>NZ_AP017469.1:0-4585298 GCF_002355555.1 Hafnia sp. CBA7124 | reverse complement strand
TCGAACAAGATCAAAAAGAAATGAATAGGATACTTAGACTGACTTTTTTTGACGCACGTGATCGTTTGAACCTCGTCAAGGCACTGTTCCGCACAAAAGATGCTGAGATCTTAATAAATGAAAAGATCATAAACAGGTTACCCACAAGCAAACCATCACATACGAATCGCTTTTAAATGCGATGTATTAAATTTCATTATCTCCAATGCACCAGAGATCTGGATCGCAATCGGAATGGCGGATCATAGCCTAAATCGCACAGAAGATCCTCCCCTTCTGCACAGATTAGATCGTTTTTATCCACAGGCAACATTCAGAAAGGGAGTTTAAGCTTTTAAGCGATTTGTCCAGCGTTAAACAGCCCACAGATCCACTATTTTCAGATTTTGCGGGTGATAAAATCATCACGGATCTACACTTTATCCAGAAGGATCTTGGTTAGATCCTTGCGCTTTGATAGGGAGTCCGTATAATTTCCCACCCACGCGTTGCGCCTGAGTTCTGTTTAGTGATTTTTTTTCGTCACTTTTACAGGCCTCAAACCTATGTATCTCTTAGGGACTATTTAGGGATGCGACGGTGATTGAGGCTCACGTTAGTGAAATTCGGTTGAGCTATCTTGCGATGAGAATTGACTCAGGACTGTACAATTATTACAATCCCGCCTCTTTATATATGCGATTGAGGCGTCGGTCGTTCTCACGCCGAGTAGCCAAACGCGTTTACTGATCAGTAATTATTTAAGTTTAGGTAGAAATCGCTATGAAACGCACTTTCCAACCGTCCGTATTGAAACGTAACCGTTCACACGGTTTCCGTGCTCGTATGGCAACCAAAAATGGTCGTCTGGTTCTGGCCCGCCGTCGTGCGAAAGGCCGTACTCGTCTGACCGTTTCTAAGTAATAAAGCTAACCCTCTGTGGTTAAGCTAGCATTTCCTAGGGAGTTACGTTTGTTAACTCCCAATCATTTCAATTTCGTCTTCCAGCAACCGCAACGAGCCGGCACTCCTCAAATTACCATACTCGGCCGTATGAACACGCTGGGGCATCCCCGCATCGGTCTTACAGTCGCCAAAAAATATGTCAAGCGTGCGCATGAGCGTAACCGGATCAAACGTCTAACGCGTGAGAGCTTCCGTTTAAGCCAACATTCGCTGCCTGCCATGGATTTTGTGGTAATTGCTAAAAAAGGGGTTCAGGAGCTCGATAATCGGGCGCTGACAGAGATTTTGGAAAAGTTATGGCGTCGTCATTGTCGGCAAGCTCGCGTATCCTAATAAAGCTGATACGCGGGTATCAGCTTTTCATTAGTCCGCTGCTCGGACCGCATTGTCGTTTCAGACCAACCTGCTCACAGTACGGAATTGAGGCATTGAGCAGGTTTGGGATGATAAAAGGCAGTTGGTTGACACTGAAACGCGTATTAAAATGCCACCCATTGAACCCAGGTGGTGATGATCCCGTGCCGCCGAAAACTGACGATAACAGAGAACATTAAGATGGATTCGCAACGCAATCTACTCCTCATCGCTCTGCTGTTCGTGTCTTTCATGATCTGGCAAGCATGGCAAACGGATAACAATCCGCAGCCAACCGCTCAGACCGCAGGACAGACCGCGAACACCACGACAGCCGATGCATCTAGCCAGGCTGTGCCAGAAAGTGGCCAGGGTAAACTGATTACGGTTAAGACTGATGTGCTGTCTTTGACCATTAACACCCGTGGTGGTGATATCGAACAGGCTAACCTGTTGGCGTATCCAGCTACTTTAGGTTCTGACCAGCCTTTCCAGCTGTTAGAAACTACACCAAACTTCATCTATCAGGCTCAAAGCGGCCTGACAGGTAAAAATGGTCCAGACAATCCAGCTAACGGTGACCGTCCTCTGTACGCCGCCGATCAAACCAGCTTCGAACTGGTCAATGGTCAGGACGAGCTGCGTATTCCTTTGACGTACACGGCGAAAGACGGCGTGGTCTATACCAAGACCTTCGTTCTTAAACGCGGTGACTACGCCATTGGCGTGGACTACAAAGTTAAGAACGCCAGCGCACAGCCGTTGGATCTGACTCTGTTCGGTCAGTTGAAGCAGTCTATTGACCTGCCAAAACACAAAGATACAGGCAGCAGCAACTTTGCTCTGCACACCTTCCGTGGTGCGGCATACTCTTCAAGCGATGATAAATATCAGAAGTACGCGTTTGATAAAGACCCGCTGAATATCACCACTAAAGGCGGTTGGGTTGCCATGTTGCAGCAGTACTTTGCAACCGCATGGATCCCAGAGACAAACGGTACTAACCAGTTCTATACCGCTAATCTGGGTAACGGACTATCGACGATTGGCTTTAAAGCCGAGCCTGTCGTTGTTGCTCCGGGTACTGAGAAAAACTTGAACGCAACCCTGTGGGTTGGTCCTGAAATCCAGAGTGATATGGCTGCCGTGGCACCACACTTGGACTTGACCGTAGACTACGGATGGTTGTGGTTCATTTCTCAGCCACTGTTTAAGCTACTGCAGTTCATCCACAGCTTTATCGGTAACTGGGGCTTCTCGATTATCGTTATCACCTTCATCGTTCGTGGCATCATGTACCCGCTGACTAAAGCGCAGTACACCTCCATGGCGAAAATGCGCATGCTGCAGCCGAAACTGGCCGCAATGCGTGAGCGTATTGGTGACGACAAACAGCGCATGAGCCAAGAAATGATGGCGCTGTACAAGTCAGAGAAAGTTAACCCGCTGGGTGGTTGTCTCCCACTAGTGATTCAGATGCCTATCTTCCTGGCACTGTATTACATGCTGATGGGCTCGGTGGA
Source organism: Hafnia sp. CBA7124 (assembly GCF_002355555.1). Taxonomy (NCBI): domain Bacteria; kingdom Pseudomonadati; phylum Pseudomonadota; class Gammaproteobacteria; order Enterobacterales; family Hafniaceae; genus Hafnia; species Hafnia sp. CBA7124. Next base: position 4,582,476 of record NZ_AP017469.1, on the reverse strand, counting down.
ACTGCGTCAAGCGCCGTTCGCACTGTGGATCCATGACTTAGCCGCACAAGACCCGTACTACATCTTGCCAATTCTGATGGGTATCACGATGTTCTTCATTCAGAAGATGTCGCCAACCACAGTAACTGACCCGATGCAGCAGAAGATCATGACCTTTATGCCGGTCATCTTCACGGTGTTCTTCTTGTGGTTCCCATCAGGTCTGGTGCTGTACTATATCGTCAGCAACCTGGTGACCATCCTCCAGCAACAGCTGATCTACCGTGGTCTTGAGAAACGTGGCCTACACAGCCGCGACAAGAAAAAATCATAATCCACGCGATGATATGAGTTGAGTAAGGCGGTCAATTGACCGCCTTTTTTTATGCCCTGTTTTATGACCTCATTGACCTATCGTCGTCTCAGCATGAAGGTCTATGGTGGGTACGTATTTCAATTTAGTAACGAGAGAGTATGACTATGAGCCAATCCGACACCATCGTTGCCCAAGCAACCCCTCCGGGACGCGGCGGCGTAGGCATTCTGCGCGTATCAGGACGTCAGGCTAAAGAAGTCGCTATGGCATTGCTGGGTAAATTACCTAAGCCACGCTATGCAGATTATCTACCGTTTAAAGATACCGATGGCAGCGTGCTGGATCAGGGGATCGCGTTGTACTTCCCCGGGCCAAACTCTTTCACCGGTGAAGACGTTCTTGAACTGCAAGGCCATGGTGGCCCCGTTATCCTCGATCTGCTACTAAAACGCATTCTACAGATGCCAGAAGTTCGCATTGCCCGCCCGGGAGAGTTCTCTGAGCGCGCATTTCTCAATGACAAACTCGATTTAGCGCAGGCCGAAGCCATTGCCGACCTCATCGATGCTAGCTCCGAACAGGCTGCCCGCTCGGCGGTAAATTCACTTCAAGGCGCATTTTCCAATCGCGTTAATCAGCTGGTAGAAGCGCTAACTCATCTGCGTATCTTTGTTGAAGCCGCTATCGACTTCCCCGATGAAGAGATCGATTTTCTCTCAGACGGTAAAATTGAAGCGCAGTTAAACGGCGTTATGGGAGAGCTGCAGGCCGTGCGTGCCGAAGCGCGTCAGGGAAGTTTGCTGCGTGAAGGGATGAAGGTGGTGATCGCTGGCCGCCCGAACGCCGGTAAATCCAGCCTGCTAAACGCACTGGCGGGACGCGAAGCTGCTATCGTCACCGACATCGCGGGTACCACGCGTGACGTCCTACGTGAACACATTCATATTGACGGCATGCCGCTACACATCATTGATACCGCAGGCTTGCGCGAAGCCAGCGATGAAGTTGAACGCATCGGTATCGAACGTGCATGGAATGAGATCGAACAAGCCGACCGCGTACTATTCATGGTTGATGGCACCACAACTGACGCGATTGAACCTGCCAGCATCTGGCCTGAGTTTATGGCTCGTTTGCCAAAAACGTTGCCAATCACCGTTGTTCGCAACAAAGCCGATATGACCGGAGAAGCTCTGGGGCTCAGCGAAGTAAATGGTTACTCACTTATTAGGCTCTCTGCACGAACCGGTGAAGGCATCGATGTCCTGCGCGACCATCTCAAGCAGAGCATGGGCTTTACAAGCAACATGGAAGGTGGCTTCTTAGCTCGTCGCCGTCACCTTCAGGCGCTTGAAACCGCCGCAGAACACCTTGAACAGGGCAAGGAACAGCTTGTAAGTGCTTATGCAGGTGAATTACTTGCTGAAGAGCTGCGTCTTGCTCAGCAGGCGCTTAGTGAGATTACCGGCGAGTTCACCTCAGATGATTTGCTGGGCCGCATTTTCTCTAGTTTCTGCATTGGTAAGTGATCACTTCTGTTCAAAAACCCGCCATTGGCGGGTTTTATTTTTTCGCAAACCGCTTACTGAAAACCCTACGGGTTATCTGTGTCAAAACAAACAACAGCAGGCCGCACAAGACGAGTTTTAGCGTTACATTTAGCGTAATCCCATTTTCAGCCAGTTCACTGGCCATAAACGTGAATATGAACGTTCCCGGCAGAATGGTTAAACAGGAAACGACGCTGTAGCGCCAAAAAGATATCGCCGTTAACCCATAGGCATAGTTTTGAATATTGTAGGGAAAAAGCGGAATCAAGCGGGTAAAAATCAAAAAATCCACGCCATAGCGCTGAATACCTCGCTCAATCTGCTCAAATTTTTGATTTCCACCAAAGCGGTGTAATAGCCAAGCACGGCCTAAATATCTGGCGACTAAAAATGAGAGCGAAGAAGCCAGAGTAGCGGCAAATAATGAGATGATCGTTCCGTAAAACACCCCGAAAACGACACCTCCGGCGATGACTAACACGCTTCCTGGGAATAGGAAGAGTGAAGTGATAACAAACAAGAGAATATAAGCCAAAACCCCCCACCAGCCATGCGAACTCACCCACTGTTGTAACGACTCAACGTGCGATAACACGTCAGCTAGGGGGCTGTTATGTAAAAGGATAATCAGAGCCAGCAAAACCAGCAGGCCAATCCCTCGTTTAAGACTTCTTTTGCATCACCATTCCAACCCCTTGTTCTACTTGATATTTACCTACATATAATCGTTTAAGGTCATAGTCTGCGTCAAATTTATCAGCGAAATCAGTGCGCTGTTGCACAGTTCATACAAAATCGAGTTACTAAATATTCGACGAAGATAAATAATCTCATGAGCAAAAAAAGCTTACGCTATAGTTAGTACGTTACGTATATACCCTAAATAATTCGAGCTGCACTGAGGCGACAAGTCACGCAGCCAATAAAAATGCAGCTTGAAATATCACGGGTATATCCACCAATTCATCCGTAAATCAGGGAGCGACTATGGATAATCATTTTGCTTGGTGGTATCTATCCAACCAAGCTTTAAACGTGCATCGTCTCACCGACGATCTGATCACCACCTCGCTTCACTACTCGCCTAAACGCCGTGAACGTTTTTTGCATGGCCGAGCATTGCTTGCTGAGCTCATGTTTCAGCTTTATGGCTATGAAAAATTACCGCGCTTGGCCGTTGCGCCCAGCGGAAGGCCGTGCTTTGTTGATCCAACACTTCCCGACTTTAGCTTGGGGTACGCGGGTAGCGTCATCGCATTGATGCTTGGCACCAACGGGAAAGTCGGTATGGACGTCGAAATTATCCGAGCGCGTCAGGGCGGCTTTATTCATCTTCAGCAACAGTATATTACCAGCGGCGAAAAAATTTGGATCGATGGGCAAGCCGATCGCTTGGAAGCAACAACTCAGCTTTGGGCTATCCGTGAATCGGTTCTTAAGATCTCAGGGCTGGGTACCAGCGGTTTGCAAACGCTACGCCTTTTACCGGGCGCAGGAAAACTGCGCTCAACGGTCACACCGCAGGTCGAAACCATTAGCGCGATACAAGGTGAGATCGCGTGGGCATGCAGTAAATCACCCACGTTGGGACAGCTTAATTATTGGTTGATGGATCAAGAAGAAAACCAGCTGGTCAATATCACCGCAGAGAAGCAGGCTGAGTTAAAAGAGTCCGCATCCTATTTGCGCTTTACCAGCAACACGCCAATACAAACGGCTTAAATGATAAGTCTGATAACAACTTATCTACTCTATGATTGATTATTGATCTAAGATGAGTTCTACATATCCGGTTATATTACATCAAGAAATGGAGAACTTATGTCAGATAAACCACTGAAAATTGTCACTTTACTCGGTAGCCTACGTAAAGGTTCCTACAATGGGATCGTCGCCAATGCGCTACCGGGCTTAGCGCCTGAAGGCGTAACCATTGAAGCATTACCATCCATTCGCGATATCCCTCTCTATGACGCAGATCGCCAACAGGATGAAGGCTTCCCTGCTCAAATTGAGGCGATTGCCGAGCAAATTCGTCAGGCTGATGGCGTTATCATCGTCACCCCTGAATATAACTATTCTGTTCCAGGTGGTCTGAAAAACGCTATCGATTGGATCTCTCGTCTGCCAAATCAGCCGTTAGCTGGAAAGCCTGTGGCGATCCAAACCAGCTCAATGGGCCCAGTTGGCGGTGCGCGCTGCCAATACCATCTGCGCCAGATTTTGGTGTTCTTAGACTGTCAGGTGATGAACAAACCTGAGTTTATGGGTGGCGTGATCCAGAGCAAAGTGGATGAGCAGAAGGGCACGTTAACGGATACGTCAACCATTGAGTTCTTAGGCAAACAGCTATCTGCATTTGCAGATTATGTGCGCCGCGTCGGTTGATAGAGAAGTGATTGATAGAAAAGTGAATGGGTAAGCAGAACTAAAAAGCCCCTTCCCAGCCTCTCTCTTCTCAGGGAGAGGCTAATCCCAGCAAACGGGATCTTCTGAGGGGCTTACTTCAAGCGCGATTAATGCGCATCAACAAATACAATCTTCAGCACAAACAGCAGCGCCACAATCACCACGCATGGGCTAATTTCACGCCAGCGGCCGGTGCCTAACTTCATGATGCAATAAGAGATAAAGCCAAGCGCGATACCTTCCGTGATCGAGAAGCTAAACGGCATCATGACCGCAGTGATAAACGCCGGTACAGCTTCAGTCAAATCATCCCACTTCACGCGAGACAGGCTAGACGTCATCAATACGCCCACATAAATCAGCGCGCCTGCCGCAGCATAAGCAGGAACCATTCCCGCCAGCGGCGAAAGGAAAATCACCAGCAGGAACAGAATGCCGACGACTACCGCAGTTAAGCCTGTACGGCCCCCCACGGAAACACCTGAGGTACTCTCGATATAGGCCGTCACCGAAGACGTACCAATGAAAGAACCAACAACAGAGCTGATGCTATCGACATACAGCGCCTGTTTCATGCGTGGGAATTTACCGCTCTTATCCGCCAGCCCAGCTTTATCAGTTACACCAATCAATGTGCCAGAAGAGTCGAACAGGTTTACCAGCATGAAGGAGAAAATCACGCCCGCCAGACCAATATTTAACGCGCCAGATAAATCAACCTGACCCACGACGCTGGTAATATTCGGCGGCATGGAGAACAAACCGGAATACTGCACATCACCCAGCGCCCAGCCGATAAGCGTGGTCACCACGATGGAAACCAATACGGCGGCATGGAAGCTACGAGAGGACAAAATCGCGATGATAAAGAAACCCAAAGCGCCCAGCAGAACGCTATGCGAGGTCAGGTTTCCAACCGCAACCAACGTATCTTTGTTTGGCACAACGATTCCGGCATTTTTCAGACCCATCATCGCGATAAACAAACCAATACCGCTGGTGATACCCACGCGCAGGCTCATCGGGATATTCGCAATCATCCAGTAACGGATGCGGAAGATGGTCAGCAACAATAGGCCAACGGCACCCCAGAAAATAGCGCCCATACCAACCTGCCATGTCAGCCCCATAGCGCCAACAACAACAAAGGCAAAGAAGGCATTCAGCCCCATAGCAGGAGCCAGCGCGACCGGTAAGTTAGCCAGCAGCCCCATGAAAATACTACCGAAAGCAGCGATCAGACAGGTGGTAACGAATACAGCCTGTGTATCCATACCTGCAGCGCCGAGGATTTGCGGGTTGACGAAAACGATATACACCATGGTCAAAAACGTGGTGATACCGGCGATCACCTCAGTCCTTGCGGTGGTGCCATGCTCCTGCAATTTGAAGACACGCTCAAACAGCCCCTGCCCTTGAGCAGAGTTTGAAGTTGAATTATTCATTCTATTAAATCCGGATGGATATTGGCTTTGGGAGAGTATCCTATACCAAAAGCGCTAAATAATGATCCCCGTCACACAGATTTCTAGATGTTTTTTTACTCGTCATTTTAGTGAGCGGTGTCACGTAGACCTATTTAGGCTCTCATATAATGCGTTTATATAGATAAAAAAATATTAATATCAATATGATAAAAACAATTTCAAGGAACGTGAATTAACATGGAAGGGATAAATAATAAGCATACGCAATCGCTTTCGCGTGAAGAAATGATCCGCCTTCTGGCCGTTTCACGCGGCGATGAGGCCGCTGACTGCATTATTGACAATGTTCGTATCCTCGATCTGATAAACGGTGGCGAACTGCTGGGTCCTATTGTCATTTGTGGTGCAAATATTGCGGGCATCGGTCCTGCCTATGCCGGTGCTGTAGCTCATCGCAGAATTGACGCCAATAATGCTATTGCAGTACCGGGATTTATTGATTCCCACCTGCATATTGAATCTAGCATGATGACGCCAATAACGTTTGAAAGCGCAACGTTACCATTGGGTGTGACCAGCATCGTCTGCGACCCGCACGAGATTGTGAACGTGATGGGTAAACAAGGGTTGGAATGGTTTTTGCGCTGTGCGGAGCAGGCGCAACAAAATCAGTTCGTGCAAATTAGCTCATGCGTGCCCGCGCTGGCCGGTAGCGACATCAACGGAGCCGAGTTTCCCTTAGATGAAATGCTGAAATACCGCGATCACTCGCATGTCCTTGGGCTGGCAGAAATGATGAACTTTCCCGGCGTGATTGCTGGGGACAGCGACATCATGGACAAGCTGGATGCCTTTCGCCATTTAACCCTTGATGGCCACAGCCCCATGTTAAGCGGCAAAGACCTTAACGGGTATCTGGCGGCTGGCGTAGAAAACTGCCACGAAACACTCATGCTACAAGAAGGGCGCGAAAAACTGTCTCTGGGGATGGCGCTCATGATGCGAGAGGGCTCCGCTGCACGCAATCTAGATACGCTAGCGCCGCTGATTACTGAATTTAGTAGCCCACAATGCATGCTCTGTACTGACGATCGCAACCCGTGGGAGATTGCGCATGAAGGCCATATCAACGCCCTCATTCATCGCCTAATCAATCAGCACAACATACCGGCTCATGTTGCCTACCGCGTCGCAAGCTGGTCTCCGGCACGGCATTTCGGCTTAAAACGTCTGGGGCTTATTGCTCCAGGCAAAAGAGCGGATATCGTTTTACTCAATGATGTGCAGCAGGTTGAAATTCAGCAGGTGATTGCTGGAGGAAAACGGGTTGATGCCCAACAACTCACCGCCACGATCGAACAGCGTTATCAGCAAACTCAGCCACCAACACAAAATACAATTCAACGCACGCCGGTTGATGAATCTGCGCTTACGCTTCCATTGGAAAGCGGGGAACGCTATCGGGCAATACAGGTGATCCCAAATGAACTGATTACCTGCGAGCTTCCCGTTATTTGGCAGGGCGAGCGTTTCGATCACGATGATGTCTGCAAAATTGCGGTCATGGAACGCTACGGTCATCAAAAACCGCCCGCCTTAGGTTTGCTACAAAACTTTGGCCTTAAACGCGGAGCCATGGCGGCAACCGTAAGCCATGATAGCCACAACATCGTGGTGATCGGTCATCATGCGCGCGATATGGCTATCGCCGTTAACCAGTTGATTTCACAAGGTGGCGGCTTATGCGTCGCCGATGAGGGCGAGGTAAAAAGTCACCTTTCGCTGCCTATTGCAGGCTTGATGAGTGACAAACCGGCAGCAGAGATCGCTGACGATATCACCCATCTGAAAAATGCCTGCCGCCGCTGTGGCGTGACGCTAAATGAGCCGTTTATTCAGATGGCGTTTTTATCTTTGCCGGTCATTCCTTCACTGAAATTAACCAGCTTAGGGTTGTTTGACGTCGATCGCTTCGCATTTACTGAGACTCGCTTTTCTGTCTTAAGCGATTAAACTGGGCACTGGTTTATCTCTGACGACGGCAGCGCTAGGCTGCCGCTTGCCATGAAAAACAAGGAAGCCCAATGACATCTATTAATTGTATTTTCTTCGACTGTGACGGCACGCTGGTTGATAGCGAATATCTGTGCAGCAAAGCTTACGTTCATATGTTCGCCCATTACGGTGTACATCTGTCATTGGATCGCGTTTTCAAGGAATTCAAAGGCGTTAAGCTCTACGAGATCATCGAGCGCATCAAACAAGAACATGCTTTCGAGTCCGATCGTGATGAAATGGAGCAAATTTACCGCGACGAAGTCGCTCGCCTCTTTACCACTGAGTTGAAGCCGATTCCCCATGCAGAATCGTTGCTGTCACAGATAACAGTGCCGATGTGCACCACGTCCAATGGACCGGTCAGCAAAATGCAGAACTCATTGGGCTCAACGGGAATGCTGGACTATTTTGGTGACCGACTCTACAGCGGCTACGATATTCAGAGCTGGAAGCCCGACCCTGACCTGATGTTCCACGCAGCCAAAGAGATGGGCGTCGATATTAAAGAGTGTATTTTAGTGGATGATTCACCATCAGGCGTGCAATCGGGTATTGCCGCCGGTATTCCGGTGTTCTACTACTGCGGCGACGCGCACAATCCGGTCATTGAGCATCCACTGGTGACCTCTTTTGACGATCTCAGCCTGCTACCAGAGCTATGGCGTGAGCGTGGTTGGTCGCTGACCAAATAGTTTTAGCTTGCCGGTAACGCAGGCTTCAACTGCCACCAGCGGCGTTTTACTACGATATTTTGCGACGTAAAACGCCGACTTAGCTGGTTTGCTGCCACATCTAACGCAAGGCACATTACAAAATAGACACCTGCCACAAACATAAACACTTCCATCGGATACACCATGCTGCGGTTATTAACCTGCGTGGCGAGGAACGTCAACTCGCTCACGCCCACGATATACGCCAGCGAAGTATCCTTAATTAATGAAATCCATTGATTGATAAATGATGGCACCATCATGCGCAGTGCCTGAGGCAACACCACATTGCCCAAAACCTGCCAGCGATTTAACCCCAGAGAAAGCCCAGCCTGCCATTGTCCACGCCCTACAGCGTGTATCCCAGCCGCAACGGCATGAGCCAGATAGGCTGAGGCGATCAATGCTAGCGCGCAAACCACCGTGGTGATCTCGGGGATATCAACGCCAAAGACGATCGGGAGAAGGAAGTAAGTCCAGAAGATCAGCATGATAACCGGAATAGCGCGGAAAAAACCCAGCACCGTTGCTAAGGCAGCACCCAGCCAACCCCGCGACATCGCCAAGCAAATCCCCAGCAGCGTGCCCAACACGGCAGAAATCAGCCCGGCAATCAGGCTCATTACCAGCGTTAACGCGGCACCGCCTAAGGGGCCATCGGGAAATTGCCCCCACAGCAGATAGCTGAGGTTATCGTGAATAACGGTGAAATCCATTCTAATAGCGCTCCTGCATCCGACGACGCTGCTGGTACCACATGCCCCAACCTTCCATCAGCGCAATAATTAATACGTACAGTAGGGTCGCAACGCCAAACGCTTGGAATGTTTTTAGCGTTTCGGTCTCAACCTGCCGTGAAGCATACGAAAGCTCCGCCACACCGATAGCCATGGTTAACGAAGAGTTCTTGATGATATTCATGTACTGCCCTAATAGCGGCGGCATAGCAATCTTTACCGCCTGCGGCAGTACGACATAACGCATGCTCTGCCAAAGGCTAAGTCCTAGCGCCTGCGAGGCCTGTTTTTGCCCGCTTGCCACACCGCGAATTCCTGCGCGGATCTCTTCAGAAATAAACGCTGCGGAATACAGCGTCAGGCCAACTAAACCGGCCAAAAACTCAAACGACGGCCATGCGAGAGTCCATCCACCAATCACCCATTCATGCGGCGTATTTAGCCACTGCATCACAACGGACGGTAGAAGCTGTCCCGCACCGAAGTACCAGAAAAAGAGCTGAACCAGCAGCGGCGTGTTGCGGAAAACCGAGCTGTAGGCCACAACCGGCAAACTCAGCCAACGCTGTGGACTATCACGCAACGCCGCTAATATCAGGCCAAGCAAGGTAGCAAGAACGACCGTACACGCTGATATAGCCAGCGTAATCAGAAACCCAGACCACAGCCAATGCAGATACTGCGGTGCCAGAATTACATCGTAAAAAGATTGTCCGTTCATCATGCTCACCGATCGCGATATTCCCAAACCACTTGGAATAGCTGCCTCGATAACAGCTATTCCAAGTCATACGGGAAATGCGACCACGCCTAGACACAGCAGCGCGGCCGCACTTATTCAGAATGGATTAGGACTTGCTGATATCAACAGGGCCAATTTTAAAATCACCACGTGGCTGGGCAGATTTTGTTTCTGGGCCAAACCAGCGATCGTAAATTTTCTCAGCCTGACCATCTTTCTCCAGACCTTCCAACACGGTATTCACTTTAGTCGTCAGACGATCTTCGCCTTTTGGCAAACCAATGCCTTGATACTCTTTGGTGATGCTGAAAGGTGAGATTTCAAAATCAGCTTTTGCTGCTTCCGGCACGTTGGCTAACAGCCCGACCAGTTTGGCATCGTCTTGGGTAATCGCCTGAACGTTGCCGTTTCTCAGTGCGGCAAACGCCAGCGGCGTGTCATCGTAGGAGATCACTTTAGCGGTTGGATATTTATCGCGTAGCGTAATTTCCTGCACGGTGCCTTTATCAGCGCCGATACGCAGCTTGGCGATATCGTCAGGCTCTTTCAGCACGCCTTTGTGGGCAATGAATTTTTGTCCCGTACGGAAATACGGCACGCTGAAATTCACCTCTTTGGCGCGCTCTGGCGTAATGGTGAAGTTCGCTGCGATCAAATCGACTTTTTTAGACGCTAATAGTGGAATTCGGTTAGCAGGGTTGGTAGCACGCAGTTCAACTTTCACGCCCAACGCTTTACCGATGGCATCGGCAACGTCTACGTCATAACCCACCAGCTTTTTGGTTTGTGGATCGACATAACCAAACGGCGGATTGCTATCAAAAACGGCGATACGCACAACGCCAGCCTTTTGAATATCATCGAGTTTATCGGCATGAGCCAAACCAGAAACAGCGGAAAGGCTGGCTAACAAGGACAGAACGAGAACGCGTTGCTTCATGGAAAAGCTCCTAAAGGTATTGTGCCCAGAAGTATGTTTTTGCGGCTTTATTTTTAGCGACAGGATTAAATTACGCTTAACCCACATAGAACTGGAAATACTATTAGAGGATATGGATAGATGAATTTGTTGTAAGAGGGTGAGGTTTTAGTCTGGTTAAGAAGCCGTCTATGATGGAACAGTGAAAGGTTTCGTCCGCCAGTCAGCATGAGTACTTCCATGAAGCCACTGGCGTCGGCGTCCGATGAGAGTCCCGTTACGCGGGGACTCTCAACGCGCGCGCTTTTTACCGCGCCGTTTGCCCGACCGGTCTCGGAGCGTACATCCTGTACGCCCTCGACCTGCCACCAGCATCCCTGCTGGCGGCTCTAAAATGCATTTCATCTAACACGTAAAAGACAAAAGAAGTTTTTGTCTTTTTGTTTTTTCAATTAGTGAAGACTTGGTTTTGACATTGACCTTTTCCGGCACGTTACCGAGCAGCCGAGTGAATCATGTAGGTTAGGATTCGGCGACAGGGATGTCGCCGAAAGAACGGAGGAGCCAGGATGGCGATTGCCGTTCGTTCCGTTAAAACCGAAATGATGAAATGAGGGCACCCGCGCAGCGGGCTGTCGAGGTGGTGCCAAGCCGAGGCGTCGGAGGGCGGCGATTGAGCCCTCCGACACGGACGCGAACGCTGACATTACATATCAATGCAACGCTTCAAAGCGGACGTAACCCGACACTTCGGCATAAACAGGCGAACGAAACCTTACACAGCAGTTCGACCCCACCTTACATCAAGTCGGCTTATTCCCATCCTTCGCCAACAGCTGATCCAACTCATCACCGCCAAGGTGACGGAAATCCTGCCCTTTAACGAAGTAGAAAATAAACTCACAGATATTCTGGCAGCGGTCGCCAATACGCTCAATGGAACGCGCACAGAACAGCGCGGTGAGAACGCTTGGAATGGTGCGCGTGTCTTCCATCATGTAGGTCATCAGCTGGCGAACAATGCCTTCATATTCCTGATCGACCTTTTTATCTTCACGATAAATACGCACCGCTTCGTCCAGATCCATGCGGGCGAATGCATCCAGCACGTCATGCAGCATCTGTACGGTGTGGCGACCCAGAGATTCTAGGCTAACCAACAGCGGTTGATGCTGATGCGAGAACTTCTCTAACGCCGTACGGCAAATTTTATCGGCTACATCACCAATACGCTCCAGTTCGGAGATCGTTTTGATGATCGCCATGACCAAACGTAAATCACTGGCGGTGGGCTGACGCTTAGCGATGATCTTCACGCAGGCCTCATCAATCGCCACTTCCATCATGTTAACTTTTTTATCGCCTTCAATAACGCGTTTTGCCAGCTCACCGTCTTGGTTGTGCATAGCGGTAATCGCATCTGAAAGCTGCTGTTCAACCATCCCACCCATGGTCATCACCTGAGTGCGGATGTGCTCCAGCTCGGCGTTAAACTGACCGGAAATATGTTTGTTTAGGTTTAAATTATCCATGATAAGTCCCGTAATCAGCCGTAACGGCCAGTGATGTAATCTTCCGTTTGCTTCTGCGCCGGAGAGGTAAACAGGGTGTCAGTATCGCTAAATTCAATCAGTTCGCCCAGATACATAAACGCGGTATGGTCTGAACAACGGGCAGCCTGCTGCATGTTATGCGTTACGATCACCACCGTGTAGTCTTCTTTCAGTTCGGTGATCAGCTCTTCAATCTTGCTGGTGGAAATCGGGTCCAGCGCTGAGCAAGGCTCATCGAGCAATAACACTTCAGGGCGAATAGCAATTCCACGCGCAATACACAAACGCTGCTGCTGTCCACCAGACAGGCTGTAGCCGCTCTGATGAAGTTTATCTTTTGATTCGTTCCACAGCGCCGCTTTGGTTAATGCCCACTGGACGCGCTCATCCATCTCGGCACGCGACAGCTTTTCAAACAAACGCACGCCAAAGGCGATGTTATCGTAAATTGACATCGGGAAAGGCGTTGGCTTTTGGAATACCATGCCTACTTTGGCACGCAGCAGGGCGATATCTGAGTTATCAGTCAGAATATTGTGTCCATCAAGCAGGATTTCACCCTCTGCGCGCTGCTCAGGATAGAGCTGGAACATTTTGTTAAAGGTGCGCAGCAATGTAGATTTACCGCAGCCTGACGGGCCGATAAACGCCGTCACCTTGTTCTTTTCGATATCCAGCGAAATATTCTTCAGCGCATGGAACTTGCCGTAGTAGAAGTTAAGATCGCGAACCTGGATTTTGCTGTTGGTCGTGTCTGTAACAATACTCATCTCTAATCTCTCTTTTTCACGACGCTGCTTTTCTTACCGATAAGCAACGCCTGCAATAATTAATGCTTTTTGTTAGCGCTTCTTCTGAGCAAAAACGACGCGCGCCAGAATGTTCAGCAGCAGAACACATAGGGTAATCAGTAATACCCCAGCCCAAGCCAGCTCTTGCCACTCGGCAAACGGGCTCATTGCAAACTTAAATATGGTGACCGGAAGGTTGGCAATCGGCTGCGACATATCGGTGCTCCAAAACTGGTTGGAGAGCGATGTAAACAGCAGCGGTGCGGTTTCACCGGCAATACGCGCAATCGCTAACAGCACGCCGGTTATGATGCCGGACACCGATGCTTTCAACGTGATAGCAGAAATCATCTTCCATTTTGGTGTTCCCAGCGCATAGGCCGCTTCACGCAGGCTATCGGGCACCAGTTTCAGCATATTTTCAGTAGTACGAATAACGATAGGGATCTGCAACAGCGCCAGCGCAATCACTCCCGCCCAGCCGGAGAAGTGCTGCATCTTGGCAACCACGATGGTGTAAACAAACAGCCCAACCACAATAGACGGCGCAGAGAGCAAGATGTCATTAATAAAGCGGATAAAATTCGCCAACCATCCTTTGCGACCATACTCAGCTAAATAGATACCGGCCATAATTCCGAGCGGAGTACCAATCACCGTCGCCCATAGAATGAGCAAGCCAGAACCGGCAATGGCGTTAGCCAAACCGCCACATTCACTGTTTGGAGGAGGCGTCATTTCGGTGAACAGCGCGATAGACATGCCATCAACGCCTTTCGTGATCGTCGAAAATAAAATCCACACCAGCCAGAACAGCCCAAAGGCCATCGTGACCATAGACAAAAACAGCGCAATGCGGTTTTTCTGACGACGCCACGCCTGCATTTTTCGGCGTGAACTGGCTAAAGCCTGTGCGTCATTCGTATCAATCATCGCCATCTTAACGTCCCTCATTCTTATCAAGACGTAAAATCATCAGCTTGGACAACGCCAACACAATGAACGTGATAACAAACAGGATCAGACCTAACTCCATCAGCGCCGCCGTATGCAGACCTGACTCGGCCTCAGCAAATTCATTCGCCAACGCAGAAGTAATGCTGTTCCCTGGCATAAACAGCGAAGCGCTGTCGAGCTGGTAGGTATTACCAATGACGAAAGTCACCGCCATGGTTTCGCCCAGCGCGCGCCCTAACCCCAGCATGATGCCGCCGATCACCCCATTTTTGGTGAACGGAAGAACAATGCGGCTCATCACTTCCCACGTCGTACAGCCAATGCCGTAGGCAGATTCTTTCATCATCACCGGCGTTTGCTCAAAAACGTCACGCATTACGGCGGCAATATAAGGAATGATCATGATGGCAAGAATCACACCGGCAGCCAAAATACCGATACCAAACGCAGGGCCAGCAAAGAGGTCACCCACAATCGGAATACCGGAAAGCACATCACCCACCGGGGTTTGGAAATATTCGGCAAACAGCGGAGCAAAAACAAACAGGCCCCACATGCCATAAACAATGCTCGGAATAGCGGCCAATAGCTCAATCGCAACACCCAGCGGACGGCGCAGCCAGTTTGGCGCGAGTTCGGTCAGGAACAACGCAATCCCAAAGCTCACCGGAACGGCTATCACCAAGGCGATGATAGAGGTGACGATCGTGCCGTAAATCGGCACCAACGCACCAAACTGCTCCGCCGGTGCGTCCCACTCTTTGGACCACAGGAAAGCGAAGCCAAACTTCTGAATGCTCGGCAGCGACGCGATAAACAGCGAAACAATGATGCCGCCCAGCAACAATAGGGTAATCAGCGCTGCTAGTTTGACTAGAGCACCAAAGATAACGTCACCGTTTTTGCTCGGTGGTCTTATTTTTGATTCTTTCTTGGGCAATGAAGGCTTAGATAACGGATGATCAGCCATGTGATTCTCTTCTTAAACTAGAGTTCCGCTTCCAAAGCATCGGCTCTGGAAGCGGATGAAACATTAGTACAGCGCTTTACCTGAACTGTCTTTTACGTTGGTCTTCCATGCTGCACGGATTTGCTCAACGACAGCGTTAGGCAACGGTGCATAGTCCAAGGCGCTCGCTTCTTTGCCGCCATTTTTATAGGCCCAGTCGAAGAATTTCAGTACCGCAGCGCCCTGCTCTGGTTTCTGCTGATCTTTATGCACCAGAATGAAGGTGGTGGAGCTGATAGGCCATGCATTAGCGCCTTTCTGGTTGGTCAGGTCTTGGGCGAAGGATTTACTCCAGTCAGCGCCTTTAGCCGCGTTGCTAAAGCTCTCTTCCGTTGGCAGAACAGCGTCGCCATCCGCAGAAATCAGCTTGGTATAAGCCAGCTTGCTTTGCTTAACGTAAGCGTACTCAACGTAGCCAATAGAACCTGGCAGACGCTGGATGAACGCAGCAACGCCGTCGTTACCTTTGCCGCCCAAACCGGTTGGCCAGTTAACGGTAGAACCTGCACCAACTTTAGATTTCCAATCTGCGTTTACTTTCGCCAGATAGTTGGTGAAGACGTAAGAAGTGCCAGAGCCATCAGCGCGGCGAACCACGGCAATATTAGTATCTGGTAGTTTTAAACCTGGGTTTAATTTGGTGATCGCTGGATCATTCCATTTTTTGATGTTGCCCAGATAGATATCACCCAGAGTTTTGCCATCCAGCGTCAGTTCGCCAGATTTCAATCCCGGAATATTCACCGCCAGCACCACTCCACCGATAACGGTTGGGAACTGGAACAGACCGTCTGCGGCCAGTTTTTCATCAGTCAGAGGCGCATCAGATGCACCGAAATCAACGGTGTTTGCAATAATTTGCTTAACGCCGCCGGAAGAACCAATACCTTGATAGTTAACTTTGTTACCGGTTTCTTTCTGATAGGTATCTGCCCACTTAGCATAAACAGGCGCGGGGAAAGTCGCACCGGCACCGGTCAAGCTGGTCGCAGCGAATGCAGACATTGTAGTCAGAGAGCAAGTTGCAGCAACAATGGCAGCAACAGTCTTATGGGTAACCATTTTTTTAGTGACAACCAAGGAACGCATCGGCTTCATATTCCCTCCACAGGGAGTGTTATTCATCAGCATCAGTGTGAACAATCAAGTTTAAGTATGGTGCAGGAGGGAAAATAAGGCAGTTTGATGACAGTAAAATGTATGGAATATGACAGTTTTATTACAAATGAAATGTTTGTTGGCGGAGAAAAATGAAAAAGCCCCGCGAACGGGGCTTAGAGATGGGATTACTCAACGGTTACCGATTTAGCCAGATTTCGTGGCTGATCGACATCAGTGCCTTTGATGAGCGCCACATGATACGAAAGCAGCTGAAGCGGAACGGTATAGAAGATCGGTGCAATGACCTCTTCTACGTGCGGCAGAGAAATAATGCGCATCCCTTCGCTATCGGTGAAACCAGCGTCTTTATCGGCAAAGACATACAGCAAACCGCCGCGCGCGCGAACTTCTTCAATATTGGATTTCAACTTTTCCAACAGTTCGTTGTTTGGCGCAATCACAACCACCGGCATATCGGCATCAATCAGCGCCAGTGGCCCGTGTTTGAGTTCACCAGCCGCATAGGCTTCTGCATGAATATAGGAGATCTCTTTAAGCTTCAGAGCCCCTTCCATTGCGATGGGATACTGATCGCCACGACCGAGGAATAGGGCATGCTGCTTATCCATGAAATCTTCGGCCAGTTCTTCAATGCCCTGATCCATTGATAACATCTGTTCAATACGCGCAGGCAGTGCTTGAAGGGCGTGAACGATATCGTGCTCAACCTGTTCAGGCATCGCATGCAGGCGGCCAATACGCGCCACCAGCATCAGCAAAACGGTTAACTGAGTGGTAAACGCTTTGGTTGACGCAACACCGATTTCTGTTCCCGCTTTGGTCATCAGAGCCAAATCAGATTCACGCACCAGCGACGAACTGGCTACGTTACAGATAGCCAACGAGCCTAAATAGCCAATCTCTTTGGACAAACGTAAAGCCGCTAACGTATCCGCCGTTTCACCCGACTGAGATAACGTAATGATCAGGCTGTTTTTGCGTACCGCAGACTTGCGATAGCGGAATTCAGAAGCAATCTCCACGTCACAAGGTACACCGGCCAGAGATTCAAACCAATAGCGCGCCACCATACCCGAGTGGTATGAAGTCCCACAGGCGATAATTTGGATGTGCTCAACCTTCGCCAGCAGCGTATCGGCTTTCTCACCAAGTTCACCCAGATCCACTTTGCCGTGGCTAAAACGCCCTTCAAGGGTATTTTTGATGGCTAGCGGCTGTTCGTAGATCTCTTTTTGCATGTAGTGGCGATATGCGCCTTTGTCACCCGCGTCATATTGCACGTTGGATTCAATTTCTGTGCGTTCAACGGCATTGCCTTCTTTATCAAAGATCTTCACCGTGCGGCGGGTCACTTCAGCAATATCACCCTCTTCCAAGAAGATAAAACGGCGGGTCACAGGCAACAGTGCCAGCTGATCGGAGGCAATAAAGTTTTCGCCCATCCCGCAACCAATCACCAGCGGGCTACCAGAGCGAGCGGTGACCAGTACATCGGGATGACGAGCATCCATCACGACGGTACCGTAAGCACCGCGCAGCTGTGGAATAACGCGTTGAACAACTTCTAATAGCGAACCACCTGCCTGTTGCTGCTCCCAATGGGTGAGATGCGCGATCACTTCGGTGTCAGTTTCAGACGTAAAGTGATAGCCACGCTCAATCAGCAACGCACGAAGAGATTCGTAGTTTTCGATAATACCGTTGTGTACCACGGCAATATGTTCAGAAATATGCGGGTGCGCATTATGTTCAGTGGGTTCACCGTGTGTTGCCCAGCGAGTATGCGCAATACCGGTTCCACCGGTCATTGGGCTTTCCGCTACGGCATCACTGAGAGCCTGTACCTTTCCGACGCGGCGGATACGCTGCATATGCCCCTGATGATCAACAACCGCCAGACCCGCAGAATCATAACCACGGTATTCTAAACGACGCAGACCTTCTAACAGGATTTCTGCAATATCACGCTGCGCAACTGCGCCAACAATTCCACACATAGTGTTTGATTCCTATAACAAGAACAGCCTTTCATTAGCTGTTCTGTCGATGTCCGTACGATCTGATTTGGTGCCCCGAGCCTGTAGAGATTGGGGCGATTCCCCTATGGGGATATTATTGTTTACTGCTTATTTTGTTCTGTGCCTTGATAAACAAGGCACAGTGCAAAATAGATTACCGATGTAATCATCAACCGGATTTAACGGGGATAACCTATCTTATTTAGCAGCTATTTCTTTACTGGGCGCTTCCAGCCTTGGATATGCGTTTGCTTAACGCGGCTTAAAACCAGCTCTTTTTCCGCCACGTTTTTCGTTACGGTGGTGCCCGCAGCAATAGTGACACCGTTGCCAATGGTGACTGGGGCCACCAGCTGAGTATCAGACCCCACAAACACATCGTCACCGATAATGGTCTTGAATTTATTGGCGCCATCGTAGTTACAGGTGATCGTACCCGCACCAATGTTCACGTTGTCGCCAATCTCCGCATCGCCTAAATAGGAAAGGTGTCCCGCTTTGGAGCCTTTGCCCAAGCGCGCTTTCTTCATCTCAACGAAGTTGCCAACATGCGCTTTTTCAGCCAAATCCGCACCTGGACGCAGGCGAGCAAATGGCCCCACGGTACATTCCGTCGCTAAAGTAGAGTTTTCAATCACGGTATAAGGGCTAATTTCGCAATCATCGCCGATAACGCAGTCTTTCAGCACACAGCCAGTGCCGATGCGCACGCGATCACCTAGCTTAACGGTGCCTTCGATAATCACGTTAGTATCAATGGAGATATCGCGACCATGGATCAGTTCACCGCGCAGATCGAAACGAGCAGGATCAAGCAGCATCACGCCAGCTAGCAGCAACTTCTGCGCCTGTTCAGATTGATATTCACGCTCTAATGCTGACAGTTGCAGACGGTTATTAACGCCCTCAACCTCACTCAAACGGTCAGGATGAACCGCTTCGATACGGTGACCTTCCTGATGCGCTAACGCGATGATGTCAGTGATGTAATATTCACCCTGCGCGTTATTGTTGTTGAGTTTGCCTAACCAACGCTTTAGATCGCGACCGCTAGCAACCAGAATGCCGGTGTTGATTTCATTGATTTTATGCTGCTCTGCCGTGGCATCTTTGTGTTCAACAATGCCCACAACGTTGTCGTTTTCGCGCACGATGCGGCCATAGCCTGTAGGATTCGCAAGCTTAACGGTCAGCAAACCAATACCACCTTGCGGCTTAGCGGCTAACAAGCGTTGCAGCGTTTCACCGGAAATAAGTGGCACATCGCCGTACAGCATCAACACATCTTCATCATCAGAAAAATGTGGCGCCGCTTGTTGCATCGCATGCCCGGTACCCAGCTGTTCGGCCTGTAATACCCAGTTCAGCGGCTGGTCTGACAGTTTTTCTTTTAACAGATCTCCACCATGGCCATAAACCAGATGCACGTTCTGTGCGCCTAACTTTAAAGCCGTATCGATGACATGCTGAACCATTGGCTTTCCAGCCAGAGGATGAAGCACTTTAGGAAGATCGGAATACATACGAGTACCCTTGCCTGCGGCAAGAATAACAACGCTTAAAGAACTGTTAGACATAAGCAACCTGATTCATTCAAATTGATGGGCAAAGTAAACCTGTTTGGTAACAGAATTACTACATATTTCTCAGCACAAAACTTTCGCAAGCCGCGCTGGCTGCGGAATAGACACATAATAAATAACAGCGGGCAGAATGGGAAAATATGTCTGCGAACAGAGACAAATAATAGGTTAATTGCACAACGTTTAGGCGAGATTTGCTCTGGGGAAAGTCTTATTTTCAGAATAAAAAAAAGCGGCCTTTCAGCCGCTTTTTATTTGGAGTCTGCTTACATCGCTTTCTTGGTCAATTCGATAACGCGAAGTTTCGCGATCGCTTTGGACAATTCCGCTGATGCCTGAGCATAGTCAACATCGCCGTGCGAGTTATTGATGTGTTCTTCCGCTTTACGCTTAGATTCCATCGCTCGCGCCTCGTCGAGGTCTTGACCACGAATGGCGGTATCTGCCAACACGGTTACCGAGCTCGGCTGTACCTCAAGGATACCGCCGGACAGGTAGATGAACTCTTCTTCACCATGCTGTTTAACAATACGCACCATGCCAGGCTTAATGGCAGTAAGCAGCGGGGCGTGACCAGGGAAAACCCCTAGCTCACCTTCACTACCTGTCACCTGGATTTTCTGTACCAGCCCAGAGAACATTTTCTGCTCTGCGCTGACAACGTCCAGATGGTAAGTCATAGCCATATCAACCTCCTCTCAAGGCGTTACAGTTTCTTGGCTTTTTCCACTGCTTCTTCAATGGTGCCAACCATGTAGAACGCCTGCTCTGGCAGATGATCGTAATCACCATCCAGAATGCCTTTGAAACCACGAATGGTATCTTTCAGCGAGACGAACTTGCCCGGAGAACCGGTAAAGACTTCAGCAACGAAGAATGGCTGTGACAGGAAACGTTGGATTTTACGCGCACGAGCAACGACCAGTTTGTCGTCTTCGGACAGTTCGTCCATACCCAGAATCGCGATGATATCTTTCAGCTCCTGATAACGTTGCAGAATAGACTGCACGCCACGTGCCACGTCGTAGTGTTCCTGACCCACAACCAGTGGATCCAGCTGACGGCTGGTGGAATCCAGCGGGTCAACGGCTGGGTAAATACCCAGAGAAGCAATCTGACGGCTCAGTACCACGGTTGCGTCCAAGTGAGCAAAGGTGGTTGCTGGTGATGGGTCAGTCAAGTCATCCGCAGGTACGTAAACGGCCTGAACAGAGGTGATTGAACCCGTTTTGGTCGAGGTGATACGTTCTTGCAGAACACCCATCTCTTCCGCCAGCGTTGGCTGATAACCTACCGCAGAAGGCATACGACCCAACAGTGCAGATACTTCGGTACCGGCCAAGGTATAACGGTAGATGTTATCGATGAACAGCAGTACGTCACGACCTTCGTCACGGAACTTCTCAGCCATAGTCAGACCGGTCAGCGCAACGCGCAGACGGTTTCCTGGTGGCTCGTTCATCTGGCCATAAACCAGTGATACTTTGTCCAATACGTTGGAGTCGGTCATTTCGTGGTAGAAGTCGTTACCCTCACGAGTACGTTCACCCACGCCAGCAAATACAGAGTAACCTGAGTGCTCGATCGCGATGTTACGGATCAGCTCCATCATGTTTACTGTTTTACCAACACCCGCACCACCGAACAGACCAACTTTACCGCCCTTAGCGAACGGACAAATCAGGTCCATTACCTTGATACCAGTTTCCAGCAGTTCTTGCGAGTTAGACAGTTCTTCGTAGCTTGGAGCTTCACGGTGAATAGCCCAGCGATCTTCTTCGCCGATATCACCCTTCATATCAATTGGCTCACCCAGTACGTTCATAATGCGGCCTAAGGTCGCTTTACCTACTGGGACTTCAATCGGGTGCTCCAGGTCAACAACGTCCAGTCCGCGACGCAGACCGTCAGAAGTACCCATAGCGATACAGCGTACAACGCCGCCGCCTAGCTGCTGCTGAACTTCCAGTACCAGTTTAGTGGCACCGCCTTTCACCTCAAGTGCGTTATACACTTTAGGCACGGCATCTTGCGGGAACTCGACGTCCACCACAGCGCCGATAACCTGGATAATCTTTCCAGTAGCCATCTTGAATCCTCTACGTAATTCGTAAAACCTAGCTTAAACCGCGGAGGCTCCACCGACGATCTCGGTGAGCTCTTGGGTAATGCTGGCCTGACGAGCTTTGTTGTATACCAACTGCAGCTCTTTGATCAGGCTACCGCCGTTATCAGTTGCGGCTTTCATCGCAACCATTCGAGCGGCCTGCTCACTGGCCAGGTTTTCCACGACGCCCTGATAAACCTGAGATTCCACATAACGACGCAGCAAGGTATCCAGCAGCGCCTTAGGATCGGGTTCGTACAGGTAATCCCATGATTTCTTCTTCAACTCGCTATCATCAGACGGTGGCAGCGGCAACAGCTGAAGGATCTGAGGTTCTTGAGACATGGTATTGATGAACTTGTTGCTCACCACATACAGTTTGTCCAGACGCCCTTCATCATAAGCCTGCAACATCACTTTTACCGGCCCAATCAATTCAGACAGGGAAGGGTGGTCACCCATACCGGTTACCTGTGCAACGATATTACCGCCCACAGAACCAAAGAAAGATGCTGCTTTGGAACCAATCAGCGCGAGATCAACTTCAACGCTTTTTTCGTTCCAGCTTTTCATATCCGTCAGCAGTTTTTTGAACAGGTTAATGTTCAAGCCACCACACAGACCACGGTCGGTAGAAACCACCAGATACCCCACGCGCTTAACGTCGCGCTCTTCCAGGTACGGGTGTTTATATTCCAGATTACCAAGGGCAAGGTGACCAATCACTTTGCGCATGGTTTCTGCATAAGGACGGCTGGCCGCCATGCGATCCTGCGTTTTACGCATTTTGGAGGCGGCGACCATTTCCATCGCTTTAGTGATCTTTTGCGTGTTTTGGACGCTTGCGATCTTACTACGTATCTCTTTTGCGCCGGCCATCTCTGCTTCTCCTCAAGACCTTACGGCCCGACAGCATTCTTTAACGAAAACCATCAGGCCGTAACGGTATTACCAGGACTGGGTTGCCTTGAAGGTATCGAGGATGCCTTTCAGCTTGCCCTCGATCTCGTCATTGTAAGCACCAGTTTGGTTGATTTGTTGCATCAGGTCAGCGTGCTCACGTTCAACGTAAGCCATCAGAGCAGCTTCAAAGCTGCCGATCTTAGCCAGTTCAACGTCTTCCAGATAGCCACGTTCAGCTGCAAACAGAACCAGAGACTGCTCTGCAACCGACATCGGTGCATACTGTTTCTGTTTCAGTAACTCGGTCACTTTCTGACCGTGGTTCAGCTGTTTACGGGTTGCATCATCCAGATCGGATGCGAACTGAGAGAACGCAGCCAGTTCACGATACTGTGCCAATGCGGTACGAATACCACCGGACAGTTTTTTCATGATCTTGGTCTGAGCAGCACCACCAACACGGGATACAGAGATACCCGGGTTTACCGCAGGACGAATACCGGCGTTAAACAGGTTAGATTCCAAGAAGATCTGACCATCGGTAATCGAAATTACGTTGGTCGGAACGAACGCAGAAACGTCACCCGCCTGAGTTTCAATGATCGGCAGAGCCGTCAGTGAACCGGTAGCGCCTTTTACTTCACCCTTAGTGAAAGCTTCTACGTAATCGGCGTTAACACGCGCAGCACGTTCCAGCAAACGGGAGTGGAGATAGAAGACGTCGCCTGGGAATGCTTCACGACCTGGTGGACGACGAAGCAGCAGGGAAATCTGACGGTAAGCAACCGCTTGTTTAGACAGGTCATCATAAATGATAAGCGAGTCTTCACCACGGTCACGGAAGTATTCGCCCATCGCACAACCGGCATACGGAGCCAGGTATTGCAGCGCAGCAGACTCAGATGCAGATGCAACAACAACAATGGTGTTAGCCAGTGCGCCGTGCTCTTCCAGTTTGCGAACGACGTTTGCGATAGTCGAAGCTTTCTGACCGATAGCGACATAAATACATTTGATGCCGGAATCACGCTGGTTAATGATGGCGTCAACTGCCAGAGCGGTTTTACCGGTCTGACGGTCACCGATCACCAGTTCACGCTGACCACGACCGATTGGGATCATGGCATCAACGGACTTATAACCAGTCTGTACAGGCTGATCAACGGATTGGCGTTCGATAACGCCCGGTGCGATAGCTTCAACGGCAGAGAAGCCGTCGTTGTCTACAGGACCTTTACCATCGATAGGTTCACCCAAGGTGTTAACCACGCGACCTAACAGGCCACGACCAACCGGTACTTCCAGAATACGGCCAGTACACTTAACTTTCATGCCTTCGGCTAAGTCAGCGTATGGACCCATAACTACCGCACCAACAGAGTCGCGCTCTAGGTTCAGTGCGATAGCGTAGCGGTTGCCTGGCAGCGCGATCATCTCGCCCTGCATAACATCCGCCAGACCATGAACACGGATAATACCGTCGCTCACGGACACAATAGTACCTTCGTTGTGAGCTTCGCTCACCACATTGAACTGAGCAATGCGCTGCTTGATCAGTTCGCTGATTTCGGTGGAATTCAGTTGCATGCTCCAGTCCCCTTAAGACTGCAAGACGTCTGCCAAGCGTTCCAGACGACTGCGAATACTGCCGTCGATCACTAGGTCGCCAGCGCGAATAACCACGCCAGCCATGACAGACTTATCAATTTTGCAATTCAGCTTCACTTTACGTGACAGACGTTTTTCCATCGCGGCACTGATTTTATTCAGTTGCTCATCGCTTAAAGTTGCTGCTGAAGTAACTTCCACGTCAACCGTGGCCTCCAGCGCATCGCGCAGCGTATTAAATTGCTGCAACACCTCAGGAAGAACTAATAAACGTCCGTTCTCAGCCATCACTTTAATAAAGTTCTGGCCGGATTCATCGAGCTGATCACCACACAATTCAATGAACAGGTTGGATAATGTTTCCGGTGCTAATGCACCAGAAAGCATTTCAGCCACGTTCTCGTTGCGGGTCACCTCAGCGCAGAACGCTAGCATTTGCTGCCAACGGTCTACGTTCTGGTGCTCAACGGCAAAGTCAAAAGCTGCTTTGGCGTAGGGGCGAGCTACCGTGATAAATTCAGACATCAGCCCCTCCCTCCTTACAGTTCAGCGACCAGTTTATCAACGATGTCGCTGTTAGCAGCTTCATCCACGGAACGTTCGATAATTTTCTCGGCACCAGCAATAGCCAACGTAGCAACTTGCTTACGCAGCTCTTCACGAGCGCGTTTACGTTCTGCGTCGATTTCAGCCTGCGCCTGCGCCACGATTTTGTTACGTTCCTGCTCAGCTTCTACTTTAGCTTCGTCGATGATTTGAGCTTTGCGTTTGTTCGCTTGTTCAATAATCACCTGAGCGTCGGCTTTAGCTTTTTTCAGCTGGTCGGTCGCATTGGCTTGAGCTAAGTCCAAATCTTTCTTCGCACGTTCTGCACTTGAGAGGCCGTCAGCAATTTCTTTTTGACGCTTCTCGATGGCATCCATAATTGGAGGCCATACATACTTCATGCAGAACCATACGAACAAAATGAACGCGATGGCCTGGCCGAGGATTGTTGCGTTAAGATTCACAGCACAATGCCTCTTAAATAGTTAATTGGTATGTGTTTCTTTACGGTAGAAGAGCCAAGGCTCTTTTACGCGACAGCAAACATGACGTACAGACCCAGACCAACAGCGATCATTGGGATAGCATCCACCAGACCCATAACGATAAAGAACTGTGTACGCAGCAGAGGAATCAGGTCAGGTTGGCGTGCAGCGCCTTCCAGGAATTTACCACCCAGGATGCCGATACCGATCGCAGCACCGATTGCCGCTAAACCCATCATCACAGCGGCAGCCATGTACAGCAGATCCATACTCAGGTTTTCCATGACAGTCTCCAGTTTCTTTCAGTTTAAACGCAGTAGTGTTATTAAAAATATCAGTGCTCTTCAGACGCCATCGAGAGATAGACGATCGTCAGAACCATGAAGATAAAGGCTTGCAGCGTAATAATCAGGATGTGGAAGATAGCCCATGGAACATTGAGCACCCACTGTGACCACCACGGCAACAGACCGGCAATCAGGATGAAAATCAGCTCGCCGGCATACATGTTACCGAACAGTCGCAAACCCAGTGAAACCGGCTTAGACAACAGGCTGACGCCTTCCAGAATAAGGTTGATTGGAATAAATACAGGATGATTGAACGGCTGCATGGTCAGTTCTTTAACGAACCCACCGACACCTTTCATCTTAATGCTGTAGAACAGAATCAGGATAAATACGCCCAGCGCCATCGACAACGTAATGTTTACGTCAGCCGTAGGTACAACACGCAGCGCTGGTAAACCAAGGATATGCTCGCCGATGTAAGGCAAGAAATCGATTGGCAGCAAGTCCATCAGGTTCATCAGGAAAACCCAAACAAACACGGTCAGAGCCAGAGGGGCAATAACCTTGCTTTTACCGTGATACATGTCGCGCACGCTGCTATCGACGAAGCCGACAACCAGTTCAACCGCACACTGTAATTTACCCGGAACACCGCTAGTCGCGTTTTTAGCCACTTTGCGGAAGATAACCAAGAAGAGTAGGCCGAGGACAACGGAGAAAAACATTGAGTCAATGTTGATCGACCAGAATCCCGTCCCGATCTGAAGCTGTGTCAGATGGTGACCGATATACTCTTGTGGCGTAGAGATTTCTCCTGCAGACATGATGCCTCTTACCCTTTAAGTAGTTAAGTACGGTAACTGTTTTAATTTAAGGCCGTTTTACAACAGGTCAGCTATTGCGACCTATTATTGCTGGTGCCACGATCTGAACAACCAACACAGCGATATAAGTCAGGCCAAGCGGGAATAACGCCGCCTTAAACCACCCCAGTGACACGATCATAAGAACAATCGTGCTGACGACCTTTAACGCCTCACCAATAGCAAAAGACCATGCTACTCGGCCTCCTGCTGGAGTATGAGCTTGATGACGCAAAGCAAACAGCATGAAAACGACGCTAGGCAACCACGCTGACAAGCCACCGAGAACGGCTGAAAAACCCCAGCTTATCTCTTTAGCTGAAAAGCCGATGCCGAACAGAACAAAAGTCAGTAACTGCAGAGCCAGTAATTTTCGCGCTGCCTTGCCGCTATAAAGCGTTACAGACATGACGTTTGCTCTCTCCGTACCCCTCTGGGGGTATGCTGATTGAGTGACGTAATAAAACTGCCTTTACGAGGCCGAGTCAAGCTAGAAAAACGAGCAAATTATACGGTGCACAACAACAAATTCAATGGATAAGTAGCGAAAAAGTGAATAATAAATTAAATACTTTCACCTTTTAAGGACAATCGCTAAGAATTGTCAGAATACCATATCTCATTGCTTTGTCCGACAATTCCACCGTTACAATATATGAGCGATCACAGATCACAAAAGTAAAAACAGAGAAGTCTTATATACCATGTGGTCTTTACTGTGTTTTAGCTAAATGAGCGCTTTAATTTATTTAAAATCATAAAGTTAAAAATTAAAACTTTAGGCTTCATTTCACACACCAGAAATAAACATATTATTGACAAACTAGACATCTTTAATTGTTTATTTCTACCTTTAATCCAACTAGAAATAACGCATTTAATTCATTCGAATGCTAAACATACAGTGCGTTCGGTAAGAATATCGTCTTTTAATAGCGCTAATTGTGAAATAAAAGTAAAAAAACAAACCCCATCAGGCTAATAATTTAGCTATTCAATGATTAGTTCTCAGCCGTAACTTTTTTAACTTTTTTTGACAAAAGGCAAAATTAGTTTGCCTTAAGAATAACCAAATGCCTTTCACCATCAAGAGTAGGCACATGTAACCGCTCAACGGACACCAGCTCAATGCCCGAAGGTAACTGCGCCAGTTCGTCATCAGGGCGAACCCCCTTCAACGCATAAAAGCGGCCAGTCTCTGCCTTTGGCAAATGGTGACACCAAGAAATCATATCCTGCAGAGAGGCAAATGCGCGACTAATAACGCCGTCAAACGGTGGCTCTGCGGGGAACTCTTCAACTCGGCTTTGTACCGGCTCGATGTTAGTCAGCTTCAGCTCATGCTGTACCTGACGAAGAAAACGCACGCGCTTACCTAAGCTATCGAGGAGAGTAAAATGAGAATCTGGACGAACAATGGCCAGCGGGATCCCAGGAAGACCAGGGCCAGTGCCAACATCAATAAAGCGGTCGCCTTTCAGGAAAGGGTTAACCACGATGCTGTCGAGAATATGGCGAACTAACATCTCTTTAGGATCGCGGACAGAAGTCAGGTTATAGGCCTTATTCCACTTATCCAACAAACCAACATACCCTAATAGCTGTTGTTTTTGCTGATCGGTTAGCGAAATTCCAGCTTTAGCTAGCAGAGTATCGAGTTGTTTTTGCACTGAAGAATCCTCGGTCAAACATGGGCATCAGCCTTAAAAGGCCCAGCCCAGTATGATGCAGTTAAATCGGAACAGAGTGAAGCATAGCAATAAAAAAACCGCACTGTTTGGTGCGGTTTTAGACAGATTTAAGCGCTACGTCGCAGTAAGCCCTGTTTTTTCAGCCAAATCAGCAAAATTGAGATGGCGGCAGGCGTTATTCCAGAAATACGTGATGCCTGACCAATTGAACTTGGTTTGTGATCGTTAAGCTTCGCAATGACTTCATTCGACAGCCCAGAAACCAGCGAATAATCCAAGTCAGCCGGCAACAACGTATTTTCGTTACGCAGGTGTTTTTCAATTTCTTCCTGCTGGCGAGCAATGTAGCCTTCGTATTTCACTTGGATCTCGACCTGTTCAGACGCTTTTTCGTCTTCCAAGCCAGGTGCAAACTGAGCAAGCTTGGTCAGTTTGGCATAATCGATCTCAGGACGACGCAGCAGATCTTCACCGTTAGCTTCACGGGAAAGAGGCGCTTTTAGGATTTCATTCAGCGGAGCAACATGCTCAGAGTTTGGATGAACCCAAATATCACGCAGGCGCTGACGTTCGCGCTCAATATTTTCAAGCTTCTGATTGAAGTGAGCCCAACGTACATCATCAACTAAGCCAAGTTCACGACCGATAGCCGTTAAACGTAAATCAGCGTTGTCTTCACGCAGCATCAAGCGATATTCCGCGCGAGAGGTAAACATGCGATACGGTTCTTTGGTACCCAAAGTGCACAGGTCGTCCACCAGCACGCCAAGATAGGCCTGATCGCGACGCGGTGACCAACCTTCATCTTCGTTAGCAAAGCGTCCCGCATTCAGACCTGCCAATAGCCCCTGAGCGGCAGCCTCTTCATAGCCGGTCGTGCCGTTGATCTGCCCAGCAAAGAACAAACCTTGGATATGTTTGCTTTCCAGCGTTGGTTTCAAATCACGTGGATCGAAGAAATCATACTCAATGGCGTAGCCAGGACGAACAATTCGCGCGTTTTCCATCCCTTCCATTGAGCGAACGATTTGCATCTGAACGTCAAATGGCAAACTGGTTGAAATCCCGTTTGGATAAATTTCGTTGCTGGTTAGTCCTTCAGGCTCCAGGAAGATCTGATGAGCATTACGATCGGCAAAGCGCATAACTTTGTCTTCGATCGATGGGCAATATCGTGGCCCGATCCCTTCGATGATCCCGGCATACATCGGGCTACGATCCAAATTATTACGGATCACATCATGAGTGCGTTCGTTGGTATGCGTGATGTAACACGGCATTTGTTCTGGGTGCTGAGAAGCATTACCCATAAACGAGAATACTGGAGACGGATTATCACCATACTGGGGTGCTAATACGCTGAAATCGATAGTTCTGGCATCAATACGCGGTGGTGTTCCCGTTTTTAGACGGTTAACGCGCAGTGGTAATTCACGTAGACGACGAGAAAGGGCGATAGCAGGAGGATCGCCAGCACGGCCACCGCTGTAATTTTCTAGACCAATGTGGATTTTTCCATCAAGGAAGGTTCCAACGGTCAATACGACGGCCTTAGCACGGAATTTTAAGCCCATTTGGGTTACCGCACCAACCACACGATCGTTCTCGACAATCAGATCTTCAACCGCTTGTTGGAAGATCATCAGGTTGGGCTGGTTTTCCAATGCGGTGCGTACCGCTTGGCGATACAGAACACGGTCTGCCTGAGCGCGAGTAGCTCGAACGGCTGGGCCTTTGCTGCTGTTTAGTATCCTAAACTGAATGCCGCCGTGGTCAATTGCGGTCGCCATTAAGCCGCCTAACGCATCGACTTCTTTAACCAGATGTCCCTTTCCGATACCACCAATCGCCGGGTTACAAGACATTTGTCCAAGCGTATCAATGTTATGCGTTAATAATAAAGTTTGTCGCCCCATTCTAGCGGACGCCATTGCAGCTTCTGTGCCTGCATGGCCACCACCGATAATGATGACGTCAAAGATATCTGGATAAAACATGGTACTGCACCTCGCGAAGACCGGAAGGCTATGAACGATCGTTTTTGCCTTGGGGTGGGGATTCTACTCAAGTTTAGAGGAAGGTCAAACGGGTAGGAGAATCACTAAGTATTAAAAAGATCTTTTTATTTAAGGATCTCTTTATTAGATCTTACTACTAGGATCGCGATCCTCTGTGGATAAGCCTAATTTCAACATTAAGATCAATATCCTATCAAGGATCATTGGTTGTGGATGATCGGTGATCCCATTCCGTATAAGCTGGGATCTAAATGGCACTTTATACACAGGCTGAAAAACGTACTCCGGTTGTTATTGGGATAACTACCGGTTATCAGACCCTTTTAAGCATACTTATCCACATACCGATCGCACAATTTGTACGCTTAATTGATAACTTTGACCCATTTCGTGAGCCAAATCTCAGCGGGATCCTCTGGAATATCGTGTTTGGTAATATCGATCTCCAGCATATCGCCGATCCGCTGAGCGCCAAACGCGATCAAAATACGATCGACAGTTTTGATCCCTCCACAGAAGGTGTCGTATTCACTACTACCGAGACCCATTGCGCCAAAACGAACCTGAGTAAGATCCGGCTGCTGTGTTTCAATCTGTTCGAATAAAGGTTGGAGGTTATCGGGAAGCTCACCAGCACCATGCGTTGACGTCACAACCAGCCAAATACCTTGCATGGGAACTTCATCGAGTTCTGGGCCATGCAGTATCTCTGTGGAATAGCCCTGTTCTTCCAGCTTTTCAGCCAGGTGTTCAGCAACATATTCGGCGCTACCTAAGGTGCTGCCACTGATGAGAGTAATATCAGCCATAATGATCCCAACCTTTATAAAGGCGGCTATTGTACGCCGGGAAAGGGCTGGGATCTACCTGTGGATAATGTGGGTATGAAAGAAAATAACTTAGGGCGTAATATCGCGCATGATGGGATTCTGCAAGGAGATCAGCGTTTCCGTAGATTGGATCTCGTCGATGGTCTGGATCTTGTTGATAAGTACGTGCTGTAGCGCATCAATTGATCGTGTCATGACCTTAATAAAGATGCTGTAGTGCCCCGTCGTGTAATAGGCTTCAACCACTTCTTCTAAACTCTCCAACCGTGCTAATGCAGATGGATAGTCTTTGGCACTTTTTAAAATGATGCCTATAAAGCAGCAAACATCGTAGCCCAGCTTCTTTGGGCTCACCTGTATACAGGCTCCGGTAATAATTCCCGCCTGCTTCATTTTCTCCACGCGAACATGAATGGTGCCTGGACTCACGTTGAAGACTTTGGCTAATTCAGCGTATGGCGTGCGCGCATTTTCCATTAAAGCGTTAAGAATGCCGCGATCGAGATTATCGATCTGGTAAATTTCTGCCAATTTATCACCTCTTTTTTAGCGATTAGTTATTTTTAACGGGTTAAAAATGATGGAATAAAACCTAAAAGGCAATATTTATTGTTGGATATTGAATCTTGATGCCATTCTGTTGCTTAATCTGTTTTAACAAAGACAGGTTAATGTGAGAACGGCAATGAAAAAACAATTTATACAAAAACAACAACAAATCAGCTTCGTGAAATCTTCCTTCTCTCGCCAACTGGAAAAACAGCTTGGTTTAATTGAAGTTCAAGCGCCTATTCTGAGCCGCTTAGGTGATGGTACTCAGGATAACCTGTCTGGCAGTGAAAAAGCGGTACAGGTAAAAGTGAAGACGTTGCCGCAAGATACGTTTGAAGTTGTGCATTCTCTGGCTAAATGGAAACGTAAAACCTTGGGTATGCATGATTTTGGCCCAGGTGAAGGCTTATACACCCACATGAAAGCGCTGCGCCCAGACGAAGACCGTCTGACGCCAATCCACTCGGTTTTCGTTGACCAGTGGGATTGGGAACGCGTTATGGGTGATGGTCAGCGTACGCCAGAGTTTTTAAAAGAAACCGTACGTAAAATTTACGCCGCAATGAAAGCAACTGAAGCAGAAGTTGCCGCTGAATTTGGTATCGAACCTTCTTTGCCAGAAGAGATCCATTTTATCCACAGCGAAACGCTGCTGCGCCGTTTCCCCGATCTGGATGCAAAAGGCCGTGAACGTGCCATTGCGAAAGAATTAGGGGCGGTATTCTTGATTGGTATCGGTGGAAAGCTATCGCACGGCAAAGCGCATGATGTTCGTGCTCCGGACTATGATGACTGGACGTCGATTGGTGAAGAAGGATTTGCTGGTTTGAATGGCGATATCGTGGTGTGGAACCCAGTGTTAGAAGATGCGTTTGAGCTTTCTTCTATGGGCATCCGTGTTGACGCGGAGACGCTGAAGCGCCAGCTGGCATTGACCGACGACGAAGAGCGTATGAAGCTAGAATGGCATCAGTCGCTGGTTCGTGGGGAAATGCCACAGACTATCGGCGGCGGTATTGGTCAGTCTCGCTTGGTGATGCTGATGCTAAAACAGAAGCACATCGGTCAGGTACAGTGCGGTGTTTGGGCACCAGAAGTTCGCGATCAAATTGACTCGCTGCTCTAAGCATTAACGTTTCCAGCGCCGTAACAGGCGCCCTTTGATCCCGGTGTTAAAACGCCAGATATGATCAAAGATCTTCATAATGCCGGGTTTTCCGTGCTCAGACATAGCCACTGCGTGAAAACAGTGGCTATTGTTTTGCTGGAGCTGGCGAACCTGTTTCACCATATCCTCTGGCAGCCGTTGAGCGATAAAATCAGAGATAACCACGGCGTCAGCCTGCTTCCACGCCGATTGTTTCATCATCGCCACGGTGTACGATAAACATTGGGCTAAATCAGTCCCGCCGCGAAAGCGCTGTGATAAAAATCGAATAGCCTGATCGATGCCTGAGTCTGCGGTGAGTTCATACTGCACCACGCTGCTGGAAAACAGCATGATGTAGCAGCGGCGATTGTCGGCAAGTGCCACCCGCAGCAGCGCCAAACAGAATGCTTTGGCACACTGTTCGTTAAACCCGCCCATGGAACCCGATGTATCCACGCAGACGATAAAAGGACCTCGCGGCTGTTGATGGGTTTTTTGATAGGTGATCGGGCGCTGAAATTCTTGCTCACGCCAAACGTCGCCTTGTAGGCGGTAGCTGAGTAGGCGTTTCTCCAGCAATCGACGGTAGAACTCAAACTCCAGCTCTTCCATTCCTAGCATCGAGAGTTCAGTCGGCAGAAGACGTAAAATATCGTCGCTTTGGTGAATCCCGCTGACTTCTTCAGGCATGATGGCGGGCTCACGTACCATGACTCGAGCCACTTCTTGCTCGGTGCTTTGCTTATCTTCAGCGGTTGATGCGCGGCTGCGACCGAGCTGCTCAGCCAGTTTTTTCAATTCAGGCTGCTGAGCTAAGAAATCGCCATATTGCACCATGAGCTGATAATCGCCGTGGTGTAACTCTCCTTTACTTAAGTCCCACAGCTTGCCCGCCGCGTTTTCGTTATCGACTAATACCGGCTCCAGCGCCCCGCTGATTTGCATACGCTGCTGTAACTCGGCTTGTAACAGCTCTCGCTCTTCATCTAATACCTGATGATGAAGCGTTAGGGTGCGGGCGATCAGGCTTAGTCTCCAACGCTGTAAGAACAACGTTTGAAAGCTAATGCTGCGCGGCGTGGCGCCATCGGGGCAAAGTGATTCGGCCTCATAGATAAAAGGCGATTCATGCTCACGTAATATGGCTAGCGTCTCTGTGAGTTGCTGAAAGAAATCTGCGCTTTGAAGCCCTAACTGATGCTGATAAAGCGTGAACTCATGCGCGAGATCCTCCGGTACGGAGGTTTCTTTGATCCTCCTTTCCAGCCGATTGCGCCAGCTTGGGATCTCGCCCTCAAGGATCGAACGTAAGCGTGGGAATTTCTCAAAGAAAACCGCCAGCTGTGGGGCGGCCATCAAACCAATGAGAAAATCCTGCATCAGTTCGTTTTCATTGACCACCAAAAAGGCTTCAACAGCTTCAAGAGTCGGCATATTACGCGCCTCTTAGCGTAGCTTTCAGCGTGCGTAGCTTTTCATCGATGCTCGCTAGACTGGCTTCAATTTGGGCTAGCCAATCGCTGCTTACGAATAGGCAAGGTTGATGAGAGGCAAAAAGGCGTCGCTGCTCGCTCAGCGTATTTTCGATCTGTTGGATTTTCTCCTGTATATCGGCAGGAATATCTCCATTTTTTTTACCTGGCAGCGAAAGCATGGTGGTTTGATAGCTAACATCCCGTATTTGTAGCTGGTGCTTGTCGTCGAGAGTGATATCAATCGGCAAAGCAAAACCAATACCGTTAAGCTTGGCGCGGAATTCCCCGCCTTTTTGCAACCAGCGCGAGAGATCGCCTGAGTCGGTAACGATATGAGTCACCTGCATATCATGAATTTTTAACGGCTTGAACAGCATTAAGGTAACTTTACCGACGGGGAAATCATCCGGCAGAGAGTGCGCCTGTTTACGGTTAAACAGCCCTGTTTTCACCGGTAGCGTCATGGCCTGTTGCTGGCTTTGTTCTTGTTGAGACTGAAGCCAACTCGCTTCAGTTTGTTGTAACTGTAGTAGTAGGCTTTGTTGTTGATAAGCCTGATCGGTCAACATTTGTTGAATCTGCTGGTTAAGCATCTGGCGAGAGGCGAAATCATGCCATAGACAGTCTTTCAGCAAAATCAGGTCAAGCGGGGCCAGTTCGGTGCGGCCGCTAAAGAAAGCACAGGCTTGAAGAAGACGCAGCGCCTTTTTCCAACGACGGTCAGAAATGTAGGGGGCATCGTCTAAGATATTGATTCGTTGTCGCAGTTGATAGATGAGCTCAAAGCAGTGGGTCGAGAGCGCGACTTTGCCGATCTGTGGCTGCCAGGCATGAAACTCTTCGTCTGAAATGCTCAATGCCTCAGGGACTGGGTTTGCGTTCTCATCTTGGCTGCTGGTGATTAGGGCACGGAAGTTCTGCTTCTCTTGCACCTTATCTAGCCATAAACGAATAAGCATACGGTCATAGAGCGCTTCTAAGCTGCTGTCTGACTCAGGTAACTCATTCGATGCAGTGACTAACAGGCGCATTGGAATGGCTTCTTCACTGTCCCCATTTCTAAAACGGCGCTCGTTAATGGCAGTCAGAAGCGTATTCAGGATAGCGGGGCCCGCTTTCCAAATTTCATCTAAGAAAACAATTTCAGCTTCGGGCAAATAGCCGTGGGTTAAGCGTAGGTAACGCCCCTCGTCTTTCAGCGCCTGAATTGATAATGGGCCAAATACTTCTTCTGGGGTGGAGAAGCGGGTCATGAGATATTCAAAAGCGCGTGCATGGCGAAATGCAAATTTTAAACGGCGAGCGATAAGGCTTTTTGCAATCCCCGGAGGGCCGAGTAAAAATACGCTTTCACCGCATAGGGCGGCTAGTAAACAGAGCCGTATGGCCTCTTGTCGTTCGTAAAGTCCATTTTCCAAAGCATGGCTTAATCGCGAAATACGTTCGGCCAATTGGCTAGATTGCGTCATAATAGTCCCATTCATAACAAGGATTGTTTTGTTTTATCGACTTCTTGGAGCGTTGACCAGCTTTATTTCATTGCTTAGCTTGTTGATTTTTTTAAAGCTTTCTAAGCTTGTTATATGCCGGTTTTCACAGGCTCAGTCATATTTCCTTTAATCTAAATAGTAGGAAATTGTGCTGATTTATGCATACTGTGCGTTTTTTATGAGCGCTCGGTCTGTCAGTACGCGCATCGCTTATAGATGTTCCAGCAAAAGAAACAAGTTATGAGTTCAGAGCATAAACGTTCATTAACGACAGTCACACTGGCCGCTATCGGCGTAGTGTATGGCGATATAGGTACAAGCCCTTTATATACCTTACGCGAGTGTTTTTCTGGTCACTACGGTTTTAATGTTGAACCAGAAATTGTATTTGGTTTTCTCTCACTGATTTTCTGGATGCAGATCCTCATTGTATCCCTTAAATACCTGACTTTCGTCATGCGTGCAGATAACGCGGGTGAAGGTGGGATATTAACCCTGATGTCATTAGCGGGGCGTAATACAGCGCCTAAAGTGACGGCGATTTTAGTGATCTTGGGGTTAATAGGCGGCAGCTTCTTCTATGGCGAAGTAGTGATTACGCCTGCAATTTCAGTGATGTCAGCGATAGAAGGCCTTGAGATAGCGGCGCCGTCGCTTGATCCGTACATTGTTCCTCTTTCTATACTGGTTCTTACCATTCTGTTTTTCATTCAAAAACATGGTACGGGAAGTATTGGTAAACTCTTTGCGCCGGTGATGGTGCTATGGTTCCTGACGCTGGCCATTCTTGGTGCGCGCAGCATCATGGACAATCCCGCGGTGCTGACGGCATTAAATCCCAAATGGGCGATTGGGTTCTTCGTTGAACATCGTTCCATGGCGTTCTTTGCGCTGGGGGCAGTTGTATTATCTATTACCGGCGTTGAAGCCCTGTATGCCGACATGGGACACTTCGGTAAGAAGCCTATTCGTTTGGCATGGTTCTTCTTTGTCATTCCATCGCTGATCCTGAACTATTTTGGGCAAGGTGCATTACTGCTGAAAAACCCTGAAGCGATCAAAAACCCGTTCTTCTTATTAGCACCCGATTGGGCATTAATCCCGCTTCTTGTTTTGGCGACCTTTGCGACCGTTATTGCCTCGCAGGCCGTTATCTCAGGCGTATTCTCCTTAACTCGCCAAGCTGTACGCTTGGGTTATCTCCCTCCGATGCGAATTATTCATACGTCGGATATGGAAGCTGGGCAGATATACATTCCTGCGATTAACTGGGCGCTGTATATCTCCGTGGTGATTGTGATTGCCAGCTTTGAACACTCCAGTAATCTGGCCGCGGCCTACGGTATCGCGGTAACAGGCACCATGGTATTAACCAGTATTCTCAGCTGTACCGTGGCGGTGAAAAACTGGCACTGGAACCGCTTCGTGGTGATGATCCTGATTGCTGGACTGCTATGCATGGACATACCGCTATTTACCGCCAATGCCCTGAAGTTCTTCTCGGGGGGTTGGTTGCCGCTTGCCCTTGGTCTGGTGATGTTTATCATCATGACAACATGGAAAAGCGAGCGTTTCCGTTTGTTACGCCGCTTGCATGAACACGGTAATTCTCTGGAAGCGATGATTGCATCGCTAGAGAAATCACCGCCAGTGCGTGTGCTAGGAACGGCTGTATATATGTCGCGTGCGATGAACGTTATTCCTTTCGCGTTGCTGCATAACCTGAAACATAACAAGGTGCTGCATGAGCGAGTGATCTTACTGACGCTCCGTACGGAAGATGCACCTTATGTGCACAACGTTCGTCGTGTGACCATTGAGCAGCTTTCCCCTACTTTCTGGCGTGTCGTTGCTAGCTATGGCTTTAAAGAAACGCCAAACGTGGAGGAGATCTTCCATCGTTGCGGATTAGAAGGCCTGCCGTGCCGGATGATGGAAACATCGTTCTTCATGTCACACGAATCGCTGATCTTAGGCAAACGACCTTGGTATCTGAAAGCGCGTGGCAAACTGTTTATGGCATTAAGCCGAAATGCGCTACAGGCTGCTGACCAATTTGAGATCCCGCCAAACCGCGTGATTGAGCTTGGAACACAGGTGGAAATTTAGATCGATTGGTGAAAGGTTCCGTACGCCTATTAATAGCACATACCCTCGCGGCATTTGTGTTGGCGTACGGGCAGGGGCGCCAGCGCGCGCCCCTTGTATCCTCGCGCTTTTTTCCGAGATGGCATTTCCGCAAGGTTTGGGATGCGCATCCCAAACGCCGACGAGACTTCCTTGTCTCGTCGGCTCTCCCTACCAAGACTTAAACGCTGAAAATAATAAGCAGCTTCAGCCTCGCCTAGATGCTTATATCCGCTGAAACGCTTCTGCTATCGAAACGTTTCGATAGCGATCACAAATCTCAACTTTAGTAGTTGCCAGTCATCCATTAGCACCTAGAATTCTTACAAGCGAAACGTTTCGCTGATGGAGCAGAAAATGAAAAAAGGCACCTTACTCAATTCCGAGATTTCTTATCTCATCTCTCGTTTAGGTCATACCGACGCCATTGTGGTGGGTGATGCAGGGCTTCCGATCCCTGATTCAACTCAACGTATCGATTTGGCGTTAACCCACGGTGTTCCTAGTTTTCTTCAGGTTGTGGGTGTGATTACACAAGAAATGCAGGTTGAAAAAGCGGTTATTGCGCAAGAGATGCCGGGCAAAAACGCCGAAATCCATCAGCAGTTATTAGCTAATTTGAAACAACTCGAACAACACCAGGGAAATACCATCACGGTGGAGTATGTCAGCCATGAGCAATTTAAAGTGCTGAGCTCTACCAGTAAGGCAGTGATTCGCAGCGGAGAGTGTTCTCCGTATGCGAATGTGCTGCTTTATTCTGGCGTAACCTTCTGAGGCCGCTATGCAACCGTTATTAGCTTTAAAAGGCATTGATAAAAGCTTTCCCGGCGTTAAAGCTCTATCTGGTGCTGCGCTAAATGTTTACCCCGGACGTGTCATGGCGTTAGTGGGGGAAAACGGCGCGGGTAAGTCCACCATGATGAAGGTTCTTACCGGTATCTATCAAAAAGATGCGGGCACCCAAAACTTCCTCGGAAAAGAAGTCACATTTAACGGCCCTAAATCTTCTCAGGAAGCGGGTATCGGCATCATCCATCAAGAGCTCAACCTCATTCCACAACTCACCATTGCCGAGAATATTTTCTTAGGTCGTGAGTTTGTGAATCGCTTGGGCTGTATTGATTGGAAAAAAATGTATGCCGAAGCGGACAAATTGCTGGCTCGCCTCAATATCAGCTACAGCAGCCATCGGCTGGTGGGCGATTTATCCATTGGCGATCAGCAAATGGTCGAAATTGCTAAGGTGCTGAGCTTCGAATCCAAAGTTATCATCATGGACGAGCCTACCGATGCGCTGACAGACACCGAAACCGAGTCCCTGTTTAAAGTGATTCGGGAACTGAAGGCTGAAGGTCGTGGCATTGTTTATATCTCCCATCGTCTAAAAGAAATCTTTGAAATTTGCGATGACGTCACGATTTTCCGTGACGGTCAGTTCATTGCTGAACGCCCGGTTAGTGAGCTGCAAGAAGATTCACTGATTGAGATGATGGTTGGCCGCAAATTGGAAGAACAGTACCCGCGTTTGAATCAGCCACGTGGTGAATTACGTTTGCAGGTAAAAGGCTTGTATGGGCCTGGCGTTGAAAACGTCAGTTTCGATCTGTATCGCGGCGAGATTCTCGGTGTTTCTGGCCTGATGGGCGCAGGGCGTACCGAATTAATGAAAATTCTGTACGGTGCGTTACCGCGCAAACAGGGTTTTGTCACGCTGGATGGGCGTGAGGTGGTTACACACTCACCGCAGGATGGTTTGGCAAACGGCATTGTTTATATTTCTGAAGACCGTAAACGTGATGGTTTAGTGTTGGGAATGTCGGTGAAAGAGAATATGTCTCTTACCGCATTGCGCTATTTCAGCCGAGCGAATGGTTCTCTAAAGCATGCTGAAGAACAGGAAGCCGTAAGCGATTTTATGCGCCTGTTTAATGTGAAAACACCGTCGATGGATCAACCGATTGGTTTGCTCTCCGGCGGTAATCAGCAAAAAGTGGCGATAGCCCGCGGGCTGATGACGCGTCCGAAAGTGCTGATTCTGGATGAGCCAACGCGTGGCGTCGATGTCGGGGCTAAAAAAGAGATTTACCAACTTATTAACCAGTTCAAGCAAGAAGGGCTAAGCATCATTTTGGTCTCCTCTGAAATGCCAGAAGTACTTGGTATGAGTGACCGCATTTTGGTGATGCATGATGGCCACCTCAGTGGGGAATTCCCAATTGAACAGGCAACCCAAGAAGTGCTGATGGCAGCCGCCGTTGGCAAGCAATACGGCGTGAAGCAGGAGTAATCGCAGATGAACACCCAGACAACCCAGAAGCAAGGTGGGTTTAGTAAAGATCAGTTAAAAACATTATTGCTGGAGCAAAAGTCGCTGATCGCCCTGCTGGTGCTGATTGCGGTTGTATCCTCAATGAGCCCTAATTTCTTTACGCTTAATAACCTTTTCAACATTTTGCAGCAAACATCGGTCAACGCCATTATGGCGGTGGGGATGACGCTGGTGATCCTAACATCGGGCATTGATTTATCCGTCGGATCGTTGCTAGCGATCACCGGTGCCGTTGCCGCTTCTATTGTTGGGCTTGAGGTTAACGCCTTTGTTGCCGTATTTGCTGCTCTGGCACTCGGCGCCGCTATCGGTGGATGTACGGGGGTTATTGTCGCCAAAGGCAAAGTGCAGGCCTTTATCGCAACGCTGGTGATGATGCTGTTGTTGCGCGGTGTGACCATGGTCTATACCAACGGAAGCCCAATAAACACCGGCTTCTCGGACGCGGCAGATCTGTTTGGTTGGTTCGGTATTGGCCGCCCTCTAGGGATCCCAACCCCAATCTGGCTGATGGTGATTGTGTTCGCTCTGGCATGGTACATGCTGCATCACACGCGCCTTGGCCGCTATATCTATGCGTTGGGTGGTAATGAGTCGGCAACCCGCCTGTCAGGTATTAGCGTTGACCGTGTAAAAATTATTGTTTATTCGCTGTGTGGTTTGCTCTCTGCTCTGGCCGGTGTTATCGAGGTTGCTCGTCTTTCCTCAGCACAGCCAACGGCGGGTACAGGCTATGAGTTGGATGCTATTGCCGCCGTTGTACTGGGAGGAACCAGTTTGGCGGGTGGTAAAGGCCGCATTATGGGGACATTGATCGGCGCATTGATCTTAGGTTTCCTGAATAATGGTCTGAACTTACTGGGTGTTTCGTCTTACTACCAAATGATCGTTAAAGCAGTGGTTATCTTGCTGGCGGTTCTGGTAGACAACAAAAGCAACAAATAATCTCCCCTACAGGAAACGACGATAATGAATATGAAAAAACTGGCAACACTGATCTCCGCTGCGGCTTTAAGTGCAACTCTGAGCGCAAATGCGATGGCGCAAGACACTATCGCGCTGGTGGTATCCACGCTGAATAACCCGTTCTTTGTTTCCATGAAAGACGGTGCGCAGAAAGAAGCCGATAAATTAGGCTACAAGCTGGTGATTTTGGATTCTCAGAATAACCCAGCGAAAGAGCTGGCTAACGTACAGGACTTAACCGTACGTGGCACCAAACTGATGCTGATTAATCCAACCGACTCTGATGCGGTAGGTAATGCGATTCTGATGGCTAATCAGGCCAAAATTCCGGTTATTACTTTGGACCGTGCGGCGAATAAAGGCGTTGTGGTAAGCCATATCGCTTCTGATAACGCTGCGGGTGGTAAGGCCGCGGGTGAGTTTATCGCCAAGAAATTGGGCGATAATGCCAAAGTTATTCAGTTAGAAGGTATTGCGGGAACGTCAGCCGCGCGTGAACGTGGCGAAGGTTTCAAGCAAGCGCAGGAAGAACACAAATTCAATATGCTGGCCAGCCAGCCTGCTGACTTTGACCGTACCAAGGGCTTGAACGTTATGCAGAACCTGCTAACGGCACACCCACAGGTACAAGCGGTGTTTGCACAGAACGATGAAATGGCTTTAGGCGCACTGCGTGCACTGCAAACCGCGGGTAAAGCTGATGTGCTGGTGGTCGGTTTTGACGGCACCGCCGACGGCGTGAAAGCGGTTCAGCGTGGCAAACTGGGTGCAACTGTAGCTCAACAGCCTGAGCAAATTGGCGTGATTGGCGTAGAAACAGCAGATAAAGTATTGAAAGGCGAAAAAGTGCCAGCCAATATTCCTGTTGAGCTGAAACTGGTTACCGAGTAACCCAGTGACCAAGTAATACAATCGCGCCGCTGCAGGTCCCCTGTGGTGGCGTACATTTAAGGGATTGAGCAAGATGCAAAAAGGCAAACTGGTGGTATTGGGCAGTATTAATGCTGATCATATCCTAAATATCGAGCATTTCCCGCGTCCGGGAGAAACCGTTTTAGGTCAGCAGTATAAAGTGGCTTTTGGTGGTAAAGGTGCTAACCAAGCGGTAGCTGCCGGTCGTAGCGGTGCCGATATTTCCTTTATTGCGTGCGTCGGTCAGGATGACATCGGTGAACGTATTCGCCAGCAACTCTCTAGCGATAGTATCAATACCCAAGCCATCGAAGCTATTGACGGTGAAACCACCGGCGTCGCACTGATTTTTGTTAATCAGGAAGGAGAGAACGTGATTGGGATTAGCGCGGGCGCTAACGCCGCGGTAACACCTGATTACTTATCTAAGCATCAAAAGTTGATTGAAGATGCCGATGCATTGCTCATGCAGCTAGAGTCGCCGCTAGAAACGGTTATGGCTGCGGCTCAGTTAGCACGTAAGCATAATACTCAGGTTATTTTGAATCCGGCACCGGCTCGCGAACTGCCTGATGACTTACTCGCTAATATTGACGTCATCACGCCCAATGAGACAGAAGCTGAAAAGCTAACGGGTATTACAATTAAAGACGATGCGAGTGCTCAGCAAGCCGCTGAAGTTCTGCATCAAAAAGGGATAAAAACCGTGTTGATTACCTTGGGAAGCCGAGGCGTATGGCTGAGCCAAAATCAACAAGGTAAAACGATTCCAGGGTTTAAAGTAAAAGCCGTTGATACTATCGCTGCGGGCGATACATTTAACGGTGCTTTAGTAACAGCGTTGCTGGAAGGCACTGAAATTAACGCCGCGGTGCGTTTTGCTCATGCAGCCGCCGCCATCGCCGTGACGCGTGAAGGCGCTCAACCTTCCGTTCCTTGGCGCAAAGAGATCGATTCTTTTCTCCAGTCACACTAAGAGTCGCAGTATTAGGAGTAGCTCTGAGTGACCACCATGAAAGACGTCGCCCGCTTAGCGGGCGTATCAACCTCAACAGTTTCTCATGTCATCAATAACAACCGCTTTGTCAGCGACAGCGTGCGTGACAAAGTGTTGTCTGCGGTACAAGAGCTTAACTACGCCCCTTCAGCATTGGCGCGCAGTTTAAAGCTAAATCAAACTCGAACCATCGGCATGCTGGTGACAACCAGTAACAACCCCTTCTTTGCTGAAGTGGTACGCGGCGTTGAGCGAAGCTGTTACGAGCGCGGCTATAGTTTGATTTTATGTAATACCGAAGGTGATTTAGCTCGTATGAATCAGAGCCTTGAAACTCTGCTACAAAAGCGAGTTGATGGGCTATTGATGATGTGCACCGAAAGCTATCGTCCTGCGCGCGAAATGCTTAGCCGATATCCATCGCTTCCCACTGTGATGATGGACTGGGCCGTCTTTGATGGTCCGAATGATGTTATTCAAGACAACTCGTTTCTCGGCGGGAAAATTGCGACACGTCATCTGTTAGATAGAGGCTATACCAAGATTGCCTGTATTGCGGGGCCAAAAGATAAAACGCCGGCTTGGGAACGTTTGGAAGGCTACCGTTATGAAATGCAGCAGGCAGGCATTGCGATCCCTGATGAATACGTAATATTTGGTGATTTTGAATTTTCTGGCGGTGTTGATGCCATGAATCAGCTGCTTGCTCTACCAGAACCGCCGCATGCTGTTTTCACGGGGAATGATGCTATGGCGGTTGGGGTCTATCAGGCCTTGTACCGAGCAGGGCTTAAAGTAGGCTGTGATGTGGCCGTGGTCGGCTACGACGATATTGAAATGTCGCAATATCTTTCTCCGCCGTTAACCACCATTCACCAGCCCAAAGATGAGCTGGGTGAATTGGCCGTTGATACGCTTTTACATCGTCTTATGCATCTTGATCTCGAACCGCAAACTCTGGTTTTAACACCAGAGTTAATGGTTAGGGATTCTGTTGGGCAGATTTAGCATCACGGCTTTTTCTACGCAGCTGCGCTTTACGCCCTTTGATAAGGGAATCGCCATCGGTAGGGCGCAGCATTAAGAAGATCAACGCAGAGAAAATGGTGACTACGCCCATAGTAATAAAGGTGTAGTGGAAGTGATCGACTAGTGAGCCAAATGATAGGGAGTCATAGAATCTCAACACGGCAGCGCTGACTGCGACCCCAAAGCTAATAGATAGTTGCTGGGTTACCGCGAGAACACTATTCCCCGCGCTGGCGTTTTTATCCGTTAAATCGCCCAACGAAATGGTGTTCATCGATGTGAACTGCGTCGACATCACCATCCCTAGCAAGAATAACGGCAAAACTAGCATCCATAACGGCATGTCAGGATCTTGCAGTGAAAACTGCGCAATCATCACCCCAATAATCATCGTTACGCAGACCAACGTTTTACGATAGCCAAATCGGCGTAATACGCCGGTTACGGTTGACTTAGCAATGATCGAACCTATCGCGGTTGGCGCCATCATGCAGCCAGCAATAATGGCTGAGTATCCAAAACCGACCTGCAAC
Organism: Hafnia sp. CBA7124; assembly: GCF_002355555.1. NCBI lineage: Bacteria > Pseudomonadati > Pseudomonadota > Gammaproteobacteria > Enterobacterales > Hafniaceae > Hafnia > Hafnia sp. CBA7124. The sequence continues at coordinate 4,537,689 of NZ_AP017469.1, read as the reverse complement.
ATTAATGGCATTAAGAACGGGATACATCCCGTACCCAATCGGGAAGCTACGTTACCTACGATACCGATGGAGAATGTCCGCGTTTTGAAGAGCGGTAAATCAATTAGCGGCTGCGGATGGCGACGAGCATGCAGAACATAGGTAAATAGAAGCGCAACACCAGCGAATAGAATCAGCCACGCATAGATAACTGGCAGCACGTTCTCGCCAAAAAGCTCCATACCGGTAGAAAGACAAACCAGACTTACCCCAAAAATTAAGAAGCCAATATAGTCGAAGCGTCGGGTTGGGGTCTTGAAATCAGGCATATAGCGGCGGGCGTAAAAAATACCTGCAACACCGATAGGAATATTGATTAGGAATATCCAATGCCAAGTTGCCACCGTGACTAGCCAACCGCCGAGCATAGGTCCGACTACCGGCCCGATCAGCCCTGGCATCGTGACAAAGTTTAAGACCGGCAATAATTCACTGCGAGGGTAGGCACGCAGTAGTGCTAATCGCGCAACCGGCATCATCATTGCGCCGCCAATGCCTTGAAGCACGCGTGAGCAGACTAGCATCGTCAGGGAGCCTGACAATGCACAGGAGAGAGAACCCAGTGAGAACAGAGAAACCGCGAAGATAAACACTTTGCGGGTACCAAATCTATCTGCAACCCACCCGCTGACGGGTATTAACATCGCAACCGTCAGCGTATAGCTGATAATGGCAGATTGCATGGCCAGCGGGGAGCGATCCAAACTACGCGCAATAGAGGGAATAGCTGTATTCAGAATGGTTGCGTCTAAGGCTTGCATGAAAAAAGCCATGGCGGCAATCCAAGGTAAGCCAGCCATACTACGGGCAGTTTTTGTCATAGGTATACCGTTTAGTCGTGTTTTTGTCCTAGCAGAGCCTGACAGGAAATAAATGCATCCATACTGTTTCCAGTCAAAATTGCATCAACAATAGCCTGATGAAGACTGAGCTTTATAACTTCATCACCGGTGATTGCGCGGAAATAGCTTTGGTAAACGGAACTGAATAGGTTGGCGAATGATGTTAGGAAAGGATTCGCACTGGCCTTATAGATAAGCTGGTGGAATTGAACGTCAACTTTGATCCAGCGCTCGCGGTCAAAGCGGTTATTCAATTCGCGCATCTCATCCATTAATGTATTGAGTTCAGCTTTCTGCTCTTCTGAGGCATGGAGCGCCGCTAATAGGCAGGCCTGTGGTTCTAGTGCATGGCGCAGAACTAAAAAGTGTTCTTTTACATGCTCGAAATTCTCACGGGTTAGCCACCAAGTTAATAACTCCTGATCTAAGAAGTTCCAGTGACTACTTGGCATAACACGAGTACCAATTCTTGGGCGAGGCAATACCATCCCCTTAGCTGCCAGCATTTTTACTGCTTCACGAACGGCAGTACGGCTGACACCATAAATATCTCCAAGCTCGAGCTCCCCAGGCAGGATGCTGCCTGCCTTATATTCTCCAGAGAGAATACGCTGACCGATCTTTTCTGCTAAGAGATAAGAAAGGTTGCGTTGTGCAGCTTGTTGTTGTGCGTTGAGTTGCATGGCTTTAGGTCCTATCTGGCATAATTACCTTTGTTTCACTCTTATTTTATCCTACAAAAGCAAACCGCAATGTCTTTATTCGGTTAAAAGTGGCGCGTATTTTACGTTTTTTAAGCTTAATGTTGAAATATTATGCATTCAGAAAGTTTTATGAAATAAACACTTGTCACCTGCTGAGAAGTCCCTATAATGCGCCACCACTGACCGGGAATAACGATGCAAACATCGCTTGGACAGCAAGAAGATTTAATGAGTTATGCAGTTTGTTGAAAAATAAATGCTTGACTCTTCGGGCTAAAAGCGTAGTATACGCAGCCCACGCCAATGAGAACTTATGTTTGATTGGCGTCGCTCTTTAACAATTTATCAGACAATCTGTGTGGGCACTCACAAGACAATATCTAACGTCCTCGGACGATAAAATATTAAAGTCTTGAAGAGTGACCAAGCAGTAATTCATTTAGTGAATTATTACGAAAGTTAAATTTTCGAGCATCGCTTCACTTGTTGAAGCAAATCAAGCTTTTAATTGAAGAGTTTGATCATGGCTCAGATTGAACGCTGGCGGCAGGCCTAACACATGCAAGTCGAGCGGTAGCACAAGAGAGCTTGCTCTCTGGGTGACGAGCGGCGGACGGGTGAGTAATGTCTGGGAAACTGCCTGATGGAGGGGGATAACTACTGGAAACGGTAGCTAATACCGCATGACGTCTTCGGACCAAAGTGGGGGACCTTCGGGCCTCACGCCATCAGATGTGCCCAGATGGGATTAGCTAGTAGGTGGGGTAATGGCTCACCTAGGCGACGATCTCTAGCTGGTCTGAGAGGATGACCAGCCACACTGGAACTGAGACACGGTCCAGACTCCTACGGGAGGCAGCAGTGGGGAATATTGCACAATGGGCGCAAGCCTGATGCAGCCATGCCGCGTGTATGAAGAAGGCCTTCGGGTTGTAAAGTACTTTCAGCGAGGAGGAAGGCATTGTGGTTAATAACCGCAGTGATTGACGTTACTCGCAGAAGAAGCACCGGCTAACTCCGTGCCAGCAGCCGCGGTAATACGGAGGGTGCAAGCGTTAATCGGAATTACTGGGCGTAAAGCGCACGCAGGCGGTTTGTTAAGTCAGATGTGAAATCCCCGAGCTTAACTTGGGAACTGCATTTGAAACTGGCAAGCTAGAGTCTTGTAGAGGGGGGTAGAATTCCAGGTGTAGCGGTGAAATGCGTAGAGATCTGGAGGAATACCGGTGGCGAAGGCGGCCCCCTGGACAAAGACTGACGCTCAGGTGCGAAAGCGTGGGGAGCAAACAGGATTAGATACCCTGGTAGTCCACGCTGTAAACGATGTCGACTTGGAGGTTGTGCCCTTGAGGCGTGGCTTCCGGAGCTAACGCGTTAAGTCGACCGCCTGGGGAGTACGGCCGCAAGGTTAAAACTCAAATGAATTGACGGGGGCCCGCACAAGCGGTGGAGCATGTGGTTTAATTCGATGCAACGCGAAGAACCTTACCTACTCTTGACATCCAGAGAATTTAGCAGAGATGCTTTAGTGCCTTCGGGAACTCTGAGACAGGTGCTGCATGGCTGTCGTCAGCTCGTGTTGTGAAATGTTGGGTTAAGTCCCGCAACGAGCGCAACCCTTATCCTTTGTTGCCAGCACGTAATGGTGGGAACTCAAAGGAGACTGCCGGTGATAAACCGGAGGAAGGTGGGGATGACGTCAAGTCATCATGGCCCTTACGAGTAGGGCTACACACGTGCTACAATGGCATATACAAAGAGAAGCGAACTCGCGAGAGCAAGCGGACCTCATAAAGTATGTCGTAGTCCGGATTGGAGTCTGCAACTCGACTCCATGAAGTCGGAATCGCTAGTAATCGTAGATCAGAATGCTACGGTGAATACGTTCCCGGGCCTTGTACACACCGCCCGTCACACCATGGGAGTGGGTTGCAAAAGAAGTAGGTAGCTTAACCTTCGGGAGGGCGCTTACCACTTTGTGATTCATGACTGGGGTGAAGTCGTAACAAGGTAACCGTAGGGGAACCTGCGGTTGGATCACCTCCTTACCTAAAGATAGCGTTAAGTGCAGTGTCCACACAGATTGTCTGATGAAATTAATGAGCAAGAGCACCTGTTGATGTTGTGAGTTTTAAGACTCATGCTGATACGAAACGAGAAGGCGAAAGCTTTGTCGGTATTTTCGTGTCCCCATCGTCTAGAGGCCTAGGACACTGCCCTTTCACGGCTGTAACAGGGGTTCGAATCCCCTTGGGGACGCCATTCCGATAATGAGTGAAAGACATTATCACCCGTTCTAATGAACGAAAAATCTTAAAGATGATTCTAACGAGTCGTGTTTAAGATATTGCTCTTTAACAATCTGGAACAAGCTGAAATTTGAAAGCTTAAGCAACTGTGAGACACACTGACACAGTTTGTATTAAGCAGTCTCTCAATTTTTTGCAATCTTGAATGTTGTCTTGAACCGGTTCGTAACCGCGTTCACTAAAGAGACACCTTCGGGTTGTGAGGTTAAGTGACTAAGCGTACACGGTGGATGCCTAGGCAGTCAGAGGCGATGAAGGACGTGCTAATCTGCGATAAGCGTCGGTAAGCTGATATGAAGCGTTATAACCGACGATTTCCGAATGGGGAAACCCAGTGCAATTCGTTGCACTATCGTTAAGTGAATACATAGCTTAACGAAGCGAACCAGGGGAACTGAAACATCTAAGTACCCTGAGGAAAAGAAATCAACCGAGATTCCCCTAGTAGCGGCGAGCGAACGGGGAGCAGCCCAGAACCTTAATCAGCGTATGTGTCAGAGGAACGGTCTGGAAAGTCCGGCGATACAGGGTGATAGCCCCGTACTTGAAAATGCATATGTTGTGAGTTCGATGAGTAGGGCGGGACACGTGACATCCTGTCTGAATATGGGGGGACCATCCTCCAAGGCTAAATACTCCTGACTGACCGATAGTGAACCAGTACCGTGAGGGAAAGGCGAAAAGAACCCCGGCGAGGGGAGTGAAATAGAACCTGAAACCGTGTACGTACAAGCAGTGGGAGCCTCTTTATGGGGTGACTGCGTACCTTTTGTATAATGGGTCAGCGACTTATATTTTGTAGCAAGGTTAACCGAATAGGGGAGCCGTAGGGAAACCGAGTCTTAACTGGGCGTCAAGTTGCAAGGTATAGACCCGAAACCCGGTGATCTAGCCATGGGCAGGTTGAAGGTTGGGTAACACTAACTGGAGGACCGAACCGACTAATGTTGAAAAATTAGCGGATGACTTGTGGCTGGGGGTGAAAGGCCAATCAAACCGGGAGATAGCTGGTTCTCCCCGAAAGCTATTTAGGTAGCGCCTCGTGAACTCATCTTCGGGGGTAGAGCACTGTTTCGACTAGGGGGTCATCCCGACTTACCAACTCGATGCAAACTACGAATACCGAAGAATGTTATCACGGGAGACACACGGCGGGTGCTAACGTCCGTCGTGAAGAGGGAAACAACCCAGACCGCCAGCTAAGGTCCCAAAGTCATAGTTAAGTGGGAAACGATGTGGGAAGGCATAGACAGCCAGGATGTTGGCTTAGAAGCAGCCATCATTTAAAGAAAGCGTAATAGCTCACTGGTCGAGTCGGCCTGCGCGGAAGATGTAACGGGGCTAAACTATGCACCGAAGCTGCGGCAGCGACACTTAGGTGTTGTTGGGTAGGGGAGCGTTCTGTAAGCCGTTGAAGGTGGCCTGTGAGGGTTGCTGGAGGTATCAGAAGTGCGAATGCTGACATAAGTAACGATAAAGCGGGTGAAAAACCCGCTCGCCGGAAGACCAAGGGTTCCTGTCCAACGTTAATCGGGGCAGGGTGAGTCGACCCCTAAGGCGAGGCCGAAAGGCGTAGTCGATGGGAAACAGGTTAATATTCCTGTACTCGGTGTTACTGCGAAGGGGGGACGGAGAAGGCTAGGCTATCCGGGCGACGGTTGTCCCGGTTTAAGCGTGTAGGGGGAAAGCGTTGGTAAATCCGCGCTTTTATTAACCCTGAGGCGTGATGACGAGTCACTACGGTGATGAAGTAGTTGATGCCAAGCTTCCAGGAAAAGCCTCTAAGCTCTAGGTAACATTGAATCGTACCCCAAACCGACACAGGTGGTCAGGTAGAGAATACCAAGGCGCTTGAGAGAACTCGGGTGAAGGAACTAGGCAAAATGGTGCCGTAACTTCGGGAGAAGGCACGCTGGCGCGTAGGTGAAGTCCCTTGCGGATGGAGCTGAAGCCAGTCGAAGATACCAGCTGGCTGCAACTGTTTAATAAAAACACAGCACTGTGCAAACACGAAAGTGGACGTATACGGTGTGACGCCTGCCCGGTGCTGGAAGGTTAATTGATGGGGTCAGCCGCAAGGCGAAGCTCTTGATCGAAGCCCCAGTAAACGGCGGCCGTAACTATAACGGTCCTAAGGTAGCGAAATTCCTTGTCGGGTAAGTTCCGACCTGCACGAATGGCGTAATGATGGCCAGGCTGTCTCCACCCGAGACTCAGTGAAATTGAACTCGCTGTGAAGATGCAGTGTACCCGCGGCAAGACGGAAAGACCCCGTGAACCTTTACTATAGCTTGACACTGAACATTGAGCCTTGATGTGTAGGATAGGTGGGAGGCTTTGAAGCGTGGACGCCAGTCTGCGTGGAGCCAACCTTGAAATACCACCCTTTAATGTTTGATGTTCTAACTCCGGTCCCTAATCGGGATTGAGGACAGTGTCTGGTGGGTAGTTTGACTGGGGCGGTCTCCTCCTAAAGAGTAACGGAGGAGCACGAAGGTTAGCTAATCACGGTCGGACATCGTGAGGTTAGTGCAATGGCATAAGCTAGCTTGACTGCGAGAGTGACGGCTCGAGCAGGTACGAAAGTAGGTCATAGTGATCCGGTGGTTCTGAATGGAAGGGCCATCGCTCAACGGATAAAAGGTACTCCGGGGATAACAGGCTGATACCGCCCAAGAGTTCATATCGACGGCGGTGTTTGGCACCTCGATGTCGGCTCATCACATCCTGGGGCTGAAGTAGGTCCCAAGGGTATGGCTGTTCGCCATTTAAAGTGGTACGCGAGCTGGGTTTAGAACGTCGTGAGACAGTTCGGTCCCTATCTGCCGTGGGCGTTGGAAGATTGAGAGGGGCTGCTCCTAGTACGAGAGGACCGGAGTGGACGCATCACTGGTGTTCGGGTTGTCATGCCAATGGCATTGCCCGGTAGCTAAATGCGGAAAAGATAAGCGCTGAAAGCATCTAAGCGCGAAACTTGCCTCGAGATGAGTCTTCCCTGAGACCTTGAGTCTCCTAAAGGAACGTTTAAGACTAAGACGTTGATAGGCTGGGTGTGTAAGCGTAGCGATACGTTGAGCTAACCAGTACTAATGATCCGTGAGGCTTAACCTTACAACACCGAAGGTGTTTTAAGACGCAGAGACGCGAAAACACAAAGAGTAGGCTTGTGAACAGATTGGATTGACTGGTGAGCTGTAGAGATACGGAGCACGGGTTAATTAACAGAATATGCCTGGCGGCGATAGCGCGGTGGTCCCACCTGACCCCATGCCGAACTCAGAAGTGAAACGCCGTAGCGCCGATGGTAGTGTGGGGTCTCCCCATGCGAGAGTAGGGAACTGCCAGGCTTTAATTAAAGTAAAGAACCTCAGTCGAAAGACTGGGGTTTTTTGCTATGGGGAATTTGAGTAAATCATTCTCTATTGACCATGAAATATGTTTTTACAGAGTAGCTGCTAAGCAGAGGATATTATCTGCATGGTGATATATCGCTCAAATAGTTCATATTAAGCACCATACTTCTAATTATTTTATTTCTCTTCGTTATCCTTTTCTTATTTCTCCCCCTAATCATTCTAAGGTCGAGCGTGAGTTCTACTATAAATCGAATAACAGCTGATCCTGAGTCACTTGTTTTATCGGTGATAAACGATTTAAAAATCGATCTAGCCAATAATAAAATCAAAACTTGAATATGTTTTCCTGCCTCTTGTTTATATCTCTGAATACAACGATAGCTGTAGTACAAGCCATTTCTGCATAATATTCATTCAGAGAGTGTCGTTTTTTAAACTTAATGATGAAATATTATGCACTCAGATTTATTTGTGAAATAAACACTTGCCACCTGCTGAGAAGTCCCTATAATGCGCCACCACTGACCGGGAACAACGACGCAAACGTCGCTCGGTGAGGAAGAGAAAAGCATCGCAGTAATGCGAATTTCTGAAAAGAAAAAAGCTTGACTCTTCAGGAGGAAAGCGTAATATGCACCTCCCGAGTTGCTGGAACGAATGTTCGCAATTCGCTGCTCTTTAACAATTTATCAGACAATCTGTGTGGGCACTCACAAGACAATATCTAACGTCCTCGGACGATAAAATATTAAAGTCTTGAAGAGTGACCAAGCAGTAATTCATTTAGTGAATTATTACGAAAGTTAATTTTCGAGCATCGCTTCACTTGTTGAAGCAAATCAAGCTTTTAATTGAAGAGTTTGATCATGGCTCAGATTGAACGCTGGCGGCAGGCCTAACACATGCAAGTCGAGCGGTAGCACAAGAGAGCTTGCTCTCTGGGTGACGAGCGGCGGACGGGTGAGTAATGTCTGGGAAACTGCCTGATGGAGGGGGATAACTACTGGAAACGGTAGCTAATACCGCATGACGTCTTCGGACCAAAGTGGGGGACCTTCGGGCCTCACGCCATCAGATGTGCCCAGATGGGATTAGCTAGTAGGTGGGGTAATGGCTCACCTAGGCGACGATCTCTAGCTGGTCTGAGAGGATGACCAGCCACACTGGAACTGAGACACGGTCCAGACTCCTACGGGAGGCAGCAGTGGGGAATATTGCACAATGGGCGCAAGCCTGATGCAGCCATGCCGCGTGTATGAAGAAGGCCTTCGGGTTGTAAAGTACTTTCAGCGAGGAGGAAGGCATTGTGGTTAATAACCGCAGTGATTGACGTTACTCGCAGAAGAAGCACCGGCTAACTCCGTGCCAGCAGCCGCGGTAATACGGAGGGTGCAAGCGTTAATCGGAATTACTGGGCGTAAAGCGCACGCAGGCGGTTTGTTAAGTCAGATGTGAAATCCCCGAGCTTAACTTGGGAACTGCATTTGAAACTGGCAAGCTAGAGTCTTGTAGAGGGGGGTAGAATTCCAGGTGTAGCGGTGAAATGCGTAGAGATCTGGAGGAATACCGGTGGCGAAGGCGGCCCCCTGGACAAAGACTGACGCTCAGGTGCGAAAGCGTGGGGAGCAAACAGGATTAGATACCCTGGTAGTCCACGCTGTAAACGATGTCGACTTGGAGGTTGTGCCCTTGAGGCGTGGCTTCCGGAGCTAACGCGTTAAGTCGACCGCCTGGGGAGTACGGCCGCAAGGTTAAAACTCAAATGAATTGACGGGGGCCCGCACAAGCGGTGGAGCATGTGGTTTAATTCGATGCAACGCGAAGAACCTTACCTACTCTTGACATCCAGAGAATTTGCTAGAGATAGCTTAGTGCCTTCGGGAACTCTGAGACAGGTGCTGCATGGCTGTCGTCAGCTCGTGTTGTGAAATGTTGGGTTAAGTCCCGCAACGAGCGCAACCCTTATCCTTTGTTGCCAGCACGTAATGGTGGGAACTCAAAGGAGACTGCCGGTGATAAACCGGAGGAAGGTGGGGATGACGTCAAGTCATCATGGCCCTTACGAGTAGGGCTACACACGTGCTACAATGGCATATACAAAGAGAAGCGAACTCGCGAGAGCAAGCGGACCTCATAAAGTATGTCGTAGTCCGGATTGGAGTCTGCAACTCGACTCCATGAAGTCGGAATCGCTAGTAATCGTAGATCAGAATGCTACGGTGAATACGTTCCCGGGCCTTGTACACACCGCCCGTCACACCATGGGAGTGGGTTGCAAAAGAAGTAGGTAGCTTAACCTTCGGGAGGGCGCTTACCACTTTGTGATTCATGACTGGGGTGAAGTCGTAACAAGGTAACCGTAGGGGAACCTGCGGTTGGATCACCTCCTTACCTAAAGATAGCGTTAAGTGCAGTGTCCACACAGATTGTCTGATGAAGAATAACGAGCAGAATACCTTTATATAGGCTTGTAGCTCAGGTGGTTAGAGCGCACCCCTGATAAGGGTGAGGTCGGTGGTTCAAGTCCACTCAGGCCTACCAATTCTTACGCCTGTGTGTCAGGAGTTGGTATCAAAGGTAAACTGTTGACTGTATGGGGTTATAGCTCAGCTGGGAGAGCGCCTGCCTTGCACGCAGGAGGTCTGCGGTTCGATCCCGCATAGCTCCACCATTACTTTTGTTTGCGATAAATAATAGTATTCAGTCTCAAAAACATACTTCAGAGTGTATTGGAAACAGTATGCTGCGAAGTATTTTGCTCTTTAACAATCTGGAACAAGCTGAAATTTGAAAGCTTAAGCAACTGTGAGACACACTGACACAGTTTGTATTAAGCAGTCTCTCAATTTTTTGCAATCTTGAATGCTGTCTTGAACCGGTTCGTAACCGCGTTCACTAAAGAGACACCTTCGGGTTGTGAGGTTAAGTGACTAAGCGTACACGGTGGATGCCTAGGCAGTCAGAGGCGATGAAGGACGTGCTAATCTGCGATAAGCGTCGGTAAGCTGATATGAAGCGTTATAACCGACGATTTCCGAATGGGGAAACCCAGTGCAATTCGTTGCACTATCGTTAAGTGAATACATAGCTTAACGAAGCGAACCAGGGGAACTGAAACATCTAAGTACCCTGAGGAAAAGAAATCAACCGAGATTCCCCTAGTAGCGGCGAGCGAACGGGGAGCAGCCCAGAACCTTAATCAGCGTATGTGTCAGAGGAACGGTCTGGAAAGTCCGGCGATACAGGGTGATAGCCCCGTACTTGAAAATGCATATGTTGTGAGTTCGATGAGTAGGGCGGGACACGTGACATCCTGTCTGAATATGGGGGGACCATCCTCCAAGGCTAAATACTCCTGACTGACCGATAGTGAACCAGTACCGTGAGGGAAAGGCGAAAAGAACCCCGGCGAGGGGAGTGAAATAGAACCTGAAACCGTGTACGTACAAGCAGTGGGAGCCTCTTTTATGGGGTGACTGCGTACCTTTTGTATAATGGGTCAGCGACTTATATTTTGTAGCAAGGTTAACCGAATAGGGGAGCCGTAGGGAAACCGAGTCTTAACTGGGCGTCAAGTTGCAAGGTATAGACCCGAAACCCGGTGATCTAGCCATGGGCAGGTTGAAGGTTGGGTAACACTAACTGGAGGACCGAACCGACTAATGTTGAAAAATTAGCGGATGACTTGTGGCTGGGGGTGAAAGGCCAATCAAACCGGGAGATAGCTGGTTCTCCCCGAAAGCTATTTAGGTAGCGCCTCGTGAACTCATCTTCGGGGGTAGAGCACTGTTTCGACTAGGGGGTCATCCCGACTTACCAACTCGATGCAAACTACGAATACCGAAGAATGTTATCACGGGAGACACACGGCGGGTGCTAACGTCCGTCGTGAAGAGGGAAACAACCCAGACCGCCAGCTAAGGTCCCAAAGTCATAGTTAAGTGGGAAACGATGTGGGAAGGCATAGACAGCCAGGATGTTGGCTTAGAAGCAGCCATCATTTAAAGAAAGCGTAATAGCTCACTGGTCGAGTCGGCCTGCGCGGAAGATGTAACGGGGCTAAACTATGCACCGAAGCTGCGGCAGCGACACTTAGGTGTTGTTGGGTAGGGGAGCGTTCTGTAAGCCGTTGAAGGTGGCCTGTGAGGGTTGCTGGAGGTATCAGAAGTGCGAATGCTGACATAAGTAACGATAAAGCGGGTGAAAAACCCGCTCGCCGGAAGACCAAGGGTTCCTGTCCAACGTTAATCGGGGCAGGGTGAGTCGACCCCTAAGGCGAGGCCGAAAGGCGTAGTCGATGGGAAACAGGTTAATATTCCTGTACTCGGTGTTACTGCGAAGGGGGGACGGAGAAGGCTAGGCTATCCGGGCGACGGTTGTCCCGGTTTAAGCGTGTAGGGGGAAAGCGTTGGTAAATCCGCGCTTTTATTAACCCTGAGGCGTGATGACGAGTCACTACGGTGATGAAGTAGTTGATGCCAAGCTTCCAGGAAAAGCCTCTAAGCTCTAGGTAACATTGAATCGTACCCCAAACCGACACAGGTGGTCAGGTAGAGAATACCAAGGCGCTTGAGAGAACTCGGGTGAAGGAACTAGGCAAAATGGTGCCGTAACTTCGGGAGAAGGCACGCTGGCGCGTAGGTGAAGTCCCTTGCGGATGGAGCTGAAGCCAGTCGAAGATACCAGCTGGCTGCAACTGTTTAATAAAAACACAGCACTGTGCAAACACGAAAGTGGACGTATACGGTGTGACGCCTGCCCGGTGCTGGAAGGTTAATTGATGGGGTCAGCCGCAAGGCGAAGCTCTTGATCGAAGCCCCAGTAAACGGCGGCCGTAACTATAACGGTCCTAAGGTAGCGAAATTCCTTGTCGGGTAAGTTCCGACCTGCACGAATGGCGTAATGATGGCCAGGCTGTCTCCACCCGAGACTCAGTGAAATTGAACTCGCTGTGAAGATGCAGTGTACCCGCGGCAAGACGGAAAGACCCCGTGAACCTTTACTATAGCTTGACACTGAACATTGAGCCTTGATGTGTAGGATAGGTGGGAGGCTTTGAAGCGTGGACGCCAGTCTGCGTGGAGCCAACCTTGAAATACCACCCTTTAATGTTTGATGTTCTAACTCCGGTCCCTAATCGGGATTGAGGACAGTGTCTGGTGGGTAGTTTGACTGGGGCGGTCTCCTCCTAAAGAGTAACGGAGGAGCACGAAGGTTAGCTAATCACGGTCGGACATCGTGAGGTTAGTGCAATGGCATAAGCTAGCTTGACTGCGAGAGTGACGGCTCGAGCAGGTACGAAAGTAGGTCATAGTGATCCGGTGGTTCTGAATGGAAGGGCCATCGCTCAACGGATAAAAGGTACTCCGGGGATAACAGGCTGATACCGCCCAAGAGTTCATATCGACGGCGGTGTTTGGCACCTCGATGTCGGCTCATCACATCCTGGGGCTGAAGTAGGTCCCAAGGGTATGGCTGTTCGCCATTTAAAGTGGTACGCGAGCTGGGTTTAGAACGTCGTGAGACAGTTCGGTCCCTATCTGCCGTGGGCGTTGGAAGATTGAGAGGGGCTGCTCCTAGTACGAGAGGACCGGAGTGGACGCATCACTGGTGTTCGGGTTGTCATGCCAATGGCATTGCCCGGTAGCTAAATGCGGAAAAGATAAGCGCTGAAAGCATCTAAGCGCGAAACTTGCCTCGAGATGAGTCTTCCCTGAGACCTTGAGTCTCCTAAAGGAACGTTTAAGACTAAGACGTTGATAGGCTGGGTGTGTAAGCGTAGCGATACGTTGAGCTAACCAGTACTAATGATCCGTGAGGCTTAACCTTACAACACCGAAGGTGTTTTAAGACGCAGAGACGCGAAAACACAAAGAGTAGGCTTGTGAACAGATTGGATTGACTGGTGAGCTGTAGAGATACGGAGCACGGGTTAATTAACAGAATATGCCTGGCGGCGATAGCGCGGTGGTCCCACCTGACCCCATGCCGAACTCAGAAGTGAAACGCCGTAGCGCCGATGGTAGTGTGGGGTCTCCCCATGCGAGAGTAGGGAACTGCCAGGCTTTAATTAAAGTAAAGAACCTCAGTCGAAAGACTGGGGTTTTTTGCTATGGGGAATTTGAAAAAATTATCAAATAAATAACCGCTAACGCGGCTATTTATTATTTTTATGTAGGTAGATCTTACTGCTGCTTTAACCACTCTTCGACGAAATCTGCGATGTGTCCGATGTTATTAATATCTAACATAGGAAGATTGCAGTTAATGTTTCCATCGCTCGCCAGGATCACTACGTGATCGTCAATTATTCCAGCAAAAGGCTTCCCGACTGATTCACGGTATAACGCGATCTTAGGAATAGGTTCATGCTTAAAGCCTTCAACCAGAATAAGGTCGCAGCGAGAGGGATCGATCTTCGAAGCCAGAAATTGTAAATCCAGAGGCTCTTCCTCTGGCGTTTCCGTCATTAGCGCCCATCGTTTGTCACTTGCCACCAAGGTTTGCTCTGCACCTGCTTTACGAAGCTCGTAGCTATCTTTTCCTGGCGTATCAATATCCATATCGTGGTGTGTGTGTTTAATAAGCGCGATTCTTATCCCTTTAGTATTCAGAAGCGGAATAAGCTTTTTTAATAGCGTTGTTTTTCCTGTCCCGCTATAAGCCGCTATACCAAGCAAAGGTATGTTGTTCTTCATTTTTGTTCCTTTAGCTTCTGCTCGCATCGCAAACACTCTTCGTATGTATTGAAATTGATGAAACACTCTTCTTTAGGATACGTAATCCTTTGGGCTTCACATTGTTCTAAAAAAATCATTAATTTCCGCTCGCCTCGTTCAAGATAATTCATCAGAGGCGAAATGAGGGAACGGTGCAATAACGCAATTGTTGGGTGTGCTCTGTTTCCATCAAATATGTATGCGGCTTTTTTATCTGCTTTATATGTCCACAGGTGATGCACGATATCTGTTGGAATAAAAGGAACATCACATGGAGCAAACACAACCCACTCATGGTGGCTTTGCTGCAAACCACTTAGCATTCCTGCTAATGGTCCGGGGTAATCGTTAAGAACGTCAGGGAATACGCTCAGCCCTGAACGTTGGTACATTGATATATTACGATTAGCATTGATGGAAAGCTTTGTTACCTGAGGCGTCAGCGCCTCCTGCACATATTGATAAAGAGGTTTGCCATTGAGTAGAACGAGGCCTTTATCATTACCACCCATTCTAGAGGCTCTTCCTCCTGCTAGAATTACACCTTCGATGTCATACATACAGTGTCTCTCTCTATCGCTAATAGGCTATTGTAACGCGCCTGTCCCAGAGTTTCCTGTGCGTGTAATAGTTTGTAAAAAGTGAATGTTATACGAGCAAGGGCTATCTTTGGTAAATTAAGACTGATAATTTGTCTGCCCATTAAGCATCAGGGAGAAATACATAATGAAATGCCATCGCGTTAATGAACTCATTGAACTGATCCATCCAGCTTGGCAACAAGAACCTGATTTAAATCTGGTTCAATTTTTGCAAAAACTAGCCAATGAAGCAGGGTTTAAAGGCGATTTAGCTGACCTGACCGACGATATTCTCATTTATCATCTTAAGATGCGTAACAGCGCCAGCACTGAAGTTATCCCTGGTCTAAAGAAAGATTACGAGGAAGACTTTAAGACCGCCATTCTGCGTGCCAGAGGCGTAATCAAAGACTAATTTCAGACAAGATAGCGCATAAACAGCGCGGTAGGTCGATTTGATAATGTTATCATCTTGGTTTATTGCGCGAGCTCTGGCCTGACTATGACTAATCCAACTTTCAGTTTTCAAACACTTACGCCAGATCTTATTCTCGATGCCATCGAGAGTACGGGGATTCGTATTGATTCCGGCTTAACCGAGCTCAATAGCTATGAGAACCGTGTCTTTCAACTAATGGATGAAGAGCGTCAGCGCTATGTTGCGAAGTTCTACCGTCCTGAAAGATGGTCAGATAGCCAAATCGGCGAGGAACATGGCTTTGCTCGTGAGCTGTCTGACAGCGAGATCCCGGTTGTTGCACCGTTGTCATTAAATGGACAAACTCTTCATCATTTTGCTGGTTATGCCTTTACTCTGTTTCCAAGCGTGGGTGGCCGTGCATATGAAATTGACAACGACGATCAGCTTGAATGGGTTGGGCGTTATATGGCGCGTATCCACCAAGTTGGACAGCAGAAGCTCTTCACCGAGCGTCCAACCATGGGGTTGGATGAGTATCTCTATCAGCCAAGGGCTGTTTTAGAGCGTACTTCATTAATACCCATAAAGCTAAAACCTGCGTTTCTTGCTGCTCTAGAGTCATTGATTTTGGAAGTGGAGCAGTATTGGACAACTGACTGGGCGCCGGTACGACTGCATGGTGATTGCCATCCCGGCAATATACTGTGGCGAGATGGCCCGCTGTTTGTTGACTTAGATGACGCGCGCAATGGTCCAGCGGTTCAAGATTTATGGATGCTATTGCATGGTGAGCGCCAAGAACAGCTGATCCAATTGGATATTTTGCTTGAGGCCTACGGCGAATTTGCTGATTTTGACTCTCAGCAGCTAAAACTAATAGAGCCGCTGCGTGCTATGCGCATGGTGCACTATTTGGCATGGGTTGCCCGCCGCTGGCAAGATCCTGCCTTTCCAAAGAGTTTTCCGTGGATGACCGATGAGAGTTTCTGGTTGAGACAAACATCTGCCTTCATGGAACAGGTTAAGCTGTTACAAGCACCACCGTTGCAGCTAATGCCGATGTATTAAATCAAAAAACTTAAGACGATGGAGAAGTTCGCATGAAAAAGATTTGGTTGGCGTTAGTTGGGATCGCAATGGCATTTGGTGCCTCTGCGGCTCAATTTTCTGAAGGCGATCAGTATGTGAAGCTGGATAAAAGCATCACTAATGAGCCACAGGTTTTAGAGTTTTTCTCATTCTACTGCCCACATTGCTATGAGTTCGAAGAGGTTTACCACGTTTCTGATGCAGTACGCAAAGGCCTGCCAGAAGGCGTGAAAATGACCAAATATCACGTTGAATTCTTAGGCCCATTGGGCAAGCAGTTAACTCAAGCATGGGCTGTTGCAATGGCTCTGGGCGTTGAAGATAAAATCACTCAGCCAATGTTTGAAGCTGTGCAGAAAACCCAAAGCGTACAGAGTCCTGAAGATATCCGTAACGTCTTCATTAAAGCGGGCGTTAGCGCCGCAGACTATGATGGCGCGTTGAATAGCTTCGTGGTGAAATCTTTAGTTGTACAGCAAGAGAAAGCGGCTGAAGATCTGCAACTGCGCGGCGTCCCTGCTATCTTTGTTAATGGCAAATATATGGTCAAAAACGATGGTCTGGATACCAGCTCAATGGATTCCTACGTTCAGCAGTTCTCTCACGTTGTAAACTTCCTGCTGAAGCAGAAATAATCCTGCGTCTGTCTCAGTAATAAAAAACCGGGCTTTTGCCCGGTTTTTTTACTTATGTGGTTCTGCATACACCTTTTTAAGGTGATCGATAAGCCGATCTTTTTGCTGCCAGAGATTGTTCAACCAGAGCTGAAAGTGTCGTTTAAAGACCTTATCGTTGAAATAATCGCCGTGCATTTCCGCGGTGATGGGCAATGTTTCTACTCGGACGACAATTTTCTTCATCCTGCCGCAGAGTAAGTCTAAAAACGGGCTGTGATTATTGTCTGGGTAGACCAACGTTATATTCAATACGCGATCAAACTGATTACCCAACGCACTTAGCGTGAATGCGATGCCTGCAGCTTTAGGGGGGAGCAAATTTCGATAAGGAGAGTGCGTTCTTACTCGCTTCTCTTCAGTGCTTCGCGATCCTTCGACAAAATTAACGATGGTAGTCGGGCGAAGACGAAATTTTTCGCAGGAACGGCGTGTGGTTTCAATATCTTTACCGCGTAATTCGGGATGCTTAAGTAAATAGCTGCGTGAATAGCGTTTCATAAACGGCATATCCAGAGCCCAGCAGGCAAAGCCAACGAAAGGAACCCAAGCAAGCTGTTGCTTCAAAAAGTACTTATTCATTGGAATGTGATTCCGCAATAATACGCAGAGCACGACAATATCGGTCCAGCTTTTATGATTGCTGATGACCAAATACCAATTGTCTTTGCTCAGATCCTCTAAGCCATCTATCTCCCACTTTAACCCAACGTTAAACCTCATCAGCATCGATAAGCCTTGGCACCAGCACCACATCATGAAATCAGCAAAGCTTGAGATATATCGCCAAATAAAAGGGATGGGGAGTAGTAGCTTTATGATGCCTGCGATCGTAATCGGTATAGAGCATAAAACTGTCACGAGGATGGTCAACGCCGTGGTTAACACAAATAGGATGGGTGATAGAACCAAGGCAATCAACGTAGGCATTAGCTTATTCGTGTAATAGCATTTGAGGAATCAAAGCGCGATTTTACCAGAAGGCTTATTGAACAACAGCATTTCGCCAGATATATGAAAGATAAATTCAAAAGCATTAGCATAGTTGATTATTTAGACTAATCTGTATGAGGCATTATCAGTAATATGAAAATAACGGTGACTAATTGAAATATTATCCACATCGTGTGGGGGCTGGCTATTTTATGTTCTAACAGGGATCTTTACGTGTAAGTTATTTAAAATACTAATGAAATTGTAAATAAAGTCTGGATGAGAACACCTATTATTAAAATCATGATCTTTTGTTCACAAACTTATCCACAATTTGATCATTCAGATCTGAATACTTGATCGCATTACTCATCAAATCTCCCGCTAAAATTCGTCTCTTGCCCCGAGGTATGGCATCCTTACCTCTAAGTCCACCATCACGATAAAGACATACTATGGCCGAAATCCCTGAAAACCCCCTGATCCTAGTTGATGGATCCTCATACCTGTACCGTGCATACCATGCTTTTCCTCCGTTAACGAACCGTGCGGGAGAGCCTACCGGGGCAATGTATGGCGTGTTGAATATGCTGCGCAGCCTGATGCTGCAGTATCAGCCAAGTCACGTCGCTGTGGTATTCGACGCCAAAGGAAAGACTTTCCGTGATGAGTTGTTTGCTGAGTACAAATCACATCGCCCACCTATGCCAGATGACTTGCGTGAGCAAATAGAGCCGCTGCATAAAATGGTTCAGGCCGTTGGTTTGCCCCTTTTGGCCGTTTCTGGCGTCGAGGCTGATGATGTTATTGGTACGTTGGCGCAGGCCGCTGAAAAGGCGGGACGCCATGTATTGATCAGCACCGGTGATAAAGATATGGCGCAGCTTGTGACGCCAAATATCACGTTGATCAACACGATGAATAACACCATTTTGGGGCCACAGGAAGTTTGTGAGAAGTATGGTGTGCCACCGGAGTTAATCATCGATTTCCTCGCCCTGATGGGGGACTCCTCGGATAACATTCCAGGCGTACCTGGGGTTGGCGAGAAAACGGCTCAGGCGCTGCTGCAAGGTATTGGTAGCCTAAAACAGATTTATAGCGATTTGGATAAAGTGGCGACGCTGAGCTTCCGCGGTGCCAAAACGATGGGCGCTAAGCTGGAATTGAATAAAGATAAGGCCGATCTTTCATACCTGCTGGCAACGATTAAAACTGACGTTGAGTTGGATATTACCTGCGACGATCTCCAGCTCAAGCCGATGGATACTGAACAGCTGCACGAATTATTTAGCCGCTATGAGTTTAAACGCTGGTTAGAAGACGCTGAGGCTGGTTCTTGGCTCAGTGGTGAAAAGAAAGCACCAACGGCGCGTAAATCCGCGAAAGCTGCCAGTGAGCCGCTAGAGGCCGCTGTAGTGGAAGAAGCTACGTCGGTTTTATCACAGGAAAATTACCAAACTATTCTGGATGAGCCGGCGCTGGATAATTTGATCGCCAGCTTAAAAGCCGCGAAGGTCTTTGCCTTCGATACGGAAACTGACTCTCTGGATGTCTTAACGACCAATCTGGTTGGCCTGTCATTTGCGACTGCGCCTGGCGTGGCGGCTTATATTCCGGTCGGCCATGATTATCTCGATGCGCCAGATCAACTGAGCCGTGATACCGTTTTGGCGAAGTTAAAACCCCTATTGGAAGATGATAATCTACAGAAAGTTGGGCAGAACCTAAAATACGATCAAGGCGTCATGGCGCGTTATGGCATTGAGCTCAAAGGCATTGCGTTCGACACGATGCTGGAATCGTATGATCTCGACAGCGTTGCCGGTCGCCATGATATGGATAGCTTGGCTGAGCGCCACTTGAATCATAAAACCATTACCTTTGAAGAAATTGCGGGTAAGGGTAAATCTCAACTGACCTTTAACCAAATTGCGCTTGAGCAGGCTGCGCCTTATGCGGCAGAAGATGCTGATGTGACTTTACAGCTGCATCTCAAACTTTGGCCACAGCTAGAAAAAGAAGCGGGTTTGAAGAAAGTCTTCACCGATATCGACATGCCTTTGGTTCCGGTGCTTTCGCGTATGGAGCGAACCGGCGTACTGATCGATAGCCATATTCTGGGCAAACATTCTCAGGAGCTGGCTATCCGTTTGGATGAGCTGGAGAAGAAGGCACATGAGGCCGCAGGGGAACCCTTCAACCTCTCCTCGCCAAAACAGTTACAGGCAATTTTATTCGAAAAGCAGAAGCTGCCTGTGGTGAAAAAAACGCCGGGTGGCGCGCCTTCAACAAATGAAGAAGTGCTGGCTGAATTAGCGGAGCAGGGTTTTGAACTGCCAACCATTATTTTGGAACACCGCGGTTTAGCGAAGTTAAAAAGTACGTATACGGATAAGCTCCCGCAGATGATCAATGGCGCGACTGGTCGGGTTCATACCTCTTATCACCAAGCGGTTACCGCAACCGGACGGCTTTCTTCCAGCGATCCTAACCTGCAGAATATCCCAGTACGTAATGATGAAGGACGCCGGATCCGCCAGGCTTTCATTGCGCCACAGGGCTATAAAATTGTAGCGGCCGACTACTCTCAGATTGAATTACGCATCATGGCGCACTTGTCGGGTGACAAGGGACTACTGACTGCGTTTGCCGCTGGTAAAGATATTCACCGTGCCACGGCGGCAGAAGTCTTTGGCTTAGCGCTTGAAGATGTCACCAGTGAACAGCGCCGCAGTGCTAAAGCGATTAACTTTGGGCTGATTTATGGCATGAGTGCCTTTGGTTTGGCTCGTCAGTTGAATATTGCTCGTGGCGAAGCGCAGCGCTATATGGACCTCTATTTTGAGCGTTACCCTGGCGTGCTGGAATATATGGAGCGCACACGGCAGCAGGCGGCAGAGCAGGGATATGTAGAGACGCTAGATGGCCGTCGCCTCTATCTTCCTGAAATTCATTCCCGTAACGGTATGCGCCGTAAGGCGGCAGAACGCGCCGCGATCAATGCTCCGATGCAAGGAACCGCGGCTGATATTATCAAGCGTGCGATGATCGTCGTTGATGCATGGTTATTGGAACAGAAAGAACCTTTAGTTCGCATGATTATGCAGGTGCATGATGAATTGGTCTTTGAAGTTCATGAGTCCATCATCGATCAAACGGTTGAGAAAGTTCGTGAACTCATGGAGAAAAGCCTTGAGTTGGCGGTTCCGTTAAAAGTTGATGTGGGTACCGGTGAAAACTGGGATCAAGCTCACTAAATGATGGTTAATTAATCTATTTATGTAATTTAACTACATAAAATCGCGTTCATTACGCCGTTTATGCTGTTTAATTGAACGCATCTTTGTAAGTTAGCTACAAAAAGTGTTTTCCCTCGTCTGAAAATGTTGTAGAGTTACAGGCGTAGGGTACAGAGGTAAGATGTTCTATCTTTCAGACCTTTTACTTCACGTAATCGGATTTGGCTGAATATTAGCCGCCCCAGTCTTTTATGACTGGGGCGTTTTTTTTTGTCAAAACCAAAAAAGGCCGCCTAAGCGACCTTGTTCAATAACTTGTTCAATAAGATGTTAGGCAGTTATTCCCCGCCTTCTTCCTCATCTTCTTCAGACAGTGTTTCAGGCTCAATCTCACTGAACCACGTATTCAGTTTTTCACTCAGCTTATCGACGCCAAACTTCTTCAGTGAAGAAAACGCTTCAACCTGAATATCGCCCATAAATGGCAAAATAGCCTCACGCACCATATTTAGCTGAGCTTTGCGCGCGCCGGATGCCAACTTATCGGCTTTGGTGAGCAGCAGCATAACTGGTAGGTTAACGTCTACGGCCCATTGGATCATTTGCTGATCGAGATCTTTCAGTGGATGACGGATATCCATCAACACCACTAATCCCTTCAGACAGTTACGTTTTTGCAGGTATTCACCTAGCGCTTTCTGCCATTTGCGTTTCATCTCTTCCGGTACTTCAGCATAGCCATAGCCCGGCAAGTCAACCAGACGAATACCGTCGGTGACTTCAAACAGGTTAATCAGCTGAGTACGGCCTGGCGTTTTACTCGTACGCGCTAAGCCTTTTTGGTTGGTCAGCGTATTAAGGGCGCTGGATTTACCGGCGTTAGAGCGACCAGCAAAGGCGACTTCAATTCCGGTATCGGCTGGCAGAGCGCGAATATCAGGGGCGCTGGTGACGAAGTGTGTCACATGATAGTTATAAGTTTTACGGTTCAAAACGTTCGTCTCCATTAAAGCATGGGGGTATCTGGTGGGGATTATAACTGCATCAGCCGTAAAGAGCGCATAAAACCGCTGTTTATCTGCTGTAAGCTCACGGCTTACAGCCGTGTAAGACATTGACCATTCATTTTTCGGGCAATCACGTTTTCCGCTATAAGCCTGAATTTATTAAAGTAATAGATTCATATAATTACAAAACAACGTGATAAAGATCACATGTTAGCGGGCGTGATAACCCATTGAGAAAGTAAGCCAATACTTTAAAGTATCTTTCAACGCCAAGGATAACGGCACGGAAAACTTCGTCAGGAAGACGAATCTCAGGGAACGCAAGAATGCGTAACGAGAGAAAGGATTCACGCTAAAGGATTAGCGAAGATATACAGGATGTATATCGTAAAGGAAGACACGAACTCAGGATGAGTTTAGCGCTGGGATTGGCGCAACAAGGACAAGAGCCTCAGGAAGAGGATGCTAGGAGCAAAACGGCAAAGGGAAAAACCGGGACGTTGACTGCATTCAAGGATTGAATTGCGTGAATATCCTTCATTTGAAGGCTAGAATTAAGGCGACAGTTTAGGCTGTCGCCTTTTTTCTTTGTGTGCTTTCTGGTAGGGTGTGCGCATTGTCCGCCCCCTCAGCCTAAACGCCTGTTTTACGGGTGTCGGAGACTGGCGTATCAGGAATTAACCTGAGCTCGCTAATATTTCTCTACTCGATTTATCTCTCTGTGAGTACACGCTAATGAGTCCTGCCAATAAAACGCCGAAAGCTAAAACTTCAGCGCCAAAACAAAAACGAAAAACCCGTGTTGAGCTCGATCTGGAAGCTCGTGCCCGTAAGCGCCAGAAAAAGCACCGCGGTAACAAATCGGGTGGCCGTGCCAACCCAGAAGCTGCCAACAAAAAAACCGGTGATGCAGCCAAAGTTGTAGATCCGCGTATCGGCAGTAAAGTGCCTGTATCGCTGGTGGCAACAGAAGTGAAGAAGCCAAAAGCAAAAGCGCCTAAACCGGAAGCGAAAAAACGACTGACGCCAGAAGAAGAGCTGACTCAGTTGGAAAACGATCCGCGTCTGGATGAGCTGCTGATCCGTCTCGACGATGGTGAAGATCTCAACCAAGAAGAGCAAAGCTACGTTGACAATATGTTGGACCGCATTGATGCACTGATGGAAGAGTTAGGCATCGAGTTGGGCGACGAAGATGACGAAGTCGACGAAGAAGAGCCAAAAGAAGACATCGTTAAATTGCTCAAACGCGGTAACCCGAAAGACGTATTTTAATCGTCAATGGGGCTAATCCTAACAATAGCCTTACTGCTTACGTGTTATCTGCTGTGGTTATTAGGTAAACTATGGTGGCTGTCGCGGCGTAAACAACGCTGGCGGCAAGCTGCCATGACCCGCCAGTTTTCACGGCTTCCTCGTCACCGGTCTGGCAGACGAAATCATCGGAAGGAGTAAGCATGTCGGAACAGGCAATTGTCTGGGATCTGGCCCTGATTCAAAAATATAACTATTCTGGGCCGCGTTACACCTCATATCCTACTGCATTAGAATTCAGCGAAAGTTTCACCGAGACTGAGTTTGCGAATGCGGTAGCTCGTTACCCTGAACGTGCGCTTTCGCTTTACGTTCATATCCCTTTTTGCCACAAGCTGTGTTACTTCTGCGGCTGCAATAAGATCGTTACCCGCCAAACACATAAAGCGGACGAATATCTTGATAAGCTGGCATTTGAAATTCGCCAACGTGCACCGATGTTTGTGGGGCGAAAAGTCTCCCAATTACATTGGGGCGGTGGTACGCCAACTTATCTAGATAAAAACCAGATTTCCCGCTTAATGCATATGTTGCGCGATGCTTTTGATTTTCTGCCGGATGCAGAAATTTCAATTGAGGTCGATCCGCGTGAAATTGAGCTGGATGTGCTCGACCACCTGCGGCAAGAAGGCTTCAATCGCCTCAGTATGGGCGTGCAGGACTTCAACAAAGAAGTTCAGAAGCTGGTGAATCGTGAGCAAGACGAACAGTTTATCTTCGATTTGATTCATCGGGCTAAAGCGATTGGTTTTACCTCAACGAATATCGATCTTATCTACGGCTTACCAAAGCAAACGCCAGAGAGCTTTAGCTATACGCTGCAAAAAGTGGCTGAGCTCAATCCTGATCGTCTGAGCGTATTTAACTATGCGCATATGCCGAAGCTATTTGCCGCGCAGCGTAAAATTAAAGACGAAGACCTGCCATCGGCAGACAGCAAGCTGTCTATTCTGCAAGAAACTATCGCGATGCTAACGGGGTCTGGCTATCAGTTTATCGGCATGGACCATTTCGCTCATGCTAATGATGAATTGGCAGTGGCTCAGCGTGAAGGCAAATTGCATCGCAACTTCCAAGGCTATACCACGCAGGGCGATAGCGATCTGCTCGGACTGGGCGTTTCCGCGATAAGCATGATCGGGGATAGCTATGCGCAGAATCGCAAAGTGCTGAAAGAGTATTATGCCGATGTGCAAGATCATGGTCATGCGCTTTGGCGTGGGCTTTCGATGACTGAGGATGACTGTTTGCGCCGTGATGTGATTAAAAATCTCATCTGCAACTTCCGCCTAGACTATTCCCAAGTTGAGAGCCAATACGCGATTGTTTTTGCCGATTATTTCGCGGATGACTTAAAACTACTGGCACCTTTGGTCGATGATGGGCTGGTGGAAATCACGCCAACCAGCATTGAAGTGACGCCACGCGGTCGTTTGCTGATCCGTAATATTTGCATGTGCTTTGATATCTATCTGCGCAAGCAGGCGAGAATGCAGCAGTTTTCGCGGGTGATCTAGAAGATATCGGTCTTGGTAGGAAGAGCCGATGTGGCTAAACCTACCAAGACCTGAAGTGAAGATCGAAGCAATTACTTCAACAAATGTGCATTCACACTGTTTTCCGTTACTTCCCCCGTTAATGCCGTGATCAGATTATCCACCGCGCAGGCCGCCATGTTATAGCGGGTTTCCTCCGTTGCTGAGCCGATGTGAGGCAGTGCAACAACGTTAGGTAACTGCAGCAATTCTGAATCAGCAGGCAATGGTTCCACTTCGAACACATCTAACCCCGCAGCGCGAATCGTACCGTCTTTTAACGCTTTAATTAATGCAGCCTGATCGACAATTTTGCCGCGTGCGCCGTTGATCAAAATAGCGCTGGATTTCATTTTTGCTAAACGTTCGGCGTTGATAAGCTTATGCGTTTGCTCGCTGTAAGGCAGCGTGATACAGACGAAGTCAGACTGAGCGAGTAACTCATCCAGCTCGCAGCGGCGAGCGTTAAACTCCTCTTCCACCTGCGTATTGGGGCGATCGTTCCAGTACAAAACATTCATGCCAAAACCCGCGTGGGCTCGGCGCGCCAGCGCAGCGCCGATACGGCCCATACCCAAAATACCTATCGTTTTATGATGAACGTCGACGCCATAGCTATCGCTGCCGATGCTGCGTGTCCATTTTCCGGCTTTCACCATTTCCGCCATTTCCAAAGCGCGGCGAGCGGTCATCAGAATCAGCGTAAACACGGTATCGGCCGTAGTTTCGGTGAGCACCGTTGGCGTGTGCATCAACACAATTTTGCGCTGTGTCAGATCGCCGACGTCGAACTGATCGTAGCCAACTGAAATGGTTGAGATCGCTTTTAGCTTGGGCGCATGGTCTAGCAACTCAGCGCGCACTGGTACGCTTGCGCCAATCATACCATCGGCATTTTTTAGCGCGGCGAGAACTTCTGCACGGTTAGTCTCATTGATTCCATCAAAGAATCGGACATCAAAATTGTCTTCTAATCGTTGTAGCAAATCAGAGGGTATTTTTTTATACAGAACAATGGATTGCTTCATAAAACTATTTCCCCTGAGCAACGGCTGACGCCGGTTTAACGGTGGCTTTTTTTTGCGTATCTGAGGGCTTAACGATAAGTGTTAACCAAACGGCGACCAGTAGTGCACCGGCCATAAATACGTAGGATGCGGCTGGAGAGCCGGTAGAACCATTCAGATAACCGACAAACCAAGAGCCAAAGAAAGAACCCAATGCACCCATGCTGTTGATTAAGGCCATCGCCCCACCGGAAACGTTGCGTGGTAGCATTTCAGGGATAATGGCGAAGAATGGGCCATAAGGTGCATACATCGCTGCGCCTGCGATAACCAACAGCGCGTAAGACCACCAGAAGTGATTAGCGCCGACGAGATAAGAACCGATAAAGGCCAGTGCCCCGATCAACAGCAACGGCCATACGAACAGTTTACGGTTTTGCATTTTGTCGGATGCCCAAGACACCACGATCATCGCAATGGTTGCAGCCAAATAAGGCACCGCTGAGAGCCAGCCAGCTTCCACCATTCCCATGTCAGAACCGTGGCGCAGAATCGAAGGCAGCCACAGCACAAAGCCGTACACGCCGATGCTCCATGCAAAATATTGAGCACACAGGATGATGACGTTACGCGAACGGAAAGCCTCGCTGTAGTTACGTACGGCCTTAATGCCTTGCTGTTCTTCAAGCAGTTTGGCTTGCAGCGCGGCTTTTTCAGACTCGCTTAACCAGCCAACCTGCTCAGGCTTATCCTTAACCAGCACCCACCAACAGAAAGCCCAGATAACCGCAGGGAAGCCTTCGATGATGAACATTTCGCGCCAGCCATAGGCATGAATCAAGTAGCCAGAAACCACAGACATCCACAGAACGGTGACCGGATTACCTAAAATCAAAAAGGTATTGGCTCTGGAACGCTCAGCTTTGGTAAACCAGTTACTGATGTAGATAAGCATGGCGGGCATAACCGCCGCTTCAACCACCCCAAGAGCGAATCGAATAGCAGCCAGCGCAGGAATATTGCTGACCAAGCCGGTTAGCGTGGCACACATGCCCCACAGGATCAGGCACCAAAATACCAGCTTACGTACGCTACGGCGTTCGGCGTAAATGGCTCCAGGGATCTGGAAGAAAAAATAGCCGAGGAAGAATAGGGCTCCCAGCAGAGAGGCCATTCCTTTGGTGATGCCAAGATCTTCATTAATCCCAGCGGCAGAGGCAAAGCTGAAGTTCGCGCGATCAAGATAAGCCATGCTGTAGGTGATAAAAATCACCGGCATGATGTACCACCAGCGCTTCGGGGCAATCGTTGATTTGCTCATGGTTATAATCCTTCAGTATGGTTCAGATACATCCTTGGGATGTAGGGCCCAGAGGTGGATGCGTTATTTATTATTCGCCAAGTTCAGCACGGGTTGGTAAGCCTTCGCTGTCCCCAATGGCCTGCACCGCTAGCGCACCAATTTTGTTGCCGCGCATAACGGCATCCGGTAGCGCTTTTCCTTCAAGTAATGCACTGATAACACCGACGGCAAAACCATCACCCGCGCCAACGGTATCAATCACATTTTCAACGCGTACGGCTGCCACATGTTGCTGGTGGCCGTCTGCGGTTTTAAACCAAGCGCCATCTGGCCCGAGCTTGATGATGACGGCTTTTACGCCGCGGTTAAGGTAGAAATCAGCAATCTCTTCCGGTGTTTGTTTGCCCGTGAGGATTTGCCCCTCTTTCAGACCCGGTAATACCCAATCGGCCTGGAAAGCTAAAGCGTTCAGCTTTTCACACATCACCTGCTGGCTTGGCCATAGCACTGGACGCAAATTAGGGTCGAAAGAGATGGTTTTGCCCATCGCGCGCATTTCTTGCGCCGCGTGGTTGGCGAGAGCCAAAGAATCAGTGGAAAGTGCCGCCGCAACGCCGCTCAAGTGAAGGTGACGAGCCTGTGAGAAATAGGCCCGATCGAAATCGTGAACAGAAAGATGGCTGGCCGCCGATCCTTTGCGGAAGTATTCCACTTTGGGATCGGTTCCATTCTCAGCTTTGGATTTCAGTTGGAAACCGGTTGGGAAGCGCTCATCAACGGTAACGCACTGATGGTTTATTCCCTCTTGTTGCAGCGTCGCGAGCGTAAAACGGCCAAAGGAGTCGTTACCTACACGGCTAACCCAGCCCACGTTCATTCCGAGGCGAGATAAACCAATAGATACATTCAGCTCAGCGCCTGCGATACGCTTGGTAAACTGCATAGCCTGATCCAGTTCACCGGTTTCATTAGCGACGAACATGGTCATTGCCTCGCCATAGGTGATCACGTCTAGCGGTGAAGTTTTCATATTAGTCTGCTCTCAATAAATTAACGTAGTGGCGGGTTACTGAGGTTAAGTCATCGCCTTCTAATGGAAATTCAATGCCGCGCATTGCCTGATGGGGAAGCTCTGCCAGTAACGGTTTCCAGCGACCGTCGCTATTATCTAATTCCACCGCGCACCAGCCTTGAGGGCGTTTTTCCGCGGCCTTCACATGCACGTAATGCACAATGTGAGCTAGTTTTTGCGCGGCGATATGTGCGTCTTCGCCAACCCAATCCCAGTTCGCCATATCGAAGGTCATGCGTATTGGGGAATGACAATCTTGTACCGTGGCAAAGAATGCGTTTAACGGTGAAAAAATGCCGCAATCCGGTGTTTGATCGTTTTCAACGACGAGCTGCACTGGGTGCTTGCTGAGCAAGGCGTTTAGTTCAGTGATGTCATAGCCTGGCTGGTAATGCCCCAGAGAGAATTTCACCGTGCGAGCATTGAGCTCAGCGGCTTCTTGTAAACGATTTTCGAGCTGTGGATTCAGTGAACCATCGAGGGCAAACAATCCCTCCGGTACCGAATAAACGGCAAAAAGCTGATGGTCAGCAATTTGACGGGCTAAATGACCTAAGGTGTTTAGCTCTGAGTCAGATAATAGCTCACGACGAATTTCAACGCCGTTGGCTCCTGACTCAGCGATAATCGGCAGTAAGTTAGCCTGTCCGCCGAGCTTTTTAACGTTGTCCCATCCATACGCGGCGGTCACAACAACGATATCTCTTTTCATATTCACTCCAATGATGGTCACTTCATCATCAATTCAATAACGCCACGATATTTGGAACCGGTTCCATAAAAAAGCGAAATAATGAGGATGTATGACTGTTGTCACAGATTGGTTTGGGATGAATTCAGAAGTGTGATCAGGGTGGGATTGTCATTGCAAAATGTAAGCTTAATTACGTCTAGCAGAGAGGGCGTATCGTTTATTCGACTGTGGTGTAAGGTTTCGACCGCCTATCCGTTGCGGTATTTACATATAGCTTTCGTCGAAGGCGTTCGAGTCGGGTGCGCCAGCGCGCGCACCCAACACCCGCGCGCCTTTATCCGAGACGCCATCTTCGCTCCAGTTTGGTATCGCCCATCCAGGGCGCCCCAAACTCCATCACGACATCCCTGTCGTGCCGGCTCTCCCAACCAAGACTTACACAAATAAGAAGATAAGAAGACAGACAAAGTATTTTTTGTCTTTTCCGTGTTAGATGGAATGCATTTTAGAGCCGCCAGCAGGGATGCTGGTGGCAGGTTGAGGGCGCACAGGACGTGCGCTCCGAGACCGGTCGGCCAAACGGCTCGGTAAAAAGCGCGCGAGTTGAGAGTCCCCGCGCAACGGGACTCTCATCGGACGCCTACGCCAACGGCTTCATAGAAATGCGAATGCTCACAGGCGTTCGAAACCTTACGTATATCTGTAATATTGAGATTGTCTTGTATGAGCTTCAGTACAGACATACTCGGCGTTCGAAACCTTACACTACTCCATAAAATCCCCGCCCCTACATGGCCCAAAAAATCACCGCCAATAACTGTGGCGACATAATCCTTAAGAACATCGCGAGTGGATAAACCGTCGCATAAGAGAGCGCTGCTGCGCCGCTAGTTGGATGTAGCCCGTTGGCGAAGGCCAACGCTGGAGGATCGGTCATCGAGCCAGCCAGCATGCCGCAGATGGTTAGATAGTTCATTTTCGCCATTGCGCGAGCGAGGATCCCCGCGGTGAGCAATGGAATTGCGGTAATTAATATTCCATAGCCAATCCACGACAAACCATCGCCATTAAGCAATGTATCAACGAAATTGCCACCAGACTTCAGACCGACCACGGATAAAAACAGTACGATGCCGAGTTCGCGCAGGGCAAGGTTGGCGCTAGGTGGCATAAACCAATACAGCTTACCAATACTGCCGATACGCCCTAAGATCAACGCGACCACTAGCGGGCCACCCGCCAAACCTAATTTCAATGCGGCAGGGAATCCGGGAATGAAAAGGGGAATGGATCCGAGTAAAACGCCGAGCCCAATGCCGATAAACACCGGCAGCATTTGAACCTGTTGCAGTTTCTGCTGGGCGTTGCCGACGATATCTGCCACGCGATCGATAGATTCGGGTCTTCCCACCAGATTCAAAATATCGCCAAACTGTAGGCTTGCATTGCTACTCGCGACCAACTCAACACCAGAGCGATTAAGGCGAGAGATCACCACGTCGTATTTCTGTTTTAAATTCAGATCGCGAATTTTTTTACCTAACACCTTCTCGTTCGTCACCACTACGCGACTCACTTGAAGCGCTGTACCGCGTGTAGACAGTGATGTATCGACCTGATCGCCAATGACTAAACGCGCGTTTTCTAAATCCTGTTTTTGCCCAACCAGATGGATAAGATCGCCTAACTCCAGCACCGTATCGGGCAGCGGCACCATCAGATGTTCGCCACGTTTTAAGCGTGAACAGACGATTTCATCACTGTTGATAATAGGGATGCTATGAATCGGCATTCCCGCCAGATTGGGGTTACGCACCGAGATGTTCATGGTTTGCAGCAGCTCATGCTTCAAGCCATTTTTAGCGTCAAAATCTCTGGCTTCAGCATCCACGCTGATACGAAATATCAAGCGTAGCAGCCACATCACCAGCAAAATGCCACATATCCCAAACGGGTAGGCCATGGCATAGCCCATGCCCATCTTATCGACTAGCGCAGGGTCGGAGCCTAAATCGGTCAGAATTTGTTGTCCGGCTCCAAGCGCGGGGGTATTGGTCACTGCGCCTGAAAATACGCCTAGTATCACGGGAAGAGGAACACCAAACAGTTTGTGGATCAGCGCCGTCACGATGCCGCTCAGCACCACCATCAGAACGGCGAAGCCGTTAAGCCTGAGTCCCGAAACGCGTAGCGAGGAGAAGAAGCCGGGGCCGACCTGAATCCCGATGGTATACACGAATAAAATCAGGCCGAATTCTTGGATGAAATGCAGCATATCGCCGTTGAGGTCGAGAGCGTACGTCTGAGCAAAATGGCCGACGATAATTCCGCCAAAAAGCACGCCCCCGATGCCTAAGCCAACACCATAAATGCGCCAATTGCCGATCCACAATCCCAGCACGGCAACGAGCGCCAGCAGACTAACCGTAAGGGCGATATCGCTCATCGTACACATCCTTGATTCTACTGCTAATAAAAGGCGGCATCGAACTCGCTCGCCGTTGATCAATGGTTAACATCTAGCTGCTTACAATTACTGTGGATTCTCGCAAAAGCAGCATCGCACATCTGTGGGGTAAGCCACATAACCGTAGTCATTATGAAACGATTCACCTATTACGTTTGTGTATTGGATGTTTTGTCGACCATTCAAGTCATCGTGATGATGTGTTTGACGTTTTCTGGCGATATGCAGAAGTATGCTTTGTGCCCAATGAGCTCTTTAAGATAACTTACTACTAGTTTTAGTGGTTATTATTTCTCTGTATGTGTATTTTTTTCGTTTGATTTAAAACTAAGCAATAACGGTCTGCGTGAATGGATTTTTACACGAGGGGTTGATATGGCATCGCGAGCAGAATTAGAAGAGTTTCAGCGTTGGTGGGATACAGAAGGCGATTGGGTTGAAGAGCCTAATGAGCGCCGCAAAGGTATGAGCGGCGTTCAGCGCATTGAACGTGATGGCAAAACGCTTTATGTAAAACGTCAGGTGATGCACCTATTCCACTCTCTTCGTTATCCATTTGGGCGTCCAACCATTGTGCGCGAAATTCAGGTGATCAACGAACTCTCTGCGGCAGGCGTGATTGTCCCCAAAATCGTATACGGTAAAGCGCTGCAAATTAATGGCGAGTGGCGCGCCCTACTTGTAACGGAAGACATGAAGGACTTTGTTTGTATTGGTGATTGGTATACGCAGAAACAGAATCAAGCCTGTGAGCCTGAAGTGATGAATGAACTTCTCAAGCAGATTGCCGTTGCCTTTAAAAAAATGCATAGCGTAAATCGGCAGCACGGTTGCTGCTATGTTCGGCATATCTATGTGAAAAGTCATGGGGACGTTGAGGCTGGATTTTTGGATCTTGAAAAGAGTCGCCGCCGTTGGGTGAGAGAAAAAGCGGTACAGCATGATTTTAAACAGTTAGAGAAATACTTAGAGCCGATCCCTCCTGAAGATTGGCTGCGTGTAAAAGAGCACTACTATTCTTTATAACGTATTCTTTAACGCCTCCTATTCTCCGCTGAAATATGGGCAGACTATCCTGCCCATCGGTGATTTATACGTCTAGTTTTTGACCGCAATCTGAGGGTTGACACAGTTTTCCTTCACCGTACCGTTTAACGCAGCAATCAGATTATCGACGGCGCAGGCCGCCATACCGTAGCGGGTTTCATGAGTGGCCGAGCCAATATGCGGCGCTAAAACCACATTTTTGAGTTTCATCAGCTCTGAATCATGAGGCAGCGGTTCACGCTCAAACACATCTAAGCCCGCCGCGAGGATGGTGCCGTCTTTTAGCGCTTCAATTAAGGCATCTTCATCAATAACAGGCCCGCGACCTGCATTGAT
The DNA here is from genome assembly GCF_002355555.1 of Hafnia sp. CBA7124. Taxonomy (NCBI): domain Bacteria; kingdom Pseudomonadati; phylum Pseudomonadota; class Gammaproteobacteria; order Enterobacterales; family Hafniaceae; genus Hafnia; species Hafnia sp. CBA7124. The sequence continues at coordinate 4,504,998 of NZ_AP017469.1, read as the reverse complement.
TAAAATGGCGCTTTTTTTCATTTTGTCTAGCTGCGCACGTCCAATCATATGGTGAGTTTGTGACGTCAGCGGTAGCGTGATACAAACAAAATCAGATTGGGCCAGTAGCGTATCTAAATCGCAATGCTGCGCCTGATATTTTTGATTCGCCTCTGGGTTTGGGGTACGGGTGTTATAGAGCACTTTCATGCCAAAACCAAAGTGAGCGCGCTGCGCCAGCGCCATACCAATGCGCCCCATGCCAAGAATACCCACGGTTTTGTGGTGAACGTCTGTTCCGTAATGATCGGCCCCAAGGCTATCATTCCAGTGTCCGTCACGGATCCATGCATCTAATTCTGGAATGCGGCGCGCAGTTGCCAGCATCAGCCCCATTAACGTATCCGCGACGGTTTCTGTTAACACGGTGGGTGTATGCATCAGCAAGATGTTACGTCGGGTCATCTCGTCGACGTCAAAATTATCGTAGCCGACTGAAATGGTTGAAGCGGCTCGAAGCTTAGGCGCTTGTGCCAGTAGGTCAGCGTCAATACGCCCGCCAGAACCGATTAATCCTTCTGCGTTTTTTAACGCCTGTAAAAATGCAGGGAAGGTTTGATGAGAAAGCTCATCAAAGGCGGTCACGCTGAAGTGTTCATCGAGCTTTTGGCGCAGGTCAGCGGGTAGCGTTTTATAGAGAACGATGGCAGGTTTCATGTTTGCTCCTAGGAGATAGGCGTCGGATTGGCTGATAATTCAGGCTCTTTCATTTCAGCATAACAGCGAAAGATGCAAACAGGGTTCTGAATTGAGTCTTAATCACGATGAGTTTTAAGGATTCAACCAACAAAAAAGGGCGTTGCTAGAACAACGCCCTTTCTCATGGGAGGGGGAGAGTGAAATGGTTAACCCAAAAAACTCAGCAGCGCGGCACATAGCACGGCGGCAAATGCTGTCTGCGATGAGTGTCCGGCGGCGGTGGCGAGCTCAGCACCCTGCGAGATCAAGCTCAGTATCGAATCGATCATCATAACCTCCAAAAACTGTGCCGATGATCATACCGATCTGCGGTGTGCAGTAAAAGATCGGTATAGCCGTTTTTTTGTGCGCCAGATTGTATTTTTATTAACCAGATACAACATATTAACAAACCACTGATGATCGGCTAATGCTCACTCCATTCCCAACTCTTTTAGCTTACGTGTCAGGGTATTGCGCCCCCAACCGAGCAGCCGCGCGGCCTCTTGCTTATGGCCATGAGTATGGCGCAGCGCGGTCGTCAGCAGAATACGCTCCATTTCTGGCTGTGCCTCAGACAACAGATCCTGATGCCCAGATCGCAAGGCATGCTCTGCCCACTGAGCCAAAAGCGCAGACCAATGATCGGGCGAGGCGGTTCCGCTGGTGGATTCCGGTACGCTGGTTTCAAACAGTTCGCTTGGCAAATCTTGAACCAGCAACTCCTGCCCGGCGGCCATAACGGTAAGCCAGCGGCAGGTGTTTTCTAGCTGACGCACGTTGCCTGGCCACGGAAGACGAGTGAGCGCCAACTCGGTATCAGGGTGAAGAATTTTTGCTTCAACGCCTAATTCGGTGGCGGCCACTTTCAAAAAGTAACGCGCGAGGCGAGGGATATCTTCACGACGTTCGCGCAACGGAGGCAAGTGCACGCGAATAACGTTAAGGCGGTGGAATAAATCCTCACGGAATTTTCCTTCCTGCACCCGTTGTTCAAGGTTTTGATGCGTTGCGGCAATAATGCGTACATCGACTTTGACGGGAGCATATCCGCCAACGCGATAAAACTGACCGTCGGCTAACACGCGCAGCAAGCGTGTTTGCACATCGAGTGGCATATCACCGATTTCATCCAGAAACAGCGTGCCGCCGTCTGCCTGTTCAAAACGGCCCTGACGAATTTGATTAGCGCCGGTAAAGGCTCCTTTTTCGTGACCAAACAGCTCTGACTCAATGAGGTCTTTAGGGATGGCGGCCATATTCAGCGCAATAAACGGCGCTTTGCCTCGTGGGCTGTGGCGATGTAGCGCGTGCGCGACTAGCTCTTTACCCGTACCGGATTCACCGTTAATCAATACGCTGATTGAAGAACGCGAAAGTCGGCCAATAATGCGAAAAACATCCTGCATCGCCGGTGCTTCACCGATGATATCTGCCGCAGGATCGTTAATGGGTTCGCTGCGCGCTGGATGCTGCTGTTCCTGATAGTGGCTGATCGCCCGCTCTACAAGGGCGACCGCTTCATCGATATCGAAAGGCTTAGGCAAGTAATCAAAGGCACCTTGCTGATAGGCGCTCACCGCGGCATCTAAGTCTGAATGCGCTGTCATTATGATGACCGGAAGCATGGGGTGGCGCTGTTTTATCTGCTTAAGTAACGCTAAACCATCCATGCCGGGCATGCGGATATCGGATAACAAAACGTCCGGCGTTTGGCTGGCTAAAGCACTCAGCACCTCGTTTCCGTTCTCAAACGTGACGCAGCGCAAACTCGCGCCGGTCAGTGCACGTTCCAGCACCCAGCGGATGGAACTGTCATCATCAACGATCCAGACGATTCCCTGTTGCGTTGTCATAATCACCTCTGTTTACGGAAGGCCGCTTAGTAAATGTTGTAAATTACTTGCGAATAGGCAGATAAACCGAAAATTCGGTATGCCCCGGCCAGCTATTAAATTCAATTTTACCCTGATGTTGGTCGATGAGATTTCTGGCAATCGACAGGCCGAGTCCGGTACCGCCTTCGCGGCCACTGACCATCGGATAAAACAGGGTATCGTGCAGATGGGCGGGGATCCCCGGACCATCATCTTCAATATCAATACGCGCCGCTAAGCGATAGCGCTCGCCATGCAGTGTGAGCTGAAATGCGGTTCGAGTGCGCAACGTAATCGTACCTCCCGCGTTTCCTAGTGCCTGAAGCGCATTGCGAGTGATATTGAGCAGTACTTGTTCAATTTGTTCTGGATCGTGCTCAAGCTCCGGCAGGCTCGGATCGTAATCCCTAACCAGCGTGACGTTGTCGGGGCATTCGAGTGAAACCAGCTGGCAAACACGTTCTGCCACCTGATGAATGCTTTGTGTGACGTGTTGACCGGGGCGCTGAGGGCCTAACAGCCGATCGACCAGATTTCTTAGACGGTCTGCCTGCTCGATGATGACCTTGGTGTATTCGGTCAGCGAGGGATCGGGCAAGGCTTTAGCTAACAGCTGCGCAGCGCCGCGTAATCCACCAAGCGGGTTTTTAATCTCATGAGCTAATCCACGCACCAAATCGCGGGCGGCGACCTGCTGTGCATGCTGTAGCTGTTCTTGGCTGAGGCGGCGCTGGCTATCCATCGGAGAGAGTTCCAACAGGATAAAGTCATCACTCATGGGTTGTGCCGTGAGCGCCATAATATGAGCATGACCATCGATAACCAGCGTGACTTCATTATCGGTAAACCCCTGTCCAGCATGCAGGCTATCGTGCATCAGCCGAATATTGAGCGAGAAGTAGCCTAATAAGTCTGGGAGTGGAGTGCCAAATAACTTGCGAGAACTTTGAGCCAACAGCTGTTGCGCGGCTGGATTGGCGTAATGAACCGCCAGATTGCGATCAAGCAACAATACGCAGGTAATCAGTGAATTGAGAATTTGCCCGGAATCAGGCTGTTTACGTGCGGTTTGCGCATCGGTCATGGATTGGTCGGCCATATTGCGGGCTCCTGCACTGTTTTGGTGCAAATAAGATAAATGCACTTTAGCATGCTTTCAAAACCGTGGGATTTGGCGAATAAAAAATTTCTCCGCGGGTGCCCATCAGTTAGGTGCTCAAAAAAAGTGGAGAAAAAAACCCATCCGAAGATGGGTATAAAGTTTCCACGGCAACAAAAAATCGACGAACCAATTTGAATCTTTTTGCGGCACGCCATAAGACGTGCCAAGCACATGAGCGTGTTTTAGACGCCGGTTTTAGACGCTGTAGTACAGTTCAAACTCAACAGGATGCGGCGTCATGCGAACACGTTCCATCTCTTCCTGACGCAGTTTGATGTAAGCATCGATCGCGTCATTGGTGAACACGCCACCGCGGGTCAAGAATTCACGGTCAGCATCCAGACAGGCCAGCGCTTCGTCCAGAGAGCCCGCAACGGTTGGGATCTCTTTCGCTTCTTCTGGAGGCAGATCGTACAGGTTTTTATCCATCGCATCGCCAGGATGGATTTTGTTCACAATACCGTCCAAGCCTGCCATCAGCAGTGCCGCGAAGCACAGGTATGGGTTAGCCGCTGGATCTGGGAAGCGAACTTCAATACGGCGTCCTTTCGGGCTGGCGATCACTGGAATACGGATAGAGGCAGAACGGTTACGGGCAGAGTAAGCCAGCATAACTGGTGCTTCGTAGCCTGGAACCAAACGCTTGTAGGAGTTGGTGGTTGGGTTTGCCAGCGCGTTGATCGCTTTAGCATGTTTGATTACGCCGCCAATGTAGTACAGCGCCATTTCAGACAGGCCTGCGTATTTGTCGCCTGCGAACAGGTTAGTTCCGTTCTTAGACAGGGACATATGGCAGTGCATACCAGAACCGTTATCGCCAAACATTGGTTTTGGCATGAAGGTCGCGGTTTTGCCGAATGCGTGAGCCACGTTGTGAACCACGTATTTGTAAATCTGAATTTCGTCAGCTTTTTTGGTCATGGTATTGAAGCGGGTTGCCACTTCGTTCTGACCGGCGGTTGCAACTTCATGGTGATGAGCTTCAACCACTAAACCCATGTCTTCCATGGTCAGACACATGGTCGAGCGGATGTCCTGTGAAGAATCGACAGGAGGAACTGGGAAATAGCCGCCTTTCACCGCTGGACGATGGCCTTTGTTACCGCCTTCGTATTTGGTGCTGGAGTTCCATGCGCCTTCGATATCGTCAATGGCAACGTGGGAGCCACGAATGCTGCTGCCGAAACGAATGTCATCGAACAGGAAGAATTCTGGTTCAGGCCCAAACAGAACGGTGTCTGCGATGCCTGAAGAGCGCAGGTAATCTTCTGCACGCTTAGAGATGGAGCGTGGGTCGCGGTCATAGCCCTGCATGGTGCCTGGCTCAAGAATGTCGCAACGGATAATCAGAGTCGGTTCTTCAAAGAACGGATCCAGAACCGCAGTGCTTGCATCTGGCATCAGCACCATGTCGGATTCGTTGATACCTTTCCAGCCGCCGATAGAGGAGCCGTCAAACATTTTACCTTCTTCAAAGAAGTCGGCATTGACTTGATGAGCAGGGATCGTAACGTGCTGTTCTTTACCTTTCGTATCAGTAAAACGCAGGTCTACGAATTTGACTTCATGCTCATTCAGCATTGTTAATACGTGTTCAGCGGACATACTCTACTCCCGGTTGCCTAAGGTCGTCGTGGAACGAATCTGTATATATAAATGGTTTTTTCACCATAAATTTATACAAGCTAAAACCATGCCAACTTTACAAATCGCTCGGAAAGCGCATAATTGGCGTATCTGGTGATAGGAGACTATGCACCAGAATCGAATTCCGCACCAGAATGGTGCAGTGTAAGATTTCATATGCACCATTCCAGTGCAAATTGTTCATTCCCGCGCCGTTTGGCATCGTGAATAGGATCACAAACTCACCTTTTTACGGTTGTTTATAAGAGATGCTTGTGATCTTGTTTAGTCCCTCGCTTATTACGTGTACAATAGCGCGCTATTTCTAATGCCTGAGGCAAAGCTGTGATCGAAAATCTGCGTAACATCGCCATTATTGCGCACGTTGACCATGGGAAAACTACCCTGGTTGACAAGTTGCTACAACAATCCGGCACGTTCGGTGAACGTGAAGAAGCAACTGAACGCGTAATGGACTCCAACGATTTGGAGAAAGAGCGTGGGATTACCATCCTCGCGAAAAACACCGCCATTAATTGGAAAGACTACCGTATCAACATCGTGGATACCCCGGGGCATGCTGACTTCGGTGGCGAAGTTGAACGTGTAATGTCTATGGTTGACTCGGTACTGCTGGTTGTTGACGCAATGGATGGCCCTATGCCGCAGACCCGTTTCGTGACCAAAAAAGCATTTGCTAACGGTCTGAAACCAATTGTGGTTATCAACAAAGTTGACCGTCCGGGCGCACGTCCTGACTGGGTTGTCGATCAGGTCTTCGACCTGTTCGTTAACTTGGACGCAACCGACGAGCAGCTGGACTTCCCAATCGTTTACGCATCTGCGTTGAACGGTATCGCGGGTCTGGACCATAACGATATGGCCGACGACATGACTCCGCTGTATCAAGCGATTGTTGACCATGTATCTCCGCCACAAGTTGAAGCTGATGCACCTTTCCAGATGCAAATTTCTCAGCTGGACTACAACAACTACGTTGGCGTTATCGGTATCGGCCGTATCAAACGCGGTAAAATCAAACCTAACCAACAGGTTACTTTGATCGATAGCGAAGGCAAAACTCGTAACGGTAAAGTCGGTAAAGTTCTGACCCACATGGGTCTGGAGCGTATCGAAGCTGACGTTGCTGAAGCTGGCGACATCATCGCAATCACCGGTCTGGGTGAACTGAACATTTCCGACACCATTTGTGAAGTGGGTAATGTTGAAGCTCTGCCTGCGCTGAGCGTTGATGAACCAACTGTAACCATGTACTTCTGCGTAAACACCTCTCCGTTCTGCGGTAAAGAAGGTAAATACGTGACCTCCCGTCAGATCTTGGAGCGTCTGCAGAAAGAACTGGTACACAACGTTGCTCTGCGCGTTGAAGAAACTGAAGATGCTGACGCATTCCGCGTTTCAGGCCGTGGTGAACTTCACCTGTCGGTTCTGATCGAAAACATGCGTCGTGAAGGTTTCGAGCTGGCAGTATCTCGTCCTAAGGTTATCAACCGTAAGATTGATGGCCGTATGCAAGAACCGTTTGAAAACGTAACTCTGGATATCGAAGAGCAGCACCAGGGTTCAGTCATGCAAGCCATGGGTGAACGCAAGGGCGACGTTAAAAACATGGTTCCAGATGGCAAGGGTCGTATCCGTTTGGATTACATCATCCCTGCGCGTGGCCTGATCGGCTTCCGTACTGAATTCATGACTATGACTTCTGGTACTGGTCTGCTGTACTCCACCTTCAGCCATTACGACGATGTACGTCCAGGCGAAATCGGCCAGCGTCAGAACGGCGTGCTGATCTCTAACGGTCAGGGTAAAGCGGTTGCGTTTGCTCTGTTCGGTCTGCAGGATCGCGGTAAGCTGTTCTTGGGTCACGGTGCAGAAGTTTATGAAGGCCAGATCATCGGTATTCATACTCGTTCTAACGACCTGACCGTTAACTGCTTGACCGGTAAAAAACTGACCAACATGCGTGCGTCTGGTACTGATGAAGCAACGACTCTGGTTCCTGCGATTAAAATGTCTCTGGAACAGGCTCTGGAATTCATCGATGACGACGAATTGGTAGAAGTGACTCCGGTTTCTGTACGTATCCGTAAACGTCACCTGACTGAAAACGACCGTCGCCGCGCAGCTCGTGGCCCTAAAGAAGACTAATCTTCTTTAACGATTGTTTAAGTCTGATATGAGGGCACCTTTGGGTGCCCTTTTTTTATACCTAAAAATCAGATCCAGTTTTCATCATCTAGCGTTTCAGCTGTTTTTGCTGTCGCTGAGTTTTTTACCGGCGTTGTGGTTTGACCTTTAATTTGAAAGACGGCGACGGCCTGCGTTAGGGTTCCTGACAGATCCTCAACGTTCGCAGCTGTGGTTGCGACCTGCTCGACCAAGGCCGCATTTTGTTGAGTCACCTGATCCATCTGGGTGATGGCTACGCGTATTTGTTCGACACCGCGGCTTTGTTCTTCAGAGGCGTAAGAGATGCTGTCCATCATCGTGCTTGCCTTCGAGATAGCGCTGGTCATTTCCGCGATTGTTGACCCCGTTTTATCTGCCAGTTCCGCACCTTCTTGAATTTGGTAAGCAGATTCAGAAATGAGGCTGTTAATTTCTTTGGCTGACTGCGCAGAGCGTTGGGCAAGGTTACGCACCTCGCTGGCGACAACGGCAAACCCACGACCGGCTTCACCTGCGCGAGCGGCCTCCACGGCGGCATTCAGGGCTAAGATATTGGTTTGGAAAGCAATGCTATCGATGACGCTAATGATATCGCCCATCTTTTGCGCATTGGTTTTAATGGCATGCATTTTGGTGGTCATGTTTTTCATCTGCTGTTCGCCTTCATGAGCGATAGAGGCCGATGTTTGGATCATGGAAGAGGCTTGCACGGCGTTATCCGCGTTGAGCTTAACCGTAGACGATATCTGCTCCATGCTGGCGGCTGTTTCTGCCAGCGCGGATGCCTGCTCTTCCGTTCGGCTAGATAGGTCGGTGTTGCCTGCTGCAATTTCTTGAGTGCCAATATTAATGGATTCCACCCCATCGCGAATAGACGTCACGGTTTCAATCAGCTCATATTGCATCTCTTGCAGCGCGGCACATAACTTACCAATTTCATTATTGTTTTCAACTTCAATCGGGTGACGAAGATCGCCTTTACCAATTTGAGCAAAATAGCCGGATACCTTGTTCAATGGTTTCACCAAGATGCGATCCAACCAGAAGTAAGCAATGATAAATAGCACCACCACGGCGGCTAAAATAGCGCACATGATTTGAATGGAGAACGTGTAAGAGGCTGTGCTATCGGCACTCGCCTTGACCAGATTTTCCTGACGTAGGCTCACGTAGTTTGTGTACTGATCATCATATTCTTTACGCACCTTTAGGCGAGATTCTTGATGGCTTGTCATCGACTGTTGGAGCTGTTCTGGTGTGGTGAAATTTTCCAATAAGCCAATATTCGTCAACGCGCTTGAAACCTGATCCGCCTGCGCTTTCTCCATAATTCTACCGATTTCTGGTCGGCTCATGGTTATGCCAGGGATCTTCATAAACAAGTCAAAGTTAGTCTGCGAGGTTTGTAATTCTTGGCGCAGTGCTTTGACGACCTGAGGCACATTAACCGGCATATTATTGGTCAGTTGGATAACCGTGCTGTCGATAATCGAACGCAAGCGTAAGACGGCATCACGTGAATCAGAGAGCGCTTTTTGTTCGCTTGCGGTAACTTCCAGAAAGTTAACGTCCTCATCGTTCTGGTGAAGAAAATACATCCCGATTCCACTGGACGTAAATTGAAGTAAGGCAAATACGGCTAATAAAATGAGCAGTCCTGTTCTGATTGTTAGGTTTTTAAACATAATTTCCGGCCTTATTTGGGTAATAAATATGCGATGTTTGATTTTCTATCGGCGGAACTTAGAAAATTCTTATACCCACAGGGAAATAAAGGTTTTGCTGCTATTGAAATAGTCATACGTAGTGAGGAATTGTGATCTATGTCCAATTTTTGCGCGCTTAAGTAGGGAGTTCTACTATCAGGGTGTTGTGCAAAGCTTCAGAACAGCGGATTTTGAATGTTCTGTATTCGTTGCGGCGTTTAGAGACGGTGCCTATTTCAGCGCACGATTTCAGGTTAGAGTAAGAATTCACAAAAAATCAGGAGCGGCACATGTTGTACATCTTTGATTTAGGGAATGTGATTGTAGATATTGATTTTAAGCGCGTGCTCGGTGTTTGGAGCAAATATAGCGGTGTGCCGCTGGCAACGCTGTCCGAAAGGTTCAAAATGGGTGAAGTTTTCCAGCAGCATGAGCGTGGTACGATTACCGATGAAGAGTTCGCGCACAAACTCTGTGCTGAAATGGGAATAGCACTCAGCTTCGAACAGTTTGAGTTAGGCTGGCAGTCGGTATTTGTTGGTCTACGTCCAGAAGTCATTGAGCTGATGAAAAAGTTGCGTAGTTACGGTAATCGTGTGGTTGTGCTCTCCAACACTAACCGCCTACACAGCAACTATTGGCCAAAGCATTATCCTGAAGTGGAGGCTGCCAGCGATCATATGTACCTCTCTCAAGATCTTGGTATGCGCAAACCCGATGTGGAGATTTACCAGCACGTGCTGGCTCAGGAACATTGCCCAGCCAGCGATGCGGTATTCTTTGATGACAACGCTGAAAACGTTGCGGCCGCGGCGGCGTTGGGAATTAAGTCTATTCTCGTCACGGATAACCAAGTGGTGCCCGCGTATTTTGCCTAACCTATCTATGGGGTAGGTAATAAGAGGGGCAGGTAATGGGATAATTCGTTTTGTCCTTCGCATTTTTTTGCGCAACCCCAAGAAAACGTTAACATTAAAAGATGTTTAACCGCTCAGGCCGTAATGTCATGGTCTGAGCGTTGTTTTCAGGAGGGGGCATGACCCTTTTTTCTTGGCAGTCAGCAAAGTCTTGCGTCTCATTTGGGCGTCTCTTGTGGGCCAGAGTTAATCACGACCGAGTGAGCATGATGGCGGGCAGTCTGGCCTATGTTTCTTTGTTATCTCTGGTTCCTCTCGTCACGGTGGTTTTCTCTCTGTTTGCCGCTTTTCCCATGTTTGGCGAAGTTTCTGAACAGCTCAAACACTTTATTTTTACCAATTTCGTTCCCGCTGCCGGCGATGTCGTGCAGTCTTATATTGAACAGTTTGTCGCTAACTCCAGCAAGATGACCGCCGTGGGTGCCGTTGGGCTGATTGTCACGGCTCTGCTGGTGATATCCTCCGTTGACGGTGCGCTAAACCATATTTGGCGTAGCCGTACCCAGCGGCCAATCGTCTATTCATTTGCGATCTATTGGATGGTATTAACCCTTGGACCCATTTTAGTGGGGGCCAGCATGGCGATTAGCACCTATCTGCTTTCCATCCGCTGGCTGGCGATGACCGGTGTGTATTCGCTGGTGGATCAGGTACTGCGCATTTTTCCTCTCTTGCTCTCCTGCGCCAGTTTCTGGCTCATTTACTGCGTCGTGCCCACGCAGCGAGTTCCCGCCAGAGATGCGCTGATCGGCGCGGTGGTGGCGGGGCTATTGTTCGAGCTGGGTAAAAAAGGCTTTGGGCTATACGTCACGATGTTTCCATCGTATCAATTGATTTATGGCGTACTGGCCGTGATACCGATACTGTTTGTATGGGTCTACTGGAGTTGGTGCATTGTGTTATTAGGCGCAGAGATTACCGTCTCGCTCAGTGAATACCGCGCCATGCATCAGCGCGCAAAACGAGAAGAAAACCAGAGAATTCAAGCGACATCGCCAGAAAACGATAAGTAAGAGAAGAACTAAATGATAGCGTTAATTCAGAGAGTAACTCATGCCAGCGTTGTTGTTGAAGGCACAACCGTGGGCGAAATCGGCCCAGGCCTTCTGGTATTACTGGGCGTTGAAAAAGAAGATAACGAACAAAAAGCCCAACGGCTGCGTGACAAAGTATTGGGTTATCGCATTTTCAGCGATGAAAACGACAAGATGAATCTTAACGTTCAGCAAGCCGGTGGCAGCGTACTGGTGGTTTCCCAATTTACCTTAGCCGCAGACACCCAAAAAGGGATGCGACCGAGCTTTTCAGGTGGCGCCGCTCCCGATGAAGCAGAACGCCTGTATGAATACTTCGTGGGTCAGTGCCGTGAAACCGGCATCAACACGCAAACAGGGCAGTTTGCAGCCGATATGAAGGTTTCACTACTCAATGATGGGCCGGTCACTTTCTGGCTCCAGGTTTAGTGCGTTCTCCTCGTTGTAATGAGAAACCCAGCTAACATGAGAAACTGGTGGGCTCCTCCCCCTGTGAAGGGGGAGGTTGGGAGGGGGTTGTAACGCGAATGCTGTAAAACAGAGAGAGCAAGTTATGTATCACCTGCGAGTTCCGGTTACAGAGCAAGAGCTAAAAGATTATTACCAGTTTCGCTGGGAAATGCTGCGTAAGCCGCTGCATCAACCGGTGGGATCGGAGCGTGATGCCTATGATGCGATGGCGCACCATCAAATGGTGGTTGATGAGTCGGGTAAACCGGTTGCCATCGGGCGCTTATATATTAATGCCGATAATGAAGCCTCTATCCGCTTTCTGGCGGTTGATCCCACCGTACAGGCCAAAGGGTTAGGAACGCTGGTGGCGATGACGCTGGAGTCTGTAGCGCGTCAGGAAGGGGTTAAACGCGTGGTATGTAGCGCACGTGAAGATGCGGTGGAGTTTTTTGCCAAACTGGGTTTTGAAAATCAGGGGGAGATTACCGCGCCGCAAACTACGCCGGTGCGTCATTTCCTGATGATTAAACCGGTAGCAACGCTCGATGATATTTTGCATCGTCCCGATTGGTGCGCTCAGTTGCAAAAAGCATGGTACGAAAACATCCCACTCAGTGAAAAAATGGGTGTGCGTATCAGCCAATATACCGGCCAGCGTTTTGTGACCACCATGCCGGAGTCAGGCAATCAAAATCCGCATCAAACGCTGTTTGCAGGCAGTCTGTTTTCACTGGCAACGTTAACGGGCTGGGGGCTGATTTGGCTGCTGCTGCGTGAACGCCATTTAGGTGGAACCATTATTCTTGCCGATGCACATATACGCTATAGCGCACCGATTACCGGTCGGCCGCGAGCGGTTGCGGATCTCAGCTCCGTTAGCGGCGATCTGGACAGGCTTGCCCGTGGGCGCAAAGCTCGCGTTCAGCTTTCCGTGAATTTATATGGCGATGAGCATCCAGGTGCGGTGTTTGAAGGGACATATATGGTACTGCCTGCGACCGAAGATGATGATGAGGGCAGTATTCAGTAAGGTTTGGTGAATAGCAGCCCCATCCTAACCCTCCCCTTCGCAGGGGAGGGAACCGCTCGGTGATGCGTGGAATTTCTCCGAGCGGCTTCGACCAATGTGAAGGGCGGCCAAATTATGCCGCCTGCGGCATTCCGACCTGTTTGTTACGTAAAAATAGCACCACTAGCGTTAGCCAAATAATACCGCTCATCAGGTTAAATAGGCTGAACCAGCTATTACCGCCGAGCAGATAAGCGTGTTTGGTTAACTCAATGCCGACGGTAAAAATCAGCATGCTCAGCATACCCATTGCCGCCGATACGGTGCCTTTACTCATATCGCTGGAAAACAGCGTTAAACGATATAGCCCTGCGTTAGCGATTCCGATCCCGAAGGCGTAGATACTCAGCCCCGCCGTCATCCACAGATAGGCATGAGAAGCGTGTACCGTGGCAATCGCCGCGATTGCCAGTCCCAGCATCATTGGCCACGCACCAAGTTTAATCAGGGAACGAACGCTGCGAGTGCTGGTTAGCTTAGCCAGCGTAAAGTTGCCCAGAATCAACGCGCCAAACACCGGAACCTGTAGAAGTCCGTAGTCATAGCTGCTTAAACCTTCGCCGCTAATTATGATGACCGGAGACTGTGCGATCCAAGCTAACAGTGGCAAACTGGCAAAACCGGTCGCGAGCGCACCACACAGAAAATGGCGGTTCGATAGCACCTGTTTATAGTCCTGCCCCAGCGCTTTCAGCGACAGCTTTTCACCACGGCGCGTCGCGGTTTCAGGCATCGCACGCCACAATCCATAGAAAGAAAACGCGGCGAGTGCGGCAAACATCACAAACATCATTTGCCACGGCAAAATATGCACCCAAGCGGCACCGGCTAACGGCCCCAGCAAGGGAGCTATCAGGGCCACGTTCGCCATCAGTGCGGTGATTTTTATGCACACCGATTCTTCAAAAGACTCTTGAATAGCGGCATAGCCCACGGCACCGATAAAGCACAGGCTCACGCCCTGCAAGAAGCGCAGCAGCGTAAATTGTTCAATCGTCTGTGCCAGCAAAATGGCTAAACACATCACGACAAAATAGGCCACGCCCGCCAACATAACTGGACGACGCCCGATGCGGTCTGACAATGGCCCAAGCAGCCATTGCAGGAACATGCCGCCAGCCAGATAAGCGGTCATTGACGTTGGTACCCATTCTTGGCCAACGTTAAATTCTTGCACCACGGTCAACATACCGGGCTGGATCATGTCGTTGCCGATGTAGGTGGTGAATTCATACAGAACCAGACAAAGCGGAAACAGCAGCGCCTGTCGGCCCAATCGCCCTGCGGCGGAGAGAGACTTTTGCATATTTATTAGTTATTTGTTTATTCAGAAAAGGGAAAAAACCGGCGATGTGTCGGTGAACAGATTATGTTTTACGAACAACGTAAGGCTGAGTGGCTATTTTGCCGTCAATTATCACGCTTGGCAATCAGTGATGTGTCACTCAAAAATATAAATCACGATTAGCTTAGGCATTCTTCTGATTGCTGATGGAGGGGTCGGAAGGTTAACCTGTTTTTAACAAAAACACCGTCGGTGTTATACGGAATTCTGGTAAGGGCTTGGCGCAAAACATGAGTCAGAAAATCATTTGGATCGATAACTTACGCGCCACGGCTTGCCTCATGGTAGTGATGATCCATTCAACAACCTACTATGTCACCAGTGGGTTTAGCATTGGCCAAATAAATTGGGATGTCGCTAACCTCCTTAATTCGGCGTCTCGGGTATGTGTACCCTTATTTTTCATGATTTCTGGCTATCTGTTTTTTGGCGAGAAGTCGGCTCAAGGGCGGCATGTGCTGCATGTTTTGCGCTGTTTGCTTTTTTACAGCGCCCTAGGGCTGCTGTATATCAGTTTGCTGACACATATTAACCCGTGGCTTTCTATTCGATATTTCCTCGTGAAGCCGGTGTTTTATCACCTGTGGTTTTTCTATGCGATATTGGCCCTGTATATCATTTCCCCATTAATTAGCGTGCGTGCGGTGAGTGCGCGGTATTTGGCGATAGTAGTTGCCGTACTGGCGGTTATTGCCAACCCTAATTTGCCGCAATACAGCTATCAAGGAATTAAGCTGCTCCCGATTAATCTGCACATCTCTGGTGACATGTTTTACTACCTGCTTTATGCGTTGATGGGCCGATCTCTGGGGATGTTACATACCGAGCTGCGACGTGTATCTTGGAGTGCGGCGCTAATTTTTATCGGGTGTGTGGTCGCAATTGCATTTTCCACCTACCGCCAAACACAGCACAACGGCGGATTTGCTGATACTTACTACATGTACTGCGGGCCACTGGTATTTATAGCGAGTTGTGCCATTTTTCTATTCTTTAAGAATAACTTTAATCACACTCAATCTCGATGGATGGCGTTTATTTCACGTCATTCGTTGGCAATTTATGGCTTCCATGCCTTTTTTATCCACTTCATTCGCACCCATCATTTAGACGCACGCAGCTGGCCGCTGGTGGATATTTTCATGGTGTTTTTCTTCGCGCTGGCGGGAAGTTTATTGTGCAGTTGGGTGTTAGGAAAAATCGATAGAAAAGGCTGGGTTTCATAGCGATCCCCCATCCTCACACTGGTGAGAATGGGGCTAAAGTGGCACCGGTTACTTCTCTAAAAAATGAAGTTTCCACGACGCCAAGGTTCTTGGCATCATTTTCTCGTCCTTATTTTTTGAGCTGTAATAGCGCATGGCCAGTTGGCCATTTTTGTCTGGCACAATCAAACCTGCCCACATATCGCCTTCTGGCGTGTACATGATAATAGCGGCTTTATTATTTGATGCGCCACGCACCCACATCGAAACGACTCGTGCGCCAATGTTGTCGAGATCTTCACTATAAATATAGACGTTCGCGGTATCGACAAAGCGCTGGTAATCAACACCCACAAGCTCACGAAATTGCTGGTCGCGAGCGGCTTCCGTAATAATGCCAATGGATAACAACGAAGGCTTTGGACGAGGGTCCTTGGTAGCTTTTGTATATTTCCCATCGATGAATACGCCATCAGGCATAGACATTCTGCATCCCCAGTCGGCATTGCTATGAATTTGCAGCGAGCCATCCTTTTTAGGAATCAGTAGCAGTTTACAACTGCTGGTATCCGTCACGCGATCGACGATACCGATGCCGTAAAGCTTACGGGCTTCAGCGGTATATTCATCACCGTTCATACCTGTCCAGGCATGGATATCAATGTTAAAACCCCATTCGTTATTGCGACTGAACTGAACGGTGCCCCCGCTCATATTACCCGCGCTGAGATTCCACCACTGCCCATCCCATTGGAAGTTAGTATCGGCATCCGAAAGGGTGCTGATACCCTCATAATAAGCGCGCTCGATACAATTATCGCTGGTGCACTTTTCGAGCGATTTTTCCCAGTTTTCGTACTGGCTATGCACTTTCAGCGAATCTTCTTTAACCAGCATGGCACGATAAATAATGGTCATCGTGGTGTCTAGCCAATGCAGGCCATCGTTACTACAGATGGTATTTTCCAGCGGCGTGGTTGCACGCTGGCAGTTGACTGCCATGGCTTGGCTACTGGTTAAGCCAACGAGCAGAACCCAGAGAAACTTAATTAATGTGTTTCTAACACACATATTAAAACCTAATAAGAGTAAATCGGATTAATCACCGCCAGTATATTTGGCAAAACATTAACCAACAAATTATTTATCATCTTTGTGTTTATTTTTTGCGCTTAAGATTTTTCTAACTCATGTCGCTTTTAATAAATGTTCTTTCTTTTATTGCTTGAGGATGTCATGAGAATAGAAAGTAATAATTTTGCTTACTTATCAACTGAACTTATATCTCAGAATCAAAACGAAATGACACGGAAGCCGCTCGGGATCCAGCGAGCAAGCGGACATGAATGTCCACAAACTGGGGTATGGCGGATGATGAACTCATCTTCACATCCTGTTCTAAATATCCGAAAAGGCACCGTTATGCCTTACTATCAAGGCTCGCCCGTCAATTGGCAGTTAGCTGACTACATCTTGAGTGACGAGATCGACTGATAGCGTGTTCCCGCCGCTTTGATTTTAACGCCAATTCATTTTGGGCTGACTTTAAAGCGGCGGTTTTAGTTAGAGTTGGCTAAGATTTTTCTTATCAAGTTACTGTTTTATGCACCAATGTTTCGTTATCCAATATTGTCACCAAAGCGATCGCGATAATCCTTCGGCGTCATGCTGTATCCCTTCTTAAATACTGAATAGAAATATTGCAGCGACGGATACCCGCACATCTGAGAAATTTCATTGATCGATAGCGAGGTGGCGATTAAGAGATTGCGTGCGCGATCCAACTTTTCTTCATGGATTACGGCATGAATGGTTTGCCCTGTTTCATCTTTAAACCGCTTCTCTAGATTTGAACGAGACATGCCCACGGCATCCAAAACTTGCTCAACCTTGATCCCTTCACAGGCATGGTGACGAATAAAATGCATGGCTTGAATGACGGACGGATCGCTTAGCGAGCGGAAATCGGTCGATCTCCGTTCAACGACTTTTATCGGCGGAACTAAAACACGTTGAGGTACTGACGGCTTTCCGCTAGATAGCAGCTGGTGCAGCATTTTAGCTGCGCGATAACCCATCTGGCGTGTGCCCTGTGCGACCGACGAAAGTGCCACGCGCGACAAATATCGCGTGAGCTCTTCGTTATCGATACCGATAACGCTGATTTTTTCAGGCACGGCAATATCAAGATGCTCGCATACCTGTAACAGATGGCGAGCACGCGCATCGGTAACGGCAATAATCCCCGTCTGTGGCGGCAGCGTTTGCACCCAGTCAGCTAGCCGGTTCTGTGCGTATTGCCAGTTATCTGGCGTGGTTTCCATTCCTTGATACACCACGCCTTGGTATTGCTCTTTAGCAACCAACTGGCGGAAAGAATACTCTCGCTCCTGCGCCCATCGTTTATCACTGTTGGTTGGCAGGCCATAAAAAGCGAAGCGATTGATGCCTTTTTCTTTGAGATGCAAAAATGCGCTTTCGACCAGCGCATGGTTATCGGTGGCGATGTAAGAAACCGGTGGATAGTCTTCTTCACGATGATAAGAGCCGCCGACGCCGACAATCGGCACTTCGAGATGGCTTAACAACGCTTCGATTTCACGGTCGTCAAAATCGGCAATCACGCCATCGCCTAGCCAATCTTTAATATTGTCGATACGGCAACGAAAGTCTTCTTCGATGAAAATATCCCAATCACACTGAGAAGCCTGTAAATACTCACCCACACCTTCCACCACCTGACGGTCATACGCCTTGTTGGCATTGAATAACAATGTAATGCGATAGCGTTTGGCGAACATGTCTACCTCATTTTATATTTTTTAGGAGACCAAATGATTGAAAACATCCATTTTCCTTCATTATGTATAGATAAATAATAGAATAAATGCATTAATTGTGATTAATATCACGTTAGTTATTTTTCATAAGTGGAAAAGCAAAACTCGGAATATCTCTAGAGATAAATTAGCATTATTTTAGCATCATAAATACCATATTAAGCAAGGTGCTGCGATGGAACACTATGACTTTGATAAGAAAACTTCACGCAATGAAACCTATAGCGCTAAATGGAGTGCTCTTCTAGGGGATGATGTTATTCCTCTATCTGTCGCTGATATGGATATTCCGTTGCCTGTAAATATGATTGAGAGATTAAACACTTTCAATCGTAAAGGGATTTATGGTTACACATTATTAAGCCAAGATTGGAACGACACAGTATCCCAATGGTTTTCTAAGCATCACCATTGGGATATTCCTACTGAACATATCGTATTTTGCCCGAGAGTAATTCAAGCGATTTCTATTTACATTCAGTCATTTACGGAGTGTTCTGATACAATTCTAACTCTTTCTCCAGCCTATCATCCGATAAATGATGCAGTAAGATTAAATCATCGGCAGTTGTTAGAAAGCGAGCTTATCTATGAAGATGGCTGCTACCATATTGACTTCGATGATCTAGAAAGTAAGTTTAAGCTAGCAAAATGTTTTATTCTTTTATCTCCACATAATCCAACAGGCATTGTGTGGGAGGAAGAGCAACTAATAAAAATAGCAAAATTAGCTGAAAGATATAATGTATTTATCATCTCGGATGATGTGCATTGTGATTTTATTTTTAACAATAGCCAACACCGCTTTATATCTACGCTCAGTCATTATGTTGAGCAAAATTCATTGATTTGCACCTCTCCGGCTAAGACGTTCAATATGGCTGGCCTTGAAGTGGCAAATATTATTATCGCAAATAATAAAATTCGGGAAGAATTTAAAAATTGCCTTGCTGCTGCTGGCATACATAACCCTGGGTATTTTTCCGTTCCCGCATTTTTAACTGCCTATAAGGAGTGTGACGACTGGATTTTATCACTAAAAACCTATTTAGCAGAGAATAGAAGTTATGCTGCTACCTTGCTACAAAAATATTTTCCTACATGGAAGATAACTCAGAGTAGCGGCACTTATATGCTTTGGGTGAATTATCAGTCTAGCGGTATATCTGAAGAGCAACTAAAGCATTGGTTTATTTCATTGGCCAAAGTTGAAATGAGCTGGGGAAGCGATTTTGGTCATGCTGGTGAAGGTTTTTTCAGAATAAATATCGCAACACAACGAGCAACACTAGTTGCAGCTTTAGAACGCATTGTTAGCACTTTTCCTTATGCACCGCAGGAGTAAAATCTAATGAGCGATACAATAAAACCAAGAGCGCCCACTCTCTTAGAGGCACTGTTGCCTATATTATCGATGGTATTTTTATTAGGCGTAGGATACGCCGCCTTTGATTTACCTCCAGAACCACTGATGGTTTTATCTACGGTGATTGCCGCCTTGCTAGTGAAAAGGCTAGGGCACGATTACAACGCCATTCTGGAGTCAATTTCTCAGAAAATTGCAAAGACGATGCCAGCCCTGCTTATCTTAATTAGCGTGGGGCTACTTATTGGAACATGGATGGCGGGTGGCACAATTCCGCTGATGATTTATTACGGATTAAAACTGATTGATCCTGCAATGTTGTATGTTACCGCCTTGCTTGTTACCTCCGTTGTTTCTGTATGTACAGGGACATCATGGGGCTCTGCGGGCACCGTCGGTGTTGCTTTCATGGGCGTTGCAATTGGCATGGATGCCAATGTAGCCGCGACGGCAGGGGCCGTAGTTGCTGGCGCTTATTTTGGCGATAAGCTATCCCCTCTATCTGGTGATACTAATTTAGCGGCCATGGCAGCGCAGGTAGATTTATATGAGCATATCGGTCATTTGCTCTACACCACGTTACCATCATTAATTCTGTCTGCAGTTGTTTTATTTTTCTATGGAATGAATTCCGATCTCGGTGGAGTTGCCATTCCAGATAAGGTTCTCATTATTACTGATGGCCTCAAGAGTATTTACCATTTTAATTTTTTACTGCTGTTGCCAATTGCTATCGTTTTATATGGCTCAATAACCAAAAAACCAACTATTCCAGTCATGTTGGTTTCAGCGCTTGTCGCGATGCTGAATGCCTCGTTTATTCAAGGATTCTCATTACACGATGTGGTTAAAAGTGCTGTAGATGGTTTCAACATATCTATGCTAGGCGATCGGGAAGTTAATCCTCTACTGAGTAATTTGCTTAATCGTGGCGGAATGAATTCCATGATGAGCACTTTATTAATCTGTTTCTGCGCCTTGTCTTTTGCCGGTACTTTAGCGCTCAGTGGTGCATTAGAAGTTATTGTCCACAACTTGCTAAAGCTTGTGCATTCAACCGGAACGATGATTCTCGCCACTTTAGCGTGTGGTTTAACCATGATTAGTGTTACCTGTAATGGACAGATTTCTATTCTTATTCCAATTGAAATGTTGCGTAACGCGTATATCGAGCGAGGGCTCCATCCGAAAAACCTCAGCCGCACAGTCGAAGATTCCGCAACCATATTTGAGCCGATTCTACCTTGGACCGCCGCAGGTGCTTATATGGCTGGAACTCTTGGTGTTGCTACCCTGAGTTATCTACCGTGGGCAATTTTATGTTGGAGCGGAATCTTTTTTGCCACGCTATGGGGATTCACAGGATTTGGAATTGCCAGGCTGAACAAAGAACAACAAACGCAATTAATGGCCCAAGCTGCCAGTAATCTTAAATAAGGAATATTCCATGTCGTATTTTGATCAACTAGAACGTGTTCGTTTTGAAGGAACTCATAGCACTAATCCTTTAGCTTTCCGCCATTACAATCCAGACGAAATTGTTCTTGGTAAACGCATGGAAGAGCACCTGCGCTTTGCGGCGTGCTACTGGCATACCTTCTGCTGGAATGGTGCGGATATGTTTGGTATCGGCTCATTTGACCGCCCTTGGCAGCAGCCGGGCGAAGCGCTGGAACAGGCGAAGCGCAAAGCCGATGTCGCCTTTGAATTCTTCCACAAGCTGAATGTGCCGTATTACTGTTTCCATGATATCGACGTGTCGCCCGAAGGCGCTTCGCTGAAAGAATACGTCAATAACTTTGCCGTGATGACCGACGTGCTGGCTGAGAAGCAAGAAAGCAGCGGCGTGAAGCTGCTGTGGGGCACGGCGAACTGCTTTACGAATCCGCGCTACGGCGCAGGTGCGGCTACTAACCCAAATCCAGACGTTTTTGCTTGGGCTGCCACTCAGGTTTGCCAAGCGATGCAGGCGACCAAAAAATTGGGTGGCGAAAACTACGTGCTGTGGGGCGGGCGTGAAGGCTATGAAACCCTGCTGAACACTGATTTACGCCAAGAGCGCGAGCAGTTAGGGCGTTTCATGCAGATGGTAGTCGATCACAAACACAAAATTGGTTTCCAAGGCACGTTGCTGATCGAACCAAAACCACAAGAGCCAACCAAGCATCAATATGACTATGATGTTGCGACGGTTTATGGATTCTTAAAACAGTTCGGTTTAGAAAAAGAGATTAAGGTAAATATCGAGGCCAACCACGCCACGCTGGCGGGTCATACGTTCCATCACGAGATCGCCAGCGCGATTGCACTGGGTATTTTTGGATCGGTAGATGCCAACCGAGGCGATGCGCAGCTCGGCTGGGACACCGATCAGTTCCCGAACAGCGTAGAAGAAAATGCGCTGATCATGTTTGAAATCCTCAAAGCAGGCGGTTTCACCACCGGTGGTCTGAACTACGACGCCAAGGTTCGTCGCCAAAGCACGGATAAATATGATTTGTTCTACGGTCATATTGGCGCCATGGATACGATGGCGCTATCGCTGAAAATTGCGGCCAAAATGATTGAAGATGGTGAACTCGATCGTCGCGTTGCGAAACGTTATTCCGGCTGGAACGGCGAATTTGGTCAGCAAATCTTGCAGGGAAAACTCTCTCTGGATGGTATTGCGCAATATGCACAGCAAAACCAGCTCGCGCCGCAGCATCAGAGCGGACATCAAGAGCTGCTGGAAAACGTGGTTAATCGTTATATTTTTGGTTGATACTTTCCCTTGCTAACCTCCCCCTAAATAGGGGGAGGAACCGTTTGAGAACAGGAGCTGCGCCATGTATCTGGGTATTGATTTAGGGACCTCCGGCGTAAAAGCCATTTTGCTCAGCGAAGAGGGCGAGGTGATAGCCAGCCATGGCGAGCCGTTACAGGTCAATCGTCCACATCCATTATGGTCTGAGCAAGATCCCGCATCATGGTGGCGTGCCACGGACGCGGCGGTGCTGGCGCTGGGTCAAAAGCATTCACTGAGCAACGTGCGAGCGGTAGGGCTGACAGGCCAGATGCACGGGGCTACGCTGCTCGACAAACAGCAAAATATTCTGCGACCGGCAATTCTCTGGAACGATGGGCGCAGCGCGCAGGAGTGCCGAGAATTAGAGGCGAGCGTGCCCAATTCTCGCCAGATTACCGGTAATTTAATGATGCCGGGGTTTACCGCGCCGAAGCTGAAATGGGTGGCAAAGCATGAGCCCGGCGTGTTTGCTCAGATAGATAAGGTGCTGTTACCCAAGGACTACCTCCGCTGGAAGATGAGCGGTGTTTTTGCCAGTGATATGTCCGATGCAGCAGGAACGATGTGGCTAGATGTAGGCCTGCGTGATTGGAGTGATGAACTTCTGGCAGCAACGGGGCTTAATCGCAGCCATATGCCTACGTTGTTTGAAGGCTCGCAGATTACGGGCGAATTACTGGCATCCATTGCGCAGCGTTGGCATATGCCGGTTGTGCCCGTGGTGGCGGGCGGTGGCGATAACGCAGCGGGTGCTGTGGGAGTGGGTTTATATCGTTCAGGTCAGGCGATGCTTTCGCTTGGCACATCCGGCGTCTATTTTGCCGTCAGTGATGGTTTCTTAAGCAATCCAGAAAGCGCGGTACACAGTTTCTGCCACGCATTGCCGAATACGTGGCACCTGATGTCAGTGATGCTCAGCGCGGCATCGTGTTTGGATTGGGTCGCGAAACTCACGGGGCTTAGCAGCGTGGCTGAGCTGCTAAAAGAGGTGGAAAGCAGCGCTCCGGCAGAGGCTCCGCTGTGGTTTTTACCTTATCTCTCCGGAGAGCGCACGCCGCATAATAATCCAGAAGCCAAGGGCGCATTTTGGGGGCTGACTCATGAGCACCAGCGCGCCGATTTATGCCGAGCCGTATTAGAAGGCGTGGGCTTTGCGCTGGCGGATGGGATGGATGTTTTGCACGCCACGGGCCTAAAACCGCAGCGCATTACCCTGATCGGCGGCGGCGCACGTAGCGCATATTGGCGGCAGATGCTGGCTGATATCAGTGGTCAAACGCTTGAGTACCGAACCGGTGGCGACGTTGGCCCAGCGTTAGGTGCCGCACGACTCGCCCAAATCGCACTGCATCCGAGTACGCCGCTCGCCGAACTGCTCCCCGAACTTCCGCTGGAACAGGTGCATAAACCTGATGCGGCACGATATGAGAGTTATCAAGAAAGAAGACGTATTTTCAGAGAGTTATATCGGGCGTTGGAGGTGTTTACATTGCCGCCACCGAATAGGCAATGATAAAGCGATCTCACGTTAGCCGGTGATGTTTGGCTAACGACCCCACCCTAACCCTCCCCTTGTCAGGGGAGGGAACCGTTCAGCGATGTTTGTAAGAATCTAGATCGGCTCCTTCCGCTGCGAAGGTGGAGGTTGGGAGGGGCTTGTCGCAATACTGGGTAGCGACCCCACCTAACCCTCCCCTTATCAGGGGAGGGAACCGTTCAGCGATGTTTGTAAGAATCTAGATCGGCTCCTTCCGCTGCGAAGGTGGAGGTTGGGAGGGGCTTGTCGCAATACTGGGTAGCGACCCCACCTAACCCTCCCCTTATCAGGGGAGGGAACCGTTCAGCGATGTTTGTAAGAATCTCGATCGGCTCCTCCCCCTGCGAAGGGGGAGGTTGGGAGGGGGTCTTTAATCCACCTAAGCCAACGTCCCCACAATACTCAAATCACTGTCATCCGGCACTTCATTATACGAAAGCACCTGCAACCCTGCGGCGAATAGGCGTGCGTAGCGTGAAAGGATAGGGCGAAGCTGCGGAGCAACCAGCAAAATAGGGGCGTGCCCTTGCGCCTTCATCTGCTCGTGGATCATCGGCATGGTATTTTGTAACTGCGACAAAATATTTGGATCAACTGGGAAGCTATCTAGCGCCACTTTGCCTGCTTGCTGAGACTGATTCAGGGCACTCAGCAGCAAGTTTTCCAACTCATTATCAATGGTATATACCGCCAGAGAACCTTTATCGCCATTGACGCTATTAATAATGGCGCGGCGTAGCGCGTAGCGCACGTCGGCGGTTAGCAAGATAGGGTCTTTGGTTACTGCGGCGCTTTCTAACAGCGTAGAGGCGATGGTCACAATATCTTTTAACGAAACGTGTTCGGTCAGTAGCTGACGATAAATGCGTAGCAGTTGGCTGAAGTTAAGCGCGCCAGCCAGATCTTCCGCCAGTTTGGGAGCCTGTAAGCCCAAACGCGCATGAAGATGGGTGATATCGTCATAGTTGAACAAATCTGGCAAATAGTGACGCGCCACTTTATTCACGTGCGTCGCGACCACGCTGGCGCAATCCACAACCTGATAGCCTAGGTTTAACGCCTTGGCTTTTTGTTCTGGCACGATCCAGATGATCGCCATGCCGTAGGCCGGATCGGTATCTAATACGCCGTCAATTTCGCCATACAGTTCAGCGCCCGGAATAGCCATTAATTTGTCGGAGTGAACTTCGCCGGTTGCCACCTTTATCCCGTTGATATGAATGGCGTACTGGGCTGGCTTCAGGCGGAAGTTTTCACGAATCCGAATTTCGGGTAGCAATACGCCACAGGTTTCAGATATCACTTGTCGAACACCGCGAATACGCTGAGAAAGCGGGCTGCCTTTGGCTGAATCAACCAGCGTGACCAGCTTATACCCCAAGTTCAAACCGATAGGCTCGATAAGCGGGATGCTATCCCAGCTCACAACCGGCGTATTGTCTTTGGAAATGGCTTCGCTGATAGCCTCCATATCGGTGATCGGCTCGGCTTTTTGCACCTTCTTGCTCTGCTTCCATCCGGCGAACAAGAGCAAACCAGTGAAGCTAAGGAAGGCAATATGCGGCATGCCTGGCACCACGGCCAGAATGAACATCACAAACGCAGCGGTATAGAGAACGGTCGGTTTTGCTAGCAGCTGAGTTTTGATCTCATCGCTAACGTCTTCACCATCGCTCACGCGGGTCACGATAATTGCAGCGGCGGTCGCCAACAGCAGGGATGGGATCTGACCTACCAGACCATCACCAATCGTCAGCAGAACATATTGCTGGAACGCATGGCTGGCATCCAAATCATATTTAAAGATACCAATACAGATACCGCCGATCACGTTGATAATCAGGATCATGATCCCGGCAACGGCGTCACCACGCACAAACTTCGACGCACCGTCCATCGCACCGTAGAAATCGGCCTCGTTGGCCACGTCTTTACGGCGTGCTCTGGCCTGTTCCTGATTGATCAAACCGGCGTTCAGATCGGCGTCGATAGCCATCTGTTTACCCGGCAGGGCGTCTAGCGTAAAGCGAGCCGAAACCTCGGAAATACGTTCAGCACCCTTGGTAACAACCACGAAGTTGATGATCATCAAAATCACGAAGACCACAAAACCCACGACGAAGTTACCGCCAATGACCACCTGACCAAAGGCCTCGATAACCTTACCGGCAGCGCCTACGCCTTCGTGACCGTGAAGTAACACCACGCGGGTGGATGCCACGTTTAGCGTCAGTCGCATCAGCGTGGTGATCAGCAAAATCGTTGGAAAAACGGCGAAGTCGAGTGGACGCTTACTGTTGACCGCAACCAATAGCACCAACACCGCCAGCACGATGTTGAAGGTGAATAGGATATCCAGCACCAGCGGTGACAACGGCAAAATAACCATTGCCAGCACGCACAGCAACAGGATCGGAACGCCGACGTTTCCCTGCCTTAATGTTGTAAAAGCCAGCTTTAACTTACTGTTTGCCATGCGTCTTTAGCACCTCTTTCGGGATCTCGATTTGCGTATTCAAACGGGGTTTAAATTCGGTTTGGCCTGAACGCCAAGATTTAATCTGCATCACATAGGTCAATACGTGAGCGATAGCGCGGAACAGCTGCGCCGGGATCTGTTGATTTACGCGAGTGGTGTGATAAACCGCACGCGCTAGCGGCGGGAACTCCACCACTTCAATGTTATTGGTCATCGCCACTTCACGGATATAAAGCGCAATATCATCCACGCCTTTAGCGACAATAAAGGGCGCTTGGGCTTTATCGGGGTCATATTTCAACGCCACCGCATAGTGCGTTGGGTTAGTCAGGATCACGTCGGCGGTGGGCACGGTTTGGTTAATCTGCCCCATGGCCATCTGACGTTGTAGCTGGCGAATACGGCCTTTAATTTGCGGATTACCGTCGTTATTTTTGTACTCTTCTTTCACTTCCTGCTTGGTCATGCGCATCTTTTTGGTGAACATGAATTTGCTCAGCGGCACGTCAATAAAGGCAAATAGGACGATAATGGCCACGAAATAGCTGAGAACGTGATGCAAAATGTCGAAGCCAGCCATAATGGCCTGACGCAGATACATGGTTTGCAGCTGTAACAGCGGTGTCAGAGAGTCATGCACCATCATGTAGAGCGTGATGAGCAATACGCCGCACTTCGCCAGCATCTTGCCCACGTCCACGTAGTGGCTGGCGGAGAACATGCGTTTTACGCCGCTGATCGGATTAATTTTTTTAAAATCAGGGATTAATTTATTTGGCGTAAAAATCCAGCCACCCGGCACCAAGCTGGCCACAATGCAGGCGATCGGAATGGGGATCAGCGTGGCGATAAACTTCAATAAGATAAAAACGTTA
This sequence comes from Hafnia sp. CBA7124, assembly GCF_002355555.1. Lineage (NCBI taxonomy): Bacteria > Pseudomonadati > Pseudomonadota > Gammaproteobacteria > Enterobacterales > Hafniaceae > Hafnia > Hafnia sp. CBA7124. The sequence goes on along the minus strand of NZ_AP017469.1, from coordinate 4,477,812 downwards.
CGCAGTAAAAACTGCTCAATCACGCCATCATCATCCAGCTTGTTTCCCATGATGCTCACCGACATAAAGGACTCGCTGATCAGGTGTTTATAAAAAGGGAAAAAAACCGTCATGGTGATAAACGAGGCCAGTAAACCGGTCGCCATCGTCATATCTTTGGAGCGTGGAATATCCCCTTTGCCGCGGGCTTTTCTCAGTTTGCCCGAGGTGGGTTTTTCGCTCTTTTCACCTGAACTGGCAGACATCAGTTCACCCTCATATTGTCGAGGCGTGCCAAAATCTCGTTGGTTAAATTGAGATAATGGTCGGGGACGTTAGCGATAATCAGCGTCATACACAGCAGGCCAAACAGCATGCTGATAGGAAAGCCGAGAGAAAACAGATTCAGCGTAGGCGATACGCGGTTAAGCAGACCAAATCCGCCCTGCACAATCAGCATCACGAAGGTGGTCGGTAAGGCAATCAGCGTGGCTGACGACATAATCCAGCCCAAGCTCAGCGCCAGCGTGCGCAGTGAAAACTCATTGATGGCTTGCCCGATAGGCCAATAGACAAAGCCTTTGTACAGGATGGTCATAAACAGCAGGTGCCCATCCATGGTGAAAAATAGCAGGGCGCAAAATACAAAAATAATCTGTGAAATCACGGTAGTGGACGAGCCGCTGCTGGGATCGTTCATCATCGCCATACCGAGTCCCATATTCATTGAAAGAATATGCCCCGCGGTTTGCAGCGCAACAAACACCAGTTGTAGCGTCGCTCCAAACAGAAAACCCCACAGAATTTGTTCGCCTATCAAAATCACGCTGCGCATCGATATCAGCTCAGTGAGCACCACGTTATTGTGCAGCATGGGGGTTATCAGGATAGAAAGCCCCAGCGCGGTGCCAATTTTGATACGGCGTGAAAATGACTTCTGATCGAAAATCGGGCAGAAATGCAGAAAAGATAAAATACGCACGAAAGGCAGCCAAAGCGCCAACAGCGGCGTAATTAACGTCTGAATATCAATGCCCATAGCGATTTATCCAACCAGTACCGCAGCTTGGTGGAAAATATCGATAGTGAAATCGGACAACTGAGTCAGCATCCATTTTCCACCAAAGATCAGCACCAGTAGCGTCATAACCAGACGGGGTAAAAAGCTCAGAGTTTGCTCGTTAATCTGAGTGGTGGCCTGAAAAATACTCACGCACAGGCCAATCAACAGGCTGGGAATAATCGCCACTACAGAGATCATCAGCACGAGGCGAATACCGCTGGCCATGATGTCGCCAGCAACGTCCATCGTCATCATGGCTATAATCCCTGCACGCTAGAGGTTAGGGTACCGACGATAAGCGTCCACCCGTCACACAGTACAAACAGCATCAGCTTGAACGGCAGTGAGACGATCAGCGGCGATAGCATCATCATACCCATCGCCATCAGAATGCTGGCGACGATCAGGTCAATGACCAAAAATGGAATGTAGATCATAAAGCCAATCTGAAACGCGGTCTTAAGCTCGCTCAGAATATAGGCGGGCGTCACCACGGTCAGATCCTGCTCTTCGGCCGCTCCGGTCACCTGTGCAATGCCCATCATCTGCGCCATCGCTTTTTGGCTGGTTTGCGCCAGCATGTATTTTTTCAGCGGCGCTTCAGCCTTCACCAATGCTTCTTTCATGGTGATCTGATCGCTTTGATAGGGCACCACGGCATCGTTATAGACCGTGGTCCAAACTGGACGCATAACCAATAGCGTTAAGGCCAGCGCGATGCCGGTCAGGATTTTATTGGGTGGACTTTGCTGTAGACCTAACGCCTGACGCAAAATGGCCAGCACGATAATAAAGCGGGTGAAGCAGGTCATCATCAGCACCATGATTGGCAGCAGGCCAAGCAAGGTCATCAGGATCAGGATTTCAATTTTGACGTTGTAATCCTGACCGCCGCCGTTATCTGCGGTGCTAAATAGCGTCACGTCTCCGTTTGCGGCAAGCAGCAGCGGAGAGAAAAGCAATCCGATGGTAAGCAGTAGCGTTAAGCCACCGGAGCGGATCAGGCGATTCATCGTGCCAGCTCGCCTAAGTCTTTGCTGTTGAACTCGATAATGCGCAGGCCGTATTTATCATTAAGTACCACGACTTCTGCCTTACCGAACAAAATGCCGTTCACTTTAATATCCAGCGGTTCGCCTGCGAGCTTGTCGAGTTCGATAACGGAATCGTTGTTAACCGTCATCAGCTCAGCCAAAGAAATCTCTACGGAGGCAACCTCTAAGGTCAACGTGACAGGTATGCGGCTAAAGAGCGACATTTTGCGCATCTTATCTAGCGGGCTTTCGGCGTTGCTATCCTGTTGCAAATCGTAGCGAGGAGCGCTGTCGCGATTCTGGCTTTCTGTCGTATCAGTCTGAGGGGCTTCAGACAGATTGAAATCGTCGAAGTTAAGATCCTGCGCCAGGTCGGTTTGTTGATCACTCATAGTTCATCTCGGTGGTTTTATCGTTGAATTCAGACAAGAACAATTTGCCGCGGTCTTCTGCTACCACGGCGCTAAACATCTGCTCTTTACCGATAAAGATAGGAAGCTGCTCATTCAACGAAATAGGAATGACATCGCCAGCTTCAATATTTAATAATTGGGAAACCGTTAGATTTAAACTCGCCAGTCGGCCATTCAGTTTCAACGGTAAACCATAAAACATGCGTTCAATTTGAGCAGGGGTAATATTTTCACGCGGCTGAGTTTCTTCGATTGGCCCACGCATATTAGATAGCATTTTATCCACGTGATGGTTATCTAATAGAATAGAGAACCCCCCTTTCTCGTAGCCTTCTAACCAAAACGTCACGCAATAAGACCACTGGCTAATTACCGTTGAGTAATCATTTTTTATTTCTAATGATTCACCAAACGTTTCCTGATTGATAATTAATTGCGTTAATTCTTGCGCCAGTTTTGTTTTTAGTCGTTCTTCTGTTTTTGTTGTAGGTTGTTCTAAATCAGGAGATAGACGCGTGTTGTCTTTGCTTAGGCCATAATAATCGTGAAGAATATCGAGCAATAAAATACGGTCGATATCAAATGCAATATTTCCATAAGGCGTAGAAAAAATTTGCGCGTTCTTGTAATTACAGTCCATTTTAAATGTCATTTTATTTAACGCGACATTAACACGGTATTTCTTCAAGAAATAAATACTCAGCTTGGCATCTAGGATGTCAAAGCAGTCATTCATAATCTTAGGCAGTTTATGATAAGGACGTCCAAGCTTATTCACTTCCAGCTTAACCAAGTCAGGATGCTGGTTTTTGTTGTGTATTCTGATTCTGTTTGCTGAAGGCTGCATTTTTATTCCAAGTGTGACTTTCTTCTGGCAGCTTAAGCTTCTTCAGTCATACCCTGAGTCGTGAAATATCTTGGGTACATCAAGGTTCGAATAGTGCTTGCCAAAAAATGTGTAAAAAAATTCATTTGTTACTTAAGTTATGATTTCAGTGAGTCGTACTATTTATTTGAGAGCTACAACTCTAAACCGATAACGCTCGACAATCTTCACAACACATCCTTTTTCACGGGAATAGGATTAAACCTGCATTCCACTTTCTATACAAGGGGTGTTGGCTTATTAATCTATTATTTATATTAGATTAATACCCATTAATAACTTTTTATCTTATTGATTATAAAGTCTTTATTTTTTAATACTCATTAAAAACAAGACAATGATTAAGGTATCTATATACTCCGTTTTATTGAATCGTCACCTAAGTAAACTAATAACTATGTTTATTATCTATGAGGCGATAAAACTAGATTGTAAATATGTTTTATAATTGTTAAGTAGAATGAATTACCGGTAACAAAGAGAGGTTTTAATATTTTCTCTCTTTTAATGTGTCATTGCTTGTATAGAGAAAAATACTCTGTCGTTATCACCTTTGCAGCACACATTAATACGGTATGAAGATACCTACATATTATATGTAGGCCACTCTCGGTTTATAGAGGCTGCAATACACCATGAATATTATCGTCGATCACCAATCTCACAATGAGAACGGATTTATTGCTAATGCGCCATCCAGTGTTAGCGTATTTTCATTAGCCCGTCGCGTGGCCAACTTTAATGTTTCCGTACTCATTACGGGTGAGACCGGTACGGGTAAAGAGTGTGTGGCTAAGTACATTCATCATCATGCCCTTGGTGAAAATGCACCTTATATCGGCGTAAATTGCGCAGCGATTCCAGAAAGTATGCTGGAAGCTATTTTATTCGGTTATGAGAAGGGTGCTTTTACCGGTGCAGTGACCAGCGTTCCAGGTAAATTCGAACAGGCTAACGGCGGAACTTTATTGCTTGATGAAATTGGAGATATGCCACTTTCGTTACAGGCTAAATTATTACGTGTATTACAAGAGCAGGAAGTTGAGCGTTTAGGTAGCCATAAACGTATCCCTCTTGATATTCGTTTAATTGCATCAACCAATAAAGATTTGCAAGCTGAGATTGCTGAAGGGCGTTTTCGTCAGGATCTGTTCTATCGTTTATCCGTGGTGCCTATCCATATTTCACCGCTGCGTGAGCGCACCCAAGATATTATTCCTTTGGCGCTACGCTTTATTCAAAAATATCAGGCTTTCCATGCGGGTAAAACTCAGCTGACTGATGAAGCACGTCAGGCATTGTTGCAATACAACTGGCCAGGCAACGTACGTGAATTAGAAAACGTTATTCAGCGCGGACTGATTCTGAGTAATAACGGCGTGATTAAAGGCAGCGATTTTGGCCTAGCCGCCACACCCATTCCAGCCGCACCGGGAATGCCGATGTTGCCTGCCTATGATGAAAACGCGCCTGTTTCGGCAAGCGGTGCCGTTCCTGCTATGCGTAACGTGAAGCTGCACGGCCGTATGGCGGAATTCCAGTACATCGTCGATCTGCTGAAACGCCATAAAGGTAACAAATCTAAAACAGCCGAATTTTTAGGTATTACGCCGCGTGCGCTGCGTTACCGACTCGCCTCAATGCGTGATGAAGGCATTGATGTGGAATGTTATTCGTAATTGCGAAGCTGGGGTGAGCTGGCCTTGTCATTCATCCCCACCCTAACCCTCCCCTTCGCAGGGGAGGGAACCGTTCACGTAGGTTGCGAAAACCCTGATCGGCTCCTCCCCCTGAGAAGGGGGAGGTTGGGAGGGTGTTGGCAAGGTGTCGCTCACCCCATAAAGGAAATAAGTGATGGATAAGATTGAAGGTTTAGGTATGCCAGCGTCGCAAATGCAAATGATGCAGCGCATGCAGCAAACCGCGGCGGCAGCGTCGGCGGGCATTGCGCCAAACATGGCTATTGCACCAGCGAATACCTCGTTGTTCTCTTCCGCGCCGCAGTCTGTTTCTTTTGGTCAGGTGATGAATAACGCCATCAACCATGTCGATCAAATGCAGCATGTTGCCAGCGCGAAACAAACGGCGATTGATACCGGCCAAAGTGATGATTTAACCGGCGCAATGCTGGAAAGCCAGAAAGCCAGCGTGGCCTTTTCTGCCATGGTGCAGGTGCGCAATAAGCTCACCACGGCGCTGGACGAAGTTATGAATATCGCCCTCTAAAGGTTAGTCAGTGTTAAACAAAATCAAAGCAAAAATCCCCGCGTTGCCGCAGGGTATCAATAAAAATATGGTGATGATTGGCGCCGCAGCCGTTGTGCTGACCGGCGCTATTGTCATTTCTTTATGGCGCAGCAATCAGGGCTATGTCGCGCTATTTGGCTCTCAGGAAAACATTCCGGTTTCACAGGTGGTTGAAGTTCTGGGGGCAGAGAATATTGCTTACCGTATCAATCCTGATAACGGCCAACTTCTGATTGATGAAAGCAGTCTGCCAAAAGCCCGTATGGCGTTGGCAGCGAAAGGTATTTCGGCGGTAATGCCAAGCGGCTACGAGCTGATGGATAAAGAGGAGATGCTGGGCAGCAGCCAGTTTATCCAGAACGTTCGCTACAAACGCAGCCTCGAAGGTGAGTTGGCGCAAAGCATCATGGGGTTAGATCCGGTTGAGCATGCGCGCGTGCATCTCGGCCTGATGGAATCCAGTTCGTTTGTGATGAGCAATAAACCCGACAGCAGCGCTTCCGTGGTGGTGCGTTTACGCTATGGCAAAGAGCTGAACGATCAGCAGGTTGGGGCGATTGTGCAGTTGGTTGCCGGTAGCATTCCCGGCATGAAAGTCGCTAACGTGCGCGTTGTCGATCAGAACGGCGCTTTGCTGTCTGAAGGCTTCCAAGCGGGTAATTCCAACATTGCCGGTATCCGTCAGGGCAACGACGTGATCAACCGTCTAAAAGCCGACACCGAAAAGAATATTGCGAACCTGCTGAGCTCCGTGGTGGGGACTTCCAACTACCGTATCAGCGTCGTGCCACAGGTTGATATGAGCAGCGTTGAAGAAACGCAGGAACGTCTGGGCGGCGATCCGCGCATCAGCAATGAAAGCGTGAATCAGGAAAACACCACCAACGAATTAGCGATGGGCGTTCCGGGTTCCTTGAGTAACCGTCCGGCTCCGCCAGCGCCTGCGGCAGGCGCTGCTCCTGCCGATGCGAACAACCAACAGGCACTCTCCACGCGCAATCAGGCTCAGCGTAATTACGCCTACGATCGCGACGTGCGTCATATCCGTCATCCGGGATACAAGCTGGAAAAAATGACGGTCGCTATTGTGTTGAATAAAGCGGCTCCGGCGTTAGCCGAATGGACGCCAACTCAGGTTACCGGCCTCACTAAATTAATTGAAGATGCGGCCGGCATCAGCCGCGATCGCGGCGACTCGCTCACGCTCGACATGATGGCATTTACGGCTCCGGCTGATATCGATATGCCGATGATGACGTGGTGGCAAGATCCCGCTATTCAGCGCTGGGGTGAGATGGGCGGAATTGGCTTCTTGGCTCTGCTCGCCGTGCTGTTTGGTGTGCGTCCGGTTGCGCGTCGATTCAGTCAGGTACGTGATCCTGTGACCGTCGATGCCATCGCCGATGAAATGCCAGATAACAAGCTACTTGAAAAAGATATGGTGACGACGGATGAGGGGCTCACCCAAGGGCTCCCGAATGCCATCGCCTTCCAAGAAGACAACAATCTGCCGCCGCAAAGCTCCGGTCTGGAGACCAAGGTGGAATATATGCAAATGCTGGCTCAACGTGAAACCGAGCGAGTGGCTGAAGTATTGAAACAATGGATTAACAGCAATGAGCGTGATGGCACAAAACAATAGTAGTCGAATCGGTTCGAACGCCAACAGCGAACGTAGCCGCATAGAACAAGCCGCTATTTTGATGCTGAGCATTGGCGAAGCAGCGGCGGCGACCGTGATGCAAAAACTCAGCCGTGAGGAAGTGATTCGCATCAGCGAAACCATGGCGCGTATGCACGGCGTTAAGGTGGCGCACGCTCGTCAGGCGATTAATAACTTCTTCCAAGATTATCAGGAACAAAGCGGCATTAACGGTGCTTCGCGAACTTACCTGCAAGGGATCTTGGAAAAATCACTCGGCGGTGAAATCGCCCGCAGCGTGATCAACGGTATTTATGGCGATGAAATTCGCTATCGCATGGCGCGTTTGCAGTGGGTGGATATTCCCCAGTTGGCCGCGCTGATTGAGCAAGAGCACTTGCAGTTACAGGCCGTGTTCTTGGCTTTCCTGCCGCCGGAAGTGGCGGCTGGCATCCTGACTTACCTGCCTGAAGAGCGTCAGGACGAAGTGGTTTACCGCATCGCTAAGCTGGATGACGTGAACCGCGACGTCATTGATGAACTGGATCGACTGATTGAACGCGGCGTTGCCGTGCTGTCAGAACACGGTTCGAAGGTCACCGGTATTAAGCATGCGGCAAACATCGTGAACCGTATTCCTTCTAATCAGCAAATTTTGTTAGACCAATTGCGTGAGCGTGACGAAGAAGTCGTGGATGAGCTGAAAGATGAAATGTACGAATTCTTCATTCTTAGCCGTCAAAACACCGCCACGTTGCAGCGTCTGATGGATGAAATTCCGATTGAAGATTGGGCGGTAGCACTGAAAGGCACCGAAACCGTTTTACGCCAGTCCATTTTCAACGTAATGCCAAAACGTCAGGTTCAACTGCTGCAAAGCACCACGGCCCGTTTAGGCCCAGTGCCGGTTAGCCGTATTGAACAGGTTCGTAAAGAGATCATGAGCTCTGTGCGCTCGCTGGCTGAAGATGGCGAAATTCAGGTACAGCTCTTCGCTGAGCAAACGGTGGAATAACGGTCATGCATAAAGAAAACCAAAAATCAGTTTTTGCACCGCTCAATAGCCGCCGTTCCGCTGCGCGTCAAAGCGCCGTTCCGCGCCAACATAAGTTTCCGCCTTTGCGGAAAAGTTGGCAGAAAACCAATGGTTTAGCGGGTGAAAGCGGCGACGTAATGCAGGCGCTCGATCCAGCAGAATATCAAAAGCAGCTGATGGATGGTTTTCAGGACGGATTGAACCGTGGTTTTGCTCAGGGTCTGGAAGAAGGCAAAGAGGAAGGCTATCAGGAAGGCGCGAATGCGGGTTTTGAAGAGGGAATGCGCAAAGGTTTTGCCGAAGGAAAACTGGCTGGAAAACAGCAATTTATCGATGCCGCTGAGCCGCTTGATTCTCTCACCGCTCAGCTACAGCGTTATCTTGATGGCTATGAACTTCGCCGTCGTGAAGAGCTATTACAGCTGGTAGAAAAAGTGACACGTCAGGTGATCCGCTGCGAGCTGACGTTACAGCCAACCCAGCTATTAACGCTGGTGGAAGAAGCGCTCAGCAGCCTGCCGCAGATCCCCGATCAGCTCAAGGTGTATCTCAACCCAGAAGAATTCCGCCGCATTAGCGAAGCCGAGCCTGATAAGGCGCGCGAGTGGGGACTGTGTGCGGATGCGGATATGGCACCGGGTGAGTGTCGGGTAGTGACAGACACCTCCGAAATGGATGTTGGCTGCCAGCATCGCCTCGATCAGTGCATGGACGTGCTGCAAAGCAGTTTATTGCCTGATACCGCTGATGAGCTAGTTGCATGATAAATACCGACTTTGAGCAGGCGCTAAAATCCATTGAAAACATCAATCTGGCACGCGTGGCCGGTCGTTTGGTGCGAGTAAACGGCATTCTGCTGGAGTGTGTTGGCTGCCGCTTAGCGGTGGGGCAACTTTGCCGCGTAGAAAGCACCGAACATGAGTTGATGGATGCGCAGGTGGTCGGTTTTGACCGCGATGTCACTTACCTGATGCCGTTCAAACACCCCGTCGGTTTAATTGCGGGCGCGCGCGTATTTCCGGCTGAAAAAGATGAAGGCGTATTGATTGGCGATCAGTGGCTAGGCCGCGTGGTGAATGGATTAGGTGAACCGCTGGATGCCAAGGGCAAACTTGGTGGCGATACCTTATTGCCTCAGCAAATTGCGCAAATTCACCCGCTGACGCGACGTCCGGTTGAAGAGCCATTAGACGTTGGCGTGCGCGCTATCAATGGTTTGCTCACCATCGGCAAAGGGCAACGTGTCGGTCTGATGGCCGGCAGCGGCGTGGGTAAAAGCGTGCTGCTGGGCATGATCACCCGTTATACCCAAGCAGAAGTGGTGGTGGTTGGGTTAATCGGCGAACGTGGCCGCGAAGTGAAAGAGTTTATTGATAATTCGCTGGGCGCTGAAGGCATGGCGAAATCCGTGATCGTTGCGGCGCCGGCGGATGAATCGCCGCTGATGCGTATCAAAGCTACCGAACTTTGCCACTCTATTGCCAGTTACTACCGCGACAAAGGCAAAGACGTACTCTTGCTGGTGGATTCACTCACCCGTTATGCGATGGCGCAGCGTGAAATTGCGCTGTCATTGGGCGAGCCTCCGGCAACCAAAGGCTATCCGCCTTCGGCGTTTGGCATCATTCCTAAACTGGTGGAAACCGCAGGCAACAGCACCGGTGCGGGCACCATGACGGCAATATATACGGTTCTAGCCGAAGGCGATGACCAGCAGGATCCGATCGTGGACTGCGCGCGAGCGGTGCTGGACGGGCATATCGTTTTGTCTCGTCATTTAGCAGAAGCAGGGCACTATCCGGCTATCGATATTGGTCAGTCGATCAGCCGCTGTATGAGTCAGGTGACGCAGCGCGATCACCAGCGAGCGGCTCGCACCCTCAAACAGCTGTATGCCGAATACATGAGCATCAAACCGTTGATCCCCCTTGGTGGCTACGTGGCGGGAGCCGATCCCATGGCCGATCGCGCGGTAAAACTCTCCCCGGCAATCCACAATTTCTTGCAGCAGGAAGTCTCAGACGCCGCGCTGCTTAACGGCACCATCAGCGATCTTTGCCTTCTGGCACAGGCTTAACCCGATAGGTATCCCTATGAGCAAGATGATTTCAACGCTGGAACAGCTGCGCCAACTGCGTAACCGTGCGGTACAGGACATCAGCGGGAAGCTCTCTTCGCAGAAGCAGCTTTGCCAGCGCTATGAACGCAATATTGCCGCACTTACCGAGCTTTCGGCCGGAGTGCCGCAGCTACAGGGGAGTTCGGCACTGCTGATGAATAATCAGTCTGGCTATAAGAAAAACATTCAACGCGTGATCGAATGGCAGAGACAGGAACAGGCACTGGCGGATATTCAGGCTAAGCAGCTACAGGCAGATTTAGTCCATGAAGCGCGCCGTGAGAAAAGCGTGGAGTTGGTACTCGAACAGCGCCGTGATTTCGTGGCGCGTGAACGTGAGCGACAGGCGCAAAAAGTGACTGATGCGATCTCGACCCAGTGCTGGCTGCGCCGTCAGGCCGCGACGCGTTAATCAGATACGGTACATAAGTGTGAATAACAAACTGAATAATAAAAAAAATACCTCGTCGAATTTGATGAACCATTTGCTCCAACGCCAGGGCAGTCATCGGATTGAAGGCGAAAAGCCTTTTGTGAGCGTGGTGTGTCCGAGCTACAACCGCCGCGAGTTTTTACCCTACTTGCTTTATATCTATCAATATCAGGATTACCCCGCCGATCGCCGTGAACTGATCATCGTGGATGATTCGCCACACAGCAGCCAAGATCTGGTTGATATGCTGGTTGACCCTAGCATGGAGAACGTACGCTATATTCACAGCGATCGCCGTCTGATGCTGGGTGAAAAGCGCAACATGCTTAACGATCTGGCTAAAGGTGAATATATCATCTGTTTCGACGATGATGACTACTATTCGCCGCAAAAAATCTCTTATCAGGTGGATGAACTGCAGCGTAACAACGCGCTGTTTTCAGGTTCCGATCAGATCTACGTTTGGTACAGCCATCTCAATAAAATCTATCGCACTCATCCTTTTGGGCCAAATCATGCGCTCAACGGCACGTTTGCCTATCACAAAAAGTTTCTGAGAAAGCATCGTTATGAGCATGACGCGATGCTGGCTGAAGAACAGGGCTTTCTGAATAATTTTACCGCGCCGGTTTTACAAATCGACCCTAAGCGCGCCATTTTGTGTGTATCGCACAGCGCTAACACCTATGACAAAGATTACATCATGTCGAGCTGTGAACCGGTTGATCTGACGCTGGAAGACTTCGTTCAAGATACTAATCTGCTGGCGCACTACCGCCGCCTAAGCCTAACGCCTTCGACTCAGCCTGTTTACTGGGAATGCTTTGAGAAAGTGGTGGTGCTGTTTGATCCTGCGTGCGAAGCCGACTTGCCCGATCGCTGTCAGGCGCTGATGGCGTTTGGTATTCCTTCTGAACGGCTGGTGTGTTTGCCTAAGCGGATTGAATCAACGCGAGAAATTTCAGAGCTCACCACGCATTGCCATGTTCTGGAGCAGGCGCAACAGCAGGAATGGCGCAACGTATTGATTTTGGATGCCGATATCCAGTTTGTGAAAAAAGAAAACACGGTCACCAACGTCAACGGTTTGCTCAAAGCGTTGCCCAATATCGAATGGAACGTCGTGCTGTTAGGCGCTAAGCATTTTGAGATGCACCTGATGGAAAGCTTGCCGTCGGTTGGCCGAGTTTATGACGCGCTTTGTGGCTGCGCGTATGCCGTTAATAGCAGCTATTTCAATATATTACTGACCCACTACCGTGAATGTTTAACCTCGTTGCAAGCGGGTGCTGAACCCAAAGCCGCACGCATGGATATGCGCTGGAAAGAGCTGATGCAACAACATTGCTGGCTGGCATTTCACCCCAGCTTCGCTTACCTGAACCGTGATTGGGATTACTTGCAGGATAAAGAAATTGACTGCACTCACTGGTTCTTTAGAAAACCTAAGTAAAGAGCAGCGCGTAAGCGCGCTGTTCTGGAGAAGATTGAAATGCAACTGATTGAAAGTTATCAGCCTGAATATGTGGCTCGTTTTGTGGCTCTTCAGGAAACGTGCAACTGCCCTAAGTGTAAAGCCGAGCAGGGCGAATATCCGCGAGTCACTCAACGCTTCCAGAATCAAGAGCGTGAAAGCCTGATGCTGGGCTGTGAAAGCGCGGTGCGTGAGACATTGCTCAACCCTGAGGCTTTTGTGCTACATCCGGTTCAAACACAGGCTATGGCGAAAGAGGCTCTCAGCCCGTGGCTGGAGCAGGTGAACCAGCAGTGCATCAATTTAACCATTCAGCGTGCCATGAATTTGGAGTGCAGCCTGTATGCCATCGGCGTGCTGCTGAGCAAGGCGCAAACTCTGTCAGAGCAAGGCGATGAGTCCTGTGAGCAGATTGCTTCCATGGGTGAACAGCTGATGTTGCTGGCCGATCAAAATGTGCTCCAGCAGCAACTGGGGATGTTGCCGCCGATTGTTGAGAGCCGGTTGGAAGCGCTGCAAGGAATGGGCGCGCTGCGTTTGAATCTGAACCTGCCTTTACCGCAAAAAATGCCGATGATGCTGAAACTCAGTGAGCTAAGCATTATGCAACCGGCACGCTTAGCAGAACGCTTGCAGGAGTTGGAGGCCGCTTGGCAGACCCAAACTCTCTTTATAGAACAGCCGCATATTCTGCGCAATGCGCTGCTGTATAGCCTATATCACCACGTGTTCCCTGGCATCGATGCCAAGAACTATGGCGAATCATTCTTGGCACTGGTGCGCCATTTCTTCCGCCTGAAAATGCTGTGCGCGATGTGGTTAACCGATAACGAGCAATTAACCGAAGAAAACGTGGTGACGCTGTTCAGCGCCTATTTTGCATGGCAGACAACGGAAACAGCCCAGTTCAATGCCGATCATACTGCGGATTACAGTTTGCTGACGGGGTTGGCGCTGATCTGATCTTTTCATCCTCTGTAGTCTATGCGCTGTTTTTGGCTCAGGGATGCTTTTTATTGAGGTTTTGGTTCACAAGAGATTCTGTTATATGCATTCAGTATCGACGATACATGTTTGGGATTTAGAGCCCATAATCCAATCAGAAGGTAATGTCTCTTTTCCCCTGGCAAATCGCGAAATTACCTTTGAACTGAAAAATTCACATGAGCGTATGTATGCCGCCAAGTGTCTGTTAAAGGTGCGTCACCCCCAGTCAGATGTAGACAGTCTGTTATTTAAACGTTTTGTTAAACAGGGCGATAGAGTCTTGGATGCGGGGGCAAATATTGGTTATACCGCGCTGACTTTTCTTTCGCTTGGCGCTAGTAAAGTCGTAGCATTAGAGCCGGTTCCGTATATTTTCGATAGATTACATACGTTAGCCAGTGACGATCTGATAACCGTTGAAAAGGCACTTTCAGCCGAAGACGGTGAGGCTGAAATTGTACTTTCACAAAGCCATAATCAAGGTTCGAGCATAAAACCTGAGCTAATGGAGATATTCCCGGAGGTTTACGGCGCTGAGCTAAAAAAAGCCTTGATAAAAACGACGACCATAGATCAATTAGTGGGCGAACACGGTCAGTTTGATCTCTGGAAACTTGATATTGAAGGCGCAGAGATAGATGCATTGCGAGGGGCGAGCAATACGTTATTGTTTTCTCCTCCTCGGCTTATCTTTGCGGAATTGTATGCTGATGCGCTGGTTAAATTTTATCAATTAGTCAGTGCAACACATCCTTATATGTATCGCGCGCTCATTGACGTTAAAAATTACCAACTACATTTGTGCGATCCTACACTTCAAGAATTAGAGTCGTTTTATCAAACCAGTCCGATGTATGTTTTTTCTCAAGAAGAGATTAAAGATTAAGCAGGCTCTCTTATCTCCCGTAATAGTAAAAAATACTATTACGGGGATGATTACTAGAAAGATTAACGCGCTAAAAACGCCTGCGCGGTCTTACGATTGATTTTTGTATTACCGAAGAAGTGAACATCAGAAAAGAGATAGTGATGTATGTATTTTTGCAATCGAGATACGTCGAAATGTTTGTAGAAACAGTCTCCTAATACCTCAACCTGCTTGTTATATAGCATCGCCTCTAACCCAACCGTTGAGTTAATCGTAATTACGCTTTCAGCCGCCTGAATAAGCGCATTGGTACTTTCTTGGGTTAAATAAAAACCGAGTTCAGCGCTTAATTTTCCAACGAGCACTATTTCCTCTTCTGACATTTCGGCAGGATGTATCTTTACCGCCAGAGAACAGCCTTTTTCAGTCGCGCATTTTACTGCGTACGTGATGGCATCCTGATTTTTATGTTTGGCATACATCCAAAGCTGTGCGTCGTTGGATACCTGTAGTGGCAGGAAAATAAAGTTTTTACCCGAGTCTAAAATTGTCTGCTGCGATATCTGTTTTATCAGCTCTGAACGCGGGTTTCCTAATGCCTGAGGAATAACTTTACGCTTTTCTTCAACGTATTTTTTCATCCAGCGATGGTGTTTTACTGGGTCTACATCGGGGTAGTCGTCGAGCAGTTCGGGCTGAGCAGCAAGCAGCGAGCTAGCATTGGTTCCTTGAGGGTCAATAAAGACTTTTTCGGGTAGGTTCGCCAACTCGGTAAAGCGGGTTTCAATTTGTAGAATATAGCTGGCGGTTGCTGCCGCCTTTGAGTAAATGCCACATCCGCTGCACATGATGAGCTTGGTGATATTAAGTTCTTTTATGACATGAGAGAAATACAGTAGGGTAGAGAAGTAGCATCGCCAGCACTGTTCATAATCCGCGCCACCCATCAAATGTTCGAAGGATTTTATGATGTCCTGATGAATTCTCTTAAAAAGTACCGGCTTATTTTGTGCAATCTCTTCTGGCGTAGGAACCTTTGCCCTATCCGGGATGCGATAGAGTTGGCAACTTGGCGCTCTTTGAGTAATAAAATTAAACGCTTCATCGTCGCGAACAAAGAACGCTATTTTCTTTCGCTCGCTTTCGCTTAATCCTGCCGTGATCCGTGCAAAGAAATTAGCATAGCCTAAGCCTTCGATGACAAAACCTTTCATCATGAAGTCGTCCAATTATGAATGAGAATATCGCCATTGAATCCTTGGCGGACAAAACTAGGGAAGAAATCGGCGAGCTTTTCTAAATCACCCACGTCAAAAGATAAATCGCTCGGCAAAATAATTGAAGTATTTCGGACAATGACGCTGATGTTATAGCCATATTTTAAGATGGCAGCGTCTTTACAGTTAATTCCGGCCATCACTAAGTGATAGAGCACCAGTCCAGCATTCCACAGGCTAACGTGTCCGCCGACAATTTCTTCTTTTAGCGGAGGTACGGTAACGCAGATAATGCCGTTTGGTCGCGCCGACGCAGCAACTTTTTTGAGGAACTGATTGGGATTCAATTGATGTTCCAATACATGGGAACACCAAATGCAGTCGTACTGCATATCCAGCTCAGCTTCGTTAAAGTCACCGGTGATTAATTCAAACCCGCGTTCATGAGTGTTACGCAAAAAATATTCTGAGCGACCAAAATCGACGCCGGTTACTTTTTTGCCATACATCGCAAAGACTTCGGCGTGTAATCCCTGACCACAGCCGATGTCTAAAACAGTGTCGAACTCATAATCGTCCAGCAGCTTTTGTAGCGCATAGGAGGACATGAACGTGGGCCCCATAGCCGCAAACTGCTTTTGCAATGGGGGAAGATGGGCATACATGATGGTTTTACTGTCTAACATGATCATCCTACAGCATATTTTGAGCGATATTTTAAGGTCTGCCGAGGCTCACCCTTCCTGATACAAATAAGCTTCTGGCTGGGCGACGTTAATCAGGTTATTCACAATTTCCTGTTGCATGTGCAGCATCACGCCGTTGCGTTCATTGATCTCTTTACAGCGTCTGGCCTGTTGCTCAAGGTCTGCCCACAGTGCATTAACCTTCGGCTGATGCTGTTCAGGCAGGCGAGCAAAGAGATCGGTGATGCCTTTACGTCCTCCGGCAACGCCCAGAGATTGTAAAATATCATGTCGTTTTTGCGCGCTTTCTGTCAGACGCTGGTAGTTTTCGACCAGCTCATGGTTGAGCGTACTGAGATCGTCGGCGTTGCGCGCAATGATGTATGCGCGCTGTTTTTCGAGCTGGCCGATAAGCTCAATATAGATCTTTCGATCGCTGACGATATCTTGAATTAGCGTATTAACCTTTTGCGCAGGCGTAGTCATATTCCCTTTCTATCCTTTGTAATATTTCTCTATGGCGAGCGTGAGTTCGTCCAGATTGATGTCAATTTTTCCGGCGCTGATGGCGTCTTTCATCGCGTTAACGCGATCCATATCCACTTCCGGCATGGCCGCAAGTTGCCCCTGAGCTTCACCCAGCACGGGATCAACCGGTGTGGTGGCCTGAGCACGTAAGGGGGTCGCAGACTCTGCATTGGCACTCTTCGTGTTTGCAGTATTGTTGACGGCCTGAGTCAGGTTGTACTGGGTTGAAGTTACTTTCATTGCATCTCTCCGAAACGGGCATCCCGTTGGTCATTTTCTGTCTGGCTGCGCAAGGTTAACCACTAGTTTATCGATGTAGATTATCGACTAGAGGCGGAAGTCTTCCTTCCATACCCAACTATAGCGACCAGCCAACGGCAAAACTTAATTATCCGTGCAAAAACTTTACTGACCCGGTGCGTAAAGCATTCGCACAACGCCCATATTGTCAACAACGGCGCTGACCACGCGCTGGCTGCTTTCGTTTTTCACTTTGATCATGTCGCCTTTACGACCCTTTTTCATTGCTTCGCCCATGGTGCGAGCCTCGATGCCGTCTTGTTCGGCAATCATCACGACGCGCTGGCCGCGATCGACCATGATGGGCTGATCGAGCTGGGCTGGACTAATAGGCTGTAAATCGCGAATACGGCGTTTCACGGTTAATCCCACGACTTCATCAGGATTGGTGATAACCCCCGCGCGGCTGCTGGAGATATTGCGTTTTTTTAACTCGATGTCAGAAGGGGAAATGACCGCACCGCGCTCAAGGGTGTTCTTCGCCACAATGACCGGCAGATAGATATCCGGCTTCACGGTTACATCGACCTCCCACCCGTTGGCATCTTCACAGCGAATGTCATAACGCAGACGGCTCAGATCGCGTTTATCTCCGGTCGGCAGTGCGGCCTGCAATGGCTGGGAGCAAACCCGATAGCTGCTGACCTCCGACGGAATAAACACGTTCATTTTCGCGTTGAAATCTTTCCAATTTTTACGTTTGGCCTCGCGATTGATATCGGCCGTGGCCACTTCTACCGCGAGGGCATAAATCTGCTTGCGAGCGCTAGATGTGCTGGGCTTGGAGGTTTCTTTCATCGCCCAGCCTGAGGCGAGCGGAAGGGCACACAGCCCGAAAACCACGAGAGCTCGGACAAGGGCATGCTGCGGAAGGAAAGAACGTTTCCTAGTATGGCTAATTTTAGACGTAACTTGTTTAAAAATCATATTGTTATAACTCTGGCATGGTAATTGCTATATCAGTAGCGGACAGCAGTAAATGACAGAGAAACAACATTTTACAACGACGTGATGAGAGGAAGTTTCAGTGGGCTTAAGTTTTGACAAGGCATTAGGTGTTCATCCACAGGCGGTACAGCTTCGACTTTCCCGAGCAGAGCTGTTATCGGCGAACTTAGCTAACGTCGACACCCCAAACTTTCAGGCTAAAGATATTGATTTTGCCGCTGAGATGCAACGTTCGAGTTTGAACTTTTCGACGAATAACTCGGCAGAACTCAAATATCGCGTGCCTTATCAGCCCGCTAGCGATGGCAACACGGTTGCTCTGGACGTTGAGCAGGCTGAGTTCTCGAAAAACGCGCTGGATTACCAAACCAGCTTAGCGTTTTTAAACATGAAGTTTGTGGGCCTTAAAAAGGCAATTGACGGTAAGTAATTGATTTAGGTAGCAACGGACAATGGCATTTACGGATATTTATCGCGTTTCAGGTTCAGCAATGACGGCGCAAACCGTTCGCCTGAACACCATCGCCAGTAATCTGGCGAACGCGGAGTCGCCAGCGGACAACGAGGGGGCCGTGTATAAAGCTCGCCGCCCAGTGTTTGCCGCGGTGTATCAGAACAGCGAGCTGATGGACAACAAAGCCTTGGCCGGCGCTCGTGTCCAAATCATGGACGTAGTTGAAACCGGTAACGCAGTGCAGCGCTATGAACCGAATCATCCCATGGCCAACGATCAGGGTTATGTCTTTTATCCAGACATCAACGTCGTGGAAGAGATGGCGGACATGATGTCGGCATCCCGTAGCTTCGAAACTAACGTCGAAGTTCTTAACAGTGTGAAAAGTATGCAGCAGAGCCTGCTGAGACTTGGAGAAGCTTAAGCATGAACGTAAATGACGCGCAGAGTTATACGGATACAACTAGCAATAACAGCCGTGTTGCCAGTAACGATAACAGCGCCGCGAGCATGAACAACCTGTTTATGACGCTATTGGTTGCGCAGATCCAAAACCAGGATCCGCTGAACCCAACCGATGGTACCGAATACGTTAGCCAATTGGCGCAGCTGTCTCAGGTGCAGTCGATGGAGTCCATGTCTGCGCTGATGCAAAACAATGCGGTGTTGATGGATAACCTGCAAACCCTGTCTACCGGCAACTTAGTAGGGCAGAAGGTGATGGTTCAGACCGACAAAATCGAAACTGACGGCAGTACGGTCATCGACGGTCGTCTGTCACTGGATCACGCCGCAGGCGTGGTGACGGTGTACGTCAAAGATGAAGCCGGTACCGAGCACAAAATTGAGCTAGGCCAGCAGGAAGCCGGACAGGTTGATTTTAAAATTGACCCGAAAGAGCTGGGCCTTGCCGAAGGCAAGTACACGCTAAGCGTGGTGACGGATACCGGTGAAGAGTCGGTTCCAATTGAAGTGGGTGGCGTGGTTAACAATGTGCGTATTCCATTGGATGGCAGTGCCACCATGCTGAATATCGCTGGGCTGGGTGAGGTTCCTTATAACTACATCAGCCAGTTTGGGATGAATAGCCCATCCAATAATACCGACACTCGCAAAGCGTAATTTCGAAAACGGAACACTTTCGAACACTAACCCAATTTAGATCAGGAAAGATTTTATGAGCTTTAGTATCGCAACTTCGGGCTTGAACGCCATCACTCAGCAGCTTAGCGCTATCAGTAACAACATTGCTAACTCCGGCACCGTGGGCTTCAAGTCGGGCCGTGCGGAGTTCTCTGCGCTGTACGCACAGTCCCAGCCGCTGGGCGTGGGCGTGAGTGGTATCACGCAAAGTATTACCCGTGGCGGTAATATCATGGCCTCTTCAAGCGCGCTGGATCTAGCGATCTCAGGTAACGGTTTCTTCGTGGTGCGTGATAGCGCAGGTACTGAAGCCTATACCCGCGCAGGGTATTTCGGTACAGATACCAACGGGAATCTGGTCAATCGTCAGGGTATGAATTTGCAAGGTTATCCGGTTGATGCCAACGGCGTATTGCAGGTGGGTAACGTGGGTAATCTGAATATTAGCAGCGGTGCGATTCCCGCCAAAGCCACCAACGGGCTGGAGTTCACGGCTAACTTGGATGCTAACGCCGAAGTACCTAAGGTCACGCCGTTAGATCCGAAAGACAGCTCTTCATATAACAATACCTACACCACGCAGGTTTATGACTCTTTGGGCCGTGAGCACACGTTATCGCAGTATTTTGTGAAGAACGCAGATAACACTTGGACCAGCCATTACTACATGGATGGTGAGCCTGTTCCCGATGCGACTGACCCAACGAAAGGGGCTACCCAGACGATTTCCTTTAGCGCTCAGGGCGTGATGGAAGTACCCAATGGAGCCGTTGATATTTCACTGTCTATACCTGGCGCTGAAGATCTGAACCTTGAGCTGAACTACGCGGGAACGACCCAATTTGGTTCTGATTTCTCCGTAACCAAAAACAAAGGTGATGGCTACGCCTCTGGTGAAAAAACGGGTCAGCAGATTGATGAAGAAGGCTTTGTTTATGCCACCTTCTCAAATGGCGAACGCATGCTGCAAGGCCAGCTGATTTTGGCCAACTTTACCAACCCAGATGGACTGGCTTCACAAGATGGTACTACGTGGGCGCAAACTTCTGCATCGGGTACACCGCTGACCGGCGCGCCAGGTTCAGGCCTGTTGGGTTCTATTAAAGCGGGTGCATTGGAAGAATCTAACGTCGACTTAACCGCCGAGCTGGTGGGGTTGATGACCGCGCAGCGTAACTATCAGGCTAACACCAAAGTTATCAGCACCAATGACAGCATGATGTCGGCTCTGTTCCAGGCGGTCTAATGGATCACTTAATTTATACCGCCGTTAGCGGCGCTAACCGCAGCCTGTCACAGCAGCAGATTCATTCGAATAATCTGGCGAACGTGAACACCAGCGGATTTCGTGGTGACTTAGAAAGCGCTTTATCACAGCAGGTGGCGGGGTCGGGCTACGACTCGCGCTATCTGGTGCAGGAGCAAAACAGCGGTGTGGATATGACGCCGGGTGCGGTGAGAGATACCGGACGCGAGCTGGATATTGCCATTAAAGGCAATGGCCTGATTGCCGTGGGTAACGGAAACCGTGAAGTCTATACCCGTAACGGTCAGATGGACGTTAGCCCTGATGGTGATTTAACCATTAACGGTCGCCCAGTGATTGGCGAAACCGGCCCTGTGGTATTGCCGCCGTTTTCCGATCTTTCCATTGGCGATGACGGCACCATTACGATTGTTCCGCAAGACGGTGACGTCAATGCGGCTATGGACGTCGATCGCATCAAACTGGTGGATATTCCCGCAGATCAGCTTTCAAAAGACGCAGACGGTTTGTTGGTGAGCGCCACGCGGAATAACCCACGTAGCGACGCCGTTGAGATCGCTGCCGGACATCTGGAAAGCAGCAATATTTCAGCGATTAGCGAAATGGTTTCCAGCATTGCGCTGAACCGCCAATTTGAAGCCCAAATCAAGATGATGAAAGCCGCAGAAGATTTGGCGACAGCCGGTAATCGACTGATCCGTGGCAGCTAAATTAAGGAATAAATCATGAATCCAGCTTTATGGATCAGCAAAACCGGCCTTGCAGCGCAAGACGCCAAAATGAGCGCCATTTCCAATAACTTGGCGAACGTGAATACCACCGGTTTCAAACGCGACCGCGTGATGTTTGACGATCTGTTCTACCAAACTCAGCGAGCTCCAGGCGCGCAGCTTGATCAGAACAACGTGGCTCCAACCGGCATTCAGTACGGTACCGGTGTGAAAATCGTGGGGACTCAAAAAGAGTTCTCCGTGGGCAGCATGCAGATCACCAAGCAGCAGATGGACGTGGCGATTACGGGCCAAGGCTTCTTCCAAGTAGAAACGCCAGACGGTGATATTGCCTACACGCGTGCGGGCAACCTACAGGTTAACGCCGACGGCGTGGTGACTAACGCCGCTGGTTTACCGTTAGTGCCTGCGATTGAGCTTCCGGCTAACACCAAAGAGCTGTCGATTGCGAAAGACGGCACCGTGTCTGCAACCGTGGGCGGCGAGGCCGATCCGGTAGAGCTTGGGCAAATCACGCTGGTGAATTTTGTTAATCCGGCCGGTTTAGAAGCGGTAGGCGGCAATCTTTACCGCGAAACGGCGGCCAGTGGCGAAGCCGTAGAAGGCGTACCGGGTGAAGATGCCCTTGGACAGTTGGAGCAGGGAACATTGGAAGGTTCAAACGTACAGGTTGTTGAAGAGATGGTCGACATGATCACCGTTCAGCGCGCCTACGAAATGAACGCGAAAATGGTTTCGGCTGCAGATGATATGTTGAAGTTTGTCACTCAGTCGCTGTAACGGCGGCTTGGTGAAAGAGTAAAGCGAAGAACGTTATGAAAAAGCAGATGTTGATGTGTGTCCTGTTGATGGCGCTAGCGGGTTGTGAAAGCCCTGCGCTGCTAGTTCACAAGGATGATGCGGCCTATGCGCCGCCAGAGGAAATACTGCAGCAGCCGGTTGCAGTGCAGGGTGGCGGGCTATATAACGCCGGTTACAACTGGTCTCTGACCCAGGATCGCCGCGCATACCGCGTGGGCGATATTCTGACGGTACGACTTGATGAGTCTACGCAGTCTAGCAAACAGGCGCGCACCAACTTCGGCAAGAAGAATGATGCGTCTATTGCCGCACCGGAAGCCTTTGGCCACTCAGTAGATAAGCTGAGTGGCTCTATCGGTGCGGATCGCTCCTTTAACGGCAATGCCTCTTCCGCTCAGCAAAATATGCTGCGCGGTTCTATCACCGTGGCGGTACATAAAATCTTGGCTAACGGGGTTTTAGTGGTGCGCGGCGAGAAGTGGCTGACCTTAAATCAGGGCGATGAATATATGCGCGTCACCGGATTGGTTCGAACCGATGATATCGAGCGCGATAACACCATTTCGTCGCAGCGCATTGCGAACGCGCGTATCTCGTATGCAGGCCGTGGTGCGTTAAGTGACTCCAACTCAGCCGGTTGGCTGACGCGGATCTTTAACCATCCGCTGTTCCCTATTTAATTCAGGAGATGTTCAACATGTGCAGATTCCTTACGCTGGTTGTCGCCCTCCTGTGGAGTTCAATGTCATTGGCGCAGCCATTAGGCTCGCTGGTGGATGTGCAAGGCGTTCGTGGTAACCAACTGATTGGTTACAGTTTGGTGGTGGGTTTAGACGGCACCGGTGACAAAAATCAGGTGAAGTTCACCAGCCAATCGGTCACCAATATGCTGCGTCAGTTTGGCGTACAGCTACCGGCCAAGATTGACCCTAAAGTGAAAAACGTGGCGGCGGTGGCAATTAGCGCCACGCTGCCTCCGATGTATGCACGCGGGCAGTCTGTTGATATCACCGTTTCCTCTATCGGTGATGCCAAAAGCTTGCGCGGCGGTACGTTGCTGCTGACTCAACTGCGCGGTGCCGATGGCGAAGTTTATGCATTGGCACAGGGGAACGTGGTGGTCGGCGGTTTTAAAGCCGAAGGCGATAGCGGTTCCAGTATCACCATGAACACGCCAACCGTTGGACGCGTACCGAACGGGGCGTCGATTGAGCGTGAAATTCCTAGCGATTTTCAGGTGAGTAATCTGGTTACGTTGAACCTGAAACGTCCAAGCTTTAAAACGGCAAACAACGTTGCCGTGGCGCTGAATCAGGCCTTTGGTGCGAATACCGCCACGGCGCAAAGTGCGACCAACGTCGTGGTGCGAGCGCCGCAGGACGCAGGTGCTCGCGTAGCCTTTATGTCGATGCTGGAAGACGTGCAGATTAACGCCGGTAAACAGCCGCCTCGCGTGGTGTTTAACGCCAGAACCGGCACGGTGGTGATTGGCGACGGCGTTGTGGTGCGGGCTGCCGCTGTTTCTCACGGTAATTTAACCGTCAGCATTCGCGAAAGCCGCAACGTAAGCCAACCTAATGCCTTCAGCAACGGTGAGACGGTCACTACACCACAAAGCGATATTGATGTGAACCGAGGCCAAGGCCAGATGGTGACCGTTGCCGCAGGCACCAGCCTGCGTAGCATCGTAAACACCATCAATAGCTTAGGCGCCGCGCCGGATGACACCATGGCTATCTTGCAGGCATTACACGAAGCAGGCGCGTTAGACGCTGAACTCGTGGTTATTTAAGGAGAAAAACCATGATTGATGCCATTAATCGCCAAAGTACCGTGCTGCCGGGAGATTTCACTGGCACGCTGAAAGCACAGAATTTAGATCAGGCCGCCGAGCAGTTTGAAGCAATGTTCCTGCGTTCGATGATGCAGCAGATGCGCAAAGCGTCGGATGCGTTAGCGGCGGATGATGATCCGTTCAACAGCAAGCAGCAGCGCATGATGCGTGATTTTTATGATGACAAACTGGCCTCGCAGCTGGCTTCACAGCGCAGTAGCGGAATCGCCACCATGCTGATTAACCAGCTTGATCCTCAGGTTAAGGGAATGGAACGCGCACTTAAGATTGAGGGCGAAAATGTCGCTTCTGATTCTGTAGAAGCGCCAGAGCCCGTAGAGCTTGAAACGCCCGTTATCCCAGTACTTAGCCGCGGACAGGAATCATTATGAGTTTAATCAGTAACGCTTACAGCGGCATTCAAGCCGCCAAGTTAGGTATGAATACCGTTGGTATGAATGTTCAGAATGCCTTAACGCCGGGCTATAGCCGCCAAGGTATTTTGCAAAGTGCCGTAGGGCCGATGGGCTCCGTGGGGCTGTCTGCGGGTAACGGTGTTCAGGTTGACAGTATTCGCCGTATCTCGGATCAGTATTTGACCAGTCAGGTATGGGGCACTAACAGCAAAGCTAACTATTATGATTCCGGGCAGAAGTATATTGGTGCGCTGGAGTCGGTGATTGGCACGGATACCACCAGTTTGGGCAACGGTATCGATAAACTTTTTGCTTCGCTTAATGAGCTCACCACCGAGCCCGATTCTCCTGCGCTGCGTCAGCAATTAATC
Organism: Hafnia sp. CBA7124; assembly: GCF_002355555.1. Lineage (NCBI taxonomy): Bacteria > Pseudomonadati > Pseudomonadota > Gammaproteobacteria > Enterobacterales > Hafniaceae > Hafnia > Hafnia sp. CBA7124. The sequence goes on along the minus strand of NZ_AP017469.1, from coordinate 4,452,935 downwards.
AACGAAGCGCAGTCGATGGCGACGCGTTTTAATAACATTAATAATTTTATTACTAGCCAGAAGACGTCAATCAATAGTCAGCGTAATGCCACGGTAGACAGCGTGAATACGCTTAGCTCGAACATTGCAGGTTATAACCAGAAAATTGCTGAGCTTGAAGCCACCGGCGGTAACACCAACGTGCTGCGCGATCAGCGTGATGAGCTGGTGAAACAGATGAGCAGCATGGTTGACGTGAAAGTCAGCGAAGACGCGAAAGGCAATTACACGGTCGCTTTGCCGAATGGTCAGCCGTTGGTTAACGGGCAGAGTTCGGGCCAACTCGCCACCACGACCCAGCCAGATGGCAGTCAGTTACTGACGCTAAAATATGCTGGTTCTGAATACTCGATTAATCCGGCAACCGGCGGTCAGCTTGGTGCGCTGAATGATTATGAGCAGGGTACGCTCAAAGAAATGCAGGAATCGGTTCAGGGCATGGCGGAATCTATTGCAACCATGTTCAACGATCAGCTCGGACAAGGTTTCGATCTGAATGGTCAGCCGGGTAAGCCGCTGTTTAATTTCGATTTGAGTAATCCAGCAGGCATGCTGACCATCACCGACATCAAACCCGATGAGCTGGCGCTTTCAGGTAAAAATGATGAAACGGGTAACGGCGATAACCTGAATTTGCTGATTGAACTGAAAAACAAGAAGGTGGATATCGGCGGCATGGGCAATATGAGCATCAACGAAGGTGCCGCCGCGATTATTAGTTCTATCGGTATTGCTAGCCGTGAGAACCAGAACGAAGCCGAAGCAGCCATATCTGTCTATGTAGAAGCGCAGAATCAGCGTGACAACCTCAGCGCGGTCGATCAGGACGAAGAAGCAATTAATCTTCAGGTTTACATGAATGCCTATCAATCAAATATGAAAGTGATTGCGGCGGGTAACCAGATCTTCTCCGATTTACTGAATCTGCTCTGATAATAATAAGGAATTAACATGCGAGTCAGCGGCCTCTACAACGCCAATATGATGACCTACCAGATGGGTAAAAACGGTACCCAGATGAATAAACTGATGCAGCAGATGTCGACATTGCAGCGCGTCAATGTTCCTTCTGACGATCCCATCGCCAGTTCGCGTATGGTGCAGCTTAACCGTGAACAGTCTGCGATCACCCAGTATCAGAGCAATATCTCGCGTTTGTCTGGCAACCTATCGATGCAGGAGTCGCACGTGACGGCGCTGAACAATCAGCTGACATCGCTTAATGACAAACTGTTGGCGGCGTCTAACGATACTCACAGCAGCGAAGATATGTCCGGCTTTGGCAAAGAGATTGGCTCCATGCTCGATTCTCTGGTGGCGACGCTGAACTCGAAAAACGAAGACGGTCGCTATCTGTTTTCTGGCACCAAAACCGATCAGAAACCGGTAGTGTGGAACGAAACCACCCAGAGCTATGAATACCACGGTAACGACGGTACGCGTGAAACCGCAGTGGCTAACGGCGTGAGCATCACTGAAAATACCAACCTGAGCGGAGCTTTTTCGAGCAGTGGTAACGATCTGGATTTATTAAACCAGCTGAAGTCGATCAGTGAGAAAATGCAGGATCCGAATATTCCAGCTTCTGACTATGCGGATGAGCTCAATGCGCTGATGGGTGCCGTAAAAGATTCTTCAGACGATGTGGCCGCGATCTTTACCGATCTCGGTGGGCGTCAAAATCGTTTAACGATGTTGGATGATGCGCATACGGACGTGAAAACGGCTAATGATATGGTCGCTAAAGATTTGTCTGGTTTAGATATGGCCACGGCGTCGGTCAATTTTCAGCTGTATTACAACTCGATGCAGGTTTCGAATAAAACCTACAGCATGATTAGTCAGCTCTCACTCTTTAGCATGATGTAATTGATATGCAAGTTGGTCTTAGCACTTCCTCGTTACAAACCTCAACCACTTCCCCGCTGACGCGGGGAGGTATTGATGCCCCACAGTCGGTTCGCAATCGTGGCATTACGGATACCACGTCAGCTTCACCGGCTAGTTTCCCTGAATCACCGCTGATTTCAGCGCGCCCGCTGCGCTATAACGTTCAGCTTAACCAGCAATTAACGGCGGTTCAGCAGGCAGATAGTTTTCTATCGCAAACGGAAAGCCAGCTCTTGCAGCTGCGCCATTCCGCGACACACAGCCAAACTCGACCTGATACCATTCGTCAGCAGGCGAAAGGTTTGCAAAGCTTGCTGGATAACCGCGCTCAGCTTTCCGGCAATACCGTTGATCGCCATTTCAACGTGAAGTTGGAAGGCAAAACGCAGGTGAATTTTGCGCTGCCAGAGGGTGAAAAACTGTTGCAGGGCGGAGATGCTGAGACGTTAGTTTTCTCTCTCGGTGGCAACAAACGAGAAATGGCCGCGGTATCACTCACGCAAAATGGCTCTGAGCGTCAGGCGGTGATGCGTTTGAATCAAGGATTAGGGCGTTTTGGCGTGCATGCCCGCCAAGATAGCGCCGGTGATGTGACGTTTAGCGTCGATGAGTCGCGTTGGGAGCGAGTGAGTACGCATTTAAGCGTACGCGGTGAGGGAAAGCGTTTTAACTCAACGTTCTCATCGCTCACACCACAGGCTGAGCCCGCGATTGGCGACGTGCTTAAACAAATTGCAGCGCAGCCAGAGCGTTTGCGCGAGCGGGGAACGGAAGTGTTAACCGCGCTGGAGCAAATCACCCATCAGCGTGGAAAATTACGTTTTCAGCAAGAGCGTGTTCGTACGCGCATTGAGGGAATGGCCACGCCGTATGAGCCGCAGCAGGCGCTGGCTGTCTCTCAGGCATTAGGTGAGCATCTACAAAACAGCAGCAGCCAATTTTCTAGCCTTAATCAGGCATTGAGTGCGCAGGCCAATGTGCGCTTGGGTACTGTGAAGAATTTGTTGGGGTGAAAATCTCAGCAATGACCCCACCCTAACCCTCCCCTTGGCAGGGGAGGGAATCGTTCGGTGATGTTGGGCTGATCTACGATCTGCTCCTCCCTGCAAAGTGAGGCTGGAGGGAGAGTGTTATCTCAATGACCCCACCCTAACCCTCCCCTTGGCAGGGGAGGGAATCGTTCGGTGATGTTGGGCTGATCTACGATCTGCTCCTCCCTGCGAAGTGAGGCTGGAGGGAGAGTGTTATCTCAATGACCCCACCCTAACTCTCCCCTTGGCAGGGGGAATCGTTCAGAGATGTTGGATTGATCCTCGATCGGCTCCTCCCCCTGCGAAGGGGGAGGTTGGGAGGGGGTTTAGCCCTAGCTTTTTTCTTGGCTGGGAGGGGGGTATAGACTAATGCCCCAAAGGATATAAAAATATCATTCCGGTTTGCCCTATCACCAGCGGCTGGCCGTCTAGCTTCAGTGGGATCATCCACACTTCATTATTCTGTAAAAAATCAATCAGCCCATCGATCATCAGACGTCGTTGAGGCGTACTGTAATAAATCTGCGAGTAGAGATAGTACACCTTGCCTAATTCGCGGTGAGTTTCCGTAAATTTCCCTTTCACCACAAAGCGCGTGTCGTTTGGGTTAGTGATGGTGTTAAGAATAGTGCCGTTCACTGAGGTTAAATGAGAGTCATAGAGCTCTTTCTGCTGAGACATCAGATCATAAAAGCCCATTTGCACCGTGCCTTGCCTTGGTTTCAGGCTTGGCGTCGCGACGGATAATGCGGTGTAGCCGAGTATTCCGATTAACAAAATAAGCAGGCTTAGTATCCATATCAGCTTATTGGCTCTGACAGGCTGGAATTTCATTTATTTTTCTCACAGTTTCACGAAAGATCAGGTTGCTAAGCTGACGTGTATCGGTTCGCCAATGGTAGATCGTCATGGCGAGCTGTTGGTTGGCACAGGTGGTTTCCACTGAAAACGTATAGTTCAGCACTTGATCAGAGACCTTATAGTAAACATCCATGTAGATGTTTTTGGTCTTCAAGCGCTGGTTGAGTTGGTAAAGCGTGTCCTTCAGCTTGATATAAAGTGAATCTTTGGATGTCGATGTGTCGCCATCTTGCACGATCTGATACAAACGAATATTGCTGTAGACGTTGTTTTCCTGCTGAGCGGCAGCGATCGATTTGTTATTGAGCGTCAGGTACTTATAGCCCATCGCGCCGCTGACCAGTACGGCGACCAGCATGAGAACCGCATAGGCTAACCATGAATGCTTTCTGGCGGGCTGAGGCTCGTTTAGCTGGGAAGCTTCCTGATAATATCCAGGTTCAGGACTGATCCCCAGAGACGAAGTTTCCACGCTAACGACATCAGACGATGCTTCTTCTTCATTGTAGCTGTTTGAATTCGTAGAAATACCTTCAGGAGGTATCTCTGTTATATTCTCATTCTCATTTAATGATTCTGTTTCAATACAGCGGCAATAAGATGACTCTAGTAAATAACCTTTTTTAGGTATGGTTTTGATTATTTTTTGTTGTTTACCATCATCTTCTAGCGCAACACGTAAAGCATGCACGGCATTAGGAAGGCTATTATTTCCTATCACTCGCCTTTCCCAAACCATATTGGTTAGCTCTTCACGTGAGAGGATTTCTCCCGCATGCTGAGTCAGGATATCTAATAGCTTTAATTGGTATTCACCGAGTCTTTTTCTTTCGCCGGTATTTAAATGCAATATTGAACCGGAAGAAATGTCCAGGAGCCAATCATTAACAGAACAGTAGCGTTTATTCATTTAATTACAGAAGTATTAAACCATTAATGTGTAAAATAATTGTATTTTAGAGAGATCAAAAGAACGTCTCTTAACGCAAATTGGGTTAAAAAGTCCGTTTATAATTCGTCAATGAATTGCCGCCCGCTGCGGTGGGGGACTGAAGAACATCGTGTTCTTATGCCCGAAAGCGTTCCAAACAGCCTCTTTTTGAGGGAAGGTGTCTGGTCAATATCGATCTCTTTTAGGAAGATTCTCTTCCGAGAACACTGTTTTACGCGAACAAATACCAACACGCAAGGCCTGTAGCTCTATTTCTACGCTGGAGTTATGACCAAATATGTCTATAGGTAAATACATAGTACCTTTGAGATACCTTTGTATTTCATTTGTGAAATGCGTGATCTTTTTGTATGCGTTAACCGTGATTAATTGTGGGTTAATTTAACTAATAAGGTAACGCTGATGCATTATAAGCAAAGTGAAAATAATGTAAAAATAATAAGACTTTTCTCTTAAGATTTTTCTGATTTGTGTCGCTATTAATAATATTTTAATTTATTAATTCCTTTTCTCTAATGTGGGTATATAGAGAGTGCCATTAATATAACCATCATGTTTATTTATTCTTGATGGCGATTGGGTTGAGGAAAGCTGATTGGTGTCATCTTTTAAAATAAGCTTTTCTATATAAGAAAGAAGTTTCTAGCTAATTATCGAACTGAAGATTTTTTTATTTTCTATTTAACTCTCATCGTCGACGTGTCGTTCTCTCTTAGTACAAGAATTGCGGAATCTAAATAGGTGGATTCCCTGAAGGAGACGACACAATGGCTTTATCTATCTTTACCAATGCCTCTTCCATGGCTTCTACGAACGCGCTGAATAAATCTAACAGCCTGCTGTCCACATCGATGGAACGACTGGGTACCGGCAAGCGTATCAACTCTGCGGCAGATGACGCAGCAGGCATGCAGATTGCTTCCCGTCTGCAGGGCCAGACTAACGGCATGACCGTTGCAAAACGTAACATTGCCGATGCAACTTCTATGCTGCAGACCGCTGAAGGCGCATTCGATGAAGTGAGCAACATCATGTACCGCATGAAAGACCTGGCAACTCAGGCAGCGAACGACACGAACTCCACTGAAGACCGTGCATCCCTGCAGTCTGAATTCGATCAGCTGAATTCTGAGCTGGGCAACATCATGGATAACACTAGCTTCGGTGGTACCAAACTGCTGAGCGGCGGTACTGGTTTGGCTAGCACTGGTGGCCTGAACTTCCAGATCGGTTCTAGCAACGCAGAAACGCTGAATGTTAATGTTTCTAGCCAGTTGTCTGGCTTAACCAAAACTATCGGTACAGCAGCAACCACTAACCCAAGTGGTGCAACTGTCCCTGGTACTGGTCTGGGAGCGTTGAAACTGGATTCTGCGACTAATGCTTCTGGCGCCATTGCAAGTCTGGAAAGCGCTCTGAAAGACGTTGGTTCCCTGCGTTCAACATTGGGTGCCAACATTAACCGTCTGGGCCACACCTCTGCGAACCTGGCAAACATGCAGGACAACACCGAGCTGGCACTGGGCAACATCCGCGATGCGGACTTCGCGTCTGAAGCGTCAACCATGACGCGTCAGCAGATGTTGGCACAGACCAGCATGTCTATGCTGAAGCAGTCAAACAGCATGTCAGGCATGGTAATGTCTCTGCTGGGCTAATATTCCGCATGACTCTCGTGAAAACACCGCCTATGGGCGGTGTTTTTGTATCTATCAGGCAGTCACCATTAGCTAATGAAAATTTTGTTTAATTTTTTTAGTTTTCGATTTAATTCGCAGAGTCAGTGTGTCGTTTTCTATTAGTACGAGAGATGCGGAATCTAAATAGGTGGATTCCCTGAAGGAGACGACACAATGGCTTTATCTATCTTTACCAATGCCTCTTCCATGGCTTCTACGAACGCGCTGAATAAATCTAACAGCCTGCTGTCTACGTCGATGGAACGACTGGGTACCGGCAAGCGTATCAACTCTGCGGCAGATGATGCAGCAGGCATGCAGATCGCTTCCCGTCTGCAGGGCCAAACTAACGGCATGACCGTCGCAAAACGCAACATCGCCGATGCAACTTCTATGTTGCAGACCGCTGAAGGCGCATTCGATGAAGTCAGCAACATCATGTACCGCATGAAAGACTTAGCCACTCAGGCAGCGAACGACACTAACTCAAGTGAAGACCGTGCATCCCTGCAGTCTGAATTCGATCAGCTGAACTCTGAGCTGGGCAACATTATGAGCAACACCAGCTACGGCGGCACTAAACTGCTGAGCGGTACTACAGGTCTGGCTAGCACTGGTGGCCTGAACTTCCAGATCGGTTCTAGCAACGCAGAAACGCTGAATGTTAATGTTTCTAGCCAGTTGTCTGGCTTAACCAAAACTATCGGTACAGCAGCAACCACTAACCCAAGTGGTACAACTGTCCCTGGTACTGGTCTGGGAGCGTTGAAACTGAATTCTGCGACGAGTGCTTCTGGCGCTATCGCTGATTTGGAAGGCGCGCTAAAAGAAGTTGGTTCTCTGCGTTCATCTCTGGGTGCGAACATCAACCGTCTGGGGCATACCTCTGCGAACCTAGCAAACATGCAGGACAATACCGAGCTGGCGCTGGGCAACATCCGCGATGCCGACTTCGCTTCTGAAGCATCAACCATGACGCGTCAGCAGATGTTGGCACAAACCAGCATGTCTATGCTGAAGCAGTCAAACAGCATGTCAGGCATGGTGATGTCTCTGCTGGGCTAATCAGCGATGACACCATAATGCAAAAAAACACCGCTCTTGGGCGGTGTTTTTATTTCTGCCGGAATACTTCCTCTTTCCGTCAATATCAGGAAAAACACCTTCCGGTAGTCACCCATCTCATTGATTTAAATTAACTAAAAAGTTGGCACGTACTTTGCTTTATCTGTGGGGGATTTATCGGTAACCCTGTAGGTAACCATTTCTACTCGCCAGCGCGTCCGGAGGATCAGCATGTCAGATTTTACGAGTATTGACCCACAGACCATGGCAACGCAGTTGGCTAGCTACGATGTTATGGCATTGCAGGCAGCCCTGAAGAAACAGCAAACGTCGTTAACCGGCCAGCAAGATGCGTTAAAAGCGCTGAAAAGTGCCATGACGGATTTCCGCACCGCATTAACGGCGCTGAATAAAACCAATAATGGCCTGCTGACCAATAAGGTCACCACCAGTTTAGACAATATTGCCAATGTCACCGCCAACTCCAACGCCACCAAAGGAACATACAACCTTTACGTTGAGCAACTGGCGGGCTCGCATCAGGTGGCGTTCGACGATATGACCGATGATGCCGTCAACAACGCGACGGGCACCTTCACGCTTGAGGTCAATGGCAAGTCTATTGATATCGAGATGGATGGTCTAGAGACCATGTCAGATCTGGCTCGAGCCATCAACAAAACCAACGATGGCTCAGAGAAAAGCCCAGCGATCACCGCATCGCTAATCCGCACCGACGGCGAAGTTAAGCTGATGCTCAGCAGTGATAAAACCGGTGCAGAAAACGAACTTAAGCTGAGTGGCGATATTCCGGCTGAAATGGATTCAGGTAAGAAAACCACGATCTCTGAAGCCAAAGACGCCATCGTTTATTTGGGTGGTAACGATACTGGCCTGAAAATTACTAACAGTACCAATAAGTTAGACGGTGTTATTGACGGCGTGACCGTTGAGCTGAATCAGGCACAGAAGGTTGGTGATGCGCCACTGCGTATCAACGTCAACACCGACACCAGTGAAACTGAAACACAGGTAAAAGCATTCATCGATGCCTATAACACGATGCGTGATTCACTTGGCAAATTAACCGCTAGCGGCAGCGGTGGAAAAGATCGTGGTGCCTTTGCCGGTGATGCGGGAATTGCATCGTTAGAGCGTGAACTGAACAACATGGTTCGTACCAATATCGATGGTTTGGACATGACTAAGTTCGGCATCACCGCGGATAAAGACGGCAAGTTAGAACTCGACAGCGAAAAGCTCGAGAAAATGCTGACAGATAACCCGACGCAGCTGACCGCGCTGTTTAACGGCAATGACGGCCTTATCAAGAAAATGGATAAGTCGCTGGATAAATATCTGAACAGCACCAACGGCGTGATTAAGGGCCGTCAAGAATCTCTGGATCGTCAGGAAACGCAGTTGACTGACCGCAGTGACAAAATTAGCACCCGTTATGAGAACTCTTATAACCGTTATCTGAAGCAGTTTACCCAGTTGCAACAGGTGATGTCTCAGATGAACAACACGATGAGTATGTTTGGCTTAGTCTAAGGAAACGTAGGTTTTATGTACGGAACTCAACAGGAAGGATACGGCCTTTATCAGGATTCAGATCTGGCGATTCAGGCCGCCGCCGCGACCCCTCATCAGCTGGTTCTTATGCTGTTTAGCGGTCTCATGGATGAACTGGTTCGCGCCAAGAGCCACATTGTTGCCAAGCGCTATGAACGTAAAGTTCAGAGCATTAATAAGTGCATCGATATTCTCAATGCGCTGACAAGCGCGCTGGATTACGAAAAGGGTGGTGACTTGGCCTTGAGCTTGGCAAACCTGTATGACTACTGCGTTTACCGTCTTTATGACGCTAGCCACAAGCTGTCGGTTGAATACATTGATGAAGTGGAAGCCATCCTCAACAACCTGCGTGAAGGTTGGGAAGAGATGGGTAAGCAGAATGGATGATATTCAGCTGATTCAGTTCCTTGCCAACGCGTTGAAGAGTGCCACTCAGCAGCGTGATTGGGTACAGGTGCGGAACGTTGATAAGCAGATCGCTTCGTTACTGAGTTCACTCAGCGGGCAGCCGTTGAGCGAGCAAAAGCGGCAGGCCTTGATGATGCTGAAAGATATTCATCATCGCGTGAATGAGATCTGCCGCCAGCAAAGCGCAGAGCTTGAGCACAAGATGGCTTTGCACCGTAACAACCGCGAAGGGGCGATGGCTTACGCTATTTTTAGCGGCGACGAGGACAGCGAATAATGAGCATGATGGATCTGGTTTCTAGCTCAATGCCGACTGCGATGGACGCATCTTCTGCCGTGTCTATCGGTGATTCGACTGGCGCCGCGCCGATGATCGGGGCGGTCGGTGGAGTGCTAAATAGTGGCGCATTACCGGAAAACACCGCGCAGTTCAGTCATGAGCTGCTCAGTATGGTGGGCTCTTTGCTTGCTCAGTCTGGTGTTACGGGGTTGCGTCCTGCAGTGGGAGGCACGAACGCGGATACTGCGCTGCCTTCTGCCGATAGCGATGCGGATGCCGACGATCTGGCGAGCTTGCCGCAGGAAGATCAACAGCAGATGTTGAATCTGCTATTGAACACCTACCAGCCACCGGCTCAGCAGGCGGCAACGCCGCAGGGTGAGCAACATGCTTGTGCTGAATTGCTGATGCTAAGCCGCCAAACGACGGCTCAACCGGTGACGACAGGCGCTTCTCAGCCGGTGAATGCGTCATTGCTGAACGCTGCGTTAAACGCTACGCCGTCTGATATTGCCATCTCATCGGCAATGACCAAGACCCACGAAGCGTTTAGTCCTGCGATGCAGCAGCATTCCTCTGTACCCAGCGATCTCCTGAATGCGTCGTTAGCCACGTCTGCGCCTTCAAGCGTAGGTAATAACGTGGCTTCAACGGTGCAGAATTTTAATGCGACTACTGCGCCGCTGAAGCTGGAATCCAGCGAAGAGCGCTGGCCGCAGCAGTTACAAAATTCACTCGGTGAGCGCTTACAGGTTCAGGTTAAAAATCAGGTTCAACATGCCACGATCCGACTCGATCCGCCGGATATGGGCAAGATCGATATCTCGATTCAATTTGAGTCTGGACGTTTGCAGGTGCACATCAATGCCAGCCAAGGCGAGGTTTATCGCGCCCTGCAGCAGGTCAGCAATGAACTGCGCCAAAGCCTGACTGACCAGAACTTTGTGCAGGTGAACGTTCAGGTTTCCTCGCAAAACTCACAGCAACAATCAGGGCATGGGCATCAAGGCGAAGCTCAGCAGCCTTTCATTCTCTCGGGTACACCGCTGGACAGTGAAGCCACTGAACCATCGAAGAAAACCCGCGAGGATGAATCTGTCCTCATGACAATTTGAACTACTGAATAAGACATATATGACCGTAAAAACATTTTCATTAGGTTTGGTAATTGCATTGGTCGCCGCCGTGCTGGCGGCGGTTTTAGCCGTAATGGGGAATCACATTCTGGCTCAGCCAGAAAACGGTGTAGGTGACAAAATTTCTAAGATGTTCTCCTCCGCTGATGGTGAGGCCACCGTAGAGTTTGTCGAAATCAAAAACGTTGTTATCACCCTGAAAAGCGATAACAAAAAAGAACGCTATTTACTTTTAGAACTGGCGCTCGCCACGTCTGATGGCAAAGAAACTGCGCGTACTGAGGCGATGGTTCCTGCGATCCGTGGGGCAACCGTAAGCCTGTTATCCGATATGGAATATTCACATATTCGCGGCATGAACGTGGTTGAGCTGCGTGAACAGCTAATGGCGGCCTATGTGACGAAGTTTAAAGCACTGAATACGGGCGTGCCGTTTCACGATGTCATCATTAGCAAGATGGTCTTTCAATAGAAAGCGATAGAAACACGAGCAATGGAAATAATGGATTTTATGACCAATGAAGCGCTGACTCCGGCGCAAGAAACGCAGTATCTCACTGCGTATCTGCCGTTGGTAAAACGTGTGGTAAGGCAGCTGTCTTACCAAACAAGCAGCGTTCTCGACCGCGAGGACATGGAACAGATCGCCCTAATGGGGTTGCTCTCGTCCTTGCGTCGTTACGGACATCCCGATGAGCAGTTCGGTGCTTATGCTATTCACCGAATTCGCGGCGCCGTGTTAGATGAACTGCGCCAGCTAGACTGGCGCCCGCGCCGCTTACGACAGAAGACCCACAAACTGAATGACGCCATCCGCGAGCTGGCGCGAGAGCTAGGCAAAGAACCTAGCTATGAAGAAATTGCAGGGCGACTGGAGATCTCGCCGCAGGAGTATCAGGAATATCTGTTGCTTGACTGCGCTAAGTCGCTGGAAAGCCTTGATGATTTACTCTCTAACGACGGCGTGGGCTCCGCGCTCAATAGCCGTCCGTTGGAGGACGAGATGATGGTCAGCAATACCTTGCGTGTTGCTTTGGCCAGCCTCGACAAACGCGAGCAGCTGATCTTGAGCCTCTATTATCAGCATGAAATGAGTCTGAAAGAGATAGCACTGGTGCTGGATCTTACCGAAGCCAGAGTCTGTCAGCTCAATAAGAAAATTACAGAAAAAATTAAAAGCTTTTTCTAGAAGTGGAACCACTATGCAGAAATTATTAGGTCTGATTATTATTTTCGTCTGTGTACTCGGCGGCTTCATTATGTCGGGTGGGCGTTTGGCTTCTTTTTGGCAACCTGGCGAAATCGTTATTATTCTTGGCGCGGGTTTAGGGGCCATGGTTTTGGCTAACCCAAAACATGTGCTGGTTGAAATGTGGCGCCAATTCCGTGGTGCACTGCGCAAAAACGAATACACCGACGAATACCAGCGTCAGCTGCTGATGCTGTTATATGAGCTGTTAGAACTGGTTCAGGACGGTGGTTTGAAAGTTCTGGATGAGCATATTGAAGTACCGGAAAGCAGCTCGCTGTTCCAGAAATACCCGCTGATTTTGCTTGATAAAGATCTGGTGACCTTTATCTCGGATAACTTCCGTTTGATGGCGATGGGTAAGATCAACGAACACGAACTGGAAGGTATTCTTGAGCAAGAACTGGGCGCGATGGAAGAAGAGCTTCTGCTGCCTTCACGTTCTTTACAGCGTACCGCTGAAGCGATGCCAGGTTTTGGTATTTGTGCCGCCGTTCTTGGGATCATCATCACCATGGAATCTATCGATGGTTCGATTGCGGTCATCGGTATTAAAGTGGCAGCGGCGCTGATTGGTACATTCTTGGGCGTATTTATCTGTTACTGCCTGATGGATCCGGTGGCTAATGCCATGGAACAGCGCGCTAAAACGCAGATGGCGGTGCTGGAATGCGTGCGTACCGTGCTGGTTAACCATGTGGCGGGCAAACCAACCCTGCTGGCCGTGGATGCGGGCCGTAAGATGTTGCCAATGGATTCCAAACCGACCTTCGCTACGCTGGATTCTTGGGTGAACCAGATGGTGGGGGGTAACTGATGCGCTCCCCAAAAGGTAAAGGTCACACCACGATAATCAAACGCTCCTCGCGTAAATCGCACGATGCGATTCACGGTGGTGCGTGGAAGGTTGCCTTTGCTGACTTTACGCTCGCAATGATGGCGCTGTTTATGGTGCTGTGGATTATGGGTTCGGTGACTGAAGAAGAGCGTAAAGAAATTGTCTCTACCCTCAATAGCGAATCCATTTTTGATGGCATGTCGATAAACCCTATCACGCAAAAGAACTCTGGTGGGGGAAGTAACCCGATTCTGGAAGGTAAGCGTAGCGGTGATGAAAATACCGAAGGCAGCGGCTCGGGCTCAGACAACGGTGGTATCAAGAGCGACCAACCAAAGCAATCCGTGGCTGACATCGTCAATAAAACGGAATCGCTAGAAGAGGTTAACAAACGCTCTCAGCAAGAAATGGAAGAGCTGGCACGCATCATCTTACAGGTCACATCGGCGTATAACGCGCAGACCAATATGAAGATGGAAATTGTGCCGCAGGGGCTGCGTATTTTGGTACAAGACGACCAAAAGCGTGAAATGTTCCAGCGCAGTAGCGCCATTTTGACACCGTTCTTTAACCGCCTGCTACGAGACTTGGCGCCGGTATTTAATAAACTGGACAACAAAATCATTATTACGGGCCATACCGATTCATCACGCTACCGCGATCAGGATTTGTACAACAACTGGAACCTGTCGGGCGATCGTGCGATGGCGGCACGCAAGGCGTTGGCACGCGGCGGCTTGGAGATGGATAAAGTATTGCAGGTGAACGCCATGGCTGACCAAATGCTGTTGGATAACGATCAGCCGCTGAGTGCAACCAATCGTCGTATCGAGATTATGGTGCTAACGCATACAGCATCGGATTCTCTGTATCAGTTCTTTGGTAATCACGGCGATAAAGTTGTGAAGCCAATTGCGGATAAGATCAGTAAGCGGTAGTTCGTTGCCGACCCCACCCTAACCCTCCCCTTCACAGGGGCGGGAACCGTTCGGCGATGTTTGCAAGATCCTCGATCTACTCCTCCCCCTGCGAAGGGGGAGGCTGGGAGGGGGTTGCTTCACGAAATACCAGACATGAATTTATTTCACCTCCCCCTGAACATTCATCATGCGAGAAATTCATTTAACTGTTGACTCAGTGACCAACTTACGGCAATTTCATGTTTAGACGTCTAAACGTATAGACGCTTAATGAAAACGATAATAAAAAGTGTGGCTACGCACGAACAGGTCAATAAGAGGAAGACAGGGTATGAGTTTCTTTCACGCAAATCAGCGCGAGGCGTTGAACCAAAGTCTGGCAGAACTGCACGGACAAATTAATGTGTCATTTGAGTTCTTCCCGCCACGCACGAGCGAAATGGAAGATACTCTGTGGCAGTCCATCGACCGCTTGAGCAGCCTGAAGCCGAAATTTGTTTCTGTGACCTACGGCGCTAATTCTGGTGAGCGTGATCGTACCCACAGCATTATCAAAGGCATTAAAGACCGCACCGGTTTAGAAGCCGCACCGCATTTGACATGCGTTGATGCCACCCGTGACGAGCTACGCACCATCGCACAGGATTACTGGAATAACGGTATCCGCCATATCGTGGCTCTGCGCGGCGATTTGCCCGCGGGCGGCGGTAAACCCGATATGTATGCCTGCGATCTGGTCTCATTATTGAAAGAGGTCGGCGATTTTGATATTTCCGTTGCCGCCTACCCTGAGGTTCATCCTGAAGCCAAAAGCCCACAGGCCGATCTTATTAATTTAAAACGTAAAATTGATGCCGGTGCCAACCGCGCTATTACTCAATTTTTCTTCGATGTTGAAAGCTACCTGCGTTTTCGCGACCGCTGCGTTGCGACGGGTATCGACGTGGAAATTGTGCCGGGAATTTTGCCCGTTTCGAACTTTAAGCAGCTTCAGCGCTTTGCGACCATGACCAACGTGCGCGTGCCGCACTGGATGACCAGCATGTTTGAAGGGCTGGATGACGATGCTGAAACGCGCAAAATGGTGGGCGCGAATATCGCGATGGACATGGTGAAAATCCTCAGCCGTGAAGGCGTGAAAGACTTCCATTTCTATACGCTAAACCGCGCAGAAATGAGCTATGCCATCTGCCATACGCTCGGTGTGCGCCCAGAGGTTCATTCACCGATTATTGCGTGATTTGCCAAGACCCCCTCCCAGCCCTCCCCTTGGCAGGGGGAGGAGCACATCGAGAATTCTCACAACCTACGCCGAACGGTTCCCTCCCCTGTAAAGGGGATGGCTAGGGTGGGGTCATGTTTCCACGTAAAAAAAACCACGCATTTCAGCGTGGTTTTCTATTTTGCAGAACTGCAAACATTAATATTCCCAAGTATCTGGGTCGATACCCATCTCTCTCATCAATATTTTTGCCGCTTCTGGGATTTCATCGCTACGCTCTTTACGCAGATCGGCATCGTTAGGCAGCGGTTGGCCAGTAAACGCATGCAGAAACGCTTCACACAGCAACTCACTGTTGGTTGCGTGACGTAGGTTGTTGACCTGACGGCGCGTGCGCTCGTCGGTTAAGATTTTCAGCACTTTCAGCGGAATAGATACAGTGATCTTTTTCACCTGCTCGCTTTTTTTGCCGTGCTCAGCATAAGGGCTGATGTATTCGCCATTCCATTCAGCAGCCATGGGGGGATACCTTAATTAGACTTAGTTATTTTGAGAAACGGCTAATTATGTCCGATCCTCACGATTTATGCTCACGAAGTGTCTGATTTATCGGTTTATGCCACCGTTTTGTGACTTCAGTACACCTCAAACTGACATAATTTTAGCGGTTATTTCCTCAAGGCTCAATCTATACGCAAAGAAGTTTAGATGTCTAGAAGTATTGACGTCCATATGTGAAGCGATTAATCTTTATTCCACTTTCACCCGACACATCATCCAGCGCGGAGAGAACAACGTGACATATAAGCAGGCAACACTTGCAGTGCGCAGTGGTTTAAATGATGACGAGCAGTATGGTTGCGTCGTTCCGCCCATCCATCTTTCCAGTACTTACAACTTCACCGATTTCAATGAACCACGCGCACATGACTATTCTCGTCGTGGAAATCCTACGCGTGATGTGGTGCAGCGCGCGCTGGCTGAGCTAGAAGGCGGCGCAGGCGCGGTGATGACCAGCACGGGTATGTCGGCAATTCATCTGGTGTGTACGGTTTTCCTCAAACCAGGCGATCTGCTGGTGGCGCCGCACGACTGCTACGGCGGCAGCTATCGCCTGTTCGATAGTTTGGCGAAGCGCGGGGCGTATAACGTGCTGTTTGTCGATCAGGGTGATGCGCAGGCTCTCGCGGCCGCGTTGGAACAAAAACCTAAGCTGGTGCTGATTGAAACCCCAAGTAATCCGCTGCTGCGCGTGGTGGATATTGCCGCTATTTGCACAGCGGCTAAGGCCGTGGGCGCGTTAACGGTGGTTGATAACACCTTCTTGAGCCCGGCGCTGCAACAGCCATTAAAATTAGGTGCAGATTTGGTTCTGCATTCCTGTACCAAATATTTAAATGGCCATTCCGACGTGGTAGCGGGAACCGTTATCGCCAAAGATCCTGAGCATGTTACCGAGTTAGCATGGTGGGCGAATAATATTGGCGTGACCGGCAGCGCTTTTGACAGCTATCTCCTGCTGCGTGGCCTGAGAACTTTAAGCCCTCGCATTCAGCTACAGCAGCAAAACGCGTTGAAAATTGTGGAGTTCCTCAAGCATCAACCGCTGGTGAAAAAGCTTTATCATCCTTCGTTGCCAGAAAACCAAGGGCATGAAATTGCCTGCCGCCAGCAGTCTGGATTTGGCGCGATGCTGAGCTTTGAACTGGACGGCGATGAAGCCTTGCTGCGACGATTCCTAAAATCGCTGCAACTGTTTACACTGGCAGAATCTTTAGGCGGCGTGGAGAGTTTAATTTCCCACGCAGGCACGATGACTCACGCGGGTATGGCTCCAGAGGCGCGCAAGGCCGCAGGTATTTCAGAAAGCCTGCTGCGTATTTCTGTAGGTATCGAAGACGGTGACGATTTAATTTCCGATCTGGAGCAGGCGTTCCAGAAAGCTAACAGCCAACGCTAATATGCTGTTTCTCAAGCGATAACGCTGCATATTAGGCTGGTTTTAAGAGGTAAAGAATGAGCGCACAACCGGTAGCGGGGCAGGCGGTAGGACGCCAGCTGCATAAGTTTGGCGGCAGTAGTTTAGCCGATGTGAAATGTTATCTGCGTGTCGCAGGGATTATGGCGGAGTACAGCTTCCCTGGCGATATGATGGTTGTTTCCGCAGCGGGTAGCACCACCAACCAGCTGATTAGCTGGTTGAGGCTAAGCCAGACTGACCGGATCTCTGCGCATCAGGTTCAGCAGGCGTTACGTCGCTATCAGAGCGAACTCATTACGGGTTTGTTGCCCGCTGAACTTGCCGAGCCTTTGGTTGCGCTCTTTACTCAGGATTTAGAGCGGCTAGCCGCTTTGCTCGATGAGCCGATGTGCGATGCGACCTATGCGGAAGTGGTGGGCCACGGTGAAATTTGGTCTGCGCGTTTGATGTCGGCGCTGCTCAACGTGAAAGGCATGGAGTCAGAGTGGCTGGATGCGCGTAGTTTCCTGCGCGCCGAACGTTCTGCCCAGCCACAGGTTGATGAAGGCCGATCTTATCCTCTATTACAGCAACTTCTGGCGCAGCACCCTAACAAACGCCTCGTCGCCACGGGTTTTATCTGCCGTAACGATGCGGGTGAAACCGTGCTGTTAGGGCGTAACGGTTCTGACTATTCCGCCACGCAGATCGGCTCATTAGCGGGCGTTTCTCGCGTGACGATTTGGAGCGACGTGGCCGGTGTGTACAGCGCTGACCCTCGCAAGGTTAAAGATGCCTGCCTGCTGCCACTGTTGCGTTTAGATGAAGCCAGCGAACTGGCACGCTTAGCCGCGCCGGTTCTGCATGCGCGTACGTTGCAGCCAGTTTCCGCCAGCGATATTGATTTACAGCTGCGCTGTAGTTATCAGCCAGAGCAGGGATCAACGCGTATTGAGCGTGTTTTGGCATCTGGCACCGGTGCAAAAATTGTTACCAGCCACGATGAAGTTTGCCTGATTGAGCTTAACGTTCCGCAAAGCCATGATTTTGAACATGTGCGTCAGGAAATTGACCGCGTGCTCAAGCGCTCTCAGCTGCGTCCATTAGCGACCGGCGTCCATCGCGATCGCCATATGATCCAGCTGTGCTATACCGCCGAAGTGGTGGAAAGCGCGATGAAGCTGTTGGAAGAGTCAGGCGTTCCGGGTTTGCTCCAACTGCGTGAAGGACTAGCGCTGGTGGCATTAGTCGGCGCAGGCGTATGCAAAAATCCCCTGCACAGCCACCGTTTCTATCAGCAGTTAAAAGATCAGCCAATTGAGTTCTTCTGCCAGTCAGAAGACAGCATCAGCTTGGTGGCGGTATTGCGCCGTGGCCCAACTGAAGCCCTGATTCAAGGCTTGCACACCACGCTGTTCCGCGCTGAAAAACGCGTTGGGCTGGTATTGATGGGCAAGGGCAACATCGGTTCGCGCTGGTTAGAACTGTTTGCGCGTGAGCAGGAGAATATTTCTGCCCGTAGCGGTTTTGAATTTGTGCTGGCTGGGGTGGTGGATAGCAGCCGCAGCTTGCTGAATTATGAAGGCTTAGACGCGAGCCGCGCATTGGCATTCTTTGATGATGAAGCACAGGAGATGGATGAAGAAAGCCTGTTCCTGTGGATGCGTGCTCATCCTTATGACGATTTAGTGGTGCTGGATGTTACGGCGAGCGAGTCGTTAGCACAGCAGTATCGTGATTTTGCCAGCTATGGTTTCCACGTCATTAGTGCGAACAAATTAGCTGGTGCATCGTGCAGCGATGATTATCGTCAAATCCGTGATGCCTTTGAGAAAACCGGCCGTCACTGGTTGTATAACGCTACCGTCGGTGCTGGCTTGCCGGTGAACTATACGGTTCGCGATCTACGTGACAGCGGCGACTCCATCTTGTCGATCAGCGGGATTTTCTCCGGTACGTTATCTTGGCTGTTCCTGCAATTTGACGGAACGGTTCCGTTTACCGAATTGGTCGATCAAGCATGGCAGCAGGGACTGACTGAGCCCGATCCGCGCGTTGATCTCTCTGGTCAAGACGTGATGCGTAAGTTGGTGATCTTGGCGCGTGAAGCAGGTTATGACATTGAACCGAATCAGGTGCGTGTGGAATCGCTGGTGCCGGCGGGTTGCGAAGGGGGATCTATCGATCACTTCTTCGAAAACGGTGAAGACCTGAACGAACAAATGATCCAACGTTTAGAAGCCGCCAACGAAATGGGTCTGGTGCTGCGTTATGTCGCTCGATTTGATGCCAACGGTAAAGCGCGCGTTGGCGTGGAAGCCGTTCGTCCAGAACATCCGCTGGCGGCGCTGTTGCCATGTGATAACGTGTTTGCCATTGAAAGCCGCTGGTATCGTGATAATCCGTTGGTTATCCGTGGCCCAGGCGCAGGACGCGATGTGACGGCTGGGGCGATTCAGTCGGATTTGAATCGGTTGGCGGCGTTATTGTGAGTTGGCGTACACCAACGGCTTTTTTTCTATGATAGAGCTGTGAAGGGTTTCGTACTAATTGCCTATGCCGAATATTTTAGGTCTTATGCATATTACGTCCGCCTAAAAGACCTAGTTTCACATTGAGACTGTGCAGGCGTCCGTATTGGCAGCGGTTTTCTATCTCTATGATAGAGCTGTGAAGGGTTTCGTCCGCCAGTCAGCAAATTTGTTTCCATGAAATCGCCGGTGTAGGCGTCCGAGAAGAGGTTGCCAGCGCGCAACCTCTTCACTCTCGCGCTTTTTACCGCGTTGCTTGGCCGACCGGTCTCGGAGCGCACATCCCTGTGCGCCCTCAACCTGCCGCCAGCATCCCTGCTGGCGGCTCTAAAATGCATTCCATCTAACATTAAAAAGACAAAGATGTTGTTATCTCTTCTTTCTTTTTTCTTGTCTTTTCATTGTTTAAGTCTTGGTAGTGAGAGCCGCCGGTACAGGGATGTACCGGTGGAGTTTGGGGCGCCCGGGATGGGCGATACCAAACCGTAGCGGAGATGGCGTCTGGGATAAAAGCGCGCGGGTGTTGGGTGCGCGCGCTGGCGCACCCGACTCGGACGCCTTCGACGGAAGCTATATGTAAATGCCGTACCGGATAGGCGGTCGAAACCTTACATCCATTTAGCCATAAATCTGGCGGTCGAAACCTTACACCTATTTAATAAATTTTGGCGGTCGAAACCTTACACCGTAATGACCTAACCAATCAGAGACAAAGTTTCATTCCGCACTATTCCTCCCCCCTAATTCAAGATAACCTTACCCTGCTAACTTTTTATTAACAGGAGTCACACATGTCTTCTCATGATGAGTATCTACAGCGTGCATTAGCGCTGGCGGCGGATAGCGTTGAGCAGGGCGGGCGTCCATTTGGTGCGGTGATTGTGCGCAACGGTGAGATTGTTGCCGAGGCCGTAAATACCATTCATCTCAATGGCGATCCAACGGCGCATGCTGAGTTGAACGGTATTCGTGAGGTTTCTGCTCATCTGGGAAGCGCCGCGCTGCGTGACTGTACGGTGTATGCGAGCGGTCAGCCTTGTCCGATGTGCCTCAGCGCCATGTATCTGACCGGTGTAAAGGCGGTGTATTTCGCCAACGGTAACCAGGATGGGGAAGAGTATAAATTATCGACTGCGGCGATTTATCAGCAATTACAGCTGCCGTTAGAACAACAATCTTTACCGATTCACCATTTACCACAGCTAAACGCTCGCAAGCTGTATGAACGTTGGGCGCAAAAGCAGTCATGAGCCAGACACAAAAACAAAGTTTGATGTTGTTAGTTTTGGTGTTAATCGGCCTGAATATGCGGCCGCTTCTTACCTCTATCGGACCATTATTGCCGCAGCTGCGTGAAGCGAGCGGCATGAGCTTTACCGCCGTTTCATTGTTAACCGCCTTGCCGGTGGTGGCGATGGGCGTATTAGCGCTGGCGGGAGGCTGGGTCGATCGCCATATCAGTGAACGTAATAGCGTGGCGCTGAGCTTGCTGGCGATTGCCGTTGGCGCGCTGCTACGTGAGCTTGCTCCGCAAAGTCTTGTGCTGTTAAGCAGTGCATTGCTGGGCGGGATTGGTATCGGGATTATTCAGGCCGTTATGCCTGCGGTGATCAAACGTTCATTCCAGCGGCGTATGCCGTTGGTGATGGGGTTGTGGTCGGCGGCGCTGATGGGCGGCGGTGGTTTAGGTGCCGCGCTAACGCCGTGGCTGGCGCAGCACAGCGATGTTTGGCACCGATCTTTGGCATGGTGGGTATTACCTGCTGTGATTGCGTTGATCGGCTGGTGGCCGCAGAGCAAAACGCTGGCGCAGCCAATAAAACACGCGGTATCAGCCCAGCCGCTGCGCCTACATATCAGCCCGCGCGCATGGACGCTGGGTCTCTATTTTGGACTGATCAATGGCGGTTATACCAGCCTGATCGCATGGCTGCCGCCCTACTACATGCAGCTGGGCTCCAGCGCGCAGTTTAGCGGGAGTTTGCTGGCGTTGATGACGGTTGGACAGGCGGCAGGGGCATTAATATTGCCAATGTTTGCGCGTCGTCAGGATCGACGCGTGCTGCTGTTGGCGGCGTTAATGCTACAGCTGATTGGGTTCTGTGGTTTTATCTGGATGCCTTTGCAGATGTCCGTGCTATGGGCTGTTGTGTGCGGCTTTGGACTCGGCGGCGCGTTCCCTTTGTGCTTGGTGTTGGCGCTCGACCACTCGCCTCAACCCGCGATTGCAGGGCGCTTGGTGGCCTTCATGCAGGGGATCGGTTTTATTGTGGCAGGCCTGTCACCCTATCTTTCTGGATTGTTGCGTAGCCTCAGCGGTAACTTCCTGATGGATTGGATATTCCACGCGTTATTGGTGGTGGGTTTAATGCTGTTGACGCTGCGCTTTGTTCCATCGCGCTATCCGCAAGAATGGGCTGCGCCCGCCGCCGAACACCGTTAAAAAAACCGCCAGCGGTTAAGGCGCTGGCGGCAGTTTTTTTAGCAAAGTGATGTTATTTGAGCGTGATGGTCAGGCTGTTAACCCCATCAGCAGGCGTGATGATAACGCCCATTTCTCCCGTATGCACCGTGCTGCTTTCCTGTGCTATCGCTCGATGAATATTGCGTAAGCATAGGCTCCAGCGTTGAGCGTTTCCGGTGCTCGAAACATGCAACTGATTGCCTTTACGCTGCACGCAAAGCGTAAATTGAGTTTCACCGTCGGCAGCAGGAATAACGGCCTGCGTTTGGGTATTTTCCTCTAAGGCAAACAGATGGAAGCAGGTGCTATCTGCGTAGTCATAATCAGGTTTTTGGCTGTTATTACCGATAGCGATCAGGCTGTTAGGGCGTACGTACAGCGGCAAACTGTTGAAGTCGTGCCGTTCTCGGTGCCAGCCACCGGTGGCTTCTTGGTTGGTATAGAGATGTGTCCAGCGGCCCGCGGGTAAATAGACGCTGACGTCACCGTTTTCGCTAAATACCGGCGCGACTAGCAGCGAATCTCCCAACATGTATTGGCGATCCAGATAATCGCAGCCCGGATCCTCTGGGAATTCCAGCATCATCGCGCGCATCACCGGCGTACCTGTTTTGGCAGCCTGAGCAGAGGTGGCGTAGAGGTACGGCATTAGGCGGCATTTCCACTCGGTGAAGAAACGTACCACGTCGCAGGCTTCATCGTCATACGCCCACGGTACGCGGTAGGATTTACTGCCGTGCAGGCGACTATGGCTGGAGAGCAGGCCAAAGGCGCACCAACGTTTGTAGACGTGTGCCGGTGCCGTATTTTCAAATCCGCCGATGTCATGGCTCCAGAAGCCAAAACCAGACAACCCAAGAGATAGTCCACCGCGTAGGCTTTCTGCCATAGATTCATAGGTAGCGTAGCAATCGCCGCCCCAGTGAACCGGAAACTGCTGCGCGCCGACCGAGGCCGAGCGGGCAAACAGCACCGCTTCGTCTTTACCTAACTCTTGTTGTAAAACTTCATACACCAACTGGTTGTAAATAAAGGCGTAATGGTTATGCATTTTTTGCGGGCAGGAGCCGTCGTGCCATACCACGTCGGTTGGAATTCGCTCACCAAAATCGGTTTTAAAGCAGTCAACGCCCATGTGGATTAAGCGTTTGAGATGGCCTGTATACCAGTCGCGGGCAGCGGGATTAGTGAAATCAACGATGCCCTGTCCCGGTTGCCATTTATCCCATTGCCATACGTCGCCATTTGGGCGTTTGAGCAGATATCCTTTCTCCATTCCCTCTTTAAACAGCGGCGATTTTTGCCCGATGTAAGGGTTAATCCACACGCATATTTTTAGCCCGCGCGCTTTCAAGCGTTGGAGCATACCTTCCGGATCGGGGAAGGTTTCAGGGTCCCATTCGAAATCGCACCACTGAAATGCCTTCATCCAGAAGCAGTCAAAATGGAACACGTGCAGCGGCAAATTGCGCTCAGCCATGCCGTCGATAAAGCGGTTAACGGTTTTTTCGTCGTAGTTGGTGGTAAATGAGGTGGTAAGCCAAAGGCCAAATGACCACGCTGGCGGTAGCGCTGGGCGGCCAGTGAGGCGAGTATAACGGTCTAGAACCTGTTTGGGCGTTGGGCCGTCAAAGACCAAATATTCCAGATATTCGCCCTCAACGCTGAATTGCACCTTGGAGACTTTTTCCGAACCTACTTCAAACGAAATACATTCGGGGTGATTTACTAACACGCCATAGCCGCGATTGGTCAGATAGAACGGAATATTTTTATAGGCCTGTTCGGTGCTGGTGCCGCCGTCGCGGTTCCACGTTTCTACGTTTTGCCCATTTTTGACGAAAGCCGTAAAGCGTTCGCCGAGGCCATAGACGGTTTCTCCCACGCCGAGATCGAGACGTTCATAGAGATAGGTTTTGCCATCTTTGGCATTTTGAATATAGCCGTTCGATTTAGCCACGCTGCCGGTGATGCGTTCGCCGTGACGCAGGAAATCCAGCGCCCAATTTTCCCCTTTGGTTACCCGAACGCTTAAATCGCCACTGTGTAGTGCGGCGTAATCATCGGTATTTTCCATCCGCAGGGGGTGTTCGGTGGTGTGGTGTAAAGGATAGTGCGGCCCGCGCTCTATTCGTCCAGCAAAATGTGCAATGCGTACGCCAATGATACCCTCCTGTGGAGAGAAAAAGCGTAGTGTAAACAGCGGGGTATCCAGCTGCGCTGATCGAGCGCTGGCTTCACGCGGCGCGGCGTAAATAACCATTTCACGGGCGTGCTGCTCGACGTCAAACACGTATAACGGGTGGATGAGGTTGAGTCCTTCATGGATGAGCCAATTGCCGTCACTGATTTTCATGACTTAAATCCTCTGCTGTCTTCATATCTTGATTGAATGCGTGTTCGTTGCGGCGCACGCCATCGGCCAGCTCTTTTAAAATGCGGTTGATGAACGGCGTACGCAGGGTATATAGGCGAGCCGCGATAAGCGCACTCAGGAAATAGCAAGCGGCGGGAACCAGCGTGAACAGGGCGATAATGCACATGATGGTGGCGCTGTTTTGCGTGGCAGCTCCCGATTGATATCCCGCTCCCGCCAGCATCCAGCCAATCAGCGCGCCGCCGAGGGCGAGCCCGAGTTTTAAGACGAACAGCGTACCCGCAAAGCTAATCCCCGTGAGGCGTTTGCCGCCTTTCCATTCGCCATAATCAACGGTGTCGGACATCATCACCCACTGGATTGGGGTGACGAGCTGATGTAAAACACCGATGATAAAGATGAAGATAAACATAGTGATATTGGCGCCAATGGGCACAAAGAACATCGCTATGCTGAGTACGGCGAGAAGGGCGTTGGTCCACCAGAATACGCTGACTTTGCATTTCCAGTCGGTCAGCGGTTTGGCTGCTGCGCTGCCTAACAAATTGCCTACGCAATAGGTGGTGAGAAACCAGGTAAACACCAGCGGGTTGCCGAGAATATAGGTGACGTAGTACATCATGGCGCCGCCGCGCACTGAGACAGCCAAGATATTCAAAATAGTGAGCAGGCCAACGATGCGCCATTGATCGTTGCGAATGATATCGCGCAGATCTTCACGCATGCTGCCCTGCATTGTGCCTTCATCGCTGATGCGCTCTTTGGTGGTGGCGAAACAGATAGCCAGCATGATGACGGCCACTAAGGCGAGCACCGCAATACCGCCTTGAAAGCCGAAGGCCTGATCGCCTTTACCAATAAGACTGACCAGCGGCATCATGAGCACGGTGCTTAACATTCCGCCCGCGGTGGCCAACACAAAACGGTAGGACTGAAGAGAGATTCGTTGCGTCGGATCGGCGGTAATCACGCCGCCTAGCGCACAGTACGGAATGTTGACGACGGTATACATCAGCGTCAGCAAGGTGTAAGTGATGGCGGCATAAATCATTTTGCCGGTTAGGCTGAGCTCGGGCGTGCTATAGGCAAATATGCAGACGATGCCAAAGGGAATAGCGGCAAAAAGTACATAAGGCCGAAATTTGCCCCAGCGGGTGCGGGTACGGTCAGCGACTAACCCCATGATAGGATCGGAAATCGCATCGAGCGCACGCGCTAGCAGGAACATAGTGCCGACGAAGCCAGCGGGAATGCCAAAAATATCCGTATAAAAAAACATCATGTAGAACATGACGTTGTCAAAAATAATATGGCTTGCGGCATCGCCGAGGCCATAGCCGATTTTTTCTCGCTTTGTCAGAATGTGGCTGCTCATATATCCCTCTAAAGGCGTTTGTATCGTGGATTCGATACGCCATTCTTAGAGCAAGGATAAGCCGCTAACCATTGTGTTTTTTCATTCTGAAATTATGTTTTGTGTTTTATGTGACCGCGATAACTTGTTTTTATATTCAATGATTTAAATTATAAATATGGCGCGAACTTAACATTTATCGCGCCTATAAATTAGGCCTGTGTACGCCAGTAGTCGTAATAAATATGGTCTACTTGAAAATCGATATTGCTTGCGTCACCGGTGAGTTTCCAGCCGAGGTGGAAAGCAAAATCGAAAGCAACGCCAAGGCCTTTTCCACTGAGCAGATTGCCATCTTCGACGATCTTTTCATCCACGTAGATGCCGTCTTTAACATCCTGATGCAGATCGCC
This sequence comes from Hafnia sp. CBA7124, assembly GCF_002355555.1. NCBI lineage: Bacteria > Pseudomonadati > Pseudomonadota > Gammaproteobacteria > Enterobacterales > Hafniaceae > Hafnia > Hafnia sp. CBA7124. The sequence goes on along the minus strand of NZ_AP017469.1, from coordinate 4,426,688 downwards.
CGAGCACGTATAGCGGCGGCCATTGAGGAGATTATTTCCTCCTAAAACGCGTGCGGCGGCAGAGCAAATTGGGCAGATCCATTTTCCTGCGGCGTCGTGGCGGCGGATAAATTCAACAACCAGTGGATTGGCAGCTAGATTGACGGTTCCTTCAGGCCCGCCGGGGATAACGACGGCGTCAAAGGTTTCATCCATGCTGCGTTCGAGAAGTACATCGGCAAACATGCGAATGTTGTGATAGCTGGTGAGCTCCAACATATCCTGACAGGCCAACGTGGTGACGTGGATGTCCAGACGACGCAGAACGTCGATGGTCATGATCGCTTCCGCTTCTTCAAACCCTTTCGCCAGTAGTACAGCGACTTTCTTAGACATGGTATCTCCTGCAGATAAGGTGACGGCTATTTATGCAGCAAAGGGTACCAAACTTGTGTTGATTAAAATAAAACGTTGTTTTATTTATGAAGAGCGTATCGCGAAACTGGGATTTTCCACTTAGCACGTGAGGTTTTTCAGGGTATAATCGCCGACTCTTCAGATCTCCCAATGGAAGATCATCGTCCCCGGTGGGGCGGCTGGACTTCAAATCCAGTTGGGGCCGCCAGCGGTCCCGGGCAGGTTCGACTCCTGTGATCTTCCGCCAATTTGCCTCCCCTGAACTCCATCCTCGTCAAAAATAGCATTAATAGTCCCTCAGTATATAACGGCAATTTGTACTGCTATGCGGCATACTCTCAGCGTTGATAATCCCCCAATAAGGATCGCTGATGATGCACAAGCTGGAACCGTTATTTGATTATCAGGGTGTTTTACCCGAATGCCCGACGTGGGACGCGCAAACCCAAACGCTTTATTGGACTGATATTCTGCAGAAAGAGATCCATAGCTATCAGCCAACAACAGGTCAGCATCAGAAACTTAATTTTCCTGAGGAAATAGGCTGCTTTGCGCTGCGTGAGCAAGGCGGGTTTATTGTTGCGATGCGTTCGGGAATTTATCTTACCGATAGCCATGGCGCAGTGACGCACAAAGTATGTGATAACCCGAATAACCCAGCACTGGCGCGGTTTAACGACGGCGGTACCGATCAGCAAGGCCGTTTTTACGCTGGAACCTATTGGGCTCCGCGTGATTACAACGGTGCTTTGCTCTGTCGTGTTGATGCCGAGCTGAAAGCAACGGTTCTGCAATGTGACATTCTTGGCGCCAACGGCTTGGCGTTTTCCGCTGATAACCGTTGGATGTATACCAGCGACACGCCTAACCACGTTATTTACCGTACTCCATTGGATGAGCTGGGCAATCCGGGGCTGCGTGAGGTGTGGAAAACTTTTCCTCGCGGCAATGGGCGACCAGACGGAGCGGCGATGGATAGCGAAGGCTGCTACTGGAGTGCGCTGTTTGATGGCTATCGCATCGCCCGTTTTTCTCCTAACGGCGAGCTGCTTGAAGAGCATAGGCTGCCGGTTCGCTGTCCGACAATGGTCTGCTTCGGTGGTTCTGATATGAAGACGTTGTTTGTGACCACGACGCGTGAAAATATGGCTGATGAAGAGATTCGCGAACGTCCGCTTTCCGGTGCGCTTTTTACTTTAAAAACCGAGGTTGCAGGTCTCATTAAGCCCAGATTTAAACAGAATTCCCCCTCTTCGCTTTGAGCCGACACGGGCTCCAAGCACTTTCTTTCGTAGGGTTATGCCTACAGCGCATAACCCTAATCTTATTTATTTCCGCGAATTATTTACCCAGAATGTGAAAAGGGTCATAGCAAGTGGTCAAGGAGAGACGATTTTTGTTAGTTCTGAATTACCCCACTCTAAAGCGATGTCGTATACTCGATTCAAACAGGGACAACTCGTCATTTTTGTTGATTGGCAGTAGATGAGTTCTCACCGGTTAGAACGCAGATGGTGTCAGGTCTGCAATCTATAGAGGATATGAGGGTTTCATAATGGAAAAGAAAGTCATCTATTTATTTTGTTCCGCCGGAATGTCCACCTCTCTGCTGGTTTCTAAAATGAAGGTTCAAGCAGAGAAATATGAAGTACCGGTCATTATCGAAGCATTCCCTGAAACACTGGCTGGCGAGAAGGGCGGCGTGGCGGATCTGGTTCTGCTTGGTCCACAAATTGCGTACATGCAGCCAGAGATCCAAAAGTTATTACCAGGAAAGCCCGTTGAAGTGATTGATTCTGTTATGTACGGCAAAATTGATGGGTTAGGTGTATTGAAAGCTGCGGTTGCAGCGATCAAGAAAGCAGCAGCAAGTCAGTAATTTTTATTTTTGTCATTTTTTATTTTAATTCTTATTAAGAATTTTTAAGTCAAAGAGAAATCCAGTCAAAGAGCGAATTTCATATTCTGGCCGCCGAATGGCGGCATTAAAGGAAAATACCAATGAGTAAAACCATTGATTCACTTGAAAAGATACTTCTTCCTTTTGCCGTCAAAATTGGTAAACAGCCTCACATTAACGCTATTAAAAATGGCTTTATTAAGTTAATGCCGCTGACCCTTGCGGGGGCCATGTTTGTTTTAATTAATAACGTATTTCTAAGCTTTGGCGACGGCTCATTTTTTTATTCCCTCGGTATTCGTTTAGATGCTTCAACCATTGAAACACTCAACGGATTAAAAGTTATTGGCGGCAACGTTTATAACGGTACGCTGGGGATAATGTCGCTGATGGCGCCCTTCTTTATTGGGATGGCATTAGCCGAAGAGCGTAAAGTTGATTCGCTTTCAGCCGGTTTATTATCCGTTGCGGCGTTTATGACCGTAACACCTTACAGCGTGGGTGAAGCCTATGCGGTAGGTGCGAACTGGCTGGGTGGCTCGAATATTATTTCCGGTATGATTATCGGGTTGGTGGTTGCCGAAATGTTTGCGTTTATTATTCGCAGAAATTGGGTTATTACCTTGCCAGATAGCGTGCCTTCTTCTGTTTCTCGCTCATTTTCTGCATTAATTCCAGGCTTTATTATCCTGTCTATCTTCGGGATTATTTCTTGGCTGCTGGGATTATATGGCAACAACTTCCACCAGATTATTATGGATTCCATCTCCAAGCCGCTGGCGTCGATGGGCAGCGTAGTGGGCTGGGCTTACGTTATTTTTAACTCCCTGTTGTGGTTCTTTGGTGTGCACGGTTCTTTGGCGCTGACGGCGTTAGACAACGGCATCATGACGCCTTGGGCACTGGAAAACATCGACCTGTACAAACAATACGGTTCTGTCGAAGCGGCGATTGCAGCGGGTAAAACCTTCCACTTCTGGGCTAAACCAATGCTCGACTCCTACATTCTGTTAGGGGGGTCTGGGGCCACGTTGGGTCTGATTATTGCTATCTTCATCGGTTCACGCCGTGCAGATCACCGTCAAGTGGCTAAGCTGGCGCTGCCGTCAGGCATCTTCCAGATTAACGAGCCAATCTTGTTTGGTTTGCCAATTATCATGAACCCAGTGATGTTTATCCCGTTCGTACTGATTCAGCCGATTCTGGCAGCCATCACGCTGGCGGCGTACAGCATGGGCATCATTCCTCCGGTGACGAACCTTGCACCGTGGACCATGCCTACCGGACTGGGCGCATTCTTTAACAGTAACGGCAGCATTGCTGCGCTGTTAGTCGCTTTGTTCAACTTGTGTGTCTCAACGCTGGTTTATATGCCTTTCGTTATCTTGTCTAACAAAGCGCAGGCGATAATTGAAGAAGAAGAAAGCGAAGAAGATATTGCGAACGCATTGAAATTCTAATCTTACCGTTGGCGGGGAGAACATTTCCCCCGCCGCTAACGGCCCCGTTATGGAGTGATAAAATGTTTGATTTAGAGAACATTGTTGGTACCGAAGAGGAATTGCAGGATCTGGAAGAAGTGGTGATGGGCCTCATTATCAATTCTGGACAGGCTCGCAGCTTGGCCTATGGCGCACTGAAAAAGGCCAAAGAAGGTGACTTCGAACAGGCCAAAGCGTTGATGAATCAGTCTCGCTTATCGCTCAATGAAGCGCATCTGGTGCAAACCAAGCTGATTGAAGGCGATCAGGGTGAAGGAAAAACCAAAGTCAGTTTGATTCTGGTTCATGCGCAAGATCACCTGATGACATCAATGCTGGCTCGTGAACTGATTGCAGAACTGATTGAGGTTCATGAGAAAATAAAATAACGTAGAGAATTATTATGCAGCCATCGGTACTGAGCATGGAAATTAAGACTGCACGTGAAAATCAGCTTTTCGACGGTCAGAATTTTCACATGTTTATCTACAACAAAGTAGAGAGCATTTCAGGGCTGCATGAGCATGATTACTACGAATTTACGGTGGTGCTGACCGGGCGATATTACCAAAATATCAATGGGAAAAAGGTATTGTTAGAACGTGGTGACTTTGTCTTTATCCCATTAGGGTCGAACCACCAAAGTTTTTATGAATTCGGTGCGACGAGAATATTAAACGTCGGAATTAGTAAAGCGTTTTTCGAGCAACATTATTTATTTTTGTTGCCTAATCGATTTGTGGCATCACAGGTTTATCAGATAAAAACCGAGTTCCTAACGTATATAGAGTCCGTTATTTCTTCTCTTAATTTTAGGAACGGCGAATTTAATGAGTTTCTTGAAGTGGTGACGTTTTATATCGTAAATCGTTTACGTCATCACAGAGAAACCGAAGTTATCGCTGATGTGCCTGATTGGCTTAAGAACGCGGTAGAAAAAATGCATGACAAGGTGATGTTTGGCGATAAGGCCTTGGCAAATATGGTGGAGCTATCTGGAAAATCGCAAGAGTATCTGACTCGAGCGACTCAGCGCCACTACGGAAAAACGCCAATGCAGATCATTAATGAGATACGCATTGATTTTGCTAAAAAACAGCTGGAAATAACCAATTACTCGGTTGCGGATATTGCATTTGATTCCGGCTACAGCAGCCCGAGCATGTTTATTAAAAACTTTAAAAAACTGACATCGTTTACACCGAAGAATTATAGAAAGAAGTTGTGCAGTATTAACTAACCTATGTGTGAATGAATGTGGACTGTTGTTTATAAGACAGTCTTCAATCATTCACATATACCCTAATAACGATAATGACAGAAAAAACTTTGGTTTTTTAAACGCGCGCCTGTGATTTGATGTGTGATGGGTATATCTCACTTAATTTAATATGAAGTGCAATGATATTGTACGGGAGTTCCTATGAGTAAAAAGCTGAAAGTCGTTACTATCGGTGGCGGAAGTAGTTATACCCCAGAATTACTTGAAGGTTTTATTAAACGTTACAATGAATTGCCGATTACCGAATTATGGCTGGTTGATGTTGAGGCCGGTAAAGAGAAACAGGATATTATTTTTGACCTCTGCCAGCGTATGGTCGAGCGCGCAGGCGTGCCGATTGTTATGCATAAAACGCTGGATCGCCGTGAAGCATTGGTAGATGCCGATTTTGTTACCACACAATTGCGTGTTGGCCAGCTTAAAGCGCGTGAGTTGGATGAGCGAATTCCACTGAGCCACGGCTATCTTGGCCAAGAAACCAACGGTGCAGGCGGTCTATTCAAAGGGCTGCGCACGATCCCGGTTATTTTTGACATCATTAAAGATGTGGAAGAAATCTGCCCGAACGCGTGGGTAATTAACTTTACTAACCCAGCGGGTATGGTCACAGAAGCCGTATTCCGCCATACCAAATTCAAGAAATTCATTGGTGTCTGTAACATCCCCGTTGGCATGAAAATGTTTATTCAGGATGTGCTGAAACTGACACCACAGGATGATTTGTCGATCGACCTCTTTGGCCTGAACCATATGGTCTTTATCAAAGACGTCATCGTTAACGGAGAATCTCGCTTTGCAGAGCTGCTTGATGGCGTAGCCTCCGGCACGTTAACCGCCGGTTCGGTAAAAAATATCTTCGATTTGCCGTTTAGCGAAGGCCTTATCCGTTCTCTTAAGCTGCTGCCGTGTTCTTATCTGCTGTACTACTTCAAGCAGAAAGAAATGCTGGCGATCGAAATGGGCGAATTCTACAAAGGCGGCGCGCGTGCAAGCGTGGTGCAAAAAGTCGAGAAGCAGCTTTTTGATCTGTATAAAAATCCTGAATTGAACGTAAAACCAAAAGAGCTGGAGCTGCGCGGTGGGGCTTATTATTCCGATGCGGCCTGCGAAGTGATCAGCGCGATTTATAACGACAAGCAGACTGAGCAATACGTTAACTTCCCGCACAATGGTCATATTGATAACATTCCGGCAGATTGGACCGTTGAAATGACCTGTACTATTGGACGCGATGGCGCCACGCCGCATCCACGTTTGACGCACTTTGATGACAAAGTGTTAGGGTTGATTCACACCATCAAAGGCTTTGAAATTGCCGCTAGTGCTGCCGCAATAAGCGGTGAGCTGAATGATGTGCTGTTGGCGATGAACCTGAGCCCGCTGATTCATTCTGATAAAGATGCAGAGGTTCTAGCACGTGAAATGTTGTTGGCACATGAAGCGTTACTGCCTAACTTTGCCAAAACTATCGCGGCACTAAAATAACCCACCGCCTTCCCTGTAAAGGGAAGGCGTTTCGCTGAGGGGATTATGGAAAAATTATTGATAGTGAACGCTGATGATTTTGGGCTTTGTAAAGCCCAAAACTACGGCATTATCGAGGCGTTCAAAAACGGCGTAGTGACGTCTACCACGGCACTGGTTAACTCAGCAAGCGTCGAGCATGCAGCTGCTCTGAGCGCTGAAAACCCTGGGCTAGCGGTTGGAATGCACTTTGCTTTGACGCTAGGACGCCCGCTGTCGCCGATGCCAAATTTGGCGCGCAATGGAGAATTGGGCAAATGGATCTGGGAAATGGCAGAACAGGGAACTCTGCCGTTAGATGAAATTGAACAAGAGCTAAAGTGCCAATTCGAACACTTTGTTGACGTTTTTGGTAGGCTGCCGACTCATATCGATAGCCATCACCACGTGCACATGTTCCCGCAGATTTTCCCTATAGTGGCGGCTTTTGCGAAAGAAAAGGGCGTGGGTTTGCGCATCGACCGTGATGAAGTTCGCAAAGGCGAACTGGAATTGCACGGCGCACAAAGTACACAGGGCTTCGACAGCCGCTTTTATGGTGAGTCTATTACCGAAGCACTGTTTCTGAGCACGCTAGATAGTGCCATAGAACGTGGTGATAGCTCTTTGGAGATTATGTGCCATCCGGCGTTTATTGATAACACACTGCTGACCAGCAAATATTGCTACCCGCGCCTGGCCGAACTGGATGTGTTGACATCCGATTCGCTAAAAAAAGCGATTGCGGAGCGGGGATTCAGGTTGGGATCGTTTCAAGATTTATTCTAGTCATTTACTCTCTATTACATCCGTAGGCGGGAAGCTATTTTCCCGCTCTCTCATCTCCATTCCTGAAATATAAATACTATCCAAACAAAATACGTTTTATGCAGGGCATCTTTTGCTTAATTATCCATCACTACTTACACTGGTAAAAAATAACCAGGTGATAGCCAATGCATTTAAATATTTTGCTTTCAGCAGCGTCATTGCTCATTTGTTCGGTTGGGATGTTATTTTCCCCCCAGCTCGCTTTAGCATGCACTCGTGCGGTATATCAGGGTGAAGATAAGCTAGTGATGACTGGCCGCACAATGGATTGGAAAGAAGATTTGCATTCCGATCTGTGGATCTTTCCGCGTGGAATGGCGCGTAACGGCAATGCTGGCGCTCATTCTGTGGAATGGGTGTCAAAGTATGGCAGCGTGACGACGGCGGCCTACAACATTGCTACGACCGATGGAATGAATGAAAAAGGATTGGTCGCCAATATGCTGTGGCTGGCAGAGTCGCAGTATCCTAAACCTTCTAAAGATAAGCCGAGCCTTTCGCTGGCCGCATGGGCTCAGTATGCGTTGGATAATTTCGCCACGGTGGATGAAGCGGTGAAAGAATTACAGTCTGAGCCATTTGTGGTGGTTACGGGTGATGTTCCCGGCCAACCGCGCTTGGCGACCATTCATTTAGCGTTGTCTGATGCCAGCGGTGATAGTGCTATTTTTGAATATATCGATGGAAAACTGGTTATCCACCATAGCCCCGAATATCAAGTCTTAACCAACTCACCAACCTACGATCAGCAACTGGCCATTGATAAATATTGGGAAGGGATTGGCGGTAATATTATGCTGCCTGGCACCAATCGTGCGGCAGATCGCTTCGTTCGTGCCAAATATTACATTAATGCAATTCCTAAGTATCACGAAGCACGTCTTGCCCTTGCGAGCGTAGTGAGCGTTATGCGTTCAGTGTCGGTGCCCTTTGGTATCACCTCACAGGCAGAGCCTAATATTTCCTCAACCCGCTGGCGTACCATTTCCGATCAAAAAAATAAGCTCTACTATTTTGAATCAGCCGTTGGGATGAGTACGTTTTGGGTTGATTTAAAACAGGCCGATCTTTCTGCTGAGTCTCCGGTGCGAAAACTATCGTTGGGTGTAAACCAAATGGCTGATTTTAATGGTGAAGTTTCCCACGCTTTTGAGCCAGCCAAACCCTTTGAATTTTTAGCAGCCGTTGTGGATTAAGGTTAAAAATAATGGAGCATATAAAAGAGATTATCATTTATTTGTCTGAAACCTTGCAGACATTTTTAGAGCTTATCTCTGTTTTATGTGTATTTATTGGGCTTGTGAGAACGCTGTGGACGGTTATTCCTAATTTTAATAACCAGTCAATTTTCCACATTATGAGAACGCGTTTTGGTAGCTGGTTAGCCTTGGCGTTAGAGTTTCAATTAGCAGCAGATATTTTGGCGACGACAATAAATCCGAGCCTTGATGAATTACTCAAGTTAGCGATTATTGCGGTTATTCGTACCTTCTTGAACTATTTTTTGTCGAGAGAGCTAACGGCAGAAAATAAGTGAAAGGAATTTAATGATTTATTGGATAATAAATAAGGACGGTTTATGTTAGAGAATTATTTCCCAGATCATGTTTCAAGTGAGCAGAAACAGCGCACTATCGCAGTTAACGCAGCGCTTGAGCTGATTAAAGTCACTTTGGCGGATAGCAATGATGGAAACAGCGTTAGCCACCAACTCCAAGCGGCAGAGAAACACATCGAATCTCTAGCCGATGCTATCCAGAAAGCCTTGAAGATCTAGTTAAGATTTATTTATGGGCGGCACGAACCGCGCTGCCCATATTGAGTTTGGCTGCAAGCTGATTAACTCCCCGCAACATCAGCCAATGCTTTGTGGATCACTTCTGAAAGCTCGGCAACGTCGAATTTTGCAACGTAGCCATTAGCCCCAACTTTACGTACATGGTCTTCGTTTGCGCTGCCTGATAGCGATGAGTGGATAACCACGGGGATCTGTTTCAGCGTGGCTTCGTTCTTAATATTCCGCGTTAGGGTGAAACCATCCATTTCAGGCATTTCGATATCGGTTAATACCAATCCAATTCGATCGGTTATTGATTGGCCTGCGGCTTTGGCTTCGGCGGCAATAGACTGAATATTCTCCCAAGCTTCTAGGCCGGTGGTATGCATCTGCGTAGGAATTCCCATGCCTTTTAGACCTTGCTCCAGCATCGAACGGGCGACCTTCGAATCTTCAGCCACAATCGCAATGGCACCGGGTTTCAAGGCAAAACTTTTCTCTTTAATCGCTGCCACATCGACGTTACGGCCAGAGGGGATAATGTCGTAAAGAATTTGCTCAACATCGAGCACCAGCGCCAGATCTTTATTGCCATTTTCATCTTCCATACTGGCAATGCTGGTGATATTACGGCTGCTGACACCGGCTTCAGCGGTATGAACTTGGCTCCAATCTAGGCGAATAATATTATCGACGGCCTCAACAGCAAAAGCCTGCGTGCTACGCGCATACTCGGTGATCAGAAGTAGATTGAGACCCGTTTGAGGCGTACAGCCAAGCGCAGCCGGAAGGTCGATAACCGGCATAATCTGATCGCGGATATTCACCACCCCCAATAGTGGCGAAACCATACCCGCCGCGCGATTGATTTTTTGCATGGGCACAATTTCGCGCAGCTTGAAAACGTTGATCCCGTAAAGCTCTGATTTGCTGTCGTGTTGGCTTGCTCCTAACCGAAACAGTAACAGCTCGAACTTGTTGGATAAGGCTAGGTTAGCCCTTTCATCGATATCTTTCTGAAAACTATCCATCTAAACCTCAATTGTTAATCGGCAGGTGTTGGGAATAAACAATGCTGGCCACAACACGAAGTGAATGCGTTATAAAGGTTATCGGCAAAGATGAGGAAAAATAGAGAGTGGGTAGGAAAATGATTTGTCAGCCGTGTTTTTATATTTCGGTATTAGGCCGTTTAAAAAAGAAAATTGCTTATATTAGAAATTATTAAATAGGGCCAAGCTCGATATTTCTATTCGCTTAGCCCTAGGGGCCCGATTTTTACAGCCGCATTCCACCTGAAACTTCAATGCGTTGTGCATTGATCCAATGATTATCGTCAGAGAGGAATGAAGCTAGCATTTTACCAATATCGTCTGGCAAGCCTGGTCTGCCAAGCGCAGTCATGTTTGAAACGACTTGGTTTATTTCTGGATTATCGCGAACGACGCCGCCGCTAAAATCGGTTTGAATGGCGCCTGGCGCGACACTATTCACCGAAATATTGCGCTTACCGAGATCGTGAGCTAGATAACGAGTGAAAACCTCAACGGCGCCTTTAACGGTGGCGTAGGCCACGCTATTTGGGTTCACAAAGCGAGTCACACCAGAAGAAATATTGACGATTTGGCCACCGTCTTTCATCAGTGGCAACAGTTTCTGGGTGAGGAAAAATACGCCTTTGAAGTTCACCTGAAATTGTAAATCTAATTCTTCTTCAGTCACTTGCATAAATGGCGTGTGGTTGGAAATACCTGCGTTATTAACGAGATAATTAAACTTATCAGTATTGAGTTCTCGCAGAGCTTCTTGCACTTGTGCAGCAAAATCATCAAATCCGGCGATGTTAGCCGTATCAAGATACAGGGCGATGGCTTTTGCCCCCGCTTTCTCTGCTTCTTTCACCACTTCAGCCGCTTCTTGCTGGCCTGATTTATACGTAAAGATTGAATGAATGCCGCGTTGGGCGAGATTGATTACGGTACTGCGGCCAAGGCCTCGGCTTCCACCGGTGATAACTGCAACTTTGATATTCTGATTCATGATAAAAACGCCTCGTTGGTTTGATAAGTTAATGATAGGCGCAGAAGGAGATAGTGGCGTGCTTGTTATGCGCGTATTATTGCCAGATCGTCTTTTTCGTAATGAACCCGAATATGAACGAAGAGCTGCTATCTCTGCTAGCAAAGCATACATTTTCAAGCCATGAACAAACCCCGTTTTTAACGTTATTGCCCGGCGTGACGTTGGTTCGAGCGAGTAATGGGCGATATCCTCGCCACATTTTGCATCGGCCTGCGCTGTGTTTGGTACTGCAAGGCGTTAAGCGCACGGTTTTTGGCGAGATTCCTTTTGATTACGCGGCCGGTCAGGCATTGATTGTGACAACGGCAATGCCAGGTGTTAGCCGAATACTGAAAGCAGATGCGTTGCGGCCTTATTTAGGCGTCATTATTGAATTCGATATAGCCGTGGTACGCGATGTTTTTATGCAGCTCTCGCATCGATTTCCACAGCAAAAGACTGCTCCGCATGCGGCATTTGTGATAGATATCGATGCCCAACTTTCTCGCTGTTTGTTACGTGGCCTAAGGTTGCTTGATAGTCCTGAAGCGATCCCCGTTCTTTATGCTGGATTTATGCAGGAGCTATGCTATTGGCTACTCACGGGACCTAACGGTGCTGATGTTGCACGCATTGTTACGCGTGATACTCACTCAATGGGAGTCGCAGGGGCGCTAGATTTGCTCAGAGAGAAGTACAAAGAGCCGTTGAGTCTTGAGTCTCTGGCGAAAGCGGCAAACCTTAGCCGCTCTGCTTTTCACCGTAAATTTAAAGAGTTAATTGGGATGAGCCCCTTAGAGTATCAAAAGCAACTGCGTTTGCTGGAGGCTCGCCAACTGCTTTTGTCACGCAAAGGCACCGCTGAGGCCATTGCTTTTCAAGTGGGTTATAACAGCCCCAATCAGTTCAGCCGTGAATATTCGCGCATGTTTGGTTTATCACCGCGTAAAGACGCGCTGTTGTTAAGCTAATGCTTGGATTATTTTTCTAATAAATAGAGGGGTATATGAAGAAGCTAGGGCTGGATTTTTACTCTCAAGCTCCTCTTGCGGTAGCCCAACAGCTGATCGGCTGTTATTTGGTCCGTGAGCAGGAAGAAGGGCAGATTATTGGGCGGATAAATGAAGTGGAAGCCTATGACAGCGCGATAGATAAAGCGAGCCACGCCTATGGGGGCAAGCGAACTGTCAGAAATGAGCCGCTCTTTCAGGCTGGCGGCATAGCTCACGTTTACTTTATCTACGGCATGCATAACTGCCTTAACGTAGTCACGGGGCAGGCTGACGATGCAACGGCGGTTTTAGTTCGGGGTATCGAAATTGTCCAAGGTATTGAGTTGGCTGCGCGTAACCGCTATGCCAAGCCTTTAGCTGAGCTAACAAAACCACAGGTAAAAAATTTATCTAACGGCCCAGGCAAACTTTGCCGCGCCCTTGCCGTTGATAGGACGTTTGATTACGAGCCCCTATTGGGCGATCGGCTTTATATTTGTGAACAGATTGATGCGCATAAAAAGCAGGTGGAGAAAATTATCGCGAGTAAGCGGATTGGGATTGATTATGCAGAGGAAGCCGTTGATTTCCTTTGGCGTTTCACTGATGAATAAATAGCAAAATAATACTTAACATTATAAAAAATAAAGAAATCTAATCTACAATAACCAGTGAATGGTCCATTGCGCTAATGAGTTGCCGCAGTAGCTGGATTTCATTGCCTGACCACCATCCCATCACGTTGCCGATCAGCAAGGCATCTCGTAAATCATTGGTCGTTCTGACCTCAAATTTATAGTCATGTTTGAGATCCCAGTGATTATCAAAGACTGGGCATGTCAGATTGGCCGGTAAATCATAGGCATGCGCGATGACATAGCGCTGATTGCATTTTGTTTTCAAGTAAATTTGCTCGTTATATGAGCAGATTTCAAACGGAAAGTGGATATCCGTGATCGAGCTTATTATATCTAGCGTGATATTAACTATTTGCATTTTTGGGTACCGAAAAACAAAGGCAGTTCTTTTATATTTATAGACACAGATATAAATAAAAGAGAACGATCTTGATCACAGATTAAATAAACCTTAGCTGTTGATAGAATGGCATCTATCGCTAATTAATATGCTAAGTGATTTATTAAAGGGTGAAAATTAAATCTTTATTTAGAAACTTAACAATTAATCTACCTATTATCATCTTGATAATCGGGTGTCGAACTACGCATCTGCAACATTAGTAACAATCCATTAATATCACTTAAATTATATTTGTAAGAATACAAAAATATTTTTTTCTTTAAATCTTCATATAATAATTAAAATGGAAATACTGTTCATAATTTGAAAATCAGAAAATAAATAATGAATTAAATTATCGCGACGCCAATCACATTCAAGTCTGAAATATTTCATCATACTGCAGGCGTCAAATAATCTGTGGGATGAGAAAATGAAGATATATAATAATCTACCTGTGACGCTTAACGACATAATTGAGGCTCAACAAAGGATAAAAGGTCACGTCTATAAAACAGGCATGCCTAAGTCTAACTACCTCAGTGAACGTTGTAACGGCACCATCCATCTAAAATTTGAGAATATGCAACGCACCGGTTCTTTTAAAATTCGCGGTGCTTTTAATAAGTTAGCTTCATTATCCAGAGAAGAACGCGAGCAGGGTGTGATTGCCTGTTCTGCGGGTAACCACGCGCAGGGCGTTTCCCTGTCTTGTGCCATGCTGGGAATTGACAGCAAAGTTGTTATGCCTTGTACTGCACCAAGCTCTAAAGTTGCCGCAACAGCCGATTATTCTGCTGAAGTTATTCTGCACGGAAATAGCTTTAATGACACCATCTCAAAAGCCCATGAATTAATTGAGTTGGAAAATAGAATCTTTATTCCTCCTTACGACGATGAAAAAGTGATTGCAGGTCAGGGGACTATCGGTTTAGAAATCCTTGAAGATCTGTATGACGTGGATAACGTTATTGTCCCTATCGGTGGTGGGGGATTAATTTCCGGTATCGCTATCGCGCTAAAATCAATTAACCCAACAATCAATATCATAGGTGTTCAAGCGGTCAACGTTCACGGAATGGCTAAATCTTTCCATGAAGGACAATTTTTATCTCACCGCACAACAGGTACAATTGCGGACGGTTGCGACGTGTCGACGCCAGGTAAACTGACATATGAGATTGTCAAAGAGCTGGTAACCGACATTGTGGTAGTCACTGAAGAAGAAATTAAGCGCGGCATGATTGATCTTATCCAACGAAACAAGATCGTGACTGAAGGCGCTGGAGCATTGGCATCTGCGGCCATATTAAGCGGTAAGCTCAAGGGCTATATCGAAAATAAAAAGACCGTTAGCCTTATTTCCGGTGGGAATATTGATTTATCCAGAATATCAGAGATAACGGGACTGAATCACGTTCACTAATAACTATGCAAACACCCGACAGGGTATAGACCCTAGCTGAGGTTACAGTGATGTAGCCTCAAAAAAGGGCAAATCCGTGAGGAATTACAGTATGACGACAGACAGCGTTACCTATTCGAATCAGGGAACTATGTGGCGGAAATCGGACACCACATGGACTCTTGGATTATTTGGCACCGCCATCGGCGCAGGGGTTCTGTTCTTCCCTATCCGTGCAGGCTTTGGCGGTTTGATCCCTATCCTGATCATGCTTGTGCTGGCCTACCCAATTGCCTTTTTATGTCACCGCGCATTAGCGCGCCTGTGCCTGTCTGGTAGCAATATCACTGGCAACATTACCGACACGGTTGAAGAGCACTTTGGTAAAACAGGCGGGGTCATTATTACCTTCCTGTACTTCTTCGCGATTTGTCCTCTGTTATGGATTTATGGTGTCACCATCACCAACACCTTCATGACATTCTGGGAAAACCAGCTGCAGTTAATGCCGTTGAACCGTGGCCTTGTTGCTCTGGTTCTGTTAATGGCCATGGCTTTCATCATCTTCTTCGGAAAGAATTTGATGGTGAAGGTAATGAGTTTCCTGGTGTTCCCATTCATCGCCAGCTTGGTTCTGATTTCCCTGTCGCTGATCCCTTACTGGAACGCGTCTGTATTTGAACAAGTTAGCACTAGCAGCATCTCTCTGCTGGGTCACGACGGTATTCTGGTTAACGTCTGGCTGGGTATCGCCATCATGGTGTTCTCCTTTAACTTCTCGCCTATCGTTTCCTCTTTCGTTGAATCAAAACGTGAAGAATACGAGCCTGAATTTGGCAAGCAGTTCACCGAAGACCGCTGCTCTAAAATCATCTCTCGCGCCAGTATGCTGATGGTTGCTGTGGTCATGTTCTTTGCCTTCAGCTGCCTGTTTACGCTGTCTCCAGCGATGATGGCCGACGCTAAAGCGCAAAACATTCCGGTTCTTTCTTATCTGGCAAACCACTTCTCAAGCATGGCCGGTGGTAAATCTACCTTCTCAACCGTACTGGAATATGGCGCGTCACTGATTGCTCTGGTCGCTATCTTCAAATCGTTCTTCGGTCACTATCTGGGAACGTTGGAAGGGATGAATGGCCTGATTGTTAAGTTCGCTTGTAAAGGCGACAAGAAGAAGTATTCAACCGGCAAACTGAACCTGATCAGCATGTTCTTCATCATGGGCTCTACTTGGGTAGTGGCTTATGTTAACCCGAACATCCTTGACCTGATTGAAGCCATGGGTGCGCCTATCATTGCCTCCCTGCTGTGTCTGCTACCGATGTATGCGGTTCGCAAAGTGCCAGCGCTGGCGAAATATAAAGGCAAGCCAGAAAACTACTTTGTTACCATCGTTGGCCTGCTGACTATTCTGAATATTTTCTACAAACTTATTTAATCTAAATTTTAAAGAATAACAGCTAACTCCTCTCTGGGGAGTTAGCTGTGAGGTATATCTATGTCTTCAAAATCTGTAGTGCTAGTGATTAATTGTGGATCTTCATCAATTAAATTCTCTGTTATGCAAGGAAATAACTGCGATGTGATGATGTCCGGCATTGTTGATAACGTCGGTATTGAAAATACCTCAATGACCATTGATAAAACTATCAGTATTAATTTAAAAACCGGTAGTTATGAAGACGCATTGAATTCTATTGTTAGAGAATTAGAAAAAAGAAAACTCAGCGACGCTATTTCATGTGTGGGTCACCGAATTGCCCACGGTGGAGAAGCATTTAGCGATGCGACATTAATTAATGATGAAGTATTGCAAGAAATTACTAATGTTTCCTCTCTGGCACCTTTACATAATTATGCCAACCTTGAGGGCATTATGGCTGCGCGCCATATATTCCCTGAATTACCGCATGTGGCCGTTTTTGATACCGCGTTTCACCAGACTTTAAAACCTGAAGCCTATACCTATGCGCTTCCACAGCAATATTTCAAACAATATGGCGTGAGAAGATATGGCTTCCATGGAACCTCTCATCGCTATGTCGCACAGCAGGCGATTGAGCAATTAGGTTTAGATGAAAAGAACTCCGGGATTATTGTCGCTCACTTAGGTAACGGCGCATCGGTCTGTGCAGTACAAAATGGCCAAAGCGTTGATACGTCGATGGGCATGACTCCGCTGGAAGGCTTGGTCATGGGAACGCGCAGCGGTGACGTTGATTTTGGCGCACTGGCATATCTGGCGGATAAAACCGGCAAGACGTTAGAAGATCTGATGTTCATGGTGAACAAAGAGTCTGGCCTGTTAGGTATTTCTGGGCTTTCAAGCGATCTGCGCGTGTTGCAAAAAGCGTATGAAGAAGGGCATGAAGGCGCACAGCTGGCAATTAACGTCTTTGTGCATCGCTTAGCTCGTCATATCGGTGGCCACGCTGCCTCGTTGAATAAGCTTGATGCCATTGTGTTCACCGGCGGCATTGGTGAGAACTCTGAACTGATTCGTCAATTAACGCTACAGCATCTTGCGGTATTCGGCCTTGAACTCGACGAAGCCAAAAATCACCTGCGTCGTACTGGGGAGGCTGAAGTGATTACGGCGCCGAGTTCTAACGTTATCGCCGCAGTGATCCCAACTAATGAAGAAAAGATGATTGCACTGGATGCTATTCGCGTGAGTTCCTCCGCAGAACATATTGCATTCGCATAACGTTATTTAACTATTTCCTAAATAAATACTGCCTAAATACTCTTTTCTCCCCTAATTAAATAGGGGCGATACCTATGGTACATGGAGCTTGATAATGAATATCGATCTGGACGTGACTGAGAATATATTTACCGAAGCTTGGAATGGTTTTGCAGGAACAGAATGGAAAGGTAGCATTAATGTAAGAGACTTTATTCAGAATAACTATACGCCTTATGAAGGTGATGAGTCTTTCCTTTCGACTGCAACCGAAGCAACTACCAAGCTGTGGGAAAAAGTAATGGAAGGCGTGCGGATTGAAAACTCCACTCACGCACCGGTCGATTTTGATAATGATATTGCGACAACCATTACCGCCCATGCGCCTGGATATATCCATCAAGATCTAGAAAGAATTGTTGGCTTACAAACTGAGAAACCACTGAAACGTGCGTTATTCCCGTTTGGCGGCATCAATATGATTGAGAGCTCGTTTGAAGCCTACAATCGCAAGCTGGATCCTAATTTTAAATATCTTTTCACCGATATTCGTAAAACACACAACCAAGGCGTGTTTGACGTTTATTCACCTGAAATGATGCGCTGCCGTAAATCCGGTGTTTTAACCGGTTTGCCAGATGGCTATGGTCGTGGGCGTATTATCGGTGACTACCGTCGCGTGGCTCTGTATGGCATCCGTTACCTGATTCGTGAACGTGAATTACAGTTTGCTGATTTGCAGGGCAAACTGGAGAAGGGTATTCAGCTTGAGCAAGTGATTCGTCAGCGTGAAGAATTAGCCGAGCAGCGCCGCGCGCTGAAGCAAATTCAGGAAATGGCGGCGAAATATGGATTTGATATTTCTCGTCCGGCACAGAATGCGCAGGAAGCTATTCAGTGGCTCTATTTTGGCTACTTGGCTGCGGTGAAATCGCAGAACGGCGGCGCGATGTCGCTGGGCCGTACTTCGACGTTCTTAGACGTTTATATCGAACGCGATCTGAAAAATGGGGTGATCAATGAGCAGGAAGCACAGCAGCTGATTGACCATTTCATTATGAAAATACGCATGGTGCGTTTCTTACGTACGCCTGAGTTTGATACGTTGTTCTCCGGCGACCCAATCTGGGCAACCGAAGTTATCGGCGGGATGGGCTTAGACGGCAGAACGCTGGTCACCAAAAACTCCTACCGTTATCTAAATACGCTAGAAACCATGGGGCCATCACCAGAGCCGAACCTGACAATCCTGTGGTCTGAACGCCTACCGAAAGCGTTCAAAGCCTATGCTGCGAATCTGTCTATTGCGACCTCGTCGTTACAGTATGAAAACGATGATTTGATGCGCCCTGACTTTGACAGTGATGACTATGCGATTGCCTGCTGTGTTAGCCCGATGGTGGTTGGCAAGCAGATGCAGTTCTTTGGTGCTCGCGCCAACTTGGCAAAAACGTTGCTGTATTGCATCAACGGCGGCGTGGATGAAAAACTGAAAATTCAGGTCGGGCCGAAAGTGCCAGCCATGACAGATGAAGTCTTGGATTACGACAAAGTCATGGCGAGTCTGGATTCGTTTATGGATTGGTTGGCAGTGCAGTACATCACTGCGCTGAACGTTATCCACTACATGCACGATAAATACAGCTATGAAGCCGCGCTAATGGCGCTGCATGACCGCGATGTAGTTCGCACCATGGCGTGTGGTATCGCTGGGCTGTCGGTTGCCGCCGACTCACTCGCCGCTATCAAATATGCCAAAGTGCGCCCAATTCGTGACGAAAACGGGTTGGCTATCGACTTTGCTATTGACGGTGAATATCCGCAGTTCGGTAACAACGACCATCGTGTCGATGATATTGCCTGTGACTTGGTTGAGCGCTTCATGAAGAAGATCCAGAAGCTGCCAACTTACCGAGATGCCGAGCCAACGCAGTCTATTCTGACCATTACCTCGAACGTGGTTTACGGGCAGAAAACCGGGAATACGCCGGACGGACGCCGTGCAGGCACGCCATTTGGCCCGGGAGCTAACCCAATGCACGGCCGCGATCGTAAAGGTGCGGTAGCGTCGTTAACCTCGGTGGCGAAACTGCCGTTTAAATACGCAAAAGACGGTATTTCCTATACCTTCTCTATCGTCCCTGGGGCGTTAGGCAAAGACGAGTTTATCCGTAAAAATAATCTGGTTGGTCTGATTGATGGCTATTTCCATCATGAGGAAGACGTTGAAGGTGGACAGCATCTCAACGTGAACGTTATGAACCGTGAAATGCTGCTGGATGCGATTGAGAACCCAGATAAATATCCGAGCTTAACCATCAGGGTTTCAGGCTATGCGGTGCGCTTTAACGCGCTGACGCGTGAACAACAGCAAGACGTGATCTCAAGGACGTTCACTAGCTCACTGTAACGCGTGAGAAAGTGAACCAACGAAAGCCCTGCAAAAGTTTGCGGGGCTTTTTTTATGGGGTAAAGGCGCATGTCTTGTCTCACAGTTCCAGCCGAAATGGGTTCCACCGTGAATTAGGTAAGGTTATTCTATTCATAAGTTTTCTACATGGAGAGGTCATAAATATGTATAAAAGCATTTTGGTGCCGGTAGATATTGAAGAGGATATTCTGACTCAAAACGCTCTGCGTCACGTTGAGTATTTGGCAAAAATGTCAGATGCTGATGTGCATTTTTTGTATGTTTTGCCCGATGCACAGGCCTTTGTTACCGCATACTCTTTTGGCATCAAAGAGTTTGAAAACAAAGCGGTGACCTATGCTGAAGAAAGAATTAGAGAACTCATACAGGGGGTAGATTTACCCGCTGAGCGTATGTCTTACACCATTCGTTTTGGTACCCCGCGTGATGAGGCATTGCAGCAGGCTGATGAAATGGGTGCTGACCTTATCATTGTTGGTTCGCACCGCCCAAGCGTAAAAACTTATCTATTGGGTTCGAATGCGGCAGGCATTGTGCGCCATGCGAAAGTTAATGTGATGGTGATCCGTTAGGCTGTCTGCCATTCTGTTTGTTTGAATGGTTTATGTGAAAAAGGAGCGGATATCCGCTCCTTTTTGTTAGCCATTTTTGCTGTGCCGTTGTATCTAATTTAGCAATAACAAACAGGATAAGTCATCGTTTACATTTATCCGATCGATATAGGCATTCAGCTCTTTAGGTAAATTGCTGTTGTGATTGTAGACCACATGGAACGAGCCAAATAATTTCATGATCTCTTCCTGCGTTATTTCTCTGGTCATGGACATGATTGATATCTGGGTTTTTAAATAAAAATAATCTGTCATCATTAGATAGTATTGGCGCAGGATATTGTTCATATCCTGACCAGGGAAGCCGCTATTATACATATGATAAAGAAGATAATTTTTCATCACATGCTCGTCAGATAAACAAGAGTTAGCTAAGACCTTTTTCCATTGCGCGTCTAATTGACTAAATTTATCGCCTATCTTTGCATCGCTCGGCTCTTGGTCTAATTCTAAATAATGAGCAAGTGCTTGGTGATTTTCCTCGAGAAAATCACGCCCTCGATTTAACTGGCTAATCGCTGTGCCAAATATACTTAATAGCATCACCTTCATCTTCGCTGAGCTGCTAATTTGGCTGCGTTGTTGAGCCATATCTCCGCTGGATAGCTGTCTATTTAGCGTTAAGAATAAGGACTCTAGATCGTCAAGGTGCGCTTCAACATCGAATTCGATCTGCTGTAAATAAAGAATAAGGTGCACGATAGCGAGCAGGTTATCCTCGATGGCAGGGCTATCGGCCATGACCAGATGGCTGCAAAACAGGTTAATTAGTTGGGTTGTCTGAGAGCGTTCAATGTGTGCCGCTTTTTTTCCAATCCGGTTAGCCGTTTCAACAATGAGCTTGATGTCTTCATTGACTAACATGCTATCTGGCTGAAATAAAACTTGATTAGCTACTTCAGGGCACGCCATGGTGAGGCTCAATAAGGTCTCGTTGGCATACTGTTTTTGGGTGCGGGGGAATGTTTTGCACGTTACGCTCAGGGCATTGGCTCCCATTTTGGCGTGAATGGTACAGAGCTTATCTTCATTGAGCATAGGGCAATTTCCTGACTCATCTTGCTTTACCGTAGCAAAATTGTCATAGCCTTTGCGGGTTAATAGCAGTGAGTTTTTTGCGAAAGATTTAATCTTTTCGTGATGAGAATCGGTATATTTTTTGTAGGTTTTCTTATCAATCGATATTTTCCAGCCGGTACAGCAATGATCGACGCAGTCAGCGCCAGTGCATTGAAATCGGGTGTAAAAATTTGGGGTGACGGTCTTATATGTTTTCATGTGCTAGCCAGTGATGGAGTTCCAGTGATGTTTAAATTATCACCAGCCAGCTTTTTTGATCTTTGAATAAACGGGATAAAAATAGGCTAATTAATGCCACTGCGCGTTTGTTCTAGCATTTGACGATAGCTGCGTATTTCCCTTTGTGAATCTTCAAGCCCTAATGCCAATGCTTGATGGCGTAAATCGTTGAGCAGTTCTGGCACCGCCTGTTCATTGTCGGTCATGATGGCGATTTCGGCAAAATAGCCCAGAGTAGGAAGATGATCGAAGGTGATGTGGTAACGGCCTAAGAAATAGATACTGCGGCTTTTTTCCATACGTAAACTGGGCCAAAAACCGAGCTTTTCCACCATGCTGGCCACTTTTTCACAATCATCAATATTAATCGCTTCGCATTCAGACGCGTCTGGCCCTTTAACGATCCACAGCTTAATGCCGGATGGCCGCATTTCTCGAATGCACATGCTAATGCCGCTCTTTTTCAGCGTTGAGTCTGAGTGCTCAGACGTTGGGCGGTCATAGTAGCAATCGATCTCATGGTTATTGAGGTGAAAAGGTTCTGCTCCTGCCAAAGTGATGCGTTCGAGAAAGCCAGCGGGATCGCTGAGATGGAATTTCAGCTCGGCCTCATACTTCCCTGCAAAATGTTCGCTCGTCATAGGATGTCTTAGGTAGATAACACGATGTCATGAAGGATAACACGGTAGCCAACTGCACTGCCGTTGGTGAGCGCTATTTGTGAAGTGTCTCTCTTAGAAAAATAAATAATTAAGGTGGCTGAATATCTATTATCGTAAAGATTTGTGGATGAACAATAGCGTTTGTTTTTTATGTAAACCTAATCGTTGGGTAGATTATAAATAAATATCACTATAAGGTAAAAAAATAAAATCGTTGTGTATAACATATTGCTAAATGTGCTTTTTCATAGTCTTTATTTTAGTTTATATTATTGATTTTTATTGATTTGTATCGAATATCTTGTGTTTTTAACCTGACTTTACAACGTTGATAAATAAGGGCAATACTAATTCCAAGGAAAGAGCGGATAAAACCATAATGCGTTATATAAGGTTTAACATTAACACTCATTCTATTTGTATGGCGGTTTAGTGCTCTGAGAATATATACCCTTCATACTTCAAGCTGCATTTTTGTTAGCCGTGTTTACTCAATGCAACTCGAATTATTTTGGGTATAGCTAGATATCCTCAGCGCGACTAAACGTTATGTTTATTTATCTGTAAGGATAAACACATGATGAAAGTATTAATTGTTGAAAGTGAATTTCTCCATCAAGACACCTATGTGGGTGCTGCCGTTGAACGTTTGGCTGATGAGCTGAATCGTCAAAATGTTGAGGTGATCAAAGCCGCCTCATTTGACGATGGTTTTGCCATTTTGTCTGCCAATGAAGCGATAGATTGTCTGATGTTTAGCCGTGGAATGGATGACTCCGCCGAGCACGTGCTGGCTCAGCAACTGCTTAATAAACTGCATGAGCGGCAGGAAAATGTTCCGGTCTTTTTGTTGAGTGACAGAGAGAAAGCCACTCAGGAACTTAGCCGCGAGATGATGGAGCAAATCGATGAATTTGCTTGGATCCTTGAAGACACGGCTGATTTTATTGCCGGCCGCGCCGTTGCTGCCATGAACCGTTATCATCAGCAACTGCTGCCACCATTGATGACCGCGCTGATGAAATATAGCGACGTTCATGAATATTCATGGGCGGCGCCGGGCCATCAGGGCGGCGTTGGTTTTACTAAAACGCCAGCCGGTCGTTTTTACCACGACTATTACGGTGAAAACTTGTTCCGCACCGATATGGGGATTGAGCGCACCTCGCTAGGTTCTTTGCTCGACCACACTGGCGCATTCGGTGAAAGCGAAAAGAATGCGGCGCGTGTGTTCGGTGCAGATCACTCGTATTCTGTGGTGGTGGGGACTTCGGGTTCGAACCGCACCATTATGCAGGCGTGTATGACCGAAGATGACGTGGTGGTTATTGACCGCAACTGTCATAAATCCATTGAGCAGGGGCTGATATTAACCGGTGCGAAACCGGTTTACATGCTGCCTAGCCGTAACCGCTATGGGATTATCGGGCCAATTTATCCGCAGCAGATGCAGCCGGAAGTGATTAAACAAAAAATCGCTAACAGCCCACTGAGTAAAAGCAAGCAGGGCCAGCGCCCTTCTTATAGCGTGGTGACCAACTGTACTTATGATGGTGTGTGCTACAACGCCAAAAATGCGCAGGATTTATTAGAAAAAACCACTGACCGAATTCATTTTGATGAAGCTTGGTATGGTTATGCACGTTTTAACCCAATGTATAGCGATCACTACGCTATGCGTGGGGAACCTGGCGATCATGAAGGTCCAACGCTGTTTGCGACCCACTCAACGCACAAACTGCTCAATGCGTTATCTCAGGCATCTTATATTCATGTGCGCGACGGCCGCGGTGCCGTTGATTTTTCTCGCTTTAATCAGGCGTACATGATGCACGCTACCACTTCGCCGTTGTATGCGATCTGCGCTTCTAACGATGTGGCTGTATCGATGATGGACGGCAACAGCGGTCTTTCTCTGACGCAGGAAGTGATCAACGAGGCGGTAGACTTCCGTCAGGCGATGGCGCGTTTGTATAAAGAGTTTACTCAGGATGGTGATTGGTTCTTCAAACCGTGGAACCAAGAAATTGTCACCGATCCGGCAACCGGTAAGCAGATGGCGTTTGAAGATGCGCCAGCTAAGCTTCTAGCAACCGAACAAAGCTGCTGGGTGATGAATCCTGAAGATAACTGGCACGGCTTTAAAGATCTGCCTGAAAACTGGAGCATGCTGGACCCTATCAAGGTCAGTATTTTGGCTCCAGGTATGGGTGATGACGGCGAGTTGCAAGAGAAGGGCGTGCCAGCGGCGTTGGTCACCGCATGGCTGAGCCGTCATGGCATTGTGCCGACGCGCACTACCGATTTCCAAGTGATGTTCCTGTTCTCAATGGGCGTTACCAAAGGCAAATGGGGCACGCTTATCAACACGCTGCTTTCGTTTAAACGCCATTATGATGCTAATACCCCGCTATCTTCGGTATTGCCCGATCTGGTTGCGCAGCAGCCAGAAATCTACGGCAAGTTAGGCTTGCGTGATTTGGGCGACAAAATGTTTGCCTATCTGCGTAAAAATAACCCAGGTGCTAAACTGAATACGGCTTATTCTGGTCTGCCAGAAGCGGTGATGACACCGCGTGCAGCCTATCAGGCCATTGTGGCGAATAAGGTGGAGATGGTTGCGATTGACGGTCTGGTCAACCGTGTTGCAGCCAACTCCATCATCCCTTACCCACCAGGAATCCCAATGCTATTATCCGGTGAAAGCTTCGGCGGCGAAGAGAGTCCACAGATCGGTTATCTGCGCGCTCTACAGGCTTGGGACCACGAATTCCCCGGTTTTGAACATGAAACCGAAGGGACTGAAATTATCAACGGTGTTTATCACGTGATGTGTGTTCGCACGGAATAACCTTCGTTGGTGATGAAGCAAAGACACCACAGCAAAAAAAGATAAAGCAGTTTCTCTTGTAGTATTTGCGCGGGTATATCCCGCGCTTTTTCATACCTGTATGTTTATTTTTTATTCTGTAATTGTACAATTACTCTGCGTAAAAAAAATGATACGGCAGTATTTATCCCCGCGATATTGAATAATTAGAAAAGCTCTGTATTTTAGTGTCTGGTCGTAGAATTGTCATATGTATTACTTTTTCTTTTATGCCTTATTACTTTAGTCGATAAGTCTAACTTAATAACGGCATTTTATTCTTTTACGTCTGTAGGATGTCTTAATATGAAACTCAGTAACAACGAAGGTTGCGTTGTCGTTTTAACACGCAAAGATGTCACTGTTAATTTTAACTCTGAGAATGAAGTTACATTCAAAGCTAATCACATGATGCTAATTTCATGTAAAAATAACGTAATAGATTTTTCAGAACTGGATGACTCAGCAGTATTATATTTGAATAAAGATGTTATTAAGGACTATATCCATTTCTTAAAAAAAGATATCAGCGCTCTGTCTCCTAATCTGCGTTCCACACCGTGCTATATGATTGAACGCTGTCAGACACCACATATTTTCCAAGAGGCGGTACGCCTATCGCAAGATGCGCAAGGCTGTGAGGTTGATCGCGAACGTAGCCGTTGTCTTTCGTTCACCGTTTTATCTATTTTCTTAAATAATAACAATCTAATACCGTTTCTTATTCGTGAAATTAGAAGCAATCTTAGCGCGAATGTTTACAGCATTATTCAAAGCAATATGCACAAAGAGTGGAGCCTGACGTCCGTTGCCAGCTGCCTATGCTTAAGCCCTAGCTCATTGAAAAAGAAGCTAAAAAACGAAGACACCACCTACAGTAAAATTATCACTGACTGTAGAATGCGCTATGCTGTAGAGCAACTGATTGTTTTTAATAAAAATATTTCACAGGTTTCTTCTCTGTGCGGCTATAGCAGCACGTCCTACTTTATCTCCGTATTCAAAGAATATTACGGGACGACGCCGCTAAACTACGTGCACCAGCATAGAGATAAAATGATTGCATAGATTCTCACTATAACTGAATATATTTTTAATGCCTGAGTTTACTTTTTTATTGGCTGAGAGTAATTACTAAATCGTTTACTTGATTAATATCGAACTGCTGCCGAAATCCAACTTGAACCGTCTTGGGTAATATATAGGAATATATTTATATTGGGATGGTTGAGTATATATTTATAATGTTTGAAAAGTTATGTAATCTTTTAGTTATTTATCTTTGTAAATATTATTTTAGCTGGATTGTCATTGGCTAAAAATATGCCGGAAATGGCGATGTTAGCCGTTTGCTACTGCCATGATTTAACTCTGAGAGTAATATAATTTCTACCAAAAATTCTATTTAACTTAAGGTTGGATTATGTCTTCGGATTCTGAATCTCATAAAGTTGGCCTCATTCCCGTTACCTTAATGGTATCAGGGAATATTATGGGCTCCGGCGTATTTTTATTACCGGCAAACTTAGCGTCTACCGGCGGAATTGCAATCTACGGATGGTTGGTGACTATCATTGGCGCATTAGCGCTTTCAATGGTGTATGCCAAGATGTCGTCTTTAGATCCCAGTCCCGGCGGTTCTTATGCTTATGCCCGCCGTTCTTTTGGCCCATTCCTCGGTTACCAAACCAACGTGCTGTATTGGTTAGCCTGCTGGGTGGGGAATATCGCGATGGTGGTGATTGGTGTTGGCTACCTCAGCTATTTCTTCCCTATTTTGAAAGATCCAATGGTGTTGACTATTACCTGTGTGGTTGTGCTGTGGATTTTTGTATTGCTCAATATTGTTGGGCCACAGATGATCACCCGTGTTCAGGCGGTGGCGACGGTATTGGCGTTGATACCTATCGTAGGGATTGCAGTATTCGGCTGGTTTTGGTTCCACAGCGAAACCTACATGGCTGCGTGGAACGTAAGCGGTCAGGGTACATTTGGCGCTATCCAAAGCACCTTGAGCGTAACGCTCTGGTCATTTATCGGGGTGGAAAGTGCCTCGGTGGCGGCTGGCGTGGTTAAAAATCCTAAGCGTAACGTTCCGATTGCAACCATTGGCGGGGTGCTGATTGCCGCCGTGTGCTACGTATTATCCACCACCGCCATTATGGGGATGATCCCGAATGCGGCGCTGCGTGTTTCTGCTTCACCTTTCGGGGATGCGGCGCGTATGGCGTTAGGCAATACGGCTGGTGCAGTGGTTTCATTCTGCGCGGCTGCAGGCTGTTTGGGCTCGTTAGGTGGTTGGACGCTGTTGGCTGGTCAAACGGCGAAGGCCGCGGCCGATGATGGCTTGTTCCCACCCATTTTCGCCAAAGTTAACAAGGCGGGTACGCCGGTTGCGGGTTTGCTGATCGTTGGCGTATTAATGACAATTTGTCAGTTCGGCAGCATTTCGCCTAATGCGGCGAAAGAGTTTGGTCTGGTTTCGTCGGTGAGTGTGATCTTTACGCTGGTACCTTACCTTTATACCTGTGCGGCGTTGCTGCTGCTAGGCCACGGTCACTTCGGTAAAGCTCGCCCTGTTTATTTGGCGATTGTCAGCATCGCGTTTGTCTACTGTATCTGGGCCGTTGTTGGTTCCGGTGCGCAGGAAGTGATGTGGTCGTTCGTGGTGTTAATGGTGATCACGGCACTTTATGCCTTGAACTATAACCGCCAACATAAAAATCCATATCCGCTGGATAATACGAATCCTGATGGTTCGTTAAAGGCATCGGTAAAAAACTGAGCTTAAAATTTTATCGCGTGATATTCACCCGCAGCGGTTTCGCCTCTGCGGGTTTTTTATTAGCCTATTTAAGCCAGTGCACTGCGCTGCTGTAACTGGGTTAAAACGGCTAGGGCGCGCTGGGCATCGGCGGCAGGAACAAAAATGTGATCGTGATAATAAGCAGCCACAACGTTGGCGCTGATACCCGCCTGAGCGAGCTCGGCAGCAATCGCTGCGGTTAGTCCAACAGCCTCAAGGCTAGAGTGAACCGTGAGCGTGATTTGACGGAAATCTGAACTGGCATCAAAGCCAGCCGCTTGGGCATCTTCACGAGTTAAAATCAGCGTAATCCCTTCGGTTTCCCAAAAGAGCCCCTGCGGGTTTAGCGCGGCGGCTTGTTCCAGCGTGAGTGATTGGCTGGTACAAAAAACGAAAGCTTGAGTGTTAAGTGTCGGCTCCATCGAAGCCAGAAGTTGAGTAATATCTTTAATGCCGCTCATATGCGTATCTCCATAATATTTTGGCGCTAGATTAGCGGGCGAACGATGTGGCGTTAAATTAAAAAAAGTTTGCAGCAATTAGGTATGCTAATAGAGATCCGTTGTAACACGATGAGAGAGGGGAAGGCCATGATTGAAGTGATTCTGGTTGATGAAAACGATATGCCGATTGGCAGAATGGAAAAGCTCGCGGTTCATCAGCAGGGGCTTTTGCATCGCGCTATCTCTGTGTACGTTTTTAACGATCATAACGAGCTATTGATCCAGCGCCGAGCAGCGGGGAAATATCATGCCGGTGGCCAGTGGAGTAATACCTGCTGCGGCCATCCACTCCCTGGTGAAGATACTCAAGAAGCGGCGATGCGTCGGCTCTATCAAGAAATGGGAATGGCTTGCGCGCTGCATGAATCTTTTGAGCTGAGTTACTGCCTTGACGTTGGGGGGGGACTAACTGAACACGAGCTGGCACATGTTTTTATTGGTCATAGCAACGTGGTTCCACAGCTTAACGCAGAAGAGGCCGATGCTTTTGCTTATCATCCCGTGGATGAAATCTTAGAGCAAATGCAGCTCGAGCCCGAACGTTTTACGCCATGGTTTAGGCTGTGTCTGCCGAAAGTGATCGCACATCTCGACTGATGTTTTGCATGGCGCTGACGAATATTTCCTGACAAATACCGTCTGTAATGAAATGTCGGATATGTGTTTTTTTGTCGGCCAGCTTGAAAATAAGATTACTATTTGTTTTAAAAGCCTTTTATCTGAAAAATCGCATATTACGTTTGCCTCTCTCTCATCGGATTAAAATTCATACGTAAAGTTGCTTAAATTGCATTCAAAAAAATTGAACAAGAGGCTCAAAACTATCCGATTTTAACTCTTCGTTAACCGATCTATTCTTTAGTCATCGGAAGGCGGGCGCCTTTCAAAACGACAAAATTTAAAGAAAGGTAAACGTTATGAAAATCATCAAAAATTTAGCTGTAGTTTTCGCACTCTCTGCAACCGCATTTGCTGCTACTGCCGCAGACCTCTCTTCTCAGCCAACGTCTGACATGCAGAAAATGGGCGTTGTATCCGTCAGTGGCGCAACTAACCTTGATGGGTTGGAAGCTCGCGTAGCGGCTAAAGCTGAACAGGCTGGCGCATCTTCTTATCGCATTATTTCCACCTCTGGAAATAACAAAATGCATGCTACTGCTGAACTGTATAAATAATCGATACTCGTCATACTTAGTGCACTATCTGTAGTTCAGAAGCGGTACAGAAAAGGCCTTTCCCAATCAATGGGAAAGGCCTTTTTGTTTTTTTAGATTCAGGACAGAGGTTGTGCCTTTCTCACGGTTTTGGTGGTAGCCTAAGAAATCGCATCTGAAGATGTCAATTATGTTCGATACAACGGGCGTTATCGTGGAGGACTGCACTGTGGGGAATAACATCGTGGATAAGAAAATCGGTTTTATTGGCTGTGGCAATATGGGCAAGGCGATTTTAGGTGGTCTGGTTGCGAGTAAACTGGTCTCACCGGAAAATATCACGGTGTATAACCGTAGCGCGCAAAGCGTTGAAGCGATTAGCCAGGAGTTTGGCAGCCAAGGTGCCAGCAGTGCAGATGAGGTCGCTAAGCAGGCTGATATTCTGATCGTTGGTGTTAAGCCGAATATGATGGCGAATGTTTTGGGTGAAATCAGAGAATCGCTCAAGCCAAACGCGATTGTGGTTTCCATTGCGGCCGGTGTCACGCTAGAAACGCTTGAATTTGCGCTGAAAGATGGGCAAAAAGTGGTGCGCGTGATGCCGAATACGCCGGCGTTGGTGAATGCGGGAATGTCGTCCATTACGCCGAATAAGCAAATGAGCGAAGATGAAAGCGCGCTGATTGTAGAAATTTTTAGCAGCTTTGGTAAGGCTGCTATTGTTCCTGAATATCTAATCCATTCCGTGGTGGGCGTGAGTGGCTCAGCGCCTGCCTATGTGTTTATGTTTATTGAGGCGATGGCTGATGCCGCTGTGCTGGGTGGAATGCCTCGTGCTCAGGCCTATCAGTTTGCCGCGCAGGCGGTGATGGGCTCAGCCAAAATGGTGCTGGAAACCGGTAAACACCCCGGTGAGCTCAAAGATATGGTGTGTTCTCCTGGGGGAACCACGATTGAAGCCGTGAAAGTGTTAGAGCAAAAGGGTCTGCGTGCGGCCGTGATGGACGCGATGCAAAGCTGTATGGCGAAATCAGAAGAGATGAGCCGTCGTTAATTTTACCCGCTTTCCCTTCTATTTGATGCCCCATGCCATGGGGCATCTTCTCAGACGATCCCCATGTCATCCCTTCTCTAAGTCCGTCACCATAGGCCGCTGGGCTGGTGCTGACATTTTTCTGCTGAATAGTCTCTCGCCGATTAAGAACTTTCTTGGTAAATTCCGTTCCCGCATCTGAACGATTTAGAATGCGGTGTGTCTCATGTTTTCTAGGGTTAGCAACAAGGTTTCAGAAAGTAATGCAAAAAATAAAATTGCTATCACAACCAATGCAGGCGCTGCTGTTAGCGATTTATATTGGTATTTTTCTTAATATTCCGGTGTTTTTACGCCGTTTTGATGAAGTCAAAGAGGGGCTCCATTTTTCTAAATGGTTAACGGGAAGTTTAGAGGTCATGGTTGTTCTCCTCTTTACCTTCTTTATCCTGAGAGTGTTTTCGCTGGGAGGGCGCTGGTTCTTCAAAATTACGGCTACGCTCATCACGCTAATATCCGTGGCTGCAAGCTATTACATGACGGCATTTAACGTTGTGATTGGCTACGGCATTATCATTTCCGTATTTTCCCCGGGTGATTTGGGTCTGTTTTCCGAAGTTGTCGGCTGGAAATTTGTTTTGTGGTTTGTTGCCGCCAGCATTATTCCTTTGGCGATCATCTGGTTGGGTTCAGCGCGTAACACGTTGCTTGAGCAGCTAAAAACACCGGGTAAAAGAATCATATCTTTGGTTGGGATGGCGCTGATTGTTGCGGTGGTCTGGGTTCCATTAAACTTAATGGGTACCGCCCAGAAAGAGATCGACCAGAAAAACAACGTTGATATGCCAAGCTATGGTGGTGTGGTAGCTCACTCTTACTTGCCATCAAACTGGCTGGCGGCGTTTGGATTATATGGCTACACCGCGCTGGATGAACGACAGGATGAAGCCGACTTATTTGATCCCGCGGATCATTTTTCTTACGTCGCGCCTGAAGGGATAGATGATACCTATGTCGTGTTCATCATCGGTGAAACGGCGCGTTGGGATCATATGGGGATTCTGGGCTATGAGCGTGACACCACGCCACAGCTGGCTAAAGAGCCTAATCTGGCCGCATTCCGCGGTGAGTCCTGCGATACATCAACCAAACTTTCCCTGCGCTGCATGTTTGTGCGTGAGGGCGGAACGGAAAACAACGCTCAGCGTACGCTGAAAGAACAGAATATTTTCTCTGTATTACATCAGCTTGGATTCAGTTCTGAGCTTTTTGCGATGCAAAGTGAGATTTGGTTCTACAACAATACCGACTCCGATAACTTCTCATTCCGTGAGCTGATCGCCGCAGAACATCGTAATGATGGGAAGCCGGTCGACGATATGCTGCTGGTGGAAGAGCTACAGAATTCATTGCAGAAGCATCCAAACGGCAAGCATTTAGTCGTACTGCATACGTCTGGTTCCCACTATTTGTATACGCAGCGCTATCCGCGTAGCTATGCGAAGTTTAAACCGGAGTGCATGGGCGTAGACGATTCTTGCACCAAAGAACAGCTGATGAACTCCTATGACAACAGCATTTTGTACACTGACAACATGATTAAAAGCGTGATTGATCAGGTGCGAGATAAAAAAGCACTGGTGTTTTATGCCTCTGATCACGGTGAATCAATCAGCGATAATGAGCATTTCCACGGCACTCCGCGTGAAATGGCTCCGCCAGAGCAGTTCCGTGTGCCACTGATGGTATGGGCATCGGATAAGTTTTTGGCTTCAGGCAACAATGCCAAAATGTTTGAGCAGGTACAAAAGCAGGCAAAACAGGGGCAGACTCACCGGCACGTTGAGCTGTATGACTCGATTCTGGGGTGCTTAGGCTATACCTCGCCCAATGGCGGAATTAATGAAAACAACAACTGGTGTCGTTTTTAATTCAATAAGTTAGTCTTGATGAGCCGAGAGGAACTCTTCCTCTCGGCTTTTTTATTCCTAGAAGCGCCTTTCTTCGTATTAAGTTTCTCTCAAGTTCCCTTCAGGCATGCCGATAAACTGATCAATCTTCAGTCAGTTCCCTCTGTTCATAATTCACTCTCCATAGAGAGAGGCATTTTGTACTGGCTGAGAGAGATACCACATCTGATGTCTTCTTTTGCAGGCTCTTTCATTCCTAGGGATACGACTATTATGAGTAAACACCTGACAGTCCGTGGTGGGCTGGCACTCATCATGCTTGTTTATACGTTATTGCTGCTGATGATCAGCATTATCGGTATTCAATCTGTTCGCCAAATTAATCAAAGACTGGCCGTTGTTAATCAGGTGCAGGCTGAAGAGCTGAGCCCACTGGCCGCTAGCTTTAATGCCACGCTACGGGCTCGTACGGCGGGGGCATTATCTGTTCGCCAAATGGAGATGGGTAAACTAGCGGCGGCAGATGATAGCCGTCAGCGAGCGGAGAAATTGATCGGTGAAGCTGATGCATCCATGCAGAAATTTACCGATCTGAAAAAACTGACGCCGCGCGGTGCGCAACTGAGCGCTGAACTGGAAAACACCTACCAGATCTACGTTAATCAGGCGTTACGGCCTATGTTGCAGGCGCTGAAAACCAACGATAGCGCGGCTTATTACGCATTATTAGAAGATCAGTTGCGCAATTTATCTGCCAATTTTGATCAGGACCTGCGTGATTTCCGTGGCTTCGCCGATGAAGTCGGTCAAAAGGCATTATCGGATGCGCAACATGATTACCAACGTGACCTGATTATTATCAGTGTGTCTTTCGCATTTTCGTTTCTGATTGGTGCACTGTGCTGGGTTGCGCTGCGTAAAATCATCCTGAATCCATTGGAAAGTTTAGACGGGCATGTTTCTTTGATTGCCAGTGGCGACTTGTCTCAGGATCTTGAGAGTGAAGGCAAATCAGAAATTGCCAAGCTGGGGCGGCGCGTGCTCACCATGCAAACATCGCTGGCAGATACGGTGAGTCAGGTACGTGATGCCAGTATGCAGGTTGATGTGGGGGCGAAAGAGCTGACCGTAGGTAACAGAAACTTATCGCAGCATACGGAAGAATTGGCTGCCTCGCTGGAGGAGACCGCCGCCAGTATGGAGCAGTTGACCGCCACGGTGAAACAAAATGCGGACAACGCCGAGCAGGCGAATCAGCTGGCAGGGAATGTTTCTCATACCGCTGATAAAGGGGCGGAAATCGTCAGTGAAGCCATTGCCCGTATGCAGGGAATTTCGACCAGTTCACAGAAAATTGCCGACATTATCAGCGTGATTGACGGTATTGCTTTCCAGACCAATATCCTTGCTTTAAACGCCGCCGTTGAAGCCGCTCGTGCGGGTGAACAAGGGCGTGGTTTTGCGGTGGTTGCTGGTGAAGTGCGCAACTTGGCGCAGCGGAGTGCTCAATCGGCCAAAGAGATTAAAACGTTGATTGAAGATTCGGCTCGTCGGGTAAAAGAGGGCTCATCAATGGTGACCAACGCGGGCGATACTATGGCTGATATCGCCAAGGAGATTCGTCAGGTAACGGCGCTGATGAGTGAGATCTCTGAGGCTTCTCACGAGCAAAGCCGCGGTATTGAACAGGTGAATCAGGCGATTTCACAGATGGATCAGGTGGCGCAACAAAATGCGGCGCTGGTGGAAGAGTCTGCCGCTGCGACCGGTTCCTTAGAGGAGCAAAGCGGAAACCTGATGCAAAGCATGAGCGTGTTTAAGCTCACGGTGAACGGATAATCGGCATAAACCTCCCCTTGTTTTTTAAAGCGTCAAGGGGAGGTTTTTCGCGAGACTTATTCGGTGCGAATAAACGTGACCAATTTAGGTTGAGCGATGCGCTGATAGTCTTGAGTGTTGAGGATTAGAGAACGCTCAAGCGTACCGGCGTTAAATGCCAATTCATCAAAGCGCTGGAATAACAGCGGATCAGCTACCAATAGTAAGTCTGGATGGAAGCTAAAAGGCGGGATCGCGCCGAATACGCAGTCGGTTAATGCATCAACTTCCACCGGGCTGGCTAATGACGCTCGCGTACCGCCGATGCCGTGTGCTAACGCGCTGAGATCGGCCTGTTGGTCGGCGGGCAGTATGGCTAAAACATGCTGCTTAATACCGTTTCCTTTCACATGACAGACCAACGCTTTGGCTCCTTGCCCAAGCTGTGTACCGCGAATTTTGGCTACCTCTTCAGATTTCCCCGCCATAGGATGTTCTACAACGCGATAACGAGCCTGATGCTCATCAAGCAGAGCCGTTAAACGCGCAAATGTTGCTATCGACATGCTATCTCTCCTGAGTCTCGGTTTGCATCATCATAGCGCGATCCTAACTGCTCTGACTTGATGCGAAGTGGCCAAAATGGCTCCCTGAAATAGGGCATCGGACCTCGGATCACAGCATTTCCTCCTGCTGATAACGCAGATTACAAACTCAATTGTTCAGATATTCATCATTTAGCGAGAATTTTTTCAGCAAGTTTGGCAGCTGTATTCTCTATTAAAGATTTGTTACATGGTGAAATGAGCTGATATTTGCGCGGTAGCATAAATTTTAATCCTGTAAATGTTATCAATACGTTTCTTTAATGTTTGTATGCTGTATATCACAGTCCTTGTAAATCACGTTTGGTTATATTGACGTCACCTTAAACACTTGCGAAATTGGTATGCATAAGGTGGGTGATTAACACTGGGATCCCTTTCCGAGTGCTACCCAATGTGGCCCCGAAGAATCGTTCTCTTTGGCATGCGGGTTGCACCTATCCTTGGCTGTCAGCCAAAGCTGCACGGATCGCCTATAAAAAAATAGATCTGGCAGAACACACACATCACACTACGGAGCCAAGCGTTATGTCTTCTCATAAGAACACCTCCACCCGCCGTGGAAAGAAAATTGGTGCGCTGAAGTTAGGGATTGGTCTGGTTGCTCTGGCGCTGGCCGCCGGTGCGCAGGCAAAAACTCTGGTTTATTGTTCAGAAGGTTCACCTGAGGGCTTTAACCCGCAGCTGTTCACCTCGGGCACCACCTACGACGCCAGCTCGGTGCCGATCTACAACCGTTTGGTTGAGTTCAAAACCGGTACTACCGAGATTGAGCCCGGCTTAGCTGAAAAATGGGATATTAGCCCAGATGGCAAAACCTATACTTTCCACCTGCGCAAAGGCGTGAAGTGGCAGGGCAGCAAGCTGTTTACACCAACGCGCGATCTGAACGCTGACGACATCGTGTTCTCCTTCATGCGTCAGAAAGATGATAAAAACCCGTACTACAAAGTCTCTGGCGGTACCTATGAGTATTTCCAAGGGATGGGGTTGGGCGAGCTAATTAGCAAAGTGGAAAAAGTGGACGATAACACCGTTCGCTTTGAGCTGACGCGCCCTGAATCGCCATTCTTGGCTGACCTAGCGATGGACTTCGCTTCTATTCTGTCTGCGGAATACGCCGATGCGATGATGAAAGCCGGTACGCCTGAGAAGATTGACCTTGAGCCACTGGGCACTGGGCCATTCCAGCTGGTGCAATACCAGAAAGACTCCAAAATCCTCTACAAACCGTTCAAAGATTACTGGGGACCTAAGCCAAAAATCGATCGCTTAGTCTTCTCCATTACGCCGGATGCATCCGTGCGTTATGCCAAACTGCAAAAGAATGAGTGTCAGGTGATGCCGTATCCAAATCCGGCTGACATTGACCGTATGAAACAAGACAAATCCATTACTTTGATGGAGCAACCGGGGCTGAACGTCGGCTATCTGTCGTTTAACGTCGAGAAAAAACCGCTGGATAACGTGAAAGTGCGTCAGGCACTGACCATGGCGGTGAACAAAGAAGCGATTATCGACGCGGTATATCAGAAAGCGGGCCAGCCTGCGAAAAACCTGATCCCACCAACCATGTGGAGCTACAACGACAAGATCACCGATTACGCTTACGACCCTGCTAAAGCTAAAGAACTGCTGAAAGAAGCGGGTCTGGCAGACGGTTTTGCTATCGACCTTTGGGCAATGCCGGTGCAGCGTCCATACAACCCGAACGCTCGCCGTATGGCTGAGATGATTCAGGCTGACTGGGCGAAAGTGGGTGTGAAAGCCAAGATCGTGACCTATGAGTGGGGCGAGTACCTGAAACGTGCGAAAGACGGCGAACACCAGACCGTGATGATGGGCTGGACTGGGGACAATGGGGATCCAGACAACTTCTTCGCAACGCTGTTTAGCTGCCAGTCGGCGAAAGACGGTTCTAACTACTCAAGATGGTGCTACAAGCCGTTTGAAGATCTGATCCAGCCTGCACGCGCTGAATCCGACCATGAAAAACGTACCGAGCTTTACAAGCAGGCTCAGGTAGTGATGCATGACCAAGCGCCTGCGCTGATCATTGCCCACTCCACCGTATACGAGCCAGTGCGTAAAGAAGTGAAAGGCTATGTGGTTGATCCATTGGGTAAACATCACTTCGATCAGGTGTCTCTCGACTAATTACCGCTAACCCTCCCAGCCTCCCCCTCGTCAGGGGGAGGAGCCGATTGTGATTTTTATCGATCTGCTCCCTCCTCTGTGAAGGGGAGGGCTGGGGTGGGGTCTCTGTTAGTCGTAGCTGTACTGTGAGCAATGCTTCATCATAAAAATAGAGAGTACGGGATATGTTGCAGTTCATACTCCGGCGTTTGGGGTTAGTTATCCCAACGTTTATTGGCATTACGTTGTTAACGTTTGCTTTTGTTCACATGATCCCCGGCGATCCGGTCACGATCATGGCAGGGGAGCGCGGGATCTCAGCCGAACGTCATGCTCAGATGATGACGGAAATGGGCTTAGATAAACCGCTGTATCAACAATATTTTCACTACGTCAAAGACGTATTGCACGGTGATTTAGGTACCTCGCTCAAAAGCCGCACGCCGGTTTGGGATGAGTTTGTGCCCCGTTTTAAAGCCACGCTAGAACTGGGCATCTGCGCGATGCTGTTTGCCATTCTCGTGGGTATACCGGTTGGCGTATTAGCGGCGGTTAAGCGCGGCTCCGTTTTCGACCATACCGCTGTCGGCATCTCGCTGACGGGCTATTCCATGCCTATTTTTTGGTGGGGGATCATGCTCATCATGCTGGTGTCGGTGCAGCTCAATCTAACGCCCGTATCGGGGCGTATCGATGACAGCGTATTCCTTGATGAAAGCTTACCGCTCACCGGCTTTATGCTGATTGATACCCTTATTTGGGGTGAGCCAGGCGATTTCAAAGACGCGGTCATGCATATGATCCTGCCTGCCATTGTGCTGGGTACTATCCCGCTGGCGGTGATTGTGCGTATGACGCGTTCCTCCATGCTGGAAGTGCTAAGTGAAGACTATATCCGCACCGCACGCGCCAAAGGATTAGGGCGTATGCGAGTGATTATTGTGCATGCGCTGCGTAATGCGTTGCTGCCGGTGGTGACGGTGATTGGTCTACAGGTGGGGACGTTACTGGCGGGAGCCATTCTGACAGAAACCATCTTCTCTTGGCCGGGCTTAGGCCGTTGGTTAATCGATGCATTGCAGCGTCGTGATTATCCTGTGGTGCAAGGCGGAGTGCTGTTGGTGGCCATTATGATCATCTTGGTCAACCTGCTGGTCGATGTGCTGTATGGCGTCGTCAATCCACGCATTCGGCATAAGAAATAGGAGGCGCAACGATGTCTAACGTTACAACAACGTCCCCAGCAATGAGCGCGCCCAAACCAATGACGCCGTTTCAGGAGTTTTGGCACTACTTCAAGCGCAACAAAGGCGCGGTAGTGGGGTTGGTTTATATCATTATCGTGTTAGTGCTAGCGATCGGCGCCAATGTGTTGGCTCCGCATCTCCCCGCAGAGCAGTTTCGTGATGCGCTGCTTAAACCTCCCGTTTGGCAAGACGGCGGTAGTTGGAAATTTATTCTCGGTACCGATGATGTCGGCCGTGACGTGCTATCGCGGCTGATTTATGGCGCGCGCCTGTCGTTGCTGGTGGGCTGTTTAGTGGTGGTCTTGTCGCTGATCCTCGGCGTGGTGTTTGGCCTGTTGGCGGGTTACTTCGGCGGAGTAGTTGACGCCGTCATTATGCGCATCGTCGATATTATGTTGGCGTTGCCAAGCCTGCTGTTGGCTTTAGTGCTGGTGGCTATCTTTGGCCCTTCAATCGTTAACGCTTCGCTGGCATTGACGTTTGTTGCCTTGCCGCATTACGTGCGTTTGACGCGCGCGGCGGTGCTGGTGGAAGTTAACCGCGACTACGTCACCGCGTCTCGCGTGGCGGGAGCCGGTGCCATGCGTCAAATGTTTATCAATATTCTGCCTAACTGTTTAGCGCCTTTGATCGTGCAGGCGTCGTTAGGTTTTTCGAATGCCATCCTCGACATGGCGGCGCTGGGTTTCCTCGGTATGGGCGCACAGCCGCCAACGCCGGAGTGGGGAACCATGCTGTCTGACGTATTGCAGTTTGCGCAAAGTGCGTGGTGGGTTGTGACCTTCCCCGGCCTTGCGATCCTGCTAACGGTATTGGCATTTAACCTGATGGGCGATGGGTTGCGCGATGCGCTAGACCCGCGTTTGAAACAGTAAAAGTCTACTGATACCGCCCAGTGTGAACTGGGCAACAGAACATCAGTAGATTTTTGGGAGCAGAATATTATGGCTTTATTAGAAGTTAACGAGCTATCAGTTCACTTCGGTGAAAAAGACGCGCCGTTTCGCGCCGTAGATCGTATCAGCTACAGCGTAAATCAGGGTGAAGTCATTGGTATTGTTGGGGAATCTGGCTCTGGTAAATCAGTGAGTTCACTGGCGATTATGGGGCTGATTGATTTTCCCGGTCGCGTGATGGCAAACGGACTGAGCTTTAACAATATCGATTTACAGAAAATTTCAGAGAAAGAACGGCGTCAAATCGTGGGGGCGGAAGTCGCCATGATTTTTCAGGATCCCATGACCAGCCTGAATCCCTGCTACACCGTGGGCTTCCAGATTATGGAAGCGCTCAAGGTGCATCAGGGCGGGAATAAAAGCACGCGCCGTCAGCGCGCCATCGACCTGCTAACGCTGGTTGGAATCCCCGATCCGGGCTCGCGTTTGGATGTGTATCCGCATCAGTTGTCCGGTGGGATGAGTCAGCGTGTGATGATTGCGATGGCGATTGCCTGTCGGCCAAAACTGTTGATTGCCGATGAACCGACCACGGCGCTAGACGTCACTATTCAGGCACAAATTATTGAGTTGCTGCTGGATCTTCAGCAGAAAGAGAACATGGCGCTGGTGCTGATCACGCATGACTTAGCGCTGGTAGCAGAAGCCGCGCATAAAATTATCGTGATGTATGCCGGTCAGGTGGTTGAAGCTGGAACGGCTCAGGAAATATTTCGTACGCCGCGCCATCCGTATACGCAGGCTTTGCTGCGGGCGTTACCTGAGTTTGCCGCCGACAAAGCGCGTTTGGCGTCGCTACCGGGCGTTGTCCCTGGTAAATACGATCGCCCTAACGGCTGCTTGCTTAATCCGCGCTGCCCGTATGCGACGGCTTTGTGCCGTGAGGTAGAACCGGAACTTAAGGATATCAACGGACGTAAGGCGAAATGCCATACGCCGCTCGATGATGCGGGGAGGCCAACATTATGAGTCAGGCAATATTGAACAAACAGGCACCGCTGCTTCAGGCCATTGATCTGAAAAAACACTATCCGGTGAAGAAGGGCATGTTTGGCGCTGAACGCTTGGTAAAAGCGTTAGACGGCGTTTCTTTTACGCTGGAAAGAGGCAAAACGCTGGCGGTAGTGGGCGAGTCAGGCTGCGGGAAATCCACGCTGGGGCGTTTGCTGACCATGATTGAAATTCCTACCGGCGGCGAGCTGTACTACCAAGGGCAGGACTTATTAAAGCCGGACGCTACTGCGGAAAAACTACGTCGCCAGAAAATCCAGATCGTTTTCCAGAACCCTTATGCTTCGCTGAATCCGCGCAAGAAAGTCGGTGCAATTCTTGAGGAGCCGCTCACCATTAACACCAAGCTTAGCGGTGCCGAACGGCGCGAAAAGGCCTTGGCAATGATGGAGAAAGTCGGGTTGAAAACCGAACATTACGATCGCTACCCGCATATGTTCTCTGGTGGTCAGCGTCAACGTATTGCCATCGCGCGTGGGCTGATGCTGAACCCAGACGTCGTGATTGCGGATGAGCCGGTTTCTGCGCTGGATGTTTCGGTGCGTGCTCAGGTTCTGAACCTGATGATGGA
The DNA here is from genome assembly GCF_002355555.1 of Hafnia sp. CBA7124. Classification (NCBI taxonomy): domain Bacteria; kingdom Pseudomonadati; phylum Pseudomonadota; class Gammaproteobacteria; order Enterobacterales; family Hafniaceae; genus Hafnia; species Hafnia sp. CBA7124. The sequence goes on along the minus strand of NZ_AP017469.1, from coordinate 4,385,732 downwards.
TTTGCAGCAGGAGATGGGGCTGTCTTATGTATTTATCTCTCACGATCTCTCCGTGGTTGAGCATATTGCGGATGAGGTCATCGTGATGTATTTGGGACGTTGTGTAGAAAAAGGGCCGAAGGAAGCGGTGTTCAATAACCCACGCCATCCCTATACCCAAGCGCTGCTGTCGGCAACGCCTCGCCTGAATCCCGATATGCGCCGTGAGCGTATCAAACTGACAGGCGAGTTGCCGAGCCCGTTGAATCCGCCTCCGGGCTGCGCGTTTAATGCTCGCTGTAGTCGTGCGTTTGGCACCTGCAAACAGTTACAACCGCAGCTTAAGCAGTATGGCGATCAGCTTATTGCCTGTTTTGCCGTCGATCAGGATGAGGCTGCACAGAGCGCCTAAAGCGGATTATCCATATAGATATTTATTTGAAGAGCCTGTATAGGCTCTTTTTTTAGATATAAGGGATGGGTGTACTCTTATATGTGAATCTGTACAGGAGGTAACTATTAGCATGCAAAAAAAAGATAAACCAGATGTATTAGTCTGCTAACGCTATAGTAGTCTTTTGCTTTATTAGAAATATCTTAACAGATGTTAATAATATCAATCTTAATTGTCGGTTGCCGTTATTCTAAGGATACGTGTATTTTCAGATATATATTGCTGGGTTAAAGATGCATTAAAATATCCATATTAAAATAACGTCTACCCGAGGGAAATATATTTCCTGTATATGTAAAAATATATAGGCATAATGAATAAATATGTTTTTTAAGGCGCTATACATAAGAAAAAAGGCCCCCATTTGGGAGCCTTTCTAGCCGTTTAACGATAGCAATCTTATTGCGGGTAAGGAACCCAATCACCACCGTTGAGGCGAATGTATGGCTTACCTTGATACTGAATAACGATGGCATTATCGTTCTCTGAAACCGGTGCGGTTTGAGGCAATCCCTTCAAGAGATCCTGCCAGTTTACGCTTGCCTCAGTGAAGAGTTTGCCGTCAACAGAGCGTGCAACCAGCTCGGAAAGCGCCAGATAGCTGCTTGGCTGATCGACAACGATTTCAGTAGGTTGTGGTGCTTTCATACCGATAAACTTGATGCCCACGGGAACGTGAGTGATGCTTGGGCTTGGGATATCACGTAGGCCAGACATCTGCATTTTATCCCCAACTAGCGCAGCACCGTGCTCAGGCACAACAACAACCATGATTTTACGGTTTGATTTCTCAAGCTGGGTAAGGAACGTATCCAACTGATCAAACAGCTTCTGAGCGCGAGGCTTATAATCGGCAACTTTACTGCTGCCAACCATTCGGTTGCCATCGTGCAGCGGAATCAGGTTAAAGAAGGTTGCAGTACGCGCATCCCCTGATTTTTCAACTGTTTGTTCCCAGCGTTGCAGCACTTCAAGATCGTTAAAGATGGGCTCGCCGTCAAAGGAAGTCAGCTCATTTGAAATCCCTGCCTGAGACTCTAGCGGTGGCTGCAAATCAGCATATTTCCGTAGATCATCCAGATAGTTACCAAACTTGCCGCTATGGTCCATAATCAGGTTCTGACCAAAGCCTAGCTTAGCTAAATTATCCATCAGATAGCACTGTTGACCCGCGGCTGAATAAAGCTCTTTATGCGAAGGCTGTCCACAACTGGCGCGTAATAAACGAATTGAAGCTGGGCCACTGTAGGCGGTGGCTGAGTTAAAGTTTTTGAACAGGATATCGAAGTGTTTCCATAGCGGATGATCCTGTAAGCCAATGGAATCAACGTCAGACCATGCTAAAGAACAGATATTGATAATCAGTAAATCAAAGGGTTGAGCATCCGTTGGTAGCGCCGCTGGGAACTGAGTTTGGCGCTGTTTTTCACTGGCATAGAAGGCATCGAGATAAGCGGCCAAGTTCTTGCTATCTGGTGGTGCCGTTTGTGCCGGCAGGTCGCCTGTTGCAGCGGCTGATGTAGAGCCAGTATTGGCGTTGGCCGCCGGTGCAGTCGCGGTGCTATTACTCGCTGTATCAGGGACTAAGGAGATAGCTGGGCCAGCTATTTGCAACACATTCAGCCAAACGAGCGCACCCACCACGAATACCGTTATGCGGATCCACTGTGAGACAAACAGGTAACCGACCAGCATTACGAAGCCTGCACCGATCATTTTCCAGTTGATAAAGCGATTGACCAAATCCAGAAGGTATGACGCTGAGAAGCCCGCTAGCTGCGAGCCTTGACTCATAATACTGTTGATACCCGGTAGCCACGTATCGTGATAAAACAGACCAATACCTATAGGTATGGCAATCCAGTTACGCCAGCGGTGTAAACGGGCATTGGGTAAAGGGAAAAGCAAAAAGGCGAGGAAAATCAGGTTAGAAAGTGCATCAAAGTTGAGATAGCCAAACCACAAGAGGGCAAATTTAAGTAGGAAATAGAAATTCCAACCGCCTAGCCCACGCCAGTAGTGCCACAGGTCCGCGATGTTATTCTTGGTATTACTATTCTTGGTCATTTTTACGGTCTACCGTGACTGAAGTGTTACGTTGCAAACGAGTATTACGCCGCAGGATCCCTTCGGATTTTAAATAGCGCGGCGTGAATAAAACTTGGCGTACTGACTGAAGCAGCATCGGCAATTTTTTACGCAAATAGTAGCCTAATGGCAGCAAAATCACCGCACAAAGCACGATAAGCTGCAGTATATCCATCCCGTTCATCATTCAGCACGCTCCTGATGTAAGGCTAGAGATAAGCTGATTGGCTGCGGTGAATGCCGAGGTGGACGCTCTTCGGCCACCGGACTGCTTTTATTGCCGACCAACGGCGCGAGCCGGTCGGAAAGATGCCAGTTTGATGGCTTATTAAGCTGCATCTGCTGCAGTTCCATGATGATCAGTTTGTCTTGATACCAAACCATGCGGTTGGAGAAAACTTCTTCGACCGGCAGTGGAAATATGTGTTTAAGTGCAACGTCTAAGTCATTGATTCTGCATGATGAAAGAAACAGCGTGAGCCGGTTTTCATCAATAGTGACTAAATCACCGAAGCGGCGAGCGCGGCATAGCGTGAGAGCTTGTTCAGCGCGCAGTCCGGGCACCGGGCGCAATGCCACCAGAATTCCTTTGCTGTCTTCTGGTAATAATGCGTTATTCATCAATGACATCAACGTTTCGCAGAAAGGATTGTAAGGAATATATCCTTTCAAATTCAGCGGGCGCATTGCATCAATCAGCAGATTAATATCTGCAGGGACATGGCGCGGGTAGGTTTGTCCCTGAATCCCTTCTAACATGGTTAAACAGCGTGAAAGCGGCGCATTATGCGGCACAATCAGATTGGAACCACAGGCCAATAACAAACGTTCATCGCTGAAACGCAAGCAAGGTGTGCTTTCACGCACAACGAGCTTAATGATTTTGCCGCGCTGACGGCGCAAAGTATGAATTTTTCGCGCCAGTGCATCGAGCTGATCGCTGTTCGAAAGCTGAAACACCAGCGTTGAAGCTTGTGCTGCATAGGCAGCATTAAACAGCGCTAGATTGCTCTCAAATAGATGCCAATTTTCTGACAGCGGTGGAGCACCTTCCAGCACGCCTTTATGGGCTAGATAGAGCTGTTCATCGTTGCGTGGCTGTGGCGCTTGAGACGCATCTTCCTGTGCATGCCAACCTTGCTCATCAAAAGAAACGCTGACGTCTTGCTGCGCGGTGACACCGTTTTGGTTACACCAATACGCCACGTCATAACGGTGCAGGTCCTGAAGCCATCGTAGGCTCGCGAGGCCACATAGCGTACGGTGTTGAGACTGAAGCGTTGCCCTTTGATTATTGGCGCTTTTCCCGTAGTCTAAAATCAATAATGTACAGTTTTGTTGGCGCAACCAGCGGGCAGTATTTCTCATCCAGTCGGTGAGCTCATAAGGTTGCAGCTGTTCCCAAATACTGGAGGGGGTTAACAACATCAACAGACGATTTTTCGGATTTAAACCGCGCATTAAATCTTCAGTCAGCTGAAATAACGCTTTTTTACTTTCAGGCAGAGAATAGATAGGAAGTTTGTCGGGCCCATGAGCGTAGTTGGCACTGATGATATCCTGAGGAGGATGATTAACGCTGATTAACGCCGCGCGTGTTTCAGCTGGCTGGCTAGAGATAACCTGCTGACAAAAACTTTTGGCATCAACTTCGCGATCTGCGCTCACCCAGTAGAGGCCGGGAGCTTGCATAATGCGAAGCTCATCCCATAGTTGATGAACTCCAAGAGAAAACGATAGCGCCATAAGAGTTTAATTTCTCTGAATGTGATTATACCTAGTAAAACTGATGTTTTTATCTAATTGACAGATTTATCTTAGCCACACGAAATGCTTTTGCTCGTTGTTTTTCTGCGGCTCCAATTAATTGAACTTATATCAGTTTACTAGCGAAATTTCCCAAAGGAATGTAACATTATAAATAATTCACGACAAATTACTAAGACTGATATGTTCTCGCTATTATATTGTAGAAACAGCTTTTCTTTATCTAGCTATAATCATAAACCATAGCCGATTTTTCACGGATAGCAGAATGAATGATAAAAGAAATAATCCGATTGAGAATAGCCCTACTTTTACTTTCCAAAATGATATTGCAGCTCTAAGCAAAGCATTTTCTATTCCTAAAATTGACTATATCGACATATCTAGACAAGAACATATGAATGAAGTGATCCGCCGTTGGCCCCTTTTGGCGGAGCTGATGCAATTTGCAGGGAGCGCTAAGTAATGGCAATTATTGCTTTGCAGGGAATGCGAGGAGGTGTGGGAACCACATCGATCACCGCTGCGTTAGCGTGGGGGTTGCAGCAACTGGGCGAATCCGTGTTAGTCATCGACGCCACCCCTGCGAATTTGCTGCGCATGCATTTCAATACGGATTTCGCCCACACGAACGGTTGGGCGCGTGCTGAATTTGATGGTACGGCTTGGCAAGATGCGGCGCTACGTTACACCGACCTGCTTGATTTTCTACCTTTCGGACAGATTAGCGCAGATGAGCATGCGCAATTCTTTACGGACATACACCGCTGGACGCACTGGGCGCAAAACATTCCAGCATTGCGTGCCAATGGCCGTTATAACTGGATTTTGCTGGATGTGCCAAACGGTATGCATCCGCTGACACAGCATTTCACTTCTCTTGCCGATGGCGTTATTAACGTTATTGTTCCTGATACCAACTGCCACACGCGCTTACATCAGCAGGCGCTGCCGCAGGGAACGTTCCTGCTTGCAAATCAACTGCTTGCCACCAGTAAGCTGCAAGAAGATATTTATCAGCTGTGGCTGCAAAGTTTGCCTTCGCTGTTGCCTATGGTGATTCACCGCGACGAAGCGATGGCTGAGGCGAGCGCCGCCAAGCAACCGGTGGGCGAGTATTATCCGCACTCGCTGGCAACCGAAGAAATTATGACGTTGGCTAATTGGTGTTTGCTGCATTTTGATGCCGATGGCAACGTTGCTGATGGGTCGGCGTTATGAGGTGGATACTCGATCTGTTTCTAATGACGCCAGCGCGTCAGGCGTTGGCCGATCGCTATCGTCAATACCGCCAGTATAACGAGGCCTCCCCTTTAGGCGCGGCGCTGGGGTGTTTTTGGTTGGCAATGGCCTGGTTCTTTCTAAAACTGGAATCCCCGCGCTGGCAGCAGATCCGTAGCCAGCAAACCACGCTTTTTCCCCATATTGATGCACAGCGCCCACGCCCGTTAGATATCGTTCGTTATGCCATTCAGTCCCTGTGGTTGATCGTGTTCTCCGCGCATCGCTCGGTAAAAAATTATGGCTTAGGTGAGCGTTTTAAAGGTTTGCACAATCGCTATCATGGCTGGCTGAAAAGTCTGCCTGATAAAGTACAGGAACACGGTGCGGAAGAGTCTGAAGAGGCCTTTAACCGTTTAGGGCAGGGCGTTCGGCGTATTATTTTAGGCGTGATGTGCGTTTTCTCTACCATCCTCGCGCTGTTATGTATCTCCCAGCCTTTTGATTTAAGTTCCCAGTTTGTTTTCGTACTGCTGCTGTGGGGTATTGCCATGGTGGTGCGGCGTATTCCAGGGCGCTTCTCCTCTCTGATGATGATCGTGCTGTCGTTAACCGTTTCCTGCCGTTATATCTGGTGGCGCTATACCTCAACGCTAAACTGGGACGATCCGGTCAGTTTAATCTGTGGGTTGCTGCTGCTTGCCGCAGAAACCTATGCGTGGGTAGTGTTGGTTCTGGGGTATTTCCAAACCATTTGGCCGCTTAATCGCCAGCCAGCACCGATGCCGGAAGACGTTAAGTCGTGGCCAACTATCGATATCATGGTGCCAACCTACAACGAAGATATGAGCGTAGTTAAACCAACGATCTACGCGGCGTTGGGCATTGACTGGCCGAAAGAAAAACTGAATATCTGGTTGTTGGATGACGGTGGCCGCGAAGAGTTTCGTGAATTTGCGGAGACGGTAGGGGTTAAATATATTGCTCGTACAACGCATGAACATGCAAAAGCGGGGAATATCAATAACGCCCTGAAGCAGGCGACCGGCGAATTTGTAGCGATTTTTGACTGTGACCACGTGCCAACGCGTTCATTCCTACAGTTAACGCTGGGCTGGTTCTTTAAAGACAAAAAGCTCGGCATGATGCAGACGCCGCACCACTTTTTCTCCCCCGATCCTTTTGAACGTAACCTTGGTCGTTTCCGCCGCACGCCGAATGAAGGCACTTTGTTCTATGGTTTGCTGCAAGACGGCAACGATATGTGGGATGCGACCTTCTTCTGCGGTTCTTGTGCCGTATTGCGACGTACTGCGCTGGACGAAGTGGGCGGGATCGCCGTTGAAACCGTGACGGAAGATGCGCATACCTCTTTGCGTTTACACCGCCGTGGATGGACGTCGGCCTATATTCGAATTCCACAGGCGGCGGGTTTAGCCACGGAGAGTTTGTCGGCGCATATTGGTCAGCGTATTCGCTGGGCGCGCGGCATGGTGCAGATTTTCCGTTTGGATAACCCGCTGTTTGGCAAAGGCTTGAAGCTGGCGCAGCGTATTTGTTATGCCAACGCCATGCTGCATTTCTTATCGGGTATCCCGCGGCTTATTTTCTTAACCGCGCCGTTGGCGTTCTTGCTGATGCACGCCTACATCATTTTTGCTCCGGCGCTGGCTATCGCTTTGTATGTTATCCCACACATTGTGCATTCCAGCCTCACCAACTCAAAAATCCAAGGCAAATACCGCCATTCGTTTTGGAGTGAAATCTACGAAACGGTGCTGGCGTGGTACATCGCACGTCCTACTACGGTGGCGTTATTTAATCCGCATAAAGGGAAATTTAACGTGACTGCCAAAGGTGGCTTGGTTGAGCATCAGCACGTCGACTGGGTAATTACCCGTCCGTATCTGATTTTGGTTCTGCTGAACTTTGCCGGGCTGATTCTGGGAATTTGGCGCATGTCATTCGGGCCAGAAGATGAGATCTGGACGGTGGCGATGAGTATGGTGTGGGTGTTCTACAACATGGTCATTTTAGGCGGTGCCGTGGCGGTATCGGTTGAAACTAAGCAGGTTCGTCAGTCTCACCGTGTCGAAATTGCGATGCCTGCGGCAATTGCGCGAAAAGACGGCCATATTTTCCCTTGTACGCTGCGTGACTATTCTGATGGCGGCGTGGGAATTGAGCTACGCTCAGGCAATGTGTTGCAGGATGGTGAGAACATCACGCTGATGCTAAAGCGTGGACAGCAGGAATATTCCTTCCCAGCTAAGGTTACGCGAGTCTTCGGACAAAAAGCCGGTTTGCGTATGGATAACATGAGCGTAGCCCAGCACATTGAGTTTATTCAGTGTACGTTTGCCCGCGCAGATACTTGGGCGCTGTGGCAAGACAGTTTTGCAGAAGACAAACCGGTAGAGAGTTTGGTGGATATTTTGAAACTCGGTTTCCGTGGATACCAAAGCCTTGCCGACTACGCACCGCCGATTTTACGTAGTGTGTTTGTTGGATTTACCACTCTGGTTGCGTGGACGGTTTCGTTTATTCCACGCGGGGTGAGCAGGGCTTAAGTAGGCAGGAAAAATAATAAGCGTTTCGGGACTTTTCTTTATTCATCGATTTCAAGGCGCAGCGGAGACTCTGTGCGATGAGATACGAAGAGTAAAGTGGTGAATCAGACATTGGCTCAACATGATGATAATGCGATGAATAAAAAAATATTTTGGCTAACTGCTGTGGCATTGGGTATTAGCACTTTGGTGCATGCTGAGCCGGTGTCTCCTGTAACCGAACCAGAGAATGTGGCGACAACAAATGCCGCTACGACCGCATTGACCGATCCCGCCGCGCCAGCACCTCAGGTCGTTGGGATCCCGACGCGCGACGTTAACTTAACCTTCGCTAAGATTGCACCGGCACCGGGCAGTATGCATTTGCGCGGCGTTGATCCTACCGGACAGTTTGAGTTTGGCGTGCGTAGCGATGAAGTGGTATCGAATGCGATGCTGAACTTAGAGTTTACGCCGTCGCCCGCGCTATTCCCCGTGGAGTCTCAGGTAAAAGTTTTTCTTAACGATGAACTCATGGGCGTGTTGCCGATTGCGAAAGAGCAGTTGGGTAAGAAAAACAGCGCACAGGTACCGATTGATTCTCGCTACATCAGCGATTTTAACCGCGTTCGTCTGGAGTTTGTTGGTCACTATCGTGCCGTTTGTGAGAACCCAGCGAGTACCGCACTCTGGCTAGACGTGGGCAAAAACAGCTCCATCAGCCTGACCTACCAAGGGTTGCCGCTGAAAAATGATTTGTCGCATTTCCCTGAGCCTTTCTTTGATGCTCGCGATTATAGTGCGCTAACGCTGCCTATCGTCTTTGCCGGTCAGCCTAACTTGTCAGAACAACGCGCTGCGGGCGTGCTGGCATCTTGGTTTGGTAGCAAAGCGCAATGGCGTGGGCAAAACTTCCCTGTTCTGTTTAACCAACTGCCGGAAAAACACGGCGTAGTATTTGCCACCAACGATAAGCGCCCTGATTTCCTGCGCGATTATCCGGCTGTGAATGGGCCTGTGGTTGAGATGATCAGTCGCCCAGATAACCCGTATGTGAAATTGCTGCTGGTGTTGGGTCGTGATGATAAAGACCTGATGACGGCGGTGCGCGGTATTGCGCAGGGCAACGTTCTGTTCCGTGGTGACAGCGTTGAGGTCGAAGGCGTTAAAACGCTGGCACCTCGCGTGCCATACGATGCGCCAAACTGGGTACGTACCGACCGCCCAATGACGTTCTCCGAGCTACAGACCTATGCAGAGCAGTTGCAATCGACAGGCTTAGAGCCGTCGCCGATTAGCGTGACGCTAAACCTGCCGCCAGATCTGTTCTTGATTCGCAGTACCGGCATTGATATGCGTATGAAGTACCGTTATACGTCGCCTGCGAGCGAAGACGGTTCCCGCATGCGGATCAGCCTAAACAATCAGTTTATTCAATCGTTTAATTTGGTGCCTGAACACGATAAAGGTGCATTGTTGATGCGCTTGCCGCTGTTCCAAGGATTGATTGATAAAAATACTGATGTGGCTATTCCGGCCTTGAAACTGGGTGCCAGTAACCAGCTGCGCTTTGATTTTGACTACGCGAATCCCATTTCCGGCGGGTCAGTGGATAACTGTGTGACCTCACAGCCAGTCCCTAACACGGTGGCGATTGATGGCACTTCAACCATCGACTTCTCAGGCTACCGTCACTTTATGGCGATGCCGGATTTGCGTTCATTCGCCAACGCCGGCTTCCCGTTCAGTCGCTTAGCCGATTTGTCAGAAACTGAAGTGGTTGTGGGTAAACAATCTACGCCGGCTCAAGTCACGGCCATGCTAAACGCATTGGGCAGCATTGGTGCTCAAACCGGTTTCCCTGCGCTGAATGTATCGCTGACCGATGATTGGGCACAGGTAAAAGATAAAGATACCGATGTGCTGTTAATTGGCTCAATTCCTGATGCACTCAAACAGGATGACAAAATCGATCTGCTGGTGGATGCAACGGAAAGCTGGATCAAAATGCCGATGCGTCGACCAAATCTCGACACCATCATGCCAGAAGCTTCCGCAATGAAGCCTGACTCGCAGACCACCATTCGCTCTGAAGGTGCCATGGCCGCGGTGATTGGTTTCCAGTCTCCGTATCACGATCAGCGTAGCATTGTTGCTTTGCTGGCAGACAGCCCACGTGGCTATAGCCTGCTTAATGACGCGATGATCGACAGCGGTAAGAAAGCCTCAATGTCAGGTTCTGTTGTAGTCATCCGTGAGTCTGGTGTGAACAGCCTGCGCGTGGGCGATGTTTACTACGTGGGTCATCTGCCGTGGTGGGAACGTCTGTGGCATGTATTCTCGACGCATCCGATTCTGGTTGCCGTGTTATCAGCGGTGAGCGTCGTACTGTTGGCCATCGTGCTATGGCGTCTGCTACGGATTTTACGCCGTCGTCGTTTATCTCCTGATGAGCGTGATTAATGATGTTTAGGTTTTTCACTCAGTCCCCCTGCGTAGGGGGACGACATGAGCCGAGATTCAGCGCGGTTGCGCTGTGTCTGCTCCTGCTGAGTTTTTGCACTCAGGCTGCTGCTAGTTGTGATTGGCCAGAGTGGCAGCAGTTCAAACAGCACTATATTAGTGAACAAGGGCGGGTGATCGACACCAGCAGCCCGAAAAAAATTACGACCTCTGAAGGCCAAAGCTATGGCCTGTTCTTCGCTCTGGTCGCCAATGACCGACCTACGTTTGAAAATATTCTGCAATGGACGCAGAACAATTTAGCGCAGGGCGATCTGAGCGCTCGCTTACCCGCTTGGCTATGGGGTATGAAAGAGAAAGATAAAAACGGCAAGCAGGAATGGGGCGTTCTCGATACCAATTCGGCTTCGGATTCCGATCTGTGGATTGCCTATTCGCTGATGGAAGCGGGCCGTTTATGGAAAGTGCGCAGCTATCAATCTCTAGGCGTTTTGCTGCTTCAGCGCATCGCGCGTGAGGAAGTGGCTGAGTTGCCAGGGTTTGGTGAAATGTTGTTGCCAGGGCGCGTCGGTTTTGCGCATTCGCCGGTATGGACCGTTAACCCAAGCTATTTACCGCCGCAGCTGATGGCTCGCATGGCCGGTTTCCATGGCCCTTGGGCTGCGCTGCATAAAAATAATCAGCGTCTGTTGTTGGAGAGTTCACCGAAAGGGTTTGTGCCAGACTGGATAGACTGGCGCAAAGACAAAGGCTGGGAACCCACGCCGGATAAGCCTAACGTCAGCGGTTATGACGCGATCCGTGTTTATCTGTGGGCGGGCATGATGGCTGATAACGATCCTAACAAAGCCGCGTTGATTAAGCAGTGGCAGCCGATGGCGGCGATGACCGCCGAGCTTGGATATCCACCAGAAAAAGTCGATGTTGCGACGGGCAAAGCGTCAGGATATGGCAATTCAGGTTTTTCAGCGGCGTTGCTGCCGTTCCTTGCCGGTTCTGATGCGCAAGCGGTTCAGCGCCAACGGGTACAAGATAATCCGCTGGGCGATGATGCTTATTACAGCTACGTATTAACGCTCTTTGGCCAAGGATGGGACCAACAACGTTTTCGTTTTAATTTAAAAGGTGAGCTTTTACCTCACTGGGACAGCAGCACATGCGCAAGTACCGCAACTTCTCATTAAGCGGGTTGAGTCTCTCGATCGGTTTATCTCTCGCCTCTCTGTCTGGTGCAGGCGTTGCCGCAGATGCAGCGGTTTCGCCTGAGCAGTGGCTGCTCGAGCAAATTCGCGTGGGCGAAGCCAGTCATCGCGATGACTTGGTCACGCAATCGCTGTATCGCTTAGAGCTGATGGATCCTAACAATCCCGACGTGATGGCGGCGCGTATGCGCTTGGCGTTGCGTCAGGGCGATCAGCAGGTTGCGCAACAGCAGCTAGATAAATTGAAAGCGCAGGCGCCGAATTCAGAGGCCTATAAGCAGGCAAAACTGAATATGGCGCTGACCACGCCGGAAGGCCGTCAACAGCTACAGCAGGCGCGTCTATTAGCGACCGCAGGCCATGTTCCTGAGGCGGTGGCCGCTTATGATAAATTGTTTGAAGGTACGCCGCCGACCGTTGATTTAGCGGTGGAGTATCTGCGCGTCGTTGCACGTCAGCCGGGTCAAGAAAACAACGTCATTGCCAAATTGGAAGCGTTGAGCCAAACCAATCCGGGTAATGGTGAGTTGCGCAAAGCGCTGGCAGGCATGCTTTTGGATACCAACCAAACGCAGAAAGCTTATGCGGTGCTGGAGAAAATGGCGGCAGATAGCAACACGCGCGGAGATGCCGCGGATCTGTGGATGGCTGAGATTAACCGTATTCCAGTCGGTGAACAAAGCGTTGCGGCCTTGCAGCGTTATCTGGTTATTTTCGCGCAAGATCCTTCCACCGTTGAAGCGCGCAAGAAGTTAGACGACCAGCAAAAATTACTCTCCGATCCCGCTTTTGTTGCCCGTTCACGCGGCTTGGCGATGGTTGACTCCGGAAAAGGCGGGGTGGCGATCCCTGAGTTGCAGAAGGCATTGGCATCAAGCCCAAATGATTCCGACGTGCTAGGCGCACTGGGTCAGGCCTATGCGCGACAGGATAACCGTGCAAAAGCGTTAGAGTATTTCCAACGTGCATTAAAAGCCGATCCGACCGGATATGACCGCGATAAGTGGGTCAGCTTAATTAAAAGTAATCAGTATTGGTTGGCAATCCAGTCTGGCGACAAAGCCCTGAAGGCCAATCAGTTGGATATTGCGCAGCAAAAATATCAGCAGGCGCGTGGGATCGATAATACGGATAGCTATGCCGTACTGGGTTTAGCTGATGTTGCGGTTGCACGTAAAGATGATGCGGGCGCAGAACGATTGTATCAGCAGGCACTGCGCCTCGACTCAACCAATAGCAGCGCGGTGCGTGGGTTAGTGAACATTTACCAACGCCAGTCACCCGAGAAGGCCATGGCCTATCTGGATCAGTTGCCGCGTAGCCAGCGTAAGACGATGCAGAGTGCTATAAACAGCATTCAAAGTGACGTATTGCAACAGCAGGCGCAGGCTCTTGAACAGCAGCAACAGTGGGCAGGTGCGGCAGCTAAGTTACAACAGGCGCTGACACTTTCACCCAATGACGTATGGCTGACATACCGCCTTGCTAAAGACCTGCATGCGGCCGGGCGTACCGATGAAGCCGACCGCGCTTTCAATGCTTTAGCGCAGCAGCTTCCGGGCGATCCTCAACAGGTTTATGCGCACGCGCTTTATCTTTCTGGTACCGATCGCGATCGGGCGGCATTAGCGCAGATTGATGGATTACCGCAGGCGAAGTGGGATGCCAATATCCGTGAGCTTTCTGACCGTTTGCACTTCAGCGAAACGCTTAAAAAAGCCCAAGACCTGCGTGATGCGGGGCATGAAGACGAAGCGATTGCTTACCTACGTCAACAGCCAGCCAATACACGCGTTGATTTAACGCTCGCCGATTGGGCATTAGAGCGCGAAGATTATGACGCGGCGCTGGCGGGTTATCGCGATGTGCTAAAACGCGAGCCTGATAATGACTCCGCTCATCTAGGAGAAATTGAAGCCTTCGTTGCGCAAGGTGAGCTTGAACAAGCCCGCACTCAGCTACAGGCATTGCAGCAGGTTAAACCGACCGAAGCGCCAAGCATGAATACCGAACGCCGCGTGGCGGGAGCTTGGGCATCCGTGGGAGATATGGCGAAAGCGCAGGCGATCTTTGATCGTATTACTCCGCAGGCGGCCAAAGAACCAGGGCAGGACGGTGCGCTGGTGATGCGCGACGCGGCCCGCTTTGAACAAAAGCAAGGGAACCCTGATAAAGCGCTCGATTATTACCGTGATGCGATGGTGACCTCTGGCATTGCGCCAACCAAACCGCAGGATAACGATACTTTCACTCGTCTAACGCGTAACGATGAAAAAGATGATTGGCTTAAGCGTGGTGTGCGTTCCGATGCGGCTGATTTGTATCGACAGCAGGATGTGAATGTCACGCTGGATCATGACTATGCGAGTTCTAGCGGTACCGGTGGCTACTCCGATTTAACGGCTAATACCACCATGCTGCAGATGGATGCGCCGCTCTACGATGGGCGGATGTTCCTGCGTACCGATGTGGTAAATATGCAGGAGGGTTCCTTTAAAGGTGGGGCTTACAAAGAGAAATTTGGTACCTGTTACGTTAACGGCTGTAAGCCCGGTAATAGCCAAAACTCAACGGGTGCGAGTCTCTCCGCTGGCTGGAAAAATGACCATTGGGAAGGGGATTTCGGTACCACCCCAATGGGCTTCGACGTGGTGGACTGGGTCGGTGGGCTGAGTTATAGCAATGACTGGAACCATATTGGCTGGACGGTGAATGCTCATCGTCGCCCGATATCAAGTTCATTGTTGGCGTTCGGTGGCCAAAAAGACGATCAAACGGGCATTACATGGGGCGGTGTACGCCGTACCGGTTTGGGGATCAGCGGCAGCTACGATCGCGGCGAAGCGCATGGCGTTTGGGCTGATTTGAGCGCCGATCAACTGACAGGGAAAAACGTTGCTGACAACAGCAGCGTGCGTTGGATGGCGGGGTACTATTACAAGCTGATCAACGAAAATAACCGCCGTGTGACCGTAGGCCTGAGTAATATGATTTGGCACTACGATAAGGATTTGAGCGGATATACGCTGGGGCAAGGTGGTTACTATAGCCCGCAGGAATACGTTTCCTTTGGTGTACCTTTGAACTATCGCCAACGTACCGAAAACTGGTCTTGGGAATTGGGTGGTTCGGTGTCTTGGTCGCATTCGAAAACCGACACCGTCGATCGCTACCCGATTAAAAGTCTGATCCCTACGCCGGACAAAGCGAACAACAAATACACTGATAAATATGATACGGATAGTGGCAGCAGCAGCAGCGGCGTAGGTTATACCCTACGAGCGATTATTGAACGCCGAGTCACTTCGAACTGGTTTATCGGTGCAGGCGTCGATATTCAGGAAGCGAAAGACTATACCCCGAGTCACGGTTTGATTTATGTCCGCTATTCGGCGGCTGGCTGGCAAGGTGATATGGATCTGCCACCACAGCCATTAACGCCATACGCTGATTTCAAGTAATCATTCTATATCGAATTTGATTAGATCAAGCTTAAAAGGCCCGCATGTACTGTGCATGACGGGCCTTTTTGTTTTTTGTCGGCATTGAACTGAGTCCAATTTGGCGTTAAAAATGGTGCAAAATGCATCGACGTCACCCGATTATGCTTAAATGCGTGTAATTGTTTGTGAAAGAATTCGGCTTAAGGGTTAAAAACAGATGTGATCAAGTATACTCTGGCTGGGTCAATGGGGTGTTTAGCTAACAGTATCCCCCACGTATTGGATTCTTATTGTTTAAATTAGATGTTATCGGAGAGACAGTTTGCGAGTCAGTCGTTCCTTAACGATCAAACAAATGGCAATGGTGTCGGTTGTGGCGCTCATTACGATTTGTATTTTTGTCGTGATTCAGCTGTTCCATTTTGTGGACCAGCGTAAGGAGGACTACGTCCAGCAACTGGAGAATTTGGCCCATTCGGTACGTGAGCCGCTTTCTGAAGCCATGTTGAATATGGACGCGGTGAGAGCCCAAAAAATTCTCGATAGTTTAGTTCCGATCGGCATTCTGAGCCGTGCCGACGTGATGTTGCCCAATGAGCTTCAGGCGCTAAAAGGACGTTTTCCTCAAGAGCGAGCCGTACCTGAAGCGGTGATGAAGATTTTCGATCTGCCCGTTCAGGTTTCAATGCCGCTTTACGGCATTGAACGCAATATCGCGGCGCGACAGCCATCGTCTTACTTGGTTTTACAGGCCGATTCGTTCCGCATTTATCAGTTTATTTTGTCGACGCTGTCTACCATGGTATCGACCTATCTTTTGCTGGCCTTGATTCTTACCGTTGCCATCAGTTGGTGTATGAATCGGCTATTGGTCTACCCGTTGCGCGCGCTGGCGCAAGAATTGCGCAGCATGCCGCTTGATACCCCTAATTTTCATCAGCTTACGCCACCTCCATCGCACGGAGATGATGAGCTGGGCTTATTGGTGCGCAACTATAATCGTAATCAGCAGGCGTTAGAGAAAGCTCATCAGGTGATGAGCCGCATGTCTACGCGCAATCCTCTGACCAATTTGCCTAATATGACGCTGTTTGTTCCTTTACTGGAGCAGCATTTATTGGTTTGCCGCAAAGAGAATTCCGGCATTGTTGTGATTAATATCAGTACATTGCAAGAGGCGATGGGGGTATTGGACACCACACAGCGCGATGCGTTACTGGCGTCATTAGTGAGCCGGTTGAATGAGTGTGTGAGCGAAGCCGATATGCTGGCGCAGGTTAATCAGGATCGCTTTGTGGTACTGGTGCGTAACGTTGAAAGGCCGCATTCGCTGATGCTCTTGGCGAAAAACCTGATGGACTCCATTACGCGGCAGCTTGATCTGGAAACGTTGGCGCTACGGCCTACGGCTAGCATTGGGATATCGTTTTATCAGCCAAATGCTGAAGAGACGATGGATGCCAAAAAAGAGGCTGAACTTCTCTTGAGTCAGGCAAGTTCCGCTATGAATATGGCGATGCGTGAAGGCAAAAACCAAATCCTGTTCTTTGAACCGAGGCTGGCCCGCAAGGCTAAAGAGCGGTTAACCAAAGAAACTGAAATTATGAACGCGCTCACCCAAGGCGACTTCTCTCTTTATCTTCAACCGCAGATTGACTTGCGTACAGGGCGTTTGGCAGGTGCAGAAGCGCTGATCCGCTGGAATCGCAAAGACGGCGAACTGACTTTACCTTCTGAATTTATCCCGTTGGCGGAAGAAGTGGGTGGCATAGAAGCGCTGGATGAATGGGTGATTAGCGAGTCGATGAAAATACTGTCGGCTTGGCAAAAGCAGAATATCGGCGTACCGATTTCGCTAAACGTTTCAGGTATTCAGATTGCTAATCTCAGTTACGTTGAGCTGCTGGAAAAAATGTTGCGAGAGTACCAACTCGATCCGCACATGCTGCATCTTGAGGTAACGGAAACGGCTTATATCAGCAATATGGAGCAGGCCGCAGAGATGTTGGCGCGTTTGCGCAAAATCGGTATCAAGATTGCTTTAGATGATTTTGGTATGGGTTACGCTGGCTTGAACTACTTGCAGCATCTGCCGGTGGACATTATTAAGATCGATAAAAACTTTGTCGACCAGATCCCTGCCGATGACGCTTTGGTTCGTATTGTGGCGTCCATTGCCGATGTGCTGGCGTTAGACGTAGTAGCCGAGGGTGTTGAATCCCATATGCAATGTGAGTGGCTGCTTGAACACGGTATCTACTATGCGCAAGGCTACTGGTTCTCTCCTGCGTTACCGCAGGAAGAATTTGAGAGAAAGTATTTTCTTATTTAAAGATTACGCTTAGTAAACAACTGATTATGGCCAGTTCGCTGGCCATCCTTCCATAAAAATCCCTTCCCTTTGTAGTGATAACCCTTTTTTCGTTGCGGGTTTGATGCGTTTCAGCTCATAAAAATGATAAAATTTGGTTACTAATTACAACATTGCATTTCCATATTGTTACGCCGGTGTTATTTTGCGTCCAACGCAGTACAGAGTCATAAAGGATGGTTGTACCGAGTGTAACCCCGGCCTTTAGTGCGTTGTATCTGATGCGTGCGTACCCGATAAGGAAGTGTATAAATATGAAAAAAAACCTTTTTAAAAGCCTCTATTTCCAGGTGTTATTAGCTATTTCTCTGGGGATATTACTAGGCCATTTCTACCCTGACCTCGGCGCACAGATGAAACCTCTGGGCGACGGATTCGTTAAACTGATCAAAATGATTATTGCTCCAGTTATCTTCTGTACGGTGGTAACTGGGATTGCAGGTATGGAAAGCATGAAGGCCGTTGGCCGCACCGGCGCAATTGCTCTGCTTTATTTTGAAGTCGTGAGTACTATTGCCCTGATTATTGGCTTGGTGATCGTGAACATTGTCCAGCCGGGCGCGGGTATGAACGTCGATCCTGCCGCGTTGGATGCCAAAGCGGTGGCGGTCTATGCCGATCAGGCAGCGCAACAGGGCTTGGTTGCCTTCATCATGGATATTATCCCAGGCAGCGTCATTGGTGCCTTTGCGAGTGGGAATATCCTTCAGGTTCTGCTGTTTGCCGTGATGTTTGGTTTTGCACTGCATCATTTGGGCGAGAAAGGACAGATGATGTTTAACTTCATCGACAGCTTCTCGAAGGTCATTTTCGGCATCATTAACATGATTATGAAACTGGCTCCAATCGGTGCATTCGGTGCGATGGCCTTTACCATTGGTAAATACGGCGTCGGAACGCTGGTGCAGTTGGGGCAGTTAATTATCTGCTTCTATATCACCTGCGTGCTGTTTGTGGTGTTTGTGTTGGGTTCCATCGCCAAGGCCACCGGATTCAGTATCTTCCGCTTCATTGCCTACATCAAAGAAGAACTGCTGATTGTATTAGGGACTTCCTCCTCTGAATCTGCGCTGCCGCGCATGCTGGATAAGATGGAGAAAGTAGGCTGTAAGAAATCGGTCGTGGGGTTAGTAATACCCACCGGATACTCCTTTAACCTCGATGGCACTTCGATTTACCTGACCATGGCGGCGGTGTTTATTGCGCAGGCAACCAACTCACACATGGATATCTGGCATCAAATTACCTTGCTGGTGGTTCTATTGCTGTCATCGAAGGGGGCCGCAGGTGTAACCGGAAGTGGGTTCATCGTTCTGGCAGCGACCATTTCAGCGGTAGGGCATCTACCGGTAGCGGGTTTGGCGCTGATTCTTGGTATTGACCGCTTTATGTCAGAAGCGCGTGCGTTGACGAATCTGATTGGTAACGGCGTGGCGACAATTGTGGTTGCGAAGCGTGTTCGCCAGTTGGATGAAAAACAAATGAAAGCGGTTTTAGGTAAAAAAGACCGCAACGCAGCCCAAACACAGACCCTATAACCCTCCTATTCCTCGGTTTTTGTTACCGAACATGACGGATTGCCCCCATTCGCTTGATGCGAGCGGGGGCATCTTTATAATGTGCCCATTCATTTCTACAACAACTCATTCGTCATACTTTCGGTTTCAGATGCGCGAGCGATCCTAACTTGCGACCTTTCTGAGCCTTTTGTTGTTTGGTGTCGATGTTGTTTAGAACTTTTTTTCTCTCTGTCGGGTGACATAATCCCACTCTTGTGGTCTAAAAATCGATGCTTGACTCATCGCGTTGAGTTAGCCGTTTTTACAGGCCAGATGGGTTATCTTCCTCAGGGGAATTCGCACATTTTTGTCAGTATTTAGTAGGGGTTCACATGCAAGGCACCAAAATTCGGCTCATGGTTGGTGGATTGTTGTTGGCAGCGGCCAGCAGCTCTGTGCATTCTGAAGCACTACAGCCCGATCCCGCGTGGCAGGAAGGAAAACTGGATAATGGTTTTTCATGGCAGTTGTTAGCCACACCACAGCGCCCATCCGATCGGATTGAGTTGCGTATGATAGTGAGCACTGGCTCACTTGTAGAGTCAAATCAGCAGGTGGGTTTTGCCCATCTGTTACCGCGTTTAGCATTAACGCATAGCGATAACTTTACTGCGAGCCAGCTCCAATCGTTCTGGCAGCAGAGTATCGACCCTCAGCGCCCGTTACCTCCGGCGGTGAGCTCTTATGATTACACCGCATACAATTTAAGCTTGCCGAATAACCGCCCTGAGCTGCTGAAAGAAGCGTTGCAGTGGCTGGCGAATACCGCCGGCAAGCTGAATATTGATAGCAATACGGTGATTAGCGCCCTGCAATCGCCGGAAAATTTGGTGGCGACGCTGCCTTCTGACGCCAACGATCCGCTATGGCGCCTTCGTCTTAAAGGCTCAACGATGCTTGGGCATGAGCCTGGCCAGGGACCAAATCGTCCGGTAGATACTCAACAGCTGAAGGCGTTTTATCAGCAGTGGTATACGCCAGACGCCATGACGCTTTACGTGGTTGGTAACGTTGATTCCCGCTCTCTGAGCGAGCAGATCAACAAGGCTTTTGCCGATTTGAAAGGCAAGCGTGAAACGCCAGCCACCTTACCAACGCTGGCTCCGCTGCCGACTACGCCAATTAACCTGATTGCCGAGAATGCGCAGCAGGATACGCTGTCGATCACGTGGGATGTGCCTTGGCAGCCAATCCGTGATTCTCAGGTTCTTCAGCGTTACTGGAAAAGTGATTTTGCTCGCGAAGCGCTGTTCAGCCATTTACAGCAGGTGTTGGCAAACAGCGATCTGAAAGGGTCGGTCAATCTGATGTTTGATTGTCAGGTACAATATCAGCGTTCTCAGTGCGCCATCCATCTGTCAACTACGCAGGCCAACCTGAATAAGGCCCTGAGCTTTATCGCTACGGAAATGTCGGCGGTGCATGATGACGGCGTTACGCAGCAAGAATTCGACACCATGATTGCGCAGAAGAAAGATCAGCTAACCAAGCTGTTTGCGACTTATGCGCGTACGGACACCGATGTTCTGATGAGCCAGCGTTTGCGTTCGCAGCAAAGCGGTGTAGTGGATATTTCTCCTGAAACCTACCAAAAGCTGCGTCAGAGTTTCTTGGCAACGCTGTCTCTGGATGATTTGAATCAGGAGCTGCATAACCAGCTTTCTCGTGAACCCACCTTGATCTTGCGCCAGCCACGCGGTGAACCTGAGGAAAACGTGAAGGCGTTACGTGACGTCTACAACAATACCATGGGGCTGAACATGGAAGATGCCTCGGCGGCCACTGATGCAGTGCCAGAAGATGCGTCATCTTCCGCTACTGCACCACAGGCGGATCCGGCGGCAAAAGAAGAGCCAACTTCAGCCCAATAGATTTCAGGAAGACTGTTAAAGGTATGATTTCCCATCCTTTTCCTTATAAAGGGGAAGGATGGGACATCGAAAGATTATTGGCGAGGCATTGCTTCCTGCGGGATGATAGCACCACGGTACTGGATGACGGTGCTAGCGGTTTGATGTCCGCGCTGTGCCGATGCGGTTGGTGTTCCACCAAGTAGGCGGACTGATAAATAACCGGCGCTGAATGAGTCACCTGCGGCAGTGGTATCAACCACTTTTTCTTTGGGTAGTTTAACCGCAGGTACATCTACGGTTTGCCCGTCGACTGAGACCATACAAGAATCAGCACCGCGCTTAATCACCACTTCGCTCACGCCTAGCGCGTGAGTGCGTGCAATGACCTCATCTGCAGGTTTTTGACCCCATAGCAGATCCTCATCATCCAGCGTTAAAAAGGCGATATCGGTGCAGGCAAGCATGGCGGTATAGGCTGCTTGTGTTTGTTCGATGTTCTGCCACAGACGTGGACGGTAGTTATTATCAAAAATAACTTTGCCCCCGTTGGCGCGACAGCGTTTTAATAAAGTGAGTAAGCGCTCACGACTATTGTCGTTGAGGATCGCGAGGCTAATTCCGCTGAGATAGAGATAATCAAACTGGGCTAATTGGTCACAAATCGCATCGGCGTTTTCGCCGTCTAGCCAATAGCGCGCAGCGGCATCGTTGCGCCAGTAGTAAAAGGTACGCTCGCCGCTGGCATCAGTTTCAATAAAATAGAGGCCGGGAAGTTTGTTATCCAAGCGCTGGGTTAACTCTGTTTTTACCCCTTCACGCTGCCACGCATCCAACATTTCGTTGCTGAACGTATCGGTACCTAACGCGGTGACATAGTGCACGGCCAGTTCATTTTCAGGCACCTGACGTGAAAGATAAACCGAGGTATTCAGCGTGTCGCCACCAAAGCCACGGGAAAGATCCGCACCTTTTTGCGACAGTTCAATCATACATTCGCCGATAACGGCAATTTTTGCATTGGAATGGGAAGCAATGGTCATGAAGGAAAGCCTGTTTTATTGAGGTCGTAAAAACGCAGTTATCTTAGTTTCCCCGTTGGAAAACTCAGCGTCAATATAAATAAAACAGTGTTCTATTTTTATATGATGTGGATCTAAAAAAGGGGCATTCGTGGTTGAATGCCTCATCTCACGGTGAACCGATAGTTTTCGATCTTGCTATCTAGGCGCTACTTTTTCTTGCGCAGCTCGGTCACGCTTTTTCCGCCAATTCCCCAGTTATCGGTTTCGACTTCCTCAATGATAACCACGGTGGTGGCTGGGTTTTTCCCCATCGTATCGACCAGTAACTGTGTGACACCGGCAATCAGTGCTTCTTTTTGTTCGGTAGTGGCACCTTCACGAGTGATTTTGATATTAACGAAAGGCATTTTGATACTCCATTGGTGTAAAAAAATAGGCTAATAAATTCCCATAAAACGAATTAATAGCGTAGCTCATTTGCCAAGCTCCGCTATTTGGTTACCGCTGATTCGTTAGCCGTATTCAAGTCACTTGAATTATTTTGGCTATAAAGATTTAAGGATCCTTGCCGATAACTGATTTTGTTCATTGTCCGTCAGGGCAACGAAAGTGGTTCTCACATGATGTATGCGGATGGTGGATACATGAAAATTGGCAAGACAATCGAGGCGGGGTGGATTATGCCCACGTTGCCCGCACTGGAGCCTACCCGCGAGCGAAATTTCTGGAGCCAGTGCCAGAGAAGCTATACCTTCCAGCCTATTTACTGTACCAGCGGTGTGCCGTTAGCGATTGAATTGCTGACAGCGGTTTACCACCCTGATAATCCTGATTGCCGCTTATCGCCTGAAGATTATTTCGAGCAAATCTCACAGGATCTGCGTGAAGATGTGGTGCTGGAACAGCTTAGACTGATTCAGCATTGGCATAGCTTTATTCAGCAGCGCGATTTGTTGGTATCTGTGAACGTTGATGGACAAACTCTGCAGTCTATTCAGCTATTGCCAGAAGCACGTAATCTGCTGGAAAGTATGCCCTATTTGCGCTTTGAAATGGTTGAACATGCGTATGCGGCGCTGACTATCCCCATTCAGTCGCTAGAAGATGTGCATCGTTTATGGCTTGATGATTTCGGCAGCGGGTTAGCAAATTTCTCTTCGCTGATGGAGTGCCGCTATGAGTTCGTCAAACTCGATCGTGCGCTGTTCTCGTTTTTACGCGAAAGCCATGAGGGTGTTAGGCTGTTTTATGCATTAGTGGCGCTGATGAGCCGTTATACCAAAGGTGTTATTGTCGAGGGTGTTGAAACCCCTCAGGAATGGATGTTAGTAAAACGTTCAGAGGCCTGTGCTGCGCAGGGTTTCTACCTCTCACGTCCGAATCGGTTCGACTCTCTGCATCAATTACCCACGTTCTTTCGCGAATAGTTTTTACGGGTAGCAAGCCTTCTGTTTTGCCCGTAAACGGGCATATCTTTAATATTTAACCTATGGTTATGTGTGGGAAACATCATCAATTAGATTAAATATTTAGGATATGCCATGACCAGAACAGGAAAAGCATTTAGCTGGTTAGCAGGGATCTTAGTGGTATTGATCGTTGGGATCGTTGTCTTTGTAATGACCTTTGATTGGAACCGCCTCAAGCCGACGATCAATAAGAAAGTCTCTACAGAACTTAATCGGCCGTTCGCTATTCGAGGCGATCTTGGCGTGGATTGGGCACGCCCGACTGATGAAACGGGCTGGCATTCTTGGGTGCCTTGGCCGCATATTCACGCTGAAGATATTGTGCTCGGCAATCCACCGGAGATCCCCGCGGTCTCGATGGTTACGTTGGAACGGGTTGATGCCAGCCTCGCCCCGCTAGCGCTACTCGGCAAACAGGTTTATATCCCCCGCATTAAACTCAAACAGCCAGATGCTTCACTGCGTAGGCTCGCGAATGGTAAGAATAACTGGACGTTTGAACTCGCTAATTCATCAACGGACGATCAAGCCAAAGATCAAAAGTCTGCGTGGTCTTTTAAGATCGATGACATCGTGTTTGATCAGGGTGTGATCGCCTATGACGATGCGATCGCTCATGCAAAATTTAAAGCCACCGTCGATCCGTTGGGGAAACCGTTGCCGTTTAGGGAGGTGATGGGAAACAGCGGTGCGGCGAAAAAAGTCGCTGGTAAAAAAGCACCTGATTATGTTTTTGGCTGGAAAGTCGATGGAACATATAACGGCGAATCGCTCTCAGGTAGCGGCAAGATTGGCGGCATGCTGGCGCTGCGCGATCCTGATGGTTTATTTCCACTACAGGCCGATGTGCGTTCAGGCAAAACCCGAGTTGCGGTTGCCGGTACGCTCAGCGATCCACTGAATTTAGGTGCGCTGGATCTGCGATTACAGTTCTCCGGCCAGAGCTTAAGTCAGCTGCATAAACTGACTGGAATCGTGTTACCTGATACCCCGCCTTATTCCACCGATGGCCATTTAAGCGCCGAGCTTAAACGCGCTAAAGGCGCGATTTATCGCTATCAAAACTTTAACGGTAAAATTGGCGATAGTGATATTCACGGTAGCCTTAGCTATCAAGTGAGCAAGCCACGTCCTTCACTGAACGGTGAACTGGTGTCTAACCAGCTCCGTTTTGCTGATTTAGCGCCGCTGATCGGTGCTGATTCCAATCAGGAAAAGGTGAACCGTGGTGATAAAGCCACACAGCCGTCTGACAAGGTTTTACCCGCAGATAAATTTGATACTAAGCAGTGGTCGACGATGGATGCCGACGTTAAATTTACCGCTAAACGGATTGAACACGGCGAATCTCTGCCGCTTAGCGATCTTTACACCCATTTGGTGCTCAACAATGGCACGTTGTTAATGGATCCGCTGCGTTTTGGCGTGGCTGGCGGTAATTTGAATTCGACAATTCGCTTGGAAGGACAACGCACGCCAATGCGCGGTATGGCGGATCTGCATGCGCGTGGTTTCCAGTTACAAAAGCTATTGCCTAACGTTGAGTCGATGCGCCGTAGCTTAGGACAGCTCAACGGCGATGCCAAAATCAGCGGTACGGGCAACTCGGTGGCTGACTTGCTGGCTACCAGCAACGGTGATGTACGTCTCCTAATCAACGATGGTGTGATAAGTCGCAACCTGATGGAAATTGCGGGCCTGAACGTGGGTAATTATCTGGTTGGTAAGCTGTTTGGTGATGATGAGGTGAAGATCAACTGCGCGGCAGCGGATATCGGCATTAAAAATGGTTTAGCCGCGACTCGCCTGTTTGTGTTCGATACCGAAAATGCGGTGATCAATATTTCGGGTAACGTCAATTTGGCTACCGAACGTATGGATTTGTCTGTCGATCCTGAAAGCAAAGGCATGCGGGTTCTGACCTTGCGTTCGCCATTGTATGTGAAGGGCACATTCAAGCACCCTGATGCGGGCGTTAAAGCTGGGCCGCTGATTGCGCGCGGCGTTGCTGCCGTGGCGCTTGGTGCTGTGGTTGCCCCCGCAGCAGCTTTGCTGGCGCTGATTTCCCCTAGTGATGTGGACTCTAACCAGTGCGGCGGCATGCTGAAAGGGATGAAAAAATAGCCAATCGCCTCGCCATTACTGGCGAGGCAGAGAATTTGTACTATGCTTTCTGGGTGTAACAACATGATTGTGTTGTTCATTTTTAATACACACAGATATCAAGGAAAACGGATGATGAAAGTATGGAATAAAGTCCTGTTAGCTTCTTTTATTGGGTTGGTTGTCGCGGGCTGTGACGATTCCACTAAAGTTGATGCCAATCTTGATAAAGCGAAAGACAACGCGGAACAAATTAAAGACGCTGCGGATAATAAAGCCGATCAAATTACCGATGCCGCTAAGCAAAAAGCCAATGAGCTGAAGAAAGAAGCGGATGTGCAGGCCGATCAACTCAGCGATAAAGCTAAAGCGATTAAAAGTGAGGCCGAAAAACGCGCCGATGCCCTTACGGATGATGCGAAAGCTAAGGCCAAATCCATAGAGCAGCAGGCCAAGCAGCAGAGCGATCAAATAATCGATCAGGCTAAGACGATTAAAGAGAGCGCCATCAGCGGTGCGAACGATCTTTCCGCCGATGCTCAAACCAAAACTCAGGCGATTAAAGACAGCATGAAGCAAAACCCACCGGCTCAGAATGGTGTAGCTCCAGCGTCAAATGAAACGCCAAAGACAAATGCCAATCCGTAGCGTAAGGCGCACTATAATTTAGGTGTGGGTAAGATTATTTTTAATCAGTAAATTTAGGGGGAGTGTATGGGTATCCTTTCGTGGATTATTTTCGGGCTTATTGCCGGTATTCTGGCTAAATGGATTATGCCGGGGAAAGACGGCGGTGGGTTTATTGTTACCGTGATCCTTGGGGTTGTGGGTGCCGTTGTTGGTGGTTATATCAGCACCTTCTTTGGCTACGGTCGAGTCGATGGCTTTAATTTCGGCAGTTTTATCGTTGCCGTTATTGGTGCTCTGGTGGTGTTGTTTATCTACCGTAAGATCCGCAGCTAGATGTAATCTCGGGGCGGATTTCCGCCCCGATGTTTTATGGGTTAACGAACGATTTCGCCATCACGAAGAATAAACATCAGTTTTCCGTCCCAAAATTCCGCGATAAAGACATCTTCAGCTTTGATACCGCAGCGTTCTAGTTCTTGCTCCATCCATGCTTCGTCTTTTTCTATTTGGTTGAGCTCATAAGAGCGTAAACGCCCATCTTTCATGAGAATGATCGACGGCATCTGAGCCCCTTCACATACGACGGTAAGCTGTCCGCTTGGCTCTATTTGGGCATAGTTGATTTCTTGGAACGAATGAATACCTTGAGCATGTAGCTGCGATGACACGTTTAAAATATCGATTTTGTTTTTCTTAGTCAGGATATTCTCCATCAGAAAACGCCCTTTTTTAATGATAGGAATGGGATCGCCGATGGTGACTGAACGAAAGAAATAGACATGCTTACTGATTGCATTCAGCAATGAGATTAAACCTACGCCGATGAGCAGCACGATAATGTATTGATAAAGAGGAATAGCATCGCTGTAGATAACGCCGCCAATAATGCCACCTAGTACAAAGTTGCCGATAAAATCGACCGGTGTCATTTGCGATAGCTGAGTTTTACCTGAAAAATTCAGATGCGTAATCACAATGGCGAATCCCAAAATAAACTTCACCAAAACGTATCCGTAGTATTCCATACGCCCTCCCAAGCGATCAAAACAATAAGATTATCTTTATATTTCTTAATCATAAAAACAGAAGCTCTCTTTTTATACAAGAGAGCTTGAGGTTAGGCTTAAATTTATTGAGAGTTTTTTACGCGAGCGGCAAGGTTTGCACAGCTGTGATCTTGTATTTCTTCAATCGATGCTAAGTTCAATCGCCACCATTCACGCTGGGTGGCTAACAGCACAAAGTTGCCCTCAGCAGTGGGGAGCAATGCCAATCCAAACGCTCCCATGTTTTCCCGCGCCTGTGGTAAGCCTTCGGCTAACAGAATGAACGGGCTGTTTTTTCCCAGAGAGTTTCTGTCGAGCGTTCGCGCCCAGTAGCTGTGGTGATTGATCCCAATCTGTACCGGCTGCCATTGTGATGATAGTGAGGGCGCCAAAGATGTAATCCGCGCAAGTACCTTGGGTTTAGTGCACGACATATGGATATGCAGCTGATTTTGCATTCGACCATATTCAGAATTAATGGTGAATGACAGCAGGTCATCCGGCACAGGTTTGCCATAACGCTTTGACAGCCAATCGCGCTGTTGCCATGCGGCGGCAAAATAATTGGGTTGCTGTGGGTTTAACAAGAGGGGTGATTCAATGCCTGTAACCTTGGCGGTTGGCATCAATAGATATTGCAGGGGGCCGTTGCGGTCTTTAAATACCACAAATCTCTGTGCAAGGTTGACCTCGGCACAGGGACTTGGGTTTTGTCGTTGTTGTTGATGCGGTACACACTGTTGGCTGACAATTTTCCACAGAGCATCGGGATGCGAGGGCTGAAGGAAGAAGAAGCCGGTAATGACGAGGAGCACAATAACAAGTAGTACGATGAATCCTGTTTTGCGCTGAAATCTCATCATTACCAAACTTCCCAATAAAGTGGTCTAAAGGACGCTTACCTTACTGAGCACATGCACGTTTGTCTAATGCGCCGCTCCAACGAGTCATACCAAATGCCAGTAAGACTACGATTGCACCAACCCACGGTGTCACCATCAGGCCATAGTTCTCAACGATCATACCGCCGACCCATGCACCACCGGCGATGCCGAGGTTAAAGGCTGCGATGTTCAAACCAGAAGCGACGTCAACGGCGTGAGGGGCATAGCGTTCTGCCTGTTGCACCACATAAACCTGCAAACCAGGGACGTTACCAAAGGCGACTGCACCCCAGAACAATACGGTAATCAAGGCCAGCACTGGGCTGTGTGCGGTGAAGCTAAACACGGCAAGTACGGCGGCTAACAGTAAGAAAATAATTTGTAGTGCTTTAATTGGGCCCATACGGTCGGCTAAGCGTCCACCCCACAGGTTACCTGCTGCCACAGATACTCCGTAAATCAGCATTACCCACGTTACGGCGCTGGCGCTAAATCCACTGACCTGCTGCAAAATAGGCGCAAGGAAAGTGAAGACCACAAAGTTACCGCCGTAGCCCAATGCGGTTTTAGCGTAGACCATCAACAAGCGTGGCTGTTTCAAGATGGTCAACTGACGAGCGATGGAAGCCGGTGGCGTATGTTTTAAACCGTTAGGCACGAAAATCAGGCTACCGATAAGGGCAATAATCCCCAGCAGCGAAACCGCCAAGAAGGTTTCATGCCAGCCAAAATGTTGGCCAATGAACGTCCCTAAAGGTACGCCGGTGACTAGGGCCACGGTTAAACCGGTGAACATAATCGCGATGGCGCTGGCGGCTTTTTCTTTCGGCACTAGGCTGGTGGCCAGCGTAGAACCGATGGAGAAAAAGACCCCGTGGGCTAAGCCGGTCAGCACGCGAGCGGTCATCAGCGACATATAGCCGGGCGCTTTCCACGCTAACAGGTTACCGAGGGTAAACAGCACCATCAGGCCAATCAGCAGCGTTTTACGCGGCATACGGCCGGTTAACGCGGTGAGCACCGGTGCGCCGATGGCAACGCCGAGCGCATATAAACTCACAAGCAGGCCAGCAGACGGCAGGGAAACCTGCAAATCTGCGGCGATAGTTGGGATCAGGCCCACGATAACAAACTCCGTGGTGCCGATGGCAAACGCACTGATGGTCAGTGCAAACAGAGCTAATGGCATAACTGCAAACTCCTATCCTCTTCATCTTTCAAGCCACAGACAGCGGGGTTTGAAATCTCTTGGGTATGAATAATTGATGGCGCTGAGTTTGCACGGATTATTTTTGCAGAAAAATAGGTCTATACTCACAAGATAATTGATTGGTGAGCAACAATGAAAACAACAACCGAAGAGCTGGTGGCTTTTGTCGCCGTTGTCGATGCGGGAAGCCTGACCGGCGCCGCAGAGCAGTTAGGTCAAACGCCCAGCGGTATTAGCCGTGCGCTAGGGCGTTTAGAACAAAAGCTAGAAACCACGCTGCTTAACCGCACCACGCGGCGCATTGATTTAACCGAAGAAGGGCGAATTTTTCTCGATCGCGCACGCGCTATTCTCGAAGCGATTGAAGAAGCAGAAGAGCAGTTGGCCTTGCAGCGGCATCGTCCGGCTGGTCGTCTGCGCATAAACGCCGCATCGCCGTTTATGCTGCATGTGGTGGTTCCGCTGATTGAAGCCTTCACTGCGCAGTTTCCAGAGATTGATCTGGAACTCAATACCAGCGACCAAATTATCGATTTGCTGGAACAGCGCACCGATGTGGCGATCCGCATTGGGACTCTGCAAGACTCAAGTCTGCACGCGCGTCCTATTGGGCGTTCGGGATTGAAGGTGCTGGCTGCGCCGGAATACCTGCAAAAATTTGGTACCCCAGAGCGGGTAGAAGAACTGAGTGAACATCGGCTGTTAGGCTTTACCCAGCCACAATCGCTTAACCAGTGGCCGCTTAAGCAGAGCCAGTGCGCGACATTTTCCGTTACGCCTAACATTGCGGCTTCTAGCGGTGAAACGCTGCGTCATTTGGCGATAAACGGGCGGGGAATTGTATGTCTTTCTGATTTTATGACGCATCAGGATATTGCTGAAGGGCGTTTGGTGCAGGTGCTGGCCGAGCACACCTTGGAGACATATCAGTCAATTCATGCGGTGTATTATCGAAATAGTCAGCTTTCGGCACGTATTCGCTGTTTTCTGGATTTTTTGGCGGAGAGATATCCGCTGCACAAGTGACTGAGTGGTAAAGATATCTGCCAAGCTTCCCCTCTTTGCACAGGGAAGCTTGGCGTGGAATAACTTATGGCTGTGGATTTTTGCGTTCTACGGTGGTGTCGCCGTCATAGTTGGCGGTGGCAATCCACGCGGCGCAAAATAGCGTTAAGCGGGCGAAGAAATAGAAGAAAGCCATCAGACCAATGACCGAGCCAAACGCCGCACCGGAAGGTGAGCGTGCAAGGCTAGGCAATGTCCACGTCATCACAAATTTAATCACTTCAAAGCCAATAGCCGCAATTAAGGTTCCACGCAGCAAGGCTTTTTTCTTTGGCTTATGACGCGGCAATACTAAGAAAATCCAAAGAAACAACAGATAGTTAGCCATGATCGAAATAGACAGCGCAATTGCCGTCATCACGGGGCGTAACCATTCAATGCCGTCTAAACCTAAGGCGCGAACAATAGAAGCCTGCGCGGCACCGGCGATAGACGTAAACGAAAGTGAAACGATTAACGCAATCACTAGACCCGTAAGCGAGATAAAATCGCGCAGGTAGCGAAAGTAGAATTTTTCCTGATCCTGTGGATTGCGCTCCCAAACCTCTCGAGACTGCGCGCGAATCGCCTCACGCAGATTTCCCATCCAACTAATGCCTGAATAGAGCGCAATGGCTAAACCGGTTAATCCCACGGTGGTGCGCTGCTGGATGGCGGTATTCACGGTATTTTTCAGGGTCGTTGCTAAATTTGGATCGCTGATACTGCTGACTATTTTGTTAATCAGTTCAGTAAGCAAATCGGGATTTGAGGCAAGTACAAAACCGACGGCGGCAAACGACACCATCAAAATAGGGATAAGAGATAAAAACGAAAAGTAGGTAATCGCTGCACCGAACTGACTGCCCAGTCGGTCATTAAAACGATCAACTGCGCGGATAACATGGGCCACGCTGGGAATGGCTTTGAACCAGTCCATGACGCCATTGGCTTTATCCAGCGTTTTCACCACTTGGGTGGTGACGGTTGCTTTACTGCTTTTGTGGTCTAATTCTTTTGGCATAAGCATTTTCACCTGTCTGCGTTTGGGAACATAGGCAAATTCAGGCGCTTAATTTCTCACGTCAGGATGGGCGAATAATCTAGATCCTAGCAGAGTCGAGCTGTAAGGCAAAATAGGTGAAGAGAAAATCTAGGTTAATAAATATTTTCTGATGGCTTTTAATGCCATTTTTTTCGTCATTAAGCCGGGAGTATTAAGAATATTCTGCTAATTTAACTCGAACTGAGTAAATTACGACATAGATTGCATAATATGACGAAAAAATAGAGAGTAATATCGGGGGTAAGCTAAAAATTAAACAAAGAATCTGTGAGGCAGGTTTTTTATTTAATGAGTGCAATTCAGTATGTTATGGCATAATTAGACCGTTCAATTACTATTTTTCAACTCTTAGTAAGAGGTGTGTTGGCCATGCATAATCAACCAATTCACAGGCTTGGGTGAGCCGACAAGAATTTACCGGTTTGCAGCCTTCAAGCAACTTAAATTATTTAGGGTATAGACGAATAGGAAATAGTTTTTGATTTATATTCGTCCTCAGCTAACGATTCAAGGTAAAGGCATGCTCGATATTGATGTTAGCGTTATCCGAATTTTTCTTACGGTGATGGATACACGCAGTGTCACCTTAGCGGCAGAGCTGCTGAATAGTTCAACGGCGTCGGTTAGTCGTGCCCTCAAGAAAATGCGTGATAGTTTTAACGATCCGCTTTTTATTCGTACGAAGAAAGGATTAGAACCCACCGCTCTGGCCTATAACATTACGCCCAATTTAGCGCTGGCTCTGAATAGTATTCAGAGCGCGGTGAGTGTTTCGACCACTCTGCTCAATGGTGATAATCGTCAGACGCGTTTAAAGCTGAGTTTGTCCCCGATGCTTGAATATTACCTGACGAGCATATTGCAGCATCAAGGGTATCCTTTTGACGACGTCGCCCTAACGAATGAAACCCATGACGGTGATTTGACCAAAGACATCACTCGGCTACGTACCCGCAAAATCGACATTAGCTTTACACCGCAAAAATATGCAGATTGGATGATAACCAATGTGCCGCTTTTCGATCTGGTGCCAGTGGTAATGTGCCGCAAGGATCACCCGCGAATTAAAGCCGGATTTAACTTACAGGAGCTTGAGCGGGAAGAGTATTTAAGCCCAACGATGTGGCCATCTTTGTTTGAAGATAACATTGTGCTGAATCCGCATAACAAAGCGCCTATTTACTCGAGCACCTCGGTACTCAATTTGATGATGATGACGGCTACTACAGACTATATTCTGATTTGTGGCCAACCTTTTGCGCGTGAATTTGAAAAATTGGTTGATGTGCAGGTTCTCGAATTCCCGCACGCGAAGCCGATGGGAACCATTTATGCCCATTATCATAAGAGCAGAGCGACGGACGTTAATATCGTTAACCTGATTAATAAAATTAAGGCTGGGGCTTTACACGAATAAAAACAATAGGAATTAACTGATAGTTAATTCCTATAAATTCTTTTTTCTGCTTAAAATTACATTTATTCGTTCATATATAAAAATGGATAACTAAAGTGTTATCCATTTTTATTTCTTCAATAGAGAACTATTAGCGTTTAGCAAGCAAAATATCGCATATCTATAGATGTTTTACTCTGAACATTTAGTGCTTTTTTTGTGATCTAGGTAGCATAACTGAAGTTGTGCTGTGAATAGTCTCAAAGCTATCAAAAAACAAACATATGTTAAAAGAATTCAATAACTAAATGAAATTAAATGATTTTTTCTATATTCTTAATCTGATTTTTGCTTTCGTTCACCTACATGACAGACACAAAAAGACTACATTTCGTTTTGTGCAAAAGGCATTTCCGCCCACGGTTATTGTTAAGAGTCTTCTTTCTGCCTAACTTGTACCCAAGATATACCGAATCATATTCAGCTTGCTGTTATTCTGCATTGAGGATGTCTTGGTTATTAGTCCTCCCTAAATTACGATGCACTTTACTTTCTATCTGTTTACGTTTGATTGAATAAACGTAACGGGATGAAAGGCACTCATTTGGTATTTGTGGATGATATTGAAAATCATCCTATTGCGTTTTTATCTCATGACTGCTTGATTTTATATTGCAGCTGCATAGCGTCGGATTGGAGTTATCACAAGGATGTACTACTAGGCAAGATACCCCGCAGTGGTGTTGCCGATGATATTTAAGGTAATAAAAAGTGAATTCATTATCCACATCATCATCTGAGCTTGAAGTCATTAATATTGATAACGCGGTGATCGCTATTTTATCTGACGATCCTATGTTTGCTGCGGGAGTAAAAAGCCTATTGAAGAAAATTGCACCTCTAGGCCAAGGGGCTGTGATTGATTCTGATAGAGCCAAAATTGTTATGGTTGATTTAGACAGCTTGAATCAATCTATTTTTCAGGTGGTTCGTACTCTGGCCGGTTTACGTTCGTATGATGCCTATCGCACCGTATTTTGGACATCGAATCAGGCAGAGCATACGCTGAATTTCATTCGACTCATTGATAATGCAAGTTTTATTAACAAGAAAGCGTCCCTTGAGTCGGTAGAATCAGCGGTGCAGGAAGTCCTGCGCGGTGGTCGTTTTGTGACGCAAGAAGTTCAGCATACGTTCCAGACATCCAATGGTCCGGGTCGCGTCACTGAAGAAACGTTCACGATCTTAGATGACATGATGAGCGGCATGCGTGTGAAGTGTATCGCTGCCAAGCTACATACCGCGGACAAGTCGATCTACAGCAAGCTGCGTCAGTTCCGTGAGCGCCTATCTTTGCTGCGTAAAAGCGACTTTTTGAGCTTTATTCACGACATTTCGTGATCGTGCAATAACATCAAGCCTGAGAGAAAGATAAACAAAAGGCCGAAGAGAAATCTTCGGCCTTTTCTGTTACTGCGCCATCAATGATTAGCGCATAGTTACAAACTCTTCCGAGCCTGTTGGGTGGATCGCCACGGTGTTGTCGAAGTCTTTTTTGGTTGCACCCATTTTCAGTGCAACGGCAAAGCCCTGTAGCATTTCATCCATGCCGTAGCCAATACCGTGGATGCCAACGATCTTCTCATCTTTACCTACGCAGACCAGCTTCATGCGGCACGGTTGGCGGTGCTGAGTCACAGCGGTATACATCGCGGTGAAGGAGGATTTGTACACCTTCACGTTGTCTTCGCCATGCTGCTCTTTCGCCTGGTCTTCAGTTAAACCAACGGTGCCAATTGGCGGATGGCTGAATACTACGGTTGGAATATTGCTGTAGTCGAGATGCTCATCAGGTTTGTTGTTAAACAAACGCTCAGACAAGCGGCGGCCTGCAGCAACGGCGACCGGCGTTAACTCAACGGCACCGGTGTTATCACCAACGGCATAAATGCCTTTTACGTTGGTATTCTGATATTTATCAACGGTGATATAGCCTTTATCGTTGGTTTTGACACCCGCGGCGCTCAGGTTGATATTGTCGTTGGCAGGTTCACGGCCAATGGCCCAAATCAGGCAGTCAACTTCAAACGTTTTGCCATTTTCCAGCGTTAACGTCAGGCTACCGTCGCTATTTTTAACCACGGATTTTGGCACTGACTGGGTGTGCAACTGCGGGCCTTCGGCGTTCATCACTTCAACCAATGCTTCAACGATCATTGGATCAAAGGTACGCAGAGGCGCGTGTTTACGCACGAACAGATGGGTTTCAGAGCCCAAACCATTCAGCACACCGGCAATTTCTACTGCGATATAGCCAGCACCCACCACTGCCACGCGTTTTGGCAGTGCATCTAATTCAAAGAAACCATCGGAGTTAATGCCGTATTCTGCCCCTGGAATATTCGGGCGAGAAGGGCGGCCACCGGTTGCGATCAGGATATGATCGGCGGTGATGGTTTCGCCGTTCACTTCAACGGTATGCGCATCAATAAATTTGGCAAAGCCGTGGATCACATCCACTTTATTGTTGCCCAGTCCACGTTCATAGGACTGATGGATACGGTCGATATAGGCGGTGCGGCTTTCGATCAGTTTGCCCCAATCGAACTTATTCACCGTGGTATCAAAACCATAGTCAGGGCCATACAGATGGATCGCTTCCGCGATTTGTGCAGCGTGCCACATTACTTTTTTCGGCACACAACCCACGTTTACGCAGGTGCCGCCCAGATACTTGGCTTCAACCAGCGCACACTTTTGGCCATACATGGCCGCACGGTTGATGGAAGCAATACCGCCGCTGCCACCGCCAATTGCGAGATAGTCATAATGTTTAGTCATCAGGGAGTTCCATGAGTTGTGTACCCGTCATACTTCAAGCCGCCTCGATGCCACTTGAATTATTTAGGGTATATATCCGGCGGCGCAAAGCTAATCACTGCCGGTGAGAAAATTGTCTTAGAGTGTACCGCTACTCACGCTATTGCCGCAAAGGTTGCGTCTATGGTTGTGATAGGCCACGGTTTGGTCATGGTTATGTTAACAACGCTACTCGTTGACTTGTGCCACAAGCCATTGCTGGAACTGTTGCATGGCGGGTGATAAGGGTTTGGATTTCAGCCACGTTAGCCAATAGCTACCGACTTCAACGCTGATATCAAAAGGGCTCACTAATATGCCGTTTTGTAGTTCGTGTTCGAACATTTTGGCTGGAGCCAGCGCGACGCCCCCATTCTGAATAGCAGCTTCAACCATCAAGCGTGACGAATCGAAAATAGGCCCGTTAACTCTGATGGGCTCAATATCCGCCGCGAGAAACCAGTTGTTCCACTCTTCGGCTCGATAAGAGCGCATAAGCGTTTCTTTGGCTAAATCTTGAGGCTGCTCTAATCGCTGAGCAACGCTAGGAGTACACAGTACGCTGAGGGGAGCATCAAATAGCCGAACGTTATGGGTCGCGGGCCACATGCCGTTGCCAAAGCGTATGGCAAAATCTAAGCCTTCTCCGGCTAAATTAACCAGATTGTTATTGGTGAGCAGTCTAAGCTCAACAAAGGGATGGTCAGCGTTAAAACTTTGTAAGCGAGGCATCAGCCAGCCCACGGCGAAAGTGCCTACCGCAGCGACGGTTAGCACTTCATGAAAATGACCGCCGTCAAACTGTTTAAGCACCGCCTCAATTTGGCTAAACGCTTCGCTGAGCACCGGCATTAAGACATGAGCTTCATCGGTGAGTTCTAATCCTCGCGGTAGGCGCTTAAATAGCTGCGTCCCTAACCTCGCCTCTAGGGTGCGCACTTGCTGGCTAACGGCGGCTTGAGTCACGCTGAGCTCCAGCCCCGCACGAGTAAAACTAAGGTGGCGGGCTGAGGCTTCAAAGGCGCGCAGCGCGTTAAGCGGGAGATGGGAACGCATGATCATGGCCCTTTAAGAAGCTAGCTATAAGTTTTTCTTTACCCTAAGGGAATTTAATCTCGCTTGTCAATCTACGGGTGATAGCGGATATTCCTGCCGCCACGATGAGTTTGGCGTAGTGGTGCCCTAGGCTCATCGTGTGAATGATTATTTCGCTAAACTTTTTCTTTTGCATGCTGATAGGCGTGCAAGATTCAAAATATCTCCGATTAAAAGGTCATTTGATATGCGTAAAAAAATGCAGAGCACATTGAAGTTGTTATCCGTGATTACCTGTCTGGCTTTAACGGCTCAGGGTGCCATGGCGTCAGAAATGGATCAGGCCAAAATTAAAGACACCGTTGATAGCCTGATCCAGCCGCTGATGCAGAAGAATAATATTCCGGGCATGTCGGTGGCAGTTACGCTGAACGGTAAAAATTATATTTATAACTATGGCTTAGCCTCCAAACAGCCCCAGCAGCCCGTAACGGACAACACGCTATTTGAAGTTGGCTCGCTGAGCAAAACCTTTGCAGCGACGCTGGCGTCTTATGCACAGGTCAGCGGCAAGTTATCGCTGGATAAAAGCATTAGCCATTATGTTCCAGAACTGCGCGGCAGCAGCTTCGATCACATTAGCGTGCTGAATGCGGGAACGCATACCACAGGTTTAGCGCTGTTCATGCCTGAAGAAGTGAAAAACACCGATCAGCTGATGGCTTATCTGAAAGCGTGGAAACCCGCCGATCCTGCGGGGACTCACCGTGTTTATTCCAATATTGGTACCGGCTTGTTGGGCATGATTGCCGCGCAAAGCATGGGAATGACTTACGAAGATGCGATTGAGAAAACGCTCCTTCCGAAGTTGGGCATGACGCACACCTATCTTAATGTTCCAGCAGACCAAGCGGAAAATTATGCTTGGGGCTATAACAAAAAGAATGAGCCGATCCACGTTAATATGGAAGTGTTGGGCAACGAAGCCTATGGCATTAGAACCAATGCGAGTGACCTGATTCGCTATGTGCAAGCCAATATGGGGCAGCTAAAACTTGATGGAAATTCGACGCTGCAAAAAGCGCTCACCGACACGCATATCGGTTACTTCAAGTCAGGCAAAATCACGCAGGATCTGATGTGGGAACAGCTGCCATATCCGGTATCTCTGCCGGATCTGCTCACTGGCAACGATATGGCGATGACAAAAAGCGTTGCTACGCCGATTGTTCCACCGCTGCCACCACAGGAAAATGTATGGATTAACAAAACCGGTTCCACCAATGGTTTTGGTGCCTACATCGCATTTGTTCCGGCTAAAAAGATGGGTATCGTGATGCTGGCGAACAAAAACTACTCTATCGATCAGCGTGTAACGGTGGCGTATAAAATCTTAAGCGAGTTGGAAGGGAAGTAATCAGTTCAGTTATACAGCCCCCTCCCAGCCTCCCCCTTGGCAGGGGGAGGGGCAGACCGAGTACCTAATCAACATCGCTCGTTGGCAGCTCGAATATTTGATGGGGCACCGTTCGGTTCCCTCCCCTGCGAAGGGGAGGGCTAGGGTGGGGTAACTTCTTGAGAAAACCTTATAAAACACCCTGCGCCAGCATGGCATCTGCGACTTTCACAAAGCCTGCAATATTCGCCCCGCGCACATAGTTAGTTTGTTTATCTTCACCGCCGTATTCCACGCAGGCTTGGTGAATATCTAGCATGATGTGATGCAGGCGCAAATCCACTTTTTCAGCCTTCCAACCCATGCGTGCCGCGTTCTGCGCCATTTCTAAACCCGATGTTGCTACGCCACCGGCGTTAGCCGCTTTACCCGGCGCAAATAAGACACCCGCTTCAAGGAAGAGATCCGTGGCTTCAATCGTAGTTGGCATATTTGCGCCTTCGGCCACGGCTTTAACACCATTGGCGATCAACAGACGTGCGGCTGGCGCATCCAGTTCGTTTTGGGTGGCGCAAGGCAGAGCGATATCAACGCTGATGCCCCAAGGCTGCTGGCCTTCAAGATAAGTGAGGCCAAACTCTTTGGCATAGTCGGCAATGCGCCCATCCTGCTGAGATTTAATCTGGCACAGACGCGCCAGTTTTTCCGGCGTAAAGCCAGCTTCATCGACTACGGTGCCGTTAGAGTCTGAAGCGGTGACGACGCGCGCGCCCAGCTCCATTGCTTTCTCGATGGCGTATTGAGCCACGTTCCCCGAGCCTGATACCGCGACCTTCATTCCTTCAAAGCCTAAACCATGGCGTTTTAGCATGGCGTCGGTGAAGTAAACCAGGCCATAGCCCGTCGCTTCAGGGCGGATTAAACTGCCGCCAAACGACAGCCCTTTACCGGTGAATACGCATGCGGTGTTGTTCGACAGCTTTTTCATCATGCCGGCCATAAAGCCCACTTCTCGCCCACCCACGCCGATATCACCCGCCGGAACGTCGGTGTCGGCACCTAAATGACGATACAGTTCAGTCATTAAGGCTTGGCAGAAGCGCATGATTTCGCCGTCGCTTTTTCCTTTCGGATTGAAATCACTCCCGCCTTTACCCCCGCCCATCGGCAGCGTGGTAAGCGCGTTTTTAAACGTTTGCTCAAAGCCAAGGAATTTCAGGATCGACAGATTAACTGAAGGATGGAAGCGCATTCCGCCCTTAAATGGCCCAATGGCCGAGCTAAACTGTACGCGCCATGCGCGGTTGACCTGAACCTGTCCACGATCGTCAACCCATGTGACGCGGAACTGAATGACACGTTCAGGCTCGATCAGGCGTTCTAGCAGGGCGGCGTCACGATAGCGTGGATTTTTCTCTAGAAATGGCCACAGGGTGGTCATTACTTCTCGCACGGCCTGCAAGAATTCGGGTTGGTTGGGATCGCGTTGTTGTACGCTGGCGAGAAAGTTTTCCAGAGACAATAGCTGCTCCATAGTTTGGTACTCCTTATTTCCCGTAGTCCTTCAACTTGGATTATTTAGGGGAAGTGTGGTTGATGTTTTATGCGTTTTTTATGGTTATAAATGCAATTATGTTTTGTGTTTGCGTTTTGACTATATCACTAGGAATAGGTTTTTAATCAAGCGATTTATTATCACGTAGCAAATAAAAACGCCTCCAGATGGAGGCGTTAGGGGAAATGACGAAAAGACGTGTATTTACGCTTTTTGGCTTTCCGGTTGGGTATTCATCATGCGGTTTAGCCATGGCACCATTGCGGCCATAATGATGGCGATAACAAAGGTGGCGATGCCGATTTTGCTGAATACGCCAGTATAAATTGGCAGGGTTTGCAGCGGATCGCTAATACCTTCAGGTACGGCAGTAAAGGTTGCCACATAGCCACCAAGCAGGAAGGCGGCGGCCTGCGTTAAGAACCACATCCCAAGAATGAAGCCCATCAAATACTGAGGCACCAGCGCAGCCACCATGGCTAAGCCTAAGGCGCTAATCATCAGCTCACCCAGACTTTGGAATAGATAAACCAGCACAATAAACCACGGAGACGTCAGACCCTGCGCATCGGCAAACCAGAGCCCAGCCGCTGCGGCAGTTAGGAAGCCCAGCGAGCACAGGAACATACCCAGCGTAAATTTGGCAGGCATGGTCAGGTCTTTGCCTTTAGCGCCGAAACGCGTATAGAGCGATGCCAAAATCGGGCTGGCAACGACCACCCAGAATGGGTTTAGTGCTTGGAAGCTAACTGGGTTAATTGCGATACCCAGGATTTCATGGTGTACGTTGTTAATCGCAAAGAAGTTCAGCGAGGTCGGCATCTGGGCATACAGAATATAAAACAGTACGGCTTCAATCATTAAAACGAAAGCCACGTACATGCGGTTGCGGTCGCTTTTATTCTGCTTAAACGCTTCACGGAAGAAGAAGAAAACCACGATGATCGACAGCACGATCAGCACGATATTGGCAACTTTGACGTTATGCATCAGCCATGCACAAACGTACACCATAACCACGGTGCCGATGAGCACCAGCAGCAGGTTTTTGAAGTTCATTGGTTTGGCATCAGGCTCTGAACCGATGTCACGCACCATGCCACGGCAGCAGAAATAAACCAGCAATGCCACGACTAAGCCAATGCCGCATAAGTTATAGGTCACGGCGTAGCCATATTTGTCGGCAATAATCGGAGCCAGTGACAATGACAGCAGCGAGCCGATATTGATAGACATATAAAACAGGGTAAATGCGCCGTCTAAGCGGGGATCTTTTGGCGGATAGCATTTCGATAGCAGGCTGGCCGGGTTGGCTTTAAACAGGCCGTTACCAACCGCGATAGTCCCGAGGGCGATAAAGATCATATCGGGTTTATGCAGTGACAAACCGGTCATGAAGTAGCCGAGCGCTAAGACAATTGCGCCCAGTACCATGGTTCGTTTGGTGCCAAGCAGGTGGTCGCCGACGTAGCCGCCGATGGAGATCAGTCCATAAACCAAAGCAGCAAATGCGCCGAAGGTGATGAAGGCCTGTTCCTGTGAGAAGCCTAGCTGTTTAACGAAGAAAACAGCCAGAATGCCTTGCACGCCGTAGTAACCAAAGCGTTCCCATAGCTCAACAAAGAAAATCATGAAAAACGGTTTAGGTTGCTGCAATAAACCGACTGGGGCGGGCTTATTCATATTAGTTCGCCTTCGAATATTGATTAATTAAGTGTAGGCATGCGCGGAGCCTGCTGCCGAAGATACATCCCTGATGAAATAGAATTCCGTTTTTATATGTTTTGATGCCGTGTTAATGCCAATTTTTGGTGATGATGTAGATTATTGTATGGACTGATTGCGATCTTAGTGGTTGATCACACTCTTTAAAAGATGATTCGTGGTTTTTTTGTAGAGAATTCAATGACCCCACCTTAAGTTTTTAGCTGAAGCTGAAAGCATAACCCCACTCTAACCCTCCCCTTGGCAGGGGAGGGAACTGTGCTGTGATGCTTGTAGGCATCTCGATCGGCCCCTCCCCCTGTGAAGGGGGAGGCTGGGAGGGGGTTGGTAGGGTAAAAACAAAAACGCCCGCAGAGCGGGCGTTGAAAGCTTAATTGAGCAGAAGAGCGAAAAGGTTAGTCTTCGTCTTCGTCACGTAGTGGAACAATCAACATGTCGATGTGTACGGTGTTGATCAATTGGCGCGCAGAAGACATCAGCTTGCTCCAGAAATCCTGATGATGTCCGCACAGAACCAAATCCATATCGTATTTCTTAATAGCATCAACCAGTACCTGACCCAAATCGCCGCTGCCGCTCAGGGTTTCGGTAATTGGGTAGCCTGCGTTTTGAGAAAGCTCGGTCAAGGCGTGGTGAGTTTCGTCAGAAATACGTTTCTGCATGTCGCCCAGATTCACGTCAATTAGGCCGGTGTACAGGTCAGAATAGTTAACATCCACGTGAATCAGAGAAACTTTAGCGTCATAAGGGCGCGCCATAGATACTGCTTTCTCAACCAAGATGTTACTTTCTGGGGAAAGGTCTACAGCAACCAGAATGTGTTTATAAGCCATAAGTTTACTCCTTCCATAAAGCCGGTTAACGGGGTAGCAGGCATTGGGTGTCGCTACCTAG
The DNA here is from genome assembly GCF_002355555.1 of Hafnia sp. CBA7124. Lineage (NCBI taxonomy): Bacteria > Pseudomonadati > Pseudomonadota > Gammaproteobacteria > Enterobacterales > Hafniaceae > Hafnia > Hafnia sp. CBA7124. Next base: position 4,343,449 of record NZ_AP017469.1, on the reverse strand, counting down.
TTTCGCTTGCATGCCTGCATGTTAGCATTCATTCATACCCATCATACTTCAGGCTGCATTTTTGTTGGCTGTGTTTACTCGTTGCCTCAATGCAACCCGAATCATTTCGGGTATAGATCACGAGGGTGTCGTTTTGCTCACACTCGTCACTCAAATCCTTAACATATTGCTTCTATCTATTGTTTTACTCTTTTGAGCTAAAGCTGAACATGCTTTCGTCACAAAAGACGCGGTTTTACACGTTAAAACTGCGTAAACGGCGAAAAAATCGTCTTATTGGGCACTCTGTAGCGTGCGCTTTAGCCTGTGACTAAAAATAGTAGACCCGTTTTTTATAAGGATAGCGTGGCTGTAAAGCAAGAGCTGTTTATCTTCTGAAGAAAGATTTTCACCTTTTTTTGCTTTTGTTATTCGGTTTATCTCTATTGGGCCGATTTCTTGTAGGGATTAATCGCGAGGTAAAATCATTCGCCAGCGTATTCTGCGCTTTATCGCTTAGCCCGCTAAATTAATTCTGTGATCCCCATACCGTTTTTCCGTTCCTTTCCTAAACTGATTAATGGGCACTGTTGCGGAGCGTGAAGCGTAATTCTGCCGACGTTGATAATAACCATCGTGGTTTAGTCTGATGATGCCTGTTGGACTAAGGTTGTCTGGCGAGAAAATTGAAAGGCACCGTTATCTCATCGCTGATGCTTAGCTAGAGAAGATGCCGGGAGGAGATCATGATTAATACCGTCGCGCTTTTTTGGGCGCTGTTTTTTGTGTGCGTGATTAACATGCTGCGCTATTACTCCTCGTTGCGTGCGTTGCTGGTGGTTCTGCGTGGTTGCGATCCCCTGCTTTATCAATATGTTGATGGCGGTGGTTTCTTTACTTCGCACGGACAGCCGAGCAAACAGGTGCGTTTGGTGCGTTATATTCAGGCTCAGCGCTATCTTGATCACCATGACGATGAGTTTATTCGCCGCTGCGAACGGCTACGCCGACAGTTTATTTTAACCAGCGGGCTATGCGGTTTGGTGGTGGTTAGCCTGTGCGCCATGGTCGTTTGGTATTAGCCAGTGAGGGAAGCATTTGGCACAACGGGATGTTGCCGAAAGGTAAAAGTGAAAAATAATGATTGCAGGCACGATGCACATTGATTAGTTTGAAAAGGTATTCAATTTTAGGAAATCCTAACGTGCAAGCAGTTAACCTCCAACTCAGCCTCCTTCTCCTTATCATCTAGGTGGCCTGCACGCATTCAAATTTCACAAGGCCGCCGGAAGGGCGGCCTTGTTGTTTCTAGCACCCTCCGGCAGCATTTATTCAACACCGGAGCATCAACATGAAGTTCAGCATTTTTTCCTCCTCTCGGAGGTTCGCATGAGTCAGCAGTGGTCATCTCGAATTGGGCATATTTTGGCTGCCGCAGGCTCTGCGATTGGCATTGGTGCTATTTGGAAATTCCCTTATGTGTCTGCCACCAACGGCGGCGGCGCGTTTCTGATCGTATTTTTGGTGTTCAGTTTTACGCTGGGTCTGGCCGTATTCATGGCGGAGACGCTGCTGGGCAGCCATACCCGCGAGGGCGTGGTAAAGGCATTTAAACAGCTGGCAGGACGTCATTGGGGCTGGGTTGGCGTGTTAGGCGTGACGTGCTCATGGTGTATCTTCAGCTTTTATAGCGTGGTCGGCGGTTGGACGGTGGGATACACGTTCATGGCGGCGGCGGGCAAGCTGAATATTACCGACTCAAGCCAGCTGAATTCGCTGTTTACCGATTTCATTAGCAATCCGTTTCTGCCGGTAATCACTCACCTGCTGTTTGCGGCGCTGACCTGCTATGTGGTGTTAGGCGGCGTGCAGCGCGGCGTTGAGAAAGCGGTTAAGATCATGATGCCGCTGCTGTTCTTAATTATGCTGGTGTTGATTGTGGTGGGTATGACGCTGCCGGGATCGAGCGCTGGGCTGAAGCTGTTCTTATACCCTGATTTTAGCCATATGAGCGGAAAAAGTGTTTTGGATGCGCTGGGGCTGGCGTTTTTCTCACTGTCGATTGGCTTAGGTATTCATGTGACCTACGGAGCGTACTTGCCGGATAGCAAAGGCATTGCGCGCTCAAGCGTTTGGGTTGTCACGCTGTCGTGTCTGGTTTGTGTGTTGGCGGGCTTGATGATCTTCCCTGCGTTAAGCTCAGCGGGTCTGGACCCTGCCGCAGGCCCTGGATTGACGTTTATGACCATGCCCGTGTTCTTCGCGCATTTGCCGGGTGGTGCCGTATTGGCCGTCGCCTTCTTCTTACTGTTGCTGGTGGCTGCGCTGTCTTCGTCGATTTCTCTGCTGGAAAATATCGTTGCCTTTACTCAGGGGCGCTGGGGCTGGTCGCGCCGCAATGCGAGCCTGATTATCACCGCGAGTATCATGCTGGCAGGTATTCCTGTGACCTTATCGTTCGGTGAATTAAGCGGCTTTACGCTGGGTGGTAAAACGCTGTTTGACGTGCTGGATTTCTTAACTTCGAATCTGATGATGCCGCTGTTCGGTATTATTATCTGCTTAGTATTTGGCTGGTCGCCGCGTGCCGCAACGCTGATGCCTACGGATATTTCACCTTTCTGGCGTGCCAGTCTGCGTATCACTTGGCGCTACATTGGCCCGCTGTTTATCGGTGTGATTTTGGTGCGAGGGCTGATGTAAGGCTGCGCGGATAACCTTGTTGTTGAGATGAGCCACGACCTAGTTCGTGGCTCATCTTATTTCTCGTTAGTCTCACATGAGTTTGGTCGAAGTTTGTCACCGCTAATTTGAGCATGGCAGACAGGCGTTAATGCGCCGTAATCATTGATACTTCGCCATGAAATTGAGCATGGCTGGCTTTTTTCGCATCCCGTAAAGCGTTGCTGCTCAAAGGGCGCGAGCATGATAACGGCATTATTGGGGCGGTTATTGACCTTTAACTGGCTGAGCGTGATGTAATAGGGCGAAAGATTTCTCACCTGCCATTCTCTGTTTGTTTGTGACCATTCCAGTTTTTGCCAAGCCTCTGCGGCGCCCTTTCTTAGGTTTTCAGGCCGATAAAATAATTTCATGCGGGATTTCACCGCAATCTGTAGGCTGTTTGTGGGCGCTTTTCCTGAGGGGATCGCGGCGATATACAGATGGAATAAGCTTTCACGATCGTTGGGTAAACTGCCACCGGTGCGAACAATGCGGATTTTATTCGCGTCACCTGGAGAGATAGGAAATAACGGCGGCGTTGCGATAAACGGAGCACTGCCGCTCTCTTGGGTAATTTTGGTATTGACTAAATAGGTATCCGAACTGGTGTTTTTAACCTCAAATGAGATGGAGTCCGCCGCCTCTGGGTAGATAAAGCGTGTGCCGCCGATAACCACTCCGGCTTGAATAGCGAAGCTAAACACTAACAACGGAAAGATGCACCAAACAGCGTAAATATTCATTATTGATAGGTCATGGTAAAGATGACGCTAGCGCTTGCCGGACCAGCGGTTATCGGTAGGGTGTAGGCCGAATATTGGGCGTAAAAATCCAGCCTCGCCGTTTCTTGACTCGCAGTGAGGGGATAAATTTTGCTGCTATCGTTGATGGCGATCTGCGTTTTGTTCTTATCCATAAGGGAAATCCCGACCCCCGTAGCGGCGCCAGCAGAGGCATCGAGTTTTAGCAGAGGGCTGTTGGCTGCGGCAGACTCGCCGGTGAATTTCACGGCAACGCCGCTGACATCTGGGCCGCAATCTTTGAGAGCTATATTAAAAAGCACTGGCCGAGGCACGTTTCCCGTCTGGTAAAACTGTTTGGTTGCCACATTGCCCATATCGACGTTGAGCTCGGTGGTATCCACCACACAGGTATTGTTGTGGATATCGCCCATAATATTGATGGTGCCTTTACCGTCATCGGAGGCCAAACAGGTGCCTGAAGCCATCATTAGCGTCAATAAACCATAATGAAACACGCCTGTATTGGATTTCATTATTGGTAGTCCATTGAAAAATATAAAACGGCAGAACCATTCCCCGGCTTAACCGGTATCTGTGTGGCCTGATAACGTAATGAAAATGGCAGCTTATTTTTATCACCCGGATGCAGCGCGTAGCGCGTGCCGTTGACGCTGTTTAGGGCGATAGGCCCGTTGTTATCCAACACCTGCACCACCACGCCGACGGCTAAATCGCCGCTGCCGCTGGTGTCGGTTAGCGCCAGTTGGGTGGGGTCGGAGCCAAACTGGGTGCCGTTAAAGGTGACGCCTGCGGTGCTGATATTGGGCGAGCATTTGTTGAGCTGAATAGTAAATGGCACGGCGGTAGTGACGCTGCCCACGGATTTAAATTCGGCCGATGAAAACGAGCCAATGGTCACCGTTTGGTTTTTGGTATCGGCGCTGATATCGCAGCTTTCCTGTAGCACCGTGCCAGTCATGATCAGGTTAACGTGCCCAAGATCTGCGAAAAGAGGCGCTGAGAATATTGCCAGTAACATAAAAGTGAATTTGTGCATGGTTTATCCTCAGGCAAAATCAACGCGAATATAGGCCTGCGCCTGAAACTGACCGGCAGAAGGCGGATTTCCCGTAGTGCTAACCGGCTGGGCTTTAAACGTTACGTTGGCTTCATATTTATCATCGATATGAAAAGGAATAAGCCCCGTATTGGGTAATACTAGATGGCCATTATCATCGATAATTTCTACGCCAATATCGGGGTTATTGGTTTTAATCGCATCGGGATAATCGGAGGATATTTCACTTTGGAAGCGAATAGTTAAATTGGTGTAGGCATTAATATTATTGCACTTCATTGAGGCTTTAATATTTTTGGCTACATAGCCATCGGGTTTTTGGCCTTTGGTGGTGAAATCACCAGACCATATTTTGCCAAAATCAACGGTGATAATTTGCCCTGCGTTAATTTCGCAGTTTTGCGGTACGGTCACTTGTCCATTTACCCAAACGGAGGATAACGGGGTACCACCATAACTTCCTGGTATGACACTGCCATAAATATCGATAACTCTAACATTCTCAATATAGGTTGTGCCAACGAATGGCTTGGTGATATAAAGCCATAACAATCCCTTACTACCAGACGAAAATTGAGAGTTGGCACTTGCTCCGCACACGTAATCTACGCGTACAGATTTCTCTGTAGATGATTCGTTATTGATATCATGAAATGGAGTAGCTACATATTGCTTTAGCATCCCACCAATCCAAACTAATGTAGATGCTTCTAAATAGTCATTAATTTTATAAAACTGTAATGTTCCATCTGTGTGACCTATTGAAAGAGTGCTAGATGCTTTATAATATATATCTAAGTTAACACCTGCTTTTTTTTCTTCTGCAGGGTCGCAATCGCAAGTCGCAGTATATACGCCTCCAAGGTTCCAATTATAAGCACGGGGGAATAGATAACCTGGTTGATTACCTTTAGGATCAACAACGGTGAGCATGCCGAAATTGTCGTAGTAATTATAAGTGCCATTATCGGCGGAGCAAGCTCCGGTATAGGCTTTTGCCACCTGCGTTGTGCCAATAACTAAAAATAGCCCCAGTATTATTTTTTTAAATATCGAAAGATTAAAAATAGAGAACGTTTTCATTATTGGCATTCCGCTTTGAACTGGGTAAGAGGTTTATTCATTTCACTTTCTGGCAGTTGATAATGTACTTTGCATTGTTGATCGGCATCGTCGCCCCATTGCACCTGCAAATCACCGCTTAATGGCATGCTGAGCATATAGGCTTGGCCGTCGTCGCCGACGATGGTGCCATTTTCGCTATCGCTGCGGCTAACGGTGGCACCAAACGGCACCGGCTTGTGGTGATAGAGCAAGATAACCAGTGCGCGTAGGCCGGTGTGGGCTTTGAAATCGGCCACCACCAGCGCCCCTTCGCTAGGCACTACATTCACTACCGCGTTGTCGAGATCGACTTTGTCGCCCAGCGTATTGGTATCTAGCGCAATGCGGTTTTGGCGGTAGGTGGTGGCGTAAGGCACTACGGCATAGCCGCGCCAGTCGGTTTTTACGCCGGTGCTGTTTTCTACGTCTACGTTTGCCGCGCCCGGCGCTTTGATCAGCACGTTAGTGCTGCTGAGTGGCTGGCTGAGGGTAATGCCGTTGGCATGCGCTACCATGCCGCCACTTATGCCATAGTCCACTTGCTGATAGCCGCTGCTATAGTTGTAGCCAATATTGCTGTTGCCGTAGGTGCCTTGGTAGTTCAGTGAGGCGTTGCCGTTGGTGCCGTCGCCTTTATTGGCGTAGCCCTGCTGTACGGTGTAGCTGAGGTTATTGTCTTTCAGCAGCGTGCCGCTGAGCCCCGCCATTTGCTGCATCTTGCCGTGGTTATCGGTGCTGTTGTTGTAGGTGGCATAGGCGTTGTTTGGTGAGCTGTACACATCGCTGTTGTCAGCGCCACCCGGTGAAAGCCATTTTCCGATTGGCACGGAGAAATTAATGGCAACCTGCTGATCCGCTTCTGGCTGACCCTGCGATTTGTTGTAGTTCCACGAAATGCTGTAATTAACATCGTGATAGTTACCGCTGTAGCCCAACTGAACAACGCTGTCAGTTTCGTCGGTGTTCCAATAGCTTTGCTGGCTGCCCGTGACGTAAATTGAACCGTTGCTCCCCACTTGTTGGGAAATATTGACCTGTATTTTCCCGCGTTTGTTGTAATAAAGATCGTAATAATCTGTCCAATCAGGTTCTTCGTCCTGCTCGTCATCTTGAGTATTATCAGTGTTGTAGCCGCTCATGTGGGAATAGGTGGTTTCATCCAGCGTATAAAAGCCTTCTGTTGAGTAGCGATAGCCCATGAGCTGGAAGTTAGTGCCGGTTGAGTTTAATGATTTGGCGTAGAGAAAACGCAGCGACTGTCCTGTGTGTTGGCTGTCATCTGCCAGCGTGCTGCTGGCTTGGGTGATGTCGACGGACAGCGCTCCAACATCACCCAGATTTACCCCCATTCCTAATGCTTCAGACTGGTAGTTATCCGAGTGTTGCACTCCGCCGTAGGCGGTGATCCCGTACGGTAACCCCCAGATTATCGTTGCCTGAGCAAACTCATTTTCGTCCTGATCTTGGTTGTTGGAATGGTATTGGCCACCGGTAACGGCGTATTTCACTCGACCTTCGCGCTGCAACAGCGGCACGGCGGAGTAGGGTACGGAATAGGTGCTTTTGCTGCCGTCCGCCTCTTCAATTTCAACGTCCATATCACCGCTGGATGACGTGGGATAGAGGTCGTTAATTTCAAACGCACCGGCCGAAACATAAGTTTGATAAATAACATAGCCGTTTTGCTTTACCGTAACTTTGGCGTGGCTTTTAGCAATGCCGCGCACGGTTGGGGCAAAACCACGCAGGCTATCTGGCAGCATATTATCGTCGGAGGCGATTTGTATGCCGCGAAAACCCAGGCTGTCGAATACGTCTGATGGTGTATAGCTGTCGCCGAGTGTCAGTTCGCCTTTGAGCGGAATGATGCTGCGCTGCACATAGGTGCTGATATGTTGCCAGTCATGGCTGCTGTCGCTAGAACCACCGCCGTTATAGGTGCCGCTTGAGTAGTCATGCACCCGCCACGCGCCTACGTTGAGATTGCTTTGTAGATTGAGATAATAATTATTACTGACGTTATCGCCCCAGCTATTGCTGCCGGTAAAGTTGTAGTTAAACATTAGGGCGTTGATGCCATCATCCCACTGTTCAGGGGGAATATAGCCACGTGCGTTCTGCGTTAATGCAGCCTGCGGTAGGGAAATGTCTAGGCGTAACTGTTTGATGTTAAAGTCGGCGCGCGCACCGGGAAAACTATCCGTTAAAGAAACACAGGCATCGGCGGGCAGTTTCTCCAGATCGGGAACGGCTTTTAGATTTACGCCCATGTCCCCTAAACGTTTGCTGGTTAGGCAGGGGATAATCTTACTTTTGTCGCTTGTCGATGCGACAAAATTGATGTTCTCCGTTGAGATAAGTACATCGTTAAGGTAAAGATCAACGAGGTATTTTCCCGGCGCTTGGCTACTGTTTTTTTCAAAGCGAGATAGATCTGCCACGGCCGATGGGTCGTTAGATAAAAATGCAGGGTTATAGTAATTATCCGCCATGGCAAAGCAGGGAAACAGCGCCAATGGCAAAACACCAACTGCCTGCGCAACAGCACAGGCAACACCGTGCAGAGAAGAGTCCATTCTCCGTGGCATGAATTACTCCATCACACTTTTTTGTGTGGCGGAGTTTGCACCAAAATCACTGACCGTTTGGAAAGTGATTTCCCCCTGTGCATTGTCAGGAAGGGTTAACGTGGTGCTTTCCATTGGCGACACCATCGTATTCGGGATCTTTTGACTTCCCGCTTTGAACTGCACCAGCGTGACATAATAAGGTGTTGGATTTTTGATGATGAGCTGGCTACCGCTACGATGGAAACGTAGTTGAGCCGGAGCATCCACGGATTTCATCGGTAGATTTTTTGGCCGCATAAACAGCTTGATTCTGTTGAGGACGGCTATCTGTAACGTATTGCTATCTTTAATGGGCGACTTTGCTGCCGGTATGGCTTTCACGTTCAGCCAGTAGACGGTCTCACGATCGTTTGGCAATGTTTTACTGCCAATATATGCAATACGCAGCGTATTTTCACTTTCTGGATCGATGGCGAATAACGGCGGAGTGATGACAAAATCACTGGTTTTGACTTCTTTGCTATCTTCGACCCATGTTTGAATTAAAAAAGTACCCTTCTCATCTGAGTTTGTGATGGGCATTGACGCTTGATTGTTGCCTATTGGGTAAATCAGACGAGTTCCCCCCAGCGCAACACCACCGGCGGAGGCGTTTTGACTGGTAATAAAAGGGAGTAATAAGAGCGAAGTGAGCAAGAGTTTTTTTGTGGAATTAAACACGTTAGCCTCAGCGTTATTTATTCATATCAGTGGGTTAAAAGTGGCAGAGGGAAAGTGCTCGCCGCTGTTGCATGCCTATTCACCTGCGCATACGCTCTATTGATAAAGCACGATGAAATTTGCGGTAACACTCGCGTCGCCAGCGACTGGGAGTTGCTCTGTCGCGCGATATTTAGCGATGAAGTGCAAGACGTTAGTGCCGTCTATCAATGTTTTATAAGCGCGTGGCGCACTGTTCGGGACAATTAGATTGCTTTGTTCATCATAGATGCCTAGCCCGACACCTATTGCGGAACCGGGCCCGTTCGCGACGGCGAAGACGAGGGGATCGTGAATATCGGATGGCCCTTGAAAAGCGACCCCTGCGGATTGGCTCACTGAGATATCACAATCGGTGAGCGTAATCGTGAAACCAACAGGATCGACCCAACTGCCGACGCCCGTGAAGGCATCACGCCTGATCTGACCCATCGACACTTCTTGTTCGATGCTGTTGGTGTCTACCGCACAACCCGCGTTCACCACGGTTCCTTTAAAATGCACGCTGCCGCCGTCAACCTTAGCCATGCTTTGAGACAATGCAATCGAGGACGTGAGCAACAGACATGCACCTGAAACCCACGCTGCCGGCTTGAAAGCAAAATGATTCATCGGCGGTATTCCATTCCGAAATCGGGTTATAGCGCGCCATCCTTGGCGCATTGCTCATCCTTGAAGGCTTAAACGTGATGAATTAGGAATAGGTCACGTTAAAAGTTGCAGTAGCTTCAACATCGCCTGAAGTGACGGTTGTTTTCGTTGAGATGTAGTCAGCGGTGAAGGACAGGGTATTCTCACCGTTAATTAATGCTACGGTTGCTGATGCAGTGCCTAAGCCAAGAGCCGCACCTTCAGCATCATAAATCTGAATGCCTACGCCCGATGCTGAACCTGGACCACCGGCGTTTTCTAACGCTGATGGGTAATCTGCTGAGGCTGTTCCGTTAAAAGTCAGGGAGGCATTGCTAGCCACGGTGCTATCGCAATCTTTCAGAGAAATGGAGAAAGGGACTTTCTGGTTAGCGGCGGTGCCGATGGTAACGGAACCTGCAGTGCCAAAGCGGGCGGTACGTACCTGACCCATTGTAACGGTTTGCTCAATGGAGTTGTCATCAACGGCACAGGCGGCGTCAATAACCGTACCTTTGAAATGCACGGTTCCGCCGGTGACTGATGTTGTCGCTGCCATTGCGGAGCCAGACAAGATGATAAAAGAAGCAGCAAAAAGGGCGGATAATTTGAATGGAGTGGTCATAAATAAATAGTCCTTTAGGTAATATGTTATTACGTTGGTGTTCTTCCATATAGGCAGACATAGATCTAGATTCTAATAATACCGAATCTAAAATTAGTCTGTTCTTGGTCTAAAAATTATCGCGCTGAATTTATGATATATACACAAATAAAAGTATCCAATACTGGTTAGTTTTGTTTCTTGGTATCGTATGTCATTATATTAAATTATTAAGCTTTAATTGGTGATAATTATGAAAGGCCTAGATGATGAGCCTTTTCTCTATGGTTACCCCATTCAGTTGAAAAAGCCTGTAGATGATATAGAACGATTAATAACGTGTTTGCAACCCATATCTTTAGCACTTGCTTTGCATAAAGGTGAATCAATTAAATTGATTACCTCCCTAGATGAAAAGCAGGGTGAAAAAGAATGTGCTGTTATTTTATTAGTCAAAGGAGAGATCAATTTATGGAGTGTTGTTACGGATAGGCGGCTTGTGGCTACTGCTCAGGCTCCTGCGGTGTTTGGTTTGATGGGATCATCGTTTCGAAATGACACCTACAAACTTATTCCTAAATCGGGTTGTGAACTCTATTGCCTTTCACGTGATATCGCGATTGACAGGATTGCGAAGCAAGGACTGATTAGGGAGGTTTTAAATTATTATTCCTACATGAGTGACTACCAAGCTCGTACTAGTAATTTACTGATCAACAGAACAACATATGAAATAGTCTGTGCGCTGTTGCAGGAAATTAATATAATTCCATATGAGAAAAGAATAAAAATTAGCGTTATAAATTACATTCTTGTTCGTAGCAAATTGGCTAGGAGTGGAGTGGCAAAAATATTGTCTGATCTTCGCTTTGGTGGGTATATTGAAATTCAATATGGGAAGCTTAAAGGAATATTGAAACCGTTTCCCTGTGTGTATTAATATTGACGAATAATCGGCACATAAATAATGTGTTGATTAGAAAATGCCATTTTAAAAGTCACGATGACTATAACCATGACTCATAGTAAAAAACCTTGCTGGATATGAGTCCATATAGCCTTTTCGATGCATTATTAAATGTTAAGCTCAAAAAAAACACCGAAGGTTTTATCCTACGGTGTTTTTGTTCTCTCTGACCTAACTATCCGAGTTGCAATTTGCTTTTAGGATAGTTGGCATTAGTTGATCGCTTAGATCACGAAGGTCAGCGCCAGCCAGTACAAACCACCAGAAAGCACAATCGCGACTGGTAAGGTCAGAACCCATGCCAGCAGAATGCTTTTGATCGTTTTACTCTGTACACCGCCGCCGTCCACAATCATGGTACCTGCAACCGCAGACGAAAGTACCTGAGTGGTGGAAACCGGCATACCTGTGTAGCTTGCCACGCCGATGGAGATGGCGGCAGTCATCTGCGCAGAAACGCCTTGCGCATAGGTCATGCCTTTCTTACCAATCTTTTCACCGATGGTGGTCGCTACGCGACGCCAGCCAACCATGGTACCCAGAGACAGCGCCAGAGCGACTGCAACGATAATCCACATCGGTGCGTACTCAACGGTCTCCAGCAGGTCTTTGCGCAGGTCGTTTAGGAAGCGCTTATCCTGAGCATCGGTCTCTGGCAGTTTGGCAACTTTACCCGCTGTGTCAGCAACACACATCAGTAAACGACGCATCTGATTACGTTGATCAACGGTCAGCTCATCGTAGCGTTGCAGGTTGTTCAGCAAGGCTTTGCTGTGGTCGATAGCAATCAGTGCGCGTGAAGAATCACAATGGAAATCATTGTTGCCGGTGCTTGGCGCAACGGGCTGGTGTTCTTCAATGCCAACGATATGCGGCAGTGCTTCCTGATGCTTCTGATAATACTGTTCCAGATGCGTGATGGCATCGCGGGTACGAGTGATGTCATAGCCAGTGGCGTCCATGTTAACCACAAAGCCGGCCGGAGCCACGCCAATCAATACCAGCATCAACAGACCAATGCCTTTCTGACCATCGTTAGCGCCGTGAGAGAAACTCACGCCGATAGCAGACAGAATCAAGGCAATACGCGTCCAGAACGGTGGCTTACGTTTGCCATCAATCTTTTCACGCTCAGCAGGCGTCATATGCATACGGCGGCGCTTTTTCGTGCCGCTCCAGTAACGACGCAGTACAAATACCATCAGCCCGGCCAAAACCAGACCAATGAGTGGGGAGAGAATCAACGATAGGAAGATTTCCAGCATCTTCGGAATGTTGAGCGCATCCACCACGGAAGTGTCGGATATCAGTGCGTTTGTCAGTGCAATACCGATAATCGCGCCGATTAGCGTGTGAGAACTGGAGGCCGGCAGACCAAAATACCAGGTGCCGAGGTTCCAGATAATCGCAGCTAGAAGCAGAGAGAACATCATTGCCAGACCGTGAGTCGAGCCCACGTTCAACAGCAAATCTGTTGGGAGGAGGTGCACAATTGCGTAGGCGACGCTGAGGCCACCCAACATCACACCTAAGAAGTTGAAAACACCCGCCATAACGACCGCGATCTGCGAGCGTAGTGCACGAGTATAGATAACTGTTGCGACTGCGTTTGCTGTGTCGTGGAAACCATTGATGGCTTCATAAAACAAAACAAACATCAGTGCGAGGACTAACATAAGGCCAGTGTGAAAATCCAGCCCTGCAAATAGATGTAGCATAAGCGTTACGCCAGTTAGTGGTCATGAACGCGGCGCATTATCTGCGAGAACGCGTGCTGGGGAAAAGCAAAATATGACGTTTTTTTGATTTGTTTACATTGGTTATCAATACATATCTCGGATTAGTCCTATCATTTCAGTATGTTGAGTGAATATCTTCAGATTAATTTTTTCTTACACTGGCGGTGAAGAATTACCCCGTTTACAATCCCCCGCCGCTGGTCTGGGATTATTTCGGCATTTATTACCAGATTAGCTCATATTGGAAAAATCGGTATTTACGTTCGCGGTTGCGTTTAAAACCGTGAAACAAGAGGTTATGTGTGGAAAATTTCGATGTAGTGATCGTTGGCGCTGGTGCCGCTGGCCTGTTTTGTGCTGCTCAGGCAGGGCAACTTGGTTTGCGTGTGTTAGTGGTTGATAACGGCAAAAAAGCAGGACGCAAAATCCTGATGTCGGGTGGCGGTCGCTGCAACTTTACTAATATGTATGCCGAACCTGCGGCCTATTTGTCTCAGAATCCACACTTCTGCAAATCAGCGTTGGCGCGCTATACCCAATGGGATTTTATCGAGTTGGTGAGTCGCTACCAAATTGCTTACCACGAGAAAACATTGGGCCAGCTTTTTTGCGACGACTCCGCCGAGCAGATCGTGGACATGCTGCTAAAAGAGTGTGAGCTGGGGCAGGTGGTTATTCGTTTACGCAGCGAAATCTTAAACGTTGAGCGGATGGAGAACGGCGAGTTTTCTCTACAGCTAAACGGCGAGCAGGTTAACTGCCGATCGCTGGTGATTGCCAGCGGCGGCCTTTCTATGCCGGGCCTTGGCGCAACGCCATTCGGTTACAAAATTGCAGAGCAGTTTGGCCTTAAGGTATTGCCAACGCGTGCGGCGTTGGTGCCGTTTACGCTGCATAAACCGCTGTTAGATCATCTGCAAACGCTCTCGGGCGTGGCTGTTCCTTCGGTTGTGACCGCCGAATCTGGCACCAGCTTCCGTGAAAGCATTCTCTTTACCCACCGTGGTTTGTCTGGCCCTGCAATTCTCCAGCTTTCCAGCTATTGGCAGGCCGGTGAGAAAGTGACGATTAATCTGTTGCCGGATTGCGATCTGACTGCTTTTCTCGATACAGAACGTATTGAGCATCCGAATCAGAGTCTGAAAAATACGCTGGCAAAACAGCTGCCTAAACGTTTAGTTGAGTGCTTACAAACCTTAGGGCAAATCCCTGACGTCACGCTGAAACAGTTAAACGTTGCGCAGCAGATGCAGGTGGTGGAAACCCTACAAGCCTGGCAGGTGATCCCAAACGGCACTGAGGGATATCGTACCGCAGAGGTGACGCTAGGCGGCGTTGACACCAATGAGCTGTCGTCGAAAACCATGCAGGCGCACAAAGCTCCGGGGTTGTTCTTTATCGGCGAAGTGGTAGACGTAACCGGCTGGCTGGGGGGATATAACTTCCAATGGGCGTGGAGCTCTGCTTGGGCCTGTGCGCAGGCGCTAGCGGCACGATAAAACTGTTCTTCCGCCCCGTTCGGGGCGGATAGATTTGAGCATTACCCTTTCAGCCACGCCTGTCCTTCGGCTTTCATTTCTGTTTCTAGCACGCTGCCTTTGCTGGCAAATTCACGCGATAGTGGGAAACCGCTCTTTTCTAACAGATATGCCAATGGAGCGTAGGCAATTGGGAATTTTTCGGCCGTGGCTTTATCGATTTCAACGATGCCCTGTGGAAAGTTGAACGAGCCAAAATCATAGATAGACTGACGATGGGTGATTTTCCACACGCCGTTACGTTTTTCCACCCAGTCGTAAAAGCGGTTATGAACGCTGGCACCGAGTTTCAGTTGCGCATTTTCAATCACGATCATGGCGTTGGTTTCAGCGATGGCTTTGTCACCGTTAAACTGGATCATCGGTGAGCCGATAAGATGCTTAGTGACTAGCGCAGAATTCCCCATGCGCTGGGAGCCTTTCACGAACTCGGTAAATAGCCCTTCAAACCATGTTACCTCGATGGTCCCGTCTGGGTGAAACAGCTCTAGCATTTGGTCCCACTCGGCCAGATCCCTGTGCATCCAACCCGTCATTAAATCGGCAATGATTAAACGGTCTTCCCAAGAATTTGTCATGTGATGTCTCTAAATAGGATGAGCAGCATGTCGCTGATGTTGTGTTGTTGGCGCACAAATGGCACTAGAAATCAGTATAGGCTGCTGCCACTCAAATTAATTATGCGAGAAGTGCCGCAGAGATTATTCCACGCCGCTGGGGATACATTTGTTGTTTGCGAAGCAGGGTAAATAACGGCGTTTAGCGGTTAGCCACTTCATTCAATTCGCTCTACATTGCGCTCAAATTTTCATCGCAAAACGCTTGCCATGATATCAAAATTTGATATCGTTATCGCGTGAGCGACACGGATGAGGTGCAAGGATGTCGACTCATAAGCTCAGTGCCAGACACCAACGAACGCTATACGTCATTTTCACTAACCCGCCGATTCGAACGCTAGAGTGGCGGAAGATTGAAAACTTGTTAATCGCCCTCGGTGCCGTGGTTTCTGAAGGTCAAGGCTCGCGCGTTAAATTTGAAATTGGTGGTTTGTCAGTTGCTTTTCATCGGCCTCATCCTGGAAAGAATGCAAAGATTTATCAAATCATAGATGCCAGAGTCTTTCTTGAGGAGTTAGGAGTTATTCCATGAACACTATGCTCTATAAAGGCTATGCAGCACGTATTGAATACAGTGAAGAAGATAAATGTCTGGTAGGGCATTTGGCGGGGATCAGAGATATTATTGGCTTTCATGCCGACAACGTGGCTGATTTGCGTAAAGAGTTTGAGATTTCTGTGGATGACTATCTGGAATATTGCGCTTCACGAGGGCGTGAACCCCAGCGTCCCGCGAGTGGCAAAATTAGCCTGCGTGTACCGCCGGATGTGCATTCACAGATCAATGTGGCGGCAGAGGTTGCGGGTAAAAGTGTGAACCAGTGGATCACTGATACATTAATTAAAGCCTGTTCTTAATATACAAAAGCAAAAGCCGCGGCATGATGACCGCGGCTTTGAGGTTTAATCAGAATTTGAGATTAGAACCACTGTCCGAAACGACGAATATAGAAACGTTTCATCAGCTGAGTGACAACGCAATAGCTGAACAGCGTACCCACTAACCATGGGAAGTACTGCCATGGCAGCGGTTGTAAGCCTACCCACGTACCGAGCGGTGAGAACGGAATATAAATACCAAGCGCCATGATGATGCCCGTGGTGAGCATGACCGGCAGCGCTGCCGTGCTCTGAATGAACGGGATCTTCTGGGTACGCAGCATATGCACAACTAATGTTTGTGACAGCAAGCCTTCAATAAACCAGCCAGATTGGAACAGCGCCTGATGTTCAATGCTGTTGGCGGCAAAGACAAACCACATAATGGCGTAGGTCGTGATATCAAAAATGGATGACGTCGGCCCAATCCACAGCATGAAACGTCCAATGTTTTTGGCATCCCATTTACGCGGTTTGCGCAGGAACTCTTTGTCCATTTTGTCCCATGGCAGGGTCAGCTGTGAGATGTCATACATCAAGTTCTGCAGCAGCAGCTGAATGGCGAGCATCGGCAAGAACGGAATAAAGGCGCTTGCAACCAACACGGAGAACACGTTGCCAAAGTTAGAACTGGCGGTCATGTTCAGGTACTTGATGATGTTCCCGAAGGTTTCACGGCCGGTAATGACGCCTTCTTCCAGCACCATCAGATCTTTTTCCAACAGAATGATATCAGCGGACTCTTTGGCGATATCGGTGCCGGTATCTACGGAGATACCAACGTCAGCATCGCGCAGCGCTGGGGCATCATTGATACCATCGCCCAAGAAACCGACGGTATGATCGTTGCTTTGCAGCGCTTTCAGTACACGTGATTTTTGCAGCGGCGTTAGCTTAGCAAACACGGTGCGTTGCTCGGCCAGCAAGGCAAGGTGCTCGTCGCTCATGCCTTCAATCTCGCTACCCAGCAGAGGCTCGCCCGGTTCTAAACCCACATCACGGCAGATTTTGCTGGTGATAATTGGGTTATCGCCGGTCAATACTTTAACCATCACGCCGTTTTCACGCAGCGCGGTGATCGCCTCAGCCGCAGACTCTTTTGGTGGATCGAGGAACGTCAGCAATCCGCAGATCACCAAATCGCGCTCATCACTGTTGCTCAGCGGGAAAACACAGCCATCGATACCTAAATCACGGGTCCCCACCATCAGCACGCGGAAACCTTGCTCATTATAGTGAGTGGCTAATTTCAGCAGCTCGGCACGCGCGCTGTCGTCGAGTGGCAAAATGTTGCCGTCATCGCTGATATGCGTGGCAATGGCCAACATCTCTTCGACGGCGCCTTTGCAAATCAGCGTATGGCGACGTTGTTCATCACTCACCACAATCGACAGGCGACGGCGAATAAAGTCGAAAGGCAGTTCGTCGATTTTACTAAACCGAGCCATAGCCTCAACTTCAGGACGGGCACGCCCGAAGCGGATCACCGCTTTATCCATCAGGTTTTTCATGCCGCTCTGGTGGTAGCTGTTTAGCCACGCCAGCTGTAGCACTTCTTTGTTCTCGTGCCCATTGATGTCGATGTGATGCTCAAGAATGATGCGGTCTTGCGTTAGCGTACCGGTTTTATCCGTACACAGAACGTCCATGGCACCAAAGTTTTGGATGGCATTCAAACGCTTAACCACAACTTTACGACGGGACATGGTAATTGCCCCTTTCGCCAAGTTAGAGCTCACGATCATTGGCAACATTTCTGGGGTTAAACCCACGGCAACGGCCAAAGCAAACAGCGCGGCATCTGCCCAATCGCCTTTGGTGAAGCCGTTGATTAACAGAACAACGGGCACCATGACCAACATAAAGCGGATCAGCAGCCAACTTACGCTGTTAACACCACGGTCAAACGACGTTTGCGTGCGCGTGCCAACAATGGATTTAGCCAGAGAACCAAAATAGGTTTTGCCACCGGTTGCAACGACAACGGCTTTCGCGGTGCCGCTGGCCACGTTGGTTCCCATCAGACAAATGTTGGACAGCTCTAATAGCTCACTTTCGCTATTATTGCCGCTGCATGATTTTTGGCTAACGCTGGCGGTAACATCATATTTTTCAATTGGAATCGCCTCACCGGTCAGAACGGCTTGGCTGATAAACAGATCGCGCGATTCAATCAATTTAACGTCGGCTGGAACCATATCGCCTGCGGAAAGCAAAATAATATCGCCCGGCACCAGTTCTTGCAGAGGGATCTCTTTGCACTCGCTTTTGGCAGCAGGATGCGCTCGGCGCAGCACCGTCGCGGTGGTTCTCACCATTGATTTCAAAGCATCAGCGGCTTTGTTGGTACGAAATTCCTGCCAGAAACGCAGTAATCCGCTTAACGACACCATGATCAAAATAATGATGACGCCAATGAGATCGGTTTCTTCACCGCGTTGTAGCGGTAGCCAGTAGTCGGTGAAGAAACTGATCGCTGCCAGCACCATCAGAACAAAAATGAAGGGGTTGTTAAACGCGCTGATCAACTGCACCAAAGCTGGTGGCACTTTTTCATGAGCGACCTGATTTGGGCCTGTTTCCAGCAGGCGTTCGCGTGCGTCTTCTTCCTCAAGTCCGCTGAGGTTTGAAGAGAGATTAGAGAGGGTTGCATCCAAGCTGACCGCAGATTCTTCTGCAATCAGATAGGTCACTTTTTTCTTGTCTTTGCGGCTGCGTTTTTCAGCGGCCTGATCGATTATCTGGGTCATAACACAGTACTCATCACTGTTTTTTGCGTGCAGAAATCCGCCCCAAAATGAGGAGTTTTCTTTCGCTAAATTACTTAATTAGCCAATGGCTAAGAGTATGCGTTGCAGACTAGGGACGGAGTTCGCTCACGTCAGCCCGTGCAACGCGGATAACGTTGCTTCTGGGGTGCTCGTCCATATTGATTCCTTACGCCTCGCGGCGAGAGTGTTTGCTGTGTGTCCAAAGTGGACGTATATCGAAATACCGGCGTGAGAAAGCCTTCCTGCGCAGGTTGATTTGGTGCAATCAACAGCAACAAGAAAAGCTGACGCGAGAAAGTTGGCGACGTTAAACGTTACCGACAACTCACATCGATAGGTTTCTCCCCGGAGGGAATAGGGCGCGAGTATAAATTTGCATGATAACTGTCCGCATCAAATCCATCAGCCTATTGGCTGATAACGTCTTTTATGGGTACGCAACAGTTCTGAGATGAGAAATGATGCTGCCCGCCGAGTCTGGCAAGCAAAGCATCTGGGGAGACAGTCAGCTTGCCAGTGATATGTCACTGCTATGTAAGTTACTACTCTGACTTTCCAAGGAAGGATCTCCGCTGATTAACTGCGCAAACTATAAGTGTGGTTATTGGTTATGTAAAGGTTGATTTGATAAACCAATAGTCAACGTAAGTGATTTATTGCGTCTGGATGTAACTTGACTGCAAAAACACGATTTATCTTATTTTTGCAAAAATTGATCATGACGCGTCTATGTATTTTTGTAAAAAACCATGTTTTTAGATATGACCCCAAAAATGTACACCCTGAACAAAAATGGGGCGATTTTTCGCTGGCTAAAAAGTTAGGATTCATGATAAACATGCTAATTATATGTAAATCATGGTGTTTTTTTACCTTGCATTCACAAATGTTATCGATTTGACACCTGAAATAGATCTGACTTCCGAATGAAATAACATTTATTTAACACCTCATTCACCTTGTGGGTATAGGAATCTTCTGAGCAGTCTGTTAATCTTTTTCTTACTTTCTATCTGGTCATGTTTATAAGGATTAGCTAAATCGAATTAAAAAATAAATAACAAATCTCTTGGTTAATTACGCATATTCCTCTCGGATAAGAGGAACGCTTCCTGCTATGTGAACGCATAGAAAAGTGGTGTTAGCCGATATATAAGGTGAAGGATCATGAATACATTTTTGTTTGTTTTGAAATACACTTTTAATTCGACGTTTTTGTTTTCCTTAGATAACTAAAAACTTGCTTTAGGTTTCTACTCCAGAGTGATCGCGCTTCACTCTGCAGTAAACACCAAATAGCCCGTTTTTATTCTAGCGACTAAAAAAACAGGGATTTTTAAATTAATAAAATCGTTAAAACAAATAACGATAATCATCTGTATAAATTAAAGGATAGAACCTAATGAATAAATCTATTTTATCAATCGCATTAATGGCGGGCTGTTTTGTTTCTGCATCTGCAATGGCAATCAGTGCGAATACCATCACTTTCCAAGGTGAAGTTACCGCTCAGACTTGCTCTGTTTCTATTAACGGAAATGATGCGAGCCCAATTGTTTTACTGCCAACCGTAGCGGCTACTGATTTGGCGGCATCTGGTGACACTGCTGGCCAAACGATATTTACTCTTGGCGTAACAGGCTGCACCAAAAATGATGCGGCAGACACCAATATTAAAACCGTTTTCGTTGGTAATAACGTTACCAATAGCGGCAATTTAGGTAATACCGGTGGTGCTGGAAACGTCGAATTACAAATCCTGAAAAGCACGCAAGACACGACGGGTATTAATTTAACAAGCCCACAAAGCGTTGATGGTCTGGTACTGAAACAAGGTGATACCGAAGCGACGCATGACTTCGCTGTTCAGTATTACGCAACTGCAGCAGCAACAGCGGGCACCGTAGCGGGCTCATTACAGTACGCAATTTCTTACCAGTAAGCCATACAGACCGGGATGCCGGTCTGTAAATTATTTAGGAATAATAATATGTTATCTGTCAGGGGTGTTTTTACTGGATGTGTTTTGGCGCTTTGCCTAGTTGCTTCGGCGCAGGCAAGCGTGGTGATGACAGGAAACCGTGTGGTTTACCCTGCACAAAACAAAGAGGTAAATATCCAACTGACTAATCACGATGATTTTCCTAATGTGATTCAGGTATGGATGGACAGCGGTAATGAAGACTCAACGCCTGAAACAGGCCAAGCGCCATTCATTATTACACCGCCATTTTTTAAAATGGCGGCTAAAGCAGGCCAAACCGTACGGCTAATGTTTACTGGGGCACAATTACCTCAGGATCGCGAGTCCGTCTATTACCTTAATTTTTTACAAATTCCACCAAGAGAAGCAAAAAGCAGCAGTAATCAAATGTTGATAATGCTGCGTAACAGAGTGAAGGTTTTTTATCGCCCGGCTGGAATCACGACATCACCTGCAGAGATTGCTCAAAACGTAAAACCAAAAATAGTTCAGCGGGGAAACTCTTACTCGCTGGAATTAGAAAATATGAGTGGCTATTACCTGTCTATTTCAGGGGCCAGCATTTTGTCAGAAAATAAAGTGACTCAACTCGGCAATAAAATGATCGCCCCGTTTAGTAGTGAAGCATGGCCGGTGCCAAGCAGAACAAAAAATCCTGAGTTAACGATTAATTATATTAACGATCAGGGAGCGAAAATAACGCACCGTTACCAACTATAATGGATTCCTCATTCATCTCATGGAATGAGAGGGTATTTAGATGAATAATCGTAAATTAGCTTCGTGGATTACCTGTGCATTATTCCCGATGAGCGTTTATTCGTGGGCGACAGATAATAGCCAATATACCTTTGATGAGTCATTGTTTTTAGGTGGTGGATTTGCTAAGGGACTAAAGCGTTTTAATACGGATAATAATACCGCTGCGGGAAAATATTCAGTCGATATTTATCTGAATGGCCGTTTTATGCAGCGAGACAGCGTTGACTTTGTTAACAACTCCGCTCAAGAAAAGAGCGAACCTTGCCTTAGCCGTGATTTTTATTTGGAATCAGGTGTTAACGAAAGTTCGCTGCCGCCCGTCGATAAAGCAGCCGATCCACAACAAAAAGCGGTATGTCAGGCGCCTGAACAGCTGCTAAAGGGAGCCAGTTGGGCCTTTGACCAGCCTCGGCTGCGTTTGGATCTCTATATTCCTCAGGCTTTGTTAACGCGCTCACCGCGTGACGCCGTTCCCGTGGAAAGTTGGGATGCTGGCGAATCGTTGATGTTCCTCAACTACAGCACTAACTATTATCAAAGTCACTATCGCTCGGGCTCTGGTGGAACCAGTCAGTATGGTTTTCTTGGCTTGAAGTCGGGTATCAACCTAGGTTTATGGCAGCTACGCCAGCAATCATCGGCAACGTATAGCCAGTCGCCGAGCCAATCCCATTATCAGTGGCAATCGCTGCAAACTTACCTGCAAAGGCCAATTGCGGCATTGAACAGCAACTTGATGATTGGCCAAAGCTATAGCGGTGGCTCGTTGTTTGGCAGCATGGCGTTTAACGGCGTCAAGCTGGAAACCGACCAGCGTATGTGGCCACAGTCGCGTCGTGGCTATGCGCCTGAGATCCGAGGAACAGCGCAGACCAACGCGCGCGTAGTGGTGAGCCAAAATGGCCGTACTATCTACGAAACCAACGTCCCTCAGGGGCCTTTTGTTATTGATGATTTGAGCAGCACCCACTATGAAGGTGACTTGAAGGTTGAAGTCATCGAAGCAAATGGGCGTAGCTCAACGTTTACCGTGCCATTTTCTGCGGTACCTGATTCGATGCGTCCTGGCGTTGGTCGTTATAACGCTCTCATTGGGAAAGCACGTGATTACGGCGGTACGCAGAACCTGTTCGGTGATTTCACCTATGAGCGCGGGGTTTCCAATAGCCTTACCGGCAACCTCGGCTTGCGTGTTGCAGATGACTATCAGGCTATTTTGGCCGGTGGCGTATGGAGTCATTGGTTAGGCGCATTTGGTGTGAACACCACATGGTCGCATGCCAAAATTGATGATGAACAAAGTCAGTCAGGGTGGCGAGTGCAGGCCTCATATAGCCGAACATTTGATTACACCGGTACTAACGTTGCGCTGGCGGGTTATCGCTATTCCACGGAAGGCTATCGCGAGCTGAGTGATGTATTAGGCGAGCGAGCAAGTAAAAAACATGGCTCAAACAATGTGTTTAAGTCGGATACCTTGAATCAGCGTAATCAGTTTACCGCGATGATCAACCAGACGCTGGGTGATTACGGCAGCTTGTACTTGTCGGGATCGGTGATGGATTACTACGATAATCAATCGCGTAATACGCAGCTTCAACTGGGTTATTCCAACAGTTGGAAAAGCATTAGCTACAACTTGGCGATCAGCCGTCAGCAGTCGGTATACCGTAACCAGATGGATATTGGTGGTGATGATGATTCTGAGCGCAGGTATTCCTCTTCCTACGTGGGCAATACTGAGAACCTGATTACATTAACGTTCTCAATCCCGCTTTCGTTTGGCGGACGTGAAAACTACGTTTCGACGTCGCTCAGTCATGCTGATAGCTCCGGTAACTCAGCGCAAACATCCCTTTCTGGCATGTTAGATGAACAAGGAACGCTGAATTATTCGGTATATGCCGGATATCAGCAAAACCGCGAAAACCAAGCGGGTAGCACTAATAACTGGGGCGCGAATCTGCAAAAGAACTCTGCGTTCGGTACGCTTAACGGTAGTTATTCCGCCTCGAGCGAATATACCCAATGGGGTGTCGGGGGGCGCGGCGCGGCGGTGATCCATCGCGGTGGCGTTACGGTTGGGCCTTATCTGAGCGAGACGTTTGGTTTGGTTGAAGCCAAAGGCGCTAAAGGCGCATTGGTGAAAAACGGGCAGGGCGCGCGAATAGACGGCAATGGCTACGCCATTATTCCATCGCTGACGCCTTATCGTTACAACACGATCAGCCTTGATCCTAAAGGGATCAACAAGCATACCGAACTTAAGAGCACGCAAAGCCGCGTGATCCCGTATGCGGGTGCTGCCGTGAAGGCGTCTTTTGATACCTTGAGTGGTTATGGCGTGTTAATCAAAGCCAAAATCAATGGCACCGATGCTTTGCCAATGGGCGCCAACGTGGTGGATGACCAAAATCATGTAGTAGGGATGTCTGGCCAAGCGAGCCTGATTTATGCTCGCGTGCGTGAGCGTCAAGGTACGTTAACCGTGCGTTGGGGTGAGAGTGCAGAAGAGATGTGTCGCGTGAGCTACGTCTTACCAGAGTCGTCTGAAGAGCAGGAGTTGGTTTCTGTTTCTGGGCAATGTGTTCATTAAGGGGAAGGGAGTGTTCAGGATGAAAGCCAATACTAGCGCAATATCAACGCTTTTCCTGCTGATGATATGTTCATCTGCGTTCGCAAATTGCACAAAAATTACGGCCCAATCGCAGCTGAGCAGCGCCAGTGATGGGGTCGCGAGTTCATGGCCTGGTAGTTTAGATAACAACAATGGCTCTTTAGGGTTGCCTAGCGTGGTGGATATCAGCACCAGCAATGACTTCCAGCCCGATGGCACGCTGCTAGCCTCTAGCGTCGCACCGTTTACCTCCTACGCGATTAACTCAGGCTATGAGAGCGAGCGAGTGTTATTTCGCTGCGATGCGGCAGATGCGAGCCAAATATTTGAGATGTATGCCACTAACGGTGATGCGGCTTATGCCGGTCTATATGATGACGGCAGCATTACCGGTGTAGCACCGAAGGCTTATGCCACCTATGTACGCAACGTCGCGATTCGGTTTACCAATATGGAAACCGGCCAATTCTACGACAAAATATGGAAATCACGCCTGCTTACCGGACTTGATACCGATAGCCAAGGACGTTTGCTGATTAAAGCGAAAAATTTTAGCGCGGTACAAACTGAGGTTTTTCGTCTGAACTATGCCCGTGCTGGCACTAATAACTCAGCTAGTTATTTATATGCCTATACCCAGCCTAATGCGTATATCGCATTTCGTGGTCCTGGGATTACCGGCCCCGCTGATGGCGCGGATTCACAAACTAGCTTCCCCGGTTGGTATGGTACTTGGCCTGCATCTATTGGGTTGTATAAATACGTGACGTTCCGCCGTGGGGCGACCTGTAAGGTCAGTAATTTCACACCGGTGGTGACATTGCCCGCGATCAATATCAGTGCGCTACAGACAGGTGAAGTGAGCCAGTCGCCGTTTACGCTAGATTTCCAATGCCAGTCTGCCGCGACTTCAGGTTTGAAAACCGGCCAGATAGCGCTGGGATTTTTAGCTCCGCCTGCCAGCGTTGCCGCGGCAACTCAGTATGGGCTGATAACGTCAGGTGCAGCGAACTATTTACTGGACGAACAATATGGTACGCCGGGTCATGCCCGTGGTGTGGGGGTGAAGATCTACCGTAATAACCAACCGATGCAGTTTTTAACCACCGATACCACTAAAACAA
This sequence comes from Hafnia sp. CBA7124, assembly GCF_002355555.1. Lineage (NCBI taxonomy): Bacteria > Pseudomonadati > Pseudomonadota > Gammaproteobacteria > Enterobacterales > Hafniaceae > Hafnia > Hafnia sp. CBA7124. Next base: position 4,318,257 of record NZ_AP017469.1, on the reverse strand, counting down.
CTGGCTGGTCACCGATTCTTGGCGGTGATCAAACCAAAGTGGATTCAAATACGGCTCAGGGAATTGATAGCTACACCGAAACCTTTATGGCGCAGCTAGAGAAATTTGGCTCGGATGAACTCACCGCAGGGAGCTATCAGGCGCATGCACAGATTCTTATCCGCATTCAGTAGTATTGGCTGCATCATTTTTGCTCTGCTCGGCGTAGCCAATGTGCAGGCAGCGGTGAACGCCGAGGCGACTCGCGTGGTGTTTAACGATGGCGAAACAGAAGCGTCGCTACAGCTGGTGAATAAAAACACTTATCCCGTGGTGGTTCAGGCTTGGTCTGACGATGGAGATCCACAGGCAACGCCGGATAAAAGCGCTTCCCCTGTGTTGGTATTGCCCGCTGTATTTAAGCTGCAACCCGAAGAGATGACGAATTTACGCTTAATGGTGATGGACAATCCGCTTCCCAAGGATCGTGAATCGATGTTTTGGCTGAATATTTATGAGATCCCTCCACGTTTGGCAGGAGACTCTGTGCAGAAAATTACGATTGCACTACGTACTCAAATGAAGCTCTTTTTACGCCCAAAAGGACTGGGTAAGCCAGAAAAGTCGATTGGTCAAAAGATCACATTTATGCGGCAAAACGAGAGCCTAACAATTGAAAATCCAACCGAGTTTTACTTAAGTCTTATTGGTGTGACAATAAATAATATTCCTTTAGATATAGGAACGTTACCGCCCAAAAGCCATCATCAAATTACGTTGCCTTCGGGCTTAGAAAATACGAGCAAGAAGATATCCTTCTCGCTAATAAACGATGAAGGGAATTACTGGGATTACAACCAGATAATCAACTAATCATTTAAGTGACCATTTTTCATCGGTGCTATTTTAGATGTGATTAGCTTTAAATATATATGGTTGTAACCGCTCTACATTAATACTGAATTTGTAGGGTCAATATCTAAACAATACAGCACAAAGGCAAAATATAATCCCATGTATTCTTCCGCTAATGTAATGAAAGAGTCATGCAATGTCAGCGTCATATTCTCATGAGGCGTCATAAGATTTTTCTTGGCTGCGGCATCAACAATCCTGCGTAAGTGAGTACGTGAAACGGAAGTTTCTTTGGCAATTTGACTATAGGATATATTGGCAGTGACGCCATGATTTTCCTTTTGTTTTAACGATTCGATGTAAAGACGTATAAAGATCATATGTCCTGCATCTTTTAATAAAAAAACCTGAGAGTCAGGAAGTATATTGCTCACAATAACATCATTGAACATCAGGTCAGCACAGCGGATGAAGAAATTTTTTAATCCCTCATAATTTTCAAGGTGATCTTTTTTTAATCGATAATCCGGTAGGAGATCGGGAAAAATAGCGAGAGAATTTGCTAAATAACGACGAGTCTCATCCAAACCTTTTTCTGTAGGATTGAACAATAGAATTCGTTTGTCTTTTTCGCTTTTTCTTACATTAAGCCTTCCACCGACACGCAAGAAAAACATTAATGATTCCAAGCTGTTATGGCTTCCTAGTCCATGATTTACACAGTAGCTTTTAACATCGGATAATGTGGGGTCTTTACGCGTAAAATAAAAACATAATATCGTTATAGCGATATTGAAACGCGTATCTTTAAACATCGTTTTATAGAATAAAGGATGAGTGTTACACATTGATAACATCAAATCATAATGACGTCCGATGGACTGTCTAAAATTAGGCAGCGTTTGTATAACTGAACTATAAAGAAATAGTTCTTTTGCTAAATTGTTTTTGTGCATATTTCTCTTTTTTATATTGATGGCAATTACCACGATTGAGGTATTTGCACTGTGTGTAAAAATTTAGGTTAGTGTCCCAGATTCATTATATCTAGATTAAGCGCAATGTCATGATGTCAATGCTATTTGTTAATTGTATAACCTATTATTTGATTGAGTAAAATACAGTCATAAAATAACTTTTTCAGCATGCAAAACATCATTTTAGTAGGTAATAATTCTGGTTTTTTGTAAAGTAATGGTTTTTTGTTTTGCAAAAAGCGGTGAAATTATATACAAAACATACCAGAAATGTTCATGTATTGATAACAACTTAGAGTGTTATAGTTTTCTTTAAGGTTTGTGAATAATTATTTTCACTGCCTTAGGAATTTATACATTGCATTGCAAATTTGCAGGATAATTTGAAGATTTTTCCTCATATAATTATCATTAGGGATAAAATGTTAAGAATTGCATTAGTTGAAACCTCTCATGTTGATGCGATGGGAATATATAGTTGCATGGATGGCATGGATATCAAATGTCAGCCCTTCAATCTATGTTCTCAGTTTGTTCTTGAGCACACGCTAAAACCATTTGATGCATTAATTATCGAAATTGTTCCTTTTGAATATGGCTTATCAGGCGCATTAGATACGTTGCATTTTCTGAAGGCGGCTTTTCCTAAACTTCCAGTGATCGTCTTAACGCGCTCTGAAGATCCTTATGTTTTGTCGAGAGTCATCTCACATAACACTTATACATTACTGTCTAAGCAGGAACCAATTTCGTCGCTGCGTGAGGCGATTTTGGCTCGTTTATTATCGGGCGTGATTGATCACAGCGATGCCATTAGAGGCTTCCTTGAAAAGCGAGGAAAACAAGCCGATGTTAAGATAACGCGTAGCGAAGAAAGGGTGATGAGTTGTTTGCAGCAGGGACAAACGCTCGGAGAAATTGCGCGTAAATTGAAGGTGAGTGAGAAAACGATTAGTGGCCATAAACGTAGCGCAATGCGCAAGCTTGGGCTAACCAATCACGCCAATTTCTGTCGTTATCTGGTCAGCCACAAGGAAGGATTGCTACAGGAGCACGCGTAGTCTCGCCATATGGAATGCATCAACGTAATCACCATCACGATATGCGTAGCTACGGCTGGTGCCTTCTATTTCAAAACCAAATTTTTTATACAGCGCAACGGCACCGACGTTGTCGGTAAACACCGTAAGCTCAATTCTTTTTAAATCCAGCCATTTATCGGCAAGCTCTAGCATCGCTGTCATCAGTTTGCTTCCCACGCCGCGCCCTTGAAAATCATGTCTAACGCTGATGCCAAACGTTCCGCTGTGGCGCATACGTGGCCGCTGGTAGGCGTCTAAACTCACACACCCCACGATGTCATTTTCATGCACCGCCACAAGATGATAGGTGCCAGCCGGCGTTTGATTCAGGCGTTTTTCCCAAACTTCTGTCGTGGCATACGGAAGCTGTAGCGTTTGGGCGTAGACCTGCGGATAAGTATGTAATTTGTGCAATTCTTCGACATCTTTTGGCGTTGCTGCGCGAATTATAATCTCGGCCATTTGTTTTTCCTGTCAACGAGTTAGCAAATAACCCATTCAATATAAAGGATAAAAACTATTTTAGTAGGGTTATTAATAGATAAAAAAACGCTTTACAAGTGATATTGATAATGATTATCATTGCCGTGCGTTCTAGGGAAGACAACCTTAGAGAAACGTCAGTCAAGTAGCTCATATTTGACTCACGCTATCCAAGGAGTCCTTTCGAGAAGGCACGACATTGCTCACATTGCTTCCAGTGTTTTTTTAGCCAGCTCGGGTGCTGGCTTTTTTTTTGCCTAAATTCGGCTGTGCTTCGAGTATCGCCTATGATTTTTGGGGATAAAAGCACGGTCGCTACTCCTCGATCAGTTACACTATTTACCATGTAAAACCTGCCATGTGAATGAAGGATATTTTCCATGGGTGTCAGCCAGATCGATTTAATTCTCTCCCTACTTCAACAGATGTGCGTGTATCTGGTTATCGCCTATTTGTTGAGTAAAACCCCGCTGTTTATCCCGCTGATGCAGGTCACTATTCGTTTGCCGCATAAGCTGGTGTGTTATCTCACCTTTTCGATGTTTTGCATCATGGGTACCTATTTTGGCCTGCACATCGATGATTCTATCGCCAATACCCGTGCCATAGGTGCCGTTTTAGGTGGGGTTCTTGGTGGGCCATCGGTGGGCTTTCTGGTGGGATTGACCGGCGGCTTACATCGATATTCGATGGGTGGTATGACGGCAATGGCCTGTATGATTTCCACGGTGGTGGAAGGCTTGGTCGGTGGGTTATTGCATCGCTATATGCTGAAAAATAATCGGTTAGATCTGCTGTTCCAGCCGTTGGTGATTGCTGCAATTACATTTTTGGCTGAGTGTTTCCAAATGCTGATCATTTTGATCGTGGCGCGCCCGTTCTGGGAGGCCGAAGAGCTGGTGGAAAATATTGCTTTGCCGATGATGATCACCAACACCGTCGGTGCGGCCATGTTTATGCAGATCTTGCTCGATCGGCGGGCGATCTTTGAAAAGTACACTTCGGCGTTCTCCTCAAAAGCCCTGCAAATTGCGGCTCGAGCTGAAGGTGTTATGCGGCAAGGTTTTAACCCACAAAACAGCATGAAAGTTGCCAAAGTGCTGTATGAAGAATTAGGGGTCGGCGCAGTGGCGATCACCGATCGTGAAAAGCTGTTGGCATTTATAGGCATTGGCGACGATCACCATTTAGTGGGGTCGCCCATTACCTCTCATCACACGCATCGCGCCATTGAGCTTGATCAGGTGGTCTATGCCGATGGCAACGAAGTGGCCTATCAGTGCTCGGTCACGCCGAACTGTAAGCTTGGCTCAACGCTGGTGATCCCGCTGCGCGGTGAAGATAACCGCGTGGTAGGCAGCATCAAACTGTATGAGCCGAAGAATAAGTTGTTCTCAAGCATTAACCGTACATTGGGTGAGGGTATTGCTCACTTACTTTCGGCGCAGATATTGGCGGGTAAATATGAGCAGCAGAAACAATTGCTGGCTCAGTCTGAGATCAAGTTGCTGCATGCGCAGGTGAATCCCCATTTTCTATTTAACGCGCTGAATACCTTATCGGCGGTGATCCGGCGTGATCCCGACCATGCCCGTAAGTTGGTGCTTTCGCTGTCGACGTTTTTCCGCAAAAATCTAAAACGCAGCAGCGACGAAGTGACGCTGGGTGATGAAATTGAACATGTAAAAGCTTATTTGGAAATTGAGAAAGCGCGTTTCTCCGATCATCTGATGATTGATTTTGATATTGACGAGTCCTTACTGCACATACGCTTACCCGCGTTTTCGTTGCAGCCGATTGTGGAGAATGCGATTAAGCATGGCACGTCGCAGCTGTTTGGCGTTGGCGAGGTTCGTTTGCATAGCTGGAGGGAGGGCGACGACATTCTGATTAGCGTTGAAGATAATGCGGGTCTCTATCAGTCCAAACCACGCGGTGATGGCTTAGGCATGAACTTGGTTGATAGAAGGATTAAAGCTCGCTATGGCGATAGGTTTGGTGTGAGCGTGGAAAGCGAGGCTGATAAATTTACCCGTATTGTGATTCGGGTGCCGAAGGTGGTGGTCGAGGCGTGATAGTGACGGAATGGGAACCCTCTCCAACGAAGGAGAGGGCTAATCATTTACAGCACAAACTTCAGCATGCGACGCAGAGGTTCCGCAGCGCCCCACAGCAGCTGATCGCCCACGGTAAATGCAGAAAGGTACTGTGGTCCCATATTCAGCTTACGTAGGCGACCGACCGGCGTTGATAGCGTACCGGTGACGGCGGCAGGCGTTAGCTCGCGCATGCTAAGTTCGCGGTCATTCGGAACCACTTTGACCCAGTCGTTGTGGCTGGCCAGCATTTGCTCGATTTCAGGCAGGGAGACATCTTGTTTGAGCTTGATGGTGAAAGCTTGGCTATGGCAACGCAGAGCACCAACGCGCACGCACAAACCATCGACGGGAATGATCTCTTTGGTGGCTAAAATCTTGTTGGTTTCAGCCTGACCTTTCCACTCTTCTTTGCTCTGGCCATTATCCAGCGCTTTGTCGATCCAAGGAATTAGGCTACCCGCTAGCGGTACGCCGAAATTATCCGTTGGTAGTGTGCCGCTACGGCTTAGTTCGGTGACTTTACGTTCGATATCTAAAATGGCGGATGCTGGGTTTTGTAGCTCTTTGGCAACGCTGTTATGCAGCATACCCATTTGGCTGAGCAGCTCACGCATATGGCGCGCACCGCCGCCGGAGGCTGCTTGATAAGTCGCCACGGATACCCAATCGACCAAATTATTGGCAAATAGGCCGCCCAGAGACATCAACATCAGGCTTACGGTGCAGTTACCGCCCGCGAAGGTTTTAATACCTTTGTTGAGCGCATCATGAATCACATCGTGGTTAACCGGATCGAGGATAATGACTGAGTCTTCATTCATGCGCAGCGAAGACGCGGCATCAATCCAGTAACCTTGCCAGCCGCTGGCGCGCAGCTTAGGGTAAATCTCGTTGGTGTAATCGCCGCCCTGGCAGGTGATGATAATGTCCAACGCCTTCAACGCGTCGATATCATACGCATCTTGCAAGGTACCTTGCTGACCAGTAAAGGTTGGCGCAGGTTCACCGTGCTGAGATGTTGAGAAAAAAACCGGGCGAATGGCGTCAAAATCGCGTTCTTCAATCATGCGTTGCATGAGCACAGAGCCGACCATCCCGCGCCAACCGATAAAACCAACGTTTTTCATATGTAGTCCTGCCTTGGAGTTTTTATATTAAGAAATTAAAGCCGCCTGTCTGTGCGGTGGGGCTTGCCCCATTAACCAAACTTACAAAATGTGTGACGATGCGCAAGTGAATTTATTCGATATGGGAGAATGTATTCATGTGTGTAACTAATAATCACCTTTTTGGTTCATGTTCCGCCGACAATATGGTTATCACTCCCTGAACGAACGCTTTTATGCCACAATACGAAACAGCTATTTCTTGTGCGATTGCTCACAAAATTACCAAAGGACAATAACGGCTCCTATGCCTCCTCTGAACCAAAGCTGGTTACAGCGCGAGAACGAATTCGCCGCATTTACCACCGGTCCATTACTCGATTTCTGGCAACAACGTCAGGAAGAGGTTTTTATGGGCGTGGACGATGTTTCAATTCGGTTTGTCCGTTTTACGTCAAAACAGCATTCCCGTGTGGTACTGGTTTCGCCAGGGCGCATCGAAAGCTACATGAAGTATCCTGAACTCGCCTACGATCTGTTTCACAGCGGCTATGACGTGGTGATTGTCGATCATCGTGGACAGGGAAAATCAGGGCGAATGCTGGACGATCATCACCGTGGACACGTCGTTCGTTTTGATGATTACGTCGATGATCTAGAGATTCTCTGGCAGCAAGAAATTTTATCTAAACCCTACAAACAGCGTTTTGCGCTGGCCCACTCCATGGGCGGTGCGATACTCGCGCTGTTTTTGGCTCGCAGGCCGCAGGGCGTTACCGCCGCCGCGCTGTGTGCGCCTATGACGGGGATAAAATTGCCCATGCCGTTATGGGTTGCCAAACGGATTGCGGACTGGGCAGAACGCTATCCGAAAATGCGGGATAATTACGCATTAGGTACCGGCCATTGGCGCCCATTGCCTTTTATTGTTAATGAACTCACTCATAGTCGGGTTCGCTATCGTCGTTTTTTACGCTATTACGCTGATTACCCTGAATTACAGGTCGGCGGGCCGACTTACCACTGGGTGCGCGAGAGTATTCAGGCGGGAGAACGAGCCATCGCCAACGCTGAAAATATCACTGCGCCGCTGCTGTTATTACAAGCGGGTGATGATCGGGTCGTTGCCAACGCATCGCATTTTGCTTTTTGTCAGTCACTCACGAAAGCGGGGAATCCACCATACGGTGGGGCTCCCCATATTATTAAGGGCGCACGCCACGAGATCCTGTTTGAGCGGGACGCAATGCGCTCTGAGGCGTTAAATGCCATTTTGCATTTTTACGCTCTTCACTCCGATTCGTCGGCAGAAACTGCCGCCAACCCCAGTTGAGGTTAGAACACACTTTATGTACCACATTGTTGCTTCTGATATGGACGGCACCCTGCTGTCACCTGCACATACATTGACTCCGTTTGCCCGTGAAACTTTGCAACAGCTGACCCAGCTAGGGGTAAACTTTGTGTTTGCCACAGGCCGTCATCATATTGATATTGCACAGGTTAGAGACAGTTTAGGTATCAGCGCTTTCATGATCACGTCAAACGGTGCGCGTGTACATAACACCGCCGGTGAACTGATTTTCAGCCATAACGTAGATGAAGATATCGCCCGCGATCTTTATAATATCGTGCATAACGACCCAGACATTCTGACCAACGTCTATCGTAATGATGATTGGTTTATGAACCGTGAAAGCCCTGAGCAGAAAGAGTTTTTCCAAGAGTCCGTTTTCCACTATCAGCTGTTTGAACCGGCATTTTTACCTACAGACGGCATCTGTAAAGTCTACTTCACCAGCGATACTCATGAAAAACTGCTGCCGTTGGAAGAAGCTATCAATGCACGCTGGGGCGATCGCGTAAACGTCAGTTTCTCACTGCCAACCTGTTTGGAAGTAATGGCGGGCGGCGTATCAAAAGGCCATGCGCTGGAATATGTGGCGAAGCTCTTGGGTTATACGCTCAAAGATTGCATCGCTTTCGGCGACGGCATGAACGATATGGAAATGCTATCGATGGCGGGCAAAGGCTGCATCATGCGCGATTCTCATCAGCGCCTGAAAGACGCGTTGCCAAATCTGGAAGTTATCGGCAGCAACGTTGACGATGCGGTGCCGCATTATCTGCGGAAGATGTATTTGGAAGCATCTGCTGACTGACCCCGTCCCAACCTCCCCCTTGGCAGGGGGAGGAGCCGATCGTGATCCTTACGAATATCGCCGAACAGTTCCCTCTTTTGTGAAGGGGAGGGCTAGGGTGAGGTAAATATCATGACCCCCTCCCAACCTCCCCCTTGGCAGGGGGAGGAGCCGATCGTGATCCTTACGAATATCGCCGAACAGTTCCCTCTTTTGTGAAGGGGAGGGTTAGGGTGGGGTCTGTCGTAAAGCCAGCTTTTTTATCTCGTCCTCAAGCATCGCTAAAACACCATCGATATTACCCATCACATCACTATTCCATATCCGAATTACGTGAATACCTAATGATTTTAAATAATCATCGCGAATGCGGTCATATTGGATGGCTTCTGTGTTGAAGTGGCTATTGCCGTCTAGCTCAATGGCCATGCATAAGCTGGCACAATAAAAATCAACGATGTAGCGACCAACTCCATGTTGACGTCTGAACTTAATGCCTAGCTGGCGATGTTTAAGCGCTGACCAGAGTTTTCGTTCTGGGTAGGTGAGGTTATGTCTTAAGTCTTTACGCAAATCGGTATGTTGTGGAACGTTAAATATTGAGTTTTTCGGCATACCCCCTCCCAACCTCCCCCTTAGCAGGGGGAGGAGCCGATCGTGATCCTTACGAATATCGCCGAACAGTTCCCGCTTTTGTGAAGGGGAGGGTTAGGGGGGTAAATATCAGTATTATGGACTGACCCTTTCCCAATCCTCGCCTTGTTGGGTGCGGGAGGAGCTGGTCGAGCTCTATTTCGTTTTCTCGTTTGTGAAGGGTTACGCTACGCCAGCTTTTACACCAAGAAAACAGTTCGGATAGATTTACAGAGTGTTGTCGCCAAGGATGGAATTGAGCTCGCAGACTTGGCAATAAAAAACCCGCCATACATCGGCGGGTTTTTTTATGAAGAAAGAGAACGGGTGGGGTTTATTCCCCTGGGAACAGGAACGGGTTGATGCTGCTGCGCCCGAAGCCTTCTTCTTCCATTTTTGCATCGAGCACCAGCGTTGCTAAGTCGTCGGCAACGGGCTCAACTTTCGGGTCTTTTTCCTGATAAACCATTTTCAGGTAAGTTCCGCAATCCCCGCAGCTTTCTGCTTTGACAGCGGCATTTTCGCTGTCGAGTGACCAGTAATTGAGATCGCGCGTTTGTTCACAGTTGGTGCATTTTACGCGTACTACGTGCCATTCGCTTTCGCACAGGTTGCAGTGCAAATAACGTAAGCCGTTGGTGGTACCCATGTGAATGACGCTGGCTACTGGCATGCTGCCGCATACCGGGCAGAATTGGCGATGTTCACCATATTCGGCTTTGGCTTTGCCCGGAATTTGGGTTGCCATTTGCGCCCAATATAAAGACAGCGCGGCCCAGATGAAGGGGGCTTTATCGCTACCGACGACACCGTAGTTACCGGCAAACAGATCCTTCGCCATGATTTCCAGCTCGGAATCAGATGTTTTAGATAGGTTCTCTAGCACCGGCTGAACATGCTCTGGCGCATCAGGCATCAGTTCGGCAATCAGCGCCTGCAACAGGGTGTGCCAGTGATGAGTGCGTGGGAAAATACTCGTATCCAGAGGCGGTTTGCCCATGGCGGCCGCGTTGGTTAGCGTTTGGGTTAAATCGATGGTTAATGGATTGTCGTGCAATGCTTTTTGCTGAGCATCAGCAATCGCCGCGGCAAAATTCAGGTAATCGCCCAGAGGATTATTTTCCGCAAGTTGACGCAGACGTTCCGCGCGGCGGGAATAGAGGCTCTTAAGGTTAGCAAACAGCACCGGAGGAATATTGTCTAAACCACCTGATTTTTCGCGTTCTGCACCTAGCTGTTCTTTTGGGACGATTTTAATGCTCATGAAATTGATCCAGTGTTAAGACCTCCTCTCGCGCTCCCCCTTATCAGGGGGAGATGCCAGCGCAAAACGACGCTGGCATGTGGAGGAGATAAGGTTACTTCCGCTCTTGCTCTTTGGCTTTCACTTCTCGATACCAGCGCGGATGATGTTTTTTGGCCCATGCAGCAGGTACCCAGCCTTCGACCATCGCGGTGATCGTACCTTTCACCCACAGTGCCGCATAGATATGTACCATAATAACAATAATCAGCAGCACTGCGGCGAATGAATGCACCATCAGCGCCAAACGGATCACTGGAATGGAGAACGCATCGGCGAAATAAGGACGCCAAATCACGATGCCGCTGGCCAAAAGGAGGAGCAGGCTGCCGATGGCGGCCCAGAACACACACTTCTGCCCAAAGTTATAGCGACCGGTATCACCCACTTCTTCATTCATCGCGATTTTATGAATGTTTTTTGCCCATGTGATGTCTTCGCGATTGATCAGGTTATGCTTCCAATAGCGGAAGAACATGATCAGGAACGAAGCGAACATCACCACGCCAAAGAAGGGATGCAGGATGCGTGCGAGCTGCGGCGTACCAAAGACATTCATCAGCCAGTTAAACGAGGGGAAAAAGAACCCCAAGCCGCTGATGGACACCACAATAAAGCAGAACGCCACCACCCAGTGGTTAATCCGCTCTGGCGCTGAGTAACGCTGAATCGGCTTTTCCTTCTTCATTTGCGCTCCTCCTTATCGTGATCGTGCTGTTCGGTATCTGGCGGGATATCGTCGACTTTGCCATCCACTTCGTTTTCTTCCTCGTCGTGGACGCGGTTAGGGCCGACGCCGACGTAGTGGAAGATACTGGCGGCAAAGGTGGCCGCAAAGCCAATGGCGGCCAGCGGTTTCCAAACACCTTTCCAGAACTGCACGGTTGGGCTGATGGTTGGATCTTTCGGCAGGCCGTGGTAGAGCTCTGGCTTGTCGGCGTGGTGCAATACGTACATCACGTGAGTACCGCCGACGCCAGCAGGATCGTACAGCCCTGCATTCGCAAAGCCGCGGGTTTGCAGCTCGGCAACACGCTCGGCGGCAAGGTTCTTCATCGCTTCTTTGGTGCCAAAATGAATGGCGCCAGTTGGGCAGGTTTTCACGCAGGCGGGCTCTTGTCCCACGGTTACGCGGTCGACGCACAGGGTGCATTTGTACACCCGATTGTCTTCCTTGTTCATGCGCGGCACGTCAAACGGGCAGCCTGCGATGCAGTAACCGCAGCCGATGCAGTGCTCTGACTGGAAATCGACAATGCCGTTGGCATACTGAATGATTGCGCCTTCCGATGGGCAGGCTTTTAGACAGCCCGGATCGGCGCAGTGCATGCAGCCATCTTTGCGGATAAGCCATTCCAGCTTGCCGTTTTCCTCAACTTCGGAAAAACGCATTACCGTCCACGATTTAGCGGTTAAATCGGCGGGGTTATCGTACACCCCGACGTTATGACCAACTTCATCACGGATGTCATTCCATTCGGAACAGCCCACCTGACAGGCTTTGCAGCCTATACAGGTGGTCACATCTATCAGCTTTGCCACTTCTTCCTGATGGTTACGCGCCTCGGGGGGCGGCGTCAGGGAATTGGTGGCAGAGCGCCGGATTATGTCCTGAGATTGATAAGCCATAATGCGTCTCCGTTACACCTTTTCCACATTGACCAGGAACGCCTTGAACTCTGGCGTTTGCGTGTTGGCATCACCGACAAACGGTGTCAGGGTATTGGCGATAAAGCCTTTCTTCGCCACGCCTTGGTAACCCCAGTGGATTGGAATACCGATGGTATCGATATCTTTACCGTCCACTTTCAGCGTGCGGATACGTTTGGTCACCACCGCCTTGGCTTTGATGTAGCCACGGTTGGAGCTGACTTTCACGGTATCGCCATGCTTGATACCTTTTTTCTCTGCCAGCGTTTCACCGATTTCGACAAACTGCTCAGGCTGAAGAATGGCGTTCAGCAGGGCATGTTTAGTCCAGTAGTGGAAATGCTCGGTCAGGCGGTAAGTAGTGCCCACGTAGGGGAACTTATCGGCTTTGCCCATGGCAGCCAGATCGTCTTTAAACACGCGAGCAGCAGGGTTAGACACCACGTTTGGATGCAGCGGGTTGGTTCCCAGCGGCGTTTCAAACGGCTCATAGTGTTCAGGGAACGGGCCCTCGGCCATTTTATCAATCGCAAACAGGCGTCCCATACCTTCCGGCTGCATGATGAACGGACCGACACCGCTGTTTGGCGCGGCGGTGCTGTAGTCAGGAATATCAATGCCTGACCATTTTGCGCCGTCCCACTCCAGCAACTGACGTTTTGGATCCCACGGTTTACCCGATGGATCGGCTGAAGCGCGGTTATACAGAATGCGGCGGTTCAGCGGCCATGCCCATGCCCAACCTAAAGTATTACCTAAACCGGACGGATCGCTATTGTCACGGCGCGCCATCTGGTTACCTTCTGGCGTCCAGCTTCCGGCGAAGATCCAGCAGCCACTTGAGGTGGTGCCGTCGTCACGCAGCTGAGCAAAGGAGCTAAGCTGTTGACCTTTTTTCACCAGAACAGCGCCGGTAGCTGGGTCAATCAAATCAGCCAGCGCTTTACCGTTGCTTTCCCTTGCCACTTCTTCCGGCGCAGGATTTTCTGGCGTGAGGTAATCCCACGTCATATTAAGGACTTGCTCAGGCACGGCGCCGCCGTCTTTGGCATACATTTCACGCAGGCGAAGGAAAATACCGGCCAGAATTTCACCGTCATTTAACGCTTCACCCGGGGCGTCTGCTCCTTTCCAATGCCATTGCAACCAGCGGCCAGAGTTCACGATAGAACCGTTTTCCTCGGCGAAGCAGGTTGAAGGCAAGCGGAAGACCTCTGTCTGGATCTGTGACGGATCAACGTCGTTGAATTCGTCATGGTTTTGCCAGAACGTCGAGGTTTCGGTGTTCAGAGGATCAATCGTCACCAAGAATTTCAGCTTGGAGAGTGATTTCACCACTTTGTTTTTGTTCGGGAACGAGGCCACCGGGTTAAAGCCTTGGCATAGATAGCCATTCACTTTGCCCTGCGACATCATTTCGAAATACTGCAGAACGTCGTAGCCTTTGTCCCACTTCGGCAGCCAATCAAAGCCCCAGTTATTTTCTTTCTGCGCTTTATCGCCGTAGAAAGATTTCATCAGGCTAACGAAGAACTTAGGCGTATTACCCCAGTAGTTTACCTGACCCGGTAACGTTGGTTTTGGCGTTGTCGCAGTGAGATAGGTTTGCAGATCGGCCTGTTTTTCTGACGGCAAATTGAGATAGCCCGGCAGGCTGGTGGACAGCAATCCTAAGTCGGTTAGACCTTGAATGTTGGAGTGACCGCGCAGGGCGTTAACGCCACCACCGGCCATCCCCATGTTGCCCAACAGCAGCTGGATCATCGCCATGGTGCGGATGTTTTGCGCACCGACGGAGTGCTGGGTCCAGCCCAAGGCATACAGGAACGAGGCTGTTTTATCAGCGGCGCTGGTTTCAGCGATATATTCGCAAACGGTGAGGAAATCGGCTTTTGGCGTGCCGCAGACGTTTTCCACCACTTCTGGCGTATAGCGGCTGACATGTTCGCGCAGCATATTCCACACACAGCGCGGATCTTGCAGTGTGTCATCGCGTTTGGCGAAGCCGTTTTCGTCGAGCTGATAGTTCCAGGTGGTTTTGTCGTAGGTCCGTTTTTCTTCGTTATAGCCGCTGAATAAACCGTCGTCGAAGGCATAGTCTTCGCGCACCAGCAGACTGGCGTTGGTGTAGTTCTTAACGTATTCAGCGTTAATTTTGTTGTTGGTTATCAGATACAGCAATACGCCCGACAGGAAAGCAATGTCGGTACCGGAGCGGATCGGCGTGTAAAAGTCTGCCACAGAGGCAGTTCGGGTAAAGCGTGGATCGATAACGATCAGCTTAGCTTTGTTATGGATCTTGGCTTCCATCGCCCAGCGGAACCCAACGGGATGCGCTTCGGCGGCGTTGCCACCCATAACGACGATCAGGTTGGCATTTTTAATATCAACCCAATGGTTTGTCATCGCACCGCGACCAAATGTTGGAGCAAGACTTGCTACCGTTGGTCCGTGTCAGACGCGCGCTTGGTTATCCACGGCAAGCATGCCGAGGGCGCGACTAAATTTTTGGGTTAATAAACCTGTTTCGTTGCTCGATGCAGAGGCGCAGAGCATACCGGTCGAGAGCCAGCGGTTAACCGTGGTTCCCTGATCGTTGGTCGGAATAAAGTTGGCGTCACGGTCGGCTTTCATCAGCTTGGCGATGCGCTCAAAAGCATCGTCCCAAGTTAGGCGTTGCCATTTGTCAGAGCCGGGAGCGCGATATTCAGGGTATTTCAGACGAGATTCACTGTGGATGAAATCCACCAGACCTGCCCCTTTCGGGCACAGAGCACCACGGTTTACCGGATGATCCGGGTCCCCTTCAATGTGGAAAATGCTTTCTTTTGCGTTTTTTGCGCCGTCGCCGAGGCTGTACATCAACAACCCACAGCCGACAGAACAGTATGTACAGGTATTACGGGTTTCGCGTGCTCGCAGCAGTTTGTACTGCCGAGTTTCCGCGAGTGCTACCGCTGGAGCAAAGCCCAGCGCCGCCGCCGTGGTGCCTGCCATACCGCCAGCGCAGATCTTAAAGAACTGTCTTCTGCTGACCTGCATGGTGATCTCCTTCCTATCACATTGCTTCAAAAAGTGTGTTTTATTTGGTTTGTTTGCAAATTCATCGTTAAACCTGCGCACGACTTTTTCGGTATGGCAGGTTTAGAGTCATAAGAACTTAACGGACTTGCTCACTCTTAGCGGCGAGCGGAGTCGCTTTGTGCTTAAATACTACCACATGAATCCTGTGGTTGTTACAGGTAGGTATCAAAGACGTGAATAAGATGAGTTTTTTAAATAATAATCCAGTTAATGGCGTTCGCCAGACCATGGTGCAACAACGTGGGCAGCTGCACACTTCTCAGCCAGACTGGGTGGCAGAAGAAGTCCCTGTTGCGCTGGTGTATAACGGCATCTCTCACGTGGTGATGATGGCGTCGCCGAAGGACTTTGAAGCTTTCGCGCTAGGCTTTTCGCTTTCAGAAGGCATTATTCGTTCTCCGCAGGATATCTACGGTATGGACGTGGTGCCCGCCTGTAACGGCGTGGAAGTGCAAATTGAGCTCTCGAGCCGCTGTTTTATGGCGCTCAAAGAGCGGCGACGTTCGATGGCTGGGCGAACCGGCTGTGGCGTGTGTGGTGTTGAGCAGATCACCGACGTCGTTCGTCCGCTAGAGCCGTTGCCGTTTACCCAAACGTTTGATCTACAAAATCTGGATCAGGCATTGCGTCAGCTGCGTAGCGTGCAACAAATCGGCGATCTCACCGGTTGTACTCATGCTGCTGCGTGGATTGATCCGCAAGGTGAATTGCTCGGAGGCTGCGAGGACATCGGCCGCCATGTGGCGCTGGATAAACTGTTGGGCATACGTGCCAAGCAGCCGTGGACGCAAGGTGCGGTATTGGTTTCCAGCCGAGCAAGCTATGAAATGGTACAAAAGGCGGCGATGTGCGGTGTCGAAATTTTGTTTGCCGTCTCGGCAGCGACCACGCTGGCGATCGATGTTGCCGAAAAATGCAATCTCACGCTGGTTGGTTTTAGTAAACCAGGGCGTGGCACGGTATTTACTCACCCGCAGCGGCTGAGGTAGTTTGCGGAGCGCTGCGCAGAAGTCACGCTAGAGCGGTGCTTTGAAGGCAATTGCTGTATAAAATAACCAGCGTTTTATACTCAAACATGGCAAGGAACATCAGATGCGTCAACAATACCGGTTAGAAAGCATAACACTGCGCGATGTTGGCGTGTTTGAGCATACCCATTTTGATTTTCCACAGATCAAAAGCGAAGAAAAAGACGCTGAGAAAGCGGAAATCCATATTTTCACCGGCCCAAATGGCTGTGGGAAAAGTACTCTGCTGTATGCGTTGGCTGCGGTGTTTGATGAGGAGCCTGTTAATAATCCCCTGATAGCAGCGAGATTCACGCAGAGCGAAAGTTATATAGCTTTTAATTTTTCGGGACAAGGTGGGAATATTAAGCATGGATTTAATATTGGAAGCATAATTCCTGATAGCATAAGGGAATATAGTAAATTCAAATCATGGCCAGTAAAATTTTCTGCTTTTGCTTATTCAGGACAATGTAAGCTTGCTGATTTATTCGTTTTATCTCTTACTAATGGGATAGAGCAGGCAGTGCATAATCCTTTTGAAAATGCTTTGTCGTTTAATAATACTGTTCGTCCTAAAGTATTAGCTCAATGGATTGCAAATAATAGAACTCATGCGGCTCTGGCACGGCAAGATAACGATCTGGAAGAAGCTACCTTATATGATGTGTCTTTAGATCGGATTAGCAAATTTATTTTTGATGTATGCGATTTAGATATTCGTTTTCGTCTTGAGCGTAAACCACTAGCGATTTCACTTAATGTTAATGGGACGAATGTCAATTTTGATGTTCTTCCTGATGGACTAAAATCGATTATCGGCTGGGTTGCGGATTTAGCTCTCCGCCTTGAATCTATTCCTTGGCAAGAAAATCGCGATATCTTTTCCCAGCCTATTATCTTATTCCTCGACGAAGTTGATATTCATCTGCACCCTAAATGGCAGCGCCGAATTCTTCCTGCCATTCAAAAACTGCTACCAAATGCACAAGTGTTTGTCTCAACTCACTCACCTTTTGTAGTGGGCTCCGTTGAGGATGCCTTTGTTTACCGCCTGCCAGATCCTCAGAGAACGGTATGTAGAGATCCTGCATCGGCAGAGGTGATAACGCCAACGCCGTCTGCTGCAGGGAAAAGCTATCAGCTGATTTTAGATGAAGTGTTTGGCATTGAAGAGCAATTTGACGTTGAAACTGAAGCGTTGCTTGAAAAATTCTATCAGCTAAAAAAGGCTTATTTATCCAATCCACAAGATGATAGCCAGCTCGTTGCATTGGCGGCAGAATTAAGCAGCAAAGGCTCTGAAGTTGCAACTATTGTGAGCATGGAGCTGCGTCAAATAACGCGGTTGGTGAAGAAAGGTTAAATACCAAGTATGTATAAGTTTATCCGCAGTGAGTGCCCTGAGTACTTAGCCTTATGTTGGGAGTCACTCACTGCTCAACACCGTCAAGCCAAAGAAAATAACCCTAAACATAAGTTTGATTGGTATGCGGGTTTCAAATATGGCACGACACTAGACATACTATTCACAATGAATGTCGGTCATTGTGCGTTTTGTGACGGTGGCGGAATTGGCGAACAAAGCCGTAAGACCATTGAACATTTTAAGCCTAAAAGCCTTTTCCCAGATTTAGCTTATAAGTGGGAAAACCTTTACCCGTGTTGCGATCAATGCCAAAGCCAAAAGCGGGAGCGATTTGATCCTGACTTGCTCATTGCCGACGATATCGCTTATCAATTTGATGGCTACTTCATGCTCGATTACCGCACTGGCGCTATTGAGCCCTCCGCGGCAGTTGATTCTAATCATCAGAGACGTGCACAGGTCACCATTGAGCACTACGGGCTAAACTTACCAGAAAGGAAAAGAGGGCGATTGCGAGAACTGCAACACTATCAACGCCGAGACAAGGACGTAAGCCAACTTGATGATTTTAGCTATCGTTACTTTTTGCAGGATTACACTGATTAATAAATTCTATTTATGTAACTATAGCCTTGTATTCTAGCTATCGCTATGTTGCTGTCTTTTGACTTCAGGCATCGGAGTGTTTAGAAGCCATGAGGATTGTCTACTTTGCCTCGAAGAGCCAAAAGTACGATCGCCGTCACTTTGCGTTGTGCACTTATCCAAAAAATAAAACTTTTACTCTCTATCTTCTAGGCAATAGCACATACCTTCGGTTTGATTAATCCCTTACTATTAAAGCACCAATATATTGGTGAATATTACTCTTATAAAATACGTATATAAACGATAGAACATCTTGGGGAATAACAATGGAAGACCTACTGAGTTGGTATGGCGCCCTAATAGGGCTGTTTGTCGCAATATTTCTTATTCTAAAAAAATTCAATCCGGTATATTCATTATTTTTTGGCGCGATTGTTGGCTGTTTAATTGGTGGCGCTGATTTAAGTAAAACTATAAGCATTATTATTACCGGTACCCAAAGCGTGATGGGGACGGTTATTCGCGTCTTAGCCGCAGGTGTATTAGCGGGTGTGATGATGCAGTCGGGTGCTGCGGGTACGATTGCGCAGGCTATCGTTAAAAAAATGGGTGAGAAAAAAGCGATTCTTGCGCTTGCCCTAGCAACGATGGTGATCACCGCCGTTGGCGTATTTATCCCTGTTGCGGTGCTTATTGTGGCACCTATTGCGTTGGAAGTCGGCAATAAGATGGGGATCTCAAAGCTGGCACTGTTGCTGGCGCTCTCCGGTGGCGGTAAGGCAGGGAACATTATCTCGCCAAACCCAAACACGATAGCCGCAGCAAATGGTTTTCATATTAGCCTGAGCGATGTAATGATTGGCGGCTTTATTCCTGCACTTTTTGGGCTCGCGATGACCGTTATTGTTGCTTCCATGATTAAACATCGTGGGGTGATGGTCACAGATAAAGAAGCTAATTTAATTTCGTCTAAAACAGAGGGTGACGACCAAACAAGACCACCGTTGAATAAAGCCATTATTACGCCGGTGATTGCAATTGTATTATTGATGGTGAACCCGATTGGTTCTATTCTTAATATTGACGCGCTATCTCACTTTAAGCTTGATGCATTATATGTCCTGCCGTTTGCCGGTATTGTTGGCATGATAGCGATGGGACAAAAAAATAAAATAATATCCTATACAACCTCTGGCGTTGAAAAAATGACGGCGACGGTATTAATTCTGATTGGTGCGGGTGCGATTGCCGGGCTAATTGGTGCGTCAAACCTTTCAATGGAAGTTGTTAAATTAATCGATATTTCGGGCATTTCAGGCACTTTCTTAGCGCCAATATCAGGGATCCTCATGGCTGCCGCCACGGCTTCAACGTCAACCGGCGTCATTTTAGCAACAGGTACCTTCGGGACCGCCATTTCGCAGGTAGGGCTATCTCCATTGGCCTCTGCGGTGATGGTTCATACGGGTGCTACCGTCATTGACTCTTTACCACAAGGCAACTATTTCCACGTTACCGCTGACAGCATGCATATGTCGATTAGACAGCGTATGGCATTAATCCCTTATGAAGCGATGGTGGGCGGAACAATGACGATTGTGGCAACAATTATGTATGGATTCATCTAAGGGAATAACCATGAAAAGAATGAAGTTTGTTTTGGCTCCAGATTCGTTTAAAGAAAGCATGACCGCTAAAGAAGTGTGCAAGGCAATGGAAGCCGGGCTCAAAGTCGCATTCCCCGACGCTGAGTTCATCCATGTTCCGATGGCCGACGGCGGTGAGGGAACGGTTCAATCGTTGATCGATGCCACCGATGGCGAAATTTATCACCAAGAGGTTACTGGGCCGTTAGGTACGCCGGTTGAGGCGCAGTTCGGGATTATTTGGAGCCAGCAAACGGCGGTTATCGAAATGGCGTCGGCGAGCGGCATTCAATTCACCACCAAAGAAACCAAAAATCCGCTCACGGCAACAACCTACGGAACCGGTGAACTGATTAAGGCCTGTCTCGATAAAGGGATTAACAAGATCATTCTGGGCATCGGCGGCAGCGCCACCAATGACGGCGGGGCGGGTATGGCTGCTGCGCTTGGGGTTCGCTTCTTAGATAAAAATGGTTCACCACTGCCAGCGGGTGGTGGCGCGTTGGGCTCGCTGTGCAAAATCGATCTGGATGGCATAGATCCACGGCTGGCAGACGTCGAGTTTTTGGTTGCCAGCGACGTGACCAATCCACTGTGTGGCGACACGGGCGCATCAAAAACGTTTGGCCCGCAAAAGGGTGCTACACCAGAAACCGTGGTGATTTTGGACAGTGCTTTGGCTCACTATGCAGACGTGATCGATGCACAGTTGGGACGTCAAGTGAAAGACGTCCCAGGAGCGGGTGCTGCGGGGGGCTTGGGTGCAGGCTTGATGGCATTCACCCACTGCAAAATGGCGCGAGGCATTGATATCGTGACCCAATACTCAGGTTTAAATGAAAAGCTGGTGGGTGCCGATTACTGCTTTACCGGTGAAGGGGGCATCGACTTCCAAACCAAGTTTGGCAAAACGCCTTATGGTGTTGCTCAGGCGGCTAAAGCACAGGGAGTACCGGTTATTGCTCTGGCTGGCTATATCGGTGAAGGCGTGAGTGAGCTTTATAGCGAAGGTATTGATGCCATTTTTGGTATCGTGCCAGGCGCTGAGAACATTGATGCGCTGCTCAAGAATGGCTGCTCCAATGTTGAAAGAACCTGCGAAAATATTGGCAGACTGCTAAAGATTGCACGCGCGTAAATATACAGCCATAAGCCCATGAAAGAGCAATACGTTGATCGTATTGCTCTTTTTTTATTGGCCTGCTTGAGGAAGGTGGCTAATTGAATCCGCATCGCCGGCAGGGTAAAGGAAGCCGCTATCTAGCTGTAATGAGATATAAATCAGCAAGCGATCGTCAAAGTTATTGAGATCGAGCCCCGTAAGCTCAGAGATGCGGTGTAAGCGATATTCCAAGGTGTTGCGATGAATAAAGAGTGCCTTGGCGGTTGCGCTTGGTTGGACGTTATTCATAAACCATACGGTCAGTGTTTTTCTTAGTACGCCGTTGCTATCGATGGCTCGTAGCCGTGATAGGGGGCGAACCAGCTCTTTGGCTTGCCATCCGCCACGCAGGCTATCGAGTAAAACGGGCAGGATCAGGTCTTGATAAAAATAACTGCGCTGTTCTGGCGTGCGCTGTTTGCCTACCATCATGGTGGTGTAGGCCGTGCGGTATGAGCGCGCAATGCCGCTTTCATCTGGGAAGTAGTTGCCCAATGCGATTCTGATTTTCAACTGGCTATTTTTGGCTAATTTTTTGAGCAAAAGATTAATTTGGTTACGCTGACTTTCTGGCTCCCAGCGCCCGAGCGAGCTAAAAGCAGGTCTGAGAACCACCATCTGATTGAGCGAGACGATTGCCGCAAGATTATCGTGTTCGGCGGTGGTGAGTAACGTCTGCAACTGCTGAAGATCGACGATGGCACTATCCACGCCAAGCTGGCCGCTATCCACTTCTACCACCACAACAACGCGTGGCTGATTGAGATCTATCCCTAGGCGCTGAGCCCATTCCTGAAGCGCAGGAGAAAGTTTTTCGGCGCGAATAAGATTAAGCACTAACTCTTCGCGCAGGCGAGTATCTTGTGCCAGCATGTGCATCAGATGCGCTTGCTCCAGCATCATTTCTGCGGTCATGCACACCAGCTCACCATATCGCCTTAGCTCAGAAGGATCGCCGGTGAGCCCTATGACGCCAACAATTTCACCGTCAAAATGCAGAGGAAGATTCACGCCGGGGCGAACGCCGTGCAGGTGGCGGGTCATATTTTCATCAATATCGACAATTCTTTCCTGCGAGATAGCCAGCAATGCACCTTCGTGCAATTCACCAATGCGTTCTTGAGCGCCACTGCCTATTATTCTGCCCCGTGCGTCCATGACGTTAACGTTGCTATCGATGATTTTCATGGTTCGGTCCACGATATCCTGAGCAAGTCGGGTATCGAGATGGTAGGTCGCCATGCTGCGCTCCGTGTATGTTAAGTAGAATATTCCGAGCATACCGAGACGGATACCGGTAAACATTGTGCAAATGCACAATGTTTAAGATAGCAGTTAAGAGTTGCAAATGAAGTCACAGTTTTTTGCTCACTTTTAACTCGTTACCACTACATCGTGGGGCCATTGGCACTGGCAATCGCAACTATTGATATTAACGATGGTGTTAAAATTGAACGCGAACATCGGGCTGAGAGCCTTGCTAGGGCTGAATGTACGTGATTTTCCCGCCGATTTTAATAATACCCTTACCGCTTACAAGCGATTGATAATCATTTTCAATATCATTTAATTAACTATAATGACCAGACTGCTTAACCGGAGCGGATGTTTTGCTCCTTTGAAATCTGGAGAAGATGAATATGAGCTATACCCTGCCATCCCTACCTTATGCCTACGACGCATTAGAGCCTCACTTCGATAAGCAAACGATGGAAATCCATCACAGCAAGCACCATCAGGCCTACGTCAACAACGCGAACGCCGCGCTGGAGTCTCTGCCAGAATTAGCTAAATTAACCGCAGAAGAGCTGATTGCTCAGCTTGATAAAGTCCCTGCTGAAAAACGTACTGCGCTGCGTAACAACGCAGGCGGTCATGCAAACCACTGCTTCTTCTGGAAAGGTTTGAAACTTGGTACTGAGCTGAAAGGCGACCTAAAAGCGGCTATCGAACGCGATTTCGGCAGCGTCGATAAATTTAAAGAAGAATTTGAAAAAGCAGCGGCAACGCGCTTTGGCTCCGGCTGGGCGTGGCTGGTGTTGAAAGCAGACGGCAAACTGGCCGTGGTTTCAACTGCAAACCAAGATAGCCCGCTGATGGGCGAAGCGGTTTCTGGTGCTTCCGGCTACCCAATCGCGGGTCTGGATGTGTGGGAACATGCTTATTACCTGAAATATCAGAACCGTCGTCCAGACTACATCAAAGCGTTCTGGAGCGTGGTGAACTGGGACGAAGCAGCAAAACGTTTTACTGAAGCGAAAAAGTAATCGTCTGTACTCATTGTCCATAGTGAGACAGCTGTGATCGGAGCGTGGGGAAACCCACGCTTTTTTTGTTTTTAAACCCGATGGGAACGGTATAGTAAGGGTATTGTCATTTTCTTGATGAATCCGCTTTCGGGAGCTTTTCATGCACTATCCAACGATTTACACCGGTACCATCATTCCTTATGAAGGCAGCAAGCCGAGTGCAATTGGCAAACGTCAGGTTTCCGGTGGTGTGATGCTCAATCGCCTTGGGTTGGAAGGTGATGAACAGGCAGAGAAAAAAGTCCATGGCGGCCCCGATCGGGCGCTGTGTCAGTATCCGCGTGAGCATTATCAGTTTTGGCAACGGCAGTATCCCCAGCAAGCTGAGCAATTTTGCGCTCCGGCCTTAGGCGAAAATATTTCCACTGAAGGGATGACCGAAGAGAGTGTTTTTATCGGTGATATCTACCGTTGGGGAGAGGCGCTGATTCAGGTCACTCAGCCGCGTTCGCCGTGCTATAAACTCAACTATCACATGGACATCGATGAGTTTTCCGTGCAGATGCAACAAACTGGCCGCTGCGGCTGGCTGTATCGCATCGTTGGTGAAGGTATGGTCAGCGAAGATCAGCCGCTGGAACTCGTTTCGCGCAACAGCGACATCAGCGTGGCAGAAGCAATTTCTATCTGCTTCCATATGCCGTTTGACGAAGAAGAGTATCGCCGCCTGATGCGTGCGGCTGGGATCTCAGCTAGCTGGAGTAAAACGCTGCAAATGCGGGTTCTCAACGGCAAAATTGAAGATATGAATCGAAGGTTACTCGGGGTTTAACCCCTAGTATTTAACGCTTTTAGTATTTAACCTTCAGTATTGCCCGCCATCGTTTTAAGCCATTGAACAAAAACGTTGATCTTTGGCCACTGGCGCTCCGAAAGAGTTGAAATGTAGTAGCGTTGCTCGCACTGCATTTCAAACTCTGGGAAGGGCGCAATTAACTCTTGGCTCTCAAGCCGCTTGTTCACCAGATTTTTACGCCCCATCGCAATACCCACATGGTTCATTGCAGCGATCACCGCCAGATCGGAACGATCAAACCCCATACTTCGCTGATCTTCAGCGATATCAACGTTAAAATTCCGCGCCCATGAATGCCATTCACTTTCGTTGGAGTCATAGCTCCAGGCCTGACGATCGTGCAGCAACGTGCTTTGGCGCAGATTAAATGGCTTGCCGACGAGATCGTGCTGTTTGGCATATTCAGGGCTACACACCGGTATCATTGACTCATTCATCAGGTGCTGGCATGACAGGGTTTCAGGCGGTTTATCATCAAAATAAATCGCCAGATCGATTCCCGCGCCGTTGAAGTTAACCATCTCGTTGCCGGTTAAAATGTTTAAGCTGATCGCCGGATATTGTTTAGCAAAATCAGCCAGTTTAGGCACCAGCCAACATTGCGCGATCGAGGGGCGAGAATAAACCGTCAGCGTTCCCGACAGCTCCTGGCTTTTTATCTCAAGAATTTCTTGATTGAGATAGCTGAGAGAAGATTTTAGCGCCCAAAATACCCGCTCTCCTTCAGGCGTGAGCGCAATACGGCGATGAAATCGTTGGAATAGCTTAAATCCCAACTCTTCTTCAAGCTGATTGATGCGATGGCTAACGGCGCTAGGGCTTATCGATAACTCTTCCGCCGCGAGCGCAAAAGACTCATGTCTGGCCGCAACCTCAAAGGTATAGAGTTTTGATAGCTGATAGCCATTAAGCAGTTTGTTACGTGCGATGTATTTTGAATGCTCGAACATAGCGACCTCGTTTGGACAGAGCATCAGCATACGCTAGCGGAGCGTTTTAGCGTGCTCACAGATGAGTTAATGTGACTCAATCGCGATAATTCCTTTCTATTTTGACCAATATCACCCGTTTGATTCAATCTGGCTCATGTGAAGGCTGAATTTGATCGTTTGTCAGCGATGTTCACTTCTTATCCAATAGACAGGTGATTTATTACAGGGTGAGGTTGGAAATGAGCTCGCAAATTTGGGTCGTTGGAACGCTATTAACAAGCATCATAATAATTATATTAACCATCGTTAAATTTAAGATTCACCCATTTTTAGCACTACTGCTGGCCAGTTTTTATGTCGGCGTGTTAATGGGAATGAACCCGTTGGAAATGGTGAATGCCATTGAAGGTGGGATTGGTGGAACCTTAGGCTTTTTAGCCGCCGTGATTGGTCTGGGAACTATTCTGGGCAAAATGATGGAGGTTTCTGGTGCCGCTGAGCGTATCGGCATTACGTTGCAAAAATGCCGTTGGTTATCACCAGACGTCATTATGGTTTTAGTTGGCTTGGTATGCGGTATTACGCTGTTTGTGGAAGTGGGTGTGGTGTTGCTGATCCCTCTGGCATTCTCAATTGCTAAAAAGACCAATACTTCTTTGCTGAAGCTGGCGATCCCGCTGTGTACCGCATTAATGGCCGTGCATTGCGTTGTCCCTCCGCATCCGGCGGCCTTGTATGTGACCAATGCGTTAGGCGCTGATATTGGAACCGTCATTGTATACGGCCTGTTGGTGGGTCTTGTGGCTTCGCTGATCGGTGGCCCGCTATTTTTGAAGTTTGTCGGTCATCGCCTTCCGTTTAAACAAGTCCCCGCCGCGTTTTCTGAGCTGGAAGTGCGTCGAGAAGAAGATCTACCATCGTTGGGTGCCACGTTATTTACCGTGTTGCTGCCGATTGTGCTGATGCTGATCAAGACGGCGGCCGAACTCAATATGACCAAGGGTTCAGCGCTGTATAACTTCTTTGAATTCATTGGTAACCCGATTACGGCGATGTTTATCGCTGCCTTCGTTGCCTATTACGTTTTAGGCATCCGTCAGCATATGGGCATGGGTAAACTGCTGAGCAAAACGGAAGATGGTTTCTCTTCAATTGCTAACATTTTGCTGATTATCGGTGCGGGCGGCGCATTTAACGGCATTCTTAAAGCCAGTGGCCTTGCTGATACTTTGGCGGTGCTGCTCTCCAATATGCATATGCATCCAATTTTGCTGGCTTGGCTGGTGGCGATCATTCTTCATGCCGCAGTGGGTTCTGCCACGGTGGCCATGATGGGGGCCACGGCGATTGTTGCGCCGGTATTGCCGCTTTATCCCAACGTGAGCCCTGAAATTATCACGCTAGCCATTGGCTCTGGTGCGATTGGCTGCACCATCGTCACCGACTCCCTGTTTTGGCTGGTTAAGCAATACTGTGGTGCAACGCTGAGTGAGACATTTAAATATTACACAGTGGCGACTTTCATCGCGTCGCTGATCGCTTTAGGCACGACTTTCCTACTCTCTTATATCGTTTAATCGAGAAGATACTATTTATGAATACGTTTGAAATTGAACATTTGGTTGAACAATATCCATTGGTTAAAAAGCTGATTAACTTAGATGCAGTTACATGGTTTAACCCAAATACCACCACGTTGGCTGAGGGGCTTCCTTACGTTGGTTTGACGCAGGATGACGTTACGCAGGCGGAAGCGCGCCTTAAACGATTTGCGCCATACCTTTGCTTAGCGTTCCCAGAAACGCAAAAAACGTACGGTATTATTGAGTCAGAAGTCGTTGCGATCCCGGAGATGCAGGCTGCGTTGGAACAGCGCTATCAGCAAAAAATTGCTGGTCAGCTGATGCTGAAAAAAGACAGTCATTTGCCTATCTCTGGGTCGATCAAAGCGCGTGGCGGGATTTATGAAGTGCTTACCCACGCTGAAAAGCTGGCCATTGAAGCGGGAATGCTGTCAGAAGATGATGACTACAGCGTGCTGTATTCCGACAAGTTCCGCCAATTCTTTAGCCAATACAGTATTGCGGTAGGCTCTACTGGTAATTTAGGCATGTCGATCGGCATTATGAGCGCCAAACTTGGCTTCAGCGTTAGTGTGCATATGTCGGCTGATGCGCGAGCGTGGAAAAAGCAAAAACTGCGTGAGCATGGCGTGAATGTGGTGGAGTATGCGCAGGATTATGGCGTGGCCGTTGCTCAAGGGCGCAAAGAGGCGGAATCAGATCCTCATTGTTTCTTTATTGATGATGAAAATTCACGCACGCTATTTTTAGGTTATGCCGTTGCCGGTGGGCGTTTACGCCAACAGTTTAGCCAGATGAATATTCACGTTGATGCTGAACATCCGTTGTTTGTTTATCTGCCGTGCGGCGTAGGTGGTGGCCCTGGCGGGGTTGCATTTGGTCTGAAATTAGCCTTTGGCGACAACGTGCATTGCTTCTTTGCAGAGCCGACTCATTCACCGTGTATGCTTCTGGGTATTCATACAGGCCTGCATGATGAAATTTCAGTGCAGGATATTGGGATCGACAATATCACCGCCGCCGATGGTTTAGCCGTGGGACGTGCATCCGGCTTTGTTGGGCGAGCGATGGAACGGCTGCTTGATGGTTTGTATACCTTAAGCGATCAGGAAATGTATAACCTGCTGGGGCTTTTAAATCAGCAGCAAGGTATTCAGCTTGAACCTTCGGCGCTGGCGGGAATGCCGGGAGCGGCACGAGTCTGTGGGGATGCTCAATATCTACAGAGCCACGGATTAGACGCACAGAAAATGCAAAATGCGACTCACTTGGTATGGGCAACGGGTGGAGGCATGGTGCCAGCAGATGAGATGGCGAAATATCTTTCTGCGGCGAAAGTGTAGTCGCTGGCGCGATAAATAGGCGAACGGGGCAAGCTGCCCCGTTTCTATATCTATCTGAGGGTTATCTGCGGAGCTTACAAATACAACGAACGCACAATCAGGAAATGACCGGCAAAATAGCTGGCGGCGATAATGGCGTCGGCGGCGCGGAAAGTGAAGCGATAACGATTGACCAGCCATACCACGTTAGACAACAGCAATAGCGATGCTCCCACCAACAGTGAGAAACCAAAATCGGTGCCGCGTGCAAAGTATTGATCGCCTGCCATCCACACCATCAACAGCGTCATCGCAATATAGGTCACCACTGGCCAGCGCATATCGTCTAAACGCGTCCAGATGGTGGCTATCAAAGCAATCCCGATAATGATTAATACCGCCAACATCGGCAGATAGAACGAGACCGTTAAGGCACTGGCGAAGCTGATGGTGTACAGAAGATGTGATAAGAAAAACGCGCCAATGGCATACAGCACGCGCTCGCGTGGCAGCAATAACAGCGCATCAGCGGCAAGTGTGGCGAGCAGGCCAAGTAGAATCAAATAGCCGCTGGCCTGAATATTGGGCGCGCTCCATGCCAGCAAAAGCAGTAACAGCAGGGTGACGGGTTTGAAGACCCAACGTTGCCAGCGCGGGCCACGATAGCTGGCATCAACAAATAGCCAGCCAGAAAATAAAACTGCAAGAAAAGCCCAACTCATCATTTATCCTTTTTTTAATTAGCAGGTTAATTTTCTGATTCTTATGATGCTGACGTCGCATCAAGAATAAGAATAAATAGATAGTCACTTATCTTCTGAGTGTAGGGGATCACCGCAGGCGGCGACAATCACTTTACCTGCTATCGGTGCGGATGAAGTGTAAACAACTTCATGTTATGTTAACCCGCTGTATCCATAGCGCATATGCTGCTGAGCAGGCGTTGTGGTCGTTACAAAGTTATTGAATTTGAAATTGCCCATTGGCAGTGATGAGGAACGTCATGTCTGGTCAAGCGCCTTTATACCGAATTCAGTTTATGAACAACGGTAAAAACTATCAGCTTTACGTGCGTGAAATTGTACAAAGCAATTTGTTTGGTTTTCTCGAAATCGCCGATTTTGTTTTTGATACCCAAAGCGCCGTGTTGGTCGATCCCTCAGAGGAGAGGTTGAAGAACGAATTCTCTGGCGTAGAGCGCAGCTATATTCCTATTCAGGCCGTTATTCGCATTGATGCCGTCACCGAACGCGGCAGCGCACGAATCTCTGATTTAGGCGATAATGTCACCGTCTTCCCTTATCTCCCCGGCAAAAAACCATGAGTAAACCACCGCTGATATTCGTCGTGATCGTTGCTGTTATTGTGGTATTTGCTGCCCAACGTTTCATGCAGCAACGCCGTCAAAATGCCATTAACGATGCCGCACCGCTGAGCACTCAACAGGTTGAAGTGAGCGCTAAGCGCGAGTTTCCTGCGCCCAATCGGCGTTCACGCCAGCGCGAAGTGATTGCGGGTGAAGATATGCGTTATGAGGTTTATTTCCAGCCAATAATGGGGGGAAGTGAGCTGAAGTTTGTCGTACCGGAAAAAACCTATCATCAGATAGACAAAGGTGCGCGCGGTACACTCAGCACGCAGGGCACGCGCTTCGTGAGTTTTGAACCACAGGCGTAATAGCTAAAACCTCCCCTGTAGGGGAGGGTTATCCAGCCATTCATTATTTCTTCGGCGGAGTATTCTTTTTCTGCCAAGCCAGCAGTTCAAAAACGCCAAACAGGAAAATACGCACTTCCTGCCATTTGCCGATCTTCGGCTGGTCTTTGGTTAACGTGGTTTTCAGCATTGTGACCTGTAAACCGTGCATCAACACCATAAACACTAGCGCCACGTTCATAAAGATATTCAGCGGGCGGGTGTAAGGATGGATGATGTTAACCAGCATAAACCCCCATACGCACAGCATGAGCAAGCGGCCAATATTAATTCCCATTGTGATTTCCTCGAATTATGACGCGCTGCGCGTATATAAACGATAAGCGACCTGACCCGCCACTTTTTCGCGATGCAATGCCCAGTTTGCGGGCACATCTGCCGCTGCGCTTTCGGCTTCGGCCTCCACGTAAATAAAGGCTTCGTCTGCGAGCCAGCCATGTGTTTCTAGCAGCGTAATCGTTTCTGCCAATAGCCCTTTTCTAAAGGGAGGATCGAGAAAAACCACCTGATAGGGCGTACCCGGCTGTGACAACCATTTTAGCGCATCGGTGTTTTGTACCGTGATTTTATCGGTGCCAATCAGCGCGACATTTTTTTTGAGCTGTGCAGCCACCGTGCGGTCGGCTTCAAGCAGCGTAGCATGCTCGGCATAGCGAGAAACGGCTTCAAAGCCCAAAGCACCGCTGCCGGCAAAACAATCGAGACAGCGAGCGCCATTCAGCTCGGGAGCCAACCAGTTAAACAGCGTTTCGCGCACGCGATCCGTGGTGGGGCGCAGGCCGGGACTGTCTGGCACAGGAAGTTTTCGGCCACGCAATAGGCCGCCAATGATGCGGATTTGTCCGCTGGATTGGGATGCAGATTTTTTTGCCATGAATGCGGTATTTTTTGTTTGGGTTGCAGTATTAGACGGTGCCATTACAGGCCAATCTTCATTGTTGCCGTGCAAGGTAACCGTTTATTGATGGAAATGCCACTTGAAACCCATCGGCATGCATGTTGCGATAACGGGTTAAGTGATAAACTTGTTCAATTGCAGTTTATCAATAATTTTGAATTTCAGGCGGGAGAGTCGTCGCACTATGGCAAAAGATAAAAAACGTGGTTTTTTCTCCTGGTTAGGGTTTGGGCGTCAGGAAGAGCAGCCGGAAAAGGCGCAAGAAGACGAACAGCAAACACCACCAGTGGTAGAAGAAACAGAACAACATCAAGCTGATGCGCCATCAGAGCAGACCACTACGCCAGAATCGCTGGATGACAAACTGCCTGAGCGTGAATCTGACTATGCGGCTTCAGTGGAAACTCCCGGCGAATGGGATGCCACCGTTGCACCAGAGCATGCCGCTGAAAATCTGCCGTTGGCGGAGCAGCATGCCCAGCGTGAAGCGCCAGCTAAAGTATTGGCTGATGAACTGGCTGAAACGACGGAGCATTTAGCATCAAGCCACGAGCATCGTCCCGATGCGCAAGGTGCCGAAGTTTTTGCTGAGCAAATTGTAGAGCTCACTCAGGCGCATCACGAAGAGGCACCTGCGCCGGAAGCTACCGCTGAACCGGCCGAACCTGAGCATACGCCAGTTTCCGCCCAGACAACCGCTGAAACTATTATTCATGCCAGCGAACCGCTGGTGAACAAGCACGACAATCACCACGGCGGTGAGCATCTCGAACATGATGCGGAAGTGTTTGCCGAGCAAGTGATTACGCTGACTGCAGCGGCGCATCCGCATGTTCATCAAGAACCGGTTATTGACGAACCCTATATCGAAGAGCTGGTTGAGCAGGAAATCGCTGAAGATGATGCGATTAAACATGAGCCGGTGGTGGGAGGATCCGTTTCCGAGCCAGAGCCTGAGCCAGAAGCCATCGAAGTGATCGCTGAGATTGCGCGCTCAGAAGAGGTTGTCGATCTGGATACCGACGTCGTTGATGGCGCAGAGGTTGATCAAGCCGATGAGGATGAATCTCACGCTGAAGCGCAACCGGAAGCTGCGGTAGTTGTTCAGCATGAACAGGAACGCCCAACGAAAGAAGGTTTCTTCGCTCGCCTTAAACGCAGCCTGCTGAAAACCAAACAAAATCTGGGTTCCGGATTTTTCGGCTTGTTCCGCGGTAAGAAAATCGACGACGATCTGTTTGAAGAGCTGGAAGAACAGCTACTGATTGCCGATGTGGGCGTTGAAACCACTAACAAAATTATCAAATCTCTGACGGAACATGCTAGCCGTAGAGAACTCAAAGACGCAGAGTCGCTGTATGGCAAACTGAAAGAAGAGATGGGTGAGATTTTAAGCACCGTCGATAAACCGCTAGACGTCAGTGGCCGCACGCCGTTTGTCATCTTGATGGTTGGCGTTAACGGCGTGGGTAAAACCACCACGATAGGTAAGCTGGCTCGCCAGTTCCAAGCCGAAGGTAAATCCGTGATGCTCGCGGCGGGTGATACCTTCCGTGCGGCGGCGGTTGAACAGCTGCAGGTTTGGGGGGAGCGCAATAATATCCCCGTAGTTGCACAGCATACTGGCGCTGATTCTGCTTCCGTTATCTTTGATGCGATTCAAGCGGCCAAAGCACGTAATATTGATGTGTTGCTGGCCGATACCGCAGGACGCTTGCAGAACAAATCGCACTTGATGGAAGAGCTGAAGAAAATTGTTCGTGTAATGAAAAAGTTGGACGAAGATGCGCCACATGAGGTTATGCTGACGATTGATGCAAGCACCGGACAAAACGCGGTGAGTCAGGCAAAACTGTTTAACGAAGCGGTTGGTCTGACCGGTATTACGTTAACCAAGCTGGATGGCACCGCTAAAGGCGGGGTGATCTTTGCCGTGGCCGATCAGTTTGGCATTCCAATCCGCTATATCGGGGTTGGTGAAGGTATCGAAGATTTACGGCCATTCAAGGCCGACGATTTTATTGAGGCACTTTTTGCCCGTGAGGATTAATACGGATGATTCGCTTCGAACAGGTCAGTAAAGCGTATCTGGGCGGGCGTCAGGCTCTGCAAGGCGTAGATTTCCATCTACGCCAGGGCGAGATGGCGTTTCTCACCGGCCACTCAGGCGCAGGGAAAAGTACCCTGCTTAAACTGATATGTGGCATTGAGCGTCCAAGCGCAGGACATATTCTTTTTGGTGGTCATGACATCAGCCGCTTACGGAACTCAGAAGTTCCGTTTCTGCGTCGCCAGATTGGCATGATTTTCCAAGACCATCATCTGTTGATGGACCGAACGGTATACGACAACGTGTCGATGCCGCTGATTATTTCAGGTGCCAGCAGCGAAGATATTCGCCGCCGTGTCTCTGCGGCGCTGGATAAAGTGGGGTTATTGGATAAAGCCAAAAACTTCCCGATCCAGCTTTCCGGCGGTGAACAGCAGCGCGTTGGGATCGCCCGTGCGGTGGTTAACAAGCCTGCCGTGCTGTTAGCGGATGAGCCAACCGGTAACTTGGATGAGGCGCTGTCAGAGGGTATTTTGCGCCTGTTCGAAGAGTTCAACCGAGTGGGCGTTACGGTGCTGATGGCAACCCATGACATGGGGCTGATTGCACGCCGTCGCTACCGTATGCTGACGCTCAGTCAGGGACGTATGGACGGAGGTATTTCGCATGGCTAAGGCTCCAAATCGTTCGGCCTCGCGCGCGAAAATGCCCGACAAAGCCAAGGCGCTGCGTGGCGGTTGGCGTGAACAGTGGCGCTATGCATGGGTTAACACGCTGGCTGATATGATGCGCCAGCCGTTGGCGACTCTGCTTACGGTGATGGTCATTGCTATTTCACTGACGCTGCCCAGCGTGTGCTATCTGGTCTACAAAAACGTTAGCGAAGCGGCTTCACAGTGGTATCCAACGCCGCAGCTAACGGTTTATCTGGATAAAGCGCTGGATGATGACGCTGCCGAACAAGTGATGACGGTGCTGAAAGGCGAAGAGGGCGTGGATAAAGTTAACTACCTCTCACGAGAAGAAGCGCTGGGCGAATTCCGCAACTGGTCTGGTTTTGGCGGCGCGCTGGATATGCTGGAAGAAAACCCGCTTCCGGCCGTGGCTATCATTACGCCAAAAATGAATTTCGAAAGCAGTGATACCCTCAACACTCTGCGCGATCGCGTGGCGGCCGTGAAAGGGGTTGATGAAGTTCGCATGGACGACAGCTGGTTTGCGCGTTTGGCTGCGCTAACTGGGCTGGTCGGGCAGGTCGCGGCGATGATCGGTATTTTGATGATTGTGGCCGTGTTCTTGGTGATTGGTAACAGCGTGCGTCTGAGCATATTCAGCCGTCGCGACACCATCAACGTGATGAAGCTGATTGGGGCGACCGACGGGTTTATTCTTCGGCCATTCCTTAATGGCGGTGCGCTGTTAGGCTTTAGTGGTGCAATTCTATCGCTGATTTTGTCTCAGGCGATGGTCTGGCAGTTGGGTTCCGCGGTGGCTAAAGTCGCCTCGGTATTTGGCACCACGTTTGTGCTGCACGGTTTAGGTTGGGATGAGTGCCTATTGCTGGTGCTGGTTTCCGCCATGATTGGCTGGATTGCCGCGTGGCTGGCAACCGTCCAACATTTACGCCGATTTACACCACAATAGTGAAATAGTGTTATACTCTTCCCTCGTTGAGTTGCTGACGGGGGAAGAGCCATTCTGGTTAAACCCGATACCGGTTCTCCATCCTATACTCCCCCCATCACGTTCCCAATGAGTTCATGTCTGTTGTAGAATTGTGCTAAATTTATGCACGCAACATTGAACTTGTGGGGTAACTCACGGTCAAATTTTGCAGAATCGTGTTAGTGTCCGCGCTGTTATATCGTTAGAATTGCTACGGCGTTACTAGTACGGCTGGATTGAATATTGAGAGGGTTTGAATGACCAAAGAGATGCAAACTTTAACCTTAGTTCCTCAAGGTAGCTTGGAAGCTTACGTTCGTGCGGCCAACACCTATCCGATGCTGACAGCAGAGGAAGAGAAAGAACTGGGTGAACGACTGCATTACGAGGGTGACTTGGATGCAGCAAAACAGCTGATTCTGTCGCACCTGCGCTTTGTTGTTCATGTTGCCCGTAACTATGCCGGCTACGGGTTGCCGCAGGCAGACCTGATTCAGGAAGGTAACATTGGCCTGATGAAAGCTGTGCGTCGTTTTAACCCAGAAATGGGCGTACGACTGGTGTCCTTTGCGGTTCACTGGATCAAAGCTGAAATTCACGAATACGTGCTGCGTAACTGGCGCATCGTGAAGGTTGCGACCACCAAAGCCCAGCGTAAGCTGTTCTTCAACCTGCGTAAAACCAAGCAGCGTTTAGGCTGGTTCAATCAGGACGAAGTTGAACTGGTTGCTCGCGAGCTGGGCGTGTCTGAAAAAGACGTGCTGGAAATGGAATCGCGTATGGCCGCGCAGGACATGGCTTTTGACATGTCTAACGACGACGATGATAGCTCACCTGCCGCGCCAGTGCTGTTCCTACAGGATAAATCTTCTGATTTTGCCAACGACATCGAAGATGACAACTGGGATAGCCACGCCGCTGACAAACTGAGCTTAGCGATGGAAGGCTTGGATGAGCGTAGCCAGCATATTATCCGTGCCCGCTGGTTAGACGACGACAACAAAGCAACGCTGCAAGAACTGGCCGATCAATACGGTGTGTCTGCAGAACGTGTGCGTCAACTTGAAAAGAATGCAATGAAAAAACTGCGTGCAGCAATTGAAGCCTAAGCTTTAAATGCACGACGGTCCGAAAAAAGGCGATGCTTGGCATCGCCTTTTTTGTGCCCATTTTTGTGTGTAGTGAAATAAAAAAGAGCGACTACGCAATTTTTAGAGGATCTTGTTTATCCAGCACGGCAAGGATCTCATCAACCTGCTGTTCAAAGTCATCCGGCTTTTTATCTTTGCGTAGATAGTAGGGCATGTTGCGTTCGTACTCGGTAGAGGCAACGGCGGAGAGTCCCCAGATCATGTATTTGGTGATAAACGCTAAGAGATCTTTACGGCCTTGGCTGGAACTCATGATAAAGGTTGGATTGGTCGGTAACACAAAGGCAGTTTTGATAATACGCTTGTCTTTATTCAATCCGTATAAAATTAAAGATACCGCCTGATGAGTTTCAACCACGCCAACCTGAGAATAACGCGCAACGAAAGCTTTGCCGTTTATCCAGGTGATAAATAACTTCTTGTCACGAATAAGAATAAGTGGAGCTTTATTTTTTATTAAGAATGATAGATAAAAAAAGAATGGAACCAAAACAAACAAGAAAGCAACATGAATTACATCAGTAAAAAAATGTCTATGCCCATATGCATAGACATTATACCTAAAGTACAGATACTCTTTAATACCCATTTTTTTGTCTGCACCTAAATAACTAACTTGTTTTTCTTTAAATCTATTATCATCTTTAATGTCAAAGTAATAACCAAAAATATTTTCCTTAGAGTAATCTCTCATGTCTATTTCATTTATGGTAGACAATATTTCTTTTTCATCATGCTTCCAGCTATTATGAAAATTATGTGAAAATGATATAAAATTAATTAATAATAATATGATTGCAGGAAAAAAATAAAACCACCGTAAGAGTTGTAAACCAGAGCGAAAAAGACAGTTATTTCTATCTATCCGCTGTAATGAAATCATATAATGAAGTTTATGGATATCTTTTACCGTCATGAAATGGGTAAGCAATGTATCTTGTTCATCAGATAGCAATGATGACTTTATATTTTTAGTTAAATGAAACCATTTTGGACTGTGGTACATATCACTTCCCTTTGATATGAGTGAGCGTATTTAACTCGCGTGGTGAGTCGAGTTTATCCAGCACGGCAAGGATCTCATCAACCTGTTGTTCAAAGTCATCCGGTTTTTTATCTTTGCGTAAATAGTAGGGCATGTTGCGTTCATACTCGGTAGAGGCAACGGCGGAGAGCCCCCAAACCATGTATTTGGTGATAAACGCTAAGAGGTCCTTACGGCCTTGGCTGGAGCTCATGATAAAGGTTGGGTTGGTTGGCAACACAAAGGCAGTTTTGATAATACGCTTGTCTTTATTCAATCCGTATAAAATTAAAGATACCGCCTGATGGGTTTCAACCACACCAACCTGCGAATAGCGCGCAACGAAAGCTTTGCCGTTTATCCAGGTGATAAAAAGCTGTCTATCACGTATTAACGTTAGCGGTGCTTTTTGCTTACTAAGAAAGGCGGCGTAGAAACAAAGGGGGATTGACGAAAGATAAAAAATTAACATGCTGAAATTGACAATTAAGTCTTCCTTGCCATATAAATATACTTTCAACGTATATTCTATATATTCCATTAGACTCATTGTCATATCATTGCCGATGTATTTAATTAATTCCTTCTTCCTGTCATTACCATATTTTTGTTCAAAAACCTCTCCCCATGAATTTGTTACTGGGTATTTGGTGTTATTTATATATTCTATCTCAGATATAATTCTATTTTCTTCAGAAATCCAATTGTCGTAAAAGTTTGTTGAGAACCATGTAAAACTAACTATTAGTCCTAAAAACCAAGGGATAAATATAATCCACCGAAGCATTTGCAGGCCACTGCGAAACTTGCAAATGCGATTATTAATATACTGCAGAGACATTATGTTACATAGGTTATCTTTATCCTTAATTTTTAGAGGCGATGATAACAACTGCGACTGCTCATCAGCCAAGAGCGATGATTCAAGATTTTTTG
The DNA here is from genome assembly GCF_002355555.1 of Hafnia sp. CBA7124. Taxonomy (NCBI): domain Bacteria; kingdom Pseudomonadati; phylum Pseudomonadota; class Gammaproteobacteria; order Enterobacterales; family Hafniaceae; genus Hafnia; species Hafnia sp. CBA7124. Next base: position 4,280,711 of record NZ_AP017469.1, on the reverse strand, counting down.
TTAAATGAAACCATTTAGGACTGTGGTACATATCACTTCCCTTTGATATGAGCGAGCGTATTTAGCTCGCGTGGAGAATCGAGTTTATCCAACACGGCTAGGATCTCATCAACCTGCTGTTCAAAGTCATCCGGCTTTTTATCTTTGCGTAAATAGTAGGGCATGTTGCGTTCGTACTCGGTAGAGGCAACGGCGGAGAGCCCCCAAACCATGTATTTGGTGATAAACGCTAAGAGGTCTTTACGTTGTTTCTCTGTACTAAAAATTATCAATGGATTTGCATATAAGATAAATATATTTTTAACTAGTTTGTTTTTATTTTTTAATCCGTAAAGAACCATAGTAATGTTACTAGCTGTTTCTATCACACCGATTTGAGAATATCGTGCTACATAGACTTTTCCTTCCACCCATGTTACAAATATTTTCCTATTATTAATTAATATTAATGGAGGTTTTTCTTTTATGAGAAAAAAAACATATGATAATATAGGAATGAAAATTGAATAATAAATTATATGCACTATGTCATTCCAGAAATACTTACCACCATATGCATAAATATTACATCTATAATATAAGTAATCATTTAAACTCATATTTAAGTTATTATCCGTAAATGAGCGGAGTTCTAAAATTCTGTTATTAATTATTTGTTCTTCTTGACTGCTCAGGTTAGATTTATTTTCGGCTATGTATTTTATAGCGCGTAAAATTTCAGATGATTGCTGTTCTTCGCATTTATTCCAATCTATGTATATATTACTTATGAATTGAAATAAATTTATAGTAATAATAAGAATAAAAGGTAATATTACAGCTACCCTTATAAAATTTGTTCCAGAATATAAAAAACAAAATTCACTGTTAATTTTTTTCAAGGAGTTAATGCGATAAAGTCCCTCGGCATTTTTAATTTTCATATAGTGAGTCAGTAATGTATCTTTATCTTCAATTAATAAGTAAGGTTTTCTATTCTCTTTTTTTATATTAATGCTATGTCTCATGTTATTTTGTCCTTTCATCGATCATACCAATGATATAATTAGTATTAAGATTTCCGTTATTGTCAATAATTCTCATTGGTACAATTAAATCTGGGGATGGTGCATAAATCCATTCTATCCCTGAAGCATAAACTAGCCTAGATTCCATCTCGATTTTTAGATTTAAAAATCCATCTTTTATTTCTATTTCTGCATCTTTTATTTTTTTATCAAATATTTTATTTAAAATTTCATCTGGGGTTCTTTTAGATTGAAATATTTTTTTAAGAGGGGAAAAAGTGTAAAAACAATACTGAATGTCAGAAACTCCTGATTCATAATTTGGAAGGGTGAAATTATATTTAATCATCTTTTTGTATCCTAAACTCAACCCGCTTGGCCTCCCTGATATTTCTAATTTTGGCATGGAGAATAAGTTTATAAATTCATGTTGCTCAATAAAAAATCTTTTTTTCATTAGCTCTAAGTTATATGGCTTCTTAATTTTTTCTATTTGAGAAGGTATGGTGTCTCTGCTTTCCCCCCAAAAACCATATAGGTCACCCTTCCCCCAAAAACAATTATATAAAATATTCTCTAACGCAGAACGCGAGGTAAACATAACTCCAAGAGTTCCACCAATAAGAAGTGTGAATGCCGAGATGGTTAACCAAACTGGAGCTGTTATACCCATTAGTGCAGCAACGGCAATTCCGCCAAAAATAGTGAAAGCGAGCGTGAGCATGCCTTCACTCACGGCCTCTCCGGTATTTCCCTGTTGATAAGCGTCATAGGTATCCATCGCGGCAACGGCGGCGCTAAGAAAATTCACCGCCGCTAAAGCGCCGGTAACCGCTATTTTTATGGCTCCCTCTTCCAAGGCTTGAGACATGGCCCCTAGCTTGGGGGCTAATTGCCGAGCCACGGCGGTAGGGATTTTCTGTATGACGCGCGAGCTTAGCTGCGTAACGTTTTTAGAGATGGTGAACACATCCACCGTTAATGAGATGATCGCCGCCGCGGCTTTTATCTGGGTATAGGCGACGTTGCCACGAGTTAGCGGATCAGCCTTCTCATAGTCTGAGGTTTGTTCAGCAAGGCTACTTAAGGTTGTGTAGTTACCAAAGGCAGAGAGGCCAGAGAAGCTGGTGTCAAATAGCAGAAGCAGTGCGCGAGACGCGGTTTCGGTGTAGCCGATAGCGTTCTCAAAGCTAAATTTATTCCCCTGGGGGGCAATCACGCCTACCAACGGCAATCGTAAACGAATAGCGTCGTTGGCATCGGGTAGTGCGTGCTCCCAGTCAAATAGCTTATTGGCGACGGGCATTCTGTCGTGAGCTATTTTGCTATATATATTGCTTTCAGCTGCTGCTCCTTTTGCAAAGTTGGCGTGATTTTGTTTGATGCGCTCTACGAGCTGATTAAGTTGCTCACGGGTAAATATCTCTTCATCCCGCAGGATTTCGATCCCCATAATATGCAGTAGCATAGGCACTCTTTTTTTTATTTGCTCGATGGCGGCTTTGCTTAACGATGAGGTTGTTCGCGCTAGCCAAGTATCGCCATACATTGCTGAGCCCAAAATAGGAGCCAGCCCTTGGAAAAGCCGGTCTACTGCTTTTAAGCTTTTCTCCGCCCAGCTGATTTGTTCCTGTGGCTGAGTGAGGACCGGCACCAGCGTGTTCCAACGCACGCCCCATACATTATGTTCTTCGCTAAATGAACGCTGGCTGTCAGCGGCATCGGAGATCACTTTTTCCAGCGCAGTTTTACCCGGCTCGGAATCCGTTACACTAATAAAGATTTCGCTGGCAATATCGATGAGCTTATTGAATTCATCCTGCTGTGTTTTGGGGCTTGGAGTGAGGGTAAAAAGTATTTGAAGTAGGAGTCTAGACCTCCCACGCAGTTAGTCACCAGTGGGCTCATCATGAATTGTTCATACAGCTTGGAGAACATTCTTTGGCGTTCTAGATAGGTTTCCTGTTCCTGCTTTATTTCGAGCCAATAATGATTCCAGTTATCCTGATTAATGCCGTTTTTTACTGCTTTTTGGATATCTTCGTTGTCGCTATTTTTTAGTTGCTCAACAAACCCGCCAATCGTTAGCGGATAGTGGTTTTCAGCCAGAAACTGTTGCTGCCACTGAATCAAAATACGATGTGCTTGCACAATTTCTTTTTGCCGTCCGACAGGGTCAAACAGCACGACAATGCGCGCTTTTTCTCCGTAGCAAAGTTTGCTACGAATTTCTTTTCCAATACCATCGGCATCCATCCAATAAGATTCTTGAGTAGTGAGAATATCAATACCCATATCGCCTAAATTATCGGGATGGCCTTTGTCTGACAGGGTTAATACGCGCTGCTGCTTGTGCCGATAATCTTCAATGAGCCTGGTGAAATTAGCCTCTGTGGCTTCAAGTGCATAAAGACTTTTATCTTCATCTAAATTAATACTCTGCATCGATTTTTGTCGCAGCTTTTTGTCTCCATTAATGGCGTTAATCACGTTGGCATGCCATTCATGTTCGCTATAGACAATGCTGATGTTGGAGACTTTCTTAGACACAAAAGCAAAATAATAACCTTCACCGCGAGCGCCAGACTCGGGTATTACTCCGTCGCTAGCATCATTGCCATTTTTGAAAATAAATTTCCGATAGCGCTCAACGCACTGATTTTTGCCATTGATGGTTTTTTCTTGCTGCTCATATTTAAAAATAGAGAAAGTGCCAAAATCTTCGTCTTTGATATATATCCAGCCGGGGCGCAGCAGGCGTACCACATAGCCCATCGCATCTCCGACGGTGGTGGTTGAAAGTAGAGTTTGAATATCCTGTGGTGGAAACGCGTATTGCAACGTTGACTCAAAAAAATTGGCATAGGCATAGCGAACCGGATAGATCGGCTTAATATCGCTATCACAAGGGGATTCATAGGCGCCCACTTCCGTTGAGCCTGAAGTACTATCGTCTGCGGCCTGCATGGCCTGATCCATTTTGTCCATTAAACAGCCTTAATTTCTGACAGATGCCAAACAAGGCCAAACAGGTGTTTGGCTCTAAGCTCTTGGCTAAGAGGGAAACGGCAGGTGTGAGCTTTAACCAACTCGCCCCATTTAATCTCTGGGAGATAGCTCATACTGCGCGCGGCAACGTAAAGTAAAACGGGCTTTTCTAAAGAGAAGCCCCAGCGCAGCGCTTGGTTGATATGTTGAACAATAAAATAAGAGCGAAAGCCTTCAGTGATCTGTGATTTATCGCCTACATGCTCTTCGATGAACCGATCGACTTTTTGGATAAAAGTTTGATAGGCGCTTTGGGAGAAATAGTTACACATACGCTGAGTTAATCGAAAACAGCTGCCTTTTATCGCTCTCACTTTATGGGTCACTGAGATGATATTGACAACGGTGCTTTGATTGGGCTGAAGATAAATAATGGCGAGCGCGTGGCGCATAAATGAGGCTAGGCCAGAATAATCCATCAGGCTGATAATCGTGGGCAGAGCTCTCGGGTCATAAAAACGTAAATAACACCAGCGTTGGGTCTCTGGATTTTTCACATAGGTGAATTTGCGCAGATGATGATAAACAATGCCAAAGCTCTCTTTGCTTTGGATAATGATCCCGAGCGGTTGTTGAGTGAACAGCGTGATTAACCGTTGAAGGAAAAGTGTCTGTTTATCCGTATATGGCGTTATATCAATCAGGTAAGGTGCAATATTTTCCATCACGCTTTCTGATTCACCTTTAAATAGACAGCGCCAAGTGAGCCCTGAAGCGATGAGGTCAGGCACCAGAAAACGCCCATCCAACTGGTAAATTGCTGCATCAATAATGGCGTAGCAATGCAGGCTATATTGTTTGCTAGCATCTTGTCGGACGATCATTTTTTGCAGGCAGTGGCCGATATTTGGCTCAGCATCCGGCTTGAGCAATGGCGTTTTTATCGCTTTGATCGCTATTGCTCTATTGAAAAGATCGCCATCTTGGCTCGGTAGCAGGTCGAAACAATAGCGGCGATCCATAAAGACAGGATGAGCGTCATTCAACGTTTGCGCTGCTAAAATAAACGTTTTTTCATAACGCTGGCTGTTTTCTAGATACGTATCGAACGGCATTATTTCGGTGTAATCGGCGTTATTCAGCCCTTGCTGAGTAAAATAGCGAAACAATATGCTGACCACATCCCGTCGTTCCTGAGCATAAATCAGGGTAGGGGCCCGGAGCTGAGTATGTTTTGTCCCTTTTCTTGTCTGAGGATCGTCAAAAATAGTTTCGGTGACCCAAAAGGCACCACCGTTAGTCATGCCATCGAATATTTCGTTCATGTGCTGATTCCATTCTGCCGTGTTATTCAATGGTTCCGATCTGTTGGCTTGGTATCACGATATTGCTAAAGGGAGGGCAGCCGCAGGCAACGTAATCTCCGGCCAGCACAATGTCGATATTATTGACCTTACCTAGGCGTGGCCCTGCCGCGACGAGAGTCCCGATCCCTTTTTTACAGGCATTGCAGGTGGCTTGCATACCGACCAGCGCGACGGGTTTTCCCTTAATTTTCATGAGTAGAGAACCCTGAAGCACTTTGCCGCCGGTGCTGGTTTTATCGTTTAAACAGATAACGGGGCGCATTATTTCCCCTCCTGTTCTTGGCGTGCTTTTTCACGGCAATCTTCGGCGGTGGGCTGCCCTTCATTGGCTGCGCCTGATAGAGACGAGAGCGAACCGGGCATGCCGGGCATAACGTTGAGTTCACCTTTGATCGTGACGATCCCTGCCAAGGTGATGCCGCTACTATTGATGGTAATCGTTCCCGCTTTGCCTTTGATCATGACTTGCTCGCTGGCTTGAAGCGTATGCGTCTTGGTGTGGCTATGAATACCTTCAACGGCGTTAGTGGTATATTTTCCCTCGATGTCACACACTTTATCTTCCCCTACCTTTTGGGTGTGGGTAGCGTGAATTTTTTCTTCCCAATTGTTATTAATCTTCGTAATAAGATCTTTTTCGATAGTTTCAAACTGGTTCTCATCTATTTGAATATATCGATCTTTAACGATATGAAGAGACTCATCCTTGCCCACGTAATGACTGTGGTTATTCATTACGGTATGGCTTTCATCGTTCTCTATTTTTTGGGTTTTATCGTGTTTGATTTCAATTAATTGATCTCTTTGGGCATGGATATAAATTTCTTCTCGCCCAGCGTCGTCTTCAAAGCGCAGTTCGTTAAAACCTTCGCCTTTGTGCGTTTTAGTTTTAAACGTTGTACGTGTTTTTTCTGCGGGAAGTTTTAGCGGTGTTCTATTAACGGCGTTATAGGTACAGCCGGTAATGATCGGGCGGTCGATATCACCGTTTAGATACGAAACAATAACTTCTTGCCCTATACGCGGAGTGGCCAAAAAACCATATCCGCTGCCGTTCCAGCCCTGTGCAACACGCACCCAGCATGAAGCCTTTTCATCAGGTTTATCATAGCGATTCCAGTGGAAATGCACTTTTACCGCGCCGTACTCATCGACATAAATTTCTTCTCCGACGGGGCCGACAACTTCGGCTATTTCATCGCCGTCGGCGAGCGGTTTGTAATGAAATGGGGCTCGCCATTCATCGCGGGCGGAAATAAACGTAATCTCATTAACCAGCGTTGTGCCTCCGCCGCTGTCTTCTTCTTCCAATGCTTCAGGCATCAAGCCATGGTGAATCGCTGTTACAACCTGCCAACGATCGTTCATTTGCTCCACCGGATGCTCAATCAGATCAAACATCCTACCCGGCATCAATTTGATGCAGTTAGACGTCGCGATCCCTTTCTTGCTGTCGGAACTCAATTGCTCAGCGCGATAACGCACCATCGGGCTTGCCTCTGAGTCCAATTGGAACCGACCATAGCTGTCAAAAACCGAATGTGGAGAGCCCGGCACGCCTTGTTGTTTACTGAGTACGCGATGATTTAGCTGGCTGTTCGGATTATGGTAATTACGATCTTTATGAGTGGCTTCGCGAGGGCGCATATACGAGCCAAAGCGTAACTGACTAATAATATCGCCTTGAATTGCCGATTGAGGATGTGGGTTATATATCACCGTGGCGTCGACCAACATGCCGTACAGGCTATCGCTATAGCACATGCCTTGCTCGTCAAACCAATATACAAAACCCTCTTCGGCGGCGAGCCTGTCAAAAAAATGGGCAGATGATTCTCGCTTTTGCGTCACATATTCACGTTGCAGATGGTTCTCTTTTATCAGGGTGCAATTAGCCTGAACATGGTTGTCTTGCAGAAGTTGTTCCAAAATGCGAGGGACAGTGAGCTGATGGTAAATTCGACTGTCTTGGTTGAGCGTCATGACCCAAGCTTCTGGGCGAATGGTTAGTGTATAAAATGTGCGTCTAAACCCAGAGTCTCCGCGCTCTATGCCAGCGACAAGACCGCTGATGGTGCGCTGTTCATCGTCGTTTACTGTGACGGTTAAAGACGCCTTTTGCAGCAATTGAGCATCAAGATTGAAATCGTCTCGCTTGCTAACAACTTTGAGAGTGAGGGTAAATAGTTGTGATAAGCCCTCATTTAAGGTGAACTCTGCAACGTCAAATGTTTCGGATGGAAGGTCGCCAATTTTGCAGGAAAAATATAATCCTGTTCTTCTCATTTAAATATATCCTTATTTGAATTCATCCATGTAATATATGTATTCGTTGGTGATATTTGTTTTTGTTATTTATTTAAAATAAATCAGTTTGATGCCGTGTCATTCTAAGGAAGAAGTGGTTTTTATATTACTGTGGCTTGATGTTTCGGGTCATTAGCTTAAAGGTAAAAATGATTTATGCTTCACAATCATTAATAATAATTAAGGTGGATTTATATCAGTGTTCTTGAGTAGTTAGTTATGTATAATTGGTGATATGCAAAATGCGTTATGATTTATCTATATTATTTAATTAATAAACAGATCATAACTCTCAATTAATATGAGCTATACCCAAAATAATTCGAGTTGCATTGAGGCGGCAAGTGAGCGCCGCCAACAAAAATGCATCTTGAAGTATGATGGGCATAATGATCTGTTTACCTCACCCTAACTCTGCCAGCCCTGTTCGCCGTTGCTCAGTTCGCAGAAGTTAAACCCACACGCCTTCATGAAAGCATCCATCTCTTCACGGTTCTCGCTTGGAACCTCGCTTGCGGCCAATTGCCAAACGTTGATATCAGGCAACTGACGCAGAGTATCTTCAATCAGATATAAACCTACGCCGCGGCGGCGGGTCACTTCACGCACGCACAGGTCATGCAGCGTGGCGAAACCTTTGGGTTTATCGGCAAATACCTTTACGGCAGCTAATAGTCGGTCATTGAAACGGGCGGCGAATAGGGCATTTCCCGCTTCGAGCCACGCTTGCCATGCTTCTGGCTGCTGTTCTGGCCACACTTTTCCCAAGTCACGGATGTCGTCTGAATTTAATTCTACTAAGCGCTCAATGGTGAGTTTCATGTTTTATCTTCTGCCGAGAATAATTGATAAGCATTGTAAGTGATCTGCATCCATTGGCGGTGTAACTTTTTATGTACAAAATTTGAGCTGATTATTTTTATCCTTCTACAATTTTCAGAGTAAAAAATTAGTAAATGAATTGTTTAACAGATGAACGTGCTCGCCTAGTGATAAATGTTGCCGTAATTCTCCGATTTTTGTGCTGTTTACACCGCTTGTTCCTAGTCTTCTGATTTGATTTACAGAAGAAATATCCTGTTTAATGGCATGAAAAATAAAGCCTTATTAGAAAACATTGCTGTGAAATCACATAATTCATTATTTCTTATGCATAAAAGCGTTTTATGTTAATAATATGTTGCGTGATAACACATCAAAGCAAACACAATAAACATAACGACAGGCGGGGATGAGCGGATGAGTATTAATAAGGGTAAGGTTTTTCTGGCGGGTTGTATGGCGTTAGCCATGAGCAGCAGCGTGATGGCGAAGGACATCAAAATTGCCATCGTGGGGGCGATGTCTGGCCCAGTGGCGCAATATGGCGATATGGAATTTACCGGTGCTAAGCAGGCGATTGCTGATATCAACGCGAAAGGCGGTGTGAACGGCGACAAATTAGTCGGCGTGGAATATGACGATGCCTGCGATCCTAAGCAAGCGGTAGCGGTGGCAAACAAGGTGATTAACGATGGTATTCGCTACGTTATCGGCCATCTGTGTTCTTCTTCCACTCAGCCCGCCTCGGATATCTATGAAGATGAAGGCGTGTTGATGATAACTCCTGCGGCGACCAATGCCGATCTCACCACGCGCGGCTATAAGCTGATTATGCGTACCACCGGGCTGGATTCCGATCAGGGGCCAACGGCGGCGAAATATATTCTCAACACCATTAAACCGCAGCGCATCGCCGTGGTGCATGACAAGCAGCAATATGGTGAAGGTCTGGCTCGTTCGGTTAAAGATGCGTTGGAGAAATCCAATGTGAAGCCCGTGCTATTTGAAGGTGTGACGGCAGGCGATAAAGATTTCTCCACGCTGGTGGCCAAACTGAAGAAAGAGAACGTCGATTTTGTTTACTTCGGTGGCTACTACCCAGAGATGGGGCAAATTTTGCGTCAGGCTAAGCAAGCTGGTCTGAAGGCTAAGTTTATGGGGCCTGAGGGCGTGGGTAACTCTTCGTTGTCTAACATCGCGGGGGATGCTTCCGAAGGCATGCTGGTCACTCTGCCGCAGCGCTACGATCAGGCTCCGGCTAACAAAGCCATCGTGGACTCGCTGAAAGCTAAAAAGCTGGATCCAACTGGCCCGTTTGTGTGGACCACCTATGCCGCGCTGCAATCGCTGACCACCGGCATGGAGCGTAGTAAAAGCGAAGAGCCTGCTGACATCATCAAAAACCTCAAAGCTCAACCGGTTGATACCGTGATGGGGCCATTGAGCTGGGATGACAAAGGCGATCTGAAAGGCTTCGAGTTCGGTATCTTCGAATGGCACGCCGATGGTTCATCAACCGCGGTGAAGTAAGTTCTGAGCGCTAACCCCACCCCAGCCCTCCCCTTGTCAGGGGAGGGAGCCGAACGGCGATCGGCTGCGGCAATGCGGGGAAAGAAGATAGCTGAAGTCATTACCAGAAGTCGTTACTTGTTAAACCCCAACTCTTCCCTGCGAAGAAGAGGCGTAGAACATCGATGCCACCCCCTTGCATTATAAGGATAGGGTATGTCAGAACAGTTCCTTTATTTCATTCAGCAGATGTTCAACGGCGTAACGCTGGGGAGCACCTATGCGCTGATCGCCATTGGTTACACGATGGTTTACGGCATTATCGGCATGATCAACTTCGCGCATGGCGAGGTTTATATGATCGGCAGCTATGTCTCCTTTATTGTGATTGCGGCGCTGATGATGCTCGGTATCGATGCCAGTTGGTTATTGATTGGCGCGGCATTCATTGTGGCGGTCGTCATCACCAGTGCCTATGGTTGGAGCATCGAGCGCGTGGCTTATAAACCCGTTCGCTCGTCAAAACGTCTCATTGCGCTGATCTCCGCGATTGGGATGTCCATCTTCTTACAAAACTATGTCAGCCTTACGCAGGGCTCGCGCGATCTGGCGCTGCCGCGCTTAGTGACTGGCCAATGGACTCTAGGGGAAAGTAATGGCTTTGCCGCCAGCATTTCCACCATGCAAATCATTATCTGGGTAGTGACGTTCCTCGCCATGCTGGCGCTGACGTTATTTATCCGTTATTCCCGCATGGGGCGTGCCTGCCGTGCGTGCGCCGAAGATCTCAAAATGGCGAGCCTGCTGGGTATTAGCACCGATCGCGTTATCTCACTGACCTTTGTGATTGGTGCTGCTATGGCGGCCGTGGCTGGCGTATTGCTGGGGCAGTTTTACGGTGTTATCAATCCCTATATTGGGTTTATGGCGGGCATGAAAGCCTTTACCGCGGCGGTATTGGGAGGCATTGGCAGTATTCCTGGTGCGATGATTGGCGGCCTGATTCTAGGCGTGGCGGAAGCGCTAACCTCGGCGTATCTGAGTACGGAATATAAAGACGTAGTGTCTTTTGCCTTGCTGATTGTGGTGCTGCTGGTGATGCCTACCGGCATCTTGGGACGCCCGGAGGTTGAGAAAGTATGAAACAGCTCAATCTGGTTAATGCGATTATTTCCACCGTCACGATGTTTGTTCTAGCGTCATTTATTATGGGCGTTCAGCTTGGCCTAGATGGCACCCATTTGGTGGTTAATCTGGCGGATTCTGTGCGCTGGGAATGGATTGGCGCGGGCTGCGTGGTGGTCTTCTTCTTCCAATTGATGCGCCCGATGATCCAGCAGGGTTTCAAAAAAGTCTCCGGCCCCTCTCTAGTGCTGCCAAGCTTGGATGGATCCACGCCGAAGCAAAAACTGGTGTTGGCGCTGATCCTTATCGCCGCGGTGGTGTGGCCATTCGTGGTATCACGCGGCACCGTGGATATTGCCACGCTGACGCTTATCTACGTCATGCTGGGGCTAGGTCTGAATGTCGTGGTCGGGCTGTCTGGTTTGCTGGTGTTGGGGTACGGCGGCTTTTATGCCATCGGCGCTTATACCTACGCGCTGCTCAATCACTATTATGGCATTGGATTTTGGGAAAGCCTGCCAATTGCGGGGATCGTTGCCGCAGCCTTTGGTCTGCTGCTGGGATTCCCCGTATTGCGACTGCGCGGCGACTACTTAGCGATTGTTACGTTAGGCTTCGGCGAAATTGTACGTATTTTGCTGCTTAACAACACGGAGATTACCGGCGGCCCAAACGGTATCAGCCAGATCCCCAAACCGACCTTCTTCGGGCTGGAATTTAACCGCAGCGTGCGCGACGGCGGCTGGGGATCATTCCATGAATTTTTTGGTCTGAAATATGATCCAAGCGATCGCATCATCTTCTTATATCTCGTGGCGTTGCTGCTGGTGGTCATCACGCTGTTTGTAATCAATCGACTGCTGCGGATGCCGCTTGGGCGAGCGTGGGAAGCGCTGCGTGAAGACGAAATTGCCTGTCGTTCATTAGGCCTGAGCCCAACGCGGATCAAGCTGACGGCGTTTACTATCAGCGCGGCGTTTGCCGGCTTTGCGGGAACCTTATTTGCGGCGCGGCAGGGGTTTGTTAGCCCTGAATCCTTCACCTTCGTGGAATCGGCCTTTGTGCTGGCGATCGTGGTATTAGGCGGGATGGGATCGCAGTTTGCGGTGATTCTGGCCGCGGTGATCTTGGTGGTGTCTCGCGAACTGATGCGTGATTTAAATGAATACAGCATGCTGTTGCTCGGTGCGCTGATGGTGCTGATGATGATTTGGCGGCCACAAGGATTACTGCCAATGAAGCGTCCACAGCTGAAATTTGCCCCACGCAAAGGAGGCCAAGCATGAGCGCCAAACCTCTGTTGCTAGTGAATAATTTATGCATGCGCTTCGGCGGATTGCTAGCGGTGAATAACGTTGCGCTGATGCTTAATGAGGGGGAAATTGTCTCACTTATCGGGCCGAACGGGGCGGGCAAAACCACGGTATTTAACTGCTTAACTGGTTTTTATCGCCCGAGCAGCGGCTCGATTAAACTGCGCGACCGTGAGCTTGCGGGGTTGGCTGGGCAGCAAATTGCACGAATGGGCGTGGTACGCACGTTTCAGCATGTCCGCTTGTTCAAAGAGATGACGGTGGTTGAAAACCTGCTGGTTGCACAGCATCAACATCTGAAAAGCGGGGTATTCGCGGGCCTGCTAAAAACGCCAACGTTTCGCCGCGCTGAGGCCGATGCATTAGAGCGTGCCGCCGTATGGTTAGATCGCGTGGGATTGCTGGAGTTCTCAAACCGTCAGGCGGGGAATTTAGCCTATGGTCAGCAGCGCCGACTAGAGATAGCCCGCTGTATGGTGACGCGTCCTGAATTGCTGATGCTGGATGAACCGGCCGCAGGGCTTAACCCAAAAGAAACCGATGAGCTTAACGAGCTGATCGCCGATTTACGCAATCATCATCAGGTCTCTGTGCTGTTGATTGAGCATGATATGAAATTGGTGATGGATATTTCAGACCGAATTTACGTGGTAAATCAGGGAACCCCGCTGGCACAAGGCTCACCTGAAGAGGTGCGCAATAATCCGGATGTTATTCGTGCTTATTTGGGAGAGGCGTAACTATGCTGACTTTAGACAATGTCTCGGCTCATTACGGAAAAATTCAGGCGCTGCACAACGTCAGTATTCAGATCCAGAAGGGTGAAATCGTAACGCTTATCGGTGCAAACGGTGCGGGAAAAACGACGCTGCTGGGCACGCTATGCGGTGAGCCGCGAGCGACCTCGGGGCGCATCAATTTTCTTGGGCAAGACATCACCGACTGGCAGACGGCCCGCATTATGCGTGAGGCAATAGCGATTGTGCCGGAGGGGCGTCGGGTATTCTCGCGCATGACGGTGGAAGAGAACTTGGCGATGGGCGGGTTCTTTGCCGATCGCCACCAGTATCAAGAGCGTATTGCGCGAGTTTACGATCTCTTCCCTCGTTTGTATGAACGTCGTATACAGCGCGCAGGCACCATGTCCGGTGGTGAACAGCAGATGCTGGCAATCGGGCGTGCCTTGATGAGCCAGCCTAAGCTGTTGCTGCTCGATGAACCGTCGCTGGGCCTAGCGCCCATCATCATTCTGCAAATTTTCGATACCATTCAACAGCTGCGCGAAGAGGGCATGACCATATTTCTGGTCGAACAAAATGCCAATCAGGCGCTCAAGCTGGCCGACCGTGGCTACGTGCTTGAAAACGGGCACGTGGTGCTGGAAGACAGCGGCTCAGCGCTGTTAGCAAACAGCGCCGTGCGTAGTGCCTATTTGGGCGGATAGAATTCTCGGCCATCTTCGTTTATTTGAGGATGGCTGATTTTCCTTTGTTACCGTCATCCCTCCGTCACATTTCCTTCACCTATCGGTTATTTTTCTGTCATACGCGCATGTCATGGTACATCCCGAAAATAAGACGTTCTTTATCACTCAACTTTTACGGTGATAACACTCATTCGACGGGGATTTAGCATGATGAATAAGACAATAAAACGCAGCATCTGTAGCTTGGCGGTCACATTTTGCCTCAGCGCTCCCGCGTTGGCGGTCACTGAAATTCCGTTCTGGCATTCGATGGAGGCGGAGCTCGGTACTGAAGTCGATAGCCTTGCTCAGCGTTTTAACCAATCTCAAAATGAATACAAAGTGGTGCCGGTTTACAAAGGCGATTATGAGCAAAGCCTAGCGGCGGGGATTGCGGCTTTCCGCGCGGGTAAAGCGCCAGCAATCTTGCAGGTTTATGAAGTCGGCACGGCCACCATGATGCAGGCTAAACAGGCGATTAAGCCGGTTTATCAGGTATTCAAAGAGGCGGGCATTCCTTTCGATGAGTCCCAGTTTGTTCCAACCGTCGCAGGCTATTACGCCGATAATACTTCTGGGCAACTTCTTTCTCAGCCGTTCAACAGTTCAACGCCGGTGCTCTACTACAACAAAGACGCTTTTAAAAAAGCGGGTTTAAATCCGGATGAGCCACCAAAAACATGGCAGGCGCTGGCAGACGACGCGGCGAAGCTACGCGCTAGCGGCATGAGCTGCGGATATGCGTCTGGCTGGCAGGGCTGGGTACAACTGGAAAACTTCAGCGCGTGGAACGGTGTTCCTTTTGCCACGGAAAACAACGGCTTTGGCGGCCCGTCGGCGCGTTTAGAGTTTAACAAGCCGTTGCAGGTGAAGCATATTCAACTGCTGTCCGACATGCTCAAAAAAGGCGATTTCAGCTACTTTGGCCGTAAAGATGAGCCAACGGCGAAATTCTATAACGGCGACTGTGCCATGATGACCGGCTCTTCCGGCTCGCTTGCCAACATTAAACAGTATGCCAAATTTAACTACGGCGTGGCTTTTATGCCCTACGACGCCGACGCAAAAGATGCCCCGCAAAATGCCATTATCGGCGGTGCCAGCCTGTGGGTGATGAACGGCAAAAAGCCTGAAACTTATAAAGGCGTAGCGGAGTTCTTCCAATTCTTAGCCAAGCCAGAGATTGCCGCCGAATGGCATCAAAAAACCGGCTATCTGCCGATCACGACGGCGGCCTATGAGCTGACCAAACAGCAGGGCTTCTATGATAAAAATCCGGGCGCAGATGTCGCCACGCGACAAATGCTGAACAAGCCGCCGTTGGCGTTCACCAAGGGCGTCCGTTTAGGCAATATGCCGCAAATTCGTACCGTGGTTGATGAAGAACTTGAGGGTGTTTGGACCGGTAAGAAAACGCCACAGCAGGCACTGGATGAAGCGGTATTACGCGGCAATCAGCTGTTAGAGCGCTTTGAAAAATCGGCGAAGTAGTTTTTGGTTCTACCTTGCCAATCGCCTTAGAGATGAGGTGATTGGCAGGTGCCTGTATCTGGTAGCAAATTTTGAGGTGTTATGAGTTCCCTAACTCCCACGTTTAAATGCAGCTGGTTGCCCTATGCGCTGGTGGCTCCACAGCTTTTAATCACCGCGATTTTCTTCCTGTGGCCTGCGGGTGAAGCGCTGTGGTATTCGGTACAAAGTCTCGATCCTTTCGGCCTTTCCAGTGAGTTTGTCGGTTGGCAAAACTTTGTTTCGCTTTGGCACGATCCTTACTATTTGGGCGCGTTTCGCACCACGCTATGGTTTAGCGGCTTGGTCACATTTTTTGGATTGGTGCTGTCGCTATTTTTTGCCGCGCTGGTGAATCATGTTTTGCGCGGTCGCCGCATTTATCAAACCTTGTTTATCTTGCCTTACGCGGTTGCGCCCACTATCGCCGCCGTGCTGTGGATGTTTTTGTTTAATCCGGGACTGGGGCTGGTATCGCATTTTCTTGGCGCGATGGGCTATAACTGGAACCATGCACAAAACAGCGGTCAGGCCATGTTTTTGGTGGTGCTGGCCTCGGTATGGAAACAGGTGAGCTATAACTTCTTGTTTTTCCTCGCCGCATTACAGTCTGTGCCTAAGTCTTTGCTCGAAGCTGCCGCCATCGATGGTGCGGGGCCGATTCGCCGCTTCTTTCATATTGTGTTGCCGCTGATTTCTCCGGTGAGCTTCTTCTTGTTGGTGGTTAATCTGGTTTACGCCTTCTTCGACACCTTTCCGGTTATTGATGCAGCCACCGGCGGTGGGCCAGGGCAATCCACGACAACGCTGATTTATAAAATCTACCGTGAAGGATTTGCGGGGCTCGATCTTTCCAGCTCAGCCGCGCAGTCGGTGGTTCTGATGCTGATGGTCATTGCGTTAACCCTGATCCAATTCCGCTACGTTGAGCGTAAGGTACGTTACCAATGATTGAGAACCGTAAAGGCTTAGATGTGTTTTGCCACATTATGCTGGTGTTGGGCGTGATGGTGATTTTATTCCCGCTGTATGTGGCGTTCGTTGCTGCAACGCTCGATAAGCAACAGGTGTTTGATGTGCCGATGACGCTGATCCCCGGTTCACAGCTGTGGCATAACGTTTCGCAGGTTTGGCATCAGGGCGTGGGTAGCGCTGGAGCACCGTTTGGCATTCAGTTGATGAATAGCTTTATTATGGCGCTCGTGATTACGGTGGGGAAAATTACGGTCTCGATGCTTTCAGCATTTGCCATTGTCTATTTCCGTTTTCCATTGCGTAACCTATTCTTCTGGTTGATATTCATCACTCTAATGTTGCCGGTCGAGGTGAGGATATTTCCCACGGTTGAAGTGATGGCAAACCTAAATCTGATGGATAGCTACACGGGATTAACGCTGCCGCTGATGGCTTCGGCAACCGCCACGTTTTTATTTCGACAGTTTTTTATGACGTTGCCGCATGAGCTGCTAGAGGCTGCGCGTATCGACGGTGCGGGGCCGATGCGCTTTTTCCGCGATGTGCTGTTTCCACTTTCTAAAACGAATTTAGCGGCGCTGTTTGTTATTACGTTTATCTATGGGTGGAATCAATATCTTTGGCCATTGCTGATAACTAGCGATCCCTCAATGGGAACGGCGGTCGCGGGTATTAAAAGCGCCATCTCCAGTGGAGAAAGCGCAACGCAGTGGCAACTTGTGATGGCCGCATTGCTGATGACGCTATTACCACCGCTGTTGGTGGTATTGGGTATGCAGCGCTGGTTCGTCCGTGGTCTGGTTGATAGCGAGAAATAACTGAATGGCACGTTTAAAATTACAGACCGTTAGCAAAAGCTATGACGGCAAGAATGCGATAATCAAAGGGATCGATCTGGATGTTGCCGACGGTGAGTTTATCGTGATGGTTGGCCCGTCTGGCTGTGGGAAATCGACGCTGCTACGGATGGTTGCCGGGCTTGAAGAAGCCACAGGCGGTGATATTTATATCGATGACGATCGCGTGACGCATAAAGAACCTAAAGATCGCGGCGTGGCGATGGTGTTCCAAAACTATGCGCTTTATCCGCACATGAGCGTATTTGATAATATGGCCTACGGCCTGAAAATTCGCGGTTTGGGCAAAGAGCTCATTCGCACTAAGGTGGAAGAGGTGGCCGCTATTCTTGAATTAGGGCCGCACTTAACCCGCAAGCCAAGCGAGCTATCTGGCGGGCAACGCCAGCGAGTCGCGATGGGGCGCGCAATCGTGCGTGAGCCAGCGGTATTCCTGTTCGACGAACCGTTATCCAATCTTGATGCAAAACTGCGCGTTCAGATGCGCCTTGAGCTGCAACAGTTGCACCGCCGCTTAAAAACGACCAGCCTGTATGTGACGCATGATCAGGTTGAGGCCATGACGCTCGCCCAGCGCGTGATTGTGCTTAACAAGGGTGTCGCTGAGCAGATAGGAACGCCGACCGAGATTTATCATCGCCCAGCCAGTCGCTTTGTCGCTGGTTTTATGGGATCGCCTGCGATGAATCTGCTTGATGGTCAGATTAGCGCAGACGGACTGACTTTCGAGGTTAACAATGGCCCGCAGCTGCGGCTAGAACAGCCATTGAACAAGCTGGCAGGGCAAGCGCTGACGCTCGGTATTCGTCCTGAGCATCTGCGTCGTGCGGCTGAGTCAGAAGGCGGAAACCCGTTTACGGTAATGACGTTGGAATTGCTGGGCGCCGATAATCTAGCGCACGGGCGGTGGGGGGAGCACGGCGTGATCCTGCGCTTGCCTCATCAAATTCTCCCTGAGTCAGGAAGCGAACTGCGGTTGGTTCTGCCACAGGAAAACCTGCATTTCTTCGATATAACAACCGGTTTGCGTATTGAGCCGTGAACCTGAAGTAAAGCCTTTATGGCGGAGTACAAGATGACAACATATTGGCCCTATCCAAAAATTATCGCCCACCGCGGTGGTGGCAAACTGGCGCCAGAGAACACCTTAGCGGCCATTGATATTGGCGCGGAGTATGGGCATAAAATGATTGAGTTTGATGCCAAACTTAGCGCCGATGGGCAAATTTTTTTGCTGCACGACGATAATCTGGAACGTACCACTAATGGTTGGGGCGTCGCCGGTGATTTGCCTTGGGAAAAACTGGTGAGTCTCGATGCCGGAGGCTGGTTTGGCCGCGCGTTCCGCGATGAACCTTTGCCGCTGCTCTCGCAGGTTGCCGATCGCTGTCGTGAATTTGGCCTAGCGGCGAATATTGAGATTAAACCCACGACCGGCGTTGAACGTGAAACAGGGCGGGTCGTTGCACTAGCGGCGAAAACGCTATGGGCAACGCATCCGGTTCCGCCTTTGCTCTCCTCTTTTTCGGTTGAGTCATTGGCCGCGGCGCAAGAAGCGGTTCCTGAATTGCCACGCGGTTTGCTGCTTGAAACATGGGATGAAGAGTGGCTGGCGTTAACCACGCGCTTAGGCTGCGTTTCATTGCATATCGATCACAATGAGCTGACTGCGGAACGCGTTGCGGATATCAAAGCTGCCGGGCTGCGTATTCTGGTGTACACGGTGAATAACCCGAAACGCGCCCGATTGCTGCTGGATTGGGGCGTTGATTGCATCTGTACTGATAAAATTGATGTGATCGGTGCTGATTTTGCAGACCGTGAATCTCTCTAAATTGGAGAGCTGACCCCCTCCCAACCTCCCCCTTGGCAGGGGGAGGGGCAGATCGAGATTCTTACAAACATCACCGAACAGTTCCCTCCCCTGCTAAGGGGAGGGTTAGGGAGGGGGCCATTCGATATATATGGCCTACTGCCCACCGTTATTTTTTCTATTCTGATCCACGGTATTTTGCTGGTTCAGCATTCTTTGATTATTCACTTTTTTCTGCTGATCCATCTGATTAAGTTGTAGCTGCTGTTGACGTTGTTGGCGGTTCTGATTATTGAGCATGCGCTGCTGATTGTTATTTTGCCATTGCTGATCGGCATTCAGACGCATGTTTTCATTCAACTGGTGTATCTGCTGCGCTTGATTATCTCGCTGGATTTGAGTTTGCGTATTACGCAACTGCTGTTGATTGAAACTGCTGTTTTGGTTTTGGAAACCTTGTTGCTGTTGTTGGATCATTTGCTGTTGCTGCTGTATGACGGCCGACTGCGCATAGGCATTTACACTGCAAAAAAGTGACAATGGAGAGAGCAACAGAGCGGGGAGCACAGCACGAATTAGGTTTTTCATAAGACCTCCTGTGATGCTATTCCCTTAAGTCTATGGCATTTCGCCTTGGTTTGCGTGGCAAGATAAGGGAAAAATGAGCGATTAAATACCATGAATTTTCGTAATCGCTCGTTTAGTTCTTGCATTTCTGGCTAAAAACCGCAATCTCTTGATGGTCTTTAGGTTGTTGTGTCCTACGGTTTTAGCAACAATTCCATATGCTTAATGCGGTTTTTTGTCAGTAACATGTTCGTTACAATGCGGGCAATTTGAATACAGTAATGGAATGGTGTTATGGAACAGTTTGTCGTTATTTCAGTTGAACAGGCACAGCAAAAGTTACAACAATCGGGTGTAGCGTTGGTGGATATTCGCGATCCGCAGAGCTATGCCGCCGGGCATGCCCAAGGCGCATTTCATTTGACCAATGAAACGCTGCAAAACTTCATGCAAAACAATGAATTCGATACACCGGTGATGGTGATGTGCTATCACGGTAATAGCAGCCGTGGCGCAGCGCAGTATTTGCTGCACCAAGGATTTGAAGAGGTATACAGCATCGATGGCGGATTTGAAGCATGGGCCCGTGCTTATCCGCAGCAGGTCGATAGCTCATCCCTGTAGCGCCAATTAGGCATCAGTAGGGTGCCAATTTTAACAAGCAGGTATTCATGGTTCGTATTATTTCCCTGCCTAACCCAAGGCTGGCGCAGGCGTTTATTGATTATATGGCGACGCAGGGCGTGCGTTTAGAGTTAGAAGTACACAACGACGAGGTTGTGCTTTGGCTCGCTGACGACGCTCAACAGACGCAGGTTGAACAAGAGCTTGCGCGCTTTTTGCAAGAGCCTTTGCATCCGCGCTATCAGGCGGCCAGCTGGCATGCGGGATCAACGCACAGCGGCTTGAAATATGGCAGCTTTAGCTATCTGAAAAGTTTTACCCGACAGACCGGCCCCTTAACGGTAGGAGTTACGGCTATCTGCGTAGTGGTCTACCTGTTAATGCTAATGCTGGGTGATGAAACCGTCATGAACTGGCTAGCGTGGCCCGCAGATTCAAGCCAATATTTTCAGGTTTGGCGCTGGGTGAGCCATGCGTTTTTGCATTTCTCAGCGGTGCACATCATCTTTAATCTCATGTGGTGGTGGTATCTTGGTGGGCAGGTTGAAAAACGCTTAGGTGCAGGCAAGCTGTTGCAAATTGCGTTAGTTGCGGCCTTTATGAGCGGCTGGGCGCAGTCACTGTTTAGTGGGTCTAATTTTGGTGGTCTGTCTGGCGTCGTGTATGCGTTGATGGGCTATGTGTGGTGGTGTGGTGAACGCGCTCCGCAAATGGGTATCAATATGCCACGGGGCCTGATGGTTTTTTCAGTGCTATGGCTGGTGGCCGGACATTTTGATTGGTTTGGAATGTCGGTCGCAAACGGTGCGCATATTGCAGGCTTAGTGATTGGACTGTTGATGGCGTTTTGGGATGCCCATCATCAGCGCAAGACATCAGCGTAAGAGCAACGTCTAACCGCCGGACATCCGGTAACTCAGGGGAATTGATGTGAAGCAGACACAGCGCCATGACGCGATAATCGATCTCGTTCGCCAGCAAGGATATGTGAGCACGGAAGAGTTGGTCGAGCACTTTGCGGTGAGCCCGCAGACGATTCGCCGCGATCTGAACGACTTGGCGGAGCAAAACAAAATTCAGCGTCATCACGGTGGCGCAGCACTTCCATCCAGCTCGGTGAATGCGGCTTATCACGATCGCAAAATCATGTGGTCGGCGGAAAAAGCGCGTATCGCACAGCACGTTGCCAGCCTGATCCCTGATGGTGCCACGCTGTTTATTGATATTGGCACCACGCCGGAAGCGGTCGCGCATGCATTGCTGAATCATCGTAATTTGCGTGTCGTCACCAACAACCTTAACGTTGCGACTTTGCTGATGGGCAAAGAAGACTTTCGATTGATACTGGCGGGTGGCGAAGTGCGAACCCGTGACGGCGGCATCATGGGTGAAGCCACGCTAGATTTTATCTCTCAGTTCCGTTTGGATTACGGCATTCTCGGTATCAGCGGTATTGATATGGACGGCTCATTGCTGGAGTTTGATTACCATGAAGTACGCACCAAGCGCGCTATTATCGAAAACTCACGCTGCGTCATTTTAGTGACTGACCATTCTAAATTCGGCCGTAATGCGATGGTGAATCTAGGCAACATGGATCTGATTGATTACCTGTTCACCGATGAACAGCCACCGGCCAGTATTCAGAAAATCATTGAGCAGCACGAAGTTCAGCTCGAAATCTGCTAAGCCTTTCCCTCTCTATTTCTAAACGCACAGAGCCAGTTTGGTCTGTGCGTTTTGTTTTGTCTTTTCCCATAGCTTTTTAATGCGCGGTGGATTCCAAAAGCGCCTGCAGCGCTGTAAGTCTCACGAATTTCTCTGAATCGGTTTCGCAGTTACGTGCGGCTGTCCTTGAGTCAATTTTAAGCTCCAATAAATTGTTATTGATGGTTTATTAATCGATCAAATTAACCTATTAGGTTATATTGCTAAGGAGAGCCGATGGAGAAGCGAACGCCGCATTGTAGCTTGGAAAAGGTACGGAGTTTGATTGGGAAGGGGATGATTAAAGCCACAAAAGTCGCTTATTTGAATGCGAAGCGCCTCGATTTTAGCTGTGCAGATATGTATCGAGTCGTGAGTGAGTTATCTGCTAAAGACTTTTATAAAAGTATGACAACGTATCAAAACCACAAAATTTGGCAGGATGTGTACCACTGCCATCTGGAAAAGGTATCTCTCTATCTGAAACTAACGGTAGTGGATGAAGTGTTAATCGTGTCTTTTAAGGAGCTAGATGATGATATGTCCTGAATGTGGATCGTCCAACACGGTGAAGGAGTACCGTGATACTCCCTACACCTATAAAGGCCAAACGATGATAATCAAGGCATGGGGCGCTGACTGGTGTTTAGACTGCGGGGAAGGTGTGATTTTTAAAGAAGAATCTCTGCGTATCGACAGCATTTTGACGGAGTTCAACAAGCAGGTTAATGCTTCCATCATCGATCCTGAGTACGTGGTGGCAATGCGAAAAAAGCTGAACCTTTCCCAAAGTGAAGCCGGTGAGATCTTTGGCGGCGGTGTGAACGCATTTTCGCGCTACGAAACAGGCAAAGCGCTGCCCCATGTATCGACCATCAAGTTGTTAAAATTGCTTGATAAATATCCAGAATTGCTCGAAGAAATTCGTAACTAGTCTTTCCCTTTCGACGCCTAAGTTTATCAGCTTGGGCGGCTATGCTTTCTAATACCCACACAGTATGTAATTTTATTATCTCTCAACTGTTATCTTCATCACGCTGAAATGTTTTTGTTTGGTTAATTTCTGGCGCTAATGTTTGTTTGTGAGTATTATAATGCTCGTAAACGAACATTATTCGATTGTTTTTCTATCATCAACGACAAAATTAGAACTGTTTCGAGCATCCGGAGGGGAAAGTGGAAACCAAAGACTTGATCGTTATCGGTGGTGGCATTAACGGTGCCGGTATCGCTGCGGATGCGGCAGGACGCGGGCTTTCCGTTCTGATGCTGGAGGCTAAAGATTTGGCCTGTGCCACGTCATCTGCGAGCTCCAAATTAATCCACGGTGGCCTGCGCTATCTTGAACACTATGAGTTTCGTTTGGTGAGCGAAGCCTTGGCAGAGCGTGAAGTTCTGCTGAAACTTGCGCCGCATATCGCCTTCCCGATGCGTTTCCGCTTACCACATCAGCCACATTTGCGCCCAGCTTGGATGATTCGTACAGGCTTGTTCCTTTATGATCATTTGGGCAAACGTACCAGCTTACCAAGCAGCAAAGGCCTGCGCTTTGGCCCTGAATCAGTCTTGAAATCCAGCTTAACGCGTGGGTTTGAGTATTCAGATTGCTGGGTTGATGATGCTCGTCTGGTGCTGTTAAACGCGCAAGAAGTTGTGGTGCGGGGTGGTGAAGTTCGCACTCGTACTCAGGTCACTCGCGCCTATCGTGAAAATGGATTGTGGGTGGTTGAAGCCAAAAACGCAGACACGGGTGAAGTCTTTACCTGGCGTGCCAAAGGTCTGGTGAATGCCACCGGCCCATGGGTTAAACATTTCTTCGATAACGGATTAGAGCTGAAATCCCCTTATGGTATCCGTCTGATCAAAGGTAGCCATATTGTGGTTCCGCGTGTTCATAATCAGCCGCAGGCTTATATCCTGCAAAACGAAGATCATCGTATTGTCTTTGTGATCCCGTGGATGGATGAGTTTTCTATCATCGGGACTACCGACGTGGAATATAACGGCGATCCGCATGATGTGAAGATTGATGATAATGAAGTGAATTACCTGCTGAAGGTTTATAACGATCACTTCAAGAAACAGTTGAGCAAAGACGACATCGTCTGGACTTATTCCGGTGTGCGTCCGCTGTGTGATGACGAATCAGATTCTCCACAGGCGATCACCCGTGACTATACGCTCGACGTGCACGATCAGGATGGTAAAGCGCCGCTGCTTTCCGTATTTGGCGGTAAGCTCACCACCTATCGTAAACTGGCTGAACATGCGCTAGAAAAACTGTCTGGTTATTACGATAACTGTGGTCCTGCATGGACTAAAAACGGTGTATTGCCGGGGGGCGATTTAGGCACCGATCGTGATAGCTATGCAGCGCAGCTGCGTCGCCGCTTTACGTGGTTGCCAGAAGCGTTAGCCCGCCGCTACGTGCGCACTTACGGCACTCGCGCTGAACAACTGATCGGAACTGCGCAATCGCTGGAAGATCTGGGCGAGCACTTTGGCCATCATCTGTATGAAGCTGAGCTGCGTTATCTGGTTGCCGAAGAGTGGGTGGTTGAGCTTGATGATGCGATCTGGCGCCGAACCAAGTTAGGTATGTGGCTGGATGATGCCCAGAAACAGCGCGTCGCGCAGTGGCTGGCAGAGCATAAGTCATAATGACTGCATGACCCCACCCTAGCCCTCCCCTTCACAGGGGAGGGAACTGTTCGGTGATGCTTGTAAGATCCTCAATCGGCTCCTCCCCCTGCGAAGGGGGAGGCTGAAAGGGGGGCTTTTCTTCGTTCTCTACAACTTCACCGCTTTAATATTCCATATCTCATCCGCGTACTCCTGAATCGTTCGGTCAGACGAGAAATATCCCATATTGGCGATATTCATCACCGCGCGGTGTGTCCATTCATTTGGCGTTTTATAAAGCTCATCCACTTTGTCTTGTGTATCAATATAGCTACGGTAATCCGCCAGTAGCTGATAGTGATCGCCGAAGTTCACCAATGAATCAAAGAGGCTTGCATAGCGGCGCGGATCTTCAGGGCTGAAGGCGCCCGTCGCAATTTGGGTGAGCGCTTGGTTTAGCTCAGGATCCTGTTCGTAGATTTGGCGCGGGTTATAGCCATTATTACGCAGCGTTTCAACCTGCTCGGTGGTATTGCCGAAGATAAAGATATTCTCTTCACCTACGTGATTGAGCATTTCCACGTTTGCGCCGTCTAACGTGCCGATAGTTAATGCGCCGTTGAGCGCAAATTTCATGTTGCTAGTACCCGATGCTTCGGTGCCCGCCGTGGAAATCTGCTCTGAAAGATCGGCGGCTGGAATAATCATCTGTGCCAAACTGACGCCATAGTTAGGGATGAAAACAACTTTGAGCTTGCCTTTGATGCGCTCATCGTTGTTGATCACTTTAGCCACATCGTTGATCAAATGGATTATTTGCTTAGCGTTGTAATAGGCCGAGGCCGCTTTACCGGCAAAGATCTTCACCCGTGGTGTCCAATCGTTTTCAGGATCTTGCAGGATACGATTGTAGTGGGTGATGACATGCAACACGTTCAGCAATTGGCGCTTATATTCGTGGATCCTTTTGATCTGCACGTCGAATAGCGCATTAGGATCTAGCACTACATTAAGCTTTTGCGCGACGTATACGGCGAGCTGTTTTTTATTGTGCAGCTTGGCCTGTTGCACATCGCGAATGAAGGTCGGGTAGTCGATGTGCGCTAACAGCTCATTAAGCTGGCTTAAATCGGTGCGCCATCTTTGTCCGATGTTTTCATCCAGCACTTTTGACAGCGGCTGGTTAGCCAGCGCCAGCCAGCGACGTGGAGTGACACCGTTGGTTTTATTGCAGAAACGGTTCGGGAACAGACGAGCAAAATCGGCAAACAGTGATTGCACCATCAGTTCGGAATGCAGCTCAGATACACCGTTTACTTTATGGCTGGCAATCACCGCCAACCATGCCATACGCACGCGACGGCCATTGGTTTCATCGATAATAGAAACGCGTGACAGCAACGCATCATCATTAGGATATTGCTCTTTCACGTCTTTCAGGAAATGGTCGTTGATCTGGAAAATAAGCTGTAGATGGCGCGGTAAAATTTTGCCCAACATGTCTACCGGCCACGTTTCGAGGGCTTCGCTCATTAACGTATGGTTGGTGTAGGAGAAAACCTGCACCACGATAGACCAAGCGCTTTCCCACGTGAATTTATGATCGTCAATGAGTAGCCGCATTAATTCGGGAATCGAAAGCACTGGGTGGGTGTCGTTCAGGTGGATGGCAATTTTCTCGGCGAGATTCTGCAAAGTGTGATGCGTTTGCCAATGATGATGGAGAATATCTTGCACCGTCGCGGAGACGAGGAAGTATTCCTGACGCAGGCGCAGCTCACGGCCTGAATAGGTTGAATCGTCCGGGTAGAGCACGCGGGACACGTTTTCCGAGTGGTTTTTATCCTCTACCGCGGCAAAGTAATCGCCCTGATTAAACTTACCTAAATTGATTTCGCTACTGGCGCGCGCTGACCATAAACGCAGAGTGTTAGTCGCATCGGTGTCAAAGCCTGGAATAATTTGGTCAAAAGCTAGCGCCAGCACTTCTTCAGTTTCCAACCAGCGGGCGCGATTGCCCTCTTGCTGAATACGTCCACCGAATCGAACTCGATAGCGCGTGTTATGCCGCACAAACTCCCATGCATTGCCGTATTCCAGCCAGTTATCGGGGGACTCCGCCTGCTGCCCATTAACGATGTTCTGTTTGAACATGCCGTATTCATAGCGGATACCGTAGCCGCGTGCTGGTAGGGCGAGCGTTGCCATGGAATCGAGAAAACAGGCCGCTAATCGACCAAGGCCACCGTTGCCAAGACCTGGGTCGATCTCTTCATCGATAAGCTCTTCAAGGTCGAGTCCCATTTCGTCTAAGGCTTGCTTGGTTTCGTCATACACGCCCATCGCCATTAAGGCGTTAGAAAGCGTGCGACCAAGCAAAAACTCCATAGAAAGGTAGTAAACCTGGCGTACATCCTGCGAGAACTGAGCGCGTGTGGAACGTAGCCAGCGCTCGACCATTCTGTCTCGCACCGCGAATAGCGTGGCGTTTAACCAGTCATGCTGGTTAGCGATGGACGGATCTTTACCAACCACAAACATCAGTTTGTAAGCAATCGAGTGTTTAAGCGCCTCGACGCTGACAACGGGCGAAGTATAGCTAAACGGTGAAGTCATAATCAGTACACCCCGATAATGAAAAATATGGGTTACAGCATCGATGGCAAGTCATGCAATTAGCGCCAGCCATGCCGATGAATTCTGTATCTGGCTAAAGTCGGCGGTAGAGATCTAAATAGCTCACGGCCGCTTTTTCCCAGCTGAAGTTTTGCGCCATGGCTTGGCGCTGCACGTAGCGCCACAGCGTTGGGCGCGTCCAGAGAACAAAGGCGCGGCGTAGCGCATTCGACAAATCTTTGGCATCACAGTCATTAAAGACAAAACCGCTGGCGCTGCCTTCGGAGAGATTTTCCAGCGAGCAGTCGTTCACCGTGTCGGCTAAACCGCCGGTATGGCGCACCAGTGGCAGGGTGCCGTATTTCAGTCCGTACAGTTGGGTCAGCCCGCAGGGCTCAAAGCGGCTCGGAACTAAAATAACGTCGGATCCCGCAATGATTCGATGTGAGAAGGCTTCGTGATAACCGATTTGCACGCCAACCTGACCGGGATAGGCGGCCGCAGCGGCCAGAAATGCCTCTTGTAAAGGAGCATCGCCCGCACCGAGCAGCGCTAGCTGCCCTCCGCCGTTTAATAGCGTGGGCAGCGCTTCAAGCACTAAATCCAATCCCTTTTGGCTGGTTAAACGGCTGACAACCGCAAAGATCGGTTTCTCCGGATCGACGTCTAACCCCATGGCGGTTTGCAGATGCTGTTTGTTTAGCGCCTTCTCTTTGAGATTTTCCCGCTGATAGCAGTTGGCGATGAGTTTATCGGTCGCGGGATCCCAAATAGCATCATCAACGCCGTTGAGAATGCCGCTAAGCCTGCCTTCGCGTTCAAGCTGCTGTAATAGCCCTTCCATGCCATAGGCGAATTCAGGGCGGGTGATTTCTTTTGCATAGGTAGGGCTGACCGTGGTGACGTGATCGGCGTAAAACAGCCCGGCTTTTAAGAATGAGATTTGGCCATAGAATTCCAGCCCATAAATCTGGAAGAAATCCTGTGGTAGATACAGCTCAGCCATGTGATGGGCTGAAAATAAGCCCTGATAGGCAAGATTGTGCACGGTAAATACAGAGCGAGCAGGGCGACCACGCGCCGCCAGATACGCGCAGGCAAGGCCTGCATGCCAATCATGAGCATGAACGACCTGTGGACGCCAAAAGTGGTCACAGCCGCTGGCTAGCTCTGCCGCAACCCATCCCAGCAAACCGAAACGCCGATGGTTGTCAGAGTAGGCATACATCGCCTGATCGTGATACGGGCTGCCGGGGCGGTCATAAAGATGCGGGGCATCAATCAAATAGATACCCACGCCTTGATAATGACCAAAACGCAGCGTAACGCGACCGGCAAAGGTATCCAGCGTGGCGACTTCATGGGTTTCAGGGATACCCTCTTTCAGCGCCGGAAACCCAGGGAGAAGAACGCGGACATTCGCTCCCTGAGCAATTTGCGCAGCAGGCATTGCACCGACAACGTCGGCTAATCCACCTGTTTTAAGCAGGGGAAACAGTTCGGAACAGACGTGCAATACGTACATCGGTAGTCCTCAGTCAGAGTGGCGGTTGCTCCCATCCGCTTTTCTGTTTGCAGGGAGCTACATCCACAATTTCATCTCATAAACGAGCCAACATTTCGCGCGTGACCAAGACAACGCCGCCTTCAGAGCGGTAAAAACGCTTGCTATCTTCTTCTGCGTTTTCGCCAATCACCATGCCTTCAGGCAGAACGCAGGCGCGGTCGATAATGCAGCGGCGTAGGCGGCATGAGCGGCCAATGTTGACGTCAGGTAATAAAACAGATGAATCAATGGTGCAGAACGAATTAACGCGAACCCGAGGGAACAGCACCGAGTGAACGACCACGGAGCCTGAAATAATGCAGCCGCCTGATACCAAGGAGTTCATGGTCATGCCGTGGCTGCCTGAACGGTCTTGGACAAACTTGGCGGGCGGCAGTGACTCCATATAGGTTCGAATTGGCCAGCGTTTGTCGTACATGTCGAGTTCTGGCGTGACTGAAGCCAAATCGAGATTGGCGCGCCAATAGGCATCTAGGGTTCCAACGTCGCGCCAGTACGGGGCCACGTCGTGCTCGTCGGTGCTGGTAACGCAGGAAAGCGTGAAGGGATGCGCCCATGCTTTTCCCTGAGCGGTAATTTTGGGGATCAGGTCTTTACCAAAATCGTGGAAGGAATCCGTGAGGCTCATGTCTTCTTCCAGCAGCTGATAAAGATATTCTGCGTTAAACACATAAATGCCCATGCTGGCGAGCGACATATCTTCGTTGCCGGGCATGGCGGGTGGATTCTGTGGTTTTTCCAGAAACTTCAAAATCTGGTGATCGTCGCCAACTTCCATCACACCAAATTCGCTTGCCTCGCTACGCGGCACGGGGATACAGGCCACGGTACATTCTGCACCGCTCTCCACGTGGTCGATCAGCATGCGCGAATAGTCCATTTTGTAGATATGGTCGCCAGCAAGAATAACCACAAATTCAGCGTCATAGCGCCGAATGATATCCAGATTTTGATACACCGCATCGGCGGTTCCTTTGTACCAATGTTCTGAGGCATCGCGCTGCTGAGCGGGCAGGAGATCGACAAACTCATTCATTGACTCGTTCAGGAACGACCAACCACGCTGAATGTGCTGCACCAAGGTATGAGAGTGATATTGGGTGATTACCCCAATGCGACGGATGCCTGAGTTGATGCAGTTCGATAGCGCAAAATCGACGATACGAAATTTACCGCCAAAGTGAACGGCCGGTTTCGCACGCGTTTTGGTGAGATCCTTCAAGCGAGAGCCGCGGCCACCTGCCAGAATCAGGGCCACAGACTGCTGAGGTAATTGACGGGCCAACATCAACTGGTTCTGATTTTCTGACTTAACCATTTCTGACTCCTTGTTTTTATGCGTGCAGTCCGCTCTTTAGGCCTTGGACTGCGCGTTGTAGGGCTATGAACGAATCAGTACGCATATGCTGTGTGCAGGCATGACCACGCGTTCAGTGTTGTTTACGGTATCCAATGCGTTGAATGGCGCAGACGCTTGCCAATGACCCGCAGGAAGGCAAACCTCAGCGTCGTTCTGCGCTGGATTCACGATCATTAACCAGTCGCCAGATAGCTGAATCTGTAGCAGTGACGGACCGATAGCCTGCCATTCATCGGGCGTGAGCGGCTGTGCATGGGCGTTCAGCCAGACCACGTTGCCATCGTTTTCATCCCACCACCGGTTGGCGCAGAGCGCGGGTATGCGCTTACGCAGCTGAATTAGCGAGGCGGTGTACTCCGTTAAGGCGGTATCTGCGCAGGACCAATCTAGCCAAGCGATTTCATTGTCTTGGCAGTACGCATTGTTATTGCCTTGCTGACTGTGACCCATTTCATCTCCGGCCAGAATCATCGGTGCGCCTTGTGAGAGCAGCAGCGTGGCAAGCAATGCCCGCTGGCTACGGCTTCTTCGGCGCTGAACGTCCTCATCGGCGTCTATCCCTTCCACGCCGTGGTTGTTGCTGTAATTGCTGTTAGTGCCGTCGCGGTTTTCCTCGCCGTTAGCCAGATTATGTTTGTCGTTAAAACTCACTAAATCGTGCAGCGTAAAGCCGTCGTGAGCGGTGATTTGGTTAATGCTCGACGACGGTGCGCGCCCGTGATGGCGAAATAACGGGCTTGAGGCTGCAAAACGCTCGGCAAACGCGCCTGCGCTGACAGAGCCCTGTAACCAAAACTGGCGAACTTCATCCCGATAACGATCGTTCCATTCCGAAAAGGTGAGAGGAAAATGCCCTAACTGGTAGCCATTGGGGCCGATATCCCACGGTTCGGCGATGAACTTCACCCGAGAGAGAACAGGATCTTGGGCGATGGTAATAAACAACGGCGCATGCCGATGAAAATCAGCGTTGCGTCCAAGCACGGTGCCTAAATCAAAGCGAAAACCATCCACATGGCACTCTTCAACCCAATAGCGCAGGCAGTCCATGACCCACTGCACGCTATGCGGCTGCGTTAACCTCAGCGCGTTGCCACAGCCGGTCCAGTTTTCTAACGCGCCTTGCGCGTTTCGCCAGTAATAGCTGCGGTTATCGATGCCGCGCAATGACACCATCGGGCCGGTCTCGTCCAGCTCGGCGGTATGGTTAAACACAACATCGAGAATGACTTCAATTCCGGCGGCGTGCAGCGCTTTGACCGCGTCGCGAAATTCACTCAACGGGGTGGTCTTGCTGCGGCCAGAGTGAAAACTCGGCTCGATGGCAAACGGGGCGAGAACGTTGTAGCCCCAATAGTTGGTGAGGCCGATTTTCTGTAAACGAGGCTCGTCGGCATGAAGCTGTACCGGCAGCAGTTCCAACGCGGTAATGCCTAAACGTTTTAGGTATTCAATTATCACCGGATGAGAAAGAGCGGCGTAGCTGCCGCGCAATTCCTTTGGAATTCCCGGATGTTGCTGGGTAAGCCCGCGGACATGAGCTTCATAAATCACGGTATCCCCCCATAAAACATGAGGGGGACGATCGTTCTCCCAGTCGTAGGTTTCTTCATGCACGATGCAGTGGGGGACGACATCGCGATCGTCACGCCAGTCTGGCTCGTGTAGGCCGCCACACAGGCGATCGTCCAAGGGTAATGTGCCCGTGAGTTCGCGAGCGTAAGGATCGATCAGCAATTTAGCGGGGTTAAAGCGCTGGCCCTTTTCAGGACGCCACGAGCCATGAACGCGATAACCATATTCCAACCCCGCTTTTGCCCCAGGTAACAGCCCGTGCCAAACGTCGCCGCTGCGTGCCGGAAGCTCGTAGGATTCCTGATGCCCAGTTTTGTCAAAAATGCAGAGCTCAACCCGCGTCGCGTGAGACGAGAAGAGCGCAAAATTGACGCCTTCAGGCGTGATGTGGGCTCCCAACGGGCCCGGATTACCGGGTTTTAGCATCAGACACGGCCTCCGAGGATGGCGCTGGTTGAGGCGCTAGCTGCAAATAGAGCGTGGCCAGCGGTGGCACGGCGATCTCAATAGAATATTGACAGCCGTGGCTGCCAACGGATTGGCTATCGACGCCGCCTTGATTGCCAAAATTGCTGCCGTGGTAATAGTAAGAATCGGTGTTCATGATTTCTTGGTAGTGCCCTGCATGCTCAACACCGATGCGATAATGCTCGCGCGGTACTGGCGTGAAGTTGCTGACAACCAAAACTTCGTTGCCTGTTTCATCGCGGCGAACGAAGGCAAACACCGAATTCTCATGATCGTCGACGACGCGCCAGTGGAAGCCGCGCGCATCACAATCCCAGCGATGCAGCGCCGGATAGTCTCGATAGCAATGGTTGAGATCGCGCACCAGCCGCTGTACGCCGTTGTGCCAGTTGTCTTCACCTTCTAGCAAATGCCAGTCAAGGCTGGTTTCGAAATTCCACTCGCGGCCTTGGGCAAATTCACAGCCCATAAACAGCAGTTTTTTGCCCGGATGAGCCCACATAAAGCCGTAGTAGGCGCGCAAGTTGGCAAATTTTTGCCATGCATCGCCGGGCATTTTGTCGAGCATGGAGCGTTTACCGTGCACGACTTCGTCATGCGACAGCGCCAGTACGAAGTTTTCACTCCATGCGTACAGCAAGCCAAACGTCATTAAGTTATGGTGATATTTACGATGGACCGGATCGAGCTTCATGTAGTCCAGCGTGTCGTGCATCCAGCCCATATTCCACTTGTAATGGAAGCCCAAACCGTTGGCGTCTGGCGGCAGCGTAACGCCGGGAAAATCGGTGGACTCTTCTGCCATCGTGACGGCGCCGGGGCGCTGTTCACCGATGGTTTTATTGGTATAGCGCAGAAAATCGATGGCTTCGAGGTTATGGTTTCCGCCGAAGCAGTTTGGGATCCATTCTCCCTCTTTGCGGCTGTAATCGCGGTGGATCATCGACGCAACGGCGTCTACGCGCAGGCCGTCAATGCCGTAACGCTCCATCCAGTACAGCGCGTTTCCGGCTAAGAAATTGCGCACTTCATAGCGTGAATAGTTATAAATCAAGGTGTTCCAATCCTGATGATAGCCTTCGCGCGGATCTGAATATTCATATAAATCGGTGCCGTCGAACTCTGCCAGCCCCCAAGTATCGCTAGGGAAATGGCCGGGAACCCAATCCAGCAGCACGTTGATCCCCGCTTCATGGGCTTTATCCATAAAGTAGCGGAAGTCTTCTGGCGTACCGAAACGGCGAGTTGGCGCGTACATGCCCAGCGGCTGATAGCCCCATGAGCCATCGAACGGGTGTTCGTTAATCGGCAGCAGTTCGATATGGGTGAAGCCCATGTCTTTGACGTAGGGCACCAGCTGTTCTGCCATTTCACGATAGCTGAGCCAGAAGTTGTTATCGCTGTGGCGTCGCCATGAGCCTAAATGCACTTCATAGATGGAGACCGGCGCGTTGAGCTGATTAGCCGCGCTGCGTTTTGCATCCGGTGGAACTTTGTCTGGTAATGGGGTCACTAGCGAGGCGGTATCTGGACGCATTTGTGCTTCAAAGGCATAGGGATCGGCTTTAAGCACGGTGTTGCCATGTGCATCAATAAGCTCGAATTTATACAGTTGACCCGCCTGCACGCCGGGAATGAAAAGCTCCCAAATGCCGCTCTCTTGTCGGATACGCATGGGATGGCGGCGGCCGTCCCAAAAATTAAATTCGCCAACCACGGAAACCCGCTGCGCATTCGGTGCCCAAACGGCAAAGCTGACGCCGCTGATATCAGCCAGATGCGTGGGGTGGGCACCTAAACTTTCATAGGGACGTAGATGTTTACCTTCGGTGAGCAGCCAATTATCGACTTCGCCGAGTAAGGGGCCAAAACGGTAGGGGTCTTCAATAATTTGTTGATGATCGTTCCATGCGACGTTGAGCAGATAATCAAACGGATTTTTACGGCGAGGCAACAGGCCCGTAAAAAAGCCGCGTTCGTCGATCAGATCAAGCTGAGCAACCATACGCGTTGTTTTGCGGTCGAGCACCTGCACGGACGTTGCATCAGGCAGCAGAGCGCGTACCACCAAACCTTTGGAGGTTTGATGCATGCCTAAGATAGAAAAAGGGTCAGCACAATGACCCGCTAGAAGCTGTTGCAGCATTTGACTGCTGGGAAGTACGGACATGGCATTCTTCCTTAGATTCACAGCATGAATCCATCATTCAATCATTCGTTTCTGAATAATTGCTAATAGACATCATGCCCGCCATTCAGAATATTTTTTGTGAGTGTTACTCGATAATTTTTGAGTAAAAACACAAAGGCACAAATCGCTACAGCATCACCGCCTGCTGGCTTTTTTATTGGGTGGCTAACTTATAAATTAACCATTTTTAAGCATAGCCAGCTTTTCTAGATACATTTGCTAAACGGAGGGTTATTTTTTGTGATATCGAATGGGAAAAAAGTATTAGCGGAAAAATAGACCGCGAAAATCGTTTTCACGGTCTATTGGCAGAGACGTTGAGTTAAGCCGCAGAAACCTTGCGGCGGCGTTTATCTAAATCGCTGATAAGCAGATTAATATCAGGATCGCTAAACATCTGTTCTAGGGTTTGGGTAAGCTTACGCCGCCAGTTAGGATATTGGTCGCTGGTACCCGGAATATTGACGGGCTTTTCCATATCCAGCCAATCTTCTGGCTGTAGGCCGAGTAAAGCGCTGGCGCTATCCGCCACGTAACGCTGCAAACCACGGTTGAGGACCGGACTCATGGCTAAGCGGTCAGCTCGTCGCCCAACCTTTTGCGGTATACAGCCATATTGATGCAGACCATCTAGCAATCCTTGTTTAGCCGCTTCGCGATCCTGATGCAGTTTTCTCAGCACCTCAAGATCGGGATAAAGCCCCAGCTCCCTGCCTAAATGCAAATCATCGGCTTGCCAATAGCCGCGTAGCGTTGGCAGATCGTGGGTGGTGATGGTTGCCATCGCCTGTACGGTGTATGACTGCGGCGCGCGGAAGCTGTTTTCCTGATCGTGCTCAAAATAGAGGACTTTGTAGGAGTAGACGCCACAATCACGCAGTTTAGCGATGATTTCAACGGGCACCGTGCCGAGATCCTCACCGATAACCATGCACTGATTGCGCTGGCTTTCTAGCGCTAAAATGGCCAGTAAATCATCAACCGGATAGCGCACATAGGCGCCTTTATCGGCGGTTTCGCCATAGGGGATCCACCACAGGCGCAGCATCGACATGACGTGATCGATACGTAATGCGCCGCAGCAGGTCATGTTCGCGCGCAGCATATCGATGAACGGCTGATAGGCCCGCGCTGCCATCACGTGGGGATCCATCGGCGGAAGTCCCCAGTTTTGCCCCAGTGGGCCAAGAATATCCGGCGGTGCGCCTACCGAGGCTTTCAGGCAATATAGCCCGGTTTCACCCCAAGTTTCAGCACCACCTTCGGCGACGCCAACGGCGAGATCGCGATACAGCCCAATCGGCATCTTTTGTTGCTGGCAAACTTCGAAACATTCTGAAAGCTGGCTGTAGGCGAGCCATTGCAGCCAAAGGTAGAAATCGACTTTATCCGCGTGCTGACGGCAAAAATCGGCTACGCCGCTGCTGTCTGCGCTGCGCAGATTATCGGGCCATACTGGCCAGCCCCACATGGTGGGATCTTGGGCATTCAGATGCGCATGTAATGCATCGAACGCTGCTTGCTGGTACAGGCTATGACCGCCTTGTTCAACAAACTGACGGAACGCTTTCAGGCGCTTATGGCTGCCTTTCTGCTGGATAAACGCGGGGAATGCGCGCTGTAGCGCATTGATCTTTAGCGAGATAACGCTGGAATAATCGACCCATTCGCTGGCGCGAGCTTCGCTTAGGCGTCGCTGCGTTTCAGTATTGTTCCACCACGTTTGTGCTTCGTCACTGAGCTTAAACTCTTCGACTTGGTTGACATCAATGTAGGCCACGTTCAACCAGCGACGCGAGGATGGGCTGTAGGGGCTGGCACTTTCTGGGTTAGCAGGGTAGAGCGAATGGATCGGATTAAGGCCGACAAACGCTCCGCCACGCTTCGCCACGTTTAGCACCATCTGTTTGAGATCGCCGAAATCGCCGATGCCCCAATTATTATCAGATCGCAGCGTATAAAGCTGTACGCAGGCACCCCAAAGTTTACGGCCGGTCAGCAAGGCGTCTGGCTCATAGCAGCGTTGAGGTGTCACGATAATCTGGCAAGTCCACTGCTGCGTTTCATCGCTTAACGTGAGCTGATGATAGCCCAGCGGTAGGTCACGCGGCAGCGTCAGCGTTTTGCGTCGCTGTATTTTTCCTTGGAAGCGAGTCGCGGTAGGTGCCGATTTATCTGACGAGTGGGCTTCTAGCGCGAGCGTCCAAGTGTATTCTCCGGTGATATAAAGATTGAGAATGCATGGGCGGCCTTGGGTAAACACCATCACCGGCGGAACCGGTGAGCCGACCTGAGTCGGCGTGAAGGGATGCATCGCTTCCAGCAGGCGCTGCTTGGTTTCCGCACTGATCGCCTGTTGTTTGCCATGAGCATTGATATAGCTGGCCGCGATACCGGCTTCCGCCGCCAGACTTTCCAGCAGCTTCCGCTCGGCCTGCTGGTGCTCCGTTATTTGTTCCATTGGTGGCGTTGTTTTCTCTTGCATGGAACAGCTCCTTAACGCTTTGCCTGCCAGATTCTCTTCTGGTAATCGCGGATTGACCGGTCAGAGCTGAACATACCGACGCGTGCGGTATTTAAGATTGTGGCGCGTGTCCATTGCTCTTGGTCGCGATACAAGACGTCCACTTCCTTTTGCGCGCGGCAGTAGTCAGCAAAATCAGCCAAGACTAAGTAAGGGTCACCGCCGTCTAACAGGCTATGCAGCATTTGATCGAACGCTTGCTTATCGCCGTTGCTGTAATGACCTTTGGCCAACTCGTCCAGAATCAATTTCAGCTGCTTATCTTTACGATAAATCGCCTTAGGCTGATAGCCTTTGGCGAGCGTGGCTTTCACCTGCTCTACGGTTTGGCCGAAGATAAAGATATTTTCCTCACCCACTTCCTGCGCAATTTCGACGTTCGCACCATCCAGCGTGCCGACGGTTAATGCGCCGTTGAGGGCGAGCTTCATGTTGCCGGTGCCTGAGGCCTCTTTGCCCGCCGTGGAGATCTGCTCAGAGATATCAGCCGCAGGGATCATGAGCTCGGCGACAGAAACACGATAGTCAGGAATGAATGCGACCTGAAGACGTCCTTTCATCAGCGGATCGTTATTGATCTTCTCCGCGACTTTGTTGATCGCGTAGATAATATTTTTAGCCAAATAGTAGCCAGGAGCGGCTTTTGCGCCGAACAGGAAAACGCGTGGTACGCGGTCAGCCTGAGGGTTGTCGCGTAGTTCGTGATAGAGCGCCAGAATGTGCAAGAGATTTAGGTGCTGGCGTTTGTATTCGTGCAGGCGTTTGATTTGCACATCAAAGATCGCATCGACGTTAAGTTCCAGACCCATCACGTTTTTAACGTATTTGGCTAATGCGATTTTGTTGTCACGCTTGATGGCCTGATATTTTTGGCGGAACTTCGCATCGTCGGCATAGGATTCAAGGCCTTTGAGCACGTCTAAATCGTTAGCCCACTCTTTTTTCAGCGTCTTGTCGATAAGGCTCGCCAGCGCAGGATTACACTGTTTTAGCCAACGGCGTGGCGTGATGCCGTTGGTGACGTTATGGAATTTGTTGGGCCAGAGCTGGTGGTATTCAGGGAACAGATCTTTAACCACTAAATCAGAATGCAGCTGGGCAACGCCGTTGACCGCAAAACCGCCCACCACGCATAGGTTAGCCATGCGCACTTGTTTATCGTAGTGAACGGCCAGTTTAGCCCATACCGCTTCATCGTTAGGCCATTGCTTTTGAACCAGTTTTTTGAAGCGCGCATTGATCTGCTTGATGATGTCAAAGTGGCGTGGCAGCAGGCTGCGAACTAAGCGCTCGTCCCAGCATTCCAGCGCTTCAGGCATTAACGTATGGTTGGTATAGGCAAAGGTGTTGCTGGTGATGGCCCACGCTTCATCCCACGACATCTGATGTTCGTCTAGCAGCACGCGCAGCAGTTCGGGGATCGCAATCGTTGGATGCGTATCGTTGAGCTGAATCACCTCATATTTCGGTAAGTCAGCCAGCTTGCGGCCTGCCAGATGGTGTTTGTGCAGAATGTCAGCCACGGAGCAGGCGCAGTGGAAATATTGCTGCATCAGGCGTAAGCGTTTACCGGCCTGATGGTTGTCATTGGGGTAAAGCACTTTGGTGAGCTTGGCGGCTTCAATGCCGTCGCTTTCTGCTTTGAGGAACTCGCCATCGTTGAACTTGGTTAAATCAAACGGGTGCGCATGAGTGGCCTGCCACAGGCGTAGCGGTTGGCTTACGCCGTTGTGATAGCCCAGAATCGGTAAATCCCATGCTTCGCCGCGCAGCGTGAGCGCTGGCTGCCATAGCACCGAACCGTCTGGCTGTTTGACCAGCTTACCGCCAAAGTTAACGTCTACGTTCAGGGCGCTGTTATGGCGGAACCACGGGTAGCTTTCGCGCTCCCAGTTGTCTGGCGCCTCCATCTGGTGACCTTCGCTGAAGGACTGACGGAAGAGGCCATATTGATAGCACAAGCCATAGCCTGTTGCCGGTTGTTCAACGGTTGCCATGGAGTCCAAGAAGCAGGCCGCTAAACGGCCTAAGCCGCCGTTGCCCAACGCGGGATCGGTTTCTTGCTCCAACAAATCGCTGAGCAGAACGTCATGCGCTGCGAGAGCTTTTTCTACGGCGTCATACCAGCCCAGATTAATCAAATTGTTTGCGGTTAAGCGCCCAATCAGAAACTCCATGGATAGGTAGTTAACATGGCGCAGTTCGCTTTTTGCCACGGCCTTTGGCTGCGGTAATGCAGACAGCTGCTCGGCAATTGCCGCACTCACAGCCTGCCACCATTGATGCTCCGTCATCTGGTTTGATGCGGTTAGTCCGAAGTGCTGCCATTGGCGGGTCAGCGCCGCCAAGAATACGTCCTTATCAAATGGTATGTGCGACATATCAGTCTCTCTCAAAGCATAAAGTTCAGGAATTGACGTTATCCTGCCGACCCACCGGTTTTATAACATCCTCCCGAAGGGGGATGAGGCGGGGAGGAGGGGCGGGGCGTAGGCAAAACTGTGATCCAAACCCGTTATATTCCGCGTCACAGGCGTGTAAATTCAGCTCTGATTACCAAGACGTAGCCCATAAAATCGACAAAGGCTGTGCAATAAACTCGCAACTAAAGGATTAAGAATAGGAGCAAAAATGTTCCTATGTCGAGGGAAGCCGTGCTGAAATGCGGCTTCGCGCCAGCAAGAGAAAAAGATGAAGCGCTAACCTAAACAGAGAATCAATGAAATCGTACTGAGTCATTTTCTCAGCAAAGATGTAAGAAGATGTGAGAAGTGTGATCGACTGCAATTTCCTGCTACCTAGTCGTCATGCTCTGTTGCATTAATTGGTGTGATATCCCAAGTTAAACAGGACTAATTAATTACGAAGCGCGAAATAATTAAGCAATATTTAAAACTTATATATTGCTGTGGTTTGCTTTGGGCTTTCTTTGTGGGAATTTACCATGCTCATTCCGTCGAAATTAAGTCGCCCTGTGCGACTGCAAAATACGGTGGTACGCGAACGGTTATTAACCAAGCTTGCGTCGGCCGGTAACTACCGTCTGGTGCTGGTTAATGGGCCGGCGGGGTATGGTAAAACCACGCTATTAGCGCAGTGGGCAGAGGAAAATGCGCATTTAGGTTGGTTCTCTTTAGATGAGAGCGACAACCAGCCCGAGCGCTTTGCCAGCTATCTGATTGCGGCCTTGCAGCAAGCTACCGGCGGACATTGCAGCAAAAGCGAAGCAATGAGCCAAAAACATCAGTACGCCACGCTGTCGGCGTTATTTGCCCAGCTTTTTATTGAGCTTTCTGACTGGTCGGCACCGCTATGCTTGGTTATTGATGATTATCATCTGATCACTAATGCGCAAATCCATGAGGCGATGCGCTTTTTCCTGCGCCATCAGCCAGATAATCTCACCGTCATTTTATTGTCACGCACGCTTCCCCCACTGGGCATCGCTAATTTACGCGTGCGCGAGCAGCTTTTAGAAGTGGGCACTAAGCAGCTGGCCTTTACTCATCAAGAAGCATCACAATTTTT
This sequence comes from Hafnia sp. CBA7124, assembly GCF_002355555.1. Taxonomy (NCBI): domain Bacteria; kingdom Pseudomonadati; phylum Pseudomonadota; class Gammaproteobacteria; order Enterobacterales; family Hafniaceae; genus Hafnia; species Hafnia sp. CBA7124. The sequence goes on along the minus strand of NZ_AP017469.1, from coordinate 4,240,305 downwards.
CAATCATCGTTTGAAAGCGCCGATGGCAGACACTGAAAGCCATCAGCTGTGCGATGAGGTTGAAGGTTGGCCGACGGCGCTACAGCTGATTGCGCTTTCCGTGCGTCAATCAACCACCACGGCGCAAGAGTCAGCGCGACGTTTAGCGAAGATCAACGCTAGCCATCTTTCTGATTATTTGGTGGATGAAGTGCTCGATCGCGTTGATGCGACGACGCGTAACTTTTTGCTGCGCTGCTCAGTGCTGCGTTCGATGAATGATGTGTTGCTGACTCGCTTAACCGGTGAAGATAACGGTCAACAGCAGTTGGAAGAGCTTGAGCGGCAGGGGTTGTTTATTCATCGAATGGACGCTGACGGCGAGTGGTTTTGCTTCCATCCATTATTTGCCAATTTTTTACGTCAGCGCTGCCAATGGGAACTGGCAGCAGATTTGCCCGATCTTCATCGTCGAGCGGCGCAGGGTTGGCTCGATCAGGGCTTTCCCGCCGAGGCAATCCATCATGCATTAGCGGCAGGCGACGTCGAGATGCTGCGCGATGTGCTACTCCAGCATGCATGGGAGCTGTTCCATCAAAGCGAGCTTTCGTTGCTGGAAGAGTGCTTAAAAGCCCTGCCGTATGAAAAACTGATTCAAAACCCTCGATTGGCGCTGCTACAAGCGTGGCTGGCACAGAGCCAGCATCGTTACAGCGAGGTGAATACTCTGCTGGAGCGCGCTGAGCATGAAATGCATGTGCAGAAAATTGAAATAGATGGCGTGATGTTGGCCGAGTTTGATGCGCTGCGGGCGCAGGTGGCGATCAACGATGGTCGCCCTGACGATGCCGAACGGCTGGCCGTGGAAGCGTTAAAACATTTGCCGATCAGCAGCTATTACAGCCGTATTGTTACCAGTTCGGTGATGGGGGAAGTCCACCACTGCAAAGGTGATTTAGCCCGTGCGTTGCCGATGATGCAACAAACTGAGCAGGTTGCGCGCCGCCATCAGGCCTACCATTACGCGCTGTGGGCGATGCTGCAACAAAGCGAAATTCTCATTGCGCAGGGCTTTTTACAAGCGGCCTATGAGACTCAAGACAAAGCTTTTGAGCTGATCCATGAACAGCATTTAGAGCAATTGCCGATGCATGAATTCCTGTTGCGAATTCGCTCGCAGGTTTTGTGGTCGTGGATGCGTTTAGACGAGGCCGAAGAAGCCGCCCGTAAAGGTCTGGAAGTGCTAGCGAACTATGAACCACAGCAGCAGCTGCAATGCTTGGCGATGTTAGCCAAGTGCTCTTTGGCGCGTGGCGATCTGGACAACGCTAACCAATATTTGCGGCGCTGTGAGAATTTATTGCAGGCTGGTCATTACCATCGAGACTGGCAAACCAATACCGACAAGCCGCGGGTGATTGCGTGGCAGATGACCGGCGACCGTGCTGCCGCTACGCAGTGGCTGATGCAGGCGGAAAAACCATCGCGGGCAGATAACCATTTCCTACAAGGGCAGTGGCGCAACATTGCGCGAGTACAAATTCTGCTGGGACGCTATGAAGAAGCCGAAGTGGTGCTCGATGAGCTAAACGAAGAGGCCAGGCGTTTGCGCTTGGTGAGCGATCTCAATCGTAACCTGCTGCTGTGTAATTTGCTGTATTGGAGCACCGATCGCAAAAGCGAAGCGCTGCGCGTATTGATTGAAGCGCTAAGTTTGGCTAATCGTACCGGTTTTGTCAGTCATTTCGTGGTTGAGGGCGAAGTGATGGCACAGCAGCTGCGTCAGCTATTGCAGCTCAATACGCTGCCAGAGCTGGATCAGCACCGCGCCCAGCGCATTCTGCGTGATATCAACCAGCATCATCGGCATAAGTTTGCGCATTTTGATGAGGGCTTTGTTGAACGATTGCTCAATCACCCACAGGTGCCGGAGCTGATTCGTACCAGTCCGTTAACCCAGCGAGAATGGCAGGTTCTGGGGCTGATTTATTCTGGCTATAGCAATGAACAAATCGCCGGTGAACTTGACGTTGCCGCAACCACCATTAAAACCCATATTCGTAATTTGTATCAAAAGCTCGGCGTTGCGCATCGCCAAGAGGCCGTTCAACAGGCGCAAAATATTATGAAAATGATGGGGTATGGCGTGTAGTTAACCCCATCTAACCTTCCCCTTTGACAGGGAAGGCTAGCGAGGGCTACAGGAGAATGGACTAGATTTACCGACTCATGGCTGTGATAGGTACTTCTGCATCTGGCTCATGGGTAATTCGGTTACGCAGATCGCGGCGAATCAGCTCAATCGACCAGAACCAAAAGAGATGCCCCAAAATCTCCGAGACATATTCATCAACGGGGAGTTGAGACAGCGGCGGTGTGAGCCCCAGCAAGGGGAAACTAATACCGTGAACCGCAATCGTTGAAATAATCCCCGCCATCAGCCCTTGCCACATTTTCACCTTTGGAAAACGTTCTGCCACGATGCAATAGCCGATGGCAAAGACCAATGAGAAGATAATGTGAGTCACCATCACCGGATTAATAATATGTTCTGAGAACGTATACACCGTCGTGGTTGGATCGATGCCAAGATAATCACGTAAAAACAGATAGGGCGGATTAAACTCAGCGCGGCCATCGGTAATCGTTCGTGGCGGTAGGGGAACTTCAGCCCCCCATTTCACAAACGCCGACATAATCCCCGCGGCAAAACCGACCAGTGTTGCCACACCATAGCGACGACGTGCCGGATTGCTTTGTACAAATAACGCGTTAATTGTCATGGTAGCCTTCTTGAGATATCAAAGAATTACTTCTGCCCGTAATAAGCATTCGGCCCATGTTTGCGGCTGAAATGCTTATCCATCAGATACCCGTCAATGTGGCGTAGCCGTGGGTTAATGCCACAGGCGATCCACGCCATTTTTGCCACCTCTTCCATCACGACGGCGTTATGCACTGCATCGACGGCATCTTTGCCCCATGAGAAGGGCCCATGCTGATACACCACGATCCCAGGCGTATGCAGCGGATTAGTGTCGCCTAGCGTTTCCACAATCACTTTGCCGGTGTTGAGCTCATATTCTCCAGCGACTTCAGCGGCGGTTAGGGCGCGAGTGCAGGGGATATCACCAAAGAAATAGTCTGCATGGGTAGTGCCAAGCGCGGGAATGGATAACCCTGCCTGCGCCCATGCGGTAGCGTGAGTGGAATGGGTGTGCACAATGCCGCCGAGGTGTGGATAGCGGCGGTAGAGTTCAAGGTGCGTCGGCGTATCGGAGGAGGGACGATAGCGGCCTTCGACGATATTGCCCTGAAGGTCTACCACCACCATGTCTTCAGCCTGCATGGTTTCATACGGCACGCCGCTCGGCTTGATAACTACCAAACCGCGCTCGCGATCGATCGCGCTGACGTTGCCCCATGTGAACGTGACCAGACCGTAATGAGGGAGGGCCATATTGGCGTCAAAAACCTGCTGTTTGAGCTGCTGCATTAGAGAGTCTCCTCAACCTGAAGCCCGGCGTTGGTCATACGCTGTTTCACCCAGTCGCGTGCGGCCTTAACTTCTTTGACCGGATCGGCAGCCGTTTCACTCCACATTTCAATCAGATAAGGGCCACAGTAGCCGGTTTCTTTGAGGGTGGTAAAACAGCGTTCAAAATCAACGACGCCGGTACCAAACGGTACGTTTTTGAATACGCCTGGCTGAGTATCTTTGACATGAACCGCCACAATGTGGCCGCTTCCAGCCTGTAATTCCATTTGCACATCGTTATCCCACGCAGAGAGATTGCCGATGTCTGGATAGAGCTGGAACCAAGGATTATTCAGATAATGGGCATAGCCCATAGCTTTACTGATTGAATTCATCAGCGGGTAGTCCATGATTTCCATGGCCAACGTGACCTGAGCACGGCTAGCCATCTCGACCGACTGTTTCAATCCTGCGCGGAAGCGTTCGCGGGTCGCGTTGTTGGCTTCTTGATAGTAAACGTCGTACCCTGCGAGCTGGATCACCCGAATGCCGACGTCTTGTGCCAAGCGAATAGCCTTGCGCATGATTTCTAGGCCTTGAGCACGAACGCTGTCGTCTTCAGAACCCAAAGGGAAACGGCGATGCGCGCTTAGGCACATCGAGGGGACGCGCACGCCGGTTTGGGCAATGGCATTCACCAATGCCAAACGCTGTTCACGACTCCAGTCAAGCCGTGCCAGACGTGCATCGCTTTCATCAACTGACATCTCGACAAAATCGAAACCGAGTTCGGCTGCCAACTGCAATCGAGGCAGCCAGTCTTCTCCCGCAGGGAGCGCTTTTTCGTAAATTCCGAGAGGAACGGCTTTCTGGAGCATGATATTTACCTTAGCCCCACAGCTGGGCGATAGAACGTTTGAATTGGCGAGCCGCTTCAACTGGGCTTGCGGCATCGCGAATGCTACGGCCAGCGATAAATACGTGAATTGGGATGCCTTTAAACAGCGGCAAATCTTCTAACGCCAATCCACCGGTGACGGTGACTTTAAAGCCCATATCGGCGAGGCGGCGGATAGCGGAGATATCGGCTTCACTCCATGCAACGCCAGCGGCCTGCGCATCACGGCTGCGGTGATAAACCACCTGCTGAATGCCTGCGGTACGCCACTCTGCGGCTTGCTCCCATGTCCAAAAACCGGTCAGCTCAATTTGTACGTCGCCGTTGAACTCTTTCGCGGTGTCGAGTGCGCCTTTGGCGGTGTTGATATCGGCGCAGCAAATAACGGTGACCCAATCCGCGTTGGCTTCAAAACACATGCGCGAGAGAATTTTTCCTGCGTCGGCGATTTTGGCATCGGCCAGTACGATTTTGTGTGGATAGAGCGCTTTTAGATCGCGAACGGCGCGCACGCCTTCACCAACGCAAAGGATTGTGCCGACTTCAATAATATCGACTTCTTCGGCAATCAGGCGGGTGGTTTTATACGCGTCGTCTAGGGTTTGGTTATCTAAAGCAACTTGCAGCATCGGTAATGAATGAGACATTTTTCTACTCCAAAAGCCAATTTTTGGCATGATCTTCCCTAGCCTCCCGTTTTAAGGGAGGTGCAAATTGGTACATTGCATTCCCTCCCCAATGCAGGGGAGGGCTAGGGCGAAAGGTAAGCGTTAGGCCTGTGCGGCGTTGGTCTGATCGATCAGATCTAAAACATCCTGTTCGGTGCGGCATGCACGTAGACGATCAAAGTTTGCTTCGTCTTCGAATAGGTTAACGATCTGCATGATCCCCACCTCTTGGTGAGTGTTGGCATCAACGGCAGCCATAGTGATCAGGATATCGACGGGATCGTTATCTTCATGATTAAACGAAAGCGGCGTTTTTAGCGTGACTAGCGAGAACCCTGTTTTCTTCACGCCCTCTTCTGGCCTGCCATGCGGCATTGCTAAGCCGGGGCACAGCACGAAATAAGGCCCGAAGCGCTCAACGCCGTCCAAAATGGCTTGATAGTAACGCGGCTCGACGACGTCGGCCTGCACCAACAGATCGACACCAATTTTTACCGCTTCCTGCCAAGTGTTTGCCTCGGCCTGCAAACGAATGGAGTGGTTTTGTGCCAGTGAATCGCGCAGTTTCATATCTACTCCTATGACTTAATATCTTTAGGGAAGTGCGCTGTAATCACATCCATCAGCTTAGGGCCGAAGTCGGCGGCAGAAAGCATGTTGCGCACGCCAACCACGTATTTATTGCCCGTAACCGTAATTTCATCGGCGACATGGGTCGATGCAATGATGATGTCAGCACCGCTGAGTTCCGATTTATATTCTCCAACGGCGCAGCTATTAACGCTGTGGTCGATATTTTGCTGCGTCAGAAACTGGTCAACTTTCATTTTCATAATCATGGAACTGCCTTGCCCACAACCGCATACCGCGAGGATTCGTACTGTCATGATTTGTGCTCCAGTTAATTAATTTGTAGAAGATTCGTTGAGTGCTATTTTTTCGGCGTCTTCTTCGGCTCGTAGAGTACGACCCGCGAAGAACATATAAATCAGTGCAATAACGATAATGACGCCCATAAACCACAGACCAAGGGTAAATCCTTGCATAATCGGTGGTGCCAAAATTGACCAGTCAGCCATTCCCATCCATGCGCTCAGCCCAGTGAGTTTTATCGCCCATACGCAGCCAAAGATTTCAACCATGCCCATCAGCAGGCAGATTTTCAGCGCTGCTCGCCAGCCACCATAGTGGTTAGCAAATACGCCGATGGTTGCGTTTGAGAAGAACATCGGAATGAATCCCGGAATGATCATGATTGAAGAACCGATTCCAACCAAAATGCCGACGGCGATGAGCTGTCCGATGGTACCCCACATGAATCCCCAAACTACGGCATTAGGCGCGAAGCTGTAGATGGCCGCACAGTCGATTGCCAGTACAGCTCCTGGAATCAGGCGCTGAGAAATCCCGTTGAAGGCTTCAGAGAGTTCGGCCACGAACATACGCACGCCTTGGATGATGATGAAAATGGCGACGGCGAATTGGAAACCAGTTTGTAGGATATAAATCGTCCAGTGGGTTTTTCCTGCCATTTTTTGTACGGTATCAATCCCAAAGGAGCACAGGATTGCGCCGAAGAAAATGGTCATGACGATGGCGGTGGACACAATATTGTCGTGGAAGATGTTGAGCCAGCCGGGGAGTTTTAACTCTTCAACGCTCTCTTCTTTTTTTCCCAGATAAGGTGCGATTTTACAGGCTATCCATGCGGCAAACTGTTGCTGGTGGCCGATTGAAAACCCGCAGCCTTCGGTAACATCCTGCGTGGGTTTAAACATCATATTGGAGGTTATACCCCAATAGAGAGATACCAGAATTGCGGTGCAGATGATGGTTGTCCACATCGGGTAGCCGAAGATATAGAAAAATACGGCAATTAGACCCGCCTGCTGAAACATGATGTGACCAGTGAGCATAATGGTGCGGATGCCGGTCACGCGGCGGAAAAGCACGTAGAGAATGTTAAGCGCTAGAGCGAGAAGCACGGCGTAGCCGACCCAGCTATAAGCATCCCCCATACGTTCGACGGTCGCCATCATTGCTGCATAAGTATCTGAGATGGCACCGTTGATGCCATAGACTTCGGATAATTTGGCAACAACAGGTTTAAATGTGCCCGTCAGGATCCCCGAACCGGCTTGCAGCAGCATAAAACCGATGATGGTTTTAATGGTGCCTTTGATAATGACCGTTGCACTCTTGCGTAACAGCAAATATCCCAAACATGTCACGATGCCCAGTAGCAGTGGGGCGTTGGTCATGACCTGATTAAAAAATATGGTGAAGATGTTGTAGAGGGTTTCCATAAAGCACTCCGCTCGGCTTTTGGCTTTCATTCCTGCCGTGTTTTTCTTTCTTGTGTCACAGACAGGTTCTGTTTTGTACAAAATCACTCTAGCAATCACAAAGAATCACTTAAAGATTTAATTTGATTATTTGTGATTTGTATCTCAACTTGAATTGTGTGGATATAAAATAAAAGATGAAAAGTAACGGTGTGTTTGTTTTTACTATTTAAAACAAAATATTACCTATTCATGAGGCGAGTTTTAGCGTTTATGATTGTTTTAAGTGATGGTTTTTATGTGAACTAAATCATAAAAAATTTGCTTTTGCTCAGTCACGTAATCGTGGTAGATTTTTCACAACAAATCATATTTAATCTTTTTGTGATTTATATTGATTAATTAGCGCGAAGGTAACGCTATTTACTTATCGCAGACGTGAATATTATGAGGGGCATACCATGAGTAAGATTGAAAGCATCAGCCGTGAGTCTTGGATCCTGAGCACATTCCCTGAGTGGGGTTCTTGGCTAAACGAAGAAATCGAACAAGAGAACGTTGCTCCTGGAACTTTTGCGATGTGGTGGCTAGGCTGCACAGGCATTTGGCTGAAATCTGAAGGTGGTGCCAATATCTGCGTCGATTTCTGGTGCGGCACAGGAAAACAGAGCCACGGTAACCCGCTGATGAAAGATGGTCATCAGATGCAGCGCATGGCTGGGGTGAAAAAACTACAGCCTAATCTGCGCACAACGCCGTTTGTACTGGATCCTTTTGCAATTCGCCAGATTGATGCAGTGCTTTCTACTCACGATCATAATGACCACATTGACGTTAACGTTGCCGCTGCGGTAATGCAAAACTGCGACAGCAGCGTGCCGTTTATTGGCCCGCAGACCTGTGTGGATTTATGGATTGGCTGGGGCGTGCCACGTGAACGCTGTATCGTCATGAAGCCCGGTGATGTGGTGAAAATCAAAGATGTTGAGATCCATGCGCTTGATGCTTTTGACCGTACAGCGTTAATTACGCTGCCAGCAAATGAAAAAGCAGCCGGTGTTTTACCCGATGGCATGGATAAACGTGCTGTTAACTATCTATTTAAAACATCTGGTGGAAACCTGTATCACAGCGGAGATTCACATTATTCTAACTACTACGCTAAACACGGCAATGAGCATAAAATTGATGTGGCGTTAGGATCGTATGGAGAAAATCCGCGAGGTATTACGGATAAAATGAACAGCTCTGATATTCTGCGTATGGCTGAGTCGCTTAAAACTCAGGTGGTGATTCCTTTCCACCATGATATCTGGTCAAACTTCCAAGCCGATCCACAGGAAATTCGTGTGCTGTGGGAGATGAAGAAAGATCGCCTGAAATATGGCTTTAAGCCGTTTATTTGGCAGGTAGGAGGCAAGTTTACCTATCCGTTGGATAAGGATAATTTTGAGTATCATTATCCGCGTGGGTTTGATGATTGTTTCACCATTGAGCCGGACTTGCCGTTCAAATCATTCTTATAGTTATCAGTATAATATCGGTATCTCAAGCCGGGCTATATGCTCGGCTTTTGTGTTTTTAAGCGTGTTATTTTTGATCGTTTTCAAATATAATCACCAAATAATCATTTATGCGCTGGAATTAATCATGACTGAATCGCAAAGACACCAGACTTTACTGGAAATGCTGCAACAAACGGGGTTTGTTACCGTTGAGCAGGTGATTGATCGCCTTCAGGTTTCTCCTGCAACGGCGCGTCGTGACATTAATAAGCTCGGCGACAGCGGCAAACTGAAGAAAGTTCGCAACGGCGCAGAAGCCGTAAGCCAAAACCGTGTGGCTTGGACGCCGATGAACATTCATCAGGCACAGAATCATGAAGAAAAGGTTCGCATTGCGCGTGCGGCTTCACAGCTGGTTAAGCCAGGTGAAAGTATCGTGATTAATTGTGGATCGACAGCCTTCACGCTGGGGCGTGAAATCTGTGGTAAAGATACTCAGGTGATCACTAACTACCTGCCGCTGGCCAATTTTTTGATTGAGCAGGAGCACGATAGCGTTGTCATTATGGGCGGCCAATATAACCGCAGTCAGGCGATTACGCTGGCACCACAGGAGGGCGAATCTTCTCTTTATGCGGGACATTGGATGTTTACCAGCGGCAAAGGGTTGACCGCCGAAGGCTTGTATAAAACCGACATGCTCACGGCGATGGCCGAGCAGAAGATGTTGAACTACGTGGGAAAATTGGTGGTATTAGCCGATAGCAGCAAAGTGGGCCAGCGTGCTGGTATGCTGTTTAGTCGCGCAGAGCAGATTGATATTGTGATTACTGGCAAAGACGCCGACGAGAAAGTGATTGAGCAATTGAAAGCGCAGGGCGTTGAGGTGATTTTGGTTTAAGTCGTACCCGATTTTAAAAGCCCTGCTTCTTAGCAATAAGAGCAGGGCTTTACTATTAGCAGCGGCTAATATTAGTAGTAAGAGTGCTCGCCGCGCTCGTGTTCAGTGAGATCGCGCACTCCCTTGAGTTCAGGGAATTTCTGCAGCAGTTCTTTTTCGATGCCTTCTTTTAGCGTGTAATCGACCATAGAACAACCGTTACAACCGCCACCGAATTGCAGAATCGCAATACCTTCTTCGGTGATTTCCATCAGCGTCACTTTGCCGCCGTGGCCAGCCAGCTGTGGGTTGATCTGTGATTGCAGCACGTATTCAACGCGTTCGATCAACGGTGCATCGTCATCTACTTTGCGCATTTTGGCATTTGGCGCTTTCAGCGTTAGCTGAGAGCCCAATTGGTCGGTCACAAAATCGATTTCCGCGTCTTCCAGATACGGCGCACTCACGTCGTCAACATAGGCCGATAATTTCTCAAAATCGAGCTTGGTATCGTTCGCTTCTACCGCATCCGGTGGGCAATAAGACACGCCGCATTCAGCGGTTGGAGTGCCTGGATTGATAACGAAAACACGGATTTGGGTGCCTGCTTCTTGGTTTGCCAGCAGCTTGGCAAAGTGCTCTTGGGCAGCTTCGGTAATACGGATCATGGCATTTGCTCAATAGTTGACTTATCTGGTTGGTTATAATACGCCGATTGCAAAGTGCTCACAAGGTTCTACAAAGGCATACAACTTGTATGGATTTAGCGCCTTGGGCAAGAAGAAGGCGGCTAACTTCTCCCATCGTGCTACCAGTGGTAAGCACGTCATCGACCACTAAAACATGTTTGCCGCTCAGATTTTGTTGGCAGCTGAATGCATTGCGCAAATTACGTCGCCGTTGGATCGCATTGAGACTCTGCTGTGGTTTGGTTTTCCGCGTGCGTTTAATGACATCGGGGAAATAGGCGCACCCTAGCCATTGGGCTAGAGGGCGAGCTAAGCGGTCACTTTGGTTGAATCCTCGTCGCCATTGGCGTTGATGATGCAAAGGGATCACGGTGATAAGATCGGGTTTTGGCAGGTGCCGAGTACGGCGTGCGTACAGATAACTCAACAGCATCAGGCGCGAGAGTGCCGATGCGATTTGCCATTTGCCCTGATATTTTAGACGATGCACTAACTGGCGGAGCGGGGGCTGATAATCACTAACAAATATCAGTTGCTGCCAGTAAGGTGCCTTTTGTATGCAGCGGCCACAGGCTCGCGTGGTGTGCTCGCTGGGTAATCCGCAGCAGGGGCAAACTCGAGGTTTTAGCAGGCAGGCCGCGGAACAAAAGCTACAGATCCCTTGCGTAGGCATGACGAGCGGGAGCTGGCAAATCCAGCAATGCGCGCTGAGGTTAAACATATTTCTCCTCCTGAGATAATACTAAACAGACGGACAATACCTGATGAATAAGCTTTATTGGCATACCTGTGGCGAAGGCGATCGCGATCTTGTGTTATTGCACGGATGGGGATTGAACGCAGAGGTATGGCGTTGCATTTTGCCGCGATTGAGTACGCAGTTTCGTGTACATCTCGTCGACTTACCGGGCTATGGGCGCAGCCAAGGCTTTGGTGCTTTAACGCTAGAGCAAATGAGCGATATTGTCGTGCAGCAGGCGCCTGAAAATGCGGTTTGGCTCGGTTGGTCCATGGGCGGCTTGGTGGCCAGTGATATTGCACTGCGTTACCCAGAACGTGTTGCCGCGCTGGTGACCGTATCGTCGTCGCCATGTTTCACCGCTCAAGGCGAGTGGCCGGGTATAAAAAGTGAAGTGTTAAGCGGGTTTCAACGCCAACTGAGTGAAGATTTTAAACGTACCGTAGAACGTTTTTTAGCCTTGCAAACCTTAGGTACGGAAAGCGCTCGACAGGATGCGCGTATTTTAAAAGACGTGGTACTAACTCAGCCGATGCCTTCCGTGGAGGTATTAAACGGTGGACTCGATATTCTGCGCTCCGTGGATTTACGTGAGCAAATAGCTGGTTTGAAAATGCCGTTGCTGCGTATTTACGGTTATTTGGATGGATTGGTGCCGCGTAAGGTTGCTGTGCTGCTCGATGAATCTTGCCCCAATAGTGAGTCTGTTGTTATTCAGAAATCAGCGCATGCGCCGTTTGTGTCACATCCGGGGGAATTTTGTGGGGTATTGGAAGAGTTTGTTAAGGTAATTATTTAGGTTTCGGTGAAAATCTCGGGTGCCTTTATTAGAGTGGTGAAGGTTTTCGTCCGCCCATGAGCAAATACGGCTCTATGAAACCGCTGGCGTAGGCGTCCGACGAGAGGTTGCCAGCGCGCAACCTCTTGACTCTCGCGTTTTTTACCGAGCCGTTTGTCCGACCGGTCTCGGAGCGTACATCCTTTACGCCCTCAACCTGCCACCAGCATCCCTGCTGGCGGCTCTAAAATGCATTCTTTAAACATAAAAAAGCAAAAGACATTTTTGTCTTCTTATCTTTTTAGTTTATTTCTCTATTTTTCTTTTAATAGTTTAAGTCTTGGTAGGAAGAGCCGCCGGTACAGGGATGTACCGGCGGAGTTTGGGGCGCCCTGGATGGGCGATACCAAACCGGAGCGGAGATGGCGTCACGGATAAAAAGCGCGAGGATTGAAGGGGCGCGCGCTGGCGCCCCTCATCGGACGCCTTCGACTTAGTTTGTATATGAATACCGTTACTGATAGGCGGTCGAAACCTTACATCGTGATTACATAAAGAATAGGCGAACGAAACCTTACACCACAAGCTCATAGACATTCAGTGAACATTTTTCGCCTGATACACCACCATCTCACAGTTCTTACTGGTTTCAGGGCAGCCTTTGCAACTGCCGCTGACACAACCGTTGTCGATATCATCGACCTTTTCCACACAACCCATTTGCTCTAAGCGTTGTAGCATCGCCAGCACCATGGCTGGCGATCCGTTGACTTCGCGGCAGAGCTGGTTGAGTTCGATACGGCCATGTAGGGCCACCGTATCGCGTACTTTTAACAGGCTTGCCATATGTCGTCCTCTTTGCTCAATGACGCGTAGCTGCCACTAGTGGCAGCTACCTTTTCCGGTATCGCAGCAGCATTCGCTGGCCGGATCATTGACTAAGCGTACGGTCACACGGTCGCGTGAGCGGCGTAGTGCAACTAACACCAGCGCATTGAATATCACCACCGCTGCAATCGTGATTGAGCTGTACTGCGGATGAGAGGCGAAATTAGCCACCTGATAGAACACGGCTGCCAGTGAGTAGGCGACGTTGAGTCCCCACAGAATGGAGAAGGTCATCCAGCCACGGCTGCTTTCACGCGCAATCGCACCCATTACCGATACGCAAGGTACATACAGCAGCACGAAGATCAGATAAGCATAGGCGGCGCTGGCGCTGCCGAATTTGCTGCCCATCACGCCCATGGAGCCAGATTCCATTTCGCCGTCGCCTTTGCTGGCTTCAATTGGGTTAGCAAACACGCTTAGGCTGAAGGTGTCTTTCAGGCTCTGCCAAGTTTCACCAACTGCACCTTCAAGTCCACCAATCAAGCTGTATGCGGCTGGATCAAACTCCTCTTCATGGATTTGCTCAGCGGTATACAGGGTATTCAACGTCCCCACGACCACTTCTTTCGCCATCGCACCGGTCACTAAACCAACGGTAGCCTGCCAGTTGTCGCTATGCACGCCGATCGGTTTCAGCAACGGTGTCATCACTTTACTCACTGAAGCCAGCGCTGAGTCGTTGATGCTATCAACGGCTTTACCACTAAAGGAGAAGCTATTGAGCGCGCCAATGAAAATACTGACGATGATGATGACTTTACCGGCGCGCATCACGAAGCCTTTCAGGCGCTGCCAAGTTTGCAGTAGCAGGCTTTTCAGGTGTGGTACGTGATAAACCGGCAGTTCCATCACGAACGGTGAGGCTTCGCCACGCATGATTGTGTGTTTGAGCATCAGTCCGGTCAGAATCGCCATCACAATGCCGAGCATATATAGCGAGAAGACGACCAGTGCGCCGCCCTGACCAAAGAATGCGGCAGAGAAGACGGCAAAAATGGCCAAGCGTGCGCCGCAGGACATGAACGGTGCCATCAATACGGTGATTAAGCGTTCACGAGGTGCATCCAGAGTACGAGCACCCATCACGGAAGGCACGTTGCAGCCAAAGCCAACGATTAAAGGAACGAATGATTTACCCGGCAAGCCCAACGCCTGCATCATGCGGTCGACCACGAAGGCGGCACGCGCCATGTAGCCGGAATCCTCAAGGAAGGAGAGGAACAGGTACATCATGCCGATTTGTGGCACGAGCGGCAGCACGGTGTTGATACCGCCACCGATCCCTTGAGCAAGGAAAATGGTTAGCCATTCCGGGAAGCGCAGGGTGTATCCAACCCATTGTAAACCCTGAATAAATATGGTTGATGAACCCACATCAAACAGCGGCTGAAGTGCGCCACCGATGTTGATCGCCAGAACGAACATCACATACATCACCAGCAGAAAAATAGGTATTCCCAGCCATCGGTTAAGAATGATGCGGTCCAGTTTTTCCGTCAAAATATTCGGCAGTGCGGTGGCCGTGTTGCTCACAGAATCACAGATATCGGTGATGCTTTTATAGCGTGAGTCAGCAATGATAAGCGCCGGATCTTCGTTAAGGGTGCGCTTTAGCGTTTCCTGAACTTCTGGCAGGATTTTCAACGCATTACTGGCGCGAGTGGAGCTATAGATGTCTCCTTCGAGCAGTTGCAATGCCAGCCAACGACGTTGCTGAACGGCAAGCGTATCCGGCATGGCCTGAGACAGGCGATCGACCTGACCCAACAGCAGCGGCGGATATTCAACCAATGCTTCAACTGCGCAGGTTGGAGGCAAATCAATGGCTTTTTTCAGCTCGGCGATTCCGTTGGCGCGCGTGGATACTAAAGGAATGACCGGGCAACCAAGGCGTTTGGACAGCGCATCAATATCAATATCAATTTTCTGGCTGCGAGCAATGTCCAGCATGTTCAGTGCAATGATGCACGGGATACCCAGCTCAAGCAGCTGCAAAGTCAGATAGAGGTTGCGTTCTAGGTTAGATGCATCAACCACGTTGATGATTAAATCAGCGTCGCCGCTCAGGATGTAGTGACAAGCAATCTGCTCGTCCAGCGACGTTTGCTCAGAAATTGTGGTCAGGGAGTAAGTTCCTGGTAGATCTACCAGTTTGACCTGATTTTCTAGGGTAGAAAAATGGCCTTCCTTGCGCTCCACGGTGACGCCAGCCCAGTTACCTACGCGCTGCCTAGCGCCCGTAAGCTGGTTGAATAACGTGGTTTTTCCCGAGTTGGGGTTACCGATTAACCCGATGGTGAGCTGTTTCATAATCCAACATTGTATAAGAAGAGTTTGTCGTCGACGACAAGACCACAGGCCGTACTGTCGCCATCCCTAAAAATGGCTGCTGGTAAAAGGTCAGCAGCAAAGTGAGTCGTTTATTTATGCGCCGCTAGCGGTAATCTGTGAGGTGACGACGTGAGTCTGATTGGCGTCTGCCTGAGCGATTGGCTCAATCATCAATAACTCCAGATCTTTTTTACGCAGCACAAGGCTGACGCGGCGAGACTTCACCTCAATGGGATCGCCTAGCGGTGCAATACGTACCACGCTAAATGGAGAACCAGGCAAAAAACCCAGAGAAAGTAATTTCTGACGATAGGCAGGGCTAATTAAAGGCGAGAAGCCAATGATTTTATATTGGTGGCCCGGAAGAAGCTGATGCATAAAAAACCTTCTTACATTCGGTAATTTGCTACGAGGAAACACTCGGGTCTGAAGTTTATAGGTCAGACAGGAGAACCGGATTATCTTTATCCTTGGCGATAGCGCCGTGCATTCTAGATAGGTGATGCAAGTTGGCAACAGAGAATGCGTAAAATAATAATATTGAGAATTATTATTATAATCACAGGGCAAAAACCGCCGAGTTCATACTGAAGTGTGTTTCCAGTGCTCTCGGCGTTTCAACTATGATTCGGTCCTTATTATGCCGTTTTAGCACTATTTTTCAGCTATCGCAAATGAGAATCATTGGTTAAAACGGTTAAGGATTTGTTCTTATTTTCATGATTTATGCGTTTGAATTAAGGCGATATACAAAGCATATATTCAATATATTTGATGGAATCAATAGCAAATGTAGGGGTAAGCGGCGATTTGAGAATTAATAACGGCGGTTTGACTGCGTGGCGGGAATATTTGTGCGTTAATAAAACTGAGTTTCGAAATATTAACGGTGTTAAAAATTACGCTTTAAAAATAAATCCATTAACTATTTATTTTCAATGCAGATACATATGCATTTGAACTTTACGTGTGTAATTGCAATGAATACTCATTTAGATTTGTAAATTGTGATGCATCTCACTTTCCCTCGCGATATTGGCGAGGGAAAGGAGATTGGCTTATTGCGCGGTTAACGCTTCATTTTGCCAAAGGCGGCGGCGAGCGCGTCGCCCATTGCGCTGTTATTACCGCTGTCAGGTTTTTTGTCATTTCTCGCTTGGCGAGCCTGATTGTTCGCCGGACGTTGACGATCTGGCGTGCGTTCTGTGCTGCTGCGACGCGAACCGCTTTCGCCAGGTTGCTCGTCTAAACGCATCGTCAATGCAATACGTTTACGCTGCAGATCGACTTCCATCACTTTGACCTTAACAATGTCGCCAGCTTTCACGACTTTATGCGGGTCATCGACAAACTTATCCGCCAGTGAAGAAATATGCACCAGACCATCTTGGTGGACGCCGATATCAACGAAGGCACCAAAGTTGGTGACGTTGGTGACCGAGCCTTCCAGAATCATCCCCAGCTGCAGGTCGTTCATGGTTTCAACGCCGTCGGCAAAGGTCGCGGTTTTGAACTCAGGGCGCGGATCGCGTCCTGGTTTTTCCAGTTCCTTAATGATATCGGTGACCGTTGGCACACCAAAACGCTCGTCGGTAAACTCGCTGGCTTTCAGACCGCGTAGCTCCGTTGGATTGCCCATCAATTCCTGTAGGCTTTGGCGTGTGGCTGCCAAAATACGCTCAACGATAGGGTAGGCTTCCGGGTGAACGGTTGATGCATCCAGCGGATTATCGCCGTGGTTAATACGCAGGAAGCCAGCGCACTGCTCGAACGCTTTAGGGCCTAAACGGCTGACTTTCAACAGCTGCTCACGGTTGCTGAAGCGGCCATTTTCGTCACGCCATCCGACGATATTTTGCGCCATCAAACGTGTGAGTCCTGCAACGCGAGCCAACAATGGAACCGATGCGGTGTTGAGATCGACGCCAACGGCGTTCACGCAGTCTTCTACAACGGCATCCAGTTTTCGTGCCAACTGGGTTTGGCTAACGTCGTGCTGATACTGACCAACCCCGATTGATTTCGGATCGATTTTCACCAGCTCAGCCAGTGGATCTTGCAGACGGCGGGCGATAGATACCGCTCCGCGGATCGACACATCCAAGTCTGGGAATTCTTGCGCAGCGAGCTCAGACGCGGAATAAACGGATGCGCCCGCTTCGCTGACGATAACTTTTTGGCCTTTAACTTCAGGGAACTGGCGCTGAACATCTAAATAGAAGCGCTCAGTTTCGCGAGATGCGGTGCCATTACCAATCGCCACCAGTTCCACGTTGTGTTTGATACACAGCGCTGCTACTGAGGCGGCGGCTTTTGCGGCCTGTCCGGTGTGTGGATAAATGGTATCTGTTGCGACGAGTTTACCCGTGCCGTCAACCACGGCCACTTTAACGCCGGTACGTAAACCAGGATCGAGGCCCATAGTTGCTCGCATACCTGCCGGAGCAGCCATAAGCAGGTCGTGCATGTTGCGGGCGAAAACGTTAATGGCTTCATCTTCGGCACGTTCGCGCAAGGTGCCCATCAGCTCAGTTTCAAGATGCAGCAACACTTTGATACGCCAAGTCCAGTTCACCACCGCTTTGCGCCAAGCATCAGCCGGTGCATTGTTTAGGCGTAAACCTAAATGATCGATAATGATTTGTTCGCAATAGCTTTCGCGTGGGGCTTGTTCAAACTGAGGATCGGCGTTCAGGGAGAGTTGTAATACTCCCTCGTTGCGGCCTCGGAACATCGCCAGTGCGCGGTGGGAAGGCACATTGGCAATTGGCTCGTGATGGTCGAAGTAGTCACGGAATTTCGCCCCTTCTTCCTCTTTGCCTTCGACCACTTTGGACACCAGATGAGCATTTTTCCAGAGATAGTTACGCACTTTAGCCAGCAGTGCGGCATCCTCAGAGAAACGCTCCATCAGAATATAGCGAGCACCATCGAGCGCCGCTTTGGTGTCGGCAACGCCTTTATCGGCATCAACGTAGCGGGCGGCCAGCGTGTCAGGATCTTGCTGCGGGTCTTGCCACAGCGAATCGGCCAGCGGCTCAAGACCTGCTTCAATCGCGATTTGCCCACGGGTGCGGCGCTTAGGCTTGTAGGGAAGATATAAATCTTCCAGCTCGGTTTTGCTCATGGTGCCGTTGATGGCACCGGCAAGCTGCTCGGTCAGTTTGCCCTGATCGTCGATAGATTTCAGAATGGTGGCGCGACGTTCTTCCAACTCGCGCAGATACCCTAAGCGGGTTTCTAACTGGCGTAGCTGGGTATCATCTAAACCGCCGGTAACTTCTTTACGGTAGCGAGCAATAAAAGGGACGGTGTTCCCTTCGTCCAAGAGGCGAATGGCTGAATCAACCTGCTCTGGTCGCGCTTGCAGTTCACTCGCAATAATGCGGCTCAATGAATCATTCATAGAATCAGTATGTCCGTAAGTTTAAAAATTATGGGCAAGTATATACTTTTTGATGCATAAACATGCCAGTTCAAGGGGCCGCGAAGCGCTCGGATAATGCCGAATTATGCTTTCGGATAGTCAATCTCATTGATGTACCACACCGCTTCACCTACCGGCGTGGTCACGGTAACCGCATCGCCAACCTCTTTTTTTAGCAACGCGCGCGCCATCGGTGAGTCGATAGAGATATAGTCTTTTTGGCCGAAAATTTCATCGTAGCCAACGATACGAAAACGCTTAATAACGCCTTCATCATTTTCGACTTCTACCCATGCACCGAAGAAGACCTTTCCATCCTGCTGCGGTGAATAATCAACGATACGCAGTTGCTCAAGGCATTTGGTGAGATAGCGGACTCGACGGTCGATTTCGCGTAGGCGCTTTTTGTTATATTGATAGTCTGCGTTTTCGCTGCGGTCACCGAGGCTGGCTGCCCATGTCACTTTCTTTGTCACTTCAGGACGCTCTTCGCGCCACAAATAATCTAGCTCCTGCTTGAGCTTTTCGTAGCCGCCGCGTGTAATCAGTTGCGTTTTCATTCTTTGCTGCCCTGTAAAACACATGAAAAAGAAGTCGAGGTATTCATTTCTGCCTGTATGAGGCGGGGATGGAACGTTATATCACGAATCGTAAGATTACAATTCGCGGCGAGAAGCTTCATCTGGCGATGCTAATTTGATCGCATTTTGCGATAAATTTTGTGATAAAAAGTGTAATAACTGCCCGTAAGCATAAGATAAATAACCTTTGTAACAATTTAGGCTAGAATATAAACCATTATCTGCTGTCTCAATTGCCACAGTTTCTGAACAATAGGCATCCTTAAAAAGATCGCTTTAATTATATCGGCTCAGCGTGTCGGGCATACCGCCTTTGGCGCCTTTGGGAGTACACCATGCAAGAGAACTACAAGATTTTAGTTGTTGATGACGACATGCGCCTACGTGCGTTGTTAGAGCGTTACCTGACCGAACAGGGTTTTCAGGTGCGCAGTGTCGCCAACGCCGAGCAAATGGATCGCTTGCTAACCCGTGAATCTTTCCACCTGATGGTGCTGGATTTAATGCTACCGGGCGAAGATGGTTTGTCTATCTGCCGCCGTCTGCGCAGCCAAAGCAACCCAATGCCGATCATTATGGTGACGGCAAAAGGTGAAGAGGTCGATCGTATCGTTGGGCTGGAAATTGGCGCCGATGACTATATTCCTAAGCCGTTTAACCCGCGTGAGCTGCTGGCTCGTATCCGTGCGGTGTTACGCCGTCAGGCCAATGAATTGCCGGGTGCGCCATCTCAAGAAGATGCGGTGATCTCCTTCGGCAAATTCAAATTGAACCTCGGTACGCGCGAGATGTTCCGTGAAGATGAGCCTATGCCATTAACCAGCGGTGAATTTGCGGTACTAAAAGCGCTAGTGAGTCATCCGCGTGAGCCACTGTCTCGAGATAAGCTAATGAATCTGGCACGTGGCCGTGAATACAGCGCGATGGAACGTTCTATCGACGTGCAAATTTCACGTTTGCGCCGCATGGTTGAAGAAGATCCTGCACATCCTCGCTATATCCAAACCGTTTGGGGTTTGGGCTACGTCTTTGTGCCGGACGGCAGTAAAGCATGAGGCGACTGCGCTTCTCGCCGCGTAGCTCATTTGCCCGCACGTTGTTGCTGATTGTCACCTTACTGTTTGTCAGTTTGGTGACAACCTATTTGGTGGTGCTGAATTTCGCGATTCTGCCCAGCCTACAGCAATTCAATAAGGTGCTGGCGTATGAAGTCCGTATGTTGATGACGGACAAGCTACAGCTTGAGGATGGTACACAGCTGGAGGTTCCTCCGGCGTTTCGGCGCGAAATTTATCGTGAGCTGGGCATTTCTCTGTACACCAATTCTGCGGCGGAGGAGAGTGGCCTGCGCTGGGCGCAGCACTATCAATTCCTCAGCCAGCAGATGGCGCAGCAGCTGGGCGGCCCAACCGATGTTCGCGTTGAAATAAGTAAGAACACACCGGTGGTGTGGCTCAAAACATGGTTATCGCCTGATATTTGGGTACGCGTTCCGCTGACGGAAATCCATCAGGGAGACTTCTCTCCGCTGTTCAGATATACCTTGGCGATTATGCTGCTGGCGATTGGTGGCGCATGGCTGTTCATTCGTATTCAGAACCGACCCTTGGTGGAACTCGAACATGCTGCCATACAGGTGGGGAAAGGGCATATCCCTCCGCCGCTGCGTGAATATGGCGCGTCTGAAGTTCGTTCTGTGACGCGGGCATTTAACCAAATGGCGGCAGGGGTTAAGCAGCTTGCCGACGATCGTACCTTGCTGATGGCGGGCGTGAGCCACGATTTACGCACGCCGCTCACGCGCATTCGGTTAGCAACGGAGATGATGAGCAGCGAAGATGGCTATCTGGCGGAGTCGATTAACAAAGATACCGAAGAGTGTAATGCCATCATTGAGCAGTTCATTGACTATCTGCGCACCGGGCAGGAAATGCAGACCGAGGTTTGCGATCTGAACGGTATATTAGCCGAAGTTGTGGCCGCGGAAAGTGGTTATGAAAGGGTGATCGACACCGATCTTGCCGAGGGTGAACTGCTGGTTGATGTGCATCCGCTGTCGATTAAGCGTGCCGCGGTCAATATGGTGGTGAACGCCACCCGCTACGGTAACGGCTGGATCAAAGTGAGCAGCGGCACCGAAGGTAAAAGAGCATGGTTCCAAGTGGAAGATGACGGCCCTGGTATCGCTCCAGAGCAGTTAGCGCATCTCTTCCAGCCTTTTGTGCGGGGCGAAAGCGCCCGAACAACCAGCGGAACAGGGCTGGGTCTGGCGATCCTGCAACGTATTATCGACGGACACTCTGGCAGCTTGGATATCGGCACCAGCGAACGCGGTGGGCTGCGTATCCGCGCATTGTTAATGATGCCGGAGTCAGATCCTCTTACATCGCATGACTCAAAATCAAGTCATAAGAAGAAAGACAAAGAGTCTCATCACTGATGATTCATCGTCTTTGCCGATGTGAATTAGTTGAGATAAACAAGCTAGAAAAATAAAAGGAGCCAAATGGCTCCTTTTGTATTTTGTACTGCGAAATTAAACCTTAGGGCCGACTTTTACCAGTGCTGCACCTGCTGGCGTGTCGGTGTATTTATCAAAGTTAGTGACAAAACGCTGCGCCAGATCTTGCGCTTTTTCTTGCCACTGCTCTTTACTGGCGTAGGTATCGCGTGGATCCAGAATATCAGGATTTACACCCGGCAGCGCCGTTGGTACTGCCAAGTCGAAAATTGGCAGCGTGAAGGTTTCAGCGTTATCAATCTCGCCGCTCAGGATGGCATCGATAATGGCGCGTGTATCTTTGATAGAAATACGTTTGCCGGTTCCATTCCACCCGGTATTCACCAGATAGGCCTGAGCGCCCGCGGCCTGCATACGCTTAACCAGCACTTCTGCATATTTGGTTGGATGCAGAGACAGGAACGCTGCACCGAAACAGGCAGAGAAGGTTGGCGTGGGTTCTGTTACGCCGCGTTCGGTACCTGCCAGTTTGGCGGTAAACCCAGACAGGAAGTGATACTGAGTTTGGTCTGCGGTTAAGCGAGATACCGGTGGCAGCACGCCAAATGCATCGGCGGTTAAGAAAATAACTTTCTTCGCGTGACCGGCTTTTGAAACCGGCTTAACAATGTTCTGAATATGATAAATCGGGTAAGAAACGCGGGTGTTTTCAGTTTTTGAACCGTCGTTAAAATCGACCGTACCATCTTCCAGAACAACCACGTTTTCCAGTAGTGCATCGCGGGTAATCGCGTGGTAGATGTCTGGTTCTGCCTCTTCAGACAGCTTGATGGTTTTCGCGTAGCAGCCACCTTCGAAGTTAAATACGCCGTCATCGTCCCAGCCGTGCTCATCATCGCCAATGAGCTGGCGCTTTGGATCGGTTGAAAGCGTTGTTTTACCCGTGCCAGACAGGCCGAAGAAAATCGCCACGTCGCCTTTTTCGCCCACGTTGGCAGAGCAGTGCATAGACGCGATATTTTTCAGCGGCAGCAGGTAGTTCATGATGGAGAACATCCCTTTCTTCATCTCGCCGCCGTACCATGTACCGCCGATCAACTGGATGCGTTCAGTAAGGTTAAACGCAACAAAGTTCTCAGAGTTTAATCCCTGCTCTTTCCACTGCGGGTTGGTGCATTTGGCGCCGTTCATCACGATGAAATCGGGCTTGAAGCTCGCCAGTTCTTCGTCAGTAGGGCGGATAAACATGTTTTTAACGAAATGAGCCTGCCATGCGACTTCGGTAATGAAACGAACGCTTAGGCGGGTGTCGCTGTTTGCTCCGCAGAATGCATCGACAATGAATAAACGTTTACCTGAAAGTTCTTTGGTGACGAGTGACTTCAGATGCTGCCAAATTTCAACGGAAAGAGGATGGTTATCGTTTTTACCTTTCCCTTGGTCTGACCACCAAACGGTATCGCGAGTCACATCGTCGCGCACAATGTACTTATCTTTCGGTGAGCGGCCGGTGAAAATCCCAGTATCAACGGCAACTGCGCCAAGCGTTGTCACTGTCCCGCGTTCATATCCCTCTAGATTTGGAGCGGTTTCTTCTTGGAAGAGCAGGTCATAGCTAGGGTTGTAGATGATCTCAGCTGCGTCAGTAATTCCATATTCTGCTAAATCCTGTGGGGTTAAGCCTTTCGTATGCATGACACTACTCCTTTCCTTGTAAGATTAGATTTTTTACTAGGTCTAGTGTCAAAGATTGGAGCCTGTTTAACCGAGAGAACCATCAAAAAAAACAATTTTCATCCGGCTTTCATTCAGTTATGAGATGGATGCCACGGAATTTGCGCGTAGATAATCTATATATGCTGAGCAGGATCAATGAAAAAGCCCGCACAATGGCGGGCTTGGTGTTCGGCATGACGACATTTATGCTTAATGAACGCACTCGTCGTTGTGGTTTTGTCCACCTGCCAGTAATGATTCGATATCAATTTTATCAAATACATAGTGGTTACCGCAGTAATCACAGTGCATATCGATGTTGCCATCTTCTTCTAACATGTGGTTCAGCTCTTCCACCGGAACGGTCAGCAGTGCGCTGGCGCTGCGCTCACGTGAACAGGTGCAGCGGAAAGTGACGTCTTGTGGCTCATACAGGGTGACTTCTTCCTGATGATAAAGACGATAAAGCACTTCGTTCGCCGGAAGACCGAACAGCTCTTCGGATTTTACCGTTGCGGTCAGCTGAGCCAGATGCGACAAATCTTCCACGTTGTTAGGCTGTGCAGGCATGATTTGCAACAGCATACCGGCTGCACATGCATTGCCATCATGCTCACCGGTACGGATGAACAAACGGGTTGGCAACTGTTCGGACTGCATGAAATAGGCTTCTAAACATTCAGCCAGCGTTTCACCTTCCAGACCTACGACGCCTTGATAACGTTCGCCTTCGCTTGGTGTGATGGTGATAACCATCACCGCATTACCTAACATTTCACGCATGCTACTGCCTTCGGCAATATCGCCCTGCAAACGTGCAACGCCGCGCATTTCCTGCTGGTTGTTACCGTTGATGACGGCCATTTTCAATGGGCCATCGCCCTGAAGCTGAACGGTGATGTCACCGTCAAATTTCAGCGTAGCGGTTAGAAGGCTAGTGGCAACCAACAGTTCGCCCAGCAGCGTTTGTACCGGTGCCGGATAGCTGTGGTTTTCGAGCATCTGCTGGAAAGTGTGGCTGGCGGTGACCAGCTCGCCGCGAACGGCCATATTTTCAAACAGATAGCGATGTAATTGGTCGTGATTAGACATGGTTTTCTCTCTTAGGACTGCCGGTTTATCCAGCTAGCCGTTTTTAAATTTATTCGTTTGAAGCTTGTTCGCTTTTAAATTTCAGCAACGTGCGACGCTCTTTTTTGTCAGGACGGCGATCGGGATGCGGCATGGTTAGCGCATTCATCTTGCGTGCGAGTGCAACCTTTTCGCGGTTTTCAATGCTGGCCGCAGTTTCTTCATAAAGCTGCTGAGCATCTGCGGCGCCGCGTCGCTGTGCCGTGAGCGCGGTGACGATAACGGTTCGGTCGTCATTGCCTTGGCGTAGCTTGATTTCAGCGCCAATCTCCACGGCTTTACTAGGCTTGCCGCGCTGTCCGTTGTAATGGACTTTACCGCCGTCGACCATGTCGCGGGCAATGGCGCGGGTTTTATAGAACCGTGCGGCCCAGAGCCATTTATCCAAACGAATGGCGCTGTCTTCCTGTTCGTTCTTACCTTTCATGTCGGCTCCTACCTGTATGAGTTCGCCCAAGGTGCCGAGCTTTTGCTGCCGTAGCGAGCTACTGTGGCTGAAAGGCTGGCAATAATGTGCGGTAATCATTCATGGACGGATGGCGTGAGAATTGCTTCTCGGCCATGCTTGAGTCCGGGTTGCGAACACCAAGGCAGTAGCGAATACCATAGCTTTGGGCTGCATCCAGAATGGGTTCGGCATCATCGACAAACAGCGTAGTTGCAGGATTAAATCCAGTACGTTTTTGTACCGCCTGCCACAGTCGCTGATCTTCCTTCGGATAACCAAATGTGTGGGTGGAAAATAATAAATCAAGATGC
Organism: Hafnia sp. CBA7124; assembly: GCF_002355555.1. Classification (NCBI taxonomy): domain Bacteria; kingdom Pseudomonadati; phylum Pseudomonadota; class Gammaproteobacteria; order Enterobacterales; family Hafniaceae; genus Hafnia; species Hafnia sp. CBA7124. The sequence goes on along the minus strand of NZ_AP017469.1, from coordinate 4,215,109 downwards.
TGATCGAGTCCGGTGTGCTGCAACTTTACCGCAAGCCCGTGTGGATGGGCGTTAGTCAGCAAAATAGTTTTTCTGCCGCTGGCACGAAGTGCTTCTAAAAACGGTTGGGTATCTTGGCGTAAACGCGCACGAGCGCCGACTTCGGAGGTCATTTGATAGATATCTAAGTCTAGACGATCGCTCCAATAGTCAAAGCAGTACCAATTAAGCGTATGTTGCACCGCATTATATTCATGGCGGATGAGTTTTTTGGCTTCATCGAGCGTAATGCCGCGGCGCTCGCTCAGGGTCTGCGGCACCAGATTAAGCCAAAAATAGCTGTCAAACTCCAGATCGAGCAATGTTCCATCCATATCTAGCAATACGGTTTCGATTTCTTGCCAATTAAAATTAGGCTGATGGTTCAGGGTAGGGGACATACAGGCTCCTGCTAGATAGGCGAAAAGGCCAGCGGATGCTGGCCTTAAGGAATTATATTTTTACTCTATTGGCTTGTCATGCCAGCCGATGAAATTAACGTCGCGGAGCGGTATCAAAAGGCATGATGCTGTGGTTAATGCACTGGTCGTAGTAGCGCTGTATTTCAGGAATACGATTCATCGATTTTTGTATTCTGAACATAAACATCAGTGCGTTAACGATAATAATCAGTGTCACTGCGAGCAGCAGCGCGCAGGTTAAGATGTATCGCCACAGCGTTAGACCATCGGGTTCGCTGTGCAACATAATATGCCGAGTACCGTTGGCATCGGTGCTGAGCTCCGTGATCACGCCGCTGGCTTTAAATGGTGTCATCAGCAGCTGTTGTGAGAGTGATTCCAGCTCACGCCACTGATCGATAGCCGTGTAATCGTAGAGTGAGATGGCAGGCTGTGGATGATTAACCAACTGCTTACCTTCATCGCTGATAATCAAAAATCCGCCCGGCGGCGTTGCGGTGAGTGACTGTGCGGCCTGATGTGTTTCGCGATAATAGAACGAAGAGACGGCGCTATTGACGATGTTTGATAATAGCTGGGCACTTGCTGGACGTAGCAGCACGTTCACACCGTCCAACCCTCCGTTTTGCGCCTTTTTCAGCAGAGCGTTCCATGACTTGCTGTTGCCAAGATTCACCAGCGAATTTTTTAGCCTTGTGCATTCTGACTGCTGCGCACAGAGATCTTCGGTACGCAGAACAATGTCGGCAAAGTCATCCAGCAAGATCATGCCGGATTTTTGAATGGCGCTAGCCAGTCCAGGGTTAACTTTCTGGTCTTCATTGTTCGCGTTCAACTGGCGGTTCACCGTTGCAAGCAATGCCGCTGCGTTATCAACGATATCAGACGCGGGTGCAGACATCGGGGTCGCATTGCTCCAATAAATCGCCGAGCAATCGAAAGGCATAAAGGGATAACGTACGCCGTCTTGATAAGAAGCAGGAACACGGCACATGCCGGTACCTTGAATGTTTAAAGTATCCCCAACGTGCAGCGGCAGCGCAGCCAGCGATTTCACGCTATTCACATCAACACTGTGTGTTCCATGTAGCCATGCCGAGCTGAGTTTGAACGGGATGCTGAGAGGCTGAGTTGTGAGCAGCAACGTGAGCGTAAGAAGCGCTCCGCCTAGCAGCACGATATTGCGTCCCCAGCGCTGCAGGGGAAAGTTTTTTACCTCATCGTGCAGCGAGAGGAAGCGGCCCTGACGCACCACGTGTCGACTGAGATACATCTCGATATCGGTTTTATGCCCGAGATCTTTTTGAATATAGTTCTGCCAATGTGCTGGGTAGATGAGATCTAAGGTGCCTAACGAGACGTTGTTGATTTGCCCAACGTTAGACTCGCCAAATAACCCCCAGCGCTTGGGGATCCCGCGGATGCAGTGGATTTCTTTCAGGTCGCGTTCAGAAGGGCGACTGTACAAGCGCCAAATACCCCATGCAATCAGCCCCGTAGCGACGGTCAGCAGCCACGGCATTAAAGCATTAGGACTCATTAGGCTGGCATACAACATCAGTAATGCCACCACGATCACGATAGATTCGCGGATGCCGCCTTGCTGGCTGAGCTGATACTCCAACTGGGTTTCTTTGCGAACGCCTTGCAGCTCGACTTTTTCACTTTCGGTCTGACGAATTGAAGCGCTGCTGGTGCTATCGGGAGGAGGAAGTAAATCCTCTTGTGCAGCGTCAACCAACGAGTGACCGTTGATGGAGATAACCAAAGGAATGCTATGAGTTTTGATCACCTCAAGCTGGTTATCGTCGGCGATATATTGTTCCCAAAAAACAGGCAGGTGAACCTCAATATTATCAAGGTAATAGCGTCTTTTATTGGGATCGTCGGTAGTGAGTTCGTAGCGGGTTATCGCGTGGACAAGCGGGTAAACGCGATCCCCCTGAGGCATCAGGCGATGTTGAGCTACGGGCATGGGTGCATGAGAAGAACCTGAAGGAGACTCTAGCTTATTGAGATATTGCTCAATGGCCTGAAGTTCATCTTTTTGCAGTTTGCGCAGTTTAGTTTTAAGAAATGGGAAAGATGTTGTTAATAAGGCAGATTTTTTCATCTTAGACCAATAGGCACATCCGGCAATCAGCAGGCAAAGGATCAGTAGGATTGATGCGATAACTGGTGCGCTCATGCCGACCCCGTTTGGTAATCATCACCTTTCCACCTTGTCCAAAAGGACATTATACGGATGAATTATAAAGCGAATATAAATATATGTTATGAAATGATTTTATTTATAGTTTTGCAAAGATTGTCGCATATTCAAGTAAAAAGGTTAGCAGCCGGAGTCTGCTGATTATATCGGCATTATCCGATTTTTCTCATGTGTGGCAAGTAATAGCGGCATATTGAGTGGAATTTTTTGGCTCAGGCTGGCTGGAAACAAGACCGCAAAATATACTCAACAATTGTTGCGAATCTCACACCTTCTGCGCACAATGCAGAGTAACTAAATACTGTGATCTGCATCTATAAACGAAAATATCGAATCAAAATATGTCGCCTGTCAGTCGCCATTCCCATGATTTGGATATTTCAGTATTACGATAATCGACGGGAAACCATTAATTCGGGGCCATCATGGAAAAACTCCCACAAAAGCCAAAAATTCTCAGCGTGGAAACCATTGCACGCTCACGCCTGTTTAATGTGGAGTCGGTGGACTTAGAGTTTAGCAATGGTGTGCGCCGTGTGTATGAGCGTATGCGTCCCTCAGAACGCGAAGCAGTGATGATTGTGCCGATTCTCGGCGACGATCTGCTGCTGATCCGTGAATATGCTGTCGGGATTGAGAGCTATGAGCTTGGTTTTCCTAAAGGACTGATTGATCCTGGAGAAGACATTTTTCAGGCGGCAAACCGAGAGTTAATGGAAGAGGCGGGTTTTGGTGCCGAGCAGTTTACTTTTTTGCATAAACTGACGATGGCACCCTCCTATTTTTCCAGCCGGATGAATATTGTTTTAGCGGAAGACCTCTTCCCTGAGCGTTTGGAAGGGGATGAGCCCGAACAGATGCCGGTTGTACGCTGGCCGATAGCGCGCATGATGGAGCTGCTTGACGATCCTGATTTCCGCGAAGCTCGCAGCGTAAGTGCATTGTTCTTAGTGCGAGAGCTTTTGGCTGCACGAGCCGTTAACGTTAGCTGATTAATGCAAACGCTGAATATAAAAAAGGGGCCAATTGGCCCCTTTAACGTATCAGTGGTTCTGCACTAGAACAGTTCGTGGCTTTCGCCACCGCTGTCGGTCACCGTGGTACCCGCTTCATGTACCGAGTACTCCGTTGGCTGAGTGCCATCAATGAAGTATTCAGACTTGCTGCCAGCGCCTCCGCCTGAGAGTTTGCCGGTGTATTTGTCGATAGTTACGCTAACAATACCCGGTGGTGGTGCCATTTTCTGCTCAGGAACGCCTTCTAAGGCGGCTTTCATAAAGTCATCCCACGCTGGCTGAGCGCTTTTCGCACCGCCTTCGCCGCCGGAGATTTGATCTTTAATCGCGCCAGAAGCGGTGGTGCGGCCTAAATCGCGGCGATGATCGTCAAAACCAATCCAAACGCTGGTCACGATATCTGGACCATAGCCAGAGAACCATGCATCTTTTGAACTGTTGGTCGTGCCGGTTTTACCGCCGATATCATGACGTTTCAAATCACGCCCTGCACGCCAGCCGGTACCCATCCAGCCGCCACCGGGTTCACCCCAGATGTTACTGTTGAGCGCGTCATGCATCAGGAACGCCAGCGGCGTGTTGATCACATGCGGCGCATATTGTTGATCCGAATCCTGATTCATCTGAGCTGGTGTAACTTGCTCAAGCTGAGGCATCGGCACCGCTGCGTTAGCGTTGCTATCCTGAGATACGGCGACGTTTTCGACGCTATCATCGGTAAGCGCAACGGATTTTGGCGTTTGCCCATAGATCACTGGCAGATTACAGCTTTCGCAAACAACCTTCGGTTTAGCTTCGAAGACCACTTTATCTTCACCGTCGATAATTTTGGTGATGAAGTAAGGGTCAACTAAGTAACCGCCGTTAGCAAATACCGCATAGCCGCGAACCAACTGCATTGGAGTAAACGACGCAGAACCTAACGCTAAGGATTCGGTGTGCACGATATTTTGCGCAGGGAAGCCGAAGCGCTGCAGATATTCCGCTGCGTAATCAACTCCCATCGCACGCATCGCACGCACCATCACCACGTTCTTCGATTCACCTAAGCCCTGACGCAGGCGAATTGGGCCTGCATACGTTGGCGGCGAGTTCTTAGGACGCCAATCGGTGCCAGCTCCCGCATCCCAGCGAGAAATCGGCAAGTCGTTCAGAATCGATGCCAGCGTTAAGCCTTTGTCCATCGCAGCGGTATATAAGAACGGTTTGATGTTAGAGCCTGCTTGGCGCAGAGCCTGAGTGACGCGGTTAAATTTACTTTGGTTGAAGTCAAAACCACCCACCAGTGCTTTGACAGCACCGTCTTGCGGGTTAAGGGAAACCAGCGCCGAGTTCACATCTGGAACCTGAGCCAACCACCATTTCTGCTCTTCATCCTGACGAACCCAAATTTGCTGGCCCGGCTGAATAACATCGTTGACGCGACGCGGCGTAGGGCCTTGGACGCGATCGGTTTTGAACGGACGTGCCCAGCGAACTGTCGCCATTGGCAGCGTGACATTATCGCCGTTGGCTAGCATGACAGTGGCTTCATCTGCGCTGGATTCAGTGACAACCGCAGGCAGCAATGGCCCATAGGTTGGCAATGTTTTTAGCGAGTTCATGATTTGCTCACGCGACCATGTTGGCTGACCTACTTTCCACAGCACATTAGACGGCCCACGGTAGCCGTGGCGCATGTCATAGGCGATAACGTTGTTACGCAATGCGCTTTGAGCGGCTAACTGCAGGCGCTTGGTGACGGTGGTGTAAACCTTATAGCCATCGGTATAGGCATTTTCACCGTACTGTTTCAGCATCTCCTGACGCACCATTTCAGATAGGTAAGGTGCAGAGAAGTCGATTTCTGGCCCGTGGTAGCGCGCTTCTAACGGCTCGCTACGTGCTTGGTCATATTCAGCGCGGGTGATGTATTTCTCATCCAGCATACGGCTCAGCACCACGTTACGGCGGGCGAGAGCGCGATCGTGAGAATACAGCGGGTTAAACGTTGACGGTGCTTTTGGCAGACCGGCAATCATGGCAATTTCGCTCAGCGTCAACTGATCGACGGTTTTGCCAAAATAGACCTGTGCAGCGGCGCCAACGCCGTAGGCACGATAACCCAGATAAATTTTATTGAGATACAGGTCGAGAATTTCATCTTTAGTCAGCAGTTGCTCAATGCGGATCGCGAGGAAGGCCTCTTTGATCTTACGCATCAGCGTACGTTCTGGACTCAGGAAGAAGTTTCTCGCCAACTGTTGGGTGATGGTACTCGCACCTTGCGAGGCATGACCGGTGAATAACGCCACGGAAGCGGCGCGGAAAATCCCCACCGGGTCAACACCATGATGTTCGAAGAAGCGACTGTCCTCAGTCGCGATAAAGGCATTTACCATCTGCGGCGGAACTTGTTTCAGCGGCAGAGGTACACGGCGTTTTTCACCGTATTGCGCGATGAGATACCCATCGGCGCTATAGACTTGCATCGGTGTTTGCAGACGGACGTCTTTAAGCGTCGCGACATCGGGCAGCTGTGGCTCAACGTATTTGTACAGACCAAATACTGCGGCCGCTCCCAGCAGAATGCAACAGACTGCAAGAATGATTAGATACTTTACGAACTTCACCTAGAATTTCCCATCACTTGTCAATTGGGCAGTTTATAAACAAACGCGCAGTAGTATAAAGGCAACCTAGCACGGAGGATACGTTCTTTTCTTTCATTGACGATACGGAGATCGCTGCATATGTTCGCACGGACTTGGCAGTTAGGGATAGATATTCAGCCTCGGACATTTTGTGCCGTGGCAGTCAGTTATCAGCGTAAAGGCTGGCAGCTCAGGCGTTGGTGGCAGTTTTCATCACACATAAATGTGGTCGAAAGTGGACGATTATGCCAATCGGAATGGCTGAATAATCGACTTTCTGACTTACGTCGCCAGCTTCCAGGCAAAACCTCGGTACGTATCGGCCTATCGCCGGAAATTATTATGCAGCAAAGCATTTCGACGCCAGAGATGAATTTGCCGGTTAATTTACAGCGCAACATTCTCGATTTAGCCGCAGAGCGCAGCCTTATGCTGCCTCGCTCGGAGTTTGTTTGTGACTACACTCGCTTGCCTTCTCAACCGAAAGCCTGGCTAATGACCGCTGTGCGCCAGCAAGATATGCGCGATTGGCAAACACCATTGATTGCTGCCGGTCTGACGCCGAGCGTTGCGGATATCACCCCTTGTGCATTACGGCGAGCGGCAGCCCTTAGCGGGCAGTCGCCAACCGCATTATTACTGCATGTTGGAGAGCATGTGCTGACGTGGGCAGCACCTTTCTCTCAGCCGCTGGCGTTTGGGTTTATCGCGCGTCAGAACCATGAATCGATGCCTGAACTCATCGAGCGAGCCGTTTCGAACGCCGCACTCCAAGGGATTGGCGGCACTGAGACACTAACCTGTGCCGCTGACAACGCCTCAGGCTGGTCGCCATTTCGTGCTCTGACCTATCTACAACCACCTTTACCTTCGCAGCCGGAGTTGTTTGCTTTGGCCGTCGGGCTGGCGCTGTGTGAGGAGAGAACCTCATGGAGCAGATAAACCTTTGTCCTTGGTTTTCGACTTTGCGTGCTCAGCGACTACGGCTTTGTATGCTGTGTTTGGTTGCCGTGGTGGTTCTACTGATATTGATAGCCAGTTATTCCGCTTATCAAGTGCATCGTCGAGTTCAATGCTGGGAGGCTGCAACTGCCGTGTCGCAACGCCAAAGCCAGCAACTAAAGCATCAACAGGGGCAACTCGCCGCGTGGACACTACAGGCTAAAAATCAGCTGCGCCAGAATCAACAATATGAGCGCAACCGTAAAACCAATCTGCAGATCCTGACCTTTATTTTAGCGCTACAACGTCATATTCCTGCGCAGGTGTGGTTGACCCGTTTTTCATGGCGCTCACATCACTTAGAAGTTGAGGGGATGACATCAACGCCGGTCGTCATTTCTGCTTTCACACAACACCTCAATCAAAGCGCCGCTTTACCCGAGTTACAACTTATGAAAATGAGCGTGGCTGAATCAGGGCTGCAAAAATTTTTGCTTGAAGGTGGCCAGCATGAATAGCGTTGCCGATCGCATGATTGGCTGGTTATGCGAGTTAAGCCCACACCATTTTTATGCAGTTATCTGCGCCATCTTTCTATTTTGCGGCGCGTTAGGTGGACTTGGCGTGGCCGCATTGTCTCATCGGGCTGAATCACCTTCTTGGCAGCGTCAACAAGATGCACAAGCCGCGTGGGAGCGATTAAGTACTCATGCTTTAAACCAGCAGGCCTTGCTGTTGCAGCTTTCTATTAACACCATATCGATAATACCGTTAGTGGCGCAGTGTGCTGATTTACCCGTTAGTGAACGTTTTGCTCAGCAGATGACTTGGCAGAAAGATCCGCGTGCTGGCGGTGAAAAAGGCACAGGTTGGGGCGTGAAAGGCTCGCTAAGTTTTCCTCAGCTTGTGCAATTACTGAATGAACTGGCTGGCTGTGCTCGGCTAATCACACAGCTAGAACTTGAGTCGGAATCGGAAACGATCTCAGGACAGCTCGCGCTCGCGGGGGATGGAATATGAAGGCAGCGCTCTTTTGTCATGGCTGGCAAGTTCCTGTGCTTGTATGCCTCGGTGTGATGTCGATCAGCACCTCTCAGGCGGATAGAGATCCTTTTCATCCTTTGATACCGCCATCAATATCCGTTGAGCCAGATACGGGGCAGGTTTTGGGCGTGATTGGTGATGGCCGTTGTTGGCGAGTGTGGGTGGCGTTAACGAACGGAGACGCAATGGTTGCTGTGCCGTTGTTCTCGCCGCGTAGTGATGCGGAAGATATATCAAAAAACAATGAATTTTCAGTGTTCGAAAAGCCTGCTGTTTATCCGTTTAGTTGTCCGAAGATAAACGCTGAAAGGGAGTCCATGGAATGAAAAAGGTCAAAAAGGAATTTTGGTATGGTTGTTTGCTCTGGCTTAGCTCGTTTTCGGCACTCGCCGCGCCGTCGCGTGATAGTGCGCGGATAACCCTAGCCTTCTTTGACGCGCCTTTGGTTAATGTGCTGCAGGCGCTAGCGGATAATCGTCACCTTAATTTAATCGTGAGCGAAGAGGTTAAAGGGAATACCTCAGTGAAATTGGTTGATGTGCCTTGGCCGCGGGCATTACAAGCAATAGCACGTATGAATCAGTTATCAATTGAACAAACAGGCAATATTCTCTTTGTGCAGACAGCCGAGGCCGTCGATAGACAGCAAGAGTTGGCGCATAAAAAACAGCAGCAAGAGAAAGATCAGGAGAAAACGTCCGTCTCCATTGCATTGCAGCAGGCGGATGTGGACGCCGTGGTCAAAAGCCTGACGCAGCAAAAAAGTGGGTTGTTAAGCGCGCAAGGCAGTATTAGTGCCGACCCACGGACTAATACGATTTTGGTGCGGGATTTTCCTGAAAACACCCGAGCGGCTCAGGCTTGGATTGAGGAACTCGATCAACCCGTCTCACAGGTGCAGTTAACTGCCCATATTGTGACAATCAATCGTGAAAGCCTGAATGAGCTAGGGATACGTTGGGGGACCTCGGAGTCTGATGATGGCGCAGCGTCTGACTCAAGCGGCTTTCGGCTGAACCAATTCAACATGGGATTGCCGGTGGAAGGGCGTGCATTTAATGCAGGTTTTCAAGTTGCGCGTATCGGTGGTCGCTTATTAGAGCTGGAGCTTTCGGCTCTGGAACAAGAAGATAACGTGGAAATTATTGCCAGTCCTCATCTGATGGCGACCAATCTACAAACGGCAAGTATTAAGCAGGGAACTGAAATTCCTTATGAGGTTTCTAGCGGTGCCAGTGGATCGACCTCGATAGAGTTTAAAGAGGCGGTGCTGGGAATGGAGGTCACGCCTCGGGTGATGCGTAATGGCAAAATCACGCTGATGTTGCAGATTACGCAAAATATGCCAGGCAGGAGTATTAAGCAGGGTGACGGTGAGGCTTTGGCCATCGATAAGCAGGAGATCAAAACACAGGTCACCCTGAATGATGGTGAAACTGTTATCCTAGGCGGGATTTTTCAACGGCAAGCTGTGCATGGAAAAACACAGGTGCCGAAATTGGGCGATGTTCCCTTGCTTGGTGCACTGTTTCGCGACTCAACGGAAGAGGCAAAACGGCGCGAACTGGTGATTTTTATCACGCCAAGATTAGTAAAAACGGAAATGCCCACTGCATTACTCAGGAAATAAGCATTCAATACTTTTTTTGCTCAAAAGGTAAAAATTTTTATCACATGAATGGTTTCCGCGTTTGACGCTGCGCTTGATTTAGCTTACAAGGGTAGCGAATTAAGCACCGAGCTTTTCCGTACCCCGGCCAAAGCGTTATCGCCGTGAAGTAACCTTTGGCGTGCGCTGTGATTTATTCGGTTGCCAAACTACCTAGAGTGTTGAGATAATTTTTCGTCTGATCTCACACTATCGCTCATGAGGTTTCAGTTTAGGTCCCGTCGCTAATTTGATTGGCGGGGCGGGTTATCATTAACGAATTGTCTTAGTAGTACCGAAAAACATGGCAGAGAAACGCAATATCTTTCTGGTTGGGCCTATGGGTGCCGGCAAAAGTACTATTGGTCGTCAGTTAGCTCAGCAACTGAATATGGAGTTCTTCGATTCCGATCAAGAAATTGAGCGACGCACCGGCGCTGATGTTAGCTGGGTATTCGACGTGGAAGGTGAAGAAGGATTCCGCGATCGTGAAGAAAAAGTCATCAATGAACTGACTGAAAAACAAGGCATTGTTCTGGCAACTGGTGGTGGTTCCGTGAAATCTCGCGAGACCCGTAACCGCTTGTCAGCTCGCGGCGTGGTTGTTTATCTTGAAACCACTATCGAGAAGCAATTGGCTCGTACGCAGCGTGATAAAAAACGTCCGTTGTTGCAGGTAGATACACCGCGTGAAGTGCTGGAAGACTTGGCAAAAGAACGCAATCCGCTGTACGAAGAAATTGCTGATGTGACCATCCGTACGGATGATCAAAGTGCTAAAGTTGTTGCTAACCAGATTATTCATATGCTGGAAAGCAACTAATTATACCCTTGTTACTTGGGTTGCCGCGACGTTAGCTGTGTGCGTTCGCCGGAATAACTTACTGGTGTAGGTTGGTCGGGGTTCGTTCACTTGCTGGCTGTCAACTGCCCCAGCTAATTTGGCTATATACTGAATTCTTAATCTGAAAAAGGTTCTGAGCACACCATGGAAAGGATTACCGTCACTCTTGGGGAGCGTAGCTACCCGATAACGATAGCCTCTGGTTTGTTTGAGGAGCCTGCTTCATTTCTGCCTTTAAAGGCAGGCGATCAGGCTATGTTAGTGACCAACGAAACATTGGCGCCGATATATCTTGAACGTGTCAAACATGCGCTTGAGCAGACCGGTGTTCGGGTAGATCAGGTGATCTTGCCGGACGGCGAGCAATACAAAACGTTGTCTGTGATGGAGCAAGTATTTACTGCATTGCTGCAAAAGCCCCACGGGCGTGATACCACGCTTATCGCTTTGGGCGGCGGTGTTATTGGCGATCTAACCGGTTTTGCGGCTGCGTGCTATCAGCGCGGAGTGCGTTTTATTCAGGTGCCAACAACATTGTTGTCTCAGGTAGACTCTTCCGTTGGCGGAAAAACAGCCGTTAACCATCCACTGGGTAAGAACATGATCGGGGCCTTTTACCAGCCCGCGTCTGTCGTGGTGGATATCGACTGTTTGAAAACGCTGCCAGCGCGCGAACTTGCTTCAGGCTTAGCTGAGGTTATCAAGTACGGCATCATTCTTGATGGTGAATTCTTCGTATGGCTAGAAGAGCATCTGGATGAGCTGTTGGCACTTGATAATAAAGCAATGGCGTACTGCATTCGTCGCTGCTGTGAGCTAAAAGCCGAAGTTGTTGCTGCGGATGAGAAAGAGCAGGGTGTTCGTGCATTGCTGAATCTTGGCCATACATATGGTCATGCGATTGAAGCAGAAATGGGCTACGGTAATTGGTTACACGGTGAAGCTGTTGCGGCGGGTATGATGATGGCCGCTGAAACTGCGCGTCGTCTGGGCCAATTCAGTGAAGCGGATGTCGCTCGCGTAAGAACGCTAATAGCGCGTGCGGGGCTGCCGGTTACCGGGCCAAAAAGTATGACTCCAGAATCTTATTTACCACACATGATGCGTGATAAGAAGGTGCTGGCGGGTGAACTGCGTCTGGTGCTGCCAACAGCGATTGGTCAGTCAGAAGTACGTTCAGGCGTAGCCCATGAGATTGTCTTGGCTGCGATTGCGGATTGCCGCGGTTGATGATGTTGTTGAATCATTGAATATTGAATTGACCGGTGAGAATCAAAACGCCCCACCGGTTTTGCCTCTGACTGGAGGGTGGATATGGAAGAAGAAGAGTTCAAACCTGATGAAGATCTAAAGCCTGACGCAAGCGATCGTCGTCCGACTCGCACACGCAAGGCTCGTCCTTCAGCGCCAAAATTAGCGGTATCTCGTCAGCATATGATGATGGGGATCGGTATTTTAGTGCTGTTGGTGTTGATCATCGGCATTGGTTCAGCGTTGAAATCACCCTCGAAAGGTGAGGCAGGTCAGCAGGCTAACAATGGCGCAACCAAAGATATCAGCCTGTCGGGATCTTCTACCTTATCCAATAATACTGCGAGTAATACCACTGATGCCCACGATGGTAGCGGTGTTAACAACTCAGGTATGATTGACCATTCCGCTGACGCTGGTAACGCGCCCGCTGCGCAGCCGCAAGATGTTTCAGTTCCGCCGATTTCCAATACGCCAACTCAGGCCGCACCTGTTCAAGGTGAGCAAGGGCAACAGCGTATCGATCTCGCGGGCAACAATATGTCGGATGCACTGACTCAACAGCAAGGTCAGGTTGACTCTGCGGTACAAGGTGTTGATGGTGGAGCTAATGCTTCAACATTGCCAACGGCTCCGGCTACGTTGGGCTCGGGTGCTGCTGTTTCTAAGCCTGTTACCAACGGCGGAACCGCGCAAAATATTCGCCCGATCCAGACCAAGCCAGCATCTACGGCGAACAGTAATGCAGCCAAGCCGCATTCTGGTAAAACAACGGTTAGCAAAACGCCTGCTCATACGGCAAACGTTGCGAAACCAACGAACACCAAGACGCCAGTAACGACGGCAACTAAACCGGCGACGCACGCGGTGAGTTCTGCTGTTAGCGGTGCGAATGCGTCATTGAAAGGTGCGCCTTCTAATCACTATACGTTACAGCTGAGCAGCGCATCGCGTTCAGACTCTCTGAACGCCTATGCGAAAAAACAGAATTTGGCTCATTATTGGGTTTATGAAACCACCCGTAACGGCAAGCCTTGGTATGTACTGGTGAGCGGAAGTTACTCAAGTTCAGCTGAAGCAAAACGGGCGGTGTCTACGCTGCCTGCTGATGTTCAGGCGAAGAACCCTTGGGTACGTCCGATGAGCCAGGTACAAAAAGACGTTAAAAAATAAACAGTGGTATACCTCAGTTATTACAGCTGCGAGGCCATTTTGGCCATCGCAGCTGCGAATAAGAACGGTATAAATGCGCGCTGATGTGCTGTCTAGAACAGTGTTTGATCCGCCGATTTGAATTGTAAAAGTAGCTTACTGACGGCATGAAGAAAAACCGCGCTTTTTTAAAATGGGCTGGTGGAAAGTATCCACTGGTAGACGAAATTCGTCGATATTTGCCTGCCGGAAAGCGGTTGATCGAGCCCTTTGTTGGGGCCGGTTCCGTATTTTTGAATACGGATTATGAAGAATACCTGTTAGCGGATATTAACGCTGACCTGATCAGTCTGTACAACATCGTTAAAACTCAGCCTGATAACTTCGTACGTGACGCTAAGGTGATGTTTAGCGGAGAGTTTAATCAATCTGAGATGTTTTATGCCCTGCGGTCTGAGTTTAATCATAGCCAAGACCCATACCGTAGAGCGGTATTGTTCCTGTACTTGAACCGTCATTGTTATAACGGATTATGCCGCTATAACTCTCGTGGTGAATTCAATGTACCGTTTGGTCGCTACAAGAAACCCTATTTCCCTGAAGCTGAATTGTATTGGTTTGCGCAGAAAGCGCAGAAAGCGACTTTTGTCTGCGAACACTACACGCAGTCGATGAGCCAAGCGGTGGATGGAACGGTGGTGTATTGCGATCCGCCTTATGCGCCACTGTCTGCAACCGCGAACTTTACGGCTTATCACACCAACAGTTTCAGCATGACAGATCAATTAAAGCTCGCTGAAGTGGCATCAAATTTATCGTTGCAGCATAAGATCCCGGTGCTGATCTCCAATCATGATACCGAGCTGACACGTCTCTGGTATGCACAGGCCGATCTGTTTGTTGTAAGCGCGCGTCGAACGATTAGCAGCAAAGTCGGTGGACGTAATAAAGTAGACGAATTGCTGGCGCTGTATTCCTGAAATTTGCACAGTGTCTGAACCGAGCACATGGAGAAACGGATGAAACAGTATTTAATTGCCCCGTCGATTTTGTCTGCAGACTTTGCCCGTTTAGGGGAAGATACTGCCAAAGTTTTGGCGTCAGGCGCTGACGTTGTTCATTTTGACGTAATGGATAATCATTATGTCCCGAATTTAACCATCGGCCCGATGGTGTGTAAGTCACTGCGTGACTACGGTATTACTGCGCCTATTGATGTGCACTTGATGGTGAAGCCCGTCGACCGCATCATTCCTGACTTTGCTGAGGCAGGCGCTAGCATTATCTCTTTCCATCCTGAAGCCTCTGAGCACGTTGATCGTTCATTACAGCTGATTAAATCCTTGGGCTGCAAAGCTGGTTTGGTATTTAACCCTGCGACATCGCTGAGCTATCTTGAATACGTAATGGATAAAGTGGATGTGATCCTGCTGATGTCGGTAAACCCCGGCTTCGGCGGTCAGTCGTTTATCCCTGCGACGTTGGATAAACTGCGTCAGGTACGTAAGCTTATCGATGCCAGCGGCCGCGATATTCGTTTAGAAGTCGATGGCGGCGTGAAGGTCGATAATATTGGTGCCATTGCTGCCGCTGGTGCAGATATGTTTGTTGCTGGCTCCGCGATCTTTGGCCATCCTGACTACGAACAGATTATCACTCAGATGCGTGGCGAAATCGCCAAGGCGTGTAATGAGTAGCTCCGGCTCTACCCAGTTCATAACCAAACGTTTTGAAGGCATTCAGGCGATTGCTTTCGATTTGGATGGCACGCTGGTGGATAGTGCTTCGGGCCTAGCGGCTGCGATGGACAAAGCCATGAAGGAATTAGGGCTGCCTATTCCAGGATTGGAGCGTGTAAAGAACTGGATCGGAAACGGCGCAGATATGCTGGTGAATCGCGCCTTAGTTTGGGCGGATCAAGAGCCGACCGATGCACTGTGTCAGCAAACCCGAGCTGCATTTGATTTTTATTATGCCAGCACGGTTGAAACCGGCAGTCAGCTTTACCCTGAAGTGGCACAAACGCTCGCTTCGTTATCTCGTCATGGCTATTTACTTGCGCTGATTACCAATAAGCCTACGCCGTTTGTTCGACCATTGCTGATCTCCCTCTGCATCGATGGTTATTTCACTCATATCGTGGGTGGTGATGACGTGGTGAAGAAAAAACCCCATCCCGCCCCGTTATATCTGGTACTGGCTAAAGCTGGTGTACTGGCGAGTGAATTGCTGTTTGTCGGTGATTCTCGTAACGACATTCAGGCTGCGCATGCTGCTGGGTGTCCATCGGTAGGGATGACCTATGGCTATAACTACGGTGAGCCCATCGAACGAAGTGAGCCAAGCTGTGTGCTAAACCAATTTTCTGACTTGTTGCCCCTGATCGGGCTGCCCCCTTTAAGCTAAGACGTATAGGAACTGTGACATGAGTAAGCCCATCGTTTTCAGTGGCGCACAGCCATCTGGTGAACTGACCATTGGTAACTACATGGGTGCTCTGCGCCAGTGGGTGCAGATGCAGGATGAATACGACTGCATTTATTGCATCGTCGATCAGCACGCGATTACCGTGCGTCAAGATGCTCAGCAGCTGCGTAAAGCGACCTTGGATACGCTGGCACTGTATCTGGCCTGCGGTATCGATCCAGAGAAAAGCACCATCTTTGTTCAGTCTCATGTTCCTGAACATACTCAGCTCGGTTGGGTGCTTAACTGCTACACCTACTTTGGTGAACTGAGCCGCATGACCCAGTTCAAAGATAAATCGGCGCGCTATGCTGAAAATATCAATGCGGGATTGTTCGATTATCCTGTACTGATGGCGGCGGATATCTTGCTGTACCAAACGACTCAGGTACCGGTGGGTGAAGATCAGAAGCAGCATCTGGAACTGAGTCGTGATGTAGCAGCACGCTTCAACGCACTTTATGGTGATATCTTTAAAGTGCCAGAGCCGTTTATTCCTAAATCCGGTGCACGCGTGATGTCTCTGTTAGAACCGACCAAAAAGATGTCCAAATCGGATGATAACCGTAATAACGTCATCGGTTTACTGGAAGATCCTAAGTCTGTTATTAAGAAGATCAAACGTGCGGTAACCGATTCTGATGAGCCAGCAGTAGTGCGTTATGACGTCGTGAACAAAGCCGGTGTTTCTAACCTGCTTGATATCCTGTCTGGCGTCACGGGTAAAACTATCCCAGAATTGGAACAAGAGTTTGAAGGCAAGATGTACGGCCATTTAAAAGGTGCCGTTGCCGACGCAGTTTCTGGAATGCTGACAGAGCTACAGGAGCGTTATAACCGTTTCCGTAATGATGAGGCTTTCTTGCAGCAGGTCATGCGTGATGGAGCTCAGAAAGCGCGCGCGCGTGCACAAGAAACGGTGAAAAAAGTCTACGATGCTATTGGTTTTGTCGCTCAGCCGTAAGGTGTGACAGCTAAGCTATAGTACATAAACCCGCTTATCGATAGCGGGTTTTTTATTTCCAATAATCCCATGAGTTTTCTATTTATTGAAGTGTGAATTTATAATATTAAGAAAGTTATTCTTGTTTGTTCGGGCTAAATAAGAAAGGAAATAAACTATAACGATAGGCGGCGTAGCTTAATATTATTTATGCTCATCAGTAATAAACTGGCAAGCATAAATAGGTTAATTTCTGATTTGTTCATTCAACCGAATAATTCTATGGTTGTTTTTCCACTGGGCCACAGCCGCCGATCATTTTAGAAATAGAAAGGGCAGGGGTGAACCAATAGTCATAGCTACAGTTTTTTGCTTTGTTATCAATGTGTCCGCTGCATGCGGTCAGTGTTGAAAGAACTGCGGCGACAATGGCAATTTTAATCAGTTTGTTCATTAGATATTCCTTATCTTAAATGCGTATTGATAGCTTTTAAATATATTCCATTTGGATGAAAATAATAAATATAAACTAGGTTGTAAAATAGAACGGCTGCACTATAAATTATAAAAAATATACTGACAAGTTAATTGGCTATTTAATTACCCTATAAGTAATGAAAGCTTATTTAAGAAAAATTAAACTGTTATTAAAATGGTGATTATTATCCGTATAAATATAATACGACATACAAAAATAATACATCTACAACTATTTATGATCATCGTTAAGAGAGATTTTTACCGCAGAGTAATTAATACGGCTTTGTAGTGTATTGGTTTAAAGTATCAAGAAAGGCCTTGAAATGAGTCATCTCAAGGCCTTTCTTGTGTTTGGCTTTTGCTGGTGCTCTAGAAGACGCTAATCTTTACGCCTTTTATTGTTTAGCTATCCCACTGAACCAATTCAGTTTGTCGCGCAGGGAAACGACGGCGCCAACGATAATCAAGCTCGGGCTTTCGACCTGTTGTGCCAGTTCGCCTAAGGCAGCAAGTTCTCCGGTGACTACTTTTTGCTGCACCGACGTACCGTTTTCCACCAAGGCGATAGGCATGGACTCACTCATTCCGTGCTTGATTAACTGTGTCTGGATTTCAGCGGCTTGGTTCAACCCCATATAAAACACTAAGGTTTGTTTTTCAGCCGCTAAATTTGCCCAATCGAGCGAGGTATCTTTTTTGGCATGACCCGTGACCAAGCGTACGCTTTGAGCGTAATCGCGGTGGGTGAGTGGAATGCCGCTGTAGGCTGAGCAGCCGGACGCCGCCGTAATCCCAGGGACAACGGAGAAGGCAATGCTGTCATCTGCTAGCACTTCCAGCTCTTCGCCTCCGCGCCCAAAAATAAAGGGATCGCCGCCTTTTAATCGCACCACGCGTTTGCCATTGCGGGCGTTGCGCAGCAGGATTTGGTTGATTTCATCCTGAGGTACACAGTGGAAGCCTGCGCGTTTGCCCACGAAAATACGTTCAGCGTCACGGCGGACTAAATTCATGATGTCGTCAGAGACCAGACGGTCATAAACCACCACGTCAGCCTGTTGGATCTGCTGCAAGCCTTTCAGTGTCAGTAGTCCTGCATCTCCTGGCCCCGCGCCAACCAGAACCACTTCGCCACGCTGCTCCAATGGCTGTTCAAATAGATCGGTGAGATGCTTATCCACCATCTCTGCGTCTTGGTTTGCTAAAGACTGAGCGAGACGATCGTGGGCGAACAGGCGTTCCCAAAAACGCCTACGTAGCGTAATCGTTGAGAATTTATCTTTCACCTGCTGGCGTAGGTCACCGGCAAGGCGTGCCAACTGACCCAAATGCTGAGGCAAAATAGCTTCAAGCTTTTCACGTAGCAATCGAGCAAGCACCGGCGATTTACCGCCGGAAGAAACCGCGACCATCAGCGGGGAGCGGTCGATAATAGAGGGCATGATAAAACTGGCGCGTTTAGGCGCATCAACCACGTTGCAGAAGATCTGACGTTCGCTGGCTTGCTGGTAGACGAGATCGTTAACACTCTCATCATCGGTTGCAGCAATGACCAGCCAAACGCCTTCGAGCAAAGCGGGAGAAAATTCGCCATGTGCCTGTTTTAGCTTGCCATCTTGTGCCCATAGGTCAAATTGTGGGGTGAACTCTTTGGCGTTAACCGTGATATCTGCCCCTGCATCCATCAGCAGTCGTGCCTTGCGTTCAGCGACTTCGCCACCGCCGACCAGCAGGCAGGCTTTTTGCTGCAGTTGACAAAAAATCGGTAAATAGTCCATCCAACAATCCTCACTACGGAAATTTGCTTCGGCAAAAAATAGCGCACCGCCTGAGCGATGCGCCATAAAATCATTAAGCAGTCTGATTTTTTTGTGCAGTGGCTTCCGTTACCGGACGCTGTGCGCGCGGCGTTGCATACCAGTAGCCAAGGCCCATAAAGACCGCACCGGATAAGGTATTACCCAGAGTTACCCACAGCAGATTATGACCGATACCGCTCAGGGTAAAGGATTCGCTGTGGTTGCCGAGCCAAGATAGGGCAAAAAGGGTCATGTTGGCAACCGAGTGCTCGTAACCGGAGGCAATAAATGCGAGCAAGCACCACCAAATGGCCAAGAATTTGCCTGCACCTTCAGTGCGCAGCGCCATCCAAATCGCTAAACAGACCAGCCAGTTACACAGCGCGCCTTTGAAAAACAGCACGGCAGCAGGCGCCGTGGTTTTCGCCAGTGCGGCGGTGTGCACTAAGCTGCTATCCACTGGCAGTAAATTTCCGCCACCGTAATAATATAAAACGGCGACGAAGATTGAACCGATCAGATTGCCCAACCACGTTTGCGGCAGAATGGCTAACCACTGACCTCCGCTAATGGTGCCTGCTTTAACACCCAGCGTGAGGAACATGGTGTGACCGGTAAACAGCTCAGAACCGGCAATGATCACCAGCGTTAAGGCGATACCAAACGTTGCGCCCATAAGCAAAGGACGCAGTGCGGGTTCAACCATATTGCCGAGCGTGAAGATCAGGATGATGCCGAGGCCAACATAAGCCCCCGCCATCGCAGAGCTAATCCAAAATCCAAACGGGTTATCTTTGTTCAGGCGAACAATGCGTGCCGCATTGGCTGCGCATTTATTGATGGTGTCGGTAAACATACTGGCTTCCATGATTTAAGGTTAAAAAACGAATTCTTGAATGTCCCCCTCATTGTTCCCCTTGCAGAGGAAAGCGTTGCGCACCGTTTACCTGTCCTCATCTGTGTAAGAGAGGATAACTATTTATGTTTCGGTATGGCACCGTCTGTCCCTCCCCCTGAGAAGGGGGAGGTTAGGAGGGGGATTTTGCGATGATTAATCCGCCGAACGTACCTGCACAAACCCATCTACCAAACGGGTTGCAAAATGCGGCACGGAATGGGCTTCATCTTCGAGACAAAGCCCATCGACCAAGCGGAAGTGCTGTTTTTTCAGCGGGCTAGCAACCCACAGTTCGCCCTGATGTTCAGCAATCAGGCCACGAGATAGCACGCTTGAACCGGCAAAAGGATCGATATTGGAGATGGCAAAAACCTGCTCATCTTGGTAAGGACGGAACACCGCCACCTGATGAATGCCCACCAAGGCACACACGCCGGTGCCGGGCAGAATATCGTTTAACGGGCAAACATTAATCCACTGGCTCATGCGTTAGCCTCCTCGGTTGCGATCAGGGTGACAGGAATACGCTCATCTGGGCGTGCAGGACGATGCTGAGCACGTTCAGACACGATCTGAACGTTAGGGTCACGTTGATCGCTGTTGATGAAGTGAGCGAAGCGTACCTGCGCCTCAGGGGTGTTTACGGTTTCAGTCCACTCGCAGATCACTTTTTCGCGCAGGCGGGCAATTTCTTGCTCTAGCAACGCATTCATCCCGAGTTTATCGTTGATGATGACGGAACGCAGGTAGTCGATACCGCCTTCCAAGCTTTCTAACCAAACAGACGTGCGCTGTAATTTATCGCCGGTACGGATGTAGAACATCATGAAGCGATCGAGGTATTTGATCAGCGTTTCGCGATCGAGATCGGCAGCCAACAAATCACCATGGCGCGGTTTCATCCCGCCGTTACCACATACGTAGAGGTTCCAACCGTTTTCGGTGGCGATAATACCGACGTCTTTGCCCTGTGCTTCTGAGCATTCACGAGTACAGCCGGAGACACCGAATTTCATTTTGTGTGGTGTACGAATGCCTTTGTAGCGGTTTTCCAATTCCACGCCGAAGCCAACGCTGTCGCCTACGCCGTAACGACACCAGGTGCTGCCGACGCAGGTTTTTGCCATGCGCAGTGCTTTGGCATAGGCGTGACCGGTTTCAAAGCCCGCTTCAATCAGTTTGCTCCAGATAGCAGGCAAATCGTCTTTTTGTGCGCCAAACATACCGATACGCTGTGAACCGGTGATTTTGGTATACAGATTGTATTCGCGTGCGATCTGACCGATGGCCAGCAGGCCTTCTGGGGTGATTTCACCGCCAGCAGAGCGAGGGATCACCGAGTAAGTGCCGTCTTTCTGAATGTTGGCAAGGAAGTTGTCATTGGTGTCCTGCAGCGGAGTGAGTTCCGGTTGCAGAATGTAGTCGTTCCAGCATGAAGCCAGCAGAGAACCGACCGTTGGTTTACACACTTCGCAGCCGTAGCCTTTGCCGTATTTTTCCAGCAGCTCGTTGAAGGATTTAATCTCTTCTACGCGGATGAGGTGATACAGCTCTTGGCGTGAATAGGCAAAGTGTTCGCATAGGTGGTTATTGACTTCAATACCTTGCTTAGCCAATTCGGCGTTGAGCACCTGAGTCACGAGTGGAATACAACCACCGCAGCCGGTGCCTGCTTTCGTTGCCGATTTAATCGCTGCAACGGTATGACAGCCCGCGTTGACCGCTTTGATAATGTCGCCTTTGCTGACGTCAAAGCAGGAGCAGATCTGCGCCGTTTCTGGCAATGATTCCACGCCGATAGCCGGTTTACCTTTGCCCGCGTGCGCAGGCAGAATCAGGCTATCTGGGTGTTCTGGCAGTTCAATATCGTTGAGCGTGAGCTGGAGCAGATTGCCATAATCGCTGGTATCGCCTACCAACACCGCGCCGAGCAGACGTTTGTTGTCAGCGCTGACGATAATGCGTTTGTAGATTTCTTGGCTTTCATCGAGATAAACGTAGCTGCGAGCGCCTTCGGTGCGGCCGTGTGCATCACCGATACCGCCGACGTCTACGCCCAGCAGTTTCAACTTGGCGCTCATATCTGCGCCGTGGAAGCCGTTTTCGTTGCCAAGTAGGTGGTCAACGGTGACCTGAGCCATCTTGTAACCAGGAGCAACCAAGCCGAAAGTACGGTCGTTCCATGATGCGCATTCGCCGATAGCGTAGACGTCAGGATCGGAGGTTTGGCACTGATCGTTAATCACGATCCCGCCGCGACGAGCGGTGGCTAATCCACATTGGTGCGCCAGCTTATCTTGCGGACGGATACCGGTTGAGAAAACAATGAAGTCGATTTCAAGCTCGGTGCCGTCGGCAAAGCGCATGGTTTTACGCGCTTCACTACCGGAGTGGATAATTTCTTGGGTATTTTTGCTGGTATGAACGCGCACGCCCATACGCTCAATTTTTTCACGCAGTTGCTGGCCGCCCATCGGGTCGAGCTGCTCAGCCATTAATACAGGAGCAAATTCGATAACGTGAGTTTCAACGCCTAGGTTTTTCAGCGCACCAGCGGCTTCTAAGCCGAGAAGGCCGCCGCCTACCACGGCACCACGTTTGCTACGACGTGCACAGGCTTCAATGGCGTTAAGATCTTCGATAGTACGATAAACAAAGCAATCCTGGCCTTCGCTGCCTTTAATTGGCGGGATCCACGGGTATGATCCTGTTGCCATAATCAGCTTGTCGTACTGAATAGTACGGCCAGAGTTGGAATAGATAATTTTCTCGCTGCGATTGATCGTAATCGCACGTTCACCGACTAGCACGGTGACGTTGTGCTTTTGGTAGAAGCCTTCGCGAACGAGCGACAGTTCTTCAGCGGTGTGATGTGAGAAGTAGGAAGAGAGATGAACTCGGTCGTAGGCGACACGAGGCTCTTCACAGAAAACGGTAATCTCAAATTGATTCGGTTCAGCCTTTTCTAATAGTTCTTCGATGAAGCGATGGCCGACCATCCCGTTACCGATAATGGCGAGTCTAATTTTGCTCATTTTTGCCTCAAAATTTGCTGCATATGAAAAGAATCCTACGCCTACCATAATCCTCCGAAGTTTGTACTTATTGATGTAAATCAATTTGACCCCTATATACCTCTAAGGTGGTAGTTGTCTGATTTCATTGATATTTTGTTAAGTTGTGGATTTTTCGCAACTTTAGCTGAAACGTGTCAGTTTGATAATGGATGAGCTATAAAAAGTGAAATGCTATTTTGTTTTATTTTTAAGCAATCTTGAAAGCGGAGCTGCTCAATCATGGGAAATATATAAAATTCTTATTACCCATACGAAAACGATTGCTTTTTGTCGGCAGAGGAATAGAATGCGGCGGATTTTTTGGCCTGAAAACAGCGAAAGGAGGAATGTCGTGTCGCAAGATAACAACTATAGTCAGGGGCCTGTACCGCAGTCGGCGCGGAAAGGGGTATTAGCATTGACGTTCGTCATGCTGGGATTAACCTTCTTTTCCGCCAGTATGTGGACCGGAGGCGCTCTCGGAACCGGTCTTAGTTATCATGATTTCTTCCTCGCAGTACTCCTCGGTAATCTTCTTCTCGGTATTTACACTTCTATTCTCGGTTACATCGGCGCTAAAACGGGCCTCACCACACATCTTCTTGCGCGATTCTCTTTTGGTGTTAAAGGCTCTTGGCTGCCATCACTGCTGCTGGGCGGAACGCAGGTAGGGTGGTTTGGCGTCGGCGTGGCGATGTTTGCCATTCCGGTAGGAAAAGCCACCGGGCTGGATATCAATTGGCTGATCGCGATCTCTGGCTTGCTGATGACGGTGACGGTGTTCTTTGGTATTTCAGCGTTAACGGTGCTTTCGGTGATTGCGGTTCCTGCTATTGCTTGCTTAGGGGGCTACTCAGTCTGGCTCGCGGTGCATGGCATGGGCGGATTAGACGCGCTGAGATCTGTGGTTCCGGCTGAGCCGTTAGATTTTAACGTGGCTTTGGCGCTGGTGGTGGGCTCTTTTGTCAGCGCAGGAACGCTCACCGCCGACTTTGTACGCTTCGGGCGCAATGCCAAAATGGCGGTGCTGGTTTCAATGGTGGCGTTTTTCCTCGGCAACTCTTTGATGTTTATTTTCGGCGCGGCCGGTGCGGCGGCATTGGGCATGGCGGATATCTCTGATGTCATGATTGCTCAAGGTCTGTTGCTACCTGCCATTGTAGTGCTGGGGCTGAATATCTGGACCACCAACGACAATGCGCTCTATGCCTCGGGATTGGGTTTTGCCAACATTACCGGTATGTCGAGTAAAACGCTGTCGATCATTAACGGCATCATCGGCACTATTTGCGCGCTGTGGCTGTATAACAATTTTGTTGGCTGGCTGACGTTCTTGTCTGCGGCTATCCCTCCGGTGGGCGGCGTTATCATCGCTGACTACCTGATGAACCGTCGCCGCTATGAGCACTTTGCTACCGCGCGTATGATGAACGTAAACTGGGTGGCTATTCTGGCCGTCGCGCTGGGGATTGCCGCCGGTCATTGGCTGCCGGGCGTGGTGCCCGTGAATGCGGTGCTGGGCGGGGCGCTGAGCTATCTGGTGCTTAATCCAATTCTAAATCGTAAAACTGCAATGACGGCAGTATCAACAATAACAAATGCGGAGGCTAACGGTGCCGAATAACACATTACAGGCGGTGATTAACGCTCGCTTGGCGGGGAAAGAAGGGCTGTGGCAGATCGGTCTCCAAGACGGAAAAATAACCTCAATTGAAGCGCAATCTGGCGTGATGCCTGCTTCAACTAAATGTTTGGATGCTGAGCAGGGCTTAGTGTTACCGCCTTTTGTAGAGCCACATATCCATCTGGATACCACCCAAACGGCGGGGCAGCCAAGCTGGAACCAGTCTGGAACCCTGTTTGAAGGTATTGAGCGCTGGGCCGAGCGCAAAGCGTTATTGACCCATGAAGATGTGAAACAGCGCGCATGGCAAACCCTAAAATGGCAAATTGCCAACGGTATTCAGCATGTGCGTACTCACGTGGATGTTTCTGACGCCACGCTAACGGCGCTGAAAGCGATGTTAGAAGTGAAGCAGGAAGTGGCTCCGTGGGTTGATCTGCAAATCGTTGCTTTCCCACAAGAAGGGATTATGTCGTATCCCAACGGTGAAGCGTTGTTGGAAGAGGCGATGCGTCTGGGCGCTGATGTGGTTGGTGCTATCCCACACTTTGAATTCACTCGCGAATACGGCGTGGAGTCTCTGCATAAGACGTTTGCGTTGGCGCAAAAATATGACCGTCTGATCGACGTTCACTGCGATGAGATTGATGACGAACAATCGCGCTTTGTTGAAACGGTTGCCGCGCTGGCACATCGAGAAGGCATGGGCGCACGTGTAACCGCGAGTCATACAACGGCGATGCACTCCTATAACGGCGCCTACACTTCGCGTTTATTCCGCTTGCTGAAGATGTCTGGGATTAACTTTGTGGCGAACCCACTGGTGAATATCCATCTGCAAGGGCGCTTCGATACCTATCCAAAGCGCCGTGGTATTACCCGCGTGAAAGAGATGCTGGAATCTGGCATTAACGTCTGCTTCGGCCATGATGACGTGTTTGATCCATGGTATCCGCTGGGTACGGCAAATATGCTGCAGGTGCTGCATATGGGGCTACATGTCTGTCAGCTGATGGGCTATGGTCAAATTGACGATGGGGTGAACTTGATTACTCACCACAGTGCGAAAACGTTGAATCTAACGGATTATGGTATTGCGGCGGGGAACAGTGCGAATCTGATTGTATTACCGGCAGACAGTGGTTTTGATGCCGTGCGTCGTCAGGTTCCTGTGCGCTATTCCGTTCGTCGCGGCGCAGTGATTGCCTGCACCCAGCCAGCGAAAACCACGCTGCATTTAGGGGCGTCTGAAACCGTCGACTTTAAACGTTAATCGCGTTATTGCGACAATAAAAAACCGGCCCTGTTATAGGCCGGTTTTTTTATCAGGAAGAACCCGATTTATTTAGTGCTGTGGCCGTGCAGGCGGTGACGCGTCACGAAGCCCAACAGTAAACACATCACGAAGACCACAAGGTACAAGCCATTGGCGGTTGCCAGCGCTGCGTGAGCACCGCTTTTCGCCACGATTGGGCCAGTCACAATGAAGGTCAACATCGTACCGATGGTGCCGCAGGTCAGAATGAAGTTCACCAGTTTTGGTGAAGACACTTTGGTTTGCAGCGAGCCCAGCGTGATCAGCGTGGTGTAAATTGCGCTGCTGACAAAGCCCAGACCCAGAATGTACAGGCTCAGCATGCCAACCTGCTCGGTGGTGACGAACAGGTACATCATCACGGTAGAGAGCGCGGCCAGAACGGTCACGATGCGTTGCAGATCGAAGAAACGCAGAATGAAGCTGAAGATCCACATCCCAACCATATAAGCAGTCCAGAAGTTACTGACTAATGCGCCAGCTTCTTCGATGCTCATGTTGAAATGTTTGCTGGCGTATTCTGGTACCCACTGGATGAAGCCTAACTGGCCGAGGATGTAGCACAGTGCGGCAATCGACAGGAAGAGAACGCCGATACCCCATTTCTCTTTTACCACTGGCTCGCTCTGATCGTCTTTTTTCTGACCCAAAATAGGGAAGTCAGACATCAGCGTCAGGACGAAAATGGCCAGATACAGCACGCCGATGCAGGCGTAAACCCAGTACCACGTCACGTGATTCGCCAGCAGCGTAGCGGCAACGATGGGGAATACCATCCCCGCCATACTGAAGAAGGAGTCGGTGAACAGCAGGCGTGAGCCACGCTGGCGACCTTCATAGATATGGGTAATGAGGAAGGTACCGATAGACATAGTAATCCCGCTCACCACGCCCAGTACAAACATGCACAGGGAGAACATCACCAAGCTGTGGCCGACCATCAGGCCCGCAACGGCTAAGATCATCAGCACGAAGCCGAAAATCAACTGGCGTTTAAGAGGGATAATTTCCATTAACCATGCGTTAAGGAAAATAGAGACCAAAATACCGGCATTAAGAAACGTAAAGGTGTTACTCATGCTGGAAATCGGCAGATTAAAGTATTCTGCGATATTGCCCATCACCATCCCGGTGACGATCACCAATGCACCGGTAAGTGCATAGGAGAAGAAACTGATCCATGTTAGGCGAATGCGGTTGCTGTTGGTCATAGCAAGGCCCGTGTCAGTAGTATTGAGAAATAGGAAAGTATTTACGAAGGATCAAACTAAGAATAATCGATCCCACAAGGCGGCGAATCCTAGCATAGTTGTAGGCGATTTTTGTGATATATGTCGATTTTTTGCTGTAACGATATGAATGAGTTTCTTACAAAAGCGATCTGAGTAGAAATTATTGCTCTCAGATCGTCACAGATTACCTTTTTGCGGCAATGACCGAACCACGATCGATGAGGGTAGGCAGAAAAACTTCCGGTATGCATGCGGGATCGATAAGACGCTCGGTGGCATGGCGAGCCATATCGGTGATGGGGAAATGAATACTGGTTAATGCCGGACGCACAAAAGCTGCCCGTTCTCCGCTGTCATAGCAAATCAGTGAGATATCATTTGGGATCGTTAAGCGATGCTCGGTGATCGCCAGCAGTGCGCCAATCGCCATCTCTTCATTACAGCAGTAGATCGCGGTAGGTCGTCGGCTTTGCAAAAGTTTGTCCGCCATCTGATAACCGCTTTGCATATCATAATCGCCTTCTAAACAGGCTACGGGCAGCAGTCCGGCGGCGTCCATCGTATCGAGAAAACCTTGGCGGCGTAGCTGGCTGGAATGACGAGAGGAAGGGCCGCTGATACAGGCTATTTTTGTATGGCCTAAATCAATCAGCCGTTTGGTGGCCATTTGGCTGGCGCGGTGATGATCGAAGGCGACGCAGCGATCTTCAAGGCCCGGCACCAAACGATCCAAAATCATAAAGGCTTTGCCTTCTTGCGCCAGCTTGCAGAGTTGCTCATCGCTCAGCGCTCTCACGTGCAGGATAAGCCCATCACAGCGTAGGTTGTATAAACGCTGAATGGCCTGCCATTCATTGTCAGCGCTATTTTTTCCCTGAGTCACTAGAAGCTGTTTACGGCGGCTTTCGGCTTCGCTTTGCACGTTATCCATCAGTGCGCCAAAAAAACCACCGCGGTAAGAGGTTGTGACTAAACCGATCGTTTGGCTTTGGTTAGACGCCAGCGCCCGGGCGGCCGGGTGTGGGCTATAGCCTAACTCGGTGATAGCGGCTTCCACCATGAGACGCGTTTTTTCTTTGACGTTGCTATCGCCATTCACCACGCGTGAAACGGTGGCGCGAGAAACACCGGCAAATGCAGCAACGTCTTCAAGCGTCGTCATGGTCAAATTCCTTATGATGATGGGATCCAAATCCCTCCTTGCGGCAAAGCAACGAGGGGATTGCGGTTAATTAAATTGTGGCAGATACGCTTTGTTTACGGCTAGGACTTCATCCAATAAAGGTGAAGCCAGTCCGGCATCGCCAATTAATGGGTTGGTGACCAGCGCTAGCAGCGCGGATTTTCTATCACCGTGTACGGCGGCTTCGATCGTCAGACGTTCGAACGATTTCACCTGTTGCGTGAGACCGACCATGGACACGGGGAGCGAACCGAATGCGAGAGGATGCGCGCCTTGGGCATCCACGATACAGTCAGTTTCAATCACGGCATCAGCAGGCAGATCGTGAATGGCGCCGCGGTTTGGCGTGTTGACCACTAAACGGGTACCGAGATTGTTGTGAATCGCACACATCAGTTCCAGCGCAACCTCTGAATAAAATGAGCCGCCACGGAAGCTTAACTGTTCTGGTTTGTGGTCTAAATTCGGGTCGGCATACAGCGCAAAGAGCGCTTTCTCAACGTCCATCACCTGTTCCGCGCGGGTGCCTTCGGTGCTAGCCTCAGTGATTTCATCTTTCAGCATCGTGCGGGTTCGATAGAAATAGCGGTGATAGGGGCAGGGTATGGCACCAAGCGCACGCAGAAACTCTGGCGGCCACGGCTCTTCTTTGATGTTATTCATGGTGAGCGCCGCGCCATCGCAGAGCATGTCGATCACCCGTTGCGTCTGGTCTTGCCCATCGGCGGTGACCTGATGCACCCAAACCATATGGTTTAGACCGGCGAAGCGTAGCTGGACGTCTCGATAGGGCCGTTGCAGCATTTTGGCAATCATATGGTGCATGGTGACGGGAACATTGCACAGACCAATGATTTTGGCCTTGGTATAGCGAGAAACCGCTTCGGTAACGATACCTGCTGGATTGGTGAAGTTAATGATCCAGGCATCGGGAGCCAGCTGTTCAACTTTACGGGCGATGTTTAGCATCACGGGGATCGTACGGAGCGCTTTAGCAAAACCGCCGACGCCGGCGGTTTCTTGCCCAATTAATCCAAACTTTAAGCCGAGTCGTTCGTCGGCAGCACGTGCCGGTAACTGGCCTACGCGCAGCTGAGTTAATACAAAGCTGGCTCCACGAATAGCATCGTCGGGGGTGAAATGGATGCTGACCTTGACCTGCTCAAAGCCATTGCGTGCCAGCATTCGGCGTGTGAGGTCGGCAATGATCTCAACCTTGTGACGACCTGCTTCAACGTCAACCAATGCCAGCTCAGACAGCGGAATTTGCTTAGCTCGCTGGATAATGCCTTCAACCAACTCCGGTGTATAACTACTGCCTCCGCCGATGATGGCAACTTTTATCGGGATCATGCGAGTATCTCCGTTTTATCTGGCAATGAGGATTTCGATGATCATCAGGACAACACGAGGAGCAGCGAGATAAATAGCGTTGGGTTTATCACCCGCCTCATAAACCTGATAAATCAGATAGCGTATTTTGCGTTGATCATAAAATGAGAGCGCTCTCATTTAAGTTTAAGACTAGCAACTTCCATCAATCGGTTTGCGAGTCAGTTCGCAAAAATTCATTTTTGAATAATTAGGTAGGGGATGAAGTGTGATCTTGATTGCAAAACTAGGTGTTTTTCGTCGCTAAGAGGCGGCATTTTTTCAGACTTATCCCATCGTTAAGTAAATGTGAGTAAATGGGTAGCTAATAGGCTAGCGCCTAATTAGAATCGATAAGTTAATTTGTTGTTCACCTGCTTTGAAAAAGCCCGCTGAGAAAGGATGTGTCATGTTCAAGAGAGTATTCGTCACCCTAACCGCGCTATTTTCGTTGACGGTATTGGCTCCGGCCGCATTGGCTGCCAACAGCCATGTTTTACTGTCGACGACCGCTGGTAATATTGAAATTGAGTTGGATAGTCAAAAAGCGCCGGTGTCGGTGAAGAACTTCCTCGACTACGTGAACAGCGGGTATTACAACAACACGATTTTTCATCGTGTGATCCCTGGTTTTATGGTGCAGGGCGGTGGGTTTACTGCGGATATGCAGCAGAAAACCACGAATGCACCAATCAAAAACGAAGCGGATAACGGTTTGCGTAACCTGCGCGGCACCATCGCTATGGCGCGTACTGCTGAAAAAGACAGCGCAACCAGCCAGTTCTTCATTAACGTTGCCGACAATGCTTTCTTAGATCACGGCCAGCGTGATTTTGGCTATGCGGTATTTGGTAAAGTGACGAAGGGGATGGACATTGTCGACAAAATTGCTCAGGTGCGTACTGAGAACGTCGGCCCATACCAGAATGTCCCTTCTAAGCCGATCGTGATTACATCGGCAAAAGTACTGCCATAATCTCTGATATTCGGTTTGATGTTATGAGCTGAGATTCCCGCCGCTGTTGGCGGGAGTTTTGTTTCTAGCGCTGCAAAAAATTCTTCAATAGCTGGTGGCCTTGTTCGCTTAAAATGCTTTCAGGGTGAAACTGCACGCCTTCAACGTCTAAGGTGCGATGGCGTACGCCCATAATCTCGTCGGGTTCGCCGTTGCGTTCACTCCACGCGGTAATTTCCAAGCAGTCGGGCAGCGTCTCTTTTTCCAGAATCAGTGAATGGTAGCGCGTTACCGTTAGCGGATTGTTTAAGCCATGGAATACGCCGCCGTTGGTATGGCGAATTGCGCTGGTTTTGCCATGCATGACCTGACGGGCGCGAACCACGTTGGCACCGAAAACCTGCCCCAGTGCCTGATGACCTAAGCACACGCCTAACAACGGTATTTTCCCCGCAAAGTGTTCGATGGCTGCTAAAGAAATCCCAGCATCGTTTGGTGTGCAAGGTCCAGGTGATATCACCAGATGTGAAGGCGCCAGCGCTTCGATTTGCTCAAGCGTGAGATCGTCGTTACGGCGGACGATAACGTCGGCGTCGAGTTCGCAAAAGTATTGGTAGAGGTTGTAGGTAAAGGAGTCGTAATTATCGATCAGCAACAGCATCAGAGGTTCGCTTTGTACGGAAATGACATCAGATGCCCCGATGATAAATCATGCGGGGCATAAGTAAGAGCATAAGAAAGCCGGTGGTTATTTACGCCCGCCCATAATCGAGCCTAAAACGCCGCGCAAAATTTGGCGGCCGAGCGAACTTCCTACCTGACGCGCCATGCTTTTTGCGGCGGTTTGTACCACGCCATCTTTCTTACCACCGCGAGGACCGGTGGTGCCGAACAGAATTTTATTCAAGCTGCCCATCAATCCGCCGCCTTCTTGCGCGTTGGCCTCTGGTTTTTTCACGTCGTCAGCGCTGGCTTTTTCATCCCCGCTTTCAACCGTGCTGAAGCCCTGCTGGGTGATTTTTTCATAGGCAGATTCACGATCGACGGCTTCGTCATAGCGACCATATAACGGTGAATGATTTAGGGCGTGATTCAATTCATCGGCGGTTAACGGCCCCATACGGGATTCAGGCGCGATAACCATTGCGCGCTCAACGATGGTTGGGCGACCGCTTTCATCAAGGAATGAAACCAATGCTTCGCCTACGCCCAGCTCGGTAATGGCCTGCTCGGTGCTGAATTCGGGATTTGCGCGCAGGGTTTGTGCTGCGGCTTTCACGGCTTTTTGATCGCGTGGGGTAAACGCACGTAGCGCATGTTGAACGCGATTGCCCAGTTGTCCGAGAACGTTGTCAGGGATATCCAGTGGGTTCTGGGTAACGAAATAGATCCCGACGCCTTTAGAACGGATTAAGCGCACGACCTGTTCTATTTTATCCAGTAGGGCGCTAGGCGCGTCGTTAAACAGCAGATGAGCCTCATCGAAGAAGAACACCAGCTTTGGTTGCTCAACGTCACCGACCTCAGGTAGCTGTTCAAATAACTCCGCCAGTAGCCACAGAAGGAATACCGAGTAGAGCTTCGGCTGATTGATCAGTTTGTCGGCGGCCAGCAGATTAATAATGCCTTGCCCATTGGCGTCGCAGCGCATCAGATCTTTAATATCCAACATCGGCTCGCCAAAGAAATGATCGCCGCCTTGCTGATCCAGCGTTAGTAATCCGCGCTGAATCGCGCCAATAGACGCGGTAGAAATATTGCCATACTGGGTGGTGAACTGTTTGGCATTGTCCCCCACAAACTGCACCACGGCGCGGAGGTCTTTCATATCGAGCAGCAGCAGGTTGCTGTCATCGGCAATCTTAAACACCAGCTGTAACACGCCGGATTGCACGTCGTTTAAATCCAGCAGGCGAGACAGCAACAGCGGGCCTAAATCTGACACCGTGGCACGAATAGGGTGACCTTTTTCGGCAAAAATATCCCACGGAATGATCGGACACGCCTGCGGCGACCAGTCGGTCACCTGCAAAGCATCTAATCTTTTCTGTAATTTATCGGAAGGCGTGCCGGCAGCGGCAATACCGGACAAGTCGCCTTTTACGTCGGCCAAAAATACGGGAACACCAATACGAGAGAACTGCTCTGCCATTTTTTGTAGGGTCACGGTTTTCCCCGTACCCGTTGCGCCGGTAATCAGTCCGTGGCGGTTGGCCAGCGCCGGAAGTAGTTGCAGCGTGACTTTTTGATTCTTAGCAATGGTAAGCGGAGCGCTCATGGTCAGTCCTTAAGTGAAGAGGCGGAACGTAACTTCCAAGTTCAAAGTATAAGCACGCTGAATCTTAGTCTCAACTTTAACCGCTGTTATTGAGTGGGGAGGTTTTAGCAAAACAAACGCAAATTACGGTTGCCATAAAGTGATTTGTTATGCATATTTTATGATTATATTTTCATTTAATGGCTGGCAAATCGTTGTTGGCGATGTGAATAAGGTGGAAAAGTAATGGCGAAGCAGCAGGCAGTTGCAAGAGACACATTTGAAAAGGTGATGTTGCCTATCTATGCACCGGCAGATTTCGTTCCCGTGCGCGGTAAAGGGAGCCGAGTGTGGGATCAGCAAGGGCGAGAGTATGTGGATTTTGCGGGGGGGATTGCCGTGACGGCCTTAGGGCATTGCCATCCTGCGCTGGTTGCTGCACTGCATGAGCAAGGCGAAAAGCTGTGGCATGTAAGTAATGTTTTCACCAATGAGCCTGCGCTACGTCTGGCACAAAAGCTGATTGATGCCACCTTTGCCGAGCGTGTCTTCTTTGCAAACTCCGGCGCGGAGGCAAACGAAGCGGCGTTCAAACTGGCTCGCTACTATGCCTCTAGCAAAATTAGCCCTTTTAAATCCAAAATTATTGCCTTCCACCATGCGTTTCATGGCCGTACCTTATTTACGGTTTCCGTCGGTGGTCAGCCAAAATATTCCGACGGCTTTGGCCCGAAACCCGCCGATATTGTGCATGTGCCATTTAATGATTTAGACGCCGTTCGCGCCGTTATCGACGATCATACCTGTGCAGTGGTGCTTGAGCCCGTTCAGGGCGAGGGCGGCGTGATGCCCGCGACGCAAAGCTTCTTACAAGGCGTACGTGAACTTTGCGATCGGCATCAGGCGCTGTTAGTTTTCGATGAAGTACAAAGCGGCATGGGCCGAACCGGTAAACTCTTTACCTACATGCACTACGGCGTGACGCCGGATATTCTCACCACCGCCAAAGCGCTGGGGGGCGGTTTTCCGATTAGCGCCATGTTAACAACTCATGAAATTGCCAGCGCAATGCAGGTGGGCACTCACGGAACCACCTATGGCGGTAATCCCCTGGCCTGTGCGGTTGCAGAGGCGGCTTTAGACGTGATCAATACACCTGAGGTGATGGCGGGAATTGAAGAGCGCCACGGCCTGTTTGTGGAGGCCCTAGAGAAGATCAATACCCAGTACAATATCTTCACTCAGGTGCGTGGAATGGGGCTGTTGCTGGGCGCTGAACTGAGCCCTGCCTATCACGGTAAGGCGCGAGATATCTTGCATGCCGCCGCGAGTGAAGGACTTATGCTGCTGAACGCGGGACCGGATATTTTGCGCTTTGCGCCCTCGTTGGTTATCGAGTTTGCCGATATCCATGAGGGCATGGCACGGCTGGAAAAAGCGATTGCCAAAGTCGTGGGTGGCAATTAATCCCTGAGTTTACGGCTCATCCAAATCCCGTGATGTGGCCGTTGCCGCCATGCTATCGACGAAATGGTATGCATGGCGCGTAAGTGCGCAATGATGCGTCGAAGATGCACTTCAATTTGCGTAACGGGCATACCGTTAGTTTCTTGATCGTCAGACTGAAATACGGCGGCGTTGTCATTGAGCGTTGGACCATCATGTTCCAAACGTTGCTGACAAAGCTGCAACGCAATTTCGCAACGCTGTAAATAATCCTGTGCCAGATTCTCGGTGAGCATGTAGTGGTCGCGTGCGAGGATCGTCATGGCATTGAGATGCTCAACGATAAACTGACTGTGGGTGATCCACAGGCGCATATCCGTTAAGTAACGTGAGTCAAATCCCGGTTCCTGCATCGCCTGATTCAGCGAAGTAAAGACGGCATTGTGTGCCTGATTCACTTTCATACGCGCATAGGCCAGCGCGGACGTTTTTGGCTCAGGCGACAGTAAAAGGCGCAGTTCGTCTTGGTAGGCCTCCAATGCCTGATGTGCATTTTTGCGCAGCAAGCCGCTTTGCCACTGTGGCCACAGCCAGATGGTGCTGGCAAAGGCAAGAATACAACCGAGAACCGTATCGATGAGGCGCGGAACCAAGAAATGTAATCCGTTAAGCTGTAACAGCTGAAGCGTGTACACCGCCGTGATGGTGAAACCGATCACGGCCAGACCGTAGTTTTTCCTGAGCACCAAATAAGCCGCGATGGTAATTACCAGCATGCAGCTAAGCGTGACGTTCAACGGTAGGTTGAGCTGCAGTAGTCCTGCGGCAACAATTAACCCAACAAAGGTGCCTAGCGCACGGTGCTGGATCCTAACGCGCGTCGCGTTATAGCCATTCTGAATCACCAACATGATGGTCAGCAAAACCCAATAGGGCTTTGGCAGATGGAATAACATGCCGAGGCTACTGCCCGCAGCCAGCGTAATACCTAATCGTGCGGCGTTGCGCAGTGCTACCGACTTCAACGAAAGATAGGCGCGCAGCGCAGGCCAGAA
This sequence comes from Hafnia sp. CBA7124, assembly GCF_002355555.1. Classification (NCBI taxonomy): domain Bacteria; kingdom Pseudomonadati; phylum Pseudomonadota; class Gammaproteobacteria; order Enterobacterales; family Hafniaceae; genus Hafnia; species Hafnia sp. CBA7124. Next base: position 4,179,847 of record NZ_AP017469.1, on the reverse strand, counting down.
GGGAAGCCGCTGCTGAGTGGACATCAGATTGCGTTGATATAGTGGGCGTTGGCGCTCTAGCAGGCGAGCCACACGGCTAAAATGATAATAACAGAATTTGCCAACGGGGTTATCTGGGTGCTGATTAGACAGTTTTTCTAGCGCCGATAGCTCATTATCCATCGAGAAATGTTGGGGATAACGGTGATACAAAATATCGTCGGCAACCGTTTTAAGTCGCTCGGTAATGACCTGAGCATTGCGGCGTAATATCGCCTCGGCCTGACTTTTTTCGACCAGCTTCTGCACTTCATCAGGCTGAGACAGGCTAACGGTGATGTGTTCTTGCAAGTCTAATGCGACCTGAAAATAGCGCAGCAGGCGTTTGTATTCAGGATTATGCACCAACGATAGCATGTGCATTTGCTGATAGATCTGAGCAATAAGATCCATCACTTTTTGCTGGCGTTGTAGCAACGGAGGCAGCGCGGTTTCAGGATCGATATGCTGAGTTAGCAGGCTGTATTTGGCTTCCATGTAGTCGCCAAGCTGAACGTAGAGCTGGCTGAGGTTCTCGCGGATCGGTTGCCCTTTCCACAGCAGAAACCAAAACCAGGTGAAAGCGCCATACCAAATAGTGCCGACAATATACAGCAGTGGCCCATGCCAGATCGGTACGCTTCCCGCCATGCTCAGGGTAAAAATAGAGGCAACCAGCGCGGCAGGCATAAGCCGTGCGTGTAGCGGGCTAATTTCACCGTTAACGCCAAGCAACAAGGCTAAACCGAGCATGATCAGCGGTAGGGGAATTTGCCAGAGTAAGCATTGCTGTAGCAGAAAACTGCTGAAGGCAAATAAGCTGCCGCCAACGACTAATCGTTTAATAAAGCGTTTATGCGGAGTATCGAGCCCGGCGATATTGCAGCAGGCGGGAACTAAAGAGAACATCAGCCCAAGTTGTAGATTACCTATCAACAGGCCGAATAGCACAGGAAGACACAGCACCAGCGTTTGACGCAGTGCGTAGTTGACTTCCGGGTGGTAGATGAACCGCCGCCACATAGCTAAAGAAACCCGTGCAGCAGGGCTACACGGGCGTCATCTATCAGCGAGTGCCGTAAACGACGATGGTTTTTCCGTGTGCGGAGATCAGATTTTGATCTTCCAGCATCTTCAGAATACGACCAACGGTTTCACGGGAGCAGCCAACGATCTGGCCAATTTCCTGACGAGTGATCTTGATCTGCATACCATCTGGATGAGTCATGGCATCTGGCTGTTTGGCCAGATTCAGCAGGGTCTGAGCGATACGACCGGTTACGTCCAAGAATGCAAGGTTGCCGACTTTTTCAGAGGTAACCTGTAAACGGCTAGCCATCTGAGCAGACAGGCGCATCAGAATATCTGGATTGACCTGAATGAGCTGGCGGAACTTCTTGTAAGAAATTTCAGCCACTTCACAGGCGGTTTTTGCACGAACCCAGGCGCTACGTTCTTGCCCTTCCTCAAATAAGCCTAGTTCACCAATGAAATCGCCCTGATTGAGATAAGAAAGGATCATTTCTTTGCCTTCTTCATCTTTAATCAATACAGCAACGGAGCCCTTAACGATGTAGTACAGGGTTTCAGCCTTTTCACCTTGGTGGATCAGGGTACTTTTGGACGGATACTTGTGGATATGGCAATGAGACAAGAACCATTCAAGAGTCGGGTCTGTTTGCGGTTTGCCGAGAACCATTCGCTATTATCCTCTGTTGTTATCGCTGCCCTAATATCGGGATACTGATCCTGACAGTGTGCTTATCGTGGCACGGGGCTTTGCTTATTAACTTGTATAGCACTTCATAATCGAGATATAGAGTAATAGGCTAAGGTAATTATTTCCTAGAGTTATTGATCTATACCCGTTTCAATCCATAAAGATCCATTTCGGCATAGTTTGTAGCACAGCTTTGTGCAGGTGTCTTGTGTTGTCTCGCTTCAGCATCAAGAAGTGAGGCCTCTGATTGCCTGTTTTTTATAGAAAGCGTAGTCTGATGCCAAAATTTAACCAAAGGGGTGATAAACATGCAGGCACGAGTGAAATGGGTTGAAGGGATGACTTTTCTGGGTGAATCCGCTTCAGGGCATCAAATTCTTATGGATGGAAACGCTGGCGATAAAGCACCAAGCCCAATGGAAATGGTGCTGATGTCTGCGGGTGGATGCAGCGCGATTGACGTGGTTTCTATTTTACAGAAAGGGCGACTGGACGTGCGCGACTGTGAAGTAAAATTAACCTCTGAGCGCCGCGAAGAAGCCCCTCGTTTGTTTACTCACATCAATCTGCATTTCGTGGTTACCGGCAAAGGACTGACTGATAAAGCCGTTGAACGCGCAGTCGCCTTATCGGCCGAGAAGTATTGCTCGGTAGCGCTGATGTTGGGTCAAGCGGTGAATATTACTCACAGCTTTGAAACTATCGTGGTTGAGTAACGTTTTTACTCCCAAGCATAGTTTTGGCATTCCCAACGTAATAAATCCAAGAATCGCCGCGCCGTTAAGGTCAGCGGCGATTTTTGTGAATAGAACACGCAATACTGGGCGGTGGGTAAATCGTCGATAGGCAATGCACAGAGCGTATTGCCTAATCCCAGCGGTTCCCGCATCGCCCGGGCCACGATGGTGAGGTATTGTGCCTGTTGCACCATGCTTAATCCGCACACCACGGAGTCCGTTCGGATCGGTGATTGACTAAGCTGGTGGTAAAAATTCCCCATGGCTGATTCTAGCTGCTGGTAGTAGCCCATATCGGTTTCAGGTATCAGCCATTTTGCGTGCTTCAGCTCTTCTAACGATTTAGCCTGAGAAAATGGGTTGTCGCGGTGAGCGATAATGCAAAAGGGCGATTCAAATAGCGGCTCACGTACCAGATCTATTGGCGTAGTTTCGACTGTTAGCGTGCCGATGGCAAAATCGAGTCGCCCTTCACGCAAGGCCGGTAGAAGCGTCGAGAGCTGCGCTTCTTTGGCGTGTATATTGGCCTGTGGAAACTGAGACTTAAAGGTATCAGCGGCCTGAGGAAACACGGTTAGCGCAATCAGCGATGAAAAGCCTACAGACACTGAACCTTGAGAATATTGGCTTATCTGCTCAATTTCATCTGCCGCTCGCTGTAATTCTTCCAAAATAAGCTGCGAGCGTGCCGCAAACGCGCTTCCTGTTTCAGTCAGCATCATTCCTTTAGCTCCACGCAAGATAAGCTGCGTATTCAGCGTATGTTCCAATTCTTTGATCGCTCTGCTTATTGCAGGCTGTGACTGGTTTAACGCGCGCGCGGCGGCGCGAATACTTCCTCGACGAATCACTTCCTGAAACGTTTTTAGCTGCTGAATTTTTGGCAGATATTTCACCGCGCTTCCCCTATCAATAAAAAGCATCACCCCAAAAAAAATGACATCTTACACGGTGTGGGTAAAGACGATATTTTCATCAATGCCATCTGGCGCGCAGTTAATAAAAAGAAAGTGATGCACATCACATAAGCACCCCTATGCGTTTGAGCCTCTGTCAGGGTTGACGCCGTTCAGCGAGGAGTTTGGCTATGCAATTTCAGCGCCGTTCATTGATGATTTTCTTATTGTTTATCGGCTACGCAATCGTTTATATCGACAAAACCGTGGTGGGGTTTGCTCTGTTGCCTATCGAGCGGGAGTTTTCCCTCCAGCCTGAGCAATTAGGCTATATCACCGGCGTTTTTTTTCTCGCCTATTCCATTTTTCAGATCCCCGCCGGTTGGCTGAACGATCGCTTTGGATTCAAAAAAGTCTTGTGTAGCTCACTCTTTCTGCTGGGTGGGTTTGCCATGTGCTTCGGCTGGCTGGGGCTCACTTTTGGTTTATTGCTGACGTTTCGTTTTCTGGCGGGAATGGGACATGCGGGCTATCCGACCTCCTGTGCGAAAGCGGTGACGGCAAATTTCACCGTTGAACAGCGCACTTTTGCGCAGTCTATTCTGCTGTCCTCGGCGGGGCTGGCGATGACGTTAGGCCCGTTGGTGGCGGTATATTGTCTTGAACATATTGGCTGGCGCGGGTCTTTTGCTTCGTTGGGTATTTTGGCCTTTATCATCTCGGGCTGCATTTTGTGGCTGGTGCCAAATCCACAGAAGGCATGGCCAACATCTTCTACCCAGCAGAAAAGCGGGCCTTATCGCCAGCTGCTGAAAAGCCCTATCGTTATTTTGCTGTTTATCGCCATTTTTTGTTTGAACATTCCGTCCTACGGCCTGATGGCATGGCTGCCTAAATTCTTGGTGCAAAACCGTGGGCTGCCGTTGGGCGTATCCAGCTTAGTGGCCGCGGCGGGCGGTCTGGGGATGTGGATTTCGTCTTTGTGCACCGGCTATTTCGTTGGCAAATACATGCAGGGTAAAGAGCACAAAGTGGTTTGTTCGTGTTCGTTGCTGAGCGCGGTCTGTATTGGGTTGGTTTACGCCACATCTTCGGCTATTTCGGCCAGCCTGTTTTTATTCTTCGGCTATGTGTTCCTCATGGCGTCGTTTGTCACCGTTTTCACTTTACCGATGAAACGTTTACCGACTGACGTCATGGGTGCCGCGATGGGGATTATTAACACCGGTGGCACCTTGGGCGGTTTTGTTGCGCCGATTGCCATGGGGTATCTGGTGAAGATGAGCCAAGGTTATTTTTCAACTTTTGTTTTTCTGGTTGTGGTCATGATTGTCTCTGGGCTGGTGATCCTGCCGCTGGCAGGAAAAACCTATAGCCCAGTTCGTGAAACTGCGTAACAGGGGAGATGTACGATGAAACGTGAACTTGATGCTATGTTGTTATCTGTTATGCCGGATGTTATTCGTTGGCGTCGGCACATTCATGCAAACCCTGAACTCTCCTTCCAAGAGCAGAAAACAGCCGACTATATTGCCGAAGAACTGTCTCATGTAGAGAACATTTCGATATCGCGCCCGACGAATAACAGCGTGGTGGTTGATTTAGTCGGGGCATTGAGTGGCCCTCGCTATGCGCTACGTGCTGATATTGATGCATTGCCGATTCAGGAAGAGAGCGTAGAGCCTTTTGCCTCAACGCATTCTGGTGTGATGCACGCATGCGGACATGATTCACATGCGGCCATGTTGATGGGGGCGGTCAGTGTTTTAGCTCAATGTCACCACCAATTACGTGGGCAGGTGCGCTTTATATTTCAGCACGCCGAGGAAGTTCCGCCCGGTGGCGCACAAGAGCTGATTAAACTCGGTGTTTTAGACGGCGTGGACATGATTTTTGGTTTGCACGTCATGCCGAACTTCCCAACGGGCGTCGTGGGCTGGAAATCGGGGGTGTTTTGCGCATCCAGCGACAACTTTGATATCACCATCAAAGGAAAAGGCGGCCATGGCTCTATGCCGCAGCTGTGTATCGATCCGGTGGTCATTGGCGCTGAGGTGGTGACTGCGCTGCAAAATATTGTCGCCCGTAAAATCGATCCTTTGCAGACACCGGTATTAACCGTAGCGACGTTTAAATCAGAGGGCGGCTACAACGTGATCCCGCAAACGGCTGCTTTGGCAGGCACTTTACGCACCCATGTGGCGAGCGTGCGCGAGAAAGTACCGCAGCTGGTTGAGCAAACCGTTGCCGGAATTACGCAGGCGCACGGCGCGGATTATGATATTCGCTGGACGCGAGGCTATACCATCGGCAATAACGACGTTGAGGCGAGCCGGATTGCGCGCGAAGTTATTGAACAGCAACTCGGAAAAGAAAGCGTGCTTGAAATGCCTGCGCCGATGTTTGGCGGCGAGGACTTCTCTTTTTATCTGGAAAAAGTACCGGGCTGTTTTCTGTTTATCGGCAGCGGGAATGAAGATTTGGGTGCGGTTTATGGCGTCCACAATCCAAAATTTAAATTGGATGAGGACGCTATGCGTATCGGCTTGAAGCTACATCTGGGCTTTATTCAGTATCTATTAATGGCTGAATAACCCGCGCGGTTATTCGATTTTTTTCCCTTCGATCAGGCGCTGCACCAGCGGCGTCATGATCAACTCCATCGCCAGCCCCATTTTTCCACCGGGAACCACTAACGTGTTGATGTGTGAAATAAACGACCCTTGCAGCATCGCTAATAGATAAGGGAAATCAATGTTGTCTAAGCCCTGAAAATGGATCACGACGAAACTTTCATCGGAGGAAGGGATCGCTTTGGCGGCAAAAGGATTAGAAGTATCAACCGTCGGCACGCGCTGGAAGTTAATGTGGGTGCGAGAGAACTGCGGCGTAATGTAGGTGATGTAATCTTCCATTGAACGCACCACCGAATCCATCACGGCTTCACGTGAATGGCCGCGCTCGCCGGTGTCTCGTACTAATTTTTGGATCCACTCCAGATTGACGATCGGCACCACGCCCACTAGTAAATCGACATGCTGCGCCACGTTATGCTGCTGGGTGACGACGCCGCCGTGTAGCCCTTCGTAAAAGAGCACGTCGGTAGGTTCTGGCAGTGCTTCCCACGGGGTAAACGTACCCGGAACCTGATTGTAGGGAACGGCTTCATCGTAGGTATGCAGATATTTACGGGAACGCCCGCGGCCATGCTGGCCGTATTCAAGAAAGCTTTGTTCTAGAAAAGAAAAATCATTGGCCTCTGGGCCAAAATAGCTGATATGTCGGCCTTGTTCGCGAGCTTTGCGAATAGCCGCGTCCATTTCTGGCCGCGTGTAACGGTGAAAACTGTCGCCTTCCAATTCAGCGGCTTTCAGATGAAATTGCTGAAAGATTTTGCGGAAGGCGACGCTGGTGGTGGTGGTACCGGCACCACTGGAGCCGGTTACTGCAATAATTGGGTGTTTGGCTGACATAGGTAACACGGCTCCAATAATTAGGGATTAACGGTTTATCTTAAACCGTAATAGTTCATCTCTATGGTTTTATCCTGAATCTGGATATCGCTCCACTCTTTTGGCTTTGTTTTTAATTGGCCATTCAAGATGAGGCTTTTGAGCTTAGCGCTATCAGACTTGTTTTGAGCTAAATACTCGTCAAAATCCATTCTGCTAATCACGACCCATTTCCCCTCACTTAGGGCATAAACTTGGCAGAATGGCGCTTGAGGAGCGCTGAAACTGCACAGGATAGGTTCTGGCTTTCCATCGGCATTGAGATCCAACGTTGTTAAAACGCAGCTATTGGCTAGCAGATAGCAATCACTCATGCGCTCTGCCTGATAGTTATTTTCTGATAGCGATGCCCACCAACTGGAATCTGGCGGCGTTACGCCTGTTGCTAGCAGTATGTTTTTACGCGCGCGCTCCACCGTAAATATCGCGGTTTTTTGTTTATTGTCATCATCGTCATAACCCCCCCAGCGATTGGTCTGTATCAGTATTTTTTCCAGATTTAATTTCCGGGCGGGATCGCTGATAAATTTGGCATCATGGCGTAGTGCTTGAAGTGCATCGTTGCCTCGGCGGCCTGCGTCAAACCGCAGCATGATGAGATCCAGATTATCCGGTAATATTTTGCCAGTGGCATAACGCTGCATTTGATCGTTCACGCTAATGCGATACGGATCGATGATGGGCGAATTGCACAGAATGAGAATAGCCGCGATCAGGCACATCATCTTTTTGTTGATATTGCCCAGCGAGTGAAGCCAGATCGTGTTTTTGCGTACTACGGCAGTTGCATAGGCAAGGCTCAGACAAAGCGACAAACCAACGACGACAGCAGCCCATAGCCGCTCGGGTGTCCAGCCGTATTGCACGATCCGTAGGCCTAAATAATACGTGGACAATATCGCGTAGATGGGCAAAGCAAGCAGGGAGCCGTTGATGATATAGCGAATGATTTTGGGATAGGGTTTTTGCTCAGCATTATCAGCGCTAAGGTATACCGCATTGACCAACAGAGCTAATAGCAGAGACATGGTGGTCAGCAGCGTAGTGGCTGACGACCACTGCTTGGCTAAGGTGTTTATTCCTGTAAACGGCAGACTGAAGATAAAAATCAGCGCGAAAAACGACAGTAGAGGAAGCAAGCCTTTCACCACCAGAGAGAGTAGCTTGCGTACCGTGATGATTAACTTTGAGTTGGTTCGACAGATTAGAACGCCGATGGCGAGAACTAAGCTATTGGCAAGGTAGGTGAATATTTGGTGCTCAAAGAAAAGATTGTAAAAGAAATCAATACCAATCAATTTGAAGAGGCCTGCGCCCAGCGACAAAATCCCCCACATCAAACCCGCAATAAGCAGGGTTAATACTACGGTGATGGTATTTTGCCAAATAGCGTCGTGCAAATCAGGATAGTTGACTGGCGAGTTTGGGTTTTCTATTCGCACCTGCAGCCATGGCAGTGTAACAAAGATAATCGCGGCAAGAGAAAAATAAAATGTCGCTAAAATGCCGGTTCCATAATCTCTTAGACCAACATCGTTCCAATTTACCCACGTTGTCATGGCGATAAAAACCACGGCGTAGGCAAGCAGTGCTTTCCAGAGCGTTTTGTTGCGTAATGTATTCACCGACAAGACGAACACTAAAGGTAGAGATAGTGATAATACCAGCACATACAGCAGTGTGGTTTTATGGCTTAGCCTCCACTCTTGAGTGCTAAAGTCGTTGCTTAGGTAGAGTAATGCACCCTGTATGAGGCAGGTGATAATAATCAATATGCGAGTGTTGAATGGTAACTCAGAGGGCGATATTTTAGATTCTGAACTACGTTGGGTGACGTGTTGTGAAAGTAGAGACATCCATGCTTCTCCTGATTGTTTAAGCGCCGTTTTTGACATCAAACCAGCCAAAATATTTGGATGCCTTTACTTAATATTGGTTTTATTAAACGGGTGTTTAAAGGTTACTCATACTCTTCCGGTGTATCTCGGAACTGCCCTTTGGGCATGATATTCACCGTTTCATGTAGCTCTGACCACACCAAAACGGCCTCACCATTTTTTAGCTGTCGGCGTACGTCCTCAACCTTTTGCGTCAATGACTTTTCATGCACGCCATAGTCGGTGCCTTCGCGCAGAACGAAGGATTCGATCAAACTATCCAGCGTATCTGCGGCTAAATTCTCCCAAGGGATAATCACTGCGTGTTCTCCAAAAATGGGGTTAACCAAGAGGGGATGCGTTGTTCTAACCACATCTGAGGTTTGTTAAAACTGCCACCGATGAAGCCAACGTGTCCACCAAATTCGGTGAGCTGATATTCAATATTAGGCGGTAAATCTTCCTGCCGTGGGATCACTTCCGGTGTCATAAACGGATCGTCTTTAGAATGGATGATGAGCAGCGGCACGGTGATTTTTGGCAGCAGCGGTAGGGCGCTACAGCGACGGTAGTAGTCCGTGGCGTTATCAAATCCGTGGATACGTGAGGTAATTACATCATCGAAATCGCGAATGCGTTTTAAGCCTTTCAGCGTTTTTAAGTTCAACGGTAAGGTGTTTGGGTAGCGTTCGAGCTTACGCTGGGCGTTCTGCTTTAGCTGGCCTAAGAGATAACTTTGATAAACGCGCGAAAAGCCTTGTTCTAGCCGATATGAGCAAGGCTCTAACATCAGCGGGGCGGACACAATGACGGCGGCATTGAGCGTGGCATTGGCGCCTTCTTGGCCTAAATAGTAAGCCAGCATATTGCCGCCGAGTGAAATACCCACCGCGGCAGTGGGTGCCTCGCCGTAAGTTTCGCGTAGCCAGTTGAGGAAGAAGCGAGCATCTTCGGTCTCACCTGAATGGTAGATGCGGTTCATTTTATTTGGCTCGCCGCTACAGCCGCGAAAATGCATCACTACGCCCAGCCATCCGGCTTCTTTCCATGCGTGCAGCAAACCATGTGCATAGGGGCTGTAGAAACTCCCTTCTAAACCATGGAACAGCACCACTCGCGGCTTATGCTGCGCCTGCTCTGGTGGCTCACTCCACGCTAAGTCAATAAAGTCGCCGTCGGGTAAGGCTAAGCGCTGCCAATGTGGCTGTAGCAACGGCTTGCGGCGGAATAGCCTTGGCAAAATGGTTTGCAGGTGCGGATTACTTATTCCGCGCATAGGAGAGAATTGATTATTCATAAGGTGATTAATTTTCATGTCATCGTTCTTGTGCGATCAATATCACACTGATAGCTTCAAGGTCACGACAAACATAAAGGGGTGGGAGTGCCCAACAAATGGAACTTGGTCTATTTCTTTCAATGCTAGGGTTTTTGTGGGTAGCGGCGATCACGCCTGGGCCAAATAATATGCTGCTGACCTCGTCGGGGGCGAACTTTGGCTTTATGCGTTCGGTGCCGTTGATGTTGGGTATTATGCTTGGAATGCAGTCGCTGCTGCTTTTAGTGGCGTTTGGTGTTGGTAGCCTGCTGCTGATTTACCCTACGTTGCATACCGCCCTAAAAATATTGGGTAGCTTATATCTGCTGTACATCGCTTGGAAAATAGCGACCTCCAGCTATGAAAAGCTTGACCCTACCGCGGTAAAAGTCAAAAAGCCGGTTAACTGGTACCAAGGCTGGTTGCTTCAATTTTTAAATCCCAAAGCATGGCTGATGGGATTAGGCGCCGTCGCCAGTTTCAGCCTGTCTGGCTCTGAATATAACCATTCTATTATTGCGATCAGCATCGCAATGTTCTTAGTCAATTTAGTCTCCGGCATTATTTGGCTAGGTTTTGGCACTGTGATTGGCCGCTTGCTGAACAGCCGTCGCGCCTGGTTTACGTTCAATATCTCCATGGGACTGCTAACAGCAGCCTGCGTCTTGCTTATTTGGCACTGATTTTGACGTCTCCAGTTCGCTGGAGACGTGCTTATTTCTTCGTTGTATACCGTCAATAGCATTGACACTAGTCGCTCAGACATCAAATTTCAATTATCTCTATTTGGAATAAAAAATACTTTTTTATTCCTTCTTAACTAAATCTTGCTCAGCTAAAACTGTGTTCAACGCGGGGCATTGTGCTCCTGACACCGAAAATAAGCGGAGCAGATGATGGCGAACAAACCCTTTTCTTTACGTAGCGTGGCTGCGTTTCTCACCCTCTCGTTAGCCGCCACGAGTGCCTATGCACTTGATGTGACCGTGGCGTATCAAACTTCTGCGGAACCGGCCAAAGTGGCACAGGCGGATAACGCCTTTGCCAAAGCCTCAGGCGCGAAGGTGGATTGGCGCAAGTTTGATAGCGGTTCAAGCGTAGTGAAAGCCTTAGCTTCCGGCGACGTGCAGATTGGCAATATCGGATCTAGCCCGTTGGCCGCTGCGGTGAGCCAAGGACTACCCATTGAAGTTTTCCTGTTGGCCTCGCAGTTGGGGAACTCAGAAGCGCTAGTGGTGAAAAAAGAGATTAAATCCCCGCAGGATCTTATCGGGAAGCGTATTGCCGTTCCTTTCGTTTCAACCACGCACTACAGCCTGCTTGCAGCGCTTAAGCATTGGGGGATCAAACCCGATCAGCTCACCATTTTAAACCTTCAGCCACCGGCGATTGCGGCGGCATGGCAGCGCGGTGATATTGATGGCGCTTATGTTTGGGCACCTGCCGTTAACGAATTGGCGAAAACCGGTAGCGTGTTAACCGACTCAGAACAGGTCGGCAAATGGGGCGCACCGACGCTGGACGTATGGGTAGTACGTAAAGATTTCGCGCAGCAGCATCCCGATGTTGTAACGGCGTTTGCGCGCACGACGTTAGCGGCACAGAAGGCCTATCTGGCTGCGCCAGAGCAGTGGCTGCAAGACGGACAGAACGTCGACAAGCTCTCCAAGCTGAGCGGCGTACCGCAAGATCAGGTTCCGGGGTTAGTGAAGGGAAACCGCTATCTGCCCGTTGCCGAGCAGGTTAATGAACTGGGCCAGCCGGTTGATAAAGCCATTCATGATACCGCCGTGTTTTTACAGCAGCAGGGCAAAATTCCTCAGGTGGCAGCAGATTATCGTAGCTTCGTGAATAACCAGTTTGTGAAGCAAGTGCAGGCTGAGCCTCAGGCATAAGGAGTTACCCATGCTGTCAGTGAATCATCTCAGTGCTTCCTATGATGGAAAACCTGTTCTGGAAGACGTCTCATTACAAATCGCGAGTGGACAACTGGTGGTGGTGCTCGGGCCGTCTGGGTGTGGAAAAACCACGTTGTTGAATCTGGTGGCGGGATTTAGCCAGCCAGATTCGGGTTCGATAACGCTGTCCGGTCGCGAAGTTACAGGGCCAAGCGCTGAGCGTGGCGTGGTATTTCAAAATGAAGGCCTACTGCCGTGGCGAAATGTTTTAGCTAACGTGGTATTTGGTTTGCAGCTACAAGGTGTGGCACGCGATGAGCGAAACGCTATTGCGCTACGGATGCTGCGCTTGGTTGGGCTGGAAGGTTATGAACGGCACTTTATCTGGCAGCTATCGGGCGGAATGCGCCAGCGAGTAGGTATCGCCCGTGCGCTGGCGGCAAATCCTCAACTGCTGTTATTGGATGAACCTTTCGGTGCGCTTGATGCGTTCACGCGTGAGCAAATGCAAGAATTGCTGCTGGGCGTGTGGCGTAAAACGGGTAAACAGATCTTACTGATTACCCATGACATTGAAGAGGCGGTATTTTTGGCCTCTGAACTGATCCTGTTGTCGCCGGGGCCGGGACGCATTGTTGAACGTTTGGCGCTGAATTTTGGCCAGCGCTATGCCGATGGTGAGCCGTGCCGAGCGATTAAATCCGATCCCGCGTTTATTGCGCGCCGGGAATATGTGCTTAGCCGCGTCTTCGAGCAGCGAACACCGCATGCGCAAGGAGTTTGGTCATGAGTCTTCATTCCACGCTGAAGGGTAATACCGCTGATAACGCGCATAAGCTGACCGTATACCAGAAGAAAAGAACTATCCCATCAAACGTGGTCATCAGCGCACTCACGTTGCTGGCCATCTTAGTGGTGTGGTGGGGCGTAACCGCGATGCAGCTTACCAGCCCGCTGTTTCTGCCTGCACCCCAGCAGGTGCTGAAGCAACTGGTAAGCATCAGCACGCAGGGCTTTATGGATGCCACGCTGGGGCAGCATTTAGCCGCTAGCCTGGGACGCATTCTAGTCGCGCTGCTTGCCGCCGTGGTTATTGGCGTTCCGGTGGGAATTGCGATGGGGCTCAATCCTACCGTGCGCGGTATTTTAGACCCCATTATTGAAATCTATCGTCCGGTGCCGCCGTTAGCCTATCTTCCGTTGATGGTTATCTGGTTTGGCATTGGTGAAACATCCAAGATATTGCTGATTTATCTCGCGATTTTTGCGCCGGTCACGCTGGCTGCTGCCGCAGGTGTGCGGAGCGTCGAACAGGTTCGCGTGCGAGCGGCTCAAGCTTTAGGGGCAAACCGCTGGCAGGTGTTGTGGTATGTAGTGCTTCCCAATGCGCTACCTGAGATTTTAACCGGCTTGCGTATCGGGCTCGGCGTGGGTTGGTCTACGCTGGTGGCCGCAGAGCTGATTGCCGCGACGCGCGGTTTAGGATTTATGATTCAGTCCGCCGGTGAATTTTTAGCCACGGATGTCGTTATCGCTGGCATTAGCGTTATTGCGTTGATTGCTTTTGCATTGGAATTGGGCCTGAGAGCCTTGCAGCGCCGCTTAACCCCGTGGCATGGAGTGAAAAAATGAATGAACGTATCGCTATTCAGCCTTTAAGCCCTGCCATTGGTGCAGTCGTTAGCAATATAGACCTCACCCGCCCGCTGAGTGATTCGCAGTTTGAACAGCTCTATCATGCGCTGCTAAAACATCAGGTGTTGTTTGCGCGTGGGCAGGCTATTACGCCGTTACAGCAGCGCGAGCTAGCATCGCGGTTTGGCGATCTGCATATACATCCGGTCTATCCGCATGCGGCGGGCGTGGAGGAGATCATTGAGCTCGACACGCATAACGATAATCCTCCGGACAACGATAACTGGCACACCGACGTGACCTTTATCGAGAATCCTCCGCTGGGCGCGATTTTGGCCGCCAAACGTCTGCCAGAGGTGGGCGGTGATACGCTGTGGTCGAGCGGCATTGCCGCCTTCGAGGCGCTTTCACCTCAGCTCAAGATATTATTGAGTGGCCTGCAAGCCGAGCATGATTTTGAAAAGTCGTTCCCTGAATATAAGCATCTTCGCTCGGAAGAGGAGCACCAGCGCTGGCTGCAGGCAAAACGTCAGCATCCACCGCTGTTGCATCCGGTGGTGCGAACGCATCCGGTGAGCGGGCGTCAGGCGCTATTTGTGAACGAAGGATTTACCACGCGTCTGGTGGGTATCCCTCAGCAGGAAGGCGATGCGCTGTTACAGTTCCTTTTCCAGCATACGACGAAGCCTGAATTCCAAGTTCGCTGGCGTTGGCAGCAAGACGATATCGCGATTTGGGATAACCGCGTGACGCAGCATTATGCCAATGCAGACTATTTGCCTCAGCGGCGAATTATGCATCGAGCGACTATTCTGGGGGATAAGCCGTTTTATCGCAGCGAAACGAAGGGTGCTTAGAGACTGATACACAACAGATTCCAGCCAACGAACGAGGTATTCCTAGTGGAATACCTCGACGTAAGGCCACTTACCGTTTAGATGCGTAGGCTAAAACGGCGGCAACCTCTTTGTTACCGTTTTTGATGTGTATTTCACACAGGTATCCATGTGTGATTCTAATGAACGCCAGAAGTGTTATACAGACGATCAATAGACACCAAATAACAGTTTTTTGTGGCATTTTTTGGTTTTCCTTTTCCTTGTTTTGTAACGGGGAAGAGGCTAACCTCACACTGCTGAGTATGAGGGTTGGCCTCACCTTGATTTTTAATATCAGGTGGGGCTTTTTCCTATCTGCCATACCACTCTATGCTTAAGACAGACAGTCCTAAGCACCCAAGCGCAGAGTAAATGCGCTTTCGGGGGCTTAACAGTGGGTCTATGAGATTATGCGAAGTGGATTCCAGCGAATATTTCATCGCTGGCAATTGATGACAGCCTCTTTGCGAGGCTTATTCGCTTTCAGCCTCAAAGGCTCGGGTCATGACTTCCAGCTTTTCCTGCCCATCTAACCATTCCATTTCAGCTTCTTCGAGCGCGGCCTTGGTTTGATTCTGCTGCTGTAGGCATTCGGTCAGTTCCGCTTTGCGGCTGATATCATACAGTTCGCTATCGGCTAATTTTTCTTCGAGTACGGCTAGCTGAGCGCCCAGTTTTTCCATCTGCTGTTCCATCTTCATGATGTGCTTACGGATTGGCTGAGTTTGGGTGCGGAATTCGGCTGCACGGCGCTTTTGATCTTTGCGCGCCTGAGCGCTGTTTCCGCTAGTTTCGCTTTCGCTTTTATTGGAGTCTTGCTGTGCCTGTTGACGTTGCAGGTCAATCATCCACTGTTGATAATCTTCCAGATCGCCAGCAAACGGCTCAACTTGACCATCGTGTACCAAGTACAGATCGTCGGTCGTTGAACGTAGTAAGTGACGGTCATGGGAAACCACCACCAATGCACCTTCGAAGTCGATGAGGGCTTCGGTCAGCGCTTGGCGCATGTCTAAATCGAGGTGGTTAGTGGGTTCATCGAGCAGCAACAAATTAGGGCGCTGCCAAACAACCAGTGCTAATACCAGGCGTGCTTTTTCTCCACCGGAGAAACGCGCGGTGTGCTCGGTGACTTTATCGCCGCGGAAACCAAAACCGCCTAGATAGTCACGCAGTTGCTGTTCCGTTTCGCGTGGGGCGATGCGGGTAAGATGCTGCAACGGTGATTCATCTGCGCGTAAATATTCCAACTGATGCTGAGCGAAGTAGCCCAGTTTCACGCCCTTGGCTAAACCGATTTCGCCTTTTTGCGGTGCTAGTTCACCCGCCAACAGCTTGATTAGCGTGGATTTACCTGCGCCGTTGCGGCCTAGCAGACCAATGCGAGAGCCGGGAACTAGATTCAGCTTGATGGAATCCAGAATGGTTTTGTCACCGTAGCCAGCGCTCACTTTTTCCATCCGCAGCAATGGGTTTGGCAGGCTTTCTGGCTCGCGGAAGCTGAAGTGGAATGGATTGTCGACGTGAGCTGGCGCAATCAGCTCCATTCGTTCTAGCATTTTCACGCGGCTTTGTGCCTGCTTCGCTTTAGAGGCTTTGGCTTTGAAGCGATCGATGTAGCTTTGCAGATGCGCGACGCTCTGCTGCTGGCTTTCATACATAGATTGTTGCTGTGAAAGCTTAGTGGCGCGTTGCAGTTCAAATGATGAATAGTTGCCGGTGTACTCGAACATCTGTTCTTGCTCGATATGCAAGATTTTGTCGACGATCGGATCGAGGAAATCACGGTCATGGGAGATAAGAATCAGTGTGCCGGTATAGCTTTTCAGCCAGCGTTCTAGCCAAATCACCGCATCTAAGTCGAGGTGGTTAGTGGGCTCATCAAGCAGCAGTAAATCGGAGCGGCAAATTAGCGCTTGTGCAAGGTTAAGGCGCATACGCCAGCCGCCGGAGAAGGATTTTACCGGTTCTTCGAGCTGGCTTTGGCTAAAACCTAAACCGTGTAGCAGGCTGGAAGCGCGAGAGCGGATGGTCCACGCTTGAATGGCGTCCAGCTTGCCATGCACTAATGCGATGGCGTTGCCGTCGTTGCGTTCGTTTGCATCGTTGAGCTCAGACTCTAGCTGGCGGAATTCACGGTCGCCGTCGAGTACATACTCTAAAGCGGGCACGTCGAGTGCAGGGGTTTCTTGATTGACCCACGCCAGCGCCCAGTTACCAGGAAAGTTGAAGCTGCCAGCATCGGCACTCATTTCACCTTTTAACAGCGACAGCAGCGTTGATTTCCCACAGCCATTTTTACCCACCAGACCCACTTTCTGGCCGGGGTTAACCGTTGCACTGGCATTGTCTAGCAGAACGCGGGTACCGCGTCGAATTTGTAGCGATGAGAAAACAATCATAAAGCGCCGTCTATTAGAAATGTGTTAAATTACGGTTGTTTTTGCGTGAACAATAATAAGTTTTCAGAACACGCACACTATTAATTTTAATCTTAGCGCTGCATGGTAGCTGAAATGCTCACCGATGACGACGCTTTGGGGAGGGGAATAGATGTCGCAGCCACCGAAAGTATTGCTGCTGTATGCCCATCCGGAATCACAGGACTCGGTTGCAAACCGAGTTTTACTGCAGCCGGCACAGCAGCTAGAACATGTCACCGTGCACGATCTCTACGCGCACTATCCTGATTTTTTTATTGATATTCACCATGAGCAGAAACTGCTGCGTGAGCATCAAATCATTGTTTTTCAACATCCTCTTTATACCTATAGCTGTCCTGCCTTGTTGAAAGAGTGGCTGGATCGCGTGCTGTCGCGCGGTTTTGCCAGCGGCGTTGGCGGAAATGCTCTGCGCGGAAAATATTGGCGTAGCGTCGTCACAACCGGTGAACCTGAGGGGGCTTATCAAATGGGTGGCTATAACCGTTACACCATGGATGAAGTTTTGCGTCCATTTGAGTTAACGGCAGGCATGTGCCATATGCATTGGATGACGCCGATGGTGGTTTATTGGGCTCGCCGGCTTAAGCCCGACGTTTTGCAAACGCATGCCAAAGCCTACGGGCAATGGTTGGAATCACCTTTGGCGGGAGGCGGTAGTTTATGACTGAAGAGGGCTCACTCTTACCAGCGATACTGCTGTTCCTATTTGCAGCCGTCGTGGCAGTGCCGATTGCGCGGCGGATTGGTATTGGTACCGTGCTGGGTTTTTTGATTGCGGGTATTGCGATTGGTCCGTGGGGGTTAGGGTTTATCCGTGACGTGGATGAGATCCTGCATTTTTCGGAACTGGGTGTTGTATTCCTGCTTTTCATCATTGGCTTAGAGCTTAATCCTAGCAAACTGTGGTCGCTTCGACGCTCGATTTTTGGCGTGGGGGCTGGGCAGGTTTTACTTACCGCAGTCATTCTGGGCGGTTTATTGCTGTTAACGGATTTTTCATGGCAGGCTGCGGTTATTGGTGGAATTGGGTTGGCGATGTCTTCCACCGCGATGGCTTTGCAGATGATGCGCGAGAAGGGAATGAACCGCAACGAAGGCGGTCAGCTCGGATTCTCGGTATTACTGTTTCAAGATATGGCCGTGATCCCTGCGCTGGCGCTAATTCCTGTTTTAGTCGGTTCCAGCAATAAAGATACGGATTGGACGTTTATTGCCATCAAAGTGGGCGCTTTGCTGGGTATGTTGATTGGTGGCCGTTACTTACTGCGACCGATTTTTCGCTATATCGCCGCGACCGGCGTGCGTGAGATTTTCACCGCCGCCGCACTGTTAGTGGTGCTTGGCTCCGCCATGTTCATGGACGCGTTAGGCGTGTCGATGGCGATGGGGACATTTATCGCGGGTGTGCTGTTGGCGGAGAGCGAGTTCCAACATGAATTAGAAATTGCGATTGAACCGTTTAAGGGCCTATTGCTGGGGCTATTTTTCATCTCAGTCGGTATGGCGCTGAATTTGGGGGTTCTCTACACCCATTTACCTGAGGTATTGGCTGGTGTCGCCATTTTGGTGGCAGTAAAAGGCGGCGTGTTATATTCGCTTGCTCGCATAGCCGGCATCCGCCGCTCGGTGCGTATGCAGTTTGCGGCGGTGTTGAGCCAAGGGGGTGAGTTTGCCTTCGTTCTGTTCTCAGCGGCTAGCACGCAAAAATTATTGCAGGGCGATCAGATGGCGCTGCTGCTGGTGATTGTAACGCTTTCAATGGTGACTACGCCGCTGTTAATGCAGTTGGTCGACCGTATTTTAGAGAAACGCTACAACCCGCAGGAAGAGGACGAAGAGGCGCCGTTTGTGGAGGATGATGATCCCCAGGTGATTATCGTCGGCTTCGGACGTTTTGGTCAGGTGATTGGTCGTCTATTGATGGCGAATAAAATGCGGATCACGGTTTTAGAACGTGATGTGAGCGCTGTCAGTATGATGCGTCGCTATGGGTATAAAGTTTATTACGGTGATGCCACTGAGCTTGAACTGCTGCGCGCAGCTGGGGCAGAGAAAGCGGAGGCGATTGTTGTGACCTGTAATGAGCCTGAAGACACCCTTGCCGTGGTGCACTTGTGCCAGCAGCATTTCCCACACTTAAAAATTCTGGCGCGTGCGCGTGGCCGCGTTGAGGCGCATGAATTGTTGATGGCTGGTGTGAATCAATTTAGCCGTGAAACGTTTTCTAGCGCGCTAGAACTGGGGCGTAAGGCGCTGATGGAACTGGGTATGCATCCTCATCAGGCGCATCGGGCACAGCAGCATTTTCGCCGTTTAGATATGCGCATGCTGCGTGAGTTGATGCCGCATCATCAGGGAGATGTGACGCAAATTTCGCGTGTTAAAGAGGCCAGACGCGAACTGGAAGATATTTTTCAGCGCGAGATGCAGCATGAGCGGCGGCAGATGAATGACTGGGACGAAGAAGACCTGTGAAAAGGCCTACGAATAGGGTAACAAAATGAAAAAGAGATTTATTGCAGGAGCAACCTGTCCCAGCTGTAAGGCACAGGATACGTTGGTGGTATGGCGAGAGAATAATATTGAGCATGCTGAGTGTGTTAAGTGCGGGCATCAGCTAAGTCAGCCAGAAGCGAATGTCAGTGACCATGTTCAGCATAACAACCAAATGATCGGTATTTTTAAGCCAGAATAAGTGGCAAGGGTGGCGTTTCTGCGAGGGATTTTTTATCCTTGTGGGTACAGTGGCGCAAAATTCCGCTACAATCTGCGCCAATTTAGTTTCCAACGCTAGGAGATATCATGAAAGTAGCAAAAGACCTGGTGGTCAGCTTGGCCTATCAGGTACGTACAGAAGACGGTGTTTTAGTTGATGAATCTCCGGTGAGTGCACCGTTGGATTATCTGCACGGACATGGCTCCCTGATTTCTGGGCTGGAAGCAGCTCTGGAAGGTCACGCTGAAGGCGATAGCTTTGACGTTCACGTTGGCGCCAATGACGCTTACGGTAACTACGATGAAAATCTGGTTCAGCGCGTTCCTAAAGACGTTTTCATGGGCGTTGACGAACTGCAGGTTGGCATGCGTTTCTTGGCTGAAACCGATCAGGGTCCAGTTCCAGTAGAAATTACCGAAGTTGACGACGACCACGTTGTTGTTGATGGTAACCACATGCTGGCTGGCCAGAACCTGAACTTCCACGTTGAAGTGATCGCCATCCGTGAAGCAACAGCTGAAGAGCTGGAGCATGGTCACGTACACGGCGAGCACGATCATCACCACGAACACGGCGAAGGCTGCTGTGGTGGTCATGGCCACGAACACGGTCACGACCATGGTGAAGAAGGCGGTTGCTGTGGTGGTAATGGCAAAGGCAACGGTGGTTGCGGCTGTCATTAATTCTGTGATTGATAAGCAGAATGAAAAAAGCGGCCTTGGCCGCTTTTTTGTTGTTAAATCATCGCTCAATAGTGGGGCGGCGGTGTTTCTTCTGATGGGTGAGCCATCATCGACGGCTGAGCTGCTTTAAGCTTATCCACCAGTAAATGCATTTGTTCGCGGTATTTATTCATCTCTAGCTGAAGAGCAATAACCGTTTGGTTGAGCTCCTCAATCGTTATTTCCTGAAAAGCCAGTCGGCTTTCGAGCATTTCAAATCGGGATTCAAGCTCTTCGCGATCCCAAGCCGATGGTTGCATAATCTTTCCTCTGAAAACGGTGTAGTTTCTGTTCACAATTTCATAGGTGAAATTTCACCTCATAATCGTTATTTTACCCGTAAAGCAGGCGAATTGCGCGTTACGCTTGTTGATTGGCTAAGCGAGTGAAACTTTTTGGGCATGTTGTAGTCTGAATTTATCAGACTGGCACGCTTAGTGATTGTTTTATGCGTCAACAGACCGCTATAGTAGCCAACTACATTTAGCTCATCGTTATTTAAGGTAATTTGCCTTAAAGTTTGGAGAAATGGATGAAATCTTTTTTTAAAGTTACTGTGCTGGCAACCACAATGGCTCTGGCTCTGAATGCATCAGCGTTCGCCGCTGACGCAGCTAAAGCTGCAGATGCTGCGCCGACAGCAACTAACAGCAAATTCAAGAATGACGATCAGCAGGCAGCATACGCATTAGGTGCTTCTCTGGGACGTTATATGGAAAACTCCCTGAAAGAGCAGGAAAAACTGGGCATCAAGTTGGATAAAGACCAGCTGATCGCCGGTGTCCAAGATGCTTTCGCAGGTAAAAGCAAGCTGACCGACCAAGAAATCGAAGGCACTCTGCAGGGCTTTGAAGCACGCGTAAAAGCATCTGCACAGGCTAAGATGGAACAGGATGCTAAAGCTAACGCAGACGCGGGTAAAAAATTCCGTGATGCGTTCGCTAAAGAGAAAAACGTTAAAACCACCAAAACTGGCCTGATGTATCAAGTTGATAAAGAAGGCACCGGTGCTGAGCCAAAAGACAGCGATACCGTAGTGGTTAACTACAAAGGTACTCTGACCGATGGTACTGAGTTTGATAACTCATACAGCCGCGGTGAGCCACTGTCTTTCCGTCTTGATGGCGTTATCCCAGGCTGGACCGAAGGCCTGAAACACATCAAAAAAGGCGGCAAAATCAAGCTGGTCATCCCACCAGAATTGGCATATGGCAAAACTGGCGTCCCAGGCATCCCTGCAAACTCTACGCTGGTATTTGATGTAGAACTGCTGGATGTTAAAGCTGCACCAAAAGCTGACGCGAAAGCAGAAGCTCCAGCAAAAGCTGACGCAGCGAAAGCAGGCAAGTAATTAACTTGAATGTTTAAAAAAAGCCGTGGAATATTCCACGGCTTTTTTGTTTTTTATCGTTGGAAGGTAAAAAAAACTTTTACCCCGCTGGCCTCAAGGATTTTAATAGGGCAGCTTTGCTAAACTTTATTTGCTAACTAGCTCGTTTTCTTGAATCTGCATCCATCGATGGATGCGTAGCTAAATCCTCCGTGGGGGTTGTCTTCAATGTCCAATACGCTTATGCCTGGTGACACCAGTGAGCTCGATTTACTGGATGAGCGTCCGTTCAGCCAGACCGATCATGAAATTCTGAAATCATACGAAGCCGTTGTTGATGGTCTTGCTATGCTCATTGGCTCTCATTGCGAAATCGTTTTGCATTCGCTTGAGGACTTGAAATGTTCAGCGGTACGTATTGCAAACGGTGAACATACGGGGCGCAAAATCGGCTCGCCGATTACCGATTTAGCCCTGCGCATGCTGCACGATATGGCCGGTGAAGATAGCAGCGTGTCAAAAGCGTACTTCACGCGCGCAAAAAGCGGCGTGTTGATGAAGTCGGTTACGATTGCCATTCGTAACAAAGAGCAGCGCGTTATTGGTCTGCTATGTATCAACATGAATCTGGATGTGCCTTTCTCACAGATCATGGAAACCTTCATTCCTAAGGCTTCACAAGACGTTGCTTCTTCAGTGAATTTTGCCTCTTCCGTGGATGACTTAGTGGCGCAGACGTTAGAGTTCACCATCGAAGAAGTGAATGCTGACCGTTCTGTATCAAACAATGCGAAGAATCGCCAAATTGTGCTGAACCTACATGAAAAGGGCATCTTTGATATCAAAGACGCCATTAATCAGGTTGCCGACCGTCTGAATATCTCTAAGCACACGGTGTATCTGTATATTCGCCAGTTCAAAAGTGGCGACCTACAGGGCAGCGATCGCTAATGCTGAGCTACTCCTTGTTTGTGACAGGCCCTGCTTATGGCACGCAGGCGGCGAGTAGCGCCTACCAGTTTGCTCAGGCACTGGTGGCCAGCGAGCACCAATTGGTCAGCGTGTTCTTCTACCGAGAGGGCGTGAGTAACGCTAATCAGCTGACATCTCCGGCGAGTGATGAGTTCGATTTGGTTCGTGCATGGCAGAAATTAGCGCAGGAACATAACGTGGTGCTGAATGTGTGCGTCGCGGCAGCGCTGCGTCGCGGTGTGGTTTCGAAAGATGAGGCTGCACAATTGGGCTTACCTGCCGCCAATTTGCAGGATGGCTTTGTCTTGAGTGGGTTAGGTTCACTGGCTGAAGCCGCATTGACCTGCGATCGCATCATGCAATTCTGAGGGGATGGGATGAAACGTTTAGCTTTTATTTTTACTCAGCCTCCGCATACATCAAGCGCAGGACGTGAAGGGCTGGATGCATTGCTGGCTGCTTCTGCTTTCAGTGAAGATATTCAGGTGTTTTTTATTGGGGATGGTGTTTTCCAACTTTTGCCCAATCAAAAACCGGCTGAAATTCTTTGTCGAGACTATGTTTCAACCTTTGGCGTGATGCCGCTTTACGATATTGAAGACGTTTATATCTGTTCCGAGTCACTGCGTGAAAGAGGTTTACATGACAATGAGCAGTGGATTATCGACGTTCAACTGCGAACTGCGGCACAGATTCGACAAAATCTTGAACAACGCGATGTTGTGCTAACCTTTTAGCCTTTGGTGATATTTTACATGTTACATACGCTGGCAAAGTCTCCAACCTCAGCAGATCTGACAACTCTTTGCGCTATTGTGGGCAATAATGACGCTATCGTGCTTCTTCAGGATGGTGTTCTGTGCGGGCTAGCAAATACCCATGCCCTTGAAAAGCTCATTTCTGCCTCCACATCCCTATATGCGCTGAATGTCGATGTTATTGCTCGAGGTTTGAGTGCTCGAATTTCATCCAATATCGTGTTGTTAGACTATAATCAGTTCGTTGAACTGAGTGCCAAACACCTTCAGCAAGTATCTTGGTGAGAATGCGATCTTGTATATTTCTTGACACCTATACTGGGCAGCCATAAAATTCTGCGTCCTCATATTTTGCCCATGGCTTTATGGGGAGATTTATCACACTTGTTTACGAAGCAAAAAACGAAGCAAATACCAGGAGCTATTAATGGCAACAATTAATCAGCTGGTACGCAAACCACGCTCCATGAAGGTTGCTAAAAGCAACGTTCCTGCGCTGGAAGCTTGCCCGCAGAAACGTGGCGTATGTACTCGCGTATATACCACCACTCCTAAAAAACCAAACTCCGCACTGCGTAAAGTTTGCCGTGTGCGTTTGACTAACGGTTTTGAAGTTACCTCCTACATCGGCGGTGAAGGTCATAACCTGCAGGAACACAGCGTGATCCTGATCCGTGGCGGTCGTGTAAAAGACTTGCCAGGTGTTCGTTACCACACCGTTCGTGGTGCGCTTGACTGCTCCGGCGTTAAAGACCGTAAGCAATCACGTTCCAAATACGGCGTGAAGAAGCCAAAGGCTTAATGGTTCTCCGTTAAGTAAGGCCAAACGTTTTAACTTTAATGTCAAACTCGAACTATAGAGTTTTGGACAACCCTGAATTAACAACGGAGTATTTCCATGCCACGTCGTCGCGTCATTGGTCAGCGTAAAATTCTGCCGGATCCTAAGTTCGGATCAGAACTGCTGGCTAAATTTGTAAACATCCTGATGGTAGATGGTAAAAAATCTACCGCAGAAGCAATCGTATATACCGCGCTGGAGACCCTGGCTCAGCGTTCTGGTAAAAACGAACTGGAAGCTTTTGAAGTAGCCCTGGACAACGTCCGCCCAACCGTCGAAGTTAAATCCCGTCGCGTTGGTGGTTCTACTTATCAGGTACCAGTAGAAGTCCGTCCGGTTCGTCGTAATGCTCTGGCAATGCGTTGGATCGTTGAAGCTGCTCGTAAACGCGGTGATAAATCCATGGCTCTGCGCCTGGCGAACGAACTTTCTGATGCTGCAGAAAACAAAGGTACTGCAGTTAAGAAACGTGAAGACGTTCACCGTATGGCCGAAGCCAACAAGGCGTTCGCTCACTATCGTTGGTAATCCCTTCATAGTGTTAGTCACCAAGCGGGCGCTTCAAGCAAGCCGCCCGCTGTGGGTAACTTAACTTGAACGTCCTAGGAATAGAGGAATCAAATGGCTCGTACAACACCCATTGCCCGCTACCGTAATATCGGTATCAGCGCACACATCGACGCCGGTAAGACTACTACTACCGAACGTATCCTTTTCTACACCGGTGTAAACCATAAAATCGGTGAAGTTCATGACGGCGCTGCCACCATGGACTGGATGGAACAGGAACAAGAACGTGGTATCACCATCACTTCCGCTGCAACTACTGCGTTCTGGTCAGGTATGGCTAAGCAGTATGAACCGCATCGCGTAAACATCATTGACACCCCAGGGCACGTTGACTTCACCATCGAAGTTGAACGTTCCATGCGTGTTCTTGACGGTGCGGTAATGGTTTACTGCGCGGTTGGTGGTGTTCAGCCACAGTCTGAAACCGTATGGCGTCAGGCTAATAAATACAAAGTTCCACGCATTGCGTTCGTTAACAAAATGGACCGCATGGGTGCTAACTTCCTGAAAGTTGTAGGCCAGATTAAATCCCGTTTGGGCGCGAACGCTGTTCCGCTTCAATTGGCAATTGGCGCTGAAGAAGGTTTCACCGGTGTTGTTGACCTGGTGAAAATGAAAGCGATCAACTGGAACGATGCCGATCAGGGCGTGACCTTCGAATACGAAGAGATCCCAGCTGATATGGCTGAGCTGGCTGCTGAATGGCACCAGAATTTGGTTGAGTCTGCAGCAGAAGCTTCTGAAGAGCTGATGGATAAATACTTGGGCGGCGAAGAGCTGACCGAGGAAGAAATCAAAACTGCCCTGCGTTCACGCGTACTGCGTAACGAGATTATTCTTGTTACTTGTGGTTCTGCATTTAAGAACAAAGGTGTTCAGGCGATGCTGGATGCGGTAATTGATTACCTGCCATCACCGACTGACGTACCTGCAATCAACGGTATGCTGGACGACGGTAAAGATACTCCGGCTGAGCGTCATGCGAGCGATGAAGAGCCATTTGCTGCTCTGGCGTTCAAAATTGCTACCGACCCGTTTGTTGGTAACCTGACGTTCTTCCGCGTGTACTCTGGTGTTGTTAACTCCGGTGATACCGTATTTAACCCGGTAAAATCGGCGCGTGAGCGTTTTGGTCGTATCGTTCAGATGCACGCTAACAAGCGTGAAGAGATCAAAGAAGTTCGCGCAGGCGACATTGCTGCGGCAATCGGCCTGAAAGACGTGACTACTGGTGACACCATTTGTGATCCGGATAACGTGATCATTCTGGAGCGTATGGAATTCCCTGAACCGGTAATTTCCATCGCAGTAGAACCGAAAACCAAAGCTGACCAAGAAAAAATGGGTCTGGCTCTGGGTCGTCTGGCTAAAGAAGACCCATCATTCCGCGTATGGACTGATGAAGAATCTAACCAGACCATCATCGCAGGTATGGGTGAGCTGCACCTCGACATCATCGTTGACCGTATGAAGCGTGAATTCAACGTTGAAGCGAACGTCGGTAAACCTCAGGTTGCTTATCGTGAAGCTATCCGCACGAAAGTTACTGATATCGAAGGTAAACACGCCAAGCAGTCTGGTGGTCGTGGTCAGTATGGTCATGTTGTTATCGACATGTACCCACTGGAGCCGGGCTCAAATCCGAAAGGTTACGAGTTCATCAACGACATCAAAGGTGGTGTAATTCCTGGCGAATACATCCCTGCCGTTGATAAAGGTATCCAGGAGCAGCTGAAATCTGGTCCACTGGCGGGTTATCCGGTTGTTGACCTCGGCGTGCGTCTGCACTTCGGTTCTTACCATGACGTTGACTCCTCTGAGCTGGCGTTTAAACTGGCCGCTTCTCTTGCCTTCAAAGATGGCTTTAAGAAAGCGAAACCAGTTCTGCTTGAGCCTATCATGAAGGTTGAAGTTGAAACTCCAGAAGAGAACACTGGTGACGTTATCGGTGACCTTAGCCGTCGTCGTGGCCAGCTGAAAGGTCAGGAATCTAACGCTACTGGCGTTCAGATTCACGCTGAAGTGCCGTTGTCTGAAATGTTCGGATACGCAACTCAGCTGCGTTCTCTGACCAAAGGTCGTGCATCTTACTCCATGGAATTCCTGAAGTATGATGATGCGCCGAACAACGTTGCTCAGGCCGTTATTGAAGCTCGTGGCAAATAAGCTACTAGTTTAAAACATTGATCCCGTGCTCTCTCTATGAAGGGAGAGCACAAGAGTAAGGAATAAAGCCGTGTCTAAAGAAAAATTTGAACGTACAAAACCGCACGTTAACGTTGGTACAATCGGCCACGTTGACCACGGTAAAACTACCCTGACTGCTGCAATCACTACCGTTCTGGCTAAAACCTACGGTGGTTCTGCACGTGCATTCGACCAGATCGATAACGCGCCAGAAGAAAAAGCACGTGGTATCACCATCAACACTTCTCACGTTGAATATGACACCCCGTCACGCCACTACGCGCACGTTGACTGCCCAGGGCATGCTGACTACGTTAAAAACATGATCACCGGTGCTGCACAGATGGACGGCGCTATCCTGGTTGTTGCTGCGACTGACGGCCCTATGCCTCAGACTCGTGAGCACATCCTGCTGGGTCGTCAGGTTGGCGTTCCTTTCATCATCGTATTCCTGAACAAATGCGACATGGTTGATGATGAAGAGCTGCTGGAACTGGTAGAAATGGAAGTTCGTGAACTTCTGTCTCAGTACGACTTCCCAGGTGATGATACTCCAATCATCCGTGGTTCTGCTCTGAAAGCGCTGGAAGGCGAAGCTGAGTGGGAAGCTAAGATCGTAGAACTGGCTGAAACTCTGGATTCTTACATCCCAGAACCAGAACGTGCTATCGACAAGCCATTCCTGCTGCCAATCGAAGACGTATTCTCTATCTCTGGCCGTGGTACTGTTGTTACCGGTCGTGTAGAGCGCGGTATCGTTAAAGTTGGTGAAGAAGTTGAGATCGTTGGTATCAAAGATACCGTTAAATCAACTTGTACCGGCGTTGAAATGTTCCGTAAACTGCTGGACGAAGGTCGTGCAGGCGAGAACGTTGGTGTTCTGCTGCGTGGTATCAAGCGTGAAGACATCGAACGTGGTCAGGTTCTGGCTAAACCAGGTTCTATCAAGCCACATACCAAGTTCGAATCAGAAGTTTATATTCTGAGCAAAGATGAAGGCGGCCGTCATACTCCGTTCTTCAAAGGCTACCGTCCACAGTTCTACTTCCGTACAACTGACGTGACCGGTACCATCGAACTGCCAGAAGGCGTGGAAATGGTAATGCCAGGCGATAACATCAAAATGATCGTTACCCTGATCCACCCAATCGCAATGGACGATGGTCTGCGTTTCGCAATCCGCGAAGGCGGCCGTACCGTTGGTGCTGGTGTTGTTGCTAAGGTAATGAGCTAATATTTAGCTTCTGAACCAAATGCAGTAAAAGGGCGCTTAGGCGCCCTTTTTTATTACAAGAAAAACATGAACTGATTCAAATTAGTACGATTTATAAGCAGTAAAATAAGATGCTTTTATTGAAATGATAACGTTTATTATTTAGACTCTTATTATCAAATCAGTAAAGAGTAAAATATGTACGTTTGCTTATGTAATGGGATTTCGGACAAAACAATACGTCATGCAATCCGCAAATATCAGCCGAGCTCTCTCCATCATTTGCGTAAAATAGTTCCATTCGGATCTGAATGCGGCAAATGTATCCGTCAGGCTCGAGAGATTTTCGATGAGGAAACCACGGTACTTCAAAGTAACTTCATAAACGTGGCATAAAAGTAGGGTTATTTTTTGACTCTTCAGACTCTGGTTCTACACTAAAAGAACTGGAAGCGGAGGGTTTTGTTTATGAAAGGCGATAAAAAAGTTATTGGCCACCTCAATAAGCTACTTGGAAATGAGCTTGTAGCTATCAATCAGTATTTCCTTCATGCCCGTATGTTTAAGAATTGGGGGCTCACACGACTCAATGACATTGAGTACCACGAGTCGATCGATGAGATGAAACATGCTGACCGTTACATCGAAAGAATTCTTTTTTTAGAAGGACTGCCAAATCTTCAAGATTTAGGGAAACTTAATATCGGAGAAGACGTGGAAGAAATGTTGAGATCCGATCTTAAATTAGAACTCGATGGTGCAAAAAACTTACGTGAAGGTATCGCTTATGCAGATTCAGTCCATGACTATGTCAGCCGTGATCTTATGATTGAAGTCCTGTCTGATGAAGAAAAACATATCGACTGGCTGGAAACTGAGTTAGATCTTATCCAACGTCTGGGAATCCAAAATTACCTATTAGCTCAGGTTAAAGAAGAAGCTTAATTTCCATGATTGCAATATATCGAAAATAACCACCCAGCCGGCGATGGCCAAGCAAGGACCAAAAGGCAGAGGGTGGTTCTTTTTCAGTGAACAAAACCTCCGGACTCCCCACCAAACAATTCCACCAAAGGACGCACTGGCAGATATCAATGCCAAGTTTTCATACCCTGCCCATGCACCGAGTGCGGCCAACAGTTTAGCGTCACCTAATCCGATACCCATTTTTCCTGCTAAATGCTTAGTTATCCAGCCTAGAAACCAAATAAAGATATAACCCGCGACTGCGCCAGCAACGGCGTGTTCTATTGGAGTCGCATTAGTGTATGCATTAAAACAAAGGCCGAGCCAGAGTAGGGGGAGTGTCAATATATCCGGTAATAGGTAATGCTGAAAATCCAAAAGAGACAAGGTGATGAGAAACCAGCTGATTAGCCAAACAATGGGCACGATTGATAGACTAATATGAGGCCAGAAGGATATAGCCAGAAAAAACAGTCCATAGCCGATTTGCGCCTTTAAGCTGCCTCTGTAGATTGAAGAAAACGACGGCGTGCCCAAAGTGAGAAGAGCAGTTGGAGCTGGAGAAAGAATTTGCCTAGGTATCGCTTGTCTTGCAATGTAAGCGGCGCAACCACTGCAAACAGCAAATACGATACATAGCGCTACACGTTTTCCGCTATCAGAAATGACGCAAGAATAGATATCCGTGAGCAATTCCATCTGTATTTCCTCCATTCAATATGCACACCATCATATCTGAGCATATTGAGCTATAGAGGACATTTTATTGGAATCATTGTCACAGGGCTGTATGAATTTCATGCAATTCAAGGCTCGGACGGGTATTTTATACGTGCGTATTTGAAGGATATCAGATCGTGCAGGCAGGATAGAGTAAGAGCCTTTCCACTATTTTTGCGCATTTAGGTTGCTTCCTGAGCTGGTTTACGTATAATGCGCGGGCTTACCTAATCTTGGTAAGTCTGATTCTGAATCAGAGATAGTCCTAGACTATCGAACAATACTCCCGATATGGGGGTTATATGTTGAACGATTACACTCCCCCATCAATCGAAATGGGTGTGAGGAGTAATTTTTTACGTTTATAAAATAATTGGAGCTCTGGTCTCATGCAGAACCAAAGAATCCGTATCCGCCTGAAAGCGTTTGATCATCGTCTGATCGATCAATCAACTGCGGAAATCGTCGAGACTGCTAAGCGCACTGGTGCGCAAGTCCGTGGTCCGATCCCGCTGCCGACCCGCAAAGAGCGCTTTACCGTTCTGATTTCTCCGCACGTCAACAAAGACGCGCGCGATCAGTACGAGATTCGCACTCATAAGCGCCTGGTTGACATCGTTGAGCCAACCGAGAAAACCGTTGATGCTCTGATGCGTCTGGATCTGGCTGCTGGTGTAGACGTGCAGATCAGCCTGGGTTAATCAGGTCATTGAACGATTGAGAGGTTGAAACAATGATTGGTTTAGTCGGTAAAAAAGTGGGTATGACCCGCATCTTCACTGAAGATGGCGTATCTATCCCAGTAACCGTTATCGAAATCGAAGCAAACCGTGTTACTCAGGTGAAAAGCCTGGATAACGACGGCTACTGCGCTGTACAGGTAACTACGGGTGCTAAAAAAGCAAACCGTGTATCTAAGCCAGAAGCTGGTCACTTCGCTAAAGCTGGCGTAGAAGCTGGCCGCACCCTGCGCGAATTCCGTCTGAATGAAGGCGAAGAGTTCACCGTAGGTCAGAGCATTAGCGTTGAAATTTTTGCTGACGTTAAAAAAGTTGACGTTACCGGTACTTCTAAAGGTAAAGGTTTTGCTGGCACAGTTAAGCGCTGGAACTTCCGTACCCAAGATGCTACCCATGGTAACTCCTTGTCTCACCGCGTTCCGGGTTCTATCGGTCAGAACCAGACTCCGGGCAAAGTGTTCAAAGGCAAGAAAATGGCAGGCCAACTGGGTAACGAACGCGTAACCGTTCAGAGCCTGGATGTAGTACGTGTTGACGCTGAGCGCAACCTGCTGCTGGTTAAGGGTGCTGTTCCGGGTGCAACCGGTGGCGACCTGATCGTTAAACCAGCTGTAAAGGCGTGAGGAGATAGGAATGGAATTAGTATTGAAAGACGCGCAAAGCGCGCTGACTGTTTCCGAAACTACCTTCGGTCGTGATTTCAACGAAGCGCTGGTACACCAGGTTGTAGTTGCTTATGCAGCTGGTGCCCGTCAAGGTACTCGTGCTCAGAAGACCCGTGCTGAAGTAACTGGTTCAGGCAAAAAACCGTGGCGTCAGAAAGGTACTGGTCGCGCTCGTTCTGGTTCTGTTAAGAGCCCGATCTGGCGTTCCGGTGGCGTTTCATTCGCTGCGAAGCCTCAGGATCACAGTCAAAAAGTTAACAAAAAGATGTACCGCGGCGCGCTGAAAAGCATTCTGTCCGAACTGGTACGTCAAGATCGTCTGATCGTCGTCGAGAAGTTCTCTGTAGAAGCGCCTAAAACTAAGCTGCTGGCACAGAAACTGAAAGACATGGCGCTGGAAGACGTGCTGATTGTAACCGGCGAAGTCGACGAAAATCTGTTCCTGGCCGCTCGCAACCTGTACAAGGTTGATGTGCGTGACGTTACAGGTATCGACCCAGTTAGCTTGATCGCCTTCGACAAAGTGGTTATGACTGCTGACGCTGTGAAGCAAGTTGAGGAGATGCTGGCATGATCCGTGAAGAACGTCTGCTGAAAGTACTGCGCGCGCCGCACGTTTCTGAAAAAGCGTCTATGGTGATGGAAAAAACCAACACCATCGTTCTCAAAGTTGCTAAAGACGCAACTAAAGCAGAAATCAAAGCCGCAGTTAAGAAACTGTTCGAAGTTGAAGTTGATGCAGTTCACACCCTGGTAGTTAAAGGTAAAGTGAAGCGTCACGGTCAGCGTGTTGGTCGTCGTAGCGACTGGAAAAAAGCTTACGTCACCCTGAAAGAAGGCCAGAATCTGGACTTCATCGGCGGCGCAGAGTAAGTCGGAGGAGTAGCGAACAATGGCAATTGTTAAATGTAAACCGACATCTCCGGGTCGTCGCCACGTTGTTAAAGTGGTTAACCCTGAGCTGCACAAGGGCAAACCGTATGCCCCGTTGCTTGAAAAACTGAGCAAATCCGGTGGCCGTAACAACAATGGCCGCATCACCACTCGTCACATCGGTGGTGGTCACAAACAGCATTATCGTCTGGTTGACTTCAAACGCAACAAAGATGGTATCCCTGCTGTTGTTGAGCGTCTGGAATATGATCCGAACCGTTCTGCGAATATCGCACTGGTTCTGTACAAAGACGGCGAACGCCGTTATATCCTGGCGCCTAAAGGCCTGAAAGCGGGTGACCAGATTCAGTCTGGTGTTGATGCTGCTATCAAACCTGGCAACACCTTGCCGATGCGTAACATCCCGGTTGGTTCTACCGTTCATAACGTAGAAATGAAACCAGGCAAAGGTGGTCAGCTAGCTCGTTCTGCTGGCGCATACGTTCAGATCGTTGCTCGCGATGGTGCATATGTCACCCTGCGTCTGCGTTCTGGTGAAATGCGTAAAATCCCATCCGACTGCCGTGCTACCTTAGGCGAAGTTGGTAACGCTGAGCATATGCTGCGCGTTCTGGGTAAAGCAGGTGCAAGCCGCTGGCGTGGTGTTCGTCCTACCGTTCGCGGTACTGCGATGAACCCAGTCGACCATCCACACGGTGGTGGTGAAGGTCGTAACTTTGGTAAGCACCCTGTTTCCCCATGGGGCCTGCAGACCAAAGGTAAGAAGACCCGCAGCAACAAGCGTACTGATAAATTCATCGTACGTCGCCGTAGTAAAAAATAATTAGAGGATAAGCCATGCCACGTTCTCTCAAGAAAGGTCCTTTCATTGACCTGCACTTGCTGAAGAAGGTAGAGAAAGCGGTGGAAAGCGGAGACAAAAAGCCTATTAAGACTTGGTCCCGTCGTTCAACGGTCTTTCCAAACATGATCGGTTTGACCATCGCTGTCCATAATGGTCGTCAGCACGTTCCAGTATTTGTAGCCGATGAAATGGTCGGTCACAAGTTAGGTGAATTCGCGCCGACTCGTACTTATCGCGGCCATGCGGCTGATAAAAAAGCTAAAAAGCGCTAAGGTAGGAGGAAGAGATGGAAACTATCGCTAAACATCGCCACGCTCGTTCTTCTGCTCAGAAGGTTCGCCTCGTTGCTGACCTGATCCGCGGTAAGAAAGTGTCGCAAGCTCTGGAAACTTTAGCCTACACCAACAAGAAAGCTGCTGGTCTGGTTAAGAAAGTACTTGAGTCTGCTATTGCTAACGCAGAACACAACGATGGCGCTGACATCGATGATCTGAAAGTGACGAAAATCTTCGTCGACGAAGGCCCAAGCATGAAGCGCATTATGCCGCGTGCTAAAGGTCGTGCAGATCGTATCCTGAAGCGCACCAGCCACATTACAGTGGTTGTGTCCGATCGCTGAGACTCTGGAGACTAGCAATGGGTCAGAAAGTACATCCTAATGGTATTCGCCTGGGTATTGTCAAACCTTGGAACTCTACTTGGTTCGCGAATACCAAAGAGTTCGCTGACAACCTGGACAGCGACTTTAAAGTTCGTCAATTCCTGACTAAGGAACTGGCGAAGGCTTCCGTTTCTCGCATCGTTATCGAGCGTCCTGCGAAGAGCATCCGTGTGACTATTCACACTGCTCGTCCAGGCATCGTTATCGGCAAGAAAGGTGAAGATGTCGAAAAACTGCGTAAGGTCGTAGCGGATATCGCTGGCGTTCCTGCGCAAATCAATATCGCCGAAGTTCGTAAACCAGAACTGGACGCAAAATTGGTTGCTGATAGCATCACTTCACAGCTGGAACGTCGTGTTATGTTCCGTCGTGCTATGAAGCGTGCTGTACAGAACGCAATGCGTCTGGGCGCTAAAGGTATTAAAGTTGAAGTAAGCGGCCGCCTCGGCGGTGCTGAAATCGCGCGTACCGAATGGTACCGTGAAGGTCGTGTTCCGTTGCATACTCTGCGTGCGGATATCGATTACAACACCTCTGAAGCGCACACCACTTATGGTGTAATCGGCGTTAAGGTATGGATCTTCAAAGGTGAGATCCTGGGTGGTATGGCTGCAGTTGAACAACCGGAAAAACCGGCTGCTCAACCTAAAAAGCAGCAGCGTAAAGGCCGCAAGTAAGGAGAGTCGCTGAATGTTACAACCAAAGCGTACAAAATTCCGTAAGGTGCACAAAGGCCGCAACCGTGGTCTGGCGCAAGGTACGGAT
Source organism: Hafnia sp. CBA7124 (assembly GCF_002355555.1). Taxonomy (NCBI): domain Bacteria; kingdom Pseudomonadati; phylum Pseudomonadota; class Gammaproteobacteria; order Enterobacterales; family Hafniaceae; genus Hafnia; species Hafnia sp. CBA7124. The sequence continues at coordinate 4,145,350 of NZ_AP017469.1, read as the reverse complement.
GTTAGCTTCGGCACTTTCGGTCTGAAAGCTGTTGGCCGTGGCCGTCTGACTGCTCGTCAAATCGAAGCAGCTCGTCGTGCGATGACTCGTGCAGTTAAGCGTCAGGGTAAAATCTGGATCCGTGTGTTCCCAGACAAGCCGATCACTGAAAAGCCGCTTGAAGTTCGTATGGGTAAAGGTAAAGGTAACGTAGAGTATTGGGTTGCCTTGATCCAGCCGGGTAAAGTCCTGTACGAAATGGACGGCGTGCCTGAAGAGCTGGCCCGTGAGGCCTTCAAGCTGGCAGCAGCGAAACTGCCTATCAAAACCACCTTTGTAACTAAGACGGTGATGTAATGAAAGCACAAGAGCTGCGTGAGAAAAGTGTTGAAGAGCTGAACACTGAACTGCTGAGCCTGCTGCGTGAGCAATTTAACCTGCGCATGCAAGCGGCAAGCGGTCAGCTGCAACAATCTCACCTGTTGAAGCAAGTGCGTCGTGATGTCGCACGCGTTAAGACTTTACTGACTGAGAAGGCGGGTGCGTAATGACTGATCAAATCCGTACTCTGCAAGGTCGAGTAGTTAGTGACAAAATGGAGAAATCCGTTGTTGTTACGATCGAGCGTATGGTGAAGCACCCAATGTATGGTAAATTCATCAAACGTACGACCAAGCTGCACGTACACGACGAGAACAATGAATGTGGTATCGGTGACGTGGTAGAAATCCGCGAATGCCGTCCACTGTCAAAGACTAAGTCTTGGACACTTGTTCGCGTTGTAGAGAAAGCCGTTCTGTAATACAGTACGCATCTCGAGTACTATAAACGGCTCAAAAACTGAGCCGTTTATTTTTTCTACCCATATTCTGGAAGCGGTGTTATAATGCTGCGCCCTCAATTGTGGGGATTTCAAACGACCCATTCTGGGTCCAAAGTTGTAGTTGACATTAGCGGAGCACTAACATGATCCAAGAACAGACTATGCTGAACGTGGCCGACAACTCCGGTGCACGTCGCGTAATGTGTATCAAGGTTCTAGGTGGCTCGCACCGTCGCTACGCAGGCGTCGGCGACATCATCAAGATCACCATCAAGGAAGCAATTCCTCGTGGCAAGGTCAAGAAAGGCGATGTGCTGAAGGCGGTAGTGGTGCGCACCAAGAAGGGTGTTCGTCGCCCGGACGGTTCTGTCATTCGCTTCGATGGCAATGCTTGTGTTATTTTAAACAATAACTCTGAGCAGCCTATCGGTACGCGTATTTTTGGGCCGGTAACTCGTGAACTGCGTAATGAAAAGTTCATGAAAATTATCTCTCTGGCACCAGAAGTACTCTAAGGAGCGAACCATGGCAGCGAAAATCCGTCGTGATGACGAAGTTATCGTGCTAACCGGTAAAGATAAAGGTAAGCGCGGTAAAGTAAAAAATGTCCTGTCTTCTGGCAAGGTCATCGTTGAAGGTATTAACCTGGTTAAGAAACATCAGAAGCCGGTTCCGGCCCTGAACCAACCAGGTGGCATTGTTGAAAAAGAAGCTGCTATTCAGGTTTCTAACATTGCTCTCTTCAATGCGGCAACCGGTAAGGCTGACCGTGTAGGCTTTAGATTCGAAGACGGCAAAAAAGTCCGTTTCTTCAAATCTAACAGCGAAACTATCAAGTAATTTGGAGTAGTACGATGGCGAAACTGCATGATTACTACAAAGACGAAGTAGTCAAGCAACTCATGTCTGAGTTCGGCTACAATTCTGTCATGCAAGTCCCACGGGTCGAGAAGATTACCCTGAATATGGGTGTTGGTGAAGCGATCGCTGATAAGAAACTGCTGGATAATGCAGCAGCTGACTTAGCAGCAATCTCCGGTCAAAAGCCGTTGATCACTAAAGCACGCAAATCAGTTGCAGGCTTCAAAATCCGCCAGGGCTATCCGATCGGCTGTAAAGTAACTCTGCGTGGCGAACGCATGTGGGAGTTCTTTGAGCGTCTGATTTCCATTGCTGTACCTCGTATCCGTGACTTCCGTGGCTTGTCTGCTAAGTCATTCGATGGTCGTGGTAACTACAGCATGGGCGTGCGTGAACAGATCATCTTCCCGGAAATCGATTATGATAAAGTCGATCGCGTTCGTGGTTTGGATATTACCATTACCACTACTGCGAAATCCGATGATGAAGGCCGTGCGCTGCTGACTGCTTTCAACTTCCCGTTCCGCAAGTAAGGTAGGGTTACTAATGGCTAAGCAATCCATGAAAGCACGCGAAGTCAAGCGCGTGAAATTAGCTGATAAGTTCTTTGCCAAACGCGTTGAACTGAAAGCGATCATCTCTAACGTGAACGCTTCTGACGAAGATCGTTGGGATGCTGTTCTTAAGCTGCAGACTCTGCCGCGTGATTCCAGCCCGTCCCGTCAGCGTAACCGCTGCCGTCAAACTGGCCGTCCGCACGCTTTCCTGCGTAAGTTCGGGTTGAGCCGTATTAAGGTCCGTGAAGCCGCTATGCGCGGTGAAATCCCGGGTCTGAAAAAGGCTAGCTGGTAATTGTCACCAATTGAATCACGGGAGTAAAGACAGATGAGCATGCAAGATCCGATCGCGGATATGCTGACCCGTATCCGTAACGGTCAAGCCGCGAACAAAGTTGCGGTCACCATGCCTTCCTCCAAGCTGAAAGTGGCAATTGCCAACGTGCTGAAGGAAGAAGGTTTTATTGAAGATTTCAAAATCGAAGGCGACACCAAGCCTGTACTGGAATTAGTACTGAAGTACTTCCAGGGCAAGGCAGTGGTAGAAAGCATTCAACGTATCAGCCGTCCAGGTCTGCGCATCTATAAGAAAAAAGATGAGCTGCCAAAAGTTATGGCCGGTTTGGGTATCGCTGTTATTTCTACCTCTAAAGGTGTTATGACTGATCGTGCAGCTCGCCAGGCTGGTCTTGGTGGCGAGATTCTCTGCTACGTAGCTTAATCGGGAGGAAAGAATGTCTCGTGTTGCAAAAGCACCCGTCGTCATTCCTGCCGGCGTAGAGGTCAAACTCAACGGTCAGGTAATTTCGATTAAGGGTAAAAACGGCGAGCTGACTCGTACAGTCCACGACGCCGTTGAAGTTAAGCATGCTGATAACGCACTGACTTTCGCTCCACGCGAAGGTTTTGCAAATGCGTGGGCCCAAGCGGGTACCACTCGTGCGCTGCTTAACGCAATGGTTGTTGGTGTTACCGATGGCTTCACTAAGAAGCTTCAGTTGGTAGGTGTCGGTTACCGTGCAGCAGTCAAGGGCAACTCTGTGAATTTAGCTTTAGGCTTCTCTCACCCAGTTGAACATGCTCTGCCAGCAGGTATTACTGCTGAATGCCCGTCCCAGACTGAAATCGTGCTGAAAGGCGCTGATAAGCAGTTGATCGGACAAGTGGCAGCAGATCTGCGCGCTTACCGTCGTCCTGAGCCTTATAAAGGCAAGGGTGTCCGTTACGCCGACGAAGTCGTGCGTACCAAAGAGGCTAAGAAGAAGTAAGGTAACACTATGGATAAGAAATCTGCTCGTATCCGTCGTGCGACCCGCGCACGCCGCAAGCTCAAAGAGCTGGGTGCAACTCGCCTGGTGGTACATCGTACCCCGCGTCATATTTACGCACAGGTAATTGCTCCGAATGGTTCTGAAGTTCTGGTCGCTGCTTCTACTGTAGAAAAAGCAATCAGTGAACAACTGAAATATACTGGGAACAAAGATGCTGCAATCGCTGTAGGTAAAACTATTGCTGAGCGCGCGTTGGAGAAGGGCATCAAAGGCGTATCTTTTGACCGCTCTGGTTTCCAATATCATGGTCGTGTCCAGGCACTGGCAGATGCTGCCCGTGAAGCTGGCCTTCAGTTCTAAGGTAGAGGTGTAAGATGGCTCACATCGAAAAACAAGCTGGCGAACTGCAGGAAAAGCTGATCGCGGTAAATCGCGTATCTAAAACTGTAAAAGGTGGCCGTATTTTTAGCTTCACCGCACTAACTGTAGTGGGTGATGGCAATGGTCGCGTAGGTTTTGGTTACGGTAAAGCGCGTGAAGTTCCAGCAGCGATCCAGAAAGCGATGGAAAAAGCCCGTCGCAACATGATGAATGTCGCGCTGAACAGCGGCACCCTGCAGCATCCTGTTAAAGGTGCTCATACGGGTTCTCGTGTGTTCATGCAGCCGGCTTCCGAAGGTACCGGTATTATTGCCGGTGGTGCAATGCGCGCCGTTCTGGAAGTCGCTGGGGTGCACAACGTTCTAGCTAAGGCCTATGGTTCCACCAACCCAATTAATGTGGTTCGTGCAACTATCGATGGTCTGGCTAGCATGAAGTCCCCAGAAATGGTCGCTGCCAAGCGTGGTAAATCCGTTGAAGAAATTCTGGGGTAATTGACCATGGCAAAGACTATTAAAATAACTCAAACCCGCAGTGCAATCGGTCGTTTGCCGAAACACAAGGCAACGCTGCTTGGCCTGGGTCTGCGTCGTATTGGCCACACCGTAGAGCGCGAGGATACTCCTGCTGTACGTGGTATGGTCAACGCGGTTTCCTACATGGTTAAAGTTGAGGAGTAAGAGATGCGTTTAAATACTCTGTCTCCGGCCGAAGGGTCCAAGCACGCTTCCAAGCGTCTGGGTCGTGGTATCGGTTCTGGCCTGGGTAAAACCGGCGGTCGTGGTCACAAAGGTCAGAACTCACGTTCTGGCGGTGGCGTACGTCGTGGTTTCGAAGGTGGTCAGATGCCTCTGTACCGTCGTCTGCCGAAATTCGGCTTTACTTCTCGTAAAGCAATGATCACTGCAGAAGTTCGTCTGTCAGAGATCGCTTTAGTTGAAGGCGATGTTATCGACCTGAACACTCTGAAAGCCGCTAACGTAGTTGGCCCACAGATTGAATTCGCGAAAGTTATGCTTTCTGGTGAAATCAATCGTGCTGTGACTTTGCGTGGCCTTCGTGTCACCAAAGGCGCTCGTGCTGCTATCGAAGCTGCTGGCGGTAAAATTGAGGAATAAGTAGCAGATGGCTAAGCAACCAGGATTAGATTTTCAAAGTGCCAAGGGTGGACTTGGCGAACTCAAGCGCAGACTGTTGTTTGTAATTGGGGCGCTCATAGTTTTCCGTATTGGCTCTTTCATTCCGATCCCTGGTATTGATGCCGCTGTACTTGCCAAACTGCTCGAACAGCAGAGAGGCACCATCATTGAAATGTTTAACATGTTCTCTGGTGGTGCTCTCAGCCGTGCTTCTATCTTTGCTCTGGGTATTATGCCGTATATTTCTGCGTCAATTATTATCCAGTTGCTGACGGTGGTTCATCCAGCGTTAGCGGAAATTAAGAAAGAAGGGGAGGCTGGCCGTCGTAAGATTAGTCAGTACACCCGTTACGGTACGCTGGTTTTAGCCATATTCCAGTCGATCGGTATTGCTACCGGTCTTCCGAATATGCCAGGAATGCAAGGTCTGGTTATAAACCCTGGCTTTGCGTTCTACTTCACTGCAGTCGTGAGCTTGGTTACAGGGACGATGTTCCTAATGTGGCTGGGTGAGCAGATAACTGAGCGTGGTATCGGTAACGGTATTTCAATCATTATCTTTGCGGGGATTGTAGCGGGCTTACCGCCGGCAATTGGCCATACTATCGAGCAAGCGCGGCAGGGCGACCTGCACTTCCTCCTGTTGCTGTTGGTTGCAGTGTTAGTATTTGCAGTAACCTTCTTCGTTGTTTTCGTAGAGCGTGGTCAACGTCGTATTGTCGTTAACTATGCGAAGCGTCAGCAAGGTCGTCGTGTTTATGCAGCACAGAGCACACATTTACCGTTGAAAGTGAATATGGCCGGTGTAATCCCTGCTATCTTCGCTTCCAGCATTATTCTGTTCCCAGCCACGATTGCATCTTGGTTCGGGGGCGGCACCGGTTGGAACTGGCTGACTACAATTTCGCTGTATTTGCAGCCTGGGCAACCGCTTTATGTGTTACTCTATGCGTCTGCAATCATCTTCTTCTGTTTCTTCTATACGGCGTTGGTTTTCAACCCAAGAGAAACAGCTGATAACCTGAAGAAGTCCGGTGCATTCGTACCAGGAATTCGTCCGGGAGAGCAAACGGCGAAGTATATCGATAAAGTAATGACTCGTTTAACCTTAATTGGTGCGTTGTATATTACCTTTATCTGCCTGATCCCGGAGTTCATGCGTGATGCAATGAAAGTACCATTCTACTTTGGTGGTACATCACTACTCATCGTAGTTGTGGTCATCATGGACTTTATGGCTCAAGTGCAAACTCTAATGATGTCAAGTCAGTACGAGTCTGCATTGAAGAAAGCGAACCTGAAAGGCTATAACCGCTAATCTTGGTGAGTTTGAGAAGTTACGGAGAGTAAAATGAAAGTTCGTGCTTCCGTCAAGAAATTATGTCGTAACTGTAAAATTGTTAAGCGCAACGGTGTTGTGCGTGTGATTTGCAGCGTAGAACCGAAGCATAAACAGCGTCAAGGCTGATTATCTCGCATATTTTTCTTGCAAAGTTGGGTTGAGCTGGCTAGATTAGCCAGCCAATCTTTTGTATGTTGCTACAGTATCATTTGAGTATCCTGAAAACGGGCTTTTCAGAGTGGTGCTGTTGTATAAAAATTTAGGAGTGCATAGTGGCCCGTATAGCAGGCATTAACATTCCTGATCAGAAACATACTGTAATCGCATTAACTGCGATCTTCGGTATCGGCAAGACCCGTTCACAGGCTATCTGTGAAGCAACGGGCATTGCTGAAAATGTTAAGATCAGTGAGCTGTCTGAAGAGCAAATCGATAAGCTGCGTGACGAAGTTGCCAAGTACACTGTAGAAGGTGACCTGCGTCGTGAAGTAACCCTGAGCATCAAGCGTCTGATGGATCTTGGTACCTATCGTGGTTTGCGTCATCGTCGTGGTCTACCGGTTCGCGGTCAGCGTACTAAGACCAACGCACGTACCCGTAAGGGTCCGCGTAAACCGATCAAGAAATAATCGGGGTGATTGAATAATGGCAAAGGCACCTATTCGTGCACGTAAACGTGTAAGAAAGCAAGTCTCTGACGGTGTGGCTCACGTCCATGCTTCTTTCAACAACACCATTGTTACCATTACTGATCGTCAGGGTAACGCACTGGGTTGGGCAACAGCCGGTGGTTCCGGTTTCCGTGGTTCTCGTAAATCCACTCCGTTTGCCGCACAGGTAGCAGCAGAACGTTGCGCCGAAGCAGTAAAAGAGTACGGAATTAAGAATCTGGAAGTTATGGTTAAAGGACCTGGTCCTGGCCGTGAGTCTACTATCCGCGCGTTGAACGCGGCTGGTTTCCGCATCACTAATATTACTGATGTGACTCCGATCCCTCATAACGGTTGTCGTCCGCCGAAGAAACGTCGCGTATAACGTCGTTCCTCGGATTGTTGGAGAAAGAAAATGGCAAGATATTTGGGTCCTAAGCTCAAGCTGAGCCGTCGTGAGGGCACAGACTTATTCCTTAAGTCTGGCGTTCGTGCGATCGATACCAAGTGTAAAATTGAGCAGGCACCAGGCCAGCACGGTGCGCGTAAACCGCGTCTGTCTGACTATGGTGTTCAGTTACGTGAGAAGCAAAAAGTTCGTCGTATCTACGGCGTTCTGGAGCGTCAGTTCCGTAACTATTATAAAGAAGCAGCCCGCCTGAAAGGCAACACTGGTGCAAACCTGTTGCAACTGCTGGAAGGTCGTCTGGACAACGTCGTTTACCGTATGGGCTTCGGCGCCACTCGTGCAGAAGCACGTCAGTTGGTTAGCCATAAAGCAGTCGTAGTAAATGGTCGCGTTGTTAACATCGCTTCTTATCAGGTATCTCCTAATGACGTAGTCAGCGTACGTGAGAAAGCTAAAAAGCAATCTCGTGTGAAGGCCGCTCTGGAGCTGGCTGAGCAGCGTGAAAAGCCGACTTGGCTGGAAGTTGATGCTGCTAAGATGGAAGGTGTGTTCAAACGTAATCCTGAACGTTCCGACCTGTCTGCGGACATTAACGAACACCTGATCGTCGAGCTTTACTCTAAGTAAAGCTTAGTACCAAAGAGAGGACACAATGCAGGGTTCTGTGACAGAGTTTCTAAAACCGCGCCTGGTAGATATCGAGCAACTGAGTTCGACGCACGCCAAGGTGACCCTTGAGCCGTTAGAGCGTGGCTTTGGCCATACTCTTGGTAACGCACTGCGCCGTATTCTGCTTTCATCTATGCCGGGTTGCGCGGTGACCGAGGTTGAGATTGATGGTGTACTACATGAGTACAGCACCAAAGAAGGTGTACAGGAAGATATCCTGGAAATCCTGCTCAACCTGAAAGGGCTGGCGGTGAAAGTTCAAGGCAAAGATGAAGTTATTCTTACCCTGAATAAGTCTGGCATTGGCCCTGTGACTGCAGCCGATATCACCCATGATGGTGATGTCGAAATCGTCAAGCCGCAGCATGTGATCTGCCATCTGACTGATGAAAATGCATCAATTAGTATGCGTATCAAAATTCAGCGTGGTCGTGGTTATGTGCCGGCTTCTGCCCGAATTCATTCGGAAGAAGATGAGCGCCCGATCGGCCGTCTGTTAGTCGATGCTTGCTACAGCCCTGTGGAGCGTATTGCTTACAATGTTGAAGCGGCTCGTGTTGAACAGCGTACCGACCTGGACAAGCTGGTTATCGAGATGGAAACCAATGGTACGATTGATCCGGAAGAATCAATCCGCCGTGCGGCAACTATCTTGGCTGAACAACTTGAAGCTTTCGTTGACCTACGTGATGTGCGTCAGCCGGAAGTTAAAGAAGAGAAGCCGGAGTTCGATCCGATCCTGCTGCGCCCTGTTGACGATCTGGAATTGACTGTCCGCTCTGCTAACTGCCTCAAGGCAGAAGCTATCCACTACATCGGTGATCTAGTACAGCGTACCGAAGTTGAGTTGCTGAAAACGCCGAACTTGGGTAAAAAATCTCTTACTGAGATTAAAGACGTGCTGGCTTCACGTGGTCTGTCTCTGGGCATGCGCCTCGAAAACTGGCCGCCAGCTAGCATTGCTGACGAGTAACTAGGTCACAGGTTAAGGTTTTACTGAGAAGGATAAGGTCATGCGCCATCGTAAGAGTGGTCGTCAACTGAACCGTAACAGCAGCCATCGCCAAGCTATGTTCCGCAATATGGCCGGCTCTTTGGTTCGTCATGAAATCATCAAGACGACCCTGCCGAAAGCGAAAGAGCTGCGTCGCGTGGTTGAGCCGCTGATTACTCTTGCCAAGACCGACAGCGTTGCTAATCGTCGTCTGGCATTCGCCCGTACTCGTGATAACGAGATCGTGGCAAAACTGTTTAACGAGCTAGGCCCGCGTTTCGCGAGCCGCGCCGGTGGTTACACTCGCATTCTGAAGTGTGGCTTCCGTGCAGGCGACAACGCGCCGATGGCTTACATCGAACTCGTTGATCGTTCTGTATCTGATGCAGAAGCAACTGCAGAGTAATCTGTAGAAGCAATGAAAATGCCGGGCTTAGGCCCGGCTTTTTTATATCTAAAATTTAGCCCCTTCATTTAATCCTCTAGGTACTCCTTCATTTTTACTGTCATCCTGCTATAAGCTATAGATAGATTTATTTGGGGTGAGTGCGATGTTTTTAATCGATGAATGGGCCGAGCGCCATATTAGTTCAGCATTGAAACGCGGTGAGCTTGAGAATCTATCTGGTGAGGGCAAACCTCTGCAGCTGGATGATGACTCTCATGTTCCGGCAGACTTGCGTGCTGGTTACCGTCTTTTAAAAAATGCTGGGTGTTTACCTCCTGAGATCGAGCAAAGAAAGGAAGCCGCAACGCTAGCATCACTACTTCGTGGCCTTTCTCGTGAGCATCCTGATTTTATAGAGCTTAATAAAAGATTGGCTGTATTAGAATTTCGTTTGCGGCAATCAGGCATGAGCACTGACTTTTTGCATACTGAGTATGCGGATAAATTTAAACAGCATTTTGATCCTGAGTAGAGATAAATTATGTATCGTATCGGGCAATTAGCGAAGCTTGCTGGCGTAACGCCAGACACCGTTCGTTATTACGAAAAGCAAAAGATGATGGATCATGAAGTGCGGACCGAAGGTGGATATCGGCTCTACACCGATCATGATCTTCAACGATTACGTTTTATCCGTTATGCTAAGCAACTGGGTTTTACGTTAGAGTCGATCCGCGAGTTACTTTCGATCCGAGTCGATCCTATGCATCATACTTGTCAAGAATCGAAATCGATCGTTGACGCCAGATTGGTTGAGGTGGAAAGTAAGATTAGTGAGCTGGAGCTTATGCGTAGTTCTTTAAAACGTTTAAGTGATGCCTGTTGTGGAAAAGCGCATACGAGCACTTACTGTTCTATTCTTGAAGCCTTGGAACAGGGGGCTGCCGAGCGATTGACGAGTATAGATTTACGCGGGGTTTACCCTAAACCATCATATTGTTAGTGAGGAAGTTATGACAACTAAATATCAACACACCAAAGGCGTAATTGCTGATAATGCTATTCAGGCTCTTTTGCATGATCCATTGTTTAAACAGCGCGTAGAGAAAAATAGCAAAGGTAAAGGCAGCTATAGCCGTAAAGCTAAACATGGCAAAAAAGGCAGCTGGGAGGCTGTAGGCAAACTGCATTAATGATGATGTATTTTACCTACAGCCTTCTGTTTTCTATCAGAAACAAAAAAGCCGCTTTATTAAGCGGCTTTTTTATTAACACCAACAAATTATTTTTGCTGCTGTTTCAGCAAATCGCGAATTTCAGTTAATAGTTTTTCTTCTGTGGTTGGGGCAGGCGGCGCTGCTGGGACATCGGCTTCTTGGCGGCGCATTTTGTTCATCAGCTTAATAGCTAAGAAAATAGCGAAAGCAACAATAACAAAATCAAAGATATTCTGGATAAATTGGCCATAGTTCATGATGACCGCCGGTGTTGCTCCTTCGGCGGCACGCATGACCCAATGGAATTGTTTGAAATCAACACCGCCAATGAGCAGGCCTAATGGAGGCATGATAATATCGGCAACCAAAGATGAGACAATTTTGCCGAAAGCTGCACCGATAATAACACCGACCGCTAAATCAACCACGTTGCCACGCATGGCAAACTCACGAAACTCTTTTAATAAACTCATAGACCACCCCTTATAAAATCAATAACACAAGCTTAACAAACATAGCATTAATTGACAAAATTCAGATGCAAAATTAACAGTCCCTAAAGCGTCCAGACATGAATACAAAGCTATTACTCATTTGTATTGCTATAAGAAGAATGGGCTTGGTTGGAACAAGCGCTCGACGTCGGTAATAAACTTTTTGTCTGTTAAGAACATAATGACATGGTCACCTTGCTCAATTTTAGACTCACTATTGGCGATGATAACGTCGTCACCACGAACGATAGCGCCGATAGTTGTGCCCGGTGGCAGCTTGATTTCTTCGACTCTACGTCCGACGACTTTCGATGTGCTTTCATCGCCGTGCGCGATGGCTTCGATGGCTTCAGCAACGCCACGGCGTAAAGAAGAAACGCTGACGATGTCTGCTTTTCGAACGTGCCCGAGCAGAGCAGAAATAGTGGCTTGCTGTGGCGAGATTGCGATGTCGATAACACTGCCCTGAACCAAATCGACATATGCGCTTCTTTGAATCAGTACCATGACTTTTTTGGCACCTAAGCGCTTAGCTAGCATCGCTGACATGATATTAGCTTCATCATCGTTAGTTAGGGCAATAAATACATCAACCTGATCGATGTGCTCTTCCATCAGCAATTCTTGGTCAGAGGCATCGCCGTAGAATACGATGGTGTCATGCAAAATTTCAGCTAATTCAGCAGCGCGTTGTTGATTACGCTCGATCAGCTTCACGCTGTAGTCTTTTTCTAAGCGATGCGCTAGACCTGCGCCGACGTTCCCGCCGCCAACAATCATGATGCGCTTATATGGTTTCTCTAAGCGCTGAAGCTCGCTCATTACGGCGCGGATATGCTGTGATGCGGCAACAAAAAAGACTTCATCACCGGCTTCAATGATCGTAGAACCTTGAGGCCTGATCGGGCGATCTTGGCGGAAAATAGCAGCAACGCGCGTATCAATATGCGGCATATGTTCTTTTAGGGAAGCCAATGCGTTACCCACCAGTGGGCCACCATAATAGGCTTTTACCACCGCAAGACTGACTTTTCCTTCAGCAAAGTTCACAACCTGCAATGCACCAGGATATTCGATTAAGCGATAGACATAATCAGTCACCAGCTGCTCAGGTGATATGAGATGGTCTATAGGGACTGCTTCAGCATTAAACAAACGCTCATTTTCGCGTATATATTCTGTCGAACGAATACGGGCGATACGGTTAGGTGTATTAAATAGCGAGTAGGCAACCTGACAGGCAACCATGTTGGTTTCATCTGAACTTGTCACGGCCACGAGCATGTCTGCATCATCTGCGCCCGCTTCTCGTAATACGCGCGGGTGAGAACCGTGGCCTTGAACGACTCTGAGATCGAACTTATCCTGCAATTGGCGGAGACGATCGCTATTGGTATCGACAATGGTTATGTCGTTGTTTTCACCCACTAGGTTTTCAGCCAGTGTGCCGCCCACTTGTCCGGCGCCAAGAATAATTATCTTCATTGTGCTCTCTGCTTTGCGCTATCTATAAGCCTGTGTCGTCCGCAGGCAGACACTGTCATGCTTTAATCAGCTTAGCGTAAAAGAACCCATCACCATCCTGTGCATGGGGAAGATGTTGCTGCCCTGGATTTTCTTTATCTCCGGTGGCCACAAGCTTTGCTTCAGGATGGCGGGCAAGAAACTCGCGCATCTGTTGAGCATTTTCTTCAGGTAAAACGGAGCAGGTTGCATACATCATCACACCGCCTGATTTTAAGCGTGGCCAAATAGCTTCGATGATCTCATTCTGCAACGCAGCCAGTTCTGCAATATCGCGATCGCGGCGTAACCACTTGATATCAGGATGACGACGGATTACGCCGGTCGCGGAGCACGGGGCATCAAGCAAGATGCGATCAAATTGTTTGTCGCCACACCAGTTTTCAGGATAGCGTCCATCGCCGCATTTCACTTCGGCCTGCTGTTGCAAACGTTGCAGGTTTTCTTTTACGCGCTTCAGGCGATTTTCATCAACATCAACGGCAAGCACATGTGCTTTTGGTGCTGCTTCCAGAATATGGGTCGTTTTTCCCCCTGGTGCACAGCAGAGGTCGAGGATCTGTTCGCCGTTTTGCGGATCGAGGAGATCGACGCAGTGCTGGGCGCTGGCATCTTGTACGGTGACCCACCCTTGTTCAAATCCTGGCAAGCGTCCGACAGGGGAGGCTTCTTCAAGGCAAATTGCATCAGGAAACTGTGGATGGGCAAAAGCGTTGATTTCAGCGTTTGTCAGCAATGTCAGATATTCATCGCGAGTGTGATGAAGACGATTAACGCGTAGCCACATCGGCGGGCGCTGATTATTAGCATCAACGATAGATTCCCACTGCTCTGGATAAGCCTGCTGCAAGCGTTTAAGTAACCAAGAAGGGTGGAGGAAACGGCATTCGTTATTTTGCGACCGCTCTTTTAACTGATCTTCTTGGCGTTGGAACTGACGCAGTACGCCGTTGATCAATCCTTTCAACTGCGGACGCTTTAACGCTACCGCACCATTGACCGTTTCTGCCAAAGCGGCGTGAGGCGGAATTCGGGTATAAACCAGCTGGTAAATGCCCACCATGATGAGGTAATGCAGTGAGCGCTGCTTGCCGGTAAGAACCTTGGCCATCAATTGCTGAATATACCATTCAAGCTGAGGTAGCACGCGTAGCACCCCGAAGCAAAGTTCTTGCAGTAGTGCGCGATCTTTTTCACTGACTTCTTTGCTCAGTGCAGGAAGAACCGTGCTGAGGGATTGCCCTTGATCGAGCACCGAACTGAGAGCTTTAGCAGCAATAGCACGCAAATTATAAGGAGTGTTTTTCATAGCGTAAGGCTGACCATTGCAGCATAAATTAAGAATTTGAATAATTACGCGAAGTTTACCGCGAATAAGGGGCTGGTTTGAAGTTTAGAGACCGCTTTGCGTCAATTTCAAACAAAAAGGGCCCATTTGGGCCCTTTACGCAATCGTAAATCGCTTACTCGAGACAATTGCCCGGAGTGAACCATTCGCGACGAGAATTCAGTAAATCCTGTGCGGACATGCTTTTTTTACCGGAAGGCTGTAGCTGAGTCATCAGTAAGATACCTTGCGCGGTGGCTACGGCGATCCCCTGTTTATCTGCACTGATGATGGTTCCCGGTGCTTGGTTATGCTCAGCGTCCAATGCTTGAGACTGCCATACTTTTACCGGTTGCTCATCAATCATAAAGAAACTGACAGGCCATGGATTGAAAGAGCGAACGCAGCGCTCAAGCTGAACGGCTGAAAGAGTCCAATCCAGACGAGCTTCGTCTTTGCTGAGTTTTTCAGCATAGGTGACTAATGCTTCATCTTGTTTCTCTGGTACCGCGGTTCCGTTGGCTAATTGAGCCAGCGTGGTGATAAGCCCCTGCGGACCTAGATCGGCCAACTTATCGTACAACGTTGCGCTGGTATCTTGAGAGGTAATTGGGCAAGAGACTTTATGCAGCATGTCGCCGGTATCTAGACCTACGTCCATTTGCATAATGGTGACACCGGTTTCTGCATCGCCAGCCCAAAGTGCGCGCTGGATAGGCGCAGCGCCACGCCAACGTGGAAGCAGAGAACCATGCACGTTAATACAGCCAAGACGAGGCATGTCTAATACGGCTTTAGGCAGGATCAAACCATAGGCAACCACGACCATCACATCCGCGTTAAGGTCAGAAACCAATTTCTGGTTTTCTTCAGGACGTAGTGATGCGGGCTGATACACTGGCAGATCATGCTGCTGTGCTAATACCTTGACTGGGCTTGGTGTAAGTTTATTGCCACGTCCAGCAGGGCGATCGGGCTGAGTAAATACGCCAACGATTTGATGCTGGGAAGACAAAAGCGCGTCAAGATGACGCGCTGCAAAATCGGGAGTTCCCGCAAAAATAATACGCAAAGAATCAGACAATGTTGTTTCCTGCTAATGATGGACTAATTAGCCTCTGGTTTGCTGTTTATACAGCTTCTCCAGTTTCTGACGGATACGCTGACGCTTCAGAGGCGAGAGGTAATCGACAAATAATTTTCCGATCAAATGATCCATTTCATGCTGAATACAGATAGCGAGCAGATCGTCTGCTTCAAGCTCGAAAGGTTTACCTTCGCGATCGAGAGCACGAATTTTGACTCGCTCAGCGCGTGGAACCAATGCACGATGTTCAGGAACAGAGAGGCAACCCTCTTCAATACCCGTTTCACCTTCGCTGGAGAGTAATTCTGGGTTGATCAGAACTAAGCGCTGATCGTGGTTTTCAGACACATCAATGACGATAATACGCTGGTGAACGTCTACCTGGGTGGCAGCCAGACCAATACCCTCTTCTGCGTACATGGTGTCAAACATGTCATCAACGATACGCTGAATTTCTGGAGTGACTTCTTTTACCGGCTGCGCCACTGTGCGGAGCCGCTCATCGGGGAAATGTAATACCTGCAATACCGCCATAAATTATTCGATCTGTCTCTGAGTAGTGGAATGATTGTCACTCACTATTCTAGACATTTCCGGCCCTGATTGACAGTATTGTTCACCTATTGAACACATAGGTGCAGGCTGCACAAGGGGCAAACATGGATGTTCAGGAAATATGGCTTCGACTAAGTCGATTGCAAAAAGTCTCTTTGCCGCAGTGTCTTGCTATTGCGCAGCATTGTTCTGAAGGTAAACCAAACGTTCTCTTGTTGAGAAAACTGGGGCTGACGCAGACCCAAGCACAGAAATTTCTAGCCGCTGAACATATTGAGGCCGATCTACGCTGGCTTAGTCAGCAGGAAAACGCGTTAATTGCCTGTGATGATCCTCGCTATCCAGAAAAACTGAAAAATATAGCGAATCCACCACCGGTTTTGTTTGTGAAGGGAAACGTTGAATGCCTCTCTCTGGTTCAAATTGCTATCGTAGGGAGCCGGCGTTATAGCGATTATGGCGAAACGTGCGCGACCTATTTTTCCAGTGAACTTTCAGCGGCGGGCCTGGTGATAACCAGCGGTCTTGCATTAGGAATTGATGGTATCGCGCATCGTGCCTGCCTAGAAACTCAGGGTACAACTATTGCGGTATTGGGTTGTGGAATAGCGCAGCTTTATCCTGCCTGTCATGAACATCTTGCGTCGCGCATTGTGGCAAACCATGGTGCGATTGTTTCTGAATTTCCTCCTAGCACCAAAGCAAGAGCGGAGTATTTCCCGCGTCGGAATCGTATTATTAGTGGATTGAGTGAGGGAGTGCTGATTGTTGAGGCTGCAGAGAAAAGTGGCACGTTGATAACTGCGCGTTGTGCCCTCGAGCAGGGAAAGGACGTTTTTGCGATCCCTGGTTCTATTGAGAGTCTACAAAGTGCAGGTTCCAATTGGCTGATTCAGCAGGGCGCTTATTTAGTGTCGCATCCTAAGGATATTATTGAACAAATTGGTGGTTTGCATTGGTTACCAAGCCCTAACCCAGAAATTATTTATCCTGAGCAAGACGTTGCGGAATTGCCATTTGCCGAGGTGTTGGCTAACGTAGAATATGAGGTGACATCTGTTGACGTCGTCGCCGAACGTGTCGGCCAACCTGTGCCAGAGATTGCGGTGGCTTTGCTCGATCTGGAGTTAGCAGGATGGATTAAAGCTGTGTCCGGCGGCTATGTCCGACTGAAGAGGGCTAGCCATGTTCGACGTATTAATGTACCTGTTTGAAACCTATATACACACAGCATCAGGGATGCAGGTTGATCAAGATAAGTTAACCGATGATTTAACGCGTGCGGGGTTTGAGCGGGAAGATATATATAGTGCCCTCGGTTGGTTAGAAAAACTTGCTATGATGCAAGAAGCTGACGCTATGCCGTATATTTCATGCGCAGACCCCCATGTTATGCGCATTTATACGGATGATGAGGCTATACGCCTTGATTGTGCCTGCCGAGGGTTTCTACTTTTTCTTGAACAAATACAGGTGTTAACCCCAGAGACAAGAGAAATGGTCATTGATCGTGTGATGGCGCTGGATGCGGATCAGTTCGATCTTGAAGATTTGAAATGGGTAGTGCTGATGGTTTTGTTTAATGTACCTGGCCATGAGCACGCCTATGAACAGATGGAAGAACTGCTGTTTGAAGTTAACGAGGGTTACCTGCACTAAAGGGATGCCCTAAGAATTAAGAAACTATTTATGAGTCAGGCAACATTGCTTGCGGTTAAAAATACGGAAAATTGTCCAGAGTGCGGCGCTGAGTTAGTTATGCGCAGCGGCAAACATGGGCCATTTCTCGGCTGTTCACGCTATCCAGAATGCCAGTTCATTCGCCCGCTTAAACCGCAGGCGGATGGACACGTCGTTAAAGTTCTGGATGGTCAGCTGTGTCCAAAATGTGGCACAACGTTGGTATTGCGGCAGGGGCGCTATGGGATGTTCATTGGCTGTGGTGCCTATCCTGATTGTGACCATACTGAAGTTATCGATAAACCGGATACCACCTCGATTACTTGTCCTCAGTGCCAACAAGGACAGCTACTTCAACGAAAATCTCGCTATGGCAAAATTTTCCACGCTTGCGATCGATATCCAGAGTGCCAATTCGCGATAAATCTAAAACCTATCGAGGGGGTATGTGTTTATTGCCACTACCCGCTGTTAGTAGAAAAACGGACTGCACAGGGCGTTAAATTATTTTGTGCTAGCAAACTCTGCGGCAAAGCCGTGGTAAATGAATAGAAGATAATGAATAAAGAACAAAATACATCGTTAGAGAATGTACTGAATGCGCTAAAAAATGAAAAAGTTGTGGCGTACCCTACCGAGGCTGTTTTTGGCTTGGGATGTGATCCTGATAGTGAACGTGCTGTGCATGCATTACTCGACCTAAAACAACGGACATGGGAAAAAGGTCTGATCCTGATTGCCGCAAATTATGAGCAGTTATTGCCGTATGTCGATGATGCCAAATTGTCGGGAGAAAGACGCGCAGAGGTCTTTTCTTATTGGCCTGGCCCCGTCACGTGGGTGATGCCTGCCAAAAGCACTACGCCAAAGTGGCTTACGGGCCGGTTCTCAACGATAGCGGTTCGAGTTAGCGATCACCCATTGGTTCAAACCTTATGTTCGCAGTTTGGTAAACCGCTGGTATCGACAAGTGCCAACCTCAGTGGCCTAGAACCTTGCCGCACAGCTCAAGAGGTTCGAGTGCAGTTTGGTGACGCGTTCCCTGTCGTTGATGCTGATGTGGGTGGGCGTATGAACCCATCCGAAATCCGTGATGCGCTGACCGGCGAATTGTTTAGACAAGGATAATGGTGATGAAGCAGTTTGCCGTCTTCGGTAATCCGATTAAACACAGCAAGTCGCCACGCATTCATCAGCTGTTTAGCCAGCAGACTGGGATTGAGCTTAATTATGAAACTCGGCTTGCTCCACTTGATGATTTTCAGAAAAGTATCCAGTTGTTCTTTGCTGGTGGCGCTACTGGGGCAAACATAACTACCCCCTTCAAAGAGCAAGCTTATGAACTCGCCGATGAGCTAACGGAAAGAGCCTCATTGGCGGGGGCGGTTAATACACTTAAATTATTAGGTGATGGCCGATTGCTAGGTGATAACACTGACGGCATAGGTTTGCTTAGCGATCTTGAACGTTTAGGCATGATCGCTCCTCAGGCAAAAGTTTTGCTGTTAGGGGCCGGCGGCGCCGCTCGAGGTGTAATCCAGCCGATTCTCTCTTTAGATTGTGATCTCACGATAGCGAATAGAACCGATAGCCGGGCTCAAGAGCTGGCAAGCGTGTTTAGCCATTTGGGAAATATAGACGCCGTGGAGTTTGGCGCGCTATCAACAAGGCGCTTTGATCTCATCATCAATGCTACAGCTTCGGGTATTCACGGTGAAATCCCGCAAATACCCGAAGCTGTCATTAATGAGCACACGGCCTGCTATGACATGTTCTATCAGAAAGGACTTACACCTTTCTTAGCTTGGGCAAAAGCACAAGGCGCGGGTCAGCTAGCCGATGGGTTTGGCATGCTGGTGGGGCAGGCTGCTCATGCATTCTTATTGTGGAATGATGTAATGCCTGAAATCTCACCGGTGCTGCAAATCATGCGTGAAGAATCGGCGTTATGAATCAAGCGATACAGTTTCCCGATCAAGAAGAATGGGATGCGAATAAGAGAGCCGTATTATTCCCTGCAACACTAAACGGTTTTCAAATATGTTGTGCTATTTATATAGAAGAACTTCAACGCATGTCAGAGGAGCGACAGAATGTTGATCCTCTCGTTCTTTTTAGATCGCTACGCTGGGATCTTGAAGATATAGCAGAACACAAGATCCTGAATGAAGATTATAGCGATGATGGCTGGGTATGGATCTCTGGTTGAGAGAGATAATCGTCTTTCCAACGGACATAGTTATTCGCTGAATATAGCAACCCTGCTTTCTCTTCCTCCGTTAATGGGCGAATTTGGCGAGCAGGGCTACCAAAATACATATACCCACTCTCCAAGCGTTTACCTGGCGAAACTAAACTCCCTGCACCAATGATCACATCGTTTTCTACTATTGCACCATCCAAGATGATGCTCCCCATACCAACCAGCACTCTATCTCCAAGGGTACAGCCGTGAAGCATGACTTTATGACCTACGGTGACATCCTCGCCAATAATCGTAGGTAAGCCTTCAGGACTGTTTGCCGATTTATGGGTGACGTGAATAACTGTCCCATCCTGAATATTGGAACGCGCACCAATGGAAACATAGTTAACATCTCCTCGGATCGCGACCAGAGGCCAGATACTGACGTCGTCTGCCAGATCTACTGCACCAATTATTGTGCTGGTGGGATCAATAAAGACGCGATTTGCGATCTTTGGATGTAAAGAGAGATAGGGACGAATAGAAAAAGACATAAAAAGAGCGCCAAAAGAAAGATGGATACACCCAATACTATCGCGCAGAAGTGAAAACTCAACTGATGGATCCTTATATCTGTGGATAAGTTTGTGCACAAATGGGTATAAAGCGGGGTTTTGCTGTGGAATGCAGCAAACGATCAATTTAATGGAAATTAAGGGTTGTCAGCCCGCGAGAACTCCCTATAATGCGCCTCCATCGACACGGAACATGTGAATCACTTCACACCGTATCGGCGGTTTCGATAAGAAATCGCGAGAGAAAAAATCCTGAAATTTAGGGTTGACTCTGAAAGAGGAAAGCGTATTATACGCCACCTCGAGTTAGCAAGCTTAGTCTCCTAACTCACTGCTCTTTAACAATTTATCAGACAATCTGTGTGGGCACTCACAAGACAATATCTAACGTCCTCGGACGATAAAATATTAAAGTCTTGAAGAGTGACCAAGCAGTAATTCATTTAGTTGAATTATTACGAAAGTTAATTTTCGAGCATCGCTTCACTTGTTGAAGCAAATCAAGCTTTTAATTGAAGAGTTTGATCATGGCTCAGATTGAACGCTGGCGGCAGGCCTAACACATGCAAGTCGAGCGGTAGCACAAGAGAGCTTGCTCTCTGGGTGACGAGCGGCGGACGGGTGAGTAATGTCTGGGAAACTGCCTGATGGAGGGGGATAACTACTGGAAACGGTAGCTAATACCGCATGACGTCTTCGGACCAAAGTGGGGGACCTTCGGGCCTCACGCCATCAGATGTGCCCAGATGGGATTAGCTAGTAGGTGGGGTAATGGCTCACCTAGGCGACGATCTCTAGCTGGTCTGAGAGGATGACCAGCCACACTGGAACTGAGACACGGTCCAGACTCCTACGGGAGGCAGCAGTGGGGAATATTGCACAATGGGCGCAAGCCTGATGCAGCCATGCCGCGTGTATGAAGAAGGCCTTCGGGTTGTAAAGTACTTTCAGCGAGGAGGAAGGCATTGTGGTTAATAACCGCAGTGATTGACGTTACTCGCAGAAGAAGCACCGGCTAACTCCGTGCCAGCAGCCGCGGTAATACGGAGGGTGCAAGCGTTAATCGGAATTACTGGGCGTAAAGCGCACGCAGGCGGTTTGTTAAGTCAGATGTGAAATCCCCGAGCTTAACTTGGGAACTGCATTTGAAACTGGCAAGCTAGAGTCTTGTAGAGGGGGGTAGAATTCCAGGTGTAGCGGTGAAATGCGTAGAGATCTGGAGGAATACCGGTGGCGAAGGCGGCCCCCTGGACAAAGACTGACGCTCAGGTGCGAAAGCGTGGGGAGCAAACAGGATTAGATACCCTGGTAGTCCACGCTGTAAACGATGTCGACTTGGAGGTTGTGCCCTTGAGGCGTGGCTTCCGGAGCTAACGCGTTAAGTCGACCGCCTGGGGAGTACGGCCGCAAGGTTAAAACTCAAATGAATTGACGGGGGCCCGCACAAGCGGTGGAGCATGTGGTTTAATTCGATGCAACGCGAAGAACCTTACCTACTCTTGACATCCAGAGAATTTAGCAGAGATGCTTTAGTGCCTTCGGGAACTCTGAGACAGGTGCTGCATGGCTGTCGTCAGCTCGTGTTGTGAAATGTTGGGTTAAGTCCCGCAACGAGCGCAACCCTTATCCTTTGTTGCCAGCACGTAATGGTGGGAACTCAAAGGAGACTGCCGGTGATAAACCGGAGGAAGGTGGGGATGACGTCAAGTCATCATGGCCCTTACGAGTAGGGCTACACACGTGCTACAATGGCATATACAAAGAGAAGCGAACTCGCGAGAGCAAGCGGACCTCATAAAGTATGTCGTAGTCCGGATTGGAGTCTGCAACTCGACTCCATGAAGTCGGAATCGCTAGTAATCGTAGATCAGAATGCTACGGTGAATACGTTCCCGGGCCTTGTACACACCGCCCGTCACACCATGGGAGTGGGTTGCAAAAGAAGTAGGTAGCTTAACCTTCGGGAGGGCGCTTACCACTTTGTGATTCATGACTGGGGTGAAGTCGTAACAAGGTAACCGTAGGGGAACCTGCGGTTGGATCACCTCCTTACCTAAAGATAGCGTTAAGTGCAGTGTCCACACAGATTGTCTGATGAAATTAATGAGCAAGAGCACCTGTTGATGTTGTGAGTTTTAAGACTCATGCTGATACGAAACGAGAAGGCGAAAGCTTTGTCGGTATTTTCGTGTCCCCATCGTCTAGAGGCCTAGGACACTGCCCTTTCACGGCTGTAACAGGGGTTCGAATCCCCTTGGGGACGCCATTCCGATAATGAGTGAAAGACATTATCACCCGTTCTAATGAACGAAAAATCTTAAAGATGATTCTAACGAGTCGTGTTTAAGATATTGCTCTTTAACAATCTGGAACAAGCTGAAATTTGAAAGCTTAAGCAACTGTGAGACACACTGACACAGTTTGTATTAAGCAGTCTCTCAATTTTTTGCAATCTTGAATGTTGTCTTGAACCGGTTCGTAACCGCGTTCACTAAAGAGACACCTTCGGGTTGTGAGGTTAAGTGACTAAGCGTACACGGTGGATGCCTAGGCAGTCAGAGGCGATGAAGGACGTGCTAATCTGCGATAAGCGTCGGTAAGCTGATATGAAGCGTTATAACCGACGATTTCCGAATGGGGAAACCCAGTGCAATTCGTTGCACTATCGTTAAGTGAATACATAGCTTAACGAAGCGAACCAGGGGAACTGAAACATCTAAGTACCCTGAGGAAAAGAAATCAACCGAGATTCCCCTAGTAGCGGCGAGCGAACGGGGAGCAGCCCAGAACCTTAATCAGCGTATGTGTCAGAGGAACGGTCTGGAAAGTCCGGCGATACAGGGTGATAGCCCCGTACTTGAAAATGCATATGTTGTGAGTTCGATGAGTAGGGCGGGACACGTGACATCCTGTCTGAATATGGGGGGACCATCCTCCAAGGCTAAATACTCCTGACTGACCGATAGTGAACCAGTACCGTGAGGGAAAGGCGAAAAGAACCCCGGCGAGGGGAGTGAAATAGAACCTGAAACCGTGTACGTACAAGCAGTGGGAGCCTCTTTATGGGGTGACTGCGTACCTTTTGTATAATGGGTCAGCGACTTATATTTTGTAGCAAGGTTAACCGAATAGGGGAGCCGTAGGGAAACCGAGTCTTAACTGGGCGTCAAGTTGCAAGGTATAGACCCGAAACCCGGTGATCTAGCCATGGGCAGGTTGAAGGTTGGGTAACACTAACTGGAGGACCGAACCGACTAATGTTGAAAAATTAGCGGATGACTTGTGGCTGGGGGTGAAAGGCCAATCAAACCGGGAGATAGCTGGTTCTCCCCGAAAGCTATTTAGGTAGCGCCTCGTGAACTCATCTTCGGGGGTAGAGCACTGTTTCGACTAGGGGGTCATCCCGACTTACCAACTCGATGCAAACTACGAATACCGAAGAATGTTATCACGGGAGACACACGGCGGGTGCTAACGTCCGTCGTGAAGAGGGAAACAACCCAGACCGCCAGCTAAGGTCCCAAAGTCATAGTTAAGTGGGAAACGATGTGGGAAGGCATAGACAGCCAGGATGTTGGCTTAGAAGCAGCCATCATTTAAAGAAAGCGTAATAGCTCACTGGTCGAGTCGGCCTGCGCGGAAGATGTAACGGGGCTAAACTATGCACCGAAGCTGCGGCAGCGACACTTAGGTGTTGTTGGGTAGGGGAGCGTTCTGTAAGCCGTTGAAGGTGGCTCGTGAGGGTTGCTGGAGGTATCAGAAGTGCGAATGCTGACATAAGTAACGATAAAGCGGGTGAAAAACCCGCTCGCCGGAAGACCAAGGGTTCCTGTCCAACGTTAATCGGGGCAGGGTGAGTCGACCCCTAAGGCGAGGCCGAAAGGCGTAGTCGATGGGAAACAGGTTAATATTCCTGTACTCGGTGTTACTGCGAAGGGGGGACGGAGAAGGCTAGGCTATCCGGGCGACGGTTGTCCCGGTTTAAGCGTGTAGGGGGAAAGCGTTGGTAAATCCGCGCTTTTATTAACCCTGAGGCGTGATGACGAGTCACTACGGTGATGAAGTAGTTGATGCCAAGCTTCCAGGAAAAGCCTCTAAGCTCTAGGTAACATTGAATCGTACCCCAAACCGACACAGGTGGTCAGGTAGAGAATACCAAGGCGCTTGAGAGAACTCGGGTGAAGGAACTAGGCAAAATGGTGCCGTAACTTCGGGAGAAGGCACGCTGGCGCGTAGGTGAAGTCCCTTGCGGATGGAGCTGAAGCCAGTCGAAGATACCAGCTGGCTGCAACTGTTTAATAAAAACACAGCACTGTGCAAACACGAAAGTGGACGTATACGGTGTGACGCCTGCCCGGTGCTGGAAGGTTAATTGATGGGGTCAGCCGCAAGGCGAAGCTCTTGATCGAAGCCCCAGTAAACGGCGGCCGTAACTATAACGGTCCTAAGGTAGCGAAATTCCTTGTCGGGTAAGTTCCGACCTGCACGAATGGCGTAATGATGGCCAGGCTGTCTCCACCCGAGACTCAGTGAAATTGAACTCGCTGTGAAGATGCAGTGTACCCGCGGCAAGACGGAAAGACCCCGTGAACCTTTACTATAGCTTGACACTGAACATTGAGCCTTGATGTGTAGGATAGGTGGGAGGCTTTGAAGCGTGGACGCCAGTCTGCGTGGAGCCAACCTTGAAATACCACCCTTTAATGTTTGATGTTCTAACTCCGGTCCCTAATCGGGATTGAGGACAGTGTCTGGTGGGTAGTTTGACTGGGGCGGTCTCCTCCTAAAGAGTAACGGAGGAGCACGAAGGTTAGCTAATCACGGTCGGACATCGTGAGGTTAGTGCAATGGCATAAGCTAGCTTGACTGCGAGAGTGACGGCTCGAGCAGGTACGAAAGTAGGTCATAGTGATCCGGTGGTTCTGAATGGAAGGGCCATCGCTCAACGGATAAAAGGTACTCCGGGGATAACAGGCTGATACCGCCCAAGAGTTCATATCGACGGCGGTGTTTGGCACCTCGATGTCGGCTCATCACATCCTGGGGCTGAAGTAGGTCCCAAGGGTATGGCTGTTCGCCATTTAAAGTGGTACGCGAGCTGGGTTTAGAACGTCGTGAGACAGTTCGGTCCCTATCTGCCGTGGGCGTTGGAAGATTGAGAGGGGCTGCTCCTAGTACGAGAGGACCGGAGTGGACGCATCACTGGTGTTCGGGTTGTCATGCCAATGGCATTGCCCGGTAGCTAAATGCGGAAAAGATAAGCGCTGAAAGCATCTAAGCGCGAAACTTGCCTCGAGATGAGTCTTCCCTGAGACCTTGAGTCTCCTAAAGGAACGTTTAAGACTAAGACGTTGATAGGCTGGGTGTGTAAGCGTAGCGATACGTTGAGCTAACCAGTACTAATGATCCGTGAGGCTTAACCTTACAACACCGAAGGTGTTTTAAGACGCAGAGACGCGAAAACACAAAGAGTAGGCTTGTTGAACAGATTGGTTTGTATGGCTAGCTGTAGAAATACAGAAAGCGGTGCAAATAACAGAATATGCCTGGCGGCGATAGCGCGGTGGTCCCACCTGACCCCATGCCGAACTCAGAAGTGAAACGCCGTAGCGCCGATGGTAGTGTGGGGTCTCCCCATGCGAGAGTAGGGAACTGCCAGGCTTTAATTAAAGTAAAGAACCTCAGTCGAAAGACTGGGGTTTTTTGCTATGGGGAATTTGAAAAAGTTATCAAATAAATAACCGCTAACGCGGCTATTTCCCACCCAATATCACAAAATACTCTGCAAGTGACCGATGATTTTTTCATTGGTTAGTTGGCTATTGAAGTCTTTATTTAACCAATATATAACAATTAACTTACATTGAAGCGCGTGGCGACATGACCACCGCACACTTTACCTCTGTAGGGATATTGTTATGGCAGATACCACCCCGTCGCTGGCGGAGCAGCAACCTGACGATCAAGACACGCGTAAGCGTATTTTGGCGATTGTTGGTGCATCATCAGGCAACCTCGTCGAATGGTTCGATTTTTACGTATATTCGTTTTGTGCGTTGTATTTTGCTCCCGTATTCTTCCCCAGTGGGGATTCCACGACACAACTCTTACAAACCGCTGGCGTGTTCGCGGCAGGTTTTCTCATGCGCCCAATTGGTGGGTGGATGTTCGGTTACATTGCAGACAAACATGGCCGTCGAACATCGATGATGATTTCGGTCTGCATGATGTGTTGCGGATCGTTAGTGATCGCTTGCCTCCCAACCTATGCCGCAATAGGGAATTGGGCCCCGGCACTCCTGTTGCTTGCTAGATTATTTCAGGGGCTTTCCGTCGGCGGTGAGTATGGAACCAGTGCCACCTATATGAGTGAAGTTGCGGTAGAAGGTAAGCGCGGATTTTATGCATCGTTTCAATACGTCACGCTGATTGGCGGCCAACTGCTAGCACTGCTGGTTTTGGTGGTCTTACAGCAGACGCTGAGCACCGAAGAGCTACGCTCGTGGGGCTGGCGAGTCCCGTTTGTGCTTGGCGCGTTATTAGCGGTGGTGGCACTTTATCTGCGCCGTTCACTGCATGAGACATCAACCAAAGAAACCAGAACGCGTAAGGATGCAGGAACGTTATCTGGATTATGGAATAACAAAAAAGCTTTTCTGATGGTACTTGGTTTTACCGCAGGGGGCTCGCTGAGCTTCTATACGTTTACAACCTATATGCAGAAATATCTGGTCAACACCGCAGGTATGGATGCCAAAATGGCGAGCGGAATAATGACGGCCGCCTTGTTCGTCTTTATGTTGTTGCAGCCTATTTTTGGCGGATTGTCAGATAAAGTTGGGCGTCGAAACTCAATGATCGCTTTTGGCGCCTTGGCTTCATTGCTGACGGTACCGATACTTACCACGCTACAAGATGTGACGAATCCCTATCTTGCCTTTGTCCTCATCGTTGCTGCGCTAACGATTGTGAGCTTGTACACCTCAATCGGTGGGCTGCTGAAGGCAGAAATGTTCCCGCCGGAGGTTCGCGCATTAGGCGTTGGCCTTTCCTATGCCGTTGGTAACGCTTTGTTTGGTGGTTCTGCTGAATATGTCGCCTTGTCGATGAAAGCGGCTGGCATTGAAACAGCTTTCTTCTGGTACGTTTCAGGTATGTGCTTTATGGCGATGCTGGTTTCATTGCTATTACATAAAAAAGGCCAAGAAATCAGGATGTAAGCATTGCTGCTAGCAAAATGCAGGATGAAAGATTTTCAACTTCATCCTGCATGCTGTACAAGCTGGTGAAAACTCGTTATCGTCAGGCATCTAGAAGTCTAAACGTTTATATGGATGCTTTCTTAACAGAGTCTAGGAGCTAGCGATTATGCCAATCAGGGTGCCAGATGAATTACCTGCCGTAAGCTTTTTGCGGAATGAAAATGTCTTTGTCATGCCCTCCTCACGAGCGGCAACGCAGGAGATCCGTCCGCTTAAAGTTTTGGTACTCAATCTGATGCCTAAAAAGATCGAGACAGAAAACCAATTTCTTCGATTACTTTCGAATTCGCCGTTACAGATTGATATACAGCTACTGCGCATTGATAGCCGTGAGTCGAAAAATACGCCTGCCGAGCATCTGGATAATTTCTACTGCAATTTCGAAGATATTAAAGACCAAAATTTTGATGGGCTGATTGTCACCGGCGCACCTCTCGGTCTGGTCGATTTTTGTGACGTAGCGTATTGGCCGCAGATTGAACAGATCGTTCACTGGGCTAAAGAGCACGTAACCTCTACGCTGTTTGTATGCTGGGCGGTTCAGGCCGCATTAAACGTTCTCTATGGCATTCCTAAACTGACGCGTGAGACTAAGCTCTCAGGTGTTTATCATCATCAAACGCTACAGCCGTTAGCGCTTCTGACCCGCGGTTTTGATGAAACTTTCTTGGCTCCACATTCTCGCTATGCTGACTTCCCAACGGATGTGCTGCGAGAATATAGCGATCTCGATATTTTGGCTGAGTCTGAGCAGGCAGGCGCTTACCTATTTGCGACCAAAGATAAGCGGATGGCTTTTGTGACGGGGCATCCTGAGTATGATGCACATACTTTGTCGGGAGAGTATTTCCGCGATGTTGCGGCGGGCCTTTCTCCAGATGTTCCTGTGAATTACTTCCCCGATGATAATCCTGAACATAGCCCCAAAGCGTCATGGCGTAGCCATGGACACTTACTGTTTACTAACTGGCTGAACTACTATGTTTACCAGATCACGCCGTTTGATCTGCGTTATATGAACCCTACGCTGGAATAAGCCTACTTCACTATATTTTCAACTTTTCCCTAATGCTGCTGAATGTCTGTTTAGCAGCATCCTCAAATTTTATCTCCCCTCAATTCTTTTTCTTAATTAACAGTCTATTGTGTTTAAACAATCTAATGGAACCGGTTTTCTTCTTATTGTTATTAATATATTTACCTATCCATATGAAATTTAAAGAATATAAAAATAATTATAATAAAAATGGAAATTGTTTTTGATTTTGTTGAATCACTGTCTACGCTTTAATCTGTTGGTACGAAATTTAGTCGCTAATGAGAAGTGTAAAAGTGAGCTAAATGACAGGAGTGGGGTTCTGGTTGTACCCCTAGCAGAGGGCGGAGACAAACATATGACACAACAGATCGTTGATACTGAGCTGGCATTCACCCAGCAATTTGGCAGTCAGGAGCAGCAAGTTCTTACCGAAGAGGCTATTGAGTTTTTAACTGATTTAGTCGCTCGATTTGCGCCTCAACGCAAGCAGTTACTTACGGCTCGTCAGGCGCAACAACAAAAAATAGATCGTGGCGAACTGCCAGATTTTATTTCGGAAACTAATTCCATTAAAAATTCCGATTGGAAAATTCGCGGTATTCCTCGCGATCTTCAAGACCGCCGCGTTGAAATCACGGGGCCGGTCGAGCGCAAAATGGTGATCAATGCGCTTAATGCGAACGTTAAAGTTTTTATGGCTGATTTTGAGGATTCACTTGCTCCAAACTGGGACAAAGTGATTGAGGGCCAAATTAACCTGCGTGACGCCGTGAATGGCACGATCAGCTTCACCAATGAAGCAGGAAAAATTTACCAGCTAAAACCGAATCCTGCGGTGCTGATTGCTCGTGTGCGTGGTCTTCATCTGCCTGAAAAGCATGTAACGTGGCAGGGTGAGGCTATCCCCGGTGGGCTGTTTGATTTCGCGCTCTACTTTTTCCATAACTACCAAGCACTCTTGGAAAAAGGCAGCGGCCCCTATTTCTATCTGCCTAAAACAGAGTCTTACCATGAGACTGCATGGTGGAGTGAGATCTTCAGCTTTACCGAAGATCGTTTTGATCTACCGCGTGGAACAATTAAGGCCACTGTATTGATTGAAACCCTGCCTGCGGTATTCCAGATGGATGAGATCTTACATAGCCTGCGCGATCACATCGTTGGTTTGAACTGCGGTCGCTGGGATTACATCTTTAGCTATATCAAAACGCTGAAAAACCATAGCGACCGCGTTTTACCCGATCGCCAGTCTGTGACAATGGAAAAACCATTCTTAAGTGCTTATTCACGTTTGCTGATCAAAACCTGCCACAGACGCGGCGCTTTTGCTATGGGCGGAATGGCGGCATTTATCCCTAGCAAAGACGCTGAGCGCAATGCATGGGTGATGGATAAGGTCCGTGCTGATAAAGAGCTCGAAGCAAATAACGGTCATGACGGCACTTGGGTTGCACATCCGGGCTTAGCTGATGAAGTGATGCAGGTTTTTGGCCGCGTGTTGGGTGAGCGCAGCAATCAACTTGAGGTAACGCGTTCGCAGGATGAACCTATTACCGCAGCTCAACTGCTGGAACCTTGCCCTGGTGAACGTACCGAAGAGGGGATGCGTGCCAATATTCGCGTTGCCGTTCAATACATTGAGGCTTGGATTTCGGGTAATGGCTGCGTGCCAATCTACGGCTTGATGGAGGATGCGGCGACGGCGGAGATCTCTCGCACATCAATCTGGCAGTGGATCCACCACGGGAAAACGCTGAGCAATGGCCAGCAGGTTACCCCAGATCTTTTCCGTCAGTTATTGAAAGAAGAAATGCAGGTTATTCGTCAAGAGCTTGGTGATAAACGTTTCGACAGCGGCCGTTTTATTGAGGCTGCCAGTCTGATGGAGCGTATTACAACCAGCAATGAGCTGATCGATTTCCTGACACTACCTGGTTATGAACTGTTGAATTAAGCACGAAAATTAACCCTACACCGAAACCATAAAATAGAGAAAAAAGCCAAGGAGCGCTTGCCATGTCTACCTCACGTAATCAGCAAATTCAGCAGTTGGAACAGGATTGGAAAACTAACCCGCGTTGGGAGGGCATTACGCGTCCCTACAGCGCAAATGACGTGGTTAATCTGCGTGGTTCGGTGAATCCAGAATGTACTTTAGCGCAAAAGGGCGCCGCTAAACTTTGGGAGCTGCTGCATGGCGGTTCACGCAAAGGCTATGTTAACTGCCTCGGGGCATTAACCGGTGGACAGGCATTACAGCAGGCAAAAGCCGGTGTCGAAGCTATCTATCTCTCTGGCTGGCAGGTGGCGGCGGATGCCAACTTGGCATCCAGCATGTATCCGGATCAATCACTGTATCCCGTTAATTCGGTGCCAGCGGTAGTTGAACGTATCAATAATTCATTCCGTCGCGCAGACCAAATCCAATGGTCGAACGGCGTGGAGCCGGGTGATAGCAAATTTACCGATTACTTCTTACCGATTGTTGCCGACGCTGAAGCCGGTTTTGGTGGCGTGCTGAATGCGTTTGAATTAATGAAATCGATGATTGAAGCGGGTGCAGGCGGAGTTCACTTCGAAGACCAACTGGCATCGGTGAAAAAATGCGGTCATATGGGCGGCAAAGTACTGGTTCCGACGCAGGAAGCGATTCAAAAATTAGTCGCCGCGCGTTTAGCCGCAGACGTATTGGGTGTTCCAACTCTGGTGATTGCCCGTACCGATGCCGATGCTGCCGATCTGATCACATCAGATTGCGATAGCTACGACAGCGCTTTTGTCACCGGTGAGCGTACCGTTGAAGGCTTTTTCCGTACTCATGCTGGTATTGAACAGGCTATCAGTCGTGGCCTCGCCTACGCGCCTTATGCCGATTTAGTTTGGTGCGAAACGTCTACCCCAGACTTAGACGCGGCGAAGCGCTTTGCCGATGCGATTCACGCCCAGTATCCGGGCAAGCTGCTGGCCTACAACTGTTCACCTTCCTTTAACTGGAAAAAGAACCTCGACGATCAGACTATCGCACGCTTCCAAGATGAGCTTTCTGCGATGGGCTATAAATACCAGTTCATCACGCTGGCAGGCATTCACAGCATGTGGTTCAACATGTTTGATCTGGCGCACGCATACGCCAATGGAGAGGGCATGAAACACTACGTTGAGAAAGTGCAGGAGCGCGAGTTTGCGGCACAGAAACAGGGTTATACCTTTGCCTCCCACCAACAGGAAGTGGGCACGGGATACTTTGATAAAGTGACGAATGTGATTCAGGGTGGTGCATCATCGGTAACGGCTTTGACCGGATCAACTGAAGAGCAGCAATTCTAAAAACACGGGTAAGCATGCACGCTAAAACGGGCAGGGCAATGCGCTCTGCCCGTTTTGTCTGAGAGTCAGCGAGGTGACCGAGATGGCTATTGGTATGGAACAACTGATTGCGCAGACGATCTTACAGGGCTTCGATGCTCAGTATGGTCGTTTTCTCGAAGTGACCGCGGGAGCCCAACAGCGCTTTGAGAAAGCTAACTGGGGCGCTGTTCAACTGGCGATGAAAAAACGTATTCACCTCTACGATCACCATGTGGGGCTGGTGGTGGAGCAGCTACGCAGGATGACGGGGCCTTTATGTCATGATGCTGAATTCTTGGCTCGCGTGAAGACGGTCTACACCGACATGCTGCCTGAATATCCGCGTTTTGAAATTGCCGAAAGCTTTTTTAACTCCGTATACTGCCGCTTATTCAATCATCGTGAGCTCACCCCAGATAAGCTATTTGTTTTTAGCTCACAGCCTGAACGCCATTGGCGCGAATTTCCCCGTCCATTAGCCAGAACCTTTAAGCCTGATGCCGGTTGGCATGTGCTAATCAATGATTTACTCGGCGAACTGCCACTTCGATTACCGTGGGAGGATCGCGCCCGTGATGTGGACTATATTCTCAGCCATTTAGAAAGTACCTTCGGTGAAAATACGCTGAATCACAGCCGCCTACAGGTAGCCAATGAGCTGTTTTATCGCAATAAAGCGGCTTGGCTGGTGGGGAAGCTGCACACGCCAGAAGGCATTTATCCCTTTTTGCTGCCGATTCATCATAACGAACAAGGCGCGCTGTTTGTCGATACCTGCTTAACGCGTTTAGATGAGGCCAGCATTGTTTTTGGCTTCGCTCGTTCGTACTTCATGGTATATGCACCTTTGCCGGCCGCATTGGTTGACTGGCTGCGCGAGATTTTACCGGGGAAAACAACCGCTGAGCTCTATATGGCGATTGGCTGCCAAAAGCATGGGAAAACAGAATATTACCGCGAGTACTTAAAGCATCTTGCCGAATCTAAAGAACAATTCATTATTGCTCCAGGCATTCGAGGAATGGTGATGCTGGTTTTCACGCTGCCTTCGTTTGACCGCGTATTTAAGATCATCAAAGATAAGTTTGCGCCGCAAAAAGAGGTCGATCCTGCACGGGTTCAAGCCTGCTACCAGCTAGTTAAGGAACACGATCGCGTTGGCCGCATGGCTGATACTCAAGAATATGAAAACTTTGTGATTGAAAAGTGGCGCATCAGCCCTGAGCTGATGGCGGAATTACAACGGGAAGTTCCTGAGAAATTGGAAGATTTGGGCGATCGTATTGTGATCCGTCATCTGTATATTGAGCGTCGCATGATTCCGCTCAATATCTATCTGGAGCAGGCCGACGAGCGCCAGTTACATGACGCCATTGAAGAGTATGGCAATGCGATCAAGCAGCTGGCAGCGGCGAACATTTTCCCCGGCGATATGCTGTTTAAAAACTTTGGTGTAACCCGACATGGGCGAGTGGTGTTTTATGATTACGACGAAATTTGCTACATGACTGAGGTTAACTTCCGCGATATTCCACCGCCGCGTTATCCTGAGGACGAAATGGCCAGCGAGCCATGGTATAGCGTGTCGCCAAATGATGTGTTTCCTGAAGAGTTCCAGCATTTCTTATGCGGTGATGCGCGAATTAGAACGTTGTTTGCCGAAATGCACGGTGATTTATTTACTGCAAACTATTGGCGTAGTTTGCAGCAGCGGATTAGTAACGGCGTGGTTGATGATGTCTTTGCCTATCGACGTAAGCGCCGATTTGCACAGCGTTAATCAGTTTGGGCGGCGTAATGTGCAAGGCACCGTAATGTGCTTGCCGGGCTGTGGCGCGCTTTGCAGGGAGAGTAACTGTTGTACCGCCATTCGTCCGCCTTCGGCATAGCCTAAGTCGACGGAAAAGGTCTTGGGATACAAGAACTCCAGCAGCGAGTTATTCCCCATACCGCAGACGATTACATCGTTTTTCGACCGCTCCTGTAAGTACTTACTTACGCCGAGAGCAATGGTATCTGACGCGCAGATGATAGCGCTGGTATCCTCAGTGATAACCTGCTGAGCCAACTGATATCCACTCTGAAAGGTAAGCTCCCCGAGCGCGGCACAAGGCGTTATCTGGTGCTTTTTGCAGAGCGCGTGATAGGTATCGTAACGGCGTCCACCCGTTGTGGCATCCGAAAGTTTGACCCCAACGAAAGCGATGTGTTGATGTTTTTTGGCGATGAGCGCGTTCATCAGCAAGGTGACAGCGCCGCTATCGTCATAACGTACCGAGGTCAGCTGTTCATACTCCCATGCCAGAACAACGATTTTCTCTCGCCACGGCAGCAGCATTGATTCATCCAGACCGGTAAAGCCGAACAGCAAAATGCCATCAACGTGACGACGCGATAGAACGGTCAAATGTTCCCGCACTCGCTCCGGCTCAAACTGGCTTTCTAATAAAATAGGGTCGTAGCCTTGGGCATACAACAGGGGAAGCATGGCGCGAACGGCCTGATTTTCAGCGTTGGAATCTAAACGCGAAACAATGATGGCGACGACTTTATCCGTTTGCCCGCGCATGGCTCGAGCCGATTTTGATGGGGCAAAGTTATGTTGACTGATGATTTCTTCGATCCGCGCCCGCGTTTCAGGTTTCACGCCGGATTCTTTATTGATCACCCGAGAAACGGTGGATTTACCCACGCCGCTGAGGCGAGCAATATCTTTAATCGTCAATCGTTCGGACATAACGTAACGCCACGCAAAGTCAGTGATAAGAATGCTATTGTTGTGGGTAAAAGCCGCTAAGGCAAGCCCCCGTCATGAACTTTGCCGCAGCTCATTCAGGGAACGATAGGGGGGATAACAGGCCAATCTCAAATATCCCTCTCTTTTACGTGTGCAAATGCGTATAATCGCCGCCCTGATATTGATGCTTTGTTAACCACCCAAATTGTTAACGGCACAACGTATTGCAGTTCCGCTTCAACGCAAACTTCCCCAGATAAATAGAAAAGAGTGATGTCATGAGTAGTATCAGCCTGATCCAGCCAGAACGTGATTTGTTCTCCTACACGCCCTATTGGGCAGAGTGCTACGGCACGGCCCCGTTCTTACCGATGTCGCGTGAGGAAATGGATACTCTCGGCTGGGATAGCTGTGACGTCATTTTAGTTACCGGTGATGCCTACGTTGACCATCCAAGCTTTGGAATGGCAATCGTTGGCCGCATGCTGGAAGCTCAGGGTTTCCGTGTGGGGATCATTGCGCAACCGGACTGGACCAGCAAAGCCGATTTTATGCGTCTGGGGAAACCGAACCTGTTTTATGGCGTCACTGCGGGCAACATGGATTCGATGATTAACCGCTATACCGCCGATCGCAAACTGCGCCACGACGATGCTTACACGCCAAACAATGAAAGCGGCAAACGTCCAGATCGTGCAACGCTGGTTTATACCCAACGCTGTAAAGAAGCGTTCAGCGATGTTCCGGTGATTTTAGGTGGGATTGAAGCCAGCCTGCGCCGTATTGCTCACTACGATTATTGGTCTGATACCGTGCGCCGTTCGGTGCTGGTGGACTCTAAAGCCGATATGCTGATGTATGGCAACGGCGAACGCCCACTGGTGGAAGTTGCGCATCGTTTGGCCTCCGGTGAGCCGATTGCCAGCATTATCGACGTGCGTAATACCGCGGTCATGCGCAAAGAGGCGTTGCCGGGCTGGAGCGGCGTGGATTCCACTCGCTTAGACAAACCGGGCCGTATCGAACCGATTCCCAACCCTTACGGCGACGATTTGGCCTGTGCGCCAGATGCCGATAAGAAGAAAGACGATAGCGTACAAACCATCACCGTGCGTGCGCCAAAGCCTAAGCCGTGGGAAAAAACCTACGTGCTGCTGCCGTCTTATGAAAAAGTTAAAAATGACAAAGTACTGTATGCGCACACATCACGCATTTTGCATCATGAAACTAACCCCGGCTGCGCGCGTGCTTTGATGCAAAAACATGGCGATCGCTATATTTGGATTAACCCTCCAGCTATCCCATTGAGCACGGAAGAAATGGACAGCGTATTTGCGCTGCCTTACCAGCGTGTTCCTCATCCAGCCTACGGCAGCGCCCGTATTCCTGCTTATGAGATGATCCGCTTCTCCATCAACATCATGCGTGGTTGCTACGGCGGCTGCTCATTCTGTTCGATTACCGAACACGAAGGCCGCATCATCCAGAGCCGTTCAGAAGACTCAATTATTCGTGAAATCGAAGAGATCCGCGACAAAGTCCCTGGCTTTACCGGCGTGATTTCCGATTTGGGTGGCCCAACGGCCAACATGTATATGCTGCGCTGCCAGTCACCGCGCGCCGAGCAAACCTGCCGTCGTGCATCCTGCGTTTACCCTGAGATTTGTCAGCACATGGACACCAACCATGAGCCGACCATCAATTTGTATCGTCGTGCGCGTGATCTAGACGGTGTGAAGAAAATCCTCATTGCTTCTGGGGTTCGTTATGATCTGGCGGTTGAAGATCCGCGTTATATCAAAGAGCTGGCAACCCATCATGTGGGGGGCTATCTGAAGATTGCGCCAGAACATACCGAAGAAGGGCCGCTGTCTAAGATGATGAAGCCGGGCATGGGAAGCTATCATCGCTTTAAAGAGCTGTTTGATACCTATTCCAAGCAGGCTGGTAAAGAGCAGTATTTGATCCCGTATTTCATTTCAGCGCATCCGGGAACGCGAGATGAAGATATGGTCAACTTAGCGCTGTGGTTGAAGAAAAACCGTTTCCGTTTGGATCAGGTACAAAACTTCTATCCGTCGCCGTTGGCGAATTCCACCACGATGTATCACACGGGTAAAAACCCGCTGGGTAAAGTCGATTATAAAAGCGAAGATGTTGTGGTGCCGAAAGGCGATCGCCAGCGCCGCTTACACAAAGCGCTGCTGCGCTATCACGATCCAGCCAACTGGCCGCTGATCCGTGGTGCGCTGGAAGAGATGGGTATGAAGCATTTGATCGGTTCGCGCCGTGAATGTTTAGTACCGGCCCCAACGCTTGAAGAACAACGCGAAGCGCGTCGTGGATACCAGAGAAATATGCGTCCGGCGATGACTAAGCATACCGGTGCTCCAGCGAAACCTGAACAGCGTGCTGCCAAACCTAAAACGATTCGCGGTGAAGCGCCGTCAGCGGAGCGCAATGGAAAAGCGCATGATAAGGCTTCTCCGGCGGGCAAGCCTGTTAAAGGTAAACCGCAAGCGGCTAGACCAACGGCGCATACGCCAGCGGGAAAAACGGCTGCGAAGCCATCAGGGCGCAAGGCACCTCGCGTGACCAAAGGTAAATAACGATAAAAAATCCCCGCAGCGCGGGGATTTTTTTAGCGATTCATTACAGCTTTTCAAACGTATCAGGATCGGGTCCCAGGCGTTTTCCGCTATCGAGCTTGGCAATCAGGCTCAGCTCATCTTTATCCAACCGAAAATCAAATACCCCAAAGTTTTCTTGAATGCGTTTTGGCGTAACGGATTTAGGGATCACAATCAATCCAGAATCCAAGTGCCAGCGAATGACAATTTGAGCCGGGGTTTTCTCATACTTCTGCGCCAGCTTATGAATGATTTCAGTATCAAAAACACCCTCGCCGCCCTGTGCCAGCGGGCTCCAAGATTCGGTAGCAATGTGATGTGTGGCATTCCATGCGTGCATGGTTTTTTGCTGCATCAAAGGATGAAGCTCAATTTGGTTCACGGTGGGTGAAACGCCCGTTTCATCGATCAGGCGTTGTAGGTGTGGGATATTAAAATTACATACGCCGATGCTCTTGATCAGCCCTTGTTTCTTGAGGTCAATCAGCGACTTCCATGCGGTAACGTATTTATCCTGCGCAGGCGCTGGCCAATGAATCAGATACAGATCGATGTAATCCAACCGCAGCTTTTTCAGGCTTTCTTCCAGCGCCTTCGCCGCGTTGTCTTGGTCTGTATTCCATAATTTAGTGGTGATGAAAAGCTCGTCGCGAGCAATTGACGAGTTTGCTAACGCTTTGCCGACGCCTTCTTCGTTAGCATAAATGGCCGCAGTATCGATTGAGCGATAACCTGTCTCTAACGCGGTTTCGATAGCGGTGATGACTTGCTCATTCGAGGCTTGCCATACGCCTAAACCGAGCTGTGGCATGGTATTTCCGTCGCTCAGCTTGATAAGAGGTTGTGTGGACATCGTTTTCTCCTTCTGCTGGAGAGGCTAAATAGAAGCCCCATCCGTTCCATACCCGCCGTACTTCAAGCTGCACTTTTGATGGCCGCGCTGAATTTGCTGCCTCTTTGCCGCCTCAAGGTAGCTCAAATTATTTTGGATATGATGAAACCTATCCTTTAAGCCTAGCCCAAAAAGATCGGTATGGACGAAGTAATTGGCTATAGCTTTATGACCTGCGACAAGGTTATTGTGTTGTTAAAGCTATTTTTACCCCCGTGATTTCAAGGAGAGCACCCGTGTTTCAGCATGTAGACGCCTATGCAGGCGATCCGATTCTCTCGCTGATGGATACCTATAAACAGGATCCTCGAGCCGATAAAGTTAATCTCAGTATCGGTCTGTACTATGACGAAAAGGGAACCATTCCACAGTTGAAAGCCGTTGCTGCTGCGGAAGAGATCCTGAATGCTCGCGAGGGTGCTGCGTCGTTGTATCTGCCGATGGAAGGTTTAGCGCCATACCGTAGCGCCATTCAGAGCCTGTTGTTTGGTGATACACATCCTATGGTTGCTCAAAAGCGAATTGCTACAGTGCAAACCATTGGTGGTTCCGGTGCGCTGAAAGTTGGAGCTGATTTTTTAAAACATTATTTCCCTGATTCAGAGGTATGGGTCAGCGATCCAACGTGGGAAAACCATATTGCGATCTTCTCGGGGGCGGGTTTCAAAGTGCATCAGTATCCCTATTTTGACCCTGAAACGCTGGGGGTAAATTTTGATGCGATGCTCAACACGCTCAATCAACTGCCAGCGCGTAGCATTGTGTTGATGCATCCATGCTGCCATAACCCAACGGGCTCAGATCTCACCAATGCACAATGGGATCGCGTGATTGAAATCGCGAAAGCGCGTGAACTGATCCCATTCCTTGATATTGCTTATCAAGGTTTTGGGGCCGGAATGGAAGAGGACGCTTATGCTATCCGCGCGATGGCGCAGGCAGAGTTGCCTTGCCTCGTGAGTAATTCGTTTTCAAAAATTTTCTCCCTCTACGGTGAACGCGTTGGCGGGTTATCCGTTGTGTGTGAAAGCGAAGAAGCCGCAAACCGAGTATTAGGCCAGTTAAAAGCAACCGTGCGCCGCATTTACTCCAGCCCGCCTAACTTCGGCGCACAGGTGGTGGCAACGGTGCTTAACGATCAGAAGCTGAAAGCTTTGTGGCTTGATGAAGTTGAAAGTATGCGCCTGCGCATTATCGAAATGCGCCGCACGCTGGTGGATGGTTTGAAAACCGTATTACCACAGCGCAACTTTGACTACCTGATGTCGCAGCGCGGCATGTTTAGCTATACCGGCCTCAGCGCTCAGCAGGTGGACCGGCTACGTGAAGAGTTTGGCGTATACCTGATCGCCAGCGGTCGCATGTGCGTAGCGGGAATGAATCACGCTAATGCGCAGCGCGTTGCCCAGTCATTTGCTGCCGTTTAATTCCTATCGTTAATGAAGCTCCCGATATTTTAGGGAGCTTTTTTATTTCTCATCCCCAGCAGAGTTCCACTGAAAACAGCGATGCCGACTGTGAGACAGATCTCGTTGTAATTTAAATAGCAGATGCTGATGGATCACTCAAAATCGATAATGAGTGTCCATGCAAACAAAAGTTAGCGCTTTATAAGAAAATTCCCATCTCTATGATTTTTAATATTTATTAAAAGAATAAAATTCTGCATTATTTTTAATGATTTGTTTTTGTGGTTATTAGGTTTAAATCGGGTGGTTGATAGCTTGATGTTGTTCACAAAATAATGAATGAAAACGTATTCACCCTAATTACGATCGCCTTCCCAATTCCTTCTTAAACTTCTAAATCCCACTTTACTGTTTTTCAATGGCAGATTAAAACAAACGCATGTTTAAAAACAAACAAGTGTCCAATATGACTAGCCGAGAAAAGCAGATATTGCAGCTTCTGAGACGTGATCCTTTGATCCCACAGCAGGAAATTGCCGATGTTTTAGGTATTAGCCGCTCTGGTGTAGCAGGACATATTATGAACTTAATGAAGAAAGGATATATAAAAGGAAAAGGATATATATTATCTGAGCACAGCTATGTTGTTACCGTCGGCTCTACGAATATGGATGTTTGTGGATACTCATCCTCTAAATTAGTTTATGAAGATTCTAATCCAGGGAAAATAAAATGTACTCCCGGCGGCGTCGGCAGAAATATAGCACAAAACATTGCCTTATTGGGTCGAGAGTGCCATTTGATTTCTGTGGTAGGCGATGATTTTTATGGGGATACCTTATTAGAACAGGCCAAATTAGCCGGTGTTCATATTGATAGTTTCCATAAACTGCATGGTGAAACCACATCGACCTATGTCTCGTTATTAGACGAAGGCGGTGAAATGCTGGTCGCTATTAATGATATGCGCATTTTAGAAAAACTGACGCCAGCATTATTAGCAACGTCAAAAGATCTTATTCAGCATGCCGGTGTATTGATCGTTGACTGCAACCTTACCGAAGATGCTTTGGCATGGTTATTTAGCCACGCAGGCAGTGTGCCAATATTTGTTGATACCGTATCTGCATTTAAAGCACCCAAGATCCGAAATTGGCTATCACATATTCATACCTTGAAGCCTAATCGCCTTGAGGCCGAAATCCTCAGTGGAATGACGATTACGAGCCCAAAAGATGCACCTAAAGCGGCTAAATGGTTCCATGAACAAGGCGTACAGCGAATTGCGCTAAGCATGGGAGCGGCCGGTGTTTTTTACAGCGAGATTGATGGGCAAAGCGGTTGGTCGAGTCCTTTGCCGGTGAATATCGTCAATGTGACAGGGGCTGGTGATGCCATGATGGCCGGGCTGGCTAGCTGTTGGCTTGAAGATATGACGCTTGCCGAAAGTATCCGTTTTGCGCAGGGATGCTCCGCGTTAACTCTTTCCTCTGAATTTACTAATAACCCTAATCTGTCGAATGGCAGTGTTCAAAAACTGTTGGAATTACAATCATGAAAAATAACATTATGACCAATGAGTATCTGGATATTTCGCCGGAAGTTGCTGAGGCACTAGCCAATAACCGCCCCGTTGTGGCTTTAGAATCTACCATTATTTCCCATGGTATGCCTTACCCACAAAATGCCGAAACGGCGTTGGCGGTTGAGCAGCAAATTCGTGAAAATGGTGCAGTGCCTGCGACGATTGCGATTATTAACGGCCGTATGAAAGCAGGCTTATCCCGCGAAGAGATTGAGCTGCTCGGCAAAGAAGGCCACAACGTGGCGAAAGTGAGCCGCCGTGACTTGCCATTCATCGTTGCAGCAGGCAAAAACGGTGCAACAACCGTGGCTTCGACCATGATTATTGCCGAAATGGCCGGTATTCATGTCTTTGCCACCGGTGGTATCGGCGGTGTTCATCGCGGGGCTGAACAAACATTTGATATCTCAGCTGATTTACAAGAGCTAGCAAAAACCAACGTGGCCGTAATTTGTGCCGGAGCCAAATCGATTCTGGATTTAGGGTTAACCACCGAATATCTTGAGACGCACGGCGTGCCGCTGATTGGCTATCAAACTCAGGTGCTACCCGCATTTTTCTGCCGTACTAGTCCGTTCTCCGTCAGCATTCAATTAGATGAGCCCGAGCAGATAGCGAAGGCAATGGCGACCAAGTGGCAGTCTGGTTTGGATGGTGGAATGGTGATTGCTAATCCGATCCCCGAACAATTTGCGATGCCTGAAGCTAAAATCAATGCGGCGATTGAGCAAGCCGTTCAGGAGTCGGTAGAACAGGGCGTTCATGGGAAAGACAGCACGCCATTCTTGCTGGCCAGAGTGGCTGAACTCACGGGGGGCGATAGCCTGCACTCCAATATCCAATTGGTATTTAATAATGCAAAACTAGCCGCTCAGATTGCATGTTGCTACCAGGAGACCGCAGCATAAAAATAGCGTTACTCCTTAAGTTTTATCCTGATATTAACAATTAAATAAAATGCCAACCTGAAAGGTGGATGGGTTTCTACGCTTATCCTCTTTCAGGTATATATCCATCATACTTCAAGCTGCATTTTTGTTGGCTACGTTTGTTCACCCGAATCACTTACTTGAGTAAGCTCATCGGGATTTACTTACCGCCTCAATGTAACTCGAATTATTTTGGCTATGGCTGCATATATCGAAGGGACGGATTTATGGACTTATTACGCAGCTTGCTTGGTATTGGTATACTTCTTTTAATCGCTTTTATTTTTTCTAATAATCGAAGAAAAATTAAAATAAGAACGGTTGGTGCAGCACTTTTATTACAGATTGTTCTAGGTGCGGTGATGCTTTATGTACCTGCGGGGAAATGGCTGATTAACGCCATTGCGAGTGGGGTTAATAAGGTTATCTCATACAGTGATGCCGGTAGTTCATTTATTTTTGGTGGTCTGGTTGGCCCTAAAATGAATGTGTTATTTGACGGTGCTGGTTTCGTTTTCGCATTTCATGTATTGCCCGCCATTATTTTTATTACCTCGCTGATCTCGATTCTTTATTATATTGGCGTGATGGGCTGGGTTATTAATATTCTTGGTTATGTGTTCCAGAAAATGATGCGAGTGAGCAAAGTAGAGGCGTTTGCAGCGGTCACCACGATATTTCTTGGGCAAAACGAACTCCCGGCGGTGCTCAAACCATTTATTAGCAAAATGAACCGCAACGAACTTTTTACGGTCATTTGTAGTGGGATGGCGTCAATTGCAGGTTCCATGTTGGTGGGTTATGCAGGCTTAGGCGTGCCCATTGAGTACTTGTTGGCTGCATCGTTGATGGCGATTCCGGGCGGGATCTTGTTTGCGCGCATGCTCAGCCCCGCCACGGAGGAGTCTCAGGTTGAATTTAGCCAGATGTCGTTTAGCGATAAGCGCCCCGCGAGTGTTATTGAAGCGGCGGCGAGCGGGGCAATGTTAGGTCTTAAGATTGCCGTTGGTGTGGCGACGGTGGTGATGGCGTTTGTTGCGTTAATTGCGTTGATTAACGGCATCATCGGCGGGGTTGGCGGTTTGTTTGGTTGGTCAGGCGTCAGCTTGGAAAGCCTGCTAGGTTATCTCTTCTCACCGTTGGCATACATCATGGGCGTAAGCTGGGATAACTCTGCGCTGGCCGGCGGTTTGATTGGGCAGAAACTGGCCATTAACGAGTTTGTCGCGTATGTGAATTTCTCTCCCTATCTCAGGGAAGCGGCCGGTGCCTTAGATCCAAAAACCATTGCCGTTATCTCTTTTGCACTCTGCGGTTTTGCCAACTTCGGCTCGATTGCGGTGGTGGTGGGGGCATTTAGCGCCGTCGCTCCAGAGCGTGCATCGGATATTGCACGCTTAGGATTACGCGCTTTGCTTGCGGCGACGCTCTCTAACTTGATGAGTGCAACGATTGCTGGGCTGTTTATCGGTCTTGGGGCATTAGCGATAGCGTCATGATGACAAAAGACATGCGATTGCTGCTTTGTCTTGCGCTAAGCACCGGCATTTTATCCGGCGTTTGGGCATGGCTAGCTGAACAGTTGGTACTCATGAGCTGGATTGGCTTTTTAGGTTGTACAACCTATTTTGCTATTCCTAGCAAAGGACTACTCGGTTTATGTCGTGGCCTTGCGGCTAATGTGAGTGGTGCAAGCTGGGCTTCGATGGCTATGGCACTGACTGCCTCGACCGATTTTAGCTATGCTGCAGTCATTACTGGGGCGATATCCTTCATGATGTGCGCCCAATCTCGGTTTCGCCTGCTTTGCTTTGTTCCCGGCAGTTTTATCGGTGCATGTGCGCTGTTTGGCTCACAGTCCGAGTGGCTAGCGGTAGTTTTGGCGTTGTGCCTAGGAGGAATATTCGGTTTCCTGATGCAAAGCAGCGGAACATGGATGGCAAATCGCTGGCAGATGATTTTAACTAATTAATATTCAATAAGTTGATTAAGATTTCTATAGCCCATGTAGCAAAAGCACATGGGCTTTTTTATGCGAATTTTGCATAGAGAGGAAAATTGACTGCTGCAAACTGTCTGTCTGGGGCGTAGGCTAAATAGGTCTTTACATAACTTTTGACGCTCAAAAGTTGCCGACTATTGTACAAAGAATATACTAGTTAAGGACGTCTGAAGATGTGGTATCAGCACACTATTGTTTTGCATGCAAAGCCGCGTGGTTTCCATCTGGTCACCGATGAAATTATCGAAAAACTCCCACAGCTAGCCTCTGTCGAGGTTGGGATATTGCATCTGCTGCTGCAGCACACCTCCGCGTCGTTAACCCTCAACGAAAACTGTGATCCCACTGTCCGTTACGATATGGAGCGACACTTCATGCGAACGGTCCCCGAAGATGCTCCCTATGAGCACGACTATGAAGGCGATGATGATATGCCTGCGCATATTAAGTCTTCGCTGTTAGGGGCCTCCCTAACGTTACCGATATGTCGGGGAAAGCTACAGTTGGGAACCTGGCAGGGGATATGGTTTGGCGAACACCGCGTGCACGGCGGTACGCGCCGGATCGTCGCAACTATACAAGGGGATATTGTTCATGAATAATTCG
Source organism: Hafnia sp. CBA7124 (assembly GCF_002355555.1). NCBI lineage: Bacteria > Pseudomonadati > Pseudomonadota > Gammaproteobacteria > Enterobacterales > Hafniaceae > Hafnia > Hafnia sp. CBA7124. The sequence goes on along the minus strand of NZ_AP017469.1, from coordinate 4,100,804 downwards.
GCATTTTTGCAATACTGCATGGCTAAACCGGGAGCGGAGCAAAGCGTTCAAAATCGTTGGCGAGCCAATCAGGTTAAAGTAGGCGGCGTGATGTTTGCGATGGTCGACCATGTTGAAGGTCGCCCTGCAGTGGCGCTTAAAATGAGCTGTGAGCAGGCAGCGCAACTGCGCAGCGAACATAAAGATATCGTTCCAAGCCCTAACCTGAATAAGGCACATTGGAGTACGATTTTCCTCGACGGCACCCTCAAGGATTCTTTGCTCTATAAACTGGTTGATGGCTCTTATTCTTTAGCGCTTAACCATATCGGTGAGCAAACCCGCCAAGGGCTGTAATCTTTTTTAATAGGTAAGCGGATAGCGAATGCCAAAATATAAAACGCCCCGGTGATCGTTCTCATCGGGGCGCATTAATTTTAGGCTTGTAACGGTACTCTATTTTTTATTCAGTAACGGTTTCAAGAACCTAGCAGTATGTGATTGCTCACACTCAGCCACCGTTTCCGGTGTGCCTGATACCAGAATCTGACCGCCGCCGCCGCCGCCTTCTGGCCCCAAATCAACGATCCAGTCAGCCGTTTTAATCACGTCCAAATTATGTTCAATGACCACGATGGTGTTGCCTTGATCGCGCAATTGATGCAATACCGCTAGCAGTTGCTGAATATCAGCAAAATGCAGGCCGGTAGTTGGCTCGTCCAGAATATACAGCGTTTGGCCGGTTCCGCGTTTGGAGAGTTCGCGAGACAGCTTCACGCGCTGTGCTTCGCCGCCAGACAGCGTGGTTGCTGACTGACCTAAGCGAATATAGGACAGGCCGACATCGATCAGCGTTTGCAGCTTACGCGCTAGCGCCGGAACCGCATCGAAGAACTCACGCGCTTCTTCAATCGTCATATCCAGCACTTCGTGGATGCTCTTGCCTTTGTATTTAATCTCCAGCGTTTCACGGTTATAACGCTTACCTTTACATTGATCGCAAGGTACGTAGATATCCGGCAAGAAATGCATTTCGACCTTGATAACCCCATCGCCTTGGCAGGCTTCACAGCGTCCGCCTTTAACGTTAAAGCTAAAGCGTCCTGGGTTATAACCGCGCGCGCGTGATTCTGGAACGCCTGCAAACAACTCGCGTACCGGCGTAAAGATGCCGGTATAGGTTGCTGGGTTCGAGCGTGGCGTACGGCCGATTGGGCTTTGGTCAATATCGATAACTTTATCGAAATGTTCCATTCCTTCCACCGCGCGATAAGGCGCAGGTTCCGCGAGCGTTGCACCGTTTAGCTGGGTTTGCGCAATCGGGAACAGGGTGTCGTTAATCAGCGTGGATTTACCGGAGCCGGAAACGCCGGTGATACAGGTGAAAAGACCGACAGGCAGCGTTAGCGTAACGTCCTTCAGGTTGTTTCCGCTGGCGCCAATCAGCTTAAGCACTTTGGTGGCATCGGCAGGAACGCGTTCCGCAGGTACCGCGATTTCACGCTTGCCGCTAAGGAACTGGCCGGTCAGAGATTCAGGCACCGCCATAATCTCATCCACGGAGCCTTGAGCAACCACTTCACCACCGTGCACGCCCGCGCCTGGGCCGATATCAATGACGTAATCTGCTGCGCGAATGGCATCTTCATCATGCTCCACCACAATCACGGTGTTACCCAGATTGCGCAGGTGGATCAAGGTTTCCAGAAGTCGTTCGTTGTCGCGCTGATGGAGGCCGATTGAAGGCTCATCCAGTACGTACATCACACCAACCAGACCTGCGCCGATCTGACTCGCCAAGCGAATGCGCTGCGCTTCACCGCCGGACAGTGTTTCGGCAGAGCGAGACAAGCTTAAATAGTTCAGGCCCACGTTAACCAAGAACTTCAGGCGGTCGCCGATTTCCTTCAGGATTTTTTCGGCAATCTGGGCACGCTGGCCCTGTAGTTTAAGATCGCGGAAGAACGTTAGAGCATCGCCAATACTAAGATCTGAAATCACAGGTAGCGTAGTGTTCTCAACGAATACATGACGTGCTTCTTCACGTAAACGGGTGCCGTGGCACGATGCGCATGAACGGTTGCTGATAAATTTTGACAGCTCTTCGCGTACCGCAGAAGATTCCGTTTCTTTGTAGCGACGCTCCATATTGTGCAATACGCCTTCAAACGGATGGTTGCGTACCGTAATGTCGCCGCGGTCATTGATATATTTAAACTCAATCGACTCTTTGCCGGAGCCATACAGCACGGCTTTCTGCGTTTTAGCATCCAAACTACCGAATGGCGCTTCCACATCAAAATGATAATGATCTGCTAACGATTTCAGCATTTGGAAATAGTAGAAGTTACGGCGATCCCAGCCGCGAATTGCGCCGCCGGCCAGTGACAGCTCGGCGTTTTGCACCACGCGATCGGGATCGAAATATTGCTGCACCCCCAAACCATCACAGGTTGGGCAAGCGCCAGCCGGGTTGTTGAACGAGAACAACCGTGGTTCAAGCTCACGCATGCTGTAGCCACAAATTGGGCAGGCAAAGTTAGCGGAAAACAGAAGCTCAGGCGCTTTATCGTCATCCATATCGGCAACAATGGCGCTGCCGCCAGACAGCTCTAGCGCGGTTTCAAAAGATTCCGCCAAGCGTTGAGCCATGTCATCACGCACTTTGAAACGATCGACCACAACTTCAATGCTGTGTTTTTTCTGAAGCTCCAGCTTAGGAGGATCGGAAAGATCGCAGACCTCGCCGTCGATACGGGCGCGGATGTAGCCCTGTGCCGCCAGATTTTCCAGCGTTTTAGTATGCTCACCTTTGCGATCTTTGACGATCGGTGCCAGCAGCATCAGACGTTTGCCTTCTGGCTGCGTCAGTACGTTATCAACCATTTGGCTAACGGTTTGTGCGGCTAAGGGAACATCATGATCCGGGCAGCGTGGCTCACCAACGCGGGCAAACAGCAGACGCAGATAATCATGGATTTCAGTGATTGTCCCCACTGTTGAACGCGGGTTATGCGAAGTAGATTTCTGCTCAATGGAAATTGCCGGAGATAGACCTTCAATGTGGTCAACGTCTGGCTTTTCCATCAAAGAAAGAAACTGACGCGCATAGGCAGACAACGATTCGACATACCGACGCTGACCTTCAGCATACAGCGTATCAAACGCCAGAGAGGACTTGCCTGAGCCTGACAGACCGGTCACAACAATCAGCTTGTCGCGAGGAATGATCAGATTGATATTTTTCAGGTTGTGGGTGCGAGCACCCCGTATTTCTATTTTATCCATTAACGACTTCCCGGATGAAGAACCCATCTCATTAGGCTTACCTACCGCAGTTTGCTGATAAATCGTACACAGCGGGCAACAGCGGAGTACCTATTGGGATAGGCTCTGGATAATCTTAGTACAGCGTTGTGCTCTCGGTCGGTAAAATGGGCTGAGACCAGTAACGGCGCGGTCTGCTGCAATATTTAGCCAGTTTAGGAGTACACAACGATGCTTGAAACGATCAATTATGGCACAATAAAACCTGAATGAATATCCAGTATATAAATGCAAAATTGTTCTATGCTTAAACAATTAAGGAATCCACTTCACAGAAGCGAACAGTGATGCTGTTAGGGCTCTGGCGTGATAGAATTAACGGTTTAGACTACGCGCTATAATTATTTTGAGTGCGTACAAATTTACTTCATCAGGAGAATCGAAATGGCCAGCAGAGGCGTTAACAAAGTGATTCTTGTCGGGAATCTGGGTCAAGATCCAGAAGTCCGTTATATGCCGAATGGTGGTGCTGTAGCCAATATTACTCTGGCCACCTCCGAGACTTGGCGCGACAAGCAAACCGGCGAACAGAAAGAAAAAACCGAATGGCACCGTGTAGTGTTGTTTGGCAAGCTGGCAGAGGTTGCAGGTGAATATCTGCGCAAAGGTTCTCAGGTTTACATCGAAGGTGCTTTGCAGACCCGTAAGTGGACCGATCAGGCTGGCGTTGAAAAATACACCACTGAAATCGTCGTAAACGTTGGCGGCACCATGCAAATGCTGGGTGGACGTCAAGGCGGCGGCGCTCCTATGGGCGGCGGTCAGGCACAAGGGCAGCAGGGCGGTTGGGGTCAGCCTCAGCAGCCACAGGGCAATCAGTTTAGCGGCGGTTCTCAGCCAGCGGCTCGCCCACAGAATGCACCGGCAGCTCAGCCACAAAGCAATGAACCTCCAATGGATTTCGATGACGATATTCCATTCTGATTTCTGTTAAAGAAATCAGCTCATAGCCCTGCATTGCGGGGCTTTTTTTTGAGTGGAAATCGAGATTTAACTCTTTCTCGGGTTTGGTTTTAGGGAGAAGGCAATGATTAGACGTATTTCATGGATTGCTGGCGCAGGCTCATGGCTGCTGCCGCTGGTATTGCTGCTGTGGCAATGGATGGCAGAAGGGCAGCATCAAGCAACGGTATCGCCAGAAGCTTATAATGCATGGAAGATGTCGGTGCTGTTTGCCGATTTTAGCTTTGCCGGTGCTCTGTCTTTGCTGGCGGTGCTGCTGGGGGCGATGGCGCTAGCCAAAACGAAAGAGGACGAGGTTTTGCATCCGGGCAAGCGCATGCTGGAATTACTGATTTTAGCTCTGCCGATGATGTTGTGCCTGTTCCTTATGGGCATGTTGTTGGTTCACGGTTAACACGACCTGCGCATTGGCTATCGTGCCAAATGTGGAATGTGGGCAAGCCCCTGCACAGCTTTAGCGCAAGGGGCTCAGTGCCTACAATGACGTGAGTTCGTATTTTTTGATTTTCCGATACAGCGTTGCGATACCAATGCCAAGTTCGTCTGCGGCCTGTTTTTTATTATTGTGGCGGCTTAGCGCTTCGCGGATCATCTGCCGCTCCATGTCTTCAAGCCCTGTTGCGCCGTGCTCTTCGCACGCTGCCGCGCTTTGATAGGGGACATCTTCTCTATAGCTGCGTATCACCTGCCCATTGACCAAATTCGGAGGCAGCAGCGAGATATCAATCACTTCTCCGCTTGGAACCACGTTAATCAAATATTCCATCAAATTGCTGAGTTCGCGCACGTTGCCCGGCCAGCGGTAAAGCTTGAGCAAAGACATTACTTCTGGCGCCATGCCGGGATAAACAATCCCGATACGTTTGGTATGCAAATTTAAAAAATAATGCACTAGGAGCTCAATATCACCTTGGCGCTCACGCAGCGGTGGTAGCGTCATAGGAATAACGTTCAAGCGATAGTAGAGGTCTTCGCGGAATTTTCCGTCGGCAATGTATTGCTCAAGATTTTGGTTAGTCGCGGAAATAATTCGGATATCTACAGGGATTGGCTTACTGGAACCAATCGGTTGGACCTCACGGGATTCAATCGCACGCAGTAGTTTAGCCTGCAGCGTCAGGGGCATATCTCCGATTTCATCTAAAAAAAGCGTGCCATTGTTAGCCGCCTGAATCAGGCCTATTTTCCCATTCGCCGAAGCACCGGTGAATGCGCCTTTCACATAGCCAAATAATTCACTTTCTAGCAGTTGGTCTGGAATAGCTGCGCAGTTGATGGCAATAAATGGTTTGTTATTACGATCGCTCAGTTGATGTATAGCACGCGCCACCACTTCTTTACCGGTTCCACTTTCACCAACCACGAGAATGCTGGATGGACTGGGGGCAACGCGGGTGATCAGACGCTTTAAAGTACGAATTGGGCGACATTCCCCAACTAAATGTTCAATGCGTGGATCGTCAGGATTAAAATCAACATTCATCGGTGAATGAGATTGATGAAATGCCATTAAAAAAAGCTGGTGGTCTTGAATATCATGCAGCTGACCAATAATAAGTTCCTGTTGTTCATCAAAGGAAATAATATGTTGCAGATGGCCACTGGTATAATTTTGTTGAAAAGTAAGAGGTCTGATATTAAAGGTTTTACCCATAATTTGATCTTGAGACGCATTAAGCTGTTTTAATGCCGTGGGATTAGCAAATTTAGCTCTATTCTCATTATCAATAACCAGTACGCCTTGGTCCATATTCTCAATGAGGCTCATGAGTATTTTATTTATTCCATCGCTACCTCCTTGGTTTTCTAGGAGCTTAGAGACAAAAAGATTGGATATATGGCGGACGTAGTCAGAGAATTCATGAATATTATCTTTTATTCTCTCTTGTTGTTCGGGCGTAAATGCCACCAAGCTGATCACTCCGATGCAGGCGTTTTGAAAAATAATGGGGATCCCAAGAAAGGCTTTTTCTTTGCAGCTGTCTTTGCTGGTGCAGCCGTCGCAAACCGGATCGAATCGTGAATGGATAACAACTTTTTCCTGCTTAGTATCAAGAACATACCTAAGAAGTCTTGAGTTACTGTTGAGCTTTCGGCCAAAAAATTTCCCGTAGGGGCCTGTGCCCGATACTCGCGTCATATTGGCATCCACGATTTCGACTTCCAATTGTAAGACGCTGGCGAGCATTTTTGTGAAGCGTAAGATCGTCGGCTGAATTTGCATCAATATGGACTGAGCATTTACGGGTGTCATAATCAGAACCTTTCTCTAACGCTAAATTATTCGCGTTTATGGTTAGCGGGAATTATGTCCTTTTCACCTTACGATAATACATGAATAGAAAGTGTGGTTTGATAAACATCAATTGCCTTTTCTTAACTAGGATGAGTTTCTGTTGTTGGCATCACACTTTATTATCAAACTGATAAGAATATGGTTTTTGTTATCATTCTGGGTTGTCACCCATCTGAGAATAACGTTTTTATTTGCGATGTATGCAAAGTGAAATAGCTTTCTTAGTGAGTTAATAATGCAACTATTACTGATATTCATAACTGCACACGCTGATTTTGAATAAATAATGAGGCGTGGCTCACATTATCCCCCCTATTTCATACGTTCTCTCTCCATTAATCACAGCTTGGCATAGTTATTGTTTAAGAGTTAACAGTCGCTATTCACGGCGAGCGTTGAACCACCCGCCATACGTACGCCATAGCAGATTAAATCAAACGCCAATCACTTACTTTGTAGGGCCATGAGATGAGAACAGTTAACGAATTAATTAAGGATATCAATGCGCTTAAGTCGAATCTGCATGAAAAAGATTTTCTGCTGACCTGGGAGCAAAGCCCAGATGAGCTGAAACTGGTTCTGGATCTGGCCGAAGCATTAAAAACCATGCGCGCAGAGAACATTGCGACCAAGATTTTCAACAGTGGTTTAGGCATCTCCGTTTTCCGCGATAACTCCACAAGAACGCGTTTTTCTTATGCATCAGCCCTGAACTTGCTGGGATTAACCCAACAAGATCTGGATGAAGGTAAATCACAGATTGCGCATGGCGAAACCGTGCGTGAAACCGCGAACATGATCTCTTTCTGTGCTGATGCTATTGGTATTCGTGATGACATGTACCTCGGCGCAGGTAACGCTTATATGCGCGAAGTCGGCGCCGCGCTGGATGAAGGCTATGAACAAGGCGTTCTGCCACAGCGTCCGGCATTGGTAAACCTGCAATGTGACATCGACCACCCAACGCAGTCGATGGCCGATCTGGCTTGGCTCCAAGAACATTTCGGCAGTCTAGAAAACTTAAAAGGCAAAAAAATTGCGATGACGTGGGCGTATTCACCAAGCTACGGCAAGCCGCTCTCTGTGCCGCAGGGCATCATCGGTCTAATGACCCGCTTTGGCATGGATGTCACGCTGGCTCACCCAGAAGGCTATGACCTCATTCCAGACGTGGTTGCGGTGGCAAAACAAAACGCTGAATCCTCTGGTGGCAGCTTCCGTCAGGTGAACTCTATGGCTGAAGCATTCAAAGACGCTGATATCGTTTATCCGAAATCTTGGGCGCCTTATAAAGTCATGGAAGAGCGCACCGAACTGCTGCGTGCGAACGATCATGACGGTCTCAAAGCATTAGAAAAACAGTGTTTAGCAGAGAATGCCAAACATAAAGATTGGCACTGCACCGAAGAGATGATGAAGCACACCAAAGGCGGCGAGGCGCTCTATATGCACTGCCTGCCAGCGGATATCTCAGGCGTGTCTTGTAAGGAAGGCGAAGTCACCGAAGGCGTCTTTGAAAAATACCGTATTGCTACTTACAAAGAAGCCAGCTGGAAGCCTTATATCATCGCCGCCATGATCGTCGCGCGTAAATTTTCGAAACCAGGTCTGGTGTTAGAACAACTGCTGAAAGAAGCGCAAAAACGTATCAAGTAATACTGTCTGCACCGGCGCATCTGTCGATGCGTCGGTATTTCCGCCTCTGGCGGATACTCTCCTGATGAGGATGGGTTATGTCTGTTTTCTCTATGAAAGTGGATATTGCGCAAAACCGTTTTTTCAACGGTGAAACGTCTCCACTTTTCTCACGCGCAGAAGCGCAAAAGGCCCGTGCCTTCCACAAAAAAATAACGGGTTATCAGCCTACGCCGCTCTGTTCTTTAGACGAACTGGCTCAGCTTTTTGGCGTTAATAAAATTTTAGTCAAAGACGAGTCTCAGCGTTTCGGTTTGAACGCTTTCAAAATGTTGGGCGGGGCTTACGCGATTGCGCGTTTGCTGTGTGAAAAATACCAGATTGATATCAATACATTTTCTTTCGAAAAGCTGAAGTCAACGCTGACAGAAAAAATGACGTTCGCCACCACCACCGATGGTAATCATGGACGTGGCGTGGCATGGGCCGCTCAGCAACTGGGCCAAAACGCCGTGATTTATATGCCGAAAGGCTCCGCGCGTGAGCGCGTAGATCATATCCGCAATCTGGGTGCGGAGTGCATCGTGACCGATATGAACTACGACGACACAGTGCGTTTGACCATGAAAACTGCCAAAGAACGCGGCTGGGAAATCGTGCAAGACACTGCGTGGGAGGGATACACCAAGATCCCAACGTGGATTATGCAGGGCTATTCCACGCTGGCCGATGAAGCGGTCGAACAAATGCAGGCGATGGGCATTCAGCGACCAACACACGTCTTCTTACAGGCGGGCGTAGGCGCAATGGCCGGCGGCGTTTTGGGCTATCTGGTTGATGTCTTCGGTGCCGAAAAACTGCATTCCGTGATTGTTGAACCCGATCTTGCCGACTGTGTTTTCCGTTCAGGTTTGAAAGGTGAAATCGTCAATGTGGGCGGCGATATGGCCACCATTATGGCTGGTTTAGCCTGCGGCGAACCTAACCCGCTCGGATGGCCACTGCTGCGCAACTGCGCCACTCAGTTTATCTCCTGCCAAGACAAAGTCGCTGCGTTAGGTATGCGCGTTCTCGGCAATCCGCTGGGAAGCGATCCGCGCATTGTTTCTGGTGAATCTGGTGCCGTAGGGCTGGGTGTCTTGGCCGCCGTTCACCACCATCCAAAACGTGAAGAGCTGATGCAACAGCTGGGTTTAAATCATGATTCCGTTGTGTTGCTTATCAGCACGGAAGGCGATACCGACGTTAAACATTACCGAGAAGTCGTTTGGGAAGGGAAACATCCCGCCTGTAGCTGAAAGCGATGAAATTAACGACTTTTTGACCTTTATTTTCTCGCCTTAAGCGAGCTAACACATTGGAGTTTAAGAAAATGGCTAAGCAAGTTCCTTTCGAAATGGTGTTGGAAAAAGCGTATCAGTACAAAGATGAAATGACCCGCTTTCTGCGCGATATGATCGCTATCCCAAGTGAAAGCTGCGATGAAAAACTGGTTGTACAGTGCATTAAAAAAGAGATGGAAAAAGTCGGTTTCGATAAAGTAGAAATTGACCCAATGGGTAATATTTTAGGGTATATCGGCCATGGGCCGCATCTGATTGCAATGGATGCCCATATCGATACCGTTGGGATTGGTAATATTAAAAACTGGAACTTCGATCCTTATCAGGGAATGGAAGATGATGAGCTGATCGGTGGACGTGGTGCATCGGATCAGGAAGGCGGCATGGCATCGATGGTTTATGCCGGTAAGATCATTAAAGATCTGGGGCTGGAAGATCAATACACGCTGCTGGTGACCGGGACTGTGCAAGAAGAAGACTGTGACGGCCTATGCTGGCAGTACATTATCGAGCAATCCAAAATTCGCCCTGAATTTGTTGTTAGTACTGAACCGACAGACTGCCAAATCTATCGCGGCCAGCGTGGACGCATGGAAATTCGCGTGGACGTGCAGGGCATCAGCTGCCACGGCTCGGCGCCAGAACGCGGCGATAACGCCATTTTCAAAATGGGCCCAATTCTTAACGAATTAAAAGAACTGTCTAACCATTTAGGTAACGATGATTTCTTGGGTAAAGGGACGTTAACCGTATCTGAAATTTTCTTCACTTCACCAAGCCGTTGTGCCGTTGCCGATAGCTGCGCAGTCTCCATCGACCGCCGCTTGACCTGGGGTGAAACATGGGAAGGGGCACTGGACGAGATCCGTGCGCTGCCAGCGGTGAAAGCGGCAAACGCCGTGGTATCAATGTACAACTATGAACGACCTTCTTACACTGGCTTGGTATATCCAACCGAGTGCTACTTCCCAACATGGAAAGTGGAAGAAGACCACATCACGGTGAAAACCCTGAGCAAAGCCTACGAAGGACTGTTTAACAAAAAACCGGTTGTAGATAAGTGGACCTTCTCGACAAATGGCGTTTCTATCATGGGTCGTCATGGCATTCCAGTTATCGGTTTTGGCCCAGGCAAAGAGCCAGAAGCGCATGCGCCAAATGAAAAAACTTGGAAAGATCATTTGGTGACCTGTGCTGCCATGTACGCTGCTATCCCTCTGTCTTACCTTGATGAACTGAAAAAATAATTAGCGTTTATTGCGTAACCCACTCCCGCCGAAATTTGGCTGGAGTGGTTTTTTCAGTATGGCATTCAAGGAAACTGCTTCAATGAAAAAGCTGATTAAAAATGGCGTAGTCGTTAGCGAAAACGGTGAAGTTCGTCAGGATCTGCTGATTGAGAACGGGATGATTGCACGCGTGGCAGCACACATCTCCGACGATGAGGCTGAAGAGGTGATCGATGCCAATGGGTGCTACGTGATGCCCGGAGGAATTGATGTTCATACGCATTTTAATATCGATGTTGGAATAGCCCGTAGCTGTGATGATTTTTTTACCGGCACACGCGCAGCAGCCTGCGGCGGTACAACAACCATTATTGACCATATGGGCTTTGGGCCAGCGGGATGCAATTTGCATCACCAGCTAAACGCTTATCATCAATATGCGGCGGGAAAAGCCGTGGTGGATTATAGCTTTCACGGGGTGATCCAGCATATTGATGACGACATTCTTAATGAAATGTCATCCATGGTGCATGAAGAAGGGATTAGCAGTTTTAAGCTCTATCTGACGTACAACTACAAGCTAGGCGATGCCGATGTGCTGCGCGCTTTGCAGCAGCTACATAAGGTCGGCGCGTTGGCGACGGTGCATCCTGAAAATGATGCTGCGATTGCGTTGCGGCGCGAGCAGTTTATCTCCGAAGGCAAAACGGCGGCGATGTACCATGCATTGAGCCGCCCGCTTGAGTGCGAAGCTGAGGCCATTAGCCGAATGATTAATCTAGCCCAGCTCGCGGGAAATGCACCGCTGTATATCGTCCATCTCTCCAACGGATTGGGGCTGGACTATTTACGATTGGCGCGAGAAAGGCACCAGCCTGTTTGGGTGGAAACCTGCCCGCAATATTTGCTGCTAGATGAACGTAGCTATCAACGGGAAGATGCGCTGAAGTTTATTCTCAGCCCTCCGCTACGTAACCATCGAGAGCAGGACAAATTGTGGTGCGGTATTGCTGACGGCGCTATTGATACGGTTGCGACCGACCACTGCACGTTCCCTTATCAACAACGCATTACGATGTCGGACGGGAATTTTACCCGCTGCCCAAACGGCTTGCCCGGTGTTGAGAACCGTATGCAACTGTTGTTCTCTGAGGGGGTGATGACAGGCCGAATTTCGCCAGCGCGTTTTGTGCAGCTAACCAGTACCAATCCTGCTCGCCTGTTTGGCTTGTGGCCTCAGAAAGGCAATCTCTCTGTGGGGGCTGATGCTGATGTCATCATTATCGACCCACAGAAAAACGTCACCATCGAACACGCTCACCTCCATGATAATGCTGATTATTCACCCTATGAAGGCTATCGCTGCCAAGGTGAAATTATCACCACGCTTTGCCGGGGTGAATGCGTATATCAAGACAAAAAATTTACCGGGCAGGCTGGCTTTGGTCGCTTTATTCACCGTCAGCCTTTTGCTCAATCCACCATTATTTAAGCGTTTAACTTACGTCACCAATATTTGCGAGGGATAGGATGAAAAAGAAAATTGTGCTTGCGCTGGGCGGCAATGCGTTAGGTGAAGGACTCGCCGAGCAAATGCAGGCGGTGAAATCGACGGCGAAAGCGATTGTGGATTTGATTGCCCATGGTCATCAAGTGGTGGTGACGCACGGCAATGGCCCACAGGTGGGAATGATCAATCAGGCTTTTGAAGCCGCGGCGAAAACGGAAGCGCATACGCCAATGCTGCCCATGTCGGTTTGTGTCGCGCTTAGTCAGGGCTACATTGGCTACGATCTGCAAAATGCGCTGCGTGAAGAACTGCTCGACCGTGGATTACATACGCCGGTTGCCACGATTATTACGCAGGTCATCGTTGATGCCAAAGATCCCGCTTTCGCTAACCCAACGAAGCCAATAGGCTCTTTCTTCTCACAGGAAGAAGCAAAACTGCTGACGCAAAATGGCTACACCATGAAGGAGGATTCAGGTCGTGGCTATCGCCGCGTGGTAGCTTCGCCAAAACCGGTTGATATCGTTGAGAAAGAAACCGTGGCCGCGATGCTAAATGCGGGACAAGTGGTGATTACGGTTGGCGGTGGCGGTATTCCTGTTCTGCGTGAAGGCAATCACTTACGCGGCGCGGGCGCGGTTATCGATAAAGATTGGGCGAGCGCTAAACTGGCTGAAATGATTGATGCAGATATGCTGATTATTTTAACCGCGGTTGAAAAAGTGGCGATTAACTTTGGTAAGCCCAATGAGCAATGGCTTGATCAACTGAGTATCGCCGATGCTCAGCGTTTCATTGAAGAGGGACATTTTGCCAAGGGTTCGATGTTGCCTAAGGTCGAAGCTGCGGTTTCATTTGCAGAGTCTCGCCCTGGTCGCCAAGCTCTGATTACCGTGTTGAGTAAAGCCCAGCAAGGCATTGAGGGAAAAACCGGAACGGTGATTTCTCATTAAATTGTGAAGTAGTGAGCTCGCTCCATTTTCTTTTCTTGATGCCTTATCAGACTAAAGAAAAGAGATGGAGTGAGCGAATAAGTCATTTAGAAAGAAGAAGTTAGTGTTTTCGACCCAGCTTCATCATAGCTTCCAGAACCGCACCACCAATGGCGCGCGCCTTATCTGAAACGGTGGTGTAGTCAGCCTCAGCACCGCGCGGATCGATATCGCCAATTTTAAATCCGGCACTCACCTCTAATCCTTCACTCAATAAACCGCGCACCATTCCTGACAGCGGAGCAAACACCGGTGTTTCTCCGATATGCCCCATCACATCACCTTCTTTGACTAAGTCACCCAGCGCAACGCAGCAATGCATGATGCCAGAGGCTGGGGCTCGAATAACACGGCGCGTGGTGTGACCGGCAATATTGCCTGGGATACCCGTATTGGGTTGGGTGTAACCTTGATAGATGACGCGGCCAAGATAGTGTCCGCGATTGGTTTCAATGACGGCGTCGCAGTCATGTCCGGCATTAAATCCGGGGCCCAGAGCGACAGTCACCGGCGCCATATCTTTGTGGGTGCCTAAGTTCTGTTTCGCCAAAATGGCATCCACTAAAAAACGCGGTTTGAGTTCGCTGAGATAGCTGGCTTGTTCATCAACAAGCACGGGAATTTCAGCGCGATCAAGTATGCTGAAAGCCTCGTCGATGCTGCTCGCTTTTCTCGCCGTTACGCCTTCAACCGTCATTTCGTTAACGAAAATAGCCTGAGCAAACGCGACGGTTCGGCGGATGACGGTGGGCTTAGCAATGTCTAACATGATGACATGAAAACCTGCATGATAAAGCCGTAACGCGACGCCGGTGGCGATATCGCCAGACCCGCGAATGACGACGAGTTTGTCGCGCTTCAATCTCACATCATCCTGTTTTAACCCACCGGCAGCATGGTTTTTTATCTGTAAAACTTCAGCCATGATGCTGACGGCAATCTCTTCCGGCGTTTCTGCTCCGATGTTGTAGCCAATCGGGGCGTGCAGCCGTTCAAGATGCTCCTGCGTGATACCTTGCTGACGTAATGCCTGTGTGAATGTTTGTACTTTTCTGCGGCTTGCGAGCAGACCGAGATAGCTCACTGGTTTTTCGATTAAGACATCAAGGGCTTCTTTGTCTTGGTTGTTGGTTGCAATTATGACGAAGTTTTCTTTTTCGATATTTAGTTTTTCAATGGCCGCGCTGAAGGTCTCTGCATGAACCAGCGTAGTGCCCGCAGGAAACAGTGAAGGATTAAGACTGGAAGCGTAGGTATCAGCAACGTGCAAATCAAAACCGAGCAAGGCTGCGGCCTGAGCAATTGCGCGGTTAACATGGCCAGCACCAATTAAAACTAAGCGAGGGCGTAAACCATGCACGTCAATGTAAACCGACATAGCCCCACCGCAGTCAGAACCAACGGCATCTTGGCCGTTACGCGCCATGCGTCCATGGAAAACACGTGCTTTGCGTTCAGATAAGGCTTCGAGTGCCTGATCGATGACCAAGCGCTCAACCATGCCGCCGCCGATAGTGCCAACGATGCTGCCATCGGCCAATACCAGCATTTGGCCTGAGTGACGCGGCGTTGATCCTCGACTCTCAATAATCTGTGCCAAAGCAAAGGGTTTGTTCTCTTCTTCCAGTCGTGCTGCTTGTGCAAAAATGTTCATAGCAACCTCAAGATCCCCGTAATTGTTCGTCAATTCCTTTATGTGGTTTGCGACTGACATAACTGGTGTGTAATCGGAGGTGACTCTTGAACTGCGCCAATCCAAATAGTGCTGAGCTCAGGCCGTGCCTTTAGCAGCGCAGTCAATGAACCCAATAGCGCATTATCAATCTGATAAAGTCGGTTAATAAACCAAACCCGTAACGCGTGCGGTGGGGTGCCTTTGAACATTCCATCCGGATGGGCGATGAATCGCTCAAATACCGAAATATTTAATCTATCTCCAGCTTTTATGCCGCAAAGATCGGCAAAAATCGGCCAACGATGGATTTGCTCAGGATCGGCAGGATTATTAATGACAAGGCCTCCAGTCAGTGCAATGACACATTTACTGCTTTGGGGTATGCAAGGTTCATGCCCTGCTGGCGCTTTGAGTAATTGCTGATGAGCACCGTCAGCTTCAACTAAGATGACATCAAAGAGTTGAGCAGCTTGTAGCATGTCGGCCTGCTCAGGTGTAATGCCTGAAACTTTATGAGTGGCCGCGTTATATTCAGTGAATAGTGCTACGATCTTGGGAGTGGAGGATGATGCTTTTTGGTGGGTAAGCAGAGCATGCCAATCCTCTTTTTCAATGATAGTCTGGGCCTGTGACGGTTCAGGTCGGTACATATGCGTGGTGGTGGTGATTAATACGCTCAGGCCTTGCTGAGAAAATCGCTGGGCAAGCCAAAAAAGCGTACTGGTTTTACCACCGGCTCCAATGAGGCTTATCAGGTATGACTTATTATTTTTCACGCTTGAAAGTACATCATTAAATAGTACGTCTAGGTCAAAGTTCATAAGCATTCATTAAAGGTTATGCAGAGAGGGAATGATGAATCAGAAAAGAGGAAAACATCCGTACGCGAATATATCTCCGGTCGAGAATTTGAAACCGCGTGAAAATGTTGACTGTATCATTACCGCTGCGGGCCTTTCCTCTCGAATGGGGCAATGGAAAATGATGCTACCTTATAAAGAGGGAACAATTCTTGATTCAAGTATAGAAAATGCGAGGCAATTTTGTAGCCGTATTATATTAGTAGTTGGATATCGCGGTGATGAACTGTATGACCGTTATAATACTGCGAGTGATGTCACAGTTGTTGTAAATAATAATTACGTCAGCGGGCTATTCTCTTCCATACAGGCGGCAGGTCCGATCGTTAAAACAGATTATTGCTTTATCACTCACGGTGATATTCCTTGTTTGAACCGTGATATTTTCCATCAAGTTTGGCTTAAACGCGGGCCATACGCGTTGTTGCCCTGCCACCAAGGAACGCCGGGACACCCTGTTTTGCTGCCTCAAAAAATTATAAAGCGAGCTTGCCAAGATGATGTGTCTGTATCATCAATGCGCGAGTTTTTACTCGCGGGGGAGTACCGCTATCTTAATATGCCGCAGCCGCAAACGATTATGGATATAGATACGCCAGAGGCATATCAGCGCTTGCTAAAAATATAATCTATATGGTCGTGGGGTATTTTATTCCTTACTGGATATTTAGTAAGGAATAGATGTTTTAATTCGGTTTATCGATTGCGCTCTCATTTTTCAAAGTAACGCTTATTATTTTTTATCAAACTGATACCGTATTATTCTAATTTGATAATTTATTCCTGAGTTAGATAATTGGCTAATTATGTGTTACTGCCGCATTGATTTATATTCTCATTTGTTTAGTGAGCAATTTCACAAATAAAAATCACTATTCGAGTTGGCTCACGGAATTAGCTTTTTTCTTATGGCTAGAAAACCTTTGGCTCGATTGTTGCTCCCATATCTCCTATCCGTAGAGGATTGAGAATCCTCTGCCATTTTACATTTGAGCATGTCGCAGCAAGGAGATAGTCATGGGAGATATTATGCGCCCCGTTCCTTTCAAGGAACTTTTGACGCGTGTTTTCGACGAGTATAACGAAAGCCACTCAATCTTCGGGATACCGGAACAGCAGTTCTATCGCAAAGATAACGACCGACTTATCAAGGTATTTGGCGAAACCTGTGAAACGCCTATGGGGCCAGCCGCAGGGCCGCATACACAGCTTGCGCAAAATATCATTGTGTCTTGGTTGACCGGTGGGCGCTTTATTGAGTTGAAAACGGTGCAAATTCTTGACCGCTTAGAATTAGACAAACCGTGTATCGATGCTGAAGACGAATGCTTTAACACCGAATGGTCAACGGAATTCACGCTGCAAAAAGCCCATGACGAATATCTGAAAGCCTGGTTTGTTTTGCATTTACTCGAAGCTCTTTTTGACCCTCGCACACAGGGTGAAGCTAAGTCATTCATCTTCAATATGAGCGTTGGCTATAACCTTGAAGGCATCAAGCAGCCCGCCATGCAGAACTTTATTCATAGCATGATGGATTCAGGCCAACATCCGAAATATGCCGAATATCAGTCTATCCTGTCTCATTTCATTCGCGAACAGTTTGAATCGCGTTCAGCGCAGCTCAGCCAACTACCACAGCAAATCCCCGCGCAAATGGTTCATGGGGTCACGCTCTCCACGATGCACGGTTGCCCACCTAATGAAATTGAGGCGATCTGCCGCTATATGCTGGAGGAAAAAGGGCTCAACACCTTTGTTAAATTAAACCCAACGCTGCTTGGCTACCCTCGCGTGCGTGAAATTCTCGACACCTGCGGCTTTGATTATATTGGCCTGAAAGAAGAGTCCTTTGAGCATGATTTGAAGCTAGAGCAGGCCATTTCTATGCTGCAAAGATTGACGGCTCTAGGCCAGCAAAAGCAGCTTAGCTTCGGGGTGAAACTCACCAACACGCTCGGCACCATCAATCACAAAGGCGCGCTGCCGGGTGAAGAGATGTATATGTCTGGGCGTGCGCTATTCCCACTGTCTATCAACGTGGCTGCCGTCTTATCACGTGCGTTCGACGGCAAGCTGCCAATCTCGTACTCCGGCGGCGCGAGCAAATTTAATATTCGCGATATCTTTGATACTGGCATTCGTCCTATCACGATGGCAACGGATTTACTCAAGCCGGGCGGGTACTTACGCCAGCTAGAGTGCATGCGTGAGCTGGATCAGTCTGATTCGTGGGGTATGACTAAAGTCGACGTTGAGCGTTTGGAAGCGCTGGCGAAGAAAGCCGTTAGCATGGAATACACCCAGAAACATTGGAAAGCGCAGGATCATATTGATGCAGGCGGCCCATTGCCAATGACCGATTGCTATGTGGCACCGTGCGTCACCGCCTGTGCAATCAAACAAGATATTCCTGAATATATTCGTTTGCTCGGTGAACAACGCTACGCCGATGCGTTAGAGCTGATTTATCAGCGCAATGCGCTGCCTGCCATCACCGGGCACATCTGCGATCATCAGTGCCAGTACAACTGTACTCGTATGGACTATGACAGCGCGCTAAACATTCGCGAGCTGAAAAAGGTGGCATTGGAAAAAGGCTGGGATGAATATCAGAAACGCTGGCATAAACCTGCGGGCTCTGGCTCTAAGCATCCGGTTGCGGTGCTAGGCGCAGGGCCAGCAGGACTCTCCGCAGGATATTTCTTGGCGCGAGCGGGCTATCAGGTCACTTTGTTTGAGCGTGAAGCCAACGCGGGTGGGGTGGTGAAAAACATTATTCCTCAGTTCCGTATTCCGGCTGAAACTATCCAGCATGATATCGATTTTGTTGCCGCACACGGGGTGAAGTTTGAGTTCGGCTGCGATCCTGCATTAACCGTCGATAAGCTTACCCAGCAAGGTTTCCGCTATGTCTTTATTGGGGTCGGCACCGATAAAAACAGCGGTGTGAAACTGGCAGGTGACAACCGCGATGTTTATAAATCGCTGCCGTTCCTGCGTAGCTATAACCGTGGCGATAAACTCTCTTTAGGCCGTCATGTGGCCGTCGTTGGCGCGGGGAATACCGCCATGGACTGCGCGCGTGCTGCGCTGAAGGTTCCCGGCGTAGAAGATGTGACCGTCATTTATCGTCGCACCTTAAATGAAATGCCAGCCTACCGCGAAGAGTATGAAGAAGCGGTTGAAGACGGCGTGAAGTTTATGTTCCTAACTAACCCAGAGCAGTTCGATGCCGACGGCACGCTCACTGCGCGGGTGATGGAGCTCGGCGAACCCGATGAGAAAGGCCGTCGTCGCCCAGTGGCCACGGATAAAACCATCAAACTACGCATGGACGCGCTGATTACCGCCATTGGTGAACAGGCCGACTGCGCGGCGCTTAGCGCGATGGGTGTGCCATTAAATGCCGAGGGTTGGCCTGCGGTAAACGCAGAGACCGGTGAAACTCCACGTCCTAACGTGTTCTTAATTGGTGATGTGCAAAGTGGTCCATCCTCCATCGTTGCGGCTATCAGTACTGCTCGCCGTGCGACGGACGAAGTGCTCAAGCGTGAAAATATCCGTACTCATCACAGCGATAAGCAGTGGTCTAACGTCGATCCGGCGGAGATTTACCAGCGTAAAGGTGCGATCAGCGTGCTGATGGTGGATAAAGAAGAGCGTGAAGCCTTTGTGGCTCAGGAAGCGCAGCGTTGCTTGGAGTGTAACTATATCTGCAGCAAGTGCGTCGATGTTTGCCCAAACCGCGCCAACGTGTCTATTGCCGTTCCCGGCTTCCACGATCGTTTCCAAACCCTGCATTTAGATGCTTACTGCAACGAGTGTGGCAACTGTGCGCAGTTCTGTCCGTGGCAGGGAAAACCTTACAAAGACAAAATTACCATCTACAGCCTGCCAGAAGATTTTACCAACAGCACCAACCCAGGATTCTTTGTCGATAACGATAACGTCAGCGTTCGACAAGGTAAGCAAATCTGGCATTTGCATATTGATAAACAAGGCCAGCTTGATGACGTTCCCCCTGAGCTGGAAGACATGTGCCGCATCATTAGCCATGTTCACAACCATCATCACTACCTGCTTGGCCGAGTGGAGGTTTAATTATGCTGATCCTAAAAAATGTGACGGCGGTTCAGTTCGAACCGGCTTGGGTACAACACGGTATTGATATTGCGATTGAAGGCTCGCTTATCAAAGAGGTAGGCAGCCAGCTGGTTGCCAAATATCCGCAGGCAGATGTGAAAGATATGCAGGGTAAATGGGTTATGCCGGGCATTGTCTGCGCGCATAACCACTTCTACTCCGGATTATCGCGCGGGATTATGGCCAATATTGCCCCTAGCCCTGATTTTATCTCCACGTTGAAAAATCTGTGGTGGCGCTTGGATCGCGCCTTAGATGAGGAGTCGCTGTATTACAGTGGGCTAATTTGTTCGCTGGAAGCCATCAAAAGCGGCTGTACCGCGGTTATCGATCACCATGCTTCGCCTAACTACATCGCGGGGTCATTAAATACGCTGCGTAAGGGGTTTATTAAAGCAGGGCTGCGCGGTATGACCTGCTTTGAAACCACCGATCGTAACGGTGGCAATAAAGAGCTTCAGGCGGGTGTGGAAGAGAACATTGCCTTTGCCCGGTTGATTGATAACGCGAAGAAGCAGGGGAGTGAGCCCTATTTGGTGGAGGCACATATTGGTGCTCATGCGCCTTTCACCGTGTCGGATGCGGGTCTGGATATGCTGCGTGAAGCGATTAAAGCCACGGGGCGAGGCCTGCATATTCACGCGGCGGAAGACAGTTATGACGTATCTCACAGCCACGATAAATATGGCAAGGATCTGATTGTACGCTTGGCGGAGCACGATCTGATCGACGCCAAAACGCTGGTGGCGCACGGTCTGTATCTCTCTGAGGCCGATATTCAGATCATCAACCGACAGGATGCGTTCTTGGTGCATAACGCCCGTTCCAATATGAACAATCACGTTGGCTATAACCATCGCATTGGCGAATACCAGAATGTGGCCTTGGGAACGGATGGCATAGGCTCAGATATGTTTGAAGAGCTGAAATTCGCCTTCTTTAAACACCGTGATGCCGGAGGTCCAATGTGGCCAGACAGTTTCACGCGTTTCTTATGGAATGGTAATCGCTTACTGGAACGCAACTTCGGCGCTCAATTCGGTTGCTTAGCCGCAGGCTACAAAGCCGATCTTACCGTGTGTGATTATCCAGAGCCAACGCCGCTAGCGGCCCAAAATATTGGCGGACATCTCGCGTTTGGTATGGGCTCAGGCAGCGTCCGAAGTGTGATGGTTGAAGGACGCTTCGTTTATGAAAACGGCCAATTCCCATTTGATGTAACGCCAATTTATGCCGAAGCCAGCAAGGTGGCGGCACGGTTATGGAAGCGGATGGATGACTTAGCATAACTGTTATACCGCCCCTTATTAGGGGCGGTTTGTCCTTCTAGGGGCAAATAACAAGAGGATGAAAAATGATTGAGCAATTTTTCTGGCCAGAATCCGTTAAGCAGGCACTTGAACTCAAGCGCCAGTTTCAGGATGAGGCGGTCTATTTTGGCGGAGGTAGCAAGTTAAATGCGACGCCGACCAAAACGACAAAGAAGTTTGGTATCGCTTTATCAAAGCTCGGACTTGATAAGGTGAGTTTGCAGCAGGGAAAACTACACATTGGTTCTCAGGCAACGCTACAGCGGCTGATTGATACCCCGCTGATCCCCGATGCGCTGCGTCATGCTCTGGGGTTTATCTACTCTCGCCATCTCCGTAATCAGGCCACTCTAGCAGGCGAAATTGTCGCCAAGCAGAAAGAGCGCGTTCTACTTCCCGTGTTGCTAGTGCTTGATGCGCTGGTGGTGACGGCAAAAGGTGAAACGCTCAATCTAGAAGAGTATCTGGATAACGATCGTGACGATCTTCTGCTAGAGGTGATCCTCCCCGATCCATACCAAAACTGTTCAACGCGTAAGATCGCACGCTCTGCGGCAGGCTTGGCCGTGATAACCGCGGCGGTAGCAACCGGCTCCCATGGTGAAATGAAAATTGCGCTAGATGGTGTGTCTGAACGAGCAATACGACTGCGTGACGTGGAGTCTCGTGGCCTAAGTGATGACGAACTAGAGAAGGCCGTGAGCGATGCCATTTCCCCACGTGCTGATATCGGAGGCAGCGAAGCATACAAACGCTATATCGCGGGTGTTGTCGTTGCAGAACTGTTGGCTGACTGTCAGCAGATGAGTGAGGAAAAGTGATATGAATATTCGCTTTACGCTAAATGGTACCCCTTGCACGTTGTCATGTGAGGCGGGGGATAACGTGCAGAAAGTCTTGTTTAATCTAGGCCTGCATTCTGTACGTAACAGTGACGATGGGTTTGGATTTGCGGGTTCAGACGCCATTATTTTCGACGGTGTGGTGGTTAACGCTTCACTGTTGATCGCAGCCCAACTTGAGGGATCTGTGGTACGCACCGCAGAATCACTGGGCACGTGGAATCAACTTAGCCCAGTACAACAGGCTATGGTGGATGTGGGGATTGTGCAATCAGGCTATAACGATCCTGCCGCAGCGTTAATCCTTACCGAGCTGCTTGAGCGCATTCCGTCGCCAACGCGAGCTCAGATCGATGATGCATTATCGGGATTATTTAGCCGCGATGCGGGCTATCAGCAGTTTTATCAGGTGGTTGAATTAGCCCAGGCTCGTATGGCCGATCCTTTCTGTCAACAGGAGATCGCGCCGGAGTTTCGCGATGATTTACAGGTGGTGGGCAAGCTGTGCCCAAAGGTCGATTCTGCCAAAATGGTGCAGGCTAAACCTTGCTATGTTGAAGATCGCGTCCCTGCCAATGCCTGCATTATCAAGATGCTGCGCAGCCCGCATCCGCACGCGCTGATTACGCATTTAGATGTGAGCAAGGCGGAAGCATTGCCGGGCGTAGTACATGTGATTACGCATTTGAACTGCCCTGATATTTATTACACGCCGGGTGGACAAAGCGCGCCTGAGCCTTCTCCGCTCGATCGCCGTATGTTTGGTAAGAAGATGCGCCATGTGGGCGATCGTGTGGCTGCGGTCGTGGCTGAAAGCGAAGAGATTGCGTTGGCGGCATTAGCGTTAATAGACGTCAGTTTTGAAGTATTGAAACCGGTCATGTCGATTGATGAGGCAATGGCCGACGGTGCTCCGCTTGTTCATGATGAACCTATTGTTTATGTGAACGGCGCACCGGCTGACCTTGAGGTGCAGAATCGGGGCTCGGCGACGCGGGGCGAGCACATGATTATCAACTTCCCGATTGGTGCAAAACCACATAGCAATATTGCCGCTGGCGTTCACGGCCGTATTGGGGATGTTGAAAAGGGATTCGCTCAGGCGGATGTCGTGATTGAACGCACGTATGAATCGACCCAAGCGCAACAATGCCCGACGGAAACTCATGTCTGTTTCACCTATATGGACGGTGAACGGTTGGTGATCCACGCATCTACGCAGGTACCGTGGCATGTTCGTCGTCAGGTAGCACGCTTAGTTGGGCTGAAGCAAAATAAAGTCCACGTTATCAAAGAGCGTGTGGGTGGTGGATTTGGCTCTAAGCAGGACATTCTGTTAGAGGAAGTCTGTGCATGGGCAACCTGTGTGACGGGGCGCCCAGTCTATTTTCATTACACTCGCGAAGAAGAATTTATCAGTAACACCACGCGACACGTTGCCAAAGTGAAGGTGAAAATTGGGGCAACGAAGGAAGGGAAGCTTACCGCCATTGATATGGATTTCCGTGCCAACACTGGTCCTTATGGCAACCATTCTTTAACGGTTCCCAGCAATGGTCCCGCGCTTTCATTGCCCCTCTATCCTTGCGACAACGTCAATTTCCAAGTGACGACGTACTACAGCAATATCTGCCCAACCGGTGCTTACCAAGGCTACGGTGCGCCGAAAGGAAACTTTGCGCTAACCATGGCGCTGGCCGAGTTAGCTGAACAGCTCGATATCGATCTGCTGGATATGATTGAACTCAACCGCGTCATCGAAGGGCAAGAGCTGAAAATACTGGGCGCGATTGGCGAAGGTAAAATGCCAACGTCGGTACCCACCGCAGCGAGCTGTGCGTTAGAACCGATTTTGCGTAAAGGACGCGAGCTGATGAATTGGGGAGCCAATAAGGCACCACAGGGAGATTGGCGAATTGGGCAAGGCGTGGCGATTATCATGCAGAAATCCGGCATTCCAGATATCGACCAAGCAAACTGCATGGTGAAGCTGGAATCTGACGGCACGATTATCGTTCATTCTGGCGGCGCAGACATCGGTACGGGATTGGATACGGTTGTCACTAAACTTACCGCAGAAGTGTTGTGTTGTTCACTGGCTGATGTGCATGTTATTTCGGGTGACACCGATCATGCGCTCTTTGATAAGGGGGCTTATGCGTCCTCAGGTACGTGTTTCTCCGGCAACGCTGCCAAGAAAGCGGCTGAAAATCTGAAAGAAAAAATCCGTTTCCACGGAGCCCAGATGTTGGGTGAACCTATCGACGACGTGGTGATCGTCCACCCAAGCATCGTGCGGGGTAAACAGGGCGAAGTGAGCTTTGCTGAGATTGCACATAAAGCGGAAACGGGGACGGGCTTTGGTACGCTGGTTGCTACCGCGTGTTATATCACGCCTGATTTTGCTTTCCCGTTTGGCGCGAACTTTGCCGAGGTTGCGGTCAATGTGCGAACCGGTGAGATTCGGCTCGATAAGTTCTATGCATTGCTCGACTGCGGTACGCCGGTTAATCCAGAACTGGCGTTAGGGCAAATCTATGGCGCCTCTATGCGTGCCATCGGACACAGCCTGACAGAAAAGCTGTTTTACGATGAAAACGGTAGCCCAATAACGCGCGATCTACAGACCTACGGGGCACCCAAAATTGGTGATATCCCACGAGATTTCCGCGCATTTCTGGTGCCCAGCGACGATAGGGTTGGCCCATTCGGTGCCAAATCCATTTCTGAAATCGGTGTCAACGGCGCAGCGCCTGCAATAGCGACGGCGATTCACGACGCCTGCGGTGTTTGGCTACGCGAGTGGCACTTTACACCGGAAAAAATCCTCCGAGGACTGAACAAACTCGAGGCGTAAGCGTAATAAGGCGCGGGGAGAGCATTCCCGCGCCTCTACGATTCAATAGTTAACTAAGCATGAGCTTAAGTCTGGATTCACTTTAATCTGGGCAGGGTTTCTGCATGGTTTTTCCCGCATTTATTGAATCAGATATTCAATTTCTCACTGGAGTAGAAAATGTCTGATGTACAGCAAGTTGCAGATAAAACCGTTAAAAATGAGTCCTTATATTCTGGGGATTCAGAGCTTATTTACCATCTTGATGATAAACCGCCGTTGCATGAAATGTTGATCGGCGCGGTGACGCATCTTCTCGCCATTTTCGTCCCCATGGTTGCTCCTGCGCTGATTGTCGGCACTGCACTAGGGCTATCTTCAGAGATCACCGCCTATTTAGTTTCTATGGCGATGATTGCCTCGGGGATTGGTACGTTCATCCAGGTAAATCGATTTGGTCGCGTTGGCTCAGGGTTACTCTCCATTCAGTCGGTCAATTTTTCGTTCGTGACCGTCATGATTGCGCTGGGTGGTTCAATGAAAAAAGACGGGCTCGACGAACAGGCGATTATCTCCGCTCTACTCGGTGTGGCCTTTGTCGGTGCTTTCCTGGTTGTTGCCTCGTCACAGGTTCTTCCTTATCTCAAACGCGTGATCACGCCCACCGTGAGCGGCGTTGTGGTTCTGATGATTGGTCTTAGCCTGATCAAAGTCGGCATTATTGATTTTGGCGGAGGTTTACCCGCCAAAGGCGATGGCTCCTTTGGCAGCTATCAAAATCTCGGTCTGGGATTTCTGGTGCTGTGCGTGGTGATTGGCTTCAACTGCTGCCAGAACGCGCTGTTGCGGATGGGGGGGATCGCCATTGGCTTAATCGTGGGATATGTCTGTGCGTTATTTATGGGTATTGTTGATTTCTCGCCTCTAAAAGATCTGCCGATTATCACCATTCCTCAGCCGTTTAAATATGGTTTCTCGTTTGATTTTCATGCCTTTTTGGTTGCCGCTACCATCTATCTTTTAAGCATTTTGGAAGCGGTGGGCAGCATCACCGCAACGGCGATTATTTCCGAACGCCCAATTGTGGGTGAGGAATACGACCGACGATTATCCGGAGGTGTGCTGGCAGATGGTTTGGTTTCGGTGATTGCCTGTGCATTGGGCTCCCTGCCGCTGACCACGTTTGCGCAAAACAACGGCGTGATCCAAATGACCGGCGTGGCCTCTCGTCACGTGGGGAAATACATCGCGGCGATATTAGTGATCCTTGGGCTGTTTCCCGTTATTGGGCGTTTCTTTACCACTATCCCCGCGCCTATTTTAGGCGGCGCAATGACACTGATGTTTTCGATGATTGCCCTCGCCGGGATAAAAATCATTCTGTGTGGCGGTATGGATCGGCGTGAAACTCTGATTGTGGCAACTGCGCTGGGGATTGGGCTGGGTGTTTCCTACGATCCGCAAATCTTCCGTGTTCTTCCTGATTCTATTTATGTGCTGTTTGAAAACCCTATCTGTGCGGGTGGCGTAACCGCCATCATTCTTAACCTGCTGATCCCTAGAGTGAATAAGCGTGGTCAAGAAGATGAGTTGGAAGAACTGATTAAGCCCGTGACTGAGAATTTTACTCAAGCGAAGTAGTCGTTCATCACACTGACATGTTTATGGAGAAAACATCATGTCTGGACAACATTCTTTGAAAGCGATACGCGGTAATTTTTTAGATATCGTCAAAACAGTAGAGCAGCCTGAGGAAATTGAATCTCATCTGCGTTTTATTGAAGACGGCTTAATGCTGCTCCGCAGTGGGAAAGTTGAGTGGTTTGGCACATGGCAGGAAGGTAAGCATCTCATTCCAGAAGGTATCCGCGTACGTGACTACAGCGGAAAAATGATCGTGCCCGGTTTTGTGGATACCCATATTCACTATCCGCAAAGCGAAATGGTGGGAGCCTATGGTGAACAGTTGCTGGAATGGCTGAATAAACATACGTTCCCCGCCGAGCGGCGTTACAACGACATTGAATACGCGCGCGAAATGTCCGCTTTCTTTATCAAGCAACTATTGCGCAACGGCACCACCACGGCGCTGGTATTTGGCACCGTTCACCCTGAATCGGTTGATGCGCTGTTTGAGGCCGCGCATAACATCAATATGCGAATGATCGCAGGCAAAGTGATGATGGATCGCAATGCCCCTGATTATTTGCTCGATACGGCGCAAACCAGCTATAGCCAAAGCAAAGCACTGATCGAACGCTGGCACCACAACGGGCGTTTGCTCTATGCCATTACGCCGCGCTTTGCCCCAACGTCAACGCCAGAACAGCTGGCAATGGCGCAGCGGCTGCGTGAAGAGTATCCCGACACGTATCTACATACCCATCTTTGTGAAAATAAAGACGAAATTGAGTGGGTTAAAGCTCTGTATCCCGAACGAAAGGGCTACTTAGACGTTTATCATCACTATGGGTTAACCGGTAAAAATAGCGTTTTTGCGCACTGCGTACATTTAGAAGAGTCCGAGTGGGACTGTTTGCGCGACACCGGCTCGTCGATCGCGTTTTGTCCAACGTCGAATTTGTATCTCGGCAGCGGTTTGTTCAACCTGAGAAAAGCGTGGCATAAGCAGATTAAAGTCGGCATGGGAACGGATATCGGCGCTGGAACCACCTTCAATATGCTGCAAACGCTGAATGAGGCGTACAAAGTGATGCAGCTTCAAGGGTGGCGAATGTCGGCCTATGAAGCGTTTTATCTGGCGACCCTAGGCGGTGCCAAAGCATTAGGGCTTGATGGCATCATCGGTAATTTCAATGTCGGCAAAGAGGCTGACTTTGTGGTTTTAGAGCCAACGGCAACGCCGTTACAGCAGCTTCGTTACGATAACTCTGTGACTCTCATGGACAAATTATTCGTGATGATGACGCTTGGCGATGACCGTTCGATCTACAGAACCTACGTGGATGGACAATTAGTGTACGAACGCACCTAAAATGTCGATATCTTTAGTTGAAATGACGGTTTATAGGCCAGATAATCGTTTGCCTTAAATAACCGTCCCATTTTTATGACTGATGTGCTTGATGGGGTAATCGTTTGCTTTGTGGTTTCGTAGCAAGTTATAGATACCGCAAATGGATATCGCAAAGTTACGGTAATAAGAAAAACGCAGGTTCAGGCGTTAGCAATCTTGAACAACATTATTGTCATCATGCGCAATGTTAAAACACTCAGAGGACATCAATATGTCTAGCAATTCATCTCAAGAAGGGTCAGCGGGTAAATCGGGCGGTTCGCTTGACGCTTACTTTAAAATTTCGGCTCGTGGCAGCAGCGTTCGCCAAGAAGTGTTGGCGGGGGTGACTACTTTTCTTGCCATGGTGTATTCCGTTATCGTTGTGCCGAGCATGTTGGGTAAGGCGGGATTCCCCCCTGGAGCCGTGTTCGTTGCAACATGTTTAGTGGCGGCTTTTGGTTCCTTGCTAATGGGGCTGTGGGCGAATCTGCCAATGGCCATCGGGTGTGCGATTTCCCTGACGGCGTTTACCGCGTTTAGTTTGGTGCTCGGGCAGCACATCAGTATTCCAGTGGCTTTAGGCGCTGTATTCTTGATGGGCGTTCTGTTTACCCTGATTTCGGTCACGGGGATCCGTTCGTGGATATTACATAACCTGCCGATGGGGATTGCTCACGGAACGGGGATTGGTATTGGGCTATTCCTGCTATTGATTGCCGCAAATGGCGTGGGCTTAGTGATTAAAAACCCACTTGAAGGGCTGCCGGTGGCGCTGGGGGCATTCACTTCTTTCCCTGTGATGATGTCCTTGCTAGGGCTTGCCATTATCTTCGGCTTGGAAAAGCTAAAAGTTCCAGGCGGAATTTTGCTGGTGATCATTGGTATTTCAATCGTCGGGCTGATTTTTGACCCAAGCGTGAAATATCAGGGACTGTTTGCATTGCCAAGCCTGTCTGCAGCCGATGGTTCATCGCTGATCTTTAGCCTCGATATCATGGGGGCATTGCAGCCAGTGGTACTGCCAAGCGTGCTGGCGTTAGTGATGACGGCAGTTTTTGATGCGACCGGTACGATCCGTGCGGTGGCTGGTCAGGCAAACCTGTTGGATAAAGACGGCCAAATCATCAGCGGTGGCAAGGCGTTAACCGCTGACTCCGTAAGCAGCATTGTTTCGAGTTTTGTGGGTGCTTCCCCTGCGGCCGTGTATATCGAATCTGCGGCGGGTACGGCAGCCGGTGGTAAAACCGGACTCACGGCTACCGTTGTTGGCGTGCTGTTCCTGCTGATTTTATTCCTGTCTCCGCTGTCTTATTTGGTTCCGGGATACGCAACGGCACCGGCGCTGATGTATGTTGGCCTGCTGATGCTGAGCAATGTTTCCAAGCTGGATTTCAATGACTTCGTTGATGCGATGTCTGGTTTGGTATGCGCGGTGTTTATCGTTCTGACCTGTAACATTGTGACCGGTATTATGCTGGGCTTCACCACTTTAGTGGTTGGCCGTATCTTCTCCAATGAGTGGCGCAAGCTGAATGTGGGCACGGTAATCATCGCGATTGCCTTGGTGGCATTTTATGCAGGCGGCTGGGCAATTTAAGTTTGCTGCGTGAAAACCGATAACGTTTATAAGAGCGCCTAAGGGCGCTCTTTGTTTTTATGTGATGACCGCTTGCGGTCGCTATCTTCAACAGAAATAATACCATTGGTTACTTTCAGGTAAATCTCAGCCTATTTGCACACTTTTTCCTTTAGGACAAAAATCATAAGGTGATATGTTTGAAAGGGTATTTATAAGCAAAACGCGGTTGTATTTTGTAGTGAGACTAAGGAAAGCATGGAAATCTTCTTTACTATTCTGATCCTGATCCTAGTGGTGTCTTTATCTGGGGTGGTAACGCGTATGTTGCCGTTCCAAATACCGTTGCCGCTGATGCAGATTGCTATCGGGGCTCTGCTGGCATGGCCGCATTTTGGCCTGCACGTCGATTTTGACCCTGAACTTTTCCTCGTACTGTTTATCCCTCCGCTGCTGTTTGCTGACGGGTGGAAAACGCCAACGCGAGAATTTTTACACCACGGGCGTGAGATCTTAGGTCTGGCGCTGGTGCTGGTGCTCATCACGGTGGTTGGCGTCGGGTATTTCCTGCACATCCTGTTGCCTGAAGTTCCTTTGGTGGCTGCGTTTGCTCTGGCCGCCGTGCTCTCGCCAACTGACGCCGTGGCGTTAGGTGGGATCGTGGGCAAAGGCCGCATTCCAAAAACCATTATGGGCGTGCTGGAAGGCGAAGCCCTGATGAACGATGCGTCTGGTCTGGTTGCGCTGAAGTTTGCTATCGCCGTTGCGATGGGCACGATGGTGTTCACCGTGGGCGGTGCGACGCTTGAGTTCCTTAAAGTCGCGATTGGTGGTCTGCTCGCCGGTGTTGCCGTGACATGGCTATACAGTAAATCGCTGCGCCTTATGAGCCGCTGGGCGGGCGATGATCCTGCCACGCAAATCGTATTCTTGATGCTGCTGCCGTTTGCCAGCTATCTGATTGCTGAACACGTGGGCGTTTCCGGTATTTTGGCCGCGGTTGCGGCGGGCATGACCATCAGCCAGTCGGGCGTGATTCGTAATGCACCATTGACGATGCGACTGCGCGCTAACAGCGTTTGGGCAATGCTCGAGTTTGTGTTTAACGGCATGGTCTTTATCATGTTGGGGCTGCAACTGCCGGGGATTTTGGAGAGTTCCATTATTCAGGCGGAGCGCGATCCTACCATCCAGACATGGTTCCTGTTCACTGACGTTGCGTTAGTGTACGGCGTGCTGCTGGTATTACGTTTCCTGTGGCTATGGTGCATGCGTCGCTTAAGTTTGCGCTTCATCAAACGTAATCCGCTTCAGTTCGCCAGCTACAGCCTGCGTGACCTGTGGATTGCGTCGTTTGCGGGTGTGCGCGGTGCAATTACCTTAGCCGGTGTGCTCTCTATCCCGCTGTTCTTGACCGATGGCACGCCGTTCCCTGGCCGATATCAGCTCGTGTTTATCGCCACCGGAGTGATTTTGTTCTCGCTTATCGTCGGGGTCGTTGCGCTACCATTGCTGCTGAAAGGCATGGAGGTCAACGATACGAATACCTATCGTGAAGAAGAGTCGATGGCCAAATCGGTGACGGCAGAAGTCGCGATTGAGAGCCTGAAGAAAATGCAGGAACGCTTGGAAGTTGATACCGAGGAAAATATCGATCCTCAGTTGCTGACAGAGGTGAGTTCGCGAGTGATAGGGAGCCTGCGTCGGCGCATTAGCACCAAGGAAAATGCCGAAGAGATGCGTAAGGTGGAAAACCTTGAACGTCGCTTCCGTTTAACCGCGCTACGCGCTGAGCGCGGCGAGCTTTACCATCTGCGTGCCACACAAAAAATCAGCAATGAAACGTTGCAGAAGCTGCTGCACGACCTTGATTTGCTAGAAGCGTTGCTGGTGGAGAAGAGTGGGTAAGGTATTTTAGGTTTACTTCCACTTATCGAAATACAACCCCCTCCCAGCCTCCCCCTTCGCAGGGGGAGGAGCCGCTCGAGAATCTTTCAATCAACGCTGAACGGTTCCCTCCCAGCCTCCCCTTCGCAGGGGGAGGAGTTGCTCGAGAATCTTTCGATCAACGCTGAACGGTTCCCTCCCCTGCTAAGGGGAGGGTTAGGGTGGGGTCATCGAACTACTTCAACGTTATCCACTCTGGATGCATTTCCCCGTTCGGCCAATATTCGCGGCAGCGCGCGATCCACGCCTGAGCACTGTGCGACAAGTACCTGCCCTCACACCAAATTAAACCTAGCTCCCACATCAGTTTTGGCTCTAACGGCAGCCAAAGTAGGGTCTTTGGATCGAGTCGTTGGCAGATAGGTTCTGGCAAAATCGCGATGCCTACGCCAGCCTGAACCATGGCGGCGAGAAAGTCCCACTGTCCGCTGCGAACCGCAATCTGTGGTGTCACGTTGTGGGCGGCAAAGGCCTGCATTAGCTGTTTGTAGAGCGCGAAATCTTCGTTGTAGATCAGAATGTTTTGCTCGGCGAGTTCGGGCATAGCAATGCTGGTGCGCGATAGCCACTCTTCGGTGCGAGGCACTAAAACGCATAGCGGGTGGCTGAACAGCGGCAGCGACGCGATGTCGCCGTCGGTATCACCGGAGAGTGCGGTCAGGGCAAGATCGAGTTCACCTGATAATACGGCCTGCTCAACGGTAAGCCCGCCAAACTCGGAAATAATCAGTTCGATTCCCGGATAGTTATGGCGGAATTCATTAATCAATCCGGCCATTTGGGTACCGACCATTGGAGGAATACCTAACTTAAGCTGGCCGCGTTTCACCGTGCTGATATCTTCTAGCTCTGCTCTTAATTGGCTAAATTGATCCAGTATGGCTAGGCCGCGTTGATAAACCGCTTGTCCACTGTCGGTAAGATGTAAACGGCGTCCTTCACGAATGAGCAGCGTACATCCCAGCTCATCTTCTAGATGGCGCAGCATTTTGCTGATGGTTGGCTGGGTAACAAACAGTTTTTCCGCCGCGCGGGTAAAGCTTTGTTGGCGTACCACTTCGACAAAATAGCGCAGCGTTCTGACGTCCATGGTGTCTCCATAAGAGCGTTTTGTTGATGGAATAACAAAGTATGCCAATTTGGCATAAAGGCAATAATATTAATTCATTTTATGCAGGTATTGTTTACTGCCTATACTGTGCGCTCATTCACACTTTTGCTCATTCTGAGGTTATCATGTCTCTGGCGTTGCGCTCTCGCGCACCGTTCGTCCTAAGCCGCTTACAGGTGCCTGTTCAGGTTGCTTTGTATGCCGCACTGTTTTTGGTTGCACAATGGGCTGTGGTTAGATTCCACCTTCCTCTTCCTGCCAATATCGTGGGTATGCTGATGCTGCTGGCGATGATCGTTTTACGCGTTTTGCCTATCAAGTGGGTAAAGGCAGGGTCGCGTTGGTTATTGGCTGAAATGTTGCTGTTTTTTGTTCCTGCCGTGGTCGCGGTAGTGAATTACGCTTCGCTATTAATGGTAGAAGGTTGGCGAATTTTTGCCGTGATTGCGGTGAGTACCACGCTTACGCTTGGTTTGACCGCGCTGGTAGTGGATCGGGTTTATCGTTTCGAGATTTATCTACAGCGTAAAAAGCAATCAGCCGCCTATAAGCGAGATCGCGTATGAGTAGTTTAAGTATTAGTGTGCTGTGCCTGTTGATGACGTTAGCGCTCTATTTTGCCAATAAGAAAATATACCGTCGCCTTCACACCATTTGGATGATGCCGCTGGTTTTAACGCCGCTGATCTTGGTGCTGTTTTTAGTGGTAACACATGTTTCCTATCAGGACTACATGGGAGAGAGCCATTGGCTGCTTTGGCTATTGGGCCCAGCCACCATCGCGTTTGCGGTGCCAGTTTATGAAAACATGACGGTCATTCGCCGCCACTGGATGTCATTGAGCGCGGGCGTGATTACGGCAACGGTCGTTGCGGTGAGCAGTTCGGTTTGGTTGGCTCGGTTGTTAACGCTGCCGGAGGAAGTTCAGCGCAGCTTGGCTGTGCGTTCAATCACCACGCCATTTGCGTTGGAAGCGGCTAAACAGCTAGGTGGGCAACCTGATTTAGTGGCGCTGTTTGTGGTGATTACCGGCGTTTTCGGTATGGCGGTTGGCGATATTTTATTCCTACGGTTGGCGGTGCGCAGCGGTATGGCGAAAGGAGCCGGATTAGGGGCTTCGTCGCATGGCGCGGGGACCGCGAAAGCCTATGAAATAGGGCAGACCGAAGGCGTGGTTTCAAGTTTAGTTATGATGTTAGCGGGGGTCGTGACCGTGGTTCTAGCCCCGCTGATCGGCCATGTGATGTGGTCATGAATTTTAATAATAAGCCTGTATAAAACAGCGCTATAGCTGCAAGAGTTTGCCTCTGCCTAGCACCCGCACGGCAGAGGTTTTTTTTGCCCCATTTTCAGCGCTGTCGCTATTGGAACATTTTTTCCAAATACTGGCTGAGGCGCGCGCGCGAGGTAAAACCATGTGGAATACCAACGAACGCGGTCTCTACGGCATGGGGATCCTGAGGGAAACGCGTATAGGCTACGCTGCTACGTAGTGGTTCGGCGGGGTGCGCAAATTTAAGACTTTTCTGTCCGAGCGCTGGGTGGATTACCAGCGCGGTTCGGCCCATTCTGGCCTCACGGTTAACATAGACGTAATGATCGCCTTTGTGAAAACCATAGGCTTTATCGGTCACGTAATCTCTAATAAACCCAGTTCGTTCAAGTACCTGTGCGACTTCGTCAGGGCGTAAATACATGCTGACTCTCCCATTGTTCTCTCTTATAGGCACAGACCATAGCGGATTGAAAATGTGGGACAACCGGACTTTTCTGGAAGAGAGATCCTGCATGGCGCTCTGCGCAATGAGCATGATTAGCCCTGTTATGTGAAGCGTGACCAGAACATAACGGAGATACCTATCTACACTAAGCCCTGTTAATTCCATTCGGTAACCCTTCAATTTGTATAAGGAAACGAGCAAATGAAAAAAATAACTAAGGGCTTTTTCTCACT
This sequence comes from Hafnia sp. CBA7124, assembly GCF_002355555.1. Taxonomy (NCBI): domain Bacteria; kingdom Pseudomonadati; phylum Pseudomonadota; class Gammaproteobacteria; order Enterobacterales; family Hafniaceae; genus Hafnia; species Hafnia sp. CBA7124. Next base: position 4,066,254 of record NZ_AP017469.1, on the reverse strand, counting down.
GAGCGCATTGGCGTTATTCATTCCGCTGGCGGCTCAGTCTGCGGATGTTTCTCCCGCCGCGCCTGAGGGTTACCAGCTAGAGCAAGTTCTCATTTTTAGCCGTCATGGTATTCGTGCACCGCTGGTGGGATATGGCGATATCTTGGCAGAATCGACGCCACACCAATGGCCAGTATGGAAAACGGAAGGGGGATTGCTGACGCCGAAAGGGGCTGAAGTAGAAACACTCTTTGGTAAATATATGCGCGATTGGCTTGCCCAAACCGGCATTTTGCCTGCGGGGGGTTGCCCAACCGACGGTGCCGTATTTGTTTATGCGAATAGCCTACCTCGCACCATTGATACCGCGAAAAGCTTTGTCAGCGGCGCATTTCCCGAGTGTTCACTCAAGGTGAATCATCAGGCCAAAATTGGCACCATGGACCCAACGTTTAACCCGATAATTACCGCGAAAGTCACTGATGAGTTCAAACAAAAAGCCATCGAGTCGATTAACCAACATGCGGGACAGGGGGGGATTGACGGTCTTAACGAGCGCTTGAAACCTAACTATGCGGTACTTCAGCAGGTGATGGACTACGGGCAATCGAAAGTTTGCACCGAGAAAAAAACCTGCTCTTTGGCGGAACAGCCAAATACGGTCAATATCGTTCAGGACAAAGAACCTGGGATTACGGGGCCGCTACGCGTAGGAACCGGCGCATCTGATGGGTTTATGCTGCAGTATTACGAAGGATATCCGCTGAAAGAGGTGGCTTGGGGACAAATCACCGATGAAAAACAGTGGCAGCAATTGGAAGAGATAAAGAATCTTTATCATGAAACCCTGTTTGGCTCGTCAGCGGTAGCCCAAAATGCGGCGGCACCTTTGATGCGTTTTGTCAGCGCAGCGCTGGTGGGAACGCCAGATAACAACGCGCTTGTGGCAGACGCTCATAAAGCGAAGGTCGCAGTGCTGGTGGGGCATGATTCCAACATTGCGTCTTTATTAGCAGCCATGAAAACGGCCGAATATGAACTGCCTAAGCAATATGAGAAAACCCCAATCAGCGGGAAAATTGTTTTCCAACGTTGGCATGATAAAAACGACAATCGTGATTTGATGAAGATTGAATATGTATATCAGTCAACCGATCAAATCCGCAATGCTACGCCGTTATCATTGTCATCACCGGCTCAGCGTGTGGTTTTACAAATTGATGGTTGTAAAATTGATGCCAATGGTTTCTGCCCAATGGATGATTTTAAAACCGCGATAGCGAAAGATATTCAAGGACAGTAAAGATAATCTGCCTGAGCTCCGCGCATATTTGCCGTGCTCAGGCGTTAAGCTTGTTTGAGGAACGTTTCGCCTCTGAGGTCTGAGATACTTTGTCATCGCTATGATGTTCTGATACTTTGTCACGATAACTCGTTACTGGATACTCGCATGTTTACCCATATCGCCTTATCGACGCTGAATGGCTTGGAATTGATGGTATATAACTATGTCATCAAAAATAAAGATAAGGTGATGTATATGACTATCCGCGAGTTGGCGGATGAAGCGGATGTTTCCACCACCACCATATTACGCTTTTGCAAAAAAATGAATTGCAGTGGCTATTCTGAATTTCGTATTCGTTTTAAACTTTATCTTGAGCAAGAAGAGAAATTATTATTGACCTCCGGAGCGAGTGAAATAATGAGCTTCTTTAAAAGTATTCATAATGATGAGTTTGAAGAACTTATTACGCGCACGGCGGAACAAATTGCTGAGGCGGAAAGAATAATATTTGTTGGTGCTGGTACGTCCGGCACGCTAGGGAAATATGGCGCACGTTTTTTCTCTAACGTAGGCAAGTTTAGTAATTATATTGATGATCCCTATTATCCTATTAGTACGGATATGTATAAAAACGCGATTGCGATTATTTTATCCGTTTCTGGTGAAACTCCAGAGATATTAAAACTGGCGAGCCAGTTTAGCCTACATCACTGTAAAATCATCAGCATTACCAACAGTGAAACCTCCTCTTTAGCCCGCATGGCAGACTTCAATCTTTCCTATCACATGCCACAAATCCTGATTGCCAGTGAATATAATATCACCACTCAGGTTCCGGTTATTTATATGCTAGAGGCAATAGGAAAGAAATTAGCAAAGAATATTTCTAGTTAATAATTGAGACATTGATCTGATAAAAAACAGCGTGTTTCTTTGACGTAACAAATCACATTTGCGTTTTTTTGTTATATCGTGACATTAATTAATTCTTTGCTACTATCCAAATTATAAATCATAAATATTCCCCTCCGTTTATTAAAAGGGGGTTCTGTTCCTACAGAAGGACTCATTCTATGGCAATTAATTATGCGGACTCGGCCAAGGAAATTGTAAAATTAATTGGTAGCGATAATAATGTGATTAATGTCACACATTGTGCAACGCGTCTACGATTTGTATTAAAAGATAATTCGCAGGTAGATAAAGAAACCCTTAAGCGTGTTAAAGGCGTTATTACGGTTATTGAGTCTAGCGGGCAATTACAGGTGGTGATTGGGAACCATGTGGGTGATGCCTATCGAGAAGTGCTAAAGCTGATTCAGGTGGATGAAAATGCGGCCGTCAGCGCACCTAACGTCGGCATTGTTAGCCGCTTGATGGATATCATTTCCAGTATTTTTGCGCCTTTTCTCTACCCGCTTGCGGCATGTGGTGTCCTGCAGGGGCTGATTTCGCTGTTTGCCGTTTTAGGCTGGATGGATCCTGCCAGCGGAACGTACCGTATCTTGAACTTCGTTTCATGGACCGGCTTTACTTTCCTGCCGGTGATGGTGGCTTACACCGCTGCGAAGAAATTTAACGTTAATCCATTTACTGCCGTGATTGCCGCCTGTGCGCTGGTTTGCCCTGACTACATGAGCATGCTGACAGCCAACAAGATCCTGCTGGTTAACTCAGCCGATCCGGCAATGCAGGAGCTGATGAAAGAAGCGGTGAATAATCCACAGATCGCCCGTGTGCTAACGGAAGTTGTGGGGATCCCGCTTAGCGCAGATCCACTGACGTTTTTAGGTATGCCTGTGGAGTATTTGAGCTACACCTCGGCGGTTATTCCGATCATTTTGATGGTGTGGATGATGTCGTATGTGCAGCGTTTCTTTGAACGAATTCTGCCGCTGGTGATCCGTAATCTGTTCACGCCGATGTTCTGTTTGGCGATTATTGTTCCTCTGACTCTGCTGGTATTTGGCCCGATTGGCAACATGATTGGCGGTGCCATCGGCGGGGTTTACAACACGCTTTATCACCTTAGTCCTGCGGTAGCTGGTTTTGTGGTTGGCGCGCTGTGGACACCGTTAGTTACCTTGGGCGTGCATTGGGGGATTACTCCTGTCACCGTCGGCAACTACGCGACTTTGGGCTACGACACCTTTACTGGCCTGCAAGCCTCCGCCGTGTTTGCCATGGCGGGCGCAGTTCTGGGCGTTTACCTGAAATCTAAAGATGCCGAGATGAAGCGCGTTGCGCTGTCTGCGGGGATGACGGGTCTGTTCGGGATTACTGAACCTGCAATTTATGGTGTGGCATTACGCTTAAAACGTCCGATGGTCTGTGCCTGCATGGCGGGTGCGGTCGGCGGTGCCATTGCCGGCTCCTTCAATGCGGTATCGTGGAGTTACTGTATCCCTGGGATTGCGGTGCTGCCGGTGTTCTTCAAAGAAGGGCATCTGCCTCAGTTCCTTGGTTTCGTCCTGTCGATAAGCGTGGCCTTTGTCCTCGGTGCCGTATTCACCTGGTTTGCCGGATTTAAAGAAGAAATTCCAGCAGCAGTGACAGATACCAAAGCAGCGGCGCAGCCTGAAGTCGCTTGATTACGTAACAAAATTCATTAAAGAAGAGAGCAACAGCATGAAACAACAACGGTTACCGGATGATTTTCTGTGGGGCGGCGCGGTCGCGGCTCATCAGGTTGAAGGCGGCTGGGATCAGGGCGGCAAAGGGCCAAGCATCGTTGATGTCTTATCCAGCGGATCACATGGCGTCGATCGCGTGATCACCGACGGTATCCAAGACGGTTATCTTTATGCCAACCACGACGCGGTCGATTTTTATCATCGCTACAAAGGTGATATCGCGCTGTTTGCTGAGATGGGCTTTAAATGTTTTCGCACCTCGATTGCGTGGTCGCGCATCTTCCCGAATGGGGATGAAGTAGAACCGAATGAAGCGGGGCTACAGTTTTACGATGAGATGTTCGATGAGCTGTTGAAATATGGCATTGAGCCAGTGATTACGCTGTCGCATTTCGAAATGCCGTGGCATTTGGTGAAAGAGTACGGTGGTTGGAAAAATCGTAAAGTCATTGATTTCTTTGTTCACTTTAGCGAAGTGGTTATTAAACGTTACCAGCATAAAGTGAAATACTGGATGACGTTCAACGAGATCAACAACCAGCGTAACTGGAAAACACCGCTGTTTGGTTATTGCTGCTCAGGGGTGATTTACACCAATGAGCCTAACCCTGAAGAGTGCATGTACCAAGTGTTGCACCACCAGTTCGTTGCCAGCGCACAGGTGGTGAAATTAGGGCACGATATTAATCCTGCGCTACAAATCGGCTGCATGATTGCAATGGTGCCGCTCTACCCGTACTCCTGCCATCCCGATGATGTGATGTATGCGCAGGAAGCGATGCGTGAGCGTTTTCTGTTTGGCGATGTGCATATGCGTGGTTATTACCCTTCATACATTCTTAAAGAGTGGGAGCGCAAAGGGTATCACATTGAAATGCAACCGGATGATAAGCAGATTTTGTTAGACGGATGTGCGGATTATATCGGCCTGAGCTACTACATGAGTAATGCGGTGCAGGCGAACTCGGCGGGAACAGGTACGGCGCTGGCAGGTTTTGAAGGATCGGTTCCGAATCCACATGTAAAAGCATCAGAATGGGGATGGCAGATCGACCCCGTAGGCCTGCGTTATACGCTGAACATATTGTATGAGCGTTATCAGAAACCGCTGTTTATCGTTGAAAACGGCTTTGGCGCGGTCGACAAAGCCGGCGCCGATGGGCAAATTCACGATGATTACCGCATCGCGTATTTAAAATCCCACATTGAGCAGATGAAAAAAGCGGTGATCGACGACGGCGTTGAGCTGATGGGATATACCCCGTGGGGCTGCATCGATTGCGTTTCTTTCACAACCGGTCAATACAGTAAGCGCTATGGCTTTATCTATGTTGATAAACATGATGATGGCACTGGCACGCAGGAGCGGTCGAAAAAACAGAGTTTCGATTGGTATAAGCAAGTGATTGAGAGCAATGGTGAGAAGTTGTAGCAGTTTGATTTAAATAAAAAAACAAAAAAGCCATCAGCTATTTGCAGATGGCTTTTTTACGTCTTCAAATTAGACGATTTTATTTTTTGCTTAATGAATTGAAGATGGTGAACTGCTTACAAATATAGGTTTGGCCAGCCATCGTCAGATTGTATAAGTCATTGCCCGGTGTACCCGGATGGCCCATTTTGATGCCGAAATTGATGGTGGTATTCGATGGATCTGGCGTGAACTGTTTGGTTTTCTCATCGTAATTAGACAGCACATACTGCACTTTCTCGCTCTCGTCGTCAGTACGATTCCCGTAATAAATCTGCGATGCCTTGCTGATAGGATCGGTGATTTGCAACACCATCACATTCTCGTTACTGATGGCGCTGGAGAGCACTTTAAACCCGCCGCAGGTGGTATAGCCTACCGCATGATAGTTGCCGATCATCGGCTGTGCTGGCGTTGCGGCCAGAGCGGCGAACGGTGAGAGAACGAATAAGGCTAACAGTGTTTTCTTCATGAAATTGTTCTCAATGGTTAAAAATTAAACTATTCAGCGTGTTAAGCTAATTCGCTTTTATTTGGTCAGTAGCTTGGACAACAGATTCTATAAAACCTTCGATATCTGTCCAATTTGCACTGCAAGAATTTATGTCTACAGGTAGGTCGTTGGGAAGCTTTTCTCGCGACTTTGAAGGTAAAGATATATAAATTATTTTTAATTCAAAGAGATGCAGAAATGAGCGTTGTTGTCTGAATGCTTCAAATTGAAAATCTCAGCAACACTTTTTAGGAATCAATGACTTTCAATGTTGTGCTCTGTAGCAAAAAAGCGCCTACCGATTAAGGTAGTGCGCCTTTTTTATTGGATGATCAGTTAATCAGTCTTGCATCAGAGCGCTACGTCCACCGTCCATCACGATGGTGGTGCCCGCGATAAACCCAGCCGCTGGGCTGGATAAGAACAGGCAAAGTTCGCCCACTTCTTCAGATGTCCCAATACGGCCAACGGGATGTTTGGCGATAGTTTCCTGCCGCGCCTTTTCTCCGTCACCCTGTGAGTCAAACCAAACCTGATTTCCTGCAGTATCAATAAAGCCAGGTGCAATTCCCACGCTGCGAATAGCCGAGCCCCATTCAATGGTGAGGCTTTGTACCAGTGAGAGCAATGCACGCTTGGTGATGTTGTAAGGCGCGCAGCCTGGCATGGTTGAAAAAGCGTGGTTTGAGGTCATCACCAAAATAACGCCCCGTGATTTCTCTAACATCCCACGGCAGGATTTCGCCATGTACCAATGTGAGCGCAGGTTAAGATCGAGATTGTGGTGCCAATCTTCCAGCTCGCAATCAATACCTTTAAAGACGTTTTTACCTGCGTTGGAAACCAGTACGTCAAGACGGCCAAAGCGTTGTTCAACGGCGGCAACAAATTCACTGATGCTTTCGGTGCGGGTGATATCGACCGAGTAGTAGCAAAAATGTTCGGGGTAGTGATCTAACAGCGTTTTGGCATGGGGCGCTTTTTCCAATGGGGAAAAAGCGCAGCCAATAACGATGTCACCGTTTTTCAAAAATGTTTGCGCGATAGCGTGGCCGATGCCTTGGCTGGCTCCGGTCACGATGACTACGCGCGGCTGCTGGGCTGATGTAGACATAAATACTCCGTCAGTTTAAAGAGCAAATGTTGAAATGAAACTGTCGATCATCAGACGATCTTGCGCTGTCAGTGACCAGCCAGGGTGACGGCAGTAATCGCTGGCGATGATCCCTCGGCGTTGTAGGATCGTTTTCTCCACTTGAATGATGTATTCGCAGTGTGTCATCCAGCGCTGGATCCACGGCAGTAGCTGCTGATGTAATTCCTGTGCAGCGCCTTTTTCTCCTTGTTGCCAGTGCTGATAAATCTGCACGTAAACCTCGCTGAAGGAACAACCCGGCATCACGCCTTTGCCTCCTGCCTCAAGCATTTGCAGCATATAAAGCCCTGCATAACCGTTGAGGACGCTGGCCTGAGGCGCTTGTTGTAAAAATTCACGGGTGTAATCTACTGGTGGATTACATTCAATTTTAAACACCGCGTGTGGATAGCGAGTCGCGACCTCGGCCAGCTGTGCAGGGGTGATAGCCAGCCCGGTTTCACCCGGCGCGTATTGCACCATAACCGGAATATCGACCGCTTCTAGCACCGAGAAAATATGATGTGAAATCGCCTCTGGGCTTGGTTGTAGAAAGAATGGCGGCAATAGCATGAGTGCGTCGGCACCACGCTTTTGATAATCGCGAGCGCGCTTTACGGCAACCTCTGTGCTGTGATCGGTGACGGAAATGGCGCGAAAAACGCCGCTGCCGCGAAGGTCGGACAAAAACTGATTGGAGAGCTGGAGGCGTTCAGCATCCTCCAACTTAGGAAATTCACTGGCGATGCCGAATAGGGTTAATCCCTGAATACCGGTTGCCGCCAGATGTTCCAACATACGGCTAAAGCTTGAGTAATCTAGTTCGCCCTGCGGTGTGAACGGCATGGCTGCAATTGGGTTTACGCCACGGATATCTGTTGATTGGTACATGATGGCTTACTCCTCATCTCGGTCTGCAAGCACGGCGCCTTGTGCCGCAGGTAGCGCCCAGCGGCGGTATAAACGTAGGAATCCGCGTGGCACCTGTTTTTCAATCGGCGCCCAATGCTGGCGGCGCTTTGCCAACGTGGCTTGGTCAACGTTCAACATGAGTTCGCGGGTCGGAATATTGATGGTGATGAGATCACCATTTTCGACCAGCGCCAGATCGCCACCGTCACTGGCTTCAGGTGAAATATGGCCAACAAACAGCCCTCGGTTGGAGCCGGAGAAGCGACCATCGGTGATCAGCGCGCAGCTATCAGAAAGCCCCATGCCTTCTAGATACTTCATAGGCTTATACATTTCGGGCATACCCGGCCCCCCCTTTGGCCCTTCATAGCGCAGCACCAGCACGCTTCCGGGGGCGATCTCGCCAGAGAGAATGGCATCAACCGATTCTTGTTCGCTGTTGAACACGACCGCAGGGCCAGTGAACGTCATCAGGTGTTCAGGCACGGCGGCCGGTTTTACGACGCAGCCGAGCGGCGATAAGTTGCCGTGTAAGACCGCAACCCCGGCTTCATTGCGTACCGGAATAGCCAATGTGTGGATGACTTCAGGACGATGGCTGACTGGAGCCTGAGCCAGCCATTCGCCTTTGGTTTGCCCATTGACGGTGAGTGCGTTGAGATCCATCAGCGACGCGATCTCTTTTTCAACCGCCGCCACGCCGCCCGCTTCCCAGAAATCGATCATGTCGTATTCTGATGCTGGGTAGAGCGACGCAACGAGCGGAACCTGATGGCTTAACTTATCGAAGTCTGACAACGGTAGATGACCGTATTCCCCTTCGTAGTGAATCGCTTGTAAATGCAGGATCGCGTTAGTTGAACCGCCGGTTGCCAGCAGATAAATCATGGCGTTGCGGATTGACTGTGGGGTGATAATTTGCCGTGCGTTGACGCCGCGTTTGACTAAGTCAACGGCGGCTTGGCCGGTGCGGTAGGCGCATTCGCGACGCGCATGAGATATGGCAGGAAGCATAGCGCTGCCAGGCAAGCTCATGCCTAACACCTCTGAGATACTGCACATCGTATTGGCCGTGCCATACATGGTGCAGGAACCGGGGCCGGGTTCAGCGATATCTTCGATATGTCGGAACTCTGCTTCGTCGATTTCGCCGCGTTTTTTCCAGCCAATGGCTTCGGTAACGATATTACCGTCCCAATGTTTGCCGTGATATTCCGCTGGATACATTGGGCCACCGTTAACCAGAATAGCCGGAATATCCAGACGAGCTGCGGCCATGAGCATGGCGGGGACAATTTTGTCACAGGAGCCGAGCAGCACCATGCCGTCAAAACGGTGGGCGCGCATCATGACTTCGATTGAGCTGGTGATCACTTCGCGGGCAGCAAGAATGTAACGCATGCCCAAATGCCCTTCGGCGATACCGTCGCAGGGCGCAATAGTGCCAAAGACCATGCCAACACCGCCGGCCTCATCAATTCCTTTCAACACTTCGGCGGTAAGATCATTGAGGTTCGCATGACCAGCCGTAGCGTTGGTATAGCTGTTTACGACCGCAATGACCGGACGACGTAGCTGCTCATCCGTATGCCCCATTGATTTGTATAGCGCACGCTTAAGCGCGCCGTCGTCGCCGCTTAATACTGGGTTAAAATGACCATCACCACAGGTGCCACAGCTTTTACATCCACTCATAAACAGCCTCTTTTCAATAACGATACAACGCCTACCGTGCTTTGCATTCAGGATCTGCCTGCATCACGGCGGGGATTAACCAGCTTGGCTGGTAACAAAAACATCAGGGGGGCGCACAGCAATAAAAATGCGGCGAGGATATACAGCCCGGCATTGGTGCTGCCGGTGTTGTCTTTGAGCCAGCCAAGAACCGTAGGGCCAAAGAACCCGGCTAGGTTACCGATCGAATTGACTAACGCGATGCCTGCCGCAGCGGCTGTGCCAGACAGCAACGTACCGGGAAGGCTGATATAGGTTGGGATCAGCGCCAACGTGCCGGACATCGCCAGACATATCCACGCCATCATCCATACGGTTGAGCCGCTGCAATATGCGCTGAGCGTGAGCCCCACCGCGCCCAGCACCGCAGGAATGGCAATGTGCCAGCGGCGTTCGCAGTGCAGATCGGAGTGACGGCTGTTCCACACCATGAAAATGGCGCCGAAAACATAAGGTAGCGCGGCGAGTAAGCCGATATGGAAATCGTCACTCACGCCAGAACTTTTAATGATCGAAGGAAGCCAGAAGTTGATGCCGTAGTAGCCAATATTGAAGCTGAAAAAGATCAGCGCCAGCAGCCAAACATAGCCATTACGAAACATCATTTTTAGGCTTTGCGGTGGTTTGCCTGCATTCGCTTTCAGGCCGCGTTGACGGTCGATTTCAAGGTCGTCGCTGACGACCTGCTTTTCCTCATCGCTAAGCCAACGGGCTGATTTCACGTCGTTGTCGAGATAACGTAATACCACGAATGCCAGCAAGAACGAGGGGATCGCTTCGACCACAAACAACCATTGCCAGTTATGTAGGCCTTCAACGCCTTCAAACGCTTTTAGAATAAAACCAGACAGCGGGCTGCCAATGATGGTGGATAGCGGTGTGACGAGAATAAACAGCCCCAGCGTGCGAGCCGATCGCCACGATGGAAACCACAGCGTGAGATAAAACACGATGCCGGGGAAGAATCCCGCTTCTGCCACACCGAGTAGGAAGCGAAGCACGTAGAACTGAGTGGGTGTTTTTACGAAGATCATCAACGCAGAGAGAACGGCCCAACTGATCATGATCCGCGCGATCCAAAAGCGCGGGCCAAAACGCTGCATCAGCAGATTACTCGGTAGCTCAAACAGAAAGTAGCCGATAAAGAAGATCCCCGCGCCAACGCCGTATACGGTATCGCTGAAGCTGAGTGCATCCTGCATATGCAGTTTGGCAAAGCCGACGTTCACGCGATCCAAATAGGCGAAGAAATAGCATAGGATCAAAAACGGAATGAGGCGGCGGGTAATTTTGTTATATACCGCGGCGATCCTTTTTTCATTTTCAGAGGTATTACTGATGTCCAAAGCTGTCATGGGTGACCTCGACGAAACAAAAATAATCGTGAATTAAAAAATAATCCTGAGTTAGAGGGCGCTGCCGATGCTTCTCAGCGGTGAGCCAGCCATCAGTTTTTTCTCGATGTTTTCCAGCGAGATATTTTTAGTTTCAGGGACAAATAGCAGGGTAAGCACGATGCAAACCACGTTGAGTCCGGCATAGAGCCAGAATGTGCCCGCGCTGCCGATGGTGTCGATGAGAGTGAGGAAAGTGGCGCCGATGATCATATTGGCGATCCAGTTGGCCATGGTGGAGCAGGTGACACCAAAATCACGGCCAGCCAACGGTTGGATCTCGGAACAGAGCACCCAGATCAACGGACCAGCACTCATGGCGAAGCCGACGATAAAGATCAGCAATAGCGTGACGGCGGTATATTGCTCGGTAGTGGTGGTGATACCGACAAAGAACATATAGCCCATTGATGCCATGCAGATCGCCATCACGCCAAAACCGAGTTTGAGGATCGGTTTACGTCCCCAACGATCCACCAAGCCAATCGCAATAAAGGTGGCGAGCACGTTGGTGAGTCCAGCAATAACGGTTCCCCACATTTGCTGCTCGGTAGAGGCAAATCCAGCAATGGCGAAGATCTTCGGTGCGTAATACATGATCACGGTCATGCCGGTGAACTGCTGCATAAACTGCAACAAAATGCCCAAGTAGGTGGAGCGGCGGAAATGGCTATTGGCGCGGAATAACTGCCAGCCGCGCTGCTTTATCTGCACGCTTTGGCGAATGGCTTCGAGTTCGGCATGGGCTTCTGTGTGGGTGGAACGCAGCAATAGCAGAACTTTTTCCGCCAGCGCATGTTTGTCTTTCATCATCAGCCAGCGAGGACTTTCAGGCAGCGTAAGCACGCCGACAAATAGGATCAGAGCAGGGATGGTGATAACGCCCAGCATCCAACGCCAGTTGCCGCTGGCGCTGAGCGCCGTATCGGATAAAAAGGCGGCTAAAATCCCAATGGTGATCATTAACTGATACAGGGAAATCATGCTACCTCGGATGTGTTCTGGCGCGATTTCAGAGAGATAGAGCGGCGCGACAAAGGAGGCTACACCAACCGCTGCGCCGAGCAAAAAGCGTGAAATAACCAGCATGTGCAAATCACCTGCCAGCGCACAGCCAATCGAACCAACGACAAATAAAATAGAGCCGATGAGCAGCGTTTTTTTACGTCCAATGCGGGTACATAGCGGGCCACTGCATAGTGCGCCGAGTGCCGCACCTAACATCATGATACTGACAACCATCTCTTGCTGGTGGCTGCTAAGGGCGAATTCTTTGGCTAAGAATGGGAGGGCTCCGGCAATCACGCCCATATCGAGGCCAAAGAGCAGGCCAGCCAATGCGGCTAAAAAACAGATCAGCAATGTTTGCCGATTGGTGTGGGGTACAGACTGCGGAATTGAATGCGTAGTCATGGTAAGCCTCTAAAATAATTAATTGTTTTAATGAGTATTTAGGGTGAACAGCGTGGCTCGCTGTCCGGTGTAGGAGGTTTGATAACGCAGAAGTGCGCCTTCGGTGTTTGAAGGCTCGACGAGCCCATCAGACGCTGAAGTGATATAGAGATCGTGTAAATCGGGCCCGCCGAAGGCAGCGCTTGTCGGTTGAGTGACGGGAAGTGAATGGGTTGCCAGCCATTCAGGTGCAGCATCGCCCAAGCGGTAGGCCGTGATACAGGCGCTTCCCCAACAGGCATTGAGCAATATTCCGTTATGCGTAAGCGCTGAACCGTCGGCCATCAATGAGGCGATCGGCCATTCATGGAGCGTGCTTTCGCTGATTCGCTGCGCATCACAGCGACAAAAACAATGGCGAAAAGTATCGGCAAACCAAGCGTGTTTGCCGTGCCAGACCAGCGTATTGGGAACATGCTGCCCGCTGAGCATTCTTTCTGCCTGGACGCTGCCGTAGGTAAAGCGATACCAACTGCCGATGGCTAACTGAGCAGTTTTGTCCATGGTGCTAAACCACAGCGAGCCATCTGGTGCAATGGCTGCTTCATTCGGGCGTGTTCGATGATCTTCAGGCCAACAACACAACAGGCGGTAGCTTTGCTGGCGATAGTCGTACAGCATCACGCCCTGCGTGGTGACCAGTAGGAATTGCTCTGGCTCAGTTGTGAGCAGCGCAGCGCTACAGAGAAAAGGTAATTCGTGGATCTCAATACGATCATCCCGCTGCGGCCAATAGCGCAGCAGGCGGTGCTGCAAAATATCCACCCAGATCAGCGACTGAGAGCGGAAACACCACACCGGAGATTCTCCGAGCATGGCGCGGTAATTGTCGACAATAGACGGATTTTGCAGCGCGTCGTGGTTCATTTTTTATCAGCCTGATGCCAAGCGTCGTGATAGGCCAGTGCTCGTTCACGTAGCGTGACGAGCGAAATACCTGGCTGATATAAGCCACCGCCTAAGCCAAAACCACGCGCACCTGATTGTCTGTAGCGGCGCATTTGCTCGGCGTCAGGATTAATACCGCCTACGGGAAGACAAACGGCTTCTGCGGGTAAAACGGCTCGCATCGCTTTGACGATGGTTGGCGTGATCAATTCAGCGGGGAAGAGTTTCAGCGCGTAGGCACCGGCACGCAGCGCAGTAAACGCTTCACTCGGCGTTGCGATGCCGGGCAGACTGGTAAGCCCTAACTCACAGGTGGCGCGGATTACAGAAGGATCCATATTTGGAGAAATAACCAGTTGTCCACCGGCGTCAGCGACCTGATGAACCTGATGCTCGGTTAGCACCGTTCCGGCACCCACGAACCCACGGTTACCGACGACCTTCGCCATAATCGCAATAGACTCGAATGGTTGAGGGCTATTGAGCGGCACTTCCAAATAGGTAAAACCGCATTCAAGCAGCGTTTCCGCCACGCCCTGCGCTTCTTTAGGCGTAACTCCACGCAAGATAGCGATTAGCGGCAATGAACACTGCTGCCAGCGAGATGCAAAGCTAAGGTAGTTCATGCGAATGCTCCGTCTAAGGATTGATAGATTTTGCTCATGCCGTGGATAAAGCAGCTATCGCCATCGACAGAGGTCAACGTGATGCCCAGCAGGCTGGCTGCGCGCGTATAGCGTTCAGAGAGTGCTGGTGAACCGACGATCCACGCTTGGGTTTCTGATAAAGCAGCCAGCTCTGAGCCAATGAGCAATCCAGATAGGTAGCTAGCAACCTGAGCCGCGCTGATTGCACCACTGAGCTTTAACGTGCGTGCAGAGAAGAGTGCGTTGCTGAGATAAGGGGCAGTTTGTGCATTCTGCACCCCAAGGGTGAAGGCGGGATTATCTTCACAAGGCTCCGGTAAATCTTTGCCTAGCAGTGAATGGTTCAGCATCACGGCGTAGATTTCGCCGGTCATAAAGGTGTTGAAATGCAAAATATGGTCGTGTTCAAGCGTGGCGTGTTTGCTGTGAGTGCCCGGCAGAATGACCAGATGGCGTTCCTGCGGGTATTGCGCTGCTAGCCCAATTAGCTGAATTTCTTCGCCACGCATGACATCTGGCAAACCGAAGGCGTTGACGCCACAGGCTCCGGCGATAATCCGACAAGGGCTTCCCCATGAGGTAACAACCTGTGCGGTTTGCTGAGCAAAACGTTGGCCACTGGCGGGCAATTCAACATAAGGCACTTCTTGCCAGCCTTGCTGTGAGCCGACCATTCCCGCCATGAGTAAAGGAAGGTTAGGGGACTGCGCCAACCAGGGGGCAATTAGAGGTAAAAGCGCAGCGTCAAACTGACGATCGGGCACGCTAAGCAGCCCGCAATGCGCGTTGACGGTATCAATGCATTGGTTATGGTTCATCAGGAACGCACGAAAATTCGAGGTTCCCCAATCGATTGCAATCCAGTGATTATTCATTCTTGACTCACAACAAATCAATTCTTGTATTACAAGAATGATGGCGAATAAATAACCTTAGATCTGTGAGGGAGATCGAAAGTTAGCTACACGCGTGGAAGAATGATGAAAAAAAACTTAGAAAAAGTGCCGATACTTTTCTGGGATTTCACGCCAAATATGCTTATGGGCCGCGCTCAATAAGATGTGGCGCATACATTGGCGCGCTGTATCAGCCTGTTTTAAACGAATTGCTTCAAATAGGTCGCGATGCTGCTGGACGGCGTCTTGGGTTAATTGGAGATCGTCTTCCAGCGTTTGCTTGAATGACAACAGCATGGCGGCAGAAAGCGCATTGCCCACGGAGGCGAGAAAGGGGTTATGGCAGGCGCGCAGCACCGCTGTATGAAAGGCCAAATCGCCGCGCTCAAACTGCTCTGCGGAGTTATTTTTTTGCCCTGCCTGCATGGTCGTCCAAGCATCTTCGATGGTGGCTAAATCATGGCCGTTGGCGTTAAGCGCTGCCATTGCCGCAACGTCGGGTTCGAATATAAGGCGCGTTAGCATCAGTTGCTCAACCAGTTCGGATTCAATGCCAACGTCTTCTAACCAAGAGAGAACTTCGGCATCCAGAAAGCTCCACTGCTCACGCGGCGTGACCGTACTGCGGCGCTTAGCCTGAATCAGTAACATTCCTTTAGCTCCCAATACCTGAAGCGCATTTCTTACCGACGTTCTTGATGCGTCGTACTGCTGCGCCAGTTCATGCTCGCCTGGGATCGCCATGCCTTCTGCTAGTTCGCCACGAATGATACGAATAGCCAGATCACGGGTGATGGATTCAGAAACAGAAGAGGTTGGTTTGCTCATGACTCTCTCGGTGGTCACAGTAAGAAGAAAACAGGGTTCAATTGAACAGAATAAGCATCACGCTCGCGCTATCTTAACATTGTTACTTCTGAGGGGATATTGGTGAGAAATGAACATATTAGAGATGAATAGATAGCAAAAAGGCGCTTTATCTTTCGATAAAAGCGCCTTTTTTCAATACGTTAACTGATTAGTATCAGTTCATGCCGTATTTTTTCAATTTCTTACGCAGAGTTCCGCGGTTAATTCCCATCATCAGCGCAGCGCGGGTTTGGTTACCGCGAGTGTACTGCATCACCATGTCTAACAGTGGCTGTTCTACTTCAGCCAGTACCAGCTCATACAGATCATTAACGTCCTGACCATTCAGTTGAGCAAAATAGCCTTTCAGGGCTTGTTTAACCGAGTCACGCAGTGGCTTTTGAGTCACCTGGTCCTGGGAGTTTACGGTAGAAACGGTCAGTACGTCAGAATTTACGCGTTGTTCGAACATAGTTCTGTCAGCTCTTTTTTTACGCTAAGATTTTCGAAATATGCCTCCAACGCCTCCAGCTGTTCGCTGGCATCCTCTATGGCGTTGAATGTGCGCCGAAACTGGTCACATGGGGCGTGTTCTTGGAGATACCAAGATACGTGCTTGCGGGCAATGCGAAATCCCTTACCAGAACCGTAAAAATGATGCAGTTCTTGTACATGCCCTAATAACAAGTGCTTAACTTCCTCCAACGGCATGGGCGGAAGCAGCTCCCCTGTGTCCAGATAATGCTGGATTTCCCGGAAGATCCAGGGTCTCCCCTGAGCGGCACGTCCTATCATCAGAGCGTCGGCTCCGGTGTAGTTGAGTACCTCTCTGGCTTTATGCGGGTCAGTTATGTCTCCATTCGCGATAATCGGGATGGAAACACTCTGCTTAACTGTCCGAATGCTGTCGTACTCCGCCTCGCCGTTGAATAAGCAAGCACGTGTTCGGCCATGAATAGTCAGGGCCTGAATTCCGCAGCGTTCAGCCAATTGGGCAATCTCAACACAGTTACGGTGTTCTGGGCTCCAGCCCGTGCGAATTTTTAGCGTTACCGGTACATCCACAGCGTTAACTACCGCGCTGAGGATTTTTTCAACCAAGTCGGGATACTGCAAAAGCGCAGAACCCGCGAGTTTGCGGTTCACTTTTTTCGCTGGGCAACCCATATTGATATCAATGATCTGCGCGCCGCTATCAGCGTTGATTTTGGCCGCAGCAGCCATGTCATCAGGGTCACACCCGGCAATTTGCACGGCTCGGATCCCAGGCTCGTCTAAATGCACCATACGCAGACGCGACTTATCTGTCTGCCACACTTCCGGATTGGAAGAGAGCATTTCAGAGACAGCCATCCCTGCACCCATTTCGTAGCAAAGCGTCCGAAAAGGGCGATCGGTTATGCCGGCCATAGGCGCAGCAATAAGGCAATTTTTAAGTTCAATGTGTCCAATGCGCATAGACAAAGACTGACCATACTGTGTCCGCAAGGGCGCGTATATTACGCATTTTTGCTTGGATATGAAAGGCCAAACTTTGAACAATCCTCTGTTGTAGATCAATGAAATCGCGGGCTGAGGGCTGGTGTTTGATTATTTTTGTTGTTTAACATATGGTTATATTGCGATGGTTAAAAAATGCTCTTTTATTTTTTACCTTTAGTATTCGTGGTTTTAACCTGTTTTTGGCAGCGTCAGTCAAACAAATTGCTGATTAAAGCAGCAATAATGACGCTATAAATGGGATGCATATCGCATTTTAGAGGATGATATGGACAGTGAAATCGCATTATTTTGGTCGAAAATAGTACAAGCACACCCAGATTTAGCGGGCCGTCCTTATCATGCTGAACAGTTTGGTTCGCCGGGTGAGTTAGCGCAGCAGCTTGCAGACCTTATCGTCAGCGGCGATAAATATGCTACCTGCGGTGCCTTGGTGGAGTATCAGCAACAGGGAAGCACCATTCCTCACGTGGGTTACCTGACGATTGTGCTAGATGGGCGTGAAAAGCCCGTGGCGGCGATAGAAACCACGCAGGTGTCTTTGCGCCGCTTTCGTGATGTAGACGCCGTATTCGCGGCGGCAGAGGGGGAAGGGGATAAGTCTTTGGCTTATTGGCGGCAGGCTCATCAGACATTTTTTGAAGAGTCCCTTGCGGCGATAGACAAAAACTTCACTGAGGATATGTGGCTGGTCTGTGAGTATTTCCGGTTATTGGGTATTGCTGAAACAAAAACAGCGCCAGAATAAGGCGCTGTTTTTAATGGTGGTTCGTTGTGAACGTGGGAATATCGCTTAGCGGCGAATACCGGTAATGCGGCACCACTCTTCGCGTTCTGCTACCGGATCGATAATAAATTTATCTTCGTAGGCTTCTGCAACGCTTGGCGCCTGCGTGGCCAATACGCCCGATAGACCCAAATGGCCGCCTGATTTTGGCAGATCGCTGATCAGCGGTGCGAGTTCACGTAGCGGGCCTGCGAGGATATTGGCGACAACCACATCGGCACTCAGATCGGTTGGCTGATCTTTTGGCAGATAAAGCTCTAAACGTTCAGAAACGCCGTTACGCTGGGCATTATCGCGGCTAGCTTGAATTGCCTGCGGATCGATATCGATCCCAATAGCGCGTGCTGCACCCAGTTTCAGCGCTGCGATCGCAAGAATGCCTGAGCCACAGCCGAAGTCGATCACAGTTTTGCCTTCCAGATCCAAGCCATCCAGCCATTGTAGGCAAAGGGCGGTGGTTGGATGCGTACCCGTACCAAACGCCAGACCCGGATCGAGCATAACGTTCACCGCAGTTGGATCGGGAACATCACGCCAGCTTGGGCAGATCCACAAACGACGACCAAACTGCATTGGGTGGAAGTTGTCCATCCACTCGCGCTCCCAGTCTTTGTCTTCGATCTGCTCGATTTTGTGGTGGAAGCCTTTGCCTAGTGCAGGATCGTTTTCCAGAATCGCGACAATCTCTTTCATGTCGGTTTCAGCATCGTACAGGCCGATCACGTCGGTATCGCCCCACAGCAGAGTTTCACCCGGCAGCGGCTCAAACACCGGATTGTCATGAGTATCTTGGAAGGTAACGGATACCGCGCCGCTTTCCATCAGCGCATCACTCAGTGATTCTGCCTGATTGCCGGTCGTATTGATTTTGATTTGAATCCAAGGCATCTCGAAGTCTCTATTTTGAATTTAATTCAGTGGCAGCGGACGTGGACGCACCACGTTCGCCAAAAAAGTTTCCGATCCAGAATGCCGCCAAGCTGATTAACAGTGACGGAATAATCGGATGTA
Organism: Hafnia sp. CBA7124; assembly: GCF_002355555.1. Taxonomy (NCBI): domain Bacteria; kingdom Pseudomonadati; phylum Pseudomonadota; class Gammaproteobacteria; order Enterobacterales; family Hafniaceae; genus Hafnia; species Hafnia sp. CBA7124. Next base: position 4,047,185 of record NZ_AP017469.1, on the reverse strand, counting down.
AGCCGAATATATGCCAGTCGGCGGTGGCAAGAACGGTATAGCAAACGGCACCAGCAACCATTGAGCTAAGCGCCCCGTGTGCATTAGCGCGTTCCCAGTACAAACCCAGAACCAGTGGCCATAGGAATACCGCTTCAAGGCCGCCAAACGCCAACAGGTTCAGCCAGATGATCATCTCAGGTGGACGCCATGCGGCCAGCAGCAATAGCAGACCTAAAATCAGCGTAGACAGACTGGACATTCTTGCCAAACGCTTTTCATTTTTGAGCGCGTGAGGCTGCATTCCCAAGTACAGGTCTTTGACGATGGTCGCCGACGATTGTAACAGCTGAGCATTAATGGTGGACATGATCGCGGCCATCGGCGCAGCCAAGAAGATACCTGCGGCAAACGGCGGCAGAACTTTCACCATCAGCGTTGGAATAACCAGGTCAGGCACTTTGAGATCGGGTAGAACCGCACGCCCAAGCGCACCGGCTAAGTGCATGCCAAACATCAGAATGGCGACCACGATGGTGCCAATAATAATGGCACGATGTACCGCTTTGCTATCTTTGTATGAAATACAACGCACGGCGGTGTGTGGCAGGCCAATCACGCCAAAGCAAACTAATACCCAGAATGACGCCATAAACGGCGCGCTCAGAATATCGTCAGCCCCTTCCGGTGCAACAAGTTTAGGGTCGATATTTTTCAGGGTATCTACGGCAGCGTGCAAACCCCCAGCGGCGTGGATAACACCGGCCAGCAGAATAATGGTGCCGAGCAGCATCACGAGGCCCTGCATGGCATCGTTAAGCACGCTAGCACGGAAGCCGCCCACCGACGTATAGAGCGCAATACTGACGCCAAAAATTAGCAGACCGGTATCGTAAGGAATACCCGCAGCGGTTTCCAGCAGGCGTGCACCACCAATAAACTGCACGGTCATGGCACCGATGAAAGCGACCAGCAGACTCAGGCTCGCCACCCAAACTAATAAACGGCTTTTATAGCGCGCGTACAGCATGTCGTTAAGCGTAACGGCATTATATTTGCGTGCCAGAATAGCGAATTTCTTACCGAGAATGCCAAGCGACAGCCAAACGGCAGGCAGCTGTATCATTGCTAACAGTACCCATCCTAGCCCATATTTATAGGCTGCGCCGGGTCCACCGATAAACGAGCTGGCGCTAATATAGGTGGCGGTTAGCGTCATCGCGAGCACGAAGCCGCCCATTGAACGATCGCCAATGAAGTAATCGTTAAGGAAGTTGCCCTTTTGGCGGCGACGATAGGCATATACCGATAAACCAAATACCAATAATAGGTAGCCTACCAGCGGTAAAATGACATCAGTCTGCATCATTGTTCCCTAAAGGTATGTCTTTAAAAATCAGGCGAACCATCGCCCAGCACAGCAAAATAAACACCAGCGGCAACAGTAAACAGGCCATTTCAAACCAGTGTGGTAATCCTGTTATGCCCTGCAAGTTGTTTGGGATATATGCGGCAGCGATCCATAGCACCAAATAAGCAATGGTTAGCCACAAAGCCCAGCGTGCTTCACGGTTCGCCTGCGAAAAGCGTGCATCCATGGGGATCTCCCCTGTTTGAATAAGAAGTCAGAAGGTACGGGATTTTACGGCAACCCCACTTTTAATGCAGCGTTATCGTTTCTCTGGACGATTCGGCAGCTAAAAAGCAAAAAGGCCGGTTACCCGGCCTTTTTAGGGAGCTAAAACTCACGCGCAGTTATTTTTCCTGCAAACCGAGTTTTTTCTCCAGATAATGAATGTTAGTACCGCCGTGTTGGAAGTTCTCATCACTCATAATCTTCTGTTGCAGCTCAACGTTGGTTTTGATGCCGTCGATGATCAGTTCCGCCAACGCATTTTTCATGCGAGCGATAGCTACGTCACGGTTTTCACCGTAGCAGATAAGCTTACCAATCATGGAATCATAGTACGGAGGTACAGTGTAACCCGCGTAGATATGAGATTCCCAACGAACGCCAAAGCCGCCCGGCGCGTGGAAGCGCGTAATTTTACCCGGGCTTGGCAGGAAGGTATCAGGGTCTTCGGCGTTGATACGGCATTCTACCGCATGGCCACGAACCTGAACTTCGTGCTGTTTGATAGACAGAGGCTGTCCTGCAGCGATACGCAGCTGTTCTTTAATCAGATCGACGCCGGTGATCATTTCAGTCACTGGATGTTCAACCTGAATACGGGTGTTCATTTCGATGAAATAGAACTCGCCGTTTTCGAACAGGAACTCGAAAGTACCCGCACCGCGATAGTTGATGTCTACACAAGCTTTAGAACAACGTTCGCCGATGTAGCGACGCAGCTCAGGCGTGATGCCTGGCGCTGGTGCTTCTTCGACGACTTTCTGGTGACGACGCTGCATTGAGCAGTCACGTTCAGCCAGATAGATCGCGTTGCCTTGACCATCTGCCAGCACCTGAATTTCGATGTGGCGTGGGTTTTCCAGATACTTTTCCATGTAAACCATGTCGTTGTTGAAAGCCGCTTTGGCTTCCGCTTTCGTCATGATAATGGATTGTTCCAGATCTTTATCGCCGCGAACAACACGCATACCGCGTCCGCCGCCGCCGCCAGAGGCTTTGATAATCACTGGGTAACCGATGCGTTTGGCGATGGCTTTGTTCTTCACCATATCGTCGCCTAATGGGCCGTCAGAACCCGGTACGCAAGGGACACCTGCTTTTTTCATCGCGCTAATCGCAGAAACTTTATCACCCATCAGGCGGATAGTTTCAGCGCGTGGGCCGATAAAGATAAAGCCAGAACGCTCGATTTGCTCAGCAAAATCAGCGTTTTCAGACAGGAAGCCATAACCCGGATGGATCGCTACGGCGCCAGTAATTTCTGCCGCAGAGATAATCGCAGGGATATTTAAATAGCTTTTGACTGATTGTGCAGGGCCGATACAGACGGTTTCGTCTGCCAGCAGCACGTGTTTCAGATCGCGGTCAGCCGTGGAGTGAACTGCTACGGTTTTGATTCCCAGCTCTTTACAAGCGCGCAGGATACGCAGGGCAATTTCACCACGGTTGGCGATAACAATTTTATCTAGCATGACTCGCCTCGTTATTCGATGACGACCAGAGGCTCGTCAAATTCAACCGGTTGGCCGTTTTCCAGCAGGATGGCTTTCACCACACCGGATTTGTCGGCTTCAATCTGGTTCATCATTTTCATTGCTTCTACGATGCACAGTGGATCGCCAACATTCACTTTTTGGCCCACTTCAACAAACGCTTTCGCATCTGGGCTTGGAGTACGGTAGAAAGTACCGACCATCGGAGAACGTACAATGTGACCGCTAATCGCTGCCGGAGCGTCTGCTACAGGTGCTGCCGCAGGCGCTGCTGCTACTGGAGCTGCCGCTTGCGCAGGTGCTGCTGCATAGTAAGGCTGCATCATAGGCATGCTGCCTGCTGCTGGGGCACGACTAATGCGTACTGATTCTTCACCTTCAGAGATTTCCAGCTCAGAAATGCCAGATTCTTCAACCAGTTCGATCAGTTTTTTGATTTTACGAATATCCATGTGTGATTCCGTACTCTTTGTTGTTACGTAGAATATAGATGCTCATCTGTCTGAATCTGAACCCTGGGTTCGGATCGACCGAGATGACATCCTTAGTTAAATTTTTTCAGGCGGTTAACTGCCGCCTGCAGGGCGAATTCGTATCCATCTGCACCCAAGCCGCAGATAACGCCAACAGCGATATCAGACAGATAGGAGTGATGACGAAAAGGCTCGCGTGCGTGCACGTTCGACAGGTGGATCTCGATGAACGGGATTTGAACTGCCAACAGTGCATCGCGGAGTGCTACGCTGGTATGCGTAAATGCCGCAGGGTTGATCAGAATGAAGTCAGTGTTGCCTCGGGCAGCATGAATGCGATCGATAAGCTCAAATTCGGCATTAGACTGCAAATGACTGAGCGAAACATTCAGCGCATCGGCGGCCTGTTCTAAATGGCTGACAATTTCTGGCAACGTGGTGCTGCCATATTTGTCTGGCTCACGCGTTCCTAACAAATTTAGGTTAGGCCCGTTTAAAAGCAAAATGTTGAACTTATCTGCCATTGTGCTGCTATCTCCGGCAATCAGACGATCATCGTCAAAATAACCCTATGTCACCGACTTGTCACCTTTTCTGTGTCAATTTGTGGCACAGATCTGCGTATAAGGTCGGGCATTATAATGATTTCGTGGCAATTAGCAGCTAAATACTGGTCGAATCAGCGAAGATATTCAACTACGAACTTCGCTAGATAGAAACACGTTGAATGAATTTGAATAGAAAAATACTAATAAGTTCCAACCGTTACCGCCACCATTGGCGAATTTTCTGATAACGGAATGCTAACAATATAATTGCTCCAATCGCGTAAAAAATAGGCAATGGCGAGAGTGTTTTCACCGCCCACAGGTAGTGAATCGGCGCTAGGATGGCCACAATATAGACAAAATTATGTAATTTCTGCCAGCCAGAACCCATTTTTCGCATCGCCCACTGGGTGGATGTCACCGTTAAAGCAAATAAAATCAGCCAACTGATGATACCTAAGGTGAGATAAGGTCGCTTGACCAACTCACTGCCCAGCAGGGTGAAGTCTAACCCAAGTTCCAGAATTGTATAGCTGGCTAAGTGAATTGATGCCCAAACAAAACACCAAACTCCAAGCAAACGGCGGCAGCGAATTAGCAACGGTTGTTTTCCGTAGCGCGCCAGTGGGCTAATAAGAAGGGTGGCCAGCAGCAGTTTTAGCGCCATTCTGCCGGTGAAATGCTGAATATCTTTGGCGGGATCGGCGCTAAGCAGTCCCTGTGTGGTCGCAAATACTAACCAGAGCAGCGGCAGGCTTGCCGCTAGCCAGATCAGCACTTTGACTATCTTTATCTGTTTGAGCGTGAGTCTTTTCATGTTTGGGCTATTGACCTCGTACTCTAGACTTCTGATGGATGCTCTTGAGCACATCGGGTTAGATGGTTAGAAAAACTTCCTCAGATCCATGCCTTGATAGAGCGGTGCGACCTGTTCGGCATAACCATTAAAAAGCAGCGTTGGCTGACGTTTGACGTCCAAAATGCCACCAGAACCAATAAAACGTTCGCTGGCCTGCGACCAACGAGGATGATCGACATGTGGATTTACGTTGGCATAGAAACCATATTCGTCCGGTGCGCTGGCATTCCAGGTTGTCGGCGGCTCATCGTGAGTTAAGCGGATGCTGACAATCGACTTAATCCCTTTGAAGCCATATTTCCACGGTACCGTGAGACGCAAAGGGGCACCGTTTTGCGGCGGTAGCGCTTTGCCATAGACGCCCGTAGTGATCATGGTGAGTGGATGCATGGCCTCGTCTAAACGCAGACCTTCAATATAGGGATATTTAAGCCCTCCGCCGATAAAGCGATCTTTTTGCCCCGGCATGTTGTCAGGGTCATAAATAGTTTGAAACGCCACGTAGCGAGCTTTGCTGGTGGGTTCCGCCATTTTTAGCAGTTTTCCCAGCTCGAACCCTACCCACGGCACCACCATCGACCAAGCCTCAACGCAGCGCATGCGATAAATACGTTCTTCCAAGGCAAAGTGTTTATAGATGTCGTCCATATCGAGCGTGAGCGGTTTGGCGACTTCACCGTCGATGCGAATTTTCCAGCCTTCGGTTTTTAATGTTCCGGCATTGGCGGCAGGATCGGCTTTATCCAAGCCGAACTCATAATAGTTGTTATAGCCCGTCACCTTATCTTCCGGTGTGAGTGCGAGCTTTGCTTGATATTCTGCGGGTTTGGTAAATTCTAAAGGTTTGCCTGCTGGAGCCGCTGGGCGATCGTGACCCTTAAACCAAGAAAGAAGATCGGCCTGAGCAGCATGGGGAAGTGCTAAAGATGCAGCGGTAATGCCTAACGCTTTGAGTACGCTGCGGCGTTGCTGAAACACGCTCTCCGGCGTGACATCTGATTCAGTGAATCTTGGAAATTTAGCCATGATCGATGCCTCTTGTTTTTCTTAATTATCGTCGCTGTTGAAAAACATGATGGCAGGAATTACGCGTAATGGAGGAGTATCACGAAATTGTTATAAACTCGTCATACTTAGCGTGAAGGTTCCCTCTCCTTAGTGGGAGAGGGAAGTGTTTAGTGTGAACTATCAGGACGCAGCTTAGCGAACTTTCACTAAGGTGCGGCCCGTGACTTTGTTATCGATTAAGGCCGCTGCGGCTTCTGCGGCTTTTTCCAGCGCAACTTCTGTTGACGCGTCTTCATAGAAGCTTTCCGGCAGTAAATCAGCCAAACGCTCCCATGCTTGGGTGCGGCGTTCATGCGGTGTCATCACGGAATCAACGCCTTGCAAACGCACATTGCGTAAAATAAATGGCATCACTGTGGTGGGTAACTGATAGCCACCGGCTAACCCACAGGCGGCAACCGTGCTGTTGTAGTCCATCTGAGCCAAGACTTTCGCCAGCACTTTATCGCCAACGGTATCAATGGCACCTGCCCAAATTTGCTTTTCTAATGGACGGCTGTCGGCGGTGAACTCACTGCGTGGCAGAACTCGTTCTGCTCCTAGTGATTTTAGATATTCTTCATTGCTATCACGGCCGCTCACGGCAACAACGTGGTAGCCCAAGCGAGTCAGCAACGCAATGGCGGTACTTCCTACGCCGCCGCTGGCACCTGTAACCAGAATTTCACCGCTTTCTGGCGTCACGCCGCCATCTTCGAGAGCCATAACGCACAGCATGGCAGTAAAGCCCGCGGTGCCAATAATCATGGACTTACGTGCATCCAGCCCCTGAGGTAATGCAACCAGCCACTCACTGCTGACCCGAGCCTGCTCAGATAAACCGCCCCAATGATTTTCTCCCACGCCCCATCCTGTGAGGATCACGGATTGACCAATATGAAAACGCGGATCTTCGCTGTGATGGACGGTACCGGCAAAATCAATGCCGGGAACCATTGGGAAATTACGGATAATTTTGCCTTTACCGGTGATCGCCAAGGCGTCTTTATAGTTAAGGCTGGACCACTGGACATCAACGAGAACATCTCCTGCGGGGAGATCGTCAGTTTTCAGAGTCTGAATATTGGCAACGGTTTTGCCATCAATTTGTTCAAGCACTAAAGCTTTCATTCGGGAGCCCTCGTTGAGGTCATTAAATTGCCAAAAGATCGAGAAAATACCGCGAGACGCCTCATTCATTGACAAAAATCGTCTCGGATTAATTAGGAATTCGCTATGCTAATAGATTAATCAGTGTGTGAATAATTTCAAAAGTTGTCTTTGATATAGAGCAATGAAGCTCTTAGGATGTCGGTGTGCGCAATGGAAAGGCGCTTGGGAGCCAAATTTACGGCTAAGTTACATTATATAGGTGGGTACTGACAGGGATGCGTATCACAACCAAGTTGTTTGCGTTTATTACGGTCTTAGTGGCATTGGCGATGCTGCTGATGTTGCTGGGAAGTACATACAGTTTTTTCAATCAAAGCCATCATCGGGCTGAAAACCAGCTTAATGCCCTCGCAACGACTATTGATCAGCTGTTGTTGACCGAGCCGCGCAGCAATATCAAAAAATGGCTGCCGGTGGTTATGCGCTCATCTGGCGTAAATGAAATCATCGTCCACAATAATTCTCATCAGGTCTATCAGCTTAAATTACCGACCAGCTACAACGCGTGGGATACGCTAACCAACCAGCGCTATGTTGACGCGCCTTTAATGCATCATCCAGGCTATAGCCTAAAAATGGTGTATATCGATCCCACGGCGAGCTATACACGCTCGCTGGAAACCATGTTTCCCGTGACGGTTTCTATCGGTCTGATGATTTTGGTGCTGCTATTTAGCTATCGCTGGCTACGTGAACAAACGCTGGGGCTCGAAAAGCTAGAGCGGCGGGCGCGGAAAATCTTGGGTGGTGAGCGAGAAAATGCGGTTCGTGGCGACGTACATGAGTTTCCACCTAACGCGAGTAGCGCTATCGATCGTCTACTCTCCGATCTGGCCGATGCGCGCGAAGAGCGCGGGCGGGTCGATACCTTGATCCGCGCTTTTGCGGCGCAGGATTCTCGCACGGGCCTCAATAACCGTCTCTTTTTTGATAATCAACTGACGACGCAGTTAGAAGATGAAGGCGCGCACGGCGTTGTGATGGTGATCCGCGTGCCGGACTGGGAATCGATGGCGGGTCTGCCAGGTAAACGCGAGCGTGAAGAATACCGCTATTCGCTGGTGAATATGCTGTCGACGTCGGTCATGCGTTATCCATCTGGGTTATTAGCCCGCTATTTCCAAAACAATTTTGCCGTGTTGCTGCCTCATCGATCGTTAAAAGAAGCCGAAGGGTTTGCATCTCAGCTCATTAACTCGGTCAGCGCTATTCCTCCTGCCAACGGGATTGATAGCGAGGAAGTATTGCACATCGGGATTAGCCTTTACCATTATGGGCAAAGTACCGAGCAGGTGATGGATCAGGCCGAACAGGCAGCGCGCAACGCGGTGCTACAGGGCAGTAACGGCTGGTTTATTGATAGTAACCCCGTGCCGGAAGTGGTACGCGGTAGTGTGAAATGGCGCACGCTATTAGAACAAACGCTTGCACGAGGCGGCCCAACGCTGTTGCAAAAAGAAGCGGTCAGCGTGAGTGGAGAAGTGCATCATCACGATATTCTTCCTTATATTTACGATGGGGGGCAGGCGCTACCAAGCGCGGAATATTATCCGCTCGTTCAACAGCTTGGCATGGCTGAAAGCTATGACCGACAGATGCTGCTTCAGATTATTCCTTTATTACGTCATTTTTCTGCTGAGAAACTAGCCTTTCCGGTTAGTATTGACTCATTATTGCAGCGCAGTTTCCAACGGTGGCTGCGTGACACGCTGCTTCAGAGTGAAAAATCGCTTCGCCAGCGTATTTTATTTGAACTGTCTGAGGCGGATGTGAGCCAGCATATTGACCGTTTGCGCCCTGTTGTGCGCTTGCTGCAAGGTTTGGGCTGCCACATTGTTATCTCTCAAGCAGGGCTCAAAGTGGTTAGCACTTCTTATATCAAGCAATTACAGGTGACGTTGGTAAAACTTCATCCTGGCTTGGTTCGTAATATCCATAAGCGGGTAGAAAATCAGCTGTTTGTTCAGAGCTTGACGGGCGCGTGTGAAGGCACGTCGGCACAGGTTTTTGCCGCAGGCGTACGAACTAAAGAAGAATGGCAGGTACTAAAAGACAAAGGGATCGCCGGTGGCCAAGGAGATTTTTTTGCAAAACCAAGGCCTGTTAGTCGTGTGTAAAAAAAATATTCACATCGACAATAAATTGGCCTTTTTGTCGCGTGAAATTCACGTAGAATAGCGCGCGACCAAGTCATTCATAGTTGGTAGGTGCTAACGTTAGTGACCACCTGCCGATTGATACAAAAGACCGTCCGCAGTATTCGACGCATTAATGTATCGAAACTGTTCAGCAATAGGTTGTCTATTGGTCAAATATTGTCTGTCGGTCAGTTTCAAAGCTCATGTGTGCTGTGTTTTACCGTTCAACGAATTACCGGCGTGGTGTTTCTGTGGCCGCTGAAGGTGAGATTGTGCTGTTATTTCTCTGACCTGTAGGCCTAATTCATTGAATCTCAAACATGGTGTAAATTTTCACCGAAGTAGGACGTTTTTGCGCCTTGTCGCTGCTTCGCGTGGTTGGTAAAGTAGGCGGATTTTATTTTTCGCCCCCAGCTTTCAGGATTATCCTTCAGTTATGTTTAAGAAATTTCGTGGCATGTTTTCAAATGACTTGTCCATCGACTTGGGTACAGCCAATACCCTGATTTATGTGAAAGGACAAGGCATTGTATTGAACGAACCGTCCGTAGTGGCGATTCGTCAGGACCGCGCAGGCTCCCCGAAAAGTGTAGCCGCGGTAGGGCATGAAGCTAAGCAAATGCTGGGCCGTACGCCAGGTAATATTGCCGCGATTCGTCCAATGAAAGACGGCGTTATTGCCGATTTCTTCGTGACTGAAAAGATGCTTCAGCACTTTATCAAACAGGTGCATAGCAACAGCTTTATGCGTCCAAGCCCGCGTGTCTTGGTGTGTGTGCCAGTAGGTGCAACGCAGGTTGAACGTCGTGCAATCCGTGAGTCTGCGCAGGGCGCAGGTGCTCGTGAGGTCTTCTTGATTGAAGAACCAATGGCAGCAGCCATTGGCGCAGGTTTGCCTGTTTCTGAAGCTACCGGCTCAATGGTGGTGGATATCGGTGGTGGTACCACTGAAGTTGCCGTTATCTCCCTTAATGGCGTGGTTTACTCTTCTTCTGTACGTATCGGTGGTGACCGCTTCGATGAAGCTATCATTAATTATGTGCGTCGTAACTATGGCTCACTGATTGGTGAAGCAACCGCCGAACGCATCAAACACGGCATCGGTTCTGCTTACCCTGGTGATGAAGTTCACGAAATCGAAGTTCGTGGCCGTAACCTGGCAGAAGGTGTTCCTCGTGGCTTCACGCTGAATTCCAACGAAATTCTGGAAGCTCTGCAAGAGCCTCTGACCGGTATCGTAAGCGCGGTGATGGTTGCTCTGGAACAGTGTCCACCAGAATTGGCTTCTGATATTTCCGAGCGCGGTATGGTTCTGACCGGCGGCGGCGCACTGCTGCGCAATTTAGACCGTTTGCTGATGGAAGAAACCGGTATTCCAGTTGTTGTTGCCGAAGACCCGCTGACCTGTGTGGCGCGTGGTGGTGGTAAAGCGTTGGAAATGATCGATATGCATGGCGGTGATTTGTTCAGCGAAGAATAATCGGCCAGTAGGTAGGAGCTTGGCTCCTGCTTGCCGGTGATGCCACGTGTTTGCCACCGGATTGGGAATTCCCAAGCCGGTGGTTGTGCATCGTGGAATCGCTAAAACCGCTCGGGAAACGCTTGCCTGTTTCCCTGCTGTCGAGGATAACGCAATTTTATGAAGCCCATATTTAGCAGAGGCCCTTCTCTGCAACTCCGACTTTTTCTGGCGGTGGTTGTTGCTATTGGATTAGTGATTGCAGATAGCCGTTTTGGTACTTTTCTGCAGATTCGTAGCTATCTTGATACCGCCGTTAGTCCTTTTTATTATCTGTCAAATGGACCTCGTCAGATTCTGGACAACGTTTCAAGTACGTTGGCCACCCGCGAACAATTGGAACTGGAAAACAGGGCATTACGCCAAGAACTCCTATTAAAAAATAGCGATACCCTGTTACTCGGTCAGTTCAAACAAGAGAATGCCCGTCTGCGTGAGCTGCTGGGATCGCCGTTGCGTCAGGATGAGCACAAAATGGTGACGCAGGTCATCTCCACATTGCCCGATCCCTATAGCGATCAGGTGGTGATAGATAAAGGTAGCAACAGCGGCGTTTATTTTGGTCAGCCTATCATCAGTGATAAAGGCGTAGTCGGTCAGGTTGTTGCCGTCGGCAAAATGTCTAGCCGAGTGCTGCTGATCTGTAATGCTTCACATGCTTTGCCTATTCAGGTATTGCGCAATGACATTCGCGTGTTAGCCGCGGGTAACGGTTGTACTGACGATCTCCAGCTTGAGCATCTTCCTGCCAATACCGATATTCGCGTCGGTGATGTCTTGGTGACATCCGGCTTGGGTGGACGTTTCCCTGAAGGCTATCCGGTTGCCGTGGTTTCTTCGGTTAAAGTGGATAACCAACGTGCGTATACCGTGATCAAAGCGCGTCCAACGGCGGGGCTACAGCGCTTGCGCTATCTGCTGCTGCTGTGGGGTGCCGATCGCAATGGCACCATGCCGCTGCCGCCAGATGAAGTACATCGTGTTGCCAATGAACGTTTGATGCAGATGATGCCGCAGGTGTTACCGACGCCGTCAGAAATGGGGCCCCAACAACCCGCGCCAGCTGCAGGTATTACCCCGCCGGGAACGACTCCCGTTGCGCCAGTAACGCCTACTAATAACGCTACCAGCTCAGCCACTCCTGCGGTTTCGCCTTCAGCCACAACGCTTCCTGCTCGTGCGCAAGGAGGTCGTTAATGTCGGGATATCGTAGCCAAGGACGGTGGATTATTTGGTTGTTCTTTCTGCTGGCCTTCGTATTGCAAATAATGCCGTGGCCGGACGAATTGATGATGTTTCGGCCGAATTGGTTAGCCTTGTTTCTGATTTACTGGGTGATGGCGTTGCCGCATCGGGTTAACGTTGGCACGGGTTTTGTTCTGGGCCTGATCTGGGATCTCATTTTAGGCTCCACGCTCGGCGTTCGCGCGTTAGCGTTTAGCCTGTTGGCATATCTGGTCGCATTCAAATTCCAACTATTCCGCAATATGGCACTCTGGCAGCAGGCTCTGATGGTGGTATTACTCACGGCTGCCATGGACGTTGTTGTTTTCTGGGGTGAATTTGTTGTGGCAAATGCCTCTTTCCGTCCAGAGGTATTCTGGAGTAGTGTGGTTAACGGCGTGCTGTGGCCGTGGCTATTCTTGCTGATGCGCAAAGTTCGTCGTCGTTTTGCGGTGCAATAATTTACCTTAGGGTAAAGCTCATTTATTTATAACGAGAATTATCAATGGACTCTATCTATCTGGGATCTGGATCGCCGCGCCGTCGCGAATTATTAGCGTTAATGGATATTCCATTCGAGCGCTTGATTATTGATGTGGAAGAACAGCGCCAGCCAGAAGAAACGCCATTGGAATACGTTTGCCGTTTGGCTCAGGATAAAGCGCGTGCGGGTGTGCTCGCCGCGACAGAAGACAAACCGGTGCTGGGTGCTGACACGATTGTTGTGCTAGATGGCTTAGTGCTAGAAAAACCTAAAAATGAGACTTATGCGGCACAGATGTTGCGCCAACTATCAGGGCAAACTCATCAGGTGATTACCGCGGTTTCATTGGCAGATAGACAGCATCAGTTATATTGTCATGTGGTAACCGACGTGACATTTCGATCTCTCAGCGAACAAGATATTCACGACTATATCGCCAGCGGCGAACCCATGGATAAAGCGGGTGCATACGGGATACAAGGAAAAGGTGGCTGCTTCGTCAGATCTATTACCGGTAGTTATCATGCCGTAATGGGACTACCGTTAGTAGAAACACAAGAGCTACTTAAACAGTTTATGGCGTTACGGGACGTGAGGAGAGACCATGACAGCTGAATTGCTAGTTAACGTTACACCTTCAGAAACACGGGTCGCCTACATTGACGGGGGGATCCTGCAAGAAATCCATATTGAGCGTGAATCTAAGCGTGGCATTGTGGGTAATATTTACAAAGGGCGCGTCAGCCGTGTACTTCCCGGCATGCAGGCGGCTTTTGTCGACATTGGATTAGATAAAGCGGCATTTCTACATGCCTCGGACATTATGCCGCACACCGAATGCGTGGCGGGTGATGAGCAAAAAAACTTCCACGTACGTGATATCGCTGAGCTGGTTCGTCAGGGACAAGACCTGATGGTTCAGGTTGTCAAAGATCCCCTTGGAACAAAAGGCGCACGCCTAACCACGGATATTACGCTGCCTTCTCGTTATCTGGTCTTTATGCCGGGAGCGAGCCACGTTGGCGTTTCTCAGCGTATTGAAGGCGAAGCGGAGCGCAATCGTCTGAAGTCTATCGTTTCTGAATACTGTGATGAGCAGGGCGGATTTATTATCCGCACAGCGGCGGAAGGTATTGATGACGAAGAATTGGCACAAGATGCCGCATTTTTAAAACGTTTGTGGACCAAAGTAATGGAACGCAAGCGTCGTAATAAAACCAAATGTAAGCTGTATGGCGAATTAGCCTTAGCGCACCGCGTATTGCGTGATTTTGCGGGTGCCGCGTTAGATCGCATCCGCGTTGATTCGCGCCTGAATTTTGATTCATTGACCGAATTCACCCGTGAGTACATTCCGGAGATGACGTCTAAGCTTGAGCTATATACTGGCAAGCAGCCCATTTTCGACCTCTATGACGTTGAGAACGAGATCCAGAGGTCGCTCGATCGCCGTGTTGAGCTAAAATCGGGTGGCTATCTGATTATCGATCAAACGGAAGCCATGACGACGGTGGATATTAATACTGGTGCGTTTGTGGGCCATCGTAATCTGGATGAAACCATTTTCAACACCAACGTTGAGGCGACTCAGGCGATTGCTCGTCAGCTACGGCTGCGCAATTTAGGCGGTATTATCATCATTGATTTCATTGATATGAGCAGTGAAGATCACCGTCGCCGCGTGCTGCATTCGTTGGAGCAGGCGCTTAGCAAAGATCGTGCGAAAACCAGCATAAACGGTTTTTCCCAGCTAGGATTAGTGGAAATGACGCGCAAAAGAACGCGCGAAAGCATTGAACATGTGCTGTGCAGCGATTGTCCAACCTGTCGCGGGCGTGGAACGGTGAAAACCGTCGAAACCGTATGCTACGAGATTTTGCGTGAGATCGTTCGTGTACACCATGCTTATGACAGCGATCGGTTCTTGGTTTACGCGTCACCTGCCGTTGGCGAAGCGCTGAAAAGCGAAGAATCTCATTCTTTGGCTGAGGTGGAGATTTTTGTGGGTAAACAGGTCAAAGTACAGATTGAGCCGCTTTACAACCAAGAGCAATTCGACGTGGTTATGATGTGATTTGAACGCTCAGCTTACGATTATGATTTCAAGGAGAAGAGCGTGAGGCGACTGTCTGGATACTTACTAGCGACACTGGTGGCATTGATTGTTCTGGTGGCGTTGATAGTGAGTGGTCTGCGCTTGGCTCTGCCTCACCTTGAAACATTTCGCCCGCAGATCGTTGAAAAGATTGAACAGTATTCTGGTGTGCCGGTAAAAATCGGCGCGCTGAATGCAAACTGGCAGTCATTTGGCCCCACGCTGGAAGTGCGCAATATTTCTGTTGCGCAGCCAAAAGGTAATATCAGCATTCAGCGAGTAACCGTTGCGCTTGATGTTTGGCAGTCCCTGCTGCATTGGCGTTGGCAGTTCCGCGATCTCACTTTTTACCACTTACAGGCCGATAGCAATGAGCCTTTAAGCGGTTCCTCGTCCGATTCAAAGGGCATCGAAAGTGACGGTATTACGGACATCTTCCTTTACCAGTTTGACCACTTTATCCTGCGCGACAGCAAGATCACCTTTCCAAGCCCGTCGGGCCCGCGTATCCAGCTTGAAATCCCTAATCTGACTTGGCTAAACACCGCCACGCGCCACCGCGCAGAAGGTCAGGTCATGTTCTCTACGCCAGAAGGTCAGCACGGCAATATGCAGGTCAGAATGGATCTGCATGACAAAAACGGCTTGCTCAGCGATGGCACCGTTTATTTGCAGGCCGATGAAATAGAGATGAAGCCATGGCTGAGCCGCTGGGTAAACCGCAATACTGGGTTGCATAGCGCGCGGTTCAGCTTAGCGTCTTGGTTAACCGTGACCGATGGCGAAATCCAAGGTGGGCATCTGTTGTTAAAACAGGGCGAGGCCAACTGGAGCACTGCGGATAAGCAACATGAACTGACGGTGGATAATCTTACGTTACAGGTTGGGCGCATTGCCGGCGGTTGGACGTTTGATATTCCGCAGCTTAATTTGAGCACCGATGGCGTTGCATGGCCGAAAGGCTCGTTGAGCGCCATGTACCGTCCTGAAAATACCCATTTTATCGGCCCAGATCAGCCTGAAGAACTGCGTCTGCGTGCGACAGATTTACAGTTAGAACGCATTGGACCTATTTTGCCTACGCTGGCGTTTCTTACGCCTGATGCCTTAGGGCGCTGGGACGATATTCGCCCTAAGGGCCATATCGCCTTCGCGGGTGTTGATATTCCCCTGCAACAACCTGAACGAGCGCGCTTTATCGGGGAATGGCAAGACGTCAGTTGGCAGCCGTGGAAATTGCTGCCTGGTGTTAATCATTTCAACGGCAGCATATCCGGTAGTGCGATGAACGCGGGCCTGAAATTCTCGTTGAAAGACAGCTTATTGCCGTATGGCGATATGTTCCGAGCGCCGCTTGAAGTGAGTCACGCCAGCGGTTTCGCCACGTTTATCAACAATGACAAAGGCTGGTCGCTGTCGGGGGATAATCTTGACGTACAGGCGAAGTCTTTGTGGGCGACCGGCGAGTTTAATTATCAGCATCCTAAAGAGGGCCAGCCATGGTTGAGCATCTTGTCAGGGATCCGTCTGTATGACGCGGCACAGGCATGGCGCTATTTCCCAGAGCCCTTGATGGGAACGCATTTGGTTGATTATCTCACCGGCGCATTGGAAGGCGGGAAGGTGGACAATGCCACGCTGGTCTACGCAGGGAATCCGCATTATTTCCCTTATCTGCATAATGAAGGGCAGTTCCAAGTCTTTGTTCCTCTGCGTGATGCCACTTTCCGTTTCCAGCCAAACTGGGAGCCGCTGAATAATCTCGCTATCGATTTGAATTTCCTCAACGATGGTCTGTGGATGAATGCGCCGCACACCAAGTTAGGCGACGTTGACGGCACAGATATCACGGCCGTAATCCCTGTTTACCAAAAAGAAAAGCTGCTCGTTGACGCAAAGGTGGCAGGTTCTGGCAAGGCTGTTCATGAATACTTTAAAACC
This sequence comes from Hafnia sp. CBA7124, assembly GCF_002355555.1. Taxonomy (NCBI): domain Bacteria; kingdom Pseudomonadati; phylum Pseudomonadota; class Gammaproteobacteria; order Enterobacterales; family Hafniaceae; genus Hafnia; species Hafnia sp. CBA7124. The sequence continues at coordinate 4,030,579 of NZ_AP017469.1, read as the reverse complement.
TCGCCATTAGCCGATTCAGTCGGCGCGGCCTTGGATGAGTTGGAAGTGGGCGGCGATGTCAGTGGGCGCTTACATCTTGATATCCCGCTGGATGGCAAAGAAACTCGTGCCACCGGTGACGTTGCTTTTAAGAATAACTCCTTGTTGATCAAGCCGCTGGATAGCACCTTTACTCAGCTCAATGGTTCACTGCATTTCGATAATGGCAATTTAACCAGTAGCCCAATGAATGCCGCTTGGTTTGGTCAACCGGTAAACTTCACCTTCTCAACGGCGGAAGGTGCACAGGACTTTGGCGTAGATGTGGCGATGAACGCTGATTGGCAGCCCGCGAAGCTGCCGTGGATGCCGTCGGCGTTAGCGAAAGAGGTTGCGGGCTCTGCGCCTTGGAATACCAAAGTGGCGATTAAGCTGCCGCATAAGGGCCATCCATCGTATGACGTTCAGGTTAACGCGGATCTGAAAAATGTAAGCAGTCACTTACCGTCACCGTTAGATAAACCACATGGCCAGGCATTACCATTGGTAGTGAATGCTAAAGGCGATTTGAATGGTTTCATGCTGACAGGGAATCTGGGGCCGAAAAATCACTTTAATAGCCAAATTATTCTGCAAAAACACGGTGTGAAGCTGGCTCGTGCCGCGTGGAGCGACAATAGCCGTAAAATCCCTACGTTGCCTGAAAGCGAGTCGTTAACGTTGAATCTGCCGGCTCTCGATGGTGAAGAGTGGCTCGCGGCGCTGGCTCCCGCGCTGGGAGAGAAGGCGGGAACCGCAGCTTCAAACTTCAGCTACCCGCAACAGGTTAACCTAACCACACCACAGCTCATTTTAGCGGGACAAACGTGGCATCAGTTGACCGTTTCGGCTTCAAAATTGGCGAATGGCACGCATATCAGCGCTAAAGGGCGTGAAATTAACGGCGAAGCTGATTTAGATAATAACAACGTGTTACGCGCCAACGTGGCCTACCTATATTACAACCCGCAGTGGAGCACTGTGTCTCCAAGTGCTGCGCCTTCAGCAAACAGCGATGCGCCACCGGCCGTGGAACGAGTCTCCTTTAGTCAGTGGCCAAGCATGATCCTGCGTTGCCAAGACTGCTGGATGATGGGACAGCGTCTACGTCAGGTAAATGCCGATCTAACGCCGAACGGCGATCAACTGATGCTGAAAAACGGCCTAATTGATACCGGAAATACCAAAGTTACGCTGAGCGGCATGTGGAATCAGAGTAACAGCAAAGATCATACTTGGCTGAAAGTACAGGTTAAAGGCGCTAACATTACCACCAGCAGCGACTATTTTGGTTTTAGCTCGCCGCTGAAAAACTCTCCGTTTGATGTTCATCTTGATTTGAACTGGATAGGCGAACCGTGGCGGCCGCAGGTGAACTCGCTTAATGGTTCGCTAAGCAGTAAGCTGGGTAAAGGTGAAATTGATAATGCGGGCGGCGGTCGCGCTGGACAACTGCTCCGGTTAGTGAGCTTCGACGCCCTGCTGCGTAAACTAAAACTCGATTTTAGCGATACGTTCGGTCAAGGGTTCTACTATGACAGCATTCGCGGCAATGGTAAGTTTAAGGATGGTATTCTATCCACCAATGATTTACTGGTAGATGGCTTAGCCGCTGATATTGCGATGGACGGTAACGTGAACCTTGTGACTCGCCGTATCGACATGCAGGCGGTCATCGCGCCGGAGATTTCGGCTACCGTCGGCGTTGCAACGGCATTTGTTATCAACCCTGTCGTTGGAGCCGCCGTGTTTGCTGCATCAAGAGTATTGGCGCCGTTGTGGAATAAAATATCGCTGATACGCTACAACATTACAGGCAGTTTGGATCACCCAACCATTAACGAAGTTTTACGCCAGCCAAAGGAGAAATAGCACGATGAGGAATGCAAATATTGCTTTATTGCAACTGTGCAGCGGAGATAACACCCGTTCGAATCTGGCGCAAATAGAACAGCAAATCAAGCAGTTGAATAACAATATCAAGCTGGTGATGACGCCAGAAAACGCACTGTTGTTTGCTGATTCGAAAGCCTATCACGAGCAGGCCGAGCAAGAAGGCAAAGGCCCGTTGCAGGATGCTATTCGTGATATGGCGCGCCGTTACGGGGTGTGGATCCTGATTGGCTCAATGCCGCTAATTAGCCGTGAAGATAGCAAGCAAATCACTGCCAGCAGCCTGTTATTTGACGATCAAGGCGAGCTGAAAGCGCGTTACGATAAGCTGCATATGTTTGATGTTGATATTAAAGATACGCATGGTCACTACCGTGAATCTGATACCTATCAGCACGGTGAACATCTGACCGTGGTCGATACCCCAGTGGGAAAATTGGGTATGACTATCTGTTATGATCTGCGTTTCCCCGGTTTATTCCAAGCGTTGCGTGATAAAGGCGCCGAAATTATTTCCGTGCCTGCGGCGTTTACCCGCGTAACTGGGGAATCTCATTGGGAAATCTTGCTGCGTGCTCGCGCAATTGAAACTCAGTGCTATATTTTGGCTCCGGCTCAGGTTGGTCGTCATGGCGCAACGCGCCGTACGTGGGGACATACCATGGCGGTGGATGGCTGGGGCAATGTTATTGAACAGAATGCCGATTTGGTCATGCCGATTAAAGTGAAGGTGAATACTCACTCACTTGAAAATATTCGCACCCAGATGCCGGTCGCACAACACAACCGATTCCAGCCGAAGCTGGTTAATCCTTTGGATCAAGAAGAGTAAAACGCTATGAGTCTGACGTTCGTTAGTGAGCAGCTATTGGCTGCTAACAAACTGAGTCATCAAGATCTGTTTTCAGTATTGGGTACACTGGCTGAACGTCAGCTTGACTACGCCGATCTCTATTTCCAGTCCAGTTACCATGAGTCTTGGGTGATTGAAGACCGTATCATTAAAGACGGTTCTTACAATATCGATCAGGGCGTTGGCGTGCGCGCTATTAGCGGTGAGAAGACCGGCTTCGCCTACGCTGACCAGATTACCCTTAATGCGCTGAATCAAAGCGCACAGGCGGCGCGTAGCATTGTACGTGAACAGGGTAATGGCAAAGTTCATACCTTGGGCAACGTGCCTTATAGCTTGCTGTATCCCGCCATTGATCCGCTGCAAAGCCTGCCGCGTGAAGAGAAAATTGCTCTGCTGCATCGCGTTGATAATATTGCGCGTGCGGAAGATCCCCGTGTGCAGGAAGTGTCTGCCAGCATTACTGGGGTGTATGAGTTAATTCTGGTGGCTGCAACAGATGGCACTTTGGCGGCAGATGTTCGCCCGCTGGTGCGTCTTTCTGTCAGCGTGCTGGTAGAAGAGGATGGTCGCCGTGAACGTGGTTCAAGCGGCGGCGGTGGTCGTTCTGGTTACGAATATTTCCTCGAGCTCGTCGATGGTGATGTGCGTGCCGATGCTTTTGCCAAAGAAGCGGTACGTATGGCGCTAGTAAACCTGTCTGCGGTGGCGGCTCCAGCCGGTTCAATGCCGGTCGTGCTTGGCGCAGGCTGGCCGGGCGTGCTGTTGCATGAAGCGGTTGGTCATGGCTTAGAAGGTGATTTTAATCGTCGTGGTACGTCGGTGTTCAGTGGCCAGATGGGGCAACTGGTAGCCTCCGAACTGTGTACCGTTGTCGATGACGGCACGATTAGTGGACGTCGTGGCTCTCTGGCAATCGACGATGAAGGCGTTCCAGGTCAATACAACGTACTGATTGAAAACGGCATTCTGAAAGGCTTTATGCAGGATAAAATGAATGCTCGCCTGATGGGGCTTGCGCCAACCGGTAACGGTCGTCGTGAATCTTATGCGCATCTGCCAATGCCGCGCATGACCAATACCTATATGCTGGCGGGCAAATCATCGCCGCAGGATATTATTTCCAGCGTTGAATATGGCCTGTATGCGCCGAATTTTGCTGGTGGTCAGGTCGATATTACGTCAGGTAAATTTGTCTTCTCTACGTCAGAGGCTTATCTGATTGAGAATGGCAAAATCACCAAGCCGGTGAAAGGCGCAACGCTGATTGGTTCAGGCATTGAAGCCATGCAGCAGATTTCTATGGTCGGTAACGATCTGGCGCTGGATAAAGGCGTTGGCGTATGCGGCAAAGAAGGACAGAGCGTGCCGGTTGGCGTTGGTCAGCCAACGCTGAAGCTGGATTCAATGACGGTGGGGGGAACGGCGTAAGCTACATCTTCCTCGCCATAGACCCCCTCCCAGCCTCCCCCTTGTCAGGGGGAGGAGCAGATCGAGATCTTTAATTGAGCGCCGATCTGTTCCCTCCCCCGCGAGGGGGAGGGCTAGGTTGGGGCAATCGGACCCTCACTCCTCCTGCCGATAATCCTGATAAATCTCCCCAACCTTGGTGAAGTATTCGCTAAGGTAGTTAATACAAACCTGCACCTTGAGCGGCAGCTTATCTTTTTGGGTATGTAAGGCGTAAACCGGCCTTGGATCGGATTGGTAACGGCTGAAGAGAATTTCAACTTCACCGCGTTTTATCTCTTCGATGACCCACATCAGTGGCACGTAGGCAATGCCCACGCCTTCACTCAGCCAGCGGATGAGCGTTTGTGAGTCATTGGTGACGAAGCGGCCCTGAGGCGAGAGATGCAGGGTTTGCCCTTCTGGCGCAATCAGCTCAAATTCACTGTCGGGGCGAACGCTGTAGGTTAACCAGCTAAAACTGGTGATGTCTGCGGGTTTTTCTGGCGTTCCGTGCTGCTGAAGGTAGCTTTTTGCTGCGCAGACCACCATTGGCATAGAGCCTAGGCGCTTAGAGAAAAGGCTAGAGTCTTGTAATGCACCCACACGAACCACCAGATCGAGCCCGTCAGCGATAAGGTCTGGTGCAGGTACACCGGTGACTAAATCAATCGACAATCCTGGATATTCACGCAGCATTCTGGCCGTCATCGGCGCCAATACATTTTGTGCCATGGTGGATGAACTACCGATACGTAAGGTGCCCGTTGGCGTATTGTTGAAAGCGTAAATCTGTTCGTGGACTTCTTGCGCCTCAAGCAACATTTTCCGGCAGCCTTGATAATAAATTTTCCCTGCCTCGGTTAAACCAATGCTGCGCGTGCTGCGGTTGAGTAGCTTAATATTCAGCTCATTTTCCAGCTTGGAAATGGTTTGGCTTATGGACGAAACGCTCATCTCAAGCTGGCGTCCTGCGCTAGTAAAGGAGCCGCATTCAACTACTTTGGCAAACACGGCCATGCGCTTAAGTCGTTCCATTGTTCAATCTACCTTAATAGGGAAGTGAGGCTGCATGGGAGAAAACGCCTTACAATCAGCCTTTGAGGTAACGATGATAGCTTAAAAAAACGACTGATTGTTTATTTTAAATAAAAAGTGATTTAGCTCACATATTCTATACATGGTGATTATTATTGCGCTAAGATATTGTCATTGACGATGCGGAAATAATCCTCTGTGTATCGAAACGACGAAATGTCCTTCTGCCATCAGATCCTGTAGCTCACATCCTCTGACAGACATCCTTTTTCTGAGTTAAACGCCATCAACCAGCATTTCAGGGTGAGGGCGGTTAGTGGATCGCGCAAGGCAAAAGTTATCGTTCGTCACGCTATGCAGCCAACGAAGAATGCCGCGTTGAGCTAGGCTAAATATTATTTGAGTGGAGAGAATTATGGGGCTGCTACCGGTAATGGTCGTTTTTGGCCTGTCCTTTCCACCGGTGTTTTTTGAACTGCTGGTGGCTTTGCTGCTGTTTTTATTGTTCCGGCGGGTATTACAGCCGACGGGGATCTACGATTTTGTTTGGCATCCGGCGTTGTTTAATACCGCGTTGTACTGCTGTTTGTTCTACTTGATTACCTGCTTATTTGTCTGAGGTCACTGTGAATCAAATTATGATAAAAATGACCCGCATCGCTATCACCGTGATTATCGTGATAGTAGCGGCAATTGCCGTGTTTAAAGCATGGGCCTTTTATACCGAATCCCCCTGGACGCGTGATGCCAAATTCACCGCCGACGTCGTTGCCATTGCGCCAGACGTCAGTGGCCTGCTATCGGACGTGCCTATTCATGATAACCAGTTGGTGAAGAAAGGGCAGATTCTGTTTGTTATCGATCAGCCACGTTATCAAGAAGCGCTAAATCAGGCTGAAGCCGATGTGCGCTACTACCAAACTCTGGTCAGTGAAAAAGCGAAAGAGGCTGGGCGTCGTGTACGTTTAGGTGTTCAGGCGATGTCTCAAGAAGAGATCGACCAGTCAAGCAATATGCTGGCAACGGTGCGTCAGCAGTTGGCGAAAGCACAGTCAACGCGCGATCTGGCAAAACTGGATCTAGAACGTACCGTGGTGCGTGCACCGGCCGATGGTTGGGTCACCAACCTAAACGTTCATCAGGGCGAGTTCATTAACCGTGGTGCTAAGGCAGTCGCGCTGGTGAAAAAAGGCACCTTCTATATTCTGGCCTACATGGAAGAAACCAAACTCGACGGCATCCAGCGCGGCGATCGCGTGGAGATTACGCCGCTAGGCAGTAACCGTATCCTTTACGGCACCGTAGACAGCGTATCCGCAGGGGTGAATAACAAAAGCTCTACTGCGGATAGCAAAGGCTTGGCGACCGTTGACTCTAACCTTGAATGGGTTCGTTTGGCGCAGCGTGTTCCGGTGAAAATTCTGCTCGACAACAAAGAGCAAGAAACGCCTTATCCGGCTGGGACAACGGCCACCGTGGTAGTGAGCAACCAGCAAGACGTTGAGCGTAAATCATCATCGCCGATTGTGCAGTTGCTACATCGTCTGCGTGAATTTGGTTAAGCCCTCCCAACGATATTTACACTTATTTTCACTGGGGATTTGTACGCACGTTAACGTGCAAGTCCCTATCACTTTTTAGCGCAGACAGAGGCAATGATGAATAATGGTGGCATGTTTTTGCGCTTACGTTTTGCCTGTAAGTTAGCATTTGCTATCGTGCTGGCGCTGTTTCTTGGCTTTCATTTGCAACTGGAAACACCGCGCTGGTCGGTTTTAACCGCGGCTATTGTCGCCGCAGGCCCGGCGTTTGCTGCGGGTGGCGAACCTTTCTCTGGCGCGATCCGTCACCGTGGTTGGCTACGTATTATCGGGACATTTATCGGCTCGATTGGCGGTTTGCTGATCATGATGTTGTTTATCCGTGCGCCGCTGGTGATGATGCTCCTGTGCTGCGCATGGGCGGGCCTATGTACCTGGATCTCTTCGCTGGTACGCGTGGAGAACTCTTATGCCTTTGGTTTGGCGGGCTATACCGCGCTTATTATCGTGGTGACAACGGCAACGGAACCCTTGTTGAGCCCGCTGTATGCGGTTGAGCGCTGTAGTGAAATCGTATTAGGGATCGTGTGTGCGGTGCTGGCCGACATTATCTTTTCGCCACGTTCTATCAAAAGTGATATTGACCGCGTGGTGAGCTCGCTCATCGTCGATCAATTCCGATTACTGCAAATGTGCGTTCGGCCTGACGAGCGAGACGTGCTGGATAAGTCGTGGAACGATTTAGTGAAAGGCACCAACGCGCTCAATGGGATGCGCAGCAATCTGATGTTGGAATCCACTCGATGGGTGCGTGTAAACCGCCGTTTGAAAGCGTTGAACACCGTTTCTTTAACGCTTATCACCCAGGCCTGTGAAACCTTCTTTATCAGCTCAAATGCGCCGGAGCGTATCCCAAGCGAAATGCAGGTTCTGATCCTCGAGCCGGTAGAAACTATCGGTGATGTTCACAAACGGATGAAACAGCTGCGTCAGTTGCTATCGATGCAGCCCACGGACTCGGTGCCGCTAACCATCAGCAGTTGGATTGGCGCCGCTACGCGCTACCTGCTATTGGCGAAAGGGGTGCATACCAACAGCAGTATCAGCTCGGTAGAAGAAAATGTTCTGGAAGGCGAGTATGTGGTCAAACCCGCCTCCGCAGAGCGCCATCATGCGATGATCAACGGCCTGCGTACGTGGGCCGCTACGTCCATTGGTGCAATGTTCTGGCTATGGACCGGTTGGACATCCGGCAGTGGCTGTATGGTTATGATTGCCGTGGTGACCGCGCTGGCGATGCGCACGCCGAACCCACGCATGGCATCGATTGATTTCCTGTTAGGCACGATTATGGCGCTGCCGATAGGCTCGCTGTTTTACATGCTGATCCTTCCCGCGACCCAGCAAAGCATGTTGTTGCTGTGTATTAGTTTGGGGCTGATGGCGTTTGTTATCGGTTTGGAAGTGCAAAAACGTCGTTTAGGATCGCTGGGGACCTTGGCTTCGACGATTAACATCATGGTGTTAAGCAATCCGATGTCGTTTCCGGTAAGCAGCTTTTTAGACAACGCGATTGGCCAGATCATCGGCTGCTTTGTGGCGATGATCGTGCTGTTCTTGATCCGCGATCGTTCAAAAGCTCGGACAGGACGCGCCTTACTCAATGGTTTTGTGTACAGCGCGGTATCGGCGTTAACCACCAATCAGGCGCGGCGCAATGAAAACCATTTACCGGCGCTGTACCAACAGCTCTTCCAGTTGTTGAATCTGTTCCCGAATGACATTGCTAAATACCGTTTGGCGCTGACGTTGATCATCGCCCACCAGCGTTTACGCAATGCGCCGATTCCGGTCAACCAAGAGCTGTCCGATTTCCATAAACAGATACGTGCGACCGCCAATAAGGTGATTTCAGCAGGTGGCGACAGCAAGCGAAGAGGATACTTTTTCCGCTTGTTAGACGAACTGAATCAGTATCAGGAACGCTTGGTACACTATCAGGCTCCGTACACTGTTACGATCCCGGTCAAACGGCTATCGACCATGTTGGAAAAATACCAGCATGCGCTAATTGATTAAATCCTAACCGTGCGACGAATAGGGCTTAGGAAAAGAAATCGTTTGCGTAGGATCATAAAAATCGTGATTTAGCGCTTGCAGCATCGCTGCGGGTGAGTATAATGCCCGACAATTTGCCGGGAGACTGCATGAAAAACGTTGTGGCTATCAGTGCTGTTTGGGTCGCTTGTCGACTAGACGCCCTGCCTGAACAAGGCGGCTGCCACCGTTTTTTTCTTCCGTTGCTAAAACGATCGTTAATCGCCCCTCAATGAGGGGCTTTTTTTTGCCCAGCGATCGGGTTGATTACATTTTAAACATCCAGTAGCCCCGGCCAGCGGGCGCGAAAAACAGGAGAACAAGAAATGGCTAATCCGTTGTATAACAAAGATATCATCTCCATAAACGATCTGAATCGTGAGGAACTGGAGCTGGTATTACGCACTGCTGCAAGCCTGAAGGCGAATCCGCAGCCAGAATTGTTGAAACACAAAGTGATTGCCAGCCTGTTCTTCGAGGCCTCAACGCGTACCCGTCTCTCTTTCGAAACCTCCATGCATCGCCTTGGCGCTTCGGTCGTCGGTTTCTCCGACAGCAGCAATACGTCGCTGGGTAAGAAGGGCGAAACGCTGGCAGATACCATTTCGGTTATCAGCACCTACGTGGACGCCATTGTGATGCGTCACCCGCAGGAAGGCGCGGCGCGACTGGCTACTGAGTTTTGTGGTTCGATTCCGGTCGTTAACGCGGGTGATGGTTCGAACCAACATCCAACCCAAACGCTGCTCGACCTGTTTACGATTCAGGAAACGCAGGGACGTTTGAATAACATCAATATCGCAATGGTCGGTGACCTAAAATATGGCCGCACCGTACACTCATTGACGCAGGCGTTGGCGAAGTTTGAAGGAAATCGTTTCTATTTCATCGCGCCAGAGGCTTTGGCGATGCCCGCATATATCTTGAAGATGCTGGATGAAAAAGGCATTCAATACAGCTTGCATACCAGTATCGAAGAAGTGATGCCGGAGCTGGATATTCTGTATATGACCCGCGTACAGAAAGAGCGCTTGGACCCGTCTGAATACGTCAACGTGAAGTCTCAGTTTGTGCTGCGCGCCGCGTCCCTAGAAGGCGCGCGTGACAACATGAAAGTGCTGCATCCTCTGCCACGTATTGATGAAATCACCAACGACGTTGATAAAACGCCGTATGCCTATTATTTCCAGCAGGCAGGAAACGGCATCTTTGCCCGTCAGGCTTTGTTGGCTCTGGTTTTGAATGCTGAACTGAACTTTTAATCGAGGACGCTAAGATGACACACGATAATAAATTACAGGTAGAAGCGATTAAACGTGGCACGGTGATTGACCATATTCCAGCGCAGGTTGGCTTCAAACTATTAACGTTGTTCAAACTCACCGAGACCGATCAACGCATTACTATCGGCTTAAACCTGCCTTCGAATGCGCAGGGCCGTAAAGACCTGATTAAAATCGAGAACATCTTTTTGACCGAAGAGCAGGTCAACCAACTCTCGATTTATGCGCCAAAAGCGACGGTAAACCGCATCGATAACTACGAAGTGGTTCTTAAGCTCACGCCAACGCTGCCAGAGCAGATTGACCACGTATTGGACTGCCCAAACAGCAACTGCATCAGCCGCAGCGAACCGGTGTCTTCCAGCTTCAAAGTTCGCGTGCGCCAAGATGAAGTGTTATTGAAGTGTAAGTACTGTGAAAAAGAGTTTGAACATCATGCTGTGATGCAGGGGATTTAGATTAAAGCTCAATACAAATTTCCAGATTTAACTCGGGTTTGCGAGGCAGCGGGTGGGTTTTAGTAGGCTGCTTCCCTATAATGGTGACGAATTTATTCTTAATGTTCATCATACATCCGAAATCCTATAGGAGCAGATATGTCACGCATCATCAGTACAGAGAACGCACCTGCCGCCATCGGTCCTTATGTTCAGGGCGTTGATCTGGGTAGCATGATCATCACTTCTGGTCAGATCCCTGTGAACCCGAAGAATGGTCAGGTTGCTGAAGACGTTTCCGCACAGGCGCGCCAGTCTCTGGAAAACGTGCAGGCTATCGTTGAAGCTGCTGGTCTGAAAGTATCAGATATTGTGAAAACGACCGTTTTCGTTAAAGATCTGAACGACTTTGCGACCGTTAACGCGACCTACGAAGCGTTCTTCACTGAGCATAATGCGCCGTTCCCAGCGCGTTCATGCGTTGAAGTTGCACGTCTGCCTAAAGACGTGAAAATTGAAATCGAAGCGATCGCAGTACGTCGCTAATATCTCGATTATCAATGCTATACAGGCCAGCAAAAGCTGGCCTGTTTTGTTTTTAGCGCGGTAACAAATTGAGGTTAAGCGTCTTTCACTGATGACGTATTACCGAAGAAGAGCTCGGTAATCAGTTTATCGTCGATGGGCTCACCGCTCAGCGTGCGCACCAGTAATTCACTGCCGAGCAGTTGAAGTGAGAACACCATATCAGGCTGCACACGCTTAATTTTCTGTAGGTGTTTGCTGGCATTAACTACCGAAATGGTTTTGGTATTGGCATTGGCGACCTCTTTCGCCGCCAGCACGATAAATGCATTTTCTGCGTCATCGTCACGCAGCGCCAGAATGAATTTCGCCTTCGCCGCACCGGCTTCGATCAGCACTTGGGCATTAGACGGATCGCCGATAATTAAGTCCGTATCCGGTGGATATTCATGAGACACATTGGGCGGTACGATAACGGTGAGTGCATCTCCACGCTGTTTAAGCCCGAGATAAACGCTCAATGCGAGCGGAGTGGCACCCGCGATAATAAAGTGGTTTTTACGCATCACGTGAGAAATCCTGCCTTTCACCAATCGTTTTAAATTACCGCCAATCACTGGCCCAATAATGGCACTGATTGACGTCGCAAATACGGTAATCCCCATAACGATAACGGAGACGGTAAATAGCCGAGCGGTTGCCGTATGAGGAACAATATCGCCAAAGCCTACCGTTGACATACTGACGACCGAGAAATAGAACGCCGTTGGCATATCTAAAATAGGCGGAACAAATTCGCCACCTAAATAGAGCGAACCAAAAACGGCATACAGCAGTAAAGACGCAAAGCTGACTAACGCAAATAGACCACCGGCGGCTAAGCTGGCGTGGTCAAAGCGCCGCCAATAGGCGATCAGTAAAATCAGCAATATCACGGCGTACAGAAACAGGTTCAGCATTTCCTGAGGTGAAAGAAAGCTGAGCAGGCCGGTCACGAATAACAACAATAACGAGAATGCCCAGGCTACGCGTGCGCGCAGCAGCAAACCGAACGCCATCAGTATTAAGCCAAACCCAAGCACAAACTGCGGGATTTCAAGTAGGCCAGTAACAGAAAGCGTCTCTTTCCATGAGCTGAACGAACTGATGGCGTTTGGCACATAGTCAAACGCTCGCAGCATCACCGGACGCATGAAGAGATAGCCATACGCGGCCACCAACACGGCCAGACACCAGTGCGGTTTAAACAAAGATATGAATCTGTGGAATAGTTTTTTCACGGCAAAGGGACTGATTCAAATAAAAAAAGTGTAGCGCGAAACGCCGGTGATGAACAGTTGGGGTCTATACGCGTTGTTCGCCAGTTTAACTCTCCCCGGTGAAGGGGAGAGGGAAATAGGGTTTATTGACCTAATACTTTTTCGTATTAGAAGAACCCTTGAGGTTTTTCGCTATAGCTAACCAGCAGGCATTTCGTTTGCTGGTAATGCTCTAACATCATTTTGTGGGTTTCGCGCCCGATGCCAGACTGTTTATAGCCACCGAATGCGGCATGTGCCGGATAGGCGTGGTAGCAGTTTGTCCACACGCGACCGGCCTGAATACCTCGGCCCATCTGATAAGCGACGGTGCCATTACGCGTCCATACGCCTGCGCCGAGACCGTAGTCGGTATCGTTAGCCAGCTCAAGCGCTTCCGCCTGATTTTTGAACGTTGTGACGGCCAGTACTGGGCCAAAAATCTCTTCTTGGAAAACGCGCATGCTGTTTTTGCCAAACAGAATGGTGGGTTCTAAATAATATCCACTGCCTAGTCCGCCCTCTAGAAGCCGTTTGCCACCGCCGGTCAGGACGCGAGCGCCCTCTTTTTTACCAATTTCGATATATTTCAAAATGGTATCCATTTGGCCTGCGGAAACCTGAGCGCCCATCTGGGTATTGCTATCGAGTGGGTTACCTGAGCGAATGGATTCCACACGTTTAATCGCGCGTTCCATAAAGCGTTCGTAGATCGATTCCTGCACTAGTGCACGGCTTGGGCAGGTGCAGACTTCGCCTTGGTTAAAGGCGAACATGGCAAACCCTTCCAGCGCCTTATCAAAGAAGGAGTCTTCTTTGTCCATCACGTCGGCGAAGAAAATATTGGGTGATTTTCCGCCCAGTTCAAGCGTAACGGGGATCACGTTTTTCGCCGCATAGCCCATGATTTGCTGACCCACTTCCGTGGAGCCGGTAAACGCCACTTTAGCAATGCGCGGTGAGGTTGCTAGATATTCGCCAATTTCGCCACCTGCACCGTTTACCACGTTGAGCACGCCTTCTGGCAACAAATCGCCGATCAGCTCCATCATGATCAGCACGGACATCGGCGTTAGCTTAGCGGGTTTTAATACGATGCAGTTGCCTGCTGCCAGCGCAGGTGCCATTTTCCAACAGGCCATCAACAGAGGGAAGTTCCACGGGATGATCTGTCCTACGACGCCAAGCGGCTCATGAAAATGATAGGCCACCGTTTCGCTATCAATTTCGCTGATACCTCCTTCTTGAGCGCGAATACAGGAGGCAAAGTAACGGAAGTGATCGATGGCAAGAGGAACGTCGGCGTTCAGGGTTTCACGGATCGGTTTTCCGTTATCCCACGTTTCAGCGTGAGCCAGCAATTCTAGGTTTTGCTCCATGCGGTCAGCAATCTTAAACAGCACGCTGGCGCGTTGCTGTACTGAGGTTTTTCCCCAGGCATCTTTGGCGGCGTGGGCGGCATCGAGCGCTAAATCCACGTCTTTCTTACTGGAGCTGGCCACTTCGCAAAGTGCTTGTCCGGTGACAGGGGTCAGGTTAGAGAAATATTCTCCTTCAACGGGTGGCACCCATTTTCCGCCGATAAAGTTTTCATAACGTGATTTGAGTTTGAGGGGGGAGTTGCCACTACCGGGAGTGAGAATATCAAGAGCGTGATTCGTCATTACTGTCTCCTTGAGTCCATAGTGTCAGGTACAGTGAAACGTATATATATTGCTCTATAAGCGTAGCGTGGCTGAATATATGAGGGACAAGGAGGGCGTATTTATTCGGAAGGGATCACAGTTTGGTGCGCAAATGCGCACCAAAAAGCCATGATAGATGGTTAATCGTCTTTGAACAGCGCGCTATCTCGCAATAGATGATCGTTTCCACGACGGCGAGTGAAGCCGCTGCGATCAAAAAACTCCAGAATTTGGATCGCCAATTTACGGCCTACGCCCAGACGATCACGAAAATCTGCGGCGGAAGTGCTGCCCTGCGTGGCATCCATGGCGCGGATCAAATCGGCAAACTGATGCATACGCTCGGTGCGATAGTAACGATCTTTGACCACGGCGGTGATGTAGCCAAGCAATGCCGCCTGACGCAGTAATTGGCGCATTTCATTTTCTTCGGCGTTCACTTCCTTGGCGAGATCGCGCACCCACCATGGCGCATCCTGAATCAGCGGTTGTGTACGCTCCCACAACACCTGCTGGGCGTCGCTCAGGGTTAAACCATGCTGTGGCAGATGTAGCCAGCCGCGGCTGTTGACGATTTGCTGATTAGCCAGCAGATGATTAATGAGGGCAAACACCAGCGATTCGGGTTCGACGGGCAGTGCCATACGGCGCAGGCGCGCGCGACCAACGCCCATCTGATCGTTATGCTGCTCGTGGAACAGCGCCAACGTGTCTAACAAACGCTGTTGGAAGCGTTCCGCTATCTCGCGTGATAATGCGTAGTCACCGACCACCAGCAGATTATCGGCATGGAAAAGCTCGCTACAGCGTTCTGCCGTGAGCTGGCGCTCCCAGGCGAACTGAGGAATAGAAAGCGTGCCTTTAGGCAGGCGTAAGGCTAATACCTCGGCATCACTTTGCGCATGGGCGAGCTGTTTGAGCCAATCTAAAAATGCAGGCAGACGCTTACCACGGCGCGGAGAGGTGGTTTGCAATACTCGGGCTGCACCCAGCGTGCTGCGTGCTGAAATATCACGCATGATCAGGGTGTCATTTTCGACCAGCCACAGCGGGCTATCGAGCACCAGCTCAGCCAACTGAACGCCTTCCATCGGAGCCTGCTCATCCAATAACGAAATACGGCCCGTAATGTGGCTCGCAGCATGATGCAGATGTAGCGGTTGCCAGTGCTGTATGGGCGCAATGAGATCAAGCGCAACTAAAATACGCGTACTCGCTGTTTCCGAAGGGCGCTGTGCCAGCAGCCAATCACCGCGGCTGATCTGCTCTTTGCTGACGTCGCCGCTGAGGTTTAGCGCAATACGCTGACCCGCATGGGCATGTTCAGAAGGCTGGTTCTGGGCATGAATGCCGCGTACGCGCACGGGTCTATCACAACCGGTTAGCCACAGATTTTCACCCACTTCCACGCGGCCTGCGAGCGCCGTGCCGGTAACCACTAAACCCGCACCTTTCACGCTAAAAGCACGGTCGATGGCTAAACGGAAGCGTTGATCGAGATGGGCTGGTGTTTCGGTTAAGGCAATAAGATGCGCACGCAGCTCATCGATTCCCTCACCCTGAGCGGCTGCCGTGGTAAAAATCGGCGCGTCAGACCACCCCATTTCATGCAGTACGTCGGTGACTTGCTGGTGGACTTCATCCACACGGGCGCTATCGGCGCGGTCGGCTTTGGTTAACGCCACGGTTAATGCCGGTTTGCCCGCTAACCGCAGCAGCGTTAGGTGTTCGCGTGTTTGCGCCATAACGCCATCGTCGCAGGCCACGACTAACAGGGCGTGAGGAATACCGCCAATACCGGCCAACATATTGGCCAGGAATTTTTCATGGCCGGGAACGTCGATAAAACCCAGCACGTTGCCATCGTCTAATGGCAAATAGGCGTAGCCGAGATCGATGGTCATACCGCGGCGTTTTTCTTCCGGTAAACGGTCAGCATCCACGCCCGTTAGCGCCTGTAACAGCGTGGTCTTACCGTGGTCAACGTGCCCAGCGGTAGCAATAATCATGAACGTAACTCCTGTAATAACGCGTATAAAAGTCCGTCTTCATCTTCTAAACAGCGCAGATCGAGCCACAGTTTTCCTTCACTGATGCGACCAATCACTGGGCGGGATAGCGCTCGGCATTGCTGAGACAGCGCTTCGAGTTCGCCGCCTTTTCCGCTGTGCGGCATCAGGGTGATGGCAATACTTGGCAGGCGATCAACCGGCAACGATCCGCTGCCGATTTGCGACTGGCAAGGTGCGATGCTCACGTTAAACTGCTTGGCGAAGCGGTGCTGTAATGGAGGCAATAGACGCTCGGCGCAGGCGCGGATCTCAGCTTCGGTGCGGGTCATATGTCGCAGCGTCGGCAAAGCCTGAGCGAGTTTCTCTGGCTGTTGATAGAGCTGGAGCGTGGCATCAAGCGCTGCCAGCGTCATTTTACCGCAGCGAAGCGCGCGCTTGAGCGGATGGTTTTGCAGCTGTTCAATCAGCTCACGTTTGCCCACGATAATACCGGCCTGCGGCCCGCCTAATAATTTATCGCCGGAAAAACTGACTAAATCTACGCCGTCGGCAATCAGCTTTTGCGGCATTGGCTCGGCGGGAAGACCGTAGGTGGTCATATCAATCAGCGAACCACTGCCCAAATCGGTAATAACGGGGATCCCCGTTTCACGACCTAACGCCACCAGCTCGGCTTCATCTACGGCGGAGGTAAATCCTTGAATTGCATAATTGCTGGTGTGTACCTTCATCAGCAACGCGGTGTTTTCGTTGATGGCCTGACGATAGTCTTTGAGGTGAGTTCGGTTGGTGGTGCCCACTTCTGTGAGTTCGCATCCGGCCTGCAGCATGACGTCAGGGATACGGAACGCACCGCCAATCTCAACCAGTTCGCCGCGTGAAACGATAACCTGTTTATGGCTTGCCAGCGTGGCCAGCATTAGCAGCACTGCAGCCGCATTGTTGTTAACGATACAGGCATCTTCCGCGCCGGTTAATTCACACAGGCGGTCGGCGATCGCGCGATCGCGATGGCCACGGCCTGCGCCGTCGAGATCGTATTCCAGCGTGACGGAGTGACGCATTGCCATGACGCTGGCGTCGATAGCCTGTTCTGCTAACAGGGCGCGGCCAAGATTGGTATGTAATACGGTTCCCGTCAGATTAAAAACCTGCTGGAGTGCGTCTTTTTGGCTGACCGAAAGCTGATGTTCAACTGCAAGAGCCCAGTTTTCACACCATGCAGGAAGCTGTTGCTGAACGCGAATACTGTCTCGCGCCTGCTGTTGCAGCCTGCGTAAGGTTTGGGTGACGAGCTGTGCGCCATAATTTTCCAACAAGGGTTGGAAAGTTTCGTCGCGTAACAGCGTATCGACGGAGGGGAGCTGGCTATAAAGAGTCTGGCTGTCTACGGACATGGTGATCTCACGCCTTTATCATCGTAATAGTGAATATGATAAAGGCTGAGAGCCTAAGAATACAGCGAGTATCAGGTTACCGGTGGTTCTGTGCGGGTAAAGCTCTCCCGTTGGAACAAACGCTCCGCCAGTTTAACCAGCTCAGGGCGCTCTAAACTCCAGTTCGGCGCGACCCGACGAAAATTGAGATAGCCAAGACAGCATCCGGTAGCGATATCAGCCAGCGTCATCTGTGCTCCGTTGAGCCACTTACCTTCTTTCGCGTGTTGTTCTAAAGCGTCTAAGCCACGATCGATTTTGCCACGCTGGCGCACAATCCAGTCGCTATTCTGCTTGTCGGCTGGGCGCATCATTTCCTGAACCAGTAGCACCGCGGCGTCACAGATGCCGTCAGAAAGCGCTTCTAGCTGACGTACACGCAGCGCCTGTTGGCGATCTTCCGGTACGAATTTTGGCGCGGCGTCTAACAGATCGATGTATTCGGCAACGATAGGGGAGTCATAAAAGATCTCACCGTCGGCGGTGACGAGCGCGGGAATTTTCCCTAGCGGGTTATATTGTGGAACATGGCTGGTGCTTTCCCACGGAATGTCGTTAACAAATTCAAATGTCAGCCCTTTTTCCAACAACATAACAAAAATTTTGCGCACGTAGGGGCTGGTATAGCTGCCAATGAGTTTCATAGTCCCTGTCCTTATCCACTAACAAAACGATGAGTTTAAAAAGGATACTGGGATGAGTATGGCAGAAACGTTAGGGTAAGGAAGTGAGAACCGACCACGGAATAGTGGTCGGTGGTGCAAATAGTTTACTTCTTCTTGTAAATTTCGGCGGTGCCGCGGGCAATATCGCCCATGCCCTCTGTTCCGACTGAGGTAATGCGATAAGCGTCAGCGTCTTTCTCTTCGGCTTTTTTCTCCAGCTTTTTCACGATGTCATCCATGGTGCCGTCGCGCACTTCGGCGCTGACGTCACCAATTTTGGTGTATTTTTCCATATCGGAATGTTTGATTTCATCAGCCGCGTTAGAAAATGCAGAGAAAGAGAGCAGAGAGGCACCGGCAATAGCAAGTAAGTATTTATTCATATCTGTATCCTCGGTTTTATTTGTGAGTGACCGGCCTTAACGACAAAGCCAGCAGTTCATCCTTCAAACGATGGATCTACGACGTAGTACAGCATGGAATATAAGGACGTAGGCGGAAGGCAACCGCTTTAATCCTGAGTTCAGTGTTTGAAACCGTCGAAATTCGATGATTAAAAAAATTAATCAGACGGTTTTTTAATCGCCTTTCAAGCTTAGTGTAGATTTTCAGGATTGATAGGGAGGAAGGGAAAACGATGTTTATGCAGGGGGCGAAAGCCCCCTGTGAAAGGGTAAATATTATTTATGCTGTCCCTGTTTCTCAAGGAACTGAACGCCCTTGTCTGGGAAGTCAGTGAATACGCCGTCAACGTCTGCTTTGTTGTAGATCAGATCGTAAAGCTGGTCACCGTTGCTGACGTAATTTGGCAAGGCGTCAACGCGAATGGTATAGGGATGCACTACCATTTTCGCGGCGTGAGCATCGGTTACCATCTCGGTGAGTTTTGGATTAGCTTGGGTAGCATCTTTGCCCACCAGCATGTGGTAATCCGGCCCAATGCCGTCGGCATATTGCGCAATCTGCTTCATCGCACCCGGTTTAAACATCCAGTCGTAGTCGTAGTTCACCCACGTGCCGTCTGGTTTTTTCTCATAGGTTTCATTCCAGTCGGTATAAGCAATCAGCTGAACCAGTTTGAGATCCATGCCCATCTTAGGCTCTAACTCGGTTTTGATGCGCTTAAGCTCGTTTGGATCGAAACATTGCAGATAAACATTGTCGTTCTTGCCGGTGTAGCCGTATTGCTTCAGCACCTGTAGCACTTTGGTGGAGATGTCTTTGCCTTCTTGCTGGTGGAACCACGGCGCTTTTATCTCTGGGTAAATCCCGATGTTTTTGCCCGTTGAGTGGTTAAGCCCTTGGACAAACTCGATCTCTTCTTCAAAGGTGTGAATGCGGAAATCAGATTTTCCCATTGGGAAACGGCCCGGATAGCTTTGCACGCGCTTGCCGTCTTTAATGTCAAAACCTTCGGTGAATTTCAGCGATTTGATTTCGTCGAGGGTGAAATCAATCGCGTAGTAGCGCCCATCTTTACGTGCGCGATCGGGGAAACGGTCGGCAACATCGGTCACACGATCCAGATAATGGTCATGCAGGACAACTAATTTGTCGTCCTTAGTCATCACCAAATCCTGCTCGAGAAAATCTGCGCCTTGAGCATAAGCCATGGCCTTAGAAGGCAGGGAATGTTCCGGCAGATAGCCGCTCGCGCCGCGGTGCGCAATAACCACTTTATCGGCGGCCTGCGCGCTCATCGCCAGCGTGCCGCTTAATAGCAATCCTGCCATGATGGTATTGAGTCGTAGGGTCATAGAGGTTTTCCTTATTTTTAGAGGTCTATACCCGCCATACTTCAAGCTGCTCATGCGTTGGCTGCGTTCAATCACCCGAATCACTTACCAGAGTAAGTTCATCGGGATTCTTTCTCTTGCGGCTTTCAAGCAACTCGAATTATTTTGGGTCTATTTGGGTAAAAAAAAGGCCGTGACGCAGGAAGCAACGACACGGCCTAGTGAAACTTTTTAAAAATTAGTTCCCGCGGTTTGCCGCGATTTCTTCGTGATGTTTTTTCTCGTTGATCATCACGACTAACAGCAGGATAACGGCGAGAATGCTACCGCCAATCATCACCATAAAGCCGCCGTCCCAGCCGAAGAAGTCAACGGTGTAACCCACGATGGCGCTGGCTGCAACCGAGCCACCTAAGTAACCGAACAGACCGGTAAAGCCCGCTGCGGTACCCGCTGCTTTTTTCGGTGCCAGCTCTAGTGCGTGCAGGCCGATAAGCATAACAGGGCCGTAAATCAGGAAGCCGATGATAATCATACAAGCCATATCGACGCCAGGGTTGCCGGCTGGGTTCATCCAGTAAACGATGGTGGCGATGGTGACCAGAACCATGAAGAACACGCCGGTGGCGCCACGGTTGCCGCGGAACACTTTATCCGACATCCAGCCGCACAGCAGGGTGCCTGGAATACCCGCATATTCATACAGGAAGTAAGCCCAAGAGGATTTATCCAGCGCGAAGTGTTTCACTTCTTTCAGATAGGTTGGTGACCAATCCAGAATGCCGTAGCGCAGCAGATAAACAAACACGTTCGCGATAGCGATGTACCACAGCAGTTTGTTAGGCAGCACGTACTGCATGAAGATTTGCTTAGCGGTCAGCTCTTCTTCGGCTTTCTCAGAATAATCATCCGGATAGTCGTTTTTATACTCTTCAATCGGTGGCAAACCACAAGACTGCGGAGTATCGCGCATCAGGCCGAAAGCGATCAGAGCAACAACAATGGCTGCGATGGCTGGCATATACAGCGCCGCGTGCCAGTCGTTAAACCATGCCATCCCCAACAGGAACAGAAGTGGTGGCAAGCCGCCGCCGACGTTATGCGCACAGTTCCACACGGAAACGATGCTGCCACGCTCTTTCTGTGACCACCAGTGAACCATGGTACGTCCACATGGAGGCCATCCCATCCCTTGGAACCAACCACACAGGAACAGCAGAACGAACATGACCGCAATGCTGGAGGTTGCCCATGGCACAAAGCCCATAAAGAGCATCACGGCAGCGGCCAAAATCAGACCGGCAGGCAAGAATACGCGCGGGTTCGAGCGGTCAGAGACCGAACCCATAATGAATTTCGAGAAACCGTACGCGATTGAAATCCCGGAAAGGGCAAAGCCCAGATCGCCACGAGAGAAACCTTGTTCGATAAGGTACGGCATTGCTAGCGTAAAGTTTTTACGCACCAGATAGTAGGCAGCGTAGCCGAAGAAGATCCCCATGAAGATCTGCCAACGTAAACGACGATAGGTCGGATCGACCTGAGCGTCAGGCAAGCGCTTCGCGTGCGCTGCGGGTTTAAAAATACTTAACATGTAGATATGCCTCCGATGGCTTTCTCTTCTTTATATGTATCCTGAACCGATTCCCCAGTGAGCCCGGTTAAGGTTTGCTGTGTGCCAACAAAAAATAGAACAGCAATGGTGTTGTCTTACGCTATTTTCCGTTCAGTGGTGGTCATTCCATTTTCTTTTTCGAGCGTAGAGTATTCAAACGCGCATTTCGTTACTGTGAGAGATCGCGCAAATTGTTACAGTTTTATGAATGCGATGCTGATTTTGAGCGGTTAGTTAATTTTTTGAAACCAAAAATCACATACATCTAGTGATAATGATCACAAAAATGGTGAAATACGCGCTAATCACTTTCGTTTTGTGCGCGTATTTGCTCCTTATCAAACAATTTCTGTGTGGGTTATGTCTTAATAAGCACAACTATTTATCAGTACATTCATTGTTGTGATTAAGGTCGGGAGCCACACATGCTACAAAGCCCAGCGACACAAGAGACTGATGTCATCATCATCGGGGGCGGTGCGACCGGTGCAGGGATTGCACGTGACTGCGCACGCCGTGGCCTGCGTTGTATTTTATTGGAGCGCCACGATATTGCGACGGGCGCAACGGGGCGCAATCACGGCCTTTTGCACAGCGGTGCGCGTTATGCGGTAACCGACGGCGAATCCGCGCGTGAATGTATTGAAGAAAACAAAATTCTTAAGCGCATTGCTCGTCACTGCGTTGAACGCTCAGATGGCCTGTTTATCACGCTTCCTGAAGATGATTTAGGTTTTCAATCTGGCTTTATCGAGGCCTGTCAAAAAGCGGGTATTGATGCGCAGGCCATCGATCCTAAAGAGGCGCTACGTCTGGAGCCTGCGGCTAACCCCGCTCTGATTGGCGCGGTACGCGTGCCTGATGGCACCGTTGATCCATTCCGTCTCACCGCCGCCAATATGTTGGATGCGCGTGAGCATGGCGCACAGGTGCTGACCTATCACGAAGTGAGCGGATTATTACGCCACGGCGATCGCATCACCGGCGTGCGCGTTATCGACCATAAATCGCGTGAAAGCTATGAAATTCATGCACAAATCGTGGTGAATGCTGCGGGGATTTGGGGTCAGCACATTGCTGAGTATGCCGATTTACGGGTACGCATGTTCCCAGCCAAAGGTGCGCTGTTGATCCTTGGGCATCGCATCAACAATATGGTGATCAACCGTTGCCGCAAGCCCGCCGATGCCGATATTTTGGTGCCGGGCGATACCATTTCGCTGATCGGCACCACCTCAACGCACATCGATTACGATCAGATCGACAACATGATCGTGACGCCGGAAGAAGTCGATATCTTGATCCGCGAGGGCGAGAAGCTTTCGCCTAAATTGGCGAGAACGCGAATCTTGCGCGCCTATGCGGGCGTGCGCCCGTTGGTTGCCAGCGACGACGATCCAAGCGGGCGTAATGTGAGCCGCGGCATTGTGCTGCTCGATCATGCGGTTCGAGATGGCCTAGAAGGCTTTATTACTATCACCGGCGGCAAGCTGATGACCTATCGCCTGATGGCGGAATGGGCGACAGATAAAGTCTGTGAGAAACTCGGTATTACAACCGCGTGTACCACCGCGACCGAGGCGCTGCCGGGATCTCAACATTCCGCCGAAGAGACGCTGCGTAAGGTGATCTCGTTGCCTGCCACGATCAGGGGGTCGGCGGTTTATCGTCATGGCGATCGCGCCGATCGTATGCTGGCGGGCGATCGTCTTAGCAACAGTTTGGTATGTGAATGTGAAGCCGTTACCGCCGGGGAAGTGCGCTATGCGGTTGATTCTCTGACGGTGAATAATCTGGTGGATTTGCGCCGACGTACCCGTGTGGGCATGGGCACCTGTCAGGGCGAGCTTTGCGCCTGCCGCGCTGCGGGTCTGCTTAATCGTTTTAAAGTTACCACGCCGAAGCAATCTATCGATCAGCTCTCTCATTTCCTTAATGAACGTTGGAAAGGCGTGCGCCCAATAGCATGGGGCGACGCGCTGCGCGAAAGCGAATTTACGGCTTGGGTTTATCAAGGTTTATGCGGCATGGAAGCACCCGCGCAGAATCAGGGCGCTCAGGAGAATGACAATGAAATTTGACACGGTAATGATTGGCGGCGGCTTGGCTGGGCTATTGTGCGGTATTCGATTAGCTGAGGCTGGGCAAAAATGCGCCATTGTGAGTTCGGGTCAAAGCGCGCTGCATTTTTCTTCTGGCTCGCTGGATCTGTTATGTCATCTGCCTGACGGCAGCGCCGTAGAGCAACCGCTGGCCGTGTTGGAATCTTTGTCGGCTCAGGCTCCACAGCATCCTTATAGCTTAATGGGGCATGATGCCGTGGTGCGTTATGCCGCGGAATCGGAACGTTTGCTGGAACGCAGCGGGCTGGCATTAGTGGGAAGCTGTCAACAAAACCATTTACGCGTCACGCCGTTGGGAACGCGCAGAGCAACGTGGCTGAGCCCAAACGAAGTGCCGGTGAGCGCACTGGATCAGCCGCTGCCGTGGGAACGCGTGCTGGTTGCCGGTATTGAAGGATTCCTCGATTTCCAGCCGCATCTCGTGGCGAATTCGTTGGCCGAGCAGGGCATAGAAACCAAAATCGCGGAGCTCACGCTGCCCGCGTTAGATCGTTTACGAAATAACCCAAGTGAATTCCGCGCGGTGAATATTGCGCGCGTGTTGGATTTACCTGATAACCAACAGCTGTTGATTGACGAACTTAACCGTCTTGCCCAGCAGGTGGATGCCATCATCATGCCTGCCTGTGTTGGCATGGAACAAGCTGACGCATTAGAACATCTGCGCTCACGAGTCAGAGTGCCGTTATTACTGTTGCCAACGCTGCCGCCATCGGTGCTGGGAATGCGTTTGCATCATCTGCTTCGCCGCCGTTTTCAGGCGCTGGGTGGCGTGATCATGCCCGGTGATGCGGTGTTAAGAGCCGATCTGGAAGAGGGCCAAGAAGCGAGAATTTACACGCGTAACCACACTGACATTCCTTTGCGGGCGAAAAATGTAGTTCTGGCGAGCGGTAGTTTCTTCAGTAATGGACTTAAGGCTGATTTCAACGGCGTGACTGAACCTGTGTTTGGCTTAGACGTTATCAGTGAAAACGAGCGGGCTAACTGGAGCACTGAAAATATGTTCTCGCCTCAGCCGTATTTGCAGTTTGGTGTGAGCACCGATGAGCAACTGCGCCCAACAGTAGGTGGCAAAGTCGTGAGTAATCTACGCGTCATTGGTGCTGTTCTGGGGGGATACGATCCTATTCAGCAAGGCTGTGGTGCCGGTGTTTCAATGCTAACGGCGCTGCATGCGGCGGAACAAATTTTGGCAAAAGCGGAGGGCGCGCTATGAACCTGCTCGCAGATAACAGCTTTGAAAACTGCATTAAATGCACGGTGTGCACCACCTATTGTCCTGTTGCGAAGGTTAATCCGAATTATCCGGGGCCAAAGCAGGCAGGGCCAGACGGTGAACGTCTGCGTTTAAAAGATCCTCTGCTTTATGATGATGCGTTGAAATACTGTACCAACTGCAAACGCTGTGAGGTCGCTTGCCCATCAGACGTAAAAATTGGCGATATTATTCAACGCGCTAAGGCGAATTATAGCCAGCATAAACCAACGCTGCGTGACGCTATCCTCAGCCATACCGATCTGATGGGGACGCTATCAACGCCGTTCGCGCCGATTGTGAATATGACTACCGGTCTGAAACCAGTGCGCAAGCTGTTGGATAAAGCGCTGAAGATCGACCATCGCCGTGAGTTGCCAAAATATTCGCTGGGGACATTCCGTCATTGGTACAAAAAACAGGCCGCAGAACAGGCCAAGTTCGCCGAACAGGTCGCGTTCTTCCACGGTTGTTTCGTTAACTATAACCATCCGCAGCTCGGCAAAGACTTGGTGAGCGTGTTTAACGCCATGGGTATCGGCGTGCAGCTGTTGAAGCGTGAAAAATGCTGCGGTGTACCGTTGATTGCGAATGGGTTTATCGAACAGGCGAAAAAGCAGGCTCGCGTTAACGCAGAGTCTTTGACCGACGCCGTGATTGGCAAAGGCATTCCGGTGGTTGCCACGTCTTCAACCTGCGCATTTACCATCCGTGATGAATATCCGCACGTGCTGGATGTGGATACCACACAGGTGCGTGAACACGTTGAGCTGGCAACGCGCTATCTCTACCGCTTATTAGACGGTGGACGTGAGTTAAAGCTGAAATCGACGCCGATGAAGATCGCGTACCACACGCCGTGTCATATGGAAAAAATGGGCTGGACGCCGTATACGCTGGCTCTGCTGCAAATGATCCCCGGCGTAGAGCTGACGGTTCTGGATTCCCAATGTTGTGGTATTGCGGGAACTTATGGCTTCAAGAAAGAGAACTACGAGACATCGCAGGGAATTGGCGCGGGGTTATTCCGCCAGATCGAAGAGAGCGGGGTGGATCTGGTGGTAACGGATTGCGAAACCTGTAAGTGGCAGATTGAGATGTCGACGAGTAAGAAATGTGAGCATCCGATTTCGTTGCTGGCGCGGGCGTTGGGGTAAGGTTTCACCCGTCAGTCGTTAGTGCTGTATATGTTGGATCTGTGAAAGATTTCGTTCGCCTATCAATAACGGTTTGCACATGTAACGTCAATCGAAGGCGTCCGATGAGAGCCCCGTTGCGCGGGGGCTCTCAACTCGCGCGCTTTTATCCGAGATGCCATCTCCGCGCCGGGTCGGCATGCGCCATCCCTGGCGCCTCCTCCCCTAGTGGAAACATCCTGTTTCCACTGCTCCCACTACCTAAACTTAAACAAGAAACCAGATAGGGTTTTGTCTTTTGTCTTTTGTGTTTTCGTGTTGAAAGAATGCATTTTAGAGCCGCCAGCAGGGATGCTGGTGGCAGGTTGAGGGCGTACAGGATGTACGCTCCGAGACCGGTCGGCCAAACGACTCGGTAAAAAGCGCGAGAGTGAAGAGGTTGCGCGCTGGCAACCTCTTCTCGGACGCCTACGACAGCGGTTTCATGGGAATATAAAAGCTAACTGGCGGACGAAACCCTCCACCGATCTAACATATACAGTACAGGCGACTGGCGTACGAAACCCTCCACTGATCCAACATATACAGTACAGGCGTACGAAACCTTTCACTGTCTAGACCGCTGCCATTCTCCTCCCCCTCCCTCATCCCCCACCACAAATCTTGTGATCAATACCTAGTTTCGGGAACGTTCCCGTTCCATAAAACCGTCATAGTGACTACGCTTTATGCAACTCAGTTTTTATGGATCGAAAGTATGGCGCCGATCCACGTTACTCTGAAATTAGAACGACTCTACAGGTACTCAATATGAGCAAGGTAAAACAAGATCAGGTTGATCGGCTGATCGCACTGGTGGGCGGGCGTGAAAATATTGCTACCGTCAGTCATTGCCTTACCCGACTGCGGTTTGTACTGAACGATCCGGCGCTGGCTGCGCCTAAAAAGATTGAAGAATTACCGATGGTGAAGGGCTGCTTCACCAATGCAGGGCAGTTTCAGGTTGTCATTGGCACGGACGTGGGCGATTGGTATCAGGCGTTGATTAGCACGGCACACGTCGATGCCAGTAACAAAGAGCAGGCCAAGAAAGCCGCTCGTCAGAATATGAGCTGGTGGGAAATTGCGATTTCGCATTTCGCCGAGATCTTCTTCCCGTTGCTGCCTGCGTTAATCAGCGGTGGTTTGATCCTCGGTTTCCGTAATGTGATCGGCGATATTCCGTTGGTGGATGGACAGCCGTTGACGGCATTACATCCGGCGTGGAAAACGGTTTATGACTTCCTGTGGCTACTGGGCGAAGCGATATTCTTCTATCTGCCGGTAGGTATTTGCTGGTCAACGGTGAAGAAGATGGGCGGTACGCCGATCCTCGGTATCGTGCTGGGGATTACGTTGGTTTCTCCACAGCTGATGAATTCGTACATGCTGGGCCAGCAGTTGCCTGAAGTATGGAATTTTGGCTGGTTCACGATTGAAAAAGTTGGCTATCAAGCACAGGTGATTCCATCCGTGATGGCGGGTTTAGCCTTGGGTTGGATTGAGACTCGCTTAAAACGCCTGATCCCCGATTACCTGTATCTGGTCGTCGTGCCGGTGACGTCACTGCTTCTGGCGGTGTTCTTGGCGCACACCCTGATTGGCCCGTTTGGTCGCATGATTGGCGACGGCGTTGCATGGGCTGTGAAAGCGGTGATGACTGGCAGTTTTGCTCCGATTGGCGCGGCGCTGTTTGGCTTTTTGTATGCACCGTTGGTGGTTACCGGCGTGCATCAGACAACGCTAGCGATCGATATGCAGATGGTGCAAAGCATGGGCGGAACGCCAGTATGGCCGATTATTGCGCTGTCGAATATTGCTCAAGCCTCTGCCGTGTTGGCGATTATTTTCATTAGCCGGAAAGCTAACGAACGTGAAATTTCGGTGCCTGCGGCGATTTCTGCCTACCTCGGCGTTACCGAGCCTGCGATGTACGGTATCAACCTTAAATACCGTTTCCCGATGCTGTGCGCCATGATTGGCGGTGCCTGTGCCGGATTGATTTGTGGTTTGTTTGGCGTGATGGCTAACGGCATCGGCGTGGGTGGATTGCCGGGTATCCTTTCAATTCAACCGAAATTCTGGGGAATTTATGCCGTGGCGATGGTGGTTGCGATTGTAGTGCCTCTTGCCCTAACTATCTTGATTTATAAGCGCAAACAGAAACGCGGCGAGTTGCCGGTATAACGAATGAATACGGCTGCGAGTCTCGTGGCCGTAGAGTGAAAATAGGAATATGACGATGAGCGAAACAGTGCCGTGGTGGCAAAACGGTGTGATTTATCAAATCTACCCGAAAAGTTTTCAAGACAGTACCGGCAGCGGCACAGGCGATCTCAACGGGATTATTCAGCGTCTGGATTATCTGCAAAAGCTTGGCGTGAGCGCACTGTGGCTGACGCCGGTCTATCCGTCGCCGCAAATTGATAATGGCTATGACGTTGCTGATTACTGCGCTATCAATCCTGATTACGGAACGATGGCGGATTTTGAGCGTTTGGTTGATGAAGCTCATCAGCGTGGAATGCGTATCGTGATGGACATGGTGTTTAACCATACGTCGACTCAGCATCCATGGTTTGTTGCGGCGCAGGATCCTAGCGACGAGAAGCATGATTTTTATATCTGGCGTGACGGCGAAGCGCAGGCGTTGCCGAATAACTGGCGCTCAAAGTTTGGTGGCAACGCGTGGCAATGGTCTGAAAGCGCAGAGAAATATTATCTGCATTTGTTCGCACCCCAGCAGGCAGATCTCAACTGGGAACATCCGCCGGTGCGTGAAGCACTGAAAGCCGTGTGTCATTTCTGGGCGGACAAAGGCGTTGATGGTTTGCGTTTAGACGTGATCAATCTGGTGTCTAAGCAGCAGGATTTCCCAGAC
Source organism: Hafnia sp. CBA7124 (assembly GCF_002355555.1). Lineage (NCBI taxonomy): Bacteria > Pseudomonadati > Pseudomonadota > Gammaproteobacteria > Enterobacterales > Hafniaceae > Hafnia > Hafnia sp. CBA7124. The sequence continues at coordinate 4,001,561 of NZ_AP017469.1, read as the reverse complement.
GATCTGCAAGGGGACGGGCGTCGTTTTTATACAGACGGTCCGCGTATTCATGAGTTTCTCAGCGAGTTTGGCCGTGATGTCTTTAAGCCTCGGGGCTTAATGACCGTTGGTGAAATGTCGTCAACGCAGCTTGAACATTGTCAGCGCTATGCGGCGCTAGACGGCAGCGAGCTTTCGATGACGTTTAATTTTCATCATTTGAAGGTGGATTATCCCGGTGGTGAAAAATGGACGCTGGCGAAGCCAGACTACGTTGAGTTGAAGAGGATTTTTGCTTATTGGCAGCAGGGAATGCATAACCGAGCGTGGAACGCGCTGTTCTGGTGTAACCACGATCAGCCGCGCATTGTGTCGCGTTTTGGTGATGAGGGTGAATGGCGGAGCCTGTCGGCAAAAATGCTGGCAATGGTGCTGCATGGTATGCAAGGCACGCCGTATATCTATCAGGGCGAAGAGCTGGGTATGACTAATCCGGGCTTTACCGATATCGAGCAGTATCGCGATGTTGAAAGCCTGAATATGTTCCGAGAGCTCAGCGAACAGGGGCGAGACAGCGCAGAGCTGTTAGCGATTCTGGCGACTAAATCGCGCGATAACAGCCGCACCCCAATGCAGTGGAATGCGAGTCAAAATGCGGGCTTTACGCAGGGAACGCCGTGGATAGAACCCGCGGGTAATTATACCGAGATTAACGCTCAGGCGGAGGTAGCCGATGAAACGTCGGTGTATTACTGCTACCAGTCGTTGATTAAGCTGCGCAAGCAATTGCCGTTGCTGACCCACGGCGACTATGAGGATTTGCTGCCAAATCATCCGGCGCAATGGTGCTACCGTCGTAGCTCTCAGGGGAAAAGCCTATATGTATTGGCAAACCTGAGCGCGCAAACGCAGACGCTGGAGATAAGCGGCGAGTTGTCGAAACAGGGGCGTGTGCTGATGAGTAACTATCCTCAGCAAAGCGCAGTTCCTCAGTCGCTGCGGCCATATGAAAGTATTTATTGGCTTGTAGACGCATAACTGTCTGACGTGAATCCCCCTGATTTGGGGGATTTTTGTTGGCGGCAATCCTCACTAAATTGTGGTTGGCACCTCGTTTCAGATGTTCCTGTTTCTTTATACTAAAACGATGTTTCAAAATAATTTAAGAGAAATGTTGAGGAATGTATGATCACTGGAAATGTTAATCATCTAGAACTATTGCCTTATTTACCTGCTCAGCTCAAGCAGGCGATTCAACATGTTATGGCGAATTTCAATGCGGATTCTGCGCTAGGCAAGTTTGATGTGGATGGCGAAAATCAGTTCGTGATGATTTTTAACGATTCAACCTCTCCAGCGGAAGAGCGCCGTCAGGAATTGCACGGTAAATATTTGGATATCCAAATTGTTTTAGCCGGGCAGGAAAAAATGGTCTTTAGCAATCTAGCCGCACCGCAAGGCCGCGCTGAATGGCTTGAGGGTAAAGACATTGCCTTTTTGCCTCTAGAGCAGCAGGGCTTAGAAGAGAAAAGCTTTATCATGAACGCAGGTGATTTCGTGGTGTTCTACCCCGGTGAGTTACATAAGCCCATGTGCACCGTGGGTGAGAATGCACCGGTTAAAAAAGCGGTCGTGAAGATTTTAGTGAAGTGATTGAGTGTCAATAGATTGGTGATTCATCGCAGTCTGCGCGACTGCGATGACTAAGTCTTGCAGAAACCCTCACCGCAGCGTGTATTTGTCGATATTGGTCAGAAAACCACGAATCCGCTCATCCCCATGTTTAAACAGTGAAACGATTTCCTGCACCGCTTTGCCATTGCGGTCTTTGCTCCATGCAAGCGACAAAGGTGATGGCTGGCGTTTGTTGTCGACTTCCCGCGTGAGTAACTGGCCGCGATCGATAAAAGGCTGGCAAATATTCTTAGGTAAAAAACCCACGCCGAGCCCGTCAAGATGGCACTCGAGCTTAGTCTGCATATCTGGCACTTTAATTTCTTTTTGCCCAGGTAAAAGCCAAGCCACGCGTTTGGTTAAGTTCCGCGAGGTGTCTTCGATATTGATGGCTGGATAGCCGCGTAATAGCGTGTTGGTTAAGGGCGTAGTGCTGGCGGCTAAGGGATGATGGGGGGCAAGCACAAACACCCAGCTCACTTCGCCGAAGGGGAGAGTGCGTATCGAGTTGGAAAGTGATTCGGAGCCGGTAACGCCAATCGCAAGTTGGAAATCATCATAAAGCATCGCATCCCAGACCCCCATGTAGACCTGACGTGAAAGTTGAAACTGGGTGAAAGGAAAACGATGATTGAGCCATGTCAGCAGTTTTGCCGCCGATGCCGCGTTATAAAGCAGGTTATTGACCACAATATTGACCTGTCGTTCCACGCCGTCGTTGACCTGACTGAGTTCATCGGGCATGGCATCGATCCAGCTTAGCCACTGATGGCAGCGTTCTAGCAAATGAACGCCAGCGGGCGTGAGGCTGACGGTGCGCGTGGTGCGTAGGAACAGCTGTGTTCCCAAGCTTTCTTCCAGCGTTTTAATACGATAGCTGATGGCCGCGGGCGTTTTATGTAGGTATTCCGCCGCCTTAGAGAAGCTGCGTGTTTCAGCGACTCGAATAAACGTGCGGAGCGTCTCTTGATCAAACATCGTATTCAACCCTCCGTTGATAAGCATGTTGCCAGCGCAGAGTGAGAACCATTCCCAATAAAGTATCCGCCCCCGAAGTATGTCCATGATGCAGGACGCTTTCAAGCGAGCTCTCCGTAGCCTGTGAGCCACGTGCAAGTCGGCGTAAAAGCGCGTGTATTGTGGTGCTGAAATAGCCGCGTTGTGCATAGTAAAGATAGCTGGCACTGACGCTGGTGGTTAAAGCTATCAGCAGGTTGTCGCTGGGAAGCAGTGAAGGGCGCAGCGCCGTCTGTGACGTGGCGTGAAGAATGGCCATCATGCCAACGAGCATGTCATCGCCGCTGGGGGTTAAACCGGGGCCTAAACCAATAATAGAACGCCAGTCTGGGGCGAAGCCCTGCGCCCAGCGAGAAAGCTGCTGGGTGAAAATAGCGGTGTAAGGTGACGGCGATTGGGGAGCTTGATTAAGCGGCCCACATAATCCGGTGATAGCGCTATGGCGCGAAAGGTATTTTTCAAAGTGCTGTGGCGCAATGGAAAGCTTCTCGGATATGCGTAAATGCAGCGTGCGTCGTGGTTTGAGCAACTGAATATGCGGGGTAAATAGCCCACCGTTAATCGCCGTCAAACGAGTACCGGGGGCTAAATAATGGCTTAGCTGGTCAAAGTCAGCGCGGCGTATGAGCCATCCCATCGGGCTAATCCCGTGCCCATAGCGATGCAAGGTTAATAACTGATTGGATGCATTACGCAGATTAATGGCGTGATTAAATCGATTTTCGCATACCCAGACACCGTGTATTGGCGGCAGGCAGTCACTGGCGGCTAAAGGAGAGCAAATCATTATCCGTTCTCCTAAGGGTTGAAGGAGAGAAAGCGCCTACGGTGAGGCATAATACTGATTGTTTAAGCGATCGAGATACACGGGTCTAGCACACCGCGGGGCGCTCCGGCGGCTTACGCCGCTACGACCCCATCGGTGTGCTCCCCCTAAAATCAGGCTTAAATGAACAATATTACAGCCAGTAGGCAGGCGCTTGGTGTGTTATGCATAGACCTTATGCATGAATATTCATCGCTTCAGCCAGCGCTTCTAGCGCTTGCTCAAAGCAAGGCAGCGGTGCTCGCACGGTGCCTGCGCCGACTTGGCCAATACCCGCTTCGCGATGAGCAATGCCGGTATTGATGAGCGGCGTGATCCCTGTTTCGACGACGCGACGGATATCCAGACCTAAACAGGCACCTTGGAAATTCCATGATGGGATCTGCAGCAGCGGGTTGTGTTGCAGATAGATTTCGCTCATTTCTTCCGAAGTTTCTTGAGCTGCATCCATGCCACCGGCACCGACAAATCGGGTTACGCCAGGTGCCGCAATCATCGCCGCACCGCCAATGCCGAAGGTTTCCGTAATGGCGCTATCGCCGATGTCAGGATTCGCATCATCTTGGCTAAAGCCGGTAAAGAACAGCCCTTGCGGCGTATTCACCGGCGCCGTAAACCAGCGATCGCCCAGCCCGCTGACGCGAATGCCGAAGTCTCGGCCATTACGTGTCATGGCTGTCACAATGGAACCGGCTTTGATATCTGCGGCGGCATCCATTACCGCTTTGCAATAGGCCATCGCGAGGTTCAAGAAGAACTGATCGGTCACGCTGAGGAACTGTAATACTTCACCCAAGCGTGCTTTATCGTCATTCTGTAGCGCAATTTTAGGTGCTAGTGTGCGCATCAGCAGCGCTGACGCGGCAATATTACGCTGGTGGAATTCATCCCCCATGGTGATGGCCTGAGCCATCAGTGCGCTAAGATCGATGCCGTTTTCAGTTTCGCTGAGTGCTTGCTGCAATACCGGTGCTAAGGTGTCACGCATCCAGCACAGGCGGCGCTGGACGTCTTCACCGTAGGCACCGAAACGCATGACCTTGCCAATACCTTCGTTCAAATTGCAGTAGGCGCTGTTGCCGTGGACGTGATTTTTAACTTCAAGTACCGGCATATTGGCCGAAGTGATCCCGCCCATAGGGCCAACGGCGTTAACGTGATGGCAAGGAATAAAGATGATCTCACCCGTTTCCAACAGCGCATGCGCCTGTTGTTCATTCTGAGCCCAACCTTCATAGAGGCACGCGCCGAGGCATGCTCCACGCATTGGTCCCGTCATGTCCTGCCATTCAATTGGAGGGCCTGCATGCAGCAAGGTTTTTCCTTTACGTAAAGTAGGGATCACCTCTTTAGCCAAATGAACGCCGGTCCAGAATGGGCGAGCTTCTTTAATGCGTGCAACGATCGCCTCATTGGCGTGCGCAATAGATGAGTACATAGCAGACCTCTTAATTTAATTGTTTTAGCAAACTGGCTAAATGAGCATTGCCGCCCGCGATAGGGGCCCATTGGTAATGCACGACAGGACAACCGGTGCTTTGCAAGTCTTGAGCAAAACTGCGCAGGCCAGCGTTGATGACTTTGACGCCATCAAGCAGTGGATTACGGGGGTAGTGAGGGGTTTCTGGCACGCGAACAATCAGATGATGAGCCAGTAACACCGCTTCTTGCAGCGTATTCATGACGACGATGTCGCCGTTAATCAGCGTGTCGATCTGCTCAGCGCGCGGCTGAGGATCTTGCTGTGTACCGGTTACGGTTGCGATGACCACCAGTGGATTCTCGGCGCCCCGTGCCGTGCGGACTTTATCGACCGCTTCTAACACTGCGGTGGCAGGATCGGCACATGCGCCATAGCCCAACACCACATCGACTAGCAGCACGCCAATGTCTGGCTGGTGGGCAATTTTTTGGATCTCAAGTGAACGGCTGGTAGGGTCAATCATTGGATGTGGGCGGCCAACGGTATACGCATCGTCACCCAGATCGATAAGGGTATGCCCCTGAGCGTGCAGCATGATGCCGCGATCGTGTTTGCTATCGGTTTTGGCATTTATCTGCTCAGCCAATAACATTGCGGCTTCAGCCGCCAGCGTACCACCGGCATAGAGACCTAGGATTTTCTTGCCGATGACGCTCGGCTGGGCAGCGGCAATTTCTTCGACGCTAGCGAGCATCACAGCAAGGTGAGCGGCTTCGGCTAATGAACTGGCTAACCAAACATTACCTTCATGTTTTTGCTCGGGTTTAGTGCCTAGGAAGAGCGCGACAACCGGTTTTGCCACCGCTTGCATGGCAGTTATCACCCGCTTGCGTACGCTTTCGGCCGGAGGTTTAGACACGAAGGCCAGTACTTTGCTTTGATCATCACCGGCGAGAATTTCTAGGGCGCTTAACGCGCTGATGCCGCCAATGGCCTCGCTAAGATCTCGGCCACCGAGACCCAGAGCATGGGTGACGCCGTGGCCGAGTAGCGCGATCTGCGAGGTAAGTTCTTGAATACCCGTGCCTGAGGCCCCAATCACCCCGATAGAGCCTTTAGGGAGTACGTTGGCGAAGGCTAAAGGCGCACCGGCGACCATGGCGGTGCCGCAGTCTGGCCCCATCACCAGCAGCCCTTTTTCACGTGCGGTTTGTTTCAGCGCGAGTTCTTGTTCAACGGGCACGTTGTCGGAGAACAGCATAACGTTTTTGCCGTTTTCCAATCCCTGACGCGCCAGATCGTTGGCATATTCACCGGCAACGGAAATGAGCAGCAAATTAGCATCGGGAAGCTTTTGCTGTGCGCTGTCCCAGCGGCGAACTTTTTGCAAATGTTGTCCAGAAGCTTGCCCTTGGGCGATAGCGCTCAGCTCGATTTCTAGCTGACGGCCAATAAGCTGCGCAATATCTGGGATCTCTTCATGAGTACGGATGGCTACGCAAATATCATTTGGCGTAGCGCTGGTAAAACTTTCATGCCAAAAACCGGTGGTCTCCAGAAGTGATTTGTTGGCTGGAGTGCCCATCATGACGGAGACCTCATCCACCTGCGGTGACTCACTGAGCTTGCGTGATATCAGCATCAGGCTTACAGAATCCTGAAAACTGCCTTTTTTTACAGATGCATAAATCATTTTAATTCCCTCGGATTATTTCTTTTCTTTCAGGAACAACATGCCGCACAGGCCAATGACCAAGAGGGCTGCTGATACATAGAAACTGGAGGCCAAACTGCCGGTGATATCGCGAGCGGCACCGGCGATGATCGGCGCTAAAATAGAGGAGCTCATGCCGATGAAGTTGAATAAACCAAAGGCGGTGCTGTAGTTATTTTCGTCCACGCTGTCGGCGACCAACGCCACCAGAACGGGATCAAGCGCAAGCTTGCCCACCAGACCATAAATACACAGCGCTGCAATAACGCCGCCCATGGTTGGCATCCAAACAATTGAGAGCATGCTCAGAATCGCGAGAGGAACCAGAATCAAAATGAGCGGTTTACGTTTTCCCAAACGGTCAGAAATGGTTGAGAACAGCAGGGCGCCGGGGATCGAAATCCATGCCACTAAGGACGAGATAAAGCCGGTTTCACTGCCTGGGATCCCACGCTCGCTTTGGAGGTAATACGGTAGCCATGTCAGAATGACGAAGAATCCGAACAGACTGCAAAACACCATCAGATAGACCAGCAGCAGATTGCGGTTTTTTAATAAATCGCTGAATTTACCTTTTTTAACCGCAACGCCATCGGCGGTGACCGCGCTGCGTTTCTTTTCTTTAACGAAGAACCAGATCGCTAAGCCGGTCAGGATGCTAGGCACGGCCATGGCGTAAAATGGCATTCTCCAGCTGTGGCCCTGATCGTAAACTAACCAGCTTGATGACATCAGCCCGAGAGCAATGCCGAATGCCATACCGCTGTTAATGATGGCACTACCGAGAGAACGATATTTTTTGGGAATTTGTTCCGAAGATAAGCCATATTGAGGGCCGTAATAAGTTCCTTCGCCTGCGCCGGTGATGACACGGGAAAATAGTAGCGTTGTCCAACTTTTCGCCCATCCTGTGACGGCGGTAAAAATACCGAATAATAAGAATCCAGGAACTAATACTTTTTTCTTGCCAATTTTATCTCCTAAGATCCCTGCCGGAACTTGCAACAATGCATAGGAGAAATAAAACACTGAATTTAATATTCCTAGTTGTGTTCCATTTAATCCGAATTCTTTTTCCAACTCACCCATCACCGGATTTAATACCGTACGGTCTGCATACATAAATATCCAGCCGAGCCAAAATAAAAATACGGTTATCCACCAAGCGGGTATGCCTGTTTTTTGCGGTGCGCTCGCATGCTCTATCGATTGTGACATAAGATACTCCCCTGAATACCCAGCATCTCTTGCTTATGGCGCGTTAGCCGTCCTGCTCATCCCTATCACTGACTTAGATCAGAGGTACTGGGGTCAAGAATGCTTACGACCAAAATATTGAAATTATTGGGCATAGCTATAATAAAAATGGTTCGTGCCAAATCGCTATGACGGTAAGCTATAATAATCGTAGAGGGATTCTGGTGAGATAAATCACACTTGATCTATTGTAAGGGAAGTTTTCTTATTCTACGGTCTATTAATAAAAAAAATTAAAAAATCTATTATTCAATTTTATTTAATTAAACAGCTCTGTGATATGCCAATTATAAAAAAATAATAGACTGTATTTTAAATGTAGCCACCATCACATTTTATATTTTAAATAAACTTAATTTTATCCCAACAAATTAACGTTTTTTATGGGGTATGAAATGAAACCAACCGTCGTCATAGCGCTCGGGGGAAACGCTATTTTACAGCGTGGAGAAATTCTTTCGGCTCAAAACCAGTACAAAAATATCGCTCAGGTGGCTGAGGTGGTTGCTGGGCTAGCCAACGATTATCGCGTCGTGATTGTGCATGGCAACGGCCCGCAGGTGGGATTGCTAGCGCTGCAAGGTGCGCTAGATCAGCAAACCCCAGCGTATCCGCTGGATATTTTAGTGGCTGAAACGCAAGGAATGTTGGGCTATATGATTGCTCAGTCGTTAGGGCAGAAAGAGAACATTCCTCAGGTGGTTAGCCTGCTGACGCGTATTGAAGTTGAGGCAGACGATCCTGCATTCCAGCAGCCGAGTAAATTTATTGGCCCTGTCTATCTGCCTGACCAACAGCATGAACCTAAACTCCGCTATGGTTGGACGATGAAAGCGGATGGCCAATATTTTCGTCGCGTGGTGGCTTCGCCTAAGCCGAGAAAAGTGGTTGAGCTGGCCTCGATCAAGTGCCTGTTAGATAGCGATCATATTGTGGTTTGTGCGGGCGGCGGTGGAATGCCGGTTGTCGCAAGCCAACAGGGATATTGCGGTGTTGAAGCTGTTATTGATAAGGATTTATCAGCCGCGTTGTTAGCCGAAGAGTTACATGCGGAATATTTAATGATTTTGACCGATGCGGATGCGGTTTATCAGGATTGGGGAACGCCACAGGCGCGGGCATTACGACATGTTACCCCTGAGGTATTGCGCCCGTTTGCGGCTCCTGATGGCGCGATGGGGCCGAAGGCAGAGGCGGTGATTGCGTTTGTTGAACAAACGGGCGGAACGGCATTTATCGGTGCATTAGCTGATGCCGAAGCGATTTTACGTCGGGAGAAAGGCACCTGTATTACACCAGAAACTGCGGCTGTTCTATAAAACAAAATCAGCGCGCCGTGAATATCAGGCGCGCTGATTTATTGAGTTATTACAGTTTGCCTAACGTCGCTACCATCACGGCTTTAATGGTGTGCAGACGATTTTCCGCTTCGTCAAACACGATGCTGTGCTCGGATTCAAATACTTCGTCGGTGACTTCCATACCGCCATTCAGCCCATATTGCTCGGCCATCTGTTTGCCCACGGCGGTTTGATCGTCATGGAAAGCCGGTAAACAGTGCAGGAATTTCACCTGCGGGTTGCCGGTCAGTTTGATGACGTTCATGTTGATTTGATAAGGCAGCAGTTGGGCAATACGTTCTTTCCACACCTCTTTTGGTTCGCCCATGGAAACCCAAACGTCGGTGTAAAGGAAATCGGCGTCTTTCACGCCTTCCGCCAGATCTTCGGTTAAAACCAGCTTCGCGCCGGTTTTGTCGGCTATTGCCTGACATTGAGCCACCAGTTCGGCCTCCGGCCAGCAGGCTTTTGGCGCAACGAGACGCAGCTCCATCCCCATCAGCGCCGCGCCTTCCAGTAATGAATTACCCATGTTATTACGCGCATCGCCAAGGTATGCCAGTTTCACCTGTGACAGCGGCTTATTTGGCATATGTTCTTGAATAGTGAGCAGGTCGGCTAAAATTTGGGTTGGATGAAACTCATTGGTTAATCCATTCCAAATCGGCACACCGGCATACTGTGCCAGGGTTTCCACCACGTCCTGCCCCCAGCCGCGATACTGGATGGCGTCGTACATTCTGCCCAGCACGCGCGCGCTGTCTTTGATGGATTCTTTGTGGCCGATTTGGCTGCCGTTTGAGCCTAAATAGGTGACATTAGCGCCTTGGTCGTAAGCGGCAACTTCGAAAGAGCAGCGGGTTCGGGTGGAGTCTTTTTCGAAGATGAGCGCGATATTTTTGCCTTTCAGCGTTTGAGGTTCATTACCTGCTTTCTTAGCCTGCTTAAGTTCAGCGGCTAAAGTGAGTAGATATGCGATATCTGCAGGCGTGAAGTCCAGTAATCTAAGAAAATGATGCTGATATAGCTGACTCATAGTGCTCATCCCCAGTTGTGTTTTTATTGTGCTGCATGAATTAATATTCACATTATGTGTATTAAAATTCAAAATCAACCCCTGAGAGATAAATATTCACGTTTCTTATGGAGGCATGAGCGCGGCTGTGGGAGAATGAAAGTAGCGTGATTGCATACAGATTGAGGACAAAGGCATGGCAAATCCTGAGCTATTAGAAGAACAACGTGAAGAAACCCGCCTGATCATTGAAGAACTGCTGGACGACGGCAGCGATCCAGACGCGTTATACACCATTGAACATCACCTTTCGGCGGATAACTTTGAGCTGTTAGAAAAAGCGGCGGTTGAAGCTTTTAAACTCGGCTACGAAGTGACTGATGCTGAAGAGCTGGAAGTTGAAGACGGTACGCTGCTGATGTGCTGCGATGTGATCAGCGAAGTTGGCCTGAATGCGGAAGTGATCGATACTCAGGTTGAACAGCTGGTGAACCTCGCTGAGAAGATGAACGTGAACTACGACGGCTGGGGCACCTACTTCGAAGATCCTAACGGTGAAGACGGTGACGACGACGAAGATGATGACGCAGAAGGCGTTGATGAGGATGACAATGGCGTTCGCCACTAATCCTTATACCCGTCATACTTCAAGCTGCTTACGCGTTGGCTACACCCGTTCACCCTAGTCACTTACTTAAGTAAGCTCCTAGGGATTCACGGGTTTGCCGCCTTCAAGCAACTTGAATTATTTAGGGTATAGATGCTGATCTTTAACATTGCATAGTTAGCATAGTTAGCATAGTTAACGTCATAGTGAGAATAGCGAATCCGGTGCCAGCGATGGCACCGGATTTTTTTATATATTAACTATGCGTGGGTCGCTAATACGCCTAAGCGGATGGCATATTTTTTAATTTTATAGTGCAGGGTCGTTCGTGAAATTCCCAGCCTTTTTGCCGCTTCTGCCACATTGCTATTCGCCTGATTCAACGCCTTTGTGATGAGCTGTTGTTCAAAATATGCGACTTGGCTGACAAGGTCGCCATCGCATTCAAATGTTCTGGCGGACATGGGCTGCTCTTCGGTAATTGGAGCTGCATTTTCAGGGAACAGTTCTGGGCATTCTTCATCGTAGGCAATGTTTTCTAATGGCCCATCGTGTTCTTGCATAATCATGCTGCGCACGATGGTATTTTCTAGCATACGCACGTTACCCGGCCATGCGCGTTTTAGCAGAATACCGCAGGCATTCTCGCTGATCCCCTGAATATCATGCTCAACATCATCGCGGTATTTATCGATGAAATAACGACTTAGCAGCAGGATATCCTCTGGGCGAGTGGAGAGCGGCGGCAGCGCCAGCATTCCGACGCCGAGCCGATAGAAGAGATCGGCACGCATTCTATTGTGTTTAATCAGCTGCGTTGGCGACTCGTTCATTGCTGCCACAATGCGCACGTTGGAGTGCAGTTCATGATTTCCGCCGAGTTTCCAGAAGCTTTTATCCTGTAGAAAACGCAGCAATTTGCTTTGCATCTCGATGGGCATGGCATTGAGCTCATCAAGAAATAGCGTGCCGCCGTCTGCCAGCTCAAGGTAGCCTTGGCTATTTTCAGCGCCGGTGAATGCCCCTTTAACGGTGCCAAATAAGGTACTTTCTATCAGCGTTGAGGGGAGCGCACCGCAGTTGAGGGCGATAAATGGCTTATTCACGCGTTTACTACAGCGATGTATTAAGCGAGCAAACAGCTCTTTGCCTGTCCCTGTTTCACCCACAATAACAACCGGAATATCGTTGACGGCTAGACGTTTAGCTTTGTCTATCAGCGCCAGCATAGCGGGATTTTCCGTAATGATATCGTGGGTGTTTTCAGCTTGATTCGAATAAAGCAGCTGGTTTAGTTCCACCACCTGCTCTTGTAGGCGGCGCACGCTAGACATATTTCTACCAATTTCAATCACGCCTACCATCTCACCGTTGCGTGCATACAGCGGCGCAGTGGTGTGCTGGTAATCCACCGCCTGCCCTTTAGCGTTGTAATAAACCTGATAATGGCCGATGTATTCCACTCCTTGTTTTAGCGAGTGCAGCATGGTGCTCTGTGATTCTTTCATCTTGGGATAGACGTCTAGCATGTGGTGGCCGAGTGCTTGCTCTACGGTATAGCCATCCAAATCTGCGCTTTCTTGGTTGTAATAAACGTATTCACCATCACGATTAATTATCGCTAACGGTTGATGAATAAGATCAAAAAAGCGCGAAAACATCTCAAGGGCATACTGCAATTCTGGGTCGAGCGGAGGCATTTTTTGGTCCTTTCACTGGGTGACGGATTTTCGTCACTTAGGCAATTTTTAGAATATATGACCGAAATTATTAGTAGGGATTTTTTTATTTTATTGATTTTAAAGATAAATAATTATGGCATGACGGTTGCAGTAACAATGTTATCTGTAGGGACATATCACGCATTAAACCATCGATAAGCAGAGGATTTTATGTCAGATAACATCGTTAAGAACTACAACCAACTGCGTCAAAATGTGATTGAGCACGATCGTCGTTTCACCAGCAACAATGGAAAACTGTGCTTTGAAGGTTTAGATGTCGAAGCACTGGCAAAAAAATACGGTACCCCGTTTTATGTGTTTTCTGAGCCTGAGATTGTGCGCAATATCAAAGAAATCGAGCAGGCTTTTTCCGCACATGCCAAAACCAAAACGTTCTTTGCCTCAAAAACCTGTTCGGTGATGGGGGTGTTAAAAGCCATCAAAGATGCGGGCATTTGTGCGGAAGCTAACTCACTTTATGAAGTGCGTAAGTGTTTGGAAATTGGTTTTTCTGGGAGCCAAATCGTATTTAACGGCGTGGTGAAAAAACCAGAAGATCTCGAATATGCGATTGATAATGAACTCTATCTGATTAACGTCGATAGCCTATATGAACTTGATCATATTGATGAAATTTCTCGTCGCCTGAAAAAAACCGCCAACGTTTGTGTGCGCGTTGAGCCAAACGTTCCTTCCGCAACGCACGCTGAGCTTGTGACCGCGTTTCATGCTAAATCAGGACTGGATCTCGAACAGGCTGAGGAAACCTGCCGCCGTATTTTACAAATGCCTTATGTGAAGCTGCGTGGTCTGCATATGCATGTGGGCGATCAGGTGCCAGAGTCTGAGCCATTTGCTAAAGCGACCAAGGTTTTGGTGGATGAATCGCGTCGTTTAGAAGAGGTTTTGGGGATCAAATTTGATTTGATCAACGTGGGGGGCGGTATTCCAGTGCCTTACAAATACGACGAAGAGAATGGCGATCCGTTAAAAGACAATATGTATGCAGGGATCACGGCTCAGGACTTTGCTGATGCGGTGATTCATGAAGTGCATAAATGGCGTACCGACGTTGAGATTTGTATTGAGCCAGGGCGCAAAGTCACGGGTTCTGCCGCTGTTCTGTTAACCGATGTTTCCTGTGAAAAACGTAAAACCAACTATGACCTAGACGGTAACGTTGAATGCCACGTTGAATGGAAGTTTGTCGATGCAGGCTACAGCGTATTGTCTGATAGCCAGCATTTCGATTGGTTCTTCTATGTCTATAACGCCTCTCGGATCACCGAGCAACACGATCAATATATCAAGCTGGCAGGCCCGCTGTGTGACGGTGGCGATTACTTCCATATGGGCGTCAAAGGCGAAGAGTTTTTACTGCCACACGATACTCAGATTGGCGATGTTGTGGTGTTCCTTGATGCGGGTGCTTACACCATTGAGAGCCAGACGGTTTATAACAACCGCCCACGTACTGCGGTCGTGATGATCGACAACCAGGGTAAAGATCGTCTGATCCGCCGTGAAGATACCTACGAAGATATGGTCAAGTACGACATTTTCTAATTTGCCCTTTGCGACAGAGGGCGGTTGTCGCCCTCTGATTTTCTCTCTGGAGATGATCATGAGTAATAGCAACTCAAGTCTGCTTGGAATCAAAGACATCGTCTTTATGAACGTCATTGCGATTCTGAGTTTACGACAAATACCCAACGTGGCGCCCTATGGGGCATCGGCTATGCTGCTGTGGGTAATCGCGGCTTTCTGCCTGTTTTTCCCATTAGCCATGGTATGCGGTGAGCTTTCTACCGGGTGGCCAAAAGACGGCGGTATTTTTGTTTGGATTAAAGAAGCATTTGGTAAACGTATCGCGTGGATTGTGGTGGTCTGTTTCCTGTTTTCTTGCGTCCTTTTTTTCCCGCTGATGCTGCAATTCGGTTTTACTGCGCTGGGTTATATGTTTAGCGACAGTCTGGCCGAAAGTAAGGTCTTTATCGGCGTGGGCTCGATGGTGATATTTTGGCTGCTGACGCTGCTTAATATTCGCGGCATGCAGTGGACTAAAATTATTAATAGCGTAAGCGCATGGTGCGGCGTCTTTATTCCTTCTGCCATTTTGATTCTATTAGCCGTTGTTTGGCTATGTACCGGACACAAAATGCAAACCGATTATGCCACGGCGGCTAATTGGATCCCTGATTTAAGGCATTGGGATACCGTGGTGTTCTTATCTAGCATGATGTTTGCCTTTGCTGGATTAGAAGTTGCCCCAATGATTGCAGGCCGTACACGTAATCCTCAGCGTGATTTCCCACGAGCCATGGCGGTTTCCGCTGGCGTTATTGTCGGTATTTATATGGTGGGAACGTGGGCGCTGAATACGCTTTTACCGGCGGGGAATACTGATATCGTAGCGGGCGTTATGCAGGCGATGCGCTCGGCGGCTGATACCTTGCATATGCCTTGGCTATTGCCAGTGATGGCTATTTGTATGTTCTTCGGGGCGCTGGGGCAAATTAACTCTTGGCTGGTTGGCCCTATTTATATGCTGCAAGAAGCTTCGCGCGAAGATAATTTGCTTGGGGAACGCATTGGCAAGCTGCATCCCAAATATCAAACACCTGCTTTTGCACTAACAATGCAGGCGCTAATTGTTACCGTTTTATGCTTTTCAACCTTTGTGTCACCTAGCGTTGCCGCTGCGTACTGGATGCTGACCGCGCTAACTACTATCACCTATTTTATTCCTTATCTGGTGATGTTCCCTGCATTTTATCGTCTGCGCATTACTCAACCGGATACGCCTCGTAGTTTCAGAATTCCCGGCCGTATTTTACCGATTCTATTGCCTGCTCTCGGCTTTATTTCAATCGCTTTTGCCGTATGCCTGCTGTTTATTCCACCTTCGCAGATCGATATGGGGGGATATTTCCAATATGCCGGAAAAATTATCGGAGGGGCACTATTAGCCGTCGTTGTGGCAGAAGTGATTTATCACCGTGCTCAACGCAGAAATGCAAAATTGCTTGCTGGTGAGGTGAAGTAACATGTATATGCCAACGCTTGAAATTAATTTAAAAAAGCTGACTGACAATGCCCGCATCGAGAAAGAACTTTTAGCCGCGCATGGCATAGAAGTGATGGCGGTGAATAAAGTCTTTGATGGCTGTATTGAAACGGCTCAGGCCGTGATAGACGGCGGGATTAACGTGATTGCAGAATCACGTACTTATAACTTAAAAAAAATCCGCGCCACGGGCTGTACGACCTGCTTATTACGCAGCCCTTGCCTGAGTGAAATTGAAGACGTAGTGCGTTACGCAGATATCAGCCTGAACAGTGAGCCTGCCGTGATGCAGGCGCTGTCAGATGAAGCTCAGCGTCAGGGAAAAACGCATCAAGTCCTGTTAATGATTGATATGGGCGATTTGCGGGAGGGAATTTGGTTTGCGCATTATGAGCAAATTTTATCAACCGTAAAGCTGATTGAAGAGCTGTCTGGATTGGCATTATACGGGCTAGGGACTAATTTCAACTGCTATGGCACAGTGCTGCCAACGGTAAAAAACGGGGAGGATTTTCTTGCCATTGCCGCGCGTATTGAAGCCGATACCGGCACGAAAATTAAGCATCTCTCGGCTGGGAACTGCACCAGTTATCACCTATTAGATAAAGGTATTTGGCCGGTAGGATTAAATCACCTGCGGATTGGCGGATTACACGAGTTTGGCATTGAATATGTCGATATGAAATATTTGGACGCTTTCCACCATTCGCAAAAAGATGTCGGTAAAGCCTGTTCAGACATGTATTTGCTGCACGCAGAAATTATTGAGCTGAATAGTAAACCAACGGTTCCGGTGGGCGAGTTAGGGGTGGATGCTTTTCTACAGCCGAAGTCATTTACCGATCACGGCACCCGTAAGCGCGCATTGTTGGCATTTGGTCGCCAAGATGTACCGGCGGAAAACTGTGTGCCTCAAGATGAAACCATCAAGGTGTTAGGCCAAACGAGCGATCATACGCTGGTTGATATTGAAGACAGCCAACAGCCGCTTAAAGTCGGGGATACTATTAGTTTTGAACTGGATTACACCGGTTTACTGATGGCCTGCCAGACACGTGGCGTACAAAGACATTTCAAATATTGATACTTAACCTGATGCCGGTAGGTTTCCCCTACCGGTAGGGGAAACCTATGGGTTGTATACAGGAAGTGCCTGACTCGCAAGAGGGAACGAAACTACGGCGCACGCTTAAAAAGCGTCATTTACTGATGATGTCTTTAGGAGGCACCATTGGAACAGGGCTGTTTATAGGTATCGCCGAGCCATTACATTCTGTTGGCCCACTAGGAACGCTGCTGGCGTATCTTATCGCGGGTGGGATCATGATGATGACGATGATGTGTTTAGGCGAGCTTTCTTGCGCATTTCCACATTCTGGCTCATTTCAACACTATGCTTTGAAGTTTCTCCCCCATCCGATATGGAGCTATACCATTGGTTGGCTTTATTGGCTGAGCTGGGTCTTTTCTCTTGCTGCCGATCTGACCGCGGCGGGGTTGATTGCCCATCAATTTATACCGCATATCCCTGTCTATTATTTTTGTTTAGGTATTTTATTACTATTAACGGCGGTTAATCTTTTATCCGCAAAAATATTTGGTGAGTGTGAATATTGGTTTTCTGCAATTAAAGTCTTTGCCATTATTCTATTTATTTTGGTTGGCCTTTATTTAATTTTCCAAATGTATAGCAGCACGCCGTGGCAGCCTACGCTAAAAACAGCCGATGGTTGGTTCCCTCACGGGCAGTGGAGTATTTTTATCTGCATGACCATCGTGGTGTATTCTTTTCAAGGCGTTGAACTCGTGGGGAACGCGGCGGGTGAAACCGAATCGCCACAGACAGTGTTACCCAAGGTGATTAAAGGGATTGGCATTCGTATTATTCTTTTCTATGTTCTGGCTATTTCTATTTTGGCCTTGGTTTATCCTTACGATCACCCGATACTTGGCGTAAGTCCATTTGTCTGGGTATTTGAGCGTGCGGGGTTACCTAATGCTGGCACATTCATGACTATTGTTATTCTTTCGGCTGCGCTTTCTGCCGCCAATTCGGCTATCTATGCCAGTTCACGCATGTTGTGGTCAATGGCAAAGGATGGCTTTGCGCCAAAGATGTTCGCAAGAGTGAATACGCAAGGTGTTCCGGCTCGCGGTATTTTATTTACCGCTGCGATTGCGCTAGTTTCATTGCTAACCAAATATATCTCTGCTCAAACACTCTATTTATATCTTATTTCAAGTACTGGGCAGGTAGGCTGTTTGGCATGGATGGTTATTGCATGGTGCCAATATCAGTTTCGTGTGCAGGTAAAAGCGGGGCGTTATTCTGCGGAAAGCATAAAATACAAATCGCCGTTCTTCCCGTGGATTGCGTGGATTTCAATCATACTGAATGCTGCGGTTATTATAGGTACGTGGTGCAGCCCGCAGGGAATAAGTATGCTGATTGCCGAAAGCGGTTTATTGGTGGCTATATTAGCGTCCTATCGCTGGAAGAACCGGCAAGATGGCGAATCACTTGAAGCAGGCCGAATATATCGACCTGCCAAAAAGTAGCGCTTACAGCTCTCTCAGCATCCTGACTTCGCAGTCCACATGGCGTGTGCTGCCGAGTGCTTCAGTAATATGGCTAAATCCGAGCTTCTCATAGAGCGCTATGGCCGCGGTGAGAGAGGCCGTGGTTTCTAGATAGCATTGGCTAAAGTCGTTCTCACGGGCAAAATCCATCGCTTGGATAGCCAATTGTTTGGCTAAACCTTTTCCGCGCAGCACGGGTAGAAAATACATCTTTTGTAGCTCACACAGGCTGACGTCTGCGCCTTCAAGCGGGGCAACGCCGCCGCCGCCAACCACTTGCCCATCAAGCTCAACCACCCAATAAGCGCAGCGTGGCTGGCTATAAACGTCGAAGAGATGATCGAGGTTTGGATCAGATACGGTATAGCCTTTGTCGGCGGTGAGGCCGCATTCAGCTGAAACTTCACGAATAACCTGCGCAATGGCGGCGTTGTCGTTTGCCGTGATTCGGCGCACCTGAAGGCGTAAAGGCGTTTCTGTTGTCATAGTCATTACCCGGTTGTTCCGTTGTGTAAACGTTCCGACGCACATCGCTATTTTAGGCTGTTGTCACGGGGCGTTTGCTCCGCGTGATGGCGCACGAAATTCCTTAATACCACCGCTGATAGTGAGGATGCAAGCGTTCTGCGTGCGAGGTAAAAAAAAGCGGGGAACAAAATGTTCCCCGCTGATAGGCGTTTTGCTTACCGCGCTAGTTACAGCGCTGCAATTACCGCTTGCTGTTCGATGAGCTTCGCTTTGGCATCGGCGTAACCGTTCATCTTCTCACGCTCTTTGGCAACAACGGCCTCAGGTGCGCGAGCCACGAAACCTTCGTTAGACAGTTTCGCTTCGATGCGGCCAATTTCAGCTTCAATCTTAGCCACTTCTTTCGCTAAGCGATCGAGCTCGGCGTCTTTGTCGATAAGGCCAGCCATTGGGATCAGCAATTCTGCACCGTCAACCAACTTGGTGACAGAAACTGGGCCTTTATCGCCCGCCGCCAGCACTGTGATGCTTTCCAGACGCGCCAGAGCCTGAATGAAGCTTAGGTTTTCCTGTACGCGACGCTGAGCATCCGCGCTGCATTCACGCAGCAGCAGTTCCAGTGGCTTGCTTGGAGCAATATTCATCTCGGCGCGAATGTTACGCACGGCGATAATGGTTTGCTTGATCCATTCCAGATCGGCCAGCGCTTTTTCATCAACCTGAGATGCGTCGTATTCTGGGAATGGCTGCAACATGATGGTGTCCGCAGTAATCCCTTTCAGGCCTTTCACACGCTGCCAAATGGTTTCGGTGATGTATGGGATCACCGGATGCGCCAAGCGCAGCAGGGCTTCGAGCACGGAGACCAGCGTATTACGGGTGCCGCGCAGTTCAGCTTCAGAACCACCGTTCATGACCGGTTTAGCCAGTTCCAGATACCAGTCACAGAACTGGTTCCACGTGAACTCATACAGAATATTGGCAGCCAGATCGAAGCGGAAGTTATCCAGTGCTTCGCGGTAAGCTTTTACCGTCTGGTTGAATTCGGACAAGATCCAACGGTCTGCCAAGGACAGAACCATGTCGCCGCCGTTCACACCGCAATCCTGATCTTCCGTGTTCATCAGTACGAAGCGACTTGCGTTCCACAGTTTGTTACAGAAGTTACGGTAACCTTCCAAACGCTTCATATCCCAGTTGATATCACGACCGGTAGAGGCCAGCGCTGCCAAGGTGAAGCGCAGGGCATCAGTACCGTGTGGCTCGATGCCTTCTGGGAACTGTTTTTCGGTACGTTTAGCAATTTTTTCAGCCAACTGTGGCTGCATCATATTGCCGGTACGCTTCTCTAACAGTTCTGGCAGAGAAATACCGTCGATCATATCCAGTGGATCGATGACGTTACCCTTAGACTTAGACATTTTCTGCCCTTCGTCGTCACGGATAAGACCGGTCACATAGACGGTTTTGAACGGAACCTGTGGTTTGCCATTTTCATCTTTCACGAAATGCATGGTCAGCATGATCATGCGCGCGATCCAGAAGAAGATGATGTCGAAACCGCTGGTTAACACGTTCGTTGGGTGGAACGTTTTCAGCGCTTCGGTCTGTTCAGGCCAGCCCAGCGTTGAGAAAGTCCACAGACCAGAAGAGAACCACGTATCCAGAACGTCGTCGTCCTGTTTCAGTTCAACGTCTGCGCCCAAGTTATTTTCACGGCGTACTTCCTCTTCGTCACGACCAACGAATACGTTGCCTTCGTTGTCGTACCAAGCGGGAATGCGATGACCCCACCACAGCTGACGAGAAATACACCAGTCTTGAATGTCGCGCATCCAAGAGTAGTACATGTTTTCGTACTGTTTAGGAACGAACTGGATTTCACCTTGTTCAACGGCTTCAATCGCCACTTTCGCCAGTGGCGCAGTGCGAACGTACCATTGGTCGGTCAGCATTGGTTCGATAACCACGCCGCCACGGTCGCCGTAGGGAACGGTAAGATCGTGAGGTTTGATTTCAACCAGCAGGCCCGCTTCGTCACAGGCTTTTACCACGGCACGGCGAGCGGCAAAACGCTCCATGCCACGGAACTGTTCTGGGATTTCGTTGCTGTAAACGTCGGTTTCTTCGCCGTTGGTATCCAAGACTTCTGCTTCGTCACGAATGTCGCCGTCGAAGGTCAGAATGTTGATCATTGGCAGTGCGTGGCGGCGGCCAACTTCATAGTCATTGAAGTCGTGCGCAGGGGTGATTTTCACGCAGCCGGTGCCTTTTTCCATATCGGCGTGTTCATCACCGACGATAGGAATGCGACGGCCAACCAGTGGCAGAACCACGAATTTACCGATCAAATCTTTGTAGCGCGGATCTTCTGGGTTAACGGCAACACCGGTATCGCCCAACAGGGTTTCAGGGCGCGTAGTAGCCACCACCAGATAATCTTTACCGTCGGCGGTTTTAGCGCCATCGGCCAGCGGATAACGCAGGTGCCACATGGAGCCTTTGGTTTCACGGTTTTCTACTTCCAGATCGGAGATTGCCGTGCGCAGTTTTGGATCCCAGTTAACCAGACGCTTACCGCGATAAATCAGGTCTTCTTTATACAGACGAACGAAAACTTCTTTCACCGCATTAGACAGGCCATCGTCCATGGTGAAGCGCTCGCGCTCCCAGTCGACGGAGTTGCCCAGACGGCGCATCTGACGAGTAATGGTGCCGCCAGATTCTTCTTTCCACTGCCAGATTTTGTCGATGAAGGCATCACGGCCATAGTCGTGACGAGTTTTGCCTTCTTCGGCTGCAATTTTGCGCTCGACGACCATCTGAGTGGCGATACCGGCGTGGTCGGTACCAACCTGCCACAGGGTATTTTTGCCCTGCATGCGCTGGTAACGGATCATGGTATCCATGATGGTCTGCTGGAAAGCATGACCCATATGCAGGCTGCCGGTGACGTTCGGCGGCGGGATCATAATACAGAAGCTTTCTTTACTGGTGTCGCCATTCGGCTTGAAGTAGCCCTGCTGTTCCCAGTGCTCGTAGAGCGGCTGCTCAATGTCTTGCGGGTTATATGTCTTTTCCATGGTTCGTCTGTTCTTTGATTTTATCGATCAGTGAGTTGGCGGCGTAGCCGTGGTCAATTGAAAGCCGACGCTGCGGTAGATTTTATAGCGCTCACGCGCCAACTGTTTTAAAGCGTCTTCATAAGGAACGAAGTCTATCACTTCATGGAAAGCAGTAGCAAAATCTGCGAACTCGGTCTGCAAGCAGATCATCAGTTCACGCGGCGAATTGCCCCGTTTTCCCGGCCATGAAAGTTCGACAGGAGCACCATAATGCGGGCCTTCACCGGCCAGATTATGCGGCACAAACTGGTGCGGGTCGCGGGCCCAAAGGGCTTCATCTAACTTTTGAGCCTGTTCCTGACTTTGGCAAGCCAATAAAATTCGTTTACCGGAGCGCCAGTGTTGGGCGGCGAGATCACAGGCCAAAGCCTCAACGGCATCCAGTTCACCATCGGGTTGATGATGCTCCATGAGATAGAAGGTTGCCTGTTTCATGATGTGATATAGCCTTACGCTTGTGCAGCACTTATGAAGTAATGAAATACAATAACGAAAGACCCCCTCCCAGTCACCTCTCAAACCGAGGGCTGGGGTGGGGGTTCTCTTTATTTTAACTCAATTTTGTTAATCGTCGCCGTTTAGGCCTGCGCGATTGAGCAAGAACTGAGAAAGCATGGCAACAGGACGACCCGTTGCACCTTTTGCTTTCCCTGAACGCCATGCGGTGCCTGCGATATCCAGATGCGCCCAGCTATATTTGCGGGTGAATCGAGACAGGAAGCACGCTGCGGTAATCGCGCCGCCAGGACGACCACCGATGTTGGCCATATCGGCAAAATTGGAATCTAGCTGATCTTGGAATTCATCCATCATCGGCAGACGCCATGCGCGGTCACCGGCCTGTTCTGATGCGCTGATAAGCTCTGAAGCTAATGGGTTATGGTTTGCCATTAAGCCCGTCAAATGATGACCCAGCGCGATAACGCAGGCACCCGTTAACGTAGCCACATCGATAACCACGTCAGGTTCGAAACGCTCAACGTAGGTTAACACGTCACACAGAACTAAACGTCCTTCGGCATCGGTATTGAGCACTTCAACGGTTTGGCCGTTCATGGTGGTCAAAACATCCCCAGGACGATAAGCGCGACCGCCCGGCATGTTTTCACAGCCAGCCAGTACGCCCACGATATTCAGCGGAAGCTGAAGCTCAGCAGCCATGCGCATCACGCCGTATACAGAAGCGGCACCGCACATGTCGTATTTCATCTCGTCCATGCTGTCAGCAGGCTTGATTGAAATACCGCCAGAGTCAAAGGTTAAACCCTTACCAACCAATACGATAGGTTTAGCATCTGGATTTTTGCTGCCCTTATACTCAATCACGGACATCAACGATTCATTTTGTGAACCTTGGCCCACGGCGAGATAGGCATTCATGCCCAGCTCTTTCATCTGCTGTTCACCGATAACGCGGGTGCTAACGTTCGGGCTGAAGCTATCGGCAAGCTGACGAGCCTGTGAAGCCAAATAGCCTGCGTTGCAGATGTTTGGCGGCATATTGCCAAGATCTTTTGCAGCTTTAATACCGGCAGCAATGGCTAAGCCGTGCTGGATAGCGCGCTCGCCGCTGGTGAGTTCACGACGCGTTGGAACGTTGAACACCATTTTACGCAGTGGGCGGCGTGGTTCTGCTTTATTACTTTTCAGCTGATCGAAGGTATAAAGCGTTTCTTTTGCTGTTTCGACCGCCTGACGCACTTTCCAATAGGTATTACGGCCTTTGACGTGCAGCTCAGTCAGGAAGCAAACCGCTTCCATAGAACCGGTGTCATTCAGGGTATTAATCGTTTTTTGAATGACTTGTTTATACTGACGTTCGTCCAACTCTCGCTCTTTGCCACAGCCAATCAGCAAAATGCGTTCTGAGAGTACGTTAGGTACGTGGTGCAGCAAGAGTGTCTGACCCACTTTACCTTCCAGTTCGCCACGGCGCAGTAGGGCACTGATATAGCCATCGCTGATTTTATCGAGCTGTTCGGCGATTGGGGACAGTCGGCGCGGTTCGAAAACACCGACGACGATACAGGCGCTACGCTGTTTTTCCGGGCTACCGCTTTTTACACTGAACTCCATGCACTCTCCTGAATCTTAAAGGCAGCGGCGCGGGGCGATGACTAAGCTATACTCGTTTCTTGAAGCCAGAAACATTGCTCAAGTCACTATTATCTCGGCCCTTTGCCGTTGAACTGACTGGAACACTCATTCACGGTTTTCTCTGATGATGGTGGCTTTTATCCACTTTTTCATAGGAAATCGCGCGATTTTCTCTCATTCTGCAAGGCTTTTTATGGGCTGTGCAGAGGGACGTTATATAATCGGTAGTTATTTTCTCGTTTTCGTTGCTAACGATTACGGTACAATTGTTTTACTGTACAATCAGTTTACCCTGCTTATCGCGATGTTGCTGCGGTGTTCGTTGTTTGCTGCAACGACAACAAGTTTGGGTATGCATCATACGTAGTGGGTGATTAGCCTTCTACGATGTGTCAGTTATAAGTGTGTTCCTATAGGTTACACTTGAGACACATGCTGTAATGCTATTCTGATTGTAACCGCCGCCATAATCATCATAAAAATGGCGGGTTAGCGTAGAAATTATCTATTTTCCTGCAAAAAGACAAGTTTTCACAGGCGTAATAAGCGTGATCATCATTAGATATCTGGTACGGGAAACGTTTAAGAGTCAGATTGCTATTCTATTTATCCTGCTGCTGATCTTTTTTTGTCAAAAGATGGTGCGGATACTCGGAGCGGCGGTTGACGGCGAAATTCCGACAAACTTAGTGTTATCTCTCCTTGGGCTGGGTGTGCCCGAGATGGCTCAGCTTATTCTGCCTCTTAGCCTGTTCCTTGGGCTATTGATGACGCTGGGTAAACTGTATACCGAAAGTGAAATCGTGGTTATGCACGCCTGCGGCTTAGGCAAAGGCGTACTGATAAAAACCGCGATGATCCTTGCCTTCATTACCGGCGCGTTTGCATTGGTCAACGCGTTTTGGGTGAGTCCGTGGTCGTCGTTCCACTCTGATGAAGTGATGGCCGAAGCCAAGGCAAACCCTGGTTTAGCTTCGATGGTAGAAGGACAATTCCAGCCGTCGAAAGATGGCAACTACGTGCTGTTTGTGGGCGACGTGAAGGGCAAAAAGTTTGAAAATATCTTTTTAGCTCAGCTCCGTCCTAACGGCACCCAACGCCCATCGGTAGTTGTGGCGGATACTGGCCATATGGAAGGGCGACCAGACGGTTCTCAGCAGGTGGTATTGGATACCGGTACGCGCTATGAAGGTACCGCGATGCTGCGTGATTTCCGTATCACCGACTTTGTGAATTACGAAGCCGTTATCGGCCATCAGGCGGTGGTGCTTAATCCAAGCAATGCCGATCAGGCGCCGATGACAGCGCTGTGGGAATCCAAAGAAAACGACTTCCGTGCGGAGCTGAACTGGCGTATTACGCTGGTGTTCTCTGTCTTCGTGATGGCGCTGATGGTGGTTCCTTTGAGCGTGGTTAACCCACGCCAAGGGCGTGTGCTGAGTATGCTGCCAGCCATGTTGCTCTATCTAATCTTCTTCCTGCTGCAAAGCTCGATACGTTCTAATGCGGCGAAGGGCAAAATTGATCCGTTTATCTGGGTTTGGGCGGTGAACGGATTCTATCTGTTGCTCGCAGTTGCGTTGAATATTTGGGATACGCTGCCGATGCGCCGGATCCGTGCGCGAATCACCGGTAAAGGAGTCGCCTGATGCTTGGAGTATTAGACCGTTACATTGGGCGCACGATTTTCAGCACCATCATGGCAACGCTGTTTATGCTGGTGTCGCTGTCTGGGATTATCAAGTTCGTTGATCAGCTACGTAAAGTGGGGCAGGGCGATTACTCCGCGGCAGGCGCGGGTCTTTTCACCTTGCTCAGCGTGCCAAAGGATATTGAAGTCTTCTTCCCAATGGCTGCCTTGCTGGGTGCGCTATTAGGCCTCGGTATGCTGGCTCAGCGCAGTGAGTTGGTGGTGATGCAGGCGGCTGGTTATACCCGTATGCAGATTGCCTCTTCGGTGATGAAAACCGCGATTCCGTTGGTGATCCTTACGATGGCCATTGGTGAGTGGGTTGCGCCACAGGGCGATCAGGCTGCACGCAACTATCGTGCCCAACAGATGTATGGCGGTTCGTTGCTATCGACGCAAAACGGACTATGGGCAAAAGACGGTAGCGATTTTATCTTTATTCAGCGTGTGACCGGTGAGAAGACGATTCAAGGTATAAGTATTTATACCTTTGATAAAGAACGTCATTTGCAAAAGCTGCGCTATGCCAACTCAGCAACGTTTGAGGGCAATCAGTGGAAGCTTTCGCAGGTGGAAGAATCAAATCTCACCGACAGCAAAAGGATCACCGGTTCACAAACGATTAGCGGTATGTGGAAAACCAACCTAACGCCAGACAAACTGGGCGTGGTTGCCATGAGCCCTGATTCGCTGTCGATTAGCGGCCTCTACCACTATGTGAAATACCTCAAGCAAAGCGGTCAAGAATCTAGCCGTTATCAGCTCAATATGTGGAGCAAAATTTTTGCACCGCTGTCTGTCGCGGTAATGATGTTGATGGCGCTGTCCTTCATTTTTGGTCCATTACGTAGCGTTCCGATGGGCGTGAGGGTATTGACGGGTATCAGCTTTGGCTTCTTGTTCTACGTACTTGACCAGATTTTTGGGCCGCTAAGTTTGGTATACAGCGTACCTCCAGTATTAGGCGCTCTGCTGCCAAGTCTGCTGTTCTTGTTGATCAGTATTTATATGCTGCTCAGAAAATCGTAGTGACGTAGCGCAATCTCTAAATATAAAACGGGCCATTCTTATGGCCCGTTTTTTTATGTTTAAATCCAATGGGTATCGTGTGGATCTGGCCTCGGTGTTAACTCAAGATTCTTTTTTGGCTCCTGCCATAGCTGCTCAGTGAGTTGAAAAATAGAGACTGCCTTGGCTAGCGTATCGGCCTGCTCTTCTACATTCGCAGCGGTAGTGGCAACTTGTTCCACTAACGCAGCATTCTGCTGGGTCACCTGATCCATCTGGTTAATGGCAATACTTACCTGAGCAACACCGCGGCTTTGTTCGTCAGAGGCATAAGAAATACTGTCGACGATGCTGGTTGCTTTGTTGACGTTAAGCACGATGTCGGCCATGGTTTCTCCTGCGTGCTCAACGAGTGACATCCCTTCTTTAATATCGTTGCTAGACGTTGCAATAAGATCGTTGATCTCTTTTGCTGAAAGTGCGCATCGCTGAGCCAAGCTACGGACTTCACCGGCAACAACGGCAAAACCGCGCCCTTGCTCTCCCGCTCGAGCGGCTTCAACTGCGGCATTAAGGGCTAATATATTGGTTTGGAAGGCGATGCCGTCGATTACGCTGATAATATCGCTCATTTTCTGTGCGCTATGGTTAATCGTACGCATTTTAGCAATGACCGACTCCATCACCTGTTCACCGCTATGGGCAATGCTGGCGGTACTATTGATCATTTGGGCGGCTTGCTGCGCATTATCGGCGTTTTGCTGCACGGTGGCGGTGATTTGCTCCATGCTGGCGGCTGTCTGAGCCAGCGCCGCCGCCTGTTCCTCGGTTCTGCTCGAAAGGTCAGTGTTACCCGCAGAGATTTCGTGAGTGCCTATATTGATAGACTCAACGCCCTGTCGCACGCTAGAAACGGTTGTGCGTAATCCATCCTGCATTTTTTGCAACCCAGCCATTAACAGTCCAATCTCGTTGCTATTTTGTATGTTAATGACGCTACGTAGGTCACCCTGCCCAATGAGTTCGAAGTATCCAGTCGCTTCTCGCAGTGGATGAACGAGGACTCTTTTAATCCAAAAATGTACGGCTAAGCACATCAATACGCATAAAATTAGGGCAATGATGAGCAAACGAATAAATTCGGAATAGGCCTGTAGGGCTGCGTCTCTAGCGTCGTCGTTGTTTTTAAGCGAGATGCCAATGTATTTTTTCACCCATCCTTGAAATATGGCTCGCGTTTCTAATTTTTCGGTTTTCAACTGAAAAAGCTTATCAACCACGATGCTTGCGGAGGGTTCTGATAAAGCAATGTTTATCTGTTTCTCTATATTATCGGCGTTGTTTTTGTATGCATTTTTTATCTCATCACCTAGTTTGAGATCGTGATTAGTTAACCCAGGGATCCCCCAAAAAATATCAAAAGACTTATTGGCTAGCGCCATCTTTTCACGAGCGACTTGGAGAGACTCTTTATTAACAGCGCCTTGTGGGTTAACGGCATATTCGAGAACAATATTATTGATGGCCGACTGAGCTTGTTGGAGATACGCGCCGCTGCTGCTTAATGCATTTTGCTCATCGGCGATAACACTCATCGTACTAATGCTATCGCTATTTTTTTTGATGAAATAGAAGCCAATCAAGTTAGAGCCTATTTGTATCAAACCAAATAAATACAGCACCAACAGCATCCCGCTGGCGATTTTAATATTTTTAAACATAGGTGTAGCTCCATTAGTAAACCACATCTTTGGAAAGGTTTTTCCGTGGTAATTGCGTTATCGGAGATAACCTAAATTTATTTAGGGTGAAAATTATTATATTTTTCAATATTAAAATATTATTATTGGTTGGGTGGAATAGATTTTATGTATATGTTTAATATAATTCTTAGATCGAATTAAGGGGCATAAATATGCCCCTTAATAAATATGATTATACTCAAGCCAAAGTTATTGCTGCTGCTGCGCGAGCTCGCTGACTAACTGATTAACACCATCGCTCATATTAGTAAATTTGGTTAGTTCAGTGCGGGCAACAACCGCAAATACGCCAACGTTTTTGTCTGGGATCATCGCCATATAGGTAATGAAGCCTCCGCCGCCGCCGGTTTTTTGTATGATACCCGGCAAACCGTTTTGCGGTGCCATATATACCCAGCCTAAGCCCAACGCCGAGGCTTTACCCGGAACATCCATTCCTTTAACCAAAGTCAGTTTTTCGCGCTGATAGTACATTTTCAGCAACTTA
Source organism: Hafnia sp. CBA7124 (assembly GCF_002355555.1). Taxonomy (NCBI): domain Bacteria; kingdom Pseudomonadati; phylum Pseudomonadota; class Gammaproteobacteria; order Enterobacterales; family Hafniaceae; genus Hafnia; species Hafnia sp. CBA7124. Next base: position 3,972,700 of record NZ_AP017469.1, on the reverse strand, counting down.
TCGGCATATGGGCTACGAGGATGGGTTGACGAGGATAGAAACTGCTGCATCCAACGCTGCATATCTTCTGGCGTGGAATATACACCACCGCTGCCAATCGCAGCCAAACTACTTTGGCATGGGCTTGCACCGCGTGCGGGGACGATCATCCGCGAGCACTGTTCAGGTGAGGGCGTATATGTGGTGTCTTTCATGCCCAACGGCAGCGTAACTTTCTCTTTGAGCAGGCTTGGATACGCTCTGCCCGTGGCCTGCGCAAGCGCATCGGCCAGCAGATCAAACGCCAAATTTGAATAAGATGCTCGAACGCCCGGTGGCACCGCGACTTTCGCGCTTTTCATCCATTGCCAGCGATCGTATTTCGTTGGCCAAGTAAACACGTCACGATGTGCCACGCCGCCTGGCTGTTCACGCGGTAAACCGCTGGTGTGAGAGGCGAGATTCATCAGCACAATCGGCTGGTTAGCGGTATAGGACGGAACCCGCATTCCACTTGGCGCGTATTTTCTCAATGGATCATAGAGACTGACTTTCCTTTCATCGGCGAGCTTAACCAATACTTCGCTGGTCATGAGTTTGGTAAGGGAAGCAATACGGATTAAAGAGTCTTTACGTGGGCGGGTATCATTGCCGGGGCGAGTTTCGCCAAAACTTCTAAACACCTGCTGGTTGTTATCGATAGCAACCATGGCCATTGCCGCGGCACCGCTATTATAAAAAATATGTTCGGCGTAACCATCCACCACCTGTGAAGCGAGAGGTTGAGGTTGTTGAGCATAGCTTGTGAGTGGCAGTACCGCACAGGCGACGCCCAGCAGCGTCGCAGGGAAATATTTCAACACGCGTTTATCCATTTATTCAGGCAAGAGACAGGTCAGATTTTCTAGTGGGAACATCTTAATGCTAACCGTGTGCGCTGGCAGAGCGGAATTCATCAGTTTTTTGTAAATAAAACCAAACGGTACATGTGGAAACAAAAATGGTTGTGACGTAGCTCACACGTGGAGCTAATCTTAGAATAGAACCCAGTCTGGTTTGGTGATGACAAAAATACGTTAAGAAGATGAGCACTAATGTTTTCCTCTTTTGCGTTTGTGCACATATAATGCGCATCCAGTCTTCACTGGCTAAAATCGACAACCGCCTGCGCGCGGTACTAGCACCCAACAGGAATATAAACATGAAAATGAGTATCCGTGCGCTCTTCACGGTGCTTCTGGCAACGACTGCTTTCATGCAGTCTGCATTTGCCGTGGTATACCCTTTACCGGCGAATAACAGCCGTCTGATTGGTGAAAACATTCAGGTAAAAGTGCCAGAAGATAACAAACAGCCTCTGGAACATTTTGCTGCTCAGTACCAAATGGGCCTGAGTAACATGTTGGAAGCGAATCCGGGCGTAGATGCATACCTGCCAAAGCCGGGTATGACGCTGACTATCCCGCACCAGTTGATTCTGCCTAATACTCCACGTGAAGGCATTATCATTAACAGTGCAGAGATGCGTTTGTACTACTATCCAAAAGGCTCTAAAACCGTCGTGGTTCTGCCGATTGGTATTGGTGAGTTAGGTCGTGATACGCCAATGAACTGGGTCACTTCGGTTCAGCGTAAAAAAGCGGGCCCAACGTGGACGCCAACCAAAAAAATGCACGAAGAGTATGCCGCTAACGGTGAGACTTTGCCGCAGGTATTCCCTGCTGGTCCAGATAACCCAATGGGTCTGTACGCGCTGTACATCGGCCGTTTGTATGCGGTTCACGGTACTAACGCCAACTTCGGTATCGGCCTGCGCGTAAGCCATGGCTGCGTGCGTCTGCGTGATGACGACATCAAATACCTGTTTGATAACGTTCCAGTTGGTACTCGTTTGCAGTTCATCAATGAGCCTGTAAAAGCGACCGTAGAGCCTGATGGATCTCGCTATATTGAGGTTCACAATCCGCTGTCTACCACTGAGCAGCAGTTCAACTCTGATGCGCCAGTGCCTGTGGTGCTGACCGACGCTATCAACAAAATTGTTTCTGATCCAAGCGTTCAGACCAGCGCAGTGGATAATGCAGTAGCAGCGCGCTCAGGCATGCCAATTAAAATCAACTGATTGAATAATCACTTGATGTGAGTTACCGAAAGGCGGGATATATCCCGCCTTTTTCACGTCTCGCGATCAGAGATGCGCTGCGGTTTCATGCAGATGACGCCATAACACTTTCCCCTGACTGTCTTTTTCAAAGACTGCCGTTGAGAAGCGAACGGTTTTTGGCTGCTCCGGCTGAGTCTGTGTTTCCTTATAGCTAACGACCGCGCCATTTTCCCATTCAGCGATGATGGTCATTTCTGAGACTTCGATGCTCAGCCCTGCTTTGACTCCTCCATTTGCGCGGAAAAATGTACACACCGCAGGATAATTCAGCTGCATGCCACTCATCCCCACCATGGTGAATGCAGGGCTAAAATGCGATAGCAGCTGTTCACAGAGCGCTTCGCTGGCAGACGTATTGGCAAACCACCGCTGAATGAGCTCATGTGATTCGACAACTTCAACAAAATACGGGTTATTTGCGGACATAAGGTTTCCTAGAGAGAAGCGTATACCGCAATGTAATGATGGAGCTTACGAACAGCAACCCCAGTGAGACATGGGCAAAAGTCATAATCTCTCCTAAAGGCATACGGAAACGGGATTACGTTAGGTAAAAACGGCGCCCCAACCGCTGCTAGACCGCAGATTAAAGGCGATAATTGTTGATAAAATACTCGCGCAGATGTTTTTTACCGCGCCTTCGCCGTTTTTTTAGGCACTTAAACAATTGAATGCAGGATAAGTATTGCGTGAGGGTCGTGGCTAGGTATAATGCACTCGTTTTCCGCATACTACTTCTGTGCCGAAGTGGCGAAATCGGTAGACGCAGTTGATTCAAAATCAACCGCCGCAAGGTGTGCCGGTTCGAGTCCGGCCTTCGGCACCATTAGTATGAAAATCAAGTCACCTCAGGGTGGCTTTTTTTATGCCTAAAATTCAGTTCCAGTAAGACTTTTCCCCGCATTTCAACCAGCCTAATTCAACCTAATTCAATCTACATTAGCTTACTGATGTGGGTACATCTGCGGGTATATTCCGGTTCGATAATGTTTGTACCCACACAGAACCCTTGAAAGGATACTCATCATGGCTCTGAGTGATGTGAAGGTTCGTTCGGCTAAGCCTGAAGCAAAAGCCTATAAACTAACTGACGGTGAAGGCATGGTTTTGCTGGTTCACCCTAACGGTTCTAAATATTGGCGGCTACGTTATCGCTTCGGTGGTAAAGAGAAGATGCTAGCGCTGGGGAAATACCCTGAAGTCTCGCTGGCGGATGCCAGAGCACGCCGGGACGAAGCCCGTAAGCAGTTGGCTAACGGTGTCGACCCTAGTGAGAACAAGAAAACCGTTCAGGTAGAGCAGGAACAAGAAGCGATAACTTTTGAAGTGGTCGCCAGAGACTGGCACGGCAGCAATCAGAAGTGGTCGGCATCGCATAGTGCTCGTGTATTGAAAAGCCTAGAAGATAATCTCTTTGCTGCTATCGGTAAGCGGAACATTGCAGAACTGAAAACGCGAGACCTACTTGTACCCATCAAAGCAGTCGAGTCATCCGAGCGTTTTGAAGTCGCCGCCCGTTTACAGCAGCGTACTACCGCGATTATGCGTTTTGCTGTTCAGAGCGACTTAATCGACTACAACCCTGCACAAGAGATTGCCGGTGCAGTTGCTACGGAGAAAAGGCTGCTTCGCGCAGCGCTAGAACTCAATCGCATTCCTGAATTGCTTCATCGCATTGATCACTACTCCGGCAGGCCGTTAATCCGATTGGCTGTTGAACTCACTTTGTTGGTTTTCATCCGTTCAAGCGAACTACGTTTTGCTCGCTGGTCAGAAGTCGATTTCGAAACTGCTATGTGGACGATTCCGAGTGAGCGTGAACCGCTGGAAGGAGTTAAGCATTCCCAGCGTGGTTCGAAGATGCGGATGCCTCATGTTGTTCCTTTGTCGCGGCAGGCTCTAGCCATTCTGGAAAAGATCAAAAGCATGAGCGGGAATCGTGAGCTGATTTTCGTTGGTGATCATGATCCACGTAAGCCGATGAGTGAGAACACAGTGAATAAGGCTTTGCGCGTTATGGGCTACGATACGAAAGTTGAAGCTTGCGGGCATGGTTTAAGGACGATGGCGTGTAGTTCGTTGATTGAGTCGGGGCTATGGTCGAAAGATGCGGTAGAGTGACAGATGAGTCACCAGGAGCGTAATTCTGTTCGTGCGGCTTATATACATAAGGCGGAGCATTTGGGGGAGCGCAGGCTGCTGCTGCAGTGTTGGGCGGATTATTTGGATGCGAATCGCAATGAGGTCATATCATCTTTTGACTATGCAACAATTAATATACCATTTTCCTGATTTGTTATAAACAGCATAAAAGCCATTTATCTGTGAAATGACTGAATGGCTTTCATGTTTACTGTGAACTGTTACGCCAACTGCAGTGCGGCCACCAGACAGGCTTCCTTCCTCAGTACCATGTTCAACACATTCTGATAATGCTTTTGTTTAATTGCTTCGCTACGTCGGAGGCCATGTGCAATATGGTTTAGAGTAAGTAATGCCGTTGGCCTGTACCGGGAGTAGATTTTATTCTAGTCACTGTCAGAAACCTGCAACCGTTGTCTGACAACGTTGAACGGTTCTCAGCCATCGTCGGGGATCATCAGTCAGCTGTTGAAGGCGGTATATTCTTCCGACAGCCAGGCGGATTTGCCGACATTGCTAACCGTCTCCGCCAAGCTCAGGATAGAATTAATCGTTTATACGTGTCTCACGGATATAACTTTTCCTGACAATTGATCGCCCAGTCATACGGCATAAACCATTTTAATAGTATGGTTTTATGCTTGTTCTCCAGCCCAGTCGCGGTATCCTTTAACAATCTTACTTCCAGTTTTATGCTTACCACTTTTGCCGATAGTTGAACAATGCCGGGAAGCGAGATCAGCGATTAGCCAGCATACTTCAGGAAGGTTTGCCTTCCGAGTCTCGTCTTACCGAAGCATCGCTGAAAGGTATCTCGAAAAAATATGATGAATATTTACCGGAGATGTTGCTGACGCAGGAGTATGGATACGCGCTTTTAATGTTGAACTCGTTACGAAGTGATTGCGGTGTCATTTATATTAAGGGAAGACAATGAGAAAGAACTGGACTATTGAGGAAGACTGTAGGCTGCTAAACCTTGTGCGTCAGCGCTTTTCAGAACTGGTCAGCTATGAGCGTCTAAATGCCACGATGCCATTTAGCCAGCAACTCCACACTGCATTTGACTCACCTAATCGCGATGCCGCAGCGCTGTTATTTCGCCTAAAAGATGCCGGTGTTCTGGGATTTGCCAGCCGTCCTGGAGGCGATCCCACTAAACAGCCGTTTCGCTGCCAGATAAACAATGATTTGACTCTATACGACTATAGCCTCACCTTTCCCACACTAAGAAAAGCATTGCATCCAGATACCGTTGCAGCGGTGCTAAACCACTTCACGATTAGCAATCCACACGAATCTCTGTCCAATACTATCAATGAAATCGCAACAGCCTTGCATCTTGCCCCCATGCAGGTGGAAAAGATTCTGCTCGAAAACGACCAAATAACTATTAATAGTTACCGTAAGTGTGAGCGTGTTGCAAAGAAGAGTATCGATGATAATCTGCAAGATCTCATCTCCAGACAAACTCCTGACATAACGCTGGTCGAAGATATTAATACTTGCCGCGCCCAAGTCTCTCAACTTTACCACGTGCATGAACGTGATGGCGCTGAGGTCATTTTCAGTTCCGACGGCACGGGATTTGGCAAAAGCTATGGAGTGATTCAAGGGTACGTCGAATATCTAGCGCGCTTCGCCAAAACCCAAAAGCCAGATTACCTGTTTCCTGAAGGCGGCTTTACCAACCTGCTGTTTATGTCGCCGCAAAAATCACAAATCGACCTGGACAGCAGCCAGAAAGATAAAATTCTTGCCTCTGGCGGCGAATTTGTTTGCGTTCTCTCTCGTAAGGATATTGCCGATCTCGACTTTATGGACTGGGCCACGGGCTTGAAAAATCGCGACCGCTATATTCAGTGGTACGAAGGGGCGAAAGGTAGCAAATATATTGGCAGCGCAATGCGTTCGCTCAATTACCATGTCTCACAAATTGATCGCTGTGAAGAGCAGTTAAAAAAGCTGACAACATACGGTTCTCAGGATACCAACTACGAAAGAGAAATTCTTGAAGAGCAGCTAAAAAACTGTCGTCATAGTATCCGCAATACGATTGAGTCAGCCTGTAAATTACTATTTGGACCAGATAGTGAAAAAGCTTCCATTAAAGAGTACATTCGTCGCGGGCTCCAGGCGCGCCAAGAGCGAATGCAACACGTGGAGACAGCACGAAAACCAAGCAAGTCTGAACTAAGCGTACACGAAGTCTACTTCGAGCTTATCAAACAGGTATTGCCTTTCGAAGTTTGCCAGTACCGCCCGTCGGTGCTATTAATGACTACAAATAAGTTCGACACATCAACTTACCGACTGGCGCCTCGTCAGCGAGGTGAAGGCGTGCGTTTTGAGTCCGTAGGTTTCGACTTGCTGATTGGCGGCAAGCTGACTCCCAAAGATCCACAGATCAGCACCGTTGCGGCAGCTGGCCATACCGGGCAGGTTGCCTATCTTCGTGATGAACACTTCAGACGTAATCCAGACTGCCCTTTTCTCCAGAAAAATATTCGCTTTACGGTAATCATTGATGAACTACATGAAGCCTACACCCGTCTTGAAGAAACATGCCATGTAAAGCTAATCACACAGGAAAATAATCTGGCGCATGTTATCTCTGTCGCGGGACGTATTCACAATGCGGTACTCAGCTTGGAGCGCCGGAAAAAGCCCAAAGAAGCGCAAACGACCTTTGAGCAAGAGATGGTCAAATTCATCACCATCCTTCGAGATCTACTGGCGAAAAAGTGCGAATTATCACCCGGTACGACGCTGGGCTCGATCCTGGAGATGTTTCGCGACCAGTTAGGTGCATTCGAAGTTAACGGCGACGCCGCCGAACGCATCATTTCCATTACCCGGAATGTGTTCAGCTTTAACCCCAAAATGTACGTTAATGAAGAGGGGCTGAAACGCATTCGTATGCGCAACAGCGAAGGTGACATAACGCGCACCGAGCTGTATTACGAAGTCGAAAATGATGCCAGCGACACCAATCCCACCCTGCACGATCTGTTCCAATTGGTCTCCGTCATCCTCGCCGCCTGTTCTGATATCACCAACCGACACTTTAAGCGCTGGGTAAAAAATGGTGGCCAGGATAACTCCAGCAGCCAGAATACACCTTTGGGCCAATTTGTTGACGCAGCCAATAATGTAGCTGGAGTGGTGCGACATATCTTCGATCGCACCACCGATAAAAACTTGTTGATCGATCATTTCTACACTTATCTGCAACCCAAAACCGTATTCACGATGACGCCGATAGTTGAACTCAATTACGTGAACAGTGGAGCCGAGCGTACAATTATTCTGGCGTTTGAGATGGATCTGGTACAAGAGTTGCCTGAAGCCATGCTGCTACGTTTATTAACGGGCACGCACAATAAAGTGATTGGACTTAGCGCCACCAGCGGTTTTAGCCACACCAAAAACGGTAACTTCAATCGTCACTTCCTGGAACGCTATAGCCGTGACCTTGGCTATCGAGTCATTGAACGTAAAAAAACAGATATCGATACGCTTAGAGCACTACGCGCGTTGAGAGCCAGTATCCGCAACGTCGACTTCAGGGTGTTCGATGATAAGCAGCTAAAATTGACCGATATCTACCAAAATTGTGAGATCTATCGCAGGACGTATGACAACTTTTTCGACGCGCTGAAGAAACCGCTGGAGTACGACCTGAAAAATACCTATAAACGGCGTCAGTACCAGCGGGAACTGGAAGCGTTATTGCTTGCCGCCTACGAGGGTAAAAACAGCCTGGTTTTGTCCCTTTCAGGGACATTTAAGCGGGCCTTTATCAGCGCCTGGCGCACTCATCAATCAGCCTGGCGTCAGCAGTACGGTATGCACTCCCGGTGCGATGAAAAAACGGATAACGATAAGAAACATGACCAGATCCTGACCTTTACCCCATTCAAAGGGCGTCACACCGTCCATTTGGTCTTTTTCGATTCACCACTGGCTAATGTCGAAGATATTAGGCAAGAAACCTATCTCCAGAACAGCAATACCGTACTGGTATTTATGAGCAGCTACAAAAGTGCAGGCACCGGCCTCAACTACTTTGTTAAATACCATGACGGCGATATTAATGATATCAATGCACCACGTCTGGATGTCGATTTTGAGCGCTTAGTGCTCATCAACTCCTCGTTTTACAGCGAAGTAAAGGACAACAGCGGCAACCTCAATACATTACCTAACTACGTTACCGTGCTTAAACACTACGCTGATGACGATATTACCGTCCACAAGCTGGCCGATTTCAACGTTAATTTCGCCCACGGCGAAAACTATCGCCTGTTAATGGCCGAACATGATATGAGCTTATTCAAAGTCGTCGTGCAGGCCGTAGGGCGAGTCGAGCGTCGCGACACTCTATTGAAAACAGAAATCTTTTTACCCCGCGATGTGTTCCGTAATGTTGCATTCCAGTTCGCCGCTCTCAGTGAAGATAGCGGTAACGAGGTAGTATCAGAAAGCATGTCCTTGCTTAACCACCGCCTCATGGAGGAGTGCGAAAAGCTGAGTCAGAGCCAGTCATTTAGTGATGCACAACAGCGGTATGCGTTTGAACAGGCTATCGTAGAAAATGGTCGCCGCATCGATGCTGTTCATAAGCGAGTCCTGAAAACCGACTGGATAAATCAGGTACGCGCCGGCAACCTTGAATATCTCGAATTGTGTAATTTATTCCGCGATTCAGACTCCTTTACCGATCCCTTGCGTTGGCTGGAAAAACTTCAGGCTAATTCCTTGTATGCCGCCAATCGGCAAATGCAATCAATCCACCACGCCCTGTTTATCGACCGCCATCAGGGCAACCAAACTATTTTACTTTGCCATAAACGCGGCCCGGATGGACTTGTCCACAGAGATTATTCCGCCCTGTCGGATTTCGCTGGCGGCGCAAGAGAGTACCGGCCTGAGCTCACCCTCTTTCCGCAGTATAGAAACGATGTCGATTTTACCCCCGGCAACCTGGTCGGCGAGTTGATTCGTGAATGTGACAACATCCAGGAAACGGCATTCAAAAAATGGGTACCCAACCCCAGGCTAGTTCCGTTGCTCAAAGGCAATGTCGGTGAATATCTCTTCGATAAAGTGCTAAAAAGTTATGGCGTTACCCCACTTTCTGATCAGCAGGTGTTTGAACGCCTTGAACCGCTAGTATATGAGTTTTTTGACCGCTTTATTGAAGTGGGTAACGACCTGCTCTGCATCGACGTTAAACGCTGGGCGACGCAGTTGGACGATTTAACGCGGGCAGAAGAAACGCTTGAGAAAAGCAACAACAAGATTCGCCAGATCCGTAATATCACCAGCCAAAAGGCAGATACAGAGGGGCAGAAACAGCTTCAGGATGTGCTGGCAGGCCGTTATGAACGCATTCGATTTGTCTATCTGAACGTCGCCTACAGCCAGAACCCTAATAATCTGATGTGGCAAGATAACGTGGATCACACGATCCACTACCTTAACCTGTTGCAAACCGACTACCAGTACTATCAGCCCAAAAATCGAGAGAGCGGACGAGCTCAGGAAAACTCGAAACTGAGCATGACATTGGACATTAACCCAATGTTACTAACCCTGCTGGGTGTAGAAAAGTTGCCGACTAAAGGAAAAGTATCATGATCCCTAATCTGAATGAACTGACGGATACTCCGATTGCCCGAACCAATTTGATCAAGCTTGAAGAAGATCAGCTGACGACCATCCAGCGTCTATTGGCCCCTATATCTAATATCTATACGATAGACTTTATGGTTCAGCGCTTTACTAAAGAGCGAAAAGAAAAATCCGCTGATTACTATGCGCGAATTCATCAGGAGGTAAAATCTTGCGTGCGGCAGAAGCTTGGGCTGGAGGTCGGGCAGGAGGTAAAATATGAGCTGCATTACTTACCAAATTACCATCACGTCTTTTTTTTCCTGGCGCCTGCAACTAACCCGAACAGTCAGGCTCATAGGACGTTGGCAGAACGTATTGAAACGCTTTGTCAGCAACTCACCGCTGAAAATCATGACCTATCTCGCCTGATTCAGGGATTATTTAGCCTGCATTTGAAAATGGTAATGCTGGAAAAAGCCAGTGAGCGCTTTTCGGTATCGCCGACTTACTTCAACTCAACGCTTTACCTTAACGCTCGCCTGAGTCAGCCCGTCACACAAAAAAAAGGCTCCGGGGTGATGGAAGCCTTTGAGCTCGACATTTATGCCTCAGAATATAACGAACTCGCTTTTACCCTGCACAAACGAAAATTCCTGGTCGAACCGGCGGATGAGATGCACCTATCCCTGGACGATACCAGCGTGTGGTTTAACATCGATAATCGTCGGCTTAAAGCTCGGCGCAAACTTGATGCCCGTGATAGCAAACTGGATTTTTTTCGTGAGCGCAGCGGCTATGGTGAATGCCAAGCCTATACCTATAACGTGGTCATGAATGCTGCCTGCGAGCGGCTCAGTGAACTAGATATCCCCCATCAACCTATCCCATTTCAGGCCACCCACGAGGTCAATCAGTTCGCTACCGACCTCGATCAACAGCTGGCTAATACGCTGTTGGTGGTTAATAACGGCGTCGAATTCAGCGCCACGCAAGAAGCTTATTTATTTGACGCATTAGCCAACCAGTTCCCCGGGTATAAACTCTGGCCGCTGGCATCGCTTAAACATTCTCAGCAAACCGGATTTGCTGGGCTGCCTGCCAATACATCTATTCTTGTACTCAATGCGGTAGATGAAGAACGAAGCAACAGCATCCGGCAGCAAGAGAATGAATCTGTTGAGTACAATGATTTCTATGCAGCCTTTGCCGACGTCCGAAAACAACCTGAACTCAACTGGGATATTTATACCCAGCTTAAGTTAGATCGTTTGCAAGGGTGGCTAAATCAACAACCGCTGCCTGTGGTTTTACAGGGAATGAACATTGATCGAAAGTTGTTGGATGCGATTGATTTTATTAATGAACAATTTGTAAGCAACGCTGTGCAATACGAAATCGATCTTACGAAACCTCACAGTCGTCTCAAGTCTGCAGTTACCTTATTAAAAAGTAAGGTTCGCCGAACAAAAACCGAGCTATGGTTCAAAGAGAGCTTACTCAATCAACATAACATACCCCTGCCAGAATTGGCGGATGGGCACTATACCGCCTATGCAGTACGCAAAACAAAAAGCTATCTCTCCCTGCTTGGATATGTTGAACTAAAAATAGAGCGCGGCCAACTTAGGGTGGTTGATACCGGGATCGCTGAAGGTGAATTCGAGTATCTATCTGTTGAACATCCATCTCTGGGACGACTAAAGAAATTATTCGATAAAAGCTTCTATCTCTACGACCACACAGCAGATGTGCTGCTTACCACCTATAACAGCTCCCGCGTGCCGCGCCTGATTGGCCCGGCGCAATTTAATATCGTCGATTCATATGCTTATCAGGAACAAGAAAAAGCGCTGGCGGAGCGTAAAGGTGATAAATTTAACGGGTATACCATCACCCGCTCAGCAAAATTGGAGCAAAATGTACTGCCCTATCTGATATCACCGGGCCGCTCGAAATACGACTCGTTGACCAAAACTCAAAAGATGAAGCATCACCATATTTACCTGCAACCGCATGAGAATGGAGTGTTTGTTCTGGTAAGCGATGCTCAGCCTACAAATCCTACTATTGCACGGCCTAACCTGGTAGAAAATCTGCTGATATGGGATGCTCAAGGTAAGGTCGTAGATGTATTTAACCACCCGTTAACTGGTGCTTACCTCAATAGCTTCACCCTGGATATGCTCAGGAGCGGCGAAAGTAGTAAGAGTTCGATTTTTGCCAAGCTTTCCCGATTGATGGTTGAGAACTAACACGGTCTATAACCTTCGTCCCTTAATCACGAATTCTCCCCCACCGACTCAGTGTGGGGGAGTTGACCCAGCTCACTTTTTAACTATCGCTGTTTGAAATTTATGCGTTATTTCTGCGTATTACATTCCATTTTATCCCCCCTGACGCCACCCTTCATGTTATCTTTAAAGCCCTCTTTTTTATAGCAGTGTGCAGCGACATATCGCTCGGGATAGTGTTATCACCACTGCCTCATACAGACAGAAAAACCGATGAATAAGCAAAATTATGCACCTGGGATGCGGGTGGTTATTCGTGATGCAGAATGGCGCATTCGCCGGGCGGATGACAGTGGAGATGGTGGCCACCTGCTGACCTGTGATGGAATTTCGGAGCTGGTACGCGGTAAAGAAGGGCTTTTTCTGACAAAGCTGGAACAAAAAGTCGAAATTCTCGATCCAGCAAAAACAAATCTGGTGGAAGATGAGTCAGCCAATTACCAGGCGGCTCAGTTGTACATAGAGGGCCAGCTACGCCAACGCGTCCCGACTGACAGCAAAGTCCATTTCGGACATCAGGCTGCGATGGACTCCATGCCCTTTCAGCTCGATCCCACGCGCATGGCACTGGCGCAGCCGCGCCAGCGGATATTAATTGCTGATGCGGTAGGGCTGGGTAAAACGCTGGAAGCTGGAATTCTGGTTTCAGAGCTGATTCGCCGTGGACGTGGCAAACGTATTCTGGTGCTGGCGGTTAAATCCATGCTTACGCAATTCCAGAAAGAATTCTGGAGCCGTTTTGCTATTCCGTTGACGCGGCTTGACTCCGCTGGCTTACAAAAGGTGCGTAACCGCATCCCAACCAACCACAACCCGTTCCATTATTTCGATAAGACCATTATCTCCATCGATACCCTGAAACAGGACATCGAATATCGCCATCACCTGGAAAACGCCTGGTGGGATATTATTGTTATCGATGAAGCGCATAATGTCGCTGAACGTGGGACCAGCTCCTTACGCAGCAAACTGGCAAAATTACTCGCCGGGCGCAGCGATACGCTGATTATGCTCTCGGCCACGCCGCATGACGGTAAGGCTGAAAGTTTTGCCAGCCTGATGAACATGCTCGACCCGACGGCCATTGCCAATCCTAAAGAGTATGAATACGCCGATTTTGCCGATAAAAATCTGGTTGTGCGTCGCTTTAAAAAAGACGTAAAAGATCAGATGGCTGGCGAGTTTCCGGAGCGCAATATCGTCAAATTGATGCGCCCGGCAACCGGAGCTGAAGAAGAAGCCTACCGCCGATTGGTTGAGAGTCAGTTCCGTGACGATGATGATGAAGACTCGCGGTCAAATAAAGGCCGCCTGTTCAAAATTACGCTCGAAAAAGCGTTGTTCTCCAGTCCAATGGCATGTGCCAGCGTGGTGGCTAACCGCCTGAAGCGGCTTGAGAACCGCAGAGAAATAAACAGCCAGAGCCAGATTAACGAATTAGAGTCACTGTTGCTGGCACTTAATAATATTGATGCCAGTCAGTTCAGCAAGTATCAGTTGTTGCTGGAGACCATCCGTAACGATCTTCGCTGGAAAGCGAATAACACGGAAGATCGTCTAGTGATCTTTACCGAGAGTATCAAAACGCTCGAGTTCCTTGAGCAGCAACTGCGTTCCGATCTCAAGCTGAAAAACGATCAAATTGCCACGTTGCGAGGCGATCAGGGCGATACAGTTCTGATGGAAACCGTCGAAGCGTTTGGCAAAACCCAGTCTCCGCTTCGCCTGCTTATCTGCTCGGATGTCGCGTCTGAAGGTATCAACCTGCACCACCTCAGCCATAAAATGATTCACTTCGATATTCCGTGGTCGCTGATGGTATTCCAGCAGCGTAACGGACGAATTGACCGCTATGGGCAAAAACACCAGCCGCAGATCCGCTACTTGCTGACTGAAGCCGGCGAACCGCAGATCAACGGTGATATGCGCGTGCTGGAAGTGCTGATCAATAAAGACGAACAGGCGCAGAAGAATATCGGTGACAGCTCCGAATTTACCGGCAAATTTACCCAGGAAGAGGAAGAAGAGCAGGTTGCTGAATTCATGATGCAGGACGATGGCGCCAGCCTGTTCGATGATCTGTTGAATAGCAATGTCACTGAAAATTCTGAACACGACCTGTTTGGCGAAATCTGCAGCGCAGTGTCCAGCGATGCTTCGACCGTGACCGAAAGCGACATTAGTTTGTTTGATAATGAGCAGACATACTGCGAAAAAGCGCTGGGCTATTTGAAGGCCAGCGGCCAGACTGTGCAATACGATACCTTGCCTGATAACACCTTATCGCTGGTCGCACCGGAGGACTTGCGCCGTCGCTTTAACCAGTTACCGCCGGAAATTGCGCCGGAAAACTGGCAGCTTTATCTAAGCCAGGACAAAACCGTTATTACGGAAGCCATTTCGCGTGCGCGCGGTGAGCAACATGCCTGGCCCGATGTGCAGTATCTCTGGCAAATTAACCCGGTCGTGCAGTGGTTAGACGACAAAATTCAGTCCGCCTTTGGTCGCCACCAGGCTCCGGTGATGCGCCTGCCACACCTGTTTGAGCCTGATGAAGATCATTTCATCCTTTCCGGGTTGTTCCCGAACCGTAAGTCGCACCCGATGGTGAACCCATGGCTGGTGGTGAGCTTTAACCGCGAAACGTTAAGCGGTAGCTTGCCTTTTGCTGAGTTCCTGAAACGACATCCGCAACTGAGAAGCAAACTGACTAACAGTGGCGGTAAAGATCGTAACCACCAGCGCCAGCAGGATCTGCTGGAAGCGGCAATCTCCCATGCGCGGGATGTGTTTGTTCACGATCGAAATGCTTTTGAGGAGCATATCAATCAGCAGCTCAATGAACATCTACAAAAGCTGGAGGTTCTGCGTGGGCGTCAGCTGAGTCAACTGGAGCTGGATTTTGCCGATAATAAACAGCTGCTTTCAGTGAAACAGAACCGCAAAGAACAACGTCAGCGCGAAATCGAACACAATTTTGACAGCTATATCCAATGGATTGAGGACACCATGACCACCGAAAAAGAGCCCTACATTCAGGTTATTGCTGTAATCACCGGAGCGGAGGGCTAATCATGGCGCTGGTCGGTATTAATAACGAAAACGAATTTTACTCTAACCACTATTTGGGCGAAGTCTTTACCAGCGATATTCGCGATGTCCTGGAATCCTGGATTGAGCAGGAAAATGCCGCTCGTGAAGCTGAACGCGCTGCCCGTGAACAGGGCAAAGAGGTTGAGGCGGGCTACCGCGCGCCGTGGAACCAGCTTAACAGCCTGGCAACTGAGTTTTTTCGTAAACTCACGGAACATGAAAAACAGCGCCAGATCACGCAGCGTCTTGCCGATCAGCGCAGTCGCTGGCAGCCGCTTTTAAAGGCATTGGGTTATGAACTTAATCCGCACATTCAGATGCTGGATGACGATACGCCTTTGCCGGTACTGGCTCGTTACAACAGCACCGACGGCAGTCCGTGGCTGTGGATTGTTGAAGCGCATGATCAGGAAGAAGGAGCGCTGGATCCGCTGGCGCTGTCGTTACTGACCGCGCAGTTCCCGGCAGATACCGATAA
This sequence comes from Hafnia sp. CBA7124, assembly GCF_002355555.1. Classification (NCBI taxonomy): domain Bacteria; kingdom Pseudomonadati; phylum Pseudomonadota; class Gammaproteobacteria; order Enterobacterales; family Hafniaceae; genus Hafnia; species Hafnia sp. CBA7124. Next base: position 3,956,934 of record NZ_AP017469.1, on the reverse strand, counting down.
ACATAAGCGCGACAGTCTGCGTAAAAAAGCGAACGGGGAATACCGCAGCTGGCAGGATCTGCTCTCCACGGTTGTCTTCACACAAAATGAACCGCCGCGTTTTGTGCTGCTGCTCGGTAACCGCCAGCTGTTATTGCTGGATCGTACTAAGTGGGCGCAAAACCGTCTGCTGCGCTTTGACTTTGAAGAAATTTTAAGTCGTCGCGAGATAGATACCCTGAAAGCGACGTCGGTGTTGCTACACAAAGATTTGCTGTTGCCAGGCAGCGGTGCGCCGTACCTCGATTCGCTGGATGACAATTCACACAAACATGCGTTTGGCGTGTCGGAAGATCTGAAATATGCCCTGCGTGAGAGCATTGAGCTGTTGGGCAATGAAGCGATGCGTTATCTCATCAACAACGAGCTGGCTTATTACACCGGGAAACGGGCTATTAACCCGGATGAGTTGAGCCGCGAATGCCTGCGGTATATGTATCGCCTGTTATTCCTATTCTATATCGAAGCGCGCCCGGAACTGGGCTATGCGCCGATGACCGCCAAAACCTATCTGCAAGGATACAGTCTGGAAACGCTGCGCGATCTGGAGATGATCCCGCTGACCAGCGAAGAAGATCGCAACGGGCGCTACTTTCACGATAGCCTGAATATGCTGTTCAAACTGGTACGTGACGGCTACAGCGGCGGCGTGAAAATGCAGGGCGACCTGGAGAGCGGCGACCGGATCACTATTCACAGCCATCAGTTCAGCGTGCCGCGTCTGGAAAGCCATCTGTTTGAGGCGAATAACACCCGCATTCTTAACCGCGTGGTGTTCCGCAACGAAACCTTGCAACAAATTATTCAGGCGATGTCGTTAAGCCGTCCGGGTAAAGGACGTTTTAACCGACGGGGGCGTATCTCCTATCGACAGCTGGGTATCAACCAGTTAGGTGCAGTGTATGAAGCGCTGCTCTCTTACCGAGGATTCTTCGCCAGTGATGACCTCTACGAGGTGAAAAAAGCTGGAGAAGAGTTTAACGAGCTGGAGACTGGCTATTTCGTTAGCAAAGACGAGATCGGTAAATACCACGACGATGAGAAGGTCTACGAAAAAGACGGCAGCCTGCGTATTCACCGTAAAGGCAGCTTTATCTATCGGATGGCCGGGCGAGACCGCGAAAAATCCGCCTCTTACTACACCCCGGAAGTACTGACCCGATCGTTAGTCAAGTATGCCCTGAAAGAGCTGTTTAAAGAGCAAATTGATCCGATTACCGATCCGCACGCCAAAGCCGACGCCATATTAAACCTTACCGTGTGCGAACCGGCGATGGGTAGCGCAGCGTTCCTTAACGAAGCCATCAACCAGCTGGCGGAAGCTTACCTGTTCCACAAACAGCAGGCGGAAGGCCGTCGCATTCCTCAGGATCGCTACACCCAGGAGCTGCAACGGGTGAAGATGTACATTGCCGACAACAACGTATTCGGCGTGGACTTAAACCCGGTGGCGGTGGAGCTGGCGGAAGTGTCGCTGTGGCTGAACGCCATCAGCGGCGATGCATTTGTACCGTGGTTTGGCTACCAGCTGCACTGTGGCAACTCGCTGGTGGGCGCACGCCGTCAGGTGTTCAACAAGAGCGAGCTGACCTACAAAAAAGCGAAAGATCCGAGCTGGCTTAACAGCGAGCCGGTCGAGCTGGCGATGAATACGCCACGCGAAGAGAAGCAGATTTTCCACTTCCTGCTCCCGGACAGCGGCATGGCCAACTACAGCGACAAAACCGTTAAGCAGCGCTATCCGGATGATTTCAAAGCGTTGGACAGCTGGCGCAAAGAGTTTACCAAAAGCTTTGCACCGCATGAGATTGTCGATGTGCAGCGCATCAGCGGCAAAGTGGAAGCGCTCTGGAACACATTCCGTCAGCAGCTGAAAGCCGAGCGCCAGAAAACCGCCGACAATTATCCGGTTTGGCCTGCGGAAAATACGACCCAAGCCCGCTCTTCTTTAAGCAGTAAAGATGAAACCTTCAGCGGCCGCCTCGAAGATAACAGTACCTATCAGAAACTGCGCTGGGTGATGGACTACTGGTGTGCGCTATGGTTCTGGCCAATCGACAAAGCGAATGAACTGCCGGACCGCGGTATGTGGCTAATGGAGATGGAGACTCTGCTCGACGGTATTGTCGTCACGGAAAGAGTGATAGAAAGTACAGAACAGGCCACCGGCGATCTGTTTGCCGACGAGGGCATGGTGCGTGAAGAGTCTTCGCTGTTTTCCGGTGCAGGTCGCCTGAAAACCGATGTGCTGTTCCGCCATTTACCTCGTCTGGCGATTGTCGATGCGCTGAAAAAGCAGCACCGTTTCTTTCATTGGGATCTGGAATTCTGCGATCTGTTCGCCGAGCGCGGTGGTTTTGACCTGATACTCGGAAACCCGCCGTGGTTGAAAGTAGAATGGCAGGAAGCTGGCGTGCTGGGCGACTACGAGCCGGAGTTTGTTCTAGGCCGATTAAGTGCCTCGAAGTTGGCGACATTGCGCCATGAAACCTTCAATCGAATTCCGCTGCTCGAAAATGCCTGGCGCAACGAGTATGAGGGTTGCGAAGGGATGCAAAACTTCCTGAATGCGCAGCAGAACTACCCGGTGCTGCGTGGCGTGCAGACTAATTTGTATAAATGCTTCCTGCCGCAGGCATGGCGCTTAGGGGCGCAGAAAGGCGTGGCAGGTTTCCTGCACCCGGAAGGGGTTTATGATGACCCGAAAGGTGGGCAACTGCGTGCGTCGGTGTATCCGAGGCTCAGGACACATTTTCAATTTCATAACGAATTGAGTCTTTTTGCTGAAGTGCATCATGCAACGATGTTCAGCATTAACGTATATGGACCGCAGAATACAACGCCGTCCTTTATTAATATGTCAAATGTTTACGCAGTAAGCGCTATTGATGCCTCTTTTGAACACAACAATGCAGGCCCTGTTCCTGGTATCAAAGATGAGCAGGAAATTGAAGGCAAAATCAAAGTTTCCTGGAATACGTCGGGCCACCGTTCAAGACTAATTCATATTGGTCTAAAGGAGCTCTCATTATTTGCTCGTCTGTATGACAGTGAAGGAACTCCTGCATGGCAAGCGCGTTTGCCAGCCTTGCATGCTAGACAACTTGTTGCAGTACTGGAGAAGTTTGCAAATCAGCCGAAGAGATTGGGTGATTTACAGGGGCAATATTTATCCCTGGAAATGTGGCATGAAACAAACCAGCAGAAAGACGGCACTATTGAACGTAAGACGCAGTTCCCTGAGGATGCATCACAATGGGTATTGTCTGGTCCGCACTTCTTTGTTGGGACGCCGTTCTACAAGACTCCACGCGAAAATTGTACGTTAAGCAGCGATTATGACTGCCTGGACCTGCTAACATTGCCCGACGATTACCTGCCGCGCACTAACTATATTCCGGCATGTGATGCGCAGGAGTATACCAAACGTACTCCACGCGTTACATGGACTGAACCGGGTGAAGATGAACCGAGAAGGGTGACAGATTATTATCGTTTTGTTAACAGGAGAATGTTTGGTGGGTCTTCTGAGAGATCTTTTATCTCTGCAATTCTTCCCAAGGGATTTGCAAACATCAACACATGTGTCGCGACAGCGTTTGAGTCAACTAATATGCTGGTTAATTTCACCGGCCTTTCACATTCAATTGTTTATGATTTCATTTTGAAATCAACTGGAAAATCAGATCTGTATGGTGCGCAACTCGGTGGGTTCGTTTATACAGAAATATTTGGTGTAAAACTAAGGACCTTATTATTAAATGCTCTTTCAAGTGAATACGCCGAGCTCTGGCAATCCTGCTATACCCCAGATTTCAACACCCAGCACTGGAGCCGCAATCTCCCGCAACTTCCACAAGATTTCTTCGCCAACCTGACCCCAGAGTGGCAGCGTAACTGCGCTTTACGCTCCGACTACAGCCGCCGCCAGGCGTTGGTGGAAATCGACGTACTGGTGGCACAGGCGCTGGGGTTAACCCTCGAAGAACTACTTACTATCTACCGCGTTCAGTTCCCGGTGATGCGCCAGTACGAAGCTGATACCTGGTACGATCAAAACGGCCGCATCATCTTTACCCCAAGCAAAGGGCTGGTGGGCGTCGGCCTGCCGCGTACCGCGCGTAAAGTCGACCTGAAAAACGGTTTTGTCTTTAACGTTGACAGCCCGGACTGGACTGGTGGCGACTGTACCGATCAAGCTATCGGCTGGGATGATGTCAAGCATTTTCAAACCGGCACTGTTAGCGTCACTTTTGATGATTATACCCGCAGCGATGAAGGCGAGCGCCGAACCGTCGTCTGGCAGGCACCTTTTATCAAACCTGACCGTGAAGACGATTATAAAGTGGCCTGGGCATTCTTTGCACAAGATAAGGAGAGCGCCTGATGCTGCCTTCTGTTGTCAGTCGGCAGGTTGCCGACAGCGTTGCCTCCTTTTTACGGGCAGCCTTTCCGCTTAACAGCCCGCTGTTTAACGGTGAAGAAAACAATAACGTCTCGATGCTGGAGCAATTTCTGGCTCAGCCAGAAACGCTGCTGAAAGGGCCGTATCTTTCCGCTCAACTGCCGTTTCGTAAAAGTGATTTACCGCTGGATTTCTTCCCCAACCTGACGCTGCCATTCCCGCCGCACGCGCATCAGGCGCAGGCGTTTCAACGCCTGGGTATCGAGACGCCTGAGCCGACGCTGGTGGCGACCGGGACGGGTTCCGGTAAAACGGAATGTTTTATGTTCCCGCTGCTTAACCATTGTGCTGGAGTATCAGAGGCCGGTGTTAAAGCGATCATCATTTATCCAATGAACGCTCTGGCAACCGATCAGGCCAGCCGTTTCGCCAAAACCATCGCCAGCGATCCGCAGCTGCATGGCAAAGTGACCGTCGGCCTGTTTGTCGGCGACAGTGAAATCGAACCCAGCAAAAAGATGTCTGCGGATAAAGTTATCACCTGCAAACATACCCTGCGTGAGAACCCGCCGGATATCCTGCTGACCAACTATAAAATGCTGGATTACCTGCTGATGCGCCCCGGCGATCAGAAGCTCTGGCGTTATAACCAGCCAGGGTCACTGCGTTATCTGGTGGTGGATGAACTGCATACGTTTGACGGTGCGCAAGGGTCGGACCTGGCCTGTCTGGTGCGGCGCTTAAAGCATCATATTGGTGTCGATGACAAGCGTTTTGCCTGCGTGGGGACGTCGGCTACCGTAGGTGACGAACTGGGACAACTACTCGATTACGCGAAATCGATCTTTGATCAGCCGTTTAGCGATGACGCGGTTATTCGCGAAGATCGCTACACGGCGGCAGAGTATCTGCAAGGTTATACCATCGAGTACAGTCAGTATCCGGGACAGGATGTCAGCGCAGCGCTGGATCCGCAAACGTACGCCAGCCCGGTAGATTATCTGAACGGACAAATTCCGCTGTGGTTCCCGGATAGTTCACTGCAATTACCTGCCGATCTGGACAGCGATCGCGGACGTGAAAAGCGTATTGAGTTGGGCTCACTGTTACGTCGCCACAGCATCCTGCATGTACTGCTTGAGGATTTGCAGGGCGGTATCTTGTCGGAACAGCAGTGCCTGGAAAATCTCCAGGTGATGCTGTCGGAAAGTGCCGGGCATGCGACCCGCGTGCTGCAAAGCATTCTGGCACTGATTGCCCAGGCACGCCTGGAGGTTCCAGAAAAACAGGAAGATCGGGAAAAACGCCTGCAGGCGAATAAAGCACGTCCCGTTCTGCCTTTTGTGCAACTACGTTCTCAGCTGTGGTTGCGCGAGATGCGCCGCCTAGTTGCCAGCGTGTCAAAAACACCTGAGCTTGTTTTTGCTGATGATGTCGCGGTGGAAGATCGCGAACATTATCTTCCCGTTATTCACTGTCGTGACTGCCATGCTACCGGGTGGGTGAGCCTGCGCCATGGTCAGAGTGTTCAACTCGAAACCGACCTGGACGGTATTTATCGTCAGTTCTTCGAAAAAGGCCGTTCTATTGTGCTTGCCTTCCCGGATAACAACGATAAACCGGTCAGCGGTGTTCACCAGAAACTGTGCCCTTCCTGTTTAAAGCTCAACAAGCAGGCTAACGTACAGTGCGGGCATTGTGGCCATACTGATCTGCTACAAGTACTCATCCCGGATATGCTCAGAGAGCGTAAGGATGAGCTGGAATTTGCCAACGAATGCCCGTACTGCAACAGCAAACAGGGTATTTCGATTCTTGGGTCACAGGCAGCCAGCCTGTCGGCGGTGATGATCCACCAGCTTTATGGCAGCCAGTTCAACGAACATAAAAAGCTGATTACGTTTTCTGACTCGGTACAGGATGCCGCACACCGCGCCAGTTTCTTTACCGCCCGAACCTGGCCGTTGATGGTACGCGGACAAATCGCCAGCGTGTTGGGTGAAAAAGAAACGTTACCGTTGGATGCCTTTGCGGCACGCGTCTGCCAGCAGACGCGTGAACGTTCACCGGATGATGCTCATTTTGCCGCGAGCTTCATCGCGCCCAACATGCAGTGGATGAACGATTACCAGACGCTGAAGAACGAAGGTCAGCTGGCAGAGAGTTCCGATTTACCGGAGCTGGTTTCTCTTCGTCTCGACTGGGAGGTATACAGCGAATTTACCCTACGCGCACGAATTGGACGTACGCTGGAGGCCACCGGTTACGCAGCTGCAGGAATTGAGATTGCACGTTTCAATTCAGCGATAACGGCGCTTCATCAACAGCTTGTCGAGGAGCTGGGTGATGAAATGGTTGGAGTCAGCGTTGAGCAGGTGGCACACCTGGTAATTGGCGTCCTTTGGCATCAGCGGCAGGCGGGAGCTGTTTTGCATCCGGCGTTCGAAAGTTATCGGCGTGAGGGTAAGACCTTTATGATGACGCAGAAGGAGCGAACTTCACGCTATATGCCGTCTATTGGCCCGAAAACGCGTAAACCTGCCTATGCATCATTTGAAAAAATAAATGGCTTCCATCGCCTGATTGGCGCGAAATCCAACCCCAGCTGGTATCAGCATTGGATCAACCGCACGCTCAGCAACGGCAATAATCTGTTTATCAGCAGCCTGGCCGAGACGGTTTTACGACGTCTGTTTGCGACACTGAAAATGACCGGGTTGGTAAAAGACTTTGACACAAAAGGCAAAGAAGCTTGGGGGCTAGTACCTTCGGCGCTGGTGGTGAGTCGTGATGTTGTTCAGCTAAACTGCACTTGCTGTCGTGAGGTTGTTCGGGCTCCGGCCGATCAGGGCTGGCACTGGCGAAACGCGCCATGCCTTTCTCTGCGCTGTGAAGGCCGCTATCAGGAAGCTGAAAATACAGTGACCTGGCATTGGGATAATATGGACATTGCTCGTGTTCAGGGAGCAGAACATACCGGATTACTGAGCCGTGAAGATCGTGAGGCTACGGAACAATCGTTCTATCGTGGTAGTCAGCCATGGAATATCAACCTGCTTTCGGCAACACCGACGCTGGAGATGGGGATCGATGTTGGTGACCTTTCTACAGTATTACTCTGTTCTGTTCCACCCGCGCAGGCTAATTACTTACAGCGTATTGGTCGTGCCGGACGTAAAGACGGCAATGCACTTAACATCACGGTGGCTGAGGGGAACCCGCACGATCAGTTCTTCTTTGAAGAGCCTCTGGAGATGATGCAAGGACAGGTACAGGCCCCTGGTGTGTTCCTGAACGCAACGGCTATTTTGGAGCGTCAGTTGGCCGCATTCTGCATGGACAACTGGGTGAAAACAGGTGTTCCGGTATCTGCTATCAGCAAAAACGTGAAACAGATGCTGGACGAGCTGGAGTTTGGACACAAATCTGGGTTCCCTTATAACTTCCTGAGTTACGTCGAACAACATCATGTTGATATCGCTCAACAGTTCTCGTCCATCTTCCCTGATCTTACGGAGGACACTCGTCTACAGCTCCTGTCATATTTGCAAGGGGCACCAGGGCAACGTTCTCTGGTGCAACGTATTGAAGAAGCATTAAAACTGCTGGTGGAGGATCGCAAATCGTTGCGTTCCCGAATTGATAAGCTCAAGCGCAGTATCGACAAGCTGGAGAGCGATCCGCACGATCAAAACTTTGATAGCGATATGCGCGAGTTGACTTCGGAACGTCAGGCGCTGATGGCCCTGGTGAACCAGATCAATAACAAGCAAACGCTTAATTTCCTCACCGATGAAGGATTACTTCCCAACTATGCCTTCCCGGAGGCCGGTATTACGCTGCGTTCTGTGCTGTGGCGGCGTAAAGACGGTGGGGAGACGCGTGAGTATCAGAACACGACCTACGAATACGAACGTCCGGCATCAACGGCGCTGGCTGAACTGGCCCCGTTGAATAACTTCTATGCGGGCGGGCATAAAGTTGAAATCGAACAGATTGATCTTAAATTGTCTGAGCCTGAAAACTGGCGTATTTGCAGCCACTGTAACTACAGCGAGAATATCGATCAGACCGGCGATCAGCATAAATACTGCCCTAAATGCGGCACACCAGGTTGGGCTGATGCCGGACAAAAAACGACGTTACTGAAGCTTCGCCAGGTTTATGCCCGCTCAAGCGCCCGGGACAGCCAGATCAGTGATGAGAGCGATAGCCGAGAACCGGCATTCTTCCAGCGACAGCTGCTGGTCAGCTTCGAAAAAGAGGATGTATCGGCCGCTTATGCCATTGATGAAGGAGAAATCCCGTTTGGCTTTGAGTTTTTGAGCAAAGTGACTCTGCGAGATATCAACTTTGGCAAAATGGTGGATGACGCCAATGAACTGATGATCGCAGGAGAGGCAAAGAAACGCACCGGGTTTAAAGTTTGCCTCGGCTGCGGCATGGTGCAGCGCCCTCGCGATCATGAACCACGTCATGACCTGAGCTGTAAATATCGCGCTGAACCCGAAAAAGCGAAGTTTGAAGATTATCTCTACCTTTATCGCCAACTGGAATCTGAGGCATTGCGTATCCTGCTGCCGGTAACCAGCTACAGTAACGATCGCGTGGTGGAAGCCTCCCTGGGGGCAGCCATTCAGCTTGGGCTTAAACATTACTTCAAAGGTAACGTGGATCACCTGAAAGGCGTGGTGTATCGCGAGCCGGAAAATGAGGGCGAATCCTGGCGTCAGTATCTGGTGATTTACGACACCGTACCAGGGGGGACCGGCTCACTCAAAGAATTGATGCGTACACCTGACAACCTGCTGAAATTACTTGAGCTGGCCTACAAGGCGCTAGTGGAATGCAGCTGCAACCATGATACGCATAAAGACGGCTGCTATCGCTGTGTTTACGCTTACCGTGACCGTGGGCGTATGAAGTATGTATCAAGAGATCAGGCGCGTCTCTTACTGGCAAAAATCCTGAAGGCCAGTGCTTCTATACGCGTTATTGATTCCATCAAAAACATTTCGCTTGATGCCATGATGGGGAGTGAACTGGAAAAACGGTTCATTCACTGCCTGCAGGATAATAAAAATCTCCTCGTGAGCCGGAGTTATGCCCATCAGAACGCAGGCTGGATTATTAATACCCGTACAGAACCGGCGATGAGCTGGCATCTCAAAGCACAGGTTGATTTAGGAGTTAAAGAAGGAGTTGGCATCCTTAGCCGACCAGATTATGTGCTCTATCCTCTGATGCAGTCAGAAAAGATAAAACCGGTAGCAATTTTCCTGGATGGTTTTGCTTTTCATAAAGATAGCGTGTCGGATGATGTCCAAAAACGGCAGGCGATTAAAGACAGCGGTAATTTTTGGATATGGACAGTGACCTGGGCAGACCTTCAAGAACAAGGTATTAAACATGTACAGAATGTTATGGGGCTTGGTCATAACCCGGATATGAAACAGCCTAAGTTTTATAACCCGTTCCATGATACAAACTTTGCTACGCTTGAAGGTACATTCAGGGAGAGAAACAGTTTTGCACTGCTACTCGATTATCTCTCTGATCCCGGTAATAAAACTCTGCTATGGCAGAAAATGGCCGCTGCCTTTGCTTGGGTGTGGCTGGATCCTAAAAAGTCGCAGGATACCGGAGCCAAACAAAAGTATGCCTATGAAATGCAGGAGAACGCTCCCGCTTATCGGTTGAATGCACTTTTGCCTGATGAACCTTTTGTATTTGGAGGTTTACTGGATAGCTGTAGTTCATCACAACAGTTCATTGAGCTGGCAGTTGTTGTACCGCAACAAGCCATTAAATCAACGACAAGCATTGAACAAATGCGAAATTGGTTGAGGCTGCATATTTGCTTTGACGATCGTTATTCCCAGGATAATGGCTATGAAGCCGGATTTAACGGTTTCTGGTGGATGGTGAATTTACTGCAGTTCCTGCCAGATATGACATTCACCAGCCGTAAAGCGGTCCATTTACCGCAGAAGCCTGAAGCGGTAAAAATGCAGACTTCGGTGGTAGTGGATATTCAGCCTGACGAGAGCTGGGCGGATATACTTGAGTTTGGTTTATTGAGCGCAGAAGAAATCGCTTTGCTTCAGTCGTTATCGCTTCCGGCACCGACAGTCGGATATGAATTACAGGATGACGATGGCGAAATTATTGCGGAAGCCGATCTCGCCTGGCCATTACAAAAGCAAGCCCTGATTATCGATAATCAGAGCTTTACTGCTTTATTCGAAAGTAAGGGTTGGCACGTTGTTTTCGGGCCAATTGACGAAAATACATTGCAGCATCTGTCCGGAGGTGACAAATGACGATTCCAACGCCAAAGGTGGCACTTTCTGATGGTTTTCTGGGGGCTTTTGCGCGGATTCCTAAAGCGCAGCAAAAAAAGGTCCAGGAATTCATCTCTAAGTTCCGCCAGGATCCGACGAGTAATGGGCTGAACTACGAAAAGATCCACGATGCACGCAGCAATAATGTGCATTCTGTGCGTATTGACCAAACCTACCGGGGGATCGTCCTGAAACCTGAGCAGGGTGCTCTGTATATGCTGATGTGGGTGGATAAGCACGACGAAGCCTACGACTGGGCGCGGCGACACGAATGTGCGATTCACCCGGTAACCGGTGCGATTCAGGTGATTGATACCAGCTATATCAAACCTACCCCCGAGCCGACTGTTGTTGATAAACCCAAACTCTTTGCTGCTTATACGGCAGAGCAGATCCTCGCGCTGGGTGTTCCTCCTGTGTTTATTGAGCAGGTGATGGCTCTTGTGGATACCACAGGGCTGAATCAGCTGGAAAGCGTGATGCCTGCGGAAGCCTGGGAACCCCTACACTGGCTGGCAGAAGGTCTGGATTACCAGGAAGTGCTGGAGGAGTTTAACGATAACCGTGATGAGCCTGTTGATACCAACGACTTTATTGAGGCAATTGAGAGAAGTAAACGTCGTTTCCATGTCGTTGAAAATGAACAGGAGCTACTGCAAATGCTCAATGCGCCACTGGAAAAATGGCGTGTATTCCTGCACCCGAGCCAGCGAAAACTGGTGGAGTCTCCGGCAAATGGTCCGGTGCGAGTATTAGGTGGTGCAGGTACGGGTAAAACAGTTGTTGCGATGCATCGTGCACGTTGGTTATCCCAACGCCTGGCTGATAAATCCGGTAAAAAAGTTCTGTTCACAACCTTCACCCGTAACCTGGCGGCGGATATTCGCGCCAACCTCCAGCGTTTGTGTAGCCGTGAGGAGATGGCGCGTATTGAAGTTGTTAACATTGATGCCTGGATGAGCGAGCAGCTTAAACGCCATGGATATGATTTCCGCGTGGTCTATGACAGCGATGAAGGGCGACGTAAATGCTGGAACTATGCCTTGCAGCAAGTCCCTGCTGAATTGGGATTACCGGATAACTTTTATTCTGAAGAGTGGCAACGTGTTGTTCAGCCGAATGCGGTTTACAGCCGTGAAGAATATCTGAAGGTGAGTCGTATTGGTCGTGGCACGGCATTATCCCGTATTCAGCGTGCGAAAATCTGGCCTGTGTTCGAAGAGTTCCGGGCACAAATGGCGCGAGCCAAACTGCGAGAGATGGGTGATGCCATGCATGAGGCTATCATTCTGTTTAAAGAAAAGCAGGTGCAATTGCCTTATAGCAGTATCGTAGTCGATGAAGCTCAGGATATAGGCGCACCGGCCTTTACCCTTATTCGTAGCCTGGTTCCAGAGTCTCCTAACGATCTCTTTATCGTGGGTGATGGACATCAGCGTATTTACCGCAATAAAGTCGTTCTGGGTCAGTGCGGGATTAACGTTCGTGGGCGCCGTAGTAAAAAACTTAAAATTAACTACCGGACTACAGAAGAGACGCGACAGTTTGCTGTCGGGTTGTTAACCGGCGTTAAGGTTGACAACCTGGATGGTGAAACTGATGCCAGCAACGATTATTTATCATTGCTTCATGGTGAAAAACCCATGATCACTTATGCTTCAGATTTTAAAGAAGAGGCTGCGACGATTATCAAGCAAATTCAGGCGTTGTTAGCCAATGATGTTCGTTCCCAGGATATCTGCATTACCGCTCGTACGAAGCATGCTTACGAACGTTATGCTTCTGCTCTGAATGATGCTGGAATCGAGACCTATAATTTAGGTCAGGATAGTGGTGATAGTGATCAACGCCCTGGTGTGCGTATGGCAACTATGCACCGCATTAAAGGGCTAGAGTTCCAGTATGTGTTCCTTGCGGGTATCAACGATGGCGTCGTGCCGGAAGTGAAAGCCATATCCTCTGACGATCCTGTTGAACAACGTGATGCATTATTTAATGAACGTGCGCTACTCCATGTTGCAGCAACCCGTGCGGTAAAAGGGCTGTTTGTTTCTTCATACGGTGTACCAAGTATATTATTAACTGCGCAGTAGTATTTTTTATATGGCCAGGAGGTTAAATTTTCCTGGCCTGCATATCGATTCTGGTGCTATCAGCCATCCTGAATGGGAATTCGTTAGTTTAAGTTAATTAAACCCTGCAGATATAAGTTCATAAATAGTAATGGATGAGAAACAACGGGAGTTCCGGTTAAGGATGAATAACCGGAGCTGCTAGTAAACCAATCATTACCGTCAGCTCCTCCACATCAATGGCTTCTGTTGTAAAAAAACTTCGGCTCAACGTTTACCTGTCGCTACTCCTTCCTGGGCCTGCCTCTGCGACTGCGGGGTGGTAAAGCGTTCATACCTGCAATAACCCCTCGTGACTTCTGCTCAGATTTGGCTAAGTAACTGATTACGTGTAGTGGTTTAATAATCCCGTACACCTCATGAGTCCGCTAAAGTAGCGATAAACAATGAGGCAGCAAATGACACAGATAAAAAAACCAATCGACAATTTTCATCCGAATTCAAACTGGAAGCCGTTGAGCAGGTCGTGAAACATCATCTGCGCGTGGTGGATATTGCCCGTGCTCTGGAGCTTGACCCCAGCCAACTGCGCCGTTGGATAAGACAATATAAAGCTGAAATAGCAGGAGTGACTCTGCTGGGTACCGTGGCTATGACGCCTGAGCAGCGTGAAACCCAGCAACTGAAGGCCCGGATAAAACAGTTGGAAATGGAAAAAGAAATACTAAAGCAGGCGGCCGTGCTGATAAGCGAGTTCCCGTTCAAACCTGCGCACTAATCACACGGTTGAGCCAAAAGTGGCCGGTGGCAGAGTTGTGTCGGTTGCTAAAAATATCGCGCAGTAGCTACTACGCCAGCCTTCACAAAACCGTGGATGTCAGACGGCTGAAGCTTCGCAGTCGTGTGCGCGAACTGCATGCTGAAAGTCGTGGCAGTGCGGGAAGCAGAACGCTGAGCACGCTGTTACGTCAGGAAAAAATGAATGTGGGGCGGTGGCTGGCGCGGCGATTGATGAAAGAATGTGGTCTGGTCAGTTGTCAGCCAGGTGAGCACCGCTACCGGGTGTGTAAAGAAGAAAGTGCCGCTTCATCGAACCTGCTGAAACGAGCCTTCAGCCCGGAGATGCCCAATCAAGCGTGGTGTGGTGACATCAGTTACCTGCGCATAAATGGCGGGTGGTGTTATCTGGCGGTGGTGATGGAGCTGAATTCACGGCGGGTAGTGGGGTCGGCCATCTCAGGCTCCCCGGATGCAGGGCTGGTGTGCAGGGTAATGAGAAATGCGCTGGAAAGTCGGCAGCCCAAGGGGCGATTACTGTTCCATAGCGATCAGGGAAGTCAGTACAGCAGTAAGATGTTCAGGCAGTTAGTGTGGAGAGATGGCGTCATACAGAGCATGAGTCGTCGGGGAAACTGCTGGGATAATGCACCGATGGAGCGGTTCTTTAGAAGTCTGAAGAGCGAATGGGTACCTTGCAGGGGCTACAGGGATATAAATGAGGCGATAATAGATTTAAGCAGATGGGTGAGTTATTACAACACTCGCCGGCCCCACACTCATAACGGAGGCTTATCACCCTGCGAATATGAACACCAACGGAAAAGGGCTAACAAAGTGTCCTGAGTTAGTTGACCACTACACTGGACGCTTGAAGACCTTGTCCGGACGCTTGTTGAGAACTATGAGCAAGTTGATATTGAGACCAAACTTTTGTTTCCTCTGAAGAAAACATTCTTACCTGCTTAGTTCTTGTCTTGGCCGCCATATTGGTATTGTTCTGATATGGCTCTGTACCCGCGGGCAGTGTCTGATTTTTATACGAATTTTCGTTTGTGGGTACAAGTGCGGGTACAAACTATAAGTGTTAATAATAAATCATATTGAAATCAGATTGTTGATTGGTATGTTCGAGTCCGACCTTCGCAATAGTCTGAAAATCAAGTCATTTAAAGATCATGCCGGTCAGCTTACGTGACTGGCATCAGGCGTCTGGGCTATTTTCACTGCCTCTAAATAATCCTCAATCCATTGAGCATCTTGCTTAATGAAGCAGACCATCACCCTAATTGCTGTAGCGTAAAAACCGAAGCTATCACGCTGGCCGCAGCGTTGAGAAAAATAGGGTAACCAGCTTAAAAGATGTTGTTTTAGGAATTGGCTCTGTTGTTCTAATCCTTCTGCCGTATCGCTGTTTTTTGTTATCAGAACCTCCATTAGCGCGAGCTGGATGGCGAGATGATCGGGGGCTTCGTTGTTTTGTGGTGCAAGCTCATAACGAACCAGCCATTGCTGCATGATTTTGCGCGCTTCATGCGAGGTGGTGTGCGGGTAGTGTCCCGCATAAGGTGAAACGCCAGCAGGAGGGGGAATTAAAAACAATGAAGCGAAATCCGCAGCGAGCTCAAGCTGGCGATCTTTGCGTTTTAATGCCGTGCGTAGACGGAGCTGGAACTGTTGTACGTCCAACCACAGTTCTGGAATAGACTTCAGCGCCCTAAGTCGCGCCTGAGTATCGTTATCCCGCATATGGATGAGTGCCTCTTCAGTCAGTTCCTGATAAAGAATTTGAGCGAACCAGCGATAAATACTGGCCCGTTGCCGGGCCATCTCATTAAGCAGTGGCATGAGTTTCCTCTTTACCGGTGGTGAGTTGTATTTCATGCGGCCCTCCAAATCCTGTCACGTTAGGCAGTTCGCCCTTGTAACGTTCTACCTGCACTAGCGCGGTGTGGGCAGAGGGGCCTTGCGACAGGCTGGATGTGCCAATATCTGCGCTCAGGACATTCGGATCACCATAGGTACATAATGTGCCGCTCTTGCCGCCTTCCTTCGGGGAATACCATGCCCCTTCGTGAATACGAACCACGCCCGGTGCATAATCTGGGCTTATTACTACGCCTGCCAGAACCTGTCCGCGAGCGTTAAATACGCGCGCAACATCACCGTTTTTGAGCCCTCGGGTTTTAGCATCTTCCGGACTGATATATAGCGGCTCGCGATTTGCGACGGTGTAGGTTTTACGAAAGCTATCGCTTGAGCAAATTTGTGAATGCAGGCGCTTGTCGGGATGACACGATTGCAGATGTAAAGGATGCTGCTCAGCACCGTGGCCTCCGTGGTTACGTTCAAAAGGCTCCATCCATACTGGGTGCCCAGGGCAATCTTGGTAATGAAAGTCGGCAATAGTTTTGCTGTAGATTTCAATCAGGCCAGACGGGGTTCCTAACGGGTTGAGATCGGGCTGATCGCGAAAATCGCCGTGGCGTACCCAGGGCTTACCCGCTGGATATTCAATATAACCTTCACCATTCCAGAAGGTGTCAAAATCAGGCATGGTTACACCGATGGCGGCCCCCTGCGTAACACCTTCTTCATAAATGGCTTTTATCCATTCCATCTCACTGCGTTTTTCGCTGTACACCTCATCACGACCAAAGCGTTTACATAAATCAGTGAATACATCAAAGTCATGACGAGCTTCATATTGCGGTTTCACGATCTGACGAATCGCCATCAGCCCTTTATTGGAGTGTGTACCAAATTGCTCGATATCGTTTCGTTCATAACGTGTGGTGACGGGGAGTACGATATCGGCAAAACGACACGACGCCGTCCACTGATGATCCAGCACTACCACAGTTTCTAGTTTTTTCCACGCCTCGATCATACGGTTGCGATCCTGCTGTGCGTGGAAGGGGTTGGCCGCACTATAAATAGCCATTTTAATGTCGGGATAGGTAATGGTTGTACCGTTGAACTCGACCTTTTTTCCCGGTGAAAGTAGGCAATCGACGATACGCGAAACAGGGATCTGTTCTGAAGCACCTCGGAAGTCGGCGGCATGGATCGGGGCTGGGGGATTGTTAATACTGCCCAAACCGGATAACACAGGCCCAAGAGAGGTTACGGTACCACCGCCATTGTAATGCCAGCCAAATCCCACGCCGCCGCCCGGTAGGCCAATTTGTCCTACCATGCTGGCTAGCACCACCAGCATCCAGGGGTATTGTTCCCCGTGATGCATACGTTGTGCACACCAGCCCCCCATAAACTGAGTTCGCCCTTTGACCAGCAACCGGGCGAAATCACGAATGTTTTCAGCGCTCAGCCCGCATATTTTTGCTGCCCATTCAGGATTTTTAGGCTGGTTATCGTGCTCTCCTAACAGGTAGGGAAGGAACTGTTCAAAGCCCACGCAGTAATCTTTGATGAATGCAGAGTCATAGAGCTTTTCTTGATACAGCGTCCAAGCCACGCCTAACATCAGTGCGACGTCAGTCTGTGGGTTGAGCGCTAATTGCTCACAGCCTAGATAGTTCTGCGTTTTACTGCGCACAGGATCGACGCTGATAACACGCATTTTACCCTGTGCCACGCGCTCTTTAATCTGTTGCCAATAATCAAATGGCTGATGATCGGGAACCAGGTATTCGATTTGTAGGTTTTTGATCGGATCGCAGCCCCAGAGTACGATGGTATTGGTGTTTTCAATGACCAGCGGGAGTGAGGTTTGTTGCTCATACACTTCCAGCGATCCCATCACGTGGGGCAGAATGACCTGGGCTGCCGCAGCCGAATAATCCCCCACCGTGGTGACATAGCTGCCGTGCAGACCCAGCCCACGGTCCATGGCACCACCTGCTTTATGCAGTTTACCGATCATCTGCCAGTCCGCTAGCCCGGTGAACACACCGGATGAGCCAGTCTCTTTTTGTACTCGCTCAAGTTCCTGATACACCAAATCTAACGCCTGATCCCAGCTCACGCGAACAAAACGATTATCGCCACGCTGGCTGCGGTCAGATTTTTCGCGTTGGCGTAGCCAGTCTAAACGCACCATCGGGTAACGCACTCTGGAAGGGTTGTAAACGATTTCCCGCACGGCGTTGAGCATGTCGCATGGATATTTGTCGTGTTTGAAAGGGCGGGTTTCTATCCATTCGCCGTTAACCACTTTGGCTTCAAAAGCGCCAAAGTGCGATCCCGACTGGAGCCATTGCTCAGGCATTTCTCCGGCGGCCCAGACCTTGCCGATCAGAGGGTTGGGGGCCAGAATACTTGCCGCGCCCGTAGCCAGAACACCTGTCATAAACCGGCGACGGGATAGTTTGAAATCATTAAGTTCCATGTCAGTTCCTCGTTTTAATGAGTCGGGTTGTCAGTGGTGTCATTGGCGTGGGTTTGCAGATACTTCAGCAAGGTGCGCTCCTCCTGTGATGTCAGGCGATAGTAGGCTGACATCGCTTTTAATCCTGCAATCCAACCATTGGCATTAAAACGGGTCGTTGGAGGAACGCTGTGACAGGCGCTACAGGTGGACTGGAACATCTGGTCGGCATATTGCCAAACGGGTTCAATGCTGGCTGAGAATCCTTCTGAAGATGTCCAGGCAACAACGCTAATTTGCTGCCATTCCTGATGAGAGTCTGGATCAATCTGGGTCTTCAGAATTTTTACTGCTGGTAGCAATGATGGATCTAGCACGGCGGCAAATACCCGTTTACCCGGATATTGCGTTATCACGCGGCCACGTCCCACGCTTTCGCGCCAGCCAACGATCTGGATCTCTACCTGATCATCGAGTTTTTTCAGTACGGTAACCTGAGTCGCTGGCATCAAAAGGGCTTTTCCGGCCGGAGATGAAGCTGTGGCGGTGATGGCTTTTTCACCTAAGGTATACAGCGTGCTCTCGTCTGGTAAGGATGCACTTTGCCGCTGCAGCTTTTCATACTGGACCCGGAAACCATTGCTCATATTCGGCTTGTGGTGCGCAATTCCCTTATGGCAATCAATACAGTTACTGTCTTTCAGTGCCGCTGGCGTCATTTGCATCGCGGCGTTGGATGACTGTTTTGTGTGATCCATCGCGCCATAGCTATGGCAGGATTTGCAGGCGGCAGAGCGGTTCTCGGTCATCCTTGTCCATTCCCGCTGCGCAAGCTCCGCGCGTTTGCTTTGGAACTTCTCAGGCGTATCAATCGAAGGGGAGATAAATTCGTGATAGATATCGTTTAGCGCTTCCGTTTTGCGCACCAGCGTGGGGATAACGCCCGGTGGGATATGGCAATCCTTACATTCGGCCCTTACGCCCGAGGCGTTTTTAAAATGAATGCTTTGCTCATATTCCTGACCCACCGTACTCATGGTATGGCAGGACAAACAGAATTCTGTTGAGCTGGTTTGGTGGACTCCCTGCCAGCCTCCCCAGATAACGACCAACATAGCGAGTGCCCCGGCAGCAACTAGCCAGAGTGATTTTTTGCGTATCAACGACATTATCAAGTTGCCTCAATTCTTGTAATTTTGCCGTTAAATTAAAGGAGAAACGATCGGACGCATTAGATACGGCCGCGGTGTGTCATAGGGCCAGCTGGCTCAGCATGCGTAGCGTCAAATACTGATCTGGGATGTTGACGTAGAGTGTGCAAATTGATTCTGGCAGTCTCTAAGAGGTAGGTTATTTTGATATGGGATATCGAGCTTGATAAAACCTGTGGTATGCCTCTGCAATCACAAATCTTCCAATACTATTATCAAGCAATCACGCTTGGTGAATGTGTCGCGGGCGATATGCTGCCATCCATACGTATGTTGGCTGGAAAATTACAGATAGCGCGAATTACGGTCGTGCTCGCGTATGAAAAATTGATATCTGGCGGCTATATTAAAAGCCGTCCGGGTATTGGTTATCAGGTCATATTTGATAGACCCATAGAGATGGCGCTTCAGGAAATACCTTATTCCATAGGGCCTGAACCAACTGGGTTAATCGCCGCGGAGGTTCCGGGGGATTTATATAACCAGCCAACGGCTGAGCTTTATTGTCGGATGAGTATTCCCGATCCTAATGCGTTCCCTTGGTCAAGCTGGCGGAAATGGAATAACGCCCCTTCATACCTCAAAGAGCAATTAGCAACGCGCTATCACTCTCCGCAAGGATTGCTTTCTCTGCGTCAGGAGATTGTGCGCTATTTACGCTTGTCGCGCGCAATTAATACCCAGCCGGAAAATATTATTATCACAAATGGTACACAGGAAGGGCTGTCGTTATTAACTCAGCTTTTCGTACTTAATCAGGCCAGAATCAATCTTTCACGTTGCCATATAGTCACAGAATCGCCATGTTATTCAGGAGCCTGGCATTCGTTCAATTATTACGGTGCACAGGTCACCGCGGTAGATGTCGATGAGCAAGGGATATGTGTTTCCCGAATGCCTGAGTGTTCAACCCAACTTTGTTATGTCACTCCTTCACATCAGTATCCGCTGGGGAGCAAGCTTTCACTCTCTCGGAGAAAAAAATTATTACTTTGGGCACAACGCGTAGGGGCTTATATCATCGAGGATGATTATGATGCCGTTTTCTCATGGGAGGAAAAGCCGCTACCTGCGCTGAAGTCGATGGACAGTTGTGACCGGGTTATCTATGCCGGAACGTTTTCCAAAACTCTGGGGCCGGGTATTCGTTTAGGATATCTGGTTTGCCCAGATTCGATTCTTGAATCGGTGCAAAGTATGAAGGCGCTAAATAACAGTGGGAGTAACTGGTTATTCCAGCAGTTCCTCGCTGAGTTTATGCATAATCAGGTTTTTTATACCCATTTAAGTAAATTATCCTGTGTTTATGAAGAACGTCAGCGCTTATTACACGAAGGTTTACTACGTTTGTTTCCTGAAGGGAAAATATGGGGACATGCGGCAGGGTTACACTTAACGCTAATCACACCGCTTTCCGTTGAGTTTATTCAAACGTTACGCCAGCGTTGTTTGCGCGCAGGTGTGCGCTTTGACACGTTAAATGAGATGGCTAATGGCTCTGAATGTCTATGGCAGCAAATGAATAACCAGTCGGTGATACTCTTTGGGTTTGGAAGTTTGAATTTACAGCAGTTACAAAAAGTACTTACCGTTATTGAGCAGGAAATGAATAGCCTACGGGCCGAAGGGGTGTCAATAAATGCCGTTGCTTAAGGAAATAAGTCTCAGATAAACATAAAAAATATGCTTACGAGTGCTAGTTTTTGTATCGGTGAAAAAATATTCGTGCTTGGCGATAGAGAATCAAGGATACCCGCCAACGACGAGCCAATATGACCGTGTTCATAGGGTGCTCGCTAATCCTCACCTACCTTGTGAGAGTCGAAATAGCGTCTCACTGCTATTATTGATACGTTCTATTTAAGAGTATCGAAACATTTAACCCGCGGAGAAGTGTGATCCGCATTAGAAAAAGTTTTAAGATAGATCTTTCCCCAACTGTTACTGCAACAGTGAAATTCGCGTAAGGCTCTCGCTATGTGTGTGAACACGCTCGAAAAACATGCCCCTTTCGGTACGTTGTTAGGTTATGCCCCCGGTGGCGTAGCGATTTACTCCTCGGATTATGACTCCCTTGAAAACCTTGACCAGATGGATGATGCGGCATTCCGTCACTATCTGGACAAAGAGTACATGGGGTATAAGTGGCAGTGCGTCGAGTTTGCCCGCCGCTTCCTTTATCTCAACTACGGCACCGTGTTTACCGACGTGCGTATGGCCTACGATATTTTTTCGCTGCGCTATCTGCGTCAGGTCGTGAACGATAATATTCTGCCGCTACAGGCATTTGCCAACGGCTGCGAGCGCTTGCCGGTGGCGGGTTCTTTGCTGATTTGGCAGCAGGGCGGTGAGTTTGAGCATACGGGGCACGTCGCGATTATCACCCAAGTGTTGGAAGACCGCATCCGCGTAGCTGAGCAGAACGTGATCCACCATCCGTTGCCCGCAGGGCAGCAGTGGACGCGTGAATTGCCACTGGTGTGCCAAGACGGCAAATACGTGATTCAGGATACCTTCGACGACACCGAAATATTGGGCTGGATGACCCAAACCGCTGACGATAGTTTTAGCCTGCCGCAGCCGCAGATCCCTGCGCCGTATCTGGCTATCCACAGCGAGCGCGTAGAAAATCGCGGCCAGTTTAGCGGCGCTTGGTTGAACGAGCAGGATCCGTTGCAGCATACCTACGTGCAGGCCAACGGCGGTCATACGCTAAACGCCGATCCTTACCGCTATTTCACAATCTCACGCAGCGCGGAACAAGAGCTTATTCGTGCCACCAATGAGCTGCATCTGATGTATCTGCATGCCACGGATAAAGTGCTGAAAGATGACAATCTGCTAGCACTGTTTGATATCCCTGAAGCGCTGTGGCCGCGTCTGCGTCTGTCTTGGCAGCGTCGTCGTCATCATATGATCACTGGTCGTCTTGATTTCTGTATGGATGAGCGCGGGCTTAAAGTCTATGAATACAACGCGGATTCCGCGTCGTGCCACGCTGAAACAGGGCTGATTCTAGGCCAATGGGCTGAGCAGGCCGGAGACGTTCTCGGCGGCGATCCGGGTGAGCATTTGCTGGATGCGTTGGCGAATACCTGGAAGCACAGCGACGCCAGCCCATTCGTTCATATCCTGCAAGATCATGATGCTGAAGAGAGCTATCACGCGCAGTTTATGCAGCGCGCATTAGCTAAAGCCGGTTTTGAAAGCAAAATTCTGCACGGTTTAGACGAGCTGCACTGGGATGCGTCTGGTCAGTTGGTAGATGGCGATCATCGCCCTGTAAACTGTGTGTGGAAAACGTGGGCATGGGAAACCGCGCTCGATCAGCTGCGTGAAGAGAGCGAAGCGGAGCACTCGGCGCTGCCCATTCGTACCGGACATCCGGAAAACAGCGTTCGCTTGATCGACGTGTTGCTTCGTCCTGAAGTGATGGTCTTTGAGCCGCTGTGGACGGTGATCCCAAGCAATAAAGCTATTTTGCCGGTGCTATGGTCGCTGTTCCCGCACCATCGTTATCTGTTAGACGCTGACTTTGAGTTAAACGCAGAGCTGGAGCAAAGCGGCTATGCGGTGAAACCGATTGCTGGACGCTGCGGTAACAACATCGGTTTGATCAGCCATGAAGATCAGGTGCTGGATGAAACTTCCGGTAAGTTCTCCGAACAGAAAAATATCTACCAGCAGCTGTGGTGTCTGCCTGAAGTGGCGGGGCGTTATATTCAGCTGTGTGCGTTTACCGTTGGCGGTCATTACGGCGGTGTATGCGTGCGTTCAGAGACGGGCTTAGTGATTAAGAAAGAAAGCGATATCGATCCGCTGCGGGTGATTGATGATAAAGATTTTATCCGCTAATTAACGCTAAAAACTGACGTTATCGGCGTGCCATACCTGTGTGTGGCGCGCCGTTTTTCGTTATGCGATCAGTTAAGCAACGCTTAACTGATTTCCCCTCTCGACTTATTCAACATTATCCTTGACCAATGACAAGGCAGCCCCACGCTTAGCTTCTTTATAATCGAGCCCGTTTTTCTTCTCACTGGTGTGAAAGCATGGCTTATCAACTCAATCTTAACTGGCCCGAATTTCTTGAAAAATACTGGCAAAAACAGCCAGTTGTATTAAAAAATGCCTTCCCGAACTTTGTTGATCCTATCACGCCGGATGAGCTGGCGGGTTTGGCGATGGAGCCGGAAGTCGATAGCCGTTTGGTTAGCCATAAAAATGGTGAGTGGCAGGCCAGCAACGGGCCTTTCGAAGATTTTGATGGCTTGGGCGAAACCGGCTGGTCGTTACTGGCTCAGGCCGTTAACCACTGGCATGCGCCATCTGCTGAGCTGGTACGTCCGTTCCGTGTGTTGCCGGACTGGCGTTTAGACGATCTGATGATTTCCTTCTCCGTGCCGGGCGGCGGCGTTGGGCCACATATCGATCAGTACGATGTCTTTATCATTCAAGGTATGGGCAGCCGTCGTTGGCGCGTGGGCGATAAATTGCCGATGCGTCAGTTCTGTCCACATCCAGCGCTGTTGCACGTTGATCCGTTCGAACCAATCATCGATGAAGATCTCGAGCCGGGCGATATTTTGTATATTCCACCGGGCTTCCCGCACGATGGTTTCACCCATGAAACCGCGATGAACTACTCCGTTGGCTTCCGTGGGCCAAACGGCAGAGATTTAATCAGCAGCTTTGCTGACTATGCGCTGGAAAACGATCTGGGTGGCGAGCACTACAGCGATCCTGATTTGACCTGCCGCGATCACGTGGGCCGCATTGAAGATTATGAAGTTGACCGCCTGCGCGGGATGATGATCGAGATGCTGAATCAGCCAGAAGATTTCAAACAGTGGCTGGGTCGTTTTGCGACTACGCCGCGTCATGAACTGGATATCGCGCCTGCGGAACCGGCTTATGAGCCTGATGAAATTCTTGATGCGCTGCTGGGCGACGAAGTTTTAACCCGCTTAAGCGGTCTGCGCGTGCTGAACATTGGCGATAGCTTCTTTGTTAACAGCGAACCAATGAAAGCGGTTGAACCAAAAGCCGCCGATGCGCTGTGTCGTTACACCAGCGTAGGCAAAAAAGAGCTGGGTGATGCGCTGAACAATCCGGCCTTTGTGGCTGAGCTGACTGATTTAGTGAATCAGGGCTATTGGTATTTTGATGAGTATTAATCGTTTTCCTTGATACTCAAATCATTCTAAAAGGGATAGCGATGGCTATCCCTTTTTTCTATCTGCTATTCAGCACTATCCGCATTTTTCATTTGAAATAGGCGGTTGTTGGCCTGTTCATACAGTTCGAACATCACTGGAATCACGTGTGCAGAGGCTTTCAGCCATGCGCCAATCTGCCCAAGACTTTCTTGGGGAATTTGGTTTCCACTTTCTAGTGATTCACTCAAATACAATAACCCATGACACAGCCCTTCAGCTGATTCGGCGGCAATTCCGCTGAGATCGTACAGCTGCGTGTCGCTGAACTGTTCGAATGACAAATCGGAAATCAGGGAACGGAAAACGGTGATGGAGTTGTCGCTTGGCGCTTGGTTTAATAAGTTCATGACGATATTTCCTACTAGAGTTTATTTATCGCCATTACCAAAGGTTCCAAAGTTTGGTGATGGCACAGGCAGGTTTGGAACCCCGGCCTCTAGCACCCGGTTAACCTTGCGGTTTCCCCACCTGCGCCACCAAATGAAGTGTGCACGTCGGTGCTGAAAAAGTACAAGCTTTTTCAGGGCTAAAAGTTTTAGGGTTCCAAGCCTAGCTACGGATTTTGCCGCAGCCAGATGAATATATGCCTGAGATTTTGCCAATGAAATAGGCTGGATGGATTTACAGGAATTTGTAGTTAAATATGGAATCGTGTTCGCAAGAAACGAGGAGAAAAGCCTAAGCAAAGTGGTTCATAATAGTTGCCTATAAGGAGAGCTCATTTATGGAAAAAAAATTGTTTAATGATTTGCTTAGCAGCATTAATGAAATGGTTGCTATCGAAAAGGGTGAGACGGCAGTAAATCCAGAAAATGTACACCGCCACGCGATCCCAGATGTGAAATCAATTCGCAAAAGTATCGGCCTGAATCAGGCTGAGTTTGCAAAAATGATTGGGGCGAGCTCAGCAACGATACAAAGCTGGGAACTAAATCGCCGAGTGCCGAGTGGTATAGCGCTAAGAATGCTATGTCTAATAGAAAGAAATCCGAAAGTAGTTCAAACACTGAGAGCTATTTAGGTTTCATCAAGCCTTCGAACGCCAAATGGATAATTAATCCCTTCAAGGGCCGCATCCCCCGCAGCCCTTAGTCATCTCTACCGTTATTTAATATGCGCCGCAAAGCCGGTTAATTCGGGGGCGATATCGGGTTTCAGCGTTAGTTCTGGGATCGTGTAATCACCGCCGTTTTGCTGGCGGAAAGCGATGGGCGCTGTGCTCCATAAAGTATCGAGGCGCTGGCCTAATTTTTCACAGATTGTTGCATAGCTGTCTGGGTTAACCTTGCTGGTGTGGTAAATCACAAATGGCGGTAGTACGTCGAATCCCGGGTAGTGCAAGATACCGTGGTGGATAGGGAACAAAATATCGTCGATTGGGCCATTAATACCGCGTGCGCTGTAATGTGGCTGCCAGCCACCGGCGGTGACCATCAGCATAGCGCGTTTGCCTGCCAGTGTGCCTTCGCCGTAGCGGTCGCCCCAATGGCTATCATTATGTTCGCCCACGCCATAGGCAAAACCATAGGCGTATACGCGTTCCACCCAGCCTTTCATGATGGCGGGCATAGAAAACCACCACAGTGGGAACTGGAAAATAACCGTATCAGCCCACAGTAGCTTGCTCTGTTCAAGGGCAATATCATCGCTTTGTAGGCCGTTTGTGAACGCGTGCTGTGAGTCGAGAGAAGCATCGAAATAGGTTTCATCAAGTCGATTTTTGCTGTCATTTGCGTCTAACGCTGCTTTCCAGTCCATAGCGTATAAGTCTGAAATCTGTACTTCATGCCCCGCATTTTGCAGGTGTTGGATGGTAAAGTTTTTTAATGAACCGTTCAGTGATTTAGGTTCGGGATGGGCATAAACAAGAAGTACTTTCATTGTGGCTATCTCAGTCGTTATCTCAAAAATAAAGAGATAGCAGGGTAGAATTTTGTCATATTCATGAGAAATGAATTTCTGATATCTCAGGTATTACTATGAGTAATCTTCGTCGGCTGGATCTGAACTTGTTGGTGACGCTCGATGCGTTGCTGACCGAGCACAATGTGACGCGTGTTGCTGAAAAGCTTAATTTTTCTCAGCCTTCAATCAGCGTGCATCTGTCTAAACTGCGCGATATTTTTGACGATCCTTTGTTGCTGCCGGGGCCACGAGGCATGTTGCCAACGGCGAAAGCTGAGGCACTGCGCGAACCGCTGCGGCAGGCATTGAATGCATTAGAAGGTGTTGTTGCGCCGACCAAACCGTTTGAGCCCGCAACGGCGCAAAATGATTGGACGGTTTCTGCCGCCGACTACGGTGAGTCCACGGTTGTTTTGCCGGTTTTAATCGGCTTACGCGCCGTGGCGCCCAATACGCGGTTATCGGTCATTGAACTGGCGCCCGCTAAAATTGCTAAACAGCTTGAGCAGGGCGAAATCGATATTGCCTTTCACGTAAGCGATGAAGCCGCACCGGAACTTCATCTAAAAAAGCTCTTTTCTGAACGTTATGTGCTGGCTGGGCGGCGAAAGCATCCACAGCTGTCACAGGCTCTAACCCCTGCGCAGTTTTGCGATTTAGAGCATGTTATTGTGTCGCCCAGCGGCGGTGGTTTTTGCGGTGTGACCGATGAGGCTTTAGCGCAGGCGGGGCTTACGCGCCGAGTGGTGCTGTCGGTGCCGCATTTTCTGTTTGTGAAGTCGGTGCTTGCGAGCACGGATTTAGTGGCGATGCTGCCTTTGCGCTTAGCCATCGCTAGTCCCGAACTGCAATATATTGAGCCGCCGATGCCCATTGCTGGATATGAAATGTCGATGCTGTGGCATGAGCGATCTCATCGCGATCCTGCTCACCGCTGGCTGCGAGATTTTATCGTCGAACAGGTACAGAGTGCCGCACTCATCACGGCTCAGAATCAATAATATCAAGGATATAGATATGCCTTTAGAACCTGCAATCGCTGAACTGGTGAACGATTTCATTGCGGCAGGACGGCCATCGCCTCGTCGCCAAACCGTTGCCGAGCGGCGAGCGGGGTATGTGGCCAGCACGATATTGGCGGGCGAAAAAGAGATGCGCGTGGATGTGCGCGACGTGAGTCTTGAAGGGATGACGCTGCGCGTGGTTTCCCCGCAGGGAGCACATGGAAATAGGCCAACGGTGATTTATTACCACGGCGGCTGTTTTGTCAGCGGTGGTTTTGCCACGCATGAAAAGCAGCTGCGGCAGTTGGCCTATCACAGCGGATGCCGAGTGATTGCCATGCAATATCGCTTGGCACCGGAGCACGTCTATCCTGCGGCGCACGATGATGCGCATCATGCGGCAATGCTTGTGTGGCAGCACGCCGATTTTTTAGGCGTGGATCGCGAGCAAATTACGTTGGCGGGCGACAGCGCGGGCGGGCATATTGCGTTAATCACGGCGCTGCGTCTGCGCGATGAGAGCCGTTGGTTGCCGCATAAGCTCTTGCTGATTTACCCAATGCTGGATGCGACGGCCTCTTTTGATAGCTATCAGCGCAACGGCGACGACTATATTATTACCCGCGACACGCTGCTCAGCGGCTACGAAGCTTATTTCCCAGACATCGATCTTAAGCATCCTGACGTCAGCCCGCTATGGCGCAGTGATTTCTCCGGTCTGCCGCCAACGCACATTATTACCGCTGAATACGATCCGCTATGCGATGAAGGCGAGGCGCTGTTCGCACGTCTTACCGAGCAGGGCGTAAGCTGTAGTGCGCAACGCTATCTTGGCGTGATCCACGGATTTTTCCAGCTCGGTGGCGTTAGCCAAACGGCGCGCAATGTGATGAGCGATATTGCCGCTCAGCTTCAAACTGAGCGCTTACAGTTTAATTGAACAGTGGTACAGCACACGGCTGTACCATTGCGCGACGCTACATGCTGTCTAATCTTGCTTTAGCTTCGTTTTTCCAGATTGCGGCCAGTAAATCCAGCTTGCTCAGCGCGTCCAGATCGCTGGCAGATGCGTTGGGGTTGAAGATGATATTTTGCACGCGGCTCAGCGGCCAATCGGCATGAGGGCGCTCAACCAGCATGATGGCATTACCGGCCTGAACTTCCCCCGGCTGTAGAACGCGATAGAACCAGCCGTTGCGTGATTGCTGATGCATAAGCTCCGGCGCGTTTGGGTCATTTAAGCGACCTGCCATGGTGTTACAGGCCACTCTTCCCCAAGAAATTTGTAGCCGTGCTGTGCCAACGCTGAAGGTATCGCCAATGCAGATGGTGTGTTCGGTGATCCCGCGGGTGGCAAAGTTCTCGCCAAAAATTCCGGGGGTTTTAAATAGCTCAGCCTGAGCCGGATAGTGTGAGCGCCAAAAATCATAATGCTCAAGCGCATAGTTCATGACGGCGCATTCAGGATCATCAAAATGCTCTTGGTGTCCCGCTTCGGTTTCAATTCCGTGGGTGCCTACATGAACGCGCCCGTTGGCCGGTTTTTTTAGCTGTGTTCCATCGGCTTGGCGCTGGTTGCATAAAATCACATCGAGAGTGGCGAGCGGTTGCTGTGCGTTCATTTATTACTCCTATATCCATTATCTTGTTGGATATAAATACCGTTAAACCCCCGCGCTTATACGGGGGGATTACTTAGAATTTATATTCGATGCCCGCCCAGTAGTTACGTCCTTCTTCGACGAAACCTTCGGTATAAGCATAAGCGGTATCGAACACGTTATTCACCGAGGCGTTAACGCTGAGGCCTTTTGCAATCTCGTAATCTGCCCGCACATTGGTTACGGCAAATCCGCCCGCTTTTTGGCTGCCATCGCTGTTGCTGTAGCTTGAAGAACGGGCTTCTTCAGAAAGGGTAAGGCTGAGCGGTTGCCATGGCGTATAAGTAACCCAGCCCATGACCGTTTGAGTCGGTAGTCCGGTCACTTTACCAACGTCTTTGTCCTTAACATCGCTATGAATCAGGCTGTAGCTGAGGCCCACTTTTACTTCGTTCAGAATCAGTCCGTTAACACCTAAATCGAGGCCGGTGTAGTCAACGCGTCCGCTATTGCGGTTTTGCACCGTATTGGCATCGATGTTTTGCGTGAGAATGGCGTCGCTAATGCGGTTGTAATAAACGCTCGCTTCATACCCCCAATTTTCGCTGAGATAGCCGGTATAGGTGAGGTCGATACTGCGAGCGCGCTCGGCTTTGAGGTTTGGATTGACCAAGGCCACCTGTCCGAACGCGGGGCGAGATGTGGTGTAGCGCTCTTTCAGCGTAGGGAAACGGCTGCGATCGGAAACCGAGAGCGCAATATCATCACGGTTGTCGAAGTGATATTTCGTCATGGCCTGCCAGTTGAAGGCGTTTTGATTATTGCTGTCGTAGTGGGTAATCGAGCCGTCTTTTTCGTGCTTCATCCCTTCAAGGCTATCTCGCCAGTCGTAGCTTATTCCAGCCACGACGTCCCACTGATCGTCGACAGCCCATTGGTATTCGCTAGAGAGCGACCATGTGCGATCTTTGTAACGATCGTAAGGTGCATTGCGATATCCCTGCTCGCGGTGAACGTCTTCTTTCCAATGAGCGGCGAACGAAAGCTGGTCACGCTCGCGCATATCGGCCGATAGCTGGAGGCCTGCGCCATCGGTGTAATCGTCATAGTGGCTGTAGCTGTCTTTTTTATTTTTCAGATCGCTCAGTGAGTTGTACATCAGCAGGGTGTTTTTAAAGGTATCTCGATAGGCTCGGCTTTTAAGGGTAAAGATATCGCCGAGCTTGGTGGTTCCCTGATAGTAATAACTTTCTTTATCGTATTCCGGCCACTGCCAATATTTCGGTTTTTGATCGCTGGTTCCGGCATACGGTGGGTTCTCTTTTTCACCATCCTGTTTGATATAGGTAAAGGTGTATTCATCATTTTCGCGTGGGGTAAAACCGAGCTTCACAATTCCACGTTTATCGTCAGATTTTGAATTAGTGCGCTTGCCGTCGGTGCCTGCGGTGCGGTTATCTACGCTGTCTGGCAAGCCTACAAATCGTTGTTTTAGCTCGCTGCCGCTGATCTGTAGATAGCCTAAATCGCCTTTCATACCCAGCGAGGCGTTGGTGTCAAAAGCATTGTCTTTGCCGCGCGCCCATCCTTGACGGTAGCTAATGTTACCTTCTAAATCTTTTTTAGGTTTTGTCGTGGTGAGGTTGATTGAGCCCCCCATTTGGTTGGGGCCTTGCAGCAGAGAGGTGTAGCCTTTCGAAACTTCCAACGAAGCCAAATTTGATGTGAGGAAGCGACCTAAATCCAAATTGCCGTCATAGGGAACGTAGATCGGGACGCCATCATAAAAAACGGGAACCTGTCGGTTATCGAACCCACGAACGCGAACCTGTAATTCGTTACGTCCGCCCGATTTTTGCAAGGATACGCCGGGAACCACGCTGAGAGCATCGGCGACGTTGCGCTTATCAAGTTTGGTGATGGTGTCTTGTGTGAGGATCTCGCTGGTGTTTGCCACCGGACTACTCCAAACGGTCATGACATCATCGTCATCGGCAGCCTGAACGTCCATGGCAATGCCGCCTGACATGCATAGAGTTATTGCCGTACATAAAGTTGTTTTTCTCATTTTCATCATTATCCCCAGGATCGATATGTTTATTTTTATATAACGCTTGTGGTGTCGATTGGCAGGCTGTCATTAGCCTGCCAATGTGGAACGCTGTGTTATTTAGTCAGAGGGTCCAAGCCGAACTTTGATGTCTGCCGGTGGCGCGTAATAAGGCGCAGAAGTGACCAGCAGTGAAATGCCGGTTTGCGCAAATTTATCAATGGTCGCGAGAGTAACTCCGCCCGCTAAGGACAGTCGGCAGTGAGGCGAAAATCTCTGTGCATAGGCTTTGAGCGCGACAATGTCATCGGGTGAGAATTTATCGAGTTGCACAATATCGGGCATGCCCAATAACGCCTGTTTAGCTTCATCCACGGTATCGGCTTCGACGATGATGGTTTTTTCCGGTGCCTGCTGGCGTAAGGTCGCAATGATGCTCTGCCAGTTATCGGGGGAGGAGCAAAATCGTCGATGGTTGGTGAACAGCAAAATCGTTTCGCCGCAGCCCGCACGATGAATAATGCCACCTGCGGCGATTACGGCTTGCATGGCGAGTAAGTGGGTGCCTGGAATAGTTTTACGCGTGCAGGCAATTTTTCCCTGTGGTGAATAACGCTGTAGGACCTGACGCATTTGATAGACATAATCAGATACGCCACAGCTCCACTCCAACAGGTTCTGGACGGCTTTCCAGCCCTGATGCAACGCATCGGCGCGGCCTTGGGCGGTGAGCAAACATGCGTCTGCCTCGGCGATCTCGCCGTCGTGGAGGTGCTGCTCAACCTCTAATCCCAGCCGTAAAAGCATACGGCGAGCAGTGTCGATGCCGCTGATACAGCCGCCTTGCCGATGATAAAAGCGCATTGATCCTTTACGCGCACCGATGTTCAGCGCGCGTGTCGTAAGATCTCCGCCCTGTATGTCATCCATCAGCCACTGATCGAGCTGCGCATCAGGGATGAAAATCATAGCGCCCCCTGCGGTGACGTTTTTTTCTCCCAAGAAACTAGCGCCCAATCACGAGTTGGCGAAGCAATGGTTAATCCGTGTTTTTGCTGGTGGGTGTAGTAATCGAAAAGGCGCTGCTGTTCTTCATCATTTAGCGTGCCCAATGACCAACTGGTGCTTTCATAAAAACGCTCGAAAGTATCCGTATTTCCCTGACAGTTTGGCCCGGTGATGAAATCAACGCGGGCATGAATGCCCATCTGGTACAAGACGTTAACCGCGTAGATATAGTTTGGCAGTTCGATGACGGGGCGACCGATAACCCGCTGTACTTCGGCATTGACGAACGAAGGGCTGACGGTGTGGGTGGTGTAAACGCGCAGCCGTGCTTGCTGATGAAGTTTTTGCATGGCTGAGCGTAAATCACCGACCAGCGTTGAGCGCGAGGCAACGGCGATATCGCACTGTGGAAGATCGCTCCAATCATCCTCCCAAGCTCGGCGAAGTAGCGTGACGTTATCGAGCTGCATGGCCTGTGCGCGTTTGGCCGCAACCTCAAGCATCCCCTTGCTGTAATCCACGCCGTAAACATGGCTGAGTTTATGTGCCACATTGAGGCACACCGAACCGGGACCACAGCCCATATCTAGCAAGGTTTCCGCATTGGAAAAATCCATTTTAGCAATGAGCTGAACCAAATAAGCGTCTTGCGGATTGGCGCAGATTACGGCCATTTTCTCAGCGCGCTTATCCCAATGTTCTGGCGCTTTTTCAGTGCGTTGCGCTAGCGCTAACTGTTGTTGGTAGAGTGCAGAAAAGTCGATTTCATCAATCAGCATGTGAGTTCCTTTTTTAGTTTTCATATTCCCAGATGTGCTTCGATTTCCTCTTCACTGACGTGATACAGCTGAGACAATGAAGCGCTATTAAGCATCGCTTTTGGCGTTCCCTGTAATGCCCCGTTCTGTGGGCTGAGGGTCACGATGGTATCGGCCACCGCTTTGGCGTGCATGGGATGATGGGTAGACATCAACAGCGTGATCCCAGCCGTTTTTAGCTGGCGAATACGCTTAAGCAGGGTTATCTGATGGCCAAAATCCAAGCTGGCTGCCGGTTCATCCATCACTAAAAGCGTTGGCTGTTGTACTAGCGCGCGGGCGATTAATACCAGCTGCCGTTCGCCGCCGCTGAGCGTTGGAAAGCTGCGTTGTTCCAAGTGAAGAATACCAAGAGCATCCAGTGCATCTCTGGCGAGCTGGTGATCGCGTTGATGAGGGGAGGAAAATAAGCCCAGATGAGCGCTGCGGCCCATGCTCACCATATCCAGTACGCTGTAAGAAAAAGGGCCACTGTGAGCCTGAGGAACATAAGCAACCTGCTGTGCAAGCTTAGCCGATGACCAATCCTGCAACGGTTTTCCTGCCAAGGTAATATCGCCCTTGAGCACGGGTAATAGCCCAAGCAGCGTCCGCATTAGCGTGGTTTTCCCACAGCCGTTAGCGCCCAGCAGACAACAGATTTCCCCGCGTTGGATGGCAAAATTAATATTCTGCAAAATGGGGCGATCGCGATATCCCAAGGCCACGTGGCTAAATGACACCATGCTCATCCGCGGCCTCCGCGAAGTAACAGCATCAGGAAAAAGGGAGCGCCGATCAGCGCCGTGAGGATCCCCAAAGGCAGCTCGATGGTGAATAGGCTACGGGCCAAGGTATCCGTGAGTAAGAGAAGTAGCCCCCCGCCCAGCATGGAGGCTGGAAATAAACGCTGATAGTTATCGCCGGTGACTAAGCGGCAGATATGCGGAACCACTAAGCCAATCCAGCCAATGATACCGGCGACCGATACCGCGCTTGCCGTGATCAACGTCGCGCAAATGATAAAGATCAGCCGCAGGCGCTTAACATTAACGCCCATGGTTTTGGCTTCATCATCAGGCAAGCTCAGTAGATTCATACGCCAACGCAGCAGCAAAAGCGGCAGCATGCCCAACAATAAAACGGGGATACTGCTGTAGAGATCGTCATGAGTGATGGTAGAAAGGCCGCCTAATAACCAGAAGGTGATCGAAGGGAGCTGAGTGTAGGGATCGGCCAAGATTTTTATCAGCGAAATGACTGCGCCACACAGGGTGCCGATGGCAATGCCAACCAGAACCAGAGAGAGCACCGGATCGTGGCGTTTTGCCATCGAGGCAATCAGACAGGTGAGCGCTACGGCCAGCATACCGCCAACAAAAGCCAACAGCTGAACGATAACGATAGGCAAACCAAGCCACATCGCCACGCACGCGCCCATTCCTGCCCCAGCGGATACTCCCAGAATGTCGGGTGAAACCAGTGGATTACGGAACATTCCTTGATAAGCCGCTCCGGCTGCCGAAAGCGCGGCGCCAATCATTAGAGCAGCTAAAATACGCGGCAGGCGTATTTGCCAGAACACGATAGCAACGCGCGGATCCGCCTGCGTCGTGTCTGAATGCACCAACAGATCTAACAGCTCAGTGGGCGTGAGTGGATATTTGCCAACCAAAAGCGCCAATAGAATGGCAATCAGAATACCGCTGGAAAAAAGAGCCAGATTTTTGGTCAGATTCATTCAGCCTCCAACAAGCGCTGGAGTTGGGTTTGGTTTAAATCCGAATGGTAGAACAGCCGGAAAAACTGCTGGAGGTCATCCATCCAGTTTGCCTGAATCTTGCCATCAAAATGCGCCTGTAGTCGGCGCATCCCTAGCAGGCGATTAATACCCGGTGGTGAATCGAGCCAACCAAAAGGCAAGCCGGAATAACACAAAACCTGACCTTTACGCACCGCCTGAAGGTTTTTCCATAGCCCATTCTGAGTGATGTAGCGATAGGTGTTGGCATCCTGAGTCAGAATAATGTCGGGCTCCCACAGCAATAGTTGCTCGAAAGACACCTGAGCTAAACCATGCTGCGACGGTTCACTAGCCACGTTGATTAGCCCTAACTGCTCTGCGGCTTCCGTATGCAGAGATCCCTGCAAGCCCGTCTCCAACCCTGTGGCGCCGCGTGCGGAATAAAAACGAGGAGGATTACTGCTCAGTTGCGCAAAACGTTCGGCATCTTGCAGAAAACGCTCTGCCAACTGAGCCTGCTTCTCTGCTCTTGATGAAACCCCCAACAGCGCGCCAACCTGACGCAGTTGGCTGGCTGAATCCCGCAATTTCCCATCCACTAAGACGTAGGGCGCGCCAGT
Source organism: Hafnia sp. CBA7124 (assembly GCF_002355555.1). Taxonomy (NCBI): domain Bacteria; kingdom Pseudomonadati; phylum Pseudomonadota; class Gammaproteobacteria; order Enterobacterales; family Hafniaceae; genus Hafnia; species Hafnia sp. CBA7124. The sequence continues at coordinate 3,921,808 of NZ_AP017469.1, read as the reverse complement.
CTGTGCTGCGGTTCGCTGCGCAAGGGAGCGGAAGGTTTCATCGGCGCTGCCACAATCAATAATGATGTCAGGAGCCAGCGACACTATCTTTTCGAGGGAAAGCGTACTTGCACGGCCAGATAGACGCCCTAACTTTGGCAGTTTTCGAATGGTATCGGAAAGAAACTCACTGCCGGAAACTGAGAAATCAAACGAGGATAATCCCAGCAGCATCTCGGGCGCTAGCGCGAGCAATAAGAGATCGGCGGGAGCCCCCGCGCTCAATACGCGATGTGCTTTTTGTGGCGATGGCAAAGTACCGAAAGGGACTAAAAGGGCGTCAGCGGCGTGGGTAGCAAAAGGGCTGACCGATAAAGCTGCGCCAGAAAGCAAATACCCAATCAGCTTACGACGAGTGATATCCATGTCATAACCAGAAGTTTTTTCGTTATATAATTATTTATATAATGAATTGGCAAAAACCCATAGTCAAGCTATGGGATTAGGTAAAGCGAAGAGGTGTGATCTAGGCGGTGGCTTAACAAAAATGAGAAAAGGAAGACTGTAGTGGTTGGCTTTGAGTCACAAAAAACAGTAGGGAAAGGGAGGTAGTAGACCTCCCTTTAACGGTTCATTTCTACTTTCTTTGTGATTTAGACAGCATCCATTTCCACTTCTGCTCCTGATTCAGCTCTGAAGGAGGAACCGGAATCAGCATTCTAGGCATTGATTCTGAGTCATTTTCTTCGCCATCAACGTTAACCGCGTTTTTAATTCGTTCGGCAATGTGATCGTCGATATGATCCACTTGGATCATGCGCTGACACTGACAGCCTCTGCCTTCTAGCTGATTTGGAACGGTTTTGGTTTGGCAGTCAATCTCATCAACGGCAGAAAGGATATAAGAGACAAGGTTTATGGCTTTGCACGGCGTGAGATCAAACTGCTCGGCAATCTCTCGCGAGCTTATCCAACGTTGTTGTTGCATTGCCCAACGCGCCACGGACAAATACAAAGGCTCTGGTACGTATTCTCTACACATAGGCTCACCTTTAAATTAAAGCAATTTTTTATCAGATTAGCATTTGTTTACCATATAAATGGATGGGCTCAAATATATGCGATCATATTCACATTTATAATCATGATTTGATCTGAATATACCTATCTAATGACGCCTTCGCTATGTATTTTATTTTATTTGTTGCGAAGGATTGTAACCGCAATTATTGTTGTTTTATTGTAGTGATAATGTTTTGTTGCTGTATGGTGTTAATTTATTTTTGTGATTGAGAATATGTTTATAAAGGCGAATTTTTTGATTTAAAATAATAAACAACATAATTAATTTGATATCACCAGAATAAGCAAAAAACTATGCGTATTGGCGCGCTTTTTGCTTGCTGATGACGTCATAGCTATCTGGTTTATCATGCTTTTTGTTTCTTAATGCCATGTGGCGTTAGCTCTATTTTTATAATGAATTAAATAGCTAATGAGAGTGTGTAATGAATCCAATCAATAAAACTAATGCCCCTGATAAAATATCACCGGAGATGCGTGATGTATTGCGTGTTCAGTATGAAAATGCAAAACCAATCGCAGCGGATGCTGATAATTCAACGATTAGACAAGCTTATATTGAGGAGCGAAAGTATTGGAATGAGGAGGGGCCTAAAATGCTTAAGACCCTACATGAAAAGATAGCTACTTCTTACGGAGAAATCAGCGTAAGAATATATTATCCACAGCGTGAAACGGCGGCAACGATCTTTTATTTACACGGCGGTGGTTTTATTGTCGGTAATCTTGATACTCACGACCGTATTATGCGTTTATTAGCCGATTACACCGGATGCGCCGTGATTGGCGTTGACTATACGCTTTCGCCTGAAGCACATTTTCCGCAGGCTATCGAAGAGACGGTTGCGGTATGTCGCTATTTTTCTCAGCGTGCAGCGGACTATCAACTCAATATGCAGTCAATTGGTTTTGCCGGAGATTCTGCCGGTGCAATGTTGGCGCTAGCAACGGCGTTATGGCTGCGCGATCGCGAGATAGACTGTGGTCATGTTAAAGGCGTTCTGCTTTATTACGGACTTTATGGATTACAGGATTCTGCCAGCCGTCGATTATACGGCGGAGTCTGGGACGGTTTAACCGGGCCCGATATTGAATTTTATCAGCACGCCTATTTGGCTAATGAACACGATAAAGAGTCACCTTATTACTGTCTGTTTAATAACGATCTTAGCCATAACATACCCGCCTGTTTTATTGCCACCGCAGAATTTGATCCGCTGATTGACGACAGTATTGCGCTGCATCGCACGCTTTCTGAACATCAACAACCTTGCCGCTATAAAATGTATCCCGGTACGCTGCATGCGTTTTTGCATTATTCGCGCATGATGGAAAGTGCCGATCGGGCATTGCGCGACGGCGCCCGCTATTTTTGCGAGCAGCTTGAAGCATGACAAAAATAGGCAATTAAAAAGCGGGCAGTCGATCAATGTTGATCATTTAAGCTTGATTTTAGGGGGACCATACCGATGGGGTCGTAGCGGCGAAGCCGCCGGAGCGCCCCGCGGTATGGTAGACCCGTGTATCTCGATCTCTTAAACGATCTGCATTAGCCAGTTAATCTGATTGCCCGCCAGTATTTTTAATACAGATCCATCTGGCTGGTTTTATCCAGCGATAAATTGCGTGTTTCGGGCGCTAAAAATATGGATACGACCATGCCAAAAAGCGAGATCCCCGCACCGGCCAGCATCGTCATTGCGATCCCATGCTGTTGCATAAACAGCGGAAGCGCATAGGTTGACACCACGGTGCCAATCCGGCTGAGCGACATCGCTGCGCCCACGGCGGAAGCGCGAATGTGAGTAGGGAAAAGTTCGTTTGGATAGAGCCATTGTAAAATGCCGGGGCCGCCTGAGAAAAATGCATAAAGCGCAAAGGCTGACACAATCAGCGTAATACTAGGGTCGGGAACAATTCCTAACACCGCTAACGCGAGCGTCATAATGGCAAAGCTGCCAATTAACAACGGACGGCGTCCGATGCTGTTGAGCCAATACATCGCAGGCAAGCAGCCAATCAAAAAGAACAGGCTAATCACCACGTTGCCGAGCACGGCCTCTTTGCCTTCGTTGAGCCCCAGCAGGCTGATAATTTGTGGGCCGAAGGTATAGATGCCAAACATCGGTATCACCTGACACGTCCAAATAATGGCGACAAACAAAATCGATGTTAGGTGCCTGCGGGTGAAAATCTGGCTATAACGCGTTTCCTGTGGGGCTTCGTCATCGAATACCACGTGTTCGCCAAACAGCTTAAACATCAGCGCACGGCACTCTTCAACACGCCCTTTACGAATTAGCCAGCGAGGAGACTCGGGCAGTTCAAAACGTCCTAACAAAATGATAATGCAGGGAATAACCGCGCTGCCCAACATCCAGCGCCAGCCGTTTTCGACGTCATATAACAGATAGCCCACAACGTCGGCGGCGGTTGCACCGATGTACCACATCGCGGCGATAAACCCCATGGTGAAAGCGCGCTGACGCGTGGTAGAAAATTCGGCAATCATCGAGGTGGCAATGGGGTAATCTGCGCCGATCACAATACCTATCAGAAAACGCAGGATCACCAGCTCCAGCGGCGATGTCACAAACATGGTCGCGGCAGAGATAATACCGATGGCAATAATATCAATCAGAAACATCAACCGGCGGCCAAGCACATCGGCGATGTAGCCAAACAATGATGTACCGATAAACAGCCCAACCAGCGTTGCGATCCCGACTAACCCCACCCAGCGAGCGTCGAGCTGTAACACCGGAGTCAGCTGTTCGAGTGCAATACCGATGATGACCAGCACGTAGCCATCGAGAAAAGGGCCACCGCTTCCCCACAGCATAATTTTGCGGTGGATCGGGGTAAAACTGATGTCATCAAACCTTTTGGATTTTTCCATAATGGTGGTTTTAATCAGCCTGATAGCTGCTTAGCTCTGGCATTTATCGCAGAGCTAAGTGGCTATAGTGGGTAAAAAAAGTGACAGAGACGGGCAGGCCAGAATATCGTTTTTTAGCCGTAGCGATATTCAACGCCAAAGGTGCCACGCGGGTAGTTCCACTCATCTAAAACGGAATCACGGCATAGGATCCGGCAGGTGCCGCATTCTAGGCAGCCCGCGTAATCAAAGCGGATAGTTCCATCCGGCTGGAGCTTGTATAGCCCCGCCGGACAGGCCAGCGTGAGGGTATGAAACGCCGCCATATCAGGGTTTTCGCGAATGATGATATGCGGATGCCCTTCATCAACGTGGAACTTGTTAATGCCTAATTTCACATCAACGTTAACGGGCTCATTGACGGGGGAATTGGCGGGTTTGACGGATTCGGTCATAGCGCGGTCACTCCTTTAATGCCGTCTTTCAACAGGTTGAGATAGCCAATTTTCTTGCAGTGACGCATCACCATTTTGCGGATTGGCTGCGGCGGCTGGCCGTTGACGGTGAACATATCCGCCATGATGTCGGCGACCATCTGTGGGTATTGGGTAAACATGCGCGGGTTTTCCAGCATGGCAGGGACTTTGCGGTAGTGGCGTAAATCCTTCATAACCGGCAATTCTTCTAGCAACGTGAGATAACCGTTCAATCCCTGCTCGCTGAAATTATTGGCCTCTTTGGCTTGCAGCACGGCGCGTGCGGCCGCTTCACCAGAGGCAATCGCCATATCCATTCCACGGATAGTGAATCCCAGATTCATGCACATGCCTGCGGCATCACCGGCGATAAGCACGCCGTTACCCACCAATTTGGGCTGCATATTAATTCCGGCTTCAGGCACTACGTGTGCGGCGTATTCCACGGTTTTGCCACCGGCGATTAATGGACGAACGGTTGGATGCTGTTTGAAATCCTCCAGCATTTGCGGTACTGATTTTTCCGCATCGGCAATATGGCTGAGGCCAACAACGATACCTAAAGACAATGAATCACCGTTGGTATACAGAAAGCCACCGCCCATCAGACCGTTAGACGGCGTTCCGGCAAACAGCCACGCGGCGCCTTCGTTTTCCGTTAGGCTAAAGCGCGCTTCGAGCAGTTCACGCGGCAGTTCAATCAGCTCTTTCACCCCAACGGCCACATGCTTGGCAGAAACCTGTTTCTGCACCATGCCCAGCTGTTCGGCCAACAGCGCGTTAACGCCTTCAGCGAGGATCACCACGTTGGCTTCTAAAATATCGCCATCGGCTTCAACGCCGATCACTTTGCCATCGCGCTCAATCAGCTTATCTACGCGGATCCCAGGAACGAATTGCGCACCGGCGGCTTCAGCCTGTTCCATCAACCAAGGATCGAATTTACTGCGCAAAACCGAATAGGAATCCTGCGCCGGTTCGGCCGCATTGGCATGGTGATAATCCAACGTGACTGCGCTGTCGTCGGTAAGAAACGATATTTTTTCGCGGGTAATGCGGCGCTCAACGGGCGCATGGGCCGCAAAATCGGAAATGATGCGTTCTAAGCTGTGCCCATACAGGCGACCACCGGTGACGTTTTTGGCTCCCGCATGATTACCTCGCTCGATAACCAATACGTTAGCGCCTTCTCGGGCAAGCACTAGCGCCGCAACGCAGCCAGACAGGCCCGCGCCAACAATAATGGCGTCAAAGACATCTTCAGACATAGGCTCTCCAAATTCGATGGAGCACGGAAGCCATTGGCTAATCCGTGCTCCGTCGATATTTTATCGTTTTAGTTTTTCTGTCAGAGCAGGGACGATCTTCATCAGATCGCCGACGATCCCGTAATCCGCGTATTGGAAGATCGGGGCGTTTTTATCTTTGTTGATGGCCATCAGGATCTGCGCACCGTTGGCGCCGACCATGTGCTGGATCTGGCCAGAAATCCCCAGCGCCAGATAGAGTTCTGGTTTGATCATGATCCCTGAAATGCCCACGTAGCGTTCACGATCCATCCATTTTTCGTTTTCGGCGACCGGACGCGAGCATCCCAGCTCTGCACCAATGGCATTGCTTAACGCCGCCGCAATGGCGATGTTTTCCTGTGAACCGATGCCGCGCCCAACGCTCACCACCAAACGTGCTTTGCCAAGATCGACGCTTTCGCCTTGTTTGGCTCGACGTGATACGCAGGAAATTGCATGGGCTGGTGGGATAAAGGCCAGCGTTTCGGCATTGCCTACTAAGGCACTGTCTTCTGATACCGCAGGGAATACGCCGCTGGCGAGCGTGATGACGGCGTAGTCGGTGGTGATTTTCTCTTTGCCGAAGGCTAAACCGCCGTAAACCATGTGCGTGGCAACCGGGTATCCGTCTTCGAGGCTTAGCTCAGCGGCATCGTTAACTACCCCAGCGTTTAGGCGAGCGCCTAAGCGCGCTGCCAGCGTTTTGCCGCGACGGGTTGCGGGCAGCAGCAATAAAGCGCGCGAGCTATGACTATACGTCTTGATCGCCTGAGCCAGAGTATCGGCATAATCTTCAATGATGCGATCGGCGGGCTGTTCGCCAATATGGTAAACGGCGTTAGCGCCGAGACGGAAAGCCAAAGCTGATTGCTCAGCGCTGTGGCTGATGACGTGAATAATTTCACCCAGCTCGCGTGCACCGCCAATCAGCTCGGGTAGATGTGAGTGGGTGTCACTGAACACCCATACTGTTGCAAACTTGCTCATATTGCCCCCAATTAGCTAATGACTTTGCGCAGATGCTCTGCGAATTCTGAAATTTGATCGTCGCTATCGCCTTCGATAATGACCCGCCCACGCGCTTTCTGCTGTGGAGCCTGTACGCTCAGCAACTCGGTGTATGGCGTGATCTCTGGCAGTTCCAGATCGGCTGGCTGCCACGCGGTTACCGGCTTTTTAGCCGCGCCGAGAATGGCTTTCATGGAGGGGATTTGAGGCGTATTGATGTCAGTGGATACCGAAATCACCGCAGGCAGCGGAATGGTTAAGGTTTCAACTTCGTCTTCTAGCGTGCGTTCAACCTGAATGCTGTCGTCGCTGAGGGATACGATCCGGCTCACCCCGTTGATGGAGGCGACGCCTAGCGCCTCGCCGAGCAGTAATCCAACCTGCTGTGCATAAAGATCGGCTGAGCCGTCACCACAAAGAATTAAATCAAAACCGGTTTTTCGCGCAGCGGCCGCCAGCAGGGCAGACGTTTGGTGAGGAAGCATCTTCTCCAAACCTGCGCTGGAAACGACAACTAACTCATCAGGGCCGCGAGACAGCACGTCTTTGCGGCCTTTGGCGTTGGACAGCGCTTCGCCACCCACGCTCATCGCCGTAATCTGGATGGTGTCATTAAGCGATTTCAAGCCGATCGCTGCTTCGATAGCGTTGAGATCGAATTGGCTAATTTTGGCATCCGCTTTGCTGAGATTCAGAGAGCCATCACTATTGACGGTGATATCCTGCTCCTCGGGGATGAGTTTGTAACATGCAATAATTTTCATCACTTCTCCGATTTCGATAGGCAATACAATATCCGTAATACCCTGTACATAAGACGATGCCCGTAATGACAGGTGTAATTATTTCTGCAGCGAGAAACGCTAGGCAAAGATAAATAAAAATAACGAAAGCGAAGGTTCGCTATATATATAAATGTGTGTACGCCATAGCCGATTTAAACGCTATTAGTGGTGTAATTAAAATCACTAAAATAAAGAATGGATTAAATTAATTAATATCTAATAAAGGTATCCCTGTAAGTTGTTATTCGTGCCTTGTTATCACGCTAATAGAAATACCATGATTCACCAGACCAAAATAATACCTAGATCACCAATATTGAACGACTTAGGGGCAAAAAACCTTCGTGGATAATGTTTTAATTTTGTTATTTTTATGATTTTAAAGGATTTAATTTGTGTTCCTCATTCGAGGCGCTTGGGCATGTATTGGGTGTCAGAAAATAGTTTGATTAAGATCACGGATTATTGAACAGCCAAATCTCATTATATCTCGGCGTTAAACGGTAAAGGCTGCACACATTCAATCAGATACCTTTAACTATTATTAGCCGAAGTTTTAACAGATATTTTTGGCAAGCTAAATAACTCGTAATAACTAGATTCACCATTAATTGAAAATTTACCTGCAAAATTAGTGTTGGTGTTCTGTCTTTTCATGACAGAAATTCTGACGTTTATTCTGAATATTGCATCTCAAGTTGTTATGGCAAGGAACTCCTTTCCATGAGGGAAATGTGTAAATGAAGACAGAAACGAGCAAACGGAAAATAGGGATAGAACCGAAGGTTTTTTTCCCGTCATTGATAATTGTCGCACTACTTTGTTATTTAACTATCCGTGATCTGAACGCCTCTAATATCGTGATTAATTCGGTATTCAACTACATCACAACGCAGTGGGGATGGGCGTTTGAGTGGTATATGGTCGTGATGTTTGTCGGCTGGTTCTGGCTGATCTTTGGCCCTTTTGCCCAGCGTCGTCTCGGCGAAGAAGCGCCAGAGTTCAGCACCGTAAGCTGGATCTTCATGATGTTCGCCTCCTGTACCTCAGCCGCCGTGCTGTTTTGGGGATCGATTGAGATCTACTACTACGTTTCTTCTCCACCGTTTGGCTTAACGCCATTTTCAAACCCAGCTAAAGATCTTGGCTTAGCGTATAGCCTGTTTCACTGGGGGCCTTTACCGTGGGCAACCTACAGCTTCCTCGCCGTGGCGTTCGGATACTTCCTGTATGTGAAGAAAATCGACGTGGTGCGCCCAAGCGGTACGCTGGTGCCACTTTTTGGTGAAAAACGCTGCAACGGAATTATTGGCACCATCATCGACAACCTGTATTTGGTGGCGCTGATTTTGGCGATGGGAACCAGCCTTGGGCTTGCAACACCGCTGGTGACCGAATGTATTCAGTATTTGTTCGGGGTGCCGCACACGTTAGAGCTGGATGCGCTGATTATCTCTTGTTGGGTGGTGTTTAACGCTGTGTGCGTTGCCTTTGGCTTGCAGCGCGGGGTTAAGGTGGCTAGCGACGTTCGAAACTATCTCAGCCTGATCCTGCTGGCGTGGGTATTCATCATCGGCGCGAGCAGCTTCACCATCAACTATTTCACTGATTCTGTTGGCATTCTGCTCTCTAACTTTACGCGTATGCTGTTCTACACCGATGCAGTCGGCAAGAGTGGATTCCCGCAGGCGTGGACGGTGTTCTATTGGGCATGGTGGATCGTTTACGGCATCCAGATGTGCATCTTCTTAGCGCGTATTTCTAAGGGCCGTACCGTGCGCCAGCTCTGCTTGGGAATGGTTGGTGGGTTAACGGCTTCAACGTGGTTGCTGTGGACCATCTTGGGCAGCAATACGCTCTCCCTGATCAATAACGGCAAAATCAACATCCCGCAGATCATTGAACAACACGGGGTGGCGCGCGCCATCATTGAAACCTGGGCCACGTTGCCGCTCAGCACCGTCACGATGTGGGCGTTCTTTATTCTGTGCTTCCTCGCCACCGTCACGCTCATTAACGCCTGTTCCTACACGCTGGCCATGTCGACCTGTAAGGGCGCAAACGGCTATGACGAACCGCCGATTTGGGTTCGCGTTGGCTGGTCTGTGCTGGTAGGCGTTATCGGCATCATTCTGCTGGCGCTCGGCGGGCTGAAACCGATTCAAACCGCGATCATTGCCGGAGGATGTCCGCTTTTCTTCGTCAACATACTGATAACCATATCTTTCTTAAAAGATGCTAAGGCTACGCACTGGAAATACTAAGCGTTTTACCCTGTTTGAATTCGAACGATATTAACCACCAAGAGGCCTGATTTATGAATTTTGCACTGTCTGACGAACAAGAGTTATTTGTTTCCGGTATCCGCGACCTGATGGCGCAAGAAAACTGGGAAGCGTACTTCGCGGAATGTGACCGTAACAGCGAATATCCAGAGCGGTTCGTCAAAGAACTGGCCGATATGGGCATTGATAGCCTGCTGTTGCCAGAAGAGCACGGCGGTTTGGATGCGGGCTTTGTTACCTTAGCCGCCGTGTGGGCGGAGCTTGGACGCCTTGGTGCGCCAACCTATGTGCTGTATCAGCTGCCGGGTGGATTTAACACGGTGCTGCGTGAAGGAACGGAGGAGCAAATCGACAAGATTATGGCTTTCCGCGGCACCGGCAAGCAGATGTGGAACTCGGCAATTACCGAACCTGGCGCGGGCTCTGACGTGGGCAGCATGCAAACATCGTATACCCGTAAAAACGGCAAAGTTTATCTCAACGGCAGCAAATGCTTCATCACCAGCAGCGCGCATACGCCTTACATCGTGGTGATGGCGAGGGATGCGGCTTCACCGGATAAAGCGATTTTCTCTGAATGGTTTGTGGATATGAGCAAGCCGGGTGTGAAGGTCAATAAGTTGGAAAAGCTAGGTCTGCGCATGGATAGCTGCTGCGAGATCCTGTTCGACAACGTTGAGCTCGAAGAAAAAGACATGTTCGGACGCGAAGGTAACGGCTTCAATCGCGTGAAAGAAGAGTTTGATCACGAACGTTTTATCGTCGCACTCACCAACTACGGCACCGCATTCTGTGCTTTTGAAGACGCCGCGCGTTATGCCAACCAGCGTGTTCAGTTTGGCGAAGCCATTGGGCGCTTCCAGCTGATCCAAGAAAAGTTTGCTCACATGGCTATCAAACTGAACTCAATGAAAAACATGCTGTTTGAAGCAGCATGGAAGAGTGATAACGGTTTGATGACCTCCGGCGATGCCGCAATGTGCAAATACTTCTGCGCTAACGCCGCTTTTGAAGTGGTGGATTCGGCGATGCAGGTACTCGGTGGCGTGGGGATCGCAGGCGATCATCGTATTACCCGCTTCTGGCGCGATCTGCGCGTGGATCGTGTGTCCGGTGGTTCGGATGAAATGCAGATCCTAACGCTGGGTCGTGCGGTGCTGAAGCAGTATCGGTAATAGACAACAGATTAAGTCAGATATTAGGGAGAGCGTACCGATGGGGTCGTAGCGGGCTTGCCCGCTGACTACTTTGTCTGGAGCAAAGTTGAACAACGCTTTAGCGTTGGCCCGTAGGGGGGAACACAAGGATGTGTTCCATAACGGCCCCGCGGTGCGCTATGCCCGGGTATCTCGGGTTAAAAGGCGGTGTTGTAGTGACTACACCATCTCTCATTGTGAAGGAATATTTTATGTCTATGCCAACATTTGGCCCGCTGGCGGGTTTACGCGTGGTCTTTTCTGGAATTGAAATCGCAGGCCCTTTTGCAGGGCAAATGTTTGCCGAGTGGGGCGCTGAAGTTATTTGGATCGAAAATGTCTCCTACGGCGATACGATCCGCATTCAGCCAAATTATCCGCAGCTTTCACGCCGTAATTTACATGCGCTGTCGCTGAATATCTTTAAAGACGAAGGGCGTGAAGCTTTCTTAAAGCTGATGGAAACCACCGATATATTTATTGAAGCCAGTAAAGGCCCCGCCTTTGCGCGTCGTGGTATTAGCGATGAAGTGCTTTGGGAACGAAATCCCAAGCTGATTATTGTGCACCTGTCAGGTTTTGGTCAGTACGGCACGCCGGAATACACCAATTTGGCGGCTTACAACACCATTGCGCAGGCATTCAGCGGATACCTGATCCAGAACGGTGATAAAGATCAGCCGATGCCTGCATTCCCATATACCGCCGATTATTTCTCCGGCCTGACGGCGACCACCTCGGCGCTGGCGGCGTTGTATAAAATGCAACAAACGGGCGTGGGCGAAAGTATTGATGTGGCGATGTATGAAGTGATGTTGCGCATGGGGCAATACTTCATGATGGACTACTTCAACGGCGGCGAAGTGTGCCCACGTATGACCAAAGGCAAAGATCCGTATTACGCGGGCTGTGGCCTGTACAAATGCCAAGATGGTTACATTGTGATGGAGCTGGTTGGCGTTAACCAAATGCAGGGAATGTTTGAGGATATGGGCATTGCGCACCTGCTGGGCACGCCTGAAATCCCTGTCGGCACACAGTTAATCCATCGCGTCGAATGCCCGTTTGGCGAGCTGGTTGAAGCCAAACTGGATGAATATTTGGCGACGAAGCCGTATGAAGAGGCGCTGGCGCGCTTTGCTGAACTCAATATTGCCTCAGCGAAAGTCCTGACTATTCCTGAATTAGAAGGCAATCCACAGTATATCGCCCGTGAATCTCTCACGACGTGGAACACCATCGATGGCCGCACCTACAAAGGGCCAAATGTCATGCCGAAGTTTAAGAATAACCCAGGGCAAATTTGGCGTGGAATGCCAACGCACGGCATGGATACCGCGACCATTCTTGCCAGTATTGGTTATTCTGATGCCGACATTGAAACGCTGGTGGCTAAAGGTTTAGCCAAGGCTGACTAGGCACTGAAATTATTTGGGTAGATAGATATGGATATGATAGGCAAACGAAGCTTGCGTCAGGCTTGGGATGATTTAGCGGATATGCACGGTGATAAAACGGCGCTTGTCTTCGAAGATCAGGCAAGGCAGGTTTCTCAATATAGCTATATTCAGTTAAATAAAGAAATTAATCGCACGGCTAATCTATTTCATTCACTGGGTGTGAATAAGGGCGATAAAGTTGCTCTGCATCTTAATAACTGTGCTGAATTTATATTTTGCTGGTTTGGCTTAGCGAAAATTGGTGCAATCGTTGTGCCTATCAACGCCAATCTATTACGTGAGGAGAGCGCTTATATCATAAATCAGTGTGAGGCCAAAATGGTGGTGACCTCCACGGAATTTTATTCTATCTACGCCGACCTCACGTCAAAGAATTCGTCTTTTTTGTGGCCCATTATTTTAATTGATAATGATATAGATCCTCAGAGTTCCCGCGATGTTCTTTATTTTCACCCATTGCAAAAGACTCAGCCTGATACGCTTATCTATTCGGTGGAGCTTAATAGCGATGATGTGGCGGAAATTCTTTTTACCTCAGGCACCACTTCCAGCCCGAAAGGCGTGGTGATCACCCACCACAATTTGTTATTTGCGGGCTACTACACGGCTTGGCAATGCGCACTACGGGCAGATGACGTTTATTTAACGCCGATGCCAGCCTTTCACATTGATTGTCAGTGTACCGCTGCGATGCCCACATTTACGGCGGGAGCCACCTTTGTGCTGCTTGAAAAATACAGCGCCCGGGCGTTTTGGGGGCAGGTATGCCAATACCGCGCCACCGTGACGGAATGCATCCCTCTGATGATAAAAACGCTGATGATGCAGCCGCCTATGCCGTGGGAAAAACAGCATAACCTGCGCGAGGTGCTGTTTTATCTTAATTTGTCCGAGCAAGAAAAAGATGAATTTATTCAGCGTTTTGGTGTGCGGTTACTCACCTCGTATGGCATGACCGAAACCATCGTGGGCGCCATTGGCGACAGGCCCGGAGATAAGCGCCGCTGGCCGTCGATTGGGAGAGTGGGTATGGGCTATGAAGCTCAAATCAGCGATGCACAAGGCAATGAAATGCCGGTGGGAAAAACGGGTGAAATTTGGATAAAAGGCATTCCGGGAAAAACGCTGTTCAAAGAGTATTACAAACTGCCTCAGGAAAGTGCGCGAACCCTGAACGCCGACGGATGGTTGCGTACCGGTGATTACGGTTATCGAGATGATGACGGATATTTTTATTTTGTTGAGCGCAGCTGCAACATGATTAAGCGTAGCGGGGAAAATATCTCCTGCGTTGAAATAGAAAATATTATCTCAACCCATCCAAAAATTATGGACGTCGCGGTGATTGGTTTAAAAGACTCGATCCGAGATGAAGCGATAAAAGCCGTCGTGGTTTTAAATGACGGTGAGTTTATGACGGAAAAAGAGTTCTTCACGTTCTGTGAAAATAACATGGCAAAATTCAAGGTTCCCTCTTTCTTTGAAATAAGAACGAGTCTACCTAGAAGCTGCTCGGGAAAAGTAATTAAAAAAAGCCTGGTTGAAGTTTCTTATTAAGATGAGGTCTTAGCATGAGTGAATTACATATTAAGCGGAATGGCTACATTCTAGAAATTACGTTAGACAGACCGAAAGCCAATGCGATTGATGCCAAAACAAGTTTTGCGATGGGCGAAGCGTTTATCGCTTTTCGTGACGATCCTGAGCTACGCGTCGCCATTATTACCGGTGCGGGGGAGCGTTTCTTTTCTGCGGGTTGGGATTTAAAAGCCGCCGCCGAGGGTGAAGCGCCCGATGCTGATTTCGGCCCCGGCGGTTTTGCTGGCCTCACCGAACTGTTTAATTTGGATAAGCCGGTGATCGCCGCGGTCAATGGTTATGCCTTTGGCGGCGGGTTCGAATTGGCGCTGGCTGCCGATATGATCGTCTGCTCGCGCAATGCCAGTTTCTCTGTGCCTGAGGCTAAGTTAGGGATTGTGCCAGACAGCGGCGGAATGCTGCGTTTGCCGAAGATTTTACCTCCAGCGATTGCGATGGAAATGATGATGACAGGTCGCAGCATGGACGCGGAGGAAGCGCTGCGCTGGGGCGTGGTGAATGCGGTGGTGGAGAGCGAACAGCTCATGCCACATGCCCGCGAACTGGCGGCGCAAATTGCGGCTAATGCACCACTTGCCGTCGCGGCGATTAAAGAAATTTATCGTGAAACCAGCGAGCTGGCGGTTGAAGAAGGGTATCGTCATGCACGCAGCGGCAAACTAAAACACTATCCATCGGTATTGCACTCTGAAGATGCGCTGGAAGGGCCAACCGCCTTTGCGGAAAAACGTGAACCGGTCTGGAAAGGACGCTAGTTTCATGGCGTGTAAGCCGGAGAGACAGCAGCAGAGCGCCGGTACAGCAAACAACTCAGCAAGCAATGCGGGTATGCAAAGTTTGCTGGGGTCACGCTATGTGACGTGTCCGGGCTGCCAACAGCGCATTAGGGGCCAACTGTACAGCATGCTGAATCAGTGCCAAACGTGGTGCCCAAGGTGCAAGAAAAATGTCTCTTCATGCGTGGGATAACAGCGCGATAGGATTATCACAGCGGTCAGAAATAGGGCCGCTGCTTTAATTTTGAACGCCATATAAAACATGTTGCTGGAGCAATAGAAAATCAATGGCGACACAATAAATACAGAACTTAAATATTATTTTTTAAAGATCTCACCTTTCTGACATGCATCATAATGCGGTTAGCATTTCCTCAATACGTCGCTGGCATAAGATACAATTCGCTTAACCTTCTAAGGATATCTCTGCTGATGGCGGGGAGATGAAGCAATATTCTGCAATTGATTTATTCACATTGATTCATTCGCATTGATGTATTCGCTTAGATATCGCTGCCGATATCCCCTCTCCGAATATCCTGTTTATTGGTTTTAAAAATTTTAGACAAAGCCCCATCGAAGCGCTCTGCTATGGCTGGCTTTGCCCACACAATATGCTATTGAGACAAACGCTATGACCACCCAAGCCCGCATGAAATTTGCCATCGATGATGGCTCTACCAACGTCAAAATCAGTTGGATTGAGAACGGCACGCTAAAAACCGTTGTTTCCCCTAATTCATTCCGTAAAGACTGGAAAAGTGCGGCCCTGCTGCGCGGGCAAAAGGTATTCAACTACACCATTGGCACCACCAAATACACCTACGATGCGACCTCCGATAAAGCATTATCGACCACGCATATCGAGTATCAGTATGACGATTTAAATCTGCTGGCGGTGCACCATGCCCTGCTGCAAAGCGGTCTTGAGCCGTGTGAAGTTGACGTAGTGGTGACGCTGCCGATCACCCAGTTTTATAACCCCGATGACTGCCAGCGCAACGAAGATAAAATTGAAGCCAAACGCCGCAATCTGATGCGCGAAATCTCGCTGAACAAAGGCGAGCTGTTCAAAATCGTTGGCGTTGAGGTGATGCCAGAAAGTTTGCCTGCGGCGCTTTCACATTTATTGAATTCTGAAACCAGCGAATTCACCCGCTCTTTAGTGGTCGACTGCGGCGGCACAACGTTGGATATGGGCGTCATCGTCGGTGAATTTGACGACGTATCTGCGATTTACGGCAACAACGAAATCGGTGTGGCGATGGTGACGGATGCCATTCGCAAAGCGCTGGCTTCTGCCGACAGCGATTCAAGCTATTTGGTGGCGAATGAGCTGATTAAACGCCGCCACGATATGGCTTTCGTGCGTAGCGTGGTGAATGACGAAACGCGTATTCCAGATATCTTGCAGCGCATTGAAACCAAAATTCGTGAGCTAGGCGATCAGGTGGCCTATGAAGCGAAGAAGTTTGCTAAAAACCCAAACCGCGTTTATCTGGTAGGCGGTGGAGCAACGCTGGTGGAAGAAGCGATCCGCGAAGCCTATTCCACGCTGGGCGATCGCATTATCACCATTGATAATCCGCAGAGCGCGTTGTCGCGTGAAATTTGCCTGTATCATTCAGAGTCTGGGGCCGATGCGCTGGCAGAGCCTTTGATGCTTGAGGTAGAGGAAAATGAGTAAAGGGCAGACGAGCCGAGTTAACTTCTCGCTTTATCTCAGCCCCGCTCAGTCTCAGGCCGATTTACGTACTATGACGGTGTTGCAACAGCTGCATCGTCAGCTAAAACAGAGCGGTAGCGATCGCAACGATGTAAATATGGAAACCCGTACTTTTCATCGTAATGTGTATCTGGCGGGTTTACAGCTGCATCAGCTCAACCCGCAGCTCTGTCATCATGTGGCAGAATCGATAGGGCGTGAACACTTAACGCTGCCCGAACTGGCTGAAGAACTGGTGCGCTGCGAGCTTTTACCGGTAGAGATTCCAGCGGCGTCTTCAGCGCAAAATACCGATTTCTCGGCACAGCAGTTAGAGCAACTGCGTCAGGTGTTTGAGCAGTCGATCCCTGAAGTCAAAACCGTTGAATCAATGCATTCCGCGGTGAGTGAAACGATACAAGCCGAAGGGATTAGCGCTGAGCAACAGGCTGAGTTTACGCATCTGCGCAGCGAGCTTGCGCGGATGAGCAAACTGCTGGAACAGCAAAATTTACAGCTCCAGCAATTGCGCCTTAGCCAGCGAGCGCCTGCCGTCGTAGAACCAACCCGTAACGGCAACGCGGAAGAGGTCGATCTGGCTGATATCGCACCACCGACCGAAAAAATGAAAAAAATCCGTCAGAAAGGGATTTTTTAAGTTGGGGAACTAGCCTGACTTTCATGAATAAAAAGCCACGTTTAACGTGGCTTTTTTACGAATACTGATACCGACCGAATCGCATTAGAAAAACAGGTCTGGTCTAACGTTAAAGCGCTTTGAGAGTGCTTTGATATGCTCAATGGTTAATGAGCGTTTGCCGGATAAAATCATGCTGACGAGGCTTTTTGAACCAATTTCTGAGGCTAAATCTGAGTAGGAAAGCTGATGTTGTTCGATAAGAACCCGTAGCGCGGCCACGCCAGTAGGCATATCAGTCACGGCCTGATTGAAGGCTTTAAATCGCTCATTGTTATCTTCATATTCAGCAATTTTTAACGCTAGAAAATCTATTAGCGGGCTTTCGTCATCGTGCTCGATAAGATAATCAACCATAGCGAGCGCATCGCGATAGGCCTCCTCAGAAGTATTGCCGCCTAAAAAAGGCACGGCATCTGCCAATACTTTTGCGGCCTCTAGCGCTTTGGTCGGTTCTAAAATCATTCTTTTATCTCCCGGTACTGCCTCGTTAGCTTGTCATACTCTGCGTGGGTGACGATGTGTTTGACGTAAAAGCGCTGGTTTACAAAGTTGATGTAGGAAATCATCCGCAGATTGTTGCCACCAATGTTGATTACCCACCACTTGTTCCTATATTTGAAGTTATCGAGGTTAGGAAACAGTTTGCGTAATTCTGCAGGACTTTCAAATTCATTCTCTTTAAGCAATCGGTATGCTGCGATGAGAGATGCGGCATCGTTTGGGTATTTTCGCGCGGCGTCTTCAAACGGATCCCTAGATATGATGTGCATGTCAGACTCTCTGTTTACATCATGTGAACATAATAGACGAGCAATGTTTGGTTTACAATATGTGAACTTAACAGTTTTACCCAATCCTTGGTCGCTGATGAGGTAGTCACTCATCTAAGATGACGGCTTGATTCTTGTTCAGAAGAGAATGGTTTGTCTCTCAGCGCGAAAACTATATTCCGACTGTTTTTAAGATGAAATAGACTGTAGAGGTTGTGCAGCGTTTGTTTTTTTATCTGGAATCCACCTCGCGAAAATGGTCGATATGACCCATGCATCGTTGCAAACCCTAGACCCGTCTTGCTATCTGCGTTACCGTTCCTTATCTCCTGCCTCTATGATAATTCGAGAAAAATGCCAAATTTTCACGCTGTAGCCTTACGTCCCATCTGCTTATTAGCCCTATTGGTCTTGGCTGGCTGCTCAACCAAAACCAGTCAAGCGCCTGCACCACGACCGGCCGATGTGAAATCACAGTTGGTTAAGCTAATGCCGAATAATGTGCGCGACAGTCAGGGCTGGGCGACGGATATCGCCGCCGCATTTACCGCACAGGATATTGCGCCAACCGCAGAAAATTTGTGTGCGGTGTTAGCCGTGACCGAGCAGGAGTCGACCTTTCAAGCCGATCCACAGGTGCCGGGACTGGGGAAAATTGCATGGAAGGAGATCGACCGCCGCGCCGATCAGATGCATATCCCCAACTTTTTGGTGCACACCGCGTTGTTGATCAAATCCCCCAATGGGAAAAGCTATAGCGAACGCTTAGATAAGGTGCGTAGTGAGAAAGAGCTCAGCGCGATTTTTGATGACTTTATCGACATGGTGCCAATGGGGCAAAAACTGTTTGGCAGTTTGAATCCGGTACGTACCGGCGGCCCGATGCAGGTCAGCATTGCGTTTGCCGAAGCGCACGCCAAAGGCTATCCGTATAAAATCGACGGAACGATTCGCCGTGAAGTCTTCAGCCGACGCGGCGGTGTCTATTTCGGCACCCTGCATTTGCTTGGCTATCCGGCTAATTACCCACAGCCTATCTATCGTTTTGCTGACTTCAATGCCGGATGGTACGCCAGCCGGAATGCGGCGTTTCAGAGCGCCGTCAGCCGAGTTAGCGGAATTAAACTCGCGCTGGATGGCGATTTGATTAACTACGGCACTGATAAACCCGGATCCACGGAGCTGGCCGTGCGTTCTCTGGGCAAGCGTTTGGATATGAGTGATTCCACTATCCGCCGAGCGTTAGAGAAAGGGGATAGCATCGATTTCGAGAAAACGTCGCTCTATAAACAGGTATATGCGCTGGCCGAGAAATCGAGTGGTAAAAAGCTGCCGCGTGAGATCCTGCCGGGGATCACGCTGGAAAGTCCTAAGATTACCCGCCAACTAACCACGGCATGGTTTGCCAAACGCGTGGATGGGCGCTGGCAGAAGTGCATGGCCAAGGCGCGTTAATAATTGCGCGGTGCTTCGCATCTTATGCTTATCTTTGTTGCTCAACTGTTAATCAGTTGTTATCGTAAAAAGCGTCTACTATTGGACGCTTTTACCACCGTTGAGCTGCAATAAGATATCCGTGTGAGGTAGAGCATGACGACATCCAACCCGCTAAAAGACGCCGATTTTGAAGGCTGGCTGGCCAGTATTAATCAGGCCTGTGGGCGCTTTGCTGCCAAAACGCTGGGGGAAGGATTTAGTGGTTCGGTGCAGGAGTTTCGCACCGGTGCTCTGCGTTTGAGCATGGTTGATATTGCGCAAACCAAGCTTTACCGCACGCCAAAGGAAATTGCCCAGAGCGACGGTTCTTACTTTTACACCGTATTTCAGCTCAGCGGTCATTCTGAAATGGAGCAAGAAGGGCAGCGAGCGCTGCTTTCGGCGGGGGATATCACCCTGATTGATGCCGCCAAACCGAGCACTTTTACCTTCAGCGACACCTCTAGGCAAATTTCATTGCTGCTGCCGCGCGGCTATCTTGAACGTAATTTGCAGTTTGCCGATTTGCGCTGTGCGCAACGATTGGCGGCAGGCGCGCCGATGGTGCGGCTTAGCCAACAGCTGGTACAAGAGAGTATGCGTAATAGCACGTTAGATCAGCAGGAAAGCGAAGCGGTCTTAGATGCGGTGGCTACCTTGCTGCGTCCGGCGCTGATTGCGCGTGATGATGATGCGCCACAGGATAAAGTATTTAGCCGCACGCTGACTTTTATCGATAAACACATTCAGTCGGAATCGCTGCGGCCAGAGTGGATTGCCAGCGAAGTGGGCGTTTCGGTGCGTAGCCTGTATCGCATGTTTGCGCGCAAAGGGCTGGTGGTAGCGCAATACATCAAAAATCGCCGTCTTGATCTCTGCGCCCACGCGTTGCGCAGTGCGCCGGTGCGGCAAAAACTATCAGATATTGGCTACTCGTGGGGCTTTGCCGACCATAGCCATTTCTCTACCGCGTTCAAAACGCGTTTCGGCATTACGCCGGGCGAATACCGCAAACAGTATCGTTAGTCTCATCTTCGTGAGTTTGTCACCAGCGACAAAGCTGATGGCATACACAACAAATTAATCCCCCCGATGAATTGCTATGTTTGAGCTGGGTCAGTTGATACTGGCTCTGCATAACCGTAGCAGCGCGTGGCGGCAGACCAACAATAAGACACCAAAAAAGTCTCTAAAAGATCTCTTGAGGAACCGATTTCAATAGCACGCTCGTATACCAGGTCGAGATTATCCCGCGCACTGATTCACTGACATGAATGCCAACTTTTAGCGGTGAGGTAATAAAGCTATGTTTTATAAAACCCAGTCCTATAAAAAACTGACTCGCAAAATAATGATGAAAAAACGCCTGCCGGTTGCGATTGCGCTGGCGCTCGGGCTGTTGACGTCTGCGGGTTGGCAAAACAGCGCGCAGGCACACGGTGCGGCGGCGCATATGGTTCCGATGGAGAAAACGCTGGCTGAATTTGGGGCGGATGTGCAGTGGGATGATTATGCCCGCATGTTTACCATTGCCAAAGACGGCGCTTATATCAAGGTTAAACCTGATACCAACGAGGCCATCGTGAATGGCAAACCGTTGAAACTGGCGGTGCCGGTGGTGTTTCGCGGCAAAGTGGCCTATATGTCGGAAGACTTTATCAATGAAGTTTTTCAATCTGGCTTAGATCAGACTTTCGCCGTTGAAAAACGCGCACATCCGCTTAATCCGCTGAGCGCAGATGAAATCAAAACGGCGGTAGAGGCGATTAAGGCTTCAGATAACTATCACGATAATTTCCGCTTTACGGAAATCTCTCTGCGTGAGCCGCCAAAAGATGAGGTTTGGCAGTTTGTGTTGAGCGGAAAAACCGTTGAGCAACCGCGTCAGGCGAATGTCACCGTGCTGGATGGTAAGCACGTTGTGGAAAGCGTGGTGGATTTAACTGACAAAAAAGTGGTGTCGTGGACGCCAATCAAAGATGCGCAGGGCATGGTGCTATTGGATGATTTTGCCACCGTTCAGGCGGTGATAAGCGCCAGCACTGATTTTGCCGCCGTGCTGAAAAAACGTGGAATTGCCGATCCCAGCAAGGTGATTACCACGCCGCTGACCGTGGGTTATTTCGATGGTAAAGATGGGCTAACGCAGGATCAACGCTTGCTCAAAGTGATCAGCTATCTGGACGTGGGTGACGGCAACTATTGGGCGCATCCGATCGAAAACCTTGTGGCAGTGGTCGATCTTGAACAGAAAAAAATTATCAAAATAGAAGAGGGGCCGGTGATCCCGGTGCCGATGGCTCCGCGCCCGTATGATGGCCGCGACCGCAAAGCGCCAGATATTAAACCGCTGGAAATCGTTGAGCCGGAAGGCAAAAACTACACCATCACCGGCAATACGATCCACTGGCAAAACTGGGATTTCCACGTGGGGTTGAACTCTCGCGTTGGCCCGATCATTTCGACGGTGACCTACAACGATCAGGGCAAAAAGCGCAAGATCATGTATGAAGGATCGCTGGGCGGCATGATTGTGCCTTATGGCGATCCGGATATTGGCTGGTACTTCAAAGCCTATCTTGATTCAGGCGATTACGGCATGGGCACGTTAACTTCCCCGATTGCACGTGGCAAAGATGCGCCGTCAAATGCGGTGCTGATCGACCAAACGATCGCGGATTACACCGGCCAGCCGATGACCATTCCGCGTGCGATAGCCATTTTCGAACGCTACGCAGGGCCAGAATATAAGCATCAGGAAATGGGGCAGCCCAACGTGAGCGCCGAGCGCCGTGAGCTGGTGGTGCGCTGGATCAGCACCGTGGGCAACTATGACTATATTTTTGACTGGGTATTCCATCAAAACGGCACCATTGGCATCGACGCGGGTGCAACGGGGATCGAAGCGGTGAAAGGCGTGAAAGCGCGCACCATGCAGGATCCAACCGCCAAAGAAGATACCAAATACGGCACCCTTATCGATCACAACATCGTCGGAACCACGCATCAGCATATCTACAATTTCCGATTGGATATGGACATCGACGGCGAAAACAATAGCTTGGTTGAGTTGAATCCTGATGTGAAGCCAAACGATCGTAGCGGCCCACGCACCAGTACCATGCAGGTGGATCAGGTCGATGTGAAAACCGAAAAAGAGGCGGCGCAGAAGTTTGATCCTTCCACTATCCGCTTGCTGAGCAACGCTAACATTACCAACAAAATGGGCAATCCGGTTTCTTATCAGTTGATCCCTTACGCGGGCGGAACTCATCCAATCGCCAAAGGGGCGAACTTTGGTAAAGACGAATGGATTTATCATCGCCTGAGCTTTATGGATAAACAGCTGTGGGTGACGCGCTATAGCCCAGAAGAACGCTACCCTGAGGGGAAATATCCCAACCGTTCTATCCATGATACCGGTCTGGGGCAGTATTCCTCAGACAATCAGTCGATTGAAAATACGGATAACGTGGTGTGGCTGACCACCGGCACCACGCACGTGGCGCGCGCGGAAGAGTGGCCGATTATGCCAACGGAATGGGTGCATGCATTACTGAAACCGTGGAACTTCTTCAGTGAAACGCCAACGTTGGATTTGAATGGGAAGAAGGGGGAGTAATTTATTTCCGGCTGTGACCCCCTCACCTTTTTTGCCCCCACCCCAACCCTCCCCCTCGCAGGGGAGGGAGCCGAATGTGCCTCGATGTTGATTAAGCGCTCAATCTTTTCCCCTTAGGTGAATAGGGAGCTGAGTGAGCTTTAATGTTGATTAAGTGTTCGATCTGCTCCTCCCCCTGTGAAGGGGGAGGTTGGGAGGGGGTTGCTGAGGAAAACGCCGTTCTTAATACCGCACGCACACCGTTTTGGTTTCGGTATAGGCATCCAGCCAATCAGTGCCAAAATCACGTCCGGTTCCTGACTGTTTTACGCCGCCAAACGGCATATTCGCATCGATCAGCGTATGACTATTCACCCACACGGTGCCAGCTTGAATGCGCGGAGTATAAGCCATCGCGGTTTGCAGGCTGGTGGTCCATAGGCTGGCGGTGAGGCCAAAATCAGTATCATTGGCCTGACGCAGTGCATCTTCGGCGTCTTTTACCCGAATGAGGTTAACGACGGGGCCGAAAACTTCCTCTCGCGATAAATTCAGCGCCGCATCAGGGTTAATCACCAGCGTCGGAGGAATATAAAAGCCCTGCGCATCAGGCCCTGTAGCTCCGCTGATCAGTTCGGCATTTTTGGCTTTAGCATCTTGCAGATAAGATGCCACTTTGTCGCGATGCTGGCGTGAAACCAATGGATTTATTTGGGTGGTGGCATCCATACCTGGGCCGACGGAAAGCGATTTTACCGCTTGTTCAAAACCGGCAACCAGATTGTCGAAAATCGGTGCTTCGATATAGATACGTGAGCTGGCGGCGCAGACCTGTCCTTGGTTGAGGAAACTTCCCGCCATCAGGCCTTCAATCACCTGTTGCTGATCGGCATCTTTCAGCACGATGGCCGGATTTTTACCGCCCAGTTCCAGAGTGACTCGCGTCAAGCGGTCGGCAGCGGCGCGAGCAATGCCTTTGCCAACCGGCGTTGAGCCGGTAAAGCTGACCTTCGCCACCAGCGGATGTTCAGTTAAGGCTTTGCCGCATACCGAACCTTTGCCGGTGACGATATTAAATACGCCATCGGGAACTCCTGCTTCGCTGGCAAGTTCAGCCATGCGTAGCAGGGTTAACGGCGTCGTTTCAGACGGTTTGATAACGATAGAACATCCCGCCGCCAGCGCTGGCATCACTTTCCAAATTCCAATCATCAGCGGGAAGTTCCACGGCACAATGCCGGCTACTACGCCGATCGGTTCTTTGCGGGTGTAAGCCATATATTTCGCACCGGCGGGCATCGGTATCGATACATCCATAGTTTGCCCGGTGATTTTGGTGGTGAGACCGGCGGTATAGCGCATCCAGTTCAGCGTACAGCCCACTTCGAAGGCGCGGGAAATGTTAATCGATTTGCCTTGTTCCAAGGTTTCTAGCTGCGCCAGTTCTTCTGCGTGTTGTTCGACTAAGTCAGCGTAGCGCAGCAAAATTCGCTCGCGCTCGGCGGGCAAACGTTGTGACCATACACCGGCGCAAAAGGCCTGATGAGCAGACGTGACCGCGCGGGAAACATCTTCGGCGTTGGCATCAGCCGAAGAGGCGATCTGTTCGCCGTTTGCGGGGTTATAAATCGCTAAGCGTGCATCCGATAAGGAATCGCACCACTTCCCATCAATATAAAGTCCGTGCTGACGGTCAAGAAAACGCGTAACGCTGTCGAGGATTGCTACTGTGTTGTCGGGCATAAGCCCTCCCGTCGGTCGAAAAATGGATTAGCAGAATGGCGTTGTCGTGGAGTGACAAAACCAGTCATCACCTCATGAGTTTATAACAAGGATAGTTTTATCTTTTTGCTGTGCCTGACATTCGATTGGCGGGATATGACAGAGAGGTTTGAGGCGTTAAACGATTCTCTAATAGCGGTGGGATAGTCACGTAGACAATGTGGTTTCTCATGTTACTATACATAAGCAAAAGCTATTAATGTGTTTGTTTCATTCATACAAAGATAGGACGTCTTGTTATGAAAACATCCATTGTTGGCGTTATCCCAATCCGCGTTGATGTCTGCCATTTAGATGGGCAGATATCTGTTTTCACGCATTTTTTCCCCTCTTTTAACCTTGTCCCATTGACCGAAACTCTTCATCACAGAGCGGATTAGCTGCGTCTGTAGCCGAGTGCCGCGCTTTTTGTTTTTACTAGCATGGAACACAGCGAGTATTTATGGATATCAAAAATAGAAAACGTCTCACTTTTTACTCAATTATTATCATCGCCGTCGTGGTGGCCTTTGCCGCGTGGTGGAGCCTGCGTGCGCCCGGTTTGCCTGACGGATTCGCCAGCAGCAATGGGCGCATTGAAGCCACGGAAATCGATATTTCGACCAAAGTGGCGGGGCGTATCGATAAAATCGTGGTGCGCGAAGGCGACTTTGTGAAGCAGGGTGAAGTGCTAGCGCACATGGATACGCGTGTTTTGAACGAGCAACGTATAGAAGCCGAAGCGCAAATCCGCGAAACACAAAGCGCGGTAGCTACGGCGAAGTCATTACTGGCGCAGCGGCAAAGTGAAAAACTGGCGGCGCAGGCAGTGGTGAAACAGCGTGAAGCTGAATTGAACTCGGCGAATAAACGCTATGCCCGTTCACAAGCGCTGTCTAAGCGCGGGGCGGTGTCGGCGCAGCAGCTTGATGACGATATGGCAGCGGCGCAAAGCGCTCGCGCAGCGTTGGAATCCGCTAAGGCTCAGGTTTCAGCCGCGCAGGCCGCTATCGAATCCGCACAGGCGGGCATCATTCAGGCTAATACACGCGTGGAAGCCGCTAAAGCCACCGAGCGCCGTATTACCGCTGATATTGAAGACAGCGCCTTGAAGGCGCCGCGTGATGGGCGGATCCAGTACCGCGTGGCTGAACCGGGAGAGGTGTTAGCCGCGGGTGGTCGCGTGCTGAATATGGTCGATCTCAGCGATGTTTACATGACGTTTTTCCTGCCAACCGAACAGGCGGGCAGGGTCGCCATCGGTAGCGACGTGCACGTTGTTCTTGATGCCGCACCAACGCTGCGTCTTCCGGCAAAAGCCACCTTTGTGGCCAGCGTGGCGCAGTTCACGCCGAAAACGGTCGAAACCGATAACGAGCGCCTGAAGCTGATGTTCCGCGTAAAAGCGCGAATTTCCCCCGAACTGCTGGAAAAATACCTCGAATACGTGAAAACGGGTTTGCCAGGTATGGCCTACGTGCGTTTGGATAACAGTAAAAGCTGGCCAGAAGATCTGGATGTGAGGTTGCCGCAATGAGGCCATTAGGTGCTAATAAAGACCCGCTGGCGGCACCCATCGTTCGGCTTGAGCAGGTGAGCCAGCACTATGGCAATACTCAGGCATTACAGCAGATAACGTTGGATATTCCTGCGCGAAAAATGGTGGGGCTGATTGGGCCTGACGGCGTAGGAAAATCCAGCTTGTTATCGCTGATCGCGGGCGCACGCGTTATTCAGTCGGGAAACGTTAACGTTCTGGGTGGTGATATGGCGGACGCCGATCATCGACGCAAGGTATGCCCGAAAGTGGCTTATATGCCGCAGGGCTTGGGGAAAAACCTTTATCACACGCTGTCGGTTTACGAAAACGTCGATTTCTTTGGTCGACTGTTTGGGCAAGGCGCTCAAGAGCGAGAGCAGCGTATTAATGACTTACTGCAAAGCACTGGATTAGCTCCGTTTCGCGATCGTCCGGCGGGCAAATTGTCTGGCGGTATGAAGCAGAAGCTGGGCCTATGTTGCGCGCTGATCCACGATCCTGAACTGTTGATCCTTGATGAACCGACGACCGGCGTCGATCCACTGTCACGCGCCCAGTTTTGGGAGCTGATCGATCGTATTCGTGAACGGCAAACCAACATGAGCGTGTTGGTAGCCACCGCCTATATGGAAGAAGCCGAGCGTTTTGACTGGCTGGTGGCGATGGATGCGGGACAGGTTCTGGCCACCGGCAGCGGACAGGAACTGCGTGAAAGTACCGGCAGCGCAACGCTAGAGGAGGCCTTTATTGCCCTGCTGCCGGAAGAGAAACGCAACGCGCACCAAAAGGTGGTTATCCCACCGCGTGATACTTCGCAGGATGACGTGGTAGCCATTGAGGCGCAGGGGCTAACCATGCGCTTTGGCGATTTTGTTGCGGTTAACGATGTCAATTTGCGCATACCACGCGGCGAAATTTTTGGTTTCCTCGGTTCTAACGGCTGCGGCAAATCGACCACCATGAAGATGCTGACCGGATTACTGCCCGCCAGCGAAGGGAAAGCATGGTTATTTGGGCAGGAGGTCGATCCCAAAGATATCGAAACCCGCCGCCGAGTAGGCTATATGTCGCAGGCTTTTTCGTTGTATAGCGAGCTTACGGTGCGACAAAACCTTGAACTGCACGCACGTCTTTTTCATCTTCCCGAGGAGGATATTCCTGCACGCGTTGAGGAGATGAATCAGCGGTTCATGCTGAGTGATGTAGAAGATATGCTGCCAGAGGCGCTGCCGCTGGGGATTCGTCAGCGTTTATCTCTCGCCGTTGCGGTGATCCATAAACCTGAAATGCTTATCTTGGATGAGCCAACGTCGGGAGTCGATCCGGTCGCGCGCGATATGTTTTGGAATTTGATGGTGGATTTGTCACGGCGCGATGGCGTCACCATCTTTATTTCAACGCACTTTATGAATGAAGCCGAGCGATGTGACCGTATATCGCTGATGCATGCGGGAAAAATACTGGCGAGCGATACGCCAGAGGCGCTGGTGAAGCAGCGTGGTTTAGGCACGCTTGAGGCCACGTTTATTGCCTACTTACGTGAGGCTTCTGGTGATAGCGGTGCTCCGCCGGAGCAGATGCCCGAGACGCCTCAGGTTGAAACGACAACGCCAGCCATCAGCCATCACTTTAGCTTCACGCGGATGTTCAGCTATAGCCGTCGAGAAGCTTTGGAGCTGCGGCGCGATCCTATTCGCTCAACCTTGGCTCTGCTGGGGACGGTGATCCTGATGTTCATCATGGGCTACGGCATCAGTATGGATGTGGAAAACCTGCGTTTTGCGGTGATAGACCGCGATCAGACCGGCACCAGCCAAGCCTATACGCTCAATCTGTCGGGCTCGCGCTATTTTATCGAACAGCCGCCGATTACTGATTATCAGCAGTTGGAGCGCCGAATGCGCGACGGTGAACTCGCCGTGGCAATTGAGATACCGCCTAACTTTGGCCGTGATATTGCGCGTGGGCATACGGTGAAAATTGGCGTTTGGGTTGATGGGGCAATGCCGAATCGGGCTGAAACCGTGCGCGGCTATGTGCAGGCGATGCACTTGGCGTGGCTGAGTGATATGGCTTCGCGTCAGCCAACGGCCAATATGGGGAATATCCTGATGGATATTGAAACCCGCTATCGCTATAACCCTGATGTAAAAAGTTTGCCTGCTATTGTGCCTGCGGTTATCCCGCTGCTGTTGATGATGATCCCCGCGATGCTCAGCGCGTTAAGCGTGGTGCGTGAAAAAGAGCTGGGCTCAATCATCAATCTGTATGTGACGCCGGTGACCAAGGCCGAGTTCCTGATCGGCAAGCAACTGCCTTATATCGTACTGGGCATGTTTAACTTTTTACTGCTGTGCGCGTTATCGGTCTTTTTGTTTGGCGTTGAGCATAAGGGCAGTTTCCTCACGCTGACGTTGGCGGCGCTGCTGTACATCATTATCGCCACCGGCATGGGCCTGCTGATCTCGACCTTTATGAAAAGCCAGATCGCCGCGATCTTCGGCACTGCGATCATCACCTTAATTCCCGCGACGCAGTTCTCCGGCATGATCGATCCGGTTTCTTCGTTGGAAGGGATCGGACGGTGGATCGGTAATATTTACCCAACCTCCCACTTTTTAACCATCACGCGCGGCACCTTCTCAAAGGCGCTAAACCTGTTTGATCTTCAGGCTTCGTTTATCCCGTTGCTGATTGCCGTTCCGGTGGTTATTGGGCTCAGCGTTCTTCTATTGAAAAAGCAGGAGGGCTGATGCGCAGCTTACGCAATATCTTTAATCTGGGGATCAAAGAGCTACGCACCTTACTGGGCGACAAAGCTATGCTGGCGCTGATCGTGTTTTCGTTCACGCTATCGATCTACTCCTCGGCAACCGTAACGCCGGGCTCGTTGCATATGGCACCGATTGCGATTGCCGATCAGGATCAATCCCAGCTTTCCACCCGTATCGTGAATAGCTTTTACGCGCCCTATTTTATGCCTCCGGCAATGATCGATTCGAATCAAATCGATCCGCTGTTGGATGCGGGAACCTACACTTTTGCATTGGATATTCCGCCGAATTTTCAGCGAGATGTGTTGGCTGGGCGTCATCCCGCCATTCAGCTCAACGTTGACGCTACGCGCATGAGTCAGGCTTTTCTGGGTAACAGCTATATTCAGAATATTGTGAATGACGAAGTGAGCGAATTTATGGCGCGCTATCGGGCGGGAAGTGCATTACCCATTGATTTAGAAGTGAGGGCGCGCTTTAACCCGAATCTCGATCAGTCGTGGTTTGGTGCGGTGATGGCGATTATCAACAATATCACCATGCTGGCGATTATTCTGACGGGCTCAGCGCTAATCCGTGAACGCGAGCACGGCACCATCGAGCACCTATTGGTGATGCCAATTACGCCGTTTGAAATCATGCTAGCGAAGGTATGGTCGATGGGGCTGGTGGTGTTAGTGGCATCGGGACTGTCGCTGATCTTTATGGTGCAGGGTGTGCTGCATGTGCCGATTGAAGGCTCGATTCCGCTGTTTATGTTGGGTGTAGCGCTTAGCCTATTTGCCACCACCTCCATCGGGATTTTTATGGGCACCATCGCCCGATCAATGCCGCAGCTTGGCCTGCTGATGATACTGGTGCTGATCCCGTTGCAGATGCTTTCGGGTGGCTCAACTCCGCGAGAAAGCATGCCGCAGTTGGTGCAAGACATTATGCAAACTATGCCAACCACACACTTTGTCAGCCTTGCGCAGGCAATACTGTATCGCGGCGCTGATTTCAGCATCGTATGGCCGCAGTTTGCTACGCTGCTAGTGATTGGTATGGCGTTCTTTGGTTTTGCCCTGAGCCGATTCCGTAAAACCATTAGCTCGATGGCTTAGGTTAAGGTGGATTCCGTGGCAGTTTTCATTTGGGTTTATTGATGGATATCTGCCACGGAAAGGCGAAGCCATACACGCCTATGGCATTTCTGGCGACGGTGTGCGTTCGCCGTTAAAGCCGTGAACGGTGCCAAAGCGGCCCGTGTCTTGGTTCCAATCGGCAATGGATTGGCGTAATTCTTCTTTGCTGCGTCCCACGAAATTCCACCACATCAGCACCTGCTCACCTAAAGGCTCACCGCCGAGGAATAACACCCGTGTTTTTGGCGCCAGCGTGACGTTGAGCTGCGTATTTTGCGTGCCAATATAGGCCAGCTCATTTTCCGCAAAACGTTCGCCTTCAATATTGATCTCACCTTCCAGTACAAACAGGCCATATTCAAAATCGGGCTGCAGCGCTAACTGGGTGTTTGAACCATCGGGCGTATAGAGATCGACGCCCAGTAAATCGGAGAAACACAGGGTTGGCGCATGATAGCTGGCGTAATCTCCGGCCAGAAGCGTGTGGCGGATGCCATCAGCATCCCATACGGGCAGCGTTGGATAGTGATCAAAACGCGGCGGCATATCTTTAACCGCTTCGGGCAAGGCTATCCATAGTTGAGCCGCGTGCAGACGCGAAAAGCCCGGTACCGACTCTTCGGTATGGGCAATGCCGTGTCCGGCCGTCATTAAATTCACCTGACCAGGGCGGATGATTTGTTCGTAGCCAAGGCTGTCGCGATGTAAAACCTCGCCCTCAAGCATCCATGTGAACGTCTGCAAACAGGTGTGTGGGTGAGGGGCAACACGGAATCCACCGTTGTCTTGCTTGAGCACCGATGGACCCGCGTGATCGAGAAAACACCATGCGCCAATCAAACGACGTTCCTTAACCGGAATGGCGCGCGAAACGGGGATCCCGCCAACGTCTTTAATACGGGACGTGATGCGCTGTAGGGGAGTAGGGCTGTTGTTCATAGTCGCTCGCTCGTTATTGGGTATAGGATAAGCACCGATATTTCATCCTATACCACTTAGCGCCGAGTTGCAGTGATGCCCTCATCATTCCCATTCTAGCTGGAGCTGCCGCCAATTCGGCTGTAATAGGCCTGTTTGACGAGGCTTTCATCGAGCAACACATTAACCAGATTATCCAAATCATCGGCGGAAACCGATGCAGGGATCAGTGCGACGGTGATCTCCACGTCATCATCGCCGAAAGGCTCAACGTCGAGGTGCGACATAAAGCAGTTCTCCGCTTTTAACGTTTGTTTTACCAGCGTCAGCGCTTCGCGCTGATCGTTTTCTAACGCGATAACGCAAATCTCGTAAGTGGCGTCACCACGCTCGTCGGTGAGCGGCTGGCGGTTGATAATGTTGACCATTGGGCGCAGCAAGGTATTGGATGCCACGACAAAAAACGTTGCCATACAGGCATCGGCAATCATTCCTGCACCTGCGCAGGCACCTACGGCGGCGGAGCCCCACAGCGTAGCTGCGGTATTCAGTCCGCGGATGTTTAATCCTTCTTTCATGATGGTTCCCGCGCCGAGAAAGCCGACGCCAGAAACCACATAAGAGATCACCCGTACAGCGCCGCTAGGCGTATCGATGCTCATTGCCAAATGGACAAAAATAGCGGCGCTGGTGGCAACCAGCGTGTTGGTGCGCAATCCAGCCGTACGCTGGCGGTATTGGCGCTCGTAGCCAATAATGGCGCCGAGTAAAAATGCGACCAGTAAAATAGAAAATGTTTCGTAATGCAGAGTGAAGTTCATGTAATAAGCCTCAGAAATTGGGCTCTGCTTTTTAGTAACGAAAATAGGCATATTTTGCCCGTGGCGGTGCCACGAAACTTTCGTCATCATTAATTTGTCGCAATATCTTGCACAACAAAGGATGAAGAACGTTATTTCCGTTGCGAATAAGCAGAAAAATAAACAGCAGCAATTCATCAGAAATAAATCTGATTAATAACCACGTGATTGTGAGATTGAGGCGTGTTAATTCAACGAGGCTGTTTACGCAAAATAGCGTAAGCCTTAACAATGAAACTGCGGTGGTAAACGGAGAATAGCACCACATCCTTTGTCTATGCAGGATGTGAAGGGGGACAGTATCACATCATGCGATCAGCTGAGAAAAACACGCGATCTCGGTCTGTCGTTGTCCATACTATTTCCTTAGATTGGTGCAGATAACGTAGGTATTCAATTTATAACGCCGGTAATTATAGCGGATTGAGTCTGAACCTTATCTAAACGGTTAGTGTAAATAATGAATAAACAGCGAATCAAAGAAAGAATAAAAGAGGACGATAACTATCGCCCTCTTTTATAAATCAAAACATATTTTCTGTCAGGGTATTTCTACGCACGTTAAATAAGCACAATCAGCAGAATTAAACCAATCAGCATAACGGGAGCGGTTCGTTTAATCAGGTCTATAGGAGAAACACCGGCCATACCCGCAACCACGATGGCCGCAGCCGAAAGCGGGGAGGCTGTGCGGCCCAAGTAGCTGGCAAACGCGGCGGCAGTTCCAAGATTCGTGGGGTTCATGCCAAATTCAGCGGCGTGTGGCGTGATGGCTTCATTGAAAGCATAGGCAGTTGCATCGCCAGAGCCAATCACGATGGCCATTAGGAATGGCCCTACGGTACCGCCAAAACGGGCGGCTTCAGGGAAATCAATCAGCGCGCTTTTCGCCGCATCAATCAGCCCGACCGAAGTTAACCCCGCCACAAACACACCGGCGCAGATGATAATGCCGAATACGTCGCTGTAGGCTTTGCCCATTCCATCAAAGAAGGCGGGAACCACCTTGCCAGGATGCGTGCGGGTGACGGCGAGAGTGGCGAGAACGCCCCACATAACGGCTTGAGGAACGCCCATTTTTAACCAGCTTACGCCGCCAAATGCACCCAGCATCAGCAGCGCAATAGGCACCAGCGGCATCAGCGCGGCCAAAATATTGATCGGGCCTTCTTGCGGATCTTCAGCGTCAAGGCGCGAATGATAGCCCTTGTGTTCTTTGCGCAGCACGGCGGTGATCGTCATACCAATCATGATGATCAGGCCTAGCCAAACGACGGTCATCACGCGGTCACCGATGATCGTCATGACGTCGCCACCCACGATTTTCGCCACCAGTGCCATATGCGGGCTACCTGGATTGAGTAAGCTCGCACCGAAGGTTCCGGCTAATACCGATGCCGCCGCCATGACGGGATGGATCCCCGCAGCTAGCTGTAACGGGATCATGGTTATCCCCGCGGCTGCCGCAGCACCTGCCGCGCTTGGCAAAGCCAACTGCACGAACGTGGTGAGCAAAATAGTGCCCGGAATGAGAAAGAGTCCAACGTGTTTAAGTGGGGCGCTTAGTAGGCGGACTAAATGACGATCGCAGCCGGTGAATTTCATGACGGTCGCAAATCCAATGGCCGACAGAATGGCTTGGATCAGCCCTTCAGACACCATCTTTTCCGCAAAGCTGTTCATCGCGGCCATCGGTTCTAATGAGATCAGGCACATCAACATGCCGGAAAACAGCAGAACGGTGCGGGTGTCCTGCTTTTTGATCAGCAGGATGATGGTTAACAGCAGAATTATTACGCCAAGAGTTAAGGTCAACATGAGGTTCTCGATGCTATGCCGTTTGGGAACGATGATAGGAAATATGCTGAGCCGGATCGATCTGCGGTTCGTGCGCCAGTTTGCTGCGTAGGGCGTCAAATTCGGCGGTCCACGCCTGTCGCCATTGTTGTTTTA
This sequence comes from Hafnia sp. CBA7124, assembly GCF_002355555.1. NCBI lineage: Bacteria > Pseudomonadati > Pseudomonadota > Gammaproteobacteria > Enterobacterales > Hafniaceae > Hafnia > Hafnia sp. CBA7124. The sequence continues at coordinate 3,887,812 of NZ_AP017469.1, read as the reverse complement.
TTTCTTCAGGCTGCCAGCAGGCATTGATGCCGTTGAGCATTAGTTGGCGCACGCCATCAAGATCGAAGCCGAATTCTTCCACCATAACGCGATAGCATTCGGCACCGTTGGTATTGTGCATGTGCCAGTCGTCGGTGGCTGGGATGATATTCATGCCTGCCAGCGCCATTTGGCGAATGGGGTGATGCTTACGCCACTGGTCTGCATCCGGCCATTTTTTGAGGTAATAGGTATTGCTGGGCACGACGGTAAATGGAATGCCTTCGCGGGCGCAGCGGGCGGTAAGTTCTGGGTTATCCAATACGGTATAGCCGTGATCGATGCGCTCCAGATGAATCAAATCTAAGCCCGTTTCTACGTTACGCCAATGCAAACCAAACTCTGAGCAGTGCCCCGTGAGGCGTAATCCACCGAGTTTTGCTTTGCGATAGGCTTTCCAAAAATGCTCGATAGGGGCGTCATTCTCTTTATAGTCAATGCCAATACCGGGTACTAAAGGGTGCGGATAACTCAGCACGGCATCCACCATCGCCACGGCTTCTTCGGGCGATTTTTCGCGGTTGATAGAAGGAATAAAGAGCGCACGAATATCCCATTCTTCCCCCGCTTTCGCCATTGCGCGGCTCATCGCTTCGGTGACGTCGGCATAGGAAAGCTCGGTATCAGAGGGATTCCAAAACAGTTCCAGATGACGAATACCGGTTGCTGCGGCGTCTTGTGCGACTTCATAGGTCACACGGAAATAATCTTCGGCGCTGCGCATCAGCGGATATAAAAAGTTAAGCGCCGCAATTCCGCCTTTCACCACGCTGGTTTCATGCTGATAACGGCGATAGTAACTTTTGGCTTCGGATTCGGTGAGCGGCACCCCGTATTTCTCTGCCAACGCCAGCATGGTGGTGAGACGAACTCCGCCAAGCAGATGGTAATGGAGATCCACTTTAGGGAAGGTGGCGAAAAATTCTGGTAACGTAATCGTTTGCGTATCCTGCATCATTAACAGCGCTCATCGATAAAAAAGAAAACGCAATCATAAATAAAGCGACTGAAGTGGTGAAATGCTATTCCGGCATTGGCGGGTACGTTTAGGCACTATGTGAGTGGTTTCGTGTAAGACGTCTAGTTTTGCACCGGTGGCCAATAAGAGATGCCCTGTGTTATTTGCTGAGACAGGCAATGCCAGAATGTTTCTGCGCGCTGGTGAAGCTGCGCTTGATTGCGATACAGGCGAATTTGATAGGGAATGTGCCAGCGGCTGCGGTTGACGGCAACCAGCTTACCTTCTGCCAGTTCGTTTTCAATCTGACAATCTGGTAACCAAGCCAATCCCTTAGCGCGCAGAGCCATTTGCCGATGCAAATCACACAGCGAAGATTCAAACACCGGCTGACAGGCAAAAGGTTGCTGCGGCATGAGCCTCTCCACCATTCTCGCGCTGTAAGAGTCTGGCGAATAACGTAAATAGGGTACTGGCTGCTGGTGGTTTTCGTCGGGAGTAAACAGTGGCAGCCCTTGATCATCAGCGGCGCTGACCAGCAGAAGATTGCCTTTCCCCAATAGCAAATTGGTGAAAGGCGGCTGAAGTAACGCGTGGGTATCAAAGGCTAAAAGAAAATCGCTGGCGCCTTCAATTAACGATTCAACGGCAAAATCTACGCGCAGAATATCAACGGAAAATGGCGTTGTGGGATCAATGCGGTCAATTAAATCGAGCAAAAAGGGGGATGAAAGAGAATGCGGGGCACTAAAACGAACGGGATTAATCATCTCGGACGGTAAGCCATTTATCTTCTGAATACCTTCTTTAAGCTGATTCACCATGCTGTGGGCAATTAAACGAAACTGATACCCGGCAGGCGTGAGCGTCACCGGTGATGAACTTCTATCGACTAATTTCTGACCGATACTTTCTTCCAATGCGCGTATATGGCGGCCAAAAGCGGGCTGAGTGATGTTGCGTAACTGCGCGGCTCGCGAGAAATTACGCAATTCAGCCAGTGCTAAAAAGTCTTCTAACCAGCCGGTATCCATGGGTAAGTATCCTATTGTTCGCGTAGCAATTTATTTCGTTTTGGTCGTATACCGATAACGCGATTTTATCAGTAAAAATAGCCGATATAAAAATGAATAAAACAGCTTTATTTTTGCCTAACTATATTAGTCACTGAAATTATTACTATTACTTCTGACAATAACCTCACTATTAAAGATGATTATCTCTGTTGTATTTGTCACGGCAAGCTGGCATTTATGAATAACAAGGTCGTGATTACTCACTCAGTTATTCACTAAAACACAAATCAATTGCATCTATATGCGAAATTTGTGTGGCTTCACTCACTCTAAATTTAGAGTAAAGAGAAAAGTCCGAAAGAAGTTCGAGAGAAGTAGCGTACGCCAGTGACGATTTATCCAAACTTATTAGCGCTGTAGCGAATGGCCTCATGTCAGACAGTTCAGCAGGATAAAAACGTAACAACAGCAGCCAAAGTTTGGTTTTGATTCATTTTTGTGAGCACGGGAGATAATGATATGAACAGTGAAGTTCAGGTCGTGAATAATTTATGGCGTTGGTTGAGCGGCCAGCGTGATCCTATCGGTTATCAGCCTGGAAGAGTATTGCATCTGGTTGAAAAAAACCTACAGCCATTTGAATGCAAACGCCTGTCCGATCGCGTGCTCCACGTTGTTTGCCCGCAAGGGTTGGAAGTGGAAGTTGAAGAGCGCGTTGTGACCAGTTTCAGAAGCTATAGCGTGACCTGTCATTTCCATCTGCGTGGTGAGACAGGCTTGCAGCAACCGATCCACATTCAGGCTAAAAATACCGATATTCTTGGCCGCGGGGATACCCGTTTTAGTGCCAAAACCAGCAATGACGATAGCCGTCGTTTGATGGCGGTGCTGGATTGCTACCCTGAAATCACCGATGCGTTGGATTGCCTCAATTTCCGCCGCTTGAATCTGCGTTCTGAAGCAGGGCAGTGGCAGCTTGAAATTGAGCTATTTGCAGCAACAGAATTGGTAGGCCCGCGTCCGGTATGTAGCGGCTATCAACGCTTACCTTACGCGCAGCGTCACCTGATGTTAGACGTGATGCAGATGTTCCAAAAACTGATGGATCGCGTGACGGTGCAAGGTGTGGCGGCTTAATTCCTCTCTACCCAAATCTAAGACTTATCTACGACCCCAACATTGAATGAGTTTGATGTTGGGGTTGTTGTTTATAGCGACTCAGTACGTGCTACGTGGATATTCACCAAGCACGGTCAATGCAGGGATTAGATGCGCTGCGGCGCTAAGCAATGCACCGACCTGCTTGAGGCTATCATTCGTGAATGTGTTATCGCTGGTAAAAGCCTCGCTGATAAACATCAATCCATGGCACAACCCTTCAATGGTTTCCTCTGCGACTGCGGATAAATCAATGTGTTGAATATCACTCAATTGCTGGCTATCAAGTTCGGAGACAAGTTCACGGAAGATGGTGATAGAGCTGGCTGGGGTGGGGATGTAGTCGATCATAGTTTTAGCCTTATGGTAGTTAGCATTGCTCCCCAGCAGACGCCAAGCATGCTGGTGGTAGCCCAGACGGGGTTGGCGTACCGATTACCATAAAACTCGGTGCTTCGTGAGAAGCCCCCGTCTGGACCACCATTATTCAGGTATGAGCAGACTTTGCCAACCAAAAGCTGTTGGGTTTTATGATAGGTTCGGAACGCCAATTCCGGTCGCGATTGTGTCGCGGCGAAATGACTATATAACGAACAAAAAAAATAGGAATAGGGTGGATGCATTTACAGTGGAGTTGCTGTAGGAATTGGAATCAACCACGCAAAATAGCCCCCTAGTTAATTTAGAGGGCTATTAGTTGAATGTTAGCTCAATCTATATTCTTTGGGTTCTGGGAACAGAAGTGGTAAGTCTTGCGGTTTGATTTTAAACAGAGGCCCTTTTTCAGAGACTCTCCCTGTACAACCTGATCTTTTGATTAAATGATCCATTGTGATTGCACCAGCTTCGAGTAGTGGGATAAGTTGGTTCACTAAAGGAGATTTTGTGTGAATAACAGATATTAACTCGTAGTATTCATCCTCACCTTTTCGAATTGCATTGGCTTTAATCCAGAAGGTTTCTCTATGTTTTTCTAGTAATCGGTTCTTGAGAGTGTTAATTGGCCAGACCGCAACATCGCCATTAGAGTCGCTAACTTCCACAAGAAGTTCCTCATCTCTAATCTCAAATTTAAGTCCTTGAGAGTTACTTTTTAGTGCTGATATTGTGCAGTAAAGCTTAAAATTATCGTCTCTTACATAGCCGTGTGCATTTAAGATTTCTTCACTACTTTTTTTTGGGCTTTGTGCCCAATCAGCTACTTGAGCAAAAAGAGTTGATCGGGTCGTGCCAGCCCCTCTTGCTGATTTAAGCTCAATGCCTTTGTAGTCTGGCTCTTTACTTGAGTTAGCTGGGATCCCTAATGCATGCTCAATGGTCATGCCGATGGCAGTATCTCCCCTCTTAATTGCTTTGATAGGACCTTGTGCTGCTATGGCTTTAAGTTTAGCTAAAAGCTCTTTTGCAACTTTCTCTTCACAGTCCTGCGCCCTATCTAGGAAGTCACGAATTTGATGGGTCGTTTCGAAAGAATCATGTGATAAGTTTAGTAAGCAGAGTTTATTATCGACAAAGGTGAGTGCAATTTGTTGCTCAGGCGCTGCAAAATCCTTCAATCTTCTAAACCACAAGCGAGGATCACCTTTTTTAGTTTCGGGCCTATAAAGGCTTACGATGGTTGGATCTATATTCTCTGAGGTTATGAAAAATGCCTGTTCTATAATAAGGCTTGCGCGTCCCTGTTTTTGGTGTGCATAGGCGTGGAAATTTTTGGATTCGAAGAGGTTTCGAATAGTTTGCGTAGCATCAAGAATGGATTTTGTTAGACCTGTTCGTGTAGGCACGAGAATAGCAAAGTCTAAGCCTCGTTTAGTTAGTGACCTTTTATTGATTTCGACTAAGTCTGTCATATACTTTTAGTGTGCTTTTGCTTGAAATATATACTGCTCTCTAGGCTTTATATTGCTCCATATAAAGTCGTAAACATCCTGTTATAGGTGAGAGCCATAATTGCATATTTTTGTGAATTTTAAGAGCCCAGTGGACTGAGATGTCTAATGAGAGGGTTTTTATTAAATTATACAAAAACAGCATCTGATGAATTTATATGAAAAATAAACGCATTAGAATATCTGATGGTGTCATAGCAAACTGCCACTATCAACTTGGTATGTCTGATATGTGAGCTTTGACAAAAATGGAATGCTCGCCGCAAAATTTTAATATGTTTATGCATACAGCACTTTTCTCCTGGACATTTGGCTTGAACTCTTCTAAAATCCCCGCAGTGCATTTCATCAAGGGTATCTTAAGTGAATCATATTGAGTTGTTTGCTGGCTGCGGTGGCCTATCTTTGGGGCTAGATTCCGTTGGTTTTGAATTAGTTATGGCAAATGAATTATCGCCTATGGCTGCAGAGACATTTGCCTATAACTTTTTTGGACAAAATTTAGCCCAAAATACAGTGAACGACGATAAGACAAAAAATAAAGCCGTATGGCTGAGTAGCTCATATGATTATGCCTCCATGCCTTCGCGATTAAGAGAAGACCCTCGGACTTATCCAGAGCTGGGAAAAGGTTTTTGCGATATTTCTCAAGGGTCAGATTTAAAAGGTAATCTTGTTGTCGGCAGCATTGTTGAACTTAATAAATGGCTTGAAAAAAATGAGAACATATTAAGCCAGCTAAAAACAGGGTTCATGCCTAAAGGCGAGGTAGATCTCGTTTCTGGAGGGCCACCATGTCAAAGTTTTAGTATGGCTGGTTTGCGACAGCTATCTAATGACAGGAATGTCCTACCATGGGAGTTCGCTAAATTTGTCGGTATGATAAAACCTAAGTTTGCTCTTTTAGAAAACGTTACAGGAATTTTAAGAGCATTCAATCATAATGGCGCTAGCTTTTATGCTTGGTTTGAAGTCGCTAAGGCATTTTCTGAAGTGGGGTATATTCCTGTCTGCCTTCATATCAATGCAAGGTTTGCAGGTGTTGCTCAGAATCGACCTCGATTCATTCTTATTGGGATCCGTGCGGATCTTTATAAACCTATAATCCGCAGTTCTACAACTGTTGAAGTTTCCATTTTGGAACGCTCAAAAGTATTTTTTGATCGAATTTCAGCAGGAGAAACGCCTGAATATGGGACTCTTCCTTGCTTAGATATTGTAAATAAAAAAGATATAAGCTTTTTTGAAAGCACGTTTTTATCACCACTGTTGAAAAAGAAGTCTGATTTTTATACTGTCAAAGATGCAATTGATGACCTAAGGGCTGAATCAGGGCTATGTGCATCTAGCTATGTTGATAATATTAATAGGATTTTCGGCATGGAAATAGAGCCGAAATCAATTTTGAATCATGAGCTAAGAAGAAATGGTGAGCTAGTTCAACGCCGATTTCGTATATATCAAATTTTATCTTCTGTTACTAATGATAGTAAAAAGGAAGCTAAGAAGGTTATTTCAGGTAAGAGCAATGAGTTAAGTGATTCTGCCTATGAAGAACTGGTAGCTTATGATTATTTAGTTGGGGTTGGGGAATATAAAAAATTCTCAGATAAACTCGAACTAATAAAGTATCTGAATGAGCATTCCACAAGAAAACAAACGCAAAAAGCACTTGTAGCTTCTCAGCCAGCCCCGGCAGCGCTTTCTATTCCTGATGATGCTTGCCACTATCACCATGATGAGCTCAGAACACTGACAGTGAGGGAGATGGCAAGAATTCAATCTTTCCCTGATTCTTTTGTTTTCAGATCAAAGATAACAACTGGCGGGCAAATGCGAAAGTTTGAAGTACCACAATATACTCAGGTTGGCAACGCAGTCCCTCCTTTGCTTGGGCGTGCACTAGGTGAAGTTATATGTAACCTGATAAAGAAATTGTAGGTTTTATAGGGCTGATGCTTCAGCCCTCCTTTCATCTAGTATTGAAGTAATCACGTTGCATTGGTTTTGAATTAAGTTGCAAAAATGTAAATAAATAGTAATCTCACATCAAAATACCCCTCCCCAAACTCTCTAAACCTCATCCACATGAGTGCTTTTGCATCAGTCTGCGGATTGTGTATATTACGCCGCCTGTTGGCCGCGCTTGGCTAACGTAACAATATGAATTTTGTCGATGGAGAGTGAGTAGTGAACAGCGCAGTTCCGTTACTGAGTCGTGCGTGGCATTGGTTGATGACGTCGCGTGAACCTGTGGGTTATCGACCTGGGCAGATGTTAAATCTGGTGGCGCGTGATTTTCGTCCTTACGCCTGTGAGCGCACCTCACCGTGTAGTTTGACGGTTGCTTTGCCGCAGGGATTAACGATCGAAATACGGGAAAAAGCGACGGCGCTATTTCGCTCATTTGTGGTGTGTAGTCATTTTCATCTTCAGGGATCGACCGGATTGCAGCAGCCCGTCAGGCTGAAGGCGCATAATGGCAATATTTTAGGGCGCGGCGGCGTGCAGTTTCGCTGCAAAGATAAAAATGACGATAGCCAGCGTTTGTTAGCGGTTCTGAATTGTTATCCGCATATTTTTGCAGCTCTGGAAAACTTGCATTTCCGCCATCTAAATCTGCGCGCGGAGCAAGGCCAGTGGTGGCTGGAAATTGAGCACTACGCGGCGTCCGAGGTGATTAGTCAGGTTCCGGTAGAGCGTCGGTATCAAAAACTGCATCACGATCAGCGCCAGCAGTTAGTAAACGTTATGCAGATGTTTGATGAATTAATGACGCGAGTCGCCAGCGTAGGCGTTGCCGCCTAGGCGGCAACGGTAGACAACACAGCGGGACTATTCGTAAGTATTGAGGCCCAGCTCGCGCGATATCGCCGCTGCGGTCTCTTTGAGTGGTTTTAACAAATTCTGTTCACCAATCATCCCCAACTTGGCGGTTGAAAGGGAAATGGAGACGGAATAACTTACGCGGTGATGAATATCAAAGATCGGTACCGCAATACAGGATACGCCCAGCTCGTTTTCTTCTCTGTCCATCGCCATTCCCTGCTGGCGGATCTGCTCTAACTCTTGGTACATCTGATCTAGCTGAATAATGGTATTGCGCGTAAGCGGCTGGATCTCATCTTGATGGCTCTTCCAATAAGGCTCTACATAGTCGTGATGGCCATAGGCCATGTAGATTTTCCCCATCGCTGAACAATACAGAGGCATGTGCTGGCCGATATAGGCGCGCGTTCGCAGCATGCCGGTCGTTGGCTCTAATTTATAAATCAAAATGGCGTGATCGTCTTCGCGGCTGGAGAAGTTAATGGTTTCTCCGGTGGCAATATTCAGCGCCTCTAAATGAGGGGCTGCCACATGGATGATGTTTAACGAAGAGAGTGCTTTTTGTCCAACGGCAATAAACTTGGTGGTTAAACGGTAGCTGCCTGCCGCTGGTGCCGGAGTGACATAGCCGCAGGATTGCAGGCCCTGTAACAGGCGGTGCACGGTGCTTTTGTTTAATTGCGCTAGCTCAGAAAGATGCGCTAACGGACAGCCGTTAGGGTAGTTGCTCAGGATCTCAATAAGCTGAAGGCCGCGAAAAAGACTTTGGCTTCCTGCTGGTTTTTCTTTGCTTGGCTCGATCTCGGTTTCTTTCTCTTTTGTTTTCATTCGCCTTTAATCTTTCCAGTCAAATCACACTGCAGTGATGTTAACCCAATTTATCGCCATTTCTTGCTATTCCTTTGCATTATTTCCCTTTCTCTGTTCCCCCTACCCGAAGTGTGTTTCACGTCACGTTCTTGAATGATAAAAAACAACCTATTGATTTTAATGACTTTTAAAAAACGTCAGTGCTTTGACTTGTTAAAATTTGAGCGGTATTATTTTTTGGAATCTGATTTCACATAGTGAAATTTAAAGATTTAAAAACCAACAGATAGATTGTCTGAATCACGAGGAGAGCGGTATGCGAGTGAGTTTTGACCAGTTAAAACAGGAGTTTGAACGCGTGCTATTGGCACGTGGCGTTCAGGCTGAAACCGCCAGTGAGTGCGCGACCATGTTTGCCCAAACCACGGAATCCGGCGTGTATTCTCACGGGGTGAACCGTTTCCCTCGTTTCATTCAGCAGCTTGAAGCGGGAGATATTATTCCTGATGCACAGGCAAAACGCGTTTTAGCATTGGGGGCGATTGAGCAATGGGATGCGCAGCGCTCTATCGGTAATCTCACGGCAAAAAAAATGATGGATCGCGCAATGTCTTTGGCCTCAGACCATGGCATTGGCTTAATTGCGGTGCGCAACGCCAACCACTGGATGCGTGGGGGAAGCTACGGATGGCAGGCCGCTGAGAAGGGCTATATTGGTATTTGCTGGACGAATTCGATTGCCGTTATGCCACCGTGGGGAGCAAAAGAGTGTCGCATTGGTACGAATCCGTTGATCGTGGCAATTCCGGGAAATCCGATCACCATGGTAGATATGTCGATGTCGATGTTCTCTTATGGCATGTTGGAAGTGAACCGCCTAGCAGGACGTGAATTGCCCGTTGACGGGGGCTTCGATGATGAGGGTAATCTCACTCGTGAACCGGGCGTGATAGAGAAAAACCGCCGTATTTTACCGATGGGATACTGGAAAGGTTCTGGCTTATCCATCGTGCTGGATATGATTGCGACGCTGTTGTCTGATGGTGCCTCGGTTGCTGAAGTGACAGAGGACAACTCTGATGAATATGGGATTTCACAGATTTTTATCGCCATTGAGGTCGATCGCTTAATTGAAGGTGCGACTCGCGATGCCAAGCTACAGCGCATTATGGATTACGTGAAAGGGGCTGAACGCGCTAATCCTGAGGTGGCGATTCGTTTGCCAGGCCATGAGTTTACTCAACTGCTGGCCGAAAACCGCCGCAATGGTATCACCATTGACGACAGCGTATGGGCAAAAATTCAGGCACTTTAAGGACGCAATATCATGATATTCGGCCATATTAGCAATGAAAACCCGTGTGTATTGCCAACGGCAATCCAAAGAGCGCTCAATTTTTTACGTACCACGGATTTCAGCCAGCAAAAGGTTGGGGAAGTCGAAATCGATGGGCGCAATATTTATGCGCAAATTATTGATATGACAACGCGCCCCAAAAAAGATAATCGCCCAGAAGTTCATCGCCGCTATATTGATATTCAATTTTTAGCCAAGGGTGAAGAAATTATCTGCGTTGCGGCGGAACGCGGAAATAATAAAATATCTGAATCATTATTAGCTGAGCGAGATATTATTTTTTATCACGATGTGAATGATGAATCAGAATTAACGATGACCGAGGGAAGCTATGCTATTTTCTTCCCACAAGATGTTCATCGTCCCGGATGTATAAAAAATAAAGCGACGCCAATTCGTAAAGTTGTCGTAAAAGTCGCACTGAGCGAGCTTATTTAAAGTATTCATTATTTCCACCACCAAGGGATAATTTTCAATGAATCATAATCACGGCTTTATCGTCGGGGCATACCCCTGCGCACCTTCATTTCATCAACTCGACCGCGATCAAGAGACGGCGTTCTGGCGTGGCCTTGCGGACGTTGAGGGAATTAGTGGGATTGAACAGCCTTGTTTAGAAAACCTTCATCCATATGGCGATGACTATTTATTTCAACAGATCCCCGCGGACTGGCAAATTGTTGTTACCGCCGTCATGGAAACGATGCGCCGTCGTGCAGGGCATGGTGGCTTTGGTTTAGCTTCGGCAGATAAAGCGCAGCGCTTGGCCTGCGTTGAATACTATCGCCATATTTTGAATAAAATTAACCGTACCAACGATCGCTTTGGCATGAAGAAAATCCTCGCTTTGGAGATTCAGTCTGCGCCATTGGCTGGCTCTGATGATGTTGCGCTGGCGGCAGAATGCTTTGCTGAGTCAATGCAGCAGATTGTGCGCTGGGACTGGCCGTGCGAACTGGTGATTGAACACTGCGACGCAATGAATAAATCTGATTCACGCAAAGGCTTTTTGCCTTTAGAGCAGGAAATTGCGGTGATACAGGCATTGGAAAAAGAGGTTGGGGTAGCCATTAACTGGGCTCGTTCAGCGATTGAAGGACGCAGTACGGAATTGCCATTACAGCATCTGCAACAAAGCCAGCAGGCCGGAGTGCTCAAAGCGTTGATGTTTTCTGGCACCACGACAGGTGGCGCATACGGTGATTGGCAAGATTTACACGCGCCTTTTGCGCCGTTCGCAAGCGCACGGGTTAACTGTGCTGAAAGTTTAATGACCGTAGAACTGGCGTCTGAAATGTTTGCGTTAGCGCCATTGGAATCATTAAGTTTTGCTGGAATTAAACTATTAGAAATTGATCCGCAAGCCAGCGTTGCACATCGTATTGATATATTGCGCGATGGAATTAAGGCTTTAAATATCGCGACACGAAATCAGTAATAAAACTTTATCTTTTTTTAATGGATTAAATGCATTAAGTCTTCACCAAATAAACCCATGTCAATGGGGAAATCTGTGCATATCACTGTACGGGCCGTATCAATAATGATTAAGGCGTGAAGTTATGAAATCTAACTCTGATACCCTACATAAAAATAATATACCAAATGATATTCCTCGTCAGCGATGGCTAAGAATAATTCCACCGATCTTAATTGCCTGCATTATTTCCTATATGGATAGGGTGAATATCGCGTTTGCGATGCCTGGAGGCATGGATGCAGATCTCGGTATTACGGCCTCCATGGCAGGCTTAGCTGGCGGCATCTTTTTTATTGGTTATTTATTCCTGCAAGTTCCCGGTGGAAAAATTGCCGTGCATGGCAGCGGGAAAAAATTTATTGGCTGGTCACTGGTTGCGTGGGTCGTAATTTCCATTTTAACCGGCTTGGTGACGAATCATTACCAACTCCTGTTTCTGCGCTTTGCTCTCGGGGTGGCGGAAGGGGGAATGCTGCCCGTCGTGCTCACCATGATCAGCAACTGGTTCCCAGATGCGGAACGCGGACGCGCCAATGCGATTGTGATTATGTTTGTGCCGATTGCCGGCATTATCACGGCACCGCTTTCGGGCTGGATTATCACTGCGCTTGACTGGCGCTGGCTGTTCATTATTGAAGGTTTGATGTCGGTGGCGGTGCTGGTTCTGTGGGTTATGGCGGTGTGTGACCGACCACAAGAGGCACGCTGGATCTCGGAAAAAGAGAAAAATTGGCTGATCGCCACCTTAGCCGAAGAGCAGCGCGCGATTGCCGGAAAAGAGGTGAAAAACGCCTCTCTGAGTGCGGTGCTGTCCGATAAAACCATGTGGCAGTTGATCGCGCTGAACTTCTTTTATCAAACCGGTATTTACGGCTACACCCTGTGGCTGCCGACCATCCTCAAAGAGCTGACGCATACCTCAATGGGGCAGGTGGGCATGTTGGCCATCCTCCCTTATGTGGGAGCGATGGCAGGCATGTTCCTCTTTTCTTCACTCTCTGACCGCACCGGCAAACGCAAGCTGTTTGTGTTCTTACCGCTGCTGGGTTTTGCCGCGTGTATGTTCCTGTCTGTGACGTTGAAAAACCATGTGTGGTGGTCATACGCAATGCTGGTGGGCTGCGGCGTATTTCTACAGTCGGCCGCGGGCGTATTTTGGACCATTCCAGCCAAGCTATTTAGCGCAGAAATGGCGGGTGGGGCGCGTGGGGTAATTAATGCGCTCGGTAATCTCGGCGGATTTTGCGGGCCGTATGCGGTTGGCTTGCTGATTACTTATTACAACAAAGACGCCGGTGTTTATTGCCTTTCGCTGTCGCTGGCGATAGCGGCGCTGCTGGCCCTGTTGCTGCCAGCAAAATGTGATGTGCCAACGCAGTCTGGTGCGCAACTGCCAGAAGGTAAACGTACGGCGGCATAAATAGACCCCACCCTAACCCTCCCCTTCGCAGGGGAGGGGACCGTTCAGCGTAGTTTGTAAGGGTCTCGATCGGCCCTTTCTCCTGACAAGGGGGAGGCTGGGAGGGGGACTGGTTGGGCAATCAATGCAAATAACAGGAATGATTATGAGTGCGACATCCACGGAATATTGGCTGGGTATCGACTGCGGTGGAACCTATCTCAAAGCGGGATTATACGATAGGCAAGGTGCGGAATTGTGTATTAGCCGCCAAGCATTGCCGGTGATAAGTGAGCATCCGGGCTGGGCCGAACGTGATATGTCTCTGCTGTGGAAAGCCTGCATAGAAACTATCGCCACGCTGTTGCGCCAAAGCGGTGTAAATGGTCAGCAGGTGCAGGCTATCGGGATATCGGCTCAGGGCAAGGGACTGTTTCTCTTAGATAAAGAAAACCGGCCGCTGGGCAATGCCATGTTGTCATCGGATCGGCGAGCGATTGACGTGGTGTCGCAATGGCAACGTGATGGGCTGCCGGAGATGCTCTATCCACTGACACGACAAACTCTGTGGACCGGCCATCCGGTTTCTTTACTGCGCTGGGTTAAACGGCATCAGCCAGAGCGTTATCAGAAAATTGGCTCAGTAATGATGGCGCATGACTATCTGCGTTTTTGCCTGACGGGAGAGCGCGGCTGCGAAGAGACGAACATTTCTGAATCCAATCTCTACAACATGATGCAGGGTGAATATGACCCTCAGCTCACGCAGTGGCTTGGGATTTCCGAGGTTTCTGGTGCTCTACCACCGATAGTGGGCTCCACTGAAATATGCGGGAAAGTGACGCATGAGGTGGCTGAAGCCACGGGGCTATGCGCGGGTACTCCCGTGGTGGGTGGGCTGTTTGATGTGGTCTCTACCGCGATCTGTGCGGGCCTAAAGGATGAGCTCACGCTTAACGCCGTGATGGGAACCTGGGCGGTGACCAGCGGTGTTGCCAAACATATTTCCCCGAATGAACCCTATCCCTACGTCTATGGGCGTTATGCCAATGCACCGGGCGACGATGAGAATAATTACATCGTGCATGAGGCCAGCCCAACCTCTTCCGCCAACTTGGAATGGCTAACCCAACAGTGCGGCGGTATCAGTTTTGAAGAGATTAATCAGTCGGTAGGCGCTTTACCGAAGGCCGGCAGCGACGTGATGTTTTTGCCGTTTTTGTATGGCAGCAATGCCGGTTTGGATATGACCGCCGGTTTTTATGGTCTGCAATCGCTCCATCGGCGCGAGCATCTTTTACAGGCGGTTTACGAAGGCGTGGTGTTTAGCCACATGACGCATCTTAACCGTATGCGTGAACGTTTTACGCAGGTACGCAAACTGCGCGTTACCGGCGGGCCTGCGCGCTCAAAAGTCTGGATGCAAATGCTAGCGGATGTCAGTGGCTTACCCGTTGAATTGCCACAGGTTGAAGAAACGGGCTGTTTAGGCGCGGCCTTGGTGGCGCTGGTAGGCAGCGGTGTGTACTCCAGCGTTAAACAGGCGCAAAGCCAGCTTAACCACGCCATTCAACGCATTGAACCCGATAGCGCGGCGTGGTCGGCCTATCAGCACAAATTTACCCGTTACCAATATTTGATTGGAGCATTGCATGGCTATCACGTGCGCTGCTCATCGTTGTCCAAGTCTTGAGGAGCTATTCATATGAACCGACCTTTGCTCCAGCTCGCGCTGGATCACACGAGCCTGAACCCGGCGTTGCAAAGCGTGAGTGCGCTGCGAAACCACGTGGATATTATCGAAGCCGGTACGATCCTGTGCATCAGTGAAGGATTGCAGGCTGTGCGGGCGCTGCGTCAGATGTGTCCTGATAGCATTATTGTTGCCGACCTCAAAGTGGCAGATGCCGGAGAAACCTTGGCAACCGAGGCCTTCGACGCCGGTGCAAACTGGATGACGGTGATCTGCGCAGCCCCGTTGGCGACGGTGATAAAAGCGCATCAGGTGGCTCAGTCTCGCGGCGGTGAGATTCAAATTGAGCTATTTGGCAATTGGACGCTCGACGATGCGAAAGCCTGGCGAGCCGCCGGAGTGCGTCAGGCGATTTATCATCGTGGGCGCGACGCTCAGGCTAGCGGGCAATCTTGGAGCCAGCAGGATCTGGATCGAATGAAGCAGCTTTCCGATCTGGGATTGGAGTTGTCGATCACCGGAGGGATCACGCCACAGGATCTCGCGCTGTTTAAAGATATCTCCGTCAGAGCGTTTATCGCTGGCCGTGCATTGTCTGAAGCTGAGCATCCGCAAGAGGTTGCACAGGCGTTTCATCAGCAGATCGATGAAATTTGGGGGGCATCACGATGAACATCATCAAACGACGTCATCCACTCGGCATTTATGAAAAAGCCCTGCCAAAAACCTTAAGCTGGCCAGAGCGCTTAGCGCTGGCAAAAAGCTGTGGGTTCGACTTCGTTGAAATGTCGGTGGATGAAACGGACGAAAGACTCAGCCGTTTAGACTGGAGCGTTGCTCAGCGAACCTCGTTGGTGGGAGCAATGCTGGAAAGTGGGGTTGCTATTCCCTCCATGTGTTTATCAGCGCATCGGCGTTTTCCTTTTGGCAGTCACGACGAAAATGTGCGCCAGCAGGCGCGTAGCATTATGACGAAAGCGATTTATCTGGCGCGCGACTTAGGCATCAGAACGATTCAGCTTGCGGGCTATGACGTGTATTACGAAGAGCAAGATGAAGGCACTCAGCAGCGTTTTACCGAGGGGCTGGCGTGGGCGGTGGAGCAGGCCGCAGGTGCGCAGGTGATGCTGGCCGTTGAGATCATGGATACCGAATTCATGAACTCCATTACCAAGTGGAAAAAATGGGATCGTTTGCTTTCATCGCCGTGGTTTAGCGTTTATCCCGACGTGGGAAATCTGAGCGCGTGGGGCAATGATGTCTCTGCCGAACTGGAGTTGGGTATCGATAGTATTGCGGCGATTCATTTGAAAGATACCTATCCGGTGACGGCAACCAGCCAAGGGCAGTTTCGCGATGTGCCATTCGGTGATGGCTGCGTTGATTTTGTCGGCGTGTTCCAAACGCTAAAACGGCTGAACTATCGTGGTTCATTCTTGATCGAAATGTGGACGGAAAAATCAGCGGAGCCGGTGCTGGAAATCATCAAAGCGCGGCAGTGGATCGAAGCGAAGATGCTGGAAGGAGGTTTGTTATGTTAGAGCAATTAAAACAGCAGGTTTTAGATGCCAATCTGGCTCTGCCTAAGCATCACTTAGTCACGTTTACCTGGGGAAATGTGAGTGCAATCGATCGTGAATCTGGGCGGGTAGTGATTAAGCCCTCTGGCGTCGAATATGACGGAATGCAGGCAGAAGATATGGTGGTGGTAGATTTAGCCAGCGGTCATGTGGTGGAGGGAAATAAAAAGCCATCGTCGGATACGGCCACCCATCTCGCGCTGTATCGGGCTTTTCCGCACATTGGCGGTATCGTTCATACCCATTCGCGCCACGCCACCATTTGGTCTCAGGCCGGACTTGATTTGCCTGCTTGGGGCACCACGCACGCAGACTATTTTTATGGCACTGTTCCGTGCACGCGTCTGATGAATCAAGACGAAATTGAAGGCGACTATGAGCATGAAACCGGTGAAGTGATTATTGAAACCTTCACCCAGCGTGATATTGACCCTATGCAGGTTCCCGCAGTGTTAGTGCATTCACACGGGCCCTTTGCGTGGGGCTGCGATGCCGCAGATGCGGTGCATAATGCCGTGGTGCTAGAAGAGTGCGCTTACATGGGGATCTTCTCCCGCCAACTGATGCCAGAAATTGACTCGATGCAGCGTGCTTTATTGGATAAACACTACCTGCGTAAACACGGTGCGGGTGCCTATTATGGGCAGGGGAAATAGCGGATTTATCCCCGTCTTACTTTCAAGCCACCTGAATTATTTTGGGCATAGATCGCTATGTGGTAACGCCGCTCATTTAAGAGATACACGGGTCTAGCACACCGCGGGGCCGTTATGGAACACATCCTTGTGTTCCACCCTACGGGCCAACGCTAAAGCGTGGTTCAACTTTGCTCAAGCAAAGTTGTCGGCGGCTTTCGCCGCTACGACCCCATCGGTGTGCTCCCCCTAAAATCGAGCTTAAGTGAACAGCGTTACCATTCTTTGGCGGTTTTTTAATTTTTATTCCTGACAAATTTTCTTATTAACATTCTCTTCTTGTTTTAACGCTATGGTTCACCAAGCAAAACATAAATTCATAAAACATATGCTTAACTCGTAAGCATAACTTCAAAATTGATTCAGTGGAGACTGGGTGAATAGCTGTGTAGTTTTCACCCTGCAATGGACGTGATTCAGCGTGAAGCCCTTGATGTTGAGGCCAGTCGCGACGCCTCTTAAGGACGCTCTTCTCTCTCTACGATGATCTCAAAATGTTATTTCGAAAACTTATCTCAGCCGTTGTATTTTGCTCTGGCGCGTTTGTGGTTCAGCCTTCATCTGCGTTTGAATTACCCACATATTTTAAATCCGACAAGATGAATGAAAACCTGCATGTTAAATCCCGCTCAGCGCTCTCTTCCTACCGAGCGTCCTTTCAGGGCGCGTTCAATAGCAAAAGCTTTAACGATCCGCAGCAGGCCAATATCAAACAGGTGATTTTGCAGGATTATCGGCGCTGGCAGGGGGTGAGATATCTTTGGGGCGGCGATTCTCAGTATGGCATCGATTGCTCTGCATTTACGCGCCGTGTGCTCGGCGAACTCTCGGTTAATCTGCCGCGAACGACCTCCGAGCAAATTCATTCCGGTAATCACATTGCTAAGCAGCAGCTCAAAATCGGTGATTTGGTTTTCTTTAAAACCTCGCCGGAGACGCGACATGTTGGCGTGTATGTGGGTAATGGTCAGTTCATCCATGCATCAAAGAGTATGGGGGTAACGACTTCTCGCCTCGATGATCAATACTGGGAAAACCGTTACGAAACCTCGGTGCGCGTGATTTAAGCGTGCGTATTCTTCGATTTTTTCGATCGCCTTCACACTCTAGATGAATAATGAAACCGGTTACTGAAACCGGTTGCAGTAAGTGAAAATGGCACCTTATACTCTGTTCCTTACGCGTCTTATTAGGGGTAGAGCATGATGAATATCAGTCAATCGCTGTTTAGCTTTATCGAAAATCGAATTAGCCCAGTGGCAGGAAAAATTTCTTCTCAGCGGCATATTATGGCGATTCGCGATGGCTTTATTGCCGCCATGCCATTCATGATTGTTGGTTCGTTTTTGCTGGTATTTGTCTACCCCCCGTTTTCCGCTGAGAGTAGCTGGGGTTTTGCGCGCAGTTGGCTGGCGCTGTCTGGAAAGTATGAAAGCCAAATCCTGACGCCGTTTAATATGACGATGGGGATCATGTCGATTTATATCACCGCGGCCATTGCCTACAACCTCGCAAGACGCTATCAGCTTGATCCTTTCATGACGGCAATGCTGGCCCTGATGGGATTTTTATTGGTATCAGCACCACAGGCTAACGGAAATATGCCTACCGTTGCACTGGGCGGCGTGGGGATTTTCACCGCCGTTATCGTGGCGATTTATGTCACGGAGCTCACGCGTTTTCTCAAACATCACAATATTGGAATAAGGCTCCCTTCGCAGGTTCCGGCAAACATCAAACAATCATTCGATCTGCTGATCCCGATTCTCGCCGTCATTATTACGCTGTATCCGATCAGCATGGGCGTGCAGGCTCTGTTTGACCAACTGCTCCCTCAGGCGATTATGGCGCTGTTCCAACCACTGATTTCTGCCGCTGATTCACTACCGGCTATCCTACTCGCCGTGCTGATTTGTCATCTGTTATGGTTTGCAGGAATCCACGGCTCAGCCATTGTTTCCGGCATGTTGCAGGCATTTTGGCTGACGAATTTAGGGTTAAATCAAACCGATCTTGCCGCAGGGCTGCCGCTTACGCATATCATGACGGAGGCGTTCTGGAATTTTCTGATCGTAATCGGTGGCTCGGGGGCCACCTTCGGTTTAGTGCTGTTGTTCCTGCGCAGCAAATCTGTGCATCTACGGGCGATGGGGAAACTGAGTCTGGTTCCGAGCATGTTCAATATTAATGAGCCGGTGATTTTTGGTACGCCGATCGTTATGAACCCAACCTTCTTCATTCCCTTTATTTTATCGCCGATGATCAATGCGGTTGTGGCCTACACCGCTGTGACGACCAATCTGCTTCCTCACATGATTTCTCTGGTTCCGTGGACATCGCCAGCGCCGATTGGTGCCGCGTGGGCAATGGGCTGGGATTTCCGTGTCACCGTATTAGTGCTGTTGCTGATGGCGTTATCTGCCCTGATTTATTACCCGTTCTTTAAGGTTTATGAGAAGCAGCTCTTGGCACAGGAACAGGCCGAATCGGCACCAGAAGACGATGAAGCTATCGTGTGGTAACAGCGGCAATCACTATTTTATCTTTTTATTTATAGCGTTAACGGAGTAATAAAACTATGAGCCAGTTTCCAAAAGATTTTCTCTGGGGAGCCGCAACGGCAGCGTATCAGGTGGAAGGTGCACATGACGCTGATGGTAAAGGATTATCTGTTTGGGACGTGTTCTCTCATTTGCCGGGCACCACGCACGAAGGGACAAACGGCGACGTCGCGGCCGATCACTATCATCGTTTTAAAGAAGATGTGGCGCTGATGGCAGAATTGGGGATGACCTCATATCGCTTTTCTATTTCGTGGCCACGCGTGTTGCCGAACGGCACTGGTGAAGTGAATGAAGCCGGAATCAAATTTTATAGCGATTTGATCGATGAGCTTTTGCGCCACAATATTCGCCCGATGATTACGCTGTATCACTGGGATCTTCCTCAGGCTTTGCAGGATAAATTTGGCGGTTGGGCAGGGCGTGAAATTGTTGATGCCTTTGATGAATATGCCCGTCTTTGTTATCAACGCTTCGGCGATCGCGTTGACCTGTGGTCAACGTTTAACGAAACCATCGTATTTATTGGCATGGGGTATTTCACCGGTCAGCATCCACCGAAGCTGAAAGATCCTAAGTTGGGCATTCAGGCCTGTCATCATGTTTTCTTGTCCAATGCCCGTGCGGTGAAAAGTTTTCGTGAGATGGGAATTAAAGGCCAAATTGGTTTTGTTAACGTGCTTCAACCTAACGATCCGATCAGCCAAGAGCCTGAAGATTTGCGCGCGTGGGAGATCGCCGAAGGGATTTACACCCACTGGCTGTATGATCCTGTGCTAAAAGGCGAATATCCGCACGACATGCTCGAAATGGCACAGGCCGCATTTGGCGTGCCTGAATTCCACCCTGGTGATGCTGAATTACTGAAAGAAAACATCGTTGATTTCATCGGCCTGAATTACTACAAGCGTGAAATGGTGGCGCGTAACGATGACGTGCAAGGGTTCGATCTTAATACGTCAGGCCAGAAAGGCAGCGGCGGCGGAATGGGCTTCAAAGGCCTATTCAAGATCGTGAAAAATCCAAACGGGGTCTACACCGATTGGGATTGGGAAATTTATCCAGAAGGGCTGACCGACGCGATTGGTCGTATTCGTCATCGCTACGGTGAAGTGCCTATTTATATTACTGAAAATGGTTTAGGCGCGAAGGATCCGATTGTTGACGGCGCGGTTTTAGATCAGCCGCGCATTGATTATCTGAGCGAGCATATTCGCGCCGTTGGTCGTGCTATTGAGCAGGGCGCCGATGTACGTGGATTCTATCCTTGGTCATTTATTGATTTGCTGTCTTGGCTCAACGGTTACCAAAAACAGTACGGCTTTGTGTATATCGACCGTGAGAATAACTTGGCGCGTAAGAAGAAGCTGAGTTTTGAATGGTACCAAAAAGTGATCCGCTCAAACGGTGATGAGCTCTAGCACTGGACCGATTATCCCTCCCTTTTTATCTCCCCTTTCAGGGGAGATATTTCTTAATTCTGACCAAAAAAATGGCATTTCCTGCGGCGTTGATGAATCTGTACTACCTTTAATCCTGTAGTTGTTCTATCCAATGACAAACAACAAGGAGTGATTTATGAAAGCAATTAAAGCTATTACCGCAGCGATTCTGGTGAGTTCAGTATCTTTTGGCGCTTTGGCAGCAGAGGAAATCACGAAAGAAGAAGCCGCAAAATATACGAAAATTGGTACCGTAAGCACCACGGCAGAAACCACATCGCCAATGGATGCTAAAGAAGTCTTGTCTAAGCTGGCAGATGAGAAAGGCGGTAAATATTACGTAATTATCGCTGGCCGTGAGCACGGCAAAATCAGCGCTATTGCGGAAGTATATAAATAGCCTAAGGCTGTACGACGCGGATTATCAAGCGGGGATTTTCCCCGCATTTCTTCTCTCATCATGTTGTCTATTTTTACTTCTGCTCGACCCACCGCTTCTCTGTTATTATGTGCGCCTATGAGTACAAGTCCGCTGGCGCTACGAGTCTATAATCGCGTTCAACAGCAAACTTGCTCCCCCTTATTTTTTGTCTGATTAGAGTAACCGTTGTGACCCAATCTTTTGCTTCCCTGACGCTGCCAGCGGCGCAGCTAGAAAACCTCGCTGAACTTGGCTATGCCTCAATGACCCCCGTGCAGGCCGCTGCATTGCCTGCCATTTTAGAAGGGCGTGACGTTCGGGCGCAGGCCAAAACCGGCAGCGGTAAAACAGCCGCTTTTGGTATCGGTCTGCTACAGCAGATTGATGTTACCCAGTTTACGACTCAGGCGCTGGTGCTGTGCCCAACGCGTGAGCTGGCGGATCAGGTCAGCAAAGAGCTGCGCCGCTTAGCGCGTTTCACCCAGAACATCAAAATTTTGACACTGTGTGGCGGCCAGCCAATCAGCCATCAGCTGGATTCTTTAGTTCATGCGCCGCACATCGTAGTGGGCACGCCGGGCCGTATTCAGGAACATTTGCGCAAGAAAAGCGTTAGTTTGGATGCGATGAAAGTGCTGGTGTTGGATGAAGCCGACCGCATGTTGGACATGGGCTTCGCTGATGCGATCGACGATGTGATCAGCTACACCCCAACTTCACGCCAAACCCTGCTGTTCTCTGCGACCTATCCGCAGGGCATTGAACGCATCAGCGCGCGTATTCAACGTGAGCCTGTGAATATTGAAACCGGCGATGTTTCTGCGCTGCCAGATATCGAACAACAGTTTTATGAAACCTCACGCGGTGAGAAATTAGCGTTGCTCCAAGCGCTGCTGAGCAATCTGCAACCGGCATCATGCGTGGTGTTCTGTAATACCAAACGTGATTGCCAAGACGTCTACGAGGCGCTGTCTGGGCAGAATATTAGCGTGTTGGCTCTGCACGGTGATTTAGAGCAGCGTGAACGCGATCAGGTGCTGGTACGTTTCTCCAACCGTAGCTGCCGCGTGCTGGTGGCTACCGACGTCGCCGCGCGTGGATTAGATATCAAAGAGCTGGAAATGGTTGTGAACTACGAGCTTTCTTTCGATCCTGAAGTTCACGTCCACCGTATTGGCCGTACCGCACGTGCAGGCCAGAAAGGCTTAGCTGTGAGCTTTGTGGCTCCATCAGAAATGGTGCGCGCTCATGCGCTGGAAGATTATATCGGCCTGAAACCAACTTGGTTGTCTGCGGATAAAATGATGGCATCACCGATGCAGCCATTGGAAGCTGAAATGGTGACGTTGTGCATCGACGGTGGCCGTAAGGCCAAGATCCGCCCTGGCGATATTCTGGGCGCGTTGACCGGTGACGCAGGCCTTACCGCCGCGGACGTGGGTAAAATCGATATGTTCCCGATTCATGCCTATGTAGCTATCCGTAAAGCATCAGCTAAGAAAGCCTACAAGCAGCTTCAGGAAGGCAAGATCAAAGGGAAAAGCTGCAAGGTTCGTATTTATAAGTAACCCACCAATTCTCCTTTCTAGCCTCCCTTACCTGTAGGGGGGCTAGCATCATATCTCATCAGATACCCGCAAAAGTTTCCCTTAATATAATTTCCTACCTAACTAAAATATTTCACTCAATGTTTAATTAGCTTCGCCTGACAGTAGTAATACGCCTTTACGTTACCCTTCTGTTTAAATTTTACAGAAAATAGCGACTATCTCTTATTTATATTGAGCTTAACGAAGTCTGTTTAAGAGAGGGCATGCTGTTTATTATATTAACTGCAGTGACTATCAAGTCTGCGACAGTAGGTGCCACCTTACAACTGTAAGCTTTGGACGCCAGTTATTGGGGTTACATCCTATATACGTCGAATATAGCAAAAGCTACTATGCATAGTGTTTTAATTATCCATGAGTAAACCCAGCTAGCAGTTTTGTTTCTAAATAAATAATTAGCATCCAATGTTAATTCAATGTTTAAAATTTATTATTTTTATTGTTAATATCATGAAAGCCATTAAAGATGTGGTTGATATATTGTTTATCCATTATTTGTTAACTCTTTTTTTAAATAAAAACTAAACGACATGAGTTTTAATATTGTTTTATTTTCTTTTGTATACTTGGTTTTACTTATTTTTAAATAAAACAATTTAATTTAAACATAAGTGAAACAGACAGCGTTAAAAATAAATTCGATATAAATAATCCATTACTTACTTATCTTTTCATATAAAGTACTTGTGAATTGAATAAAAAACCATTAAACAGGATTTAATGCTGTTTTTTGTAATTTTTCAGATCATATGATCGCAATATTGTTTAAATTGATATAATGATCTAAATGTTGAAGGGTTAGTGACAAATGCTAAGCAGTTTTGTTGCGGCATTTGATGGTTTTTGAACTCCCTTCTCTATGCGTTTATATGGGTTTTTCAAGCATGTCGGGTAGTCAAAAGGATAGGAAATACAAAAGAAATTAATCCTTAATCTCTGCAGTCTATCTATGAGTTGTAAGGGCCAGTAGTACCTTCATTGATTTTCTTATTGTTCCAGGGTGAGCAAGTGGGACTTTATAAATCGAGTGTTTAAGGACGTGTTGTCTGCACCTTTTTATGAGGGGGAATAAAATCTATTTCTATTTTCATTTGTGTCATTCGAAAGATTTTTCTTTCATTTAATCATTGAGCGTTTAAATGGAGTGATACGAAAAAAGGTTTAACACTAAATATAAAATATGTTTAGGGAACGTTTAATAATTCCATTTGCAGGCATTCAGAAAAATGAGTGTTGATTTTCAATGGCTATATGCCATCGCAGCAAAAACCACGTAATCAAAACATCGAATGTTTTCATTTATTTATTAGAGCTAAATATGAATAACAAAAAACCTCCAACATCCGGTCATATAAAAATGACTCAAGGTTGTATCCGCGCTATTGCGCATCTCAATATTGGAATGCAGGTCGTATTTCCACTCGCCCTGTCATTTACCCCGATGATGGTTGCTCGAGCCGAGACCGGAGAAAAAAAGTTTTTTGCTGCGGCCACCGCAGCGAAAACCATTCCTTATGTTTTACAGCCTAGCGATACGCTTGCGCAGGTCGCTGAGAAGCATCATCTCACCGTGGCGCAGCTTAAAACGCTGAATCAATATCGAACCTTTGCCCATGGGTTTGAGTCAGTGAGCGCTGGGGATGAGATCGATGTTCCTGCTCAGTCCAAAAGCAGTGTCACCGACGCTGGCAGTGATGGTAGCGCTGAACTGGCTCAGCGTGCCCAGCAGGCCGGTAGTTTCCTGCAAAATAACCCCAGCGCTGACAGCGCTAAAGATTTAGCGCGCGGTCAAGCGTTGGGGGCAGCGAACAGCAAAGCGAATCAAGAAGTTGCCAGTTGGCTGAACGGTAAGGGAAAAGCGCGGGTAAAATTGGATGCCGACCGTGATTTCTCATTAAAAAACTCTGAGCTGGATGTGTTGTATCCGCTGTGGGAAAACAATGCCCATCAGATCTTTACTCAGGGGTCGGTGCATCATACCGACAGCCGAAACCAGTCTAACTTAGGGCTGGGGTATCGTTATTTTGAAGGTACCTACATGTTGGGGGCGAATACCTTCTTCGACCACGACTGGTCGCGTAGCCATTCCCGTTTAGGCCTCGGTGCCGAATATCAGCGCGATTTCCTCAAAGTAGCCGCTAACGCCTATATGCGTCTGACCAACTGGAAAAATTCACCGGACTTCGATAACTACGAAGAACGCCCAGCGAACGGTTGGGATATTCGTACCGAAGGCTATTTACCTGCCTATCCGGGTATCGGCGGCAAGCTGGTGTATGAGCAATATTACGGCGACCGCGTCGGACTGTTTGGTAAAGATAATCAGCAAAAAAATCCGGTTGCAGTGACCGCCGGGATCAACTATTCACCTTTCCCGCTGATGAAGTTCAACGTCGATCACCGCATGGGCAAAAGCAATCAAAACGATACCCGCTTTGGCATCGATCTGAACTACGTCCTTGGCGCGCCGCTCAGTCAGCAGTTGGATAGCAGCATGCTGGCCGTGAGTCGTAGTCTGGCCGCTAATCGCTATGACTTCGTCGATCGTAATAACAACATCGTGTTGGAATATCGCAAAAAAGACACCATCAGCCTCAGGTTAGCCTCGCAAATCAGCGGCTACAGCGGTGAAAGTAAATCGCTGGGTGTTTCTGTGAATAGCACTAACGGTGTTGAACGCATTGATTGGACTGCACCCGAACTGCTGAGTCAGGGAGGACAGATTGTTCAGGTTTCTGAGCAGCAGTTCAACGTCATTATTCCTGAATATCAATACGGCAGCGATGCGAACAACAGCTATGTAATCAGCGGTGTTGCCTATGATAAATCGGGTAATGCATCACCTAAAGCAGAAAGCGTGGTAATCGTGGCGTCAGCTGCGGTAAGTGTTCTTAACAGTACGCTTACGCCGATGGAGCTACAGTTACCTAACGACGGTCACTCAACGGCTGAACTGACGCTGGTATTGCGTGATGCCAATAACCACCCGATTAGTGGCGTAGCGGGTGATATTAAAACCACGGTTACCCCGACTGCGCGTGTTCAGTCAGATGCTACGGTAAGTGCTTTTAATGAAGATGTGAATCGCTTGGGCACCTATAAAGCCACCGTGACGGCGGGCAAAAATATAGCTGAATACAAACTCACGCCTGAAATCCAGAATATCAAAATTGCTCCCGCGATGTTGTATGTCGGTGGAGCACCGATGATCCGCGATTTGACCATCAGTGGAAAACTGGCTTTAGGTGAGCAACTGTCTGGCCACTACCAATTCGATAGCAATAATGGCAATACGCAAGATGCTTCCCTCTATCAGTGGGGTAATAAAGGACAGACTACAGGACTAAATAGTGCTGAGGCTATCGTCACTTCAGGCAGTGTACCGAGTTATACGTTAGTCACCAGCGATGTTGGGCAGGTAAAAGAGCTGTCGGTTCAAGCACGCAACGGAGTGGAGACCTTAGGGAATACACTGACCGTCACTACTGTTCCGGGTGATAGCGGTAATAATACCGAAGGCGGTGGCGAAGGCGGCACCATCGTGGATGAAGCAGCAGCGCCAAGTATCAGCACTGTGGCCATCAGCGGCAAGCTGTTGGTGGGTGAATCCCTAAGCGGCAGCTATACCTTTGCAGCCAACACCGGTAATCCAACCGATGTGTCGGAATACCAGTGGGGCGTGAAAGGCACCACGGCGAGCGTGGTGAACAGCGGCAGCGGCAAAGCGATCGGCCAAAGCGGTATCGTACCGAGCTACACCCTGCAAAGCAGCGACGCGGGTCAGGTGTTAGAGATGTCAGTGCGTGCTAAAAACGGCGCCAATGTGTATGGCAATACCGCCACGGTGACCACTGCGCAAAACGGCGGCGGCAACAACACCGAGGGCGGTGGCGACGGCGGCACCATCGTAGATGAACAGGTGGCACCAAGTATCAGCACCGTGGCCATCAGCGGCAAGTTGTCGGTGGGCGAAGCCCTGAGCGGTAGCTACACCTTTGCAGCCAACACCGGTAACCCAACCGATGCGTCGGAATACCAGTGGGGGGTGAAAGGCACGACCGCAAGCGTGGTGGACAACGGCAGCGGCAAAGCGATCGGCCATAGCGGTATCGTACCGAATTACATCCTGCAAAGCAGCGATGCGGGTCAGGTATTGGAAATGTCGGTACGTGCTAAAAACGGTGCCAATGTGTACGGCAATACCGCCACGGTGACCACTGCGCAAAACGGCGGCGGCAACAATACCGAGGGTGGCGGTGAAGGCGGCACCATCGTAAATGAACAGGTGGCACCAAGTATCAGCACCGTGGTCATCAGCGGCAAGCTAACGGTGGGCGAAGCCCTGAGCGGTAGCTACACCTTTGCAGCCAACACCGGTAACCCAACCGATGCGTCGGAATACCAGTGGGGCGTGAAAGGCACGACCGCAAGCGTGGTGGACAATGGTAGCGGCAAAGCGATCGACCAAAGTGGCATCGTACCGAATTACACCCTGCAAAGCAGCGACGCGGGTCAGGTGTTGGAGATGTCGGTACGTGCTAAAAACGGTGCCAATGTGTACGGCAATACCGCTACGGTGACCACCGCGCAAAACGGCGGCGGCAACAATACCGAGGGCGGTGGAGACGGTGGCACCATCGTGGATGAAACCGCAGAACCAAGCATCAGCACCGTGGCCATCAGCGGCAAACTGTCGGTGGGCGAAGCGCTGAGCGGCAGCTACACCTTTGCAGCCAACACCGGTAATCCAACCGATGCGTCGGAATACCAGTGGGGCGTTAAAGGCACGACCGCAAGCGTGGTGGACAACGGCAGTGGTAAAGCGATCGGCCAAAGCGGCATCGTACCGAGCTACACTCTGCAAAGCAGCGATGCGGGTCAGGTATTGGAAATGTCGGTACGCGCTAAAAACGGTGCCAATGTGTACGGCAATACTGCCACGGTGAACACCGCGCAAAGCGGCGGCGGCAACAATACCGAGGGCGGTGGAGACGGTGGCACCGTTGTTGATGAGACCGCGGCGCCGAGCATCAGCGACGTGGTCATGAGCGGTACGCTGAAGGTGGGCGAAGCACTAAACGGCCGCTATACGTTTGCGGCTAATACCGGTAACCCAACCGATACTTCCGAGTATGAATGGGGCGTGAAAGGCTCAACCGCGAGCGTAGTCAATAACGGCAACGGCAGCGCGATTAGCCAGAGTGGCGTGGTCCCAAGCTACACCGTGAAGAGCAGCGATGCGGGTCAGGTGTTAGAAGTGTCAGTGCGGGCGAAAAACGGCGCTAATGTCACCGGTAATACCGCGACCGTCACCACCGCTCCGGATAGCTCTGGTAATGAAACGACCGGCGGCGGAGAAGGAGGCACCGTTGTTGATGAGACCGCGGCGCCGAGCATCAGCGACGTGGTCATGAGCGGTACGCTGAAGGTGGGCGAAGCACTAAACGGCCGCTATACGTTTGCGGCTAATACCGGTAACCCAACCGATACTTCCGAGTATGAATGGGGCGTGAAAGGCTCAACCGCGAGCGTAGTCAATAACGGCAACGGCAGCGCGATTAGCCAGAGTGGCGTGGTCCCAAGCTACACCGTGAAGAGCAGCGATGCGGGTCAGGTGTTAGAAGTGTCAGTGCGGGCGAAAAACGGCGCTAATGTCACCGGTAATACCGCGACCGTCACCACCGCTCCGGATAGCTCTGGTAATGAAACGACCGGCGGCGGAGAAGGAGGCACCGTTGTTGATGAGACCGCGGCGCCGAGCATCAGCGACGTGGTCATGAGCGGTACGCTGAAGGTGGGCGAAGCACTAAACGGCCGCTATACGTTTGCGGCTAATACCGGTAACCCAACCGATACTTCCGAGTATGAATGGGGCGTGAAAGGCTCAACCGCGAGCGTCGTCGATAACGGCAACGGCAGCGCGATTAGCCAGAGTGGCGTGGTCCCACGCTACACCGTGAAGAGCAGCGATGCGGGTCAGGTGTTAGAAGTGTCAGTGCGGGCGAAAAACGGCGCTAATGTCACCGGTAATACCGCGACCGTCACCACCGCTCCGGATAGCTCTGGTAATGAAACGACCGGCGGCGGAGAAGGAGGCACCGTTGTTGATGAAACCGCGGCGCCGAGCATCAGCGACGTGGTCATGAGCGGTACGCTGAAGGTGGGCGAAGCACTAAACGGCCGCTATACGTTTGCGGCTAATACCGGTAACCCAACCGATACTTCCGAGTACCAATGGGGCGTGAAAGGCTCAACCGCGAGCGTAGTCAATAACGGCAACGGCAGCGCGATTAGCCAGAGTGGCGTGGTCCCAAGCTACACCGTGAAGAGCAGCGATGCGGGTCAGGTGTTAGAAGTGTCAGTGCGGGCGAAAAACGGCGCTAATGTCACCGGTAATACCGCGACCGTCACCACCGCTCCGGATAGCTCTGGTAATGAAACGACCGGCGGCGGAGAAGGAGGCACCGTTGTTGATGAGACCGCGGCGCCGAGCATCAGCGACGTGGTCATGAGCGGTACGCTGAAGGTGGGCGAAGCACTAAACGGCCGCTATACGTTTGCGGCTAATACCGGTAACCCAACCGATACTTCCGAGTACCAATGGGGCGTGAAAGGCTCAACCGCGAGCGTCGTCGATAACGGCAACGGCAGCGCGATTAGCCAGAGCGGCGTGGTCCCAAGCTACACCGTGAAGAGCAGCGATGCGGGTCAGGTGTTAGAAATGTCAGTGCGGGCGAAAAACGGCGCTAATGTCACCGGTAATAGCGCGACCGTCACCACCGTTCCGGATAGCTCTGGTAATGAAACGACCGGCGGCGGAGAAGGAGGCACCGTTGTTGATGAGACCGCGGCGCCAGGCATCAATAGCGTGGCTATCAGCGGTAAACTGGCGGTGGGCGAAAAACTGAGTGGCCGCTACACCTTTGTGCCGAATACGGGTAATCCAACCGATGCGTCGAAATATCAATGGGGTGTGGAAGGCACGACCGCAAACGTAGTCGATAACGGCAACGGCAGCGCGATTAACCAGAGCGGCGTGGTACCAAGTTATACCGTGAAGAGCAGCGATGCGGGTCAGGTGCTGGAAGTTTCTGTGCTGGCGAAGAATGGCGCTGGGGTCACCGGGAATACGGAAACGGTCACTACCCAACCGGACATCCCGGGCAATGACACTACTGGCGGCGGCAATGGCGGCACCATCATCAATGAGACAGTGGCACCTGAAATCAGCAAACTCAGTATCAGCGGCGAGCTGACTGTAGGTAGTGTCCTATCCGGCAGCTATACATTCGACCCGCGCACCGGAAACCAGACCGATGCCTCGCTGGCCCAATGGGGCAGCCAGAGCAGTACTGCAGGCACCGTGGCCTCTCAGGGTAAGACGACCAGTAACGGCACACTGCCGACTTACCTCATCAAGAAGACGGATGCCGGTAAAGTGCTGGAAGTTTCGGTGCTGGCGAAGAACGGCGCCGGAGTTACCGGGAATATCCTGACTACTGATACCAGCATGGCTGGCAATAAGCTTGATGGCGGCAACAATGGCAAGGTGATTGATCTAGCGGCAGCGCCCGTCATTAGCAATCTGTCGATCGTCGGTAACTTAGAAGTAGGTATAGAGTTAACCGGCACTTATGCCTTTAATGATAATAATGGTAGCCCAAAAGATAGCTCGGTTTATTTATGGGGATATCAGGGCGCGACAAGTAAAGATGTGGCCACTACAGGCAATACGGTGACTTCATCTGGCAAAGTTCCCGGCAGAATGCTAGCGCTGGCTGATGCCGGTAAAGTAATGGAGCTGTCAGTGCAGGCCGTCAATGGTCTGAATGTTCGCGGTAATACCTTAACTAAAGTTGCCGCATCAGTAGTAAATGCACCGGTTGTTATTTCCGTGTCGACTGACAAAGCGATCCAGAAAAAAGGCAGCCCTATTAATTTGGTGGTAAAAACCACATATGAGAATACCCAAACGGCAGCAGCCAACGTTAACGTTAAGTTTGCAACACCCACTATTAAAGACCGTCAGAATAAGGCGCGAACTGATAGTGGTAAGCTATTGTTAAACAATACAGTTGCAACCAGCTACACGGCCAAAACCGACAGCGACGGTAAACTTAATGTCACCGTGACCGATCCTAACGGTATTGGTGTACAAACTACGTTACAGGTTAGTTCGACCGATAGCACGGTTAGTCCGGTATCAACGAATGTGACATTCACCGTAGTCACCAGTCCGGATACGGATAAGGCGAATATGTGGGGGCACATGCCAAATACCTTAACCGCTGGAGGCGTTGTCTTTAAGCGTCCGTTACTGACGGCAGAAAATAAGACAAACAAAAACTATCTTGAAATTAATGAAAATTGGGGGAAATACACGTTTAGTGAGGCTCAAGCCTATTGTTCGAAAATGCCGTCAAAAACACAGTTGGTTGCACTGTACAATGCGTATCCATCTAATACGTTGAACACGGTTCAAGGCTGGCCGACTCAACTTTATCGTTATCGCTCAGGCACTCCTGCGTCGGATTCATCGTACGAAGTGGTGGGTATGACGAGGGCTAATGATGTTGGTACATCATTTAACTCTTCTCCGGATACTGTCAGTTGTCTTCAGTAATAACCTGTAGTTAAGTGGTTTAACCGATAGCCGCCCTTTTGGGCGGCTATTGGACTCAGGGGAAGATAAAAATGATAGGCTCTTTGCAATATATAGATTTGAATATTGGTGAAGTGTGTGAAAAAAATTGTATTCTTTATACTTCTTATTAGTAGTTATCCTTGTTTGGCAGAACCCAGCTTGAGTCTGCTATTTCATATGGGCCTTGGTGCCAATGGCCATTATGAAATTGGCGGTACGATGGAAAATAATAGTTCAGAGACATTGCCATATAGCGCGCTGACTTATATCACCATCGATAAAAACTGCATACCAAGCGGTGCGAAAGTGGCGAATCTTGGCCCAATCAAAGCGAATGGTACGTTGGAATTTAGGATCCACGTTGATGGCGTTTTATCTTCATACCGCGTATTAAGCGTGTCGGCCTGGAATGATATGGGCATTCCCGTCGATGTTGATGATAAAACGGCGGAGGTCATTAAAAACCGAGATGCGGAGTTTATGAATAGCTGCAAGCTAAAACGCGCGGGCGGCGCTCATTGATTGATAATTCATGACAAATTAAAAGGGAGTCCACGTAATCACACTGACTCCCTTTATTGTTCCAGAATAGTGGTTCACCCATTAATTGTAGAACGAATTATATTTCGTGAAGAAGCAACCAAAAGCTATAAATTGAGTCACTGAGCAAAGTAAGCATAGTCGATATTTCTTTGGATAGCCCTTCCGGTAAATCAGGCAGGGTCATATTTTCGTTTTTCTCCCCCGTTTTTAGCCGCTTAACTATAACGCCGATATTTTCTACATTTTGCTGGATAAAACATCCAATTTCGGGGTTAACGGGCGCGTTTTGCTGACACCAAAGCACCACCGCATCAGTATTGATCAGCATGCTTTTTGCCTGTTGCATAACCTCCTGTAACTTCTGACAAGTCCCATCATGGGAACCTTCTGCTTTCATCCAAGTGGGCTCAAGGGCAATCTCGGTGGCTAAATCCTCACACTCTTTAAAGCTTAGCATTAATGCACCTCGTTTATCTTCGGTAGCATTTTTCATGGATAGGCTGGTTTTCATTAAGTCCATTAGGCCAGCGAGCTTAAGCTGCAATACTTCCCCATTTCTTTCGGGCTTGATTAAGGTTTGAATCAGCCCAGCGATAATAATGCCTAAAATGACGCCGACAATTCTGTCGCGTACTTCGGTGAGATCGCTGACCGGCGTAAAACCATTGAGAACGGCGAGTGAGAAGGTCAGCAGCATTTGGATGCCAGCATAGCTAATATTCTCTGGGCCAGTGGCAACCCATGAACAAAGTATAAAAATAGGCGCTGAAAGTAATAGCAGCCCAAATAGCGTGGTTAAATTTGGCAGAATAAAAACAATGGCAATCAGTGCCGCAATACTTCCAGCAATAGCACCTAATAAACGTAGCGTGATTTTTCGCAGTGTTTTGCCTAAACCTGGCTGGGCAACAACGAGGCAGGTTAGCATGATGGTGTGAATACCAAACCAGTCTGTGGCGGTATAAAAAATATAGCAAATCAACGCGCTAAGTAATGTTTTTAATGCATAGGTAACATAGATTTTATTTGAGAATGCATCAGGAACGAAGAATGAGAAATTTTTCTTTTGGCTCGGGCTATTGTCGTAAGAGACATTTTTATTTTGATCGTAATTATTTATCACCTTTGCCATTTCACGTAGGGTTGTATCTCCTATATTCGTATTAATAGCATCTGGCGTAAAAGGTGCTGAGTGATTTTTTGAACTAGCTATCATAACTTCACAAACAGACTTAATCCTTAAGGCTGTATCACGGGATTTTTGGTTAATTATCTCCACTGGCAAATGGCACGAAAGAGAGCGCAGTTCAGAAACCATTGTTACCATCGCTAATTGCGCCGTATGATCGCTGGAACTTAATCGATCGCGGGATTTGGTATATTGCAGAAGTTTATACAGCGATTGTAAATCTTGACCAATAGAGGCGAGGGTATTTTCTTTTCTCTTGAGTTCATTGTCAGGAGTTAAGAGGTCCGCTATATGGTTAAGTTGCGATATAAGCGTTTTATTGAGTAATTTCTCGGGCTCTGAGGGAAGAAATAAAGCATTAATAATGAGAGTAACTGCAATGGCATAGCTCATCGCCACCCATACCCATAAAATGTTTCTGATGATCTCTTCTGAATCTGAACTCACATCAACAAAACTTTGTGAAAAAATAACGATCAGAGCGACTAAGTAGAATATCACGCCATACTTTGAGGCTCGCATCATAAATAGACTAATAAAGGCCACCAATGATGCCAGTAAAATGCGTAAAAAAGGCACGTCCCAGGTTATTTTTAAAATTAACAGCGACGTTGCTACGGCCAGCGCGATAGAGATAATAAAAAACAGGCCGGTGAGCTTGGTTACTACAATATTGGTTTGGGTGACAAAAAAGACCACGATAAGTGATAGCGCTAGATCGGGGATCTGTAACGTTTGGCTGAGAATAACCACAATGATACAGGCCACGGTGGTTCGCAGGATCTGGTTTGCTCGGCCCGGATAAAACCCA
The DNA here is from genome assembly GCF_002355555.1 of Hafnia sp. CBA7124. Lineage (NCBI taxonomy): Bacteria > Pseudomonadati > Pseudomonadota > Gammaproteobacteria > Enterobacterales > Hafniaceae > Hafnia > Hafnia sp. CBA7124. Next base: position 3,853,688 of record NZ_AP017469.1, on the reverse strand, counting down.
AGCCCCTGATAAAATCGAGAGACGAAGAGGTCAAATGATTTCATTCTGATTTCCTCTAGGGGGCGGTATCTCGATAGACGATGGCAATCGCCGAGGCACCAACGCGAAATAGCGCAGGTTCTGGGTTATCGACGCGAATTTTGACAGGAAAGCGTTGGGATACATGCACCCAGTTGATGGTGCGTGCTACCGACGGGAGGCCGTTGCTCACGCCGCCATCTTGAGGAGATACGCCGTAGCCTATGGAATCAACGCTGCCGCTAAAGGATTTACCGGTATCGCCCATGACGTATATGCGCGCGGGAACGCCATTACAGACATTTTTTAGGTCGGTTTCACGAAAATTAGCCACCACATACCATGCTTGGGTATCAATGAGCGTCATTACCGGCTGCTGCGGCGAGGCATATTGCCCAATCGTGGTATTTAGAGATGTTACTCGACCATCGAAAGGCGCACGAATCTCACTGTATTCAAGGTTTAACTGGGCTTTTGCGATGTCCACACAAACAACCTTACGCTGTGCAATGAGTGCATCTACGCTGCTTACCGCTGATTTGGCCTGTTCTACTTCGCTGCGAGAGGCTTTATACATAGCCTCGGCGCTATTTTTTGCCGTTCTAGCTTGATCAAACTCTTCCGCGGAAACATATCCCTTGCCTTGAAGCGCCAATATACGTTGATAAGTGCTGAGTGCCTGCAGGTAGTTCTCTTTGGCGCTGGCTTCTTTCGCTGAAACGGCCTGAGCATTGTATTGCTGGGCATCAATGGTTCGCTGTGCGAGCTTTATTTGTTCATCTAAGGTAGCAAGCTGAGCGGTACCAGATTCAATGGCATGCTCATAGGGTCTTGGGTCGATTTTAAACAGCAGATCGCCTTTAGAAACCAGCTGGTTATCTTTGACGGGGATCGTCACTATATGCCCTTCAATTACAGGAACCACATTAATGGTATCGGCATAGATATATGCATCGTCAGTCTGTGGGGCTTCATCGATCTTTAACATCACAATGCATAGCGCAATTAACGTTAAAAATACGAGCAAGCAAATATAAAACTTATTCTTAAGGGACATTCTGTATTTCTCTTAATGGGTAAAAAACAACAACCAAGTCAACATTGCGCTGAGAGCGGTAACACAGGGATAGACAATCACGGCAGGCTCAAGCCAGCACTGGTGTTCGCCTTTCCTTAACATTGTGTGCATGAGTGTCATAGCAATAACGCCAATGCCTGAACATATCAGCCAGTCAGGAAAAGATGCGCCAAACAGAACTATTGATGGTGCACAGGAACAACCCGTTAGGGACAGAATAATAAAGACTAAACCGATCGCTTTTGCTGAATGGAACTTGATGTATTTAGTCGCTAACTTCTGCATATAAGTTTCTGCATAGAATTTTTCATAAAATCACGAGGGGTTAATTAGAAATGAAATAAAAGAGATTCATTAAGAATCTCTTTTATAGGTTATTTTACAGAGCGACTTAGTTTTTTAGTGCCCATATATAATATTGGCCATCTTTCAGCTCAGCGCCTTCAAGCTCTTTTTCGAAACCAGGGAATTTTTTGCCCCATTTCGCAATGCTATAAATATATTGCAGCCATGGTTGCTCAGTGGTGCCGAAGCTTTCGCCTGGCATCACAATCGGAATACCCGGCGGGTAAGGGATCACCCCAACGGCGGAAATACGCCCTGCAAGTTTATCAAGCGACAGTAATTCGCAGCGTCCGGCCATATGATCTTGGAATGCGGCGCGAGGAAGTTTAACCGGCGTTGGAATATGGCTGAAGGCGGCTGCCTGAAGCTTATCCATCTGGCTGGTTTTCATGTAGGCAAACATCTCATCACACAGATCTTTCATGCCCATACCGGCATAGTTCTCAGCATGAGAGGCGGCAAGGTCAGGCAGACAGACTGACAGTGGCGTATTGCTGTCGTAGTGTTTTTTGAATTCGATCAGAACGTTAATTAATGTTCCCCATTTGCCTTTGGTGATCCCCACGGAGAACAGGCATAACACCATGAAATCTGTAGTGCGCGACGGAACGATGCCGTGCTGATACAGGAATGCGGTTACAACAGCGGCAGGAATACCGGTTTCCTGCATCTCGCCGTCGTCGCCCATGCCTGGTACTAAAATGCCGGCTTTGATTGGGTCGAGCATGCACCAATCGTCTTCCAGCTGTTCAAAACCATGCCAGTTTTCGCCCGGACGAAGCACCCAGCACTCAGGATCGGTGGTTAGCTGTTCTTTAGACGCACTCATGAACGGCACTTTTTTGCCCGTTTCAGCATCAATCACGTCTGGCGCATTCCACGGAGAGAAGAACCATTCCCCTTTAGCGGCAAAGGCGGCGTGAACTTTTGCGAGTGCAAGACGGAAATCTACTGCCTCATCAATCACTTCCTGAGTCAGCGCTTCACCTTGTTGGTCATCCATCATGGCTGCACCAATTTCATTGGCCGCGATAATGGCATACAGCGGTGAGGTGGTGGATTGCAGCATGTAAGACTCATTGAAACGCGAGTGTTCAATGGGTTTTTTGCCATTACGAATGTGAATGTAGGAAGCCTGAGAAAGCGCCGCTAAAAGCTTATGGGTAGACTGCGTAGCAAATACCGTTGGACCGGCTGCGTCATGCTCTGCAGGATTTCCACGCATCGCGAAACGATCGCGATAGAGTGGATTAAAACGTGCATAGGCATACCAAGCTTCATCAAAATGAATAGTATCGACGCTCTCAGCCAGAAGATCTTGAGCCTGTTTTGCGTTGTAGCACATACCGTCGTAAGTACAGTTGGTGACCACGGAATAAACCGGTTTAGGGTCAACGGCAAGCTGTTTCAGTGGATGCGCATCGATTTTCTGCTGGATAGATTCTGGTTGGAACTGTGACTTAGGGATCGGCCCAATGATGCCAAAACGGTTACGTGTTGGAATGAAGAACACCGGGATCCCGCCGGTCATCACCAGCCCTTGCTCGATAGATTTATGACAGTTACGGTCACAGAGCGCAAATTGGCCCTCCCCAACGACGGCTGACATGACGGCACGGTTAGAACCTGATGTGCCATTCAGAACGGAATAGCTTTGGTGGGCACCAAATACTCTGGCAGCATAGGCTTCGGAGTCTTTGATTGGGCCGCTGTGATCGAGCAGCGAACCGAGCGAATCACGTTCAATTCCGGTATCGGTACGGAAAAGATTTTCGCCGAAGAAATCAAGGAACTCACGACCAACCGCCGATTTGGTAAACGCAACACCGCCCTGATGACCGGGTGCTGCCCATGAATATTCAGGCGAGCCGTTGGTGTAGTTGAATAAGGCTTTTGTGAAAGGTGGTAATAGCTGGTCGAAATATTTTTTGATTAACGCGATGCTGCGCGAAGCGATGAATTCTGCGGTGTCTTCTTGCATCCAGATAAATTCATTCGCTAACTCCATCGTTTCGAGCGTTAGCGTCTCGAGGCAGGCATGCTCTGCCATCAATAATACCGGCACTGTTTTATTTCGACGGCGAATTTCTTGCAACAATTTTAATGCTTGGCTGTGTGAATCAGCATTATCCTCTTCAGAGGTCCAATCTACGAATACACAGCAAATAGAGGCGTCAGAGGTAATGCTCGCTATTCCATCGTTATAGGTTGTTGCAACGATAACCGAGAGGTTTCTTTCTTCTAGAGCCTCGATTAAATTACAGATGGACTGCCCATTAGCAGTGTTTTTATTTGTAATGTCGCTATTTACCACTAGTACTTTACGTTTTTTGAGATGATTTAATTCAATCATGTTTAGTCCTATCTATTAATTAAATAAACTATTAAATAACTTTTTGTGGCCTAGTGATAACTAGGCCACTTAGTGTTGTTATTAAGCTTGAACATCCAGCGGGAATGGATTTTTGTGTGTTCGGTTGTAATTTAAAGAGTAGAGTGCGGTTACGACCATTAACGCAACAAACGACCACATGACTTCTTGTGCGCCGGAGCCAATAACAGCCCATATGCAATAAGCAAAGGCAACCGATGTGATAAACGCAAATAACCCTTTTTGATTTCCTAAGTGCCCGTGTCCCACAAGCAGGAGCGCTGCACAGGTGTAAAGATAAGGTACTAAGGTAAAAATAACGGAAACTGAAGAGACAATACCAAATTGCGCAGCTGCATTAGGCGATATCGAAGCGACTTGGAATATTGTCATCAGAATGCCGATCACAATAAGACCTTGTACCGGAACACCTTTTTTATTCACTTTAGCGAAGATTGGTGGGAATAGACCATCGTCAGCGGCTGCTTTAGCGGTTTGGCTGGCAAGTAATGTCCAGCCACCTAATGAACCAAGGCAACCGGCTGCGGCACAGAATGTCACGATAGCGCCCGCGGTTTCACCCAATGCCATACGCGCGGCATCACCGAACGGAGAGGTTGAAACACGCAGCGCTGCATTCGGGATCATACCCATAATGGCGGTGGTCGAGAGTACGTAGCAAACGGCGGCAATCAGTACACCACCAATGGTGGCAATTGGGACGTTTTTCTTCGGGTTTTTTACCACGGCAGCAGCAACGGACGCGCTCTCTACGCCGATAAATGACCATAGCGTAACGTTCAAGGTGCTTTGAATGGCGCCCAGCGTACCTTTCCCACTGACGTTCCATGCGGCCATATAGGTATCGCCGCTGAACCAGAACCAGCCAAAAATAGCCACTGACAGAATAGGAACCAGTGCTAGCACCGTTGCTACAGCCTGCACGCGCGTTATCATTTTTGCGCCGATAATGTTCAAAATAACAAAGAACCAGAGAACTAAAACGCAGGTCAGCGTCATGATCATGGGGTCTTTTAGCGCAGGGAAGAAGTAGCTGAGATAGCCAACGCCGATAACAACCATGGCAATGTTACCGACCCAACAGGCTAGCCAATACAGCAGGTTAGTTTGATATCCAATGAATGGGCCGAAAGCGCGACGAGCATAGGCATAAGATCCGCCAGCGCTGGCATCCAGCGAGGACATTTTTGCGTACACCATGGATAGCGCTAAAGCCCCAATGATGGTGACCAGCCAACCATAAATAGCAACGCCGCCCGTGGATGCTAGGTTTGCAGGAAGGAGAAAAACACCTGACCCCATAATATTACCTGAAACCATTAAAGTTACAGGTATGAGACCTACCTTATGTGAATCTGATTCAATTGCCATATATATAACCTTAACGGTTCCTATTTGTTTAATTAAATATTAGTTTGAGCAACGTTATTTAAGTGAGTATTAATATTTTTAGTTACGGTGGGGCCTATATTAAACTCTCACTAATATAAACAGATGTCATTCTGATTAGAGGTGGATTAAAAGTGTGTGAATGAAGTTTATGTAGAAAACTATAACTGTTGCAGTAATGCAAATATATAAGACTCAGCGTTTTTTATAGGTAGGTGGCGTCCTACGCTTGTAGGTATCAGGTAGCGTATGTATAAGATATATGAGGGAATAATGTAGCCCCAAGCAGTGGGTAACAAATAAAATTAAGCATGTGGAATATATAAACTAATGGTTTCATTTAGCTACTGTTTATTTTATTAGCATATAATCAACTCAATTCTACATTCGCGCTATCGAGAACATATTACTATTCTTTTGTTTATAAGATGACGTTGTAGCGTGCTTCTTGTTTGCAATCAATGAACCCTCCCTCGCAAAGCTGGAGCCGATAAGGCGTGTTCAAGGTTGTCTACATCAATAAAAGTGATAGGGCTCTCATCACGAAAAACGTTATGGCCTTCGCCATTGCTGAAATCGCTGTTGAGGTTTTCCTCTATATTTATCAATACAGTACGGTTTATTTTTGAGGTAGCAATGTTGAGTGAAAATAACAAGTTGAGCGCTATAATTATAGACGATCATCCTCTGGCGAGAGTGGCAATCAGAAATTTGCTGGAAAATGATGACATCAACGTGATTGCTGAATCAGGAGATGGCGCGGAAGCTCTGCAGGTCATTAAAGAAATGCAGCCAGATATTGTCGTGGTCGATATTGATATCCCTGTTCTGAGCGGAATCGAAGTTGTCGAGAAGCTAAGACGACAGCAAAATAGCTGCATTATCGTGGTGGTTTCTGCTAAAAACGATCGCTTCTATGGCAAGCGTAGCGCTGATGCTGGGGCAAACGCGTTTGTGAGCAAGAAAAAGGGCATGTCTAATATTGTGGCGGCGGTAAAGGCTGCGCGTAATGGCTATAGTTATTTTCCTTTTTCATTGGATAGCTTTGTTGGTAAGTTAACGTCAGAGCAAGAAAAGCTGGATTCCTTATCAACACAAGAAATCAAAGTTATGCGCTATATTTTAAATGGCGTGGATAACATGCATATTGCTACTGAGATGAATATTAGCAGCAAAACAGTAAGCACCTACAAAAGTCGTCTAATGGAAAAACTGGAGTGTAAGTCACTGATGGAATTATTTAATTTATCAAATAGAAATAAAATTGGCTGATTTTATGCTGCAACGCTTGCTCAGATTTACTCTGTTTTTCATTGGAACGCTATTCGTTGCTCAGGGTGCAATTGCTGGTAAAGAACCCATAAGGCTTGAGATTTTCAGTAATAGCGGGCCCATGCTCCCTAATCTCAAATTGAGCACTGCTGAGCAGTTGTGGCTGGCGAAGAAAAAAACCTTAGTTGTGGCTGTCTATTCCCCTGAGTCGCCACCGCTGATGTTGGATAGTTCCTCTGGTCGTTTCCGTGGGATGAATGCTGAATATCTGTCTTTGTTGCAGAGAGCGTTGGGTATCAACGTTAAAATTGACCGCTATGAAAGCGAAGAGTTTGCTTTGAATGCAGTCAAAACAGGTAAAGCTGATCTAGTGCTGACTTCGCTTAGAACAAATTTTAATGCCGTGGCACCATTTATTGCATCTTTGCCAATGGTAAGCGCCTATCCAGCCTTAGTCACCACGCAAAAAAATGTTATGCAACCGCTACATACGGATAGTCCGGTAACCATTGCTATTGCAGAGGGTTATCCTAGCGAACAGTTTGTAAAAGCTTCATTTCCGAATGCTAAAATTCTTCACTATGAGACTGCGTATCAAGCGCTCGCCTCGTTATATAACGGAAAAAGCAACTATTTCATTGGTAATAATCTTGCCAGTGGCACGACTATAATGCGTGATTTCCATCAGTCATTAAGTATTATAAAATTCTGGCGTACATCACCGATACATAATCAGTTTATCGCTCTAGATACGCAATCGCCTCTAATCCCTATTATTAATAATTTTTTAGCAGGATTGACAAATCCTATTACTAATCATATCTCTCAGCCGTGGCTAGAGAGCGGTAATCCTGCGCTTTTGACGAAACCTTTATCACTAACCCCTCAGGAACAGCGTTGGTTAGAGAAACATCCCAAACTTAAAGTATTAATTAATCCGTATTATGCGCCGTTTACACTCTTGGATGAGAATAATGAAATCAGAGGTGTGACAGGCGATATCCTCAATCTTATTCATTTGCAGACGGGCTTAGAGTTTGAAACGGTGACGGCTAATTCCAATACCGAAATGGTTGATAAAATGCTAAACGGTGATTGGAATATACTCCCTACGGCAACATATAGTCCTAGCCGTGAGGAGTTAATTTCATTTACTCATCCCATTATTACGACGCCTTTTGCTATCGTAGTGAGAGTTTCTTCTAGCAAAGCTGAGCTGTTGCCGGGTATGAAAGTAGCAGTGACTACTATGCATATACTTACGGAAAAATTGCCTACCAAATATCCAGGGATCAAGATTGTGCAGGTCGAAAATACCAGCATTGGACTCAATCTTTTGGCTGAGGGAAAAGTTGATGCTGTCATATCAACGCAGCTAACCGCTCGTTACATGATAGACCACTATTATCCAAATCAACTCAAATATGAGATCATGGCGGATGAAGCGCCGGCTTTAGTCAGTTTTGCTATCCCGCGTGGAGATCAAGAGTTAAAGCAGATATTGAATAAAGCGTTAGATAATATCCCGCCAAAATCGATATTATTTATTTCCTCAAAATGGGTTAAGCTACCAGATATAAAAATTGACACTTGGCATCTATATAACAAGCAATTTTATATTGTCATTACGCTGTCTATTTTTATTATTTTGAGTTTCTTGTTATGGGGTGGATACCTATCACGGGAAGTTCGTATGAGAAAACAATCTCAGGCGGATTTAGAGAATCAACTCAGCTTTAGAAAAACATTATCTAATTCGATCCCCATACCGGTTTATACCATTTCTCTCGATGGTGAAGTTCAAAGCTATAACAGTGCTTTTATGTCGTTTTTTTCAACTGACCAGAAAAATGTGACCTCTACATCTTTGTTTGATAGTCGTAACCCACTGTCTGATATTTTTTCGGTTCTCAACCGAGACATTCAACATGGTCTGATCCCGGATAAGGTTATTGAGCACAGCATTATGCTGAACAATGGTCGAGAGGATCGCCATATTATTCATTGGATTACGCTTTGTGTTATGCCGTCTGACAACGTTATGCCAACGCTAATTTGTGGGTGGCAAGATGTGACGGAATCCCGACAGTTGCTCAGTGCATTGCAAACTGAAAAAGACAAAGCAATCCAGGCTAATGAGGCGAAAAGCACCTTCTTAGCCAGCATGAGCCATGAGATTCGCACGCCAGTCAGTGCGGTAATGGGATTCCTTGAATTACTGGCGCTACATAACCAAAGCCCTGAAGAAGATAAAGAGTCTATTTCGCTGGCTTACGCCACGGCTCAGTCATTACTAGGATTGATCGGCGACATTTTAGATATGAATAAAATCGAATCTGGGAGCTTTGAATTATCTCCAGATTGGGTCAATCTCGATGTGCTGATTACGACGGTGATGAGAGGATTTGAAGGTCTTGCCAAGCAGAAACAGCTCAAACTCACCTTTGTTAATCGACTGGTCAAAGGGGAATATTTACGTCTAGATCCTCAGGCAACCAAGCAATTGCTCTCCAATCTGCTAAGCAATGCTATAAAATTCACAGAACACGGTGGTGTTGAGGTCAGTGCAGAGTCCATCGCCACGCGTTCTGGCCAAACCCAGCTGATTTTACGAGTGACAGATACTGGGGCGGGCATTAGCCAAGAAGATCAGGAACGGCTCTTTAAACCCTACAGTCAAACTGAAACGGGTAAACGGCAGACAGGCTCTGGGTTAGGGCTTTTGATTTGCCGAGAGTTAGTGACGCGCATGAATGGAAAGCTGGGGCTGGTGAGTCAGGTTGGACAAGGGACAACGATGACGATCGATCTGGTCACGGCGGTATCTCATGAAGCGATGATTAGCTCGGTTGAACTGCAGCCCGCGGTATATCCTGCCAAGAAACTAAAAATATTGATCGTTGACGATCATCCGGTTAACCGTCTGCTGCTGCGTCGTCAATTAGATACGCTGGGATATAAAGTCGATGAGGCGAGTGATGGAAATGACGCGCTGATACTGATAAATGAAAATAGCTATGACTTGGTAATAACGGATGTCAATATGCCGAATATGGATGGGGTGACTTTGACCCGTCATATTCGAAGTTTTGATAGTGATATCGTTATTTGGGGCTTAACCGCAAATGCCCAAACGCAGGAAAAAGATCGATGCCTTGCAATTGGTATGAACGCATGCCTTTTCAAACCGATTAATTTACAACAATTGGCTTCTGCATTGGCCTCTGTGGGAACGATAAATATGACTTACCAGCTAGACGAAATTATTGATATTGCGACGCTACGATCGCTGGCATTAAATGATCCAAAATTAATGCAGCAGATGTTGGAACAGTCTCAGCAAGAAAATAATAAAGATTATCTTGCTGCGCAGGAGGCTAAAATGGCCGGTGATTGGACTGCATTCAAAATGCATATGCATCGTATTAATGGCACTGCCCAAATTCTTGGTGCGGCGAAATTACAGGAACTAGCCGAAAAGTTAGAGAACTATTTAGTGGTTCAGACTGATGATTCAGCCATTGAACATGGAATGAAACTGCTTGAGGTTGAGCTAAATCGTTTAAGAGAGGCGATTAATAGTTTTTCACCGACATGATTAATGTTTATGTAAAATAAATGGCTCCATCGAAATCGTCAAAATTTAGAGAGAAGATGGAGCCATCAAGTTCTTTCATCTGTTTCAGCCGATTTATCTATTGAGCGAGCGAAACAGCGGCGTTGGATTTTAGCGATTTTTATACAGGTTATAACCCAATTGCTGAGTGAAGGCAGCTGTCATTTTTTGGCCTCGCACGCTGTTACCCATGGCATCAAGCGGTGGAGAGAATGCCGCAATTCCCATCACACCCGGAACTACCGTTAAAATCCCTCCACCGACGCCGCTTTTTGCAGGCAAGCCAACGGTATAAGCCCAATCGCCAGAGCTTCCATACATTCCTTCCATGGTCATTTCAGCAAGCAGGAAAGGAATATTCGCTGCGGTTAATACTTTTTTCTGTGTCATTGGATTTATACCGCCAGCGGCAAAGGTGGCCGCCATCGTCGCAAGCTCAACGGTATTAACCAGTGTTGAGCACTGACGGGTATATACATCACAGGCCTCCATGGGATCACAATACATGGCATCGGCAGAATAAAGCAGCCATGCAATGGCTCTATTATGAAAGTTAGTGGTTTGCTCTGAGTGATTAAGTTCTTCGCACAATGAAATCGGCGCGCCGGCTAGCCGTTGCTGAATATCGAGAATACGCTCCCATCGATGTTCGCTGCTGTTTGCTTTAAGGAGGCTAACGGTAGACATAGCACCCGCGTTAACCAATGGCGATAAGGGTTTTCCGTTATGCAATTCCAACGCAATCACTGAATTAAAGGTTAGCCCCGTCGGATCGGCTCCAATTTTGTTTTGCACCTCTGCTGGTCCTACGTCTTCGAGTGCTAAGGCAAGCGAACATACTTTTGAAATAGACTCTAAAGCAAACCGGAAGTCAGAATCTCCCTGAGACAAAATATCGCCATCAACGGTGACAATAGCCATTGATGAGACGTTATTTGGGATACTTGCTAAATAAGGAATATAGTTTGCGTTTTCCCCGCCCTCGAGCAGTGAGAATTGGGAATAGGCGTTCACTAATGCATCTTGTACATTATTTAGAATCATGGTCATAAAGTTAACCCTACTGTGAAATATTTTAGTCTCTAAAGAGTAAGAAACGCCTAATGAATAATTAGGCGTTTCAGGGGGCTTTTGTTTCTGAGGAGAAATGCTAACTATTTACTATCAATTTTCTTTTCGCTGCCAACAACAAAATGATGTGTTGAACGTGCGCGTGGATGCATGAAGAAATGCCCCTCTGGCGCGTTGTGAGACTTGATAGGTACTAGGGTCGCATTGGTTGTTTTCCCTTTCTTGGTATGCAATGCATAAACGATGAAAGGTATGGACAATACAATCAGGAAACTAACAACCAACAGTTCAACGTAAACATCATTTGCCTCACCGCCTGGTAATGAACTTGGCGGGAAGAATGAAACAATGAAGGCAAGGATTGAAATTGCTAGCCCAACAACAGCAATCAGAATTTTGAAATTCTTGCCGCCAGGGATATGGAAAGCACGCTTTTTCTCAGGCTGTTTACGGATTAATTGAATATAACCCAAGAACAACATGAAATAGCTGCAGAGATATATAACCACTGTTAATGACAATGCGATTAGGAACGACATATTGCTGCCGCCACCGGTGTTCGTCAGAATAGTTAACGCAATGGTCGTAATAGCCAATTGAGAAATCACTAATGCAACAGGTACGCCGTTCTTGTTCACTTTCGCAAAGCTTTTAGGAAGTATGCCCTTTTGTGCGGTGACAAACATACCGCGTGAAGGCCCGACGATCCAAGACGCGACTTCGGCTAAAACACCCAGCATCAGCAGTGCAGCAATGATACGAGTCGCCCATTCGAAGCCGGGGCCGTAATGGGAAATTAGCACGTTGAATGTCTGGACGACACCGCTAGACAGGTTAATGTCATTATGTGGGATAACGGAAGCAACAGAAAGTCCGCCGATTGAGCTTAAGCAAATAGCGGCAATCATCAGCAGTATCATCGCAATAGGGTAATCACGACCTGGGTTTTTCATTTCGTTGACGTGCGTTGCTGACGCTTCAACGCCCATGTAGCTCAGAATGAAGGCAACAAATACAACCAAGGTTCCGATTTGTGTGAAATCAGGGAAGAAGGTCGTTGTGCTCATTTCAATCTGTAACGGTGCACCACTTGCTAAATAGCTAATGGCCAAAACAACCAGAATGAGTGCAGGTAGTAAAATACCCGCAAAGAAACCGATTTTTGCAATGCGAGCGGTGTATTTTGTGCCGCTGAACTGAGTAATCGCTAATGCCCAGAGGATAATTAATCCAGCAATGGTTTTTGTTATCGGATCTTCATTGAGCGCTGGCCATTTTAGGATGAAAGATAAAGCACCTAAAATAAAATATAGCATCGGGATAAAGCCTACTGCAATTTGCAGATACCCAAATGAGATTGCGGCAAACCCCCATCGCTCGCCGAGAGTCTTAGATACCCAAGTAAAAACGCCGCCTTCTTCCCAGCCTTCAACTGTGGCCATTTCTGCGGCACACAGGCCTACAGGAATAAACCATAAAATACCACCGAGCAGCAGAAAGAAGACTAAGCTAAATCCTGAAGTTGCAAAAGTGGGATATTCATATACAGCCATAACCATTGATGCCGTTATAGCAAAGAAGCCTAATAACGATAATTGGTTTGTCACCGGTGAGGCTTTTATATTCGCCATTGTTATTTCCTTGAAACAACAATTACCCTCTCTATTCCTTACGGAATATAGTTATGAAAGGGCAGCTGTTGTCTATTAAATATAGGGAGGCCTAGATTATATAAATCTAATAAAGTTATTGATTAAATAATCATAGGAAAAACTAATAAAATTTAACCGTGGTTAAATCCACCGGCTTCTTTTGCTGATAGAGCATGGCTCACTGGGTGTTTTTCGAAATAATCAAGTGCCCGTTTCATATCATCAATCAATAAGCTACCGAGGTCGCGGCTAACGCCATGTCGGACGAGGATGCGTTGAACCACGAGGTCTTCACGCTCAGCCGGCATGGAATAGGCTGGCACCTGCCAACCACGGCTGCGTAGTCTGTCAGCCAAATCGTACAAGGTATAGCCATTTGTTGAGGCGTTATCTTTCAGCTTCCAAGCAAGTGCAGGGATGCCTTTTTCGCAATCACCATCAAAGATCATTTCGAATGGGCCCAGTTTTTCAATTTCTTGGGCTAAGTATTGGGCCGTTGAATAACAGGCATTGTGAATTTTGGCATAGCCTTCGCGGCCTAAACGCAAGAAGTTGTAATACTGCGCAATAATTTGGCCGCCTGGGCGCGAGAAATTCAGCGCGAAGGTTGGCATGTCGCCGCCAAGATAATTAACGTTGAAAATAAGTTCTTGTGGTAGGTCAGCCGCTTCACGCCAAATCACCCAGCCAGTCCCGAGCGGAGCAAGGCCGAATTTGTGGCCGGAAGCATTAATGGATTTTACGCGAGGTAGGCGGAAATCCCATTCAAGATCGGGTGCGCAGAATGGGGCTAAGAAACCGCCACTTGCGCCATCAATGTGCATTGGGATATCCAGACCCGTTTCTTTCTGCAACTGGTCGAGGGCATCGTGAACCTGTTTTACCGGTTCATATTGGCACGTGAAAGTAACGCCGAGCGTGGGGACTACACCAATCGTATTTTCGTCGACGCGCTTCAGGACTTCTTCTGGGCTCATAATGAGGCGGTCGCCTTGCAGCGGGATTTCACGCAGTTCAACATCAAAATAACGGGCAAATTTATGCCAGCAAATCTGTACTGGGCCGCAGATTAGGTTCGGTTTATCAGTCGATAGGCCTAAGGCCGCACGCTTTTTGCGCCACTGCCACTTAAGCGCTAATCCACCCAGCATGGCGGCTTCTGATGAGCCAATAGTAGAGCAGCCTAGCGTCGTTTCAGGTGTTGGAGAGTTCCAAAGATCGGCTAGCATGTGAACACAGCGAGTTTCAATTTCGGCAGTCTGTGGATATTCATCTTTATCAATCATGTTTTTATCAATTGATAAATCCATCAGATCACGAATCTCTTCATCAACCCAGGTTTGGCAAAAGGTTGCCAAATTTTGACGAGAGTTGCCGTCTAACATTAATTCATCACGCACTGCGTTAAAAATATTACGAGGGTCATGTTCTTGAGCTGGGAATTTTGTTTTTGGTAATGAGGATGCTAACTCAATGGAAGCGTAAACATCGTCTAGTCCATCATTGCATTTCAGCGTTTGTTTATTATTCATGTATCACCTCTAAAAGATTGACGTCATATTTAAGCTAGATGCTAGATTCACTCTAGTTACATGATTAAACATTATTATTGCTCTCAGTTTTATCAACGAAGGTGTTCTTGTTTTAACCTCGAGAGTAATATTTTTAACGATGTTAGATGAGGTGGGAGAAATGAAGTCATTTTCCTACAAGTGTAGGATGCTGCCTTTGCTTTAAGTTTTATGTATACAGGTAGCCGCTATCTTACAAATGACCAGACACAGGCAGGGATTTTGTCGTAGAGTTTATTCATTGTTATTTCAGCGAGTCGATGATCGGCCGCAGAGTAGAAAATGATAAGGTCGTTTTTGCTGAGTTTATAATTATTAGCTTCAATAACTTTTTCTAGTGTGTCCTTGCATGTACAGCGGCGAAGCTGTAATAGCCAATCTTGTTTTGTTTTCTTCATGTTAATGGCGCTCAAACTTCATTTCTTTAATTATGCGGTGATTTGTATAGAGGCAATTATTTCGTGAGTTGAAATATCTTTAGTGTATATGTTTTGTTGAACATATCAACGTCAGTGTGAAGCATTTTCTATTATTTAACAATGGGCTATTCATAATGCTCTTTGTGGTATCCTTTATGTTAACCTTATGAATTAAATAGGTAATTGATGATTTTTGCATGCCATGTTCATGGTCTGAATGTAGGGCGGGTATGCACATAATACCGATAATAAAAATATATATAATCTTCACAAAATACCTTTGCGTTATTTAACAGGTTTATCATATACGTTAGCGTACAGTTCTAATGTAGTGATACGCATGTTTTGGCAACTGGTTACGATGAATTTATTTTTATTAGAGGTTAATGAAATACATTAACTTAAATCAGGTTTTTTTATAGTGTCTTGGCGTTACAGTGAATATGATAGGTATCTGAGGTGATATCGTCTATAGGGCGGGCGCTAGAAAGGCGTAGGTTGTGGATTACACTCGTCAGATAACTCATAAAGTATTAGTTGTAAATTATATTTTTTTTATCTATTTATGCCACATCTAATTAATGGTTTATAAACTTTATGTAAACAGACTGTTTTATTGATTTGAATTTATAATTTTAAAATGTATTGTTCTTTCATCAATAACTCATCATTAACTCACTGAGGTTTTTATGAAGAAATCAATTCTTATTGCCACGCTCTCTGCTGCATTGTTTATTCCCCTGAGCTCAACTTTTGCTGCTAATGTAGATATGACACCTAAAAATATGAGCTGCAAAGAATTTCTCGATCTAAATCCTAAAGCTATGGCTCCGATTGCCTTCTTTATGCTTGATGATGTCACCGACTATAAAGGCGGTGACTCTGTTTCTTTGCGTGAATCAGCCGTTATTGCTGTGCCGCCTATGGTTGAATTCTGTAAGAAAAACCAAGACAAAAAAGTCTATGAGTTTAAAAACAAATTGCAGGATTTAGTTGCGCACTAAGATTTAAATCTAATGCCAAGCGCTAAGATTTCTTACGCTTGGCGAATAATAACGTTCCTTGACTAAAATAAGGAATGTCGCTAGCACCGGTTAAAATTCATCGACTTCTTATCTCCACCTCAAAAATCTTCCTCTATACTCTTCGGTGTGCATTTTTTTTACCACTCACAGTGAACCTCATTTGTGAGCATCGCGGCGATTCTGGAGGCAGAAGTGAACCCATTACACGAAAAACTTAAGAAAAATGAATTCTTTAAAACCGGCTTCTTTGTTGCTGGTCAATGGCAGGACGCCTCGAATACCTATGAAGTCACTAACCCTGCAACAGGTGAAGTGGTAGCTAAAGTCGCCAATGCAGGGCTAAAAGAGACTCAGGCCGCGATTCGCGCAGCTAGTGAAGCATTACCTGCATGGCGTAAAACGACGGCCAAGCAACGCTCTGAAATCCTACAGAATTGGTATCATCTGATTGTTGAAAATAAGCCATTTTTAGCCGAACTGATGGTGGCAGAGCAGGGTAAGCCGCTGAAAGAAGCGTTGGGTGAGGTGGATTATGCCGCTAGTTTTATTCAGTGGTTCGCTGAAGAAGCCAAGCGTGCCAACGGTGAGATCATCCCACCGGTGAAACCGGGTTCGCGCATATGGGCGACGCGTGAACCTGTTGGGGTAGTGGCGGCGATTACGCCGTGGAACTTCCCGTTAGCGATGTTAACCCGCAAATTAGGCCCTGCTCTTGCAGCGGGCTGTACCGGTTTGATTAAACCTGCCAATGAAACTCCGCTGTGTGCCTTTGCACTGCTGGCGCTGGCGCAGAAAGCCGGTGTTCCAGATGGCGTGTTGAACGCAGTTTCGGGGGATACGCTGGCTATCAGCGACGTGATTATGGCCAGCAAAGACGTGCGTAAAATTTCGTTTACCGGCTCAACGGGCGTAGGTAAAACCTTGGTGCGTAATGCCGCTGAAACCATGAAAAAGGTGTCAATGGAGTTGGGAGGCAATGCGCCTTTCATCGTTTTTGAAGACGCTGATTTAGATGCTGCAATTAAAGGTGTGATGGCGAATAAGTTCCGCAATGCAGGTCAAGTGTGCGTCTGCATCAACCGTATTTATCTGCACGACAGCATTTACGATACGTTTGTTAGTCGTTTGGCGGATGAAATACGTAAGCTGAAAGTGGGCAACGGCATGGACGACGGCGTGAATGTTGGCCCGTTGGTCAGCGAGAAGGGCGTGGATAAAGTGGAACAACACGTCAAAGATGCCCTAGAAAACGGCGGGAAAGTGATTGTAGGTGGTCAGCGCCATGCGCTGGGCGGCAATTTCTTCCAACCAACGCTGATTGCTGAAGCTAACGAAGACATGCTGATGGCATCGGAAGAAACCTTCGGCCCGGTTGCTGCTTGCTACCGTTTCAAAACTGAAGATGAAGTGATCAAACGCGCCAACGATACGCCGTTTGGTTTAGCGGCCTATTTCTATACTCAGAATCTTTCGCGCGTGTTCCGCGTATCCGAATTATTGGAAAGCGGGATGATCGGCATTAATGAATGCTCGGTCTCAACGGAGCTCGCGCCATTTGGCGGGGTGAAAGAGTCTGGACTGGGCCGTGAGGGCTCCACGCTGGGTCTGGAAGAGTTTATGGAAGTGAAAACGTTGCACCTCGGTAACCTCTAAATCCTAACGGGCGAACTGCGTGTGTTTACGTATTTCGCCCTTATAAGACAAACTCTACGCTATTTTCCTATTTGTTCAGTCCATACCTACTGGTGTTTCCCTATTCTGCGATTATGATAAGTACGAGGCTGATTTTTCAGTTCTGCGTAATCACGTGGATCAAGCGGCCTAAAATAAAAATGTGGGTTTCATCTGTGCTTCATTTTTCGCAATTATTTTTAGTTAGATCTTTTATGTAATGGTTGGGTGAGGATGTATGGCAAAGCGTTTGTGGACAGGATTACTGATTATTCTGGCATTGAGCGGGGTGGCATTTCTTAATAGTCAGGCCGCCAGCAGCAGTAGCAGCAATGAAGAGCAATCAGCCTCGACGTCAGAAGATATTGAGCAGCTCACCAAACAGGATCGTGTTATCAGCTACTTACGCGAACATCAACGATTGCCTAGTTTTTACATCACGAAAAAACAGGCCAGAGCGGAAGGGTGGGAGCCTAGCGCGGGGAATTTATGTAGTGTGCTCCCTGGCAAAGCGATTGGCGGCGATCGTTTTTCGAATCGTGAAAAACGCCTACCCCAAAAAGCTAAGCGGGTGTGGCGAGAAGCTGATATTAATTACCGTTGTGGGCGTCGGCAGGCCGATCGGTTGATCTACTCTAATGATGGGCTGATTTACGTAACGCGAGATCACTATCGCAACTTTACTAAAATGGAGTGATCAGCATGAATAAAGTTAAGTTCGATTTTAATCATATTGCCGATCTTCCGGCATTTTACCATCAGTTTAGCCAAGCATTTTCTCTTGATAGTGAGTTTGGCAACAACCTTGATGCGCTCTGGGATGTGGTGACGGCGGGCATCAAATTACCGGTAGAAATTGAGTTCGTGAATTTTAACGGCCATAAAAAACGTCGCTTTGCCGCGCTGGTTCTGCTTTTTGAAGAAGCCGAAGAGGAGCTGGAAGGGGCATTACGTTTTAATACGGCAGAAAAAGCCCTTTAGGGCGCACGTATAACGACGTCTGCAACAGTGCACCCTTCAAGCGGTAATCCGCTGAGCTGAAAGATGCACTGGCAGGGGCGCCATTACTCGCTTTCTTCAGACAGTTCGCGCAGATATTGGAAAATCTGGCGGGCTGACTTAGGCGGCTTATTAGTCGCTTTCTCTTTCTTCGCATTGCGGATCAGCGAACGTAGCTGCTGACGATCGGCTTGTGGATAGAGATCCAAGACAACCGCAATCACGTCATCGCCTTCATCAATCAAACGGTCACGAATTTGTTCCAGTTTATGGAACAGAGCGACCTGCTGGTTGTGGCGGTTGTTGAGTTTATCTAGCGCAGTTTGGATTGGCTCTGGGTCGCGTTGACGCAGCATTTTACCAATCAGCTGTAGCTGGCGGCGGCGGCCTTCTTTTTTAATGCGCTGCGCCAGTTCAATGGCAGCACGCAGATCGACGTCCAACGGAATTTTATCCAGCGCGTTTTTGCCGAGATCAACCAGCTCTGCGCCAAGATCTTTCAAGGCTTCCGCATCGCGTTTGATCTCGCTTTTGCTGACCCAGATGATCTCGTCGTCTTCGTCTTTATCAATGTCGTTTTCGGGTACTTCGTCTAACCAGTCTTCGTCTGGATGCTTCTGCATATCTGATTCCTTAAAAAAAGACGCTAATCCTATCAGGTTGTAGCGATTGTGCGAAATTGATCTCAGTTCCTGATAAACTCAGAACTAGCTAAGCTTTAGAAACAGGCACGTTAAGGTGCCTATCATAACGGCCTACGGCGATGATTGCGCCGGTGGTTTAATCCATTTCTGATAATTATGGCAGATTGATGAAAGTAATCACTCAGGTTGCAGAACAACGCAAGACGCTGGAAAACGCGGTTGCACAGGCGTTGGAACTGGCTAAAGTCGGCGCCGATGCCGCCGAAGTGGCCGTCACCAAAACCACCGGTATCAGTATTAGCACCCGTTTTGGCGAAGTTGAAAATGTTGAATTTAACAGCGATGGTGCTTTAGGCATCACCGTTTATCACCAGCAGCGTAAAGGTAGCGCGTCGTCGACCGACCTGAGCCCTGATGCGATTGCCCGCACCGTGCAGGCCGCGCTGGATATTGCACGTTACACCTCTCCCGATCCGTTTGCTGGCCCAGCAGATAAAGAGCTGCTGGCGTTTGATGCGCCGGATCTTGATCTGTTCCACCCAGCAGAGCTGGATGCGGAGCGCGGTATTGAATTAGCAGCACGTGCTGAGCAAGCTTCTTTGCAGTTTGACCCGCGTATTACGAATACCGAAGGCGGCAGCTTTAACAGCCACTATGGCATCAAAGTTTTTGGTAACAGCCACGGTATGCTGCAAAGCTATAGCTCCAGCCGTCATTCGCTTTCTAGTTGCGTAATTGCCGAGCATGAAGGTGATATGGAACGCGATTATGCATACACCATTGCGCGTGATATCAACGAGCTGAAAACGCCGGAATGGGTTGGTGAAGAGTGCGCTCGCCGTACGCTTTCACGTTTAGCGCCGCGTCGCCTGCCGACTATGGAAGCGCCGATCATGTTTGCAGCGGAAGTGGCTACGGGGCTATTTGGTCATCTCGTGGGCGCGATTAGCGGCAGCAGCGTTTATCGCAAATCAACTTTCTTACTCGATAGCCTTGGTAAGCAGATTTTGCCTGAATGGCTGACCATCAATGAACAGCCGCATCTGCTGAAAGGAATGGCCTCAACGCCGTTTGACAGCGAAGGTGTGCGCACCGTGGAACGTAACATTGTCGAAAATGGTGTGTTACAGACTTGGCTGATGACCAGCTATTCAGCGCGTAAGCTGGGTATGCAAAGCACCGGACACGCGGGTGGTATTCATAACTGGCGTATTGCGGGCCAAGGTTTGGGCTTTGAGGATATGCTGAAGAAAATGGGCACCGGCTTCTTAGTGACAGAGCTGATGGGGCAAGGCGTGAGCGGCGTAACCGGTGATTATTCTCGCGGAGCGGCGGGTTTCTGGGTTGAGAATGGTGAAATTCAGTACCCAGTCAGCGAAGTGACGATTGCCGGTAACCTGAAAGACATGTGGTCGAACCTAGTCACCATGGGCGATGACATCGAACTACGCAGCAATATCCAGTGCGGCTCGGCGCTGCTGGAAGCGATGAAGATCGCGGGGGAATAGACCCCACCCTAACCCTCCCCTTTGCAGGGGAGGGGACTGTTCTGTGTAGTCTGTAAGAATCACGATCGGCTCCTCCCCCTGCGAAGGGGGAGGTTGGGAGGGGGTCAGTCATCCGCAGAGATGTTGATACCCCGTCAATAAACGTAAATTCCTCTTTCATATCTTGCACATCCCGCCCCTACTCTCTATGTTGATAAACGTGAGCAAATGTTATCAATACGTAAGGATAAAATAAGATGCGTAAAACATTACTGGTATTGGCAAGTGCGGCAATGTTGATGGGGAGTTCTTTAGCCTATGCAGCTGGAGAAGATGTGGGTGATGCTATGGATACCATCGCCAGCAACTATAAAACCGCGTTAAAGACGGATAACCCGCAAGAGTTTAAGAAAGCGCTGGAAGGTATGAAGGCAGGGGCTCAAGAGGCACAAAAAGGCACTCCGCCTAAGCTGGAAAAAGAGCCTGCTGATGGCGCGAAAATGACTGATTTTCGCCATGGGTTAGATATTCTCATTGGGCAAATCAACGATGCTGAGAAACTCGCTGATGCTGGCCAGTTTGAGCAGGCTAAAGCTGCCGCTGAGAAATTTAAAGATACGCGAAACGCTTACCATAAGAAGTACAAGTAATAATGGCGCGAGGGATGCGTTGGGACAGTGTAGTGCGCGTCACGCATTGGGGCGTCGCGTTGGGCTTTTTGCTTAACCGCCTGCATGTCACCAAGCCGGGCAGCGATTGGCATCAGGGAATTGGGCTTGTCGTGGCAGGTCTGGTGATCCTGCGCTTGCTGTGGGGGCTGACGTTCGCTAAAGGCCCCGCGCGTTTGTCTGCGATTGTTCCAACGCCTTCATCTCTGAAGAACCATTTTCGCGAGTTGAAAACGCGAACTTCCCCATCCGAGCTACACCATAATCCGCTAGGTGCTATTGGGATTTGGCTGTTCTGGATCTTGTTGCCGCTAGTTGCCCTCACCGGCTGGGCACAAGATACGGATTTCATCGATCTCTATCCGGTCGATGATTGGCATTATTGGTTAGTGAACGCGGTCACGGCGCTGGTTTGTGTACATATTGTGGCGGTGATTGTGATGTCGATTTGGCTGCGTAAGGACTTGGTGCGCGCCATGTTGCCGGGTAAGCGGTAATCGATTTGGTAAACGTCCAACCCTCTCTTCGCGTGAGGAGAGGATTGGCGTTGCGCGACGATTAAAGTTTCACGCTGTTAATCGAGTATTTAAATGTGTCTGGTTTCAAACTATCCAGTTTTTTATCCCCGACCTGTGCCTGTGGATACATCAGGTAGGCCGCCTGATCTTGGGTGCCTGGCAGTTTGAGGTCATGGGCATGGTTATAGGCCATCCAGTTCATCTCCCAACCGCCAAACATCCAGTCGTTGGCTTTTTGTACCTTTGGATCGCTAAACGGTAGTCCACCGGCTTGCTCTTCCAGCATCACTTTACGCACATCCGCCGGATCGACCGGGATCCAACCATAACCTTCCATATAAAACTCGGCGCGGCAGTGCTGAGCTTTGGTGATGTCGCCATCTTTGCCTAGGCTGTTAAAGCCCATGTCTGACTTGCCCAAACGCACGCCGTAGGCATCGCGAGCTGGAATCCCAACCGAGCGTGCTAGCGCCACAAACAGCGCATTGATGTCGGCACATTTGCCAGACAGGTTGCCGCTGTCGAGCATTTGCTTAACGTTGCCGTCGCCGCAGCCCAGCGTTTTGGGATCTCGTTGGGTATTGGCCACCACCCAGTCATAGATCATTTTGGCGCGATCGATGTTGTTTTCGCCGCGTCCTTGAATGATTTTATTGGCTGTTTTAGCCACGATGCCGTCGGTTGGTAAATAGCGCGTTGGCTGCAAATAGAGCGCCATTTCTTCTGCTGTTAACTTGATGGGATTGGCTGGAGGCGTTTTAAGGTCGATATGGCGATTGCGAGTGCTCACGCTTTGCGTCATGGTCACGCTATGCTGGTTGGCTGTGGTAGGCCAAGTGACATGCAGTACTAGGCTGTTGTACGGCTTTATCAGCATCAGCTTGGCCTTGCCATCGTCTGACACCTTCCAGTGTGGCGTTTGAGCGCGTTGATAGTCGCCTAAGCGGGTAGCGGGCAATGGCAGCCACAGCTGCACCGCTTCGTTGGTTGCTGGAATATCAACCTGTGTTGTGACGCGATAATGGTTCCAGTCTTTGGTTTCATTTGCTGCGTTAGCGTGGCTAACGCCCATAAGGGCCGAGGCAATGAAAGGAACGGCAGCGCTGAGGCGGAGAAAACGACGTCTGTTCATGAATTTCCCAAGTTGATGTTGTAGGAAAAGGAAGCCAGCGAGTTCGATGTGGCTTCCCTATTTTCATCCGCCGTTTCTGTTTGCCTGAAGCCAACCGCTAACCCAGCGAGGTGAGAGAGATATTTTACCCGTTAAATATGATTACGGATGGTGATGATTAACGATGATATTCACCGGCCGCTTCTGGCTGATACTGTAATTCCAAGACTTCGATATGGGTTTTCTGGCCGTTCGGCAGTTCCCATGTAATAGCATCGCCCACGCGTAAGCCGAGTAATGCTGCGCCGATAGGTGCCATGACCGACAGCTGAGTTGCGCTGTCTTTCAGGCTGGCAGGATAAACCAGCGTGCGCACGTGTTCTTCTTTGGAAGAGAGGTCGCGGAATTTAACCCGGCTGTTCATGGTCACCACGTCAGCTGGCATGTTTGCAGGGCTGAGCATTTCAGCGCGATCAAGCTCATTGTTTAATGCTTCAGCGACCGGCAGGCTGGCGAAAGCGGGCTGCTCGAGCAGCGTGTCTAAGCGGGCAGCATCGAGTTCGTTCAGAATAATGGCTGGTCGTGACATAGTTCTCTCCATGTAAGGTAGACAGGAGGCTCTCCTGTTCTTGTTGTCTTGTGTCAAAAGAAAACCCTCGCGCCCGTAAGCGCAAGGGTTCAGAGTTATTCAGATTTCTATAACGTGATAATAGATAGCTTGCCAGATTTTTAAAAGTGAGCTGTATCACGAATCGGACAGTCTATATCCGACTCTTTGATAGTATCAAAATCTATCCGGGTTTATAACCTCTCAACTGTTTTTTCCTGATAAATCAGGGAATAAAATATTTTCCACTGTCGAACTTTAAACGAAATTTGAACTGGAAATGGTTTTTGGCATTAATTTCCAGTTTGAATTGGAAAAAGACCCTCTGCTCACTTTTATTTATCCGCTGTAGGGTACAAACATCAACAGAGATAATGCTCCGGTTGAAATGAATAATAGGGGAGAGAAGGCGTGGCAGAACAACAACTCTCAGTGGATGAGAAAATAGTAAAATCAGAAACGAATACGACGCTTGAAAAAGTTGTCGACCTGCTTACGGATAAAGGCATTTATCCTAATGATGTGCAAAAGCAGATGTTATTTTCGCACGTCAAAGCCATGGTGTTACGTTCTCATACGGGTGAAGCATTACCTGAAGTTGATATTTCTCTCTTCGATGAAATTTCACCTTTATCGCTAAATTTAGCAGAGCAGGTTGTTAGCTGGTTTAATAATCTGGCCTATGAAGAAGCGCATTTATTATCTGTCCACTTTGAAGTGGCTAAAGAAAACGAATTAAGTTGTGTAACGGGAGAATAATCATGACTGCAATTAAGGTGGTAATTGGTGATCGTCTGGGTAAAGGTCAGAAAGTTGGACAGGGTGTCGAAGCTGCTGGCGGTGTTGCGGTTGTCATCCCAGGGGTTGCGGCTGATATGAAGCTGGGCGACGTGATGAAGAAAGAAGAAGCGAACCTGGGGATCTCTTTCTGCGGCAGCGGCGGCGCTGGTGCAATTACGGCTCAAACTAAGCATGGCTATAAAGCAAAATACGGTATGCGTTCAGTTGAAGAAGGTGTAACCGCAATTAATGAAGGCTACAACGTGCTGGGTTTTGGCTTTATGGATAAAGAAGAGTTAGGCCAGAGATTAGTTGAAGCGTATGCCAAAAAATACGGTTGCTAATTTATGAAAGAAAATATCACGACGACGGTAACCGTCAGTGGTAAAAGTGATACCAAGCAAAAAGCTTTTGCCGCCGCTTTAAGTAGCGTTCAGGGTGCATTACTGCGGGAGTCCAAAAAAGTATTCCTGAGAATTGAACCAGTCGATATTAAAGTTATAAAGGCAGAAGAGAAAATAACGACCGAAAAGTTTCTTTTCTTTTTCTTGCCAAGAAAGAAATACCTCTATTCTGTAACCATCGACGTTACGGTGAATATGACGACGGTCGATACCGATAAAATTGATTTTAAATTAATGCCCTAAATACTTGGCCCCGTGCCAAATATAATAGGGGTATAACCACTCCAGTGTATTATCACAATAGGAGAATATTAATTATTTAATGTTCTCCTGTACTCCATCCTTTTCAGCATACATGCCAAAAGCGGCAGTTTGAAAGGTGAAGGGTATATAACATTATAAGGAATATGCTGATGTTTCTAATTATCCTCCTGAAGTCGATTATTATCGGCGGATTGGTTGGCGTGGGGGTTGGCGCAGGGGCTGCGCGAATGTTTCATGCTCCCACGGTTCAGGGTATGGGGGCGTTCCGTACGTTAGGTGAGTTGAACTCCTGCGAGGGCGATCCGGCTTCGCATTTCTCTTTTGGCTTGGGCTTCTTCTTTAACGCCTGGGCATCTTCCGTTGCCGCCGGTGCATTCACGCAGGACGTCGATCACCGCATCATCCCTAACTGGGGTGCTGCCGTATTGCTGATGAAAAACCGCGACTTAGCCACCACCATGCATGACCCTAAAAAGATGGCGATTGCCTGCGGCATCATCGGTGTGATTGTGGTTGCCTTCCTGAACTCAACGGCTTCAGCGGTACCTGCCGCGCTGCAAATTACCGCCGTTAAAGTGTTGGTGCCTGCGGCGAATCTGCTGGTGAATACCGTGATGCCAGTAATTTTCTGGTTAGCCGCCATTGATGCAGGACGTCGCTCTGGCTTCTGGGCCACGATTTTCGGTGGTTTGGCGCAGCTTATCATGGGGAACGCCGTACCAGGTTTGGTATTGGGCATCCTGATTGGTAAAGGCGTGGAAGAGAGCGGTTGGAACAAGGTCACTAAGATCATGATGGCGGTTATCGTGCTGCTGTTCGTGCTGAGCGGGTTCTTCCGTGGCTTCGACATGAAAATGCTGGAGTCCTTCCATCTTGGTGTGCCGTTCTGGTTAGACCAAATCCACAACACCCTTAGCGGCAAATAATCAGGCGGAGTACAGATAATGGACGAGAAATTAAAGAATAACTTCTGGTACGCCGACTGGTCATTCCCGATCTTTGTTGGCTTGCTCTCTGCCGGTGTGTTCGCCGGTACACATATGTACTACCTGTATGGCATCGGCGCATTTAACGAAGTGGCGTTTGTTTCTATGCTGCGTGCGGGTATCGATACGGGTTCTTACGGTGCGGTCGCGGCATTCGGGGCGAGCTTCCTGTTTGCCCGTATTATCGAAGGTTCTCTGGTGGGGATTCTGGATATCGGCGGCGCTATCCAAACCGGCGTTGGTTTGGGGGTTCCTGCATTGCTACTCGGGGCCGGCTTTGCTTATCCGGTAGAGAACTTTGGTGCTTCGCTGGCAACTGGCTTGGCCATTGGTTTAGCGATTGGCTACCTGATTATTTTGGCACGAAAATTTACCATCAATCAGAGCAACTCCACCTACGGTGCTGACGTCATGATGGGCGCGGGGAATGCTTCCGGTCGCTTTTTGGGGCCGTTGATTATTCTGTCTGCGATTACCGCGTCCATTCCTATCGGTATCGGCTCACTGATTGGCGCTCTGCTGTTCTATCTCTGGCAGAAACCGATCACCGGTGGTGCAATTCTGGGTGCCATGATTTTTGGCTCAATTTTCCCAGTCGCGATTTAACTATTTAAATCTCCTCAATGCCCGCGCCATGGCGCGGGACACTCTTCACCTGAACTAAGAAGTAAGAAGGTGTGCGATGTACGATTTAATCATTAAACAGGGAAAATGTGCTGACGGCAGCGTGATGGATATTGCTGTCAAAGAGGGAAAAATTGCGGCGTTAGGCTCGCTGGAACATAACGCGACGGCGGCTAAAACACTCGATCTGCAAGGCAGATATTTCCTCAGCGCAGGCTGGATTGATTCCCATACCCACTGTTATCCCTCCTCTCCCATTTATAACGATGAGCCCGATCTGGTGGGTGTTTCCAGCGGCGTGACCTCCGTTGTTGATGCGGGAAGCACCGGCGCTGATGACATCGATGAGTTTTATCGCCTAACCCGTAGTGCTAAAACCAACGTGTTTGCCTTTCTGAACATCTCTCGCATTGGTCTGTTGCGCCAAAATGAGCTGGGAGATATGAATGATATTGATGATGCGCTGGCGCATAAGGCAATTCGGGCGCATCAAGGCTTTGTGGTCGGTATTAAGGCGCGAATGAGCAGCAGCGTAGTACAGCAAAACGGGATCCAACCACTGGTTCGCGCCAAAGAAATTCAGGCCAACAACGGCGGTTTACCGCTGATGGTGCACATTGGTAACAATCCACCCAACCTCGATGACATTGCCGATTTACTCACTCAGGGTGACATCATTACCCATTGCTATAACGGTAAACCGAACCGCATTCTGACCCCAGAAGGGGAGTTACGCAGCGCCGTGAAGCGCGCGTTGGATCGCGGTGTTTTACTCGATGTTGGGCACGGTAGCGCCAGCTTTAGTTTTGATGTGGCTGAAGTGGCTATCGCGCAGGGGATTTATCCGCACACCATTAGCTCTGATATCTACTGTAAAAATCGTATTAAGGGGCCGGTTTATAGCCTGGCCTACGTGATGTCTAAATTCCTGCTGGTGGGACTCTCGTTGCCACACATCATTAACTGCGTCACCGCCAATGCCGCACAGGCGCTGCGTTTGCCAAATAAAGGCCGCTTAGCCGTGGGCTGCGACGCTGACTTTACGATTTTTGATGTGGTTGAACAGGCGCAGGTTTTTGCAGACTCAGAACAACAAAGCAGGAGCGGGCAAACCCTAATCCTGCCGCTGGCCGCCGTTGTGGCAGGGCAGCCAATGCTTACTCAGGATGGAGAATCCAGAAATGTCTTCTAATCAGTCTATCTACCAGAAATATAACCTGAAAACGGTGATCAATACTTCAGGCCGTATGACCATTTTGGGCGTGTCGACGCCGCGCGAAGACGTGGTCGAAGCCGTCAATTTTGGCCTGAATCACTATTTTGAAGTCAAAGATTTGGTGAATAAAACCGGTCGCTATATTGCTGATTTGCTTGGCGTGGAAGATGCGGTGGTGGTGTCTTGCGCTTCTGCGGGGATCGCTCAGTCGGTGGCTGCGGTAATCGTTAAAGATAATCTGTATCGTTTGGAAAACCTGCATGCGCATCCGCATGATGTACCCAGCGAGATCGTGGTGCCAAAAGGCCATAACGTGAACTTTGGTGCGCCGGTGGGCACCATGGTGCAATTGGGCGGTGGTACGCTGCGCGAGGCGGGATATGCCAATG
Source organism: Hafnia sp. CBA7124 (assembly GCF_002355555.1). Taxonomy (NCBI): domain Bacteria; kingdom Pseudomonadati; phylum Pseudomonadota; class Gammaproteobacteria; order Enterobacterales; family Hafniaceae; genus Hafnia; species Hafnia sp. CBA7124. The sequence continues at coordinate 3,825,472 of NZ_AP017469.1, read as the reverse complement.
AATGCTCTCCAGCACAGCTGGCTGCGGCGATTACGCCCAATACGGCCGCTATTCTGTATATCAAATCCCATCACTGTGTGCAGAAAAGCATGCTGAATGTGGCACAGGCCGCTGAAGTCGCGAAAGCTCACCAGCTACCGCTTATTGTTGATGCGGCGGCGGAAGAGGATTTGCAGTGCTATTACCATATGGGTGCCGATCTGGTGATTTATAGCGGTGCTAAGGCGATTGAAGGCCCAACCAGTGGTTTGGTGATCGGTAAGCAGCAGTATGTTGAGTGGGTGAAGCTGCAGTCCAATGGGATTGGGCGTGCGATGAAAGTGGGTAAAGAGGGCATTCTTGGCCTGACTCAGGCCATCGCCAGCTATATGACGCTTGAAAAAGAGAGCGGCCAGCAGATGGTCGAAAAAATGACGGCGTTTATCGAGAATCTGAACTCACTTAACGGCGTACAGGCCAAAGTCGTTTGGGACAGCGCCGGTCGCGATATTGCGCGCACTGAAATCGCGTTCGATCATGCGGCGCTGGGGATCAGCACGCAGGAGATCGTTGACCGTTTGAAGAACGGCGATCCCGCGATTTATTTCCGTGGCTATAAGGCTAACGAAGGAAAAATCGAAGTGGATGTGCGTAGCGTTAGCGCCGAGCAGCTGCATACCGTTTACCAGTGTATTAAAGCATTGTTCTAATTAAGGGAGTTAACTGATGCAACTGACACCTAAATTTTATAAAAATCGTGTTTGCCTGAATGTGTTGGCGGGTTCCAAAGAGAACGCCCGCGATATTTATGAAGCGGCCGAAGGCTATGTGCTGGTTGGGGTGTTATCGAAAGATTATCCCGATGTTTCTTCTGCCGTGGCGGATATGAAGGAATACTCAGCGCTGATTAATAATGCGCTTTCCGTGGGGCTGGGGGCAGGGGATCCCAACCAATCGCTGATGGTGTCGCAGATTTCAGCTGAGGTGCAGCCACAGCATGTGAATCAGGTATTTACCGGCGTGGGCACCAGCCGTGGAATGCTTGGGCAGAATGCATCGGTGGTGAATGGTTTAGTGTCGCCTACCGGAACGGTTGGGCAGGTGAAGATCTCGACCGGCCCGCTGAGCTGCCAAGGGCCTGATGCGATTGTGCCTGTCGAGTCTGCGATTGCGCTATTACAGGATATGGGCGGCAGCTCGGTGAAATACTTCCCAATGGGCGGGTTGAAATGCCGTGAAGAGTTTGAGTATGTGGCTAAAGCCTGTGCGAAACAGAATTTCTGGCTAGAGCCAACGGGCGGGATCGATCTGGATAACTTTGAAGCGATCCTGAAAATCGCGCTGGATGCTGGCGTAGAAAAAGTGATCCCGCATATCTACAGTTCGATCATTGATAAAGCCACGGGGAATACGCGTCCGGAAGATGTTGCGCGGTTGCTGGGGATGGTGAAGAAGCTGGTGGGGTAGTCTTTTTTGGGCTGGGAGAGATAGCTTCTCCCAGTCGCCCTTGTTGGTAGAAGGAAGAGCCGATCGCGCACCATTGAACGACTATGAATGATTCCCTCTTTTGAGCAGGGATAGGGTGAGGTAAATTTTAAGGTTGTTTTCAGCCATTCTCTTTTTTCTCGCCGCGAAGTAATTCCGAATTCTGCCCGTTAGATCACATTACTTGCCTGTCTGCATCTGCTAGTGAACGATATAATTCCAATGCAACCATTCACCGTATGATTTGATACATCAGTGTAAAGTTGGTCCATAAATTGCCTCTGCATATTTGGTTTTCTCTATGATTTTTTTGCGCAGGGTTGCGTCCATCAGTAAGTTAGCAGCGGTATTAGCATGATCTCATTTCCTTATCCTCGTTTAAATCAGGTGTTTGATGCGCTTCTTGAGGAAACGTTGCCTCAAGAGGAGCTAGCGCGGCGTTTTGCTGTCTCAACTCGAACCGTGCGAACCGACGTCACCGCGTTGAACGATATCCTGAGCCAATATGGTGCCGAGTTTGTGCATTTACGGGGCAGCGGCTACCGGTTAGATGTGCATGATGCCGACCGTTTTTCACTGCTACAGCAGCAAAGTCGAGCGACGCGAAGCGTACCGCGCTCGGCAAAAGATCGTGTCACTCATCTATTGCTACGTTTTTTGGCGCAGGGCGAGCCAATCAAACTCGATGACGTGGCGGATAGCTGGTTCGTCAGCCGAGCATCACTGCAAAGTGACATGACCGACGTGCGTGACATGGTGGGAAAGTACGGATTAACGATAGAAAGTAAGCCACACTATGGTATGAAGCTGTTTGGTCGTGAGAATGCGGTGCGCGCCTGTTTGGCAAACCTGCTGTTTCAGTATCCTGCGGGCGATCCGCTGTTTGGCGAGCTGCGAGGCAAAGTATTACCTGAAATTGATATTGCCCAACTGCGCGAACAACTACATCTCACCATGCAGCAGTATCACATCCGTTTAACGGATGAGGCTGAGCAGCAGCTACTGATTTATTGCGGCATTATTTTGCACCGTATTCGCACCGGTTTTCTGTTAGATGAACTGGATGTTAGCGACGTCGAACCGGTGTTTACTCAGGCCGCGCGTGATGTTGCTCTTTATCTGGAAGAGCGATTTGGCTGTGGTATTCCTGAAACCGAAGTAGCCTATCTGAGCGTGCAAATTGCTGCCCGCCGCATCACGGATGCCAGCAGCCTGCAAAATATCGACGGTGATGAAAACCATGCGCTGGTGAATCATATTCTTGGTTTTATCAACGAGCATTATAACTACGATTTACGCGGCGATGAGCAACTGAGCAGCGATTTACTGTCGCATATTGCGACGATGATGACTCGCGCTAAGTACCAGATAAATATCCCTAACCCTCTGCTTGAGCATATCAAACAGCATTATCCATTAGCGTATGATGTGACGCTGGCCGCGGTGTCGAGTTGGGGCAAAAATATGCCCTACACCATTACCGATAATGAAATTGGCTATCTGGTTTTGCACATCGGCGTGGGATTGGAGCGCCATTATGACATTGGCTACGAGCGTCATCCGCAGGCGCTGCTGGTCTGTGATTCCGGTATGTCTACGCTGCGCTTGCTGGAAACTAAGCTGAAACGTGAGTTTCCACAGCTGATCGTCAATCAGGTTGATTCGCTAAGAGAGTATGAAAAGCTCGATCACATCGAAGAAGACTTTGTTATCTCCATGGCGAAGGTGCCTGAGAAGAATAAACCGGTTGTCACCGTAGCGCCTTTCCCAACCAGTTTTCAGTTAGAGCAGTTAGCTAAGCTGGTCTTAGTCGATCGAACTAAGCCTTATATGTTGGAAAAATTTTTTGATGCGGCTCATTTCTGTGTCTTGCATGAGCCTGTTTCGCAGGCGGATTTATTTGCCCGAATTTGCCATCAAATCCAGCAGGAAGGATATATCGACGCAGATTTTCATCCTTCTCTGGTTGAGCGTGAAAGCATAGTGTCTACGATGCTAGGCGAGGGTATTGCGCTACCCCATTCCTTAGGATTACTGGCCAAGAAAACGGTGATTTATACCGTGCTTGCTCCGCAAGGCGTGCGTTGGGGCGAGAATGAAACGGCGCACGTGATTTTTCTGCTCGCCATTAGCAAGAAGGATTATGAAGAGGCGATGGCTATTTACGATTTATTCGTGACCTTTATGCGAGAGCGTGCCGTAGGGCGACTATTGGCGAGTACTGATTTTGAGCAGTTTAGGGATATTGCGATGGATTGTTTGAGCCGTAGTTAATTTGGGCCCGTACCTTGAATGAAAAAGCCAGTCACGGTAGTGGCTGGCTTTTAGAGAGTGCGTTGAGATTTCACTCAGTTTTAGAATGTCACTTTAATACCTACATTCGCCTGCCAAGAGTTAATCCCTTCATCATCATTGCTGAGCCGTTGTTGATATTGAACACCGGTATTGATTGCAAACATTGGGGTGATTTCATTGATAATGCCCACATCTACCGTGGCTGAGCTACCGACTTTCCCCATATCAAACGTTGAGGAGGCTCCATTAGTTCGGGTGCTGCCGATCCAGACATCAGGTGTATTGCTGAAGTCTTTGGTGAGGTAGCTGTTGGTATAGAAAACAAAATTACCTAACGGAGTATCACGAAGCTTGTAGTTATAGCGGACGCCCAACTGGCCTGTAGGGCGAGTGATAGTACCGTAGTGGACGTGTATATCATCCGCATCGGTAAAATCATCCACTTTCAACACTTGTATACCACCACCCAAAACTGGCGCTATTTCATGGTTACCTAACTCAAACGGGTAGCTCACTTCGGCATTACCGCTGTAAGAATAGGCCTTGATATCGGCAACGTGACCAGGACGGGTATCCGTGGTGACATGCCCGTCATATTTGGTGGCATCGGCTCCCACGTCGAGAGTTAAACCGCTCTGATGGCGAAGGGTTAGCAACGATGTCAGACCATAGGCGTTGTAGTGTGATTCGCTGTTCCCATCCTTCGCATCGGGGGTGATTTTCAGGGTTGAGTTAGCAAAGCCCACGTTCCACGTTAGGTATTGACGCTCGTCACCCAGCTGTAGCACCCGGCCACCTAACAACCAACCTTGCTCTTTTTGAGTGTAATCATAACCATAGTCGAGGAAGCCCATGGCAGTGTGATATTTATCCTCCCCGTTGATGTACTGCAACCAAACAGGATAACTATCAACCACTTTTCCACTTGAATCAGGTGATTGTGCAAGATTACGGAACATCTGATTGACCCTGCTGTTATAGCTTAATAGTGCTGAAGGCAGAGACAAATAAGATGGCACCTGCGGAACCACGGCAATGCGACGAGGTTTTGGCGGTGTGCCGCCGCCGTCATCCGGTGGAGGCGTTTTGCCGCCGTCGTCAGGGGGAGGGGTGCTGCCGCCGTCATCCGGTGGAGGCGTTTTGCCGCCGTCATCCGGTGGAGGCGTGCTGCCGCCGTCATCCGGTGGAGGCGTTTTGCCGCCGTCATCCGGTGGAGGCGTTTTGCCGCCGTCATCCGGTGGAGGTGTTTTGCCGCCGTCGTCAGGGGGAGGGGTGCTGCCGCCGTCATCCGGTGGAGGTGTTTTGCCGCCGTCATCCGGTGGAGGCGTTTTGCCGCCGTCGTCAGGTGGAGGTGTGCTACCGCCGTCGTCAGGTGGAGGTGTGCTACCGCCGTCATCCGGTGGAGGTGTGCTGCCACCGTCGTCCGGTGGAGGAGTGCTACCGCCGTCATCCGGTGGAGGCGTTTTGCCGCCGTCATCCGGTGGAGGTGTGCTGCCGCCGTCATCCGGTGGAGGTGTGCTACCGCCGTCGTCAGGTGGAGGTGTGCTACCGCCGTCATCCGGTGGAGGTGTGCTGCCACCGTCGTCAGGTGGAGGTGTGCTGCCACCGTCGTCCGGTGGAGGTGTGCTACCGCCGTCATCAGGTGGAGGTGTGCTACCGCCGTCATCAGGTGGAGGGGTGCTACCGCCGTCGTCAGGAGGAGGTGTGCTGCCGCCGTCATCAGGTGGAGGCGTGCTGCCGCCGTCGTCCGGTGGAGGGGTGCTGCCGCCGTCATCAGGTGGAGGCGTGCTGCCGCCATCGTCAGGTTGCGGTTCATCACCTTCGGAAAGGTAACGAGTTTCTAACCGATAATCCCAGTATTGATTGCCGCTACCGCTGATGAGTCGTTCGTCACCAGAGCTTTTACCCGGCGCAAAGGCGTAGAGTGAATATTGCCATGGACCATTGGCAACATAACCATCCGCCAATTGGAAGCTATCTTTGGTTGAGAGACCTCCAACTTGTACCAGTGAAACCCCTTCTGTTGGGCCCGCAATGCCACTGTTATTTGTGTCGGTGAGATAACCTTCACCAGAAAGATCGATATTGATAAAGGTGGTACCCGCCGAGGAATCAACGTCGCCATTAATCAAAAGGCGATCTGAGTCTGGTTGGGCTTCATCCATATGGCTCCGCAGATAAAGCTGTGTGCCTGCCCCAGTAGTGAAGTTATTTTGAACCGTCATTGACTGGGGAGTGAACGTGCTTTCAGTGAGTAAATTCGAGTCGGGGGCAGCGTATGGGCGCAGGGTAACGCCATCTTCCAGCGTTAAGCTTTGCACGCTTAAATTGCCTGCTAGTTCAGTTCCACTCATCATTTGAAGATTTGAAGCGAGGGAGCCGGTAAGATCTAATACACCGCCATAAATCGTGGTAAGACCCGTATAGGTGTTATCACCGATCCAGTGCAATGTTCCGCTGCCATATTTATCGACATTGCCGGTACCCGATACGTTTGATGCTAACCAAGAATCCGTGTTGCCATCGGTACTGGCGAGGTTGGTTTGGCTGGTATCAACGATAAGTGATGCTTCATCGCCAATCTCAAGATTGCCGGTGAAACGGGATTTTCCGGTCATGGCCATGGTGGCATGATCGGCAATCGAAACATCACCATACAGCGCTGCATGCTCATACAAATGCAGCTGTGAGCCATTTTCCACCTGAATATGGTTGGCGTGATAGGCCTCACTAATCCAGTCATCCGTAAATATTGTACCCCCTGCATGCGGTGTTGCCCGACCACTCATCGCAAATACGCCGCCATTGAGGGTTAGCTCATTAATGTCAGCCCCGCCGCCAAGAGTCCATTGCTGATCCCCCACCGGTGCGTAATTGACATTGAGTGAATTGGCCGTATCGGATGAACCGAAATGACCAATGAAGGCTTGAGCGTTGGTATTGTCGAGCGTCACCGTGGAAGGCGTATCTGCATTACCATTGATGATCCGAGCACCGGAATCGTTATGGTTAATGGTGCTGAAGCTCATATCGTAGCCGTTGAGATCGAGGATCCCGCCGCGAGAGCCGAATTGAATATTCTCGCCGCTGATTTGATCTTCACCCCCGAGTTTTACGGTCGCTCGGCCACTGACGAGCGTCACGGTAGAAAATGCTGACCGTTTGCCGTCTTGATCGGGCTGCTGCGCCAATACCACGGTGCCATCGCCGGCTCTAAGCCCGCCGCCGTTTACACCGGTGGCGTTAACGTATAGCGTACCTTCGCCAATTTTATGCAGTGTGTCACCGGCGAGCCCGTTAACTTCCCAATCGACGGTTTTATCCGCGTCCACTTCGATACCGCCGCCGACCCAAGTGGCATTTGCGCCTTCGGCCGAAATCACCCGATAGTCGCTCGAAAATTGCAGCTTCGCGGCGCCATGATTCACTGAGCTATCTAATACAATTAGACCTCCATCGCCGTTGAAGCGCAGATCTTTGGTCGTATCCAACTCGGCATAGGTGGCACTGGAGGGAAGGGCTTTATCGGCAATACCGTGCCATCCCCAACTGCTGTCACCTTGGGTTATGGCATCTTTAGTCCAGTGGATATCACCGTTGCTCGCGACGTCGGTTACATCGGGATCGGTGTTGCCAGCGATGATTTGGTTGATAAATGCCGTCTGCAGATCTAATACATAAGTTGTGGTATCGTAGGTGCCATAGGTTGCAATGCTAGTTGTGACACCATAAAGCTTCCATTTTTTCTCAAGACTGTCATAAACGAACAATGGGCTACCGCTATCACCGCCTTGACCTGCGGAGCTAAAAGGTTGAGCTCGGGTATCCGGTGGACCGTAATCGGTCCAGCGTAAGCGCCAGTTTTCAAACGTGGGATTAACAATTGTTCCGCCGCTTTTCCATTTGTAGGCACCGGCTATATATACCGGCTTATGCGTTGTGGGAGATACTTGATATTGAGATCCTGAGCCCACGCGTGCGAAATATTTATAGCGTACTTTATCGTGACGCGCATCGTCAGGTATAACCATGTCGGCGGGGGCAATATCGGTAACGACTTTATTTAACCGAGGGATATGGAAGTCTTTACCAGGAGCAGGATCCACATTACGGTTAATGATTTTATAACTGACGCTGTATTTGGCACCGTTACCAAACTTCACACCACCATACCCGGTATTATGTGCCACACTCACAATATAGGAGGGGGCAACAAGCGTAGCGACTGCGCTATCATCCGATGCGCCAAAATCAGGAATGGGAAAATCTAATATTCCGGCGGAGGTCCCGTCTGTTTTAAATACCTCAACATTTTCAGCGCCGGGTGTATATTTTCCTAAGTTTTCTGCAAAATCTCGATAGTCTTGAACCGATACATCTTCACGCATAATACCCGCATTAGCATTCGATATTATAATAGATGTCAGCAAGCTAAAAACTTTTGGTTTCCATTTCATAGGTTTTCCATTTTCCAAAAAAAAGGAATATTCCTATTCATTATCATTTTTTATTTATCATGAAATAAATATCATGTTAATTAATTCAAAGTTAATCTTTGTTTAATAATTATATTAATCAACGCTTTTTTATAATTGCGGGTAAAATATTTTTTGTTAGGGGCAGGGAGATAATGATGCTTTTATAACGAAAAAACCCCGAAAATCGGGGTTCTTAGTAATGAAAATCGAGAATCAACTAGTCTTCATCAAACCCAGCTTCAAACAGCGAAATCACGGCTTCTAACGCTTTATCTTCATCCGGCCCTTCGGCCTGAACCTCAATATGACCGCCTTGAGCGGAATCTAACATCAGAAGTGCGATAACGCTGCTGGCTTCGGCTTCAACGCCGCTTTCATTACGTAGCAATACTTCAGCATCAAAGCCTTGAACCAGTTCAAACAATTTCATCGCTGGGCGAGCATGCATGCCCAAGCGGTTTTTGATTTCCACGGTTTGCTTTACGGTCATTCAACGGTGCCTATTTACGTTTTTCTAGCGTACGGTGACGAGATTGCACGTTTTTCCCGCGTGAACGGAAATAGTCTGCAAGCTGTTCAGCCACATAAACAGAACGATGTTTGCCGCCGGTACAGCCGATGGCTACCGTGAGATAGCTGCGGTTGTTGGTTTCCAGCATTGGCAGCCATTGTTCCAAATAGCTGCGGGTCTGATAAATAAAGTTGTGCACCTCGGTATGACGATCTAAAAATGCAGCAACCGGTTTATCTAAACCTGTCATTGGGCGTAGTTTGGGATCCCAGTGCGGGTTTGGCAGAAAACGAACGTCGAAGACATAATCGGCATCAATCGGGATACCGTGCTTGAAGCCAAATGATTCAAACACCATCGTGAGCTCGCGTTCGCGTTTGCCAAGCAGGCGTGTACGCAACATTTCAGCCAGTTCATGTACCGACATTTCGGACGTATCGATAATAAGATCGGCGCGTGAGCGTAGTGGCTCCAGCAAATCACTCTCTTCATCAATGGCGCTTTCGAGCGACAGATTTTTAGTCGAGAGAGGGTGCAGACGACGGGTATCGCTGTATCGGCGGATTAGCGTATTACGATCGGCATCTAGAAACAGCAACTGTGGAGAGAAGCTGTCAGGCAGACTGTCCATCGCTGTTTCCAAAACTTCTGGAGATTCTGGCATGTTACGCACGTCAATACTGACGGCGGCGGAGGTTCCGCGATCGGCCAGAGAGCGAGCTAAATTCGGCAAGAGCTCAACGGGAAGATTGTCTACACAATAAAATCCCATGTCTTCAAGCGCACGTAACGCAACGGATTTCCCTGAACCGGAACGGCCGCTGACAATCATCAGCACCATGTCACAACTCCCCTTAATTTCGGACAGCCTTTTGACTGTCTGTGGAAATTTGACCTCCAAAAGGAGGTCTATCACTCATTGTTATATCCAATGTAACGTGACGCAGCACTTACTGCCACTGTTTTGACAGCGTGCTAACGCTTTATTCTGTAATGATTTTGTACAGCTCATCATCGCTTTGCGCGCTGCGTAATTGGCGGCATACACCTTTATCGGCCAATTTCTGCGCCATAATAGCGAGTGTTTGTAAGTGGGTTTTGCATTGGTCAGCGGGAACCAGCAAGGCAAACAATAGGTCGACGGGCTGATTATCGATAGCGTCAAAGCTTATCGGCTGTTCTAGATGAATGAAAACCGCAATGGCTCGCAGGGTGTCTTCCTCAAGCTTGCCGTGAGGAATCGCAATGCCGTTGCCAATGCCGGTGCTCCCCATACGCTCACGCGTTAGGATCGCATCAAAGACGATCTGTGGTGGCAGGTTCAGCTGTGCAGCTGCGAGTTCGCTGATGATTTCCAGAGCACGTTTCTTACTGGAACAGTGAACTGCATTGCGCGTGCACTCCGGACTCAGTACGGAGGTTAATGGCATAGTTAAATCGTTACTCATCTCATCTTCTTCATTTAAATCAGACCAAAGGGCTGATTTTTCATGCTCCCCATGATGGCTTATCGGCCCGTTTCATGGAGGAAACAGGCCGATGAAGTCAGCAGGCGTTTAAACAATTTAAACGCTAGTGTTGTTTCAATTTGTCTTTATGTTTATTGAGCTGGCGCGCCAGTTTATCAACCAGAGTATCAATCGCAGCATACATATCTAGCTGCTCCGAGGTAGCATGCAGCTCACCGCCGTTAATATGTACCGTTGCTTCCGCAATGTGCTGGATTTTCTCCACGCTCAGTACCACATAAACCTGATTTATTCGGTCAAAATATTGCTCTAGCTTGCCAAATTTAGTGGTGACGAATTCGCGCAAAGCCTCGGTAATTTCGACATGATGTCCGGTAATGTTGAGCTGCATAGTGTCTTCCTTCTCTGTTATGGTCAAACCAATTGTTTGCGTTGGTTTGACGGTGGGATGGACAAAGACTCTCGGTATTTAGCAACGGTACGTCTGGCAACCATAATACCCTGATCGGCAAGCAAGGTCGCTAGCTTGCTGTCGCTTAACGGTTTGGCAGGATTCTCCGCCGCAACGAGTTTCTTCACGAGAGCACGGATTGCCGTTGAGGAGGCTTCGCCGCCGTCTTCGGTGCTGACGTGACTCGAGAAGAAATATTTCAGTTCAAATATGCCTCGCGGGCTGTGCAGAAACTTCTGCGTTGTTACACGCGAGATGGTGGATTCATGCATTTCGACCTGCTGGGCGATATCGGCCAGCACCATCGGTTTCATGAACTCAGCGCCATTATCAAAAAATGCCTGCTGCTGTTCTACTATACAGCGTGACACTTTCAGTAGAGTTTCATTACGGCTTTCCAGGCTTTTAATCAGCCACTTCGCTTCCTGCAGGTTACTGCGGATGAACTGGGTATCGCTATCGCTTCGGGTTTGTGCGCCGAGCGAGACGTAGTGCTGATTAATTTTAAGGCGTGGAACGCTGTCCTGATTTAATTCAACTGCCCAGCGTCCTTGATGTTTGTGTACCAAAACGTCTGGGATAACGTAGTCGGATTCGCCGGTATTGATAGAAAGCCCTGGGCGCGGATCGAGCGTTTGGATCAGCTGCATCGCCGCTTTGAGGACATCTTCTTTTAGCTTAGTCGAACGCATCAGATTACGGAAATCGTGATTCGCTAAGAGATCTAAATGCTTATCAACAATGAGGCGTGCTTCGATAAGGAAAGGCGTTCCATCGGTAAACTGTGAGAGCTGAACCAGCAGGCAATCACGCAGATCGCGGGCGGCAACGCCGACGGGGTCGAAACGCTGTACGCGTTTAAGTACTGCTTCGACTTCATCCATCATGACGTGTTCATCGCCCATGCTCTCTAAAATATCGTCGAGAGAGGAGGTGAGGTAGCCGGTATCATCCACGGCATCCACGATGGCGGTGGCAATAGCCAGATCGGTATCACTAAATGGGGTGAGTTCAACTTGCCACATCAGATAGTCTTGCAGGGTCTGGGTGGTCTCACCCTGATAGATCGGTAGCTCGTCGTCGCTGTAGTCGGTTCCTGTACCTGATGGGGTGCCAGCCGTATAGATTTCGTCCCATGTGGCATCGAGAGGAAGTTCTTCCGGCATATCCGGCTGCTCTAGCTGTTCGCGGGTATCCAGCTCTTCGTTGACTTCTTCCGTTGAAGTTTCGATTTCATCGTGAGTGTCATCTTGTTCAAGCAGCGGGTTGCTTTCTAATGCTTGTTGAATCTCTTGCTGAAGCTCTAGCGTTGATAATTGCAACAGGCGAATTGCCTGCTGCAGCTGTGGAGTCATCGCTAACTGCTGACTCAGCCTGAGTTGCAAACCTTGCTTCATAATCGCGAGCTCATTTCCATTGGTGTAAGCAGAGTGCCTGCTAAACTAAAAAGAGTCCGGCCGCATGAAGACCACCGTGCGGTATACCCTGCACGAGATGGCACAGGGTAAATATGACGCAAGATAGCCGTCGTTACAGACGGAATTCTTCACCCAGATAGACGCGTTTAACCTGCTCATCGGCCAAGATTTCAGATGGCGTACCATGAGCAATTAGGTTGCCCTGGTTCACGATATAAGCACGTTCACAAACGTCTAGCGTTTCACGCACGTTATGGTCAGTAATCAATACGCCCAAACCGCGGTCGCGCAGGTGTTCGATAATTTTTTTAATATCAATAACAGAGATTGGGTCAACGCCCGCAAAAGGTTCATCTAACAGGATGAACTTAGGATTTGCGGCTAATGCACGTGCAATTTCAACGCGACGGCGTTCACCACCAGACAGCGATTGTCCGAGATTGTCACGCAGATGAGCGATGTGGAACTCTTCCATAAGCTCATCGGCACGATCGGCACGCTGCTCTTTGGTTAAATCTTCGCGAATCTCTAACACGGCCATAAGGTTGTTATACACACTCAGGCGGCGAAAGATAGAGGCTTCTTGCGGCAGGTAGCCGATCCCACGACGAGCACGTGCGTGCAACGGCAGCAGGCTGATGTCTTCATCGTCAATCTCAATGCGACCCGCATCACGTGGCACAATACCAACAACCATATAAAAGGTGGTAGTTTTACCCGCGCCGTTAGGCCCTAGCAGCCCTACGATTTCGCCTGAGTTAACGGTGAGGCTAACGTTTTCAACCACACGGCGGCCTTTGTAGGCCTTGGCCAGATTTTCAGCAATTAAAGTTGCCATAACGAATTAGTTACTCTTGGTCTGTGAGGACTGACTAAACGGAGATTTACCCTGCGGTGCGGCAGGCTTGCTCTGCGGTTGTGATTTAGCTGGCGCTGCCGCCGGAGCCGCTTTGCCGCCCTTATCCTGCAACTGGGATGGGATCAGTACCGTGGTTACGCGCTTGCCTTTATCGCTAAAGGCTTCCATCTGCTGCTGTTTGACCAGATAGGTGATTTTGTCGCCTTTGATGCTGCTATCAACCTGTTTCAGGAAAGCGTCGCCGGTCAGGATGACAAAGTCTTTATCCAGTTCATAACGCAGTTTCTGTCCATGACCGCTAACCGGTTTGCCGTTGTCTTGCATCTGATAGAAAGTGACGGGATTACCGTAACCTTCAACGACTTCTTTGCCTTGAGCACCGTTAGGACGGATCACCACAACTTTATCGGCGTTGATTTTGATAGTGCCTTGGGTCACGACCACATCACCGGTAAACGTCACGGTGTTGCCTTGCATATCCAAAGACTGCTGAGCCGAGTCAATATGAATCGGTTGCTCGGTATCCCCGGTCAGCGCCAGCACAGGGGCGCTGGCTGCGATCAATGAACCGGCAATGATAAGGCTAAGGATTTTGTTGTTTGTTTTGAATTTCATAATAGGTTTTTACCTTGTCAATCAGCCTTGCGGATTTTTCCCGCATGTTCCCGCGCATCTTCAGACCATGGGAGGTGAAGTTTGACCCATAAAGAGTGACTTCATCATCAGAGCTGACGTCCTGAGTCACTAGATTTACCTGCGCATTATCGGTGGTAATCCTTTCCAATTGCGAGGTCGTCGTCAAACTGTTTACTTCAACGTTGCCGTATAAATAAAGCATACGGTCATCGGTAAGTTTTGCTTTATCAGCGCGAATAGACCAGGTCGGTTGAATGTCCTGATCGTAAGTCGTTAGCACCGGATGGGTAAACCAACTGGTTTTATCCTCGGTGAAATGCTGAACATCTTCTGCTACCAGCTTATAGCTTAGTTTACCCGTCGGGTCATAGACCACGGTCAGGGTATGCTGGCTGCGGTAGGTCGGTTCCTGATTATTCGTAGGGGTCAGCACGGAATCGGAATCATTTTCGGTGAGATTCCATCCAATCAGCGCCAATGCAATGACCGTTAATAGCAGGATGACCCAGCGTTTGGTTTTACTCATATTGATAGCCCTTTGGCCTCATCCAGTTTGCCCTGTGACTGTAGGATAAGGTCGCATAACTCACGAACAGCACCGCGCCCGCCTGCAATACGGGTAACATATTGAGCGCGCTGCAATAAAATAGGGTGCGCGTCTGCTACAGCAACAGAAAGTCCTACTTTGGCCATGACTGGCCAGTCGATCAAATCATCACCAATATACGCAACCTGATTTGGCTGCAAATTCAGATCGGAGAGAATTTTTTCAAAGGCAATCAGTTTATCAGATTGCCCTTGATATAGGTGCTCAATTCCCAATGTAGCCGCGCGGTCGGCGACTAATTTGGATTGGCGACCGGTAATGATCGCCACATGAATGCCTTCGGTAATGAGACAGCGGATACCATAGCCATCGCGAACGTTAAACGCTTTTAGCTCTTCGCCATTGTTGCCCATGTAAATCAGACCATCAGATAGCACACCGTCTACGTCGCAGATAACGAGACGAATATCTGCTGCGCTGTCCATGATTTTACGGGCAACCGGGCCGTAACAGGTAGCGATATTCATACCTTGTTCACTCATTAATTTTTCACCTAAACGTTAAATCTTAAACCACGCCAGCGCGCAGCATATCATGCATATGAACGACGCCGATCAGTTGATCGCCGTCGGCAACCAACAACGACGTGATATGACGAGCCTGCATCAAGTTTAATGCATCGACCGCTAAGGCATTTGGACGAATACGAATCCCGCCAGATGTCATCACGTCGGCAATTTTCGCATTGTTTAAATCAACACCCAAATCAAAAATCCGGCGCAGGTCACCATCGGTGAAAATCCCTTCGATTTTCATCAAATCATCACAGATAACGGTTAACCCAAGGTTTTTACGCGTAATCTCTAACAGTGCGTCGCGCAGTGAAGCATCGCGGCTGACGTGTGGTAATTCGCTACCGGTGTGCATGATGTCGCTGACGCGCAGCAACAATTTACGGCCCAATGCGCCGCCAGGGTGCGAAAGTGCAAAATCCTCAGCGGTGAAACCGCGCGCCTGTAGCAGAGCAACGGCCAGCGCATCGCCCATCACCAGCGTTGCGGTCGTGCTGGTGGTTGGGGCTAATCCTAACGGACAGGCTTCCTGTGGGACTTTAACGCACAAATGGATATCTGAAGCTTTACCCATTGAACTTTCTGGATTATTGGTCATGCAGATAAGCTTAACTTTTTGGCGTTTTAGAACTGGAATCAGCGCCTGGATCTCGTGAGATTCGCCAGAGTTTGAAATCGCCAGCACGATATCATGGGAGGTGACCATGCCGAGATCGCCGTGGCTAGCTTCGCCAGGATGTACAAAGAACGCGGGGGTTCCTGTACTGGCAAGCGTAGCGGCAATTTTGCGGCCAATATGACCGGATTTGCCCATGCCCATCACGACAACTTTTCCTATGCAGGAAAGAATCGCCTCGCAGGCGTGGGTGAAGTCCTGATTAATATATTGATCTAGCTGTGCCAGCCCTTCGCGTTCAGTCTGAAGAACCTGCTTTCCCACATGCTGGAAATCAAATCCCGGCTGTAAATCCAAATGTGACATGTTTTTTTCTCACTCGATTCAGCGGTTTAATCGGCGGTACGTTTAATGAATCGGTACTCACCGTCTCGTACTTATTTAATCCATACCCATCGGCTGATGTATGAATAGCATCACCACGTAGGCTGCAAATCCGCAAAGCAGTAGCGCTCCGGCCGTTCGTCCAATTTTGTGTTTTCGCCTGATACACAGGGCAGTCAGCACCACGCTCACGCCAAGCATGACCCAGTAGTCGCGGCTAAAGGCGCTGGGATCAAATTGGGTATCCCCTTGTGATATGAGGGCTGGAACACCAAGTACAATCAAAATATTGAAAATATTGGAGCCAATAATATTACCCAACACGATATCGTGCTCACCTTTTATCGCTCCTGCGATGGACGTTGCCAATTCTGGCAGGCTAGTGCCAATGGCAATAATGGTTAGGCCAATCACCAATTCACTGACGCCGAAATAACGGGCGATTACCGTTGAGTTATCAACGATTATCTTGGCCGACAGCGGCAAAATAATCAGCCCCAAAGCAATCCATAATAAAGCCACGGTATTGCTGGTATCCTTGGGAAGTTCTGCCATTTGCTCGTCGGTGAGCGGATCGTTACCGTCGCGCATCGCCAGCCGCGCCATCTTTAACATCAGCCACATAAAAGCCGCAAAGGCGAGAATCAAAATAACGCCGTCTACGCGCGTTAGCTGATTGTCATAAAGGACAAACCCGCACAAAATTGTGACGCCTAACATTAACGGCAGTTCGCGCCTGAGAATATCAGACCGAACTGAAAGTGGGCGTAATATCGCGGCGCTGCCTAAAATAAGTAAGATATTCGCGATGTTTGAGCCAATGACTGTACCGACAGCGGTGTTTATTTGATTATTCATTACCGCGGTGAGGGAAACCGTCAGCTCGGGCAGGGATGTGCCTATCCCCACGATGGTCATCCCAATAATCATCGGCGGGACGCCGAATGAGCGTGCTATAGCTGCGGCACCGTAAACTAAGCGGTCTGCGCCATAAACTAATAGTATTAAACCAACGATCAACAATAGGGTGGCGAGCAGCATGCAGAGTCCTTTGTTGGGTATAATCCAGCGTTTGCAGTTTCTATACCCGTCATACCTGACGTTGCCCCTGTGTTGGCTGCATTCGGGATCCTCTCTCTTGCCGCCTTGATGCAACGCCAATTATTTTGGGTATAGTAAAAAACGTTAAGCGAAAAAATGATTTCCGAAGATCTGGCTTATCAAATGGGGCGGAAATTCTTGAAAATGAACTACCGATGTAGCGTTAAGCCATAACTATCGTGAATCTTAACAATTCTGACTGCCGGAGAGGGAAAAGTAAAACCCATGGCACCTTTAGCCAGAAAAACATGAGAATTATTTGTCAGAATGAGCCGGATAAGTCTGGTTTAAGCGCCGTAATCGCAAAATTGTTATAAATATAGCCAAAGTATTGGCGCGGTATTGGGTCAGAACGTGAGAGAATCCCGATCTTTGAAATACCGTTTGGAACGCGTGTGCTGTGAAATCTAATGCAGCCTCATGGATGAGGGCGAAAATCGCCATAAATCAGTGCCATAAAGATGACTAAGAGAATCTTGCTCATGAATCAACAGGCAACAAATTTGGTGGAAATCAACGGCATGAGTTTTAGCCGTGGTAACCGGCAAATTTTTACCGATATTACGATGACCGTCCCGAAAGGAAAAATCACTGCCATCATGGGGCCTTCGGGGATCGGTAAAACCACGCTACTGCGTTTGATTGGCGGGCAGATCCGCCCAGATAAAGGTGAAATTTGGTTCGATGGGCAAAATATCCCATCGCTTTCGCGTCATAAGCTGTTTGAAGCTCGCAAAAAAATGAGCATGCTATTTCAATCAGGCGCGTTGTTTACCGATCTGACCGTATTCGATAACGTGGCGTTTCCGCTGCGTGAACATACCCAACTGCCAGAATCGTTAATCCGCACGACGGTATTGATGAAATTAGAGGCGGTCGGGCTGCGTGGTGCCGGCGGTTTAATGCCGTCAGAGCTTTCTGGCGGGATGGCGCGGCGCGCGGCGCTGGCACGTGCCATCGCACTTGATCCTGAAATGATTTTGTTTGATGAGCCTTTTGTTGGGCAAGATCCAATAACAATGGGCGTTTTGGTCAAATTGATTGATGAGCTAAATCACTCGCTGGGTATTACCTGCGTGGTGGTGTCGCACGACGTGCCTGAGGTATTGAGTATTGCGGATTACGCTTATATTGTGGCGGATCAGCGCGTAGTTGCGCAGGGCGGTTCAGCGGAGCTCAGCGGCAATAGCGATCCGCGAGTCCGACAGTTCCTTGACGGCATCGCGGACGGACCCGTGCCATTCCGCTATCCGGCTGGCGATTATCGTTCCGCGCTGCTTGGATTAGCCCCATTAGGATCAGGGAGTAAGTGATCTCATGCTGTTAAATGCGTTGGCGTCGTTTGGACGCCGAGGAATCAACGTCTGTGCTTCATTTGGGCGCGCAGGCTTGATGATGTTTAATGCCTTGATAGGTAAACCAGAATTTGCCAAACAATGGCCGCTGCTGCGTAAACAGCTGTATAGCGTTGGCGTGCAGTCTCTGCTGATCATCGTGGTTTCTGGTTTGTTTATCGGCATGGTGCTCGGTTTACAGGGCTATCTGATTTTAACCACCTACAGCGCTGAGGCGAGTCTTGGCATGATGGTGGCGTTGTCGCTGCTGCGTGAACTGGGCCCGGTTGTCACCGCGTTGCTGTTTGCGGGCCGAGCCGGTTCTGCGGTGACGGCTGAAATAGGTCTGATGAAAGCCACAGAACAGATCTCCAGCATGGAGATGATGGCCGTCGATCCGCTACGCCGCATCGTGGCACCACGCTTTTGGGCTGGCCTTATCAGTATGCCTTTGTTGACGGCGATCTTTGTCGCTGTGGGTATCTGGGGCGGATCTGTAGTGGGCGTCGATTGGAAAAGCATTGATAGCGGTTTCTTCTGGTCAGCGATGCAGGGCTCGGTCGATTTCCATACGGATTTAGTCAACTGCATGATTAAGAGCGTGGTGTTTGCCATTACAATCATGTGGATTGCCTTGTTCAACGGATATGATGCGATACCCACTTCTGAAGGGATTAGTCGCGCGACCACGCGCACCGTCGTGCATTCGTCACTGGCGGTCTTGGGATTAGATTTTGTGCTGACAGCACTGATGTTTGGGAACTGATGCAATGCAAACGAAAAAAAGTGAAATTTGGGTTGGCGTATTCATGCTTATCGCGCTGTGTGCGGTAGTATTCCTGTGCTTGCAGGTTGCAAACGTTAAATCGCTGGGCAATGAGCCAACCTATCGTATCTATGCGACATTCGATAACATCGGTGGTTTGAAAGCACGTTCGCCAATCAAAATCGGCGGCGTTGTGATTGGACGCGTTGCGGATATTACCTTAGATCCTAAAACGTATCTGCCTCGCGTCGCGATGGATATCGACGAGCAGTATAACCAGATCCCAGATACCAGCTCATTGGCTATTCGCACGTCAGGGCTGCTGGGTGAGCAATTCCTCGCATTAAACGTGGGCTTTGAAGATCCTGAAATGGGAACGTCTATCCTTAAAGATGGCGGCACCATTCAAGACACCAAATCGGCGATGGTATTGGAAGATTTGATTGGCCAGTTCTTATATAAGAGCGGCAACGATGACGCCAACAAGAAAGACAGCGCTTCGGGCGACGCATCTGCGCCTGCTGAAGCTCCGGCAGCACATTAATTTAAGGGGATTTATTCATGTTTAAACGTATGTTAATGGTGGCACTGCTGGCGGTAGCCCCACTGGTACCCACACTGGCAAATGCTGCCGTCGATCAGACAAACCCTTACAAGCTGATGGATGCCGCAGCCAAGCAAACTTTTGATCGTCTTAAAAACGAACAGCCTAAAATCAAGCAGGATCCTAACTATCTGCGCACCATCGTGCATGAAGAGCTGATGCCGTATGTGCAGGTCAAATACGCAGGCGCGCTGGTGCTAGGTCAGTATTACCGTGGCGCGACACCTGCACAGCGTGACGCTTACTTCAAGGCTTTCCAGTCATACTTAGAACAGGCTTATGGTCAGGCTCTGGCAATGTATCATGGCCAGACCTACAACATTGCGCCAGAGCGTGATTTGGGCGATGCGACCATCGTACCTATTCGCGTCACTATCATTGACCCGCAGGGGCGCCCTCCGGTTCGTCTGGATTTCCAGTGGCGTAAAAACAGCCAAACGGGCAACTGGCAGGCGTTTGATATGATCGCTGAAGGCGTCAGCATGATCACCACCAAACAAAATGAGTGGGCATCTATTCTGCGTCAGAACGGCGTTGATGGTTTAACCAAACAGCTGATCTCATCTGCGCAACAGCCGATTACGCTGGATCAAAAATAATGACGCCGAATGTCCTGCAATGGCGTAGCGAAGAAGATACGCTCAAGCTGATTGGTATTCTCGATCGAGATTCACTCATGAGTTTTTGGGACGATCGCCACACGTTGCTTGAAGGTAAGAAACGTCTGGATTTAAGCGAGTTGGCGCGTGTGGATTCTGCGGGCCTCGCCATGCTGGTTCACGTGCAAAACACGCCTGCGAGCGGTGCTTCCCAGATTGTGATTACCGGTGTGAGCGAGCGTCTACGCACGCTGATTGCGCTCTATAACCTCAATGACATCCTGATCGCTGAAGGGGCTGAATTAGCCTCCTAACCCAGTGCAATAATTAGGATTATTTCTAAAGCCCTCGATAACGATGCTATCGGGGGCTTTTCTTTGTTTAAGATAGAGCATATTTACTCTAATATGGGCGGCTTAGTCCTTTTGGCTGCAAAGAGCATTTATGCCAATAATGCCAAAACGATGTTCATATTTTTTCTTTATTCAATGATTGAGCGCCCATGGACAACAACGAAATTAAAGATGTGTTGATGAACGCATTATCCCTGCAGGAAGCCCATGTAACCGGTGACGGCAGCCACTTTCAGGTGATTGTTGTCGGCGAACAGTTTGCTGGTATGAGCCGTGTTAAAAAACAACAGACGGTGTATGCACCTCTGATGGAATACATTGCAGATAACAGAATTCACGCACTGTCGATCAAGGCTTTCACTCCTGAAGAATGGCAGCGCGATCGCAAGCTTAATGCGTTGTGATCCCAATACTCGCTATTACCGTTCGCGGTGATGGTTGTTTCAAATATTTAACTGAGATCGGTAATAATGGATAAATTTCGTGTGCAGGGGCCCACTCGCCTAAGCGGCGAGGTCACCATTTCTGGTGCAAAAAATGCAGCCCTGCCAATTCTTTTCGCCGCGTTGCTGGCGGAAGAGCCTGTAGAAATTCAAAACGTGCCGAAGTTGAAAGACATCGACACCACGATGAAACTGTTAAGCCAGTTAGGTGTTCGCGTTGAGCGTAATGGTTCGGTTCACGTTGATGCAAGCAACGTAAATGAGCTGTGTGCTCCTTACGATCTGGTGAAAACCATGCGTGCGTCTAT
The DNA here is from genome assembly GCF_002355555.1 of Hafnia sp. CBA7124. NCBI lineage: Bacteria > Pseudomonadati > Pseudomonadota > Gammaproteobacteria > Enterobacterales > Hafniaceae > Hafnia > Hafnia sp. CBA7124. The sequence continues at coordinate 3,804,264 of NZ_AP017469.1, read as the reverse complement.
TTGGGCGTTGGGCCCACTGGTTGCTCGCTTTGGCTATGGTCAGGTTTCCTTGCCGGGTGGTTGCGCGATTGGCGCTCGCCCCGTTGATTTGCACATCACCGGTTTAGAACAGCTGGGTGCAGAAATCAAACTGGAAGAAGGCTACGTGAAAGCTTCCGTTGATGGTCGCTTGAAAGGCGCGCATATCGTTATGGATAAGGTGAGCGTTGGCGCTACCGTAACCATCATGAGTGCAGCTACGCTGGCTGAAGGCACAACGATTATTGAAAACGCCGCGCGTGAGCCGGAAATCGTGGATACCGCGAACTTCCTGAACACCTTAGGGGCAAAAATTTCAGGCGCGGGTTCAGACCGTATCACTATCGAAGGTGTTGCGCGCTTGGGCGGCGGTGTTTATCGCGTGCTGCCAGATCGCATCGAAACCGGTACTTTCCTGATCGCCGCTGCGGTTACACGCGGCAAGATTATCTGCCGTAATACTCGTCCTGATACGCTGGATGCCGTGTTGGCAAAACTGCGTGAAGCGGGTGCAGATATTGAAACTGGCGAAGACTGGATTTCCTTAGATATGCACGGTGAGCGTCCAAAAGCCGTTACCGTTCGTACTGCTCCGCATCCTGGTTTCCCAACCGATATGCAGGCTCAGTTCAGCTTGCTGAATCTGGTGGCTGAAGGTACTGGTGTTATCACCGAAACTATCTTCGAAAACCGCTTCATGCATATCCCTGAGCTTATCCGTATGGGTGCTCATGCTGAAATCGAAGGTAATACTGCGATCTGCTACGGCGTTGAAAAACTGTCTGGTGCGCAGGTAATGGCCACTGACCTGCGTGCGTCTGCAAGTTTGGTTATTGCTGGCTGCGTTGCGGAAGGTACAACTATCGTCGATCGTATTTACCACATCGACCGTGGTTATGACCGCATCGAGAACAAGTTAAGCGCCTTAGGCGCAAATATCGAGCGCGTTAAAGGCGAGTAATTTAGCCTAAGCTTGAAAACAAAAACGCCATCCTTCGATGGCGTTTTTTTATGGCATTTTTTCGCTGTGGTGTAAGGTTATCAATCGACGTTTGGAAACTCTTCGATGGTCACACTTAGCGTCATACGTTCACCGTTACGCATAATAATTACTGGTACTACCGTTCCAGGGCGAATTTCAGCCACCTGATCCATGGTTTCGGCTGCGCTGACCGCAGGTTTTCCATCGACGTTGAGCACGATATCGCCCGGCTGGATCCCTGCGTTAGCCGCAGGGCCGTTAGCGGCCACGTCACGCACGATAATACCCTGAATACGCTCCATCGCATTCGCCTGCGGCTGATTGCGCGCCGGTGCAATTTCTCTGCCGCTCACGCCGATAAAGCCACGAATAACGCGTCCATCGCGAATCAGCTTGGCCATGATCTTGGTCGAAAGGGCGGTTGGAATGGCAAAACCAATGCCTTCAGGCGTTTCGCCGTCGTTGCTCTTATCAAGCGATAGGGTATTGATTCCCACCAACTCACCCAGCGTGTTCACTAATGCGCCGCCTGAGTTACCGTGGTTGATTGAGGCGTCGGTTTGTAAGAAGTTCTGATGTCCATAGGTGCTTAACCCTACACGACCGGTAGCGCTGATAATCCCTTGGGTTGTGGTTTGCCCAATGTTATAGGGGTTACCGATAGCCAGTACCACGTCGCCAATGTGAGGAACGCGTTTTGGGTTGATGGTGATAACGGGCAGATTAGTCGCCTGAATTTTCAGTACGGCCAAATCGGTGAGCGTGTCTGAACCGGCGAGCATAGCTTCAAAAACGCGACCATCTTGTAGCGCGACTACGATTTGGTCTGCGCCGCTGACAACATGTTTATTGGTGAGTATGTAGCCTCGGCTATCCATGATAACGCCAGAGCCTAGAGTTTTGATTGCTAAGCCATTGTTGCCTTGACCGCTATTATTCATGCTGCCGTTGTAAACGTTAACGACGGCGGGTGCAGCTCGTTTCACCGCAGAATTGTAGCTAATAGGTGCTTCTTCGAATGAGGCTGCTTTAAATAGCGAAAAAAGCCCTACCGGACGCAGTGATGGCACCGCAATCAGCAAAATGATGGCTACCACAAGCCCCAGAAAAACTGAGCGTAATATCTTAGTAAACATGAAGTTTCTGAAAGGGTAAGAAAAGATAGGCGAAGAATAACAGAGAAAATCGGGCACGGCACACGCCTATGCCCGATTTTTGTGCAGTTTTTGTTTAAATCACTCTTTTAGTGAAGCCGCATTTAGCGAATCAGCAAATACAGGCTTTCACCGTTGCGCAATAAGTGCAGCGCAATAACCGGTGGATTTGCCGCCAGTGCCTTACGCAAAGAGGCGATATCACGAATACGCTCGCTGTTGATACCGATGATCAGGTCGCCTTTATGCATGCCCATTTGTGCAGCAACAGAGCCTTTGGCAACGTCATCAATTTTAATGCCCGGTGTGCCTTTCACATCACCATCGCTCAGCGTTGCACCTTGCAGTGAAGGGCTGATGTTTTCTGCTTGAGTGGTGGTAACACCGCTATTTTCCAGCGTAACGGGAACGGTTAATGGCTTGCCGTTGCGAAGTAAACCGAGCTTTAGCACGGTACCCGGAGCGGCAGAGCCAATTTTGGCGCGCAGCTCGGCGAAGCTGCTGAGTGGGTTGCCATCCAGTGCGGTAATGACGTCGCCTGCTTTAATCCCCGCTTTCGCCGCGGCAGAGTTTGGCAATACTTCGTTCACGAAAGCACCGCGTTGTGCGTCAAGCTTGAAGGCCTGCGCGAGGTCAGCCGTCATTTCCCGACCGCGAATACCGAGAACGCCGCGTTTAACTTCGCCGTATTTGATCAGTTGAGCGCTGAGGCTTTGCGCCATGTTACTTGGGATCGCAAAGCCGATACCGATATTCCCGCCGCCCGGAGCCAAGATCGCGGTGTTAATGCCAATCAGCTCGCCGTTGAGGTTAATCAGGGCACCACCGGAGTTACCGCGGTTGATGGCAGCATCTGTTTGAATAAAGTTTTCCAGACCTTCGAGATTTAACCCGCTGCGACCCAATGCAGAAATAATGCCTGAGGTGGCCGTTTGCCCAATGCCAAATGGATTACCCACGGCAACGGCAAAATCACCCACGCGCAGTTTGTCTGAGTCTGCGATTTTTATCGCCGTCAGGTTTTTCGCATCGGTGAGCTGAATTAACGCGATATCCGATTGTTCGTCACGGCCAATCAGCTTAGCGGCGTATTCGCGTCCATCGTTGAGCTGCACTTTGATGGTAGTCGCATTGCTGATAACGTGGTTATTGGTCAGCACATAGCCTTTGGCTGCATCAATAATGACACCTGAACCTAAGCCCTCAAACTGACGTTCCCCACCTTTGGCCGCCGGCGTTGGTTTGGCATTTTGCATCCCTTCAACGTGAACGCTTACCACGGCTGGCAGCACTTTTTCCAACATCGGCGCTAAGCTTGGTACGCTTTGTCCAGCAACGATGGGTGGTAAAGCGGCATTCGCAAACGGTGCGGATAACATTGTTAAGCCCATGCTTAAAGCAAGCGCACTGAGCAATAAAGATTTTTTCTTCATCATGGAATGTTTTCTCATGGTCTTCAAAAGGGTCAATGTGTCTTGGGCAAATTAATCCGGTGTGCTACTCAGAACGAACAGCGCGCATTAAGTTCCATATTATTCAGAATAACAAAGTGGGGATTAAGAAGAGTAATTAAAAGAGGTGGCTGTTAGAAAAAACAGCCACCGAAGTGCCTTATACCCGTGAATTATTTTGGGTATATTTCTTATTTGTCGCGGCGTTCGGCGCGCAGTAATCCAGATGCACCATCGGAGTAATCACGAGGTGGGAACTCAACTGGAGCCTGATCGTTGTCCGCTTCGGTCAAGCGGTAACGGAAAGGGTTATCCTGCGGCGGCATATCTGGCAGCAGATTGTTTGAGCTTTTCGCCATGTGCTGATACAGCTGGCGATAGTCGCTTGCCATGTTATCAAGTAACTCGGCGCTGTGAGCAAAGTGGCTCACCAGTTCTTGGCGATATTGCTCCAACTCGTTTTTACTTTTTTCGAGCTCGTTTTGCAGCACCTGCTGCTGGCGGAGTTTTCGGTTGCCGAAACGCATCGCTATCGCACCAATCACGATACCGACGACTAAACCAATAAGCGCATACTCCCAGGTCATGATGACTCCTATCTGTATATAGAATGTGCTTGCGTTAGCTATTTTACTTAGTAGGGATTCAACGACATATCCTACACATAAGCACACTATAACCGTTAACCTTACCTGAGTGGAATCCTGAAGGTGCATTGCTGAGAGATTTACGGGCAAAAACAATTGTCGATACAAGACAAAAGTCAGTTAACAGGCGACAATCAGCCGCTAAGCTGCGCGAAAAGTCGCGTTTAAGATTTTTAAAATTCTTTATACCCGTCATACTTCAAGCCGCATTTTTGTTGGCTACATTCGCGCATCCGAATCACTTACTGATGTAAGCTCATCGGGATGAGCTCACTTGCCGCCGCAATGCAATTTGAATTATTTTGGGTATATAACTAATGATAAAAATTGAGTAGGGATCCTGTACCTAATGCCACCAAATCGCACAACGTCCGTGCTGACGCCAACCATGCTCTACCAGCAGGCGCTCGATGCCGGAGACTATCAACCCGACGCCGTGCAGCGGCAAACCGTCGAGGCTTTAACCGTCATTCAGCAAGCGCTTATCGAGAGAGAACGGTCTACACCCGTCGCTGAGAGTCGAGGATTACGCGGGCGTTTGCAGAGCCTGTTGGGAAAACCTGCCGCCAAGCCGCAGGAGCCAGTGCAAGGTCTGTATATGTGGGGCGGCGTTGGTCGGGGCAAAACATGGCTAATGGATCTGTTTTTCCACAGCATTCCCAGCGAGCGGAAGCTGCGTTTGCATTTCCACCGCTTTATGCTGCGGGTACAAGAAGAGCTGGTTGCGCTGCAAGGGCAAGAAAACCCATTAGAAATCATTGCTGATGGCTTTAAAAAAGAAGCGGATGTACTGTGCTTTGATGAGTTTTTTGTGTCAGATATCACGGATGCCATGCTGCTAGGCACGCTGTTGCAAGCCCTATTCGCCCGAGGCATTACGCTGGTTTCTACCTCAAATATTCCTCCTGATAACCTTTATCATAATGGCTTGCAGCGCGCCCGCTTTCTGCCCGCTATCGATCTGATTAAACGCTATTGCACCGTAATGAATGTGGATGCGGGTATCGATTATCGTCTGCGTACGTTGACGCAGGCAGGGCTGTATTTCACGCCGATGACCACCGAAACGCGGCAGCGCATGGATGAAATGTTTGCCAAATTAGCGGGCAGCGTGGGGGAGATTAACCCCGTGTTAGAGATCAACCATCGGCCACTGCCTGCGCTGTGCAGCTCGGGTGGCGTATTAGCCGTTGAGTTCGCAGTTCTGTGCGAGGAGGCGCGTAGCCAGCTTGATTACATTGCGCTTTCGCGACGCTACCACACCGTGTTTTTGCATCACGTCAAGAAGATGGATACGCTGAATGAAAATACGGCGCGCCGCTTTCTTGCACTAGTGGATGAGTTTTATGAGCGTCATGTAAAACTGATCATCAGCGCGGAGCTGTCGATGTTCGAAATTTATCAGGGCGATCATTTGAAGTTTGAATATCAGCGCTGCTTGTCTCGTTTACAGGAGATGCAAAGCGAAGATTATTTGCGCTTGGAGCATTTGCCGTAACGTTTTGTTTAAAAAACACTCGCATCCGGTGCCGCTGTCTACCGGATGCAATCACAAAATCAATTTTAGCCCGAAAAATTATTCGATCTTTAGATTCTACTTCTCTATAATCTTGCGACCCCACGTTACAACGAAGTTTTTTTTCCCAAAAACTTTATGTGCCGGCATTGGCTATTCGAAGGGGTAGGTTTGCTGGACGATGGTCGTGTGAGCCTCTAATACATTTACTTTTTTAAACAGGTAAGCGTTTGGGTGTTCACCAACGTGTAACTTAAATTGGGTAAGCTTTTAATGAAAACTTTTACAGCTAAGCCAGAAACCGTAAAACGTGACTGGTACGTAGTTGATGCAGACGGCAAGACTCTGGGCCGTTTGGCTACTGAACTGGCTCGTCGCCTGCGTGGCAAGCATAAAGCGGAATACACTCCGCACGTTGATACTGGTGATTACATCATCGTTCTGAACGCAGAAAAAGTTGCTGTAACTGGCAACAAGCGTTCTGACAAGATCTATTACCATCACACCGGCCACATCGGTGGTATCAAACAAGCGACCTTTGAAGAGATGATTGCTCGCCACCCTGAGCGTGTCATTGAGATCGCGGTTAAAGGCATGCTGCCGAAGGGCCCGCTGGGTCGTGCTATGTACCGTAAACTGAAAGTTTACGCTGGTAACGAGCACAATCACGCGGCACAGCAACCGCAAGTTCTTGACATTTAATCGGGATTATAGGCAATGGCTGAAACTCAATACTACGGCACTGGTCGCCGCAAAAGCTCCGCCGCTCGCGTGTTTATCAAACCGGGCAGTGGTAAAATCGTAATCAACCAACGTTCTCTGGAACAGTACTTCGGTCGTGAAACTGCCCGCATGGTAGTTCGTCAGCCGCTGGAATTGGTTGATATGGTTGAGAAATTCGATCTGTACATCACCGTTAAAGGTGGTGGTACTTCTGGTCAGGCTGGTGCGATCCGTCATGGTATCACCCGCGCTCTGATGGAGTACGACGAGTCCCTGCGTGGCGAACTGCGTAAAGCTGGCTTCGTTACTCGTGATGCTCGTGAAGTTGAACGTAAGAAAGTCGGTCTGCGTAAAGCACGTCGTCGTCCTCAGTTCTCCAAACGTTAATGTTTTTCTGCTTCGGCAGAGCATTAATAGTAAAAGCCCGGCTTGCCGGGCTTTTTTGTATCTGTAAACAGTCAAAAAACACGGAAATTTACGTGTCGTAAACTTATTACGCCATGAAATAACCATCGCTTCCCCACAACACCGTCAAATTCTGTTAAACTATCTCCCACTTTTGCGCCCTGTTATCCGTACAATTGTTGAGCAATAGAGGCACTAAATAATCTAACCTGTTATTTATGCTTCATTTTATGGCTTATACGGCTGTCAGGAGTGACAACAAATATCTGGATAGCGCTGCCCGATGGCGGCTATTCATACCGTTTTCTAGATAAACTTGGAGGTTTTCATGGCTGTCGCTGCCAACAAACGTTCGGTAATGACGCTGTTTTCCGGCCCGACCGACATCTTTAGCCATCAAGTACGTATCGTACTGGCCGAAAAGGGTGTCAGCGTCGAGATTGAGCAGGTTGAGATGGATAACCTGCCGCAGGATCTGATTGACCTCAACCCGTACCGCACAGTACCGACGTTGGTTGACCGTGAGCTGACTCTGTATGAATCCCGTATCATCATGGAATATCTGGACGAGCGTTTCCCGCATCCACCATTGATGCCAGTTTATCCAGTTGCCCGTGGTGAAAGCCGTCTGATGATGCATCGCATCGAAAACGACTGGTATTCACTGCTGCACAAAATTGAAAAGGGTACTGCTCAGGAAGCTGACAACGCGCGCAAACAGCTGCGTGAAGAGCTGCTGGCTATCGCGCCTGTCTTTACTCAGAAGCCATTCTTCATGAGCGACGAGTTCAGCTTGGTTGACTGCTATCTGGCACCGCTGTTATGGCGTTTGCCGGTTCTAGGCATTGAATTGTCTGGCGCGGGTTCTAAAGAACTGAAAATCTACATGACTCGCGTCTTTGAGCGTGATGCATTCTTGGCTTCTATGACTGAAGCTGAGCGTGAAATGCGTCTGCATACCCGAGGCTAATCATGGAATTGTCTCAAATGTCGCCACGCCGCCCTTTCTTGCTGCGTGCCTTCTATGAGTGGTTGCTTGATAACCAGCTTACGCCTCACTTGGTGGTGGATGTTAACCGCCATGGCGTGATGGTGCCGATGGAGTTTGCGCGCGATGGTCAAATCGTATTGAACATTGCACCGCGTGCCGTGGGTAATCTTGAGCTGGGCGATGATGCCGTTCGCTTCAATGCGCGTTTTGGTGGCGTTCCTCGTAACGTCTACGTGCCTATCTCCGCAGTCATGGCGATTTACTCGCGTGAGAACGGGGCTGGTACGATGTTTGAGCCTGAGCCTGCTTACGAAAACGAAATGCCGTTGATGTCGGTAGAAGACGATGAAACGACAAGCGAGCCGAGCATGACGGTGATTGATGGCAATTTGCCAGACGTTCCCGTTGAGTCTGATGACGATGGCGATGAGCCAACGCCGCCGCCTCGCGGACGACCTTCATTGCGCGTTGTTAAATAGCAACGTGAATCTAGGTTGTTAAGTCAGTAAAAAGCCAGTCATATGACTGGCTTTTTTGTATCTGAAATCAGGCAAAACAGTGGCGCTTTCGAGGGATTATTTGGTTATATCCAAGGCTCTCATGGTGCGCAGTTTAGTTTCTCTCGCTTGCTCCGGTGCGGCCTGAACCAGCAAGGTGTACAGCAAATCTAAAACGAACAGCTGTGCCGTTTTGGTTCCAATCGAGTCCCCCTGCAACGTGCCTTGCCGATTGCCGTTGATAAGGCTGAAATCTGCCACCTCGCTCAATGGAGAGCCTAAATTATGCGTTAGTGCAACGGTGGTAGCTCCGGCCTGTTTCGCTAACGTGAGCGCATGCACCGTTTCTGGCGAACTGCCCGAGTGGCTGATGGCAATTGCAACATCGCCAGCGTTGAGCAGCGTAGCCTGCATATACATAAAATGATTATTGGTCACGGCATCAACCCGCAGCCCAATGCGCATGAGTTTATGCTTCATATCTTCGGCGGTAATGCCGGAGGATCCCACGCCAAAAATATAAACCGACTGGCTGTTTCTCAGCACCTCAACCACCTGACTGACCTGATGCAGGTCTAACAGGTTGAGCGTTTCTGACAATACGTTGTTGATCGTATTTTGGAGTTTTAAGCCAATGGTGTGAGCATCGTCGATATTTCCAATTTCGGCATCGAGCAACGGTGCATTGATTTCAGGTTCTGCGGTGGCCAACTCGATAGCCAAATCCATTTTGAAATCTTGAAAACCTTTATAACCCAGCGTCCGGCATAAACGGATCACGGAGGCTTCTCCCGCCTGCGTTTCTCGGGAAAGCTCGGCAATGGAAAGCTGCGTGACGCGATGAGGGGTACGAAGAATGTACTGCGCAATGCGTTGGGCAACACGAGTCAGGCTGTTTTGCATCGCACCTAAGGTGTCGAGGATTTTCCCCGGTTTAAGGCGAGGGGCTTGAGGCTGCATAATTTCCCTGTTTCCACCTGATTAAGGCGATCGTGGCTGCGGAGAGTTGATGTCATAGAGCGTAGCAAGTGTGGGATGTTAAAAAAAGCGCGATGTACACATAGGGGGTATATATACATCACGCGGTCAAAGAGAAACAGTCGTCTTACTGCATGGTTATTATTATTTGGAAATCTCAGTGGGTGAGACAGCGTTGCCGCACTTTGATCACCGCTTTTTTTATTGTCTGTGATTGAGTTGCGATGCACCCCGGCTTATGCGGTTCGCCGGGCAGAAACACCGCAAACATGCCCGCTTGCATGTGAATCGTTTGGCGCGGTTCAACTTTACTGCACAGCTGATAGTCATCGTCTTCATGATAAGTATCGAGCTCTTGCCCTGAATCGGCGGGGCCAAAATCGATACGTTCATTCCCGCTAAGCAGGATTTGAATATCAGCATAGTCGCGGTGTTGTTCGTAACGCTTGCTTTGTGCATCGGCGGTTTCAAAGGCCATCACATTGATAAAGATATCGTCGCCGTCGATTTCATAGCGTCCGGGCTCTAGCGTTTCGGGCGCTAAAGCTAATGCTTGTTTGACGATCGCCCGTAGTGCGGCGGGGAGATCGGCCTGTTGGTCAATATCGGTTATTTTTCCCAAAATCATAAAGCCATCCTTTTATTATTTATTCTGGTTCTGTTCGGCAGCAAATAACGCGGCGCCAATCAGTCCTGCATCATGTTTGTAGTGGGCAGCAAACACAGGGATATGAAACGGCGACGGTAATAAAGCAAGGCCGTCCTCGACCTGCTGACGATAGTCCTGTGCCAAACCAACGCTGCCGCCTAAAACCACGCATTCCGTATCTAAAATAGCTTTAAGATTGGCGATCAACTGGCAAAGAGCCTGAGCTGAATGGGTAATCAGCCGTTTGGCTTGGAGGTTGCCGTTTTGCGCGGCGCTAAAAATCTGCCGTGCATCTTTTCCCTGCAATTCATTTTGAGCCGCAGCGGCAATGGCGCGTCCTGAAGCAATAGACTCCACGCAGCCGGTGCGACCACATCCGCAGCGAGGCCCGTTTGGATCGGCCTGCGTGTGACCGATGTGTCCTGCAAATGCGTGCGGCCCGGTGAGGAGCTGACCGTTGATAATCACGCCGCCGCCGACGCCGGTGGAAACCGTAATAAAAGTGATGTGCTTAAATCGGTCCGCCAGATAGTGATATTCAGCCCATGCGGCGGCCTGCGCATCGTTTAATACCGTGCAGGGAAGTGCGGTTAATCGCTGTAGGATTTGCTGCAGTGGAAACTGATTGAGCCCACCGAGATTGTCGGGGTTAAGTGCTGTGAGTATGCCTTGATCAATGATGCCGGTTGAGGCCACAGCGACACACTGTGCCTTACCCTGATAAGGTGCTACCAGCTGCGCTAACGCCTCCTCCAGAGCCAGTGGCGATGAACTGGCTGGCGTCGCGATTTCAAGACGTTGCGATATCTGGCGGTTTGCCTCAATAAGTGCTGCGGCCAGTTTGGTTCCACCAATATCAATGGCGAGTATGTTCATCGTGCGCTCCGTCTAGCGTTTAACGGCGTGGCTAAACCATTGGCAGATATGCTCAATACGCGTAATGGCTGAGCCTACGGTGACAGCCCATGCCCCGTGCTCGATGGCTTTACCGGCAAGAGCAGGGGAGTTGTAACGCCCCTCGGCGATCACCCGACAGCCTGCATGGCTGAGTTCTGACACCATAGCCAAATCCGGCTCTTCCGGTGTGAACGGGCCGGTATAGCCAGACAGCGTGGTGCCAATAAACTCAACGCCTTTTTGCTGGCAGTTGAGCCCTTCCTCTACGGTTGAGCTGTCTGCCATCGCTAATAGACCATGCTGGTGGATGCGTGCAATGAGCGCGTCAATATCAACCGGACGTGAACGGAAAGTGGCATCAAAGGCGATGATATCGGCTCCGGCCTCTGCCAGCGTATCGACGTCTTCGAGAAAAGGGGTAATGCGCACCGGTGAGTCGATGAGATCGCGCTTAACGATCCCGATGATCGGTACGGCGATATGCGGGCGCACGGCTTTCAGATTTTCAATTCCTTCAATGCGTATGGCAACCGCGCCCGCTGATACGGCGGCTTGTGCCATGGCCGCGACGATCTCTGGGCGATCCATTGGGCTGTTGGGCACTGGCTGGCAAGAAACAATCAATCCGCCCTGATCGCGTACGCATTGTTCTAAATCGGTTAAGAGTGACATTCTGCTCCATCCTGAAATTTTTATTGAAGTTAAACTCCAAAATACAATATGAGATGGCGCCATACGGCTTCAAGCAAAAGGTGACTAAAACGTGAACAGTGTCATAAAGCGGAGGGCTGCGAGAGTAAAAAACGGAGCCGAAGCTCCGTTTTAGTTATGGGAAATTATGCGCTGATGAAGTTCTACACCTCTAAATAGCTCATGATCCCTTCAGCTGCTTTACGGCCTTCCGCAATGGCGGTGACCACTAAGTCAGAGCCACGAACCGCATCGCCACCGGCAAAGATTTTCGGATTGCTGGTCTGGAAGGCGTTATTGCTGCCTTCTGGTGCCACGATGCGCCCCTGTTTATCCAGAACCACATCATGTTCTGCCAGCCAGCTCATAGCGTGAGGACGGAAACCAAATGCCATCACTACGGCATCCGCATCCAGTACGTGCTCAGAGCCCGCGATGGGCTGTGCGACACGGCGACCGGCAGCATCCGGTGCGCCTAGTTCAGTACGCACCATTTTCACCCCACAGACGCGGCCAGCGCCGTTAAGCTCAACGCTTAACGGTTGCAGATTGAACATGAACTCCACGCCTTCTTCTCGCGCATTTTTTACTTCGCGCTTCGAGCCCGGCATGTTTTCTTCATCGCGACGGTAGGCACAGGAAACCTGTGTTGCGCCTTGACGAATAGACGTGCGCACGCAGTCCATCGCCGTATCGCCGCCACCGAGCACGACCACGCGCTTGCCTTCCATGCTAACGTAAGGCTCTTCTTCCGTAGCGGCGTAACCCATAAGCTGCTTGGTATTCGCAATCAGGAACGGTAGTGCATCGAATACGCCGCTGGCGTCTTCGTTCTCCAGACCGCCACGCATCGATTGATAGGTACCCACGCCCAGGAAAACGGCATCGTATTCATTGAGTAAGTCGCTAATCTGCACGTCTTTACCCACTTCCGTGTTCAAGCGGAACTCGATACCCATGCCGCTGAAGATTTCACGACGCTTGGTCATCACCTCTTTTTCCAGCTTGAAGGCCGGAATACCAAAGGTGAGCAGGCCACCGATTTCTGGATGACGATCGAACACCACCGCCTGAACGCCGTTGCGAGCGAGGACATCAGCACAGGCCAGCCCAGCAGGACCTGCGCCAATCACGGCAACGCGCTTGCCGGTTGGCTGCACGTGCGACATATCGGGCTTCCAGCCCATCGCTAAGGCTTTGTCATTGATATAACGCTCAATGTTGCCGATGGTCACTGCGCCAAACTCGTCGTTTAAGGTGCATGAACCTTCACACAAACGATCTTGCGGACAAACGCGACCGCATACTTCAGGCAGGCTGTTGGTTTGGTGCGCCAGATCGGCGGCTTCCATAATCCGTCCTTCATTCGCCAGCTTCAGCCAGTTTGGAATGTAGTTATGGACTGGACACTTCCACTCACAGTACGGGTTGCCGCATGATAGGCAACGATCGGCCTGCGATTTCGCCTGTGTCTCAGAAAAGGGTTCGTAGATTTCGACGAACTCGATCTTACGGATCTTGAGCGGTTTCTTAGGCGGATCTACGCGCTGTAGGTCAATAAATTGATAAACGTTCTGGCTCATATTCTTCTCCGCCCTTACTGCGCCTGTACCCGCAGCTCAGCTGCGGAACGGCTACGGTGACCTAACAGTGCTTTTACATCGCTGGATTTTGGTTTGATCAAAGCAAACTTTGGTGCCCATTCAGGCCAGTGTGCCAAGATCTCTTCACCACGACTCGAGCCGGTCAGTTGCACATGCTCGGTGATTAAACCGCGCAGATGCTCTTCGTGGATTGCCAGCTGTTCCATACTCAGCACTTCAACCAGTTCTGGGTTAACGCGTTTGCGGAATTCGCCGTCTTCATCCAGCACGTAAGCGAATCCACCGGTCATGCCTGCGCCGAAGTTGATACCGGTGCGGCCCATGACGCAGACGATCCCGCCGGTCATATATTCGCAGCCGTTATCGCCGATACCTTCAACCACGGTAATAGCACCGGAGTTTCGCACCGCAAAACGCTCACCGGCGCGGCCTGCTGCAAACAGCTTGCCACCGGTTGCGCCATACAGGCAGGTGTTGCCAATAATGCTGGCCTCATGGCTACGGAAGGCGGAGCCCACCGGAGGACGAACTACGATCTTGCCGCCCGCCATGCCTTTACCAACGTAGTCATTGGCGTCGCCTGTTAACGTTAGCTCTACGCCACCGGCGTTCCACACACCGAAGCTTTGACCGGCGGTGCCGGTGAACTGCGCTTTGATCGGATCGCTTGCCAGTCCTTGATCGCCATGTTGTTCCGCAATGGCACCAGACAGCGATGCGCCAACGGAGCGGTCGGTATTGCGGATATCAAAGAAAACGGTTTTGCTTTGTTTGGCTTCGATATTAGCCTGTACCTGCGCCAGCAGTTCTTTGTTGAGCAAGCCCTTATCAAACGATGGATTACTTTCGGTGCAGTACACTGCTTTACCCGGTTTAGGCTCTGCCGTTTTCAGCAGCGCGGACAGATCCAGCTTGTTTTGCTTGGCGGTGAAACCGTCGAGCTCAAGCAGCAGATCGGTACGGCCAATCAGATCGACTAAACGAGTGACCCCCAGCTCAGCCATCAGCTCACGGGTTTCGCGGGCGATGAACTGGAAGTAGTTCGCTACGCGCTCTGGCAAACCATGGAAGTGGTTGCGACGTAGTTTTTCATCCTGAGTTGCCACGCCGGTTGCGCAGTTGTTGAGATGGCAAATACGCAGGTATTTGCAGCCCAGCGCCACCATCGGCCCTGTACCAAAGCCGAAGCTTTCTGCGCCTAAAATTGCGGCCTTGATAATATCGACGCCGGTTTTTAACCCGCCGTCGACCTGCAAACGAATTTTATGACGCAGGCCGTTGGCCACTAACGCCTGTTGAGTTTCAACCAGCCCCAGTTCCCACGGACAGCCAGCATATTTCACCGACGATAACGGACTTGCGCCCGTACCGCCGTCGTAGCCCGCGATGGTGATGAGATCCGCATAGGCTTTGGCAACGCCGGTAGCGATAGTGCCAACGCCCGGTTCAGACACCAGTTTGACGGAAATCAGCGCCTTTGGATTCACCTGTTTTAAGTCGAAAATCAACTGGGCCAAATCTTCGATAGAGTAAATATCATGATGCGGCGGTGGTGAAATCAACGTCACGCCGGGAACCGAATAGCGCAGTTTGGCGATGTACGGCGTCACTTTGTCGCCCGGTAACTGACCACCTTCGCCCGGTTTTGCACCCTGAGCGACTTTGATCTGAATCACGTCGGCGTTGACCAAATAAGCAGGGGTGACGCCAAAGCGGCCTGAAGCCACCTGTTTGATGCGGGAAACTTTATTGGTTTTGTAACGCGCAGGATCTTCGCCGCCTTCACCGGAGTTAGAAAAACCGCCTAAGCCATTCATGGCTTCAGCCAGCGCTTCATGGGCTTCTGGGCTCAGTGCGCCGATAGACATGGCTGCGGTATCAAAACGTTTAAATAGCTCATTGGCAGGCTCAACGCTTTCGACGGGAACCGCATCACCTTTCGGTGTGATTTTCAGCAGATCGCGCAGCGTGGATACCGGACGTTCGTTAACCAACTTGGCATATTTTTGGTAATCGCTGTACTCACCGCTTTGTACCGCCGCTTGCAACGTGTTCACCACATCAGGGTTGTACATGTGGTATTCGCCGTCATGAACGAATTTCAGCAGTCCGCCCTGATCCAACGGCTTGCGTTTCAGCCATGCGCGTTTAGACAGGTTTTGCAGATCCTGCTGGAAATCGCTGAATCCGGCACCACCGATGCGGCTAACCACGCCAGGGAAGCACAGGGTGCTAACATCACGATGTAAGCCTACGGCTTCAAACAGCTTAGAACAGCGATAAGAGGCGATCGTGGAGATCCCCATTTTTGACATGATCTTGTACAGACCTTTGTTGATGCCGTTGCGGTAGTTCAGCATTACGTCACGATATTTTTTATCGATAGCGTGGGAGTCTGCCAGCTTAGCCAACGTCTCATAGGCTAAGTAAGGATAGATAGCCGTGGCACCAAAGCCCAATAGAACGGCAAAGTGGTGCGGGTCGCGTGCGCTGGCGGTTTCAACAATGATGTTGGCATCGCAGCGTAGATTTTTTTCGACCAAACGCTGTTGGATAGAACCTACCGCCATCGGTGCGGGTACTGGCAAGCGTTCTGCGCTGATATTTCTGTCTGATAGCACCAGCAGTACGGCACCGTGACGAACTTTTTGCTCGGCCTCTTCGCAGAGTGCATGAATCGCCTGTTGCAAATCGGTTTGCTGCGGGTCGAAGGTGAGATCAAGCGTATCGGCGCGATAGTGTTCGCTATCCTGCGTAGTGAGCTGGGTAAAGTCAGAGTACAGCAGGATCGGCGATTTGAAGTTCAAGCGGTGTGCCTGACCTTCCGCTTCGCTGAACACGTTCATTTCGCGGCCAATGCTGGTGGACAGCGACATTACATGCGCTTCACGCAGCGGATCGATTGGCGGGTTGGTTACCTGCGCAAACTGCTGACGGAAATAGTCATAGATGATGCGCGGGCGGCTCGAGAGCACGGCAAACGGGGTATCATCGCCCATCGAGCCGGTGGCTTCTTGTCCGTTTTCGCCCAGCACGCGCAGGATTTGATCTAATTCTTCACTGCTATAGCCAAACTGTTTTTGGAACGTCAGCAGCTCATCGTCGCTCAGTTCACGTTTGCCGACCTGATCGTCAGGCAGATCTTCAAACGGCACGAGGCGTTTAACGTTGCGCTCCATCCACTCTTTGTACGGATGGCGGCTTTTTAAATCATCATCGGTTTCGGCTGAATGCAGAATGCGTCCGCTACGGGTGTCGATCACCATCAGCTCGCCGGGGCCAACGCGGCCTTTTTCCAGCACTTCATCCGGCTGATAATCCCAGATCCCCACTTCAGACGCGCAGGTGATGAGTTTATCTTTGGTGATGACATAGCGAGCAGGGCGCAGGCCGTTACGATCGAGGTTGCAGGCGGCAAAGCGGCCGTCGGACATCACGATACCGGCAGGGCCATCCCACGGCTCCATGTGCATGGAGTTGAAGTCGAAAAAGGCGCGCAGATCGGCATCCATATCGGGGTTGTTCTGCCATGCCGGTGGAACCAGCAGGCGCATGGAGCGCACGATATCCATCCCACCGCTGAGCAGCAGTTCGAGCATATTATCCAGCGAACTGGAGTCCGAGCCGGTTTCATTGACGAAAGGCGCAGCGTCCTGAAGATCTGGGATCAGCGGCGTTTTAAATTTATAGGTTCTGGCGCGCGCCCATTGGCGGTTGCCGGTGATGGTGTTGATTTCACCGTTGTGAGCCAGATAGCGGAACGGCTGAGCCAGTGGCCAGCGCGGAACGGTATTGGTGGAGAAGCGTTGGTGGAACAGACAAATCGCCGATTCTAAACGCAGGTCAGCCAAATCGAGGTAGAAGCGTGGCAGGTCGGCGGGCATGCACAGCCCTTTATAGATCGTCACCAGATTAGACAGGCTACAAACGTAGAAATCTTTATCTTCAATACGCTTTTCAATGCGGCGACGAGCCACAAACAGACGGCGTTCCATATCGCGTGGACGCCAGCCCGCAGGCGCGTTAACAAATATCTGTTCGATGCGAGGCATGGAGGAAAGGGCGATTTCGCCTAACACATCCTCGTTGATAGGAACTTCACGCCAGCCGATAACCGACAGCGTTTCATTTTGCAGTTCTTCTTCAACAATCCGGCGGCTGGCACGGGCTTCGCTTTCGTCTTGGCTGAGAAAGATCATGCCGACGGCGTAGTTTTTGGCTAAACGCCAGCCGCGCTCTTCAGCCACCATGCGGAAGAAGCGATCGGGTTTTTGCAGCAGCAGACCGCATCCGTCACCGGTTTTGCCATCTGCCAAAATCGCGCCACGGTGTTGCATACGTGCGAGCGCATGGATCGCGGTACGGACAACTTTATGGCTTGGCTCACCTTCTATATGGGCGATCAGACCGAAACCACAGTTGTCCTTTTCAAGGGATGCATCGTACAACATATCAGTGAACCTCCCCAGGCTCTGCATTACTAACCATCTTTACTGCGAGTGGGATAGTGCATAACCATTCGGCACGCGCATCCGCCTCGGCTATTGTTCGCTTGGGATAAGCCCGCAAGCACTCAACAGCGTGTTTCGAGGGAGTCGTAAATGACTGCATAAAAATGACGAGACGTTAGCCCGTCTAGAAAAAATCGTTAAAAAAACATTTAGCTTCCAGCGGTCTTTCAACTTATCTAGAAAGAGTACGTAGGTCAAATGTGGGGATGCTCACACTTTAGAAGATGTGATTCTCATTCAATTACATGATTTTAAAATGAAAATTAGGTGTTTTTACTGTTTCTGGAAGTCAAGCTAGTCCTAGAAAAATGTGAGCTGACTCACTGTAGTGCAAGGCTATTATTTATGCACCGTGCTAGAGCAATTCACTTTAATAGTGAATTGTATTGTAAAATTAAGTTTTCGCGTTGGTTATCACTATTTTTCATCTCAGCAACATCATTGTGTCAGCAGCTTGAAAATAATAAGAATTCTTCATTATCGATGGATTGAATTTATTATCATTAATAGTGATTTTTTATTCTAGATGGTGATGGGGGATGGGATTGATCTCTATCAGCGCAGGCTATCGCGGTATGCGGTAGGATCTGCGCCCTCAGTTTTTTCGTGATGTGTACAGGCGACCTCCTAGATTATGCAGTTGCAGCAACTCGTGAATATGTTCGGTGCCGATCTTCAGCGCCGCTATGGTGAAAAAATTCATAAACTTACCCTTCATGGCGGTTTTAATTGCCCAAATCGTGACGGCACTTTAGGGCGCGGTGGCTGTACTTTTTGCAACGTCGCTTCATTTGCCGACGAACAAATGCAGCGCCAGAATATTGCTGAGCAGCTTGCCGCGCAGGCACGCAAGGTAAACCGAGCGAATCGTTACTTGGCTTATTTTCAGGCCTATACGAGTACTTATGCAGAAGTCTGTACGTTGAAGAACATGTATGAAGAGGCATTGCAGCAGGCAGATATGGTTGGGATTTGCGTGGGCACTCGCCCAGACTGTGTGCCGGATAGCGTGCTGGATTTGCTGAGCGAGTACCGCGATAAAGGCTATGAGGTGTGGCTCGAGCTTGGCTTGCAGAGCGCACAGGATAAAACCCTAAAACGCATCAATCGCGGGCATGATTTTGCCTGTTATCAAAAAACCACGCGTGCAGCGCGTGAGCGTGGTTTGAAAGTGTGTAGCCATCTGATTGTTGGTTTGCCCGGCGAAGCGAAAGATGAATGTATGCAGACGCTGGAGCGTGTGGTTGAAACCGGTGTGGACGGAATTAAGCTGCATCCGCTGCATATCGTTACCGGCAGCACCATGGCGAAGGCTTGGCAGGCGGGGCGCTTACGTGAACTCCCGCTGGAAGAGTATGTGAACATCGCGGGAGAAATGATCCGCCATACGCCGATGGATATCGTCTACCACCGCATTTCCGCCAGCGCCCGCCGGCCAACGTTGCTAGCACCGTTATGGTGCGAGAATCGCTGGACGGGAATGGTGGAGTTAAATCGCTATATGCTGGAGTTTGGGGGGCAGGGTTCAGCATTGTAATTATTATTCCCTCACCTCTAATATTGCCACATCCCCCTCCCAGCCTCCCCCTTGTTAGGGGGAGGAGCCGATCGAGATTCATACAAACATCACCGAACGGTTCCCTCCACTGCGAAGGGGAGGGTTAGGGTGGATAAATATCAGACTGCCCCCTCCCAGCCTCCCCCTTGTCAGGGGGAGGGGCTGAGCGAGATTCATATAAACATCGCCGAACAGTTCCCTCCACTGCGAAGGGGAGAGTTAGGGTGGATAAATATCAGACTGCCCCCCTCCCAGCTTTCCCCTTGTCAGGGGGAGGGGCCGATCGAGATTCATATAAACATCACCGAACAGTTCCCTCCCCTGCGAAGGGGAGGGTTAGGGTGGGGGGCTGTTAAGTAATCCATACTCCTTTAACTCCAATCTCCCTTAACAATCGTTTTACGGTATGATTTAAAAGACCGTAATCCAAGGGAGTTGCACATGAAGCAAATTCGGGTATTAGCCCAGTACTACGTCGATTTAATGGTAAAACTGGGGCTGGTGCGCTTTTCCATCCTGTTGGCTTCGGTGCTGGTTATATTAGCTATCGTGGTGCAGATGGCCGTCACGATGCTTTTGCGCGGGCAAGTTGAGAGTATCGACGTTGTCCGCTCGGTATTCTTTGGTTTGCTGATCACGCCATGGGCCGTGTATTTTCTTTCCGTTGTCGTGGAACAGTTGGAAGAGTCACGCCAACGCCTGTCTAAATTAGTGAATAAGCTGGAAGAGATGCGCTATCGCGATCTTGAGCTTAATCAGCAGCTAAAAAATAATATCGTTCAACTGAATCAGGAAATCGCCGAGCGCGTTAAAGCTGAAGAAGCGCGTTTGCAGGTGCTCGATACTTTGCAGCATGAAATCGATCAGCGTGAACAAGCGCAAATCGAACTAGAACAGCAGTCGGCGCTGCTACGCTCTTTCTTGGATGCTTCGCCCGATCTGGTTTACTACCGTAATGAAAATGAAGAGTTTTCCGGCTGTAACCGCGCCATGGAACTGTTGACAGGCAAGAGTGAAAAACAGCTGATTGGCTTACAGCCGGGTGATGTTTACGATGAAGATATCGCCAAGAAAGTGATTGAGACCGATGAGAAAGTTTTCCGCCATAACGTCTCGCTGACCTATGAGCAATGGCTCGTTTATCCTGATGGACGCAAAGCCTGCTTTGAGCTGCGCAAAGTGCCGTTTTATGATCGCGTCGGCAAGCGCCATGGCTTAATGGGCTTTGGCCGAGATATCACCGAGCGTAAGCGTTATCAGGATGCGTTAGAAAACGCCAGCCGTGACAAAACTACCTTTATCTCCACCATCAGCCATGAGCTACGTACCCCGCTGAACGGTATCGTGGGACTGAGCCGCATTTTGCTCGATACCGAGCTGAACCAAGAGCAGCTTAACTACCTTAAAACTATTCATGTGAGCGCCATTACCCTCGGCAATATTTTCAACGACATTATCGAAATGGATAAGCTGGAACGACGTAAGGTTCAGCTTGATAACCAACCGATAGATTTCACCGGCTTCCTGACGGACTTAGAGAACCTCTCTGGGCTGCTGGTGCAGCCGAAAAAACTGGACTTCACTTTAGAGCCACAGCCTAATTTACCGCATAAAATTTTGGCAGACGGCACACGGCTGCGCCAAATCCTGTGGAATCTGATCGGTAACGCGGTCAAGTTTACCCAGAAAGGCGGCGTAAACGTGAAAGTGTGGCGTGAAAACGATGGGAAATTGTTCTTTGAAGTGAAGGACAGCGGCATCGGTATTCCGCAGGATGAACAAGATAAAATCTTTGCCATGTACTATCAGGTGAAAGATCAGAATGGTGGTAAACCCGCAACGGGCACCGGTATTGGTCTTGCGGTTTCCAAGCGTTTAGCGCAAAACATGGGCGGCGATATCGTGGTTCGCAGCACGCCGGGGGAAGGGTCATGCTTCACGCTCTCGATTGATGCACCTGTGGTGGAGGAGGCGCTATCACCACAGCCGGAAGATGCTGAGTTACCGCTGCCAGCGCTGCATGTGCTGTTGGTGGAAGACATTGAATTAAACGTTATCGTGGCGCGTTCCGTGCTGGAAAAACTAGGCAATAGCGTTGATGTTGCGATGACGGGACAACAGGCGTTGGATATGTTTACGCCGGGTGAATACGATCTGGTGCTGCTTGATATTCAGTTGCCAGATATGACGGGGTTGGATATCGCTCGCAATTTATGTGAGCACTATGATGATTTGCCACCGCTGGTGGCGTTAACTGCTAACGTGCTGAAAGACAAGAAAGAATATCTTGATGCTGGCATGGATGATGTCTTGAGCAAACCGCTATCGGTTCCGGCTCTAACCGCCATGATCAAGAAGTTCTGGGATGAAGCGCCGAAGGCTAAGGAGAAAAAGGTGGAGAGTAAAAAAGTGACTCACAATACCGAAGACCTTTTAGATACTGACATGCTGCAACAGTACATTGATTTAGTCGGGCCGCAACTCATCTATCAAAGCGTTGAGATGTTTGAAAAAATGATGCCAGGCTATTTGGCGGTTCTTGAGTCCAATATGACCGCTCGCGATGAGAAAGGCATTACTGAGGAAGGTCACAAGATCAAAGGCGCTGCGGGGTCGGTCGGTTTACGCCATTTACAGCAGGTTGCTCAGCAGATCCAAACGTCATCATTGCCTGCATGGTGGGACAACGTTCAGGAGTGGGTTGATGAGCTCAAACATGAATGGCGTCATGACGTGAAAGTGTTGAGAGATTGGGCGGATAAAGCGACCAAGAAATAGAAAAAATGACCCCAGCCTAGGCTGGGGTGCGCAACGACTGCGCCAACACCAGGGAAACAGGGTGTCTACGCTTAAGTTTTTCTAAAGGTATTGCCTTGAAGCAATTGCGTAAACATAACTTATGAGTTTTACGCGAAGCCGAACCAACATACCAACATGTTTTACTGCGTGTTAGTTGATTCATTAAAATGTGTGATGCAGCCTAGTGTTTCCTAATACAAACGTTTTAAGGATTGACTTAACTCTAGATAGTTACTAGGAAAATTCCAGTAAAAATGTTCCTTTGCATTGAGAAAAAGCAAACTGTTAAATGTTTCTAATGCTTAGCATGCATACCTTTAACTTTGTTAAGTGTTGAATAAGTATGCTGAGTCACCATTTTTTGGAGAAAGAAATGAAAAAAGTCGGTGTGGTTTTGAGTGGCTGTGGTGTTTTTGATGGTGCTGAAATTCATGAGTCGGTTTTAACTCTGCTAGCCTTGGATCGCGCAGGCGCTCAGGTTCACTTTTTTGCTCCGGATAAGCCTCAAATGCACGTGATTAATCATCTGACCGGTGATGAGAGCCACGAAAGTCGCAATGTGTTAGTGGAATCTGCGCGTATCGCACGAGGTGATATCAAACCGCTTTCCCAAGCTAACGCAGAAGAACTCGACGCGTTGATCGTTCCCGGTGGTTTCGGCGCGGCTAAAAATCTGAGTACGTTTGCCGTGCAGGGCGCTGAATGTTCCGTTGATGCCGATCTGCAACGGTTGGTCCAGCAGCTGCATCAGGCGGGTAAACCGCTGGGCTTTATGTGCATTGCACCAACCATGCTGCCTAAATTGTTAGGCGTGCATACGCGTTTAACGATTGGCAACGATCCTGATACCGCTGAGGCCATCGATAAGATGGGTGGTGAACACGTTGTTTGCCCGGTGGATGACATCGTGGTTGATTTAGAGCAGAAAGTTGTCACAACACCTGCCTATATGCTCGCAAACTCTATCAGCGAAGCGGCAGCAGGGATTGATAAACTGGTTGCGCGGGTACTGGAACTGACTGAATGAAGAGGCGGCACGGGCAGGGAAATGGCTTGTTGATGCGACTGCGCTTTTGGGCGGTCAGAGCAGTTCTCGCCGTGGTTGGTGTGTGGGCTGCGGGGATTGTTATCTTTGCTTTTTTGCCAGTTCCATTTTCCGCGGTGATGGTTGAGCGCCAGTTGGGCGCTTGGCTTAGCGGCGATTTCGGCTACGTTGCCCATCAAGA
Organism: Hafnia sp. CBA7124; assembly: GCF_002355555.1. NCBI lineage: Bacteria > Pseudomonadati > Pseudomonadota > Gammaproteobacteria > Enterobacterales > Hafniaceae > Hafnia > Hafnia sp. CBA7124. The sequence goes on along the minus strand of NZ_AP017469.1, from coordinate 3,780,968 downwards.
CTGGGTGCCGATGGATGAAATTTCTCCCTATATGGCGTTAGCCGTGATTGCGGCTGAAGATCAAAAGTTTCCTCAACATTGGGGCTTTGATCTCGGCGCGATTGAATCTGTCATCGATGGCGGCGACAAAGGGGATAAGCCCGTGCGCGGCGCATCAACGATTTCTCAGCAAACGTCTAAGAATCTGTTTTTATGGGATGGCCGCAGTTGGGTGCGTAAAGGATTAGAGGCTGGGTTGACGCTGGGCACCGAAGTGGCGTGGACTAAACGCCGCATATTAACTGTCTATTTGAATATTGTGGAGTTTGGCCCCGGCGTGTTTGGCGTTGAAGAAGCTGCCAGACGCTATTTCCATAAACCGGCCAGTCGCCTTACTGCATCTGAAGCCGCTCTTTTAGCCGCCGTATTGCCTAATCCGCATCGGTTTAGTGCCAAGGCACCTTCAGGCTATGTTTTACGACGCCAGCAGTGGATTTTACGCCAAATGAGACAGCTTGGTGGTGAAGGTTATCTGAAACAGAATAAGCTGTATTAGGCTTGAGTTAACAGAATCAATAAATAAAAAACCCCGTATCAACGGGGTTTTTTATTATGGCCTTTTGGGTGTTACTTCAAAACGGTAAATGCCGTCGTAACATGTTTAACGCCGCTAACCTGACTGGCGATTTTCGCCGCTGCTTGGCCTTCTTCCTGCGTGACCAAGCCCAGCAGGAACACTTCACCATTTTCCGTCGTTACTTTGACGTTAGAGGATTTAACCGCATCGCTGGTTAACAGCTGAGAGCGAACCTTCGTCGTGATCCATGTATCGCTTGAGGCTGTCCCCAAGCTCACCGGTTTGCCGGTACGAATTTCGTTGTAGACCGATGTTGTACCGTCAACGCCCATGGCTATCTGTTTGGCGCGAGCGCCGAGATCTGCCGTTGGTGCCTGACCGGTTAAGAGAACGGTGCCTTGATAGGCGGTAGCAACAATACGCGCTTCTTTCTTCAGCTGTGCATCTTTGCCTAGCGCATTTGATACGCGAGCTTCGAGCGTACCATCATCAACCTGTGTCCCTACGCTGCGGGGATCGGTGGCGGTTTTCGTGGCCACGGCAGCACTGCCAACAACGGCAGCGGCGATACATCCCTGGAGCAATAGCGCACTCACTACAACAAATGCGATAGGAAAACAGCGGGTGAACGGGGAACGCTTAGTCATCGAGACTCCTTCAATCATCCTGATGGGGGAACAACGTATTATCAATTAAGTCACAAAGGCAGTTAACCGTAAGCATATGCATTTCTTGTATGCGTGCGCTGCGGTGTGAAGGGATGCGGATTTCCACATCCTGCTGACCAAGTAAACCGGCCAGTTCGCCGCCGTCATAGCCTGTCAGTGCCACAATCGTCATATCGCGGGTTACCGCGGCTTCTACGGCTTTCACGATATCGCGGCTATTCCCGCGCGTTGAAATTGCCAGTAACACATCACCTGCATGGCCGAGTGCACGAACCTGTTTGGCATACATTTCATCATGCAGGCGATCGTTGCCTATGGCAGTTAAGACCACGTTATCGGCATTTAGTGCAATCGCCGGTAAACTTGGACGCTCGGTTTCGTAACGGTTGATCATGCTGGCGGCAAAATGCTGGGCGTTTGCGGCAGAGGTGCCGTTACCACAGCAGAGTATTTTATTGCCGTTCAGTAATGACTGTACCAGCGTCATTGCTGCACGCGAAATAGCGTCAGGCAAGGCTTCAGCCGCAGCAATCTGAGTTTGAATACTTTCTGTAAAACAGCCTTTGATTCTTTCCAGCACGGTAAAATTGTCCATTGGTTCAAGGCGCGGCGGGCGAAATTATTCGGCCGCTGCAAATGCGTTTGGCAACCATTGTAACTGGCTACCGGTGATTGCCAAAACATCAAAGCGACAATCCGTGGTGTCGAAGCTGCCACCGCGTTCCGTCAACCAGATTGCTGCGCTGTGCAACAACCGGCGTTGCTTGGTGTAACTGACTGACGCAGCCGCGTCGCCATAAAGAGAGGTGCGACGATAACGAACTTCAACGAAAACCCACGTTTCGCCATCGCGCATAATAAGATCTAACTCGCCGCCACGTAGCGTGACGTTAGCGGCGTAAAAATGAAGCCCGGCACGTTCAAGATATTGGCGCGCAATCATTTCATACTGCGCACCAATTTGGCGTCGGTCTACTTTTTTCCTACTTATTGCATCGGCACTATGCTTCCTGCACGGTACTGGAGCCATGGCAACTTCCTGTTGATGACGCAGTTGCTGTCTGCACTGAGAACACCGGTGGAGCCATTCAATTGGAAACCACCAATCTGGCGCATCTGCGAGAAGTGATTTGCCAGCACCCAAGCATCGGCCCCCATGGCATACAGACGAACCAGAGAGTAGTCATTTTTGAACTGAGCTGCGGCTTGCTGCAACAGCGCTGGGTTACTTCCAGCCAGCAATGGAATATCGCTGAACTGCAATCCGTCCATTTCTAAACGGAAATCAGGGCCAGAACCCGCTTGGTAGCTACGTGAGCTCGCGTACAGGCCTAATCCGCTATGCGAACCGTTAGCCAGATCAATCATCGGCTTAATTAGCGTTAGTTCTGCAGGCGTGGCGATAATGTATACCGCATCGACTTTACCGCTGGAGGTAGAAACGGCACCCGCATCAGCCGGAGGCGCAGGGATAGTTAAACCCGCGATGGTCACGGATTGAGGCTGTGAGGCTGAGGCCACCATCACGGGCTGCCCAGTCATGCGAATGCCTGTGCCGCCGTTAATTGACTGACGCAGTTCACCCGTTGAGCCAAAGCCTTGTTGTAACACGGTTGAACCACCCAGTTGCTGCCATTCCTGCGCAAAGGCTTTCGCTACGCGATCGCCTAATGAGCCACGTGGGGTCAAAATGAGCGGAGTACGTTTGCCTTGCTCCCAAATATGTTTAGCCGCGTCGCGTGCTTCATTTTCAGGAGACAGCGCGAAGTAGCAGATATTGGGATTGTTTTGCACCTGTTCTGGCTGATTCAGCGCCAGTACATTTAACGGAGTGCTGCCAGCGGAGAGCTGATCCACGTTTTCTTTCAGCAGTGGGCCAACGACTAACGTCGCACCGTCTTGCTTAGCCTGAGCGAGCAGGGCGGGTAGTGGCTGAGAGCTGGTGTCATACACTTTAATCTGCGCATTGCTGGCAGACGGCGGCACGATAGGGGCAACAGGCATGCCGTCAGCGTCGGTTTGCGCGGCTGCTGGTGCAGCTTCTGCAACGGATGCGGCTCCACTGGTGCTAACTGCGCCGTTAGCATTAGGATCGGTGCTGGTTGGCTGGGCTGCGTTGGCATCGTCTGGAGCCGCCGCTGGCTGTGGCTGACTTGGCGCACTTTGGGTGATAACGCCATTTTTAGCGGCGTTAAAACCTGCTTGGATCGCGTTAGCGAAAACCTGTGCCTGACCGTTTAGCGGTAACAACAGGGCAACGCTTGAGGTTGATGCCTGTTTGAAATTCAGCACGTTATCCAGCGCGGTTGGTAAGACTTTGGAGGCCGGATTGTTTGGATAGCGAGTTTGCCAATCTTTGATCGCGGCTTTCAGCAGGCTTGGATCTTGTTTGTTGTCTTGATACAGGCGCAGCAAATCCAGCCAGCCTTGCAGAATATTTTCGTCGGCGTTAATCACCAGACTATTCAGATCGGCCTGCGTTAGCTGAGTTAATGCAGCCCAAGTGCCATTGATATTTTGCAGACGCTGTTTGTCATTGAGCAAAGGTTCTTGAGCAATATAGGCGCGAATAACCGGCAGTGAGGCTTTGCCTTGGCTGGCGTCGATAACCGCTTGGTAGTAGCGGGCTTTCTGGCTATTTGAAAGCGAGTCGACGTTTAACTTGGCTAAAATCGCCGAAGCGTTAGGCATGTTTTTTTGCGCGATGCTGAGCTCAGCGCTAACTAACTGCTGTTCCTGACGTTGGACATCAGTTAGCTCTTGCGGTAGTTTGCCCAGCAATTCCGCCGCTTGTGGGAGCTTTCCTTCGCGGATCAGGGAACGAATGGCGAGTAATTGCCAGTCAGCCTTGTTATCATCGCTGCTCTGCTGCATTTGTTGCAGATAGTATTCGGATGAAGCCGATGCTTCAGCCTGAATATTTGCCGCAGGCGTCTGTGGAGCTTGTCCCGAGCACGCAGCCATTAACATAGCGGCGAGAACTACGGGGATAATGCGTCCGGACTTGGTGCGGACAATGAGTGAGGAAAGCATACTGTATCCAGTGCAGTTTTTTCAAAGATGCTCAATATTAAATCGGTAAACCGGATGAAACAATGAATCAAGACGATCAAGCTGTAATTTCTGCTGCAACGCTGTATGTCGTTCCTACGCCAATCGGGAATCGCGGTGATATTACCCAGCGAGCGTTGGATACTTTGCAAGCGGTCGATTTGATAGCAGCAGAAGATACGCGACACACTGGCCTACTGCTACAGCATTTTGCTATTAATGCTCGACTATTCGCTTTGCACGACCATAACGAACAACAAAAAGCAGACCAGCTTATTGCAAAACTTCAAGAAGGTCAGAGCATTGCGTTGGTTTCTGATGCGGGCACGCCGCTGATTAACGATCCGGGCTATCACCTAGTTCGCCGCTGTCGGGAAGTGGGTATTCGCGTGGTTCCGCTGCCGGGCGCCTGTGCCGCAATTACCGCGTTGTGCGCGTCTGGCATTGCGTCCGACCGCTTCTGCTATGAAGGCTTTCTGCCTGCGAAAACAAAATCACGCAAAGACACGCTTCAGGCTTTGTTAGAAGAACCTCGCACGCTAATTTTTTATGAATCAACGCATCGCTTGATTGATAGCCTGAAAGATATGGTTGAAGTCATGGGGCGCGACCGCTACGTGGTGTTAGCGCGTGAGCTGACCAAAACGTGGGAAAACATTCACGGTGCGCCAGTCGGTGAGTTACTCGACTGGGTATTGGAAGATGATATGCGTCGCCGCGGTGAAATGGTGCTGATCGTCGAAGGCCATAAAGCCGATGAAGATGCATTACCAGCCGATGCGCTGCGTACATTAGCACTGCTGCAAAAAGAGCTGCCGTTGAAAAAAGCCGCCGCTTTAGCCGCCGAAATTCACGGTGTGAAGAAGAATGCGCTGTATAAATACGCGCTTGAGAATGCAGAGGGTGACAAATAGGGCGTAATGCCCTATTATCCGCCGCGGAGTTGACTAGACAGTCGCCGCTTCATTGCCGTCCCCTTCGGGGAGACAGATGGAGGGGAGGAAAGTCCGGGCTCCATAGGGCAGGGTGCCAGGTAACGCCTGGGAGGCGCAAGCCTACGACAAGTGCAACAGAGAGCAAACCGCCGATGGCCCACGCAAGTGGGATCAGGTAAGGGTGAAAGGGTGCGGTAAGAGCGCACCGCGCGGCTGGCAACAGTCCGTGGCATGGTAAACTCCACCCGGAGCAAGGCCAAATAGGGGTTCACATGGTACGGCCCGTACTGAACCCGGGTAGGCTGCTTGAGCCAGTGAGCGATTGCTGGCCTAGACGAATGACTGTCCACGACAGAACCCGGCTTACCGGTCAACTCCCTCATTCGTTAAAAAGCCCCGCGAAGCATATGCTTGGCGGGGCTTTTTGCATTCAGAGACTTAATTACGATTTCTTCGGGTCTTTTTCCAATGTGTCAGGGCGTTCGGTGGTAGAATCATCATCGTTTTGATCGTCAGGATCTTCTTCCACCGGCGTATTTGCCGTCAGTAAATAAGTTGATTGTTGCCAACGTGAACGACGCGTTTGTAGCAGTGAGCGTGCCAAAATAATGCCAATCGCCAGCGACAGTAACATCATCAGACGCAGCAGGTTCGTGGTGTTATCCACCTGCTGAGATTCCGTGGCTAACACATGCGTATCCAGCGTTAAGCGCAGAAAGCCAATTGGGCCATCTTTAGCTTTAATCATTTGCACGATTTGGTGATTGAAATAGCTGCCAGCGCGCTTTCCATCCAGCGCCAATCTGTCACGAACGGCCACTTTCTCGCCGGAACGAGCAATCATGGTGCCATCAACGTCATACACACTGGCGTCTAAAATACGACTATGCTCTGTCAGTCGATTCAGAATCTGAGTAATTTTGTCGCCGTCGGGATCGTCATTGCCGGTATTCATCAACGGGATGAGGCGATCGGAAACCTGTTCGGCCAGCGTTTGTGCCAGTTCTTCAACCTGCTCAGAACGCGCCATTTGGTGGCTCAAACTGAAATAGGATGCTCCCTGCATCAAAAGCACCAATAAGGCCAAACAAATCAGCACAATAGCGGTGCGGTGTAGCCTGAATTTAATTTTAGCCTTAACCATAGCTAGCCCTATAAGACGTTTATCACTTTATGTTGCCAGAAGCCTTACCGATAGGATAGCTTGATGCTCGGTTTTGTGGTGGCAAATGAAGTCTTCCAAGGAGTTGTTGTTATGCCAAACAGTCTGACTTATTGCGATTTGCCAGCAGAAATTTATCGCTGGCCGGGTTTACCCCTTTCTCTCAGCGGCGACGAAGTCATGCCGTTAGATTATCGCGCAGGTCACACCGGATGGCTTCTGTATGGACGCAATCTGGATAAGACCGCGCTATGCGCCTTCCAGCGCCGCCTTGGTGCAGCCATGGTGGTGGTGACGGCATGGTGTATTGAAGATTATCAGGTGATCCGTTTAGCGGGGAACCTGCCGTCGCGGGCGAAAAAGCTGGCCGATGAGCAAGGGCTGGATATTGCTACGCTAGGTAAAATTCCGCATCTTCGTACGCCCGGTTTGTTGGTGATGGATATGGACTCCACCGCGATTCAAATTGAATGCATTGATGAAATTGCGAAGCTGGCCGGTGTGGGCGAAGAGGTTTCTGAAGTCACCGAACGTGCGATGCGCGGCGAATTAGACTTTAAAGCCAGCCTGCGTGAGCGTGTCGGTAAGCTTAAAGATACCGATGTTTCGGTGCTAGAAACGGTGCGCTCTTCGCTGCCGCTAATGCCTGGTTTGACGAGTTTAGTGCGTAAACTTCAATCGTTAGATTGGCATGTGGCCATTGCCTCCGGTGGTTTTACCTATTTTGCCGATCACCTGCGCGATCGTTTTGATTTGGTGGATGCGGTGTCTAATCATCTGGAAGTTAAGGATGGTAAACTTACCGGCAAAGTGATCGGCCCGATTGTGGACGCTCAGTACAAAGCCGAGACACTGATAAAACTCGCCGAGAAATTGGAGATCCCGCTGTCGCAAACCGTTGCGATTGGCGATGGTGCCAACGATTTAAAAATGATTCAGGCGGCAGGATTAGGTGTGGCGTTTCATGCGAAGCCGAAAGTCTATGCTCAGGCCTCGGTGGCTATACGTCATGCTGATTTGATGGGCGTGCTGTGCGTGCTGAGTGCGAGTTTGAAGCACGAGGAGCGGTAATTTTCCGCCCTTTCAGCCTCCCCCTATCAGGGGGAGAAACGCACGGTGTATCTTCTCCTCTCTCTTTCTTATTTAAAGAGCGGAGCCATCGCTGCAAAGTCTGTATAAAAAAACAGTAATATTCTCCCATCTCCTGTTAGAATTCCCCCTATCTATTTGTGACTAAAACCGTTCTAGGAGTCTCCGTGGCGAAAGCAATTAAACGAGCCTTTGTCTGCAACGAATGTGGTGCTGATTACCCACGTTGGCAGGGGCAGTGCAGCGCCTGTCAGGCGTGGAATAGCATTACTGAAGTACGTTTGGCGGCTTCGCCTGCGGTGGCGCGCGCGGAACGGTTGTCTGGCTATGCGGGTGATGCCGGCGTTAGCAAGGTGCAAAAACTCTCGGATATCAGCCTTGAGGCGTTGCCCCGCTTTTCAACCGGATTTGCTGAGTTTGACCGCGTATTAGGCGGCGGCGTGGTGCCGGGCAGTGCGATTCTGATCGGCGGTAACCCCGGCGCGGGGAAAAGTACGTTGCTGCTGCAAACCCTGTGTAAATTATCTCAGCAAATGAAAACGCTATATGTCACCGGGGAAGAGTCGTTGCAGCAGGTCGCGATGCGAGCGCACCGTTTGGGCCTGCCCACTGAGGGCTTGAATATGCTGTCAGAAACCAGCATTGAGCAAATTTGCCTGATCGCGGAACAAGAGCAGCCGAAGCTGATGGTTATCGACTCCATTCAGGTGATGCACATGGCAGACATTCAATCGTCGCCGGGCAGCGTGGCGCAAGTGCGTGAAACGGCGGCGTATTTGACCCGTTTTGCTAAAACGCGCGGCGTGGCTATCGTGATGGTCGGCCATGTAACCAAAGACGGCTCGCTGGCGGGGCCGAAAGTGCTGGAACACTGTATCGACTGCTCCGTGCTGTTAGATGGGGACGCGGATTCTCGTTTTCGCACCCTACGTAGTCATAAAAACCGTTTTGGCGCCGTGAACGAACTGGGCGTATTTGCCATGACAGAGCAGGGGCTGCGTGAAGTGAGTAACCCTTCGGCTATCTTCTTGAGCCGTGGCGAAGAAATTACCTCCGGAAGCTCTGTGATGGTGGTATGGGAAGGTACGCGCCCGCTGTTGGTGGAGATTCAGGCGCTGGTGGATACCTCGATGATGTCAAACCCGCGCCGCGTTGCGGTGGGGCTAGAGCAAAACCGTTTAGCGATTTTGCTGGCGGTATTACATCGTCATGGTGGCTTGCAGATGGCGGATCAGGACGTTTTCGTGAACGTGGTCGGTGGCGTGAAGGTGACGGAAACCGGCGCAGACCTCGCACTGCTAATGTCTTTAGTCTCTAGCCTGCGCGATCGTCCGTTGCCACAGGATTTAGTGGTCTTTGGTGAAGTGGGGCTGGCGGGAGAAGTTCGCCCCGTGACCAGCGGTCAGGAGCGTATTTCTGAGGCGGCAAAACATGGCTTTAAACGCGCCATCGTTCCACATGCCAATATGCCGAAAAAGCCGTTGCCGAATATGCAGGTTTTTGGGGTGAAAAAGCTGTCTGACGCCTTGGATGTCTTGCAAGATTTATGATGATTACAGCGACATTTGTGCTACTTTTGTTTAGTTAACTAAACCCGTCAGTTGAATTATTTTGGGTATAAACAGAGGAAGCGCGAATGTCGCAGTTTGATTATCTAAAAACCGCCATTAAGCAAAAAGGCTGCACGTTACAGCAGGTGGCGGACGCTAGCGGAATGACTAAAGGCTACCTAAGCCAACTGCTAAACGAGAAAATCAAAAGCCCGAGTGCGCAAAAGCTTGAGGCGATTCACCGCTTCCTCGATATTGAATTCCCGCGCAAGGTTAAAAGCGTCGGCGTGGTGTTTGGGAAGTTCTATCCGCTGCACACGGGCCATATCTATCTTATCCAACGCGCATGTAGCCAAGTTGATGAGCTGCATGTGATTTTGTGCCATGACGAACCACGCGATCGTGAGCTGTTTGAAAATAGCGCGATGTCACAGCAGCCAACGGTAAGCGATCGACTTCGCTGGCTGTTGCAGACCTTCAAGTATCAAAAGAATATTCGTATTCACTCCTTTGATGAACAGGGGATTGAGCCTTATCCCCATGGCTGGAAAGTGTGGAGCGATGGCATGAAGGCCTTTATGGCAGAAAACGGGATTACTCCGAGCGTGATTTACTCGGGTGATAGCCAAGATGCGCCGGTGTATCACGAGTTCTTTGGCATGGAAACCTTGCTGATTGATCCTGAACGTTCGTTTATGAATATCAGCGGTGGGCAAATCCGCCACGATCCTTTTCGCTATTGGGACTATATTCCTACCGAAGTGAAACCTTTCTTTGTCCGCACCGTGGCGATCCTCGGTGGTGAATCCAGCGGGAAATCGACGCTGGTCAATAAGCTAGCCAATATCTTTAATACTACCAGCGCTTGGGAATATGGTCGCGATTATGTCTTCTCACACCTTGGCGGCGATGAGATGGCGCTCCAATATTCTGACTATGACAAAATTGCCTTAGGTCACGCTCAATATATTGATTTTGCAGTGAAATATGCGAATAAAGTGGCTTTTATTGATACCGACTTTGTGACCACTCAGGCGTTTTGCAAAAAATATGAAGGCCGTGAACACCCATTTGTGCAGGCGTTGATCGATGAATATCGCTTTGATCTAATTATTCTATTGGAAAACAATACGCCGTGGGTGGCTGATGGTTTACGTAGTTTAGGAACTTCGACAGAACGTCGTGAGTTTCAGGATTTGCTTGAGCAGATGCTGCGAAAAAATAGTATGGAATTTGTGCGCGTCGAATCCTCCGACTACGACGAGCGTTTTTTACGCTGCGTTGATCTGGTGAAACAGATGTTGGGAGAGCGCGGTGAGCGCTCTTAGCCCGTTTAGGGGATAATGTCTGAGAGCCACATGACTTTATTATGTGATTTATTGTTATTAAGTATGTGTTTCTCCGACAAGAAATATTCTTTATTTGAATGACTTTGTTTTTTATATTTAAATTTATAATGCTTAAGCGGCTTTATTCTGTGTTATTTGTGGTTTGAATCTGCTTGGCGTTTGTTTTCTTATTGATTAATATGTTTTTTTAATACACTTAATAGCCTTTTTTATATTGTGTGTATTAACGGCTTTATATAGACAAAAATATCTGCTTTATTTCTCCACTATTCTCTCTACTTCTCCCCCACTAACTAATTCTGCAGTGTGCTGTCATACATAATATTGAAACGGTCCATGTTAATTAATTGAGTTTCTGTGTTTGAGCGTGCGTTGTGATTAAGCGCAGCACTATGCATTCAGAATGTTGATTTCTGGAGAGTCAGAATGAATATGTCATTTAAACAGTCAGTGATTGCGCTGCTTTGTGGCGTCGGTGCGGTTGCCGTCGCGGGTACAGTATTAGTGAAAAATGGGTATATTTCGTGGCAACAGCCTCAGGCCGCACAGACTCAGTCTGAAGCGTCAACGTCGGCTGCCGTAACGAAATCCTTTACTCAACCGCAGCTTGATCAATTGGTTGCGCCAATCGCGCTTTATCCTGATCCCGTGTTGGCGCAAATTCTGATGGCATCTACCTATCCCTCTAACGTTGTTCAGGCGGTTCAGTGGTCGCGCGATAATCCAAAGGCACAGGGAGATTCAGCGGTTAAGCGGGTGGCGGATCAACCGTGGGATCCTAGTGTGAAATCGCTGGTTGCGCTGCCGCAGCTTTTAGCGTTGATGGGAGAAAACCCTGAGTGGGTGCAAAACCTAGGGGATGCCTTTTTAGCTCAGCCAGATGACGTGATGAATACCGTGCAGAAATTGCGTCAGACGGCGCAGAAAAATGGCTCGCTCACGTCGAACGCTCAGCAGAAAGTGATTATTCAGCCAGCGAATACGACTCGTATTCCCAGTAAATCAACGACCGTGGTGACGTCCCAGCCACAAACCATCATTATTGAGCCAACTAATCCGCAGGTTGTGTATGTCCCAAGCTACAACCCGAATGTGGTGTATGGCACGTGGGCTACGCCCGCCTATCCGCCGGTTTATCTACCGCCGCCTCCGGGGGAACAATTTACTAATGGTTTAGTTTCCGGCATCGGGTTCGGTATCGGAGTGGCGACCACCTATGCTCTGTTTAGCAGTCTCGATTGGCATGATGACGATCACCACCACCACGATGACGATCATCACCACGACGATGGGTATCATGATGACGGCCATGGCGGGAATTACCATCAGGGTAATAACTACGTGAATAACAGCCATGTGAATATCAACGTGAATAACTATAACCACATTACCGGCGGGAACATCGGTGGGGCGACTCAATGGCAGCACAATCCGGCTTATCGCGCCAGCGTGCCGTATCACGATCCGGCGACGTCGCAGCACTTTATTTCTGGTACAACTCAGGCCAGCGTGGGCGGCAATTCGGCCAATAAAATTGATCTCAGCTCGCTGCATCAACCAGTGGGAAATCAGCCGGTTTTATCAGGACAGACTCATTTATCGGCTAACCCAAATCTGACATCTAGCGACCCGCGCGCTAACGTACGTGGGCTTGATAACGGGGTTGCCCATATGAACAGCGCAGGCTTGCAACGTCAAAATGCAGCCGCGGTGTTTAATCGTCAAACTGGTGGGGAGTCATTGGGGCATGCGGTGGCTAATCAGCCCGAGGTGCGTCGGCAAAATGCGGAATCTGTGCTGCATAATCGTACTGAATCATCAACGCCGATGCGTGCACCCATAAATCAGCATACCGCCGTAACCAGAAACGCCGTGGAACAGCATGTTGAGCGTGTGAGCCAGCCCAATACTCAGCATGTTAATGCTTCGCCAAATAATGCGTTGCAGAATGCTTTTCAACAGCAGCAGCGGCAGCAACAGGTTCGACAACAACAAGGTCAGCAACCAATAGTACCGCGCTTTAATCAGCAGCATGAGAACCTTTTCAACGGTAACGCCAGCGGTGTACCGAATTGGCATCCGCAGCAAGAGCGTGGAAATCAAGGTCACTCAATGATGCGTAGCCTGCCGGAACATAGCGTACCAGCGCATCCGGTGATACCAGAACATAATCATTTGCAGCTACATCAGCGTTAATGGGGCATTCAGGCCTCTCCGTTGGGAGGGGCCTGAAACTATGAACTAAAACTCAATGACCATCTTGCCACGCATCCGGCCTTCGGCAACTTTGCTATGCGCCTTTTCCAAGTTTTCGATAGTGAAGCCCTGCAGCGTGTCACTGAGCGTACCCTGCAGCTTCTCCTCATCGACTAGCTTAGCCACTTGCTGAAGAATGTTGCCTTGCTCAGCGATATCTGGCGTATTGAACATGCTGCGGGTGTACATAAATTCCCAATGCAGAGCCGCACTTTTCATTTTTAATGCAGATTGATCCAGCGGCTGGCTGTTTTCTACGATGGTACAAATTTGTCCCTGTGGGGCGATTAAATCGCAGATGGCGGCCCAGTGTCCGTCGGTATCATTCAAACAGAAGATGTAATCGACCTGTTTGATATCGTGCTTGGCGAGCTCGCCTTTTAGGTCATGCCAGTCAACGGTGAGATCGGCGCCACGATCGAGACACCATTGCGCCGACGAGGCATTTGAAGCCGTCGCAATCACTTTTACTTTGGCGTTTGATGCGGCAAGTGAAATTGCCAATGAGCCCACGCCGCCTGCGCCGCCGATGATCAATAAGGTTTTGTCGGCATCAGCGTCTTGAACTTTCAGGCGTTCGAATAAGCCTTCCCAAGCCGTTAGCGTGGTTAATGGCATCGCTGCGGCCTGCGCCCAGTTCATGCTTTGTGGCTTATGTGAAACGATCCGCGAGTCGATCAGCTGCTGAGTGCTGTTACTGCCTGGGCGAGTAATGTCACCCGCGTACCAGACTTCATCTCCTACCTTGAATCCAGTGGCCTTGCTTCCAACGGCTAGCACCACGCCGCTGGCGTCCCAGCCTAATACACGCGGTTGCTCTAACCCATTTTTAATCAGGTTCTCGCGTACCTTGGTATCAACAGGATTTATCGAGACGGCTTTAACATCGACCAGCAAATCATAATCAGCTGGAGCGGAGATTTGTGGGTGAATAACGGTGAATTCTTTCGGGTTAGAAGGATCGACGGCGATAGCGGTAATAGTCATGGTAGGGCTCCCAAATAGAAACTGCGTTGAATGAAGTTAGTGTAGTTGAGCTGTTTTCTGATGATAAGATGGACAATCATTAACGCAGTGTTCTTTTATGACGAACAATGAGGCGAGATGTTTAATCAACTACAGGACATGGCGTTGTTTGCGCTGGTGGTGGAGTGCGGAAGTTTTACGGCCGCTGCACAGCGAGCTGGGCTACCTAAATCCAGCGTTAGCCAACGAGTCAGCAATTTAGAACAGCAGCTTGGCCTGCGGCTGCTAAATCGCACTACCCGGCAACTCAATCTTACCTATGCAGGGGAGCGCTATTTGGTGCATTGTCGCGAAATGATCCAAGCCGCTGAGCGCGCGGATCTTAGCTTGCAGCGCCTGAAAGAGAATCCGAGTGGACGCCTGCGGATCACTGCCCCCGCGGGGATTGCGGTGACGCTATTGGCACATGTGTGTAGTGATTTTCGGGCCAGTTATCCAGACGTAAGCTTGGAAGTTTACGTTTCAGACGTGATGAACGATCTGGTTCAGGATGGATTTGATGTCGCACTGCGCACAGGGAAACCGCAGGATTCTTCGTTGGTGGGGCGCCGTCTGGGGTATTCTCCTCGCTATCTTTTGGCCTCTCCGACTTATCTTTCGCGCTTCCCGCCGCTTGAGCATCCGAAACAGTTAGAGCAACACCAGTGTATCGCGCACCGTGCATGGCATGAGTGGGTGTTACAGCGTAAAGGGGAATTCTATCGCTGGGAGCTGCCGATGGATCATGCCGCCGATAATTTGTTGTATGTGCGTGAGTGCGTATTGGCTGGCGCAGGGATCTCATTGCTGCCCGCATTTTTGTCTCAGGATTTGGTCGATCAAGAGCGTTTGGTGCGGGTATTACCCTGTTGGGAAGCGGAGGGAAATGAGCTGTATCTGGTTTATCCAAGTCGCAAGCTGAACTCGCCGGCGCTCGACCGATTCATTGAGGTTACATTAAATCACCGCGCTTTTGCTCAATACAATCAGGCGCTACGCGATTAGTTGGCAGGCGGTGAGAGATAAAAAGGCTCCCTTTGATAGGTAATGCCGTTCGTTTAAGAGACACACCGCGGGGCGCTCCGGCAGCTAAAGCTGCTACGACCCCATCGGTGTACTTCCCCTAAAATCACGCTTAAGTGAACAGCATTACTCCTCGATAGGAGCCTTATTCACAGAGACTAAAACTATTTAGTCATCTTCTTGTACTTAATACGGTGCGGTTCTAATGCTTCAGCGCCCAGAGTACGTTTTTTGTATTCTTCGTATTCGGTGAAGTTACCTTCGAAGAATTCAACTTTACCTTCATCCTGATAATCCAGAATGTGGGTGGCGATACGGTCAAGGAACCAACGGTCATGGGAAATAACCATCGCGCAGCCTGGGAATTCCAACAGGGCGTTTTCTAAGGCGCGTAGGGTTTCGATGTCGAGGTCGTTGGTCGGTTCATCGAGCAGTAACATGTTACCGCCAACCTGCAGCAGTTTCGCTAAGTGCAGACGACCACGTTCACCACCGGACAGTTCGCCGACGCGTTTGCCTTGATCGACGCCTTTGAAGTTAAAGCGGCCTACATAGGCGCGGCTTGGCATCTCAAAGTTACCGATGCGCATGATGTCTTGGCCGTTAGAGACTTCTTCCCAAACGGTTTTTTTGTCATCCATGCTGTCACGGAACTGATCTACTGATGCCAGCACGACGGTTTCACCGAGATCGATATTGCCGGAATCTGGCTGCTCTTTGCCGGAAATCATACGGAACAAGGTAGATTTACCCGCACCATTCGGGCCGATGATACCCACGATGGCGCCTTTCGGCAGCGCAAAGGAGAGATCTTCAATCAGCAGGCGGTCGCCGTAAGATTTTGACAGGTTCTGAACTTCCAGCACTTTGTCACCCAGACGAGGTCCAGGTGGAATGAACAGTTCGCTGGTTTCGTTACGCTTTTGATACTCAACGTTGTTAAGTTCTTCAAAGCGAGCCAAACGCGCTTTACCTTTAGACTGACGGCCTTTCGCGCCCTGACGTACCCATTCCAGCTCTTTCTCGATAGATTTGCGACGAGCGGCTTCAGCCGAGGCTTCCTGCGCCAAGCGCTGATCTTTCTGCTCCAGCCAAGAAGAGTAGTTGCCTTCCCATGGAATACCTTCACCACGGTCAAGTTCGAGGATCCAACCGGCAACGTTATCCAAGAAGTAACGGTCATGGGTAATCGCCACCACGGTGCCTTCGTAGTCGTGCAGGAAGCGTTCCAGCCATGCCACGGACTCGGCGTCCAAGTGGTTGGTAGGTTCGTCGAGCAGCAGCATGTCTGGTTTTTCCAGCAGCAGACGGCAAATTGCCACGCGGCGACGTTCACCACCGGACAGGTTAGCAATCTGTGCATCCCAGGCAGGCAGACGCAGCGCATCGGCGGCACGTTCTAACTGATTATCCAAATTATGGCCGTCGTGAGACTGAATAATCGCCTCCAACTCGCCCTGTTCTTTGGCTAACTTATCAAAGTCAGCGTCTGGATCGGCATACAGTGCATACACTTCGTCCAAACGGGTCAGTGCGCGTTTCACTTCACCAACGGCTTCTTCAACCGCTTCACGCACGGTTTGGTCTGGATTAAGTTTTGGTTCCTGCGGCAGATAACCGATTTTGATCCCCGGCTGTGGGCGGGCTTCACCTTCGATTTCGGTATCAATACCGGCCATGATGCGCAGCAGCGTTGATTTACCTGCGCCGTTTAGACCCAGAACACCAATTTTGGCTCCGGGGAAGAAACTAAGGGAAATGTCCTTCAAAATGTGACGCTTCGGCGGAACAATCTTGCCGACGCGGTGCATAGTATAGACGTATTGAGCCACGGCTATATACTCCTTGATTTATAAGGGTTTTACCTCTATCTCACAGATTCATGGGCGAGAGGCGGGGCATAAGCATTTAAATGACGTTCTGTCATTGGCGCGACAGGGCATTTTATGAAGGCGGAGTTTAGCCCGTTTTCAATTTTTATCCCAGCCATCGTCGCATGACATGGGTGTTTAACGCGTAAATTTTGTCGGTTAAGTTATGCAAATATAGGGTATTTGATGTTTATTTCATCGTTCGGATAAATATTGAGTTAAGAATTTTCTTTCCTGTAGGCCGCGTCCGCGTTGGATTCTCCCCAAAATTACTACGGTTTATTCAAGAAGATTCAAAAATAGGTGTTGCTTATAAACCTAAGGCATGAGTAAATAGCGTCATCGGTTTGGAACACAGACCTTATGTGAAAGCAGTTTTAGTAAAGCAGTCCTCAGTTCAAGCGTTATCCTTAGATACCTCTTCTTCCGTGAGTCTCCTCCTAAGTGCACCCCATAAGCTAGCTCTGACGACGAACCTCGTTCGCTGCAATAATGTGGCTTAAAAAATTGAAAGGAAGTATCTAATGTCTAACAAAATGACTGGTTTAGTAAAATGGTTCAACGCTGATAAAGGTTTCGGCTTCATCTCTCCAGCTGACGGCAGCAAAGATGTATTCGTACATTTCTCTGCAATCCAGAGCGATAGCTACAAATCTCTGGACGAAGGTCAGACCGTTGAGTTCACTATCGAGAATGGCGCTAAAGGCCCAGCAGCAGCTAACGTAGTAGCTCTGTAATCTCTATAGTTTAGTATTGTTTACGATAGCGATGACGGCATAGACCTGAGCAGTTAAAGAATACTGAAAAGAAAAACCCGCCTTGAGCGGGTTTTTTTATGCCCAAAATTCACTATCCCTTTGTTTTCCCTTCTCGGTTGTTTATGTTAGTGGCTAGGCAACCTAAACGTAAAAGTTGTGAAGAAAGGCAGGGGCTAATGGAATGCTCTGCTAAAATCGCTGTCTATGAGTGGTATCGGTTTAAAGCGAGGAAAGGTGAGATGGTCATGGCGGACAATTGGCGTGCTTGGGGTATAGGTTTATGTTTAGTCGCTGTGTCCGGGAGCAGTTTTGCTGACTCTTTGGATGCTCAGCGTCAGCGTTATTTACAGGTAAAGCAGGCATGGGACAGCAATCAGATGATGACGGTGAATCAGCTGATGCCAACGCTGCGCGATTACCCGCTTTATCCTTATCTAGAATACCGCCAGCTAACTCAGGATCTTGGTCAGGCTACGACGATTGAGATTAAAGATTTTATTGCTCGCAATCCGACCTTGCCTCCCGCTAAATCATTGCCGTCTCGTTATGTGAATGAGCTCTCTCGTCGTCAGGATTGGACAGGATTGTTGGTGTTTAGCCCTCAGCCTCCTAAACCTATCGCGGCTCGCTGTAATTATTATTATGCCCAATACGCAACGGGCCATCAGCAAATTGCATGGGATGGCGCTCGTGATATTTGGCTGAGCGGTCAGTCACTGCCTACCAACTGCGACAAGTTGTTTGATGCGTGGAAAGCCTCTGGCGATCAGACGCCGCTGACCGTGCTTGAACGTATGCGTTTGGCGCTGAAGAAAGGAAATAACGGGCTGGTAAGTTTCCTAGCCAAGCAGCTTCCGCCTGATTATCAAACTATGGGCGATGCACTTGCTAGCCTTCAGGCCGATCCTCGCAATGTCGAGGCATTTGCGCGTAGCGTGGGACCAACCGATTTTACCCGCGACGCGACTGAAATCGCATTCTCCAGCTTGGCGCGTCAGAACGCTGATGAAGCACGCGCGATGCTTCCAACTTTGGTGCGATTGCAAAAAATTGGCGATAAGCAACGTCAGGCCATGGAAGACAGTATTGCATGGCGCTTGATGGGCAGCGACGCCACCACCGATGATATTCGGTGGCGAGATAATGTGATTAAAAATAGCAACAGCGCTTCACTGATTGAACGTCGTGTGCGGTTAGCGTTAGGCAATGGCAATAAGCAAGAAATCCGCACATGGTTGGCTTTATTGCCGCAAGACGTGCGTAATAAAGACGAATGGCGCTACTGGAATGCGAGCGTCATGATTGAGGATGGCAAACGCAGCGAAGGTGAAAGCATTCTTCGTTCGTTGACTCAGCAGCGCGGATTCTATCCGATGGTGGCGGCTCAAAAACTGGGTATCACATATCCATTGCAGGTTGAGGTTGCGGATAAGCCATCTTCCAAGCTTACCAACGATCCTGCGATAGATCGTATCCGTGAACTGATGTATTGGAACATGGATAATACTGCGCGGAGCGAATGGGTTTCTCTCATTAGCAGTAAATCTAAATCGGATCAGGCGGCTTTAGCGCGTTATGCCTTTGAGCAAAACTGGGCCGATCTCAGTGTTCAGGCGACGATCACCGCTAAGCTATGGGATCATTTAGAAGAACGTTTCCCAATGGCGTGGCCGCAGCAGTTCCGCCAGGCAACAGAAGATAAGGGAATTTCTCAGTCCTATGCG
This sequence comes from Hafnia sp. CBA7124, assembly GCF_002355555.1. NCBI lineage: Bacteria > Pseudomonadati > Pseudomonadota > Gammaproteobacteria > Enterobacterales > Hafniaceae > Hafnia > Hafnia sp. CBA7124. The sequence continues at coordinate 3,761,971 of NZ_AP017469.1, read as the reverse complement.
ATGGCTATCGCACGCCAAGAAAGTGCTTGGAATCCAAAAGCCCAGTCACCGGTTGGGGCTAGTGGGTTGATGCAGGTGATGCCTAAAACCGCTGAGCACACGGCGCAAATGTTTAATTTAAGCAACTACGTCAACAGCAGCCAGCTGCTCGATCCTATTACCAACATTCAGATTGGCACCAGCTATCTGGAATATGTGTATCAGAGTTTGGGGCGTAACCGTATTTTATCTAGCGCAGCTTATAACGCAGGGCCGTCTCGCGTCACCACGTGGCTCGGAAATACAGGCGGTCGCGTAGATGCAGTCGCCTTTATTGAGAGTATTCCTTTCTCGGAAACCCGTGGCTATGTGAAGAACGTCTTGGCTTATGATGCTTACTATCGTTACTTCATGAAGCGCCCAACCAAAATCCTGACCGATGCAGAATGGGAGCGCCGTTACTGATTTCTGTTCTGGATATCTTTGACTGCGCCAAGTTTATGGTATGCTGCCGTACTAGTTAATGAGTATTTTCTCACCAAGAGTATGGCAGCTAATCATGACAACGCGATCCCTGAATGATCCCGCGCTCAGCGCACAAGAAAATGATGACTGGCAACGTTTTGTTGAATTGCTACGGCAGGCGTTTGCCGAAGATTTACAAGGCCCAATGCTACAGCTTTTTTTGACGCCGGACGAAAGAACAGCATTGGCGACGCGGGTGCGAATTATCGAAGAGTTGATGAAAGGCGAGATTAGCCAGCGTGAGCTGAAAAGCCAGCTAGGCGCAGGCATTGCAACCATCACTCGTGGATCGAATAGTTTGAAAACCGCGCCCGCAGATCTGAAACAATGGTTAGAACAGCAGTTACTGACTGATAAATAGTATGACGTTAAGTGAATTGCTATGCGATGGCTCGTTTGGGAGCCATCGTCAGATCGCTAAAGCGTCTAGTAAGTTGCATCGCTATTTTGTTTCTGCACGCTTCTGGAAGATTTCATTATGAAAAGGGACCAGAGCTAAAACTAACGCTTGGTGATAAACACTGGTGCGTGTCAGTACGCCGTTGGTAAAGACACCGATAGCGCCTTCGCGGCGGCCGATATCATTTGTTCCAGTAATCGCCTTCATTTCACTGCCTAAGGCTTTACCTTCTGCGATGCCTTGCAGGACAGATTCCGGCAGCATCAGGCTTGCTGAACGAGATTCTCCGCGCATATGATGATTCTCAATCGTCATCCATGCGAACGTCATATTCTCTTCAATACCCGCTTCAACACCGACCCAAAAATCAGCTTCCGGGCAAACTTGACGTGCGCACATTACTCTGTGGCGTGAGCCGGTTCGCGTTTCGTGATTTCCAATGGGTTGTTCGGGGACTCCACTATCAACTTCAATGCCTTCAATGCGATACTGGTCGGGACCAAAAACATCATCGAACGCCAGAGAAATAGCCTTAATTTTTGCGGGGTTGGTAGTTGCTGCTACAACATGGTACATAGTATTTCCAGCTTCCTATTAGCGCATTTCTCGCAGTATACGGAAAAAGTACATGACACAGGTATATCTTATTCGCCACGGTGAAACCGAGTGGAACGCAGAACGCCGGATTCAGGGACAATCCAACAGCCCATTGACCGAGTTAGGAGAACTTCAAGCGCGTCAGGTTGCGGCCCGTTTGAGCCAGATGGGGATCACGCATGTGATTGCCAGCGATCTGGGGCGGACTCGCCAAACTGGGCAGGCCATCGCTGATGCCTGTGGATGTGAGCTCATTCTCGATTCGCGCCTGCGTGAACTGCATATGGGCGTATTAGAAGAGCGCTTGCTTGATTCGCTTTCCCCTGAGGAAGAGAAATGGCGTAAGCAGATGGTTGATGGTACGCCTGATGCGCGTATCCCCGAGGGGGAAAGCATGGCTGAACTGGCCACGCGCATGCGTGCCGCGTTGAATAGCTGTCTTGATTTACCCGAGGGAAGTCAGCCCGCATTGGTGAGCCATGGGATTGCCTTAGGCGCGTTGTTAGGGACTATTTTAGGGTTACCGCCACACGCCGAGCGACGTTTGCGCCTGCGCAACTGTTCACTATCACGGGTAGATTATCAGCAAAGCCCTTGGCTGGCGCCGGGTTGGGTCGTTGAAAGTGCAGGTGATATCCATCATTTGGATAGACCTGCACTTGATGAGATCCAGCGTTAATCTTCTTCGCGACGGGTCGGAATCAGATACTCGCAGCAGATATGTTTAGGTGGTCGCTGCGAGGAATCCGTCTGAGGATGGAAGCGCTCGATATCGTAACCTTTACGACGCACCAGATTTAGCGTTGGTAATGTGGTGCCGTAAAGGTTCAGGATAAATTCCTGGAATCCTTCAGCTGGGCCGTTATAGCAAAACTGGGCATATTCGCCGCCGAGCAGAGTTATCGACTGTACTTCTTTCGTGACATCAGGTGGCAAATGCTCAATTTCTAGCGCGGTGGTATACAACACTTCTTGCTCGTCATCTTTATCTAAACTTGGGCGAGAGTGGTGTAATCCATACAGAACCGGCGGGATGTTTTTCACATCGTGAAGGAAATCGTGCCAGAATTGGCTACGCAGTTCGGTACGGACTTTGCTGATTTGCTCCAACGTGCAGGTATAACATTGCGTGATACCCACCAAGGATATGCTAGGCAGCGTTATAAACTCAGGTTGAATCAAATTGCTCAGACCCAGACGAATCGGTGGGCACATTCCGTAAGCATGCCAATCTTCCGCGCGGCGATAAAGCGCGGGAGTTTGATTAAACTGCTTCTTAAAGGCGCGAGTGAACGTCTGCTGTGAGTCAAAACGGTATTGCAGTGCGATATCTAAAATTGGGCGACTGGTTAGTCGAAGTGCCACGGCGGCCTTAGATAAACGGCGTGCGCGTATATAGGCACCAATGGCTTGACCAGTGACTTCCTTGAACATCCGTTGCAGGTGCCATTTAGAATATCCCGCTTTGGCTGCGACGTTATCGAGCGATAGTGGTTGGTCTAAGTGTCCTTCCAACCAGCTTAACAGGTCACGAATAATACTGGCCTGATCCATATAGCATCCTCAAAAGCAGTAATGAACGTAAACAGCAACTAAGCGGCATAATAGCAACTTTTTAGGCCTTAGACTTATATTAAGGTTTTTTCAGCGCAAAGAGTGCTATGCAGGTGTGAGCCGTGCTGTAAGATTTAGAACTTTTATATACTATGTAATTACGTTCGTTTTATTAATAACTGGCGTGATTATAATTATCCGAGGTAGCTAGGTGAACAAATTTTTTGTAGGGTTATGTTTCACAATGACTGCGATGATGTCTGCAGCCCATGCAGAACAGATCGGTTCCGTTGATACGGTGTTTAAAATTCTGGGGCCTGACCACAAAATTGTGGTTGAGGCATTTGACGATCCAGACATTAAAAATGTGACTTGCTATATTAGCCGAGCGAAAACTGGCGGCATTAAAGGTGGTTTGGGATTAGCAGAAGATACTGCTGATGCCGCGATCTCTTGCCAGCAGGTTGGGCCAATCGCAATAAGCGAAAAGATTAAGAATAAGAAATCTGATGGAGAAGTTGTTTTCCGTAAACGCACTTCATTGGTGTTTAAAAAATTACAGGTAGTACGTTTTTACGATCCCGCTCGTAACGCTTTAGTCTATTTGACGTATTCCGATAAAGTTGTGGATGGTTCTCCGAAGAATGCCATCAGCGCAGTGCCTATTATGCCTTGGGCTACTGCCGAAACGAGCGTTCCTGCTGCCGCTGCGGCACAGTGATTTAACGTTGAATCATCTAGTTACAAAAAGGCCGACATTATTGTCGGCCTTTTTTACTTCTCATACTATCGGCTTTAGCGTTTGATTCGCGCCAGTAAGAAATCTTCGATTTCACCGGTTTTAATCATTTGCTTATCGCCGCTGCGACGATGCTTATATTCAATTTCATCGCTGTCGAGATTACGGTCACCGATAACGATGGTATGCGGTACACCAATCAGTTCCATATCGGCAAACATAACGCCTGGACGCTCTTTGCGGTCATCCATAATCACGTCGATGCCTTTCGCGCGCAGGCTATCGTACAGAGACTCAGCCAAATCTTTCACGCGGAAAGATTTATGCATATTCATTGGCAGAATAGCGACTTGGAACGGTGCAATAGCGTCTGGCCAGATAATGCCACGGTCGTCATGATTCTGTTCGATTGCGGCAGCAACAACGCGTGTTACCCCGATTCCGTAGCAGCCCATGGTCATTAACTGGTTACGGCCATCTTCACCTTGAACAGTGGCTTTCAAGGCTTCGGTGTATTTAGTGCCGAGCTGGAAGATATGACCAACTTCGATGCCGCGTTTGATCAGTAGCGTGCCTTTGCCATCTGGGCTTGGATCGCCTGCAACCACGTTACGGATATCCGCAACCTGTGGCAACGGCAGATCGCGTTCCCAGTTGATGCCAAAGTAATGTTTACCGTCAATGTTAGCGCCTGCGCCAAAATCACTCATCATGGCAACGGTGCGATCAACCACTACCGGTACGGTCATATTGATTGGGCCTAAAGAGCCTGGACCCGCATTTACGACAGCACGAATTTCTGCTTCGGTTGCAAACGTCAGTGGGCTGGCAACCATTTCCAGCTTTTCTGCCTTCACTTCATTCAGTTCGTGATCGCCACGAACCAGCAGAGCCACTAACGCATGACCGCTCTCTTTGGTGGCATGAACCAACAGAGTTTTAACAGTCTTTTCAACCGGCAGATTAAACTGTTCGGTTAATTCAGCGATGGTTTTGGCGTTTGGTGTATCAATGATACGCAGTTCTTCCGTTGGCGCAGCGCGTTCACCTTTCGGTGCTACGGCTTCGGCCAATTCGATGTTTGCTGCATAGTCAGATTCGTTGGAGAAAATGACATCATCTTCACCGCTTTGTGCCAGCACTTGGAATTCGTGGGAAGCGCTGCCGCCAATGGAACCGGTATCCGCTTGAACTGGACGGAAATCCAAATCCATACGGCTGAAGATTTTGTTATAAGCAGCAAACATCTTGTCGTAGGTTTCTTGCAATGATTCCTGAGAGGTATGGAAAGAATAAGCATCTTTCATCAGGAATTCACGCGAACGCATGACGCCAAAACGTGGGCGAACTTCATCACGGAATTTGGTTTGAATCTGGAAGAAGTTTAGCGGCAGCTGCTTATAAGAGCTGATCTCATTGCGCACCATATCGGTGATAACTTCTTCGTGGGTTGGACCCAATACAAATGGACGTTCGCCGCGATCGACGAAGCGCAGCAGCTCAGGACCATACTGCTCCCAACGACCGCTTTCCTGCCACAGATCCGCAGGCTGAACTACGGGCATGGACACTTCGATTGCGCCGGCGTTGTTCATCTCTTCACGGACGATGTTTTCAACTTTTTTCAGAACACGCAGACCGGTAGGCATCCAGGTATAAAGACCGGAGGCCAGTTTGCGGATCATACCGGCACGTAGCATCAGTTGATGACTGATAACTTCGGCGTCGGCTGGAGTCTCCTTCAGAGTGGAGAGCAGATATTGGCTTGTACGCATGTGTATTGTTCCGTTAGAACGCAATATGTATCAGACCGTCGGGAAAGGCGGCCAAAATAAAGAAAAGTGGCTTAGTTTACCAGTGACGGCGAGTTGTCAAAAGAGAAGGGCATGAAATTCTAGACTGAATTCAGGTCGATCACTTCGGTTATGCCATTTTTCACCTGCCAACGCACGTTAAAATCGAGCAGATGCACGGCATAAATGCGATCTTCGCTCTCTCCCTTGCGGTAGGCCGGACGAGGATCCTGCGCCAGCACCTGCTGGATAAATCGCTGCAGATGAGGATAGCGCTGCTGGTGTTGCCCGATTTGCTGTTGGGCAACATCCGAGAAAATGACGGGCATATCTGCCAGAGGTGCGTCTTGAGCAAAACCACCGCGAGCCTGAGGTTGGCTTTCAGCAAAAGGCAGGTAAGGCTTGATATCGATGATCGGCGTGCCGTCGACCAAGTCGAGGCTACCTAACTTCAATATAACTTTGCCGCCTTTGGTCTCTACAGATTTTAGTTCAACTAACGACATACCAATCGGATTCGGACGAAACGTGGAGCGCGTGGCGAAAACGCCCATACGCGCATTTCCCCCTAGGCGAGGTGGGCGAACCGTTGGACGCCATCCACCTTCCATCGTTTGATGAAAGACAAAAACGATCCACAAATGGCTAAACTCTTCGAGACCACGTACCGCTTCGGGCTGGTTATAAGGCGCGATGAGTTCCAGTTCACCGCCGCCGTCCTCAATGAGTCCGGGCTGTCGAGGGATAGCAAATTTCTCTTTATAAGGAGAGCGAATAAGCCCGATCGTATCGAAGGTAAATTGACTCATTGCTTGGAAACGTTTAGCGCAGAGCCTTTGCACACCGCTTGTTGGTAGCAGCCTTGTACGTCGGTGACGACTTGGCATTGATGCAATAACACCGCATTGGCTTTCATAGTTGAAGCTTTAATTTGCATACGCTTGCGCGCCGTGGCCAGATTCGGAGGTGAGTCTTGCTCCGTTGCTTGGCAAACACTGCCTGTTACTTCGCCTAAATCACGGAAAGGCTTACCGACCAAGTCTTCGGCATTGTCATACACTTTTACCGGACGCGGTTTGGGCTGAGTCGGTTTGGTGGTTTTTGTTGTGCTTACCTGTGCTTTTGCCGGTTCAACGGGCGTGGTATTTTCTGATTTCGAGTGCAGTAAAGAACAGCCGGACAAAGCCAAAGTGGCAGCGAGCAAGCATAAAGGTAATGCACGCATAAATGTTTCCTGATTTTTATAAAAGTGAGTGCTATTGAATCAAGGTATGGCAGAAATGACAAGACGGGCATTAGCCCGTCTTGAAGATATTACGTACTATAACAGCGCGAGGCAATTACCAGCCTTTAACTGCACCACCGTTAAAGATTTTATTGGCAGCGTTGTAAACTTCGTCAGATTGATAAGCCTGAACGAATTTCTTCACGTTCTCTGCATCTTTATTGTCTTCACGAGCTACGATCAGGTTTACGTATGGAGAATCTTTATCTTCAACGAAGATACCGTCTTTGGCTGGAGTCAGGCCAATTTGGCTTGCATAGGTGGTGTTGATAACCGCCAGGGCAATTTGCGCATCGTCCAGTGAACGTGGCAATTGTGGTGCTTCCAGCTCAACCAGCTTCAGTTTTTTCGGGTTCTCGGTCACGTCCAACACGGTTGGTAGCAAGCCAATGCCGTCTTTCAGTTTAATCAGACCCACTTTTTGCAGCAGTAACAGTGAACGGCCAAGGTTAGTTGGGTCGTTTGGTAAGGCAACCTGAGAGCCATCTTGCAGTTCGCTCAGAGATTTAATTTTCTTCGAGTAGCCCGCAATTGGGTAAACGAAGGTGCTACCAACTGGAACCAGTTTGTAGCCACGATCTTTGATTTGCTGATCCAGATAAGGTTTATGCTGGAAAGCATTCGCATCAATATCGCCTTTGCTCAATGCTTCGTTAGGCAGTACATAGTCGTTAAATGTAACCAGCTCTACGTCCAGACCGTATTTGTCTTTGGCAACTTTCTGCGCAACTTCGGCAACCTGCTGCTCAGCCCCGACAATAACGCCTACTTTAATATGGTTTGGATCTTTTTCTTCCTGACCACAGCCCGCCAGCGCCAGAGAACCCAGAAGTGCGCCAACGACAGCAATCGACTTAAACTTTAATGACATACCCTTATCCTTCTTTTGACTTGTTCTTGAGACATTGTTGTTGAGACGTTGTTTTTGAAACATCGTGTGGCGCGCCATAGCGAGCGCCGTTTTTATTATTAGACTGCTTTATTTGCGGCTGACCGCTTTAACAATGCGATCGCCACTAAACTGGATCAGATACACTAAAATCACTAACAATACTAATACCGTATTCATCACGGTTGCGTTATATCCGATATAACCGTACTGATAACCAATCTGTCCTAGACCGCCTGCGCCTACTGCGCCACCCATTGCAGAGTAGCCCACTAAGGTAATCAATGTGATGGTTGCCGCATTGACCAAGCCTGGAAGTGCTTCCGGTAATAAGATCTTGTTGATGATTTGCATTGGCGTTGCACCCATGGCGCGTGACGCTTCAATCAGCCCTGTTGGGATTTCCAATAGCGCGTTTTCAACCATACGAGCAATAAACGGTGCTGCGCCAACGGTCAATGGCACTAATGCTGCCTGCAAACCGATAGACGTACCTACGATGACGCGGGTAAAAGGAATCATCCATACCAAGAGAATAATGAACGGTATGGAACGGAAGATGTTAACCAGTGCCGAAAGCAGGTTATACAGCTTGGCGTTTTCCCAAATTTGCCCCGGACGCGTTATATAGAGAAGCACGCCGACGGGAAGACCAATAACAAAACCAAAGAAGCCGGATACGAAGGTCATGACGACGGTTTCCCAAATGCCTCGGCCCATTAACCACATCATTGCCTCAGACATAACCCAGTACCTCTACTTTTACCTGATGATTCTTGAAAAATTCGATTGCGGATAACGCATCTGCGTCATCACCGTGCAACTCGGCTAACATCACACCAAATTTAACGCCGCCGGCATAATCCATCTGAGAACTTAAAATACTGATATCGACATTAAAACGACGAACGGCCTGAGAGATTAACGGTGCGTCCACGGACTGGCCGGTAAATTCAAGACGCAGCAACGGTTGCGTATCAGGTTTACGATCTGGCGTCATGCGTGCAGCAAAATCGTCTGGAATATCTAAATGCAGCGTGGAATGAATGAACTGCTGCGCGAGAGGTGTTTTCGGGTGAGAGAACACTTCGCCAACGGTGCCTTGCTCAATCAACTGGCCATCGCTAATCACGGCCACCTGATCGCAAATACGCTTTACGACGTCCATTTCGTGAGTGATCAGAAGAATTGTCAGCCCCAAACGGCGGTTAATGTCTTTCAGCAGTTCCAGAATAGAGCGCGTGGTTGCAGGATCAAGTGCGCTGGTGGCTTCATCACACAGCAGGACTTTTGGGTTGCTCGCTAATGCACGGGCAATCGCCACGCGCTGTTTCTGCCCGCCAGACAGATTCGCGGGATAGGCATCTCGTTTATCGCTAAGCCCGACCAGATCTAATAGTTCGCTGACGCGACGCGTGATTTCGCTGCGCGGCGTGTTATCTAACTCCAGCGGCAGAGCGATGTTCCCTGCAACAGTACGCGATGAGAGTAGGTTAAAGTGCTGAAAGATCATGCCGATCTGACGGCGCGCTTTAGTCAGTGCGCTTTCGGAAAGCGCTGTCATGTCCTGATCGCCAACCAAAACGGTACCGCTGGTCGGGCGTTCGAGCAGGTTTACGCAACGAATCAGTGTACTTTTACCGGCACCGGAAGAACCGATGACGCCATAAATTTGCCCGGCAGGGACGTGTAATGACACGTCTGACAGCGCTTTAATTTGGCGCTGGCCCTGCTGAAAAACCTTGGTGATATTTGTCAGTTTAATCATTTTTATATTTTTACTTTTGGTGTTGCCCGTGGCAGATAAAAAGCAAACTTTGGGAAAGCCCAAAGTATTAAACTGGATGTTAAGGCGTCTAGACGTCTAAGTCAACAGGTGTCGAGTGCGCTAGAGACTCACCCTTTCATGTAAATCGTGCGATACTGAGCGGTATCTAACGCCATAAGGAGTGAATATCTGTGGCCCAGCTTGTTCCCGCAATTTTTTTAGATCGTGATGGCACGATTAACGTCGATCACGGATATGTTCATGAAAGCGATAACTTCCAGTTTATAGATGGTGTCATTGACGCAATGGCTGAGCTGAAAGAAATGGGGTATGCCCTCGTACTGGTTACTAACCAGTCTGGTATTGCTCGCGGTATGTTTACCGAAGATCAGTTTATGCATCTCACCGAATGGATGGATTGGTCTTTGGCCGATCGCGGCGTTGACTTGGACGGCGTCTACTATTGTCCGCATCACCCTGAGGGAACGGTAGAGGAATTCCGTCAGACATGTGATTGCCGCAAGCCGCAGCCAGGTATGCTGCTATCCGCTAAAGAAGAACTAAATATCGATATGAGCGCTTCTTATATAGTAGGTGACAAAATCGAAGACCTGTTGGCGGGTGAAGCCGCTAGCGTGGGAACTAAAGTATTGGTTCGTACCGGCAAACCGGTTACACCAGAAGCTGAGGCCAAGGCGGATTTAGTGATTAAGAGCCTTGCTGACTTGCCAAAAGCGATAAAACAGCGGGTTTAGTGCACTAAATGGCTGAAAATAAGCCAAACAGAAAAAAAAGTGTAATTAGGGGTTGTCAGCCCGCGAGAACTCCCTATAATGCGCCTCCATCGACACGGAACATGTGAATCACTTCACACCGTATCGGCGGTTTCGATAAGAAATCGCAAGAGAAAAAATCCTGAAATTTAGGGTTGACTCTGAAAGAGGAAAGCGTATTATACGCCACCTCGAGTTAGCAAGCTTAGTCTCCTAACTCACTGCTCTTTAACAATTTATCAGACAATCTGTGTGGGCACTCACAAGACAATATCTAACGTCCTCGGACGATAAAATATTAAAGTCTTGAAGAGTGACCAAGCAGTAATTCATTTAGTTGAATTATTACGAAAGTTAATTTTCGAGCATCGCTTCACTTGTTGAAGCAAATCAAGCTTTTAATTGAAGAGTTTGATCATGGCTCAGATTGAACGCTGGCGGCAGGCCTAACACATGCAAGTCGAGCGGTAGCACAAGAGAGCTTGCTCTCTGGGTGACGAGCGGCGGACGGGTGAGTAATGTCTGGGAAACTGCCTGATGGAGGGGGATAACTACTGGAAACGGTAGCTAATACCGCATGATGTCTTCGGACCAAAGTGGGGGACCTTCGGGCCTCACGCCATCAGATGTGCCCAGATGGGATTAGCTAGTAGGTGGGGTAATGGCTCACCTAGGCGACGATCTCTAGCTGGTCTGAGAGGATGACCAGCCACACTGGAACTGAGACACGGTCCAGACTCCTACGGGAGGCAGCAGTGGGGAATATTGCACAATGGGCGCAAGCCTGATGCAGCCATGCCGCGTGTATGAAGAAGGCCTTCGGGTTGTAAAGTACTTTCAGCGAGGAGGAAGGCATTGTGGTTAATAACCACAGTGATTGACGTTACTCGCAGAAGAAGCACCGGCTAACTCCGTGCCAGCAGCCGCGGTAATACGGAGGGTGCAAGCGTTAATCGGAATTACTGGGCGTAAAGCGCACGCAGGCGGTTGATTAAGTCAGATGTGAAATCCCCGAGCTTAACTTGGGAACTGCATTTGAAACTGGTCAGCTAGAGTCTTGTAGAGGGGGGTAGAATTCCAGGTGTAGCGGTGAAATGCGTAGAGATCTGGAGGAATACCGGTGGCGAAGGCGGCCCCCTGGACAAAGACTGACGCTCAGGTGCGAAAGCGTGGGGAGCAAACAGGATTAGATACCCTGGTAGTCCACGCTGTAAACGATGTCGACTTGGAGGTTGTGCCCTTGAGGCGTGGCTTCCGGAGCTAACGCGTTAAGTCGACCGCCTGGGGAGTACGGCCGCAAGGTTAAAACTCAAATGAATTGACGGGGGCCCGCACAAGCGGTGGAGCATGTGGTTTAATTCGATGCAACGCGAAGAACCTTACCTACTCTTGACATCCAGAGAATTTAGCAGAGATGCTTTAGTGCCTTCGGGAACTCTGAGACAGGTGCTGCATGGCTGTCGTCAGCTCGTGTTGTGAAATGTTGGGTTAAGTCCCGCAACGAGCGCAACCCTTATCCTTTGTTGCCAGCACGTAATGGTGGGAACTCAAAGGAGACTGCCGGTGATAAACCGGAGGAAGGTGGGGATGACGTCAAGTCATCATGGCCCTTACGAGTAGGGCTACACACGTGCTACAATGGCATATACAAAGAGAAGCGAACTCGCGAGAGCAAGCGGACCTCATAAAGTATGTCGTAGTCCGGATTGGAGTCTGCAACTCGACTCCATGAAGTCGGAATCGCTAGTAATCGTAGATCAGAATGCTACGGTGAATACGTTCCCGGGCCTTGTACACACCGCCCGTCACACCATGGGAGTGGGTTGCAAAAGAAGTAGGTAGCTTAACCTTCGGGAGGGCGCTTACCACTTTGTGATTCATGACTGGGGTGAAGTCGTAACAAGGTAACCGTAGGGGAACCTGCGGTTGGATCACCTCCTTACCTAAAGATAGCGTTAAGTGCAGTGTCCACACAGATTGTCTGATGAAGAATAACGAGCAGTATACCTTTATATAGGCTTGTAGCTCAGGTGGTTAGAGCGCACCCCTGATAAGGGTGAGGTCGGTGGTTCAAGTCCACTCAGGCCTACCAAATTCTTACTCATACTGCGTTGTCGTCACGCATCGTTTGCAATAGCAAACTTCGCATGACTCCGCCTTGTCTGAGAAAGAATTAAACTCTTCTATGAGTGGTAATGTATAAAGGTAAACTGTTGACTGTATGGGGTTATAGCTCAGCTGGGAGAGCGCCTGCCTTGCACGCAGGAGGTCTGCGGTTCGATCCCGCATAGCTCCACCATTACTTTTGTTTGCAATAAATAATAGTATTCAGTCTCAAAAACATACTTCAGAGTGTATTGGAAACAGTATGCTGCGAAGTATTTTGCTCTTTAACAATCTGGAACAAGCTGAAATTTGAAAGCTTAAGCAACTGTGAGACACACTGACACAGTTTGCATTAAGCAGTCTCTCAATTTTTTGCAATCTTGAATGCTGTCTTGAACCGGTTCGTAACCGCGTTCACTAAAGAGACACCTTCGGGTTGTGAGGTTAAGTGACTAAGCGTACACGGTGGATGCCTAGGCAGTCAGAGGCGATGAAGGACGTGCTAATCTGCGATAAGCGTCGGCAAGCTGATATGAAGCGTTATAGCCGACGATTTCCGAATGGGGAAACCCAGTGCAATTCGTTGCACTATCGTTAAGTGAATACATAGCTTAACGAAGCGAACCAGGGGAACTGAAACATCTAAGTACCCTGAGGAAAAGAAATCAACCGAGATTCCCCTAGTAGCGGCGAGCGAACGGGGAGCAGCCCAGAACCTTAATCAGCGTATGTGTCAGAGGAACGGTCTGGAAAGTCCGGCGATACAGGGTGATAGCCCCGTACTTGAAAATGCATACGTTGTGAGTTCGATGAGTAGGGCGGGACACGTGACATCCTGTCTGAATATGGGGGGACCATCCTCCAAGGCTAAATACTCCTGACTGACCGATAGTGAACCAGTACCGTGAGGGAAAGGCGAAAAGAACCCCGGCGAGGGGAGTGAAATAGAACCTGAAACCGTGTACGTACAAGCAGTGGGAGCCTCTTTTATGGGGTGACTGCGTACCTTTTGTATAATGGGTCAGCGACTTATATTTTGTAGCAAGGTTAACCGAATAGGGGAGCCGTAGGGAAACCGAGTCTTAACTGGGCGTCAAGTTGCAAGGTATAGACCCGAAACCCGGTGATCTAGCCATGGGCAGGTTGAAGGTTGGGTAACACTAACTGGAGGACCGAACCGACTAATGTTGAAAAATTAGCGGATGACTTGTGGCTGGGGGTGAAAGGCCAATCAAACCGGGAGATAGCTGGTTCTCCCCGAAAGCTATTTAGGTAGCGCCTCGTGAACTCATCTTCGGGGGTAGAGCACTGTTTCGACTAGGGGGTCATCCCGACTTACCAACTCGATGCAAACTACGAATACCGAAGAATGTTATCACGGGAGACACACGGCGGGTGCTAACGTCCGTCGTGAAGAGGGAAACAACCCAGACCGCCAGCTAAGGTCCCAAAGTCATAGTTAAGTGGGAAACGATGTGGGAAGGCATAGACAGCCAGGATGTTGGCTTAGAAGCAGCCATCATTTAAAGAAAGCGTAATAGCTCACTGGTCGAGTCGGCCTGCGCGGAAGATGTAACGGGGCTAAACTATGCACCGAAGCTGCGGCAGCGACACTTAGGTGTTGTTGGGTAGGGGAGCGTTCTGTAAGCCGTTGAAGGTGGCCTGTGAGGGTTGCTGGAGGTATCAGAAGTGCGAATGCTGACATAAGTAACGATAAAGCGGGTGAAAAACCCGCTCGCCGGAAGACCAAGGGTTCCTGTCCAACGTTAATCGGGGCAGGGTGAGTCGACCCCTAAGGCGAGGCCGAAAGGCGTAGTCGATGGGAAACAGGTTAATATTCCTGTACTCGGTGTTACTGCGAAGGGGGGACGGAGAAGGCTAGGCTATCCGGGCGACGGTTGTCCCGGTTTAAGCGTGTAGGGGGAAAGCGTTGGTAAATCCGCGCTTTTATTAACCCTGAGGCGTGATGACGAGTCACTACGGTGATGAAGTAGTTGATGCCAAGCTTCCAGGAAAAGCCTCTAAGCTCTAGGTAACATTGAATCGTACCCCAAACCGACACAGGTGGTCAGGTAGAGAATACCAAGGCGCTTGAGAGAACTCGGGTGAAGGAACTAGGCAAAATGGTGCCGTAACTTCGGGAGAAGGCACGCTGGCGCGTAGGTGAAGTCCCTTGCGGATGGAGCTGAAGCCAGTCGAAGATACCAGCTGGCTGCAACTGTTTAATAAAAACACAGCACTGTGCAAACACGAAAGTGGACGTATACGGTGTGACGCCTGCCCGGTGCTGGAAGGTTAATTGATGGGGTCAGCCGCAAGGCGAAGCTCTTGATCGAAGCCCCAGTAAACGGCGGCCGTAACTATAACGGTCCTAAGGTAGCGAAATTCCTTGTCGGGTAAGTTCCGACCTGCACGAATGGCGTAATGATGGCCAGGCTGTCTCCACCCGAGACTCAGTGAAATTGAACTCGCTGTGAAGATGCAGTGTACCCGCGGCAAGACGGAAAGACCCCGTGAACCTTTACTATAGCTTGACACTGAACATTGAGCCTTGATGTGTAGGATAGGTGGGAGGCTTTGAAGCGTGGACGCCAGTCTGCGTGGAGCCAACCTTGAAATACCACCCTTTAATGTTTGATGTTCTAACTCCGGTCCCTAATCGGGATTGAGGACAGTGTCTGGTGGGTAGTTTGACTGGGGCGGTCTCCTCCTAAAGAGTAACGGAGGAGCACGAAGGTTAGCTAATCACGGTCGGACATCGTGAGGTTAGTGCAATGGCATAAGCTAGCTTGACTGCGAGAGTGACGGCTCGAGCAGGTACGAAAGTAGGTCATAGTGATCCGGTGGTTCTGAATGGAAGGGCCATCGCTCAACGGATAAAAGGTACTCCGGGGATAACAGGCTGATACCGCCCAAGAGTTCATATCGACGGCGGTGTTTGGCACCTCGATGTCGGCTCATCACATCCTGGGGCTGAAGTAGGTCCCAAGGGTATGGCTGTTCGCCATTTAAAGTGGTACGCGAGCTGGGTTTAGAACGTCGTGAGACAGTTCGGTCCCTATCTGCCGTGGGCGTTGGAAGATTGAGAGGGGCTGCTCCTAGTACGAGAGGACCGGAGTGGACGCATCACTGGTGTTCGGGTTGTCATGCCAATGGCATTGCCCGGTAGCTAAATGCGGAAAAGATAAGCGCTGAAAGCATCTAAGCGCGAAACTTGCCTCGAGATGAGTCTTCCCTGAGACCTTGAGTCTCCTAAAGGAACGTTTAAGACTAAGACGTTGATAGGCTGGGTGTGTAAGCGTAGCGATACGTTGAGCTAACCAGTACTAATGATCCGTGAGGCTTAACCTTACAACACCGAAGGTGTTTTAAGACGCAGAGACGCGAAAACACAAAGAGTAGGCTTGTTGAACAGATTGGTTTGTATGGCTAGCTGTAGAAATACAGAAAGCGGTGCAAATAACAGAATATGCCTGGCGGCGATAGCGCGGTGGTCCCACCTGACCCCATGCCGAACTCAGAAGTGAAACGCCGTAGCGCCGATGGTAGTGTGGGGTCTCCCCATGCGAGAGTAGGGAACTGCCAGGCTTTAAATAAAGTAAAGAACCTCAGTCGAAAGACTGGGGTTTTTTGCTATGGGGAATTTGAATTCGAATATATGAAATGTATTTCTGCGATGCAGCATCTATCTATTATCATTATTTCCGCGTTATCTCCTAGACCAATTAGAGACTAAGTTGCTTATATACTAACAATGAAAAGTTAGAGCCTTCAATAGCGTATAATTTATTGAAGGCCGTATTAATGATTAGGCTGATGGTATTTATCACAGAATAAGTTAGGTTATTTTAGATATAAAAAAACCTCCCTGAAGGAGGCTCTTGTCTTATTAAAGAATTCGGCTTATTAGTCTATCAATGCGAATTCTGCGTAGTCTTCTTATCAACTTGCGGACTTTCAGTGGATACTGCTGAATAGTTTCAAGCTCAAGATAGCTACGAACAACGTGGGTATTAGTACGGATGCATTCCAACTCTTTCTGACGTTGCTCATGCAGCTGATGCTTAGGATCGTGGATAAGTATTGCGTTCTCAAGATCGAGACGCCAAGCGCGCGGATTCAGGTTATTCCCTGTAATCAACTGCCATTGATCATCAATCCACATGCCTTTTAAATGATAAGTGTTGTCTTCATCTTTCCATAGACGAACGGTCAGTTGACCATTGTCGACGAAACGTTGTAAGCGGCTCATGAAACGACGAAGATTTATTTCATAAAGATAAGGCAATGCACCAATAATCTTGAACGGTTCATCTTCAGGAATATAGAAGTCATTTGCCTTTTTATCACCGACAATAATTTCAACCTGTTTCCCTTGGCGTAATAAATAAATAATATTACGCACCAACAATGCCGGCATGTTGAAATAAGGTGTACACAGCGTGACTTTTTCTTCAGTGCTGCACATTAGGTGATGAATCGTTTTATTCAGAACGCTATGTTTGCCTAGCCCTGCTAATGGCGTCACTGCCAATTCATCGTTGCCAGCGATTGCCGCAACATCATAACCACAGCTGCGTAAACCGTGGCGGAACTGGCGTGTTTCATTACGGATTTCAGGACTTTTAGGACGATCGTCACGATCGAGTCGTTGAACCGCGGGATCGGTCAGGAGCTTATTTTGAATATAAGCTGACATGGTATCAGCTAAGCGGCTGTTCTGGATGAAGTGATAGCGGTCATAACGATACTTATCGTGGCGATGTAAGTATACATCGTTCAGACTTGCGCCGCTGTAAATCACTCGGTCATCAACAATAAAGCCTTTAAGATGCAAAACGCCCAGCGCTTCACGGGTATTAACCGGAACGCCGTAGACGGGAACGGATACACCAGGATGCTGATCGGCCATAGCGCAGTACCAATCGGCGTTTGTATTTGTCGCCGCGGCGCCAATACGTCCACGTTGTGCACGATGCCAATCGACGAGAACGTAGATTTCTAAATCTGGATGCTGCTGCTTTGCGCTATACAAGGCATTGAGGACATCGCGTCCGCCGTCATCGTTTTCCAGATACAGCGCCGTGATGTAGATACGGCGAGAGGCGTTAGAAATCGCGTCAATTAACGCCAGGCGAAAAGCCTCTGGCGTAAACAGCGTCTGAACATCCTCAACTGTCTGGGGAAGTTTTGGCAGTTGTGCAAGGTGTTGTTGATGTTTCGTTCGTTTAAATTTAGACAACATCACAGTGCGCTTCTTCTCTCATCATTGTGTAGCAAAACGCTACATACAGTTATATTAGCCTATGGAATCGGGCGATAATAACACTACTTTCCATCTATTGCGTATGTTTTGCCTCGATTTGTCGCCATCCTCTCAGCAAAATTGCGTTTAAACCGGCAATGAATTGTTCAACGGCAAGCATAAATTGACGATGCCGTCTTCAATTTGAATATCGACCTTAAACCCCAGTTTTTTAGCGAGTCCAATCATTCCCTGATTGTTTGGCATCGTAATGCCAACCAGCCTTTCAAGCCCATGCTGAGTTGAATAAGCGATCAACTTACCCAACAGCGTCTTTCCAAGCCCTAAACCGTTACTGTCTGAGCGAACCAATACGGCAAATTCGGCTTCGAGATTGTCTGGATCGGATAGCGCACGCGTTACCCCTACAATTGAATCTTTACCTTGTTCTTGGATAACGGCCACGAAAGCCATTTCGCGGTCGTAATCAATTTGAGTCATTTTCGCGAGGTCTTCATGCGTAAATTCATTGATCTCGCTGAAGTAACGATAGTACAAATCCTCTTTGGTCACTTTCTGAATGAACTGCTGTAGTAAGGGTTCATCTTCAGGGAGGATAGGGCGCAGCAAGCAAGCCACTCCGTTTCGCAATGTCACTTGTTCTTCAAGGTGCTGAGGGTATGGGCGTATGGCGAGCCTATTTTCGGCTAAACCGGAGAACGGGGTGAGCTGGAGTGACACGTCCAACAGCGTGAAATCTTCAGCAGAGGCCAGAACCGGGTGGATATCTAGCCGACTTATCTCTGGGCAGTCGACAATGAGATCGGAAACCTGCACCAGCAACTGGCTAAGCCCGTCAATATTAAGTGGCTGCAAAGGACTTCGGCTACGAATTTTACCGCCTTTGATTGCCTGCATAATCAGATATCGCGCTAAGGTCATATTCAGCGGAGGCAAGGCAACGGCAGCATCGTGGTCTGGGTTCCAAGCCCCTCCGCCTTCACCAAGCATAATTAATGGCCCAAATACGGGGTCTTGTTCGACTAACACTCGTAACTCTTGAGCACCTGCTCGGTTGGCCATGCTTTGAACTAACAGGCCGTGAATGCGCGCCTGTGGAAATGAGTGCTTCACCCGATCAATGATAGCATTCGCCGCTTGTTCAACCTCGTTTGCATTACGCAGATAGAGCATCACCCCCTGTACATCCGATTTATGCGGGATATCAGGTGAACGCAGTTTTAATGCAACCGGATAGCCAACCTGCTCTGCGATATGCACGGCCTCGGTGCTGTCGTTGGCAATCCATGTTGGCAATGTTTGTAAGCCATAGCTGGATAAAATCGATCTGACTTCGTGCGTATCAAGGTGGTAGATCTCTTCTTTAAGCGCTTGCTGAATAAGGTCATGAGCCTGAGTGGTATTCGCGATGAGGTCAGCTGGTAACGCCGGTGTTTCCATCAGTTGGCGCTGGTTACGTCGATATTCAACCATATGCATGAAGGCAGTAATCGCACCTTCAGGCGTTCTATAAGTCGGAATACCCGCTTCGCTAAATAACCTGCGCGCTTCTTGCGATGAATATTCGCCGCTCCAGTTAGTGAGCACTGAAATACGTTTGCCCCGCGGATGCTGTTTTAGCGTTTGAATAACCATTTCGGCCGTTGTGGTCGCTGGTGCCGCTGCGCTCGGTGCATGGATAATCAGCATCGCATCATAACTGTGGCTATCAAGTAAAATGTTGATGGCGGATTGATAGCGGGCTGGCGTCGCGTCATCGCGCAGATCGATAGGGTTCTGTAGGTACACATCATCCGGCATCTTACTGCGTAACGCGGTGAGGGTGTCTTCATCCAGTGTGGCGAGCTTTCCATTACGCCGCAGCAGCTCATCCACCGACATGGCAGCAGGTGCCGCACCATTGCTGATGATCAGGATTTTCTCTCCTCGCAATGGATGCATATGGCTGAGCGTTTCTACCGCAGAGAAAAGCTCATGCGTATCTTGCACGCGTAGCAGGCCTGCGCGTTGGATTGCGGCATCATAGGCTACATCTAGCCCTTGTACGCTGTTGAGCAGCTGCTGGGCCTGTGGACTGCGGCCACTCTTGATGACCAGTATGGGTTTGTTTCTTGATGCGCTGCGTGCGGCTGACAGAAAGCGTCGCGCATCATGCAGATGTTCTAGGTAGATCAGGATTGCGCTGGTCTTGCTGTCTCGAGCGAGAAAATCTAAAAGATCATCTACGTCAATATCAAGGCTGTCACCTAAGGCGATAAAGAGAGAAAAGCCTATTTCTCGTTGTTGAGCCCAATCTAAAATCGTATTTGAAACTGCTGCTGATTGAGAAATAAAGGCCAGTTTGCCGGGAAGAATCGGCACCGGTGAAAAGCTGGCGTTTATTTTTTGCCATGGGGCTAAAAGGCCCAAGCTGTTTGGCCCTAATAAACGCACGTTATGCCGTTGGGCACAGGCTTTTAACTCGGCAGATTGGGCGCTTGGCGATGAGAGCACAATGGCCGCTCGGCAGCCTTTATCACCTAATGCGGCGATTATTTCTAGGTTGCGCTGCGCGTTGACGCACAGGATTGCCAGGTCTGGGGCGAAGGGTAGGGATTCGATGTCAGCGTAGGCCAGTACGCCGCACACGGCCTGATAACGAGGCGTCACGGGCATAATGGGCCCCGAAAATCCTCCTTTAAGCAGGTTCTGCATCATTAAGTGGCCGTTACGCCCTACTTTATTTGATGCACCGATCACGGCAATAGACTTCGGACGTAACAACGATTCCAGACTGCGCTGACTCATAGCTAAAACTCCTTGCCGAAGTAGATAGCCTGAGTCTAATGCCTCTAGATATTTTCTGCAGCGACCTCTTCACGGTGATGAGGCTTGCCTAGCAAATATTGACGGCGAAAATAGCTAAAGTGCTGTTGTAGCCCTTGAGCGGCTTCGTGATCGCCTGCGATATCTAATAGCGCAGCAGCAACTTCAGCGGTGCAGTGCTGCTCGTCACGGGCTGATTCTCGCAGTGTATAGTCACTCTCAAGCTTAGTTTCTAAAGAAAACACGGGAAACTTGTCGAGATAAGGGCTCTTGCGGAACATCTTTGTCGCTTCACGCCAGGTGCCGTCGAGCATGATGAATAACGGCGGCTTAGCTAAGCTGTCTTGCGGTAAGTCTGATACAGCACGTTCAGGCGCATAAGATCCAGGGAAGATTACATAAGGCTGATAGTTAGGATCGTTTAATAACGCCAGTAGTTCTGGATCAACTTCGGTTCTGGCCCATTGAAAAGCCGCTGTTTCAGGCAATATATCGGCAATCAAACGCCCCGTGTTGCTAGGCTTCATCGGCTCGGTATCATACATCATCAGACAAAAGCGACTTTTAGCCGATTGGGTATAAATGGTGTCGCACAGGCAGCGAGTTTCAGGGAGTAAGCAACGCTGGCAGCGCGTTACGCGTCCTCCGCGAGTGAGGAAGGGTTTGGTCGCTTTAGCAAGGCGTAGCTCACGCAGGCGCAATACGGCATTAGGGGACATCGACTTCTCTGATGAGGCAAAAGCGCTATTTTAAACAAGCAGACGGATAGGGTACAGCGGCGAAAGGGAAAAAAGAAAAGCCCAGCGTCGCGCTGGGCTTAGAATCGGGATTATGCCTTAGCAGCAAGCTGTTCATTCAGCCAACTATCGAAAGGTGCTTTTGGCATTGCGCCGCTTAACATGTCTACTAGCTGACCATTTTGGTAAAGCATAATGGTTGGAATGCTGCGAATGCGGAAACGTGCGCTAAGTTCCGGCTCTGCCTCGGTATTAACCTTCACGCAGCGGATCTGCCCTGTGCGTTCTTCTGCAACGTCTTCAAAGATAGGCGCAAAACTTTGGCATGGGCCGCACCATGGTGCCCAAAAATCAATTAACACCGGTTGTTCGTCTTGCAGGATTTTATCCAGCGTGGCTGAAGTCGCATTAATGACCTCGCCGTCGAACAACTCATGACCGCAGCGACCGCATTTAGCCTGATCCTCGATGCGCTCTTCCGGTAAACGATTGGTAGTTTGGCAGGATGGACAAACGGTATTCATGGGCAACCTCGGTATTGGGATAAAGAATCCGCGCTTTTTCACGGTAAAAGCAACGTTAATGTTTAAATTATGTTAAGCATTATCGTGTATGGGGATATTAATCACAATCAGGTTTCTTCAATGGTTATAATAGATATCAGCTTTTGTTGAAGTTTATATACCCGTCATATTTCAAGCTGCATGTGCGGTGGCTGCGCTTAATGACCCGAGTCACTTATCTGTGTAAGTTCATCGGGACACTTTCTCTTGCCGCCTTCCTGCAACTCGAATTATTTTGGGTATAGCTTAGTGGTCACACATCAGGTAATCTTCGCGCCCTGCGCGTTGGTGGAGATAGCAATGAACGATTCTTTTAATGGCAAAAATGGCAAGGTCAAAGTGATGTACGTCCGCAGCGAGGACGACAACAAAGACCGTGACCAAAAATCACGTCCGGAAGGTAAAGGGCGTCAAGGCGAACGAGGTGGTCGTCAGGGCCGTAGTGCTCAGGATGGAGACCGTCGCAACGATCGCCGTGGTGGCCAAGGCCGTAGCCAGGAAAACGATCGCTCTCGCCGTCCTGCTGGTGCGAGCCGCAGTGAAGGTCGTAGCGAAGGGCGTAATGAAGGCCCTTATGATCGTTCGCCTTGGAAAACGGTATCTCGTGCTCCAAACGAAGAAGATAAGCCAGATCATGGCGGTATCGCTGGTAAGAGCTTTATCGATCCTGAGCAGCTGCGTCGTCAGCGTGCTGAAGAAACCCGTGTTTACGGTGAGAATGCCTGTCAGGCGCTGTTTGCCAGCCGTCCTGATGCCATTGTCCGTGCATGGTTTGTTCAGTCTGTAACGCCACGCTTCCGTGAAGCGCTGCGTTGGATGGCGGCAAACCGTAAAGCCTATCATGTAGTTGATGATGAAGAGCTGACGAAAGCCTCAGGCACCGAACATCACGGTGGCGTTTGTTTCCTGATCAAAAAGCGTAATGGCCTCGATGCCCGCACTTATTTGAAAACAGCCGCCGACACCGACTGTGTTTTGGCGCTGGAAGATGTAGGTAACCCGCATAACCTCGGCGGCATCATGCGTACCTGTGCGCACTTTGGCGTGAAAGGTTTGATGGTGCAGGATGCTTCTATGCTGGAGTCCGGTGCCGCAGTGCGTACCGCTGAAGGCGGCGCTGAGCACATTCAGGCGATTGATGCGGATGGTTTTGACGGTGCGCTGGATGAGTTCCGCCGCGCAGGTTACACCATCGTGACAACGTCCAGCCATAAAGGTACGACGCCGCTGACCAAGGCTTCATTGCCGAAGAAAATGGTGTTGGTATTGGGGCAGGAGCGCGATGGTCTGTCTGAAACCGTGATGCAGCAAGGTGATTTAAGCCTTTCTATCGGCGGTACGGGTCAGGTGGAAAGCCTAAACGTTTCCGTTGCCACCGGTATTTTACTGGCAGAATGGTGGCGTCAAAACGCGTAATGCGTTGGATATCAGTCGTACTTCACACTGTATGAGAAAGCGGGGCTAGCCCCGCTTTTTTGTGCCTGTCATTTGCAAATAAATAAAATCGTTAAACGACAGATAAGCAAAAGGCCGGATAATCCGGCCTTTTTGTCTATATGCATGCGAAGGGAAGATTACTCTTCCAGATCGCCACAGAAACGATAGCCTTCACCGTGGATGGTCGCGATGATTTCCGGGGTATCTGGCGTAGACTCAAAGTGCTTACGGATACGACGGATTGTCACGTCAACGGTGCGGTCATGTGGTTTCAGCTCACGGCCAGTCATTTTCTTCAGCAGTTCTGCACGGGACTGAATTTTGCCCGGGTTTTCGCAGAAGTGCAGCATGGCGCGGAATTCGCTGCGTGGTAGCTTGTACTGTTCGCCGTTAGGGCTCACCAGTGAGCGGCTATTGATGTCCAGCTCCCAACCGTTGAAGCGATAGCTCTCAACCAATTTACGCTCTTCTGTGCCGCCACCGAGGTTCATGGTGCGGGACAGCAGGTTGCGAGCACGAATGGTCAGCTCACGTGGGTTGAATGGCTTGGTGATGTAATCATCGGCGCCGATTTCCAGCCCAAGGATTTTATCCACTTCATTGTCGCGGCCGGTCAGGAACATCAGCGCTACATTTGCTTGTTCACGCAGCTCGCGAGCCAACAACAGGCCATTTTTACCAGGCAGGTTGATATCCATGATAACCAGATTGATGTCGAATTCAGACAGGATCTGGTGCATTTCTGCGCCATCATTGGCTTCATGAACGATATAACCTTCCGCCTCAAAAATACTTTTAAGTGTGTTTCGAGTGACGAGTTCGTCCTCGACGATAAGAATGTGCGGGGTCTGCATGTGTTTGCTACCTAAAATTGCCAACAAAATAGAAATAGGGAAGTACAGTAGTCTTGATTCCTAAAACATCAAATCGAGAGTGTGGCTGTTTCGATGATGTAACAACATAGAGATTCAATAGACTAAGGTACGTAAACTCGTTCTTGATGCACTTTCCATCAACGTCAACAACATCGCTAGGTTGGTCAGGGGATGTTACTCCCTACAGCCCCGGTGGTGCCAAAAGCGGCGCACATCCTAACCCTATTAACAGCAATATAACAGCACACACCGCAATTGCCATCCAACAAAACTACGCTTTGTTGACATATATCAAATCCAATTGTAGCACGTTAACAGATTTGTGAAAAACACTTACAAGTCTGTGAGCTGGATAATGAAGTTAAGTGAGTTTGTTCCTGATTAAGCTCGGGAAAATCTCATATCCGAGCCGAACTTTATTCTATATTTATAGAAAATTTAATTAATTGATTATAAGAATGAATTTATTGAATTAGTGACAAATAGCTTAGTCTTTGAATGTTTTTTGACTAAAATGCCTTTTTCCTTTTTTATCTAATAGAAAAGTCCGTACTTTTGTTAAATAAATGTAACTTTATAGCTAATGGAAAAACCCTTGCGAGCAGGATAAAGTGTGCACCTGTTTATTATTAATTGTTAAAAATCGGGCATTTCTATGCAAATTCATATCGTACTGGTTGCTCCAGCCAGACCTGAAAATATTGGCGCTGCGGCAAGAGCGATGAAAACCATGGGATTTTCGTCACTAAGAATTGTTGATAGCCAAGCATACCTAGAGCCCGCTGCTCGCTGGGTTGCTCACGGTTCCGCTGATATTCTGGATAATGCCCAGTATTTCGACACGCTAGAAGCCGCATTGGCTGATGTGGATTTCACGGTTGCCACTACGGCAAGAAGCCGTGCCAGATTTCACTATTACTGCTCGCCATCCGAGCTCACCAATATCTTGCATGAAAAGCAGAGTTGGACATCCAGCTGTGCGTTGGTCTTTGGGCGTGAAGAGTCAGGGCTTTCAAATGAAGAGTTAGCCTTGGCGGATATTCTCACCGGTGTGCCAATGGTGGCCGATTATCCTTCGCTCAACTTGGGGCAGGCCGTAATGGTCTTCTGCTATCAGCTATCGTCATTAGTTCAGAACAGCGTGGAGCCAGAAGCGCTGGCTGAAGAGAATCAGCTGGTGGCGCTGCGTCAACGTGTGCACCGCTTGTTAGGAACGCTCGATGTTGCCGATGATCAAAAGCTTACCGACTGGCTCGATCAGCGCCTTGGATTGCTCGCTAAACGTGATACTTCTATGCTCCACACCTTGCTGCATGACATCGAAAAAATGCTGAAAAAATAGCCTATCGAAGAAAAAAGCTGAAAACGACGATTACTCGGCAAAGGCGGATAAATTTCTCTTAGATAACGTGTACGAAAAGTGTGATTCAGCGCACTTTTACTGATGTGCTGTTTTTATATAGGTTTTTATGCTGCCGAGGTTATCGAAATGTTGCCGGTTAAAAACAGAATTTCGTTGACTTAGTTTTGCCTTTGCTTTAACCAATATAGGGCAGACACAAGAATTTATTGGACAGACAGAGATGCGTATTAGTTTTCATAACTACAGCCTGAACACCACAACAATTATTACCACCACCGATACGACATGTAACGGGGCGGGCTGACGCGTACAGAAAAAGAGAAAGAAAAAAGCCCGCACCTAAACAGTGCGGGCTTTTTTTTAAGCCTAATTCGGGAGAGTGTGACAAATGCGAGTGCTGAAATTTGGTGGTACCTCAGTGGCGAATGCAGATAGGTTTCTGCGCGTTGCTGACATATTAGAAAATAATGCCCAACAGGGGCAGGTTGCGACCGTGCTGTCTGCGCCGGCAAAAATCACCAACCATCTGGTCGCGATGGTTGAGAAAACCATTGCAGGGCAAGAGATACTGCCAAATATCAGCGACGCTGAGGCTATCTTTACTGATTTGCTGACGGGTTTGCAGCAGGCCCAAACCGGTTTTGACGCGGGGCGTCTGAAGCAGGTGGTTGACGCTGAGTTTGCTCAAATCAAACAGGTACTTCATGGCATCTCTTTGTTAGGGCAATGCCCCGACAGTGTGAATGCGGCAATGATTTGTCGCGGTGAAAAGCTCTCGATTGCCATTATGGCCGAGTTGCTCAAAGCGCGTGGCTATGGCGTAACCGTCATTAATCCGGTTGAAAAACTCTTGGCTCATGGCGGTTATCTTGAATCAACCGTTGATATTGCGGAGTCGACTCGACGTATCGCCGCTGATCCGATTCCAGCCGATCATATGGTACTGATGGCGGGGTTCACCGCGGGTAACGACAAAGGCGAGCTGGTGGTGTTAGGCCGCAATGGTTCTGATTACTCTGCTGCTGTACTGGCCGCCTGCTTACGTGCAGATTGTTGTGAAATCTGGACTGACGTAGACGGCGTTTATACCTGCGACCCACGCACTGTGCCCGATGCCAGATTGCTTAAGTCGATGTCGTATCAGGAAGCCATGGAGCTTTCGTATTTTGGCGCCAAAGTTCTTCACCCTCGCACCATCTCTCCCATCGCCCAGTTCCAAATTCCTTGCCTCATCAAAAATACCGCTAACCCTCAAGCGCCGGGAACGCTTATTGGACGCGAAAGTGGTTCTGACGGCCTGCCAGTGAAAGGGATCACTAACCTGAACAATATGGCGATGATTAACGTTTCAGGCCCGGGGATGAAAGGCATGGTCGGCATGGCGGCGCGCGTGTTTGCCGTTATGTCACGCAGCGGTATTTCGGTGGTGCTGATCACGCAATCCTCTTCGGAATACAGCATCAGTTTCTGTATCCCGCAAGGCGAGCTGGATCGCGCACAGCGGGCGTTGAATGAAGAGTTCTATCTGGAGCTAAAAGACGGCCTGTTGGAAGCGTTGGATGTGACCGAGCACTTAGCGATTATCTCTGTGGTTGGCGATGGTATGCGCACCATGCGCGGTATCTCAGCAAAATTCTTCTCAGCTTTGGCGCGCGCGAATATCAATATTATTGCGATTGCGCAGGGCTCTTCCGAACGCTCGATTTCCGTTGTTGTCAGCAATGATTCAGCCACTACCGCCGTGCGCGTTAGCCATCAGATGTTGTTCAATACCGATCAGGTTATCGAAGTCTTTGTGATTGGCTCTGGTGGCGTGGGTGGGGCTTTGTTAGAGCAGATCCACCGCCAACAGTCATGGCTGAAGAACAAACATATCGATTTACGCGTTTGCGGCATTGCAAACTCCCGCGCGCTATTAACCAATGTGCACGGTATCGATCTTGCCCGCTGGCAGGATGAATTGGCCGATGCCAAAGAGCCGTTTAATCTTGGCCGCCTGATTCGTTTAGTGAACGAATACCATCTGCTAAATCCGGTGATTGTGGATTGCACGTCGAGTCAGGCCGTTGCCGATCAGTACGCTGATTTCCTCAGTAACGGTTTCCACGTCGTGACGCCAAACAAAAAAGCCAACACCGGTTCAATGAACTACTACCATCAACTGCGCCAGGCTGCCGCAGGGTCACGCCGTAAATTCCTCTACGACACCAACGTAGGCGCGGGGCTGCCGGTTATCGAAAACTTGCAGAATTTGCTGAGCGCGGGTGATGAACTGGTTCAGTTCTCGGGGATTTTGTCGGGCTCTCTGTCGTTTATTTTTGGAAAGCTTGAAGAAGGGATGTCGTTATCTGCCGCTACGCTGGAAGCTAAAAAATTGGGCTATACCGAGCCCGATCCACGTGACGATCTGTCGGGTATGGATGTAGCGCGCAAGCTTCTGATTTTGGCTCGCGAAGCGGGTCATGTAATGGAACTGGATGATATCGACGTGGAGTCCGTGTTGCCTGCTGATTTCGACGCCAGTGGCGATACCGCATCATTCTTGGCGCGTTTACCTCAGTTAGACGATCTGTTTGCGGCACGCGTGGCTAAAGCACGTGAGAATGGCGCGGTATTGCGCTACGTTGGACAAATTGTCGACGGTCGCTGTCAGGTCAAGATTGTTGAAGCCGATGGTAACGATCCGCTTTATAAAGTGAAGAACGGTGAGAACGCGTTGGCGTTTTACAGCCGTTATTACCAGCCAATTCCGTTAGTTCTGCGCGGCTATGGTGCAGGTAACGACGTCACCGCAGCCGGTGTGTTTGCAGATTTACTGCGCACCTTGTCATGGAAGTTGGGAGTTTAATATGGTTAAGGTTTATGCACCGGCCTCAATTGGAAATGTGAGCGTGGGGTTTGACGTACTGGGTGCCGCTGTTTCGCCGGTCGATGGCCAGTTTCTTGGCGATTGCGTGAGCGTTGAAGCCGCTGATGCTTTTAGCCTAACGTCTAAAGGCAGCTTTGTGAGCAAGCTTCCGAGCGATCCTAAAGAAAACATTGTCTATCAATGCTGGGAGCGTTTTTGCCAAGCGATCGGACAAGATTTATCGGTCGCCATGGTGCTGGAAAAGAATATGCCGATTGGTTCAGGGCTCGGTTCTAGCGCCTGTTCGGTGGTTGCGGCGCTGATGGCGCTGAATGAGTTTGCTCAGCAGCCACTCGACCAAAC
The DNA here is from genome assembly GCF_002355555.1 of Hafnia sp. CBA7124. Classification (NCBI taxonomy): domain Bacteria; kingdom Pseudomonadati; phylum Pseudomonadota; class Gammaproteobacteria; order Enterobacterales; family Hafniaceae; genus Hafnia; species Hafnia sp. CBA7124. The sequence goes on along the minus strand of NZ_AP017469.1, from coordinate 3,733,306 downwards.
CCAGTTATTAGCGCTGATGGGCGAAATGGAAGGGCGCATTTCAGGGAGCGTGCATTATGACAACGTGGCCCCGTGCTACCTCGGTGGTCTACAACTGATTTTGGAAGAGAACGGTATTATTAGCCAAACCGTTCCCTGCTTTGATGATTGGTTCTGGGTTATGGCTTATCCGGGAATTAAAGTCTCGACCGCCGAAGCGCGGGCCATTTTACCCGCGCAGTACCGTCGTCAGGACTGCATTAGCCATGGCCGCTATCTGGCTGGGTTTATTCATGCCTGCCATACCCGCCAGCCAATTTTAGCGGCTAAGTTAATGCATGATGTGATTGCCGAGCCTTACCGTACTCGCCTCTTACCTGGGTTTGCTCAGGCTCGTCAGGCCGCTCACGACATTGGCGCTTTGGCCTGTGGGATTTCGGGCTCAGGTCCAACGCTGTTTGCCATCTGCGATCGCCAAGATACCGCGCAGCGTATGGCGCAATGGCTGAAAGAAAACTATCTGCAAAACGACGAAGGTTTTGTTCACATTTGCCGTCTGGACAATGCAGGCGCACGACGACTGGGATAACGCATGAAACTTTATAATCTGAAAGATCATAACGAGCAGGTCAGCTTTGCGCAGGCAATTAAACAGGGGTTGGGCAAAAATCAGGGACTCTTTTTTCCCTTAGAACTTCCTGAATTTGAGCTGACCGAAATCGATAGCTTACTTGAGCAGGATTTTGTGACCCGCAGCGCGAATATCTTATCTGCCTATTTGGCGGACGAATTTGCTCCAGAGGTTATCTATAATCGCGTGAAAGCGGCTTTTGCGTTCCCCGCGCCGGTTGCACAGGTGGAGCCGGACATCGCCGCGCTTGAGCTATTTCACGGGCCAACGTTAGCGTTTAAGGATTTCGGCGGGCGTTTTATGGCGCAGATGCTACAGGAAGTGGCGGGCAATGAGCCTGTCACGATTCTGACCGCCACCTCCGGTGACACCGGCGCAGCGGTAGCTCACGCATTTTACGGCTTAGAGAACGTGCGCGTTGTCATTCTCTACCCTCAGGGAAAAATCAGCCCGTTGCAGGAAAAACTGTTCTGCACGTTGGGTGGAAACATCCAGACGATTGCTATCGACGGCGATTTTGATGATTGTCAGGCCTTGGTTAAACAAGCCTTTGATGATGAAGAGCTTAAAAACGCGGTGGGGCTGAATTCTGCCAACTCAATTAATATCAGCCGTTTGCTGGCTCAGATCTGCTACTACTTCGAAGCCGTAGCGCAACTGCCTCAAGAAGCACGTAACCAGCTGGTGGTCTCTGTACCTAGCGGCAATTTTGGAGATTTAACTGCAGGGTTACTGGCGAAATCTCTGGGGTTACCGATTAAGCGTTTTATTGCGGCGACCAACGCGAATGACACCGTGCCACGCTTTCTCGCCACCGGCGAGTGGCAGCCGCATAACACCGTAGCAACGCTATCGAATGCGATGGACGTTAGCCGCCCAAATAACTGGCCGCGGGTTGAGGAGTTATTCCGCCGCAAGATATGGCAGCTCAAAGAGCTGGCTTATGGGCACGTTTCTGATGATGTGACGCGCCAAACGGTGCGTGAAATGGCGCAGCTTGGTTATATCTCTGAGCCTCATGCGGCGATTGCCTATCGTGTTTTGCGTGACACTTTGCAGCCGGGAGAGTTTGGCCTGTTCTTAGGCACCGCGCATCCGGCGAAGTTTAAAGAAGTGGTGGATGAGATCTTAACTAGCGATCTGCCTTTGCCAGCCGAACTGGCAGAACGCGCTGATTTGCCTCTGCTTTCACATCAAATGGCGGCGGATTTCGTTCCGCTTCGCGCCTTTATGATGCAGTGGGCAAAGTAACCCATTGAAAATAAGTGATAAAAAAACCGGCGATAAGCCGGTTTTCTTTTTTACGCTTCGTGACGTTTAAAAATTAGTTCGCTGCCTGATTTATACGGCTTCTCTTCTTCGAAGAAATACCCTTCTAAATTGAAATCTTTCAATTGCTCAGGTTTGGTTAACTGGTTCTGAATGATAAAACGACTCATCAGGCCACGCGCTTTTTTGGCGTAGAAACTGATGACTTTAAACTTGCCGCCTTTCTCATCTAAAAATACCGGCTTAATCAGTTGCCCGTCTAACTTGGCGGGTTTTACGGCTTTAAAGTATTCATCAGATGCAAGGTTAATCAGCACGTTATCGCCTTGCGCTTTCAACTGCTGATTTAATTTCTCGGTGAGCAAATCGCCCCAGAAACTATATAAATCATTGCCTTTGGCGTTATGCAATTTGATACCCATCTCCAGACGATACGGCATCATCAAATCGAGTGGGCGAAGCAAACCGTATAGGCCAGAAAGCATGCGCAGATGCTGCTGAGCAAAGTCGAAATCTTGCTCGCTAAAGTCTTCGGCTTGCAGCCCTGTATAAACGTCGCCTTTAAAGGCCAGAATGGCCTGACGTGCATTTTCAGGCGTGAAATTTGGCTGCCATTCGGCAAAGCGCGCGGCATTCAGTCCTGCGAGCTTATCGCTGATTTTCATCAGGCTGCCAATCTGCGCCGGTGTTAATTCACGGCAATATTCCATGAGCTCAGCAGAGCGATCGAGCAGTTCAGGTTGAGTAAAGCGCGTTGTTGCCAGCGGGCTTTCATAATCCAGCGTTTTGGCAGGTGAGATAATAATCAGCATGGATTGATCCTGTTATGAGAGTTGTCTACTAATGTAACAAATTTAATCTTGAGAGGGGATTAATCAGTGCGATAGGGGCATCGTATTATACCGACGCCCCCTACTTTTCGGGGAACTACTCAGATTTCGGTTTATCCCAAATGCCGGGTTCAACCTGCTGCTGAATTTCAGGGTATTGGCTGATATCAAAGGTTGGCAAGCGCCCGATGCTTCGCTGGTGGTTATAATCTTTGGCCAATTTCAGCGCTACACCGGAGAGCAGTAAAATTGCGATCAGGTTAGTAATGGCCATCATTGCCATGGAAAGATCGGCCATTTTCCATACCAGCGGCAGTTCAGCGAGCGTACCAAACATCACCATGCCCAACGTACAGCAGCGGAACAGCATGAGACCGGCGGGATGGTTGTGTTCGAGAAAGACCAGATTACTCTCGGCATACGAATAGTTGGCGATAATTGAGGTAAAACCAAAGAAAAAGATGGCGGTAGCAATAAAGATAGAACCCCATCCGCCTACCGAGGAGGCTAGCGCTCGCTGGGTGAGTTCAATCCCGCTAATCGTGCCCGGCGCGTGGTCTAATGCGCCAGATGAAAGAATAATGGCCGCAGTGGCGCTGCAGATAACCAGCGTATCGACAAAAACACCGAACATTTGCACATAGCCTTGTGATGCTGGATGCGGTGGATAGGGTGCGGCAGACGCTGCAGCATTAGGCGCAGATCCCATACCGGCTTCGTTTGAAAATAAGCCGCGCTGAATGCCTTGCGTCATGGCCTGCGCGATTCCATATCCGACGGCGCCTGCGGCCGCTTCCTGCAAACCGAAAGCGCTTTTGAATATCAGCAAAAGGACTTCGGGCATTCGGCTCAGATTGTGCCCAACCACCCAGAATGCCAGCGCCAAATAGGCGATAGCCATAAACGGCACGACTAATTCTGCCGTTTTGGCAATTGAACGTAGTCCGCCAAAAATGATAGCGCCGCTGAGCAAAACTAAAGCAATGCCGACATAGAGCGGCTTAGTGCCAAAGGCAACGGCGGTAGCCTGAGCAATCGAGTTAGACTGCACGGCGTTAAATACCAAACCAAATGCGATGATTAAGAAGATCGAAAATAGAACGCCCATCCACCGCATGCCGAGCCCTTTTTCCATGTAATAGGCGGGGCCACCACGGTAATTTCCCTGATCGTCTTTGGTTTTGTATAACTGTGCCAAGGTGCTTTCGATGAAAGAGGTTGCCATACCAATCACGGCAACCACCCACATCCAGAAAACGGCTCCAGGCCCGCCTGCGGTAATCGCAATGGCGACGCCGGTTAAGTTGCCTGTGCCAACGCGGGCGGCAAGACTGGTGCATAACGCTTGGAAAGAAGAAATGCCTGAGCTGTCGGCCTTATTACTGTTCTTTAAAACCGAAAACATATGGCCGAAATGACGAAACTGAATGAATCCGGTTCGGATCGTGAAAAAGATCCCTGTGCCGATTAGAAGGTAGATCAGCACCGATCCCCATAATATGTTGTTGATAAAGCTAATTAGATCCGTCAAAACGTACTCCTAGTGTTCGATAACATGGCGTATGTGCCTAAAAGCACAACGCAAATTTCACCGCGCCGATAATATTTTTATAGTGATAACTGGGCTTTGGTGTTGCGCAACTGGCGCAAATTTTGGGTCTGAAAAAACGGCAAGAATGTAACATAAGTTTGAAAAACGATGGCGCTTTATTCTCATTGCCGCCCATGTGCCGTTTTTATCGGAGCCGAAAACGGTTGCCTGCCGTTTCTGCGTTAGAACCGATAAAAGTGATAGGTTTTATGACGAGTTTAGTGCATTGCGCAACAGTGGATGCGTGTTATTATCAGCTACAGGCACGTCATAAACCGCCAACAGTTCATGCACAATGGCGTTATTCACTTGAGAATATCCGTGTTATAGCTCGAAAAGTGACAAGCAAAACCATTGCTGCATCAATTCTGGTTTTATGCACCAATAATGGAAACGCTAAAAATGACCGATAAACTGACATCCCTACGCCAGCTGACCACCGTTGTGGCCGACACCGGCGATATCGCTGCAATGAAGTTGTATCAACCACAAGATGCAACCACCAACCCTTCTCTGATCCTGAATGCAGCACAAATTCCTGAATACCGTAAGCTGATTGATGAAGCGATTGCTTGGGCGCGCAGCCAGAGCAGCGACAAAGCTCAGCAGGTTGTGGATGCTTCAGATAAGCTGGCCGTCAATATCGGTCTGGAAATTTTGAAACTGGTCCCAGGCCGCATCTCTACCGAAGTTGATGCGCGCATGTCTTATGACACCGAAGCTAGCGTTGCTAAAGCTAAACGTCTGATCAAAATGTATAACGATGCTGGTATCAGCAACGATCGCATTCTGATCAAACTAGCTTCAACTTGGCAGGGTATCCGCGCTGCGGAGCAGCTGGAAAAAGAAGGCATCAACTGTAACCTGACGCTGCTGTTCTCCTTCGCTCAGGCGCGTGCTTGTGCTGAAGCAGGGGTATACCTGATTTCTCCGTTTGTTGGTCGTATCCTTGACTGGTACAAATCAAACACCGACAAGAAAGAATATGCGCCAAACGAAGATCCAGGCGTTGTATCCGTGACCGAAATCTACGAATACTACAAACAGCACGGCTATGAAACTGTGGTTATGGGCGCAAGCTTCCGTAACATGGGTGAGATTCTGGAACTGGCTGGCTGTGACCGTCTGACCATCGCTCCAGCGCTGCTGAAAGAGCTGTCTGAAGCTCAGGGCGACGTTGAGCGTAAGCTGAGCTACACCGGTGAAATCAAAGCGCGTCCAGCGCGTCTGACCGAAGCTGAGTTCTACTGGCAGCACAATCAGGATCCAATGGCGGTTGATAAACTGTCTGACGGCATCCGTAAGTTTGCCGTAGACCAAGGCAAACTGGAAAAAATGATCGCTGACCTGCTGTAATCAAGCAACTCAGTTTATAAAACCAGCCTTAGGGCTGGTTTTTTACATTTTAATAACACTAAATGTTCTCCCTTCATTTATATTCGAATTAAATTGTTTTATTTCATCACCTTAAACCATTCCTCCTAATTATCTCCGCATGCATATGTAAAATTATTGTGTATTGTTGATCACAAAAAATAAACATTTCTGCTTTTTTTATACGCAATTCTCCAAAATGTAGATATTTTTAAATTATGGCTACGAAATGAGCATGTCTGGAAATTGCTCTGCCGATAATAATTTTCTGCAATGAGGATACTTTCTGATGAATGCGTTAACCGCCGTAAAGCAGGATATCTCTGAAGGTAAAACCAAAGGGCAGGGCTTTACCGTTCGCCCGTCGGCACAGTCGCCACGCATGCTGGAACTCAATTTCGATGCTGCTACCACGCAACGTTTTTTAGAGCTGGTGGCTGAATGGCCCGTGCAAGCGCTGGAGTACAAATCATTCCTGCGTTTCCGCGTGGCGAAAATCCTTGATGAACTCTGTGGCAACCAGCTTCAGCCACTGCTGCTCAATACCATTCTGGCGCGGACTCAAGGTGCATTACTGATTGGCGCTGAGGGTATCGACCACGTCGAGCAGGCAGATGAGATGGTTAAAATTGCTACCGCGGTGGCGCATCTTATCGGTCGTTCCAACTATGACGCCATGAGTGGCCAGTATTATGCGCGTTTTGTAGTGAAAAACGTCGACAGTTCAGATAGCTATCTGCGTCAACCTCATCGCGTATTAGAGCTGCATAACGATGGCACTTTCGTGGATGAAGTGACTGACTATGTGCTGATGATGAAAATCGACGAGCAGAATATGCAGGGCGGCAATTCCCTATTGCTGCATCTGGATGACTGGGAGTCACTCGATAAATATTTCAGCCATCCGTTAGCACGTCGCCCTATGCGCTGGACTGCGCCGCCAAGCAAAAATGTTACCCAAGATGTTTTCCACCCAGTATTTGATGTCGATGGGCAAGGGCGTCCGGTGATGCGCTATATCGATCAGTTTGTTCAGCCAAAGGATTTTGAAGAAGGTAACTGGTTGAGTGAGCTGTCAGATGCGCTCGAAGGCAGTCGCAATATCGTTTCGGTTCCGGTTCCGGTCGGCAAATTCCTTTTGATTAATAATTTGTTCTGGCTGCATGGTCGCGATCGCTTTACCCCACACCCAGATTTGCGCCGCGAACTGATGCGTCAGCGCGGATATATCAGCTATTCCACCTCGCACTATCAGGCTGGGCAATAAGCTTCGGCTTCATTTTTGATTAACCGAGCGTGCTCTCGTTAGAGCCAGAGAGCACGCAAGAGAGTTTGAGGAAGGAATGAGCCGGATGTATGACTTTGTGATCGTTGGCGGTGGCATCATTGGGATGTCGACTGCCATGCAGTTGATCGGTGTCTACCCAGATGCCCGCATTGCTTTGCTGGAAAAAGAGAGCGGCCCGGCGTGCCATCAGACCGGCCACAATAGCGGCGTGATCCACGCGGGGGTTTATTACACGCCCGGAAGTTTAAAAGCCAAATTCTGTTTGGAAGGTAATCGGGCGACCAAAGCCTTTTGTGATGAAAACGGCATTCGCTATGACACCTGCGGGAAAATGCTGGTGGCAACGTCCGAGCTAGAAATGCAGCGTATGCGCGCGCTATGGGATCGCACTGAAGCCAACGGCTTAGAGCGTTATTGGTTGAGCGCGGAGGAACTTCATGAACGCGAGCCCAACATCGTCGGGCTGGGCGGTATTTTGGTTCCCTCCAGCGGGATCGTCAGCTACACCGAAGTCACACAGGCAATGTCAGATCGTTTCCGCGCCGCAGGGGGCGAGATCGTCTATAACGCAGAAGTTACCGCGCTGCGGGAACATGCGCAGGGCGTGATCGTAACGACGACGGCGGGTGATTATGAAGGCTCTAACCTGATCACCTGTTCAGGACTGATGGCAGATCGTTTGGTGAAAATGCTAGGTGTTGATCCCGGTTTTATTATTTGCCCGTTCCGCGGCGAATATTTCCGTTTAGCGCCGCAGCATAATCATATTGTTAATCATCTCATTTATCCGATCCCCGATCCGGCGATGCCGTTTCTCGGCGTGCATCTGACTCGCATGATCGACGGCAGCGTAACCGTGGGACCAAACGCCGTGCTGGCATTTAAGCGCGAAGGCTATCGCAAACGCGATATTTCACTGAGCGATACGCTGGAAATATTTGGTTCTTCCGGTATTCGCAGCGTGATGCGGCAAAACCTCAAATCCGGTCTGGATGAGATGAAAAATTCTCTGTGCAAAGGCGGCTATCTCAAACGTGTGCAAAAGTATTGCCCAAGTTTGACCAAGCAGGATCTTCAGCCCTATCCCGCCGGAGTACGTGCTCAGGCCGTTTCGCCCGATGGCAAATTGATTGACGATTTTCTGTTTGTGACCACCGCTCGCAGCATTCACGTCTGCAACGCGCCTTCACCGGCGGCAACCTCGGCGATTCCGATTGGCACGCATATTGTAGGCAAAGTTCAGGCGCTACTGGCAGGGCAAACCCATAACGGCCGCACTTTAACTGCGGCAATTAACGATAAGCCATCTTTGGCCACCGTATAAACGTCATCGAATAACAAAAGCTAATTTACTGATGAATAAGGAATTCACTATGCAACTTAATGACTCAACGCTTTTTCGCCAGCAGGCTTTTATCCAAGGAAAGTGGTGTGATGCAGAAAGTAAGAAAACTATCGAGGTGACAAACCCCGCTAATGCTCAGCTTTTGGGCACCGTGCCCAAAATGGGAGCAAATGAAACGCGCGCGGCGATTGAAGCCGCCAATCAGGCGTTGCCGGCATGGCGTGCGTTAACCGCCAAAGAGCGTGCGACGCTCCTGCGCCGTTGGTTTGATCTCATGATGGCTAACCAAGACGATCTCGCCAAGCTCATGACGCTAGAGCAGGGCAAACCGTTGGCTGAGGCCAAGGGTGAGATTGCCTATGCTGCCTCTTTTATTGAGTGGTTCGCCGAAGAAGGTAAACGCATTTATGGCGATACCATTCCAGGTCATCAGGCAGACAAACGCCTCATCGTGATCAAACAGCCGATTGGCGTTACCGCAGCGATCACTCCGTGGAACTTTCCAGCGGCAATGATCACGCGTAAAGCAGGGCCCGCGCTTGCCGCTGGCTGCACTATGGTGCTTAAACCTGCGAGCCAAACGCCGTTTTCAGCATTAGCTCTTGCGGAGTTGGCCCAGCGCGCAGGGATCCCCGACGGCGTTTTTAACGTGGTAACCGGCTCGGCCAGCGAAGTGGGAAATGAGCTTACGGGCAACCCGTTAGTGCGCAAACTCTCATTTACTGGATCGACCGAAATTGGTCGTCAACTGATGCAACAGTGCGCTAAAGACATCAAAAAAGTCTCGCTGGAGCTGGGCGGGAATGCGCCATTCATCGTGTTTGATGATGCTGATTTGGATAAAGCGGTTGACGGTGCGCTGGCCTCTAAGTTCCGTAATGCGGGACAAACCTGCGTGTGTGCCAACCGCCTATATGTTCAGGATGGGGTTTATGACGCTTTTGCTAAAAAGTTACAGGCTGCGGTTGAAAAACTCACTCTGGGCGATGGCTTAGCGCAGGGCGTAACAACCGGCCCGCTGATTGATGAAAAAGCGGTGGCGAAAGTGAAAGAGCATATTGAAGATGCGCTGTCGAAAGGGGCTCGCATTATCACCGGCGGCCAGCCGCACGAATTAGGCGGCAATTTCTTCCAGCCCACCATTTTAGTGGATGTTCCTGCGAGCGCCAAAGTCGCCAAAGAAGAGACTTTTGGCCCGTTGGCTCCGTTATTCCGTTTTAAAGATGAAGCAGACGTGGTTGCACAGGCCAATGATACCGAATTTGGCTTGGCGGCTTATTTTTATGCGCGCGATCTTAGCCACGTATTCCGCGTTGGCGAAGCGCTGGAGTACGGCATCGTGGGGATCAACACCGGCATTATTTCGAATGAAGTCGCGCCTTTTGGCGGGATCAAAGCCTCAGGCCTGGGCCGCGAAGGCTCGAAGTATGGCATCGAAGATTATCTCGAAATCAAATATATGTGCATCGGCTTGTAAAGAGAACTGATCTTACTTTTTAACACCAACAGAGCGGCATCAGCCGCCTACCCGAACACTGAGAGGACACCTGATGAGCACGAATAAAGAACTGATGCAGCGCCGCAGTAACGCCATTCCACGCGGCGTGGGGCAGATTCATCCTATTTTTGCCGAGCGAGCAGAAAACTGCCGCGTATGGGACGTCGAAGGACGTGAGTATCTGGACTTTGCCGGTGGGATTGCGGTTCTGAATACGGGCCATTTGCATCCAAAAGTGGTGGCTGCGGTTGAAGCTCAGCTGAAAAAACTGTCGCATACCTGTTTCCAAGTGTTGGCCTACGAACCGTATTTGGAACTGTGCGAAATCATGAACAAGCGCGTTCCGGGAGATTTTGACAAGAAAACGCTGCTGGTGACAACGGGTTCTGAAGCGGTAGAAAACGCGGTGAAGATTGCCAGAGCGGCCACCAAGCGCAGCGGAACCATCGCTTTTAGCGGCGCTTATCATGGGCGTACTCATTACACCTTGTCTTTGACCGGCAAAGTAAACCCTTACTCAGCGGGTATGGGATTAATGCCAGGGCACGTATTCCGCGCTTTGTATCCTTGTGAATTACACGGTGTCAGCGACGATGATGCGATTGCCAGCATTCATCGCATCTTCAAAAATGACGCTGCGCCGGAAGATATTGCCGCCATCGTTATCGAACCGGTGCAGGGGGAAGGGGGATTCTATTCAACGTCACCTGCCTTTATGAAACGCCTGCGCGAACTGTGTGATGAGCACGGGATCATGCTGATTGCCGATGAAGTACAAAGCGGAGCAGGGCGTACCGGAACGTTGTTTGCGATGGAACAGTTAGGCGTTGCTGCCGATCTCACCACCTTCGCGAAATCTATCGCAGGTGGTTTCCCTCTCGCGGGCGTGACAGGCAAAGCCGAGATCATGGACGCCATCGCGCCGGGCGGACTGGGTGGAACCTATGCCGGTAGCCCCATTGCCTGTGCGGCAGCCCTAGCGGTGCTTGAAACCTTTGATGAAGAAAATCTGTTGCAGCGCGCCAACGATGTAGGGCAGAAGCTGAAAGATGGCCTGCTCAATATCGCTGAAACTCATCCAGAAATTGGTGATGTGCGTGGTCTTGGCGCAATGATTGCGATTGAGCTGTTCGAAAACGGCGATGTGCATAAACCGAATGCCAAACTGACGGCAGAAGTGGTGGCGCGGGCGCGTGATAAGGGGCTCATCCTGTTGTCATGCGGGCCTTACTATAACGTGCTGCGTATTTTGGTTCCGCTCACGGTGAGTGACGCGCAGATCAAACAGGGTCTGGATATTATCGCCGAATGTTTTACCGAGGCTAAGAAAAACTAAGCGCAACGAGGTGCTTGTGGTTATGCGAGTAGCACCCGTCATAAAGGAAGTCTGATGGCTAAATAATAACAATGCGCGTGCTCCGGCGCGGGAATGCCGGAGCGCTCTCCCTAAGTGCAAAACTTTCGAGAGGGTTCGAATTATGGGTCAGATTGCAGAAACAAACTCGCTGGGAGGCGGGCTGAAGTCCCGCCATGTCACCATGCTGTCCATTGCTGGTGTTATCGGTGCTAGCCTATTTGTTGGCTCAGGCGTTGCGATTTCACAGGCGGGGCCAGCGGTATTACTGTCTTATCTTTTCGCCGGTTTGCTGGTGCTGTTGATTATGCGCATGCTGGGGGAAATGGCGGTGGCGTCGCCGGATACCGGCTCTTTCTCAACCTATGCCGAACGATCTATTGGCAAGTGGGCAGGGTATACCATCGGTTGGCTCTACTGGTGGTTCTGGGTTTTGGTGATCCCTTTGGAAGCCAATATCGCCGCTATCATTCTTAACTCATGGCTCCCTGTGGTGCCTATCTGGCTATTTTCATTACTCATTACCGTGGCATTAACCGGCAGTAATTTGCTCAGCGTTAAAAACTACGGTGAGTTTGAATTTTGGTTGGCGCTGTGCAAAGTGATCGCCATTCTGGCCTTTATCGTGGTGGGCGCGATTGCCATCACCGGATTTTATCCGCATGTTCAGGTCAGCGGCGTTTCTCGACTTTGGGATCACGGCGGCTTTATGCCAAATGGTTTTGGGGCTGTGATTAGCGCTATGTTGATCACCATGTTTTCTTTTATGGGGGCGGAGATCGTAACGATCGCGGCGGCTGAATCAGATACTCCAGACAAGCATATTGTGCGGGCGACCAACTCCGTGATTTGGCGTATTGCGATCTTCTATCTGTGTTCGATCTTTGTGGTGGTGGCGCTGGTGCCTTGGAACGCGCCGGAGCTGAAAACCGTAGGATCTTATAGCTCGGTGCTGCAAATACTGCATATTCCGCACGCCAAATTGATAATGGACTGCGTGATCCTGCTATCCGTCACCAGCTGTTTGAATTCGGCGTTGTATACCGCTTCGCGCATGCTCTATTCACTGAGCCATCGCGGTGATGCGCCAGCCTTTATGGGAAAAACCAACCGCAGTAAAACCCCTTATGTGGCGGTTTTATTGTCTACCGGCGCGGCGTTTTTGACGGTCATTGTTAACTACTATGCCCCGGCCAAAGTGTTTAACTTCCTGATTGCCAGTTCTGGCGCGATTGCGCTGCTGGTGTATTTAGTGATTGCGGTGTCTCAGCTGAGAATGCGTAAGATCCTGTTAACGCAAGGCAACGAACTCAAGCTTAAAATGTGGCTGTATCCCTATCTGACATGGACGGTGATCCTGTTTATCACCTTCGTGTTAGTGGTGATGATGTTTAGGCCAGAGCAGCGTATTGAAGTGGTTTCTACCGTGCTATTGGGGATTGGCATCATCTGCACGGTGCCGATCATGACTCGCTGGAAGGCGCTGTTTCAGTGGCAAAAACAACCTCAACAGAGTTTGAGGTAACGAAAGGTTTGCTAATAATCTTGATGCGCCGGTTCGGTCAGTACTGAAACGGCGCATTTTTGTATAAGAGATCCTGCAACTTTGGTAGGTTATTCTTTTTGCTTCGTGGCTATTTGGGAGCTATGCCTATGACCGCCTCTTTACCTTATTCAACGTTTGACGGTTATCAATGGCTGAAAAGAGACATCATCCGCGGTATCTATCAGCCGGATGAAAAGTTACGCATGAGTCTGTTGACGAGCCGCTATGGGCTGGGCGTCGGCCCGCTCCGAGAGGCGCTCTCGCAGCTGGTGGCAGAACATTTGGTGACGGTGGTTAGCCAAAAAGGCTATCGCGTTGCCTCGATGTCGCAGGCCGAGCTGCTCGATATTTTCGATGCTCGAGCCAATATGGAATCGATGCTGGTGCAGTTGGCGATTGAGCGCGGCAAAGACGATTGGGAAGCCGAGATCCTTGCGCGTTCCCATATGCTTGCCAAACTAGAGGCCAGTGATGCCAGCGAAGATTTGCTGGATGAATGGGATCAACGTCATCAGGCATTTCACACGGCGATTGTTGCCGGATGTGGATCGCAATACCTGCTGCAAATGCGTGCTAGATTGTTTGATCTCGCGGCGCGCTACCGCTTCATTTGGCTGCGTGAAACCGTGCTTTCCGTGGAGATGTTAGAAAATAAACATCATGAGCATGATGAACTGGTGAAGGTGATTTTGGCCCGTGATGGAAAGCGCGCCGGTGAACTGATGCGGCAGCATTTACTCACGCCGATACCGATTATTCAGGAGGCGATGGGGGGGAAGGGGGTATAAGTGTTTTAGATATGGGGTAAGTTACGTCCTCCTAAAACACTGAACTCTACATTTAAACCGTGCGGGCGTCCGACGAAAGGTTGCTAGCGCGCAACCTCTCAATTACTCATGCGCGAATATTTTTATATTGGAGTAAGTTACGTCCGCCTAAAACACCGAACTCCACATTTAAATCGTGCGGGCGTCCGTGTTAGGGGGCCATCGCCGCCCCCTAACAACCCGGCTTGGCACCGTTCATCAGCCTGCTTCGCAGGTTCCCTCATCTCGTCATTCCGGCTTTAACGGAACGAGCGACAATCGCGGATATTCGGCGCATCCTTGCGCCTCACCCCTACGGGGCCAACGCAAGCGTTGTTCAAATTTGCTCCCTGCAAATTTGTCCATGCCTCCGTCGCTCTTTTGCCGACATCCAGTCGGCAAATCCTAGCCTGCATTCCTCTATTCGGCTGAAGAACAACGTGCCAGATAAGGTCAAACCCAAAAAACAAAAGACAAAAACTCTATCTGTTTTTAAGTTTAAGTTATGGCATTTAGAGCAGTGAAAACAGGATGTTTTCACGAGGGGAGGAGGCGCCAAGGATGGCGCATGCCGACCCGGCGCGAAAATGGCATCTCGGATAAAAGCGCGAGGATTGAAGGGGCGCGCGCTGGCGCCCCTCATCGGACGCCTTCATTGATGTATCAATGGAGTTCGATATAAATCGGCGGACGAAACCTTACACCGTGTTCGCATGCGTGTCTGACGGACGAAACCTTACACCGTGTTCGCATGCGTGTCTGACGGACGAAACCTTACACCGTGTTCGCATGCGTGTCTGGCGGACGAAACCTTACACCGTGTTCACATGCGTGTCTGACGGACGAAACCTTACACCGTAATTACATACACCGCTGGTGAATAGGCGAGAAAGGAAAGCCCTGTCATCACTCCTTGCCACTTCTCCCCCCACAGTTTATTCCGAATCTTTGATTCACAAACCAGACAGATCTACCGTAACTCTTATACTTGGTTAATCGTTCTCTAAGAGGAATTCGCTATGTGGAAAAAACAATTTGCCGCCGTTTTTCTGGATATGGATGGCGCTCTTTTGGATTCAGGTAACCATGCTCAGCAAGTGTGGATGCAGTGGGCGCAGCAACACGGCATTGATGAGGCACTGCTGGGAGAACAGATTCATAGCCAACGCGTGCAGGAAATTGTGCGCCGTTTAGCCCCGCATCTTGATACCCTGCAAGAGGTGAATGCGCTGGAGGCGGCCTTGCTGCAAATGACTCAGCGTCATCAAAGCCAATTACAGCAGGGCGTTTCTGAGCTACTACAGGCACTAGGCGAAACGCCGTGGGGCGTGGTGACGCAGTCCCATCGTGCACGCGCTGAAGCACAGTTGCAGCAGGCCGGTATGCAGCGTCCACCGCTTGTGGTGGGAGCCGAGCAGGTATCGAGCGGTCGGCCCGATCCTGAACCGTATTTACTCGCCGCCAGTTTTTACGGCGTAGATCCGCGTGATTGCCTCGTGTTTGAAAGCGATGAGGCTGGGATTAAAGCCGCACAGGCCGCAGGAATGACGGTGATTGCCATCACCCATCGCCATCAACGACATCATTTACAGCGTGCAGATGTGGTTATTAGCGGCTGGCGTAGTATTATTCTGCATCCCCAGCGTCAAGGAATAGTCATAGAGGTAGTTGCATGAATGCATTGCGTATAGGTCTGGTCTCGATTTCCGATCGTGCTTCCAGCGGTGTTTATCAGGATAAAGGTATTCCAGCCTTACAAGAGTGGTTGGAGCAGGCGCTCACCACGGCGTTTACGCTGGAAACGCGGTTGATCCCTGATGAACAAGTCATGATCGAGCAGACTTTGTGCGAGCTGGTTGATGAAATGGGCTGTCACTTAGTGCTGACCACCGGTGGCACCGGCCCTGCTCGCCGCGACGTCACGCCGGATGCAACGTTAGCGGTCGCCGATCGTGAAATGCCGGGCTTTGGCGAACAGATGCGCCAAATCAGTTTGCACTATGTACCGACGGCGATTTTGTCGCGTCAGGTGGGTGTGATCCGCAAGCAGGCGTTGATCATCAATTTGCCGGGGCAGCCGAAGTCGATCAAAGAAACGCTGGAAGGCGTGAAGGACGAAAACGGTAAACCCATTGTGCATGGTATTTTCGCCAGCGTACCTTATTGCATCCAGCTATTAGACGGGCCGTATGTGGAAACCGATCCGCGCGTAATAGCAGCTTTTCGTCCTAAAAGTGCACGTCGCGAAACAATCGACTGAAATTGAACTCATTGCGGCATAAGATTCAGTACGACTAGCCAGTCACCCAGTAACGTTATATTAATTATTTTGCATTACAACTTTGTAACACGAAGCCGTGATGCCGGTTTATAACCACACAACATCGCAAAATAATATGAAAAATAACGTACTGGGCTGGATCTTATGGAACAAAATCACAATCGCCGTTTAAATCGGCAGGACTACAAGACTTTGACGTTGGCAGCCTTGGGCGGCGCGTTAGAGTTCTACGACTTCATCATTTTCGTTTTCTTCGCGGCGGTTGTCAGCGATCTCTTCTTCCCAGTCGATATGCCTGAGTGGCTGCGTCAAGTGCAGACCTTCGGGATTTTTGCCGCCGGTTATCTGGCTCGCCCGCTTGGCGGGATCATCATGGCGCACTTTGGTGACAAAGTCGGGCGCAAAAAAATGTTCTCTCTCAGTATCCTGTTAATGGCGTTGCCAACGTTGGCGATGGGGATGCTGCCGACTTATCAAAGCATTGGGATTGCCGCACCGCTGCTGCTGTTGCTGATGCGCGTGCTTCAGGGCGCTGCAATTGGTGGTGAAGTCCCGGGCGCTTGGGTATTTGTTGCCGAGCATGTGCCGCGTAAACGCGTTGGGTTTGCCTGCGGCACGTTAACCGCCGGATTAACCGCCGGTATTTTGTTGGGATCGTTGGTGGCGACTCTGCTTAATACCGTGATGAGCCAAGACGCTATTCTGGCCGGTGGCTGGCGTATTCCGTTCTTCTTGGGTGGGATCTTTGGCCTGTTCGCGATGTATCTGCGCCGTTGGTTACAAGAAACGCCGATTTTTGTCGAAATGCAGGCGCGCAAGGCGTTAGCCGAAGAGATGCCGTTGAAAACGGTGGTGAAAAATCATCGCACCGAAGTGGCTATTTCCATGCTGCTCACGTGGCTGTTGTCGGCCGGTATTGTGGTGGTGATTCTGATGACGCCAACCTATTTGCAAAAACAATTTGGCATTTCACCGGCGCTGGCGTTGCAGGCTAACTGCTTGGCGACGATAGCATTGACGGTGGGCTGCGTGATTGCAGGACGTTTAATCGATCGCTTTGGCGCCAGCAAAACCTTTATCGTTGGTAGCCTATTTTTAGCCGTGTGTAGCTGGACGTTTTACCACTCGGTAGCCGCTGGCGTCAGCGCTGAGCACTTATTCTTGGGCTATGCGTTAGCCGGATTTAGCGTGGGTATCGTGGGCGCGGTGCCTTATGTCATGGTGAGAGCGTTCCCCGCTGAAGTGCGTTTTAGCGGAATTTCATTCTCCTATAACGTGGCCTACGCCATCTTCGGGGGATTAACGCCGATTTTTGTTACGCTAATCATGAAAGTGACGCCGATGGCTCCGGCATATTACGTGTTGGCGCTGTCACTGGTTGGATTGTTGCTGGGGCTTTATTTGCAGCGTGATTTAAACAGTGAGGCTCATGTCGAAAATAAGCCGTTAATGCCATCTGGGCACCAAGAACACAGCTAAATCATCATCGTAAACGCTCTGCCTCCGTGGCAGGGCGTTTTGGCTTAGGGTGAACATCACGCTTTCAACATTCCTGCTTGCTTAGCCGCCTTACTTTTCCTATGTTATGATTCAAACGAACTTTCTCTTCTCGACCCAGTAGGTTTATCGAAATATCATAGACTTCCTGCGATTGGATTTATTACTGACGGAACCAGCCAGAACGTTAATTTATGAGCACATCAGACGATCGTCCTTTTGAAAAACCTGAAGCTATCGGACATGCAATGCGCCGACGCCCAGTGCCTCGTAAAAAACTGTCGGATGTGGTGGAAGAAGAGTTAGAGCAGATGATCCGTCGGCGGGAATTTGCCGAAGGTGAGCAGTTGCCTTCAGAGCGTGAGCTGATGGCCTTTTTTAATGTGGGTCGACCTTCCGTGCGAGAGGCGCTGGCCGCGCTAAAGCGCAAAGGGCTGGTTCAGATTAATAACGGCGAGCGCGCACGCGTTTGTCGCCCATCCGCAGATACTATCATTTCTGAACTTTCAGGCATGGCCAAAGACTTTCTCACCAAGCCTGGCGGTATCGCTCATTTTGAACAACTGCGTTTATTCTTTGAGTCCAGCCTAGTGCGCTATGCCGCTGAATTTGCCACCGATGAGCAGATTGCGCGCTTGGGCAAGGCGCTGGAAATGAACAGCCAGTCGCTGGACGATAACGATCTGTTTATTCGATCCGATATCGAATTTCATCGCGAGCTTGCGGAGATCCCCGGCAATCCGATCTTCATGGTGATTCACGTAGCGTTGCTAGATTGGTTGATTGCCGCTCGTCCAACGGTGTCGCTGGCTGAACTGCATGCCCACAACAATATTAGCTATCAGCAGCATATCGCAATCTATCAGGCGATCTGCAAGCGAGATCCCGATGCTGCGGATAAGGCTCTCAAATCCCATCTCAATAGCGTTTTTGCTGCCTATTACCCTGCCAAAAAATAACGTTCGCTTTATTCCTCGCCAAGAATGAACTAAACGAGATCTTGTTCATCTTTAATCTTGAAAGAAGATCTTCTTCACACGGCTTTATCTGAGATTGATCACATATCAAAGCGAATATCGCGCTAGTTCGTTTTTTAGTCTGGTATAACAGGTATAAAGGTATATCTTTGTGTGTATCAAATAATCAAGTCAGAGGGTCTTATGTCGAAAAATCTCCATGGGGTGATGCCTGCGTTACTTACGCCGTTTAATCCACAACAGCAGTTGGATATTCCAAGCCTGCGCCGATTGGTGCAGTTCAACATTGCTCAGGGCGTAGATGGACTCTATGTGGGTGGGTCTACCGGTGAGGCATTTATCCAAAACTTGCAGGAGCGCGAGCAGGTATTAGAAGTCGTGGCGCAGGAAGCTAAAGGTAAGCTGACGCTGATTGCCCACGTGGGTGGGATCAGCACGCATGAAAGCCAGATCTTGGCGGGTGCGGCAAAGCGCTATGGCTTCGACGCCGTATCTGCCGTGACGCCGTTCTATTATCCGTTCAGCTTTGGCGAACATTGCGATCACTACCGCGCTATCATTGACGCGGCTGAAGGATTGCCGATGGTGGTGTATAACATTCCGGCCTTAAGCGGCGTGAAACTTTCACTCGATCAAATCTCAACCCTGATTACCTTACCTGGCGTTGCAGCGCTGAAACAAACTTCCGGTGATTTATATCAGATGGAACAAGTTCGTCGCGCCCATCCAGATAAAGTCATTTATAACGGCTATGATGAAATTTTCCTGTCAGGGCTGTTAGCCGGTGCGGATGGCGGGATCGGCAGTACCTATAACGTGATGGGCTGGCGCTATAAAGGCATTATGCAGGCTCTCAAAGAAGGCAATATTTCCCAGGCTCAGTCGCTGCAAACCGAGTGTAATAAGGTGATTGATGTGCTGATTAAAGTCGGCGTATTCCGTGGGTTGAAAACCATTCTGCATTATATGGATGTTGTAGATACGCCGATATGTCGCAAACCTTTTGCACCGGTTGAAGAGCAGTATTTACCTGAGCTTCGCCAGTTAGCCACACAGCTTAATGCAGAAAGAGCAGCACAATAACGCTGAACATATTCTTATGCCTATTAATTTCAAGGTGTGGGCCATAAGCTTCATCTTGAAATTTAAGGTATACCGAAAGAACTCTTACCCTACGATATAGAGCGCGGGCAATTTGATATACCCGTCATACTTGAAGTTGCATCTGTGTTGGCTGTGTTTGCTCACCCGAATCACTTACTAGAGTAAGCTCATCGGGATTCTTTCACTTGCCGCCTTGATGCAGCGCCAATTATTTTGGGTATAGACCTTAAATAATTAGACCTGCGCCGGGAGTGCTTTATGAATAACACTACCCAAGATCTTCCGTGGTACCGACATATCAGCAAGTCACAATGGAAAGCGTTTTCAGCCGCATGGATTGGCTATTTGCTTGATGGTTTTGATTTTGTATTAATCGCTCTAGTATTAACTGAAATCCAAAGCGAATTTGGATTAACCACCGTTGAAGCTGCAAGTCTTATTTCAGCCGCCTTTATATCCAGATGGTTTGGCGGGTTATTATTAGGTGCCATGGGCGATCGCTATGGACGAAAATTAGCGATGATCACCAGCATCGTTTTATTTTCAGTAGGCACATTAGCCTGTGGCTTTGCTCCGGGTTTCACTACCATGTTTATTGCTCGACTCATGATTGGCATGGGTATGGCGGGTGAATATGGTTCCAGCGCAACCTATGTGATCGAGAGTTGGCCAAAACATTTGCGTAATAAAGCCAGCGGCTTTTTGATTTCAGGGTTTTCCATCGGTGCCGTTATTTCCGCGCAGGTATATAGCGTGGTTGTACCTGAATGGGGTTGGCGTGCGCTGTTCTTTATTGGCATTTTGCCGATTATCTTTGCGCTCTGGCTACGTAAAAATATTCCTGAAGCAGAAGATTGGGAAAAGAAATTTGGTGATAAACAACCGGTAAAAACCATGGTGGATATTTTATACCGTGGCCCGCGTAAAGTTATGAACGTGATGATGACCGTGATTGCATCGTTAGCGCTCTATTTATGCTTTACCGGAGATATTGGCAATCCATTTATTATCACGGTGCTTGGCCTAATTTGCGCGGCTATCTTCATCAGTTTTATGGTGCAAAGCAGCGGTAATCGTTGGCCAACGGGCGTGATGCTCATGGTGGTGGTGCTGTTTGCCTTCCTTTACTCATGGCCGATTCAGGCGCTGTTGCCAACCTACTTAAAAACCGAGCTGTTATACGACCCGTCCACCGTGGCGCATATCCTGTTCTTTAGCGGATTTGGTGCGGCGGTTGGCTGCTGTGTCGGTGGTTTTCTCGGTGATTGGTTGGGGACGCGTAAAGCCTATGTCTACAGTTTGCTGCTTTCCCAGCTTTTAATTATCCCTGTATTTGCCATCGGTGGCGGAAGTTTATGGACGCTTGGCATTCTGCTGTTCCTGCAACAAATGTTAGGGCAGGGGATTTCGGGGATTTTGCCTAAGCTGATCGGCGGCTATTTTGATACAGAACAGCGCGCGGCAGGGCTTGGTTTTACCTATAACGTCGGGGCACTAGGCGGAGCTTTAGCACCGATTCTAGGCGCAACGATTGCTCAGCGTTTGGATCTGGGTACTGCCTTGGCCTCGCTTTCCTTTAGCCTGACCTTTGTCGTTATTCTGCTGATTGGTTTGGATATGCCCTCGCGCGTGCAGCGCTGGTTGAAGCCGGAAGGAATAAGAACGCATGATACGATTGATGGAAAACCTTTTAGCGGTGCAATTGGTCGTCCGGCAAAGAAAGTTTTAGCTGTGCCGGTTCCGCATAAGTAATTTCACATAAATCATGATGATAAAAAAAGCCCCGTATTCATCACGGGGCTTTTTGTTTTCTCACGTTCTTTATATCAAGAAACGTACTGAAGATTACAGCTCAGCTGGATGTGCGTTTGCCTTCGGGCATTTGCATTCGCCGATTGGCAGTACGGTGCGTCCAGCCTGTTCGTTAATCACTTCAGCCATTGCTAAGTAGATCGCGCTCGCGCCACAAACGATGCCTTCAAAGCCAGCAAAATGCAGAACCGCTGCGTTGCCAGTGATGTTGCCGTAGGCCAGCAGGAAGAACAGCACGGTCAGGCTCGCGAATACGAATTGCAGAACGCGGTTAGCGCCTAAAGTACCGAAGAACATGAACAGGGTGAAGATGCCCCACAGCGCCAGATAGGTGCCGAGGAAGCTTGCATCGCTGGCATCGGCCAGACCCATTTTTGGCAAGACCAGAATACCGACCAAAGACAGCCAGAAAGCGCCGTAGGACGTAAATGCGGTTAAACCGAAAGTATTGCCTTTTTTGTACTCAAGCAGCCCAGCTAAGATCTGAGCAAACCCTCCAAAGAAAATCCCCATAGAGATAATCACGGAAGTTAGAGGGAAAAAGCCTGCGTTGTGCAGGTTCAGCAAGACGGTGGTCATCCCGAAGCCCATCAGGCCTAAAGGACCGGGATTCGCCAACTTGTTGGTGTGCATAGAGCCTCTGTAATAAGAGAAGTTTAATGTAGAAACAAATAATCCAATGCAATTGACGTTGATATTTATATATTCAGCATCAATTAGTTAAGCATGGAAATTCATTGGTACGTGCCCGAGAACACAATGGTTTATGGCATTGTGGTTGTTTTCAACGATCGAGCAGCGCGGCATAATAATGAGGAGTTCGAACATAAACAATGATCTTGTAGATTAAAAAATCATATTTTTTTTAATCTCCCCCCTTGTTGTCCGCTTGAGCGACCCCATCTTACTTACAACGCAGTTGGTTACCGAGTAACCCTGTTTTAATTCAAGCTGTATGAGCCTTAGCCGTAACTTGAATGATTTAGGGAGTAGGTAGAAAAAAAGGCGGTTGAAAAGCAAAATATCGCCCCCACCTACGGTAGCAACGAGATTAATAACAAAATTCTTAGTGGAGATGTTCGATGGGCAAAATTATTGGTATCGACCTGGGTACAACTAACTCTTGTGTAGCTGTAATGGATGGAACTACTGCACGTGTGCTGGAGAACGCCGAGGGCGACCGCACCACTCCTTCTATTATTGCTTATACTCAGGACGGCGAAATTCTGGTTGGTCAGCCAGCAAAACGTCAGGCTGTGACTAACCCGCAAAACACTCTGTTTGCGATCAAGCGTTTGATTGGTCGTCGTTTCCAAGACGAAGAAGTTCAGCGCGATAAAGGCATCATGCCTTTCGGTATCGTAGGCGCTGACAACGGCGACGCATGGGTCGAAGTTAAAGGTCAGAAAATTGCTCCACCACAGATTTCTGCTGAAGTTCTGAAAAAAATGAAGAAAACAGCAGAAGACTTCTTGGGTGAGCCAGTAACCGAAGCGGTTATTACCGTTCCTGCATACTTCAACGATGCTCAGCGTCAGGCAACGAAAGATGCCGGCCGTATCGCAGGTCTGGAAGTAAAACGTATCATCAACGAACCAACCGCTGCTGCTTTGGCATACGGTTTGGATAAAGAAGTCGGCAACCGCACTATCGCCGTTTACGACTTGGGTGGTGGTACTTTCGATATCTCTATCATTGAGATCGACGAAGTTGACGGTGAAAAAACCTTCGAAGTTCTGGCAACCAACGGTGATACCCATCTGGGTGGTGAAGACTTCGACAGCCGTCTGATCAACTATCTGGTTGACGAATTCAAGAAAGAACAGGGCATGGATCTGCGCAATGATCCGCTGGCGATGCAGCGTCTGAAAGAAGCTGCTGAAAAAGCGAAAATTGAGCTGTCTTCTGCTCAGCAGACCGACGTTAACCTGCCGTACATCACTGCAGATGCGTCTGGTCCAAAACACATGAACATCAAAGTGACCCGTGCAAAACTGGAGTCACTGGTTGAAGATCTGGTTAACCGTTCTATGGAACCACTGAAAGTGGCTCTGAAAGACGCAGGCCTGTCTGTTTCTGACGTACAGGACGTTATCCTGGTTGGTGGTCAGACTCGTATGCCTATGGTTCAGAAGAAAGTTGCTGATTTCTTCGGTAAAGAACCACGTAAAGACGTTAACCCAGATGAAGCAGTGGCTATCGGTGCTGCGGTTCAGGGCGGTGTATTGACCGGTGAAGTGAAAGACGTTCTGCTGCTGGACGTTACCCCTCTGTCTCTGGGTATCGAAACCATGGGCGGCGTGATGACTTCTCTGATTGCGAAGAACACCACGATCCCAACTAAGCACAGCCAAGTGTTCTCAACCGCTGAAGACAACCAGTCTGCCGTGACTATTCACGTCATTCAGGGTGAGCGTAAACGTGCTGCGGATAACAAATCTCTGGGTCAGTTCAACCTAGATGGTATCCAGCCTGCACCACGCGGTATGCCGCAGATCGAAGTCACCTTCGACATCGATGCCGACGGTATCCTGCACGTGTCTGCTAAAGACAAAAACAGCGGTAAAGAGCAGAAGATCACCATTAAGGCTTCTTCTGGTCTGAACGAAGAAGAAATCCAGAAAATGGTTCGTGATGCTGAAGCTAACGCTGAAGCTGACCGCAAGTTTGAAGAGCTGGTACAGACTCGTAACCAAGCCGATCAGTTGGTTCACGGTACTCGCAAACAGTTGGAAGAAGCAGGCGATAAACTGCCAGCAGAAGACAAAACTGCGATCGAAGCTGCTTTGGCTGAGCTGGATACTGCAGCGAAAGGCGAAGATAAAGCTGACATCGAAGCGAAAATCCAGACTCTGGTTCAGGCTTCAAGCAAACTGTTAGAAATGGCTCAGCAGCAGGCTCAGGCCGGCGGTGCTCAGCAGGCAGATACCAGCGCTCAGAAAGATGATGACGTGGTTGATGCTGAATTCGAAGAAGTGAAAGATAAAAAATAATCGCCCTTAGCGGGCTAGGTAAAGACGGTAGTGGTTAACCATTAATCGTCGTTACTATTAACCGGCACGGGCGTCGAGGAAACTCAACGCCCGTGCAGTTATGTTAAGGGCAGGATAGAGAATGGCGAAAAGAGACTATTACGAGGTTTTGGGCGTATCCCGCGATGCGGAAGAGCGCGAAATCAAAAAGGCTTATAAACGCCTCGCGATGAAGTTCCACCCTGACCGCAATCAGGAAAAAGACGCTGAAGAAAAGTTCAAAGAGGTTAAAGAAGCCTATGAGATCTTAACCGATGCGCAGAAACGTGCAGCCTACGATCAATACGGCCATGCAGCCTTTGAACAAGGTGGTATGGGCGGTGGCGGCGGCGGATATGGCGGCGGCGGTGCAGACTTCAGCGACATCTTTGGTGACGTGTTCGGCGACATCTTCGGCGGCGGTCGCCGTCAGCGTGCGACCCGTGGTGCAGATCTCCGTTACAACATGGAGCTGACGCTGGAAGAGGCGGTGCGCGGTGTGACCAAAGAAATTCGCATTCCAACTTTGGTTGAGTGCGAAGTTTGTCACGGCAGCGGCGCGAAAAAAGGCACTGAGCCTGTCACTTGTCCAACCTGTCATGGTGCTGGTCAGGTACAGATGCGTCAGGGCTTCTTTACCGTACAGCAGCCGTGTCCACACTGTCACGGTCGTGGTCAGATTATCAAAGATCCGTGCAACAAATGTCATGGGCATGGCCGCGTAGAGAAATCTAAAACGCTATCGGTGAAAATTCCTGCGGGCGTTGATACCGGTGACCGTATTCGCTTAAGCGGCGAAGGTGAAGCCGGTGAGCATGGCGCTCCAGCGGGTGATTTGTACGTACAGGTTCAGGTTAAAGCGCACCCAATCTTCGAACGTGAAGATAACAACCTGTTCTGTGAAGTACCGATCAACTTTGCGATGGCTGCACTTGGCGGCGAGATTGAAGTTCCAACGCTGGATGGTCGCGTTAAGCTGAAAATCCCTGCGGAAACCCAGACCGGCAAGATGTTCCGTATGCGAGGCAAAGGCGTTAAATCTGTACGTGGTGGAAGTCAGGGCGACCTGCTGTGCCGCGTCGTGGTTGAAACACCGGTTAACTTGAATGAGAAACAGAAGCAGCTGCTGCGCGAGCTGGAAGAGAGCTTTGGCGATTCTTCGAGCGCGAATAACAGCCCACGTTCTAAAAGTTTCCTCGACGGTGTAAAGAAATTCTTCGACGATTTAACCCGTTAAGATTTTCTTTTAAAATAAGCAGTTAATAAAAATCCCCGCCTAATACGTGGGGATTTTTTTACATTAATGTGTGACGAATCTCATAAATAACTCGGTTTTCCCTACGTTAATAGCACTTATAAACTACTTTTGCCGAAATAAAGTAATCCGTAAACTAACTGCATTAATTCGTTCTCTCGCCCATTATTAACGAATGTGTGTAAGGAGTTTCTGAGAGTGACTATGGTAACCCGTGCAATCCGCCAGTTTCTGCGCCTTGAAGCCGCTGGTGGCATTATTCTCATCATGGCCGCAATAGTGGCTTTAGTATTGGCAAACAGCCCACTGCACGATCTCTATCAGCAGTTCTTAAACTCACCGGTTCAGTTCCGTTTTATGGCGCTGGATATCAACAAAACGCTGCTGCTATGGGTGAACGATGGCCTGATGGCGATATTCTTTTTAGTGGTGGGGCTAGAGGTTAAGCGTGAACTGATGTGCGGATCGCTGGCCAGCCGTGAGCAGGCTATTTTCCCCGCTATTGCGGCGTTAGGCGGAATGCTGGCTCCCGCGTTGATTTATCTCGCGTTTAACCATGCCGATCCTGTGACGAGCCAAGGCTGGGCAATTCCAGCGGCAACGGACATTGCTTTTGCTTTAGGCGTTATGGCTTTACTTGGGAATCGCGTCCCAACCAGCTTGAAGGTATTTCTGCTGGCGCTGGCCATTATCGATGATTTAGGCGTTATCGTTATTATCGCGCTGTTTTATACCCATGAGGTTTCTCTGCCCGCGTTGGGCGTTGCCGCTGCGTCTATCGCGGTGCTGGGATATCTAAACTGGCGCGGTGTTGGCAAAACCTCGGTGTATCTGCTGGTCGGTGCGGTGCTGTGGACTGCGATTCTGAAATCAGGTGTTCATGCCACGCTGGCCGGGGTGATTGTTGGCTTTATGCTGCCGATGAAAGCGAAAAACGGTAAGCGTCCGGCTGAAAAATTAGAACACAGCCTGCATCCGTGGGTAGCGTATTTGATTCTGCCATTGTTCGCTTTTGTGAACGCCGGTGTATCTCTACAGGGCGTTTCGCTCGAGAATCTGACCGGGATTCTGCCTTCCGGAATTATGCTGGGCTTGTTTATCGGCAAGCCGCTTGGGATCTTCCTGTTTAGCTGGGGGGCGGTCAAAATGGGCGTTGCTCGTTTGCCTGAAAGCATTAACTTCCAGCATATTTTTGCCGTTTCCGTGCTGTGTGGCATCGGCTTTACGATGTCTATCTTTATTGCTTCGTTGGCGTTTGCTGGCGGCGCGCCTGAGCTGGCCACCTATTCAAGATTGGGTATTTTGTTGGGATCGACGGCAGCGGCTTTCGTGGGATATATGCTTTTGAGTCGCGTGCTGCCTCGCCGAGCGGCGGTCGAGAATTCATAAGTATTCTTGGGCGCTCTTGGTGAAAATGGAGCGCCTTTTGTAATCTGGCTCCCGTTGGGGAGGCTTCATCATAGGTGCTCAGCGGTTTTAGTGGCAAGATAAGTCATACGCCGCTGCGCCTTCTTGGTCGCACTGTTTGTGCCGCCTTTTTGATTTAAACACCGCAGCAATGTTCGCATCGTTTTCACTATGCGAAAGGGAATAGGAGAGCACTATCGTGCGTCTGGCACATATCAATTTTAACCACCTCTATTATTTCTGGCAGGTTTGCAAAGAAGGGTCGGTGGTCGGCGCAGCTGAAGCGCTGTTTTTAACGCCGCAGACCATTACCGGGCAGATTAAAGCCTTGGAAGAGCGCTTGGGCGGAAAGCTGTTCAAACGTCAAGGCCGTGGATTAGTGCCTTCTGAGCTAGGACAGTTGGTTTTTCGTTATGCCGACCGCATGTTTATGCTTAGCCAAGAAATGCTCGACATTGTGAACTACCGCAAAGAATCCAACATGCTCTTTGACGTCGGCGTTGCCGATGCGCTGTCTAAACGTTTAGTCAGCCAAGTATTGGAAACCGCGGTTGCCGATCACGAGCAAATTCATTTGCGCTGTTTTGAATCGACTCATGAAATGCTGTTGGAGCAGCTAAGCCAGCATAAGCTGGACATGATTTTATCGGATTGCCCGGTGGATTCTAGCCAGCAAGAAGGGCTGTTCTCGGTAAAACTGGGCGAGTGTGGTGTGAGTTTCTATTGTCGTCAGCCGTTGCCTGAACAGCCTTTTCCTGCCTGCCTTGAGCAACGTAAGCTGTTGATCCCTGGGCGCCGAACCATGTTAGGGCGTAAGTTATTAAACTGGTTCAATAGCCAAGGGTTACAAGTGCAGATCCTCGGTGAGTTTGATGATGCCGCTTTGATGAAGGCGTTTGCTCAATTCCACGATGCTATTTTTGTTGCACCGTCGATCTACGCGCAGGATTTATATGCGAACGACTCAGAAAACATCAAGGAAGTGGGGCGAATTGATAACTTGCAGGAAGAGTATTACGTGATTTTTGCTGAGCGAATGATTCAGCATCCGGCAGTACAGCGGGTTTGTAATAAAGATTTCTCAGCGTTGTTTAGCCGATAGTTGCCTTAGTCGAGACGTAAAAAAACCGGCCTAGGCCGGTTTTTTTCAAAGCTTTCAACGTAAAGCAATTACTGCATTGCGTTGATTTGCGCTACCAAGTTTGACTTATGGCGTGCAGCTTTGTTTTTGTGGATCAGGCCTTTACAAGCCTGGCGATCCACGATTGGTTGCATTTCGTTAAATGCGTTTTGTGCAGCGGCTTTATCACCGGTTGCAATCGCCGCGTATACTTTCTTAAGGAAAGTACGCATCATGGAGCGACGGCTAGCGTTGTGCTTGCGGCGCTTCTCAGATTGTACGGCGCGTTTCTTAGCTGATTTGATATTAGCCAAGGTCCAACTCCCAAAATATTCTATGAGGACAATTCAAAGGCCGAGAAATATGCCTTTTTAGCCCTCTGTTGTCAATGGATTTGTGCAAATAAGCGTCGCTTGTACGAACGACACTTTCGCGTTGTGATGGCGCGGGATTTTACCAGCTTTGTCCCTTGGAATACACCCTTTCGAGAGTTTTTTCCTGTGCGGTTGCTGATTATATCAGCGTTTGCAATAAAAGCGCAGGTTTATACCCCTGCATCTTGAAAGGCGACGAGGTGAGTAACCGATATGATTTTATCGAAAGGTAAATAGAGTGGTAGAAATCATGCGTAATGTATTTAACCGGCGGCTTATCTCCGGTATGGTGGCAGAATCCCTTTAAACTCTCTAATCGCTGGTTAACCTTAGTCTCTGTACAAGGTATAATCCGCCGATTTCCACTGTTTTGAGCCTGATATGGAGCTAATTCGCGGCATTCACAATCTACGGGCGCGCCACCATGGCTGCGTGCTGACGATCGGTAACTTCGATGGTGTGCACCGCGGTCATCAGGCCTTGCTGGCCCGTTTGAAGCAGGAAGGGAAGCGCTTGGGGCTGCCCGTCATGGTCATGATCTTTGAGCCCCAACCGTTAGAGCTGTTCAGCGCAGATAAAGCGCCAGCTCGCCTGACTCGGTTACGCGATAAATGTCACTATCTGGCAGAAGCAGGAGTTGATTATCTCCTGTGCGTACGTTTTAACCGTGATTTTGCGGCGAATTCAGCTCATGACTTTGTGAAAAAGTTACTCGTTGAAAAGCTCGGCGTAAAATATCTAATGGTCGGTGATGATTTTCGTTTTGGCGCAGGGCGTCAGGGCGACTATGAGTTGTTGAAACAGGCCGGAGAACAGTTCGGCTTTACCGTGACAAACTCTGACAGCTTTTGCGAAGGAAACAAGCGCATTAGCAGCACCGCCGTTCGACAGGCATTGCAGGAAGATAAGCTTGAACTCGCGGAAAGCCTTTTAGGCCATCCATACAGCATTTCTGGGCGCGTTGTGCACGGTGATGAAGTTGGGCGAACTATCGGTTTTCCAACCGCCAACCTACCGCTGAAACGGTTGGTTGCACCGGTAAAGGGCGTATACGCCGTTGATGTTTATGGGTTGGGAGCGACACCGTTGCCCGGTGTGGCGAATATTGGTACCCGCCCAACCGTCGCTGGCATACGTCAGCAGCTAGAAGTTCATCTGCTGGATACCACGATGGATCTCTATGGACGCCACATTGATGTGGTGCTCCGCGCAAAACTGCGCAATGAACAGCGTTTTGCTTCGCTTGATGCACTTAAGCAACAAATCGCCAATGATGTGGTGACGGCCCGAGAGTTCTTTGGGCTGGCGACACCGGTTTAATCTATATACATATGCCCAAAGTCATAAAAGCTGCATGAGTAGCTTATTGAGCCAAGGGGATAGCCGAAAACGGAACCGAGAATCGAATGAGTGATTATAAGAATACCCTGAACTTGCCGGAAACAGGGTTCCCGATGCGCGGCGATCTCGCCAAGCGCGAGCCTGGCATGCTGCAACGTTGGTATGAGCAGGATCTGTACGGGATTATCCGTAACGCGAAAAAAGGCAAGAAAACCTTCATTTTGCACGATGGCCCTCCTTATGCGAACGGCAGTATTCATATTGGTCACTCAGTAAACAAGATTCTTAAAGACATTATTATTAAGTCCAAAGGCCTGAGCGGTTTTGACTCACCGTACATTCCTGGCTGGGACTGCCACGGTCTGCCTATTGAACTGAAAGTTGAACAGTTGATTGGTAAGCCAGGCGAGAAATTCAGCGCCGCTGAGTTCCGTGCAAAATGCCGCGAGTACGCCGCTGAACAGGTTGAAGGCCAAAAAGCGGATTTCAAACGTCTGGGTGTGCTGGGCGATTGGGATCACCCGTACTTGACGATGGCGTTTGACACCGAAGCTAACATCATCCGTGCACTGGCTAAAATCGTTGATAACGGCCACCTGATGAAAGGTGCGAAGCCGGTTCACTGGTGCCCAGACTGTGGTTCTTCACTGGCTGAAGCTGAGGTTGAGTACTACGACAAAACTTCTCCGTCTATTGACGTGCGCTTTGCCGCGGTCAATAAGAACGAAGTGTTGGCTAAATTTGGCGTTAAAGAAGCCAAAGGCAACGTTTCCGTTGTTATCTGGACCACCACGCCGTGGACAATGCCCGCTAACCGCGCGGTTTCATTGCACCCTGAATTTGAATACCAACTGGTTCAGGTTGATGGCGAGTGCCTGATTTTGGCAGCCGATCTGGTTGAAAGCGTCATGAAACGCGCCGGTATTGCCTCTTGGACCGTGCTGGGAAGCTGTAAAGGTGCCGATCTAGAACTGATGCGTTTCCAGCATCCATTCATGGGCTTTGATGTGCCTATCGTTCTGGGCGAGCACGTTACGCTTGAAGCTGGTACAGGTGCTGTACATACCGCGCCGGGCCATGGTCCAGATGACTATGTCATCGGTCAAAAATATGGTTTGGAAACTGCTAACCCAGTGGGCCCGAACGGTTGCTATTTGAAAGGCACCTTCCCAGGTCTGGATGGTTTGTTTGTATTTAAAGCCAATGACGTAGTGGTTGAGCTGCTGAAAGAGCATGGCGCTTTACTGCACGTTGAAAAAATGAATCACAGCTATCCATGCTGCTGGCGTCATAAAACGCCGATCATTTTCCGTGCGACCCCACAGTGGTTCATCAGCATGGATCAGAAAGGACTGCGTAAACAGTCTCTGGCTGAGATCGACGAAATTGAACAGGTTGGCCTGAAAGAAAAAGGTCTGAGCGGTTGGATCCCTGCATGGGGTAAAGCGCGTATCGAATCAATGGTGGCAAACCGTCCTGACTGGTGTATCTCTCGTCAGCGTACGTGGGGTGTGCCAATGTCGATGTTTGTGCATAAAGATACTCAGGAACTGCATCCACGCACCATCGAACTGATGGAAGAAGTGGCGAAGCTCGTTGAGAAAGACGGTATTCAAGCTTGGTGGGATCTGGATCCAAAAGATATTTTGGGCGCAGACGCCGACCAGTATGAAAAAGTACCTGACACCTTGGACGTATGGTTTGACTCCGGTTCAACCAGCTTCTCCGTGGTTGATGCGCGCCCTGAATTCCATGGCAACACCGCCGACATGTATTTGGAAGGCTCTGACCAGCACCGTGGTTGGTTCATGTCTTCTCTTATGATTTCTACCGCGATGAAAGGCAAAGCGCCTTACCGTCAGGTACTGACTCACGGCTTCACCGTGGATGGTCAGGGACGCAAAATGTCCAAATCTATCGGTAACACCGTGAGCCCTCAGGATGTGATGAACAAACTGGGTGGCGATATCCTGCGTCTGTGGGTAGCTTCTACCGACTACACCGGTGAAATCGCGGTTTCAGACGAGATTCTGAAGCGTTCCGCCGACTCTTATCGCCGTATCCGTAACACCGCACGTTTCTTATTGGCTAACCTGAACGGTTTCGACCCGAAACAGCACATGGTGAAACCGGAAGATATGGTGGTTCTGGATCGCTGGGCGGTAGAGCGTGCGATGGAAGCACAGAAAGAAATTCTGGTTTCCTATGAAAACTATGATTTCCACGAAGTGGTTCAACGTCTGATGCAGTTCTGCTCGGTTGAGATGGGCTCCTTCTATCTGGATATCATCAAAGACCGCCAGTACACCACCAAAGCCGACAGCATTGCGCGTCGTAGCTGCCAGACTGCGCTGTTCCACATTGCAGAAGCGCTGGTTCGCTGGATGGCACCGATCATGTCCTTTACTGCCGATGAACTGTGGGGCTACTTGCCGGGCGACCGTGCTGACTATGTCTTCACTGAAGAGTGGTATCAAGGTTTGTTCGGCTTAGGTAATGCAGAGTCTATGAACAACGAGTTCTGGGCCGAGCTGCTGAAAGTTCGTGGTGAAGTGAACAAGGTCATCGAGCAGGCACGTAACGACAAGCGTGTAGGCGGCTCTTTGGAAGCTAGCGTGACGCTGTATGCGGATGATGATCTGATCGCCAAACTGAACAGCCTAGAAGATGAACTGCGCTTCGTGCTGATCACCTCTGCGGCTCAGGTTGAACCGCTGGCAAACGCACCGGCAGACGCCGTACAGAGCGACGTGCTGAAAGGCTTGAAAGTTGCGTTGAGCAAGGCTGACGGCCAGAAATGTCCTCGCTGCTGGCACTTCTCTACCGAGATTGGTCAGAATGCTGAGCATCCAGACCTGTGCCCACGTTGCATTACGAACGTTGCCGGTCACGGCGAAAAACGTAAGTTTGCATAATGGCTGACGCGATGAAACGACCAATAATGTCTACAGGACTGCGCTGGCTCTGGCTGGTGCTTGTCGTGTTAGTGATTGATTTAGGCAGCAAGTATTTAATTTTGCAGGACTTCGCCTTAGGCGAAACGAAAGCACTGCTGCCATCGCTTAATCTGCACTATGCACGCAACTACGGCGCCGCTTTCAGCTTCCTAGCTGACAGCGGTGGCTGGCAGCGCTGGTTCTTTGCCGGTATCGCCATCGCTATCTGTGTGGCGTTGTTAGTGATGATGTATCGCTCTCGGGCGACACAAAAACTCAATAACATCGCCTATGCGCTGATCATCGGCGGAGCACTGGGCAATCTGTTCGATCGTCTGTGGCATGGTTTTGTTGTCGATATGATCGACTTCTACGTGGGAGATTGGCATTTTGCCACCTTCAACCTCGCGGACTCGGCGATCTGTATTGGCGCAGCATTCATTGTTTTGGAAGGTTTCCTTCCCGCGAAGAAAAAGGGATAGCAGGTATGACTCAGCAAGTGCAAAGCAACAGCGCAGTGTTAGTGCATTTTACCTTGCAGTTAGAGGATGGCACGCAGGCCGAGTCAACGCGTAGCAGCGGCAAACCAGCGCTGTTCCGTTTGGGTGATGGCAGTTTATCCGATGCGCTGGAAGAGCACTTGCTGGGACATCAAGCGGGCGATAAGTTTCAGTTCACCTTGCAGCCGCAAGACGCGTTTGGTGAAAATAGCCCCGATCTGGTTCAGTTCTTTACCCGTCGTGATTTCGCTGACGTAGGCGTGCCGGAAGCCGGAACCATTATGATGTTCACTGGCCGAGATGGCAGCGAAATGCCGGGTATCGTGCGTGAAGTTGCCTGTGATTCAGTGACCGTTGATTTTAACCATCCGCTTGCGGGACATCTGGTAACCTTTGATGTAGAGGTACTGGAGATTGACCCGCAGCAGGGAGACGTTGATGCAAATCCTGCTGGCTAATCCGCGCGGCTTCTGCGCGGGTGTCGACCGAGCCATTAGTATCGTAGAACGCGCGCTAGAGATTTATGGTGCGCCGATTTATGTTCGTCATGAAGTGGTGCATAACCGCTATGTGGTCAACAGCCTGCGTGAGCGCGGAGCCGTGTTCATTGAAGAAATCAGTGAAGTGCCCGATAACACGATTCTGATTTTCTCGGCTCATGGTGTTTCTCAAGCCGTTCGCGCTGAGGCTAAAGCCCGTAATCTCACCATGTTGTACGATGCGACCTGTCCATTGGTCACTAAAGTCCATATGGAAGTTGCGCGTGCGAGCCGTAAAGGAACCGAGGCCATTTTAATTGGTCATGCTGGGCATCCGGAAGTTGAAGGCACGATGGGCCAGTACAATAATCCTGAAGGCGGGATGTATCTGGTTGAGTCGCCGGAAGATGTTTGGAAGCTGCAGGTGAAAAATGAAAATAACCTGTGCTTTATGACTCAGACCACGCTTTCCGTTGATGATACGTCAGACATCATTGATGCTCTGCGTGAACGATTCCCTAAGATTGTTGGCCCGCGTAAAGACGATATCTGTTATGCCACAACTAATCGTCAGGAAGCGGTGCGCAATCTTGCTAGTGAGGCTGAAGTGGTGCTGGTGGTGGGATCGAAAAACTCCTCCAACTCTAACCGCTTGGCAGAACTGGCACAGCGTGCAGGGATCCCCGCATTTTTGATTGATTCGGCAGAAGATATTCGCGAAGAGTGGCTGAAAGATGTGAAGCGTATAGGCGTCACCGCAGGTGCTTCAGCCCCTGATATCTTGGTTCAAGACGTGATTAAGCGCCTTCAAGCGTTAGGCGGCGAAGATGCCGTTGAGATGCAAGGACGTGAAGAAAATATCGTTTTTGAAGTGCCTAAAGAATTGCGTGTGGATGTGAAGCAAATCGACTGATTGCTTGGCTATATCAAACGATGATGAGATGGGATACCGGAAGGTATCCCATTTTTTTATATCTGACAGGTATCCGCGATCGGGTGTTAGTTATCGCAGCATGCCTTAACCGCACGGATCACCATTTGATAGCCCGTGCAGCGGCAGAGGTTTCCAGCTAATCCACGGCGAATTTCTTCATGAGTTAACGGGCGGGACGGATGCTTGGCGAGCAGCGCCGTGGTTGCCATTACCAGACCCGGCGTGCAGAAACCACACTGTACCGCTCCGGCATCCACGTAGGCCTGCTGTACCTGAGAGATCCGGCCATTTTTTACCTCACCTTCGGCGGTGCGGATGCATTTTCCATCGGCCCATACGGCGAGATATAAACAGCTATCGGTTGCGACGCCGTCGATAAGCACGGTGCAGGCGCCACATTCCCCTACACCGCAGCCCTGTTTCACGCTCGTTAGCCCTTCATCTCTGAGAAGCTCCATCAACGACAGCGCGGGAGAAATCGTAAAGGGGTAACGCTTCCCATTTATTTCACATTCAATATCAACCCAATACTTACGGTTCATGCGATTTTTCCTCCAGCGCGTTCAACGGCGAGTGAAATAGCGCGTTGAGCTAAGGTGCGAATGAGATGCAGGCGAAATGATTTCTCGGCGCGCCATGATGAACGCGGGGAAACATCCTGAGCCACGGCTTCACTGATAGCTGCCAGCGTTTGTTGATTCAGCGAATGGCCAACGGCGCTTTGTTCGGCATGCGGACAGCGAATCGGCGTTGGTGCGGCAACGCCATAGGTGAGACGGAGATCGGTGAAGCGTCCTTGAGCGATGCGACATACCGCCGAACAGCCAATCGTGGCGATATCCATTGCGCCACGCATGGCGTACTTAATGTAGCTACTGCCAATATTTTGGTAGTACTCAGGGGCAAAATGGAAGGCAACGACAATTTCGCCTTGCTGTAGCGCAACTTTTCCGGGGCCAGTGTGGAAACCTTCGATAGAGCGCCGATAACAACCGTGGGCGGTCGCAATTTCTAGCTCTGCTTTCAGCGCTAGCGTAGGTGACGCTGAGTCTGCGCTTGTTGCGCCGTTGCCGATATTGCCGCCATAGGTCGCAACGTTACGTACCTGAGGGCCCGCTATTGTTGCCGCTGCCTCGGCAAGCAGTGGCAGATGCTGCTGAATGAGCGGATGTTCAATGAGTTCGGTAAAGGTGGTTGCTGAGCCGATGCGTAAATGATGATGGCGATCGATAGCGATCCCCTTTAATTCCGGTAAATCATGAACATCAACGATGTGGCGATATTTAGGATTCAGGTGATGAAGCTGGATTAGCACATCGGTGCCACCGGCTAAAAGCCGCGCTTGTGGATATTCAGTGAGTAGCTCACAGGCATGTTGTACGCTGCGAGCACGGTAGTAGTTTTCGATGTCGTACATGATTACTCCCTGATGAGTCCGGCCTGAACGAATTCCGCAAACAGCGTTTTAGGCGTGATGGGCAGCGTGTTGATGGAGACGCCGGTTGCCATACGAATAGCGTTTCTAATTGCGGGAGCGGGCGAGATAATCGGCGGTTCGCCGAGCGCCTTGTGCCCGTAGGCAGACTGGGGCTCATAGGTTTCAACAAATGCGCAATCTAGATCGGGCAGATCCATAATGGTGGGGAATTTATAATCCAGCAGGTTTGGATTACGGACTACGCCAGTTTTTTCATCAATGATCATCTCTTCAAATAAAGCCCAGCCGATCCCCATGCCCATTCCGCCATGCACTTGGCCTTCGGCGAGCTGTGGGTTAAGAATTCGGCCTGAATCATGCAGGTTGATAATCTTATTGATGGTGACTTTGCATAGAGGAATATCGACGCTGAGATCGACAAACGTGCAGCCAAAAGCCGGTGGGTTAGTGGTGGTTTTATGGGATATTTCAGCCAGCAGCTGGGCACCGATTTCCTGATGGTAGTAAGCATGCATCGAAACCTCCGCCACGCTCATGAGTACCATTTCAGGTTGAGCCGCCATCACCACATTTCCGTTGAGTAACGTGAGTCCCCACTGTGGCTGGTGGCTAATTAATTCAGCATGAGCCAGTATTTTACTGCGCAATTCGCTTGCCGCCTGCATTACCGCCGGTGCGGCAACATAGCTCTGTCGAGACGCAAATGCGCCGGGGTCGTAGGCAGTGATATCGGTATCTTGGGTGGATATCACGCGTATATGTCCAAAGGGAATGCCAAGCGTTTCGGCGGCCATCTGGGCGAAAACGGTATCTGAACCTTGGCCGATCTCTGTGGCACCAATTTGCAGATTTACCGTGCCGTCTTGGTTGAGCAACATGCGGGCTCCCGCAATTTCAACGCCAACGGGGTAAGTATTAGAACCGTAGCTAAAACATGCGACGCCGACGCCACGGCGCAGATCGCCTGTTTGATTTTGACAGGCGGCCTTACGGGCGTTCCATTCGAACAGATCGCGTCCTTTCTCAAGGCATTCAACGAGTCCCGCGCTATAAATCTTTTTGTGGTTAACCGGATTGATATCACCACTGCGTGCCGCATTCAGCAAACGCACATCGACGGCGTCGAGAGACAGTTTTTCTGCCGCGTCATCTAATAAACATTCAAGTGCAAAAGCCACCTGCGGTGCGCCATAGCCGCGCATGGCGCCTGCGGCGGGGTAGTTCGAATAATGCGTGAGGGCAGAATAGCCGAAGGCGCTACGGGGATAGAGATAGCTGATTTTGTTGGCACCGGCGGAAGCGATGGAATGTCCGTGCGAAGCATAAGCGCCGGTGTTCGACAACACGTCCAACTGATAGCCCGTTAAAATACCGTCGTGATTAAGCCCCAGTTCCGCGTCGATACTGAAGGCATGACGCGTGCGGGAAGCGAAAAAGCACTCTTCACGGCTGAGTTCGACCTTCACCGGAATACCGCCCATCTTTTGGGTGAGAAATGCGGCCATCGGCTCTTCGAGTACGTCCTGTTTATTGCCGAATCCACCACCAATATAAGGCTTGATCACGCGTATGTTTGACCACGGCATACCCAGCGCCTGAGCGACGGTACGGCGCACGATCTGCGGGATCTGGGTGCTGGAGACAATCACAATATGATCTGGCTGTTCCATATAGGCAAAACAGGTCACGCCTTCCATATGGCAGTGCTGGATCACCGGCGTTTGAAAATGCGCAGAGAGTTGAAAATCAGCCGATGAGATTGCTTCTTTAGGCTGATTCGCGCTGATATTACTTTTTTTCAGCGTATTGCCTTCTGGATGAATCAGCGGTGCGTCTGGTGCTAAAGCGCCCTGTGCGGTGGTTATCACCGGCAGCTCTTGGTATGCCACTTCAACCAGCGCGGCGGCACGTTCTGCGGTTAGCGCATCACGCGCAACCACAATCGCAACACCGTCGCCATAATGCCGCACATGTTGGGTGAGTAGCTGGCGATCGGCAACGTCTCGTTTAGCTGGTTCCAGTGACCAAGCATGTCCCGCGGTGGGGAATCGTAATTCAGGCACATCTTGATAAGTAAATACGGCTTCAACGCCGGGCAAAGCCAGTGCCGCATAAGTATCAATGGCCGTGACATAAGCATGGGCGAGAGGACTACGTACATATTTAGCGTAACGCATGCCATGCATTTGATGATCGTCGGTATAGCGAGCGTGGCCGGTAACCTTAGCTTCAGCGTCCACCCGCTTGAGTGGGGATCCTAACGACATAGCTTTCTCCTTAGAGGAGCGTGGGATTTTTAATTTGAATGAAATGAATAATCGAAATTTATAAATCAGCGATAAAGCAGCAAGATGTACGCCATAGGGCGTAGAGCCGTAAGGTGATTGGTGGAAACGTGAGGGGGATCGAGCGTTTTTTCTTAGACGAATTACAGAATGTGATGGCTGAAGATCGGATGACGGTGATGGAGAGTGGAAAACTATCAAAATGGGAATGTTAGTATCAAATTGAGAGCGAAGTTATCGTAATGAAATGCTTAGTATCGCTATGCTAACTGATTGGTTTTGCATGATTATGCGGGTGCTGTATTTTTGTTCTGAATACGGGGCAACACGTTTTGTCAGCGCGTAAAACTGATGATGAACCGCGCTAATCGCAAATTTCTAATTACCGTATATTTACTCTGGCAGTGAGAGGGAAGAGTCGTTAACCTGAAACTAACATTGAAAGCCTTTGGCTATCTTGCTGAGTGAAATTAGCTGAGTGAAATTAAATAATTAAGAGAGGGAAGATGTCTAATTCTCATATCCGTATTGCTATCGCCGGTGCCGGTGGCCGCATGGGAAGACAATTAATTGCTGCGGTGGCAAACGTTGAAGGCGTGGTGCTCGGTGCCGCTTTTGAGCGTGAAGGCTCTTCATTGCTAGGCGTAGATGCTGGTGAATTAGCGGGTATTGGCCAAACAGGCATAAAAGTCAGCGCAAGCCTACAGGATGCCGCCGATAACTTTGATGTCTTGGTCGACTTTACGCGCCCAGAAGGCACGCTAGCGCATTTAGCGTTCTGTGTATCTCAACGCAAAAATATGGTGATTGGTACCACCGGCTTTGATGATGCGGGCAAAGTTGCCATTAGCAAAGCGGCTGAATCTATTGGTATTGTGTTCGCTGCTAACTTTAGCGTTGGGGTTAACGTGATGCTTAAGCTGCTAGAGAAAGCGGCAAAAGTGATGGGGGATTATACGGATATCGAAATTATTGAAGCCCATCATCGCCATAAAGTTGATGCACCGTCAGGCACGGCTTTAGCCATGGGAGAAACCATTGCTCAAGCGTTAGGGCGCGATCTAAAAGAGTGTGCGGTATATGCCCGTGAGGGATACACCGGAGAGCGCGATCCTAAGAGTATCGGCTTTGCTACTATTCGCGCAGGCGATATTGTCGGTGAGCACACGGCGATGTTTGCTGATGTGGGAGAACGAATCGAGATTACTCACAAGGCATCAAGCCGTATGACGTTTGCCAGCGGCGCTGTACGTGCTGCTGCATGGGTAGGCAATCAGCCTATTGGTCTTTACGATATGCGTGATGTTCTTTCTCTCAATGAACTCTAGATAAAATCAGTAAAAATCTTCTTTTAATGTTTTTTTTAATATTAAAAATTAAATGGATAACAATGTGTTATCCATTTTTTTTATTTTAAAGTAAGGTTGGCGTGATTTTTATTGTGAGTGACTTATTAGTTGCTTTATTTTACTTTTTATTAACCTAGTGAGAAACTGTGATTGACCTTTGCAGAGGAAAATTGCATCATAAACGTATTGCCGCTAATTCACGACACTGGCAACCGTTTTCTATTTCTAGTTAATATCTATTTTTAACCTCTTCGCTGTAAAATCTCTTCTTAAGCCTTAAAAAATACAAAAAAATCATCTTTTCAGGTAGACAAGCATTCACCACGTCTTTAGAATGCGCGCAATTTGCCGGAAATTAGTCAAGAAGGCAGTTTTTTGCATTGATTTAGATCGAATGATCTGCATTAATATGCAAATAATGTGACTGAATATTCTTTGGAGGGTGTTTTGATTAAGTCAGCTATATTGGTTCTGGAAGACGGAACCCAGTTTCACGGTCGGTCGATTGGTGCAGATGGATCGGCGGTGGGCGAGGTGGTCTTCAATACGTCAATGACCGGTTATCAAGAAATCCTCACTGATCCTTCCTATTCCCGCCAGCTAGTCACTCTTACTTATCCCCATATCGGCAATGTCGGCACTAACGCCTCTGATGAAGAATCCTCCGCTGTTCATGCTCAAGGCCTGATAATTCGCGATTTGCCTCTGATTGCTAGCAACTACCGCAGCACCGAATGCCTCTCTGATTACCTCAAACGTCACAATGTTGTGGCTATCGCCGATATCGATACCCGCAAACTGACGCGTTTATTGCGTGAGAAAGGGGCTCAGAATGGCTGCATCATCACCGGTAGCATTGACGGTACTCAGCCAGATGTTCAATTGGCGCTGGAGAAAGCGAAAGCATTCCCAGGCTTAAAAGGCATGGATCTGGCAAAAGAAGTCACTACCCGAGAATCTTATTCTTGGACGCAAGGTAGTTGGACGCTGATGGGCGAATTGCCTGCGGCGAAAGAAGAGTCAGAGCTGCCATTCCACGTTGTTGCCTATGACTATGGCGTGAAACGTAACATCCTACGCATGCTGGTTGATAGAGGCTGCCGCCTAACGGTGGTTCCAGCGCAAACGCCAGCGGAAGATGTGTTGAAGCTCAACCCCGATGGCATTTTCCTATCCAATGGTCCTGGTGACCCAGAACCGTGTGATTACGCAATTCGCGCCATTAAAACCTTCTTAGATACAGAAATTCCAGTATTTGGTATTTGCTTGGGCCACCAACTTCTGGCGCTAGCAAGCGGAGCCAAAACCATCAAGATGAAGCTGGGCCATCACGGCGGCAACCATCCGGTGAAAGACCTCGATAAAGACGTTGTGATGATTACCGCTCAAAACCATGGTTTTGCCGTTGATGGCGACAATCTGCCAGATACGCTGCGTGTGACGCACAAGTCCCTGTTTGACCACACGGTTCAGGGGATTCATCGCACGGATAAAGCGGCGTTTAGTTTCCAAGGCCACCCAGAGGCAAGCCCTGGGCCGCACGATGCTGCGCCGCTGTTTGACCACTTTATCGATTTGATTCAGACCTACCGCACCACTATGACAAGAACAGCCAAATAATCAGGAGCAATAAATAAAATGCCAAAACGTACTGATATAAAAAGCATCCTGATTCTGGGCGCAGGCCCGATTGTTATCGGCCAAGCATGTGAATTTGACTACTCGGGTGCTCAAGCGTGTAAAGCGCTGCGCGAAGAAGGTTACCGCGTCATTCTGGTGAACTCGAACCCCGCCACCATCATGACTGACCCTGAAATGGCCGATGCGACCTATATCGAGCCGATTCACTGGGAAGTGGTGCGCAAAATCATCGAAAAAGAGCGCCCTGATGCCGTTCTGCCTACCATGGGTGGACAGACTGCGCTGAACTGCGCGCTTGAGTTAGAGCGCCAAGGTGTGCTGGAAGAGTTTGGCGTAACCATGATTGGTGCGACCGCCGACGCCATTGATAAAGCCGAAGACCGTCGTCGTTTCGATATCGCGATGAAGAAAATTGGCCTCGACACCGCACGTTCAGGCATCGCTCATACGATGGAAGAAGCCTTAGCCGTGGCGGCTGACGTTGGCTTCCCATGTATTATTCGTCCTTCATTCACCATGGGCGGCACCGGCGGCGGTATTGCGTATAACCGTGAAGAGTTCGAAGAGATTTGCGAGCGCGGTCTGGATCTTTCACCGACCAAAGAGCTACTGATTGATGAGTCGCTGATTGGTTGGAAAGAGTACGAGATGGAAGTGGTACGTGATAAAAACGACAACTGCATCATCGTTTGCTCGATTGAAAACTTCGATGCGATGGGCATTCATACCGGCGACTCCATCACCGTGGCACCGGCCCAAACGCTGACCGACAAAGAATATCAAATCATGCGTAACGCCTCGATGGCGGTACTGCGTGAAATCGGCGTAGAAACCGGTGGTTCTAACGTGCAGTTTGCGGTGAACCCGAAAAATGGCCGTCTGATCGTCATTGAAATGAACCCTCGCGTTTCTCGCTCCTCTGCGCTGGCGTCCAAAGCGACTGGCTTCCCGATTGCGAAAGTGGCAGCCAAACTGGCGGTGGGTTATACCCTCGACGAACTGATGAACGACATCACCGGCGGTCGTACTCCGGCCTCGTTTGAACCGTCTATCGACTACGTTGTGACCAAAATTCCTCGCTTTAACTTCGAGAAATTTGCGGGCGCAAACGACCGTCTGACTACGCAGATGAAATCCGTCGGCGAAGTGATGGCGATTGGTCGCACTCAGCAAGAGTCTCTACAGAAAGCCCTTCGTGGTCTGGAAGTCGGCGCTGCGGGCTTCGACCCTAAAGTGAGCCTCGATGACCCAGAAGCGCTCACCAAAATCCGTCGTGAGCTTAAAGATGCTGGCGCTGAGCGTATTTGGTACATCGCCGACGCTTTCCGCGCAGGTCTGTCCGTTGACGGCGTGTTCAACCTGACCAACATCGACCGCTGGTTCTTGGTGCAAATCGAAGAATTGGTGCGCTTGGAAGAGCAGGTCGCGGAAGTGGGTATCAATGGTCTGAGCCATGAATTCTTACGCCAATTGAAACGCAAAGGTTTTGCTGACGCTCGTTTAGCGAAGCTGGCTGGTGTGGCTGAAACTGAAATTCGCAAACTGCGCCACAAGTACAATCTGCATCCTGTTTACAAACGTGTGGATACCTGTGCGGCAGAATTTGCCACCGACACGGCTTACATGTACTCCACTTATGAAGAAGAGTGCGAGTCGAATCCAAACAGCGACCGTCCGAAAATTATCGTGCTGGGCGGCGGTCCAAACCGTATAGGTCAAGGTATTGAGTTCGACTACTGCTGTGTGCATGCGTCCCTTGCGCTGCGTGAAGACGGCTACGAAACCATCATGGTGAACTGTAACCCTGAAACCGTTTCAACCGACTACGATACCTCTGACCGTCTGTACTTTGAGCCGGTTACGCTAGAAGACGTGCTGGAAATTGTGGCGGTAGAAAAACCACAGGGCGTCATCGTGCAGTACGGTGGTCAGACGCCGCTGAAACTGGCTCGTGCATTGGAAGCCGCCGGTGTGCCGGTTATCGGTACTAGCCCAGATGCGATTGACCGTGCTGAAGACCGTGAGCGTTTCCAGCAGGCCGTTGTGCGCCTTGGCTTAAAACAGCCAGCTAACGCCACGGTTTCAACCATCGAGCAAGCCATCGAGAAGGGCGCTGTTATCGGTTATCCGCTGGTGGTTCGCCCATCCTACGTGCTGGGTGGCCGCGCGATGGAAATCGTGTATGACGAAATCGACCTGCGCCGTTACTTCCAAAATGCGGTGAGCGTGTCTAACGATGCACCGGTGCTGCTGGATCACTTCCTTGATGATGCGGTTGAGGTTGACGTTGATGCTATCTGTGACGGTGAGCGCGTATTAATCGGCGGCATTATGGAGCACATTGAGCAGGCTGGTGTTCACTCCGGTGACTCGGCATGTTCACTGCCTGCTTATACGCTGAGCCAAGAAATTCAGGACGTGATGCGCGTACAGGCTGAAAAACTGGCGATGGAGCTCGGCGTTCGTGGTTTGATGAACGTGCAGTTCGCGGTTAAAGATAACGAAGTGTATTTGATTGAAGTGAACCCGCGTGCGGCACGTACCGTGCCATTTGTGTCTAAAGCGACGGGTGTTCCGCTGGCGAAAGTCGCGGCGCGTGTGATGGCAGGCCAAACGTTGGCACAGCAGGGCGTGACGAAAGAAGTTATCCCGCCATATTACTCAGTGAAAGAAGTGGTGCTACCGTTCAATAAATTCCCAGGCGTTGACCCCATCTTAGGGCCTGAGATGCGCTCTACCGGTGAAGTGATGGGCGTTGGCCGCACCTTTGCGGAAGCTTTCTCTAAAGCGATGCTGGGCAGCCAGTCTAAGGTGAAAACCCCGGGGCGTGCGCTACTGTCTGTACGTGAAGGCGACAAACACCGCGTAGTTGATTTGGCGGCAAAACTGCTGAAACAAGGCTTCGAGCTGGATGCGACCCACGGTACCGCAATCGTTCTGGGCGAAGCAGGGATTAATCCACGCTTGGTCAACAAGGTGCATGAAGGTCGTCCGCATATTCAAGACCGTATCAAAAACGGTGAGTATTCCTATATCGTCAACACCACCGCAGGTCGTCAGGCGATTGAAGACTCCAAGTTGATTCGCCGCAGCGCGCTGCAATACAAAGTGCATTACGACACCACGCTGAACGGTGGTTTTGCTACCGCGATGGCGCTGAATTCCGACCCAACCGAGCAGGTAACGTCGGTGCAGGAAATGCATGCGCGCTTGAAAGGGT
This sequence comes from Hafnia sp. CBA7124, assembly GCF_002355555.1. Lineage (NCBI taxonomy): Bacteria > Pseudomonadati > Pseudomonadota > Gammaproteobacteria > Enterobacterales > Hafniaceae > Hafnia > Hafnia sp. CBA7124. Next base: position 3,688,834 of record NZ_AP017469.1, on the reverse strand, counting down.
AATATCGGCGCCAAAAATGTCTGAGTTGAAATGCTAAGCCTGACTTCGGTCAGGCTTTTTTTTGGCTAATGTTTTCGTCATTCCAAAAACTTGAGCAACTTGTTAAAAATTTTCAGATTTTATTTGTTTTTAAAACTGTCATGCTATGTCGTAGAAAATTCCCTAAGTTTTTTGATGCCTTAACCGATTAATATTCCTGTTAGCACCGCTTGCATTGCTGCCATGACATCAATATTTGGGTCTAAGATACATTAAGGCTTTCGCACAACGAGAAACGCATGATCCTGATAATATACGCCCATCCTTATCCTCGGCATTCGCATGCCAATAAGCGTTTGTTAGACGCCGTTATCGATATTCCTGAGGTTGAAGTTCGCTCACTGTATGAGCTCTATCCTGATTTCAATATTAACGTTGCTGCCGAACAGCAGGCGTTGAGTCAGGCCGATCTCATCATCCTGCAACACCCGATGCAGTGGTACAGCATGCCTCCGTTGTTGAAGCTGTGGATCGATAAAGTTTTGGAGCACGGTTGGGCATATGGACATAACGGCAAAGCGTTAGAGGGAAAAGATTTTATGTGGGCGGTCACCACCGGTGGCAACGATCATCATTTTGATTTAGGTGACCATCCGGGCTTCCCGATTCTTTCTCAGCCGATTCAGGCAACGGCAGTTTATTGCGGCATGAACTGGCTACCCTATTTTGCTGAACATAATACGTTTTCATGCGACGAAGCGGCGTTGGCTCGAGCCAGTGAAAGCTATCGTCGGCGTTTGATCAATTATATTGCGCTTCATCCGCAGGCAGAATTACCGGCATCAGACGTTGAGGAGCCTGCACATGGATAATCACGGCATGATGATTGAAGGGCTGATTTATCTCGGCTCTGCGGCGCTGTTTGTGCCAATTGCGGTGCGCCTTGGTTTGGGATCGGTGCTGGGATATTTGATCGCTGGCTGCATTATTGGCCCGTGGGGGCTAAAGCTAGTTTCTGATGCGGAGTCTATTCTGACTTTTGCTGAAATTGGCGTGGTGTTGATGCTGTTTGTGATTGGCCTTGAACTTGATCCTAAGCGCCTTTGGACGCTGCGTGCCTCGGTCTTCGGCGGTGGTAGTATTCAAATGGTCGGCTGTGGATTAGTACTAAGCCTGTTCTGCTATTTGTTGGGGCTGAGTTGGCAAGTGGCTATCTTGATTGGCTTAACGTTGGCGCTTTCTTCTACCGCAATTGCGATGCAGGCGATGAATGAGCGCAACTTGACCCCATCACCGATTGGCCGTTCCTCCTTTGCCGTTCTGCTATTCCAAGATATTGCGGCGATACCGCTGGTGGCGATGATCCCTCTGCTGGCAAGCAGCGGAGCAACCACCACCATGGGCGCATTTGCGCTGTCGGCGGCGAAAGTGGTTGGCGCTTTAGCTATCGTTATCTTGCTCGGTCGTTACGTGACTCGACCATTGCTACATTTTGTTGCGCGTTCAGGCATGCGTGAAGTGTTCAGCGCCGTGGCGTTATTTCTGGTGTTTGGATTTGGTGTACTGCTAGAGATGGCAGGGATGTCGATGGCGATGGGCGCATTTTTGGCCGGTGTTTTGCTGGCAAGCTCCGAGTATCGACACGCGCTGGAAAGCGATATCCAGCCGTTTAAAGGCCTATTGTTGGGGCTATTCTTTATCGGCGTGGGAATGTCGATCGATTTTGGCACCTTGTTTAGCCATCCGTTGCTGATTGCGACGCTTCTGTTCGGGTTCTTAATCCTAAAAGCGGCTTTGCTGTGGCTGGTCGCGCCGATTTTAGGCGTACCGCGTAAGCAGAGAACGTTATTTGCGGTGCTATTAGGGCAGGGCAGTGAGTTTGCATTCGTGGTGTTTGGTGCGGCTCAAATGGCCGGTGTTTTGCCCGGTGAGTGGGCAAAATCACTCACGTTGGCGGTTGCGCTTTCCATGGCGGTAACGCCGATCCTGCTGGTGATATACACACGCATGGAGAAAAACGTTAAACAGGATGAACGCCCGCAGGACATTATTGATGATGATAATGCCAGCGTGATCATTGCCGGTTTCGGCAGATTTGGGCAGATTGCGGGTCGTTTGCTATTAGCCAATGACGTGCATACCGTCGTGCTAGATCACGATCCCGACCATGTCGAAACGCTGCGTAAATTTGGCATGAAAGTGTTTTATGGCGATGCAACCCGCGTGGATCTGCTTGAGTCGGCGGGTGCCGCCAAGGCAAAAGTATTAATTAACGCCATTGATGACGTGGATGCCAACCTGCAGTTGACCGAGCTGGCGCAGGAACATTTCCCTCATCTGAAAATTGTTGCGCGCGCGCGCGATGTCGATCACTACTATCAGCTGCGGCAGCGCGGCGTGGAGTTCGTTGAACGTGAGCTGTTTGAAGGATCGCTACGTGTTGGACGCAATGTGCTGGAGCACTTGGGCTGTGGGGCCTACGAGGCTCGCGAAAAGGCAGATATTTTCCGTCGTTATAACCTACGTATGCTGGAAGAAACGGTGCCAAATTACGAGGATGCCGAATTCCGTCTTGCCAGTTTACAGCGGGCTAAAGAAATGCTGAGTCAGGCGATTGAGCAGGATAAGGCGCGTTTGACCATCGCTCAGCAAAGCGGCTGGCGCGGAAGTATTGACGGCAAATCTCCTGATCTTGACCCTATGGTTACGATCCACGAAGAGGATGTGCCAGAACTGCAAAAAGACGCATAACGTTTTCGCCCTCTTTCATGTACGGAAAGAGGGCATTTAGCCTTAGCTTAAGGCCACTTTCAGGCCTAACCCAATAAGCATCACACCTAAAAGCCGGTCGATTATCTTTTGTGCTTTTGCCAGTGCTAGACGAACAGGGGCGCTTTGAATCAGCACTACCAGCATTGGCCACCAAATGAAAGATAAACCCAGAATTATCCCCGCATACCACAGTTTTTCACCTACGCCTGAGTTAACCTCTAATACCTGAGTGAATACCGCCAGAAAGAATAATGTCGCCTTCGGATTGAGCAAGTTACACAAATAGCCTTGCAAAAATGCGCTTTTAAGGCTGACTTCTTGAGGCGTTTGGTTATCGACATTTATCTTGCTGCCACCACGGGAAAAGAGGGCATGAATGCCAATCCAGACTAAATAAGCGGCACCGGCATATTTTAGAATATTAAACAGCCACGGCGTGGTGGTGATCACCACGGCTAGACCGGCGACACAATACGACATGTGGGTTGCTACGCCGCCGATCACGCCAAGGGCGGTCATCATGCCGGCCTGACGCCTGTATCGCGAGGCGTTTTTGATCACTAAGAAGAAATCGGGGCCGGGCGATAACATTCCTAGCGTTGCGATAGACGCAACAAACAGCGTGGTTTCAAACATGATGAGATCCGTGGTGAGCGAGAATATGACGAAATCATAACGCCATGATGAGGCAAGTGCATCACCTCTATTGGGGTTATTGAAGCAATATGATAAGAATATGAAAGCACTCTTTTTAAGCGAAAAATGAACGTATAACAACCAAAAAAATCAGGAAAAACCATGGATGTGGATTCTCATAAGCAGAGGGAAATTACTCGGCTCTGTATACAATGTGCCCTTTTTTTGTTGCAACACGGTGCCGAAAGCATGTTAGTTGAACAGCTTTCATCTCGGTTAGGCGTTGCGCTTGGAGCTGAAAGCGTTGAAAGCTCAATCTCGGCAAATGCGGTGGTGTTGACGACGATTATTGGTGGTCACTGCATGACGTCAACGCGCAAAAATGTGGATCGCGGGATCAATATGCACGTTGTGACTGAGGTTCAGCACATTGTGATTATGGCTGAGCACCACTTGCTGGATATCAAAGACGTGCATCGGCGTTTTGAGCATATCAAACCGCTGCGTTATCCACGCTGGTTGCTGGTTTTAATGGTTGGACTGTCCTGTGCTTGTTTCTGCAAACTCAACGGTGGCGGTTGGGATGGATCTTTGGTGGCATTTATTGCCAGCGCCGTGGCGATGTATGTGAGGCAGGTACTGACTCAGCGTCAAATGCACCCGCAGATTAATTTCTGTATTACTGCTTTTGTTGCCACCTCGGTATCGGGGTTGCTTATCCAATATGACCCATTTAAAGCAACATCCACCATCGCTATGGCGGCGAGTGTTTTGCTGTTGGTGCCAGGTTTCCCTTTGATTAACGCGGTGGCGGATATGTTCAAAGGGCATGTAAATACCGGCTTGGCTCGCTGGGCAATGGCGTCACTGCTGACGCTCGCGACCTGTATTGGCGTGGTGATGGCAATGTCGTTGTGGGGGCTTAGAGGATGGATATAATCGATTTATTGCTCGCATTGTTGCAGGACATGGTTTTAGCTGCAGTACCCGCCGTGGGTTTTGCGCTGGTATTTAATGTCCCTGTTCGTGCGTTACGTTACTGTGCATTACTGGGTGCCATTGGGCATGGTTCACGCATGGTGATGATGCACTTTGGGATAAATATCGAGTGGGCAACGTTGGGGGCTGCGATATTGATCGGGGTGCTGGGAATTCAGTGGTCGCGCAGGCTGCTTGCTCATCCTAAGGTGTTTACCGTCGCCGCCGTGATCCCAATGTTCCCCGGTATCTATGCCTACACGGCGATGATTTCCGTGGTGAAAATTTCACACCTTGGCTTTAGCGATGCATTGTTTGAAACCATGGTCACCAATTTTCTAAAAGCGTCGTTTATTGTGGGCGCGCTTTCCATCGGCCTATCTCTTCCGGGACTGTGGTTATACCGCAAACGTCCAAGCGTTTAGTTTTTGCGAGTCTGAGAAGCGAAAAATTGAAGTAGAAATGCTGTTTTATCTGAGGGTTAGTTTAAGTGGGTGTAAATGAGGCCATCTGGCTATCGACACCCGCTAACCCTTTACTTATAGTGTGCGCAATTTTTCTACTTGATAGGATCGACCAACATGTATATCAGCCTAATTGCTGCGCTTGCAGCAGATCGTGTTATTGGTATGGAAAACGCGATGCCGTGGCATTTACCGGCCGATCTCGCGTGGTTTAAGCGTAATACTTTAGATAAGCCCGTTATCATGGGACGCAAGACGTTTGAATCCATTGGCCGGCCTCTGCCAGGGCGTCACAATATCGTATTAAGCAGCCAGCCGGGCAATGATGATCGCGTGACATGGGTTGCTTCACCCGAGGCCGCAATTGCCGCTGCCGGTGATGTTGAAGAGGTGATGGTTATCGGCGGTGGCAGTATTTATTCTCAGTTCCTGCCGCTAGCTCAACGGATGTATTTAACACACGTTGACGCTGAAGTGGGCGGAGATACCTACTTCCCAGACTATGAACCCGATGAGTGGGAAACCTCATTTAGCGAGTTTCACGATGCGGATAGCGCAAACTCTCACGGCTATTGCTTTGAGATCTTGCACAAGCGCTAAGTGACAGCCTGATAAAAAAAAGCCCGCATATGACTGCGGGCTTTTTTGTTTTGAAATCATTGAACGCTAATTACGCGGACTCTTCTATCGATTTAGGTCGTAGAGAGGGTTGGGTGAAATACTGTTTGTCTTCCCAGCGAAGCAGGGTTAAATCACCACCCCAGCAGCATCCGGTATCCAGCGCATAGACCTGCGGCGGAGTGCCTTTCCCTTCCAGTGATGCCCAATGCCCGAAGGCGATTGAGTAACCTTCATCCAATACTTTGCTAGGCAAATTAAACCATGGTTTTAGCGGTGAAGGCGCTTCGCCCGGTGCATCTTTGCAGATCATATCCAGTTCGCCACCAGGGAAACAGTAACGCATGCGCGTTAAGGCGTTGGTTGAAAAACGCAGGCGCTGTAATCCGGTGAGGCCATCAACCCAACTGTTTGGCATATCGCCATACATCGCGTTTAAAAACAGTGGATAGCTGTCACTGCTGAGCACGGCTTCGACTTCACGTGCACAAAGCTGCGCAGTCTCAATATCCCACTGAGGGCTGATACCCGCGTGCGCCATTACCAGCTTAAGCTCGTTGTCGACCTGAAGTACGGGTTGGCGACGTAGCCAGTTAATCAGGCTATCTGCATCAGGGGCGTCGAGCAGTGGGGTAATCTTATCTTTCGGCTTGTTACGGCTAATACCTGCGTACACGGCGAGAAGATGCAGATCGTGATTACCCAGCACCATCCGAACGCTATCGCCCAACGACTGTACATAGCGTAGAACTTCCACCGAGTCTGGGCCACGAGCAACCAGATCTCCGGTTAGCCACAGCGTATCTTTAGCCGGATCAAAATCAACCTGCGCCAATAAAGAACGAAGCTCTTCATAGCAACCGTGGACATCGCCAATCAATAATGTAGACATAGATGAGTCAGTTTTGCTCAGTTAATGAGTGTCGGGATAGCTAAACGAAATACGGGTATGGCAATACGAAACTCCTGACCAGCATGATCGATCATTTCATAATGTCCTTCCATGGTGCCACAAGGCGTTTCAATAATGGCTCCGCTGGTATATTGGAACTCATTATTAGGCAGAATGAGCGGCTGTTCGCCAATCACGCCTTCGCCCTGAACTTCAGTCTGACGCCCGTTACCGTTGGTAATCAGCCAGTAACGTCGTAGGAGCTGTACATTGAATCGCCCAAGATTCCTAATGGTGATGGTATACGCGAAAACAAAACGCTCTTCATCGGGAAGAGACTGGGTTTCTGCATAGGCACTTTGTACCTGAATACACACACGAGGTGAATCAATCATGATGTACGGCTCCCGTTATGACGTTGTCAGCGAGATCTATACCCTCACCGATAAACAGAGAGGGTATATTGCACAACTATTCTGCTGATTTCTCACACAGCCAGTTGGCGAGTTTGCAATAGTTCTCAACAGAGATGTTCTCTGCACGCTGAGCAGGATCGATACCCAGCTCGGTCAATTGTTCTGGCGTGAACAGATGGCCCAAGCTATTGCGTACGGTTTTGCGACGCTGATTAAAAGCTTCTGTGGTGATACGGCTAAGCACGCGGATGTCTTTGACCGGATGCGGAATAGTCGCATGTGGGATCAAACGAACCACGGCTGAGTCAACCTTTGGTGCTGGACGAAACGCCGTTGGCGGAACTTCCAGTACAGGAATAACCTGACAGTAGTATTGCGCCATAACGGTCAAACGGCCATAGGCTTTACTGTTCGGCCCGGCAACCAAACGGTTCACCACTTCTTTTTGCAACATGAAATGCATGTCGCTGATAGCTCCAGTATAGGTGAACAGGTGGAACATCAACGGCGTTGAAATGTTGTAAGGCAGATTACCAAATACGCGTATCGGTTGGCCCAACTCGCGTGACAGTTCGCCAAAATCAACGGTCATCGCATCTTGCTGGCGAATGTTAAGTTTGCTGCTGATAAACGGATGCGTTGCTAGTCGCGCGGCTAAATCGCGGTCGAGTTCGATAACCGTCATTTTGTCCATGCGGTCGGCAACAGGCTCGGTCAGTGCGCCCAAACCGGGGCCGATTTCAACCACGGCTTGGCCTGGCATTGGGTGAATAGCGGACACAATGCTGTCGATCACATACTGATCGGTCAGGAAGTTTTGTCCAAAACGTTTACGAGCCAGATGGCCTTGGTGAACTCTGTTATTCATTACTGTTATTTATCATTTTAATAGCGAGATTTAATGCTGTTCTGAAACTACCCACATCAGCGATGCCAGTAGCAGCCAGATCCAGCGCGGTGCCGTGATCGACGGAGGTGCGGATAAACGGCAGCCCCAACGTAATATTCACAGCGCGGCCGAAGCCTTGGTATTTTAACACCGGCAGGCCTTGATCGTGATACATCGCCAAAACGGCATCGGCGTGCTCCAGATATTTAGGCTGGAATAGTGTATCAGCGGGCAAGGGCCCAATCAGGTGAATACCCTGTTGACGCAGTGACTCAAGCGTCGGAATAATCACATCAATTTCTTCACGTCCCATATGACCGCCTTCACCCGCGTGGGGGTTGAGGCCACAGACGTAAATTTGCGGTTCATCGATACCAAATTTGGTACGTAAATCATGATCTAGGATCGTGATAACTTCAGTGAGCGTTTGTGGCGTAATCGCCGCAGGCACATCAAGTAGTGGAAGATGGGTGGTGGCTAATGCCACACGCAACTCTTCCGTCGCCAGCATCATCACCACGCGATCGCGATGGCTACGTTCGGCGAAGAACTCGGTGTGGCCAGTGAAAGGCACACCCGCGTCATTAATAATGCCTTTATGCACGGGGCCTGTGATGAGCGCCGCGAATTCACCGCTCAGGCAGCCCTCGCACGCTCGCGCCAGCGTTTCCACCACGTAGGCACCATTATTAACATCAAGTTGCCCAGGCAAAGCTTTGCTGTGTAGCTTGATGGGCAGAATGGTCAGCGTTTTTTCTGCTTGCGGCTGAGCGGAGACATCAGGCTGATATTCTCGCAACGTCAGCGGCAGTTGCAATAATGCGGCGCGTTCAAGCAACAAAGCCGGATCGGCGCACACTACCAACTCAGCAGGCCAAGCCTGTTGAGCAAGAGCGATTACCAAATCCGGCCCCACCCCGGCAGGTTCACCGGGGGTTATAACGACACGAAACGTGTCATGTGTATGATTACTGGGCATTGCTACCATCAATAATTTTTACATAAGCGCTGGCACGCTCTTCCTGCATCCAAGTCTGTGCTTCTTCCGCAAACTTGCGGTTGAACAGCATGCGATATGCGCGATCTTTCTGTGCATCATCGGTGCGGTCAACTTGGCGCGTATCCATCAGTTGAATCAAATGCCAGCCAAATGAAGAGTGAACCGGTGCGCTTAATTCGCCTTTTTGCAGCTTCATTAACGCATCGCGGAAAGCAGGGTCATACATGGTCGGAACTGCCCAACCGAGATCGCCACCTTTCAGTGCTGATCCTGGATCCTGAGAAATAGCACGCGCGGCTTCATCAAAGGTGATCTGCTTGTTCTTAATCTGCTGGGCAACTTCCTGCAGTTTTGCACGAGCCTGATCGTCGGTCATCACCGGAGAAGGGCGCAGCAAAATATGACGAGCATGAACTTCGGTAACAGACACATTAGCCTGACCGCCACGAACGTCATTTACTTTTAGGATATGGAAACCAACGCCGGAGCGGATTGGGCCAATGATGTCACCTTTTTTAGCCGTTTGCAGTGCAGCTGCAAACAGTGAAGGCAGTTCCTGAATTTTTCCCCAGCCCATTTGGCCGCCTTTCAGCGCCTGAGAGTCTGCGGAATAACTTACTGCCATCTTGCCAAAATCAGCACCTTTGTTCAGTTGGTCAGTCAGCTGACGAGCCTGTTGTTCTGCGTCGTCAACCTGCTGCTGAGATGGATTTTCCGGCAGAGCAATCAGGATGTGGCTGAGGTTAAGCTCGGTATCAGCGCCGTTCTGCGATCCAACTTGTTTAGCTAACGCTTCAACTTCCTGCGGAAGAATCGTCACGCGGCGGCGAACTTCATTGTTACGCACTTCAGAAATCAGCATCTCTTTACGGATCTGCTCGCGATAGGTTTTATAGTTAATCCCATCGGCGGCCAAACGGCTACGCATCTGATCCATCGACATGTTGTTTTGCTGAGCAATGTTACCAATCGCACGATCGACGTCGGCATCGGTCATATTGATGCCCATCTTTTTCGCCATCTGCAACTGAATGTTATCCATGATCAGACGCTCGAGGATCTGGTGACGTAATGTGGCATCATCAGGCAGTTGCTGACCGGCTTCACGCGCGTTCAGTTTTACGGATTGCATCAGACCATCGACGTCACTTTCCAGCACCACACCGTTATCAACCACAGCGGCTACTTTATCAACGACTTGAGGGGCTGCAAACGCAGTGTTGGCACAGAATGCCACACCGAGGATCAGCGTTCTCCAGTTCTTCATACCTTTTCCATTTGTCCAATCCGCATTGCTGCGGGTTAATGTCAAAACTCTGCTTTTACTAATCAAGCTACAACTAGGTAGTGATTAGACCACAAAAATCGCAAAATGTTAGAAAGCACGCTGGTAAGGCAAGATACCTTTTTGCAGCATGTCTGCCGTACCCAAGCTGTAATTCGTGCCCAATCCACGCAGTGCGAAGGTGAACGAGAACTTGTTGTCGTACTTACTGTTTGGCTGAGAGGCGGTAGAATCCCAAGAGGTGATTTTACGCTCGTAGTTTACACCAACAGACCAGCAACAGGTGTTGTACTGAAGACCAACCAGAGAATCCGCGGTTTGATTCGCGTTGGTATCGTAGTAGTACGCAGCCACCAATGCCCAACGATCGGCGACAGGAATACTCCCCGTTGCGCCCACTTGGCTAATCCCTTGGTTATACAGATCGTTATTGGCATAACGTGGGATCATCGCGGTGACATATTCAGGGCTAGCGTAACGATAGTTCAACTGAACCATCGTTTCGGCATCTTTACGATATTCCATGACCGCATCGCCCAGCGCGACGCTGTTTAGACGGGTGTCATACTGCAAGCCGCCACGGATACCCCAATGATCGGTAATTTTCCAATAAGAATCCCCCGCCCAAACGAGGCTACCGGTGTCTTTATCTTTATCGGTAGATAGCGTTTCATCACCGGTACGTGAGCGTTCGAAGTAGTAGATCTGCCCCAGAGAGGCGTTAAAGCGTTCTACCAACGCATCATCATAGATACGCGTGGTTAAGCCGGTAGACATCTGGTTGGCGGAGGCAATACGGTCTAGACCACTATAGATACGGTCACGGAACAGACCGGTATAGTCCATCTGCAACAGCGTTGAGTCATAAACGCCAATATCGCTTTGATCGCGGTATGGGATATACAGGTACTGAGCACGAGGTTCCAGCGTTTGGGTGTAGCCCTCAGCCCAGTCCATATCCCGGTCGAAGGTGATTTTTCCGTCGACTTTCAACTCTGGCATGACGCGGTTTACCGAGTCTTTAAGATCGCTAAAGTTGCTGTTGTTATCCGGCAGTGTCTGCTGATAATGCGTTGCCAACAGCTTAGTTTCGGTATTCACACTGGCCCAGCCGTTTGACCAAGGAAGGTCAAGAGTCGGTTCAAAGTGATAACGATCGGCTTCAGGCTGAGTATCGCTTTCGTTGGTAAATTTAACGGCTTGACCATACAAATGCAGGTCAAACGGCCCGATATCGTTTTTGTAGTAGTTCAAATCTAGCTGTGGCTCAGCACGGTATGCGTTTGTATTACCGGCATCAGCAAACACCTGGAACTGCGTGGTGGATAGCGTTGCGTTCCAGTTTTGCTCGGCGTAGCCCACGCTGAATTTCTGCGTCGCATAGCCATCGGTGCTGGAGCCGTGAGTCGAATCCAAATCGTTAAAGTAGTAAGGATCGCTCACTTTGGTGTAGTCGACGTTGAATCGCCACACCTTGTCCATCACGCCGCTGTGTTGCCAGTAGAACAACCAGCGTTTTTTATCTTTTTCCGCGTCAGAGATATTATTTTTATCCAGACGATCGTCAGCGTACTGTTTATCTTTGTTTAACCAGTCCAGCTCCATCAAACCTGCACCCGCTACGGTCAGATAGCGGAACTCGTTCTGCAATTGCAGACCGCGGTTTTCCATGTAGTGTGGCGTAATGGTGGCATCGACCTGAGGGGCGATGTTCCAATACCATGGCAGGCTAAACTCAACGCCATCGCTGCTGGAATATTTAAAATCAGGGAGTAAGAAGCCGGAGCGACGTTTGTCACCGATAGGGAGCTGCAGGTAAGGGCTATAGAAAACCGGAACTCCGCCAATTTTAAAGCGCGCGTTCCAAATCTCTGCCACTTCTTCCTGCCGATCCTGAATGATTTCAGAACCTGCAACGCTCCAGCTATTATCGCCAGGTAAACAGGACGTAAAGGTCCCGTTTTCTAAAATGGTGTAACGGTTCTCGGCGCGGGTTTTCATTAAATCCGCGGTGCCTCGACCTTGGCGACCCACGAACTGATAATCACCCTGCCATACGTTAGTGTCTTTGTTATTCAGATTTGACCACGCGTTCGGGCCTTTCAGTTTGACCTGATTATCTGAATAGTTAACGTTGCCGGTTGCAGTGACTGTGCGCAGCGGATCGGGTTTATCTTTAAGAAACTTCTGATCGAGCTGAACCTGATCGGCTGTCAGCGTGCTATTACCCTGCTCAATGTTCACGTTTCCGCTGAACACCGCATTATCGGGATAATTTGCGTCGCTTTTATCGGCTTGAATATGCACCGGTAAATCATTTGGATTGCCGGATACCAGTGGTTTGTTATACATAGGCACGCCGAGCAAGCATTGCTCAGCAAGATCGGCCAGAGCGTTCTGGCTATAGAGTGCCGACCAAACCAAGGTGGCAACCAGTGTTGGAATACTTTTTTTCATACGCGGTTTCAGAAGTTCCGTCATCAGAGGCGTCGAGCAGCGAACGCTCAGAGACTATATCACCCCTTAGCGTTGCGCTAGTGTTAAATTGACGCATTCTTGGTTGCTGTCGTTAGGCGTCAGAATAAATGACAGGTATGATAAAGCAAATTATGTCCCTCGGCATGATGAATTGAGGACGATATGCAGTATTGGGGTAAATTAATCGGATTAGTTCTTGGTCTAATGTCAGGAACGGGCTTTTGGGGCGTCGTGTTAGGGCTACTTATTGGCCATATGATAGATAAGTCGCGTCAGGTGAGAAGTAGTGGCTACTTTTCTAACCAAGCGCAGCGACAGGCTCTATTTTTTAGCACGACGTTTCAGGTAATGGGGCATTTAACCAAGTCGAAAGGGCGTGTAACCGAAGCCGATATTCATGTTGCCAGTGCGCTGATGGAAAGAATGCAGTTGCATGGTGCGGCAAGAACGGCGGCGCAGCAGGCGTTTCGCGAAGGCAAGCAGGCCGATTTTCCCCTGCGTGAAAAGCTGCGGGAATTGCGCAGCATCTGCTTTGGGCGTGTCGATCTCATCCGTATGTTCTTGGAGATCCAGCTACAGGCCGCGTTTGCCGATGGTTCTTTGCATCCCAATGAGCGCGCGGTGCTGTATGTCATCGCCGAAGAGCTTGGCTTCTCGCGCATTCAGTTTGATCAGTTCCTAAGCATGATGGAGGGCGGACGCCAGTTTGGCGGCGGCTACCAGCAGCAAGGGCAGTATCAGCAGCAAGGCGGATACGGTGGTGGTTATCAGCGCCAAAGTGGGCCGACGTTGGCGGATGCTTGCAAAGTGCTAGGTGTTAAGCCAAACGATGATGCTACGACGATCAAACGTGCGTACCGCAAGCTGATGAGCGAGCACCATCCCGATAAGCTGGTGGCGAAAGGTTTGCCGCCGGAAATGATGGAAATGGCTAAACAGAAAGCGCAAGAAATTCAGGCTGCTTACGATTTAATTAAGAAGGAAAAAGGGTTCAAGTAATCCTTTAGCCGAAAAAAAGCCCGCAATAGTTTATTGCGGGCTTTTTTATGTCGATTTACGCGTCTAGTGAGACCGCGTGGTACGTCTTACCCTCGCAGCGAAAAATCGCCGATGTTTCCCCATCAACCCACCATTGTGACAATTCAGGCTTGGGACAGCATAGCCGGATACTCAATCCGCAGCCGCTGCTTAGCTGGCGTGGAATATCTGCGACCTTAAACGCCACGTTTTGTGCCTGAAGCCGTTTTTTCAAACGCACCACCCCTAGCGTGCTGTGGAACAAAAAAAGGTATTCATCCTCCATGCATGCCTCTCTTTTTCTGGCGGCCACCGACTAGCGCAGCGCCTAATGCTCCCGCAAACTGAGCATCAGGATGCGTTTTTACCTCGGTGCCCAGTGCTTCACTAAGATGCTGACGAAACGCGTCACAATGGCTTACGCCGCCGGTAAATAAGATCGTCGGACGCACGCCGAGTCGGCCAATAAAATTGGCGCTGCGGCGCGCCATGGCATAAACGATGCCGGATAAAATAGCCTCAGGCTCCACGCCAGCAGAACGCAGGCTGATAACTTCTGACTCGGCGAAAACCGTACACATGCTGGAAATTGGATGCGGAGCTACGCCAGCAACCAGTTTATCCAACAGGCTGACCTCGGTGCCTAGCGTGCGAGATATCACTTCGAGAAAGCGCCCAGTTCCTGCGGCACACTTATCGTTCATCAGAAAGTCAGTGAGGCTTCCATCCCTATCCAGATGAATCACTTTGCTGTCTTGCCCACCAATGTCGATAACCGTATGAGCGGTAGGGCACAAAAACCGTGCGCCTATGCCGTGGCAGGTAATTTCTGTTACCTGCTTATCGGCGTAGTCTACCAAGGCACGTCCATAGCCGGTGAGCGTGAGCATGGGACGCTCACTTAGATTTGCACTCAGCTGTGACCACGCCTCATCAATGGTGTCCTGCGGGCGAAACGACGTGGGTCCGAGAAAACGGCGCAGGATCTCACCGCCGTTAGCGGCACTCATTAAAATCCCTTTGGTGGCCGTAGATCCAGAGTCTATGCCAATACTTAAACTCACGCGCTGCTCCTTACATCATTTCGATAAACGCACTCACGCGGGTATTCAACTGGCCGATATCGGAGTTGGAGTAGTCCGTTTCGATCGCCATATAAGGAATATCATGCTGCTGGCGCACATGCCGTTTGATGGCGAGAGACTCCACCGCGTAGGTATGGCAGGCCTGAAGGATAACGTCGATAACGCCGTCGGCCTGATACTCGTCAATCATCTGGCTCAGCAGATTCAGGCGCTGGGTATTGGGGGAAATGCAGGAGCAGCCAATCGCCAGATACTTGTCGGTTAATGCGTCGTACACGTCGCCTTCTTCGTTAACCTGCATCTCAGTGGCTTTCGCACCGGTGCAGTTTTCATAGCCTACCACCCAACCACCGTTTTCTTCGATGGCACGAACCACTTTTTCCGCCGCACCGCCGATTGGACAGCCGGTAATCAAAATGCGAGGGCGTGGCTCAAGACGTTTGCCTTGCTCGTATTCTTGCCGCACTTTTGCCGTTAAGGCATTGAGTTCGTCGATCAGCGCATTTTTATCGAATTTGAAGGTGGCGCCGTACACGACTTTAAGGATTTCCACCCCGGATAGGGCGGGAGGGTTTAGTTGGCCCAAACGATAAAAAGAGGATAAGGCTTCACGCTCTTGGTTTTTTAGCGCAATGGCCGCACGCAGATCGTGCTCGCTAATTTTTCGGCCAAACTGCTGTTCGAGCGTGGTCTGCAACCGCAAAATCTCAGCGCGCCATAGCGCACGCGAAGCGTCATCGCTGGCGCTGTTTGGTAACTGCATGACATGGACTGGTTTGAACTCGGCCATGTACTCATACATTTTTTTCTTTCCGTCGCAGGTAGTTTCCCCCACAACCAGATCTGAAAAATAGAAATAGGGACATTTATCCGTTTTGCCAAATCCGTAGCTGCTCTTGATAAGTGGGCAAAGGTTGCGTGGCAGATCTTTCTCCGCTTCTTCAATGGTTTCATCGCTGGTTGAGCAAAGTGACACCACCACCGCGCCCGCGGCCAAGGCAATTTCTTGCGGCATAAAGGTGCAGTAGGTCCCTACCAGCGGGATGTTTTGTTCTTTGAGCTCTAAAACGGTGAGGAATCCCTGACGGCGTGCGTCGGAAAAACTATCGAAAATGGCGGGTAATTCATTGATGAGTGACATGGCTATTCCTTCCCCGGACCCGGGCGAACGATTATTTGGGTTTAGATAGAAAACTTACGGTCACGGTGTACCGTAGAAAAACTAAACGATCGCAGGGGACTATAACCTTAAGAAGATAATGGTTATAGGAGGTGGCTCACAGAGCCACCTTATTGGGAAAGATGTTAGAAATCAGGCTCGCAGCTAAAATGCATCGCGGTGCCAAACTCAGGATGGGTGATACGCAGCTCTTGAGCGTGTAGTTGAAGGCGCGGAGCCATCGCTTTGGCCTCGGGATGTGCGTAAAACTTATCGCCGAGAATAGGATGCCCCAGTGCCAACATGTGCACGCGTAGCTGGTGTGAGCGACCGGTGATGGGCGTGAGTTTCACTCGCGTGGAACCATCGGCATCGCGGCTCAGCACCAGATAGCCGGTTTGCGCTGATTTTCCGTGCTCAAAGCAGACTTTCTGCTTAGGTCGATTTGGCCAATCGCAGATCAAAGGCAAATCAATCAGGCCTTCATCATGCTCCATATGACCCCAAATACGGGCAATATAGCTTTTCTTCGGCTCGCGCTCGCGGAACTGACGCTTAAGCTCGCGCTCGGCAGCTTTTGTTAACGCAACGACAATAACGCCGCTGGTCGCCATATCTAACCGATGCACCGATTCTGCTACAGGGAAATCAGCCTGAACTCGAGTCATCACGCTGTCTCGGTGCTCTTCAGCACGTCCCGGAACAGACAGCAATCCACTTGGCTTGTTAACCACGATGATATGCTCATCTTGATATAGAACATGCAGCCAAGGTTCGCGTGGGGGATGGTAATCCCCCAGCGGCGGCGTTCCCCTCGACAGCGCAGGATCTACGCCGCCAGCGACCGGATTGATCAGGATATTATGGAGCACGGGAGTCGTCATTATTGATGAGACACCACGATGAGGCGAATCGCATCCAAACGCCAGCCCGCTTGATCCAAGTTCTCAAGCACCTGACGACGGTTGAATTCCAGCGTTTCCAGCTCGTCATCACGAATGTTTGGGTTAACGGCTTTCAAGGATTCCAAGCGTGCCAGTTCGGCGCTGAGCTTTTCATCGGCTTCACGTTTTGCTTCGTTGATGAGCGCGGTTGCCTGTTCGCCAATCAGCGCTTCGCCTGCTTGCAGCATGGCGTGAACGTTCGGCTGAACGGCGTTCACCAGCTTGCTTGAGGTATGGCGGTTGATGGAGTTCAACTGGCGGTTAAAGCTCTCAAACTCAACCTGAGCGGCTAAGTTGGTGCCTTTCGCATCCAACAGCATACGTACCGGCGTTGGCGGCAAGAAACGGGTCAGTTGCAGGTGTTTCGGTGCCTGAGCTTCCACCACGTAAATGGCTTCTAACAGCAGCGTACCAACCGGCAATGCCTTGTTTTTCAGCAAAGAAACTGCGCAGCTACCGGTATCGCCAGACAGGATCAGATCCAAGCCGTTGCGAATAATCGGATGTTCCCAGCTAATAAACTGTGCATCTTCGCGTGATAGCGCCTGTTCACGGTCGAAGGTGACGGTACAGCCATCCTGCGGCAGGCCAGGGAAATCAGGCACCAGCATGTGTTCTGACGGCGTCAGGATGATCATGTTGTCGCTCTGATCGTCCTGATTGATGCCTACGATATCAAACAGGTTGAGCGCAAAGTTAACCAAGCCAACGTCGTTATCCTGATCGGCAATAGCCTCAGCCAGCTCTTGCGCCGCTTGGCCACCGTTAGAATGCATTTCTAACAGACGGTCGCGCCCCTGTTCTAGTTGGGCTTTCAGGGCATCGTGCTGAGTGCGGCACTCTTTGATGAAATCATCAAAGCCTTCCAACTGAGACGGTGCAGCCAAATAGCCCAACAGCGTTTGATAGCTGCTGTCATAGATGGTGCGTCCGGTTGGGCAGGTATGCTCAAAGGCATCCAGACCTTCGTGATACCAGCGAACCAAAACCGACTGCGCGGTGTTTTCTAGGCAAGGAACGAAAATCTTGATGTCGTGGTTCTGGCCAATACGATCCAGACGGCCAATACGCTGTTCCAGCAGATCAGGGTTGAACGGCAGATCGAACATCACCAGATGATGAGCGAACTGGAAGTTACGCCCTTCAGAGCCGATTTCAGAACACAGCAATACCTGCGCGCCATCTTCCTGAGAAGCAAAATAGGCCGCCGCACGGTCACGTTCAATAATGGTCATGCCTTCGTGGAATACCGCACCGCGAATCGCTTCGCGCTCGCGCAGCACCTGTTCCAGATTGACCGCTGACGCTGCCTGAGCGCAAATCACCAGCACTTTCTCATCGCGATGCGAGGTTAAGAAATTCATCAGCCATTCAACGCGTGGATCGAAGTTCCACCACGTGGCATTTTCGCCTTCGAATTCTTGATAAATACGCTCTGGATACAGCATATCGTTGGCGCGCGCTTCAACCGTTTTTTTGCTGCCCATAATGCCGGACACTTTAATGGCGGTTTGATACTGCGAAGGCAATGGCAACGTAATCTGATGCAGTTCGCGCTGCGGGAAGCCTTTCACTCCCTGACGGGTGTTACGGAACAGCACGCGGCTGGTGCCGTGGCGATCCATCAGCATTTTCACCAGCTCGTTACGGGCGTCAACGCTGCCGGTGCCGCCTGCGTTAGCGGCTTTTAGCAATGGCTCAATATCTTGCTCGGCGATCATTTCGCTCAGCATATTGAGTTCTTCGTTGGTCAGATGACCATCGTTGAGCAACAGCGTGACCGCGTCGGCGACCGGACGATATTTCTGCTGTTCGCTGACAAACTCTTGATAGTCATGAAAACGGTTTGGATCGAGCAGGCGCAGACGAGCGAAATGGCTCTCTTGACCTAATTGCTCAGGGGTAGCGGTTAACAGCAGCACGCCAGGAATATGCTCGGCCAGTTGCTCGATCACTTGGTATTCGCGGCTTGGGGCATTTTCGCTCCACGCCAAATGGTGTGCTTCATCGACCACTAACAGATCCCACGCGGCATCCGCCATCTGTTCTAAGCGCTGGCGGTTGCGGCGCACAAAGTCCAGCGAGCAAATCACCATCTGTTCGGTTTCGAACGGGTTGGTTGCATCCTGCATGGCTTCAGCGTAGCGGGCATCGTCAAACAGCGAGAAACGCAGATTAAAGCGGCGCAGCATTTCCACCAGCCACTGATGTTGCAGGGTTTCTGGAACCACAATCAGGATACGCTCAGCGCGACCCGCCAGCAGTTGCTGATGGATGATCATCCCTGCTTCAATGGTTTTACCCAAGCCCACTTCATCGGCGAGCAGAACGCGAGGCGCGTGGCGCTGACCCACTTCATAAGCAATGTGTAACTGATGCGGGATCAGGCTGGCGCGCATACCGCGCAGGCCGCTCCACGGAAGACGGAACTGTTCGCTCTGATATTTACGCGCACGAAAACGCAGCGCAAAGCGATCCATACGGTCGATTTGCCCGGCAAACAAGCGGTCTTGAGGTTTGCTGAAGGTCAGTTTGCTATCGAGCAATACTTCGCGCATCACAACGTTAGCTTCTTCAGTATCCAATCGGGTGCCGATATACGTCAGCAGACCATTTTCCTCTTTGACTTCATCTATCTTTAGCTGCCAGCCATCGTGGCTGGTGATAGTGTCACCCGGATTAAACATGACGCGGGTAATTGGGGAGTCATTACGTGAGTAAAGGCGGTTTTCGCCGGTCGCAGGGAAAAGCAATGTCACCATGCGGGCATCGATCGCCACAACGGTTCCTAATCCTAATTCGCTTTCCGTATCGCTGATCCAGCGTTGACCTAAGGTAAATGGCATAGATTATCGACTCAACTTTTATGTATTGAACACTGATGATTGAACAACTACTGCATGGGCAGCAGGCGCTGCCGTGGGTAAGTGATTTTCACTTGGCCTACATTATTAGCGATAGCGGGCCGCTTCGTTGCTTGAATCAAGCAATGAAGTAAATGTTTTAACTGAGGGAAGGGCGCTATGTTAAAGGATGACGGCGCTTTCGTCACCCCCCAAACATGGAATTGTCTTAACTAAAATAACCCGAGTTGGCCTGCGACCAACGTAGTGAAGTCATCCTGCATGAATGGCAAAATGGCATCGGCAACCGGTTGTAGCTGACGCGAAAGGTAATGATCGTAGTCGATAGGCGCACGTTGGCGCTCTAACGGCTCAGGACCCGCAGTGGTAATCACATAGCTAATCCAACCGCCATTTTGATACTGCAACGGTCGATTAAGCTCACGATTATAGTCATCGGCAATTTTCGCCGCGCGAGCATGGGGGGGAACATTACGCTGATATTCACTCAGTTTGCGTCTTAGCCGTTTGCGGTAAACCAAGCGGTCATCAAATTCGCCCGCTAACAAGCGTTGGGTGTAATCGCGGATAAACTCTTGGTAAGGCTGATTTTTAAATATGCGCGCATACAGCTCCTGCTGAAATTGCTGCGCCAGCGGCGTCCAGTCGCTACGCACGGTTTCCATGCCTTTGTACACCATTTCGTCGCCTTTCAAACCGGCATAGCGCTTTTTACTGCCAAGTTCGGCACCGCGAATGGTCGGCATTAAAAAACGCCGATAGTGGCATTCATATTCCAATTCTAGCGCGCTGTCTAAGCCGTACTCCGTTTGAAGATGATTTTTCCACCATTGGTTTATCAGGCCGATAAGGCGTTGTCCGATAGCTTCAGCCTGTTTTTCATCGTGCGCATGATTGAGCCACACAAAGGTTGAATCCGTATCGCCGTAGATCACCGGATAGCCTTCTGCTTCAATCAATTCTCGCGTGCGGCGCATAATCTCATGGCCACGCATCGTTATGGATGAGGCGAGGCGTGGATCGAAAAAGCGGCATCCGCTTGAACCTAGTACGCCGTAAAACGCATTCATAATAATCTTGAGCGCTTGGGAAAGCGGGGCGTTTTTTTCGCGCTTAGCGGCCTCGCGGCCTTGCCATATTTGGCTCACGATATCCGGCAAGCAGTGCTGTTCGCGGGCAAAACGCGCACCGCGAAAACCGGCGACGGAGTGTTCATCGTCAGGCTGGCGTAGGCCTTCGATAAGCCCAACGGGATCAATTAAGAAAGTACGAATAATCGAGGGATACAGGCTTTTATAATCCAGCACCAGTACAGAATCATACAGGCCGGGACGTGAATCCATCACGAAGCCGCCAGGGCTAGCTTCTTCCGGTAAATCGCCTTGATTCGGTGCGACAAAACCGACGCGGTGCATGCGTGGTAGATAAAGATGGGTGAACGCGGCAACCGAGCCGCCGTTGCGATCGGCATTTAAGCCCGTTACCGTGGCGCGTTCGAGCAGAAACGTCATCAGATGGGTATGCTCAAATATGCGGGTGACGAGTTCGCAGTCTTTCAGGTTATAGTGCGCCAGCGCAGGTTTATCTTCGCGGAATCGACGATCGATCTCAGACATTCGGCTGTAGGGATCGTCCATCGCCTTACCTTCGCCCAGCAGCGTTTGAGACACATTTTCCAAGCTGAAAGAGGGAAAATTCCAGAACGCGCTTTTTAGGGCTTCGATGCCGTCGATAATCAGGCGTCCGGTGGCCGCAGCGAAAAAGTGCCCTTGTTTAAAGCCATGTTCACGCCACTCTAGCGCATCGCCGCCGCGGCCTAAACGCAAGGGAACGCCATAACGCTCAGCGTGTTTTTGCAGCACGCGCAGATCAAACTGGATCAGATTCCAGCCGATAATCGCATCAGGATCGTGGCACGCCATCCACTGGTTTAAGGCTTCGAGCAACAGTGGCCGACTGTTTACGTAAACTAGATCAAAATCGAGCTGGCTAGCATCCCCATTTTCAGGACCTAACATATACACCACGCGCTGGCCGCAGCCATGCAGACCGATAGAGTAAAGCTCGCCGTGCATGGTGGTTTCGATATCCAGCGATACCAGCTTAAGCGTTGGGCGATAGTTGGGATTCGGTTTTAGCTGCGTATTGCGCCAAACGCCTTGTGTATCCTGCTGACCTGAAAACCACACTGGCGCGCAGATAAAACGCTCCATCAAATAGCGATCTGGCGGACGGATATCCGCTTCATACAGCGTCATGCCTTGTTCCTTGAGGGTTTTCTCAAGGTTCATCAATTGACGATAGCTACGGCAATAAATCCCCACGACGGGGCGCTGATGAAAATCCTTCATCGGCAGAGGTTTTATTTCAACGTTACGCTCGTTTTTCAGCACTGTTTCGGCCTGCGGCAGCTGTTCCGCAGGTAAAAACGCGACGGCCTGCTGCGGCGCAATAGAGACTTTCTGCGGGCCATTATCGGTTGCCAACCACAGCTCCACCGACACGCCAGTCGGTGTATCCCGCCAATGACGGGTGAGGACGAAGCCTTGCTGTGGGGTATTTGCCATCGCGGTGATTTTTACCGATTAGGTTGTTGGGAACA
Organism: Hafnia sp. CBA7124; assembly: GCF_002355555.1. Lineage (NCBI taxonomy): Bacteria > Pseudomonadati > Pseudomonadota > Gammaproteobacteria > Enterobacterales > Hafniaceae > Hafnia > Hafnia sp. CBA7124. The sequence continues at coordinate 3,666,756 of NZ_AP017469.1, read as the reverse complement.
TAGCTAGTATGAGTATTTATACAGTGGTTGTCTATGATGGTGGGTGATGCATTTTATGGGCTTTTTTAGTTTGGTGTAAGTTACGTCCGCCTAAAACATTGAATTCCACATTTACACCGTGCAGGCGTCCGTGTCGGAGGGCTCAATCGCCGCCCTCCGACGCCTCGGCTTGGCACCGTTCTTTGGCCTGCTTCGCAGGTTCCCTCGTTTTGTCATTTCGGTTTTGGCGGAACGAACGGCAATCGCCATCCTGGCTCCTCCGTTCTTTCGCCGACATCCTTGTCGGCGAATCCTAACCTCCATTCCTTCACTCGGCCGAAGAACAACGTGCCGGAGAAGGTCAACGTCAAAAACAAAGATTGCCTCGGGTTTTTAGTTTAAGTTTTGGTAGAGAGAGCCGCCGGTACAGGGATGTACCGGCGGAGTTTGGGGCGCCCTGGATGGGCGATACCAAACCGTAGCGGAGATGGCATCTCGGATAAAAGCGCGAGGATTGAAGGGGCGCGCGCTGGCGCCCCTCATCGGACGCCTTCATTGATGTATCAATGGAGTTCGGTATTGATCGGCGGACGAAACCTTACACAGTAATTAAATAGATGAGCTGCGTACGTAACACCGCACCGCACCTATAAAGTCGCTGCCCCCAAAACCCCCACCATTACCTATACTCATTAAGTTACTCATTTGTAAATAAACGTTTATCCCCGCAATGATAGGTTGACGGCAAACGGTCGGCTCCGCAAAATCGCTGGCTCATTATTTCCGGTGGAAGAATTATGGAAGCGTACCTGCAACACTTGGTGACCCAATCGGTAACCTACTCTCTGATCGCCGTGTTTTTAGTGGCGTTTTTAGAGTCTTTAGCATTGGTCGGGCTGCTTTTACCAGGTACGGTAATGATGGCAACGCTGGGCGCATTAATTGGCAGCGGACAGGTGAATTTCTACTATGCGTGGGGCGTGGGGATTCTGGCGTGTTTTGCCGGCGATTGGATTTCCTATTTTATTGGCCGCGCTTTCAAAGAGCCGCTCCATCGATGGTCATTTATCAAGAAGAACAAAGCGCTGCTCGATAGAACCGAACATGCTCTTCATCGCCATAGCATGATGACAGTGCTGATTGGTCGTTTTGTTGGTCCAACGCGGCCGGTTGTACCTATGGTTGCGGGCATGCTGGCGCTACCTCCGCGCAAATTTATTCCACCTAATATTATTGGCTGTATCACGTGGCCGCCGATTTATTTCCTACCGGGGATTTTAGCCGGTGTCGCGATTGATATACCGGCAGGCAGCGGCAGCACGTTATTTAAAGTGTTATTGGCGCTGGTGGTGGTTTCGATTTGGGTTGCGGCATGGCTGAGTTGGCGCTGGTGGCGAGAGGGCAAACGCTCGGCGGATAAACTGTCTCAGTGGCTTACACCGTTACGCCTGCGTATTGCAACCGTCGCTATGTGGATAGCCGCTGTCGTGAGCTTTGTGCTGATGCATAACCATCCGCTGATGCCAATCTATCGTTCACTGCTGTGGAAGGTGATTCAGTTTTAAAACGGCGCTACCGCCCAAGCAACGCTGCAGCCGCCGGATCTTTTCCATCTAACAGATCTTGAGTGGTGCCGTCATAGGCAATGCGTCCATCGGCAACCAACAAAGTACGCGTAGCGATGCGTGCGGCGTCATCGAGATTATGTGACACCATCAGCAGGGTGAGATTTTGCTCTGAACAAACCTGATCTAACAGCTGTAGCATTTCTCCTCGCAGCGCGGGATCGAGCGCGGAAAAAGGCTCGTCGAGCAATAAAATGGGCTGGTCGCGTAGCAAACAGCGAGCCAGCGCGGCGCGTTGTCGCTGACCACCGGAAAGCTGCGACGGCAATCGCGGTAGGCAATCAAGAATTCCCACCTGCTGGGCAATCTCATTCAAGCGCTTTTTCTGCGCGCCATTTAGGCGTAATCCCGCATCTAACCCCAACCCTAGATTTTGCTCAATGCTCAGATGAGAGAACAAATTGTTCTCTTGGAACAGCATCGATACCGGACGTTTGGACGGTGGCGTATGGGTATGATTCACGCCATCTAACGTGACGACGCCTTGATCGGCCATTAAAAACCCAGCAATCAAGGCAAGCAGCGTACTTTTTCCCGCACCGCTCGGGCCCAAAATAGCCACGCGTTCTCCGTCAGAGATGTTAAGTGAAAAACGCATCGGCTGATGCTCATAGATATAAGTGAGATCGTTCAGCGTAATCATGATTTATCTCGCCCCGGAAGACGTTCCAGCAGAGTGAAAAGTAAGAAACACAGGATCAGTAATAATAGCGCGGTGACCGCGCCGTCTTGGCTACGGTAGGCCCCGATTTGCTGATACAGGTAGAACGGCAGCGTACGGAATTGCTCGTTGCCAAACAGCGCAACTACGCCAAAATCGCCCAATGACAGCACGCAGGCAAAGGCCATAGCTTGAGAGAGCGGGCGTTTAAGCGCGCGCAGTTCTATCAGCCTTAATCGGTTAAGCCCCTGAATTCGCAGCGACAGGCAGAGAGGATTGTAGCGCTCGGCCAAATCGCGCATGGGGTTTTCTAACACTTTAAGCGCGTAAGGAATGGCCATTAGCGCGTTGGTTAAAATCACCAGTCCGTAGGCCGATTGTGGAATGCCAATGGTATCGGTGAGCAGTAAAAAGAAGCCTGTTGCGAGCACAATACCGGGCATGGCTAATATCAGCATTCCGGTCAGCTCCATGCCTTGTCCTAGCCAGCGGTGCTGGCGTAGCAGAAGTTCACGGCTGCTCCATAGCAACATCATCGTCAGCGTTACGGCCAGCAGGCCTGCGCCTAACGCAATTTTGAGCGATGTAAATGTTGCCTGCCATAACACTGGCTGAGTCAGGACGCTGGCAAAAGCATGATTCGCGCCGTCTGCAATCACCGCGAGCAACGGAGGAAGGATAAGCAACAGCGCGCAGAAAATCACGCAGCTATCCAGCAATCGCGCCGCCACGTTATCGACTGGATTACGCCATTTTAATGCTCGCGTATGGCCAACAGGCAGAATGCCGCTAAGTTTTTGACTCAGCAAAACTAAGCCTAAACAGCATAGCAATTGTAGTATGGCCAGCAGTGCGGCGCGGCTGAGATCGTAGTCGTAGCTTAAGGCTTGATAGATCGCCAGCTCGATAGTGGTTGCCTGCGGGCCGCCGCCGAGAGAAAGCACGGTGGCAAAGCTGGCAAAGCACAACATAAATATCAGCGCACCGGCGGGCAGAATTTGGCGGCGTAGATAAGGCCATTCGACAAAACGAAACTGCTGCCAGCTGTTCATACCAAGCTGGGCAGCCAGTTGGCGCTGTTCGGTCGGGATATTTTCTAAGGCCTGAAGCAACAAACGCGCTGCGAGCGGTAGATTAAAGAAAATATGCGCCAGCAAAATGCCCTGTAAGCCATAGGGTGAAAAAGTGTACTCAAGGCCGAGGAACTGACAAATTTGTGCCAGCCAGCCCTGTCTGCCGTACACGCTGAGGATCCCAAAGACCGCGACCAGCACAGGCAATACCAGCGTCATAGCGCACAGACGCAGCAATAGCTGGCGGCCTAAAAAGCGGCGGCGAAACAGCGCCCGAGCCAGCAAAATAGCGGGAATAACCGAGCAAACGGCAGAGAGAAATGCCTGCCAGAAGGTAAAACGAATAACGTGCCACAGATAATCGTCTTGCCACAGGCTACGCCAATCCGACGCTGGCGCATGACGCCAGAGTGAACCGAAAGACGCCGCAGCGATGGCAATAATTGCTACCGCTGCGAACAATCCAGGGATTAACCAGAAAGGAATTAACGGCTGACGGCGGCTTGCCATGAGCGGATCCATGTTGCGCGGTTTTGAGCCACTTCGGCAGGCGTAAATTCTAAGGCTTTTGCTGGAACGTTAAGCTGTTCAAACCCCGCAGGCAGCGTGGTTTTAATCACCGGATACATCCAGTTGCCGGTTGGCATTTCGTTCTGGAAAGCCGGAGTGGTAATAAACTGCATAAATTTCTGTGCCAGCTGTGGCTGCTTGCTACCGGCGAGCTGAGCTGCAACTTCCACCTGTAAATAGTGACCTTCGCTAAATTCGGCGGCTGCGTAGTTATCTTTTTTCTCTTCGATAATGTGATACGCCGGTGACGTGGTGTAGCTCAGTACCAAATCCGCTTCGCCTTTCAAGAACAGGCCGTAGGCTTCACTCCAGCCTTTGGTCACCGTCACGGTTTTCTTCGCCAGTTTTTGCCACGCCTGCGGAGCGTCATTGCCGTAAACCTTTTGCATCCAAAGCATTAAACCTAACCCCGGCGTGCTGGTGCGCGGATCTTGATAGATCACTTTCCATTTTTCAGGGCCATCGACCAACTGTTTCAAACTGGTGGGTGGGTTTTTCAGCGTGTTTTTGTTGTAAACGAAAGCGAAGTAGCCGTAGTCATAAGGCACAAAGGTTTTATTCTGCCAACCACCGGGAACGGTGAGCGACTGAGTATCGACTTCGCTAGGCACAAACAGGCCGGTTTTCTCGGCAGCCTGCACCAAATTGTTGTCCAATCCCAACACCACATCGGCGCTGCTTTTTTTGCCTTCCATGCGGACTCGGTTAAGCACCGAAACGCCGTCTTCTAGCGCCACAAACTTCAGCTCGCAGCCACACTCTTTTTCAAACGCCGCTTTCACCTTTGGGCCAGGGCCCCATTCAGCGGCAAAAGAATCGTAGGTATAAACAGTGAGAACAGGTTTATCAGCGCTGTGAGCCAGCATAGGTGCGGCGATCAGCATTAAGGCAGGAATCAATCGTTTCAACACTTTGCACTCCGTGAGTTAAGTCAGGTCGCAAAGGTCTTTGAGCAAGCGTGGGTACACTCTCAAATCCCTCCGCCGGTGTTAGCCGGATCAGGTTCGACGGGTTTCTCTCAGCAAAAACGTGCTGCGCAGGCGTTGATCTGATGTCGGGCAGTGCTCAGGATCCTCACATACTTTGTGTATGCTCCGGTTCTTCCGCGCTGTCCGACACCAACTGAACGCAGCTCGCGACGTTTTTAGATCGGCGATGGAAATTACCGGTCTATTTTTTTGCACCCCGTTGAGAACAGGGCGCTATTGTAAAGAGAGCATCTGTTATTAGAAAGGATTAATAACGTTACCGAGGTTTTTCACAACCGGTTGAAACGGTTAATTCATGCACATGACTGTCGGAGGGAAGCTCCGGCGGGGAGAACCACGCGGATTTGAAATCGAACCAGCCGAGCGTATTCATGCGCACGCCGCGCATGCTGTGCTGTCCGTGGAGTTTTAGCCAATGATGGAACAGGGGATGAAGCTGATGTTCTTGCACCAAGCGTTGGCACCATTCGGCCATGGGCAGGGCATTGTTGCGCCATCGGCTGGCGTCTTGCTGTAAATCACCGCTGAGGCAGTGTTGGAGCAAGGGGAGCTCGTAGAGCATTGAAAAAACAGAAAACTCTAACGGCAAATAGAAATTAGCACTGCCGACCCAGAGATCGCTTTGCGCATCGCCTTCGTGCCAGCGGCTGTAGCTGATCTCCTGCATGGTGAGCTCAACGCCATATTCGGCCAGCAGCGGCTTAAGCGCTAAATAGATGGCGTGGAATTCGGAATGTTTGGTGTAGACCGTTAACGTTAGATGAGTCAGATGCTCTGGTTTTTTATTTTCACTGATCAATAAATTATGGTGCCAGCGCGGCAGGATGCCGTAGGCCGGAGACCAGTAACGCTGATGAATTTTTCCTGCTTTATTGAGCAGGGCAATTGGCGTCATGACCTGACAGAGCCATTCGCGCACTGCGGGATCGGAGGTCAGCGGTGAACGTTGGTCAAACAGCATAAAGTAGCAGCCTTCTTCCAAGCGGCTTTCCAACTCATCTTTTCCCGTATCATCGGATTGTAGCTGCACGCCTGCGTGAACCAATTCCTCCGAAATTTCAGGCAAAACCCAGATGTTAACTTCGTCAATCAGCGCGCGGAAACCAAAGTAGTCGTCGTAAGCTCGGATTTTCAGCTGCGTCTGCGTGTTGCGTACCACCTGATAAGGACCGGTGCCGATAGGCGAGCGCGTGAAGTTTGGTAATGATTGCCACTCGTGTGGCAGGATCATGGCGCTGACGCTGCCCAGCAGCCAAGGTAGCCATGCATCGGGCGTGCTTAAGTGGATATCGATGACGTAAGGATTGGGTGAAGTGATCGTTTTAAGATGTGAAAATAACGGCTGATCGCGTAAACGCTCGAGCGATTGGATCACGTCGATCATTTCGAGTTCGCGCCCATGGTGAAAACGGATCGCGGGACGTAGATAGAAACGCCAGTGCAGAGGCGTAATCGCCTGCCAGTGATGAGCTAAATCGGATTCTAGTTCCCCATTTTCCTCATTTAGCTGGGTCAGCCCGCTGAAGATCTGTCGCGCTAAATGGGTTTCAGAGCGGCGCATTGGCGTGCCCGGGAGCAGATTAAACAACGGGCGATAGTAAAGAATACGCAGAATATGCTTACCCTGACGGAAGCTGCGGCCTAGCTGGGAGAGTAGCATTTGGCGTACTGAACTGCGGTCGCCCACCAGTTGAACCAGTTGCTCAATATGATCCTGTTCCAGCAACTCCTCTGCGCGCAGCTGCTGTACCTGAAGGCCCGTTGACTGGAACGTGAGCGTTGAGCGCTTTCCTCGGCCCGACTCGGCCTGCCAATGCAGCCAACCCTGTTGTTGCATCGCGTTTAATAAGGTTCTGACATGACGACGTGAACAGCTCAGCGTTTCTGCAAGGTCGCCCAGCGTGGTTTCCGCAGACTGGCCCTTAAAGCTTTGCCATAAACGTATGAACTGATGTTGTAAGCGCGATGTCGCCATAAAAGAGGAACCTTTTTAGGTAAAGCTATCAATTTTTCTTTCCCTATATTACGCAGATAATTTCAGCAGATGAAAGAGAAAGAGGTGAGTAATCATTTGTCTCTCCGACATCAAAGAGTGTTTCTGAGTAATGGTGCTTTTCACCGACCAGCAGGTTTACCTGCTGGTTTTTTTATATCCGTGTTCTGTTATCGTACGACACGCCGTATTTGCTCATGCCAGCTTAGGAAATCAGGATGACCTCTTTGTTGACTGCCCGCCGCCGAATTAACCCTATCTATGCCGCGTTTCTTATTGTTGCCTTTCTGACGGGGATTGCGGGCGCGCTTCAGGCTCCCACGCTTAGCCTATTTTTGACGACCGAGGTTAAGGTTCGCCCGCTGTGGGTTGGGCTGTTTTATACCGTCAATGCGATCGTGGGGATCGCGGTGAGCTTCCTGCTGGCGAAACGATCCGATCGTCAGGGCGATCGCCGTAAACTGATTATGTTTTGCTGTGCTATGGCGGTTGGAAACTGTCTGCTATTCGCTTTTTGTCGCAGTTATTTGCTGCTGATTTCTGCTGGAGTTTTTTTAGCCGCGCTAGCGAATACGGGAATGCCGCAGATTTTTGCTTTGGCACGTGAATATGCCGATCGCTCGGCGAGTGAAGTGGTGATGTTTAGTTCGGTGATGCGTGCGCAGCTTTCTTTAGCATGGGTTATCGGCCCGCCGTTGTCGTTTATGCTGGCGCTGAACTACGGCTTTACGTTTATGTATCTGATTGCCGCAGGTGTATTCGTGTTGGCGATCGTGCTGGTGGCGTTGATGTTGCCCTCAATGCCGCGCACCGAAAGCGTGGGCGAAGCGGTTGTCATTCCAACTAATGCGTTTGGTGACAAGAATGTGGTTCTGCTGTTCATATCCTCGATGCTGATGTGGACCTGCAACACCATGTATATTATTGATATGCCGCTGTATATCACCCAAAATCTCGGCCTGCCGGAGAATTTGGCTGGACTGTTAATGGGCACCGCAGCGGGTCTAGAAATTCCGGCCATGATTCTGGCGGGCTACTACGTAAAACGCTTTGGCAAACGTAACATGATGCTGTTTGCGGTGGCGGCCGGTGTCTTGTTTTATGCGGGTTTGGTGCTGTTTAAATTTAAGCTGGCGCTGATGGTATTACAACTGTTTAACGCCGTTTTCATTGGCATTATTGCCGGTATTGGCATGCTCTATTTTCAGGATTTGATGCCGGGTAGGGCGGGCAGCGCGACCACGTTATTTACCAACAGTATTTCAACCGGCGTGATTATGGCAGGCGTTCTGCAAGGCGCATTAGCTGAAACCTTGGGGCATCATGCGGTTTATTGGCTGGCGGCGGCGCTGGCGATTGTGGCCTTAATTCTGTGTTCTCGTGTTCGAGAGGCTTAGTGTGAGACCGGTGGGATCGTCTAGACATTGCGATCCCATTTAACTGCTAAGAAAATAACCAATTTGTCGTTTTTTGATACCGCGCAACGCCTTAGCTGAGCTATTCATATAGCGTTAATGCAAGTGCATAGGTATTACCTGCAAACAAAATATTTCAATTCACCTTACCTGCGCACTAAACTCCTCTGCTTTTTATTTATCTCCAACGGTACGGAGATGCCGACTCACCTAGGAAGAGTTGATAATAATATGGGTAAACTAACACCGCTTAAGCCTATACCTTCTCTAATTTCCATCGCAATCGCCCTGATTATTTGGTTTGTCATTCCCGTGCCTGAAGGCGTGAGCCCCCATGCTTGGCATCTGCTCGCGCTATTCGTGGGTACTATCGCCGCTATTATCGGTAAAGCGATGCCGATCGGCGCGGTATCGATAATTGCTATTGCCTTAGTTGCACTGACGCAGGTGACCAATCCGGGCAAACCTACCGCAGCGTTGGATGACGCGCTGAGTGGTTTTTCCAATCAGCTGATCTGGCTCATCGGGATTTCCATCATGATATCGCTCAGCCTGAATAAAACCGGGCTTGGGGCGCGAATCGGTTACTATTTCATTTCGTTGTTTGGTAAGAAAACCCTAGGAATTGCCTACGCGTTGGCATTGGCCGAAACCACTTTAGCGCCGGTGACGCCAAGTAACACCGCGCGCGGCGGCGGCATTATTCACCCTATCATGAAGTCTATTGCCGACAGTTTTGGCTCGAAGCCAGAACCGGGCTCCACGCAGAAGATTGGTCGATATCTGGCTTTGGTGAACTACAACATTAACCCGGTTACATCGGCGATGTTTATTACCGCCACGGCGCCAAACCCATTGATTGTGAACTTATTGCTGAAAGGCACTGGCTCAACGTTTGAGCTCACGTGGTCAATGTGGGCGATTGCCGCGTTGGTGCCGGGGATCATTTCTCTGTTGGTAATGCCGTTGATTGTTTACTGGCTCTATCCGCCAACCATCAAAAGAACGCCCAATGCGCCACGCTTTGCCAAAGATAAGTTAGCTGAGCTTGGGAATATTTCGTTGGCGGAAAAAATCACCTTGGGGGTATTCGCGTTATTGCTGTGCCTTTGGGCGGGGATCCCTGCATTCCTTTTCGGCAGCGCGTGGGCGGTTAACCCAACGACGGCGGCGTTTATCGGGCTGGCGATCCTCTTGGCGACCGGCGTTTTGAGCTGGGACGACGTGCTAAAACACAAAGGCGCTTGGGACACGGTGGTGTGGTTTGCCGCGCTGGTGATGATGGCGACCTATTTAGGCAAGCTGGGCTTGATCAGTTGGCTTTCACAGAGCGTGGGTAACGCGATTTCTCATCTCGGTATGGGATGGGTGGGCGGGATGATCCTGCTGACGCTGGTTTATGTTTATTCGCACTACTTTTTTGCTAGCACCACGGCGCATATCACCGCAATGTTCGCCGCATTCTTCGCCGCGGGTCTGGCGCTGGGTGCACCGCCTGCCTTGTTAGGCTTAGTACTGGCGTTCTCTTCATCACTGATGATGTCATTGACGCACTATGGGACGGGTACTGCGCCGATTATCTTCGGTTCGGGCTACGTAACTTTGGGAGAGTGGTGGAAAACCGGATTTATTCTCAGCGTAGTGAACCTGCTGATTTGGATTGTGATCGGGAGTTTGTGGTGGAAATGGTTGGGATATTGGTGAGGTGTGAATTTTAGTTCCCCCTCCCAGTACCCACCCTAACCCTCCCCTTCGCAGGGGAGGGAACCGTTTCGTGATGTTATCTCGATCTAATCCTCCCTCTGGTAAGGGGGCGCTTGGTGGGGTAAGTAAGAGGATTGAATTAGCGCAAAAACTCCGGCAATTTTTCCTCATAAGCGGATATAGCCGCTTCGTGTTGTAGCGTCAGACCAATGCTATCCAAGCCATTCATCATGCAGTGGCGACGGAAACTGTCTAGCTCAAACTTATAGGTTTTGTCTCCCGCATGAACGGTTTGCGTTTCCAGATCGACGGTGAACGATATTCCGGGGTTAGCTTTGACCTGTTCAAACAATTCATCGACTTCGGATTCGCTTAATGTGACGGGCAACAGCTGATTGTTAAATGAGTTGCCGTAGAAAATGTCTGCGAAGCTTGGCGCAATCACCACTTTAAAGCCATAATCGGTTAATGCCCACGGGGCGTGTTCGCGCGATGAGCCACAGCCGAAGTTTTCGCGCGTCAGTAAGATGCTTGCGCCTTTGAAGGCGGGCTGGTTCAGGATGAAGTCAGGGTTAGGTTGCTGACCTGCATCGTCTAAAAAACGCCAGTCGTTAAACAGGTGCTGACCAAAACCGGTGCGGGTGACTTTCTGTAAAAACTGCTTAGGGATGATTGCATCGGTGTCGACGTTCGCGGCGTCTAACGGAACAACGATGCCGCTGTGCTGAATAAATTTAGCCATGGGTAGTGCTCCTTATCAGACCGCTGCGGTCGCTAATTCACGAATGTCGGCAAAATGCCCGCTCACGGCGGCTGCGGCGGCCATTGCAGGGCTGACCAAATGCGTACGGCCACCGCGGCCTTGACGGCCTTCAAAGTTACGGTTGCTGGTGGATGCGCAGCGCTCGCCGGGATTCAGGCGATCGTTGTTCATCGCCAAGCACATTGAGCAACCCGGTAAACGCCATTCAAAACCGGCCTCGATGAAAATTTTATCCAGACCTTCAGATTCAGCCTGTGCTTTCACTGGACCCGAGCCCGGAACCACAATGGCCTGTACGCCGTTAGCAACTTTACGCCCTTTGGCGATAGCCGCCGCGGCACGTAAATCTTCGATGCGTGAGTTGGTGCATGAGCCGATAAAGACTTTGTCGATAGCAACATCGGTCAGCTTAACGCCGGCTGCCAAATTCATATACGCCAGCGCTTTTTCTGCCGAGGCGCGTTCCATTGGATCGCTAAACGATTCAGGCGCTGGAATTGGTTGGTTGATGGCAATCACCTGACCTGGGTTGGTTCCCCAGGTGACCTGCGGGGCGATGTCGCTAGCGTTCAGCGTGACGGTGGCGTCAAACTGTGCGCCCTCATCAGACTTCAGCGTGCGCCAGTATTCTACGGCTTTGGTCCAGTTTTCGCCTTTTGGCGCAAACTGACGACCTTTCAGATAGGCAAAAGTAGTTTCGTCTGGTGCCACTAAACCTGCTTTTGCGCCCATTTCGATGGCCATATTGCACAGCGTCATACGGCCTTCCATCGACAGGGCTTCTACGGCTTTGCCGCAGAATTCCACCACGTGTCCGGTACCACCGGCGTGACCGATTTTGCCAATCACGGCCAGCACAATATCTTTGGCCGTGATGCCTTCGGCGGCGTCGCCAGCAATTTCAATTTTCATGGTTTTTGCACGGCCTTGTTTCAGCGTTTGGGTCGCTAAAACATGTTCGACTTCGGAAGTGCCGATACCGAAGGCCAATGCGCCGAATGCGCCATGGGTTGCGGTGTGAGAGTCGCCGCAAACAATGGTGTTACCCGGTAATGTCATGCCTTGTTCTGGGCCGATGACGTGAACGATGCCTTGGAAGGGATGATTCAGATCGTACAACTGCACGCCAAATTCTTTGCAGTTTTTCATCAGCTCTTGCATCTGGATACGCGCCATATCGCCGCAGGCGTTAATATCTTTAGTCTGCGTAGAAACGTTGTGATCCATCGTGGCAAAGGTTTTGCTGGTTTGGCGAACAGGACGGCCCATGGCACGCAGCCCATCAAACGCCTGTGGTGAAGTGACTTCATGCACCAAGTGGCGGTCGATATACAGCAGCGGTGTTTCGTTTTCAGCTTCGTAAACGACGTGAGCATCAAACAATTTTTGATATAAGGTTTTCGCCATGATCAGGCCTCCTGTGCGATAAAGCGGGCAATCGCATCGCCCATCTCTGAGGTTGAAATCGCTTTACCATCACCTGCTAAATCGCTGGTGCGGGAGCCTTGCTCTAATGCTTTATTAACGGCCTGCTCAACGGCATTAGCCGCATCGTCTGCATTCAGGCTGTAGCGCAGCAGCAGGGCAAATGACAGGATTTGAGCAATAGGGTTGGCAATGTTTTTTCCTGCGATATCTGGCGCAGAGCCACCCGCAGGTTCATACAGACCGAAACCTTGTTCATTCAGGCTGGCAGAAGGCAGCATGCCCATCGAGCCAGTGATCATGGCGCACTCGTCAGACAAAATATCGCCGAAGATGTTGGAGCACAGCATGACGTCAAACTGCGACGGATCTTTAATCAGCTGCATGGTCGCGTTGTCGATATACATGTGATTCAGCGCGACGTCTGGATAGTCTTTACCGATCTCGCTAGCAATTTCGCGCCACAAAATCGAGCTTTGCAGCACGTTCGCTTTATCAATAGAGGTGACTTTGCCACGACGTTTGCGTGCGGCTTCGAAGGCGATGCGCGCGATACGCTCGATTTCAAAACGGTGATAAACCTCGGTGTCAAAAGCACGCTCATGCATGCCTTGGCCTTCGCGGCCTTTCGGCTGGCCGAAGTAGATCCCGCCGGTTAATTCACGTACGCACAGAATATCGAAGCCGCGCGCCGCGATATCGCTGCGCAGTGGGCAAAATTCTTCTAATCCTTCATATAACCGCGCTGGGCGCAGATTGCTAAACAGTTTGAAGTGTTTACGCAATGGCAATAATGCGCCGCGTTCAGGCTGCTGTGCGGGCGGCAGGTTTTCCCATTTTGGGCCACCGACGGAGCCAAACAGAATTGCGCTGGCTTGTTCGCAGCCTGCAATGGTTGCTGCGGGCAAAGGCGTGCCGTGCTTGTCGATAGCTGCGCCACCGACGTCATATTCGCTGGTAGAAATTCTCAGGCCAAAGCGCTGGCGCACGGCGTCGATGACTTTGTATGCCTGCGCCATAATTTCTGGACCGATGCCGTCTCCGGGTAAAACGGCAATGTGATGTGTTTGGCTCATAATTAGATCGCTTCCTGATTAGAATGAGAAGGTGATGTTTGTGTTTGATGGATGCGCTGTTTTTCTTTTTCGACCTGCTGCGCACGCCAGATGTTATTCAGAACGTTAATCAACGCCTGAGCGGAAGATTCCACGATATCGGTAGTAATGCCGACGCCGTGGAAGCGGCGGCCGTTGTAGTTCGCGACAATATCAACCTGACCCAGTGCGTCTTTGCCTTGGCCTTTCGCTGACAGCTGATATTTAACAATATCGATGTCGTAACCAGCGATGCGGTTAATCGCTTGATACACGGCGTCGACAGGGCCATTACCGGTGGCGGCTTCTGCGCTGATTTCTCCACCGATGTTTAATTTAACTGATGCGGTTGCCATCACGCTGGTACCCGACTGCACGCTGAAGTAATCCAAACTGAAGTGTTCAGGCTCTTCCTGTTGTTTATTAATAAACGCCAGCGCTTCTAAGTCGTAGTCGAATACCTGTCCTTTTTTGTCAGCCAGCTTCAGGAAGGCATCGTATAAGGTGTCCAGATTAAAGTCGGTACCTTCCTGATAACCCATCTCTTCCATGTGATGCTTCACGGCAGCGCGGCCAGAGCGAGAGGTCAGATTCAACTGTATCTGATTCAAACCAATCGATTCAGGGGTCATGATTTCGTAGTTTTCGCGATTTTTCAGCACGCCGTCTTGGTGGATGCCAGAAGAGTGCGCAAAAGCATTGGAGCCGACAATGGCTTTATTACTTGGGATTGGCATATTGCACATTTGGCTGATGAACTGGCTGGTACGGTAAATTTCTTGGTGGCGAATATTGGTATGCACACCCAGCATTTCGGAACGCGTACGGATGGCCATGATCACTTCTTCCAATGCGCAGTTGCCCGCTCGTTCGCCAATGCCGTTGATGGTTCCTTCGACCTGACGTGCACCGGCCTGCACCGCGGTAATGGAGTTGGCGACCGACATGCCCAAATCGTCATGACAGTGCACGGAAATAATGGCTTTATCGATGTTAGGCACGCGTTCGTACAGATTGGTGATGATGCCACCAAATTGATAAGGCGTGGTGTAACCGACGGTGTCGGGAATATTAATGGTGGTGGCACCGGCCTTGATGGCGGCTTCAACGATGCGGCACAGATTGTCTAACGGGGTACGGCCCGCATCTTCACAGGAAAACTCAACGTCATCCGTATAGTTACGTGCACGTTTCACGGAATGCACCGCCATTGCCACGACATCCTCAAAGGATTTTTTCAACTTTGATTCCACATGCAGCGTTGAAGTGGCTAAAAAGACATGAATACGGAAAGCTTCAGCGACACGCAGTGCTTCAGCGGCGACGTCGATATCTTTATCTACACAGCGTGCCAAACCACAGACTCGGCTGTTTTTGATATTACGCGCAATGGTTTGAACTGATTCAAAATCACCAGGGGAAGAGACTGGGAAGCCAACTTCCATTACGTCAACGCCCATGCGCTCTAATGCCATGGCGATTTGCATTTTTTCTTTGACGCTCAGACTGGCCTGTAATGCTTGTTCACCATCGCGCAGCGTGGTGTCGAAAATAATCACTTGTTGGCTCATGCAGGTTGCTCCTCAATCGTTCTTATTTGTCGCGTTGCGCTGCTTTTGGTGTAAAAAAAAGCCCGCGCATTTGCGCGGGCTTTCTTGTGTTTGGTTGGAATCAGTTTTGATTACCGCCCACAGGCTCACCGCGCATGCTGGATGCGAGAAGGAGGAGGCTGAGGAGACGAGTAGTCTGGATCATGTGATTCCGCTCTTAATCTGGATGAATAATTTCAATGCTTAAAGTGATACTGGATAGCCAAAGTCTTGTCAACGGGAATTTCAGTAGGTGAAAAAAACTCATATCAGATGGACGTAGTGATAAATGTTCTGCTTATCAAGTAAAACAGGATTGTGAAGTGTCTCTGAAATTTTAATCAAACATTAGCGCGCTAATTACGATGGGGTTGTTCTATAACTTGGTTTGTTTTGACGGTAACTAATTGGATAGGAAGCTTATTTTTTAAAATATACATACTTATTATTCTTTGTTAGTTAACTATTGCTTCCTTGAATTTTAAGTACAACTAAATCATTAATCACTAGAATGCATTGGTGTTGAATGAATGACAGGTTAATGAGTGATTGGCAGCCTTCTGTGTCATTCTAATTCTAAATAAAACAATTTATTTTTATCGTTTATTTATTACTGAATTTATTTCTATAGCTAGGGATAGCGTTTAAAAACTCCCAGACTGGACGGCTGATTGGTATTTAAATTTTCGGCTGTGTTCATATCTTAATTAATTCGCGCTTATATTTTCTAATCGCGATGCTGAAATATAAATTATATTAGGTGATGTATGTCAGTACAAAACGAGGTTATGTCTTTGGCCGAAAATGGAAGTACAGAACTGGTTCAACTCAGAAACGTTGACCTTAATTTGCTGACTGTCTTTGATGCGGTTATGCAAGTGCAAAATATCACGCGTGCGGCCCATGCTTTAGGTATGTCTCAGCCTGCGGTAAGTAATGCCGTTGCTCGACTGAAAATTATGTTTAACGACGAACTCTTCATGCGCTATGGCCGTGGTATCCAGCCAACGCATCGGGCATATCAGTTGTTTGGTTCGATCCGTCAAGCATTGCAGATTGTTCAGAATGAACTCCCTGGCGCTGGCTTTAACCCGCTGGTAAGTGAGCGCGTATTTAATGTGGCGATTTGTAGCCCATTAGATATTCGACTAACAGCAAAACTGTTTAATCAAATTAAAGAGAGCGCATCTCACGTTCAGTTACATTTAAACTCATCAGTAAATGAAAATATTGAGCGCAAATTACGCTACCAAGAAAAAGATTTCTTGATCAGCTACAGTCATTTTGAAAGTGAAGAATACTCTTGCGAACCTCTATTTAAAGATGAATTCGTTTTAGCCGTATCCAAGGACCATCCAAGAATTAATAATATGGTCAGCTATCAGCAACTCTTGGTTGAGCAACATGCTGTTGTTGGTTTGAATTTATTCTCATCGCTGAGCCGTAGTTATTATGAAGCGAGCGAGTTAGCCCGTTGTGTTGCATATCAAGGTACTGATATGAACAGCGTATTAAGCGTGGTATCTAAAACTGAAATGGTGGCTATTGCCCCGCGCTGGCTGGTTGAGGACTATGCAGAACACTTAAACCTTTCTGTTGTGTTACTCAGTGATTTGGAAAGAGAACGTACCTGTTACCTAAGCTGGCACCATGCCGCAGAGCGTGATAGCGGTCATCAATGGATGAAAGCTGTACTGAGCGATTTCGGCAGTAAGTTTTAAACTGCACGCTTAAAAAACTAAGTTAATAAAGAGAGAGCATTAAGCTCTCTTTTTTATATCTAGGGTTATCTGGGATTAGTTGCTGTATTAGTGTTTTATAGAGGCTATCGGCTGTTTTATTGGTTTTTTATATTATTTTAAATTCTTTTCATTCGTGGCGAAGGAGCTCAATATTTACATTATCCTTCGCCATAGCTTGATGGGAAATTATTCAAAAAAACCATCTTTACTCACATTTTTGCGTTTAATAATCGTTGACCCTTCAGCTAGAACAGGTAGACTTCGGCGAAAAGAGCGCACAGCTGTAAGCTGAATAAGATTTTTCACTCATATCTTACTGCGACATCCATTCCGATAAATTCAATGAACTTCTTCTATGATCAATGAGTTAAATAAATACCATCTAGTTGAACGAATTCAGCAGCAGATCAAAACCATACCGCAGCGTGTTGCGCTACGTGAGTGGTCTGCTCAAGGCGAAACTTCATTTACTTGGCAACAAGTAGGGCGTCGGGTTGAGAAACTCGCGCTAGCATTGTGCGCTTTAGGCGTTGATGTGCAGGATCGTGTGGCTATCTTTGCTCACAACTCAGTTTCTTGGACCTTGGTCGATCTGGCTATTTTACATCTGCGCGCGATCACCGTTCCGGTGTACTCCACAAATACCGCCGGACAGACCGCCTTTGTGCTTAATGATGCTGACGTGCGCATCCTATTTGTTGACGGTCAATCTCAATATAATGCGGCACTAGCGCTGCGCGGTGTTTGCCCGCAGCTAGAACGCATTATTGTTATGTCGGACAACATTGACATGCAGGGCTGTGAAATCGCCTGCACGCTGGACGATTTTGCCGCTAGCGCGCAAGAATCTTATTTGCCGCAGTTGGCCGAACGTATTGCTCAGGCTGATATGAGCGATTTGTTCACGCTAATTTATACCTCCGGTACCACCGGCGAGCCAAAAGGTGTGATGCTGAATTACACCAATATGGGGGCGCAACTCCGCCTGCATGATGAGCGTTTAACCGTTACTGCCGATGATGTTTCTCTCTGCTTCCTGCCACTTTCTCACGTATTTGAACGTGCGTGGAGCTTCTATGTGATGCACTCTGGCGCACAGAATGTTTACCTTGGCGATACCAATCAGGTGCGCGAGGCGATGCAATCGGTGAAGCCTACCGTTATGTGTGCCGTTCCGCGTTTTTACGAGAAAATCTTCAGTGCCATCCATGAAAAAGTGGCTCAGGCGAAGTGGCATAAGCGTGCCATGTTTAAGTGGGCTATTTGGGTGGGGGAAAAATGTTTCCTGACCGAGCGTACTGGCCGCAAACCAAGCCCTGCGCTAGCCGCAATGCATAAGCTGGCCGACAAGCTCGTTCTCAGCAAACTGCGTGGAATTTTAGGTGGGCGAGTGCGTTTTCTGCCAGCCGCTGGTGCAAAGCTGGATGATAATGTCATCCTGTTTTTCCAAGCGCTGGGTGCCAACATTAAATACGGTTATGGCATGACAGAAACCTGCGCCACGGTGTCTTGTTGGGAAGAGAACGATTTTCGCTTTGGTTCTATTGGTAAACCATTACCTGACGTTGAAGTCCGTATCGGTCATGAAAATGAAATTCAGGTACGGGGTCCTATCGTCATGTGCGGCTACTTTAATAAACCATTGGAAACCGCCGCGACCTTTACTGAAGATGGCTGGTTAAAAACCGGTGATGCAGGGGCATTAGATGAGAACGGCAATTTGTTTATTACCGAGCGTCTGAAAGACTTGATGAAGACCTCTAACGGTAAATACATTGCGCCACAGATGGTTGAAGGCACCTTAGCGCAGGATCGTTTTATCGAGCAGGTTGCGGTTATCGCCGATGCGCGTAAATTTGTGTCTGCGCTGATCGTTCCGTGTTTTGAATCTTTGGAAGAGTACGCTAAGTCGATCAACCTGAAATATCACGATCGCTTAGATCTGCTGCGTCATAGTCATATCGTTGAGATGTTTGATTTACGCCTGCGTGAAATGCAGAAAGGCTTAGCCAAGTTTGAGCAGGTTAAACGGTTTACTCTGCTGCCAGAGGCCTTCTCCATGGAGCAGGGCGAGCTAACACCAACGCTCAAGCTGCGTCGCAAGATCATTAACTCTCGTTACCAGCTGGAAATTGAATCCATGTATTTGGAACGATAGCGGTAAACGGATTTTGCTCAACGGCCAGTAGTTTTACTGGCCGTTTTCTTTTCTCAAACGGCACTCGCATATTTTGTCGTGAGAGAATGATTTAGTTCTGTAATTTGGCTGACCGCAGCGATAAGCGCGGAGCTAATTCCGTGACCTTCAGCGTTTTATTCCTAAAAAATGGCTGAATGCAGTAAGGTTGTAACTTCCTCTCTTTTCTCCATCCGTTTGCCGTTTGCGCACTTGTTATTCCCACGTTAAGGTAATGAATCAAACACAACACACAAAAAAACAGGGATCCACCCTGAATATGATACCTACGCAAAGTCAGCCTGGAGGCAAACCCATGGAGATGTTGTCAGGAGCCGAGATGGTCGTTCGATCGTTAATCGATCAGGGCGTGAAGCATGTATTCGGTTATCCGGGCGGGGCCGTTCTTGATATTTACGACGCCCTGCACACGGTTGGAGGAATTGAACACGTCCTCGTACGCCACGAGCAAGGCGCAGTGCACATGGCCGACGGTTTTGCGCGTGCAACCGGAGAAGTGGGCGTGGTGCTGGTGACTTCAGGCCCAGGAGCAACAAATGCCATTACCGGTATTGCGACCGCTTATATGGACTCGGTTCCGATGGTGGTTATTTCAGGTCAGGTCGCCACGTCTCTGATTGGTAATGATGCCTTTCAGGAGTGCGATATGGTCGGGATTTCACGACCCGTGGTGAAGCACAGCTTTTTAGTGAAGCACACTGAAGATATTCCAACCATTATCAAAAAAGCATTCTATTTGGCTTCTACAGGACGGCCGGGGCCCGTGGTCGTTGATTTGCCTAAAGACATCATGAATCCGGCGATTAAGCTGCCGTATTCCTATCCTGAAAACGTCAAAATGCGTTCGTATAGCCCAACTTTACAAGGGCATCGTGGCCAGATTAAGCGCGCGCTGCAAACGCTGCTGGCGGCAAAACAGCCGATTATTTATGCCGGTGGCGGCGTGATTAGCTCTGGTTGTCACGAGGAACTGCGTCAGTTAGCCGAACGCTTGAATATTCCAGTGACAACGTCGCTGATGGGCTTGGGAGGCTTCCCCGCATCTCACGCTCAAAGCCTAGGCATGTTAGGTATGCACGGTACTTACGAAGCCAATATGGCGATGCACAACGCCGACGTTATTTTTGCCGTCGGTGTGCGTTTCGACGATCGTACCACCAACAATCTGGCAAAGTACTGTCCCAATGCGACAGTGCTACATATCGATATCGATCCTACCTCAATCTCCAAAACCGTTGATGCCGATATTCCGATCGTTGGTGATGCTAAAGAGGCATTAGCGACTTTCTTGGAGCTGCTGGGGCAGAAAGAAGCCAAGCAAGATTTTGATGGCCTGCGTGATTGGTGGCAAAACATCGCTCAATGGCGTGCCCGTAAATGCCTGAGCTATGACACGAACAGCGGTCGCATTAAACCGCAGCAGGTTATTGAAACTCTCCACCGATTAACCCACGGTGAGGCGTACGTTGCTTCGGACGTGGGTCAACATCAGATGTTTGCCGCCTTGTACTACGGTTTTGATAAACCGCGCCGCTGGGTGAATTCGGGAGGCCTCGGCACCATGGGCTTTGGCTTACCTGCGGCACTGGGGATCAAATTAGCATTGCCGGAAGAAACCGTGATTTGTGTCACCGGTGACGGCAGTATTCAGATGAATATTCAAGAGCTGTCTACGGCACTGCAATATGATTTGCCTGTGGTGGTGGTGAATCTGAACAACCGGTTCCTTGGCATGGTGAAGCAGTGGCAAGACATGATCTATGCAGGTCGTCATTCACAGTCTTACATGGAGTCATTGCCGGATTTTGTGAAGCTGGCTGAGGCTTACGGGCATGTTGGGATCTCAATCCGCACGCCTGATGAGCTAGAAAGCAAGCTGGAGCAGGCGCTGGCGGTGAAGAATCGTTTAGTGTTTGTCGACGTTACCATTGATGAAACTGAGCACGTTTATCCGATGCAAATCCGCGGCGGATCAATGGACGAAATGTGGTTAAGCAAAACGGAGAGGACTTAATAATGCGCCGGATTTTATCTGTACTACTGGAAAACGAATCAGGCGCACTGTCCCGCGTGGTCGGCCTGTTCTCTCAGCGTGGCTATAACATTGAAAGCCTGACCGTTGCTCCAACGGACGATCCCACGCTTTCGCGTATGACGATCCAAACCGTTGGTGATGCGAAAGTGCTTGAGCAAATTGAAAAACAGCTCCACAAACTGGTAGATGTCCTACGCGTGAGCGAGTTGGTGCAGGGCTCGCACGTTGAGCGTGAGATTATGTTAGTGAAGCTGCAAGCAACAGGTTATGGGCGTGAAGAAGTAAAGCGTAGCACCGATATTTTCCGTGGGCAGATCGTGGATGTCACCGCGGCGCTTTACACAGTTCAGCTAGTTGGCACCAGTGACAAGCTCGATGCCTTCCTAAGCGCCGTACGAGAGGTTGCTGAAATTGTTGAAGTAGCTCGTTCAGGTGTTGTCGGGGTATCTCGTGGTGACAAAATAATGCGTTAACACAGGTCAATTTTCTGTGTAATAGTGCTATTTAGAGGCTCAGCTTTGTGCTGGGCCTCTTACTTTTTCTTATTTGCTGATGCCATTCAGCAAAAGCGGTTGCTCCTTTCTTCTTTATGCGGTTAGATCATTTGTATTGACGACCATTCGGTCTTCTTAATTAATTTGATGCGTAAGGGGATAACGTGAAGTTGGATGAAATCGCGCGTCTTGCTGGAGTTTCGCGGACGACGGCCAGTTATGTCATTAACGGTAAGGCCAAACAGTACCGTGTGAGTGATAAAACGGTTGAAAAAGTGATGGCTGTGGTACGTGAGCATAACTATCATCCAAACGCCGTGGCTGCAGGTTTACGTGCTGGCCGCACCCGTTCTATTGGGCTGGTGATTCCTGATTTGGAAAACACCAGCTACACCCGCATTGCAAACTATCTGGAGCGTCAGGCACGCCAAAGAGGCTATCAGCTATTGATTGCCTGTTCAGAAGATCAGCCAGACAACGAAATGCGGTGCATTGAGCACCTGTTACAGCGTCAGGTTGATGCGATCATTGTTTCTACCGCACTGCCGCCAGAACACCCGTTCTATCAGCGTTGGGTCAACGATCCTTTGCCGATCATTGCGCTGGATCGCGCGTTAGATCCTGAAAACTTTATTAGCGTTGTGGGGGCCGATCGTGAGGATTCCGAGATGTTGGCGGAGGAATTACGCAAATTCCCTGCTAAATCGGTTCTGTATCTCGGCGCTTTGCCTGAGCTATCGGTGAGCTTCTTACGCGAGCAGGGATTCAGAGACGCATGGCGTGACGATCCGCGAGAAGTACAATATCTTTACACCAATAGCTACGAACGCGATGCTGCAGGCGTGGCGTTCTCTAATTGGCTTAAAGATAATGAAATGCCGCAGGCTTTGTTCACCACGTCATTCCCGCTTTTGCAGGGGGTGCTGGATGTTACGCTGAAGCATCATGGTCATTTGCCAACCGATCTTGCGATCGCAACCTTTGGCGACAATGAGCTATTGGATTTCCTCGATTGCCCTGTTTTATCGGTAGGGCAGCGTCATCGTGATATTGCCGAACGCGTGCTGGAATTAGTGTTGGCGAGTTTAGATGAGCCGAAGAAGCCGAAAGCGGGTTTAAGCCGAATGCGCCGTGTACTGCTCAAGCGTGGTCGCCTTAACCGGATGTAATGTCGAAAGAATTAAGTAAAACGATGAAGTGAGAAGGCGCCGGTGGCAACCGGCGCTTTTTTTACGCCTGTACTTTATTGACCTGAACTTTATTGGCATGGGCAGACACTTTAAACAACCTGCGGCAATAATCTAAAAAATAGCCGTAGGCGACGCCCATTGCCATCGATACCACGGCGTTACTGGTGACCGCCGCGATAATTTGCGCACTGTCGGCACCCACAGACCACAAAATAATGGCGTATACCGGCGACTGAAAAGAGACATAGGCAAGCAGATCGGCCACGATTTTTGCCGTACCAGTTGGGCTGCAACGCTGTGACTGACGAATAAACCAATCACGATATATGCCATACGGCCAAGCGATAAGAATGTTGACCGGAATGGAAAGTAGGCGAGATGACAGTGATTGGCTAAAGCTCATTCCAGAGAGAAAGACTTCAATCGCCATACCGACAATGAAAGAATAAACCACCAGTGAAAAAATATCGGCGGCTGCACTACGAGCACGGGAATCGGATGAAAACATAACGGCTAACTCCATGTTGAAACTAGTCATTAATACTGTGGTTTATCGTTCTTAATGGTTTTATGAACTGCTTATTTTTGTATGAATAGCATACATGTTTGCTGTGTGTTTTTTAACTAGTGAAAAATTATTATTTAAAGGCGGATTTGCTACAAAAATCTGCGCAAATGACAAGAATGGGCAAAATGCATGATTTCTCACCATGCTGTTAATTTTTATGTTCTTATTCAATTTGTTGGATGGAAATTGTACAGGGAAGGATAATGAATGGTTTGTGTTGTTCTAATAATGGCCTGAATAAAATAAAAATGAATATTTGAGAACTATCTGAGGTGGAAAGGATTGAGAGAACGAAACACTTAATTACTTTTGAAAAAAGGCCGTTAGATAATTAATCTTCAAACCGATTATTATCTCGGGATAAAGTGAGATAAAATGGTTATCAGAAAAACTATATTGAATTGTAATTAAATTATTTTATTGATTTTTAAAGGTATTTTTAATTTCCTGACGGCGATTAGCTTAGGTCGAATTAGCTTTCTATTTACTACTGTAAAGCGTATGTAAATTATACAAGACATGTTCAAAATGAGAGCTATATTGCAAAGTCTGGTTAAATTTTAATTTTTGGTAAAAATTTTGTGTTTCTCGTTAGTAACACTCCCTTCCAAGAATTTCCCTTAATTTATCATGATGTTAATTTTATTATTTCTCTTTCAGAGTTTTCGTAGTGAATGGTTTTAATTTCACTTCAGGTAAAAATAATCCCAAACCGCATCCGCTCTGGCTTGACAAGGTTTTCCTACCCTCCGTAAACTTCCTTATGTGGGAATTTGTGGTGTAAAGTGGTGAGATGGGGCAACGAGGGGTAATTTAGGTATGTTTCGTGGCGCAACAACCATCAACCTTGACGGTAAAGGACGCTTAGCGGTTCCAATGCGCTATCGCGAATTACTGCTTGAGGAATCGCAAGGTCAAATGGTTTGCACCATCGATCTCCACCAGCCATGCCTGTTGCTCTACACACTTCCGCAGTGGGAAGTGATTGAACAAAAACTATCGCGTCTTTCGAGTATGAATCCTGTCGAGCGTCGCATTCAGCGTCTGCTGCTAGGTCATGCCAGCGAATGCCAGATGGATAGCGCCGGTCGATTGCTGATTGCAAGTACGTTGCGTCAGCATGCTGGGCTTACAAAACAAGTGATGCTAGTTGGGCAGTTCAATAAGTTTGAACTGTGGGATGAAGAAAACTGGTATCAACAAGTCAAGGAAGATATTGACGCACAACAGACCGCAACGGAGCCTTTATCCGAGCGGCTACAGGATTTGTCGTTATAGTCATGTCAGAAGAAAATTACCAACACAAGACCGTGTTGCTGGATGAGGCTGTGAACGGCCTTAATCTGCGCAGTAACGGCATTTACATTGATGGCACTTTTGGTCGCGGTGGTCACTCACGTCTTATTTTGTCCCAGCTTGGGCCAGAAGGACGCTTAGTGGCTATCGATCGTGACCCGCAGGCTATTGCCGCCGCAGCAGAAATCACCGATCCACGTTTCTCTATTGTTCATGGCCCGTTTTCCGATATGGCGAGCTATGTACGCGAACTCGGCCTAGAAGGCCAAATCAACGGCGTTCTTCTCGATTTGGGCGTTTCCTCCCCGCAGCTCGATGATGCTGAACGCGGCTTCTCTTTCATGCGAGATGGGCCGTTGGACATGCGTATGGACCCAACGCGTGGTTTATCCGCGGCTGAATGGCTGATGAAAGCGGAAGAAGAAGATATTGCTTGGGTGTTGAAGACCTTTGGCGAAGAGCGCTTTGCCAAGCGTATTGCGCGCGCTATCGTGGAACGTAATCGCCTGGAGCCAATGACCCGCACGCATGAACTGGCTACGCTGATTGCAAATGCCAGCCCATTCCGTGAAAAACACAAGCATCCGGCAACGCGCAGCTTCCAAGCGATTCGTATTTATATCAATAGCGAACTGGAAGAGATCGAGCGCGCGCTCAACGGTGCGCTGGAGATTCTCGCTCCGGAAGGTCGCCTGTCGATTATCAGTTTCCATTCGCTGGAAGACCGTATCGTAAAACAGTTTATTCGTCATCATAGCCGTGGACCACAGGTTCCTGCGGGTATTCCTCTGACAGAGGCGCAGCTGCGCAGTCAGGGCGGACGTAAGCTGAAAGCGTTGGGCAAAATGAAACCGAGCGGTGAGGAAGTTAATGCTAACCCACGTGCTCGTAGCTCGGTGCTGCGCTTTGCGGAAAGGACGACAGAATGATCGGCAATGAGCGCCATACGCTAGTTGCCGTTATCGGCGGAGATATTCTCCGCCACGGTAAACTGCCTCTGATTCTGTTTATCGGTGTTTTGGTATCGGCAGTGCTTGTGGTGACGACCACGCACAAAACACGCTTGCTAACCGCGCAGCGTGAGCAGTTGGTACTCGAACGCGATGCTCTGGATATCGAGTGGCGCAACCTGATTTTGGAAGAGAATGCGTTAGGTGATCACAGCCGTGTCGAGCGTATCGCCACCGAGAAGCTGCAGATGCAGCACGTAGATCCATCTCAAGAAAACATTGTTGTTAAGCAATGATTTAACGATGTTTTCAACAGACCACCTCCGACGTAGGTAAATGTGTAATCAATGAAAGCAGTGCGACCCGGAAAGTTAAAGCGTCAGGAAGATCAGGCCAGCTTTGTCAGCTGGCGTTTTGCGTTGCTCTGTGGGTGCATATTTATTGCCTTGATGGGTTTGTTAGGCCGCGTGGCTTATTTGCAGGTGATTAATCCCGACCGCTTAGTGCGTGAAGGCGATGCACGCTCTTTGCGTACGCAGCCTATTCTGACTTCGCGCGGGATGATTAGCGATCGCGCTGGCCGCCCGTTGGCGGTGAGCGTGCCTGTTAATGCCATCTGGGCCGATCCGAAGGAAGTGAATGAGCGTGGTGGCATCACGTTGGACTCGCGTTGGAAAGCGTTGGCCGATGCATTAGAAATGCCGCTGGATAAAATGGCCGCGCGTATCAATGCCAACCCGAAAGGGCGATTTGTCTACCTCGCTCGTCAGGTGAATCCGGCGATGGCTGATTACATCCATAAGCTGAAGCTGCCGGGTATTTTCCTCAAGCAAGAGTCCCGCCGTTATTATCCTGCAGGGCAAGTAACCGCTCACATCATTGGGGTGACCAACATTGACGGTCAGGGGATTGAAGGCGTTGAAAAGAGCTTTGACCGCTGGCTAACCGGCCAGCCGGGTGAACGTACCGTGCGTAAAGACCGTTTTGGCCGCGTGATTGAAGATATTTCCTCAGTGGATAGCCAAGCCGCACATAACTTGGCGCTTAGCATCGATGAACGCCTACAGGCGCTGGTTTACCGTGAGTTGAATAACGCGGTGGCATTTAACAAAGCGGAATCCGGTACTGCTGTGCTGGTCGATGTGAATACCGGTGAAGTGTTGGCGATGGCCAATAGCCCGTCGTATAACCCAAATAACTTGACCGATACGCCAAAAGAAACCATGCGTAACCGCGCTATTACCGACATCTTCGAACCGGGTTCCACGGTGAAGCCGATGGTGGTGATGACCGCGTTACAGCACAACGTGGTGAAAGAGAATAGCGTACTGAATACGCTCCCTTATTTTGTTAACGGCCACCAGATTAAAGACGTGGCCCGTTACTCAGAACTCTCCATTACGGGGATTCTACAGAAGTCGAGTAACGTCGGTGTGTCAAAGCTGGCGTTAGCGATGCCGTCCTCTGCGCTGGTAGAAACCTACTCGCACTTTGGATTGGGTAAGGCGACCAATTTGGGGCTGGTCGGAGAAAGCAGTGGCATGTACCCAAAAAAACAACGGTGGTCTGACATAGAGAGGGCCACCTTTTCTTTCGGATATGGGCTAATGGTAACGCCGTTACAGCTAGCACGTGTCTATGCAACGATTGGCAGCCTCGGGATTTATCGTCCGCTGTCGATTACTAAAGTCGATCCCCCCGTTCCGGGTGAACGCGTATTCCCTGAGCCTATCGTTCGTACGGTTGTGCACATGATGGAAAGCGTTGCGCTGCCGGGCGGCGGTGGGACGAAAGCAGCAATCAAAGGCTATCGCATCGCGATTAAAACCGGGACCGCGAAAAAAGTCGGTCCAGATGGCCGTTATGTAGACAAATACATTGCTTATACCGCTGGCGTTGCGCCAGCAAGTAATCCTCGATTTGCTCTGGTTGTGGTCATTAACGATCCGCAGGCAGGGAAGTATTACGGTGGTGCGGTATCCGCTCCGATCTTTGGCGCTATCATGGGCGGCGTTCTGCGCACCATGAACGTTGAGCCGGATGCGTTGCCCACGGGTGATAAAAACGAATTAGTGAACAATAAAAAAGAGGGTTCAGGTGGCAGATCGTAATTTGCGCGCGCTTTTGGCTCCTTGGGTAGCAGATGCTCCGGAGCGCGTTTTGCGAGAGATGACATTAGACAGCCGCGTTGCGGCTGCGGGTGATCTGTTTGTGGCGATCGTTGGCCACGCGGCAGATGGTCGCCGTTATATTCCGCAAGCGATAGCG
This sequence comes from Hafnia sp. CBA7124, assembly GCF_002355555.1. NCBI lineage: Bacteria > Pseudomonadati > Pseudomonadota > Gammaproteobacteria > Enterobacterales > Hafniaceae > Hafnia > Hafnia sp. CBA7124. The sequence continues at coordinate 3,639,136 of NZ_AP017469.1, read as the reverse complement.
CAAGGCGTTGCTGCAGTCATCGCTGAGGCAGATGGGGAAGCAGAAGATGGCACCGTTCGCGAGAGCCACGGCGTTCCCGTTATCTACCTGAGTCAGTTAAACCAGCGCTTATCCGCGTTGGCAGGACGCTTTTACCATCAGCCGGGTGCTGATTTGCGCTTAATCGGCGTAACAGGAACCAACGGCAAAACGACCATTACCCAATTGTTGGCACAGTGGGGCCAGCTATTAGGCGAAACCAGTGCGGTAATGGGAACGGTCGGCAACGGCCTGTTGGGGCAAGTTCATCCAAGTGAAAACACCACTGGTTCAGCGGTTGATGTGCAGCATTTACTGCGCAGCTTGGTGTCTCAAGGCGCCACGCTGGCTGCGATGGAAGTCTCTTCCCATGGTTTGGTGCAAGACCGCGTTGCCGCTCTGCCGTTTGCCGCATCGGTATTCACCAACCTGAGCCGCGATCATCTGGATTACCATGGTGATATGGCGCATTACGAACAGGCCAAATGGCTGCTGTTCTCCACTCACCACAGCGGTGAAAAAATTATTAACGCTGACGACGAAGTCGGTCAGCGCTGGTTGGCTAAGTCTCCAGATGCCGTTGCCGTAACCATGGAACAGCGCTTGCCAGAAAATTGGTCTGGGCGCTGGGTTTCAGCGACCGACGTTGATTACCACGATGGTGGCGCAAGTATCAGCTTTGACTCTTCATGGGGTAAAGGCTTGCTGGAAAGCCGCTTGATGGGAGCCTTTAACGTCAGCAATTTGCTGGTTGCTGCCGCTACTATGTTAGCTATTGGTTATCCATTAGAAGCACTGTGCAAAAGCTCCGCTCAGCTGCAACCCGTATGTGGCCGCATGGAAGTGTTCGCAGCTCCTGACAAGCCAACCGTTGTTGTTGACTATGCGCACACGCCGGATGCACTAGAGAAAGCGCTTGAAGCAGCGCGTTTGCACTGCAAAGGCCAGCTGTGGTGCGTATTTGGCTGCGGCGGCGATCGCGATAAAGGTAAGCGCCCACTTATGGGTGCGATTGCCGAACAATATGCCGATCGCGTTGTTGTCACGGACGACAACCCGCGTAGTGAAGAGCCTCGTGCCATCATGGCCGATATTCTGAACGGTATGCTTGATGCAGGCCGCGCACAGGCCGTTTCTGGCCGTGCTGAAGCCGTTACCGGAGCCATCATGCAGGCTAAGCCTGATGATGTGATTCTCGTGGCAGGCAAAGGCCATGAAGATTATCAACTGGTCGGCAATCGCCGTTTAGATTATTCAGATCGCGTGACCGTAGCACGTCTGCTGGGGGTGATAGCATGATCCCTGTTTCTTTGCAGGCCATCGCCGAGGCAGTTAACGGTCAGTTGATTGGTGCTGATACACAAATTACTGATGTTGTGACCGATACGCGCAAGTTAACCGACGGCTGCTTATTTATCGCGTTGAAAGGCGAAAAGTTTGATGCTCATGATTTTGCGGCCGATGCTGTGAGTCAGGGCGCTGGTGCTTTACTAGTAAGTAAACACTTACCGATTGATGCTCCGCAGATTGTGGTTGCCGATACGCGTATTGCGCTGGGGTTACTTGGCGCATGGATTCGTCAGCAAATGCCCGCTCGCGTTATCGCGCTTACCGGTTCATCGGGTAAAACGTCGGTGAAAGAGATGAGCGCGGAGATTCTGCGCCAATGTGGCAACGTGCTGTATACCTCCGGCAATTTTAATAATGACATCGGCGTGCCGCTGACGTTATTACGCCTTGAGCCACAGCATGAATATGCGGTGATCGAGCTGGGCGCCAACCACGTGGGCGAAATTGCCTACACGGTAAATTTAGTTAAGCCTGAAAGCGCCTTAGTCAATAATCTGGCGGCGGCGCATTTGGAAGGTTTCGGCTCCTTAGCCGGTGTTGCCAAAGCTAAAGGTGAGATTTTTGATGGTTTGGCCGCAAACGGCACTGCCATTATCAATGCCGATAATAACGACTGGCCGCATTGGCAGGAAAAGATCGCCAACCAGCGTGTATGGCGTTTTTCTCCGCAGGCCGCCGAGTCAGTGGATTTCTTTGCCAGCGATGTCCGCGTGACACATCAAGGCACCGAATTTAATCTGCACACGCCGTTTGGTACTGCGCCGGTGGTTCTGCCTTTGCCGGGCCGCCACAATATCGCGAATGCGCTTGCGGCGGCTGCGCTGACGATGTCGGTAGGTGCAACGCTTGAGAATGTGCGCAACGGGTTAAGCGAACTCAAAGCGGTTCCCGGGCGTTTATTCCCGATCCGTTTGAATTCAGAACAGCTGATTCTCGATGATACCTATAACGCCAACGTGGGCTCTATGACCGCGGCAGCGCAGGTGTTGGGCTCAATGCCTGGCTATCGCGTCATGGTAGTGGGTGATATGGGCGAGTTGGGTGCTGAAGAAGAAGATTGTCATCGTCAGGTGGGCATTGCGGCTCGCGAGGCGGGGATTGATAAAGTGCTGAGCGTTGGGCGTTTAAGCCATCTCATCAGCGAGACCAGTGGTTGTGGTGAACATTTCACGGACAAAACGGCTCTGATTGAGCGCCTAAAAAACCTGTTATGCGAACATGCGGCGATCACCATTTTAGTTAAAGGTTCACGTAGTGCCGCTATGGAGCAGGTAGTACGAGGCTTATCTGTGCAGGAAATGCAGGAGAATCAATCATGTTAGTCTGGCTGGCCGAACACTTGGTCAAATACTATTCCGGCTTCAACGTCTTTTCCTATCTGACGTTCCGCGCCATTGTCAGTTTGTTGACGGCGCTGTTCCTGTCGCTGTGGATTGGGCCGCGAATGATTGCTCGCCTGCAAAAGATGTCTTTCGGTCAAGTTGTTCGTAACGACGGTCCTGAGTCACATTTCAGCAAACGCGGTACGCCAACGATGGGCGGTCTGATGATCCTGACCTCCATCACCATTTCTGTCTTGATGTGGGCATACCCGTCTAACCCTTACGTCTGGTGCGTGCTGTTTGTATTGCTCGGCTACGGCGTTGTTGGTTTTGTTGATGATTATCGCAAAGTGGTACGTAAAAATACCAAGGGCCTGATTGCGCGCTGGAAGTACTTCTGGCAGTCGGTGATCGCGCTGGTAGTTTCTTTTGCCATGTACTCTATCGGTAAAGGGACTCCGGCAACCGAGCTGGTGGTTCCCTTCTTCAAGGATGTCATGCCGCAGCTGGGTCTGCTGTATATCCTGCTGAGCTACTTTGTGATTGTGGGTACTAGTAACGCCGTTAACCTCACCGATGGTTTAGACGGATTGGCTATTATGCCTACCGTTTTCGTAGCGGCAGGGATGGGGCTGGTGGCTTGGGCGACCGGTAACGTGAACTTTGCTGCTTACCTGCATATTCCTTATTTGCGTCACGCAGGTGAACTGGTGATTGTCTGCACGGCCATTGTCGGTGCAGGGCTTGGATTCTTATGGTTTAACACTTATCCGGCTCAGGTCTTTATGGGCGATGTCGGCTCGCTGGCTTTGGGTGGTGCGCTGGGTACGATTGCTGTGCTGCTGCGTCAGGAATTCCTACTGGTAATTATGGGCGGCGTATTTGTGATGGAAACCCTCTCGGTTATTTTGCAGGTGGGCAGCTTCAAACTACGCGGTCAGCGAATTTTCCGTATGGCGCCAATCCATCACCACTATGAACTGAAAGGCTGGCCAGAACCTCGCGTTATCGTGCGCTTCTGGATTATCTCTCTGATGCTGGTGCTGATTGGCCTGGCAACCTTGAAGGTGCGTTAATATGGTGGACTATCAGGGTAAGAAAGTCGTCATCATTGGCCTCGGGCTTACGGGCCTGTCATGCGTTGATTTCTTCTTGGCACGTGGCGTAACGCCGCGTGTTATCGATACCCGTATTTCTCCACCGGGGCTGGATAAGCTGCCGGAAAACGTTGAGCGTCACTTGGGTGATATGAACCAAGAGTGGCTGCTGGATGCCGACCTCATCGTTGCAAGTCCCGGAATTGCACTTGCCTCTCCTGCGCTCAGCGTGGCGGCAGAGGCGGGTGTTGAGATCGTGGGGGATATCGAGCTGTTTTGTCGCGAAGCGCAGGCACCCATTGTGGCCATTACGGGGTCTAACGGTAAAAGTACCGTGACAACGTTAGTGGGCGAAATGGCTAAATCTGCGGGCTGGAACGTTGGCGTGGGCGGCAATATCGGTTTGCCTGCGTTAATGCTGCTTAAGCAAGAGTGCGATCTTTACGTGCTTGAACTCTCTAGCTTCCAGTTAGAAACCACCAATAGCCTGCGAGCGGCTGCGGCCACGATCCTGAATGTTACCGAAGATCACATGGATCGCTACCCGCTTGGATTGCAGCAATATCGCGCTGCCAAGCTGCGCGTGTATGAGAATGCCAAAGTTTGCGTGGTTAACTCCGACGACGCACTCACGATGCCGATTCGCGGTGCAGATTCCCGCTGCGTGAGTTTTGGTGCTGACGTGGGCGATTATCATTTGAATCGCCAGCAGGGTGAGATTTGGCTGCGCGTGCGTGGTGAAAAAGTTCTCAATACGCGTGAAATGAAAGTCACCGGCAAACATAACTTCACTAACGCATTGGCTGCGTTAGCGCTGGCGGATGCTGTTGGTATTCCACGAGCTTCAAGCTTAAAAGCACTAACGACCTTCACCGGTTTGGCACATCGCTTCCAGCTGTCATTGGAACATAACGGCGTGCGTTGGATTAATGATTCCAAAGCTACCAACGTTGGCAGCACTGAAGCTGCGCTCAATGGTTTACACGTTGATGGCACTTTGCATCTGTTGCTCGGCGGCGATGGTAAATCAGCAGACTTCAGCGCATTGGCGCCATACCTGCAGGGCGATAACGTCCGTTTGTACTGCTTTGGTCGCGATGGCGCGCAGCTGGCTGCTTTGCGTCCTGAGATTGCCGAGCAGACAGAGACCATGGAACAAGCGATGCGAATGATTGCTGCCAAAGTGAAAACCGGCGATATGGTTCTGTTATCTCCGGCCTGCGCGAGCCTTGACCAGTTTAAAAACTTTGAACAACGCGGCGACGAATTCAGCCGTTTAGCCAAGGAGCTTGGCTGATGCGTCTGCGACTCCCGCGGTTACCGCGCCCTAAATTCTCGTTGCCACATTTTGGCTTAATCACGCGTTTGCGTGAGTGGGTGATGGGGGCGGGCGAGAGCGATGCTGCGATGGTGGTGCTATACGATCGCACCTTGCTCTGGCTGACCTTTGGTTTGGCGGCAATTGGCTTTGTGATGGTGACATCAGCATCCATGCCAATTGGTCAACGTTTGGCAGACGATCCTTTCCTGTTTGCGAAACGTGATGCGCTGTATCTGGCATTGGCGTTTGGATTGGCGATGGTGACGCTGCGTGTGCCGATGGAAATCTGGCAGCGCTATAGCAACGCATTATTGCTAATGGCCGTTGCTATGCTGCTGATTGTTCTCGTGGTCGGTAGCTCGGTGAACGGTGCTTCGCGTTGGATTGCGTTTGGTCCGCTACGTATTCAGCCCGCAGAGATCTCTAAGCTGGCGCTGTTTTGCTATCTCTCCAGCTATCTGGTGCGCAAAGTTGAAGAGGTTCGCTCTAACTTCTGGGGCTTCTGTAAACCGATGGGCGTGATGGTGGTATTAGCGGTGCTGCTGCTGGCTCAGCCTGACTTAGGTACCGTGGTGGTGTTGTTCGTTACCACGCTCGGTTTGCTGTTCTTGGCGGGTGCCAAAATGTGGCAATTCTTAGCCATTATCGGCTCCGGTATTTTTGCCGTTGTGTTACTGATTATTGCAGAACCGTATCGTATGCGCCGCGTGACGTCGTTCTGGAATCCATGGGCCGATCCTTTCGGCAGTGGTTACCAGCTGACGCAATCGCTGATGGCCTTTGGCCGCGGTGAATTCTGGGGACAGGGCTTGGGTAACTCGGTGCAAAAACTGGAGTATTTACCTGAAGCGCACACCGACTTTATTTTCTCAATTTTAGGCGAGGAACTTGGGTATTTCGGTGTGGTTCTTGCTTTGTTAATGGTATTCTTCGTCGCTTTTCGTGCTATGTCCATCGGACGTCGCGCGTTAGAGGCAGATCAGCGCTTTTCCGGTTTTTTAGCCTGCGCCATCGGTATTTGGTTTAGTTTTCAGGCACTGGTTAACGTTGGGGCTGCCGCAGGGATGTTACCGACGAAAGGTCTGACGTTGCCGCTAATTAGTTACGGTGGTTCCAGCTTGCTGATTATGTCGACCGCATTGGTATTACTGTTACGCATTGATTATGAAACTCGTCTGGAAAAAGCACAGGCGGTAGTAAGGGGTTCCCGATGAGTAGCAACGCTGATCATCAACAGAATAAACGCCTGATGGTAATGGCGGGTGGCACCGGTGGGCATGTGTTCCCTGGTTTAGCCGTTGCGCATTATTTGCAGGCTCAAGGATGGCAGGTGCGTTGGTTAGGCACCGCCGATCGAATGGAAGCCCAGTTGGTTCCACAGCACGGCATAGAAATTGATTTTATTCAGATTTCTGGCCTGCGTGGTAAAGGATTGAAGGCCCAGTTAGGTGCGCCAATCCGCATTTTCCGCGCGGTTCGCCAAGCTAAAGCCATTATGAAAGCCTATAAGCCAGACGCTGTTTTAGGCATGGGCGGATATGTTTCTGGCCCTGGTGGTTTGGCTGCGTGGCTGTGTGGTGTTCCGGTTGTGCTGCATGAACAGAATGGGATTGCCGGTTTAACCAACCGCTGGCTGTCTAAGATTGCTAAGCGCGTATTGCAGGCTTTTCCGGGCGCATTCCCGAATGCGCCCGTGGTGGGTAACCCGGTGCGTGGAGACGTTCTGGCGCTACCGGCCCCACAACAGCGTTTAGCTGGCCGTATGGGGCCGATTCGCGTGCTGGTGGTTGGCGGAAGCCAAGGCGCTCGCATCCTGAACCAAACCATGCCAAAAGTTGCTGAACAACTAGGTAGCAGAATTACGCTGTGGCATCAGGTAGGGAAGGGCGCTTTGCCAACGGTATTAGCCGACTATGAAAAAGTCGGACAGACGCAGCACAAAGTGACCGAGTTTATCGATGACATGGCGGCGGCCTATGACTGGGCAGACGTCGTAGTATGTCGCTCAGGTGCTCTGACGGTGAGCGAAATCGCGGCCGCTGGGCTGCCTGCATTGTTCGTACCGTTCATGCATAAAGATCGCCAACAGTATTGGAATGCGTTGCCGCTAGAAAAAGCAGGCGCTGCAAAAATCATTGAACAACCACAGTTGACCGTGGAGTCAGTGACGGCGACGTTAGCAGGATGGGATCGCCAAACCCTATTAGAAATGGCAGAGAAAGCTCGCGCTGCTGCAATTCCCGATGCGACTGAACGTGTCGCCGCCGTGATTTGTGAAGTTGCGAAATAATTTACCGCTGAGCGGGTCGCTAATTGTTAGCACCGGCCAAAATGACAGAACTGAGAAACAGTGAATAAGAACGTAAATACTCAACAACTCGCGAAACTGCGTACCATGGTGCCTGAGATGCGTCGCGTCCGGCACATTCACTTTGTCGGCATCGGCGGTGCTGGCATGGGCGGTATTGCCGAAGTGTTGGCTAATGAAGGCTATCAAATTAGCGGTTCTGATTTAGCGCCGAACCCCGTTACGCAGCAGTTAACCGAACTGGGTGCGCAGATTTATTTCAACCATCGCCCTGAAAACGTCAAAGACGCGAGCGTGGTTGTGGTGTCGACGGCGATTTCTGCGGATAACCCAGAGATTGTTGCTGCACGTGAAGCCCGTATTCCCGTGATACGCCGTGCTGAAATGCTGGCTGAACTGATGCGTTTTCGTCATGGCATTGCGATTGCGGGCACCCACGGAAAAACAACGACAACGGCAATGGTTTCCAGTATTTATGCGGAAGCCGGTCTGGATCCAACGTTTGTTAACGGTGGTTTGGTGAAAGCCGCAGGCACGCATGCGCGTTTAGGCTCAAGCCGCTATCTGATTGCTGAAGCAGACGAAAGTGATGCCTCTTTCCTCCACTTACAGCCGATGGTTGCCGTGGTCACTAATATCGAAGCCGATCATATGGATACCTATCATGGCGACTTCGAGAATCTAAAGCAGACGTTTATTAATTTTCTGCACAACCTGCCGTTCTATGGCCGCGCGGTGATGTGCATTGATGATCCTGTGGTGCGTGAGTTATTACCGCGCGTAGGACGTCATATCACTACTTACGGTTTTAGCGAAGATGCGGATGTGCGTATCGAGTCCTATCAGCAAAATGGCGCACAGGGCACTTTCTTCATCTGTCGTCAGGATAAGCCTCGTTTAGCGGTAACGTTAAATGCGCCAGGCCGCCACAACGCCCTGAACGCGGCAGCAGCCGTTTCGGTTGCCACCGAAGAGGGGATTGCGGATGAAGACATTCTACGTGCGCTAGAAGGCTTCCAAGGCACCGGACGTCGCTTTGATTTCCTTGGCGAGTACTCGCTGGAGAATGTGAACGGCAAAGAAGGTAAAGCCATGCTGGTAGATGACTATGGTCATCACCCGACGGAAGTGGACGCCACGATTAAAGCGGCTCGTGCGGGATGGCCAGATCGTCGTCTAGTGATGGTATTCCAACCGCATCGTTTCACGCGTACCCGCGACCTGTATGATGATTTTGCGAATGTGCTGTGTCAGGTTGACGTTTTATTGATGCTGGATGTGTACTCCGCCGGTGAAACGCCAATTCCAGGAGCCGATAGCCGCTCTCTGTGCCGCACCATTCGTGGCCGCGGCAAGTTAGATCCGGTACTGGTGTCTGACGCTGCAACATTGCCAGCGACGCTGGCTCAGTTTTTAGAAAATGACGACCTGATTTTGACTCAGGGCGCCGGAAATATTGGCAAAGTGGCGCGGACTTTGGCTGAGCAGAAATTGCAGCCGATTAACGTTGACAGAACAAGTACGGATGAAAAACATCATGGCTGAGAAAGTTGCTGTATTACTGGGTGGTACCTCCGCAGAGCGTGAAGTCTCTTTACAGTCAGGCCAAGCGGTTCTGAATGGTCTGAAAGAGGCGGGGATTGACGCACATCCGGTGGATATAAAAGACTTCCCTGCGACACAATTAAAAGACGCGGGCTTTGATAAAGTCTTTATCGCTCTGCATGGCCGTGGTGGCGAAGATGGCACGTTGCAAGGGGTTCTGGAGTTCCTGCAGCTGCCTTATACCGGCAGCGGCGTAATGGCTTCGGCGCTGACTATGGACAAACTGCGTACCAAGCTGGTTTGGCAAGCGTCTGGCTTACCGGTGTCGCCTTTTGTGGCAATCAGCCGCGACCAGTTTGATGAAGGCTTAACTCAAGAAATGTTGGTTGAGCTGAACGCGCTCGGTTTACCGCTGATCGTTAAGCCCAGCCGTGAAGGTTCAAGCGTCGGTATGAGTAAAGTGAGCGATGCCAGCGAGTTTGACGATGCGCTGGTTGAGGCTTTCCGCCATGACGATGACGTGCTGGTTGAGAAGTGGTTAAGCGGTCCTGAATACACCGTGGCTTTCTTGGGCGAAGAGATTTTACCATCAATTCGTATACAAGCGCCGGGAGTCTTCTATGATTATGAAGCTAAGTACTTGTCGGATAAGACTGAATACTTCTGCCCAAGCGGTTTGAGCGAAGAGCGCGAACGTGAACTAGCCGAGCTGGCACGTAAAGCCTATAAATCGCTGGATTGCAGTGGCTGGGGACGTGTAGACGTTATGATGGATGCCGACGGAGAGTTCTATTTGCTGGAAGTGAATACGGCGCCGGGAATGACCAGCCATAGTCTGGTTCCAATGGCGGCGCGCCAGTATGGGTTGAGCTTCTCTCAGCTAGTTGCCCGCATCTTGGAGCTGGCTAACTGATATGTCGCAGGCAGCCCTGAACACTCGCGACCGTGAACCAACTGGTTCTGGCCAACGCCGTAGTGGTGCAGGTCTGCGTCGCAGTAATGGTATTCGTTTGTTTGGTATGATCTTTTTACTGATCATACTGGGTTCAATAGTGGTTAGTGGTTGGATGGTGGTGAGCTGGATGAAAGATGCCAGCCGAATGCCGCTTTCCAAGCTGGTAGTGACCGGTGAGCGTCATTTCACGAAGAATGACGATATTCGTCAGGCGATTTTGTCGCTGGGTGCGCCGGGCACGTTTATGACGCAAAACGTTGATGTTATCCAGCAACAGATTGAGCGTTTACCGTGGATTAAGCAGGCCAGCGTGCGTAAGCAGTGGCCTAACGAACTCAAGATCCATTTAGTTGAGTACGTTCCGGTCGCGCGTTGGAATGACTTACGTTTGGTCGATGCCGAAGGCAAATCGTTCAGCGTGCCAGCAGAGCGTACAGTGCAGCAGAAAATGCCGTTGCTGTATGGCCCAGAAGGCAGCGAAAATGATGTGCTGGAAGGTTACCACTCGATGAGTCAGGAACTGGCGAAGAATAATTTTAAGCTGAAAATGGTGTCAATGAGTGCACGTCACTCATGGCAGCTAGGTCTGGATAACGACATTCGTCTTGAGCTGGGACGTGATGATCCTTCTGGACGACTGGCGCGGTTTGAGGAACTTTATCCCGCGTTACAGCAGCAAGCGCAGGCAACCAATCAGCGTATTAGCTACGTTGATCTGCGCTATGACACCGGCGCAGCCGTTGGATGGGCTCCAGCGCCGCTTGACCAGCAGACACAGCAAAACGCTAATCAGCAACAGAATCAGGCACAGGTTAAACAACAATGATCAAGTCGACGGACAGAAAACTGGTAGTTGGACTGGAGATCGGAACGGCGAAAGTAGCCGCTCTGGTAGGGGAAGTTCTGCCCGATGGCATGGTCAATATCATCGGTGTGGGCAGTTGCCCATCCCGTGGCATGGATAAGGGCGGTGTTAACGATCTGGAATCCGTCGTTAAATGCGTCCAACGCGCTATTGATCAAGCCGAGCTGATGGCAGATTGCCAAATTTCTTCAGTCTATTTGGCGCTTTCTGGCAAACATATCAGTTGCCAGAACGAAATAGGGATGGTTCCTATTTCCGAAGAAGAAGTGACACTGGAAGATGTAGAGAATGTGGTTCATACCGCGAAGTCTGTTCGTGTGCGTGATGAGCACCGTGTTCTGCATGTTATCCCGCAGGAATATGCCATCGACTATCAAGAAGGCATCAAAAATCCGGTTGGCCTATCTGGCGTGCGTATGCAAGCTAAGGTTCATCTGATTACCTGCCATAATGATATGGCAAAGAATATTGTCAAAGCAGTAGAGCGCTGTGGGCTTAAGGTTGATCAACTGATCTTTGCAGGACTTGCAGCGAGTTATGCTGTATTGACCGAAGATGAGCGTGAACTGGGCGTTTGTGTGGTAGATATCGGCGGTGGCACCATGGATATGGCAGTCTATACCGGTGGAGCACTGCGTCATACCAAGGTTATCCCGTATGCAGGTAACGTGGTAACGAGCGATATCGCCTATGCATTTGGCACACCTCCTACCGACGCCGAAGCGATTAAAGTTCGTTACGGCTGCGCGATGGGGACGTTGGTCAGCAAAGACGAAAGCGTTGAAGTTCCTAGCGTAGGTGGACGTCCGCCACGCAGCTTGCAGCGTCAGACGCTGGCTGAGGTTATCGAGCCTCGTTATACCGAACTGTTAAATCTGGTGAATGATGAAATTCTGCAGTTGCAGGAACAGCTTCGCCAGCAGGGTGTCAAACATCATCTGGCAGCAGGGATCGTGTTGACCGGTGGTGCCGCGCAGATCGACGGATTGGCAGCGTGTGCGCAACAGGTTTTCCATACGCAAGTGCGTATTGGACAGCCTCTGAATATCACTGGCCTGACAGATTATGCGCAGGAACCTTACTACTCAACGGCGATTGGGTTGCTGCATTACGGAAAAGAGTCGCACCTTAGCGGTGAGGCTGAAGTAGAAAAAAGAGCTTCAGTGGGCAATTGGTTCAAGAAAATCAACGGCTGGCTGAGAAAAGAGTTTTAATGTTTAAAAAAAGAGATCATCCTTACGCGTTATGATCTCGAAGCGACAGGCACAAAACGGAGAGAAACTATGTTTGAACCAATGGAATTAACCAATGACGCGGTGATTAAAGTCATCGGCGTCGGCGGCGGCGGTGGCAATGCCGTAGAGCACATGGTGCGTGAGCGTATCGAGGGCGTAGAGTTCTTCGCCGTTAACACGGATGCTCAGGCGTTGCGTAAAACAGCTGTCGGCCAAACCATTCAGATCGGTAGTGGTATCACTAAAGGTTTGGGGGCGGGTGCAAACCCAGAAGTCGGCCGTAACTCTGCAGAAGAAGACCGTGAAGGTCTGCGCGCTGCATTGGAAGGCGCTGACATGGTATTCATCGCGGCCGGTATGGGCGGTGGTACGGGTACGGGTGCTGCGCCAGTTGTGGCTGAAGTAGCCAAAGATTTAGGTATTCTGACTGTTGCCGTGGTGACTAAGCCTTTCAACTTTGAAGGCAAAAAGCGCATGGCGTTTGCAGAGCAGGGTATCGCTGAACTGTCCAAGCACGTGGACTCCCTGATCACTATCCCGAACGATAAGCTGTTGAAAGTTCTGGGTCGTGGTATCTCCCTGTTAGATGCTTTCGGCGCAGCTAACGACGTACTGAAAGGTGCGGTACAGGGTATTGCGGAACTGATTACACGCCCAGGTCTGATGAACGTCGACTTCGCGGACGTGCGTACGGTTATGTCTGAAATGGGTTATGCCATGATGGGTTCAGGTATCGCCTGCGGTGAAGACCGTGCAGAAGAAGCGGCTGAAATGGCTATTTCTTCTCCACTATTGGAAGACATCGATCTTTCTGGTGCGCGCGGCGTGCTGGTTAACATCACCGCGGGCTTCGACCTGCGTTTAGATGAGTTCGAAACCGTTGGTAACACTATTCGTGCATTTGCTTCTGACAATGCAACCGTGGTTATCGGTACATCTCTGGATCCAGAGATGAACGATGAACTGCGCGTGACCGTTGTTGCGACCGGCATCGGCATGGATAAGCGTCCTGAAATTACACTGGTAACAAGCAAACAGGCTCCACAGCCGGTGATTGACCAGCGTTATCAGCAGCACGGCTTGTCTCCGTTACCACAAGAAAACAAACCTGCAGCGGCAAAAGTCGTTAACGACCAAACTGCTCAGGGGAGCAATAAAGAACCAGATTATCTGGATATTCCAGCCTTCTTGCGTAAGCAAGCTGACTAATTTACTCAGATATTTGGCATCTCCGCTCTTTGTGCTAAACTGTCCCGCCGCCCTTAGTATAAAGTTAACTTTGCTAAAGGTGGTTGGATGGATAAACACTGCGAGATAAAACGATGATCAAACAACGGACATTAAAACGTATTATTCAGGCGACTGGTGTCGGTCTTCATACCGGCAAGAAGGTCACGCTGACTATGCGCCCAGCCGCGGCTAACACCGGGGTCATCTATCGTCGCACTGACTTGAATCCACCGGTTGATTTTCCGGCTGATGCAAAATCCGTGCGTGATACCATGCTCTGTACTTGCCTGGTTAATGAGCATGACGTACGTATTTCTACCGTAGAACATTTAAACGCTGCTCTGGCAGGTTTAGGTATCGACAACTTAATTATTGAAGTTGATGCGGCAGAAATTCCTATCATGGATGGCAGCGCCAGTCCTTTCGTTTATCTGCTGTTAGAAGCGGGTATCGAAGAGCTGAACTGTGCGAAGAAATTCCTTCGCCTGAAGCAGACTGTGCGTGTTGAGGATGGCGATAAGTGGGCCGAACTGTCTCCGTATAACGGTTTCAGCTTAGACTTTACTATCGACTTCAATCATCCAGCGATTGATTCCAGCTCACAGCGTTACCGGATGGATTTCTCCGCCGAATCGTTTGTGCGCCAAATTAGCCGTGCGCGTACTTTTGGTTTTATGCGCGATATCGAATATTTACAGTCCCGTGGTTTGTGCCTGGGCGGTAGCTTCGATTGTGCCATCGTTGTGGACGATTACCGCGTTCTTAACGAAGATGGCCTGCGTTTTGAAGACGAATTTGTTCGTCACAAAATGCTGGATGCGATTGGTGACTTGTTCATGTGTGGACATAACATCATTGGTGCATTCACCGCATTCAAATCAGGTCATGCATTGAACAACAAACTGTTACAAGCAGTATTGGCTAAGCAGGAAGCTTGGGAATACGTAACGTTTGAAGATGATGCCGAAATGCCAATCGCATTCCGCGCACCAACAACAGTTTTGGCTTAACGCCTACTGTTTCTGATCACGACTGGCGGAGTTAGTACTCTCTCCGGCTAATGAAGCCAGTCGTTCTAATTTTTACCCCTGCTTAAATCTTCTGTTAGTGCTTTATTCCCTGCTTTAATTCTTCATAATCAAACTACTATGATGTAAACGCATCATTATTATTATTTCTATCGGTTGGTATTGATGAATCCTGATGTGGATTGATGATAATAATGGTAAAATCTGCGGCCTATGTGTAAGTGGAAACACGGAAATCTGATGTGATTGGTATTCTCAATCGTTGGCGACAATTTGGCAGACGCTATTTTTGGCCGCATCTCCTATGGGGGATGGTCGCGGCTACGCTTGGTGTGCCTACTGCATTAGCGAATACCGAACAGACTAAAGTTGCCGACCCTTCCGCGAGCTTGCAGCGTTTAATCAACGCCCACAACACAAATGAATTCGCGTGGCTTCAGGCCAGCAAACGCCGCGGTAGTTTCCAATCCGTGGATTATTGGCATCAGCACGCGCTGCGCACGGCGATTCGGCATTTAAGCTATCGCATGACGCCACAGGCAGCCGCGAGTGAACCCGTCAATGATATTAAGGTTGATGAGCTACATGCTCAGCAACTGGTGTTACTCAGTTCTTTAAGCTCGTTGTTAACGCTACAGCCAGCTATCACGCCTTCTACCCCCGTTTTATTGATGCCTGAGTCGGATACTGCGCCTATCGCGCATACGCCAGCACTTTGGGTTGCTCAGGTTCAGGGCATCCGTGCCGGACCCCAACTGCGCCATATCTAATCGTTTTTATACCATCTCATCACTATAAAATTTGGGCGATCGTCAAGCATCGCTCCTTAAGAGATATTAAGAATTATGTTAATTAAATTATTGACCAAGGTTTTTGGTAGCCGTAACGATCGTACGCTGCGCCGTATGCGCAAAGCCGTAGCGCTGATTAATCAGATGGAACCGGAGATGGAAAAACTCTCCGACGACGAGCTAAAAGCAAAAACCAATGAGTTCCGTGAGCGTTTGGCCAAAGGCGCAACGGTAGAAAGTCTGTTGCCAGAAGCCTTTGCGACCGTTCGTGAAGCGAGTAAGCGTGTGTTTGGTATGCGTCACTTCGACGTTCAGCTGTTAGGCGGTATGGTTCTGAATGACCGCTGTATTGCAGAAATGCGTACTGGTGAAGGTAAAACCCTGACAGCAACCCTGCCGGCTTATCTGAATGCGCTCAGCGGCAAAGGCGTGCACGTTGTTACCGTGAACGACTACTTGGCACAGCGTGACGCCGAAAACAACCGTGCACTGTTCGAGTTCCTTGGTCTGTCTGTGGGTATCAACCTGCCTGGTATGACCGCACCCGCGAAACGTGCCGCTTACGCCGCTGATATCACCTACGGTACGAACAACGAATACGGTTTTGACTACCTGCGCGACAACATGGCGTTTAGCCCTGAAGAACGCGTTCAGCGCAAACTGCATTATGCGCTGGTGGATGAGGTCGACTCCATTCTGATCGATGAAGCGCGTACGCCGCTGATCATCTCAGGCCCTGCAGAAGACAGCTCCGAGATGTACATCCGTGTGAACAAGCTGATTCCTAAGCTCATCCGTCAGGAAAAAGAAGACTCGGATACCTTCCAAGGCGAAGGCCACTTCTCGGTTGATGAGAAAAGCCGTCAGGTTAACCTGACCGAACGTGGTCTGATCCTGATTGAAGAGATGCTGGTTGAAGCGGGCATCATGGAAGAAGGCGAGTCCCTGTACTCTCCAGCTAACATTATGCTGATGCATCACGTTACCGCGGCATTGCGTGCACATGTGCTGTTTACGCGTGACGTTGACTATATCGTTAAAGATGGTGAAGTTATCATCGTCGATGAGCACACCGGCCGTACCATGCAAGGTCGTCGCTGGTCTGATGGTCTGCATCAGGCGGTTGAAGCGAAAGAAGGCGTTGAGATCCAAAACGAAAACCAAACGCTGGCTTCTATCACCTTCCAGAACTACTTCCGTCTGTATGAAAAATTAGCCGGTATGACCGGTACTGCTGATACCGAAGCATTCGAATTTAGCTCTATCTACAAGCTGGATACCATCGTTGTTCCTACTAACCGCCCAATGATCCGTAAAGATATGCCAGATCTGGTCTATATGACTGAAATGGAAAAAATCGGTGCGATTATTGAAGATATCCGTGAATGTACTAAACGTGGACAGCCGGTGCTGGTGGGTACTATCTCGATTGAAAAATCAGAAGTGGTTTCTCAGGAGCTGACTAAAGCGGGTATCAAACACAACGTATTGAACGCCAAGTTCCATGCGAAAGAAGCCGATATCGTTGCCAACGCCGGTCAGCCAGGCGCGGTAACTATCGCAACCAACATGGCGGGTCGTGGTACTGACATCGTGTTGGGCGGCAGCTGGCAGACGGAAGTCGCAGAGCTGGTTGAACCAACTGACGAGCAGATTGAGGCTATTAAAGCCGCATGGAAAATCCGCCATGACGCAGTTCTGGCAGCGGGCGGTTTACACATCATTGGTACCGAACGTCACGAATCACGCCGTATCGATAACCAGCTGCGTGGCCGTGCGGGCCGTCAGGGTGATGCTGGTTCTTCTCGCTTCTACCTGTCTATGGAAGATGCCTTGATGCGTATCTTCGCTTCTGACCGCGTTACCGGCATGATGCGTAAACTGGGGATGAAACCAGGCGAAGCCATCGAGCATCCTTGGGTCACTAAAGCCATTGCCAATGCGCAGCGTAAAGTTGAAAGCCGTAACTTCGATATTCGTAAGCAGCTGCTGGAATATGATGATGTGGCCAATGACCAACGCCGTGCGATCTACACCCAGCGTAACGAGCTGCTGGACGTAAGCGACGTTAGCGAAACCATTACCAGCATCCGTGAAGACGTCTTTAAAACCGTGCTTGATACCTATATTCCACCGCAGTCGCTGGAAGAGATGTGGGATATCGAAGGTCTGCAAGAGCGTCTGAAGAATGACTTTGATTTGGAAATGCCAATCAAAGAGTGGCTGGATAAAGAGCCAGAATTGCATGAAGAAACTCTGCGCGAACGTATTTTCCAGCAGGCTGTTGAAGTTTATCAGCGTAAAGAAGAAGTTGTGGGCGTTGAAATGATGCGCAACTTTGAGAAAGGCGTAATGCTGCAAACGCTGGACTCCCTGTGGAAAGAGCATTTGGCTGCCATGGACTACCTGCGTCAGGGTATCCATCTGCGTGGCTATGCGCAGAAAGATCCTAAGCAAGAATATAAGCGTGAATCCTTCGCGATGTTCGCCGCCATGTTGGAATCGCTGAAATATGAAGTGATCAGCGTGCTGAGCAAAGTTCAGGTGCGCATGCCAGAAGAAGTTGAGGCAATGGAACAGCAGCGTCGTGAAGAAGCTGAGCGCTTGGCTCGCCAACAGCAACTGAGCCACGTCGACGATGCAACTCTGGTTGCACAGGATCTGGCTTCTCAGACCGGTGAGCGCAAAGTTGGTCGTAACGATCCATGCCCTTGTGGTTCTGGCAAAAAATACAAACAGTGTCATGGTCGCCTGCAAGGCTAATCACTTAACGCTGTGAACATAATCGTTATCAAGGGATACGCTTTGGCGTATCCCTTTTTCTTATCTTCTCAGGTAAGAATGTCATCAGAAGGAATAAGCTATGAGCCTGAAACACTTGCACATTGCAGTAGGCATTATTCGCAATGACGAAGGGGAGATTTTCATTACTCAGCGTGGCGGCGACTCGCATTTATCCGGCCTGTGGGAGTTTCCCGGCGGAAAAATTGAGGTTAATGAGAGCCCGGTTCAGGGATTGCAGCGCGAATTATTAGAAGAAACGGGGATCGAAGTCTTAGACAGTGAATTGCTGTACCAGCTGGATCATCGTTTTAGCGACCGTATCGTTACGCTCTATTTTTATTTGGTTAAGCGTTGGAATAAAACGCCATACGGGCGAGAAGGCCAGCCAATGCGTTGGGTGCATCAACATCAGCTGAAAGCCGAAGAGTTTCCTGAGCCTAACAAGCCAGTTATCGAACAGCTTAACAAGGCATAGCGCCGTTCAAAGCATTTTGTTACTCAAAACATAGCTCAAATGGCGTAGGCAAAACCTACGCCTGTGAGTGCATTACAGCTCTTCACTCCAGTCATCGCTTTCTGAAAGATCTGAATTGCTCGGAATGCGTTTCTCTTCATCGGCCCATTCGCCAAGGTCAATCAGCTGGCAGCGCTTGCAGCAGAAAGGGCGATATGGGCTTTGCTCGCCCCAAATTACGGATTTGCCGCAGATAGGGCAGTTCACCGTCATAGTTTCATCTGTCATTTTCTATTTCCTTTCGTGCTCACGTTTTGAGAACGCCTCAGCATCGTGAGCCTTTAGTGCATTTTTAGCAGCAGGCCAGTTCAAACTGCAAACGTTCTGGAACAGTTCCTTGCTCGCTATCAAGCGGTAAGAAGCGGATCGCAAAACGCGTTTTGTGGCCAGAAACCTGTGGGTATACCTGCAAATTCAACGCAATATTCATTCGCAGCAGATCGGCATCTTCCGCGTTATCCTGATAAAAACCGTTGAGGCTGATCATCGGTTTGAACACGCCAGAGTTACGGATTAAGTTTAGAATTAACGTTAGCGTTGCGGACAATGGTTCAAGGGAGATGAGCCAAGAGTCGACGAGTTCGTCACGAATTTCTTGCGGCTGATGAAGCCAAATATGCAGCGTTGGCAGGTCAAAACTACAGCAACCACCGGGGATACCCAAACGCTGACGAACCAAGGCGATAAGACGATCTTCACGCAGCTGTTGGCCAATACGCGGCGCAGCCATCAATGTGGCGGCCTGATTTTTCAGTTGGCCACGTAATTGGCGGATCATCTCCTGATCGACGCCGGGAACTTCAGTCCATTGCAGAAGTTTTCGCTGCTGGCGCTCAAGCTCTTTTAACAGCTCGGTGCGCACTTCGCCGCGCTCTAGAACATCAAGCAAATCGGCCGTGGTACGAAAAAAGGCAAGGGCGCCAGTGATATCTTGTAGATGTCTATGTTGCTGTAATTGCTGAAGTAGAAAATCAATTCGTAGCCAAGTACGCATCTTTTCATTTAGCGGATGTTCAAACAAAACAGTCGTAGATGTATCACTCATGGTGTGGATCCTGTTGGGTCGCTGCCGCCAGATCTAGATAGTGACGATGCAGTGAGGCAACGCGCGGCGCGATGGTTTCAGGGCTACCGCTGTTCTCAATAATATCATCAGCATAGGCTAAACGTTGTGAACGTGTGGCCTGAGCTGCCAAAATGTTTGCGGCTTGTTCGCGAGAAACACCGTCGCGAGCCATTGTCCGCTGAAGCTGTACTTCAGGATCAACGTCAACCACCAACACGCGCTGTGCTCGCTGAGTTAATCCGTTTTCAATCAACAGAGGAACTACCCATAACGCGTAAGGGGCATCAATAGTGGCGAGTTGACGCTGCGTCTCTTGATGGATCATGGGATGCAGCAGGCTGTTGAGCCACCTTTTTTCCTGCGGCTGATTAAAAATAATTTCTCGCAGTAATGCCCGATTTAATGAGCCATCACCCAGCAATATCTTCTGACCGAAATGTGCGGCAATTTTTTGTAGCGCGGGAGCGCCAACGGCTACGACCTGTCTGGCAATGACGTCGGCATCAACAACGGGAACGCCCAACTGGCTGAACGCATCCGCGACAGTGCTTTTACCACTGCCGATCCCACCGGTTAATGCAACGATGTAGGTCATCAAGCCACCTTTTCATAGCCAATTAGCGCATCACTGTTTGCTGGCTAACACCTTAATCAACCCACAATGGGTGCGAGAAATAAATGCCATGCGAATCATAATGGTCCTAGCGCCAAGTGCAAGCAAGGATCTTATTGGCTCGACTATTTTGAGAAAAAAACAGGCGCAATTGTAAGGTTTGCGCTTTTCGATGCAGAAAAATGTGATATGGAAGGGGTTGGCTGGCTGAAGTAAATTTATGGGAGTGTAACCTAAATTTTGATGAAAAAGCAGTCTTGTCGAGGTGGAATTCTTGCGTATGATAACGTCACTGGAACTGGCGTCATGCAACAGCCAATCGTTTGTATGATTGCATTCCCTGCGAATCGTCGCCGTTAACCAGGAAACCAAACACATGCGTATTGAAGAAGATCTGAAGTTAGGCTTTAAAGATGTCCTGATCCGCCCTAAGCGTTCAACCTTAAAAAGCCGTTCTGAAGTTGAGCTTGAGCGTGAGTACACCTTTAAGCATTCAGGATGGAAGTGGTCCGGCGTTCCGGTTATCGCAGCCAATATGGACACGGTAGGCACTTTCCGCATGGCAGAAGCGCTCGCTTCTTTCGATGTTCTGACCGCCGTTCACAAACATTACACCGTAGAACAATGGCAGCAGTTCGTTCAGCGTTCGTCTGAAAGCGTACTGCGTCATGTTATGGTTTCTACCGGTACCTCTGAAGCTGACTTCGTGAAGATGAAGCAGATTCTGGCTTTATCCCCATCACTGAAATTTATCTGTATCGACGTTGCTAATGGTTATTCAGAGCACTTTGTGGCATTCCTGCGTAAAGCGCGCGAAGCATGCCCAGATAAAGTGATCTGTGCGGGTAACGTTGTGACCGGTGAAATGGTCGAAGAGCTGATTTTGTCCGGCGCAGACATCGTAAAAGTCGGCATCGGGCCGGGGTCAGTCTGCACCACACGTGTGAAAACCGGCGTTGGCTATCCACAGCTGTCCGCCGTGATTGAATGTGCCGATGCTGCGCATGGTCTGGGTGGGCAAATTGTATCCGACGGTGGTTGCACCGTTCCGGGTGATGTGGCTAAAGCTTTCGGCGGTGGCGCTGATTTCGTAATGCTGGGTGGTATGCTGGCTGGGCATGATGAATGTGAAGGCCGTATCGTTGAAGACGAAAGCGGTGATAAATTCATGCTGTTCTACGGCATGAGCTCTGAATCTGCCATGAATCGCCACGTTGGCGGTGTGGCTGGCTATCGTGCCGCTGAAGGCAAAACCGTGCGCCTCCCGCTGCGTGGACCGGTAGATAACACCGTTCGTGATATCTTGGGTGGCCTGCGCTCAGCGTGTACCTATGTGGGTGCAGAGCGTTTGAAAGAGCTGACCAAGCGCACCACCTTTATCCGCGTTGCGGAACAGGAAAACCGCGTTTACGGTTCTAACTAATTTAGCACTCTCAATGCAGCCATTCTGTTGATACAGGGTGGCTGTTTTGTTTTATTTTATGCCTTCTTTGCCCGTCATCATTTCTTATTGCAATACGCTGCCCAACTGAAAAATAGGGAGATACATTGCAAGCACTAAGCCGCCAACAACAATACCCATAATCACCATCATGATAGGTTCTACCATCTGTGCCAGCGCGTCGCTTAGGCTATTAGCCTGATGCTGATAATGCTGTGCCAAGCGCGACATCATGTGGTCAAGCCCGCCGGATTCCTCACCGACTCGTATTAGTTGAAAACACAGCGTTGGAAATACTGACTGTTGTTTTATGGCGACGCTTAGGGCATCTCCCTGCTGTAAATTCTGGCTCACATCTTCGACTGCCTGCCGAAAAATAGGATTCTGCTGCGCCTGAGCCGCATTATCTAACCCTTTTAATAGCGGCAATCCTGCCTGTTGGGTCATGGCGAGACTGAAAAAGAGCTGGCTAAGATTTGCCGTTGATATCAAACAACCGATGATGGGTAACCGTAATAACATTCGCTGGGTTTGTTTTCTGAATGATGGAGAGCGCTGATAGCGCCATAACATCAGAAGCGCTGCTGAAGTGTTAATCCCAACAATCGATGGCGCATGCTGAATTAGCATCTGAGAGCAAGCCATCAATGCGCGCGTGAATGCAGGCAAGGGGGCATTAAAACTTCGGTAGAGATCGGAAAATTGCGGTAATACCCAAACCAGCATAATGACGATCACGATCAGTGTGACGCTGAGTAAGAGAGCGGGATAGCGCAACGCTTTGCCGATCTTGGCTTTGAGTTCGGCTTGGCGCTTCTGCTGTTCTGCTAACGCAAAACAGCTTTGATCCAGCCTTCCTGTCAATTCTGCCGTGGCAATGGTTTTGCTATACACCGGAGGAAAGATGTCTGAGAAAGTGACCATCGCCTCTGAAAGAGGTGTACCCATACTCACCTGCTGTTCAAGTCGTTGAAGCAAGCACCGCCAATGGCGATGTGGGTGATCTTCTGACAGCATTAGTAGGCATTTAGCCAAAGGTAATCCCGCATGCAGCAACGTGGCGAGCTGTTCGATAGCATGAATGCAATCGGCATTCTTCCACGCCAAAGGGCGCAGGCTATACTGCCGCTGCATTTTTAACGGTGTGAGGTCTTGTCTCTGTAGCTGTAAAAATGCCTGATCTTTTTGTTTGGCGAGACAGATGCCCGTTTGCAATTGTTGCGCGGGATCTATCGCTAACCACGTGAAGAGCGCATAAGCCATCTATGTTCACCGTGTGTTGTCAGCATAATGACTACCCAATACACGCACGACTTCCGCGAGTGAGGTTTCTCCTCGATGAGCAAGCTGAAGACCTGCCTGCCATAGCGACACAACGCCTTGTTGCTGTGACAGCGAGTAAATGTCTAGCGCGGAGGCATGAGCGAGCAGCGCGTGTTGGATTTCACGGGAAATCGGCAAGATTTCGTAAACCGCTTTTCGACCATAGTAACCGTTGAAGCAGTGCTCGCAGCCAACGGCTATCCAGTGATGAAACTCATCGCCTTGCCACTGGCTGGGGGTGAGTTTTTGAGCGGTGTGATCGCGTTGGCGACAATGCTGACAAAGTTTGCGCACCAGCCGCTGTGCTATAACGAGGCTCAAACTGGCGGCGATAAGGTAAGGCTTAACATTTAGCTGAGATAAACGCACCAGCGTTTCGCTAGCAGAATTGGTATGTAGTGTAGATAGCACCAGATGCCCCGTTTGTGCTGCATTGACAGCAATCTCCGCCGTTTCAGCATCGCGGATCTCGCCGATCATAATTACATCGGGGTCTTGACGCAGCAGCGCACGTAGGACGGTGGTAAATCCGAGCGCGGCTTTGGTGTTAATTGCGGTTTGGTTGACACCTTCCAACGGCGACTCAACCGGATCTTCCACGCTGCAAATGTTGATCTCTGGCGAATGCAAATAGTTAAGGCTGCTATAGAGCGTGGCTGTTTTTCCACTTCCCGTTGGCCCTGTGACTAAAATCAGCCCCTGAGGTTTGCTCAATGTGGATTTAAACGTGCTAAGCGCTTGGGGTTCGAACCCCAAGTCGTCGAGCTCAAAAGGCTGAGCCCCATCTTGCACCTGACGCAGTACCACTTTTTCACCAAGCCGAGTGGGCAGGGTGGAAATACGAAAGGTCGCGCTCTGGGCATTTAGCGCGATGTTAAGTTGCCCATCCTGTGGAATGCGGCGTTCCGCGATATCCAGTTCAGCCATCACTTTTAGCCGAGGGATGATGCGCAGAGTTTCGCTGCCGCTCGGGATCCGCAGCGGCTGTAATACGCCATCAATGCGTAGGCGAACGCTTAGGCCGTCTCGTCTAGGTTCAAGATGGATGTCTGAGGCTCTTCGCTTGAGCGCTTGCTGAATAATATATTCGAGTAACTGCTTGGTTTTAACATCATCACCGGTGCTATCTGGTGGGTTTAATACTGTTGCATGATGCTGTTGGGCTGACTCTAGCTGGGCTACGCCCCACACATGCCAAACGACGGATTTCCCGCTGGCGAATTTTATTGCGTCGATGAGTTTGCTCGGAGCCACTGCGTGAGGTCCTGCGATCTGGATCGCTTGGCTATCAGCTTCGATCATGACACAGCCAAATTGGTGGCATAGCTGCTCAATATGTGGCTGGTTCACTGAGAGCCTCCTGCAGATGGGAAGCGCAGAACCTGCTCGCAGGCGGTGACAAGTGCGCTGTTTTCACCCGACGCCTGACAGTTTTTTTGCCAACTGAGATCGCCGCTGGTGCTGTCTAACTGTGGTGTGAGCGATGCGGTTAATCCTTTTAACGCCTGTTGCCCCACCGCAGTGATAATGCCTTGAGACACGTTGAGGCTGCTAACATACGTTGTACTTTTACTTTGAGGGATACCACTCGCCCCGATATTGCATTCAGAGAGGCTACCTTGTTCCAGTGCGCACAGCTCAATCGCCGTTTTATAGGGCATCATGGCCTGTAACATGTCGGTCATCGCCGCTTTTTGGATATAGCTTTGGTACGCCGGAATGCCTGCGGCGCTGAGAATGGCGATGATGGCGATCACGACCATTAGCTCAATGAGGGTAAAGCCGCTTTGATGATGGGCTATTAAGTGAGGAATCGTTGTTTGCTGCATGATGAGTCTCCGCTGTGTTGTGTAGCGCAGCATGCAATGAGCGATCGTGGCAGCCAAGTGCCGAAGGATAAGACTGGAAAGGTGATTGACGAGAAATTCAAACCTGTTGCAGGTTTCCACGCCATATTGCGAACAGCGCCGCAATATGGCGTAGGGGAATACTTAACGCTTTAATCAGGTACTACTGAAAACGCATGGAGAGATCGAGCGCTTTAATATGTTTGGTGAGGGCTCCGACCGAAATGAAATCAACGCCGGTTTCAGCAAACTCGCGCAGCGTTTCATCGGTCACATTGCCAGACACCTCTAGCTGGGCGAGATCGCCGGTTAGCGCCACGGCTTCACGCATCATATCGGTGGTGAAATTATCGAGCATGATAATATCGGCTCCGGCATCCAGCGCCTCTCTGAGCTCGTCGATGGATTCGACTTCCACTTCGACCGGCACATCGGTATGCATCCAAAATGCTTGTTCGACGGCTTTTTTTATCGAACCGGCGGCGATGATGTGGTTTTCTTTAATTAGGAAAGCGTCAGAAAGCCCAAGGCGGTGGTTGCTTCCGCCGCCACACAATACCGCATACTTCAGCGCGGTTCGCATGCCGGGGATGGTTTTTCGCGTGTCGAGCAGCTGCGTTTTTGTTCCGGCCAAAATCTTCACATAGTGGCTGACCGTTGTTGATACGCCGCTGAGCGTTTGTAAAAAGTTTAACGCGGTTCTTTCGCCGGTCAGTAGGATGCGGGCAGGGCCGGTCAGTTTACACAGGCATTGATTTGGAACCAATGTGTCACCATCTTTCACTTGCCACTCGATAGTGACTTTCCGCCCTAGCTGCAGAAAAACTTCTTCTAACCAGCGAACGCCGCAAAACACACCGGCTTCACGGGTGATGATGGTGGCGGTGGCTTCCCTATCGTTTGGCAATAGTTGCGCAGAGATATCACGGTCAGCGTCTACCTCGCCGCCTAGATCTTCTCGTAGAGCCAGAGACACCGCGTAAGGGATGTCGTTTTCAATACGTTCTAACAGCTCGGCTCGGCGCGTATCGGCGCTGTAGCGGCGTGTCGGCATAATAAAAACTCCGAAAGTAGCAGGTGATGACCTTCAGGCCATAAACCTGGACTGTTGATATAGGTCCAAGTATTAAGAATAATCATGCTACTCTGTTGCCGCTATAAGTACCATATATAGCCGTCATACTTGAAGCTGCATCTGTGTTGGCTGCAACTCTAATTATGTTGGCTATAGACAACACTCATTCGGTCAGGAGTAGCAGTAAGAAATGCGATTAAAAGACGGCTGGATTGTTGGCGTTGAGCGCGTGCCTTCGCCTCATTTTGACGATCGCCCAGATGGTGAAGAGCCGTCATTGCTGGTGGTTCATAATATTAGCTTACCGCCGGGTGAGTTTGGCGGGCCGTATATCAGCCAGCTTTTTACCGGGACATTACGTGCCGATGAGCATCCTTTTTTTGCTGAAATTCAGCATTTACGTGTCTCAGCACACTGCCTGATTCGCCGCGATGGAACTGTGATTCAATATGTGCCTTTTAATCGCCGAGCGTGGCATGCGGGAGTCTCTTGTTTTGAAGGGCGTGAACGCTGCAATGATTTTTCGATTGGCATTGAGTTAGAGGGCACGGATTCCCAAATGTTTGAGCCCGAGCAGTATCGCAAGCTGGCTGAAATTAACGCATTGCTGATGGATGAATACCCGATAACGCCTCAGCGTGTGACTGGACATAGCGATATTGCGCCAGGACGAAAAACCGATCCAGGCCCAATGTTTTTCTGGGATGAATATCGCCAGATTTTAAGTCGTTACATAAAAAATAAATAAAAAGTTGGGAGTTAAGAAGCATGACTCTGTTTTCGTTGTTACTGGTATTAGCGTGGGAGCGTTTGTTTAAGCTCGGCCACCATTGGCAAATCGATCACCGTTTTGAGCCGGTATTTCGCATGGGTTCGGGTGCATCGTTGCTCAAAACATTGCTGATGGCGATTGTTTGGATGGCGGTGGTGTTTGCCGCTTTGTGGGCTGCACACGGCATGTTCTTCGGTGTGCTGTCATTGGCGCTGTGGATTATCATTGCGCTGTTTTGTATTGGTGCCGGTGAGATCCGTAAGCACTATCGAGCCTATCTGGCGGCTGCTCGCAAAGGCGATGAACATGCCACCGATCAGATGGCGACTGAGCTGGCCTTGATTCATGGTTTACCGACGGATTGCACGGCTGATGTTCGTTTGCGTGAACTGCAAAATGCGCTGGTTTGGATTAACTTTCGTTTCTATCTCGCGCCGCTATTTTGGTTTGTGGTAGCCGGTCCTTATGGCCCCGTTGCATTAGCAGGATATGCCATGCTACGTGCTTACCAAACATGGCTAACACGTCAGGCTTCACCGCTATTGCGCGCACAATCAGGCGTGGATTTGATACTGAACTGGCTTGATTGGATCCCCGTGCGTTTAGCCGGTGTGACCTATGCGCTGCTAGGCCATGGTGAAAGGGCGCTGCCAGCATGGATCGCGTCACTGGGTGATGTTCATACGTCGCAATATAAAGTGCTGACTAATTTGGCTCAGTTCTCCTTAGCGCGCGATCCACATCTCGATCCGATTAAGACGCCGCGTGCGGCGGTAACGTTAGCGCGAAAGATCACTATGGTGTTGCTGGTGGTTGTGGCGCTGCTGACGATTTATGGGGCGTTAATGTAGGTGGGGTGGGGCTTCGTGCGTCAGCACTGTATATGTCAGAACAGTGAAAGGTTTCGTCCGCCGAATACACCGAGTTTCACATAAACATTGTGCTGGCGTCCGAGCAAGGCGGCTCAATCGCCGCCGCCTTGCATCCGGGCTCTTTTATGTTAGAACGATGAAGGGTTTCGTCCGCCAGTGAGCATTTGTGTTTCTATGAAGCCATTGGCGTAGGCGTCCGACGAAAGGTTGCTGGCGCGCAACCTCTCGACTCTCGCGCTTTTTACCGCGTTGTTTGGCCGACCGGTTTCGGAGCGCAC
This sequence comes from Hafnia sp. CBA7124, assembly GCF_002355555.1. Lineage (NCBI taxonomy): Bacteria > Pseudomonadati > Pseudomonadota > Gammaproteobacteria > Enterobacterales > Hafniaceae > Hafnia > Hafnia sp. CBA7124. Next base: position 3,611,486 of record NZ_AP017469.1, on the reverse strand, counting down.
GTCCTGTGCGCCCTCAACCTGCCACCAGCATCCCTGCTGGCGGCTCTAAAATGCATTCTTTAAACATGAAAAGACAAAAGATTTTTTTGTCTTCTTATCTTTTTATTTTTCTCTTTTCTTTTAATTGTTTAAGTTTTGGTAGAGAGAGCCGCCGGTACAGGGATATACCGGCGGAGTTTGGGGCGCCCGGGATGGGCGATACCAAACCGGAGCGGAGATGGCGTCTCGGATAAAAGCGCGTGAGTTGAGAGCCCCCGCGCAACGGGGCTCTCATCGGACGCCTACGCCATTGGTTTCATGGGAGTATATTTGCTCACAGGCGGACGAAACCTTTCACTGATCTAATACAGTACTGGCGGACGAAACCTTTCACTGATCTAATACAGTACTGGCGTACGAAAACTTTCACAGTTCTAACATATACACATACAGTACCGGCAGACGAAACCTTTCACCGCAATATCATTTGAATCGCCCCCCAGATACCCTCCTACCTATTATCCGCCAACGGCTCCCCAAACACTGGCATCCCTTGCTCATCCCACGCAAAGATTTTGATACGCGTGTGGCGGTTGGGGTCATACAACGGATCGCCTTCAATTTCAGTGTAGTTCCGGGCGTGGTAAACCAGTACGTCATCACCCTCTTTGGTTTGGGTAAAACTGTTATGCCCCGGACCAAATTGGCGGTTATGGCGTGCCGTACCAAATACGGGCTTTTGCGCTTTATGCCACTGAGAGACATCTAGAATGTCGGCGCCGTCTTTCGCCCATAGCAGCCCCATACAATAGTTTTCATCGGTGGCGCTGGCGGAGTAAGTGATAAAAACTCTTCCCCCACGACGAATGACCGCAGGCCCTTCGTTGACCCAAAAACCGCGCGTTTCCCATTCCAGTTCAGGTTTGCTCAACATCACTGGTTGGCCTTTTATCGTCCATGCGTTTTCAAGCTCAGCGAGGTAAAGATTAGAGTTACCGTAAACCTCAGGATCTTTCTGCGCCCAAAGATAATAGCGTTTACCTTGATATTCGAAGCTGGTGGCGTCGAGTGAAAACGTATCCAGCGGCGTGATGACTCTGCCGCGCTCAATCCAGTTTCCGCTTAGCGGATCGGTGCCGTTGCAGGTTAGAGCGAACATACGATGCTGGAATAGCCCTTCTTTAATCTCTGGTGAATGCGCAGCGGCAAAATAAATCACCCATTGCCCATTGAAGAAATGCAGCTCTGGCGCCCAAATCAGGTGGCTCATGGGGCCATTTTCTGGCTTGCGCCAAACCGTCACGGGTTTCGCGTCGGCCAGTTGTTCTAGCGTTTGGGCGCGACGTAGCTCCAAGCGATCGTATTCGGGCACCGAAGCGATGAAGTAATACCAACCATCCTGATGCAAATGAATATAGGGATCGGCGCGCTGTTCAATCAGCGGGTTAGGAAAAACGGTCATGTATAGCTCCCTGATATCTCGTGGATTAAACGGTATGTGGCTTCGCCTGTTTGGCATCGATTAGCGCATTGAGCTCTTGATAGTTTTCACGGCGTTTAGCCAGATCGCTCTGAATTTGAATCATCATATTGCGGTCAACTTTCAATAGGCGCACAACACCTGCGGTAATCAAATAGCCAATCCCCGGAATGATGGTGAAAAGCAGGATAATGCCGCCTACGGCGCTGTCGCTCTGACGTGCTGCACCGGCGTCGTAGCCGTAAGCTGAAAGTAAGAATCCCACCATCGCACCTGCCACGGCTAATCCGACTTTGAGGAAGAATAGGTTGCCTGAGAAGCTGATCCCGGTGCTGCGCTTACCGGTTTTCCATTCGCCGTAGTCGTCAACGTCGGCCATCAGCGACCAGTGCAGCGGGGAAGGGAGCTGGTGCAGGATATTGAGCAAGAAATAGAGCACTAGAACCAGAGTGGTCGCGTGAGGGTTTACCCAATAGAAGCCACAGGAGAAGATCGCGAGCACGATATTGGTCCAGAAGAAGACCTTAAGTTTGCAGTAGCGATCGGTTAACGGTTTCGCCAGCGCACTGCCGAACATCATGCCAATCACGCCCAAGCTGATAAACAGAGTGGCGAAATGCGTGCTTTTTTCCATTACCCACACCACGTAATACATGGTTGCGGCCATGCGAATAAAGCCCGGGCAGACGTTGCAGAACGTGAGTAGCAGAATACGTACCCACTGATCGTTCTTCCATACGTCGCGTAAATCTTGTTTCAGAGCATCATTACTGGGAACTGCGGGTTTTATACGCTCGCGAACGGTGGCAAAGCAGAACAGAAACATGAAGAGACCGATCAGCGCCAGCACGCCCATCGCCATCTGATAGCCTTTCGCTTTATCTTCACCGCCAAACCAATCCGCCATCGGCAGAAGGGTAGAAGACAAAATCAACGTGGCGATCCCAACCATGATGAAACGATAAGACTGGCAGGAAACGCGCTCTTTGGGATCGGCGGTGATAACGCCGCCCAGTGAGCAATAAGGAATATTGATGGCGGTATAGGTCAGTGACATCAGGAAATAGGTCACGAACGCATAGATAACTTTGCTGTTATAAGTCCATTCTGGGGTGGTAAACATCAATACGCTGAAAATGACGTAAGGGAATGATACCCAGAGTAGATAAGGACGAAAGCGCCCCCAGCGGGTTTGAGTGCGGTCGGCAATAGCGCCCATAATCGGGTCGGTAACGGCATCCAAAACACGCACTGAGAGGAGCAACACGCCAACTAATGCGGGAGCTAAACCGAAGATATCGGTGTAGAAATAGCTCAGGAACATCATGATGGCACCGCCGATCATGTTGCAACCCGCATCCCCCATTCCGTACCCGATCTTTTCTTTTACCGAGAGCTTGTTTTCATTCATGGCTAACATCCTCACATAGAAATTATTTAGCTATCTTGATGAGGATTATGTGCTCGAATACCTTGATTCTATGGGTAAAGGTTTAGCTGGCGAGATGGATAAATGTGCTACTGACTTGGAACTGTGAACGGGGTAACAATTTTCGCTTTCGCAAAGAAAGCGCATCATAAAAATAAAGCCCCCGACATGCGGAGGCTTTAAGAATATTAAAGAAAATCGCTTACGAGTGGCTGGATACGCTATTCGTATTGCGTTGGTTGCGCTGTTTGATGGCGTAGCCAATACCGAGAATAATCAGCCATACCGGTATCAGCAGCACGGAAATCTGAATACCCGGCGTGAAGTACATGATGACTAAGATCCCGCACAGGAATGCTAAGCACAGGTAGTTGCCGAACGGATACCAAAACGCCTGAAACTTAGGTACCACGCCTTCACGATTTTTAGCCGCACGGAAACGCAGGTGCGCTAAGCTAATCATCGCCCAGTTGATCACCAAGGCAGAAACAACCAGCGCCATCAGCAGCTCAAAGGCTTTGCCCGGCATGACGTAGTTAATCAGCACGCACAGCAGAGTGGCTGCAGCCGATAGCCCAATCGCTACGACGGGAACGCCGCGTCCATCGACTTTCAGTAACGCTTTCGGCCCATTGCCCTGTTTGGCTAAACCAAACAACATACGGCTGTTGCAATACACGCAGCTGTTATAAACCGATAGCGCAGCGGTCAACACCACGATATTCAGGATGGTGGCGACAACGTTGCTATCTAATTCGTGGAAAATCATCACGAATGGACTGCCGCCTTCCACTACTTTGCCCCACGGATAAAGCGAAAGTAGGATAGACAGAGAGCCAATATAGAAAAGCAGAATGCGGTAAATAACCTGATTCGTGGCTTTAGGAATGCTTTTCTCTGGGTTATCGGCTTCGGCTGCGGTGATGCCAACTAGTTCTAACCCACCGAATGAGAACATGATAACGGCCATCGCCATCACCAGACCCATCGTGCCGTTAGGGAAGAATCCACCTTGCTCCCACAGATTCGTCACGCTGGCTTCAGGCCCTGCGTGGCCGCTCAGTAAGAGCCATGCGCCGAACACAATCATGCCGATAATGGCGACGACTTTGATAATGGCAAACCAGAATTCCATTTCACCGTAGACTTTGACGTTCGCAAGGTTAATGGCGTTAATCGCAAGGAAGAAGACGGCCGCAGAAACCCATGTAGGGATATCGGGGAACCAGTACTGAACATAAATGCCGACGGCGGTGAGCTCTGCCATCGCCACGAGCACGTAAAGAACCCAATAGTTCCAGCCCGAGGCAAAACCTGCAAAGTTCCCCCAGTATTTAAAGGCAAAGTGGCTAAAAGACCCTGCTACAGGCTCTTCAACCACCATTTCACCCAATTGACGCATTATCAGGAACGCTATAAAACCACCAATTGCGTAGCCCAAAATAACGGAAGGGCCCGCCATTTTGATGGTTTGTGCAATACCTAAAAACAGTCCGGTGCCGATGGCACCACCCAGAGCAATCAGCTGAATATGGCGATTTTTCAATCCCCTTTTCAGTTGTTCACCGTGAGGCTGAGCGCGATGCTGCTGATCACTCATGTCTTTCATCCTCTAAATACGCCGGTCGAAAACGACCTCTGGCTCACTGTTACTGTCATTTGTAATTATTAAAATACGAAATGCGTAATTTATTGTTTACATGGATTGCCAATTTGATTTGTTTTATTGGCTACCAATGACTGGAGAATAATGATAAGCGAAAGAAATTGCACCACATTTATAATGTTAAATACCGATATAGATCACAGAGAGAGCTCAATGAGTTTTTGCTCATTCATTCAGAGAAAATGAGCATTGTTTATAAAATAGACGCTTTGAGCGAAATTGGCGAAAGAGACGAAAAAAAAGCAATATTTTACAAAATGAAGCACCGGTGGTGGAGGTACTTCTTTTGGAGGACGAGGAGAATTGCCGATTGGATAAATTTCATGCTGGCTGAGCGAGCGGATTTGATAAACACCGTATAGCCGTGACTTCTTTACCTAATTTTACCTACCGCGCGTAACATATTTATCTTCAAGCAATTAGCATTGTTAGTACATCTGGTGATTAAATAACTATTCGTTTATTTGAATTGTTATGCGAATTTTGCACTGCTTTCACGCTTCAGCTTGAGTGTCTTTTAGTTTCAATAAAGTTAAAATACTTTCTTGCCTCGTAAATGGTATTACCACGTTACAGTTATAGTATTGCTGTGTTGTTTGAGTGACTTTGTTAAAAAATGCTCGCTTTCATGATTTCAATCAAAGCCTGTATGGACAGCAGGTGAATACTTTGTTACTTTAGCGTCACGTTTTTGAAATTGGTATTACCAATTGACTTTGCGCCACTCGCAGAGATTTTAAGCGGCTCGCGAACAAAATAACGTTAATAAGAAGAAGCACTCGCAGAGAAGAAAAGAGCGACATGGCCTACAGCAAAATTCGTCAACCGAAACTATCAGATGTCATCGAACAGCAACTGGAATATCTGATTCTGGAAGGCACGCTGCGCCCAGGAGAAAAACTTCTTCCCGAGCGTGAGCTGGCGAAACAGTTTGATGTGTCTCGACCTTCTTTAAGAGAAGCGATACAGCGGCTAGAAGCAAAAGGATTGCTGTTGCGTCGTCAGGGAGGCGGTACCTTCGTTCAAACCAACCTCTGGCAAAGTTTTAGCGATCCCTTGGCTGAACTGCTGGCAGACCATCCAGAATCACAATTCGATTTGCTTGAAACCCGTCATGCGCTTGAAGGTATTGCTGCTTATTACGCAGCACTGCGTGGCACAGACGAAGATTTAACCCGTATTCGCACTTGCCATCTGGTTATTCAAGAGGCGCAGGAAAGCGGCGATTTAGACGCTGAAGCGGATGCGGTGATGCAGTATCAGGTCGCGGTGACCGAAGCTGCACATAACGTGGTTCTTCTGCATTTGCTGCGCTGTATGGCGCCGATGCTGGAGCAAAACGTGAAACAGAACTTTGAGTTGCTTTACTCGCGCCGTGAAATGTTGGCCAAGGTAAACGACCATCGTGCCAGCATTTTTGAGGCGATTGTGGCACGCGAGCCAGAGAAAGCTCGTGAAGCATCGCACCGCCATCTGGCATTTATTGAGGATATCTTGTTGGAACTCAATCGTGAGCATAGCCGCCGTGAGCGGTCGCTGCGCAGACTCCAGCAACGCAAGGATTAAAAACGGATTGTGAAAGCTTAGCCCTTTGATAATCCGTTTTATTGCAACACCACTAGGCAACTAAACCCTGATTGGGCCTGTCTTCGTGTTTTTTCCCGACATGAAGAAAACACACGAAGACAGGCTCCTGACAAACCATTAGACAGATAAGGAATACCACCATGTCAGAACGTTTAAACAATGACGTGGACCCGATCGAAACCCGCGACTGGCTGCAGGCGATCGAATCGGTCATCCGTGAAGAAGGTGTAGAGCGCGCTCAGTACCTGATTGATCAAGTATTGGGTGAAGCCCGTAAAGGCGGCGTAAACCTGCCTACCGGAGCGACCAGCCGCAACTACGTCAATACCATTGCGGTAGAAGACGAGCCTGCGTACCCAGGTAATCTGGAGCTGGAACGCCGCATCCGTTCAGCGATTCGTTGGAACGCGGTCATGACTGTTCTGCGTGCATCGAAAAAGGATCTGGAACTGGGTGGCCATATGGCTTCTTTCCAGTCTTCCGCAACGGTATACGAAGTCTGCTTTAACCACTTCTTCCGCGCTCGTAACCAGAAAGACGGCGGCGATTTGGTGTACTTCCAGGGCCACATTTCCCCGGGCGTTTACGCTCGTGCCTTCCTTGAAGGCCGTTTGACCGAAGAACAGATGAACAACTTCCGTCAGGAAGTTCACGGTAAAGGCCTGTCCTCTTACCCGCATCCTAAACTGATGCCTGAATTCTGGCAGTTCCCAACTGTATCAATGGGTCTGGGCCCAATCGGTGCAATCTATCAGGCTAAATTCCTGAAATATCTGGAACACCGTGGCCTGAAAGATACCTCTGAACAAACCGTTTACGCTTTCTTGGGCGACGGTGAGATGGATGAGCCAGAATCTAAAGGTGCGATCACTATCGCAACGCGTGAAAAACTGGACAACCTGTGCTTCATCATCAACTGTAACCTGCAACGTCTGGATGGCCCAGTCACCGGTAACGGCAAAATCGTTAACGAACTGGAAGGCATCTTCGCAGGCGCTGGCTGGAACGTGATTAAGGTTATCTGGGGTAGCCGTTGGGATGAGCTGCTGCGTAAAGATACCAGCGGTAAACTGATCCAGTTGATGAACGAAACGCTGGACGGCGACTACCAGACCTTCAAATCCAAAGACGGCGCTTACGTTCGTGAGCACTTCTTCGGTCGTTACCCTGAAACCGCCGCTCTGGTTAAAGACATGAGCGATGACGAAATCTGGGCATTGAATCGTGGCGGCCACGATCCTAAGAAAGTCTACGCTGCACTGAAAAAAGCGAAAGATACCAAAGGCCAAGCGACCGTTATTCTTGCCCACACCGTTAAAGGTTATGGCATGGGTGACACCGCCGAAGGTAAGAACATCGCTCACCAGGTTAAGAAAATGAACATGGACGGCGTGCGCCAGTTCCGTGATCGTTTCAACGTACCTGTGGCTGATTCTGAAATCGAAAAACTGCCATACGTGACGTTTGATAAAGATTCTGAAGAGTCCAAGTACCTGCACGAACGCCGTCAGGCGCTGCAAGGCTACCTGCCAACTCGTCTGACTCACTTCACCGAGAAACTGGAAATGCCTGCGCTGTCAGACTTCGGTTCTCTGTTGGAAGAGCAGAACAAAGAAATTTCTACCACCATCGCTTTCGTTCGTGCCCTGAACGTGATGCTGAAGAACAAGTCGATCAAAGATCGTCTGGTTCCAATCATCGCCGACGAAGCGCGTACCTTTGGTATGGAAGGCCTGTTCCGTCAGATCGGTATCTACAGCCCTAACGGTCAGCAGTACACCCCGCAGGACCGTGAGCAGGTTGCTTACTACAAAGAAGACGAAAAAGGTCAGATCCTGCAGGAAGGTATCAACGAACTGGGTGCAGCATCATCTTGGCTGGCGGCGGCAACGTCTTACAGCACCAACGATCTGCCAATGATCCCGTTCTATATCTACTACTCCATGTTCGGTTTCCAGCGTATCGGCGACCTGTGCTGGGCAGCGGGTGACCAACAGGCACGTGGCTTCCTGATCGGTGGTACTTCAGGTCGTACAACCCTGAACGGTGAAGGTCTGCAGCACGAAGATGGCCATAGCCACATTCAGTCTCTGACTATCCCGAACTGTATCTCTTACGATCCAGCATACGCTTACGAAGTGGCAGTCATCATGCATGACGGCTTGGAGCGCATGTACGGTGAAGCACAAGAAAACGTTTACTACTACATCACTACGCTGAACGAAAACTACCACATGCCGGCAATGCCGCAGGGTGCAGAAGAAGGTATCCGTAAAGGTATCTACAAACTGGAAACTCTGGAAGGTAGCAAAGGTAAGGTACAGCTGCTGGGTTCAGGTTCTATCCTGCGTCACGTTCGTGAAGCGGCTAAGATCCTGGCTGAAGAATACGGCGTGGGTTCTGATACCTACAGCGTAACTTCCTTCACCGAGCTGGCTCGTGATGGTCAGGACTGTGAGCGTTGGAACATGCTGCACCCAACCGAAACTCCACGTGTACCGTACATCGCTCAGGTGATGAACGATGCGCCAGCGGTTGCGTCTACCGACTACATGAAGCTGTTCGCAGAACAGGTTCGTACTTACGTTCCAGCCAGCGATTATCGCGTACTGGGTACTGACGGCTTCGGCCGTTCAGACAGCCGCGAAAACCTGCGTCACCACTTTGAAGTTGATGCTTCATACGTTGTGGTTGCTGCACTGGGTGAACTGGCTAAACGCGGTGAAATCGAAGCTTCTGTGGTTGCTGATGCAATTAAGAAATTCGACATCAACCCAGAAAAAGTTAACCCGCGTCTGGCATAAGAGGTACAGAAGAATGTCTATCGAAATTAATGTACCGGACATCGGTGCTGATGAAGTTGAAGTTACCGAAGTGATGGTAAAAGTGGGCGACAAAGTGGAAGCCGAACAGTCTTTGATCACCGTTGAAGGTGACAAAGCTTCCATGGAAGTCCCATCACCACAGGCCGGTGTAGTTAAAGAAATTAAAGTTTCCGTGGGCGACAAAGTCGAAACCGGCAAACTGATCATGATCTTTGAAGCCGAAGGTGCAGCAGCCGCTGCACCAGCTAAAGCCGAAGAGAAACCAGCGGCCGCACCTGCTCCGGCAGCCGCCGCTGCAGCAAAAGATGTTGAAGTTCCAGACATCGGCGCCGACGAAGTTGAAGTCACCGAAGTGATGGTGAAAGTAGGCGATACCGTTGAAGCGGAACAGTCTCTGATCACCGTAGAAGGCGACAAAGCTTCTATGGAAGTTCCTGCACCGTTTGCGGGCGTGGTTAAAGAGATCAAGATTGCGACCGGTGACAAAGTGAAAACTGGCTCACTGATCATGGTCTTCGAAGTGGCTGGCGCTGCGCCTGCCGCTTCTGCACCGGCACAGTCAGCGGCTCCAGCTGCTGCGGCTGCATCAGCGGTGAAAGATGTTGAAGTTCCAGACATCGGCGGTGACGAAGTTGAAGTGACTGAAGTGATGGTAAAAGTGGGCGATAAAGTGGCCGCTGAACAATCACTGATTACCGTAGAAGGCGATAAAGCCTCTATGGAAGTCCCAGCTCCGTTCGCGGGTGTGGTTAAAGAAATCAAGATCGCGACCGGCGATAAAGTCAAAACCGGTTCACTGATCATGACCTTTGAAGTCGAAGGCGCGGCTCCTGCGGCTGCACCAGCTGCTAAACAGGACGCGGCTCCGGCTAAACAGGAACAGAAAGCGGCCCCTGCGCCAGCGGCTAAAGCTGAATCGAAGGGCGAGTTTGCTGAAAACGACGCTTACGTTCACGCAACGCCGGTTATCCGTCGCTTGGCACGTGAATTCGGTGTGAACCTGGCGAAAGTCAAAGGTTCTGGCCGTAAAGGTCGTATCCTGCGTGAAGACGTTCAGGCTTACGTGAAAGATGCGGTTAAACGCGCTGAATCTGCTCCGGCAGCAGCTGCGGGTGGCGGTATTCCGGGCATGCTGCCTTGGCCGAAAGTTGACTTCAGCAAGTTCGGTGAAATCGAAGAAGTGGAATTGGGTCGTATCCAGAAAATCTCTGGTGCTAACCTGAGCCGTAACTGGGTGATGATCCCGCACGTTACGCACTTCGACAAAACAGATATCACCGATCTGGAAGCGTTCCGTAAACAGCAGAACGCCGAAGCTGAGAAACGTAAACTGGACGTGAAATTCACCCCAGTGGTCTTCATCATGAAAGCCGTTGCGGCAGCGCTTGAGCAGATGCCACGTTTCAACAGCTCTCTGTCTGAAGATGCGCAGCGCCTGACGCTGAAGAAATACATCAACATCGGTGTTGCGGTTGATACGCCAAATGGTCTGGTTGTTCCTGTCTTCAAAGACGTTAACAAGAAGAGCATTACTGAGCTGTCCCGTGAACTGACGGTGATCTCTAAGAAAGCGCGTGATGGCAAGCTGACGGCTGGCGAAATGCAGGGCGGTTGCTTCACCATCTCCAGCATCGGTGGCCTGGGTACAACCCACTTCGCGCCGATTGTTAACGCGCCTGAAGTCGCTATCTTGGGTGTTTCTAAATCAGCGATTGAGCCGGTATGGAATGGTAAAGAGTTTATGCCGCGTCTGATGATGCCGATTTCTCTTTCCTTCGACCACCGCGTGATTGACGGTGCTGATGGTGCTCGCTTTATCACCATCATCAACAATATGCTGTCAGACATTCGTCGCCTGGTGATGTAACCCTAAAAGCCGGCCAAACGGCCGGCTTTTTTCTTCAAGTGCGTCAGTGCTGGAGCTAATACGGTTCAGCATTGGATAGTGAGACTTTCGTCACCCGATCAAAGCTTTACAGAATTGTTAACATTTTTGTAAACTATGGGCAGTACGAGCGTCCCGGTGGTAGATGGGCGTTATGAATGACTCTCCTCTTTCCTTTGGAAATAAAGGTTGTGAGCCAAACAATGACGTTGGCAGTGATGTTATCAATGTGGATGATGTCGCACCCGCCGGACAAACAATAAAGAGGTCATGATGAGTACTGAAATTAAAACTCAGGTCGTGGTACTTGGGGCGGGCCCTGCAGGTTACTCTGCGGCTTTCCGTTGCGCGGATTTAGGTCTAGAAACCATCATCGTTGAACGTTACTCCACCTTGGGTGGCGTATGTTTAAACGTCGGTTGTATCCCTTCTAAGGCTTTGCTGCACGTCGCTAAAGTGATTGAAGAAGCCAAAGCCTTAGCAGAGCACGGCATTGTTTTCGGTGAGCCGAAAACTGACATCGATAAAGTTCGTGTCTGGAAAGAAAAAGTGATCACTCAGCTGACCGGCGGTCTGGCTGGGATGGCAAAAGGCCGTAAAGTGAAAGTGGTTAACGGTCTGGGCAAATTCACCGGTGCTAACACACTGGAAGTTGAAGGCGAAAACGGCACGACCGTGATTAACTTCGACAACGCTATTATCGCTGCGGGCTCTCGTCCAATTCAGCTGCCGTTCATTCCACATGAAGATCCACGCGTTTGGGATTCAACCGATGCGCTGGCGCTGAAATCAGTCCCAGAACGTCTGCTGGTGATGGGCGGTGGTATTATCGGCCTGGAAATGGGTACCGTTTATCACGCGCTGGGTTCTCAGATTGACGTTGTTGAAATGTTTGATCAGGTCATCCCTGCCGCTGACAAAGACGTGGTGAAAGTCTTCACCAAGCGTATCAGCAAGCAGTTTAACCTGATGCTGGAAACCAAAGTGACCGCGGTAGAAGCCAAAGAAGATGGTATCTACGTCACGATGGAAGGCAAAAAAGCGCCAGCAGAACCACAGCGTTACGACGCGGTTCTGGTTGCTATCGGTCGTGTACCTAACGGTAAACTGCTGGAAGCAGGCAAAGCGGGTGTAGAAGTTGACGAGCGTGGCTTTATCCACGTCGACAAACAGCTGCGTACCAACGTACCGCACATCTTTGCTATCGGCGACATCGTCGGTCAGCCAATGCTGGCACATAAAGGTGTTCACGAAGGTCACGTTGCCGCTGAAGTTATCGCGGGTATGAAGCACTACTTCGATCCTAAGGTGATTCCTTCTATTGCTTATACTGAGCCAGAAGTTGCCTGGGTTGGTCTGACCGAGAAAGAAGCGAAAGAAAAAGGCATCAGCTATGAAACTTCCACCTTCCCGTGGGCTGCTTCAGGCCGTGCTATCGCTTCCGATTGTGCCGACGGTATGACCAAACTGATCTTCGACAAAGAAACTCACCGTATCATCGGTGGTGCCATTGTCGGTACTAACGGCGGCGAGCTGTTAGGTGAAATCGGTCTGGCCATTGAGATGGGTTGCGACGCTGAAGATATCGCGCTGACTATCCATGCTCACCCAACGCTGCATGAATCCGTTGGTTTGGCCGCAGAGATCTACGAAGGTAGCATCACTGACCTGCCGAATCCGAAAGCGAAGAAGAAATAATTTTTTCGCGGACTACGCTGAAATGCAAAACGGCTCCCTCGGGAGCCGTTTTTTTATGTCATTTTCAACCGCAATTCATGCTGCTAATCGTCTTTAAATCCAATAAAAAAGGCGATGGTGAACAGCAATACTCCAATCAAAAGCGCAAACAAGAAGAAATTCATTCCCCAAATCATGGGGCCATTGTCTAAATCGGTGTGCGCGAGATCGTTTCCGTTGAGTACCAGATACTGCGACTGAGTATTGTCTATCAGGAAGAACAGTGCTGCGACGGCCAACAAAACGGAGGCAATCTGTAGCACTGTAAGATAAAAAGTTTTCGACTTCCTTTTAAGTATCATTCCGCATCCTGCATCTACTCGTGGTGATAGTGGATCATAGCGAAAAAAACCGCGCTTAGATCCTAGAACAGATCAAGATTTATCAGTTTTCGACATTTAATACTGTTACAGAACGATACCAATTTGCATTATGCGCTATTTATGTTGCTTTTATGTGAACAGTTTAACAACCGAGTTAAATCCTGATATGCTGGACGGGCATAACCGGGTACTCTACTTATGAAGACCTTGTAACTTGAAAGGTTTTATCCCCGTCATACTTCAAGCTGCTTATGCGTTGGCTGCACCCGCTCACCCTAGTCACTTACTTGAGTAAGTTCCTAGGGACTCACAGGTTTGCTGCCTTCAATCAGCTTGAATTATTTTGGGGGTACTTTCAGAGCGTGGGACAACGCTCTAAAGGCATCTTACTTACCCGTAACCCGGTGGTGGGTGTGTTCCGTAGTAGGTTTTTACACCGTATCGAGAACGTACTACGAAACACACCCTCTGCACACATAATGACTCCAACAATGAGAGCGAGGATAAAGTCGTGCTAAAAGAATATCGCGAGCACGTCGCTGAACGTGCGGCAGAAGGCGTGGTTCCTAAACCACTGGATGCGACGCAAATGGCTGGGTTGGTTGAGTTACTGAAATCGCCGCCCGCTGGTGAAGAAGAATTTCTGTTAGATTTGCTGATCAATCGTGTGCCACCGGGTGTTGATGAAGCCGCTTATGTCAAAGCGGGTTTTTTAGCCGCTGTTGCTAAAGGCGAAACGACCTCTCCTCTGGTTTCTCAAGAAAAAGCCGTTGAACTGCTCGGTACCATGCAGGGCGGTTACAATATCCATCCCCTTATTGATGCCCTCGATGATGCCAAACTGGCACCAATCGCCGCGAAAGCGCTGTCTCATACGCTGCTGATGTTTGATAACTTCTATGATGTGGAAGAGAAAGCCAAAGCTGGCAACAAGCATGCGCAGCAGGTTTTACAATCGTGGGCAGATGCCGACTGGTATTTATCTCGCCCAGAACTGGCCGAGAAAATCACCGTAACCGTGTTTAAAGTGACCGGTGAAACCAACACCGACGATCTATCTCCTGCACCTGACGCGTGGTCTCGTCCCGATATTCCTCTGCACGCATTAGCGATGCTGAAAAACGAACGCGACGGCATTGTTCCCGATCAGCCGGGCAGCGTGGGCCCGATCAAGCAAATTGAATTACTGAACAAAAAAGGTTTCCCGCTGGCCTATGTTGGCGACGTGGTCGGAACCGGTTCTTCGCGTAAGTCAGCGACTAACTCCGTGCTGTGGTTTATGGGCGACGATATTCCTCATGTGCCAAACAAGCGCGGTGGCGGTGTGGTTCTCGGCGGTAAAATTGCCCCGATCTTCTTCAATACGATGGAAGATGCGGGTGCATTACCGATCGAAGTTGACGTTTCTAAGCTGAATATGGGCGATGTGATTGATATCTACCCGTACAAAGGCGAAGTGCGCAATCACGAAACGAATGAACTGCTGGAAAAATTCGAGCTGAAAACCGAAGTGCTTCTGGATGAAGTGCGTGCCGGTGGCCGTATTCCACTGATCATTGGCCGTGGTTTAACCACCAAAGCTCGTGAAGCATTGAATCTGCCTCACAGCGAAGTATTCCGTATTGCTAAACCTGTCGCGGCGAGTAACAAAGGTTTCTCTCTGGCGCAGAAAATGGTCGGACGTGCCTGTGGCACGAAAGGCATTCGTCCAGGGCAATACTGTGAGCCTAAGATGACGTCCGTCGGTTCACAGGATACCACGGGGCCAATGACGCGCGATGAGCTGAAAGATTTGGCTTGTCTGGGCTTCTCCGCTGATTTAGTGATGCAGTCGTTCTGTCATACAGCGGCTTATCCTAAGCCAGTAGATGTGACCACGCACCATACGCTGCCTGATTTCATTATGAACCGTGGCGGTGTCTCTTTGCGTCCGGGCGATGGCATTATTCACTCATGGCTAAACCGCATGCTGCTGCCTGATACCGTTGGTACCGGCGGTGACTCCCATACACGTTTCCCAATCGGGATCTCTTTCCCTGCGGGTTCTGGTTTGGTGGCGTTTGCCGCTGCAACCGGCGTGATGCCGTTGGATATGCCTGAATCTGTGCTGGTGCGCTTCAAAGGTAAAATGCAGCCGGGTATTACCCTGCGCGACTTGGTTCACGCCATTCCTTACTACGCGATTCAGCAGGGCCTACTGACGGTTGAGAAGAAAGGTAAGAAAAATATCTTCTCTGGCCGCATTCTGGAAATCGAAGGTTTGCCAGAGCTGAAGGTTGAGCAGGCGTTTGAGCTGGCGGATGCTTCCGCTGAGCGTTCTGCCGCGGGTTGTACTATCAAACTTGATAAAGCACCGATCACGGAATACCTGAGTTCTAACATCGTTCTGTTGAAATGGATGATCGCAGAAGGCTACGGCGATCGTCGCACCATTGAGCGCCGTATTCAGGGCATGGAAAAATGGCTGGCCGATCCACAACTGCTGGAAGGCGATGCGGATGCAGAATATGCGGCAGTGATCGACATCGATCTGGCCGAGATCAAACAGCCCATTCTGTGTGCGCCAAACGATCCAGACGATGCGCGTTTGTTGTCTGATGTTGCCGGTGAGAAGATCGACGAGGTCTTTATCGGTTCGTGTATGACTAACATTGGTCACTTCCGTGCCGCGGGTAAGCTGTTGGATGGGCATAAAGGTCAACTGCCAACGCGTCTTTGGGTTGCACCGCCGACTAAGATGGATGCAGCTCAACTGACTGAAGAAGGCTACTACAGCATCTTTGGTAAGAGTGGCGCACGCGTTGAGATCCCTGGTTGTTCACTGTGCATGGGTAACCAAGCACGAGTGGCCGATGGCGCAACGGTGGTATCGACTTCAACGCGTAACTTCCCGAACCGTTTGGGCACGGGAGCAAATGTGTATCTGGCCTCGGCCGAGCTGGCTGCGGTGGCTTCACTGTTAGGCCGTTTACCAAATCCAGAAGAGTATCAGCAATACATGGAACAGGTGGATAAAACGGCGGTAGACACCTACCGTTACCTGAACTTTGACAAGCTGGAACAGTACACTGAAAAAGCTGACGGCGTGATTTTCCAGACGGCAGTTTAGTTTTCAGGTGTAACTGAATATCGAGGAGGCTTCGGCCTCCTTTTTTATCGGCTATCCTCCAGCTCACGCCATAAGCAAGTTTTCACTTCCCATACGTAAACTGACAGATAAATCCGTAATCTGCATGCAATAACATCAATAAATTGCGCCTATGGGGTGTGTTATGAAAAACAGTTGGATGCAGCAGATTCAATCTATGCTCGGTGATAAAACTAAATCGATCGGCGGGTCTGAAGGGTTTGGTAAATTATTAGCTCCGGCCGCGTTAGGTGGCTTAGTTGGTGTGCTCTTAGGCAATAAATCCACCCGTAAAATGGCGGGTAAGTTCGGCAAAAATGCGCTGATTATCGGTGGTTCTGCCGCGGTAGGTGCGGTGTTGTGGAATAAATATAAACAACGAGTCAAAGAGACGCATCAGGACGAACCCCAGTTTGGCATGCGCACGTCGCCGATTGATACACGAACCAAGCGCCTGATTCAGGCAATCGTGTTTGCGGCAAAAAGCGATGGGCACGTTGACGATGCTGAGCGTCAGGCCATTGACAATAGCCTGCACGAACTCGGTCTTGGCGCTGAAGCAGAGCATTGGGTGCAAGAGGCATTGGCACAACCGTTAAATCCAGCGCTGCTAGCGCAAGATATTAAGAATGAAGACGAGGCGCTTGAGGTCTATTACCTCAGCTGTGTGGTGATCGACATCGATCACTTTATGGAGCGTAGCTATCTGGATGCGTTGGCGCAGGCTCTGAAAATCCCCGCCGATGTGAAGCAAGGAATTGAGCACGATATCAGCGAGAAGAAACGCGAGCTGGCTTGACCCTCGACGCTATTTTTGCTGATATACCGCGCCGGTTTTCCAGTGAAAATCGGGCAGATAACGCGCAACGGAGGCCAAGGCCTCCGTTTTATTTTTCCAGTTTGCGAGCCTTGACAGTGCAGCTACGCGATGGATGTTTACACTATAAGTAGGTCATCCCCAGAAAAAATAGGGGAAAGTCGCGGAGGGCTGAACGATGGATTATGAATTTCGCCATGATGTAACGGGGCAGGTTGTCGCCGTATTTTCGATGGGGCACGAGGTCGTTGGGCACTGGCTAAACGAGGAGGTTAAAGGCGATTTGGCTTTGCTGACTCAGGTGGAGCAGGCCGCGGCTGAGGTGAAAGGCAGCGAACGTCAGTGGCAGTTAACCGGGCATGAATACACGCTATGGTTAGACGGTGAAGAAGTGATGGTTCGCGCTAATCAGATGGCGGTGGAAGGTGATGAAATGGAAGAGGGGATGAGTTACTACGATGAAGAAAGCCTCTCATTCTGTGGCTTAGAAGATTTTTTACTGGCGCTAGAGAAATATCGCGCTTTTATCGTTTCGACACGTTAGTTCAGTTGAGACGCTGAGTTTATCTTTCACTGATATATTAAACGGCAGATAAGCTCTGCCGTTTAAATGGCTGCTATGGGGATAGATTAATTAGCGTAAGCGAGCAGGCTCAGAGAATCTCGGGCGAGATACTTGCATTTCGTTGCGGTTGGCATCGAAATTCGGCTGAGATCGTGATAGCTATCTTCACCCAACGCTTTCATTTTCTTGGTGTTATAGTTGGATAAATCCCATCCGTTACGATTGGCAAAAAAGACGATCGCTTTTTTGATTTGCGCATTGGGCAAATCGTTATAACCACAGTCATTTTTTAGAAATACGAAGATAGCGGTGAGATCGGCTAAATCTTCGGATTGCATATCATCAAGAGCCTGGCTGGCAGAGGTAAAACTCAGCAAACCTAAAAGCAAAAGCACCAGCGAGGTTTTTTTCATAAACAGATGCACATTATGTAGTTGTAGCTTGACGGTATCATATTTCAGCCCTGTTTCTACAGTGTTTCTTGCTCATTTCATCAATCAATTTTTGGAACCTACTTTCCATTAAATCAAGTGCTAGCTTGACTTTCCCCTTACTGGAAGGTCTACCCTAAAATGGCAATAGTTAACTGCAGCTAAACATTTCGTAGCTTCACGTATGAAGCTAAACACGTCTAAGTTTAACCGAGTCTACTCACTGACGCACAAGGGAATCTGACATGCTTCGCCGCGACTTTATCAAACTGACTGCCATGCTAGGGGCATCCAGCGCCTTACCTTTATGGAGCCGTGCTGCTTTTGCCGCCGAGCATCCTACATTACCGATCCCTGCGCTACTCACGCCAGATGCCGCAGGAAAAATAGCGCTGAATGTACAAACCGGTAGCATGAAATGGAAGGCGGGGATGCAAACCCCAACGTGGGGCATTAATGGCCCGCTGTTAGGGCCTGCCATGCGTTTGCAGCGAGGTAAGGACGTCGCGATTAATGTTACCAACGCGCTGCCAGAGGCAACCACCATGCATTGGCACGGCATGGAGATTCCGGGCACGTCTGACGGTGGCCCGCAGGCGGTGATTGAGCCAGGCAAAATGTGGACGGCTGAGTTTAAAGTGGATCAACCGGCAACAACCGCATGGTTCCACCCGCATACGCATGGTTTAACTGGACGTCAGGTGGCGATGGGGTTAGGTGGCCTGATTATTATTGATGATGAGGAAAGTGCGAAGCTGCCATTGCCCAAAGAGTGGGGCGTTGACGATGTGCCGGTGATCCTGCAAGACAAGCGCCTTGATGCCAAAGGCCATATTGATTACCAGCTCGATATCATGACGGCGGCGGTAGGATGGTTTGGCGATATGATGCTGACCAACGGCACAGTATACCCTCAGCACCTCGCGCCGCGTGGATGGTTGCGACTGCGGTTCCTCAACGGATGTAATGCGCGTTCATTAAATCTGGCGACCAGCGACGGACGCCCTTTGTATGTGGTGGGCAGCGATGGTGGATTGCTGGGCGAGCCGGTTAAATTGACGGAACTGCCGATCCTGATGGGTGAGCGTTTTGAGGTTTTAGTGGATACTCGCGACGGTAAGGCGTTCGATATTATCACGTTGCCGGTCAAACAAATGGGGATGACGCTGCCGCCGTTCGATCGTGCTCTGCCTGTTTTGCATATTCAGCCTACGCTGAAGAGTAACGAAGCAAAATTGCCTGATGCTTTAGTCAATATGCCTGCTGTTCCCGCCGCGGATAATGTGAAAACGCGTTGGTTACAGCTGATGATGGATCCACAACTCGACATGATGGGCATGCAAATGATGATGCAGCGCTATGGCATGGCGTCGATGGCAGGCATGGATATGAAAGGTCACGGTAATATGGCCGGTATGGATCACGGTCAGATGCAAGGGCAAATGACTCATGGTCAGATGGGCCATGGGAAAATGCATCATGGCGGCATGGAGCAGGATAACCAAATGTCTGCGGGTTATGACTTCATGCACGGCAACAAAATCAACGGTATTGCGTTTGATATGGCCAAACCGATGTTTGATGTGAAACGTGGCACCTACGAGAAATGGACCATTTCCGGTGAAGGCGACATGATGCTGCATCCATTCCATATCCATGGCACGCAGTTCCGTATCCTTTCTGAAAACGGTAAACCGCCAGCGGCTCATCGTAGTGGCTGGAAAGATACGGTACGTGTTGAAGGATGGCGAAGCGAAGTTTTGGTGAAATTCGATCACGAAGCACCGAAAGAACGCGCGTACATGGCGCATTGTCATCTGCTCGAGCATGAAGATACGGGAATGATGATGTCGTTTACGGTGAGCTGAGCTTATTAAGCGTAAAAATCTAACAGCCTCAAAGCATCACTAGACAACTGGTCTAATTTAATGACAATGGTTTGGTGAAAGTAATAATGAGGACGGAACTGAAAATGAATGCTATCGAAGTGATCCAACAACGTCGTGCGACTAAGCAGTTTGATGCTGGTTATGTCATGACTTTGGACGAAAAAAAAGAGCTGCTGAATATTGCGCTGCAAAATGCGCCAAGTGCGTTTAATCTGCAACATTGGCGTCCATTGCTGATTGAAGACCGCGCCCAGCGTGAGAAAATTCGTGAAGCGGCATGGGGCCAAGCTCAGGTTACCGATGCGTCGATGCTGGTCGTGCTGTGCGGCGATCTCTCTAGCTGGGAATCTCAGGTAAAAAATATTTGGGCAGAAGCCGCCGAGCCTGTGCAGCAATATATGGTGCCTGCCGTGGATAGCTACTATCGTGGCAAAGCGCAGACCCAACGCGACGAAATTATGCGCAGCGCGGGTATCTTTGCCCAAACGCTGATGCTGGCTGCTAAGGCGCATGGATACGACTCCTGCCCTATGGATGGTTTTGATTTTGACGCCGTTGGGAAAATCATCAATAAGCCAGAACACTATGAAATTTGCCTGATGATCGCGATCGGAAAAGGCGTGAGCCAACCGTATCCACGTATCGGCAAGTTGCCGTTTGAGCAAATTGTTAAAACCGACCGTTTTTAATTTCTTAGCAAAATTATTTATGTAGGTGATGAGAAGAGCGCTGCCCATGACGGCGCTCTATTACCTTGCTATACTCTGCGCCCTTAAACGCTCCACTCCTCCTCTCATCATTAAAAACTGTCAGCATGAATGCGGCAACTCGGTGCATTTTGGCGCTATGATGAAGGGTTGGTAGAGGTGAAAGAACGATTTACAGGACTCGGTCTAAAGGTATATAGCGATGAAACATACAGTTGAAGTAATGATCTCTGAACAGGAAGTGCGTCAGCGTATTGCTGAACTAGGCCGTCAGATTTCAGCAGATTACCGTGATAGCGGCAGCGAGATGGTTCTGGTTGGTTTGCTACGTGGTTCCTTTATGTTTATGGCTGATCTTTGCCGCCAGATTGATGTTCCGCATGAAGTCGATTTCATGACCGCGTCTAGCTATGGCAACGGTATGAATAGCACCCGTGACGTTAAAATCCTGAAAGATTTGGATGAGGATATTCGCGGAAAAGACGTATTGATCGTTGAAGACATTATTGATTCAGGTAATACCCTGAGCAAAGTGCGTGAGTTATTTGCCCTGCGCGGCCCTAAATCTTTGGCTATTTGTACTTTATTAGATAAACCAAGCCGCCGCGAAGTTGATGTTCCAGTTGAATATGTTGGCTTCGCTATTCCTGACGAATTCGTGGTTGGATTCGGCATTGACTACGCTCAGCGTTATCGTCACCTGCCTTATATCGGCAAGGTGGTCATGTTAGACGAATAAGTTAGCTTGTTGATACAAAAAAACGCCGTCATTGTTGACGGCGTTTTTGTTTAGACTATTTAATAATAGTTAATGGTAAGAAGCTTTAAATTCTTCTCTTCATCCACTGGCTCAATTTGAGTCCAGCCAAGATTCTCAGGCAAAAATACTTTTCCATTCGATTCATTAATTGTCGTGGTCTGTCTGAACACTTTTCCATTTCTGTAACAGCTTGCCTGAAGCGATGACTGTATTTGGCTGATATTACAATCACTATCAACTATGCTGCCAATAAAATGGATGACTCCATCAACTGCACTGGCATAGGCTGAGAGCATTAGCGTAATAGCGGTTGTTAAAAAAAGAAATGAACGATATAGGCTCATAATTACCTCAAATAGTGTTTATTGAGTATTTAGCCTTCCATTGCGTGGTGAGTTAATTTATTCATTAACTAAATAACACAACTAAAAACATAAGCTATCTTTCGATTTTTATCCTTCCTATGGATGTTGTTTTTTTGTTGCGTTGTGGAAGCGTAATCTAGCAATAATAAGCGTTAGTTAAAAGTGATTTAAGTTTAAATTACAATATAAAATAAAACTTTAGATGTTCATCCGTTAATTGATCTGGGTGGTGAATATTTTGTTTTTATTAATTGCTTGTTTCTATGGTTAAATTTAATAGTTAATTTTCTATAAAACATTCTTAAATTATCAATTTTAAGAAATGGTGTTATTACTAATTCCCGTTACAGCAATTTCTATTAATGTGGATACCGAGTATCCCTTGGGAAGGAAGTGATTATGGAATCAGAATGGTTTACGGCGAAACAACTCACCGAGATAGCGCCTTTGCCCACAACGTCGCAGGGATTGCATTCGCATGCGAGAAAATCGGAATGGATAAGGCGTAAGCGCGATGGGAAAACGATTGAATACCATATCGATAGCCTGCCTGAAGAGGTTAAAGAGGTGCTGCATTTACATCAGGTAAACGAGACGAGGGCGTTTTATCGACTCAAGTCGAATGATGAAAGCATTGGGACACAGCTATGGGACGATGTGTGTGGAAAAATACCGTTGCTGCAACGCGAAAAGCTCGTTGAGCTGGCATTATTAGAAGGGGTTAATGCGTTGTTTTTTCGTTTGGCATCATCATTAGCGTTGCGCTAGAGATGACGACAGCGTTTATTGGAAAGGAAACACAACCGCTGTTATCACATTAAGAACGTCAGCGGTTGTGTTGTCACGCAAGTGTCTAATTAGCCTTGTTGCAGCAGGGTAGACATGGCGTTGCGATAACGCAGTTCGAGGGTTTCACGGCTCGTGGTCGTGATATCCAGATCGCGCAGGCGGCCATCTTTCAGACCATAAACCCATCCGTGGATCATCACTTTTTGTCCACGTTTCCATGCTGATTGCATGATGGTGGAATGACCGAGGTTATAGACCTGCTCAACCACGTTCAGTTCGCACAGGGTATCCAAGCGTTTTTCTGGCGGAAGTTCACCCAGCAGCGAGCTGTGTTTGTACCATAGGTCGCGAATGTGCAGCAGCCAGTTGTTGATCAGCCCAAGCTCAGGATTTTCGACCGCAGCCTCAATCCCGCCGCAGCCCAAGTGGCCACAGATAATAATATGCTCAACCTGTAATACGTCGACGGCATATTGAACAACCGACAGGCAATTCAAATCGGTATGGATAACCAGATTGGCAACATTACGGTGAACAAAGAGTTCGCCAGCTTCCAGCCCTGTTAACTGTTCAGCCGGTACACGGCTATCAGAACAACCAATCCATAGAAAGCGCGGACGTTGTGATTGAGCAAGACGACCAAAAAATTCTGGGTCTTCTTGGCTCACGGTATCCGACCATGCATGGTTATTCGCAATAAGTTTTTCGATTTCTTTCATTGAGGTTAATCGTCTGTAACATGCGGTTTGCGATGGTTAATATAGGCTAATCGTCACAGTTTTGAAATCGGAACAGTGCCTTCAGCAAAAAATGGCATAGAAAATAACGGCGTTATTCCTTGAAAAAATTACCATCCGTTAACATTAAGTTATGCAAATGTTCCTCAAAAAGTATATTAGCATCAGGTGCCTATAAGCCGTAAATACGGTAGCTAATACTGTTATGGCTATGTAAAATAGACACTCTTCGGTCAACGTTCACATCCCGATTATTGACGGTTTCTGCTTATTACTGTTTGGGAACCGTTCCAAAAAAAGCCTGATAGCTCAGGCGCAAAGGTACGCTAATCATAATGACAAACGCACTGGAACTTTCCCAGCTCACCAAAACGTATGCGGGTGGCGTGCAGGCGCTGCGCGGTATTGATTTACAGGTTGAGGCTGGCGATTTCTATGCCCTGCTTGGGCCAAATGGCGCAGGGAAATCGACCACCATCGGCATTATTAGCTCCTTGGTGAATAAATCCTCCGGTAAGGTCAACGTGTTCGGTTATGACATCGACCGTGACATCGTTAACGCTAAACGCCAGTTGGGTTTGGTGCCGCAGGAGTTCAACTTCAACCCGTTTGAAACGGTGATGCAGATAGTTGTTCATCAGGCAGGCTATTACGGCGTCACGCACTCAGAAGCCTTGGTTCGTGCGGAGAAATACCTCAAGCAGTTGGATCTTTGGGGAAAACGTGACGAGCGGGCTCGTATGCTTTCTGGCGGCATGAAACGCCGTTTGATGATCGCCCGTGCGCTGATGCATGAGCCAAAACTACTGATTCTTGATGAACCGACCGCGGGTGTCGATATTGAACTGCGTCGTTCAATGTGGGGATTCTTGAAAGAGCTTAATGCTCAAGGAACCACCATTATTCTGACCACGCACTATCTGGAAGAAGCTGAGATGCTGTGCCGCAACATCGGCATTATCCAGAACGGTGAGCTGGTCGAAAACACCTCGATGAAAGAGCTGCTTTCAAAGCTGAAATCTGAAACCTTCATTTTGGATTTGGCGGCGAAAAGCCCACTACCGAAGCTTGATGGTTATAAGCACCACCTGCGTGATACCTCAACGCTGGAGGTTGAAGTGCTGCGTGAGCAAGGTTTGAATGGCGTATTCAGCCAGCTAAGCGCACAGGGAATTCAGGTATTGAGCATGCGTAACAAAGCTAACCGTTTGGAAGAGCTGTTCGTGACCTTAGTCCACGACCATGATGAAAAACCGCGTGTGAATACGGAGAAAAAGGCATGAACGCACTCTATTGGGTCGCGCTGAAAAGTATCTGGACCAAAGAAGTTCATCGTTTTGCCCGAATTTGGATCCAAACGTTGGTGCCGCCGGTTATCACCATGACGCTGTACTTCATCATTTTCGGCAATCTGATCGGTTCTCGCATCGGCGAAATGCATGGTTTTGATTACATGCAGTTTATCGTGCCGGGTCTTATCATGATGTCGGTGATTACGAACTCCTATGCCAACGTGGCGTCGTCGTTTTTCAGCGCGAAGTTTCAGCGCAACATTGAAGAGCTTCTGGTTGCGCCAGTGCCAACGCACGTGATCATCGCCGGTTTCGTCGGCGGCGGTGTGGCGCGTGGCGTCTGCGTAGGGATTCTGGTGACGCTGGTTTCATTATTCTTCGTACCATTCCATGTTCACAGCTGGGGCGTTGTCGCTGCAACGCTGCTGTGTACCGCGATTCTGTTCTCGCTAGGCGGGCTGCTGAACGCCGTATTCGCTAAAACCTTTGACGATATCAGCCTGGTGCCAACTTTTGTGCTGACGCCATTGACCTATCTGGGCGGCGTATTCTATTCGCTGACCCTGCTGCCTCCTGTCTGGCAGGCGATATCTAAGCTGAATCCTATCGTCTATATGATCAGCGGCTTCCGCTTTGGGTTCCTAGGCATTAACGATGTGCCGCTTATCTTTACCTTCGTGGTATTGCTGGCATTTATCGTGGTGTTCTACCTGTTGGCGTGGTACCTCATTGAGCGTGGGCGCGGTCTGCGTTCCTAATCGCCCCAAGCCTCCGTGAAAACGGGGGCTTTTTTGTTTTAAATAGCATCATTTCTGCCTTATCTCACACTCCTGCATCGTCATTGATTATGTTTGCTGCGGTGAACGTCATTTCCTGATAAACCCTAATACTTATGAGACTAATCTGAGAGTCTGCTCCTAAAAGCCAGCAGCAGATTTTATTATTTATTATGGCGACGAACGGCAGGATGCCGTATCAAGCAGCAAGGGGAGAACGCGCATGTTAGGGATTGTATTAGCAGGACATACTGGCTTTGCCAGTGGTACGCTAAAATCACTCAAGCATTTGCTGGGGGCGCTGCCAGAGCAATGTATCAGCGTGGAATACACTGATTGGCTGAGCACCAATATGCTTAGCCGAATGATGTGCGATGCGCTGCACGCCGCAGACAGCGGTGATGGTGTCGTCTTTATTACCGATATTTTAGGCGCGGCGCCATTTCGCAGCGCAGCGTTGATGAGCCATAAGCATTCTAAATGCGAAGTGGTGGTGGGAATTAGCTTAGGTGCGATGATTCAGCTGTTCCCTCAGCGTGGGATACTCACCGCTTCTGAGTTCCGCGACCATGCGTTAGAGCTAACACGTGGGCAAGCGACCAGTTTGTGGCACGAACAAAACCGCCATCCACCGGTAATGGTGCGTAGTTCGGAGGCCTGTAACATCGAGAATTAGAAGCCAAAAGCGTGGGAATAGAGCCTTCAATGCAAACGGATGACGATTTCTTCAACGTGAAGCACAGAATATCTCTATAATGCGCCCTGACGCTTTTTGCGAACTAAAATCGAGAGGATGTACCCGGTAATGATGAATAATGATGTTTTACGCAGCGTTCGCTACATGCTGAATCTGAATAATGAGAAAATGATCAGCATCTTAGCTCTGGCCGACACCAAGGTGACGCTGGAAGAAATGGCGAGCTTCGTAACCAAAGAAGGCGAAGAAGGTTTTAAGGTTTGCCCTGACGTCGTAATGGGATATTTCCTGAATGGCCTGATCTTCTTCAAACGTGGCAAAGACGAAAAGTATCCTGCGCCAAAAGTTGAACGCCGTATCACCAACAACATTATTCTGAAAAAGCTGCGCGTGGCATTTGAGCTGAAATCCGTGGATATTATTGAGATCTTAAAATCTCAGGATTTCGCGATTACCGAATCCGAGCTGAGCGCTATTTTCCGCGCCGACGGCCACAAACATTATCGTGAATGTGGTGACCAACTGCTGCGTTACTTCCTGAAAGGTTTAGCTGCACGCGTGCGTAAAGGCTAATTCTAACGGCGTTAAAAAAACCGCTCACGCTTCTGCCGTTGTAGCGGTTTTTTTATTTCTCGCCGCGTTAAAACTGCCATCTGTATTTCGGTATTACCTGCCTAACAGCCACCATATCCATAGCTAAAATCAGACAGCAAAGTCGCGTCAGATTTATTGCTAACTTTTTAAAATGTGATCACTGTCACTTCGCTAAATAAAATCTTAACCCTTCACTTCAAAAGAACCTGCTTTCGTTTTTTAACGGGTATTTTCTCTGTGAGAAGCGCTAGAGAGCTATTCAACTCACAAATTTCCCCCTTCGTTGTTTCGTTGTCTGGCTTTCACTGTATTTTACATCGAAAGGTTTTTTGGCCTATTTTGCCCAAAAAGTAGGCTGTAACCGCGATCACAATTTCACTTCACTGCCTTTGCTGTAATGCATTCGAAAGAGAGCGAAAGCTTCTTGATTCAAACACCACACTCCAAGGAGTCATGGATATGACGTTAGATACCGTAAAACGCCGCGAACAGATTATTGACCTGTTGTGCCACGAGGGCAGCGTGCGCGTTGAACCTCTTAGCGCGCGGTTTGGGGTATCGAGCGTCACCATCCGTAACGACCTGCGTTATCTGGAACAAAAAGGCTGTGCGCTGCGCTCTTACGGCGGCGCCATGCTTAATCAGCAATTCGCGTTTGATCGGCCTTTGCAAGACAAAGGGCGCATGAATCGCGACGTTAAATCGCGTATCGCTGCCAAAGCGGCGGAGTACGTGAAAGACGGCGATACGCTGATTTTAGATTCTGGATCGACCACAACGCAGATTACGCCGCACCTCAAGGGGCGACGCGATCTGGTTGTCATGACCAACGCGCTGAACATCGCCTATGAACTGGCGGGGTTTGAACGGATTGAAGTGATGGTGCTGGGCGGAAGCGTTCGTCAGAACTCCTATTCGCTCTATGGTCCGGCTGCAGAACAGCAATTGCGTCAACATCGCTTTGATACCTTATTTCTGGGCGTCGATGGGTTTGACCTGGAAGCAGGAATAACCACGCCACATACCGGCGAAGCTCACCTCAACCGCGTGATGTGCGAGGTGGCACATGAAATTATCGCCGTGGTGGACTCCAGCAAATTTGGCCGCAAAAGCTTCTGCATGATCCGTGAGGCCGGTCAGATCCACCGGCTGATCACAGATAGCCGGATCCCCGACAACTACAAGCGGGCATTAACAGAACTCGGCGTAGAAGTGATTATTGCCGACGACTGATCGACATTCTTGATCGATTAAATATGCCTGCATGGAGACATCATGCAGCCTTTATTACAGCTTATCCGTCGCCACAAATCGGGCGAGGCGGTGGGGATCTATTCGGTCTGTTCCGCGCATCCGTGGGTATTAGAAAGTGCCTTACTGCTGGCGAAAGCCCGCCACAGCGCGGTCTTGATTGAAGCAACCTCAAATCAGGTTAACCAGTTTGGTGGCTATACCGGTATGACTCCCGCGCAGTTCCGTGATGCGGTTTGGGCACAGGCCGACCGCGTTGGGTTATCGCGCGAACGGGTGTGGTTAGGCGGCGATCATCTCGGGCCCAATGCTTGGCAGGAGCGCAGCGCTGATGAAGCCATGCAGCTCGCGGAAACGCTGATCCATGATTACGTGAGCGCCGGTTTTCGCAAGATCCATCTCGATTGTTCTATGTCATGCCTCGGCGATCCTGTTCCTTTGGGGGATATGGAAGTTGCCGCACGAGCGGCTCGTCTTTGTACGGTGGCAGAGAAAGCGTGGCAGCAGGCGGGCGGTGAACGTCCGGTGTATGTGATTGGTACCGAAGTTCCGGTTCCCGGTGGTGCTCAAGAAGATATGGACGGCATGCAGGTCACCACGCCGCAGGCCGCGGCGGCGACGCTGGATATCCACCAAAAGGCATGGTGCAAGGCTGGATTGGACAGCGTGTGGGAAAGAGTGATTGCGCTAGTCGTACAGCCGGGCGTCGAGTTTGATCACCACAGCGTGGTGCATTACCAGCCGGAAAAAGCACAGGCGTTGAGCCAGTTTATCGAAAGCCAGCCGCATATGATTTATGAAGCTCATTCCACCGACTACCAAACGCCGCATGCCTATCGCGAGCTGGTGCGCGATCACTTTGCGATCTTAAAAGTTGGCCCAGCCTTAACCTTTGCGTTACGTGAAGCACTGTTTGCTCTCGATCGTATCGATCGTGAATGGAACGGTGAGCTTAAAGCGGCACATCTACGTGACACGCTGGAGCAAGTGATGCGCGAGCAGCCGCAGCAGTGGAATCGCTATTACCACGGTTCTCCACACCAACAATTTATCGATCGCCAATACAGCCTCAGCGACCGCGTTCGCTACTACTGGCCTCATCCTCAGGTACAACAGGCCGTTGATTTACTGATGAATAATCTGCGCAGTCATCCGGTTCCGATGGCGCTGCTCAGCCAGTATCTCCCCGAACAGGCACAGGCGTTGAACGCCGGAACGCTGGGTCAAGATCCACAGCAGTGGGTTCTAGACAAAATACAGCGTGTACTTTTGAGCTACGCCGAAGCCTGCGAACCCAAGGCTGAAACTATCCAATCTCAGGCGCAAGGAGCCTTAGTATGAGTGAGCTGTTTTCCTATTCTGAAGCATGGCTGCATGAGCACCATGCGCTACATACCGCGCGTGAAATCGATCAGCAGCCACGCCTGTGGCGACAGCTACACGATGAGTTGAGCGAGAGTCAGGGATATTGGAAGCCGTTTTTGCAGCCGCTATTGGCCGATCCTACTCTGCAAATTGTGTTATGCGGCGCGGGCTCGTCGGCGTTTGTGGGACGTGCGCTGGCTCCTTGGCTGCGCGAGCAATGTGGTTTGGACGTAGTGGCCTATGGCACCACCGATATTGTGCCTTCGCCGCTGCAATATCTGGACCCTGAGCGGCCTACGTTGCTGGTGTCCTACGGACGCTCAGGCAATAGCCCTGAAAGCGTCGCGGCCGTGCGCTTAGCCGATCAGATATTGCCGCATTGCCACCATTTAATGCTGACCTGCAACCCCGATGGGGCACTGGCGCGCTACGCAGAAGGGCGACGCAATGTCTGCTCGCTGATTATGCCGCAGGGTTCGCACGATCAAAGTTTTGCCATGACCTCCAGCTTTAGCTGCATGACGCTGGCTACCGTTCTGCTGCTAGGACCGTTAACGCTAGCGCAGAGCGCACCGTCGTTACAACAGATGACCGCGCTGTGCAGTCGTGAACAACAGCATTGGCAACAGCAGGTAAAAGCGCTGGCGAACAGCGGATTTAAGCGCGCGATGGTCTTAGGCGGACGCTGTTTTACCGGTATCGCCGAGGAAGCCGCGCTGAAGATGCTCGAACTCACCGCCGGACGGATTGCCACGCGCTATGACTCATCAATGGGCGTGCGCCATGGGCCGAAATTCATGGTGGATGGCGACACGCTGGTGCTGCTGATGATGTCTTCCGAGGCTTATTGCCACCGCTACGACGCTGATTTACTGCGTGAACTGCGCCATGACGATCTGGCTAAGCAGATCGTAGCGCTGAGCGGTACGCCGGGAGATTTCCATACCGTACTCGATAGCGATCTGGATGATATCTGGCTGCTATTTCCTTATCTGATGTATTTGCAGATGTTGGCGTTTGAAACGTCTTTGGCACTGGGCATGACGCCAGATAATCCGTGCCCGACAGGGGAAGTCAACCGCGTGGTGAAAGGGGTGGAAATCTATCCGTTTACCGCAGTTCGTTCCATCAACACTCATTTAGCAAAATAACAAGTCAGGAGTGGAGCATGTCGACCCCGAATATTTTAATGACCCGCATTGATAACCGATTAGTTCACGGACAGGTAGGTGTGACGTGGACAAATACGCTAGGGGCTAATTTGGTTTTGGTTGCCAATGACGCCGCAGCAGCCGATCCGGTACAGCAAAACCTGATGGATATGGTGGTGGCGGAAGGCGTTCAAACCCGCTATTTCACGCTGGAGAAAACCATCGACGTGATTCATAAAGCGGCCGATCGGCAGAAAATTTTCATCGTATGCAAAACCCCACAGGATGTCCTCACGTTGGTGAAAGGCGGAGTGCCAATCAACTTCGTCAACGTTGGCAATATGCACTTTGCCGAGGGAAAACGGCAGATCCACAAAACCGTATCCGTGAATGACAGCGATACGGCGGCGTTTCGCGAACTGGAGAGACTGGGTATCACCTGTGAAGTTCGGCGCGTGCCGGATGAGTCCGGTGAATCCATTGCCAAACTCTTAGCATAACCGGAGTAAACCATGTTTACAGATGCGTTATTGATTGGCTTATTAGCCGGACTGGCGGGGGTAGACCTGTTCGATGGTCTCACCCATTTCCATCGTCCGGTAGTGATTGGCCCGCTGGTCGGGCTGATTTTAGGCGATGTGCAAACCGGCCTGCTGGTCGGTGGTTCATTAGAGCTGGTTTGGATGGGAATGGTGCCGCTGGCGGGGGCTCAGCCGCCAAACGTGGTGATTGGCGGAGTCATTGGTACCGCGTTTGCCATTCTGACCCATGCCGACCCCAAAGTAGCGATAGGCATTGCGGTGCCTTTTGCTATCGCGGTGCAGGGCTGTATCACGCTGCTGTTCACGGCGTTTTCCCCGATGATGCACAAGTGCGACAAAATGGTACAAGAGCTCAACTGGCGCGGCATTGAGCGCGTGAACTATCTCGGCATAGCTATTCTATTCTGCTTCTACTTCATTGTGGCCTTCTTACCGGTTTACTTCGGTGCCGACGCCGCCAGTGCGATGGTGCAGAAAGCGCCAACGTGGCTGCTGGATGGTCTGGCCGTTGCAGGCGGAATGATGCCCGCCATCGGTTTCTCACTGCTGATGAAAATCATGATGAAAAAGACCTATGTGGCTTATTTCATCCTTGGTTTTATTTCCGTGACCTTTCTCAATATGCCGATTATCGCCGTTGCTTTGGGCGCATTCGCCATCGCGTTGATCGACTTCTTTAACCGTTCCCGCAACGAACAGGATGGCGATACTAACGCGCCTTCTTCTTCGACTCATGCTCAGGAGATGGAAGATGGGATTTAATGACAACGAAGCTGTGATGGCGGCCAAAGCCGAGCAGCGTATGGCGCAGGCCTTGGCGACTAGCCAAGTTGAGCAAGACGACTATATCGACAGCACGCCAGCGGAAGCCTTGACCAAGCAAGACCTAAATCGCATGGCATGGCGTTCTCTGCTGTTACAAGCCTCGTTCAACTATGAACGTATGCAGGCGGGCGGCTGGCTGTATACCCTGATCCCTGGCCTGCGCAAGATTCATAAGAACCCTCAGGATCTGGCGAACTCGATGAAAATGCACATGGAGTTTATCAATGTGCATCCCTTCGATGTGACATTCCTTTCCGGCCTGGTGCTGGCAATGGAAGGCAGCAAAGAAAAGGTATCCACCATCCGTGCGGTCAAAGTGGCGCTGATGGGGCCGTTGGGCGGCATTGGTGATGCACTGTTTTGGCTCACCCTGCTGCCAATCTGCGCCGGTATCGGTGCTTCGTTAGCGCTTCAGGGCAGCCTGTTTGGGCCGATTGTCTTCCTGCTGATGTTCAACGTTGTGCATTTTGGCCTGCGTTTCGGGCTGGCGCATTACGGCTACCATGCAGGCACCAGCGCGTTGGCGCTGCTAAAAACTCACACCAAAAAGATATCTCATGCGGCGTCAATTGTCGGGATGACGGTGATCGGGGCGCTGGTGGCGTCGTACGTTCATCTCTCAACGCCGTTAGTGATGCATGCGGGTAAAGCCAGCGTCGCGCTCCAGAAAGACGTACTGGATAAGCTGATGCCCAATCTTTTGCCGCTGTGCTTCACGCTGCTGGTGTTTTGGCTAATGAAACGCGGTTTTTCACCGGTGAAACTGATCGGTTTAACGGTGTTGTTTGGCGTGGTTGGCAAGTTTATTGGATTCCTTTAAGGAGGCGCGATGTTAGGTCTAGTGATTACCGGACATGGCCGCTTTGCCAGCGGACTGTTGCAGGGCGTGGAACAGGTGGTTGGTGAGCAGTCGCAATGCCGTGCGGTGGATTTTCCTGAAGGCGTGAGCACTACTGAGCTGATGGTGATGTTAGAGCAAGCCTGTGCGGCCTGTGATAGCGGGGAAGGCGTGGTGATCCTGAGCGATTTACTGGGTGGCTCGCCGTTTCGGCAGGCAGCGATAATTGCTAAGCAACATGCAGATTATCAAGTGATTACCGGCACCAATATGCAGCTTGCGGCAGAGATGATGCTAGAGCGAGAAGGGATGAACCCTCAGTCGTTTCGCGATATGGCGCTGGAGTGCGGGCGGCGTGGTGTGACCAGCCTGTGGCACGAAGAACAAAAGTGTAATCAACAACAAAATGATTCCGTCAGCTTAGACGGTATTTAAGGAGCCCATTTTATGTACCTGATTTCAAACCGGGAAATGCTCAAAAAGGCTCAGCGCGAAGGTTACGCCGTACCCGCATTCAACGTTCATAATTTAGAAACTGTACAAGTGGTGGTGGAAACCGCGGCCGCGCTGAGATCGCCGGTGATTTTAGCCGGTACTCCGGGCACATTTACCTACGCCGGTACTGATTATTTGGTATCTATTTGCCAAGAAGCTGCGCACCTACATGATTTACCGCTAGCGTTGCATTTGGATCACCACGAAAAACTGGACGATATCCGTGCCAAAGTGGCCGCCGGCGTACGCTCGGTCATGATTGATGGTTCGCACTTTGCGTTTGAAGAGAATATTCGCACGGTGGCTGAAGTGGTGCGTCTATGTCAGCGTTATGACGTGAGCGTGGAAGCTGAACTGGGGCGGTTAGGCGGGCAAGAAGATGACCTAAACGTTGACAGCGCAGACAGCTTCTTTACCGATCCTGCCGCAGCACGTGAGTTTGTTCAGCGCACTGGCATTGATTCCCTCGCTGTGGCCATCGGCTCGGCGCACGGCTTGTACCATGGCGAACCGCATTTGGATTTTGCTCGTTTGGCCGAAGTGCGCAAGGCCGTTGATATACCGCTGGTGCTGCACGGCGCATCGGGTATTCCAGAACATATGGTACGTGAAGCGATAGGGCTTGGGATCTGCAAAGTGAACGTTGCCACCGATCTGAAAATCGCGTTTGCGGATGCGGTAAAAAGCTACTTTACCGAACATCCTGACGCGAACGATCCGCGCAAATATATCACGCCGGGTAAACAGGCCATGCGCGAAGTGGTTGAGGAGAAGATTAGAATCTGTGGGAGTGAAGGGAAGCTTTAGTGGGGGATTGCTCCCACCCTAACCCTCCCCTTCGCAGGGGAGGAAACCGTGCAGTGACGTTTATACGGATCTCGAGCGGCTCCTCCCCCTGCGAAGGGGGAGGCTGGGAGGGGGAGCCTCATAAGTTTACACCACCATTTCCTGTTCCTCTTTTAACCATGCACCTAACCCATCACCCATGCTATTCTGTTGTTCCTGAATGATTTCTATGCCTGATGGCACCTGACTTTTCTAAATATAAAAATGAAGCTATTTCAATCAATAACAGCCGGATTGCTGTTTTCTCTCTATGTTATTTTTATACCGCAAACGGCCCTTGCAGACTTGTTGCCCGATAGCTGGCAGCAATATCAATACATGCAAGCCGAGCGTGATAGTGAAATTTATTCGCTGGTGGGAGAGCATGTGATCCCCGTTGGGCAAATTAAGCAGGGACAGGTGCTGAACGTCTTTCAGGCCGATGCTGAGTATTACGAGTTTCGCTTTGGCAACGGCACTGGCTTTATCGCGCGTGAAGATCTGAGCGAGCGTAAAAACCCTGAAGCGCCGCGTGATAACTTGGGCGATCTGCGCAAGAAAAGTTTTCAAAATCTTGTCACCAGTCGCTCGGTGACCGTGTATAGCCAAGCTGATAATCAAAGTACGCCAGTCGCCACGCTGGAGGAAAACCTGCGTTATCCGATCCTGAATAAACAAAAGGATCGCCTTAACCAGACATGGTATGAAATCAACTTAGGCGATCGTCTTGGCTATGTGAGCGAACTGGACGCGGAGCTGGATAACGGCATTGCGGTGCTGACTTACCATCATATCCTGAAAAATGAAGAGAATAAGCGTTTTCGCCATACGTCGACCACAACGTCTGACGTGGCATTTAGCAACCAAATGGCCTATTTGAAACAGGCGGGCTATACCACGCTCT
Organism: Hafnia sp. CBA7124; assembly: GCF_002355555.1. NCBI lineage: Bacteria > Pseudomonadati > Pseudomonadota > Gammaproteobacteria > Enterobacterales > Hafniaceae > Hafnia > Hafnia sp. CBA7124. The sequence continues at coordinate 3,576,833 of NZ_AP017469.1, read as the reverse complement.
CTATGTATCAGTTGGAAGGCTACTTAAACGGCACCATGAACTTACCTGCCAAAGCGGTGGTGCTGACGTTTGATGATGGACTCAAATCGGTCTATCGCTATGCGTATCCGGTGCTCAAACAGAATGGGCAACGCGCGACGGCGTTTATTATCTCTTCGCGCATCAAACGTCATCCGCAGGCTTGGAACCCTAACGGGTTACAGTTTACGAGCATTTCAGAACTGCGTGAGATGCAGGATGTATTTGATATCCAGTCGCATACGCACTTTTTACATCGCGTGAGTGCAAACAAACAGCCAATTTTATTCAGCCGTTCTTATCATAATATTTTGTTTGATTTCCAACATTCGAGAAGGGCGCTTTCGCAGTTTAATCCGCATGTTCAATATTTGTCGTATCCCTTCGGAGGCTATAACCAAAAGGCGATGGACGCGGCGCGTGATGCAGGATTTCATCTAGCGGTGACGACGGTGAAAGGAAGGGTTCGAATGGGTGACAACCCGTTCGCGTTGAAGCGTTTATATGTGCTGCGTACGGATTCGGTGCAAAGCATGGCGTCACTCATTGCTAACAAGCCACAGCCGGTGCCAGAAAAGCCGGATGCTGGTGTGGTTAAGGTGCCAGCGGCGGCGGTGAAATAATATTTTGCTGTTGTGAAAGCCCCCTCCCAACCTCCCCCTTGGCAGGGGGAGGAGCCGCTCGAGATTCGTTTAAACATCGCCGAACGGTTCCCTCCCCTGCGGAGGGGAGGGTTAGGGTTGGGTATTCGTTATTGCAGCAACCCCCTCCCAACCTCCCCCTTGGCAGGGGGAGGAGCCGCACGAGATTCGTTTAAACAGCTCCGAACGGTTCCCTCCCCTGCGAAGGGGAGGGTTAGGGTGGGGTCAATGAGAGCGGGGAAACTAAATAATTACGCCACCTGCACAGGAACGGCTTTAGCCAAGCGCTTCATCACATTATCACCTTCAAAATAGGCAACTTTAGGATTGTGTGAGCGAGCCTGTTCATCAGACATCTGTACGTAAGAGCAGATAATCATAGTATCGCCGACGCATGCACAGCGAGCCGCAGCACCGTTGACGGAAATAATTTTTGAACCGCGTTCGGCGGCAATCGCGTAGGTCGAGAAGCGCTGACCGTTATCTACGTTGTAGATATCGATAGCTTCATATTGCAGGATCCCCGCGGCGTCTAAAAAATCCTGATCGATGGCGCAGGAACCTTCGTAGTGCAAATCTGCCTGAGTCACTTTGACGCGGTGCAGCTTGCCTTGCAACATAGTGCGTACCATAACAATACCTTCATTAACATCTATTGATGGCGGCCATCCCTGAAATCAGAGGCGGCAGTTCTCTTTGTTACCGATTAAGCGGTCTACTATATTTTAATAAATAAGTTTACCACTGTATGCAAAACAATTAGCTTTCTGCGTTGAATGGCACGCGCATGTTATCAATCAGACGCGCTTTACCTAACCATGCAGACACCAAAATCACCGCGGTTTGTGTATCCACATTCACGTCTAGCAGAGTGTCAGCATCGCGAACGAACAGTTCGTCAGGCTGTAAACCGGCTTCCCGCAAGCGACCTGCGGTCTGTTCTAACAGCTCGTCGATGTTGCGTTCGCCGTTTTCCAACTGAGTCGCTAAATGGCTCATGATGTTATATAGGCGAGGGGCTAAGCGACGTTCATCAGGCGTGAGATAGCCATTACGTGAGCTCAGCGCCAGCCCATCCTGACCGCGAACGATAGGCACGCCCACGATATCAATATCAAAACTGAGGTCGGCAACCATTTTGCGGATCAGCGCCAACTGCTGAAAATCTTTCTCACCGAAACAGGCAATGTCTGGCTGGATGAGATTGAACAGTTTGCTCACGATGGTCGAGACGCCGCGAAAATGTCCCGGACGGCTTGCGCCTTCCAGCATGGTAGAGAGTGACGGTACATCGATGTAGGTCTGCTGTTCTAAGCCTTTCGGATAGATTTCTTTTTCAGACGGAGCGAAGACCAAATCCACGCCTAGGCGCGTTAATTTTTCACAATCTTCCTGCAACGTACGCGGATAGCGAGCGAGGTCGTCAGGGCGATCAAACTGCATCGGATTCACAAATACGCTAACGACGACGATATCAGCCCGCGCTTTCGCTTCTTCAACCAGCGTGAGATGACCTTCGTGCAGATTTCCCATCGTCGGCACCAGCGCAACGCGCTTGCCTTCTTGACGCCAACGGCGGATTTCACGACGTAGCAAAGGGATTGTTTCAATGATTAACACAGTGGTTCTCCAAACTTATGAGCCACGCTAACCTCCCTTTGACGAGAGGCTAGACACGGACTGACCGATTAGTTGAAAGTATGCTCCGCAGCCGGATACAAACCCTGTTCAACCTCTTCAATGTATAGACGAATGGCTGCGCGAATATCACTTTGGCCCGCTAAGAAGTTCTTGGCAAACTTAGGCGTATGTCCGCCGGTAATCCCCAAGGCATCGTGCATGACCAAAATCTGGCCGTCGGTGTCTTTACCCGCGCCAATACCGATAACCGGAATACGCAGCGCTTCGGTGATGGTTTTTGCCAGCGCCGCAGGCACACATTCTAAAACTAACAGCTGAGCACCGGCGGATTCTAATGCCAGCGCATCTTCGAGCAGCTTGTCGGCACCGTCTTTGTCGCGCCCCTGAACCTTATAGCCGCCAAAAATATTCACAGACTGTGGCGTTAAGCCAAGGTGTGCACAAACCGGCACCGCGCGCTCGGTTAGCATTTGCACTGTTTCAACGAGCCAGCTACCGCCTTCCAGCTTGACCATATTGGCTCCGGCTCGCATCAGCGTAGCTGAATTTATGCAGGCTTGTTCCGGCGTGGCATAGGTCATGAAAGGCAAATCGGCGAGTAAAAGACAGTGTGGCGCACCATGACGCACGGCGCGCGTATGGTAGGCGATATCTTCAATGGTGACAGGCAGCGTGGAGTCGTGCCCTTGTAACGTCATTCCGAGTGAATCACCCACTAACATGACGCGGATGCCCTGATCTTCAAACAGCTTGGCGAAGCTGGCATCGTAAGCGGTGATGGTGGCGAATTTTGTTTTTTGTTGTTTTAACTGTAACAGATGGGTGATGCTGGTCGGCTTCATGGTGTCCCCTGACGGCTTCATTCAGACTGAAACAAAAGCGCATTCTAAGAGATGTTATGCCCTAGGGATAGCGCTTTATCGGCCTATTGCTCGGGAAAGGTATTAGGGGGAAAACATCAGTAACTGATGGAAATAGAAAGGGAATTAAGCAAAGTAGTAAGGAAAGGATATATATCAGAGAGTAATTATTTATAGTTATTTCATTGATATAACGGCATACGTTACCACCGCGTGAGTGGCTCAGCGCTCAGTTGTGCGATGACAGTTTGCAGGCTTTCACCGCTAGGAAAACGCAATTCGGGGGCAATTTCAGCGAGTGGATATAGCATGAATTGACGATTTTTCATGTCGTAATGCGGCACGGTTAAGCGTTCGGTGTTTATTATTTCATCGCCGAACAGCAAAATATCGAGATCCAACGTGCGTGGGCCCCAGCGTTCATCTTTACGAACGCGACCGTGCTCCAGCTCGATTTTTTGCGTATGGTCTAGCAGATTTTCAGCGGATAAATCCGTGTCTAAAGCCACCACCGCATTCAGGTAATCAGGCTGATCCTGAGGCCCGAGCGGCGGTGTGCGATATAGCGATGAGGTTGCAATCAGCGTCGTCTGCGGCAGTTCGGCCAGCGCGTTAAGCGCCGACTGAACCTGATGCAGAGGATTAGCCAAATTGCTGCCTAAGGCTATATAGACGCGTGTCATTCGCTGCTGCCTTCACGGCGCGGTGCGCGACGACGTGGGCGACGCGGACGGCGGCGAACACCATCATCGCCCAGCTCATTCGCCATGCTTTTCTGACGTGTCAGAGGCGCTTTCTGGAACTCGTCCCACCACTGTGTCAAACGCTGCAGCTCATGGTTATTCTCTGCCTGAGCGCGCAACGCCAGCAGATCAAAGGCCGCGCGGAACTTCGGTTGTTCCATCAGTTTATGCGCGCGTTTGCCCTGACGGCGGGATAAGCGCAATTGCAATGACCAAATATCACGCACTAATGCGGTAATTCGTTTTGGAATAGCCAGCGTGCGGCATTGCTCATCCAAAATGTCGTTCATCGCCAATGCAAAGGCGTCGTAGTAGGTCAAACCGCTCTCGTCATTGATTTTCTGCGCCAGCTCAATCAGCGGATACCACAGCATGGCCGCAAACAGGAATGCTGGATTCACGCGCATATCGTTTTGCAAACGATGATCGGTGTTTTTCAGCACCTGATTGATGATGCGTTCCATCGGGCTATCGCCGTTGGGCGTGAAATGGCGCGCAATCACTGGGAATAACGGTTGGAACAACTGGTATTCGCACAGCAGCGTGTAAGTTGCAAAACCATAGCCGGATTGCAGCAGTTTCAGCGACTCTTCAAACAGACGAGCCGATGGGATCTCATGCAGCAATGAAGCTAAACGTGGGATCGGTTCGCCGGTTTGTGGACAGATAGTCATGTCCAGTTTGGCAGCAAAGCGCACCGCACGCAGCATGCGAACAGGATCTTCGCGGTAGCGCGTTTCAGGATCGCCAATCAGGCGAATACGGCCTTCCTGCAAATCACGCAGGCCGCCGGTGTAATCACGCACCGTGAAATCTGAAATACTGTAATACAGGCTGTTGATGGTGAAATCGCGACGTTGGGCATCTTCTTCGATGTTGCCATAGACGTTGTCGCGCAGCAGCATGCCGTTCTGAGCCTGCTGGGAGATATTTTTGCCATCACCGGCGTGTTCATGGTGGCCACGGAAGGTAGCAACTTCGATAATTTCAGGGCCGAACATCACATGGGCCAAGCGGAAGCGGCGGCCAACGAGACGGCAATTACGGAACAGTTTACGCACTTGTTCCGGCGTCGCACTGGTGGTGATGTCAAAATCTTTAGGCTGTTTACCGAGCAGCAGATCGCGCACGCCACCACCAACCAGATACGCTTCGTATCCTGATTTGTTCAGGCGATAGAGAACCTTGAGGGCGTTCTCACTGATTTGTTGGCGCGAAATGTTATGTTGATCGCGCGGGATCACCGTCATTGAACGTGACTCCTCCGCTTGTGCGCTCTCCGCCTCTCGGCTTAAAACCTTACGGCAAAAGTTGGCGACTCGGGTAAAAATGGTGCACCTCGATAGTGTCTTGTTAGTCGTATGCTCTGAATCATTCAAGCCCTAGCTAATGCCAGCAACTTGAGGTCTGATGAGTATATGCAGAAAAAATAGCGGGTCATCATAGCCTAAGCAGGGCATTTTGAGAATGCCGCTGATAAATTCACGGCATTAATCGTGAGTTTTTGGGGATTTGTCGTACGTCCCAATGAGCGACTGCATATTCTAGCAGCGCTTCGGTGCTTAAATCTTCCCAACTCTTCACGACCGGCTGCCCCAAAAAGCTAAGCGCTGAAATGAGCACAGGACGAGGATCGCTCATTGGGATAGGTTCGGCGTGATTCTGCTTCGACAGCTTGTTTCCATCGTGGTTCAGCGCCAAAGGTAAATGCAGATAGCGCGGGGCCTGCCAACCCAATTGCTGATACAGCGCCATCTGACGCACCGTTGGCTCAATAAGATCGGCACCGCGCACAATTTCAGTAATGCCCTGAAAATGATCGTCTACCACCACGGCCAGATTATAGGCAAACAGGCCATCGCGTCGGTGAATAATAAAATCTTCCTCAGCCATGGCGCGGTCGGCGGCTAGCCAGCCATGGAGCGCGTCTTCAAATCCATACACCGGATCGGTTTGCTGTAAGCGCAGCGCGGCGTGCTCAGGCCCCAGATGCAGAGCGCGGCAGTGACCATCATAAAATCCACCGAGGGAATGAATACGGCTGCGGGTACAGGTGCAGAAATAGGCTTTGTGCTCATGGCGCAGGGAGTCGAGTGCGGCGCGGTAGGCATCGTGGCGGTGCGATTGATACAGCACGCTGCCATCCCAGTGCAGTTGATAGTGCTCAAGCGTACGCAAAATACGGCTGGCGGCTCCGGGAACTTCGCGAGGCGGATCGATATCTTCGATGCGGACGAGCCAACGACCTTGCTGTGAGCGAGCTTGTAAATAGCTACCGAGAGCGGCGATAAGTGAACCAAAGTGTAAATCACCGGATGGAGAAGGGGCAAAGCGGCCAATATAGTGATGTGATGGCATGGGTTTGATGAATTTCGTTACGTCGGCGTCATGCCGCAGTACGGGAAGAATTCACCACGGTGTTGGCTTCCTGCATTAACGCCGTGGTGAGGCTGGGTTAGTGAAACTATCAACGCCCGTTTAGGGCGTTGGAGGATCTTAATATCCCAGATTAACCGGCCATCTGCTTTTCGCGGATTTCAGCCAGAGTTTTACAGTCGATGCAGAGATCGGCCGTTGGGCGCGCTTCTAAGCGACGAATACCGATCTCAACACCGCAAGACTCACAGAAGCCAAAATCGTCGTCTTCGACTTTCTTCAGAGTTTTTTCGATCTTTTTAATCAGTTTGCGCTCACGATCGCGGTTGCGCAGTTCTAAGCTGAATTCTTCTTCCTGTGCCGCACGGTCTACCGGGTCCGGGAAGTTCGACGCCTCGTCCTGCATATGGGACACAGTGCGGTCAACTTCGTCACGGAGCTGGTTACGCCACGCTTCAAGAATCAGTTTGAAATGACCCAGCTGGGCTTCATTCATGTACTCTTCGCCTGGCTTCTCTTGGTACGGCTCCACCCCAGCGATGGCGAGAATGCTTAAGGACGACGGTTTACGGTTTTGCCCTTCTTGCATGTTGCTTCTCCTACATAACACGCATTAGCGATCCCCAAATGGGGGAAAAATCAGGCCGCTATAAATAGCAGATGCCGTTAACGTTGGCAATTATTCCTGCATAATGCTTGACAATGGTGTGAAGGACGGCGTATTTGGCGAGCTGCTCTGCGTTTTTTGTCGTTTTTTTCAACAGAAGACGAAATAGCGGGCTCAAGACAACCCAAACGGCAACGGGATGTTTAGCTCCATTCCTTCCGCGTTAATCTGTGCACCATAGCATATAACTTCTACGCCAAGCGCACAGGCTTGCGCCAGTAATTCCGCGTATTGCGGGTCAATATGTTGTGCTGGCGCAACCTTCGTAATACCGGTATGCAGTACGGCAAAAAACAGTACTGCGCGTTGTCCGTTTTGTACCTGCAGCGCCAGCTCCCGAAGGTGCTTTTGCCCGCGTAGCGTAACAGCATCGGGAAAGTAACCACAATCCTGTTCTAGCAGGGTCACAGACTTCACCTCAATATAGCAGTCAGGTTGATTTTCTGCCTGTAATAACAAGTCGATACGGCTATTTTCTTCACCGTAGCGCACCTCGGTGCGTAGTTTTGTGTAACCAGATAATTCGTTGATGCGTCCAGCCTCGATGGCTTCTTGCACTAACGTATTGGCACGCATGGTATTTACACAAATCCAGTGATCTTGCTGAGTCTGAGTAAGCTCCCAAGAATGCGCATATTTTCTTTTAATGTTGTCTGACGTGGAATACCAAACCGTATCCCCCGGCGTTGCACATCCTGTCATCGCACCGGTATTGGCACAGTGCATCGTCATTTCAGTGCCATCATTAAGGCGAACGTCGGCTAAAAAACGTTTGTAGCGTTGAAGCAAGCGCGCTGATTTTAGCGAGGGGGAAAAAATCATAAGTTCTCTCTATATTTTTTTCTTTCTATATATATGCCGAGATAATTCTGAAAATTCAGTACTCCGTGTTTTCCGACGTTTTTTTCGGCGTAATGAGCGGCCAAGCGGCAATTTGCTCGTAGCGGGTTCGGCCACGGCGGAACTCGGACGAGTAGAGCGTGAAATATTCAAAATCAATCGGCCAATGAAACCCTGATGGCGGGAGTGCTACGGCTTTCGTCGCCCCGCGTAGCAGCGTGACATGGGGGTGAAAAGGTAAAGGGCTTTGATAACAACCGCTACGCGCAGCCTGCGAGCGTAAAAGCTCGGCCAATTGCAGCAGCCCCCGCGGTGCTCGGCGGGTGCCCAGCCAGACAACGCCCGCGCCCGGCCAATGGCCCGCGTCGTCGAGATCGAGGCTAAAAGCCGGTTGTTTGATCCGCGCAGCCATATTTTGCAGGGCCTGAGATTTCTGTTCGCTGATGTCACCTAAAAATGCCAGAGTGATGTGCAGATTGGCGGCGGCGATAGGGCGCCCCGCTTCGGCAGAAAACTGATCTGCGCGCCATTTCACCAACGCACGTTGGGTTTTGGGCGGTATTGGTAAGGCAAAAAATAGGCGGCGGGTATCAGACATGCTTTCTGGTTTCTCTTAGTTTCACCGCTGAATGCTACAATGCCGTCTAGTCGATGTTAAAGCATTTAATCCTAATTAGTTTGGAGCCTTCGTGTCTTTACTTCCTGTTGCTGCGGTTCTTGAATCATTATTGGCCGCGCTGCAATCTTCAGCTCAGGTGCTACTGAATGCACCCACCGGTGCGGGTAAGTCAACTTGGCTACCGTTGCAATTGCTTAAGGCTGATTGGCTGAACGGTAAAATCATCATGCTTGAGCCTCGCCGGTTGGCAGCGCGCAGCGTGGCTCATCGCTTAGCGCAACAACTGGGTGAAACTGTGGGGCAAACCGTAGGCTACCGCATGCGTGCCGAAACCAAAGTTAGCGCGCAAACGCGGCTGGAAGTGGTTACCGAAGGTATTTTGACTCGTATGCTTCAGCAGGATCCCGAGCTATCAGGCGTATCGCTGGTCATCCTCGATGAGTTCCATGAGCGCAGCTTGCAGGCTGATTTAGCCTTGGCGCTGTTGTTGGATGTGCAGGAAGGATTGCGTGACGATCTGCGTTTGCTGATTATGTCTGCCACGCTGGACGACGCGCGTTTGACTCATTTACTGCCCGATGCACCGGTGATCCGTTCCGAAGGACGCAGCTTCCCCGTGGTGCGCAGTTACATGCCGGTGTCTGCGCATGAACGGCTGGATCACAGCGCTTCTCATGCGGCGCTGAATTTGTTACGCCAAGAGTCAGGCTCGCTGCTGCTGTTTTTACCCGGCGTGGGAGAAATCAAGCGTACCGCCGAACTGCTCGAACAGCGCGTGGATGCCAATACCGATATTTGTCCGCTTTATGGCGCGTTGCCGCTGACCGAGCAGCAGAAGGCGATTGATCCGTCACCGTCAGGGCGGCGCAAAGTGGTGCTGGCCACCAATATTGCGGAAACGAGTTTGACCATCGACGGCATTCGTTTAGTTATCGACAGCACGCTTGAGCGTGTCAGCCAATTCGATGTGCGTAGCGGGCTCACGAAGCTGGTTACGCAAAGAGCCAGTCAGGCCTCCATGACGCAGCGCGCCGGGCGCGCGGGGCGCTTAGAACCGGGGATCTGCTGGCACCTAATGGCGGCAGAACAGGCCGAACGTACCGCAGAATATAGCGAAGCCGAAATTCTCCATAGCGATCTGAGCAGCCTGTGGCTGAATCTTTTGCAGTGGGGATGTCACGATGTCTCTCAGTTAAAATGGCTGGATACGCCGCCGACTGCGGCGATCTCTGCCGCGCAGCGGCTGTTATTTCAGCTCGGGGCAATTAATGAACAGGGCGGCTTAACGCCAACCGGTCGCGCTATGGGCGATGCGGGTAGCGATCCGCGATTGGCGGCAATGCTCTGTGCCGCGCAAAGCGCCGGTGAGGATGCGCTTGCGACGGCGGCGTTGCTGGCCGCTATCATTGAAGAGCCACCGCGGAACGGCGGCGTCGATCTACGCAATGCGCTTTATCATCCGCAGAGCCATTGGCAACGCCGCGCCAATCAACTGATTAAGCGTTTGGGGAACGGGAAGGGGCGCGTCGCGCTCGACGATACTGCATTTTGGCTTGCTCATGCTTTTCCCGATCGTATTGCTAATCTACGTGGGCAAGATGGGCGTTATTTGTTGGCGAATGGTCTCGGTGCGGCAATGGAAGCCGATGACGCGCTGGCGCGGACGCCGTGGTTGATTGTGGCGAATCTTTTGCAGGGCGTGAATAACAGCGAAGCGCGTATTTTGCTGGCGTTGCCTTGTGATATTGATCTTTTAGCCGCCCGCCTGCCGCATCTGATCAGCGAGCAAACCAGCGTGGAGTGGGATGAAGCGAAAGGTACGCTACGCGCATGGAAGCGCCAGCAGCTAGGGCGCTTAGTGATTAAGGCACAGCCGCTGGCTAAACCATCGGCTGAGGAGCTGTCGCTGGCGCTACTAAATTGGGTTCGCAATCAGGGTATTAGTGCTTTGAATTGGAGCGACTCTGCCAAGCAGCTGCGTTTACGGTTACAGTGTGCAGCGCAGTGGTTACCAGAAGTTAACTGGCCTACGGTAGATGATGATAGTCTGCTGGATTCGCTAGAAAGCTGGCTATTGCCTGCGCTAGACGGCGTGCGCGATCTGCGCGGTTTACAGAATATCAATCTGACCGATGCGCTGTTGGGCTTAATGGATTGGTCGATGCGACAGCGTCTAGATACTGCGCTGCCGACTCATTACACTGTGCCGACAGGATCGCGTTTACCGCTACAGTATTTTAGCGATAAACCACCGGTGTTAGCCGTGCGCTTGCAAGAGGTCTTTGGTGAGCAGCACAGCCCTAAAATCGCCGAAGGGCGAGTGGCGTTGGTGTTGGAGTTGCTATCGCCAGCCCATCGCCCGCTGCAAATTACCCGTGATTTGGCCGCGTTTTGGCAGGGCTCATACCGTGAAGTGCAAAAAGAGATGAAAGGGCGTTATCCAAAGCATGCATGGCCGGACGATCCGGGAAATGCGCTGCCGACGCGTCGAACGAAACGCTACCAGTAAGAAATTCCTACGGCGCAGCCATGATGCTGCGCTAATTTCGGAGGTTTCCTCTTCCCCATTTCGGCGGTGAGGAACAGATTAGGCGCCACTGCCGGAGAACTGAACAATGTCTAGGGATGACGATCGCGAGCCGATCGGACGTAAGGGTAAAAAAGGTGGCACTCCACCGTCCCGTAAAGCGGTACCTAATCGCCGTCGCCGTTATGACGACGAGGACGATGACTATCGCGATGATTTCCGTGATACCGCGGACGATCATGACGATTACGAAGAAGATGATGATTATGATGATGAAGACAGAGAGGACGACGTGGCGCGTAAGAAAGTGAAAAAATCGCGTAAACGCAAGCTGTTAGGTTTGCTGATCAAGCTAGCGCTGATCGTCTTTGTGCTGCTGGCGATTTACGGTTTCTATTTGGATCAGCAGATCCGTGGCCGTATCGATGGGAAAGTCTGGCAGCTGCCAGCGACCGTCTATGGCCGGATGGTCGATCTCGAGCCTGGAATGTCCTACAGCAAAAAAGAGATGGTGAATTTGCTGGAAGGTATGCAATACCGTCAGGTGAGCCGCATCACGCGTCCGGGTGAATTCTCGGTGAACGGCAACAATATTGATTTGTTGCGCCGCCCGTTTGATTTTCCAGACGGAAAAGAAGGGCAGATCCATGCGCGTTTGGTATTCAGCAACGATCGTCTAAGCCAGATCCAAAATATGGACAACCAGCGCCAGTTTGGTTTCTTCCGCTTGGATCCGCGCTTAATTACCATGTTGCAGTCTCCCAACGGTGAGCAGCGTTTATTTGTACCGCGCAGCGGATTCCCCGATCTGTTAGTGGATACGCTGATTGCGACCGAAGACCGCCATTTTTATCAGCATGATGGGATTAGTTTCTATTCCATTGGTCGTGCTGTGGTGGCTAACCTTACTGCCGGACGTGCGGTACAGGGCGGTAGTACGCTGACGCAGCAGCTGGTTAAAAACCTGTTTTTATCTAACGAACGTTCGCTGTGGCGTAAGATCAACGAGGCGTATATGGCGCTGATCGTCGATTATCGCTATAGCAAAGATCGCATCTTGGAGCTGTATCTCAACGAAGTGTATCTGGGCCAGAGCGGAAGCGATCAGATCCGTGGCTTCCCGTTAGCGAGCCTCTACTATTTCGGACGTCCGGTTGATGAACTTAGCCTCGACCAGCAAGCATTGCTGGTAGGCATGGTAAAAGGTGCTTCGCTGTATAACCCGTGGCGTAACCCGAAACTGGCATTAGAGCGTCGTAATCTGGTGCTGAAATTGCTGGAAAACCAGCAGATCATCGACCAAGAGCTTTACGATATGCTGAGTGCTCGTCCGCTCGGCGTGCAGCCAAAAGGCGGCGTTATCTCGCCACAGCCTGCGTTTATGCAAATGGTTCGCCAAGAGCTACAGCAAAAACTGGGCAACAAGATCAATGATTTGTCTGGGGTGAAAATCTTCACCACGCTCGATCCGGTGTCGCAAGACGCGGCAGAAAAAGCGGTGGAAGATGGCGTTCCTGCACTGAAAGCGGCGCGTCATGTGAACGATCTTGAAGCTGCCATGGTGATTGTAGACCGTTTCAGCGGCGAAGTTCGTGCCATGGTGGGCGGTGCTCAGCCACAGTTCGCCGGTTTTAACCGCGCAATGGACGCCCGCCGTTCAGTGGGCTCTCTGGCAAAACCACCGACTTATCTCACGGCGTTGAGCGAGCCAGATAAATATCGTCTGAACACGTGGCTTGCGGATCAGCCACTTTCGCTGAAGCAGCCAAATGGCAGCATATGGCAGCCGAAAAACTACGATCGTCAGTATCGTGGTCAGGTGATGCTGGTGGATGCGTTGGCGAACTCGCTGAACGTGCCGACGGTGAATCTGGGTATGGCGGTAGGGTTAGATCAAATCAGCGCGACATTGCAGCGTTTAGGTATTCCTAAAGATGTGATTAATCCGGTTCCATCCATGTTGCTGGGGGCGATTAGCCTCACGCCGATGGAAGTTGCGCAGGAGTATCAAACGATTGCTGGGGGTGGGAATCGCGCGCCGCTGTCGGCCGTGCGTTCGGTGATTGCAGAAGATGGAACCGTGCTGTATCAAAGCTTGCCGCAGGCACAAAGCGTGGTGCCACCGCAGGCAGCTTATCTGACGCTGTATGGTATGCAGCAGGTTGTTGCACGTGGGACATCGCGTTCTCTGACGGCTAAATTTGGTAATTACCATCTGGCGGCGAAAACGGGTACCACAAACGATCTGCGAGATAGCTGGTTTGCCGGTGTTGATGGTAAAGAGGTGACCATTGCATGGGTTGGGCGTGATAACAATGGCCCGGCCAAGTTAACCGGTGCAAACGGTGCGTTAACGCTTTATCGTCGCTATCTGGAAAACCAGACTCCGCTGCCGCTGAATTTGGTACCACCGGAAGGGATTACCACGATGAATATTGATGAATCTGGTAACTTTGTGTGCAACGGTGGCAGTTCGCGCAGCATTCCTGTATGGACGGAAAACCCTGAGGGGTTATGTGCTGCATCCGCAGCGCAGCAACCGGCAGCCCAGACTCAGCAGCCACAAACTGAAGGGCAGCAGCAACCAGCACCGCAACAACAAAGTAGTGATGGTGTAGCCGGTTGGATTAAGGATATGTTTGGCAGCAACTAATAATATTCTAGTGTGAACGAAAAGGCCTCTTGTTAAGAGGCCTTTTTTATTAGATGAATAATGAATAATAAGCAAGGTGGTCAATGGAGTATTAAATCGCTTTGGTGATCATTTTATAGACAAATAAAAGCGGGTGGCCTAAGCCACCCGCGATATTCATTAATGCAATGATTAAGCTAAATTAGAACTGGTATACCAAACCAACACCAACAACGTCGTCAGTCATCAGGCCTGCTGAACGGCTGAAATTATTGTCATCCAGCAAGTTGATTTTATAGTCAACGTAGGTCGACATGTTTTTATTGAAGTAGAAGTAGGTACCAACATCAATGTAATTAACTAAATCTTCGTTATCGTAATGTTTGCCGCCGGCGTTATAGTCAAGGTCTTTACCTTTAGAATAAACATAGCCTAAAGATGGACGCAGGCCGAAATCAAACTGGTACTGAGCCGTGACTTCAACGTTTTGAGTTTTGTTAGCAATATACCCATCTTGATCACCGAAGGCGGTCATATTTTGAGTTTGAGCATACATAACGGCCAGGTAAACATTGTTCGCGTCATATTTGGCACCCAAAGTCCAAACATCAGCGGTATTACCGCCTGCCAATGAACGATGTTCTTGGTCATAGGTACGGTTAGAAGCCGCATAAGATGCGCCAAAGTTCAGGCCCATGCCGGTGTCATAAGTGGTAGAGAAACCAACACCATCGCCGTTTTGAGTGGCAATTTTACGGTCGCCATTGTTGGTGCCGTTGTTGCCTTCAGCCCCACCATTATCGTTAGCGCCTTGGTATTGCAGAGCAAAATTCAGGCCATCAACCAGACCGAAGAAGTTGGTGTTACGATAGGTTGCAAGGTTATTGGCACGGGTGTTCATGAACACGTCAGTTTGGGTGTAGCTATCGCCACCGAAGTCTGGCAGCATATCGGTCCACGCTTCAACGTCGTATACGACACCGTAGTTACGACCGTAATCAAACGAACCAAAATCACCGAATTTTAAGCCAGCAAAAGCCAAACGTGTGGCATTACCATTGCTGCCAACGCCTTCAGACTCAGTGGTTTGAGCTTGGACGTTATATTCCCACTGACCAAAGCCGGTCAGTTGATCGTTGATTTGGGTTTCGCCTCTGAAGCCAACACGTAAATAGGTTTCATCACCATCTTGGCTGCTGGCGTCAGAGAACTGATGGCGCGCATCGACTTTAGCTTCCAGATCTAATTTATTACCATCTTTATTATAAATCTCAGAGGCATGTGCCATGCCCGCTATTAATAAAGAAGGAATTACCACCGCTAGAATTTTACGCTTCATTATCATTTCCTTGAATTGACGCTTTTGTATTATTCTTATCCCTTATATTTAATAAGGATTCCTTTTTAAAACGCTAGCAGGATAAAACTCTTGGTTATTAAAAGACAATATGGTTCATGAAATAAATAATTAATTTTGTGACGAGGAATGTAAATATAATAAATTACAATATTGGTGAATTATGATTCGTTGGAAATTATACTTTTTTAATAAGTAATTGAGAGTTTTTTATTTAATGTTGTATTAAATTTCATTGATTTAATTGGTGCTTAATTAAGTGTTTTGTTTAATTTAAATAAAAATGCGTAGAGGCGCAAAGGTAGGTGTAGCCTCGTTTTGTAAGGTGAAAAATTGCACCGTGATGAGTAAGCGCCAATAAATAGAATATGGCACCGATTCCGCATCTTTAAATCCATTCTTTGTATGGTTTTAATTAAACCATTTACGCAAACCAAATATAACAATTACATAACTATGAAATACGTCTCATTTATATTTACATCATGATTCAATCCTCTTTTTAGATAGATAAAACCTATTGATTTAAGCCTTATTAAAATAAAGGCTATTTTTTGTTCCCTTGGTTCTTATAAGGATTAATTTCTCTTGAACTTTACATTTAGTTACGCATAAAATGCGATCTTTATAATAATCATTCTCGTTTGCTTTATTATTTGTCTTTCGCCAGAGAAACCAACATGACTTTACCATCGTTCAAATATTCACGAACCAAGGTTGCAGTTTCTATTGCTGCCAGCTTGGGGATGTGGGCCTCTTTCGCCAATGCTGCTGATACAACTCAAAAAAATCAAAATGACGACACGCTGGTTGTCACCGCCGGCGGTGGTGTTCAGCAGGAGAGCGCATGGGGTCCCGCGCCAACGATTGCCGCTAAGCGCAGCGCAACGGCAACGAAAACCGATACGCCAATTGAGAAGACTCCACAGTCTGTCTCGGTTGTAACCTATGAAGAAATGCAAATCCGCCAGCCAAAATCGGTCAAAGAGGCTTTGGGCTATACGCCTGGCGTAACGGTTAACAGCCGCGGCGCCTCCAGCACCTATGACTTTGCCATCATTCGTGGTTTCTCTTCGGTTGGTTTGAACCAGAATAACTATTTGAACGGTTTGAAGTTACAGGGCGATTTCTATAACGACGCCGTCATTGATCCTTATATGCTTGAGCGTGTCGAACTCATGCGTGGGCCAACGTCAGTGCTTTATGGCAAAAGCAACCCTGGCGGGATCATCTCTATGGTCAGCAAGCGTCCGACGACAGAACCGTTGAAAGAAGTGCAGTTTAAAATGGGGACAGATAACCTGTTCCAAACTGGTTTTGATTTCAGCGATGCGTTGGATGATAACGGAGAGTTCTCATACCGTTTAACTGGTATGGCGCGTTCTAATAACGAACAGCAGGACGGTGCCAAGCAGAAACGTTACGCCATTGCCCCAACGTTCTCTTGGCGTCCGAGCGAGCAAACTAACTTCACGTTCTTGTCATATTTCCAGAACGAGCCAGAAACCGGCTACTACGGCTGGTTGCCGAAAGAAGGAACCGTAGAGCCATTGCCAAACGGTGGTCGTCTACCGACTAGCTTCAATGAAGGCGCAGCCAACAACACTTATTCCCGCAACCAGAAAATGGTGGGCTATAGTTTTGACCATAGTTTCAATGACACCTTCACAGTGCGCCAGAACCTGCGTTTCTCTGAGATGAAAACGGCTCAGAAAAGTGCATACGGTACCGGGCTGTGTAATAACAGTATGAATGGTTTTAACGCGTACTGTCAGTCGCTTTCTGATGCTGATAAGGCCCATTACTTGGGACGCGGTACGGTTGTTGATCATGAGCGTTTACAGAACTTTAGCGTTGATACTCAGCTACAGAGTAAGTTTGCGACGGGCGACGTGGATCATACCCTGTTAACCGGCGTTGACTATATGCGTATGCGTAATGACATCAGCGCCCTGTTTGGCAATGCACCTTCACTGGATCTGGATAATTTACCCGATCGTACCGACGTTGATTTCGGTAGCGCGGTTCCTTATCAGATGAACGAAAGCAAGCAAACCGGGCTTTATCTTCAGGATCAGGCTGAGTGGAACAAATGGGTTCTGACCTTGGGTGGTCGTTATGACTGGTCTACTCAGGCCACGACTGTTCGCAGCGATAATGGTTACATTGAGCGTAAAGATCAGCAGTTTACTTGGCGTGGCGGTGTGAACTATTTGTTCGACAACGGTATTTCACCGTATTTCAGTTACAGTCAATCTTTCGAGCCGAATGCCTTTAGCCTCTACAGCACACCACGCGTAGCCTATGCGCCGTCGAAAGGTGAGCAGTACGAAGCCGGTGTGAAATATGTGCCGAAAGATATGCCGATTGTGGTCACGGGTGCAGTTTATCAGTTAACCAAAACTGACAACTTGATGGCTGATCCAACGAATGCGTTGAATCAAATCCCTGCGGGTGAAATTCGCTCACGTGGTTTTGAATTTGAAGCAAAAGCTGCCGTTAATGCCAATATCAACATGACGGCGTCTTACACCTATACAGAGGCAGAATACACCAAAGATACCAACTTAAAGGGCAATACGCCGGTTCAGGTGCCAAAACATATGGCTTCCCTGTGGGGTGATTACACCTTTAACGAAGGTGCTTTGAGCGGGCTAACGCTGGGTACGGGCGGCCGATTCATCGGTTCAAGCTACGGCGATCCGGCGAATACCTTCAAAGTCGGTAGCGCAGCGGTGATGGATGCGGTGATCAAATATGATCTGGCGCGCTTCAACCTGCCTGGCTCCAGCATTGCGGTTAATGTAAATAACCTGCTGGACCGCGAGTACGTTGCCAGCTGCTTCGATACCTATGGCTGCTTCTGGGGCGCAGAGCGTCAGGTTGTGGCAACGGCGACCTTCCGCTTCTAGTAAGATATACACTCAAGGGCGCGGTTACCGCGCCCGTTCTTTTCTGCAAAGAACATAAGACTAAAGGCTATACCGGAATTGAGTAAAACTGCGATCTCCACCCCGTCAACGTTCACTTTGCAACAGGTCAGCTTCACTGTTCCTGGCCGCACATTGCTGCAAAACGTGTCTCTCACTTTTCCTGAAGGTCAGGTTTGTGGCTTGATTGGTCACAATGGCTCAGGTAAATCGACGCTGCTAAAAATGCTCGGTCGCCATCAGGCGGCAAGCGGTGGCCAGATTTTACTGGGCGACAAACCGTTAGCGGAATGGGATAGTAAAGCGTTTGCCCGTGAAGTGGCCTACCTTCCTCAACAGTTGCCCGCCGCTGAGGGAATGACGGTGCGTGAACTGGTGGCCATTGGTCGCTATCCTTGGCATGGTGCGCTCGGGCGTTTTCGCAGCGAAGATCGTGAACGAGTGGAAGAGGCCATTGCCTTGGTCGATCTTAAACCGCTGGCAGGGCGTTTGGTTGACAGCTTATCCGGCGGTGAGCGTCAACGTGCATGGCTGGCGATGACGGTGGCACAAAATAGCCGCTGTTTATTACTCGATGAACCGACCTCGGCGCTGGATATTGCCCATCAGGTTGAAGTGTTGGCCCTCATTCAACGCCTTAGCCGCGAACGGGGGTTAACCGTGATTGCGGTTCTGCATGACATCAATATGGCTGCGCGTTATTGCGATTATTTGATGGCGCTGCGCGGTGGTGAACTGATTGCTCAAGGTACGCCTGCTGACATTATGCAGGGCGACGTACTGGAAAAAATTTACGGTATACCGATGGGGACGCTGCCGCATCCAAGCGGTGGTGCGCCGGTGAGCTTCGTCTACTGATGCAAGATTCAATGCGTGATCCCAACTCTCCTGATTTTGGCCGTCGCCGTCTGATTACGGCGCTGGCGTTGTCGCCGTTTTTACTTCCGCTTTCGGTGCAGGCTTCTGGGCTAACCAGCACGACATCTCCCGATCTCAAGCGTATTGTGGCGCTCGAATGGCTGCCGATTGAGCTTCTGCTGACGCTCGGTATTACCCCGCTTGCCGTAGCTGAGATCGCCAATTACCGTCTTTGGGTACAAGAGCCTGAATTGGCACCTACGGTTATCGATCTCGGCAACCGCACAGAGCCAAATATGGAGCTGCTGCAACAGATTGATCCTTCGCTGATCCTCTACTCAGAGGGATTTGGCCCTTCAGTGGCGAAAATGCAAACCATTGCACCGGCGATGGGCTTTTCCTTTAACGATGGCTCAGGCCTGCCGCTGAAACTGGCTAAAAAGTCATTGCAAAATCTGGCGGAAAAACTGGGTGTGCCTGAACGCGCGACCGCACACCTTGCACTATTCCAACAGCGGTTGGCACAAAGTAAACAGCGCCTGAGTGCGTGGGACAAAACGCCACTGTTGCTGTTTACGCTGTTAGACGCCGGGCATGCTTTGGTATTTGGTAAAGGCAGCATGTTCCAAGAAGTAATGGATGAACTGGATTTAAAAAATGCGTGGACGGGGGCGACCAATTTTTGGGGCAGCGCGATCGTTGGCATAGAACAACTGGCGACGATTTCCCCGCAGGCGCAGGCCATTTTCTTCAGCCACGGTAATGACGCATTGTTTGCTCAGGTGCAGAAAACCCCGTTGTGGCAGGCGCTGCCTTTTGTGCGAAGCCATAAAGTGATCAGCCAGCCGGGCGTTTGGTTCTACGGTGCCACGCTCTCCGCGATGCGTTTTTGTGATTTGCTGGAGTCTGCGTTAGGAGCGAAATCATGAACGCTAACGTAAAAGCATCTCAGGCTAAATTCAGCCTGTGGTTGATCCCGTTGTTGCTGGCATTGCCTGCGCTGGGATTAACCTTATTCAATCTGCATCACCAGCTACCGTTTAATCAATGGTGGCAGGCCGCGACCGCGCCGGATAGGGATAATATCCAACAGGTCGTGATGCATTACAGCATTCTGCCACGCGACGTTGTGTCTTTGCTGGTGGGCGCAGGGCTCGGTCTGGCGGGGCTACTGTTCCAACAGGTATTGAAAAACCCGCTGGCGGAACCCGCCACGCTGGGGGTTTCCGCCGGTGCTCAGTTTGGGGTAACGGCGGCGGTGCTGTTGGCCGTTTCGCCTGAAAGCTGGATGATGCAACTGGCGGCTCTGCTGGGTGCTGTGTTGGTCGCGTTTATCGTGTTTGGCCTGTCGTGGGGTAAACGCATGTCGCCGGTGACGCTGATTCTGGCGGGGCTGGTGATGGGGCTGTACTGCGGCGCACTGAACTCCCTGATGGCGCTGTTTAATTACGAATCTCTACAGGGCATGTTTGTCTGGGCGAGCGGGGCGTTGAACCAACACGATTGGCATAACGTGACCGAACTAGCTCCGCGTTTGCTGGTGGCATTGCTGCTTTCCGCTTTGCTGATTCGCCCTTTGACGCTGCTGGGATTGGATGACGGCGTCGCTAAAAATCTAGGGCTTGGCCTAAGCAGCGCTCGTTTAGCTACCCTCGCGCTGGCGGTGTTAATCAGCGCACAGATGGTGAACGCGGTAGGCGTGATTGGTTTTATCGGCCTATTTTCGCCGCTGTTAGCGCGCATTTGTGGTGCGCGTCGATTGTCTCAACGGTTGTTAATGGCGCCTTTTATCGGCGCTTTGCTGCTGTGGCTCACCGATCAGGTGGTGCAATGGCTGGCCGTGGTTTGGCATGAAATTCCAACCGGCTCGGCCACCGCGCTCATTGGGGCACCGGTACTGCTGTGGTTATTACCGAAGCTGCGGACCAACGGCAATATGCCGGATATGAACCAAGGCGACCGTGTTACGCCAGAACGTCACCATCTGTGGCGCTGGATGATCATCGGTATGGCTCTACTGGCGTTGGCTCTGGCCGTTGCTTTGCTATTTGGACGCGGTAGCGAAGGTTGGTACTGGGCGCACGGCGCCCAGATAGATGCGCTGATGCCTTGGCGCTGGCCGCGCGTGGTGGCTGCTTTGGCTGCGGGAATGATGCTAGCCGTAGCAGGAACCATGATCCAAAAGCTCACCGGTAACCCGATGGCGAGCCCTGAAGTATTAGGGATTACGTCGGGTGCTGCGCTCGGCGTTTTAGTGCTGATGCTGTTAGTACCGGGCAATGCGTTTGTATGGCTACTTCCGGCGGGAAGCCTCGGCGCTGCGCTGACGTTATTGTTAGTGATGATTACCTCGAGCCGTAACGGATTTTCCGCCCAGCGTATGTTGTTGGCCGGGATTGCGGTGAGTACGGTGTTTAGTACGCTGGTGGTGATGGTGCTGGCAAGCGGCGATCCGCGTACCGGCATGCTGCTCACATGGCTAGCGGGCTCGACCTATGGCGTGGACAGCGCGCAGGCGTTACGTACCGTGGGTATTGCCGTGGTGCTGATTGCGGCAACGCCGCTGTGCCGCCGTTGGCTCATGCTACTGCCTTTAGGCTCGGTAACGGCGAAAGCGGTGGGCGTGGCGCTGATGCCGTCGCGTGTCGCTATTTTGTTGATCGCATCGGCGTTAACCGCCGCTGCGACGCTAATGACCGGTCCGCTCAGCTTTGTTGGCCTGATGGCTCCCCATATGGCGCGAATGTTAGGCTTTAAGCGAGCGATGCCACAGCTGATGGTTGCTGCGCTAATCGGTGGTTTTCTGATGATGTTTGCAGATTGGTGTGGGCGGATGGTGATGTTCCCTTATCAAATCCCCGCCGGATTGTTAGCAACGTTCATCGGCGCGCCGTACTTTATTTTCTTACTGCGCAAGCAGGGGAAATAAGCAGATTCAATCCGCCGCACCATGCGGCGGATATGATATCTACGCAATAGTTTTAGAAGAACGAATCATCGTCGCTGTTACTGTAGCTGTCGTCATCGTTGCCAAAGCCTGAATCGAAGAACCCGCTGTCTTGCCCATTCTGATTAGACGCATCATCCTGCCAATCCGTATTTTGCAGATCGGGCTGAGTGTTATCGGGCTGCGTGATATCTGGTTGAGCCGCGTCAGGCTGAGCAATCGTATTTTCCTCAACCACGTTCACGATCTCTTCCGGCTGGCTATTGTGGAACATGCCGGTCAGCATATCCGCGATCACCACGCCGCCCGCGACACCGGCCGCCGTCTGTAATGCGCCGCTTAAAAAGCTACTGCCGCCACGAGAGGCCGCAGGCGCATAACCACTATTCGCATTGTTGGCATACTGATTATTGGGGTACTGGTTATTGGCATAATTTGCCGCGCCAGGGATAGGCTGGCTTCCGCTGTTTGATACGGCGGCAGGGCGTGACTCGGTTGCATTGGTGCTGCCACCGCCGAATAAGCCCGCTAAAAAGCCGCCGCTGCTCTGTTTCGGCTGATTCTGTAGCTGAGTCACCTGTTGCTGTAGAGCATTTACCTGATCGTTTAAACGCTTAATCGCCGCTTCTTGTACCAGCATCGCCTGAGCCATGTAGTAAGGCGCCGCAGGTTGTTTGGCGATACATTCCTGAATTAAACGCTCGGCCTGAGCATCCCTCGGCCCGCTGCCAGCTTCAGCCTGTTGTAGGCGAGAGAAAAGGCCAGAGATAACGCGTTGCTCAACGGATTGTTCATCAGACATAAAAACCTCAACGAATATTGATGCCAAAGCGGCACTAAAACAGATCAATCTGGAATAAATGTAATGCCCATTCATTAAAGATCAATATGGCTTAACGCTTTGTCACAAAGGCAGAGGTTTCTATACAGATGACGTTATCGCTGGAAACTACTTAGCCACCTCTTCCACCAGAGGCAGTAAAATCCTCACGCTGTCTCGCGTACGCGATTTGATACGCCCGGGCAGGTGTTTATCCAAGTACTGAAGATTGTCATATTGCGGCTGGTGCCACGTGGTGCCCTCTGGGAAATGCGTATTCTTGCTGGTTTGCTGATAGCCATCTTTTTTGCCCAGAGACCAATTACTGGCTTCAACGGCGAGTACTGGAATATTGGCCGCATCGAACGTCATATGATCCGAGCAACAACCGGTACCTTTCGGGCTGTGTTCGCCATGGCCGTTGTTAATGGCGGCGCTAATACCAAAGCGCTTAGCAAGCTTAAGGGCGCGGTCGCGGGTTTTCTCGGCGATGGCTTTCGGCGTGTTAACACCGCTGTGGAAATAGAGTTTATCGCCGGTAATCAAAGAATCGAGATTGATAACCAACAGCGTGTTGTCTTTGTCGGATTTGCTCATTCTGCTGAGATAGTTTTCGGCCCCTTTGTTGCCTAACTCTTCGGCGCTGAGCGCAAGGAAGCGAATGGTCGCCTTGGTTTTAACGCTGCGCAGACGCTCTGCAAGCTCCAACATCACGCCAACGCCAGACGCGTTGTCATCTACGCCCTGCAACGTTAATCCGCCAAGATTATGGTTCACATCGCTGTCGCTCATTGGGGTATAGGTATCAAGGTGGGCGACAATTAAGATCTGTTTGTCGGTGCTGCCGGGTTTCACCGCAATCACTGAGGTGGCGTTCACGTTATGCCAATCTTTTTTACCTTCGCTTGAGGTATACACATAGCGGGTTTTGAAATCTCTTAGGTCGCTCTGATAGCCCATGCTTTGGAAACGCTGATTAACATAGTCCGCCATCATCAGCTCGGCGGGGCTACCAGCCATGCGGCCGGGGAAGTAGGTCGAGATATGTCGTACTTCTTGTTCGGCAATTTTACCCACGGGCTGATGGGTAATACCTGCGGCTGAAACCGCGAAACTACTGCTGAGACATAGCGCTGCGCAAACCAGTTTAAGTGAACGGCAGGAAAACATGGGTAAAGCGTCCTTAGCGCTGCTGAAAACCAAAAACGTGTTCAACAGCGTGATAATTGGGATGATAAATCAGTGCGGCTAGTATGGAGTCTTCGCTCTTATTACACAATTTCTAGCGCTCCTAAAATTTAAGGAAATGTTTACTTCCTTAATCTTGCGCCGCCTCAGCTTGCTGCATATTTCTTTCGGTTATTTCAAATACCTTTTCGTCATTTCATTTGGGCAAAGCTGACACCTTATAGTGCCCCTATCCTGCTTTTTGAAGTTACCGCTGCGCTCACTCGGTTTGATTTGCTGTAACTCCAACCCTCTTGGATAAATATCCGTTGTGCCGGTGTGGCCTTCGGGAGAATTTCTGGCTTAAGGATCGTCCATGGATAACCAAAGACTGACGCACTTACGACAGCTCGAAGCGGAGAGTATTCACATCATCCGCGAGGTGGCTGCCGAGTTTTCTAACCCTGTCATGATGTACTCCATCGGCAAAGATTCTTCGGTGATGCTGCATTTGGCGCGTAAGGCATTTTATCCGGGGACACTGCCGTTCCCGCTGCTGCACGTTGATACCGGCTGGAAATTCCGCGAAATGTACGAATTTCGCGATCGCACCGCCAAAGCCTATGGCTGTGAACTTTTGGTGCATAAAAATCCAGAAGGTGTCGCGATGGGCATTAGCCCGTTTGTTCACGGCAGCGCCAAGCATACCGACATCATGAAAACCGAGGGGCTAAAACAGGCGCTGAATAAATATGGTTTTGATGCCGCCTTCGGCGGTGCGCGTCGTGATGAAGAAAAATCACGCGCCAAAGAGAGAATCTATTCATTCCGTGACCGCTTCCATCGCTGGGACCCGAAAAACCAGCGGCCTGAGCTGTGGCACAACTATAACGGTCAGGTGAACAAAGGCGAAAGCATCCGCGTATTCCCGCTGTCAAACTGGACTGAGCTTGATATCTGGCAATATATCTACTTGGAAAATATCGATATTGTTCCGCTTTATTTAGCGAAGCCGCGTCCTGTTTTAGAGCGTGACGGCATGCTGATGATGGTGGATGACGATCGTATCGATCTCCAACCGGGTGAAGTGATCAAACAACGCATGGTTCGATTCCGTACTTTAGGCTGCTGGCCGCTAACCGGCGCGGTGGAGTCTCAGGCGCAAACGCTGCCTGAAATCATCGAGGAGATGCTGGTTTCCACCACCAGCGAACGTCAGGGAAGGATGATCGATCGCGATCAGTCTGGCTCGATGGAGCTGAAAAAGCGCCAAGGGTACTTTTAAGAATTCGTAGAGGACGAGAACCATGAGCCAGATGATTAACCATTCCATCGCAGACCAAATTGCTGAGCAAGGCGGGGTGGAGGCCTATTTACAGCTACAACAAGATAAAAGCCTGCTGCGTTTTCTGACCTGCGGCAGCGTGGACGATGGTAAAAGCACGCTGATTGGACGCCTGCTGCACGATACGCGCCAAATTTATGAAGATCAGCTGACGACGCTGCACAGCGACAGCAAGCGCATTGGCACACAGGGCGAGAAGCTTGATTTGGCGCTGCTGGTTGACGGTCTTCAGGCCGAGCGTGAGCAAGGCATTACCATTGATGTTGCCTACCGCTACTTTTCGACAGAAAAGCGCAAATTTATTATCGCCGATACCCCAGGGCATGAACAGTACACCCGAAATATGGCGACCGGCGCGTCGACCTGTGATTTAGCTATCTTACTGATCGACGCGCGCAAAGGCGTTCTGGATCAAACTCGCCGCCACAGCTTTATTGCCACGCTGCTCGGTATTCGCCATCTGGTGGTAGCGGTGAATAAAATGGATCTGCGTGACTATCAACAGGATGTGTTTGAGCAAATCAAGCAGGACTATCTCAGCTTTGCCGAGCAACTGCCGGGTGATTTAGCGATTAAATTTGTTCCGCTTTCCGCGCTTGATGGCGACAATGTGGCGACACAAAGTGAGGCCATGAGCTGGTATCACGGGCCCACTTTATTAGAAATTTTGGAAACCGTTGATGTGGTACACGATGCTGAGCAGCAGCCGCTGCGTTTCCCCGTGCAGTACGTGAACCGCCCGAATCTGGATTTTCGCGGCTATGCGGGAACGCTGTCCGCAGGCGTACTCAGCGTGGGGCAGTCGGTGAAGGTGTTACCGTCAGGAGTCACTTCGCGCGTTGCTCGTATTGTCACCTTCGATGGCGATCTGCAAAGCGCTATTCCTGGTGAAGCCATCACGCTGGTTCTTGAGGATGAAATTGATATCAGCCGTGGCGATCTGATCGTGGCCGCCGATGCGTCAATTCCTGCCGTGCAGGGCGCGACGGTAGATGTTGTCTGGATGTCTGAGCAGCCGCTGAGCCAAGGGCAAAGTTTTGATATCAAACTCGGTGGCAAGAAAACCCGCGCTCGCGTGGAGCGAATCGACTATCAGGTGGATATCAACACGCTTACGCAGCGTGCGGTAGAATCTTTGCCGCTCAATGGGATTGGTTTGGTTGAGCTCACCTTCGATGAACCGCTGGTTATCGACAGCTATGCGCAAAACCATGACACCGGCAGCTTTATTTTTATTGATAGGCTCACCAACGTGACCGTGGGGGCTGGGCTTATCCGTGAAGCGTTGGCACCGTCACAAGCGAATACAGCCGATTTTAGCGCGTTTGAAATTGAGCTTAATGCATTGGTTCGCCGTCACTTCCCACACTGGGGTGCGCGCGATTTGCTGGGTGGAAAATAGCGGTGACTGATATCAATTTATTACAACCAGCTACTGAAAGTAACGCCTCTAGCCCTGATATCGTCTGGCATGAACATGCAGTCAACCGTGAGAGCCGTGAAAAACTGCATGGGCATCAGGGCGCGGTGATTTGGTTTACCGGGCTTTCGGGCTCGGGAAAATCATCAGTTGCAGGCGCGCTGGAGCAGGCGTTACATCAGCTTGGGGTTAGCACCTACTTACTGGATGGCGATAACGTACGGCATGGCCTGTCGCGCGATCTGGGTTTTAGCGACGACGACCGTATCGAGAATATTCGCCGCGTGGGTGAGGTAGCCAAACTAATGCAGGATGCGGGTTTGTTAGTGCTCACTGCATTTATTTCGCCTCATCGCCATGAGCGCCAAATGGTGCGCGAACTATTGCCGGAAGGGCGATTTATCGAGGTCTTTGTGGATACGCCACTCGCCGTATGTGAACAGCGTGATCCCAAAGGACTCTACAAGAAAGCGCGCGCGGGTGAGATTAAAAACTTCACGGGAATTAGCTCAGTTTACGAGCCGCCTGAGCGGCCTGAAATTCATCTAAATGGCGAACAATTAGTAACAAATTTGGTCGCACAAATGTTAGACGTTTTACGCCATCACGCTATTATCAAACCCTAGTTATTGTTGCATTGCATTTATTCCTTTGGTGAATGTAATGATTATTCAGGGTTGATGTATGCTAATAAACGCTGCCAACATTCCCGCTGACAAGAAAAAGTCATTGGAGAAAGAAGAGCCTTCCTACGCCTTTGCTGGCGGGGTATTGGGCTTTTCTTTCTATTGGTTAGCTTTTGTTCTGCCATTTATCGTCTATGGCCTGAATACGCCTTTTTTCCTGCTCTACACGTGGCCGTTTTTTCTGGCGCTGATGCCCATTTCAGTGCTGCTTGGCATTGGTATCAATAAGCTGGTGTCGGGACGACTGCTGATTAGCGTGCCGTTGTGTGGGGTGCTGGTGGTGATGCTGTTCTGGCAAACCTTCTTGTTGCTGACAGGCTGGTAATTCCTGCTGACTTCGGCAAAATTCTTCGCTCAGGTTTTTTCCTCTTTCGCCGATAACTCAGAGATATTTTAAAAATATCTTTGGGGTTAGTCGTTACAGAGGATAATTACTATGGCAAATGTATCTATCACCATGTCGGTTCCCGCAGCAGGTGTTTCGCCCGCGTTAACCGGCAGCGGCGAAAGCGTGGGTAGTGGAAGCGGCAGCACCGTGGGGGCGAGTACGTCCGGAGGCGGTTCAGGTCGTGTCCAACAACTGATGAAACAAATTCAGGAACTTCAGCAGCAGTTGCGCGATTTAGCCAATTCGGGTGGCTCACCGGAAGAGATTAAAAAGCAGCAAGAGCTGATTCAAAACCAAATTAAAGCGTTACAGGCCGAAATCGCGCGTATTCGCCAGCAAGAGGCGGAGCAGGCGCAGCAAAGCCAGTTGGATAAAGTGGGTAAAACCGGTGACGGCGTTAACCGCCCAACCGATGAAAATCAGATCGATGTTTATATCTGATTTTTTGGCAAACCTGTTATCTCTGCTGAAGAAATGACAGGTTTTCCGCTGCAAGATGATTCACGGTTTTACATAACTTTTCCGCAACCTCAAGCCCGCTCTATTTCTTTCCTATGCTATCATGCGCAACTTGCCTTCCCGCTGATATCCTAATGCCTACTGGTTAAGGGATTGATAGGGAATAAATATTCGATATTGTCGTGGTGATAGATGACGAGCTATCTGCATTTTCCTAGTTTTGACCCAGTAATTTTCTCTATTGGGCCGGTGTCTTTACATTGGTATGGCCTGATGTATCTGGTGGGCTTTGTCTTTGCTATGTGGTTGGCCGTGCGCCGTGCTAATAAGCCGGGAAGTGGCTGGACGAAAGACGAAGTTGAAAACCTGCTGTACGCTGGCTTCTTGGGGGTATTCCTCGGTGGTCGTATTGGCTATGTGCTGTTTTATAACTTCTCGCTGTTCCTCGAAAACCCACTTTATCTCTTCAAAGTTTGGGACGGCGGCATGTCGTTCCACGGCGGATTGATTGGTGTCATCGTGGTGATGATGGTATTTGCTCACCGCACCAAACGTAATTTCTTCCAAGTGTCAGATTTTATTGCGCCGCTGATCCCGTTTGGCTTGGGCGCTGGCCGCTTAGGCAACTTCATCAACGGTGAACTGTGGGGCCGTGTGAGCACCGATACGCCATGGGCGATGCTGTTCCCAAGCTCTCGTAGCGAAGACATTCCTTTGGCCGCGACCAATCCACAGTGGCAAGAGATTCTCAACCAGTATGGCGTGCTGCCGCGCCACCCATCACAGCTATATGAACTGCTGCTTGAGGGTGTGGTGCTGTTCATCATCCTGAATCTCTTCATCCGTAAACCGCGCCCGATGGGCAGCGTGTCTGGACTGTTCCTGATTGGCTATGGCGCATTCCGCATCATCGTTGAATTCTTCCGCCAGCCGGACGCCCAGCTCGGCCTGTTTGATGGCGTGATCAGCATGGGGCAGATCCTTTCTATCCCAATGATCATCGCGGGTGTGATCATGATGGTTTGGGCGTATCGCCGTCCTCAGCCACAGCAAACTCTTTAAATAACGTTCCATAGCCTGCCGCGGACGATCACGCCGCGGCAGGTATCAAAAGCATAAACGTCGTGAGGTGACATGAAACAGTATCTGGATTTAATGAAAAAAGTGCTCGCAGAGGGAACACAAAAGGCCGACCGCACCGGAACCGGCACTGTGTCCATTTTTGGGCATCAGATGCGTTTCAACCTGCAAGAAGGCTTCCCGCTGGTCACCACCAAACGTTGTCATTTGCGCTCCATCATTCATGAACTGCTGTGGTTCCTGAACGGTGATACCAATACGGCTTACCTGCGCGAAAATAACGTCACTATCTGGGACGAGTGGGCAGACGAAAATGGCGATTTGGGCCCGGTGTATGGCAAACAATGGCGTGCTTGGGGCGCGGCTGATGGTCGTCAAATTGACCAGATCAGCAAAGTGATGGAACAGCTGAAACAAGATCCAGATTCACGCCGCATTATCGTATCGGCGTGGAACGTGGGCGAGTTAGACCAGATGGCGTTGGCGCCATGCCACGCGTTCTTCCAGTTTTATGTGGCAGACGGCAAACTCTCTTGCCAGCTGTATCAGCGTTCTTGTGACGTATTCCTTGGCCTACCGTTCAATATTGCCAGCTATGCCTTGCTGGTGCAC
Organism: Hafnia sp. CBA7124; assembly: GCF_002355555.1. NCBI lineage: Bacteria > Pseudomonadati > Pseudomonadota > Gammaproteobacteria > Enterobacterales > Hafniaceae > Hafnia > Hafnia sp. CBA7124. Next base: position 3,547,200 of record NZ_AP017469.1, on the reverse strand, counting down.
ATGATGGCGCAGCAGTTAGATCTAGAAGTGGGTGATTTTGTCTGGACCGGTGGTGATACCCACTTGTACAGCAACCACATGGAACAAACTCAGCTACAGCTTAGCCGCGAGCCTCGTGCGTTGCCTAAGCTGGTGATTAAGCGTAAGCCAGAATCTATTTTCGACTATAAATTCGAAGATTTCGACATCGAAGGCTACGATCCACATCCAGGGATTAAAGCACCTGTTGCGATTTGATATCGCGTTATTTGCTCTGAAAGCGCCAGCCCTTGTGCTGGCGTTTTTTTATTAATTTTTACCGAAGCTTTCATCCATCCTTATCCTCATCACTGTTTGGTTTTGCGTGGTGCTTCGCAAATGCCGATGCACGTTTCACCGCGTAATCAAATTGACTGCGACGAGCATTGCTAAAGCCTTTCGTTCTGCTTTTCCTATCTAAAATTGGTTTTATATTCATCTCCCTATCAGGCAGAGATTAAGGGTTTACAATGGAATGGTCACGGATGAGTGGATTTACGCTGCTGGAAATGATGGTAGTGATGCTGCTGGTTTCAGGCATGGCGCTGTATGGCATTCATGGATTTAGGCAGCAGCGTATGGCACTTCAGCTTGAGCAGGCGGGGCAAGTATTACTGACTTTTTTGCAACAGGCGCAACGGCGGGCGTTTGCTGAAAACAGCAAGGGGCAAATTGAGGTTAATGCCGAGCAGCGTAGCGTGCGGGTACACAATACGTCCCGAATGTATGTTCCTTCCTCATCGGATATCACAGTTGCCTCTCAACTGACCACAAACGCAGGGTTTTACGGCGTGCGTAATAATGCTTTAGCAGGGCATATTGATCTCAGCAATTCGGCTGGAACGGTCAGCGTTATTTGGTCTGCGCAGGGGCGTCTTCGGCTGTGCGCGCAGCCTCAACGCCTGTTAGGAATACCGTCATGCAACTAAATCACCAAAGCGGTATGACGCTGCCAGACGTGCTGGTTACGCTGCTGCTATCGAGTATTGTCCTGCTATCAACCAGTCAAATTATGGTCATGCTGCGAGCCAGCAGCGTTCGAACCCAACGCTGGCAGCAAATACAGGAAAATATGACCCAGTTGCTCGACCGCGTGGATAAAGATCTCACACGAGCGGGTTTTTGTGCGCGGGGCTGTTTGGTGCCAGAGCCTAAAATTTCGTCTGCGGAGGGGGAAGTCGCAAACTCGTGCATTATTCTGTTTTACGATTTGAACGCCAATGGACGAATCGATCTCACCCCGCCAGCTAACGCAGACGCCTTCGGCTACCGTCTACGCAACGGCGCCTTAGAAACCGCACGTGGAACACAGCAATGTTCAGGAAATGGTTGGGAGAAGGTATCCGATGAAAGAGATATTAACGTTTCGCTATTTAAAGTGATCCCGCTATATCGGGGATATGAAGTACTGCTAGGGTTAAGGCGGTTAAAACCACCGTTTATGTCTGAGCAGCAGTCGCGTTTTGTTCTGCCTGAGAATGGTCGAGTGGCGGGTAAATGAATTTAGCGTATAGCCACGACAACCCACAGGCAGGCAGCATGCTATTGCCTTCGGTGCTTCTAATGTTGAGTTTGTCACTGCTGGTTGTCGGCGCGCAGCAGGGACGTCTGGAGTTACAGGTTCAGAACCTAGGCTATCAACGACAGCTCAAGATGCTTCGCCAACAGGCGGCGTCTGCGCTAGATCTGGCGACAATATCGGATAAATGGCCGGCGCCGCTGACTGATGTTTGCCAAACATCAGCACAGGCTACCGTGTGTTTTAAAGCGATCAGTACTGATATCGGGATATTGTGTGCGGTCGTAAAAGCGAAAATTTATGGCATGAAAATACAACGATTTAGCTATGTGAGTATGGGGAGTTCGGTGAATACGCCATCGATCTTACCGGCCACGACGAGGATGTTAACGCTTTCAGGTGGCTGGTTTGATTACCCATCGGCAGATAGCGAAAATTTATGCTAACCGTATCGAGGCAGAAAGGGCATAGTCAGTCTGGTTTTGGCCTGATTGAGGTCATGGTGAGTATCCTCTTGGTATCTGTTGGTTTTCTCGGCATGTTGCACTACCAGCAATGGATGATGCAGGCACAAATGAGATTATGGCAGCAGCAACGCGCATGGCAATTCAGCGAGCAGGCTATCACGCTGTATCGAATGGGCGTTCCCGTCGCGGAGATTCCAACACGGTTGTCTCTGCCTAAATCATGGCAGTTGGAGGTCAACATTGAGCAGCAGGCGAATTGTGAAATGATTAACGCCAAGATCTCCGCGCCGTTGAACATCCACGCAAAGCTTGAGAGAACAATCTGCGAACAGTTGACCGAGTGAGCGAACGCTAATGATTTCCTCCTTACCTGTGACAGGCTAAAGTGTGTATACCCTGCATACTTGAAGCTGCTTCAGCGTTGGCTACGTTTGTTACTCGCCAGAACCCAGAGTTATCGGAGAAAGCATGTTTACTGTTTATCACTCGAACCAATTGGATCTGCTTAAGCAGCTTATCGCGGCGCTTATTGAAGGCCAACCTTTGCAGAATCCTTTTGAGCAAGAAGTGATTTTGGTACAAAGCCCCGGTATGGCTCAGTGGTTGCAGATGGAGTTAGCCAAACAGTTTGGCATTGCGGCGAATATTGAATTCCCCTTACCCGCCACCTTTATTTGGAATCTTTTTACTCAGGTAATGCCGGGTATTCCCAAAGAAAGCGCCTTTAGCAAAGATGCAATGACCTGGAAGCTGATGTGGCTGCTGCCACAAATGCTAGAGCAGGAAGCCTTTGCCCCATTGGCGCGTTATCTTTCTGACGATGAAGACCTCCGCAAGCACTTCCAACTGGCCGCCCGTGTGGCGGATCTGTATGACCAATATTTGGTGTATCGCCCTGAATGGCTACAGATTTGGGAGCGCGGCGAGCGTATTGACGGGCTAGACGAAGCTCAGCAGTGGCAGGCTCCGCTTTGGGTTGCGCTTAAAGAGTACACCGCGCAGCTTAATCAGCCTGAATGGCATCGTGCCAATTTATATGAGCGCTTTATTCATACCTTAGAGCAATCAACCGAGTGTCCGGCTGGGCTGCCTAAACGGGTCTTTATCTGTGGGATTGCGGCGCTGCCGCCGGTATATCTCGATGCGCTACAGGCGCTGGGCAAGCATATTGATGTGCATCTGATGTTCACCAATCCATGCCGCTATTATTGGGGGGATATTCAGGACTATGCCTTTCTTGCTAAGTTACAAAGCCGTAAACGGCGTCATCATATTCAGCGGCAGCAAGAGATCGAACTCTTCCGCGATCCGCAAACCGCGTCTGAGTTATTCAATCCCGACGGTGAGCAAGAATTAAGTAATCCGCTGTTGGCATCATGGGGAAAACTGGGGCGCGATCACATGTATTTGCTGGCGCAGCGTGAACCACAGGAAGTGCACGCGTTTGTAGATCTAGCCCCCGATAACTTACTCAAGCGCATCCAGCACGATCTGCTGGAGCTGGAAGATCATGCCCAAATCGTCGATCGGCCCGATCGTCTGGCAAGTAGTAACGGCAAGCGACTGCTGGATCTGGGCGATCGCAGCATTAGCGTTAATCTATGCCATAGCCCTCAGCGTGAAGTCGAGGTGTTGCACGATCGGCTACTGGATCTGTTTGCCGAAGATCCTTCGCTCACGCCGCGTGATGTGATTGTTATGGTCGCGGATATCGACAGCTATACGCCGTTTATCCAAGCCGTATTTGGTAATGCGCCGCGCGAACGTTATTTACCTTTCGCTATTTCTGACCGCAGCGCGCGACAAGCGCATCCGGTGATTCAGGCATTTCTCACCTTATTAGAGCTACCCAACAGCCGCTTTACCTCCGAACACGTTTTAACGTTGCTTGAGGTTCCGGCCTTAGCCGAGCACTTTGGCATTAGCGAAGAGGGTCTGCGCCGCTTACGTCACTGGGTGGATGAATCCGGTATTCGCTGGGGGTTGGATGATGACAACGTGCGTGAGCTCGATCTTCCGGCGACAGGCCAGCACACGTGGCAATTTGGCTTAACCCGCATGCTGCTGGGCTATGCCATGGATAGCCGCTGTGGTGACTGGAATGGGGTTCTCCCATACGACGAATCAAGCGGTCTTATTGCCGAATTGGCCGGCCAGCTTGCAGACTTATTGATGAGGCTCAGTGAGTGGCGCACGCGTTTGAGCGGCGAATATCGAGTACAAGAGTGGCAGCCGTTATGCCGTGAGATGCTCAATGAATTCTTCGTACAGGATAGCGAAACGGAAACCGTTCAAGCATTGATTGAACAACAGTGGCTAAAAGTGATTGGCTACGGGATCAGCGCTGAGTATCCACAGGCGATCCCGCTCTCAATACTGCGTGATGAGCTGGTTTCGCGCCTAGACAATGAACGCATTAGCCAACGTTTTCTAGCGGGGCCGATTAACTTCTGTACGCTGATGCCAATGCGATCCATCCCTTTCAAAGTGGTTTGTCTGCTCGGCATGAATGATGGCATCTATCCTCGCACCATTGCACCGCTTGGCTTTGATCTGATGGCAAACAAGGTGCAGCGTGGTGATCGAAGCCGTCGAGACGATGACCGTTATCTGTTTCTTGAAGCGCTGCTTTCCGCGCAGGAACGCCTGTATATCAGCTATATAGGCCGCTCGATTCAGGATAATGCACCGCGTTATCCTTCGGTACTCGTCAGTGAGTTGATGGAATATATTGCGCAAAGCCATCATTTACCGGGGGATGAAATGCTTGATGTTGATAGCAGTGCCCAGCGAGTAATGGACTATCTGCAAATTGAGCATCCACGTGTGCCTTTTGCCGCCGAAAACTATATTAATGACAGCGAAAGCCAGAGCTACGCCGCCGAGTGGCTACCTGCGGCGCAGCGCGTTGGAGAAGCTCATCAGGCATTTGCTCAGTCGCTGCCGCTAGAAGATATTTCGATGGTCACGCTTGACGATCTCATTCGTTTCTACCGTCATCCTGTACGTGCCTTTTTCCAAATGCGTCTTGGGGTGAACTTTATTTTAGAAGAGACGGAATTGCCTGATGAAGAGCCGTTTACGCTGGATAACCTCAGCCGCTATCAGCTCAATAGCCAACTGCTAAACCAACTCATTGATGGCGAAGAGCCCACCGCGCTATTTCGTCGTATCCGCTCGGCGGGCGGCTTGCCATACGGGGCTTTTGGCGAGATCTACTGGGAAAAACAGCAGGAAGAGATGCAAGAAGTGGCAGCCAAGGTTCGAGAATATCGCACCTCGGGCCACAGTATCGAAATTGATAATGTGCTAGACGGTGTGCGGCTAACCGGCTGGCTGCAACAGGTTCAGGATAATGGCTTAGTGCGCTGGCGGCCTGCGGTGTTGGGCGCGGTAGACGGCATGGCTCTCTGGATTGAGCACCTATTTTATTGCCTTAGCGGTGGAGACGGTGAAAGCCGTTGCTTTGGTCGTCAAAACTCGGCGTGGCATTTTGCCGCACTGAGCAAAAAAGAAGCCGAGAAAGCGTTACTGCCCTTGATTGAAGGATATCGACAAGGCCGCAGCAGCCCGTTATTGCTGCTACCTAAAACGGGCTGGGCGTGGCTGAATAACTGCTTCGATAAAGATTCTGGCGCTGTTGATTGGGATGAACAAACTCAGTCTAAGGCGCAAATGAAGCTGCTGCTGGCATGGCAGGGCGACCAACGGGTGATAGGAGAAGGCTCCGATCCCTATATTCAACGCGTTATGCGTACCATGGACGAAAAGAGGCTGCGCGAAATTCAGCAACTGGCTGAACAGTATTATTTGCCATTAGCGCGGAGTAATTTGGCCTGATAGAGGTCAAACAGATGTGATTTTGTGAGGTTGAATTTGCGTGAACGCTAACTCTGCCTTAACGTGGTATTAATTTTTAAGCTGAAACGATATCTGAATCACTCTATTTTTCAGCATTATACTATCTGTCGCTGACAGTATTTTGGGGTAAATGATGGTTAGGTTTTTCATGCGTAGGCAGTTATCCATCCTGACGGTATTTGCATTCTTGCTGACGAGCGTGTCGCTGTTGTGGATACCGGCCAGTTCAGCAAAAATTGAGCCTGCTGGCTGGCAGGCATTGGCGGAAAAAATTGATAAAAGCGCCAGCGATCCGCGTCTCTATCAGGCTATTAAGCTTGATAACGGTATGAAGGTGATCTTAGTTTCAGACAAAGATGCGCCTAAGTCTCTTGCCGCGCTGGCACTGCCCGTGGGTTCGCTTGAAGATCCTAACTCACAGCTAGGTTTAGCTCATTACCTTGAACATATGGTTCTGATGGGGTCAAAGCGCTATCCACAGCCTGATAATTTATCCGAGTTTCTGAAAAAGCATGGCGGAAGCCACAATGCGAGCACGGCGTCTTATCGTACTGCGTTTTATCTTGAGGTCGAAAATGATGCCTTATCGCCAGCCGTTGACCGTTTAGCGGATGCCATCGCAGAACCCTTACTTGATCCGGTGAATGCCGATCGCGAACGTAACGCGGTGAATGCTGAGCTAACGATGGCGCGTTCACGTGATGGAATGCGTATGGCTCAGGTTTCTGCCGAAACGCTCAACCCAGAGCATCCCAGCGCTCGCTTCTCCGGTGGTAATCTTGAAACGCTGAGCGATAAGCCGAACAGCAAACTCCATCAAGAGTTAGTCTCGTTCTATCATCGCTATTACTCCGCCAATCTGATGGTTGGCGTGATTTACAGTAATCAGCCGCTTTCTAACCTTGCTAAACTGGCCGTGACCTCTTTTGGCCGTATTCCAAACCGCGATGCGAGCGTACCGCCTATTACGGTACCGGCGGTAACGCCGGAGCAGCAGGGCATCATTATCCATTACGTCCCTGCGCAGCCGCGCAAGATGCTGAAAATTGAGTACCGCATTGAAAATAATAGCGCGGCGTTTCGCAGCAAAACCGATACCTATATTGCTTACCTGATCGGTAATCGCAGCAAAAACACGCTATCTGATTGGTTACAAAAGCAGGGTTTGGCAGAGTCTATCGGTGCGGGTGCAGACCCGATGATCGATCGTAATGGTGGCGTATTCTCCATCAGCGTTTCGCTCACCGATAAAGGCTTGGCCGAGCGCGATCGCGTCATTGCAGCCGTCTATGATTATTTAAAATTGCTGCGTGAACAGGGCGTTAAGCAAAGCTATTTCGATGAAATTGCTCACGTGCTCGATCTTGATTTCCGCTATCCGTCCATCACGCGCGACATGGATTACATCGAATGGTTGGTCGACAACATGCTGCGTGTGCCAGTGCAAAACGTTCTCGATTCTTCCTATCTGGCAGACAAATATGATCCGCAGGCCATTAATTCGCGTTTAGCAAGCATGACGCCGGAAAATGCCCGTATTTGGTTTATCAGCCCGAATGAGCCGCATAACAAAACTGCGTATTTTGTTGATGCGCCTTATCAGGTTGATCGTATTACCGCGCAGCAGTTTGCCGCATGGAACAACTTAGAGCAGCGTATTTCTTTATCTCTGCCAGCGTTAAATCCTTATATTCCAGATGATTTTTCACTTATTAAACCGGTTCAACCACGCCTGACAAAACCGGAGATTGTGTTGGATCAGCCTGGGCTGCGTGCGTTGTATATGCCGAGCCGCTATTTTGCCGATGAGCCAAAGGCCAATATCACGCTTTCGCTGCGTAACAAAGTTGGCCGCGATGGAGCAAAAGAGCAGGTAATGTTTGCCCTGACCGATTATCTGGCGGGCATTGAACTTGATCAGCTTGCCTATCAGGCTTCGATTGGTGGGATTAGTTTCTCAACCACCTACAACGATGGTTTAACGATTAACGCCAACGGCTTTACCCAGCGCTTACCGCAGCTGTTGACGACGCTGGTGGAAGGCTATGCCGGATTTGACGCCACCGAAGAGCATCTGGAGCAGGCTAAGTCATGGTATCGCGAACAGCTTGATTCAGCGGATAAAGCTAAGGCATTTGAACAGGCTATGCAGCCTATTCAGGCGCTATCAAGTGTGCCTTACACTGAACGCAGCGAGCGAAGAGCGCTGCTGGACGGTATTACGCTAAGCGATATCAAAAACTATCGCAGCCAGCTAATTGAAGGGGCAACGCCAGAGCTGCTGGTGGTGGGTAATATGACCGCCATTCAGGTGAAAGCTTTAGCAGAGAATATTCGCGATCGACTCAAGTGCGGCGGTACGCTCTGGTGGCATGGAAAGGATGTGGTGATTGAGCATAAACAGCTCGCCAATATCCAACGAGCCGGTAGCAGCAGCGACTCTGCGTTAGGCGCCGTTTATATCCCAACGGGATATGACGAAATTCAGGGGATGGCCTACAGCAATCTGCTGAGCCAAATTATTCAGCCATGGTTCTACGACCAGTTGCGTACCAAAGAACAGTTGGGATATGCGGTCTTCGCTTTCCCATCATCCATTGGTAACCAGTGGGGGATCGGCTTCTTGCTGCAAAGTAATAATCAGGCACCGGACTATCTGTATAACCGCTACCTAGAGTTTTATGGTCAGGCAGATAAACGTTTGAAAGCGCTAAAGGAAGCTGATTTTAATCAGTATAAACTTGCTTTGGTGAATCAGCTGCGTCAGCGTCCACAGACGTTGGATGAAGAAGCCGGTCGCTTCGCGAATGATTTTGACCGTGGCAATTTCGAGTTCAATACGCGCGACAAGTTGATCAAACAAATCGATATGTTACATCGCGATAATATTGTGACGTTCTACCATCAGGCGGTGATTAAACCGCAAGGAATGGCGCTGTTGTCTCAGGTGCTCGGTGGTCATGCTAATGGGCATTACGCGGCACCAAAAGGATGGACAACTTACCAAAACGCCTCTGCGCTGCAGCAAACTTTGCCCGTTAAGGTTGCTCCATAATGACTCAGGCACAAACGTTAGATGCTTTGGCGCTGCCGCTGATAGGGGAGCGCCTGATTGAGGCCTCAGCCGGTACGGGTAAAACATTTACTATCGCGGCGCTGTATCTGCGTTTGCTGTTGGGGCTGGGGGGCGAGAATGCCTTTCCTCGCCCCTTGTCCGTAGAGGAAATTCTGGTCGTAACCTTTACCGAAGCGGCGACCGAAGAGCTGCGTGGGCGCATTCGTAGCAATATCCACGATCTACGTCTGGCCTGCGTACGTGGCAGTAGCACCAATCCACTGTTGTCTGACTTGCTCGATCTTATCGATGATAAAACGGATGCGGTAAGCCAGTTATTAGCGGCAGAGCGCCAAATGGACGAAGCCGCTATTTACACCATCCACGGTTTTTGTCAGCGAATGCTCAGCAATAATGCCTTTGAGTCTGGCATTCTGTTTCAGCAAACCTTGGTTCAGGATGAGCTTCCGCTGCGCCGCCAAGCCTGCGCCGATTTTTGGCGGCGGCATTGTTACCCGTTGCCGCTGAATATTGCAGCGGTGGTGAGCCAAGAGTGGAGTGGCCCTGAACAGTTGCTGAGTGATTTGCAGCCCTATCTGCATGGGGAACTGCCTGAATTACGGCAAGTGATTGCTGATGACGAAACGCTGGCTCAGCGACATCAGCAAATTATTGAGCGCATTGATGCTGTGAAGTCCCAGTGGCGCGCAGCCGCTGGTGAGATTGAAAGCCTGATCGCGGATTCCGGCGTAGACAAACGCAGCTACAGCAGTCGTTATCTACCTAAATGGTTAGCTGCGGTTGGCGACTGGTCGGCCGCCGAGACGCAGGATTATCAATTACCCGATGAGCTCAAACGTTTTGGCCAGAACATCTTGCTGGAAAAGACCAAAAAAGGTACGCCTCCACAGCATGCCGTGTTTGTCGCGATCGATCAGCTACTGGTTGAACCGTTGTCCCTGCGTGACTTGTTGTTATCGCGTGCCTTAAGTGAAGTACGCACCAGCGTTCAGCAGGAAAAGCGCCAACATGCGCAGTTAGGCTTCGATGATTTGCTTAGCCGTCTTTCACAGGCACTACAGCAACCCGGCGGTGAGATGCTGGCTCAGGCGATCCGCCAGCGTTATCCCGTGGCGATGATCGATGAATTCCAAGATACCGATCCCCAGCAATATGGCATCTTCCAAGCGATTTATGTTCAGACGGAGCGTGCCAAGCAACCGGACTCGGCGCTGCTGCTGATTGGCGATCCTAAACAGGCGATTTATGCTTTTCGCGGCGCAGACATTTTTACCTACATGTATGCGCGTAGCGAAGTAAAAGATCATTATACGCTGGGCACTAATTGGCGCTCATCGCCCGGTATGGTGGCGGCGGTCAATCGGGTTTTCTCCACGATTGAATCTCCTTTTCTATTCGAAGATATTCCGTTTTTGCCGGTTGAAGCGGCCAAGAATAATCAGGCGCTGCGCTTTGAAATTGAAGGGCAGCGTCAGCAAGCCATGCATATTTGGCTGCAATCAGGCGAAGGCTGCGGCACCGTTGAATATCAGCAGTCATTGGCAACACAATGTGCGGCTCAAATTCGCGATTGGCTGACGGCGGGGCAGCAGGGCAAAGCGCTGCTGTACTCCAACAAAAATCAGCCGAAACCCGTAGAAGCATCAGATATCACCATTCTGGTGCGTAGCCGTGCTGAAGCGGCGTTAATTCGTGATGCGCTGAGCGCGCTGGCGATCCCTTCTGTCTATTTATCTAACCGCGATAACGTGTTTGAAACGCCGGAAGCGCGCGATTTGCTGTGGCTTTTGCAAGCCGTGCTGGCTCCTGAACAGGAGCGACTGTTGCGAAGCGCTCTGGCAACCAGTTTGATGGGGCTGAACTCGCAGCAGATTAACCATTTCAATCAGGACGAGCGCTTGTGGGACGCGCTGGTTGATGAATTCGATGGTTATCGTCAGCGCTGGCAAAAGCAGGGTGTATTGCCCATGCTGCGTGAAATCATGGTGAGCAGAAATCTGGCTGAGAATCTGTTGGCCAGTGAGGGCGGTGAACGACGACTGACGGATGTGCTACACATCGGTGAACTGTTGCAGGAAGCGTCGCTAACGTTAGATAGCGAACCGGCATTGTTGCGTTGGTTAGCGCAGCAAATTGATAACCCCGCAGTGCAGTCGGAAAACCAACAACTTCGCTTGGAAAGCGATCGCCATTTAGTGCAGGTGGTGACCATCCATAAATCGAAAGGGCTCGAGTTTCCGATAGTGTGGTTGCCTTTTATCGGCAGTTATCGGCTGCAAAAACAGCCGTTGTATCACGACAGAGATAACTTCAAAGCGGTGCTCGATCTTAACTATAACGATGATGCGGTTAAGCTGGCGGAAGAAGAGCGCTTGGCGGAAGACTTGCGTCTGCTCTATGTCGCGCTCACCCGTTCTGTTTATCACTGTAGTCTCGGGCTGGCGCCTCTGTTTTTAGGTGGTCGAAAAAAACAGGGTGAAACCGACGTGCATAACAGCGCCATCGGATACCTGCTGCAAAAAGGGGAGCCCGGTGATGCCGCGTTGCTGTTGGAATGTCTCCAGCGTCTACAAAATGACGATATTGTGGTGACGCCTGTTTCCAATGAGGACACTTCACCGTGGGTGCCTAATGCACCAGAAGCACAAAAGCTTCAAGCCAAGCTGTTTACCCGCAAGATGCAAGATGACTGGCGTGTTACCAGTTATTCAGGGTTACAGCAGCACAGCAGCACGCCGTTTTTCGACCTGCTGCCTAAACTTGATGTGGATGCGGTGGGGGAGTCGGATCTTGAAACCACGCCAGAGCTCACGCCGCATACGTTCCCGAAAGGTGCGGCACCGGGGACCTTTTTACATAGTTTATTAGAGCCATTGGATTTCACTCAGCCACGCGATCTTGAATGGCTGAGCGAGCAGGTGACTCTGCAAGGATTGGATGACCAGTGGGTTCCTGTACTCGATCGTTGGCTAGAGGCTATTTTACGCGCCCCGTTAGCTGAAACTGGGCCCTGTTTAGCGCAGCTTCCCCCCAGCCAAATTCAGGCCGAACTACAGTTTTATCTGCCGATTGAACAGCTGCTAAAAAGCGCTGAACTGGATGCCCTGATTAAACGTTATGACCCACTTTCCGCTCAGTGCGATCCGTTAGATTTCCGTCAGGTTCGCGGCATGTTGAAAGGCTTTATCGACTTAGTCTTTTTCTGGCAAGGGCGCTATTACGTATTGGATTATAAGTCCAATTGGTTAGGTGCGGACGAAAATGCCTATACCCCAGAGGCGATGGCGGGGGCGATGGCAGAACACCGCTACGACTTCCAATACCAGCTTTACTCATTGGCGCTGCATCGCTATTTGCGCCATCGACTGCCTGATTACCAGTACGAGCAGCATTTCGGCGGCGTTTTCTACTGCTTCCTACGCGGGATGTCGCCAGATAAGCCAGGGCAGGGTGTTTTTCATTGTCGTCCAGATGCCGCGCTCATTGAGGGAATGGATAAGCTCTTTAGTTCAGCTTCGGAGGGCGCAACATGATGATTTTCGATCTGCTGTTAAACATGGGCGCACAAAAATACCTACGGTCTCTGGATGTTCAGTTTGCACGCTTAATGGCCAACCAAGGGCAGCCGCATCTGGCTTTGGCGGCGGCGCTGGTGAGTTTGGAAACGGCTTCGGGCCATGTGTGTTTGCCGCTGAGTCAGCTCAGTTCAACCTCGCTTGCCAAGCAATTTCCTGATTTTGCCCATGAGCTTAGCCAGCTGTTTGGTGATATGGATGAGGCTGGGTGGCAGGCATGTTTGCTGGCTGAGGCCGAGGTCAGCGATGGCAGCTATCCCGCACCGCTGGTGTTGCAAAATCAACGCTTATACCTGCAACGCCTTTGGCAGGATGAAGGCGTTGTCGCCACTTTCTTTGTGGGCAACGAGGCTACATCCGATGAATCAGTGCCCGCTTTATCGGCGATTTTGTCTCAGCTATTCCCCACCAGTTCCGAGGATGCCGAGGTCAACTGGCAGCAGGTCGCTGCCGCCGTTGCTGCAACGCGCCAAGTTTCCGTTATTTCTGGTGGCCCCGGTACGGGGAAAACGACCACGGTTGCGCGTTTGCTGACGGCGCTGGTACGTTTGCATCCCCAACGTAAACTGCGTATTCAATTAGCAGCCCCAACGGGCAAAGCGGCTGCACGCTTGACCGAATCATTGGGTAAAGCCGTTGAAGCCTTGGGATTAACCCCCGCCGAGCGCGAAGTCATTCCCCAAGAGGCGTATACGTTGCACCGCCTGCTAGGTGCGCAGCCGAACAGTATTCGTTTGCGTTACCACCGCGAAAATCCGTTGCATGTCGATGTGCTGGTGGTGGATGAAGCCTCGATGGTGGATTTGCCGATGATGTCTAAACTTATCGCCGCGCTGCCTCAGCGTGCACGACTGATTCTATTAGGCGATCGCGATCAGTTGGCATCGGTGGAAGCGGGGGCGGTCTTAGGTGACCTGTGCCGTTTTAGTGAGTTTGGCTATCGCCCTGAGCGCGCTAAACAGCTGTCTGTGCTGTGTCAGACGGCGATCCCCGCGGGAGCCGAACAGCCAGATGTTGCGGTACGCGACAGCATTTGTTTACTCAGGAAGAGCTATCGCTTTGACGCTAACTCTGGCATCGGGCAGCTAGCCTCTGCGGTTAATCGCGGAGATGTTGCCGCAGCTCGGCGCTGTTTTGACGGGAAGTTCTCGGATATCTCATGGTCACCGATGACGCAGGATGAAGACTATTCCACGCTTATCCAAACCTGCGTTGAGGGCTATCGTTCAACGTTGCAACGGGTACGGGAACAGGCTGATGCGGCTGAAGTTCTTGAGAGTTTCTCACGTTTTCGTTTGCTGTGTGCACTACGTGAGGGGCCGTTTGGACAGTCTGGACTGAACGATCGTATTGAGCTGGCCTTAGCTAAAGCAAGGCTTATTCATAAGCCGACGCAGGCTCATCAGCGGTGGTACAGCGGTCGTCCGGTGATGGTTACGCGTAATGATAGCTCGTTGGGATTGTTTAACGGTGATATCGGCATTGCGTTGGCTGATGCTGAGAATAACATTCGTGTGTATTTCCAACTGCCTGATGGCTCAATTAAATCTGTCCAGCCGAGCCGTTTACCGCAGACCGAAACGGCCTACGCGATGACGGTGCATAAATCGCAGGGCTCTGAGTTCGAACATACTCTGCTGGTGCTGCCCGCCGATTTTTCACCTATCGTGACGCGTGAGCTGTTGTATACGGCCATCACCCGTGCAAAAAATCAGTTAACGCTGTTTAGCCGCGAGCAAATCTTAAAGACGGCGATCCGCACGCCAACTCTGCGTAGAAGCGGATTGATGGAACGGATGATGTTGCCCGTCTAGCTGGCTGTCCGCATCCTGCGGACAGCGCGAGGTAGTTTCAAGATAAGTCGGCGAGCAAAATCTTGGAACGGCGCTGGTAGTTGTACAGCTCCTGTTTTTGCATCGGGAGCACGTCAACTTCTGCGGGAGTAAAACCGCGCTCTTGGAACCAGTGGATGCTGCGTGTGGTGAGCACAAACAGTTTTTCCAATCCCATTTGTCTGGCTTGTGCCGCCACGCGTTTAAGCAGGGCTTCGCCGCGAGAAGAGCTGCGATAGTCGGGATGTACCGCCACGCAGGCCATCTCGCCAATACGTTCCTCAGGGAACGGATAGAGCGCCGCGCAGGCGATGGTCAGATTATCTCGTTCAATAATGGTGAATTGATCAATTTCCCGTTCGAGCTGCTCACGCGAACGGCGAACCAAAATACCTTGCTGCTCTAGCGGGCGGATAAGTTCCAAAATACCGCCGATATCATTAATGTTGGCGCGACGTATTTGCTCCGCGCTTTCCATCACGATCTGGGTGCCGATGCCGTCGCGGGAGAACAACTCTTGCACCAAAGCGCCATCGTCCTGATAGCTAATCAGATGGCTGCGACCTACACCGCTGCGGCAGGCTTTTACAGCTCCACGTAAAAAGCGCACGGTGCCAGAATTGTAATCCCCTGAGGCTTCCAGCGTTTCAATGCGGGTCTGCGCTTCGTTGGGTAACAGCTCGGAAACGATCGAACCATCGTCGTTTGTAACGCCCTGCGAAGAGCAAAAACCAATCAGCTTTTCGGCTTTCAGCTTAATTGCTAGTTGGGTTGCGACCTCTTCGGACGTGAGGTTAAAGCTTTCACCGGTAACGGAAACGGCAACGGGACCCATCAACACAATAGCGCCGCTGTCGAGCTGACGGTGAATAGCCTCTTCATCGATACGACGAATGCGCCCGCTGTGGCAGTAATCCACCCCATCATCGACGCCGAGCGGCTGCGCGATAATAAAGTTTCCGCTCACCACGTTGATGTGAGCACCCTGTAGCGGCGTGTTATTCAAACTCATGGACAGGCGAGCTGTAATATCTAGTTGCAACTGACCCGCTGCCTGTTTCACCAGCTCTAGCGTTCGGGAATCCGTAACGCGCGTGTGCTTGTGGTAGACCGGTTCATAGTGGTGTTCATTCAGATTGCTGTCGATTTGTGGGCGCGCACCATAAACGACAACCAGTCGGATGCCAAGGCTGTGCAGTAACCCAATATCATTGACGATATTGGCAAAGTTTTCATGCTCAATGGCCTCTCCGCCAAGCATCACAACGAATGTCTTGCCACGGTGAGTATTGATGTAGGGTACCGAGTGACGAAAACCCTGAACCAGTTCGGTGCTGCGCTCCTTCATGAAACCCTCTGAATTTTTATTCGCTAAAACTGTATTTTTATTCTTTATTGCGAATAAAGGCAAGTGTGAATTTTATGTAAATTCAAGTCATCTCTGCTGCGGATAGGGATATCTGCAAAACTCCTTTAAGCATTTTCTAATGACAGCCCCGCCGCGATTCGATAAAGTTTTGCCCTAAAATTTGTGCTGGAGCGCTATTCTCCGCTGTGTTTGGCTTTTTATTTTGGGATTGCATGACAAATTCGAACCATAATCTGACCCGTCGTCGTTTGTTGCAGGGTGCCGCTGCTACTTGGTTTTTAAGTGTAAGCCGAGTGGGTTTTGCTGCGTCTTCACAGGTGATTGCCGTAAGGGTATGGCCGGCGTCGACCTATACTCGCGTGACGCTGGAATCGAAGGTGCCCCTGAAATATAAGCAGTTTGCGCTCACCAACCCGAATCGCATCGTCGTTGATATTGAGGGCGTTCACCTTAACAGCGTGCTCAAAGGGATCAGCAGTCAGGTTCAGTCGGGCGATCCGTATTTAAAAACCGCGCGCGTTGGACAATTTGATAAAAATACCGTGCGGCTGGTGTTAGAACTTAAGCAGGAAATCAGCCCGAAGCTGTTTACGCTCGCGCCGTTTGCCGAATTTAAAAACCGCTTGGTGGTCGATCTGTATCCGGCACAAGGCACTAGCGCGGCGGAAAACGATCCGCTGCTGGCTTTGCTGGAAGATTACAATAAAGGTGATTTAGGTAAGAGTTTGCCGCCGGAAGGGCCACAAAAAGGCAAAGCCGGGCGCGATAGACCGATTGTTATCATGCTCGATCCCGGGCACGGCGGTGAAGATCCCGGCGCAATCGGCAAAAATAAAACGCGTGAAAAAGACATTGTGTTGCAAATTGCCCGCCGCCTCAGCGCATTGATTAAAAAACAGCCCAATATGCGGGTGTACATGACGCGTAATGAAGATGTCTTTATCCCGCTGAAAGTTAGGGTCGCGAAAGCGCGTAAACAGCGTGCTGACCTGTTCATTTCGATTCATGCCGATGCCTTTACTAGCCGCTCGGTGCGAGGCTCTTCGGTATTTGCTCTCTCTACCAAAGGCGCAACCAGCGCGGCGGCACGATTTTTAGCCCAAACCCAGAATGAATCCGATGAAATCGGTGGGGTTAGCCGCAGTGGGGATCAATACCTCGATCACACCATTTTTGACTTAATGCAGACCGCGACGGTGAACGATAGCCTGAAGTTCGGCAAAGAAGTGCTGAAAAACATGGGCCGCGTGAACAAATTGCATAAAAACAGCGTGGAGCAGGCCGGATTTGCGGTGCTGAAAGCGCCTGATATCCCATCTATTTTGGTTGAAACCGCATTTATCAGTAACGTTGAAGAAGAACGTAAACTGCGTACCAGCGCTTTCCAGCAGCAGGTTGCTCAATCTATTCTGGCCGGAATTAAAGCTTACTTCGCGAATGGTGGGGAGTTGGCGAGGCGTTAAGGAAATACTGAATAGCGCTCGAGATGGTATGAAAACATCCGAACGGCTCCTCCCGCTGCGAAGGGGGAGGCTGGGTGGGGGCGTGGTTATTTAAACTTAACCCCCACCCTAACCCTCCCCCTGGCAGGGGAGGGAACAGTTTGGTGATGCAGAAAGAACGCAGTATGTTCTTCCTCATATTGGAATTTCTCAAATTTTAGACATAAAAAAACACCCGTTAAGGTGCTTATTTATTTCAGTATGAAAATTGGTTGCGGGGGCCAGATTTGAACTGACGACCTTCGGGTTATGAGCCCGACGAGCTACCGGGCTGCTCCACCCCGCGTCCGACATACTGCTTTTTCTTCGTTTTTTTCTTTCTTCTTTCGTTCTTTTTTTTTCTTTCTTAAATCAACTTTCTATGAAGTTGAAGTTGGTTGCGGGGGCCAGATTTGAACTGACGACCTTCGGGTTATGAGCCCGACGAGCTACCAGGCTGCTCCACCCCGCGTCCGGTTACTACTTTTTATATTTTTATGTACTGCTATTTACTTCTATTCATCGGATTGGTTGCGGGGGCCAGATTTGAACTGACGACCTTCGGGTTATGAGCCCGACGAGCTACCGGGCTGCTCCACCCCGCGTCCGATGAGGGCGAACTATACACTCGATAGAATTTGATGCAAGAATTTTTTGACAAACATCACTCATTTATCAATTTGATGCATGTTTTTTAATCGTTAAGTGGTCTTTTTAATCGATATCTGCCTCTTATCGTTTTTTTAGTGAGGAGAATTCCTTTCAGGCTGTGGGTTTGTTATCGTGCCGCGGTGGTTATTTGGTTTCTAGAGAGCGTGAAATGAAAGGTCGTTGGGGACAATATGTAGTAGGTGGGCTGTTGGTGGCATTGCTAGCGGGATGTTCGTCGCGTCCAACAGATAAAGGCCAGCAGTATAAGGATGGGAAGATTAACGATCCCTTAGAGCTCGTTAATAGACCGAATGCCAAAGGAAAACCGGTTAACGGAAAGGATTTCTCCGATCAGCTCACCGCTATCCAACGTGCATCGCCTTCTCTCTATAATAGAAACACCGATACTTTCCAAGCGGTGACCAACTGGTTACGAGCCGGAGCCGATACGCGCCAGCTGTCCCAGTTTGGTTTGAACGCTTATCAGATGGAAGGGATGGATAACTTTGGTAACGTGCAATTCACGGGCTATTACACGCCGGTGATTGAAGCGCGTTATACGCGTCAGGGCGAATTCCAGTACCCGCTGTATCGCATGCCAAGCAAAGGTAAGAACCGTCGCCTGCCGGAACGCTCGGCGATTTACTCCGGCGCGCTGGATAACCGCAATCTGGAAATCGGCTATAGCAACTCCATTATGGACAACTTCATGATGGAAGTGCAGGGCAGTGGCTATGTGGACTACGGCGATGGCCGACCATTGACCTTCTTTGGCTACTCTGGCAAAAACGGTCATGCTTACCGCAGCATTGGTAAAGTGTTGATCGATCGCGGTGAAGTTGCGCGTGAAGAGATGTCGATGCAGGCGATTCGTAAGTGGGCGGATAACCATTCTGCCGCAGAAGTTCGCGAACTGCTGGAGCAAAACCCTTCCTTCGTATTCTTCAAACCTGAAATGTATGCGCCGGTGAAAGGGGCAAGCGGTGTGCCTTTAGTGGCAAAAGCGTCCGTTGCGTCGGATCGCTCGTTGATCCCAGCCGGTTCTACGCTGTTGGCGGAAGTGCCATTGCTGGATAATCAAGGTAAGTTTACCGGCAAATATGAGATGCGTTTGATGGTGGCTCTGGACGTGGGTGGTGCGATTAAAGGCCAACACTTCGATATCTATCAGGGCATTGGCCCAGAAGCAGGGCACGCGGCTGGCTTCTATAATCACTATGGCCGTGTCTGGGTGCTGAAAACCCCGCAAAGCGGTGGGCCGTTGTTCAGCGCTTATAATAGATAGTCTATTTTATTGTTTTCCCTCGCCGACCGATGAGCTGTTTGCTGCTCATCGGTTAGTGAGAGGCTGTATCAAGAATTCCTAAGGTAATAAATCCAATGACAGCATCTTTTTCCGACGCTTATATGCAGCGTTTTAGCGGTATTGCTCGCTTATATGGCCAGCAGGCGCTGGGCGTATTCTCTCAGGCTCATGTGTGCGTTATCGGTATTGGCGGCGTGGGATCGTGGGCGGCAGAAGCGTTAGCTCGCACGGGGATTGGTGCTATTACGTTGATCGATATGGATGATGTTTGCGTGACAAACACCAACCGGCAGATCCATGCGCTGCGCAGCAACGTGGGGCAGGCGAAAACAGAAGTGATTGCTGCCCGTATTCGTGAGATCAATCCAGAGTGTCAGGTTACCTGCATCGATGATTTTATTACGCCAGATAACGTTGATAAGCTGATTGATAACCGCTTTAGCTATGTTATCGACGCTATTGATAGCGTGCGGCCAAAGGCTGCGCTGTTAGCCTACTGCCGTCGCTTTAAGATCCCGATTGTGACGACCGGTGGCGCGGGCGGGCAAATTGATCCCACGCGTATTGAAGTTGCCGATTTGGCAAAAACTATTCAAGATCCGCTAGCGGCCAAGCTGCGTGAGCGTTTGAAGAATGATTTCAACGTGGTGAAAAATAGCAAAGGTAAGCTGGGGATCGACTGCGTATTCTCGACCGAGCCGCTGGTCTATCCACAGCCTGATGGTAGCGTATGTGCTTCTCGCAGCACCGCAGAAGGGCCTAAACGTATGGATTGTGCCTCTGGGTTTGGGTCGGTCACGATGGTGACGGCAACCTTTGGTTTTGTTGCCGTGGCGCATGCGATTAAGAAAATGCTGGCTAAGGCTGAGCGTTTGGCTGCACAGCCTCAGTGATTACAGATAGCTTTGCGCGATATTTTTGATCCCAGCGGCGAGCGAGTTTAAACCGCTGGCGCGCGAAGAGCTTAACTGTTCTAAAATATTGAGCTGTTGAAATAGCGCCAGTGGGTCGCTTGTCATAATCTGCTGCGGCGTTTTGCCTTCTGACGCCGTTAGCAAGATTGCCAGGAGGCCTTTGACGATGCGTCCGTCGCTGTCGCCATAATAGTGCATCGTTCCATCCTCAAGTAATTCTCCGCCTAGCCATACCTGATTTTCACAGCCTGCTAGCTCGGTTTTCTGCTGCTTTAGCGCCGGCGGTAATGCAGGTAGCTCACGTGCGAGCAGAATGATTTGGCGGTAACGATCTTCCCAAAGCGTGAGAGACTCAAAGCGTGCCGCTAACATTTTAGGCGTTAATGTCCGGCCAAAAGGATGGGGGGCAATCATGCAAAATCCTCGTCGTTCAAGATTGATAGCGCATAGTTTACCGCTTTTACCAGCGTGGTGACGTCTTCAGGGCAATTATAAGGCGCAAATGAAGCACGGAGCGAACCGGTAATGCCTAACGCCTGTATCAGCGGCTGTGCACAATGTTGGCCCGCGCGTAACGCCACGCCTTGCTCAGCCACTAAAGCGACTAGATCGCTGTGATGAATCCCCGCAATATTGAAAGCCAACAGCGCGGATTTAGGTGCGCGGTAACTGATAAACCCTTTAATCTGGCTAAGCTGTTGCTCTGCTTGTTCGGCCAGAGAAACGCAGTAAGCTTCCGCAGCAGCCAAATCGAAATTTTCTAACCACTCTAATACCGCTGAAAATCCGATAACTCCGGCGATGTTGGGGGTTCCTGCTTCGAAACGGTGGGGTATGGCTTGTTCGATAAAACCATCAAACCCGGCTTTAGTTAGCATTTTCCCACCGCCCTGCCACGCATGCATCTGTTCGAGATATTCCGGCTTACCATACAACACGCCAAGCCCCGTTGGGCCATACATTTTGTGGGCAGAAAAAGCATAAAAATCGACGTTGAGATCGGCGACGTCAAGCGGATGATGCACGACGCCTTGCGCGCCATCAATCATAACTGGCGTGCCGTTTTGATGCGCCAGCTCTAGCGCATAGCGTAGATCGGGGCAGCCACCGGTAACGTTCGACATTTGCCCCAAGGCCATCATTTTGGTGCGCGAAGTGAGTAGAGCCGGTAACTGTACTAGAGCCGGTAACCCGTGTTGGTTGACCGGAAGCTTAACGACGTTAGCGCCACATTGTTCAGCCACCATCAGCCACGGTATCAAATTTGCGTGATGCTCGGCTTCACTCACCAGAATTTCATCATCGGCCTGCAAAATGGGGCGCAGATAGCTTTGCGCCACGAGATTGATGGCTTCGGTGGTGCCTTTAGTCCACACAATGCTATCTGCGCTGTGAGCATGCAGAAGCTGGGCAACCTGCTGGCGAGCCGATTCATAGCGCTGAGTCAAGCGCAGAGCGGCCTGATGTTGACTGCGGTGTACGGTAGCGGCGCTGCCAGCGTAATAGGCTTGAGTAGCTTCAACCAATACTTGAGGTTTTAGTGCGGTTGCTGCGCTGTCGAGATAAACCGCATGTTGCTCGTTATCTGTTGCTGAAAGTGCAGGGAAGTGGCCGCGAAAGGCTGAATAATCAAAGGATGTCATGCGAAATAATTCCTCATTGCGGGCCGCTTGGTTGTCACGCCCAAAGAGCGGCATGACAGATTAATCTGAATAATTTGGCAGTTTTCTGGCAAAGCTGAAATAGCTTGTTATGCTTTTAACTACTGGCAAATGAATGTGCCGGAGATAAAAAGAGCGTTAGTAGCGCATTTTAAACTGCAAGGAGTAAATCATGAAGAAATTAGGTGCTGTTTTATCCGCCGTGATGTTTACCTTCGTATTGGCTGGCTGTTCAAGCAACTACGTCATGCATACCAACGATGGTCGCACCATTGTGAGCGATGGTAAACCTCAGGTGGATAACGAAACCGGAATGATTAGCTACAAAGATGCTAACGGCAATCAGCAACAGATTAACCGTAACGACGTCAGAGAAATGACTGAAAGCAAATAATTTGATTATTAAAATCAACGTCGTAAATCTAAAAGCGCTGACTTCGGTCGGCGTTTTTAGATAAAAAAAAGCACCGCAAATTGCGGTGCTACTAATCACTATGGACAGACAGGGTAAATGTACAGGAAGTGAAAAAAACAGTAGCCTAGCTACTATGTCTGAAATCGTCAGACAACTTGCAAACACAACATCACAACCACAAAGCCAAAAGTATTCAGGAACCAAATCCACAAACACTTTTTCGTTCCGGCTCGGGAAGTGGCGCCACTATAGGTATTTGCTGGCCTATCCTCAACGGACAATTTATAATGGCTCGGATAAAAAAAACTAATGGGTAAATAAACGGTTAATTATCTGCAACCGTTTGATAAAAAGTGTCCAGCCATGTCTAAACGATTACCACCCCTAAACTCACTGCGCGTGTTTGATGCGGCAGCCCGACATCTCAGCTTTACCAAGGCTGCAGAGGAGCTGTTTGTTACTCAGGCTGCGGTAAGTCATCAGATTAAATCATTGGAAGATTTCCTTGGGCTGAAGCTATTTCGCCGCCGTAACCGCTCTTTGTTACTGACGGAAGAAGGGCAAAGTTATTACCTCGATATCAAAGAAATTTTCTCATCCCTTAATGAGGCAACGCGTAAGCTACAGGCGCGTAGTGCCAAAGGCGCGTTAACCGTCAGCCTGCCACCAAGTTTTGCTATTCAATGGCTCGTTCCACGTCTTTCTGGTTTTAATTCTGCTTATCCGGGCATCGATGTGCGTATTCAGGCCGTCGATCGCGAAGAAGGGAAGCTGGCCGATGACGTTGACGTTGCCATTTTTTATGGGCGAGGGCATTGGCCGGGACTGCGCGTAGAGCGTTTATATGCCGAATATTTGCTCCCTGTCTGTTCACCGCAATTATTATTGAGCGAACATCCACTAAAAGATCCGGCCGATATGGCTTATCATACGCTGCTGCACGATACGTCGCGTCGAGACTGGTTAGCGTATACCCGCCAATTAGGGTTACAGCATATTAACGTTCAGCAAGGGCCTATTTTCAGCCACAGTGCCATGGTTGTTCAGGCTGCGGTGCATGGTCAGGGTATTGCGTTAGTGAATAACGTGATGGCGCAAACTGAGATTGAGGCCGGTCGTCTGGTTTGTCCGTTTAACGATGTGCTCATCAGTAAGAATTCATTTTATCTGGTCTGTCAGGATAGCCAGGCGGAGCTGGGGAAAATCGCGGCATTCCGTCAGTGGATCCTCGCGCGTGCAGCGAGCGAGCAGGAAAAATTCCGTTTTCGTTATGAGTCTTAATCGTCGTTTGTCGATGGTAAGTATTCATGCACACGGCTTAATACAGGGTAATCGGAATGAGTAGTCGTTCAATGATGATTTTTGCCGCGATTAGCGGTTTCGTTTTTGTTGCACTGGGGGCGTTTGGCGCACATGTTTTGAGCCGAACCTTGGGTGCTGCTGAAATGGATTGGCTGCATACTGGATTGCAGTATCAGGGGATCCATACGCTGGCAATTTTAGGGCTGGCAGCCTTAATGCAGCGTCGTAAAAATCTGTGGTTCTATTGGAGCAGTGCGTTATTGGCTCTGGGAACCGTGTTGTTTTGTGGAAGTCTTTATTGTCTGGCGCTGTCGCATCTTAAACTGTGGGTGTACATCACGCCTATCGGCGGCGTTTGCTTTTTAGTAGGTTGGGCTTTGATGTTAGTAGGTGCCTTACGCATGAGGAAAAGGGCGGAACGCCATGAATAAATTAGCTTTATATTGCCGCCCAGGATTCGAAAAAGAATGCGCAGCAGAAATTACCGAGAAAGCCGCGGCTCTTGAAGTCTTTGGCTTCCCAAGAGTCAAAGAAAACAGCGGCTATGTGACCTTTGAATGTTATCAGCATGAAGATGCCGATAAACTCGCCAAAAATTTGCCATTCCGCGAGCTGATTTTTGCTCGTCAGATGATTGTAGTGGGTGAGTTGCTCAAAGATTTACCAACCGACGATCGCGTTTCGCCGATTGTTGGAATGCTGATGAACGTGATTGAAGGTGCCGGTGAACTGCGCGTTGAAGTGCCGGATACCAATGAAAGCAAAGAGCTGATGAAGTTCTGTCGCAAGTTCACGGTGCCGCTGCGCGCTGCGCTACGTGAGCAAAAGATCCTGCTGAAGAATGAAAATGCGCACCGCCCTGTGGTGCATGTGTTCTTTATTGCGCCGGGCTGTTGTTATGTGGGTTATTCCTACAGTAATAACAACTCTCCGTTCTATATGGGGATCCCGCGTCTGAAATTCCCATCGGATGCGCCAAGCCGTTCAACGCTGAAACTGGAAGAAGCGCTGCACGTGTTTATCCCGCACGATGAGTGGGATGAGCGTCTTGCTGGCGGTATGAAAGCGGTCGATTTGGGTGCATGCCCCGGTGGCTGGACTTACCAATTGGTGAAACGCAGCATGTGGGTGCACTCGGTTGATAACGGTCCAATGGCACCCAGCTTGATGGATACCGGGCAGGTTACACACCATAAAGCCGATGGTTTCAAATTTGAGCCACCGCACACCAACGGTGTTGATTGGTTGGTATGTGACATGGTTGAGAAACCGGCGAAGGTTTCAAGTTTGGTCGCGCGTTGGCTCGTGAACGGTTGGTGCCGTGAGGCGATCTTCAACCTGAAGCTGCCGATGAAAAAGCGTTATGAAGAAGTGAGCCAAAACCTGTCTATTTTGGCGCAAACGCTGAAAGACAACGGTATTAATGCTCAGATCGCGGCTAAACAGCTTTATCACGATCGTGAAGAAATCACGGTGCACGTGCGTCGTATGTGGGGCGCGATCCCTGGCCGCCGCGATGAACGTGAGCTTAACCGCCGTATGCAGTTGAAGAACAGTAATAATAGCTAGATGATTGATCCTCTCCTAGCCTCCCTTGAGAAAGGTTAGGAGAGGGAAGTTTTAAGCCGTGGTCAATCCTACGGTAAACGCAGCTGCTGCAGGTTGCCGCTGATCGTCAGATTGGTTTGTAGCGTAGCGACTCTCTTACAAAGCTCCGCCTGTTCCCTGTGTTCTTCCAACTTCTTGCGCCATTTATCTGGCACACTTTCTATCTGTTCAAAGATATTGGACAGCGAGCCAAATTCGTTAAGTAACGTAGCCGCTGCTTTTGGCCCAATGCCGGGTATGCCGGATATCTTGCTGCTGCTGATCCCTGCTAGTCCCCAATAATCCGTCAGCTGCTGCGGTTCTACGCCGAACTCTTTTTTAACGAAAGGCAAATCAAGCCAGCGTTTTTGGAAATAATCACGGATTTCAATGGTCGGAGCTAACAGCTGACAGTAGCCTTTATCCGTAGATACAATCGTCACGCGGTTTCCCGTTTGTGCAATTTTATATGCCAACGTCGCGGCGAGATCGTCCGCTTCGTTGCCTGCCGAGTGCCAGCTTTGTACGCCTAGTTTGCTGAATGCTTCACGGATGGCGGGCATTTCCGCGGCTAAGTTTTCAGGCATGGCGCTACGACCGGCTTTATAGTCCGGTAAGGCCTGATGACGCCAACTGTTATCGCGATCGTCCTCATCAAAAACGGCCACGGCATGGGTTGGCTGGCTGTGTGCTAACAGCTGCTGTAGCGCATGCTGGCAAGCAATAACGCAGGGCGAACCCTGAACGGCATGAATGCGGCGGATGAGGTTTAGCGCGTCAACGATCAGAAGGTGTATTTGCATGATGGTTATCATTATTCGGAAAAGAAAAAGGGCGGTACTCGACCGCCCTGCATAAAGTAATGGTTAATTACTTAATGATTTCATAGCAAGGTTCGTAGGCGGTTCCCGGCAGCTTCATACGATGCTGTGCGACAAAGCCTTGCAGCAGATGATCCATGTGCTGCATCATTTTTGCATCACCGTGGATTTTAAATGGCCCATGTTTTTCAATCTCGGCAATACCCACTTCTTTCACGTTACCGGCCACAATGCCTGAGAATGCACGGCGTAACGCTGCCGCTAATTGCTCTGGCGGCTGGTCAGGATGCAGATTTAGCGCAGCCATATTGGCGTGTGTCGGCTCAAACGGCAGCTGTAAATCTGGGGCAATCTTGATCGACCAGTTAAAGCTGTAGAAATCGCCGGTTTGGCGGCGGTTTTCTTTCACTTTCGGCATGGCGCGTTTCATCTGGCGAGCGACCTCAGCCGGATCGTCGATGATGATGGTGTAATGCTTACGCGCAGTTTCGCCCAGCGTACTCATGATGAACTCATCCAGCACGCGGAAATAGTCTTCGCTCTCTTTTGGACCCGTTAAGATCAGCGGTAAAACCTGATCTTTGTTTTCTGGATTCATCAGAATACCCAGTAGGTAGAGCAATTCTTCTGCCGTACCCACCCCGCCAGGGAAGATGATGATGCCATGACCAAAGCGAACGAAGGCCTCCAAGCGTTTTTCAATATCCGGCATGATCACCAGCTCGTTCACCAGCGGGTTAGGCGGCTCGGCGGCGATGATGGAAGGCTCGGTCATACCGATAAAGCGACTTTCTCTGTAGCGTTGTTGGGCGTGTCCAACGGCGGCACCTTTCATCGGTGCTTCCATCGCGCCTGGACCGCAGCCGGTGCAGATATTCAGCTCGCGCAGTCCTAGCTGGTTACCCACTTTACGTGCGTACAGGTATTCGATCTCGTTAATAGAATGGCCACCCCAGCAAACAATCATGTTCGGCTCTTCGCCAACGTGCAGGGCACGGGCGTTACGCAGAATCGAAAAGACCATGTTGGTGATATGTACTGGGCTTTTCGTATCCAGATGCGGATAGCGATCGGTGTTGGTCATTTGCCCGTTAACAAACAGAATATCGCGCAGCACGGCAAATAGGTTGGCCTGAAGAGCGCGAATGATCTGCCCATCGACAAAAGCGTCTTCAGGCGGATTAACCAGCTCGAGTTTCACGCCGCGTTCGCGGCGCAATACGTTGATGTCAAAACTTTCGAAGCGCGATAGTAGCTCGTTGCTGTTATCGGTTTGTGCGCCGGAGTTAAGTACGGCGAGGGAACAGTTGCGGAATAGGCGGTACAAATCGCTGCTTGCCGTGCGCTTTAGCATGTCCACTTCAAGCTGCGACAACAAATCCATAGACCCAAGCGGGCTGATATGTGTAATCAAAGTCACTCCTATACATCTACCGATGCGGTTACCGCGATGGCATCAGGAATAACGTGTCCTGTCTATTGTTAGGCAGGCTCAATTCCGTTGTTCCTGATACGTTTTGCTACTGTATTAATGCACGCCTTCACCTGACAAATTTAGCATTCCGAGCTGATAGCCGATTTATGCTCAAGGCCTGATAGGTTGCTTGATTCATCAATAGCTTATTGTGAACTCGTGCATTTTGCGTCCTGCAAACACCTTACCGTTGTCTTTTGATTTTTGCCAACACTCTTACGTAAGCGCACGTAATGATTTGCCATTTTTGCGAGGCTTATTGGCGAACCAGGCGGCCTTTTGGTGCAACGAACGGCGTATTTGTGCGCCAAGGATTAATATCCAAGCCACCGCGGCGCGTATAGCGAGCATAAACGCTGAGGGTTTCCGGCTGACAAAAGCGTTGGATATCACAGAAGATGCGCTCAACGCACTGTTCGTGGAACTCATTGTGATGACGGAAAGAAACCAGATAACGCAGCAGCGCTTCACGATTGATGGCCGGGCCGCGGTATTGAATCATCACGGAGCCCCAATCAGGCTGATGGGTAATTAAACAGTTGGATTTCAGCAAGTGACTTACCAGTGTTTCTTCGATCACGTTCTGTGGATCGGCGGCGTTCTTGAGCAGCTCAGCGTCAAATTCGTAGTTATCGATTTCAATATCGAGATTGTCGATGCATTCTCCACGGAATGCGGCAATCGGCTGGCCTTCAACTTCATCAAGTTTCATCAGTTGCACGCGCACGTCACCCTGCGCACAGTGTGATAAGTCGCGCTGCAGCGTAGTTTGCACGTCATCCCAATTAGCGAAGCGCGTTTGGTTGAAGCTGTTGAGATACAGTTTAAAGCTTTTTGACTCAATCAAATTCTGGCTAAAAGCATCCAATTCCACATCGGCGATGGCAACCTGCGGCAGGCCTTTGGCGTTAAGCCATGAGAGCTCATATAGCGTCCAAATATCACCGCCGGTGAAAGGCAGTGAATCAGGATAAAGTCCCAGCGGTTCACGATTCATACTGCGAGGAACGGGCTGAAGCAGTGATGCGTCGTAGCTGTCGCGGTATTCAGTGGCTTTGCCGAGCGTTAAGCCAGCAAGGGCCTGATGATCTTGGTATGACATTATGTGGCCTATATTCGAATAAGAACGGTACAATCAGTGAATACCCTATAGTTTACCTTAGTGAGAGAAAACATGGTGCATGATGTTTCTGCCGCGCTAGCGGAGTTTACCCAGCGTTTTATTGATGATTGGCAGCGTGAAAGCGGCGATTTCCCCTCTAGTGAGGCATTATATGGTGTCGCATCACCCTGCGTAGTGCATACCGACAACGAGAAAGTGTATTGGAAACCGCAGCCTGCGGCCGCTTCTGATAGCCTAAACGGTATTTCCCGCGCTTTGGATATTCAGCTGCATGAAGATATCGTTCCCTTTTTCACCTCGCAGTATGCCGGTGATATGAGCGCGGTATTGGGTGATTTAGCGCTAGATCTGGTGCAGGTTTGGAGCGAGGATGACTTACAGCGCTTACAAGAAAATCAGATCGGTCATTTAGTCACTCAGCGCCGGTTAAAACTCTCTCCAACCCTCTTCCTTGCCACCACGGATTCCGAGCTACAGCTGATCTCGCTGTGTAACCTTACCGGCAATGTTCTGCTTGAACAGTTCGGCAGTAAACAGCGTGAAGTGCTGGCTGAATCACTGTCAGAATTCCTGTCTCGCCTGCAACCTGTCGTCATTAAGTGAATTTGGCTTACACGGCTGCCCGTCGCTGTGTAAGAGATCTCTCACAAGCCGTGTAGGATATATCGCTTATTGATGCAGATATTGTGTAAGCTGATTTGATTTTTTGTATAAGATTCAATGAATAATACTTTTATTTTGTGATCTTTCACCGTGTAAGCCAGCTGTGAGCCAATTGGGTTCATTGTTTTAAGCCTAAGAATAGGCGATATTAGTTTCACCGGAAGGGAAGACGGTTGGAGCAGGACACATCAGGATGATGTTGCTTCAGGATGAAGTGAAGGACACACTCAGGAAGAGTGATAAAGGATGTGCCACAGGACGTTGGCCAAGGATACTTCAGGATGAAGTCAGGGACACCTCCAGGACGGAGATTGAGAGCCAGTTAGGATAACAGGCGGGTCAGGAAGACTGAGGAACAGCATCAGGATGATGCAGGATGAAACGTCAGGATGAAAGTTGGACGATACGACGGATTGTCGGGAAATGGATAGCCGTACGGAAAAGTTTTCACGGATGAGCAGGGAGCACAATGAGTAGCTGGATTGCTATAAAACGAACCGGGCGTACTGTGTAAAAACAGTACGCCTTTTTTTTTGCCCATAGACAACGCTTTTATCCCCTATCAATGATTTAGCACCTTCTTACTGAATATACCGCGAAGCTAAAGCTATATGTGTCTTACTGCTCATAAAGCGCTTAACCACGTTAGGCTATTGGGACGTGCGAGCTTCAATGCTATTCTTTGCCCCCATTTTATATCCCGCCTGTAGACATAAGTGAGAAAAGCATGAGTGAATACGCTGAAGTCAGACAGCATTTGCTGAGAATAGAGCAACAGTTAGACAGCCTTGATTTGTCTCAAGAATGTGCACCTGATGCTCAGGCTTTTGAGAGCCAAGAGCCTTTTTGCGTGGACACCATGAGCCCTGAGCAGTGGCTGCAATGGATCCTGCTACCGCGCATGTTTGCGCTGATTGATAGCAGTGCGCCACTACCGCGCCGTTTTGCTATTGCCCCTTATTTTGAAATGGCCTTCAAAGAGCGCTTGCTGGAGGTTCAACCGCTGATCGTCCTGCTCCAAGAGTTGGACAGTATGCTGAACCAAGAAGACGCCAATTAATGCTGAATATTATCTATCAGGATGAACATTTAGTTGCGGTAAATAAGCCGGCGGGCTGGCTTGTTCATCGCAGTTGGCTTGACCGTCATGAAACGGTGTTTGTGATGCAAACGCTGCGCGATCAGATTGGTCAGCACGTATTTCCCGTACATCGCCTCGATCGCCCAACGTCTGGCGTGCTACTGATGGCGCTTTCTAGCGACGTTGCCCGCCTGCTGTCGGAACAGTTTGAACAGCGTGAGATGAATAAGACTTATCATGCGGTGGTGCGCGGTTACCTCGAAGGCGAAGCGGTGATTGATTATGCGTTAACGCCAGAACTGGACAAGATTGCCGATAAGTTTGCCGATCCTGATAAAGCACCACAGACGGCGGTGAGTCATTACCGTTCGTTAGCTATGGTCGAAATGCCGGTTGCCGTCGGTAAGTACCAAACCGCACGTTATAGTTTGGTAGAGCTAAAGCCAGAAACCGGCCGTAAGCATCAGCTACGCCGTCATATGTCACATTTACGTCACCCGATTATTGGTGACACTAAACACGGTGACCTGCGTCAAAATCGCGCCATGGCGCAGCATTTCTCTTGCTCTGGTTTGATGCTGCATGCGAGCGAGCTGTGTCTCGATCATCCAGTGACCGGAGAGCCGCTCTGTTTGCAGGCGGGGCTTGACGATCGCTGGCAGCGTATGATGTCGCATTTTGGCTGGCAAAGTTATCTCCCTCATCTTGAAAGGGTTGAGTTTCCAGAGAGTTGCGTTCACGATAACCAAAATGACGTCAGCGTAAATTCTTAAAAAAAGGGAAAACATCATGGCTCAGGTTGGTATTTTCGTTGGAACGGTATACGGCAACGCATTGATGGCGGCGGAAGACGCTGAAAACATCCTCAAAGCGCAAGGACATGAAGTCAAACTGTTTGAGGAAGGCACGCTCGAAGAATGGCAGTTCTACCGCAATCATTATGCATTGATCGTGACATCCACCACTGGACAGGGCGATTTGCCGGACTCAATCGCTCCGCTGTTTCGTGCGGTGAAAGACGACGTTGGTTATCAGCCTGAACTGCGCTATGGCGTGATTGCATTAGGCGATAGCAGCTACACCCATTTTTGTGGTGCAGGTCATCAATTCGATGAACTGCTACAGGAGCAGAAAGCGACGCGCATTGGCGAACTGCTGGAAGTGGATGCTCAGGTTGATGCCGAACCCGAAGTGGTCACGGGGCCGTGGGTGGAAAAGTGGGGGCAGTTGATTAAGTAGGCTGCAAGTAGCGTGTAGCTTATGATGCCTTTGCTTATGAGGCCTTCGCGTAAGGTTTCGGTCGCCTGTTCTCTGTGCGATATGGTGTAAGGTTTCGACCGCCTATCTATAACTGCTTTCATATGTAGCTAAGTCGAAGGCGTCCGATGAGGGGCGCCAGCGCGCGCCCCTTCAATCCTCGCGCTTTTATCCGAAACGCCATCTCCGCTCCGGTTTGGTATCGCCCATCCAGGGCGCCCCAAACTCCGCCGGTACATCCCTGTACCGGCGGCTCTCTCTACCAAGGCTTAAACAATTTAAAAGATAAGAAGACAAAATGTCTTTTGTCTTTTCCGTGTTAGATGAAATGCATTTTAGAGCCGCCAGCAGGGATGCTGGTGGCAGGTAGAGGGCGCACAGGACGTGCGCTCCGAGACCGGTCGGTCAAACGACGCGGTAAAAAGCGCGCGAGTTGAGAGCCCCCGCGCAACGGGGCTCTCATCGGACGCCTACGCCAGTGGCTTCATAGAAACGCAAATACTCGTTGGCGGACGAAATCTTTCACTGCATCTTACATATAAGATGCAAGGCGGCTCAATCGCTGCCGCCTTGCTTGACCGCTTTCATCCGTAGCTATATGGGAAAATATTGCCAGTAAGCGGGCGAAATTTTCACAAAACAAACAGAGTATGAAGCGGACGAAATCTATCACGGTTTTTGCATATAAGGTTTTGAATACAAGACAACGTAGGTTGCCCCACCTTACTTCTGCGTCAATTTCTCCAGATCCGCCTCAATCTCTGCAATTTTATTCGCAACCACGCTTTCAAGGTGGCGCAGATCGTCCAAGATCTTGTGCTTCAGATCGACTTCAACCTGATCGCGTTTGCAGATCTGATCCAGTTCATCAATCACATAACGCAGGTTTGGGTTAATCTCGTGGATCTCTTTGTAACCTTGCCCCGCGTTATCTGCCACGATGGTTTTACGCTGGCGTGGATACTTAAACTTCACGCTTTTGGCAAAAAACTCGCCTTTATCTTTACGGAAATAAATCTTGAGAATGTCGTTGTTGGCCTCCTGACGAAGGCTGTAGCGGTCAATCTCTTCGGGTTGATTAATCCCCAGACTTTTCAGGTTGTCATACATAGCGGCACCTTTTGATATTTTTCATGAGAAGATGAAATATAGACTAAATGGCAGAACCGATTAAATTATCGTCGACGTAAAGTGACTGATAAAAAAATAGCGGGCTCGTTGCCCGCTATGCTCATTCTCTTAGTCGATGCTGCGCAGCAGCTCGTTAATACCGACTTTACCGCGCGTCTTGGCGTCAACTTTCTTAACGATGACCGCACAGTACAGGCTGTATTTGCCATCTTTAGACGGCAGGTTGCCAGAAACAACCACGGAGCCAGCCGGTACGCGGCCGTAATGCACTTCACCGGTTTCACGGTCGTAAATCTTGGTGCTTTGACCCAGATAAACGCCCATGGAAATGACTGAGCCTTCTTCAACGATAACGCCTTCAACCACTTCTGAACGTGCGCCGATGAAGCAGTTATCTTCGATGATGGTTGGGTTCGCCTGTAACGGCTCTAAAACGCCACCGATGCCGACGCCGCCGGAGAGGTGTACGTTTTTACCAATCTGCGCACACGAACCCACGGTAGCCCATGTATCGACCATCGAGCCTTCATCAACGTATGCGCCGATATTGACATAAGAAGGCATCAGCACGGTGTTGCGCGCGATGAATGCGCCCTGACGAACGCTGGCGGGTGGTACTACGCGGAAGCCTTCACGCTGGAAACGTGCTTCGTCGTAGTCGGCAAATTTCATCGGCACTTTGTCGTAGAAGCGAGTTTCAGCGCCTTCCATCAGTTTGTTGTCATTGATGCGGAAGGAGAGCAGCACTGCCATTTTCAGCCACTGATGCGTGACCCATTCGCCGTTAATTTTTTCTGCGACGCGCAGTTCGCCTGAATCTAACAGAGCGATAACCTGATTAACTGCTTCACGCGTGATGCTGTCTACGTTGGCCGGAGTGATATCTGCGCGGCGTTCAAAGGCGTTTTCAATAAGTGTTTGCAACTGCTGCATGCTGTTCTATTCCCGAAGTTTAATTGACATATCCCCTTCATATTTCGAGTTGTAGATGCGTTGACGACAACTCGAATTATTTTGGGTATAAATCGTAACAAATACATTACCCTTTATCGGTTGGATCGAGGGCTTCTGTCAACCGCTGAGCCAATTCTGTCTGCATTTTAATGCTTAATGCTTTACGTTCGCCGTCTGCCAGAATAAATAAGTCCTCAACCCGCTCGCCGATAGTGG
The DNA here is from genome assembly GCF_002355555.1 of Hafnia sp. CBA7124. Classification (NCBI taxonomy): domain Bacteria; kingdom Pseudomonadati; phylum Pseudomonadota; class Gammaproteobacteria; order Enterobacterales; family Hafniaceae; genus Hafnia; species Hafnia sp. CBA7124. The sequence goes on along the minus strand of NZ_AP017469.1, from coordinate 3,513,446 downwards.
TGATTCGGGCGCTGTGCAACGACAGCCCCATCTCAGCGAATACTTCTCCCACCTGCGCTAATAGCCCCGGCTGATCGAGCGCCACCAGTTCCATATAGCTTCGGCGTTCATTGTGCATCGGCAGGAAACTGACCTCTGTCGGTACGGTAAAATGGCGCAGTTTGGGTGACGGACGCCGTGTGCGTGGGTGGCGATAGTGTTGTTGCGTAAGCGCCTGCTCCAGCGAATGTTTGATGGTGGCATGACGATCTTGTGCCAATGGGCTGCCATCGGGTTCGAGTACCACGAAGGTATCCATCGCAAAGTTGTCGCGATTGGTGAAGATCTGCGCGTCATGCACGCTCAAATTGCGTCGATCTAATTCTCCCGCCACGGCGGCAAACAGATAAGGTCGGTCTGGGCTGTAGATGAAAATCTCGGTGCCGCCGCGAGTGGCGAGATGGCTCACTAATACCAGCGGTTTGCTGGCGTCATGCTTGAGCAGATGGCGAGCGTGCCATGCCAACTGATTAGGATTGTGGCGCAGGAAATAGTCGGCGCGGCAGCGGCTCCAAATGTAATGCAGCGCCTCCTCGTTGATGTTATCCATGCGCAACAATGCCAAGGCCTGTAAACGGTGATGGCGTACGCGCTCGCGCATATCTGGAGTGTTTTGCATTCCACGTCGCAGCTGTTTTTCTGTCGCAAAATAGAGCTCGCGCAACAGGCTCTGTTTCCAGCTATTCCACAGCGTTTCATTGGTGGCACAGATATCTGCAACGGTTAGACTAACCAGATAGCGCAAACGAGTTTCGCTCTGCACTTCGGCGCTGAATTGCTGAATAACGGCGGGATCTTGGATATCGCGCCGCTGTGCCGTGACTGACATCAAAAGATGGCAGCGCACTAACCATGAAACGAGCTGAGTTTCGCGTGAATTAAGCCCGTGCAACTGAGCAAACTCGATGACGTCTTGAGCGCCTAAAATTGAGTGGTCACCGCCGCGCCCTTTGGCGATATCGTGAAATAACGCGGCGAGCAGCAATAACTCCGGCTGAGGGAGGCGAGGGTAGAGCTCCACGCACAGCGGATGTCGCTGGCGAGTATTCTCATCCGCAAAGCTTTCCAGCTTCAGCAAGACGCGCATGGTGTGCTCATCCACGGTATAGGCGTGAAACAGATCAAACTGCATTTGGCCGACGATTTTTCCCCACTGCGGCATATAGGCCCATAAAACACTATGGCGGTGCATCGGGAGCAGGGCACGGTTCACCGATCCTGGATGGCGTAATATCGCCATAAACAGCTTGCGGGCTTCGGGCAGATCGCACAACGGCTGAGCCAGATGACGACGCGCATAGCGTAGGTGACGCAGGGTGGTGGAATAAATGCCCTGTATTTCCTGATTTTTGGCCATCACATAAAACATTTGCAGGATGGTGACCGGATCGCGCATGAACGTTTCTGCATCGCGCAAATCAATCAGGTTGCCGCGTAGCTGGAAATTTTCGTCCAGAGGGCGCGGTTTCTCATTAGTTCCGAGCGCCAGAATCGCCTCATCAAACAGCTGTAACAGCATTTGGTTGAGTTCCCCCACACGGCGTGTCATGCGGTAGAAATCTTTCATCATGCGTTCGATTGGGGCATTGCCTTCGCCTTCATAGCCGAGCAGTTGGGCAACGCTAAACTGGCGGTCGAACAGCAGGCGGTTATCGTAGCGGTTCAAGACTAAATGCAGCGCAAAACGGATACGCCACAGAAAACTTTGACATTCGTTTAACTCATCGCGCTCGGCTTCGGTCAGAAAACCGAAACCCACCATCTCATTCATGGATGTCGCGCCAAAATGACGATGAGCGACCCAAAGTAAAGTGTGAATATCACGCAGTCCGCCCGGACTGGTCTTTATATCTGGTTCCAGATTGTAGCTGGTGCCGTGGTAGCGATGATGGCGGTCTTTTTGTTCTTGAATTTTTGCATCGAAGAACCGAGGAGATGGCCAGAATTCATCGCTGAAAATCTGTTTCTGCAGTTGGAGAAACAGTGCGACATCGCCATAGATCAAGCGCGATTCAATCAGGTTAGTGGCGACCGTGAGGTCTGAAAGTCCTTCTTGAATACATTCATCTAACGTACGGACGCTATGTCCCACTTCAAGTTTTAAATCCCACAGCAATGTGATGAGTTCGCTGATGCGCTGTGCGTCGTGTTCGTTAAGCGGATCCTGACTCAAAATCAGCAGGTCGATATCAGACAACGGGTGCAGTTCGCCACGCCCATAGCCACCCACGGCGATTAACGCCATGCCCTGACGCTCTTTGAACCCCAAATGAATCCATAGGCGGGTGAGCAGCCGGTCGATGTAAAGCGTTCGGGCGGCAATCAGCGATTCAGCCGATTCGCCAGCCTGAAATGCAGCGGCCATCCATTGTTGGAAGCGTTCAAGCGACAGTTTCAGCGGCGCACATTCAAGATCGGATGCGGCAAAATTGTCTGGAGAGGGCGGTTGGATCAGCGGCTCCGTGGGGGATTCTGACGTGGCTGAAGGTAAAATGGGCATGGGCATCTCCCGTTGTCGCCGAGTTAAGAACGCAAAACATAAAAAAAGCCGGCATAAGCCGGCTTGAGATGATGACTCGCTCGTTAAGCGATGGGTTATACGTTCTCGTGAACGATAACGCGTGGGAGATCGGTCTCTTCCTCACGCAGTGTCAAAATCTCGCAACCGTTATCAGTCACCACAATAGTATGCTCATACTGTGCGGACAAGCTGCGATCTTTAGTTTTTACCGTCCAGCCATCTTTCATGGTGCGGATGCGGTAATCACCGGCGTTGACCATAGGTTCGATGGTGAAAGTCATACCTTTTTGCAGTACCACGCCGCCGTCGTCGGCATTGTAATGCAGAACCTGAGGTTCTTCGTGGAACACTTCACCAATGCCGTGACCACAGTATTCACGCACCACAGAGAAACCGTGTGATTCAACGAATTTCTGGATTTCAGCACCGATTGTGCGCAGGCGAATACCCGGTTTTACCATTTTCAGCGCTAGATAGAGGCTTTCCAGCGTGATGCGACACAGGCGCTCGCCCAGAATGGTAGGCTCACCCACGATAAACATTTTTGAAGTATCGCCGTGCCAGCCATCTTTGATAACGGTCACGTCGATGTTAACGATATCGCCGTTTTTCAAGATTTTTTCGTCGCTAGGAATGCCGTGGCAAACCACTTCATTCACGGAGATGCAAACGGATTTTGGATAGCCGTGATAGCCCAAGCAAGCGGAGACCGCATGCTGTTTTTGGGTAATGTAATCGTCGCAGATACGGTCAAGTTCACCGGTGCTGACGCCAGGAACCACGTAAGGCTCGATGATTTCTAGGATTTCCGCGGCCAGTCGTCCAGCCACGCGCATTTTTTCGATTTGTTCAGGTGTTTTTATTGAAATTGCCATGAAGTATGTGTCCGCAGGTGTCGTGAAATCGACAATGAGAATCAATTGCTGAACATGGTAACAGTCCTCGGAACCGCTGCCAAATCCTACGATAGCCGTGGGCTCAAAATGCAACAAAAGGTGGAGTCTGTGGCTCGTTTATGGTATAAAGCGCGCCGCAGTTCCTATATCTTCTGTTTCTTTTGCTCAATAGAGCGGGGCGTTGATAAGGAAGCTGTAAATCTCAATTGTGTTATTTGTATTCTTTGCAAAGAAACGACAACAACACACACATATCGGCACGTGCGCCGGGGTGCCTTGCAGGATGAGTCTTAGGACAATGCCTTGCCGGGTCGGCTCATGGGATATGTGGAGGCTTAACCCCAAACTTTATATAGAGGTTTAATCATGGCAACTGTTTCCATGCGCGACATGCTCAAGGCTGGTGTTCACTTTGGTCACCAGACCCGTTACTGGAACCCGAAAATGAAGCCTTTCATCTTCGGTGCTCGTAACAAGGTTCACATCATCAACCTTGAAAAAACTGTTCCAATGTTCAACGAAGCTCTGGCTGAGTTGCAGAAGATTTCTGCTCGTAAAGGCAAAATCCTGTTCGTTGGTACTAAACGCGCTGCAAGCGAAGCGGTAAAAGAAGCTGCGAACAGCTGCGATCAGTTCTTCGTGAACCATCGCTGGTTGGGTGGCATGCTGACTAACTGGAAAACCGTTCGTCAGAGCATCAAGCGTCTGAAAGATCTGGAAGTTCAGTCTCAGGATGGCACTTTCGATAAGCTGACCAAAAAAGAAGTTCTGATGCGCAATCGTGAACTGGCCAAGCTGGAAAACAGCCTGGGCGGTATCAAAGACATGGGCGGCTTGCCTGACGCTCTGTTCGTCGTTGATGCTGATCACGAACACATCGCGATTAAAGAAGCCAACAACCTGGGTATCCCGGTATTCTCTATCGTTGATACCAACTCCGATCCGGACGGCGTTGACTTCGTTATCCCTGGTAACGATGACGCAATCCGTGCAGTAAACCTGTACCTGAGCGCTGTAGCGGCAACTGTCCGTGAAGGCCGTTCTCAGGATCTGGTTTCCCAAGCGGAAGAAAGCTTCGTAGAAGCTGAATAATAAGGCAAGCTCAAAATTTGAGCCCTTATTAACCAGGTATTAAAATATGTTGGTTAGGGGGCCTTTATGGCCCCCCCTTTCTTTGTAAAAATCGCCTTTCACATCACGGCGATATAAAGAACCAATCCCTAGACGAGAGAACCTGTCTCCGTGAGGTTCGCTCTTCACGACGAGACCACCGAGGAAAATACAATGGCTGATATTACCGCCGCCCTGGTAAAAGAACTGCGTGAACGTACTGGCGCAGGCATGATGGATTGTAAGAAAGCGCTGACCGAGGCCCAAGGCGACATCGAGCTGGCAATCGAAAACATGCGTAAATCTGGCGCGATCAAAGCGGCGAAAAAAGCAGGCAACGTTGCTGCTGATGGCGTGATCAAAACCAAGATTGAAGGCAACTACGGTGTGATTCTGGAAGTTAACTGCCAGACTGACTTCGTTGCTAAAGACGGTGGTTTCCAAGCATTCGCTGAGAAAGTGCTGGACGCTGCGTTTGCAGGCAAAATCACCGACGTTGAAGTACTGAAAGCACAGTTCGAAGAAGAGCGTGTTGCACTGGTTGCTAAAATCGGTGAAAACATCAACATCCGTCGCGTATCTTCTCTGGAAGGCGATGTACTGGCTAGCTACCTGCACGGTGCTCGCATTGGTGTTCTGGTTGCCGCTACTGGCGCTGATGAAGAACTGGCTAAGCAACTGGCAATGCACGTTGCTGCAAGCAAGCCTGAATTCGTTAAACCAGAAGACGTTTCTGCTGAAGTCGTAGAAAAAGAGTACCAGGTTCAGTTGGACATCGCGATGCAGTCTGGTAAGCCGAAAGAAATCGCAGAGAAAATGGTTGAAGGCCGCATGAAGAAATTCACCGGCGAAGTTTCTCTGACTGGTCAAGCTTTCGTTATGGACCCAAGCAAAACTGTTGGTCAGCTGCTGAAAGAGCACAATGCTGACGTTACCAATTTCATCCGCTTCGAAGTGGGTGAAGGTATCGAAAAAGCGACCGTAGACTTTGCTGCAGAAGTTGCTTCAATGACTAAAGGCGCTTAATTGCCTTCAAATGGAACCGCCGCAGGGTGGTTCCATTGTTTTATCTGGAAACGTTAGGCGCATAGCTCTTAGCCAACGTAGAAAGGTTTACACTATTAAGTATCCCAGCCAGCATTAGAATGTATCCCAATGATCGGTTACGACCGTGCATTGAAATACCTCCGACTATTTATTGACTGCTTCTTAGGACAGAACACCATGGCAACTAACTCCAAACCCGTATATCAGCGTATCTTGCTCAAGCTTAGCGGTGAAGCCCTGCAAGGTGCAGAAGGTTTTGGCATCGATGCAAGCGTACTGGATCGTATGGCTCAGGAAGTTAAAGAGCTGGTCGAATTAGGCATTCAAGTCGGTGTTGTCATCGGCGGCGGAAACCTGTTCCGTGGCGCAGGTCTAGCACAAGCGGGCATGAACCGCGTTGTGGGCGATCACATGGGGATGCTTGCCACCGTGATGAACGGCTTGGCAATGCGTGATGCGTTGCATCGTGCTTATGTGAACGCGCGTCTGATGTCTGCAATTCCACTTAACGGCGTGTGCGATAACTACAGCTGGGCAGAAGCGATTAGCCTGCTGCGTAACAACCGCGTAGTGATTTTCTCTGCCGGTACCGGTAATCCATTCTTCACGACTGATTCCGCAGCTTGTCTGCGCGGTATTGAAATCGAAGCTGACGTGGTATTGAAGGCGACCAAAGTTGACGGTGTGTATTCAGCCGATCCGGTCACCAATCCAGATGCAACGCTGTTCGATCAAATGACCTATCAGGACGTTTTAGAAAAAGAACTAAAAGTCATGGATCTGGCCGCTTTCACCTTGGCTCGCGACCATAACCTGCCGATTCGTGTGTTTAACATGAACAAGCCAGGTGCTCTGCGTCGTGTCGTTATGGGTGAGAAAGAAGGCACGCTGATCTCCAAATAATTTGGAGCATAACGGCGCTCTACGAACGTGAGAGCCTTACGCGTCATTTTTACTCGATGAATATTGCGTCAGGCTTTCTTGCCAGTTACGCTTGATTGAAAATATATCGGCGTTTCTCATGATGAAGCGCCAGTTTAATTAACCGTTTTCAAGGGTTCGCAACGTGATCAACGAAATCAAAAAAGATGCCGAAACGCGCATGGATAAATGCGTTGAAGTATTTAAGTCAAACATCAACAAGATCCGTACAGGTCGTGCTCATCCGAACCTGCTGGATGGTATTTCTGTAGAATATTATGGATCTGCTACGCCTCTGCGTCAGGTTGCTAACGTAGTTGCTGAAGACTCTCGCACACTGGCAATCACCGTGTTCGATCGTTCTCTGTCTGCGGCGGTAGAAAAAGCGATCATGGCTTCAGATTTGGGCTTAAACCCAATGTCTGCGGGCGCGGTTATCCGTGTTCCATTGCCAGCGCTGACCGAAGAACGTCGTAAGGATCTGATCAAACTGGTTCGTGCTGAAGCTGAGCAGGGCCGTGTTTCTGTTCGTAACGTACGCCGTGATGCGAACGATAAAGTCAAAGTTTTGCTGAAAGATAAAGAAATCAGCGAAGACGAAGATCGTAAATCGCAAGACGAAGTGCAGAAAATGACAGACGTGATGATCAAAAAGATCGACGCTGCATTAGCTGACAAAGAAAAAGAGTTGATGGAAGTTTAATTCCTCACTGGCTTGAAAAAAGCGTCGCCCCGGCGGCGCTTTTGTTTTTGGGCTATCCGAGAAACCTCAGGCTCTTGCTGAAGACGGGCTAATTCTCATAGACAATCCGCCGTCTTAGTTTCAGACTGATGCATCTCCTGTTCTAAACAGTTATTCAGAAGACCCCTCATGAAGCAACTGACTATTCTTGGTTCTACCGGCTCCATTGGCACCAGTACACTGGCTGTGGTGCGAGCAAATCCTGATAATTTTAAAGTTGCCGCGCTGGTGGCAGGTAAAAACGTCGAAGTCATGTTCCAACAGTGCGTTGAATTTGCTCCGCGCTACGTTTCTATGGCTGATGATCATGCTGCCCAGACGCTTCGTCAACGCTTACAAGATGCTGGGATCAGCGGCATTGAGGTGATGTCTGGAGAGCAGGCCGCCTGCGATTTAGCTGCGCTAGATGACGTTGATCAGGTTATGGCTGCCATTGTTGGCGCAGCAGGCCTGTTACCAACGTTGGCCGCGATTAAGGCTAATAAGCAAGTTTTACTGGCCAATAAAGAGGCGTTAGTGACCTGTGGACGTCTGTTTATGGATGCGCTGAAGCAGAGCCGCGCTCAGCTGTTGCCTATCGACAGCGAACATAACGCTATTTTTCAGAGTTTGCCCGAGGCTGTACAAAAGAATCTTGGCTTTGCCTCACTGAACGAGAATGGCATATCGCGTATTGTTCTTACCGGCTCTGGGGGCCCATTCCGTCAATTGCCGATGGGTGACTTCGCTGCGGTCACGCCAGATCAGGCTTGTGCGCACCCGAACTGGTCAATGGGGCGTAAGATTTCCGTTGATTCTGCCACCATGATGAATAAAGGTCTGGAGTATATCGAAGCTCGCTGGCTGTTTAATGCCTCTGAGTCCGAGATGGAGGTGATTATTCACCCTCAATCCGTTATTCACTCTATGGTGCGCTACCGCGATGGGAGCGTCATTGCGCAGCTAGGTTCGCCTGACATGCGTACGCCAATTGCCCATGCGATGGCTTATCCTGCTCGCGTGCAAACCGGTGTTGAACCTCTCGATTTCTGCAAAATTGGATCATTTACGTTCGAGCAACCCGATATGGTGCGCTATCCTTGTTTGCAACTGGCGATAGACGCGTCGCGGGCAGGGCAGGCAGCGACAACCGCATTGAATGCGGCGAACGAAGTTTCAGTGGATGCATTCTTACGCGGGCAAATTCGCTTTACGGATATTGCGGCGTTAAATCAGGATGTTTTGTCGTCATTATCTTGTTGTGAGCCGCAAAGTATTGCAGAAGTCTTGGATATTGATCGCCAAGCGCGCGAAGTAGCCACTCGTTTGAGCGCGAACTTCCTAATATAGATTAGTTATTCCCTGTGTAGGTAGTTTGTGGCGGTTCAGGTGAAATGATATAGTTTGCGACAACTTTTGGCGGGTCGAGATGTTTAGTGTGCTAAGGATTTTGATTTTGCCGCTGATTAATTGGTTAGCCGTGACTAGTACACGGCTTTTTTGCGCATTAAACACTTGGTTATTTAATACTCGGTTCAGTTTGTGCAATTGATGTCGTATGGGCAAGGTGAGCTTGATGTTGTGGCTTACTTCAGTGCCATGCTTTTGAGGAATTGATTACACGTATGTCTTCCACTCAATCACCAATGACTGACGAGATGGTCTGTGGTCCACAGCACGTCGCTATCATTATGGACGGCAATGGCCGTTGGGCGAAGCGTCAGGGCAAAATGCGTGTATTTGGCCATAAAGCTGGGGTGAAATCGGTACGTCGTTCCGTACGTTTTGCGGTTAGCCATGGCATCAAGGCGTTAACGTTGTATGCGTTTAGTAGTGAGAACTGGAACCGCCCAGCGCAGGAAGTCAGTGCGCTAATGGAGCTCTTCATTCGGGCATTAGACGGTGAAGTGAAAAGCTTGCATAAGCACAATGTACGTCTGAAAATCATCGGTGATATCGGCCGTTTTAGCTCGCGCTTACAAGAGCGTATTCGTCGTTCTGAGCAATTAACTGAAAATAATGATGGGCTAACGTTAAATATTGCCGCTAATTATGGTGGGCGATGGGATATCATGCAGGGCGTGAAAACGCTGGCCGAGCAGGTTAAGGCCGGAGTGCTTCAACCTGAAGATATCACTGAGGACTTGCTGAGCCAGCAAGTTTGCTTACATGAACTGGCTCCGGTTGACCTTGTCATTCGGACCGGTGGAGAGCATCGGGTCAGCAACTTTTTGCTGTGGCAAATCGCATATTCCGAATTTTATTTCACGGATGTGCTGTGGCCTGATTTTGATGAACTTACCTTTGAAGGTGCACTTAATGCATTTGCGCAACGCGAGCGCCGCTTCGGAGGCACTACACCTATCAACGCATCAGATGCGTCTTAGGGGGATCTCTTGCTGAAGTCTCGCATTATCACTGCTTTGATCTTAGTGCCTATTGTCATTGCGGCGCTGTTTTTATTACCTCCTGTAGGTTTTGCGATTGTGACCTTAGTCATATGCATGCTAGCCGCTTGGGAGTGGGGACAACTTGCTGGGTTTACATCTAATTCGCAGCGTATTTGGGGCGCCGTGATCTGCGGCCTAGTGCTGGCTGCGATGCTGCTGAGCCTGCCTGAATTTAATCGAAGCGTGCACCTGCCGTTAATTGCCGGTTCACTGTGGGCATCAGTTGTTTGGTGGATTGTCGCGCTGTTTTTGGTGCTGTTTTATCCCAAGTCTGCGGGATGGTGGAAACACTCTCGCGTGCTCAAAATTGTTTTTGGCGCAGCGACCATCATTCCGTTCTTTTGGGGAATGATTGCACTACGTCAACACGGTTATGACGCCGATCATTATCAAGGGGCGTGGTGGCTGTTGTACGTGATGTTCCTGGTATGGGGAGCGGATTCTGGCGCTTACATGTTTGGTAAACTGTTTGGTAAAAACAAGCTGGCGCCAAAGGTTTCTCCGGGTAAAACGTGGGAAGGCTTCATCGGTGGTTTGATTACCTCAGCGCTAATTTCGTGGGGTTTTGGTTTGTACGCCCCGCTCGCTGTGGTGCCAGCTACGCTGCTGGTTTGCTCTATTGTCGCCGCTCTGGTTTCTGTGCTGGGCGATTTAACCGAAAGTATGTTCAAACGCGAAGCCGGCATCAAAGACAGCGGGCATTTAATTCCCGGTCATGGCGGCATTCTGGACCGTATTGATAGTTTGACTGCGGCAGTACCGGTGTTTGCATGTCTTATGCTGTTAGTGTTTTACTAGTCCGCTTGAGACAGGGAGCTTACCAATGACCAATATACTCTGGAGCCTGATTGCGTTTTTAGTGGCGCTTGGGGTGTTGATCACGGTGCATGAATTTGGCCACTTTTGGGTGGCTCGCCGCTGTGGCGTGAAGGTAGAACGCTTTTCTATCGGTTTTGGTAAGGCGCTGTGGCGTCGTGTAGACCGCAGCGGTACGGAATATGTGCTGGCTCTTATCCCGCTTGGCGGCTACGTCAAAATGCTGGATGAGCGGGTAGAGAGCGTTGCCCCTGAGTTTCGTCATCAGGCGTTTAATAACAAAACGGTGTGGCAGCGAGCGGCCATTGTCAGCGCAGGGCCTATTGCTAACTTCTTGTTTGCGATCGTTGCCTACTGGTTTGTTTTCGTGATTGGTGTACCTAGCGTTCGTCCGGTTATTGGCGAAATTGTTCCTCAATCGGTAGCGGCTCAAGCAGATATTTCGCCAGGATTGGAACTAAAGTCCGTTGCAGGTATCGAAACGCCTGACTGGGATTCTGTTCGTTTAGCGCTGGTCGGAAAAATTGGCGCGAAAGAGACGACCGTTGAAGTTGCACCGTTTGGTAGTGACGATAAAACGCAGAAAACTCTGGATCTGACGCATTGGCAGTTTGAGCCAGATAAACAAGATCCGGTGGTTTCGCTTGGCATCGTGCCGCGTGGACCGCAGGTTGAGCCGATCCTTGCTGAAGTGCAGAAGGATTCAGCGGCTCAGAAAGCAGGTTTGCAAGTCGGCGATAGGATCGTTAAAGTCGATGGTCAGCCGTTATTGAACTGGCACACTTTTGTTAAACAGGTCCGTGAAAGACCTAACGAAAGCATAGCACTTGATATTGAACGCAATGGAAATATTCAGTCATTGCAGTTAACACCAGACAGCAAAGCTGTTGGTGCGGGTAAAATGGAAGGCTTTGCTGGCATCGCGCCGAAAGTTATTCCTTTACCCAATGAGTATAAGACGATTCGACAATATGGGCCGTTTATGGCGATCTATCAGGCCAGTGATAAAACATGGCAATTGATGAAGCTAACGGTCTCTATGGTAGGGAAACTAATTACTGGTGATGTGAAGCTGAATAACCTGAGTGGGCCGATTTCGATCGCGCAGGGCGCAGGGATGTCAGCGGAGTACGGTGTTGTGTATTACCTAATGTTCTTAGCGCTTATCAGCGTTAATTTAGGAATTATCAACCTGTTCCCACTCCCAGTACTTGATGGTGGTCACTTGCTCTTCTTAGCGATTGAAAAGCTAAAAGGAGGGCCGGTTTCCGAGCGAGTTCAAGACTTCAGTTATCGCATCGGTTCTATTTTACTGGTGTTGTTAATGGGGCTTGCACTTTTCAATGATTTCTCGCGCCTCTAAGGGACGGGATTTAGGTTAGGAAGAACGCATAACAACGATGGCGATGAAAAAGTTGCTCATAGCGTCGCTGCTGTTTGGCAGCGCAACCGTATACGGTGCAGATGGATTCGTAGTGAAAAATATTCATTTCGAAGGCCTGCAGCGGGTCGCCGTCGGTGCGGCGTTACTTAACATGCCGGTTCGCGTTGGCGATACCGTCAGCGATGAAGATCTCAGTAACACTATTCGCGCATTATATGCGACCGGCAACTTCGAAGATGTTCGGGTGCTGCGCGATGGTGAGAACTTGATCGTGCAGGTTAAGGAACGTCCTACGATCGCGAGTATTACCTTCTCCGGTAACAAGTCTGTAAAAGACGACATGCTGAAGCAGAACCTTGAAGCTTCTGGCGTGCGCGTAGGTGAAGCTCTGGACCGCACAATGCTTTCTAGCATTGAAAAGGGTCTGGAAGATTTCTACTACAGCGTCGGTAAATACAGTGCGACGGTGAAAGCGGTGGTAACACCTCTGCCTCGTAACCGTGTTGACTTGAAACTGGTATTTACTGAAGGTAAATCCGCTCAGATTCAGCAAATCAATATCGTAGGGAACCACGCGTTCACCTCCGAAGAGTTGATTGCTCGTTTCCAACTGCGCGACGAAGTTCCTTGGTGGAACTTGGTTGGTGACCGTAAATATCAAAAACAAAAACTGTCTGGTGACTTAGAAACCTTGAGAAGCTTCTATTTGGATCGCGGCTATGCCCGTTTCAATATTGATTCTACTCAGGTGAGCTTAACGCCGGATAAAAAAGGCATTTACATCACTGTCAATATCACTGAAGGCGACCAGTACAAACTTACTGGCGTTGACGTGAACGGTAACATGGCGGGTTATAGCACTGAAATCAACCGCTTGACCACGATTGAACCGGGTGAACTGTATAACGGTGCCAAAGTGACCAAGATGGAGGATGACGTTAAGAAACTCCTCGGTCGCTACGGCTATGCTTATCCAAAAGTACAGACCCAACCTGAAATCAACGATGCGGATAAAACCGTTAAGTTGCATATGAGCGTTGATGCGGGTAACCGTTACTACGTTCGTAACATCAAGTTCGCTGGTAATGACACCAGTAAAGACTCCGTTCTGCGTCGCGAAATGCGCCAGATGGAAGGTGCATGGTTAGGCAGCGACTTGGTCGATCAGGGTAAAGAGCGTCTGAACCGTACCGGATATTTTGAAACCGTTGACGTTGATACTCAGCGTGTTCCAGGTACGCCGGATCAGGTCGATGTCACCTATAAGGTGAAAGAGCGTAACACCGGTACTTTCAACTTCGGTGTGGGCTTCGGTACTGAAAGTGGCGTTAGCTTCCAAGTCGGCGTTCAGCAGGAAAACTGGTTGGGTACAGGTAATACCGTTGGTATTAGCGGTACCAAAAATGATTACCAAACCTATGCTGAACTGTCTATGACAGACCCGTACTTCACCGTTGACGGTGTGAGCTTGGGTGGTCGTATTTTCTATAATGACTTTAAAGCTGATGATGCGGATCTGTCTGACTATACCAACAGCAGTTATGGCATTGATGGCACCTTAGGGTTCCCAATCAACGAAAATAACTCGTTGCGTACCGGTCTGGGTTACGTGCATAACTCCCTGTCTGATATGCAGCCACAGGTGGCTATGTGGCGTTATCTGGACTCTATGGGACAGCATCCGGATGATACTAAGAAAGCTGACTATACCGCTGATGACTTCACGTATACCTTAGGCTGGTCATATAACAACGTTGACCGCGGGTTCTTCCCAACTCAGGGTACGAAAGCCTCTCTGAACGGTAAAGTAACCATCCCAGGTTCTGATAACGAATACTACAAAATCACGTTCGATAGCCAAAGCTATCTGCCGTTGGATGACGATCGTTCTTGGGTCGTGATGGGACGTTCCCGTTTAGGCTACGGTGACGGTCTGGGCGGTAAAGAGATGCCGTTCTATGAAAACTTCTATGCCGGTGGTTCGAGCTCGGTACGTGGTTTCCAATCGAACAACATCGGTCCTAAAGCGGTTTATCTGAACTCGAACGGCAGCATTGATAGCAGCAAGACGGATGATAACGATGCGGTGGGCGGTAACGCCATGGCAGTGGCCAGCCTTGAGCTGATTACGCCAACGCCGTTCGTGGGTGAGAAATATTCTAACTCACTGCGTACCTCTATCTTCATGGATGCGGGTACTGTTTGGGATACCAATTGGGATAACAACGGCTGTGGCGCGACCTCCTGTAGCTCTCAGGGTATTCCTGACTACAGCGATCCGAGCAACATTCGTGTCTCTGCGGGTCTCGCACTACAGTGGATGTCTCCACTGGGGCCATTGGTGTTCTCATACGCTCAGCCTGTTAAGAAATACGACGGTGATAAATCGGAGCAGTTCCAATTTAACATCGGTAAGACTTGGTAATAAGCTACTCTATAAAAGCTACTGTATAAGGCATGGGGATACGTCCCCATGCCAGAATGCATAAGTTCCACTCAGAGCGTTCTTTTATAATGGACGTTGTGAGAGACACTATGGGTCGGTGCCTATGCGGTATACGTGTCGTCGACACATATGGGTGATGGTAAGGAGTCTAAATTGAAAAAGTGGTTATATGCGGCAGGTCTGGGCATGGCATTAGCAGTTTCTGCTAACGTACAAGCTGCTGATAAGATTGCAATTGTAAACGTATCCAGCATCTTCCAGCAGTTGCCACAGCGTGCAACCGTTGCGAAACAACTGGAGAACGAGTTCAAGAGCCGCGCAACTGAGTTGCAGGGTCAGGAACGCGATCTGCAGTCAAAAATGCAAAAACTGCAACGTGATGGTTCTACCATGAAAGCCAGCGATCGTACCAAGATGGAAAAAGACATCATGGCACAGCGTGACGCTTTCTCTCAGAAAGCTCAGGCTTTTGAGCAGGATAACCGTCGTCGTCAGGGCGAAGAACGTAATAAGCTGTTGAGCCGCATTCAGGATGCCGTTCGTGCCGTTGCTAAAGACAAAGGCTACGATCTGGTTATTGATGCAAATGCTGTTGCTTATGCTGATTCTTCCAACGACATCACTGCACAAGTGTTGAAACAGGTTAAATAAGGCATGGCTTCAATTCGACTCGCTGATCTCGCTCAGCAGTTGAATGCAGAGCTTCACGGTGATGGCGATATCGTCATCACCGGCGTTGCTTCAATGCATTCGGCAAAATCGCAGCAAATCACTTTTTTATCTAACAGTCGCTACCGTGAACAATTAGCTGCTTGTAATGCAAGCGCTGTGGTGTTGACTGAAGCGGATCTGCCTTTCTGTACGTCGGCGGCGTTGGTAGTAAGAAACCCTTACTTAACCTATGCACTGATGGCGCAGATTATGGATACAACACCGGCTCCGGCAAAAGATATTGCGCCGAGTGCGGTGATTGATGCAACGGCTCAGCTTGGTAACAATGTTTCTGTTGGTGCCAATGCGGTCATTGAAGAGGGCGTTGTGCTAGGCGACAACGTCATCATTGGTGCTGGTTGCTTCGTAGGTAAGTTCACCAAAATTGGTTCAGGCACACGCTTGTGGGCCAACGTTAGCGTTTATCATCAGATCGAAATCGGTGAGAAATGTCTGATTCAGTCAGGAACCGTTATCGGCGCTGATGGTTTTGGTTATGCTAACGATCGCGGCAATTGGATTAAAATTCCACAGCTCGGCACGGTACGCATCGGCGATCGCGTTGAAATTGGCGCATGTACCACCATCGACCGTGGCGCTTTGGATGACACCATTATTGGCAACGGCGTAATTATCGACAATCAATGCCAGATTGCACATAACGTTATGATTGGCGACAATACAGCAGTTGCTGGCGGTGTTATCATGGCGGGCAGTCTGAAGATTGGTCGTTACTGCCAGATTGGCGGTGCAAGTGTGATTAATGGTCACATGGAAATTTGCGACAAAGCCGTGGTAACGGGAATGGGTATGGTGATGCGTCCTATCACTGAACCGGGTATTTATTCCTCTGGTATTCCGCTGCAACCCAACAAGGCATGGCGTAAAACGGCAGCTCTGGTGATGAATATTGATGAAATCAATAAGCGTCTAAAAGCCGTTGAAAAGAAAGTCACTAATGACTAACGACTAAAGCCATACCTTTGTCAGTGAATACATATTCCTGGCATTTACCCTGTTTTACTGGGTATAAAACGATTTGCGGCCTGCATCATTGTCTTTATATGGACATGAGGCGGGCCGTGTTGTTGATGACAATTAGTTTTCCTACAGGAAGAGTATTTTGACTACTGACACTCATACTCTCAATATTTCCGAGATTTTAGAGTTACTGCCGCACCGTTTTCCGTTCCTTTTAGTGGATCGCGTTCTTGATTTTGAAGAAGGCAAATTCCTGCGTGCAGTGAAAAACGTTACTTTTAACGAGCCGTTTTTCCAGGGCCACTTCCCTGGCAAACCGATTTTCCCAGGCGTGTTAATTCTAGAAGCGATGGCTCAGGCCACCGGTATTCTGGCATTTAAAAGCGCGGGCAAACTGGAGCCAGGCGAGTTGTACTATTTTGCTGGTATTGACGATGCTCGCTTTAAGCGTCCCGTTCAGCCAGGCGACCAGATGATTCTGGAAGTTGAATTCCTTAAAGAGCGCCGCGGCGTAGCTCGCTTTAACGGTGTTGCCAAAGTAGACGGTAAGATTGTTTGCGAAGCTTCAATGATGTGTGCCCGTAGCCGGGAGGCCTAATACGTGATTGACCCAACCGCCTTTATCCATCCAAGTGCCATAGTCGAAGACGGCGCAGTCATTGGTGCCGGTGTGCATATCGGTCCTTTTTGCTACGTCGGCTCCCAAGTGGAAATCGGCGAAGGTACCGTGCTGAAGTCCCATGTCGTCGTCAATGGTATTACTAAAATTGGCCGTGATAACGAGATCTATCAGTTCTCCTCTATTGGCGAAGTGAATCAGGATCTGAAATATGCTGGTGAACCTACCCGCGTAGAAATCGGCGATCGCAACCGTATTCGCGAGAGTGTCACCATTCATCGTGGTACTGCACAGGGCGGTAACTTAACGAAAGTAGGTAGCGATAACTTGCTGATGATTAATGCGCATATCGCGCACGATTGTGTCATCGGTAATCGTTGTATTTTCGCTAACAACGCAACGTTAGGTGGTCATGTTACGGTTGATGATTTTGCGATCATCGGTGGAATGACAGCGGTTCACCAGTTCTGTGTGATTGGTGCGCATGTGATGGTCGGCGGCTGTTCTGGCGTCGCGCAAGACGTGCCTCCGTATGTGATTGCACAGGGTAACCATGCAACTCCGTTCGGCCTGAATATTGAAGGCCTGAAGCGCCGTGGTTTCGAAAAAGAGTCTCTGCATGCGATTCGTAATGCATACAAGATCCTTTATCGTAGCGGAAAAACGCTAGAAGAAGCCAAGCCAGAAATTGCCGAGTTAGCTAAACAGCATCCCGCTGTTCAGCTGTTCGTTGATTTCTTTGAGCGTTCGACTCGCGGCATTATCCGCTAAGCCATGACGTTATCTCAGATAGCCTCTGACTCGTTGTCGGTGGATCGCGCTTCGCGTCCGCTGACGATTGGTCTGGTCGCCGGGGAAACCTCCGGCGATATTCTCGGTGCGGGTTTAATCCGTGCTTTGAAAGCGCGTCATCCCAATGCGCGTTTTGTTGGCGTAGCCGGTCCTCTGATGCAGGCCGAAGGCTGTGAAGCCTGGTTTGAAATGGAAGAGTTGGCGGTGATGGGGATTGTTGAAGTTCTCGAACGCCTGCCTCGTTTGCTTAAAATTCGCCGTGAACTGACCCAACGCTTTACCGAGCTTAAGCCCGATGTTTTCGTCGGTATCGATGCGCCCGATTTTAATATCACGCTGGAAGGCCGCTTAAAGCAGAAAGGTATTCGAACCATTCATTATGTCAGCCCGTCAGTATGGGCGTGGCGACAGAAGCGTGTTTTCAAAATTGGCAAGGCAACCGATTTGGTTTTAGCCTTTCTGCCTTTTGAAAAAGCGTTTTATGACAAATTCAATGTTCCGTGTCGTTTCATTGGCCATACGATGGCTGATGCCATGCCGCTCAACCCGGATAAACAGGCTGCGCGTCAAGCACTGGGTATTGCTCCCGATGCTTTGTGCTTAGCTTTACTGCCGGGCAGCCGTAGCGCCGAAGTTGAGATGTTGAGTGCTGACTTCTTAAAAACTGCGATGATCTTGCGGGAGAAGTATCCGGCATTAGAAATCGTCGTACCGCTGGTTAACGCCAAACGCCGCGAACAGTTTGAACGCATTAAAGCTGAAGTAGCACCAGAATTAACCGCTCATCTTCTCGATGGACAAGCGCGTAATGCGATGTACGCCAGCGATGCAGCGCTGTTAGCTTCTGGTACGGCAGCGCTGGAATGTATGCTGGCGAAATGTCCAATGGTGGTTGGCTATCGCATGAAACCGTTCACCTTCTGGTTGGCTGAGCGTCTGGTGAAAACAGATTATGTTTCATTGCCGAATCTGTTGGCGCGCCGTGAGTTGGTGCAAGAACTGCTACAGCACGATTGCCAGCCTGAAAAATTAGCCGCTGCTTTACTGCCGCTGTTAGAAGGTGGCGAAGCCACTAAAGTCTTGCAAAAGACCTTCCTCGAATTGCACCAAAGTATCCGCTGCGGCGCCGATGAACAAGCGGCCGATGCGGTACTGTCTTTAGTTAATCAATAAGTTAATCAATAGGCCGTAATTCAATGAGCACCAATTCAGTGAGTGACATTTTTGTCTATCCCATCGCGCAGCGAATTGCAGGCGTAGATGAAGTAGGACGCGGGCCTTTGGTTGGCGCGGTTGTCACTGCGGCAGTGATCCTCGATCCTGCACGTCCGATTGTGGGCTTGGCCGACTCGAAGAAATTAAGCGAAAAGCGCCGTAACGCGTTGTATGAAGAAATCATTGAGAAAGCGTTGAGCTGGAGCTTAGGCCGCGCAGAGCCGCACGAAATTGATGAGCTGAACATCCTGCACGCCACTATGCTTGCGATGCAAAGAGCGGTGGCTGGATTGGCAATCGAACCTGATTTTGTGCTGATCGATGGTAATCGTTGCCCAAAATTACCAATGGCCTCGCAGGCGGTGGTGAAAGGTGATAGCCGCGTGGCTGAAATCAGCGCGGCCTCTATTTTGGCTAAGGTCACCCGTGACCGTGAAATGGCGGTTCTGGATGCTCAATTCCCAGACTACGGTTTTGCACAGCATAAAGGCTACCCAACGGCTTTCCATCTTGAACGCTTAGCGCAGTTGGGAGCAACAGAACACCACCGCCGCAGCTTTGGGCCGGTTAAACGTGTTCTTGGGTTAATATAATTAATCCCCATCTATGTACTACTTTAGTAACCGGTTTTTAGGCGAGTAATTGATATATGGCAGAACCACGTTTCATACATTTGCGCGTTCACAGTGACTATTCCATGATCGATGGGCTGGCGAAAGTCGGCCCATTGGTCAAGAAAGTGGCTGCGCTAGGTATGCCTGCTTTTGCGATTACTGACCATACTAATATGTGTGGGCTGGTGAAGTTTTATGGCGCGGCACATGGGGCCGGAATTAAGCCGATTATCGGCGCTGATGTATTGGTTAAAAGCGAAATGTTGGGCGATGAGCTTTCGCATTTGACCATACTGGCGGCAAATAACACCGGCTATCAAAACCTAACTCTGCTTATTTCTCACGCGTATCAACGTGGTTATGGTGCCGATGGCCCGGTCATCGACCGTGATTGGCTGATTGAATACCGTGAAGGGCTGATACTGCTGTCTGGCGCACGCCAAGGTGACGTAGGCAAAATGCTCCTGCGCGGCAACCAGCAGCTAGCACATGAGTGCGTTGATTTTTATCAGCAATATTTCCCTGATAGCTACTATCTGGAACTTATTCGCACGGGTCGCCCTGATGAAGAAAGCTATCTGCATTTTGCCGTGGCCTTGGCTGAAGAGCGCGATCTTCCGGTCGTGGCTACCAACGATGTGCGTTTTTTAGAAACCGGTGATTTCGATGCGCATGAAATTCGCGTTGCGATCCATGATGGTTTCACCTTAGACGATCCAAAACGACCTAAAAACTACAGCGCTCAGCAGTACATGCGCAGCGAAGAAGAGATGTGTGAGCTATTTGCTGACATCCCTGAAGCGCTTGAAAACAGCGTAGAGATTGCTAAGCGTTGTAACGTGACGATCCGGTTGGGTGAGTATTTCCTGCCACAGTTTCCGACCGGCGAGATGTCGACAGAAGACTTCTTGGTGGCAAAATCCAAGCAGGGTTTGGAAGAACGTCTCGAGTTTTTATTCCCCGATCCTGAAGAGCGCGCCAAACGCCGTCCTGAGTATGACGAGCGTTTAGAGGTTGAACTTAAAGTTATCAACCAGATGGGATTCCCGGGCTACTTCCTGATCGTGATGGAGTTTATCCAATGGTCGAAAGATAACGGCGTACCGGTAGGGCCGGGGCGTGGTTCAGGTGCGGGGTCGTTAGTGGCCTATGCGCTGAAAATCACCGATCTGGATCCGCTGGAGTTCGATCTGCTGTTTGAACGATTCCTGAACCCAGAACGTGTTTCCATGCCTGACTTTGACGTCGACTTTTGCATGGAGAAACGCGATCGGGTTATCGATCACGTGGCTGAAATGTACGGCCGTGATGCGGTATCGCAGATTATTACCTTCGGTACCATGGCGGCGAAAGCGGTTATCCGCGACGTTGGCCGCGTGTTAGGGCATCCGTATGGTTTTGTCGATCGTATATCAAAACTAGTGCCGCCAGAGCCGGGCATGACGCTGGCGAAAGCCTTTGAAGCCGAACCACAGTTGCCAGAAATTTATGAGGCGGATGAAGAGGTTCGTGCGCTGATCGACATGGCGCGTAAGCTTGAAGGCGTCACGCGTAACGCCGGTAAGCACGCCGGTGGGGTGGTAATCTCACCGACCAAAATTACTGACTTTGCGCCGCTTTACTGTGACTCTGAAGGTAATCACCCCGTCACACAGTTTGATAAAAGCGACGTAGAGTATGCAGGCCTAGTTAAGTTTGACTTCTTGGGCCTGCGAACGCTGACGATCATCGACTGGGCGCTTGAGATGATTAACGCCCGCCGTGCTAAAGCGGGCGAAGAGCCAATCGACATTGCGGCCATTCCGCTCGACGATAAAAAAAGCTTCGATATGCTGCAACGCTCGGAAACCACGGCGGTATTCCAGCTTGAATCGCGCGGCATGAAAGATTTGATCAAACGCCTGAAGCCTGACTGCTTCGAAGATATGATCGCATTGGTGGCGCTTTTCCGCCCCGGTCCTTTGCAGTCAGGGATGGTTGATAACTTTATCGACCGTAAGCACGGGCGTGAAGAGGTGTCTTACCCTGACGTTCAGTGGCAGCACGAGTCACTGAAACCGGTGCTGGAGCCGACCTACGGCATTATCCTGTATCAAGAACAGGTTATGCAGATTGCTCAGGTGCTCGCCGGTTATACGCTAGGCGGCGCAGATATGCTTCGTCGTGCAATGGGTAAAAAGAATCCCGTTGAAATGGCTAAGCAACGCGGTGGGTTTGAAGACGGGGCCAAAGCGCGCGGCGTTGACGGTGAGCTGGCGGTTAAAATCTTCGACTTGGTAGAGAAATTTGCTGGTTACGGGTTTAACAAATCTCACTCCGCTGCCTATGCGCTGGTTTCCTATCAAACGCTGTGGCTAAAGGCGCACTATCCCGCTGAGTTTATGGCTGCGGTAATGACAGCCGATATGGATAACACCGAAAAAGTCGTTGGCTTGGTGGATGAATGCTGGCGCATGGGGCTAAAAGTTCTGCCGCCGGATATTAACAGCGGGCAGTATCATTTCCATGTGAATGACGATGGCGAAATTGTTTACGGTATCGGTGCGATTAAAGGCGTGGGTGAGGGGCCGATTGAGGCTATCATCGACGCGCGTAACGAAGGCGGTCATTTCAAAGAGTTATTTGATCTGTGTGCTAGAACAGACACTAAAAAGCTTAACCGGCGTATGCTGGAGAAGCTCATTATGTCTGGTGCGTTTGACCGTTTAGGTCCACACCGTGCTGCACTGATGAACTCGCTGAATGACGCATTGAAAGCCGCAGATCAACATGCCAAAGCAGAGGCGATTGGTCAGGTGGATATGTTTGGCGTGCTGGCCGAAGCACCTGAACAAGTTGAGAAATCCTATAGCAGCGTTGCTCCGTGGCCTGCTCAGGTGGTATTGGATGGCGAGCGTGAAACGTTAGGTTTATACCTGACTGGACACCCCATCACCCAATACCTGAAGGAAATAGAGCGCTACGCCGGTGGCATGCGCCTAAAAGATATGCATCCGACGGATCGGGGCAAAATGACCACTGCGGTTGGACTCGTAGTAGCAGCGCGAGTCATGACCACCAAGCGGGGTAACCGCATCGGGGTTTGTACACTGGATGACCGTTCCGGCCGTCTCGAAGTGATGCTATTTACCGATGCGCTCGATAAATATCAACATTTGCTGGAAAAAGACCGTATCCTGATAGCCAGCGGACAGGTCAGCTTTGATGACTTTAGCGGTGGGCTTAAAATGATCGCCCGCGAGCTAATGGACATCAGTGAAGCACGCGAAAAATATGCGCGTGGGCTTGCTATCTCGCTGACTGACAGGCAAATTGATGACCAGCTTTTAAACCGTCTCCGTGACTCGTTGGAACCACATCGGTCGGGGACGATTCCAGTGCATTTATACTATCAACGTGATAATGCACGCGCTAAGTTAAGATTTGGCGCGGCCTGGCGGGTAACGCCGACAGATCGCCTGCTAGTTGACCTTCGTACTCTGGTGGGTAATGAACAGGTTGAACTGGAATTTGACTAATATAGGAATACTATGAGTCTGAATTTTCTGGATTTTGAACAGCCGATTGCAGAACTTGAAGCGAAAATTGACTCGCTAACTTCAGTCAGCCGTCAAGACGAAAAATTAGATATTAATATCGACGAAGAAGTACAGCGCCTGCGTGATAAGAGCGTTGAACTGACGCGTAAGATATTTTCTGATCTGGGTGCATGGCAGGTTGCGCAATTAGCGCGCCATCCGCGTCGTCCTTATACGCTGGATTATATCGAGCATATCTTTACTGACTTCGATGAGTTGGCAGGCGATCGCGCCTATGCTGATGACAAGGCGATTGTTGGTGGTATGGCTCGTTTGAATGGTCGCGCGGTGATGATTATTGGTCATCAGAAAGGACGCGAAACCAAAGAGAAAATCCGTCGCAACTTTGGTATGCCAGCGCCGGAAGGATACCGTAAGGCTCTGCGCCTGATGGAAATGGCCGAGCGCTTTAAACTGCCAATCATTACCTTTATCGACACCCCTGGAGCCTATCCTGGCGTTGGCGCTGAAGAGCGTGGTCAGTCCGAAGCTATCGCTCGTAACCTGCGTGAAATGTCAGGTTTGACCGTGCCAGTTATCTGCACCGTGATTGGTGAAGGTGGTTCTGGTGGTGCGTTGGCTATCGGCGTTGGCGATAAAGTTAACATGCTGCAGTACAGCACCTACTCCGTTATTTCTCCGGAAGGTTGCGCCTCAATTCTGTGGAAGAGCGCCGATAAAGCGCCATTAGCCGCCGATGCGATGGGTATTACGGCTCCGCGTCTGAAAGAACTGAAGCTGATTGACTCTGTTATCCCTGAACCTTTGGGCGGTGCACATCGCGATGTTCCTGCGATTGCGGCATCTCTGAAAGCGCAGCTGTTAGCAGATTTAGGCGATCTTGATGTGTTAGAAACAGAAGAACTGTTGAATCGTCGCTACCAGCGCCTGATGAACTACGGTTACTGCTGATTACCATCACGAGTAATGTTCATTCTAAAGCCCGGTTATGCCGGGCTTTGTTGTTTTTATCGTTCGTTCAGTTTCTTTTGTTTGGCTTACACTTTATGAAGCGCTTTTTGTCAGCGTAAAATTGCTTTCTGCATTGTTAAGGGGTAATTTCCCCGAGAATCGTTTGCATTTGGAGGCTGTGTGAAACTCAATAAAATCCACCACATCGCAATTATTGCGTCAGATTATCAGCGCAGTAAGTCTTTCTACTGTGATGTTTTAGGTTTTACGTTACTGAGCGAAGTGTATCGCGCAGAGCGTGATTCTTGGAAAGGGGATTTAGCACTGAACGGTGACTATACGATTGAGCTGTTTTCATTTCCAAAGCCTCCTGCCCGAGTGTCTCGGCCTGAAGCCTGCGGTTTGCGTCATTTGGCATTCAGCGTTGATGATATTGATAGTGCGGTAAAACATTTGGAAAATCATGCAGTGCGTTGTGAAGAGGTACGCATTGACCCCTATACTGAACGTCGATTTACATTTTTCTCGGATCCTGATGGGCTGCCGCTTGAGCTCTATCAAGTGGGTGATGACTTGAAAAATAGTACCAATTGCTGAAAATATAATACCAAAAGTGCATAGGGTGCTGCGGTTTACTGTGTAACAAGTCCCGCTGTGCTACTATTGCGCGCTTCTTTCCATTTCCCTCTGAGCCTTAGCACACCATGCAAGAGCAAACTTTCCGCGTTGGCGAATGGTTGGTTTTAGCCGCTGATAATAAGATCACCCGTGATGGTCGTTTATTAGTGTTAGAGCCTCGCCTCATCGATATGTTGAGCTACTTTGCTCATCATCCCGATACGGTACTAAGCAGGGATGAACTAATTGATAACGTATGGAAACGTAATATTGTCACCAATCATGTGGTGACTCAGTGTATCTCTGAGCTGAGGAAATATTTAAAAGACGGGCGACCTGACGCGCCCGAGTACATCGTGACGGTGCCTAAACGCGGCTACAAGCTGGTGGAACCGGTTATCTGGTGCGAAGAGGGCGGGGCTGATTTTACTCTGCCGACTCAAACACCGGTCAAAGTGGTGATTGAGCACGAGCCGGAAGATGGCAGCGCGATCTCGAATACTGTCACTGCATCTGATGTTCATCCTGAGCAATCATCGCTTAGCCATGGCCAAACGGCCAGCCCTGACGTCGCACCGAAGGATACGAGTGATAAAAAGCGTGCGTCTAAGCTTGGGCGTTCACGCTTTTGGGTGTGGGTAGCATTTCTATCCTCTCTGGTGTTGTGTATCTCGTTGATTGGCTTGGCCGTTTTTAATCAGCGAGTGCCTGTTGCACCTGCGCCCATGTTGCTGAATCCGCGTGATATTGATATCCGTATTCAGGGCGGGAATAGTTGCACCAACTGGACTAATCAGCTTTCGTACGTCGTTGGCCTAAGCGAAATGCTAGCGCAGGGCCTGAATACCCACTCAACGTTTTTAGTGCACGATCAAACTAACTACAACTACGGCGGGCCGAGCAGTTCTGGCAAGTCGATGTTCATTGAGTTTGTGAATCAGAGGCACTATCGCGCACAGCAGTGTTTCTTGTCCGTGCGCCTGATCGATAATGCTGATAGCTCAGTGATGTTGGAGAAACGCTACTTTATTACGACGGATAATTTGCTGACGGTGCAGAAAGACTTCATCGATAGCATGTTCCAAACGTTAAAAGTGGTTCAACCTGCAAGCATGGTTCAGCGAATTGAAACACTGGTGCCACAGCATAGTCAGATATTGCAGCTCTATTATCAGGCACACCAGCTTTTGATTCAGGGGGACAGCGATTCATTGAATCAGGCCAGTACTTTACTTGCCCAGATTACAAAACAGTCGCCGGACTTTATCTATGCGCGTGCAGAAAAAGCGTTGGTAGATATATTGCTGAATTCATATCAGCCGTTTAATGCGTCAGATCTTGCTAACCTCCGTAAAGAGATTACTGACGTTGAGGCGATTCCTTTATTGCAAAATAGCGCAATTATTCAGCAGATATATGCTGTTGATTATTTAAGTCAGGGCAAAGTTGACGAAGCCTTTCAGATGATTAATAAAGGCATCGATTTAGAGATGTCTTGGCTAAACTATGTCTTACTTGGCAAAGTTTATGAACTGAAAGGGCAAAATAACCTTGCTGCGGATGCTTATATTACCGCTTTCAATTTACGCCCAGGAAATAATACCTTGGATTGGATAAAAAATGGCGTCTTCCAAACCAATGTTATCCGCGTTGCCCCTTACTTAGCGAATTACGACTTCTCCGATAACAATTAATTTGTATGATATTTAATCCGGCCTGTTCCCTTATAAAGGAGCAGGCTTTTTTTACCCCCAAAGAATTATAAACTTCCCTCGGATTCTTCACTGACAATGAAAAATATATGCATTAAGTGTGTTGTTTTTTTGTGTCTTCGTATGTGTTAATTTTGTTTCATTAAACGTTTTTTCATCTTGAAAAATCATCGGTAATTTTTATGTCAACATGCTGTTTTTATTGATTTAATTTTACGTTTCTTGATGTTTTTTTATTATCTAGGAAAAAAGGTCAAGATGTCATTTCTTGGGACACGCTGATAATTTAACTTTACCTTTAGGACTTTTATTTTGCTGGTCAGTAACATGCATCCCATCAAGTCGAACACCTAACTGCGGTAATGAGTGAATACGACTTTTCTGAAAATTAATCAGGAGCAACTGACCATGTCATCAAGCAAGAAAATCGGGCTAATTGCCTGCACCGGCGTAGTAGCTGGTAATATGATGGGGAGCGGTATTGCACTATTACCTGCGAACCTGGCGAGTCTCGGTTCCATCGCAATATTTGGTTGGATCATTTCATTAATCGGTGCAATGTCTCTAGCGTATGTATATGCACGTTTGGCTACTAAGAACCCTCAGGAAGGTGGCCCTATTGCTTATGCTGGTGAAATTGGTCCGGCATTCGGTTTCCAAACCGGTGTTCTTTATTACCATGCAAACTGGATTGGTAATTTAGCAATCGGTATTACCGCAGTTTCTTATCTATCTACTTTCTTCCCAGTATTGAATAGCCCAATTGCAGCTGGCGCAGCATGTATCGCCATTGTATGGATCTTCACTTTCGTGAATATGCTGGGTGGAACTTGGGTAAGCCGCTTAACCACTATCGGTCTGGTGCTGGTGTTAATCCCAGTTATCGGTACTGCTATCGCAGGTTGGGCTTGGTTTGACCCTGCTACTTATCACGCTAACTGGAACACTTCTGGCGGTACCGATAGCCACGCGGTTATCAAAAGTATCCTGCTGTGCCTGTGGGCGTTCGTAGGTGTTGAATCCGCAGCGGTAAGTACTGGTATGGTGAAAAACCCATCTCGTACCGTTCCACTGGCTACCATGTTGGGTACTGCTCTGGCAGGTATCGTTTATATCGCAGCAACTCAGGTTATCGCAGGTATTTACCCAGCAAGCCAAATGGCGGCTTCTGGTGCACCGTTCGCAATGAGTGCTTCAACTATGGTTGGCGGCTGGGCTGCTCCTGTAGTGTCTGCTTTCACCGCATTCGCATGTTTAACCTCTTTAGGTTCTTGGATGATGCTGGTGGGTCAAGCCGGTGTGCGTGCTGCTAAAGACGGTAACTTCCCTAAAGTGTACGGCGAGCTGGACAAAAACGGCATTCCTAAGAAAGGCCTGTTGTTAGCCGCAGTGAAAATGACCGTACTGATGGTTCTGATTACTGTAATGAGCGCTAGCGGCGGTAAAGCGTCTGACCTGTTCGGTGAACTGACTGGTATCGCGGTTCTGCTGACTATGCTGCCTTACTTCTACTCTTGCGTTGACCTGATTCGTTTCGAAGGCGCCAACGTGAAAAACCTGCTGAGCCTGGTTGCATCGGTTCTGGGTTGTTGCTTCTGCTTTATCGCTCTGATGGGTGCGGGTTCATTCGAACTGTCCGGTACCTTCATCGTGAGCCTGGTTATCCTGATGTTCTATGCACGTAAAATGAACTCTCGCAAACCACAAGCTAGCGCAGACAGCAACGCATAAGTGACTTGGCTAAAACGCCACGTACACAACGAATTGAGTAATCCTCGCGATTACACACAGCAAGACAATTAATTTATCCAGCCTCTCTCTGTTTGAAGTACTTCTACTGAAAAGTAGAGAGGGGCCAGCTTTTTGCCTGGAGAATTAGAGTATGAATATTATTGCCATCTTGAATCACATGGGCGTCTACTTCAAAGAAGAGCCTATCCGTGAACTGCACAAGGCACTGGAAGCACTCGATTTTCAGATTGTTTATCCAAACGACCGTGAAGACCTGCTGAAACTCATCGACAACAACGCACGTCTGTGCGGCGTTATCTTCGACTGGGATACTTACAATCTCGACCTGTGCGAAGAAATCAGCGCGATGAACGAACATCTGCCTGTCTATGCGTTCGCCAACACCCACTCTACTCTGGATGTTAGCCTGAACGATCTGCGTTTGAACGTTGAGTTCTTCGAATACGCACTGGGCGCAGCTCAGGATATCGCACAGAAAATCCGTCAGAGCACCGACGCATACATCGACGAAATTCTGCCTCCGTTGACCAAAGCACTGTTCAACTACGTTAAAGAAGGTAAATACACCTTCTGTACTCCGGGTCACATGGGCGGTACTGCGTTCCAGAAATCCCCAGTGGGCAGCATCTTCTATGATTTCTTCGGCGCTAACGCGATGAAATCTGATATCTCCATCTCTGTGGGTGAACTGGGTTCTCTGCTTGACCACTCAGGTCCACACAAAGAAGCTGAAGAATACATTGCGCGTACTTTCAACGCAGAACGCAGCTACATGGTGACTAACGGTACTTCTACCGCGAACAAAATCGTTGGTATGTACTCAGCACCCGCTGGCAGCACCGTTCTGATTGACCGTAACTGCCATAAGTCTCTGACTCACCTGATGATGATGAGCGACATCACTCCTATTTACTTCCGTCCAACCCGTAACGCTTACGGTATCTTGGGTGGTATTCCTAAGAGTGAATTCCAGCACGACACCATCGCTGAACGCGTTGCACAGACTCCAAATGCAACCTGGCCAGTTCACGCCGTAGTGACCAACTCTACCTACGACGGTCTGCTGTACAACACTGATTACATCAAAGAAGCGCTGGACGTTAAATCCATCCACTTTGACTCTGCATGGGTTCCTTACACCAACTTCAGCCCTATCTACAAAGGTCTGTGTGGTATGAGCGGTGGCCGTGTAGAAGGCAAAGTTATTTATGAAACTCAGTCTACTCACAAACTGCTGGCAGCATTCTCTCAGGCTTCAATGATTCACGTTAAAGGTGACATCAACGAAGAAACCTTCAACGAAGCCTATATGATGCACACCTCTACTTCTCCTCACTACGGCATCGTGGCTTCTACCGAAACCGCTGCTGCAATGATGAAAGGTAATGCCGGTAAACGTCTGATCAACGGTTCTATCGAACGTGCGATTCGTTTCCGTAAAGAAATCAAACGTCTGAACTCCGAATCTGAAGGCTGGTTCTTCGACGTATGGCAGCCAGAAGGTATCGACGAAGCGAAATGCTGGCCTTTGGATTCCAAAGACAGCTGGCATGGCTTTAAAGATATCGATAACGACCACATGTATCTGGACCCAATCAAAGTCACTCTGTTGACTCCAGGGATGCAGAAAGATGGCTCAATGGCTGATACCGGTATCCCAGCGTCTATCGTTTCTAAATACTTAGACGAACACGGCATCATCGTTGAGAAAACAGGTCCATACAACTTGCTGTTCCTGTTCAGCATCGGTATCGACAAAACTAAAGCACTGAGCCTGCTGCGTGCGCTGACCGAGTTCAAACGTTCATACGACTTGAACCTGCGCGTTAAGAACATGCTGCCTTCACTGTATCGTGAAGATCCAGAGTTCTATGAAAACATGCGTATTCAGGACTTGGCACAGGGCATCCATGCGCTGATCCAACACCACAACCTGCCGGACCTGATGTACCGTGCATTTGAAGTGTTGCCAACCATGGTAATGAACCCACATGCAGCGTTCCAAAAAGAACTGCGTGGCCAGACTGAAGAAGTCTATCTGGAAGAGATGATCGGCAAAGTGAATGCCAACATGATCCTGCCATATCCTCCAGGAGTTCCTTTGGTAATGCCAGGTGAAATGCTGACCGAAGAAAGCCGCCCAGTTCTGGAGTTCTTGCAGATGCTGTGCGAAATCGGTGCACATTACCCAGGCTTTGAAACTGATATCCACGGTGCATATCGTCAGGCTGACGGTCGCTACACTGTTAAAGTTATCAAAGACCAGAAGTAATTGACTGACTGAGGGGGCGTCCTGCTAAAGGACGCCCCCTTTTATTATGCAACCCCCTTAAATGGGAGATGACATGAAAACACCCTCACAACCGCGCGCTATCTACTATGTCGTAGCATTGCAAATCTGGGAATATTTCAGCTTTTACGGCATGCGTGCGTTACTGATCCTTTATCTCACCCATCAGCTTGGGTATAACGACACCCACGCTTTCAGTCTCTATAGTGCTTACGCTTCACTGGTTTACGTCACCCCAATTATCGGTGGGATCCTTGCAGATAAACTGTTGGGCAACCGAATGGCGGTGATAGCCGGGGCTATCCTGATGACGTTAGGCCATGTGGTTCTCGGCGTCAGTGCGGTTTCGCCTTCATCTCTCTATTTAGCCTTAGCCATCATCGTGTGTGGTTACGGGCTGTTCAAATCCAATATCAGCTGCCTGCTGGGCGAGCTTTATGCCCCTGAAGATCCACGCCGTGACGGCGGTTTCTCCTTGCTGTATGCCGCTGGTAACATTGGTTCAATCGTTGCCCCCATTGCCTGCGGCCTTGCGGCCGAGCAGTATGGCTGGCACGTCGGCTTTGCATTAGCCGGGATCGGCATGTTTGCCGGTTTGATTATCTTCTTGTGCGGGCACAAACATTTCCGCCATACCGTTGGTGTGAACCATCAGGGTATGAAAAATAAAACGCTGCGTATTCCTAACTGGGGATGGCTGTTGGCGGCGGTGGTTCTTTCTCCGCTCTTTGTCGCCGTTCTTTTCTGGCGCGACTGGTCAAGCTACGCGCTGGCGCTGGTGTGCGCTGCGGCCATTATTATTATGGTGAGCATTTATCGTCGAGCAGAACCGGATCAGCGTAAAGGCCTGCTGCAAATTGTGATTTTGATGCTGCTCGGCACGCTGTTCTGGGCGTTTGCCCAACAGGGCGGTAGCTCAATCAGCTTGTTCATCGACCGCTTTGTGAATCGCCAATGGTTCTCTTTCACCATTCCTACGGCGGTGTTCCAATCGGTTAACGGTTTTGCCGTTATGCTAAGCGGCGTGGTTCTGGCTTGGCTGGTTCGCGAAAACAGCAACGGCAACCGGATATTGCGTATTTGGGGTAAGTTTGCTCTTGGGCTGGCGCTAATCAGCGCAGGCTTCGGCATTCTCACCTTTAACGCTCGCTGGGCGGCGGTTCATGGCCAAGGCTCCATGGCATTAACCGTTTTAGGTCTAGCGGTGATGGGATGCGCAGAACTCTTTATCGATCCAGTGGCGATGGCACAGATTACTCGGCTGAAAATTCCGGGAGTGACGGGCGTCCTTACCGGGATCTACATGTTGGCGACTGGATCGATAGCCAACTATCTTGCGGGTATTATCGCTAATCAAACCGCCGAAGTGTCATTTGAACAAGGTGGTGAAGCGACGGCACACTCCGTTATGGCGTATGTCAGCGTGTTTAGTGATATCGCATGGGGTGCGCTTGGCTGCGTTGGACTGGTTGCGGTGATCTGGCTGTGTCATATGTTTATGGTGCGCCGCAACGCAGTTGCCGCCGAGTCGTGCGAATAAGGACTTGCTTCCAACAGAGCGGATGGTTAACGTTCTGATATTCAATCGTTCAGGGCGGTGACCGCGCCGTAAAGTGTCATGAATAGCTCAGAAATCCAGATGCGAATTGCCAGCAAACTTCAGGGGCGTTCGCATCTGATGGTTGCTTTCAGCGGTGGGCTTGATTCCACCGTTTTACTGCATGCGCTCGTTCAGCTGCGTATGCAGAATTTCCCTCATCTCCAGCTACGGGCTGCGCATGTGCACCATGGGCTCAGCCGCTATGCTGATTTATGGGTCGACCACTGCAAGTCAGTGTGCCAGCAATGGCAGGTGCCGCTGCATGTTCTACGGGTTAAAGTGGATGCCCAGCGCAGCGGGGTTGAAGCCGCCGCGCGTGATGCCCGCTACCATGCGATAGCCGGACTTATCGGTAATCACGAAACCCTGCTGACCGCGCAGCATCTCGACGATCAGTGTGAAACCTTTTTGTTGGCGCTTAAACGCGGCAGTGGCCCGACCGGACTTTCTGCCATGGCCAGCCATATGCCGTTTTTCAGCACCGAACAGATACGTCCGTTGCTCGACATTAGCCGTGCCCAGCTAGAAGAATATGCCGCCAGCTACGATCTCAAGTGGGTTGAAGACGACAGCAATCAAGACGATCGCTTCGATCGCAATTTTCTTCGCCTGCGCGTGATCCCAAATCTACGCGACCGCTGGCCACACTTCCCTGAAGCCGTCGCTCGCAGCGCCAGCCTGTGCGCCGAGCAGGAGCAGTTGCTCGATGAGCTCTTGTTAGACTCGCTACAGTCTCTGATGAGCGAGGATGACTCGCTAAATATCGAAGGCCTGTTGCCGATGTCTGAGGCCAAGCGCTATGCGCTATTGCGCCGCTGGATCGCCTGCTTTGGCGTCATGATGCCAACTCGCGAACAACTGCAACGCCTCTGGCACGAAGTGGCAACCGCACGCGAAGACGCAGAGCCGCAGCTCCAGCTCGGTAAAAATCAGGTTCGTCGTTATCGTCAGCATCTATACCTGTTACCTCCGCTGCGTTCGCTCAAGACAGAAGTCATCGTCTGGGATCCGCGTGAATCCTTGCCGCTGCCAGATGGTCTCGGTGAATTACAGCTCGGTGAGCGTGGAATATGCGTGCGCGCCCCAAGATCGGATGAAGCCGTCTCGATTCGTTTTGTCGCTCATGGCACACTACGCATCGTCGGACGCCGTCATTCACGCCCAATAAAAAAAATCTGGCAGGAACATAACATTCCGCCATGGGAGCGTGAACGAACGCCTATGCTCTACTATGGTGAAACGCTAATCGCCGCACTCGGCGTTTTCATTACCCAAGAAGGGCAGGGGATGGCGGATCGGCCGGTGTGGAATATACACTGGACCAAAGACTGGATGTAAATCCTCTTCGTACTTGAAACCGTCTCGGCGTTAGCTGCGCTTGCTTACCCGAATCACTTACTTATGTAAGCTCATCGGGATGCGCTCGCTTGCTGCCTTGATACGGTTCCAATTACGTTGAGGATAAATCTCCGTCATACTTCAAGCTACAGATGCGTTGGTTACAGTGATGGCAATGTCGAGGAAGATAATAATGATGAAAAAATTAATGGCTGCGGTAGTGCTGACAGCGGTGGTTTCTCTGCCTGCATTGGCGGCGGGAGATGCGGCTGCGGGCAAGAGTAAAGCGATGACCTGCGTGGCCTGCCACGGCATGGAAGGCAAAGTCACGGTGCCGATGTACCCAAATTTAGCTGGGCAGAACGCGATGTATCTGGAGCAGGCGTTGAAGGATTACAAAAGCGGCGGGCGCTCAGGTGGACAAGCTGAAGTGATGAAAGCCTATGTTGGCAATCTTTCCGAGCAGGATATCAGCGATTTAGCCGCTTATTACGCGAGTCTGAAACCATAATGAAAAGGGCGATGAAATCATCGCCCTTCGTCTATCTGTTTCGTTAATCTATCTTGGTGGAGAGGTGTGCCGAAAGGGGCTAAGACATGCTTACGTTGACGGTGCCAATCTCAGGATGACTGAAGCTGGCAATGTGGTCTAAACGTAACTCCCGTGGCTCGCCGTCTTGCTCAATAACCAGATATTCTACGTGCTTACGTGAAATCAGGTCGTTGGCTTTGGCTTGCAACTTCTCTCCGTTGCGCAGTTCTAGCGCCAGTATCAGATGATGCTGGCAGGCGAGTTCCAAATTGTCGTAATCGTCACAGTTGATTGGCTGATACTCTTCAATTTTCGACATAATCACTCACCAATAAGTTAGCGGCGGCATAGGCCGCCTGTTCCCTAACGGCAGAGGGCAGCGCTTCGTTGGCTGCAACCTCATCCAGAGCTTTTAAAACACAACCTAACGCGTCAGGTATATATCCCAAATCCCCACTACCGATCTGGGCGTACATACGGCGTACTAACTCAGAATATTGCTGCAAATTTATCCTCCTCTAAAGCTTATCCCTGTGACGGTTAGTCTGAAAAAATCGGCACGAGGATAAGCTCTGCTTATCTCATCGACTATAGCACAGCCGCCCTCACTAGAAAGCAGGCTGAGTTACTGCGCGATGTAATAAATCTGTTCTTTACACGTGACAGTCCCACTCTGACTAGTTGCCAGAAGGGGGATACGGTACACTGTTAACAATTATACGAGAGGATTTTATGGCATTAAAGGCAACGATTTACAAAGCTAACGTCAATATTGCAGATATGGATCGTCATTTTTATCATGATGCTTCTCTGACGCTGGCGCAGCATCCATCAGAAACTGAACAACGCATGATGCTGCGGCTTTTAGCCTGGATTTGCCATGCAAACGAGCGCCTGACTTTTACCAAAGGATTGTGCGCCGACGATGAGCCTGAATTATGGCTACGTAATGATTACAACGGGATCGATCTGTGGATTGAACTCGGCTTACCCGATGAGAAACGTCTTAAAAAAGCCTGTTCGTTATCGCAGGAAGTGGTGCTCTACGCTTATAGTGAACGCGCTGGACGCGTGTGGTGGCAGCAGAATCAGGCAAAACTGAGCGGGCTTAAAGCGCTCTCCATTCGTTTTGTTAGCGATGAAGTTATGGCGATGCTGCCTAAATTTGTTAGTCGCACCATGGACTTACAGGCAACAATACAGGAAGGCGCAGTCTGGCTATCTGACGCACAAAATAACGTTGAGATCCAGTTTGATCACTGGAAGCCAGCGGGAGTCTGAGATGTTGCAGATTACCAACACCGTATCCGTAAGCGATGACGAAATTGAAATCACCGCGATCCGCGCGCAGGGCAACGGTGGCCAAAATGTGAATAAGTCTTCAACGGCGATTCACCTACGCTTTGATATTCGCAGTTCCAGTTTACCGTCTTTGTACCAAGAGCGTTTACTGGCGATGAGTCATCATCTGATAACCCTCGACGGCGTCATTATTATCAAGGCGCAGGAATATCGGAGTCAGGAGATGAATCGCGAAGCGGCGCTGGCAAGATTGACAGAATTAATTAAATCGGCAGGCGTGGTGGAGAAAGTTCGCCGTCCAACGAAGCCGAGTCGAAATGCAAAACGTAAGCGGGTAGAAAGTAAAACCCGACGCGGGGTGACGAAATCTTTACGTGGCAAGGTGAGTACAGATTAGCGTTTGTGCTTGGTATGTCACCGAAGATTAAAATAATAGGGACCCACAGTAGGAGAATAACTGTGAAAAAATTGGCTATTTCGCTGTTTTTGGCAGCGGGTGCGATGGCACTGTTCGGGTGTAACGCTCGTTCCCAATATGTAGAACAACCTCTCAAGCCGATGGCGCAAAGTTTTCAGGGCGTATTGCCTTGTGCTGACTGCGAGGGCATGGATACATCGCTGTTCTTGGAAAAAGACGGCACCTTTGTGCTGAAAGAGATCTATCGCGGTTCACGCGATGGCGATCAAACCTTTGCGGAGTATGGCAGTTGGCAGCGCACCGCCGATAAGTTAGTGCTAACCGGCACTGATGGCAATAAGCGCTATTTTCGTCCGAAAGGCAATAATTTGACGATGTTGGATGCCAGCGGTAACGAGATCGATTCGGCGCTGAATTATACGTTGAAGGCGACGGATGCGACGTTACCCGTCACGCCAATGACGTTTAAAGGCATGTATGTTTATATGGCGGATGCGGCGACTTTCCGTGATTGTGCTACCGGTAAGCAGTTCCCAGTCAGCAATAATATTGCGCTGGAGCAAGGCTATAGCCATGCGCAGTCCGAGCCTGGACAGCCTGTATTCTTGGAAATCCAAGGACACTTTGCGGTAACGCCTTCGATGGAAGAAGGGCAGGTGGAAACCGCGTTAGTTCCTGACGGTCAGCCCCATTTTGATGCTAAAGGCAGCTGCGCAAACTGAGGCAAAATGAATACACTTCAGGGCTCGGCCCTGAAGTGTTTAAATTTTATCGGCGTGATGCAGCACAACGAACTTATCCCACAGCTGTTCATTGCTTTCTAGATGAGCTGGGTCGCGAATAATCGTGTTGTCGATGGGACAGACCTTCATGCAGGTCGGTTCATCGTAGTGGCCTACGCATTCGGTGCAGCGCTCTGCATCAATCTCGTAAATATCCATACCCATAGAAATCGCTTGGTTCGGGCAC
Organism: Hafnia sp. CBA7124; assembly: GCF_002355555.1. Classification (NCBI taxonomy): domain Bacteria; kingdom Pseudomonadati; phylum Pseudomonadota; class Gammaproteobacteria; order Enterobacterales; family Hafniaceae; genus Hafnia; species Hafnia sp. CBA7124. The sequence goes on along the minus strand of NZ_AP017469.1, from coordinate 3,477,142 downwards.
TCCGGCTCGCACATATCACAGTTGATACATTTTTTTGTGATCAGTAGGGCCATAACTCTCTCATAACGTTGCAGGGTGGTTTTAAATAAACGACCCAATGTGGGGCGGATAAATACTCGCGGGGGCGAGATTATACTCCCTGACGTGCCATACACCAATTTTTTCACTCAGGTTATCTCTCCCGCGTTAGCGTTAGTTTAGCTACGTGGTTGTATCTTTGTAGGATGCTGGGTACCGTTAATACTATTGATCCAGTTTCAATGAATTGACCTGATTTAAACGAGAGGATGGGATTTTGCTTTCCCAAGGAGCCATTTTGACCGACAGCCAGTCAGCGACAAAAGCACAACGCGTGGTCTTTTTTGACCTTGATGGCACTCTGCATCAGCAAGATATGTTTGGCAGCTTTTTACGCTTCATGCTTTGGCATATGCCACAAAACCTGCTGTTAGTGATCCCTCTATTGCCGGTGATTGCCTTCGGCCTGATCGTTCAGGGGAGAGCAACGCGTTGGCCAATAAGCCTGTTGCTTTGGGCCATCACGTTTGGTCATCGAGAATCGAGGTTGAATGCGCTTGAGCGCCAGTTTGTGCAGGTATTTAAGCGCGACGTGGTGCCTTTTCCGGTTGTCATGGGGCGTTTGAAACAGTATTTAAGCAGCCAAACGGCAGAAGTGTGGCTGATTACCGGTTCTCCGCAGCGCTTGGTGGAGCAAGTCTATACTGATGAACCTTTTATTCATCAGGTTCGCATGATCGGCAGCCGCATGGTGCGTCGTCGTGGTGGCTGGGTGTTGGCTCTGCGTTGTTTAGGGCCGGAAAAAGTGGTGCAGCTAGAAAAGCAGCTAGGTAAACCGCTCAAGCTTTACAGTGGGTATAGCGACAGCCAGCAAGACAACCCGCTATTGTCGTTTTGCGAGCACCGCTTCCGAGTAAGTCCTACGGGAGAGTTACAGCAGTTAGAGTGAATAAAAAAGCCTCCCCAGCAAAGGGGAGGCTTGATCGCGCGATTACATCGCGGCTTTAAAGATAGCAACGATCTCTTCGTGCGTAGCCTGAATTGGGTTAGTGAAACCACAGGCATCTTTTAAGGCATTGGTTGCCAGCGTTGGCAGATCTTCTTCTTTCACGTTCAGTTCGGTCAAACCGGCAGGAATGTTGACGTCTTTTGCCAGTTTACGGATTTCTGCGATACACGCATCCGCACCTTGCTGGTCATTCATCTTGCTCACATCAACGCCCATCGCTGCGGCGATATCTTTTAAGCGACCTGCAGACACTTTTGCGTTAAAGATCTGCACGTGTGGCAGCAGAACCGCATTACAGACGCCGTGTGGCAAATCGTAGAAACCACCCAACTGGTGCGCCATTGCGTGCACATAGCCCAGTGATGCGTTGTTAAACGCCATACCAGCCAAGAACTGTGCATAGGCCATGGTTTCACGCGCTTCCATGTTGCTGCCGTTTTCCACCGCATGACGCAGTGATTGGCTGATCATGGTGACGGCTTTCAGCGCGCAGGCATCGGTGATTGGGTTAGCGGCGATAGACACGTAGGCTTCTACGGCATGAGTCAGCGCATCCATACCGGTAGCCGCGGTCAGGCCTTTAGGCATACCGGCCATTAGCTCTGGATCGTTTACTGACAAAATTGGCGTGACGTGTTTATCCACGATGGCCATTTTGATGTGACGATCAACGTCGGTAATAATGCAGAAACGCGTCATTTCAGACGCCGTACCCGCAGTGGTATTGATAGAAATCAGCGGTAACTGTGGTTTGGCTGATTGATCAACGCCTTCGTAATCACGGATGTCACCTCCGTTGGCAGCGACCAGCGCAATACCTTTTGCGCAATCGTGTGGAGAACCACCGCCAAGGGAAATAACACAATCACTTTGATGCTGGCGCAGAATTTCTAGGCCTTCAGCGACGTTGATCGTTGTTGGGTTTGGATGAGTACCATCATATACCGCGCTCTCAATGCCCATGTCGGATAGCAAAGCCTGAACTTTGGCGACAACACCAATTTTGTTCAATACGTTGTCGGTAACGATCAGCGCATGCTTGTAGCCATAGCCTTTCATGGTGGTTGCCGCTTCGGCTAGGCAGCCAGCGCCAATCATATTGACTGAAGGGATAAAGAAGGTTGAAGTTGTCATCGGGTCGTTCCTTAATGTGAGAAAATTAACAATCACGATACTACCCAAGGGGTAGATGAAATCTGATCTTCCTCAAAATTTGGCAGGAATAAAATAATAGCAAAATTAATATATCGATGATTTATATATTTGTGGCATGTGTGATGTGTGGCATTTATAAACATAGGGATGTAATTAAATGTGTTAGCGCCGCTAACCGTTCTTTACGCGAGCGTAAAAAGTGCTTCAGCGAAGGGGGATAGGTGATAACCCCTGAGGCGTAGTTATCTGGCATCAGGGGATAGGGTGTGATTATTTTACCAAAGTCTGCGTTTTTTCAACGTCTTTCAAGCCGCCTTCGTTAACGGCGTTTTTGTAGCCCATTTTTTGCAGCATTTTCTCTGCTTTACCTGACTGATTGCCGGTATTGCAATAAAGATGCAGGGTGTCGTTCTTGTCCTGTGATACTTCGCTAATCCGCTGATCCAGCTGCTTTAACGGAATATTCACCGCGCCCTTCACATGAGTCTCTTGATACTGATCCGGAGTACGCACGTCAATCCAATGCTCTGCGGCCCACAGTGAAGTTGAAGCCATCAGCAGCGCACTGGCTATCAGCGCTTTTTTTACCATTCGAGTTTGACCAAACATCGTGATACATCTCCTTTGTGATTATCAAATAACGGCTTTCGCCTTATGCATATTACGCCAACGGAGTGCGCAAAACTTTGCGTACTCCCTACTATATTGAGAAAACGTTCAATCAAGGGAGTAAAAGACAGAAGCTAAGAGATTCCCCGCTATGATTAAAGTCCAAGATGCAACTTCAGATAAGAAGGGTATAATGCGCGCCCTGAATTAATGGAGGTGAGCACGTGAGCGAACTAAATGATGCTTACTGGATGAAGCAGGCGTTAGCGTTGGCGCAAAAAGCGTGGGATCAGGGCGAAGTGCCCGTCGGTGCGATTTTGGTGCTGGATGATAAAGTGATTGGTCAGGGCTGGAACCGTCCAATCACCCGTCACGATCCCACCGCGCATGCCGAAATCATGGCGTTGCAGCAGGGCGGACAGATTGTGCAGAACTATCGGCTGCTAAATGCAACGCTGTATGTCACGCTTGAGCCTTGCGTGATGTGCGCAGGCGCTATGGTGCACAGCCGTATTAAACGTTTGGTTTATGGTGCGAGTGATTTAAAAACCGGAGCTGCAGGCTCTTTGCTGGATATTCTGCGCCATCCGGGCATGAATCATCAGATAGAGATCGCATCTGGCGTGTTGGCGACCGAGTGCTCGGACATGCTGAGTCAGTTTTTCCAGCAGCGCCGCGAGCAGAAAAAAGCCGAGCGTGAGGCTCGGCGTCAAAATCTTTCGGGCTCTACCGATTAGAACGGCAGCAGTCCGCGTGGGCTGCGCTTTGTTCGTCCTTCCAGCGCCTGTTCAGGCGGCACCGCCGGATAGCCTTGACCTAATAACGCTTGGCGAGTTTGCTCGGCGGCAATCTGCTTCTCTTTTTCTAACAAATAACCTTCCAGACTCACCAGATAGCGGCGGATGTTTTCCACATACTGATATGCCTCATGCCCGCGCGCATAGCCGTAGGTCAGGTTCTGGTTATATTTCTTCTGGCTTAACATTGGCAAACGCTGCTTCACATCGACCCAGCTATTCGGATTGCCACCCTGTTTTTGCGTCAGTTGGCGCACGTCTAGCATGTGTCCGTAGCCCATGTTGTAAGCCGCTAACGCAAACCAGATTTTCTCATCTTCAGGAATGGTATCTGGCAGTTTATCCATTAAACGTTCGAGATAAAGTGCACCGCCCGCGATGCTTTGCTCGGGATCAAGACGATCTTTTACCCCTAGCCCATCGGCCGTGGCGCGGGTTAGCATCATTAAGCCTCGGACGCCGGTCGGTGACGTGGCCTGAGGATTCCAGTGTGATTCTTGATAGGCAATGGCCGCCAGCAGTTTCCAATCGATTTTCTGGGCGTATTTTTTAAAGATCTCGCTCAGGTCGGGCAGCACATTATCAATTGCCGCTAAGAATGTTTTGATATCAACATAATCAAATCCACCCACGTGGCCCAAATATTTTTCTTCCAAGCGTGCCAGTGAACCATCATCCACAATCTTGCTGAAATAATCTAAGACGGCGGCATACAGGCTGTCATCATCGTCGCGATTGAGATACCACATTACCGGCTCTTCATCGCTGATATCGAAAGCTACGGCCAACTGCGGGTGAATGCGTTGGAAAAGCGCCACGCTAACAGAGTCGGCAATCGTATAATCCAGCGTACCTTGTACCACGCGCTGCATAAGATCGGTTGAGGATAAATCGGTAGACGACTCCCAGGTCAGATTGGGATATTTGGTCTGTTTATATTGGCTTAGGGTGGTGACATGCGCAGAGCCTGACTGCACGGCGAGTATACCGCTCAAATCTTTAAGCGATTTCGGTCGTGGTTTGCCCTGACGATAAACTAACTGCTGTGATACTGAATAATAAGAAGGGCCGGTGCGAAAACGGCTGAGGCGTTCGGTATTATAAAGTAGGCCCGCGGCAACAAGATCGCTTTTACCGCTGTCCAAATCATCAAATAATTCTGGCAACGTGCCGCGCACGCGAACTTTTAGCTTCACGCCCAGATAATCAGCAAAGCGCTTTGCCAGCTCATAATCGAGCCCGCTGATGTTCTTCCCATCGGTTTGATAGGTGAGGGGGGAATTAATGGTGCTGACTCGCAGCTCACCGCGGTCGAGAATCTGCTGTAGCTGGCTCTCGTTTCCGCTACGCCACGGAATATTCGGCCATAGCGCAAGCGCCAGCAGGGCAGAAACGATACCGATAAGATAATAATTATATTTTATACGTTTCAAATAGTTATCTCATGAATGTGTATCGAATTGTGGTGCTGTGTTCGCAGGATAGTATATGGCTAAATCAACAGGAAGGCGGCATTTTGCGCAACAAAGCGTCAGCGTGCAACTCAAAAAGCACATAAAGTTGATCGGGCAGATAAATCGTCAATCCGAAATAAAGGCTACGCAAACGGTTTCGTATGACGCAGAGATTCTCTATAATGGCCTCCGCTTTCCCCCTGTTTCGCCCACTGAGGCGGTTGTAGACAAGGTTTTTTGACCTCTCACAGCCATCTCGAAGACGAGAGAACCTAGATGACGGACTCATTTCCTATGGAAATCATGCGTGGCTCACCCGCTTTGTCGGCTTTTCGTGTTACCCAACTGCTGTCTGCTTGTCGGGACGCTAATCTTCCAGTCAACGATATCTACGCTGAATATGTGCATTTTGCCGATGTCAGCGCGCCTCTTTCTTCTGAGGAAAAAGCAACGCTTCAGCGTCTGTTGAAATATGGCCCTTCTTTGGCAGAACACGAACCGAAAGGCCGCTTGCTGTTAGTGACGCCGCGCCCCGGTACTATTTCTCCGTGGTCGTCTAAAGCAACTGATATTGCTCATAACTGTAATCTTCCTCAGGTCATTCGTTTAGAGCGTGGTTTGGCTTACTATATAAGCATAGACGCCACAGGCGCTGTTGATGCGCCACAGCTCAGCGATGCCCAGTGGCAAAAGCTGCAAGACCTGCTGCACGACCGCATGATGGAACGCGTGTTCAGCGAGCTACAGGATGCGCAGAAGCTGTTTACGCACCAGTCTCCGGCTCCGGTGCAAAGCGTGGATATGTTGGGCGAAGGCCGTGACGCGCTGGTTAATGCCAACGTGCGCTTAGGTCTGGCCTTGGCAGATGATGAAATTGACTACCTGCTAGAGTCCTTCACGCGCTTAGGGCGAAATCCTAACGACATCGAACTCTACATGTTTGCTCAGGCAAACTCTGAGCATTGTCGTCACAAAATTTTTAATGCCGATTGGGTTATCGATGGGCAAGAACAGCCAAAGTCGCTGTTCAAAATGATTAAAAATACCTATGAGCAGACGCCTGACTATGTACTGTCTGCTTATAAAGATAACGCCGCCGTGATGGAAGGCTCCTCGGTTGGCCGTTTCTTTGCGGATCCAGAATCGGGTGTGTATGACTTCCATCAGGAAGAAGCGCACATCTTGATGAAGGTGGAAACTCACAACCATCCGACGGCAATATCCCCATGGCCGGGCGCAGCAACGGGATCCGGCGGTGAAATCCGCGACGAAGGAGCAACCGGCCGAGGTTCGAAACCTAAAGCTGGGCTGGTTGGCTTCTCGGTGTCCAACCTGCGAATTCCGGGCTTCGAGCAGCCGTGGGAACAGGATTTTGGCAAGCCAGACCGTATCGTTAATGCGCTGAGCATTATGACGGAAGGGCCGCTGGGCGGCGCTGCGTTCAACAATGAATTTGGTCGTCCAGCGCTGCTGGGATATTTCCGCACTTATGAAGAGCAGGTGAAGAGCCACAACGGTGTTGAGCTACGTGGCTACCACAAACCGATTATGCTGGCGGGCGGTATCGGTAATATCCGCGCAGACCACGTGCAAAAAGGCGAGATCACCGTCGGTGCCAAGCTTATTGTGCTGGGTGGCCCGGCTATGAATATCGGCTTGGGCGGCGGCGCCGCGTCTTCGATGGCTTCAGGTCAGTCTGATGCCGATCTGGATTTTGCGTCGGTGCAGCGTGATAACCCAGAAATGGAGCGCCGTTGCCAAGAAGTGATCGACAGCTGCTGGCAACTGGGTGATGAGAACCCGATTCAGTTTATTCACGACGTTGGCGCGGGTGGACTGTCTAACGCGATGCCTGAACTGGTGAGTGATGGTGGTCGCGGCGGTCGTTTCGAACTGCGCGATATTCTTAACGATGAGCCGGGCATGAGCCCGCTGGAAGTTTGGTGTAACGAATCGCAGGAACGCTATGTGATGTCCGTGGCACCAGAAAAACTGGCTCAGTTTGACGCGATTTGCCGCCGTGAGCGTGCGCCTTACGCCGTTATCGGTGAAGCGACAGAAGAACTGCATTTAACGCTGAATGACCGTCACTTCGACAATCAGCCCATCGATATGCCGCTGGACGTATTGCTAGGCAAAACGCCAAAAATGACGCGCGATGTCACCACGCTCAAGGCGCTGGGCGATTCGCTAAACCGCGGCACGATCAGCATTGCCGACGCGGTAAAACGCGTGATGCATCTTCCTGCCGTGGCGGAAAAAACGTTCCTGATCACCATCGGTGACCGTAGCGTTACCGGTATGGTGGCACGCGATCAGATGGTTGGTCCTTGGCAAATCCCGGTCGCCGATTGCGCGGTGACCACGGCCAGTTTAGATAGCTATTACGGCGAAGCCATGTCGCTGGGCGAACGTGCTCCGGTGGCGTTACTCGACTTCGCCGCCTCGGCACGTTTGGCCGTGGGTGAAGCGTTGACCAACTTAGCCTGCACTCAGGTGGGTGAACTTAAACGCGTTAAGCTTTCGGCTAACTGGATGTCTGCAGCCGGTCACCCGGGCGAAGATGCTGGCTTATACGAAGCGGTGAAAGCCGTAGGCGAAGAGCTGTGTCCGGCGCTGGGGCTGACCATTCCAGTGGGTAAAGACTCGATGTCGATGAAAACGCGTTGGCAGGAAGGTCATCAACCGCGTGAAATGACGTCGCCATTGTCGCTGGTAATCACCGCGTTTGCTCGAGTGGAAGACGTTCGTCGTACCGTGACACCTCAGCTACATGTCGATCAGGGCGAAAATACGCTGCTGCTGATCGATCTAGGTGAAGGGCATAACGCTTTAGGCGCAACGGCATTAGCACAGGTTTACCGCCAACTGGGGGACAAACCTGCTGATGTACGTAATACGCCGAAACTGGCGGGCTTCTTCAACGCCATGCAGGCGCTGGTGGCGGAAGGCAAGCTGCTGGCCTACCACGACCGTTCAGACGGTGGCCTGCTGGTTACGCTGGCTGAGATGGCGTTTGCTGGCCATTGTGCCTTGGATATTGATATCAGCACGCTGGGGCAAGATCACTTAGCCGCGCTGTTTAATGAAGAGCTTGGCGCTGTGATTCAGGTGCGTAACGCCGATCTAGACATGGTGAAAGCCGTGTTGGCAGATCAAGGTATTGCCGATATCACGCACCAGATTGGTCATGCTTCTAGCGGAAATCACCTTGCGATTCAGTCTCATGGCAAAGAGGTTTACTACGAACAGCGCTCGACGCTGCGTTTGTGGTGGGCTGAAACCACCTGGCAGATGCAGCGCCTGCGTGATAACCCTGAGTGTGCCGATCAAGAACATCAAGCCAAACAGGTTGAATCCGATCCGGGTCTGAACGTGAAACTCACCTTCAATCCTCAGGATGATATTGCCGCGCCTTACATCGCTACGGGTAGCCGTCCTAAACTGGCGGTGCTGCGTGAGCAGGGAGTGAACTCCCACGTGGAAATGGCTGCTGCTTTCCATCGTGCGGGGTTCGAAGCGGTGGATGTTCACATGAGCGACATTCTGGCGGGGCGTATTACGCTTGATGAATTCCACACGCTTGTTGCCTGTGGCGGTTTCTCATATGGCGACGTGTTGGGTGCCGGTGAGGGCTGGGCGAAGTCTATTCTGTTCAACGAGCGTGCTCGCGATCAGTTTGAGTCCTTCTTCCACCGTCCACAAACCTTGGCTTTAGGTGTGTGTAACGGCTGCCAGATGATGTCTAACCTGCGTGAGCTGATCCCTGGCGCTGAACTTTGGCCGCGCTTTGTGCGCAATACGTCCGAGCGTTTTGAAGCTCGCTTTAGCCTGGTTGAAGTGGCCAGCAGCCCCTCTCTGCTATTGCAGGGCATGGAAGGCTCGCGTATGCCAATTGCGGTATCACATGGCGAAGGGCATGTTGAAGTGCGTGACGATGCGCATTTGGCGGCGATTGAGCACCATGGTCTGGTTGCGCTGCGCTTTGTCGATAACTTCGGTAAAGTGACAGAAACCTATCCGGCTAACCCGAACGGTTCCGTAAACGGTATTACCGCACTGACCAGCTCAAACGGTCGTGCCACCGTGATGATGCCTCATCCAGAGCGCGTGTTCCGTACGGTCAGCAACTCTTGGCATCCAGCCGAGTGGGGTGAAGATAGCCCGTGGATGCGCATGTTCCGCAATGCGCGTAAGCAGTTGGGGTAGTTAATCTGAGTTAACCTCTTTCTCTCAACGGGAAGTGGTTGTTGGAAAAGGCAGCCAATGGCTGCCTTTTTCGTTTTTAGCCTAACGCTAAAATTCTGATGTCGCAAAAAGGCAACAAACCGCTATTAGTGATGTCGTCAATAGGTGACATGTAACTAATTGATTTATATTGGTGGCGTGGTTTTTACGCATGGCTGTCTACTTTTAGCGACGTATTGATGAAAAATCAGGCATGTTTACATCAGTTATTATCACTGAAACCGATGTTTACTGGTTTTTTGTGAACGATGATTTTATTTAAGTTGTTTTAATTCATATCGTTAGGTTTTTCTTTTTAAGGTTGGCACGACTTCTGCATTATAAAACACAGTTGCTCATTCACTCTTTTATGTCAGCGACCGCAATAGCGAGTCAGGCTACATAAGCCATCGAATGACGCCAAAGTAAGGTGCCTACCGTCCAATTATCGATAACAGTCGCTTATGCGCTTTATCAAACTCGGGGCGACACGTTGAGTGAGGCACCACCTATTCAATGTCCGACTGTGATGATTGGTTCATCAGCCTGGGACATAAAATGAATGACATTCGTCTTATCCGCCGTTGTACGGCACCGATGATGGTTCTACCTCATCAAACTGAAGACGAGAATTGCATTAGCGATATCATTCAAATAACAAAGCCCGAAGCCAGCTATCTGACTTCGGGTTTTTGTTTATCTGCGATCTGAAAATTGCTCCTCTCGCCGGACTCAGTTAGCATCTGGGCAAACCTTTGGGTAATGAGATGATTTCCTTGAAGAGATGGCGTTTATTTCCCCGCTCCCTGCGTCAGCTGGTTCTGCTGGCGTTCTTATTAGTCCTGCTTCCTTTGCTGGTGCTGGCTTATCAGGCCTATCAGGGGCTCAACAATTTGAGCTCGCAGGCTGCGGATATCAACCGTACCACGCTTTCTGACGCCCGCCGCAGTGAGGCGATGGCGAGCCTTGCGGTAGAAATGGAGCGCAGCTACAGGCAGTTTTGCGTTTTAGGCGATGAGTCGCTCTCTAAGCTGTATCAAAAACAGCGCGGCCAATATTCCCAAATGCTGGAGCGTCAGGCTTCTGTACTACCCGATCCGCGTTACTACCAAAAATTGAATGGGCTAATTGACCAACTGGCGGTGTTTAACTGCCAAAATAATGCCCCGGTGACTCAGGCATCGGCTTTATTAGCCGGTTTCTCCGTGGCGAATGGGCAGATGGTTCAAGCCACTCGAGACGTGATTTTTACCCGTGGGCAGCAACTTCAGCAGGCGATTGCCGAGCGTGGTCAGTTCTTTGGCTGGCAGTCTCTGGTGCTGTTTTTAGTCAGCGTGCTGCTGGTGTTCCTGTTTACACGCATGATTATCGGGCCGGTGAAAGGGGTTGAACGCATGATCAACCGGCTGGGCGAAGGGAAAAGCGTCGGTAATATGGTGGCATTTCGCGGGCCGCGTGAAATTCGTTCACTGGCTCAGCGGATCGTCTGGTTAAGCGAGCGCCTATCATGGCTGGAATCGCAACGGCATGAGTTCCTGCGACATATTTCACATGAGTTAAAGACGCCGCTTGCTAGCATGCGCGAGGGAACTGAACTGCTGGCTGATGAGGTCGCGGGGCCGTTGACGCAGGATCAAAAAGAGGTGGTGGGCATTCTGGATTCCAGCAGTCGTCATCTTCAGCAACTGATTGAGCAGCTCTTAGATTACAACCGCAAATTGGCCGATGCGCCAATGGAAAAAGAGAGCGTAAATCTGGGCGAGATGATCGAGCTGGTGGTTTCTGCTCATAGTTTACCTGCGCGAGCCAAATCTATTCGTACACTTACTGAGCTAGACGTTGACCTTTGCTGGGCAGAACCTACGCTATTAGAACGTGTTATTGATAATCTCTATTCCAATGCGGTGCACTACGGTGCGGAATCCGGTACCATCTGGATCCGCAGTCGTTTGGCTGGAGATAAAATACAGATCGACGTGGCAAACACCGGAGCGGGCATCCCGCGCGCGGAACAGGCCATGATCTTCGAGCCTTTTTATCAGGGAAGTCTTCAACGTAAAGGCGCTGTCAAAGGAAGCGGTTTAGGGCTGAGTATCGCCCGTGATTGCATCCGCCGTATGCAGGGCGATTTACATCTGGTGGCCGTAGACGGAGCCGACGTCTGTTTTCGCATTGAATTACCATTAACCGCAGAGATCTCATAACTAATGAATAAGTGGTCTGTTCGCGCCCTATTCAACGAACATCTGTTTGACGCTGACGGCTCCTGCCGTAAAGCGTCTGCTTTGCGTCCATTAAGCCTTTTGGGCGCTGTGTTGTTGGTTCCTTTCTTATTGACCGGATGCGCCAAGAATGGGGCGGGAAATCCCGTTGCTCATGCCGTACAGGCGATAATTCCTGATAGCAAAGTAGTTGATTACCAAACGGCGTCTTGCGACACCATTTGGCTCAATGACGACAAAGACGCCGTCGATAATGGGCTTTATTGGCTGCGTGCGATGGACTGCGCCGATCGTCTTAGCGGTCAGGAGGCGCGTCTACAAGCGCGCTCTCTGGGCAGCGAGAACTGGCAGCGTGTGTTTAAACAAAGTTTACTGGTGGGCAGCGCTGAGCCTACGGTTGCCGAACGTCGGCAGATTATTGACCGCTTAAACAGCTACCGTTCTGAATTCCCCGCCTCGGTTCGCCCACTTATTCAAATTTGGCGTGAAAAGCAGATGCTGACGATCAATTTAGTTGATGAAAAAGCGCGCTATCAAAAGCTCCAAGCCAGCAGCGATGCTCAGCTAGATGCCCTGCGGGAAACGCAAGGGCGTCTGCAGTTCCAGTTGGATGACACCACGCGCAAACTCGAAAATTTAACCGATATTGAGCGCCAGCTGTCATCACGCAAGCAGATATCCGGTGAAATGCCCGATCCCGCAGCGAAAGACGATACGCCTGACGCAGGAAAACCTGAGAACAAAGCTCCGGCAGATGCCACCGCTAAGCCCGTGACTGAACCAGAAAAAACGGAAGCCCATTAAGGAGCAATACCCATGGCACAACGTAAACCCGCTAACCTACTTCTCGTGGATGATGACCCAAGCCTACTCAAACTGCTGGGGATGCGTTTAAGCAGCGAAGGATTTCGCGTGACGACGGCGGAGAGTGGGCATGATGCGTTACGTGTGTTAGGGCGTGAGCAGATTGAGCTGGTGATCAGCGATTTGCGCATGGACGAGATGGATGGCATGGCGCTGTTTGCGGAAATCCAAAAGCGTCAGCCGGGGATGCCGGTGATTATACTGACGGCTCATGGTTCAATCCCTGATGCCGTTGCGGCTACGCAGCAAGGGGTATTTGGTTTCTTAACCAAACCCGTCGATCGTGATGCGCTGTACAAAGCCATTGATGAAGCTTTGGCTCAGTCGATGCCCGCAGCGGGTGACGATACCTGGCGTGAAGGGATTGTGACCCGCAGCCCAACTATGCTGCGTTTGCTTGAGCAGGCAAACATGGTGGCGCAATCAGACGTCAGCGTGCTGATTAACGGGCAAAGCGGGACCGGGAAAGAGGTTCTGGCGCAGGCAATTCATGCAGCTAGCCCGCGAGCAGGAAAGGCGTTTATTGCCATCAACTGTGGCGCACTGCCTGAACAACTGCTTGAATCCGAACTCTTTGGACATGCCAAAGGCGCCTTTACCGGCGCGGTCAGCAGCCGAGAAGGGCTATTCCAAGCGGCCGAAGGTGGCACGTTATTTCTCGATGAAATCGGTGATATGCCGCTGGCGTTGCAGGTTAAACTGCTGCGCGTTTTACAAGAGCGCAAGGTTCGCCCTCTGGGCAGCAACCGCGATATTGATATTAACGTGCGGATTATTTCGGCGACTCACCGCGATTTGCCGAAAGCGATGGCCAAAGGTGAGTTTCGTGAGGACTTGTTCTATCGTCTGAACGTCGTCAGTCTAAAAATTCCAGCGCTAAACGAACGCGCTGAAGATATTCCATTATTAGCTAATCACTTACTGCGTGAGTCGGCTCAACGGCATAAGCCTTTCGTGCGCAGTTTCTCTACCGATGCGATGCGCCGTCTTATGGCCGCCAGTTGGCCTGGTAACGTGCGCCAGTTAGTTAACGTTATCGAACAGTGTGTTGCGCTAACCAGCGCGCCAGTGATCAGCGAAGCCTTAGTTGAGCAGGCGCTGGAAGGCGAAAATACGGTACTGCCGACGTTTGCGGAAGCGCGTAACCACTTTGAACTCAATTATTTGCGCAAACTCCTGCAAATAACCAAAGGTAACGTCACCAACGCCGCACGTTTGGCGGGTCGTAACCGTACCGAGTTTTATAAGCTACTGGCGCGTCATGAGTTGGATGCGGCAGATTTCAAAGAATAGTTTTCTCAGCCCCCCCCAGCCCTCCCCTTCGCAGGGGAGGGGGCACAACAGCGTTAGATTAGAGCACACAGATATAAAAGATTGCGCTGAACGGTTCCTCCCCCTGTGAAGGGGGAGGCTAGGAGGGGGGATTCGCGTGCGTTTGTGCGTTTAGGGCGCTAAACAAAGCGTTGAGAATGTTTTACACTTGGCGAATTCAACCAGCCTCTTTTTATATCCAAAGTAGCTGAAGCGGTGACAAGGCAGCTAACGCTGTAGATGCTTCAAATACGAAGGAAGTGAGTAATTATGAGTCGATCTCTTTCTATTGCGTTAGCCCAGCTCAACTGGCTGGTGGGTGATATTGAAGGCAACACCGAACGCATGCTGAACACGTTACACGAGCAGCGCAATGCCGGTGCCGATCTGGTCATGTTTTCTGAACTGGCGCTTTCGGGCTATCCTCCTGAAGATCTGCTGTATCGCGATGATTTTTATCAGCGCTGCCAGCAGCAATTGGATCGTTTGCAGCAGGCATCTGCTGATATCGCTGTATTGGTTGGGCATCCGTGGCGTGAAGGTGGGCACTTATACAATGCGCTATCTCTGTTCTCTGATGGTCAGTTAGTTGCCCGCTATTTCAAACAACAACTGCCAAACTACGGCGTGTTTGACGAGAAACGTTATTTCTCCGCCGGTCATGAGAGCTGTGTGGTTGAGCTGAAAGGCTACCGTTTAGGTCTGCTGATTTGTGAAGACCTGTGGTTTGACGGCCCAGTGGATGCGGTTGCCGCCGCCGGTGCCGAAGTGCTGCTATCGATCAACGCCTCGCCTTACAACCGCGAGAAGCCGTATATTCGCAAAACGCTATTAACCAGCCACTGCCAGCGCACCGGTTTGCCTTTGGTCTATCTGAATCAGATTGGCGGGCAGGATGAGCTGATTTTTGATGGTTGCTCAAAAGCCTTTGATGCAGCTGGCAATATGACTCACCGTCTGGCCGGCTTTGCTGAACAAACCGCGCTGTTCAATCTCAATGAGTTGCAGGTTGAGCCTATGCTTGCGCCAGCGGCAAGCTTGCCCGATCTGGCTCAGGTTTATGAAGCGCTGGTTCTCGCCGTTCGCGACTATGTGACCAAAAATGGTTTTCAAGGCGCGGTGCTTGGCTTATCTGGCGGTATCGACTCGGCGTTAACGCTGGCGATTGCCGTAGATGCGTTGGGCAAAGACAAAGTTCAGGCGATGATGATGCCATTCCGCTATACCGCGGATATCAGTATTGCTGATGCGAAAGAAGAAGCTGAAATTCTTGGCGTTGAATTTGATATTGTCTCTATTGAGCCGATGTTTGATGCGTTCATGGGGCAGTTAGCGCCAATGTTTGCGGGTACCGAGCGCGATACTACGGAAGAAAATCTACAGGCTCGCTGCCGTGGCGTGGTGCTGATGGCGCTGTCTAACAAACGTCGTCGTCTGGTGCTGACCACGGGTAACAAGAGTGAAATGGCCGTCGGCTACGCTACGCTTTATGGCGATATGGCCGGTGGTTTTGATGTGCTGAAAGATGTGCCAAAAACGCTGGTGTTCAAGCTTTCAGAATATCGAAATACGGTATCCTACGTGATCCCACAGCGCGTTATCGATCGTCCACCGTCAGCGGAACTGGCTCCCGATCAGCTCGATCAAGACAGCTTACCGCCGTATGACATTTTGGATGCGATTCTGGAAGGTTACGTCGAGCAAGATAAATCCGTGGCCGATCTGGTTGCCGCTGGATTTGATGAAGCGGTGGTGCGAAAAGTGATCCGCTTGGTTGATATTAACGAATATAAGCGCCGTCAGGCTGCGGTTGGCCCGCGTATTACCGCGCGCAACTTTGGCAAAGATCGTCGCTATCCGATTACATCTGGCTTTGGCCGCAAAAACTGGTAAAGGGATTAGCAATGAAGAAGATTGACGCAATTATTAAGCCATTCAAGCTGGATGACGTTCGTGAAGCGTTGGCTGAAGTGGGCATTACTGGCATGACCGTAACTGAAGTAAAAGGTTTTGGTCGCCAGAAAGGCCATACCGAGCTTTATCGCGGTGCAGAATACATGGTCGATTTTTTACCGAAGGTAAAAATTGAAATTGTGGTTGCCGATGATATCGTCGACACCTGCGTAGATACCATCATGCAGACCGCTCAAACCGGTAAAATTGGCGATGGTAAAATCTTTGTCTTTGACGTAGCGCGCGTGGTGCGTATTCGTACCGGTGAGCAAGACGAAGAAGCGATCTAATTCGCGTCAGACTGACGTTATGATCACCTTATGCTAGTCAAAAAGCCTCTGATGAAAATCAGGGGCTTTTTTTGTTGCCTATTCGGCTGCCTCGATCACATCTTCGGGATGACTAAACAACTCAGACATTAACGAAAGGGCATGAAGCACGGTGGGCTGGTTTTTCTGTGCGGGATCCCATAACGCCACCAGCGGGTGGGATAAACCGGCATCGCCAAATTCGGCCTCAAGTTTTTCAACATCAGGCCACTGTTCAGCATGTAGATGAGTCGGTAAGAATCCCCAGCCATAGCCCGCGGTGAGCAATGCTTTTAGCATGCTGATTTCCGTCACGCATTGAATTCTGTCGGCGATTTGCAGACGTTGAGCCATATGAGGCGGCAAATCCTTAAACGGCATGAGCTGTACGCCCGAGGCTAAGCTCAGCAGCGAAACTGGCTTAACGTGGAAATATCCTACCTTGGCATAAACGGCGAGTGAAATGCCGCCGATGGCTTTCCATTGAAAACGCTCATTGATCGAACGGTTCATGGCTTGGAATAGGCCAATATCTGCCTCGCCTTTTTCGAGCATCTGTTCGGCGTTGGCGCGCTCGGTGGCAATTAAATTGAGATGGATCTGTTGGCCGTGCAGCTTGTCAGCCAAGCGAAGTAAAAAATCACGCGGCGTAAAGGCATCGTAGCAAAGGGTGAGCTGGGTACTGAGCTGCTGTGGAATATGCTCTGCAATCTGCCCAAAGGCCTGAGCCTCATGTAAAAACAGCCGCGCTTGGCGATATAAGAGTTTGCCTGCATCGGTAAGGCTGAGTGGACGGGTGCTGCGGTCGAAGAGGGCATAGCCCAGATCCAGTTCCAGATAATCCACGAGCTCGCTGATGGTGGTGCGATCTTTTTTTAGCTTTTTGGCGGCGTGCGTCAGGGTGCCGCATTCACAGACGCTGGCAAATGCTTCGATTTGCGCCAATGAAAAGCGTATTGGTTTCATTCATGATTTCCATAACGAGTGAGCTTGAGCATTTACCCACCCTAACCGAACGCCAATGATAAAGTAAACGTATTGGCCTAGCTACGATGTCAATCGAAACAAAAAAACGGCCCCCGAAGGAGCCGCTGACACAGGTAATTTATTGAATCAAATTACGCTTGCTCGGTTATGCGGCCTCCGTTTTTGGCAGGCCATTGTGCTTTTCCGGCAGGCTTTTCTCCGCGGGTTCCGTCGCGATCTGATTTTTTTCAGGTACCACAGCGGCGGCTAAAGCTTCAGGTTCAAACTCATCAACGTTAATGGTACGCAGGCGACTTTCTTCTGCTTTGACTAAAATGGCCTGTTCTTCGGCGTTGATTAAGCCCTTATCCAGCGCGGTTTTAGCCAACTGATCTAAACGGGTGAACGGCAGATTTTTACCCAACGCTTTGCAAATTCGCTGATGGATTGGGTCTGCGGCAATCACGTCTGCTAACGCAGCTTCAATCAGGCCGTGCGGGTTGTACTCGCTTGGCGTGAGGTACATGCCGCGCCCGATACGGCTACGTGTTGCAGAAGGAACCTGCAAAATCTTGGCGACTTTATGATCCAGATAGTCAGACGGTGCAGAGTGCGCACGGCCTAATGGGAAGATAACCGCACGCATCACTCCGGCAACCAAGCCACTCGGGAAGTTGCGCAGCAGATCGTCGATAGCCTGCTCAGCTTGATGCAGCGCGTCCTGTACGCCCCAGTGAACCAGCGGTAGGTCGGCTTCATTACGTCCTTCATCTTCATAACGTTTCAGCACGGCGGTGGCTAAGAACAGCTGGCTGAGTAAGTCTCCGAGACGCGCAGAGATGCGCTCACGGCGTTTCAGAGAACCACCCAGTACGCCCATAGAAACGTCGGACAGCAGCGCTAAGTTTGAGCTCATGCGGTTAATCTGTTGATAGTAACGGCGCGTGGCGTCTTTGGTTGGCGTGGCACTGGTACGGCCATCGGTCAAGCCCAGCCAGAAACTGCGCACCTTATGACTGCCTACATGCCCCAAGTGGCTAAACAGCAGCTTGTCGAAGCGTGGAACGCTGTTGTCTTGCGCGGCGGCCATTTCATCCAAAACATATGGATGGCAACGAATGGCGCCTTGGCCGAAGATCATCATGCTACGGGTCAGGATGTTCGCGCCCTCAACGGTAATCGCGATGGGTGCACCTTGGTAAGCACGGGCGATGAAGTTAGATTCGCCAAGCATAATGCCTTTACCACCGGCAATATCCATTGCATCAATGATTGAGCGTTGGCCTCTGTGGGTACAGTGATATTTGATAATCGCTGACAGCACCGCAGGCTTCTCGCCCTGCATGATGCCGTAGGTCACTAATGTAGCCGCAGCGTCCATCACATAGGCGTTGCCCGCAATGCGTGCTAACGGCTCTTCAATCCCTTCCATTTTACCGATGGAGATTTTGAACTGACGGCGGATATTGGCGTAGGCACCGATGGCCAGCGCCACGCTTTTCAGGCTGCCGGTGGCGTTAGACGGCAGGGTAATACCGCGACCAACCGATAGGCATTCAACCAGCATACGCCAGCCTTGGCCTGCCATAGTTTGCCCACCGATGATGAAATCAATAGGTACGAACACGTCTTGACCGCGCGTTGGGCCGTTCTGGAAAGGAACGTTCAGCGGGAAGTGACGAGTGCCGATTTCAACGCCGTCGGTATCGGTTGGGATCAGCGCACAGGTAATACCTAAGTGCTCTTCACCGCCGAGTAAACGTTCAGGGTCAGAAAGTTTGAAGGCTAAACCAAGCACGGTGGCGATAGGCGCAAGGGTGATGTAGCGCTTGTTCCACGTTAGACGCATCCCCAGCGTTTGCTTGCCTTGCCATTCGCCCATGCAGACGATACCGACGTCAGGGATCGCACCGGCATCAGATCCTGCTTCAGGGCTGGTTAATGCAAAGCACGGGATCTCCTGACCACGCGCTAAACGTGGCAGATAGTGATCTTTCTGCGCTTCGGTGCCGTAGTGTTGCAGCAGTTCTCCGGGGCCGAGGGAGTTAGGAACACCCACAGTAATCGCCAGAATGCCGGATACGCCAGACAGTTTTTGCAGTACGCGAGACTGTGCGTACGCAGAGAATTCTAAACCGCCGTACTGTTTTTTGATGATCATCGCAAAGAAGCGATGTTCTTTCAGATAGGCCCACAACTCCGGAGGTAAATCCGCCAGTTCATGGGTGATTTGGAAGTCGTTTGCCATACGGCAAGCTTCTTCTACTGGGCCATCCAGAAATGCCTGTTCTTCTTCCGTTAACTTCGGCTGCGGATAGTCGTGCAGTTTTTTCCAATCGGGAGTACCACGGAAAATATCGCCTTCCCACCAGGTTGTGCCTGCATCGATGGCTTCTTTCTCTGTGCGAGACATCGGTGGCATCACCTTTTGGAATGCCTTTAACGCAGGGCCTGAAATCAGCGAGCGACGGACTGAAACCAGCACCAGCGGCAGCAATACCACGGCGACGGGAACTAAAGCCCAGAATGACCATAGGCCAATGGCGCCCATTGCGGCGGTGTATGCCAGCAAAATAGCGCTGCTCAGATAGAGGTTAACTTGGTGATAGAACAACACACCAATCGCTATCAAAAAAACCACAAGACTAAGAACCATCATGTTAATGCTCCTGCGTGTTCAGAGGTCGGGTTAGGGGACCAAGTTGTAGGAGGTCTGACCTGTTGTAGATAATATAGGTTGTAGTTGAGTTAATTTTATTTAGCAATGTGTTTACATATTAATTACAACACAGTTCACAATTTAGCCCTCAAACCGCATTCCAAGCTAAATCCTTTCGTCGATGAGCGTTGGTGAGCGAAAAAGAAAGTGCAGAATCATGTAAAACGCGGCGTGCAGTGCTTCTCGGGGGGGGAGCTATCCGTTACACTTCTTACAATATTTCCTATGCCATTTTCTATGTAAAAAGAGGCTGCTATGTACCACGATCTTATTCGTAGTGAACTGAACGAAGCGGCGACAACGCTGCAAAATTTCATCAGCGATGACGCTAACATTGAGGCAATCCAACGTGCAGCGGTGTTGTTGGCAGACTCTTTCAAGGCAGGCGGCAAAGTGCTTTCCTGCGGCAACGGCGGCTCACACTGCGACGCCATGCACTTCGCCGAAGAGTTAACCGGTCGTTATCGTGAAAATCGCCCAGGTTATGCTGCGATTGCGATTTCTGATCCAAGCCACCTGTCCTGCGTTAGCAATGATTTTGGCTACGAATATGTATTCTCTCGTTATGTAGAAGCGGTTGGCCGTGAAGGTGATGTACTGTTAGGCATCTCCACTTCAGGTAACTCTGGCAACATCATGAAAGCGATCGAAGCCGCACGCGCCAAGGGCATGAAAGTGATCACTCTGACCGGCAAAGACGGCGGCAAAATGGCCGGAAGCGCAGACGTTGAGATCCGCGTACCACACTTTGGCTACGCAGATCGTATTCAGGAAATCCATATCAAAGCGATTCATATCCTGATTCAGCTGATCGAAAAAGAGATGGTTAAAGCTTAAGACTTTAGTCGCTGACCCCACCCTAACCCTCCCCTTAGCAGGGGAGGGAACTGTTCAGCACTGGTTGAGAGTATCTCGATCGGCCCCTCCCCCTGAGAAGGGGGAGGCTGGGAGGGGGACTGTCCCATACTCGCTCCTTACTTTGTTTGGAGAGGCTATGAGGTTAGCCGCTGTGTCAGGCTTATTTCAGGAAAAGTAGGTGCAATCATGTGTGAACTACTCGGTATGAGCGCCAATGTCCCAACGGACATCTGCTTTAGCTTTACCGGCTTGGTACAGCGTGGCGGAAGAACCGGGCCACACAAGGATGGGTGGGGAATTACCTTTTATGAAGGTAATGGCTGTCGCACATTTAAAGATCCGCATCCGAGTTTCAACTCTCCGATTGCCCGCTTAGTCCAAGATTATCCGATCAAATCTTGTGCGGTGATTTCGCATATTCGTCAGGCAAATCGTGGCACCGTGTCGCTGGAAAATACGCATCCGTTTACCCGTGAACTTTGGGGGCGGAATTGGACGTTTGCACATAACGGACAATTGACGGGATATAAAAGCCTAGAGACGGGGCATTTCCGGCCTGTGGGGCAAACCGACAGTGAATATGCATTTTGCTGGCTGCTGAATAAAATGGCTGCGCGCTATCCAAGAACGCCAGGTAATTGGCCGGCGGTATTTCGCTTTATTGCGCAGTGCGCCGATGAGCTTCGCGCCAAAGGCGTATTCAATATGCTGCTGTCCGATGGGCGCTTTGTGATGGCCTATTGCTCGACCAATCTGTACTGGATCACGCGTCGAGCGCCTTTTGGCAAGGCAACGCTGTTGGATGAGGATGTCGAAATTGATTTTCAATCACAGACGACGCCCAACGACGTCGTCACCGTGATTGCAACTCAGCCCCTGACCAGCAATGAGATGTGGAATCGCATTGAACCAGGAGAGTTTGCCTTATTTTGCTTGGGTGAACGCCAGCTGTGAGGAAGACTGTCCATTGTTTTGCGATGGACGGTTAACCACATATTGACCACCGATGACATTCACCTGTGGGGCTTGGTGATACTCATTGAAATAAGCATAGGCCGGCTGCAACTGTTTCCAGAACGGCAAATAGTCAGAGTTACGATGGCGCTGCATATTTTGTTCGGTCATACGGAATGGATAAATATTGATATCGACCAAAGTTTGTCCATTACGGAATGCGCTTTGCACGTAGCTAAATATCTGCGAAATACCTTCATTGGTCATGGCATAACAGCCAATAGAAACACAGTCACCGTGAATCATTAGATATTTGCCTGAATAACCGTGAGCCTGATCGTAAGCGTTCGGATATCCGATATTAATCGCTTGGTAATATTTGCTGTTCGGTTTTAGGTGACGGGCATCAATCTGATAGAACCCTTCAGGACTTTTAAAATCCCCTTCGGTACGTTTTGGCCCCAGTCCGCCAGAAAACTTGCAGATATTAAAGCTTTGCACCAGCTGATATTTGTCTTGGACCTTGGCAAATAGCTCGAGCTTTCTTTCTTCTTTGAAGATCTGAATATAAACCGGAGAGCCCATTAATTGCTGTTTTGTCAGCGGTGTATTTTGCGTCTGCTCACTGGCAGAAGAACTACATGAAGTCAGTGGCAGTACAAAAAATACGGCCAACAAGGCGATGATTTTGCCCATTGATAACCCTGTTAATAAATCATAGAAAGAAGATCTTCAGATTAAGTCTGTTGACAGCTCCCAAAACAGTATCAGTTTAATCCAGAGAGCGGATCTGTAGTGAGTGTTTTTTAACTCATTTGGGATGAAATCTACATGTAGCAAAAATTAATTTTAAGAATTAGTGAACGATAGTTATATAAAAACCGAATTGTTCGCCTACTAAAAATGAATGGTTCACGGCTATGTTTAATTAGCTTGATGTAGGTCACGGCAATGTTGCTGATGCAGGCGGCGTAAAATGGTAAAATCGCACAGTTATCGGTAACATCGTTTTTAATCCCTGTAATACCTCGGGTTAATATTCTCCGGTACTTATTAGCGATCTCTTATCTGCATGCAACGATGCGCTTTTTTCGCAACGGGAAGGCCATCATATCCAACATCATTGGAGTGACATCCGGATGGAGGGTAGAGGAACGCCTGCAGGGTTCACATCATTAATGTCATGACGATATATATAGTGCAACCACATGATTAAAATTAAAAAAGGGCTTAATTTGCCTATCGAGGGCGCGCCCGCCCCGATCATTGAACAAGGCCCGGCTATACGAAACGTGGCTATTTTAGGCGGCGACTATGTCGGTATGCGACCGTCAATGGCGGTGCAAGAAGGTGATAAGGTCAAAAAAGGTCAGGTGCTTTTTGAAGACAAAAAGAATCCTGGCGTCTTGTTCACCGCTCCCGCCGCTGGGCAGGTTATTGCGATTAACCGCGGTGAAAAACGTGTTCTGGAGTCGGTGGTTATCGCCGTCGATGGCGATGAGCAGGTGCCATTTTCCCACTACGATGCTTCTGAGTTGGTGAATCTCACCCGCGCTCAGGTTGAAAGCAATCTGTTGGCGTCGGGTTTGTGGACGGCACTGCGAACGCGTCCCTTTAGCCATGCGCCAAAACCAGGATCTAACGCCGCAGCGATTTTCGTCAGCGTGATGGATACTCAGCCGTTAGCCGCCGATCCGCTGCTGATCCTGCGTGAAAATATGGCTGATTTTGAACATGGTCTGACCGTACTAAGCCGTTTAACCGAAGGTAAAGTTTACGTTTGCCAACAGGCCGGTGCGGGGCTGCAAACCAAGTCTGCGCCAAATATTACCCATAACGAATTTACCGGCCCACACCCCGCAGGATTGGTAGGAACGCATATCCATTTCCTTGAACCGGTTAGCTTAACCAAAACCGTTTGGCACATGGGCTATCAGGACGTTATCGCCGTCGGCAAGCTTTTCACCACCGGTGAGCTGAATACCGATCGCGTGATTGCATTGGCAGGGCCACAGGTAGAAAAACCCCTGTTGCTGCGTACTCGATTAGGCGCTAGCACGGATGAAATTACCGCCGGCCGCTTGAAGTCAGGCGATAACCGCGTGATTAGCGGTTCAGTGCTGAGTGGCACGAAGGCCAGCGGCACCAAAGCTTTCTTGGGGCGTTTCCACCATCAAATCTCCGTGGTGAAAGAAGGGCGCGAGAAAGAGCTGCTGGGCTGGATGATGCCGGGCGCGAATAAATTCTCGATTACCCGCACCACGCTGGGCCATTTCTTTAAGCGCAAACTGTTCGCGTTTTCGACCGACATGAACGGCGGTGAACGCGCCATGGTGCCAATCGGCAACTATGAACGCGTGATGCCATTAGACATTTTGCCAACGATGCTGCTGCGCGATCTGCTCTCTGGCGACTGCGAAAGCGCTCAGGCTCTGGGATGTTTAGAGCTGGATGAGGAAGATCTTGCGCTCTGTACCTTCGTGTGTCCGGGCAAATACGAATATGGCCCGGTGCTGCGCGACGTGCTGACGACCATTGAGCAGGAAGGATAATTCATGGGTCTGAAGAGTTTTATCGAGAATATGGAGCACCACTTCGAACCGGGTGGCAAGCTGCAAAAGTATTATCCGCTGTATGAAGCGGCCGCGACGTTGATGTATACGTCAGGAAAAGTGACGCACGGTGCATCGCACGTTCGTGACGCCATCGACCTAAAACGCATGATGATTTTAGTGTGGCTGGCGGTATTCCCTACCATGTTTTGGGGAATGTACAACGTGGGCCATGAGGCTATTGGCGCGCTTAATCAGCTGTATCAGGGAGAACAACTGGCTCAGGTGATTGCCTCGGATTGGCATTATTGGCTCGCTGAAATGCTGGGCGCTAGCCTACAGGCCAACGCTGGTTGGGTCAGCATGATGACGCTGGGCGCGGTCTATTTCCTGCCTATTTACGCAGTGGTGTTCTTGGTGGGCGGCTTCTGGGAAGTGCTGTTTTCCATCATCCGCAAACATGAAATCAACGAAGGCTTTTTCGTTACTTCAATTCTGTTTGCGCTGATTGTTCCACCAACGCTGCCGTTGTGGCAGGCCGCGCTGGGTATTTCCTTCGGCGTGGTCATTGCCAAAGAGATCTTCGGCGGCACCGGACGTAACTTCCTCAACCCAGCATTAGCAGGGCGTGCATTCCTGTTCTTCGCCTATCCAGCGCAGATCTCCGGTGATTTAGTATGGAACGCCGCAGACGGCTATTCTGGTGCGACGCCGCTGTCACAGTGGAGTGCAGCTGGACAGAGCGGTTTGATGAATACCATCACTGGTCAGCACGTAACGTGGATGGATGCTTTCATCGGCAACATTCCCGGCTCAATTGGTGAAGTCTCCACGCTGATGATCCTTCTCGGCGGCCTGATCATTATGTTTGGCCGCGTGGCTTCATGGCGCATCGTTGCGGGCGTGATGGTGGGAATGGTGGCTATGTCAGCGCTGTTTAACTTCATCGGTTCAGACACGAACCCAATGTTTGCTATGCCGTGGTATTGGCACTTGGTTCTGGGTGGCTTTGCATTCGGTATGATTTTTATGGCAACCGATCCGGTATCGGCTTCCTTTACCAACAAAGGTAAATGGTGGTACGGCGGCTTGATTGGCGTGATGTGCGTTCTGGTACGCGTGATTAACCCCGCTTATCCAGAAGGCATGATGTTGGCGATCCTATTCGCAAACCTGTTTGCTCCATTGTTCGACTACATGGTGGTGCGCGCCAACATCAAAAGGAGAAAAGCACGTGGCTAAGGATTCAGTAAATAAAGCGGGCGTAGGTAAAAACGACAGCATCGGCCGAACGCTGATGGTAGTCGTGGTGTTGTGCTTGGTGTGTTCAGTGATTGTTGCGGGTGCGGCGGTGGGCTTAAAGCCGATGCAGGAAGAGCAAAAGCAGCTGGATAAACAGCGCAACATTCTGGCCGTCGCAGGGCTGATGCAGGGCGATAAGCTCGATGGCGAGCAGGTGAAAACATTGTTCGGTCAGCGTATCGAACCGCGTCTGCTTGACTTGAAAACCGGCGAGTTCACCTCCGGCGATCCGTATACTTTCGATATGAGCAAAGCGTTAAAAGATCCGGCGACCAGCATGGTGTTGGATGCCGCGCAGGATCCGGCGGGCATTAAACGCCGCAGCAACGTGGTTGAAGTGTATCTGGTGAAAAACGAGCAGGGCAACATCGGCCAAGTGGTATTGCCTGTCTACGGCACCGGTCTATGGTCGGTGATGTATGCCTTTGTGGCTATCGACACCGACGGTAATACGGTGAAAGGACTGACGTTTTACGAGCACGGCGAAACTCCGGGTCTGGGCGGTGAAATTGAAAACCCGTCATGGCGTGAAAAATGGGTGGGTAAGCAGCTGTTTGATGACGGCGGGCATCCGGCAATTCGTATCGTTAAAGGGGGCGCAAATCCTCAGGACCCACACGGCGTTGACGGGCTTTCAGGCGCGACGCTGACCGCTAACGGCGTGCAGCATACCTTCGATTTCTGGATGGGCGACAATGGTTATGGTCCGTTCCTAAAACGCGTTCGTGAAGGAGCATTGAATCGTGGCTGATACTAAAGAGATTAAAAAAGTCCTGTTAGGGCCTTTGCTCGACAATAATCCTATCGCCTTACAAATCCTCGGGGTTTGCTCGGCGCTGGCGGTGACTACCAAGTTAGAAACTGCCTTCGTGATGACGATTGCGGTCACGCTGGTGACGGCATTCTCTAACTTCTTTATTTCACTGATCCGTCATCAGATCCCAAACAGCGTGCGCATTATCGTGCAGATGGCGATTATCGCCTCGCTGGTTATCGTGGTTGACCAGATTTTGCGCGCCTATGCCTATGAAATCTCCAAGCAGCTTTCGGTATTTGTCGGCTTGATCATCACCAACTGTATCGTGATGGGGCGTGCTGAAGCCTATGCCATGAAGTCGCCGCCGATTGAGAGCTTTATGGATGGTATCGGCAACGGCTTGGGCTACGGCGTTATTCTGATTTTGGTCGGCTTCCTGCGTGAACTGTTTGGTTCAGGCAAGCTGTTTGGTATTACCGTGTTAGAAAGCGTGCAGAACGGCGGTTGGTATCAGCCAAACGGCCTGTTCCTGTTAGCGCCGAGCGCATTCTTTATTATCGGTCTGCTGATTTGGGCGCTGCGCACGCTGAAACCTGAACAGATGGAAAAGGAGTAAGGGCAGATGGAACATTATATCAGCCTGTTTGTACGCGCCGTTTTCATTGAAAACATGGCATTAGCGTTCTTCTTGGGGATGTGTACGTTTTTGGCCGTCTCCAAGAAAGTCACCACGGCTTTCGGTTTAGGCGTGGCGGTAACGGTGGTGTTAGGGATCTCGGTTCCCGCCAATAATCTGGTCTATAACTACGTGCTCCGCGACGGTGCGCTGGTGGATGGCGTTGATCTCAGCTTCTTAAGCTTTATCACCTTCATCGGCGTTATCGCGGCACTGGTGCAGATCCTCGAGATGATCCTCGACCGTTTCTTCCCGTCGCTTTATAACGCGCTGGGGATTTTCCTGCCGCTGATTACCGTTAACTGCGCCATCTTTGGTGGGGTGTCATTCATGGTTCAGCGAGACTACAACTTCACTGAATCCGTGGTTTATGGTTTTGGTTCAGGGATCGGCTGGTTGTTGGCTATCGTGGCGATGGCGGGTCTGCGTGAAAAAATGAAATATGCCAATGTGCCTGCGGGGCTACGTGGGCTGGGCATCACTTTTGTGACCACGGGCCTGATGGCGTTGGGCTTTATGTCCTTCTCCGGCGTACACCTCTGATAGGACAGGAAGGAACCTATGCAAGAAATTATTCTGGGTGTGGCGATGTTCACCCTGATCGTGGTGGCGCTGACCGTCCTGATCTTGTTCGCCAAATCTAAGCTGGTGAATACCGGCGACATTCACGTGGAAGTTAACCACGATCCGGAGAAAAGCTTTGATGCTCCGGCCGGTGACAAACTGCTGAACATGCTTTCAAGTCAGGGCATTTTCGTTTCGTCTGCCTGTGGCGGCGGTGGCTCGTGTGGCCAGTGTCGTGTACACGTTAAAGAAGGCGGCGGCGATATTTTACCTACTGAGCTGGCGCACATCTCTAAGCGTGAAGCCAAAGAGGGCTGCCGTTTAGCCTGTCAGGTGAGCGTAAAGCAAGATCTTAAAATTGAGCTTCCGGAAGAGATTTTCGGCGTGAAAAAGTGGGAGTGCGAAGTTATCTCTAACGATAACGTGGCAACTTTCATCAAAGAGCTCAAGCTGCGCATCCCTGACGGTGAAGCGGTGCCGTTCCGCGCCGGTGGTTATATCCAAATCGAATGTGAACCGCATCATGTGCGCTACGCCGATTTTGATGTGCCAGAGGAATACCGTGGCGACTGGGACAAATTCAATCTGTTCCGCTTTGAGTCCAAGGTTACCGAACCCACGATCCGCGCGTACTCCATGGCGAACTATCCCGATGAGAAAGGCCTGATCATGCTGAACGTGCGTATCGCCACGCCGCCTCCGGGTGTGCCAGATGCGCCTCCAGGGATTATGTCTTCCTATATCTGGTCGTTAAAACCGGGTGATAAAGTCACCATTTCCGGGCCGTTTGGTGAGTTCTTTGCCAAAGAAACCGAGGCTGAGATGGTCTTTATCGGCGGCGGTGCGGGCATGGCGCCAATGCGTTCGCACATTTTTGACCAGCTCAAGCGTCTGCACTCCAAGCGTAAAATGAGCTTCTGGTACGGTGCACGTTCAACGCGTGAAATGTTCTACGTTGAAGATTTCGACAAGCTTGCGGCAGAGAATCCAAACTTTACGTGGAACATCGCATTGTCGGATCCTCAACCCGAAGATAACTGGACGGGTTATACCGGCTTTATCCATAATGTGTTACTCGAAAACTATCTGCGCGCGCATCCCGCGCCGGAAGATTGTGAGTTCTATATGTGTGGGCCGCCGATGATGAACGCTGCGGTTATTAAGATGCTGAAAGATCTCGGGGTAGAAGACGAGAATATCATGCTCGATGACTTCGGCGGTTGATAGCCATCGTCCTTGAAGCTGTGGCGGTGTTGGCTGCGTGAGTTAACCCCAGTCACTTACTTTTGTAAGCTCCTGGGGATGAACTCACTTGCCGCCTAGCCACAACTTCAATGCCTTTGACCATATGTTTTCTTATGAGATTTTTTGTAGCGTAGCCAAAACTGGTTGAACATAATGACTAATAACACTGCGCGGGCGACCGCGTTTTTTATTCGAAATACACGCTGGCTGGCTTTTTGCGGGCTGGCTTTTTTGCTGACGGGATGTGGGCCGGAGCAGGTCAACATTGAAGGCAAAACAATGGGGACCTATTACTCTATCAAGTATGTCAGTGAAACAGGGATGCCCGCGCCGGAAAAAATTAAAGCCGAGCTGGATAAGCGTTTGGAGCAGGTTAACGACCAGATGTCGACCTACCGTTCCAACTCTGAGCTGAGCCGTTTTAACCAAAGCACCGAGGTGAATACGCCATTCCCTGTTTCGGCCGCAACGGCGAAAGTGGTTGAAGAGGCTATTCGGATTAATAAAGTGACCGACGGTGCGCTGGATATCACGGTTGGACCATTGGTTAATCTGTGGGGATTTGGGCCAGAAGGGCGTCCCGATCGTATTCCAACGGATGAAGAAATTAATCAACGTCGTGCATGGATCGGCATTGAGCATTTATCCGTGCAGGGTAATGCGCTGGTGAAGAATATTCCTCAGCTTTATCTCGATCTGTCGTCTATTGCGAAAGGGTACGGCGTGGACGTTGTGGCTGAGTATCTTGCTTCGTTAAACATCACTAATTATATGGTGGATATTGGCGGTGAAGTGAGAACGCGGGGCATCAACGGAGACGGTGCGCCGTGGCGCATCGCCATTGAAAAACCGCAGGCAGGATTACAGCAGAGCGCTCAGGTTATTATTCAACCGGGCGAGATGGCTATCGCGACCTCCGGTGATTATCGCAACTATTTTGAGCAGAACGGCCAGCGTTTCTCGCATGAGATTGACCCTAAAACAGGACGTCCAGTCACGCATCATCTGGTTTCGATTACCGTGCTTGCGCCGAGCTGTATGACGGCAGATGGTCTATCTACGGGATTAGACGTGATGGGGCCAGAGCGTGGAATGGCGTTGGCAAACCTGCTGGGTATTCCGGTATTTATGATTGTAAAAACTGAAAACGGTTTTGAAGATCGTTACTCGGATGCCTTTAAGCCTTATTTGGTGCAGGCAAAGAAAGGTAAATAATATGGCGACGGTATTTATTGCGACCTTTGTGGTGTTTTTAGCGGTGATTGCCGGAATGTCTATTGGCTATATCATCAAGCGAAAAAGCATCCACGGAAGCTGCGGCGGCATCGCCAACCTCGGTCTGGAAAAAGTCTGTGATTGCCCAGAGCCCTGCGACGCACGTAAAAAGCGTATGGCGCGTGAAGAAGCCCGGCGCGAAATGCTGGAGAAGCATAGGATTATTTAGTTTTTCATAAACAGCTACCCCCTCCCAACCTCC
The DNA here is from genome assembly GCF_002355555.1 of Hafnia sp. CBA7124. Taxonomy (NCBI): domain Bacteria; kingdom Pseudomonadati; phylum Pseudomonadota; class Gammaproteobacteria; order Enterobacterales; family Hafniaceae; genus Hafnia; species Hafnia sp. CBA7124. The sequence continues at coordinate 3,447,145 of NZ_AP017469.1, read as the reverse complement.
CCCTTCGCAGGGGGAGGAGCCGATCGAGATTCTCCCCGTCTGCGCAGAACTGTCCCCACCCCAGCGAAGGGATGGGCTAGGGTGGGGTTATCACACCTCTCCTCCCAACTTCCCCCTTGTCAGGGTGAAGCGTCGATCGAGATCCTTATAAATATCACTGAACTGTCCCCTCCCCTGCGAAGGGGAGGGTTAGGGTGGGGTTTTTGTTAATCATGATCGATCCCTAGCTCCACTTCCCTTTCCCTACAAATAACCTGTATACTTATACAGTCATTAACTCCACCATTCTCTCTATGCGCAAAATCATACATGTCGATATGGACTGCTTTTATGCCGCAGTCGAAATGCGTGATTTCCCTGAGTTACGCGATGTACCGCTGGCGATTGGCGGAAGTCGCGATCGCCGAGGGGTGATCAGCACTGCAAACTACGCCGCGCGTAAATTCGGGGTGCGTAGTGCTATGCCGACAGGACAAGCGCTTAAGTTGTGTCCGCATCTCACGTTGCGTCCGGGGAGAATGGAGGTTTACAAAGACGTCTCGCGGCACATACGTGAGATTTTCCAGCGTTATACATCGCTGATAGAGCCGCTGTCGCTCGATGAGGCCTATCTTGATGTCACCGACTGTACCCAGTGTTACGGCTCAGCCACGTTGATTGCAGAGCAGATTCGCAAACAAATTGCCGAAGAGCTCAATCTTACTGCGTCGGCTGGCATTGCCCCGATCAAGTTTCTGGCAAAAATTGCCTCCGATCTCAATAAACCTAACGGCCAATATGTGATTACGCCCGCGCAGGTTGACGATTTTATTCTCACGTTGCCGCTGAAAAAGATCCCCGGCGTTGGCAAGGTAACCGCCGCCAAACTGAGTGAACTGGGGCTGAATACCTGTGCCGATGTGCGTCGCTATAATTTGGCCGAGCTGTTACGTCGTTTTGGCAAGTTTGGGCGCGTGCTTTGGGAACGCTGTCACGGTCAGGATGAGCGAGAAGTGATGCCCGATCGCCTGCGTAAGTCCGTTGGGGTGGAAAGAACGTTGTCAGAAGATATTCACAGCTGGGCAGAGTGCGAGGTTTTACTGGAAAAACTGTATGAAGAACTGGAACGGCGCTTGGCGAAAGTGCAGCCGGATCTGCATATCGCGCGGCAGGGCGTAAAACTCAAATTCCATGATTTTCAGCAGACAACGCAAGAGCATGTGTGGCCGATTCTGGATAAGCGTGATTTATTTCAGGTGGCACGGCAGGCGTGGGATGAACGCCGAAATAGCCGAGGCGTACGGCTGGTGGGGTTACATGTCACGCTGCTCGATCCACAGCTAGAAAAGCAGCTTTCGCTGGATATTGATGGCTAGGCTTTGAGGGCGTGAAGGGATAAAAAAAGCCAACCCGAGGGCTGGCTTCTGTAATACGCAAAGACTTAGCGCTTAGGCTTTCTCTGGGATCGCTTTCAGCAGAGCCGTCAGCAACTGCCAGTATTGGCCTACGCTGGCAATGTGAACTTGCTCATCCGGTGAATGTGGGCCAGTGATGGTTGGGCCGATAGACACCATATCCATTTCTGGGTAAGGCTTTTTGAACAGACCACATTCCAGACCCGCATGGATAACCATGATGTTTGGCGTGGTATCAAACAGCTTCTGGTAAGTCTCACGCACCAAATGCATCACCGGAGAATTTGCATCCGGTTTCCAGCCTGGGTAGCTGCCTTTGGCTTCCACATGCGCACCTGCCAGTTCACCAATAGAGTTCAGTTGGCTAACCACGGCGTCTTTACCGCTGTCGATAAGCGAGCGGATCAGGCAGATAATTTGCGCTTCTTTCGCGTCGGTGGTCACAACACCCACGTTCAGAGACGTTTCTACTACGCCTTTCACTTCGTCGCTCATGCGGATCACGCCGTTTGGCGTGGCGTTCAGCAGGGCAATAAAGCGCTGTTGGCTGTCGGCGGTCAGTGCCTGAGAATCGCTTTGTGCAGTTTCAACCTGAACGCTCAGGTTTTTTTCTACCGCAGCCAGTTCAACTTTCAGCATGTTTTGGAACGTTTCGGCCAGCGTTTTCAGCTTAGCCAGATTCGCGGTAGGTACAGCCAGCACCGCGATGGCTTCGCGTGGGATCGCGTTGCGTAGCGTACCGCCGTTCAGATCCAATACGCGCAGGCCCAATTCAGCAGCGTGACCAGACAGGAAGCGCGCCAGCAGTTTGTTGGCGTTGCCTAAGCCCAAATGAATATCACCACCGGAGTGGCCGCCTTTCAGGCCTTTCAGCGTCAGCTTAACAATGTCGTGTCCAGCAGGAACGGCTTCGCGCTGCAACGGTAGCGTGGTGATGAAGTCGATACCGCCCGCGCAGCCCATGTAAATCTCACCTTCTTCTTCAGAGTCGGTGTTGATCAGAATATCGGCCTGCAACCAGCCCGCTTTCAGGCCAAATGCGCCTTCCATGCCGGCTTCTTCGGTCATGGTCAGCAGCACTTCGATTGGGCCATGAGAAACGCTGTCATCGGCTAAAACAGCCAATGCAGAAGCCATACCGATGCCGTTATCTGCGCCCAGCGTGGTGCCGCGTGCTTTTACCCAATCGCCGTCAATGTATGGCTGGATAGGATCTTTGGTGAAGTCGTGTGCGGTATCGTTATTTTTTTGTGGAACCATGTCCAGATGCGCTTGCAGCACAACCGGCTTACGGTTTTCCATGCCGCGAGAGGCTGGTTTGCGTAGCAGGACGTTGCCTACTTCGTCACGTTCAACGTGGATACCTTTTTCTTCAGCCCATGCAACGATGTGCGTGGCTAATGCTTCTTCATGATACGAAGGGTGAGGAATAGAGCAGATATCCGCAAAAATTTGCCACAGTGGCTGTGGAGATAGCTGAGACAGTTCAGACACGTTAAGTCTCCTGATAATCAGTTGTGCTGCCGATAACAGTGGCACAATAGGGGGTTAAGAGATAAAGCCATTTTTTCAGAGAATACCACTATATTTACTTATGTGGACAGACTAAGGCACTAAATCCGCAATCGAGGTTCCGGCTTTCTGCGAAAGAGACTGGTTTTTATTGCTCTGGCTCTCTATAATCTCGCGCAACCTTTTTTCCCCCCCGACCAATCTTTAAGCCATGAATATTATGGCTGGGACACTATTAATGAGCGAAAAATACGTTGTAACTTGGGACGTGCTACAAATGCACGCACGTAAGCTGGCTGCACGCCTGATGCCTTCTGAACAGTGGACTGGAATTATTGCGGTAAGCCGCGGTGGTTTGGTTCCTGCCGCATTACTGGCGCGTGAACTGGGTATCCGTCACGTTGATACCGTTTGTATCTCCAGCTACGACCATGATAACCAGCGTGAGCTCAAAGTTGTTAAGCGTGCTGAAGGTGATGGCGAAGGCTTCATCGTGATCGACGATTTAGTGGATACCGGTGGCACCGCTCAGGCGATCCGCGAAATGTATCCTAAAGCGCATTTCGTCACCATTTTCGCTAAGCCTGCAGGTCGTCCTCTGGTTGATGATTACGTTATCGATATTCCACAGAATACGTGGATCGAACAGCCATGGGATATGGCGGTGACGTTTGTTGAGCCAATCAGCAATCGTTAATTTGCTTTCAGGCAATGCAATAAAAGCGCAATAAGATGTAAAGAAACGTCCGGCTTTGTCCGGACGTTTGTTTTTTAGCATCCGAGTTCGTTACACTACTTCCGAGCGCTCGCTGTGCGAGACTTAGCTCTGCCGCTTTTTGTCTGCGGCTGAAAAGACAGTACTCGGAGGCTGCCGTCTATCATGTCCCAACCAAACCTTTCTGAAACCTTATTCAAACCTCGATTCAAGCATCGTGAAACGTCCACGCTGGTTAAGCGTCATGGGCACGTTCCGCAGGCTTCGATAGCCTCTGCGCTGGATGGAACCTCGCAGGCTAATTGGTATCGCATCATCAATCGCCTGATGTGGGTTTGGCGCGGTGTCTCACCTATCGAAATTGAGCATGTGCTCTCGCATATTGCCGCATCAACGGCCGAGCGTAGCGATGAGCGCTTGCTCGACACCGTGGTGGGTTATCGGAGCGGCAACTGGATATACGAGTGGTCGCATCAAGCGATGTCCTGGCAGCAACGTGCTCAGGAAGAAAAAGATCCTACGTTGGCCGGTGAATACTGGCTGCAGGCGGCGAATCTTTACAGCATCGCGGCTTACCCACATCTCAAAGGTGATGATTTGGCTGAGCAGGCCGAAGCACTGGCAAATCGCGCCTATGCGGAGTCGGCTACGCTGCTGTCATACGAACTGAAAGAGGTCGAGTTTGCGATTGACGGTGGGAAAAAGATCACCGGTTTTCTGCATATGCCGGATAACAGCAAAGGGCCATTCCCAACGGTGCTGATTTGCGGTGGGTTGGATATGATGCAGAGCGACAGCTATCGGCTGTTTCGCGACCACCTAGCGCCTGCTGGCATGGCGATGCTCACGATTGATATGCCCTCCGTTGGAATGTCTTCGCATTTTTGCCTGACGCAGGACTCGAGCCGTTTGCATCAACAAGTGCTGCAAGCGTTGCCAAATGTACCGTGGGTCGATCACACCCGAGTTTCAGTATTTGGTTTCCGCTTTGGCGCAAACGTGGCGGTTCGTTTAGCTTATTTGGAACCTCGTCGTTTGCGAGCGGTTGCCACATTAGGCCCCGTGGTGCACAGCCTGCTATGCGATAAATGTATTCAGGAACGTGTGCCAGAAATGTATATCGATGTGCTGGCTAGCCGTTTGGGGATGAACAGCGTATCCGATGTCGCGCTGCGCACCGAACTGAGCTGTTATTCATTGAAGACTCAAGGTCTGCTTGGCCGCCGCTGCCATACGCCGATGCTGGCCGGATATTGGGAACGCGATCCGTTTTGCCCTAAATCTGAAGCCAAACTTATCGCGGACTCTTCGCTGGATGGTAAATTATTGATGGTGCCCTCTTCCCCGTTATTTGAGGGGTTCAATCAGGCTTTGCATCAGGTTTGTGACTGGATTGGCGAACATTCGCGTTAATTTGATTGCTAAAGTTTGGAAATTTGTTAAAAAAGAGTAACCACAACAGGAGGATGTAGCATGACATTACCAGGTGGTTACTCTAAAAGCCGCTTAATCAAAAAATTCACCGCGCTTGGCCCTTATATTCGTTCGGGGCAGTGTCAGGATGATCATTTCTTTTTTGACTGTTTAGCCGTGTGTGTCAACGTTAAACCCAATCCAGAAAAACGTGAGTTTTGGGGATGGTGGCTCGATCTTGCCGCCGAGGAAACGCATTTTACCTATCGTTATTCGTTTGGATTGTTTGATAAGAACGGTGTTTGGCAGGAGCAGGTGATTAAAGATCCTGAAGTGACTGACAAATTAGAACAAACCTCACTCAATTTTCATAACCGCCTCAAAGAGCTTTTAACTACGCTTGAGATTAAAATTCAGCCAGCCGACGACTTTTCTGAAGAGTTAGTTCGCCTTCGAGCCTGATCGGGCGCAGTAATAAGTGTGCTTTTGCGTTATGCCTGTTGGCATAACGCGCCTCTCCTGATACTTTTTCTCTTTCTCCCCATTTTTCCAACACCAATAAACGGCAAAAAGATTATGAGTGGCAGCCAAACCCTAGTTGTAAAGCTAGGTACCAGCGTATTGACCGGCGGTTCGCGCCGTCTAAACCGTGCCCATATCGTGGAACTCGTTCGCCAGTGTGCGCAACAGCACGCGGCGGGGCACCGTATTGTGATTGTAACCTCCGGTGCGATTGCCGCTGGACGTGAGCATTTGGGCTACCCCGAACTCCCCGCAACCATAGCTTCTAAGCAGTTATTGGCCGCCGTTGGGCAGAGCCGTTTGATTCAGCTTTGGGAACAGCTGTTCTCGATTTACGGCATCCATATTGGGCAAATGCTGCTAACGCGTGCTGATTTAGAAGATCGCGAGCGTTTTTTGAATGCGCGCGATACCCTGCATGCTCTGATGGACAACCGTATTGTTCCCGTAATTAATGAAAACGATGCGGTGGCAACGGCGGAAATTAAAGTTGGCGACAACGATAATCTTTCTGCGCTGGCCGCTATTTTGGCAGGAGCCGACAAGCTGCTGCTGTTGACCGATCAGGCTGGTCTCTTTACCGCCGATCCTCGTCATAACCCAACCGCAGAGCTTATCCGCGAAGTGAATAGCATCGATGACGCGCTGCGTGGCATCGCGGGCGATAGCGTATCGGGTTTAGGCACTGGCGGTATGACCACCAAACTGCAGGCTGCCGACGTTGCCTGCCGTGCCGGTATCGACGTGATTATCGCCGCGGGCAGCAAGCCGGGCGTTGTGGGTGACGTTATTGAAGGTGTATCCGTTGGAACCCGCTTCCATGCGCTGGAAACGCCGCTGGAAAACCGCAAACGCTGGATTTTTGGTGCGCCACCTGCGGGTGAAATTACCGTCGACGATGGCGCCGTGGCTGCGATTCTCGAACGTGGCAGCTCATTGTTGCCCAAAGGTATTCGTGATGTGAGCGGTGATTTCTCGCGCGGTGAAGTTATCCGCATTCGCAATCTGGAAGGGCGCGATCTGGCCCACGGCGTGAGCCGCTACAACAGCGATGCGCTGCGTATGATTGCCGGCCACCATTCACAGCAAATCAGCGGTGTTTTGGGCTATGAATACGGCCCAGTTGCCGTCCACCGCGACGATATGATCGTAAGCTAAGGGGTTAACATGTTAGAAGAAATGGGTAAGGCGGCCAAACGGGCATCCTATCACTTAGCCGTCCTTAGCTCGGCGCAGAAGAATCAGGCGCTTGCGCTGATTGCCGATTATTTAGAGCAGGATAGTGCATCTATTCTGCAAGCGAACCAGATGGACGTTCAGCAGGCGCGTGAGAACGGCTTGAGCGAAGCGATGCTCGATCGTTTACAGCTTACGCAGAGCCGTTTGGAAGGCATCGCTAACGACGTGCGTCAGGTGTGTAACCTCACCGATCCGGTGGGTAAAGTGATTGATGGCAGCGTATTAGACAGCGGGTTAAATCTCGAACGTCGTCGCGTGCCGTTAGGCGTGGTGGGGGTGATTTATGAAGCACGCCCGAACGTGACCGTGGATACCGCAGCGCTGTGCCTTAAAACCGGTAACGCGGTGATCCTGCGCGGTGGCAAAGAGACGCACCGTACCAATCAGGCCACGGTAAAAGTGATTCAGCGTGCGCTGGAAAAAGCAGGGCTACCAGCCGATGCCGTGCAGGCGATTGAAAGTCCTGACCGTGCGCTGGTCACCGAGCTGCTTAAACTGGATCGCTACGTTGATATGCTGATCCCGCGCGGTGGGGCTGGGTTACATAAACTGTGCCGCGAGCAGTCAACGATCCCGGTGATCACCGGCGGTATCGGCGTGTGTCATATCTATGTCGATCAGGGCATGGATGCTGAACAGGCGTTGAAGATTATTGTGAATGCGAAAACCCAACGTCCAAGCACCTGCAATACGGTAGAAACGCTGTTGGTAAACAAACAGGATGCCGCGCAGTTCTTACCGCAGCTCAGCCAGCGTATGCACGAAGTGGGCGTTTCATTACACGCCTGCCCGCATGCATTGCCGTTGCTAAGCCAAGGGCCTGCGCCTGTGACGCCGGTACAAGAGGCGGAATTAGATGACGAATGGCTGTCGCTGGATCTGAACGTGGTGGTGGTTGACGGGCTGGACGGTGCGATTGAGCACATCCGCGAGCACGGCACTCAGCACTCTGATGCGATTTTGACGCGCAACATGCACCATGCCGATCGTTTTGTGCGCGAAGTGGATTCTTCAGCGGTTTACGTTAACGCCAGCACGCGCTTCACCGACGGCGGCCAGTTTGGCTTAGGCGCTGAAGTTGCGGTGAGCACTCAGAAGCTTCACGCCCGAGGCCCGATGGGTCTAGAAGCCTTAACCACCTATAAATGGATTGGTTACGGTGACGATTTAATTCGTCGCTAATGGTTTCTCTCGCAGAATGAAAACGGCGCATTGAGCGCCGTTTTTTCTATCTACCCGTTCTACAAAATATCTCTCCGTTTAACAGGAAGATATTCTTGGTTATTCCGCGACTTTAATAATCAGCTTACCAAAGTTTTTACCGCTCAATAGCCCTTGGAAGGCGCTAATGCTGTTCTCAAGTCCTTCGACAATATCTTCTTTAAACGCGATTTTTCCTTGCGCCAGCCATGTGCTCATCTGGGCATAAAATTCAGGATAACGATCGCCATAGTCCTGAGAAATAATAAAGCCTTCAACGCGCATGCGTTTTTTCAAGATGGTCGACATCAGCAGAGGTAAACGGTCTTGCTGGTGGTCGCTATGATGACCGTTGTACTGGCTGATCATGCCACATACCGGGATTCTTGCCTTGGTATTCAACAGAGGCAGAACCGCGTCAAAAACGGCGCCGCCGACGTTTTCATAATAGACGTCGATGCCTTTGCTGCAGGCTCGTTTTAGCTGCACGGCAAAATCCGGTGCTTGATGATCAAGACAAATATCAAACCCCAGCGTTTCAACCGCATAGCGACATTTCTCAGCACCACCGGCAATGCCGATTGCATGGCAGCCGCGTAGTTTTGCTACCTGACCCACAACGGAACCCACGGCACCTGTTGCGGCGGCCACAACTACGGTTTCACCCGGCTGTGGATTGCCGATATCGGTGAGGCCCATATAGCCCGTAAAACCAGGCATCCCCAATAGGCCCAAGGCGTAGGAAGGGTGAGCCATATTGGCATCTAGCTTTTGCAGCCCTTCACCGTCTGATAATGCATAGTCCTGCCAACCGGTGTAGGCCAAAACCAGATCGCCAACCCGATATTTCTCATTCAGTGATTGCTCAACGCGACACACCGTACCGCCGCAGATCACCTCACCGATAGCCAACGGAGGCGAATAAGACGGTGTATCATCCATACGGCCACGGACATAGGGATCTAACGAAAGATAAAGCGTGCGCAGTAAAACCTGCCCTTGTACCGGTTCTGGCTGAGCAATTTGCTCTAAACGAATATCTTGATCGGAAGGCATCCCCTGAGGGCGCTGCGCCAGAATATACCGGCGATTGAGGCGAGATGAGATAGACATAACAGACTCCGTGATGGGTTAACGGAAATTCCAATTATCCATTGAATAATGGAATACGTGTTCCAGACTAACTAAAAAACGCCCGGTCTGATGTCGTATGTGTGCGGCTTGATAGGATTTGTAGATATAAATAATTTCCCTAAGGAAAATCACCTTAAGAACAAAATGGCCTTTTGTGTTGATTTAATAGTCATACGAATCCCGAGCACCTTGACGCTATTGATGAATTTAACTATCGTAATTCCCGCACTTCAGGCGTTTCCTCAGCAAATAATTCCCTCAGTGCCGATATAGCTCAGTTGGTAGAGCAGCGCATTCGTAATGCGAAGGTCGTAGGTTCGACTCCTATTATCGGCACCATTTCAACTTCCCCAAGCGTCCGTATTCATCCATAATACCACTGATTTATAACGAATTTATCGTCTTTTAGTCCGTCACTGTTCGTAATCATCCAGTAGAATCCGATACGGAATGTGTATAGGATTGTGTATATGTCCCTGTTCGGTCTTGGATTCCTATACACATGCCTTTAAACGATATGCAGATTCGCCGCGCTAAGCCTGAAGCTAAAGCCTATACACTTGGAGATGGGCAAGGGCTGTCATTGCTTATAGAACCTAATGGAAGCAAGAGTTGGCGATTCCGTTATCGTTTTGCCGGTAAACCAAAAATGATCTCGCTGGGTGTGTACCCGACCATCGCACTTGCTGATGCCCGTTCCCGTCGCGACGATGCCCGAAAACTTGTCGCCGAAGGAAAGAATCCGAGTGAGGCTCGAAAAGAGCAGAAGATTGCTTTGCAAACCGAGTCTGAAAGCGCATTCGAAAAGATCGCTACAGAGTGGCACCAGATGAAATCTGCCAAATGGTCGGCGGGATATGCATCAGACATCATGGAAGCGTTTAAGAACGACATTTTTCCTTATGTCGGAACAAGGCCAGTGGGAGAGATTAAACCGCTAGAGCTGCTGAACGTTCTGCGTAAAATTGAGAAACGTGGTGCGTTGGAGAAAATGCGCAAAGTGCGGCAGCGTTGCTCCGAAGTGTTTCGCTACGCAATTGCAACGGGTAGGGCGGAGTACAATCCTGCGGCTGATCTCTCCAGCGCTCTCGAAGTACACCAATCCAATCATTTCCCATTCCTGAAAGCTGATGAGATACCTGATTTTCTAGGTGCCTTAGAGGGTTACTCCGGGAGTAAGCTTGTCCAGATAGCCACGAAATTACTAATGATTACGGGTGTGAGAACCATCGAATTACGCGCGGCATTATGGCAAGAATTTGATCTGGATAACGCTATTTGGGAAATTCCCGCTGAAAGGATGAAAATGCGCAGATCACATCTTGTGCCATTGTCTGTTCAGGCGTTAGATTTACTCAATGAACTCAAGCTCATGACAGGGAACTATCGTTATGTTTTTCCGGGGCGGAACGATCCGAGTAAGCCTATGAGTGAGGCAAGTATTAATCAGGTTATCAAGCGTATTGGCTATGGCGGAAAAGTCACCGGGCATGGATTTAGGCATTCTCTGTCTACAATTCTTCATGAAAACGGATTTGATTCTGCATGGATTGAAATGCAGCTCGCTCATGTTGACAAAAATAGTATTCGAGGAACGTATAATCATGCTCATTATTTTGAAAAACGTCAGAGTATGATGCAGTGGTATTCAGATAAAATATTAAAAGAAGGATGAGTATGGACAGCCCACGTAGTGCAATACATGCAATTAAAGGTTATTTCTATCAGTTCGATAAAACCATAGTGGAGTTATTACGCGCCAAAGATGATGATGTGATCTATGTTGAAGGTGTTGAAGATATAGATCTAAAAAATGCAGATGAAATCACTGCAATTCAATGTAAGTATTATGAAAATACTGAGTATAATCATTCTGTTATTGCACATCCTATACAATTAATGCTAACGGATTATGCCAAAAGATTAGCTGCGAAAGTGGAGATTTATAATTATACATTGTATGGTTATTATCCTTCAGGGCATGAGAAGTTAGCACTCCCACTAACCATTGAATACCTTAAAGAAAATTTTTTGACATACAATGAGTTTCCCATAATTAATAAGGTCAAGACAAAGAAAACCATTCGCGTCCACGAAGATTTAAATATTGATGACCAACAGCTAACGGATTTTATCAACCTTTTAAAAGTTGATATTCATGCTTCTTCATATGATGTTCAATTAAAAAATATATTCACTCTTTTATCTGGTAAGTTTTCTTGCACTGAGTTTGAAGCTGAGTGTTATTATTATAATAATGCCATATCTAAAATTAAGGAAATAGCGACAAAAAAAGGTGTCGAAAATAGGAAAATCATACCTAGTGAATTTTTTAGTACCATTGATAATAAAAATATTTTATTTGATCTATGGTTTGAGGTTTTCAGAACTGAGAAAGAGTATTGCAATAAATTAAAGGATGAGCTTTTCCCACCAGTAATGAATGCAAGTAACTACGATCGTTTTTTCTTATTTGAAGACAATAATTTTAATATTCAAGATTATATTGAAATAGTCGCTGTTATTGTTAAGAGGTGGTCAAGGTTAGGTGTTGTGAGACTATCAAAAGAGAATCGTTTTAGTCCATATATATATATTGAAGGAATGTCTCTCGAACGATTGAAAAATTTAAAACGGGAGTTAGCTAGTGCTGGTTTTCCCCCAATGGATGGATTTGATTTTTTGGGTGATGATTTTAGTACTGATTCAATAATGAAGGATGTAAATGATTTATCATACTATAAGGTGAGATTTATTAATGATATTAGATATTTAGATGAAATCTTAGCTTGTTCTGTTAAAAGAAAAGAGATCTATCAATTTTATTTGAATAAGCCTATTTATGAGTGTGAGCTAACGCGCGGAAAGTCAATGAAAATCCAAGTGAAGTCATTAGATATGTGCAAAAGGATACTTAAAAATGGTAGATAATGATATTAATGAAGTAAATGCTGAAGTGATTTCAGTTTATCCAAATAGCATTAAAATTATCGTTGGTAATCTCGATGAATTTAAAGATGGACAAAATCTAAAAGTAGGCTCTTACATTAAAGTTCCATCGGACGATGAATCAATGATGCTAATAGGGATAATAGAAAATTTCTCTATTGAGGCAAAGGATAATGGGGAAAGAAAGTATCTCATACAGGCTAATCCATTAGGTATAATAAAAAATGGTAGATTTGAAAGAGGGGGGGACTCAATAGCATTACCTCCTAAACAAGCTGCTCCAGCCACGTTTGAGGATATTGATAATATCTACAGAAACTCAGTTGATAAAAATAAACACTTTGAGTTTTGTTCATTATCATACAATGATGATATTCGAATCCCTTTAGATGGTAATAAATTTTTCAATAAACACATTGCTATAGTTGGATCTACTGGTTCAGGAAAATCTCATACGGTTTCAAAAGTAATACAAACAGCGGTTTCTGGGAAAAATGGTGACTTTAATTTAAATAATTCTCATGTCATTATTTTCGATATTCATTCTGAATATCACTCGGCATTTCCTGACGCTAATTTTCTTGATGTCAATAATTTATCTTTACCGTATTGGTTGTTAAACAGTGAAGAATTAGAAGAGATTCTTTTAGATACTGGAGAAAGAGATAATTACAACCAATCCTCAGTATTCCGTATGTTAGTTACGGCTAATAAAAGAAAGCATAATCCTTCAATGTCAAAAGTTTTTTATGATAGTCCAATCTTTTTTGACATAAATGAAGTTGAAACGGCTTTGAAAAATCTGAGGGATGAAACTAGAAACTCAAAGGCAAGTGATAGATACATGATTGTTGGGGAGTCGGGAGCTGCTGATGGGAAGAAAGATAGTTCAACTACTTCAGAATGTGGATGTAAACTGAGTGATAGTGAACGTATTGAGAAATACTTTAATTGTAAGTTTGAATTCTACAATTCAAAAGCGTCAAATATTTCAAAAGGTTTTTACGCGGATGGCACGTTAGATAAGTTTATATCACGCTTCTCAGAAAAGATTAATCAAGATAGACTGTCATTTCTTTTTTCAGATGAATCAAGGAATCAAAAATTCGAAAATGTCATTAAAAGCTTGCTAGGGGCTTCAGAGGCACCAGAAAGTAATAAAAATGTAACAATAATAGATCTGAGTGGCATACCTTTTGAAGTGCTGAGTATAACCGTTTCATTGATATCTAGGCTTGTTTTTGAATATGGCTACATTTATAAGAAATTCATGGAATCTCAAGGTAAAGATACTGATTTCCCTGTTCTCTTGGTCTACGAAGAGGCACATAAGTACGTTCCAAATAGTGACTTGGTAAAGTATAGATCCTCTAAAAAATCAATTGAACGTATTGCAAAGGAGGGGCGTAAATACGGAGTTACTCTTCTTTTGGCAAGTCAGAGACCATCAGAAATATCTGAAACAATTTTTTCTCAATGTAATAATTTTATTGCAATGAGATTGACAAACCCAATAGACCAAAATTATGTGAAAAGATTACTACCAGATACACTTGGTGCTATTATCGATACTCTCCCATCACTTAAAGCTGGTGAAGCATTAGTAATAGGTGAGTCAATTGTTTTACCATCAATAGTTTCAATTGATGAATGTCCAAAAGATCGTCAACCTTCCTCAAATGATATTAAATATTGGGAGGTTTGGAAAGAACAGTGGCACAGTGTGAATTTTTCTGATGTCAAAGACCATTGGCTTAAATAAATAATTTAAAAAATAATTAATTTCTGGTTCTCTAAATACCTTTTGTTTACTGCCGCTTTCGAGCGGCTTTTTCTTTCCCTTAGTCTGACCGCCTTTGAAGCCTCTAATTTTCGCAAATAGCTGCCCCCGGCACTTCCGCAAACCAGCAAGGCGTAGCGACGCGCTCCGGTCGCAAAATTAATTAAATACTTTACCGTTGGCGCGCAATGCTCTCCCCGCCACGCCTGCCCGCTTAAGAGGGCGCTTTTAATGCAGGTGCATAAATAGCCTCAGATCGCACTAGAACTGGCGTTAGCGAGGGAGTTTGGGAGCTGAAAACGCATGCAAAACCATGCACCTTACGCATGCATGGCTTAATTCGGGAAAAAAGACGGGATTTAAGGGTTTTTTTTGATGGGCGACTGAGCGGCCAGTTCTGCGCCTGCATAAAATCATTCAGCCGGTCATGGATACTGATACGCTGCACTTTTTCATGCGAGCGAATATAGCGACCGGCCGCCTGATTAATTTCCCACTTTTTCACATCGATAATATCGCGCAGAGGCACTGCTATCACATGTGACAATGAGCTCGTTGTATTCCTGTTCTGTGTCGGCCAGCTCCTGTTTGCGGGTCAGTCAGAACGGGCAGAGCATCACTCCAGCAGCCCCCGCGCTTTCAGGTCAGCTTCACGCTCACGCAGTTTGTTAAAGAAGATCTGACGCTGGCAGATAGTCACTGCCACGCCGTAATTCATATGCGCCAGCGTCTCAGCCGATAGCCCAGCTTTAAACAGCACCGGCTCATCAGTCAGACGGATGTGACAGTTCTTCACCGCACTCTCAAGCCACGTTTTCACTTCCTGCATGATCGCTTTATCGGGTTCGACATAACCTTGAATCCCGACGGTGTTAGCGAGTGGATTATCTAGCGCCAGCATTTTCAGTTTCATTGCCCGGACAAGCGCCCCGCACGTATCACGCAGCGCATTATCCAGCTCTTTCGCGGCGTACTGGCTGAGCACGTTGTGATGTGCCTGACGGTATTCTCTGGCCGTGGCATCACAGGAGGCTTTCAGTCGGTCACTGTCATAGGCCAGCACCTCGGCTAGCCTGTCACATTCCTGCGCCAGTTCGCGGGAGGCAACGCGCTCCAGATGCTGCTGTTTCAGCTCATCCGTCAGCACTGCACCACCCGCACGGAATGCCCTGCGCCATACGCTGGTATCACTGCCGTTTACCTTTTCAATCTCTGCTTTCTGCTCTGCGGTTCGGGCAATTGCCGTGGTGGTGTCATCCATCTGACGGGCTCTTTCAAGATGGGCGGTTCTGGCTGCGTCCAATTTCTGGAATGCAGGTTTCAGGTAATCAGGGATAGCGGTTACGGTCATGGAGTGTCTCCTCAATAGTGTCAAGTTGAGAAGATTCTGCCGTGCGCCACACAACAACTCGACTCATTGCAGTTGTGACAGGAATGGCACAGACGGGACTTTCAAAAGCAGGCTGGCCAGAGAAAGGTTGAAGGAAAATCTCTCTCTGCTTGTTTTTATACTATTAACTATTCACCACTGTTCACCTTAAATAAAAATATAGTTAATACAATATGTTAAATGGTGAATAGTTGAGGGGGTGAGTGTTCACCGTCTGTTCACCACTGTTCACTCTCCTCTCTTTGTACTTCATTGGGACTTATATTTTATTCTGATTAGTTGAGTAGAAGTTAATAAATAAAAGTAATCAGCGGGTTGCCAATGATTGTCAATAATTGCCAGTGTTTTCCACTTTCGAAAAATCAATATTTGTGTGGTCAGACACAACAAAAAGACTTGTTGCCCTGAGAGAAAATATTCACAAAATAGAGAGCTACCCGAAGCCGGACGGACACGACCGGCACTGTATGGACTTTATGAGGTAGCCCGATGCACACTGCTTTTTCTTCCCCGTCTTCTGCCCCTGCCGCGCCACTGATGCCGGTATCTGATGCCGTTCAGGAGCGCTTTATCCGCCTGCCCGAAGTGGTGCATTTATGCGGCCTGTCCCGGTCGACCATTTACGACCTCATCAGCCGGGGGGCTTTCCCGAAACAAATCTCCCTCGGCGGTAAAAATGTGGCGTGGGCGCAGTCTGAAATCACCGCATGGATGGCGGGTCGCATTGCTGAACGCAACCGGGGCTATGACGCATGATTATTCCTGTTCTGCAAAAAGCCCCTTTTTCTGGCTTGCATCTGTTCGCCATTTCCAGATATAGTTTTCCCGCTGTCGCAAAATCGGCAGCCGGAATTGGCGTTCCGCGAAACTCAATGGCGACACCAGACGCGCCAAGCGTCTTTTTTTTCGTCGTAGCTCAGGTACACCCATTTTCCGGGCTGTGGTGTCTATGCGCACACTATCGTCCCAGCAAGATAATGGTAGTCCGGGCGGGGCAGCCTTCGGGCTGGCCGGTATACATTGAGGCCGGTTACGCCAACCCCGTTCGGGCTGCCACCAGTGAAATTGGCGTTTCCGGTGGTAGCAGTAACCGCTACTCAATGGAGGCTGCCATCATGGCTACTATCCTCACCCCGCTACACCCGCAGTTTGTCTTTGTGTTTGCTGCCGTTCGTCGCGCAGACCGTAAAACCCGTATCTGTATGCTCCGTACTGTTGCCAGTGATGAACACGCCGCACGGCTTTCCCTCGTTCGCGATTACGTCCTCTCGTTCGCTGGCCGTCTGCCGGTTGCGGAGGGGCGCGCATGAAACACACCACCCTTACCGCCCGTGACCTCGAATGTCTGGAGCATATGCGCAACGTCGGCCAGCTCGTCAGCGACCTGATGCTGGAGCAGGACAGTACCACTGTCCGTCGTGACCCGGCACAGCAGCTACAGCTCACCTCCTTGATTTACCTTATGACCGCCCAGCTCGACGGCGTGGTCGAACGCTGCAATCAGCGCTGGCTGACCGGGGAGGGTAACGTATGAAAAAGCCATTACCACCCGTATTACGCGCCGCACTGTATCGTCGCGCCGTGGCCTGTGCATGGCTGACGGTATGCGAGCATCAGCACCGCTACCCGCAGCTCACCCTCGACGCGCTGGAAAGCGCCATTGCCGACGAGCTGGAGGGCTTCTACTTGCGCCAGCACGGCGAGGAAAAAGGGCGTCAGATTGCCTGTGCACTGCTGGAAGATTTGATGGAAGCCGGACCACTCAAGGTCGCTCCCTCACTGTCCTTTCTCGGGCTGGCCGTGATGGATGAGCTTTGCGCCCGTCATATCACCGCACCGGTACTGCACTGAGGGAGAAAATAACGATGAAAATGAACGTAACAGAAACGGTAAAACAGGCGTGCGGTCACTGGCCGCGCATTCTCCCGGCGTTGGGGATGAAGGTGATTAAAAACCGGCATCAGGCCTGTCCGGTGTGCGGCGGCTCTGACCGTTTCCGGTTTGACGATAAAGAGGGGCGCGGGACGTGGTTCTGTAACCAGTGCGGCGCGGGGGATGGCCTGAAACTGGTTGAGAAGGTGTTCGGTGTAAAACCGTCAGAGGCAGCCCAAAAGGTGAATGCCGTCACCGGTAACCTGCCATCGGTTGCCCCAGAAGTGATTGCGGCCGCAGAAGTTGAAACGAAGGCTGACCGCAAAGCGGCGGCCGCGCTGGCCGTCAAACTCATGGATAAAACCCGAACGGCTACCGGCAACGCCTACCTGACCCGAAAGGGCTTCCCCGGCCATGAATGTGTAATACTGACGGCCACGCATAAAACCGGCGGTGTGACGTTCCGTTCCGGTGATATGGTTGTCCCGCTGCATGACGATACCGACGCATTGGTTAACCTCCAGCTTATCAATGCTGACGGTCTCAAACGCACCCTGAAAGGCGGAGTGGTAAAAGGGGCATGTCATATCATTGAGGGGCAGAAACAGTCAGGAAAACGTCTGTGGATAGCGGAGGGCTATGCGACCGCGCTCACCGTGCATCACCTGACTGGCGAAACTGTTATGGTGGCGCTATCGTCCGTGAACCTCCTTTCTCTGGCGAGCCTTGCCCGTCAGAAATACCCAGTCTGTCAGATTACCTTCGCTGCCGACCGCGACCTGAACGGCGACGGCCAGAACAAAGCCGCAGCGGCCGCAGGAGCCTGTGAGGGCATTGTTGCCCTGCCGCCAGTGTTTGGTGACTGGAATGATGCGTTTATGCAGCACGGCGAAGAGGTCACGCGTAAGACCATTTATGACGCCATCCGGCCACCGGCACAAAGTCCATTCGACACCATGAGCGAGGCGGAATTTACCGCCATGAGCGCCAGTGAAAAGGCTTTGCGGGTGCATGAGCATTACGGCGAAGCGCTGGCGGTGGATGCGAACGGCCAGCTTCTGTCCCGCTATGAAAGCGGCATCTGGAAAAATATCCCTGCCGCCACTTTTTCACGAAATGTGGCTGATTTATTCCAGCGTCTTCGCGCCCCGTTCTCGTCGGGGAAAATTGCCTCTGTGGTGGAGACACTGAAACTGATCATTCCGCAGCAGGATACACCAGCGCGTCGTCTGATTGGCTTTCGCAACGGGGTACTCGATACCCAAAGCAGCGTATTCAGCCCGCACCACAAATCGCACTGGCTGCGCACACTATGCGACGTGGATTTTACCCCGTCGGTCGAGGGGGAAACGCTGGAAACTCACGCGCCTAACTTCTGGCGCTGGCTCGACCGGGCGGCCAGTGGTAATCCGACAAAACGTAACGTGATTCTGGCCGCGCTGTTTATGGTGCTGGCGAACCGCTACGACTGGCAGCTCTTTCTCGAGGTGACCGGCCCCGGCGGCAGCGGTAAAAGTATTCTGGCCGAAATTGCGACCATGCTCGCTGGGGAAGATAACGCCACGTCGGCCGACATTGACACGCTGGAAGACCCCCGCAAGCGTGCATCCCTGATTGGCTTCTCGCTTATTCGTTTACCTGACCAAGAAAAATGGAGCGGAGACGGTGCCGGACTCAAGGCCATCACCGGCGGCGATGCGGTCTCCGTTGACCCGAAATACCAGAATCCGTACTCGACGCATATTCCGGCGGTTATTCTGGCCGTGAACAATAACCCGATGCGCTTTACCGACCGCAGCGGCGGTGTATCACGCCGCCGGGTGATTATTCACTTCCCGGAGCAAATCGCCCCGGAGGAGCGCGACCCGCAGCTCAGGGACAAAATCGCACGCGAGCTGGCCGTTATCGTGCGCCAGCTTATGCAGAAATTCAGCGACCCGATGGCAGCGCGCACTCTACTTCAGTCGCAGCAAAACTCCGGCGAAGCGCTCAGCATCAAGCGCGATGCTGACCCGACGTTTGATTTTTGTGGCTATCTGGAGATGCTTCCGCAGACCAACGGGATGTTTATGGGTAATGCCAGTATTATCCCGCGAAATTACCGTAAATATCTCTATCACGCGTATCTGGCCTATATGGAGGCTAACGGGTACAGGAACGTGCTCAGCCTGAAAATGTTCGGGCTGGGGCTGCCCATGATGCTGAAAGAGTACGGCCTGAATTATGAGAAGCGGCACACAAAGCAGGGAATACAGACGAACCTGTCGCTGAAAGAGGAAAGCTACGGCGATTGGCTGCCGAAGTGCGATGAAACCGCAGCGACATAACCTATCCAAGACCGGCATCCGCCGGTCTTGACTCATCACTAACCTCAGAGAAACTTTACTAAATTGCAGGAAAGGCACATTATTGCTGACTAAGGATTTATGCGATTTTTCAAGCTAATAGGGTTTTATAATGGATATTCTGCAAACTGGCGGATTTGTAGTAAATACGCTTACCATGTTAGTAGCTATTGGCTCATCTGCAATCAGCTACCTTGTGTATAAAGATAGCACTTCGCCAGATGTTATTGTATATCTTGAACAGAATGAGAACTCAAAAACAATTTTAAACATTGTCATCAAGAATATTGGGAAGAGTGCTGCTGCGGACGTAAAGTTCAGTTTTGACAGGGTATTGCCACGTCAAGCATTTGCAGGTGATGCATCTGGTGATATGAAAGATAGCGCGCTTATTAAGGGAATACCATTTTTTGCACCAGGAAGCAGTCGAGTGTTCATGTTTGGTGATTATGCTGGAATTAATGGTTTTATTGGTAATGAGAAAATAAAAGTTACAACTACTTTCCGTAAAGCAAATAGTAGAAACCCCTTCTCAAGAGAAATTTCTAATGAGAGTTATATTGAAATACAATCAATGGCTTATATAGACGCTTCAGACAATAGTAACTCTCGTAAAATAGCTGAAAGTTTATCTAAAATCGAAAAGACATTGGTTAAACTTAAGCAGTAGTATCTGTTTCTATTTTGTAGAGAGAATATTCTGATTAACGTTTAGTCGACTACATAGCGATAGCGAAAGTGACTTTGATACTAACTTCGGAAGCGATTCAGGCTAAACCCCTCCATACCGGCAATCGCCGGTCTGTTTATACCTGATTATCCTACTAAATAGCTGCGTCTAAGACCGCTACATCTACTGGCATGTGGCATGTGGCATGTGGCATAAGGACAACACTCTAGGTCGATGCATAGCGTTTAGACAGCGAAAATGGCAACAATGCCTTACTCTGCATGGGATGAACAAAAATGGATAACTATTCCGCACAGCTATTTAGGTTAACAATCGACTGCTCACTCTTCACCAACTAATCACCATGTAAGGATTTGATTTTTAATGAGTAACTTGAATGATGAACAGTGTGAACAGTTACATGCAAAAAAACTTTTTTACTGACCGTGTTTCAGTATAAAAAATGAACGCCACCGCCGATGTGTATAGTGATGTGTATAGTTTTATTTTTCGATATTAAATTTTATTTTAAAATCAGCGTGATGTACCTTTTTGTTGGTTCCTATTATCGCACCATTTAAATCAATCACTTATACGAAACTAATTGCTCTGAACTTTCTAAGTGGGACAGATTTGGGACAACGTTGCCAAAATGGTGTCTATTTGCTGCGCATCTAGCATCTTCATCCTTGATTCACTTTCCTTCCGCTAATCCCACTCATTGGCAGTCTTATTGATTTCATCGCAAAACGCCTACGTTGCGCGATGAATAAGTTTGTTTAGGTGAGGTATATCAACGCTTTATGAACGTTCTGCATATGCACAAAATAAGTAAGGATTAGCTGATATGATTGCCGTCCATCCTAGAAGTGAACTTTGACTTGTCATATACGGACATATGAGTTTTCCCGACTTGAACATGCACCCCTGATCAAGTCGGGATTTTTTTTGCCTGAGTTTGTAGAGAAAAAAGCCCCTAACGT
Source organism: Hafnia sp. CBA7124 (assembly GCF_002355555.1). NCBI lineage: Bacteria > Pseudomonadati > Pseudomonadota > Gammaproteobacteria > Enterobacterales > Hafniaceae > Hafnia > Hafnia sp. CBA7124. The sequence goes on along the minus strand of NZ_AP017469.1, from coordinate 3,426,027 downwards.
GAGGGGCCAAATTAAAACTCTGTGTGGACACATATTTGCTCGCCAATGCTGAAGATTCCATAACCCATCCCGTAGACTATCTGCTTATTATCATATGGAAATCGATCAGGTGACTCTTAAAGACATGCACTCAGCACATACCTAGTGAATATCTATAAGATGCACTGCGTGTAATGCGTTAATTGCTAAAAGTTGTTTAGTTACGGTATATCAACGTCTTATGAACGTTCGGCATAATCACAAAATGAGTAAGGATTAGCTGATATGATATTTTTCTGCCAAAGAAGTGAAGTTATATGTGAACTTTGCCTTTTCATATACGGAAATATGAGTTTTCCCGACTTGAACATGCATCCCTGATCAAGTCGGATTTTTTTTGCCTGAAACTTGGGTATAAAAGTTCAAGCTCTTTTCTTGCTTCTTCCAGCTAATGCCCCTTGTTCACCCAATAAGAAAGCCACTTATCTAATACCAAAAACGATAGAAAGGGAGTCAGCAGAAGCAAGCAGGGGATGAATCCCGCCGTAAGTGGAGCTCATGATGAGTTTATATACAATACGTTTACTGTATCTGGTGTAACTTATTGCTTCATGATTTATTGAAACTATTTACTACAATGCATAAAGTCGTGAAGTTTATATTACTTACTGTCATGTTTGTCCTTGGCGCAACGATGATCATAGGCATGTATTGTGAGTGCACTCGCTTCCCATTTTTCTTTAGTAAATTAGTGCACCATGGATATTTCTATAACAATTTCGAAGTATATCGATTGAGAAAGACATGTAAGTTTTTTTAAACTAAGAGCATTACTTCTATGTTGTAATAACCTCTTTCAAGGCCTCAAATTAATAGCTCGATGCTTTTTGCATTTAGTGTCATCTAAAACCAACCAACCGCACTCACAAATCCTCTGTCATGGCGTACATTCGGGAAACGATATTCCCTACGTACCATATAAGGCCGTTCCCTGCGGGGAAGTGGATATGGGTACGCAATGGAAAAATGAACCCAATATCACTTTTCTTCACCGCTATGTCAGCCCGTAAACTCAGAGCCTCGAAAGGCTCAGTCGTTAAATTCATCGCTAAATCCCTTGTCGAGCAAAATTTGTCACCTCACCTAATCTCGGTCATAAAACATATGTTTTACCGAATATATCATTGATTTTATCAACCCGCAGAGTATCCTGTTGCCAAATATTCAGGAGGAACGATGCCGCTAGCTTGTCTGCAACTCTTCAAAAATCTATCTGATGAAACCCGTCTGGGCATTGTATTATTGCTTAGGGAAATGGGAGAGCTATGCGTGTGCGACTTGTGCACCGCGCTTGAACAGTCACAGCCGAAAATCTCTCGTCATCTGGCGATGCTACGTGAAAGCGGTCTACTGCTGGATCGTAAGCAGGGGAAGTGGGTTTACTATCGTTTATCTCCGCATATGCCTTCTTGGGCGGCTCAGGTTATTGAGCAGGCTTGGTTAAGTCAGCAGGACGATATTAAAGCTCTCGCCCGTAAGTTGTCCGTGGCAAATTGTTCTAGCGGCGGTAAAGCTGTCTGTATCTAAAAAATTTAACTAAACACATATGTTTTTGTGTATGTGAAATTATAACGAGGAAGATATTATGTTACTGGCAGGCGCAATTTTTGTCCTGACCATCGTTTTGGTTATCTGGCAGCCGAGGGGATTAGGGATCGGCTGGAGTGCGACGTTGGGCGCGGTATTGGCTTTGATTTCTGGGGTTGTGCATTTAGGTGATATTCCTGTGGTGTGGAATATCGTTTGGAATGCTACCGCAACCTTTATTGCCGTTATCATCATCAGCCTGCTTCTGGATGAATCCGGCTTTTTCGAATGGGCAGCGTTGCACGTTTCTCGTTGGGGAAACGGTCGAGGACGCCTGCTGTTTACCTATATTGTTTTGCTCGGTGCGGCGGTAGCGGCACTGTTCGCCAACGATGGCGCAGCGCTTATTTTAACGCCGATTGTTATCGCTATGCTGTTGGCGCTTGGCTTTAGTAAAAGTACCACGCTGGCATTCGTGATGGCTGCGGGGTTTATTGCCGACACCGCCAGCTTGCCGCTTATCGTGTCGAATCTGGTGAATATCGTTTCGGCGGATTTCTTCCATCTAGGATTTACCGAATATGCATCGGTAATGGTGCCCGTGGATATTGCCGCGATCGCTGCCACGCTGGTGATGCTGCACTGGTTCTTTAGCAAAGATATCCCGCCAACCTATGACCTTGAACGTCTTAAAGAGCCTGTAAAAGCAATCAAAGATCCGGCAACGTTCAGGACTGGTTGGATAGTGTTGATCCTTCTGCTGGTTGGCTTTTTCGTTCTGGAGCCGCTCGGTATTCCCGTTAGCGCTATTGCTGCGGCGGGGGCTGTGATCCTGTTTGCGGTGGCGAAACGAGGCAATGCTATTAACACGGGGAAAGTGCTGCGCGGTGCGCCTTGGCAGATCGTCATCTTCTCGCTGGGGATGTATTTGGTGGTCTATGGTTTACGCAACGCTGGATTAACCGAATACCTCTCTGGCGTGCTGAACGTGTTGGCAGATAAAGGCCTCTGGGCCGCGACGTTTGGCACCGGATTCTTGACGGCTTTCCTCTCTTCCATCATGAACAACATGCCGACCGTTCTGGTTGGTGCTCTCTCTATTGATGGCAGCACCGCAACAGGCGTTATCAAAGAGGCGATGATTTATGCCAATGTGATTGGCTGCGATTTAGGGCCAAAAATCACTCCTATTGGCAGCTTAGCGACGTTGCTCTGGCTGCATGTGCTTTCGCAGAAGAACATGACCATCACATGGGGATATTATTTCCGCACCGGAATTATCATGACTCTACCTGTGCTGTTTGTAACGCTGGCCGCGCTGGCGCTACGTCTCTCTTTCACTTCGTAATGAGATACTGATATGAACAATATTACGATTTATCACAACCCGGCTTGCGGCACGTCGCGTAACACGCTGGAGATGATCCGCAACAGCGGTGCTGAGCCGACCGTTATTCTTTACCTCGAGAATCCACCTTCACGCGATGAGTTGATCAAACTCATCGCAGATATGGGCATTTCAGTACGGGCTTTGCTACGGAAAAACGTGGAACCGTATGACTCGTTAGCGCTTGCAGAAGATAGATTTACTGACGATCAACTCATCGACTTTATGTTGCAATATCCGATCCTAATTAACCGTCCGATTGTGGTAACGCCGCTGGGAACTCGGCTGTGCCGTCCTTCCGAAGTGGTTCTGGGGATTCTTCCTGCGGCCCAAAAAGGTTCGTTCGTTAAGGAAGATGGTGAGCAAATCGCGGATGATGAAGGCAACAGACTGAAATAAAGAAGAATATTTATTCCCCAGCTAATACGCGTATGGTGAAGAATTTCAACCGTAAAACTGTCTGCGTGATGTATCGATTTTCACGCGGGTGGCGTAGTCTTGAATGGGTACTTTCTCAGAGGTCATCACATGTCAAAAATCAAAAGCTATGCTGCGCTGAAACCCGGGGCAGATCTGGAACTTTATGAGTATGACGCTGGTGCACTACAGCCAGACGACGTTGAAGTTAAAGTCGAATACTGCGGTATCTGTCATTCGGATTTATCGATGATCGATAACGAGTGGGGATTCTCTGACTATCCTCTGATTGCAGGTCATGAAGTGGTGGGGCATATCCACGCGCTGGGGGATGCCGCCAAAAACAAAGGTCTAAAAGTCGGTCAGCGAGTCGGCGTGGGCTGGACGGCAAACAGCTGCCAGCACTGCGATGCATGTATCAGCGGAAATCAAATTAACTGTCAGAACGGTAGCGTGCCGACCATCATGAATAAAGGTGGCTTTGCCGATAAGCTGCGCTGTAACTGGCAGTGGGCTATTCCGTTACCGGATGATATTGATATGGCAACGGCTGGACCGATGCTTTGCGGTGGCATTACGGTGTTTAAACCGTTATTGATGCATCATATTACCGCAACCAGCAAAGTTGGCGTGATTGGCATCGGCGGTTTGGGTCATATCGCCATTAAATTGCTCCACGCGATGGGCTGTGAAGTGACGGCATTTAGTTCAAATCCAGCAAAAGAGCAGGAAGTTTTAGCCATGGGGGCCGATCGCGTCGTCAATAGCCGCGATCCTCAGGCGCTGAACGCACTGGCAAAACAGTTTGATTTGATTATCAATACCGTCAATGTGTCGCTAGACTGGCTGCCGTACTTTGAAGCGTTAACCTACGGTGGCCATTTCCATACGGTGGGAGCGGTGATGAAACCGTTAGAAGTGCCAGCGTTCACGCTTATCGGCGGCGATCGGAGCATTTCTGGTTCGGCAACGGGCTCTCCAAATGAGCTGCGCAAGCTTATGAAGTTTGCCGCACGAACTAAAGTTGCACCAACAACCGAGCTATACCCGATGTCGCAAATCAATCAAGCATTGAAACATGTGCGTGAAGGCAAAGCCCGCTATCGCGTGGTGCTTAAAGCTGATTTCTAATCGTTATTATCTTAGCCACAGGCTTTACCCTGTGGCTAAGATCTATTGCTACTATTTACTCTAAAACAGAAATAGGCGATGAGGCAGGTTTGAGGTGTTTTGCTCCCCAGCATGCTAACAATATATAAAGCGCCAGCGGCAGTAAAAAACTAAAACGTAGTGTCAGGCTATCAATCATTAGTGCTTGAATATAAGGAATAATCGCGCCTCCAATCCCTGCCATAATTAACACGCCAGCCGCGAAGTTTGCCCTGTGAGGCACCGTTGCCATGCTTTGGCTAAAAATAATAGGGTACATAATCGAATTGGCAAAACCTATTAGTAGTAATAGATAACCACCCGCCGCGTTGTTTAATAGAATGGATAGCAATATGAAAGATGCGGAGACGAGCGTAACGGACAGAAATGCAATTTTTAGGCTGATTCGATCGGCAAATATGCCAAAGATAAAACGCCCGATTAATGCACCGCCCCAGTACAGTGAAATTAATGATATCGCGATTTCTGTATTCCATTTTCCAATGGTCGATAAATAGTTGATGGTATTCGTTCCTAATGAAACCTCCACGCCAACATAGATAAATATGGCAGCTGCGGAATAAATAAACTTGGTATTACCCCATAGGGTCGGTGAGTGAGTTTTATTTTTTTTATCTTGAATAATATCAGGTAGTTTGATTGAAAATGTTATTGCAAATAATCCCACAGAAAAGAGGGCCAAGACAAACCAAATCCATTTAATCGGCTCGTTGTGATTAACATAATCAATAGGCGATGCGCGTAATGCTAAGGCAATCAGCAGTGGTGCTAACGTTGTGCCTAACGAGTTTATAGCAGAGGCCAAGGTGAGGTTACCTACACGCTTATGCTCTTGGCTGAGCAGCGTGAGATAAGGGTTAGCGACAACTTGCATGGCAGCAACGCCGGTTGCAATCGCGAATACGGCAAACAGGGCACCGATAATCGAATAACAACCCAGTGCTAAGCTTAATAGCCCACAGCCGCTCATCGTAAGCAGCAAGGCGCTGCGTAACATGGTGCGGTAACCATATAGCGCGATAAGTTTAGAACAGGGCAGGCAAGTTAAAAAGGGAGCAATATAAAATATAACATTCACGAGCATTGCCTGTGGCCATGAAAGCTGAAAGTAGCGATAGAAAAATAAAATTAATGTGCTGTTGAACGCCGTTATTAACCCCCATAAAAAGAATGTTGCGCCAACGGTCGTAAGATGTTTTTTCATATCCCTATTTCCCATTACGAAGTGAAATAATTTTGACTGATTACTCAGTTATTAAAAAATGCCTGTGCTAATCTCAAATTTGCTTAACAGGGGTTTATCATGGATATTCAAAATCTATTTCGTAACATTAAACTGAGTAATATTGAGATCGGTGTGCTTCAATATATACAGGCCAATCCTGAGTTATGTATTCAACAAGGGATACGCAGCGTGGCGGAGAAGTGCTGTAGCAATCCCTCATCTTTGGTTCGGTTAGCCAAAAAGCTTGAGTTTAGCGGCTGGCTTGAGATGGTTTACTTTATTAAGTTTAACATTACGCTACCGAAGCTCGATGTTACCAACGATGTTGATTTTATGAATATTCAGCCGCCGGAGAAAGTGGATATTCTGCTAGAAAAACTACAAAACGAACGGATTCTGATCCACGGTAGCGGCTTCTCGCAGCTTATTGCTCAATATATTTATAATAAGTTTTTAGTCACCGGCGTCAACGCCAGCTTAGCGCTATGGCCAGACTATGAAATTCTGGAACAAAAAAACGCCAATAAGTTTGATTCGATATGGCTAATCTCTAAATCGGGCCGGAGTTCATCCGCATTAAGCTGGGTAAAGGCACTAGAGAATAAAAATATCAACCTTGTTTGTTTTACCGGCGACCATCAAAGTCCGTTAGCGCAGGCTGCTAACCTGTCATTTATTATTCACGATCCACAAAAATATGATGATGATATTTATTGGTCTAATCCGTTCTTTGGCTACTGTATTCTCGGCTTTGAACATCTTCTGAAACTGTGGTTTATGCAGAAGAAATAATGAAAGGGCGTCCTGCGACGCCCCAGAGTTTCAATGCTAGGCTCTAGTGCCAGTTTTTAAACTGAGGGCCCTGCAAATAGGCGGAAACCAGCTTTCTAGCCAATGACCATGATCCGACCAACGGATGTGCCATCAATGCCTTAACCGCGAGCGTTCTATCCTGAGTCAAAATTGCCTGCACCGCGAGACGTTCATACTCTTTCACGCAGGAAATCATATTTTTCTGCGCCTCGGGTACATGGATAGGCTTAACCGGTTTTAATCCCTCTTTGCTGAGATCGCAGCTGATTTCAATAACATCGTCGGGATGCAGGAAATTCAGCGTATCGTTGTTGGAAAGCGATACCACAATACGCTTGGTGGTATTGCTGTTGACTGCTTCTAGAATATCTAATGCCACGCCCGCGTAGCCGCCGCTGTCGGGCTCTTCGATGAATTGCTGCAGCGTTAAAGGTTCCCTGGTGTGGAATTTTTCCTGCTGAGATTCATTTTGCATGTAGCTATTTTCACGACGTAGATAATGCTTCATCCAAATATCAAACGCGGTGGCTGGATTTTCTTTAACGTCGATGCGGCTAAGCTCTTCACGCATGTCATGATTAATACGTGCAATTTGTTCGCCTCGTGTTTCACCTGAATCTTGAATAGCTTTTAGTGCCTCTTCTTTATAGTAATAATAATATAAGTATTCATTTAATAGCTGGTTATCACACAAACGAACTAATTCTGGTGAGAAGTATTGCATGGCCGTTTTTTTATACAGCTCAGGCGAATTAACCAATTGTTCGGTTACATCCTCTCCGCCCACGGTAAAATGCGTGAACCAAGAGAAATGATTGAGTCCATAGCACTCAACCTGCAGTTCACTTTCGTCGCAGTTAAGAATGTCAGGTAGTTCACGAATCAGCTCTGATGGTGCATCGCAGATACCGTAAACGCGGCGTTTAAAGCCAGATTTGATAATCGCTTCGGTGACTAAGCCTGATGGATTGGTAAAGTTAAATAAGATGGCATCGGGTGCCGCATGTTCTTCGATTAATTTGCAGTAGTCCAAAATAGCGGGAATAGAGCGCATGGCCATGGCAAAGCCGCCTGCACCGGTGGTTTCTTGCCCTAAGGTATTGTGGTCCAGCGCAATACGTTCGTCATGTATACGGCTTTCATCGCCACCGACGCGCAGTGTGGTAATCACATAGTTGGCGTCTTGTAAGGCTGATACTGGCTCGGTGGTTAAGCTAAATTCAATATCAGGGCGAATAGTATTAAATATATAACGCGCAATTTCGCCAAAGATGGTTAAGTTCTGAGCTGAATTATCCAGAAAGACGACCTGTTTTAATCCGATACGGTGGGCATTATAAGCCAGAGATTTTGCCAGAAATGCGGAGCGTACTCCGCCGCCACCTAATACTGTTAGTTTCATATGTACTCCCAATTTAATTATTAGCCAGCCAGGTATCAACTTTCGAGCGTACTTGTCCAACTTTGACACCGTAAATAACTTGAACTTCATTGCTATTACGCACCACGCCATTCGCACCAGTTGCTTTTAAAGCAGCGTCATCGACGATAGTTAAATCATGAATAGCGACGCGTAAACGGGTAAAGCAATTATCGACAGAAATAATGTTATGTTTTCCACCGAGTCCTTTAATAATTTCATCGGCCTGTGAGCCCGTATTTTTCTTTTCCTGTTGAATTTTTTCTTGATAATCTTTTTTGTTATACAGCTTCACATCATCATCGTCTTCGCGACCCGGTGTTTTAAGCTTTAATTTCACGACCACGGTGCGGAATATCACGTAATAAGCAATAAACTGTCCAATGCCAATCACGATATAAAGTGGCCAGCGTGTCAGCGAAACGGGTAGTGGTAGGTTATAGGCTAAAAACTCAATTAAGCCAGATGCTCCCCATGGCCTCACTTGTAGCAGATCGCAAATAGCCTGTGATGCTGCGGTTAATGTGGCGTGAATAACCCACAGAAGCGGTGAGATAAATAGGAATGTAAACTCAATAGGCTCAGTAATTCCGGTCAGAATTGAGGTAATAATAGCCGGTAATAAAACGGCTTTCGCGAGCATTTTCTTTTCTGGCTTCGCGGTGTGATAAAACGCTAGTGCAGCGCCAGACAGGCCGAAAATAGTGGTCATACCTTGCTGGGAGAAACGCAGAGCATCGTTCATCACCGGTGTTAAATCGGGATGGCGCATATACGCAAGGAAGATGGCCTGAGTGCCAGAAACCGTCTGCCCATCGACCGTCAGCGAACCGCCGATTTGCGTAAGTTGGAAAGGCGACCACACGAAATGGTGTAGGCCGGTAGGGATTAAAAATTTCTCGAAGAAACCATAAACAAATACTCCAGCAACGCCTGCGTTTTTCATAAAGCCGGTTAACGCCGCAATGCCGTGGGTCATAAATGGCCAGAACCAAGTGAAAGCCATGGCGTAGATAATAACAACCGGCGTCATGGCGATAAGCGTTAGCTTTGCGCCGCCATACATAGATAATGCGCCAGGGAGTTCTATTTGCGAGACTTTATTATGTACCCATGCAATGGTGCAGCCAAGAATAATACCGAGGAATATCCCCATATCAACAACCACAAACCCTAATATTTGAGTTTGTCCTGTTCCGTAATATTCACCGTTTATTTTATTGGCAATGCCGTGGGTATACTCCAACCAAGAGTGGTTGGCACCTAAAAACATAATGAAGCACATAACGGAAACTAAGGCGACCTCTGTTTTTTTATCCTTTGCTAATCCATAGCTAATACCGACACAAAAGAGTAAACCAAGATTACCAAACAGTGGCCAGAAGGTGTCTCCTAATAGCTGACCAAGTTGATGAAGAAAGCTAGTTTCAGAAATAAGCGTTGGGTTAGTTAAAATTGAACTTAATGCCAGAATTAAACCTATTACTGGCAAAAACAGCACTGCACCGATCATCGCCCTAGAGAATTTTTGCATACTCTCCAGAGTACGTTGCCGTATTCTAGACATAGCTGTTCCTTTAATATTAATAGGGGGTGTTTGTTATAATAAATTCACTTCCAGTGATGACGTTATAGCAATGGCCTTGGCGAAAAGAAACACGTTGCGAAAAAATAGGTACAAATAGCCATAAAATGCATACCTGTTTCAAATTAATGCGTTATAGGCCTTTGTAATAGTGCTGCTAATCAGTAGGGGTAAATAGATGAGACGTGGATCAAATATATTTTTCAGGGCAAAATGGGTTAACTGCCTACGTATCATGACCTTTAGGTAAAAATACCCTAATGCTAATTGTTAAAACATTCTTATTATTTAGCCTGACGGCGATCGCAGAGATCGTTGGGTGCTATTTGCCTTATTTAGTTTTGAAGCAACATAAGCCGCTATGGTTATTGCTGCCAGCTGCGTTGAGCTTGGTTGTTTTTGCTTGGTTACTGACACTACATCCCACTGCGGCGGGTCGAACCTATGCGGCCTACGGTGGAGTATACATTGGCGTTGCGTTGCTTTGGCTACGCTTTGTTGACGGTGTTGAATTAACCCGCTGGGATATGGTTGGTGCCTGCGTTGCGCTGATAGGTATGGCGGTAATTGTGTTGCAGCCTTCGTAATCAATGAGAAGCCGGCAATATTAATGCCGTCATGCCGAAATATTCAGCATGACGGCGTGGTGATTAGAAGCGAATTTCCCCACCAAAAATATAAGTTCTGCCTCGAGCCGTATTGGCCGCCGTGCTGTCATCACCCTGCATTGGCATCATATTGAGCTTGTTCAATGCTTCAGAATAGTTTTTATTCATCAGGTTTTGTACGCTGAGTTTAAGCATCACGTTGCGGTTGATCTCATAAGTGCTGTAGAGATCGATGATGGTTGGGATCTGTGGGAGATCTTCCTTCACCACCGCGCCGGTTTTCTCGTCAAAATCAAAATTAGGTGATAAGCGACGTGATTTTCCGGTGTATTTAATAATGCTGCCAACGGTTAATGAATTGTCTAGGAATCTGACACCAGTATCGAGCGTCATATATTTTCTTGGCAGCTCGGTAATATCCCCCGCGCCAAAATAGGTGCTGGCAATCGACGTTGGTTGGTCGGTGTGTTGCTGGCTATAAGCCAAACGTGCAAACGCGTAGCCCGCGTCGTAATCCATTTCTAATTCAAAACCGTGAGCTCGTACCAGTGATTGGGAGTTCACGTAGATGTACATATTGTCGGTGTAGTCGCTAACGTCAGCCCAGTCATTGCCGTTAACTTCAGTCATATTGCATTTACGGCCGTTGGTGCAGACTAAATATGACTCACTGAATATGTAGTTTTTAATCTTGCTACGATAGACCAAGGCTTTTAAGCGCAGTAAATCTTCATCAACCAATAGGCTGTGCGCCTTAATATTAAAACCGGCCTGATAGGTTTCGGCACTTTCTGGTTTTAAGAACGGGTTCATTGATGCACCGCCGGAGTTAGAGAAAAACATCTCCTGAATATTGGGTGCACGCATTGATTTGCTGTAGCTTACGAACGGCTGGAGCCACGGTGTTACCTGTGCAGAGATCTCTACTGAAGGATTATAACCACTCTCTTTTTGATCAACATTGTATTCCCCCTGTGGAACACAGATAACTCGCGGATCGCAGGCGGGTTTGAAACCGCTGATCTTATTCTGAGTGTAGTTAAGATTAAAATTAGCTTGATAAATTCCGCGCTTGATTTCAAGCCCGGTATACAGCGCTGAAATATCCTGATCGCCCGACGGGGCAAAAGGATTGTTTTCAATTGATTCTTGCGAAGACTGTGGATCACCCGCGTTGGATTTGATCAGTTTGTCATAGCGGGTACGCATCAGTTTGCTGCCGATGGTAAAAGCCAGATCGTTATTACCGAGCGTGAAGCGGCTGGTGTTATTCACATCCAGCGCATTAGAACGGTTACGCGCTGACGTGCTATAAAACGTGTACAACGATCCGTCTTGATATTTTTGGTCGCTGCGGCTGGTACTGGCCGTGACGTTGAAATCAATTAATTCAGAGAACGGCGTGTAGTGATACTTGATGTAATAATCGTCGCTGGTGATGTCGCGGCGTGAAAACTTATTTTGATAAGTTCGGGCGGAGAGTTCAAAGCTATTAAACTCATTCGGTTTGATATCCATTTTATACAGCTGTGACTTTGGATTCTGCTTCATGAATTCGTCATAGCCGAACTCTTCGCTATTAATTCCATCGCCGTTGTTAAAGTTGGAATAGACCGAGCTGCCGCTGATGGCGGCCATGGCACCAAAACTGCCGGTATCCGTAAAAGCATCGGTTTTGCCTGCGGCGGCTATCATTCCGCTGCGGCCAATGCCGTTGCTACCGACGGAAAAGCGTGAGCGCACGCCAAAAGGATTCCCAGCAAACACCACGTCATCAACGCCAATCGTGCGCAGATTGGCACTGCCCGCTAGGGCGTTTACCCCAGAGGAACCGCTGCTGTCGCCGCGAGTCACGTCAACGCCAACGAGGAAGTTGGGGTCGATAAGCACGCCAGCCTGACTGTTGGTAGAGCCGTGCACGGCGGTGCCGGAGGTCGAGGTGCCGTAAAAGCTTTGCGTAATGCCATCGACCATGGTGTTTACGCGGCCAAAACCGCTCATCCCACGAATATTCACGCTAACCGAGCCTTGGCCGGGATCGATTTGGGTATAGGTCCCGGGCATGCTGCGTAACGTTGCGTCGAGAGATTCTAAGTTTTTATTGGTGTCGCGTGAGCTGACGGCCCCTGTTTTTTCCAAGGCTTCTTGCTCGCTGGTTATTTTACCGGCCGAGACATTAAGTGGAGAAAATACCGCTGAGCCTTTTTTTTCTCCGCTGCTTTCTTCACTGGCTTGTTGTGCGTAACTGCTTGCGCTGAGCAATAGCATGCCCGAGCCGATCACGCCGGCTATTTTATTGAGTTTCATATGTCCCCTTAAAGGTACTGTCAGTCTATTTTTATTTTCTTTGCTCGGTTGTCTCAGCGTTGATTATCTACGGCCAGAATAAAGTTATATTCCAGCGCGGTATTTTCTACTCGCTTGAGTCGACCTGATTTACCGCCGTGTCCAGCCTGCATATCGGTCAGTAATAATATTTTTCCGGTTCCTAATTGATTCTCTCGCAGTTTGGCAATCCATTTTGCAGGTTCCCAATATTGCACCTGCGAATCGTTGAGGCCGGTGGTCACTAATAAGTTGGGATAGCGCATAGGCTTTATATTGTCGTAGGGGCTGTAGGCCTTCATTTGCTGATAATCAGCCAGCCGATGTGGATTTCCCCATTCATCATATTCACCGAGCGTGAGGGGGAGGGTGTCATCAAGCATGGTGGTGACGACGTCAACAAAAGGAACCTGTGCAACAATGGCGTTAAATAGCTCCGGCTGTTGATTCATGACCGCGCCAACCAATAGCCCTCCGGCGCTGCCGCCCATGGCATAGAGTCGACCAGGCTGACCAAAACCGTGCTCAACCAAACCGTGTGTTGCATCGATAAAATCGTTGAAGCTGTTGGGCTTATTCGCCAGTTTTCCCTGTTCATACCATTGCTGACCAAGCTCGCCGCCGCCGCGAACGTGGATCATGGCGAAAACGAAACCGCGATCCAGTAGGCTAAGACGATTCGCGCTGAAGGCGGGATCCATACTCATACCGTAGGCGCCGTAGCCATAAACCAGTAACGGGCTTTGTTTGGCCTTGAACATTTTTTTGTTGTAAACCAAGGACACCGGTACTTTCACGCCGTCGCGTGCGGTGATCCAAATTCGCTTGCTGTGATAGTCCTGTGGCTGCGTGTTTTTAACTTCCTGACGCTTGAGCAGCGTGCGTTTGCCGCTGGATAAATCCCATTCGTAGGTGCTCGTTGGCGTCGTCATCGACGAATAGCCGTAGCGTAAACGATCGGACTGTGGCTCAGGGTTATAGCCTAACCATGCCATATAGCTGGCATCGTCGAAGGGCAAGGTGTCTTCGGCGTGAGATTTCCAGTTGATTTTGCGCATCTGGCTCAGGCCATCACTGCGTTCAGCTACGACTAGCCAATCTTTGAATAAGGTAAAACCTTCGATCATTTTATTAGGCTGCGGGGCAACTAACGGCTGCCATGAATGACCCATCGCGTTGGTTTGGTATAAACCAAAATTGGCATTTTCACGGTTGGAGCGCAGATAAAACGTGTCGTTGAAGTGATCCAGATAATATTCAACGTTTGGCTGGCGTGCGGTAAATAATACGGGCGGCGTATCCGCTTGGTCAGCATCTAATAAACGCACTTCAGACGACGTGCTGGCGCTTAGGGTTATTAGCAAGTAGCGGTCAGATGCCGAGCGTGACAGGCTAAGATAAAAACCGCCGTCATTTTCCTGATAAACTAGCTGGTCTTGTGTTAGCGGCGTGCCAACGCGGTGGCGGTAAACCTGATACGGCACCAGCGTTTGTGGATGATTGCGGACATAAAATAGGGTAAGTCCATCATTTGACCACAGCATATTGCCAGATGTGTTTTCGATAACGTCGCTGAGCCACTGCCCGTTATGTAAATTTCGCAGCGAAATGCGGTATTGGCGTCGGCCTTGGGTATCTTCGGCAACGGCCATCATCTGATTATCTTGGCTCATCTCCAGACCGCCTAGGCGATAGTAAGCTTGGCCTGTTGCACGCAGATTTCCATCAATCAGTGTTTGCCACACGGCGCTGCCCGCCAGCGGCTGGCGCTGAGTTACGGCAAAATTTTTACCTGACAGATACACGTCCTGATAGCGATAGCCGTTACGTTGATAAGGCACGGAGCGATCTTCAGGGCTCATGCGGCCGACCATCTCGCGATATAAGGCGTCGTACTGTGCGGAATACGGTTCTAATACCGCGTTGGCATAACGATTTTCATCTTGCAAATAGCGCAACACGTTTGGATTGGCGCGGCTTTCATCACGCAGCCAAAAATAGTTGTCGATACGTCGATCGCCATGTTCGATGAGCGTTTTGGGGATTTTCTGCGCCTGCGGCGGCTGTAGATTTGCCGCCAATGGCTCAGGAGAAAATAATTCAGCGGCAGATACGTGCCAAGAGCACATCGCCGTGAGCGTCATTAATAACAAAAGTTTTTGCCACAATTCACGCATGGTGCGTCCTTTTGGTTTTTTGGGCGAATAGCGTGCCCTGCCAGAAAATTTCAGCATGAAAATAAGTGATTTATTAGTGCCAGCCGCGATGACTTACTGCTGTTTTAATTCCGCTAAATCAAAGTTGATCGGCATTTTTACGCTATAAAGTCCGCCGTTTAATATTTCCGCCGGTGGTTTTGGCAGCGGTTGGGCACGCTCTAAAACTTCGACCGCCTCACGATCCAACGAAATGGTGCCGGATGAAGCATAGAGCTGATTACCCTGCACGAAACCTGCCGCATTTACGGTGAACGTCACCACGGCGAGGCCAGTACGGGCGCGTCGGCGGGCATCAAGAGGATACTTTTTGTATCGGTTTAGATGACCCTTAACCAAACTTTCCCACGAGACTTTTTCGCTATTACGCTTGGTGGCATCGCTGTTGAACGGTGCCGCAATGTTGGGTGATAGCGTATTTGCCTGAGGTGCTGCGTTGCTGGCTATGGCGGCATGGCTGGCATCGCTGGTTTGATCTTTAATCTTATTTATCGGGCGCGGCTTTTTCTTTTCCCCGTCAGCCGACTTTTTCTGTTTCGCCACCTCAATGACGGCTTCTTTGGCTACCACCACCTTTGGCTGCGCTTTATCCTTAACCTGTTGTTTTTCCTCTGCTGCCGCCGACTGCTGTTGAGCAATGCCAATCGGCAACGGCGTCGGGGAGGCCGGTGCTTGGATGGTTTCAGACCATTGCAGCATTACCGCCGGAGGCGGTTGATAGGGCGGAGTAGCATCCGATGGACGCCAAACTAATGCCGCTAAAAGTGTGCCATGAACCGCCAGCGCGAAGATAAACCAGCGGCCCCATTTAGGCTGTGCGTTATAGAGAATATCCATAGTGGGTTACTTACTGCTCAGTTTTCGGCTGAGGGACGTACCAAACGTAATCAGCTTGCGCCAAGGTAATATTCATGCCTGTCTCTGCCAGCATCAAAACGATAGGGCGCGATGAGGGGGCGAGATCTTGCATATGCAGCGGAACGCCCATGGTTTTCGCTGCGTGGTAGCCACCGGCAATCAGCATGGCTGGCGCTGGAGCTGCAAGAAGCTGCTGCGCCATAAACCGATCGCGCTGCTGTTGAATGGCGAGCATCGCTTTTAACTGCGCGGGTTCGATTTTCCCATCGTGCATCGTGACGATGGTTTCACGAATCGCGTTTTGTACCTGTGGCGCGGTGGAGATTTTTCCAGCGGGAAGCTGTGGGTTTTTATATAAAGACTGCACCTGTTCGCGGGAGAGATTCGCTACCAGTAGAGGGTAAGGGGCACGCAAGGTTTGCATCACGACGCCGTGATACATCTCCCAAGGCCAGCCTTGTTGCCAGTTTATCAAGGTCTGAATACGACCTTCGCGCACCATCGGATCGTCTTTTAACCATTTTTTGAGCTGATCGACGCGCGGCTGTTGATCGATGGTCAGCATTTCTAGCAGTACGCTGCCTTGTGGGCGCTGCTGCGGTAGATTTTTGATCAACCACATTTCAATTAGGTGATGCTGCGCGTTATCGTGTTTTTCTCCGACGATAAGCCGTGGCTGTGGCGCGATACGCGTGAGTAGCTCCTGGCTGGTTAGGGTTTCACCGTTGTGCAAATCGATGATGGTGCCCAAGGTGTTTACATCGTTCAACGCGGATGCGCGTGATGGTCGAGTCAATGTTGGTTGGCTGCATGCACTGAGTGCTAATGTGGCTAATATAATCAGAGACTTAAGGCTAAATAGTGTGCTCATGTCTTTGGCCTAAAGGCGGCCGCTTGGCCGCTATATTATAAAATGTTTAATAATGAGTCGGGATTAGCTCAACGCAGGTTAGGGCGCGACCGATTCCATACTGACTAATCCCACCTTGAGATAACCCGCCGTGCGTAGCGTATCCATCACCGTCATTAGCGTGGCGTAGTCCACCGCTTTGTCTGCTTGCAGAAAAATGGTGGTGTCCTTGTCTGCTTTGGTTTGCTCATTGAGCTGCTCGCTGAGCCGATCGCTGGTGGTTAGCGCATCACCGAGATAAAGCTGTTTATCTGCTTTAATGGTCAGATAGACCGGCTTATCTGGGCGTGGCTGCGGCTGGGCCGAGGATGCTGGTAAGTTCACGCGAATATCGACGGTAGCCAGCGGCGCGGCGACCATAAAAATAATCAGCAAGACCAGCATGACGTCGATAAAAGGCGTGACGTTGATGTCGTGAATCTCACGGCTTTCGGCGGATTCGCCAGCGGAATAATCATGAATGTGCAGTGCCATACCGCTATCCCACCTGCTTTTGGGGCGCGTTAAGGTCTAGATCGCGGCTCAGCAGCAACAGAATTTGCGCGGCTGCATCTCCCACCTGTGCGCGATGTTCGTTAATCATGCGGCTGAACAGGTTGTAAATCACCACGGCAGGGATCGCGGCAATCAGCCCCATGGCGGTAGCGAGTAATGCTTCGGCGATGCCCGGCGCAACGACGGCCAGATTGGTCGTTTGCGAATGTGCAATGCCGATAAAGCTATTCATGATGCCCCAAACGGTACCGAATAAGCCGATAAACGGTGCAACGGCACCAATGGTGGCGAGATAGCCGTTGCCTTTGGCAAGCTGGCGACCATAGGCCGCAACGCGACGATCGAGGCGGAAATTGGTTCGGTCTTTAATACCGTTGAGATCGGAGGCGTGTGTTGAAAGCTGTTTTTCATCCTGAGCATCGCGTAATAGGGCTGCGCTTATGCTGTTCTCGGCGAAGGACTGCGATAATTCACAGGCCGTGGATAAAGAATTAGATGGAAACAGTAAACGATATTCGCGCCGTAATTGTTGTTTAGCCCGCAGTAGCGCAATACTTTTGGCAAATAAGATGGTCCATGTGATAACGGATATAACGATTAATCCAATCATCACGCTTTTCACCACAATATCAGCCTGCTGATACATGCCGAAAATAGAAAGATCCAGCGATGAAATTCCACCGGTAGAAACGTTTTGAATGCTGCTTCCCTGCTCGCTAATAAGGGGGTCTGCGCCTGCGTATCCGGCTATACCAAAGCTGAGGAATAGCGCCACAGATTGTTTTAGCATCCTGCTGAACTTGCCGTTAAAAAGGGTGAACTGTGCCAAAAAGTTTTCCGCTAATGCCATGCGGAGCCTCCGTTTTATTTTTTTCATTGGATTGAACTGCATTTATTGCGGACAGGATGCTAGCAAAGATTTAGATCAAATGATACTCATTATCATTCTCATTTAGTTAGGTGGGTAATTATTTTTAGAATTAAGAATAAATTTAGGTTAATTAATGCTTTTGGATCATAAGTCTATTTTTCTAAGTCATATAAATTGTGTGGATATTGTCTTTTTGTGGCTTTCTCTTTGGGTGAAAATAAATTTTCAATTTAACATATTGTGCTTAATACTTTTTTTCCTGAGGCTAGACGATAAATCGGCTGATTTTATGTGTGCCACTACACCACTGTTTATGGCTATTTAGATAATATCCATGCTGATGTTGTTGGATTTATCTATCTGAATACGTGAGAATGCTTAACGTGAGCTGCCCAATCAGCGCTATCTTTTTGGGACAAATTTTTCTCTCTCTTTTATTCACTGCGAGGCAGTATGGATGGCAGTAGCAGAACGAAAGCCAACGCTTGTGGCATCTTGGCCATCTTGCTTTGGAGCACCATCGTTGGCCTGATTCGTAACGTTAGCGAAGGCGTTGGGCCAGTAGCAGGTGCCGCGTTGATCTATACGGCGGGTTCTATATTTCTTTTCATTCTGTTGGGTTCTCCCAAACTGCGCGCCTTTAAACCGGTTTATTTGTTAGCTGGGGGCGCTTTGTTTGCCAGCTATGAAGTCTGCCTCTCTTTGGCGCTGGGTTATGCCACCACGCGAGCTCAGTCGATTGAAGTTTCCGTGATTAACTATTTGTGGCCGAGTTTTACCGTGCTGCTCTCTTTTTTGTGTAGCGGTGGCCGGCTAAAAATCAGTTTACTACTGGGTGTGTTGCTGTCTTTATTAGGCGTAACAGTGGTGATAAGCGGCGGTTCATTAGCCTCACTTTCTGGGATGGCTGAGAATATCGTTGCTCATCCGGTTAGTTATGTATTGGCCTTTGTTGGCGCGATCCTGTGGGCGGTGTATTGCGTTGTGACGAATAAATATGCCAATGGACAAAATGCAGCGGCGCTGTTCTTCGCGCTCACCGCCGTCTGTTTGTGGATTAAATGGTTATTAGGCGGAGCTGAGAGTTTTACTATCTCTTTGCACAGCGCGTTTTATATCGCTATGGCCGGTGCGGCGATGGGCTTTGGTTATGCCGCGTGGAATATCGGTATGATTCGAGGGGATATTAATCTGTTAGCGACGCTCTCTTATTTCACGCCTATCCTTTCCGCGTTATTTGCCTCGCTAATTTTATCTTCTTTGTTGCCGCCCACGTTCTGGCTAGGCGTTTGCGCCGTCACAGCGGGCGCTATTATTTGTTGGCTGTCGACCAAGCCGAAGCGGGGGAATAAAACGGCTAAATAACCGGCCAAAAAAGGCCAAGCAAACGTGATGTTGCTTGGCCCAATATGTGATTAGCCTAGGGTGAGTTTATACTGCAACGGCTTCGAGCATCACCGGATGAAAATGGCGCTTGAAGTAAATCAGTCCGTGTCCTGCTTCACTCAGCGTAATCTGTTTGATCTGCACCAAATACACCAGATGTGTACCGATAGTTTGTACCTGTTCAATTTCACCTTCGAGACTGGCTAGGGTTCCGCGCAGCATCGGTTGGCCGAGAATGCCTTTAGTCCAGATATCCCAGCTAAAGCGTTCTTCCATGCTGGTTCCCGTCATACCCGCAAAATGTCGCGCCATCAGTTCTTGCTCATGGCTAAGCACGTTGACGCAGAGTTTGCCGTTCTCCTGAAAAACAGGGTTCATCGCGCTGTTACTGTTGATGCATACCATCAGCGACGGCGGTGTATCCGTTACCGAGCAGACGGCGGTGGCGGTGATCCCACAGCGACCCGCAGGGCCATCGGTGGTTACGATGTTGACCGCAGCCGATAGGCTGGACATGGCATCGCGAAAACGTAGACGGTGTTCATTTTCTAAAGACATACTGGCCTCCCGCTACTGATTATTTCAGCAGCTTGTCTAACATATTAATATCGTTGTTATTGTGCAGGTGTGGAACGGTCCAACCGTGCTGGTCATATTCCGACAGACAGCGATCAACCATAGCCATCATGCGATCCATATTGCCGGAGGTTTGTGCCTGACGCAGACATTGCAGACGGATTTCATCTTGGCTGCCTGAGTAGTTGATTTCATAAAGCTCATGACGACCGCCGAACTCACTGCCGATGGCGTCCCACATCAGTTTTAAAATCTTGATGCGTTCAACGTGATCCATGCCGTTTGAGCCGCGGACATAGCGGGCGAGGTATTTATCTATCTCTGGATTATTCAGATCGCGCGCGCTGGACGGCAGGTAAATCAGGCCGCTGGTGACGTTGCGCTCGATAATGTTTTTGATTTTGGCATAGGCCATTGGGGCCATGACGCGGTAGGTTTGTAGCGCGGCGTGATCGGGTAAATAAGCACCGTTCACCCACGGCGTGGCTTCCGAACACATCGAATCGCTCAGCGCCCAAAACATGTTGCGCCACGCGACAACTTCGCCGAGATCGGCCTGTACGCCACGGAACTCAGAAGTTCCGGTACATTCCAGACTCTTTTTTAACAGCGCGGTGATGAAGTCGAGTTTAACCGCCAAGCGCACACAGGCTTGAAGGGGATACATGCGCGCAAAGCCACCTTCCATTGTCCAACGGCGACAGCGGTCGAAGTCACGATAGATCAGCACGTTCTCCCACGGGATCAGGACCTTATCCATCACCAGGATCGCATCGTTTTCATCAAAGCGGCTGGAGAGCGGATAGTCGTAAGGAGAGCCAGTTGCACCTGCCACCATTTCGTAAGAGGCGCGCGAAATGAGTTTGACGCCGTCGGCGTCCATCGGCGCGACAAACATCAGCGCGAAATCCGGGTTTTCACCCATGACCTGAGCAGAACCAAAACCGATCATGTTGTAGTGAGTGAGCGCTGAGTTGGTTGCCACCACTTTGGCACCGCTGACGATAATGCCGGCATCCGTTTCTTTTTCGAGTTTGATGTAGACGTCTTTCACTTCGTCAGCGGGCTTATGGCGATCGATCGGTGGGTTGACGATGGCGTGGTTGAAATAGAGTCCGGTTTCCTGAATACGCTGATACCAGTGACGGGCATTGGCTTCAAACTGCCCATAAAATGCGGGATTTGCGCCTAATGCGCTGCCAAATGCGGCCTTGTAATCAGGAGTACGCCCCATCCAGCCGTAGCTTAATCGTGACCATTCGGCGATAGCATCGCGCTGCTGGCGTAAATCATCGCTGCTTTTCGCAAAGCGGAAGAATTTATGGGTATAGCCGCCGCTGCCGGTATCGGTTCCCCAGCACAGTTTGTCCTGCATCTCAGGCTTGTGCAGCGCGTCATAAAGTTGTGCTACCGATGCTGCCGCGTTGCGAAATGCGGGGTGTGTGGTGACATCTTTGACTCGCTCGCCGTAGATGTAGATCTCACGGCCATCTTGCAGGCTTTTTAGGTACTCTTCACCGGTTAACGGGCGTTTGGCGTCGGCACGGAAATCTTCAGGTTTCATGTTTACCTCACAGTAGGGTCAGAATCCAAGAACGACCTTCTGAAAGGCGTTCACTGGCTATTTGTTAATTTATTGTTTTGTTTTTGTTTCTTAATTGAAGCGTTTAAACCGAGTTTCGGGAAGATACTTTTGAGGTAATCACTGGTACTTTTCAGGTGGGAGTGGCGGTTTGTTGGAAGAATGTGATCCAGCACAAATTTTGTACTGGATCAGTGTGAAACGGCGATCTGTTCAGCACGGTAGGCGCTGGGTGAACAGCCCACTAACCGATTAAAAAAACGGGCAAAATAAGCGGGATCTTTAAATCCAAGCTGATAAGCAATTTCACTCACGGCACTGTCGCTAAATAGCAGCAGGCGTTTGGCCTCGCGTAGCTGGCGGTCGAAAATCAACCGTTTGGGAGGACGGTTGGCGAAGCGTCGGCAGATGTCTGTCAGCCGCGACTCCGTAATCCCGAGCTTATTAGCATATTCCGGCACAGACCAATGCAGACGGAAATTTTCGTCGATAAGCTGGTTAAGACGCTGGAAAACGCGCATTTCTCCGCGCATTCCGCTGGAGGATTGTTCATCGAGTGGAACATTTCTTAGCAGTAGGGTGAAAACCGCCTGCGCTAAAAGTACCAGCGTATGTTCTCGTCCTCCTAACTCGCTGGTGGACTCGCGGGCAATCAGTGCCCAATAGTGGTCTAACGCCGCTAATTCGTGAGGCTTATCGGCCAGTGATAGGCAAATACCTGGCAGATCGAAAGCATCACGTTTGCCGGGATAAAGCACCTCCAGCAGCGGCCAAATCAGCTCTTGGCGAACGGTGAGCACATGGCCGTCGCTGTCTGGTTCGGTGAAAAATGCGTGTGGCACCGAGGGCGGCGTGAGAACAAACAGCGGTGCCTGCACCGAATAGCGGTGGTCGTCGAGCTGTAGCTCAATTTGGCCGGTATTCAGAAAGTGCATTTGGAAAAAACTATCATGGCGGTGTGGCTTCATATCCCGCCCAAAAAATGCCGCCATGCGGGCGAATGACTGGTAATGCACATCATCAGAGCCTTGCGTTTCGTCGTAGTCTTTGCTGATGTCGATATTGGTTATTTGGCTCATGGCTATTCCTTGATTGCGGTGACGCTGACCTCTAGAACCCCACCCCAGCCCTCCCCTACACAGGGGGGGGCATTACGGAGACTTATTTAATAACGTCTCTCAGTCAGCCTCGCCCCCTTGTTCAGAAAGGATAAGGAGGAGGTTAGGCGGTGTTTTTGCATATTACGGCGTTGCCCGTGGCCGTGAGCCTTTCATCGGGATCAACCAGATAATGATCGCGCCCACGATCAGCAGCCCAGCGACAAAGTAGAGTCCCGAGTTGAAGTTTCCGGTTTGATCTTTAAGCCAGCCAATCAGTAGCGGGCTCACCGCTGATCCAATGTTGCCGGTGGCATTGATTACCGCGATCCCAACCGCCCTGGCTCGCAGGCTGATCGACTGATCGGGCGTTGTCCAGAAGATCGCCATTGCGCTAAATGAGCCCGTAGAGGCCATGATGATCCCCAATAGCTGGATCATGTTGTGATCGGTTGCGGAAGCCAGTAGCCAACCGACGGCTGCGAACAGAAACGGCAGCGCGGTATGGTGTTTTCGTTCCTGCATGCGGTCGGAGTGTTTGCTCCACCAAATCATTCCCGCGATGGTGCAAAACTGCGGAATAGCAGCGAGTAAACCGATCGTGATATTGCTGCTCGATTGGTTAAAACTCTGCATGATTTGGGGCGTCCAGATACTAATGGCGCTCAGCGTATTCGTGAGGCAGAAATAGGCCAGCGTGTACATCAGCACGATGGGAGTGAAAATTTCACGCCACATGCTTGGCCGCTGTAAGGCATTGTGGCTAAGCGCGCCTTCAGGCTGTACCAGCTGCAAATTGTCGCTGTCCATCATTTCTTGCAGGCAGTCTTTATCTTCCTGAGTTAACCATTTGGCTTTCGATGGCTTATCGTCAAGGTAGTACCAAACGATGATGCCTAATAGCACCGATGGGAAACCCTCCAGCAGAAATAGCCATTGCCAGCCTTTGAGGCTCAAAATGCCGTCGAGCGATAAAATATAGCCGGAAACCAGCGAGCCGAGCGCGGTGGTAACGGGCATAGCTATCATAAACAGCGCATTGGCTCTGGCACGGAAATAGGCTGGGAACCAGTAGGTGAGATAAACCAAGATGCCAGGCAGGAAGCCTGCTTCGGTAATGCCTACGATCATACGCAGCACATATAAACTGTGCGGCCCGGTGGCGAACATGGTTGCCGTTGAGGCCAGCCCCCACAGCACCATGATCGTTGCGATCCAACGACGTGCGCCGACGATGCCCAGCATAATATTGCTGGGGATGCCGAAAATCACATAGGTGGCATAGAACAGCGTGGTCGCGAGCCCAAACATAGTGGAGCTAAGGCCGAGATCTTTTCCCATCGTTAAACCGGCAAAACCGATATTGATACGATCGAGAAATGAAAATACAAACAGTACGAATAAAAACACGATCAGACGGCGGAAGAGTTTGTTGATAACCCGCTGCTGCTGTTCTGTAAGGTTTTTATGCCGATGGGCTGGCTCGACCTCGTTTGATACCGCTGATGTTGAATCGCTCATTTGCCTTTCCCCTCAGAATGAACTCAGTAAACGCCCGCGGTGGTCGGTGGCTCGTTGCCCTTGCCAAAACGTGCCGCCAAATTTTCAGCCGCGCGTGCCAGTAAGGTGGTATCAACGCCGACGGCAACAAACAATGCGCCGAGCTGGAGATAGTGCTCGGCAACCTCTGGCGATGCCATTAAGATCCCCGGCGCTTTGCCCGCGGCTTTAATCTGCAAAATCGCGTTTTCAATGGCGCTTTTGACCTCTGGGTGTTGAGGATTTCCCGCATATCCCATATCGGCGCTCAGATCGGCAGGGCCGATAAATACGCCGTCGATGCCTTCAACATCCAGAATATGGGGCAGATTGCGTAGGGCTTCGCGGGTTTCGATTTGCACCAAAATACACATCTGTTCATTCGCCTGCTGTAGATAGTTTGGAATACGATTCCAACGTGATGCGCGAGCGAGCGCGCTGCCAACGCCGCGGATCCCCTGCGGCGGATAGCGTGTGGCGCGTACCGCCGCCAGTGCTTCGTCGGCATTCTGTACCATCGGGATTAGCAAGGTTTGTGCGCCGATATCGAGTAGCTGTTTAATTTGTACCGCGTCATTCCATGAAGGACGTACCACGGGCTGGCTAGG
Source organism: Hafnia sp. CBA7124 (assembly GCF_002355555.1). Taxonomy (NCBI): domain Bacteria; kingdom Pseudomonadati; phylum Pseudomonadota; class Gammaproteobacteria; order Enterobacterales; family Hafniaceae; genus Hafnia; species Hafnia sp. CBA7124. Next base: position 3,401,373 of record NZ_AP017469.1, on the reverse strand, counting down.
ATAAGGCGCAATAGCCTGTAGCTGGGTAAGCACGGTTTGTATGTTATTAGGCGCGTGCTCGCCGTCGATCAGAAGCCAGTCAAAACCGGCACCGGCTAGCAGCTCTGCGCTGTAACTGCTGCACAGACCAAGCCATAAACCAATCTGTGGACGCCCTTCTTTGAGGGCCTGCTTAAAGCTGTTATGTAGGGTCGAGGACATGAGGTTTTCCTTATACAAAGCGGCAGCTAATGCAGCCCATATTGCCGTAATCCACGTGGAAGGTGTCGCCACGTCGGGCAGGGACTGGGCGGGTAAATGAGCCACCGAGAATGATTTGTCCGGCTTCAAGTTGCACATCGTGAGCGGCAAGCTTATTGGCCAACCAGGCGACGCCGTTGGCCGGATGATTGAGCACGGCGGCGGCAACGCCGGATTCTTCAATGACGCCGTTGCGATACATCAGAGCGCTGATCCAACGCAGATCTAATGCATCGGGTTTGATGGGGCGACCACCTAAAATCACGCCAGCATTGGCGGCGTTATCGGAAATGGTGTCGAACACTTTGCGTGGACGTTGGCTATCTGGATCGATGTTGTGGCAACGCGCGTCAATGAGCTCAAGGGCTGGGATCACGTAATCCGTCGCGTTATACACGTCAAACAGCGTGCAGTTTGGCCCGCGCAGTGGCTTCGCCAGAACGAAGGCTAGCTCGACCTCAATGCGCGGCACGATAAATTTATCGATGGGAATATCGCTGCCGTCTTGAAAAAACATGTCATCAAGCAGTGCGCCGTAATCGGGCTCGCTGATCTGCGAGCTGGCCTGCATGGCTTTTGACGTCAAACCAATCTTATGGCCCTTGAGAATACGGCCCTCGTTGATTTTGAGATCGACCCATTGACGCTGGATCGCATAGGCGTCCTCAATGGTAATCTGTGGGTGATCGAGCGATATCTGGCGGATCTGCTCACGGCTTTGCTCGGCCTGATGTAAGCGGTTGGCGATCTGGCTTATTGTTTCTTTCGTTAACATTGCGTTATTTGCCGTCATAGGCACCTCAGTTGTTCTCAATTCCGCCAAAGCAGAGATATTTCACTTCCAGATAATCTTCGATTCCGTAGCGCGAACCTTCGCGCCCTAAACCCGATTGTTTAATCCCACCAAACGGCGCGACTTCGTTTGAAATCAGCCCTTCATTGATGCCAACCATTCCGCTTTCCAGCGCTTCGGCAACGCGATAAATACGCCCGATGTCGCGTGAGTAGAAGTAGGCGGCGAGGCCTGATTCAGTTTGATTCGCTAAGCGAATAGCTTCTGCTTCATCGCGAAAACGGAAGAGGGGAGCGACAGGCCCGAAGGTTTCTTCATGCGCAATGCGCATGGATTCGGCGACATGGCTGATAACGGTCGGCTGGAAAAAGAGGCCGCCCAGCGCGTGTTGTTCCCCGCCGGTAAGAATGTGTGCGCCGTGCGAAACGGCGTTGCTGATGTGCGCCTGCACCTTTTCAATCGCCGCTTGATTAATTAAGGGACCTTGTTGGGAGGATGGTTCAATCGCAGGGCCAACGCGCAGTTCGCTAACGGCGCGAGTCAAACGCTGAGCAAATTCATCGTAGATGCCGTCTTGCACCAGAATGCGGTTGGCGCACACACAGGTTTGCCCGCTGTTGCGAAACTTCGCCGCTAAAGCACCTTGGACAGCGGCATCAAGGTCTGCGTCGTCAAAAACGATGAACGGCGCGTTGCCACCGAGCTCTAGTGAGAGCTTTTTCACTGTGGCGGCGCTTTGTTGCATCAGTAGCTTGCCAATGCGAGTAGAGCCGGTAAATGAGAGCTTCCGTACGATTGAGCTTTGCGTTAATACCTGACCAATCGCCGCCGCATCGGTGCCGGTGACGATGTTAAACACACCGGCAGGGATCCCTGCTTCGTGTGCCAGAACGGCAAGAGCCAGCGCCGATAGCGGTGTTTCTGGCGCGGGTTTTAATACCACGGTGCAGCCAGCTGCAAGTGCAGGGGCAACTTTGCGGGTGATCATCGCGTTGGGGAAATTCCATGGCGTGATAGCGGCAACCACGCCAACGGGCTGCTTGATGGTGCTGATGCGCCGACCGAGTAAAGGAGAAGGAATGGTTTCGCCATAAACGCGTTTTCCCTCTTCGGCAAACCACTCGATAAAGCTGGCACCATAGGCAATTTCACCCATTGCCTCGGACTGAGGTTTGCCCTGCTCTAAGCTAAGCAATTCAGCTAGTTCGGACTGGTTTTGCATAATCAACTGGAACCAGCGTTGCAGCGTTTGGCTGCGTTGTTTTGCCGTTTGCTTACGCCATGCTGGCAGTGCGTCGGCGGCTGCGCGAATGGCGGCTTCAGTTTCATGCACGGATAGATCGCTGACTTCGGCAATGGTCTCGCCGTTTGCCGGATTAGTGACCACAAAAGTGCGTCCATCAGTGGCGCTTTGCCAGTGGCCATTAATGTAAGCCTGATGACGAAGCAGCTCACGCGGTGCGAGGGTGGTGAAAGGCGATGCCATAATGGATCCTTGTTATTTTTATGATGTTGGCCGCTGATGTTTCCCCTCTCGTCGAATGAGAGAGGGGCAGTTTTTAGCTAAGACTTGAACAGGGCATGCACGTTGTTTTGTTTGTAATTAAGCTGCGGATGGAGCTCTTCAATTTCGAAAGAGAGCGCCAGATAGCGGCTTTCCATCAGCGCAGCGAAGTGCGTTTGGATGAGCTCAAACAGCATTTCACCAACCTGTTGGCGGCTTTCTAAACTGCGCCCTGAGCCAATCTTTAGCGTCATGTGCACGAAGGCATAATCGTGTTTTCCATCCGCCATTTGCCATGTGTCTAACCAGATGGCACGGCTGCGGATCCCACCGATAGGGAAAATACCGGTGGCGGCAAGCTCGGCGTTAACCTTGGCAAATAACGCGGGGAGGTCAGCCTGTTCGCGGATATTGTCGGTACATTCAGCGTAGAAATGTGGCATGGCGTGACCTCATGCGTGTTCTGGTAGAGGGAAAACGGCGTTGACCTGCCCGGTTCCCGAGCTGGCAAAAAGATCGGTAATAAACTCCACTTTGCCGTCGTATTTGTCCCAACCGAGCATGCCGAGCAGCATGACGGTGTCGTGCATGTTGCCCTCGCCGTAGCAGTAGTCGGCGTATTCCGGCAGCATTTCGCAGAACTCTTTGAATTTTCCTTCACGCCACAGCTTGACCACGCGTTCATCCATTTGGTGATCGAATTCACGGGTATAGCTGTTCATGCCTTGCTCGGCGCGCTGATCGTCAATGAAGCGATGGGAAAGTGAACCGCTGGCGAGAACCGCCACGGTGCCATCGTATTGTTCGATTGCTTTTAGAATGGCTTCTCCCAGCTTCCGGCTGTCTTCAAAAGCGTGGACGGTACAAAACGCCGAAATAGAGATCACCTTGAAGTGTTGGTCGCTGTTCATATAACGCATCGGAACCAGCGTGCCGTATTCGAGCGATAGGCTAGGAATGTTGTGAGCCTGAGCGCGAACGCCCATAGCGCAGGCTTCTTTGGCGATAAGCTGCCCTAGTTCGGGATTGCCGTTGTATTCATAGGTCATATCACGAATGAAATGCGGCAGTTCATGGCTGGTGTAAGTACCGGCAAAATGATCTGCGCAGTTAATGTGGTAGGCGCTGTTCACTAACCAGTGAGTGTCGAACACGATAATGGTGTCTACGCCCATTTCACGACAGCGCTTGCCAATCTCTTTATGACCATCAATGGCGGCTTGACGACAACCATGGTTTTTACCTGGTAACTCAGACAGATACATGGATGGAACATGTGTAATTTTGGCGGCTAAGGCTAACTTTCCCATATTTCCTCGCTTCTCGTTTTAATACATTGCGGAGGCCCCAGCGTGAGCGCTGGGGAAGTGGTGCTATACGCCCCATTTAGGGATGGGGTGATCGCCCATTGAGATACAGACGTTCTTCATTTCAGCAAAGACTTCAAAGCTGTATTCCCCACCTTCGCGTCCGGTCCCAGAGGCTTTGACGCCGCCGAAAGGTTGGCGAAGATCGCGTACGTTCTGCGTGTTAACAAACACCATGCCCGCTTCGATGCTGCGCGCCAGTCGCAGTACTTTGCTAACGTCCTGCGTCCAGATGTAGGAGGCCAATCCGTACTCCACGTCGTTGGCCAAGCGCAGCCCTTCGGCTTCATCTTTGAAGGGCATCAGGCAGGCAACGGGGCCAAATATTTCTTCCTGTGCCACGCGCATGCGGTTATCAACATCAGCCAATACGGTTGGGCGTAAGAAATTGCCGTTTTTAAGCGAGGCGGGTAGATCGCTCGGTTTATCTGGGCCGCCAGCAAGCAGCGTGGCGCCTTCTTCAATGCCTAAGCGGATATAGCCGGATACTTTTTCCCAATGCTGGCGGCTGATGAGTGCGCCAACCTGGGTATTGGGATCTTGTGGATCGCCAACGCGTAGGCGGTTAGCGCGTTCGGCAAAGCGTTTAACAAACTCGGGATAGATGCTCTGCTGAATGAAAATGCGTGAGCCTGCGGTACAGCGTTCGCCGTTAATGGAGAAGATGGTGAATAAAGCCGCATCTAAGGCGCGTTCGATGTCGGCATCTTCAAAAATCAGCACAGGTGATTTGCCGCCTAGCTCCATGGAGTATTTTTTCAGGCCTGCATTTTTCATGATGTTGCGGCCGGTCGCAGTACCACCGGTGAAAGAGATAGCGCGTACGTCGTGATGGCGAACCAACGCATCACCCGCCGTGGCGCCATATCCTTGAACGACGTTAAGCACGCCCGCAGGAATTCCAGCCTCAAGCGCTAATTCGCCTAGGCGATCGGCGGTCAGGGGGGAAAGTTCAGACATTTTCAACACCGCAGTATTGCCAAGTGCTAAGCAGGGTGCGACTTTCCATGTTGCGGTCATAAACGGGACGTTCCACGGCGAAACGAGCGCGCAAACACCGACGGGCTGAACGAGGGTGTAGTTGAGCATTTTGTCGTCGACGGGATAGGTTTTGCCGTTCATTTGCTGACAGATTTCAGAAAAAAACTCAAAATTGTGCGAAGCACGCGGGATCAGCACATTTTTAGTTTGATGAATCGGCAGACCCGTATCCGCGGTTTCCATGGCAGCAATTTCTGGGACGTTTTCGTCAATCAATTCACCTAAACGACGCATTAAACGCGCCCGCTCTTTCATTGGTAGATTGGCCCATTTAGGGAACGCCTCTTTCGCGGCTGCCACGGCGAGATTGATCTCTTCTTCGCTGCCAGAGGCCACTTCCGCTAATACTTCGCCATTAGCCGGATTCGTGGTTTCAAAATACTGTTTGCTGGCAACGTTTTTACCGTTGATCCAATGGTTTATTTTTTTCATCGCAGGCTCTCCTCATATTCGGCTTGGCTAATAATGCGGTTAATCAGGCGCCCAACGCCTTCAACCTCCACGATAACTTCATCGCCTGGCACTACATCAGACAGACCTTTTGGCGTGCCGGTGGCGATCATGTCGCCCGGTTGTAGCGTCATAAATTCACTTAAATAAGCGATTAGGAATGGGATATCGAACACGAGGTCGGCGGTGGTGCCGCGCTGGCGTAGCTCGCCGTTAACATAGGTGCTGAGCGTTAAATTATGCGGATCGGGGATGTCTGCTTTATCAACGATCCAAGGCCCGATGGGCGTTAGTGTGTCGCGGCTTTTCACGCGCAGGTTAGGGCGGTAGTAGTTTTCTAAATAATCACGAATAGCGTAATCGTTACACACGGTATAACCGGCAACGTAGTCCATGGCTTCATCCGGCGTGACCTGAAATGCCCGCTTGCCAATAACAACCACGAGTTCGGCTTCGTAGTGCATATATTCAACGTTATCGGGGCGAACTGATATTTGCTGGTGGCCGGTTAAAGAGTTCGGCGCCTTGATAAAAATAAGGGGCTCCTCTGGGGCTTTAAAAGCCAACTCAGCGGCGTGATCGGCGTAGTTCAGGCCTAACGCGAATAGCGTGCCTTCAACGGGGGGTAACCATTGCACTTCATCAGCCGGAATTTTGTTGCCGTTGGGTAAGCAGACGCGGTGCTGTTCGTCGATAGTGACGTTAAAATCTTGTCCTTGATGGCGAATGCGAGCGTGTTTCATGCGGTTTCTCCCGTCCTTTTGAACTGTAGGCATACGCTGTTTTCAAGCGTTGGCAGGCCTGCCGCTTTAATGGTGATGCTGTCGCCTGGCTGGATATCAACGCGTTGCTGGGGAGTTCCTAATAAAATGACATCGCCCGGTTGTAGAGTGGCGAAGTCGCTCAGAGCACACAGGAGTTCTGCGGCGCTGCGGTGCAGGTCGGCGGTTGTCCAGCGGTTGGCTTCTTTGCCGTTGATTTCGGTGATGATATCGACGGCATCAACGTGGGACAGAGGGACTAGTTCGCCTAGCGGACAGAAACCGTCGCGGCATTTAGCTTTAATGGCTGGGCGATAAAAGGACTCTTCTGGCAAGCTCACATCGTTAGCCAGCGCATAGCCCGCAATGTAATCTGCGGCGTCAGCGATGGCGATTTTACGGGCAGTTTTTCCAACGACCAGCGCAATGGTGGCTCCGCTTTGTACTCTTTCTCCCTGTGGAACAGGGATTGAATCGCCGCCGTGGATAACGGTATTGCGAGGTTTGATAAACCAAACTGGGGTTTTGGGTGGTGTTTGATAAGGCGGTTGCTGAAATGCATCGAGCCAAGCTTCTGTCTGGCTACGGTGATTGAGCGCAACGGCAAAGATGGTGCCTTTCATGAACGACTCCTTTGCAAATGGTCGTGTCGGTATGAGAAATGTTTTTTATTAATATGTTAATGATCATGTTTTAATCCTTGTTTAACATTTAGGCAATAAAATCAGCCTGAAGTGTGATCTTAGTAACAATGTTTTTACATAATTGTTTTTAATTGTATTAAAAATCATATTGTTAGTCTTTTTGTGTATTTTTAATATTATTTATTTGAAACTTTAATGAAACAAATCTAGTCTAGATGAATAATTATTTAGTTATTAATTAGTTTCAATTTGAACTCATGATAAGTACATGTAGAATGCCTAAAATGTACCGAGGGATGGCCTTGGTTAGATTTTCTTGAGAGTGTGAATCTATGCATGAATCTTTGACTATTGCCCTGCTACAGGCGCGGGAAACTGCGATGGGTTTTTTTCGTCCAATATTGAAAAGCCATAATCTCACGGAACAACAATGGCGCATTATTCGAGTGTTAGCAGTCGATAATTCAATTGATTTTCATGAGCTTTCTTGTAAAACCTGCATTGTTCGCCCGAGCTTGACCGGCATTTTGACGCGTATGGAAAGGGATGGTCTTATTCTTCGTTTAAAGCCGATAAGCGATCAGCGCAAACTGTATGTTTCACTCACTCCTGAAGGCAAAAGCCTTTATGAGAAAGCGCGTTCTCAGGTTGAAGAAGGATATCAGGCGATTGAGAGGGCATTTTCAACGGAGAAGATGGTTCAACTAACGAGTTTACTGGATGAATTAATTGCATTAGGTGATGCGGCTTTGTGCCAAAGCGAGAGCGAGGAATAGATCAAAATCTCTATATATTGTCGCGTTAAAAGAACTTATTTTATTCTTTACATAAAGTGCGTATTTTTATTCCTATGTCTAAAATATCAACTGCATTGGTTCAGTGAGTTGTTTATTGGACATATTTTAGATAAGCAATTTGTGCTGAATTTTTACTGCGATAAATAAAAATAATGTTTCTTGGTCAATATATATGCCTAAGCACAAATTGAAAAATATCACTGACAAAGCATTGTTAAATTGATAGGACTGCACAATAAATAGATCTTAATATGCCATGAATATTCCTATGAATATAAATAAAACACTTTCTCCTGCTACGGCAGTTCTCGCTATCATTGCCGTCACTTTTCCTTTCCTAGCGTTGTTTAAACTCCCCTTAGCTCACGGTGTGGTGGTGCAGGTTATTGAAGATGTACAATCAGCCTGGTTGCTTTTTGGGGCGATCTTTACATGGTTCTATATGAAGCCTTTAACGCTTGCCCCACGCCCAAAGGCCTTCTGGTGCTGGGCGACAGTATGGTGGATCGTGTTGTTTGGTCGTGGGATTAGCTGGGGCCGAGATTTTTTTCCCGAAACACCTAAAATTTATTTTAGAATAATTTCCGTTATTTTAATTGGCACCTTAATATTAATGCTATTATTACCTGCATTACGTAAAGAGATTGTAGAAAGAATAAAACATCAAAGTATACCACTGTGGAGCGTATTATTGATGGTGGTGTGTTTTCTTATTTCAGATACGATTGAACATCATCGATTATTCGCACCGATATTTATTAGAGATAGTCATTATCAGGATTTACTTGAGGAACTTTACGAACTTCCGTTTATGCTGTGCTTATTTGATATCGCACTGGGCATAATGCGTTCCGATAAAAAAATGCTTAGCCAAGAAAACATAGCGCTGATCGAATCTTATAATTAAAGCTATTTATGCTCTTAAAATAAGTCACCTAATGAATGCATGCTGAAGATCTCAGCATGCATTTTGCTTGTTAGAGACACCTAATCGCGATTGAGGATGATTACGTAATAGAGCAGATTGTTTTTTGCTACATGCTCACATCAGAAATTATTTCTATTGTTATGATTATTTTTGAATAAAAAAACGTGGTTTTGTTTCTTTGATTTTATTGTCTTTTTTCTCTTTTGAGAAAATTCTCGAGATTGTCTCGTGATAGTGCTTGCGTAAAACTACCAAACATGAGTTAATGCTCTCGGTTTGTAATGCAGAACCAGTATGAAAGACATTTTAGTAAAGCAGTTCTTTGTTTAGCGATGTGTATCACTTCGCTCATGAATTTCCTTCTTTAGTGCTCCCGTACGTCCTCTGATAGAACAGACCTTTTTCGCCCGAGAGCGGCGACTCTACTTTAAATATATTAGGAAATATCATGTCTGATAAAATGACTGGCTTAGTAAAATGGTTTGACGCTGGTAAAGGTTTCGGCTTCATCACTCCAGACAACGGCAGCAAAGACATCTTCGTTCACTTCTCTGCAATCCAGAGCACCGCATTCAAAACTCTGGACGAAGGCCAGCGTGTTGAGTTCACTGTTGAAAACGGCCAGAAAGGTCCTTCAGCAGCTAACGTTGTAGCTCTGTAATATTGCTTTTAAGTGACCACCAGAGTTTGCGATTTTGGGCAACCATAAATTGCTAAACCGGTAATCATTTAATTAGAACGGGTCCTGTTTATTCAGGACCCGTTTTATTTTGTCTGGTTATGTATTCTCAACGTTAATATTTGTAAATCTAGTATCATTCTGAAAATTAAGACAGATAAGATAAATCTGCTGTGCGAATAAAATAAAATTCATTAAGTTTTATTTTTGCTGCAACTTAATCAAACGCAGTGAGTCAAAGATTATATGTACCGCTATAGATAAATTCTTCTTTATGCGATACGCAAACTGCTATGTATAAAGAAAGAAGGTCTATTGTGAAACACTCAGGTTTTTCAACAAGCTTACTGCACCCGCGCCATTGGTCGCTGTGGTTCGGTTTAGGCTTGTTATATTTATTGGTCCAATTACCTTACCCTGTCATTCGCCGTCTTGGCGGAGCGATGGGCCGTATCTCCAAACGTTTCCTGAAACGCCGTGTCACAATTGCACGACGTAACCTCGAGCTGTGCTTCCCTGATTTGTCACCTGAAGAGCTTGATGCTCGCGTAACGGATAATTTTACGTCTTTAGGTATCGGGCTGTTAGAAACCGGTATGGCATGGTTTTGGTCTGATGCGCGTATCAAGAAGTGGTTTGATGTGAGTGGGATTGAGAACCTCAATGCGGCCCTAGCGGAAAACCGTGGCGTGATGGTGATTGGCGTACACTTTATGTCGCTGGAGCTGGGCGGGCGCGTGATGGGGCTGTGTCGTCCTATGATGGCGATGTACCGCAAGCACAATAATAAAGTGATGGAGTATGTTCAAACTCGCGGGCGCTCTCGCTCTAATAAAGCGATGATTGATCGTCGTAACCTGCGCGGTATGGTTCATGCCCTTAAAGCCGGTGAGGCTGTGTGGTTTGCTCCAGACCAAGATTTCGGACCGAAGGGAAGTTCGTTTGCTCCATTCTTCGCTGTCAAAAAAGCGGCAACCACAAACGGCACCTTTACTATCGCTAAACTCGCTAAGCCTATTCTGCTGACAACGGTGTTGATTCGTAAGCCAGATGGTAGCGGCTATCACCTTATTATTCAGCCCGGTCTGAAAGATTATCCTTACGATAATGAACAAGCAGCCGCTGAATTTATTAATAGCGTGATTGAGAAAGAAATTTTGCGCGCGCCAGAACAATATTTATGGCTGCATCGCCGATTTAAAACACGGCCTGTTGGAGATACTTCTCTCTACGCCTAATTAACCCATAAATTAGTTTAATTAAACACTAAACCCCGAACCATTTATTAAGCGAATGTTCGGGGTTTACGCTATTCTAAGCCCCGAATTTTAAGCCTGATATTTTCAGTGTTTAGTTAGCGAAAAGAAAAATGACGAGAGAGGCGAGTACCATGAAATACAGTTGGGTTCTTTTTGATGCTGATGAGACGTTGTTCCGGTTTGATGCTTTTCAAGGTTTAAAGCTGATGTTCTCTCGTTTTAACGTTGATTTTACCGATCAGGATTATGCAGAGTATCAGGCGGTTAATCAGCCACTGTGGGTGGATTATCAAGATGGCCGTATTAACGCACAACAGCTACAGATCACGCGTTTCGAGCTTTGGGCTCAGCGCTTAGGCGTAACAGCATGCCAAATCAATAACGCATTTTTACAGGCGATGGCTGATATCTGTGATGTATTGCCAGGTGCCAGAGAGCTAGTGAATGCGCTGAGCGGTAAGGCCAATATGGGGATTATTACTAATGGTTTTACCCAACTGCAAACGGTGCGCTTAGAGCGAACTGGGATGAAGGATGCATTCTCTGCACTGGTGATCTCTGAGCAAGTGGGGATTGCGAAGCCAGACGTTGGGATCTTTGAATATGCGTTCTCACAGATGAATTATCCGCCAAAAGAACGAATTTTGATGGTGGGTGATAACCCTCACTCAGATATCTTGGGCGGTATCAATGCAGGCATTGATACCTGCTGGCTGAATACGACCGGTGCAGCTTTGCCGGACGGTATTTCGCCAAGCTATCAAGTGAGCTCGTTAAACGAGCTACAGAAAATATTGTTAGCTTAATGCAGCAAAAAAATCCCCTCACTTGGGGATTTTTTTGGCTAAGAGTAAAATCTAGGAATTCATTTACCAATACATTTTGGTTAGCAACACACAGGCGACAACACCGAGCGCTGCTACGCCCCAGCAAAAGCGTAGAACAAGAGTGTCGATAGTTGATTTATTGTCTGAGATATAATTTTTTACAGTCGTAGTCATGAGCTTTGCCTTGAAATATGAATTGGTATAGATCCTTTTTATACTTCAAAACGGTGTTTCATTGTGATGCTGCTCACATTATGCTCGATAAGTCATACAAATGACGCATTCCTGTACAATTGATGTGTCGTTTCGCACTTATGGCTAATTGAGTTTCCAGATAGCTTAAAGATTGATACCAGCAAAAGACATAAATCCCAGTGACATCAAGCCTGCCGTGCAAAACACTGCGCCTAATCCGCGCATCCCTTCGGGGATATTTGAGTACTTCATTTTTTCTCGCAGACCTGCCATCGCGACAATCGCAAGTAGCCAGCCAAGCCCACACCCGGTGCCATATACAAATGACTCGGTGAAGTTATATTCACGCTGAACCATAAATATGGTTGCGCCAAAAATTGCGCAGTGAATGGTTAAAAGCGGTAGAAATACACCCAGCGAGTGGTGTAGCGCAGGTAAGAAACGATCCAATATCATTTCTAATATTTGCACCAGTGCGGCAAGAACGCCGATAAAGGTAATAAAGTCGAGGAAGCTTAAATCAAGGCCTTCAATTAAAGCGCCGTCTTTGAGTAGATAGTTATAGATGAGATTATTTAGCGGTGTAGCAACGGCTAATAATACGGTGACGGTGAGTCCAAGCCCAAATGCCGTTTCGATTTTTTTTGAAACAGCCAAAAACGTACACATGCCTAAAAAGAAATTTAGAGCCATGTTTTCGACAAAAACAGCGCGAAAAAAAATATTCAGGTATTGCTCAAGCATCATGCTTTTCCATAAGCGTCAATCAATTAAAAATCCGAAATAATAGATTAACAATCAGGAAAAACCGAGTATTGAGCGCGATCAGTTTTCAATCACAAATCATTCACAGAGCAGATGTTTATAATGAATTTGTGATTGAAATAGGGTTTGGCGGGAAATTAGATGAGACTTTCGGCGGTACAGGTCCAGGCACTTGGATGTTGATCAAAACCCAAGCGTGGGTAATATTCCTGTGCGAGTGGTGCTGCCAGCAGAATAACTTTGCAGCTAGGTTTCAGCTGGCGACACGTCATCTGTATTAATGCTTTACCTACGCCGCTCTTTTGAACCGACTCTGATACCGCGAGATCGGATAAGTAGCAGCAGTAGTTGAAATCCGTCACTGAACGAGCGATGCCAATCAGGCGCTCACCAGCCCATGCAGTGACTAAGATATCTGAATGTTCTAACATCCCTGCCAAACATTCTGGGTTATCTAACGGGCGTCGTGGGCCCAGTGTTGTTTCTGACAACAATTGTGAAAACTGTTCAACAGTGATCGTCTTATTGACGTGATAACACACTTCGGCTGGCGTTGATGACATCTCTGACCTTCCCGTTAGTTTAGTAAAATTGTATGTTATATTTTTGATATTAACCAAAATATTAACGCTGCCGTTGTGACTTAGCCCATTGTGCTTTCTGCCAGTCTTCACAGCAGTCTTTGTCACAAAAGTTGCCACTTTCAATTTTTTCGTGGCAGTTATAGCACATACCGGTAAATGGCATTTGTGTCTTTTGGCGGTTCGCAAGAGCGAGGTCACGCTCTAATTCTTCCAGTGCACTGGCGTTGTCAAACTCATCAGCCATTTTCTTCCCCTATATAGTCGTGACAAAATTGAGTAATAACAGAATATTGTGATTACAGAATAGCGTTATGATGCGGTTCTCGAATCAAGCGCGTGATTATACTCGGTTGAACGATGATCGTCATACACTTGAATTACTCCCCATTTGATTCTCAGACTTGTCTTTAGCCTACCTCGCGAAGGGTATACCTTTTATTTATATAATCGTTGTATAATGTTTTATATAACGATTGCTATTTGCTCAATAATAGCAATTTATTGAGGTTATCTCTCATGGTGAAAGAGTCGTGGAGGATGATGTGAAAAATCATTTTGGCGAAGGTGTGATGGATGGAGTAAGGGCCTATGAACCTAAATCGGCCAATGAGATGAGCCAGCACTGCTTCGATTATCGGCGTGGTTTTGTTTGTGGATTTGCGCACAGCTTTGGCAAGCGGGTGGATAACCGTTACATGGCTGCTTGCCGAGCGGGTGAGCTAGCGCGTGACTACGGGCTGGAGCGGGATGCTATTGCTGATTTTTTCCACGGCAGTGAAGATCGGGGTTTACAGGAATATTATTATTCCGGCTATGAACGCTCACGCCGCGCAGACGAAGTTTTCTTCGGTGCTGAAGCGACAGGCTGAATAGATCGGGTTGGTCTCTGTTGTTACGATTAACTTCTGTTAGTATTAAAGACTGATGTAGATTCGTTTATTTCAAGCAACATCAATGTGAACTCATGACCTAGCTCCTTGATGTTACGTAATTTATAGAGTCTAAACCATTATTTCTTCAATGCAGTTTGTTTAATCAAGGAGAGCAAAATGTCTGTTTCAGCACGCAACCAATTAAGTGGCGTCATTTCAGCAGTCGCGGATGGAGCCGTTAATGACGAGGTTGAATTGACCTTAAACGGTGGCGCGAAAATCGTAGCAGTTGTTACTCATGCGAGCAAACAAGCTATGGGCCTAACTACAGGCAAAGAAGCCGTCGCGTTAATCAAAGCACCTTGGGTTATTTTAGCTTCAGAAGATTGTGGTTTAGTATTTTCTGCTCGCAACCAATTCGCCGGTGAAGTGAGTGCTTTTCTTAAAGGTGCGGTGAACTCAACGGTGCATGTGAAAACCGATCAGGGCATTGAATTGACTTCCGTTATTACCAACGAAAGCGCAGAGGAAATGGCGCTAAGCGCTGGCAGTCGCGTAATTGCATTGATTAAAGCCTCCAGCGTTATGCTGGCTACCAAGGCCTAGTCTAATGCCGCAGATTCAATTTCGCCTGTTTGATCATTCTGATGCGCTTTCTTTGCGGCTAGTGTATGAGTCTGCGGTTTCTCAACTCACCGTGGGTGAATATAACCTCGCTCAGCGTACGGCATGGATTCAGGCTAGCGCGGATCCTAAATATTGGCTACAGGTGCTCGAACGTATCCAACCAACCGTAACCTTAGTCGACGGTGAGATCGCTGGATATTTCGATTTGCAGCCAGATGGGTTAATCGATCATTTCTATGTGGCGGCTGCATTTGCGCATCAGGGCATCGCTCGAGTGATGATGGATGAAATCCTACAACGAGCACAGACGCGCAATCTTCCTGAAATTTATGCCTATGTCAGTCTGACGGCTCAGCCTTTCTTTACGCGCTATGGTTTTGAGGTGGTTTATCGCCAAAACGTTGAGGTGGGCGGACAGCAGCTTGAAAATGCGCGCATGAGTAAGCGTCTGTAGGCGTATTTACTCGTTGGCAGAGAGATATAAAAAAGCCCGTTCAGTGAACGGGCTTTTTAGTTTATCAGGTTGAGTTTTTACTGAGCGACTTCAGCGTCATACTGCGGAGGCGGCTGACGGAAGCGGCGAGTCAGGAAGGTTAAGTAACCCAGACCGATAGCGCCCCAAATCAGGCCTAACGTCATAGAGCTCTCTTCCAAGTTCACCCACAGTACACCAACGGTTGCGGCACCTAATACCGGCAGCAGCAGATAGTTGATGTTGTCTTTCAGCGTACGATTACGTTTTTCACGAATGTAGAACTGAGAGATAACTGACAGGTTCACGAAAGTAAACGCCACCAGAGCACCAAAGTTAATCAGCGCCGTAGCCGTCACCAGATCAAACGATACTGCTGACAAGGCAATGCAACCGACCAACAGCACGTTGAATGCCGGGGTACGCCATTTCGGATGAATGTATCCGAACAGACGCTCAGGGAACACGCCATCGCGGCCCATAACGTACATCAGGCGAGAAACACCGGCGTGTGCAGCCATACCTGAAGCCAGCACGGTGACGCAGGAGAACACCAGAATGATGGACTGGAAGAACTTGCCTGCGACAAACAGCATGATTTCTGGCTGTGATGCATCTGGATTAGCGAAGCGTGAAATATCTGGGAAGTACAACTGCAAGAAGTACGACACCACGATAAAGATCACACCGCCAATCAGCGCAGTCAGGAAAATCGCTTTCGGGATAACGCGCCCTGCATCTGGCGTTTCTTCGGACAATGAACTGATACCGTCAAAGCCCAAGAACGAGAAGCAGAGTATCGTCGCCCCGGTTATCATTGGCACCACATGCGCGTTTTCAGAGATGAATGGACGGCTGCTGATAAGCGTACCGGCACCTTCACCACCGTAAATACCGTGGATAACCAGACCCAAGAAGATAACCATGATAGCAACCTGAATCACCACAATGATGGAGTTCAAGTTTGCAACGAGGTTAATGCCTCGTAGGTTAAACAGGGTCATCAGCGTGACTAAACCACCCACAAAGATCCAAGACGGTACGCCTGGGAAAATCGCTTCAAGGTAAATTTTAGCCAGCAAAATGTTGATCATCGGCATGAACAGATAATCAAGCAGAGAAGACCAACCCACCATAAAACCGACGTGCGGGCTAATCGCCTTCTGCGCGTAAGTATAGGCTGAGCCAGCTGACGGGAAGCGCTTAACCAGCTTTCCGTAACTAACCGCAGTGAACAGCACTGCAATCAGAGCAATAGCATAAGATGTAGCAACGTGGCCATCGGTGAGACCGCTAACGATACCAAAGGTATCAAAAATGGTCATCGGCTGCAGATAGGCCAACCCCATCATGACGACTTGTACAAGCGTCAATGTTTTACGGAGTTCGACACGTTTTTGAGGTGCGGTATTAATCGCCATGACGCAGTCCTCCCATGCTCTCGACTTTTTGGTTCGATGTTGCGCAAAGCGGAGAGATCACAGGAAAACTTCGTGTGAAGAGACTACTAAAAATTGAATAATATTCGGACAGGGGAGATGTAAAAGAAGCACGAGCGGAGAAAGAAGCTCCAGCCCCGTAGTCGCTGCTGCTGCAGCGCATGCCAGTGAATCCCGGCGCGAAAGCGAATGATTGCCCCATCTAAGTTTCCTCAGTAGTAGCGCGGCTAAATGTGCCGCTTAATAGCGATTATCATGTCCGGTTTTAAGCCGGCCTCAGTTATAAAACTCATTACCTGATGCAAAAAAATAACCGATGTCATTTTATACATCGGCCATTTGCAGGGCGCGTATTTTGCCCCACGGGGGGCAATCTGACAAGATGTCTAAGCGTACTTGAGGCCTTTCTTTTTTGCTTTTCGTGCTATTTTTTCGTTTTATTTAGCTCCGGCAAAAAACATGCCCAAAAAGCTAACAAATTCACAACCGATTTTGCCCTTAATCATTCACTGAAGAACTAAATTTCAATCTTAATTCGTGATTTGAATCATGTAACGCAAATGAGAATAGATGCCTGATTTGTCTTTTTTTATCGACTTTGCGGACTCATGTTTGACGAATTCAGATGTCGTTGCCAAAGTGGGAGTATCCTGTCATCGGTTCAATTGCTCTACGATGAAAGCTACTGATGTTTGATACAGAGAAACTCCATGAATATTAACGATAACTCATTACTACAAAAGCTACGTGAATCACGTCGTTTACGTCGAGAGAAGTTCCTGAATCAGAAAAAGGTCGCGAATGTAGCAGGTGCATCGGTGCCTACTCTAACGCTAGGCCAACGTATGGCCGATGGCGTTACCAGCGTGATTGGTTCGTGGCGGTTTATCATTATCCAAAGCATTTTGCTAGCGTGCTGGATGGTTGGTAATGCATGGTTTGGCCATAATGCGTGGGATCCCTACCCATTTATCCTCTTGAATTTGCTGCTTTCATTTCAGGCAGCCTATACGGCACCCGCCATTATGATGAGCCAAACGCGGCAAAGTGATATGGATAGAAAAAGGGCGGAAAATGATTTTGAGATTAACGTGAAAGCTGAGCTAGAAATCGAGTTGTTGCATGAAAAAATCGATTTGTTGAAAGAGAAAGAGATTCAGGCACTCACGGAAGCGATTCGCCGTTTGACTGAGCGCCTTGACGCCGCTGCACAGCAGACAAAAAACGTGGCACCTACAGATGATGTTCAATAGGTGCCATATTTCATGAGTAAGTTGGTATTTACTTACGCTTAGCGATAAATGCGCTGCGCCCAGCGTGCTAGGCCGGCTGTGACCGAGCCGAAATCATTGCCGCCGACGATAGGGATCCCCGGTAGCTGACGCGCCAACGCATCACGAATCAGAGGTGAGCGAGCACTTCCTCCGGTTAGATAGATGACATCAGGCGTAATGTTGCTGACGGTCAAGGCACTGCTAACCTGTTCCTGAATGCGTTCGAGAGGCTGAGTGATAGCTTCGGCTAATTCATGAACGTTGAGGTGCTGTACCAAACCGTTGGCGATGAAATCCAGCGTCGTGCTGATGCTATCCTGATGAGAAAGCGCAATTTTGCTCTCTTCCGCGCTACGTACTAAGCGGTAGCTTAAACGCTGCTGGTAAACTTTCAGCAGAAGTTCAACCTTGTTAGGCTCAGCGGCATCACGGATCAGATCGCGTAACATGCGGCCATTTGCTGTGCTGTAAAAATCGCTTTGTGCGGGAACGTCGTTGGTGGCGACCGCATTCCAGTAAGGTAAGGCCGGTAGTGCGGTGCCTTTTTCGGTGACGCCGCCCGCGCCCAACAGCGGCATTAGCTGTTTAAAGGCCAGCATGATATCCAAGTCGTTACCGCCCACGCGGCAGCCACTGTGCCCAAGCAGGCTCTCATGACGATCGGTACGATCGCGCCACTGTGGCCCCATCAGCAGCACAGAGCAGTCGGTTGTACCCCCGCCGATATCAACGACCAGCACTTTTTTCTCTTCATTCAGCGTTGCTTCAAAATCTAGCCCCGCGGCAACCGGCTCAAATTGAAAAGTCACATCCTGAAAACCTGCGCGGTGTGCGGCACGGTCAAGAATACCTTGCGCCTGCGCGTTGGCGTCTTCGCCGCCGGTACCTTGAAAGTTGACCGGGCGTCCAATAACCGCTTGGGTAATTGATTGATTCAGCGTGCTTTCTGCCTGACGCTTGATGTGGAACATCATAGCGCACACCAAATCCTCAAACATCGCGATTTGCTGAGGTTTTAAGCCGTTGGCACCCAAGAATGACTTTGGTGATTTGACGAAGTAGACCTCTTCAGGATCTTCTACATACAGGCTTAGCGCCTTTAAGCCAAACTGTAGGCTGTCTGCGGTGACGGGAATATCCTCTTCCCGATTAAAATTTATTGCACGGCGCAGCAATTGCTGATTTTCATCGCTGCCAGTGGGCACTTGCCAATGGCGATGTAAGCATTCGCTTACTGCTTCACGCGTGGGCGCACACAACATTGAGGGCAGATACGGAGAGTCCTGCTCAAGCGGTAGTAATTCAGGTTGGTTACCTTGCATGACTGCGACGGAGCAGTTTGCGGTACCGTAATCAAATCCAATAAACATATGTTCTCCTGCGTTCCCCATGCCATGAAGGGCGGCGACTTTACTCTATTGTGCCGTTTTCATCAATGAACTCCTCCCGTCATTCCTTTTTAAGCGCATGCTGATGCCAATTTTGTTGTGATATCAATGTCCGATTTCCGCGAGTCAGGACGGATAATTAAAGATAAGCTGTATACAGAAGAAGCGGGGGAAAATATGAACGGTAATCATGAAATCTGGTATGCCGCATTAAAAGCACGCGATCCCAAATTTGATGGGCGTATTTTTGTTGGCGTTTCATCAACAAAAATATATTGCCGTACGGTATGTGGGGCGCGCACGCCGAAAGCGGAGAACTGTCATTTTTATCCGAGCGCGGCGGCAGCTGAACGTGATGGTTATCGTCCTTGTTTAAAGTGTCGCCCAGAGCTTGCCCCTGGGCTATCTATCGTCGATCTCTCTAATCGCTACATACAGGTTGCGGTTCAGTTGATTGAGCAGGGCTATTTAACGCAGCACAGTTGTGAAGCGTTAGCGTCGCGTCTCGGTATTTCGGATCGCCAGCTACGACGGGTTTTCGCCGAGCATTTTGGTGCTTCCCCGATTGAGTATGCACAGTCTTATCGCTTGCTACAGGCTAAACGGCTTTTAATGGATAGCCAGTTGCCACTAGAAGAAGTCGCATTTAGCGCGGGGTTTGGCAGCCTGCGTCGTTTCAATGAACTATTTAGTGCGAGGTATCGAATGACGCCCAGCTCTTTGCGCGCCAATAAGGCGAAACAAGAAGAAGGTCTCATGCTGTCGGTCAGCTATCGTCCTCCTTATGATTGGGGCTGGATGCTAGGGTTTTTGCAGACACGTTGTGTGGCGGGTGTAGATAAGGTGACGGTGGAAGGAGAGTATCAGCGCACGTTGCGCGTGGGGCAGGATTCGGGATGGATTGCTTTGCATCCTGATGAGTCGCGATGTCGGGTTAACGTACAGATTTCGAGTTCTTTAACGGCCCATGCGCCAGAAGTGCTGCGCCGAGTTCGTCAATTGTTAGATTTAGATGCGGACCCACAGGCTATTGCTGAAGGCTTAGGCAAGCTTGCCATGCACAATCCAGGGTTGCGTTTGCCGGGGTGCATGAATGCGTTTGAACAGTCGGTACGCGCTATTTTAGGGCAGGTAGTGAGTGTAAAAATGGCGGCGAAATTTGCTTCGGCGATTGCTGAGCGGTGGGGGGATTTCGTCGAAACGCCGTTAGAAGGTTTGAATGCCATATTCCCTAATGCTAATCGGTTGGCTGCGCTTTCTGCGGAAGAGCTGAAAACCATCGGCATCCCGCTTAAACGTGCTGCTAGTATTGTGCGTTTGGCGCACGAGGTGAGCGAGGGACGTCTGATCTTAGAAGATGTTCTGGATATTGAAGGGAGTATTGCTGCTATCACAGCTATTCCGGGGATCGGCAGTTGGACCGCCACCTATATTGCGATGCGCGCATGGAGCTGGCCAGATGCTTTCTTGCAGGGCGATTATCTGATTAAACAGCGTTTCCCGCAGATGACGCCGAGTAAAATTGTGAAATATGCCGAACGATGGCGGCCATGGCGGGCCTATGCCAATTTACATCTTTGGCATAACGACGCTTGGACAATGGAGACATGTTGATGAATTACAGCCAGTTTAAAACGCCTCAGGGCCAGATGTTTATCTTGTTTGATGATAGCTTTGTACATGGCGTCTATTTTGACGGGCAAAAATATCTGCCTGATTTTCGTCAGCATCAGGAACTCAATAATCATCCCGTGCTTGAACGTGCACGTCAGCAGCTACAGGCTTATTTTTCCGGTGAAAACGATGGCTTTGATTTCCCGCTAGCGGTGCGTGGCACGCCATTCCAACAGGCTGTATGGCAGGCGCTGAGTGAGATTCCGTGCGGCGAAACCTGTACCTATATGGCTGTGGCTCTGAAAGTGGGTAACCCTAAGGGCGTGCGGGCCGTTGCTCAGGCGATCGGTCATAATCCGTGGTCGGTCGTGATCCCGTGCCATCGGGTGATTGGATCTTCGGGGAAATTGACCGGTTATGCGGGCGGCATTGATAGGAAAGCCTGGCTTTTGAAGCGAGAGGGCGCCGATATTCCGCTTTAGTTAATGCCGAAATATCCGCCCTGGAGAACGGACGAAAGCGGTTTAACTTCTTGAATCATATTGCCAAATGTTAAGTCGATTTTGATGCTATCGAGGGTAAGCAAGGAGGCCTGTATATCTGCAGGTCCTGCGATAGTCTGTGCGCCGTGTCGCCATGCATTTCCGTGGATGATCGAAACCAGAACTTCATCCATTTGGTTGCAATGTACGTTGGTGATAAGCGTTGGTGTGATCATGACATATTCGATTTTGACTGACTGCAAACGTTCAGTCACGCTGAGATTGCGACCAAAGTCTTCAACGATCAAGCGACAGCCCAACTCAGTGAGCGTATTGAGAGCTGGCTGTGCATGTGCGTAATCTTCGTTGAGAGCGCTTTCAGGTATTCTAATCAGCAATCGAGTAGGAGGAAGCTGTGAAGCTTGAATCATCTCAAACATTTGTGTGGTAAATGTTGGGTTGCACAGGCTGCTGGTGGCAACAGGGATAGCTATGCTGATTCCTTTGCTTTTTAATGCTTGTGCTTGGTTCTCAAGCACTTCACGCAGCATCCAGCGATCGATCTCTTCTCTACGATGGTTTTGGAAGCAGGACTCCTGAAATAGCTCAGGTAAAATGTTGATGCCCGCGGTGCTATGAGGAATAAGTTCGAGATTATAAAAAGCAATCGACTGGGGCGTTTTCGGCGGAGCAATCCCCTGGGCCTGAATGTTGATGCGGTTTTGAGTCAAAATATCATCAATTTCTTCTGCGCTAAGCAACCCTTTGCCATAGTTTATGTGCTGCTTGTGTTTGGGTTCATAGCTCATCAATTTGCCACGTCCGCTGTGCTTCGCGGTGTAACACGCAATATCGGCCTGATTCATCAAATCGACAGCTAGTGCATTGCCTATGTTGATAAGCGTCATGCCTGCGCTAGCCCCAACGCGATGAAGTTTTCCTTCCCATTCAAAGATGTAGTCATTTATCTGATTGATGACGCGTGTAATGATCTCTTTGGCTTTGTCTGCTTCGCAATCGATGAGGATAAAGGCAAATTCATCGCCGCCCAGACGAGCCAATATATCCTGAGTACGGATATTTGAATGCATGAGTTGGCTGATTTTTTGCAATAGGGCATCGCCCGCGGCATGGCCAGCGCTGTCGTTGACGGCTTTAAACCGATCAAGATCGAGGAATATCAGCGCATGGGTGCGTTCTTCCTCCACGGCCTGACGGAGGGCCCGTTTAAGCGCCTGTTCAAAGCTCACTCGATTCGGGAGCCCTGTAAGAGGGTCATGCAATGCGCTATAAGAGAGTTTGCGTAGCAGTTCTCGGGATTCGCTGACATCTTGGAACACCAGCACATAGCCCATTAAGTTTCCGTTAATGGCGGTGAGCTCGGAGACCCTACTCTGCACATCGAAATGTGCGCCTTGCAAATTTTTGAGGATCAGACGATCTTCGGCACGTCTGGTATGACTATTCTCATCGGTACGTAGCGGGTAGACGCTGTCACCATCAATGCCGTCGTATAAATGTACGATATTGTCGATAGGCAAACCGAGCGCTTCCTCTTGTGTCCAGCCGGTCATCTTTTCTGCCACAGGGTTCATAAACGTCACGCGCATCAAGCTATCGGTACTGATTACCGCATCGCCGATCGACGTTAAGGTGATATGCAGACGCTCTTTTTCTTCATGCAGTTTGTCTAAAAGCTGTTGTTTGTATCTTTCGTTATTCTTTATTTCGCTGATGTCTTTGATTTGCGATACAAAATACAGCGGTTCGCCTTGCGGGTCGCGAATTAAGGAGACGCTGAGCAGAGTCCAAATGCTGGTGCCTGAACTGTGTAAGTAGCGTTTTTCCATGCTGTAGCTGCTGATTTTGCCTTCAACTAAAGCGCTTAGCTGGCTGAGATCGGACTCCAAATCGTCACGGTGCGTGATGTCTTGAAACGTCATGTCGGTTAGCGTGCGAGCAGGATAGCCCAGCATCTGGCAAAGCGCAGGGTTTACCTGGATCCAGCGGCCATCAAGAGCAACCAACGCGGTACCGATGGCTGAAAATTCAATAACGTTGCGAAAACGAGTTTCGCTTTCTTCGATGTGGTCGCGCTCTAAGCGGAATGCGTGCATCAGTACAGCAACCGAGTTAACGGGCAATAGCACTAGGAGAAGCGGGGTATAAACCAGTACATCATTCACTGAAGGGTAGGCCGAACGTATATCGACTACGTGATAGGCCATCATGATTGCCAGCAGGATAATCACACATAAAAAACTGGTGAAAGCCTGTAGCAGCGGTAAGCGAATCGCGGCCCAAAGCATGGGAATAATGGCGAAAGTGAAGGGGAAGGGCAGGTACTGCATGGCATAAAAGCAGGAAACCATCGCAATCGCTATGATCATGATGCTTTCTGTCAGCGTTCGCTCATTCAGGCTCTTACGCCAAAAACCACGATAATAAAGAAGGCCCACCGGCGTGAGTGCCATCACGCTGATTGATTCTGACATAAACCAGACGCCAAAGATCTGGTTGAATGGCGCAAGCCCGTGCAGCGAAACAATGGTGGCGGCTAACATTGCGCTAAATAGCGGCGCAAGTATCACGCTGCAAATAACGAATCGGAGCCAAGTGTAGAGGCCGTTTATCGGCGATTTGTGGTTCAAGAAGCGGCTCAACAGCAAGGTGCAGACCACGGCTTGAACCTGATTAATCAGGGCGAGCTGAATCGAAAAAAGACTGATGGGGAAAAATGTCCAGTTGGCTGCCATGGTCGCTAGCTGAGCCGCGATCAGTATAAAAGGCCATTGATGCTTTCTATGGTGGAATAAAAAGGCAATGGTCGCCGCCGTGGGGAACCACAGAGAAGCCAGATTGGTGTCGTGCTGAGTAAGTGTGATGCAGAAGCAGGCAAGCAGGTAAATTAGACCGGCGAAAATGGTGAGGGTCACAATAAAGTAGGGCTTTTTTTCATCGCCAACATCTAAACTGACATCCATACCCCTGCCTTAGTGACGTGTAAATGACACGTTCAATATATTAATTTATCTGATATTTCTTGCGCTAACATTTTCACGAATATTAGTCTAAATGTCATCTTGTGCAACATTAATTAGCATAGCAAATGAATTTTGATTTATCTCTGATTCGGTATTGAGCTGTAGCACACAAGTTAACAGAATAACGTGTGCGCTAGCTTAAAATCTGGCGAGATGTTGAAACAAAAGCTAAAGCAAGAATAGGGTTGCCAAACCAAGGAAAATAAAGAATCCGCCGGTGTCGGTGATCGCGGTAATAAGCACACTAGAACCCACGGCAGGATCACGGCCAAAACGCATCATGGTCATCGGGATAATGACACCCATTAACGCCGCCATGAGTAAATTTAGCACCATTGCCAGCGTCATGACGCCACCCATCGCTGCATTGTGGTAAAGCAAAAAAGTGACAATGCCCATAATGCCGCCCCAAACCACACCATTAATCAGCGCCACACCCAGCTCGCGTAGTAATAGGAATGAGACATTCCCTGCTTGAATGTGCTGTAAGGCTAGGGCACGAACGATCATGGTGATAGTTTGATTTCCGGTGTTACCGCCGATCCCCGCCACTATTGGCATCAGCGCTGCAAGCGCCACCAACTGCGAAATAGTGTGCTCAAATAAGCCGATGACGCGCGAAGCCACAAAGGCCGTACATAGGTTGATGGCCAGCCATGCCCAACGGGTTTTGACCGCTTTTGTTACGGGAGCGAAAACGTCTTCTTCGGCGCTCAAACCACCCATACGGCGTAAGTCAGTGTCGCTTTCTTCATAAACCACATCAACGATATCTTCGATGGTGAGGCGTCCCATCAGCTTGCCTTTGCCATCAATAACGGCAGCGCTGAGTAAGTCATCGCGCTCAAAGGTGCGCGCTGCATCTTCGTCATTATCTTCAGGATCAAAAGTGGCAGGGTCTTTGTCCATGACCTCACTAACCCGCGCCTCAGGTTTATTCAGCAAGACCGTGGTTAAAGACAGTTCACCGAGCAGACGATTAGTGCGGTCAGTGACAAACAGTTTATCCGTGTTAAGCGGAATGGTTCCTCGCATACGTAAGAAGCGCTGCACGGTAGCGAGAGAAATATCAGGGCGCACGGTAATGATTTCGAAGTCCATGATTGCGCCAACGGTATGCTTGCCGTAGCGAATAACTTCGCGAACCTGTGCGCGTTGCTCAGGCTCCATGGACGTCAAGAGACGCCCCATCAAATTGCGGGGGAGGTATTGTCCGAGATAAACCTGTTCATCAATATCGAGTGATTGCAGGGCCTTGAGTAACTCTTTGTCACTCATTTCGTCGATCAGGCTATCCCAGACGCTTTCGGAGGCTTCAACCAGCGTTTTGCCGCGCTTTTCTTTTCCAACCAAACGCCATAATGCATGTCTTTCTTCTGCGGGAAGTGCTTCTAGCGTATCCGCCAGGTCGGGCGCAGGGAGTTTATTCACCAGCGATTTTATTTCAGCTGTTTGGTCGAGAAGTTCGGGGTTGTTGAGCTGCGAGGGGTCTTCAAGCTTGCCAAGTATCCCTTCAGATAACGATTTATTATTGAGTAATAACTGGAGGATGCGGAAGCGATCTTCTGCGCGCTGTTTGACACTGTTTTTTGCAATGACGGGCATCGGAAAGGTAATTCCTTTTTCTTATAAATTATTAAGCTGCAGGTGGGAACTGGACTCTTAAATAGTAGCTGTCCGGCTAGGGTTATGCCCCTTTTTTATCCGTTGACGGTGATTCTGGGGTATTCATTTGCAGAGGCTGAGACTGTTCCGTTGGCGCTGGCGTCGCGTTTTCTTTTTTATCCTGATGATGGGATATCGCGCCAAAGGAAGCATAAACTAAGCGGCCAATCAAAATAAAGAAGCTGATTAGCAATACAATTTTGGTCATGTGGACGTTAGTGCGTCGTTTTAATTTATGAATATTCATCGCTGTCTAATCATCTCGTTTTAGAGATATCAGCCTCTGATTTAGGCATAGTCGGGCTCGTGCGTCAATCATAGGATATCGTGTGGTAAAAAAAATTCATACTATTAATGAGTTATCTCATCACGCTGCTTAACGTTTGATAGGGTAATTTTCGATGTTGAAAGCGTCTAGCATTTTAGTCGCTTTTTAAATGATGGTTTAACATTGGTTCAATATTTAACCTTTAGGTGTCATGAATGCTGAGTGCGTTTTACAGGATAAATCTGGATTAAGCATAATTTATGATTGAATTTAGTGTTTTTTGATCATTATCAAAAGGTAGAATGCACCGTTACATAATATTTCAGGCCGCTCTCAGATGTATTTCCATACAATGGGCTTGGGTTGACGTTCTGAACTCCAAAGGTTGAGTTCAAAAGAGTGATTAGGAAGCCACTTTTCATTATCATTGTTTTTTCATCGGTCTCTATTTTATAAATTGCTTTAATGACCGTGTTAGAACATGTAGCAAGGAGTGACCTCGGGACCTATTGAAGTCTAATCCATGAGCCAATTACAACATCTACTGCATCGTTTGAATTATTGGTGGGGAATTCCCCTGCTTTTTACCCTTGTATTATTACCCTTTAGCCTTTCTGCATCTCCCCATCTCGTAACGGGTGATGGCGTCGTTTATCTTTTATTCTTACCCATGGCGATTTCACTTTCGCTGTTAATGATTTTTAGCTGGCGTGTGATGCCAGCATTGGCCGTTGTTTCCTTCGGCCTTTATATTCATAAAATAGGCTATTTACCGGGGGCGCTGGTTGCCACCGCGCTTATACTTTCTCTGGGTATTAGCTGGTACGGTTTCCTGAAACACGTTGGGCGGCGTTGGTCGTGTGGCTTTGGCCGCATGCAAACCATGCTGCCGCGGCTGTTTTGGATGGTGGTTGTTTTGCCGCTTATCTTCGTGATGCTGATTCAGATTATTGTTGCTCTCGGCATTTTTGAACCCGTTGAAAAAATGGCCGCATCAGCTCCGTTTTCCATTAGAACACTGATTGGCTACCAAGCATTGGTACTTGCCTGTCTCGCTGGTGTTCCTGCGTGCTATTACCTGTTACGTGTTGTTTTTAAGCCGCGTTTTCTGCGCGTTATTGTGAATCGCTGCCGTAAGGAACTCGCTAAAGGGGTCACTGCATGGGAGATTCAGATCTGGCTGTTGCTGCTGGTGGCGATGATAACCGTGCTGGTTATTCCTGCTACTGATGATGGTAGTATTTTTTATACTGACTATACGTTAACCCTATTGCTGCCATTAATGCTCTTTGGCGCGATGCGCTATGGGTATCAGCTCACCAGTTTGGTGTGGTCAGCCTCGGTGATCACGTTACTTCTAAACTATGACGGTTTTGTGCAATGGAATAATTTGGTTCATAGCCTTGCGTTGATCATGTCAATGATGGTGATGTTTACGCTGACGATTATTCTGATGGCAGCAGTGAATACGCGCCAGCGTCGGCTATATGAAAAGACTCAGCGGGCATCAATGATCGATCCCGTGATTCAATTGCCTAACCTTCGTTGCCTACAATATGATTTGCAGCAGCATGAACGCTCGGTTGTTTGTTTCCTGCGTATAGCGAATCTTGACACGCTTTGTCGCACGTATGGAATGCAGCTTAAGCTTGAATATAAGCAACGGCTAGCCTGCATGATTAAAAAGGTGCTGGCGTCCGACGAAGATGTATACCAGCTCCCGAGTTATGATTTGGTATTGCGCCTCAATAACCGGAATGCGGCTGAAACACTAAAAAGCCTCAATGATGCAATGAAATTATTCCGTTTATTGTGGAATGGTTTACCGTTGCGTTTGCACTATGGTATTGGCTATTGCACGGTTCGCCAGCCGTTTGCTCATATCTATAACGTGATTGGTGAATTAAGCTCTATGGCTGAGCGTTCTTTGATTACGGGGAATGCGGAATCCACTCACCTCAATGCGCAGAGTTTGCAGCAAGGTATTCATAGCAAAGTAGCGATGCTGCATCATATTCAGCAAGGGCTGGATAAAGACCGGTTTATGCTGATGGCTCAGCCAATTGAAGGGTTTCGCGGTGACCGTTATCACGAAATTTTGCTTCGCCTGCTCGATGAAGATGGCAATATCATCATGCCCAACGATTTCTTCCCAGTCGTGGCCGAATTTGGCCTGAATTACGATGTTGATTTCTGGGTGCTGGCTCATGCACTTGAATTTATTAATTTGAACCGTGAGCGTCTTCCAGCTGCGTGCTTCTCGATCAACCTTACCCCTTCAACGCTGGCTAGACCAACGTTGGTGCAGGATATTTCCCGCTTATTGGCTCAGCATCAGGTTGAGGCCTACCAGATTATCCTCGAAATAACAGAAAGTAATATTACACAGCCTAAAGAGCTCACGGCAAAAACGCTATCGCAGCTTCGTCAGATGGGATGTCGAATTGCTATCGATGATTTCGGCACTGGTTTTGCCAGTTATGATCGTTTAAAGAATATCGAAGCGGATATCTTAAAAATTGACGGTAGCTTTGTCCGTGAATTGATCGATAGCCCAATCGATCAGCAGATTGTCTCGGCAATGTGCCAGATTGCGCGTCTGAAAAAGCTTTCAGTGGTTGCAGAGTACGTCGAAGATGAAGCACAGAAGTTTCAGTTAAAAGCACTGGGTGTTGATTATATTCAGGGTTATCTGCTAGGAAAGCCGCAACCTCTCGCTTCTCTCTAAGTTAAACCATAACTCAACGAAATCTACGTTTTATGGCCGTCAGTGTTTTCTGACGGCCATTTTTGTTTCTTAAAAAATTAACTTTTTGATTTGTATTAATTTTATTGGTCTGAGTTTAACGGTTTAATGGCCATATATATTCTTTTTTTGCGTTCTGTGTTGGTAGTGTAAAATTCTTTATGTGGATTACTTTTTGAACAATCATCCGCAGAGAACACCACTCTAAGGGGCAATTTATGTATGGTGATACTCTTAAAATGCCAAATCATTAACTGGTCTGCCAACTTTCTCTGGATGATGATTCCGCAAGTGAATTTAGCTCTTGTCTTTTACCTGCCAGAACGTGTTTACTTATCCATGTAGTCGCCATATAACGTCAGCTAATAACTTATACAGTAATCATCTGTCGGGTGGTGTAACCCACACCAATGGCTTTTCTCAGGGGAAGTCAGGGTTATGAAATCAAGGCAGAGCGACGTTTATGTGTTGATGTGAATTATGAAGTTACGTAGAAAAAAGCGATCGTCCTAAAACGCTATTTTCTTCTGTCTGCATACCTCTCATCTGTAAGGATATTTCTCCGCGGCTCACTATTCGATTGAAACTCTTTAAACTGTTATAAGGCAGCACGACATCTCATTATGACTCATCGTTTAACTTCCAAAGATATCCTGGCATTAGGATTCATGACCTTCGCGCTGTTTGTTGGCGCAGGTAATATCATCTTCCCTCCGATGGTAGGGTTGCAGTCAGGCGAGCATGTCTGGATTGCGGCTATCGGTTTTCTTATCACCGCAGTAGGTTTGCCTGTTATCACCGTTGTCGCTTTGGCGAAAGTCGGCGGTGGTATCGATGCGCTGAGTACGCCAATTGGCCGTAAGGCGGGTTTGCTGCTGGCAACTGTTTGCTACCTCGCCGTGGGGCCGTTGTTTGCGACTCCGCGTACGGCAACCGTTTCTTTCGAACTGGGTATTGCCCCTCTGACCGGTGACGGCGCAGCGCCATTGCTGATTTATAGCTTGGTGTATTTTGCCTTAGTGATCGGCATTTCTCTGTACCCGGGCAAATTGCTGGATACCGTTGGGCATATCCTCGCTCCGCTGAAAATTGTTGCGCTGGCCGTTCTGGGTATCGCTGCTGTTCTGTGGCCTGCCGGTTCTCATGTTCCAGCGATTGAAATTTATCAGCAGGTACCATTCTCCAGCGGATTCGTTAATGGCTATCTGACAATGGATACGCTTGGTGCCATGGTGTTTGGTATCGTTATCGTTAACGCGGCGCGTTCCCGTGGTGTAAGCGATAGCCGTTTGCTGACGCGTTATACTATTTGGGCAGGTCTGATCGCCGGTATCGGCTTAACGCTGGTTTACCTGAGCCTGTTCAAACTGGGTTCGAGCAGCGGTGAGTTGGTACCAGATGCACAAAACGGTGCGGTGATTTTGCACGCCTATGTTCAGCATACCTTCGGTGGTATCGGTAGCCTGTTCTTAGCCGCATTGATCTTCATTGCTTGTATGGTAACGGCGGTTGGCCTGACCTGTGCGTGTGCCGAATTCTTCGCGCAGTATTTGCCATTTAGCTACCGTACATTGGTGTTTATTCTGGGTCTGTTCTCAATGGTGGTATCGAATCTGGGCCTGAGCCACTTGATTCAAATCTCCATTCCGGTACTGACCGCGATTTACCCACCGTGCATCGTGCTGGTGGTGTTGAGTTTCACCCTGCGCTGGTGGAATTCGGCGCCACGCGTCTTCTCGCCGGTAATGGTGATTAGCTTGGTATTTGGTATCTTGGATGCGCTCAAAAGCTCTGCGTTGTCTTCCCATATGCCTGCATGGACAGAGCATTTGCCGCTGGCAGGCCAAGGGCTCGCATGGTTACCACCGTCATTAGCGGTTCTGGTTGTGATGGGCATTTATGACCGCACAATGGGCGCGCGTAACGTCGCGGTGCATAACTAAAAATGGCTCCAGACGGAACTCATTACATATTTAGATAGTGTATTCAGAAGTCCGTGCATTTATAATCAAAAAATATGAGTTTATTTGCAGCACGGGCGTATAACGCCCGTGTTTTTTTTGACAGGTACTAACGGGTAATTTTTGTATGCAACAACAACCCAACCAGCTGAAACGTGGGCTTAATACGCGTCACATTCGCTTTATGGCGTTAGGCTCTGCCATTGGTACTGGACTGTTTTATGGCTCCGCGGATGCCATCAAGATGGCGGGGCCGAGTGTTTTACTGGCTTATCTGATCGGCGGCGTTGTCGCCTTTATCATCATGCGTGCGCTTGGTGAGATGTCGGTTAATAATCCTCAGGCCAGCTCTTTTTCTCGCTATGCGCAGGATTATCTGGGCCCAATGGCGGGTTATATCACCGGATGGACCTACTGCTTTGAAATTCTGATTGTTGCGATTGCCGATGTTACCGCATTCGGTATCTATATGAGCGTCTGGTTCCCCGCGGTTCCGCATTGGATCTGGGTGCTCAGCGTTGTGCTGATCATCGGTGCGGTTAATCTGATGAGCGTGAAGGTGTTTGGCGAGCTTGAGTTTTGGTTCTCCTTCTTCAAGGTCGCTACTATCATCATCATGATTGTAGCGGGTATTGGTATCATCTTCTGGGGAATTGGAAACGGCGGCCAACCTACCGGGATCCACAACCTGTGGAGCAACGGCGGATTCTTCAGTAACGGCTTTATAGGGATGATCTTCTCACTGCAGTTGGTGATGTTTGCCTATGGCGGGATAGAAATTATCGGTATCACCGCGGGTGAAGCTGAAAATCCAAAAGTGTCGATTCCTAAAGCCATCAACTCGGTGCCGCTGCGAATTCTTGTGTTCTATGTGGGCACGCTGTTTGTGATTATGTCGATCTACCCGTGGAATCAGGTGGGTACGCAGGGAAGTCCGTTTGTGCTGACGTTCCAGCATTTGGGGATCACCGTAGCAGCCGGGATTTTGAACTTCGTGGTGATTACAGCATCGCTGTCCGCGATTAATAGCGATGTGTTTGGTGTGGGGCGAATGCTGCATGGTATGGCTCAGCAAGGTCATGCTCCGAAGATTTTCTCTAAGGTTTCACGTCGTGGTATTCCGTGGGTAACGGTATTGGTGATGGTTTTAGCCCTGCTGATTGCGGTGTATCTAAACTACATCATGCCTGAAAATGTCTTCTTGGTGATTGCTTCGCTGGCGACGTTTGCTACCGTCTGGGTATGGATTATGATCCTTTTCTCTCAGATTGCGTTCCGCCGCAGCCTAAGCGCAGAGCAGGTTAAAGCGCTGGAGTTCCCGTTACGTGGTGGAATATTCACCTCGGTTATCGGTATTATTTTCCTCGTGTTTATTATTGGTCTGATTGGCTATTTCCCAGATAC
The DNA here is from genome assembly GCF_002355555.1 of Hafnia sp. CBA7124. Lineage (NCBI taxonomy): Bacteria > Pseudomonadati > Pseudomonadota > Gammaproteobacteria > Enterobacterales > Hafniaceae > Hafnia > Hafnia sp. CBA7124. The sequence continues at coordinate 3,369,283 of NZ_AP017469.1, read as the reverse complement.
TCGCGTATCGCTTTATGCTGGACTGGTTTGGGTTGTGGTGTTGCTGGCGGGCTATTGTTTTGTGAAGAAGTCAGCTAAGGCAGCATCGCATGACAAAGAAAAACACATCGCTAATTAAGCCGAATATTGCCTAAATAAAAACGGAGCCAAATGGCTCCGTTTTTTATGGCGTAACCGATGTCGAAGTCATATCAACCTAAACGGAGATTTCTACCTGATTCGGCATTTGTTGTTGGTGCTGCGACTTCATGGTGCTCTTCATCGCGCTCTTCTCGTCGGGACTCGCGTACGCTGAGAATTAGGGCTTCACGAACGTCATGTAAATCGCTAGTGAGTTGAGAGTAGCTTTGAATATTTTGGCTGGCGAGTTTACTGATATCGACGTCGGCAGAGTGCAGACTTGTCATCAGGATCAGCGCAGACAAAAATGGCATCAGATGTGCCCTTAGCTTACTAAGGCAAAATGTACTGAACAATTTCCCCTCCGTTGACTTGAATAAATGGAGTGCTATTGATAACAGGTTTTGATTGGAAGGGAAGGGGGCAGACATTTTTGGCCATGTTTGACATCGTTCCCTTACCTTCAGAAACAATTCTGTGAGGAAATGTCAGTTGAAGGTAAGGGATGTGTGAATCTTAGTTTAGCTGCGTATGGCCTATTGCTCGCATGTCATTGCCGGTCGGGGTTTGATGCACGCGCAGCCCGAACTCGGAAATAATCGCGAAGGTGTGATCAAAAATATCGGCCTGAATGCTTTCATACAGCGCCCATACCGTTGTATTGGTGAAGGCGTAGATTTCCAGAGGCAAGCCGTCAGACGTTGGCGCAAGCTGACGAACCATGAGCGTCATGTCTTTGCGGATCTGCGGGTGCGCATTTAGATAGGCAATCAGATAGGCACGGAAGGTGCCTAAATTTGTCATCCGTCGACCGTTTAGCGGTGAGCTGAGATCGGCATGCAACCCGTTGTTATAGGTTTTGATCTCTTGGGTTTTGGCATCGATATAAGGTGCCAATAATGCACTTTTCATCAGCCGCTGATGTTCTTCATCTGACATAAAGTGAACGCTGGTGGTATCAATATTCAAACTGCGCTTGATTCGACGTCCACCAGACTCTGACATGGCACGCCAGTTGATAAAAGAGTCAGAGACCAGCGCATAGGTTGGGATCATGGTGATGGTATTGTCAAAGTTGCGTACTTTGACCGTCGTCAGACCAACGTCAACAACGGTACCGTTCGCGCCATATTTGGCCATTTCCAGCCAGTCACCCAATTTAAGCATGTTGTTTGCTGAGAGTTGAATGCCCGCAACTAAACCTAAAATTGGGTCTTTAAACACGAGCATGAGCACCGCAGCCATGGCACCCAGGCCGCTAATTAGCAGCAGCGGTGACTGTCCTATCAGCAGTGAAATCATCAAAATACCAATGATGATTGCTGCAACCAGTTTCAGGCTTTGGAAGATACCGCGTAAAGGCAATTGCTCTGCAATCGACATGCTGCGCGTGAGATCGAGCAGGGTATCCAGCAGTGAAAAGAATGAGAGCAGTGCGTACAGCATCACCCACATTTGTGCGCAGATAATCAGGGCATCGCCCGCGTCAGTGCCGGGATGTAACCAGAGCACCGCTTGAATATTGACGATAACGCCTTGTAACGTAAAGGCTACGCGATGAAAAAGCTTATGCTGGGTGATCACTTTCAGCCATAGCATTTTGCTGTGTTGACCGCGCTTTTCTAAGCGAGAAAGTAGCACCCGATGCAAAAGCAGATGAATGATGACCGCGGTCACCATAATGAGGCCAATAACAAGAATAAGCGAAGTCACATGTGTGAACTCGATTCCATATTGTTCTAGCCATCGTCTCAGTGTGTTGTGCATTGAGCTTCCCTTTTCTTTCAAATAATTTGACGCAATAAGCTGACATAGGCTAACGACTTGGCGTTTTCAGTCAACCAAAAGCGAAACAAAGCACCAATATAAACATCATCATCGCTATCCTCCCCCCCGCTCATCCCTACAAAAAACAGTTATAGAGGAGTGAGGCAGAACGGCAACGTGGCATGCTCAGCGTTAATAACTCGTGGGAGATAATTTTATGTTGTTTGCCTGGCATCTACCGGTACCACCGTATGTACGTTATCACGCGGAGCATCTTGAGATTCGTCTTCTGGTGCAGGGAGACGATGAGCTACCGCAGCAGGTTATGTTGAGATGTGAGCCCGATAATGAGGAGTGGTTGCTGACGATGCAGCCGGAAAAACAGGGCAGTTTTACCTGCTATCAGGCGGATCTCACGCTGTTGGCTGGTGAAGCCGTGCGTCGCTACTGTTTTAAATTTCTCTGGAACGACCGGCAGCAATGGTTTGGGCCACGGGGGTTCAGCGTCGTTCCCCCTGCGCAGGTGGAGCAATTTGCGATAGAGATCCCAACTCAATCGCCGGAGTGGGTTGCCGATCAGGTTTTTTATCAGATCTTCCCCGATCGTTTCTCGGCAAGCGGGCAGGATCATACGATAAAAAATGACAGCTACTATCACTATGCGGTGCAACGCAAGGTGATACGTAAAGAATGGGACGAACCGTTAACAGAAGAAAACGCCTCTTCCACTTTTTACGGTGGTGATTTAGACGGTATTGTTGAACGTTTACCTTATCTACAGGGAATTGGCGTTACGGCTCTGTATCTTAATCCGATCTTTACCGCCCCCAGCAACCATAAATATGACACTGAGGATTATTATCAGGTCGATCCCTATCTTGGCGGTAATGATGCTTTAGTGCGCCTACGTGAGGAAACGCAAAAGTTGGGCATGCGCCTGATCCTTGATGGCGTGTTTAATCACACGGGTGACACTCATCCGTGGTTTGATCGTTATCAGCAAAGAACGGAAGGCGCATTTTACGATCCTGCCTCCCCCCATCGTCTGCGTTTCACGTTTACCGCCGATGGGCGTGTGCTTGATTGGAAAGGAAACTCAACCTTACCTAAGCTCGATTTTTCGAGTCAGGCGGTGGTGGATAGCGTGTATCAGGCGGACGATAGTGTGCTGCGGCACTGGCTGAGAGAGCCATATCAAATCGATGGTTGGAGGCTTGATGTGGTACATATGCTGGGGGAAGGAGGGACTGCACGGGGTAATTTACATCATCTTGCTGGGATGTATCGCGCGGTGAAAAATGAAAACCCTCAGGCTTATGTGTTTGGTGAGCACTTTGGTGATGCGCGGCGCTGGCTACAAACCGGTGTGGAAGATGGCGCAATGAATTATATGGGGTTTGCCCTGCCGGTGCGTTCGTTTTTAGCCGGTGTAGATGTGGCTTATCAGCCGATCCACCTTGATGCTCAGCAGTGTGCCGAGTGGATGAACGGCTACCGAGCGGGCTTATCGCACACTCAACAGTTGGCTATGTTCAATCAACTAGACAGCCATGATACCGCACGCTTTTTAACGTTATTGGCCGATAAGCCACAGCGCATGCGTATGGCGCTGGTTTGGCTTTTCACTTGGATTGGCGTGCCGTGTCTCTATTATGGTGATGAAATTGGCCTTGATGGCGGCAACGATCCGTTTTGTCGCAAACCATTCCCATGGGATGAATCACGCTGGGACGGTGATTTATTGGCGTTAACTCAGCGGATGACCACCTTAAGACACCAAAGCAGCGCATTACGGCGCGGTGGATGCATGGTGGTTCATGCACGCGCTGATACGCTGGTATTTGTTCGTCAGTATGAAGATGAAACACTACTCGTTGCGTTGCAACGAGAGGGGGAAGGACTCTGTGTTTTACCTCATTCGCCAATCATTCCGGCTGGCAGTTGGGAAAAAGCCAACGGTGAGGGGAAATTGGTTCGAGAGGCCGATTATATCGAACTGACTTTGCCTTCCGAAAGTGCAACCGTGTGGCGATGGGCGGCAGCCTAATACAATCTTTAGGTAATAAAAAAGCGGCCAATTGGCCGCTTTTCTCACATTGCTAACTGAATTACAGTTTAGCAGCGTTTTCAGACAGGTATTTAGCGACGCCGTCTGGAGAAGCGCCCATACCTTCTTGGCCTTTTTCCCACTGAGCTGGGCAAACATCACCGTGCTCTTCGTGGAACTGCAGCGCATCAACCATACGCAGCATTTCATCGATGTTACGGCCCAGAGGCAGGTCGTTAACAACCTGGTGGCGAACCACACCTTCTTTGTCGATCAGGAATGAACCGCGCAGCGCAACGCCTGCTTCTGGGTGCTCAATGCCGTATGCCTGCATGATTTCGTGTTTGATGTCAGCAACCAGTGGGTACTGAACTTCACCGATGCCGCCATTGTCGACAGGGGTTTTACGCCATGCGTTATGAACGAATTCAGAGTCCATTGAAACGCCAACAACTTCAACGCCACGGGATTTGAATTCTTTGTAACGGTGGTCAAAAGCAATCAGCTCAGAAGGACATACGAAAGTGAAGTCCATTGGCCAGAAGAAGACAACCGCTGGTTTGCCTTTAGTAAATTCTTTGAAGTTGAAGTTTTCAACGATTTCACCGTTGCCCAGTACGGCAGCGGCAGTAAAGTCAGGGGCTTGACGAGTAACCAGGACCATATTAACTCCTGTTAATTGTATGTTGGATGGATGATTAAATTCTTAGGTCGGGAGTCACTATACGTATTATACGTTGGTGAATAAAGCGTAAAGCGCCGATTGATAAGATAGCTTTTACCTATCAATAATGCAAAAGGGTAAAAGTAAAGATTGGTATATAACATAGCGCTTTTGTAAAAAAGGGCAATAGGGAAACGCACTAACTGTTAACAGCGTCAGTGTTTATAGGGTCTTTGCCTTTGCTTGGGCGATCATTTGCGGATAAAACTGCCAAAATGTTTGTTCAAGAAGCGTGTAGTTATTTTCGATGTCGATAAAAGAGCCCGCCAGCGCACCGAGTTTCGGCCTGCGATTTGCCATTCCTTGTAACACTTTGGCAATAAATGGCAGTTCAGCGTAGCGTTCTAGCCAGCGTTCTTGCCACATATAGGCATTGAGGTTCTGAAAACGCTCAGGGGAATCTGGCAGCATTGGCACAATTTCAATTTGAGCGCGGTTGACGAACGCTTGCAGAGAGATTGCTGGCTCCAGTTCTTGCCAGTGCAGCGCGAGAAAATGATCCCATACGACATCAAGGGTAATGGGGGCAACGCGGCGAAACTCTTCGCGGAAGAAGCGTTTTGCCTCTAAGACTTGCGGGAGGCGATCGGTCATGACATCAACTCTGCGATGCATGAATATGCCGTCGATAACCTTATCTGAATAATTTCCTTGCGGATTACCGCGGACAAAGTCGGCCAGAATATTGCCATACAGTGAGCTGTTGGCCAATGAGGCAAGGTGGAGGTGTGCGAGAAAGTTCATTTAATCATTATAAATGAGAATGTAGATGTTTAATCCATGCTTTTTGTATGGTCACTAATTCCTATTAACGAAGACTAATAACATCCTTAACCGCTTAACAGTTGCAGCCGAACGCTTGCGGCTCTAGACTAAGCGGCCTGTTTTTTGCGTGCTCCTACGTCTGCTATATATAGAGTGAATACTAACCATGCGTGTTTCTGATTTTTCGTTTGAACTTCCCGATAACCTTATTGCTCGCTATCCACAAGCCGAGCGCAGCGCATGCCGTTTGTTATCGCTGGACGGGCCAACGGGAAAATTAGAGCACGGCGTTTTCACTGATGTTTTGGATAAAATCGAAGCAGGCGATCTGCTGATCTTCAATAACACTCGCGTTATTCCCGCTCGTCTGTTTGGCCGTAAAGCCAGCGGTGGCAAGCTAGAAGTGTTGGTCGAGCGCGTGTTGGATGATACCCGCGTATTAGCGCATGTGCGCGCCTCGAAATCACCTAAGCCAGGGGCTGAGCTGTTGCTGGGTGATAACGAAGATATTCGCGTCACCATGGTTGCACGCCATGACACGTTATTTGAACTGCGCTTTGACGACGGTCGTGATGTATTGACGATCCTGAATGCGGCGGGTCATATGCCATTACCGCCTTATATCGACCGTCCTGACGAAGATGCCGACCGCGAACTGTATCAAACGGTCTATAGCTCGCGTCCAGGCGCTGTAGCTGCACCGACCGCAGGCCTGCACTTTGATGAGCCGTTGCTAGAAAAACTACGCGCTAAAGGGGTTGAGATGGCCTTTGTGACACTGCATGTTGGCGCGGGAACTTTCCAGCCAGTGCGTGTTGATACCATCGAAAACCACACCATGCATTCTGAGTATGCCGAAGTGCCGCAGGATGTGGTTGATGCTGTACTGGCGTGTAAAGCACGTGGCAATCGTGTTATTGCGGTAGGAACAACGTCCGTACGCTCGATCGAAAGTGCGGCAGCGGCGGCAAAAGACGCACTCATCGCGCCATTTTTTGATGACACGCAAATCTTTATCTATCCGGGCTATCACTATCAGGTGATTGATGCTCTGATAACCAACTTTCATTTGCCTGAATCTACGCTGATCATGCTGGTGTCTGCCTTTGCGGGTTATCAAAATACTATGCATGCGTACCACGAAGCGGTGGCGAAGGAATATCGGTTCTTCAGCTATGGGGATGCCATGTTCATCACCCGTAGTGAGCAGGCAGAGCAAGAAAAAGTCTCTGCTGAGTGATTTCGTGGCCCGTGCAACTGTTGATATGACGCAGCGCACGGGCCAATTTTTGCCCATATAATGTTTGGCTTCCCGCTCTGACGGGTATGTTGAATAGGGCTTCTTTCCATTAGGAATGCAACATCAGACTGTTTTTCTGATGCTGGAGGTTTTGAGTGAAGTACGAATTAGATACTACAGATGGTCGCGCTCGTCGTGGTCGTTTGATTTTCGATCGCGGCGTGGTTGAAACACCTGCGTTTATGCCTGTTGGAACCTACGGTACCGTTAAAGGAATGACGCCAGAAGAAGTGAAAGAAACTGGCGCACAAATTCTGCTGGGTAATACTTTCCACCTGTGGCTACGCCCTGGGCAGGAAATTATGAAACTGCACGGTGATTTGCATGATTTCATGCAATGGAAAGGCCCTATCCTAACCGACTCAGGTGGTTTTCAGGTATTTAGCCTAGGCAAAATGCGTAAAATCAAAGAGGAAGGCGTTCACTTCCGTCATCCGATCAACGGTTCACCCATTTTCTTAAGTCCTGAAAAATCGATGGAAATTCAGTACGATCTGGGTTCTGATATCGTTATGATCTTTGATGAGTGTACACCGTACCCTGCTGATTGGGACTACGCCAAGAGCTCAATGGAGATGTCTCTGCGCTGGGCAAAACGTAGCCGTCAACGCTTTGATGAGTTAGGCAATAAAAACGCCCTGTTCGGGATTATTCAGGGCGGTGTTTACGAAGATTTACGAGATGTATCATTAAAAGGGCTGGTAGATATCGGCTTTGATGGTTACGCTGTGGGCGGTTTGGCCGTTGGCGAGCCAAAAGAAGACATGCACCGTATTCTGGAACATGTTTGTCCGCAAATTCCGGAAGATAAGCCTCGCTACCTGATGGGCGTAGGTAAACCGGAAGATTTGGTGGAGGGTGTGCGCCGTGGAATCGATATGTTCGACTGCGTGATGCCAACACGAAATGCGCGTAATGGTCATTTGTTTGTGACCAACGGTATTGTAAAAATCCGTAACGCCCAATATAAAGATGACGTCACAACGCTGGATGCAGAGTGTGATTGCTACACCTGCCGCAACTATAGCCGTGCTTATTTGCATCATCTTGATCGTTGTAATGAAATTCTGGGTGCTCGCTTAAACACGATTCACAACTTACGCTATTATCAGCGTTTGATGGCTGGTTTACGTCAGGCCATTGAAGACGGTAAATTAGACGAGTTCGTGGCCGATTTTTATGGCCGACAGGGTAAGCCTGTTCCGCCAGTGGGCGCTAAGTAAATTTAGGCCGGTAGGAGTGATACCTACCGGCTTTTAGAATGGCTTGTTTCTGGCTGTTTGTAGTTGCATTCAATCTGTAGTTAATAATGAGGGATATTTAGATGAGTTTATTCATTTCCGACGCTGTGGCATCTGCTGGGGCACCGGCTCAGGGCAGCCCGTACTCTTTGGTTATCATGCTGGTAGTGTTCGGCCTGATTTTCTATTTCATGATCCTGCGTCCACAGCAGAAACGTGCAAAAGAACATAAAAAACTGATGGATGCCATCAGCAAGGGTGATGAAGTTCTGACCAACGGTGGTTTGATCGGTCGCGTAACGAAAGTTGCTGAGACGGGTTACATTGCTATTGCTCTGAACGATACCACCGAAGTTATCATCAAACGTGATTTCGTGACCGCTGTTCTGCCGAAAGGTACGATGAAAGCGCTGTAATTTTTGATTTTCCCTAAGGGAACTGCCGTGTTAAACCGTTATCCTTTGTGGAAGTACATCATGCTGATCGTGGCGCTTGCCGTTGGTCTGCTTTACGCACTTCCTAACCTTTATGGCGAGGATCCGGCTGTTCAGATCACTGGCGCGCGCGGTGTCGCCGCCAGTGAAACAACACTGGTCCAAGTCCGTGATGAGCTTGAAAAACAGCACATCGCCAGCAAGTCTATTGCGCTGGAAAATGGTGCCATTTTGGCACGCTTCAAAGATACTGACGTTCAGCTTCGGGCACGTGAAGTGCTGATGGATATGCTGGGCGACAAATACGTTATTGCATTGAACCTTGCTCCGGCAACGCCGAGATGGTTAGAAGCCATTGGCGCAGAACCGATGAAATTAGGTCTGGATCTGCGCGGCGGTGTGCATTTCCTGATGCAGGTTGATATGGAAACTGCTCTGAGCAAATTGCAAGAGCAAAGTATGGATATGCTGCGCAGTGATTTGCGTGAAAAGGGCATTCCATACTCAACGATCCGTAAAACTGACGGCTCCTCCTATGGTGTTCTGATTACATTCCGTGATGCTGAAACTCGTGATAAAGCGAGCAGCTATCTATCGCCTCGTTACCTTAATAATCTCGTCTTTAGCAAGGTTGGCGATAATGGTCTGAAAGCGGTAATGACCGATCAGCGTCTGCAAGAAGCGCGTGAATATGCTGTTCAGCAGAACATCAATATCCTACGTAACCGTGTAAACCAGCTAGGTGTTGCCGAGCCACTTGTTCAGCGCCAAGGTTCAGATCGCATTGTGGTTGAGTTGCCGGGTATCCAAGATACGGCACGTGCAAAAGAAATTCTGGGGGCAACTGCGACCTTGGAGTTCCGTTTGGTGAACTCGAATGCTGACAGCACCGCTGCTGCCAATGGACGTGTACCGGGCGATTCTGAAGTTAAATACACACGAGATGGGCGTCCTATCGTGATGTATAAGCGCGTCATCCTGACCGGCGACCATATTACCGATTCTACCTCGAGCCAAGACGAATTTAACCGCCCTCAGGTTAATATCTCGCTCGACAGCGCCGGTGGTAGCGCAATGTCTAACTTCACGAAGGATAACATCGGTAAACCGATGGCAACCCTGTTCGTTGAATACAAAGACAGCGGTAAGAAAGATGCGGGCGGCAAATCAATTCTGGCTAAGCAAGAAGAAGTGATTAACGTTGCGACCATTCAGTCTCGTTTGGGTAATAGCTTCCGTATTACCGGCATCGATAACCCGAATGAAGCTCGCCAGCTTTCGTTGCTGCTGCGTGCGGGTGCGTTGATTGCGCCAATTCAGATTGTTGAAGAACGTACGATTGGCCCGACACTGGGGGCTCAGAATATCACTCAGGGTCTGGAAGCGTGCTTGGCTGGCTTGATTGTCTCAATCCTGTTCATGCTGTTCTTCTATAAGAAATTTGGTCTGATTGCGACTTCGGCGCTGCTGGCTAACCTCGTGCTCATCGTAGGGATTATGTCCCTGCTACCGGGGGCGACTCTGACCATGCCGGGTATTGCGGGGATTGTGTTAACCCTTGCGGTAGCAGTCGATGCCAACGTACTGATAAACGAACGTATTAAAGAAGAGCTTAGTAACGGACGTTCAGTACAACAGGCGATCAATGAAGGTTATCAAGGCGCATTCAGCTCCATTTTTGATGCTAACGTTACGACGCTTATCAAGGTCATCATCCTGTATGCCGTTGGCACCGGGGCAATTAAAGGCTTTGCGATCACGACCGGTATTGGTGTGGCGACGTCAATGTTTACCGCAATCATCGGTACTCGTGCCATCGTAAACCTACTGTACGGCGGCAAGCGCATCAACAAGCTGTCTATCTGAGGAGTGCGTTGTGGCACAGGAATATAGTGTTGAGCAATTAAACTACGGGCGTAAAGTCTATGACTTTATGCGCTGGGACTACTGGGCGTTCGGTATTTCTGGCTTTCTGTTGATCCTTTCTATCGCAATTATTTGCGTGAATAAGTTCAACTTAGGGCTCGATTTTACCGGTGGTACCGTCATCGAAGTTTCGCTGGAGAAACCAGCGGATATGGACATGATGCGTGATGCGCTGCAGAAAGCAGGTTTCGTTGATCCGCTGTTACAGAATTTTGGTAGCAGTCGTGACATCGTGGTGCGCATGCCTCCGACTTCAAGCGCAGCGAGCGGTGAAGCGTTAGGCAGCAAAGTCATTGGCGTGATTAACGAGGCCACTAGCCAGAATGCAGCGGTAAAGCGTATTGAGTTTGTTGGGCCGAGCGTTGGTGAAGATTTGGCACAGCACGGCGCGATGGCGCTGTTAGTCGCGTTGCTGGCCATTTTGATTTACGTTGGCGTTCGATTCGAATGGCGTTTGGCTGCTGGGGTGGTTATTTCATTGCTGCATGATGTGATCATCACCCTGGGCGTATTGTCGTTATTCCATATTGAGATCGATTTAACCATCGTCGCGTCACTGATGTCGGTTATCGGCTACTCACTTAACGATAGTATCGTGGTCTCCGACCGTATCCGTGAGAACTTCCGTAAGATCCGCCGCGGAACACCTTACGAAATCTTCAACGTGTCTCTGACACAAACGTTGCATCGTACATTGATCACTTCAGGCACCACCTTGATGGTTATCCTGATGCTGTATTTATTTGGTGGACCGATGTTGAAGGGCTTCTCGCTGACCATGCTGATTGGTGTTTCTATCGGTACGGCTTCTTCCATCTATGTCGCATCCGCGCTGGCGCTGAAACTTGGCATGAAGCGTGAACACATGTTGCAGCAGAAGGTAGAAAAAGAAGGGGCGGATCAGCCGTCAATTCTGCCGTAAGAACCGTGAAATAACGTCGGTTACAGTGATAAAAAACCCCGCTTCGGCGGGGTTTTTTTTATGGTTACTTATCAGCGTAAAACTATTGACGTTCTAAGCCACTCAAGCGAATGAAACCAAGGTTTTCCGGTGCGATATCGCTAAAGCGGACTTCCATGCTGGTAACATTGGTCGGCGTCGCAGGGCTTGTGAAGCTTATATTTTGCGACAGAATACTGCTTTGGTCAGGTTCCAGCGTGGCCTGATTTAACGTACCCCACTCCAGAGAACCGGTGAAACTAGGCAAAATCGAACCATTGGCCGTTTTGATCTGCAGCACGGCTTTGCTACCGTCCGCTTCAGGTTCAAGGTGGCTGATTAGGATGCGCAGCTGACCCAAACTGGTAATTCCCAATGCGTCACTATTGGCCGCAGGGATCAGGTAAATACGCTGTTCGTTATTTTCGTTCATCGCTTTCTGACGCTCCAAATACTCAGCTTCAGTGCTCAGTTTCTGGACTTTTTGTGTCAGCTCCTGAACTTCAGACTGAAGAGCTTCAGTTTTAGGATCAGAAGCGCATGCCGTTAGCATCAATGCCAAGGGGGCAAGCACGAATAAAGGGCGGAATATAGACATAGATCGCTCGATTTATTATGGACATAGATAAAAGATTAATCGCCTTTGCTCTGAATGTCACATGCTAATTGCTTTGTTTCCGATATCAATAAGTATATACCCATCATACTTGAAGCTGTATTTTTGTTGGGCGCACTCGCTTACTTGAGTAAGAGCCTCAGGATTCACTTGTTTGAAACGCTAGAATGATGCGCGCTGAAGTAAATCGTGGAGAAAACGCAGAAAATAGCTCTCATTGGTCAATGTTCAATGGAAATGTGTCATTTACCGCATAATTGGTAAACTGACTTCCTTTTGTTGTTATGTCACTTCGGGGTACACTAGTGCTATCTCAGGCCTTTCAGGAAGAGCTATGCATTGCCCATTTTGTTCCGCCGTTGATACCAAAGTCATTGATTCTCGCTTGGTTGGTGATGGTACTCAAGTGCGCCGCCGTCGCCAGTGTCTGGTTTGTAATGAACGTTTCACGACCTTTGAGGTTGCTGAGCTGGTGATGCCACGCGTCATCAAAAGTAATGACGTTCGAGAACCGTTTAACGAAGATAAGTTACGCAGTGGCATCTTAAAAGCATTAGAAAAACGCCCTGTAAACTCAGATGACGTTGAAATGGCGATCAGTCATATTAAATCTCAGTTACGTGCCACCGGTGAGCGCGAAGTTCCTACCAAAATGGTGGGTAACCTCGTTATGGATGCGCTGAAAAAACTCGATAAAGTCGCCTACATTCGCTTTGCTTCCGTATACCGTAGCTTTGAAGACATCCGAGAGTTTGGCGAAGAGATCGCGAAACTACAGGACTAGGCTATCTCAGTATCTGAAAGTACCAGCTTAGCGTTTTATTTCATTTTTGGACGATATTTATGCAGCAAGATCAGCAGCGTGGCGATGAATTTTACATGGCGAGAGCCTTTGAGCTAGCACGCCGTGGGCGTTTTACCACCACGCCAAACCCCAATGTCGGCTGCGTTATCGTTCTGAACAATGAGATTGTGGGGGAAGGTTATCACCTGCGAGCCGGTGAGCCTCACGCAGAGGTTCATGCGCTACGTATGGCAGGAGATAAAGCGCGTGGCGCAACGGCTTACGTGACCCTTGAACCCTGTAGCCACCATGGACGCACACCACCTTGTGCTGATGCGTTAGTTGCTGCTGGCGTTAGCCGAGTGGTTGCTGCAATGCAGGACCCTAATCCCAACGTCGCAGGACGCGGTCTATTCAAGCTGCAACAAGCCGGTATTGATGTCAGTCACGGTCTGATGATGAATGAAGCTGAAGCTGTCAATCGTGGTTTTCTCAAACGCATGCGTACGGGGTTCCCATTCGTCCAACTGAAGATGGCGGCATCATTAGATGGAAAAACGGCGATGGCATCTGGCGAAAGCAAGTGGATCACGTCAGTTGAAGCACGACAGGACGTGCAGCGATACCGCGCCCAAAGTTCTGCAATATTGAGTTCCAGCGCTACGGTACTGGCTGACGATCCTTCACTCACGGTGCGCTGGGATGAATTAGATGTAACGACCCAGCAGGCCTATCCGAAAGAACGTCTTCGCCAACCGCTACGCGTTATTGTTGATAGCCAAAACCGCGTTACGCCAGCACATAAAATTGTCTCACAGCCGGGCGAAACGTTGCTGGCAAGAGTTCATCCTGATGAACAGGTGTGGCCAGAAGGCGTTAAACAACTTTCTATTCCACAGTACGGTCAAGGGCTGGATCTGGTTGTGTTAATGATGCAACTGGGCAAACAGCAGATTAACTCCGTATGGGTGGAGGCGGGGGCATCCTTGGCGGGAGCTATGTTGCAGGCTGGTTTAGTCGATGAGCTGATTGTTTATATTGCACCAAAACTGCTGGGCGACAGCGCCCGCGGTTTATGTGTATTGCCCGGCTTGACTGAGCTCGCAGACGCGCCTCAGTTTGTATTTAGCGAAGTGATGCCCGTAGGCCCTGATTTACGTGTAGTGTTACGTAATGCGTACTAATCATGCTCTGAGCGTTGTTTTTGCTGCTTTATTTTTGTTTCATCTCATCACCTGCACCAAGTTAGCGAAATGCACCTGAGCAGGGGACGAAAGAATGTGGTAGAATCCGCCCCCCTATTAGCTCTAGAAGAGAGATAGGGGTATTGAACATAAAGATTTTAAGGAAACTGTATGAAAACGATTGAAGGCGTTGTTGCTGCTCCACAGGCTCGTGTTGCTATCGCTATTGCGCGTTTTAACAATTTCATTAACGACAGCTTGCTGGAAGGCGCAATTGATGCCCTGAAACGTATTGGCCAGGTTTCTGATGACAATATCACTGTAGTTTGGGTTCCAGGCGCCTATGAACTGCCATTGGCCGTTCGCGCACTGACCGACACTAACCGCTATGATGCGGTTGTCGCTTTGGGAACCGTAATCCGTGGCGGTACTGCCCACTTTGAATTTGTTGCAGGAGAATGCAGCTCTGGTCTGGCAAGTGTAGCTATGAACAGCGTTGTACCTGTCGCATTTGGTGTACTGACTACCGAAAGTATCGAACAAGCCATTGAACGTGCTGGGACTAAAGCGGGTAATAAAGGTGCAGAAGCTGCCCTGACCGCTCTCGAAATGATCAATGTTCTTAAAGCAATTAAAGCCTGATTTTTAGTAAGGGGAATTCCGTGAAACCTGCTGCTCGTCGCCGCGCCCGTGAATGTGCTGTTCAAGCACTTTATTCTTGGCAGATATCCAAGAACGACATTGCTGATGTTGAATATCAGTTCTTGTCAGAGCAGGACGTCAAAGATGTCGATATTAGCTACTTCCGTGAGCTGTTATCTGGCGTCGCCACTAACGCAGAATACTTGGATGGCCTGATGGCGCCAGTATTATCTCGTCAGTTGGAAGAATTGGGTCAGGTTGAGAGAGCGGTTCTGCGTATTTCTCTGTTTGAACTGAGCAAGCGCGAAGACGTCCCTTACAAAGTTGCAATTAACGAAGGTATTGAGCTGGCAAAAGCTTTTGGCGCTGAAGATAGCCATAAGTTTGTCAACGGTGTACTGGATAAAGTTGCTCCAACGATTCGCAAATCTAAAAGATAAGATTGCTGTTCAGGTTTACCTGACGGAAGCCCTCGGGCCATTTCGTTCACCCAAAAAGGCCGGTTTTCCGGCCTTTTTGTTGGGTAAAATTAGGTAGGCGCAGAAGAGTGGTCCCATTAAACCAATCAGGAAATGTGTTATGGCATGCGGCGAATTTGATGTTATTGCCCGCTACTTTAACCGTCATCGGACGGCTCGTCGGGATGTACAGCAGGGTATTGGGGATGATTGTGCTCTGCTTTCTGTTTCTGAAAAACAGCTGATTGCAATCAGCACTGATACCCTCGTATCTGGCATCCATTTCTTACCTGATATCGATCCCGCCGATTTAGGCTATAAATCTTTAGCTGTAAACCTAAGCGATTTAGCTGCTATGGGCGCTGATCCTGCTTGGGTTTCTTTGGCTCTGACGCTCCCTGAAATCAATGAGCCGTGGCTTGCACGTTTTAGCGACAGTTTATTCGAACAGCTTGATTATTACGGTATGCAGTTAATTGGCGGTGACACCACCCGTGGCCCGTTAAGCATCACCTATACCATTAATGGCCTCGTGCCTGCTGGGCGTGCATTATTGCGCAGCGGTGCACGTATCGGTGATTGGATTTATGTTACCGGTACATTGGGAGACAGCGCTGCTGGATTGGCTATTTTGCAGAATCGGCTTTCAGTCGAAAATGATGAAGAACGCAGCGCGCTAATTCATCGCCATCTGCGCCCACATCCGCGCGTGTTACAAGGGCAAGCGCTGAGAGATCTCGCCAGTTCAGCGATTGATATTTCTGATGGTGTTGTCTCAGACTTGGGGCATATTCTGAAGGCCAGCGATTGTGGTGCTAATCTCTATTTAGACGACCTGCCAATGTCAGCGAGCCTAACGAATAACACAACGCCTGAACAGGCGCTGCGTTGGGCGTTATCCGGCGGCGAAGATTATGAGCTGTGTTTCACCGTTCCTGAGCTGCATCGTGGTGCATTAGATGTCGCACTAGGCCTGCTGGGTGCTGATTTTACCTGCATTGGACAAATTGCCCCTGCAGCTGATGGTATGCGGTTCTGGCGTGGTAACGCTCAGGTGGAATTAGATCTTCAAGGATTTGACCATTTTGGCAAAGATTAGCAAGTATGACAGCCAGGCAGCGAAAGCGCGCCTGCGCATGAGCAACCCGTGGCATCTGCTGGCTACGGGATTCGGCAGTGGTTTGAGTCCGATTATGCCCGGCACTATGGGGTCTCTAGCCTCAATCCCGTTTTGGCTATTATTGATTCAGCTACCGTGGCAGCTTTACTCGCTGGTAGTGATGTTTAGCATTTGTATCGGGGTTTATATCTGTCATCGCACGGCTAAGGACATGAAAACTCACGATCATGGCAGCATTGTGTGGGACGAATTTGTTGGCATGTGGATCACGCTGATGGCCCTGCCAGTCAATAGTTGGCAATGGGTGCTAGGTGGTTTTCTAGTCTTTCGTGTGCTAGATATGTGGAAGCCGTGGCCAATTCGCTGGTTCGATCGTAATGTTCATGGCGGCATGGGTATCATGGTGGATGATATCGTGGCGGGTGTTCTCTCTGCGGTGATTATCTATGCTATTGGTCATCATTGGCCGATAGCGCTATTTGGTTGATGCATTTTCATGAGGTATCGCAGAGCGAGGAAGCTGTGCGATTACCCTACGTAGGCATTTTCTAAAAACTGTTTTATTTCTCTCCAATAACTATTCAAAACCTGTCTGCGTACGTGGCTGGCAAGTCATTTCTAACTCTGTAATTCCCTCGCATTGTGTTTAATTGATTATAAATTATTCTTGACCTAACATTAAAGCTGATTAATTATTAAGTTGTATATAGTCGTGCATAGATATAATTACAATATTTACGTTACATCCGAATGAAAGTATATTTAGCATTCAGCTATTATATTTATGTAACTTGATTTAATTGTGTTGAATAAATAAATAAATTTTTCGAAATTATAATTGACGATTAAAGGTGTTATAAAACTTATTGCATAGATTGCTGGTAAAGCAATTCTTTTTTAGTTTTATTATTTGTCACTTACTAATCGGATTATTATATGAATAAAAAATCAGAAGGTAGTGTCGCCCCCAAGGAGCGTATTAACATAAAGTATGTACCTTCTACGGGAGAGCAGCATGATGAGGTTGAATTACCTTTAAATTTACTTGTTGTTGGTGATTTAAAAGGGACAACCGAAGATGCTTCGATTGAAGAGAGGCCAGCGGTATCTATCGATAAGTATAATTTCTCATCGGTAATGAAAGAAGCTGACATACAGCTAGATATGGATGTACCAAATCGCCTAGAAGATAATGCTAAAGACGATTTACGTGTACGACTGAACTTTGAATCAATGGTTGATTTTACCCCCGATCGTGTGGCTCGTCAGGTTCCTGAATTAAATAAGCTTTTAGAACTAAGAGAAGCACTGGTCGCCTTAAAGGGACCATTAGGGAATATTCCAGCATTTCGTTCTCGCTTACAATCTTTATTGTCCGATGAGTCATTAAGAGACCAGTTATTAAGCGAATTGAATATGTCTATTGCTACTGGTGAATCTAAATAACATTGCTGTGTTATTTATTCTGAGAATGTTTTGAGTGTAAAAAAGGAATTAACCCAATGTCATCAGAAACAGAATTAGAAGGATACAACGTTGAAGAACGTGGGTATTCATCTTCATTACTTAATGAAATAATGGCTCAAACACGACTGACCCCCGGCGATGATGCCTATGATATTGCTAAACAAGGGGTTTCAGCATTTATTAGTAATATTTTAGAAAGTGGAAGCAATAACGAGCCTATCAATAAACTATTGGTTGACCGCATGATTGCTGAGTTAGACAGCAAACTCAGCAAGCAAATGGATGAAGTTTTGCATAGCTCACGGTTTAAAGAGCTGGAGTCATCATGGCGGTCTTTAAAGCTACTCGTTGATCGCACTGATTTTAAAGAAAATATTAAAATTCATGTCTTGCATGCCACTAAAAGTGAGCTTTTAGATGATTTCGAGTATTCACCTGAAATCTCTCAATCTGGCTTCTATAAACATGTCTATGCGAGTGGTTATGGACAGTTTGGTGGCGAGCCGATTGCTTCAGTTATTGGTAGCTATGAGTTTAGCCAAAGCTCAGCAGATATGAAGCTGTTGCAGTATGTTAGCTCTGTGGGCGCTATGGCTCATGCTCCATTTTTATCTTCAGTATCACCATCATTCTTTGGGTTGAATAGCTTTACTGAATTATCTGCAATCAAAGAGTTAAAAGCCGTCTTTGAAGGACCTGCTTATGTAAAATGGCGAGCGTTAAGAGAAACGGAAGATGCGCGTTATATTGGATTAACTGCGCCAAGGTTCTTACTTCGTCTACCGTATGATCGCAATGAAAATCCAGTTAAGTCATTTGATTATCAAGAAGATGTGAATGCCGACCACGAGCACTATCTGTGGGGTAATACGGCATATTTGTTAGCTTCTAACATCACGGATAGCTTTGCTAAATATCGCTGGTGCCCAAACATTATCGGGCCTCAAAGTGGTGGCAGTGTTAATGATCTACCTGTACATATTTTTGATTCTCTTGGGCAGCTGCAAGCGAAGATTCCAACTGAGGTCTTGATTACCGATCGCCGAGAGTATGAACTTGCTGAAGAAGGTTTTATCACTTTAACTATGCGTAAAGGTAGTGATAACGCTGCTTTCTTCTCTGCTAACTCAATACAGAAATGTAAAATTTTCCCACCTACTCGCGAAGGGAAAATTCAAGAGACTAATTATAAGTTAGGTACTCAGCTTCCTTATATGTTTATTGTGAACCGCTTAGCTCATTACATTAAGGTGCTACAGAGAGAACAGCTGGGGGCGTGGAAAGAGAGACAGGACTTACAGCGAGAACTCAACCAGTGGATCCGTCAGTTTGTGGCCGATCAAGAAAACCCACCATCTGAGGTTCGTAGCCGCCGCCCATTACGTGGGGCATCAATTACGGTGAGTGATGTTGATGGTGAGCCGGGTTGGTATCAAGTTTCAATGTCTGTACGCCCGCATTTCAAATATATGGGCGCAAGTTTTGAGCTATCACTCGTTGGTCGCTTAGATAAGGAATAGATGCATGCCTGCACTCACCCCTTGGCAAAGAACTCGGGCGTGTAGCTTGTTTGGGCGTATTGATGAAGGTGCATCAATAGGGTCACTGGACAAGTCCAGTGACCTACTTACGTCGCTGAAACAAAACCTTAACGATGTGTTGAATTCACGCCCTGGATGCTGCCAAAGTAGTCCCGAGCTAGGTGTTGTCGATTTTAATGATGCAACAGGAAGCTCTGTCGATATATCCGCTTCAGTTTGTAAAGCGATTCAACAATGTATTGAGAACTTTGATCCAAGAATAAAATCAGTGGATGTTGCTACCTTTAATAAAGACAGCGATCCCCTAACGTTATTTTTTAGGGTCAAGGCACATATACAATTCGAAGATATAGACAGTGTCGTCAACTTTAATATTCAGCTTGATGATAGTTCTCGCTATCAATTGCGCTAAACTAATTAATTAAATATGAAACTAGAAGATTATTTTAGAGATGAGCTGGCGTATTTACGTAATCAAGGTGCTGAGTTTTCTCAGATATGGCCGCAGTTAACGCGTTTTTTATCTGAGCAAAGTACAGACCCTGATGTTGAGCGTTTGCTGGAAGGGTTTGCATTCCTCTCTGGGAGCCTACGAGAAAAGATTGAAGATGAATTTCCAGAGTTGACTCATGGTCTTCTTAATATGCTTTGGCCTAATTATTTGCGCTCTGTACCGAGTATGACAATAGTTCATTTTTCACCTAAGGAGCAATCGATCAGCGAAGCCGCTTATATTTCAGAAAATGTTTTATTAGGCGCTAAAGCGATAGATGGATTATCCTGCCAGTTTTCGACCTGTCGAGATGTATGGATCCTGCCAATTGAGCTAAATGATGTACAGTCAAATAACAGCAATGAAAATGGAAAGTTAGTACTGTCATTTGATGTCTTTGGTCAAATTAGTTTAGGAAAGATAAATTTAGATAAAATGAGGCTGTATCTTGGTAATAATGACCATAGTGCAACGCAATTGTATTTATGGTTTTTACATCATTTTAAGTCTGCGACCATATTGCTAGATGGCGTTGAGTTTTCCCTGCCAAACATGGATATTTCTCCTGTTGGGTTTAATAATCAAGATGCTCTTTTACCTTATCCAAAAAATGTATATTCAGGTTATAGGATTTTACAAGATTATTTTTGTTTTCCTGAGAGCCTGCTATTTTTGGATTTTAGAGGGTTCAGTTCTCTACCTCAAGAAAAACCAGTTAGAAAGATAGAGATATCCTTTAATTTTGATAAGCCGTTGCCAGCAGATGTAAAAATTCACTCTGATAGCTTAAAACTACATTGTGCCCCTGCTGTTAACCTTTTCCCTCACCACAGTGAACCTTTGCAATTAGATGGGCGGAGTGTTAGCTATCCATTACGAGCTAGCCACTCACGACCAGAGTTTTATGAAATATTTGCAGTTAAGAAAATAGAAGGGTGGCTGACAAAACATGGACACGAACAACGCAATGAAACTCAGCCTGCACGTATTTATCACCCATTTGAAAGTTTTCGTCACCAGACTGAATATGAAAAAGATCGTTCAACACGTTATTATCATTTAGGTGTTCACAATGCGCTTAAATTTGATGGACTAGAACATAGTATTACCTTCGTTCGTGGCGATGAGTCGGTAATCACAGAAGATGAAGAAACTATATCAGCAGAGTTGTTATGCTCTAACCGCCGAATACCCACAAAACTGGGTATTGGTGATATTAGCGTAAGCTATAGTGATACACCTCCGTTTGTCAGCTTTAAAAATATAACTCATCCTACTTTACCTCTTAGGCCTATTATGGATGGAGGATTACAGTGGACGTTAGTTTCAAATTTATCACTTAATTATTTGTCTTTGTTGAACAAGGATGCACTGTTACAAATTATTCGGAATTATGATTTTCCAGCAATGAACGATCAACAAGCATCTAAAATATCACAACGACGTTTGTCAGGGATTGAGCGATTAGAAACTAATCCTGTAGATAGGTTGATTAAGGGACAACCTGTTAGAGGTATTCAGTCAACGTTATATATGAAGCAATCAGCCTTTTCTAGTGAAGGAGATATGTATCTATTTGGTAGTGTTCTTGCTAGATTTTTTTCTTTGTTTGCCAGTGTGAATGCTTTCCATGAATTAACCGTGGTTAATACAGATAGCCAAGCCAGTTATCGTTGGCCGCTTCAATTAGGAAGTCGGTCGCTAATATGACAGAACTTACAAAGATTCAACATTATAATTTCTACCAGCTCGTTGAGCTTCTATACAAAATAGAAAATCGGCAGGTTGAATGTGATAAGGGAAGACTCCCTAGTGAGGAGTTTATTCGCTTCTCTTCATGCGCCTCTCTGGGATTTCCTTCTAGCGATATCGTATCCTTGAAAAAGGATAAACGGGGCTATGATTTAGAAGTTGCCTTTATGGGACTGCATGGTAGTCAGTCCCCGATGCCTGGTTATTATTTAGAACGACTGGCATGGGAGTATGCGCAGCAAGACGGTAATCTTTATCATTTTATTGATTTTTTTAATCATCGTTTTTTAATGTTATTACATCTGGCTTGGCGAAAATATCGCTATTACATCCGTTATCAGGCAGATGGCAATGATGGCTTTTCTCAGATGATGTTTTCGTTAGTTGGCTTAGGGAGCCGAACTTTACGAGATGTGATCCCTGTTAACCACAGCAAAATGCTGGCCTATTCTGGCCTGCTTGCTGCACCAGGTCGATCACCTGACGTTGTATCGGGGCTAATTTCTCATTGTTTTGATTTGCCCAACGTTGAAGTAGAAAGCTGGCAGTATCGCCGAGTCCCAATTGTGTTACACCAACAGAATCGTTTGGGCGAATTAAACTCAGATTTACGTGGAAATTTTGTCATTGGTGATTACTCACCTGACGTTTGTGGAAAATTCACGCTGTGTATTCATGATCTTTCTCACGCTCACTTTTTGCGTTTTTTACCTAATGGTGACCTTTATCGACCTCTAGTCACTTTTGTCTCGTTTATTCTGCGAGACCAGTTGGCTTGGGATCTACAGCTTGGATTGGCGCCAAAGCAGTCGGTGAGAACCTGCTTAGGTCATGATAAAGGCTGCTTATTAGGATGGACGACATTTCTTGGGCAGCCTCCTGTTATCCCCCGTGTAATTATTAGTGTTCAGGAGTAACAACATGGATGGTTCTGCATTTTCATCTGCAACAATAACTCTTTATATCAAAGATATTAAATCGTTGCGTGGAAGTATTGATAGGATGCATGTATTTACAACCGAAGGGGGAAGCTTTGGCTGTGAGCCTATTAGTGTCGGTAACCATTGGTTATTGCAAGACTCGGCGCAGAAAGTCAAACCCCTAAATGCCAATATTATATGGAGTGATGGACAATTCTGTTTACAAGATCTTATTGGTAATTGTCTTATTAATCATTCTAGCCATGGTTGCCCTTCTGAGACATTAATTGCCCTATCCCAGAGTGATTCTATAAGTATTGGGGAATTAAATCTTAGTGTTCATTTACAATTAAATGAGCATTCCCCAGCGGCACCAGACTATTTACAGATACAAAATATTATTAGCACTGAAGAGTTGAATAATGTTAACCGTGTCATCAATGAACCAACAAATCTAACTCATTCTCAATATAATTTAAGCACATCAATAAAAGAACCAAATATGCAATCTTTTGAACCCAATACATTAGGTGTTAACCGTAATTCTGTAGCTGATAACTCATCCTCTCATTTATTAGATAATCCGTTAATGTCTCGTACAGAGCCGGTTGTTACTTCACAAGAAGAACATATGATGGATGATGAGTATCTTGATGTTCCATCCTCTTTTTATTCGGCGCCATTGAATGAAAGCAATGCGGATATCTTTGAAAATGTTGCTTTGACGCCCGTACTGCGTGGTTTAGGTGAATTTTTACCTTTTAGAGATAGTCAGGTTGCAAATAGTTTTCTTGAAGAAGCGGGAAGAACACTGCATGCGACTGTTCAAGGGTTATTAGATCTCCATCAAGCTCAAAAAAATACAAAGAAACAGCTACAACCTATCGAAGATAATCCTCTGCGTTTGGGGCTGAACTATAAAGAAACGGTCGAGACTCTTTATGGAGATCAAAAAAGTCAGGTTCATCTCACTCCTTCAGCGGCAGTTGCTGAAAGCCTTACTCACATGCGATTGCATTATCAGGCTTCAAATCGGGCTATTGATGCGGCTCTTTCTTCTGTGATTCAGAGCTTTTCGCCATCCGTTTTAATGGCTCGATTTCAACGTTATCGCAGAGATCGCATAACGAGTATCAATGATCCAAATTGGGTCTGGGAAATGTATCAACACTATTTCAATGAGCTGCTCTCTGGGCGCCAAATTGGCGTAGAAAAATTATTTCATGAAGTCTATGAGCAAGTTTATGACCAGACTTTGCGTCAGCTTCAAGGTGAGGAATCTTGATGACTCTATGGCGAAAAATACCCGCAATTCTGCTATCGATATTGCTATTGAGTGGGTGCGGAAAAGGGCCTTGGTTTGGCAAGGAAGAACCTGACGCAAGTAAGTTGTCATCTACTTTGGGATTAACATTGTTGGCAGACGATGACATAAACCCAAATAGTGATAATGAAGCCTCTCCGCTGGCTTTTCAGGTGATATTGATGTCTGAGGACTCGAAATTGCTAGCTGCGGATTATGACCAACTGACAGCAAAAGATATGAAAGAGGTTCTTGGGAAAAACTATATTGATCATCAAGACTTCACGTTATTACCGGGTCAATATAAATATATTTATCCTACTGAGCTAGATAGCAAAGTTCACTATATCGGTGTGGCTGCTTATTACAGTAAGCCAAATGGTGCTCAATGGAAAAAAGTATTAAAACTAGCGCCCATCGGACACAAATACCAAGTGCTAGTGCATTTGCATAAGGCAGAAATTGATGTACGCAAGGAAAGCGAGGATTAATTATGTTGACACGTAACCGTATTATTTGGAGTGAAGGCTTATTTATTAAGCCGCAGCATTTCCAACAGCAACAACGTCATATTGATTATCTATTACACAGCCGATTTTCTGCTTTAGGTGAGCACTTCTCGGGTGTTACCGAATTGAAAATCAATGATGATCATCTCAGCTTTGGCCGAATTACACTGAGTAGTGCCTCAGGTGTTATGCCCGATGGTAGTGTTTTTAGTCTACCCTATGACGATGTAATGCCTCTGCCACTCGAAATTAATGATGCCAGTTTAGTCGGACAAACTGTTTATTTAGTGCAAGCATTAGCGAACGACCATGTTGCAGAAGTTAATCTGCAGAATCATTCTGGGCCAAACCACTCTCGTTATCAATCACACCAAGAAGATGTACGCGATCTCTATTCTCTGAGTGCTGATATAACCGAACTCCCGCTGGCAAAAGTGAACTTACGCCTTATGCTGGAGAGCCAAGATAGAAGTACCTATGCGGCGTTGCCAATTGCAAAAATTGCGGATAAACGTCCCGATGGCAGCATTCTGCTGGATAGTGAATTTATTCCAACGTGTCTTTCTATTAGTGCAACACCACGATTAAAAAGTTTCTTATCAGAAATTAGCGGGTTAATAACAGAAAGAGCCAAAAACTTAGCTGAGCGAATTGGCTCACCTAATCAACAAGGCGTTGCTGACGTTGCTGAATTTATGCTGCTGCAAATGCTAAATAGAGTTCAACCGCGGTTGCAGCATTTAACGCGTCGGGCAACGCTTCATCCTGAGCCCTTATTCCATGAATTGATAGGTCTTTGTGGCGAGATGATGACATTTACTGATGCTTCTCGATTACCCATAGATACGCCTGTTTATCGGCATGACAATTTGCAACTTAGCTATACACCGCTGATGTTAGCGCTCCGCCAAGCATTGAGCACCGTACTTTCGCCACGCGCAGTCTCATTGCAACTACGCGAGCAGCGTTTTGGTGTGCTGGTAGCGGTAGTCGGTCAAGTTGAGTTACTACAAGAGGCTGAATTTGTATTGGCTATTCGTGCAAATATGCCGTTAGACATATTGAGCAAACAGTTTGTGCAGCAAAGTAAAGTGGCGACGCCAGAGAAAATTATGCAGCTGGTTAGCTCACATACCCAAGGTATCCAACTTCGTCTACTTACCTCAACGCCAAGACAGCTGCCGTACCACAGCGGTTATATCTATTTTTCTCTCGATCGTCAGAGTCCACATTGGCCTGAACTGACTAAAGATAGTGGGTTTGCATTTCATATCGGAGGGAAATTCCCAAACCTTGATATGCAGTTCTGGGCGATTAGGAGATGACATCAATGGATATCGTCAATAGCGACAAAACAGGGAAAAATAGCGCTGAGTTTGCTGTGGGTGCGGCTGGTTTAGAGCATGCGACCAGCGACGATGCACTTTCTTGCTTCGTGCATCGAAACCCATTGATCGAGGCTTCTGCGCCGCTACTGGGCCTTATTAATCGTATTAAGTCATTGAATGAACCACCGTTGATCCCTCCTTTGATTGCTCAAGTGGAGCAAGAAATTAGAAATACGCTCCAGAGGCTTGAGGTTGAAAACTATGAGCCAGGTATTTTGCTGTCTTGGAGTTACTTTTTTTGCACTTTCATCGACGAAATGGTGATGGCTAGACCGTGGGGAGTTGATGGTTGGGCGCAACATACATTATTAGTCCGTTTTCACAGCGAGACTTGGGGAGGGGAGAAGTGTTTTCAATTGATAGATCGGCTGCTTCTCGAACCGTCTCGGTATCGTGATTTGTTAGCGTTTATACATTTATGTTTGTGCTTGGGTTTCCAAGGGCGCTATCGGATGACAATGCAATATCAAGAAGATAGAGAAAAGATTCTGCGCAATATCCACCAAAAACTACAGGTGTTAAATAAAATTGACCCAACGCGAGGCTCGGAGATCCTGAATGCTACCGTAGTGCATTTTGGGAAATCCAATAGTGAATCTCGATATCGCTTGAATCGATATTTAACCGGGAAAAAAGTTTTCTGGGGGCTGGTGACAGTGGCCTTATTGGGCTATGGGATTTTTGCGTGGGGTTTACATAATCAGACTCAAGACATTATTACTCGGTTAAATGATTTGTTGCCATAAATTGTTCATGGATGAGGAGAAGCGTGTATATCCCGCTTACCCCGTGTTTTCACAAGGAGAAATACGTGATTAGAATCGATCTTCCTGCCTTAGTTGAGCGCCTTAACCCAGTAGCTCGTAATGCTTTAGAAAATGCTGCGGCTTCGAGTTTAAACCAGCAGGCTACGGAAATTACGGTAGGGCATTTTTTATATCAGCTGCTAGATACGCCTCTGTGTGATCTGCGGCTGATATTTGGTCAACTCGGCGTAAACATAGATTCCTTAAGGCAAAGCTTGTTAAATCAGCCTGTCGACCATTCACCATACCCACAAAGTTATCCGAGTTTTTCGCCTTTGCTTGTCGAGTGGCTACAAGATAGCTGGCTCCTTGCTTCTATCGAGCTAAAGCATGAAAACTTGCGTAGTGGCGTGCTACTTCTTGGATTATTGCACCATCGGCACCGTTATTTACCGGTTGAAATTAGCTATCGTTTAGATGAATTAAATCGAGAGCAGATTGCGAAGGATTTTATTGTATTAACCCAAGACTCAGCAGAGATGCCGGTGGTTAAAACTCAAGATGAATCAAGCACATCACCCAGCCAAAATGGCAACGCTGACGGCTCGCTTTTATCTCGTTTTACCTTGAATGTGACAGAACAGGCCCGCACTGGAAAATTGGATCCGGTGCTATGTCGTGATGCTGAAATTGATTTAATGATCGATATTTTATGCCGCCGTAGGAAAAATAATCCGATCGTAGTCGGTGAGGCTGGGGTGGGGAAAAGCGCACTCATTGAAGGGCTGGCATTGCGCATTATTGCAAATCAGGTGCCTGAAAAAATACAAGGCAGTGAGCTGCTGAGTCTAGACCTAGGTGCAATGCAGGCTGGGGCATCGGTAAAAGGTGAATTTGAAAAACGTTTCAAAGGGCTTATGCAAGAGGTCCTAGAAGCTGAACATTCTATTATTTTATTTATTGATGAGGCCCATACATTAATAGGCGCAGGAAACCAGCAAGGTGGGTTAGACGTTTCAAACTTGCTTAAACCGGCATTGGCGCGTGGCGAGCTTAAAACGATAGCGGCGACAACGTGGCATGAATATAAAAAATATATTGAAAAAGACGCTGCGTTATCAAGACGTTTCCAAATCGTGCAGGTGAAAGAGCCTTCAATTGAGCAAGCAACGATTATTCTGCGAGGTTTACAGTCTCGTTATGAAGAGGCTCATGGTGTCCTTATCAATGAAGATGCTATTCAGGCAGCAGCTCAGCTCAGTGCTCGTTATCTATCGGGGCGTCAGCTACCGGATAAAGCGATAGACGTCTTGGATACGGCCTGTGCTCGGTGTGCAATTAATATGACAACACCGCCGCGCAATATTAGCGCGTTGCGAACACAACTATGTGAATGCCAGCTTGAAATTTCCAATATAGAGCGTGAACAACGCATTGGATTAAACGACCACGCCAGTCGATTGAGCGATCTTTATCAGCTTCAGCAAGTATTAAAAAATGACCTTGATGAACAGCAGGCTACTTGGCAAAAACAGCAAGTGCTGGTTATTGATATTATTAAACAACGGCAAGCTATTTTAGCGGGCGAAAGTACCCCGCAGCTGGCTGAAAAACTAGTTAAGCTTGAGCATGAA
Organism: Hafnia sp. CBA7124; assembly: GCF_002355555.1. NCBI lineage: Bacteria > Pseudomonadati > Pseudomonadota > Gammaproteobacteria > Enterobacterales > Hafniaceae > Hafnia > Hafnia sp. CBA7124. The sequence continues at coordinate 3,341,462 of NZ_AP017469.1, read as the reverse complement.
TTAGCTGAATTACAGTTGCAAACCGTCAACGTTTCTCCTCATGTTGACCGGCTTCTTATCGCTTCTGTTATTGCCGAATGGACAGGTGTCCCCTTAAATCAAATATCGCGCAGTGAGCTTAAAGTTATTACTGAGCTACCTGACTATTTGGGAGAAGATATCAAAGGGCAAAGTTTAGCACTGAGCCATTTACATCGTCACTTATTAACCGCGCGTGCAGATTTACGTAAAACGGGACGGCCTCTAGGAGCATTCTTGCTGGTAGGGCCAAGCGGTGTTGGTAAAACTGAAACCGTTTTGCGCATTGCCGATCTGCTGTTCGGGGGGCGCGCTTGGTTAACCAGCATTAATATGTCTGAATTTCAGGAAAAACATACTGTGTCTCGGCTTATCGGCTCCCCTCCTGGATATGTTGGCTATGGCGAAGGGGGGATTCTCACAGAGGCTATTCGCCAAAAACCATACTCAGTTGTACTACTGGACGAGGTTGAAAAAGCACACCCTGATGTTCTGAATCTTTTCTATCAAGCCTTTGATAAAGGAGAGCTTGCCGATGGCGAGGGGCGAATCATTGATTGCAAAAATATCGTCTTTTTCCTGACCTCAAACTTGGGGTATCAGGTTATCGATGAATTGCACCATCGACCTGATGAAATTCAAGATGCTCTTTATCCTGAGCTCGCTGCATTTTTCAAACCTGCACTATTGGCGCGTATGGAAGTGATCCCATATCTACCATTGGCACCTGACGTTCTCAGGGAAATTGTTGCCAATAAATTGGCTCATCTGAATAAAACGTTGGCAGAGCGTTTTCATGCAGAAGTTGTCATTGACGAGGAGGTTCATGAGGAAATATTGCAACGTGCCCACCGCAAAGAGAATGGCGCTCGTATGTTGGAATCGATTATTGATGGCGTGTTATTACCTCCTGTATCGCTAGTTTTATTGCAGCGCTTGGCTTCCGGTGAAGCTATCACGAAAATTCATTTCGGTGTGAAAAGCGGAGAGTTCAGCATTGAGGTAGATAGCTGATGAATCTTTCAGTGCAGCAGGCCACGTTGGCACTGTTGTCATGTGAATGTTTAGAAACGTTAGGACAGGCGCTTTGCGAATGTATTTTGCAATGGGCGCCTGAGGCATATTTAATTGTGGGATATATATCGCCGAGTAAGCAAGATCTTGCCTGTTATTCAAATGGCAAAGGCGAATCGATATTAACATTACAGTTTGACGATTTTAGTCATCCATTCGCCCAAGTAATGCGTACGGGAAAGTCAGCTGTCTGGTCAACGTTAAACTATGGGGTGCGTATTGAGCATCCTGAGTTTCGAGCGCTAGTGCAAAATATGGGGAAAGAGTGTGGCTTATCCGTTCAGCCTTTCTTTGATAATCAGCAGAGGCTCGTAGGGTTATTTGCTATTTTCGATATGCCTAAGGTTCTTAATACGTTAATGCAGCCAGAGCATGCTTTTCTCTATTTATTACAGGTGTATTTGTTGCAGGTTAAGCATTTAAAAAAGACCGCTGATTTAGTCTCTAAAAATAATGCCCGTCATGAAGTTTCGTATATCCAACAGAGAGAAAAAAACAACATATCGCATGCAGTGCAACGGGCATTTGTCGGCAGAAGTTCTTATGTTTGCCAATTACGCAAAAAAGTCCAGGTGGCTATAACGCATGAAGCTCCTATCAGTATTGAAGGCGAAAGTGGCAGTGGTAAAAGCAGGCTGGCGGTTTTGCTACACACGTTATCTGGGCGGAAAGGCGCTTTGGTTATTGTCGATTGCAATAGCTTAGATTTACAGCAACAGGGTAGGCGCCTTTTTGGTGCGGATAATGTTAGTGAAAGCGCTTTGATAGAGGCAAACAACGGAACAATACTACTGGAGAATATTGATCAACTTGCGCCTTGTTGGTATGGCCGATTACAGCATGCTCTTGATTGTGGGGAGGTGCATTCAAGCCAAAAATATGATTTCGCCGTAAGCCAATTTCGCATGCTAACTACGAGTTGCCAATCCTTATCAGCTCTGGCAGCAACGGTTCCATCTTTTCACTCTTTATATTTACGACTTAATCACTATCCGCTGATGCTGCAACCGCTACGTTGTTGGCGTGAAGATCTCGAACTTCTGGTACCAAATATTATTTCAGAGCTTTGTCAGCAGCATCATAGACCGGAGTTTGTTATCCCTAATGAATGGCTTGCGCCTCTTCATGGTTATCACTTTCCTGGCAATATCTTAGAGCTGAAAACATTGCTCGAAATTCTGATACTCGAATATTCGGATGCGGAATTATCAGTAGTTCACGAAATCCTCGCAGAACGATTAACTCATAGCCTTAGCACAGAGCCTATTGCCATGCCTGACTACACACAATCTGGCACTTTGAAAGAGGTGATTTCTGTTTTTGAAAAGGCCGTGATTAGTCATCGACTTATTAGGAAAAACTCAAATAAAGAGAGGGTTGCTAATAGTTTGGCAATTTCCCGCCGTTCATTAGATATGAAATGTAAGAAATTAGGGCTATCCAAATGACAATAAAACTAAGAAGAGGCCTGCTTTTTATTGCACTCATTCCGTGTTTGGTTTTTGCTGCGGAAAAACCTAAAAAGCCAGATGCCAACGCACCACTATCAGCAGATGTGCAGCAAGCCATGGAAGCGTGCCGTAATGAGCCTTTCCCGTTGCCACGTTTGCAGTGTTATGACCAAGCATGGCATCCCAAAATGCAGAATGTAGGTATACCCCTTGGTAAAACGAAAACAGATAAACCTGATGAAACATGGCAGTTGGTGATGACTCAAGAACATCAACGCTCTGTTGATGCCCCAACCTTGCTATTACGTGAGCTCAATAATACCAGTGGCGAGCCCGTTTTAATGATGACAACCCCGAGCCAAGAGGGAAGTGCGGTGCCCGCTATTTTAGCCATAAGCTGCGTGGAGAATATTACTCGAATGCAGCTGGTATTTAGCCAGCCATTAGGCGATGGAGAAAGTCCTTTAACACTAAGAACCAGTAAGAATGACATTGATACCCGCTGGTTTTGGCGCTCGAGTGGCTATCGTCTCGAATCTAGCCGTGGACTGAGTGGCATAGCCGAAATTCAGCAGTTATTCGGTAGCACAACGCTCACTATCATTGCGGATAGCAAGGCGCTAAACGGGCTCACCTTTCAACTCAATAATCTCCAAACAACGCTACAGCCGCTACGTAAGGCGTGTCACTGGTAATAACAAAATACTGGCGGGATAAGCCGGTAACTACAGGGATATGTAATAAAAATGACCACAATTGAAAATACGGTATTGATGGAGCATCCATGGCGTCAGCGGGTTTTGGCATTATTACCAGAAGCAAATATCGTTGCTCGGATCCCTGATGATTTTCCTGAATGGGAGTTTATTGATACTGAGATAGCGAAGCTTGGATCATTGTCGCATGAGCAGGTAGATATTGCAGCGCTCCAAAATGGATGTTTGCGCTTGCTGGAGTCGGAATGTAAAGACATGCGGATCATGGTTCATTTGCTACGGACGTTGCAGCATGGTGGTGAACCATCAAACATTGCCCTCGCTTCTACCCTGCTCGTTGATTATGTCAGTCATTTGGGGTCGCAAGCATGGCCCCAAGATAGCAAATTACGGCATCGCCTATTACTGCAGGTTATTAAGCGCTTTGCGAGCAGTGCTGGGCATTTCTGTCAGTTGGCTGATGCCCATTCTCGTGAGCTTGTACGTAATGGCTTACTTCAACTGCAAATGCTATTTGAGTCGACAGATCCTGCATTAGCAAATGAGGTCGCTCATCTCATACCTCAGTTTGCACAGGTTGTGGCAGAGAAGGTCGATATGCCAGCACTGCAAAGCCAGAGTAACAGCGCAGCATCTCACACAGTCCAAAATGCTGCTGCCTCGCTGATGCCTAAAGTCGAAATTCAGCACGATTCAGATCGAGTTTGGAAGCAAACGCTGCTGAAAATTGCCGAGCTTCTCTGTGAAAGCCAGCCTGATGATCCCATCGGCTATAGCCTGCGCCGTCATGCAATCTGGTACACCTTAAAGACCGCCCCGCTGTGTAAGGATGGGCGGATTACTCAGCTTGCCGCTGTTTCTCACGACCGTGTTGCTGATTATCGAACTGCGCTAGCGAATGCTGGCTTGCCTCTTTGGCAGCAGATAGAAACGAGCATCACACTGGCGCCATATTGGTTCGATGGGCACTTTCTTTCGGCCCAGATTGCTCGCCAGCTAGGGTATAGCACGGTGGCTGAATCCATCAGACAGTCGGTGCAACGGCTGCTAGAAAAAATACCTGCGCTGAACGCCATGACATTTAGTGATGGAACGCCGTTTATTGGTGATGACACGCGCCAGTGGCTTGAGGAAAAACAGAAAAACACTGAGATTTCAGCGGGCTCTTATGAAAATGTTTGGGCGCAATATCGTGAAAATGGCTTAAGTGCGGCCTTAAAACAATTAGAAAACCAACAATCTCGTGAACAGGAACCTCGTGAGCAGTTTTATAACCAACTGACAATTGCGCAACTGCTTATGGAAGCAGGGATGACGACATTATCCAACCAACATTTTGAGAATTTATGGCGTAATAGCCATGGTGTGACCCTTGCGGAGTGGGAGCCTTCACTGCTGTCACAGCTAGAAGAACACATTGCTGAGCGCACTGTTGTTACCGCTGAGGAGTCAGTATCATGAATGTTCTTTCAATTATCTCATCAATTTCCTCATTTGCCTCTAACGTGCTAACACCGGTGCGTTATTTCCGTAATTTATTGCGTTTTCGGATTCCTTTTTCGTTACCACGCCCTACGTTTTCATTAACGATCCTCTGGGTATTATGGATTATTGGCCTATTTAGTATCTGGTGGTGGGGGCCTCGGTGGCATATCGGCGATATGTCCCCACTTAGTACGCCAAGCCGCCAAGTCGTTGCGACATTAGGCATGTTGTTGCTCGCGCTGGTGGTCATTATTGTTTATCTCTATTCGCAAATTTCCAAAACGGTCGCTATTCAGCAGCAGGATGAATCTGAACCCTATAAAAATAGCATGGAGCAACAATCTGGATATTTGCAAACATGGCTAGCGCAATACCAGCAGCGAAGTCATCGTCGAAATGCAATGTATGCACGTCCTTGGTATATCGTGATGGGGGAAAGCTTAAGTGGGAAAACGAGCCTGATTCAAAAGTCTAATCAAATTATTCCCATTGGCACCGCTGATACACCCACTATTGCGAATAAAGAAGGTTCCGGCGTAAAAACATTACAACTTTGGTTAACACAGCAGGCCGTAATAATAGATCCTCCCGGTGAGTTTTTTGGCCAGAATAGTTCTGATGAAAAAAGTAATGAAATTACTCGAGGCCATGCATTACGTTTGAACTTGCAAGATTGGTTAATGAAAGTGCGCCAGCGCCAGCCTCTCAATGGGGCGATTTTGACCATTAATATCCAAGAGATTATGGAGATGACGGCAGAAGCGCGACGTGAATGGTCCCAGAAATGGCAGGCTTATATTCTGGAAATGAGCGATCGTTTTGCTTGCCGTATACCGGTCTATTTAGTTTTCACTAAGTTAGATGTTATGACCGGTTTTGAGACAATTTATCCTGTTCTTGAGCGTTCACGACTTGATGAGACATTGGGTATCACGTTTGCATTAGACGCGGTTGATGATGACTCGTGGCGCAAGGAACTGACTCAATTTTGGGGAGAGTGGCAGGAAAACTTTAATAATCTGATGCCGGATCAAATGGTTCATCGTACGTCGCTCGACCTTCGTTCTGCATTATTCAATTTTGTAGGGCAAATTGCGGGCGTAAAACTGGTTGTTGAAGAGCTGATTACAGGATTAAAACGACATTATAATCGTGACCCTGGCCGGCAAATGCTTATTCGTGGCTGTTATTTTACTTCTAGCTTGCAGCAAAACAGACGCAGCGATTTTTTCAGTGACGCGGTATGCCGTCATTATAAGCTCCATGTTAGCCATAAAAACGTGTGGGCAAACCAAGATAACCAGCGCAGCTATTTCATACCTCAACTCTTTAATCAGGTTCTTTTTTCTGAGCCTAATTTAGCGGGTGAAAATCATGAACATGTCAAAATTAGGCGTCATAACCTGACGCTTATTGCCGTGATTTCAGGTGGCTTTGCTCTGCTGTTACTGAGTGGTTGGTATTATTATTATTTGAAAAACTATCATGCCGGAGAAGTTGCGCTCAATAAGGTAAGTGAATTTCAGAAGCTTGGTGAACCCATGAGTAAATTACCTCTGGGGGCTGATTGGCTACCTCATATGGATCTTATTCGTGATGCGACGATGTCTTACGGTGACTATCGTGAGAAAAATCAGTTCATGTCAGATATGGGGCTTTATCAAGGGGCCAAAATTGGCCAATTAGTAGAAAAAACCTATTTACGCTTGCTTGAATCGCGCTTCTTGCCTGTGCTGATGAAAGACCTCCAACAGCATCTTGATAGCGCTCCGGCAAATAGCGAAGAGAAACTCGCTCTGCTGCGTATTATGCGCATGATTGATGATAAGAGTGGTCGAAATATCCCGCTAGTGGAAGATTATATGCGTGCGCGTTGGCAAACCGCATATACCGGACAGCGTGATGTACAAGAGCGCCTGATGACGCACCTTGATTACGCATTACAGCATACGGATTGGGCTCTGGATCGCAGCCAATCAAATGCAGAAGCTATCAAAATGTATGAGCCATTTGCTTCTTCAATTCGTTCTGCCCAGATTGAATTAAGCAAATTACCCCTGTATCAGCGTGTTTACCAAAACCTCATTATTAAGGCGAAAACTCAGCTTCCTCAGGATATGGATTTACGCACCGAAATTGGTGCCCAGTTTGATACGGTTTTCGTTGCTGACAACGAAGAACTTCTCAAAGTACCTCAGTTCTGGTCCCGCTATGGACTTAGCCGCTTCTTTGTAAAACAAACCGATAAGCTGGTTTCTATTACGGCGCTTGACTCGTGGGTCTTGGGCTTAACCGACAACGTCGATTATAGCGATGCCGATAAGGCCGAGATTGAACGTCAAATCACAGAGCGTTATGTCGGTGATTACACCAGCACCTGGCGTAATGCGGTCAATAATCTGAGCATTAGGCCTTTTGATGATGTTGAGCAGGCTTCAGATGCGTTAGATGCGGTGCTCAACAACGGGCAGCCTCTCTGGCGCACGCTTGTTTTGCTTGGCGATAATACTCAGCCTCATTTAGTGGCTGCGCTATCGAGTGAAGTCAAAACACCGTCAGTGGTGGTAGCCAAAGGGCAAAAAGACAGCTCTGTTGCCAGTAAGGTTCTGAATTCAGCTCAAAAAGAATCGCTCAATCAGCTCGACAATCAGCCAGAGTACCTGCTACTCAATCGTATTAGCCGTTCGTTCTCCGAGCAAAATGCATTGGTTGAAAATGGGGATGATCAAAACGGTCAAGTCCAGCAGGCCTACAAAGCACTCAATGAAATGAGCAACGAGCTGCACCGAATTAGTAATGCCCCAGAACCGGGTAAAGCCGCGTTGCTTCTGGTGCAGATGAGGTTGCAGCAGAATAATGCGGATGCCTTCTTTACCGCTCAACAACTCTCTAAAAATTTGTCTGATCCACTTGGACGCTGGGTAGAACAACTGGCAGAGAACAGTTGGAATACAGTAACCGCGCTGGCTTTAAAATCGCTCGAGGCCGAATGGTCTAAAACGGTCGTTACGCCATTCACGACCCAAATGGCCGACCGCTATCCGTTCGATCCTAAAGCGACTAAAGAAGTTGCACTGAGCGATATGGAGCGTTTCTTTGCGCCAAATGGGACTTTAGATAGTTTCTATAAAAACAACCTTAAAGTCTTTATTGAAGACAGTGGTTCTTTGGATCGCGACGGTAATAGCCTCATTCGCCCTGAAATATTAACGGCGTTGGAGCAAGGCGAAAAAATTCGCTCAACCTTCTTCTCTGCTCAAAATGGTTTTGGGATTCAGTTTGCCGTTGCGCCGGTCGATTTGAGTTCAAACAAACGTCGTGCGGTGCTTAATTTGGATGGTCAACTACTGGACTACACCCAAGGAAATAGCCATACGGCGCATTTAGTTTGGCCGAATACCATGCGTGCGGGAAATGAAAGTAAGTTAACGCTGGTGCCTGATATCAGTGGAGGATCCCCGCGCAGCTTTGGTTATGTTGGGCCATGGGCGATGTTCCGTTTGTGGGATAAAGGTGAACTGACCAACGTGCAGGATAGCAGTTTTGATGTCCGTTTCTCTGTAGATAACGGCACGATGACCTACCGCGTATTTATGGATGCATCAAACAATCCGTTTGCTGGTGGCTTATTCAGTCAGTTTACTTTGACTGACCAACTTTACTGATCAGGAGAATATCAGTGTCGTTGGTGATGTACCGGCGGCACTGATGCTACGCATATGGCTAATATCGATTATCAACAAGTAGCAACAGGGAAAGATCCACGCGATTTTGATGAGTTTGAGCGCATCCGGGGTGAGATTAATAAAATGACCCATCCTCTACATCCTCCAGTGGATTGGAGTTTGGTACAACGGCTTGGGGTTGCTCTATTTACTAAGAACGGTGTTGATTTACAAAGCGTAGTTTATTACGCAATGGCTCGAACGCGTTTAAATGGATGGAATGGGTTTGCCGAAGGGTGTGAGCTCATGGCCGTTCTTATTGTGTCGCAGTGGGAGAGTTTCTGGCCAAATACCAATGCGATGAGAGCTCGTAATGAGATGCTTGATTGGTTTGCCGCCCGAGTTGGCGCGCTTGTACGGCAGCTCGTTCGGTCACCAGAAACGATGCAAGATGTATTTAGAGCAGAATATGCGCTGAAACGCGTGAGTGATAAATTGCAGCAACATAAAGAGATCAACGTTATGTTGATCAATAGCTTGCTCTATTTTTTACAAGAGTGCGTTAAAGAAAGTAAAGCGGCGGCGAGTACGTATTCCAATGAGCCCCCCGTTGTATTGCCGCTGGTTTACCTACCTCAGCAAGAAGCCTCAACGAGCGCCTCTTTTTCTTCCTCAATACCGGCTACGGCAGATACTCAACAAGTCTTCACTTCAATTCATGCGATAAAAACCAAAAAGCGTTTTCCTTGGATCCCAGTGCTATCTGGCGTAGTGGCGGGGTGTGTATTAACGCTTGGGAGCGTATTGGTTTACCACATGTGGGAACCGGAAGCGCCGGTGGTGCATTTTTTAGCGGCTGCACAGCCAGAGCCTGAGCTCATGCCAATTAATCAGGCTATGACATATAACGCTGAATTACAGCAACAAGAACAAAAGATTCTTCGCATTTACCAGCAAAAATTAATGGATATTGCTCAAGCGTCCCCGGTAAATGACTTACAGCGTGGGCAAGAAATAAGTCAATTGCTACAAAAAGTCTACCCACAAAATAGCGTTTCTACTCAATGGCGACAGCAGTTAGAAAACTTATCGGCAGTAGCCAAAGATACGGGCTATCTCTCTACACAACAGGCAGTACAAGCTTTACTTAATGAGCTCTTAGAATCAGAGAAACTACACCGTGGTTATATGACGATCTCCAGTCTTAAAACAGGGCTATATAACATTCAGAGTCAATTAAGCGCCTCTCCACCGATTGCCTATTTGCTCATGCAAATAGAACAGCAAAATCAGCAAGGCATTAAGCCTTCTCCTGCCCAGTTACATCAAATTGATGATCAACTGAAGGGACTACAGGCACGTTATTTATTATTACAAGCAGCAAAAGAAAGAGAATTTCAAGAATAGAACTTTAAGTCATGTCACATAGCATATTTGTTAACGAGGACGAGTTAATGAAAAAGGATACATGGATAAAAATAGGTGCACTGAGTTTGGCTATTTTAGCTAGCGCTAGCCAAGCGGAGATCGGTACAACGCCATCTGTGCAAGAACAAATGAATGGATTGGCCGACTTAATCGGTAGTGCTGCTTTTCTGCGCGACCACTGTGGCGTGACAGATATACCCGCGAATAAATCCCTGAGCATGATTGCTATTGTTACCGCCATGGATATGGGCTGGGATAGCCGCGAATACTACCCGAACGGTGAATCTACGGGAATGTATAACGCCAAGCTCGATCAGATGGGACAAAAGGTTGAGCAGAGTATAACCGTGGACGGCACTGATGCTTCCAGCACCTGTCAATCGCTGGCCGCGAACCAGCATATTGCTGCATTCGTCGCCTTGGCGAAAGCCAGAGGCTAGGGGGTGATATGTCTGATAACACGGGATTACAGTTCACCTTTACCACTCAATCATTGCCTGAGCACACATTTAACGTAGTGAGCTTTACCCTTAACGAAGGGCTCTCTCAGGTTTATTCATTATCGGTTGAGCTGTCGAGCATATTGCAGGAAATCAGTTTTGGTCGTTTGCTAGATAATACCGCTGAGCTACAAATTTGGTACAACGGAGCGCTTCAGCGGCGGATAAATGGGGTGATTAGTCGCTTTTCTCACAGCGATACGGGCAATGAGCGCACGCGATATAGCGTCACATTACGGCCTGCTATCTGGACGCTGACATTAGAGCATTCGTCGCGTATTTTTCAGCAGCAAACGCCGCAGCAGATTATTACTACTCTATTGCGCAAGGCTAATGTCATCCAGTTTAGTTTCCAGCTTCGCTATGAACATCCAATGCGTGAATATTGTGTACAGTATCGTGAATCAACGCTGGCGTTTATTGAACGATTAGCCGCTGAAGAAGGTATTTCTTGGTATTTTCGTTTTGAAAATAATAAACAGGAAATTGTATTTGTTGATGACTGTGCCTTTTTACCGATGGGAGAAACGCTTCCCTATAATTCACATCATCGTGGGTTGAATGAGGGCGCAAGTATTCAGCGTTTTAGCTATGAAGAAAATGTGCGCGCTGCACAAGTATTGCTTAAAGACTACACCTTCAAAAATCCGGCGTGGGAAATGCTCTATCAAGAGCACAGCCGGGGCGATCATCAGCGAAGTGAAACGCTGCATTATGATTTTCCTGGGCGATATAAAACGGATTTTAATGGCCAAGCCTACACGGGATATCGTTTGGATGCGCTGCGTCAAGACGCTATGCAAGCGCAGGGGCGGTCAGATAGCCCTGCTTTGATGGCGGGCCAGTGCATTGCTATGACGTCTCATCCGCATGAGTCATTCAATCAAAAGTGGCAAATTATTTCACTGCAAACTGAAGGGCAGCAGCCACAATCACAAAGAGAAGAAGCCGGTGTCTTGGGGACTTTTCTGGAAAGTCACTTAGTCATGATTCCCGATGGTCAAACATGGCGACCTTTACCTAATGTGCGCCCGCGTGTTGACGGACCGCAGATGGCGGTGGTGGTTGGACCTGAAAATGAAGAAATCTACTGTGATGAGGTCGGGCGAGTCAAAGTTCAGTTTCCTTGGGATCTTGAAGGCAAAGGCAATGAAACCAGCTCTTGCTGGATCCGTGTCGCCCAAGGTTGGGCCGGCAGTCGCTATGGTGCCATGGCGGTGCCACGTATTGGGCACGAGGTTATTGTTGATTTTCTTGAAGGTGACCCCGACCAGCCGATTATTACTGGTCGCACTTACCACGTTGTTAATGTTCCTCCGCATGCACTACCCGTACATAAAACACGCACCGTGCTGCGCACCGCTACCCATAAAGGCGCGGGTTATAACGAGCTCTCATTTGAAGACGAGCAGGGGCAACAGCTTGTTTATCTGCATGCGCAAAAAGATCAGCAGACGGAAGTTAAAAACAACCAATACCTCGTAGTAGAGCAAGATCGTTCTAAAACCGTCAAGCACGATCAGGTTGAGGAAATTGGTAACGACAAAACCAGTGATGTCACTCACGACCATATCGAACGCATCCATCACGATCAGATGATTAATGTGATGAATAATCAACAAATACAGATAGATAATCAGTATTTGTTTCATGTTCTTAATCAGCGTAAAGATAAGATGGGTGCTGATTTTTCCGAGGAGATTGCGGGAGACCATCACCACTCGGTAGCGGGAACCTATGAAGTACTGGCTAATGAAAAGGTGCTGATCAATACCAACGATTTGGTGTTGCAGGGGGCAAAAAGCGTAGTACTGCAAGGCCCCGGCGGCAAGATTGTCATCGATAGCTCAGGTATTTCGCTATCGTCGAATTTGGTCAATATCAAGGCTGTTACGCGTATTACCAGCGGTGGAAGCAGTTCAATGTCAGCTCTAAGCGCCACGGCGATGAACGGCGATCCACTTTCAGAAATTTGTCCAATTTGTTTACAGTCATTGTGATAGGGAGAAAACAATGGGCGTACCCGTTGCACTACTTGGTCATCAACATGTTTGCCCGATTCCTTTTCATGTCGGTGGGCCAATCATACAAGGCGATCCCGCACTCACGGTTAACGGCATACCGGTTGCGTTGGTTGGTCACAAATGTGTCTGTGTTGTTGGCGGCCCCGACAGCATTGCCACTGGCAGTCCGTTACTGACGGTAAATGGGATTGAAGTAGCCGTTATGGGCTCATCAACAAAGCACGGCGGGGTGATCGTACAAGGCGATCCGGGTCTTATCATCGGCTAGGGACAGCATGATGGAAAAGAAACATTGGTATTTGAATGCTCAAGATCAAGAAAATCTTCAGCGCGGGCGTGAGCAAACGCTGATATGGAATGCGTTGCGTACGGTGATGGCCATACAGGATATTCCTCCCATATTGCTCGAAGAGGAGGGTGAAAGGTGGCTAGAGAACATTATTACTTTGGCTCAACACTACAAGGTAATGGATGCTTACCGGCTCCCAATTTGGATTGAAATATCACATCGCGGCGGTGAATTATTTTGGCAACTTGATGATGTGCAAGAGGTGCTAAATAACGAGGACATTGATAGCGTTCGGCTAAATACGTTGCTGCAAATGGCGAGGTTAGAACAACGTCATACGGTTAAACAAACGTCTACCGTATTGGATGTGACTAACAGCACTATCTATCGCTGGTGTGAGGCGGAATTGCCGCTGTGGGCCATCATTGACGGCGCATTAGATGCTGCTCCGCAAGGTTTTGCTAGTGGTTTGGGTGTGGCTCATCATTCGCTGTTCAATGCGTCAGATCGTGCATTGGAAAGTCATGGCCCGTGGTTAATCGCCGCATGGGCCAAACCACGTATGATGCAATATCTGCTATCACGTCCAAATTACGCGTTCAATACGTTATGGCTGGTCGCAGACGGTGATGCCAACGACCTTGTCACCCATCTGCAAGGCCTGCTGTATGTCAAACAACACGATGACCAGAATAGTCGGTTTCGCTTTCACGATCCGCGTGTATTTTCTCAGTGGCTTAACACACTCGATTCCCTTCGATTAGCGGACTTCTTTGGCCCAGTACAGCGCTGGATAAGCCCAGATCCTAATCCCTTATGGTCAGAGCAACGACTCCATCGTTACAGCTTGATTGACGACGCACTGGAACATCAAGCCTTAATGATGTATCCGCCAAACAAGGAGGTAACCGCATGAGCGATCATGAATGTCGTGGCGAATGCCAGTGTAAGAAAGTGGTTATTCCGGTGATTTTTGTGCCGGATATTTTAGGAACGCGTTTATCTAATGCCAGAAATCATAAAACAGTGTGGGATCCGATGGCGGGAATGGGCAGTTATCATACTCCGCTCGGGACTGCCGCGATTGATTTAAGCGGGATGATCACTAAACAAACAGCGATGGCTAATGCCTCTCCCTTGGTCAAAAAACTGCTGGCGTTGCAGGAAAAACTGACGCAGTTACATGGCGCGTTGATGGCGCTGTATCAGATGAGCCAGAAAATCGCCAAGGCACTCGGCCTTAATAGCCTCAGTAAGCGGCTCGAGGGCGCTAGCACCGATGCGGTGGGAGACACCAAAGAAACCACCACCAAACTCAAAGCCCAACTCGCAGAGATAAAAACCAAGATTGCGCATATCGAAAAAGAGATCACCCATGTGTTCGAGGCGATGGGTAAGGCTGAGGATATCTTGCGTATTGGGCGTAACGTATGGGGGGCAATCTCAGTATTGGAATGGATGTTTCGTGATGCAAGTAAGCGCCGGGAAATTCTGGTGGGAACGCAGGTTGGGCGCGATGATAGCCTGCTTGAAATCAGCCAAGATGCAACTAAAGGCAGCGCAGATACCCTCTATTTCAGCACCATGACCTCGGTGCGCGTGCAGGATATTGACCAACGCTTTAAGCAGGGATGGGGAGAAGTGTGCTGGCATCAATACGGTGAATTTTTGATGACGCTGCAGCGGCATTTGGATGCGCGTTTTAATATCAAAGACGTTAGCGTTGCGGGGCAGAATTTGCCGGGTGATATCCCCCAGCCAGTGATGCCAACTGGAAAAGCGCTTAAAGACTTGTTGGCTGCCATTGAAGCGCTGTTTGATTTCGGCGATAAACCGGCATCCAAGCCTGCCGCGGCGGCCGCTCCTAAAACGGTCACCTCAGTGTCAACGCCAACGCCTTCGACTGCTCCTGAAAGCAACTCAAGCAAACAATCGCCACTGCCTTGGGGCGCAGATGCCAACTTTGCCAAGGTGATGGGCGGCTACGCGTTTCCTTTACATGTAGTGGGTTTTAACTGGATGCAGGGCTGTGCCGACGGTGCTCAACGGCTCACGACCCGCATTGCACAGATTATGGCGATGTACAAAACCTCAGATGACGGCGGCGAAGGTACGTGGATGACCAAAAAGCCAGTTGAAAAGGTGCTGATTATTTCGCACGGTGCTGGTGGGCAAGTGGTGCGAGCGATGCTGGCAAATTTATCACCGGAGACGTCGGGGGGGAGCAGCTCCGGCGAAAATTCGTCTCCGAAGGATTCAAACTCAAAGGGGAATTTTGATAATGCTGATAGCCAAAATCACCCGGCGGCGGCAGCCAGTGATAAAAGCACACCGCGTGGCAGTGCTGCGGTTATCAAAAAGTCTATTCCCCCTTTCAATAAGGAAAGCCTGCTTAAAGCAGTGCATGTTGGCCTGCCGATAAATGGTATGCCAGATATCTATTGCTGGTTCCGGGCAGGGATGCAAACGCCGGTATCGGTGGATTGGAGCAAGCCCGCTCAGGCTGCGCAAGACAAGACCTTAGCCTATATCAGTAATCAAGTGCTCGGTGCTAACGCGGCAGAAATTACCATGGTACTGAGCTATAGCCAAAGCGCGCTAGAAGTGTTGCCCAATAATAGCTATGAGAAAGGATGGATTTGCTATCAACCGCCGTCTATTTCATTGGTGGAAGGAGAAAAAGCGCCATCTCCGGTGGCGATGGAGGTGGATAGTGATACTTATGTGGAATACCAAAATGAAAGCCATTGGTATAAAGCAATTGATGGGAAGAAGCTTTGTGCTGAGTCTGATCGTTGCGATGATAATTTTCGGATTGTGTCTGGATATCTAAAAAATGCCTCATTATTTCATTCGACTTTGGGGGCTGGAGGGCTAGATAAGACTCAGCAGTTGAGCGGCAAGAACAGTAAGCCAATGTCGCGAGATAAAGCGGTTTGGCAGGCACAGAGCGTGACTCCAGCGGGAACACCGGATAGTTGGCAAAAGTTTGGTCAACGGGTAGCAAACACCAGTGGCTTGCTCAACGGTATTGACTCGGTATTAGGCACCCATTTGTTTAGCTCCTTAGCTGATAGCGGGCAGGGCACGCTGTATCTGACCGGAGCAACGGCGAGTTTAACCGTGTTGCCAACCGAGTTTGTATTGCAAAAAGGCAGCAGCGTTGGTGACGGTGAATTGCCACTGTCGGCGGCAAAAGAGGCTACGGAAGTCGAATGCAGTGAATATCACGACAGCCTGTATCAAGACGAAAAAATCCGCGCAGCGGTATATAAAGAGCTGCAAACCGCCAGTTGGGCCTATAACGCAGAAATTAGCGCGCCTAAAAAATAAAAGGACTTAGCTATGCGGCATTTATCGTGGTTATTACTTAGCACTTTGGTGTTATCAACAACCAGCTGTGGAGCACACTCTCTTCGTAAGGATACTGCTATGAATACTCAACTTCCCACCCAAAAATACTGTTTTGGTCGCTATGAAATTGAATTACCGAACTTTATGTACATGAATAGTGGACGCTATTCTTTTGAAAATTTTGATATTGAAATTGTAAGGGCAGTCAGAACTGACTACCCAACTATTGAAAAGGATTGGGTTAGTTATATTAGCAACAAAGTTTCAACCGATGTGGCTATTTCTCCCGGAAGTCGAATAATTAATAAGGATATGAAGAATAATCCAAGGCTTATGTTAGAGTACATCGATACCTCAAAGGAAGCATCTAAAAGATTAAACGCTATTTATATGTTTCACCCCTATTATTTAAAATCAGTCGTTGAACGTAAAGAATGGATATTGGCCACGGGAAGGACAATAGAAATCCCTCGCCCGCAGTCAGTCGATGGACTTGAACGAGAGTTAAAAAAAAGAACTGATGCGCAAATACGTGATATACAGAAAATAGCTTATCATGTCTATCC
This sequence comes from Hafnia sp. CBA7124, assembly GCF_002355555.1. NCBI lineage: Bacteria > Pseudomonadati > Pseudomonadota > Gammaproteobacteria > Enterobacterales > Hafniaceae > Hafnia > Hafnia sp. CBA7124. The sequence continues at coordinate 3,324,892 of NZ_AP017469.1, read as the reverse complement.
CCATTATGAACAAGGCTACTGCCTTGATAATGAACATCAATATTATCCAGGGCGCTTAGAAAAAAGAGATAGCTACGGAATTACATGGAGTGGTACGACGGGAAGTAAAGATACTTCTAGTTATATAACTATTGACGTTCGGAGCTTAAATAAAGATGAACAGGACTTTTTAGATAGCCGCACTTCCAAAGGTAAACTACTCAGAACCTTCTTCCCTAGCACCACGGTGGTTGTTGGTGGGATTAAAGGGGAACTCTATACCAGTCACGATAAACTCAATCCGACAGGGCGTGAGTTTCAGTGGCTGCCAAGCGGCACCGAACTGGGCAACCGCTTAAAACCGCTGATTATGATTGACGGCGAAATTGATACGCGCGATCTACCTGCTGAATACCGAGACAAAATCAGCGGCGAGGAGCTGATCCTATGGATACTGGAAAGCATCAAAATGCGGGTGGGTGGTGATGAAGATATTCTGTCTCATCGGTAAATAGATTGCTTTAAGCTAACGCCATTATTTATATGCATGGCGTTAGCGACTCAAACGTATATTTTTCTTAATAGCTATATGACTAATGTATTTGTCGTGTTGTAAATATAAAATTGTATCGAGCAGTCTTCTTATAAAATCCATACAAATCGCCAGTTGGGCCTATAACGCAGAAATTAGCGCACCTAAAAAATAAAAGGAATTAGCTATGCGGCATTTATCGTGGTTATTACTTGGCACTTTGGTGTTATCAACAACCAGCTGTGGGCCACACTCTCTTCATAAGGATATTGCTATGAGCACTCAACTTCCCACACAAAAACACTGCTTTGGCCGTTATGAGATTGAATTGCCCAATTTTATGCATATGGATAGCGGCGCTTATGCATTTGATAGTTTTGATATAGAAATTGTTACTGCAGTAAAAACTGAGCGTCCAACTATTGAAAAAGATTGGGCGAATTATGTTAATGGGAAAATATCTAAGGATAGTGAGTTCAATGTAGGTAGCAGGATTGTGCAAAAAAATATGGAGAGCAATCCTAGACTAATATTGGAGTATTCAAATACAGAAAAAAATCCCGATATTGAGATGAGCTCTTTATATCGCTTTCACCCGTATTATTTAAAATCACTTCCTGAACGAAAAGAGTGGATCCTTGCAACAGGGAGAACAATAGAAATACCTCGCCCGCAGTCAGCCGATCAACTTGACCGAGAGTTAAAAAGCAGAACTGATTCTCAAATAAGGGATGTACAAAAAATAGCCTATCATTCATATCCGCACTATGAGCAAGGCTATTGTCTTAACAATGAGTATCAATATTATCCGGGACGCCTTGAGAAACAGGACAGCTATGAGATTACGTGGCGCGGTATTACAGGCGGAAAATATACCTCGAGCTATATCACCATCGATATTCAAAGTCTTAATAAAGATGAACAATCAGTGCTAGAAGAGCGCACTTCCAAAGGCAAATTACTCAGAACCTTCTTCCCGAGCACCACGGTTGTTGTTGGGGGGATTAAAGGGGAACTCTATACCAGCCACGATAAACTCAATCCGACAGGGCGTGAATTTCAATAGCTGCCTAGCGGCACCGAACTGGGCAATCGTCTCAAGCCGCTGATTATGATTGACGGTGAAATTGATACTCGCGATCTACCTGCTGAATACCGCGACAAAATCAGCGGCGAGGAGCTGATCCTGTGGATATTAGAAAGTATCAAAATGCGGGTAGGGGGTGACGAAGATATTCTGTCGCATCGGTAATGATGAGTTAAGTAAAAAGCTGAGTAAAAAATAAACGCCGTGTGATTCAACGTATGGCATTTATCTTGCTTGAAATAAAGGCTTCATTTTTTATGAGGCCTTTATGTTTGTTACGTGGATACAACCGCAGCAATGATCGACAGCGCTGTAGAGTCTGTGTTTATCACATAACCCACTAAACTCTAATCTTTAACGGTGAACATTACTATGAGCGGTTACAATGAGGTCTTAGCAAGAAACACGCAGAATGCACCAAGCGATATTGGACTCTATTCACAAACTGTCGCATTTTCTCATTATAATAATTTTTCAGTTCAGTTGCCTATTGACCCAAAAACAGGTGAATTGGTCATAGGTGGTATAAACAAGCAGGCTGAGCAGTGCTTTAAAAATATTAAAGCCGTTGTGGAAAGCATCAAACATGTGATGAGTGATGTGGTTCGCATCACGATATTCGTTACAAATATCAAAGATGCTGACGCTGTAAGTGTAATTTATAAATCATTCTTCCCAACCTATGTACCCGCGCTAACGGTCGTTGCCGTTGATGCTTTGCCAATGGGAGCGCTAGTGCAAATTGAAGCGCTACTCTCAAACGGTGAAGGAACAATTCCGAATGCACCACAATCTGGTGATCTTATAAAACTTATAAATAACACGGTAAATGCGCCAATCTGTTCCCTGTCTTCACAAACTGTCGCTTTTTCTCATTATAATAATCTTTCAGCCCAATTACCTATTAATCCGATAACTGGCAGAGTCGTGGAAGGGGGGATAAAAGAGCAAACTAAGCAGTGTTTAAAAAATATTAAGGCCATTGTCGATAGTATTGACGTGCCCTTTGATGACATTGTGAAGATAAGTGTTTTTCTAACCAACCTTGCGGATCTTGAAGCCGTCAACGAAGTTTACGCCACATTTTTCCCTGATTCAGCGATTGCCCGAACCATCGCTTATGTTCCTGCACGGACAGTGATTATTGCATCAGGCTTACCAATGGGGGCTTTGGTACAAATAGAAGCCGTGGTGTCACACGGTGATGGTACACCGCCGCAGGCCGTTGAAGACAGACATGGGCTCATTATAGAACCGCACAATACGGATAATGCGCCAAAATGTTCTCTATCTACACAGACTGTCGCTTTTTCTCATTACAATCATTTGTCAGCCCAGTTACCTATCGAACCTAAATCCGGTAAATTGGTGGCTGGTGGGGTAAAGGAACAGGCTGAGCAGTGCCTTAAAAATATTAAGGCAATTATAGAGAGCATCGAACACAGCATGAGGGATGTGGTTAAAGTTAATATCGCCCTTAAAAATATCGCAGATATTTCCGCAGTAGACAGCGTTTACGCAACATTCTTCCCTGGCGGTATTCCTGCTCGAAGAATTATTGGCGTGGCTGATTTGCCTAAAGATGCGCTAATCCAGATAGAAGTTGTGGTAGCCAATGAGGAAGGTACCCCTCCGAAGGCATAATACCTTGCCTCGCTGTTTCTGCACGGGCTACCTTTACTCATCCGAATAGATGGTTTTAATTAAGTGGTTCGGAATGCAGTCTCTTAATACCTTATTTCAATGAAGCCTCGCTCTGTAAAGGGCGAGCGCATGCTGTATTCAAAAGGCAAAATTCTTTGGTCATGTAATTCCATCTATCGATGGAAGGATGTTTTTTATCTCCGGTATAGAAAAAACTTAGTGCACGAATTTTGTAGCTGATTAACCTGCTTATTTGACCTTTCCTAATTAAAATCGCCAGAATGGAAGCTTTTTTCTAGTTTATGAAAGGTGCGGTTTATATCTGCTTACATTCGTTTTGATGGTTGGAAACAAATTTCTCAGAGAGAGAGATAGCATGGAGATAGAAAAAGACGCACTACTCTTTTTCTTTTAAGGAACATCTCTTTTAACTCAGTTCGGTTTATTTATAAGGATATTGCAATGCCTACTCCATGTTATATCGCCATCCAAGGTAAAACTCAGGGAAATATTACGTCTGGCGCATTCACTTCTGATTCTGTGGGTAACATTTACGTACAGGGCCATGAAGATCAAATGCTGGTGCAGGAATTTGAACACATTGTGACTGTGCCAACCGATCCACAGTCAGGCCAGCCTTCTGGTCAGCGTGTTCATAAGCCGTTTCGTTTCACCGTTGCGTTGAACAAAGCCGTGCCTTTGTTATATAACGCATTAGCTTCAGGTGAAATGTTGCCGAAAGTTGAGCTAAAATGGTATCGCACCTCCATTGAGGGGAAACAAGAGCACTTCTTCTCAACCATTCTGGATGATGCCACTATCGTTGATATTGATTGCCATATGCCACACTGCCAAGATGCCGTAAAAGCGGAATTCACTCAGCTAGTTAAAGTGTCTTTGGCATATCGTAAAATTACTTGGGAACATACCGTTTCCGGTACTTCTGGTGCCGATGACTGGCGTGCGCCAAGCGAGTCTTAATATTGGCTTAGCTTGTGTGGTAAGCATAAAAAATCAAAGCTACCGAAAGGTAGCTTTGTTATTGGTAGCTTTGTTATTTAGGAAGATATTTAATCTTGTAACCAGCGCGAGATCTGGTTAACGATGCCTGCTGAATCTAGCTCGATTTCATGCAAGGCTTCAGCCTGAGTTCCCTGTGGGATAAATTTATCCGGTAAGCCAAGGTTAAGCACAGGAACGAGCTTACGTTTAGCCATCAGCAGTTCATTCACGCCGCTGCCAGCACCGCCCATAATAGCATTTTCTTCTAGCGTCACCAGTACGTCGTGCGTGGCGGCTAGTTCCAACACCAATGCTTCATCGAGTGGCTTAACAAAGCGCATGTCAGCAACGGTGGCATTTAACTGTTCTGCGGCGACTAAGGCATCTGGCATCAGCGTGCCGAAGTTTAATATGGCGATCTTCTCGCCCTGACGACGAACAATGCCTTTGCCAATCGGCAGACAGGCTAAAGGCTCTAGCGTAGCGCCGGTGCCTGAGCCGCGTGGGTAGCGTACTGCCGTTGGGCCATCCTGATATTGATGCCCGGTATGCAGCATTTGGCGGCATTCATTTTCATCACTTGGCGTCATGATGACCATGTTAGGGATGCAGCGCAGGAATGAGATATCAAAGGCGCCCTGATGCGTTTGCCCGTCTGCACCCACGATACCGCTGCGATCGATAGCAAACATCACTGGCAGTTTTTGCAGCGCCACATCGTGAATGACTTGGTCATAGGCACGTTGCAGGAACGTGGAGTAAATGGCAACAATCGGTTTATAGCCACCGATGGCTAAACCCGCGGCGAACGTAACGGCGTGCTGCTCGGCAATCGCAACGTCAAAATATTGCTGCGGGTATTCTTTCGAGAATCGCACCATGCCTGAACCTTCGCGCATGGCTGGCGTGACCGCCATCAATTTGCTGTCATCAAGCGCTGTTTCACACAGCCAATCGCCAAAAATTTTGGAATAAGTGGGTAAGCCACCGGCATTTTTGGGCAAGGTTCCGCTCGCTGGATCGAATTTAGGTACCGCATGCCAACTGATCGGATCCTTTTCGGCAGGGGCATAGCCTTTGCCTTTTTTGGTCATAATATGCAGCAGCTGTGGGCCTTTTAAATCACGCATATTTTTTAGCGTGGCGGCCAAGCCTTGCACATCATGCCCATCAACGGGGCCAATGTAGTTGAAACCGAGCTCTTCGAATAAGGTTCCAGGAACAACCATGCCTTTAAGGTGTTCTTCGGTACGTTTAACCAGCTCTTTAATGGGCGGCAAGCCTGAGAGTACCTTTTTCCCGCCTTCACGCAGGCTGGAATAGAGTTTGCCGGAAAGCAATTGGGCTAGATGATTATTCAACGCGCCCACGTTCTCGGAGATCGACATTTCGTTATCATTCAGAATAACGAGCATGTCCGCTTTGATATCACCTGCGTGGTTCATGGCTTCAAAAGCCATACCCGCCGTGATGGCACCATCACCAATAACACAAACCGTGCGACGATTTTTGCCTTCACGCTCGGCGGCAACGGCCATCCCCAATCCAGCACTGATGGATGTTGAAGAGTGGCCTACGCTGAGCACGTCGTACTCGCTTTCATCGCGCCATGGGAATGGATGTAAACCGCCTTTTTGGCGGATGGTTGCAATGCGATCGCGGCGCCCGGTCAGGATCTTATGCGGATATGCCTGATGGCCGACATCCCAAACCAGTGAATCAAATGGGGTGTTGTAGATATAGTGCAGCGCGACCGTGAGTTCTACGGTTCCTAACCCTGAGGCAAAGTGTCCGCTAGAGCGGCTAACGCTATTGAGCAGATACTGACGGAGTTCGTCGCACAGCTTTGGCAGGCTTTCTTTCGGCAGTAGGCGAAGATCGTTAGGGTCTTCAACCAGTGCGAGTGTCGGGTATTTGGCGATATCAAAACTCATTAGCGGCTCATGTCTGAATTACATTTTTCAATATATACCCGGCATACTTCGAGCTGCAGATGCGCTGTCTAAGGTGTTGGCCTGACTGCAACTCGGACTACTTAGGGTATAGACTCCGACCCATCGGCGTTTTAACGTGCACGAAGGGCGGTTTCTATTTTTATTGGTTTAATTATCGCGCTCAATGATGAAACTGGCTAAGGATTTTAATGCCAGAGTATCAATGCTGTGGTGTTGCTCAAGCTCTTCAAGAACATGTATTGCATCTTTGTACAGATCGAGCGCTTTATTTTGGGCCTGTTCGAGGCCGAGCAATGCAGGGTAAGTACTTTTCTCTAATTCTTGATCTGAACCCTGAGGTTTACCCGTTTTAGCGCTGTCGCCGATCACATCTAAAATGTCGTCTTGTACTTGGAATGCAAGCCCGATGGCCTGAGCATAGCGATCTAACAACGGTAGCGCAGCGCGTCCGGCATCACCAGCGGCCAAAGCGCCCATTCGAATCGCACAGCGAATTAATGCACCCGTTTTGTGGCTGTGAATTTGCTCAAGCGCCTGCAAATCAACGTGTTTGCCTTCGGCTTCTAAATCTAACGCTTGTCCACCGCACATGCCTGCCACGCCGCTGGCCTGTGCCAGTTCGCTAAGCATCGCCAATCTATCGGTCACGGCAACCGCAGGCATTGGGCTATCAGCCAAAATGGAGAACGCCAGCGTTTGCAGCGCATCGCCGGCCAAAATCGCGTGGGCTTCGCCAAATTTAATATGACTGGTAGGCTGGCCACGGCGGAGATTATCGTCGTCCATTGCGGGTAAATCGTCATGCATCAGCGAATAGGCGTGAATGCATTCAACGGCCGCAGCGGGGGCGTCTAGATTATCTAATGAAAGGCCGAACATTTCGCCGGTGGCATACACCAAGAAAGGACGAAGACGTTTTCCGCCGAGCAGCGCGCCATAGCGCATCGCAGCAACCAGTTGCCCATCAGAAAAGGGCAGTGGGTCAATATAGTGTATTAACGCGGCATCGGCGCGTTGATGATAGGTTTTGAGTAACTGTTCAAAAACAACCATGTTTTATTCTTGATCCGCGTTAAAAGGGGATAAAGGGGCGTCCTTATCGTCATTGAGTAGGATCTGTACGCGCTGTTCAGCCTGTTGCAGCGTCTGTTGCCCAAGACGAGCAAGCTGAACGCCACGTTCAAACTCATTGAGCGCGTCTTCTAATGGCAGTTCGCCAGATTCTAAATGAGTCACAATCTGTTCTAGTTCGCTCAGAGCTTGTTCAAAGCTAGGCGCGGCGGGTGCTTTTTTTGCCATAGTCGTCTTATCTTCGCTGTTCTGTAATGGTGTTCTGCAATAAATAGCGGTTCTGCGATGGAGTGACAGAATTTTTTGCCACGTTACCGGAGTCTGTAGGACTTGGCAAATTACGGATTTTAAACTCGTGAGATGAGGTTCAGTGCGCCAGTGAGCAAGTTAGTGCTATACTGCGCGCCTTGTACATTGCGTCCTCAATTTCTAAGCATGCAGTGTAAGCCCTTTTAACGTAAATCACGACGAAATAGCCACTGCCATCATGAAGTTTATCATTAAATTATTCCCAGAAATTACTATCAAAAGCCAATCAGTGCGTTTGCGCTTTATTAAGATCCTGACCGGGAACATTCGCAACGTTCTGAAAAAACAAATTGATGAAGTGGCTATCGTACGCCATTGGGATCATATCGAAGTTCGCGCTAAAGATGAAAGCCGCACCGAACAGGTTCGTGACGCTTTAACGCGAATCCCTGGGATCCATCACATTTTAGAAGTTGATGACTGCCCTTACACCGATATGCACAACATCTTTGAGCAAACGCTCGAAATGTACCGTGACAAGCTGGAAGGCAAAACCTTCTGCGTGCGTGTTAAACGTCGTGGTAAGCATGATTTTACGTCGATCGAAGTTGAACGCTACGTCGGTGGCGGTCTGAACCAGCATATTGAAAGTGCGAAGGTCAAACTGTCCCATCCTCAGGTGACCGTTCATCTGGAAATTGAAGACGACCGCCTGCTGCTGATTAAAGGTCGCTATGAAGGCTTAGGTGGCTACCCAATCGGTACGCAGGAAGATGTGCTGTCGCTGATTTCCGGCGGCTTCGATTCCGGTGTTTCCAGCTATATGCTGATGCGCCGTGGTTGTCGCGTACATTACTGCTTCTTCAATCTGGGCGGTTCCGCGCATGAAATTGGCGTCAAACAAGTCGCTCATTATCTGTGGAATCGTTTTGGCAGCTCCCATCGTGTGCGCTTTGTTGCCATCGATTTTGCCCCGGTGGTGGGTGAGATTTTGGAAAAAGTCGATGATGGCCAGATGGGCGTTATCCTCAAGCGTATGATGATGCGTGCGGCGTCGAAAGTTGCAGAGCGTTATGGCGTTCAGGCTTTGGTCACCGGTGAAGCACTGGGACAAGTTTCAAGCCAAACGCTAACCAACCTGCGTTTGATTGACGGCGTGACTGACACGCTGATCCTGCGCCCGCTGATTTCACACGATAAAGAGCATATCATTGATATGGCTCGTGAAATTGGGACTGAAGATTTTGCCAAAACCATGCCTGAATTCTGCGGTGTGATTTCAAAAAGCCCAACCGTAAAAGCCGTGAAGTCCAAGATTGAAGCCGAAGAAGAAAACTTCGATTTCGACATTCTTGAACGTGTGGTGGCCGAAGCGCAAAACATGGATATCCGTGAAATTGCCGAGCAAACCAGCGAGCAGGTTATTGAAGTTGAAACCGTTGATGCATTAAGCGGCGATGAAGTGGTTCTGGATATCCGTTCTAACGACGAACAAGAAGACAAACCGCTGAAGATTGAAGGGCTAGAAGTGAAAAGCCTGCCATTCTACAAACTGGCGACCCAGTTTGGCGATCTCGATCAGAACCGCAACTATGTGTTGTACTGCGATCGTGGCGTGATGAGCCGCTTGCAGGCGCTGTATCTGAAAGAGCAGGGATATAACAACGTTAAGGTGTATCGCCCGTAATTGAACCCCCTCCCAGCCTCCCCCTTCGCAGGGGGAGGGGCAGCCCGAACATTGATGTTAAAGTAGAGCTAGGTTCGGCTCCCTCCCCTGAGAAGGGGAGGGTTGGGGTGGGGAAGCGTGCTACCACTCCTGATAGTCATAGATCCCCGATGCGGGAATTAACTGGGCTACCACTCCTGATAGTCATAGATCCCCGATGCGGGAATTAACTGGGCTGCCACTTCGGCGGCTTTTTCTTTGCCTAAAAGTACGTCGATAATTTTTAGCGCAAAGTCGATACTGGTTCCTGGCCCTTGGCTGGTCAGCAGGTTAACGCGCTCATCGAAATAAGCGCGTTTGTCGATCCACTGATTCTCGGGGATCTGATCTTTTAGCGTTGGGAAACAGGTGATATTTCCTATTGGGAATAGCTTGTGGTGAGCTAATACTAATGCGGGAGCGGCGCAGATTGCGGCGACCAGTTTTCCCTCAAGATGCATTTGGCGCACCTTCTCAACGACCAGTTCACTGTCTCGAAAACACTCAGCGCCTTCCATTCCACCGGGCAAAACAATGACGTCATAAGACTCATCGGCAACCTGAACCAGCGGTTTATCCGCTAACAGTTTTACGCCGCGTGAGCAGGTTATGACTAATTCGCCATCGCTGGCAGCACTTGCCGTAGTGACTTTAATGCCCGCGCGAACAAGCAAGTCAATGGTCGTTACTGCTTCGGTTTCTTCGCTACCAGGAGCCAGACACACCAGAGCCGATGCGCTCATAGGTTTGTTCCTTTCGTTTAATGGTTTCAAAAATATGGGCATTCTCAGTGACGCTAAGTCCATGCTTGCGTGCTGCCCTGAGCAGATAGCCAGTGATGTAATCAATTTCAGTATGTCGCTGAGCCTGCACGTCTTGGTACATTGAAGAGTAATTATCGGCGGTCATGCACATCACGTTGGTCACGTAATGCAGCAAGCTTTCGGGAGATGTTCGATACCCTTCAGCCTCCATTACCTCGGAGATTTCTTTTACAATGGCTTCTACGTGCGGCATGTATTTTTGCAAATCGCCGTTGCGGCAGTTATAGATAACTGACAATGGATTAATGACGCAGTTAACGGCTAATTTTTTCCAGATAGCGGGCATGATATTGTCATGCCAGGCCACATCAGGAAGTGCCTGATGCAAGACTTCTGCAATGTTGCTTTGCCCAATAGCCGCTGAATTCGTTGGACCGATATGTGTCGTGCCCGCGGCAACGTGGATAATCGTATTGCCATCACGGCGCGCCGCGTGGGTGGTGACCCCTTGAAATAGGGGCTGTTCAATCAGGTTTGGAAACTCATCCTGGCTGCCCATCCCATTATGTAGCAGGATAATTCGGCAGTGAGGGGGAATTTTCGCCAGTAATGGAACCAAACCGTTATAAACCTGCCAAGCTTTTAGCGTCACTAATAAGATTTGGCTTTCCGCTAAATGTAGAGGGTCGTTCGCCGCTAGGTTTTTATTGTATGACTGTCCGTTAAGTTGGATGATGTTAACCGGACAATAGGGCTGAGGTACGCGTAACCAGCCTTGAACATCGTGCCCAGCTTGTTCTAATGCCGATAACCATAGCTGCCCTAGCGCCCCGCAACCAAGAACTGTTATTTTCATTTGGCCTCCTTCCCGATACATCAGGCGATTTGCGCGCAAAGCAGAAATATTCAATCTAAGCAGTATAAACTTTTATGACGCAGATCGCAGTGAGAAGCATCGGTTATGGTGTAAGGACTGTGGCTGGTCTTGCATCGCCGGAGGAAGCCGCTATTATGCTCGGCATTCAACCGAGAGGAGATTTAACATGCCTTCATTCGATATCGTTTCTGAAATTGATATTCAAGAAGTTCGTAACGCCGTAGAGAACGCTTCACGTGAGCTAGGAACTCGTTGGGATTTTCGCAACGTTGAAGCCAGCTTTGAGCTGAATGAGAAAAATGAAAGTATCAAAATCTCCAGCGTCTCTGATTTTCAAGTCAACCAGCTCGTGGATATTATGCGCGAAAAACTGGCGAAACGTGGCATCGATGGTGCTGCATTAGAGATCCCTGAGCAGATTGAACACAGCGGCAAGACGTACAGCATTGAAGCCACGCTGAAAAAAGGCATTGATAGCGCGATGGCGAAAAAAGTCATCAAGCTGATTAAAGACAGCAAGCTGAAAGTGCAGGCGCAGGTTCAGGGTGAACAAGTGCGTGTAACGGGTAAATCACGCGATGATTTGCAGGGCGTGATGGCGCTTATTCGTGGTGCAGATTTGGGACAACCGTTCCAGTTTAATAACTTCCGCGATTAACGCTGGGTTTTGAATCAGATATTCGATCTGCTCCTCCCCCTGCGAAGGGGGAGGCTGGGTGGGGGTCATGGAAGGGAACAATACCAGAGCTAGACTGTCTGCCCCGCCACAAACAACTCAATGTCTCCACGGTTTGTGAGCTTAGAATCAATCTTCACATACGCCGTTTTCTCTTCAGGAATCAGTACCACATCAGCCACGCCGTGCAGTTGCTTAAGCGCCTGCTCTAATTCCGGCGTTGCAGGGATCGCATCGGGAATAACAATGCGCAGGCTACTGACGTAGGGCGGCTCTTTCATCGTCATGCTGACCGCAAGCCAGATCACGGCTAACACTGCGCACCCGGTAAACACGGTTGCAGCGCCGTTATGCGAATACAAGAATCCACCTAAGCTTCCGCCGATGGCCACGCCGAGAAATTGGCTGGTGGAATAAATTCCCATCGCTGTGCCTTTATAGCCCGCGGGTGACTCTTTGCTGATCAGCGAAGGCAATAACGCCTCCATCACGTTGAAGGCTATAAAGAAGACTTGGACGCCAAAGATGATGCCCCACAGATGTAAATCGGCGTACCAAAGGATCACCTCAGCGGCGAGCATTAAAATAACGCATACCTGAAACACCTGCTTCATACGGCGTTGTTTTTCAGCATAGATGATGAAAGGGATAACGCAGACAAACGCGATCAGCATGGTAACTAAATAGACTTTCCACTGATTATCTCGTGCTAGACCGGCTTCTTCCATCAGCGGTGGCAGTGCCACAAAGCTCGACATCAGTAAGATATGTACGCACATAATGCCGAAGTTAAGCTTAAGCAACCGGCTGTTTGCCAGCACTTTGCTAAAGCTCCCCTTCACCATGCTGGATTCACGGTTCAGCACGTGATGGCGCGGCGTTGGGATGCAAAATAGCGTGATGATAACGCCACCTAATGCTAACAGTGCGATCATCCAGAAAAGGCCAGAGAGGCCAACGGCATGGGTAATAATTGGGCCTGCGACCATTGCAATGGCAAAAGTGACACCAAAACTGACGCCGATAAATGCCATCGCCTTAGTGCGATTTTGCTCACGGGTTAAATCGGATAGTAGCGCCATAACAGCGGCGGCAATCGCCCCCGAGCCTTGTAATGCACGGCCAAGGATCACGCCCCATATTGAGTCTGTCATGGCGGCAATAGCGCTGCCGAGAGCAAATATGAGTAGCCCGCCGACGATGAGCGGTTTACGACCAATTCTGTCAGAGAATAGGCCGAATGGGATTTGGAAGACGGCCTGTGTTAAGCCATAAATCCCAATCGCGATCCCGATTAACGTTTCGGAAGCGCCCGCTAAAGACATGCCATAGGTGGTGAGCACCGGCAAAACCATAAACATCCCAAGCATACGCAATGAGAATACGGTTCCTAGACCCCAGGTGGCTTTCCGTTCCTCTGGTGTCATCTGAAAATCATTCATTACAACCTCAGTTTCTTTTAGTGCGGGAACAACCCAGCGTTATCACTGCGTTGAAATTATACTTGTTATTGGTGCTTTCTAATGAACATTGCTCTGATGGCAATTGGTGGAAAGCATTCCCGAGGAATAGTATCTATTGTTATTACAGCCGAGCTAGATTACTTGACCTGACCCGTTTTGAACAGACTCAGGACGAAGTGGGGGAGGGGAAAAAAGAAAGCCGGATGAGATATCCGGCTTTTCACGATTAATCATTAAGGCTCAATGATCAACGCAGCATTGTAAGCAGGCTTTCTGTTGCCGGAGACTGGAAGTCAACCGACATCATGACGCTCAGGCAAGTGATGGTCACGATGGAGAACACAAACAGTTTGCGTGCCCATACGCGATCGTCCACCGCTTTTTTATAGCCAGAGAGCGCCATACCTAACCACCACACGCTTACCGCCGCTGCAACAACCAGATATTTATAGCCCGCATACCCGCCAAGAGACAGCATCAGCGTAGCAACCATAAACGCCACGATATATAGCGTAATGTGGTTTTTCGCTACCGAAATCCCTTTAACCACCGGCAATACGGGAATATTGGCGGCTTGGTAATCCTTGAAGCGGAAGATGGCAATCGCATAGGAGTGCGGCATCTGCCACAGGCTGAAAATAGCCAGTAGGATTAGCGCGCCAGCGTCGAATTCGTTGCTGACGGCGCAGTAGCCAATAACCGGTGGAGCTGCGCCAGACAGGCTGCCAATCAGCGTGCCGTATACGGAATGACGCTTCATATACAGGCTGTACACGCCAACGTAGACGATGAAGCCAATCACTGCTAACAGCGCGGCTAATGGATTAGCCGCAACATATAACAGTGCAACACCGGCAAGGCCCAACAGCGTAGCGTAGGTCAATGTCACTTTAGGTGCGATTAACCCTTTCACCAAAACGCGGTTTTTGGTTCGCTCCATAATTTTATCAATGTCTCGGTCAATGTAGTTATTAAATACACAGCCCGAGGCGACAACCAGCGACACGCCAACCATGGTCGCGATGAACAGGGGAACATCTAAGCTCCCCTTCGAGGCCAGGAAGAATCCACCGATAACCGAAATCAGGTTACCGAAGATAATGCCCGGTTTTGTTACTTGCAGGTATTGCTTCATCATCACAGGCAGCTCTTTAGTGGACCATCATATTGATGTTGAGGTTGTACATAATCCAAAGTGAGCCAACGACAACAATGGCGATAATCAAGGCGGTAAATGCCAGAGCTATCAGGTTCCAACGTTCTTCAGACGAGGTGTTCATGTGCAGGAAGTACACCAGATGAACAAAAATCTGAATCACAGCCATCGCAACCACGGTAATCAAAATCGTTTGGTGCGACGCGGTACCTTCCATCACCATCCAGAACGGGATAACCGTGAGGATGACCGACAGAATAAAGCCAATCATGTAAGACTTTGCGCTGCCGTGGCTAGCACCGTTGTTGTCTGTAGAATGGTGACCCGTTGTAGGTGAGTGACTCATTACATTGCCCCCATCAGATAAACTACGGTGAATACGCAGATCCACACCACGTCCAAGAAGTGCCAGAACAGGCTCAGACACATCAGGCGAGTACGGTTACGCGCGGTCAGGCCTTTTTTGCCTACCTGAATCATCATCACGATAATCCAGATCAGGCCGCTGGTAACGTGGATACCGTGCGTGCCAACCAAGGTAAAGAAGGCAGACAGGAATGCACTTTTGTCAGGGCCAAAACCTTCGGCAATCAGGTGATGGAATTCGTAGATTTCCATCGCGATGAAGCCAGCGCCGAACAGGAAGGTCAAACCTAACCATGTATTTACGGTGCCTACTTTACCTTTGTTCATCGCCAGCATGGCGAAGCCATAGGTGATGCTGCTAAATAACAGCAGGAAGGTTTCAACCAACACAAACGGCAGTTCAAAAATATCTTTGCCGGATGGGCCGTCAGCGGTGCCGTTGACCAAGACTGCATAGGTTGCGAACAAGCTCGCAAACAGAATACAGTCGCTCATCAGGTAGACCCAGAAGCCGAACACTTTCGTGTCACCGGCGTCGTGGTGCCCATGCTCCGCATGGGCCTCCTGACCGTGAGTATGATGTAAAGTATCAGTTGTCATATTTCACGCCTGCTTTGCTAATTTGTTCAAAGTGTTGGTTCTCAATACGTTCAATTTCAGGAACTTGAACGTAGTAATCAACATCATCGTTGAAGCTGTGCACGATCCACGTGGCAATCATGCCCAGGAAGCAGACAATCGCCAGCCACCAGATGTCCCAAATCATGGCAAAACCAAAGACGAGGCTAAAGCCTGCAATGATGACGCCTGCGCCCGTGTTACGTGGCATATGAATGGGTGCATATTTCTCTGGTTTCTTATAAGCGATACCTTCTTCTTTCAGCTCCCAGAATGCATCACGCGAATGAACCTGTGGCTCGATAGCGAAGTTATAGAACGGCGGTGGAGAAGAAGTTGACCACTCCAGCGTACGGCCGCCCCATGGATCGCCAGTCAGATCGCGGTTCTGATCGCGGTCGCGAACAGACACGAAAATCTGAATCAGCTGGCAGGCAATACCACATGCAATCAGCGCAGCGCCGCCCGCAGCAACCATCAGCAGAGGATGGAATGCAGGGTCAATTTGCTGGCTCAGACGACGAGTCATGCCCATGAAGCCCAAGCCGTACAGCGGCATGAAGGCAACGAAGAAGCCGATGATCCAGAACCAGAATGCGCGTTTGCCCCAAGTTTCGTTCAGCGTGAAGCCAAATGCTTTCGGGAACCAGTAAGTCATACCGGCGAAGCAACCGAATACCACACCACCGATGATCACGTTATGGAAGTGTGCAATCAGGAACAGGCTGTTATGCAGAACAAAGTTTGCACCCGGAACCGCTAGCAGAACCCCGGTCATACCACCTACGGTAAAGGTGATAATAAAGCCGATAGTCCACAGCATCGCAGAGTTAAACACGATGCGGCCTTGGTACATGGTGAACAGCCAGTTGAAGATTTTTACCCCGGTCGGAATCGAGATAATCATCGTGGCTATACCGAAGAACGCATTGACGTTTGCGCCTGACCCCATGGTGAAGAAGTGATGCAGCCAAACGATGAACGACAGGATGGTGATACACACGGTCGCCCATACCAGCGAGGTGTAGCCAAACAGACGTTTCTTACAGAAGGTTGCCACCACTTCGGAGAACACACCGAAGACTGGCAGAACCAAGATGTACACTTCCGGATGGCCCCAGGCCCAAATCAGGTTGATGTACATCATCATGTTGCCGCCCATATCGTTGGTGAAGAAATGGGTGCCGAGGTAGCGGTCAGCCGTCAGTAAAGCAACGGTAACGGTTAAAATCGGGAAGGCAGCAATGATCAGAACGTTGGTGCACAATGCGGTCCATGTGAAGACCGGCATTTTCATCAGCGACATGCCAGGGGCACGCATTTTGATGATAGTGGCAAAGAAGTTAACACCCGTCAGCAAGGTACCTAAGCCGGATATCTGTAGACTCCATATCCAGTAATCGACCCCTACGCCAGGGCTGTACTCCTTACCTGATAGCGGTGGATAGGCCAACCAACCGGTTTGAGCAAATTCACCCACACCCAGCGACAGGTTGATCAGAACCACACCGGCAACGGTGAACCAGAAGCTGAGGTTGTTCAGGAATGGGAATGCAACGTCGCGAGCACCGATTTGCAGCGGTACAACGACGTTCATCAGACCTACCACGAACGGCATCGCCACGAAGAAGATCATGATTACGCCGTGAGCGGTGAAGATCTGATCGTAGTGGTGCGGTGGGAGGAACCCGGCTTCACCGGCGGACGCAAGCGCCTGCTGGCTACGCATCATGATGGCATCGGCAAAGCCGCGCAGCAGCATGACAAACGCCACGATGATATACATGATACCCAGACGTTTATGGTCAACCGAGGTTAGCCACTCCGTCCATAGGTATTTCCATTTTCCAAAATAGGTAATCAAAGCCAGAAGGGCCAGACCGCCTAAGATAATGCCGGCAACCGTAACCATAACAATCGGTTCATGGTACGGGACGGCGTCGAGTGTTAGTTTTCCAAACATCTGTTATTCCTCGGCTCCTGCGTGAGCGTGCTCACCCATGTCCATATCCATATGCTCGTCTTTCTTCATGTCCATCTTCTTGCTACCCATGAATTTGTTAATCACATCGACAAACAATTCAGGATTAGCGCTAGAGAAGTACTCAACCGGATGATATTCACTTGGCTTCGCTAATGCGTCGAACTCTGCCATGGTGGTCAGCTGATTAGGTGCTTTCTTAACGTTGGCAACCCACTGATCAAAGGTGGCATTATCGGGCGTTGCGATAGCGGTGAATTTCATTCCAGAGAATCCTGGACCGCTGTAGCTGCTGGAAATCCCGTTATATTTACCCGGTTCGTTGGCAATCAAATGCAGTTGGGTCTGCATGCCTGCCATCGCGTAAATCTGCCCACCTAAACGCGGAATGAAGAATGAGTTCATTACCGAGTTTGACGTGATGCGGAAATTAACCGGAGTATTGGCTGGGAAAGCCAGTTCATTAACGGTTGCAATCCCCAGATCTGGATAAACGAACAACCATTTCCAGTCGAGTGAAATTACATCGACACGGATCGGTTTAACGTCGGAGACCAGTGGTTTATACGGATCCAGTTCGTGAGTCGTTTTCCACGTTAATGTTGCGAGGATAGCGATAATGATAATTGGCACTGTCCAAACGACAGCTTCAATTTTATTAGAGTGAGACCAGTTGGGAGTGTATTTGGCATCGGTATTTGACGCGCGGAATTTACGCGTAAATACAATTGTCATTACGATTACTGGAATCACCACGATTAACATCAGCCCAAGGGCAGTCAGTATCAGGGATCTCTGCTCTAGACCTATTTGTCCTTTAGGATCCAGAAGCGCCATATCACAACCGCTCAGCAAGGCTGAGGCTGCGATTAAAGATAATATCCCAAAGCTTTTATTTAATTTACTGAGTCTCATCTAACGACCTCAATCGAAGGCTCTCTGTCGTCCCAAATGTAGGGGCATTTTACGGGAAGGTTGCAGATCTGTAAACATTCTTAAAGGTCTGTCACTCTATTGTTTAAAAAGTCCAGTTGGTTTGTTCAAAATGTCGCATTTCATGGTGTCTTTTAGGCGAAATGTAGCTATCAAATCAGAGGCTTATTTTCACTTTGTTGTAACAAAGTAAATGTAACAAAAGATATTTCTCTGCCTCTGAAAATCACGTTTTGTCACTTTTAGCCTAGCCCCTAATCTGCGGTTAGCCCATGTATTACCAGCTTAAAATAGGAATATGTGACACAGATCGTAGGGACATGTAACTCGTTACATTTAGGCTTATTTCTTCCCTTAGAAGGCACGAAACGTGAAAGAGATCTCTATTTGTTAATTTTTTGTTCTTCGTTTTTCCGACGCTAAATTTAATTTAGCGTGAAAAATAAGCAGTTATTTGAGGGCGAAAATACAGCGGAATATCAGTAAAAAATTATTTAGGGAATAATTAAGCGGTAAATGTGAAGAATAAAAAAAACGCTGTCTAAAATATAGACAGCGTTTTTTTTATTATTTTAAGGCTTAAATTAATTTAGCAACGGAATTAAATGACCTGCTGTAGATCGCGTTGGCTGCGATAATCTAAACCTGCGCCAAGTAAAATGCCAAATAAACTCAGCAATAAGCCAATATTTAACAGCCAAGCCATGATGACGTCAGCACTGAAACCAGAGAGGCTTTCTGCGGCTAGCCCCAGTAGCCACAATGCGATCAGAATGCATCCGACCAACAGTGATTGAGAGGCCAGCTTATAGGCCCGAGCAAAACGGGTTCGGCGCGAGAATTCACCGGTGGTTTGCGTGTACTCCAAGGTTTTGCGGCAGGCGACCAGCAGCAAGAGTCCAGGAACGGCGGCGACGATTGAGAAAAGATAGAACAACGGCCAGCCATGTAATTCAACAAACCAACCCGCAACCGGCCCTACATAGACACGACCTACCGCTGAAAGTGCCGAGAGCAGGGCGAATTGGGTTGCTGAGAATGACTTGTTACACAGCGTCATTAACAAGGCGACAAACGCCGCGGTGCCCATTCCCCCGCAGAGGTTCTCGAGAAAAATAGCGCTGCCCATGGTAAGCAGGTTTTTATCGGTTACCGCCAGCAGCCAGTAGCCAAAATTGGATACCCCTTGCAAGATACCAAACAGCATTAATGCGCGGAAAAGGGACAAGCGCTGCATCAGTACGCCGCCAAACAAAGCGCCGACGATGGTGGCAAACAACCCTAGTGTCTTGTTGACGATACCAACTTCACCCGCGTCGAATCCGACACCGCGGATCAGAAACGTTGTGCTCAAACTACCGGCGAAAGCATCACCCATCTTGTACATCACAATGAGTAATAAAATTAACCATGCATTGTTTCGGCCAAAGAAATCCTTAAGCGGTTCAATCACGGCCTGTTCAAGCGTGCGTGGCGCAGGCGCTGATACCTGAGGTTCTGGTGCAAATAATGTAGCCAATATACCGATCAGCATTAAGCCAGCCATCAGCCAATAGGTACCCTGCCAGCCAAAATAGCGATCGGCTAACCACAGCGCTAACCCACCGGAAACCAGCATGGCAAGTCGATAACCCAAAACGGAAACAGCTGCGCCGGTTCCGCGTTCTTCGGCGCTAAGCAAATCGGTTTTATAGGCGTCGAAGACAATATCTTGGGAGGCTGAGCAGAATGCGACAATGACGGCCAAACCAGCGAGCCACCACAGATGCTGGATAGGATTGAGTAATCCCATGGCAAAAATAGTGATTAGCAGCAGGATTTGCGTGACTAAAAGCCAGCCACGGCGGCGACCAAGGAAAGAAGGCGTATAGCGATCCATCATCGGTGACCAAAGGAATTTAAACACGTAGGCCTGGCCAACCAGTGAAAAGAAGCCAATCGTTTTAAGATCGACGTTGGCAACGGTCATCCAAGCCTGAAGTGTACCGGAGGTTAATGCGAGAGGAAGGCCTGAGGCAAAACCCAACAGTAATAAAATGACCGTGTTACGTTGGGTGAAAATAGCTAAGTTTGAATTAGACATTCAATTGATTCCCATGCACTGCCCAAGGTCGGGCAGTGCGGGGTGAAAACGGTGTATGCCCATTATCATTCGGTTGCGCTTTTATCCAACGGTTCGAATGACTCTGAGCATAGAGATTAACGTGCGTTGGCTTTGATGAAGTCGCTGATGCTAGTGTCTTGCGCCATGTTAGACACGATATCCGACATAGTATTGTTGACGGCATTAGTGATTTTGCTGTTTGACGCGGTAAATGCACCTTGCTCGTTGTAAACAGAGCGATAGTTTTTCACCTGCTTATTGCCATTTTTCGCCTGTGCGATAATGGAAATATCAGCATTGGTGGTGATGTTGTAGCGCAGGTTGCCTTCTTTTACATCGGCATACAGCTGGTTGACTACGATCTGCAAATCAACGGCACCGCTTGGACCCACCATATAACCGCGCTGGGTCATTTGGTTTTCCAACACTTCCTGCAGCAAGAAACGCAGGTCGCGTGAAGGTGTTAGCGTGACTAATGCGCCATCACGATTCACTTTTGCCAGCGCTTTATCTTGGCGAACGTCGGCACCGTTAATGCTGATCGTAATGCCTTGCAAGGTTGGATCCTGCTGCGGCAACGTCATCTTAGGGTTAACGTCTATCGTATTCGAGCTGGTTGCGCATCCGGCCAAAGCGAAAACGGCCAAAAGCGGGAAAAACAGTTTTGTGATCATATTCATCGAGTTAATAACCATTTTTACGTGGGAAGATGCCGTGCTCATCCTTCATCTATGACCGAGTTAAGACTGAGTATGACTATGATGAATCAACGGACTTTACGGACAAAATATCCGCCATCATAGCATTGCCATTAGGATGTTGAAGCCCCCAATAAATATTTTTATCTTAAGGATAGTTAAATCACTATCGTGGTGGCGTTTTGCCTATCTGCTTAAACATTAAACTGACTTTCCAAGCCACCCATTTGAATGATAGACAGAAATTTTTTATAAGTTACGCTACGCAAAACACGATAAAAATGTTTCGCAGCGGCGTTAGTTGCAAAAAAACAGCTACGCTTAACGTTAAGATGTGTTTTTCGATTGGGCGCTTGTCCGCGCCTGATGTGGGCTGTCACTGAAAATAATGGTGATGGCTGAGCGGTTCCGAGAGGGAAATACATTCCATTAAGAGCAGCGCTCTTTCTGCCGATGCAGTATGAGGGGATATCTTATGATGAGAGAACAGATAGAAGCAAAGTTACGCGCCGCGTTTGAACCTTTCTATCTTGAGGTGGTTGATGAAAGCTATCGCCATAACGTACCGGCAGGTTCTGAAAGTCACTTTAAAGTTGTCATGGTTAGCGATCGTTTCCAAGGTGAGCGCTTCTTGACGCGTCATCGTTCTATATATGGCGTTTTGTCAGAGGAACTGGCCGACGGCGTACATGCGTTAGCCCTACATACCTACACCCATAAAGAGTGGGAGGCGTTGCAAGATACGGTTCCTGCATCACCGCCCTGTCGCGGGGCTGGCACCCTAGCCTAAGCTAACTTGCTTAAATAGGCGGCGAAAAGGCAAGTAAATTACCACGAAGGTGGAACTCTTAGCCGTTTTTGCTGTATTAATAGCGTGTTTGACGAGAAACGGCCCGAGTGGCCGTTTCTTTTTGCGTAGCAACTTTATGACTTAGGTGCGCACGCGATTTCGTGACTTTGGCCCGTGGACTTGGTGCTACAACGCTCTAATTTTGTACCCGAGTTGCTGAGGTATCGCTCGAAACTGTGAATCACGCCGCGGACAGTTGGCGTGCGGTTCTCGACTCATTGCTCATGCATCGCTATAATGTCGCGTCTATTTTTTCCTGAATGTATTCGGGACGCTTCTACGCCCAAAGTACTTGATGTTGTTGCTAGGCGGCCAGCGAGTGAATCCCGATGAGCTTACACCGGTAAGCGATTAGGGTGAATAACCGCAGCTAGCACCGTAGCGGCTTCAAGTAAGAAGGGATAAACAGGGAACACGGTTCTGCTGAAAGCGGCCGTCCCGGTTCTGTGGAGTCTGGTTTTCTTCGTTGAAAATGACTTCTGGAGTTGACCGAGCACTGTGATTTTTTGAGGTATAAGATGCAAGTTTCTGTTGAAACCACCGAAGGCCTTGGCCGCCGCGTAAATATTACTGTTGCAGCCGACAGCATTGAAAAAGCAGTAAACAGTGAGCTGGTCAACGTGGCTAAAAAAGCACGTATCGACGGCTTCCGTAAAGGTAAAGTGCCAATGCACATTATCTCTCAGCGTTATGGCGCTTCTGTTCGCCAGGACGTTCTGGGCGATCTGATGCAGCGTAACTTCGTTGATGCGATCATCAAAGAAAAACTGAACCCAGCTGGCGCGCCTAACTATGTACCAGGCGAATACAAACTGGGCGAAGACTTCTCTTTCGCAGTTGAATTCGAAGTTTACCCAGAGATCGAACTGAAAGATCTGGAAAGCATCGAAGTTGAAAAACCAGTTGTTGAAGTCACTGATGCTGACGTTGACGCGATGCTGGACACCCTGCGTAAGCAGCAGGCGACTTGGACTGCAACCGAACGTGCAGTTGAAGCTGAAGACCGCGTCACCGTAGATTTCACCGGCTCTATCGACGGCGAAGTTTTCGAAGGCGGCAAAGCCTCTGATTTCGTTCTGGCAATGGGCCAGGGTCGTATGATCCCAGGTTTCGAAGAAGGCATTCTGGGCCACAAAGCGGGTGAAGAATTCGCTATCGAAGTGACCTTCCCAGAAGATTACCACGCTGAAAACCTGAAAGGTAAAGCGGCTAAATTCGATATCGTTCTGAAGAAAGTTGAAGAACGTGAATTGCCAGAATTCACCGAAGAATTCATCAAACGTTTCGGCGTTGCTGATGGTTCTCTGGATGGTCTGAAAGCCGAAGTGCGTAAAAACATGGAACGCGAACTGAAAGGCGCGGTACGTAACCGTATCAAGTCTCAGGTTATCGACGGTCTGGTTAAAGCAAACGACATCGACGTTCCAGCTGCACTGATTGACGGTGAAGTTGACGTTCTGCGTCGTCAGGCTGCACAGCGTTTCGGTGGCAACGAGAAACAAGCTCTGGAACTGCCACGCGAACTGTTCGAAGAACAGGCTAAACGTCGTGTTGTTGTAGGTCTGTTGCTGGGTGAAGTTATCACCAAGAAAGAGCTGAAAGCTGATGAAGATCGCGTTAAAGCGCTGATCGAAGAAATGGCTTCTGCTTACGAAGATCCAAAAGAAGTGGTTGAGTTCTACAGCAAAAACAAAGAGCTGATGAACAACATGCGTAATGTTGCTCTGGAAGAACAAGCTGTTGAAGCACTGCTGGCTAGCGCTAAAGTGTCTGAAAAAGCGACCAACTTCAGCGAACTGATGAACCAGACTCAGGCTGCGTAATGTTGCTCTGAACGGCTTATTCGTTCCGAAGTAATAAAAACCTTCGCTCTTGGGCGAAGGTTTTTTTATGGGAAAAGGTTTATTTCTTTGATTACTGTCCCCAAATATTGGCTAAGTGTCTAACCTATAACAACAGACACAGACAGTTGGGCATGGTCAACGATGGTCAACATAGTTTATCTACAGTAGAATCAAAGCAAATAATGCCAAAGTGATTTCTATAGGAGACGGTTAATGTCATACAGTGGCGAGCGTGATTTAGCACCGCACATGGCCTTAGTGCCAATGGTTGTTGAACAGACTTCGCGTGGCGAACGTTCATACGATATTTTTTCCCGTCTGTTGAAAGAACGAATCATCTTCCTGACTGGTCAGGTTGAAGATCACATGGCAAATCTGATCGTGGCTCAGATGCTGTTCCTCGAAGCAGAAAACCCAGAGAAAGATATCCATCTTTATATCAACTCACCGGGCGGCGTCATTACTGCGGGTATGTCAATTTATGACACCATGCAGTTTATTAAACCGGATGTGAGCACCATCTGTATGGGACAAGCGTGTTCCATGGGCGCGTTTCTGCTGACGGCAGGGGCGAAAGGTAAGCGTTTCTGCCTGCCAAATTCACGCGTGATGATTCACCAGCCGTTGGGTGGTTTCCAAGGGCAGGCGACGGATATCGAAATCCACGCCAAAGAAATCCTGAAGGTTAAAGCTCGTATGAATGAGCTGATGGCAAAACATTCAGGTAAATCGCTCGAAGAGATCGAGCGTGATACCGAACGTGACCGCTTCTTGTCAGCGGACGAAGCTGTAGAATACGGCTTGGTTGATTCGGTAATGACTCACCGCGGCTGATTGTGTCAGACTAAGGCCTAGATTCAGGACGTCTGTGGAACCAAACGCATACGCTATTATCTCGTCCAACCGCCGATAGCGTGACTATCATGTTACGGCGGGTTGCCGATATACTATAGTGAATATAAAGCGCGGAGCGATGCTCGCATCGCGCTAATGGGTTGCATAGACTACGCTGATAGGCCGTTTTGCGCAGATTGGTCGCACTGCCGTTGAGCGGTCTTAGCCGTAATAGGCTGATTCGACGGGACAGATACTTAATGAAAGAGGTTTACTGATGACAGATAAGCGCAAAGACGGTTCAGGCAAGCTGCTGTACTGTTCTTTTTGCGGCAAAAGCCAGCATGAAGTTCGTAAGCTGATCGCCGGGCCGTCAGTGTATATCTGCGACGAGTGTGTCGATCTGTGTAATGACATCATTCGCGAAGAGATTAAAGAAGTTGCTCCGCATCGCGAGCGCAGCTCTCTGCCAACGCCGCATGAGATCCGTAACCATTTAGATGATTACGTCATTGGTCAAGAACAGGCGAAAAAAGTCTTGGCGGTAGCGGTGTATAACCACTACAAACGCCTGCGTAACGGCGACAGCAGCAACGGTGTAGAACTGGGCAAAAGTAATATTTTGCTGATCGGTCCAACCGGTAGTGGTAAAACTTTGCTGGCTGAAACGCTAGCACGTTTCCTTGATGTGCCATTTACTATGGCTGATGCAACGACCCTAACCGAAGCGGGTTATGTGGGCGAAGACGTTGAAAATATCATTCAGAAGCTGTTGCAGAAGTGTGATTACGACGTTCAGAAAGCACAGCGCGGTATCGTGTATATCGACGAAATCGATAAGATTTCTCGTAAGTCTGACAACCCGTCTATCACCCGTGATGTTTCAGGTGAAGGCGTACAGCAGGCATTGCTGAAGCTGATTGAAGGTACCATCGCTGCGGTTCCACCTCAGGGCGGCCGTAAGCATCCACAGCAGGAATTCCTACAGGTTGATACCTCTAAGATCCTGTTTATTTGTGGCGGTGCGTTTGCGGGCTTGGATAAAGTCATTGGCCAGCGTGTGAATACCGGCACCGGTATTGGTTTTGGCGCAACGGTTAAAGCGTTGTCTGAAAAAGCAACCGAAGGCGAGTTGCTGGCTCAGGCAGAACCAGAAGATTTGATCAAATTTGGTCTAATCCCTGAGTTCATTGGTCGTTTGCCGGTTGTCGCTACTCTGCGTGAACTGAGCGAAGACGCGCTGATTCAGATCCTGAAAGAGCCAAAAAATGCCCTGACCAAGCAATATCAGGCATTATTTAATCTGGAAGGTGTCGATCTGGAGTTCCGTGACGAAGCCCTGACGGCTATCGCGAAAAAAGCGATGGCGCGTAAAACAGGTGCTCGTGGTCTGCGTTCTATCGTTGAAGGCGCGCTGCTGGAAACGATGTACGACTTGCCATCAATGGAAAACGTCGAAAAAGTGGTTGTCGACGAAAATGTCATTGAAGGTCAGGCGGAGCCAATGCTGATTTATGGTAAACCAGAAGCACAAGCTTCTGGCGAATAATTAGCCAGTAAACTGATGGGTTATCAATAAAATGGGGGATTTTATCTCCCATTTTTTTTTCTGTTGTTGTTTGCGTTGAATCCCTGGTAAACATCCCCATATACTCAGATACAAACTGGGTGAAGCAACAACGTAAAACGGGTTGTAAGATTCCCATAACCTGGCGGAAGCTAAACTAAGAGAGAGCTCTATGAATCCTGAGCGTTCCGAACGCATAGAAATCCCCGTATTGCCTCTGCGCGATGTGGTGGTTTATCCGCACATGGTGATTCCATTGTTCGTAGGCCGGGAAAAGTCAATCCGGTGCCTAGAAGCCGCAATGGATCACGACAAGAAGATCCTGCTGGTCGCGCAAAAGGAAGCCTCAACGGATGAACCAGGGGTAAATGACCTTTTCTCTGTAGGTACCGTTGCCTCTATTTTACAGATGCTGAAATTACCCGATGGCACCGTCAAAGTGCTGGTCGAGGGGCTTCAGCGTGCGAAAATCACTACGTTATCCGACAGTGGTGAGCATTTTGCTGCACAGGCTGAATATTTAGACATTCCAGAAATGGACGAGCGCGAACAAGAAGTATTGGTTCGTACCGCCATTAATCAGTTTGAAGGCTACATCAAGCTGAACAAAAAGATCCCACCAGAAGTGCTGACCTCGCTCAACAGTATTGACGATGCGGCTAAGCTGGCAGATACCATTGCTGCACACATGCCGTTGAAGTTAAACGACAAGCAGGCCGTGTTGGAAATGTCAGACGTGACTGAACGTCTGGAATATCTGATGGCGATGATGGAGTCTGAAATCGATCTGCTGCAGGTTGAAAAACGCATTCGTAACCGCGTTAAAAAGCAGATGGAAAAGAGCCAGCGCGAGTACTATCTGAATGAGCAAATGAAAGCGATTCAGAAAGAACTGGGCGAAATGGACGATACGCCAGACGAATTCGAAGCGCTGAAACGCAAAATCGAAGCGGCAAAAATGCCGAAAGATGCGCGCGAGAAAACGGAAGCTGAGCTGCAAAAGCTGAAGATGATGTCGCCGATGTCTGCTGAAGCAACCGTAGTGCGTGGCTATATCGATTGGATGATTCAGGTTCCGTGGAATGCGCGCAGCAAGGTCAAAAAAGATCTGAATAAAGCGCAGGAAATTCTAGATACCGATCATTACGGCCTTGAGCGCGTCAAAGACCGTATTCTGGAATATTTAGCGGTTCAGAGTCGCGTTAGCAAAATTAAAGGGCCTATCCTCTGTCTGGTAGGGCCTCCAGGGGTCGGTAAGACCTCTTTGGGTCAGTCTATTGCTCGTGCTACTGGGCGTCAGTATGTGCGTATGGCGCTGGGTGGCGTGCGTGATGAAGCCGAAATTCGTGGCCATCGTCGTACCTATATCGGTTCTATGCCGGGCAAACTGATCCAGAAGATGGCAAAGGTTGGGGTGAAAAACCCACTGTTCCTGCTCGATGAGATCGACAAAATGTCTTCGGACATGCGTGGCGATCCGGCTTCAGCGCTGCTGGAAGTTCTGGATCCAGAACAGAATATCGCGTTCAACGACCATTATCTGGAAGTTGATTACGATCTGTCTGACGTTATGTTTGTGGCAACATCGAACTCGATGAACATTCCTGCGCCGTTGTTGGATCGTATGGAAGTGATTCGTCTGTCGGGTTATACCGAAGATGAAAAACTCAACATTGCGAAACAGCATCTGCTGCCAAAACAGTTGGAACGCAACGCACTGAAAAAAGGTGAGTTGACGGTTGATGACAGCGCGATCAGCGGCATTATTCGCTACTACACTCGCGAAGCAGGCGTACGTAGTCTGGAACGTGAAATCTCAAAACTGTGCCGTAAGGCGGTTAAAAACCTGCTGATGGATAAATCCGTTAAGCATATTGAGATCAACGGCGACAACCTGAAAGACTTCTTAGGTGTGCAGCGCTATGACTATGGACGTGCGGACAGTGAAAACCGCGTGGGTCAGGTTACTGGCTTGGCATGGACTGAAGTCGGCGGCGATCTGCTGACGATTGAAACCGCATGCGTACCAGGTAAAGGCAAGCTGACTTATACCGGTTCTTTAGGTGAAGTCATGCAGGAGTCCATTCAGGCTGCGTTAACCGTGGTTCGTGCTCGCGCTGAGAAATTGGGTATCAACCCTGATTTCTACGAAAAACGCGATATTCACGTCCATGTACCTGAAGGTGCAACGCCGAAAGATGGCCCAAGCGCGGGTATTGCGATGTGTACCGCGTTGGTTTCATGCTTAACCGGTAATCCTGTGCGTGCCGATGTAGCTATGACCGGTGAAATTACGCTGCGTGGTTTAGTGTTGCCTATCGGTGGTTTGAAAGAAAAACTGCTGGCGGCTCACCGCGGTGGAATTAAAACCGTGCTGATCCCAGACGAAAACAAACGCGATTTGGAAGAGATTCCAGACAACGTATTGGCCGATCTGGATATCCATCCGGTGAAACGAATTGATGAAGTTTTAGCCTTGGCGCTGCAAAATTCACCATTCGGAATGGAAGTGGTTACCGCGAAATAGTGATATATCGCATAAACCGCTGATAAAACCTATGCTGGCAGTCGATTTCGGACTTGCCAGCATTTTTTTGTGCAGCTAACTTAGAGCCCTGTCAAATTAGGAAAAGCCGCATCTCATGTGTCTTGCCATGAACTGACAGGGTTGATATAACAGCAGCGCAGCCGTACCCTAAGGACAATATTCCAGTACGGCATAAGATTTCTAAAGGGGATGAAAGAGTGAATAAGTCACAACTGGTCGATAAGATTGCCGAAGGCGCAGATATTTCTAAAGCAGCAGCTGGCCGTGCATTAGATGCGATTATTGCGTCTGTTACTGAGTCTTTGCAGAGCGGTGATTCTGTTGCTCTGGTCGGTTTTGGTACTTTTGACGTGCGCGAACGTTCAGCACGTACTGGCCGTAACCCTCAGACAGGTAAAGAAATCAGCATTCCTGCTGCCAAAGTACCTGGCTTCCGTGCTGGCAAGGCACTGAAAGACGCTGTTAATTAATAACGCGTCCGACTCAACCGTCTGAATTTGTTTGTATGTTATGAACCCACGTGAGTGGAAACAATGAAACATTAGACTGACGTGGCTGAGTTGCTAGGGTAAAATACAAGGCGCATCGTAACCGATGCGCTTTTTTTATGGCTAAAGTTTCATGGAAACAGAGCCTTTCCCAGTAGGTCGATTCGGTTAATGGGATAGGTTTTTGATCTTATAGCCCAATTTTATCGTATTACGTGTGCAGTGTTGGCTACGAATCAGATAGACTGAGCCGACAAAAATTACTGTATTACCCACAATCACAGCGGAGTGTTGCCACACTATGATGGACAATTTACGCGCGGCCGCTAATCACGTCGTGCTCAAAATCATCCTGGGCCTAATCATCGTGTCATTTGTTTTGACCGGGGTAGGGGGTTATTTGACCGGCGGTTCCGGTGACTATGCGGCGAAAGTCGATGGTCAGGAAATTAGCCGTGGTCAGCTTGAGCAAGCGGTTCAAAGCGAACGTAGTCGCTTACAGCAGCAATTGGGCGACCAATTTTCAGTGTTGGCAGGTAACGAAGGCTATATGAAAGAGCTGCGTAAGCAGGCTCTTAACCGCCTAATTGATGACACTCTGCTTGATCAGTACGCCAAGAAATTGGGTCTGGGAATTAGCGATGAGCAGGTGAAAGAAGCTATCTGGGCCATGCCTTACTTCCAGACTAACAACCAGTTCGATAATGCTAAATATCTGAACATCATTGCCAATATGGGATTAAGTCCAGATAACTATGCGCAGTTGGTTCGCCAGCAGCTCACCAGCCAACAGCTGATTCAGGCTTACACCGCAACGGGCTTCACGCTGCCGGTAGAAGTGGAAGCTATGGCTGCGTTAACCATGCAGCAGCGCGATGTGCGTTTGGCAACGATTGATATCAAAGCGTTGGAAAAAGCTCAGCAGGTTACTGATGAAGAGCTGAAATCCTACTACGAGCAAAATAGAAATAGTTTTATTGCGCCGGAAGAAGTGAAGGTTAGCTATATCGAAATGGATGCCGCGGCGATTCAGGACAAAATTACCGTTTCTGATGAGGATATCGCAGCTTATTACGATCAGCATAAATCCAGCTACACCCAGCCGGAGCGCAAAGATTACAGCGTTATTCAGGTAAAAACTGAAGCTGATGCTAAAGCGGTATTGGATGAACTGAACGGCGGTGCCGATTTCGCCAAAGTCGCTGCTGAGAAATCCACTGACATCATCTCGCGTAAAAACGGCGGTGAGTTGGGATGGTTAGAACCGGGCACTACGCCAGATGAAATTCTGGGTGCTAAGTTAACCACCAAAGGTCAGCTATCTGGTGCAGTAAAATCAAGCGTTGGCTATCTCGTTATTCGCCTGAATGACGTGAAACCAGAGCAGGTAAAACCGCTGGCCGAAGTCCGTGCGGATATTGCCACTCAGGTTAAACAGCAGAAAGCACTGGATGCTTACTACGCGTTACAGCAAAAAGTGAGCGACTCTGCAACCAGCGATAATGAATCACTGGCCGGTGCAGAAGAAGCCGCTGGCGTGAAGGCGACTGAAACTGGCTGGTTTACGCGCGACAGCGTTCCTGCTGCGCTGAACTTCAAACCGGTTACTCAGGCAATCTTCGACGGTTCTCTGATCGGTGAGAATGGCGCACCAGGAAGCAACTCTGATGTGATCAGCGCTGAAGGCGACCGTGCTTTCGTGATCCGTATTTCTGGTCATAAGCCAGAAGGCGTTAAGCCGATGGATCAGGTTAAAGATCAAATCACCAATATGGTGAAGCGTCAGAAAGCCATCCAGCAGGCACGTAATGAAGGCGACAAGTTACTGAGCGCCTTGCAGTCTGGCAAAGGTGATGAAGCGCTGAAAGCAGCGGGGATTAGCTTTGGTGCAGAACAGACCTTAACGCGTGCCTCTGAGGATCGTCAGTTAGCAGATACCGTGTTTGCCATGGCGCAGCCAAAAGACAACAAGCCGGTTTATGGCTTGGCTCAGGATCGTCAAGACAACATCGTGCTGATCCAATTGGACGCGGTTAAGTCGGGTCATTTGAGTAATGAAGAGCTTAAAGCCTTCTCTTCTCAGATGTTGACTGGTGCAACCGGCATTACCTTCGATTCACTGATGGATAATCTGCGTTCAAATGCCAAAATTAAATTAGGCAGCGCAGCGAGCGAAATGCAGTAAGCATCGCAATAAATTTGCATCCTGATGCAATCACAAAAGGCCGCTTATGCGGCCTTTTCCATATCTAGAGAATGGTGTTTGTCATGTTTTTTATCCTGCTGCACTCTGTGTTCGCTGACACACAACAGGAGAATTTCAGCATGAAAAAGCAAAAAATGATGGCGCAATTAATTGGTGTATGGGCCTTGCTTACAGGGGCCTTACTATTACCGTTACAGGCTCAAGCAGCGACGACGGCTAAACCAACAGCCCCAAGCGTTGAACAAACTCAAAAAGCCACTGATCCTCAACCGGTAACTAAAGATGCCTCACCGGGCATTGTGGGAACCAGTATCAATATCAATACGGCCAGTGCGGAAGAAATAGCAACGGTGCTCAACGGTGTTGGCCTGAAGAAAGCACAGGCGATCGTGGAATATCGTGAGAAAAACGGGGCCTTTACCCAGATAGAGCAGTTGGAAGAGGTGAAGGGAATTGGCGCAGCATTAATCGCACGCAACCGCGATCGTTTAAAATTGTGACCGAGCACAAAATTCAGTGGTCTAACCAGTTTGGTTTTTTAGCGCTCTGCTACTTTCAATAGTGCGCTAAGAATTAAAAATAGCTGAGCAGGCGACTGCATGTTTGCAGTCGCTTCAGTCAAATACTGGAAAAGGCCACATGAACGATGAGCAATGCAACCATTATTAAGGTTCGAGGATATCATTTAGATGTCTATCAGCATGTCAATAACGCCCGTTACCTTGAGTTCCTTGAGGAGGCGCGCTGGCAGTGGCTTGAAGACCATGGTGCTTTTGATTGGATGATGAAGGAGGCCATCGCGTTTATGGTGGTGAATCTCAACATCAACTATCGTCGCGGCGCGGTGCTAAATGATGAGCTGGTGGTGGAAAGTAAACTGCATCAGCTTAATGGCCGTAGCGGCGTGTTAAATCAAATCATCACTCGCACTTCGGATAATGAAATTATCATTGATGCTGCTTTAACGTTTGTTTGCACCGATCTGAGAACGCAAAAAGCATTGCCTTTGGAAGGCGCATTACGCGATCGTCTGCTGGAATTGAGCGGAGATAAGTGAAAATCATAAAATGAGCCGCCAATGCGAGAATATAGCGGCTCATTGAAACGTGATGACCGTTTGAGAGATCGAGATACACGGGGCTAGCACACCGCGGGGCGCTCCGGCAGCTAAAGCTGCTACGACCCCATCGGTGTACTTCCCCTAAAATCAGGCTTAAGTGACCAACATTGATCTTACAGACCGGTTTTTTCTTTCAGGCTTGCAGAAACCGCCGCGCGGTTTGCTAAATAATCATTGAGCCCGTGCGAACGCAAATGGCAGGCAGCGCATTCGCCGCAGCCGTCACCTTGAATACCGTTGTAGCAGGTGAGCGTTTCCTGACGAACCAGATCAAGTTTTTGGTAATGATCGGCTAACGCCCACGTTTCTGCTTTATTCAGCCACATTAATGGGGTTTCGAAACGAACGTCGCGTGCCATGCCTAAGACAATCGCTTTGTTTAACGCTTTCACAAATTCGTCACGGCAGTCTGGGTAGCCGGAAAAATCAGTTTCGCATACACCGGTAATCACGGCCTCAGCCTGTACTTGGTAAGCATAAATAGCCGCTAAGGTCAGGAATAGAATATTGCGGCCAGGCACAAAGGTATTTGGGATACCGTCTTCGCTTTCGGTTGGAACCGGAATGTTGTCGCGGGTAAGGCTGCTTATTGCTAGTTCGTTAAGCAAACCAACGTCGAGTACTTTATGCGCTGATGCGCCGAGTTTAATGGCGAGATCGCGTGCGACGTCAATTTCAGCACGATGGCGTTGGCCATAATCAAAAGTGATGCAATGCACTTCGTCATAACGTTCCAAAGCTTGAATTAGACAAGTTGTGGAGTCTTGACCACCACTGAATACTACCACCGCGCGTTTCATTGCCTTACCTCTATATCAATCTAAAAAAAGAGAGGCAGACAATAAAATTGTCTGCCATAACGCGGTCTATGGTAACGGCTATGGGAGGAGATGAACAGCCTGACTATTCATCCGTGGGGGCGGGAACCCATGCCCGACAGAAGTCGAACCATCCATAGGCGGTAAGCGTTACGCCTTCTACACGAGGAGGTGCACTGATTTGATACTGGTAATTAAACAGCGGCATGATGATGCCCTGCTGCATGAGGTGGGTGTAATAATCGCGCAGGGCATGATGGCGGTTCGTTTCGTCCGCTAACTGTTGCACGCTATCAAGCACCATGCGGCATTGCTGCTGCTCTTTATCGCTCAAAATTGCCTGCCAGAGAACATCAATACGCAGCCAATTCTCCAAGGCCACTTCCGGTGATTCACCGATTAATCTGTCGCCTAAAATAATATCGACTTCGGCAAACTGCTCATTAGACTCCCAACGTTTACCGTCATAGAAACGCACTTCTAACTCACATCCAGCCTGGGCGAGGCGTTCCTGTAGCCGGTCGGAAAGCGCGGTGAGCTCTGCCGGTGGGTGATAAAGCAGCGTGAGTTTTGAGGGCAACAAAATCGGCTCAGGGGTAGGTTCCGGCAGCGGCCAGCCAGACAACATTGCGCTGCTGCGTGCGATCAGGCCATTTTCAATCGGCAAATGATTAAGCGTATTTTCCTCTCGAATTAGCGTTGTGAGATAACGCCTTTGAGGCGTAGTGAGTTTTCCGCGCTTCTGGTTAAGAGCGATATAGCAAAAACCAACGCTGGTGCTGCGTTGTACCGGACGAACGCTGTCTAACTCTTCGTACTGTCCGATGGTTATTTTTACCGGATGCTGGCTGCTGGGCGCTGCTGATGCTTGCTCTGGATTGGATGTGATCCAATATTCAATCGCATGCAGGTAAGGGCGGTGCAGATGATAGCTGCTGTGCTGCTCAAGTCTAATGAGCATGTCTGAGGAGCTGATCTGACGGAAAGGCCCCGCGCCGATTTCAGGATAATCAGGATGAGGCAAAAGACAGAGTAAATCAGCCAGACGGTGAGCAAGCCAATAGTCAGCACACTTTAAGGTAAAACGAATACATAGCGCGTGGGGCAGTGATATATCCGCGATGCTGCTCAGAAAACTACCGCAGCGAGGATGATGGCACAGCTGTTTTAGCCGCTGAACCAACTGTTCGGCAGTGATTGGCTGCCCATTTTGCCAGCGTAAATCGCTGCGCAGTAAAAACTGCCACTTAAGACCATCGGCGCTGATTTGCCAATGATGCGCTAAATCGGGCTGTGGATGTGGATTACCGGTTTCAAAGCGAGTGAGCCCCGCATGGATGGTATGGGCAAGATGTTGTTCGGCGCGTCCGGTTAGTGCTAACGGTGCGATAGGTTCTAGCGTTCGATAGTACGGAATACGCAGCGTAGGAAGATCTGAATCCCATTGCCCACCCAGATGTGGCATAAGCAGTTCATTGAGATGGATGGGATCTCGTTCAGCCAGCTTTAACGCATTTTGATGATCGCCTGCGTTGAGCAGTTGTTGCATTAGGTTTGCGCGTAGCTGCTGTTCTGGAATGACACAGTGCAAGCGCGCGCGTTTCCCACGTCCTGCTGTGGCATGCCATTCCAACCATTTCAGCGCCTGAAGTTGGGCTAACAACGTACGCACATGGCGTTCACTACAGCAGAAAACCCCCGCCAGTTCAGCAACGGTTGTTTGAATTGGATCGTCACCAGCAAACTGGTTTAAACGTTGGTATTGGCTAAGCCTCTGTAGCAGACGCATTGCTAAATCCTGAACAATTTTCTTTAATTGTTCACTATTAGTTCCGTAAATGCCACGCCATACTGTTTATCTCACTGTATTCGTCACAAAATTATTCGTCACCAAAAGAGGTTTCGGTATGGTTCGTTTAGCGGCCTTTGATATGGATGGCACTCTGTTGATGCCTAACCATCAGGTTGGGGCTGAAACCTTGGATGTGCTGCACCGCTTGTCTGAAAATCAGATTGCGCTGACGTTTGCAACGGGGCGGCATTTTCTCGAAGTGCGTACTATTGCGCGTCGATTAGGTCTGCAGGGCTATATGATTACCGGCAATGGCACACGGATACACGATCGCGAGGGTAATAACTTATTTTCCAGTGATTTAGTGCCAGAAATTGCGCTTGAGGTTTTGCATTCGCATTGGGAAACGCCCGCCTCGGTTCACGTTTTTAGAGATGATGGCTGGTTGACCTCGGTTGAGTATCCAGAGCTCTTAGCCCCACATGTGGAAAATGGTTTTGGCTAT
This sequence comes from Hafnia sp. CBA7124, assembly GCF_002355555.1. Taxonomy (NCBI): domain Bacteria; kingdom Pseudomonadati; phylum Pseudomonadota; class Gammaproteobacteria; order Enterobacterales; family Hafniaceae; genus Hafnia; species Hafnia sp. CBA7124. The sequence continues at coordinate 3,289,460 of NZ_AP017469.1, read as the reverse complement.
CACATTACGCCGCTGCGTTCTTTACCGGCTTATGGCATAAGTAAAATTTGTTTCTGTGGCGATCACGATGCCTTAACGAGTTTACAAACACGCCTGCGCCTGCATTTTGGCAAGGCTGTTGATCTGTGTTTTTCGGCCTACGATTGCTTAGAAGTTTTGCCCGCGGGAACGAACAAAGGCTCTGCGCTGAGTCATTTATGCGACCACCTAGATATCGATCTTGCTGATTGTATGGCATTTGGTGATGCGATGAATGACAGAGAAATGCTGGGCATGGTCGGAAAAGGTTACATCATGGGTAATGCGTTGCCGCAGCTCAAAGCCAGCCTGCCGCACTTAGAGATTATTGGTCATTGCCAGCAACAGGCGGTGGCACAGCAGTTAAACAATTGGCTGAGTTCACCAAAAAAACCTCACCATTCCCCCGAATAACGAGGATTCTTTTACAGCCGCCGGGCCTACACATAGCGTGTATCGCCCGGTTTTTTATTTCTGCTTTAGACAGAATGGGTAAGCTACATTGCTTCCAACTGTTGGGTATATTGGCTTAAGTCGCCAATATTCTTTTTCACCCAATCAGCATCATAGTAGGTGTCTAAATAACGTTCACCGCTATCGCAGAGCAGGGTAACGATAGCGCCTTGTTCGCCGCGATCGCGCATTTGACGTGCCAGCGTTAATGCTCCCCACATGTTTGTTCCTGTCGAAGCGCCGACTTTGCGGCCTAATATCTTCTGCAACCAATGGATGGTGGCGATGCTGGCGGCATCTGGAACACGCATCATGCTGTCGATAGCCTCAGGGATAAATGAGGGCTCAGCACGTGGTCGTCCGATACCTTCGATTTTGCTGCCACAGGTACCCGTGATGGTGCGGTCTTTTTGCAGATAGCTATCCATAAACACCGAGTTTTCAGGATCCACCACCATCAGATGAGTCGGGTGTCCTTGGTAACGAATATAGCGACCCAAGGTTGCAGAGGTGCCGCCGGTGCCAGCGCTCATGACGATATAAGCAGGAATAGGATGCGGCTCGCGTTCCATCTGACGAAATATGCTATCGGCAATATTATTGTTGCCGCGCCAGTCTGTTGCTCGTTCAGCGTTGGTGAACTGATCCATATAATGGCCGTTCAACTCTTTGGCTAACTGTTCTGACGCCGCATAAATCTGGCTGGCGCTGTCAACAAAATGACAGCGTCCACCATAGAACTCGATCTGTTCGACTTTTTTACGTGCGGTGCATGAAGGCATCACGGCGATAAACGGCAAATTCAGCAGTCGAGCGAAATAGGCCTCGGACACGGCGGTACTGCCTGAAGACGCTTCGATAATCGTGGTGTCTTCTTTAATCCAACCGTTACATAGTCCATACAAAAAGAGTGAGCGGGCTAGACGATGTTTCAGGCTACCGGTTGGATGCGTGCTCTCATCTTTCAGATACAAATAGATGCCGGGAAAAGTAGGCAGATTTAGACGAATAAGGTGTGTGTCTGCCGAGCGTTGAAAATCGGCTTCGATCTCGCTGATAGCGTGCTTTACCCAAGCGTTGTTCATGATAGTGGCCTATGTGAGTCAGTCTGAACGTATGGGATAAGACTATCGGATTTTGCAGAAAAAGAAGTTGCTATATAGACTTCATATTGGCCTAATAAGAGAAAATATTTCTCCATAAGTGATATATGTTAGATAAAACAGACCGAAAACTGTTGGAGCTCTTACAGCGCGACTGCACTCAGTCGTTGCAGGTGTTGGCCGATGCGGTCAACTTGACCTCCACGCCCTGCTGGAAACGACTGAAGCGCCTAGAAGATGAGGGCTATATCGTCGGGCGCGTGGCGCTGTTAGACAAAGACAAACTTGGCCTTGGTTTGACCGCGTTTGTTATGATCAAAACCCAGCATCACAGCAGTGAGTGGTATCATCATTTTGTGCAGCAGGTTGAGCACATGCCTGAAATCCTTGCGTTTTATCGTATGGCTGGAGAGTACGATTATTTAATGCAGGTACAGGTTGCGGACATGAAAAGCTACGATGCTTTTTATAAGCGATTGGTGAATGCGGTGAAAGGCTTAAGTGACGTCACTTCCAGTTTTGCGATGGAACAAATCAAAAGCACCACGTTCTTGCCCGTGGGTGAATAAAGCACGCAAAATTTACCCATCACGCGGTTACCTAAGTTTCCTATCGGTGTTATCCTAGTGCTGTTTATATATACAGCATTTAAAATCAAAGCCCACTATAGGCTATGGAATAAAAATACGTGAGATTATTTGCCCAACTAGGCTGGTATTTTCGTCGTGAATGGCGGCGATATCTGGGAGCCGTACTTTTATTAGTCGTTATCGCTATTTTGCAACTGGTGCCGCCGCGCATTGTTGGCATCGTGATCGACGGCGTGTCAAAACAGCATATGCCAGCAAAAACGCTGGCATTTTGGATTGGCATTTTACTGCTTGTTGCGGTGGTGGTGTATCTGCTGCGCTATGTGTGGCGAGTGCTGCTATTCGGCGCGTCCTATTTGCTGGCCGTTGAACTGCGTGAAAAATATTACCGTCAGCTCAGTAACCAAGCGCCTTCATTTTATCAGCGCCACCGCACCGGCGATTTAATTGCCAGAGCGACCAACGACGTCGATCGCGTTGTCTTTGCTGCGGGTGAAGGTGTATTAACGCTGGTGGATTCACTGGTGATGGGCTTGGCGGTGCTGTTTGTGATGAGCACCCAAATTAGCTGGGAGCTGACGCTGCTGTCTCTTATTCCGATGCCGATTATGGCCATGGTGATTAAGCATCAAGGCGCGCAGCTACACTCGCGGTTTAAGTCTGCACAGGCGGCTTTCTCCATGCTCAACGATCAGGCTCAAGAGAGCTTGACCAGCATTCGCATGATCAAATCCTTTGGTCTAGAAAATCATCAGTCGAAGCGCTTTGCCGATGTCGCAGCCGAAGCAGGTGCCCGTAATATGCACGTGGCTAAAGTCGATGCGCGCTTTAACCCAACCATTTTTATCGCGATTGGCTGTGCCAACTTATTGGCGATCGGCGGCGGTGGGGTGATGGTGATTCATGGTCACCTAACGTTAGGGCAATTGACCAGCTTTGTGATGTATCTGGGCTTAATGATTTGGCCGATGCTGGCATTAGCGTGGATGTTTAACATCGTGGAGCGTGGTAGTGCGGCCTATAGTCGTATTCGCAGCATGCTGTCTGAGCCGTCAACGGTTCAAGACGGCGAACGCTCTTTGCCTCAGGGGCGAGGTGTGCTCAGCGTTGATGTTGAGCGTTTCGCCTATAGCGAAGGGGCTAATCCTGTACTGCATAACATCCAATTCAATCTCGCGCCGGGCCAGATGCTAGGCCTGTGTGGGCCAACGGGGGCGGGTAAAAGCGCGTTGCTCTCATTGATTCAGCGACATTTTGATCCCGACCAAGGGGAAGTGTGTTTCCACGGCATCTCTTTGCGGGAACTTCGTCTTGATGAATGGCGCGCTCGCCTCGCCGTTGTGAGTCAAACACCTTTCCTGTTCTCGGATTCTGTTGCCATGAATATTGCATTAGGTAAACCTGATGCAACACAGGAAGACATTGAACGCGTGGCTAAGCTGGCCAGCGTGCATGAGGATATTCTGCGCTTGCCTGAAGGCTATCAAACCGAAGTGGGAGAGCGCGGCGTGATGCTGTCTGGGGGGCAAAAGCAGCGCATCTCTATCGCTCGGGCATTGCTACTGGACGCGGAGATTTTGATCCTCGACGATGCGCTGTCGGCGGTTGATGGCCGTACTGAATACCAAATTCTGCATAATCTGCGTGAATGGGGAGAGAATCGAACGGTTATTATCAGCGCGCATCGCCTTTCTGCGCTGACAGAAGCCAGCGAGATCCTCGTTCTGCAGCAAGGCGCTGTCGCTCAGCGTGGCTTGCACAGTGAGCTGAGTCAACAGCGTGGTTGGTATCGAGATATGCATCGTTTCCAGCAAATTGAAGCTCAGCTCGATGAGCCAGACTCGCAGATTCAGGAGCCAGATAATGCGTAATATCAAACAACTCTGGCCGACCCTGAAACGCCTGCTTGCCTATGGTGGCCCTTATAAAAAACCGTTAGCCATTGCCGTAGTGATGCTATGGGTGGCTGCGGCTGCGGAAGTTTGTGGCCCGATTATCATCAGCTACTTCATCGATAACGTGGTTGCCAAAGGCGATCTCAGACTTGGGTTGGTGACAGGCTTAGCGCTGTTATATCTGCTGCTTGAGTTTACCGCAGCGGGTTTGCAGTATGCGCAGGCATTACTGTTCAACCGTGCGGCGGTTGGGGTAGTGCAACAGCTACGTACCGACGTTATGGATGCTGCGCTACGTCAGCCTTTATCAGCTTTCGACAATCAGCCTGTCGGACAGCTTATCTCGCGAGTGACCAACGACACCGAAGTGATCAAAGATCTTTATGTCACGGTGGTAGCGACGGTGCTGAAAAGTGCGGCGCTGATTGGTGCGATGCTGGTGGCCATGTTTACCCTTGATTGGCGGATGGCGCTGATCTCTATCTGTATTTTCCCCGCCGTATTTGTGGTGATGGCCGTTTACCAGCACTACAGTACGCCGGTAGTACGTCGCGTTCGTAGCTATCTTGCCGATATCAATGATGGTTTTAACGAAGTGATCAATGGCATGGGGGTTATCCAACAGTTCCGTCAGCAGGCGCGCTTTGGTGAAAAAATGGGGGAGGTGAGCCGCTCTCATTATCAGGCGCGTATGCAGACATTGCGTTTGGAAGGTTTTTTACTGCGACCGCTGCTGAGCCTTTTCTCTGCCATGATCCTCTGTGGGCTGTTAATGCTGTTTGGCTTCAGCGCCGAAGGCTCGATTGGCGTGGGCGTGCTTTATGCTTTCATTAACTATTTAGGCCGTCTGAATGAGCCTTTGATTGAGCTCACCAGCCAACAGTCCATGATGCAGCAGGCCGTTGTTGCCGGAGAGCGCATTTTCGAGCTGATGGATGATGCTCAACAGAACTACGGCGGTGACATTCAGCCTTTGCAGAGCGGGCGCGTCGATGTTAACAACGTGACTTTTGCCTATCGGGAAGGCCGCCCAGTTTTGCAGGATATCAATCTGCACATTGCATCTCGCGGATTTGTGGCTTTAGTCGGGCATACCGGCAGCGGTAAATCGACATTGGCTAACTTGCTGATGGGGTACTATCCGGTAAATCAAGGTGAGATCTGTATTGATGGGCGTCCGATCCCTACGCTGAGCCATCAGGTTCTGCGCGAAGGCGTGGCTATGGTTCAGCAGGATCCCGTCGTGATGGCAGAGTCGGTTATGCATAACGTGACGCTTGGCCGTGATATCAGCGAGGCACAGGTGTGGAAAGCGCTGGAGGATGTCCAGCTTGCACCGCTGGTTAGAAGCTGGCCGCAGGGAATCCAAACTCAGCTGGGTGAACAGGGGAATAATCTGTCCGTGGGGCAAAAACAGCTGTTAGCAATGGCGCGAGTGCTGGTTCAGGCACCTCAAATCCTCATTCTGGATGAGGCTACGGCCAATATAGACTCCGGTACCGAGCAGGCGATTCAGAAAGCGCTCAATGTGATTCGCCAACAAACAACCTTAATTGTTATTGCTCATCGCTTGTCGACCATTGTAGATGCTGACTCTATTCTTGTTCTGCACCGAGGACAGGCGGTAGAACAAGGTTCGCACCACGAACTACTGGCCAAACAGGGGCGTTACTACCAAATGCACCAGTTGCAACTAGTGGGAGAGGCGCTGGCGGCTGGATTGCATCAAGAATCACCGACGATCTAAATATTGTCCATCGCTACAAAGCCGGTTGCTATGTCATGAATGCATAGCACCGGCTTTTTGTTTTCTGCAGCGTTCATCACGGCAATCCTCGCTGTGCATTTGCAGTGCATCATCGCTTCGAATTGTGTAAAAAAAATGCACCGTAACTTCCCCGGTTGCACGCTATTGGTGCGTTTTTGAGAAATACCTCACGTTTTATCTGCTGTAACTGAGTCTCTCCCTCCCTAAAACCAGCATTTTCTTCCATCAACTAGCCTTATATAAAGTTGGCATAGCCTTTGCTCATATCAATGCGTAGACGAAATTATTCGGAGTCATGTGAGGAGAGGCCGTATGAAGCTTGTAACCGTGGTGATTAAGCCGTTCAAACTGGAAGACGTACGTGAAGCCCTTTCCTCTGTTGGGATCCAGGGATTGACCGTTACCGAGGTGAAGGGATTTGGCCGCCAAAAAGGCCACGCCGAGTTATATCGTGGGGCAGAGTACAACGTGAATTTCTTGCCGAAAGTGAAAATTGATGTGGCGATTGCTGACGATCAGCTCGATGAGGTGATTGATGTCATCAGCAAATCAGCCTACACCGGAAAAATTGGCGACGGAAAAATCTTTGTTGCCGAACTACAGCGCGTTATTCGCATTCGTACCGGTGAAACCGACGAAGCGGCTCTGTAATTAATAACTCACACCGATAGGGATGGATTAATGATGAAAACACGCTTATCCACTTTAGCTCTGGGGAGTGCTTTATTACTACCCGGTGCCGCTATGGCCGCAACGCCAGCCGTAGCAGACAAGGCTGATAACGCCTTTATGATGATTTGTACTGCGCTCGTTTTGTTTATGACCATCCCTGGCATTGGCCTATTTTACGGTGGATTATTACGTTCTAAAAACGTGCTGTCGCTGATGACGCAGGTAATGGTGACGTTTGCCGCCATCTGTGTGCTGTGGGTTGTCTATGGCTACTCTTTGGCGTTTGGTGCTGGTAACGCCATTTTCGGTAATCTAGATGAAGTGATGCTGAAAGGCATTGGGCTAACCGATTTAACCGGATCATTCTACAAGATGATCCACGTTGCGTTTCAGGGCTCATTCGCCTGTATTACCGTGGGTCTGATTGTGGGCTCGTTTGCAGAACGTATTCGTTTTTCGGCGGTGCTGATTTTCGCCGTGTTATGGTTCACGATCTCCTATATTCCGATGGCTCATATGGTATGGGGCGGCGGATATTTAGCGGCAGACGGCGCGCTGGACTTTGCAGGTGGAACGGTCGTGCATATTAACGCTGCGATTGCCGGTTTGGTCGGTGCGTATCTGCTAGGCAAGCGTGCAGGATTTGGCAAAGAAGCCTTTAAGCCCCATAACCTACCGATGGTCTTTATGGGGACTGCGATTCTGTATATCGGCTGGTTTGGCTTTAACGCAGGCTCGGCAAGTGCAGCGAATGAAATTGCCGCGCTGGCCTTTGTGAATACGGTGGTGGCGACGGCGGGTGCGATTCTATCTTGGGTATTAGCGGAGTGGATGACGCGCGGAAAACCGTCTCTGCTGGGTGCGTGTTCAGGTTGTATCGCTGGGCTGGTTGCGGTGACGCCTGCCGCGGGCACCGTTGGTGTGGGTGGCGCGCTGTTGCTCGGCTTGATTGCAGGTGTCGCTGGGTTGTGGGGCGTGGTGATGCTGAAACGCTGGCTGAAGGTGGATGATACCTGTGACGTATTCGGCGTGCATGGTGTGTGCGGTATCGTGGGATGTTTAGCCACGGGGATCCTAACCGCAACGTCTTTGGGAGGAACCGGCTATGCCGAAGGGGTGACCATGGGCCATCAGTTCGGCGTGCAGGCACTCAGCGTTGTGGTCTGTATCGTTTGGTCTGGCGTGGCTGCGTTAATTGCCTTTAAGATTGCCGATGTTTGTGTAGGTCTGCGTGTGCCGGAAGAACAAGAGCGCGAAGGTCTGGACGTCAATAGCCACGGTGAGAACGCGTACAACCAGTAGTTTTCTTCTTCAATCGTGCAATTGCAGATGTGAAAAGGGCGGAGAAATCCGCCCTTTTGTTGTAAGGATGATATTTGGATTTTACGAACGCTGGCGGATCACGCCTTCCTGAACCGTAGAGGCAATCAGTTCACCGGCTCGGTTGTAAAATTGTCCTCGTACAAAACCGCGAGCGCCAGACGCAGAGGTGCTCTCAACTGCATAAAGCAACCACTCATCCAAGCGGAACGGGCGATGGAACCACATCGAATGGTCAATCGTTGCGACCTGCATGCCAGACTCTAAGAACCCTTTACCGTGTGGCTGTAAGGCGGTTGGCAAGAAATTGAAATCGGACGCATATCCCAGTAAGTACTGATGAATGCGTGGGTCGTCAGGCATTTCGCCATTGGCTTTGAACCAAACGTTACGGATAGGTTCTTCTACTTTGCCCATCAAAGGGTTATGGAAGCTCACCGGACGCATTTCTAACGGTTTTTCACAGGTAAATTTTTCACGCACGGATTCTGGGATGAGGTGTGCCATGCTACTGGCAATTTCAGATTCAGATTTTAATGATTCAGGCGCTGGTACATCGGGCATCACGTTCTGATGTTCGAAACCCTGTTCGGCAGTTTGGAAAGATGCCGTCATGTAGAAAATAGGTTTACCGTGTTGCACCGCCTTCACCCTGCGCGCGCTGAAACTATTACCGTCACGCAGATTTTCAACGTCATAGATTATCGGCTGGCTGCTATCGCCGGGGCGGAGGAAATAGCTGTGAAAGGAGTGAATATTGCGCTCTAAAGGCACCGTTTGTTTCGCGGCATAGAGCGCTTGACCAACCACCTGACCGCCAAAAACTTGACGTAAGCCAAGATCTTCACTCTGCCCGCGATAGATCCCTTCTTCAATTTTTTCCAGATCTAACAGATCGAGTAAATTTTTTAATGCCTGACTCATGAGTGAGATCCTAATTAACCAGTGTTGAAAACAGGAGCGAAACTCCCAACTGCATTATCAATTATGGCAGAACTTATCACAAAACTATTTAAGGGTTCGCCATCGTTTCTAGGGTTCAATTATCTGAAAATGTTAATGTAAAGTAGATAAAACTGGAAAACTCAGCGCTTTGTGCCATGCTTATCAAGTATCTTAGTTTAAGAAACTATTTTAAGAGGCTCGTGTCGGTTGCTTAATATGCTTTTGTAGATAGGCATTCGACAACAAAAATAAAAGGAAGGAGACCGAACTTATGAAACTCTGGAAAATTGTAGGTGGTGTACTGATGACCGCAACGGTTGCTGGCTGTTCTTCAAATGCTGCTGATGTCCCAACGCCTGCTCCAGGTAATCAAGTGACTGCAGATGCGTCGCAGATTAGCGGCCCAGCGGTGCGCGGTAGCGTGAATATTCGTCAGCGTATCGCTTTGCCACCAAATGCGGAAGTTACGGTCACCTTAGCCGATGTTTCTCTGGCGGATGCGCCTGCTCGCGTGCTGTCACAGAAAGTGTTCCGCACCGATGGCAAACAGCCACCTTATAACTTTGTTCTGCCGTTCAATCCTCAGGATATTCAGCCAAACCAGCGCATTAACCTGAGCGCGGCAATCAAAGTCGACGGTCGCTTAGTGTTCATCACCGATACGTTGAATGAAGTGGTAAATAACAACGCGGGTACGCAGAAAGATCTGGTCTTGGTGCCTGTTTCTGCTGATGGTGCTGCCACCGTGCTGAGTGAAAAAAAGAAGGTTGAAGGAACATCACCTTTCTAATATTCGTTTAGGCGATATGAAAAACCTGCCCACTGTGGCAGGTTTTTTTATGGCTGCGATGGATCCCATCCGTAAAGAGCTAAATCGATAACGCCGCTCGCGTTGAAGGTGATGCCTTCATCTTGCAGAGCAGTACGTTGGCGCGTGTAGTCAGGGCCAATCAGAGAGATGTTGCCGCTACGATTGACGACGCGATACCAGGGAATTGATGAGCCCTTAGGGAGCTTGCGTAAAATACCACCGACCTGTCGTGCCGCGCGTGAAGACCCCGCAAGGCGAGCTATTTGCCCATATGTTGCCACTTTTCCATAGGGGATAGCGTGAATTGACATCAAAACACGTTGGCGAAAGTTATCTTCAGGTACCGATGGGGTATCGTTTGGCATAAGGCATTGAAATTCAAAATGAGTGGCTCATGGTATGAACGCAGTTTGCCATAAGGGGCTGATGGATAAAATGATTGTTTAATAAAACGACGTTCGGCAGCCTTAGCCTTGCTTTTCGCCGAGTCATCACTGATAATGCCCCCGCACTGAAGTGATGCATGACGTTATGCAGTAATCATTCAGTTGCTCATCAATGGAGGCCCTGTTGGTTCTCCCGCAACGCTAACTTGTGAACTCGGTCAGATCCGGAAGGAAGCAGCCGCAGCAGGCGACGTGTGTGCCGGGATGTAGCTGGCAGGGCCTCCACCCATTTAAGCCCCCCATATTTTCTTAACGTAAAATCATTCGTTTTTTTCATCTTTAGTCAGCTATTCTCAAATTCGTTGTATTGCCCTATCTATGATCGTTTTATCACAGCTGTAATATGCAAATGTGACAGAAGGTGTATATATTCTTTCTATTGGATGTATTGATGAGGTTGTCATGATGAAAAAAGGGTTACTGACAATAGTGCTATTTTTATGCAGCGTATCAGCACATGCAAAAGCGCCTTTGGGAAAGGATATCGATGATTCCCTGGCACGCTGTAAAAATGTGGCTTCTGCGACACAAGCTATTTCTAGCTGTTACCAGACTGCCATGAAAGCGTGGGATGCCGAGTTAAATAATCAATATAAGTTATTACTCAAAGATCAATCAGTGGCTGCTCAGGAAAAACTAAAAATTGCGCAAAGAGGGTGGGTTAAATATAAAGATGATTACTTTCTAGCGATAAATGCGTTTTACCAACAAGAGCAGGGGACCGTATGGGGTCTGGTTGCGGCTGAAACCAAGCTCAATGTGATTAAAGAAAAAGCTATTGACCTAGATAGATTGCGTCGTAGTACGAACTTATCGGGTGAATAGAGCAAGCAAAGGCCAGCGTATATAAGCGTTATTGGCCTTTACTGTTTTTCTTTCTGGCTGCTGAAACAGTAGCACCTAATGTAAGATGCAAAAATACAAATGGAAAAACACTGATGATTAATCCAATTGATAAAAGTGTTTATTAATCGTTAAGCAATAAATAAAGGTAATTTCTTAGGTGATAATTTAGGTTAACTATTTAGCGAACATACTTCCAAACTTCAGCAGGGATCTTATCATACAGTTTGTTCATGGTGAGTTCGGCCAAACGATGGTCGGCGGCTGAGTAGAAAGTTTCTAGCTCATCGTCGGATAGCTCATATTTGTTTTTTTCAATTACGCGCTCTAAAGTTTCTAACGTTGTACACTTTCGTAAGCGCATAAGGTAATCAATTTTAGTCATAGGAACTCCTGATCTAAGGTTAAAAGTTCAACGCGGATGCTGGTTTTTCACCCGCTAAATAACGCAAAATACGGCCTTTTACTTTAAGCCATTTTTTTAGTTCTGGTTCGTTTATGCTGTAATTACTAAACAGACTGTAAGTTTCGTCAAGATACTCATCTAATATTTCAGTTAATTCTGAACTCTTTGGATACTTAATCTTGAACGTTAAACCGAACGTTGCGATATGTTCGTTTAATTCATTGAGTTGCAGATTAGCTACAGCAGTTGGGTCATTAACCCAGCCATGATGGCTATCACTCAGAACTTCCATTCCCTGATTATACAGCATATTACACAGGTATTTCAGTTCAGTTATATCGTGCTGATAAGACGTGTACTCATCCATATCATGCCTCCATCTTGCTCAACGTTGTCTCAACGAATTAGTCTATGTCGTCGTGAAGCACAACAATAAACATCAAAAGCAGTGTACAACCATCAGCATTACTAAAGGCCGCAGCATCATAGCAAAAGCACATCTAGATTGGCGATAATTTGTGTTAATAAGTATTTAATTAAGACGCTTCGCGTGTTTTTTAAACACTTTTCAGAAAACTCTAAAGCAAATCATCCTTGCGGTTCTAAAGGTGTTTAACTAATTAAGCATAGGGTAATGACTTGAAGATAATTATCTCTTTATGATTATTGCACAAATAGGCATCTAACCAAGGAAATTTTACCTTTTATTACGCTGTGTTTATGTGTCTTGGTGTGCTAACGAAGTACTAAAAAGCTGATTTGTTTTTTTTCAATATGTTGGATGTAAGATTGGGCATAACGCAGAGTAAACAGGATAACGAGATGAAGAGGTAGCAGCAGCCCCACGATGTGGGGCTGTGGTGAGTAAAAAGGGTCATATTTAGCGTTTTTTCTTTCCTCCTTGCACGGCTTTGAAGCGTGGGTTTGACTTACAAATAACGAATATGCGGCCATGGCGTTTTACGATTTTACAATCTGGGTGGCGCTTTTTGGCGGATCGTAATGAGCTTAAGACTTGCATTAGTTGGCCTCTGCGGTTTTTTTCTTCGTCATAAAGTGACCGAAACGTTGCTGGAATTTGGCTGCGCTGCCTTCTTTAGAAAACTCTTTCTGCTTCCCTGTGTAATACGGATGCGAAGCGGAAGAGACATCTAGCGTGACATACGGATAACTTGCCCCATCCAACTCGATAGAGCGGTCGGATTGGATCGTTGAACCGATTTTGTAATAGGCGTCTGCCGTTGTGTCGTGGAAAACCACGGTGCGATAGTTTGGATGGATATTGGTTTTCATTTTTTCGCTCTTAATTGATGTTATAACATAACAATTATTATGCGGCGCATTTTTTGCCGATGCAAGCGGATTGTTGATCAGGATTTTTAAACTGATGAAAAGCGAGCAAGAAGGGCAATAAAAAAGGCCGCATATGCGGCCTTTTAGGAGGGCTACCGATCAAGGTCTATTTAGCCTGTGATTTGGGTTTAAACCGCAACAGGCGGTTAGCGTTACTCACCACGGTAATGGATGACAGCGCCATAGCTGCTCCGGCAACCACTGGGCTAAGCAGGGCGCCGGTTAACGGATACAACACGCCGGCAGCAATCGGAATACCCAGCGAGTTGTAGACGAACGCGCCTAACAGGTTTTGCTTCATATTGCGCAACGTGGCACAGGAAAGTTCCACCGCGTCAGCCACACCATTCAGGCTATGGCGCATCAGCGTAATCGCCGCGGTTTCAATGGCGATATCACTGCCACCGCCCATCGCAATACCCACATCAGCCTGAGCTAAAGCAGGGGCGTCGTTGATACCATCGCCAACCATCGCAACTTTATGTCCTTTAGCCTGTAACGCTTTGATCGCATCGGCCTTACCTTCAGGTAGTACGCCCGCGATAACCTGATCGATGCCCGCTTCTTTAGCAATTGCATTCGCCGTGAGTGGGTTATCACCGGTTAGCATCACCAGCTGATAGCCCAAACCATGCAAGCGTTGCAGTGCTTCCACGCTGTCGCTTCTTAGCGGGTCACGAATAGAAAGCAATGCGGCAGGTTTCCCGTCTGCGGATAACAGTACCGGCGTTATCCCGCGTTCGGCCTGCTGTTTAAGCAGGGATTTAGCCTCTGAAGTATCAACCCGTTGCTGCTCCATGAGCGCGTCGTTCCCCAACAGCAACGAATGTCCATCAACGTCACCGCTGACGCCAAGACCACGTAACGTGCGGAACTGGGTAACTTCAGGGATAACCAAACGATCGGCTCGTTCTGTGATTGCGCGTGCCAATGGATGGTTTGAACCCACTTCTAAGGCCGCAGACCACTGCAGCGCCTGCGCTTCGCTAACGCCGTTAAAGGTGTGAATTTCAACCACTTTTGGCTGGCCTTCAGTCAATGTACCGGTTTTATCGAATACCAACGTATCGAGTTCACTGGCGCGTTGTAATGCGTCGGCATCACGTACCAATACACCCAGCTCAGCGGCTCGCCCAACACCGGCGATGATCGACATTGGCGTTGCTAAACCTAAGGCGCATGGGCAGGCAATAATCAGTACCGTGGTCGCCACCACCAATGTATAAACTATTTGCGGCTGTGGGCCGAAGAAATACCAGATCAGGCCGCTAAACACCGCAATCCCAACGACGGTAGGGACAAAAACTGCGGAAATGCGGTCAGCCATTTGCCCAATTTCAGGCTTGCTGCTCTGTGCTTGGCGCACCAATTTAATGATGCGCGCCAGCGTTGTTTGACTGCCGATGGCACCCGCACGGAACAGAACGCTACCATCTTGCACGACGGTACCCGCATGCACCGGATCGCCTGAGGATTTCTGCTGTGGAATCGGTTCGCCGGTTAGCATGGCCTCATCCATCCATACTTCGCCGGAAATAATCTCACCATCAACCGGAACCCGATCGCCGGTGGTTAAGCGTAGCGTCATACCAAGCTTAACCTCGGACAGCGGTAACGTTGTCTCTCCCTCTTCGGTGACCACGCGAGCGGTCGGCGGGGTTAAATCCAACAGACGCTCAAGTGCTTTGGAAGAACGTTGGCGTGCTCTGGCCTCCATGGCGTGCCCGAGGTTGATCAAACCAATAATCATCGCACTGGCTTCGTAGTAAAGATGACGTGCTTCCATCGGGAACACATCTGGCCACAGCGTTACCGTAATGGAGTAGAGCCACGCGGCACCGGTGCCTAATGCGACCAAAGTGTCCATGGTGGCACTACGATTCATCAGACTACGCCACGCGCTGCGATAGAAATGCCCACCGGCAAATACCATTACGGCAAGAGTCACCAGACCAACGATCAGCCAGTTATTCTGGTTACTCGCCGTGAGCTCCATCGTTCCACCGAAGAGCCCCCATGCCATCAGCGGTACACCCAGCCCTAAGCCCAAAGCGGCCTGCCAGCGGAATTTTTTCACCGATTTTTCCGCTGATTCCTGCTGGCGTGCACGACGTTTCTCTTCATCTTGAATGATTTCAGCACCGTAACCGGCTTTTTCAACGGCGTGTATTAAGGCATCAGGATCGCTATGCCCGGTGACCAATGCGCTACGTTCGGCAAGGTTTACGCGGGCTTGTTGAACACCGGGGACGCTCTGCAAAGCATTCTGCACTTTCAGTACACAGCTCGCGCAGCTCATGCCGTCGAGCAACAGCTGAACGCTATCGTCATCGTCAGAAGCGTTTGGAGTTGCTGTCGCCGGAGACGTTGTTTCAGCCGCTGCCAGAGTTTCCGGCGCTTGTGGTGCTGTCGAGTTTGCTGTTGCAGACTGTGTCAGCGGCTCAGTTTTTGGGTAGCTTTCTCCACTTGCCAATGAAGCCTCATAGCCAGCGGCTATAACGGCATTAATCAGCGTGGTTGGATCGGCGGAACCATAGACTTTGGCGTCGGTTAATGAAACTTCAACCGCGTCAACGCCAGCAACGGCCTCCAGCGCTTTGGTGACACTGGCGGTGCAATGGCCGCAGCTTAGGCCGCTTAGCGCCAGCTCTACGTCAGGCACTCCCGCAACCGTGGCATGGTAGCCCGCTTGCTCTACGGTTGAGATAATCGCCTGAGCATCGGCATCACCGGTGACTTTGGCATAGCGTGGATTATTCAGCTGGGCCAGTTCAATATCAGAGCGAGCCTCCAGCGCGGTTTTGACTTTTTTCGCACAGTTCATGCAGGACAAGCCTTGCAGCGCGAACAGTTGAGTTTGTGACATAATAAAATCCTCTCGAGTATTGCCCAATGAACACGTGCTGTTGTTGGGCGAATCACATGGTATTCTTCACTTGGACTAAGCTTAAACCTTCCTGCAAGGGTAAGGTCAAGAGGGGAGGCAGAATGAATATCAGTGAGGTTGCCAAGAAAACCGGACTCACCAGTAAAACCATCCGTTTTTACGAAGAAAAAGGGCTGATGACTGCGCCAAATCGCGCTGATAACGGCTATCGGTTCTACGGTGAAAAACATATTGAAGAGCTCACGTTGCTGCGTCAGGCGCGGCAGGTGGGCTTTACGCTGGACGAATGCCGTGAGCTGGTCGGGCTTTTTCATGATAAAAGCCGCCATAGCGCCGACGTTAAGCGACGTACGTTAGAGAAAGTCGCTGAGTTGGAACGACATATTGAAGAATTGCAGCAGATGCGCCACCGGTTGATGGCGTTAGCCGATGAGTGCCCCGGCGATGAAAGTGCGGATTGCCCGATCATTAATAATCTGGCGGGGTGCTGCCACGGGCATACGGCTTAAGTGGTTTATCCCCCGGCAAACCTCTGCGCGGGGGATTGGGCGATTTAAATACTTTTCACCACTAACGTAATACCTTCTACGTCGATAACTTCAACGACGGCACCGATCGGTAATTCCTGCGAACAGGTGACTCGCCAACTGCTGTCGCCGATACGGATGCGTCCATTGCCGTTGACGATCGGCGCTTCAAGCGTGGCACGCGCACCAATAAGCTGGCGGCTACGTTGATTAAGCAGGTCATCGTTATTTCTTGATACCGGCTGGCTGCGTCTCAGCCAGCGCCACCAAAGTAGCGCGGTGGCGACGGTGATGATAGCAAACAGCGTTGCCTGCCATTCCCAGCCAAACGGAAGTACCCACGTCAGCAGGCCAACCAGCAGCGCTGAAATGCCGCACCACAGCAGGTATCCGCCAGCGCCTAATAACTCCGCAGCTAATAGCACACCGCCCAGCGACAGCCAAAAACCATGCGGATTTTGGGCAATGTAATCAATCATTATGATTTGCCTTTAACGGGTCCTGTTTCTTTCAGCAATTCAGCGATACCGCCGATGGAGCCCATCAGATTGCTGGCTTCCAGCGGCATCATTATCACTTTGCTGTTAGTGGCAGAACCGATTTTTTGCAGCGCGTCAGTATATTTTTGTGCCACGAAGTAGTTAATCGCCTGAATGTTCCCTGCGGCAATCGCTTCTGACACCATTTTGGTGGCCTGAGCTTCAGCTTCCGCGGCACGTTCGCGCGCTTCTGCCTGCAAGAATGCAGACTGACGTTCACCTTCGGCTTTCAGGATCTGAGACTGCTTTTCACCTTCGGCACGCAAAATAGCTGCCTGACGCACACCCTCCGCTTCGAGAATGTCTGCACGTTTGGTTCGCTCGGCCTTCATTTGGGCGTTCATGGAAGCAACCAGTTCGACCGGCGGACGCACGTCGCGGATTTCGATACGCGTGACTTTTACGCCCCAAGGATTAGTGGCTTCGTCAACGATATGCAGCAAACGGCCATTGATGTGGTCACGTTGTGACAGCATTTCATCCAGTTCCATCGAGCCCAGAACGGTACGGAAATTGGTCATGGTTAAATTGACAATGGCACGTTCTAAATTGCTCACCTCATAGGCGGCGCGGGCTGGGTCGATAACCTGAATAAAGCAAACGGCATCGATGGTGACGTTGGCGTTATCCTTTGAAATGATTTCTTGGGCAGGGATGTCTAACACCTGTTCCATCATGTTGATCTTACGACCGACGCGATCCATGAATGGAATGATTAAATTTAGGCCAGGCATTAATGTTTTGGTGTAGCGGCCAAAGCGTTCAACGGTCCACTGGAAGCCTTGCGGCACGATTTTAATCCCTGACCATACGATGACCAACGCAACAACCACTAAGACGGGAATAACGGTAAACATCGACAACCTCCTGTTAGCGAACGGCCTCATACCGCACGATTGATATTAGTTTAACCAATCGTGCGTAAGACTGACATGATTAACAGGAATAAATCATTTTAGATTAACGAAGATTAAGACATCTCGGGTTTATTCATCAAATCCGGTTAATTCAAAGACCCCAAGATGGCCGTGACCGTCTAAATTAACGGTGTGAGTTTGTGGGCGAGGCGTGACTATAACGGCGCTGTCGTAGCGGTTTAGCGTAATTGATTCACCGCCGCCAATCGGCGTCAGTGAAATTTCGCCGTCGTGGCAGAATAAAATAATGGTGCTAGCGTGGCAGCGCAGTGGCGGCATATTCGGGCTGGTGGTGACCCACTGAAGGCGTGCGCCATAATAGCGTGGATCATAAATCAAATTCAGATCGCGTACTTTGCCATTGAGCAGCGTGCTGCTCACGCGACTGTCGCCGGAAAAGCGCTGGATGCCACAGGTCAAAATCGGTGGTTCAATACGTCCATCGATTTTTAGCTGCAAGCCATCACCTTCCAAAATGGAAAGGATGCGCTGATATCCCGTATAGCTGGAGAAATCACCGTCAGAGGAAACTTCTGCCATGGATAAACGCCAGCGGAAATCGCGCCCGCTTGGGGAATCCACTCGCATGATCTCCTGCGTAACGCCTTGTCCATTTTTCCAAGGCATAGCCTGATAATCAGCCCATCGTATGATCTGCCATTGATTCATGAGGTGAAATGTCCTTTTAAACGATGTCGAGTTCCGGGAAACAGCAATTTTGCAAAGGTAACATTATGATGTTTAGACCAAGTTCGACGTTCGATCAATAGGCAAGGCTCATTCGCCTGAATATGCAGCCATTGGCTTTCTTCTGCCGAAGGCAGCAGAGCTTCAACAATATGTTCCCCCTCGGTTAAGGGAGCCACGCGCGATAGGTAGTCGTGCGGTGTGATTTTGAGAAAGTCCTGCTTTAGGTAATCAGGCGCAACGACAGGATTCACATAGCGATTTTCAATTTGCACCGGCGTGTCATTTTCGTAATGCACGATGATGGAGTGAAATATTGGCGCGCCCACGCTGAGATTTAAGGCTGCGGCCTGTTCGCTATTGGCCTGCACTTTATCCAGCAAGATAATTTTGCAGTGATGGCGGTGATTGCGTGCCAGAATTTCGTCACGAATGCTGTGAACTTCAAACAGCGCAGATTGCCCTTTAGGTTCAGCAACAAAAGTGCCAACGCCCTGCATGCGCACCAGTAATCCTTGATGAGTTAACTCTCGCAACGCCCGATTGATGGTCATTCGGCTGAATCCCAGATGCGCGACTAGCTCGGCCTCTGAGGGAATGCGATAATTTGGCGGCCAAGCTCCGCTACTGATGTTATCGGTAATCATTTTTTTGACCTGCTCATACAGCGGCGCAGGCGTTGATAGCGGTGATAAATCAGCGGGAAGAGTCATGGATAACATTCCTTATGGGCAATCGCCGATGTTCCATTGATGTAGAATTTGCCATGCAATGCGTGCCGCGGTGCGGGCACCGAATTGCTGAATATCCAAAGAGGGATTGTATTCCACCAGATCCGCTCCCCACAATGACGGACTTTCACATATCGTACCTACTAACGGCAAAAGTCGTTCAATCGGTAATCCCACGGCGGCGGGCGCTGAGACGCCGGGCATTTGCCACGCAGGAAGTACGTCCAGATCGATCGTCAGATAAACGATCTCGCATTTCTCCATAAATACGCCGATCTGGCGATGCAGATCGTCGAGCGATCGCGTAAGCGCGTCGGTATCCCATACGATCTCAACGTTCAAGCGCTCGGCCTCGGTGACCAACGCCTGCGTGTTCGCTGCGAGGCTGGCGCCAACGCAGAGATAATGAAACGGTCGCTGGTTTTGCTCGCAGTAATGAGCGAGCTGGCGAAACGGCGTGCCCGATGTCGCCACGTCGTTGCGGCGCAGATCCAAATGAGCGTCAAAATTAATAATGCCGACGGTTTTGTCGGGATGCGCCTGATATATACCTAAACCGTGAGCGAAGGCGGTTTCATGTCCGCCGCCAAAGACTAAGGTTCTCACCCCTTGCTGGTGGTATTGCGTGACTTTCTGGCTAAAGAGCGCCTGTGCTTCTTCTAATGGGGTATCGCCAACGCGTAACGTGCCGCCGTCGGTGACGCGATCATGTCCAGCATGCGCAGCAAGATTAGCCAGCATTTTGCGCAGCGCATCGGGCGCTGCGGCAGCACCGGTGCGGCCATGATTGCGTTTAACGCCTTCATCACAGGCAAAACCGAGCAACACGATAGGGCGAGGCTCATTGTGTTGCCCAATGGTCTGAAATAAGCGTAACGCTTCAGGAGATTCCGCTAGATCGTTACGTCCTTGCCAAACGTCATTAGCGGTGGGCTGCCAGTGGCTCATTGCATTTCCTCATTTTCGCTCTGTTTTAGTGTCGCCTGACCCTGATAAACCCGCTGATACAGTGGATTTCGCCCCAGCTCATAAATCACTTCAACCGGTTTTTCTGCCTCCCACACCGCGAAATTAGCCTGAAAACCGGCGGCAAGCTGTCCGTGGGTGTGCTGGCGGTTTAACGCCTGAGCCGCATGTCGAGTCACGCCTAGCCATGCTTCTTCCGGCGTAAGGCCAAAT
The DNA here is from genome assembly GCF_002355555.1 of Hafnia sp. CBA7124. Classification (NCBI taxonomy): domain Bacteria; kingdom Pseudomonadati; phylum Pseudomonadota; class Gammaproteobacteria; order Enterobacterales; family Hafniaceae; genus Hafnia; species Hafnia sp. CBA7124. The sequence continues at coordinate 3,269,370 of NZ_AP017469.1, read as the reverse complement.
TGCACGCAGGCCATATTCATCGCGAGGCGCAAAGACGCAAAAGGGCTGGTTCCGGGATTGAAATCGCTGGCTACCGCCATAGGAACGCGATATTCACGTAATAAATCCACCGGAGGGCGTTTGGTTTCGCGTAAAAAATAGAAGGCACCGGGCAACAGAACCGCCACGGTTTGGCTGTGCGCTAAGGCTTGAATACCGGCCTCATCCAGATGCTCAATATGGTCGGTCGACAGCCCGTGATAGCGGGCCACCAGCTCGCTGCCGCCAAGATTAGAAAGCTGTTCCATATGCCCACGCACAGGGATTCCGAGCTGCTTAGCGGCCGTGAACAGCTTTTCGCTTTGCGCGAGTGAGAAACCTACGCTTTCGCAAAATACATCGACCGATTCAAACAGTTTTTTCTCCCACAGCTGCGGTAGGATTTCCTCACAAATCAGGTCGATATAGTGGTCTGAGCGGCCATGATATTCCGGCGGCGTGGTATGTGCTGAAAGCAGCGTTGGGCTAACGTCGATGGCATTTTGCCGAGCCAGCTGCTGGGCAACGCGTAGCTGTTTTTCTTCATTGATAAGATCCAGACCGTAACCAGATTTCATTTCTACCGTGGTTACGCCCTCGTCCATTAAAGCCTGTAAACGCTGTTGGCTGATGCTGAGCAACGTATCCGGTGAGGCATCGCGCGTGGCGCGCACGGTTGAATTGATTCCGCCGCCTTTCTGGCTGATTTCGGTGTATGACACGCCGTTCAGGCGCTGTTCCCATTCGTAGGCACGATCGCCACCGAAGACTAAATGCGTATGACAGTCGATAAGACCAGGAGTTACGAGCCGATTCTGGAGATCGATCTGCTGGGGATGCTGCGCGGGAAGCTCATCCTCTGGGATCACCGCTATAATATGCTTATCGCGCACCACCAGTGCATGACGATCGAGAAGACCATAAGGCGCGTTGCTTTGTGCGCTCATGGTGGCTAAGCGTCCGTTGCGCCAAATAACGTCGGACTCCAATAAATTCATAGCATCCCCAAACCTGTATAGAGTTGTATATACATTTATTTTCGAAAGGCCGATGTGTGTCAAACGTTTTTGATGAAAATGTTATTTAATTGTGACTTCAAATGCGATGTGCGACTGAGGTGCGGCGTATTTGGCGTCGCGGGGGCAAATCTGCGACAATGCGACGCAGCTTTTTTATGGTAAGAAAGTTTTATTAACAATGAGAGTGTCATGTCGTATCCGATAAACGAACTGTTCCAGACCCTGCAAGGGGAAGGTTTTTACACCGGTGTTCCGGCTATTTTTATTCGCCTGCAAGGTTGTCCGGTAGGGTGTAGCTGGTGTGATACCAAACATACATGGGAACAGTTACCTGAACGAGAAATCGGCATGAACGAAATCTTGATCAAAACTGAAGAGAGCGATGCGTGGGGCAGCGCTACTCCTGAGCAACTGCTGGATATCCTGCGCGATCGCGGATATACCGCTCGCCACGTGGTGATCACCGGCGGCGAACCCTGCATCCATGATTTACGTCCGTTGACGGAATTGCTGAATCAAAATGGTTTTTCCTGCCAGATAGAAACCAGCGGCACCCATGAAATCCGCTGCTCTGAAGCAACTTGGGTGACCGTCTCTCCAAAGGTCAACATGAAAGGCGGAATGAAGGTTTTGGAATCCTCTTTGGTGCGCGCCGATGAGGTTAAGCATCCCGTTGCGCGTGAGCGCGATATTGAAGATTTAGATGCATTACTTTCCGTGCTTCACGATGACAAGAAACGCATTATCGCGCTCCAGCCGATTAGCCAAAAAGAGAGCGCGACCAAGCTGTGTATAGAAACCTGTATTGCGCGCAACTGGCGCCTGTCGATGCAAACCCATAAGTATTTGAACATCGCCTAAATATGCTGATGAGAAGCGCGCTGCTAAATAATTATCGGATGATTTTTGGCACCGCGCTTCTGATGTTGGTATTTTTGCTGACCGGCTGTGCCAAATCTGACGCGCTGTGGGGCGTGGTGGATAAAGTTTGTCGCGTTAACTATCAGCAAAAGCACGATCCCGCACCCTGCGCCCAGATCTACTCGCCGACTCACGATCGGCGATCTGCGTTTACCGTCATTCAAAACCCGCGCTTTCCCGCTCATTTTATTTTGGTCCCCAATGCTCGAATGAGCGGCATTGAGAGCCCTGTGCTGCTAGAAAATGACGCGCCGGATTATTTCGGTTACGCATGGACGATGCGCTATCGGCTGGCGTATGAATATGGCCGACCGGTTCCCGACGATGTTCTGGGGCTGGCGTTAAACTCAGCCTATGGACGCAGCCAGAATCAGCTTCATATTCATCTCACCTGTTTGCGTGAAGATGTTCGCCGCCAGCTAAAAGCCGAACGTCCCTATATTGGTCGCGAATGGGGTTTGCTGCCTGATTTGCTGTTGCGTCATCGGTTTTATGCCAAGCGTATCGAGCAACCGGCGCTCATCGGCGTGAACCCAATCAAATCGCTTGCCGATCGGTTTCATCTTACGCCTGAACAGCTGGCCTATTATGGCGTAGCCGTGGTGCCAACGACGTTTGAAAATCAGCCGGGCTTTATTTTATTGGCGACACGGGTGGGAATGGGAGAGCGAAATAGGGCATCGGTGGAGTCATTGTTGGATAAGCGCTGCGAGCTGCTGCAAACAATCCCGGCTCAGTGAACCGGGAAAAGGGAGTCAGATTTAGTACGCCTCTTCTATTAAAGCGACGTCGGGCTCTTTCTCTGAATGATCGGCTAATGCATCATGTGAAATTTGCAGCTTCAGGTCGAATTCGATCATGGATATTTCCTGATTAATTTCGGCTTTAAGTGCATCAATTTTGTTTAACGAAGTGGTTTCCGTCACTCGTCAGCTTCCTAGTCAAAAACAGGGATGCCTATGTTAACCAGCATTCCGATATATAAAATCAATCAAATCCTAAATTTAGACCCGCCTCTCACAAAAGTTTAAGCTGTTTCACCGCCGTTTACGCTTGGCAAACAACCGATAAACAAAGCTGCCTACACGCGTTAAAAACTGTTACCTATTTCCTATATATCCTCTCGAAAAAAATTTGATGAGGGGGATGTGTACATCTCATTTGCTAATTGATTTTGCGACAATATTCATTGCCAGCATGGGATGCCTCTGTCAAAGTAACGCGTTTAAAATTAAGGAGGAAAAATGTTGCCGTCTGCAGGTTGGTTAGGACTCAGTTATTTCACCTATTTTTTCTCTTTTGGCATATTTCTGCCGTTTTGGAGCTTGTGGCTGCAAGGCGAGGGAATTTCTCCCGAATCCATTGGCCTATTGCTTGGCGCAGGGATGATAGCCCGTTTTCTTGGTAGTTTATTCATTGCTCCCGCCGTTAAAAAAACCTCACAACTGATTACCGCTCTCCGTCTTATTGCTCTCCTCGCCCTGATTTGTTCTATCGCATTTTCCTTTGGTACTGCATGGGCGTGGCTGCTGGTGGTGATGGCCGGATTTAGCCTTTTCTATGGGCCGTTAATTCCGCTGACCGATGCGCTGGCCGCGACGTGGCAACGCCAGGTGGGGCTGGACTACGGCAAGGTACGCCTATGGGGATCGATGGCCTTTGTTATTGGCTCTGCGGTAACGGGGGAGGTGGTCAATGCCTTTGGCCATAAGGCTATTATGTATTGCCTGTGGGCGGGTCTGGCGGCCATGCTGGTGGGAATGCTTTTACGCCCGCGTCACATGCCACAGGATGCACCAAAAGATAGCGCGGTGCAGGAAACCACACCGTGGAAAATTTTATTAAAAGAAGCGCCGGTATGGCGTTTTTTATTGTGTGCCGCTTTACTTCAAGGCGCTCATGCCGGCTATTACGGATTTAGCACGATTTACTGGCAGGAGGCGGGCTATTCCGCGTCGGTAGTCGGTTATCTGTGGTCGCTAGGCGTTGTTGCTGAGGTTATCATCTTTGCATTAAGCAAGCGCTTATTCCGCCGTATGTCGGTTTCCCAGCTACTGCTGTTGTCGTGTTTTTGTGCAGTGATCCGTTGGAGCTTAATGGGCTCAACAACCGCACTGCCGTGGCTTATTTTGATTCAAATTCTGCATGCGGGTTCTTTCACCGTATGTCATCTGGCGGCAATGCGCTTTATTTCGGCACGGCAGGGTGGCGATGTAATTCGTCTGCAAGCGGTCTATTCGGCGTTAGGCATGGGCGGCAGCGTAGCGATTATGACGATGCTATCGGGCTTCCTGTTTGAGCACTATCAAGGCGGCATGTTCTATGCGATGGCGCTGGTGGTGTTGCCGGTGATTTTCTTTAGACCGAAAGTGACAAGCCATTAGTTTTGTGGCTAAGACCCCCTCCCAGCCTCCCCCTTCGCAGGGGGAGGAGCCGATCGAGATTCTTACCAACATCACTGAACAGTTCCCTCCCCTGCGAAGGGGAGGGTTAGGGGGGCTTGAACTTATGACTTGCCTGTAATTAGCCCATCTTTTCTAAACATGCTTTTAATCCCGCGCACGGCCTGACGAATACGATCTTGGTTTTCGATCAAGGCGAAACGAACGTGGGTATCGCCATAGTCACCAAAACCAATCCCTGGGGAAACGGAAACTTTGGCATCGGCCAACAGCTTTTTGGCAAACTCTAGCGATCCAAGGTGCGCATAGGCATCGGGGATTTTTGCCCAAACATACATCGATGCTTTAGGGTTTTCTACCATCCAACCGGCTTCGTGCAGGCCTTTGACCAGCACGTTGCGGCGTTGACGGTATTGCTCGGCAATATCACGCACGCATTGCTGGTCGCCTTCGAGAGCCGCAATCGCCGCCACCTGCAACGGAGTAAAAGTACCGTAGTCGTGGTAGCTCTTGATGCGTGCCAGAGCGTTAACCAGCTCAGGATTGCCGACCATAAAACCGATACGCCAGCCAGCCATGTTGTAGCTTTTCGACAGGGTGAAAAACTCGACGGCGACGTCTTTAGCGCCGGGGATTTGCATAATCGAAGGCGCTTTCCAGCCGTCATACACAATATCGGCATAGGCCAAATCGTGTACCACTAAAATATCGTGCTCTTTCGCCAGCTTAATGACGCGTTCAAAGAAATCTAATTCAACGCACTGGGCGGTAGGGTTTGAAGGAAAGCCCAGAATCATCATTTTAGGCTTGGGAATACTCTCACGGATGGCGCGTTCTAATTCGTTGAAAAAGTCGATACCTGAAACCAGCGGCACGGACCGCACCTGTGCGCCAGCAATAACCGCGCCGTAAATGTGAATGGGGTAGCTAGGATTTGGCACTAAAACGGTATCGCCATGATCGAGCGTTGCCAGCATCAAATGTGCCAGACCCTCTTTAGAACCGATGGTAACAATCGCTTCGCTATCGGGATCGATATCGACCTGATAACGATCTTGATACCAGTGCGAGATCGCGCGGCGTAAACGTGGAATGCCGCGTGACGTGGAGTAGCCGTGGGTATCTTCACGCTGTGCCACCGTACACATTTTTTCAACGATGTGCGGCGGCGTTGGGCCGTCAGGGTTCCCCATGCTGAGATCGATAATGTCTTCGCCGCGCCTGCGCGCAGCCATTTTTAGCTCAGCGGTAATGTTAAATACATAAGGGGGAAGACGATCGATACGAGTAAAACGACGCGGAGTGCGTGAGTCTGTCATAGATACCTCAAGATGACGTTAGCGCCCGGACCGTCCGAGCGACGCTGCCTGTTTACAGGCTATTAACGAAAATAGGTGAAGCCGAAGATTCTGTCGAGCAGATTTTTTAAACAGCGCTTTCCAGAACACTCCGAGCCCTTATCGCTGAGTTTCAACTATGCTTATACCCGTCATACTTGAAGCTGCATCTGTGTTGGCTGCTCTCGCTCACCCGATAAATCTGCTTGGAGCAGATTTAAACGCAGTTTACTGCGGCCCTAGTGGCGAGGCCCATGGATGGGCCGAGTAATCACTTACTTGAGTAAGCTCATCGGGATTTACTCGCTTGCCGCCTTGATGCAACTCCAATTATTTTGGGTATGTTAGCTAACATTAAATTTGCTAATCATTTTTCGCCAATCCTTTGAACATGATTTTGATACAGCAAAGAGGGAACACTATGTTTAGAAAAACCGATAAAGTTGAACGTAGCATCGAAGAAGAGGTTTCATTGCTGGCGGATGCACTTGAAGGTGTGTTGCAGGAGGGGGCGGATAAAACGGAGGATGAAATCGCTTCGCTGCGCCGTAGCGCACAAGATACGCTGCGTGAGGTGAAAGCGCGCATCAGCGGCGATACACCGTGTCCTGTAACGGATCGGGTGAAAAATGCCTGCTGTGATGTGAATGGCTACGTGCGGAATAAACCGTGGCACAGCGTGGGAATTGGGGCAACGGCAGGGTTGATTCTGGGGCTCTTGCTGTCAAAACGCTAATCAATCACTGCGCTATTGATACGCGCGATAGCGGCAAGACGTTTATGTGACCGGTGCCATACCGGTCACATCATGGCAACTATCAACCGCGATAGGTGCAGCCTGCGGTGCAGGTTTCTTTCACCAATACGGCGCTTAGCAATGGCAGCTCAGGTTTCAGCTGTTGCCAAATCCACTGGGCTAACACTTCGCTGGTTGGGTTCTCAAGACCAGGAATATCATTCAGATAATAATGGTCGAGGCGATCCAGAATGGGTTTGAACGCCGCTTTCAGCTCGGCAAAATCCATCACCCAGCCGGTATAAGCATCCACTTCGCCGGTAATTTCAATGCGTACTAAAAACGAATGGCCATGCAGGCGACCACACTTATGTCCTTCCGGAACGTGGGGCAGATGGTGCGCAGCTTCAAACTGAAAATCTTTAAACAGGGTGGTTGTCATGATGACGCCTCGTAACCTAAAAAACCTGCGCATACTACCGGAAAGCGCCCGTTGGCGGTAGTTTTACCGCGATTGTTTGAGTATAAGCAGAAAATTTATTCTTTAATGTCTAAGAGGCGACTTGTTTTATTTCTGACCCGTTATTTTTTTAACGGGCTATGAAAAGTTTGATCCTATCTATTAAGACTCCTTCCGATGTAAAGAATAAAGCCAATAGTAAAGTGAGCAGAAATGATTATGTAATAACTAGCTGTTATTCATTGATTTTATAGGTTTTAACCTAAAACACTCCAGCCTCTATCACCTACCTGAATTAGTGGTTAGTTCAAATGGTTATTTGTTATTTCCATCACTTATTTAATTGTTATTATCCAGCTAGGTAACCTTACAAAAAGCGCTACATCAATTCGCCACACCCACGGTTCTTAAAGCTAAGTCTGAGGCTGCTTGAAGTACCAAAGGGATCACTGTGCAAGGAACACTTAGCAATGACGACTCAGGCTCCTCCTACTTCTATGCTTCCCCTTACGCCGGAGCAATTGGCAAAGCTCCAGTCGGCGATTGGTGAGTTTTCACCACACCAGCTGGCGTGGCTCTCCGGCTATTTCTGGGGAATGGTTAATCAACAGCCGGGCACGGTAGCGGTGACGCCAGCACCGGCTGCGGCCGCTTCAATTACCGTGATTTCTGCTTCGCAAACGGGCAACGCGCGACGGGTGGCTGAACAGCTACGCGATGATTTGGCCGCCGCGGGTTTGGATGTGACGTTGGTTAACGCGGGTGACTATAAATTCAAACAGATCGCGCAGGAAAAACTGCTGCTGATTGTTGCTTCAACCCAAGGGGAAGGTGAACCGCCGGAAGAGGCCGTCGCGTTGCACAAATATTTGTTCTCCAAAAAAGCCCCTCAGATGGCAGGAACGGCGTTTGCGGTGTTTGGCCTTGGTGATACGTCTTATGAAAACTTTTGCCAGACCGGAAAAGATTTTGATGCCCGTTTAGCAGAATTGGGTGGTGAGCGCTTATTCGACCGCGCCGACGCCGATGTTGATTTCAAATCGGCGGCAGAAGCATGGCGTAAGCAGATCGTAGACGTTTTGAAACAGCGCGTGCCACAGGCAACGGCGGCGCAGACTCAGGTTAGCGTAGCGGGAAGCGTGGCGCAGATCGTGAGCAGCCCATACAGCAAAGAATCCCCGCTCACCGCCTCTTTGGCGGTGAAGCAAAAAATTACCGGACGCAACTCCGATAAAGACGTGCGTCATATTGAAATCGATCTCGGCGAATCAGGCTTGAGTTACCAGCCGGGCGACGCACTGGGCGTGTGGTATCACAACGATCCTGATTTGGTTGAAGAAATCATTGACCTGATTTGGCGTACCGGCGACGAGACGGTCACTCTCAACGACCAAACGATGACGCTGCGTGAGGCGCTGACCGAACGCTTGGAGCTAACGCAAAACACCACCGTTATCGTAGAAAAATACGCGGTGCTTTCGCGCGATGAGCGTTTGATTGAGCTCTTAGCGGATAAGCATCAACTGCAACAATACGCACAAACCACGCCGCTGCCGGATATGATCCGCCAAGCACCGGCAGATTTAGACGCTGAGCAGCTAGTGGCGCTGTTACGCCCGCTAACGCCGCGTCTTTATTCCATCGCATCGTCCCAAGAGGAAGTGGGCAGTGAAGTGCATATTACCGTTGGCGTGGTGCGTTATGAGATTGATGGTCGCGCCCGCACCGGCGGTGCTTCGGGTTATTTAGCCGATCGTCTGGAAGAAGATGGCGAGCTGCGCGTTTTCATTGAGCATAACGACAATTTCCGTCTGCCTGCGAATCCACAAACGCCGGTCATTATGATTGGCCCTGGCACCGGCATTGCACCGTTCCGTGCGTTTATTCAACAACGCGCAGCCGAAGGGGCAGAAGGTCTTAACTGGCTTTTCTTTGGCAATCCTCACTTCACCGAAGATTTTCTGTATCAGGTGGAATGGCAGCGCTTTGTTAAAGACGGCGTTCTATCCCGTATCGATTTGGCTTGGTCACGCGATCAAAAACATAAAGTCTATGTACAGGACAAGCTGCGTGAGCAAGGGGCCGAGGTTTGGCGCTGGATCGAACAGGGCGCACATATTTACGTCTGCGGAGACGCCAACCGCATGGCGAAAGACGTTGAACAGGCGTTACTGGAGCTATTGGCTGAACACGGTGGAATGGATGCCGAACAGGCCGATGAATTTTTAAGTGAGCTGCGCGTTGAGCGCCGCTATCAGCGGGACGTTTACTAATAATGAGCAAATCGATGCAAGATAATTACGCTTTTAGCAGCAAACACCCGGGGCCCTTGGTGGTTGATGCACCCTTGGCCGACGCTGAGCGCCTTAAGCGTGAGAGCAATTTTTTACGTGGCACCATTGCCGAAGATTTAAATGATGGCCTGACCGGTGGTTTTAACGGCGACAACTTTCTGCTGATCCGTTTTCACGGCATGTATCAGCAGGATGACCGCGATATTCGTGCCGAACGCGCCGAGCAAAAGTTAGAACCACGTCATGCCATGATGCTGCGCTGCCGTTTACCGGGCGGCGTGATGACGCCACAGCAATGGCTGGGTATCGATAAGTTTGCCGACGAAAGCACGCTGTACGGCAGCATTCGTATTACCAACCGTCAAACGTTCCAGTTTCACGGCATATTGAAGCAAAACGTCAAACCGGTGCATCAGTTGCTTAATCGTTTGGGGTTAGATGCGCTGGCGACCGCCAATGACGTTAACCGCAACGTGCTGTGCACGTCGAATCCCGTGGAGTCTGAGCTGCATCAAGAGGCCTACGAGTGGGCGAAAAAGCTGTCTGAACATCTGTTGCCGCGGACTCGCGCCTATGCAGAAGTGTGGCTGGATCAGGAAAAAGTCGAAACCACCGATGAGGAACCGATTCTCGGTGCAACCTATTTACCGCGTAAGTTCAAAACGACGGTGGTGATCCCGCCTCAGAACGATGTGGATCTGCATGCCAACGATCTCAACTTCGTGGCGATTGCGGAAAACGGCAAGCTGATCGGCTTCAACGTGCTGGTCGGTGGTGGGCTGTCTATTGCTCATGGCGATAAGGCGACCTATGCCCGCACGGCCAGCGAGCTTGGCTTTATTCCCGTCGAGCACACATTGGCCGTGGCTGAAGGCGTGGTGACAACGCAGCGCGACTGGGGAAACCGTACCAATCGTAAGAATGCAAAAACCAAGTACACCTTGGAGCGCGTCGGCGTAGAAAACTTTAAAGCTGAAGTGGAAAAGCGTGCGGGAGTGACGTTCGAGCCGGTACGTCCTTATGAGTTTACCGGACGCGGCGATCGCATTGGCTGGGTGAAAGGTATTGATAATAAATGGCATTTGACGCTGTTTATTGAAAATGGGCGCATTCTGGATTATCCAAATCGGCCGTTGAAAACCGGCATGGCGGAGATTGCCAAGATTCATCAGGGCGATTTCCGTCTGACGGCGAATCAAAACCTGATCGTGGCGGGCGTGGCTGAAAAAGACAAAGCCCGCATAGAACAGATTGCGCGTGAACATGGCCTGATCGACGACGGCGTCAGCGAGCAGCGTAAAAACTCGATGGCCTGCGTGTCGTACCCAACTTGTCCGCTGGCGATGGCGGAAGCCGAGCGCTTCCTGCCGCAGTTTGTGACTCAGGTTGAAGAAATTATGCAAAGCCACGGCGTTGGCGATGAGCATATTGTTCTGCGAGTCACAGGCTGTCCAAACGGCTGTGGTCGTGCGCTGCTGGCGGAAATTGGTCTGGTCGGAAAAGCGCTGGGGCGCTACAACCTGCATTTAGGTGGGAATCGCGCCGGAACGCGGATCCCGAGAATGTATCGCGAAAACATCACCGATGCCGAAATCCTCGGCGTGATTGACGAACTGGTCGGTCGCTGGGCGAAAGAGCGTGAAGCCGATGAAGGCTTTGGTGATTTCACCATTCGCGCAGGGATCGTGCGCCCGGTGCTGGATCCGGCAAGAGATTTTTATGACTGATTGATGCTAATACCCCACCCCAACCCTCCCCTTGTCAGGGGAGGGGGCTGAACGGTGATGCTGTATATGTTCTTTTTCTGAGAGCTAAAAGGTGTTGCTGTTATGCCCCTCCCCCTGCGAAGGGGGAGGTTGGGAGGGGGATGCTGGTTCATCGCGGAGAATTTTATGTCTGCATTAAACTTACATGAGCTGAAAGCCTTACCCAAAGTCGAACAGGTCATGGCGTTAGCTGAAATTAACACTCAGCTAGAAAAACTGAGTGCGCAGGAAAGGGTGCGTTGGGCGCTAGAGCATTTGCCCGCCGAATTTGCGCTCTCTTCGAGTTTTGGCATTCAGGCAGCGGTATCGCTGCATTTGGTCACCCGTGAGCTACCGGATATTCCGGTGATCTTAACGGATACCGGCTATTTGTTTCCTGAAACCTACCAGTTCATCGATACCCTGCACGAAAAGCTGAATTTGAATCTCAAGGTTTACCGCGCTGAGCAGTCGGCTGCGTGGCAAGAGGCTCGCTATGGCAAACTTTGGGAGCAAGGTGTTGAGGGCATTGAGCGCTACAACGATATTAACAAAGTTGAGCCGATGAACCGTGCATTGCGCGAGCTCGGGGCGCAAACGTGGTTTGCTGGCCTGCGGCGCGAGCAATCAGGCAGCCGTGCGCATTTACCGGTGCTCGCGATTCAGCGCGGGGTGTTTAAAATACTGCCGATTATCGATTGGGATAATCAGCAGATTTATCAATACTTACAGCAGCATGGGCTCAGCTATCACCCGCTGTGGGAGCAAGGTTATCTGTCCGTGGGTGATACTCACACTACGCGTAAATGGGAGCCGGGAATGGCGGAAGAAGAAACGCGATTCTTTGGGCTAAAACGCGAATGTGGATTACATGAGTAGCCTTTACTGAGATAAACAGCCTGACCTTAGCGTCAGGTTTTTTTTGCCCATATATTATTTATTTAACTTTCCAGTATAATTTTTTTCACATTAAAGCAAAAAGCGGTATCCTCGAAAGGATTCATCATACTAATAAAAGGACTATGGCTATGCAGGAACAACCTCTTGGTGCGAGTCAGACTTCCGACTCGCGGGTGTTAATTCAACAACTCACGGATATCGTGGGTAAATCTCATATTCTTACCGACGCGCGTAAAACTGAACGCTATCGCAAAGGCTTTCGTTCCGGACAGGGCGATGCGTTGGCGGTGGTCTTCCCAGGCAGTTTGCTCGAACAATGGAAGGTGTTTAAGGCCAGCGTTGAGGCCGATAAAATTGTGCTGATGCAGGCGGCTAACACCGGACTCACCGAAGGTTCCACGCCGAGCGGTAACGACTACGATCGCGAAATCGTCATTATTAGCACCCAGCGCTTGGATAAAATTCAGCTGTTGGACGAAGGCAAGCAGGTTGTGGCTTTGCCGGGCAGCACGCTGTGGCATCTAGAACGCATCTTAAAACCGTTGGGGCGTGAGCCACATTCGGTGATTGGTTCTTCCTGCATTGGCGCATCGGTCGTGGGCGGCGTATGTAATAACTCTGGCGGCTCGCTGGTACACCGTGGCCCTGCGTACACCGAAATGGCGCTGTATGGCCGAGTTAATGAGCTCGGGCAGGTTGAGTTGGTTAACCATCTGGGTATTGCGCTGGGTAGTACACCAGAAGAGATCCTGACGCGTTTGGAAAACCAGAAGTACGGCCCGCAAGACGTTGAACATAGCGAACGTCAGGCGTCCGATCACGATTACGCCGAGCGAATTCGCGACGTTGAAGCGGATACGCCATCACGCTTTAACGCCGATGAACGCCGTTTGTTTGAAGCTTCAGGCTGTGCGGGCAAACTCGCGGTATTTGCGGTGCGCTTAGATACTTTCCCAGCGCAATCCTCATCGCAGGTCTTCTATATCGGCACCAACCAACCACAGGTGTTGACCGAACTGCGTCGGCATATGCTGGCGAATTTCAAAAATCTGCCGGTGGCGGGTGAGTACATGCATCGCGATATTTTCGATATTGCGGAAGTGTATGGCAAAGATACTTTTGTGATGATCGACAAACTGGGCACCGACAAAATGCCGATGTTCTTTACCCTGAAAGGGCGTATGGATGCCATCTTTGGCAAAGTGCCTTTCCTGCCAAGTCATTTGGTCGATCGCACCATGCAAACACTGAGTCACCTGCTGCCATCGCATTTACCCAAACGTTTGAAAGAGTATCGCAACCGCTTTGAGCATCATCTGATGCTAAAAATGTCGGGCGAGGGCATTGAGGAAGCGCGCGCGTGGCTGGAATCCTATTTTGCTCAGGCCGAAGGGGAGTTTTTTGCCTGCACGGCAGAAGAGGGAGCCAAAGCATTCTTACATCGATTTGCCGCTGCGGGCGCGGCAATCCGCTATAACGCGGTGCACAGCAAAGAAGTTGAAGACATTCTTGCGCTCGATATTGCGCTGCGCCGCAACGATCATGATTGGTTCGAGCGTCTGCCGCTGGAATTTGACGATGCGCTGGTACACCGCCTCTATTATGGGCATTTCATGTGCTACGTTTTCCATCAGGATTACATTGTTAAAAAAGGCGTCGATGTGCATGCGCTTAAGGAAAAAATGCTCGCGCTGCTGGATACGCGCGGCGCGGAATATCCTGCGGAGCATAACGTTGGTCATCTGTACAAGGCTAAGCCACAGCTGAAAGCTTTCTATCAACAAAATGACCCGACTAACACGCTTAATCCGGGCATCGGTAAAACCTCCAAGTTGAAAAACTGGGGCTGCGACTGCGCAGAACATCAGAAGTAACATGAGCTGGAGTGCCCGTTGGCCTTGACGCGGCGCTCCGTGTTCCCAATAATGAATGCCTTGACTCGGGGTGCCCACATGAAAATGAAAGGGCTGAGAACTTACCCGTATTACCTGATCTGGATTATGCCAGCGTAGGGAAGTCTCGGTGCATGAGCGCATCGTCTTCTTGACCGCCGGTTGGGAGGAATATGTCCATCGCGTCGAATCCACACCTTACCGAATTTCCCCACATCGAATTACCCGGTGAAAGCGCCGCTGCCGCTTTTGCTCAGTTTCGCCATCACGCTCCGTTGGTCCATTGTCTCACCAATGAAGTCGTTCAAACATTTACTGCGAACGTGCTGTTGGCGCTAGGAGCATCGCCAGCCATGGTGGTTGAGCCGCAAGAGGCTGCGCAATTCTCTTCATTGGCTGACGCGCTGTTAATCAACATTGGTACTTTGCATGCGCAACGAGCGCAGTCGATGTTAGCGGCCATTGAGTCTGCCAATCAGCATCAAAAACCGTGGGTGCTTGATCCGGTTGCCGTTGGCGGATTGTCTTATCGCACCGAATTTGCACGTCAGCTTCTAGCGCTGAAGCCAAGCGTTATTCGTGGCAATGCCTCAGAAATATTGGCATTGAGCGGAATGGAAGCGGGCGGTCGCGGCGTTGATAGCACCGATGACTCGGCGGCGGCATTGCCAGCGGCTCAGGCTCTGGCGCTGCAAACGGGAGCCGTGGTGGCTGTAACCGGTGCAACGGATTATGTCACCGACGGCCAAAGAGTGTATGGCGTAACCGGCGGTGACGCGCTGATGACTCGTGTCGTAGGAACTGGCTGCGCATTGTCCGCCGTGGTAGCGGCGTTTAGCGTTCGGCAGACCGACCTTTTGTTGGCCGTTGCCACCGCCTGCCAAGCGGTGTCATTAGCTGGTGAGCGCGCGGTTGCTGTATCCCATGGCCCCGGCAGCTTTGTACCCGCTTTTATCGACGCGCTATATCACTTAACCCCGCAGGATTTTATTCGCTCTGGAGATCGCTCATGAAACGTATTAATGCACTAACCATCGCAGGAACCGATCCGAGCGGCGGCGCAGGCATTCAGGCCGATCTCAAAACGTTCTCCGCGTTGGGTGCCTACGGCACCAGCGTGATCACGGCGCTGGTGGCGCAGAACACGCGCGGTGTGCAGTCTGTTTATGAGATTGAACCTCAGTTTGTGGGTGCCCAGTTGGCGTCCGTGCTCACCGATGTTCGTATCGACAGCGCAAAAATTGGCATGTTGGCCAACGCCGATATCGTCGCGCAGGTCGCGCGGGCGTTAGACCTGTATCCTATTCCTTTTGTGGTGTTGGATACGGTGATGGTGGCAAAAAGCGGCGATCCATTGCTAGCCCCAGAAGCGGTGCAGGCCGTGCGGGATTTGCTGCTCCCCAAAGTCGCGCTTATCACCCCAAATCTGCCTGAAGCTGCCGCGCTTTTAGATTGTCCAATGGCGGCCAATGAAGATGAAATGCGCCGACAAGGCCACGCATTGTTGGATATGGGATGCCAAGCGGTATTGATGAAAGGCGGGCATCTGAGCGACAGCGAAAGTCCGGATTGGCTATTTAGTCGCGATGGCGAACAGCGCTTTACCGCACCACGGGTGAATACTCGTCATACCCACGGTACTGGTTGCACGCTATCGGCGGCGCTTGCGGCGCTACGTCCACGATATCAGAACTGGAATGAAACGGTGCTTGCCGCCAAAAGTTATCTGCAAAAAGCCTTAGAGGCCGCAGATTCATTAGAAGTTGGCCATGGTATAGGGCCAGTACACCATTTCCATCAATGGTGGTAGGTGTGAGATTGCCACCGTTTTAAAGGAACCGTGGCATGCTATGGGCAAGTGAGAAAAGCCAACTACTGTCAAGAGGGGCTTTTCTACACCTAAGATGATTTAGGATATACTGACTGAACTTACAATAAATTTGGCATTTTTATGGGTAACTCTATTAAACGTAGCATCATAGAAAAGCCTCTGGAGAGTATTCATCGTTTGATGACTGCTTTTGTCAGTATCTCCAAACCCTACCTACTCGACAGCAAGAACATAGAAGCGCGGCTAAAAGGTAAAGATGCTGGGTTTGACGTTTATCTGCTGACGAAAGGGCGAGTGGACATATGGCGTGAAGTGGATAATCGACTTGTTGAAACGGCGTTTGCGCCCTCAATTCTTGGGCTACAAGGTTCGGTTTATCGTTCTCATCACTATCATTTAAAGTTTCCTGCAGGTGCTGAAGTCAGCACGATACCCTTACAAGCAGCTATGGAAATAATAGAGTCGCAGTCTCTATGGCGTGATGTTTTTTACTATCAAGGGTATCTCAACGATCGTCAGTTGCACCATGAATCAATGCTAATAAACAGTTCTACCTATGAAATTGTTTGTCTATTTCTGAAGGACTTATCTCATTACTCTGATAGCGAACGCGCGAAATTAAGCGTCGCAGATTATATTTTACAGCGTTCAAACCTGGCACGAAGTGGTGTTATGAAAGTGCTAGCAGACCTGCGCTTTGGTGGTTACATTGATATTCAGCATGGTAAGCTGATCAAAATCCTTAATAACTTTCCGAGGAATTATTAAATAACGCTTATGTGTTAAATGGTCATGCTATTTTTGTTGCGTCTTATCGTTATTAGCCGCGTTATCTTTATTGTATGTGGTGTAAGTGCTTCTTCATATTAATACGCAAGAAAGTTATTCTATAAAAATTTATAATGTAGCAATGCTAAACATATAAATTAAATATTACTTATCATTTTGAATTTAATTGAATTTATTCTCATGATAACTATTTTTCTGCGATTTTTTCCAAGTCAAGTTGAATATTTATCCAGTTTTGGATGTTTTAATGTTTAGGCGACTCGCTCATAATTTGTCGTGCTCACGGTCTGGAGGAGATATTTTAAATATACTTTATATAAAGTAACTCTCCATTTATGATACTTATCGGTAAATATGAAAAAAATAGTTTTGTATTGCCTAATAGCGCCATCGTTAAGTATTGCAATTTCAGGCGTTGGCTATTCATCTACAAATATTAAATTACCTGATCTCGGTATCAGTGATTCTGCGCCAAAACAAAATAACTCATCCTCAACGGAAAATTCAAATAAAAAAAATAATCCTACAGAGGAAAAAACGTCAGAAATTATAGTTAATGAAGCTCAAGATAATTTCAAGAATTTAACACCAGAAGGTATGAAGTCAGAAGCATTGCAGTATGGCAAAAATCTAGCCACTGCTTCAGCGCAATCAGAAATAGAATCTCTGCTTTCACCTTATGGTCACATTGCCACGAATTTGAACATTAATGATCAGGGGAGTCTTGATGGCTCGTCTCTTGATTATTTGGTTCCGTGGTATGACGGTGAGAGTGACCTCTGGTTTAGCCAATTTTCAGTTCATAATAAAGACGGGCGCACGATTGCAAATATGGGGATCGGCCTTCGCCATAATATTACTGAAGACTGGATGCTTGGTTCTAATATTTTTTATGATCATGATATAACGCGTGGTCATCATCGAGCGGGATTAGGCGGCGAAGCCTGGACAAACTTTCTAAAGTTGAGCAGCAACTATTATATGCCACTCTCTTCTTGGAAGGATTCCCCTGATTTTGATGATTATCAGGAACGTCCTGCACGTGGTTGGGATGTTCGTTTACAGGCCTATCTCCCCGCTTACCCGCAACTGGGCTCATCGGTGGTATATGAACAATACTACGGCAATCAGGTCGCGTTATTTGGCAAAGATAGTTTGCAGGAAGACCCATCAGCCGTGACGGTCAGTATCGACTACACCCCGGTTCCGCTAATTACGCTGCAGGCAGGATATAAAAAAGGAGATTCGGATCAAAATGAGATGACGGCTAATCTTAGTTTGGATTACCGCATCGGAGTTCCTTTATCAAAACAGCTTGATGGTGATGAAGTTGCGAATATGCGTAGCCTGGCTGGTAGCCGCATGGATTTTGTCGATCGGAATAATGACATCGTGCTGGAATATCGCGAGAAAAACGATCTCGATGTAGGGCTTTATCTTAAGCCAACCGGCACTGCGACGGCCTGTATTCTGTCTGATGATCCCGACAGCGCCGAGGCTTATGAAGGCTGCCATTGGACAGCGAATGCCACCGTGACTTCGCATCTAAAAATTAAAAGTGCGAAATGGGTGCCGATAGGCAATTTTAGCCCTGAAAGTACGCTCGGCTTGCCAGCGCTAACGGCAGAAAACATTAGCAATGGGCAAAATAACCACTGGACGCTGACCTTCCCTGCATGGGTGAATTCTACCGATCCTAACGCGAATAAATACCGACTTGCAGTCACGCTGGTGGATGAAAAAGGCCATACGAAACAGTCGAACACCGTCAATATTATTGTGGCGGAAGCCCCAATTGATTACCAATTGGTTATTGATGATAGCGGTGAACAGAAAAAAGCGGTCAAGCTCGTAGCGAATGGTAATAATTTCGCAAACTTGGTAGCTAGCGGTGCAAAAATTACCGGGCTTGCTGGTGAAACGACGCCATTGGACTCTAAGAATCTGAATCTAACCTTCCATGCCTACAAAATGGAAGACAAGTCTCGCTCTCATGAAATTGCTATCCATGCCTCGAAAAATGATTGTAAATCAGGAAGTGAATGTCTGTTCTATAAAGAGCCGCCATCGGGGGCTAAAGCAATATTAGGCAGTACAACGAATGGCGTGTTTTCTATCATCGCATCAAAGAGTGATGACAACACACAAAAAACGAATGCTGTGCTCGTCGAATTTAGTTCTGCAAGCACAATGATATATACCGCAATTGTTGATAGTGAAAATCCAACCGTTAATTTAACGGCGAAAAAAGGGAATTTGCTTCAATTAGGTCATAAATATCAATTTAAAATTGCCTATGACAGCAACAATAATGGCCAGTGGGATGCCACCGATCGTGAAACTGTTTCTGATAGCGATCCGATTCCTTTAATTTCACTGGTTAATTATAAATGGATGTTTGACGGTATTTCTCCAAATGGAACGAAAGGCGGTTATGCGGTAAGCACGACGGATAATAATACTATTTTAATTCCTAAAACGAATGCAGAAGCGAGTCAAGTATTAGCGGGTGCGGGTGTCGATGGTGTGCAGGGCTATGAGCTGAAAGTTGACTATCAACTAACGCCAGAAGGACAACAAATCATGAATAAGCTGCGCGAAAAATAATAAGCTCAGATTATTTAGATTTTAATTAATATTAACTTAATGAGTCATTTCGATATGAAAAAATTTAATAAAACACTACTTGCAACCTTTGTTTTCGCGAGTTGCAGCCCGTTTGCAATGGCGGTTATGACGGATTCAGCGGGAACGCTCAATGGTACACTCCCGGTGCTTAAAGCGAGCGCCGCAGGTGCTGCTCACAGCGTTGCTTTCGCCAACGATCACCACAGTGGTTCCACCGATGCGATGTCTCCAGGCGATAAAATTACCTTGAGCTACGTGTTACAAGATGCTGAAGGCGATACCGACAGCAGTACGACTTCCATTAAGTGGTTCACCACCACCGATGGCGCTGGGGCCAACAAAGTGATGCTGAGTGGTAACGACGGCAAAGCCGACTACACCATTCAGAATGCAGATGCCGGTCTTTATTTAGGCGCGGAAATTACTGAACAAACATCAACGGGTGTGCCAACAACCGGCCAGACCATCGTTATCAACGATATCAGTAAATACGATAGCAGCGATAATATTCCAGATGGTCCAATTGTGGGTGGCACTATCGGTACCGCGATTGTCGATAGTGCAGAACCAACGGTGAACCTGATCGGCAAAGCAGATAGCAAACTGTTGGTTGGCCATACCTATCAGTTCAAAGTTTGGTATGACGTTAATAATAACGGTAAGCAAGATGCGGGCGAACTTGATGCATCGGCTAACTATAGCTACAAATGGTTCTTCGATGGCACCAGTGCAACCACCGGTACCGCAGGTGGTTATGCTGTTAGCAGCACAGATAATAAAGATCTGGTTATCCCAGCAACTAACGTCAATGCGAAAAATGTGTTTGCAACGGCAGGCGCAGACGGTGTTCAGGGTTACAGCCTGAAAGTTGATTACACCGCTAAAGTTAAATCAGTACTGAAATCGACCAAGCGTAAATAATCTGCGCAAATAATAAACGTTGAGTGCTTCGGTGCTCAACGTTTATTGCAGGATGGTTTTATGAAAATAAAGCGTTTCAATAGCTGCACAGTAGCACTTATTTTTTTTATCTCTAGCTCCTTGAATATAGTTAATGCAACGGATATGACAGGCTCTGCGGGCATAATTAATGGTACTGCCCCTGTTATTTATAATGACAAAAATGAAGCAGGCAAAGTGAGCTTCACTCGTGTCAATGAAACTATGGGCGTAGACGATGAGTTGGATATTACCGATATCATAAAAATGTCCTGGACGGTCGCTGATGCCGAAGGTGATGAGGACGTCACGCTCCCAACTGTTGAGTGGTTTTGTACAGACACTAGTAACAATAAACGTGTGTTGGCTACGGGGATTAATCAGTATGTGATTCATCCTAATGATAAAGGCTGTACAGTCGGAGTTAACATCACACCGACAACGGTTACTGGTATACCTCGAGAAAATACTGTGCTCTCTATTAAAGATATTAGTACCTATGATGTTAACGACAATATCCCGACGGGCCCGGTTAACCCACATACGCTAAATGTGATTGGCTATTTAATCGCGCCTTCAAATAACAGTGCTACCTATTATGCTACTGCGGATGCCACAGTGCATACCGCGTTTCCCGGTGCTCAACTTAAGTTAGAAACGGATAACGAGGACGATCAAGTTGATGAATGGACAACGAGCAATCCATCTATTGCTACAGTGAGCGATAAAGGCGTTGTCACGATTAAGGCTAAGGGGGCATTCAGAATAATGGCTCGTCATAATGAAGCGAAAGGATCCATTGTTTTCAATCCGCAGAAGTTCTTTATTTTTAGAGACGAAGCCGCAGGGAAACTTAACTGGTATGACGCGAAAGCCTGGTGTGAAAATCAGGGATACCGAATGCCAACCCGTGATGATTTATCTACAGGAAACGGCAATCGTACGGTGCCAAGTGACTCACTGTGGCAAGAGTGGGGAGCGAGTCTGGATGATGTTTCACATGCGGGTACGGTGTTCTGGACTTCGGAAGAAGCTATTGCCGATCAAGATGCTTATTATTATGTGTATACCGCAACAGGACATATAACGTCGAACCTTGCTGAGAAAACGGAAGGTGTAGCGTGCATTATGCCGTAATTGATAGATAAAAAAGGGCCAATGAGCTGGCCCCTTTTTTATTCAGAGGTTACTAACTTAAACAATGCGACTGCGCGCTGAACGTGTTCGGCATCAAAGCGGTTTAGCGTGAAAAACTGCTCATTTTTCCCAGGGCGAATAGCTAACGCAAGTTGCTTTTCGCCTTGTTCGTTATTCAGCCAGCCATAAAGGTAACTGCCAATGTCATCGCCGACGTGCCAGCTGATGATGACCGATGTGGCAGGCGATGTTTCACCAGCAGGGCGTGTGGCAATGAAGAGTTCGCCCTGCCATAGCCCGCTAAACTCATCATCTTTTTGCAGCTTTTTGCCATTGGACGCTAACATCGTGGCTAAGCAGTTAGCTTTCTCTTCCGTTACCGTCTGCTCGAGCATTTGCCATAGCGGATAGTCGTTTTCAACCTGATAGCACGCCGCACCGAGATAATCATTGATATCCCGCCATTGCTGGTTGACCGTTTCTTTCATCTCGGCGTCGAGAATGTTGCGATATTGCATCAGGCCACCGCCGTTTTCACCTAATTGCTGATAGGCAATGAGCGACATTGTCCGCGGCTTGCGGCGAAACGTTGCCCACAGCAGAAACTTGGGAATACGGAAGGTAATGGCCTGTACGCTAAAGCGAAAATGGCCCGGACTCGTCAGCATAAAACCATTGGAGGTGCCGCGTTTATCCTGATAATTACGGATCATCACCAGTGGGCAAAGTCCCATCCAGCCGGTTAAGTAATGTTCTTTGATCGAACCGTTCAAATCCAGATCGGCCACCATCTGTGAAATTTTATCTTCTTCTAGCTTGTTTAATGGGTGTGCAAGTTCTGCGCTATGCAGGCTTTTTTCTAACGGTGGCAACGAAGGGAGTGTGAACATGCTGATTTTCTCTGGTCGATTCTTATGGTTGATAGCTTACCTTAAGTTGTCATACCAACGAGGATTTCCCGCTTTTTTGTCATAACTTTCGTGGTATGGATCAACTTTTGTCGTATGGCGTGGTCATATAAAATGTATGTATGATTTATCGTTGTTTAATTTGTAATAGATATTTGACTGCAAAGGATGTTGATGATGATTGATAAAAAAATGCTACGAGTGGCGCTGCTAGGTACTGTCATGAGTTTGAGCACCGTCAGCTTGGCTGCTTCTATACCGGTCTCCACCTCTGAGCTGGTACAACAATCAGGCTATCAGCAAACATGGCAGAAGATGGTGAAAGGGCAGAAAAATTTGCCTGTGTGGGCACGTAAAGGTTCAGGCACTTCAACGCCACCAGAATGGGTAACGTGGCAAGGCAAAAAATATCAGGTTGGCAATATCTGCAAGCCACATGACTGCGCTAATAATTTTATGTACGTGGCGTTTAGCAACGATAAGAAACAGGCTTGGGGCGTTCGTGTGGAAATAGCGGATAGGCCTGACGCGCTCGACCATCCAAGTAAACACGCAAAATACCAGTGGCTAGGCAAGCCAGATAATCAGGTAAAAGCGATGCTCACCAAGCAAATTGAAAGCGCGCCTGATTGGAACTGATGTTTTAACGCATTTTCATCGAATATTCCCCAAGGTCTGTTTATCGCTTGGGGAATATATTTTGATACTTCAATGCATCCTATTTATAAAGTATTGCATATAAAAGTATTTACTTTTGAAACTATAAGAGCGCAATTAATAATCGAGTTTGTATTTCTATGCCTTTGATTGTGTAATAAACCGTAAAGTCGGCAGGGTTTTATAACCGTTGATGCTAACATTTTGGCCGTTGTTTAACTCTCTAATGACGGTAATGTTCACAAATATGAAAAAATATCTTTTGCTGGCGCTACTCAGCACATTCTCTTTATTTTCTTTTGCATCACACGCTGCAGACTATCAGGAAGGCGAACAGTACGTAAAACTGAAAAATAAGGTGCCAAATGCCCCTGCCGTAGTTGAATTTTTCTCCTTTTATTGCCCGCCATGTAACCAGTTTGCGAATGTTTATAAAGTGAGTGAAGCCGTTAACGAACGTCTGCCTCAGAACGATAAAGTGGTGAAGTACCACGTCAGCGCCATGGGCTCTATGGGCGAAGAACTGACCGAAGCATGGTCTGTTGCTATTGCATTAGGGATTGAAAATAAAGTAGAAAAACCT
Organism: Hafnia sp. CBA7124; assembly: GCF_002355555.1. Classification (NCBI taxonomy): domain Bacteria; kingdom Pseudomonadati; phylum Pseudomonadota; class Gammaproteobacteria; order Enterobacterales; family Hafniaceae; genus Hafnia; species Hafnia sp. CBA7124. Next base: position 3,246,174 of record NZ_AP017469.1, on the reverse strand, counting down.
CTTTTCGATGCGGTTCAAAAAGAACAATCAATAAAGAATAAAGAGGATATTCGCCAAGTGTTTATTAAAGCGGGTATTCCAGCCGAAGAATATGACGGCGCGCTACACAGCTTTATGGTGAAATCGATCACCGCAAAACAGCAAAATGCCACCGAGGCTTTCGGTGTGCGCGGTACGCCATCATTCTATGTTGGTGGTCAATATCAGATTAAAAATGATGGAATGCAGAGTAAAACCATTGACGGTTACCGCACTGAATTTGCAGATGTTGTGAAATTCCTGGTCGATCAGAATAAATAGTTTTTAATACGGTAATAAAAGCCCGCTGATATTTTCTCGCGGGCTTTTTATTTTTTAATTAAAAGACCTTTTCTTGCAATACCCATACGGCGGCTTCTACACGTGATTTTAACTTCATTTTTTTCAGCAAATGTTTCACGTGAACTTTAACCGTACTTTCGGTGATCGTTAATTTACGGGCGATCATTTTGTTCGGTAAGCCTTGCGCAATCAGCTTCAAAATATCGCATTCGCGCGGGGTTAATTGCTGCACATCGCGCTCTGAAGAAGGGCGGCTTTCACGCAGGCTAGCGGCTAATACCGGCGTGAGCGCTTCACTGATGACCACTTGTCCGGCAGCGGCCTGATGGAGTGAGCGCAGCAGATCTTCGGGCTCCATGTCTTTAAGCAGGTAGCCGTCGGCACCGCGTTTTAGCGCGCTGATGACGTCATCTTCATGATTAGAAACGCTAAAAACCACCACACGGCCCGATAGTGTGCGGGTGCGAAGCTGATCCAGTGTTTCTAGCCCGTTCATACCCGGCATATTGAGATCGAGCAAAATCAAATCAGGATCGAGCTCTTCCGCCAATTCTATGCCTTGCTGGCCGTTGCTGGCTTCACCGATCACCTTTAGCTGTGGCTCAAGGCTAATCAGCTGTTTTACACCGCTGCGAAGCATCGGGTGATCGTCAATTAACAGAATCGTATATTGATCGTCTTGAGCTAATGTGGAATTCATCAATTTCTCCTCTAAACCAGATGCCGTGGGATTAGCGTATTTCCTGTGGGAATGTGACTCGTACTTCGGTGCCACCGCTCGCACGGCGTGAAATTTGGCATTCTCCGTTCAGACTCTGGGCTCTATCGCTCATAATCACGAGACCGTAGTGGTTCTGTCGCTCAGGGGAAGTGCTAATACCCAGGCCGTTGTCGCAAATAGACATAACGATTTCATCATCTTGTAGGGTGATGGTCATATCAACCTGCGTTGCCTGTGCGTGTTTAAGTATGTTGCTTAGGGCTTCTCTGGCAATTTGTACTAAATGAATTGCCTGATGGGATGGAACACTTTTGGCCGGAAGCTGATAGTCAAAATCGATAGTAAAACCAAAGCGTTGATTAAATTCGGCGACGGTGACCTGCAAAGCAGCCAGCAATCCCGGTTCGCTCAGCTTCAGGCGAAAAGTCGTCAGCAGTTCGCGCAGTTGGCGATAGGCCGCGTTCAGTTCTTCGCGCATCTCTTGCAGTTGGGTTTGAATATTGTCAGGTAACGCTGTGGACTGCATCTGCAAATAGCTGATCTTCATCTTTAAACACGAGAGCGATTGGGCGATGGAGTCGTGCAGCTCACGTGCAATGGCAGAACGTTCTTCCATGACTGCCAGCTGTTGCTGTTGGTCGGCCTGCTGTTCCAGAGCCAACGTGCTGGTGATCTGTTCGGACAATGTCATCATCAGCTGCTTTTGTTCGGGTTGTAGCGTCACGCCTTCTGGCAACTGGGCCAAAATCAAACCATAGCGACCGCTTTGATCGTTCAAGCTCCAGCTAACCGTAGAGCTGGGTTTATTTGGAACATGCTCAGAATGGTTCAAACACTGGACGCAATGCGTATCAGGACAGTGTTTGGGACGCTGTGTTTCCACACAGTTCAGTTCATCAAACTGTTCGTCGCTGTTGTTTTCATACAAGCGAATCTGTAGCGAGTGCAGGGGCGTGAGCTCTTGAAGCTCCGTGAGCACCGGCAGCAGCCGAGAACATAATGGCGCACGAGAATGGAGCTGGCGGCTAGCGCGATACAGATACGATAAAACCTGATTCTTCTTCTGTAAATCCGTGGTTTTTTGCTCGACCAACTGCTCGAGTTTGCCATACATCAGCGAGAGTTCAGACGACATGGCATTCAGCGTCGAGCCTAAAATAGCCATTTCATCCTGATGATCGGTTTGCTGAAAACGCTGGCTGAAATTCCCTTGTCCAATCGCCTGCGACATGCCGACCAGTTGGCGCCAAGGATGGAGTAATCGGCGGCGTAAATAGACCACGGTGCCAACCAGCAGTAACAACGTCAGGATAATAAAAATCTTTTGTACCATGCTGACCATCGTCAAACGCTGTTCGGTTTGATGGTCGATGGCAGAAACCAGTTCATCGAGATGGCCGACAAATTTGGCGACGTTATCCCGTGCATCATCGGGGTGTTGTGCCGCAAGTAGTGCGGGGCGCAGATCGCCTTGCCAAGCTTGTTGTAGGGCGGAGAACTGCGTGTTGAGATGCTCTTCCTTGACGGCTGACAGTAACACTGGGCTGTTTAAATCGTTATTTAATTCATCTAAGCAGCGCTTGCTATCTGTATTGGCATTTAGCGGTACCATCGAGAGTAAACGGTAGCTCTGCATTCTCAGCGATCCCGATGTGTTGATCGCGTGCGCGTTGCCTTGAATGCTCTGTGCCATCCAGCTGGAAACGCTCATTCCTGCAATACCACATATGCCAAGCAGTAGCATCAAAACGGCTACCTGACTGACGATGGAAAAACGTGCACAGAAATGTTTCATGAAAATCTACCAGCTGCGGGAAAAAGGAAAGATACCTTTGAAAAGCCTTTTTAAATCATCCTAGCCTATAACCCCATACCCATAAGGAAGTAACCCTTAATATTTGCTTGTGCCACTCACGTAGCGAAGGCTCAATTTTTAAAGCTTTAAACGAATGATTCTTCGAAAATATTTTTACAATTATAGCCTACTCATTAAGGGAGTTATGGCTGATTTCGCCAAATTGCTACCTTACAGCGGCTTGATTTGTATCAAGTTTGCTCAGGTGCGTGATGCGTACAACTCCGCTACTAACCGGATAAAGGCAGAGGTTTTTATGACACAAGCATCCGCTCCAAATACACAATCGAAAGGGGGCGTGATCCAGGATTGGCGCCCTGAAGAGCCTGATTTTTGGCAGCAAATTGGCCAAAAAACAGCTCAACGTAATCTATGGATTTCAATTCCCTGTTTATTACTCGCTTTTTGCGTCTGGATGCTGTTCAGCGCGGTAGCGGTAAATCTCAATAAGGTCGGGTTTAACTTCACCACCGATCAGCTGTTTATGTTGACCGCGCTGCCTTCTGTTTCGGGCGCTATTTTGCGCGTGCCATACTCCTTTGTGATCCCTATGTTTGGTGGGCGTCGCTGGACGGCAATCAGCACTATTTTCCTCATAATTCCTTGCCTATGGCTGGGATATGCGGTGCAGGACCCAACGACGCCGTTTAGCGTTTTCGTGACGATTTCCCTGCTGTGTGGCTTTGCCGGTGCTAACTTTGCCTCCAGCATGGCTAACATCAGCTTCTTCTTCCCTAAGAACAAACAGGGTGGAGCGCTGGGCTTAAACGGTGGTTTGGGTAATTTAGGCGTCAGCGTTATGCAGCTGATTGCGCCGATTGCTATTTCCATCAGCATTTTCGGTATCTTCGGTGGTACAGGCCATACCCAGCCAGACGGCGGTAGCCTGTGGTTGGAAAACGCCGCGTGGATCTGGGTGCCGTTCCTGATTATTGCCACGCTGTTTGCTTGGTTTGGCATGAACGATTTAGCCGCGTCTAAAGCCTCTCTCAGCCAACAGCTGCCCGTGCTTAAGCGTGGGCACCTGTGGATCTTGAGCGTGCTGTATCTTTCGACGTTCGGTTCGTTTATCGGTTTTTCGGCAGGCTTTGCCATGCTGTCAAAAACCCAGTTCCCTGACGTGGTGATCCTGCATTACGCCTTCTTTGGTCCGTTCCTTGGGGCGTTGGCTCGTCCGGTTGGTGGTGCTCTGTCCGATCGCTTTGGCGGTATTCGCGTTACGCTGATCAACTTTGTGCTGATGGCGATCTTTGCCGCGTTGCTGTTCTTGACGCTGCCAACCCACGGCGTGGGCGGTTCGTTTATTGCCTTCTACAGCGTGTTTATGCTGCTGTTCTTAACCGCAGGGTTAGGCAGCGGTTCTACGTTCCAAATGATTGCGGTGGTATTCCGTAAAATCACCATCGACAGCGTGAAAGCGCGTGGCGGCAGTGACGATCAGGCTCAGCGTGAAGCCGTCACCGATACCGCAGCGGCGTTAGGTTTTATCTCCGCGATTGGTGCCGCAGGGGGCTTCTTCATTCCTAAAGCCTTTGGTACATCGTTGGCGCTGACCGGTTCTCCGGCCGGTGCTATGAAGGTCTTTGTGGTGTTTTACGTCGTCTGTATTCTGATTACGTGGTTTGTTTATGGCCGTAATTTGAAAACGCTGGCAACAAAGAAAGCCCGCTAATAGGTTTAAAGTAAGATACTTAAGCTTATTTTTAGGGGGAGTACACCGATGGGGTCGTAGCGGCGTAAGCCGCCGGAGCGCCCCGCGGTGTGCTAGACCCGTGTATCTCGATCTTTTAAACGGTCGGTAACACGTCAATAAGTTTGCTTGTTCTGATAAAAAAGCCCCCGCTGATTTCTCGCGGGGGCTTTTTACTATTGGCGAGCAGCAGGGGGACTATTCCCCATAGGCCGCGTTTAAATTGTCGTTTACACGCGATGGATTCGTTTCCGGTGCGATCAGCAGCCCACAGCGATAGGTGTGTTTGCCAAGGACTAATTGATAATTACCCGCTTTATCCACTCCCCAATAAATTGCAGGGCCGCTGTTGGCTGTTTCTTTGGCCAACTCATAGCTACCGGATTTAGCGTTATGGATAGCGGGAACATATTGGGAATATTTGTAATCGCTGACAAAGCCATTATGAGAGTAAAAATAATCCCAAGCCTTGGTTTTACGGTTAATCAAACCGATAACGGCGTGACCATCGGCCACGTTTCTCAACGTTAGGTTGATGTTTTTTCCGCATTTTTGATGCTCAATGGGAGAACTAGTGTCTGGCTCAATGGCATTAGCGAATGAGGGAAGTGCCGCCAAAATAGGGAACATCACATATTTTATATGACTCATCAGGTGTCAATCTCAAGAGTAAAACGCAACTTCTGGCTGAATGAATAATCCAGAAGGGGATATTTTCGGCGTGATGCTGATATGTCTGGGTGGTAAATACAATATCCCATTTTCATGTTGTTACTCTTTTTCCTTATGCTTTGATATTGAAGCATTGAGCAAAAAGGCTGACCTGATTGCCATCAACGACTTACCTACCCCCAAATAGTCCTGCCTATCAAATTATCCTCAATAAAACATACAGATTTAAAATTAATCCTTATTTTTCATTTAATTATATGTTTTTCGTGATCTTATCCTTTGGTGGTATTTCGCACTGATACTGGAATAGGCCCCGCATTCTGCCTTGATCGCAATCAAGTTCCGCGCGCGTAACGCTCGGTAGTCTGGCCGCAATCTGAGCAATGCATCACGCATATTTCACAATAATGACAGGGGATTTAATCCCCGTATCAGGAGAACTCCGGATGAGCAAATTTCTTGACCGGTTCCGTTATTTCAAACAGAAAGGCGAAACGTTCGCTGATGGCCACGGCCAAGAACTGAACGTTAACCGTGACTGGGAAGACGGATACCGCAGCCGCTGGCAACATGACAAAATCGTGCGCTCTACCCATGGGGTAAACTGTACCGGTTCATGTAGCTGGAAGATTTACGTCAAGAACGGTCTAGTCACTTGGGAAACCCAGCAGACTGACTATCCTCGCACTCGCCCTGATTTGCCAAACCACGAACCACGCGGCTGCCCGCGCGGCGCGAGCTACTCTTGGTATCTGTATAGCGCTAACCGCGTGAAATATCCGATGATGCGCAAGCGCCTAATGAAACTGTGGCGTGAAGCGAAAGCCCTGCACAGCGATCCGGTCGACGCATGGGGTTCTATCGTTAGCGACACTGAGAAAGCGAAAGAGTACAAACAGGCGCGTGGTCGCGGTGGTTTCGTTCGTTCGAGCTGGAAAGAAGTCAACGAACTGATTGCGGCATCCAACGTTTATACCGCCAAGCAGTATGGCCCAGACCGTATTATCGGCTTCTCGCCGATCCCTGCGATGTCGATGGTTTCCTACGCGGCAGGCGCTCGCTATCTGTCGCTGATCGGCGGTGTATGCTTGAGCTTCTATGACTGGTACTGCGATTTACCGCCTGCGTCGCCAATGACTTGGGGCGAGCAAACCGACGTACCTGAATCGGCCGACTGGTATAACTCTTCCTATATCATCGCTTGGGGTTCTAACGTTCCGCAAACGCGTACGCCTGATGCGCACTTCTTCACCGAAGTGCGTTATAAGGGCACGAAGACAGTGGCGGTGACGCCTGACTACGCGGAAATTGCCAAACTGTGTGACCATTGGCTGAACCCGAAACAGGGTACCGATAGCGCCATGGCGCTAGCGATGGGCCATGTGATCCTCAATGAGTTCCACGTTCAGCGTCAGACCGAATATTTTGCCGACTACGTGCGCACCTACACCGACATGCCAATGCTGGTGCTGTTGGAGCAACGTGCAGAAGGTCATTATGCTGCCGGTCGTATGCTGCGCGCTTCTGACTTGGTGGATGGTTTAGGCCAAGAAAATAACCCTGAATGGAAAACCGTTGCGATTAACCAAAACGGCGAGCTTACGGCGCCGCAGGGGTCTATCGGCTACCGTTGGGGTGAGAAAGGCAAATGGAATCTCGAACAGCGTGACGGCGTGAGCGGTGAAGAAGTCAAACTTCAGCTCAGCCTGCTCGATAACTATGACGAGATTGCCGAAGTTGGCTTCCCGTACTTCGGCGGCATTAAAACCAGCGAAAGCGATCCGTTCAACAGCGTTGAGCTGAAAGACGTGCTGCTGCATAAGCTACCGGTTAAACGCCTACAGTTGGCCGATGGTTCTACGGCGTTAGTGACCAGCGTTTACGATTTAACCTTGGCAAACTACGGCATTGAGCGCGGCTTAAACGATGAAAACTGTGCGCAAAGCTATGACGACGTTAAAGCCTATTCTCCAGCTTGGGCTGAACTGGTTACCGGCGTAAGCAAAGAAAACATCGTGCGTATTGCGCGTGAGTTTGCGGAAAATGCCGAGAAAACTCACGGTCGCTCCATGATCATCGTGGGTGCCGGTGTGAACCACTGGTATCACATGGATATGACCTACCGCGGCTTGATCAACATGCTGATCTTCTGCGGCTGTGTCGGCCAAAGCGGTGGCGGTTGGGCTCACTACGTGGGGCAGGAAAAACTGCGTCCACAAACGGGTTGGACTCCGCTGGCCTTTGGTTTGGATTGGCAGCGTCCACCGCGCCATATGAACAGCACCTCATTCTTCTACAATCATTCAAGCCAGTGGCGCTATGAAACCGTGGGCACTGAAGAACTGCTGTCGCCAATGGCGGATAAATCTCGCTTCAGCACCAGCCTGATTGATTTAAACGTACGTGCCGAACGAATGGGATGGCTGCCTTCTGCGCCTCAGCTCGGGACAAACCCGCTGCATATCGCTGAACAAGCCCGCGCCGCAGGCCTGTCTCCGGTGGATTACACGGTGAAAAGCCTGAAAGAAGGTTCGATTCGCTTTGCCGCTGAGCAGCCGGACGATGAGAAAAACTTCCCGCGTAACCTGTTCGTCTGGCGTTCAAACCTGCTGGGATCTTCCGGTAAGGGCCATGAGTACATGCTGAAATACCTGCTGGGTACCGAACACGGTATTCAAGGTCAGGATTTGGGCCAGCAGGGCGGTGTGAAGCCTGAAGACGTGGAATGGAAAGACAACGCGGGTGAAGGCAAATTGGATCTGGTGGTCACGCTTGATTTCCGTATGTCGAGCACCTGTCTCTATTCCGATATCGTGCTGCCAACCGCCACGTGGTATGAAAAAGACGATATGAATACGTCGGATATGCATCCGTTTATTCATCCGCTGTCAGCCGCGGTCGATCCTGCGTGGGAATCCAAAAGCGACTGGGAGATCTATAAAGGGATCGCTGACGCCTTCTCGCGTATGTGTGACGGCCATTTAGGTAAAGAAACCGATATCGTTACATTGCCTATCCAGCACGACTCCGCTGCCGAATTGGCGCAGCCGTTTGGCGTGAAGGATTGGAAAAAAGGCGAATGCGATCTTATTCCGGGTAAAACTGCGCCGCATATCATTGCGGTTGAACGTGACTATCCAAATACCTATGCGCGCTTTACGTCTCTGGGCCCATTAATGGACACCTTGGGCAACGGCGGCAAAGGCATTAGCTGGAATACTCAGACCGAAGTCGATTTCCTCAAGCAACTGAACTATACCCAGCCAGACGGTGCAGCAGCCGGACGTCCAAAAATCGACACGGCGATTGATGCGGCAGAGGTCATTCTGTCATTGGCGCCTGAAACTAACGGACAGGTGGCGGTGAAAGCCTGGCAGGCGCTGAGCAATATTACCGGCCGTGACCACACCCATTTGGCGCTGAACAAAGAAGACGAAAAAATCCGCTTCCGCGATATTCAGGCGCAGCCGCGCAAGATTATCTCTAGCCCAACGTGGTCTGGTTTGGAAGACGAACATGTCTCTTATAATGCTTGCTACACCAACGTTCATGAGCTGATCCCTTGGCGCACCCTGAGCGGCCGTCAGCAGCTTTATCAGGATCATGAATGGATGCGTGCCTTCGGGGAAAGCTTGCTGGTCTATCGTCCACCGATTGATACCCGCGCGGCGGCACCGGTGATGGGGAAATCCCCGAACGGCAACAAAGAGAAAGCGCTGAACTTCCTGACTCCGCATCAGAAGTGGGGCATTCACTCAACCTACAGCGACAACTTATTGATGCTGACGTTAGGCCGCGGTGGTCCAATTGTTTGGCTGAGCGAAGATGACGCCAAAGAGTTAGGTATTGAAGATAACGACTGGATTGAAGCCTTCAACGCCAACGGCGCATTAACGGCGCGTGCGGTGGTGAGCCAGCGTATCCCTGCGGGCATGACCATGATGTATCACGCGCAGGAACGTATCGTGAATATTCCTGGCTCAGAAATTACCAGCCAGCGCGGCGGTATTCATAACTCGGTCACGCGTATTTCACCGAAACCGACGCACATGATTGGTGGCTATGCGCAGTTGGCCTACGGCTTTAACTACTACGGTACCGTAGGTTCCAACCGTGATGAGTTTGTGGTGGTACGTAAGATGAACCGTATCGACTGGTTAGACGAAGAAGGTAACGACTACTCACAGGGTAGCCAGCAGGAGAAAGCCAAATGAAAATCCGTTCTCAAGTCGGCATGGTGCTGAATCTCGATAAATGCATTGGCTGCCATACCTGTTCGGTGACCTGTAAAAACGTCTGGACCAGCCGTGAAGGCACCGAATACGCGTGGTTTAACAACGTAGAAAGTAAACCCGGCGTGGGTTATCCCCACAACTGGGAAGACCAGTCACAATGGAAAGGTGGCTGGATCCGCAAGATTAACGGCAAGCTAGAACCACGCATGGGTAACCGCGTGGGGCTGTTGTCGAAAATCTTTGCTAACCCTGACGTGCCGGGATTAGACGATTACTACGAACCGTTTGACTACGATTATCATCACCTGCAAAACGCGCCGGAAAGTAAGCATCAGCCGATTGCGCGTCCACGCTCGCTGATTACCGGTCAGCGCATGAAGAAAATCGAAAACGGCCCGAACTGGGACGATATTCTGGGCGGCGAATTTTCCAAGCGCGCCAAAGACCAGAACTTCGCCAACATGCAAAAAGAGATGTACGGCCAGTTCGAAAATACCTTCATGATGTATTTGCCACGCCTGTGCGAGCACTGTCTGAATCCGGCGTGTGTGGCGACGTGCCCAAGCGGCGCGATCTATAAGCGTTCGGAAGACGGCATTGTGCTGATCGATCAGGACAAGTGCCGCGGCTGGCGCATGTGTTTGACCGGTTGCCCGTACAAAAAGATCTACTTCAACTGGAAAAGCGGTAAGTCTGAGAAGTGTATTTTCTGTTATCCACGCATCGAGTCTGGACAGCCAACTATCTGTTCTGAAACCTGCGTAGGGCGTATCCGCTACCTCGGCGTATTGTTGTATGACGCAGATAAAATTGCCGATGCGGCTTCGGCGGAAAATGAGCAAGATCTTTATCAGCGTCAGCTGGATATCTTCTTGGATCCTAACGATCCTGCGGTGATTGAACAGGCCTTGAAAGACGGCATACCGCAGGGCGTGATTGAGTCTGCGCAGAAATCACCGGTGTACAAAATGGCGATGGATTGGAAGCTGGCTCTGCCACTGCACCCTGAATATCGCACGCTGCCAATGGTGTGGTATGTACCGCCGTTGTCGCCAATTCAGTCGGCGGCCGATGCAGGTGCTTTACCGCATACCGGCGTATTGCCTGATGTTGAAAGCCTGCGTATCCCCGTTCAATACTTGGCTAATCTGCTGACGGCGGGCGATACCGCTCCGGTGCTGCTGGCGTTGAAACGCATGTTGGCTATGCGCCATTTCAAACGTGCAGAAACCGTTGACGGGGTTATCGACACCAGCGCATTAGAGCAGGTGGGATTAACCGAAGCTCAGGCGCAGGAAATGTACCGCTACTTGGCTATTGCGAATTACGAAGATCGCTTTGTGATTCCATCAAGCCACCGTGAACAAGCGCGTGAAGCGTTCCCTGAAAGCAAAGGCTGTGGGTTTAGCTTTGGCGATGGCTGTCACGGCAGCGATACCAAATTCAACCTGTTTAACAGCCGCCGTATCGACGCTATCGACGTGACGCAGAAAACGCCGCGTGATGCCGATATTCATGGGGAGAAAAGCTGATGATGACGCTGCGAATCGTTGCTCGTCTGCTGGATTACCCCGATGAGGCATTATGGGAAAATCGGCAAGAGCTGGTGGACGCATTAGATGACGCCAGTGAATTGACGCTGGCGCAGTCGGTGCAGTTGCTGACCTTTATTCGTGATTTCACCGAAAACGATCTGATGGATGTTCAAGCGCAATACTGTGAACTGTTTGACCGTGGTCGTGCGACCTCTTTATTGCTGTTTGAGCACGTACACGGTGAATCCCGCGATCGCGGTCAGGCGATGGTCGATCTGATGGCGCAATATAACGCTGCGGGTCTAGAGATCGACAGCCGCGAACTGCCTGATTTCCTGCCGATGTATCTCGAGTTCCTTGCGAGCCGCGATCGTGAAACGGCGCGTCAGGGATTGTTGGACATCGTGCCGATTCTGGCGTTGCTGGGCGCGCGTTTAAAAGATCGCCAAAGCCATTATGCCGTGCTGTTTGATCTGCTGCTGGCCGTTTCAGGCACTCACGTCGCTAGTGAACAACTAAGCGATAAAGTTGCGCAGGAAACGCGTGACGATACGCCGGCGGCATTAGATGCGGTGTGGGAAGAGGAACAGGTGAAGTTTCTGGGCGAAGAAGGCTGTGCTTCGGCACAGCAGAATGCCCATCACCGTCGTTTCGCAGGTGCGGTTGCGCCGCAGTATCTCAGTTTGGACGCCACGCCGGTGGCAGGAGAACGCTAATGAATTATCTCAACCAATTCTTTTTCGATATCTATCCGTATCTGGCGGGGGCAATTTTCCTGATTGGCAGTTGGATCCGTTACGACTATGGACAATATAGTTGGCGTGCGGGCTCTAGCCAAATGCTGGATAAAAAAGGCATGCGCCTAGCGTCTAATCTTTTCCACATTGGAATCTTAGGTATTTTTGCTGGGCATTTCCTAGGAATGCTTACGCCGCACTGGATGTATGAATCCTTTCTGCCGGTGCCAATTAAGCAAAAAATGGCGATGTTTGCCGGTGGTGCCTGCGGCGTGATGATGCTGATTGGCGGTGTGATGCTGCTCAAGCGCCGTTTAACGAATCCACGTGTGCGTGCAACCTCAAGCGTAGGCGATATCTTAATCCTGACGCTGTTGGTGGTTCAGGTGTGCTTGGGACTTCTCACCATTCCTTTCTCCGCCCAGCATATGGACGGCAGCGAAATGATGAAGCTGGTGGCGTGGGCGCAGTCTATCGTGACATTCCATACCGGTGCGGCTACGCATTTAGACGGTGTTGCGCTGATCTTTAAGCTGCATATCGTACTAGGCATGACGCTATTCGTGCTATTTCCGTTCTGTCGTTTAGTCCATATCTGGAGCGTTCCGGTAGAGTATCTTACCCGCCGCTATCAGCTAGTGCGTAATCGACATTAATATTTATCCCGATAAAAAGCTTCGTATGTTATTAAAAATACGAAGCTTTTTTTTTGCGTTTGAAAGATATTAGGATAGCCCAACGGATCTGGATATTTCTGCTAATTTTTATTGATTATAATTACTTAATAAGTAATGTAGTGAGGGTTTATGGATCTATTGTGATTATTAATCGATATTGTTTCATATATTTTTTATATAAACATGAGCGCACCATCTATGAGCGGATATACCGAACGCAACGCTTTGGGAAAGATAAAAGTCTTTGACCTGAACTTACTGACTGTTTTTGAAATGGTATACGCCCATTCGAGCGTGAGTTTAGCAGCCACATCTATGGGGATGACGCCTTCCGCGGTCAGCCAGTCTTTGCAAAAATTACGTAATCATTTTAACGATCCGCTGTTTATCCGTGAAGGGAAAGGAATCTCAGCCACCACGGTGGCGGTTAATTTGCATCAACAACTGACGCAAAGCATGGAGCAACTTGGCCGCGTGGTCAGTGCTTCATCCGATAATGATTTGAAAAAGAAATTTGTTATCTACTCGCCGCCGTTTATGGGGATGGAGTTGCTGCCTGCTGTCCTGAATAGCCTGCAACATGATGGTATGGACTATGAAATTGTTCATCATAGTGGCTACACCGAATCGGTAAAAACCGAAGAGTTACTGAGTTTCCGTAAGGCGGATATTATTTTCAGTACCAGCCCGTATACCAGTTTTTCAACGGTGTGTATCCCTTGTGCCGATACTGAGATCTTATTTGTTTGCCGCAAGGATCATCCACGATTAAAAGGGCGGTTAACGAAAGAGTTGGCTGTTAAGGAGAGATTCACGACAATCAACATTGATGACCCTGAGGTTATTGCGGGGAAGATTAAGATTGATGAAGCGCTTGGCAATCGAAATGTCGCTTTTACCAGCAACTCGATGCTAACGATTATGAGTGTAATTGAAAATACCGATACTGTTGGCGTTATTCCCGCGGGTTCATTACAGCGTTTTGCAGATAACTTTAATATTCAGGTGTTAAAAACAGACTTTATTATGCCGCAGGTGAGAATGTACATGATTTATAACCGAGCCTCAGTGCATAACCCCGCTTTTTCTGTGATGTTGGAGCGTTTGAAGAAAGAGATCCCTGAATCGCTAAAGAAAGAAGTGAGAGAAATAGAATGACGGGCTCAGCAGTAGCCCGTCGTTTAGCCGCTAGGCGGTGTTCATTAAGCGCTATCTATTAAGCGATAGTCACGCTCTTATCTAAATAGACATCCTGCACGGCGTTGATTAACGCGACGCCATCTTTCATCGATTTCTTGAAAGCTTTACGACCTAAGATTAGACCCATACCGCCAGCTCTTTTATTAATAACCGCAGTGCGTACGGACTCAGACATATCATTTTCACCGGCGGCTCCGCCGGAGTTAATTAGCCCAGCGCGGCCCATATAACAGTTAGCGAGCTGATAACGAACCAAATCAATCGGATTGTCGGTGGTGAGTTTGCTGTAGACACGTTCATCGGTATAACCAAAGTTCACCGCTTTGTAGCCGCCATTATTCTCCGCCATTTTTTGCTTCACGATATCAGCGCCAATAGTGGCGGCCAGATGGTTGGCCTGTCCGGTTAAATCGGCGCTAGCATGATAGTCGACGCCATCTTTTTTGAACGCCGGATTACGCAGATAGGCCCACAGCACGGTGACCATACCCAGCTCATGCGCACGTTCAAAGGCTGCTGAAATTTCTTCTATCTGGCGACGTGACTCAATGGACCCGAAGTAAATCGTGGCACCCACGGCCTGTGCGCCCATATTGAAGGCCTGTTCGACGCTGGCATACAGCGTTTGGTCATACTGCGTGGGGTAGCTTAGGGTTTCGTTATGATTAAGTTTAACGAGGAACGGAATCTTATGCGCATAGCGGCGCGATACAGAAGCCAACACGCCGTAGGTTGAAGCCACGCAGTTGCAGCCTGCCTCAAGCGCCAGTTCTACGATATTTTTAGGATCAAAATAGAGCGGGTTTGCTGCGAAAGAGGCACCCGCTGAATGCTCAACGCCCTGATCGACTGGCAGAATCGACAAATAGCCTGTTCCGGCTAAACGGCCAGTGTTGTACAGATTCTGCATGGCGGTCAGCACGCGCGGAGAGCGGTTGTTATCGATCATGACGCGGTCAACGAAGTCCGCTCCGGGAAGGTAAAACTGTTCAGCGGGTAGGGTGGTGCAGCGATGTTGGAGCAGTGAATCGGCTTCTTTACCTAACAACTTAGCGATATCAGTCATGGTGAACTCCCGTCTTGGCTCAGGCAAAGGCCTCGAGCAATGAGTGAAATTACTTAACAAGATATTAGCGGTTTGCTTACAGCCAGCCGGTACAATACATGCTTTATTGCATCAGCTCTAGGTGAAGGGAGAAAAAGTGAGGCTTGCCGCTGTCAGCCTGAAAGGACAGCAGCGCTTAACGCTATTCGAACCACTCTTTGTTTTGCTGTTCAATCGGCGTAATGGTGTGAATCATCTGTTGTAGATGTGCCAGCACGGCCTCTTCCGCGGCGTCGGCGTCACCTTTGGCGATCGCCTGATAGATTTTTTCGTGCTGGCTGATCAGGCTTTCCGGCGGTGAGACTTTGCTTAAGGTGAGAAAACGCACTCGGTCCATCGTCGCCTTGATGTTCTCAATGGTTTCCCATGCCAGAGGGCAATCCGCTATGTCGGTTAGTAGCTGATGGAACTGATCGTCCAAGGCTAAAAACTCGCTGGTTTGTTGATGCTGCGCGGCCAGTTTTTGACGGCTAATGCTGTGCTCAAGCAGCAGCAATTGGCTGGGGGTTGCCAGCTCTGCGGCGCGACGTGCAATGCTGCATTCGATCGCGCTGCGAATAAAACGTCCGTCAGCGACGCGCTTCACCGATATTTTCTGCACAAAGGTCCCGCGCTGCGGCAGGATCTGTACTAATCCGTTTTCCGCCAGTTTGATAAATGCTTCGCGCACCGGCTGGCGTGAAACGTTAAACCGTGCCGAGATCTCTTTCTCTGAAAGCAGCGTACCGGGAGGAATGGTGCATTCAACAATATCTTTACGCAGGTAGCGATAGATTTGTTGGTTCACTGGAACAGTGCCATTAAGGTCGTAGTTCTGCTGAGGTGTAGACATCGGCATACGTGTGAGATCGTCGGGTTTTAAATAAAGTGTCTGCATTTTAACAGCATTCAGGCAGAAATTTGCCTAAATCTTGTGAGCATGGTGACGGCGGGAGGGGAATGCTTTTAAGAAAGGCCCGCGGGGGCGGGCCAGAAAACTAACGTACCGTTGATTTCAACGTGTGGGCAACGCTGTCTTTTGCCCCCCGCGCTAATAACAAGATATACGCCGCGTCTATCGCCCGCACAAATTCAGAATTTTGAGGTAAATCAGTACCAAATATGGCCTCGAGAGAAAGCAGTGCTGATACTCTTGCATGCCCTTCCGCTGAGTTTTGTGCACAGCGCTGAATATCAACCAGCAGCGGATCGCTAATCTCAATAGGCTGCCCGCTTTCATCGATGCCGCTGACATAGCGCATCCATCCCGCGATGCCCAGCGCCAACAAATCGAAGCGGGAACCGTGTGCCAGATGCCAGCGCACAGAGTCGAGCATGCGCTGAGGTAGCTTTTGGCTGCCGTCCATCGCAATTTGCCATGTGCGGTGCTTAAGTGCCGTGTTTGAATAACGTGTGATAAGCGAATCGGCGTATGCCTGCAAATCCACGTTGGGAACGTTGAGCGTGGGAGCTTGTTCATTCAGCATCAGTGCCCGTGCGGCGCGACGATAGTTTTCGTCCTGCATGCAGTCATTAATATGTGCATACCCCGCCAGATAGCCTAAATAGGCTAAAAACGAGTGGCTGCCGTTCAGCATGCGTAGCTTCATCTCTTCATAAGGCAACACGTTGTTGACCAACTCTGCGCCAACCCGTTCCCATGCTGGGCGACCGGCGACAAAATTATCTTCAATGACCCACTGCCTAAAGGGTTCGCAGGCGACGCCTGCGGGATCGCGTACGCCAAGTTGAAGGGCGATTTGATCAAGCGTTTCGGCGGTGACGGCAGGAACAATACGATCAACCATGGTAGAAGGGAACGTGACGTTCTGCTCAATCCATTTTGCCAGCTCTGGCGACTGCGCCGCCGCCAGCCCGCAGACAACGTTGTGGGTAACATGGCCATTCTCGGGCATGTTGTCGCATGACATCACGGTGAATGCAGGTAAGCCCAGCTCGCGTCGTTGTGCTAGCGCCGCAACGATAACGCCCGCTGCCGACTGTGGTTGCTGCGGATGTTCAATATCGTGTGCTATCAACGGATGGTCGAGATCAAGCCTGCCGCTGGCGGGATGGTGACAATAGCCTTTCTCGGTAATCGTCAGCGAGACGATAGCCACGTCCGGCTGGCAGAGCATGTTCATAACGCGATCTAATCCATCAAGCTGAACGTGTAACGCCTCGCGAACAATTCCTACCACACGGCACTGCCAGTTTTGCTCCGACATTTCTGCCACGCTGAAGAGATTGTGCTGGTGGCGTAGAGCGAGGATCTGTTGCTCACCGCCGATCAGATTCACTTCGCCGTAGCCCCAGTCACTCTGGTGATCGGCAGCTAATTGGTCGGCATATACGGCCTGATGAGCGCGGTGAAAAGCCCCAAAACCGAGATGCACGATGCGGGTTTTCAACTGTTCTCGGGAGTAGCTAGGAACGATAGCGTTCGCTTGGAGTAAGTCGTTTTTCATCAATATGTCCATTAAGTCTGACGAGTATCTAACGGTTGTATTTTCACCAAAGATTAAACGTGGTTCATTACCGCGGGCGTTGAGGCTGCCGGACGGATAACGAAGAACACCAGCAGCGCGCCCAATGCCGCCACGCCGCCTGCCAAGATAAAAGCGCTGTCGAATTTACCGGTGTTTTGCACAATAAATCCGGTCACGATGGGCCCGATAATTCCTGACACGCTACCGACCAAATGGATAAAGCCGCTGGCACCGCCGATACGTGATTTATGCACCACGTCTTGAATGATTGCCCAGTAAATCGATCCGGTAACATAGAGGAAGAAAATAGACACCGACATCAGGATCACCGCAGGAATTACCTGACTCACCGTTCCCGCCAACGCAACGCAGATTGCGGCGGCCAAGAGGCAAACGACCAACACAATTTTACGCGACAGCAACAGTTTGCCCGTAAGACGGAATATCCAATCAGAGATAATGCCGCCCACCGCTAGGCCAATAAAGCCAACGATCCAAGGAATGACCGTGGTGATGCTCATCTCTTTGATATTCAGGCCGTGAGCCTGAACCAGATAGGACGGGAACCAACTGAGAAAGAAAAACAGGATGTAGTTGTAGCAAAAGAAAGCAAACGCCGTGGCCAGAATGATTGGCTGCTTCATGTAAAACATCAGCGAATGACCGGGCTGCTGATTGCTATCCGCGCTCAGATCTTCACTTTTTTGCTGAGCGATCAGCGTCCGCTCTTCCTGACTGACGTGGCGACTTTTCTCCGGCGAATCTGAAGCGACAAAGAACCAGATCACTACCCACACGATACCGATGGCGCAGATAATCATAAACGCAGGACGCCAACCGAAAGCTAACGCTAAATATCCCACGATTGGGCCTGCAACGGCGCCGCCTAGCGGAGAGCCCGCGCTTAGCAAACCCATGGCGGTTGCCGCTTGCTTACGTGGAAACCAGCCGTTAATCATTTTGTTGGCCGAGGAGCAAATAGGGCCTTCAGCCATACCGAACAATACGCGCAGGATCAGCATTGAATAAAAACCGGAGGCCAGCGCGGTGAAACCGCAGAAAATTGACCACAGCCCCACAGCGACGCCGAGTACTAATAGCGGACCAAATTTATCGACGGCGAGACCGCCGATGAAATTGAATACGGCGTAACCAAAGAAAAAACTGCCAAAGATAATGCCGAACTGCTCTGCATTGAGAGATAAGTCTTGCTCGATCATCGGTAACGTAATTGACAGTGCGACACGATCTAAATAGTTGATCATGTAGACTAAAAACAGCAGAAAAACGATAGTCCAACGTAAATTCTTAGCCATAACTACCCCACGCGGTACTTTTATCATTATGTTGTTGGGTGTGTGCCTGCCCGTTATTGGCAGACACACGTGTATCTAATCTTTTGGATAAAAATTAATCGCTAAAATCTCTTCACTAAAATTTATTCACTAAAATCTAGAAGTACCTTGCAGCAGGTTTTCTGATCTTGTTCGAACAGAACGAGTGCGTCGGTAACGCGCTCAAGTGGAAAGCTATGGGTGATCAACTTTTCTGGATGAATTTTCTTTTCCTTCATCCATTCAATAACCTGAGGAAAACGAGCGCTATTGAGACGCGAGCTGAAGATTGAGATCTCCTTACTGGTGATGCTTTGCTGATTGAGTACGCATGGATCGGAAGAGAATCCCATAATGCCAATGCGTGCCGCGGGAGAGGCCAGCGCGATAGCCTGAGGTAAAATTGAAGGATGGCAGGCGGCATCAACGATCAGCGTCGGGCGAATGCCTTCTTGCTTCAATATTTCTGCTAAATCGAGGTGGGTATTGTCGATGATGCGATCGGCACCGTTCGCCTGCGCCATCTGCAAACGTTCAGGAATACGGTCGGCGACAATAATCGTTGATACGCCATACACGCCGCGTAATGCCTGAATTACGGTTAAGCCCATTGGCCCCGCGCCGTATACCAAAGCCACATCATTGGGTTGTGGTTTGAGCTGAGCACAAATATTTGCGGCAATGGTAAAGGGTTCAATCATGGTGGCTTCTGGCTCAGGGATGCTATCGGGGACGACATAAGCATTACGTGCAGGCGCACAGGCATATTCGCTGAACCCTCCGTCGCGGTGGACACCGATCACCTGTAGCTCGGTACAGACATTGGGCCGCCCAATGGAGCAAGGGTAACAATGACCGCAGCTGACCACGGGATCGATAACCACGCGCTCACCTTGTCGGCTGGCGCCTACGCCTTCACCTACGGCATCAATAATGCCGAAAAACTCATGACCAATAACGCGTGGGTACTTGGCGAAAGGATTATGCCCACGGAAAATATGCACGTCTGAGCCGCAGATCCCAGCACGACGCACGCGAACTCTGACTTCACCTGCTTGTGGCTGCGGGGTCGGACGATCCTCAATGACCAACTTTTCTGGCTGTTGAATAACGACGCTTTTCATTGGAAATTCCTCTTAGTTACCAATTCCACAACGTGCCATCTTCAAGGCGCGCAACGGGTAAATAGGCTGGCTCATACGGATATTTAGCCGCGAGTTTTTCATCGAATTCGATACCGAGCCCTGGTTTGTCACCCGGATGCATGTAGCCGTTATCGAAGGTCCAGCTGTGCGGGAACACTTCCAGCATTTGTTCGGAATAGCCCATGTATTCCTGAACGCCAAAATTAGGCACCCACAAATCAAAATGCAGCGCGGCAGCCATGCAAATTGGCGAGAGATCGGATGGGCCGTGAGAGCCGGTACGTACCTGATATAAAGCGGCGAAGTCGGCAATACGGCGCATACCGGTGATGCCGCCCGCGTGGGTGATGGTGGTGCGGATATAATCAATGAGCTGCTCTTCAATCAGCTGTTTGCAGTCCCAGATGCTGTTGAAGACTTCACCCACGGCGATAGGCGTGACCGTGTGCTGGCGGATCAAACGGAAGCATTCCTGATTTTCTGCGGGCGTTGGATCTTCCATCCAGAACAGACGGTAGTCTTCGATGCTCTTACCAAAACGCGCGGCTTCGATCGGGGTGAGGCGATGATGCATGTCGTGCAGCAGATGTTCGTCAAAGCCAAAACGATCGCGGACGGCGGCAAATAGCTTCGGGGTGAAATCGAGATATTTTTCCGTTGACCATAGCTGCTCTTCAGGCCAATTCCCTTTGGTGGCGGGTTCATAGGCCAAACCCTTGCCTTTGGACATTCCATAGGTGGTTTTCATTCCCGGTACGCCGCACTGCACGCGAATGGCTTTAAAGCCGAGCTCTTTGTGTTTGGCGTAATCTTCCAACACGTCATCCAACGAGTGGCCGGTAGTGTGGCAGTAAACCATGACGCCTTCGCGGGATGCGCCGCCGAGCAGCTGATATAACGGCATATTGGCGGCTTTGGCTTTGATGTCCCACAGCGCCATATCCACGGCAGAAATGGCCGACATGGTGACCGGGCCGCGACGCCAATAAGCGCCCTTATAGAAAAACTGCCAAATATCTTCGATCCTATGTGCGTCGCGTCCGATCAACTGTGGGCAAACGTGATCTTTTAAATAGGAAGCCACCGGCAATTCACGTCCGTTAAGCGTGGCGTCACCGATACCGGTCAGCCCGTCGTCAGTGGTGATCTTCAGCGTGACAAAATTACGCCCTGGACAGGTAACAAATACTTCAGCTTTAACAATCTTCATCTTTGAATTTCCTTAGCGCGGACTTTTCTCTGCTGGGAATGTGACCTTAATGATGACGGAAACATAAACCTGACATGACTACCATACAAGTATAATGATCGAAATTTGCCCGATGAGATCACGGTTTTAGTTGGAGGAAGAATTGGAGAAGAAAATGAGAGGTGCGCAGAGATTGCCCTTCCCAAATGGGGAAGGGCAGAATGAAAATTAGAGCGGATTAGGGTTTACCACGACCTGATTTAACCAATCAGTGGGCAGTTTGGCGGCAGGCGTAGGCTGATGGCGTCAGGTTCGATTTCAATGCGGAAATGCTTGGCGCTCAAGGGCTCGCCGTCCAAATTGAGCGTCATTTCATGAGGTGAGGTAATTTCTAACCACGGCAATGAGGCCTCGATGACGTTTTTATTGCTTTCGCCTTTAAGCAGGCTTTCTAGCAGCGCGGGCAGCAGCTCATCAGAGGTTAAAACGCGCAGATCCAGTTTTCCATCATTGATTAAGGCCTCGGGGCACAACGGCTGCCCACCACCGGCTTGACGGCCATTGCCGATAGCGACCACTAGCGCATTGCCTTCCCAATGGAAATCAGGACCGGAAATCTGGCAAAAATCAGCCTTGAGCGTATCCATACGCAAAATCCCATGCAGGAAATAAGAGGCACCGCCGAGAATGGATTTTAGTTTCTCCGGCGTTTCGGTGGTGATTTTGGTGCCGAAGCCGCCGGTCGCCATATTGATAAACACGCGTTTATCGTTGATGCGTGCAAAGTCGATTGGCACTGCGCGGCCTTGTAGAGCTAGCTGAAGCGCCGCCTGAGGTTCTTCAGGGATTAAACAGGCGGTCGCAAAATCATTGGCTGTGCCAAGCGGTAATACCGCCAATACGGGACGGGAGGATTCGCTGTGCTGGCTCAGCGCATCAGACACTTCGTTAATGGTGCCATCGCCGCCGCCGGCCACAATCGTTTCGACGCCGAGCTCTACGGCTTCTGCCACATAGCGCTTGGCATCGCCATGTTCCCACGTCACGCGGACATGAAGGGTATTTCCCTCGGTGCGTAACCCGTCAATCGCTTCACGCACGTCCTGATTGCCGGCTCCTTTGCCGTTCAAGATGACTAACGCGGAGTGTAACTGAGGCATGTGTGATCTCCTGAAAGGGGTAAAAAATTCAACTCTTACATTGTTATAACATAAATATTCATTCTGTTTTACCCGCATAAATTGTATTCATCAATGAATATTAATGAAACCGCTCTCATCGGGAAATATAATGCAATAACTGGCGCTGAATGGTTTCAGTTGAAAGGAATAAATGAATTGATTTAATTTTAAATAAACTTTAATTAAGTGATTCACTAAATTAAACGCTTAATTTCTTATTGTATGTTTTCTTAGTTATTTAATTTCAGATGAATTATTTTGAGATTAATTTGAAAAACAAATTACTTAACTTAAGTAACTATTATTTTATGATATTGATTTTATTGGAAAATAATCAATACAAAAGACGGGTTAAAAACAAGGGAGAAGGGTTTTAATAGTTGACGTAGGGGGGTATAAAATAGTAAATAAAAAGAAAACCAGCCCAAGGGAGATTGGGCTGGCAAGGAGGTGGTTCCTAGTATTGCTTTTTCGTTATATCTTTTTGCCACTCGATAATATCTATATGCGATAAATTTAAGTGTGATCTTAATCTTATAATAGGAATATTAAGCATAAAAAAGAGATAAAAAAAGCGCAGCTTATAAGAAATAAGCTACGCCTTGGCGTTTAACAGGTCGAATTACGCCGCAGTATGCGGGTTACGCGTATCGGTGCCTGCTAAATTACGCATCAATAGCGCGAATTCGAGATCCAAATCATCGGGAACAGGGATGTAAACAATATGTCCATCTCCCGGCGCGACTTGGGTAGGCTCGCCTTTCTTGTTTTGCATCGCTTCAAGCGTGAACTGCACATTGCCTTTTGGCGTCATCATTTCAACGCTGTCGCCTAGGGTGAACTTATTCTTCACTAAGACTTCGGCATAACCATCGCGGCGTGCGCCTGTCAGTTCGCCAACAAACTGCTGGCGATCGGAAACCGAATAGCCATAGTCGTAGTTTTGTTGATCTTCATGCACGTGGCGACGCAGGAAACCTTCGGTATAGCCTCGGTGCGCCAACGCTTCCAGCGTGGTGAGCAGCGTTGGGTCGAACGGTTTACCCGCAACGGCGTCATCAATTGCGCGACGATAGACCTGAGCGGTGCGAGCGACGTAGTAGAAAGACTTAGTACGGCCTTCAATTTTCAATGAATGAACGCCCATTTGAGTCAGGCGCTCAACGTGCTGGATGGCACGCAGGTCCTTGGAGTTCATGATGTAGGTGCCGTGCTCGTCTTCGAATGCGCTCATGTATTCACCGGGGCGCATCGCTTCTTCCAACATAAAGACTTTATCGGTCGGCGCGCCGATACCCAGCGTTGGCTCAGCGGGCACTTCGGTGACAGGGATCGGTTCATGCACGTGAACGATATTGCCTACGGTATCTTCTTTGCCTTCCTGAACTTTATATTCCCAACGGCAGGCGTTGGTGCAGGTGCCCTGATTAGGATCACGCTTGTTGATATAGCCGGAAAGCAGGCAGCGGCCAGAATAGGCCATGCACAGTGCACCATGCACAAAGATCTCAAGCTCCATATCAGGAACCTGCTGGCGAATTTCTTCAATTTCTTCCAGAGAAAGCTCACGCGACAGGATCACGCGGGTTAACCCCATTTGCTTCCAGAATTTTACCGTCGCCCAGTTAACCGCGTTAGCCTGTACGGAAAGATGAATCGCCATCTCAGGGAAGGCTTCGCGCACCATGGAAATCAATCCTGGATCGGACATAATTAGCGCGTCCGGCCCCATTTCGATGACCGGCTTCAGGTCACGGAGGAAGGTTTTCAATTTGGCGTTGTGCGGCGCGATATTCACCACCACGTAGAATTTTTTACCCAGCGCATGCGCTTCGTTGATGCCGAGGGCAAGATTCTCATGGTTGAATTCGTTGTTGCGAACACGCAGGCTATAACGAGGTTGACCGGCATAAACAGCATCTGCGCCATAGGCGAACGCATAACGCATGTTTTTCAGCGTACCGGCCGGAGAGAGTAATTCCGGAGTAAACATAGGTTTGTATTTCTCTTTAAGGTCTGATCACAAGTCAGTCTGTACCTGTAGGTACAGTGAAGGCGGGCATTATAGAGGGTTCGGCGAGGGAGCACAATGAATGTGGGGGCATTTGGGTTGATCTTATGGCTTGGTTAGCCCCGCACTAGCCTGTACCTGCTTAGGTCAGAGAGAACCGAAGAGCGTATTGGTGTGTATAAGAATTTGATCAGCTTTTCTCCTTGTATATCAATATAATCAGATTGGCACTGATTGAACCTATCCATGAACTAATCTGGTATCTATTCGAGTTAATAAAATATTTGGCTGCTTCATAATATCTACTTATTTGAGAGGTAATTACAGCAGCATTTCTTTCGTTAAATTGTGAAGTTAAACATATTTTTTAACTTTATCAAATTGCATCGAAATGCTTTCATTTTACGTTAGAGTGAAACGCTATTGCTAATATACGTACATTCTAGGGCGTTGA
This sequence comes from Hafnia sp. CBA7124, assembly GCF_002355555.1. Taxonomy (NCBI): domain Bacteria; kingdom Pseudomonadati; phylum Pseudomonadota; class Gammaproteobacteria; order Enterobacterales; family Hafniaceae; genus Hafnia; species Hafnia sp. CBA7124. The sequence continues at coordinate 3,221,644 of NZ_AP017469.1, read as the reverse complement.
TTAAAATGTTTTTTATGAAAAATCATTAAACACTGCAATGCTTCGAACTTGCTATTGTTTTTTATAATGTGAGTCAAGCCACAAAATTACAGAATTTAACTTCATTAATTATATTTATTTTTAATTTATGTTCTTTTCGTATCACAAGGTTTAATTAGAGTGGTAAATATAAATAATTAGTTAGTAACTATCAATTATCAATATTTCTTTATATGCATTAGATTAATTTTGTGTCCAGAATGTATAATAAACAAACATACATATACAAGCGGACACCATCCCGATGGCTACAATTATCTGTTCTGCATAAAACCAAGATTTGATTTCTTTTGGTAAATTATTGATGAAATCATAGTGTTTGTTACTGTACTGTCTATTAAGAAATGAATTTTTTTTGAAAATTAATGGAAGCACAATAAACATCATCTTTTGAGTATACCCAGAAATGAACCACAATGTATTACTATTCTTTAAAAGAAGGGTCGCTAATGGTAGCGCCCCTACTTGTTTTTCATATAAATCACATACCATTTTAAACCTTTTATCATTTAGATATGAGAAAATGGCATGCATAATTACCGCTAATAATGTAATGAAGAAACTTAGCAAAACTACGATAAAAGGTAAGTCAGTATGTAATTTCATATAATTTATATCCGATTGATTCCCCTATATCTCCTCCATATTGCCCTACTTTTGCTCCTCCAGCTATTCCACCAACTACACTAACAGCAGTACAGAGTAAAGCGCCTGCCCCTCCGACTTCTGCCGTAGCCAAACCGAGCCCCCACATGCACAAAGACATTGATCCGAAACCTACCGCCTGTCCTCCTACGGCTCCAAAACCAGTGCTCCCAGCAAATCGTGAATACTCCACAAATGCAGCTTTAGTACATTCATCCTTTCGTCCAACGCTACAGGCATCATAAACGGTATTACTGGTATTGCCGAAATCTAGCGCAATACCGATATAGCTTAGCCTCTTCATCCCCTTGATTAATTTTGCTGAACCTTCAATAAAGGTGGCATACCCCTCGATATCGCTAACGCCGCTTTGGTTCCATTGATGCATGATTGAGCGGCTCGATAACCCTAGCGTTCTTTTAATACTTTCGTATTGTGGCATATTAAGTTTTGTCTTAATGAAACGATTCAGAAGAATATCTATCTGCTTAAAATGCACTTCTCGTTAAGCATAAAATTGTTGTCCTATTAGAGCGCCACGAGTTATGTATGCGTTTTTATAGGTTTCCTGAATCTTCATTAGTATTTTATTTATCTCGTCAAAATAGGCTTTACCCACCTCTGAAAGCATGCCTAATGTTCCACTGCCATAAGCAGTAAACGTATCAATTGCCCCTCTGTGCTTGTACAGGAAATTTGCTTCTTCATCTGAGAGTGGCGCTAGTGCTGCATCAACTCTGGCTTTTGCTTTTTGCAGCGTGGCGATTTGGTGCGGATCTTGTTTGAGGGGATCAACAACCAACAAAATTGAACCCGTTTTAAGCCGACCGCTACCGTTTAATGAATCATACAGCTCACGTGTTCCCGCAGGTGGATCACGAAATATTTTTTCATCGCCGTACTCTTTGGGATTAGATGGGATCTCCACAACACAAAACCCTGCATCTACCGTCTGACGAGGTTCCGGTTGTGGCTCTGTTTGCGGTTCAGGATCTTTCTGGACAAACTCAGAATGGTTAGCTTTTTTGGCTGATTGAGCATATTGCATAGGCTGTACTGGTTCTGTAGTGCTATGCGTGGCTCCAAGCGACGATGATACATGCTCATAGGTCATCGCTGAACTAGATGGTATCAGCCTTGCACGGCAGCTACAGGTAGAATAGCTGTCTAAATCTCCGGCAGCTCTAGGAGACATAACCCAGTAGCTGCTAATACCTCCGGTGATGACATAAACTTTACCATCTTTACCACACGTGACTTTATGTCCTTCACATGCCGTTGGTTTGCCCATGATGGTTTGATTAGGGTCGCCTTCAAGAACAACACCGCCACATGTTGTTTTGTCGCCGATAACGATAAAGCGTCCTATGCTCATTGTGTTATTCCTTCAACTATTAAGAATTCTAGAGGCTATTCATTTATTATTTATCTGAATAGCGATAGAGATTTTAAATATTAAAAGATATGTAATCGTTAGCTTTTTCTATGAAGCCAATTCAAAATAGAATGTTTATTAATGATTTCTTTAATAACGTATTAAGTACTCTCATGTTTCATGAGTGACGCTAATGATAAAACATAACATTACGCTTGATTTTTTATCAGGCAATGAGAAAGGTGTAAGAAGTTTTATATATTCAATAGTTAAATATCTGCCTTTGGATATATATATTGATAGGCTCAAAAAATGAATGCTCCCCGTTAAGGGAGAGCACTCATTCTATTTTAGGATTGAAGAAAGTCTAAGGGCGACTATCCGTGCGTCAAATCTCTGATATCCGTCGTTGCGCCGTTTTTCACCACTGATTGAATCCCTTTTCGCGCGGCGCTCTCGGAGCTATACATTTCACTGGTGCCGATCACCTGATGATTCTTCGCTTTGAGAATGAAATAGGGCTGATCGCTGCTGCTGTTTTTGATCTCAAATTGTGCTTCATCGGGGGAGTTTGATTGTACCGATGCGACACCGTTGTCAGCAGATGCCTTGCTGGCATACATTTCGCTGGAAAGAATAATCTCTCCATTGCTGGCTTTTAGATTGAAGTGGAACTGTCCGTTCTTCGCTTTTTTGATTTCGTAATAGCCGATTGCCATGGGTATCTCCTTAATCTATCCCCGCCATACTTGACGCCGTGTCAGCGTTAGCCGCGCTAGCCACGTGAATAATGACGGATAAGTTTTGCAGTGATTAACTGCGTCAATGAGAGTGAGATGGATGTCGTTTACGCTGAATAAATCAGGATAAGTATAGACAATGGCTGGATATTTGCAGGTGTTTACCGGATAGGAAAATGATAAGAAAAGACGCTCCAGCGACAGGTACTGGAGCGATGACGGCGGTTTTACAGCACTTTACACGGCGCGCCTTCCCAGCGGTAACCGATGCCGTAAACCGAGCGAATAAACGGCTCGCCGTTTTCGAGCTGCTCCAACTTACGACGTAAGTTTTTAATGTGGCTATCCACGGTACGGTCGGTGACGACGCGGTAATCATCGTACAGATGATTGAGCAGTTGCTCGCGTGATAGCACGGTGCCTGGCTGCGTTGCCAACGTTTTCAAAAGACGAAATTCGGCAGGCGTTAAATCTAACAGCTGATCTTTAAAACTGGCTTGATAGCGGTTTTCATCGATGATTAGAACCGGTTCGGCGTTCGCCTCGTTTTGGCGCACGCAGCGACGTAAAATGGTTTTGACGCGCGCCACGACTTCTCGCGGGCTGTAAGGCTTGCAGATATAGTCATCGGCACCAATTTCCAGCCCCAACAGGCGGTCTATTTCTTCAATTTTCGCCGTTACCATCACAATCGGAACATCAGAGAAACGACGGATCTCGCGGCACAACGTTAAACCATCGGTGCCGGGCAGCATTAAATCCAGCAGAATTAAATCCGGTGGCGTTTGGTGGACATAGGGCAATACCTGATTTCCATCCGCCAGCAGGTGGGGCTGATAGCCGCCAGCGGTCAGATAGTCGATCAGCAGTTGTCCTAATTTGGGTTCGTCTTCGACGATCAACACGCGTTGTCCTGCGGGATCAACGTCCATGCTTCCAGCAATACTGTTCATACCCATTACCTTCCTCTTAGCTCTTTGTATCAAGCGGCAGTTGCAGGCTGATGGTTAAGCCTCCCAGCGGCGAGTGTTCTGCGGTCATTTGTCCACCGTGCGCTTCCACAATATTTTGGCAGATAGATAATCCTAAACCGGAGCCGCCGCTGGCGCGGTTGCGTGAACCTTCGGCTCGATAAAAACGTTCAAATATTTTCTGAAGCTGCTCATCGGTCACGCCGGGGGCGCTGTCTTGCCAATAAAGCTGCAAATAGGTATCGCGGATTTGACCTTGTACCTTAAGTTGCCCATTGCCATCAGTATACCGCAGGCTATTTTCGAATAAATTATTGAACAGCTGTAGTAAGCGATCGGGATCGCCAAACACACAGGCTTTTTCGGGCAGGTCGAGCGAAAGCACGATGTTTTTCATTGCGAAACGGTCGTGGAATGCGCTGGCGGCGATTTGTACCAGATGAATGACGTCAATGTGCTCTTTGCGATAGGCAAGGGCACCGGCGTCAGACATAGAGAGCTGATGCAGGTCATTGACCAGTTTGGTTAACGTGCTCACTTCGGCCTGCAATGATGCCAACGAATCCTGCGTCATTTGGCGAACGCCGTCTTGCATGGCTTCTAATTCGCCACGCAGCACCGCCAGCGGCGTGCGTAGCTCATGGGAAACGTCGGCCATGAGTGCGCGGCGAATATGCTCATTTTTTTCCAGCGTGATGGCGAGCTGGTTGAAGTCTTGTGCCAGCTTGCCCAATTCGTCGCGCGATTCCACTTCAACGCGGGTAGAAAAATTACCGGCGGCGAGCCGATGCATGGCGTCGACTAAACGTTTAACCGGTGCCAGCATACTGCGTGATAGCGCCCAGGTCACGCCTGCCGCTAGCAGCGTTGCCAGCGCCACAATCAGCCAGCTGGTGCGCCGTTGCTGCAAATCAAAATTGATATCGGTATTTCGCGTTAAACGCTCCGGCGGCGTTGTAACCACCCATCCTACCGTGTTCCCTTGGTACGTGACCGGCTGGCGAGTGCCTTCGGTGGGGATTTCGCCCGGCGGCCCAACCATTTTGCGATTGTTGCTATCAATCACCCAAAACGGCGTGCGCCAACCGTGTGGAGGTAGCGTATCGTTGCCTTCGTTGCTTTGCTCAATGTTGTGCATAATCTGGAAAATGACACGGTCGTTATGGCGAAGAAAGCGCCAGCTTCCGGCCTGTGCGTAGCGCTCTTCCAGTTCAGAGGCTAACAGCCGCACCCGCTGCTCATTGCCGTGCTTGATGTAGTCAATAAAGCCGCGCTCGAAACTCACGCGCACGCCCCAGTGCATCGTGATCAACACCAGAATGCAGGTGGAGAAAATGGCAAGAAACAGCTTGCCTGTGATACCGAGCTTCATGGTTCCTCCTTGCGACGGCGCGCTGTGCGTTCAAGAGTGCTGTTTTCCAGCGTGTCGTCCGGTACGCGTAAAAATACCAGCGCGGGTAGGGCAATAATCAGAGCAATACAGACATAGGTGAATAAAAATGCCTGATGGATCTCTAGGCTATTCGCGGTGATTTGATGATGTGAGAACATGCCGAGCAGGATACCCGCAACGCTCACACCCAAACTCATGGAAAGTTGCATGATCATCGACAGTAAACTGTTACCGCTGCTGGCCAGTTCATCGGGCAAATCTTTCAGCGTGAGCGTATTCATCGATGAAAAACGCATGGCGTTAATCATCCCTTGGAAGAACAGCACCAGCGGAATTGCCCAAAGGCTGATATACATTGCGGTAAACGGCAGAGCCAAACTCACAACCGCTAACGCCAACGTAGCTCCCACCAACACCCGACGATAGCCAAACTGATTCACCACCCGCACCACGATACGCTTCATACCCATACTGCCGATAATCATCGGGATCATCATCAGCCCAGCGTGAAACGGTGAGAATCCCATGCCGATTTGCAGGAAAATGGGCGTCATGAAGGGCAGCATTCCGCTGCCGATCCGCCCGAGAAAACTACCGCTCAGCCCGAGAGAAAACGTTTTAGTTTTTAGCAGATCGAGGCTAAACAGTGGGGCATCGCTGCGCTTGGCGTGCCAATAGTAACTGGTTAACGCGATACCTCCGGACAGTATTAGGCCGTAAATCATATTGGCCTCAAGCCCAAGCCCTTTATGACCATCGAGCGCCAGCGTCAGCGTTGCCATGCCAACGGCGAGCATCACAAATCCGCTGATATCAAAACGCCGCGTTTGCATACTGTAATTGGGCATCAGCCACAGCGTTGCGATGGCACCGATAATACCAACGGGTAAGTTGATTAAAAAAATCCAGTGCCAACTGGCATATTGCACCAGAAATCCGCCGAGTGCAGGGCCAACCAATGGGCCAATTTGGCCGGGGAGCGTAACGAAGGTCATTGCCGCCATATATTGGCTACGCGGCACGATCTTCATCACGGTTAAACGCCCAACCGGCACCATCATCGCGCCGCCAATGCCTTGCAGTACGCGAGCCATCAGCAGTTGGTTTAGGGTTTCAGCCTGAGCACAAAACAGCGATCCCAGCGTAAACAACACAATTGCGCTGAAGAAAACACGCTTCACGCCCACGCGGTCGGCCAGCCAGCCACTGGCGGGTAACATCACCGCCACGGTGAGCACATAGGCCACCACCACCGACTGCATGCGCAGCGGGCTTTCCCCAAGGCTTGCGGCCATTGCGGGCAACGCCGTATTGACGATGGTGGTATCCAACGTTTGCATGAAGAAGCCAAAAGCGACAATCCATAGCTGCCAGCGGACCGAGGCGGATTGTTCAGGCATGGGGTAGCGCTCCGTTCATTGAATGTGTGAGTGCAATAAACCATAACCCCCTCCCAACCTCCCCCTTTGCAGGGGGAGGGGCCGAGAGCACTTGGCTGTGACACAAGTGCTCGGTCAGTTCCCTCCCCTGAGAAGGGGAGGGCTAGGGTGGGGTCTATCTCGGCAGTGGTTTTAGCGTTTTTACTTTGCTAAAGCGGCTGCGTAGTCGGTCAAAATAGAGATACACCACCGGCGTGGTGTAGAGCGTGAGTAACTGGCTCATCACCAAACCACCGGCAATCGTGATACCTAAAGGCTGACGCAGTTCTGCGCCGTCGCCGCTGCTAAACGCCAGAGGCAATGCGCCAAACAGCGCCGCCATGGTGGTCATCATGATCGGGCGGAAACGCAGCAGACAGGCTTGGAATATCGCATCGCGTGGGCTCATTCCGCCGTTACGTTCGGCCTCTAGCGCAAAATCGACCATCATAATAGCGTTCTTCTTCACTATCCCTATCAGCAGCATGATGCCGATCAGCGCAATCAGGCTGAAAGGTGCGCCAAACATCTCTAACGCCAACAGCGCGCCCACGCCTGCCGACGGCAGCGTAGACAGAATCGTCAGCGGATGCACGTAGCTTTCATAGAGAACACCCAGCACGATATACACCGTCGCAATGGCGGCCAGAATCAAAATGATCTGCGAGTTTTGGGTATCTTGGAAAACCTGCGCAGTACCCGCGAAGCTACCACGTACCGTATTCGGTACGCCCAGTGCGGTCATGGTGCGTTCAATCGCGGCGGAAGCATCTGACAGCGCGCCTCCTTCCGGCAGATTGAAAGAGATCGTCGATGCGGCGGTTAACCCCTGATGGTTAACCGACAGCGGCGCGTTGGCAGGCTGCCATTTTGCAAAATAGGAAAGCGGAATCGCTTTGCCGTCGCTGTTAATCACAAACATTTTATCCAGCGAACTTTCATCCTGCGTATACTCCGGCGCCACTTCCATCACCACGTGATACTGATTCAGCGGCTGATAGATAGTTGAAATCTGCCGTTGACCAAAGGCGTTATTGAGCAAGGCGTTAGCATCAGCCACGTTAATGCCCAAGCGCGCCATACTTTCGCGATCATAGGTCAGCGCCAGCTCCGAGCCTTTATCTTGCTGATCGGAACTCACATCGGCCAGTTCAGGAAGCTTGGCAAAGGCCGCACGAATTTTAGGCTCCCATTTACGCAGCTCGGAAAGATCGTCCGAGAGCAGCGTGTACTGGTAGCTGGCGTTGCCTTGACGACCGCCCACGCGAATATCTTGTACCGCCATCAGGAACAAATTCGCCCCTGGTTCTTTGGCCAGCTTGCCGCGCAGACGTGCAATTACGTGCTGAGCATCGTCTTTGCGCTCACCTAACGGTTTCAACGAGATAAACATCATGCCGCTGTTAACGTTCGAGCCACCGGTGAAGCCGGTCACGTTATCTACATCGGGATCGCTGCGCACAATTTTCATGAAGTCTTGCAGCTTGCCCCGCATCGCCTGAAACGAGATGCTCTGGTCGGCTTGGATAAAGCCCATCAGACGGCCGGTATCCTGCTCTGGGAAGAAGGTTTTTGGAATGGAGATATACAGCCAGATATTCAGACCGATGGTGGCGATTAGGATCAGCAACACCCAGCGCGCATGGTTTAATACCCAGCCCAAACTCTTGCCGTAGCCTTGCTGCATTTTCAGCAGCAGCTTACCAAAACCGCGGATCCGTTCCTGATGGCGTGACGGGCGCTTTTTAAGCAGATGCGCGCACATCATTGGTGTGAGCGTGAGTGAAATCACCAGTGATATACCGATAGCCACCGAAAGCGTGACCGAAAACTCACGGAACAAACGCCCCGGCAAACCGCTCATCAACAGCAGCGGAATAAACACCGCCACCAGCGATAGGGTCATGGATAGCACTGTGAACCCTACTTCACGCGCACCAATTAGCGCCGCTTTTTTCGGTTCCATGCCCGCTTCCACGTGGCGTGAAATATTCTCCAGCACCACAATGGCGTCATCGACCACAAATCCAGTCGCGATCGTCAGCGCCATCAGCGAAAGGTTATTCAGACTAAAATCGCATAGATACATGGCAGCGAAGGTGCCGATGAGCGAAACCGGCACGGCGACGGCGGGGATCAGCGTGGCTCGGCCAGAACGCAAGAACAGGAATACCACCATGATCACCAAGCCCACGGCGATAGACAGCGAGCTTTCTACTTCGTCGAGCGAAGCACGGATGGTGGGTGAACGATCCTGAGCAACTTGCAGATCGATAGAGGCGGGGATCAGCGCTTTGAACTCTGGGATCTCGGCACGAATGCGATCGACGGTTTCGATAATGTTGGCGTCGGCGCTTCGGCGGATCATGATCAATATAGCGGGCTTGGCGTCGGTCATACCCGCATTACGCACGTCTTCTACCGAATCTTTAACGTTGGCAACGTCGCTGAGTCGCACCGCAGAGCCGTTGTTGTAATGAATGATTAAAGGCTGATAGTCCTGCGCGGTTTTGATTTCATCGTTGGTTTGCACCTGCCAGCGTTGGTTTTGTGCGTCAACGGCCCCTTGAGGACGACGCACGTTCGCGTTAGCAATGGCGGTGCGTACGCTATCGAGTGAAACGCCCTGATTAAACAGCGCTTCAGGATTGAGCTCAACGCGTACCGCGGGCAAAGAGCTTCCGCCAACCGAAACGTCGCCCACGCCGTCTACCTGCGCGATTTTTTGCGCCAGCTGAGTGGAGGCGATGTCGTAAAGCTTCGCTTGGTCATAGGTGTCTGATGTCAGCGTCATGATCATAATCGGCGCATCAGACGGGTTGGCTTTGCGATAGCTTGGGCGACTCGGCATGCCAGACGGCAGCAGGCTTTGTGCCGCATTAATCGCGGCCTGCACGTCGCGTGCGGCGCCGTTGATATCACGGTTAAAATCAAACTGAATGATGATACGCGTACTGCCGAGCGAACTGGATGAGGTCATCTCGCTGATTCCGGCAATACGCCCTAACGCGCGCTCCAACGGTGTCGCCACCGATGACGCCATGGTTTCAGGCGAAGCGCCCGGTAGCGAGGCGCTCACCATAATGACCGGATAATCCACCTGCGGCAGCGGTGCGACGGGCAATAATCTGAAGCCCAAAATGCCGCACAGCGTAATGGCCAGCGTCAGCAGCGTGGTGGCGACGGGCCGGTTGATGAACAGGGCGAAGAAGCCTTTCGACGGAGAGAACTTCACTGGACGTTCTCCTGCGGATCTTTAGCCGGATGCGTGTTTCGCGAAACCTTATCAAACAGCAGGTAAATCACCGGCGTGGTGAACAGCGTTAGAATTTGGCTCATGATCAAACCGCCGACCATGCAAATGCCCAGCGGCTGTCGCAGTTCGGCCCCAACGCCGGTGCTGAGCATCAACGGTAGAGCGCCCAACAACGCCGCCAGCGTGGTCATAAGAATTGGGCGGAAACGCAGCAAACAGGCTTGATAAATGGCGTCATACGGGGCCATTCCTTGCTCACGCTCGGCGGCAAGGGCGAAGTCGATCATCATGATGGCGTTTTTCTTCACGATACCAATCAGCAAAATGATGCCGATAATGGCAATCACGTCGAGCTCGCTGCCCGCCATAATCAGCGCCAATAATGCACCCACGCCAGCGGTCGGCAGCGTCGACAGGATGGTGACTGGATGAATAAAGCTTTCATACAGCACGCCCAGAACGATATACATTGCGACAATCGCCGCCACGATAAGCCACAGCGTGTTGCCCAGCGCCGATTCAAACGCGAGCGTTGCGCCTTGGAAATTCGTGGTGATATCAATCGGCATATTGAGCTGCTGCTCGGTGCTGGTGATGGTTTTCATCGCCTGCTCGAGTGAGTAGCCGTCGGTAACGTTAAACGACACCGTGGTGGATGGGAACTGGTCGAGATGGTTAATCGACAGCGGCCCAAAGCGCTCCTCAATAGTCGCAATTGCGTTCAACGGTACGTTTTTACCATCGCTGCTGGTGAGATACACATCGTTAAACGCGGCTAAACCCGTGTTGTGATCCTGATTATGCTCCATCACCACGCGATACTGGTTGGCTTGAGTATAAATCGTGGAGATCAACCGTTGGCCAAAGGCGTTATACAGCGCGTTATCCACATCGGCCATGGTAATGCCTAAGCGGCTGGCGGTGTCGCGGTTAACGTTCACAAAGGCCACTAATCCCTGATCCTGCCAGTCACTGCTCACGTCTTTCAGCATCGGTGATTTTTGCAGTTCACCCACCAGCTTCGGTACCCACGTGCTCAATTCGTCCAGCGACATGGCCTGCAAAGTGAACTGGTACTGTGTACGGCTCACCTGCGTATCAATGGTCAGATCCTGAACCGGTTGCAGATAAAGCTGGATACCGGGGATCTTGTCGGCCATTTTTTCCAGACGCGGGATGATCTGCTGAACGCGATCTTTACGTTCGTCCAGCGGTTTGAGATTGATCTGTAATCGTCCGCTGTTTAGCGTGGCGTTGGTGCCATCCACGCCGATAAATGAGCTCAGGCTCGCGACGTCCGGATCTTTAAGAATTTCAGCCGCCAGCGCTTGCTGACGCTGCGCCATTTCGCTAAAGGAAACCGACTGCGGTGCCTGAACGGTGCCTTGAATCAGACCGTTATCCTGAATCGGGAAGAAGCCCTTAGGAATAAAAATATACAGCAGAACGGTCAGCACCAGCGTGCTCAGCGCCACGCTCAGCGTGAGCATCGGGTGATTCAATACGACTTTGAGCCATTCGCCATATTTGGCGATGACGCGTTCGAAGAAACGCTCGCTGGCACGCGAGAAGCGGTTTTGTTTGCGCAGCGATTCATGGCTGAGCATACGTGCGCACATCATTGGCGTTAGGGTTAACGACACCACCGCCGAAATCAGGATCGCCACCGCCAAGGTGACTGCAAATTCGCGGAACAGCCGCCCGATAATATCGCCCATAAACAGCAGTGGGATCAGCACTGCAATCAGAGAGAATGTCAGAGAAATAATGGTGAAACCAATTTCTCCCGCGCCTTTCAACGCGGCATCCAGCGGTTTTTCGCCTTTTTCGATATAGCGCGAGATGTTTTCGATCACCACGATGGCGTCATCGACCACGAAACCGGTGGCAATAGTCAGCGCCATCAAGGTGAGGTTGTTGATCGAAAAATCGAGGAAATACATAACGGCGAACGTACCCACCAGCGACAACGGCACCGCCACGCTAGGAATGATCGTGGCGGGAACATTGCGTAAGAACAGGTAAATCACCATCACCACCAGCGCAATCGCCAGCAGCAGTTCGGTCTGAACATCGCTGACCGAGGCGCGAATGGTTTCGGTGCGGTCAGTCAGCACCGTCATTTTTACTGATTTGGGCAGGCTTTCTGTCAGCTGCGGCAGCAATGCCTGAATGCTGTCGGCCGTGGTAATAACGTTCGCACCCGGCTGGCGTTGAACGTTTAAAATGATGGCGGGTTTGGTGTTAGCCCACGCGGCCAGTTTGGTATTTTCTGCCGCCTGTTCGATGGTTGCTACGTCGCTTAAACGAACCGGCGCACCGTTGGCATAGGCGACGATCAGATCGCGATAGTCTTCTGCCGACTTCATTTGGTCGTTGGCAGACAGCGTAACCGAGCGCGTTGGGCCGTCAAAGCTCCCCTTCGCCGAGTTAACGTTGGCGTTAACGATAGCGGTGCGGATGGTTTCACTGTCTAAACCATAGGCAGCAACCGCCGGTGCGTTCAAACGCACGCGCACCGCAGGACGCTGACCGCCTGAAATCGTCACCAGACCCACGCCGCTAACCTGCGAGATTTTCTGTGAAATGCGGGTTTCCACCATATCTTCAACCTGCGTCATCGCCACGGCATCCGAGGTGACGGCGATGGTCATGATCGGTGGATCGGCAGGGTTAACCTTGCTGTAAATAGGCGGATAGGGCAGATCGGTTGGCAGCAAATTGGTGGCGGCGTTAATCGCAGCCTGAACCTCTTGCTCTGCGACGTCGAGCGGCAGCGTTAGCTGAAATTGTAAGGTAATCACCGACGCGCCACCGGAGCTTTGTGACGACATCTGTTTTAAGCCCGACATCTGGCCGAACTGACGTTCTAGCGGTGCGGTAATCGCAGACGTGGTGACGTCAGGGCTGGCGCCCGGATAAAGCGTCACCACCTGAATCGTTGGGTAATCCACCTCTGGCAACGCGGAAACCGACAGTGAGCGATAACCGACGATACCGGCCAGCAGAATAGCCACCATCAGCAGCGTGGTGGCTACTGGGCGCAGAATAAACAGGCGAGAAGGCCCACCGGCGGCGGGCGTTTCGTTTTTAGGCTCTTCAGAACCGACAGGCGTGTGTTGCATTATGACTTGTCCTGTTTACCAGCGTTCTGCTTATCCGTGTTTGGCTTAGCAGGAGCATCTTTGCCTGCTTGTGCCTGAGTCTGTGCGGTATTTTCACTATGCGGGGCAATCACTTCGACGGTTGCGCCTTCGGTTAACTGATCGATACCGTCAGTCACCACGCGCTCGCCTGCGGAGAGCCCACCGGTAATAACCACGTCAGAGGCATCGCGGGTTCCCACGGAGACGGCGTGCTTACTCACCTGATTTTTATCATTTAATACCCAGACAAAGTTACCTTCGTTCCCCATTTGAACCGCGGCCGCAGGCGCTACCACGGCGTCGCTTTGGGTGGAGACTTTCAGGCGCACGTTAACAAACTGATTGGGGAATAAGGTGTCGTCTTGGTTATCAAAACGCGCCTTAATTTTGATGGTGCCGGTGCTGGTATCGATCTGGTTATCCATGCTCAGCAAGGTGCCGGTGGTGAGTAAGTGCTGATTGGAGCGATCCCATGCTTCCACCTCTAACTTGCCGTTTTCTTTCTGCGCCTGCTGAATGCTGGCGATATTCGCCTCTGGCAGCGTGAAGACCACGTCAATCGGATGGGTTTGGGTTAACACCACTAAACCGGTGGTATCACCGCTGGTGATGTAGTTGCCTTCATCAACCAACTTCAACCCCACGCGACCATCAATGGGGGCGGTGATACGGCTGTAGGTCAACTGAAGCTTGGCGCTGTCAACGGCACCCTGATCGGCCACGATGCTGCCCTGCGTTTGCGTCACCAGAGAGGCCTGTGTATCTAGCTCTTGCTTAGAAACCATATTGGTTTTGCTAAGCTGTTGATAACGCGATAAGTCGCGACGCGCATTGGCTAAAATGGCCTGATCTTTGGCCAATTGCCCTTGGGCTTGCGCCAGTTGAACTTGGAAAGGACGTGGGTCGATCTCTGCCAGCAAATCAGCGGCTTTGACCTGTTGGCCTTCGGTGAAGTGAATTTTCATCAGTTGACCGTCGACGCGGCTGCGCACGGTAACCGTATTGGCTGCCGTGACTGTTCCCAAACCAGTGAGATAGTTAGGCACGTTAGATATGCGTGTTTCTGCCGCCTGAACCGGAGCCAATATGCCACTGCCGCCACGACGACCGCCGGCTTTGCCACCTGCTTTCCCTTTTTGTGCCTGTTCTGCGCCAGCTGTGGGCGCTTCGGCGCCGCTGCTGGTATAACGCCAAACAATGACGCCAGCGACAACAAGAACGGCGATAGCCCACCAAAGGCGTTTACGGGAGGTCGGTTTATTGAAAGCACTCATTGCAGACTGAATTCTCCAGAGAAATATCCCCGCCGCAGCGGGAATATAAAAATTGGACTTAGTGGCCCAATCACAAACAAATTAGTGACTCGTGTCAGTTTACTATTCTAGGCTGTCAGCTTTATCTAAAAATGAAGGAAATGTGGAAGATAAGTCAGATAGGGTAAGACCTTTCTGGATTTAGCCCGCAATGTCTATCCCCTATACGAATAATTAGTGCTAATAGTATTCGTTATCAGCGTTGTTTTCTCAAATCTCAATACAGGAGCCAATAATGAATTTACGTGAGCTAGGACGTTCTGGTATTCGAGTTCCAACCATTACCTTCGGGGGGAACGTATTTGGTTGGACCGTGGATCAGGCAACTTCGTTTAGCCTGCTAGACGCATTGCTAGACCACCAACTGAACTTCATTGATACCGCCGACGTTTACTCTGCGTGGGTGCCGGGGAATTTCGGCGGTGAGTCTGAAACTATTATCGGCAACTGGCTGCAAAAAAGCGGCAAGCGTGACCAAATTATTCTGGCTACCAAGGTGGGTAAACCGATGGGCCCGCAGTTGAAAGGGCTATCGGCACGTTATATCCGCGAAGCGGTGGAAGCCTCTTTGCGCCGTTTGAAAACCGACTATATCGATCTCTATCAGGCCCATGATGACGACCAAAATACGCCGCTGGCAGAAACGATGAACGCCTTTGACGCGTTGATCAAAGAGGGCAAGGTGCGCGCGATTGGGGCGTCGAACTACAGCGCGGAACGCTTGGCTAAGGCGTTAGACGTGAGTGCTAAGCTGGGCTTAGCGCGCTATGAAACCATTCAACCCGAATACAATTTATACGACCGCCATGATTTCGAAGTTGATCTGGCACCGCTGGTACAAAAAGAAGGTCTGGGCGTGATTAACTATTACGCGCTGGCCAGCGGGTTCCTCTCGGGAAAATACCGCAGCGCCGAAGATGCACACAAAAGCGCACGTGGTAACGGAATTGTGGAGAAGTATCTCAATAGTCGCGGGTTGGGGATTCTGGATGCGCTTGAGCAGGTGGCCCATGAGGTCAATGCCTCGCCGGTGGCGGTGGCGCTAGCGTGGCAAATCGCTCAGCCGGGGATTACTTCGCCAATTGCGAGCGCAACGTCATTAAAACAGCTGAACGAACTCGCGGTGGCGGCTAATCTCAGCTTGAGCACGGAACAGGTTAGGGTGATTACCGATGCCAGCGCCTACTAAACAAACGTTCAGTTAATGAGCGCTTGAGGCTATAACCGGCGCGGTTCTCTCACAGTGTGAACTAAGTCAGTGACAGCACTGTTTTTTTCATACAAGATGCAGTAACCCCTTCTCAATACAGGTGCCATAGTATGTTGAATGTAAATGAGTATTTTGCTGGTAAAGTGAAGTCGATTGGTTTTGACAGTGGCAGCATTGGGCGTCAGAGCATTGGCGTAATGGACGCAGGGGAATACACCTTCTCAACCGATAAGCCGGAAGAGATGACGGTGATTACAGGTGCATTGCGTGTGTTAATTCCGGGTGCGCCTGATTGGCAGGTGTTCTCATCAGGTGAAACGTTCTTTGTTCCGGGCCATAGTGAGTTTAACTTGCAGGTTGCGGAACCCACTTCGTATCTGTGCAAATATCTGAGCTAAGTTTTCTTAGTCTCAAACAAACGGGCTGGAGTTTAACTTCAGCCCGTTTTTGTAGGTGCTATTTATTTTATTGGTACTGCGTATTAGTACGGCTTATTTTTCTGATTCGCCGCCTAGCGCTTCAATAATATTTTTGATTAACGCAGCCAGTTCGCTGGTCATCAAAATGAAATCGGCATCGAAACGTTGTGCATAATCATCGCGGTCGATGTCTTCGTTTTGATCGCGAATCGTTTCAGAGAACTTCAAACGTTTCAGCGAACCATCGTCGGACAGCACCAGCTGAATGCGTTCCTGCCAGTCCAGCGCCAGCTTGGTCACCAGTTTGCCCGCTTCAATGTGAACGGCAATTTCGTCAGAAACCAGATCCTGTTTTTTGCAGCGTATCACGCCGCCTTCTTCCAGAATCGCTTTCAGTTCGGCTTCGTCTTGCAGGGCAAAACCCGCGGGAACTTCGCCTGAACGGACCCATTCGGTCATCGTCAGCTCAATAGGGCTTTCCATGGTTAATGGCACCACCGGCAGCGAGCCAATGCTTTTACGCAACAGCGCTAAGGTGTCTTCTGCTTTTTTCGGGCTGGCGGCATCGACCATGATCAGACCATTCGCCATATCAATCCACAGCCAAGTTTGGCTGAAGCGGCTGAAGGCGCGCGGCAGTAGCGTGTGCAGCACTTCGTCTTTTAACGAATCTTTTTCAGTTTTCTTAAGCTTGCGGCCTTGCTCGCCTTCCAGCTTTTCAATTTTAGCCTGTAGCGCCTGTTTCAAGACCGGCGATGGCAAGATTTTTTCTTCTTTACGTGCACACAACAGGATTTGGTCGTTGACGTAGTGAGTCAGCGCGTCGCTGTGGGAACCCATCGGAGAGACCCAGCCCGTTTTCGCCATATCCTGACTACCGCACGGCGTAAAGGCCATAGAGCCCAGCATTTTCTCAACTTCATCTGGCACCAGATGAACATCGCGGCTCAGACGGTAAACCAATAAATTCTTAAACCATAGCATTAGCGTTGTCCCTGATCGTGACGCATCGCGCGCCATGTTTTATACCCTTCATACTTGAAGTTGCCTCTATGTTGGCTGCGCTCCCTTGCCGCCTTGATGCAACTCCCATTATTTGGGGTATGGCAATGTGTTAAACAGGCCGCATGATAACGAATAAAGAAGGGCGACTGTAGTATTAATTGCCCGAGAAATTTTGCACACTAGCTCGACTCAGTATTCGTCTGCTTAGGGGGCTATGTGCGTATTGGTATAGATTTAGGCGGTACCAAAATTGAAGTTATCGCCTTGGAAAACAACGGTCAGGAGCTGTTTCGGCATCGTATTGCTACCCCGCGCGATGACTACACAAAAACCGTTGAGGCGATTGCGGGGCTAGTGGAGTTAGCCGAAAAGCAAACGGGTCAGCGAGGAAGCGTTGGTGTGGGGATCCCTGGCACATTATCGCCTTTTACTGGACTGGTGAAAAATGCGAATTCCACCTGGCTGAACGGTCAGCCATTAGACAAAGATCTTGCCAAGCGTCTGTCGCGTGAGGTTCGTTTAGCCAATGACGCCAACTGTCTTGCCGTTTCAGAAGCCACCGACGGTGCGGCGGCTGGGGCACATCTGGTGTTTGCGGTGATTATTGGCACCGGCTGTGGCTCAGGTATCGCAATCGATGGGAGGGTACATGCGGGTGGAAACGGTATTGCGGGCGAGTGGGGACATAATCCCTTGCCTTGGCTCAATGACGACGAGTGGCAGTATCAGAAAGATGTTCCCTGCTACTGTGGGAAATCAGGCTGTATTGAAACCTTTATCTCGGGCACCGGTTTTGAAACGGACTACCAGCGCTTAGGTGGTCAGCCGCTAGCGGGCGCTGAAATTATGGCGTTATCTCGTCAAGGCGATGGGCTGGCTGAGCGTGCGATTACTCACTATGAACAGCGACTGGCAAAATCGTTAGCCCACGTAATTAACATCATCGATCCTGACGTGGTGGTGCTTGGTGGCGGGATGAGTAATGTGGACCGGTTATATACCACGGTGCCGCCGCTGATCTCAACGTGGGTATTCGGACGGGAATGCGAAACGCCGGTGCGTAAAGCTAAACACGGTGACTCCAGCGGCGTGCGCGGTGCTGCGTGGCTGTGGCCGCTTTAAGGCCAAAAAAATCCCGACTTTCTCTTGATGAAAAAGTCGGGAAGATTCATTTTTGGTGCGAGAAACTTACTTTGGCTCTACCGCGCTGCCGCTAGGCACCGTGACGGCTCGATTGCTATTCAAACGTTGGATTGCCGGTAGCGCCAGCGCGGCGATTAAGCCACAGGCTGCTGCGGCAGAAAGCCACATTCCCGGCATCGCTTTATCACCGGTGGCGTGGATCAGATAGCTGGAGATGGCCGGTGTAAATCCACCAAAAATCGCCGTTGCCAAGCTATAAGCCATGGAAAAGCCCGAAGCGCGCACTTCTGCTGGCATGATTTCGGTTAGGCATACCACCATCGCACCGTTATAGCTGGCATACATAAACGACAGCCACAGTTCCACCTCAATCAAATGCGCAAAGCTGGGATGCGCTACCAGCCAGTTCAGCGATGGATAAGACGTTAGCAACATCAGCACGCTAAACAGTAACAACAGTGGCCGGCGGCCGACTTTGTCTGACAGAGAACCCATCACCGGTAGCCAGAATAGGTTTGAAATCCCCACTAACAGCGTGACCAAAAAGCTTTGCTGAGCGGTAAACTGCAACACCGTTTTGCCATAGGTTGGCGTGAACGCCGTGATGAGATAGAACGACACCGTGGTGGTCACCACCATAAACATACCCACCAGAACCAACTGCCAGTTACTGGCAACCGAACGGGTAATTTCGCTCATGCTTGGACGATGTTTGCGTTGGTTAAACGCCTCAGTTTCTTCCAACATACGGCGGATATAAAACAAGAAAGGCACAATCAGACAACCCACGATAAACGGAATGCGCCAACCCCAATCCGTCATCACGCTCTTGCCAAGATACTGATTTAATCCCACGCCCAGCAGCGCCGCAAAGATAACGGCAATTTGTTGGCTGCCGGATTGCCAGCTAACGTAAAACCCTTTGCGATCTTTTGGGGCTATCTCCGACAGATAGACTGACACACCACCCAGTTCCACACCGGCTGAAAACCCTTGTAGCAGGCGACCGGCCAGAATCAGCAGCGGCGCCGCCATGCCAATACTGTGGTACGACGGCGTGCAGGCGATGGTTAATGTTCCCAGCGCCATCAGGCCCAAGGTAATCAGTAAACCTCGGCGGCGACCGTGATGGTCAATATAGGCACCCAGCACAATCGCGCCTAATGGCCGCATTAAGAAGCCAGCGCCGAAGGTCATCAGCGTCAGCATGAGAGAGGCAAAAGGGCTTTGAGTGGGGAAAAAGGTTTCGGCTATCGCGCTGGCGTAATAGCCAAACACCATAAAATCATACATCTCGAGAAAGTTACCGCTTGTGACGCGGAACACGGTTCGGGCGTTAGCCTGAGAGGGCTTTGAGGCAGATGAAGTCATGTGTTACTTCCTATGTTTTTGTTTGTATTTTTTTTACAAGTTAATGACAACTGAAAGTGTGATGTTGGTGGGTGTTTCTTTTTTGTGCATAAAAACCAATGTAACGATCTGTAAAATAGGGTGCTTATTTTTTCACCAAGATCCGTAACGCGGCGCGAATCACAGAAGTGAAAATCGGCAGTTGGCAATTTGGTTTATTTTGACAATACTGTTTATGGATACAGTATTTCACTTGGCAATGAGAGAGGGCGTTACAATGGAAATGATTGTAGAGCAGCGCGCCGAGCGCATTTTCGCCGGTATTCGCATGGTTGGGCCGTTAGACCAAAATGTGGGTGTCGGTTTTCAGAAACTATATCAATGGATTGACAATAATAAGGTGGATGAAAACGGTGACTGGATTGCGATCTATTACGACAATCCAGAAGAAGTTCCACCGGAAGAGATGCGCGTTGATACCGCGATAACCGTCGAGCCTGATTTTGTGTTACCTGCCAATAGCGAAGGGGTTCGCATTGATACCTTGAAAGGCGGCTTATATGCGGTGGCGCAGGCGCACGTTGAGGACGGTGATTTTGGCCGCCCGTGGATGGAGTTTTTCAACGAAGTCCTGCCGCGAAGCGGCTATGTGCCCATTAATGCGCCGTGTTTTGAAAAATACCACAACGATGGCACCGAAAGCGGCATCTGGGATTTTGAAATGTGTGTGCCTGTTCAGAAAGCGTAAGTAGAGGGCGTGGTATATTTACCTCATGACGGCTGGGGAAATATGGGTGAGGGAATACGGGATGATGTGCATGTGTGAACTGATATGTGAAGTGATATGTCGCTAACGGATCATCCGTTTTTCACCGAGTTATTAAGCGGGCTGGTTTTGAATCCTCAGCAGCTTAAACACACTTATTTTGCTCAGCGTTCGCATGATAACCAAGGCCATGCGTCAGGCAATGGCCTTGGTGTTAAATTCCCGCGCCTTGAGATTGTTTTGCGTGGCAGCTATACGGCAGAAAAGCCTGCGGGTACGAGCATTACGTTGGCTCACGGCGATGCGCTGTATATCCCTGCATTTGCGAGCAGTCAGCCGACGTGGGACAAGGATGTGTTATTGCTCAGCGTGCTGTTTGCGCCGTCGTACATTGGGTTTCATTTCTTTGATAAACGCGCTGCGACGGCGGGTTTTCATCGTTTAAGAACGCTGGAAATAACCCAACAAAATGCCGAAGAGATCGAGCATATTTTACAGGCGCTAAACGCGTTGGCGGCAAGAACGGCAGATCCCGATATTGGGCGTTATTTAGTGCTGAGTTTGCTGCATGTTTGCCGCCATCAACTGGCCTTACCGCTGGCAAATAAAATGCAGCGTGGGGCTTTTTTATATAAAAGCATCTGTATCTACGTTCAGGATAATTTTTCCAATGCGCTAACTCGCGAAAATACCGCCGCTATGTTCAATATCAGCGCTAATCATCTGTCTCGTATTTTTCAGCAAGAGGGAAGTATGAGCTTTATTGATTATCTGCATTGGGTGCGGTTGGGTAAAGCCAAGATGATCTTGCAAAAATACCATTTGAACGTGAATGAAGTTGCCCAGCGCTGTGGTTATAGCGACGCGAGCTATTTTTGCCGCTTGTTTAAGCGGCAGTTTGAGGTAACGCCCTCGGAATACCGAGAGCGTTTCTTATCGAGTTAAAAGGTTAATTCGCTTTGTAGCAATGAGAGAATGGCCTCAGCATCCGGCGCTGAACGCATCGCTTCACGAAACTCTTTCTTCACCAATTTGCGCGCGAGCTGGGAAAAGACTTTGACGTGGCTAACGCTGTCTTGTGCGCCGAGGGTCAACATAATAACGAAATCGACTTCCCCCATTTCGGATTGCCAATCAATAACCTTTTCAAGCCGAGCAATGCTGATACTGGAGTGTTTAATATGAGTCGATTTGGTGTGCGGGATCGCAAAGCCAAAGCCGACACCGGTGGTGACAATATCCTCACGCTGCCAGACATCCTCTTCTAGCTCGGTAGGGTGATCGGTACGATCTTGAATAGCTAAGTTGCCGCACAGATATTGAATCACCTGCTCTTTATTCGTTAGGTGAGCGGGAACGATAATATTCTCTAGCGCCAGCAACGGTTTCTGTTCAGCGGGAATCGCCTGCGTATCCAGTAACGCTTCAATATCGTTAGCCGATTTACACTCACAGGCGCGATTGGCCAGCGTAACGCACTCTTCGGCAGTCAGTTTTCTCGCCAATTCTTTAATGGCCGGAATGCGAGCGCCGCTCATGCTCAGCTCGTCTAAACCTAGACCAATGAGCAGAGGCAAATAGCGAGGCTCGCCTCCGAGTTCACCGCACAGCCCCACCCAGCGTTCACGTCGATGCGCAACGTCGATAATCTGGCGCAGCATACGCAGAAACGAAGGGGTAATCGGATTATAAAGGTGCGCAACGCGCTGGTTATTGCGATCGACAGCATACAGATATTGCGTCATATCGTTGGAACCGATGCTAAAGAAATCCACCTCATCGCAGAAGTGGTCGATGATAAAGCACACCGAGGGGACTTCAACCATAATGCCGAGCTCTAGGGTTTCGGCATATCGTAAACCTTCTGCTTTCAGCGAACGCTGAGCCGAGGCAATTTGCTGCTTCACCCACAGAATTTCATCGAGCGTGTGTACCATTGGGATCATTAAACGCGCATACCCCGTGGTTGCGGCACGAAGTATGGCGCGTAGCTGAAGGGTAAATAGCTCGGTAAACTCGGGATAAATGCGCACCGCGCGATAGCCAAGAAACGGATTTTCTTCTTGAGGGATATTCAGATAGCTGATTTTTTTGTCGCCGCCGATATCCATGGTGCGAAAAATCACGGGATGGTTGCCAGCATTCATCAGCACCTGCTGATAGGCTTCAAACTGTTCTTGTTCATCGGGCGCTTTGTCGCGATCCATAAACAGCATTTCGGTGCGAAATAGGCCAATGCCTTCCGCGCCTTGGCTAAACGCGGCGGGGGCTTCTTGCGCGGTACCGATGTTGGCACCTATTTCAATGCAGCGCCCATCCTGCGTGACCGCGGGAAGATCTGCCATATTCAGCTGACGCGCACGGTTTTGTTGTTCCAGCTCGAGTGCTACGGAGAAATAGCCACTGACGTCTTCGTTGGGTTCAATAACCAGAATACCGGTTTGCGCATCGATAAAGACGGTTTTATCATCCAAGTGCTGTAAGGCCGAGAGTTCGATCCCCGAAAGCACGGGGATACCCAATGAGCGCGCTAAAATGAGCGTATGCGAGGTGCGTCCGGTTTGCGTTAACACCATCCCTGCCAGAAGCTGTTTGTCTAAGCTTAAAAATTGACTCGGCGTGATATCTTCGGCGGCAATAATCGTCGGTTTATGCAAAACCAGAGGAGCGCCCAAATTAACGTTGGGATAGGCAACTTGCAGCAGCTGCGCGGTAATATCTCTGATGTCTTGCACGCGCTCGCGCAGATATTCGCTTGCTGACATGGCTAATTTGCCACACACCTCTTCCATGCTTTCAATGGCTGCGGTCGCCAGGCTGCACTTTCTCTGGTTCAGATGACGCAAAATATTTTGGCTAAATTCTTTGTCCTGAATCAGCGAGAGATGGGCATTGATAATGGTTTTACTTTGCCCTTTTAGGCTGGTCAACTGGTGGTTAAGCTGCTCGGCAAGCGCAATCAGGCTATGCTCAAGCAGGAGTGGGTCCTGCACGTTGGCCGGTTGAGATTTATAGATGTCGATATTAGCGTGACGGTAGATCAACAGCGCGCCATGTCCGATGCCGCTGGATAGCCCACAGCCGTGGATCAGGCTAGGCTGAAAGCGAGAAAGCGATCGTGGAATAGGGCGCGTGGTGGCTACGGGCAGAGGTTCAATTTCACTGTCGCTGTCGGCAAAACTCTGTTTAATGTAGGTGTCTAATGCGCGGTAGGCTTTTTCCTCATCGTGCCCGTGGATTTCGAGCAGGCAAGCGTCGTTGAACAATGTTCCGGTGCTGATAAGCGCGAGGGAACTTTTCGCGTCGGCGCGGTGATTGGAGCGCTGGTTAATAAAGATAATCTCACTGTCAAATAGACCGCACTGGCCTTTGAGCTCATAGGCGGGGCGGGCATGTAAGCCGTTTGGCAGAGGGCAGAGAAATTCTATCTTTAGCATGGCATGAATCCTTTTCTAAACTCGCGCTACTGCGAAAAGTCCGTTAGATGATGGAGTGTGTCGGCGTTCAGTTGCTGGATGACGGCAACGAGAAGCTGCTTGGTGTGTTCGATATCCCGCAAATCCGCAATTGATGCGGCGCAATGGCCGTGCCGCGTTGGCGCGCCCAGTACCGCAGTTGGAATACCGTTTCCGCAAAGGTGTACGCTGCCGCCATCGGTACCGCCGTTGCTGAACATATCGGTCTGCAATGGAATGGAATGTTGTTGCGCGGTGTCTTGAATAAAGTTCAGCAGGCGAGGGGAGGGAATGAGCGTTTTGTCATACATCACCAGCATCGGCCCTTGCCCAATCTGCCGATGATTAGCGGCTCCGTAATCAAAGTTTTTTGACCAACATGCGGTATCGAGGATTAAGGCCAAATCAGGTTGAATCATGTGTGCTGCGGTTTTACCCCCGCGCATCCCCACCTCTTCGCTGGAAGAGGCAACTAGCCAAATTTCGGCATCTAATTCAACGTTGCGCAGGGCGTACATTAATTCAATCAGCAAGAAACAGCCGAGTCTGTCATCAAAGGCTTTTCCCATGATGCGCGATTCCGGAGAGAGAACTTTAAAGTCGCTGGCGTAGGTAACGCGATCGCCAATGCGAACTCCGCACTGATTCACTTCTTCCGCCGAGGTGGCACCAATATCTACGCACAAATTACGCGCTTCAGCGCCGTGCAGCTCAGCGTCCAGCAACCCGTGGATTTTCTTGCCGTGCTGCGTGGTAATGCGCACAGGCTGCATGAAACGGGCTAATATGCGCACGTTACCAATGGGGATAACCTCAACGGCACCTTCGCGAGTGATGCTACGCACCATAAAACCTACTTCATCCATATGGGCGCAAATCATAATCTTAGGCCCTGAGGACTGGTTGAGCTGAATCAGCGTTGAGCCTAGCCCATCAAAAGAAACCTTTTTGCCGCATAGGCTCGCGTGCTGTAAGAGAATATCGCGAACCTCCTGTTCGGAAGAGGCGATGGCATCGGCCTCGCAGAGAGCCTGTAATAGGTCGATATTCATTGGATATCCCCGCCGGTGGTCAGCAATTGTTTGGGCATTTGGTATAAAACTTCGCAGCCGTTTTCGGTGACCAATACCACGTCTTCAATGCGCACGCCGCCCGGTTCGGGCAGGTAAATGCCTGGCTCCACGGTCAGCAGCATACCAGCCTGTAGCACGGTGGTGTCTGTCGGGGAAAAACGCGGGTTTTCATGCACATCAATACCAATGGCATGGCCGGTATTGTGGCCAAAGAAATCGCCATAGCCTGCGGCTGAAATGATAGAACGCGCCACGCTGTCGATATCACAACAGCGTACGCCGGGTCGAATAGCGGCGATGGCAGCGAGTTGAGCCTGCAACACCACCTGATAAATGGCATAAAGCGGGTGCTCTTGTGGCGAGTTATCGCCGTTACCCTCAACCAAAAAAGTGCGGGTCATGTCTGAACAATACCCCTGATATTGAGCACCGAAATCGAGCGTAATGAACTCTCCGGCCTCAACGGCTTTCTGTGAGGCTTTGGCATGAGGCATGGCTCCGCGTACTCCGCTGGCAACGATGGTATCGAATGACGTCTTCTCCGCACCTTCGTTTTTCATGAACCACTCAAGCTCGTTGGCGATCTGATGTTCCGTCATGCCGGGGCGAATATATTGGCGAATGTGCGCACAGGCGCAGTCGGCAATTAAACATGCCGATTTGATGGTATCGATCTCGGATGGCGTTTTTATTTGGCGCAGTTCATCGAGACAAATGGGGCTCATCTCAGCGTTAATTTTTTCGATGAGAGACAGACTTTGGCTGTAGCTCAGATGCTCGGCTTCAAACCCAACGCAAGCGAGTTTTTCCTGTGCAATGATTTGATTGATGATGGCCGAAGCAGGGTGCTGTGTATCTGTCATGTGCAACTGATAGCTATCTGCCTTTGCGGATAGCTCATGATAATAACGAGAGTCGACCAAAATATGCTGGCTGGTGCGGGTGATAAAGAGGTATCCCGAGGCGCTAAGTAATCCTGTATGGCTAAATTTATTCTGCTTGGCGTTAATAATAACGGCGTCTAAGTTGCGCTTGGCTAGCCATATTTGACAGGCGGTGAGCGCTGAAGAGGGCGATTTATACATGAGACACTCGCTTAAATATCATGATAAGACCGGCGGGTCATACTTGCTGCCACCGTTTGTGGCGGAGGCAGCACCGTTATCAGTTAAGACATCACCTCAATGTGCAATTTGCCTTTTTTGAACAGGATATTGCGAATAAATACGGTAATCAGTGCAGTCACGACGGCACCTAACGCAATGCCAAACATATAAGCCCCTAAATTGGTGACTAAAGGCCACGCCCATATCGCTGATTCAGGGAACCATTGCACGGCGCCTAATGCGACGGCGGTGGTTGAGCCTACGATAGCGCCCGTCATGTAGGCCGGAATAGAGGCTAGCGGGCTTTCGAGCAGGAATGGAATGGCACCTTCACTAATCCCCATAAAGGCGAGGAACATCGCTGTTTTTCCCTGAGGATACAGTTGGCTGCTAAATAAGCGGCGGCCAGTGAGGCGATGGTCAATGAGCGTTGCCAACCCTAAACCGATAGGAGGGATCACAATCGCAATAGCGCGTGCGGTGATAGGCAGAACGTGATCGCTGGTGAAGCTAAAAGCGATAAAACCTGCCGCTTTATTAATTGGCCCGCCGAGGTCAATAGCGGTGGTGGCGGAAATCCCCACGGCATACATCAGCACGCCTTTATCTCCCGCCGCCTGTAACATGACGCGAATACCGGCATTCACCCAACCGCCAAACGGCGTAATAACGTAATACATGGCCAGCATGACAAAAACGGCCGACAGAATAGGTAATAAGAAGGTGGTTTTAAATGCCAGCAAATAAGCAGGTAATTGGATTTTGGCATTCATCCATTTCACTAAATAACCGGCGGCAATGGCGATGATGAGTGCGCCAATAAACGTTGAAGGAACCGGTGAGTTGGTGACCCACTGTAGCTTGCTTAAATCCCATGTTAATTCAGGGGTTGGCTGAGTTGCGATTAATCCGCCAATAAACCCCGCAGGGAACGCCAGCTTTCCTCCGATCGAGTTGGCGACAAATGCGGCAAACATTGGGATGGCGAAGCTAAATAGAATTCCACCAAACGACTGCGACAAATAAGCAAACTTCATCAAGGAGAGATTGAAACCAACGTATTTCCCGGTGTTGATGGCCTCCATAATGCCCATCTCAGGAGGCACTTTCAGCCACGCATAGGCAATAAGCTGTGAGAAGGCCAAGATGACGCCGCCCATGATAAGCGTCGGCACCATGCGTGAAATACCAGACATCACATGCTGTGGTAGATCGCCCCACATACTGGGTTTTGCCGCTGGCATCGCATTGGGATTTTTAGTCAGCGTTGCTTCGCCGCCAGACGAAGGGTTCACTGCGCTCCTTTTCTTAATAGCCATAGGTATATCTCCCTGATGAATTGATTGAAAAACAACCGCGTTTCTTATTGTTCGGATTGAATCATCTCTTCAATTTCACGCAGGATCCCATCCGCATTTTTAATGGCGTCTTGCAGAGTGATTTCATATACGTCGCGGCTTTCAAAGCGTTCGTTATCTTCAGGCGTGATGGCAACCGAATGAATAATGATGTCGGCCTCCGCGATATCCTGTGCGGTTAAGCGATTTTCGATGCCGTCTGCACCCTGAGTCTCAATTTTAATCTGGTCATAACCAGCCGCTTTTGCGGCATCTTCAAGCGCCTGAGCGGCCATAAACGTATGAGCTAATCCCATTGGACATGCACAAACAGCGATAAATTTTTTAGTCATAACGACCTCTGAGTCAGGAAGGGAAACCAATCGCGCTACGTTGCTTGCTGCTATACGTAGCATGAAATCATGAAAGGAGTATGGCGTTTAAAAATGAGGGGATGTTATGGGACAAAGAATGCATTTACTGGATATTTGTAGCACTGATAATGAAGTGTGAGCTCTCTCGCATTACGTTAGCGTATTTTTTCAGAGGTGATAACATTGCATCATGCTGCGTCGAGGGCCACTATACGCGCGGTTTCTTAATTCTTTTCAATCGGTTTATTGCATGAATCTTAATCGTTTTTGTTATCTGTTTCTCGCACTGGCAGCCATTGGTAGTCTGTTTTCTCTGCATCCGTTTGTGATGTGGTGCCTGTTGCTCAATGCGCTAACGCTGATTATTTATGGCATTGATAAATTAGCCGCCGTGAAATCGTGGCAGCGAGTCCCTGAGATAACATTGTTATTCTTTGGCCTGATCGGCGGCTGGGTAGGCGCAATTTTAGGTCAGCAAATTTTCCGCCATAAGACGCAAAAACAACCGTTTAAAACCTATTTTATTATCACGGTGATCGTGAATTTAGCTGTCACGATTGGGGCGATGTACTGGGTTTATCAGTATGGGATAGGCGTTCAGTGGTAGAAAACTCCTATCCAATGGGGGATAACGATTGGTGTTTTGCTCTAGTAAACGTTATCCCTTTCCTATTCTTTAGTTATGATAAAAATCTTCTTTCATATTTAGCAATGCTACTAAGTTTTTAAACATGGTTTACCTTGGCGTAAAAATATAAAAACTTATGCCAGAATAATGGTGATAGCTTATTTCATTGCATTATCTTTTATTGCATTACCTTTTATAGCATTGTCGGCCGCATTGAACGATAGCGGAATTCTGTTGGCGACATATTAAAATAGCCTTTAAATATCTGACAGAAGGTACTCTGGCTGGGAAATCCCATTTCCTGTGCAACTTCGAAAATTTTTAACTCAGTAGATATAAGCTTTTGTGCAGATGCTTTTAACCGTGTCGTTTTGATGAAGGATGAAACGCTAACGCCGTGGTGTAATTGAAATTCACGTAAAAAATAAGAGCGCGAATACCCAGATATTTTTATCACGTCGGACGCATTGATTCCTTGGTGGATATTTTGATTAATCCAATCTATTACAGCAGGAAAACTTTGGATAACACATTTTTCTCTTTTCATATTCTAATCCCAATTGGCTCAATTTAAGTTGCTCCACCTAAAAGACCTAAAGGATTGTACCAATGCGAAACCGTTAAAATAATCAACTTATTGATAACCATGCGTTTAGAAAAATTGAACGAATGGCATGAAATACCGCTCCGACTGACATTCCGAGAGGATGAAGTTCATTAGAACTTCATCCTCTCGCAAAAACGGAGCTGATTAAAATATAAAGAATAGGGGATATTTTATTCCCCACTCCCCACCGCATACTGCGCTTCCAAACGGCTGATCCCTAGCCCATTCACCTTCTTCACTTTTATCTGTACCGGTATGCGTTCTTTCATGGCTTCAACGTGGCTGATGACGCCAATCATTTTGCCGGTTGCGTTGAGCGTATCGAGGGCATCAAGCGCGGTATCAAGCGTTTCTGCGTCCAGCGTGCCAAAACCTTCGTCAAGGAACAGCGAGTCAATGCTGGTTTTATGGCTGACCAGATCGGATAGTGCCAGCGCCAGCGCCAAACTCACCAAGAAGCTTTCGCCACCGGATAAGGTGCGCGTATCGCGTACCGCATCGGCTTGCCATGTATCGACCACTTCTAACTCCAGCGCGTCGCTGGTTTTGCGTTGCAGCAAATAGCGACCATGCAGGCGGGCAAGCTGTTGGTTAGCCAAATAGACCAGATGATCCAATGTTAAACCCTGCGCAAACTTTCTGAATTTATCGCCGCTGCTCGAGCCAATCAGCTGGTTGAGATAGCTCCAGTCTTCATACTCTTGCCTGCTCTGTTCAATACGCGCAAATAGGCTTTGCTGCCCCTGTTTTCGCTCGGCGTCGCTGCGGATCTGTTGCTGAATTTGCCCCTGTTGCACGCTGTTTTCGCGTAGCTGCTCAGCTAGCGTAGCCAGTTGTTGATTGAGATTTTCTAGCGTGGCATTGATATCAAGGTTTTCAGGGCGTTGCGTCATCCACTGGGCGAGTTCGCTTTCGGCCTGCAGCAAGAAGGCGTGTGCCTGCGAGAGTTGGTTTTTGCATTGCTCTCGCAGCGCAATCAGCCGTTTGAGTTCATTTTCGTCTAACAGCGCGGCAATCAGCGTATCTTCATCAGTAAATTGGCTGTTGGCGAGGGCCTGCTCGAATTCAGTTTGCTGCTGACTGAGCCGTTGTTCCAACAACAGGCGCTGTTGCTGAGCGCTTTCGAGCTCACCGCCCAGTTTATCGAGCTGTTGTCGTATCTGGTTTTCAGCCTGCTGCGCTTGCTGAAGTTGGTTTTCAACCTGCTGTTCAGCTTCAATTAATGAACGACGTACCTCGTCTACGCTGCGTCCATCGAGAAGGCTTTGGCGTTCGGCCTGCATCTGTTTCAGGCGGGTTTCAAGCTCAGAACAAAGCTGATGCTGTGTTTGCCACTGTGTTTCCAGTGCGGTACAGGTTTGGCTTAGGCTGTGCTCTTCCGCCATCAGGCGCGTGTTTTCTAGCGCCAGTTTTTGGCTGTGGTTTTGGCGCTGCTGCCAGAGCGTAAACTCGTTGCTGCGCTGTTCCAGCCATTCGGCTTCGTTTCCAGAGACAGGCGCAGTTAACTGCAGTTTATGCAGTTCATCGGTGAGGGCGATGTCACGTTGCTGCTGCTGCGCTAACTGTTTACCGTAGTCCTCGTGCCAATCGTTGAGCTGTTTGCTCTGTGTTTGAGTGCTCAATTCCAACAGGCTGATTTGCTGTAGCGTTTGGTTCGCTTCTTGCTGAATGCTGTTCAGCGCATCTTTCGCCTGCTGCCAGTTTTTGCTCAACATCTCTCGCTGGCGCAGCGTGTTTTGCAGCATTTCTTCTTGCTGATTGATTTCGTTGAGATAGCTTTCCAGCCCCTCACGGTCATCAATCGCTAAGCTGAGTTCGAGCGCCGCTGTGGCCTGAGCCCAGCGCTGCTGATACTGCATGACTTCAGCTTCAACGGCTTGGATTTCTTGCTGTTGCTGATTTTGGGTTTGCAGCATCAGCTTGTGGCGCTCCCCCAGCTCGCTGCCTTCGCGACTGAGGTTTTCAACTTCAATGCGTAGCGCATCGCGGCGCTGCTCGGTGTCTGAAAGTGCCGGTGTTTGGTAGGTTTTAACCGCCGGATGCTCCCGCGATCCGCAGAGCGGGCAGGGATCGCCAGCCACTAAACGCGCGCGCTCTTGCTCTAGTCCGATCACTCGACGTTGTAGGTCGATCTGCTTTTCCAGATCGTTCAGATGCTGACGTTTCTCTTTATAGGCTAAGCGTTTGGCGGCTAAAAGCTGTTCAAGCGCGAGCAGTTCCTGCGTGCGTTGCGTACTTTGCGCGTGCAGTTGTTTCTGTCGCAGTGAGGATTTTTCGAACAGTGGACTGATTTGTATCAAAATTTGGCGTGCAGGTTGCCCGCGGTGTAATTTTTCACGCTGTGCTTCTAACTGCGCTGAACTGTGTTTCTGCTCCAACTGCTGATGCTGTAATTCCGTTTCGGCGCAGATTTTTTGCTGTTGAGCTAAACGCTGATTGAGCAGGGCGCCTGCCTGTTGCAGAACCGTGAGTTTTTCGGTTTCGGTGGCGATGTTTTTTTCTGCATCGGCAATGCGTTTACGCAGTTCGTTTAAGCTTTGGCAGTGTTCGGCAGATTGCTCGAACTGGCTTTTCCAACGGCCTAAGTGATTATTCCATTCCGCGTGTTGAGCCGTGTCTGCCAACTGTTGCTGAAGCTGGCTGATTTCCTGCTGCTGAGCGTGCAACTTTTCTCGGTTTTGCTTCAGCGCAGTTTCTTGTTTCTGCTTTTCTTCACTGATTTGCGTGAGTTTTTGCTGCTGAGCTAACAGGTCTTCGCGGATCTGCGTCAGCCGCGAATCAAGTGGCACCACGTGTTGGTTGATCAGCGTTTCCGTGGCGGTACGTTGCTGCTGGTGTTGCTGTTTGGCATGCAGCGCTTGTGATGACGCAGTTTGCAGTAACGCTAGCTGCGAAGTCAGCTGTTGGCGCTGCTGCTCACGCTGTTGCTGGCTTTGAGTTGTTGATGCTAAATCAGCGCGTGTCTGGCGTAACGTGAATAATAGAGGACGCAGTTTTTCAGCTGGTTCACTGCGTTCAAGGCGTAAAACTTCTGGCTGGGCGGTCTGCCATTGTTGCGATGCCACGGTAACGCGCTGAGTGCACTGTTCTCGGTTTTGGCTGAGCTCCTGACTTTTTTGCAGCCAATGGAGATCGGTCATCAGCGTTTGACGCAAAGACGTTTGCTGCTGCTCTTCACGTTGTAATTCAGACAAACGCTCGGAAAGCTGGTTAAGCGCTTCTTCGCTGAGCAGCTCTACGCCTGCGGCGCGTTCATGCAGGGTATCAAGATCGATTTTTGCCTGTTTGAAACGCTGGAATATTTGCTCGGATAGCTGACCATAAATTTCGGTGCCGGTGAGTTCTTCCAGTAATTCAGCCCGCTCGGCCGGATCGGCGTTGAGGAAGGCGGCGAACTGGCCCTGTGACAGCATCATCGACTTGGTGAAACGGCCAAAATCTAAACCGGTAATATCGGCAATTTTATGCAGCTTGGTTTGGATTTTGTCGGTGATGATTTCACCATCGGCGATATGTGCAAGCTCTACCTTTGGTGTTTGTAAATTGCCATCTGGCTTGTTATTGGCGCGGCGCTGGCTCCAGAAGGCGCGATAGCCGACGCCTTTCACTTCGAATTCAACTTCGGCCAACGATTCGGCGGTGCCGCGTGTCATCAGCTCATTTTGCGTTGGCGACACTTTCAAGCGCGGCGTTTGGTGATACAGCGCCAAACAGAGTGCGTCGAGCAGCGTCGTTTTCCCTGCGCCGGTTGGGCCGGTGATGGCAAATAAGCCGTTATTGGCAAAGTCTTCACGGGTGAAATCGATCTTCCATTCGCCCTTGAGCGAGTTGATATTTTTTAACCGTAGGCTGAGGATTTTCATGCGCCATTCTCCTCGCGAGTGTCGTCTTGCTGTTGCGCTAACACCAGTTCATCCAACACCTGATGGAATTGATTTCGAATGCGTGATTGCTGTGCGAGTAGCGCGTCATCGTCGGTTTCTTCCTGTGCCAAACGGCGTTCAAACACATCGCTAACGCTCAGCTCGCTCAGCGTTTCTTTGTCTTGGCGCGTGAGGGCGCTTAAGCGTTGTTCTTTACTGCGGCGCAGCAAAATCACCTCAACGGGAAGGCTTTCTGCCTGCTGCTGGATCCGACGTTGCAGATCGTTTAAATAGGCGCTGCTGCTGATTTCAATATCTAGCCAGACCGGTTTTTCGCTCTCACTATGATCCGCCTTGATGGGTTTAAAGGCGGCGAGTTGTTGCTCGATTTGCTCAATGCTGCCTTTGATGAGCTGCATTGGCTGAAATTGGGGAACCGGCAAGAGCGTCACTTTGTCCAGCGTAGCACCAGAGAAATCCACTAAGCAGATGCTTTTCTCGCTGCCCAGTTCATCGAAGCTAAGGGGGATCGGCGAGCCGCTGTAGCGAATATGCTCGCTGCTGGTCACTCGCTGCGGACGATGGATATGGCCCAGTGCAATGTAATCGGCAGGAGGAAACGCGGAGGCCGGGAACGCATCGAGTGAACCAATATAGATATCACGCACTGAGTCAGACGTGCTGGCACCGATAGTGGTGAGATGTCCGGTGGCAATAATCGGCAGATTTCCACCTAAGGCGTCGCGTTCGGCAACGGCCAGATCGTACAACGACTGGTAATGTGCCGCGATAGCCTGCTGTAGCGCGTTTTGTTTTTCTGCGGCAGATTGCCCCGCCAGGCTGGTTTGGATATCTCGTGGGCGCAGATAAGGCACCGCGCACAGAATCGCGCCGACGGAACCGTCGCGTTGTTTAAGCGGTAATACCTGCTGTTGTAAATCGCCCGCGCTGCTGGCGATAACCTGTGTGTTCAAGCAGGCCAGCAAAGCGCGAGATTCATTCAGCGTGGCGACGGAGTCATGGTTGCCACCTAACACCACTAACTGGCAGCCCGTTGCCTGTAATTCCACCACGAAGCGGTTATACAGTTCGCGCGCGTAGCTCGGCGGTGAACCGGTATCAAACACGTCACCCGCCACAATAATGGCATCGACCTGATGCGCCGATGCTTGTTCAATGAGCCAGCGCAGAAAGGCCTGATGTTCAGCGCTACGGCTTTTGGTATAAAAATGCTGACCAAGGTGCCAGTCTGAAGTATGGATAAGACGCATGCGAGTCCTGCTGTCCTTGCTGAGCGTAGCGTGAGCCACGACGGAGAATGAAATCGATTATACGCAATCTATGAGGGAGGTGAACCTATGTCCGGCACTGAGGCCATAATCAGTCTGGGTTTACAAAACCATTTATTACAGTGATGCTTGGCATATTGTTTTTTTTCATAAATCTGTCATAAATCTGACGCATAATGGCGCCCGCAACCAAACTTAAGCAGGATTAACAATGGCCAGACGCATATTGGTAGTAGAAGATGAAGCGCCAATTCGTGAAATGGTGTGTTTTGTTTTAGAGCAAAACGGCTACCAACCGGTTGAAGCCGAAGATTATGACAGCGCGGTGAACTCGCTTTCTGAGCCTTATCCTGATTTAGTGCTGCTGGATTGGATGCTGCCGGGCGGTTCTGGGATCCAGTTCATCAAACATATGAAGCGCGAGGCGTTAACGCGTGAAATTCCTGTGATGATGCTGACCGCTCGCGGTGAAGAAGAAGATCGCGTGCGCGGTTTGGAAGTGGGCGCAGATGATTACATCACCAAGCCTTTTTCGCCCAAAGAGCTGGTGGCCAGAATTAAAGCCGTGATGCGCCGTATTTCTCCGATGGCGGTGGAAGAGGTGATCGAAGTGCAGGGGCTGAGTCTCGATCCGACGTCACATCGCGTGATGGCCAACGAAGCCCCGCTGGATATGGGACCGACTGAGTTTAAGTTGCTGCATTTTTTCATGACTCATCCCGAGCGCGTTTATAGCCGCGAGCAGTTGCTAAATCATGTCTGGGGCACTAACGTTTATGTAGAAGACCGCACCGTGGATGTTCATATCCGTCGGCTGCGCAAAGCGTTGGAGCTGAGCGGGCATGATAAAATGGTGCAAACCGTACGTGGGACGGGGTATCGTTTTTCGGCGCGTTTCTAACCCGCTATGCATATGCCGTGACGCTTGTTTAAAAGATCGGGATACACGGGTCTAGCACACCGCGGGTCGCTCAGGCGGCTTGCGCCGCTACGACCCCATCGGTGTACTCCCCCTAAAATCGAGCTTAAGTAAACGGTATGATTATGCATTGGGACCCTTAGTCGGGCCTCACTGATTTTGGGTATCACTATGTCGACTATTTCTATGCGGTTAAATCCGTTTATGTTGTTAAGAACAAAGAGCCAACATCGTGCTTGAACGCCTATCGTGGAAAAGACTGCTGTTGGAGTTGCTGTTTTGCTGCATTCCGGCGGTGATCCTTGGGCTGCTGATCGGCTATTTGCCGTGGTTCCTGCTGGCTGCGGTGTCTGCGCTTTTAGGCTGGCATTTCTATAACCAGCTGCGCCTTTCGCACTGGCTATGGGTCGATCGGAGTATGACGCCACCCGCGGGGCGAGGAAGCTGGGAGCCATTGTTCTACGGGCTGTATCAGATGCAGCAGCGTAATCGACGCCGTCGTCGCGAACTGGCACTGCTGATTAAACGTTTTCGCAGCGGCGCTGAGTCATTGCCCGATGCGGTGATTATGACGACCGAAGAAGGCAATATTTTCTGGTGTAATGGCTTGGCGCAACACCTGCTCGGTTTTCGTTGGCCGGAGGATAATGGTCAGCATATTCTTAACCTTCTGCGCTACCCCGAATTCACGCATTATCTGCAATCGCAAGATTTTTCCCGTCCGCTCACGCTGCATCTCAATAATGGCCGTTTCGTTGAATTTCGTGTGATGCCGTATGCCGAAGGCCAACTGCTGATGGTGGCTCGTGATGTGACGCAAACGCGGCAGTTAGAGGGCACGCGACGTAACTTCTTTGCCAACGTCAGCCACGAACTGCGTACGCCGCTGACCGTGTTACAGGGCTATCTCGAGATGATGAACGATGACGATATGGCGGCTCCGGTGCGGCAAAAGGCGCTGGCGACCATGCAAGAGCAGACCAAGCGCATGGACAGCTTGGTGAAACAGCTATTAACTCTCTCTAAAATCGAAGCGGCTCCGCCCATTGCCTTGAATGAAATTGTTGATGTGCCGGTG
Organism: Hafnia sp. CBA7124; assembly: GCF_002355555.1. NCBI lineage: Bacteria > Pseudomonadati > Pseudomonadota > Gammaproteobacteria > Enterobacterales > Hafniaceae > Hafnia > Hafnia sp. CBA7124. The sequence goes on along the minus strand of NZ_AP017469.1, from coordinate 3,185,726 downwards.
ATGCTGCATATGCTGGAGCGTGAGGCGCTGTCGTTGAGCAACGGTCGTCATGAAATCACCTTCCGCATCAACGATAAACTCAAAGTGTTCGGCAACGACGATCAGCTGCGTAGCGCGGTTTCTAATCTGGTATATAACGCGGTGAACCACACGCCGGACGGCACCAAAATTGAAGTCTGCTGGCAGCAAACCACCCAAGGGGCGCAGTTTGAAGTTAGCGACAATGGGCCCGGTATTGCGGCGGAGCATTTGGGGCGTTTAACGGAGCGTTTTTATCGGGTCGATAAAGCGCGCTCGCGTCAAACCGGCGGCAGCGGTTTGGGGCTTGCCATAGTCAAACACGCGCTGAATCATCATGAAGCCACGCTCAACATCATGAGTGAAATTGGCTTGGGCACGCGCTTTGTGTTTACACTGCCGCCGCATCTCATCGTGCCACTGGCAGGTGAGAGCATGACGCAAAAAAACAAAGGCCAGAAAGGGCTACCGAGCAAGGAAATCTGATGCAGGGACGTCAAATCAAACAATGGAAGGCTGCGCTGATTGGCGTCGTTTGTGGTTTTATCTCGTTACCCGCGCTGGCCATAGGCCAATCGATGCTGTCGGGGAATTTGTCCAGTGCCGGTTCGGATACGATGGTGAACCTGATGGCGCTGTGGGCCAATAACTTTTCGCAGAGTAACCCTAATGTCAACGTGCAACTTCAGGCGGCGGGTTCGTCCAGCGCGCCCACGGCGTTGGCTGCGGGCGCTGCTCAGCTAGGCCCGATGAGTCGCCCGATGAAAGCGGCGGAAATCGCGGCTTTCGAGCAACATTATGGTTATCCTCCGCTAGCGGTGCCGGTCGCTTTAGATGCCTTAGTGGTACTGGTACATCAAGACAATCCGCTGCGTGAAATCAGTTTTAATCAATTAGACAGCATCTATTCCAGCACGCTGCGCTGTGGTGATTCAACGCCGATTACCCAATGGAAAGCGCTGGGTTTGGGCGGAGAGTGGAAGTCGCGAGCAATTTCGCTCTATGGGCGAAACTCAGCGTCGGGCACCTATGGTTATTTCAAACAGCAGGTGTTGTGTAACGGTGATTTCAGCCCACGCGTCAACGAGCTGCCAGGTTCGGCATCGGTCGTGCAGGCGGTTGCGGGTTCTCTCAATAGCATTGGCTACGCCAGCATCGGTTTTCGTGCCAGCGGCGTACATATGCTGGCGGTTAGCCAGTTTGGCGGTCCAGCGATTGAGCCGACGGCGGAAAATATTGTGCAAGGCCGCTACCCATTAGTGCGTCATCTGTATATCTATGTGAACAAAGCGCCGGGGAAACCTTTATCACCGCTAACCGCCGCCTTTATGGACAGCGTGCTGTCGGCACAGGGCCAAAAACAGGTGTCACAAGACGGTTATATGCCGTTATCGGCGGCAGATATTGCACAGGCGAGGGCGGAGTTGGGGATTTGATTTTCGCCCCTCCCAACCAAAGGAGGGGCATTGGTAGTGACTACAGCTGTTCTTCCACCAGCAAACTCCAGCCTTCCACGTCTTTCCAGTATGACTGCTCTTTTTCCACGTCGAGCTGCACGAGGTTATTTTGTTGCAGATAACCCTGTGGGAAACGCAGGATCCAATGAAAACCGTTGGTTTCAAGCTCCAGTGATTCTGGCGTAGTGGTGGACTGGCGTTGATTATTCAGCAACGCCGCCAAGCGCAGGATTTGGATTAGCGGGATATACTGCTTTTTCTTGAACAACGTCAGGCGCGGCAGTTCATCCAGCTTCACCCCTTTGCGATGGAAGCGTACCAGCGTCGCCAGCAACAATTGTTGCTCCTGATTAAACCCCGGTAGGTTGGTGTTTTGCAGAATATAGGCTGAGTGGCGGTGCATGCCGCTGTGGTTAATGCTCAGACCCACCTCATGCAGCATAGCGGCCCAGTTGAGCAACGCCTCTAGCTGTGGATGAACCAGTTTGCTGTTCTGCGCCATCCACTGCGCGTAAAGCTGTTGTACCGTACTGAGCACGCGATAGGCTTGTTCGTGATCGATATTGTAGTGTTCCGCAAGGCTGCGCGCGGTTCGGCTGCGAATATCCTGATGGCGGAAACGTCCTTCCATCTCGTAGAGCACGCCTTCACGCAGCGCGCCATCCGACAGCCGCAGCTGTTTGATCGCCAGCGCATCAAACACGCCGCAAAGAATTGATAGCCCAGGCACAAACACCGCCTGACGATCTTCCGAAAGCCCCGGCAAGGCTAATTCGCTGAAACGCTTGTACTTAAGCACTTCATGACGCAGCAGTTCAAGGCGCTCCGCCGTGATGAGGCCATCTTTTTCACCCAGTGCAATCAACACTTCATGAGCGGCTTTGATGGAACCGGACGCACCGAGCGCTGATTGCCAGCCTTGAATGCGATATTGCCACGCCATATTTTCCAGCTTTTGCGCCGCCGCTAAACGAGCGCGCTGGAAGTTATCTTTGCTGATTTCGCCGTTAGGGAAGAATTGGCGCGCGAAACTCACGCAGCCCATCCGACGGCTCTCAACCAGCAGTGGATCAAAGTCTTCACCGATAACCATTTCAGTAGAGCCGCCGCCGATGTCGATCACCAGCTTGCGGCCTTTTTCTGGCTGCGTGTGCGCCACGCCCATAAAAATGAGTCGCGCCTCTTCGTGGCCAGAGATGATCTCAATCGGATACGGAATCACTTTCGCTGCCCGCTTGAGAAATTCCTCGGCGTTGGCGGCTTGGCGCAGTGAGTGCGTACCGACGATACAGACGTTTTCTTCAGGAAATCCTTGTAAACGTTCAGCAAACAGCGCGAGGCAGGCAATGCCGCGCTCCATGGCTTCTTCGCTGAGCATATTATTGCTATCAAGGCCATCGGCCAGATGGACTCGTTGCTTCAGGCGTCCCAGAACCTGAAGCGCGCCGTTCACGATACGGGCAATAACCATGTGGAAACTGTTAGAGCCCAGATCGATTGCAGCAATTTCCTGCGGTTTATTATTGGAATGATTTAGCGGCATAAGCGGCCTATAAGTCTGTAATTGTTATTGGTTATCAGGCTGTTCAAGGGCCTTGAGGTAATCATAAATCGCTAACTGAGATCGCACCTTGCGGCGATTTCCGCGCGGAACATAACGGTTGCTGAGATCTTTATCAAGATACCGCGCCTTAACGGTGTCACAGAATTGCAGTTCGAGCAGATCTAACACGCGCTGGCGCAGCGTGGGATCGAGCAGCGAAACGGCCACCTCGATACGATAGTCAATGTTGCGGGTCATCCAGTCGGCCGAGGAGAGATAAACCAGCGGATCGCCATGATTCTCAAATACATAGACGCGCGCATGCTCTAAGAACCGATCGACGATACTGGTGATCTGAATGTTGTCGCTAACGCCCGGGATGTTAGGCACCAGCGAGCACATGCCACGCACCAGCAGGCGGATTTTGACCCCGGCTGAAGAGGCGGTATATAAGCGATCAACTAAGCCTTTATCTACGAGGTTATTCAGCTTCAGGGTGATCCCTGCGCTGAGTCCGGCCTGTGCGCTGGTAATTTCCTGATCGATGAGCTGATACAGCATACGGCGCGAGTTTTGCGGCGATACCATCAGGTGTTCAAAGCTGACTGGACGGTATGGGTTTTCAATGAAGTTGAACACCCGACGCACTTCGTTGGTGATACGCGCATCGGCGGTGAGCAGCGAGTAGTCGGTATAGACGCGCGCGGTTTTTTCGTTGAAGTTGCCGGTGCCGATATGCGCATAGCGCACGATGTTGTCGCCTTCTTTACGCGAAATCAGGAACAGTTTGGCGTGAATTTTCAGACCTGGAGCCGAGAAAATTACGTGCACACCGGCTTCGGTTAAACGCTTCGCCCAGTGGATGTTGGCTTCTTCGTCGAAACGCGCCTGTAGCTCAACTACCACGGTGACTTTTTTACCGTTGTGCGCCGCGTGAATCATCGATTCGATGATGCGAGAATCTTTAGCCACGCGGTAAATATTAATTTTTATCGCCAGCACGCTCGGGTCGAAGGACGCCTGGCGCAGCAGCTCAAGCACGTGCTCGAACGTATGATACGGATAGTAGAGCAGCACGTCGTGATCGCGAATGGCGTCGAAACCGTTGCGGAATTTATCAAACCAGATATGGCGCAGGCGCGGCAGCGGTTTATTCACTAAGTTGGCGTTGCCCACGTTAGGGAATTTGATGAAGTCTTTGAAATTGTGGTAGCGCCCGCCTGCGATGACGGAATCGTAGGAGGAGATCCCGAGCTTCTGGCGCAGTAATTCGACCAATTCATCAGGCATGTCACGTTGATAGACAAAGCGCACCGGCTCAGCGGTTAAGCGTTGTTTTAGGCTTGATGACATGAGTTCCATCAGGCTGGATTCCATCTCCGTGACCAGATCGTATTCAGCATCGCGGGTCATTTTCATGGAGTAGGCGTTCAAGGCGTCGTAATCAAAGAAGCCTTTGAAGATATCATCCAGACAATATCGCAGAATGTTATCAACCAGAATCATTGGCTTGCGGCGGCGAGGGGTTTCCGGCGGCAGAATGATGAAACGTTCGACTTTATCCGACGGAATTTCCAACAGCGCGTAGCTTGTCTGATGGCCACGAATAATCTCGACGGCTAAATAGGTATAGTCATCTTTTAAGAATGAAACCAAATCGGTTTCATTATTTATCAGGATCGGCGTGATGTGCTGGCGCAGATGATTTTTAAAATATTGGCGCAGCCATACTTGCTGGTTTTCTGAAAGCTGACGTTCGTTGATCAAGAAAATCTGATTACGCGCCATCTCCAGCAGCAGTTCGTTATATAAAGAATCGAACTCCTGATCGGTTTTCAGCACCTTGGCCTGAATCTTTTTGAGGAGATGTCGTGAGGCGCCCGTCGAGCCTTGCTCTTCACTGATCAGAATGCGGCGTTTCAGATCGGCAAAGCGGACCTTGTAGAACTCATCCAGATTGCTGGAATAGATCCCGAGAAAACGCATACGCTCAATGAGCGGATTGCTCTTGTCCGCGGCTTCCTGTAGAACACGTTCGTTAAATGACAACCAACTCAGTTCTTTATCGATATAGAGCTTTTCCTGACCCATTGTGACTCCAATACTAAACGGCGACGATATACCCGCCACGCTTGAATCTGTATCGCTCGATTCAATGATTTTGGGTATAGAAGTGGGAGTACCCAGTGTCTGCCTTTATTATGGCGAGAAGTTGACGAGAAAGTCCAATGACCAAACAGTAATGTGGCGTTAACAATGTTGCCATATTATGCTACCTGCTTTTTGATGGCCTCTGAATGGAATATGCATGCAGCACACCACTCCAGCGTTAATAATGCGTGATAAGCGCCGAGCTTGGCGAGATCGTCTGACGCGCTACGTCGTGAGTGCGGGTGGAATGGTTGTGTTAGCCATGCTGATGCTGATTTTTGTGTATCTGCTGGTTGCGGTGTGGCCGTTATTTAAACCGGCGAGCATCGGTAAGCCTCAGGCGCTTCTTTGGCCCCAAAATACGACGGCGCTTGCCGTTGGCGTTGACGCCACCCATCAAATGGCATGGCGTATCGATGCGGATGGTAAAGGCATGTTTATTGCCTTGCAGCCGCAGGGAAAAGATCCTCAGCCGTTACAGATGCGTCAATTCACCCCGTCAGCCCCGAGCGCGGCCGCATCGGTGAATGGCGATCTCCCAACAACGGCGCTCGCCACCGCCGATGGCAAAATCCTATTGGTCAGCCCACAGTTTCATCCGGTGGGAAAAACGGGCGATACCGGACATTTTGTGCCTGACTGGCTCTATCTGCGCGGCGCTACGCCAGAAGTTTTCGATACTCAACACCAGCCTTTACGCCAAATCAGTCTTGGCATGATGCAAAAGCGGCCGGTTATTGCCGCCATTGCGCAGGATGGCCGCCTGCTGCTCGGGCAATCTACGCCAACGGGCTGGCAGGTGCATCCGGTCGTGGTAAATACGCCGGTCACTCAGGTTTTGCTTTCTCCCGACGCTCGTCGCCTGTTTGTGTTGAGCCCAACTAGCCTTACGGTGTTCACGCTGAATGCGGCGCTCGAGGGCGTGGGGAAAACGCTGACGTTTGATCAGCAAAAAATGGTGTCGATGGCGCTTTTACCCGGTGCAAGTTCGCTTCTGCTACAAAACAGCCAAGGGCAGATCGGTCAGTGGTTTGATGTGCAACGCGATGGCGAGCGCGAGCTGACTCAGATCCGTCGTTATCAACCTGCGTTAGCCGGTAGCCTGATGGTTAACGAACCGTACCGCCGCGTGTTTGCCGCGATTGCGCCCACGGGAGAGCTCGCCATTTACTCTTCACTGCGAGAGAACGCGGTGTTACGGGCATCGATTAAGCCTGGCGTGAAAACGGCCTGGTTTGATCCGCAGGGGAAAGGGTTATTGGCTGAAACGGCACAGGGGACGTTTTGGTATCCACTGAGTAATGACTACCCGGAAATTAGTTGGCAAACCTTGTTGAAGCCAACGTGGTTTGAGAATCACCCAGCCCCAGACTATGTGTGGCAAAGCACCTCCGGCAGCGATAACTATCAGGCCAAATATAGCCTGTGGCCAGTGATTTTTGGCACCTTGAAAGCCGCATTTTATGCGTTGCTGTTTGCAACGCCGTTGGCCGTCGCCGGAGCCATGTACACCGCATGCTTTATGTCGCCCCGTCAACGAAGCGTGGTGAAACCCGCGATTGAAATGATCGGCGCGTTTCCCACCGTGGTGATCGGTTTAGTGGCTGCGATTTGGCTCGCGCCTATTATCGAAAATCATCTTTTAGCATTGCTCGCGCTACCGATTCTGGTTCCTCTGATTATTGTGGCCAGCGCCGCGCTGTGGACGCGTATTTTCCCTACGTGGGCTCGGCGCTCAGGCTATCGCCTCGATGTTTGTCTTTTGCTACCGGTGCTCGCAGGGCTACTGACGCTGTGGTTTATGCTGGCTCCACATCTTGAGATTTTGCTGTGGGGAATGCCGCTGCATGAGCGTTTAGGTGATGGTTACGATCAGCGGAATACGCTAGTGGTGGCGATTGCGCTGGGTTTTGCATTGGTTCCGGTCATTTTCTCGCTGGCAGAAGATGCACTGTTCAGCGTGCCTGCTTCGTTGGAGCAAGGCTCACTGGCCCTCGGCGCGACCCAGTGGCAAACCATGGTGAGGGTGCTTTTGCCAAGCGCCAGCGCGGGGATTTTCTCGGCGCTGATGATTGGCCTTGGGCGCGCCGTGGGTGAAACCATGATTGTCTTGATGGCGACAGGGAATACGCCGCTGTTGGATAACACGCCGTTCCAAGGGCTGCGAGCGCTAGCCGCCAATATTGCGATTGAAATGCCGGAAGCAGTGGTGGGCAGCGCACACTATCGCGTGCTGTTTTTGACGGCGCTGGTGCTGTTTATGTTTACCTTTGTGGTGAATACCTTAGCTGAAACGGTGCGCTTAAAACTGCGTACGCGCTATAGCGCTGAGCGAGAGGGATTATGAGTCATCAGCAAACTGCTCAAGCGCCGAATCATCAGCAAAACATGCGTCGGTGGTTCCATAGCGGGCGGCCTTGGATTTGGCTAAGTGCGGGCGCGGTCACGATCAGCCTATTGGCGTTATTGGGGCTGATTGTGTTGCTGGCAGGGCAGGGAATGCGTTATTTCTGGCCACATTCGGTCTATGAATTTGAACTGAACAATGGCCAGCGAATTATTGGCGAACGCTATGCGATAAATCAGATCCCACGCCAGCAGCTGCTAGACGCGGGCATCAAGCTTGCGCCGGATGCACCCACAACGCTGCCGCGTTATCTCATCAAAACAGGCAACCGTGAATGGCAAAACCAAGATTTTGTTACCCTGTTGGCGCAGGATATTCGCCATACGCGGAAACCGAAGGATCTGTTGGTGCTTGAACGCGAGCACAACGGGAACGCCTATGGTTATCTGGTTGGTCTGCTAGAAAACGGTCAACCGCTGGTGGGGCGCCAAGTGGTGCGCGATCTTCAGAGTAGCATTGCGCGCACGCGTGGGTTGACTCAGAAGATTGCGCATTTGCGCCAGCATCAGCTTTCGGCGATCAGCGCACAGTTTGAAAAAATGCGCTTAAGTCAGCGTCAAGCCGAGATGAATGGGACGTGGAACGATCGCCTACAGGCGCAGATTCGTGCCGAACGGCTGGAGTTAGAACGTCAGCATCAGCAATTAATGATTCGTTTGGAAGCGCTTGAGCATGACCAAAAAAGCGATAGCTTGCTGCTGCGTGATATGAATGGCGTTCAGCGAGAAATTCCCGTTTATGAAATCCATGATGCATGGATGCCTAATGCGATGAGCACCGGTGACAAGGTTCGACACTGGGCGAAACAGATTAAAAAGTTCATGGTGGATAATCCACGCGAATCCAACACGGAAGGCGGTGTTTTTCCGGCGCTTTTTGGCACCATGCTGATGGTGATACTGATGTCGGTGATCGTGATGCCATTAGGCGTGATTGCGGCGGTGTATCTGCACGAATACGCGCGTAAAAACTGGTTCACCCGCTTGATTCGTATTGCCGTGGTCAACTTGGCGGGCGTGCCGTCGATTGTATATGGGATCTTTGGTTTGGGCTTCTTCGTTTATGTGCTGGGTGGTTCCATCGATCAGCTGTTTTTCAGCGAGGCGTTGCCTAACCCAACGTTCGGAACCCCTGGGCTGCTTTGGGCATCGTTAACGCTCGCGTTGCTGACGTTGCCGGTGGTGATTGTTTCCACCGAAGAGGGGCTGGCTCGCATTCCTGCGTCGTTGCGGCAGGGTTCGCTGGCGCTAGGCGCAACCAAGGCGGAAACCTTGCGGCGGGTGGTTTTACCACTGGCGGTACCCGCGATGCTGACCGGATTGATCTTGGCCATTGCGCGCGCGGCGGGTGAAACCGCACCGTTGATGCTGGTGGGCGTGGTGAAATCGGTACCTGAATTACCGATTGATGCCGTGTTCCCTTATTTGCATCTGGATAGAAAGTTTATGCATCTGGGGTTTCAGGTTTATGACGGGGCGTTGCAAAGTCCTAACGTGGAAGCCGCCCGTCCTCTGGTCTTTGCGACCGCATTTTTACTGGTGACGCTGGTGGTGGGACTAAATTTGGCCGCGATGTCGATTCGTCATTACCTGCGTGAGAAATATCGCGCGCTGTCGCTCTAGTTATTTTTTCTGAGGAGTCCTGCCCGTGGGTTTAACCGCACCGGAAATACTGCCCCTGCTGGATGTGCATCAGTTGCCGCCAGAGCAAACGGCATTAGCGACCAAAAATTTAAATCTGTTTTACGGCACGAAGCAGGTGCTGTTTGACGTGAATCTATCACTGCCAAAGAATCGTGTTACGGCGCTGATTGGGCCTTCCGGCTGTGGAAAATCAACGCTGCTGCGCTGTTTTAACCGTATGAACGATTTGGTTGAGCAGTGCCGCGTTGAAGGGGAAGTGAGCGTCAATGGGAGCCGTGTGAGCGGTGACGATATTGATGTTGCCGCCCTTCGCCGCCGCGTCGGAATGGTATTCCAACGGCCCAATCCGTTTCCGAAATCGATCTATGAAAACGTGGTGTATGGCCTGCGTTTAAACGGCATACGCGATCGACGGATACTGGATGAAACCGTAGAGCGGGCGCTGCGTCAGGCTGCGCTTTGGCATGAGGTGAAAGGGCGCTTGAGCGATAACGCCTTCAAATTATCCAGCGGCCAGCAGCAGCGTTTGGTGATTGCGCGCGCGATTGCGATTGAGCCCGAGGTATTGTTGCTCGATGAACCGACGTCGGCGCTGGATCCTATTTCTACGTTGACCATTGAAGAGCTGATAGTTGGGCTTAAAGAAAATTACAGCGTGGTGCTGGTCACCCACAACATGCAGCAGGCGGCTCGCGTGTCTGATTACACTGCGTTTATCCATCAGGGGGAAGTGGTGGAGTACGCCGATACTGATACGTTGTTTACCTCGCCAAGGCAGAAGAAGACGGAAGATTATATTACGGGGAGATATGGGTGATAGATGCAATAGATTTGGTGTGTTACGTCCGCCTAAGATACTGAGTCCTACATATACATTGTGCAGGCATCCGAGCAAGGTGGCTCAATCGCCGTTATAGCTTAAGCGTGGTGAAAGGTTACGTCCGTCTAAAACTACGAATTCTACCTGTGCATGGTGCAGACGTCCGTGTTAGGGGGCCAATCGCCGCCCCCTAACAACCCGGCTTGGCACCCCCTTCCAGCCCGCTACGCGGGTGCCCTCATTTCATCATTCCGGTCTTAACGGAACGAACGGCAATCGCCATCCTGGCTCCTCCGTTCTTTCGCCGACGTCCCTGTCGGCGAATTCTAACCTGCATGATTCACTCGGCTGTCCGGTAACGTGCCGGAGAAGGTCAAACCCAAAAGACAAAAAAACATCTGTTTTTTAGTTTAAGTTTTGGGAGAAAGAGCAACGCTAACAGGATGTTAGCGTTAGGGGAGGAGGCGCCAGGGATGGCGCATGCCGACCCGGTGCGGAGATGGCGTCTCGGATAAAAGCGCGAGGATTGAAGGGGCGCGCGCTGGCGCCCCTCATCGTACGCCTTCAGTAATGTACCCATGTAGCTCGGTATAAATAGGCGGACGAAATCTTACACCAAGGCTTCATAAGCAAAGCGCTCGAAACCTTACATAAAGGCTTGTTTTGCGCCCCAACCTTACATTGAATTCGGATTCACCGGCGGGGTAGGGGATTTATATTTCGCCAAATAATCCGGCTGGAAAATACACATACGGATTGCGTTGCGGTATTCGCCGTTGATAAAGAATTCGTGGATCAGTTCGCCTTCGATTTTGAATCCTAACTTGCTGTAAATATGAATCGCCTTTTGGTTTTCTTTGTCGACGATTAAATACAGTTTGTAGAGATTGAGCACCGAAAAACCATGATCCAAAGCCAACTGTGCCGCTTTGCTGGCATAACCGTGGCCTTGATGGGCAGGGTCGATGATGATTTGAAATTCGGCGCGGCGGTGAATATGGTCAATCTCAACCAGTTCAACTAAGCCAATTTTAACCCCGTCGTGTTCAACCACGAAGCGGCGTTCGCTCTGATCGTGAATGTGTTTGTCATACAGCTCAGAGAGTTCTACAAAGGCAATATAGGGTTCTTCAAACCAATAGCGCATGATGCTAGCGTTATTGTCGAGTTGATGAACGAACGTCAAGTCTTCCCGTTCCAGGGGGCGCAATCTGACGTTGTTGTCGCTGGACATGTTGATTCCTCTCACTGTCATAAGTTTCAGCAGGATAGCCGATGTAGTGAATACTACAGACTGTATTATACCCAAAATAATTCAAGTTGCTTGAAGGCGGCAAATACAAAAATCCCCAGCCAAGGCTAGGGATTTTGTTTATAACGGCAGTGAAGCGTGGTTTAGTCTGGCGCGTACCCTTGCGCAGGTAAGCATACGCCGTCTAACCATGCAGCATCGTCTTTGGCTTTTAAGCGTCCATCAATAAACCAGCTGACAACCAGCGGATAGATAGAATGCTCTTGCACCTGAACACGCTCAATAATTTCATCTTCGCTGTCATGCTCGAAGATCGGAACTTTGGCCTGTAGAACAACCGGCCCGCCGTCCAGCTCATCGGTGACAAAATGCACCGAGGTACCATGCTCTTCATCACCGTTGTTTAGCGCCTGCTGGTGCGTGTGTAATCCCGGATATTTGGGCAGCAGAGAAGGGTGGATATTGAGCATCCTGCCCTGATAATGCTGCACAAAACGCGGAGATAAAATACGCATATAGCCCGCTAGAACCACTAAATCTGGCTGGTATCCGTCGATCTCTTGCATTAGCGCCAGATCAAAAGCATCGCGGTCGGCATAGGATTTTGGGTCTAGACAGTGCGCGGGAATTCCATCCTGTGCTGCACGTTCAAGTCCATAGGCATTTGCCTTATTGCTGAACACCGCACTGATGCGTCCACGGATGCGCCCATCGTTACAGGCATCAATTAATGCCTGTAGGTTGCTACCGTTGCCGGAAATTAAAACGACGATGTTTTTCATTTGCTCAGTCGCTTAGGCGTTGATCACAACGCGTTCATCGGTATTTGACGCCGCAATTGCACCAATTTTCCATGCTTTTTCGCCGTGGGCATTCATGAGCGCAATCGCCGCATCCACCTCTGAAGCAGGCAGCGCGATGATCATGCCAACGCCGCAGTTGAAGGTACGATACATTTCATGTCGGCTGACGTTGCCAGCCTGTTGCAGCCAGTTAAAGACCGATGGCCACTGCCAGCTGGATTCATCGATAACGGCCTGTGTGCCTTCTGGCAGCACGCGTGGAATGTTCTCCCAGAAACCGCCGCCGGTGAGGTGGGCAATCGCATGGATGTCGTGTTCTTCAATCAGCTTAAGAATGGATTTTACGTAGATCTTGGTTGGCGCCAGTAAATGGTCTGCCAGCGGTTTGCCATCCAGCTCTTCTTTGAGCGGATCGGTATGGCTGACTTCTAAAATCTTGCGCACCAGCGAATAGCCGTTGGAATGTGGACCGCTTGCGCCCAGCGCGATGAGTACGTCGCCCGCTTGAACCTTGCTGCCGTCAATGATTTCGGACTTTTCAACCACGCCAACGCAGAAGCCTGCAACGTCGTAATCTTCGCCGTGATACATCCCCGGCATTTCAGCGGTTTCACCACCGACCAGCGCGCAGCCTGACTGCTTGCAGCCTTCGGCAATGCCGGTAATAACGCTAGCGGCGGTGTCTACGTCTAATTTTCCGGTCGCATAATAATCGAGGAAGAACAGCGGTTCGGCGCCTTGCACGACCAAGTCATTAACGCACATCGCGACCAAATCAATACCGATGGTGTCGTGACGTTTTAAATCCATCGCCAGACGTAATTTGGTGCCAACGCCGTCGGTGCCTGAAACCAGAATGGGTTCGCGATACTTTTGCGGCAGGGCACAAAGTGCGCCAAATCCACCCAGACCACCCATGACTTCCGGGCGACGAGTTTCTTTTACCACACCTTTAATGCGATCAACTAAGGCATTGCCAGCATCAATGTCTACACCTGCGTCTTTATAACTGAGAGCGGTTTTGTCGGTCACTGCGAAAATCCCCATGGCGGTTAGGATGAGTTCTGATATCAGGAGTGAAGAGGAACCGCTAACTCAGTAACGGTGCGGCTTGCACTTGCATCGGATAACAGAACGCACACTGAAATATTCAAAAGCGCGGCAATTCTAACAGTCTAGGCAAACGTTTGCGAGCGGCTTGTGAAGGGGATCTGATTTTTTCCTGTAAACAGTGGAGATCTCATCTAAGCTGATCTGGATCATGATTTTAACGGTGGCGCGGATTTTAAAAGGCGTTATAATCTCGCGATTTTTTTTTGCGCTGACCGCAACCTGGGAGATGAAATGATGAAGATCGTCGAAGTAAAACACCCGCTCGTAAGACATAAACTGGGCTTGATGCGCGAGAACGATATTAGCACCAAACGTTTTCGTGAACTGGCATCAGAGGTCGGGAGTTTACTGACCTATGAAGCGACCGCAGACCTCGAAACAGAAAAAGTAACAATTGATGGTTGGTGTGGTCCAGTCGAAGTCGATCAGATCAAAGGTAAAAAAATCACCGTGGTTCCAATCCTGCGCGCAGGTTTGGGCATGATGGAAGGCGTGCTGGAACATGTTCCAAGCGCACGTATCAGCGTTGTTGGTGTTTACCGCGACGAAGAAACTCTGGAGCCTGTGCCTTACTTCCAGAAATTGGTTTCAAACATCGATGAGCGTATGGCGCTGGTGGTTGATCCAATGTTAGCAACCGGTGGTTCTATGATTGCAACTATCGATCTGCTGAAAAAAGCAGGCTGTCACAGTATTAAAGTATTAGTACTGGTTGCTGCGCCAGAAGGTATTGCGGCGTTAGAAAAAGTGCACCCAGACGTTGAGCTGTACACTGCGTCTATCGATCAGGGCTTGAATGAGAAGGGGTACATCATTCCTGGCTTGGGCGATGCGGGCGATAAGATATTTGGTACGAAATAATGATTGAGCCGACTTGAGAGTCGGCTTTTTTTTGGTCTATACCCTAATGCCGATCGTTTAAGAGATCGAGATACACGGGGCTAGCACACCGCGGGGCCGTTATGGAACACATCCATGTGTTCCCCCCTAAAGGGCAATGCTGAAGCATTGTTCAACTTTGCTCCTGGCAAAGTTGTCGGCAGCTAAAGCTGCTACGACCCCATCGGTGTACTTCCCCTAAAATCATGCTTCAGTGACCAGCATTAGTCTGTATATACCCTGCATTCTTAAAGCGGGTAGACCAAGCTAAAAACACAACACCCGGCTATTCAATAAAATCACTTAGAGGATAAAAAACATGACTCGTCGCGTCATCGGAGTAAGCGAACGCCCACCGCTTTTGCAAACGATTCCGTTGAGCTTCCAGCATTTGTTCGCCATGTTTGGCGCAACGGTTCTGGTGCCTATTCTATTCAAGATAAACCCTGCGACGGTCTTGCTGTTCAACGGCGTCGGTACGCTGCTGTATTTATTTATCTGTAAGGGAAAAATCCCTGCTTATTTGGGATCGAGTTTTGCCTTTATTTCACCGGTTATGCTGCTGTTACCTTTAGGCTATGAGCTGGCGCTCGGTGGCTTTATTGTGTGCGGCGCGCTGTTCTGCTTGGTGGCGTTGATTGTGAAGAAAGCCGGAACGGGCTGGCTGGATGTGATGTTCCCTCCGGCGGCGATGGGGGCGATTGTTGCGGTTATCGGACTTGAGCTTGCGGGCGTTGCCGCGAATATGGCGGGCTTATTGCCAGCCAGCGGAGCATCGGTAGATACCACCACGATCACCATTTCTATGGTGACTTTAGGGGTGACCGTATTGGGCTCGGTGCTGTTCCGCGGCTTTTTAGCGATTATCCCTATCTTAATCGGTGTGTTGGCAGGGTATGCACTGTCATTTGCCATGGGCGTGGTGGATTTAACGCCTATCCGTGAAGCTCATTGGTTTGCGTTACCGACTTTCTATACGCCAAAATTTGAGTGGTTTGCGATCCTGACCATTCTGCCTGCTGCGCTGGTGGTAATTGCCGAGCACGTGGGCCATTTGGTGGTGACGGCGAATATCGTGAAGAAAGATTTGCTGCGTGATCCTGGTTTGCATCGCTCGATGTTTGCGAATGGTCTATCAACCATGTTCTCGGGTTTCTTCGGCTCAACGCCAAATACCACCTACGGCGAAAATATCGGCGTGATGGCGATTACCAAAGTGTATAGCACCTGGGTAATTGGCGGCGCAGCGGTTCTGGCTATTCTGCTGTCTTGTATCGGCAAGCTGGCAGCGGCGATTCAGATGGTGCCCGTGCCGGTGATGGGCGGTGTCTCTCTGCTGCTGTACGGCGTCATCGGTGCATCGGGTATTCGTGTGCTGATTGAATCAAAAGTGGACTACAACAAAGCGCAGAACCTGATCCTGACGTCGATTATTTTGATTATTGGCGTGAGCGGCGCGACCATCCACATTGGTGCCGCTGAATTGAAAGGTATGGCGCTGGCGACGATTGTTGGTATTGCCATGAGTCTGTTATTCAAAGTGATCAGCATGGTTCGTGGTGAAGAAGTGATCCTCGACGAAGCAGACGAAGAACAAACGCCTGCGCGTTAATCTGATCCTGACGATCCTCGCTCAACAGCCGCCAGTTTATGTGTTAAACTGGCGGCGTTTTTTTGCCTGTTTTGGTTTGAGGTGCTTCTGAACACGCCGGCACAGCTTTCACTGCCACTTTATTTGCCTGATGACGAGACTTTTGCGAGTTTCTATCCGGGAGAGAATTCTTCTCTGTTAGCCGCATTGCAGGGCGCTTTGCAGCAGGAGCATGGTACCTATATCTATTTTTGGTCGCGTGAGGGCGGAGGGCGTAGCCATCTGTTGCATGCGGCCTGTGCAGAGCTTTCTCAGCGCGGTGAAGCCGTGGGCTATGTGCCTTTGGATAAACGTGCCTACTTTGTGCCCGAAGTGTTAGATGGCATGGAGCAGCTCTCCTTGGTTTGCATTGATAATATTGAATGCATCGCCGGAGAAGCTGAGTGGGAAATGGCGATTTTCAATCTCTATAATCGCATTCTTGAAACCGGTCGTACCCGATTGCTGATCACCGGCGATCGCCCACCTCGTCAGCTTAATCTTCATTTGCCCGATCTGGCTTCGCGCCTAGACTGGGGACAAATCTATAAACTCCAGCCGCTCGGTGATGAAGATAAACTCTTGGCTTTACAGCTGCGTTCAAAACTACGCGGCTTTGAACTACCTGAGGACGTTGGCCGATTCTTATTAAAGCGGTTAGATCGTGAAATGCGAACGCTCTTTATGACGCTGGATCAGCTGGATCATGCGTCGATAACGGCGCAGCGCAAGCTGACTATTCCATTTGTAAAAGAGATTTTATCGCTGTAAACAGCCCTCGCTTATGCTTTCGTGGCTAAGCCAATGGACTGGCTCGCACCTTCCTGCGCATTGATGTCCCACATTCGTTGGCGTACATTGCTTCTTCCGCTCGAATCTTATGAGCCCTGCATCTGTAAGGGAGTTGTACTGCGTGAAAATTGAAATGATCAGCAACAAGGTGTTATCCGATCATTGGGCAGTCCTGCGTCAATATACCTATGATTTAACGCGACATAATGGTGGCACGGTGCGCCAAATGCGCGAGGTCTATGACCGTGGAAATGGCGCTACGCTGTTGCTGTACAGCGTGGAGAAAAAAACGGTTGTGCTCATTCGTCAGTTCCGTATTCCAACCTATCTTAACGGTAACCGCGACGGTCTGTTGATCGAAACCATTGCGGGCCTGCTGGATAACGATGCGCCAGAAGATTGCGTGCGTCGAGAAGCGATGGAAGAAACCGGTTTTGAAGTTGGCCAAGTGACTAAAGTCTTTGAGGCCTATATGTCACCCGGCGGCGTAACTGAAATTATTCATTTCTTTGCGGCCCCGTACACTAACAGCCAAAAAGTGGCGGCCGGTGGCGGAATTGAAGATGAAGATATTGAAATCTTAGAGCTGCCTTTCCAGCAGGCTCTTGAAATGATTAAGAGCGGCGAGATTAAAGATGGCAAAACCATCATGCTGTTGCAGTACGCCCAAATACAGGGCTGGATGAATTAACCTGCTTATGGCCTAGCGTGAATACGATGGGCCACCCTTTCGGTATTCCCTTCTGATATGTCCTGTTGGTTTCCTAGCCATTAGCAAATTGTTGCGATAAATAACACTTTTTGTTTTGTTGTTTATGGCGTGCTTCATAGATTAAGTTGTTTTGCTCACTATACTGGTGGGGTTTCCTTTGCGTTAAACACCGATGAAATAAAGTAAAAAAAGGACCCTACGATGGACGAACAATTAAAACAAAGTGCGCTTGATTTCCACGAGTTCCCAATTCCAGGCAAAATTCAGGTCGTTCCGACGAAGCCCCTCGCTACTCAGCGTGATTTGGCTTTAGCCTACTCCCCAGGTGTAGCGGCCCCCTGTTTGGAGATCGCCGCCGATCCGCTTGCTGCCTATAAATACACCGCGCGTGGAAACTTAGTGGCCGTTATCTCTAACGGTACGGCGGTGCTTGGTTTGGGTAACATCGGTGCCTTGGCGGGTAAGCCCGTGATGGAAGGCAAAGGCGTTTTGTTTAAAAAGTTTGCGGGTATCGATGTGTTCGATATCGAAGTTGATGAGCTCGACCCTGATAAACTGATCGACGTGGTCGCCGCGCTGGAGCCGACTTTTGGTGGTATTAACCTTGAAGATATCAAAGCGCCCGAGTGTTTCTACATTGAGAAGAAACTGCGCGAGCGCATGAAGATCCCGGTCTTCCATGACGATCAGCACGGAACCGCCATTATCTGTACCGCCGCCGTGCTTAACGGTTTGCGCGTGGTGAAAAAACAGATTAGCGATGTGCGTCTTGTGGTTTCTGGCGCGGGCGCGTCGGCCATTGCCTGTTTAAATCTGCTGGTGGCATTAGGGCTGAAGCGTGAAAATATCACGGCCTGTGACTCCAAAGGCGTGATTTATCAAGGTCGCGAAGAGAATATGGCCGAAAGCAAACAGGCCTATGCGATCAAAGATAACGGCTGGCGCTCGCTTGCTGATGCGATCCCTAATGCGGATATTTTCCTCGGCTGCTCGGGGCCAGGCGTAATGACGCAAGACATGGTGAAAACCATGGCACGAGATCCGCTGATTTTAGCGTTGGCTAACCCTGAGCCAGAAATTTTACCTCCGCTGGCTAAGGCTGTTCGCCCCGATGCGATCATCTGTACGGGACGTTCCGACTTCCCAAATCAGGTTAACAACGTTCTGTGCTTCCCGTTCATTTTCCGTGGTGCACTCGACGTTGGCGCAACCACCATTAACGAAGAGATGAAGCTGGCCTGCGTGCATGCGATTGCTGATTTAGCATTGGCAGAGCAGAGCGACGTTGTGGCTTCCGCCTATGGCGATCAGGATCTCTCGTTTGGCCCAGAATACATTATTCCAAAACCTTTCGATCCTCGCCTGATTGTGAAAATCGCCCCAGCCGTGGCTAAAGCAGCGATGGATTCTGGCGTAGCGACGCGGCCAATCGAAGATTTTGATGCTTACATCGAGCATCTGACCGAGTTCGTCTATAAAACCAACCTGTTTATGAAGCCAATTTTCTCTCAGGCGAAGAAAGAGAAAAAACGCGTGGTGCTGGCAGAAGGTGAAGAAGAGCGCGTGTTACATGCGACCCAAGAGCTGGTTACGCTGGGTATTGCTTCACCGATTCTGGTTGGCCGTCCTGACGTTATCGAAATGCGGCTGAAAAAGCTTGGCCTGCAAATTGAAGCGGGTAAAGATTTTGAGATCGTAAATAACGAATCCGACCCGCGCTTCAATGAATACTGGCGTGAATACTACGAGATCATGAAGCGTCGCGGTGTTTCCCAAGAGCAGGCGCGTCGTGCGGTGATTGGTAATCCGACTCTGATTGCGGCCATCATGCTGCAACGCGGTGAGGCCGACGCCATGATTTGCGGCACTATCGGTAATTACCACGAGCATTATGAAGTGGTGCACAACGTGTTTGGTTTCCGTGAAGGGGCGCACGTAGCGGGTGCCATGAACGCGTTGTTGCTACCAAGCGGCAACACCTTCATTGCTGATACCTACGTCAACGACGACCCAACCGCTGAACAGCTGGCTGAAATTACGCTGATGGCGGCGGAGACGGTGCGCCGTTTTGGCATTGAGCCGAAAGTTGCGTTGTTATCTCATTCTAGCTTTGGGGCATCAGACTGTCCTGCCGCGCGTAAAATGCGTCGTACGCTAGAATTAGTGAATGCCGCAGCGCCTGAGCTTGAGATCGACGGCGAAATGCACGGTGATGCCGCGCTGGTCGAAAGTATTCGTAATGATGTCATGCCAGACAGCCCGCTGAAGGGCGCGGCAAACATTTTGATCATGCCGAACATGGAGGCTGCACGTATCAGCTATAACCTGTTGCGCGTTTCTTCTTCTGAGGGGGTGACCGTTGGGCCGGTATTAATGGGCGTCAGCAAACCCGTGCATATTTTGACCTCAATTGCCTCTGTGCGTCGCATCGTTAATATGGTGGCGTTATCCGTGGTAGAAGCACAAACGCAACCGCTGTAAAAGCTGTTATTGTTGGGTTTTCTAATGCCGTCTGCGCACCGCGGACGGCATTTCAATTGCTGAGGGAATTGCTATGTTGATTGCAAAAATTAACGATAACTCACCCTATATCCCGCAAATAGCCGCATTGCTGCATTGGGAATGGTCAAGCCTACCGCGTTGGAGCACGCAGGAAGGTATCCAGCAGCGCTTTATCACGCGTAATCAGCCAGACAGTGAAGAGTTTACTCTGGTGGCTTACGTTGAGGATGGCCAACTGCTGGGCACCGCGAGCGTGATTGTTCATGAATTGGACGATCGTCCAGAGCGCAAATTCTGGCTAGGTGAAGTGTTTACGCCTCCGGAACACCGTGGCAAAGGCGTTGGCTCTGCACTCACCAAAGCCTGTGTAGCCCACGCCCAAGAGAAAGGCATCAAACAGCTATATCTTTACACCCCCGATAAGCAAAGTCTGTATCAGAAATTGGGCTGGCAAGAAATTGAGAAACGCGAAGTCTCAGGCGAATGGGTTTCTGTGATGAGCCTCAATCTCGACTAGTTGACCTGCCGCTGCAGGTGAATGTCATATGACAATGATTATCATTAAGTTTAAACTAGATGGAAACTTAATGGACTCAAAGGTTATGGCATGAAAAAGATTGGACTACTGGCGGCGGCTTTCCTGCTGAGCGCCTGCGGAATTGGCCAGCACGCCCAGACTATCAGCGCAGTACCGCAAGACAATATCGTCGATCTGCATACCGGACAAAAACTTACCCCACAGCAGCTGCTTGCTAAGCTGAGCACCCAGCCTCGCGTCATCGTTGGCGAAAAGCACGATAATTTACAGCATCATCAAATTGAGCAGTGGCTGGTTGAGCAACTTCCGCGCCAGCGCACGCAGGGCAGCGTATTAATGGAAATGATAACGCCGAACCAACAAGAAAAAGTGAACGCGGTGAAAGATCGGTTCAAGCAAGGGGAAACGTTGACCGGTCAGCAGATTACAGAACAAACAGCTTGGCAGAAAGGGTGGAAATGGGATCTCTACTCCGGCGTTGCCACCGAGGCCCTGCAAGGGCCATACCCGTTGCTGTCAGCCAATCTTGATCGCAGCGAAATCAAAAAATTCTACGAGCATCCACTTCCGGTTACCGGTGCGCTAAGCACTCAGCCGTCGGTGCAAGCAGCCATCACGAAAACGATCGAAGAGTCACACGGTGGTAAATTAGAGCCTAAACAGGCCGAAGCGATGTTGGCTATTCAGCAGCAGCGCGATCGCCGTATGGCAGAAAGCTTGCTTGCCGCACCAACGCCAGCGCAGCTCATCGTCGGTGGCTATCACGCCAATCGTGCGCTAGGAGTTCCCCTTCACATTGAAGATATTGCGCCGATGACGGAGTTAACGGTTGTGATGCTAGCGGAAGAGGGCGTTAAGGTAGACAAAAGTAATGCGGACTTCGTGTGGTATACGGAGAAAGCTAAGCCATAGTTATGGCCTGTTTGTTTTCGCCTAAGAGGATGCGCCGTGAATGGCGCATTCTGAACTGGAGTGAAAATTTATGCCTAACGTGACCAAATGATTGGCGGCTAATTCAGCATTTTGCCTTCTAGCCCAGCTTTTACCGTTTCCCATTCATCATCAATAATACTAAACCGCACCGAGTTGCGTTTTCGTCCATCGGGCATGATCCGTTCGTGGCGGATAATGCCTTCTTGCTGAGCGCCAATGCGTAAAATAGCCGCGCGGGAGCGTGCGTTGTTTTCATCGGTGGTGAACTGTACGCGAACGCAGTTCATCACTTCAAACGCATAGCTAAGCAGCAGGTATTTGGCTTCGGTATTGATGCCAGAACGTTGGAAGGAGTGGCTCAGCCACGTATGACCAATTTCGAGTTTCCGGTTGGCGGAATCAATTTTCCAAAATCGGGTGCAGCCGACCACTTTGCGACTGTCGGCATCGACGATAACAAACGGCATTTGACTGCCGTTTTCGCGCTGCTCGAAAGCGTGTGTGAGATATTTATCAATGGACTGCGGGCTTGGAATGACCGTTAGCGTCATTTCCCACAGCTGCCCGTCTGAGGCGGCATCGATAATTGGCTGGCGATGTTCAACCTGCATCGGGTGAAGCTCTACACGTTTGCCTTTTAAGACGGGCTGTTCCATATGAAAACCTCGCGTTAAAGAATCTCTAAGACCTGCTCTGGTGGACGACCAATCCGGGCTTTTTTGCCTTTAACCACGATTGGGCGCTCGATCAATTTCGGATTATTGATCATGGCATCGATTAGCTGATCTTCAGTTAACGATTCATCAGCAAGATTAAGTTCTTTGTACAGATCTTCTTTGTGGCGCATCAGTTGGCGAGCGGAAGTGAACCCGAGTTCTTTCAGCAGCGTTTTCAGCGTTGCAGCATCGGGCGGCGTTTCCAGATACTGGATGATAGTTGGCTCAATACCTTGTTCTTTAATCAGCGCGAGTGTTTCACGGCTCTTTGAGCAGCGAGGATTGTGATAAATCGTGACGTGTTGTGGCATAGGTTTTCCTTAGCGGCCTCCGCGTTGATACTGCTTGAAGCTTTGTTGTAGCTGGCGTAGTTGATCGATACGCGCGTCGTAGCGCGCCTGTTTAAGGCTGCCAACCGGCATCAGGGCACTGGCGTTGCTGAGTAAGCCAATCGCCTGATCCAATTGTCCTACCAGCGCCAAACTCTCTGCGCGGGCGGAAAGCTCTTCATCACGGATCCCCTGTGCGGCGCTGGCCTGAGCGAGAATATCCCAACCGTTAGGATCGTTTGGATGATCAAAGGTATAGCGATAAAGAATACGTGACGCTTTGGCTGGCTGATTGCCTTCAACGTAGGCATTCGCCAAGTTAATTTGTAATACGGGTTCGTTGCGGTTTTTAGCCAGCGCTGACTCCAAACGAGCGATAGCTGAGGGTGCTTTCTTCTGCTCTAAATCGATATCGGTCATCAGGTCGATAAACCAGATATTGTCTGGCTGACTTTCGAGCAACGGTTGTAGCATTTTGCGCGCGTCATCATATTTATTGGCTTGGCTGAACAAGATAGCTCGGCCATAGCGCGCGGCAGTTTGTTCACGTACGTTGCCGTTTTCCATCGCCTTGAGGATATCTTCAGTCAGGAACGTGTTTCCATCCTGACCGCCGCTGTACATACCTAGCGCACGTACTTTTGCGAGTAAATAGTCTTGTGATGACTGAACGGGATGCGGCGGCATCTGGTTTGCGCGGTTGCGCGTGTCGGACAGGCGGCTGTCTGGTAGGGGGTGAGTCAGTAAAATTTCAGGGGGCTTCGATGAATAGCGTGATTGATCCGACAGCTTTTGCAGGAAACTTGGCATTGCTTGGGGATCAAAACCGGAACGTTGGAGAACTTGAAGGCCGATGCGGTCAGCTTCTTGCTCATTTTGCTGAGTGAAGCTGATCATATTTTGCTGGCTACCGGCTAAAGTACCGCTCAAGGCCGCCATACCCGCCTGAGGGCTGGCCATCGCAAGCAAGATGGAGCCGAGTGCGCCTACCCATGTTAGCGGCTGGGTACGCTGTTGCTCTTCCATCGCACGCGCTAAATGGCGCTGTGTTACGTGAGAGATTTCATGCGCCATAACCGAAGCCAACTGGCTTTCGTTATCGGTATAGCGGAATAGCGCGGAGTGCAAAACCACGTTGCCGCCGAAGAAGGCGAAGGCGTTGATTTCGTCATTGCGCACTAAATAGAAGTGAAACGGCGTGCGTACTGAATGGGCATGAGACACCAAACGCATACCCAATCCGTTGATATATTCCATCAATAAGGGATCGTTGATAAGCGGCGTACTGGCACGGAGTTGGCGTACGTAAAAATCACCCATCGCCAGCTCTTGATTGATGCTGAGCGTGTTCCCTGCGGTAGTACCAATGTCAGGCAGTTGGTCATCGTTTGGATCTGCTTGGCTAGGCATGGAGCCAGTCAGCAATAAACCAGCAACTATCGTCGCGATAACCGATGTTTTAAACCGAGAAGTCATAAGAGACAGTTCCATTCAGTTTCATCTGTACCCATGTGGGGCGTTTTGCTTGGCAGAAACACGAATCATTAGGATATAACGCATGGCTTGGTTATCCACAATGGCATTTTTGACAGCAAAGGCCTGTAAGAGTTCTTCTTAACTACGCCACTCTCTATTACACTCATTCTGCCATCATAGTAGGATCGACTCCACGCCGCCATGACAGCAAAATCATCATTTTACGTTATTGGCTTTTTGCCAGCTCTTTTCAAGGATAAAAACTGTACGCTTGTGCAGCTTAAGGAGTGACCCGCATGCTTGATATGTTAATGCAGTGGTATCGACGACGCTTTACCGATCCACAGGCAATAGCATTACTGACTATCCTGCTCGTCGGCTTTTGTATCATTTATTTTTTTAATGGGATCTTAGCCCCGTTGCTGGTGGCGATTGTTCTCGCCTATTTGTTGGAATGGCCAACGCATAAACTTCAGCTGATTGGTTTTTCACGCGTATGGGCCGTGGTTGCCGTGCTGATTGTATTTGGCGGTATTACTCTACTGTCCGTTTTCGTCATTGCACCCGCGGTTTGGCAGCAGGGATTCAACCTGTTGGCCGATATGCCGAAAATGGTGACCCGTTTTTATGAATTCGCGGCAACGCTGCCAAGACGCTATCCGGCGCTGATGGATGCGGGCATTATTGATATGGTGGTAGAGAATACCCGCGCCAAGTTGGCGGTGATGGGAGAGTCGGTGGTGAAATTATCACTGGCATCGTTGGTGGGGCTGCTTACGCTGGCGATTTATCTTATTCTCGTGCCGCTGATGGTATTTTTCCTGCTCAAAGACAAAGAGCAAATGCTGAATGCTGTTCGGCGGGTGCTGCCGCGCGATCGCGGATTGGCCGGACAGGTTTGGATCGAGATGAATCAGCAAATCACGAACTATATTCGCGGCAAAGTGCTCGAAATGGTAGTGGTGGGCGTAGCGACCTATCTGGTCTTTCTGGTCGTGGATTTGCACTATGCCTTGCTGTTGGCCGTGCTGGTTGGGTTCTCGGTACTGATTCCGTATATCGGCGCGGTGTTGGTGACGATCCCGGTGGTTATTGTGGCGCTGTTCCAATGGGGGCTGGGCGCTGATTTCTGGACGTTGTTTGTCGCTTATCTGGTTGTTCAAGGGTTAGATGGCAATCTGCTTGTTCCGCTGTTGTTCTCTGAAGCGGTGAACCTGCATCCATTAGTGATCATTCTTTCGGTGATTATCTTTGGTGGGTTATGGGGATTCTGGGGCGTTTTCTTTGCGATCCCACTGGCGACGCTGGTAAAAGCGGTGATCCACGCTTGGCCTGACGAGTTTATTTCTGAAGCGGATTAGTCGTTAGCGTTCCCGAAAAAACAACGCCCTGCATGCAGGGCGTTGGCGTTTTAAAGCTTTAAAGCTTTAAAGCAAAGGTTTATTACCCGTTGTTTTTGACGTAGTCCAAAACGATATCGTGGTGATTGCTGGTTTTGAAATCGTCGAATACGTGCTGAACTTTGCCTTCTTCGTCAATCAGGAAGCTGATGCGATGGATGCCGTCGTAGGTTTTACCCATGAAGGATTTTTCACCCCACACGCCAAACTCTTCGCACACTTTGTGATCTTCATCAGATAGCAAGGTGAAATTAAGGACTTCTTTTTCTACAAAGCGGGAAAGTTTTTCGGGTTTATCCGTGCTGATACCAAGCACTTCTACGCCCAGTTTTTTCAATTCATCCATGTTGTCGCGCAGTCCACAGGCTTGAACGGTACAGCCTGGAGTCATGGCTTTTGGATAGAAATAGACTAAAACTTTCTGACCTTGGAAGTCGGCCAAGCTGATTTGCTCACCATCTTGATCTAACAGGGTAAATTTAGGAGCGATGCTACCGGCTTTCAATGGGCTCATTACTGCTCTCCGTCTTTATCTTCATGCAGGGAATAGTTCACGACGTTTATACTGCCTTGCGCGCTGAGTTCTGTACAGAGCTTCTCAAAAGCTTGCTCAATACTTTCTGCATCCTGACTGGCAGGGCTGTGTGCGGTGATTTGAATATACAATTTTGGCGCCGCCGAGTCCTGGCTCAGTTGGGTTTTAGAAACCAGTTCGGCAATATTCATGTGGTGCGAATCAAATAAGTCAGTGAAGCGTTCGATGATGTGCGGGGAATCTTTGACTTCAACCTGCACCCACACGGTGGCTGGCATGGTTGGGCGTTCATGCCACGTTGTGCGTTTCATCACGATCAGCAAATCCATCTCCACGCCCTTAAGCGGTAAAGTGGATTCAATAAGGGTAATGGCATTCCAGCTACCGGATAGCAGCATGATAAAAGTGAACTCTTCGCCCAACATTGCCAAACGGCTATCTTCAATATTGCACCCGCAGCTGCTTACATGGCGGGTGATGTTATTGACGATACCGGGGCGATCTGCGCCTAAGGCTGTAATGACTAAATAGTGTTGATTGGGCTGTGGCAAGAGCATTCTTCCTGACTTTGTGGTGGTGTCCCAAGGTAAACACAAAAAAAACGCCTCGACAAGCAGTTAGCGCATAGATGTTTACTTGCTTTGCGATCGCTTTCAAAAGTACCATGAGGAACCTGTTTGTGGAGGGACTGTCAATGTTCACGGGAAGTATTGTTGCGCTGGTTACGCCGATGGATGACAAAGGTCAGGTCGATCGCGCTAGCTTGAAGAAATTGATTGATTATCATGTGGCCAGCGGGACGTCTGCGATTGTATCCGTAGGAACCACCGGCGAATCTGCCACGCTAAATCACGACGAGCACGTCGATGTGGTGCTACAGACGCTGGATCTTGCTGATGGCAGAATCCCTGTGATTGCTGGCGCCGGAGCAAATGCTACCACGGAAGCGATTGCTTTGACCGAGCGCTTCAATAATACGGGCGTCGTTGGTTGTCTGACGGTCACGCCGTATTACAATAAGCCAATGCAGGAAGGTTTGTTCCAGCACTTTAAAGCTATCGCTGAACATACTGATTTACCACAGATTTTGTATAACGTACCTTCGCGTACGGGATGCGATATGCTGCCAGAAACGATTGCTCGTTTGGCAGAGATTAAAAATATTGTTGCTGTAAAAGAAGCGACCGGGAACTTAAGTCGTGTTAGTCAGATCCAAGAACTGGTCAACGACGATAGCTTTATTTTGCTAAGCGGCGATGACGCAACGGCTCTGGACTTTATGCAACTGGGTGGTCAGGGCGTTATTTCTGTCACAGCAAACGTCGCTGCGCGTGAAATGGCTGAACTCTGTAAGCTTGCTGCTGAAGGCGATTTCGCTAAAGCGCGTAAGCTGAATCAGCGTTTAATGGCGCTGCATCAACAGTTATTTGTAGAAGCAAACCCGATACCGGTGAAATGGGCCTGTAAGGTATTGGGACTCATAGCAACCGACACGATGCGTTTACCAATGACGCCAATTAGCGATAAGGCTCGCCCTGTCGTAGAACAAGCGCTTAAACACGTCGGCTTGCTGTAACTCTTAGGGAGATTGAATGGCTTACTTAGTACAAAAGTCGGCGGTAGCGACTGTCGTTGGCATTTCTTTGGTGATGATGCTGTCTGCATGTTCGACCGATCAGCGCTATAAGCGTCAGGTGAGCGGCGATGAGGCTTATCTTGATGCTTCTACGCTGTCCGAATTGAAAACGCCCGCAGGGATGATTCTGCCGGTGCAAAACGGTGCTTATGATGTGCGTTTAAATGCAGCTCAGGGCAACGTAGGCAAAGCGTTGGATATTCGACCACCGGCGCAGCCATTGGCTCTGCTGAACGGTTCTCGTGGCCAGTTTGTTAATGGCGCAGCGATTGTCTTGGTTGAGAGCACGCCGGGAGCAAGTAGCCTGTGGTCTCAGGTTGCGCAGGCAGTACAGGGGTTAAATTATCCTATTGCCAGCCGTAACGATGCAGGACAAACGCTGACGACCGATTGGATTAACTTCCAGCGTGGCGACGAAGACGTACAGTATCAAGGCCGTTATCAGGTATCTGTGCAACCACAGGGCTACCAAACGGCGGTTGTGGTTAAATCCTTAGGCTTGAAGCAGGGCGACACAGCGATCACTGAGGATTCGCAGACTCAGCGTTACGCGGTTTCTGTGCTGAACGATATTGTCAGCGGTTTGGATAAATATCAAACCGATCAGGCTAACGCACGTGCCAACCGTCAGGTGGGTGATATTGACGTGCAGAGCGGCGCTGATGATACGGGCTTACCGGTGTTGATCGCGCGTGCGCCATACACTGCGGTTTGGGATCGTTTACCAGCAACGCTTGAACATATCGGCATGAAAGTGACCGACCGTAGCCGTCCGCAGGGTACAATCTCCGTGACCTACAAATCGATCAGCAGCAGTAGCTGGGACGATCTGGGTGCGAAAGACCCTGAGCTGAAAGAAGGTGATTATAAGATTCAGGTCGGCGATTTAGATAACCGTACCAGTCTGCAATTCCTCGACAGCAAAGGGGCTCCACTGAGTCAGTCGCAGAACGATGCGTTGGTGAGTGTGTTCCAAGCGGCGTTTGCGAAAGTAAAAGCTAGCCAGTAATCGCACAAACCATAGAAATGTAAAAAGGGGCTTCGGCCTCTTTTTTATTTCATTTTTTTAATGCGCAATCGTTTGGCTGGCGTATAATGCCCCTAAATTGATGCGCTTTGACCTAAAGCCGCTGATTTCATTTTTTATGTTCTTAAACCTATGGAGTAAGCAAAATGCAAAAGCTCGCTGAGTTGTATCGCGGCAAAGCAAAAACCGTGTACACCACTGAAAACCCGGATTTGCTGATTCTTGAGTTCCGAAATGATACATCAGCACTGGATGGCCAGCGCATTGAGCAGTTTGATCGTAAAGGCATGGTTAACAACAAATTTAACCATTTCATCATGAGCAAACTGGAAGAGGCGGGGATCCCGACTCAGATGGAGCGCTTACTCTCTGATACTGAAGTGCTGGTAAAAAAGCTGGAGATGGTTCCGGTTGAATGCGTGATCCGCAACCGTGCCGCAGGCTCGCTGGTGAAGCGCTTGGGAATTGAAGAGGGGACGCCTCTTAATCCACCACTGTTCGATCTGTTCCTGAAAAACGATGCTATGCACGATCCGATGGTGAATGAATCATACTGCCGTACTTTTGGCTGGGTAAGCGAAGAAAACTTAGCCACCATGAAAGCACTGAGCTACAAAGTTAACGATGTGCTGAGCAAGATTTTTGGCGATGCAGGACTGATTCTGGTCGATTTCAAACTTGAGTTTGGTTTATTTAAAGGTCAAGTTGTTCTGGGTGATGAGTTCTCACCAGACGGTAGCCGCCTGTGGGATAAAGAAACGCTGAACAAGATGGATAAAGACCGCTACCGTCAAAGTTTGGGCGGCCTGATTGAAGCCTATGAAGAAGTTGCGCACCGTATCGGCGTCAAACTCGATTAAGCTTGCCGCTAAAAAACAGCAGAGGTGAAAGCCTCTGTTGTCATTTTTATGACCTGCCAATGAATTGAAATACCACCTATCTCTATCTGCAATGATGTATTTCATTATCTGATTTCTCCTTTTTATGGTATTCACGCCAGCAATTTCCTACCATTAAGGCATCATGTAATTTCTGAGGTTTAACTATGCGCTGGCAAGGGCGTCGTGAAAGCGACAACGTTGAAGATCGACGTGGAGATTCCACGGGTTCGTCCGGTGGTTTAGGCGGCGGTGGTTTTCGTGTACCGCGTGGTAAAGGTGGACTAATTCTGCTGGTGGTTGTACTGGTTGCGGGATATTACGGCGTAGATTTAACGCCGCTGCTTAACGGTGAAGCGCCCGTTGGTCAAACTCAAACCCAAAGCCAACAGGTTAATTCGCCAGAAGATAACCAGATGGCTAAATTTACTTCCGTTATTTTGGCGTCGACTGAAGACACCTGGAGCCAGTTGTTCCAGAAAATGGGGAAACAGTATCAAGATCCTAAACTGGTGCTCTATCGTGGTGCTACGCGCACGGGGTGTGGCACGGGTCAGTCGGTAATGGGGCCTTTTTATTGTCCAGCAGATAAAACCGTGTATATCGATCTCTCTTTCTATCAAGAGATGAAAGATAAGCTGGGTGCTGACGGTGATTTTGCTCAGGGTTATGTGGTCGCGCATGAGGTTGGGCACCATGTACAAAACTTGCTGGGCATTGAGCCGAAAATTCGGCAGATGCAGCAAGGGGCAAGCAAGGCTGAGCAAAACCGCCTCTCGGTGAAAATGGAACTTCAGGCTGACTGCTTCGCTGGCGTGTGGGGACATTTCATGCAGAATCAGCAAGTGCTGGAGCAGGGCGATTTGGAAGAGGCTCTGAATGCTGCTCAGGCGATTGGCGATGACCGTTTGCAACAACAGAGCCAAGGCCGAGTGATCCCAGACAGTTTTACTCACGGAACATCTGAACAGCGCTACACATGGTTTAAGCGCGGTTTTGACAGCGGGAATCCAAATAGCTGCAATACCTTCGCATCAGCCAACTGATCAAGGTATTCATACCCTGCACATTAATGTGTAGGGTATGGAATCAACGTGATAGCGCCGCCGTATGCCAATAATTCGAGTATAATCCCCTGATATCTTTGCTAACTACGCAGACTCTTATGCCGCTTTCTTCTTCTATCCCCTCAATGCAGCGAGCAGGTATTCGCCGTTTACTTATCGTTAGCGGGGATGCTGATTGGCATCAGCAGGTTATGGCAGAGATTTTGCCCACGTTGTGTTTACCGGTTCTGTGGGTTGGTGAAAGCGCGCCGCAAGGGGTAAGGTCTATTGCTCCCCATCTTGCCAAAGGATTATTGGGGCAAGAACTCGGGCATGTGGTTTTTAATGCAGCAGCAGGATTTCACGCTGAAGCGCTAGCCGCGGTGGCTGGCGCTATCAGTGCAGGGCATTGGCTTATTGTCTTAGTTCCTGACTGGGAACAATGGGATAGCAAACCAGATCTCGATAGTCTGCGTTGGAGCGAACAGCCGGAACCTATTGCCACTCCTCATTTCGTTCATCATTTTCAACGGATGGCGCTAGAACAGCCGGAAATTGCTATTTGGAAGCAAAATAGCGAGCAAAAAATCCCTACGCTGAAACTGCGCCCTGAGTGGCTGCGTCCAAATGGATTGCCCACGGCCGAGCAGACACGTATTTTGCAAGCGCTGTTGAACAATAAGCAGCCTATTAACGCGGTGATTGGTGAGCGTGGTAGAGGAAAATCAACGCTGGCAGGTATGCTAGCTGAGCGTGTAAAAGGCAAATGCTGGGTCACTGGGCCAAGTAAAATGGCAACGCAAATGTTGTCACAACAAGGCGAAGGCGTTGAATTCTATGCGCCAGACGCACTGCTAGAACAATGCCGACAACAAGCGCCTGAAGATGTTGATTGGTTGCTGATTGATGAAGCCGCCGCGATCCCTGCTCCCCAGCTGCGTGAGCTCATCGCGTTTTTCCCCCAAGTGTTATTAACCACAACCGTACAAGGGTACGAAGGTACTGGACGTGGTTTTCTACTAAAATTCTGTGCTTCTCTGCCCTCTTGTCGAACCTTTTCCTTAGAACAGCCTATGCGTTGGGCAATCAGCGATCCCGTTGAGTCTTGGCTAAAGTCTTTGTTGTTATTTGAAGAGCCGCAAGAGCCACAAGTAAAGGCTATTGAATTTAAATCGAAAAAGCTGAGTCAGTCCGAATGGCTGTCTTGCCCAAATAAAATGTGTGATTTTTATACGTTCCTCACCAGTGCACACTACAAAACAACGCCGCTGGATTTACGTCGTTTAATGGACGGCGTCGGCAATCATTTGTATGGCAGCTTTGCTGGCGATGTTATTGCAGCTGCGCTGTGGATTGTTGATGAGGGGGGATTAGATGAATCACTTGCTAAAGCTGTTTGGGCCGGTCAACGTCGGCCTAAAGGAAATTTAGTTGCTCAATCTCTTGCCGCCCACGGTGGTCAATGGCAGGCGGCGGTATTGCGTTCTCGTCGAATAAGCCGAATTGCGGTATTTCCAGCATGGCGACGCCAAGGCGTTGCGAAATCGTTGGTGGTTTCTGCTATTCAACAAGCTCGAGAAGAGGGACTTGACTTTGTTTCTGTTAGTTTTGGGTATACGCCAGAGCTTTACCATTTCTGGCATCAATGTGGCTTTGAGCTCGTGCGTTTTGGTACCCACCTTGAGGCAAGTAGCGGTTGCTATACTGCGATGGCAATGCTGCCCTTCAATGCGCATTCGCGGTCACTTTTGGGAAAATTACGCCTACGTTTACGGCGCGATGGGTACTTTATCCAACAAAAACTCAAACTTCAGTTGCCCTTGGAGGTGGTAAAAGATCTATCTCTAAATAGTGATGACTGGGATGAACTTCACGGTTTTGCATATTTTTCACGCCCGCTTGAAGTTTCTATTTATGCGCTCATTAGGTGTGCTGATAAATTTCCTGATAATGCAGGAATTTCCATTCTTAATGATTTTATAACTGAAAAAATGGGCATTGATTTGTTATGTAAAAAATACAAAATTTCAGGTAAAAAGGCTCTGGTAGCTGTATTGCGGAATCTTATATCTGATTTTATAAAACATTCCAAAAAATAGCGTTTGTGTTTGTTTTTTTATAATTTAAGTGTCACATATAGTCTGTTGAGTTTCTATTATATTTCTTTGTTTTTAGTGATTTTGTTTTATTTAATTCATGATTAATGCAATTGATATTATGGCGCTGGTAATCTGAAAGGTTTTTTATTTTAGTTCGTTTAATTTGTTATCTATTTAAAATGTTTTTTTAGTTGAATTAAACTTACCTCTTAATTATTATTTAATTCCGCTGAATCTTGGCGAACACACTTTCAAATAGCAGTATATATTTTAAAAGTATCAACAATTCATAACTATATTCATCTCTGATGGGTTATGGATTAACGTTGCCTATAATGAGGGAATAACAGATGTCTTCTTGGAAGAAAAAGACGGCTTTATCGCGTCTGGCATTGGCTTGCTCTATGGCTATCGCGGCGCAAGCTGCAGTAGCTGCTACAAATGATATTTCAGGTACTACATACGAAACGTATGTTCATGATCCAATTGCTTATAGCAATCATGTCGGCTACACCGGGTATGTTGGTTGGGATCACGATGCTGATGGATACTACAACGGCAATATTTACCCAGTAATTAATAAATCAGTCGTTAACGGTGTTATTTCAACTTACTACCTTGATGATGGTGTTGACGGTACGGCAAACACGCTGAATATTTCTAACAGCACAGTCCACGGTATGATTACGTCACAGTGTATGACTTCTGAATGTACTGATGGTGATTATGTCCGCGATTATTACCAAGACACATTGCAGTTGACCGTTGATAATTCAACAATTGATGATACTTATGAGCATTATGATTATGACGTTACCACTGATGGTGTTCGTGATCATGATGTAGTAGATACATATAAGTATGGCAACGCAATTACGCTGGATCAGGAAGCAAATGTTGTTATCCAGAATAACTCTCATGTTGCAGGTATTACCTTAACGCAGGGCTACTATTGGCCAGATGATGTAACCAATAATCCAGAAATCTTCACAGATACTTTAACTGTTAAAGATTCTGTGGTGACTTCAGGTGCGTACTCTGAACTGGGAAATACTGGTTTTTATGGTCAATCTAACAAACCAAGTGACTATGCTGGAACAAACGATGCTGGCAATGATGACGCAGCACTGATTGTTACTGCAAGCCACTCTGATAACGCTATGCAAACCACCGCAACGTTTGATCATTCAACGTTAACTGGCGATGTTCTGTTCTCTAGCGTGTTTGATAATAACTTTGATCCCGTTGGTCATGATTCTAATGGCGATGGCGTTAAAGACACCAATGGCTGGGATGATCAAGATTCGTTAAACCTGACATTAACCAATGGCAGCAAGTGGGTTGGTGCTGCAATGTCTGACGTTGAACGCACTAATACTCTGTATGACTACAGCCCTAATAGCCTGTGGCCAACGGATGAATTCAATGCCGATGGCGATCTCACTTCAGCATCTGTTTATCAGAGCGGTTTGTTCAACGTAACTCTGGATAATGCTTCTGAATGGGATACTCGTAAGTCTTCCAATATTGACACTTTGACCATCAATAATGGTTCACAGGTTAACGTTGTGAATTCGAGCCTGTTGGCTGACAGCATTACACTGAATAACGGTTCATCAATGCAGATCGGCGATAGCAACAGCGCAGGGACTACCATCCCTGACACGACTGGCTATAACGACGGTGTTGCTACTGATTCACTGAACATCAACAGCGGCAGCCAAGTTAAACTGACTGAAGAAACTGCGGCTCTGTATGCCAATACTATTACTGTCACCAACGGTGGTGAACTGAACTTAGGTTTGGGCCAGACCGACACTCATAAACTGGTATTAAGCGATGGCGGTGTTCTTAATGTAGGTAGCCGTGAATACGTCTTGAATTCAGATATGGGTAATGCGCGTTATGTTACCAATGACGTAAATGCGACGGGTTATGACCACGGTGTTGTGGCTATCAACTCTGACGGTCACTTAGCCGTTAACGGCGATGTGAGCGGCAACTACAACGTGCGTATTGATAACGCAACCGGCAAAGGCTCTATTGCTGATTACAAAGATAAAGAAGTTATCCGCGTATACGACAATAATGCTGACACGCATGCAACCTTCACTGCGGGCAACAAAGCTGATTTGGGGGCATATACTTATGAAGCACAGCAACGTGGCGATACTGTCGTTCTGAACCAGCGTGAATTGACTGATGCGGCTAACATGGCGCTGAGCATTCCTTCTGCTAATGCCAATATCTGGCATATGGAGCAGGATACTCTGGAACGTCGCCAGACTCAGACTCGTGATAGCGTGGGGGATGCTGGTGGTGCATGGGTCAGCTACTTCGGTGGCCATGTCAACGCTGACGGCGGCGCTGTTAACTACGATCAGGATATCAACGGCGTTATGATTGGTGTTGATAAAGTTATCGACGGCAACTACGCAAACTGGCTGATTGGTATGTCTGCAGGCTTTGCAAAAGGCGATGTTAGCGACCATAGCGGTAGCGTAGATCAGGATAGCCAATCTGCTCGTATCTACTCTTCAGCTAAGTTTGATAACAATATCTTCTTGGATTCATCATTGAGCTACGCGCATTACAGCAACGATTTGGATGCTGATATGAGCAACGGCGACCATACTTCAGGTTCAACCAGCAACGACGGTTGGGGCTTCGGTCTGAAACTGGGTTATGACATTGCGCTTGATACCCAAGGTAAACTGAGTCCGTATGCGAGCGTTTCAGGCCTGTTCATGGATAGCGATAGTTATCGTACCAGCAACGGCATGGCTGTTAACGATCAAAGCTACGACAGCATGCGTTATGAAGCGGGTATCAATGCTGACTACCGCTTTGACTATGCGAACGAGCAGTCTCTGACTCCGTACTTCAATCTGGCCTACGTTTATGACGATGCTGGTAGCAATCACGGCAAAATCAATGGCGACAAGATTGATAACGGTCAAGGTGGTTCTGCAGTGCGCGTCGGAGCAGGCGGACAGTTTAACTTCACTAAGAACTTCAGCACTTACGCGGGTTACAGCTACTTGGGCGGCAGCGATGTTGACCAACCATGGGCTCTTAACGCTGGCGTGAAATACAGCTGGTAATCCATTCATACTAGGAGATAGCTGTATGCAGAGGTTATTGCTAGCGTCCAAGTGATAACTTTTGTGCTGAAAGGATTTCGGGCAGTTATCGGGTATGAACTCCCTCTGTAGCTTAGGCTACAGAGGGAACTCCAATGAATGAAATGGCCTCTTTAGTGAGGCCATTTTTTTGCATTTTTTTCTGGTCGTTGAATCAGACGATTGTGCAAAAAAATAGAACAACATCATCAGGGAAACCCGATTTTCCTGTGAACTCTTAGGCGTATAGTATTCCTCAACAGATGATGTCGATGAATGACATCTTTTTATCCAGCGAGGAGTCTCTAATGAAACACGAACATCATGTTGTCCAAAGCCCTGCAACACCGGCAGAGCAGCTGATTTTGCTGTTTCATGGCGTTGGTGATAACCCTGTCTCAATGGGAAGCATTGGCGAGTATTTTGCCCAAGCGTTTCCACATTCACTGGTTGTCAGCATAGGCTCTCCTCACTTGACCCCAGGTGGGCAAGGGTTACAGTGGTTTTCCGTGAGCGGTGTGACGGAAGAGAATCGCATTGAGCGCGTTAATGAAGCGATGCCACAGTTTATTGATATTGTGCGGTATTGGCAGCGAGTTGCTCATGTGAATCCAGCTGCAACTGCGTTAGTTGGCTTCTCGCAAGGCGCTATCATGGCTTTAGAAGCCGTGAAAGCCGTACCTAATTTAGCGGGAAGGGTCGTGTCGTTTAGCGGTCGCTTTGCAGCATTACCGGAAAAAGATTTGGGCGATACCGTCGTGCATATGATCCATGGTAGCGAAGATCGGGTGATTGCCATTGAGCATGCGCAACACGCGGCTGAAAAAATGCGTGAGCAGGGCTCCGATTTTACTTTGGATATCGAGACGATTGGTCATGCGATTGATCAAAATATGATGGATTTAGCGCTTGACCGTTTACGTGCATATATCCCCCAGCGCTACTGGGATGAAGCTATAAGCGGGAAACGCGGCGATCTGATTGCGTTTAAATGATCATTTAGTAGATCAACAAAGGGCAACGCAAGTTGCCCTTTGTTATATGAAGAGAAGAGCGGCGGCTTATTGTTTTTTTGGCCAGTCGTCGTCCTTGTCCCATTCTGCGTTATTATCACGATGCGGAGGCAATTCAGGTTTATTGCTCAAAAAACTTTTGTGGTCAACTTTGAGCAAAGCTTTCATCCCATTCCAGACCATCCCAATCAAAACTAGTAGAATTATCCACCAGTAGTCGGCTAACCATTGCATAGTTATCACCTTTTAAAATCATTATTAATCAATTGGTTAAAATGCAAAGGTCATTATTAGTCAAAATTAAATCATAATCAGGTGGCGACTTTAACCCATTCACTACCACGATTATCTTGATATTTTGCTGTCATCACTGCTGACTTATGGCCTAGC
Source organism: Hafnia sp. CBA7124 (assembly GCF_002355555.1). Lineage (NCBI taxonomy): Bacteria > Pseudomonadati > Pseudomonadota > Gammaproteobacteria > Enterobacterales > Hafniaceae > Hafnia > Hafnia sp. CBA7124. Next base: position 3,148,866 of record NZ_AP017469.1, on the reverse strand, counting down.
AACCGTTGGGCAAACTCCGTCCCTTTCTCTTCAGTATACAGCCTTGCGGACAGACTTCGTAATTCATGAAAACTAGGTGGTTCTTTTTCCCACTGGATGCCGGATAGTTCTCTCGCTTTAGCAAATCCCCTCGCCATCGTTGTCGTTGTCAATTGAGTCCCAGTTTGTGAACAGATGATGTTATCGAATCTGCCAAACAGCACCTTACAGCGATCAACCGTATCCTTTAGGCTAACTCCAGTTGCATCGAGGGTTAGGCTCAAGTCAATGACAAGTTTATTCCCTGTCTTTTTCTGCTCAATCCATAGCATCCCATCACGAATATCTTTCCATTTTATCTTACTGATATCACTCACTCGCTGTCCCGTCATTAGCGCTAATTCGATGCTAAGCGGGATCCAAGGCTGAAGGGCAAGAGAACAGTGGTAGATTTCTTTGTACTCAGAAAGAGATAAGCGCGACCTCTTAATCTCTGATCGGGGGTTCCTCGTCGCTTCTACAGGGTTGTTGGTAATGTGGCCATCAGCAATTGCCTCTCTAAAAATGTCTAGCAACGCAATTCGCATTAACTTAGCCGTCGTTGTTTTTCCGTCTGCTGAGTATGAGGCCAGTATGGAAGCAATGTCCTTTGTCGTAATGCTCTCAACTGGAACGTTATCGATGATAGTTCGTAAGATGCGTATCTTTCCGTTGTACTCTTTCAATGTTTTGGGCTTTAGCCCTCGGCTGTCTATAACTTTAGAGTAATGGTCTAGCCAGTCATGAAAGAGCATTGACGCTTCAGTTGACAACCTATCGACAAGCCTAGTTGATACACTATCCATTAGCTGAAGATTGGCCTCGATAGCCTGATTTACTGCATCACGCTTTACCTTTCCAAGTCCGTATTCCTTACCCGTCCGTGGGTCTCGGTAGCAGTAATATCCGTTATTTCTGACGTACAGATTTGGAGGCAGATCGCGGCGAGTGTGACTTCTGTTCCGTGCCATTTTTAATTCTCATCAGAAGAGTGCCGGGTGATTTTGTTGGCTGAGCATTAACGCGTTTTTCTGCGTCCTCGCGAACAAAGTATTGATGACCATCAAATATTGGCGGCGGCCATATCTGACCATTCCGAGCCCAGCGGCGTATTGTTTCCATATTCTTTGGTTTGGGAAGTGTTTTGTTCCATTGCTCAAGTGTTAGCATCATTTATCCTCAAACTGCCCATTCAAAACGCCAATAGTCCAAAGGAACCTAACGAATGGAATTCCGAGAGGTTTAATGGTTTCGTAGTGGCTGAGAAGAATGGGGCGGGTGATTGTGTCGATGTTGGTTTTTTTGGGCGCGGACTTTATTGCAGATTTAATTGCTTCGTTGCATCGCCGAGCCACATTGCGGATCGCGTTGTCTTGTTCTGCTGTCATGTCATGAAATAACTCCAAATCATCACCAAAGCCCTCTATCAATGCCTTTCAGGAATATTTTCCGTATCTCATTGCTTAGCCAAATCATGCGTGCAATGCAGGCGAGCCCAGCAACCGTACCAATTAAAGTAATCCAGTCCATTAAGCCGCTTTCACTCCTTGCTGGAACTCGATATTGCAACCGACCTCGTTACCCCACGAATGCCAACCGTCAGCCTGCTGACGTGCAAATAGCTCAATGCGAGGCACTTCGCCTAGCAAGCTGACAAGCAGATCGCGAAATTCAGGTGGCTTGGCGCTATGTTCAGCGCGGTGGAAAGTTTGATGCTGACATATCGCTGCGTTAAATCGCTCTGGCAGCCGGCCACGAAGCCGGGCACTATCGGTGCATTCGTTACTGGTAAGTTCACCGCGTCAGTAGATGGCAATGAAGAGGCGATCCTTTATGTCGCTGATTACGATTATCTGCGCTGCCAGACAGTCGACGACGCAATCCCTGTTGGTGAGTTAGTCGTTGGCATCCAGCCAATGCAAGGGATGTTCCTGAACGTCCGCGCCGCTGCTGGAACGTATAAAAAAGGCCAGCCGCTCTCAATTGCCAATGGGCAGGTGAAAGCACACGCAAGCGGTGAATCTATCCGCGCATTCGTCGAAGAAGACAAAGCATACACAACTGCCGCGGGTGATCTGCTGCGTGTCGTGATTAAGTAAGGAGAGCCTGAATGTTTGTATTCTCTAAAAAGCTGGGTGAAGAGACCGGCAACTACGAAGTTAACCAGCTTCAATTTAATGAACTGAAGACAGCCCGAGCGCAGGGTGCACAGGCAGCAGCAGACTTTATTGGCCGTAGTCGTGGTATCCGTGAAGATGCTGGTCGTTTAGATGCAGCCAATGCTGTAGATGACATTAAGCGTCTATACCGTGCCTATGACCAAACAGTTCTGGCGCAGTTTGAGCCTAATACTGAATTCACTTTGCTGAATGACCTGATCCCACTGTCGCGCTCTGTCCGCTTGGAGGAGTCCGTGTACGAATACGCTCGCACCGGCGGCCGTGGTTGGGCTCATACCTCGATGTCTGGTCAGATTGGTGCCGCATTGGATGCCCGCGCCTACAGCTTTGATGGAACGATGGTTCCAGTGCATGACTCTGGTTTTAAGTTCCATTGGCGTGATCCAATCTTCAATAAAGGCTCTGCGCTGGCCTCTCTGTCAGATGCTCAGACAGGTTCTGTTGAGGATGTTCGCCGCCAGTACGTGGATTACATGTTCAACGGCTTCCGTGACTCCGAAGGTAACTATGTGACCTTTGATGGCAAAACATGGAAAGGCCTGAAGAATGATGATCGCGTTGGTCTGGTTGATTTGGGCGCATCTGGCCTGAACATTGACTTTACTTCTCCTACTGCGACTTCTGAGCAGATCCGTAATGCTGCGATTAAGCTGCGCGACACGCTGAAAATCACAAACAGCATGTATGCACAGCAAACTTGGTATGTATCCAGTGACATCATGTCTAACTTGGAGCGCTTCTTCAGCGATAACTACCAATCAGGCACCATTCTTCAGGAATTGCTCAAACTGTCTGGTATTGCGGCAATCAAAGAAGATGCTCAGCTTACTGGGAACCAGATCCTGATTGTTCCATTGGGCGCTGGTGTTATTGCTCCGGTTGTTGGTCAGGCAATCGGCACCGTTGCGGATCCACGTCCGTTCTACAACTCAGATTATATCTGGCGTACTTGGGGCGCTATGGGCTTGATGGTTAAGCAGGACATCAACCTGAAACATGGCGTTATCTACGCACACAGCTAAAGGGCTTTCTAATGGCACTAGTTAAAGTGGTTAGCAATAACCTGTTCTCTGGTGCCAACCTCCAGAAATTGGCGGTTGGTTCACAGGTGAATGTTGATAATTCAACAGCAGAAAAATGGGAGAAGTCCGGATTGGTGGAAGTTCTTGAGAAGCAGACCTTTGAGGTTGCAACTCCTGCGGAGGGCGCTGATGCTCAGACCGAGCAGACCGAGCAGACTGAGAAGCCAGCAAACTCGAAAAAGGCTAAGTAACCATGGCAAACCCAATTACAGCTGATGATGTTAAAGCCTTCCTCGCTGAGTTGGGCTATTCCATCCCAGACTCGCTATTAACTCCGATCCTTTGTCGGGTTAACTCAATCATCGACTGCATGAATGAGGCAGGGTATGACGATTGCACACAGCAGCTAATCCTGATGTATGCCGCCGCTCTTATGTCCGCCTCATCCGGTGCCAGAAAGATTAAATCTCAGTCTGCGCCTTCTGGCGCTAGTCGCTCCTTTGAGTATGGCGAAGATGCAATATCATGGCTTAGAAGCTCTCTGTCATCGCTTGATACGAATGGCTGTGCCAACACGTTACCGATTACCGCCGGTAGCACTGTTGGCTTTTTTGATGTGGTCGGAGGTTGCTAATGCCATCGATACCAGCAGACCAGCGTCTACCTAAGCCATTCGTTGTTGTGTGGGCCACTACCGACAGCGGTAGAAAGGTGACGGCATACGTTAAGAGCAATGGTGATTGGGTGATCAACTGCCCAAAGGTTGCGGCTGAGAATCCGACTATTGTGGGGTGGCGAGAATGACAGCAACGGCCAACTGGAGCTATACGGCTGAGGCCACAATCTGGCGCAGCCTCGGAACTGATGAGTGGAATAAGCCATCATTTGCCACACCTATCACTATTGCATGCGACTACGGTGGCGACTCTAAGCGCGGTAACGCTGATGTTGGCCGCGAGTTCGTGGTGAAAGATACCGTCTGGACTGAGTACGCAGAAGCTAAAGAGGGCGACTACCTGCTGATAGGAGTTTCTGCTGTGGCCAACCCTATCGACGCCGGTGCCGATGAGATTAAGCACATCATTCGCTATGCGGACACATTTGATCGCGTTGCTGATGATTATGCATTGATAACCGGAGTCTGATATGGCCGTTAAGGTGAAGGGGATAGCTAAAGCTAGAGCCAATATGAGTAGGCTTATTGGTGATATTCAGGGGAAAAAGGCTGTTCGGGCGATGTACTCTGGCCTTTATGTGGGAATGGAGCTAACAGCGCTCTATACGCCGATCGGTAACACGTCAAATCTGATAAACAGCAGATATTCATTCGTTGATGTAAAGGGAACTAAGTTGATCGGCGAGGCTGGGTATACCGCTGGCTACGCACAGTACGTACACGACCCTAACGTTAAACAAAATTTCAGGCGCTCCACGGCTAAGAAGGAATTCCTAAAGCTGTCATTTGAGGAATCTCGGTCAAGGATTGATGCTGTAATGAAAAAGGAAATGAGCCTATGAGCACGCCAGTTTTCATTAAGTTTCGCGGATGGTTGGAGGATGTTGGGCTAACTGACGGATACAAAGTGCAGATGGCGCAGTGGGTAGAACAGAAGAGTGACACGGGAAACATGAAGTACATGGTATTCCAGCCTGATAATGGCACATCGCGTGTCGATGATATTGGCGCTGAAGACTATGTATTAGTGATCATCGTCGGTGCTGAGAATGATGTTCAGCCTCTTATACAACGAGCGCAGGATATTCTGGATTACGCATCGCAACATTCAGATGACTCATGCCTGAATGCCATTTTTAATGATGGCGGCCTCCCAACTCCAATCCCTACAGAAGATAACCGCATGGTCATCAGACTACGATTCCGCTGCGTCTCATAACCAGCGTTAAACCTATCTTACGGCTGCCATTCGGTGGCCTTTTTTATTTATAAGAGGAAGAATCACTATGGCAAATTGCCCTAATGATAATGGCAAGCTGATGGGGCGTAATATCGTCGTAGAGGTTGCCGATGGCTGTCCTGATGTTCGACCTGAAGAGGCTGAATGGAAGTCTTTAGCAGCCTGTACATCAAAGGCTTTAGATATGGCACCTAACACTACCAACTCTGAGGCTGATGATACAAAGGGGTGGGTAGAGAACCTCCTGACTACCGCCGATGCTACCATTTCAATTGAAGGTGAAGTAGGCAAGAACGATAAGCTAGATCAGTATGGCATTGGTCGCTTTACAAAATACTTTGCAGATGAAATGAATGCTATGCGACAGCCTACGCTGTGGGTTCGCATTCAGGCCGGTCCTATCGAGTTTTCGGCATATATGCTGATTACTGCTCTGACTCCGTTTGATGGTGGCACAAACGACATCGTGACATTCTCAACTGAATTTAAAGTAGCTAATGCCGACACTGTTAAGGTTGATATCGTCAATGATGTTCCTTTAACCGGCGTCTCTGTGGCTCCAGATACATTAAGCCTGACTGTCGGAACTAACGGAACGTTTACTGTTAACTTCACCCCTTCCGGTGCAACCAACAAGAATTTCACTGTTCAATCAGATGATATTGCTATCGCTACTGTTTCAGCCGTTGGCCCAGTGGTAACGGTTGTTCCTGTTGCAGCAGGAACTGCTAATGCGATTGTGATTACTGATGACGGGCAGAAAGTCGCGGTTGTGGATATTACTGTCGCGGCAGCGTAAGCATTACAGAGGGTGTTCTTGGATGCCCTCGATAATGCTCACAAGGAATATCTTATGACACCATTGTTGGAAATTGGAGAGATGGTCCTTACCGACACTAAAACGGGGAAGGATTTCTTTTTTAGGCCGTCACTTCTAGCTATGACTAGAATTGGGTCACCATCTGAAATTGTCAGAACACATGCGCTGTTAGTTGGTTTTGATATCAGTAACCTACTTCATAGAGCGCAAATGGCCTTAGGCACAGTTCATCCTCTGGTTGTCAATGAGGCTATTCGTCGAGGAAACACAGAGGTGGTTTATGCCGCTATGAATGTGATGCAGGCTTGCTGTGAAGAAGACATAGCCGAACTAATTGGTGAGCTAAAAGGGTGGAAGCATTGCGTTGTTCGGCGCCGCGGTGGCCTTACTGACGCTGAGATAGTTATCATCGCCAGAGAGTTGTTGGCCCATGGTGTGACTGGCAAAGCAAAAATTAGACGCCTACAGCGCCATGAGTCAAAGTCTGATTATTCATCGGAGTTCAGCGCAGCAGATCACATCGTAAGTGCACAATCGCATTTCGGTCTATCAAGAGGCGATGCGGAACAACTAACGATGACGATGTTCCAGATGATGCTTAAGAACAAATATCCAGAAGAGAAAGGTTTCACGCGTGAGGAATATAACCAGATTGCGGACTCTTACCTTGAAAACAAAAAGCGTCGCATTGCCATAGCTGAGGCCGAAGCTAAGCGAAAAAGCATGGCTAATTAGCAGATTTATTTTTGCGTTATTTTACTTCCATCCTCTGCTAGCATAAATGCACACAAATGATTACGAGGATCCGTGATGAAAAAGAATTACACATATCTAATTTTGTCTTTTGCGCTTTATCCATTTATTTCTAGCGCCGCTCCATTTACTGCAAATGATGATTTTCTTATAGAAAAAGCAAAGGATGTGATAAAGCAAGAGATGTTAGACCCATCCGTCATTGAAAAAGCAAAGCTAAGTGATTTTAAATTCTTTCCAGATCAAGATGATACTGAATACTCAAGAAGTGGGTATGTTTGCGGGAATGTAGCTGTAGAACTTGGCGACAAAAAGGCAGACCTAGTTTCAGTAATTCAAGTAACAGAGCGCTTAAAAAAGGTATTAATTAAAGATAAGCACTTATATGACATGAGTAAAGATTCTGAGTCAGATAAGAGTGATATTTCTTCTCACTGTAAATAATAAAATAATTTCAAACGACCCGCTTCGGCGGGTTTTTTATTGCCCGGAGATCATGAATGGCGAGCAACCAGCAGGTAGGTAATATCGTCTATCAAGTGCAGATGGACGTCGCTCAGCTCCTTGATGCTCAGCGCAAAGTAAATGAACGCTTAGATAAGATGGATGGTGGCTTCAAGAAAGTTGGTTCCTCTGCGGACAAGCTTTCAACCGGAATGAGCAAGGTTGGAGTTGCGATTGCTGCCGCGTTCACTATCCAGACTGCGCAGAAAGTTATCAATATTGCCGATAGCATGGCAATTCTTCAGGCGCGTATTAACCGTTTATCTGTAGATGCCGCTGACGGCGCCAACAACATGCAGCGGTTGGCCGCTATTGCATCAACGACAGGTTCATCCATCGCTGATACAGCTAAGTTGTGGGAGACATTAACTGCCAGCCTGAAAGAGTATGGAGCGACTAACGATCAGGTTATTCGTGTTACAGAAACTCTGCAAAAAATTGGGACTATTGGTGGCTCTTCTGCTGAAGAGATGAGTAACGCGCTTCGCCAGTTTGGTCAGTCAATCGCAGGCGGAACGGTTAGAGCTGAAGAGTTCAACTCAATCCTTGAAAACATGCCTGAGCTTGGGCGGCAAATAGCCAAAGGGCTTGGAATGTCTCTCGGCGAACTACGGCAGGAAATGCTAGCTGGTAAGCTCACAGCCGAAGATGCGCTCAATGCAATTCAGAAACAAACGGAATCAGTTGATGCTGAATTTGCCAAGCTACCGGTATCTGTTGAGCGAGCAAAAAACAAGTTAGATGTCGCGTTTGATACAGCCATTCAGAAGATTGATCAGGCCATTGGCTTAACCAGAACTTTATCATCACTTATCTCATCAGTGGCAGACAACCTAACTTTAGCGCTCAACTCATACGGTGAACTGAGTAATCTTGAGCCCCTGATGAAGAAGCAAGTCGATCTCCAGAAAGAGATAAACGACCTACAGAAAGATGGAAAGCAGTGGTATGAAACTCAACTAACATATCAAGCCAAACTCAATGAAAAACGTCGAGAACTCCTTCAAGTAGAAGGAGAGCTGGTTAACATCAGGTCAAAGCAAAAGAAACCCGCGGAAGCAGGCCAGAAGTCAGAAACAGCGCCGTTTAGCATTCCTTCTGGACAGACAGATAAAGATGCAGAGAAAGCGGCAAAGGCAGCGGCTAAAGCTCAAAAAGCAAGAGAGACGGCGGCGGCTAAGGCTCAGCGAGAAGCAGAAAAAGAGATAGAGACTAACAAGCGCAGGCTTGCTCAATACCAAGCTATAGAAGAGAAAGAAGAAGAAGCAGCAAAAGCAGCAAAAGAAAGGGCTGACTCGTTCTCCGGATCACTATCGCCAACGCAAAACGTAGAAAACCAGTTCCAGCAGCAACTTACCGAACTTGAGAACTATGCCCTCGTCTATCCGCAGAAAATCGAACAAATCGAGGCAATGCGAAAACAGATTGAGGATAAGTATCGTCAGGAGAGACTCGCGGCACAGTGGGAAGAGTTTAGCCAGATGAATGCTGGTACTCAGGTGTTAGCCAATGCGCTTGATTCAATGGGAAGCACGGCCTCTAACGCCATAACAGGAATACTGACTGGTTCAATGTCAGCATCAGATGCAATGCGTTCATTGGCTTCTACTGTTCTAAATAGCGTGGTTAACTCATTCGTCCAAATGGGCATTGATTGGGTTAAATCTGCAATCATGGGACAAACTGCAACAGAGGGAGCGGTAGCGGCTTCTACTGTTGCACAAACAACAGGCTTAGCAACAACCACCGCAGCTTCCACTACCGCGGCGGTGGCAACAACGGCGGCATGGACACCAGCGGCAATCATGTCATCTATAGCATCATTTGGTGGGGCTGTTGCTATTGGTGTTGGCGCAATGGCGGGGGTTATGGCGCTGGCTGGAAAGCGTAAAAATGGTGGGCCAGTATCTGCTGGTTCTATGTATAGGGTTGGTGAGGGCGGTGCGCCAGAGCTTCTGCAATCTGGCGGCAAGAACTACATGATCCCCGGTGACGGCGGGAAAGTGATTAGCAATGCTGACCTACAGACCGGTGGTGGAGGCGGCATCCAAGTATCAGTCGTATTCAATGATTACACGTCTGGAAGCCATTCATTCGATGCTCAGACATCGCAAGATGGAAACAATCTCACCATTCAGGCATTTGTCATGGATATGGATAACAAAGGGCCTATGCATTCTGCGATAACCCGTAATACCACAGCAGCTTCACGCGCCACAGGGGGCTAAGATGGCTATTCCATATCCTGATTGGCTGCCACTTGCGCAGAAGTCTGACAAGAGTCCGGCGACGGATACCGGATTTAGAACAGATCAGCCACTTGTTGGTGCGCCAATCTTCCAGAAATTAACTGACGATTTAAAAACGTCATTCTCTCTCAAGTGGATATTCACGTTCACACAGCACCGAGCCTTTATGCAGTGGCTACGCAGCCCGAACTATCTAGATAACTGTAATCAGTGGTTCTCCATGCGCCTGAACAACGGCACCGGAGACACAGGTTTAGAGGTGCAGGAACTGCACTTCACTGCGTGGCCAACGTGGAACCAAACGGGAAATATTTTCACATGGTCGGGGAATGTCATCTGCCGTAAGCTGAATAACGCTGATGATGAGTTTGACGACATCATTGTCGAGTTGCCGCCGCCTTGGGCTAGCTGGCTGGATATCATTGTCACTGGCTATCCTGATGACCGTGATCCGGAATCATTGCCGAGGGTGCCATAACAATGCCAACGCTAAGAGAGTATCGGGCTCAGCGCCCGAACCGGATAATCTACGAGACTATTGAGTTTCATCATGTGTCTTTCGGCAGTTTCTATCTAGTAAATAACCAAGTTTTCCCGAAGACGCTCGGCGGCGTGGAGTATAAACCATGCAGATTTGAGCTTTCGGAAAGTCAGCAAAGCAGCACACCAATCATCGATTCAACGATTAAGTTCAGTCGTTTGGCGCAGGACTTTAAGCAACAGTTGAAAGTCTGGCGTTCGTTTAGTCGAATTGAACCCATAATTGTGACTTATCGGCTTTTTGACTCTAAAGACATGACAACTGCGATCAAAGAGTGGCAGTTGTACGTCAAAGACTGCTCTCTCGATGCTGATAACGTCAACGTCTCTCTATCAATGACAAACCCGCTCAATACCAACGTGGCCTTGCTGTATGACCCAGCAGAATGGCCCGGTCTCGAAATCGGATAAACCATGACTAAATCTGACTTTATCAAACGGATGATCGGCGTTCCGTGGGCTAACCGCGCCTGTTCCATGGACGCTTGTGACTGCTGGGGCCTCGTCGCGCTGTATTACAGGTATGTTCTCGTCAAAGAAGTGCATCACAAAGCTGGGTATGAAAGTAACCGTGATTTCCTGACCTGCTACAGAGAAGAGGTGGTGTTTTGGCAGCGGGAAAAAGTACCTGTCGAGGATGGCATTTTTGTTGGCTACGTGGGGCGTAGAGCTGAGCATGTGGGTTTAGTGCTCAACGGCATGGCATTACATAGCCGAGGACTTAACGGCTCTGTGAGGCTCGACAAGCTGCGCGTAATGGAAAAGGTATTCACTAAAGTGGAGTTTTATTCGTATGGCACTTCTAGAAATACAGCACTTGCCCGGAGTGCCGAAGGAGAGAATTGAGCTTGCCAATGGCTCTAACTTTTATAATTGGTTGGATCAGCAAGAGTTTGAAAGGGATATTGCGATCGTCATTAACGGCGTGCTGGTAGATGATGAAACAGAACTTTCGTTTGAACTAACAGAACTTCACCGCATCCAGATATTCAATCAGCCTCGTAGCATCGTCAGCGATATCCTGAGTCCTGTTTTCAAGCTCGTCACAAAAGTGTTTTCGTTTTTAGCTCCAAAGCCTTCATTCTCGTCAGCAGCAGATAACAACGCTAAAGAGAGTCCAAACAATAAGCTGACCGGTCAAACAAATATCGCCCGCACATATCAAGCGCGTCCTGACATTTACGGGCAGGTTCGCTCATTTCCAGACTTGATTCAGCAGTCTATGTTCGAGTTTACTGGCAACATCAAGTACGTCACAGAGTGGATGAACTTCGGGATCGGGCAATACACGGTTGAGAGCGTAAGATATTCAGAGTCCAGCCTAGGAGCTATCGCCGGAGCAAGTTACCAGTTTTATCCTCCTGGCTCCGTCATCCCAGAAATCATTCAGGGATTCGAATTTGACGATGTAGACGGCCAGGAGGTGCTGGGGCCTAATGAGAGCAATAGCGAACAAGTAGCTACTGCAACGACTAATGATGTGGTATCGGGAACGATAACTGGCACATCTGCCGCGGTTAAAATCGTTCAATCACCAGATTTTGACTACTTTTATGACATTCCAAAGCCGCTGCCGGTTCAGGTTACTGTCAATGTGACGCGCCATTTAGCATCTGGTGATGTGACGGAGAATGTAACCTTTTCTGCGTCGTTGGATACTGCGACTGAGTCAGATGATGGCTCTGTTGTCGACCCAGTTAAATACTTCACATTCCAACTATCAGCCATTAACAGCCCTGTCGAGATTCCATCTGGATCGACAATCAATAACACGGTATTCACGCTGACTGAAAACAAAGGCAATATCTCGGGTCCATACTTCGCGGCAATTGAAGGCGATGAGCTTTGGGTTCACCTGCAAGCACAGCTTGGTAAGCGAGAGGGCGCTGACTTCTTGTTGGAATATTGGGCTGTGAATGACGATAATGACAGAATTTCACCGACCTATAGCTATTCTAGCTTTGTATTCAACGCAAGTTACAATCGCGCTGATTACATATATGGCACATTCAAGTTCACACCTCCTTACGGTAAAGCGCGATATGCGTTCCAGTTGCGAAAAACTAACAACAGTTCTGACAGCAATCTTCTGCAAATAGCAGAGGCGCACTCAGTAACACGCCGGACGAATGTAACTTATCCAAATGATACTTTGGTAAAAGTCACTGTACGCGCAACGGAACAAGCTACCAGCTCACGTGATCGCAAATACAACGCACTCGTTACGCGTCACACAATCAGCTATGACATCAACACTCGCACAGTTGATTATACGCTTAGACCTTCACGCAGCTTTGCTGATGCAGTCGCGCATGAGTGGCTGGTCATAGGGAAGCAGCCAGAAGACACGATAGATTTGTACGAACTCTACAGCATCTATCAGTCATTGCCGGATCCGCTATTGGGATATTTCGACTATACGTTTGACGATGAGGATATTTCCCTCGGAAACCGCGTGGAGACTATCTGCAACGCGGCGCGAGTAATCGCGTACTGGGATGATGGTGTGCTTACGTTCGCAAGGGATGAGCGCAAGGAGTTCCCGTCCGCTGTCTTCAACCGCGCCAACATTGTCGCTGATGAGTACAAAATCAGTTACGACATGACGATGCCAGGAGGATATGACGGTGTAGAAATAGAGTATGTCAGCCCGAAGACAAACAAGAAAACCTACATCCGGTACCGTATTACTGACACGGGAATTGTTGAGCAAGCTGCCTTATCACCGTTGAAGATATCGCTTAGCGGTTGCCGCAACGAGTATCAAGCTAGAGATAGGGCGCTCCTTGAGGTTAACCGGCTGATCAGCTCACGCATGAAGATGAACATGAAGACGCTGGCAGACGGTGAGTATGTTTCACCTGGTGAGATGATTGTTGTCGCCGATACTTACGACACAAACCAGCAGGCCGGTTACATCGTCGCTAGAAACGGCAATGACTTTGATACGAGTGAGCAGATTAACTTTGCTGGCGACATGTATGTCAGGGTTACAGACTCGATTGGCAACTCTACAGACAAAATCAGAGCATACCCACGCACAGACACCAAGTTTGGATTCACCGCGGCGGTGCCGAGTATCACGCTCAATATCTTCGACGGCTACAACATTCAATCACCATCCCGCTATGTCATTGCCACCACGGAAGAAATGGAGGCCATGCGCTGGCGAGTATCAGACAAGAAACCTAACTCTGACGGTACGTTCTCACTGACGTGTGACGAGTATTTCGACGCGAAACCAGACTATAACGTCTAACCAAAACCAACTCTCAATAACCCAGCCATCGAGCTGGGTTTTTTTATGGAAAAATTATGGCCACTACACCTACCAATTTGCCAGTATCAAGTGAATCACCTCGCGACCTTAAGTTTAACGCTGGGAAAATTGACGATTTCGTAACTTCACTTGCTCTTAAATATGTCGATCGCTTCGGTGGCGAGCATTACACTATTGAAGGTCTGCGCCAACTTGCTCAAGAGGCTATTTCAGCCTTTGGATGGGTGCCAATGGACTCATTTCAAGCCGGTGCAACACTAACTCTACCCAACCAAGTATTGCGCTGGAAACTGCCGGATGGAGACGGTGATTATTACAGATGGGATGGAGCGTTCCCGAAAACTGTGCCAACTGCATCAACGCCAGAATCAACAGGCGGCATCGGTGCTGGAGCGTGGCTGAGTGTTGGTGATGCGGTTCTGAGAACAGAGTTGAGGAGTGATGCAGAAGGAAATGGAGATAGCCTAATTGCTGTCCGTCAGCCTTATTCTGAAACAGTCACGAGAACACAGCATGCCCTCAATGCTGATTATGTTAACGTTAAAGACTGGGGAGCAAAGGGTGATGGTATAACTGATGATACAGCTGCCATTGATGCAGCCTGTATTGCATTAACCGGTAGCAACTTCATCACCAATTTCCGCCGTTTGTATTTTCCTCATGGAACATATATCTACAACGGGGCGGGGATCGCTTTGCCTAACGGAACGTCTCTAATCGGCGAGGACTTATTCACCATAATTGATTCATCGGAAAACACTAATACAGGATATCTGATCACTCTGACAGGGTTCCGTTCACGAGTAGACACTATCGCGCTGAAAGGAAATAAAGATAACGAGAATATGAAGGGTATTTCAAGCTATTATAATTCAGATAATGGCGGTGTACTGAACTGTATCCTTGAGGACTTCCACTTCGGACTGGATATCGATAAATGCTGGTACTCGGTATATCGAAATATTAGGTTTAGACGAAGCTCATCTTCTGTTGTGCTTAAAGGGGCTCACATACGTCTTGGTTTCAATTACCCAACGGAAGAAGTGAATAATCTTGAATTTAGCAGTGTGTGGTGCGCTGAACCTCAAAAACATTCTCTGGCGATATATTGCAGACTTCAGGCTATTAAATTCACAGGGGGATCACTCGAAACGATAGGTGAGGCGAGAGTAAAATTCTATACCACAATAATCCCTTATGATGTTTTAATAGATAATTGCTATGTCGAAAACGATATTTCTACTGGTGGTGTATACCTTATCGAAGGGCAAAGCACCTCTCAAAGTGTCACAGTTAAAGACTGCATGTTACGGCTGGGTAGTACTCTAGGGAGCCTTGGTAAAAACATTACAGTCTACTTCGATGGTGGTTGGTCCAATTCTCCAAGCGTCACATTAAATGCCAATAATTCTAAAGTTTGGTTCCATCGTTACCGTGAGATAGCAGGTGGCTTTGCTGACGGAGCTGATTATGGAAGGACGGGGTTGTGGGATGGGTCTGCCATGCATAGTGCTGCTATACATTTGGACCCAAGGCCACAGTCAATAATCGACTGGAACTCTATAATTCCCTCTTATGTAAATTATAAGTCACATATCTCCACCTCCCCAGTAGATGTTTTTAAGGTTTACGTTCCAGTTGGGCAAAATCCTCGGCAAATGATGCTTGAAATTTCTGCTTTAACTAAAAGTATTAGTGAGGCTTATATACAAGGCTTAGAAAAGTATATGATAGCTATAACTTTGCCTGAGTCATCTAAAGCTGGATCGGGAGTGTATGTTGTAAAATTGCACTCATCAGCAAAAGATAACTCATCTCTACTATCAGATCCATCATTTACAGTTACTTCAAATGGTTATGATGATACAACGGATGCTTATGAATATACGATTTCTCATAGTGTTTCCAACGCCACTAGGCTTGGAACTACTACATATGTCATGAATGGTGTATTCACATTAAATGGTTTATCTACAACAACTCCGAGATGGAGAATAAGAAGGCTATAAATAACTAGCGCCCTCAAACAGGGCGTAGTTAATCAGCAAACATAGCGAATAATAGGTATCCTCTTCAATATTGCTGCTACAATTAGCGATGACGTAAACATAAACACGCATACCAGTGGAAGGAAGTAAATCATAGGGTTTGTCCAACTTAGTTCCCATACATTTTGTTTCAGAGGTATCAATATGGCAGGATGTATGCAATAGATTGCAAATGTATATCCGCTAATCTTGTTTGAAAGGTTAACAATAAACTTGTTATTGATTTTCGTGCATAGTAGAAACAAAGAACAAGCTGCAATAAAAGTGTTTAAAGCAAAATTATCTAAAAACGCCTGCTCTGGTCTCCCTATATAATTTGAATATATGCTGGTAAATGCAGCTGTGGAAAATACTGATGAAAGAAAGGTCAAAAAAAGAATTGTGGATTTAGCTACTTTTTCTCTCGAGTCATAAATTAATTTTCCAACAAACATATACCAAGTCAAAGAAACCATGGAGTCAAGATTGAATTTAGACTGAATACTTATACCGGTTAATGACTTAAATACATTCAACTGAAATAAAGCTAATATGATCATGAAAACAAAGAATCTTTGTTTTTCATTCATTTTGTAATAGGAAAAAGATATAAATGGTGTCATGAAATACATCCCTATCAAGAAGTACAAGTACCAAAGGTGATACATTGCCTGTCCTGTGAAAATCTTGACAATAAAGCCTAGAGATGAAATGTCCTTGTTATAAAATATGTAATAAAATAAAGACCATGAAAAAAGTACACATACAGCTTTCGGTAGTTTTTTTCTATAGAATGTTAGTGGATCAATATTATCTTTGATTAACAAAATTCCTGATATCATAACAAATATTGGAACTGCGCATCTTGATAGTGAATTATAAAAATTGACCGTTTCCCAGACAGGTTGAAATTTATAATTCCAGTATGCAGTTACATGTGTCATTACCACCAAAAAACATGAAACTACGCGTGCGATGTCAATGCTGTTATCTCTTTCCATTACATCTACTCAGAGAATGATTAATATAAATTATTGTAACGTAGCAATTGCAAAATTGGTATCAATTAAAATAGCTTTTAAACGATTGTTATCACTAGTATGGCGCTATCGTGTGGCATGCCGCCGTCTAATAGACGGCATACCAGCGAGTGGTCATGACAGGATTCTTACTCTGTTATTATTTTTATTGATCATTCTCAACCTTGAATCGATAGTTTTTTCGATAGCTAAGTGTATGAATAAACCGAAAATTACTGACGCAACAGCAAATGCTATGGATGAATATTGAGAAATCACCCAGTTGTTTCCGTTAACCTTTACAAAATCATGATATATAAATGTAATGTAGATGTGCGACAAATATATACTATATGAGGCGTCACCAATTTTGTGGAATATATTATAAACGAAACCACTACCAGATTGAGTTATGGTAGCCAATAATACTATTATAAGGGCGGGGATGCCAAACTTAAAGAATCTATCGTAAGATGATAGTGTATCGAGGGCTATATAGCATATGAGAATGAATATAGCAAAGAAAACCATGAACCTTATACTTATTCTATCTTTCATCATAGGGTATATACACCCTAAAATACATCCTAGGGCAAAATTAATCATCAACGCATCACCTAGGATGTAACCAATATTTACCCAACCCATTCGAGCATGGCCGCTTATGCTGTAAACGCATATAAATATTACAATGCAAACGAATGCACATGTTATTATTTTATTTTTAGAAAATATAAGTGCAATTGTGAAAATGGAATAAAATATCATTTCATAAACAAGAGTCCATGCAGGGCCGTTTGCCATGTGATATTTTTCAAAGCCAAAACCGGGAAGGAGCAATATGTTACCGATAAAAAAATAGTTATCCTTAAGCGCTATGGTCGTTAGTATTAGTGGTAGAGATAAAATTATATACAATGGATAAATTCGTCTAACTCTTGAAAAAAAGAAATTTAATGGAGTCTTTTCTGGTCTTAGCGTGTGAATCATCAAAAAACCACTAAGCACGAAAAAGATATCAACACCAAATCCACCATTTAACTTAAAAATACCAGCATATGTGCCACTTAAGAAATGGTTAGTTACAACCATTAGTGCAGCGATACCTCTAATTATTTGAAGGTTTTTTAATTCCATAATAAATCAAATATCCTGATGGCTATTGAACGACGCAATTGTGCTTTGATATTTTATCTTCATTCTATTAATAGAACTATTGATCATGTATGTTGCCAATACCGGAATAAACAAACCAGCCATAAAATATAACGTGAAGAATTGCTTGTTGGCATAATGTTTTGTACCACTACTGTTTTTTATATCATACATTCCTAGATAATAAAAAACAAAATCTACCAATAAAAAAGCTAATAAATGATAACTCATTATTGACTTGCTGTAACCGCCTATTAACTTAACAAGTGACAGCTCTTTGTAGTATTCCGCCACGATATTTGATATAACAAAAATGGTAGTTATGCATAGCATTGATGTAATTAGATGCAAATAGAAACTCATTCCATATTTACTCCAAGCCATACCTATAGGTATTATTGGTGTTACATTATTTATTGATACAAGAATAATAAATGAAATTAGGATTATGTAAGGGGACTTCATTTTTAGATATGCATCTTTGAATAAATGCCCTAAAACATAGTACATACTGCCAACAGATACCTGAGACGCCAAATTAAATACTTGATTATCACTGTGGATGTATTCCAATGATAGGAATGTCATTCCGTAATACCCAGATAATAATGAAAAAATAAAAAGTATTGAATTGCTTTTAATCTTTAGTATAAATGTCATTAAAACTGAAACAAGTACGTATGCAAATAAAAACCAAGCAACAAGGAAAAAGCTATTATTATTGAAGTTTCTTTTAAAAATGGTTTTTATTGTTTCTCCTATTGTTGGTTCGTAAATAGTTCCAACATAAAATCCAAACTTGTTACTGAGATATATAGCTATAATTGAAATTATAATATATGTGTAAATTATATAAGGAATATGTTTCTTTAATATTTTTAATACTGACTTGAATGCAGCTCTATCCTTATAAAGAACTCCTCCGAGGAAAAAGAACAGTGGCATATGAAAAACATATGGCTTGAATAGATCAAATAAAGTTATCGACAAGTGCCCTATGACAACAAAAGAAATTCCTATTGCCTGCACATAACTTAGTGATAGAGATTGAGTGGGGGTAATCTTCATGTCATCAAAATAATTGTAGTGTTTAGAGGAGTATAACATCATCAGGTGGTGTTGTTGAATGAATAGAACGGCAGAATCAGATCACACGCAAGCACCGAAGATGATTTCTGAACTAATCTGACGTCTGCTCTCTTAACAACCGCCTACACCATAAATATACTGTATGCATAAACAGTGTTTTTTATAGGTGACATATGGGCTTTCCATCCCCCGCAGCAGACTACACAGACAAACCTTTAAGCCTTGACGAGCTATATATTAAAACACCGCATGCAACATACTTCATGAAGTGTCCAGATCATTGTCCGAGCGCCGGTGTGCTCAAAGATGCGCTACTGGTCATCGATAGCTCGAAACGACCAGTCCACGGAAGTGTGGTAGTTGCGGCACTCTGCGGAGAGTTCGTATTGCGTCGGTTGCTAACGATGCCTGTGCCTTGCTTAGCGAAGCTGGAAAATTATGATGATGTGACGTTCGCAGATGAAGAAACAGGATTTGAGATATTCGGGGTGGTGACGTATGTCGTCAATGACATGTCGATGAGCGAGTTCGATGACAATCCGTGTATGTGATGAGTGGAGAATTTCAGGTCAAAATGAGCATCTAAGTTATTGATGTATATTGACCTGAAATGTAGTGTTTTGTGGTGAATTGTAGTGTGTTTATTGAACTAATTTGTTTTCATATCATTGATAAATAAGTTAATTCTTTTTTTGTGGCGGCTAACCATTGCATGGTTGCCCCCTGTCTTTTACGGTAATAAAACGAGAAAAAACGTCGGACAGATGAGGGATTAGCCAATCTGAACCGGCAATATGCTGCCCTTGCCAGGCATTTTTAAGTACATCTTCAGTAAGTTGATGTTCTGCTAACCTTGATAGTGGCCGATAACTGAGATGCCACGGCTCTACTGCAACGCCTTGTTCTTCATCACTAAATGGGCGATAGAAACCAAACTGTTCCATATTATCTGTTAGCCATTGGCTCAAGGCAGAGAAATATCCACCCTCAAGATATTCCCATGGCTCTAGCTGAAGTTTTTTACCCTCAGGTAGAAGATCGGGATCGTAGATATCAAGATCGGTTCCCCAATGGTGCCGGCTAGCTCCGGGCAGCGCAGACCAGCGTAAAATGGCGCAGCACAGCTCTCCTTTGGTTAGCGTACTGATGTCTATCGGCTGGCTATTTTCATCTAGAACGGCACGCTCACCTTCAAACTTGGCATTCCAAATAGTCTGCTGGCGAGCGAAATCTCTAAACGTGCTTGCGGGCTGTAAATTAAATCCCGCATTTTTTGCCGCACGTTGTAATGCCTGAAAAGCCTCAATGGCCTCAGGTTGTAAACGATGATGACCACAGAGCACCGCAAGATGCTCTGTGCTTTGTCCGGTCAGCATTGCCATCGTCATCATACGATGAGTTGCTCCATGATTCTTTGGTACATACGGCTGAGTAATTGTAGGTCAGCGGCATGAACACATTCATCAATTTTATGAATAGTGGCATTGACTGGCCCCAGTTCAACCACTTGAGTGCCCATCTGCGCGATAAAGCGCCCATCAGAAGTGCCGCCGGTAGTCAGCAACTGAGGCGTTATTTCCCCATAGTGCTCAATGGCATTAATGACGGCATCGACCAGATGGCCACGTGGGGTCAAGAAAGGTAACCCTGATACATTCCATTCTAATTTATAATTTAACTGATGGCGATCTAGCAGGTCTTTTACACGAGCCTTAATTGATTCTACCGTCGATTCGGTGCTGAAACGGAAATTAAACTGTACATAAAGTTCACCGGGGATCACGTTGTTACTTCCCGTTCCTGCCGCCATATTGGCAATTTGCATGCTGGTCGGTGGGAAAAATTCGTTGCCCTCATCCCAGATTTCATTCACGAGTTCGTGAAGCATAGGTGCGGCTTTATGAATCGGGTTATCAGCTAGGTGCGGGTAGGCGACATGACCTTGAATGCCGTGAATATAGAGGTTCGCAGTCATTGAGCCACGACGGCCATTTTTGACGACGTCACCCACTCTTTCGGTGCTGGATGGCTCGCCGACCAAGCAATATTCGACTTTTTCCTTTCTTGCTGTCAGTTGCTCAACCACTTTTACCGTGCCGTTTACCGCACTGGCTTCTTCATCTGAAGTGATCAAAAAGGCGAGTCGGCCTTGATGATCTGGATTGGCTTCGACAAAACGCTCAGCTGCAACCACCATCGCTGCCAATGAACCTTTCATGTCAGCAGCGCCTCGACCATAGATCATGCCGTCGCGTAAGGTAGGTTCATAGGGCGGATTCGTCCATTTAGATTCATCGCCGCTTGGAACCACGTCGGTATGACCGGCGAAGGCCAGTGTGGGGCCGTTACCGCCGCGGTAGGCCCAGAAGTTCCGGGTGTCGCCAAAGGTCATGTCTTCAATGGTAAAACCGACCGCTTTGAGGCGGTCAATTAACAAATCTTGGCAGCCCGCATCTTCAGGGCTAACGGAACGGCATTTTATGAGTTGCTGAGTGAGCTCAAGAACAGGGCAGGTCATCGTATTTTCTCCTCAGCTAAAAATTGTGTGTATTGATCAGGATTAAATCCCAGCAGCATGCGGTGATTATGGGCGAGCAGTGGGCGCTTGATGATTGCGGGCTGAGCCAGCATTAATTCAGCAGCTGAATCAGCATTATTGATACTTTGGCGTACAGACTCATTGAGTTTACGCCATGTTGTGCCACGGGTATTAAGCAGTGACTCCCAACCTAACTGCTCAATAAAGGTGCGTAACAGTTCCTCATCTAGGCCGTCGGCACGGTAATCGTGGAATTGATAGGCAATCTGCTGTTCTTCCAGCCACTTTTTAGCTTTTTTGATCGTATCGCAGTTTTTAATACCGTAAAGGTAAAGAGACGTATTTTCTGAGAGTGCTGTCATACGGCAGAGTCCCTGTGTTTTAGCTCACGATCTGGCAAATTATTTTATGACTATGCAGATCGGGATGCGCTGATGTTGTTAAATTATTTAACACATAATGCGTGAAAAAGAGCTCTCGATCCAGAGTGTTAGCCCTAAGAGTGCTCCGACTATGTCAATTTGAACGGTGTGCTTACCTTAATTGCGGCTGCTAGGCGTCAAATTGATAGAAATATCGAATAGGTCAATTATTCACCGCTGGTCTCTAAAAGGTTATCATGGGCGGGTACTAAATTATGTAGGCCACAAAAGACGTAAATATGATTGATACAGAACTGAGCAACTGGAAAGCGTTTATTGACGCCATGTTGCAAAACAAGCACCAGTAATTCTGAAACTGGTCGGGCAGTAGCTAGTTATCGGTAGTGAGTTTGAAGCAGTCGGCAATGAAGAGATCGTTTTAAGCCATATCATTAATAACTTTGTGATAAGCCAAACACCAAGGGTCATCACCCATAAAAAAGGCAGCCAAGCGGCTGCCTTTTTCTCATTTGTGGCTATTCATTCGGCGGGATGATTTCTTCGGGTTCAATTGCTGACGCGGTTTTTCCTGGAAAACGGCGACGAACCAAAATGAAGAATACCGGTACGAAGAAAATGGCTAGGAAGGTGGCGGTGAACATCCCTCCTAATACGCCCGTACCGACAGCATGCTGGCTCCCCGAACCGGCGCCGTGACTGATTGCCATTGGCAATACGCCAAAGATAAATGCTAATGAGGTCATCAGAATTGGGCGTAGTCGCAGCCGACAAGCTTCCAGTGTAGCTTCCAATAAATCTTTGCCGGAACGATGTAGCTCGTTGGCGAATTCAACAATTAAGATCGCGTTTTTCGCTGAAAGTCCAATGATGGTAAGTAAACCGACTTGGAAGTAAACATCGTTCTCCAGACCACGTATCCACGTCGCGCATACCGCACCCAATACGCCCAAAGGTACCACCAGCATAACGGAGAAGGGAATCGACCAACTTTCGTATAATGCAGCCAGACACAGGAATACCACCAGCAATGAAATGGCGTAAAGCGCCGGTGCTTGCGCGCCGGAGAGGCGTTCCTGGTAAGACATCCCCGTCCATTCCAAACCGATACCATTTGGCAACTGGCTGACAAGGCGCTCCATAATATCCATCGCCGTACCGGTACTCACACCTGTAGCCGCTTCCCCAACGATTTCCAGCGCTGCGTTACCGTTATAGCGTTCGAGTCGTGGTGAACCGTATGTCCATTTACTGTCGGCAAAAGCGGAGAATGGCACCATTGCACCACTGCTGTTATTCACGTACCAACGGTAAATATCATCTGGCAGCATACGATAAGGTGCTGCCCCCTGAACATACACTTTTTTAACGCGGCCTCGGTCGATGAAATCGTTGACGTAGGTCGAACCCCACGCCGTTTTTAAGGTGCTATTGATATCGTCAATATCGACGCCAAGCGCCTGCGCTTTACGTTGATCAATATTAACCTGCAGTTGCGGACTGTCATCCAAACCGTTGTGACGTACACGCGTCAAGAGGGGCTCTTTCGCAGCAGCAGCTAACAGCGTATCACGTGCCTTCATCAGTTCTGCATGGCCGAGGCCCGCATGGTCTTCCAGTTCCATATCAAAACCGGCAGAGTTGCCTAAACCGGAGATCGCTGGCGGGCTGCTGGCAAACACTCTTGCTTCTTTAATTTTACCAAATGCCGTTGTTGCGCGATCAATAATGGCAAACGACGTATCATCAGGCCCAGTACGCTCGTCCCAATGCTTTAATCGCACAAACATACGCGCCACGTTCTGACCATTACCCCCAGGCCCAGAGCCAATAATTGAGAAGACGGAAACAACGTTTTTCTTTTCATCCTGCAACAGATAGTTCTCAACTTTTTCGACCACTTTGAGCGTCTGCTGCTGGGTTGAACCCACGGGTAACTGGATCTGGGTCATGAAGACCCCACGGTCCTCGAGCGGTAAGAATGACGTTGGCAAGCGAGTGAAGGCGAGCGCTAGACCAACAATAATCAGTAGATACAGCAGCATGGTTTTACCGCTGTTGCGAACGACGCGAGCAACACCATTTTCATATTGACGAGTGCTGCGATCGAATACGCGGTTAAACCAGCCAAAGAAGCCTCGTTTGGTATGAATTTGACCTTGTTTAATCGGTTTAAGCAGCGTCGAACACAGTGCAGGAGTAAGAATAAGCGCAACTAAAACAGAGAAAACCATCGCGGAAACGATGGTGATGGAGAACTGGCGGTAAATAGCGCCAGTGGTGCCACCAAAAAAGGCCATGGGTACAAATACCGCAGACAGCACCAGTGCAATACCAACCAGCGCACTCTGGATCTGTGCCATGGATTTTCGCGTTGCTTCCCTAGGGGATAGGCCTTCTTCGGCCATGACGCGTTCGACGTTTTCGACAACGACTATCGCATCATCAACCAGTAATCCGATGGCGAGCACCATGGCAAACATCGTGAGCGTATTGATACTGTAACCAAAGGCGTAAAGCACCGCATACGTACCCAGTAAAACGACGGGGACGGCGATGGTTGGGATCAAGGTAGCGCGGAAATTTTGCAGGAACAGATACATAACCAAGAAGACGAGGAAAATCGCTTCAAACAGCGTTTTCACGACGTCTTTGATCGATGCTTGTACAAACGGTGTGGTTTCGTAAGCGTATTCGACTTTTAACCCATGAGGGAAATACTGTTCTAGCTCGCCGAGCTTAGCTTTAACCAGCTTGTCGGTGGCTAATTCATTAGCGCCAGAAGCGAGTTTGATGCTCATCCCTGAGGCGGGCATTCCGTTGTAACGGCTCAAATAGTCATAGTTTTCAGCCCCGAGTTCTACGGTAGCAACGTCACCTAAGGTAACGTAAGAACCATCTGCGTTGACTCTGAGCGTGATATCGCGGAACTGTTCCGGCGTTTGCAACTGGGCTTGAGCATTCATGGTGGCGTTCAGCGCCTGACCATTCACCGACGGTGTGCCACCAACCTGCCCAACGGCGATTTGGTTGTTCTGGGTTTCAATCGCATTCACCACATTTTGGCTGGTGAGGTTATAGCTATTAAGTTTGTTCGGATCGAGCCAGATACGCATTGCGTACTGAGAGCCGAAGGCATCAACGCTGCCAACGCCGTCGATACGGCTGATAGGATCCTGCAGGTTGCTGGCAACGTAATCGGCAATATCCTGTCGCGTCATGCTGTGGTCGGTTGATACAAACGCAACGGTCATCAGGCTGTTATCACCTGATTTTGAAACCGTGATCCCTTGTTGCTGTACGTCTTGCGGCAGTTTACGCGTGGCGCCCTGTAGCTGATTTTGAACCTGCTGCATGGCTTCATTAGGGTTTATGCCCGCCTGAAATGTCAGCGTGATTGTGGCACTGCCGGTGCTACTGCTTTGGGAGGACATGTAGAGCAAGCCGTCCAATCCCGTCATATTCTGTTCAATGATCTGGGTAACGGTATTTTCAAGCGTTTGGGCTGACGCACCAGGATACGATGCGCTGATACGCACCGTCGGTGGCGCAAGATTAGGGTACTGCTCAACGGGCAGTGAGTTAATTGCTAACAACCCGGTCAGGCTGATAATAATGGCGATAACCCAGGCAAAAATTGGGCGATCGATAAAGAAATTAGCCACGGGTGAATACCCTCATAACGCTTACTCTTATGCTTGAAAGTGGAAGTCTAGACGTAAACCGATCCATGCTAACGCACTTTATCCTGTTGGCGAGTTCAAAACGTGGAGAAAAAAAGGAGAAATGGTAAATATTTTTTCACGCCGTATGAATTTAGTACAGTTGACCTTTTTGACTGTATGTTTGCGTAAAATTCATACAAAAATATAGTGCCGTCCTACCGAAGCAGGACGGTGACGTTTAGCGTAGTTCCATTTTGACCGTCATGTTGCCTTCAAATTTTCCAGGCTGTGGGCGATTTGAGGTGGTACTAACCGGTGCTGCGTCCATGCTGATCTTGCCATTTCCCTGTGTGTCTAGTGTAACGGGTAAATCAAGCGAACCATCTAATACAATATCATTACCACTTTTATCATACATACGCACGCCAACGTCGTTGCGATTAAGCATGCGGGCAATAAGGTTATTGCTGTCTGGTAAAACACCTTGATCGGCGCTGAGGCTAAATTTGATTTTCCCTGAGTTAGCGGCTGCAGGATCGTCGCAGTGGTAAGAAATATCAACGTTTTTTAGCGTGTAGCTCGCCGGTGGCTGTCCTTGGGAAACAAATTGGGAAGTCACAATATTGCCTAATTCAACCTCAATCGTGCTGCCTGCATTAATCGTACAGGTGAGTGGTGCAGTGATTTTGCCTGCGATTCTAATATTGGAGACCTGTTTGGTATCACTGAGAGAGCAATAGTTTCCCATGGCGAGACACGAGTAGTTTTGGGCAACAATAGTGGATGGAATAATCTCTTCGCCTAAAATCGCCGTTTTAACGTAAATGCTAAGGGCGATGATATTCCATTTGAAACCTCTTTTCGTTGTACTTCCACTGGTAGGTCGGGTTGAGTCACTGCAAACGTCGTCAGTACCTTCTGTCGGTTTTAGAAATGGGTCATTAACTTTACTCATACTCGAGAATGGCGTTGGGTAAGTACTGATACTAATGGGCTGCAGGCCGCTACCGTCGGGGGAATTTATTGAATTCGTATAGCCTGTAATGTCGACATCGAGATGATCGGTTAAATAGCCATAGCCATTTCGTCCTGGAGGGAGCGGGCTACCAGCCGCCGTAGTTTCATAAATGACAGTGTTAGAGTAAAGGTTCTTTGGACAAGCACAATTGGCGGTTACCGATGGCCCATCGCCAATGAGGTGATCATTAATATTAATCGTGTTTCCATTCCGGTTTTGCGCAGCCGGCATTTCGGTGTTGATGTTAATGGCGTAATCGGCAAGCGTGGAGAAGCATCCTTGCAATACGGTGGTTGCTGCCTGAGCAAACAGAGGGAAAAGTGCAAATAGCACAAGTACGTTCTTCATTCGCACAAGGTACATGCGGCTAGTTGGGGTTTTATTCTGCATGATTTGCCTCCGGCTTGCAGAGTGCGCTGGTCTGGCGGATACCGTTAGGGGCCGAGTCAGAAGAGGGGGATAGCGTGGCACTGGCGTGGCAGCGCTGTTCTGCTGAGCTGCCCCATGTCACCGTTAACGGCACGTTTTCACTCACGCCAGAGAGATATAACACGCCGCGGTCATCCACGATGCCACCCAGCGTTAACCCGTCGACGCTGGCCACTGCGCCAAAGGGAATAATGCGGCCATCAGGTCGAGTTAATGAGATCAGCGCGCGATAACCCACATGCGCTGTAAATTGCGTGCTGACCGCAGCACTACGGCTGGGAATAACCGTCATCGTCGTTTCATCTGTATCGACATCGTCTGGCAGGCTGGTGGTGTCGATATAAATAGTGTTTTCTTGGTAAGGCGTTAGAGAAGGGATGATGGCATTGCCAAAGTAGTCGGTTTGGACGCCACGCTGGTTGGTGAAACGTACGCCGGATGCGCCTTTCGCGCTAACAATTGCAAATTGATCGCCTAGCGGTTGAGAGAGCGTGACACCCGCAGGATGAGCGACAACGGCTCCGCTCACGCCGTAGGTTAGCTGTCGAGAGCTGTCGGAGGCATAGTAATAACCCGCATTCAAATTAGCGTATTGCGATCGATAGCTGCCATAGATACTACTATTGTCAGTACCACCATGATTGGTATGACTTTGTTGTAATGAGTAGCTCAGTCGGTCATCATCCAGCAAGGTGCCATTTAGCCCAACGCTATGGCTGGTGTCGCCTTGTTTGCTGCTGCTGAGATTATAGCTGGCCCAGCTTTTGGGTAGCCAGCGTGATAACGGGACGCTAAAGCTGAGCGACAGCATCTGATCGGTCGAGTCATCGCTAGTTTTGCTATAGGTGTACGCAAGGTTAACGCTGATGTCGCCTATTGTCCGGTTGATGCCTGACGAAATGCTGCGTTCCTTATGGCTGGTCTGCCAATAATCTTGTTGATAAGCAGAAATGTATATACTGCTATCTAGTACGGTCTGATTAATATTTAACTGAACTCGACTGCGTTTATTGTAACGGTGCGACCAGTCGATGTTGTCATCGCTGTCATCATATTTTTCATTAGCATCGGCAAAGTTATAGTAACCACTTGTGGAATAGCGATAGCTCGCCAGCGAAAAGTTAGTGTCGGTGGTCTCTATCTTCTTGGTATACATCAAGCGCCAAGACTGCCCATCGTGCTGCTCGCCATTATCCAAGCGTGCACGCGCCCACGTTACATCGGTTGACACTGAACCTAAGTCGCCTAGAACTACGCCAATACCGCCGTCAAAAGCCTGATAGTCTGACGAGAGGGTGGAGCCACCGAAAAGAGTGAAATAATTATTAAGGCCATAAATCGCGCTGCCTTGAGCAAATAACGGTTCATTAGATGCCTGATTATCATCCGCACGGTAGCGGGCGAGCGTCATTTCGTAGCGAATATTGCCCGGACGTTGCATAACAGCCACGCTGGAGTAGGGCTGAGTGAAACGATGCTCGGTTCCATCGGCTTCTTTGACGGTGATCTCAAGGTCGGCGCTGTTGGTGGTCGAGTACAAATCCCTAATTTCAAAAGCACCCGGAGCCACGTTGGCTTGATAAATAACGTAGCCGTTTTGCCGTATTGAAACTTCAGCGTTAGAGCTGGCTATGCCACGAATGATTGGCGCAAAGCCGCGCTGGTTATAGGGCAGCATTTGATCGTCAGAAGCAACGTTGATTCCACGAAACTGTAAGCTATCAAAAACATCACCTCGCGTACTGTTTTCACCCGCAATAAACTGCGCTTCTAGTTGATGAATGTCGTGCTGGAGCCAAGTATTAATCGTCTGCCAAGACTGTGAATTGCCGGATTGTCGCCAGGTTGAATAGTTACGTAGACGCCATCCGCCGAGGTTCGCTCCGCTGCGTAGATTAAGGTATTGGCTATTATTGCTGCCGTTGTTGTTGTCGCTTCCTGCATTTTCACGCCGTGAGCCAGAGAATGAATAGTCGGCAAACATTACGGGCACGCCGTCATTCCAGCGTGAAGGGTCGATATTTTCATTATGATGCTCATCAATGGCCGCCTGCGGCATACTGATGCGCAATGTCATGGCATTAAAATCGAACGCAGCCGAGGCAAAAGGAATGTAGTCGCCAATAGGTTTGTGCAGTGGTTCGTTTTCGGTGAGTTTAGTCAGTTCTGGGTAGGCATCTACGCGCACGCCCCATTTTCGTAGCTGTAGGGGGGTCAGCTGTGGCAGTAGTGCACCACTTTTGCTGCTAATGTAGATGATTGATTCCTCATCGACATTCTGTTTATTAATATTTATTTTCGTCTGATAGGTGCCGGGTAACTGGCCATTTTCTTTTGAAAATAGCGATAAATCGATATCCTGCTGTGATAATTCATCTCCCTCAAGTGAGGAGGGCGCAAAGTAAAATTCTTGTGCGTTGACGTTACCCATGGCAACCATAAGCAGACCGCTTAAGGTTCTTAACATTGGATGGGATCGCCGAATAGAGCGGGGGAAGTTCAGGCGCAATCCGTTAGCAGCCATTAAGCACCATTAGTCCTGAGTTAAACTGGATGTAAATTCATCTGACGCATTGCCGTAGTCGGTAATACAGCGCCATGTCACGTTCGAACCATTAACCGTATCGGGAAGCAGAAATTGCGCAGTTGATTTTGGTGCCACCATTTCGGCATTTTTTATTGATGTTGTATTCAATTTTAATATATCGAAAACGCTGTAGTAGCTGCCATTGTTGGTAATATGCAACTGGTTTGCCTGTCGGCTAAATTTTAGATTCTTACAGGCGTCAATAGGCGTGCCATTTAGCCCTGATGGGCGCCAAAATAATTTCAAGTGTGTTTTATATATCAACCGAAGAACATTCTTCTTATCGTCACTTTTTTTCATTGCGGGAATAGTGCGCACATTCATATAAAACAAAGATTCTCGGTCGGTAGGTAATGCTTGGCCGGACCACGTGATACGTAGGTTTTGCTCTTTTTGCGGCTCGAGCCTGAAAAGCGGTGGGGTCACAATGAAGGGGCCGCGCGTTTTTCCATCACCGGTATCAATCCATGACTGAATGAGCCATGGTAGCTCTTTTTCTGTATTTGTCAGAGAGAGAGCAACCTCTTTCTTATTAGCGTCATAAATAACGCGTGTTCGCCCTATTTGAATTCCGGCTGCATGGCTAAAAGTGTTAAAAGCAAAAATAACAGAGCAAACCTTCAGCACGATAATTCTCATATAAAAACCCTTTAATAAGTGAAAATCATCGTGTAAAAACCCACACTGAATCTGATTTACTTATATTTGATCTATCGGCGTGTAATAGTGAAACTGCTAGTAACACGCCGGATGAAATAATAAAAATTAACGATAAAGAATATTCACCGTTAAATCGGCATCCGCAGGGCCTGCGGTGACAGGTTTAGTGAAGGATATATAGCGAGCGTTAAATGATGCACTGATAGTGTCTGATGTATTCGACGCTAATGGTATGTAGACCTGTCCTTCAGAACCATCAAATTTAAGATGTGTTGTGGGCGCTCCATCGGGGCTCAGGGCAATCCCAACACCTGTTGCAGCGGTTGTGCCGTTGGTGGTTATTTTGCTGACGTCTAATAAGGTATTAGAACCTGTTAATGAGGTGGTGCCCGTAAAGGTCAGTTGAATGTCGGGAAGTCCATCACTTTTTAAAGGACAATTCTTGAGAGTGATAGTCAGAGGCACGAGATCGGTCTCTATCCCTGGGTCAGTGAAAAGCGAAGTTGGGTAGGTTCCTAGTGGAACCGTAGCGTCTGTCCCGTTATCGCCTACGATAGTGCAGCTTGGTTCAATGATTTCGCCGGTAAAATGTATTTTCCCCGCATTCATCTCTGCGGAAAATGCAGTTGTAGATGAGAGGGCCATAATGGCGACAATTAGATTCCGTTTCACTATATTATTCT
Organism: Hafnia sp. CBA7124; assembly: GCF_002355555.1. Taxonomy (NCBI): domain Bacteria; kingdom Pseudomonadati; phylum Pseudomonadota; class Gammaproteobacteria; order Enterobacterales; family Hafniaceae; genus Hafnia; species Hafnia sp. CBA7124. Next base: position 3,118,333 of record NZ_AP017469.1, on the reverse strand, counting down.
CCGTAATAAGTTAGTTGAATGACATATTTAAAATCAATAAAAATAATGCAATCAAATCGTGAAATATATCAATTTTATTATCGTGTATGCGTGCGCCTTTCTCATTAAAATAGAGCTGTTTTTAGTACAATGTAGTTAATGATGAATGCTTACTTGGAACTGAAGTTATTAAATATATAAGCAATGCTGTTGGATGCTCTTTGTAATTCATTTTGGACAATATAGCAACAATGGCTTATGAATATTTTTTAGGCAAAAATATTCATATCAATTGAATAATTGTCTATTTTTGCACCGAGCGTGCGATTTTTATCATTAACGATCATATTTTATAATGAAATGATATTAATGTATTTAATGAACTGATCTTTTGGTTGGCTAAGTTGCGTGGAAATAAATTTCTATTAAATATGATTTAAATAATAAACAATATTACAGAGTAATTAATAATAGCCTAGTATTTCACTATTTCTTCGGGAGCGTTACATCGCAAGACCGTTGATTTCTGTCTTGCTTCCTTTTCTTTCTTGCGAAATTACCTACAATATCTGTGTCATTAATCACCTAGGGCTCAAACTTCTGCCACTGGTGGGTAAATTAGGAGAACAAATGGACTTTAACCCCGTGTTTGCGCGACGTTTATATCTCTGTTGGCTGATTAGCCATCTGGAGAAGCCGAATGTTCCTCACCTTATACAGGTGACAGGCTGGCCGCGTAGAACCTTACAGGATGTGATCAAAGCGTTGCCGGGAATGGGCGTTGAACTGGATTTTGTTCAAGAAGGTGTACGTAACAACGACGGTTACTATCAGTTAAAAAGTTGGGGGCCGCTAAACGAAATGTGGGTTAAAAAGCATGCTGAACAACTGCTGGCAGCGATTTAATTCATGGATTCGTTGAGAAGGGTGAGCGACAACCTTTTGGTCATCGCTCATTGTCGGTATTATTGGTTTTTGTGCTCTAAGTACAAAACGGTTGCAGCCACGCGCGAGCGTACGTTGAGCTTGCGCAGTAGGTTGCGGATATGCACTTTTACCGTCTCTTCGGAAATATGCAGCTGTGAAGCGATTTGCTTATTAGACAGACCACGCGCCACTTCCTGCAGTACATCGAGTTCGCGCTCAGTCAGATCGGCAAATGGGTCGGTTAACTCAGTGCGTGATGCTAAGTATTCGCTGATGATGTCACTAAAGACGTTTTTACCACTTGCTGCCTGATGGATCTGTGATAACAGCGTTTCTGGCTCGCTATCCTTCAGTAAATAACCATCAGCGCCGGCATCAACCAACGCATAGACATCGCTGCGTGAATCTGAAACGGTGAGAATAATGATGCGTGCATCAACGCCTTCGTTACGCAGTGCTTTCAGCGTATCTAAGCCTGATAGCCCTTTCATATTGAGATCTAATAAGATCACGTCGGGTTGTGCGCGACTGGCTAATGCTATCGCTTCGCTGCCGCTGCTGGCTTCTGCAACCACATTAAAGGCTGGATCGAGTTCAAGTAACTGACTAATTCCGCGGCGCATAAGCGGATGATCGTCCACGATCATGACTGCGTAGCTTTCATTTCCCATAAAATGCTCCGAAATAAATAATAGATGGCAGTTATCCGTCGCCTACTACCTTAAATTTTAATTAATTACGAGTTGCCGTTGATCTTCAGTGGTGAAAAATCAACGAGACCTCTGTACCTGCTGGAACTACCGTACGGATGGTGAGTTCACCACCCAGTCGCGTCGCTCGCTCGGCCATAATTGTTAGACCGTAGTGTCCATCGGGCTCTTCAAGGCTGGCTATCCCAATGCCGTCATCTTGAATACTAATCACGCTTTCGCCTTCTGGCCCGTAGTGACAGCGTATTTCGATGTGTTTTGCCTGAGCATGTTTGATGGCGTTGAGTACGGCTTCGCGCACAATTTGCAAGACGTGAACTTGCTGCTGAGCGTTGAGTGACTGCGAAGAAAGGGCACAGTTTAGCGTAATAACGGCGTCAGTTTGCAATTTTAATGGCGCTAATAACTGATGTAAGGCCTCACGCAAATCAGCTTCCTGAATAGTTAAGCGAAAAGTGGCCAATAATTCACGCAGTTGGCGATAGGCGTCAGACAACGCTTGATCAAAATCACGAATGATTGCCTGCGCTTGGGTGTTCTCGGTGGGAATAGAACGTTTGAGTAGCGTTATCTGGATACGCAGGAACGAGAGCGCTTGGGCCAACGAGTCATGCAGCTCGCGCGCAATTGTCGCCCGTTCTTCCATTAACAATAGCTGAACCTGCTGCTTTTGCGCGCGGTTGAAATAGACCCCTCGGCTAAGCATGTTAGCGACATTTTGCATTAGCTGCTGCTGGGGATGCTGATGCTGAGGCCAGCGTAATTCCCCTAACCGATGCCCATCCAGCGTCAGCGGTATGGCTGAAGTGGAAACTGAGTCATCCAGTAGCCCACTGTGTAATAGCCAACGACCATTACCGCTGTCATGAACTTCTAATTCTAGAAAATCCAAAGCTTCACTGGTACGCACGATGTTAAGCACTTTTTCGAAGCTGGGCTGGGTGATTTCGCTGACGGTCAGTGCCTGAGAGCAATCAAAAAGCACGCCCAATGATTTATTCGCCTGTGTCAGACTCTCTGTCTTCTCCTGAACTTTGTCCTCAAGAGAGCGATAAAGCTTTTCAAGTTCGCTCGACATTCTGATGAAAGTTTTTGATAACACACCAATTTCGTTGGGAAGGTTAACGTCCAACTGCATCGGAGAGAAATAGCCGCTTTGCATACGTTGACTGGCATTCAGCAGCTTATTCAGCGGAGATACAACCTCACGGCGCGTGGTGCGGATCGCAAACCAAACCAGCCCGATGATCATCAAAACGCCTAGCAAGCTGATCGCCGCCACTTGCTGCATTTTTTGCTCAGAATAATGCTGAAGTACCAAGACGAAATGATCGATTTGGCTGACATGGCTAGCGACATGAGCAAGATATTGGTCACTGTTACCCGCTTTAAGCTGCTGGTCTAATAAAAGCCAAGTTTCCAGTAGGTGTCTATACTCTTCACGAACAGAGGATGGAACATAAAATCGGTCGAGCTTTTTCAACGCTGGAGCCTGCATCGATTGCTCGTACTCTGCGAGATGCAGAGCAACATCATCAGGATGATTGGTTAAATCATAGGCCAGACGATAGCTTTGCATGCGCAGCGAGCCTGCGATATTCACCGCCTCAGCATCGTTTAAACTGCTTGCTACGGTAACAAGTGCGATGCCGGTTGAGAGAACCGAGAGGATCACAATCGCGGCCAGTGTTTTAGCCAAGGTGCTGGTAACTGAACGTTTTACGAGCAATCTAATATACCTATTTCGTATGACAGCGATAAAAAGGGCGGTAGGACATCATCATTTTTGCGCAGGTGCTTAATAAATGGGTTATTAGTACCGTTCTCTTTATTGATAACAGAGGGCCCAAACAATCGTTATATAAATCAGTAAATAACGAAATATGGTCGCAGGGTCTATACAGTGCGTGAAAACTCAGCAAAAGGTTTGATCTCGCGCAATCGATACCCACAATTACCTATTTAGGGGGATTATAACTCATCCTTTAATCCGCATACTTTATGCTTAGAAAAAACCTCTATTTCTGGTCATAAGTTAAATAAGAATTATTACTAACAACAAGTTAAAACAATATCGCTGACCAGCAATATCTTTCATTTTTATTGGTACGTGTTTTTCATCTGGATGGATGAGCAATGTCACCGGAGTATCCATGACTACGCTTTCTCGGCGCAATCTACTTAGTGCTCGTTGGCGAAAGCCCGCTAGCGCACAGCGTCCACCTTGGACAATCCCAGAGCCTGCTTTCATTGCAGGCTGCACGCGTTGCCATTCCTGTATTGAACAGTGTGAAACCGGCGTATTAATCGCAGGCGATGGTGGGTTCCCTGCTATCGATTTCCACCGCGCTGAATGCACATTCTGCCATCGTTGCGCTGATGCCTGCGAGTTACCGCTTTTTGAACTTGAACGCACACAGCCATGGACGATTCAGGCAGAAATTCAGACGAACTGCCTAACGCAAAAAGGCATTGAGTGCCGCAGCTGTCAGGATGCCTGCGAGCCTTATGCTATCCGCTTTGCGCCTCATCTAAGCGGAATTGCAAAACCCACGGTTGATTTAGATAAATGCACCGGCTGCGGCGAATGCGTTCGTGGCTGCCCGATTGATGCTATTCGAATAACGCCAGCGGCGCGGCCTGAAATGCGCGACGCGGTAGCAAGGAATGAAGTATGAGCAATGAGATGTGGCACGTATGTGGATTGGTTGTTCAAGCCAAACCGGAAGCCGTACCCGCCGTCGCAGAAGCTCTGGCCGCCATGCCAGAAACTGAAGTGGCAGCGACAGAACAAGAAAAAGGCAAGTTAGTGGTTGTCATGCAAAGCGAAGATTCAAACGCATTGCTAGACAGAATTGAGTCAGCGCGCAATGTGGCAGGTGTGCTGGCGGTGTCGCTGGTTTATCACCAGCAGGATGAGCAAGGTGAGGATACGCCATGAAACTCAGTCGTCGAGACTTCATGAAAGCCAACGCCGTCGCCGCTGCAGCAGCAGCTGCGGGGCTGACCATTCCGACCGTCGCGCAAGCGGTTGTCGGTGGGGCTGATGAAATTAAGTGGGATAAAGCGCCGTGCCGTTTTTGCGGTACTGGTTGTGGTGTGCTGGTTGGAACACAAAATGGTCGCATCGTGGCTTCTCAAGGGGATCCAGATGCGCCGGTTAACCGTGGCCTAAACTGCATTAAAGGTTATTTCCTGCCAAAAATCATGTACGGAAAAGACCGTCTAACGCAGCCTTTATTGCGCATGAAGAATGGTCAGTACAACAAAGAGGGCGAATTCACGCCGGTGACCTGGGATCAGGCCTTCGACGTGATGGAAGAGAAGTTTAAAACTTCTCTGAAAGAAAAAGGCCCAACGTCGGTGGGCATGTTTGGATCGGGCCAGTGGACCGTTTGGGAAGGCTATGCTGCTTCCAAACTGTTCAAGGCAGGTTTCCGCTCTAACAACATCGACCCGAATGCGCGTCACTGTATGGCGTCTGCGGTGGTTGGCTTTATGCGTACCTTTGGTATGGATGAGCCGATGGGCTGCTACGATGACATCGAACAGGCGGATGCTTTCGTCCTGTGGGGCTCAAACATGGCGGAAATGCACCCGATCCTCTGGTCGCGCATTACCAACCGTCGTTTGACCGACCAAAATGTCAAAGTGGCGGTTCTTTCTACCTTTGAACACCGCAGCTTTGAGCTGGCCGATAACCCGATTATCTTCACCCCGCAGTCTGACTTGGTGATTCTGAACTACATCGCAAACTACATTATTCAGAATAATGCGGTCGATCAGGAATTCATGAAGCAGCACGTGAATATTCGTAAGGGCGCAACAGACATCGGTTACGGCTTACGCCCAACCGATCCGCTGGAAAAAGCCGCGAAAAATCCGGGCAGCGATGCCTCCGAGCCAATGAGCTTTGAAGACTACAAAGCATTCGTGGCGGAGTACACGCTGGAGAAAACGGCTGAAATGACCGGTGTGCCAAAGGATTCTCTGGAATCGTTGGCTAAGCTGTATGCCGATCCTAAAGTCAAAGTGGTTTCCTACTGGACGATGGGCTTCAACCAACACACGCGCGGTGTTTGGGCGAATAACCTCTGCTACAACATCCATCTGTTGACCGGCAAAATCTCCAAACCGGGCTGTGGTCCATTCTCTCTGACCGGTCAGCCGTCAGCCTGTGGTACTGCGCGTGAAGTGGGGACGTTCTCCCACCGCTTGCCGGCAGACATGGTAGTGACCAACGAGAAGCATCGCCAGATCGCTGAAAATACCTGGAAACTGCCTGCGGGCACCATTCCAGAAAAAGTGGGTCTGCACGCCGTGGCGCAAGACCGTGCGCTGAAAGACGGCACGCTCAACGCTTACTGGGTGATGTGTAACAACAACATGCAGGCTGGGCCAAACATCAACGCAGACCGCATGCCGGGCTGGCGTGATCCACGTAACTTCATCGTGGTCTCCGATCCGTACCCAACCGTCAGCGCTTTGGCCGCCGACCTGATTCTGCCAACTGCCATGTGGGTGGAAAAAGAGGGGGCTTATGGTAACGCCGAGCGCCGCACTCAGTTCTGGCATCAGCAGGTAAAAGCACCAGGTGAGGCGAAATCTGACCTGTGGCAGATGATGGAGTTCTCCAAACGCTTCAAAGTAGAAGAGGTTTGGCCTGCGGAACTGATCAACAGTAAGCCAGAGCTGAAGGGTAAAACGTTGTTTGATGTGCTTTATGCCAACGGCAACGTGAACAAATTCAAGCTAGAAGAGATCCCTGCCGATCAATTGAACGATGAATCGCGTGATTTTGGGTTCTACGTGCAGAAAGGGTTGTTTGAAGAGTACGCCTCATTTGGCCGTGGTCATGGTCACGATCTGGCTCCGTTCGATGAATATCACAAAGCGCGCGGTATCCGCTGGCCAGTGGTGAACGGTAAAGAAACCCTGTGGCGCTATCGCGAAGGGTTTGACCCGTTTGTTAAAGCAGGCGAAAGCGTGCGTTTCTACGGCAAACCAGACGGCAAAGCGGTAATTTTCGCACTGCCATTTGAGCCAGCGGCTGAAGTGCCAGATAAAGAATTCGACCTGTGGCTCTCTACCGGTCGCGTGCTGGAGCATTGGCATACCGGTTCGATGACGCGCCGTGTGCCTGAACTGCACCGTGCGTTCCCTGAAGCGGTGCTGTTTATTCATCCTTTGGATGCAAAACAACGCGGCCTGCGTCGTGGCGATAAAGTGAAGGTGATTTCTCGCCGTGGCGAACTGGTTTCTATTGTTGAAACCCGTGGTCGTAACCGTGTGCCGCAAGGACTGGTTTATATGCCGTTCTTTGATGCCGCTCAGTTGGTGAATAACCTGACGCTGGATGCAACCGATCCGCTGTCTAAAGAAACTGACTTCAAAAAATGTGCGGTAAAAGTTGAAAAGGTGACTGCCTAATCAGGCAAGGAGCGTTACCTGATGACGAAACAACGAGATAAAGGGCCTGCGCGTCGTCGCTTTTTACGCGATGCGGTGCGCAGTGCGGGTGGGTTAGCCGGGCTGGCGTTGGTTCTGGGATTGCAGCAAAAGCAATCACAGGCGCGTGATGGCCTAGCGTTACGTCCACCGGGAGCCTTGCCGGACGGTGAGTTTGAGCGCGCCTGCATTCGCTGCGGGCAGTGTGTTCAGGCTTGTCCTTACGACACGCTGAAGTTAGCGACGCTTTTGTCGCCTTCTTCGGCAGGCACCCCTTATTTTGTTGCGAGACAAACGCCTTGTGAAATGTGTGAAGACATTCCTTGCGTGGTGGCTTGTCCGAGCGCGGCGCTCGATCCCAAATTGACCGACATCGATGATGCGCGGATGGGATTGGCGGTGCTGCTCGATCATGAGAATTGCCTGAATTGGCAAGGCTTACGCTGTGATGTGTGTTATCGCGTTTGCCCATCGATTGATAAAGCTATCACGCTGGAGCTACATCGCAACGAGCGAACCGGCGTGCATGCGAAGTTCTTGCCGACGGTTCACAGTGATGCTTGCACCGGCTGCGGAAAATGCGAACAAGCCTGCGTACTGGATGAGGCGGCGATCAAAGTGTTGCCTCTCTCGATTGCACGCGGAGAGCTTGGGCAGCATTACCGTTTGGGATGGGAAGAGAAAGCGAAGGCTGGACACTCATTAGTTCCGTCTGGCACCCAGCTACCTTCACGTATGCCGCAGGGAGGTGAATGATGGCGAACAGTGCAAATCAGGCCGGTCTTGAAGCACGCCAACGTCACGGTATTATCCGCAGCCATCGCTGGCTGCTGTTACGCCGTTTAAGCCAACTGGCGGTTTTGATGATGTTTTTATCAGGGCCGTGGTGGGGAATTTGGATTTTAAAAGGAAACTACAGCGGCAGTTTACTGCTTGAAACCGTTCCTTTGACCGATCCATTAATGATGTTGGAAAGTGTGTTTGCGGGGCATTGGCCTGCGCTCACGGCCTTGGCTGGAACATTGGTCATTGTGGTGGCTTATTCCTTGATAGCCAGCCGCGCGTTCTGTGCATGGGTTTGTCCGTTAAATCCGGTCACTGATCTCGCGGCGTGGATGCGGCGTAAGCTGAATATCCGCCAATCAGCCTCACTGCCACGAAGCCTACGCTATGGCATTTTGCTGGCGGTGCTGGCAGGAAGTGCCATCAGTGGCACCTTGCTGTGGGAATGGTTGAATCCGGTGGCGCTGCTTGGGCGTAGCCTGATTTTCGGCGCTTTTGGTGGACTTTGGCTGATTCTTGCGGTGTTCCTGTTTGACCTGCTGGTGACGGAGCATGGTTGGTGTGGCCATATTTGCCCAATGGGCGCGCTGTATGGCGTGATTGGCGCTAAAGCGGTTATCCGTGTTAGCGCTGAACATCGAGAGAAATGCACGCGCTGTATGGACTGTTTTCACGTTTGTCCAGAGTCTCAGGTGTTACGTGAGCCTGTATTAAATAACGATCATAGCCCGCTGGTACTGAGCAAAGATTGCATCAGCTGCGGGCGTTGCATGGATGTGTGTGCCGAGCACGTATTCGAATTTAAGAACCGATTTCATCGTTCGGGAGCTAAAGAATGAAGAGCAATGTCCTGAAAAAGCACGCTTCGCTTTGGGCAATGTTACAGGCCGTCGTGCTGTCATTGTCTGTGGCTGGCGCTGTATATGCGGCCAGCGACGTCGATTTGAGCCAATCACCGGAAGTTTCGGGAACGGCAGAAGGGCAGATTAAAATGCCTAAGCAGCAAGAGCGTATGGCGCTGAACTATGTCAATCAGCCGCCGATGATCCCGCATAGCGTAGATGGCTATCAGATTAGCAAAAATACCAACCGCTGCCTGCAATGCCACGGCGTTGAACATTACCGTACCACCGGTGCGCCGCGCATTAGCCCAACTCACTTTATGGATGCTAACGGCAAAGTGTTGGGAGAAGTTGCGCCACGCCGTTACTTCTGCCTGCAATGCCACGTACCGCAAAGTGATGCACCACCGATTGTAGGTAATAGCTTCCAGGCCGCACCGGGCTTTGGGCAGTAACAGGAGCCGCTATGCTGGATAATAAAGAAGTAGACAACAAGCCAACCGAGCAGAAAAAACCGGGCATGATTCGCCGCGTGTGGCAATGGTGGCGCCGTCCAAGCCGTTTGGCTTTAGGCACACTGTTGCTGCTGGGTTTTGTCGCCGGGATTATTTTCTGGGGCGGTTTCAATACCGGTATGGAAATGGCGAATACGGAAAAGTTCTGTATCAGCTGCCATGAAATGCGCGACAACGTGTATCAGGAATATATGGATACCGTTCACTACACCAATCGCAGCGGTGTGCGTGCAACCTGCCCAGATTGTCATGTTCCACATGAGTGGGTGCCTAAAATTGTACGTAAAATCAAAGCCAGTAAAGAGCTGTACGCTAAAGCTTTTGGCTTGATTGATACGCCGCAAAAGTTTGAAGCACACCGGTTAGTGATGGCTGAAAATGAATGGGCACGTATGAAAGCCAATGATTCTCAGGAGTGTCGTAACTGCCACAACTTTGAATACATGGATTTCACGGCACAGAAAACCGTAGCAGGAAAAATGCACGACCAAGCCATTCAGGACGGAAAAACCTGTATCGACTGCCATAAAGGGATAGCGCATAAGCTGCCTGATATGAAAGGGATTAAGAATGGGTTTTAAGGATTCTGTGGTGCAGGCATGAGATTCGGTATGCCGATGGCTTATGGTGTATTCGCGTAATATTCCGTCTGCCAGTTCATACCGAGCTTCATTGCCGCATTGGTGAAGGCATACGGGCAGAGACCACCAGCGCGTGGTCTCTGCACTCTCGCGCTTTTATCCGAGACGCCATCTCCGCGCCGGGTCGGCATGCGCCATCCTTGGCGCCTCCTCCCCTAACGCTAACATCCTGTTAGCGTTGCTCTTTCTCCCAATACTTAAACTAAAAAACAGATAAAGTTATTGTCTTTCGTCTTTTGTCTTATCTGGCACGTTGTTCTTCAGCCGAATAGAGGAAAGAACGGAGGAGCCAGGATGGCGATTGCCGTTCGTTCCGTTAAAGCCGGAATGACGAGATGAGGGAACCTGCGAAGCAGGCTGAAGAACGGTGCCAAGCCGGGTTGTTAGGGGGCGGCGATTGGCCCCCTAACACGGACGCCTGCACGGTGTAGATGCAAGACTCAATATTTTGGGCGGACGTAATTTACGCCATACCTGTATTTTGGCTGCTATCCCTTCACCACAAACCAATACGTCGTTGCGGCTTGATAAACCTCACCCGGTTTAATAAAGCAATCCGGCTGTGGCCATTCAGGATGATTCGGGGTATCAGGTAAAAACTCACTTTCTAACGCCACACCGGCATAAGCGACATATTGTGCTCCGCGACGATCGGGCGTTCCGGCCAAAAAGTTACCGCTGTAGAGCTGAAGGGCTGGGGCATCGGTAAAAACCTGCATCTCTAGTTTAGCATCGGCTGAGGTGAGGATCGCCGCAGGGTGTTGTGCATGATGACAGGTGCTGTGCAGCAGATAGGCGTGATCGTAACCTTTCACGCGCTGCTGGCAGCGATCTTTCAGCAGATCCTGTTGCAAGGTCTTGGTCTTACGAAAATCCATGCCAGAGCCGCTGACGTCGGTAAGATCTCCGCAGGGGATCCCGTCACTTTCCACCGGAAGATAGTGATCGGCAAAAAGCTGTAGCTTTTGCGCTAATGCATCGGTCGTGCAGCCATCGCCGTCTAAATTGAAGTAGGCATGGTTGGTTAAATTCACCGGACAGGTCTTATCCACCTTTGCCTGCCAGCTAATCTCAACGCGGTTATCTTCCGTGAGGCGATAGGTTGCTTGGGCAACGAGATTTCCGGGGAAACCCTGATCGCCATCGGCAGAGTCTAGCTGGTAGGTCACATGATGAGTATCATGTGAAATGCGTTTCCAACGGCGTTTGTCGAATCCTTCAGGCCCGCCGTGAAGCTGATTTTCACCTTGGCTCGGATGTAAAACGACGGTTTCACCTTGATACACATACTGTGCTTTAGCGATACGGTTGGCATAACGACCTACCGTAGCACCTAAAAAGGCACCCTGTTCGGTAAACTGCTCGGGCGTTTGGCAGCCGAGCAAAACCTCACGCAAACTGCTGTCGTTCAGCGCGATCTGGCATGAAAGCCAGGTTGCGCCCCAGTCCATGAATGTGGCAATGCTGCCAGCGCTATTGGTTAGCGTGGTGAATTGAAACGGCTCGCCGTCCGGTGCACGGGAGGTATCAGCAAAATTTAGCATACGCTGGCTCCTTGTGATGGATAGCAGACATAGAAGGTTTCTTTCAGGCCGGTTTGTGCCGGATATTCACGTTCAACCGTGGTGCGAACTTCCTCAACCAGGTCCAACGGCATCAGGGCGACGATACAGCCGCCAAAGCCGCCGCCCGTCATACGAACTCCGCCGCGCTCACCGATAACGTCCTTCACGATTTCAACCAGCATATCGATAGGTTTGACGGTAATTTCAAAATCATCACGCATTGAGGCGTGGGACTCCGCCATCAATGTGCCCATCAGTTTAAGATCGCCTGAGGCAAGCGCTTTGGCGGCCGCTTCAGTGCGGTCATTTTCAGTGATCACATGACGGGCGCGGCGCGCGGTCAGTGCTTCCAATCCAGCCTGTTTAGCTTCGAATTCGGCCAGCGTGACATCACGCAGGGCTTTTACGTTGAAATACTGCGCTGCGGCTTCGCACTGCTGACGGCGGGTGTTGTATTCGCTATCGACCAGTCCACGCTTAACGTTGGAATTGATAATCACGATCGCCACGTCCTTAGGCATAGGAACCGAACGCGTCGCCAGCGAGCGACAGTCAATCAGCAGCGCGTGTTTTTCTTCGCCCAGTGCGGAGATCAGTTGATCCATGATGCCGCAGTTGCAGCCGACAAATTTGTTTTCTGCTTCTTGACCGTTTAACGCCAACTGAACGCCGTCTAAAGGCAGGTTGTACAGTGCTTGGAATGCCTGACCCACGGCAACCTCAAGCGAGGCCGATGAGCTCAGCCCTGCACCTTGCGGGACGTTGCCGCTGATCACTAAGTCTGCGCCGCCGAAGTTAGGATTACGGATTTGCAGATATTTCAGTACGCCGCGCACGTAGTTGCTCCACATCATGGTGGGATGGGATTCAAATGGAGCATCAAGAGAGAATTCATCTTGTTGATTATCGTAGTCGGCGGCAATCACGCGCACCTTGCGATCGTCGCGCTTAGCGCAGCTAATCACGGTTTGATAATCAATAGCGCAGGGCAATACAAAGCCATCGTTGTAATCCGTATGTTCGCCAATCAGGTTCACACGGCCGGGTGCTTGTACCGTCATTGCCGGAGCATAGCCAAAATAACGATTAAAAATATCCTGTGTCACGGTAGTAAGTTGTTGCAGACTCATTTTCGTTTCCTTATTTGGCGTTGGCTTCACGGTAATGGACGTCACTTACTGCGCGTAGACGTTCAGCGGCTTGCTCAGGCGTTAAGTCGCGCTGAGTTTCGGCCAGCATTTCGTAGCCGACCATAAATTTACGCACGGTTGCAGAGCGCAACAGTGGGGGATAGAAATGTGCGTGCAACTGCCAGTGTACACAGTCAACCTCATGGAACGGCGCACCGTGCCAGCCCATGGAGTACGGGAAAGAGCACTGGAACAGGTTATCGTAGCGGCTGGTGAGTTTTTTCAGTGCAAGGGCTAAATCCGCACGCTGCTCGGCATTGAGATCGGTAATGCGCAAGGTGTGCGTTTTCGGCAGCAACAGCGTTTCAAAAGGCCATGCGGCCCAGTATGGAACCACTGCAATCCAATGTTCGGTTTCCACCACGGTACGGCTGCCGTCGGCCATTTCGCGCTTGGCATAGTCCAGCAGCATCGGCGTTTTATGCTGTTCGAAATAGGTTTGCTGTAGGCGATCTTCGCGCGCAGCTTCATTAGGGAGGAAACTATTAGCCCAAATTTGTCCGTGCGGATGCGGGTTAGAGCATCCCATCGCGGCGCCTTTATTTTCAAATACCTGCACCCACGGATAGGTTTTCCCAAGATCGGCGCTCTGGGTTTGCCAGGTCTTAACGATCTCTTCAAGAGCGGGCAGGGAAAGTTCAGGCAACGTTTTGCTGTGATCGGGTGAGAAACAGATAACGCGGCTGGTGCCACGCGCGCTCTCACAGCGCATCAAAGGATCGTCATTTTGCGGTGCATCAGGGGTATCGGGCATCAGCGCCGCAAAGTCGTTAGTAAAAACATAGGTGCCGGTGTAATCGGGATTTTTATCGCCGGTAACACGCGTATTGCCCGCACACAGAAAACAGTCTGGATCATGCTGTGGCAGCGTTTGATTCGACGGTGTTTCCTGTGCACCCTGCCACGGGCGTTTGGCACGGTGCGGAGAGACCAACACCCACTGATCTGTCAATGGGTTATAACGGCGATGAGGGTGATCGACCGGATTAAATGTGGTCATTATCGGTGCTCCTTAAAATATTATTCAGGGACTTATTCGGGATAGCCCTGCGGATTCTGTGACTGCCAGCGCCAGGTGTCCTGCGCCATATCGTCCAGCGTGCGGGTGACGCGCCAGTTGAGGTCTTTGTCTGCGCGGGTGGAGTCCGCCCAGTACGCGGCAAGATCGCCTGCACGGCGGGGGGCAAAGTGGTAATTCACCGGTTTGCCGCAGGCTTTGCTGAAGGCGTTCACCACTTGCAGCACGCTATAACCAACGCCTGCGCCGAGGTTGTAAATGTGTACGCCAGGCTTGTTTGTCATGACGTTGAGCGCGGCCAAATGACCGTCGGCTAAATCGACCACGTGGATATAATCACGTACGCCGGTGCCATCTTCGGTTGGATAGTCATTGCCGAAAATCGCCAAAGAGTCACGGCGGCCTACGGCAACCTGAGCGATATAAGGCATCAGGTTATTAGGAATGCCCTGCGGGTCTTCACCCATTAATCCAGATGGATGAGCGCCAACCGGATTGAAATAGCGCAGCAGGCTAACGCTCCATTCCGGATCGGCACGGTGGAGATCTTCGAGGATTTGCTCAACCATCAATTTGCTGCGGCCGTAAGGGCTTGATGGGTTTCCTGTAGGGAAATCTTCAACGTAAGGGATTTTTGGCTGATCGCCATACACGGTTGCGGAAGAGCTGAAAATCATATTTTTGACATTTGCTTCGCGCATTGCTTCTAGCAGCGTTAACGTACCGCTCACGTTGTTATCGTAATATTCCAGCGGTTTTTGCACTGACTCACCCACGGCTTTTAGTCCCGCAAAGTGGATCACCGAGTCAATCTGGTTTTCAGCGAAAATACGGTCAAGTAACAAGCGGTCGCGAATGTCACCTTGATAAAGGGTTGGCGTGGTGCCGGTCAGAGTGTTGATGCGTTCCAAAACGCTGGCTTTGCTATTGCAAAGATTGTCTAAGATGATCGGCGTATGCCCAGCGGCGATTAACTGTACGCAGGTATGGCTGCCAATGTAACCGCTACCACCAGTAACTAAAACAATCATGATTCGCTCCTTTGGAACATTCAATGCAGTAAAGGTAGCATGAGAAAACCGTGAAAAAGGTGATCTATGCTAAATAAATGGAATCGTTTACACAACAATGCAAACGGCTCAGATTCCGATAAGGGTCTATTGTGCGGTGTGACAAGGCTGTCTGCAAGTTCATATAAATCGAGAATGAGTGGTAACGGTTACACGGCGAAGAATATAAAACTTGAGCGATAAAATAGGGTCTTCAGGCGAAGACCCGTGAGGCAGATAAATTTAAGGGTTACGCGTGATACATCGGATAGGTAAAGAACAAGAGGTGGATGATGTTCAGCGCAAAGTGGAACAGCGTTGCCACCCATAGCCGACCGCTCCACATCCACGCCAGACCATAAATCACGCCAGCTAATCCGGCAAAAATTACCATTAGCCAACCGCCTGCGAAATGCGCTAGACCGAAAATAACCGCGGTAATCATCAGCGCGGGAAGGTGGCCTAACCAGCCGCTGAGGCGTTGCTGCAGATAGCCACGAAAGAGCGCTTCTTCTGCCAAAGAAACAAAGAACAGATTAGCCAGTGCAAATTGCCATATCCACGCGGGCTGATGAAGTTCGATGCGCAAGCCGCCTAGAGCCACGGCGATAAGTAATAAAACGGGCACGCTAATGCCAAGCAAAACCCAATTCCACGCCGGTCGTGACGCTGCAATAGGTGCACGGAATAAGGTTGGCAGGGCGAGTAAGAGAATAAAAGGAACCAGCGCTTTGTCGAAGTTGTAGTACATCGAGAATGGCGCGCTGTGTGGACCGGCAATCACTTTGTCGAGGATTTTAGGGTTATTGAAGCCGGGTACCATGTGCAGAAACAGCACGATGGCGGCTAACACGAGTAAGATTTCGCTGTTGAATCCGCCTTTTTGCTGATGTTCCCAGCGATAGCGGGCTAGCCCAGCAAGCACGACAACGGCCATAAAGGCTAAAGCATTAAAATTAAGAATGCCTTGGCTGAACGCCAGCGCGGTAGCAGAGAGAAGTAAAAAAGCGGATAGCTGTCGTTGAAACGAAAGCACGGCTAAGGAAGCGGCTAGAGCACCCCACATAGATATTCCTTTGTGTTTTATATTTAAGCTTGAATGATAACACAGAGAAATTAGTTAACTGCTCTGAGAAGCGGGCTTTAAGACAAGTAAAGCCCTGTAAAAAGAGGCAAAGCGGATGAGCAGGGTGTTATAACCGATCGATTTGGTAGCGATAGGAATCGCCATCGGGGATAAACGTCAGGCGATGAGTGATGCAATCGGGGGCATCTTCTGCGTGATGAGAAACAAACAGCAACTGGCTATTGCCATCGGTCATCAGAATATCAATCCAGCGCTTAACCAGTTGGCGGTTAATAGGGTCAAGCCCTTGTAATGGTTCATCTAAAATTAACAATGCGGGATGTTTTACTAACGCACGAGCGATCAGCGCCAAACGCTGATGCCCCCATGAAAGATCGTGGAAAGGGTGATGACTCAGTGCCTGCATGCCCAGCATTTCCAGCCATTGGTCGGTCAGTTTTTCCTGCCTGTCGGACGTCGCCTGATAAATGCCAATTGAATCTAAAAAACCGGACAAAATGACGTTACGCAGGCTGGTGCTAACGCGATATTCCAGATGCAGGTTGCTGCTTACATAGCCGATGTGTTTTTTGATATCCCAAATGGTTTCACCGCTGCCGCGACGACGGCCAAACAATGTGAGATCGTTGCTATATCCCTGCGGGTGATCGCCGGTGATTAAGCTGAGCAGCGTAGATTTACCTGCCCCGTTGGGGCCGACGATCTGCCAATGCTGTTGTGGATCGACCTGCCAATCAAGATGGTTGAGGATGGGGCGATCGTTATAGTGAACACAGCCATTTTTCAGGATGATATGTGGCTGATCGTGGGGTAACCGATCCTGTTGGCGAGGATCTTCAGTTTCAGGCAATCGCATATCCGCAAGGCTTTCACTGTGAGCTAACTGCGCGACTAACGCCTGTGATAAGACATCTAAGCGATTCCCTACGTGGGTGAGTTCGCATTCTGCCAACACGCCAACATGCTCAATAAAATCAGGGATATCATCAAACCGGTTGAGCACTAACACCGTTGTTATTCCCTCAGTGTTTAGCGTTTGCAGCATCTGTGCGAGTTGCGCACGTGAGTTAACGTCTAACCCATCAAAGGGTTCGTCCAACACCAGCAAATCAGGCTGGCTCATCAGCGTTTGGCACAGTAAAGCTTTACGCGTTTCACCAGTCGAAAGGTATTTAAAGCGGCGTTCGAGCAACGGTTCGATACCAAACTGAGCGGCTAATTGTTGGCAGCGTTTTGAATCTTTCACTTCAGACTGAATAATTTCGGCGGTAGTACGGCCGGTATCATCTTCGCCTTCGCTAAGCATGTCGGTGTTATTGCGCTGCCATTCGTCGCTGAGCAGTTTTTGCAATTGCTCAAAAGAGAGGCGGATAGGGTGAGCGAATGCCGATGTTGTTTCGCCGTTAAGCTTTGGTAAGTCCTGCGTGAGCGCCCGCGCCAGCGCTGATTTTCCACTGCCATTTGCACCCACAAACGCCCAGCTTTCGCCAGAATGAAGGGTGAGTTCCGGTAAAAAAAGCGTCCGAGTATCGCCAAGGCGAAAGCGTGCTTGGCTAAAGCTTAATGAGGTCATACGGCATACGGCTCCCTAAAAAGTTTTCAGCTATTAGGGATAATCAGTACGCCATGGGGTGTCAAGGCGAGCAGCGGGAGATTTTACACGAAAGAATGATAACGGTGCGATATCCCTCCGATTAAGGAGGGAGCGCTATTTTATCGGCATCGGTGCTTAGGCCAAGGTGGCTAAAATCACCTGATCGGCATTGAACTGAGCCGTTACCGTTTCACCCAAGCTCAGTTTTAGATGGGCCATGGTTTGATTATCAACGGTAGAACAGAGAGTTACACCACCGTCTAGCTCTACCAGAACTTCGCTGTTTTCAGCACCCGACTGAATGTGGCTCACGGTGCCGGTTAAGTTGTTATCTGCGGCATGAGCGAGTGCGGTGTCGGTGGTTAATTTCACCCACGGGGCTTTGATTAATACCAGCACTTCTTTACCAGGAGCCAGCGCTAAACGTTCGGCGCTTTGTTCCGTGATGGCGGCACGCAATAAGGTTTTCCCATCGGCGAGCAGTACGCTGATGTGCTGCTGTACCTGCTGGTGGTCGCGTTCGGTAACGGTGCCAAAAAACTGATTACGGGCGCTGGTTTGTAAGGAGAAACGCGCGATCGCCGCCAGCAGGCTATCTAAAGGAAGATCGTCTTGGTTTAGCACGTCGAACGCTTTTTGCTGGATCTGCCCAAGAAGATCGTAAAGGGCAATCAGGCGCTCACCGTAGCGGGTGATTTTGGCGCCGCCGCCGCCTTTACCGCCGGTAGCGCGATCGACCAACGACTCCTCGGAAAGCTGGTTCATCTCATTCACGGCATCCCAAGCGCTTTTATAGCTAATTCCGGCTAGCTTAGCGCCCTGGCTGATAGAACCGGTGTGGCGTACCTGTTTGAGTAATTCAATCCGACGCGGATCGGCAAACAGGCGTTGCTGGAGTTTTAGCGTCAGTAAAATTTCGGCTTGCATAGGGTTCATCCTTCACAGGTTATGCTTTCATTTTCGCTGATAACGCCCCTAAGACGCAAACCGCATATGCGAATAACTTCAGACCGCACGTTTAGGGCGTACAATTTACGCTAAGCTGTTTAATATATGCAGCGAGATTCTGTATTATGAGTCAGTATGAGATAGTGTGGCTGAATTGCTGCAACTAACACTGAGTGAGGCTGTTATGTTGGAATTATTAAAGAGTTTGGTATTTGCTGCAATCATGGTTCCCGTGGTTATGGCTGCCATTCTTGGTTTGATTTATGGCTTGGGAGAGGTGTTTAACATTTTCTCCGGCGTTGGTCATTCTGATGAAAAACGTTCTAATCACTAAAACGTGATATTTTTTACGAAACGCCCAGCGATGATAGCTGGGCGTTTTTGTTTGAGATGCTGCAAACTTTTTCGATAAATCAAACTCACTTCATGTTTACTGATATCGCACCGATATTGTCAGTGACACTGATGTCGCTCACGTCATATAATCAAATACATAACGTATGGGCATCACATCATTTTAATGGGGTCACTGATGAAAGCATGGAATAAGTTGGTTGTAGGTACGGTTTTAGCCGTTGGCGTAAGTCAGGTTGCTATCGCACAAGAAAAAGTTACCGTATTTGCGGCGGCTTCCTTAACTAACGCACTGCAAGATATTGCTGCACAGTATGAAAAAGGAAAAGACGTAAAAGTTGTTTCTTCCTTTGCCTCCTCTTCCACACTTGCGCGCCAAATTGATCAAGGCGCTCCAGCAGATCTCTTCATCTCCGCAGATCAGCAGTGGATGGATTTTGCGATTGATAAAAAAGCGATGGTTGCTGATACCCGCATCACTCTGTTAGGTAATGAATTGGTATTGGTCGCCTCAAAAGACAGCAAAATCGATAAAGTGAATATCGACAAAAAAACGGATTGGAAAGCATTGTTGAACGGTGGCCGTTTGGCGGTGGGCGATCCTGATCACGTCCCTGCTGGCATTTATGCGAAAGAAGCATTACAGAAACTGGGGGCGTGGGATGAGCTGTCTCCACTCATGGCGCGTGCTAACGATGTACGCGCAGCGCTGGCCTTGGTGGAACGCGATGAAGCACCTTTAGGTATTGTTTACGGCTCTGATGCTGTCGCGAGCAAAAAAGTGAAAGTTGTTGGTATCTTCCCAGCGGATTCACATAAGCCTGTTGAATATCCAATGGCCATTGTGAAAGATAAACAAACGCCAGCGGTAAAAGCATTTTATGACTATCTGCGCACGCCGGAAGCCGCGGCTATCTTCACCCGTTATGGATTTACCCCGCGCTAATGTTTCTGAGTGCATATGAGTGGGAAGCGGTCGTCCTGAGCCTACAGGTGGCAGGAACGGCCGTTATCTTTAGTCTACCCGTCGGTATTTTTACTGCGTGGGTGTTGGTGCGCTGCAATTTCCCCGGCAAGTCTCTGCTTGATAGCATTATCCATCTGCCGCTGGTTTTACCTCCGGTTGTGATTGGTTATTTGCTATTAATCGGCATGGGCCGTAAGGGCGTGATTGGTGCGTGGCTTTATGACTGGTTTGGTTTTAGTTTCAGTTTTAGCTGGCATGGTGCGGCGTTAGCTTCTGCGGTGGTGGCCTTTCCTCTGATGGTTCGTGCCATTCGCCTCGCATTGGCTGCGGTTGATTCCAAGCTGGAGCTGGCTGCGCGCACTCTGGGAGCAAATCCTTGGCGGGTATTTTTCACCATTACGCTGCCGCTCTCGTTCCCCGGCATTCTGGCTGGAACCGTGCTGGCGTTTGCTCGCTCGCTCGGTGAATTTGGCGCAACTATCACCTTTGTGTCCAACATCCCTGGCGAAACCCGAACGATTCCTCTCGCGATGTATACCCTGATTGAAACACCGGGTGCAGAAGCGGATGCCGCTCGCCTGTGTGCCATTGCGATTGTTTTATCTTTGGTTTCATTGCTGCTGTCTGAATGGCTGGCGCGATGGAGCCAGAAGCGGCTGGGGGGCTAAGACGCATGTTAGAACTCGATATCCATCAGCGCCTTGGCGATTTGAATCTCGACGTTAAAGCAACGCTTCCCTCAAAGGGCATTACGGCTATTTTTGGATTATCCGGCGCGGGAAAAACATCGCTTATTAATGTGATCGGGGGGCTGACTCGTCAGCAAAAAGGGTCTGTCGTTCTCAATGGTAGGGCGTTAGTCGACACTGCGCGCCGTATTTGTTTACCGCCGGAAAAGCGCCGCATTGGCTACGTTTTTCAAGATGCGCGTTTGTTTCCTCATTACCGTGTGCGTGGAAATCTGGAATACGGCATGGCTGCGTCGATGCGTCCGCAATTTGACAGCATCGTTAAATTGCTAGGTATTGAGGCACTGCTGGACCGTTTTCCATTTAGCTTGTCGGGTGGTGAAAAGCAACGCGTTGCAATTGGGCGCGCGTTGTTAACGGCTCCAGAAGTTTTGCTGATGGACGAGCCTTTGGCTTCGTTAGATGTTCCCCGTAAACGTGAGCTTCTGCCGTACCTAGAGCGCTTGGCGCAAGACGTGAATATCCCCATCCTCTATGTCAGCCACAGCATGGATGAAATTTTACGTTTGGCTGAATATGTGTTGTTGCTTGACCAAGGCCAAGTCCGTGCGTTTGGCGAGCTTGAAGAGGTTTGGGCGAGCAGCGCTTTACGTCCTTGGCTGCAAAAAGAAGAGCAGAGCAGCGTGCTCAATGTCAGCGTATTAAAGCACCATGAGCACTATGCCATGACGGCACTATCGCTCGGTGAGCAGCATATTTGGGTGGGTAAACTCGATGCTGCGCCACAGAGCCAGCTGCGCATACGCATTAATGCTGCGGATGTGTCGTTAGTTTTAGAACCTCCCGCAGCGACGAGCATTCGTAATATTTTGGCAGCCACGGTAGTAGAGTGCTTGGATGTTGACCAACAAGTGGAAGTAAAGCTAACGGTGGGAGAGGCGATCTTATGGGCGCGCATCACTCCGTGGGCGCGTGATGAACTCAATATTCACGTGGGCCAAAAGCTGTATGCGCAAATTAAAAGTGTGTCGATCAGCCGCTAATATTCACAGATGAATAAAACAAAAAACTCCGCCTTGTGCGGAGTTTTTTGTTTGTGCGCCTAACGGTTGGTTGCCGAAGGCGAAAAATGTACGGCACGATCACCCTAACGGGAAGAGTATAGCGATAGGTTCATACCTGTATCAATACACAAATAACTTAAGATAATTGTAAATTTGGCGAAATATACAGACGTGAGAAGCTGTATATATAATCAGTGTCGTTAGGGAGGCATGCCAACGTGGATGAAAGAAGATTTCTTAAGTCCTAGCTGGAACAGGTGGTGCTGACCGGTGCCTTGGCTTGGAGTATGGCACGATCGCCCTAACATGTGATCCAGTGTGGCGATAGGCAATGTAAAGGTAAGTCATGCAGGCGTCATGCTCCTTATGCAGGGAGCAAACGGATGAGTCTATTATCAGCAATAATTGTTGTTTTAGAGTTCATCGTCGCAGTGATGCGGCTGATTAGATTACTGTTCAATCATACCTGAGAAATAATATCTGAGAAATGATATCAAGAACAGTAAGCTAAAACGTAGCTAAGGTGTGAGGGAATACACCTCCCTCACCCTTTAAGATCGGTTGACTCGAATACGGTTGGCTCGAATAGATACCTTGCGGCGTCGGTTGAATGAAACTATAGAACTTTTTGCTTTAGGAAATCGGCAATAGAAGTTTCTTCATTCCCACCGATAACGGCTTTGGCGCGCGCTTTGACTTCGTCGGCGCTATTGCCCATAGCAACTCCTAGTCCGACGCTTTCTAGCATGCTGATGTCGTTAAAATTATCGCCAAAGGCGATGACTTCAGACATTTCAATACCGCGTGAGGCGACGTACTCAGCTAACCGGTTACCTTTGCTGTTGCCCGCTTGCGCAACGTCGACCTGATCGTGCCAAGACCATTCACAGGCGAGTCCCAGATCCGATTCGATGCCGTTAGCGAAAGCGCGCAGTTTGGCAATATCGGTATCGGAGGTAGCGAACTTCCAGATCGCTTTAACATCGTTTGCGGCTTGCTGGAGGCTTTCAACCTGAAGCAGAGTTGGACGTTGATTCTCTGGTAGAGATTCCGCCCAAGCATGAGAGCGAATGACATGGCCGCTAGTTTGCTGATATAGCATAGCGTCATCGACGTACATCAGGCCGTGGATATCAGCATCGTTTAGGCGTTTTAACACCTGACGAGCTTGCGCAGCGGTCAACGGGTTTGACGCCAGCACGCTGCGCGCCTGATAGTCGTACAGATAGGTGCCATTGCAGCAAATAGCTGGGGTGTTGAGGTTAAGTGCCTGATAGAAGGGATGAATGGCAATATGATGGCGACCGGTAACGATCATCACTTCTAAACCTGCTTTGCGTGCCAACTCCAGCGCAGCCAGCGATTCAGGCAGTATCTGTTTACGACTGGTTAGCAGGGTGCCGTCCAGATCAAGCGCAATCATGCGGTAGCTCATACGCATTCCTTTAATGGTTAATAATAAGTCTGTTTATAATCAGCGAGTTCTCATTAAGGACAAATGTTACACCTCAACGCTGATTTGAAAAACGGAAAACTGTCGGTGCGGCTTAGCTCACGGGGTCAATCTATCGGCTCAAACAGCGCGCTAAGATCGTCAGCCGAGAACTTCGCAGACCCACTGGTATCTTCAGATAAAATGCTGTCAGCCAGCGCGGCTTTTTTATCCTGCAGCGCCACGATTTTTTCTTCAATGCTGCCAGCGGCAATCAGTTTGTAAACAAACACCGGTTTGTCTTGCCCCATTCGGTGTGCACGGTCGGTAGCCTGATTTTCAGCCGCGGGATTCCACCACGGATCGTAATGGATCACCGTGTCAGCCGCCGTTAGATTTAGCCCAACGCCGCCAGCTTTTAAGCTGATTAAAAACAGGGGAACTTCGCCCCGTTGGAAACGCTGTACTGGCGCATGACGATCCGCCGTTGAGCCGGTCAACGTGACGTAGGCAATGCCGGCTTTATCCAATGCCTGTGAGATTAGATCCAGCATGCCGGTGAACTGCGAGAACAACAGGATACGGCGACCTTCATCGATCATCTCAGGCAGGAGTTCGAGCAGCAGCTCGAGCTTGGCTGATTCTTTCACCAACGCCGCTTTTTCCAAATTGACCAAGCGAGGATCGCAACAAACTTGGCGCAGTTTAAGCAATGCGTCCAAAACGATAATATGGCTGCGCGCCATGCCTTGAGAGTCAATGGCGGTACGAACTTTTTCCTGCATCGCGGTACGTACTGTTTCATACAGATCGCGCTGTGAGCCCTTCAGCTCAACGGTGCGTAACAGCGTGGTTTTTGGTGGTAGCTCAGTAGCGACGTCATCTTTGCGGCGGCGCAGCATGAATGGGCGAATGCGTCGAACCAATAAGTCACGACGCACGGTATCCCCGTCTCTTTCGATAGGCACACGCCAGCGCTGGTTAAACTCTTTTTGGCTGCCGAGGAAACCAGGCAGCAAAAAGTCGAATAACGACCAAATTTCACCCAGATGATTTTCCAGCGGCGTGCCGGTTAAACATAAACGATGGCGTGCATTGAGGTCACGTAATGCGGTGGCTGCACGCGTTGTCGCATTTTTAACGTACTGTGCTTCATCAAGGATCAACAGATGGTAATCATGTTGAGTGAGGACTTTCTGATCTCGCCACAGCAGAGAATAGGTGGTCAAAATCAGGTCGCACTGTTCGATGCGATCAAAGAGATCTTTTCGCTGCGGCCCGCTGAGAACCAGAACATTAAGATCGGGAGTAAAACGTGCCGCTTCTTCGCGCCAGTTGTGTACTAAGGTAGTGGGTACCACGATAAGCGCAGGACGGTCGAGCCGGCCTGATTCTTTTTCCAGCAGGATATGCGCCAGCGTTTGCACCGTTTTGCCCAGCCCCATATCGTCGGCCAGCACGCCCGAGATGTTTTGTTCGCGCAGAAATTGCATCCAGCTCAGGCCTTGATGCTGATAGCCACGCAACGTTGCCTGAAGGCCTGTCGGAACCGCCACCAGCTGTACTCCCGGCCCATCCTGTAAACGCTGGGCTAAAGCCTGAATGGAGGTTTCTCCGTGGAACTGCCAGCGTCCTGTATCGCTTAAGGCGGCCAGTCGGCCCGCATCAAGCGCGGAAACCTTCAGCGTTTCCTTGCCATGGCCTAATTGAGCGAACAGATCGACAAGTACGCGAACGACCGGCTTGAGGCGGTTGGCAGCGATACGCAAACGCTCGCCTTGCTCGGTGCTAAGAATAATGCCTTCATCATCGTCGATGGTTTCGAGTTCGCCGTCTAACCAGCGGCGATCGCGACGAAACAGGTCAGCCAACAATGGCTCGAGACGAACGGTACGGTCGCCGACTAAAATACCCATTTCAACGTCAAACCAGCCTTCGTCGCTTGACTGGATGCTGCCGCTAATATCGTTGATTTCAATGATATTAAAGTTGGAATCGTGGGTCATCACGATACGCCAGCCTTTGTTTTCCAAAGTCGGCAGCGTATGGCTGACAAACGAAGGCCAACTCTCAGGGTTTGGCAGACCGTAAATGGTATCGGGTAATGTCGGCGGCCGAGTTTTATCGCTTAGCGTAATGAGTTCTAGGCCGCAATTTTTAAGCTCTTTGGCGCGTTGTTTTTCAATATCGCTACGTCGCTGAATTTGAATCACATTGCCGTTGTCAGCGGGGAATAGCGTGGTGTCCTGTTTAGGATCAACGCTAATTCCATCGTAATCGAAGGAAAAAGTCGCAAAGTCGAGAGGCCAATTACGATAGCCATAGTTGCCAAAACCGCCCATATAGACATTTTGGGTATCAAGCTGCAAAACGGGAACGGGCTCGACGTCAATAACGCGAAGTTCTGAAGAGTTCATACTCGGTGGTAGAGGGAATTCAGGCGCGATTTCGCCCAGAACCGCAGCTACTAATGGTGCTTCACTCAGTGAAATCGGAGGCATGGACAAGAATTCATCTAACTGAGCGAAGGGCTGATTGAGTTCAACGGTGCCCGCTTCGCCGCTTTGCGTATCGATATACCACGGCGGCGTGGTGGGCAATACCCATGATGCCTGAGGCTGAACCTGCAATATGGGGCGCAGACGATGATCGGGCAAGCGCTGCCACTGAACTTCACCCGGACGTTGCTCGCCCAGATACAAAGGCTCATTGGAATCAATCACAAAGAAACGGCCCGTTGCCATCATTTTGCGGATCAGCTCAGCGCCGCTGGTTCCCTGTAGTTCAAACGCTGCTATGCCGTTACGCGGTCGTTCGATCCACAGCTCGCGCAGGATTTGAAAATCTTCAGGCGTAACAAATTTAGGCGGCTTCACTAGCGCGGGCTCAATATTGTGCCACTGCTGATCGATGCTGCGTACGGAGCCGTCTTTATCTAACTTTGCTTTGTAGAGCCGAATTTCATGATGCTGTCGGTGTTCTGACCATGCCAAGACATAGGCTAAGGTCTGAGTGGGTTTTTTAGCCGCAATAGAAGATGTCTGTTGCGCGCGAAAGGCCTCTAGCCAACGTAACAGCTCAGGCCGCGCACCGGTGGCGGTGGGTTCTTGCTCTTCGAGGCCCGCCAAAAGAACGGCGGCAACGTGTTTACAGTTAAAACCCACGGGGCACGAGCACTCGCCCTCAATGCGTAACTGGTTTTGTTTATCGTGGAAGTAGATAACCACCGCGTAGGGGCGTCTTTCGGTTCCTTGTACCTTGGCCGTGAGCATATTGCCCTGCCAGTGGAGTTGCGAAACGGCTCGCGAATAATCTCGCGCCTTGGCCAAGGTCGCATGACCTAACCAATGAGCAACCTGAGTTCGGTCATAGGAAACTGACGGCATTATCTTGATCTCTTCTTCATCGTTTGAAAGGAAAATGACAGCACATAGACGTTGAGAAGTTTTCACCCAATGATGCAGCTGCGCGCACCTGCGTGAAAAAAAGAAAGGGTATTCTAACAGATAAACGGCCACAAAGGGGGATGCCCCTAGTCTCTAGGGGCGGAAGTAGGCTCGATTTGCTAATCAGTAGCCAACGGCAGAACCCGAAGGACGCCGAACGTCATTAGCGCCATAGATAAAGCCTTCACGTACTTTCCCGGATACCGCCGAGTCATTACCCGAGCTCTCTGAGCTAACACCGGCGGCGCCCGGCAGACCGACCATAATGAGTTCAGCGGCTCCCCAAGGGGTTTGCTCAACCAGTTTATAGCCGCGTTCCTGCAACAGTTTTTGGGTGTCTGCCGAGAGGCCGCGCTGTTCGAAGTAAACTTCATCCGGCAGCCACTGGTGATGAATTCGCGGGGCATCGACGGCTTCTTGCGGTGCCATGCCGTGATCGATAACGTTCAATACCGTTTGCAATGTGATGGTGATGATTCGCGAGCCACCCGGAGAGCCAACAACCATAAAGACTTTGCCATCTTTAGTCACCAGCGTTGGCGTCATGGATGATAGAGGGCGTTTACCCGGTGCGATGGCGTTGGTTGCGCCCTGTACTAAGCCATACATATTTTGCTCGCCCACTTTAACGGTGAAATCATCCATCTCGTCGTTGAGGAAAAATCCGGTGCCGGGCGCAATCACGACGGAGCCAAAACGTCCGTTGATGGTATAGGTGGTGGAAACCGCATTACCGCTGTGGTCAACGATAGAGTAGTGCGTAGTTTCTGGTTTTTCATGAGGTTCCATACCCGGTTGAACGCGGCTCGAAGGCGTAGCGATCTCAGGCTGGATCTGCTTACGAATTTCGGCGGCGTACTCTTTGCTGAGCAGTTTTTCCGTAGGGTTCTTCACAAATGCCGGATCGCCCAAAAACGTATTGCGATCCATATAGGCATGGCGCATTGCTTCCGTCATGGTATGAATGGTTTGGGCAGAATTAAAGCCCGATGCCTTGAGGTCGTACCCTTCCAAAACGTTGAGAATTTCGCAAAGCGTGACGCCACCAGAGCTTGGCGGTGGCGCAGATACAAATTCATAGCCGCGATAAGAGCAGGTAATCGGCGCAGTTTCTGCGATGCGAAAATCGGCGAAGTCTTTAGCCGTCAGGATCCCACCCCCTTTTTTCGCCGCGGCTTCAACGGCCTGAGGGATTTTCCCCTGATAAAAAGCATCGGGGCCGTTTTGTGCGATAGATTCAAGTGTGTTAGCCAGATCGGCTTGAATCAGCCGATCGCCGGGCTGAAGGGGATCGCCATTTGGACGTAAAAAGATGCGCGCGGCTTCGGGATCGTCACGAAACTTAGCAATGGTGGTATCTAAAATATCGGTATCACCGCGATTGAGAATAAAGCCATCGCGAGCCAGTTTGATAGCCGGTTCCATCACCTGCTGACGTGTCAGTTTGCCATATTTACGCTGCGCGGTATCGAGCCCTAAAACCGTTCCCGGAACACCGGCGGCAAGATAACCATAGAGGCTAGCGCCTTTCTTCACGTTTCCGTTCTCATCGAGATACATATTGGCGCTAGCGGCGGCCGGTGCCGTTTCACGGAAGTTAATGAAAGTATCTTCACCGTTGGCTAAATGTATGGTCATAAAACCGCCGCCGCCGATATTACCGCAGCAAGGGTTAACCACCGCCTGAGCGTAGCCAACGGCGACAGCGGCATCAATGGCGTTGCCTCCCATTTTGAGGATATCAACCCCAACCTGAGAGGCCAGATGTTGAGAGCTAACAACCATGCCGTTTTTTGCCTCAACGGCGGGCATTGAGGCGGCGTTAGCGCCCTGTAATAGTGCGAGAGAAAGCGCTGAAGCCATCAGCGCAAGTGGCCATTTCTTCATCTAAAACTCCTGTCTAATTCGATTATTAGTGCGTATTCACACTCATAGGTGTGAGTTATCGTTATGACGCTTATTATTTAAGCAAAAACGAGACCACCAAAAGGTGATCTCGCTAATAAGCGTAGACAGGAATGAGAGACTCTGAACTTTCAGGGTTACTGCTAGGTTTTTTTAATTACGCTAGTCCAGAAAATGTTCGGCTTGATCTAAGGCCATGGATACGGCTCGAGTGAGCTTGGTGAGCTGTTCGGCAGAAATAATATAAGGTGGCATCAGATAAATTAACTTACCGAAAGGACGCACCCAAACCCCTTGTTCGACGAAATAGCGCTGTAAGTTAGCCATATTCACCGCTTTATGCGTTTCAACAACGCCGATAGCCCCTAGGACGCGAGCCTGTTTCACCTGAGGGTGATCGTTAAGCGGCAAGAGCTCTTGCTGTAGCTGGCGCTCTATCGCCGCAACCTGCGTTTTCCACTCTCCGCTGGCAAGAATATCTAAACTGGCCACCGCCGTGGCGCAGGCGAGTGGATTACCCATAAACGTTGGGCCATGCATGAAGCATCCCGCTTCGCCGTTGCTGATTGTTTCTGCCACATTTCGCGTGGTGATTGTGGCAGATAGGGTCATGTAGCCACCGGTAATCGCTTTACCTAAACATAAAATATCTGGCGTGATCCCCGCGTGCTCGCAGGCAAAAAGTTTGCCCGTGCGGCCAAATCCCGTCGCAATTTCATCGGCGATGAGCAAGATCCCATGACGCTCGCAGGCGGCTCGAACCAGTTTAAGATAGCGTGGATGATAGAAACGCATGCCTCCCGCGCCTTGAACGATAGGCTCCAGAATAACCGCCGCAATATCCTGATGATGCGCCGATAGCAAGCGGGCGAAAGGCACAAAGTCCATTTCATTCCACTCATTGCCAAAAGCACACTGTGGTGCGGGTGCAAACAGATGCTCAGGAAGGTAGCCCTGATACAAACTGTGCATGGAGTTCTTTGGATCGCATACCGACATGGCGCCAAAGGTATCACCGTGATAGCCGTTGCTTAGGCTTAGAAAACGCTGACGTTTCTCCCCGCGAGCATGCCAGTACTGCAATGCCATTTTCATCGCCACTTCCACGGCGACGGAACCGGAATCTGCGAGGAAAACGCACTCAAGTGATTCAGGCGTGATATCCACCAAGCGCTGGCAAAGCGCAACGGCGGAAGGATGAGTGATCCCGCCAAACATCACGTGTGACATGGCTGAAAGTTGCTGAGTCACGGCCTGGTTCAGCGCGGGATGGTTGTATCCGTGAATCGCGGCCCACCAAGAAGACATGCCGTCGACCAACTGACGTCCATCCTCCAAATGCAGTTCACACCCGTGCGCCGAAGTCACGGGATAACAGGGCAATGGCTGGGTCATTGACGTGTACGGATGCCAGATGTGGCGGCGGTCGAACTCGATATCAGATGGGGTCATAATAGGTATTGGTAAACTAAAATTGTGATCATTTGGTTGACAGTGTACCGCTTTTTTCTAAACTGACGACACTTTTTCCCCTCAAATTGAATAGGGAGTTGCCATCATGGCAGATCGTCATCACTGGACATTAGAGCAAGCCCAAGCTCTGTTTGCAAAGCCGTTCCTCGAGTTAATGTTTGAGGCTCAGCAGGTTCATCGCCAGCATTTTGACCCGCGTCAGGTGCAGGTAAGTACGCTGCTTTCGATTAAAACTGGTGCTTGCCCCGAAGACTGCAAATACTGTCCACAAAGCTCACGCTATAAAACGGGTTTAGAGACCGAAAAGCTGATGGAAGTGCAGCAGGTTCTGGACTCTGCGCGACAGGCCAAAGCCGCCGGTTCTACACGATTCTGTATGGGCGCTGCATGGAAAAACCCACACGATCGCGATATGCCGTACCTTGAGCAAATGGTGCAGGGCGTCAAAGACATGGGGATGGAAACCTGTATGACGCTCGGAACGCTATCCGACCAACAGGCTAACCGTTTAGCCAATGCGGGGCTGGATTATTACAACCACAACCTCGACACCTCGCCAGAGTTTTACGGCAGTATCATCACGACCCGTAGCTATCAGGAGCGTTTGGATACGCTGGAAAAAGTGCGTGATGCCGGTATTAAAGTCTGTTCGGGGGGGATTGTTGGGCTCGGTGAAACCGTACGTGACAGAGCCGGCTTGCTCACGCAGCTAGCGAATTTGCCAAAAGCGCCGGAAAGCGTGCCGATTAATATGCTGGTGAAGGTCAAAGGAACGCCGTTAGCGGATAACGACGATGTGGATGCCTTTGATTTCATTCGTACCATTGCTGTGGCGCGCATCATGATGCCAACGTCTTATGTGCGTCTTTCTGCTGGTCGTGAGCAGATGAATGAGCAAACTCAGGCCATGTGTTTTATGGCGGGAGCCAACTCCATTTTCTACGGTTGCAAGCTGCTTACCACGCCGAATCCGGGTGAAGATAAAGACGTTCAGCTGTTCCGCAAACTGGGTCTAAACCCTCAGTTGACCGAAACTGAACACGGCGACAATCAGCAACAGCAGCACCTCACTGAACAACTGCTGCATGCCGATACTGAGCAGTTTTATAACGCCGCCGTGTAATCATGATGAATTTTCAACAGCATATCGAGAATGCGCTGGCCGAGCGTCGCTCAGCCGGAGCCTATCGTTCGCGGATCGTGAGTGAAACGGGCAGCGGGCGTGAGATCCTCGTGAATGGGCGGTCATATCTCAATTTCTCGTCTAACGACTATCTTGGCCTAAGCCGCGATAAATCGGTCATTGACGCGTGGCAACAAGGCGCTGAACGCTATGGTGTAGGCAGTGCTGGTTCTGGGCATGTTACGGGTTTCACCACTGCGCATGCGGAATTAGAACAACAGTTAGCGGCGTGGTTAGGCTATCCGCGTGCTTTGCTGTTTATCTCGGGTTATGCGGCCAATCAGGCCGTTATCGCCGCGCTAATGCAAAAAGGTGACAGCATCTTTGCTGATAAGCTCAGCCATGCGTCGCTGATGGAAGCTTCCATTCAATCACCAGCAACGCTGCGACGTTTTCAACATAACCAGCCAGACTCCCTCGAAAAACTGCTGAACAGCGGTGGAGAAGGGCGAGCGCTGGTGGTGACTGAAGGCGTGTTCAGCATGGACGGTGATAGTGCGCCGCTGGCGGATCTGCATCAACAAAGTCAACGAGCCGGAGCATGGCTGATGGTGGATGATGCGCACGGCATTGGCGTATATGGCGAGCAAGGGCGTGGCACCTGCGACGCACAAAAAGTGAAACCGGAATTGCTGGTGGTGACATTTGGCAAAGCCTTTGGGCTCAGCGGTGCCGCCGTTTTGTGTTCTGAATCCGTGGCTGAATACTTCATTCAGTTTGCGCGCCACTTGATATATAGCACCAGCATGCCTCCTGCCCAGGCCTGTGCGCTTACAGCTGCGCTGCGCCGAGTACGTGAAGGTGATGAGCTACGTAGCCAACTGAACCATAACGTATTGCAGCTTCGTCAGGGATTAAACGATTTAGGTTTAACGCTGATGGAATCAAGCTCTGCGATTCAACCCGTGATTATCGGAGAGAATCAGGCTGCGCTGGATTTAGCTCAGCAACTGCGGGAGCAGGGGATTTGGGTCAGCGCAATTCGTCCGCCAACGGTTCCCCCCGGAACCGCACGTCTGCGCATTACTCTCAGCGCGGCGCATGGCGCGCAGGATATAAACCGTTTATTGGAGGCGCTGCATGCTACCGCATACATTTTGCGTTGATAAGTCTGCGGTGGCGGCGGCGTTTAGCCGCGCCGCGGACAGTTACGACGCCGTTGCAGGTTTTCAGCGGCGCTGCGGGGAAAAGATTTTATCTCAGCTCAATAATTTATCGGGCTTGAAAGTGTTGGATGCGGGCTGCGGTACAGGGGTTTTTAGCCGTGAATTCCGCCGCGCAGGGTCACACGTCATCTCTCTCGATTTGGCTGAAGGTATGCTTGAGAAATCGCGTATCTTAGATAGCGCGG
The DNA here is from genome assembly GCF_002355555.1 of Hafnia sp. CBA7124. NCBI lineage: Bacteria > Pseudomonadati > Pseudomonadota > Gammaproteobacteria > Enterobacterales > Hafniaceae > Hafnia > Hafnia sp. CBA7124. Next base: position 3,086,173 of record NZ_AP017469.1, on the reverse strand, counting down.
AGCAATATCTCCTCGCTGATATCGAACATATCCCGTTACCTGATCACAGCGTCGATCTCTGTTTTAGCAATCTGGCTATTCAGTGGTGTGGCTCTTTAGGTTCTGCATTGGCTGAGATGAGCCGTGTCGTGAAGCCGGGGGGAAAGATTGCGTTCTCAACGTTGGCACAAGGCTCGCTGACGGAGTTAGCTCAGGCTTGGCAGCAAGTGGATGGCCAAACGCATGTAAACCAGTTCTTAGCATTTGACGCAATCAAACTGGCCTGTGAGCCGTTTTCACATGATTTACAGTTAACTCATGAGACTGAATTTTATCCCGATGTCATCACCTTAATGAAGTCACTCAAAGGCATTGGTGCTACGCACATACACCAAGGCCGAAACTCAGGGCTAACTAGCCGTGGACGTTTTGCGCAACTAGCCCGCGTTTATCCTCAACAGGCCGAAGGTTTGCCTTTGAGCTATCAGTTGGTCATCGGAGTTTTGCATTGTGAATGAAAAGACATATGAGCTGCCTTGTTTAAGCGAGGCATGGTTTGTTACCGGAACCGACACTGAAGTGGGAAAAACGGTCGTCAGTAGTGCGCTATTGGAAGCCGCGACTCTGCGAGGAAAAGATACAGTTGGGTATAAACCCGTAGCTTCTGGCAGTGAATGGCGTGAGGGAAAACTGCGAAACACCGATGCGCTTGCTTTACAAGCGGCCTCATCAATATCCGTCAGTTACGAAGAAGTGAACCCCTATACCTTTGAAGAGCCTACGTCACCACACATTATTAGCGCTGATGAAAATCGACCTATCGAATTTGACGTGATGTCACAGGGGCTGCTGGCGTTACGCAAAAAGTCGAGTTGGACGCTGGTAGAGGGCGCTGGAGGGTGGTTCACGCCGCTTAGTGAGACCACGTCTTTTGCGCAATGGGTCATTCGAGAACAGCTGCCTGTGATACTCGTCGTGGGGGTGAAGCTAGGGTGTATTAATCACGCCTTGCTAACGGCTCAGGCCATTGAGCAATCTGGATTAAAACTGGGCGGATGGGTGGCTAACTGTGTGGTAGCGCCAGGAAAGCGCCACGCTGAATATATGGCGACGCTTAAGCAATTATTACCTGCCCCATGCTTGGGGGAAATCCCGCATATCCCGCACGCAGATGCGAAAGCGCTCGCCGCATATTTGGATCTCTCTTCCCTGAATTAATGCAATACAACGCTACGCAAAACTATTTTGCGTAGCGGATTCCAGTCTTCTGCATTCCCTCTGTATGTCTTTTTTTATCCCATGTATTTTGCGCTTTCTTAAATAGAAAAGGTTGTCACTTGACAACTTCGTGGTGTTTTTTTAAGCTGGGAGCAGAAAATGAGCAGAGCGATACATCCTAAAAAGGAAATTGAACAGGCGCTTAATTTCGTTGAGTTGAACGGCTGGCGTATTGAAGTAGGCGGTAGTCATGCGTGGGGGAAAATGTATTGTCCTTATCCCCAAGAGAAGTGCCGCTGCGGTGAGTTTTGCATTACATGCATTTGGTCTACGCCAAAGAATGCGGAAAACCATGCGCGTCAGCTTAAAAAAATCGTTGAGCATTGCGCTCATCATGCCAAGTAATGACAGAGGATAGAACATGAAGGATTATGAATTTACACTCATTTTTTCTTTGCCCGATCAGAATGATGAACCATCAAACTATCTTGAGGTATTAGGCGCTGCAGGCTGCACTGATGCCACCATCGGCGTGGGGGTGGCTGGCCGTATTGCCATGAATTTTTGTCGCACCGCCGAGGACGCCAATGAGGCGATATCCACGGCCATTCAAGATGTGCTGAGCGTGCTGCCACATGCAGTGCTGTGTGAGGCCGCACCGGATTTTGTAGGCCTAACTGATATTGCTGAGCGTTTGGGGTTTTCTCGCCAAAATATGCGCAAGTTAATGGAGCAAGGAGGGAATCATTTCCCTGCGCCTCTGCATCAGGGGAAAACGGCTATTTGGCATCTTGCCAGCGTTCTGACATGGTTAAGAGATGTTAAAAACTACACTATAGACTCCCGATTGTTAGAGCTGGCAGCGGTCAATATGCAGTGTAATTTACATCGTGCCCTCAACGAAGCTGATAGTCGTTTTCAGCGAGAGATTTCTGGCTGGTTAAGAAAATAGCGATTGAGAACACTGCAACCCAAAAAGCCATTCTCCATACAAAACATTAACAACCAAAGCGTGGGTGAATTCATTGCTTGGATCGTTTTAGGCCGATATTAATAAGAGCCGATGAAACCCCAAAAAGAGAGTAAAAAAACGCTGATAAATTCCGCACCACGGCGGTGCTCAAAAAAAACACAGTGGTGCAGGCGTAATTCATCAAGGGAATAAAAGATCAAGCACTGAATCCTCGCACGACGAAATAAGTTACCCTAGCAAGCACTTTTGTTAGTGCAAATAAGTATATCAAAAAGAAAAAATAGCTAAAAAATTAACTAAAAAAAGGACTCCGAAGTCGATTTACTGACAGATTGTCATTTTTCCGTAACTCAAGCGCCAAGCGGAGTGGTGCAAGTTATCCACTATTCCTGTGGATAACCTTGTGCATTAGGTTTAGAGAACTCATCAAAATCCAGAGCCAGCGCGGCTTTCACACGCTTTGGTTGATATGATAACTATATTTTAAAGTTGTTTATATTCAATGAGTTATTTAAAATCAAGCACTAGGTAAAGAATCGTGTTGCGCAACAAAACAGTCTTGACAAGCGCAGGCTAAAAAAGTTAATTCGCGAGCTGCATTGGGGATAAATGTCACCGGTAGGTGAAAATTGTAAAACGGATGTAATTTGGTTTTTTTGTGGGTTGCCTAAAGCGGTGATAGAGCATGGGGAAATACACAAAACGGTGCAGATAAGGTTTGAAGCTGGTTTTATATCCAGTATCATAGCAATCTTCTTCTCGCATTACCGTGAACGTGATTCTCTAGCTGTGGGGAGAAATCCCTCGCAGGATATATAGAGAGTCAGTGGCAAAATTGGGTAGGCCTTCCATAATCAATGCCGGACGATTAAGCATTCGAAAATGCCGTGGCCCTTCTAAAAGACAAATGCATTTAAGCAAGGTGTTGATTCATGAGTAAAACGTTCAAATTGCATTCTGCATTCAAGCCAGACGGCGACCAGCCTGAGGCGATTCGTCGTTTAGAGGCAGGTTTAGAAAATGGTTTGGCGCATCAAACGCTGTTAGGTGTAACGGGATCAGGTAAGACGTTTACGATTGCCAATGTGATTGCCGACCTCAACCGGCCAACTATGGTCATGGCACCCAACAAAACGTTGGCGGCACAGCTTTATGGCGAGATGAAGCAGTTTTTCCCAGAAAATGCTGTGGAATATTTTGTCTCTTACTATGACTATTACCAGCCCGAAGCCTATGTGCCGAGTTCAGATACCTTTATTGAGAAAGACTCCTCGGTAAACGAACATATTGAACAAATGCGGCTTTCAGCAACGAAAGCGCTGCTTGAGCGCAAAGATGTCATTGTTGTGGCCTCGGTTTCAGCCATTTATGGCTTGGGCGATCCTGATGCCTATTTGAAAATGATGCTGCATTTAACACGTGGCATGATTATCGATCAGCGAGCTATCTTGCGCCGTTTATCCGAACTGCAATATGCGCGCAACGATCAGGCGTTTCAGCGTGGTACCTTCCGCGTTCGCGGTGAAGTGATTGATATTTTCCCCGCCGAATCCGAGGATGAGGCATTACGCGTTGAGCTGTTTGATGAGGAAGTGGAGCGTCTATCGCTGTTCGACCCATTAACGGGCCAACTGATCCAAGAAGTTCAGCGTTTTACCGTGTATCCAAAAACGCACTACGTTACGCCGCGTGAACGCATCTTGCAGGCGATGGAAGATATTAAGGTTGATTTGGCAGAGCGGCGCAAAGTATTGCTGGCCAATAACAAGCTGCTAGAAGAGCAACGGTTGACGCAGCGTACACAGTTCGATCTCGAAATGATGAACGAGCTAGGCTATTGCTCGGGCATTGAAAACTACTCGCGCTATCTCTCTGGGCGTAAGCCGGGTGAAGCGCCGCCAACGCTGTTTGATTATCTTCCTGCCGATGGGCTGCTGGTGATCGATGAATCCCACGTCACCATACCTCAAATTGGCGGCATGTATCGCGGCGACCGAGCGCGCAAAGAGACGCTGGTGGAGTATGGATTCCGCTTGCCTTCTGCGCTTGATAACCGCCCAATGCGCTTTGAAGAGTTTGAGGCTTTGGCACCGCAAACTATTTATGTGTCTGCAACCCCAGGTAATTATGAGCTTGAAAAATCAGGCAGTGATATTGTCGATCAGGTTGTGCGTCCGACTGGTTTGCTTGATCCATTGATTGAGGTGCGTCCGGTTGCCACGCAGGTTGACGATTTACTCTCTGAAATTCGTATTCGCGAGGCGATTAATGAGCGTGTACTGGTCACTACGTTGACCAAGCGAATGGCGGAAGACTTAACTGAATACCTCGATGAACACGGTGTGCGGGTTCGCTATCTGCACTCTGATATCGATACCGTCGAACGTGTAGAGATCATCCGAGATCTTCGCCTCGGTGAATTTGATGTTCTGGTTGGTATCAACCTTCTTCGTGAAGGGCTCGATATGCCAGAGGTTTCTTTGGTCGCGATTTTAGATGCGGACAAAGAAGGCTTCCTACGTTCAGAGCGTTCGCTGATTCAGACCATTGGCCGTGCGGCACGTAACCTGAATGGTAAAGCGATTCTTTATGGCGATCGCATCACCAACTCTATGGAGAAAGCGATTGGTGAAACTGAACGTCGTCGTGCAAAACAGGAAGCGTATAACCTTGAGCATGGCATCACGCCACAGGCGCTGAATAAGAAAGTTTCCGATATTCTCCAACTGGGTGAAGCGTCGTCACGTGGTAAAGGTAAGCATGGGCGAAGCAGCAAAGCGGCTGAGTCTTCTGCGGCTTATCAAGCGCTGTCACCAAAACAGATCGAGCAGAAAATTCGCGATCTGGAAGCGCAGATGTATAAACATGCTCAAAATCTTGAGTTTGAAGAGGCCGCCAGCCTCAGGGATGATATTCAAGCGTTGCGCGATCAGTTCATTGCGATGTCTTGATACCTAAAAAGGTGCTGACGGTTCCGGCACGCCTGCGGCTTGCACTCTCAGGCCGCAGTCAGTATGGTGTGCGAAAATTTTTTAAACTCGTATTGAGTCCATTGCCGACAGGAATTTCCATGAACGCCCAAACATCTAAAGACCCTTTGCATGGCATCACGCTGGAAGCTTTGCTGACATCACTGGTGGAGCGTTATGGCTGGGCTGAGTTGGCGAAGGTTATCAGCATCAACTGCTTCAAAAGCGATCCTAGCATTAAGTCGAGTTTGAAATTTTTGCGCCGCACCCCGTGGGCTCGGCAAAAAGTGGAAGAGCTGTATATTGATTCACTGGCAGACATGCCTGCTGTCACCCAAGAAGCCAAAGCCCCAGAGACAAATCCTTGGGGTAAATGGGAAGAGAAGAAACCTTCTTAAAACCGCTTATTTAAATAAGCCGAGTTTGGTCTGTCATCCTCCAGCAGAGAGGATGACAGCGTCAAAAATCAGTCAGCGTTTTGCAATTCATGGATTCGACTCAGTAATCCATTCACACCAGTATCAATTAATTGATCCGTAATATCGTTAGCGCCCTGAATCAAATATGGGTCTAACCAATGCATGCCAACCAAATGACTCATATTGTTAAACGGTAATAAGAGGCTTTCAACAGGATAGCGGTTGTATCCCTCGGCGGTATACGCCTGCGCATTGCCTCCTGTTGAGGTCGCGATCATCAGCGATTTGCCATGTAATGCTTTGCCCTGGCTACCATAGGCAAAACCATAGGTTAATACGGCATCTTGCCACTCTTTTAAAATCGCCGGAGAGCTATACCAATAGAAGGGGAAGAGCATCACCACAATATCGTGTTCAGTGAGCAGTTTCTGTTCGCGCTCTACGTCGATATTGTAATCGGGATAGTGGCGCATCAGCTCGTTAACGGTGACGTTTTTCTGTGTTTTCAAGGCATCAATCGCCGCATGGCTGATGCGTGACTGATCGGGAAAGCGATGCGCGGCTAATACCAGCACTTTTTTCATAGTTTTTCTCTTGTGATTTCAATGATAGTGAGAGTGATAACGTTATCGATACGGGTATTTTTTCATTTCTGCACGCGCTGGTGTAGCCTGTAAAACAGTAAATCTGTTTCAACCTAAGGTTAAAAGCATGGCATTGCCTATAGACGTATATCGACTAATCCCCGCGTTTTTGACTTCGGCAGAGGCGCAAAGTTTTTCTGCTGCGGCTCGTCAGTTGGGTATTAGCGCTGCGGCGGTGAGTAAGAATGTGCGGGCATTAGAAATGCGTTTAAATATCCGCTTATTTGCGCGCAATACGCATTTTGTCATGCTGACGGAAGAGGGGGCCGATTTTCGCCGTCGGATAACGCCATTATGGCAGGCATTAAATCAGGCCTTGGACGAGCGACAGCTGAGTGAAGAGCCTTCAGGATTGGTGCGCGTGAGCGTCATTCCTGGTTTTGGTCGCCATCGATTAATGCCGTTGCTGCCGATATTCAGCCAACGCTTTCCTAAGGTCACCATCGATCTTGAGATGGAGCCGCGTTTAGTTAATCTCATCGGTGAGAATATTGATGTGGCGATTGGTCAACGTACCGCTACCGACAGTCGATTAGTGGGGCGCGAAATGTGTGTGGCCTACAGCAAAATGGCGGCATCGCCTGAATATTTAGCGCGTTTAGGTACGCCACAAACGATAGACGATCTTCTCTCGCATCACCGCCTAATACATCGAAATTCCGGTAGCGGAAAGCTGATGGCGTGGTGGGATGATGAAGGTAGCGTGAATGAGCAGCAGGCGTCATTTATTGCCACATCGCCCGATAGCTTGGTTGATGCGGCGCTGAGCCATATGGGCATTGTGTGTTTGGCGGATTGGTATCTCGAGGAGCACTTTCGCAGTGGGCGTTTAATACCGATTCTGGAGCCGTTTTGGCCGCAAGCGCGTTCGATGCATATTTGGTATCCCTCGGCGGATATACCGCCAAGAGTCAGAGTGTGGGTCGACTTTGTATTAACCCACTTCCCTCCGCGTAGCTAGGTCTTACTGACGCATGCTGATTGCCATACGATTGAAGGCATTCATAAGGCTAATGGCAAAAGTTAAGTCAGCAATTTCAGTATCGTTAAAGTGTTCTTTCAACGTCGCAAATAATTCATCGGACGTTCCACAATATGAAATATGCGTGACGGCTTCAGCCCAGTCTAGCGCTGCACGTTCACGCGCGTCGAACGCTTCAGCCATACGCCAGCCAGATAAAATATCCATTTTATGTTGGCTGTAACCGGCTTTACGCAGCGCCGTGCTGTGCATATCCAAGCAAAATGCGCAGCCGTTGATTTGGGAAATACGCAGGTAAACCAGTTCAACCAGATGGCCTAATGAGCTTTTGCTTAATGCCATGCTGGTTTGAATAAGGCCGTTGTAGGCCTCAGGGGAAAGTTTGCCGTAGGCAAGACGCAGGTGTGACATGATTTATTCTCCGCAAAATACATCTGAACAGCGCTAAGGCGCGTCGCTCTCGTGGTTTGATAAAGCGACTTTACGCTCAATATGGCCTAGTATATAGAGCCATATCTTTACTATTTTTATAGGCCATATTATGGCGACTCTTCACGCTTTTCTCGTTGTTGATCCTTCAGCTAAAGAGCCAATTTATCGCCAAATTTACCAACGAATTAAGATGGCGATTACTGATGGCGTGCTCACTCCCGGCGAGCGGTTGCCTTCCCTGCGGGGCTTAGCCAGCGATTTAAGCGTTGCCCGTGGAACCGTTGAAGCGGCCTATGGATTGCTGAGCGGTGAAGGATATATCGAAAATAGCCAGCAGGGCGGAACGCGGGTTTCTCGGCGGCTAAATATGGCGAAAAGCGCTGAGATCCCCAAACCGATATTAGAAGCGCCTCGTCATGCCGGTATGCCTTTGCCTTCTTCACAGCGGTTGCCGTTTCAACTCGGTGCACCCGCTTTGGATGCATTTCCTTTAGGGCAATGGAATCGTTTATTAAGCCAGTGTGCGCGTCAGACTCGGCGTGAAGAACTTTCTCATCCGGCACCTCAAGGTTTTCTTACGCTGCGAGAGGCGTTAGCCGGGTATCTGCATATCTCACGCGGTATTCGCTGCGCGGCGCACCAGATATTTATCGCGGCTGGTTATCGCTCGGTGCTGTCACTGATTGCGAATGCCTTACTTAAACGTGGCGATGAAGTTTGGTTAGAAGAACCCTGTTTTCCGTTCCCATGGCATGTGCTGCAAGATTTTGGCGTGAGCCCCGTGCCCATCCCCGTGGATGAGCAGGGATTGTGCGTGGAAAAAGGCGTGCGCGATCATGCACAGGCACGCGCAGCGTTGGTTACGCCAGCACATCAAAGCCCGCTTGGCTTAGGACTTAGCCTGCCACGGCGCATGCAGCTTTTAGCGTGGGCGCAGCGCCAGCAAAGTTGGATTATTGAAGATGACTATGATGGCGAATTTCATTATCAAGGGCATCCGTTACCGGCGCTGAAAAGTTTAGATCAACTAGAACGCGTGCTGTACGTTGGCACCTTCAGCAAGGTGCTGTTTCCCGGATTGCGCATTGCCTACGTGGTGGTGCCGGAGGCTCTACTTCCTCAGTTTCACCAGACCATGCGGACGTATCCCTGCGTGTGCCCCACGCTGATGCAGGCCACCACGGCACAGTTTATTTATTCAGGTCAGTTTTATCGTCATCTAAAGAAAATGCGCAGTTTGTATGCTCAGCGTCGGCTCTGGCTGGCACAGGCATTACAGCGACAGACGCGTTATCGGCTAATCACCGAGCTTCAGGCGGGCGGTATGCATTTGCTGGTGCGTTTACCCGAATGCTTCGATGATGCTTTGGTTGAAAGAGAGGCGCGGGTACAGGGGCTCGCGTTGGAGGCGCTTAGCGTTTGGTATCACGGCACTGAAAATCCGCCACACGGGTTGATCTTAGGTTTTACCAACGTGGAAAGTGAAGCTATGGCCCAGAACTGGGTGGAATTATTGCTGAATGTGCTGGCGCGTTGTTCTCCCGTTGCGGGCGAGCGCTGAACTCAGTACCATTTGCGCCTCAAATTTAGGCGCAAATAATAATGATGAGCATGCAGGCTGAATGATGCAGACAGTAAAAAGGGTGCTTTTAGCACCGATGGAAGGGGTTCTCGACTCTTTGGTGCGCGAACTGCTGACCGAAGTGAATGATTACGATCTCTGCATCACCGAATTTGTGCGCGTGGTGGACAGCCTGCTGCCTGAAAAAGTGTATTACCGTCTTTGCCCCGAACTGGCTAATCAAAGCCTAACGCCTTCAGGAACCGCCGTGCGCGTGCAATTACTGGGGCAACATCCTCAGTGGTTGGGCGAAAATGCAGCGCGAGCCGTTGAGCTCGGATCGTGGGGCGTAGATTTGAACTGTGGCTGTCCTTCGAAAATGGTCAACGGCAGCGGCGGCGGTGCGACGCTGCTCAAAGATCCTGAGATGATTTATCTGGGTGCCAAAGCGATGCGTGAAGCCGTGCCGTCACATTTACCGGTTACGGTGAAGGTGCGTCTTGGCTGGGATTCGGGTGCGCGCCAGTTTGAAATTGCCGATGCGGTACAGCAAGCGGGCGCAACCGAAATTACCGTGCACGGACGTACCAAAGAAGATGGGTATAAAGCCGACAAAATTAACTGGGCGGCGATTGGCGAAATTCGTCAGCGTTTGAGTATTCCCGTGATCGCGAACGGTGAGATTTGGGATTGGCAAAGCGCGCAAGATTGCATGGCGGCTACCGGCTGCGATTCGGTGATGATTGGCCGTGGAGCGCTCAATGTGCCGAATTTGAGCCGAGTCATTAAGCAAAATGCGCCTAAAATGCCGTGGCCTGAGGTGATGTTGCTGCTCAAAAAATATGTGCGACTTGAGAAGCAGGGCGACACCGGGTTATATCATGTCGCTCGCATTAAGCAGTGGCTGGGGTATTTGCGTAAAGAATATGCCGAAGCTTCAGAGGTTTTCAGTGAAATCCGTGCGTTGAAAACTTCGGCCGATATTGCCCGCGCTATTGAACGACTCTAGCGTTAACGACTCTTTCTCAATGGCTAAGCGACCGCGCTCGCTTAGCCATCAGTTTCCCGCCAAAAACATTCACCAATAATCCCAGCATGATGAGCAGCAAACCATAAATCTGCAAAGTCGAAATTTGCTCGCCTAAAATAAGTGCGCCACTGGTTAATCCAACGACCGGCACCAGCAGAGCGAACGGCGTTACGCGCCACGTTTCATAACGGGTTAGCAAGCTTCCCCACAGGCCGTAGCCAATATGGGTGGAGAGGTACGCGATGTAGCACAGGGCCAGAACGGTTGGGATGCCAATATTCATCACGCTGCTTTCAATTACGGCTTGTCCTTCGAACAGCCACGAACAGAGTAAAAAAGGCAAAATAGGCACCAATGCGCTCCACACCACCAACGACATAATGCTGGTCTTGCCTGCATTTTGCATGATGGAACGATTGGTAATGTTACCGCATGCCCATGAGAATCCTGCCGCGAGCGTAAAGAGCAGGGCGATTAAAGGGATGTCGGTTAAGCTTCCCGTCATACCGCCTTTGGCGAGTACCAGCATGCCTACCGCCGCCATAAGAATTCCGATGATCTGGCTGCGTTTGATTTTCTCACCAAGAATCAATGCGCCAAGCAAAACGCTAAAGAATACCTGCGATTGCAGAACCACGGAGGCAATGCCTGACGGCATACCTAGATTGATAGCACAAAATAAAAAGGCAAACTGTGCGAAGCTGATGGTGAGCCCATAAATAACGATCCCCTTCAGCGGGATTTTTGGACGTGGTACAAAAAATATCGCCGGAAACACAACCAGAATAAAACGCAGTGCGCCGAGGAGCAAAGGCGGCATACCGTGCAAACCCACCTTGATGACCACAAAGTTTACGCCCCAGATAACGACGACACACAGGGCTAACAACATATCTCTAATGGACATTATGACTCCTTGAAAGGGCGCGCTTTTTTGATTTTTCTCGCTGGCTTGGATGCAAAACTATAGCTAAAGTCATCAAGGTGAGATACCCGCGAACGGGATATGTTCTGAATAAAGAGTAAGGTGACATAGTTAGCCTGCTTAGAAGCGTGGGGAAGCATAAATTTGGCTATCCAACAGAAGATTCTGCTTAAAGGAAAACGTCATGAGCGATTGGGATCCAGAACTGTATTTGCGCTTTGAGGCGGAAAGAACCCGTCCAGCGCGTGAATTGCTTGCCAGAATTCATCATCCTCACGCTATGAAGGTGAGCGATTTGGGCTGTGGGCCTGGTAACAGCACGGCGCTATTAGCGCAGGCGTGGCCAACGGCGCAGGTGACCGGCGTGGACACTTCACTCAATATGCTCAACAAAGCACAGGAAAGATTGCCGCAGTGTACCTTTGTACAATCAGACATCAGCCATTGGCAGCCTGATGAAGCGCAAGATGTTATTTATGCTAACGCGGCTTTGCAGTGGGTGTTGGATCATGAAACCCTGTTGCCGCATTTGGTCGCGCAGCTGGCGGATAATGGCGTTCTGGCGATTCAAATGCCGGATAATCTCAATCAGCCTTCTCATGCATTGATGCGAAAAGTTGCGGCGGAGGGGCCATGGGAGAGTTTGAATGGTGAAGCCGAATCCGTGCGCAAAAAGTTGCTGACCACTGAGGAGTACTACGATCTTCTGGCATTACAAGGATGTGAAGTTGATATTTGGCGCACGACTTATTACCACGTCATGCCATCGGCTTCGGCCATTATTGATTGGCTGAGCTCCACGGGATTACGTCCCTTCCTTGATAAACTCAGCGAGGATCAGCGCCCCGAGTTTCTTCGCCGCTATTTATGCGAACTCGAGCAAGTCTATACACCGCGCGCCGATGGAAAGGTGCTATTAGCGTTCCCTCGCCTATTTATTGTGGCGCGCAATGTGGAGAACGGAGCGATTTAGCGACGCGGGTTTTGTTTTAGGTGTTATTCATTATTTTTAATCAATAAAAATAAATGACGATCTGAATATTAAACTCACAACCAGAAACATAATTATTACATCTTCTCGTAGCTCAAACATTCACGTTAAGAGTATGATTATCGCCAGCTTGTCGGCCTACATCCCTTGTGTGGCGCGGCAAGCAGCGTTCCGGGGATTTAAGCACACTATTTTATGCTGCCCTCGGTGTTATCGAACATTTGATTGATACGTGATCATGCCTGTAAAACTCCGATATTCTTTATTAAGCCTGTTGCTTTTAGGCAGCAGCGTGGCCAGCGTTCCAAACGTGCTCGCAAGTGAGAACGCGCCAACAACGCATAATGCCTCTTCTTTGGTATTAGCGTCAGGCAGTGCAATGGTGGTGGATTTAAAAACCCATAGCGTCATTTATTCGAGTAACCCAGACGTGCAGGTTCCTATTGCTTCAATCACTAAACTGATGACGGCAATGGTGGCGTTAGATGCCAAACCTGCGATGGATGAAGTGATTTCGGTCGATATCCACAATACCAAAGAGCTGAAAGGCGTTTTTTCTCGGGTGCGTGTGGGAAGTGAGGTCAGCCGTCGTCAAATGATGTTAATGGCGCTTATGTCTTCGGAAAACCGCGCTGCGGCAAGCCTTGCCCATCATTATCCGGGCGGCTACAACGCCTTTATTAAAGCGATGAATGCTAAAGCGCGTTCGCTAGGAATGACGCATACCCGCTACGTTGAACCCACTGGACTTTCTGTGAACAACGTATCCACGGCGAGAGATTTAACCAAGCTGCTGACGGCGAGCAAAAACTACCCGTTGATTAGCGAGTTGAGCACCACAGAAACCAAGTCGGTGACGTTCTCAAACCCGGTTTATACCGAAACATTTAACAATACCAACCACTTGGTGCGTAATGATAAATGGGCAATCCAACTGACTAAGACCGGCTTTACGAATCAGGCCGGTCATTGCTTGGCGATGCGTACCACTATCGGTGGCCGTCAGGTGGCGCTGGTAGTACTGGATGCTTTCGGAAAATATACTCATTTTGCCGATGCTAATCGCCTGCGAGATTGGATGTTAACCGGTAAAGCATCGCCGGTTCCTGCGGCGGCGCTGAGCTATAAAAAGCAGAGAGGCCTGCATGGCAGTGTACAGGTTGCTGATAATAAGTAGTTTTTAAAAATTATCCGACGCTGACGGTTTTCCGTCTCACGATAAGAACGGCAGGGGCTAAAACCCCTGCCGTTTTTTTATGCATAAAGCGGGTCTTGAGATTAACGCGACATTTTTCCCCCTAACCCCTATCATTATCTCAGTGATTAAAGCTTAAGGATTTCAATGTGGCTGGTGGTAGCTTACTAACGTTATTAGATGATATTGCCTCAGTGTTAGACGACGTAGCGCTGATGAGCAAAATGGCAGCCCGCAAAACCGCAGGGGTTTTAGGGGATGATTTAGCCTTAAACGCGGAGCAGGTCACTGGCGTTTCAGCTGACCGAGAACTGCCGGTGGTATGGGCGGTGGCAAAGGGATCCTTGTTCAATAAGGTGATTTTAGTACCGCTCGCCTTGTTGATCAGTGCTTTTGCACCGTGGGCGATTACGCCTTTGCTGATGCTGGGTGGCGCATTTTTGTGCTACGAAGGTTTTGAGAAACTGGCGCATAAAGTGTTGCACGGCAAAGAGGAAAAACATCAGCCAAAAGCCGAAGAGAAAATGCCCGACGATCTACGCGCCTACGAAAAGGCTAAGGTCAAAGGAGCCATACGCACTGATTTTATTCTCTCCGCCGAAATTGTAGCGATTACGCTCGGCACGGTCGCCGCTGCCCCGTTTATCCAGCAGGTGATCGTCCTCAGTGGGATTGCCATTGTGATGACGCTGGGCGTTTATGGCATCGTGGCAGGCATTGTGAAGCTTGATGATTTAGGCCTGTGGATGAGCAAAAAAAGCTCGGCATTGGTTCAAAAACTGGGCGGTTGGATCGTTGATGCTGCACCGTACTTGATGAAGATCCTCTCCGTAGTGGGTACGGCGGCGATGTTTATGGTGGGCGGTGGGATTATCGTTCACGGTTTACCGTGGGTGCATCACTACTTCGAACATTTAGCAGAAAGTGGAGCTGACCTGCCAACGGTTGGTACCGTGATTGCTGGCCTTGGCCCTACGCTGCTTAATCTCGTGTTTGGGGTTATCGCTGGGGCGATTGTATTACTGGTAGTGAGTGGCGTTGGGAAGCTGATCCCGAGAAAAGGATAAGGCATTCCTTAGCGTATACGTTGCTAGGTAAAATTCCGCCCGCCGGTTTGTATCGAGTTTGGTCGCACATCTGTGGAACATAGATGAAACTCGGTATTCATCGTTGGGCGGAGTTTTATCGCGAGATAGTTAGGCCGAATTTAAAATCGATTTACTTAAAATCGATTTACTTAAAATCGATTTACTTAAAATCGATTTACTTAAAATCGATGTACTCTGCACCTTAAAAGCTATCCCAATTCTCACCATTATCATCGGCAACGGCTTTCAATTTTGGCGCAGCTACAGCCTGTGGCTGTACTCGAATTTTCTCGGGCGCAGAACCTGATGTGGCGAGTTTGAAGAGCGCAACGGTTTGATTTAAACGATCGGCCTGATCTTCAAGGGCGCTGGCAGCGGAAGCGGATTGTTCAACCAAGGCCGCATTTTGCTGGGTGACCTTATCCATTTCATTAACGGCCTGCGCGATCTGGGTGATCCCGCGACTTTGCTCTTCTGAAGCGCTGGATATTTCTTGCATGGTTTCGGTGACTTGGCCAATGGCGGTCACAATTTCTGTCATTGCACCACTGACGTTTTCAACCAAATCATTGCCTTGATCGACGCGCAAGACGGATGCATCAATCAGCGTTTTAATCTCTTTGGCAGCCTGAGCGCTGCGCTGCGCTAAACTGCGCACTTCACCGGCCACAACGGCAAATCCACGACCTTGTTCGCCAGCCCGAGCCGCTTCAACCGCCGCATTCAGCGCCAGAATATTGGTTTGGAAAGCGATTCCATCGATGACGCTGGTGATATCGCCAATTTTGCGGGAACTATCGGCAATATCACTCATGGTGACCACCATTTTACGGGTGATTTCACCGCCGTTAACGGCGCTGCTTGACGCGCGTTTTACTAATGATGTTGCTGCATTTGCACTATCGGCGTTGTTTTTTACCGTAGCAGAAAGCTGTTCCATGCTGGCTGCGGTTTCTTCAAGCGAGCTTGCCTGTTCCTCAGTACGGCTGGAAAGGTCGCTGTTGCCTGCCGCAATTTCCTGTACGCCGGTATAGATATTCTGAGTGCCTGCGCGCACTGCGCTGACGGTATTCGCCAGCTCATCACGCATGTGCTTCAGTCCTTGCATCAGTTTGCCAATTTCGTTGTTGCCATTGGCATCAATTTCAATCGATAAATCACCGTGCGCAATGGCCGCTTGATAGTCGATAACCTGATTGATTTTATTCAGCACATATTTTCTTATCCACACCAAAACCGCGCCGGTCAGGACAATAAATACGAACATAAAGGAAAGCGAAAGCGGCAACATTTGACGATAGCTGGCCTGAGCCGCGTTGGCTGCAGGCGTAATAATAGAATTGGCTACGTAGGCTGATGTGTCATCCAGTGCAGACATAAAATGCGTGGATGAACTGTTGTGCATAATCGACTGGAATTTAACCAGATCGTTATTTTCTAGGCTGACAATCAATTGCAGCAGATCACCGCGAGCTCTTTCATAGAGCGATTTAACGTTTTTAGTGCGCTCAATTTCATTTTGATTGGCTTGAGAGAGTTGATAAAACTTCTCCATCTGCTGATCGACTTCGTTCAGATTTTGGCGCAGTTCACCGAGTGACTGACGCGCCTTGGCATCTTGCGGCTGAGTTGCGAGCATCAGCGCGTCTTTGAGTACTTCTTCACGGATCTCGGTGACTGAAGCATAGGCGTTATCCATCGCCATGATTTGGTTAAAGCCGGAGGAGATTTGCGTGAGTCGGTCATTCGTGCCTGAGGCATCAAGAATGCTCCAAGAACCGGAGAAAATTTGAATAATACAGAATAGGGCTAATACACCCATTAATCCCTGAGAGATTTTTAATCGTTCGAACATAGATAGCACAACCTAAATTTAATCAGATGCAATAGGACAAATAACGTTGTCATTGCCGTGGGAAGTGCTCTCTGTTTTCGGCTGAAAAACTAAAAACTTTAGCTATTTAATAAATCTTGATGCTTAAAAACGATGGTATAAATCTATCGTTAACTTAATTGAATCAATTAAAACATAATAATAACATTATGCTGTTTTTATATTTCCATCGTTGATGTGTGTATTTAGTAGAAAATGATAAATAAGCTTGTTAATTATTTTGCAATTAGGAATAACTTTATAAAATCAAATTAGCCCACATAAAATGTAGGCTTTGGGATCAAAAGGTAATCTAAAACAGTCTACGCCTTAGAGGAACATGCCACCCGAGGCCTCAATACGTTGACCATTAATCCAGCCCGCCTCTTCTGACAACAACATGGTGACGGCTTTGCCAATATCTTCAGGTAAACCCACGCGTCCCAAGGCGGTTTGTGAGGCGATAAAGTTGTTAACCTGCTTGTTATCGCGCACTACGCCACCGCCAAAATCTGTCTCAATAGCACCTGGAGCGAGAATATTCACGCTAATGCCGCGCGACCCGAGTTCTTTGGCCTGATAGCGTGTCAGCACTTCCATTGCGCCTTTCATCGCTGCATAGGTTGCAAAGCCTGGTAGAACAAATCGGCTTAAACCAGTGGAAATATTAATAATACGTCCACCGTCTATGATGATGGGCAGCAGAGCCTGAGTGAGGAAGAATGGCCCTTTAAGCTGAATGTTCATGAGTTGATCAAACTGTTCTTCGCTGGTTTCGGCGAAGGGAGCATTGATGCCAATACCGGCATTATTAACCAAAAAATCGAAATCTTTGCGTCCCCATTTTTGCCCTAACACTTGTTCCAACGCGGTACGGAAATGAGTGAAGGAACTGGCTTGGCTAACATCTAAGGGTAAGGCAGCGGCCTGTGCACCGGTCTGTTCAATCTGTTTCACCACGTCGTTGGCTTCATCTTGTTGGCTGCGGTAGGTTACAACGACATCGACTCCCTGCGCGGCAAGATGCAGCGCCATGCTTTTACCTAAGCCACGGCTTGCGCCGGTAATCAGTGCAATCTTATTACTCATGTTCATAACCCTCGTGTGGGGCGCTGCCGATGCAGGCCATGTCAGGAATCATATTGTTTGTTTGAAATGAAATAAACGTGCTAAATATGACAATACTGTTCATAAAATAAGAATAATCAAAATGGATAAAATCACTGCGATGCAGGTGTTTATCAGCGTAGCCGAACTGTCTAGTTTTAGTCGTGCCGCGGATCGAATGGGGTTACCTAAGGGGGCGGTTTCTGGTGCGATTCAACAGCTTGAAAATCATTTTGGTACCCAGCTTCTGCATCGCACGACGCGCAAGGTAACGCTAACTCAAGATGGGCAGCGGTGCTATGCGAGATGCCAAGATGTGCTGGCAGACATCGAGGAGCTTGAGGGCATGTTTCGCACGTCAAATGCTCCGCTCTCTGGGCGTCTGCG
The DNA here is from genome assembly GCF_002355555.1 of Hafnia sp. CBA7124. Taxonomy (NCBI): domain Bacteria; kingdom Pseudomonadati; phylum Pseudomonadota; class Gammaproteobacteria; order Enterobacterales; family Hafniaceae; genus Hafnia; species Hafnia sp. CBA7124. The sequence continues at coordinate 3,068,400 of NZ_AP017469.1, read as the reverse complement.
CGTTGATATGCCTAGCGGGTTAGCCAAGATTGTGATTCAGCAAGGTCTAGCCGCTTTTTTATCCGCTCATCCCGCGCTTGAATTAGAACTTAGCAGCAGCGATAGACGCGTTGATTTAATTCAAGAAGGTTTTGACTGTGTGGTGAGAGTGGGGACCTTGCAAGATTCTGGCCTCATTGCTCGCCCTTTAGGTCAGTTGCAAATGGTGAATTGTGCCAGCCCAGCCTATTTGGAAAAGCAGGGGTGCCCGCAAACCGCAGCGGATTTGCAGCGTCATCACCTGATCCATTATCAAAGCGCTCAAGGTGCCCCTAGGGATAAGTTTTCCTACGTTATGCCGCAAGGTGATATTAAGGCAGTGGATATGCAAGGGGCGCTGACGGTGAACAGCACGGAATCTTATTCATCGGCCTGCATAGCGGGATTAGGGATTATTCAGGTACCGATTATTGGTGTGCGAGAGGCTTTGCAAGCGGGGACATTAGTTTCAATTTTAGAACACCTACCGGCCCCTGCCATGCCCGTTTCGTTGCTTTACCCACATCGCCGTAACTTAGCCATGCGGGTACAGGTTTTTATGGATTGGATGTCAGAGGTGATCCGTAAACAGTATGTCGAATAATATTACAGGTTAAGATTTTTCATATTGATACATAAATTTAATCAACTCGCTTTCGAGAATTTTTTCACGCCACCAACGAGATGCTACGCCTTCAGACGCGTTGTTCCACCCCAGATAAGCCAGATCTTTCTGTCTGCTTGATGTGGTTTTTTTTGCAACTAATGTTCCCGTTTTTAAATAAGGCTCGACGATATGGCGTGGCATAAATCCACAGCCTAAACCTGATACCAGCGCCAGCAATTTATTATGAAAATCATAAACCACCATACGTTCCTGCTCCTGCAAATAGTTGGTAGCTTGCCCAGTACTGAAGCGAGCCGTATCACCGATAACGATTGCGCGGTGAGTACAGATTAGGCGTGGATCAAGTGGCTCATCCGCGGTGGCCAAGGGATGAGAGGGTGATATAACAAACACATTCTCCAACATACCTAACATATGGTAAGAGAATTCCGTTGAGGTAGGGGGTTCGTTGATGGCGCCCAAAATAATATCAGCATCGTTTTGAGTCAGCTGTTCCCATGAGCCGGAAAGAGTATGGTGGGTAAATCTAAGCTGGGTCAGACAATTGAGCTGATAAAACTCCTCAATCATGGGCAGCAACAGATGGAAAGGGAATGAGCCGTCAAGCGCAATAGTCAGTTCCTTTTCCCAACCAGATTCGATCTGGACAGCCTGTTTTTCTAACTCACGAGCGGCGCTCAGTAAAATCCTGCCTTTTTCTAATACTATTTTTCCCGTATCGGTAAATTTTGCTCTATGACCTGAACGGTCTAAGAGTTTGATGCTGAGGTCATTTTCAAATTTCTGCACCATGTAACTTAGTGCTGCGGGTGTTTTAAAAAGCGACTCGGCTGCTGCAGCAAAACTACCATGTTTTTCCAGTGCATCAAGAATCAGTAGAACATCCAAATTTACGCGCATCGTAACCTTCTAATTTTAAGAAATAAAATTTACTCATAGTGTACGGTGTTGGTCGTTTTCTTTGTTTAGGAATATCTTTGTTTAAAAATAATGTTAGGAATATTCTTTAATCTGTCACGAATATATAAAGTAATTAATATTACGAACGTTACCAATATATTACTGGCAGGTATAGGTGATTATTCTGTTTCTCCGTTGAATTAAGATATATCGAAACTTGGCGTGAAGCAATAATCTCTACAATACTGTTAGCGCGATAATAATAAATAAGAATTTACGCAACATAAAATAACTTAATAAGTTGTTAAAAATTTCCAGCTATCAACTAATTCAGTGAATACCTAGCATGTAGTCCGTTCATCACAGGTACGAAAGTATTATTCAACTAAATGAAAATTAAGGATATTACATGTCAATTCGTGAATTGCTCGATCCAAAGAATTCAACACTGATTTTTATCGACCATCAGCCGCAGATGTCTTTTGGGGTGGCGAATATTGACCGTCAAACCTTGAAGAATAACACCGTTGCATTAGCTAAAGCCGGTAAGATTTTTAATGTGCCGACTATTTACACCTCTGTTGAAACTAAAAGTTTCAGTGGCTATATCTGGCCAGAGTTGTTAGCTGTTCATCCTGAAATTGCGCCTATTGAACGTACTTCTATGAATTCATGGGAAGATAAAGCGTTTGTTGCCGCGGTTAAAGCGACCGGCCGTAAAAAACTGGTTATCTCTGCGCTGTGGACCGAAGTTTGCCTGACGTTCCCTGCGCTGATGGCATTGGAAGAAGGTTTTGAAGTTTACGTAGTAACGGATACTTCTGGTGGCACTTCAGTTGACGCGCATGAGCGTTCAATCGACCGTATGGTTCAAGCCGGTGCGGTACCAGTGACCTGGCAGCAGGTTCTGTTGGAGTACCAGCGTGACTGGGCGCGTAAAGAAACCTATGACGCAGTCATGGATTTGGTGCGCGAACATAGCGGCGCTTACGGTATGGGCGTTGATTACGCTTACACCTTGGTGCACGGTGCACCGCAGCGTAAAGCTTAATCTGTAGATTTCTATGGGGCGGGATTATCTCGCCTCAATCACTTCCGTTTTTCCAATCAGGATGCCCCAGCATGGCAGCAACCAATACCGTAACCTTGGTTATTACGCATAATCTGCAACCTAATCAGGCAATAGCTTATGAGGCATGGCTCGCCCGCATCATGCCTGCTGCGCAGCAATTTCCGGGGCATCTTGGTGTCCATGTTATTCGGCCAACGGCTGGAAGCGAAGCTTATAACATCGTGATCCGCTTCGATACGCTGGATAATCTTTACGCATGGACCAACTCCGATCTGCGTAAAAAGTTGGTGGCTGAAATCCAGCCGATCCTCGCGCAAGAAGAACACTATGAAGTTCGTACCGAACCAGAATTTTGGTTCACGCCAAGCACCCCTACGGTTAAACGCCCGCAAAAATGGAAGCAGTTTCTTATTACGCTGCTGGTGATCTTTCCCAGTACTAATCTGGTGCCGTGGATAACCGGAATGTTGTTGCCTGAGCTTAAAGGTACGCTACTGCTGCATTTTATTAATGACGCCTGCGTGGTGGGGCTGGTGGTGTTTATGTGGATGCCATTGGTTACACGCATATTTGCTGGCTGGCTGAAGAAATAGTCAACCTAGGTGATAGGAGTACGACTTATGTCTCAAAATGCTTCACTGATACTCACTAATGGTCAGTTTCATACGCTCGATCGAGAAAATCCGCTGGCCGACGCGGTGGCGATCAAAGACGGTAAAATTCTGGCTGTTGGCACAACTGCTTACGTGATGGGTTTTGCCGGTGAAGGCACACAGCTGGTTGATTTAAAAGGCCATACTGTGATCCCTGGTCTGAATGATTCCCACCTGCACCTGATTCGCGGCGGCCTGAATTACAATCTTGAACTGCGTTGGGAAGGCGTGCCATCTTTAGCTGATGCACTGCGTATGCTGAAAGATCAGGCGGATAGAACGCCATCGCTGCAGTGGGTTCGCGTTGTTGGGGGCTGGACTGAGTTTCAGTTTGCTGAACGCCGGATGCCAACGATTGAAGAACTGAATGATGCTGCGCCGGATACTCCAGTATTCGTGCTACATCTTTACGATCGCGCACTCTTAAACCGTGCCGCATTGAAAGCGGTGGGCTACACCAAAGACACACCAAATCCGGCCGGTGGTGAGATCGTTCGTGATGCTAAAGGCAATCCTACGGGAATGCTGATCGCCAAACCAAATGCCATGATCCTGTACGCAACGCTGGCCAAGGGGCCAAAATTGCCGCTTGAAATGCAGGTGAACTCGACCCGTCAGTTTATGCGTGAGCTAAACCGTCTGGGTGTGACCAGCGCCATTGATGCAGGCGGTGGTTTCCAAAACTATCCTGAAGATTACGAAATTATTCAGCAACTGCATGATGAAAAGCAGATGACGGTACGTATCGCCTATAACCTTTTCACACAGCGTCCTAAGCAAGAGCTGGAAGATTTCCAGAAATGGACCGATATGCTAACGCCAGGGCAGGGCACCGATTTTTATCGTGCCAACGGTGCCGGTGAAATGTTGGTGTTTTCTGCCGCTGACTTCGAAGATTTCCTCCAGCCTCGTCCTGATTTACCTGAAGGTATGGAAGATGAATTGGAACGAGTGGTACGCCATTTGGTGGAAAACCGCTGGCCGTTCCGTTTACACGCCACTTATAACGAATCGATTTCTCGCATGCTTAACGTATTCGAGAAAGTGAATCGTGAAATTCCATTCAATGGCCTGCATTGGATCTTCGACCACGCTGAAACTATTACCGAGCAGAATATAGAGCGCGTCAAAGCGTTGGGCGGTGGAATTGCGGTTCAGCATCGTATGGCGTTCCAAGGCGAATACTACGTTGAGCGTTATGGCAAAGACGCCGTGAAACAGACCCCGCCGATCCAAAAAATGTTGGAGATGGGCGTGCCGGTAGGCATGGGGACTGACGCCACACGCGTTGCCAGCTATAACCCGTGGACCGCGCTGTATTGGTTAGTTTCGGGCCGAACGGTTGGTGGTATGGCGATGTACGATGATAACAATCGTCTACCACGCGACGTGGCTTTGGATCTATGGACTGCAGGTAGCGCATGGTTCTCTAACGAACAGGGCAAAAAAGGCCATATCAAGACCGGGCAGTTGGCGGATATGGTGGTGCTGTCGCAAGATTTCTTCAGCGTAGCGGAAGAGGCCATTAAAGGTATCGAATCAGTGATGACGATCGTGGATGGCAAAGTGGTATATGCCGCGGGTGCGTTCACTCCGTTAGCTCCGCCATCGATTCCGGTGGTGCCAGATTGGTCTCCGGTAGTTAAGGTTCCGGGTCATTATCGTTCGGCTCCACCTGCTGAGAATAAAGCCGGTGTTTTGGCTCAGATGCACCAATGCTGCGGTTCTTGTGGTGTGCATGGGCATTCTCATGATAAAGCACGTAAATCTGCAATTCCTGTGTCGGATGAGCAGGCATTTTGGGGCGTTTTAGGTTGCTCTTGTTTCTCATTCTGATTTCAATGAGTTGGCCTATGGCCGTTTGAAAACGATGAGATGTTTGTTTATGGGCGCTGGATGATTCCAGCGCTTTTTTATTGCCTGTCAAAATAGAATTCCCTTTGTTCATAGGGGCGATAAAAACGCCAACTTATGGCATAATGTGCCCAAAATCACATTTCTTAAGAGTACTAGTCTTGTTAATCAGCAATAACATCACGATACAGTTTCAAAGTAAATAAAAAAACGCTAGCTTCATAGTCTTATAAAGAAACACGCGCTAGGTAAGTCTTCATTCATACCTTTTTTACAATTATAATTCTGGTAGCTTCGAAACGCTCTAATCTAATCAGTTTGCTTTAACCTTGATGAGTGTCCATAAGAGAGCTTATTTGTAATATCCATTTACAAACGGATATTATGGGCGGTAGCGTGAGATATTAGTTTCAATAAGTTACTATTGTATATTCCAATAGTTAGTTTGAAATATAGATTGATTATGAATAATATTCAACTTAATCATAAAAAGAAGATTAATTGTGAGAACTATATGAGAAAAATTAAAATACGGAAGTTAAGAAATAAAACCAAAAAAACTCATGAAGTTGTGGCAGCAGTCCTTAAGCCAAAGAATAAATTAAAAAATCCAAAAGAAGCAAAAAGAGACGCATTCCATTTTTTTTTGGCAAAGTCAACTGATAAAGAATTTGAAAATGCACTTGATATTATCCTAAAAGATGACGAAGTTTTCAGTTTTTTAAATCAGTCAACAATGCCACCTGGTGAATTAATTACACAAGAAATTATGGGGCAGAATGATTTTAATAACAGAAGACTGTTGCGACTATTCGAATCCATTCTCTTAAGAGAACATGTTACAATTAATAAAGTAAATAAAATTCGCTCTGACATAGAAGAACTCTTTATTAAAGGATGTTTTGATGAGGTATATGTTAGATTGGATGAAGTAAATAATTTAGTTGGACTTTCTTTATGGGAGATGAATTATAGAATAGCTGTTCTAACGGCGAAAAATGAATTTAAGCTTATTGATGAATTGGTAGAAAAATGGAAAACGGATAAAATATCCGAATCTTTATACGACGTTATTAGGGTCTGTGGTTGGAAATCCCATAGTGTAGAGGCAAGTATAGCGATTGAGACTATGGTTAGGCGATCTAATAAAGAATACATTGAAGGCGGTGCTTTAAATATAGCTGCATTTTATTCCTTAATGTGTCTACAGTACCCACTTTATGACGATGTTGATCTCGGATATTCACTCAACTGGTTCCAAAAGCTGCCTTTGATTGATCTTTTTGACTCGTTGCAAAAAGTTGTCATATACAAATTAACTAAATCAAATTTTAATGATGATGATTTAGAAGGGTTTACTATACTTATCAATAAGATTGAGTCTAATATACATTTAGATCTTCTATCTAAACTTCTCAAGTTACTGCAAGGAGATATAAAAGAGCATAAAGTCATTAGCATTGATCGAGAGGTCCATGAATATACAGAGGGTAATTACAATTCACTTTTAGACCGATTAGAAGAGAATATAGAAGACATTTCGAATTTGATTACAAAAGTAAATTTGATAGCAAAGTCATATATATACACATCACGGCGGCCAAAATCATTACCTCCATTGCTTTCGAGTATAATAAATAACCTAATAGCAATATATTCATTAAAAGATTCTAATCAAGCAATCTCACAATTAATCAATTTATCAATAATTTATTCTAGTTTAGAACTTTCAGATCATATACTGATCAGTATTATGAAAGCTGCTCCATTCTATTTTGATGAAAAAAAGAAAATTGATATTATTAGCAAATCAAAATTTTTACATACATCATTGACTCCTTTAGCCTGTAATCTCGATTCGCCACCTTCTTTATACTTTGATGATTCAATAAAGAATGTAGATCCTGTCAGGAGATTGAAACTTGCAGCGATTGATGCTATTGAGAAATCTAAACAAAATGCAATCAATTTGATAAATGAATATGATAATCTCACTAAAATTCGTAAAGATGCTATTGAATTAAAAGTAGAATATTACCTAATTGAAGACGATTTTGTTAGCTTAATAGAATATGCAACCGATGAACTTATTAGTAATACCAACTCAAATATTTGTCTTCCTCTTGAGGAGATAGTTAACTTCATTGATGCGAGAAAAGTATATTCACTGAACTCGGTTATTTGCGCATATTATTATAATTTATATAGCAATAAAGATAATAGTGAGGTTATAAACGAGTTCTTTGAGGAGTTCATTATATTGCAAGGTATTGAAAGACCGAGTGAGTTACTTACTGATAATTTGAATGAGAAGGAAATAATTTTCCTTTACAATATTTCTAAAGTCGATGTTATGGATTATTTGGGGTGCTTTGATGATGACAATGATTTAAAGATTGAACGAATAAAAATATTAAACAAGCTTGTATCACTCGGGTATATTAAACAAACTGATATTGATAAAGAATGCAAGTATATAGTCGATGGAATTTTAATCGATAGTGAGGCTGCGAGATTTAATAACGCGAAAATTTTTGTTGATACAAAGCACATATTAGAAAAAAGAAAACAGGAGATAGAAGGTCTGATCGCGAGATATCATGATGATAGTGGAGTTGAAATATCCGACTCGGATATAAAATATCAGATTGAAGACAGAACGATTTTAAAAGGCGATAAGAATATCATTGTAGGTAGAATAATAAACACTCTCTTAGTTGAGTATTTTAATAATAAAGAAATTGGCCTAGATACCAACTTAAGTTCTGAAATAAGACATGGGTTCTTTAGCAATTTAATTTGCTCTTCCCCACAAAGTAAACATCTGATTACTGAATTAGATGAAAGTGGAAATTATAAGTCGAACACATATTGGCTTGAGTACTATGATATTATCAGTGAGCATATTTTAAACGATATAGATAACCTACTAGTGAAATTTAGTTCAGATTTCAATAAATTAATTGACACTGCTGAGAACTGGATGAAAACTGCTTGGGACAGAGATGAAGAAGATCGGGTTTTTTTCTTTGAAATATCGTTAGATGAATTTGCAGATGTAAAAAAAATGCTTGATGACAACAAAACTTTGGAGCAGATCTCATCAGCAATATTTGCGTTGTTCAATGACAAATTAGGCGAGTGCTTATATTTAATGAAGAGGAAACTAAATGTTATATTTGCTCCTCAGATAGATGATCTTTATGCTGAGCTTATAGAGTCTATTAATTATGTAAAAAGAGGCACTTCGATGAGTGTCCTTTTAGATGAAATTAGATTATCAAATACCGAAGTTAAAGAACATATCCGGACCGTTTGTGAATGGTTTTCATTGAAAAAAACTACGCAACTTGAAAATATAGAGCTAGAGAAATTAATACATTTAGCCGTAAAGTGTTTTCAACAAATTAATAATTGTGAAATAAATATTAAAATAAACAAAGAGTCAAATCATTATATTCCTGGATCACATTTATATGTTCTGGTTCTATGTCTGATTAATTTTCTAAATAATAGTTATAAATTTTCAAGAGATAATCTTGAAGTTATAATTAATATTTCTGGGGATGGGAACGATAAATTTAGAATAACTATATTAAATGAGATGTCAGAGCGAGCAATTGAGCTGATTAAAAATGGTCATTTTGGAAAAATCCGATCAAAACTGATGAACATGAACGATAATGATCTTTTGTTAAATAATGGCGGTTCTGGTTTATACAAATGTCTCCATGCGCTTAAAAATGTTTCAAAATATTATAGTCTACTACCAAGCTATGAAGCTAATGTGTTTAAGGTGGAAATTGCTTATGGATATTAATATTCTAGTTGTTGAAGATAATGAATTTAAAAGAAAGAGAATTGTAGAGGTTCTGCAATCAGAGTTTAAAGAAATAAATGTAACAGAATCATACTCTTTTACTTCTGCATGGAAGATGATTACAAAATACGAGTTCGATTTAATATTACTTGATATGAGTTTGCCAACTTTTGACAAAACAACTACAAATTCAGGTGGTGATTTTAGAGTGTTTGGAGGAAAAGAACTTGCAAGAAAAATGAGTAAAAGAAGTAAGCACTCAAAATTTATATTTATTACACAGTATAAAAGTTTCAGTGATAATGTTAATTCTTACTCTTATGAGTCTTTGAAGGACGAACTATTAAGTCAATATCAGAAGGGATGTATGGGATTCATTTTATATAGCAATACTAAGAGCGAATGGAGAGAGGAACTTATTGGAGCTGTAAAAGGGATGTCGAATGAAAATTCTCATAGTTGATGATAATGAAACCAGAAGAAATGAAATTAAAGATTTACTCATTCAAAATATTGGTTTGTCTGAAAACGATATTTATTTAGCTGAGAACACGCAAACAGCAAAATCGATATTACGAAATATTTGCTTTGATTTCTTAATTCTTGATGTTGTATTACCAAAGAGAGTTGAGTCGCCTCGTGCTCAATTTGGTCTCAACTTGTTAAATGAAATCAAAAATCGACCAACATTAAAAAAGCCAGGTAAAATAGTTGGAATAACAGCTCATTTTGACGACATTGAAACTTTTCGCCGTCAGTTTGAACAGCATTGTGAAGTTCTAATCGAAGCTTCGAATCGTAACACGGAATGGAAAGGAATTTTACTAAAAGCAATTGAATTTGAATCAACTCGTCGAGTGTCCAATTACACAAGTGAAAATAAAATTTTATGTATTACAGTTCATGGAATAAGAACAAAAGGCTCATGGCAGGAAAGATTAAAAAAAATAGTTGAATCAAAAGTTAATACTGTAGAGTTTCATTCTTATAAGTACGGTTATTTTACTGTTATTTCATTTTTTATTCCATTCTTGAGAAAAGTTAAGCTAAAACATTTCGCAAAGGAGTTGATTAGCATTAGGGATAGGAACAATGAAAACAAAGAAATGATGTTTTTTTGCCATAGTTTTGGCACTTATATTGTAGTTAAAGGTATAAATGATTACTTGCTAAAAAAGGGAGAGAAAATAAATATTAAACTCATAGTTCTTGCGGGGAGTGTTTTACCTTCAAATTTTGATTTTCAAATGATTTTAGACAAAACCAATGCAAGGGTTGTTAACGATTGCGGTTCTGATGATCGTATTCTTTTTTTGTCAGAGGCTTTAGTACCTAATACGGGAATGGCTGGAAGAATTGGATTTTACGGTCTAAATAACAATCGTTTCGTTAATCGATACTACAAAGGAGGGCACAGTCATTACTTTGAACAGAATGATAAGTTTATGGAGAGGTCTTGGTTGCCTCTAATTGGTAATCCCGAGTCAATTGACATCATAGATAATAGAGAAGATGATTCATTACTAAATGTGTTTTTTGAAAAGAGCATATCTATTTTTGGGAAGGTAAAAGAATTAGTTTACTTATTAGTTTTTGTTTGTTTTTTGTATTTTGTATACAAATCGTAGATCAAAGAACTAACGTATTTGTCACTGACTATGTACATAGTGTATTACGCTGATTATAATTCTATCAAGAAAAGGAGGCGTTATGACTATTTATGCATACACACGTGTTTCAAAGGCTGAAAGCGATAGTGGAACAACTGATAACCAAATAAACTTGATTAGAGATAAAGTAAATCCAGACAAAATATTTTCTGATGTAAATATATCTGGTTCGCTTCCGTTTTCAAAGAGACCAAACGGAAGTAAACTATTAGGGTGCGTTAAAGCAGGCGATATTATTATTATTGCTAAACTAGATAGAGGTTTTAGAGATACAGCTGATTGTTTGAGTACTGTTAAGTTTCTTCAAGCACATAAAGTTTCATTATCTATACTCGATATTTCTTTGGATGTCTCAACTCCTATCGGAGAAATGGTTTTGACCATCATGGCTTCAGTTGCGACTTTTGAGCGCAAACGGATCGCAGAACGTATAAAAGATGGATTTGCCAATGGACGCCAGCATGGAAAAAAATACGGTTATAAATTGGAAGCAGTACAACGCTCTGTAGCTATAAGGTCGTCTAAACGACGCCAGGAAGCTTTAGAACGTTATGAAATGATTCGTACCAATCTGAGTAAGTTAATCGTTCAGAACGCTACTGAGGCTCAAATGTTATCTCATTTGAAAATGTTAGGACAACCTGTATCTCGCACAACGTTACGTAACGCTCTTGGAAAATAGCTGGTAGCTATACAAAACTTATTGTTCGAATTTTGTTCAATTGGTCTCATTAAAGTTGTGGTATCGTAAGTATAGTGTCTTTACAACCACTACATCTGGTCTGCTAATAATTGAAACATTAGTTATTTGCTTTAAAAAATGAGTGTTATAATGGTTCTACAGGTTTTCTGTTAGTCCTTACTACTAACTAAGTCTGAGAAGATAGAATGCGGCTTTGCCGCTGCATCGAAGATGCATAATAGTCATTGATTAATGCATTAGTTATTTGCTTTAAAAAATGAGTGTTATAATGGTTCTACAGGTTTTCTATTAGTCCTTACTACTAACTAAGTCTGAGAAGATAGAATGCGGCTTTGCCGCTGCATCGAAGATGCATAATAGTTATTGATTAATGCATTAGTTATTTGCTTTAAAAAATGAGTGTTATAATGGTTCTACAGGTTTTCTGTTAGTCCTTACTACTAACTAAGTCTGAGAAGATAGAATGCGGCTTTGCCGCTGCATCGAAGATGCATAATAGATTCGACCATGTAAAATTTTACAGATCGTATCTATTATGATTGTGGTGTTAACGAAACGGTTTATTTTATTTACAGTTACTTACCGTTCCACTAGCAATGACCTCCCGACTATTCATCATTGAAATCTCACCTTTACCAGTACGGCTGTCGAACCAGACTGTTGTACTACCAGTATTTTCTTCTTCATGGTAGGTATGCTGTGTTCCTTTTTGTGAATGTTCACCAACCAAATTTAACTTAGTACGAGTTATTTTACCTGTTTTTTCATTCGTTACGCTAGCGAAACAAGTCGGTGTGTTATTAGCTTTATGTATTTCATGCGGTGGAGAAAATCGATCTCGCATTTGATTTCCGAAGTTAGTGAGTTCTTCCATATTGACTGAATATGCAGAAGCACCAAACGAGAATACTAATAATGAAGCTATAACTAATCTTTTCATTTACAATTTCCTGTTAAATAAGATAAAACCTCATTGGTTTTGTTTTCTGTCATTATCATTGTTGCTGACAGCGTTCGGCGATCTACTTCAAGTTTAAATGTATACCCATTGTCATCTGATTTGTAGATGAAGTATTTTTCATCATCAGAGACAATACGATTTTTAAATTTTTTTGTATCAGTTACACCACTGCCATATTGTTTATACGAACATTCAAAGTCTGGTATTGGTTCTTTCTTACAACCAGTGAGCATTACGACGAAGGAAAATAAAGCAAGAGGTAAAATAGATTTTTTTAACATTTTTAGCCTTACTTATGTTTTGTTTGTTGGAATCTAGTTTTGATTTTTCTGTGGTCTCACGTTCATCATCTACGCTTCTTGTCCCTGACCACGTAGATTTTGTATGTACAATCTTTAGTCTCCTAAGAGTGCTGTGTTAAGGATTTGTCTACCGAGTAACTGGTGTTAGTTGATAGACAAATGGTTTAGGAGCAGTTTTTACTGCTTGATGTATACAATACTAAGTATTACTTAGTATTGTATACATTGGAAACTAAGGATTACATAGCTAAACTAGATGTCTTTCACCGTGCTGTTTGTCGAAGAATGATAGATTAGAAAGACTTAGAATAACTATAATTCCTTTTAAATCAATTTGTTAATAAAAAATACTCGTAGTAGGCAAGCAAAACAAACGAAGTAATCATAAGGCTATGGGGCCATGCTAGATAATCGTTTTAATAGATCGGTATCCAACAATCGATCGGCTAAATCGATCATGAATTTTGCAGCAATGTTGTACTTTCACTGTTGATGCAATGCTCAAAACTGAATTTACTAAGTAATGCTTAGTAAATTAACAGTGTTAAACTAAGAAAATCTTAGCCAAAGACGTTGGCTGAGGTTTATATGCTTACAAAAAGGTTGAAAGAAGCTCGGCTTAGAGCAGGGCTTACGCAAGAAAAACTTGGTGTACTTGCTGGTATTGATGAGGCTTCAGCCAGTGCACGGATGAACCAATATGAGAGAGGAAAACACACTCCAGATTTTGATATGGCATGCAAACTTGCCAAAATATTGAAAGTGCCTGTTTCTTTTTTGTACACACCTGAAGATGACTTGTCTCAATTTATACTTTTGTTTGGTTCGTTGAGTGAGTCTGATAAAAGGGCCATATTAGCCCAACATTGTTGAAATAGAATTATAATATGTTCTTTAACTTGATTGTTGCAACTTATGTTAAAGGGACCTTATGGTCCCTTTGAATTAAATGTTATCTAGTAAATCATTAAGTTCAGCATCAAGGTCTTTTATGCGTGAAGTGAATTTAAAACTTTCCATTGATCTTGCTTCATTCCCGGCGAAGTATTCCTTTTCTGAGTTTGGTTTGGCATTCCAGTCATTAATCTGTTCAATGGTTATTTTGTTATTCTCAGTACAGAATACTTTGAACATAGTACTATCCAAATGTTTTTTATCTTCTTCAAGATCGTAATATCCAGCTTCATCGATAAAGAAAAAATGAGGTATAAAATTTTTCTTATTAGCGTTTTTAAATGCTAAAACTGACTCTTTCCAGTCGCCTTTATCATCCTTCCAATCAGAACGAATAAGAAGGCATGGGCATCCTTTTTCACAATCATGTTCATTTAAATAATAATCATTACTCATTTTTATTCCCTTCTTTAGGTTTTTATACTAACTCTATGTCGCTTTAGTTTCTGACTTCAACAATATCTCACCATTATTGACTAGAAAATTCCGTTTCTGCCCATCTGTTGTATAACTTTTTAAGTAAACACAAAAAATGACATTAATTTTTCAAATTGTATTCTCTTGATAACTTCAATAGGCTCAGATTTATTTAATTTTTTGAATGAATGTTTTTTCTGTTGAATGATTTTATAACTATTATTTATATCTACTATTATTAATGAAAATAAATTAAATTTCAATAAATCATACTTCTTCGATTTGTGATTTAGAGAGTTCAACTAATTTTTTAGTATCAGAGATGAAGCTCATTTTTTCACCATCCCAAATGAAGCTCTGGGTGTGTTTGTTTCTGTACATGACTTTTATTCTCCATCTTTTACCAATGTTAAATACAATAATCTTTTCGATTACTCGTTTAAGCATCATGTTCAGTTCTTGGGGATCTTTAATTTCCTGCAATAAGTTAAAGTCAAATGCACGTTCTGAGATAATCATCTTGTTCTGTTGCTTAATTTTACCCTCGAGTTCCTGTAGTTTTTCCTCAAGATTGTTAATCGTTTGAATTACACTAATTGGAATTTTGGATAACTTAAGAAGCATTTCGTTTAGCTGCTGAATCTTTGCTTTCACAGAGTTACATTCTAAGAGTAATGTCTCATCAATACTGGTTTTTTTTTCAAGCTTGAGTTCCTTCATTATCTTGTAAAGTGCTATTTCTATATTTTTAAAACTTTTAGTCACGTTGCATTTTCCATCACATGCATTAGCGCAAACGTGATATTGATACGTTTTCCCCGAAACGAATTGGAATTTCCTTACAAGGGCCCCTCCGCATTCATGCTTTAATATTCCAGTAAAAGTGTTATGTTCAGATTTATATCCAGGTTTATTATGTTTCTGATCAGACTGTAGAAGAATAAACTCTTCTTTGCTGATGAGAGCAGGATAGTAATTTTCTACTATATCAAGTAGAATAACCTTCCGATCTTTAGTTGTCTCTGATGTCTGATATGCACCATAAATAGCAACTGAATTTATTGTTTTACCAATAGTTGTATGATTCCAGCCGGCAGAACGTAATGGTTTATGACCTTCGATGTTTAGTGTTTTTGCAATTTTATTAGTTCCAAACCCTTTTCGGCGTAATTCAATAATTCTTTTGGCTGTCTCAACCCTATTACTAAAAATATAATTATTTTCTTTTCGCTCTAACCAGAATGGCAATGCTTTCTTGATAATCTCACCATTCAATGCTCGTTGTCGCTGCTGTCCTTTGGTCTCGCGTAAACGCTGAGATTTTTTTTCGGATTCTTTATGAGCAAGGTCTGCCGCAAGAGCTATCCTGATGACACTTACGAGATCGTTGCTTGATTCCCTGTTTAGTAATAGGCCATCGGCAAGTGAAGCGATGAAGATGTTGTTTTGCAGAATCGATTTTATGATCTGCTGAGTAACGTCGATGCCTCTTCGGCTCAGACGATCCAAAGATTCTATGATGATAGTCGAACCTTGCTCAATCTGACCCTTCTCGATTGCTTCGAGCATATCTCCAAGCGAAGGTCTATTGCCCTCTTTGAATGCTGAGATTCCGAGGTCTTGAAAGTTCTTATCTGATACAATTAAATTATTAGCATGTGCATACTGTTCAGCAAGTTCTGTTTGGCGTCTTATTGAGTCGCCTTGCTCTTGCTTCTTTGATGAAAATCTTATGTAAGAGTATGCTTTTCCGTTTTGTTTCATATACACCTCAGTAACTTACAAGAGAGTACCAATTTTGCTTCTTTGCAACAATATCACGATGCAGTTCGGCAGTAAGCCGTTGTTTGAAAACATTTCTGTCAAATTTGGTGGCGGAAATCGCTATGGTCTTATCGGGGCAAACGGCTGCGGTAAATCCACGCTGATGAAAATCCTCGGCGGCGATTTAGTGCCAAGCGGCGGTAACGTGTTCCTCGATCCGAACGAACGTTTGGGTAAACTGCGTCAGGATCAGTTCGCATTCGAAAACTATACCGTTATCGATACCGTTATCATGGGCCACACTGAACTGTGGGACGTGAAGGCCGAACGCGATCGCATCTATGCGCTGCCAGAAATGACGGAAGAAGAAGGCTATAAAGTGGCCGATCTAGAAGTCGTATATGGCGAGATGGATGGATACAGCGCCGAGTCGCGTGCGGGCGAGTTATTGCTGGGCGTGGGTATTCCCGTTGAGCAACACTATGGCCTGATGAGTGAAATTGCACCAGGTTGGAAACTGCGTGTTTTACTGGCGCAGGCGCTGTTCTCGAACCCAGACATTCTGCTGCTCGACGAACCAACCAACAACTTGGACATCGACACCATTCGTTGGCTGGAAACCGTGCTGAACGAACGCAACAGCACCATGATTATCATTTCCCATGACCGTCACTTCCTGAATATGGTGTGTACGCACATGGCTGACTTGGATTACGGCGAGCTGCGCGTTTATCCGGGCAACTACGACGAATACATGACGGCGGCAACGCAGGCGCGCGAGCGTTTGATGTCTGATAACGCGAAAAAGAAAGCACAGATTTCTGAACTGCAGTCGTTTGTTAGCCGCTTTAGTGCGAACGCCTCGAAATCTAAGCAGGCAACTTCGCGTGCTCGCCAGATTGATAAAATTAAGCTGGACGAAGTTAAAGCCTCTAGCCGCCAGAACCCATTCATTCGCTTCGAACAGGATAAAAAACTGTTCCGTAACGCATTGGAAATTGATGGTTTAAGCAAAGGCTTTGATAATGGCCCGCTGTTCAAAAACCTGCGTATGTTGCTGGAAGTGGGCGACAAGCTAGCCGTTCTTGGTACCAACGGCGTGGGTAAAACTACGCTGCTGAAAACCTTAGTGGGCGAGCTTGAGCCAGATAGCGGTTTTGCTAAATGGTCTGAAAACGCCAACATCGGTTACTACGCACAGGATCATGAAAGCGAATTTGCTGAAGATTTAACCCTGTTTGATTGGATGAGCCAGTGGAAACAGCCAAGCGACGACGAGCAGGTTGTTCGCGGCTATCTTGGCCGTTTGCTGTTCAGCCAAGACGATATTAAAAAGTCGGTCAAAGTGCTGTCCGGTGGTGAAAAGGGTCGTATGCTGTTTGGTAAGCTGATGATGCAGCGTCCAAATATCTTGGTTATGGATGAACCAACGAACCACATGGATATGGAATCTATCGAAGCGCTCAACATGGCGCTGGAAATGTACGAAGGCACATTGGTCTTCGTCTCCCATGACCGTGAATTTGTTAGTTCACTGGCGACGCGTATTTTAGAAATTACGCCAACCAAGACGATTGATTTCTCTGGTAACTATGAAGATTATCTGCGCAGCCAAGGCGCTGAATAATTATTCATAAATTATCCTAGCTGAATTAATCAGGCTGTTCCGTTTACGGAATAGCCTTTTTTTATGTCTAAACATCACATATTCATTTATTCGGAGTTTTCTTTTGAAATATAAAATATGACTACATCAGCAACGTGAATTAATCAGAATTGACCTATAATGTTTTTTGCCACGCTATGCTAACGTAGTGACATTAATATCATTATCTGTATGTAGGGACATATTATGAACAAGGTTTCAGCCGTATTGGCTAGCTTATTATTGGCTTCTTCTGCCGGTGCTATCGCGGCTACCGCGGGTGCAAATGACGATCTCAGCAAACAGCCACTGGAAAAAGTTGCACCTTATCCGCAAGCGGAAAAAGGCATGAGCCGTCAGGTCATTTATTTACCGAAGCAAGAAAATGAAAATGACTTCAAAGTTGAGTTGCTGATTGGCAAAACAATGGATGTAGACTGCAATCGCCATATGATGGGCGGCAAACTGGAAAGCAAAACGCTGTCTGGTTGGGGTTATGACTACTTAGTGATGGAAAAAATTTCAGAGCCTGCATCAACCATGATGGCTTGCCCTGATAACACCAAGCACAGCCAGTTTGTTACGGCAAACTTGGGTGATTCCGCCATGCAGCGTTATAACAGCCGTTTGCCAATCGTAGTCTATGTGCCGCAGGGTGTTGATGTGAAATATCGTGTATGGCAGGCAGACACTAAGATTCAAGATTCTGTCAAAAAATAACGACGCATAACACGTTATTGAATCATGAATAGCAGCGAGGAGGGTGTTTCTCCTCGCTCTAATAAACACTCGCTCTGATAAACATGAGGTGAGATTAAGATAAATTTTTTGATCCTATAGGAATTATCACTCATTTTAATTCTCATACATGGAGGATGGAGCCTGTCTGAATACCCCCGGTGAAGTCCCAAAGCGTCGCTTGAAGGCGCGGGTAAAGGTCTGCTGGCTTTCAAAACCATATTGCAGTGTTATATCCATAATTTTCTTATCCGTCCGTTTTAATTCTGCTGCGGCGCGCATCAATCGGCGATGGCGAACATAAGACGCTAAGTTATCGCCTGTCACCTCTTTAAATAATCGCTGTAGATACCATTTCGAATATCCCGCCCGCTTCGCAATATCATCAATCACGATACGTTTATCTAAATTCTGTTCTATCCATTCAGACAGTGTTTCTACCAGTTGCTGATGTTGTCCTTTAGTACTCAATCTGGTCACCTTAGTCTGTGGCTTGGCACAAACAAAAAAGATAATTTCACGAGTAATGATACTACTGGACCTAAAAATAAAGAGAATAGCTCGCATATAAGAATAAATATTTTTTTGTAAAGTTATCTCAATAAAAAAATATGAAATATACACTTGGTAAAAACTTGTGTGGATAACAAACAAGAAAGGAAAAATTATGGAGTTTGTAAGGGAGGCGATGAATTTTCTTGATCTTTAACTGTTTTGCGTAATAAGCAAACAATGACTTTATTAAATATCTGCAAGAGAAACTCTAACACGCAAAAAAGGCTCCTGAAAAGGAGCCTTTTGCTTCAAGCCGTGTTGTATTAAGCAGAAGTCGCAAGTTTGGTAGCAAATCCGAGGAATAAAAGACCCACCATCGAATTACCCAGTTTGGCGAGGCGTTTCTTTTCGCTCAGGAAATGCGCTAGCGCAGCGCCGGAAAAGATCAACAGCGTCATATAGCAGAAGCTAATCATTTCTAAAATGACCGCTAAAATTGCAAAGGAAATGCCGCTATGTGCATAGTTCATATCGATGAACTGTACGAAGAACGATACGTAAAACAGGATCGCCTTAGGGTTGGTTAAGCTCAGCGTTAACGCTTTACGAAAAACATGCTCAGGTTCTTCGTGCGCTGAGCTCTGGCTTTGACCTTTTTTAGACAGCGTGCTGTACAGGATTTTCAGCCCAAGATAGAGCAGATAGAGCGCGCCGAGCATTTTCACCAGCGAAAACAAAAATGGGGAAGAGCGGATCAGCGACGCAATGCCGATATAGGCACAAAAGATCAAAACCGCATCACCGATAAAGACCGCTAGCGCGGCTTTGTAACCTTCTTTAACGCCGCGCGTAATACCAGTTTTGAGTACAAACAGCGTATTTGGCCCCGGTACCATAATGATGAAAATCGCACCGAGAACGTACGTCCAGATATTGAGTACACCATAGCTCTCAAACACAACAACCTCACCTTTAATTCACGCTATTAATAAGTTGCGAATACCGGGCTCATCGCCCCAAAAATCGATGGCGTATTGTACTCTTTTAAAAGGATTTTGGCAGTATAGTGTGATCTGTATAACATTTAGTCACTGGAAGATAAAATGCGCAGCGGCAGCGTTTTGTTACAGGCGCTATTTGAACGATAAGTGCGATTTAACTAAGAGATTTTTAATGGAGCCGATTTTAAGACAATCTCTCTCTAAGCCTATTTGCTGGCATGCTATATTTTTAGCCTATGCTCTATGCACGAGTGTTCAAATTTGATTTCTCAGGCCACCATCCTTCCAAGGTGATTCAGTGAGTAATATTTGTGATGAGCAGTGAACAATTAGTTAATTCTCGTTTAGCTCGGCTTATCCAACCGCTATGCGATCGCCATCCTGAGTTGAGCGGTGTTTATCCCTTAGAAGAGGGCAATGACGCTTTCGCTGCAAGATATTTACTCACCAACATGGCTGAGAAAACGCTGGATGTGCAGTATTACATCTGGCACAACGATCTCTCGGGTCGACTGCTGTTCAGTGCATTATTTCGCGCCGCCGAGCGTGGGGTAAAGGTTCGTTTATTGCTGGATGACAACAACACCGGCGGTTTGGATGAATCACTGCGTCGTCTCAACGCGCATCCCAATATCAGCGTAAAACTTTTTAACCCCTTCCAACTACGGCGCATGCGTTGTCTATGCTACTTAACCGATTTTAAAAGGCTTAATCGGCGTATGCACAACAAAAGCATGACGTTTGATCGTCAGGCGACCATCGTCGGTGGGCGCAATGTGGGGGATGAGTATTTCGGTATTGGTGAGCAGCCGCTTTTTTCTGATTTAGACGTGTTGGCCGTCGGCAACGTGGTTGCGGATGTTTGTCAGGATTTCGAGCGTTATTGGACTTCAGCGTGTGTATCTCCGGCAGAAGACGTTCTTGGTAAAGCGTCGGAAAAACGCTTTCTGCATGGCCTAACGATTGAAGAGGTTGGCGGTAGAGCGCGAGCCAAAGAATATTTAAAGCGTCTGCGTGATAAATTTCTAGCGCGTAAAATGGAGAACAATGAGCTGCCGTTGACGTGGGCAAAGGTGCAGTTGTTCAGCGATGATCCGCTTAAAGGGCGCGGAGAGCTGGCGACGAAAGCGCTTATGGCATCACGCCTATTTAAGATGATTGGTGAGCCAAAAGTGAGCATGGATATCATCTCAGCCTATTTTGTCCCTACCCGTACCGGTGTGTCACAGCTGATTTATTTAGCGCGGCAGGGGGTGAAAATGACGGTACTCACCAATTCTCTTGCGGCAAACGATGTGGCCATTGTGCATGCGGGCTACGCCAAATGGCGAAAAACCCTGCTGCGTTGCGGTATTGAATTGTTTGAAATGAAAGCCAATGAAACCGAGCGGCCTGCAAGGAAAGAGCGCTTACGCGATCGGGGCTTAACCGGGCACTCTGGTTCCAGCCTGCATGCCAAAACTTTTGCGGTTGACGGGCGACTAGTCTTTATTGGTTCATTTAATTTCGACCCGCGCTCGGCTCGGTTAAATACCGAGATGGGATTTGTGATAGAAAGTGAATCGCTGGCTTCGTCCACTCATCAGCGATTTATTGCTAGCCTGCATGATAAAGCATTTCAGTTAGTGCTTGCCCCGCGGCGAAAAATTAATTGGATAGAGTACGAAAATGATGAAAAAGAAATTCATCATAAAGAGCCTGATAGCCCGCTATACAAACGTATTTTAGCCAGAATCGCATATTATTTGCCGATTGAGTGGCTGCTATAATTACGGTTAGCGCCATGTGTCACTGAACGCATGGCGCTAAATATCATTATGTCAGGTCAACGTTTTTGCAGCCAAACAGTAGCGTCAGAATAAACCCAGCAGCATACGAGATGGCAACGCCTGCAACATAAACCAGCATACCGGCATAGATGCCTTGCGATGAAGTGATCAGCGGTATGGAAACCAAACCAGACGGACCAAATACGGTATTCAAACCAATAGGTAGTCCCATATAAGCCACCAGTCCGATAAAGAACCCGCCTACGGCACCACCAAAACAGGCGGTAATAAACGGTTTTAAGCGGGGCAGCGTGACACCATAAATCAGCGGCTCGCCAATTCCGAGTAATCCGGGAAATATGGCACCCTTAATTTGCATACGTAGGGTCGAGCCCGGCTTGGCTCTTAAGTATAACGCTAACGCAGCACCAACCTGCCCGCCACCGGCCATTGCCAGGATAGGGAACAAGGAGTTAAATCCTTGTGCATCCATCAAAGCAAAATAAACCGGTACAAATCCCTGATGAATACCAAATACCACCGCAATCAGGAACAGCCCCGCCAATAATGCGGTGCCGAATGGGTTACCGTTTAAATGCAGAAACAGCCAAGACATACCCTTAAAGAGTTCGACGCCGATTGGCATGATAACCACATAGGTTATGGCACCGGTGATGAGTAGCGTAATGGAGGAGGTGAGGATCATATCCAAGTTATCAGGGATAACCTTGCGTACTTTTCGCTCAATCCACGCGCCGAGCATACAGGCCAGCAGCACACCGATGATATTGCCCCTTGGGTCTATCACTAAACCGAAGAAGTTATCGATCCCTGCGTAGTAGCCCACGGTTCCTTCTGCGCTGTAACGCAGAATAAACAACGACGCGATAATGGCACCATTCACGCCGGTTCCGCCAAAGGCTTTTTGGGTGTTGAAGCCGATGAGGATACTCAGGAAGGTAAATAAGCCCACGCTGAAGGTTTTCATATAGCCAATCAGGCTAGTGAGCCAAATCGGCGCGATTTCACCGTCGAGTATTAATGTTTGCTGGAGCAGCGTCGCGATGCCGAGTAGCAGACCCGCAGCGATAAAGCCGGGAATGAGCGGGGTGAAGATCGTCGCGAATTTTGTCAGAAAGCTGTGAAAGGCGTTATTTTGCTTACTCTTGAGCTGCTTTTTATTTTCCGCCGCAAGGGCATTCAAATCAGTTTCTGGCGTGCTGCTATCGGCTGGTGATTGTGACGAAGATTGGCTAAGGCTCACATTCATCATTTCACTGGCGGTTTGCGCCTTGCCAGGCCCCAGTACAATTTGCAGCTGGTCGTTGCCTTCAATAACACCCATGACCCCAGCGATCTTTTTTAGCTCGGCGTGATTAACGCGAGATCGCTCGACTAAGGTAAGGCGTAGCCGCGTCATGCAATGCCCGCATAGGGTGATATTGTTATTACCGCCAACGTTCGCCAAAATTTGCGCGATGGTGGCATCCGTTATTTTAGCCATCGCTAAACTCCCTGAGTACGTGAGGCTAAGGCTTGGCGGATAAAACCATTATTTTGCGCAAGAACCGTGCTGGCTTCTGCCGCAGAGAGCTGGGCGAGAATCATCAAAATGGCGGTTTTACAGTGTCTTTTACATTCGCTGAGCGCTTTAACGGCTTCATCGCGGCTACACTCTGTGGCCTGCATGACGATGTCAATTTGGCGTTGAACCAGCTTGGCGTTGGTAGCCTCAACATCCACCATGAGGTTGCCATACACTTTTCCGCTGCGGATCATCGCTCCCGTGGTGAGCATATTCAGCACCATTTTTTGTGCTGTACCCGCTTTCATTCTTGATGAACCCGTTACCACTTCTGGCCCTACCACGGCTTCAAGCGCGATATCGGCTAATTGGCTCATGGCGCTGCTGGCGTTGCAGGTTAATGAAACGGTGGTGGCGCCAACTGAGCGCGCATATTTCATCGCGCCGATAACATAAGGCGTTCTTCCGCTGGCGGCGATACCCACAACCACGTCACGCTCAGAGAGTTGATGGTCTTTCAGATCTTGCTCGCCCAACTCGACGTTATCTTCGGCATTTTCCACCGCGCGTAGGATCGCGGTGTGGCCTCCGGCGATTAACCCGACCACCTGCTCATGCGGGGTGCCGTAGGTTGGCGGGCATTCACTTGCGTCTAGAATACCGAGTCGCCCCGAGGTGCCTGCGCCGCAATAAATAAGACGCCCACCTTGGCTAAAGGCCAGAGCGATAGCATCCACGGCCTGCGCGATTTGCGGCAGAATACGCTCAACGGCTAGAGCAACCTTTTGATCTTCTTGGTTAATAATCGTCAGCATATCTAAAGTAGACAGGGTGTCGATGTTTTCGCTGGCGATGTTACGGCCTTCAGTTTGCAGACGGGAGAGGTCAATGTTCATTTCAGTATTCTCAGATGCGTAAAGTTGAGGAATAAATTATTCCAAAATTAATGCAATTTAAAGAATTAATAATTTTATGCGCATTTTTTGTGATTGATATCGACTCTTTCTCCCGCTTAGAAATGCCTGCCAATTGGGCTGCGTCATGGACGAAGTGAATGCTTACCTAAGAATCCAGCCTCCATTTTTTGCGCTATGCAAGGTAAGATAGCGGCTACTTACCTCCTGCTGACCGAGTCCAAATGCGCTGCCTACAACGAATCACTCTCAACAAAGACGCCTTTACGCCCGGTGAACGTATTATTGCCGATTATATTTTGGCTAATCCCGATAAGTTGAAGCAGTGCTCTTCGCAAGAGCTCGCCAGCATTTTGAATATCAGCCAGTCGAGCATTGTGAAATTTGCTCAGCGATTGGGGTTCAAAGGGTTTACTAACCTCAAAATGGCCTTGATTGAGGAGTGGGGGCAGCAAAGTAAGCAGAACGCTGAATCAGAACAGCATTTGCATAACGATATTAATGTTCATGACACGCCGTCAGTGATTGCAGAAAAACTATTCCGAGCGAAGCAACAGGCTCTGAGGATGACGACCGACAGCGTGAACTTGGCGCAGTTGGAGAGTGTGGTTGCTGAAATCAAGGCGGCGCGCCGAGTACAGATCATGGGCATGGGCGGCTCGTCGCTGGTGGCGAAAGACTTGGCATATAAGCTGATGAAAATAGGCTACCCCGTGATGAATGAAATGGACAGTCACGTGCAGATGACGGTTGCTCAATCGTTAGGGGAAGGGGATGTGCAAATTGTTATCTCTTACTCGGGAGCGTTGAAAGAGATAGTGATTGCGGCTCAAGCGGCGCAGGAAAAGGGGGCAAAAATCATAGCGATAACGTCGCTGCAAGATAGCCCGCTCAGAAAGCTGGCTGATTTTGTTCTTGATACCATTGCTGATGAGGCGCGCTGGCGTAGCTCTTCTATTTCTGCGCGCACGGCACAAAATACTATTACCGATTTGTTGTTCGTTTGCTTGTTGCAGGAAGATAGCGAAAGAAGCCGCAGCTTTATTCATCGCAGCCAAGAGATGATTGAGCAGCTTAAGTAAGTCATAGGTATTTTTGATAGTGAGTCTGCTTTAAAGAGCGACGACTCGCGCGCCGTGCTCGTGGCATATTGGTGCCACTTCCAGTAAAAAAATGGCGCTAAATTACTTTAGCGCCATTGATTCTATTGTCTTAAATTTATCAACATCGGTGACCGTCTGAGCGGTCACCATTACTACGATGGCAGTAACACAGAATTAATTACATTGGTTTCCTAGCTTATTTACATCCTGGACTTTAACTTGGCCTGACGTGGTGTCAATTTTAAACACGGTCCATGTACTCCAACTATTGGTGCCGTGCTCATCATTAACTTTAAACTCCTGTGATGTTCCATCGGATAAGTAAAGATTAACCTTCGCGCCACTGTCGACAGCCCCAGCGACTTTACTTACAAAGTAACAATACACTCCTGAATGCATACTCTTTATCGTGATGGTTTCAGGGCCATAGCCATGTGTTGCATCCACATCCAGCGCTGCATCTGCGCCGCTCGGCGATTGATTCATGTAGCTAACTGGAATTTTATTGGATGGATCGCCTATGGAAGGCACCCAGAGCATGGCATTTAGGTCAGAGGGCTGGGCATTCCATGTGAGAACAATACGCGCCGCGTTACCTGCTAAATCCGGTGACAGATTAAAATCATGCTGTAGGTCCGTTACCGCTGGAATATCGAGCGTTGTATTTAATGTGGTAAAGCCGGTTGCGCTGACTTTGACATTATAAGTCCCCACAGGAAGAGCCATGTCGTATTTACCCTCTGTATCGCTGTCTCCGATCATGGTGCCGCCACCACTGGTATTAGAGACACTAATTTGGGCATTCGGGATTATGGCGTTGTTTGTCGCATCTTTGGTAACCCCATGTACTTCCACGATCAGTTGGTTGAAGTTAACTTTCTTATCTGCGTTAACCGCGGTTCCGTTGGTTAAGGATGCCGATACTTGCACTGATAATGTTTCCGTAGTGGTACTGGTCAGAACCATGGTGGCTTTGCCGTTAGCGTCGGTAACGCTGCTGGCAGCCTGCAAGGTTACGGCATTACCTTGGTCTTCAGACCAGTTCACCGTGGCGTTCGAAACAAGATTGCCGTGTGCATCTTTCACTATGGCGGTGTAGGTAAAGGAATCGGTCCCGTTGGCTATTTTATTGGTCGTGCTGTCGTTGAGCGTGACGGTATTCACCGCTGCGGTCGTGATATCCGCCACAAAGGTCGCACTCACCGTTTGGCTCTGACCGTTAGCCGTTGCCGTGACTTTGGTGATCCCCGCCGTGATGTTGGTCAGCGTTGTCGTTGCCAGACCTTGCGCATCCGTCATTGCCGTTGCCGTGGTTACCGTTGCGCCGTTATCCGCCGTGAAACTGACGCTAACATTCGGCACTAGGTTTCCATTCGCATCCGTGACTTTAGCTTGCACCTTATCGGTAGCAACACCGTCGGCTGTGGCGTTATCCACGGTGACCGTCAAGTCGCCGCTCACGATGGTCGCCGTGCTGCTGTCTGCAACAAACGTGGTGTCTACCGTCTGGCTATGGCCGTTAGCCGTTGCCGTGACTTTGGTGATCCCTGTCTGCACGTTGGTGAGGGTAGTGGTAGCCAAACCTTGGTTATCGGTAGTCACCAATGCAGTGACGACTGTTGCGCCGTTATCTGCCGTGAAGCTGACAGCGGTATTTGGCACTGGGTTACCCGTGGCGTCAGTGACCTTGGCTTGAACCGCATTGCTGTCCGTACCGTTGGCTTTGGCATTGTTGACGCTTACCGTTAAGTCGCCGCTCGCGATGGTCGCCGTGTTGCTGTCGGCCACAAACGTGGTGTCTACCGTTTGGCTATGGCCGTTAACCGTCGCAGTCACTTTGGTGATCCCCGCTTTAACGTTGGTCAGCGTGGTGCTTGCTAGCCCTTGGTCATCGGTGGTCACCGCGGCAGTAACGACTGTTGCACCATTATCTGCTGTAAAGCTGACGCTGGTATTAGGCACGTAGTTACCCTGAGCATCCGTGACAGTCGCCAGAACCTTATTGGTGTCTGTGCCGTTAGCTTTCGCATTATCAACAGTGATTGCTAATGCGCCATCCACAATGGTTGCGGTGCTGCCGTCGGCGACAAACGTGGTATCTACTGCTTGGCTATTGCCATTAACCGTTGCTGTCACTTTGGTGATCCCTGCCTTCACGTTGGTGAGGGTCGTGGTAGCCGAGCCTTGGTCATCGGTGGTCACCGTTGCAGTCGTTACCGCGCCGCCATTGTCAGCCGTGAAGCTGACGGTGGCATTCGGCACAGGGTTACCACTGGCGTCCGTTACCTTGGCTTGAACTTTGTTGCTGTCCGTGCCGTTGGCTTTGGCGTTGTTGACGGTTACGGTCAAGTCGCCGCTTACGATGGTTGCGGTGCTGTCGTCGGCGATAAACGTGGTGTCTACCGTTTGGCGGTTGCCGTTGATGGCCGCCGTGACTTTCGTTGTGCCCGCGGTCACGTTGGTTAGTGTGGTACTGGCTAGGCCTTGAATATCGGTTTTGGCGGTTGCCGAGATTACCGTGGCGCCATTGTTCGCACTGAAGCTGACATCAACATTCGGTACCGCATTGCCTTGAGCATCGGTCACTTTTGCTTGAACCGCATTGGTGGCCGAGCCATTGGCTTTGGCGTTGTTAAGCGTTACGGTCAGGTTACCTGCGGTAATCGTAGATGTCCCGCCGTCAGCCTCAAAGGACGTATCCACCGTTTGGCTGGTGCCATTGATGGAGGCCGTGACTTTCGTGATCCCCGTCGTGATGTTAGTCAGATTTGTACTGGCAAGTCCTTGATTATCGGTGGTGGCAGATGATGTTGCGACGCCTGCTCCATTGTCAGCTGTGAAGTTGACGGTGACGTTAGGAACCACGTTCCCCTGCGCATCGGTGACCTTGGCCTGCACCGTATTGGTATCGACGCCGTCGGCCTTCGCATTGTTCACGGTTACCGTGAAGTTAGAACGAGTTATCGTTGACGTGCTGTCGTCGGCCACAAACGTGGTATCTACCGTTTGGCTATGGCCGTTAACCGCTGCTGTCACTTTGGTGCTTCCGGCTTTGACGTTGGTGAGGGTAGTAGTAGCCAAACCTTGGTCATCGGTGGTCACCGAGGCAGTGACGATTGTTGCGCCGTTATCCGCTGTGAAGTTAACAGCGGTATTCGACACCGGGTTACCACTGGCGTCCGTCACGGTGGCTTGAACTTTGTTGCTGTCCGTGCCGTTGGCTTTGGCATTGTTGACGGTTACGGTCAAATCGCCGTTTACAATGGTCGCCGTGCCGCTGTCGGCCACAAACGTGGTGTTTACCGTTTGGCTATGGCCGTTAACCGCTGCCGTGACTTTGGTGATCCCCGCTTTGACGTTGGTCAGCGTGGTGCTGGCCAGCCCTTGTCCGTCGGTGGTCACCGAGGCCGTGACGATTGTTGCGCCGTTATCTGCCGTGAAGCTGACCGCGGTATTCGGCACCAGGTTACCCGTGGCATCTGTCACTTTAGCCTGGACTTTGTTGCTGTCCGCGCCGTTGGCTTTGGCGTTGTTGATGGTTACGTTCAAGTCGCCGTTCACGATGGTTGCGGTGCTGTCATCGGCGACAAACGTGGTGTTTACCGTTTGGCTGTTACCGTTAACCGTTGCCGTAACCTTAGTGATCCCGGCTTTGACGTTGGTGAGGGTGGTGGTAGCCGAACCTTGGTCATCGGTCGTCACCGAGGCCGTGACGACTGTTGCGCCGTTATCCGCCGTGAAGCTGACCGCGGTATTCGGCACCGGGTTACCACTGGCGTCAGTGACCTTGGCTTGAACTTTGTTGCTGTCCGTGCCGTTGGCTTTGGCGTTGTTGACAGTTACGGTCAAGTCGCCGCTTACGATGGTTGCGGTGCTGTCGTCGGCGATAAACGTGGTGTCTACCGTTTGGCGGTTGCCGTTGATGGCCGCCGTGACTTTCGTTGTGCCCGCGGTCACGTTGGTTAGTGTGGTACTGGCTAGGCCTTGAATATCGGTTTTGGCGGTTGCCGAGATTACCGTGGCGCCGTTGTTCGCACTGAAGCTGACATCAACATTCGGTACCGCATTGCCTTGAGCATCGGTCACTTTTGCTTGAACCGCATTGGTGGCCGAGCCATTGGCTTTGGCGTTGTTAAGCGTTACGGTCAGGTTACCTGCGGTAATCGTAGATGTTCCGCTGTCAGCCTCAAAGGATGTATCCACCGTTTGGCTGGTGCCATTGATGGAGGCCGTGACTTTCGTGATCCCCGTCGTGATGTTAGTCAGATTTGTACTGGCAAGGCCTTGATTATCGGTGGTGGCAGATGACGTTGCGACGCCTGCGCCATTGTCAGCTGTGAAGTTGACGGTGACGTTAGGAACCACGTTCCCCTGCGCATCGGTGACCTTAGCCTGCACCGTATTGGTATCGACGCCGTCGGCCTTCGCATTGTTCGCGGTTACCGTGAAGTTAGAACGAGTTATCGTTGACGTGCTGTCGTCGGCGACAAACGTGGTATCTACCGTTTGGCTATGGCCGTTAACCGTTGCTGTAACCTTAGTGCTCCCCGCTTTGACGTTGGTGAGGGTAGTAGTAGCCAAACCTTGGTCATCGGTGGTTACCGAGGCAGTGACGATTGTTGCGCCGTTATCCGCAGTGAAGTTAACAGCGGTATTCGGCACCGGGTTACCACTGGCGTCCGTCACGGTGGCTTGAACTTTGTTGCTGTCCGTGCCGTTGGCTTTGGCATTGTTGACGGTTACCGTTAAGTCGCCGTTCACGATGGTTGCCGTGCTGTCGTCGGCGATAAACGTGGTGTCTACCGTCTGGCTGTTGCCGTTAACCGCTGCCGTCACTTTGGTGATCCCGGCTTTAACGTTGGTCAGCGTGGTGCTGGCCTGTCCTTGTCCGTCGGTGGTTACAGAGGCCGTGACGATTGTTGCGTCGTTGTCCGCCGTGAAGCTGACCACGGTATTCGGTACTGGGTTACCACTGGCGTCTGTCACGGTGGCTTGAACTTTGTTGCTGTCCGCGCCGTTGGCTTTAGCGTTGTTGATGGTTACATTCAAGTCGCCGCTCACGATGGTTGCGGTGCTGTCATCGGCGACAAACGTGGTGTCTACCGCTTGGTTATGGCCGTTAACCGTTGCCGTAACTTTAGTGATCCCCGCTTTGACGTTGGTGAGGGTAGTGGTAGCCGAACCTTGGTCATCGGTCGTCACCGAGGCAGTGACGACTGTTGCGCCGTTATCCGCCACGAAGCTGACCGCGGTATTCGGCACAGGGTTTCCACTGGCGTCAGTGACCTTGGCTTGAACTTTGTTGCTGTCCGTGCCGTTGGCTTTGGCGTTGTTGACGGTTACGGTCAAGTCGCCGCTTACGATGGTTGCGGTGCTGTCGTCGGCGATAAACGTGGTGTCTACCGTTTGGCTATGGCCGTTAACCGCTGCCGTCACTTTGGTGGTCCCGGCTTTGACGTTAGTCAGATTTGTACTGGCAAGGCCTTGATTATCGGTGGTGGTGGATGATGTCACGACGCCTGCGCCATTGTCGGCCGTGAAGTTGACGGTGGCATTAGGAACCGCGTTCCCCTGCGCATCGGTGACCTTAGCCTGCACCGTATTGGTATCGACGCCGTCGGCCTTCGCATTGTTCACGGTTACCGTGAAGTTAGAACGGGTTATCGTTGACGTGCTGTCGTCGGCCGCAAAGGTGGTCGTCACGTTTTGACTATTGCCGTTAACCGTTGCTGTAACTTTGGTGTCCCCCGCTTTGACATTAGTCAGTGCAGCTTCTGCCAGTCCCTGAGCGTCAGTGGTGACCGATGTCGTGATGACCGTGGCTCCGTTGTCTGCCGCGAAGGTCACCGTCGTATTGGGAACGCGGTTTCCGTTGGCGTCTGTCACAGTGGCTTGGACTTTGTTGCTGTCCGTGCCGTTGGCTTTGGCATTGTTCTGGGTAACGACGAGGTTGCCGTTGATAATCGCTGCCGTTGAATCATCCGGTGCGAAGTTAATATTTACATTCTGGTTTGTGCCGTTAACGGCGGCAACAATGTTTGTGGTTCCCGACGTTGTATTGCTTAGGGTTGTGCTGGCCAAGCCGCTGGCGTCTGTTACCGCTGATGCGGTGGTGACTACAGCACCGTGGTCGGCGGTAAAGCTTACTGTAACGTTGTGAACGGGGTTGCCATATGCATCGGTGACTTTGGCTTGAACGGCATCCATTGCGGTTCCGTTGGCCAACGCGTTATCCACAGTGACTTTCAGATCGCCAGAGGCAATCCTCGCCGTTCCGCTGTCAGCGACAAATACCGCGTCTTTGCTAGCTGAATTTCCGTTGACCGTCGCCGTGACGGCGTATTTCCCGGATATTTTGCTGGTGACCGTTGTGGTCGCCTTACCATTAGTGTCCGTGGTGCCGATCGCCGTGGTGATGATTGCCCCAGATGCGGCAACAAAATTCACTGGGATATTCGGCACAAGGTTTCCGTTGGCGTCCGTGACAATCGCTTCTACGTTGTCGGTGTCTACACCGTTGTCCAACGCGCCGTTCGGATCAATAGTCAGATGACTATCGGTAATGGTGGCGGTTGCGCTGTCAGCGATAAAGTGGGTATCCACTTGGGCGCTGTTTTCTGAGTCTTGAATTTGAGCCGTGACGGTATAGGTCTCTGCCTTGAGGCTGGTGACCGTCGCTGTAGCGATGCCATCACTGCCGGTAACACCGTTGACCGTGGTGATTTTAGCTCCGTTGCTGACGGTGAAATGTACCGTGACATCGGGAACCGTTTTCGCATTGGCATCGGTGATTTTGGCGGTGATCTTGTTGGTTGCGGTACCGTTGGCAACGGCATCTTGAGTGGCTGTCAGATCGCCTTGCGCAATAGTTGGCGTTGATTTATCGGCAACAAAGGTAATGACTTGGGTTTTGGTGGTGCCGTTGATTTGTGCTGTGATCGTGCTGTCGCCCCCGTTGAGGCTAGTCACGAGGACGGTGGCTTGCCCTTCGGTGTCAGTGACCACGGTAGAACCTCCGACAAGCGTTGCACCATGGGAGGCACTTAACTCAACGGTGGCATTGGCAAGCGGGTTGTTATTACCATCTTTAACAGTGACTTTGAGTTTATCGGTACTTTGTCCATCGGACGGGGCGTTGTTATTAATGACGTCCAGCGCGCTGATCTGTGCCGAAGTGGTATCGGCAACAAAGTTTAGCCGGCCAGAGATGTTGTTACCGTTACTCATGGTCGCGGTGATCGTGCCTTCTTTAGCCAGTTTACTGCGCACGTATATTGTCGCTTTTCCCTGACTATCCGTATTTGCTGTGAGTTCCTGACCATCAGAATGATTGTCTTTGAATAGCGTTGCTGCGGACTGGCCGTTGCTGTCTTTGAGATCATCCACATTGAATGTGATCGCTTGTGCAGCCATCGGTTGGCCCTTATCGTCAACAACGACGGCCGTTACGGTGAAATAATCCGTATTATTGGCGGGCACTGCGCCTGACGGGGTGATAATTAATTGGCTAATGACGGTTTTAGATGGCGCGACGTTGATGGTGGTCGTTGCTGTGTTTGAGCTATTGCCATTGTTATCTATACCCACGGCTTTAAAGACATATTTTTGCGCAGCATTGGCGTGCTGGTTATGCACGTATGCGGGCAACTTCACTTCCAACTGGGTGAGTGATAGTTTGCGGAATGTCCCACCGTTTGCGATGAATTCAGGCGATGCCGTCCAATCGACATCTTTTAGGCCGTATTTATCTTTGGTCACGGTAAGAGGAAGGACGATCGTGTCGGCAGCGTTAGCATTCACATTATCGGGTAATGAAATCTGCAGTAAATCCTGCTTGCGATACTGCATAACAATGTCATAGTCGCGGTCGACAAATTCAGACATGCCGCCCTTCAGGCTACGGAGTGTATCTACCGAGTCAGTGCTAATTTGTTGCTCCCATGGCACACCAAAGCGATAGGTGACATCAAGGCCGATGAGGCTTTCATTTTTATCACCTACGGAGTGCTCACCTTTCAAGGTGAACAGGGGGACTGGTGTATAGTTCAGGCCGAGGGTCAGTGCTTTTGGATTATCTTTTAAATCGTCGGGATCGGTGCCCGTGCCTAAATCAATGCCTGTGCCAAAGTATTGTTCATATTTAATGTTGGCGCCCAGTTGTGGGTATGAAGGCAAATAGGCTTCTGCGCGCAGGTCAAAGCCATTCGCTGGCCGCTCGTCATAATCGTCCATATCAGAGAGATGAGACTGATGCCAGTCAGTTAGACCATAATAACTATTGACAGCCAGTTTCAGGTAATCAGTCCACGCTTCACCGCCCACGCCTAATCGCGCATTTTTCCCAGTGTAATCATAATCGTAGAAGGTATTAATGCCATATATCCAATCCCCAATATATTGGCGATAGCCGAGGCCTAAGTTAGCGGTATTTCGATCTTCATTACCGTGCATTCCAAGTTGCGTAAATAAGAGCTTGTCGTTATTTCCAATGATGGGAAGTAACATATCCCCTGCAATCTTGTTATCAGATTCGACGCTGACGCGCGCTGTGCCTTTTTGGTTTAACCAGTCGTTAATTTGCTGGTTAATTAAATCTTCACCCACGCTTTTCGCATAGTTGATAGAGGAATTAGCAATGTTATCGCTGGAAAGAATTTTCCCGGCCTGCATTGCATTATCGCTCATTGTAGAGTCGGGGGCAGGGGCGGACTTCGGCGATGCGGTATTATCACTT
Source organism: Hafnia sp. CBA7124 (assembly GCF_002355555.1). NCBI lineage: Bacteria > Pseudomonadati > Pseudomonadota > Gammaproteobacteria > Enterobacterales > Hafniaceae > Hafnia > Hafnia sp. CBA7124. The sequence continues at coordinate 3,034,760 of NZ_AP017469.1, read as the reverse complement.
CCCAGAGAGGGAATGGTGTTGTTTGCCGTGTTATCTACGATGGATTGCGAACCAAGCGTCGGCGCCTTCATATTGCTATATTCAGCCGCGCGGGCAACAGAGCTGGCAGAAATCAGCAATGGTGTAAGAAGTTGGATAAGGATCAGCCCCCAAGAGGTAATTTTTACCCCCTTGGGTGAGATTATTTTTCTCATTGATATGCTAGTGTGCCTTTTATCATTTTTCATAACGACTTCCATGTTGTGTAGCGTATTCATATTTATTCATAAGAAGATAGGGTATTGATTGATAAGTGGATTTAAATTGTTTAAGTGAAGCGTTTGTTGATATCCATATTATATAAATTAAGGGGAAAGAATTTATTTGATAAATAATTAACTCTTTTCTGTCATGCAAGCCTCGCAATCCTTGTTAGGCTTCTATCTATCATTTGTTTTGCGTATTATATTTGGCTGAATATATTCTTAAAAAATGAATAAGAAAACTAATTACGCCAAAATGAGAACAAGGATTCTATATCTCTCATTATCACATTACTAGATATAGACGGAGTGGTAATTGTAAAAAATAGCACCATGCCTTTTTTTACTAAATTTTATGGAATATTTGGAATCTAGAATATTGATGGCGTAAATAAAATATTTTTTAAAATGTTATTTTTTAATTAGTTATAAACATACCTCAAACAAATGTTTTTTTAATATGTATGTCTATAATCATTAATTTAATTAAAAGTGAATAATCTATTAACTGCTAATTAATTATGTTTTACTCACAGGTCTATCTAGAGTACAGACGGTGAAGCGCGCTGTGTTTGCGAAATGAGAATAAATCATGGTTTGGTACTCGTGGTATGACCATCTTTGGTTGAGGTTGCGTAGCTCGTCTATTTCTGCGCGTACGGCACAGAACACGATCACCGATCTATTGTTTTTTTTGCAAGAAGACAGTGAAAGAAGCCACAGCTTGATTCATCGCATCCTTGAGATGATTGAGCAAGCGAAGTCGATAACCAGAGTGACCTATTATGATATCAATTATCGTTAATTATGATCTTATTTTGTTGTAATTATGTTGTTTGTATTTTAATGTAAGCGATGAGGTGGGGTTTTTATCCCCCTCATTGATGAGGAATATCTGAATATTGTGATTTTTAAACCTCTAAAACATCTTCATAGAACAATCACCACCTTATGTTCATTAAAAATAATACTAAATACTATAGAGATGCTTAAGATTGAAGAAAATTGTCGTCTTTATAATTATAAGGTAGATTTATATCTCGAGTTATTGCGGTAATTTAGCTGTAAGCTAAAATAAAACTCATGATGAAATTGATTTTTAGGCGGCGATTAATGCGGTAATTTTCCTAAAAAATCACTCTTTTCTATAAAAACACTTCACAATCAAATTATTGCAAATCTTCTATAAAAACCATGTTAAGCAGATTAATAACCCATAGCTAGCAGGTTGATTTATTTATATTTGGTGTTTTTGCCTGTCTTGGGATAATTATTGTTTTAATAAAATTCTTATAAATTGTATAAATCACACACATCACTTGTTTTACCCGCTCGGTTTTATTTGAGATGATTCTTACTACTTCACAAGTGCTGAAAAAGTAAAAAGGTTTATCTATAAAATATTGAGGGAAAATATGAAAAAATCTCATTTCACACGCTTTTTATAACAGCGTTCTTGTTTACTATAAAACAGAGGGCCTTATCTGTATTTATAGCTCAGTTTCTCTGATGTGAGTGTGATAAATTGAATCAATATAATGTAAAATTCATGATTTATAAAATTAATGAGACGGTTAGGTTTAAGCCTGCAGACGGTGCCATTTGGAGTATAGAAAGCCCTGAGCAAGTTATTAACTTAACGATTACTAACTGTAATCTTCTTTGTCTATTGCTCAATAAGAAAGGTGAAATCCTTTCTAGAGAGCAAATTTTAGAAGATATATGGGACAAGCAAGGCTTACGTTCATCTAATAATACACTTAACCAATATATCTCTATTCTTAGGCGAACATTTTCCTTGTTGGGTATTGATGATGAGGTGATTAAAACTATTCCAAAGGTAGGGTTTAGTTTAAATGCATCTATCTGTGTAGAAAAAGAGTGTAACGCAGAACCCGTGAATTTTACTGAAAAGGATAAGAGTCTAAAACAGAGTAACAAAAGCTATATTTATACTGTGACAATGAGCGCGCTGGCCATTTTTATTGCGGTGTTTTTTACCTACGTTTTATACAAAAATGATACCTACAGTCTCGATACACCTATCGTAAATATCGGGAAGTTTGATGCTTGTAGCGTCAATGTTCTACCTGAGTATACACGAGGACAATCACGCGATTTGTTGGAGTCATCAGTGAAGCTGATTACAGTCAGTGAAGTGCGATGTATTCCTGAAAGAATATTTATTGTAAAGCCAGAAAGTCGAGGGAGTGGGCGTTCATTTCTTGCGGAATGTATTGTCGATAAAAGAAGAAACGAATACTTTTTTTGTAAAGGATACTATATAAAATGAACAAAAAAATTGTCACTTTGCTCCTTTTTACTTTCATATTGGCGTTTGAAGTTATCTACGTCTGTTTTATCTATGAGCCATCATATAATTTTGTATGCGATGGCGAGTTTTCCTATAGCGATAGTGAAAGTAAAGACCTGCTGGACGGGAATATTTCATTTAGTCTGAATGATAAAATGCAAGGGCATGCCGAAATGACGGGGTATTTAACTAAAAATGGCGTGTCTCAGGATGTCATTCGCAGCGTTGATTTCAAGTATCATGTCGTGGCACCCAAACGTATTGTTATCTACGATGCTCAACTGATCACATACTTCCATGATTCCGTTGATGAGTCTTTCTCACCAGAACCTATCCTTGATTTTTTGTTTTTCCGTAATAAAGACTTAAAAGAAATTAACATCAGTGTACATAAAATTAAAAACACTTATTTGTTCGGTCGTGCGAATAATTTTGTGTTTGCCTGTACCTCATAATGCCCATTTTGTTTGAATGAACGGCTTTACCAATACCCCTCTATTAATCATTAATGGAAATAGTATGAATAAAAAACAGATAGGATTTTTTCTTATAGGAACAACTTTTTTTCTGTCCGGTTGTTCTTCGCCAAATAAAACGAATCAAAACTACCGAGGAGATGAGTTGGAGTATGATTATTTTTATGCTAACAGTCAGCTAACGCCAACGGAAGAGAATACGCCGCCTAAAAGCAGTATTGTCGGTGGCCATTCCTATTCATCTACGAATAATAAATGTATGGATAATTATAATTTCCTACGCGAGGAGAAGTCTAGCCAATACCCTAAGTATGCTGAAGACTACAATAAGATCACCGACGGGTTTAAGTTTCTCAACTCAAATAAAAATATCATGGATAAGGATGCCAAGAAAGTGTACACGATGGAGCTAAAAATGAAGCTAGAGACACTGTGTTCAAAAATTCAGTACTCGAGCTTTATTCTAGTTAACGAAAAACGTAAAGGTCTTTCTGATATCTAATCAGCGAGATAACACTATTCAATTTAGTTGTATTCATCAATCATCAACTTTCTTGCTCTAATAAAAATGGCGCTAAATAATTTTAGCGCCATTGATATTATTGTCTTAAATTCATCAACTGTTAGTTAGTCTTACTTGCAGTCCCCATTATTTCCTGAACTCGCTAGTGTATTTACTACGTTGATGTCAGTTTGGCCAGATGTTGTATCAATTTTAAACACGGTCCAATTCAACATGTTATCAGTGGCGCCGGTTGCATCTTCAATTTTAAACTCCTGCGATGTTCCATCGGATAAGTAAAGCTTAACTTTGGCGCCACCATAGGCAACAGGTGATGCGCTGAATCTATTGACGACGTAGCAATACACGCCCGGATGCATGCTATCTACCGTGATAGTTTCGGGGCCATAGCCATTTCTTGCATCCACATCTAGCGTTGCATCTGCACCGGCTGGTGATTTAGAACCATAATTAACCTTTATTAAACTGGTTGGATTTCCCACCTTAGGCACCCAGAGATAGGAATCAAGGTCAGCAGGTTTATCATTCCACGTGAGAACAATACGCGCCGCTTTGCCATCTAAGTTTGGCGACAGAACAAAGTCCTTCTGCTGGTCTGTAACCGTTTGGATATCGAGCGTTGAATCTAACGTGATAAAGCCGGTTGCGCTGGCTTTCACATAATAAACCCCCTGCGGAATACTGATCTCGTATTTACCATCGGTACCGCTGGTCACGGAGTATTCCGGATTTGCGTTATTTTCAGATAAAGAGAGCTCGATCTTCGTATTTGGGATCATGGCATTGTTTATCGCGTTCTTAGTTACTCCATGTAATTTCACTAGCTGTTGTTTGAAGTTAACTTTCTGATTGGCATCAACCGGCGTTCCGTTTGTTAAGGATGCGGACACTTGCACCAATAATGCTTCTGCAGAGGTACTGGTCAGTACCATGGCTGCTTTGCCGTTGACGTCGGTCGCGCTGCTCGCAGCCTGTAATGTTACGGTATTACCTTTGTCCTGAGACCAGTTCACCGTTGCATTCGGAACGAGGTTGCCATGCGCGTCTTTAACAATAGCGGTATAGGTAAAGAAATCGGTCCCGTTGGCTATTTTATCGGTCACGCTGTCGTCGAGCGTCACGGTAGTTACCGCTGCAGTAGTGATATCCGCTACAAAGGTGGTATCTACCGTTTGGTTATGACCGTTAATTGCCGCCGTGACTTTGGTGATCCCCGCCGTGATGTTGGTCAGCGTGGTGGTTGCTAGACCTTGCGCATCCGTGCTGACTGCTGCGGTTGTTACCGTTGCGCCGTTATCCGCCGTGAAACTGACGTTAACATTAGGCACTAGGTTGCCATTCGCATCCGTGACCTTGGCCTGTACCTTATTGGTGGCAGTACCATCGGCTTTGGCGTTGTCCACGGTTACCGTCAAATCACCGCTTACGATGGTAGACGTGCTGTCATCGGCCACGAACGTGGTATCTACCGTTTGGTTATTACCATTGATGGTGGCGGTAACTTTGGTAACGCCAGCTTTGATATTGGTGAGCGTGGTGCTCGCTAAACCTTGGCTGTCGGTTGTCACTGATGCGGTAATGACCGTTGCGCCGTTATCTGCCGTGAAACTAACTGCGGTATTCGGCACGAGATTGCCATTGGCATCCGTTACCTTGGCTTGAACTTTATTGCTGTCCGTGCCGTTGGCTTTGGCGTTGTTGATGGTTACCGTTAAGTCGCCGTTCACGATGGTCGCGGTGCTGTCGTCAGCCACAAACGTGGTATCTACCGTTTGGCTGTTGCCGTTAACCGTTGCCGTGACTTTGGTGATCCCCGCTTTGATGTTGGTCAGCGTGGTGCTTGCCAGACCTTGGTCGTCGGTAGTGACCGATGCGGTGATGACCGTTGCACCGTTGTCTGCTACGAAGCTGACGGCGGTATTCGGTACTCGGTTTCCATTGGCGTCCGTTACCTTGGCTTGAACTTTGTTACTGTCCGTGCCGTTGGCTTTGGCATTATCGATGGTCACCGTTAAGTCGCCGCTCACAATCGTAGACGTTGTGTCATCGGCCACGAAGGTGGTATCCACACTTTGGTTATTGCCGTTAATGCTGGCTGTAACCTTGGTGATCCCCGATTTAACGTTGGTTAGCGTGGTGCTGGCGAGTCCTTGACCATCGGTAGTTGCCGATGCGGTCGTCACCGTTGCGCCGTTATTAGCCGTGAAGCTGACCGTGGTATTTGGAACGAGGTTGCCATTGGCATCGGTAACCTTAGCCTGAACCGCGTTAGTTTCCGTGCCGTCAGCTTTGGCGTTGTTCACCGTAATCGTTAAGTTGCCGCTCACGATGGTACCGGTGCTGTCGTCGGCCACAAACGTGGTATCTACCGTTTGGCTGTTGCCGTTAATCGCGGCAGTGACTTTGGTGATCCCCGCCTTCACGTTGGTGAGGGTGGTTGCCGCTAAACCTTGATCGTCGGTGGTTACCGTTGCGGTGGTAATCGCAGCGCCATTGTCTGCCGAGAAGCTAACGGTGGTATTGGGTACTCGGTTGCCATTGGCATCCGTCACCGTAGCCAGAACCTTGTTGGTGTCTGTGCCGTTGGCTTTGGCATTATCAACGGTGATCGTTAACGCGCCATCCACAATGGTGCTGGTACTGTCGTCGGCGACAAAGGTGGTATCCACGTTTTGGCTATTGCCATTAATGGTGGCGGTAACCTTGGTGATCCCCGACTTGACGTTGGTCAGCGTGGTGTTAGCCAGCCCTTGGGCGTCCGTGGTTGCCGATGCGGTGGTGACCGTTGCGCCGTTATTGGCTGCAAAGGTGACTGCCGTATTTGGAACCAGGTTGCCGTTGGCATCGGTGACTTTCGCTTGAACGGCGTTGGTGTCTGAACCGTTGGCTTTAGCGTTATTGACCGTAACCGTTAAATCACCTGCGACAATGGTTCCGGTGCTATCGTCGGCCACAAACGTGGTGTCTACCGTTTGGCTGCTGCTATTAATGCTCGCAGTGACTTTGGTAATACCCGCTTGCACATTGGTCAGCGTCGTACTTGCTAACCCTTGTGCGTTCGTGGTTGCCGATACGGTGATGACCGTTGCGCCGTTATCTGCCGCGAAGGTGACCACGGTATTTGGTACAAGGTTTCCGTTAGCATCGGTGACTGTAGCCTGAACTTTGTTACTGTCAGTACCGTTGGCTTTGGCGTTGTTGACGATAACGGTCAGCGCGCCATTCACGATGGTGCCGGTCGTATCATCCGCGATAAACGTGGTATCTACCGTCTGGCTATCGCCGTTAATCGTGGCTGTCACTTTGGTCACGCCCGCTTTCACGTTAGTGAGAGTGGTACTTGCTAATCCCTGAGCGTTAGTGGTTGCCGATGCGGTAGTGACCGTTGCGCCGTTAGTGGCGGTGAAACTCACCACGGTGTTTGGCACAAGGTTGCCATTAGCATCGGTCACTTTGGCCTGAACGGCATTGGTGGCGGTGCCGTTAGCTTTCGCATTGTCTGCGGTGACCGTTAAATTGCCGTTGACGATGGTGCCAGTCGTGTCATCCGCGACAAAGGTGGTATCAACGGTTTGGTTCGATCCGTTAATCACTGCGGTGACCTTGGTATTTCCCGCAGTCACGTTGGTGAGCGTGGTTACCGCTACGCCGTTTTCGTTGGTCATTACAGCGGCATCAATAATCGATGCACCGTTGTTAGCAGAGAAACGCACTTCAACGTTTGGCACCGTATTGCCGTTGGCATCGGTGACTTTTGCTTGAACCTCATTGGTTGCCGAACCATTTGCTTTGGCATTATTGACGGTCACGGTCAGGTTGCCATCAGTAATGGTGGAGGTGCCATCATCGGCGATAAACGTTGTGTTAACGCTTTGGCGATTGCCGTTGATAGCCGCCGTTACTTTGGTGGTGCCCGCGGTAACGTTGGTTAACGTTGTGCTCGCTAAGCCTTGAGCATTGGTGGTGACCGTTGCAGTGATAACCGTGGCGCCATTATTGGCACTGAAGCTGACATCAACATTAGGCACCGCGTTGCCTTTTGCATCGGTCACTTTTGCTTGAACCGCATTGGTGGCTGAGCCATCGGCTTTGGCGTTGTTAAGCGTTACGGTTAGGTTGCCATCGGTGATAGTTGAAGTTCCGCCATCCGCCTCAAAGGACGTGTCCACCGTTTGGCTTGTGCCGTTGATGGCAGCAGTCACTTTGGTGATCCCGGCTGTCACGTTGGTCAGATTGGTACTGGCAAGTCCTTGAGCATCGGTCGTGACGGATGACGTCGCGACGCCTGCGCCGTTATTGGCTGTGAAACTGACCGTTGCGTTAGGAACCGAGTTTCCCTGCGCATCAGTGACCTTAGCCTGCACCGTATTGATATCAACGCCATCGGCCTTCGCATTGTTCACGGTAACCGTTAAGTTCGCGCTGGTTATCGTTGACGTGCTGTCATCAGCCACGAAGGTGGTCGCCACGTTCTGGCTATCGCCATTAATGGTTGCGGTGACGGTGGTGATTCCAGCCTTGACGTTAGTCAGAGTAGTGCTAGCCAAGCCCTGACTATTCGTCATGGCTGACGCTGTGGCAATCGTTGCGCCGTTATCGGCGGCGAAACTGACGGCGGTATTGGGAACGAGGTTGCCATTGGCATCTGTTACCTTGGCCTGAACCTTATTCGCGTCGGTGCCGTTGGCTTTTGCATTGTTAATGGTGATAGTGAGATCGCCGCTGACAATGGTTGCCGTGCTGTCATCGGCGGCAAAGGTTGTATCAACATTTTGGCTATTGGCGTTGACCGTTGCGGTTACTTTGGTGATGCCTGCCGTGATGTTGGTGAGGGAAGTGCTTGCTAACCCTTGGCTATCCGTGGTGACTAATGCAGTCACCACCGTTGCACCATTATTCGCCGTAAAGTTGACCGGCGTATTAGGAACAAGGTTGCCATTGGCGTCTGTCACTTTGGCTTGAACTTTGTTGCTGTCCGTACCGTTGGCTTTAGCATTGTTGATGATAACCGTTAAGTCACCTTTAACAATCGTCGAGGTGCTATCGTCGGCCACAAACGTTGTATCGATATTCTGGCTATTCCCGTTAATCGCGGCGGAAACGTTGGTGACCCCCGCGCTCACGTTGGTTAGTGTTGTCGTTGCTAGGCCGTTTTCATTGGTGGTAGCAGAAGCCGTGATCACCGTTGCGCCATGATTTGCCGTGAAGCTAACCACGGTATTTGGGACGAGGTTACCATTGGCATCCGTGACTTTCGCCTGAACTGAGTTGGTGTCTGCGCCGTTGGCTTTGGCGTTATTCACCAGAACGGTGAGGTTGCCACTGACAATCGTTGCGGTGCCATCATCAGCCACGAAGTGAGTATTTACGACTTGGCTGCTGCTGTTAATGGTTGCGGTAACCTTCGCTACGCCGGTCGTCAAGTTGGTGAGCGACGTCGTTGCTAAGCCTTGATCGTTGGTGGTGGCGGTGGCCGTTGCGATAGTCGCCCCGTTATCCGCGCTGAAACTGACCGACGCATTAGGCACAAGGTTCCCGTTTGCATCCGTGACTTTCGCCTGCACCGCATTGGTTGCATGCCCATCGGCTTTGGCGTTATCAGCGGTGACCGTTAGATCGCCTTTGACAATGACCGCCGTTGAACCATCGGCCACAAACTGAGTATCAACGGCGATACTCTGACCGTTAATTTTCGCCGTGACGGTAGCGGCACCCGACAGCGTATTGGTCAGCTCAGTGCTGGCAAGACCCTGCGCATTGGTGATCGCTGATGCCGTAACGACTGTGGCACCATGATTAGCGCTAAAGTTAACCGTGGCATTTGGTACCAGATTTCCGTTGGCGTCGGTAACTTTCGCCTGTACCGAGTTGGCATCACTTCCGTTGGCCTTGGCGTTATTCTGGATAACGACGAGGTTCCCCTTGGTGATCGTTGCCGTTGAATCGTCCGGTGCGAAGTTAGTATTTACATTCTGGTTTGTGCCGTTAATGGCGGCAACAATGTTGGTTGTCCCCGACGTTATATTGCTGAGGGTCGTGCTGGCCAAGCCGCTGGCGTCTGTTACCGCTGATGCAGTGGTGACGATTGCGCCGTGGTCAGCGGTAAAATTCACCGTAACGTTGGGAACGGTGTTGCCATGCGCATCGGTTACTTTGGCTTGTACCGCATTCATCGCGGTTCCGTTGGCCAACGCGTTATCGGCGGTGACTTTCAGATCGCCAGACGTAATGGTCGCTGTGCCGCTATCGGCAACGAATACCGCGTCTTTGCTGGCTGAATGCCCATTAACCGTCGCTGTGACGGCGTATGTGCCGGATGTGCTACTGGTGACCGTTGCGGTCGCCTTGCCGTCTGCGCCGGTGGTGCCGATCACCGTGGTAATGGTTGCGCCAGATGCGACAACGAAATTCACCGTAGCATTTGGTACGAGGTTATTATTGGCATCGGTAACGATAACGGCTACGTTGTCGGTGTTTACGCCGTTGGCCAATGCGCCGTTCGGATCGATGGTCAAATTACTATCGGTGATGGTTGCAGTTGAACTATCAGCAATAAAGCGAGTATCCGCTTGAGCGCTATTTCCTGATTCTTGAATTCGCGCCGTTACGGTATAGGTATCGGCCTTGAGGCTGGTCACCGTCGCCGTAGCAATCCCATCATCGCCTGTCACGCCTTTCACCGTGGTGATTTTGGCCCCGTTGCTGACGGTGAAATGTACCGTGACATCAGAAACAGTATTCGCATTAGCATCGGTGATTTTGGCGGTAATCTTGTTGGTTGCGGTGCCGTTGGCGATAGCGTCCTGAGTCGCGGTCATATCACCTTGTCTAATCACAGACGTTGATTTGTCTGCAATAAACGTCACTGCTTGGGTTTTTGCGCTGCCGTTAATACGTGCCGTGATGGTGCTATCACCGACGATGGCATTGGTGACTAACACCATGGCCTGACCTTCGGAATCGGTCATCATCGTTGAACCATTCACTAGGCTGGCATTGTGCGTTGCATCTAAACCGACCTGCACATTGGCAAGCGCGTTGCCGTTGGCATCTTTTACCGTGGCTTGCAGTTTATTGGTGCTTTTCCCATCGGCCAGCGCGTGGTTTTTAATGATTTCTAGCGCACTGATCTGCGCGGAAGCCGCGTCGGCAATGAATTCAACCTGACCCGACTTATAGTTACCATTATTCATGGTAGCCGTAATGACGCCGATTTTTGCCAGTTTGCTCCGTACGAAGACCGTCGCTTTACCGTTGCCGTCGGTGTTAACCGTCAACGATTGAGGGCTGGAACGTCCATCTTTAAACAATGTGGCCGCTGAGCGCCCGTCTGCGCCTTTAAGGTTATCAATATCAAAAGTGATAGGCTCAGCCACCATCGGCTGGCTTTGTTCATCGCGAACAAAGGCCGTTACGGTGAAGTAATCAGAATCATTGGCTGGAACCGAACCTGATGGGGTAATAGCCAATTCACTAATGATATTCTTAGAAGGCTCCACGTTAATCGTAGTTGCCGCAGTATTCGAATTGTTACCATTGTTATCGACGCCAACGGCTTTAATCACGTAACCCTGAGCGGCATTCGCGCGTTTGGTATAGACGTAGGGCGGTAATTTAACTTCCAACTGCGTTAACGATAATTTTCGGAATGAACCACCGTTCGCTAGGAATTCTGCTGATGCCGTCCAGTCAACGTCTTTCAGACCGTATTTGGCTTTAGAAACCGTCAATGGAAGGATGATGGTTTCAGCCGCTTTGGCCGTCACTTTATTCGGCAGGGAAATACGCAGTAAATCCTGCTTGCGGTACTGCATTACAATTTCATAGTTACGATCGACAAACTCATACATGCTGCCCATCAGGCTGCGGAGTGCGTCAACGGAGTCTGCGCTGATTTGCTGCGCCCAAGGCACACCAAAGCGATAGTTGATGTCCAGCCCAATGCGGCTATCATCTTTATCACCCATGGAGTGTTCGCCTTTAATGGTGACTAATGGCACCGGCGTATAGTTCAAACCTAGCGTCAGGGCTTTTGGATTATTTTTTAAATCATCTGGATTTGTGCCTGTACCAAGATCGATCCCTTTGCCGAAGTACTGTTCATATTTGATATTCGCCCCAAGCTGGGGGTATGACGGCAAGTAGGCTTCTGCACGTAGGTCGAAACCATTGGCAGGGCGCTCATCGTAATCCTTCATGTCCGAGAGATGAGATTGATGCCAGTCGGTTAAGCCATAGTAGCCGTTAACCGCCAGTTTCAAATAATCGGTCCACGCTTCACCGCCAACGCCGAGTCGCGCATTTTTGCCGGTGTAATCGTAGTCGTAGAAGGTGTTAACCCCGTACATCCAATCGCCAATATACTGACGATAGCCGAGGCCTAAGTTAGCGGTATTTCGGTCTTCATTTCCGTGAAGCCCAACCTGAGAGAAGAACAGACTGTCATTATCCCCGATGATGGGAAGTAACATATCGCCTGCAATTTTATTATCAGAACCTACGCTAACGCGCGCAGTACCTTTTTGGTTCAGCCAATCGTTGATTTGCTGATTAATTAATCCCTCGCCAATGCTTTTAGCATAATTAATTGATGCATTGGTGACGTTATCACTGGAGAGAATTTGCCCTGCTTGCATTGCATTACCCGTGAGATCGGCGGCTGGAGCTGAATCACGGGAAGCTGCATCGCTGCCGAGAGAGGGTAAATGAGATAAAGGTTGTTCTGGTGTTATGCTTACGGGAGCTGAAGGCGTCGGAGTTGTTTCCGGCGGAAAAAGAGATTGAAATTCTGGCGTTGTGGTTAACGCTGGCAGGTTCTTTTTTTCTTTCGTTATTAGAGGAGACGTCGGCTGAATGATCGTTTTCGCATTATTATCAACGACGGATTGCAGCCCAAGAATTGTCTCCTCCATATTGTTATATTCAGTGGCCCGAGCAACAGAGCTGGCGGAAATTAACAATGGTGTAAGAACCTGAATAAAGATTATCCCCCAAGAGGTTATTTTCATCCCTCTAGGTGAAATTATTTTTCTCATAACGAATACCAATGTAATATTTTTATGAAATACACAAAGAGCCCTATCTTCTTAAAAGAAGGGCTCTTGCTAGAAATCTATTTTTATGTGGAATTAAATTCCGGCGAGTTCTTTTATTTTTCCTTTAACAACGGAATATCCGGTGTATTGCACTTTTGAACATAATGTATCTAATTTCATTTCAAGCGACATGGTATAAACTTCTTTGGCGTCGTTATCCATAATGTTTTTATTGACGTTCAAGAAACGATATCCTTTGCCAATGTCACCATAGTCTTTGGTATATTTTTGATATTGAGGAGCCTGTGTCTCTCTGAGGAAATTAAAGTGGTCAACACAAACGTTATTGGTTGAAGCCAAAGTGATGCCGGTCAAGTTTGCGGTGCGTTTTGCAATATAATTATCCGTTGGTGTATTTGCATTCGTATACCCAGTCGTTGCCGCAGCTGTTTTATGGTTGTTGCTCTGAGGCTTCTTTGTTGGCTGAGTTGAGCATGCAGCCAACAGACAGATTGATCCCAAGATCAATAATTTTGATGAACCCATGTTCATATAAAATAGCTCCTTAATTACATCATGATTAAATCATTATTAAACGGCCAGTATTGGCTACGGTTGGGGCAAGTGTGGTGCAACTCGCGCAGGGTGTTGAGGAAGAACTTTCCCTGCAACGAATGACAACAACGGCGTTCTTGGTGAATAGTCACCAAAACGCGAATCAAAATAAGAGGGCGGAAATCTCGCTCTCAAAAAATAAAATAAGAAGTTGATATTTTTCACATTAAAGTATGAGACGAGTCCACCCGTATAGCGGTAAAGCGTTTTATGCGAAATTCTAAGCGTTCTGGCTATCAGGCTAAACGTCCATCCTTTATTTGCCATAAGAATAATAGCCATTTTCATTGAGCCCAATTTTTTAACACAAATAAGATCGTTGAACTCTTTAATGAAGTAATAAGTTAAGCTTGATCTGAGCAACGAGGGCATATCACGCATCCAAACTGACAGCGGAGCATTAATATCGATATGCGGTAATCGCTCTAATACCATCGACATATCGCCGGCTGAACAAATAAGGATCACTGATGTACGGTTTGCATAGGCATTTTTTAAAATAATCCCAAGATCTGACATAAGTTTCAAACTATCTACATCAATAAAAATAGCCTTATTGACGATGATTTTTGGGTCAAGATCGTCAAGTAAGGAGAATAGACCTAACTTTAGGTATTCGTTATCCGTAATAATGGAAATCTTGTTGTGTCTCTTGTCATCATTCATGGTAATTTTCATTTTATGTTTATGTCCAAATCAAGCATGAAACTCATCTTAGGTTAGCGATAGCGTCAGCAGCATAACGAGTCAAATCTCGATATATGACTTACGGCATTGAGCCGCATAGATTGAGGAAGGAGGCGGTCTATTAACTTTGAAAATTCAAATTCCACAATCATCATTAGGCTACTATCATTTTTTACGTTCTATGTTAAAAACGAATGGTTAAAAAACGGAAATACTCCGCGCTTCAATATACGTATAACAGAATGAACAATGGCCAAATTAAGGGAGCTCTGTTGTTCAGCGATGTTGCTCAGCGGCAGCCGCAGGCTAAAACCGCGTAACTCTTCTACCTGTCTAGTGCTGATTATTATTAGATGACCAGAGGTGAAGATATTATTGGTGCGCTTTATGGTGCGCCTTCGTTTTCTTGAGCAAAAGTATACTTAGGCCTACTCTTGTCAGATATTTATATCAGTGAAATTTTGTTTTATAATTTTATCGTCTGGTTATATTGGTTTTTTTAGAGTTTTAATTCGGTTTTATAAGCCACTCATCGGATGACTCATCCAATTCTGGAATATTCGTGATGATGTAAAAGGTATTCGTGATGGGGATTTTGAGGGGGGAAATTTAATAGTGAGCTGATAGGACGTGAGTGAGGGAATAGGAGCAAAGGGAGACAATCGTATTATGGCGTTGGGTCAAGATCGGCAGCAGTCGTGCTCGACGCGGCTGTAGAAATCAGGCTGGGTTAGCGTGAGTGCCACCCAGCATAGAAGCAAAGGTTATTGCATCACTCTCAGTAACGTATCCAGCAACCCTGGGAAACGGGTATCTAAATCTTCTCTACGTAAAGAAATCATATTCTCGCGTCCCTGTGGACGCTGCCAGATCACGCCGCTGTCGCGCAATACACGCCAGTGATGCGTCATGGTGGATTTGGCAATTTCTTCTGGACGTAGCGCGTTGCAGCTGAGTTCGCCGCCGTCGGCGAGCAGGCGGAGGATCTCCAGTCTTAGCGGGTTACCGAGGGCTAATAGGACATTTTCCAACGTGATCTGTTCAGGTTCGGGATGGTTAGCAATCATAGGCTTCCTAAGTTAGCGCACAGTTTGAGCTATCTTAATGATAGGCTCATCCTTAAAAAAATAGTTCGTATATACTCGTACAATAGGACTATTATAACAGACGAACACACAGACGACCATTTCGGTTGTTCTATTTAAGTCAAACTGACTAAGGATTTATCATGCCCCGACCCGTCCCTCTCGAACGTTATCGCAACATCGGTATCTCCGCGCATATCGATGCCGGTAAAACGACGACCACCGAGCGCATTCTGTTTTATACCGGAATGAGCCATAAAATGGGTGAAGTTCACGATGGCGCGGCAACAACAGACTGGATGGCGCAGGAGCAAGAGCGCGGGATTACCATTACCTCCGCCGCGGTGAGTGCCTTCTGGTCTGGTATGGATCGAAATTTTGAACCGCACCGGATCAACATTATCGACACCCCAGGGCACGTGGATTTCACCATTGAAGTGGAGCGATCCATGCGCGTGCTCGACGGCGCGGTGATGGTGTATGACTCCGTCGGTGGTGTACAGCCGCAGTCAGAAACTGTCTGGCGACAGGCAAATAAATATCACGTACCGCGTCTGGCGTTCGTGAATAAAATGGACCGTCAGGGAGCCGATTTCTTCCGCGTGGTACAGATGATGATTGACCGCCTGAAAGCTAATCCGGTGCCGATTGTCATTCCTGTCGGTGCAGAAGAGCATTTTACCGGCGTGGTCGATCTCATCAAAATGCGCACCATTTTGTGGGACGATGCCACTCAGGGAATGACCTTCAGCTATGGTCCGGTACCAGACGATTTGCTGAGTACTGTGCAAATCTGGCGGGACAAAATGGTCTCGGCGGCGGCGGAAGCCACTGATGCTCTGATGGATAAATACCTGGAAACAGGCGAGCTAAGCGAATCGGAAATCATTGAAGGGCTGCGCAAGCGCACTATCAAAGGTGAGATCCAGCCGATGCTGTGCGGCAGTGCGTTTAAAAACAAAGGCGTGCAGCGCATGCTTGATGCGGTGGTCGAACTGATGCCGTCGCCCCTCGACGTTCCGGCTATTGATGGCGTGGATGAAAAAGGGCAGCCAGCGGAACGCCATCCGAGTGACGATGAACCGTTCTCGGCGTTAGCGTTCAAGCTGATGACCGACCCGTACGTTGGTCAACTGACCTTTATCCGTGTCTATTCCGGCGTGCTGAAAAAAGGCGACGCGGTGTACAACCCGGTTAAAGGGAAAAAAGAGCGTATTGGACGCATTGTGCTGATGCATGCCAACGATCGTCATGAAGTCGACGAGCTGCGGGCGGGGGATATTGCCGCCTGTGTTGGACTGAAAGATGTCACGACGGGCGATACACTGACCGATCCGGATCACGTGATCACGCTTGAGCGCATGGAATTCCCAGAACCGGTGATTTCGCTGGCGATCGAGCCGAAAACCAAGGCCGATCAGGAGAAAATGGGTATCGCATTGCAGCGTCTGGCGGCGGAAGATCCGTCGTTCCGCTTGCACACGGACGAAGAGTCCGGTCAGACAATCATCTACGGAATGGGCGAGCTGCATCTGGAAATTATCGTCGACCGCATGAAACGCGAGTTTGGCGTTGAGGCCAATATCGGGCGTCCGCAGGTGACTTATCGCGAGACGTTACGCAAAGCGGTGAAAGAGATCGAAGGTAAATTTGTGCGTCAGTCCGGTGGGAAAGGGCAGTACGGTCATGTGGTTCTGAGTCTGGAACCGCTTGAGCCGGGCAGCGGCTTTAAGTTTGAAGATGCCACCAAAGGCGGCGTGGTGCCGCGCGAGTACATTCCATCCGTGGAGAAAGGCCTGCGCGAAGCCATGAGCAACGGTGTGCTGGCGGGTTATCCGGTGGTGGACGTAAAAGCGACCCTGACGTTTGGTTCGTATCACGACGTCGACTCTTCGGAAATGGCTTTCCGTATGGCGGCGATCTTTGGCTTTAAAGACGGCGCGCGCCAAGCCGATCCGGCCATTCTGGAACCGGTGATGCACGTCGAGGTGGAAACGCCGGAAGAGTACGCAGGGAACATCATGGGCGATCTCTCTTCCCGTCGCGGCATGGTGCAGGGCATGGAAGAGCGGTTTGGCAGCCAGATTATTCGTGCTGACGTTCCGCTGGCCGAGATGTTTGGTTACGCAACCACGTTGAGATCGATGTCTCAGGGGCGCGCAACCTACAGCATGGAGTTTCACCATTATGCCGAAGCACCGCGCAACGTGGCCGAAGATATCATTGCCAACCGCGCAAAAGCATAGTTTGCTGCGCATTTGGCCTTGATGGTCTCGACAGTGCTTAGCACGTCGATAGTGTGGCGCCCTTGACAGTCAATTGCGACTACTACAGATATATCATTACGGCGAGCAGTTCGGATTGCCCCCATCAACGCTGGTCTTTGTTCCGCGGGGGCCGTTCCGCTAACATTCTCATCAACAAACACAAAGTCATCTTCCAGAGCATAACCATCAGCCACGATTTGCTGGTGCTGATTTTTTACAGTCTAGTCGCTGGTTGATACACATTAGGTAAGGAATAACAGCTATGCTAAATTCTCTGGGTGATTTGTTCGTAAATCATGGCCGTTCATAAAAACATAATCAACCTTTGCGAATGCATAAAACGCTATGATTGAGACTGTCCGTAAAGGAGAGTCCTTCTGAACAGTTAAAAGGGGTACGAGCAAATCTGCTTAAGCCCCTTATTGTTAATTAAATTACCTTCCACTTTCTTTCAGGGCTTTTGCCTGAGCGATGGCCCCACTGCTAAATATCGGATGCTCATGGTTGTTCGTTACATCGCGCACTCGGTAGATTTTCCAGATTCCATCCTCACGACGTAAAAACGCCTCAAGATGGATATAGCCGCCGTTTTCAACACCTTCCATTACTTGAACCACTTCTCCGCCCAAAAATGGCGTTGCACCCTCAACGCGCAACTGTGGAACCCAATCACTTGAATAATCTTGCACGTAGGTAAAGTAATCAGACTCCATTAGCTCTTGCTCTGGAATATCCTGGATAGCGTTAATACGGCCTATCGTATCGGCTGATACGTATTTATTAAGTTTATCAGAAGGGTATGGTGCCGTGACATTGCTACCGAATTGCGTCAGATACGACGTGTAAAACTCTTTGGCCTGTTTGGTCGCCTGCTGGTTTTGATTGGGAACCGAGCTGCATGCTACCAGCAAGATGACAGCCGGCAAAAGTAATCTTTTCATCAGTTCATCCGATAGATTTTGAAAGACGGGTGCAAGCGGCGATAGCCAGGGCCGGGATACATACCACTTTGAACAAAGTCACTAATCCAAGTCATACCGTCAGACATAGTCATATGACCAATCCCATTACCTCCGGGATAAGGTTGAATCACTGCCACGTCACCGGGAAGCAACATAGAGCCTGGTGGCACCTCGCTAAATCCCGCTCTTATCAGATTTGCACCGTAGTCCTTTGCGTAATGCGAGTTTGGCGAACCAATATCAACACCGCCCGCCAGAATTGCTAGTCGGGTAAATCTGGCACATTCACTATGCGATCTGCCGAGTGCATGCGTCCTCAAATACGATATTGCTACCTGCTTGTTCCAGCTCATTTTATATCCCTGATATGGCCTAAAATTACTTCTTACTCCTTAACTTAAATTTCTACTCATCAAAAAATGCGAAAAATATATGAGATTACGCTTTTCACAAGCCACTCTGAAACCGTACTTAGTAGTTCTCTTCTCTTGCACCCTTAACTAACTGTAAACACTTAACTACCACTAATAGACCGAACTCAGCAGCGGGAACGGAATGGGGGGAGTGTTACCAACGGTGCAAAACTGAGCCGTTGGGCTATCGTCAAAAAACTAGGCATCTCTCCTAACACCGCCAAGCGCTACCTGAAGGTAAAATCTGAGCTTCCAGAATACACGTCAAGACCCAGAGCCTCCTCCGTTCTGGATAAATACCGTGATTATGTTCGTGCGCGTATTCAAGACGTCCAGAGGCGAAAGAAAAAAGCTGCATGGCTTACACAAGATAAAATTAAAAGTTTGCCGTTAGCCGAGCATTTCAATCTGCTCGGTTTTTTTATGTCATGACAAATTGCAAAAAACAAAACTCTAGTCGCGAAAACTAAAAAATATATTTATTTCAATAAGTTATTTTTCTTAATGAATGAGCTATTAAGAGGCTAAACTGAAAAACACTGAAATCCTTTTCAATGTTTTCAGTTTGTATTCCTTTGCTGAATCCTAGTAGTGGCGCGGGTTAGCCTACCGAGTTGTAGAAAATCAAAACTGAAAAATTTTTCAGATACAAAAGCCGCAGGCGGGTGCGGTGTAGTGCCGTTTTCGTCATTTTAATGTTTGATGTACTTGAGGTATGATCAAACAATCATGGATTATGTGATTTTTTATGGTGGGCGCTTTGTATATTTATAAATATCGTGAGTTTAGTATAAACAATCTCAATGCATTACAAGATAATAAAATTTGGTTTTCAAGAGGGAGTAATTTTAATGATCCTTTTGATTGTTCAATGAATGTTCCGGTTACTTTGACCAGCAGAGAGTCTATAAAGAATTTTATAATAAATAATCCAACAAAAAGCTCTCTTGTCGAGATGGCTAAAAATGACCACAGCCTTCTAGAGAATATTGTTGATAGCCAATTTAATGCAGCGAAAATTCAGCTTGAAAAATATGGGATTGAAAATCATGAGCTATCCCCCGTATTTAATATAGTGTCAGGCGCATTATTAAGATCATTTGTCTGTTGTTTCTCTAAAAATGCAACTAACCCTTTGCTATGGTCTCATTATGCTGGCTCACACTCAGGTTATTGTATAAGATTTAAAAAAGAAATTCTTTTAAAAGATTTATTACCATCTCAACATGGTGATGTTAAATACAGCAATAGCCCAGTAAACTTAATGAATGGATTATATGATGGAAGTAATGCAGCTAAGGATATAATTTTTTCAAAATCACTCCCTTGGAAATATGAGGACGAATATAGATTAATTCATTCTGAATTAGCGGTTAATGATAGTGATAATTATAGAGTTTGTGATTATTCCGATGATGCTATTGACTGTATTATTTTAGGATATTCTGCAGGTGAGAAAAACTTGAAGTTATTGAAGTCCATATTTAATGACAAAAAGGTTTTTTTCAAAAAAATAGAACGTGGTACACATGACTATAATTTGCATGTTGGGACTGGGAGGCTTTAAGGAAATTATCAATGAGGGTTTATAAATATCGCGGTGAAAATAGAGATATTATAAAGAGAGATTTGAAAAGTTTAGTTAATAATGAAATTTATGGCGCGCCTATATGTAGTTTAAATGATATATTTTGGATGTAGAACTAATGACCTATTATTTAAATTAGTAATGAAAGTGTTGCAGGGACGAAATCTAAAATATTATAAAATGAGGTTAAAAAAAGACTCTTACTCTTTAGGACGTGTAATTATAGAGGATAAATATGCAGGAATGGCTTATGGCAAAGGAATGATTGCTACAGTAGATAAAGGAATCCCTTATATTTACGAGGGGGGTAAAAAGTATGAGGATTACTTTTTGAAAGCAATAGATATTGTCAGAAAATTTCCTGATAGTAAATCTATAATTGACGTCGAACTCTCTGTTAATAAAGGTGACAGAATAAATCCTGTTGTCTTTGTTCAATATAAATAAAATGATTATAATTTCCTCTAATAGAGTTCTTATCAACATGCGCAAGTTGCATTTCGATCCAAGCACTATCAAAACCCTTCTCATGCAGAATTGTGCTCATCATATGTCGAAATCCGTGACCGGTTAATCTGCCATGATAGCCAATCATCTTGATGAATTTATATTATAGTCGCCTCGCTCATTGGCTTACGCACATCATTGCGACCAGGAAAAACCAGTGTGTAATTGCCAGAGATGACTTTTAGTTTTTTCAGTATGTCAATTGCTTGCTTTGATAGAGGAACCAAATGGGGACGACTTTTTTTTATGTGTTCTTTTGGTATTTCCCATAGAGCATTATCGAGATTGAACTCTTTCCACTCTACGGCGCGCAGTTCAATAGTTCTTACTCCTGTCAGCATCAGCATCAGCATCAGCATCAGCATCAGCAGCTGTGTGGCGTACTTCGATAATTGGCTTCCCTGATAGTTTTCTAAAGCAGCCACAAATTCGGGAATCTCATCAGCTGTTAAGAACGGGAAGTGATTCGTTTGTGGCTTATCGCAAGAGTGTATAGATTCCAGTAGAAAGAATGAGACTTCCTTAGACTATGATCCAATTTTATTGTTTGAATTTAAAGGAATAATGGACTTCGTGAGATGGTTTGAGAACTCAGAATGGTGTCCCCTGCAGGAATCGAACCTGCAACTAGCCCTTAGGAGGGGCTCGTTATATCCATTTAACTAAGAGGACAACGGCCGCCATTATACGCATTTTTATCAATAGAATAAGTGTGGTTGGTGTTGATTGCCTGCTTTGTCACCAATCTTGTGAAGTTTTCCTCGTAAAGCGCGTTACTTTCTCTTTTCGATATTCCCCAATGTTATGTGTTTATGAAATATATTAATCAAATGTAACTCGCCGTAACGCTGCATCGGTGGAGAGGGAGGCGTGCTAATCTCACTATTGGCGGTGCTCTGCTGGATAGGGTGTGATATCACTCCTTGATCTGACGCGGAATTTTACCTCCATGTGGGTAGTTTTCGCACAGGCTGCGGGGTACGAGCTGTTATAGGCTTATGATATGATGTGCTATCTCGATTTTAGGAATACATTCTTCGATGCTGAATATCTCCCTTCTAACCTGTAGCCGTGACGAGCGAGTGCTGTTTAGCCAGCTTAGTTTTCAGGTTAATGCGGGTGAAATGGTGCAAATAGAAGGTCCCAATGGGGCAGGAAAAACCACCTTGCTACGGATGATTGCCGGACTGTCTCAGCCTGAAAGTGGCGATATTCAGTGGCAACAAAAATCTATTCGTAAACAGCGCGAAGAGTATCAACAGCAGATGATTTATGTTGGCCATCAGGCCGGGGTGAAATCGGTGTTAACGCCGTTCGAAAACCTCGCGTTTTATCAAGAAGTGCAAGGCGATAATAATCAAGATGCGATTTGGGACGCACTGGCTCAGGTTGATCTTATCGGCTATGAAGACGTTCCCGTTGCCCAGCTTTCTGCCGGGCAGCAGCGCCGAGTTGCGCTGGCGCGACTCTGGCTGAGTAAAGCCAAGCTCTGGATTTTAGACGAACCGCTTACCGCCATTGATAAATCCGGCGTGGCGAAGTTGATCGCACTGTTTGAGCAACACACGCGCTCGGGAGGCATTATTTTGCTAACCACGCACCAGGATTTGGATTATCGCATGCGTAAGTTGCGCCTAAGCGGAGAGGAAACGGCACTATGATCATGACCGTTTTGCGCCGCGAGCTGAAAATTGCCTTTCGCAACGGCGCTGAAATTATTAATCCGCTGTGGTTCTTTTTGATTGTCATTACGCTGTTTCCATTAAGTATCGGCCCTGAACCCCAGCTGTTGGCGCGTATCGCCCCAGGCGTGGTCTGGGTTGCGGCTTTGCTGGCGGCGTTACTTTCGTTAGAACGATTGTTTAAAGACGATTATCTGGATGGCACCCTAGAGCAACTGATGCTCACGCCATCTCCGCTAGCGTTAACGGTGTTGGCAAAGGTATTGGCCCATTGGCTGGTGACAGGACTACCGCTGCTAATCCTTTCTCCGTTAGTGGCGCTATTGCTCTCTTTTGATATGGCAACGTGGTGGGCTGTGGCATTAACGCTGTTGCTTGGCACCCCGACGTTGAGCTTTATTGGTTCGATTGGCGTTGCGTTAACGGTTGGATTGCGCAAAGGCGGCGTTTTGTTGAGCTTGCTGGTGCTGCCTCTTTATATACCTATCCTGATTTTTGCGACGTCGGCAATTGATGCGGCTTCGATGGGAATGCCTATCGGTGGATATTTGGCCATTTTAGGCGCGATGCTGGCGGGAAGTATTACGCTGTCGCCTTTTGCTGCGGCAGCTGCGCTTCGGGTTAGCGTGCAATAGCGTATTCGGTAAAGCCGAATTCAGCTATTAACAAAACCTTTTTGTTTGTCGCTAGTATCATGCGTCAAACTAACGAACGAATATGTATTGCGGTATGAAAGTAGATTGTCTGAAAAGAGCCTGCAAGCAGTAGAAGACAGCGCCTTTTTGTGGGGTTTCGGCAGTGACGCCGAGACAAAAATTTTTCGTTTTGTGAGCATAAATCTCAATGTGGAAATGGCTACATCAGCTTGCCAAGCCTGAGCGGCTTTATCATCTTTGCGGTAAGTTCGTCCCGTGGCTTGGATTAGCCGGGGCGGTATGCCTGTTAGTGGGTTGGATCTGGGGCTTTGGCTATGCGCCGTCCGATTACCAGCAGGGTAATAGCTATCGCATTATGTACATCCATGTGCCTGCGGCTATCTGGTCGATGGGGATCTATGCCTCCATGGCGATTGCGGCGTTTATCGGTTTGGTCTGGCAGATGAAAATGTCCGATCTGGTCAGCGCAGCAATGGCGCCGGTTGGCGCGGTGTTTACCTTTATTGCGCTGGCGACAGGATCGGCGTGGGGCAAGCCGATGTGGGGAACGTGGTGGGTTTGGGATGCGCGTTTAACCTCCGAGCTGGTGCTGCTGTTCCTCTATTTAGGCGCCATTGCGTTGTATAACGCCTTTGAGGATCGCCGTACTGCTGGTCGCGCCGCCGGTATTCTGGTTCTCGTTGGCGTGGTCAATCTGCCGATTATTCATTTCTCCGTTGAGTGGTGGAATACCCTGCATCAGGGATCGACCAATATGCAAAATACCATTGATCCGAGCATGCGCTATCCGCTGCGTTGGGCGATCTTCGGCTACCTGTTTTTCTTCATCACCTTAACGTTGATGCGTTTACGCAATTTAATTTTACTGCAAGAGCGTAGACGTCCTTGGGTGAATGCGTTAGTGAACCCTCGCCTAAAAAATCAGCCTAAGGAGCGTTCCTGATGAGCCCAGCATTTTCCTCTTGGCAGGATTTCTTCGCGATGGGCGGTTATGCCTTTTACGTTTGGCTTTCTGTTGCCGCAACGCTTATCCCATTACTTTTATTGGTTTGCCATACCCAGTGGCAACGCCGCCAAATTTTGACTGAAGTTCGCCGCCATCAGGCGCGTGAACAGCGAATGAAACAAGCGCAGGGTCAGCAGCGCGCTTCGTCAGCTTCACAAGGAGAGCAATCATCATGAACCCGCGTCGTAAGAGTCGCCTCTATCTGGCCATTGTCGTTTTACTCGGCTTGGCAGTGACGATCACTTTGGTGCTTTATGCATTGCGCTCGAATATTGATCTGTTTTATACGCCAACGGAGATCCTACAGGGTAAAGGTGAAAACCATGAGAAGCCTGAAGTGGGTCAGCGTTTGCGTATTGGCGGGATGGTGATGCCCGGATCGGTGAAACGCGATCAGCAAAGCCTGAAAGTCTCATTTAAAATCTACGATGCGCATGGCGCTATTGGTGTGACTTACGAAGGCATCTTGCCGGATTTATTCCGCGAAGGGCAGGGCGTCGTTGCACAAGGCGTGATGGGTGAAGACAACGTGGTGCATGCCAAAGAAGTGTTGGCAAAACACGATGAAAAATATACGCCACCTGAGGTAAAAGAAGCGATGGAGCAAAACCATAATCGCCCAGCTGATTCCTATCAGCAGAATAGTGGCAATGCGAATGCGGGGAGCCCGCAGTCATGATCCCTGAAATTGGCAATTTCCTGCTATCGCTCTCATTAGCGCTCTCCGTATTGCTGAGCATTTATCCGCTATGGGGGGCCGCGCGACAAGACGTGCGTATGATGTCGGTGGCGCGTCCATTGACCTATGGCTTGTTCTTTAGCATTGCGATTTCATTTGGTTGTTTGGTGTATGCCTTTATTACCAACGATTTTACGGTGTCCTACGTTGCGGCAAACTCGAATACCCAGCTTCCGGTCTATTACCGCATCGCAGCAACGTGGGGCGCACATGAGGGATCGCTTCTCCTCTGGGTGCTGCTGTTAAGCTGTTGGACGCTGGCCGTGGCGCTATTTAGCCGCAGCATGCCGCAGGACTCGGTGGCACGCGTGCTGTCGGTGATGGGGATGATTAACGTCGGCTTCTTGCTGTTCATTATTCTCACCTCCAACCCCTTTACGCGCACGTTACCGAACTTCCCTATTGACGGCAGCGATCTGAATCCGCTGTTGCAGGATATTGGTCTGATTTTCCATCCACCGCTGCTGTATATGGGCTATGTTGGATTCTCGGTCGCCTTTGCGTTCTCCATTGCGTCACTGATGGCGGGGCGCTTAGATACCGCATGGGCGCGTTGGTCACGTCCGTGGACGATGGCAGCATGGATTTTCCTCACCATGGGCATTGTTTTAGGTTCCGCCTGGGCCTATTACGAGCTGGGCTGGGGCGGCTGGTGGTTCTGGGATCCGGTAGAAAATGCTTCCTTTATGCCATGGCTGGCGGGTACGGCGCTGCTGCACTCGTTGGCGGTAACTGAAAAACGCGGGACGTTCAAAGCGTGGACGGTGCTGCTAGCGATCACGGCTTTTTCTCTGTGCCTGTTGGGGACGTTCCTTGTACGTTCCGGCGTATTAGTTTCAGTGCACTCATTCGCTTCCGATCCGGCGCGTGGAATGTTCATTCTGGCCTATTTGGTTATCGTCATCGGTGGCTCATTGCTGCTGTATGCGGTCAAAGGTGCGCAGGTTCGTAGCCGCACGCAGCACGAGGTGTTTTCACGCGAAACCTTCTTGCTAGGAAACAACGTACTGTTAGTTGCTGCCATGCTGGTGGTGCTGTTAGGGACGTTGTTGCCGCTGGTGCATAAACAGCTTGGCTTGGGCAGTATTTCCATCGGTGAGCCTTTCTTTAACTCGATGTTTACCTGGCTGATGGCGCCGTTCGCGCTGCTGCTAGGCGTTGGACCGTTAGTGCGCTGGCGTCGTGATGAACCGGCTAAGTTCTGGAAACGTTTGTTGGTTGCGATGATTGTGACCGTGATCCTTTCCGTGCTGCTGCCTTGGCTGATGCAGGACCGCGTTGAAGGTATGACGGTGGTTGGCCTGCTGATGGCATTCTGGGTAGTGATTCTTACGCTGATGGAATTACACGAGCGCGCTACGCATCGCCACGGTTTCTGGAAGGGGCTGACTAAACTGCCTCGCAGCCACTGGGGCATGGTGCTAGGCCATTTGGGCGTTGCCGTGACGGTAATTGGTATCGCCTTTAGCCAAAGCTACAGCATCGAGCGCGATGTGCGCATGAAGTCTGGTGATAGCGTCGATATTCACAATTATCACTTTGTGTTCCGCGATGTGCATGACATCAAAGGCCCGAACTATACCGGCGGGGTGGGCATCATTGATGTTACGCGCGACGGTAAGCCAGAGGCCACTCTGCGTGCTGAAAAACGTTACTACGCGACCGCGCGCAGCATGATGACCGAAGCGGCCATTGACGGCGGTTTAACTCGCGATCTGTATGCGGCATTGGGTGAAGAACTCGATGACGGCGCGTGGGCTGTGCGTCTTTATTACAAGCCTTTTGTGCGCTGGATCTGGTACGGCGGCGTGCTGATGGCGATTGGCGGCGTGTTATGCATGCTCGACCCGCGCTATCGCTCAAGCCGTAAAGAAAAGGCACAACAAGAGAAAGCGGAGAAAACAGCATGAATCGCAAGCTGCTCTTTATCCCGTTAGTGTTATTTATGCTGCTGGTGCTGGCGTTTGTTATCCAGCTACAGCGCAACGCGGGTGGGGAAGATCCCACCATGCTGGAATCTGCGTTGATCGGTAAACCTGTTCCTGAATTCAAGCTGGAATCGTTGGATCAGCCGGGCAAAACCTTTGACCAAGGCGTGCTGCACGACGGCAAACCGATGTTGCTGAACGTATGGGCGACATGGTGTCCAACCTGCTATGCCGAGCATCAGTATCTGAATAAGCTGGCGGCGAAAGGGATCCGCGTCGTTGGGCTGAACTATAAAGATGACCGCCAGAAAGCGGTCAAATGGCTGAATGATTTAGGGAATCCTTATGCGTTAAGCCTGTATGACGGCGACGGCATGTTGGGTTTGGATCTCGGCGTTTATGGCGCACCTGAAACTTTCCTGATCGATGGCAATGGCATTATTCGCTATCGCCATGCGGGCGATCTCAACGATCGCGTATGGCAACAAGAGATCGAGCCTTTATACCGCCAATATGAAGGAGCTAAATAATGCGAATGCTACGATGGGTTAGTGCGCTGGCGGGCATTATGCTTTCGGTGAGCGCATGGGCAGCCATAGATACCTATAGCTTTAAAAGCGTGGAACAAGAGCAGCAGTATCGTGAGTTAACCGAACAGCTGCGCTGTCCAAAATGCCAGAACAACAGCATCGCAGATTCTAACGCTATCATCGCCTCCGATATGCGTCAGAAAGTGTATGAGCTGATGGAAAAGGGCTACACCAACAAGCAGATTACTGAATATATGGTGGCGCGTTATGGCAACTTCGTCACCTATGAGCCGCCGTTAACCGCGGCGACCCTTATTCTTTGGGCTGGTCCTGCGCTGTTTGTTTTACTGGGCGCTATCGTGGTGATTACCCGAGCACGCCGTCGCCGTCCTAACGAGCCTGAGGTATCGAGCAGCGAGACGCTCAGCGAGGCCGAGAAACAACGTTTAAACCAGCTACTTAACGACAGCGACAGGGAACATTAATAATGGCTTTTTGGTTGATAGTTTTAGTTTTGTTGATTATCGCTGCCGCATTATTGCTGGTTCCAGTGCTACGTCAGCCTCAGCGCGATCTGCCGGAAGATCGCGATCGCCTTAATACGCGTTTTTACCATCAGCGTTTGCAAGAGCTTGAGCAAGACGAAGAGCAGGGCGTGGTGGCTGAGCGTCAGGTGATGATTGAGGAACTACAGCAAAATCTGTTGTCTGATGTGCCTGATGCACAAGCGGCGAAACCTGAGCCGTTAAACCGCTGGGTGTTACTGCCGGGCGTGGTCATTTTGGTGCTGATTTCCGTTGGTTTTTATCTTAAAACCGGCGGTCTGGCGCAGGTTCAGGGCTGGAATTTGGTCATGAGCGAAATGCCTTCCCTGCGTGAGCGCGTGATGAATGAAGATAAGCAGCCGCTGACGATGGAAGAGATTGCGCGTTTAGGATTAGGCTTGCGTACCGAGCTGCAAACCGATCCGCGCAATGTGGCTGACTGGGTAATGTTAGGCCGTATCGGTATGGCGCTGAATAATGCAACGACCGCTACTCAGGCCTTTTCCCATGCGTATCAGTTAGCACCGAATGAGCCGGAAGTGGCATTGGGTTACGCAGAAGTGCTCACCCGTTCCAACGATCCTGAAGACAATAAACAAGCGGCGGATATGTTGGGCAATATGATGGCGCGCAACCATCAAGATGTGCGGGTTCTCAGTTTGTTAGCCTTTAATGCTTTCGAGCAGGGTGACTATAAGAAAGCAATCGGTGCGTGGGAGATGATGCTGCGCGTGTTGCCGGAAAATGATAGCCGCCGCGAAGTGTTAAAGCGCAGCATTGAGCAAGCCAAAGCGCAGTCTGGTGAGGATAATACGCAGCTGAGTGTTACGATTAATCTGTCACCGGATGTCGAACGCCAATTGCCGCCCACGGCGGTACTGGTGGTGTCTGTAACCGATGGCGTTGCGCCTATTCCTGTGGCGGTTAAACAGCTGCCTTTGGGGCATTTCCCGGTTACGGTATCGTTATCCGATGCGAATGCCATGATGCCAGAGCGTTTGCTTTCGGCACAAAAGCAGGTGAAGGTGCGTGCGCGGATCTCTCGAGATGGTTTAGCCAATCCGCAACCGGGTGACTGGTTCGGTGAAAGTGCGGTTATGCCCTATAATAAAGAGAGTCAGATTAGCGTACAGATTGATCATCAAGTACCATAAATCGTCTGTTGCAAAGACCTAAGCATCTGGGCATAAGAACGATCAGAATAAAAATATGAGGATCGCTGACGGCAGAGTCAATTTTCAGCCGGTTATCAGCGGTCCCTTTTCATGGAGAAGATATGAAACTTCGGCTGACAGGAGTGGCTCTGGCAAGCGTATTGCTGGCGGGGTGTGCGTCTAGTTCATCTAAACCAGAAGCCCAGGGGCGATCTGACCCGTTAGAGGGTTTTAACCGCGCGATGTTTAGCGTGAATTATGACTATCTAGACCCGTATGTACTGCGTCCTGTCGCCGTCGCTTGGCGAGACTACGTACCCGTGCCTGCAAGAACCGGTATCTCGAACTTCACCAGCAACCTTGAAGAACCGGCTAGCATGGTGAACAGCTTCCTTGAAGGCAAGGTTTACGATGGCTTCGTGCACTTTAACCGCTTCTTCCTGAATACTATTTTAGGTATGGGCGGCTTCATTGACGTTGCCACGATGGCGAATCCTAAGTTAGCGAAGCAGGAGCCGCATCGTTTTGGTAGCACGCTAGGTTATTACGACGTGCCTTATGGCCCGTATGTTGTGCTTCCGGGTTACGGCAGCGTGACGCCACGTCAGGACGGCGGTGACTACGTTGACTATCTGTATCCAACCTTAAGCTGGCTGACATTCTGGATGTCTGCGGGTAAATGGGTGGTTGAAGGTATCGAAACGCGTGCACAGTTACTGGATTCTGATGGCCTGCTGAAAAATTCTTCAGATCCTTATATCTTTATGCGCGAAGCGTATTTCCAACGCTACGATTTCTTGGCAACCGGTGGACAGCTAACCGCGCCAATCAATCCGAATGCGTCCGCGATTCAGGATGACTTGAAAGATATCGATTCAAACTGACGCTAAGCTTGATGTGAGAAAGCGCCTTAGGGCGCTTTTTTTATGCCTGAAACTTATATTTTCCCAAACAAAAAAGCGCCCAGAAGGGCGCTTTTAGATAGCGATGCGTTTTAAAAATTAGAACGCGTAGTTGAAGTTAGCGCCGTACAGCCACGCTTTACCTTCGGACTTGAACTCGTATGGACCTTCGTTGATGGTCACTTTTGAGCCGTGCATATAGGAAACACCTACGTCAACAGAAGCATCTTTGTTGAAGGCGTAGCTGGTACCCGCACTGATCCATGCGCGATCCTGATCGGGAATCGAGATAGAACGAGTACCGGCTGGTACTGGGCTATCATCGAACGCGATACCGGTACGGAAGGTCCAGTTGTCGTCGTAGAAGTAAGTAGTACCGATCGCGATGCGGTAAGCATCTTTGAAGCCTTCGTCTTTATAGAACAGCGTCTGGCCGTTAGAACCTTTCGCTTTCAGCTCTTGGAACTGGCTCCAGCTGGTGTATGCCAGGCTGTAGTGAACGGCCCACTGTGGCGCCACTTTGTGGTAACCAGAGACTTCCCACATTTCAGGCAGGTTTAAGGTCAGAGAACCTGGAACGGTTCTGCCATCGGTACCCGCAGGCAGACCAATCATTGAACCAATGCCGTTCAGAGAAGATGGCAGGTCGCTTTTGTAATCACCGTCGAAGTCAATTTTGACTTCTGAACGATAGGTAAAGCCGAAGCGGTTGTTTTCATCCACTTCATAAAGGATACCTGCGTTCCAACCAAAGCCCCACTCATCACCTTTCAGGTGGCTGATCTGAGTATTCGCAGGGATTTGTGCGACCTGGCCCGCAAGAGCTGGTGGCAACTTGCCTGAACCTGCAATCAGCAGCGGCAGGTCACCTGCGTAGCGGTCAATCTTAGCCTTGGCGTAGACCGCATCAAAGCCTAAACCGAAGCTGAAATGCTCGTTGGCACGGTATGCTGCGCTCAGGTTCAGGTTAGCAGTGGTCAGGTCGGTAGTACCGCCCATAGAGCCTGCTGCGTAGTTATCGTTAAACTCGGTTGCCAGACCATAGTTAGAGGTGACAGACGCGCCTACGGCCCATTGGTCGTTGATCGGCTGTACGTAATGGAAGTTAGGTACCCATGCGGTTGGTGCGATGTTTTTCGCGTTCAGGCTCTGACCGCTTGGAGAACGACCAGAGATATCAACGTCTGGATCGATAAATACGCCGCCGATAGACATCGCTGGGCGATCGTACATGCTCAATAGTGCCGGGTTGCGACTGGCAGATGCCGGGGTATCTGCGATGGCGCCTTCACCGGAATAGGCTCGGCCCAAGCCAGCGGCTGAGAACTCATTCAGCTGGAAACCAGCGGCATTGACGTTTGATGAAAGCAGTGCCACTGCTGCAGCTAATGCTGACTTAGTAAACAGGTTTTTCTGGCGCATGACCGAAACCTCATTATTGTGTGTTTTATTTAAACTATGTTACGTACTGTAACAAGGAGCGCGGATTGTAGGGTCCGAGTTCGATCTGACAAATCAGACCAGTGAGCTGAGTATAGGTCTGACCTCTTGGTATGTTGCAAGAATGTTTATTAAATATTTCCAAATTGATTCAAGAAAAGAGATCTCTGTAACAAAAAACAACGGAACTAATAAAGAACTGATTACAAGTGCGGAGAAATAACCGCCAAATAATGTGATTTTGCTCACTTAATGTCATTCATCTGGCATATCACTAGTCTCTGTGGTGGGAGAGGAGTAAAATACCCACAGTTTTTATATTTTTTGAGCCAGATCATAATTGGCGATATAAAAGGGGTTCATTCCCCATCGAGGAGATGATTGAAATGACTGATGCTATTAAAAAATGCAGTGCACAAGAAACAGCCGCTTGCTGTTGCGTTGATGTCGGCACCATCATGGATAACACCGACTGCACCGCATCCTATAGCAATGTATTTGCTACGGAAGCTGATGCGAAAGCCATGCTGGAACAGCTGACACAAAAAGCACGTGGTATTGAATCAGACCCATGTGAAATTAAGAGCAACATCACTAAAACAGCAGAAGGCTATGCGCTGACCGTTGATTTTGCTTTTGCCTGTGAAGCTGAAACTCTAATTTTCCAACTTGGCCTGCGTTAATCGCATCGCGTGAGTTGGTCGTATTTTAAGCGTGGCTTAGGCCGCGCTTTTTTTATATTTAAATAAAGCCGCTAATGTGCCTGTATTTCTATTTTTATCCGTGCATATATTCACTAGCTATATTATTTCCTCGAAATCTATTCTCCTTCTCCCACATTCTCTCTGAATAAGAAACCTGCTTCTGGTCTCAGTTCTTACGTTTTGTTGTTTGCTAAATGTAAAAATTGAGTTAAGAATTTACGCTATCAGGTCAGACCTGTTAACTGAAAGCGAGATGCGAATCATGTTCGCCCCACGTTCATCGTTCAGGGTTTGGTAACAATTTTGGTATTTTTAGCGTATTGCGCAGGAGCACAAAATGAGTCAGGCACTTCCTTTGTCATCCCCATTGGCTCTGACGACTCGCACAGGCGATCGCATCGCGATTGTGCAGGGACTAAGAACGCCCTTTGCTCGTCAAGCGACGGCGTTTCATGGCATTCCTGCCGTTGATTTAGGCAAAATGGTCGTGAGTGAATTACTGGCTCGCAGCAATATTTCTCCTGAGGCTATCGATCAACTGGTGTTTGGGCAGGTGGTGCAAATGCCAGAAGCACCGAATATTGCACGAGAAATTGTTTTAGGTACCGGAATGAGCATTCATACCGACGCTTACAGCGTATCGCGAGCCTGTGCCACCAGTTTTCAGGCAATAGCCAACGTGGCAGAGAGCATTATGGCGGGTACCATTTCTGTGGGTATTGCGGGGGGCGCTGATTCGTCCTCGGTTCTCCCCATTGGCGTTAGCAAGGCACTGGCGCGCACGCTGGTCGATGCCAACAAAGCGCGCACGTTGTCCCAACGTTTGAAATTATTCAGCAAGCTGAAGCTACGCGATCTCCTGCCAGTGCCTCCTGCGGTTGCGGAGTATTCAACCGGGCTGCGTATGGGCGACACCGCGGAACAGATGGCAAAAAGCCATCACATTAGCCGAGAAGAACAGGACGCCTTGGCGCATCGCTCGCATACTTTAGCGGCGAAAGCGTGGGAATCAGGCGTTTTGCGCGATGAAGTTATCACTGCCTATATTCCGCCTTACAAGCAGTCGCTCGATAAAGACAATAACGTGCGCAGCGATTCTTCTATGGCCTCTTATAGCAAACTTAAACCCGCCTTCGATCGCCGCCACGGTAGCGTAACGGCGGCGAACAGTACGCCATTAACCGATGGTGCCGCCGCGGTGCTGATGATGAGTGAATCACGCGCGCGTGAGCTGGGGTTAGTCCCGTTAGGCTATCTGCGCAGCTTTGCATTCTCTGCGATCGATGTTTGGGAGGATATGCTGCTTGGGCCGTCGTATGCGACGCCGCTGGCATTAGATCGCGCCGGTATCTCGTTGCAGGATCTCACCCTGATTGATATGCATGAAGCTTTTGCATCACAAACGTTGGCGAATTTAAAAATGTTTGCCAGCGATGAGTTTGCGCGCGAAAAATTGGGCCGCCCGCAGGCGATTGGTGAAGTCGATATGAATAAGTTCAACGTATTAGGTGGCTCTATTGCGTATGGACATCCTTTTGCCGCCACCGGAGCGCGCATGATCACACAGACGCTGAATGAATTACGCCGTCGCGGCGGAGGGCTTGGGCTGACGACCGCCTGCGCCGCGGGTGGGCTCGGTGCTGCCATGATCGTGGAGGTGGAATAATGTCAGTTCAGGAAAACCTCGCCATGCAAGAAACTCAGCCGAGCGCTTTTCGTTTTAGCGTGGTAGACAACGATATCGGTGTGATTACCATCGATGTGCCCGGCGAGCGCGTGAATACGCTTAAAGCAGAATTTGTGCAGCAGATCGAAGACGTGTTGCAACAGGCGCAAACGCACAAGTTACAGGGCATTGTGATTATTTCTGGAAAGCCGGATTCATTTATTGCCGGTGCGGATATCACCATGCTTGATGCCTGCCAAAGTGAGCAACAGGCGCGCTCATTGGCACAAAAAGGGCAGGTTACGATGGCGAAGATTGCCGCGCTTTCTATTCCTGTGGTCGCGGCTATCCACGGCGGTTGCTTAGGCGGCGGCTTGGAACTGGCATTAGCCTGTCATCGTCGTATTTGTTCACTGGATGATAAAACCGCACTAGGCCTGCCAGAAGTTCAGCTTGGTTTGCTGCCTGGCTCAGGCGGTACTCAGCGATTGCCGCGTTTGATCGGCGCTTCGCAGGCCTTAGATTTGATGCTGACCGGTAGGCATGTGCGTGCGAAGCAGGCATTGAAAATGGGGCTGGTCGATGATGCAGTTCCTGCTTCGATTCTGTTGGAAAGCGCGATCCAATTGGCACGTCAGGGATGGCGTACCCGCCCTGAACTGCCAGTGATCGAACGTCTGCTTAACGGGCCATTAGGGCGTTCGCTGCTGTTTAGCATCGTGCGTAAGAAGACATTAGCCAAGACGCAGGGCAACTATCCGGCGGCGGAAAAAATTATTCAGGTGGTGCGCCAAGGGTTAGAACACGGTAGCGCCAGTGGTTATGAAGCTGAAGCGAAGGCGTTTGGTGAGCTGGTTATGACGCCAGAGTCTGCGGCGTTACGTAGCCTGTTCTTCGCTTCTACATCGCTGAAAAAAGAGGCTGGAGGTGCCGCAAAACCGCATGCATTACATCATATCGGCGTATTAGGCGGCGGGCTGATGGGCGGCGGTATTGCCTGTGTTACGGCCACGCGCGGCGGATTGCCGGTGCGTATCAAAGATATCAGCGAGCAGGGAATTAGCCACGCACTCAGCTACAGCTGGGATACGTTGACCAAGCGGGTTCGCGCTCGTCGTATGCGCCCGGCTGAGAGACAAAAGCAGATGCAGTTGTTATCCGGCTGCACGGATTACAGCGGATTTAATCAGATGGACGTGGTGATAGAGGCGGTGTTTGAGGATCTGAAACTCAAACAGCAAATGGTGGCTGATATTGAACAATATGGTGCCGCGCATACTGTCTTTGCCTCGAATACGTCATCGCTGCCGATTAGTCAGATTGCGGCGCAGGCACAACGGCCTGAGCAGGTGATCGGTCTGCACTATTTCAGTCCGGTAGACAAAATGCCGCTGGTGGAGGTGATCCCACATGCAGGAACCAGCGAGCAAACTATTGCGACCACGGTGGCATTGGCGCACAAGCAGGGCAAAACGGCGATTGTCGTCGGCGATCGTGCCGGTTTTTACGTAAACCGCATTTTGGCTCCCTATATCAGCGAAGCGGCACGCTGTTTATTAGAAGGGGAGTCCATCAATGGCATCGATCAGGCGATGCTGAAAGGCGGCTTCCCTGTGGGGCCATTTGCGTTGTTGGACGAAGTGGGTATCGACGTGGGCACCAAAATCATTCCCATTCTGGTGGCTGAACTGGGCGAGCGCTTTGCGGCACCCGCGGCGTTTGATGCCTTGATTAAAGATAACCGTAAAGGGCGTAAGAACGGCCGCGGTTTTTATCTCTATAAAGCCAAAGGGAAAAAGGGCAAGAAAGAGGTTGATACCTCAGTTTATTCATTGCTCGGTGTGACGCCGAAACCACAAATGAGTGACGCAGATATTTTTCAGCGTTGCGTGATGCTGATGCTCAACGAAGCTGCTCGCTGTTTAGATGAAGGGATTATTCGCAGCGCCAGAGATGGCGATATTGGTGCCGTTTTTGGCATCGGTTTCCCTCCGTTTTTGGGTGGGCCATTCCGTTATATGGACCGTTTAGGCATTGATAACGTGATTGAGATATTGCAGACGCTCAGTGTGCGCCATGGAACACATTTCACGCCGTGTGAGAGATTGTTGCGGATGAAAGAGCAAAATCAGCGCTTTTATTCGTAATTCGTAGAGTTTCATATAAAACTGCATGTTGCTTGGTTGCAAGCATTTATCTGGGAATGAGAGGTCGATCACTGCTTGCAACTCTTTCATTGTTTGCCTCTATACAGGCAATTCTGTGCAAGGTAATTTACGGCCTTGGACTGACGGTATCGGTGCTGATGCGCTGAGCGGCGTTTCGTAGTATATTTAGATATTGGATAAAAGATAAACAGCAGTTATGTGTGCTGTTATCAATACCCACGTGGATGTTTTCAGTCCGCGTGACTAACGCGCGGTAAAATTAGCGTGTTAATTCTGTGTCGAATCAGGCAGAATGCCCGACCGTCAAATGCCCTCTGGCCTGACGGTACAGGATTCAGCCAACAATAGCGGTGCAATATGCAAGTTTTTATTATGCGTCATGGTGAGGCCGCTCTTGAAGCAGCTAGCGATTCAATTAGGCCTCTGACGACCCGTGGTCACGATGAATCAGTCTGTATGGCCTCTTGGCTACAGACGCAATCATGCAAAATTGAAAAAGTGTTAGTGAGCCCTTATCTGCGAGCCCAGCAAACGCTGGCGGCAGTACGTGAAGGCTTAGCATTACCTGAAAATGTTGAGGTGATGCCAGAGCTAACGCCAGGCGGCGATCCCGCTATGGTCGGATGCTATCTAGAAGCGTTAGCGAAAACCGGTGTTGGCAGCGTGTTGGTGATTTCACATCTGCCTTTGGTTGGCTATTTGGTTTCTGAGCTCTGTCCAGAAGAAGCCCCGCCGATGTTTGCAACGTCTGCGATTGCCGGTGTCTCTTTCGATATCAGCACCGAACGCGGCGTATTTGACTGGCAGGTTGGGCCTGCGCAGGTCTTGGCGAAAGTTTAGCGTTCTCTTTTTGGCAATCTGCTTTTGGCAATGTGGCGGTCATCGCCGCCACACCCATCGATTACCGACGTTCTTCCCGCTCATCAATTTCAATCAACACTAACAACGCTGCATCGCCGCCCCATTCGCGGGACGCTTGGTGAAAGGCGATTACGTCTGGATGCTGAGCAAGCCAAAGCGGCGTTTGTTGTTTAAGAATATGTTTGCCGTGACCGTGCATGACGCAGGCGCAATGCACATGTTCCCGCCGACATGCTGCGATCAGCGCGCCCAGTTCCTGCTTTGCCTGCAGCTGAGTTAAACCATGCAAATCTAAAAACAGCTCGGGTGAATAATCTCCGCGCCGCAGTTTTTTAAGCTCAAAATGGCTGGCATCGGGGCGGATATAACGCATCGGCCCTTCGCTATCTAACTGTGGCTGAAATTCATCTGAGAAATAGAAGCTGGCATCAATTTGCTCTTGCAGCATTTTTTCTGGCGCTATTTTGCGTGTACTGCGCTTAGGCTTGTGTACCACGGTGTCTTGCGCGATCTTACGTGCTCCACTGATGGACTCACGAAAAAGGGCGGCATCTTCACCGCTGATTGTTTTATTTTTCTTCATTATTAATCTGCCTTAGTCACTCTTACACGTAGTGTATCTAAACTTCACGCAGCATCTAAGAAAAACTCGTCGCCAATCTTTCCGCAGCGATAGGCGCTCATATCCATGCCAGCTATATTCCTGCTGATTTGTGGGGCTCTTCATGGCAAACTACGGGATTGCTTACTTTTCTCATTATTGAGACTTCATGACCGCTTTTACGGCGCGCATGGGGTCAAAGAACAGGTCTGTTGGAGGCTAATTTGGACAAGATTTTCGTCGATGAAGCGGTGAATGAGCTGCACACCATTCAAGATATGCTGCGCTGGACCGTCAGTCGTTTTAATGCAGCGAATATCTATTATGGTCACGGCACTGATAATCCGTGGGACGAAGCCGTGCAACTGGTGCTGCCGACCTTATACCTGCCAATGGATATTCCTGAAGATATGCGCTCTGCGCGTC
Organism: Hafnia sp. CBA7124; assembly: GCF_002355555.1. Lineage (NCBI taxonomy): Bacteria > Pseudomonadati > Pseudomonadota > Gammaproteobacteria > Enterobacterales > Hafniaceae > Hafnia > Hafnia sp. CBA7124. Next base: position 2,997,038 of record NZ_AP017469.1, on the reverse strand, counting down.
TAACGTTGAGCGAACGTCATCGCATCGTTGAGCGCGTGATCCGTCGCGTTAACGACCGTATTCCGGTTGCCTATCTGACCAACAAAGCGTGGTTCTGTGGGCATGAATTCTATGTGGATGAGCGCGTGCTGGTTCCGCGCTCTCCAATTGGTGAACTGATCGACAACCGTTTCAGCGGCATTATCGACCATAACCCAAGCCACATTTTAGATATGTGCACCGGCAGCGGCTGCATTGCGATTGCTTGCGCCTATGCATTCCCAGAAGCCGAAGTTGACGCCGTTGATATTTCAACGGACGTTCTGTCTGTCACCGAGCAAAATATTCAGGAGCATGGTCTGGATCAAAGCGTTACGCCGATCCGCTCCGATCTGTTCCGCGAGTTGCCGCCGCTGCAATACGATCTGATCGTCACTAATCCGCCGTATGTGGATGAAGAAGATATGTCTGATCTACCGGAAGAGTTCCGCTTCGAGCCAGAATTGGGCTTGGCCGCGGGCAGCGATGGACTGAAACTGACGCGTCGCATTCTGGCCTGTGCGCCTGATTATCTTACCGATGATGGCGTGCTGATTTGCGAAGTGGGTAACAGCATGGTTCACCTGATGGATCAGTACCCAGAAATTCCATTTGTATGGTTAGAGTTTGAAAACGGCGGCGACGGCGTCTTCATGTTGACCAAACAGCAACTGATCGACTGTGCACCGCACTTCGCGCTCTACCGTTCGTAGAAACAGGTTACGCGTGCAAATCGCGCAGGTATGCGCCTCTTCTTATTGAAAAGGAGAGGCAGAGCGACCCTGCGCGATTCATGACACTAAAACACAACATTCATCTGCAAGTCAGAAAACAACGCTAAGGAGCCGCGCATGGCAGGCAATAGCATTGGGCAATTTTTCCGTGTCACCACGTTCGGTGAATCACATGGTATCGCATTAGGCTGTATCGTTGACGGCGTGCCACCGGGCATTCCTTTGACCGAAGCCGATCTCCAGCACGATTTAGATCGCCGCCGTCCGGGGACTTCGCGCTATACCACGCAGCGCCGTGAACCCGATCAGGTGCGTATTCTTTCTGGGGTGTTTGAAGGTATTACCACCGGCACCAGCATTGGGCTAATGATTGAAAATACCGACCAGCGTTCGCAAGATTACGGCGCTATTAAAGATTTATTCCGTCCTGGCCATGCGGATTACACCTACGAACAAAAATACGGTACGCGCGATTACCGCGGTGGCGGCCGTTCTTCTGCGCGTGAAACTGCGATGCGCGTTGCTGCAGGCGCGATTGCCAAAAAATACTTAAAAGAAAAATACGGCGTTCAGATCCGTGGCTGCTTGACTCAGATGGGTGATATCACCTGTGAAATCAAAGATTGGGAACAGGTAGAACAAAACCCGTTCTTTTGTCCCGATCCTTCTCAGCTCGAAAATTTAGACGAACTGATGCGCGCGCTGAAAAAAGAGGGCGACTCCATCGGGGCTAAAGTGACCGTGGTTGCTGAACAAGTTCCCGTGGGTTTAGGCGAACCGGTGTTCGATCGTTTAGATGCGGATTTAGCCCATGCGCTGATGAGCATCAATGCGGTTAAAGGCGTTGAAATTGGTGATGGTTTCGCGGTGGTGAATAAGCGCGGCAGTGAAAATCGCGATGAAATTACGCCGGAAGGTTTTCAAAGCAACCACGCTGGTGGCATTTTGGGCGGCATTAGTAGCGGACAGGATATTGTTGCGCACTTAGCCTTAAAGCCGACGTCTAGCATCATGGTGCCGGGCAGAACGATCAATCGCCAAGGCGAAGCCGTTGAAATGGTGACGCGTGGGCGTCACGATCCGTGCGTTGGGATCCGTGCGGTGCCGATTGCGGAAGCGATGATGGCGATCGTGCTGATGGATCATTTGCTGCGCCAACGTGCGCAGTGTGGGGACGTAATTTCTAACGTTCCTCGTTTCTAAATGGCCTTGGGCTCATTTTGATGATGGGTTGTCTTTTATGCAAAGAATGAAGCATTACATGGCGGGTTTGTTTGCGCTAGCCGTCAGCGCACAAGCGATGGCGCTCACGCCGTGGCAGCAAATTACTCAGCCCGTGCCGGGAGCGGCGCAGGCGATTGGTGGTTTCGCCAATGGTTGTATCGTAGGAGCGAACCCGTTGCCGCTACAGGCTAATGATTATCAGGTGATGCGTCCCGATCAGCACCGCTACTATGGACATCCAGATTTATTAGCGTTTATTAACCGTTTGGCGGGAGAAGTGAATCAACGCCAAATGGGGACGCTGCTGATTGGGGATATGGCGATGCCTGCCGGTGGGCGTTTCAACGGCGGCCATGCGAGCCACCAATCTGGCCTAGACGTTGATATTTGGCTACAGCTGCCTAAACAGCGCTGGAGCCAGCAACAGCTTTTGAAGCCAACGCCGATTGATTTAGTGGCGGTGAATGGCCGCAACGTGATCCCATCACAGTGGCGTCCTGAGACCGGTGAACTGATTAAGCTGGCGGCCAAAGATAACGAAGTGACGCGCATCTTTGTTAATCCAGCGATTAAACAAAAACTGTGTGACACCGCAGGCAGCGACCGTGATTGGTTGCGCAAGGTGCGACCTTGGTTTGCGCATCGCGCGCATATGCATGTGCGTTTGCGTTGTCCGGCAAATAGTCTGGAGTGCGAAGACCAAACGCCACCACCGGCCGGTGATGGCTGTGGTGCGGAATTGGCAAGCTGGTTCCAGCCACCGCCTCCGGGCAGTAAACCATCAAGGCCATCTACGCCACCACCGTTGCCACCATCGTGTCAGGCATTGTTGGATAACCACTTTGCGGGTTAATTCCGTGAAATAAAAACGCTCCTATTATGGGGCGTTTTTTTATCGTCATCCCCCTTGCTATGCGTTTTTTGCATAGCAAAAACCATTCTTGCATTTTCCCACGTTATTCATCACATGCTATGTTCGAAATCGATCATCTGACCACGCTATTTAAATTATTAAGCGCTCGGAGAAGTGCAGAATAGATTTTCATAAACATTATTAATCTATATCCCAAATAATTGACATTGCATCAAAACGGTAATTTCAAGTATGGCGGGATATATTTGCAAACACAGGGCAGGGAATATATGGCAAACCAAGAAGCAGAACTGGCAATACCCAGCCAGAAAATAAAAGTCACGTGGGTAGGCTACCTTTCATTTTTTCTCACCATTATTTTCTTTTCTGGTGTATTTTCCGGCAGCGATGGCTGGTGGCGAGTTTTTGATTTTACCGTTCTCAATGGTTCCTTCGGGCATGTAAACGGTGATAGTGCCAAGACAGCATTAACATTCCGAGGTGTAAATGGGACGGGCGCTAAAGATGGTTTTCTGTTTGCGCTTGAGTTGGCACCGTCGGTGATTTTATCGCTGGGAATTATTGCCGTTACCGATGGGCTCGGCGGCCTGCGCGCTGCCCAGCAGCTGATGACGCCCATATTACGTCCTTTGCTGGGTATCCCCGGAGTTTGTTCGCTGGCGCTGATTGCCAACCTACAAAATACCGATGCAGCAGCAGGGATGACCAAAGAACTGGCACAGGATGGTGAAATCACCGAGCAGGAAAAAGTTATTTTTGCCGCCTACCAAACCAGCGGAAGCGCCATTATTACTAACTATTTTTCATCAGGCGTCGCCGTATTTGCCTTTTTAGGAACGTCGGTAATTGTTCCACTTGGCGTTATTTTATTATTTAAATTTGTTGGTGCGAACATTCTGCGAATATATATCAATGTGGCTGAGCAGCGCGTAGTCAAAAATAAGGAATAAAACCATGACGGCTCAAGTACGTAAAAATGTGATGGATATGTTTATTGATGGCGCCCGGCGTGGCTTTACCATCGCAACAACGAATTTACTGCCTAACGTGGTGATGGCATTCGTTATTATTCAAGCATTGAAAATTACCGGATTGCTCACTTTAGTGGGCGACGTTTGTCAGCCGATAATGGCGCTATGGGGATTGCCCGGAGAGGCGGCGACGGTTTTGCTAGCGTCGTTGCTGAGCATGGGCGGTGCGGTTGGCGTTGCCGCCAGTTTAGTGACGGCGGGAACGCTCAGTGGACATGACGTTACGGTGTTATTACCTGCCATCTACTTGATGGGAAATCCGGTACAAAACGTCGGGCGTTGCCTCGGTACGGCTGAAGTTAACGCCAAATATTATCCCCACATTATCGGCATTTGCGTGATTAATTCACTGCTGTCGATCTGGGTTATGCAACTGATTGTGAGATAACGAGGATCCGGAAATGGACTTAACTTCCGCAGGATTTATGTTGTTACGTGGGGCTCAGGTTTATGCACCTCAGTCATTGGGTGTGCAGGATGTGTTACTGGCATATGGCAAGATTTTAGCCGTTGCTCCGCAGATCCCGAGCGATGTTTTGCCCGACTGTAAAATTGTCGATCTAAACGGCTTGATACTTTGTCCCGGATTTATCGATCAGCATATTCATTTCATCGGCGGCGGCGGTGAAGCAGGGCCTGCCACGCGCACGCCGGAGGTGCGTTTATCAAAGCTGGTTGAGGCGGGCGTGACAACGGCCATTGGCCTGCTCGGCACAGATTCGGTAACGCGACATCCTGAGTCATTATTAGCAAAAACACGTGCGCTGAACGAAGAGGGGATCACCGCCTATATGTTGACGGGGGCCTACAGCATTCCGTCGCCGACGATCACCGGCAGCATTGAGCGCGACGTGGCTTTGATTGACCGCGTTATCGGCGTGAAGTGCGCGGTATCCGATCACCGTTCTTCAGCGCCGCATGACGCCGCATTAGCGAACATGGCGGCTCAGTCACGGGTGGGTGGATTACTGGGTAACAAAGCGGGCATCAGCGTATTTCATATGGGAAGCAGCAAAAAAGGATTAGCGCCGCTCTACGCCATTCTGGAGAACAGCGATGTACCTATGAGCAAGCTGTTGCCGACCCACGTTAATCGCAGTGAAACCCTGTTTGATGCAGCCATCGAGTTTGCACTAAAAGGCGGGCATATCGATATCACCAGTGGGATCCCAGGCCCTGTTACGCCGTCACAGGCGGTGAAGCGAGCCGTAGACTCAGGCGTCGCGCTGGATTTGCTCTCTGTGAGTTCTGACGGTAATGGCAGCCAGCCCGTCTTTGATGCACAAGGCAACCTCACCGGTATTGGTGTGGCGGGCTTTGAGAGCCTGTTAGAAACGCTGGTGGCATTGGTTCAAGTTCAAAATATGCCGCTTGCTGATGCGTTAGTTCCCTTTACCCGCAGCGTGGCAAAATTCCTTGGGTTGGAAAGCAAAGGTGAAATTTCGGTGGGTAAAGACGCTGATTTCGTGGTGTTAACACCGGCGCTGGCAATTCATCAGGTTTACGCCCACGGGCGTCTGATGGTGCAAGAGGGCAAAGCCTGTGTGAAAGGAACCTTCGAATAACGGTTTGTCTGTTGTCGCGCCGATCCTCATGCTAATAGTATGTTTGGGAAGAGACTCGGTGCGACAACAGGAATTGAGATGAGCATTGTGCACAATATTGAAACGAAATGGCTGTATGATTTTTTAACCTTGGAGGAGTGCCGCAATTTTTCTCAGGCCGCGGTAAAGCGCAATCTGTCGCAGCCCGCTTTCAGCCGTCGAATTCGTTCCTTAGAACAGGCCGCAGGCGTCGAGCTATTCAACCGAGAAGTCTCCCCCCTACAGCTGACAGAACCCGGTAAGGTATTTCACTCGCAGGTACGAAATTTATTACAGCAGCTTGAAAGCAACCTCACCGAGCTGCGCGGCGGCAGCGATTTTATTGAGCATAAAATTAAAATAGCGGCTGCGCATTCATTATCCTTAGGACTGCTCCCCTCCATTGTGAAACAAATGCCGAGCCGGTTTGCCTACGCCGTTGAAGCGATAGATGTGGATAGCGCGGTTAACACGCTGCGTGAAGGGAAAAGCGACTTTATATTTTCCTATCACGACGAGTATTTATTGCAAGCACCTTTCGCACATATTCGCTTATTCGAAGCCCAACTGTTTCCGGTTTGCGCCTGTGATGCGCTAGGACAGCCACTCTACTCGTTGGAACAGCACGATTTTCCACTGCTAAATTACAGTCAAACGTCGTACATGGGACGTTTGGTCAATCGAATGTTGGCCAAAAATACGCATCTAAATTTTCGGACCGTATTTGTTTCATCGATGAGCGAGCTATTAAAGCAGGTTGCGCTAGATGGCTCTGGGGTGGCATGGCTGCCAGATTGTTTGATTTCACCTGAGTTGGCGCAGGGAACGTTGATACGTTTGGACGAAGAGGCGCTCACTATTCCTATTTATGCTTACGCGTACCGGATGGATACGCGTATGAGCATGACGGCGGAAAGCTTTTGGCGCGATCTGAAAAAACTATTCCACACCGAGTAATTCAGGGCGTTCAGCGGAAACCGTTTCCCCATTTTTTTCTTCGTACCAACGGATCGCCGCCCTCACCAGTGCGGCGGTTGAGTCAATAAAGGTACAGTTAAATCGCGCTACCTCGGTGTTGATAATCAGCGGGATTTCCGTACAGCCCATAATCAGCGTATCTACGCCACGTTCAATCAACGCCTCAATCTGCGGGAATAACAATGTTTGAGACAGCAAAAGATCGCCTGCCTTGTAGGCATAGATCGCCTGCATCACCGCGCGCTGATGTTTCCCTTCAGGAACGAATAACGTTTTCCCCTGCTGCACCAGTTTGCGTTGGTAAAGCCCGGTAGCCAGCGTGGCGTCGGTTGCTAGCAATCCTACGGTTTGGCTATGCTGAGGCAGTTCGGCCAATGTGGCATCCAGAATATTAATCATCTCGACATGGGCGCTGTGCTGAAGGCGTTCAAACCAGTAATGTGCGGTGTTGCAGGGAATGACGATGCACTCAGCGCCTGCGCCCTCGAGCATATGCAGATAGCGTTCAAGATAATCATAGGGCGAAGGGCCACCGGAAAGCAGACACGCGCTGCGGTCGGGAATATCCGGGATCGAGCAGGCAATAATCGGAATATGCTGCTGATCTTGCCCTACATGCCGAAAATGCACGAATTTACTCAGCATATCTGCCGTGGCGGCGGGGCCCATTCCACCGAGAATACCTATTGTGTGTTGCATATATTCAACCTCACTGATCGTTTACTTGCTTCACACACTATCAATCTGAACTTAAAAGGATAAATGCCGATTGCTTAGCCGCAATGCGCAAAACGCATAGGTAAATGAGCGCTAATAAAATGGTTATGAAAAATGATAATGAAGATTGGCGAGGGAAAGTTGAACATTGCTGGTTGTGATGTTTATTTTTTGTTACGTACAGCGTAAGGTGTGCGGCGAATCACAATACAGCACCCATTTCGCGCTGCTTACTCGGCGTCACCGGTGCGCTAAATAATAAGAATTCATGCTGCTAGATTCAGCGTGAACAACGAACAAATGTTTGGCAAGAAATATGGGTGATAGATGATGGATTTAATCAGTGGGCTACCGGTAAGTCCTGAACTATTAGGGATACTCTTTTTTGTCGCGATGCTGGCGGGATTTATCGATTCCATTGCTGGAGGCGGTGGGCTATTAACCGTTCCCGCGCTGTTAGCCGTGGGCGTGCCGCCAGCGCAGGCGTTAGCAACCAATAAGCTGCAATCGGTGGGCGGCTCGTTTTCTGCCAGCCTGTATTTTATCCGCCGTAAAGCCGTTGATTTAAACGACCAGAAACTGGTGATTGCGTTGACCTTTGTGGGGTCAATGATCGGCTCGATTCTGGTGCAGAATATTCGAGCTGATATTCTCCGCCAAATGCTGCCGCTGTTGGTGGCGGGAATTGGTGTCTATTTCCTGCTCACGCCGCGATTAGGTGAATCCGATCGTCTGCGCCGGTTATCGTATATCCCGTTTGCTATCGTGGCTGGCGGCTGCGTGGGCTTTTATGACGGCTTTTTTGGCCCTGGTGCGGGTTCGTTCTATGCGTTAGCCTATGTCACGCTATGCGGATTTAATCTCGCCAAATCAACGGCGCATGCCAAGGTTTTGAATTTTACTTCCAACGTGGCCGCGCTGATGTTTTTTATCATCGGCGGTAAAGTGATTTGGTCGATTGGTTTGGTTATGCTGGTGGGGCAGGTGATTGGCGCTAGAACCGGCGCAAAAATGGTGCTGAGTAAAGGGCAAAAGCTGATAAGGCCGATGATCGTGTTTGTGTCGTTGGCGATGACCTGCAAGCTGATGTATGACAACCATGGGCCAGAAATTATGCAATGGCTAGGTCATTGGTTCTAAATAACCACACTTTATTTGCGTATTAACGCTATTGATAGTGCGCCTTCGCGGTGAGCGTGAGATAATTTCCTCATATCCGTCATATTTGAAGCTGCATCAGCGTTGGCTGCACTCACTCACCCGAATCACTTACTTGAGTAAGCTCATCGGGATTCGCTCCTTTGCCGCCTTGATGCAACTCCAATTATCTTGGGTATGGGTTAGCGGTATCGTTACAACGATGCCGCTTTTTAATGATTTTTTTGTCGACGGCCATCATGTCTCAAACTCACCATTTTCAGCAATTAATCGATCTGTTCAATCAGACCTTCAGTGACGACTATCAAACACAGCTTGTAGCCGGTGACGATGAGCCGATCTATCTGCCCGCGGATGAAACATCACCTTTTCACCGCATCGTATTTGCTCATGGCTTTTACGCCAGCGCCCTGCATGAAATTTCTCACTGGTGTATTGCCGGTGAAGCGCGTCGTCAGCAGGTTGATTATGGTTATTGGTATTGTCCAGACGGTCGCGATGCCAAAACCCAGTGTGAATTTGAAGTGGTAGAGATTAAACCGCAGGCGTTTGACTGGTTATTCTGCGAAGCGGCAGGTTATCCGTTTAACGTCAGTTGCGACAATCTTGAGGGGGATTTCGATCCCGATCGCATCGCGTTCCAGCGAAAAGTGCGTGAACAGGTTCTCTGGTATTTAGAAAACGGCATTCCAGAGCGTCCAGCGCGCTTTATTCAAGCGTTACAATCGTTTTACAATACGCCAACGCTAACCGCTGATAGGTTCCCCTATCCGGAAGATTTATAATAATCCCGAGGACCCACGATGATCGCAGATTTTGAAACCCGCATTCTGGCGCTGATTGATGACATGGTTGAACACGCCAGCGATGACGAATTATTTGCCGGAGGCTATCTGCGTGGGCATTTAACGTTGGCAGTGGCTGAATTGGAAGCTGAAGGCGAACATACGCCAGCGGCGCTCAATGACGCGGTTCAGCACAGCCTGGATAAAGCCATTAAAGCCGGTGAGCTTTCGCCACCAGACCAGATTCTGGTGAACAATATGTGGGAATCGCTGTTTGCTAAGGTTTCTGGTTAAGCTTTCTGGCTAAGCTTCTGCATACTCTCTCTTAACCCTCTTTTTGCAAGGAAGGGCTGTTCGGTGCAAGTTGAAACCTGATCGGCTCCTCCCCCTGACAAAGGGGGAGGTTGGGAGGGGGTCATTACCGACGCATATCTAATTAAACCGCTTTTCCCTTCAATAACTTCCGTACCCACATTCTGTTCGGATTCAATGCGTCCAATACCTCTTGTTCCAGAGGTATCGCTTCGCCATAAATTTGCGCCGCGAGCACTTCAGCACATAACGGAGCGCTGCATAAGCCACGCGAGCCTAGCCCACCAATCATAAATAAATCGGGATAAACCGGTGCTGAAACAACGGTTTCAGGCGTGGATTTTTGCGCCATTAGATCCTGATAGTGCGCAAGCGTTGTGGCGTAGTTCGGCACGGCACCGACCATCGGCATGTGATCGCGAATGGCGCAGCGCACGCCAACGCGTGCTTCATTGCCGTTGATATCGACTTCGTTTGGCCATTCAACCTGAGGAAGACATTTTAATAGGCGGTCGCGATTTTCTTGTTGATCGGCTGCAGAGAAATCCAGATCGGTTTGATTACGCTGATAGCTGGCACCAATGCAGTGATGCTGATTGGTAGGGTTAACCGGCGTGAGATAGCCGTCGTAACACAGAACCTGTTTGAGTTGGCCTAAAACCGCATTAGTCGGAATATGACTCACCTGACCGCGCACCGCCGAAAGCGGTAGCGCCTCAGTTTGCGTGAAATGATTTAAGCGATGTCCGTTAGCCAAAACCACACAGCCGTGCTGTTTGCTCTCACCATTGCTGAAAGCCAGTCGCCAGCCTTTGTCATCGTGGGTCAGTTCCGTGAGCTCGGCGTTAAAATGAGTGACTAATCCCTGTGACTGAGCTAAATCAATCACGGCTTGGGTGAGCTGTGAAGGACAAAGCCAGCCACCGGCAGCGTAGGTTACGCCATCATGAGGAATGTCCAATCCTGCAAGCTGTGTGAGCGTGATCGCGTCGCCTTTTTCAGCCAGCCACTGCGGCCAGTCAGTGGCTAATATTTGTGTGATTTTATCGCTGCTTTTTTCATCCCAGCCCAGTTGGCTAACGCCGCACCATTGGTGATCAAACCTAAGACCACAGCTTAGCAATTCATCATATTGGCGACGCGCAAAGGCGAAGGCGCTAATGAAAAAGCGTTCTAACGGATTATTGCGCCCGTTAAGCAGCGGATAGAGGGCTCCTTGACGATTGCCCGATGCACCAAGCGCAGGTTGAGGATCGGCGCAGTATAGCGTGACATGGCTGCCGCGTTTGAGTAACGATAAGGCCGTTAGCGCGGAGGCGATACCTCCACCCACGAGGGCTATATCGTGGGTGTTTTGGGCTTTAGGGCGATCAAACCACGGCGCTGGCGAAGAGGCAGAAACCCTCTCTGCACGGATCCCGGTCAGCATTTCACGCTTTTGGCCAAAGCCTTTAACGCGCTGCACATCAAAGCCCGCCTCCTGTAAACCGCGACGCACAAAGCCTGCTGCGGTGAAGGTGGCAAAGGTGCCGTCTTTTTTTGCCAGCTTGACCATGGTGTCAAACAGCTCAGGCGTCCACATATCTGGGTTTTTTGATGGGGCAAAACCGTCTAGAAACCAAGCATCGATCTGTTCATTAAGGCTGTGAGGCAAAACGTGAATAAGCTCATTGACGTCGCCAAACCATAAATCAAGGGTGATCCGACCATTGGCTAAAAATACGCGGTGACAACCAGGCAGTGCAGCAGGCCAAACAGCGCACAGTTGTTCACTGAAATGTTTTAATTCAGGCCAGCGAGCGTGAGCAGCGGCAAGATCGTCAGCCAGTAATGGATATTTTTCGAAGCTGACATAATGAAGGTGCTTAAATGTGCTGTCAGGATGCTGTTGTTCAAAGGCATCAAAGGCTTGCCACAGGGTTAAAAAGTTAAGACCGGTGCCAAACCCCGTTTCCGCCACGGTGAAAGTACGCTCTTGTGCTTGCAGCCAGCGTTCTGCTAGATGATTACCCTGTAAGAATACGTAACGAGTTTCTGAAAGCCCGTCCTGATTGGAAAAATAAACATCATCAAACTGTTGCGAAACCGGTGTTCCCTGTTCATTCCAGCTTAATTTTGCATTCTGAATAATTGAATTGCTCACGGGTTTTTACTCTAAATACAGATATAAAGGGATTTTAACGGTCTCTGACAGGGACGGCAAATATGCCTCCATCTGGTTCAACCACATCTGATCGGACTTGCTCGGCGTACAAGTGTACGCTAAAGTGCGTCTCAAAATCCCGAATGAACAATATCTGTGTAAGAGGTTAAGACATGAAACGTGCAGTAATTACTGGCTTGGGCGTTGTTTCCAGCATCGGTAACAACCAGCAGGAGGTTCTGGCGTCTCTGAAAGAAGGGCGTTCGGGTATCACCTTCGCGCCTGAACTTAAAGAGGCCGGTATGCGTAGCCACGTATGGGGCAACATCAAGCTGGATACCACCGGCATGATTGACCGTAAAGTGATGCGCTTCATGAGTGATGCATCTATTTACGCTTACCTCTCCATGCAGGAAGCGATCAAAGATTCTGGTTTAGCCGATGATATGGTTTCTAACGACCGTACTGGCCTGATCGTCGGTTCCGGCGGTGGTTCTCCACGCAATCAGGTTGCAGGCGCTGACGGCATGCGTTCACGCGGCCTGCGTGGCGTTGGCCCATACATGGTGACCAAAGCAATGGGTTCTGGCGTGTCTGCTTGCTTGGCAACACCGTTCAAAATCCGTGGCGTTAACTATTCCATCAGCTCTGCGTGTGCGACTTCCGCTCACTGTATCGGTAACGCGGTAGAGATGATTCAACTAGGTAAGCAAGACGTTGTGTTTGCTGGCGGCGGCGAAGAGCTGTGCTGGGAACTGGCTTGTGAATTTGATGCGATGGGCGCGTTGTCAACTCAGTACAATGAAACCCCAGATAAAGCATCACGTACTTATGACACCAAACGTGACGGTTTCGTTATCTCTGGCGGCGGCGGTATCGTGGTTGTTGAAGAACTGGAACACGCTCTGGCACGTGGCGCACATATCTATGCTGAAATCGTTGGCTACGGCGCAACTTCAGACGGCTACGATATGGTTGCTCCATCAGGCGAAGGCGCTGCACGCTGCATGCGTATGGCAATGAAAGATCTGGATGCACCAGTGGATTACCTGAACGTACACGGTACTTCTACACCGGTGGGCGACGTGAAAGAACTGGGTGCGATCCGTGAAGTCTTCGGCGACAACACCCCAGCGATTTCTTCAACCAAAGCCATGACAGGTCATGCTCTGGGTGCCGCTGGTGTTCACGAAGCTATCTACACCTTGCTGATGTTGGAACACGGTTTTGTGGCGCCAAGCATCAACATTGAAGAGCTGGATGAGCAGGCTCAGGGGATGAACATCGTAACTGAGCCAACTCAGCGCGATCTGAATACCGTGATGTCTAACAGCTTTGGCTTCGGTGGAACTAACGCCACGCTGGTCATGAAGAAATTCCAGAAGTAATTCGTTTACCGATGGCATAAAAAAACCCGCAAAATGCGGGTTTTTTGTTTTTAGCGGCTTTGATTTATTCTTTTTCAATCATCTGCGCAACGTCATTGGTATTGATCTGGCGATTGACACCATCCTGATCGACGTAGCTTGTCATCCCTGTGTCTTTATCAATTTTCGGTTTCCCCTGTGTGACGATCATCTCCCCGGATTTCGTCGACATCACATAATCGCTGGAACAACCGGCAACCATTAAAACCGCTGCGCCGATACAGAGCATCGAAAGAATTTTTTTCATTTTATGTCATCCTTTTAGTGAATCTTTTACAAGCATAGATCATAACAGGTGGATGCAATGCGATTCGCCCGCAAAAAATGAAATAATCCTTACAAATCATGTCAGATGTGTCGCTAGGCCGACAAACTATCGTAGCAAAAGAGCGCGGGCAAGCGTTCAGCCAGCGAGGTAGAGAATGATCGCCTATGCTTATGACATGAGGCATGGAGTGAAATAATGACACATAAAAATAATCGCTTACGTATAGCAAGGCCAACAAACCGCCTAGATCTTATCGCACAGATGTACTGCAAAGGACTCGATTTCGACGTGCTGGGCCATTTTAACGATCATCAGGGATTTGACGGCGTGATCGTGGGGCATCCCCATCATGCCTACCACCTTGAGTTTACGCACCACCGGGGGACTACGGTTCCAGATGCACCAACGGCGGATAATCTGCTGGTGTTCTATATTGCTGATGAAGCCGAATGGCGAGCAGCCTGCACAAAAATGAAGTTGGCTGGATTTCTTGTGGTGGTTTCATATAACCCATATTGGGATCAACATGGTAAAACGTTTACCGATCTCGATGGCTATCGGGTTGTGCTACAGAATACTGATTGGGATAGATGATTTTAGTTTTATCAAAACTTATTCAGCAGAGAATTAAGTGAATCTCATGCGTAACAGAATGATAATAAAATAGGCGCTAATTTACTATGAGATTCTAAATTACTCATGGACGCAGTATTTTGTTTGAGAATAAAATATGCGTTTTTTAAATGGATTTTATTTTTGAATATATAAATATCATATATCAATAAAAATTAAGTTTTCGAAGACAAAAACCAAAATCACAATATGAGCCGCAACGTAGGCGGCGCTGCGCAAGGTTAGCTGCTTAAAAAATAACTTAAGTAATAAGCTGGTTAAAATGATCATTCTGACATCCCTGTGATTAATGGTTTTTAATTTTGAAAAATTAAAATAATGAACGTTATTACTTTTGAGTGATATCTATTAATTATTTTCCGACATTCTATCTATTATCAATACCCATAATCAAGATATGGAATAAGAATAAATAAGTATATTCTTAGCTAAATTAAATAGAGCGAAAGATTAGCGCATAGAGCACTAAAGAATTTTATTCTTGATATGAGGTGAGAGTCTGGATGAAGCGTTTGGATTGAAGGTTGTCAGTGGCGTTATATGGTGATACGGCTCGGCAATTGTGGTTTTTAAGCGGAGAGTTTAAAAAGTAAGGCCGCAGAGTTATCTGCGGCCTTACTGATATCTAAGCGTTGAGACTTATGCTTTTGGTGCTGCAGCAGTAGCTGGTGCTGCTTTTTTGTGATGCTGAGCTTTTTTAGCAGCCTGAGCTTTCTGAGCTACTGGTGCTGCTTTTTTGTGATGCTGAGCTTTTTTAGCAGCCTGAGCTTTCTGAGCTACTGGTGCTGCTTTTTTGTGGTGCTGAGCTTTTTTAGCAGCCTGAGCTTTCTGAGCTACCGGCGCTGCTTTTTTAGCGTGTTTGGTTTTTTTAGCGGCCTGAGCTTTTTGCTCGGTGGTTGCTTTTTTGTGGTGCTTCGCTTTTTTGTGGTGAGTGGTGCTAGTTGCTTTGGCAGCAGGTGCGGCAGCGGTCGTTGAAGACGCAGCCGGAGCAGCTGGAGCAGCGGTTGTTTCAGCAGCGAAAGCAACAGAAGACAGACCCATAGTAGCAGCAACAACCAGAGCTAAAACTTTTTTCATTTTCCATTCCTCAAGAATTTGTTTTTCGTAAGCCCCTCGGTGGAGCCGGTGAATGAATAATAGGAGGATGGATGTCAACTTTCCGTAAGTGTTTGGTGTCGGTACGTAACAGCATGTACAACCTGTACATTGAAAGGAAAATAAAAAGGTAAATAGAAAGGAAAATTGCTAAGGGTGGCCGCTGGTTTCACTCTCAATCCAGTGCGCGATAAAATTCACAACGTACTGTTTTTCTTCTTCGTTTAACGCTTTTCCCTGTGGAATGCGATGCCATTTTTCTAAACATCCACGGCAGCAGGTTGCCGTAGCATGCTGCGCCACGAACACTGGATGTCCGCGCATCGGGGTCTGCTTGCCATCGTTTTCAGGGAACGCGGGCGCTAAGCGGGCATCTATAAAATCATAAGCATGGGACAAAATCACCGCGGTGCCTTTTTGTTGTAGGTAGGCACTGTCTTTGGCGTTGAGATGAAACTTCATGCGAAAAGGGGAGCGCTGTAGGCGTGCCCAGATATTTTCAGCAGACTGATACACAACAAAATCCTAAATCTGGCGAGTAACTGACAGGGTTACGATCCTCTAGCATAGATAAAAATGCAAGTTTGACGCAGAACGGGCGTTTCTCCAGCAGTATAAAGTAGACAAACGTAAAGTTACCGCTAATAGGTTGTTTATCCTCGCTTGCTAGGTAAGATAAGACGTACTTATCATTGGTGGCGAAAAATTTAAACAGTTTATGGTTGAACGGCAGCGTGTGGCTAAGTGGTTCCTAATATTGGCTTGTCTGGTTGTACTGACGTGTACAACTCAGCGCATGGCCGGTATGCACATGCTCAGTAAATACCTTCCCACTGATGTTACTGCGACTCAAATTACGGGCGAATCACAGAACGGTGATAGCCAAGAAAGCCCCATTTCTCCCTGTGAGCTAAGTGCTAAGTCGTTGCTTGCGGCTAATAGCATGGCGATTGAACACCTATTTTTTGCGCTGCTGCTGTTCGTGGCTTTATTGCTTGAGCCTACGCGGCAGCTGCGATTGCTCATTCCCCCTCTACGGGCTGTGTCTTTACCCCGCTTGCGGGTACATCTCCGGCTGTGTGTCTTCCGAGAATAACTTTCTACGTGACGGTTTGTTAACGTAGCAAAATTATTTTTGGAGAAAATCTATGTTCCTATTTTTTAGGGCGCTGGCGTTCAGCCTGTGCCTCTGGTTGCCTATCTCTTGGGCGGCCGATAGTGGATGGTTGCAGAATCCACAAAACGATCATGCGCAGGTGCGCATTAGCTCAAGCCAGCCTGAAAACGGTATGGTTCGCCTTATGCTTGATGTGAAACTTAACGACGGTTGGAAAACCTATTGGCGTTCACCGGGCGAGGGCGGCATTGCGCCTGAAATCAAATGGCAAACGCCAATCGAAAGTATGCACTGGGGATGGCCAACGCCGCAGCGCTTTGACGTTTCGGGTATTTCAACTCAGGGATATCACGGCGATACCGTATTTCCTATCACAGTAAATGTCCCAGCATCTGCCCAACGGCTTCAAGGTGTGCTGACACTTTCTACCTGCAGTAACGTCTGTGTATTAAGCGATTTCCCTTTTGATCTGGATCTCACGCAGGTGACACCTCCAGAGTTTGAGCATGCATTTATTCGCGCTCAGGGAACGCTGCCGTTGACGGAGGGCATGGTCAATCACGTTAAGGCCGGTTATCACAGCGGTGAACTGCGTGTGAGTGCCGAAAGAGAAGAGGGATGGCAAAAGCCCGAAATTTTCTTTGATGTGCCAGACGGCGCTGATTTTGCCAAGCCCAAAATCCAAATTGACGGTAGCCGTGTTGTTGCTACGGTGCGCGTGACCGACGGTTGGGAGGGGAATGCGCCCGATCTTCACGGGCAAAAATTGAGTATGGTCTTCAGCGATGCGGGTATTGCGCAGCAGGCTATTCTCACCGTTGATAATCAACTACCCGCTCCAGTGACTCCCTCCTTAGCGCTCTCAACGGCAATCCTATTCGCCTTGCTGGGTGGGCTGATTCTTAACCTGATGCCTTGTGTTCTACCTGTTTTAGCCATGAAACTTGGATCGGTTTTACAGTTAGAGAATCGCGAAAGCCGGGTCGTTCGCCGCCAATTTATGGCCTCGGCTGCCGGTATTCTCGTGTCATTTTGGGCGTTAGCCGGCGTGATGACGGCGCTGAGGTTAAGCCAAAAAGCGGTGGGGTGGGGGATCCAATTCCAAAGTCCGTGGTTTATTGGGTTGATGGTGGTGGTCACGGCATTATTTAGTGCCAACTTGCTTGGCTTCTTTTCCATTCGCTTAGGCAGCAATACCACCACGCGCATAGCAACAGCCGGAGGCAACGGTAACAGCAGCCATTTCTGGCAGGGCGTTTTCGCCACCTTATTAGCAACGCCTTGCTCTGCGCCATTCTTAGGCACGGCGCTGGCGTTTGCGCTGGCGGCACCGATGACCGATCTCTGGCTAGTGTTTACGGCTTTGGGTGTTGGTATGAGTTTGCCGTGGCTGCTGATTGCCGCTTTCCCGATCGCCGCAAAGATGTTGCCGAAGCCGGGACAATGGATGAACCGCTTACGCATCGTGCTGGGAATGATGATGCTGGCCTCAAGCCTATGGCTGATTAGCCTGTTGACTGCGCATGTTGGAACGCTGATTGCGTGGTCTCTGGGGGCGGTGCTGCTGGTGGCTTTGCTGATCCTCACGGGAATTCATTACGGACGTCGGCAGTTGCTGATCTGGGGAGCAATATTGCTCTTACTGAGCGGCGCGACGCTCGCAGCGGGCGCGTTAACCGCCGAGCATTGGCGTACGCCGATGAGCGACCGTGTGCAGTGGCAGCCTTTGACAGAAGAGGCCATTTCAAAGGCGTTAAGCCAAAACAAGAGGGTGTTTGTTGATGTTACGGCAGACTGGTGTGTCACCTGCAAAGCCAATAAATACAACGTATTGCTACGCGATGATGTACAGAAAGCGCTGAGTGAGCCGGATGTTGTGGCTCTACGAGGTGACTGGACGACGCCATCACCTGCGATTAATCAATTCCTTAAACAACGCGGCGCGGTCGCGGTGCCGTTTAATCAAATTTATGGCCCAAGCCTGCCAAACGGTGAGGTGCTTTCCCCACTGCTCGATCGTCAAACCCTACTTAAAACGCTGTCGAATGCGAAGGAATAATGTCATGAAAACTAATATGAAAACCAACATGAAAACTAAAATGACCACGCTACTTCAGAGTGCGTTATTCGCGATGGCCGCCGTGAGTTTCACCGTGACGGCCGCACCGTTAACAACTGAACAACAGAATCAGGTGCGTGAATTAATTCGTGAAACCTTAGTGAATAATCCGCAGATCTTGGAAGAGGCGGTAACCGCATGGCAGCAGCAGAGTGCAGAACAGGCCGGTGCCCAGTTGGGTAAGGTGATTGAGCAGAACCGTGATGCACTGTTTAACGACGCTGCCAGCCCACGCATCGGGGCTAAAAACGCCAAACTTACGCTGGTTTCTTTCACCGACTATAACTGCCCTTACTGCAAACAGTTTGATCCACAGCTTGAGAAGATCGTTAAAAAATATCCCGACGTTGCTGTTGTGATCAAACTCTTACCTTTCAAAGGGGAAACATCGCAAAGCTCTGCGCAATATGCTCTGACGCTGTGGCAGCAAAATCCCGCGCGTTTTGCAGCGCTACATCAGCGGCTGATGTCTAAAAAGGGCTATCACACCGACAGCAGCATCGCGAGCGCGTTAAAATCCACGGATAACGCTGGCCTGAAAATCGATGATAAGACCTTAGATGAAGTTCGTAGCAGCCTGCGTTTGGCTGATGTGATGGGGGTACAAGGTACGCCAGCAACGCTGATTGGCCAGCAAATGATCCCTGGAGCGATTAGCTATGACGATCTGGAACAGGTGGTTAAAGCTGAATTAGCGCGGGCATCCTCATGATGCGGCTAAAAAAATGGGCGAGGGAGCTGGCCATTTTTATCGTGGTTTTAGCGGCATTCTCATGGGGAATGGATCAATGGCGCAAACCGCAGCCGCCGGAGATATCGCATCTGCCTGATATCACGTTAGTGAATGGTCAAACGGTTTCCTTAGCCGCGCTTAGCGCTGAAAAACCGCTGCTGATTTACTTTTGGGCGACGTGGTGTGGCGTATGCAAGCTGACTTCGCCGATGGTTGAAGAGCTGCATAAGGACGGTGTGAACGTGCTAAGTATTGCGATTCGTTCAGGCGATGATGAGCGCCTGATGCGAGGCATGGCGGCGAAAGGCTTAACTTTCCCCGTTGTGAACGATCAACTGGGGCGCTTAGGAGCCGAGTGGGACATCGGCGCGACGCCAACGTTTGTGATTCTTGATAAGGGCAACATGGTCAGCAGCACGAGTGGATGGAGTAGCCGCTGGGGGATTAAAATGAGGATGTGGTGGGCGGGGCTTTAGTGGGGGAGTAGGGTTTCGTATGCTGGATAGATGTAAGGTTTCGACCGCCAGATTTATGGCTAAATGGGTGTAAGGTTTCGACCGCTGATCATCTATGAGCTTACGGTGTAAGATTTCGACCGCCTATCAGCAACGGTATTCACATGCAAACTTAGTGAAGGCGTCCGAGTCGGGTGCGCCAGCGCGCGCACCCAACACCCGCGCGCTTTTATCCGAGACGCCATCTCCGCTCCGGTTTGGTATCGCCCATCCCGGGCGCCCCAAACTCCACCGGTACATCCCTGTACCGGTGGCTCGCACTACCAAAACTTAAACTATTAAAAGATGAGAAGACAAAAAGGCCTTTTGTCTTTTCCTGTTGAAAGAACGCATTTTAGAGCCGCCAGCAGGGATGCTGGTGGCAGGTTGAGGGCGCACAGGACGTGCGCTCCGAGACCGGTCGGCCAAACGGCTCAGTCAAAAGCGCGCGAGTTGAGAGTCCCCGCGCAACGGGACTCTCATCGGACGCCTACGCCAGTGGTTTCATAGAAATGTATTTGCTGATTGGCGTGCGAAACCTTTCACCAGTAGCGGCATATTCGATTGGCGTACGAAACCTTTCACCAATACCAGCATATTCGATCGGCGCGCGAAACTTTTCACCGTGCTAAATCTAAACAAAGTAACACTTAGGTTAATCAGCCGACGAGCAAACTTCCTTCTCTGTGTTCTTCACGCTTTCAGGCTTTTTTTTACGCGTTAGCGGAGTACGTAGGCGCTGTGCGACCACCACACCGAGCAAAGCAATACCGCCGCCAATCAGGTGATAGCTGTGCAGTTGCTCGTGCAGGAACGATACCGCGATGATGGCGGTGAACACCGGCGTGAGGTTCATAAAGATAGAGGCTTTGTTGGCACCTAATCGCACGACGCCTTGGATCCACAGGAAAGGCGCAATAATCGAAGCAGGAATACCAGCAAACAGAACCAATGGAATATTTTGTGCGTTCAAACTGACGTTGTCGGTCAGTATGAAGTTAGGAATTAGTAACAACACGCCAAAGACGATCTGAATATAGAGCGACTGCCAGTTGGGTAAATTGATATTCCAGCGTTTGGTTAACACGCCGTAAAGCGCGTAAGAAGCCGATGCCGCAAACATCATCAGCTCACCAGAACCAATGCCGTGAGTCAGCAACTGTTGCGGATTACCTCCGCTCACCAGCCACACGAGGCCAAAGAATGACATCACGCTACCCAATGCGATACCGACCGTGGGCACAATACGTAGCAGCCAAATGCTGATCAGCACCGTTAACAACGGGATAAGGGAGCTTAAAATGCCCATAAACAAAGCGCTGACGCTGTGTGCGGCGTAATAGGCCAAGCTTTGATACAGCACCATGCCGAGCAACCCCAGAATCAGTAGTTTTCCGAGATGTGGTCGAATGGCCTTTCGGTTGCGAATCACGCCGGGCAGCACAAAAGGCGTCAGTACTATCAGCGCTAACACCCAACGATAAAATGAGATGGCCGCTGGATCGATAGCACCAGCTGAAACCTTACTGACAATGGCGTTGATTGACCAAATCAGTACGGCAAAAAGTGGAAACAGTGCATTCATGATATTTCTTCTCAAAACATTATTGTCGACAACAGTGGCGACGAGCGTTAGTTTACGCGTGTCTGGTTTATTAGATATAGTGATAACCAGACAAAATTTAATGAAATCCAGACAAACTGAATTATCACTTACTGTGATTGGGGCAAGGCGTTATGGCTCAGCAGCGCACATTTCCGACCTCCGAGGTGAGCTCGGTACGCAATCTGTTTTTCCGCTGTGAAGAGGTCAATGCGGATACCGAATATCTGCCACACAGTCATCCGTGGGGGCAGCTTATTTACATTAGAACCGGCGTATTGGCACTGAACGTTGGCGACCAGCGTTTTCTCGCGCCGTCGAAATTTGCCGTTTGGCTGCCGGTTGGCATTGAACATTCAAGCTATAACCGCAAACTGTCACAGTTTCGTACCATCAATATTAGTGCTCGACTGTGCCAAGACCTCCCTCCGCAGGCCTGTTTGCTTAATGTGAGTCCCCTGTTTAATGCCATTGTGGATGATTGCTTTGAGCGCGATCTGATTTTGCCGGAATCCCGTGAGGACATACGCCTTTGCCGAGTCTTGGTGGATCAACTGAAACGAGCGCCGGTGCATGAAACCTATTTGCCGACCTCACAGGACAAATTTTTAGCGCCGGTGTTACGTGTATTGGAAAGCTGTCCGTCAGATAACACGCCGCTCAGCGTTTGGGCGCAGCGGGTATATACCACCGAGCGCACGCTCTCGCGCCGCTGTCAGAATGAGTTGGGTATGTCATTTAGCGAATGGCGCCAGCGGCTGCGTTTTCTACACGCTTTGCCTTTGCTTGAGCAGGGGAAAACCGTGCAAGAAGTCGCGTTGGAGGTGGGATACAGCTCGTCTTCGGCGTTTATTGTAATGTTCCAGCAAATCTCAGGCACAACGCCCGAACGATATCGGAAAGTCAGTTAATCTCAGTTAATCAATGAAAGCGTGCGGACTTATTTGGGCTCCACCTCTATTTGGTGGCAAAATAGCGCTTCAATCATTTTCTTATTTACGCAGCGCACTGCGCCGGCGGGAGAATTACGTGAAAATTCTGGTCGATGAAAATATGCCTTATGCGGGTGAACTCTTCAGTCGCTTGGGAGATGTACAGGCAGTACGCGGGCGCCCATTGCCTGCCGAGGCGTTGGTCGGTGCGGATGCGCTGATGGTGCGTTCGGTCACTAAGGTGAATGCTGAATTACTGAGTGGCACCAGCGTTCGCTTTGTCGGCACCGCCACTGCGGGCACCGATCACGTTGATGATAAATGGTTGAGTGATAACGATATTGGTTTTTCTGCGGCGCCAGGCTGTAATGCCATTGCCGTCGTGGAGTATGTTTTTTCTGCTTTGATGATGCTGGCCGAGCGCGATGGTTTCGACCTGCGTGAAAAAACCGTCGGTATCGTTGGCGTGGGGAACGTGGGTTCGCGTTTGAATCGTCGCCTGCGAGCATTAGGCGTGCAAACGTTGCTTTGCGATCCACCACGTGCGGCTAAGGGCGATGCCGAAACGTTCTACCCGCTGGAAAAATTGGTTCAGGATGCTGATATTCTGACTTTCCACACGCCGTTGAATAAAACGGGTGACGACAAAACGCTGCATCTGGTCGATGCTGATCTGCTGGCGGCATTGCCTGAAAATCGCATTTTGATTAATGCGGCGCGTGGCCCGATTGTTGATAATGCGGCTTTGCTAACCGCGTTGAAAAACGGCAAAAAACTGAGCGTGATCCTAGACGTGTGGGAACCTGAGCCGGAGCTTTCTTTAGCGTTGCTGGATTTAGTTGATATCGGTACGCCGCATATTGCCGGTTATAGTTTAGAAGGCAAAGCGCGCGGCACAACCCAGGTCTTTGAAGCCTACAGTGAGTTCATTGGGCAGCCGCAGCACGTTGCGTTAAGCGAACTGTTACCGGTGCCAGAAATGGCGAGCGTAACCGTTCATGGCGCGCTGGATCAGGCAAAGCTCAAACGTCTGATGCATCTAGTGTATGATGTGCGCCGCGACGATGCGCCGCTGCGTCGTGTTGCAGGACAGGCCGGTGAGTTTGACCGCCTGCGTAAGCATTATCAGGAGCGCCGTGAATGGTCTTCGTTATGCGTGAAATGTGACGACAATGCGAGCGTTGAGCTATTGAATGCGCTGGGGTTTAGCGCCGAATTAATCTAGTGAGTGTGGCTTAGCTCTTATCCATTTTTGAGATGGGAGAGATGACCCCACCCCAACCCTCCCCTTGTCAGGGGAGGGGGCTGATCGAGTTTATCGAATGAGATCTCTGTTCTACTTTTTCCATAATGAAGGAGAGAGTAAGAGAGACGATCTAAATCGATCATTGGCTTGGATCCGCCCCTCCCCCTGTGAAGGGGGAGGTTGGGAGGGGGTCTGGTTCATAGTGACTAAACGTTTTGTTTTCCAGCGCCCGTTTTACTTTATCAAGTGATGTCGGGCGCTCTGTATTTTTGCTTTTGGAGAAGAACATGACTGACGGCTGGAATATCGCCTTGTTAGGAGCGACCGGTGCGGTAGGTAGCGCACTGATGGAACAGTTGGCGGAACGTGAATTCCCGGTAGGAGAATTATTCCCTCTGGCTAGCGAGCGCAGCGCAGGTGAATCTGTGCGCTTTAACGGCAAGCAAATTCTGGTAGAAAACGCGGCCGAGTTTGATTGGTCACAGGTACAGCTGGCATTCTTCGTCGCAGGAACCGAAGCGTCTTTGCGCTATGCGGAAGAAGCCGGAAATGCGGGCTGTTTAGTGATTGATAGCAGCGATGCGTTTGCTATGGAACCTGATGTTCCGCTCGTGGTACCAAGTGTGAATCCACAAGCGCTGTCTGAATATCGTAACCGTAATATCGTGGTTGTCGCTGATAGCCTAGTGAGCCAATTGTTGACGGCGATTCGTCCGTTGACCGACGAAGCCGGTCTGTCTCGCATTCACGTTACCAGCCTACTGTCTGCTTCGGCTCATGGTAAAGCGGCGGTTGATGATCTCGCGGGTCAAAGTGCTCGTTTGCTAAACGGCATTCCTTTCGAACCTGGCTTATTCCAGAAACAGCTGGCATTTAACCTGTTACCGCTGGTGGCTGACACACAAGGCAGCGTACGTGAAGAGCGTCGCATGGTCGATCAGGTGCGTAAAATTTTACAAGATGAAAGCCTGCCAATGTCGGTTAGCGTGATCCAGTCTCCAGTATTTTATGGTCATGCGCAAACCGTGCATCTCGAAACGCTGCGTCCGGTATCTTCTGAAGAAGCCCGCGATGTGTTTGGCCGTTTAGACAACATCGAGCTGAGCGAAGAGAATGATTATCCAACGCAGGTGGGCGACGCATCGGGTAATCCGCTGCTGAGCATCGGCTGTGTGCGTAATGACTACGGTTCACCTGATGTGGTTCAGTTCTGGTCGGTCGCGGATAACGTGCGTTTTGGTGGTGCTTTGATGGCTATCGAAACTGCGGAGCGCCTGATTCAGGAGTACATGTACTAATGTCTGATGTGTCGTTATCCGGTGTGGATGCAGATATAGCAGCGGCAGAGCCAGAGGCCCTGCCTGCCAAACCGGTGTATAAAATTGCGCTCGGTATTGAGTATGACGGTAGCCAATACGCAGGATGGCAGCGTCAGCTTGATGCGCCGAGCGTGCAGGAATGCCTTGAAAAAGCGTTGAGTAAGGTCGCCTGTGAGCCGATCACGGTATCTTGCGCGGGCCGAACCGATGCGGGCGTTCATGCCACAGGGCAAGTTGTGCATTTCGAAACGCATGTTGCGCGTAAAGATGCGGCGTGGACGATGGGTGTGAACACCCATATGCCAAAAGATATTGCGGTACGTTGGGTAAAAAGCGTCAGCGAAGATTTTCATGCACGTTTTAGCGCTACGGCTCGCCGTTATCGCTATGTCATCTACAATCATCGCTACCGTCAGGCCGTTTTACAAAGCGGTCTGACGCATTTTTACCATCATTTAGACGCGGAACGGATGGAGCGAGCAGGGCAGGCATTGCTGGGCGAAAATGACTTCACGTCATTTCGTGCCTCACAGTGTCAGTCACGAACGCCGTGGCGTAATGTGTCGCACCTAAAGGTGACGCGTTTAGGTGATTACGTGATTGTTGATATCAAAGCCAATGCCTTTGTCCATCATATGGTGCGTAATATCGTGGGTAGCCTGATGGAAATTGGCTGTGGCAATCAACCTGAAAGCTGGATGGCTGAACTGCTGGCGGCGAAAGATCGCAAGCTGGCAGCGGCGACGGCGAAAGCGGCCGGGTTGTATCTGGTCTCTGTCGATTATCCTGAACACTTTGGTTTGCCTAAGGTTTCGATGGGGCCGCTGTTTTTAGCGGATTAGTCTTTTGCGGCCCATTTTTTGGCTGGTGGATGCCGCCAGCGTTATTTGGAGAGTGAAGTGCCATGGAATACATTCACTGGGTAATCGATTTTATTCTGCACATTGACGTGCATCTGGCCGAGTTGGTTGCGCAGTATGGCGTGTGGGTTTATGCCATTCTGTTCTTGATCCTATTCTGCGAGACGGGTTTGGTGGTGACGCCATTCTTGCCGGGAGATTCTTTGCTGTTTGTGGCGGGAGCGCTGGCGGCGTTGCCAACGAACGATCTCAACGTACATACCATGGTAGCGTTAATGATCGCCGCAGCCATTATTGGTGATGCGGTGAACTACACCATCGGTCGTTTGTTTGGTGAGAAGTTGTTTAGTAACCCAAACTCCAAGATTTTCCGTCGTAGCTATCTGGATAAAACCCATGCGTTCTATGATAAGCATGGCGGGAAAACCATCATCTTGGCGCGATTTGTTCCTATCGTGCGTACTTTTGCGCCGTTTGTTGCGGGTATGGGGCATATGTCCTATCGCCACTTTGCGATATTCAACGTGGTTGGTGCATTGCTGTGGGTTCTGTTATTTACCTACGCGGGCTATCTGTTCGGGAATGTGCCAGTGGTGCAGGAAAACTTGAAACTGCTGATCGTCGCGATTATTGTGCTCTCTATTCTGCCGGGTGTGATCGAAGTATGGCGTCACAAGCGTGCAGCAAAAAAATCAGCCTCTAACGGATAGGTCGCTGTCACAGTTGAGAAATAAATTGTGTTTATTGTTCACCCAGAGTGTTCAATAAATGTAAACTCCACGCGGTTCGACCAGTTTTTTATCCACAGAGTCGAACCGTTGTGGTTTAATGAACGGCATTTATGGTCTGTTCCTGCTGGTATATCCGTCATCTTTCACGTTGCAGATGTGTTGGCCGTACGCGTTTTCCCGAATCACTGAGCGATGTCAGCTCATTGGGATCCGCGGGCTTCACCTTCCTGCACCAAGGAATAGATAGGGTATAGTCTTGAGCATTTTGATCCCACGGCCAATTGGCTACGGTGATTTTAAAGACTATAGCGACAACGTTACATAATGGCATGAACAGAGGACTGGCATTTCGCCAGGTTCAAACAGAAAGGTCATCGATGAGCTGGATTGAACGAATTCTTAACAAAAGTAATATCACGCAAACCCGTAAGGCGAGCATTCCTGAAGGTGTCTGGACCAAATGCGACAGCTGCGGTCAGGTACTTTATCGTGCCGAGCTGGAGCGTAATCTAGACGTTTGCCCAAAATGCGATCACCACATGCGTATGTCAGCACGTATGCGTTTGCATACTCTGCTGGACGAAGGCAGTGAGGTTGAGCTGGGAAGCGAGCTGGAGCCGAAGGATATTCTTAAGTTTAAGGACTCCAAAAAATACAAAGATCGCATCTCTGCGGCGCAGAAAGAAACCGGTGAAAAAGACGCGTTGGTTGTGATGAAAGGCACTCTGAAAGGTATGCCTGTCGTTGCGGCGTCATTTGAATTTGCCTTCATGGGTGGTTCAATGGCTTCTGTAGTCGGTGCGCGCTTCGTTCGTGCGGTTGAGCAGGCGCTGGAAGATAACTGTGCGCTGATTTGTTTCTCTGCCAGCGGCGGTGCTCGCATGCAGGAAGCATTGATGTCTCTGATGCAGATGGCAAAAACCAGTGCTGCACTGGCTAAGTTGCAAGAACGCGGTCTACCTTATATCTCGGTATTGACTGACCCCACCATGGGGGGTGTTTCTGCAAGTTTGGCGATGCTGGGTGACATTAACGTCGCCGAGCCAAAAGCGCTGATCGGCTTTGCCGGCCCTCGCGTTATCGAGCAGACCGTGCGTGAGAAATTGCCAGCAGGCTTCCAACGCAGTGAGTTCCTGATCGAGAAAGGTGCGATCGATATGATCGTCCGTCGTCCAGAAATGCGCGACAAATTGGCAAGCCTTGTGGCTAAAATGACAGGGCAACCAGAACCTGTCAGCAGTGAAGTCGTTCGCGAAATCCCTGTTGAAGGCGAGACTCAAGACTAAGTCTTTCTCCTCATCTGGTTGTATACCCTCACAATTCGGGTTGCAGAAAGTTGGCTAATGTGTAGATACCTAGGGCATCTAGCGTGATGTACTTTGCGTGATGTATCTAGGGAAAATAGCTTAGCCGATGTGTATGCAGCCTGTCGTCATACGGGTATAGCAGTCTTATATCATAGCCCCATTCGGGGCTTTGTTGACTTCTTGAACCGGTTTGAACGGGACTCATGAACGATCAATGACTATGAACAATCTCCCAATCCCCCAAGCCACCTCGACCTTGAACGAATGGCTGCATTATCTAGAACACCTGCACAGTAAAACGATTGAGCTAGGACTGGATCGCGTCAAACGCGTCGCTGAAAATCTCGACCTGCTCAAACCTGCGCCTACCGTATTTACCGTTGCCGGTACCAATGGCAAAGGCACCACCTGCCGAACCTTAGAATCTATCCTGATAGCCGCCGGCTTTCGTGTGGGCGTATACAGCTCCCCGCATCTGCTGCGCTACACCGAGCGGGTACGCATTCAGGGCGAAGAACTCAGTGAAGCTGACCACTGTCGCTCGTTTGCGACCTTAGAAGCAGGGCGCGGCGATATCTCTCTGACCTATTTCGAATATGGCACGCTTTCGGCCTTGCAGCTGTTTAAACAGTCAGCGCTGGACGTGGTGATCTTGGAAGTCGGCCTCGGTGGTCGTTTAGATGCCACAAACATTGTTGACCCGAGCGTAGCGATGGTGACCAGTATCGCGCTGGACCATACCGACTGGCTGGGGCCAGATCGTGAAAGTATTGGGCGTGAAAAAGCCGGTATTTTCCGTGCCGGTATTCCGGCGATTGTGGGCGAGCCTGATATGCCGCTGACCATTGCTGAGGTTGCCGCAGAAAAGGGTGCGCAGCTTTATCGCCGTGGTCACGACTGGAACTTCAGCGCTACCCAACACGACTGGCAATGGCAGGATGCAGACACCACGTGGTCGCATCTTCCACTACCGAAAGTACCATTGCCTAATGCCGCTACCGCGCTGGCTGCGCTGCGTCATTGTGATCTTAAAGTCGATGAAGCGGCGATTCGCCAAGGGCTTGAAACCGCACAGTTACCTGGCCGATTCCAAATTGTCAGCGAGCAGCCTTTGCTGATTTTGGATGTGGCACATAACCCTCATGCGGCAGGTTATTTAGCGGGCCGTTTGCAGCAGTTGTTAGAACAGCGCCCGGCTACGCAGCCACGGCGCGTACGTGCCGTTGTGGGAATGTTGGAAGATAAAGATATTGCGGGCACGCTGGCATGTTTAAAACCGCTGATCGATGATTGGTACTGTGCGCCGCTGGAAGGGCCGCGTGGTGCACCAGCAGAGCGTTTGGCTGAACATCTGGATGAACCAAACGTGTTTACCGACGTCGAAAGTGCATGGCGAAAAGCGATGCTCGATGCAGCTCCGCAGGATATCGTGATTGTTTGTGGCTCATTCCATACCGTTGCGCATGTTATGGCGGTATTAGAAAAGCATCATTAGAAACGGAGAGAGCGAGTGGCAAGTAAGTTTCAGAATCGACTGGTTGGCACGGTCATTATCGTTGCGCTGGGCGTAATCGTTTTGCCCGGACTGTTAGACGGGCAGAAAAAACATTATCAGGATGAGTTTGCTGCTATTCCGCTGGTGCCAAAGCCAGGTGAGGATGATCCTACTGACGTTATTCCTCCGGTAACTCAGCCGCTGAGTGAAACGCCTCAGATACCGCAGGAAGGCGCGAATGCTCAGACGCCGATGGATAATGGCAATGTGCCGACTCAAGACCGTGAAGGCGCAAGCACGGCGGTTTCGCCTAATACCCACCAAGGGCGTGGAGATATGGTTGAGCTGAAGCCGGTTGAAAGTAAACCGGTGGAAAATAAACCTGTTGAACAGCCAAAACCGGTGAAGAAACCTGTTGAGAAGCCAAAGCCAGTCGAACCGCCGAAAATGGTAGAAGCGAAGCCTAAACCGGTCGAGAAACCCGTTGAACAGCCGAAGCCGGTTGAGCAACCAAAACCGGTCGAACAGCCTAAGCCAGTAGAGCAAGCCAAGCCAGCTGCGGTGCCGGAGGAAAAAGCACCGGCGGGACAAGCATATGTGGTACAGCTGGGGGCATTACGTAATGCGTCTAAAGCGAGCGAGATTGTGGCTAAGCTGCGGTTGTCTGGTTACCGTGCTTATACGGTGCCGGCGTCGCCGGTTCAGGGCGAAATCACTCGTCTGTTTGTAGGGCCAGATGCCTCTAAACAAAAACTACAGTCTGCTTTACCTGAACTTAATAGCATTAGTGGCTTGAATGGTCAGGTGCGCAGCTATAGCGGCAAATAGCGGTTAATAGGCGTTCAGAACGTCAATTCATCTAAACAATGAATTGTGTTCGATTTTACAGCAGCTTTGTTCCCAGCAATGAGAGCAGGGCTGTTGTTCTATTTGGATTGATACATTTGGGCGTTGGTTTAGCCGAGGATACTGGCTGAATCTGTGTCAAATTTTTATGAGAATAAAATTTGCGAACAGGAAGGGAAATCCTCTACGCAAACGTTTTCTTTTTCTGTTAGAATTCGCCGCGAACTGGATGCCGAGGCAATTCTTGAATTGGAATAGTCATGGTTTGGATTGATTGGGTCATTATTGGCATCATCGGATTTTCGGCGTTAGTGAGCCTGATCCGAGGATTTGTGCGAGAAGCGTTGTCACTGGTTACGTGGGGGGCAGCATTCTTTGTCGCCAGCCATTTCTACACCTATCTCGCTGTCTACTTCACTCGTTTCGAAGATGCGCTGGTGCGTAACGGCATCGCGATTGCAATCCTATTCGTTGCAACGTTGATTGTCGGCGCCATTGTTAACTATGTGATTGGTTCGCTGGTAGAGCGAACCGGATTGAGCGGAACCGACCGCGTGCTGGGCATCTGTTTTGGTGCGCTGCGTGGGGTGCTGATTGTTTCAGCGATTCTGTTCTTTTTGGATACCTTTACCTCGATGGCACAAAGTGCTGACTGGAAACAGTCACAGCTCATCCCACAGTTCAGTTATATCATCAGGTGGTTCTTTGACTACCTGCAGAGCACGTCGAGTTTCATACCGGAGCATTTGCCTTCTATTCCGCTCCCGCTCCGGTAACGCTGATGAGGAAATGACAACATGTGCGGTATTGTCGGTATCGCCGGTTTTACACCGGTAAACCAGTCGATTTATGATGCGTTAATGGTGCTTCAGCACCGTGGACAAGATGCCGCAGGCATTGTCACTATTGATGCCAATAATGGCTTCCGTTTGCGTAAGGCGAACGGTTTGGTGAAAGATGTTTTTGAAGCACGGCATATGTTACGCCTGCAGGGCAATATGGGTATCGGCCACGTGCGTTATCCAACGGCAGGCAGCTCCAGCGCATCCGAGGCGCAGCCGTTTTATGTCAACTCCCCATTCGGTATTACTTTGGCGCACAATGGTAATCTGACCAACGCGCACGAACTTAAGCAGAAACTGTTTGAGCGTGCGCGTCGCCACGTCAATACCACGTCTGATTCTGAAATTCTGCTGAATATCTTTGCTCACGAGCTGGATCGTTTTGACCACTATCCGCTGGAGTCCGATAACGTGTTTGCTGCCGTGGCGGCGACGCACCAGCAGATCCGCGGAGCTTACGCCTGCGTGCTGATGATCATCGGTCACGGTATGGTTGCTTTCCGCGATCCTAACGGCATTCGTCCCTTGGTGATTGGTAAGCGTGATTTAGAAGATGGCCGTGTTGAGTACATGGTGGCTTCTGAGAGCGTAGCTTTGGATACCTTGGGCTTTGAGTTCATCCGTGACGTGGCGCCGGGTGAAGCGATTTATGTCACTGAAAAAGGGCAGCTGTTTACCCGCCAGTGTGCAGATAATCCGAAGAGTAATCCCTGCCTGTTTGAGTACGTTTATTTTGCTCGCCCAGACTCCTTTATCGACAAAATTTCTGTCTACAGCGCTCGTGTGCGCATGGGGCAGAAATTAGGCGCGAAAATCGCCCGTGAGTGGGAAGATCTGGACATCGACGTGGTGATTCCCATTCCTGAAACGTCGTGTGATATCGCGTTGGAGATTGCACGTATTCTGGATAAGCCATATCGCCAAGGGTTTGTAAAAAACCGCTACGTAGGGCGTACGTTTATCATGCCGGGTCAGCAGGAGCGCCGCAAATCTGTGCGCCGCAAACTGAATGCGAACCGCGCAGAGTTCCGTGATAAAAACGTGCTTTTGGTTGATGACTCGATCGTGCGCGGCACCACATCACAGCAAATTATGGAAATGGCGCGTGAAGCAGGGGCGAAAAAAGTTTATTTAGCTTCTGCTGCACCTGAAATCCGTTTCCCTAACGTGTACGGCATTGATATGCCAAATGCGAATGAGCTGATTGCGCATGGCCGCGAAGTGAATGAAATTGCCAAAATCATCGGTGCTGATGGTTTGATTTTCCAAGATCTCGACGATCTGATCGAAGCAGTACGTGAAGAAAATCCCGATATCGAACAGTTTGAATGCTCGGTATTTAACGGGATTTACGTGACGAAAGATGTGGATCAGGGCTATCTGGATTACCTGCAGTCCCTGCGCAGCGATGATGCAAAAGCGATGCGCGGTCAGGAAGAAGCAGAGAATCTTGAGATGCATAACGAAGGGTAATTGCTGCTGTAAGTAGAGTTAGGGTTTTGCATCAGATTCTTAGTTGCTGCTCGCATTTACTTGCATTGACAGCGCGATAGCTGGCCCATAAATTACAAATACACTAATGCCTCGCATGAAGAAATTTACGTTGAAGTAGATTTTCATCATGCGGGCTTTTTTTTGCCTTGTTATAGTCCCAATATGGGATATAATTCACTTGTCCTAAAATGGGACATCATGGAAGTTATAATGCGGATAATCGCAATAGGGTGTTTAAAATCGTTTTGGGAACGGTATCCTGAGGTCGAGCAGCCGTTAAGGTCATGGATTGATGAGGTAAAAAACGCTGAATGGACAATGC
Organism: Hafnia sp. CBA7124; assembly: GCF_002355555.1. NCBI lineage: Bacteria > Pseudomonadati > Pseudomonadota > Gammaproteobacteria > Enterobacterales > Hafniaceae > Hafnia > Hafnia sp. CBA7124. The sequence continues at coordinate 2,964,598 of NZ_AP017469.1, read as the reverse complement.
CAAGTGATATTAAGCGCCTCTATTCGACGGCCAGCGTACTGAAAGGTCGCCGAGTTGTTTTCAATATTAAAGGGAATGAATATCGTTTAGTCGTTGCGATTGCCTATTAGTACCAGTCAATTTATATCAAATTTATCGGTACACATCGGCAATATGATGCAGTTGATGCTAACAGTGTAGAAATGGAGTGGTAGATGAATATTCGCCCCATCCGTAATGAACAAGATTACAAAGCTGCGTTGAAAGAGGTATCGCCCCTTTTTGATAATCCTCCAAAACCGAACACGCCTGAAGGGGATAGTTTTGAAGTTATGCTTACTCTGATAGAAGCATATGAGTCTAAACATTTTCCAGTTGATCTTCCCGATCCTGTTGAAGCAATCAAGTTTCGCATGGAGCAATCTGGTTTGACAGTTCGCGATCTGACTGCGGCGATTGGCAACCCAAATCGAGTGTACGAAGTATTAAATCGTAAACGTAATTTAACGTTACCGATGATCCGACGGTTACACACGCTGTTTGGCATTCCTGCCGAATGCCTGATTAAATCTGCAAAAGTAGGCCAACACTCATGAAACGTTTAATTATTGGTATCTCTGGTGCCAGCGGTGCAATCTACGGTGTACGCTTGCTAGAAGTGCTACAGAGTGTACCTGATATCGAAACTCACCTTATCATGAGTAATGCTGCTCGCCAGACGTTGGCGTTGGAAACCGACCTGCAACTGCGAGATGTGCAGAGCTTAGCCGATGTGGTTCACGATTCGCGTGATATTGCCGCCAGCGTTTCCTCAGGATCGTTCAAAACGGCGGGTATGGTTATTTTGCCTTGTTCAATGAAAACCTTGTCGGGCATTGTTCATAGTTATACGGACAATCTGCTAACCCGTGCCGCCGACGTGGTGTTGAAAGAGCATCGTCGCTTAGTGCTTTGTGTGCGAGAAACGCCGTTGCATCTGGGGCATTTGAGAATGATGACGACCGCTGCCGAATTGGGGGCCATTGTTATGCCACCGGTCCCCGCGTTTTATCATCGCCCGCAAACGCTGCAAGATATTATCGATCAAACCGTCAATCGTGTTATCGATCAGTTTGATATTGAAATGCCTGAAGATCTGTTCACCCGCTGGGGCGGTGGGCATAAATAATAGTAACACTCGTGCAACATTAGTGCATTTTTGCAACATTGATCACCTTTGGTGCATAAAGTCTGCTTTTCCCTCTCCTGAACCTGTCGTTTTGCTATTGCTGCTCTATCTTTGCTAAAGCGAGGCAGAGTAGCTCACTCCTCTGAAGACGGTTGTGTCGCGTTGTGCTGCGTATTCTCAGCGTCATTCGTGCTGAACGTTTCGCCGTGAAATGCGGTATGGCATGAAACCTGCTAAAGATTCCGGTGCACGCCTCGCTTGCAAGCCTATAACAATTTTAAGTCTAACCATTGAGTTCGACACGCTGCCTCACTGCGATGCAGTCAACACAAAAACATCACGACCATAAACCGTTTTCTTGAGGGTAAAGTATGAAGAAGCATGTCCTAGCGGTATCTCTGTTTTTGGCGATGGTAGGTTCTTCCAGCGTGTTTGCTGCGGTTCCCGATCATATCCGTGTGGGTACCGATCCAACCTATGCACCGTTTTCCTCTAAAAATCCGCAAGGTCAGCTCGTTGGGTTTGATATTGATTTGGCTAAAGAGCTGTGCAAACGAATCAATACTCAATGTACTTTCGTGGAGAGCGATTTTGACGCGCTGATCCCTTCACTGAAAGCCAAGAAAATTGACACCATCATTTCCTCCCTGTCGATTACCGAAAAACGCCAGAAAGAAATCGCTTTCACTGAAAAGCTCTACGCGGCAGATTCTCGCCTCGTGGCAGCAAAAGGGTCGCCGATTCAGCCTACCTTGGAATCTCTTAAAGGTAAGCATGTAGGCGTATTGCAAGGCTCAACGCAAGAAACCTATGCCAACCAGCATTGGCGTCCGCAAGGCGTTGACGTGGTGCCTTATCAAAATCAGGATTTAATCTACGCTGACTTAGCCGCGGGCCGAATTGATGCCGCATTTCAGGATGAAGTTGCTGCGAGCGAAGGCTTCTTGAAGCAGCCAGCCGGTAAGGATTATGCATTTGCGGGGCCTTCGGTAAAAGATAACGCTATTTTTGGCGTGGGTACCGGAATGGGATTACGTAAAGATGAAACTGATTTGAAAGTTGCCTTGGATAAAGCGTTCGATTCAATGCGTAAAGATGGCACTTACGATAAGTTCGCCAAAAAGTATTTTGATTTTAACGTTTACGGCGGTTAATCCGAGGTCAGGCACTCACCGTGTTGAGGCGGGTGCCTGTGAGTTAAGTGGTACGCTATGAAATGGCAGGTTGAATAATGCTACAAGGCTACTCCCAACTAATTCTTAATGGTGCCCTCGTTACGCTGGAACTGGCCGTGAGCTCGGTGCTGCTTGCCGTTGCAATCGGTTTAATTGGGGCCGCCGCTAAACTCTCTCGTTCACCCGTTCTTGCGACGATTTTTGAAGGTTATACCACGCTGATCCGCGGCGTTCCCGATCTGGTGCTAATGCTGCTGATCTTCTACGGCCTACAGATGATGTTAAATCAGCTGACCGATTTATTAGGCTGGTCGCAGTTTAATATCGATCCGTTGGTTGCCGGAGTGATCACGCTGGGGTTTATTTATGGTGCCTATTTTACCGAGACTTTTCGCGGCGCATTTATGGCGGTGCCAAAAGGTCAGATAGAGGCGGCCACCTCCCTCGGCTTTTCCAGCAGCAAGATTTTCCGGCGTATTTTGTTTCCCGCGATGATGAGATATGCCCTGCCGGGGATTGGTAATAACTGGCAGGTGATCCTCAAAGCGACGGCGTTGGTTTCATTGCTTGGCTTAGATGATTTGGTCAAGGCCACTCAGATTGCAGGCAAGGGAACTTGGCAGCCGTTTTACTTCGCTATTGTGGCTGGCGTGATCTATCTGCTATTTACCACGCTATCGAACGGCGTGCTGTTGCTGCTCGAGAAACGTTATTCAGCGGGCGTGAGAAGGGCCGAGCTATGAACGAGATTATTCATGAGTATTGGAAATCATTGCTCTGGACCGACGGTTTTCGTTTTACAGGGATAGCCATCACGCTGTGGTTGCTGATTGCCTCGGTGGTGATGGGGGGCATACTTGCCGTCTTGCTTTCCGTGGCGCGAGTCTCTCCGAATCGTTGGGTTTCAACGCCGGTTTGGTGTTTCACATGGATATTTCGCGGAACGCCGCTGTACGTTCAGCTGTTGGTATTTTATTCAGGCATGTACACGCTGGAGATTGTGAAAGGAACCGAGCTGCTGAACGCGTTTTTCCGCAGCGGGCTTAACTGTACGCTGCTGGCATTAACCTTGAATACCTGCGCCTATACCACGGAAATTTTTGCCGGAGCGATCCGTGCGGTGCCGCATGGGGAAATCGAAGCCGCTAATGCTTATGGGTTTTCGCGCTTTAAACTTTACCGCTGCATCATTTTGCCATCGGCATTACGCACGGCGTTACCGGCGTACAGCAATGAAGTCATCCTGATGCTGCATTCAACGGCGTTGGCGTTCACTGCCACGGTGCCCGATCTGCTCAAGGTCGCACGGGATATCAATTCTGCAACCTATCAGCCATTTACCGCATTCGGTATTGCCGCAGTGCTGTATCTGACCATCTCTTATGTGCTCATTCGGCTGTTTCGTAAAGCGGAAAAACGCTGGATGGCGCACGTGAATCCTTCGTTAACTCACTGAGCTGCCGTTTATGAATCCAACAAAACTTAACGTTATCGAATTGCATAAACGCTATGGCGATCATGAAGTGCTTAAAGGCGTGTCACTGACCGCTCAGGCAGGCGATGTGATTAGCATCATCGGATCTTCCGGATCGGGGAAAAGCACATTTTTGCGCTGTATTAATTTTCTGGAAAAACCGAGCGAAGGATCGATTGCTATCAACGGTACTGATATCGGCTTAGTAAGAGATACTGACGGTCAATTAAAAGTGGGTGATAAAAAGCAATTACGCTTGCTGCGTACGCGTTTGACGATGGTATTCCAGCATTTCAATTTGTGGAGTCACATGACGGTGTTGGAAAACGTGATGGAAGCACCGATCCAAGTGCTTGGGTTGAGTAAATCAGAAGCACGCGAGCGGGCTATTCGCTATCTGGAAAAAGTGGGGATTGATGAAAGGGCGCGAGGTAAATACCCGATTAATCTTTCTGGCGGTCAGCAACAGCGAGTGTCCATCGCTCGTGCATTAGCGATGGAGCCTGAGGTGCTTTTGTTCGATGAGCCAACGTCTGCGCTCGATCCTGAATTGGTTGGTGAGGTGTTGCGTATTATGCAAAAACTGGCCGAGGAAGGAAAAACGATGGTGGTTGTGACGCATGAAATGGGTTTTGCCCGTAATGTCTCTAGCCACGTCATCTTTTTGCATCAGGGCGTGATTGAAGAACAGGGGCCACCGGAGTTGGTATTTGGCAGCCCGAAGAGTACGCGGTTGCAGCAGTTTTTGTCGGGGGCAATGAAGTAGGGGGCAATGATTGTTTATATGGCTAAGGTGAAAGGTTTCGTATGCTGATGACATCCAGACCCTTTAATGTAATCGCTGTGAAGGGTTTCGTACGCCTCTTAACATTTGCATTTTTATGAAGCTGTTGGTGTAGGCGTCCGACGAAAGGTTGCTGGCGCGCAACCTCTCGACTCTCGCGCTTTTCACCGAGTTGTTTGGCCGACCGGTTTCGGAGCGTACATCCTGTACGCCCTCAACCTGCCACCAGCGTCCCTGCTGGCGGCTCTAAAATGCATTCTTTAAACATAAAAAAGGGAAAAGACAAAAGACATTTTTTGCCTTCTCATCTTTTAATGGTTTAAGTCTTGGTAGATAGAGCAGTAGAAACAGGATGTTTCTACTAGGGGAGGAGGCGCCAAGGATGGCGCATGCCGACCCGGCGCGGAGATAGCATCTCGGATAAAAGCGCGAGGATTGAAGGGGCGCGCGCTGGCGCCCCTCATCGGTCGCCTACAACTCAGTTTATATGTGAATGCCGTTATGAAAAGGCGAACGAAACCTTACACAATAGCAGCATACACACTTGGCAGATGAAACCATTCAGAGTTCTAGAAAGTATTTTTACGCCTAAAACTCCTTCCCCAACACATTCCTTAACGCATCTTCCAACTCGAAATACCTGAACCCAAATCCAGCTTCTTCCAGCCGTTTGGGAATAGCTCGCTGTCCGCTGAGGACTAGCACGCTGGCTTCACCCATGAGGGTTTTTATCGCAAATGCAGGGGTACGGACCACCGTAGGGCGACCCAAAATCTCGCCTAATGTGGCGATAAATTGTTCATTGTGAACGGGATAGGGCGAAGTCATGTTGAACGGGCCGTTGAGCGTTGGGCACTCCAACAAATAGAGAATGGCGTTGACCATGTCATCAATGTGGATCCACGGCATATACTGCCGGCCATTGCCCATTTCACCGCCTAAACCGAGGCGGAAAAGAGGAAGCATTTTACTTAATGCGCCGCCGTCGGGCGCAAGAACGATGCCCGTACGCATTAGACAGACGCGTGTTTTGTCGCTGGAAGCTTGTAACGCAATGCCTTCCCAGCGTGCGCAGAGATCGTGGGTAAACTCATGATGCGGGGTATCGTCTTCGGTGACCAGCGCTTCACCTTGGTTGCCATAATATCCCACGGCCGAACCTGATAGCAGCGCAGAAGGTGGCGTAGCGCTGTTATGAATCAGTTCAACAAGACGCTCGGTAATATCCCAACGGCTATGACAAAGACGCTGCTTTTGCTCTTCCGTCCAGCGTTTATCTGCGATAGGCTCACCGGCCAGATTAATCACGGCGTCGTAGCCGTCCAGCGTTGAAAGCGCTTCCAAAGACGTTACGTAGTGAACGTTATCGCCGAGCTTTTCCCTCGCTTTCTGCGGATCGCGGGTTAAAACCGTGAGCTCGTGGTGCAGCGTCAACAGACGTTGGCAAAGAGGTTTGCCGATAAGCCCCGTTCCGCCAGTGATAAAAATACGCATAAGCCTTCTCCAAGATCAGGGATATGTCTATCCTTCACCCTTGATATAACACGAGTTATTTAGGGTATATGTCGCTATTCACTCGCTTTACGGTAGCGCATGGTCATCGAGACGGAATCTGCATAGCGCAGGGCGTAAAGCTTATCGACCTCTACTTCAGCATAGGTGACCCAGTGGTGTTCACAAGCGATGTTGAGGACATCCTGAGTTAATTTTTCCAGCAGTGCGAAACGATTATCCTCAACGTGGGCAATGATGCGTTTCGTGATCGTACGATAGTTAAGCGCGTCGGCAATATTCTCGCTTTTCCGCGCCTGTTCTGCTGGGTAATGGATCACAACGTTGATAACAACGTCTTGTTTATTCTTGATTTCTTCTTCTTTTATCCCAATGAAAGTGCGCAGCCGCAGGTTTTTAATACGAATAATGGCATCAGGCTGTAAAAAGCTCATAGGGTGTCCTTATCAAATGCGATGTCGCATTCAGCATACAGGGAAAGCATAACGATGATAATAGAGAAGAAGCGGCCAGCATGAGCGCTGGCCTCTGTCGATTAGTCTTGCGACAAACTGTAAGCTTTCTTCGTTGCAGGACGGGCGGAGATGCGTTCAAACCAGTTACGTACGGCAGGAAAATCTTCTAAGTCAATGCGTTGACGGGCGTGTGGTACCACCCACGGATAAATCGCCATGTCTGCGATGCTGTATTCATCGCCCGATACATAGGCATGCTTTTTCAACTGTTTGTCGAGAACGGTATAGAGGCGTTTAGTTTCAACCTGGTATCGTTCAATAGCATAGGGAACGGGCTGAGGCGCGTAGTGATTGAAGTGATGATTTTGCCCAAGCATTGGTCCAAAACCGCCGACTTGCCAGAACAACCACTGTAGCGTGGCGGCACGTGAGCGTAATTCTTGGCTCATGAATCTGCCGGTTTTTTCTGCGAGATAAAGCAGTATTTCACCTGATTCAAACAGGCTCAGGGGGGCGCCACCATCTACGGGTTGTCGGTCTACGATGGCCGGAATTTTGTTGTTAGGAGAAATGGCCAAAAACTCAGGTTTAAACTGATCGCCAGCGCCAATATCGACGCGATGAATTTGATAGGCAAGGCCAGATTCTTCGAGGAAAAGAGTAATTTTATGGCCGTTTGGGGTTGGTGCGTAATACAGGTCGATCATGATGTCTCCCAGAAAAATCAAGCGGTAAGAGGAAGCTTATCTCTCTGACTATAGTCCAAAAGGCTCGGTGGCGAAAGCGGTGATGTTGCAAAAATGTATAATTCAGACAGTGTGAAATATCACCTAAACCGGGATAACTTCAGCGCTGCAAAAATACACAAACGTGTAATACTGAGATCCCAATGATTGCCAAGTGCCGACAGGAGAGAAGATGAGCCAGCCGAAAATTACGCTGTATTCTGATAGTCACTTTTTCAGCCCGTATGTGATGTCTGTTTATGTCGCTTTAAAAGAAAAGGGCGTTAGGTTTGAGCTGGAGCCGGTTGACTTAGCTGAGAGCGAGAACCAGAACCAGCAGGAGGCATATGCCGAGCTCTCACTAACGCGCAGAGTGCCGACGCTATTACATGAAAACTTCTCTCTTTCTGAGTCTTCAGCTATCACTGAATATCTTGATGAGGTTTTTGCTGCGCCTGACTTTGCTTCTCTTTATCCAAGAGATAAGCAAAAAAGAGCTAAGGCGCGTGAAATCCAAGCGTGGCTGCGCAGCGATCTGATGCCAATTCGGCAAGAGCGTTCCACTGAAGTTATTTTTGCTGGGCTCAAGCCGCCCGCGTTGAGCCTAGAAGGCGAATATGCGGCAGCCAAGCTAATTGCAGGCGTTGAACGGTTGTTGATTGATGGGCATCAGAACTTATTCGGAGAGTGGTGCATTGCGGATACAGACTTAGCTTTAATGCTAAATCGTTTAGTGATGGCAGGAGATCCAGTACCAGAACGTATTGCGGATTATGCGCATTTCCAATGGCAGCGCGCTTCAGTGTGCCAATGGCTGGCGTTATCGGCGGCCAAGCGACGTTAAAAGCAGCAACCGATGGACCAATCAGGTTAAAAGTAGGCAAACAGTGCGTTGTATGCTGGCGGGCGACGATAGCCATCGTTACACTATGGCCATTCGCTACACTATGGGCATTTGTTACGCCATAGGGATTATTCTTATTTAACGAGAACCGTATATGAAGCTGATGTTTGCCTCTGATATCCATGGATCTCTCACCGCGACCCAGCGCGTGCTTGAGTTGTTTGAACAAAGCGAAAGCCAATGGCTGATTATTCTGGGGGATGTGCTCAATCACGGCCCACGAAATCCGCTACCGGAAGGCTATAATCCGCCGCAGGTCGCAGAGCAGCTAAATAAGTTTGCTGACAAGATCATCGCTGTTCGCGGCAATTGCGATAGTGAAGTCGATCAGATGCTGCTGAAATTCCCGATGATGGCGCCTTGGCAGCAAATTTTGCTCGATAATCAAAGATTGTTTTTAACCCATGGTCACCTTTATCATCCTGCTGAGTTACCGCCATTAAGTCCAAAAGATGTGCTGGTCTACGGACATACACACCTGCCGGTGGCAGAACAACGTGGTGATATCTACTGTTTCAATCCTGGCTCAGTTAGCTTACCCAAAGGCGGAAATGTGCCGAGTTTTGGGTTATTTGACAACGGGGTCCTAAAAGTCTGCGCCCTGTACGGTACAGAGATACTGGCAGAAGTCGCAATCGACTGATTGTTTTATTTTATGGCATTTTCGGTAGGATCTGCTTTCACCGCTGTCGCGTGTACAGATGTGAAACATAAAGCAGGTGCGATGAACAAACCGCGTACAGCAGTACGCTAAGAAAAAGGTTTCAGAGGATGGTGGAACAAACGCTCAACACCGGGTTGGAGTGGGTTGATATTGTTGATGAAAACAATGATGTCATCGCGCAATCAACTCGCGCGCAGATGCGCGCGCAATGTCTGCGTCACCGTGCAACCTATATCGTGGTTCACAATGGAATGGGGCAGATCCTAGTTCAGAAACGTACTGAAAACAAAGATTTTTACCCAGGATGGCTCGATGCTACCGCCGGTGGTGTGGTGCAAAGTGGTGAAAATATGTTGGAGTCAGCGCGCCGAGAAGCAGAAGAAGAGCTCGGTATTGCTGGCGTTCCCTTTGCCGATCACGGCATGTTCTATTTTGAACAAGACAATTGCCGCGTGTGGGGAGGGTTGTTTAGCTGTGTCTCTCACGGCCCGTTTGCGCTACAGGAAGAAGAAGTTGAGTCGGTTCGCTGGATGACCCCTGAGGAAATCACGGCGGAGTGCGACAGCTTCACTCCTGATTCACTGAAAGCGCTCTCTCTGTGGATGACGCGTAACAGCGATAAACACTATCAGCCGATGTGTATCCAAAAGACCACACCATCGGCGAAAGCACCTAGCGAAGCTGAAGCGGAAAGCGATGCGCCGCAGAACGAAAGCGAAGAGTAGCGATCTGTAGACTGTCAGCTTAGCAACTGTTCCGTTTGCATAGCACTGAGCTGACAGGGATCGTCGCTTTGGTTGTCTGTTGATTCAGGCGGGCCAACAGAGCGTTGGCAGCCTGAATGCCAATCTCTTTAAAAGGTACGGCTGTGGTGGTTAACGGCGGCTGACATACCTGACTGACATCTCGATTGCCGAAACCCACCACGGCTAGCTGACTTGGCACGCGAATATGCCTTCTCTGGCATTCATACAACACTCCGCAGGCTAATTCGTCAGACGCGCAAATCAGCGCATCAATTTCCGGCCAAGCCAGAATAAATTCAGGTAATACGTTTGCGCCGGTGGAAAAATTGGCGGGTTCAGCGGCGTTAATGACCCGATGTGGTGAGAAATGGCTGCGTAGCAGCGCCTGATGCCAACCATGAAGGTGCTGCTGAAATATCCACGGCTCTTGATTCGCACACAGCAAACCAATGTTTTCATATCCTCGATCGATGACATAGCGCGTCAGATTAAACATCGCATCGGCATAATCTATCCCGATATTGATATCGATAGGGTCTTCGCGCATGGCACCGATTTCCACCACCGGAATTTCTGCATTTTTCAGCCACTGACGGGTGTTATCGCTTTGCTCGGTGCTGAGTAAAACCACCGCGGCCAGACTGGCTGAGAGCAGGTTTTCTAGCATGCTAGCTTCGCGTTCTTCATCACGTTGGGATTCGGAGAGCGTCAGCTGGAATCCTGCCGGTTGTAGTACGCTTTGCAGCCCTGCCAGCATCTGGGCGCAGCCTGCCTCGGTAAACGAGGGAACCACCACCGAAATCGTGCGTCCAGCCCCAGATGCTAAAGCGCTGGCGGCAAGATTTGGCACGTAGCCCAGTTCGCTAACGGCAGACTCAATTTTTTCTCTTAGCTTGTCCGAAACCTGATCGGGCGTACGTAGAGCACGCGATACGGTCATTGAACCAACACCGGCATGGCGGGCTACATCGGCCAGCGTGACTCTGCCGGTACTACGTCGTTTTTTAATGATGGGCATGCTTGTTCCTAACGGAGCCTAGGCTGCAATGGCGCTATTTTAGCTAAAAAAAGCGATTAATCATAAAACTACTACGGGCTTTGTTAGCGATATTGCCACGCTATGGGCGTTATGAGATGTACGTCATCTCTGGTCATAGAATAAACATCTATTTTTGATAGCGCTATCACAAATCCAACAGATAGCGTTTTTGGTAGCGCTATCTTTAAAGGTAATGTCTCTTTACACCACCCCATTTGCTGATAATCGACGGTCAAACAGACTGGCAGCTATGGTTATCGACAGAGGTCATCCGCTTAGGAGAGACAATGCTGAATACTTGGTTAACTGATGACACCATACAAATTCGCGACAGTGTGGATACGTGGCAAGAGGCTGTGAGGCTCAGTGCGCAGCCGTTATTACAGAAGGGTATTATTACTCCTGATTATCTTGCCGCTATTTATCAGCAACATGAAAAGCTGGGCCCCTATTATGTCTTGGCTCCGGGTATTGCGATGCCACACGCAAGGCCAGAAGAAGGTGCTAAGTCTTTAGGACTTTCATTGCTGAGCGTGAAACAAGACGTTTTATTTCATTCTGCTGACAACGATCCGGTTAATTTAGTCGTGATGCTCTCAGCGCCTGACAGCCATAGCCATATTGAATTAATCTCTCATCTGGCAGAATTTTTCTCAGATGATGATGCGGTAAAAAAAATTCATAGTGCCGCTACCCTAGAGGAGATTAAATCCATCATCGAGAAATTTTAATACTTATTTAAATCAATCACTCTATAAAAATAACAGGACTCCCTGTGGGATCTCTGTTTTTAAAAAACTCACCGAGGATTAAATAATGAAAATTATGGCGATATGTGGTTCAGGTTTAGGCAGCAGTTTTATGGTGGAAATGAATATCAAAAAAGTGCTCAAGAAGATGGGTGTTGAGGCAGACGTTGAGCACTCTGACCTCTCATCGGCGATCCCTAGCGAAGCCGATCTGTTTGTGATGGCGAAAGATATTGCTGCCAGTGCTAGCATTCCAGATAACCAGCTAATCGTTATTACCAATATTATTGATATTAATGAACTTGAAACAAAGCTACGGGCTTATTTCAATAAATAAAATAATCGACAACTTATCTTAGATAATTAGCGAGGCGGATATGTTTATCCAAGAAACGCTGAAGTTCATCGTTGATATATTGAAAGTTCCTGCGGTTCTCGTCGGGATTATTGCTTTGGTCGGTTTATTGGCTCAGAAAAAATCTTTCAGCGATGTCGTGAAAGGAACCGTAAAAACAATTCTTGGCTTCATTGTTTTAGGCGGTGGGGCAGGGGTTCTTGTCAGCTCACTTAATCCGTTGGGAGGTATGTTTGAACATGCCTTTAATATACAGGGCATCATTCCTAACAATGAGGCAATTGTTTCTATTGCATTAGAAAAATATGGCGCTGCGACTGCGCTAATTATGGCATTCGGCATGGTTGCCAATATTGTGGTGGCACGTTTTACCAAGCTTAAATACATATTCTTAACGGGGCACCACACGTTTTATATGGCGTGTATGATCGGCATTATATTGACCGTTGCCGGATTTGAAGGTGTGCAATTAGTCTTTACGGGAGCATTGACGCTCGGTTTAGTCATGGCCTTTTTTCCTGCCTTGGCGCAGCGTTATATGCGGAAAATTACCGGCAATGACGATATCGCGTTTGGTCATTTTGGTACATTAGGCTATATCCTTTCCGGTTGGATTGGCGGGCGAGTAGGTAAAGGATCGCGCTCAACCGAAGAGATGAACCTGCCTAAAAACCTCAGCTTCTTGCGCGACAGTTCCATTTCCATCTCTCTGACCATGATGGTGATTTACCTGATTATGGCGGTGAGCGCAGGTTCCGATTTTGTCGAAGCCACCTATAGCGCCGGCCAGAACTATTTGGTTTATTCCATCATTATGGCAATCACCTTTGCGGCTGGCGTGTTCATTATTCTGCAAGGCGTGCGCTTGATTTTGGCTGAAATCGTTCCTGCATTTACGGGGTTTTCTGAGCGTTTGGTCCCTAATGCACGTCCCGCGCTTGATTGCCCCGTGGTTTACCCTTATGCCCCTAATGCGGTGTTGATCGGCTTCCTATTCAGCTTCCTCGGTGGGCTGGTCGGGTTGTTCCTCTTAGGCCAATTTAATCTGGTGCTGATTTTACCTGGCGTTGTTCCCCACTTCTTTACGGGTGCAACGGCTGGGGTCTTCGGCAATGCGACCGGTGGCCGTCGTGGTGCGATGATTGGCGCATTTGCTAATGGCCTGCTGATTACCTTCCTGCCGGTTCTCTTGTTGCCGGTATTAGGCGCGCTCGGCTTTGCCAATACCACCTTCTCAGACGCCGATTTTGGCGGCATCGGTATTGTGCTAGGCAACATGGCGCGCTTTATGAATAAAGACATGATTATGGCCGTCATTATCGCCATCTTCGTGGCGCTTGTAGCACATAACTACTTCTTCTCTCGCAAGATTTCTCCATCCACCTCCGCTGATAGCGCCAACAAATAAGGGGTAACTATGCTTAACCTGAAAGAGGTTCAACGTTACGCGACAGAAATTCGCGTAGAAACCTTAAAAGCGTTAACGAATCTGGGTTTTGGTCACTACGGTGGCTCAATGTCGGTGGTTGAAACGCTGGCGGTGCTGTATGGGGCAGTGATGAAGGTTGATCCCGTCCAGCCACAATGGCCGGGGCGCGATAATTTTGTGTTGTCTAAAGGTCATGCCGGGCCTGCGTTATATAGCGCTTTGGCGCTAAAAGGCTATTTTCCTCGCGAAGCGTTAGCCACGCTAAACGAAAATGGAACCCATTTCCCCAGCCATCCTGACCGTTTGCTCACTCGTGGCGTCGATGCGACAACGGGCTCGTTAGGGCAGGGAGTTTCAATTGCGACAGGGATGGCGCTGGCACATCATCTGGCAGGGCGTAAAAACCGCGTATTCTGCATTTTGGGTGATGGTGAACTGAATGAAGGTCAGTGCTGGGAAGCCTTCCAGTTCATCGCTCACCATAACCTGAACAATCTGACGCTGTTTATTGACTACAACAAGCAACAACTGGATGGCACCTTAGATGAGGTCATCAAACCATTCGATCTCAACGCGAAATTTAGCGCATTTGGTTTCGATGTCGTCAGCGTGAAAGGTGATGATATTACGGCTATCTACGAGGCTATTGCCCCAGTTCGAAGCGGTGAACAGCGTCCGAGAGTCGTGCTTCTCGATAGTATCAAAGGTCAGGGCGTTCCCTATATTGAGCAACTGCCCAATTCTCATCACCTGCGCTTAACTGACGATATAAAAGCGGAAATGCAGAAAGCGATCGCAATACTGGAGGCAACGCTATGAGCCATGAATTCCTGCCGTTACAGAAAGACAAAATGGAAATGCGCAAGGTCTATGCCCAAGCGATGCGCGATCAGTTTATCGCTAATACGCCGGTGATAGCCTTAGAGGCCGATTTGATGAGCTCTATGGCCATGGACAGCGTTCACCGTGATTTCCCCCAACAGGTTATCAACTGCGGAATTATGGAGGCTAACGTTATCGGTACTGCGGCAGGGCTCTCTTTAGCCGGACGTATTCCGTTTGTGCATACCTTTACCGCTTTCGCGAGTCGCCGCTGTTTTGATCAGCTGTTTATGTCGGTTGATTATCAAAAGAACAATGTGAAGGTGATTGCATCAGATGCTGGCGTTAGCGCTTGTCATAACGGTGGAACCCACATGTCGTTTGAAGATATGGGGATCGTGCGCGGTCTTGCTCACTCCGTGGTGATGGAAATGACGGATGCCACGATGTTCCAAAATATTCTACACCAGCTGGTGAATTTAAAAGGTTTCCACTGGGTGAGAACCATCCGTAAGCAGGCATACACGATTTATCCTAGCGGTACAGAATTTACCATTGGTAAAGGCAAGGTTTTACAAGATGGCAAAGACATCACGCTGATCGCCAATGGGATTATGGTAGCTGAGGCTCTGCAAGCTGCACAAATGCTTACTGAGCAAGGTTACAGCGCTGCGGTAATCGACATGTTTACGCTTAAGCCTATCGATAAAGATTTGATTATTGAATACGCGGCGAAAACAGGGCGAATCGTTACCTGCGAAAACCATAGCATTCATAACGGGCTTGGTTCAGCCGTGGCAGAAGTGCTGGTGGAAAACCATCCGGTGCCGATGCGGCGCGTAGGAGTTAAAGAACGTTATGGGCAGGTGGGGACACAGGATTTTCTGATGCAGGAATATGAACTGACGGCAGAGGATATTGTGAAACAGGCGATGGGATTGCTGGAAGATAATCCTATCAAACGCTGATTCGCTTGCTACCAGAATAGCGGACTGTTCCAACAATAAAAAAGGCTCCCAAGTGGGAGCCTTTTAACGTGTAATCCGAGATTACTTAGCAGCGGCAGCTTGCGCAGCCTGAATCGCAGTCAGAGCAACGGTGTAGACGATATCGTCAACCAATGCGCCACGAGACAGGTCGTTAACCGGCTTACGCATGCCTTGCAGCATTGGTCCGATAGAGACCAGGTCAGCAGAACGCTGTACCGCTTTGTAAGTGGTGTTACCGGTGTTCAAGTCTGGGAAGATGAACACGGTCGCTTTACCCGCAACTGGAGAGTTAGGCGCTTTAGACTTAGCTACGTCAGCCATGATAGCCGCATCATACTGCAGCGGACCATCGATGATCAGGTCAGGACGTTTTTCCTGAGCCAGACGGGTTGCTTCGCGAACTTTCTCAACATCGCTACCCGCACCAGAGTTACCGGTTGAGTAGGAGATCATGGCTACGCGAGGTTCGATACCGAATGCAGCCGCAGAGTCTGCAGACTGGATAGCGATTTCAGACAGCTGTTCTGCGGTTGGATCTGGGTTGATCGCGCAGTCGCCGTAAACCAGAACCTGGTCAGGCAGTAGCATGAAGAACACAGAAGAGACCAAAGAGCTGCCCGGTGCAGTTTTGATCAGCTGCAACGGTGGGCGAATGGTGTTAGCCGTGGTGTGAACCGCACCAGAAACCAAACCGTCAACCTGGTTTTGTTCCAGCATCAGCGTACCCAGAACAACGTTGTCTTCCAACTGTTCGCGAGCAACAACTTCGGTCATGCCTTTGCTCTTACGCAGTTCAACCAGACGTGGAACGTATTGTTCACGTACTACGTTTGGATCAACGATTTCGATGCCTTTACCCAGAACAACGCCCTGAGCTGCTGCAACGCGCTGGATTTCTTCTGGGTTACCCAGCAGAACACATTCAGCGATGCCGCGTTCAGCACAGATAGCTGCTGCTTTAACGGTACGTGGCTCATCACCTTCTGGCAGAACAACGCGTTTGCATGCTTTACGCGCCAGTTCGGTCAGTTCGTAACGGAACGCTGGAGGAGACAGGCGACGTGAACGCTCAGAAGCCGCAGACAGGGAATCAATCCACTTGCTGTCGATGTGGCTTGCGACGTAGTTTTGCAGTTTCTCAACGCGCTGATGGTCGTCAGCAGGAACTTCCAGATTGAAGCTCTGCAGGCTCAGCGAGGTCTGCCACGTGTTGGTATCAACCATGAAGACTGGCAGACCGGTCTGGAATGCACGTTCGCACAGCTTAGCAATGCGTTCGTCCATATCGTAGCCGCCGGTCAACAGGATTGCGCCGATTTCCACGCCGTTCATTGCTGCCAGACAAGCGGCAACCAGAACGTCAGGACGGTCAGCGGAAGTCACCAGCAGTGAACCCGGGCGGAAATGTTCCAGCATGTGAGGAATGCTGCGCGCGCAGAAAGTCACAGACTTAATACGACGGGTTTTGATATCACCTTCATTCACGACGCGTGCTTTCAGGTGATTTGCCATATCGATGGCACGTGTTGCAATCAGCTCGAAGCTCCAAGGCACACAGCCCAGAACTGGCAGCGGGCTATTTTCGATCAGCTGTGCAGTATCCAGATTAGCAATGCTGGCTTTGTTGGAATCATCGAAGATTTCAGACAGGTCTGGGCGAGTACGGCCCTGATCGTCAACCGGTGCATTCAGCTTGTTGATGATAACGCCGGTGATGTTTTTGTTTTTGCTGCCACCGAAGCTAGAACGAGCCAGTTCGATACGCTCTTTAACCTGAGAAGCGGAGTCGTTGCCCAGCGCCATAACGAAGACGATTTCAGCGTTCAGGGTTTTGGCAATTTCGTAGTTCAACGCGTTAGCAAACTGGTGTTTGCGGGTTGGAACCAGACCTTCAACCAGAACAACTTCTGCGTCTTTGGTATTTTCGTGGTAACGAGCAACGATTTCTTCCATCAACACGTCTTGCTGGTTAGAGCTCAGCAGCGTTTCAACGTAAGACATGCGCAGCGGTTCAGCGGCAGGAATAGAAGAGTTAGCGCGGATAATGGTGGTGGTCTGGTCTAAAGAATCGCCGCCGGTGCGTGGCTGTGCGATAGGTTTGAAGACGCTCAGACGAACACCTTTTTGCTCCATAGAGCGAATGACACCCAAGCTAACGCTGGTCAGGCCAACGCTGGTGCTGGTGGGGATCAGCATAATTGTACGTGACACGATAAAACCTCTTTACGGTTGTTCAACTGGCTGAACAATGGGTGATACAGCGCGGTGAACTTGGTCGGATAGGTTAGAATTTCTACGCTTGATTTAAACTTTGGAGCTTAAATAACACCGCCAGCCTTGGCTGACGGTGTTGAGATGCGTCTTATGCAGTCAGACGAGAGGCGTCTTGTGCAATAACCAACTCTTCGTTGGTTGGGATAACTACGGCCAGACGGCTGCCATCTTTAGTGATGGTGCCAGATTTGCCGAAGCGTGCAGCCAGGTTGCGTTCGTGATCGATTTCGAAGCCCAGCAGACCCAGTTTATCCAGAGTCAGTTCACGTACCATTGCCGCGTTTTCACCGATGCCGCCGGTAAATACGACTGCGTCCAGACGACCATCCATCAGCGCAGTGTAAGCACCGATGTATTTAGCCAGACGGTGGCAGAATACGTCCATTGCGCGCTTAGCGTCAGCTTTGGTTTCGTAGTTATCTTCAACATAACGGCAGTCGCTGGTGACTTCGGTCAGACCCAACAGGCCAGATTCTTTGGTCAGCAGTTTGTTGATTTGCTCAACGCTCATACCCAAAGAGTCATGCAGGTGGAAGATGATAGCTGGGTCGATATCGCCAGAGCGAGTACCCATTACCAGACCTTCCAGCGGAGTCAGACCCATAGAGGTATCAACACATTTACCGTTACGAACTGCAGTCACAGAACCACCGTTGCCCAGATGGCAGGTGATCACGTTCAGCTCTTCAACGGGCTTGTTCAGCATTTTCGCCGCTTCTTGGCTAACGAAGAAGTGGCTGGTGCCGTGTGCGCCATAGCGACGTACACCGTGGTCTTTGTACAGGCTGTACGGCAGGGCGTACAGGTAAGACTCTTCCGGCATAGTGGTATGGAAAGCAGTATCAAATACCGCAACGTTTTTGTCTTTCAGGTTAGGGAAAGATTTGAATGCTTCAGCGATACCGATCAGGTGAGCAGGGTTGTGCAGAGGCGCAAACGGGATTGCATCTTTAATACCTTGCAGTACTTCATCAGTAATCAGTGCTGATTCAGTGAATTTCTCGCCGCCGTGCACGATACGGTGACCGATAGCGGTCAGAGATGCAGACAGTTCTGGCTTCTGTGCCAGAATAGTATTAACGATGAAGTTCAGGGCTTCGCTATGAGCTGCACCAGCGCCTAAGGCTTCTTCGTGCTTAGCGCCGTCCATTTTCCATTTAATACGGGCTTCAGGCAGGCTGAAACATTCAGCTAAACCAGACAGGTGTTCTTCACCGTTGGCTGCGTTGATGATAGCGAATTTCAGTGATGAACTGCCGCAGTTAAGAACCAGTACCAGCTTCGACATGGAAGTACCTACTTGTTATGCGTGGTTAGAAATTGAGTCAATCAGACATTAAGCGTAGCGTAATATGTCGTCGACATTTATGATTAACATCATGCGTAGTGCTAATTCGTCATGATGAAGAACATCGCATCAAAAAACCGCGGTGCTCGAAAAAGCATTGCGTTGCCGGCAAGGTTTTCGCCAGACGCTGTCAGATTGTACAGGGTCTTAATGCTGAAAACTTAGCTTTAAGAAGCAGTCGTTAATGAAACACTTTATTAACGTTGTTTTTGCTTCTACAGGCCTCAAGGCCGCGCTAGGATACCGATTGCGGATGCCAAAAACAAAATAAATTTAAGACCGCTAAGTATACGTTGTGATTTTACACTGTTTTTTGATTTTTTATAAATGAAGTTGAGGTTCCTATGACATCTAAGCCAACCGGCCACGTAGGGTGGTTCCAGATTTTTCAACGCGGCCAGACATATATGAAGACGTGGCCGAGTGATAAGCGCTTGGCACCGATGTTTCCTGAAAATCGTATTGCGAAGGTGACGCGATTTGCCGTGCGCTTCATGCCGCCGATCGCCATTTTCACGTTAACGTGGCAGATTGCTCTGGGTGGCCAACTGGGCCCTGCGATTGCCACCGCGCTGTTTGCCTGTAGTTTGCCGATGCAAGGGCTTTGGTGGTTAGGTAAACGTTCTGTGACGCCGCTGCCGCCAACCTTATTGCAATGGTTTCATGAAATTCGCGCTAAGCTGGTGGAAGCCGGAAAAGCGCAGGCGCCGGTAGAAGGGACACCAACCTATCAGTCACTGGCCGATGTTTTGCAGCGCGCATTTAAGCAGCTGGATAAAACTTTCCTGGATGATATTTGAACAATAAGAAGTGTGTTTTTTGCGCGCCAGAGTTATCGATTTGTAGCTAAAACACACTTCTTTTGCTAAAAAAATACTCAGTCAGCAATTTACCGCAGTTTCTCGTTCGTGAAACCCCGTTCCAAATCAAAAAAGTGATGTTCAGCACTATTTAGAATGTCAGGCTTATGCCATGCTGCGAAACATACAGTTCACCTTTTACATGACTTGACCCCGGCCTAGGTAGACCTTCGCCGCTCGATGAGGATATCAAAGATGGAAATGACTAACGCGCAACGCCTGATTCTTTCTAACCAATACAAGATGATGACCATGATGGATCCGGATAACGCCGAGCGTTATCGTCGTTTGCAAACCATCATCGAACGCGGTTTTGGCCTACAAATGCGCGAACTCGATCGTGATTTTGGCGAGCTGAGCGAAGATACCTGCCGCACGATTATCAATATTATGGAAATGCACCATGCACTACAGGTGTCTTTCAATAATTTAAAAGAAAAACAAGACCTTGATCCGCGTCGTCTTGAGTTCTTAGGCTTTGATGCGGCTACGGAATCACGCTATCTCAGCTATGTACGCTTTATGGTGGGTACCGAAGGGCGTTACACTCACTTTGATTCAGGTACGCACGGCTTTAATGCCCAGACTAAAATGTGGGACAAATACCAGCGTATGCTGTCAATCTGGCAATCATGCCCGCGCCAGTATCATCTGAGCGCAGTGGAAATTGCACAAATTATTAACGCGTAAAACAGAGGAATGCCTGTGAAGTGCAAAGGTTTTTTGTTTGATTTGGATGGAACACTGGTAGATTCGCTGCCGGTCGTTGAACGCTCGTGGATAAACTGGGCGAAACGTCAGGGCGTGGACCCACAAGAGGTTCTAGATTTTATCCATGGCAAACAGGCCATCACCTCGCTGCGGCATTTTATGTCTGGTGAGAGCGAAGATCGTATTCAACAAGAATATGATTGGTTGGAAGAAATTGAATCACGCGATACGGATGGCGTTACGGCGCTGCCGGGCGCGAAGGCATTGCTGGATCGTTTAGATGAGCTCAACATCCCATGGGCGATTGTGACATCGGGATCGATTCCTGTGGCCTACGCCCGCCGCGCTGCAGGCCAGTTGCCAAAGCCGGACGTGTTCATCACGGCAGAGCAGGTCGCTCGCGGCAAACCTGAACCTGATGCTTATCTGCTAGGGGCGCAAAAATTGGGTCTGGCGGTGAGTGATTGCGTGGTCGTTGAAGATGCTGCGGCAGGGATCCTTTCTGGGCTGTCAGCGGGTTGTCAGGTGATTGCGGTTAATGCACCTCAGGATGCACCCAAACTGGATTTAGTCGATCTCAACCTCACTTCGCTTACGCAAATCCGTATTGAGAAGGAAGGGGATTACGCGGTAATCCATGCGTTATAAATAGTAATCGATCGAAATATGATTAAGCCCCGTGATTACGGGGCTTTTTTTATGGCATTCTTAAGCTGTTTCTATCCCATGCCATCGGCATTGCTGTCCATCAATGCGGCCACTGGCGTACAAAGTTTACCGGAGTAAATTCACAAAGGGAGATGTCGTGAACGGCGAATTATTGTGGGTTTTGACGTTATTGCTGATTGCCATTGTTCTTTTTGCTACCAACAAGTTACGCATGGATGTCGTAGCATTGTTGATCATTATTGCCTTTGTGCTAAGCGGAACGCTTTCCCTTAGCGAGGCAACCGCCGGATTTAGCGATCCCAATGTTATTTTAATTGCTGCATTGTTCGTTATCGGTGATGGGCTTGTTCGCACCGGTGTTGCCTACCAGGTTGGCGATTGGCTGGTGAAAGTTGCGGGCGACAGCGAAGCTAAGATGCTGGTTTTACTGATGATCACCGTCGCTGCATTGGGGGCGGTAATGAGTTCTACCGGCGTGGTGGCGATATTCATTCCTGTGGTGCTCAGCGTGGCCGCGAGGATGAAAATATCACCGGCACGTTTACTGATGCCACTGAGTTTTGCTGGACTGATTAGCGGCATGATGACGCTGGTCGCAACGCCGCCAAACATGATCGTCAGCAGTGAATTAGTTCGTGAAGGATTTCACGGCTTAAGCTTCTTTAGCGTCACTCCGGTAGGGATTATCGTTTTGCTGATGGGCGTGGGTTACATGCTGGTGGCGAGAAATTGGCTGGCAAGTGGCAAGGACGATAACGATAAAGACAGCTGGAAACGCCGTACCTTCCGTGATCTTATCCGTGACTATAAACTTACAGGGCGAGCCCGCCGTTTGGCGCTGCGCAGTGGCTCACCGCTTATCGGTCATACGCTGGATGAGCTGCACTTACGTAGCCGCTATGGTGCCAACGTGGTAGGCATTGAGCGCTGGCGTAAATTTCGTCGCGTGATGGTGAGCGCCATTGGTAACACCGAGCTGAAAGACCGCGACGTATTGCTGATTGACATGTCAGATTCAGAAGTGGATTTACGCGAATTTTGCGCTGAGCAGATGCTTGAACCGATGGTGCTGCGTGGCGAGTATTTTTCTGAGCAGGCGCGTGACGTTGGCATGGCTGAAGTTACGATTGTGCCGGACTCTGATCTGATTGGAAAAACGCTGCGTGAGATGACTTTTCGTACCCGCTATGGGCTGAATGTGGTCGGTATTCGCCGCGACGGCGTGCCGATGGAAGGTAAGCTAGTGAATGAACCGCTCCAGCTCGGTGATATTCTACTGGTCATCGGTAATTGGAAGCAGATACGCCAGCTCCAGCTACAACCTCGTGATTTCATTGTGTTGCATCTTCCGGCAGAGGTGGATGATGTTGCTCCGGCGATAAGTCAGGCACCGCATGCGCTATTTTGTTTAGCGCTGATGATTGCCATGATGCTGACGGATGAAGTGCCGAACGCCATCGCTGCGCTGATTGCCTGTATGTTAATGGGCAAATTCCGCTGCATTGATATGGAAAGCGCCTATAAATCTATCCACTGGCCAAGCCTGATATTAATTGTGGGAATGCTGCCGTTTGCTTTGGCTTTACAAAAAACCGGCGGTATCACGCTGGCGGTTGATGTGCTGATGGATTTAGTCGGCGGCATGGGGCCAAGGATTGTGCTGTTAAGCCTGTTTGTGTTCTGCGCGGTGACGGGGCTATTTATTTCTAACACGGCAACCGCGGTGCTTATGGCACCAATAGCGATTGCAACGGCGCATGCGATGCACCTTTCGCCGTATCCTTTCGCCATGATCGTGGCGATATCCGCGTCGGCAGCGTTTATGACACCGGTATCCTCGCCAGTGAATACGCTGGTGATGGGGCCGGGGAATTACAGCTTTGGTGATTTCGTTAAGATCGGTGTGCCGTTCACTATCTTGGTGATGATTGCCAGCGTTATTGTGGTGCCGTGGTTGTTTCCGTTTTGATGGGGATGATATTGTTTGGTGGAGCAAGTGATCATTTAGATACGGTGCATATTACGTCCGCCTAAAACACTGAGCTCCACATTTAAACCGTGCAGGCGTCCGAGCAAGGCGGCTCAATCGCCTTTATAGCTTAAGTGTGGTGAAAGGTTACGTCCGCCTAAAACATTGAGCTCCACATTTAAACCGTGCAGGCGTCCGTGTTAGGGGGCCAATCGCCGCCCCCTAACAACCCGGCTTGGCACCCCCTTCCAGCCCGCTACGCGGGTGCCCTCATTTCATCATTCCGGTCTTAACGGAACGAACGGCAATCGCCATCCTGGCTCCTCCGTTCTTTCGCCTACATCCCTGTAGGCGAATCCTAACCTGCATGATTCACTCGGCTGTCCGGTAACGTGCCGGATAAGCTCAAACCCAAAAGACAAAAGACAAAAGACAAAAGACAAAAGACAAAAGACAAAAGACAAAAACTTTATCTGTTTTTTAGTTTAAGTATTGGTATTTAGAGCAGTGAAAACAGGATGTTTTCACGAGGGGAGGAGGCGCCAAGGATGGCGCATGCCGACCCGGTGCGGAGATGGCGTCTCGGATAAAAGCGCGAGGATTGAAGGGGCGCGCGCTGGCGCCCCTCATCGGTCGCCTACCTCGGATATTGCATGGAAACACAACTGCGAGCAGGCGAACGAAACCTTACACCGATTTAGTAAATTCTGGCGGACGAAACTTTACACCACGGCCGCATAAACACTTGGCGCTCGAAATCTTACACCAAGGCCGCATAGGCACTTGGCGAACGAAACCCTACATCACCTCATCCTGACTAATCTCATCCAGCGACAGGCTAAAACTCGGAATAAAGACTTCCATAAAGTATTCCATCTCAGGGCTTGAGCGCATATCCAATGTTTTCTCGAGGCGTGCTTTGGCCAGCTTAAATTCATTATTTCCGGCTGACAGTTCTTCCAAACATTTGAGATAGGCGCACAGCGCATCAGCCTGTTTGACGACTAACTTTTCATCTTCGGTGTAGTAGTGCTCATCCAGCAGCGGGCGGAAATCGTTTTGTAACTCTGGTGGCAGCATTTCGATCAGCTTTTGCTGCGCGACTTTCTCAATTTTTTTGTACTCGTGCGCAATTTGCGGGTTGTAGTATTTGATAGGCGTAGGCATATCGCCCGTCAGCACTTCGCTGGCGTCGTGGTACATCGCCAGTAGCGCGACGCGTTCAGGGTTCACATTGCCATTGAACTTGCGGTTTTTAATGATGGCGAGGGCATGAGCGACAAACGCGACCTGCAAACTATGTTCAGAGACGTTCTCGGTGCGAACGTTGCGCATTAGCGGCCAGCGGCTAATCAGTTTTAAACGGGACAGGTGGGCAAAAAAGTGACTTTGATTCTGGCTCATAACGCTCTCTCAATAAAACAGGTAGTGGAAAGACGAAGTCTATTGTGGGCGGTGATGGGGGAGGATGCAAATAAGAAACGGCACCAAAAGGTGCCGTTGGGTGATGCGAAAAAATCAATATTTCTGATGGTAGCCAGAGAAGAAACGGCCCAGCTTGTGGATCGCCATATCTAGGTCATCCACGCGAGGTAGCGTGACGATTCGGAAGTGATCCGGCTCAGGCCAGTTAAACGCGGTACCCTGAACTAATAACACTTTCTCTTGCAGCAACAGGTCGAGAACCATCTTCTGATCGTCGTGAACGTTGAAGCGCTTAGCGTCAATTTTTGGGAACATATAAAGAGCGCCGCGTGGTTTCACGCAGGATACCCCTGGGATTTCGTTAATCAGTTCCCAAGCACGGTTACGCTGTTCATACAAACGACCGCCCGGTTGGATAAACTCATTGATACTCTGGTAGCCGCCGATAGCGGTTTGAATCGCATGTTGCATTGGAACGTTAGCGCACAAACGCATCGATGCCAGCATTTCCAGACCTTCAATGTAGCCTTTGGCGTGCTTTTTCGGCCCGCTCAGAACCATCCAACCCTGACGGAATCCCGCTACGCGGTAGGTTTTGGATAAACCATTAAAGGTGACAACCAGCAAGTCAGGTGCTAATGAGGCGATAGAAATATGTTCTGCGTCGTCGTATAAGATCTTGTCGTAAATCTCATCGGCGAAGATGATCAGGTTGTTTTCACGCGCGATAGTGACGATCTCTTCCAGCAACTCTTTGCTGTAGACCGCACCGGTTGGGTTATTCGGGTTGATAATAACGATACCACGCGTGCGCGGGGTAATTTTGCTGCGAATGTCGTCCAGATCGGGGAACCAGTCGGCCTCTTCGTCACAACGGTAGTGCACGGCATTGCCGCCTGACAACGAAACGGCTGCGGTCCATAATGGGTAATCTGGGGCGGGTACTAGCATTTCGTCATCGCTGTTGAGCAGTGCTTGCATCGACTGCACGATCAGTTCTGAAACGCCGTTACCAATATAGATATCTTCAACGGTAACATCATGGATATCACGCGCTTGATAGTGCTGCATGATCGCTTTACGCGCGGAATATAGCCCCTTGGAATCACAGTAGCCCTGCGCCGTTGGTAGATTGCGAATGACGTCCACCAGAATCTCATCGGGCGCTTCAAAACCGAACGGTGCCGGATTGCCGATGTTTAATTTCAGGACTTTATTGCCTTCTTCTTCGAGTCGTTTTGCTTCTTTCAACACTGGCCCACGAATGTCATAGCAAACGTGATCGAGCTTGCGGGATTTTTCAATAGGGGACATAAAACAGCAGCCTTAATAATACGTAGCCAGAATAAAATTCGGCATTGCGCGTGGAAATGCGTGTCCATACGAGTAGAACACTGCGATGTAAAATAATGTACTCCCCGCGGCAGGGGTTTTGAAGGGTTCAGGCGGTTTTTGGTGCAAAACGTTAGCTTATCCGTTAGCCATAACCGATAACGCGTAATAATGGCTTGTTTGTTAGCGTTTAAAACTTAACAATAATGAAAATGCAGTTAAAAACTCCATGAAAATTCATTGGGGTTGTAAAAATAACGCCACATAACAGGAGATGTTGGGTGAAAAATAACGATAACCAGCCGTGGATCTCACCGCTGAAAAAAATCCCTACGGTCTTAACGCCTATCGTTCGAGCACAAGAGAAACATTATGGGCAAATTTTGAACCCTACGCGTTGGTGGGGGCGATTTCCTTTTCTGTTCTGGCTGGTGGCTTTTTTCGTTGGATTTTTGGAAAGAAGAGGCTCGGGGATAACGCCTACGGTACGGGCTTTGGTGATGACGCGCGTATCCCAGCAGTGTGATTGCGCTTTTTGTATTGATGCGAATAGTTTGAGATTAGCCGAGCGCAGTGGTTCGCTAGATAAAGTAATGTCTGTTCAGAACTGGCAGGCCGCGGATTGTTTTGACGAGCAGGAACGAGCCGCGTTAGCGTACGCCGATGGAATGACGGCGACGCCGCCGCGCATTGACGATAGTCTGAAAACAGAGCTGAAATCTCATTTCAATGAAAAAGCGATCACCGAGCTTACGGCGCTGATTGCGTTTCAGAATTTATCAGCGCGCTTTAATGCTGCGCTGGACATTCCTTCACAGGGGCTTTGTGTGCCTGAAACCGCGGTAAAACGTAAGGGAGCACCACGTGTTTGACCGTTATTTACATCCTCGGGTTAAGCCACTGCTTAATCAGATGGTTGCGCATCTTGATCGTCCTGCGATCACGCCGGATCGAATAAGTCTGGGCGGATTTGTGGTTGGTGTCTTGGCTCTGCCTTTTCTGGCTATGCAGTGGTACTACGCCGCTTTAATTGTCATCGTCATCAACCGGCTATGTGATGGATTGGATGGCGCTTTGGCGCGTCGAAGAGGACTTTCAGACGCCGGTGGTTTTTTAGATATTGCGTTAGATTTTTTGTTCTACGCATTGGTTCCGTTCGGTTTTGTGCTGGCTTCTCCCGAGCTGAATGCGGTTGCGGGGGCTTGGCTACTATTCGCCTTTATCGGCACCGGCAGCAGCTTTTTGGCTTTTGCGGCAGTGGCAGATAAGTATCGGTTAGAAAATCTGGATTACCCGCATAAGTCATTCTATTACCTTGGTGGGCTCACCGAGGGAGCGGAAACCATATTGGTGTTTATTCTTTTTTGTCTGTTCCCCGCTTATTTTCCGCTGATTGCATGGCTATTTGGTGGCCTGTGCTGGTTTACGACGCTGACTCGCGTTTGGGGGGGATATAACACGTTGAAGAGAGTGGAGAAGATTTAGGTTTCATTCTGGTAGCCCCATCCCCGGCATAAGGGATGGGGAAACATTTTACGACTTACTTCCAGCTACTATCCGGCCCACGTTCTCCGGTAACCACTGGGTTCTTCGGATTTGCGCTCCATTCATACCAACCGCCATCGTAAACGCTAACGGAAGGCCAGCCCATCGCGCGGGCATACATGAAGGTTTCTGACGCTCTCCAGCCGGTGCCGCAATAGAAAGAGACGTGTTGATCCGGCGTGATATGCCACTCTTTCCACATTGCAGCAATATCATCGGCTGAGCGCATGGTGCCATCTGGGTTATGGAAATCTTCCATATGCGTGGAATCGCTGCCAGCATGTCCCCAACGCGCGCCAGCAATTTCACCTTTTGGCTTGATGTAGCTGTAACCGCTGGTTTCGCCGGTAAATTCAGGCCATGAACGAATGCTGACTAAAGAAGCATCTTTACGATGTAATAATCCACGCGCCTGTTCTTCATTCAGCATGATCTGAGGCTGTCCAGGAATAGCTGCACCGAAATCTGGCGCTGGTTTTGCCTCTTTCGGCAGTCCGCGCTCAACCGGTAATCCCGCCGCTGACCAAGTCTGCCAACCGCCGTCCAGTAAGCGAACGTCTTTGACTCCCGCATAGAGCAGAATTTGAGCTACACGGGCCGCAGCGTAAACGTCGCGACCGTATAGGATCACGGTGGTATCGTGCTTGATGCCCTGTTTAGCCATTAGGGCTTTCAGTTTGTCATCAGAGACTTTGTTCCATAGCGGTTCACTTTCGACGTCATTGGTATCGATGTAGCCTGCATTGGGAATATGGCTGATGAGGTATTTTTTAGGTGCACCCCATGCAGCCTCAATCACTTTCCATTCACCAGCCGGTTTGGCGGCAACGGCTTTACCCTGCTGGAGATCGTAAATCCACTTTGGATACACTAATTGTTCAAAGTGCGGCATACGCTGCAAGCGCTTAGGCTGCGCTAATGCATCGCTAAGTAATGTGATATTGGCATAGCCGAGTTTAGCTAAACGTTCTTGCACCGCAGACGTTTGTGCTGCCGTCCCGTAAAGGGCCACTTTGCGGTCAGACGTGATTTGGTGTTGAGTTGCCCATTGCTGCAACTGCTGATCGTTCATTTCGCTTAACCAGCCAGCCGAGAGATTGACTGCCTGAGGCTCATGGCCGGAGGCACCGTCAACGACCTGTGGCCAACCGTTATAGAATGCGCTAGGGCGAGTATCAATAACCGCACCTTTTTGAGATTGGACATCGGCCAGCGTGGTTTGGGTCATGGGGATGGCAGCAGCGTTTGCCACCTGTAGCCAGCCGAGCAAAAGCGCAGAAGTGGCTAACTGGAAAGAGAATTTCATTAAGTTTCCTAGCGAAGAAAAGGTGAGAGACCTATTTTGGCTGAATATTTTGTCGCGTTCTTTGTGCGAACGCACAATGTTTTACATTATTACGTAGGTGATAATATAAATTCGCTGTTCTATTAATAGTTTAACTAATGAGGAAATGAAGTCGTCATGTTTAAGCGCCGTCAGAGGAATATCGTCATTTTATTGTGTCTGATAGGGGGCGCGATGATGTGGTTTGAGCCTGTACGCCACCAGCTGAAAACGTTATGGGGACTTTTTTCATCATTGGACGTGAATGTGATGATGGAATATTTGCGCAGCTTCGGGCCTTGGGCAATGGCTGTCTCATTTTTGTTGATGATTTTTCAGGCAGTTGCCGCGCCGCTACCGGCCTTTTTGATCACGTTTGCGAACGCTGCTCTGTTTGGCTGGTGGCAAGGTGCTTTGTTGTCATGGTGCAGTTCAATGGTCGCGGCGTGGCTGTGCTTTGTGTTGGCGCGATGGTTGGGCCGAGACACTATCGAGAAATTCGTCTCAGAAAAGGCTTTGAACAGCAGCGATCGTTTTTTTGAACGTTACGGCAAGCACACCATCTTGATATGTCGGCTGTTACCTTTCATCTCGTTTGACATTATTAGCTATGCAGCAGGTTTAACCTCAATTAAAGTAAGTGTATTCCTAATGGCCACCGGAATAGGGCAGCTACCTGCAACCCTAGTTTACTCTTATGTGGGCGGGATGCTTACGGGAGGTCTACGGTGGTTTATCACAGGGCTATTAATTATGTTTTCTTTGAGTATTCTGATTTTTGCATTAAAAAACAAAAAACACTCTCGAGGAAACAACAGCTAAGCTTAATGAAACCGGTCTCTGTTATTTTATTTACATTAGATTTATTAATTTATTTATTAGTCACGGTAGATAACCACAAGAAGAATAAAACTACTGTCATTATAAAGCCATTGTAAAACAATCTTTTAGTTGATTGATAGTTAACTATCTGACCTAATTAATAAGGGATCCTCAACAATGTAAATCTTTTCGCGTATTTTATGCTTTAAATTTGTTTTTAAGCCATAATTAAACTTGCGGAAAATTTGAATTAAGTATTTTCAGTTGCAGCTAACAGTAATGAGGGGAGGATGACGTTTATCTGAGTAGTAATACGTTTTAAATACCAGGGTTTATAGTCGCTGACTAATAATGAGAAATAGATATGATAAACACACATCGTCCTACGATTAACTTAGATTTAGATTTGCTACGAACTTTTGTAGCTGTTGCCGATGTGAAGACTTTTGCTGCTGCTGCCATTGTGGTGCAAAGAACACAATCGGCGGTGAGCCAGCAAATGCAACGTTTGGAGCAACTGGTGGGTAAAGAGCTTTTTGCTCGCCATGGGCGTAACAAACAACTGACTGAACACGGAGTCCAGCTATTAGGTTATGCGCGTAAAATTTTGCGCTTCAACGATGAAGCCTGTAGTTCATTGATTTACAACCATCTACAGGGTTCACTGATTATCGGCGCCACTGATGATACTGCCGATAGCATCCTGCCATTTCTTCTAAGTCGCTTTACCAGCCTGTATCCCAAGCTGGAAATCGACGTTAGGGTTAAGCGCAGTCCAGACATGAGGCAATTACTAAAAGACAGAGAAATTGATCTTGCCGTTACTACGATGGGGTTTGATGAGTTCTCTTATGAAACTTTAAGACGCTCTCCGACCGTATGGTTCTGCGCAACGGATTATGACTTTCAGCCCAGCGAACCCGTACCATTGGTGGTGCTGGATGAACCAAGTCCTTTCCGTGCGCTTGCCATTAAGCATCTCAATGAGGCGGGAATCCCATGGCGTATCGCCTATGTGGCTTCCACGCTTTCAGCGGTACGCGCCGCAGTGAAAGCGGGCTTAGGCGTAACCGCACGTCCTATTGAGATGATGAGCCCAGAACTACGCGTTCTTGGTTTGTCTGAGCGTTTGCCTAAGCTACCTGAAACGGAATATGCGCTTTGCTTAGCACCAAACTGTACTAATGAGTTAGCGACGATTTTGTTTAGTTCATTAAAAGCAGGTTCCGATCCTTATATTGAGGGGGGACCAGGCGTAACAGTACAAACAGTACAGGAAGGCTCTTTTTCAAGCGGACCAGAAGATGTGGCTTGAATTTGAAATCTCTCCGCTCATCTGAGCTTAATTTCACACACCGGTAGAAGTGCATAAAAATGCCGGTGTGTGACTATTCCCCTTTTGAAAAATAAATTTAACATCTCTCTGCTGACAAAACCTATTCCGTATGACTGAACCGATTCCGCTTTGCCATCAATTAGTTAAATGAAAACCATTCTCACTAAATGAGGTCTGTGCAAAATACGCACAATTTTTGTTAAGCAATCTTCCGGCCATCCCTTCCTGAATGAATATTCATTTGTCTGCTTATCATTGTTAATGTGATCCGCGTCATAAAAATGCCCGAGATACCCACGATGATGAACGGGTAATACCTAAGAAAATGGTATAGTGGCTACCAAACATTCACTTTTGTTTACATAATCGACACGTTACTGATGCAACTTGCAAACCTTATGAAGGATGCTAATACGTCGTGCAGACGCATCAAATGTTAAGTAAAATGTGGTGTTGTAAATTAATGTGTTGTTACCTTTGTCAAAGTTGACAAAAGGTTATAGAAAGGAGTAAAAAGCCCACAGTAAAACTCTGTTTAATCACTAAAAACAGGTGTTTTCTTGTGGTCCTTTTCCTTCCCTTAGTCGTTGTGGTGCACCTGCATTTCTTCAATGCAGAGAGACGTACCACGTTTGATGAGTAAGCATAAGAGTATGTCAACAGCCACTGAAGTAATCGCTCATCACTGGGCATTCGCCGTATTTATCATCATCGCACTCGGGCTATGTGGGGTTATGCTTCTTGGAGCATATGCACTCGGTGGGAGAGCTCGTGCGCGCTCGAAAAATACGCCTTATGAATCCGGTATCGACTCAGTAGGTTCGGCGCGTTTGCGTCTATCTGCTAAGTTTTATCTGGTCGCCATGTTCTTCGTCATCTTTGATGTGGAAGCCTTGTATCTATATGCATGGTCTGTCTCCATCCGGGAGAGTGGATGGATTGGCTTTATCGAAGCGGCAATTTTCATTTTGGTGCTGTTAGCAGGCCTGTTCTATTTGGTGCGTATTGGCGCGCTTGATTGGACGCCGGCACGTTCCAAGCGCCGTGTAGAACACGAAAGTACCGTTACGAATACCGATAGCCGCCCGCAGTAAGCCTGGCCTATTAGTCACCATTTATAGAGAAAGAATTGAGGCATAAAGATGGATTATACGCTCACCCGCATCGATCCGGACGGTGAGAACGACCGTTACCCCCTGCAAAAACAGGAGATCGTATCCGATCCTCTGGAACAACATGTTCACCGCAGTGTTTACATGGGCAAACTCGAAAATGCCCTGCATGACATGGTGAACTGGGGGCGTAAAAACTCGCTTTGGCCGTATAACTTCGGCCTTTCTTGTTGCTATGTGGAGATGGTGACGTCATTCACTGCGGTGCATGACGTTGCGCGTTTTGGGGCGGAAGTACTGCGTGCTTCACCGCGTCAGGCTGACTTTATGGTGGTTGCAGGCACCTGCTTCACCAAAATGGCACCGGTCATCCAGCGTCTTTATGACCAAATGCTGGAGCCAAAATGGGTGATCTCAATGGGTTCCTGTGCGAACTCCGGCGGCATGTACGACATCTATTCTGTGGTGCAGGGCGTGGACAAATTTATTCCGGTTGATGTGTATATCCCGGGATGTCCGCCGCGTCCAGAAGCCTATATGCAGGCATTGATGCTGTTACAGGAATCTATCGGTAAAGAGCGCCGCCCATTGTCGTGGGTTGTTGGCGATCAAGGTGTTTACCGCGCCAACATGCCATCAGAAAAAGAACGTAAGCGTGCTGAACGCATTGCAGTAACCAATCTGCGTTCACCAGACGAAATTTAATTTGCGCCTTGTGCAGTCTACTGAAGATGTGAGCGTCAGAAGATGGATTGCAGTTTTGAGTAGCGAATGATTTAGCCCGTTAGTTTGCTGGTTTCCCGGCAAGTAAAGTAAAAGCGTGGTGATAAAAATTATGACAGATTCGACGACGCAAGATCTGAATTTGCCTGCTTGGCAAACCCGCGATCATCTCGATGATCCGGTGATCGGTGAATTGCGCAACCGTTTTGGGCCCGATGCCTTTACCGTTCAGCCCACCCGCACTGGAATGCCTGTTGTTTGGGTGAAGCGTGAGCAATTACTGGAAGTGATGACCTTCCTGAAAAAACTGCCTAAACCGTATGTCATGCTGTTTGACTTACATGGTATGGACGAGCGCCTGCGTACTCATCGTCAGGGCCTGCCAGAAGCAGATTTCTCGGTCTTCTACCACATCATCTCTATTGAACGAAATCGTGACATCATGCTCAAGGTGGCATTGTCTGAAAAAGACATGCACCTGCCGACCGTGACTAAGATTTTCCCTAACGCTAACTGGTATGAGCGTGAAACGTGGGAAATGTTCGGTATGACCTTTGATGGCCATCCTCATTTGACGCGCATTATGATGCCGCAATCTTGGGAAGGTCATCCGCTGCGTAAAGATTATCCAGCGCGTGCAACGGAATTTGATCCGTTTGAACTGACCAAACAGAAACAAGATCTGGAAATGGAGTCGTTGACCTTCAAACCTGAAGATTGGGGAATGAAGCGCAGTACTGAAAACGAAGACTTCATGTTCCTGAACTTGGGGCCTAACCACCCATCTTCTCACGGTGCGTTCCGTATCGTGCTGCAGTTGGACGGTGAAGAGATTGTCGACTGTGTGCCAGACGTGGGTTATCACCACCGCGGCGCAGAGAAGATGGGCGAACGTCAGTCATGGCACAGCTATATTCCGTATACCGACCGTATTGAATACCTCGGCGGGTGCGTGAATGAAATGCCTTACGTGCTTGCGGTTGAAAAACTGGCGGGCATCGAAGTGCCAGAACGCGTGAAAGTGATCCGCGTTATGCTCTCTGAGCTGTTCCGTATCAACAGCCATCTGCTGTATATCTCGACCTTTATTCAAGACGTTGGCGCAATGACGCCGGTGTTCTTCGCCTTCACCGACCGTCAGAAAGTGTATGACGTGGTTGAAGCGATTACCGGTTTCCGTATGCACCCAGCATGGTTCCGTATCGGCGGTGTGGCACACGATCTGCCGCGTGGATGGGAGCGCTTGCTGCGTGACTTCCTCGACTGGATGCCAAAACGCCTAGATTCATACGTGAAAGCCGCGTTGAAAAACACCATCCTGAAAGGGCGTTCTGTCGGCGTTGCTGCTTACAATTCCAAAGAAGCATTGGATTGGGGCGTAACGGGCGCAGGCTTGCGTGCGACGGGTGTTGAGTTTGACGTGCGTAAATGGCGTCCATATTCAGGCTACGAAAACTTTGATTTTGAAGTGCCTGTCGGCCACAACGGTGACTGCTATGACCGTGTGATGCTGAAAGTGGAAGAGCTTCGTCAGAGTCTACGTATTCTTGAGCAGTGCTACAAAAACATGCCGGAAGGTCCGTTTAAAGCCGACCATCCACTGACCACGCCGCCGCCAAAAGAGCGTACGTTGCAGCATATCGAAACTCTGATCACCCACTTCCTGCAAGTGTCGTGGGGCCCGGTTATGCCTGCAAATGAATCGTTCCAGATGGTCGAAGCGACTAAAGGGATCAACAGCTACTATCTGACCAGTGACGGCAGCACCATGAGCTACCGTACGCGTATTCGTACTCCGAGCTATGCGCACCTGCAACAGATCCCAGCGGTAATTCGTGGCAGCCTGGTATCCGACCTGATCGTATACCTCGGCAGTATTGATTTCGTTATGTCAGATGTGGACCGCTAATCATGTCAGATCAATCTTTAGCAAAAGAAGAGGTTTTCGTGCTCAGCGATAGCGCCCGTGAGGCCATTGAGCATGAAAAACATCACTATGAAGATCCGCGCGCCGCGTCGATTGAAGCACTGAAAATTGTGCAGAAAGAACACGGTTGGGTTCCCGATGGTGCGATTTATGCCATTGCCGAAGTGCTGGATATTCCGGCCGCAGACGTGGAAGGCGTGGCCACATTTTACAGCCAGATCTTCCGTCAGCCGGTTGGTCGCCACATTATTCGCTACTGCGATAGCGTGGTGTGCCATATCAATGGGTATCAAGGTATTCAGGCCGCGCTGGAGCGCAAGCTGAACATCAAACCGGGTCAAACCACGTTTGATGGACGCTTTACGCTGCTGCCAACCTGTTGTCTGGGTAACTGCGACAAGGGGCCGAATATGATGATCGATGAAGATACTCATGCTCACCTGACGCCGGAGAACGTCGTCGAATTGTTGGAGCAGTATAAATGACAATTCCTTCAGCTTTAGTTCCAACACGTTCAGCGGAAAGCCATCCGCTGACGTGGCGTTTACGCGATGACCGCCAGCCAGTATGGCTGGATGAGTATCGCAGTAAAAGTGGCTATCAGGGCGCTGAAAAAGCGCTTAAAGGCATGGCTCAGGATGAAGTCGTTAATCTGGTTAAAGACGCTGGCCTGAAAGGGCGCGGCGGTGCAGGCTTCTCCACCGGTTTGAAGTGGAGCCTGATGCCAAAAGATGAGTCCATGAACATCCGTTACCTGCTGTGTAACGCTGATGAAATGGAGCCAGGCACTTATAAAGACCGTCTGCTGATGGAACAGATGCCGCACCTGCTGGTGGAAGGCATGCTGATCGCGGCATTCGCGTTGAAATCCTACCGTGGTTATATCTTCCTGCGCGGCGAATATGTTGAAGCAGCGGTAAACCTGCGTAAAGCGATTGAAGAAGCCAAAGCGGCTGGCCTGCTGGGTAAAAATATCCTCGGCAGCGGTTTTGACTTCGAACTGTTTGTGCACACCGGTGCGGGTCGTTATATCTGCGGTGAAGAAACCGCATTGATTAACTCGCTAGAAGGTCGTCGTGCAAACCCTCGTTCAAAACCACCATTCCCAGCCAGCTCTGGGGTATGGGGTAAACCAACGTGCGTTAACAACGTTGAAACCCTGTGTAACGTGCCAGCGATCATCGAGCACGGCGTGGACTGGTACAAAGGTCTGTCTGCCGGTAAGAGTGAAGATGCGGGTACTAAACTCATGGGCTTCTCTGGCCGCGTTAAGAATCCAGGACTGTGGGAGCTGCCGTTTGGCACCACCGCCCGTGAAATTCTGGAAGATTACGCCGGTGGCATGCGCGATGGTTTAACGCTCAAAGCTTGGCAGCCAGGTGGGGCAGGGACTGACTTCCTGACCGGCGATCATCTGGATCTGCCGATGGACTTCGCCAGCATCGGTAAAGCGGGTAGCCGTTTAGGTACCGCGCTGGCAATGGCCGTGGATAACGAAATTGGCATGGTGCCATTGGTACGCAACCTAGAAGAATTCTTCGCTCGCGAATCCTGTGGCTGGTGTACTCCATGCCGTGATGGTTTGCCGTGGAGCGTAAAAATCCTGCGTGCCCTTGAGCGTGGTGAAGGTCAACCGGGCGACATTGAAACGCTAGAACAGCTGTGCCGTCATTTAGGCCCAGGTAAAACGTTCTGCGCGCATGCGCCAGGTGCGGTTGAGCCACTGCAAAGCGCCATTAAATATTTCCGCGAAGAGTTTGAAGCAGGTATTGCCGCGAAAGATTACGGCAACTTGAATGCCATTAAGGGTATTCAGCCGAACCTGCTGAAATCGCGCTGGTAATTTTAGCCCCACCCCAATCTGCTTGATAGAAGGCAGGTTTGCTCCTCCGCTGCGAAGAGGGAGGTCGGGAGGGGGTTTAGGGTCAAAGTTTTCTTATTTTGGAAGCATGCTAATGGCTACAATTCATGTAGACGGCAAAGAATATGAAGTTAACGGGGCGGAGAACCTGCTACAGGCATGTCTCTCTCTCGGGCTTGATATTCCTTACTTTTGCTGGCACCCGGCGCTGGGCAGCGTCGGTGCTTGCCGCCAGTGTGCGGTTAAGCAATACCAGAACGCGGAAGATACCCGTGGTCGTCTGGTAATGTCATGTATGACACCCGCGCAGGATGGAACCTTTATTTCCATCGATGATGCAGAAGCGAAAACGTTCCGTGAGAGCGTTGTGGAATGGTTGATGACCAACCATCCACATGACTGTCCTGTGTGTGAAGAGGGCGGTAACTGCCATCTGCAAGATATGACGGTGATGACCGGCCATAGCTTCCGTCGCTATCGCTTCACCAAACGTACGCACAACAATCAGGAATTGGGGCCGTTTATTTCTCATGAAATGAACCGCTGCATCGCCTGCTACCGCTGTGTGCGTTACTACAAAGATTACGCTGATGGCACCGATTTCGGTGTGTATGGCGCGCACGACAACGTCTACTTTGGTCGCCCAGAAAGCGGCACACTGGAGAGTGAATTCTCCGGTAACTTGGTCGAAGTGTGCCCAACCGGCGTATTCACCGATAAAACGCACTCCGAGCGTTATAACCGTAAATGGGACATGCAGTTTGCCCCTAGCGTCTGCCAGCAGTGCAGCGTGGGTTGTAACACCAGCCCGGGTGAGCGCTACGGTGAAATTCGCCGTATCGAAAACCGTTTCAACGGTACCGTTAACCATTACTTCCTATGCGACCGTGGCCGTTTCGGCTATGGCTATGTCAACCTGAAGGATCGTCCTCGCCAGCCGCAACAGCGTCGTGGCAACGACTGGATCCACTTGAATGCCGATCAGGCTATGCAAGGTGCGGCGGATCTGCTGCGTCAGGCGAAGAAAACTATCGGTATTGGTTCTCCACGTGCCAGCCTTGAAAGCAACTATGCGTTGCGTGAACTGGTCGGCGCGGAAAACTTCTACAGCGGCGTTGAAGCGGGTGAATTAAGCCGTTTGAATCTGATGCAAAAAATCCTGCGCGAGGGTGGTATCTATACCCCGGCTCTGCGTG
The DNA here is from genome assembly GCF_002355555.1 of Hafnia sp. CBA7124. Classification (NCBI taxonomy): domain Bacteria; kingdom Pseudomonadati; phylum Pseudomonadota; class Gammaproteobacteria; order Enterobacterales; family Hafniaceae; genus Hafnia; species Hafnia sp. CBA7124. The sequence goes on along the minus strand of NZ_AP017469.1, from coordinate 2,927,195 downwards.
AGATGGAAAGCTACGATGCGGTGCTGATCCTCGGTGAAGACGTAACCCAAACCGCTGCGCGTATCGCGTTGGCGCTGCGTCAGGCTGTAAAAGGCAAGGCGCGTGCGATGGCTGCGGCTCAGCGTGTGGCTGACTGGCAGATTGCGGCGATTCAGAACATTGGCCAACGTGCCAAGTATCCGCTGTTCATGACCAGCATTGACGACACCCGTTTGGATGATATCGCGGCGCTGAACTATCGCGCACCGGTTGCCGATCAGGCACGTTTAGGCTTCGCTGTGGCTCATGCGTTGGATAACTCAGCCCCTGCGGTTGAAGGTTTATCAGACGACGTGCGCAAGCAGGTTGACGTGATCGTTCAAGCGTTAGCGGGAGCGAAAAAACCGCTGATCGTAACGGGCAGCAATGCCGGTTATACACCGCTGATTGAAGCCGCCGCGAACGTGGCTAAAGCGTTGAAAGCGCGCGATCTGGATGTCGGTATCACCTTTATTGCCGCCGAAGCGAACAGCATGGGTCTGGCAATGATGAATGCACCGTCGATTGACGATGCACTGGTTGAGCTCGAACAGGGTAACGCTGATGCCGTTGTGGTGCTGGAAAACGATCTTTATCGCCATGCGCCAGCTGCGCGTGTCGATGCCGCTTTGGCGAAAGCCCAAAGCCTGATCGTGGTCGATCATCAACGTACAGAAATCATGAACAAAGCCGATCTGGTGCTCTCAGCGGCAAGCTTTGCCGAAAGCGATGGCACCTTGGTCAACCAAGAAGGCCGCGCACAGCGCTTTTTCCAAGTTTACGATCCGGCTTACTACGACGATCCGAAGAAAAACACGCCGTCGATTATGCTGGAAAGCTGGCGCTGGTTGCACTCCCTGCACACCACCGTCGAAAGCCGTCATATCGACTGGACGCAGCTGGATCACGTGATTGAATCTTGTGTGAAAGCCTATCCACAGCTGCAAGGCATCGTGGACGCAGCGCCGGACGCAAGCTTCCGTATCAAAGGTCAGAAACTGGCTCGTGAACCGCATCGTTATAGTGGTCGCACCGCAATGCGCGCCAACATTAGCGTACATGAACCGCGCCAGCCGCAGGACAAAGACACCGCGTTTGCGTTCTCAATGGAAGGGTACAGTGGTCCATTGGAAGATCGTCAGCAGATCCCATTTGCATGGGCTCCGGGCTGGAACTCACCGCAGGCATGGAACAAATTCCAAGCCGAAGTGGGGGGGCATCTGCGCCACGGCGATCCGGGCGTGCGTTTAATCGCGGCCGGTGAAGGCTCATTGGCTTACTTCGACGCCGTACCTGCTGCCTATCAGAATGCGGGCTGGGTAGTTGCGCCTTACTACCATCTGTTTGGTAGCGACGAGATGACTCAGCGTGCACCGGTTATCCAAACCCGTATGCCAGAAGCATATGTGATGGTGAATCCGGCGGATGCGGCGCAGTTGGGCGTGAACAGCGGAACGGTTCTGGAGCTGACTGTTGCAGAACAGAAACTGACGCTGCCAGTGCGCTTAAGCGATAATTTGCAGTCAGGTCAAATCGGTCTGCCTCTGGGTCTGCCAGGTATCTCACCGGTGTTGAACGGAAGCAAAGTTGACGCTATTCAGGAAACGAAAGTGCGGGAGGCAGCATTATGAGTTGGCTGACGCCAGACGTGATCGACATCATTCTCACCGTGCTTAAAGCGGTGGTGATTTTGCTGGTGGTGGTCACCTGTGGGGCATTTATGAGCTTCGGCGAACGTCGTTTGCTCGGCCTGTTCCAGAACCGTTATGGACCAAACCGTGTTGGCTGGGGCGGCTCGCTCCAGCTGGTTGCGGATATGGTCAAAATGTTCTTCAAAGAAGACTGGGTTCCACGCTTCTCCGATCGCCTGATCTTTACCTTGGCGCCGATGATTGCGTTCTCCTCTTTGTTGCTGGCTTTCGCGATTGTGCCGGTAAGCCCAACGTGGATGGGTGCCGATCTGAACATCGGTATTCTGTTCTTCTTGATGATGGCAGGTCTTGCGGTTTACGCCGTGCTGTTTGCCGGTTGGTCGAGCAACAACAAATACTCTTTGCTGGGTGCGATGCGTGCTTCTGCGCAGACGCTGAGCTATGAAGTGTTCCTCGGTCTTTCGGTGATGGGCGTGGTTGCGCAGGCTGATTCCTTCAACATGCAGGCTATCGTGGAATCGCAGTCTCATCTGTGGAACGTTATCCCGCAGTTCTTTGGATTCCTGACCTTTATTATCGCCGGTGTTGCGGTATGTCACCGTCACCCATTTGACCAACCGGAAGCCGAGCAGGAACTGGCCGACGGTTACCACATTGAATATTCCGGTATGAAATTCGGTCTGTTCTTCGTGGGGGAATATATCGGGATCGTCACCGTATCAGCGCTGATTGTGACGCTGTTCTTCGGAGGCTGGCAGGGGCCATTCCTGCCGCCGGTTATCTGGTTTGCAATTAAGACTGCCTTCTTCATGGTGATGTTTATTCTGGTGCGTGCGTCACTGCCGCGTCCTCGCTATGACCAGGTGATGTCATTCGGCTGGAAAATTTGCCTGCCGTTGACGTTGTTGAACCTGTTGGCGACCGCCGCCGTGATTTTGTATAACGCTCAATAAGGGGTGAATGTAACCATGACATTGAAAGAGTTAGTGGTTGGTTTCGGCACCCAAGTGCGCAGCCTGTGGATGATTGGCTTGCATGCGTTTGCTAAGCGCGAAACCCAAATGTATCCGGAAGAGCCGGTCTATCTGCCGCCTCGCTACCGTGGTCGTATCGTGTTAACCCGCGATCCCGACGGTGAAGAGCGCTGCGTTGCCTGTAACCTGTGTGCCGTTGCCTGTCCGGTTGGCTGTATTTCTTTGCAGAAAGCAGAAACCAAAGATGGTCGCTGGTATCCAGAGTTTTTCCGCATCAACTTCTCTCGCTGCATCTTTTGTGGTTTGTGTGAAGAAGCGTGTCCAACGACCGCTATTCAGCTAACGCCAGATTTTGAACTGGGTGAATTTAAGCGTCAGGATTTGGTATACGAAAAAGAAGATCTTCTGATCTCGGGCCCGGGTAAATATCCGGAATATAACTTCTATCGTATGGCCGGTATGGCTATCGACGGCAAAGCGAAAGGCGAAGCCGAAAACGAAGCGAAGCCGATTGACGTTAAAGGTCTGCTACCTTAAGGAGCCAAGCATGGAATTTGCATTCTACATTGCAGCGCTGGTGGCCGTGGTGGCAACGATCCGAGTGATCTCGCATGCCAATCCGGTTCACGCCTTGCTGTATTTAATTGTGTCGTTACTGGCGATTGCGGCGGTGTTCTTCTCTCTTGGCGCTTACTTTGCGGGTGCCTTGGAGATCATCGTGTATGCCGGTGCGATTATGGTTCTGTTCGTCTTCGTGGTCATGATGCTTAACCTCGGTAATTCGGTGGTGGAGCAAGAACGCGCATGGCTGAAACCAACGCTGTGGATTGGGCCGAGCATTTTGTCTCTGATCCTGTTAGCGGTGCTGGTTTACGCCATTATGAGCGTCAACGACCAAGGGATCAGCGGCGACATGATTGACGCGAAAGCGGTCGGTATCGCGCTGTTTGGCCCGTATGTTCTAGCCGTTGAACTGGTATCTATGCTGTTGCTGGCGGGTCTGGTGGTGGCGTTCCATGTGGGACGCGAGCACAAGCAGGGTGAAGTCTTCAGCAAAGCGCCAGAAGCGGATGCCAATAAAGCCAAGGCAATGGCGGTAAAAAATAAGGCGGAGGAGCGAGCATGATCCCGTTACAACACGGTTTAATTCTGGCGGCCATCCTGTTTGTTCTGGGACTGACCGGCCTGTTAATCCGGCGCAATCTGCTGTTTATGCTGATTAGCTTGGAAATCATGATCAACGCGGCTGCTTTGGCATTCGTGGTGGCGGGGAGCTATTGGGGACAAGCAGATGGTCAGGTGATGTACATTCTGGCGATCAGCTTAGCCGCGGCGGAAGCGAGTATTGGCTTGGCGCTGTTGCTGCAATTGCATCGTCGTCGCAACACCCTGAATATCGATACTGTCAGTGAGATGCGCGGATGAACCTACTCTACTTAACAATATTGCTACCGTTAATCGGGTTCTTGCTGTTGGCATTTTCCCGTGGTCGCTGGTCAGAAAATACGTCGGCCATCATCGGTGTCGGTTCTATCGGACTGGCTGCGCTGGTTACCGCCTATGTGGGTTTTGATTTCTTAAGTCAAAAAGCCGACGGCGTACAGGTGTTCAACCAACATCTGTGGAACTGGATGGCCGTGGGTGACTTCGGTATTCCTGTGACCTTAACGCTGGACGGTCTGTCGCTGACCATGCTGTCTGTGGTTACCGGCGTGGGCTTCTTCATTCATATGTTCGCCTCATGGTATATGCGCGGTGAAGAGGGCTACTCGCGCTTCTTCGCTTATACCAACCTGTTTATCGCCAGCATGGTGGTATTGGTTCTGGCGGATAACCTGCTGCTGATGTATCTGGGCTGGGAAGGGGTAGGGCTGTGCAGTTATCTGCTGATCGGCTTCTACTACACCAATCCGGCTAACGGTGCGGCGGCAATGAAGGCGTTCATCGTGACCCGCGTAGGTGACGTGTTCTTGGCGATTGGCCTGTTCATTCTTTACAACGAACTGGGCACGCTGAACATCCGTGAACTGATGATTCTGGCTCCGCAAAAACTGGAGATAGGCTCGACTGCGATTACGTGGGCGACGCTGATGCTGTTGGGCGGTGCCGTAGGTAAATCTGCACAGCTGCCGTTGCAAACATGGTTGGCGGATGCGATGGCGGGTCCAACGCCGGTTTCTGCTTTGATCCATGCTGCGACCATGGTTACCGCCGGTGTTTACCTGATTGCACGTACGCACGGCCTGTTCCTGATGGCGCCTGAAGTGCTGCATCTGGTGGGTATCGTTGGTGCGGTGACGTTGGTGCTGGCCGGTTTCGCCGCGCTGGTACAAACCGACATCAAACGCGTGCTAGCTTACTCAACCATGAGTCAGATCGGCTACATGTTCTTGGCGCTGGGCGTTCAAGCATGGGATGCGGCAATCTTCCATCTGATGACGCATGCGTTCTTTAAAGCGCTGCTGTTCCTCTCTTCTGGTTCGGTTATTTTGGCCTGCCACCACGAGCAGAACATCTTCAAAATGGGTGGATTGCGTAAATCGCTGCCGCTGGTTTACATCTGCTTCTTGGTCGGTGGTGCTGCGCTGTCTGCGTTGCCAATCGTCACCGCGGGCTTCTACAGTAAAGATGAAATCCTGTGGGGTGCGTTGGCTTCTGGCCACGTTAACCTGATGACTGCGGGCTTGGTGGGTGCGTTCCTGACGTCGCTGTATACCTTCCGTATGATTTTCATTGTGTTCCATGGCGAAGCACATACCAAAGCACATGCGGGCAAAGGCATTGCGCATAGCCTGCCGCTGATTGTGTTGCTGGTGCTTTCTACCTTCATCGGTGCGTTGATTACGCCACCGCTGGCGGGTGTGTTACCAGAAAGCCACAGCGGTGAAGCGGGTAAAATGACGTTAGAAATTATCTCCGGCGTCGTGGCTATCGTTGGCATCCTGCTGGCTGCTGTCTTGTACCTTGGGAAACGTCAGTTTGTGAATAGCGTGGCGCAGAGCGCGCCGGGTCGCTTCTTCTCAACGTGGTGGTTCCATGCATGGGGCTTTGACTGGCTGTACAACATGATCTTTGTTAAGCCGTTTAAAGCGATTGCTTACCTGTTACAGCGCGATCCGCTCAACAGCCTGATGAACCTGTTCGCCGTCTTTGCGCGCTGGGGTAATCGTGGTCTTGCGGTGAGTGAAAACGGTCAGTTGCGCTGGTATATGGCATCTATGGGTGTGGGCGCAGTGGTCGTATTGGCTCTGTTGTTATTGGTTAAGTGAATTGAGTTGTCGCCAGCCGGGGGCGGATGCCCTCGGTAACGTGAAAACCGCATTCAATTTTAAGGGACACAAAGCGCCATGTTATTACCTTGGCTAATTCTTATCCCGTTCATCGGTGGCTTTTTAAGCTGGCAGAGCGAGCGCTTCGGCACCAAAGCTCCACGCTGGATAGCACTGATAGCAATGGGTCTGACGTTAGTGTTGTCTGTGCAACTGTGGTTGCAGGGCGGCTATTCTCTGACACAGGCGGCGGGTCTGCCGCAGTGGCAGTCAGAGTTCTCCGTGCCGTGGATCCCACGTTTCGGGATTGAATTCCACCTAGCACTGGATGGTTTATCACTGCTGATGGTGGTATTGACCGGCTTGCTGGGCGTTCTGGCGATCCTCTGTTCTTGGAACGAGATCCAGAAGTATCAGGGCTTCTTCCACCTGAATCTGTTATGGATTCTGGGGGGTGTCATCGGTGTGTTCTTAGCCATCGACCTGTTCCTGTTCTTCTTCTTCTGGGAAATGATGCTGGTGCCGATGTACTTCTTGATCGCTCTTTGGGGTCATAAAGCATCAGACGGCAAAACCCGTATCAGCGCTGCCACCAAGTTCTTCATCTACACCCAGTCCAGCGGCTTGATTATGCTGATTGCGATTCTGGGTCTGGTATTTGTTCACTTCAACGCTACCGGCGTGTGGACATTTAACTATGAAGAATTGCTGAACACGCCAATGAGTCACAACGTTCAGTATCTGCTGATGTTGGGCTTCTTTATTGCATTTGCCGTGAAGATGCCGGTGGTTCCATTGCATGGCTGGTTACCTGATGCACACAGTCAGGCACCGACCGCAGGTTCCGTTGACTTAGCCGGTATTTTGCTGAAAACCGCAGCCTATGGTCTGTTGCGTTTCAGCCTGCCGTTGTTCCCAGAAGCATCCCATGAATTCGCGCCTATCGCGATGTGGTTAGGTGTTATCGGTATCTTCTACGGTGCATGGATGGCGTTTGCTCAGACTGATATTAAACGTCTGATTGCTTATACCTCCGTTTCCCACATGGGCTTCGTATTGATCGCGATCTACTCCGGTAGCCAACTGGCCTATCAGGGCGCGGTTATCCAGATGATTGCGCACGGTTTGTCTGCTGCGGGTATGTTCATCATCTGTGGTCAGCTTTACGAACGTCTGCATACGCGTGATATGCGTCAGATGGGCGGTTTGTGGGGCCGGATTAAGTACCTGCCTGCGCTGTCGCTGTTCTTTGCCGTTGCCACCTTAGGTATGCCGGGTACTGGTAACTTCGTTGGTGAGTTCATGATCCTATTCGGCAGCTTCCAAGTGGTGCCGGTTATCACGATTATCTCTACCTTCGGTCTGGTATTTGCCTCTGTTTATTCGTTAATCATGATGCAGCGCGCTTATTACGGTGCACCAAAATCTGACAAACCTCTGCCGGGCATGAGCACGCGTGAGCTGTCGATTATTCTGCTGCTGGTGGTTCTGCTGGTTGCGCTAGGTGTTTATCCTCAGCCGATTCTGGATACGTCCAGTGCCGCAATGACGAACGTGCAACACTGGTTTAGCTCTGCTTCAACTTTAACAACAAGGCCGTAATTCGCCATGACAATAACTCCTCAACATCTGATCGCACTGTTACCGCTGTTGATCGTCGGATTGACGGTGGTGGTTGTGATGCTGTGCATTGCGTGGCGACGCAACCACTTCGTCAACGCAACGGTGACAGTGATCGGTTTGAACCTGGCGCTGCTTTCGCTCTATTTTGTGGGGCAGCTTCTTTCTGCAACGGATGGCTCGTTAAACGTAACGCCGCTGTTTCGCGTTGATAGTTTCTCCATGCTGTATATCGGCTTGGTGTTGCTGTCGAGCCTTGCGACCAGCACGTTTGCCTACCCATGGCTGCAAGGCTATCCAGATAACCGCGATGAGTTCTATCTGCTGGTTCTGATTGCAACTCTGGGCGGTATCGTACTGGCTTGCGCTAACCATCTGGCGGCGTTGTTCATCGGTATCGAACTGATTTCGCTGCCGCTGTTTGGCTTGATTGGTTATGCCTATCGCCAGAAACGTTCGCTGGAAGCCGCTATCAAGTACACCATTCTGTCAGCGGCGGCGTCATCGTTCCTGCTGTTCGGTATGGCGCTGCTGTATGCTGAATCTGGCGACCTGTCGTTTGCCGGCCTAGGCAAAAGCATGAGCGATAGCATGCTGCACGAACCGCTGTTGTTAGCCGGTTTGGGCATGATGCTGGTTGGCTTTGGCTTCAAACTTTCACTGGTTCCGTTCCAGCTGTGGACGCCAGACGTGTATCAGGGCGCACCTGCACCGGTTTCAACCTTCTTGGCCACCGCCAGCAAGATTGCCATCTTTGCCGTTCTGATGCGTCTGTTTATGTATGCGCCGGTCACCAACAGCGAAACGGTACGTTTAGTTCTGGGCATCATCGCATTCTGCTCCATCCTGTTTGGTAACCTGATGGCGATCACGCAGAGCAACATCAAGCGTCTGCTTGGTTACTCTTCGGTGTCTCATTTAGGCTATCTGCTGGTGGCATTGATTGCGGTTCAGAGTCAGCAAATTTCTGCTGAAGCGGTTGGCGTGTATCTGGCAGGTTATCTGTTCGCAAGTCTTGCCTCCTTCGGTGTGGTGAGCTTGATGTCTAGCCCATACAGCGGCCCTGACGCAGAATCCCTGTTCTCTTATCGTGGTCTGTTCTGGCATAAGCCAATTCTGTCTGCGGTGATGACGGTGTCTATGCTGTCTCTGGCGGGTATCCCAATGACGCTGGGCTTCATCGGTAAATTCTATATCGTTACCGTGGGTGTTCAGGCGCATCTGTGGTGGCTGACCGGTGCGGTTGTGGTGGGTAGTGCGATTGGTTTGTACTACTACCTGCGCGTTGCCGTGAGTATGTACCTGCATGCACCTGAAACGCTGGTGCGTGATACGCCAAATAACTGGGCACTGACTGCCGGTGGCGTTGTGGTGCTGATTTCAGGGATCTTAGTGGTTCTGCTGGGTATCTTCCCTCAGCCGCTGATTTCTCTGGTGCAGATGGCACAGCCGATTCTTTAATTGAATCGATAAGATCATAGCCAAATAAAGCCCTATTAGTTAACGCTAGTAGGGCTTTTTACTTATACGATATTAAAGAATAACTTTACTGAATTAGTCGAAGCGTATTTTTTTGATCAAGGCTAATTAATTAGATGATAAAAATAGAAAATGCATAACAATGTTTGTTAGCCACATCACAAAATAATCTTATTTACGGTTGAAAGGGTTTAGTTTCTAAAATTACCGTGGTAACGTACTTTTAGCTAGAAACATGTTTAGGATTGTTACTGAGTAGCAGGCAAAACCTAAGCTTCTGAATGTATGGCATTGGCCAACAATCGGGAGCTTAGGTTTTTTTTTGCCTCTAGTTTGTTGGTGTTAATAAAGGATATTGAATCGGATTTATTAAATTCTAATTATTGAGCGTTAATTCATTAGATTCTATTTTGAGCAGCTTATTCTGCTTTCGGGGATCTTTTGCCTAAAACCAGTGCCGAATTAATTCAAGGAAAGGCAGGGAATATAAGATGAGACACAGCAATATAAAAATAACGTTACTTTTAATTACCACTGGGATTTTTACTCATGCCAATGCGATGGATATTTCAAGCGGCGGTTTATTTGAGGGTAGCCATTTAGATCTCACGCTCAGAAATATATGGATGCTAAACACCACAGACCAGCGTGCAGATTTCGATGTTGGCGACCAAAATGCCTGGGCGCAGGCGATACATGTAGATTACAGCAGCGGCTGGTACCAAGACACCGTGGGATTTGATGCCTCGTGGTATGGCGTGAGCAAACTATATGCCAATAAAGATTTCTACGGCCGTGATTTATTGCGTGACAACAATGGGCATGCGGAAGGTTTTAATAAGGTCGGCCAGCTTTTTGCTAAGGCTAAGTTTGGCGAACAAAAACGGTTTATGAATGTGTATGGCGGCTGGAGAAAACTGAATAAATTCGGCGCCATTACCACCAATACCAGCCGTGCAGTCCCTAGTACTTGGGAAGGGCTCAGCACTGAGATTGGTTTTGATCAGGTGCAAATAAAAGCGGCGTTGGTGAATCGTTTTTCAGAGCGTGATGAGCCGGAAAAACGTCATTTTTACACGCTGAAAAGCGATAAGAAAATCGACTATATCGCATCCGGTGATATTAGCTGGAAGCCAGAAAAGGGCAAAGGTTTCACCTATTTGGCCGGTGATAGTAAAGATTATTTGCTACGACAAGGCATTGAGGGAAGTTGGTTTTGGCCGCTCTCCGAAAACTCCCGTTTTCTGACTCGCGGCGTGGTGTATTACAACCGTGGCTTGAGCGAATGGGAAGGAACTAAAGCCTTTGAACATGATGCTGAGCACTATTTTGGCCTTATTGGTTATCAAAAAGCGGCTGCGGAATTCGGCGTTGGCTGGTCAAAAACAAAGGCACATTTAAAAGATGGACTGGGTTATTTCTATTGGCATATGGGGAAAAATACCCGTGGCACTTTCAATAGCCCAGCCGATGGAGAAGGGAATGACTACGTTAACGATGGCGAGCAGATGCTTTATGTCTATAGCCAGTATCAGGTTTCACCCGAACTGTTGGTCGGGTTATATGGAAACTATGGCTATGGCATTGAGTACAAAGGGGTTTCGTTAAAAGAGTGGGAATATGGCGGATTCTTCTCATGGTCACCACAGCGTATCGCTGGCCTCAATATTTTTGCGGGCTTTGGCCCTGCTTATACATGGAAACTCGATAGCAAAAGTAACCCATCAATAACCGATGATGGCGATAGTTTCCACCGTGCGAAAGGCGTAGGGGCCGCGGTTCGCGTTGAGTATAAATTTGGTTTGTTTTAATGGTTTCACTGATTAGGAATAACACGATGAAAAAACAACTGATTACCGCTGCTTTATTAGCGTCTACCGCGCTAGTGGCACAGGCCGCCGATCGCCCAATGCGTATTTTGATCGTTAACGACGACGGATGTGAATCCTATGGCACCACGTCGCTACAAACAAAGCTGGCCGCAAAAGGTTATGACGTATGGCTGGTTGCGCCAGCGACCAATCAAAGCGGCATCGGCTCTGCGATTACGTTTAAACCTAACAAGATTTTCGATGTAAAAAAAATAAGCGACAAACAGTACTGCTTCCCTGGAACGCCTGCTGATTCGCTTGATTTTGCTGTGCTGGGCGTGATGCAAGACACGCCGCCCGATCTCGTTATCTCTGGGGTGAACGATGGCCCAAATACTGGCGTTGCTCAACTGAATTCCGGCACGGTATCTGCCGCAGCGCGCGCTGTTCGCTATGGTTATCCTGCCATAGCCGCCAGTATCGGCTATGTATTGAGTGAAAAAGAAATGAAAGCGGGTTGGCCGAGCACCAAGCTTTATTGGCCGCAGGCGGTAGATTATATGGTTCATGTTGTCGATGAACTGGGGAAAAACTGGCAGCCAGGGCAGTCTTTATTACCGAAAGGTTCAGGCTTAAGCATCAACTATCCGCCTCTGGCAAAAGATAAAATAGCCGGTGTGAAATACGTTATCAATGAGCCGCATCCTAAAGCACAGCATCACTACAAGCTGTTACCGGATGGTAAAGCACAGCAAATTATGAACACAGACGTATTAACCCCATCTCAGGCGGATACCGATACCGGCTGGCTTAACAAAGGTTATATCACCTATACCATCATTGACGGTGACTGGAATGCGCCGCAGCTAGAGTCTGAATACCAGCATTTGTTGAATAAACCTGAGCTGCAACATCTGTAGCTAAAACGTTAGTTCGCGGGCGATCGCTATCACGTTTTAGCCATGTGTCCGTTGAGGCAAAGTTTAAAACTGATAGAGTCATCAGTGGATTGTTACTGCGTAAGCAGGCAAAACCTGATCAACTGACATTTGTCAGCGGTCAGGTTTTTTTGTTTCTGGAGTCTAAAAAGGTTAACCCGTGAAAATCGCCAAAATACTGAATAACAATGTGGTGGTCGTGGTTGATGAACATCAGCGCGAACAGGTGGTGATGGGGCGTGGTTTGGGATTCCAGAAACGTTCCGGTGATGCGGTGGACGAGGCTAAGATTGAGAAAGTATTCGCACTGCAAAGTGATGAGCTCATCACGCGTTTGAGCGAGCTTTTGAGCCATATACCACTCGAGGTGATGACTACCTGCGATCTCATTATTAACGCGGCAAAAGCGCGGCTCGGTAAATTACAAGATAGCCTGTATATCTCTCTGACCGATCATTGCTATTTTGCGATTGAACGGCAGCAGAAGGGGATGGCCATTCGCAACGTTTTACTGTGGGAGACGCGGCGTCTGTATCCGAAAGAATATGCCATCGGGCAGGAGGCCATTGAGCTGATTGATCGCCGCTTAGGGGTGCGATTATTGGATGATGAAGCAGGATTTATTGCCCTGCATCTGGTTAATGCCCAGCTCAATAGCGAAATGCCTGAGGTAATGCACATCACGCAGGTGATGCAAGAAATCCTGCATATTGTGAAGTACCAACTATCGCTGGAATACGACGAAGAGACCTTAAGCTATCAGCGCTTTGTCACGCACCTCAAGTTTTTTGCTCAGCGCATGCTAGGACGAAATGTGGTGCCTGATGACGATATTACCCTGCATTCGGCGGTAAAGGATAACTACCCGCTGGCATGGCGTTGTGCTGAAAAAATTGGTCGGCATTTAAAGGCGCAGTATCAACGCGAACTGAGTAATGAAGAGATTATGTTCTTGTCTATTCACATCGAAAGAGTTCGCAAAGAGTGTCCAAGCGCGGCAACGCGTTAAAAAATTCACCGTGCCAGATGTTGGCATGGACTAAAGGATTGTTACTGCTTCGGCGGGCAAAACCTGATCGCTTCTCCTGATTTATTTAGGCGAAGGGTCAGGTTTTTTTATATCAGGTTTCCGTAGCCGCTGACGGTGGCAGGCGTAGAGGGAGAGGGAATGAATTATCAAACATTAGCGGTAGATATCGTGGCGGGGGTAGGCGGTAAAGAGAATATCGCCAGTCTAGTGCATTGCGCCACGCGGCTACGCTTCAAATTAAAAGATAGCGGTAAAGCACAGGCCCAAAAACTCAAAGAGCATTCTGGCATCATTATGGTGGTGGAAAGCGGTGGGCAGTTTCAGGTGGTGATCGGTAACCACGTGGGGGATGTTTATCAGGCGGTAAGAAAAGCAGCGCAGCTCAGTGATGATACGCCAAGCACTGAAAGTGGTGAAAAATCGGGGTTACTTGGTCGCTTTATTGATGTTGTATCCGGCATTTTTACACCATTCTTAGGCGTGATGGCCGCTTCCGGTATTTTAAAGGGATTATTGGCGCTAGCCGCGGCCTGTGGCTGGCTATCCGTTACAGGGGGCACCTATCAAATCTGGTTTGCTGCCAGTGATGCTCTGTTCTATTTCTTCCCGCTGGTTCTGGGATATACCGCTGGGAAAAAATTTGGTGGCAGTCCGTTTTTAACCATGGCCATTGGTGGTGCGTTAACACACCCGCTGATGATGCAGGGGTTTAATGCTTCACTCGCCGGTAGTTTTGATGCTTATTTCCTCGGTATTCCTATTACCTTTATCAACTACAGTTCGTCGGTTATTCCCATCATTTTTGCTGCGTGGGTCAGTTGCCAATTAGAAAAACGCCTTAATGCCCATATGCCGTCCGCGGTGAAAAACTTTCTCACGCCGCTGTTGTGTCTAGCGATCACGGTTCCGTTAACGTTCCTGTTGATTGGCCCAGTAGCAACATGGCTAAGCCAAATGCTAGCCATGGGGTATCAAGCAATTTATGTGTTTGCACCTTGGCTCGCGGGCGCAGTGATGGGGGGCATTTGGCAGGTCTGCGTGATTTTCGGACTTCACTGGGGATTGATCCCATTGATGATTAACAACTTTAGCGTGCTTGGGCATGACACCTTATCACCGTTGTTGCTGCCCGCAGTACTCGGCCAAGTCGGTGCGGCTTTTGGTGTTTTCCTACGCACTCGGGATGCCAAGCTTAAAGTGATGGCCGGTTCCGCTGCCACCGCGGGGGTTTTTGGCATCACTGAGCCTGCGGTATATGGCGTAACGCTTCCGCGCCGACGTCCGTTTATTTTTGGCTGCGTGGCCGGAGCTATTGGCGGTGCGATAGTAGGCTATAGCCAAGCAGCTTCCTACTCTTTTGGCTTAGTGAGCGTCTTTACTTTTGCTCAAATTATCCCTCCCGCAGGCGTGGATCTGAGCGTGTGGGGCGCGATTACAGGGTCATTACTGGCGTTGATTATCGCCGCGGTGAGCACCGTTTTGTTCGGTCTGCCTAAAGAGCAGGCGAAGCCGGAAGTGAAGTCTGGTGCCAGGCGCTGGACTGCCGATGAAAATACCGTGTTGTCGCCGATGACCGGCACGGTACTGGCGCTAGAAAACGTGAGTGATAGTACTTTTGCCAGTGGTTTGCTCGGGCGCGGCGCGGCGATAGTGCCTGAGCTTGGGCGTGTGGTGGCGCCTTTTGCGGGGGAAATAGCGTCCCTATTCCAAACCAAACATGCCATCGGCATCCTCAGCGAGCAGGGGATTGAGCTGTTGATCCACATTGGCATCGATACTGTGAAGCTGGACGGACTGCATTTTACCGCGCATGTAAAAGCCGGTGACAAAGTTCAGGCCGGTGATTTGCTCATTGAGTTTGATCGGCAGGCGATCATTGCTGCCGGTTACGATTTAACGACGCCGATAATTATCAGTAATAGCGACGAATTTCTGGATGTGCAGTGCCTGGCACGCACATTAACCCAAGAGGGCGAACCACTGCTGGTGGTAAGCCGCGAACATAAGGAATAACCGATGAAACTTTTTCCGCAGGATTTTCTTTGGGGAGGCGCGGTAGCCGCTAATCAGGTTGAGGGTGCGTATCGTGAGGCAGGCAAAGGCTTATCAACCTCAGACGTTCAGCCGCAGGGTATTTTTGGGGATGTAGTGGAGCGTCGTGAGGGTGACTTTGGTATTAAAGATGTCGCAATTGATTTTTATCACCAATATCCACAAGACATCGCATTATTTGCAGAAATGGGATTCAAATGTTTACGAACTTCTATTGCTTGGACGCGTGTTTTCCCACATGGCGATGAGGATCAGCCTAATGAAGCGGGTTTAGCTTTTTATGACAGTTTGTTTGATGAAATGGCTAAATACGGTATTCAGCCGGTAGTGACGCTTTCTCATTATGAAATGCCGTGGGAATTAGTTAAAAAATATGGCGGCTGGGGGAGCAGGAAAACAATTGGTTTTTTTGAGCAGTATGCGCGCACCGTATTCCAGCGCTATCAACATAAGGTTAAATATTGGCTCACGTTTAATGAGATCAATATGTCGCTGCATGCGCCTTTAACCGGTGTTGGGTTACCCGAAGGTAGTAGCAAAGCAGAAATATATCAGGCTATCCATCATCAATTAGTGGCCAGTGCTAAAGCGGTGAAAGCCTGTCATGAGATTATCCCCGATGCCAAAATAGGTAATATGCTATTGGGCGGTTTAATGTATCCACTATCGTGCCAGCCACAGGACGTATGGGAAACGCTCCAGCAAAATCGGACTTGGCTATTCTTTGGCGACGTACAATGCCGTGGGGAATATCCCGGCTATATGCTGCGTTATTTCCGTGAAAATAATATTACGCTTGATATCACCCCAGAGGATCGTCAGGCGTTAAAAACGACTATCGACTTTATTTCTTTCAGCTATTACATGACGGGGTGTGTCACGGCTGATGAAGAATTAAATCGTAAATCCCGCGGTAATATTTTGGATATGGTGCCAAATCCACATTTACCAAGCTCAGAGTGGGGCTGGCAAATAGATCCGACTGGCCTGCGCATTTTGTTGAATATGCTGTGGGATAGATACCAAAAACCGTTATTTATCGTTGAAAATGGACTGGGAGCGAAAGATAAAATTTCCGCAGATGGCGCGATTCATGACGCTTACCGAATTAGCTATCTTAACGATCATCTGGTTCAGGTCGCGGAAGCTATCGACGATGGCGTTGAGGTGATGGGCTATACCAGCTGGGGGCCGATTGATATCGTCAGCGCGTCGAAGGCCGAGATGTCAAAACGCTACGGATTTATTTACGTCGATCGAGATGATCACGGTGAAGGAACCCTTATCCGCAGTCGCAAAGATAGTTTCTATTGGTATTCTGAGGTGATAGCCAGCAAAGGGGAGAGCCTTAAAGCCTAAGGCTATCTTTCAGACGGCCTAAATGTATAGGTCGTCTGAAACCAATTAGAAAATAGTTTTTATCCTGAGAATATTTATTTTCGCCCAATTGCCTGTCTAAATTTAGTATGTTAGCCTAACTAAATTATTTTCCCTCTCTGAACTGAGTCCCCGAATGATTGACGATCTGAAAAAACTTCAGTGGCACCTCTGGTTTTGCTGGCGTGAAGTCTCGCGTCAAAGCGGCAGTATGGAGCTGACGAACAGCGAGTTTGACTATCTTTATGCGTTATTGGAACACCCGCAGGGGATGCGGCTTACTGAACTGGCTGAGTGCATGAAAGTGAGCAAAGCTTCCGCCAGCGCTATGGTGAGCAAATTAGAAAAACGCGCTTACATTCAACGTATTTCGTGTCCTGAGGATGGCCGTGCAACGTTGCTACAGGCCACCGAGAAAGGCGCGGCGTTAGAAAAGGAAGAGATGGATATCTATGCGCAAACCACTCAGCAAATGGCGGCCTCGTTAACGCGAGAAGAACAACAGCAGTTTGAGCGTTTGCTCCACAAAGCCTGCGGCAGCTTAAAAACAGGCTGATAGCGATGAAAAATAGATAAGAAAGAGATCTGGGAAAAGTTATGTTGCAGCAAAGTATTACCCGCACATTCTGGCACTACAGTATTCCGGCTATTGCCGCCTTGTTGATCAGCGGTTTATACCAGATTGTCGATGGTGCCTTTATCGGGCATGCGATGGGCGCTGAAGGCCTTTCCGCCATTAATATGGCTTGGCCACTGTCGGGCGTTTTGCTTGCGGTGGGGATGATGATCGGCATGGGCAGCGGCGCGCGCTGTTCATTGGCGCAGGGCGAAGAAAAAATTGATAAGGCGCGGCGCATTTTAATGCAGGTATTCTGGCTGTTGATCGCCATGGGTATCAGCGTGGGTCTGTGCATCGTTTATTTCGCCCCAATGTTTATGCGCTTGCAAGACGCATCTGGCATTATTGAAAATTATGGCATTGATTACTTAACTATTATTGGTATTTCGGGACCCATTGTCCTCGGCAGTATCGCTATGCCGCTGTTGGTGCGCAACTTAGGCGCGCCAAGGTTAGCGACTATTGCCATGCTGACGGGAGCGCTGCTGAATGTGCTGATGGATTATGTCTTCATCATTCGCTTGGGTTGGGGATTAAAAGGCGCGGCGATAGGAACGATAATCAGTGAAAGCGTGGCGGTGATTATTTGCATCGGATTTGTTTTCACCCGCTACAACAAATTACGACCACAGCGCGAGCACATTGCTTTTAACCTGCGCCTCAGTTTGGAATCTCTAACCACCGGTTTTTCCAGCATGCTGATGTACCTTTATCTCAGCGTGGTGGTTATGATGCATAATCTGCTTTTCATGAAGCACGGTGGGCCAATAGAAGTGGCCGCCTATGGCATCGCCAGCTATCTGATTGGTTTCTATTACCTGCTCGCCGAAGGCGTATGCGGGGGAATGCAGCCGCTGGTCAGTTACTATTACGGCGCACGCCAGCCGGAGAAGGTACGTCAGGTCTTAAAGTTAGGTTTGATGACCGCAGTCGGCGGCGGCATTGCGTTAGCGGTCGCGATACTGATTCTTCCCTCTCTGTTTACCAGCATCTTTATTTCTGATGACAGCGCGCTGCACGTGGCAACCATTCACGGCCTGCGTCTGCATCTGTTTGTGATGTACTTGGATGGCTTTATCGTGCTCGCCGCAACGTTCTTCCAAGCATTAGGCCATGCCCGCTATGCTACGTTTATCACGCTGAGCAATATGCTGATCTTGTTCCCATTCCTCGGTTTTTTCCCGTGGGTATTCGGTCTGGACGGCGTGTGGTTGGCGATGCCTTTATCGAACATCTGTTTATCGATAGTGGTGGTGTTAATGCTTAAGCGGCAGCTGCGACGTCTTGGTATCCGCTTGACGCCTAAGAAAGAATCGTTAGCTAGCTGAATGAATGAGTAAGTAAAATCCAGCCTTGATATATGGCTGGATTTTTTTATCCACTGCTTTGAGAAACAAGGCCAAAAAACATTTTTCGCGAGATCCCACACAGCAATCGGCAGTAGGCGGGCGTAAGGTACGCGCATTCACGCATTGAAAAGGGAATATCATGAAAAAAATGTCGCCATTATGGCTGGTCAGCCTGATAAGCGTGGCACCGTTATATGCTGCTCAAATCCCCGCAGGGACATCGCTCTCTCCCCAACAGATTTTCCGCTACAACAACCATGCGGAACCCGCGACGCTCGATCCACAAAAAATTGAAGAAAACACCGCCGCGCAGATCGCGCTCGATCTGTTTGAAGGGCTAGTGTGGTTGGACGGCAAGGGTAAGGTACAACCCGCGCAGGCTGAAAGCTGGAAAGTGAGCGCGGACGGCAAGCAGATCGACTTTACGTTGCGTAAAAATTTGCGTTGGTCAGATGGCTCTGCATTGACCGCTGATGATTTTGTCTTTGCGTGGCAGCGAGCGGTTGATCCTGCCACAGCGAGCCCATTTGCCAATTATTTTGCCGCTGGGCATGTGGTTAATGCGGCTCAAATTGTGAGCGGAAAAATGAAACCGCAGACGCTGGGTGTACAAGCGCTAGATGTACGAACCTTACGCGTGCAGCTAGAACAACCGACACCGTGGTTTATTTCGATGTTAGCGTGGCCCACAACGTTTCCGGTTCCACATGCGGTGGTGACGCAATGGGGAGAACGCTGGACTCAGCCTGAACACATCGTCTCTAACGGTGCCTTTGTGTTGGCTAAGCGCATAGTGAATGAAAAAATCGTGGCTAAACAAAACCCTCAATATTGGAATCGTTCTGAAACGGTATTAAAACAGGTTGAGTATTTAGTGGTCGACAGCGCGGTTTCTGGTTACAACCGCTATCGTGCTGGTGATTTAGATCTCACCTGGGTGCCTGCCGATCAGATTAAAAATATTCAGCAAACTATGCCGGATGAATTACATATTATTCCGCGTTTAAACACCGAATATTATAATTTCAATATTACGCGGCCGCCGTTTGATGATGTTCGCGTGCGTCGTGCTTTATACCTCACTGTGGATCGTGAGCTGATCGCTCATAAAGTTTTAGGGCTACGAGAGCCAGCCAGTACGCTAACCCCGCCTCAGGTTGCTGATTTTAAGCCACCGGTATTTGATGAATTAAATGAACCGTTAGCTCAGCGAGCTGTATTAGCTCAAGGATTGCTACATCAGGCGGGGTATGACGAACGGCATCCATTAAAGTTTGAGCTGTTTTACAATAAATATGACCTGCACGAAAAAACGGCCATAGCACTTTCTTCACAATGGAAGAAGCTACTGGGTGCACAGGTGACGCTGCGTAACATGGAATGGAAGACCTATTTAGATGCGCGACGGGCAGGGGATTTTATGCTGTCACGTCAGTCTTGGGATGCGACCTATAATGAGCCCTCAACGTTTTTGAATACGCTACGCTCCGAAAGTGTGGAAAACGTTGGGCATTGGCAAGATGCCGAATATGACCGGCTATTGAAGCAGGCGGAGAACGTATCCGATCCCGTTATGCGTAATGTTTTATATGCGCAGGCCGAAGTACGAATCAACCAACAAGCGCCGATCATTCCAATCTACTATCAGCCGCTGATTAAACTACTGAAGCCTTACGTTGGTGGTTTCCCCACCCACAACCCGCAGGACTATGTATATAGCAAAGAGCTGTATATTATCTCACACTGATGTTATCAGTGCTTAATTCAATATATCACTATCTGGAGATCAAAATTCTTTGGTAGTGATATACCATTGTTTATTCATGATGATAATTCTCCTGAATACAATGATGTAAAGCATAGCTTTATAAGGATTTGAAATGAGCAGTGATAACAAGGATGTGGGAATGGGTATGCTAGCAGCTCACGCAATTGAAATTGAAGAGACTAATTCAATACCACGGGTGCCCAAGTATATCAATCGGGCAACCAAATGTGGTTGCTGGGTAAGCATATTTTATGCTGCTATTACAACTATATTTGTGATTGTTGGTATAATGTCAAAAGGATTTACTTGGCGTTTTTTACCGCATGAAACCACTGTTATTTTATTAACCTATGGCGGGTATAAACGTAGCAGGGCGTGCGTTATACTTTTACTGATTTATTTTTTATTAAATCAAGCTATGATGCTACAATCAGTTCCTTTTTATAATTGCTATGCTATTAATATTTCATTAATAGCCTTGGTTTTTTTATTTTCTTACGGCATTGCAGGTACGATAGCGTTTCATCAATGGAAAAAAAGGAAAAATACGACAGTTAAACAACTGAAGGTTACTACTGCGCTCTGTGTATTATTATCATTTTCATTGTATTGCGGTACGTTTATTACATGTGAGCTCTTGGCTAAGAAGGTTGCTCGGAATACACTGATTGAATTTGATAAGTATATTGCCAAAAATAAAAGTGAAAATAGATACCCTGTAAAAATAAACAATGATGTTACATTAAGAGATGTGTATCGTGATGATAGTAAAATCACTTATGAATACGTTATGAATATCAACAAAGAGAGTTTCACCCGAGTCAAACTTTATAGTTATGGTTTGTCTGCATTTAAGCGAGTCTGCGCCTTGCCTATATTTTCTGCAACTGATATCAAAGTCGAGTATTTGTTGATTCTAGATACGGAACGGATTAGCATGGTCTATGATAAAAGGGACTGTCGCTAGGCATACTCATGCTTTTTTTGTAGTCTGGTCACTGAAAATAAGAAATTACTCAGTGACCGTATAAATAACATCACAGATAAAATACGTAACGGTAAAAATACTCAGAATTGCCCATATGTTAGCTTCTCCCAGCATACTGGCTAATAGCGCCAGCGATAGGCTAAAACCAAACATAATAACCCATGTGATGATTTTGTTCGGCATGACATTCCACCTTTGTTTACAATGTACTCATTGAATACCAGTATGAACCGCAGGTGGAATAATGCCAGTTTATAAAGGTTAGCTTATATCGGGTAATGTCAGTAAGTTTCAAGAAATGTATTTTCTTGCGGTATTAATATCAGGCTATATAAAATAAATTTATTTGCGGATAGAAAAATTAAGCCTCCCTCAATGAAATAGGGAGGCTTAAGGATAGAATTAACCAGAATGCTTAAAGTAACTCAAATTCACCTTTATTTACGCGCTGTGAATCGAGTCCGATGAACACATTAAATGTACCCGGCTCTGACACATATTTCATCGATGCATTCCAGAATTTCAGCTGGTCGGCATCAATTTTAAAGCTGATGGTCTTTTGTTCGCCAGATTTCAACGTGATTTTCTCAAAGCCTTTTAGCTCTTTAACAGGGCGACTCATTGACGCCGTTTTATCCTGTAGATAGAGTTGCACTACGGTGGCACCGTCACGCTTGCCGGTGTTTTTTACTGTTACGCTGGCGGTTAAGCTGCCGTCACGCTTCATCACTGGGCTCGACATTTTTACATCGGACACGCTGAAGGTGGTGTAGCTCAGTCCATAGCCAAACGGGTAAAGTGGGCCGTTGGCGGCATCATAATAGTGAGAAGTATACTTCTCTGGTTTCTCTGGATTATACGGGCGACCGGTATTCAAGTGGCTGTAGTAAATCGGGATTTGACCCACAGAGCGCGGGAAGGACATGGGCAGCTTACCCGATGGGTTGTAATCGCCAAACAACACGTCAGCGATGGCGTTACCGCCTTCGGTGCCTGAGAACCAACTTTCTAAAATAGCATCGGCCTGCTGATCTTCTTTTTCAAGCGCCAGTGGGCGGCCATTCATCAGAACCAGTACCAATGGTTTACCCGTTTGCTTCAGTGCGGCTATCAGATCGCGTTGGCTCTGTGGGATGTTGATATCGCTACGGCTCGATGCTTCGTGTGCCATACCCTGAGCTTCACCCACGACGGCGACGATAACATCCGATTTTTTAGCCGTAGCTACCGCTTCATCAATCATCGCCTGTGGCGATCGAGTATCCACGTTCACGGCTTTTTCATACAGGTTCAGAAAATCAGTGATCCCCGGATCGTTCGAAACGTTGGCACCCTTGGCATATAAAATTTGTGCATTGTTACCGACCGCATTGCGCAGGCCTTGCAAGACGGTAATAGACTGATCGACCACACCCGCCGCAGACCAACTGCCCATTACATCACGCTTGCTGTCGGCTAGAGGGCCAATCAGAGCGATAGTATCGGATTTTTTCAACGGTAGCGTATCTAGGCGATTTTTCAGCAGCACCATACTTTCACGCGCCACGCTGCGCGCTTCTGGTCGATGCAAACGGCTTTCCGCGTTGGTATCGACAGGATCTGAACCAACAGGCCCTAAGTGGCTGTAGGCATTGGTGAATAGACCCATATCATATTTCACGTTTAGAACGTGGCGTGCCGCGTCATCGACTTCTTTTTCGCTCACGCGTCCGCTTTTGACCAAGCCGGGTAGGTATTTGCTGTAATATTCGTCGCTCATACTCATGTCGATGCCGGATTTCACCGCCACGCGCACGGCGTCTTCAGGATCGCTGGCAACGCCGTGCTTAATGAGCTCTTTGATTGCGCCGTGATCGCTGATGGTGATGCCTTTAAAATTCCATTCGTCGCGCAGCACGTCTTTTAATAACCAACTGTTAGACGTTGCTGGTGTGCCGTTAATGGAATTGAGCGATACCATGACGCCGCCGCTGCCCGCGTCGAGTGCGGCTTTATACGGCGGCATGTAATCTTGGAACAAACGCTGCGGGCTCATGTCCACGCTGTTGTAATCGCGTCCACCTTCCACTGCGCCATAGGCGGCGAAGTGTTTCACGCTGGTCATGACCGAATTACGATCGGCCGGGTTTTTACCCTGCATGGCTTCAACCATCAAACGGCCCATTTCGGAGGTCAGATAGGTGTCTTCACCGAAGCCCTCTGAGGTACGTCCCCAGCGTGGATCGCGGGTGATATCGACCATCGGCGCCCACGTCATATTTAGTCCATCTTCGCTGGCTTCATAAGCAGAAATACGCCCAACGGTGGTGACCGCATTACGATCCCAACTTGACGCTAAACCGAGACTAATAGGGAAAACGGTACGTTGGCCGTGAACCACGTCATAGGCGAAAAACAGAGGGATTTTCAGGCGGCTAAGCTGCATAGCCTGATCCTGCATTTTGCGGATGTCTTGGCGGGTCACGGTGTTAAAAATAGCCCCGACCTGACCCTGTTTGATCATCTCGCGAATGGCTTCTTTAGGATTGTCTGGTCCCACGCTGATAAGGCGCATTTGGCCTATTTTTTCATCGAGCGTCATCTTGCTCAGCAGATCGGTTACGAAAGCATCACGCGCCTGTGTGGATTGCGGTTTCACCATTGGGTGAACGGGTTGGGTTGTGTCTGCGTGAACAGGAGACAGAGTAGTTGCAATCAGTCCTGCGACCAGACTGAGCGAGCAAAGCCATTTCATCGCGGAATTATCTCTCGTATTGGCTGCTAAGCAGCGGATGGAAGTGAGCACAGTTTGCCACAGGCTTTATTAGCACACCCTTCATATTTAAGGTGGAACCTCAAATAATAGTGAATGAACTCAAGGCTGAGCGGGGCGCTTTTAACCATAAACCCCGTCTTTTTGCACCAAGGCCTGATTTTGGCTGGTTCGGATGCGGCGAACCGAGTCGCGAGCCACCAGAGTTCCGTTCAACAATAAATTGCCCAGCGGTGTGTTTGGCTGCATGAGTCGTCGTTGCAGCATGCGCACCGCTTCTTCTCCTAATTCGTCTCTAGGTACGTGAACCGAAGTAAGCGGAATATCGTGGATAGCGGCCAGATTGAATCCGTCCATGCTCATCACGGAAATATCCTGCGGTACGCGCAGTCCGGCTTTTAAGAGGGCATTCACGGCGCCCACCGCCATATAGTCACCCCCAGCAAGGATGGCGGTTGGACGATGTTCGGCAGGGCAATGTTCAAGAAATTGAGCCACGGCAAGCTCTGCATCTGCGGCACCAAAACTGGGCGCGGTGAGCAGGGTATCGTCGCTATTAAAGGGAAGATTATGTGCTTGATAGGCTTCACGAATGCCGGCCAAGCGCAGTTCCATGGTATAGCGACGCAGGCAAAGTAGATGCAAAACGTGGCGATGCCCCTGTTCAAAAAGATAGTTTGCAGAGAATTCGCCGATGGTTTGGTGGTCGGGGGCAATACCGGGCAAACGCATTTTGCGATCGCGGCAGTTGATCAGAATACAGGGTTTGCCTAAGTCTGCGGCGAGAGAGTGGATATAGGGATCGTCAATGCCAATCAGCATCGCGGCCTCGGTGGCGGGCTCGTTCATTTTTTGCAGGAAGAGGGAGACATCGCTGTCATTTTCCTCCAAGCAACAATAGCGCAGCCGAACCTCGTGAGGCTCCAGCGCTTGAGCAATCCCTTGGATCACCTTGTAGTAAAAGATGTCAGACCGCACGTCAAATGCGCGCTGGGGAGCAAACACCACCAGCCCGTTAAGCAGCATTCTTCCCGTAGAGATCTCATCCAAGACACCTTGCTGGCGCGCTGAGGCTAAAACCCGCTGTTTAGCCGCTTCACTGGTATTCGATTTTCCGGATAGAACGCGCGATACCGTGCTGATAGAAAGCCCTGTTTGAGCGGCAATTTCGCGGATTTTTAGCTTTCCGTTCATTTTGTGATCTCGTTCAAATTCGAAAATGACAAAATTTTCATAAGCCAATAATCGCCACACAGCGGGAGTTCTTGACCGAAAACAGTGAATTCCAAGAGTCGCATGAAAATCTTTGCAAAAAAGTGCGTATCCCCACGTTTTTAACTTCTTTACTCTCAATTGGTCGACCAATTACAAGCGTTATCTTGGTCACAAAAATGGATAATTAAATTAAAAATCAAATGTATAGTCATAAATAGCGATATTCTTATTGGTAAGACACATTTCAAAAAGCTCTATACCAACAATGTGTTCAGCCGACTGCATATTGCTACTGCGACCAGGGGATCACCATGAGTCTTGATATGAATCAACCGGCTGTGGCTGTAAAGGAAAAACGCAAGATTAAGAATCTACGCTGGTGGATGTTGGCGCTGTTCCTGCTGGGGGTTACGGTCAACTACATCACGCGTAACTCGCTAGGGATTTTGGCACCAGAATTAAAAACCAGTCTGGGGATGACCACTGAGCAGTATTCGTGGATCGTGGGTGCTTTTCAGATTGCCTATACCGTTTTCCAACCGCTGTGCGGCTGGCTGATCGACGTGATTGGCCTAAAGCTTGGATTTCTGATTTGTGCGGGGATTTGGGCGTTGATGTGCATGCTCCATGCGGGAGCCGGTAGTTGGATGCAGCTGGCGATCCTACGCTTCTTTATGGGCGGAGCGGAAGCCGCGGCAACGCCAGCCAATGCCAA
Organism: Hafnia sp. CBA7124; assembly: GCF_002355555.1. NCBI lineage: Bacteria > Pseudomonadati > Pseudomonadota > Gammaproteobacteria > Enterobacterales > Hafniaceae > Hafnia > Hafnia sp. CBA7124. The sequence continues at coordinate 2,901,569 of NZ_AP017469.1, read as the reverse complement.
AACCATCGGTGAATGGTTCCCGAAAAAAGAGCGCCCAATCGCAGCGGGATGGGCCGGAGTCGGTTTCTCGATTGGCGCAATGCTTGCACCGCCGATTATCGTGGTTGCCCATGTTTCATTTGGCTGGCAGGGCGCATTTATGTTCTCTGGGGTTCTGGCCATGCTGTGGGTGGTGCTGTGGTGGCTGTTCTACCACAATCCCGATCAACACCCGAATTTAAGCAAATCTGAGCTGGAATATATCAAGCAGGATAACGAGCCTGCGCCGGTTAAGCTGCCGTTCTTCAAAGCGCTAGCCACAGTGTCTAAAAATAAACGCTTTTATGGTATCGCCATTCCGGCATTTATGGCTGAGCCCGCATGGGCCGTGCTGAGCTTTTGGGTTCCGCTTTATTTAGCTAACGAACGCGGCATGGATCTAAAACAGATTGCGATGTTTGCCTGGCTGCCGTTCTTGGCTGCGGATTTAGGCAGCGTAGCCAGCGGATATCTCACGCGTATTTACGCCAAGATCTTTGGCACCTCGCGCGTGAACTCTATCGTAGCCAGCTCGGTCACCGGTGCATTCCTGATGATCTCACTGGCGCTGGTGGCAATCACCAAAGACCCTTATATCACCATTGCGTTGATTTCCGTTGGCGGCTTTGGTCATCAGGTGATCTCCTGCATGTTGAGCGCCTTGGTGGTTGAATCATTCGATAAAGGCCAAATGGCCACCGTGAACGGGATGCGTGGTTCCTTTGCGTGGATCGCCAGTTTCCTGTTCTCACTCCTGATTGGCGTGACCGCCGACAAAATTGGCTACAACCCGCTATTTATCGCCATGGGCTTCTTTGACCTGATTGGCGCCGTATTCCTGATTGCTTTTATTGCCGAACGCCGCCAGAAGTCGCGTCAGGCCTGATCCTTTAAATTTTTGGAAGAATAACAGAATGAAAACGTTGAAAAACTGGGTTCTGAATCGCCAAGCAGCCGATCACGTTGAGTTAAAAGTCGATGGTCAGCATTTATTCCGCATCTACATTTTAGAGTCAGGGCTGTTTCGCGTGCTGATTAAACAGCGCGGGGAGCTGGCGCTGAACCGTACGTGGAGTATTGCCCCGCAAACGGATGTGCCTTGGGAGGGGCGTGATCGTGAAAGCACCGAGGGTTTCGCACGGCCTGTTTTTGAGCTGGTACAGCGTGATGCTGAACTGTGTATCAGCACCGACAAAATGCGGGTGACGGTACATCAACCGCTGTGGTTAGAGTGGGAATATTGTAACGAGGCAGGTGAATGGCTGCCGCTGGCGGCAGACCGTCCAACCAGCGCTTATTTACTGAATGCGCACGGTGATGGCGTTGCTCATTATCAGCGCCGTTTCCCAACCGAAAGCTACTATGGTTTGGGAGAAAAAGCAGGCGATCTTAACCGCACCGGTGGGCGCTATGAAATGCGCAATTTGGATGCGATGGGTTATAACGCTGCGTCAACCGATCCGCTGTATAAGCATGTTCCGTTCACGATTACGCGCAAAGAAGACGTTAGCTTCGGCCTGTTTTATGACAACCTCAGCAGCACTATGTTGGATCTGGGCAACGAGCTGGATAATTACCATTTAGCCTACCGTCGCTATCAGGCGGAAGCGGGTGACTTAGACTATTACATGTTCGTTGGGCCAAAGGTTCTGGACGTCACTAAAGCCTTTGTGCGACTGACCGGTAAAACATTTTTTGGGCCAAAATGGAGCCTCGGTTATAGCGGCTCAACCATGTATTACACCGATGCACCGGATGCCCAAAATCAGCTGATGAAGTTTATCGAGCTGTGCCGCGAGCACGATATTCCATGTGACTCATTCCAACTGTCGTCGGGTTACACCTCGATTAACAACAAGCGTTATGTCTTCAACTGGAACTACGACAAAGTGCCTCAACCAAAGGTGATGTCACAGGCTTTCCTCGATGCAGGGATCAAACTGGCAGCAAACATCAAACCGTGTTTGTTGCAGGATCACCCTAAATATCAGGAAGTGGCGCAGCAGGGATTATTCATTCGTGATTCAGAATCGGACTGCGCGGAGCGCTCGGTATTCTGGGATGACGAAGGCTCCCACCTTGATTTCACCAACCCCGCTACGGTGAAGTGGTGGCAAGATAACGTGACTCAGCAACTGCTAGAAATGGGCATTGGCTCGACGTGGAATGATAATAACGAATATGAAGTATGGGACGGCGAGGCGCGCTGTCATGGGTTTGGCCAAGAAATTGCGATTAAACAGATCCGTCCGGTGATGCCGCTACTGATGATGCGTGCTTCTTTAGAAGCGCAACAGCGTTTCGCGCCTAAACAGCGGCCTTATCTGATCTCACGCTCCGGCTGTGCGGGCATGCAGCGCTATGTTCAAACGTGGAGCGGCGACAACCGGACAAGCTGGCAGACGTTGCGTTATAACACGCGAATGGGCGTGGGGATGAGTCTGTCTGGCTTATATAATGTGGGTCATGACGTTGGTGGATTCTCCGGCGACAAACCAGATGCCGAGCTGCTTGTGCGCTGGGTTCAAAACGGCGTGATGCACCCACGCTTTACCATTCACTCGTGGAACGACGATCACACGGTAAATGAGCCGTGGATGTATCCGGCGGTGACGCCAGCCATTCGTGATGCCATCGTGCTGCGTTATCGCCTGCTACCGTATTTTTATACCTTGCTGTGGCAGGCGAGTGAAAACGATGAGCCGATGCTGCGTCCGACCTTCCTCGATCATGAAAATGATGCGGCGACCTTCGCAGAAACCGATGATTTTATGTTAGGTAAGGATTTGCTGGTGGCGAGCGTGGTGGAACAAGGACAGCGTCAGCGTGAAATCTATCTGCCTGCCAACGAAAGCGGCTGGTATGATTTCTACACCGGACAATGGTTTAGCGGCGGTCAGTCTATCACCGTGGAGGCTCCTTTAGAGCGCTTACCGCTGGTCGTGCGTGCAGGGGCGATGTTACCGCTGTCTGGACGTACCGCATTCGTAGATGCTGCCGCAGATGATTCTCGCGAACTGATGCTGTTCCCTCCGATGGGTAAAGGTTGCGATCGCGGCATGCTATTTGATGATGATGGTGAAACCTATGCTTGGCGAGAAGGGCAGGCACTGTGGCTTAACTGGGAGATCGCTTCCGATAACCAACGTATAGACGTGACGTTTACCCGCAAAGGTGATTTCCAGCCCGCGTGGAAGGAAATCGTTATCCGTCTGCCGCAAAGCGAACAACGTAAGCTGTATGTGAACGGCGTGCAGTGCACAAGCTATAGCCTTTAAGCCTGTTTAAACCCCACCCTAACCCTCCCCTTCGCAGGGGGAGGGAACTGTTCGGTGATGTTTGTAAGACCCTCAATCTGCTCCTCCCCCTGCAAAGGGAGAGGTTGGGAGGGGGGAATGCCAGCTTATTGTCAGGGGAGGGAACTGTTCGGTGATGTTTGTAAGATCCTCAATCTGCTCCTCCCCCTGCAAAGGGAGAGGTTGGGAGTGGGGAATGCCAGCTTATTGTCAGGGGAGGGAACTGTTCGGTGATGTTTGTAAGGCCCTCGATCTGCTCCTCCCCCTGTGAAGGGGGAGGTTGGGAGGGGGTAAGTCAACTCGTTGCTAAAGGAAGGTTGGGAGGTAATACTATTTCCGCGCCGCTTCCTAAATAATTATTTAACTAAATAAATAAAACTAAATGAATTTAATTTATTTAATTCTAATTTACCGTCATTAATACAAACTACTCTCATTTAGGTATTCCTCTAAATTAAGAAAATTCATACGAAAGTAATCTGAAATCCTATATTTTCAATTTATAGAAATAATATATTGCGGAATATTTGCGCTATTTAATTTCCGCTGAATCGGTTTTATTCACATTATTGGTGTTGACCTTCCACTAATCCTTCTCAACTTGATAAAGATCAACCACAACTAGTAGGGTTAATCCTTAGCATTTCACTACCTAAGCATTCCGCCAGACGAATGCGCATCTAAGGAATACTACGAATGGCTGAGGATAACTTTCTATCCGCTCACGGTGTGAACCGTCGTGACTTCATGAAGTTGTGTGCGGGTATGGCCGCTACACTAGGGCTAAGTTCCAATGCGGCAGCAGAAATGGCTGCGGCAATCACAAATCCACAGAGACCGCCAGTTATCTGGATTGGTGCTCAAGAATGTACCGGCTGTACTGAGTCCCTGTTGCGTGCCACGCACCCAACAATTGAGAACCTGATCCTTAATACTATTTCACTCGAATATCATGAGGTGCTATCTGCGGCTTTCGGACATCAAGCCGAAGAAAATAAACATAACGCGATGAAGCGTTATAAAGGCAAATATGTTCTGGTTGTTGATGGCTCCATTCCGTTAAAAGATGGCGGCGTTTATTGCATGGTCGCCGGTGAACCTATTGTCGATCATATTCGCCGTGCAGCCGCTGATGCGGCAGCGGTTATCGCGATTGGCTCCTGTGCCGCATGGGGTGGTGTTCCTGCCACCGGCGGCAACCCAACCGGTGCGGTAAGCCTTGAAGAAGCCATCGGCAAACCGGTTATCAACATCCCTGGTTGCCCTCCAAACCCGCACAACTTCCTGACGACCGTGGTGTATTACATCACCTACGGCAAGCTGCCTGAGTTAGATAGCAAGCATCGTCCGCTGTTTGCCTATGAACGTTTAATCCACGAAAACTGTGAGCGTCGTCCTCATTTCGATGCTGGGCGTTTTGCCAAAGAGTTTGGTGACCACGGTCATCGCCAAGGCTGGTGTTTGTATCACCTAGGCTGTAAAGGCCCAGAAACCTACGGCAACTGCTCAACGTTGGAATTCTGTGATATCGGCGGCGGCATCTGGCCGGTCGGTATCGGTCATCCGTGCTATGGCTGTAACGAGCAGGGCATTGGTTTCACCAAAGGGATTTTCCAACTGGCGAACGTTGAAAATCCAACGCCGCGCGTGGATAAACCCGGCGTGGCCAACCGCGAAGGTGGACATATTTCACCAACGGCAACTGGCCTGATTGGTGGCGCTTTGGGGATCCTGATTGGGGTCAGCTTGATGACGGTACGTGAGCTTGGTCGCCAGCAAAAGCGCCATGAATCGGAGCGCCAAAACGCTGAGAAAAGCCACGCTGAGCACCACGATTCACGGGGGGAATAACCGTGAATAGAAGAAACTTTATTAAGTTTGCCTCTGCGGGGGCGTTGGCTGCAGGCACGGTGACATCGAACACTGCGCAGGCAGCGGTAGAAAACAAACCGCCGATCCCCGGTGCGGTTGGCATGCTCTATGACTCAACGCTGTGCGTAGGCTGCCAAGCCTGCGTGGCTGAGTGTCAGAAGCTGAACAAAAACCAGATCAATCCTAACGGGCCACAAACGTGGTCTAACAACGATAAATTAACGCCTTACACCAACAACATTATTCAGGTGTGGCAAGACGGCAGCGGCGTTAATAAAGATCAGGTCGAAAACGGCTACGCCTATATCAAAAAACAGTGCATGCACTGCGTCGACCCTAACTGTGTTTCGGTATGCCCAGTACAGGCGCTGAAAAAAGATCCCAAAACCGGCATCGTGCATTACGACCCTGACGTTTGTACGGGCTGTCGTTACTGCATGGTGGGATGTCCGTTCGATATTCCAAAATATGATTATCACAACCCGTTTGGTGAGATTCATAAGTGCCAGCTGTGCGATCAGAAAGGGCTTGAGCGTATTACCAAAGGCCAACTGCCAGGCTGTGTAGAAGTTTGCCCAACCGGCGCGGTTATCTTTGGCACGCGTGACGAGCTGTTGGCTGAGGCTAAAAAGCGTCTGGCGGCAAAACCTGGGGCCGAATATGCCTATCCGCGCCAAACCCTGAACGGTGGTGATAACTATCTGCATCCGCTTGCCAAGTATCAGCCTTATGTCTACGGCGAAAAAGAGGGCGGTGGAACGCAGGTGATAGTGCTGGCGGGGGTGCCGTATGAAAATCTAGGCATGCCGAAACTGGCTGAACTCTCAACTGGCGCACGCTCTGAGCACATTCAGCATACCGTTTATAAAGGCATGATCTTGCCGCTGGTGGTTCTGACAGGTCTGTCGGTCATGATCCGTCGTAACACCAAAAACCACCATGATGGAGATGATGATCATGAGTGAACATAAAGCCAGTCCGTTAGGTGGTCGCCTTGTTAGCTGGCCGGTAATGGTGATGGCGCCCTTCGTGGTGCTATGTGGCATTTTCATCCTCAAACGTTTGATCTTCGGGATTGGCTCCGTTGCCGATCTGAACGGAGGTTATCCATGGGGACTGTGGATTTCATTCGACCTGCTCATCGGCACAGGTTTTGCCTGTGGTGGTTGGGCGCTTGCGTGGGCGGTATACGTTTTCAACCGAGGTGAATATCACCCGCTGGTGCGTCCCGCGCTGTTGGCGAGCCTGTTCGGTTATTCGTTAGGGGGATTATCAATCACCATTGACGTGGGCCGTTACTGGAACCTGCCTTATTTCTATCTGCCAGGACACTTTAATACCTCGTCGGTGCTGTTTGAAACCGCGGTATGTATGACGGTGTATATCGGCGTGATGGCGCTGGAGTTTGCGCCTGTCGTACTGGAGAAATTTGGCTGGAAAGTGCCAATGAAGTGGCTGAATAAAATCATGTTCTTCATTCTGGCACTCGGCGCGCTGCTGCCAACCATGCACCAATCTTCAATGGGATCGTTGATGATTGCTGCGGGGAATAAAATTCATCCGCTGTGGCAAAGCTACGAGCTGCTGCCGGTGTTCTCATTGCTGACGGCATTCATTATGGGCTTCTCCATTGTGGTGTTTGAAGGTTCGCTGGTACAGGCAGGGTTAGCAGGTAAAGGCCCGAATGAAAAGCCGCTGTTCTATCGACTGACGCAGGTTATCGATATTTTCCTGATCCTGTTCGTTGCGCTGCGCTTCGCGGAAATTGTGCTGCGAGATAAATCAGAGTACCTCTCACAGTGGAATCGCTACTCCATTTCATTCTGGTGCGAAATTGGGCTGATGCTCTTCCCGCTGCTGGTATTCCATTGGGACAGATTCCGCCGCGATTCGCGCATGCTGTTCCTTGGCGCGCTAAGTATGCTGCTGGGTGCTGCGCTGTGGCGTATGAACTACTCACTGCTGGCGTTCAATCCGGGCAATGGTTACCACTATTTCCCAACGTCAGAAGAACTTCTGATTTCAGTCGGCTTTGTGGCGATTGAAGTCTGTGCCTATTTGTTGCTAATCCGGATTTTACCGGTGTTGCCATCGCTTGAACGTGTACATAAAGATTATCAGGCCCGAGGGAAAGCTAAAGTATGAGCCAACGTATCACTATCGACCCGATCACCCGTATCGAGGGCCATCTACGCATTGACTGCGAAATTGAAAACGGCAAAGTCACCAAGGCTTGGTCATCCGGCACCATGTGGCGCGGGATGGAAGAGATTGTCAAAGGCAACGACCCGCGCGATGCGTGGATGATTGTTCAGCGTATTTGCGGCGTATGTACCACCATCCACGCCATTGCTTCAGTGCGCGCGGTGGAAAATGCGATCGGCGCTGAAGTGCCGGTGAACGCGCAGCATATCCGTAATCTGATCGTGGCAGCCCATAGCATCCATGACCACATTGTGCATTTTTACCAGCTGTCGGCGCTGGACTGGGTGGACATCACCTCTGCGCTGAACGCCGATCCTAAAAAATGCGAAGCCATGCTGAAAGGTGTTTCAACGTGGTCGCTGAATAGCTCGGAAGAGTTCACCAAGGTACAGCAGAAAATCCGCGACTTGGTGGCCAGTGGTCAACTGGGTATTTTTGCCAACGGCTATTGGGGCCACAAGGCGATGAAACTGTCGCCAGAAGTAAACCTGATTGCGGTTGCCCACTACCTGCAGGCGCTTGAATGCCAACGTGATGCAAACCGCGTAGTGGCGATTTTAGGCGGTAAATCCCCACATATCCAAAACTTGGCCGTGGGTGGCGTGGCTAACCCAATCAATCTGGATGCGCCAAGCGTGCTGAATCTGGAACGTTTGATGTATGTGAAGATGTTTATTGAACGTCTGGGTGAGTTCATTGAGCAGGTTTACAAAGTGGATGCGGCAATTATTGCGGCAAACTACCCAGAATGGCTGTCATTGGGCGAAGGTGCGAAGCACTATCTGAGCGTGCCAGAGCTGCCAACCGATGCCAAAGGCGGTAGCTTCCTGCTGCCGGGCGGCTACATTGAAAATGGTGATATGGCTAACTATCGCCCAATCACCAGCCATCAGGATGAATGGTTGATCGACGGTATTGCCGAAAGCTGCAAACACTCTTGGTATAAAGACGATGCAATTTTAAAGCCGTGGGAAGGCAAAACCGAACCGAACTACACTGGCTGGCAGGATGAAGGTAAGTACTCATGGGTGAAATCCCCAACCTTCTACGGCAAAGTGGTAGAAGTCGGCCCGCTGGCCGATCTGCTGGTGAAACTGGCGGCTAAGCATCCTGATACGGTGAAACACTTCAATGAAGTGAACGGTCTGTATAAAACGCTGAATGGCAAAGCATTACAAACCGAGCAGTTGCATTCCACCATGGGACGCATTATTGGTCGTGCGGTGCGCTGCTGCGTACTGAAAGATACCCTGCTGCAACAGTGGCAGGCGCTGATCGACAACATCGGCAAAGGCGATCACGTTGCCTTTATCAAGCCTGAAATTTTGGAAGATAAAGAGTATCGCGGCGTCGGTTTTGAAGAAGCGCCGCGCGGCATGCTTTCGCATTGGATCGTGATTAAAGGCGGCAAGATCGAAAACTATCAGGCGGTTGTGCCTTCCACATGGAACTCTGGCCCGCGTAACACCAACGACGAGCCGGGCCCGTATGAGCAAGCGCTCATCGGCACGCCTATCGAAGATATCGAAAAACCGTTGGAAGTGGTGCGCACCGTGCACTCCTTTGACCCATGCATGTCTTGTGCGGTGCACGTGGTGGACACGCGCGGTGGCGAAGTGACCAAGGTCAAGGTGCTGTGATGAATACGCTGATCTTAGGTATTGGCAACCTATTGCTCAGCGATGAGGCGGTTGGCGTGCGCATCATTGAGCGCCTAGAACGCGATTTCCGTTTTCCTGAGGGCATTGAGCTGATGGACGGCGGAACCGCGGGCATGGAGCTGATGGAGTACATGGCTAGCCGCGATCATCTGATTGTGGCCGATGCGGTCCTCAGCGATAGCGCACCCGGCAGCGTCATTACGCTGTGTGACGACGAAGTTCCGGCATTTTTTAGCCGGAAAATTTCACCACATCAACTTGGGCTGTGCGACGTGCTTTCTGCGTTGCATCTCACCGATGAGTTTCCACAGCGCTTAACGCTGGTGGGCGTGGTGCCAGAGTCTCTGGAGCCGCATATTGGTCTGACGTCGGCGATTGAGGCGGCGATCCCTGTAGCCATGGATCGTATTGTCCAGCTTCTGCGTAACGATGGTTGCCAAATAGAGCATAAAGGAGCGGTACATGCCTTCTGAACATGATTTGACCGCTATCGGTGCTGATGAATTTTGGGGTTTTGAGCAAAATCCTGCCGATCTTTTGATAGAACAGTACCAACAGATTGCGCAGGAAGAGATGGCGACGCTGCCGTTCTATCGTGCCGAAATGCCGATCGTGGTTGAGATGCAGCAGCATGAAGGGCAGTGGCTCGGCACGGTATTAACGCCGTGGATGCTAAGCGTGGTGATTTTGCCGGGGCCGGATCAGGTTTGGTCTTTGCGCAAACTCGGCGAGCGAATTGCGCTTTCCCTGCCGCGTGGCGACATGACGTTTATGGTCGGTGAATTACCTAAAACCGGCCAGCTGTTGTCCTGCTCATTGATGTCGCCGATTGAACCGCATATCAGCGCAGATGAAGGCAGGGCACTCGTGACGGATACGTTGAAGATGCTGCTGTCGTTACCGGTGCAGGATAGCAGCGTGAGCGTAAATCTGTCCCGACGTGCCTTATTTTCTAAATCTTAAACTCAACGCGTTGAGTCAGAATTAAAAGCCCTAAAGGCGCTATAAAAGTAGTCGTGTTATTATATCGCCGAACCCAAATTCATAGGGTTCGGCATTTTTTTATCCACCTTTTACCCTCTATCGCCAGTGATTATTTAAAATCAGGCAGGAAGCGTTTCACATCCACCTCTTTGAAACGAGAACGCTCGAAGTGGGCTTTCAAATGGAACGGAACCGTACAGTCAAAAATGGTCTTACATGACATCCCTTCTTGCAAAATGGAGGGGCTGTAGTCTGGCATCTGTGAAGGATCGAGCGGATGGCAGCGAACGCCGGGAATGAAAATCGTATCCACATCGCCTTGATAACGGGTCTGCATTGCCCACATCACGTCGTCGCTGTCGAAAATATCGACATCTTCATCGACGAGAATAACGTGCTTCAACTCAGAGAAGGCAGCGAAAGCCAGCAACGCGGCTTGCCGCTGGCGACCTTCGTCTACGGCGGCGCTTTTCTTAAACTGCATCACCGCTAGTAACTTTCCCCCGCCCGCAGAATGGGCAAAGACGTTGAGAAGTTTGCCCGGCATGGCGCGTTCAACCATATCTAAAATGCTGGCTTCGGTGGGTATACCCGCCATATTCACATGCTCTTCGCCTGGGCCAATGGTGGTACGCCAGATAGGGTTGAAGCGATGGGTTACGGCCTTGACTTTAATGACCGGCAGCGCATCTTTGGCCGCGCCGGTATAGCCGGGGAATTCAGGCATTGCCTTGCCGGTATTGGTGTTTTGATCTTCGCGCAGCCGTACATTGGGCAAGAGTTCGCCTTCAATCACAATCTCGGCGTGGGCAATGGCTTTTTCATTGATGGTTTTGCACTGAACCATTTCAACGGCGTGGCCGCGCAGGGCACCCGCAATACTCAGTTCGTCAAAGCCAAGCGGCGTGGTTGGGGGTTCAAAGCAGGCGGCGATTTCAATTGCGGGATCGACCCCAATGCTGATTGAAATCGGTAATGGTTTTCCCTGCGCTTCAGCCTTCATGCGGAAGGCATCGATGTGGCGACCGGGCGTGAGCCACATCGAAAGCTCGTCGCGGCTTTGCACGCACAGGCGATGGATGGTGATGTCAGATTCATGCGTGTCGGGATCGGAGGCGTAGCACAGCCCCATGGTGATATACGGACCGGCGTCTTCTTCGGTGTTGGTTGGTGCTGGCAGCAGTTTGCGTAGGTCAAAATCTGCATCGTCGGCGAAATGAATCACCTGCTGGCACAGCGCTTTATCAGCACCCACCGTCACGGGCGCGACGGCATTTTTCACCGAGTTTCTCAGCAGATGCCCCAGATTTTCAGGTTCGCAGTTGAGAAAATGTCCTACGCGGCTGCGTGAACCATTCAAACCAATGGCGACGCTAATATCGTTGAATCCTTTAATTTTGTTGAACACCATGGCAGGGCCATTTTTACGCGTTGGGCGCAGGCAGGTTCCACCTGCGCCTACGTAGCGATACACGCCGGATAGTTCAGCGCACGGATCGACTTCAACATCGGTAGAGACTAATTCGCCGGGCTGTGCGGCTAAAAAAGCCAGCGCGGAGCGTAAATCATGAATGGGGTTTTTGATTTTATTATTCGGTGTATTGTCCATTATTCTGCCTTGAGATAAGAGGGCGTTGGTTAGGAATAGATATATTCTTAATTGAATTTCAAGACCAATACCGTTTCGATCATAGTGGCTATACCGATACTCTCTATTCTTGCCGTGGAATATTGCCGTGGAGTATTAGTCAGTGTGGCTTTACGGTGCGAAACTTGTGGGGTGAAAATGATAAAGGGAAGCGCGTAAGTGGATCTGAAAAGGCTGAAATACTTTTGTAAGGTGGTGGAGCAGGGATCGATTAGCCAAGCAGCAAGGGCGCTGAATATGGCTCAACCGCCGTTGAGTAAAAGGATCCAAGAGCTGGAAGATGAGCTCAACGCTCCGTTATTTGTACGCAATGGTAATCGTCTAGAAACAACCGAGGCCGGCTATTATCTTTATCGCAAAGCCTGCGATATTTTACGCCAGATAGAAGATACGGCGCGGGAAACCAAACTTCTCTCGAATCGTGAAACCAAAGTTTTAAAAGTGGGGCTCACGCATCTATTTCAGCGCTATTTTAAGCCGCTGCTCTTGGAACTACATCGACGTAATCCCGATGCTGAATTACATATTTCAGTGCTCGATTCGAGCTATCTGGAATCGCATTTGAATGAGGGGTTAATTGATGTTGCGCTGATTCAAAAACCGAGAAAATTTGAGGGATTTGACTGCATCACGTTTCCTCCGATCCCCGTTGTAGCCGTGATATCTCACAAGCTGTTAGCCGAAGCGCCTGTTTCGCCCTTTCCCTATCTCGCGCTAAGCCAGTTTCCTCTGGTTTTATTGCATCGCGCTAAAGATGCCGGAACCGATGAGATTTTATTGGATCACTTTCATAAAGGCGGTAAGCATCCCCATGTGATTATGCATATTACCCAGCCGGAGGCGATTCTAGATTGGATCGAGTCTGGACTTGCCGCGGCGACGCTGCTGCCGGCGTCAGAGGTGGATGCCAGCAAACTCAGTCATAGCTATGTTGTTGAAGTTTTTCCTTCCCCCATGGTGTTTTTCCCCGCGCTGGTGAAAACGCCCGTCACGCCTTATACCCAAGAGATGATGGAAATTATCCAAAAGGGCTATCCATTTCAGAAGTGAATAAGGGCCAATATGGTGAGAGGGATGGCCGGAAACTCTCGATACGCTCCCGGCCCTGATGATTCTTTGCTTGCGCCGCTGTTATGCGCCTTCGAAGTGATATTTCATGTCGGTATCGTGGGTCATTTGCGTCATGACTTGGCGAGTCAGCTGTTCTGTCAGACTCAGCGCATCCTGCATCACTTTATCTTCAAATGTTTGCAGCACTTTTTGCGCTTGCTGCGGCTGAGACTGATAGAGTTTTAGATACTCTTTTTCCATCGCCGTTTGCTGAACCGCCGTATTTTTCTCAAACTCGGCATAGGCCTTTTCGACCTCAGGCGCATAGGCGTTGTAGTTTTGCATCACGAGCGTTTGCAGCTGGCGATATTTCCAACTCACTGAATCATCACTGAATTTGTTGGTACCTTTATCATAGCCAGCAAGATAGTGCTCCATACCTTGGTAATAGGGAACATAAACGCTGAGCGACGGCATGCCGATGGCAACGTAGGCCACTTCACCAATGGCTTTTGGGAGTTTTGGCCGTACCTGAAGCACGTGAGATTCTTGGGTGCGGAATACGGAAATTGGGCGATAAGGCTCTTTGGGATTGTTGTTGGCATACGGGTCGTGCGCCGTTCCCTGATAGTGATTACGCAGCGCGGTCTGAACATCGGCAACGGAAATTTTATGCGCGGGTTTTAAGAAGACTGGGAACGCGGTGCCATCGGTGATGGTGGTTTTCAGATCCGGATTGAACATGTGCTGCACTGTCCAAACGCGTGGGTAGTTGTAGGTGACATCGTTTTCAACGTCTTGCGAATAGGCTTTATGGAAATCAAACTCGCCGTCTTTGAGGTTGTATAAACCGTGCTGTTCGGCAAAGCTGATCAGCGTTTTTGATCCCAGATAGTTGGCTTTGTCTTCAGGGTTATAATTTCTTAAACGTCCCTGATTGGCTGACACAAAATATTGGTCGCGCGGTAGTTTGGCGGCCATCCACTGATGACCGCTGCCGGTTTCTAAATACCAAACTTCATGTTCATCAACAAAAGCTACGCCAAACCCTTCACCGGCACCTTTTTCTTCAATGATTTTACCCAGAAGTTCGGCACCTTCACGCGCACTATGAATTCTCGGCAGGATCACGTTTTCGATAGCGTCTTCGGTGATGCCGGTTTTCTCTACGTAAGGATCGAACTTAAGCACCTGCTGGCCGTTATAGATGGTTTCGGTTGCGGTCATACCAACGCCCGCTTCATTAAATCCGACTTCACCCATGGATAAATCGTTAGTGTCAAAATCTGATATCGCGCTGTAGCGCAGCGATGTTTCCGGCAATGGATAGGTAAAGCCGTTGGCGTGGGATTTAAATTCACCTTTTTGATGCTCAGCGCGAGGATGAATCAGAAAGTGTTTCGGGTTATTAGCGGAATAGTCTTCATTGCGCGCGACGATAAAAGAACCGTCGCTGGAGGCTTCATTACCCACCAAAATGGTGGTACATGCCATTGCAGGAGGAACCAGTAGAGCAGGAATGACGGCGGAGAGAATGTGTTTTTTCATCGGAATCGTGGCCTTTCGTCATGCGTGAGAGAAATTTTTTAGGCTTTTAACCTATGCCTCTGATTTTGATATGACAATAAATGGGCACGATTCTATTGGATGATGGCTGTCTGGTTTTATGGCCAGATTGGCCGGTTAAGTGTCCATTCTCGTGAGGCGTCACGCAGTTAGGTGGCGAAAAAAACAACTTTATTTGTGATTAAAATCACAATAAAATGTAATCATACAAACACATCACTTTGCATTTGTGATGCTGGTCAATGAATATCCTGTTCTCATCGGTAAACTACTTTTTTTGAATACGTGAGATTTCCATCATGAATGTTTTGGTTGCTATTGCCATCACTACCGGCATCCTTTCTGGCATTTGGGGCTGGGTCGCGGTGAGCCTTGGGCTGTTAAGCTGGGCGGGTTTTCTCGGTTGTACGGCCTATTTCGCCTGTCCGCAGGGCGGATTGAAAGGTTTTGGCATCAGCCTATGTACGCTGCTTAGCGGTGTATTCTGGGCTGAAGTGATCATTTATGGTGGGGCTCTACGCCCAGAGTGGACGATCATAGGCTACGTACTGATCGGGATCGTGGCTTTTCTGATGTGCATTCAGGCGCAACAGCGCTGGCTGGCGTTTGTTCCCGGTACCTTTATCGGCGCGTGCGCCACCTTCGCAGCAAACGGCGATTGGCAGATGGTGGTTCCTTCGCTGCTAGTGGGCTTAGTCTTTGGCTATGCGATGAAAAACAGCGGATTGTGGCTAGCGGCACGTAAGCAGCGTCAGGCAGAACGACAAAAAGTGGAAGCGCAGACAGAAGCGGCGAGCCAAGAAGTTCCTTAATTCGCGTTTTTCTCCCTTCAAATGTTAACAGCTGGCGGGTTTTTCACCACTTACTCGCTGGCTGTGCCGATAACTCTTCTGGTTGCTTTCCTTCTTATCAATCCACCGTATAATTCTTCACTTCTTCTTAAAGCCGCCCGAGGTTGTCGTGGTTCATCTTTCCGTCCTGGTAGAACGCATCATTCCTTTGTTACGCCAAGCCGCTGCCGAGCAATCGGGGCTGGTACGTATTGCGCTGCCTTGCAGTTTGAAAGATGGAACCCAAATGTTGGAGTGGTTGGCGT
Organism: Hafnia sp. CBA7124; assembly: GCF_002355555.1. NCBI lineage: Bacteria > Pseudomonadati > Pseudomonadota > Gammaproteobacteria > Enterobacterales > Hafniaceae > Hafnia > Hafnia sp. CBA7124. The sequence goes on along the minus strand of NZ_AP017469.1, from coordinate 2,886,173 downwards.
CGCAGCCGCTGTTTCCACAATTCTACTGGCGACACCGCGATGGCGCGGAAGAAGCCGCAGTGTGTGGTGCGGTGCGTACGTTTACCGACGCCGAGCAGGCGCAGAAATTTGTTCAAGAAAATGGCTGTCCTGAGCTTCGTATCTGGGGGCTAAACGCGTTTGGTCAGGTTGAGCTGGATGGCTACGGCACGATCAACAGCCTGCTGTTTTTGCCGCGCATCGCGCTGATGCGTCATGCTGGTCAGGCGGAGCTGGTGGTGTACCTATACGGTGAAACATCACTGACGCAAGATCTGGAACTCGCGCTGCGTGATTTAGCTGCGCTGTGCGCTATTCAGCCATTGCCAACCTTACAAACCGACGTTCTCGCTGCGCGCCATCAACCCGATCATGATGCTTGGTGTAATTTACTCAATAATGCGCTGGCTGAAATTGAACATAAAGCCTTTGAAAAAGTGGTACTGGCACGCCGTACGACGTTAAAGCTTTCGCTACCGCTGCGCGCTGCTCAATTTTTAGCGGCAAGCCGCGCGGTGAATCATCGTTGCTACCACTTCATGCTGGCGTTAGCGCCGGAGCGGGCGTTTTTAGGCTCTTCGCCGGAAAGACTATATCGTCGCCAAAACTTATCGCTGGAAACGGAGGCCTTGGCTGGCACCGTAGCCAGCGGTAACAGCGATGCACAAGCGCAAGAAAATGCGCAGTGGCTGATGTCAGACCGGAAAAACCAGCACGAAAATTTACTGGTTGTGGATGATATTTGCCAGCGTTTGCAGGGTGGGGCGCAAGCGCTTGATGTGATGCCTGCTGAAATTATTCGTTTGCGTAAGGTTCAGCATTTGCGTCGGCCAATTCATGCCACGCTGGTGCAGTCTAACGATGCTGATTGTCTGCGCCGCTTGCAGCCTACCGCTGCTGTAGCCGGATTGCCGCGCGAACCCGCGCGCCAGTTCATCATGCAAGATGAACCCTTCGATCGCGGCTGGTATGCTGGCTCGGCGGGTTATTTGGCGCAGGATCAGGCTGAGTTTGCCGTCGCGTTGCGCTCGGCGTTAATTGAGCATGATCATATTCATCTTTATGCCGGAGCGGGCATCGTGGCGGGATCGGATCCTGAACAAGAGTGGCTAGAGATTGAAAACAAAGCGGCTGGTTTGAGAACGCTGCTGGAAAGTGATATTTCGCTGTAATCTGGTAAAGTTTTGCGCCGATCATAAGGGCTCTGCGTTGCGAGTCTTTAAGGCGCGCTTTGTTCCATTTCTTTGCTTCGTGCGCTTATCTTTGCTGTCCTCAAGCCATACGGATCCTCTGGTTTTATATACTCCCCTTAGCTGATTGTGGTCTTGGGCTCGCTGGTGTAACATATTGCCGCATAATCCCTTTTGATTTTCTTTCAAAAACATGAAGTTACTCTACGTTATGGTTTTGTAAGACATAGTTTTGTAAGACCTTCAAATTGCGAACAAATTAACGGCTTTATCATTCTCGAGCTCAGATGGGGGTCGGTGAATGGACTAAGCTGAGAAAACCCTTTTTAACCAGACTGCTGAGCCGCCATGTCGACAAGTGTATTTAACCGCCACTGGGCCGCGTTGTTACTGGAGGCGTTAACCCGCCACGGTGTTCGCCATATCTGTATTGCTCCCGGCTCCCGTTCTACGCCGCTAACGCTTGCGGCGGCCGCTAATCCCCAACTGATTTGTCATACGCATTTTGATGAGCGTGGTTTGGGTCATTTGGCGCTTGGGCTGGCGAAAGCTTCCGGCGAGCCGGTTGCCGTTATCGTCACATCGGGTACGGCGGTTGCGAATCTGTATCCCGCGGTGATTGAAGCAGGTCTGACCGGTGAACGTCTGGTTATGCTGACCGCCGACCGTCCGCCAGAACTTATCGACTGCGGTGCCAATCAGGCCATTCGTCAAAACGATATTTTTGCGTCTCATCCTAAACAAACCCTGAATCTGCCAAGGCCGACGCCGGATATCCCCGCTCGCTGGTTGGCTTCGACCATCGACAGCGCGATGGCGCAGCTGAGCCACGGCGCATTGCATGTGAACTGTCCTTTTGCTGAACCGTTATACGGTGATGACGATGGTTCAGCCGATGCGTGGTCGAAAACGCTGGGTGAATGGTGGCAGGATCCACGCCCGTGGCTGCGGGAGACTGATCTGCATGCGCGCACTGCGGTAAAACAGCCTGACTGGTTTTACTGGCGGCAAAAACGCGGTGTGATCTTAGCGGGCAGAATGAGCGCCGAAGAGGGCGATCAAGTTTCACTATGGGCTGAGCTGCTCGGCTGGCCGCTGATTGGCGATGTTTTATCGCAAAGCGGCCAACCTTTACCCTGTGCGGATTTATGGCTAGCTAATCCAAAAGCTCAGTCGTTATTAGAGCAGGCGCAGGTGGTTATCCAATTCGGCAGCAGCCTAACGGGAAAACGCTTGTTGCAGTGGCAGGCAAGCTGCGAACCGCAAGAATATTGGCTGATCGATCCGCTGGAAGGTCGCTTGGATCCGGCGAATCACTATGGTCGCCGCGTGATCGCCTCTATCGCTGATTGGTTAGAGCTACATCCTGCGCAGCCGCGTGCGCCGTGGGCACCTGAGTTGGAACTGTTGGCGGATACTGCCCAGCAGTGTGTGACTGAATATCTCGATGAACATTTTGGCGAGGCGCAGGTGGCGCAGCGCATCCCTGAACTATTGCCTGAAAATGGTCAGTTGTTCGTCGGTAATAGCCTGATTGTTCGCCTGATTGATGCGTTTGCTCAGCTTCCTGCGGGATACCCGGTTTATAGCAACCGTGGTGCCAGCGGCATCGATGGGCTGATTTCTACCGCCGCGGGCGTGCAGCGCGCCACGGCGAAACCGACGCTGGCGATCGTTGGCGATCTCTCCGCGCTTTACGATCTCAATGCGTTAGCGCTGTTGCGTCACTGCTCTGCGCCAACGGTATTTATCGTGGTGAATAACAACGGCGGCCAGATTTTCTCCATGCTGCCAACGCCAGAAGCCGAGCGTGAACGCTTTTATTTGATGCCGCAGGACGTGGAGTTCCAGCATGCTGCTGCGATGTTCAAACTAGCCTATGCCCAGCCACAAAGCTGGGATGATCTGGTTGATGCGGTGCAGCAAGGCTGGCGTCGCGCGGGGGCTACGCTGATTGAGCTACAGGTTTCTCCTAGCGAAGGCGCGGAAACGCTGCGCGATCTGTTGGCTCAGGTAAAAGCACTGTGATTTTGGCCGCGACATACATCCTTTGCGGTTCAAACATTGCGGCTCAAACGCGTGCGGGATCTTCTCCGACTTTAGTCTGGCTGCATGGATTTTTAGGTGAGGGCAGCGAATGGCGAGATTTTGCCGCTCAGCTCCCCGAGTTTTCACATCTGCTGGTTGATCTCCCCGGCCATGGGCGTTCGGCACAACTCTCCGTAGACGGTTTTGCCGCCGTGGATGCCGCTTTGCGGGCTACCTTGGCGCATTATGATATTTCATCCTATGCGCTTATCGGCTACTCATTGGGCGGACGTGTGGCGATGTACCACGCGGCTCAGTATCCCAAAGGATTAAAAGCCTTGCTGATCGAAGGCGGAAATCCGGGATTGAAAACGCAAGCCGAACGGGTAGCCAGAATTGAAAACGACGCGCGTTGGGCGGAACGTTTTCGCCAACAGCCGATGCCGGAAGTTCTTCAGGCATGGTATCGCCAGCCTGTATTTGCCGAACTGAGCGATCCTGAACGTCACCGGTTGGTGACACTGCGCGCGGCGCAGAACGGCGAGCCTTTGGCTACAATGCTTGAGTCAACGTCGCTGGGCAAACAGCCCTTGCTCACCGAACAGCTGAAAACGCTGGCTATTCCCTTTGTCTATTTATGCGGTGAGCGTGACGCTAAGTTTCAGCAGCTTGCCGCCGAATCTGATTTGCCGGTGCGAACGATTGCAGGCGCCGGTCATAACGCACATCGCGCGAATCCTGACGAGTTTGTTGCTCAGGTGCGTGACTTTTTTACCCCACTTCTTTAACAGGAATCTGACTATGCTGTATCCAAGCGAACAAGAGCTGTATGCACCGATTGAGTGGCAGGACTGCTCTGCTGATTTTGAAGATATTCTCTACCATAAATCGGCAGACGGTATCGCTAAAATCACCATCAACCGCCCACAGGTGCGCAACGCTTTCCGCCCTCAGACGGTTAAAGAAATGATTCAGGCCATGTCTGATGCTCGCTATGACGACCATATCGGCACCATCATTCTGACCGGTGCGGGCGATAAAGCATTTTGCTCCGGCGGTGACCAAAAGGTTCGTGGCGACTACGGCGGCTACAAAGACGCAAGCGGCACCCATCACCTGAACGTGCTGGATTTCCAGCGTCAGATCCGTACCTGTCCTAAGCCAGTGGTCGCTGCAGTAGCAGGTTACTCCATCGGTGGCGGTCACGTGCTGCACATGATGTGCGATTTGACCATTGCGGCAGAAAATGCGGTCTTTGGTCAAACCGGGCCTAAAGTCGGTTCCTTCGACGGTGGCTGGGGCGCTTCTTATATGGCACGTATCGTCGGCCAGAAAAAAGCGCGTGAAATCTGGTTCCTGTGCCGTCAGTACAATGCACAAGAAGCGCTGGATATGGGCTTGGTTAACACCGTGGTGCCTTTGGCCGATCTGGAAAAGGAAACCGTGCGCTGGTGTCGTGAAATGCTGCGCAATAGCCCAATGGCGCTGCGCTGCCTGAAAGCTGCCTTGAACGCAGACTGCGATGGTCAAGCCGGTCTGCAAGAGCTGGCGGGTAACGCCACTATGCTGTTCTACATGACCGATGAAGGTCAGGAAGGACGTAACGCGTTTAACGAAAAACGTGAACCTGATTTCTCTAAATTCAAGCGTAACCCGTAATGCGACAGGTCACACTTTACCGTTACAGCCTGCCCATGGATGCAGGCGTCATTCTGCGCAACCAGCGGCTAAAAACTCGTGACGGGTTGATAGTGTGCCTGCGCGAGGGTGAACAGGAAGGCTGGGGCGAAATTGCCCCTTTGCCTGAGTTTAGTCATGAGACGTTAGAACAGGCGCAGGAAGCGGTGTTGGCTGATTTGCAGCAGTGGGCCGCAGGCCAGCAGCCTAATGAAAATGCGCTGCCTTCGGTGGCGTTCGGTATGAGCTGCGCGTTGGCTGAGCTTTCAGGCTCACTGCCAACGGAGGCTGACTATCGCAAAGCCCCACTGTGTTCCGGCGACCCCGACGAATTGTTTGCGGTGCTGCAGGCTATCCCCGGCGAGAAAGTGGCTAAGGTGAAAGTCGGTTTGTATGAAGCGGTGCGCGACGGCATGGTGGTTAACGTGCTGCTAGAGGCATTGCCCGATCTAAAACTACGTTTGGATGCTAACCGCAGTTGGACACGGGCTAAAGCCGATGGATTTGCCAAATATGTGAATCCTGAATGGCGTAACCGTATCGCATTTCTGGAAGAGCCGTGTAAAACCCGCGATGAATCGCGTGATTTTGCACGTCAAACCGGCATTGCTATTGCGTGGGATGAAAGCGTACGTGAGCCTGATTTCCGCGTTGAAGCTGAAGAGGGCGTGGCGGCCATTGTTATCAAACCGACCTTAACCGGCAGTTTGCAGCGCTGTCAGCAGCTGATTTCTCAGGCGCATCAGGTCGGTCTGGATGCCGTTATCAGTTCTAGCATTGAATCGAGCCTTGGGCTGACTCAACTGGCTCGCGTGGCGGCATGGCTCACGCCTAACACCGTCCCCGGTTTGGATACGTTAGATCTGATGCAGGCTCAGCTTATCCGCCCTTGGCCGGAAAACACGTTGCCGCTGCAGACCGTTTCTTCATTAGATGTGGTATGGCGTTCTTAGCATGACAGCAACGATTTATCCTGCGTTTACCGACTGGCCTTGGCGGCACTGGGCCAGTCACACTCCCGAACATACGGCGTTGTTCCTCGAGAGCACGCCGGTGAGTTGGCGAGCTTTGAGTCAAAAGATCGGCCAATTAGCGTCAAGCTTTATGCATCAAGGCGTCACGTCTGATGCCATCGTCGCCGTTCGAGGCAAGAACAGCGCTGAGCTGCTGCTGACTTATTTAGCCGTTTTACAATGCGGCGCACGGGTTTTACCGCTTAATCCGCAGCTGCCAGATCTTCTGCTAAGCGAATTGTTGCCGCAGCTTAATGTCGATTATGGCTATAACCCAGACGCTGAGTTCCGCTGGCCAAACGGCATTGCTGCGCTGAGCGCATCGGCTGGCGATCCTGTTGAATTACCGTCGTGGCAAGCGCAGCGATTGGCTACGCTAACGCTAACCTCGGGGTCAACGGGAATGCCGAAAGCCGCTGCGCATAGTTTTCAGGCGCATTTATCCAGTGCGGCGGGTGTTTTGTCACTGATGCCCTTCGTTCAAGAAGATAGTTGGCTGCTTTCATTGCCGTTATTCCATGTTTCTGGGCAAGGTATCGTGTGGCGCTGGTTACTCGCTGGCGCGAGCTTGGCGGTGCGTAACATGCACCCGCTGGATGACGCGCTACGCGGCTGTACTCACGCATCGTTAGTGCCAACCCAACTGTGGCGTTTGCTGAACCAGCCTGAAACCTCACTGACGTTGAAAGACGTTTTGCTCGGCGGCGCGATGATACCGGTTGATTTAACCGAGCAGGCGGAAGCGCGTGGGATCCGCTGCTGGTGCGGTTACGGTTTGACAGAAATGGCGTCAACCGTATGTGCCAAACGCGCCAATGCTTTACCCGGCGTTGGATTGCCGTTAAGTGGGCGTGAACTGATGCTGGCTGACGGTGAAATTCTGCTGCGGGGCGATAACATGGCGTCTGGCTACTGGCGCGACGGGCATTTATTCCCGCTAGCCGATGCAGATGGCTGGTTTCATACCCGCGATCGGGGTGAGATGCAAAATGGCGAGCTGAGAATTATAGGCCGACTCGACAATCTGTTTTTCAGCGGCGGCGAAGGCATTCAGCCGGAAGATATTGAACGCGTTCTCCTGACTCACCCCGATATTCTGCAGGCGTTTGTACTGCCGGTGGACGACTGTGAGTTTGGCCAGCGTCCCGTTGCGGTGATTGAAGCTCGGAAAGGACTGGATTTGTCTGTGCTTGCTCCTTGGACACAAGGAAAGCTCGCCCGTTTTCAACAGCCTATCCGTTACTACCTTCTGCCCGAAGATCTAAAACAGGGCGGGATCAAAATCTCACGTAAGCAGATAGCCGCGTGGTTATCTCACCTATAGCAAGCAATCTGAGCAACCGTTGCTCAGGTTGCTGTTCTGCACAAGAATGCTTTAGTTAAATTTTTCATAGCATTAATTTATTAATCTGCCTCTTTCATTTTTACTAACAAATGAATTTAATTTCCACGCATTCCAAAATTATAATAACTGAATATAATTCATCCATACTTAGTATGCATTAAGTGTTCGTTAATTCATTGCTAAATAATGGATTTTTATCGTTATGGATATTTAGGTGGATGTATGAAATTTAAACTTTTAGTTTTATCAATGTTGGCAGTAAGTTCATTACCTGCATTTGCTTCTGATGGTGATATCACCTTTATCGGTGTAGTAACGGCTTCTGCATGTGCGTTGAATGGTTTTAATGGAGGTACAACAAAAAGCGGGGCGACAATGATATTACCCCCTGTGACACCCTCTTCATTTAGTTCTGCCGGTGGTTATGCAGGGATGACGGATTTTACTATTGACCTGAAAGACTGCGATATTACTACGCTACAAAACGCGCAAGTGACATTCAGTGGTTCACCCGACACGGTTAATAATGAAATTCTCAAAAATGGCAGCAGCACAGATTCGGCAACGGGGGTAGGTGTCGCTCTGCTAGAAAATGATGGCTCGACTCTGGTTGATATTAACGGCGGTAAGCCATCCAAACAACAGGCTTTATCGACCGGAAATACAACTTTGCGCTTTAAAGTCGCCTATAAAGCGAATACCTCAACGCCAGCAGTAACTGCGGGTAATGTGAGCGCAAAAACGTTTATTGATATTATGTACAATTAATTTTTAATTTGCTTATATTACTTAGGCATACCTCATCGGTTTACGCAAAGCGGAACAGTAATAAATATGTTTCATTTTTAATGCGATTAATTGTTATTGCTTCTGCTTTTTATTATGCAAGGTTTATTAAATTCTATGACGGTAAGCTTTTTGATAAAGCTTGGTGTTTATATTAATTTTAACTGAATATTGATTGCTGTGAGCTTTATTTACTGTATTTATTCCTACTAAAAAATGAATTTAATTTTCATGTATTCCAAAATTATAATTCATACATATAATTTATTAATAGCTAGCATGCACTCTAAGTTTACGCATGTATGACTAAAAAACGGATGGTTTCAACTTTATGGATATGAAGGTAATTGTATGAAATATAAATTTTTAATTTTATCGCTATTGGCTGTGAGCTCGTTCTCAGCGCTTGCTTCAGATGGTGATATTACTTTCACGGGGCTAGTGACCGCCTCTGCGTGTACACTCAATGGCTTCAATGCGGGAACGACGACCAGCGGGGCTACGATGACTCTGCCCTCGGTAACACCGGCTTCGTTTAGTTCGGCTGGTGGTTATGCGGGGATGACCGATTTCACTATTGACCTGAAAGAGTGTGATATTACTACGCAAAAAAATGCGCAAGTGACATTCAGTGGTTCACCAGACACAGTGGATAATGAAATTTTAAAAAATGGTAGCAGCACCAATCCAGCAACGGGAGTCGGTGTTGCTCTACTCGAAAACGATGGCGCGACGCTGGTTGATATTAACGGCGGTACACCGTCTAAGCAGCAAGCTTTATCAACGGGAAATACGACTTTGCATTTTAAAGTTGCCTATAAAGCTAATACTTCAACACCAGCAGTAACGGCGGGTAATGTGAGTGCAAAAACCTTCGTCGATATTGTGTATAACTAAAAGAGCCTGTCTGCTTGTTTTGCCCTTAACATAATTCAGACGGGATATCTCCATTAGGTATTTTTGGAGCCTTTCGTTAATGAATTTATAGCGGAACAATAATGATGAGGATTCATTTATTATTAATAATGAGAATTATCATTGTTGTCTCTGCTTTTTTTTCATTGCATTCAATAGCCAGTGAAGAAATCAATCCAGCATCAAATGAGAGTTCTGAGTTTGATGCGGATTTTTTACGTAAAAACTCTCAGGAAATACCACAGCAGTTTTATCACCCGGACCAAATTGAACCTGGGACGAATGCCGTTGATATTATTTTAAACGGACATTCTGTGTTTAAAACTAAAGTCGAATTTGTTTCCATGTCAAAGACTAAAAGTGCCGAGCCTTGTTTAACATTGGCGCTACTACATCAACTGAGACTCGATCATGAACTGCCCGAAAAAGGCAAAGGCGCGAGTGAAACATGTTACGACCTCACGGCTAAGTGGCCTGATGCAACCGTAAAATATGATGCTGCCATGCAGCAACTTATTATCACGGTGCCACAGGCCGCGATGAGTGTGGCAACACAAAGTGAAATGATCGATCCCTCTTTGTGGGACAAAGGGGTTAATGCGCTACGGTTGAGCTATTCCAGCTACATTTATCATACTGAAAATCATAATAGTAATAGCTCAGGCGACGACAGTAGCGACACGGCATATTTAAGCCTGAACTCAGGTGTGAATTTGGGTGACTGGCGTTTTTACAGTTTTGATACTTTTAATAAATCCCCCATTGGCTGGGAGCAAAACCACGATCGCGCTTATGCAGAACGCGATATTGCCTCACTGGTGTCTCGCTTCACCGTCGGTGATGTTTATGCCAGTACATCAAGTGATGTGCTAGGTATTTTACCCGTGCGGGGGATGACGCTTGAGACGAATAATCAAATGCTGCCTGCCGATACTTTCAGCTATGCACCGGTTATTCGTGGTGTTGCACGAACCAACGCGCGCGTGGTGATCCGCCAGCGCGGAAATATCATTTATAGCCAAACGGTCGCGCCGGGTAGTTTTGCTATCCACGATTTAAATAATGGGCAGATTGGGGCTGATTTAGATGTCACTGTTGAGGAAAGCGACGGAAGTAAACAGCAATTCACCGTTCCTTATACCTCACTGCCGGATATGTTGCGGCCTGGAACGTGGCGCTATGGCTTGAGTGCAGGCCGATATCGCGATGATTCTCTTTCTTATGAGCCGATGGTGGTGCAAGGAGACTTGCAGTACGGCTTTGACTGGTTGACGTTGAGCGATCTTATCGTTGCGGGTGAAGGGTATCAGTCGACCGCGTTGAGTACTGCTTTCAACTTTGGTTACCTGGGGAGTGTATCGCTAGATTGGGCCTTTGAACGTCATCAACAAGCGACAGACGGAGATACCCAATCCTATGATGATGATACTGCCGATAGAATTGGCGATAGCGGGAGAGCGCTGCGAGTGTTGTATGCGCGTCGATTTGATAGTACGGATACCTCGTTGCAATTGATGGCCTATCGTTATCAATCTGCCAGTTTTATGGATTTCCCTGAGTACGCCAGCTGGCGCTGGGGAGATGATGACACGCGCTATCAGCGTAAGAGTGAAGTTCAAGCGACGCTAAATCAGGGGTTTGGTGAGTTTGGCAACGGGTATTTTACGCTGCAACGCGATAATTATTACGATTCAAGCGCGACAGATACCTCATTAACTATGGGATACAGCTTCAATATTGGTGCAGCAAATATCGGCATGAGCTATAGCTATCAGGTGAATTCTAGTTCAAACGGCGATGTCGATCCTGACCGCCAGTTTTCGCTAAATGTGTCTGTGCCTTGGGATTTGGGTGAAAAACGGAGCCGCAATGTGTCGTTTAGCACTAGCAGTAGCAATCATTCTGGTGATTCTCAGATGGCAACGGTATCAGGGACTGAGCTGGATAGTGCGTTGAATTACTCATTTTCTGCTCAGCATGATCGTGGTGGATATTCACCTATAGCGTCGATGGCCTATCGCAATAACATCGCCAATATGAGTGCCAGTGCAAGCATGGGGCAGGGAAGTCGGCAGTATTCTGCCGGACTTTCGGGCGGAGTCGTTGCCTATAGCGGAGGCGTTGTTTTATCGCAGATGTTGGGGGATACCATCGCCATTGTTGAAACCCCAGGGGCAAAGAATATCAGCATAGAAGGACAGCCCGGCGTAGCGACAAATCGTTGGGGCTTGGCGGTGGTGCCATCAATTTCACCTTATCGAGATAATGCATTGTCGCTAGATTCACGTCATGCCGATGATAACGTTGAGTTACTGGATGCGGGTGACAATGTGGTGCCCACGCACGGTGCCGTGGTGGTACGGCGTTTCCAGACAAAGGTTGGGCGCAGGGCGATCGTGATGTTATCACTGCCCAGCGGCAAACCCGCCCCCTTTGGTGCCAGTGTATGGCAAGGGAAGGAGCAGGTTGGCATGGTTGCCGATAATGGATTGCTGTATCTGAATGGGATCTTGGCTGATGGCGATGCAACATTGCATATGACATTGGAAAACGAAAGCCAGTGCCAATTTGTTTTACCCGCGCCAAAAGATTCTTCTGAACCTTGGTATCAACAAATCAATGCGATTTGTCGCTAATAAGAGAAATATATGAAGTTCAATAAAAAAGTTGTTGTGCCTATGCTCATAGGTCTTCTCATCGCCGCAAGCGGCGTTCAGGCTGCCGTACGTCCTGCCTTGACGCGCATTGTCGCACTTGAAAGTGATAAAGAAACACCGATTAAACTGATTAATGATGATAAAAATCATGACTATTTAGTGCAGTCGTGGATTGAAGATCAGCAAGGAAATGACAAAGGCTTGCCGCTCATTTTGACTCCGCCATTATTCAAAATTAGTGCTGGGCGGGAAGGGCGATTGCGAATGGTGATATTGCCAGGAAAAATACCGCAGGATCGTGAGTCAGTCTATTGGCTGTGGATCCAAGAAATTCCGCCCGTTAGCAAAAGCAAAGAAAATCAATTACAGCTGGCCGTCCGTACGCGATTAAAAGTATTTGTACGCCCAACCGATTTGAAAGAGAAATCAGCCGATACACTTAAAGCGCTGACATGGCAGGTTAGCCATGAAGGAGGAAAAGCATGGTTGGTGGCGAAAAATCCGACGGAATACTACGCCAGCTTCTCTGAATTATCGGTTAGCAGCGCGGGTAAAAAGTTACCTTTAGCTGGAAAAAATACGATGGTGCCAGCAAAGGGGGAAGCTCGCTATGCGCTACCTGCAGGCGTTGTTGGCAGCAGCCAACTCAATTATTCATTGATTAACGATTTTGGTGGTGACACACCGATATTGCATCAGACGGTGACGTTCTAGCGGAGAACGACGATGAGAAAATGGTGGCGAGCTCAAACGATGTTGATGAGTGTTGTCGTATTGCTAGGTGGCGTTATCCCGCAGACGACTTGGGCAGGCGCTTTACGCTGCACCATTAACACCGGTGGAGCAGCTCCTTTCTCGCCGTATACGCGTGAAAACCCGATAGCGGTGGATGAGGATACTCCCGATTATTCGGTATTGCTTTCTCTCGATTATGCGCAGTTTTTGCCCAATATGAGGTTAAGCTGTACCACTGATGGACAAGAGGTGGCCGCCCCGGCTGGTTTTGATGGCACGGTTTCATTAAGTCTCAGTGCTATCAACGACACTGCGCTGGACTGGACTGGGGAAGCTCAAACCAATAATAACGGCGTTAAACTTAGGCTTTATATCAAAGCGGTTTCTTACAATGACGAAACGCTAGCAAATAGTTATTCACCGGCTAAATTAGCAACTAGGAAATTACTTGGCGTTGAGTACCCCGTTATTAACGGTAAAGACGATACAACGCTGTTTGAGTTTGGCGCTCAATATAATGCAGATAAAAGCTTATATAAGTTTGATGAAACGCATAATTATGCCATTGAGTCCATGCGTGCTGAGTTAGTTAAATTGGGCTGGATAGAATATAGCGCGCTTCCCGTTATTCCCGCTGGCGCACACCTTACTTTCACCGTTGATGGCATGTCTGGTGTGGCGACGGTGGATGTTCCTCTAGGCTCAGGAGTTTATATGGCTGCGCCATCATGCAGCTTAGATTCAGCGCATCAAACGGTTGATTTGGGTAATTTTAATAAGCGTAGTTCAGGATCGTTTCCGCAAGAGGGAGCACAAACACGATTTGGTATTGGATTTACCTGTAGCAGCTATACCAATAATGTTGAATTCACCTTTGATGATGCTAATGCAATATTGAAAGGTAACGATAAATTAGTAGCTCATAGCGAGGCCGACGGGGGAAAACTCACCGGAGTCGCGGTTGCGCTCTATGACGCGCAAGGTAACCCCATCATCATGGGAACAAAGCAAAATATTGGCAGTGCACAGCAAGGAGCAAATACGGCTTATTATCAGGCCGCCATTGTGCAAACCGCTGCTGAGATCACGGATTCTTCTTCGGCTAGTTTTGCAGGAAAAATTACCGCCAAAGCCAATGTGACCATCACTTATTACTGATAATTCGCCGATAAAAAACAGGAGCCTAAAGGCTCCTGTTTGCGTTTGTAGCTTCAAACATGAAAGAGAACGATTATTGGCCTAATGCCTTCATGATACCGGCCGCGTAGTCAGGGTGGATCTGCGCGAAGTGGCACAGAGCACGTTTCTGAATAGCTTCAGGCACCTGAGACAGCTCACCCGCGATACGGGTGTACATACGCTGATGTTCTTCTTCACTCAGTAAGTTAAACAGCGCACGAGGCTGAGTGTAGTAGTCGGTATCTTCGCGATGATTCCAGTGATCCGCGGCACCTTCGATGCTCAACGGTGGTTCGCTGAAATCAGGCTGCTCTTGGAATACACCAAAGGTGTTTGGCTCGTAGGTTGCACCGTTGCCGCTGTTGCCGTCAACGCGCATCGCGCCATCACGATGATAGTTGTGGAACGGACACTGTGGTGCGTTCACTGGGATTTGATGATGGTTGACGCCTAAACGGTAGCGGTGCGCATCGCCGTAGGAGAACAGACGGCCCTGCAACATTTTGTCTGGAGAGAAGCTGATCCCAGGCACGACGTTGGCTGGGTTCATGGCAACCTGTTCGACTTCCGCAAAATAGTTGTCTGGATTACGATTCAGTTCGAAGTAACCGACATCAATCAGTGGATAGTCTTTGTGTGGCCATACCTTGGTGAGGTCAAATGGGTTATAAGGCGTTTGCGCCGCTTCTTTCTCTGGCATGATCTGCACCTGCAGATTCCAGCGAGGGAAATCTTTGCGTTCGATAGCATCGAACAGATCGCGCTGTGAGCTTTCGCGGTCTTTACCGACTAGCGCTTCAGCTTCATCATCCATCAGGTTTTCAATGCCTTGCTGGCAACGGAAATGGAATTTAACCCAGAAACGTTCATTGTCGGCATTGATAAAACTGAAGGTGTGGCTACCAAAACCATGCATGTGACGGTAGGACTTAGGCAAGCCACGATCGCTGAAGTCGATGGTGAGCTGGTGGAAAGCTTCCGGCAGCTGCGAGAAGAAATCCCATTTGTAGACTGGGTTACGCAGGTTGGTGCGTGGGTCACGTTTTACCACGTGGTTCAGGTCAGGGAATTTCAGCGGATCGCGCAGATAGAAGACCGGCGTGTCGTTACCGACCAGATCCCAGTTACCTTCTTCTGTATAAAACTTCATGGCGAAGCCACGAATGTCGCGTTCTGCATCGGCAGCGCCACGTTCACCGGCGACGGTTGAAAAACGCACCATCATCGGAGTTTGTTTGCCGATTTCAGAGAAAATTTTTGCGCGTGTGTATTTGGAAATATCGTGAGTGACGGTGAATGTACCGTGTGCGCCAGAACCTTTAGCGTGCATACGACGCTCAGGGATGACTTCACGATCAAAGTGGGCCAGTTTCTCGAGGAACCAGACGTCCTGTAACAGCATTGGGCCGCGTGGTCCTGCTGTAATGACGTTGTTGTTGTCAACAACGGGGGCGCCTGCGGCGGTGGTCAGTCCTTTTTTGCTCATTACTTCTCTCCTTCATCAAGAGTCAGTGAATTGCTTCAACCGGGTGATACCTTTCGTTTCAGGGCAGACGTGCTTAGGTGCCTATCACTCAGGTATTGCTCTTCAGCTAAATCCAAAATATGTAGCTGACATAAAAGATTGCTCTGGGAAAACCGGCTTTCCATAAGTGTTCCGTGAACCAATCTAATCAATATTTGTAGACCTCTTAATGATCTCACGCAAATAGTTAAGGGTTATTAACCAGATTGCTAAAAGTTATCAGACACATAATTGCTTAATTTTTTTACAAAACTTAGAGAAGTTTTCTCTGGTTCTCGTTGATGATTGGTTTAAACTCTCGCGCACCGGAACCTGAGAACCGGGCTATTTTTTTAAGGATAATCACTAGATGAAGAAGATTGTTTTGGGCTGCGCATGTGCCGCTCTTTTTTCTGCAACGGCAGCAAATGCTATTAGTATTCATGGGCAAGCGGGTGAGCACTACACGAACGTTGAAGCGGGATTTGGCACGGATTCATCCGGTTTGTATTCCACGCTGAATTGGGCGCATAACGACGACGACGGTGATGTTGCTGGCCTTGGTTTGGGCATTAATCTGCCGTTAGGACCATTCCTTGCCAACGTAGGGGGCAAAGCGCTCTACCTCAATCCGCAAAAAGATGGCAGCGATGGGTATGCGATTGCCGTTGGTGGTGGTCTACAGTGGCCATTAACCAAAAGTTTCTCTCTGTACGGTGAGGGATACTATTCACCAGATTCGTTGTCCAGCGGCATTAACGATTACAAAGAAGCGAGCGCGGGTCTGCGCTGGAGCGTCATTCGCCCTGTGACGATTGATGTTGGCTATCGCTATATTGAAATGTCAGGCAAAGACGGCGATCGTAATAACGTTGTGGCCGATGGTGCTTATGTCGGGGCCGGTATCGGTTTCTAAACCATTACGATGGCTTTTCAAAAGCGCCTATTATCAGGCGCTTTTTTGTTTCAAATCGTAATGGTTTCAAAACGTAACGGGTTCAAAACATCACAGGTAAACCGAGGCCGCGTTTCACTTCGGCAAGTGTTTGTTGAGTGACTTCACGCGCTTTTTCGGTGCCTGCCTGCAAGATTTCCATCAACGCTGCTTTATCTGCGCTGAACTGAAGACGCCGTTCACGGATAGGCTCCAGCAATGCCTGTAAGCACGCCTCAAGCTCCTGCTTACACTGACGATCGCCCAGCCCGCCACGCTGGTAGTGTTCCTTCATGGCGGCAACCTGGGCGGTGTCTGGATGGAATGCGTCCAGATAGGTGAACACCACGTTGCCTTCGATTTGCCCAGGATCGCTGACGCGCAGGTGATTGGGGTCGGTATACATGGCATGAACGGCCTTGCTGATGTCATCGGCGCTGGCACCCAAGGTCAGGGTATTGCCTAATGATTTTGACATTTTGGCGTTGCCATCAATGCCCGGTAAACGGCTCACTGCGCTGAGCATCGCCTGACAAGGCACCAAAGTGGGTTCCGGTAATAAACTATTCATCTTATGCACGATTTCGTTGGTCTGCTCCAGCATCGGCAACTGATCGTCACCTACCGGCACGCGGTCAGCTTTGAACGCGGTAATATCGGCAGCTTGGCTGATGGGATAAACCAAAAAACCGGTGGGCAGGGTGCGTGAAAATCCTTTCTGGGCAATTTCGGCTTTCACCGTAGGGTTGCGCTCTACGCGCGCCACGCTAACGATATTCATATACAACATGGTGAGCTCTGCCAGCGCGGGCAGAGCGGATTGCAAACAGATCGTCGTTTTTGCCGGGTCGATACCCACCGCGAGATAGTCAGCCATCACTTCGAAAATGTTGTGGGAGATTTTTTGCGGATTACTACCGTTGTCGGTTAATCCTTGCAGGTCGGCAATCAGAACAAACTGCGGATACAGATCCTGTAACGCGACACGTTGGCGCAGTGAGCCGATGTAATGCCCAAGGTGCAGTTGGCCTGTTGGACGATCGCCGGTGAGAATAGTGTGTGATGCTGAATGAGTCTGAAGGTCGGACATGGTAACGCTCCTGAAAAATCGTAGCCGGAGCGCGTCCTAAAATGTCACAAGCCGCCCTCCGGCGGCTTGTATAAGATATGTTTGAATCAACAGAATCCTGTGCCGCCGCTAGATGCAGCGCCACCAACGGGCAACCTGAGAAGTTCGGATTATGCTATTCATCTTTTTACCCTATCAAATTTAACCGACAGCTGGCAATAGCCCAGATGCAATTGATAGCTGAATGGCAATCACGCAAAGACCGCACAGGAAAACCAACACCAGCGCAGGCTTACCTCCCATAACGCGGTATCCCGCCTGAGGATGATGCTTACGCGTTTGCCACACCAGCATAGATGGGATCAGCAACGCCAATACCGCCAATGCAACCGCCGCATAGCCCAGCGCCATCACAAAGCCTTGTGGGTAGAACAGGGCAAAAGCTAACGGGGGCAGAAACGTCATTAAGCCCGTTTGCGCACGTCCAGAAGCTTTGTTGCTGCGCTGGAACAGATCGGCCAAATAATCAAACAGACCCAGCGCCACACCGAGGAAAGAGGTCGCCAGCGCTAAATCCGCAAACAGATGAACGGCAAGCTCAACATGTGGGGTTGCAACGACTTCGCGCACCGCCTGTAACAAACCATTTAAGCCTGACTGCGCGGCAAGGATACCGACGAAAGTCGAAGAACTAATCGAACCCAGCGTCGCAAGCTGCCAGAAAATATAAGCGATAAGTGGGATGGCGCTACCGGTGATGAATACCCAGCGCAGTTTGCGCAGATTGCCGTTCATGTAGCTGACAATACTTGGCACGCTACCGTGGAAGCCAAACGAGGTAAAAATGACGGGGATCGCAGAGAGTGCAAGTCCCTTTTCCAATGGCATCGTGAGAAGGTTAGCCTGATGAATATGCGGCATCATGAGCGTGAGCATGATGACCAGCAATACAATTTTGGCCGTAAACAGTACGCGGTTAAACATATCAACCGAGTGGGTGCCGATGCAGACAACGCCGCCAGCGATGAGGGTAAACAGCAGGACGCCCACGCTAGGCTTAATCTCAAGGGATAGCCATTGGCTTAGGCTGGAGGCGAGGAGTTCTCCCGCGCCGCTGATATAAGCCGCCGTTAACGCATACATTAAAAACAGCATGCTGGCTCCGGCTAACCACTGCCCAGACCGGCCCAGATAATGTTTGGCCAGCGTGCCTAAACCCGTATCCGCAGATTCGTGTTGATAAACTTCAACCAGCAGCAGGGCGGTGTAGCACATTAATGCCCACAGGCTGACCAGCATGATAAAGGTCGTGCCGAATCCTACGCCGGCTGCCGCAAGCGGCATGGCCAACATTCCCGCTCCGATTGTGGTGCCCGCAACGATGAAAATACTGCCAAGAGTGCGATTCTTCACGCTTTCCTCTGCATTAAGACGATCCATTACTATTTATGACCCGCAGATTAAGGGAAAATATTCAGTTCGTCAAACTGGCGTTACATTTAGTGTAAATAAATAATTACATATAATTTCGCGCTAAATTATCTCAATAAAGCATTGTGTTGTGATAGCGCAGTTTCTAAAGTGGGTGCTTTACGGTGGTCATAAATTTCAGGAGAGGCGTATGCTACGTCTAGAAATGCTCTGTACGGGTGACGAGGTATTGCACGGCCAAATCATTGATACGAATTCCGCATGGCTGGCAGATTATCTCTTTCAGCAGGGGATCCCGATGCGTGCGCGCAGCACCGTCGGTGATGCACTGGAAGATTTAGTGTCCACTCTACAGTTGCGTAGCCAATATGCTGACGTTCTTATCGTGAATGGCGGCTTAGGGCCGACCAGCGATGACCTTAGCGCGCAGGCTGCAGCAGACGCTCTAGGCGAGCGACTGGTTGAGCATCCTGAGTGGATCGCACAGATGGAAGCTTATTTTGCTTCACGCGGGCGTCCGATGTCTGATAGCAATCGCAAGCAGGCGATGATCCCAGCCAGCGCCGAGATGATTGATAATCCGGTCGGCACCGCCTGCGGTTTTGCTATCCAGCTCAACGGTTGCTGGATTTTCTTTACGCCGGGCGTGCCTTCTGAATTTAAAGTGATGGTCGAAAAGCAAATTTTGCCGCGTTTGCGTCAGCGCTTTACGCTATCGGAGCCACCGCTTTGTTTACGACTGACGACGTTTGGCCGCTCCGAAAGCGGTTTAGCGCAGCAACTGGACTCATTACCTCTGCCGCCAAACACCACGTTGGGCTATCGCTCGTCGATGCCAATCATCGAATTAAAACTGACAGGTCCGTCTTCCCAGTGCGAAGCGATGGTTGAAACTTGGCAGCATGTGCGCGCGGTTGCGGGCGAAAACTGTGTGTTTGAAGGCACGGCGGGCTTGCCGCACGACGTTGCTGTTCTTCTGCGTGAGCGCGGGCTACGTTTGGCCCTGAGCGAGCAATTTACCGCCGGATTGTTAAGCTGGCAGTTACGTTCTGCCGATGCGCCTTTGGGTAATGGTGAACTCCCAGAACACAGCGGTAACAGCAGCTTGAAAGAGGTCGCATCGCGGGCACGTATTTTAGCGACTCACAGCGGCGTGGATTTAACGATTGCAATAGGCGAACTGCAAGACGATTGCATCAGCGTAGTGCTGCATTCGGCACAAGATACTTTCGGCCAAACGATGGTGTATAGCTCACAGCGTCACAGCCAACGTATTCGTCAGGAAATGACGGCAATGCTAGCGCTGGATATGCTGCGCCGATGGCTCACAGGGCAATCGCCTTATGGCAATTATGAATGGTTAAAGCCGACAGAAACGCTGTGATGCGTGATTAAGGCAATGCGTTGTGGTGAAAAAAAGCCCCGAGCGGGCGTTGGGCTGCTCAGGGCTGATGTATTACTGATAATCGCAAGTTAACTCAACTGCTGTAACGCTTTCTCAATAGCCATGCGCAGCAGATCGCGATCGTGGCGATAGGGAATATCGCTGGCTTCCAGCATTTCCTGCACCACCACGCGGTTTTCCATTCCTTGGATGTTGACCTTTGGTCCCACGACAACGCCGTCGATAGCATGCCCGCCGATGGCTTCTTCCATGATGCGCAGCTTATCGGGCAGGGTTAGGGCTGCCGCCGCAACGCTCAGCTCTTTTCCTAGATTACCGATGTAAATCATATGCGCGCGGGTGCGGCGCAGGGCACGCGTCAGATCTTCCAATAGCAATAAAGGCATCAGGCTGGTTAAGAAACTGCCAGGGCCAATCAGGATCAGATCGGCTTTTTCGATGGCGTCAACAGCTTCACGCGTTGCCTGTACCTGTGGTTCAAGCATCAGCTGCGCAGGCATTTCTTTAAGCTGGTCGATGTTCACTTCGCCATAAATTACGTGGCCATCTTGATCGATGGCGTTGAGATCGACTGGCTGTTCTGACATTGGAATAAGCGAAGCGTCAACCTTGAGCAAACTGCGGATCAGGTTAATCGCTTCCAGCGGACGCACGCTCAGGTGATCTAATGCTTTTAACATCAGATTTCCAAGGTTATGCCCCGCTAATTCACCGTTACCGTTAAAACGATATTCAAACATGGCAGAAGCCACGCTGGGCTCGGTGATCAGCTGATTCAAACAGTTACGCATATCGCCCCACGCAATACCGCCTTCCGAGCGGCGAATACGCCCGGTGGAGCCGCCGTTATCCGTGGTGGTGACAATGCCGGTTAAACGTGAACCCAGAGGAGACAAGGCTGACATGACGCGGCCAAGACCGTGTCCGCCTCCCAAAGCGACGACCTTATCGAGGTCGGCTAAAGCGCGGTTTCGCATAAAAATCCTACAAAATGAAAATAAACTGTGAGTAAAGTACCGGATCACACTGAAAAAGGCGAAACCCAGACTTATTTGCGTGATTTATATCAAGTATAGTGGGGCCGTAACTAGTGTATTCTGTTCCTAAGTTACTGACATAAAAGCGTTATATATGAAATTATACAGCGAGATATGTTTGGTAAGCCATAAAATAAACGCTAGAATTTAATGAATTATTCATAGGTGTGGTGTGAGCGTTAATGCTCTCATGGCGTCTGAACTCCTAGCCCTTTTACCTAAGTTTAGTCGAAAACAGCTGTTTTCCACTTGATACGGTGTCTGGGCCGTGGCTATAAGCCACCAGGGTACAAGGTAGAAATGCCTGTGCCTCCCGAATTGGAAAGGTGTTAACAATGCTCCAACTGACTGACGCATTTGAGCGTAAGTTTTATTACTTGCGCCTTTCGATCACAGACGTATGCAATTTTCGCTGTACGTACTGCCTGCCAGACGGCTACAAACCGAATGGTCATGCCAACAAAAGCTTCTTATCTCTCGATGAGATCCGCCGCGTCAGTCGTGCATTTGCCGAATTGGGCACCGAGAAGGTGCGTTTAACCGGCGGTGAGCCCTCCTTGCGTCGCGATTTTGTCGACATCATTTCTGCGGTACGTGAAAACCCATCGATTCGAACGCTGGCGGTCACCACTAACGGCTATCGTATGGCGCGTGATATTGCTGATTGGCGCGATGCCGGTCTAACGGCGGTTAACGTGAGCGTGGATAGCCTCGATGCCCGGCAGTTTCACGCCATCACCGGTGAAGATAAACTCAAGCAGGTGATGCAGGGCATTGACGCGGCGTTTGATGCCGGTTTTGAAAAGGTGAAAGTGAACACCGTGCTGATGCGCGACGTGAACGATCGCAGCCTGAACGGTTTTCTTAACTGGATTAAAACCCGCCCGATTCAAATGCGCTTTATTGAGCTGATGGAAACCGGGGACGGCGGCAATTTATTCCGCAAACATCATGTTTCAGGCGAAGTCATCCGCGATCAATTGCTGGCCCTCGGCTGGCAGCGCCAAGAACGCTCTCGCAGCGATGGCCCTGCACAGGTTTTCAGCCATCCTGACTATCTGGGCGAAGTCGGGCTGATCATGCCTTATGAAAAAGACTTCTGCGCCAGCTGTAACCGCCTGCGAGTGTCTGCCATCGGTAATCTGCACCTGTGTTTGTTCGGAGAGTCTGGCATTCCGTTACGCGATCTATTGGCGGGCGATGAACATCTTGATGAGCTGAAAATGCGTATCCAAGGCGGTTTGCGGCATAAAAAGCAAACGCATTTCTTGCATGATGGCAACATCGGGCATACGCAGAACCTTTCCTTCATCGGCGGCTAACGTTGCCTTAACTCGTTATTAATCTAAAAGAAAATTATGAGCCAACTTACCCATATCAATGCGGCCGGTGAAGCCCACATGGTCGATGTTTCTGCCAAAGCAGAAACCGTGCGTGAAGCACGCGCTGAAGCTTATGTTGAAATGAAGCCCGAAACGCTGGCGATGATTGTTGAAGGCAAACACCATAAGGGTGATGTCTTTGCAACCGCGCGTATTGCAGGTATTCAGGCGGCAAAACGTACGTGGGAGCTGATCCCGCTTTGTCATCCACTGTTGCTGACCAAAGTTGAAGTTCAGCTTTCCGCTGAAGTCGATACCAGCCGTGTGCGTATTGAGTCCTGCTGTCGTTTAACCGGTAAAACCGGCGTGGAGATGGAAGCATTAACCGCCGCGTCGGTGGCGGCGTTGACCATCTATGACATGTGCAAAGCGGTGCAAAAAGATATGGTTATCGGCCCGGTTCGTCTGCTGGCGAAAAGCGGCGGCAAATCCGGTGATTTTAAGGCGGATGCATCATGATTAAAGTTCTATTTTTTGCTCAGGTACGTGAGCTGATTGAAACCGATGAGCTTCAATGTGAACTCTATCCGACGGTTGAAGCACTGCGCGCTGCGCTGGCCGAGCGTGGCGACAAATGGGCTCTGGCGTTGGAGACGGGCAAATTGCTTGCTGCGGTAAACCAAACGCTGGTGGAGTTCACGCATCCTCTGCAAGTGGGTGATGAAGTGGCCTTCTTCCCACCGGTTACTGGGGGTTAATGATGGAAAATACCCGTATTCGCGTAGGTCTCGACAATTTTAGCGTTGGTGACGAATACCAATGGCTATCGCAGTGCGAAGACGATGGCGCAGTGGTGACTTTCACTGGCAAGGTGCGCAACCATAATCTTGGCGATAACGTCAGCGCATTGACCTTAGAGCACTATCCTGGGATGACAGAAAAAGCGTTAAATGAAATTGTGGCAGAAGCCCGTTCGCGCTGGCCTCTACAGCGTATTTCGCTGATCCACCGCATTGGCGCCATGTATCCCGGCGATGAAATTGTATTCGTTGGAGTGACCAGCGCACATCGCAGCATGGCCTTTGATGCCGCCGAGTTCATTATGGACTACCTCAAAACCCGCGCGCCGTTCTGGAAACGAGAAGCCACCGAGCAGGGCGACCGCTGGGTCGACGCCCGCGACAGTGACCAACAAGCGGCAAAACGCTGGTAAGTTCTTTCAACCCTTTTTTCTGCCCTCACGATAACTCATTGATTTTTCACTCCTCCAATGAACCGTAAGAAAAAAGGGTTAAATTCCCCAAAATGAGCTACCGATCTGATTAATCGACGCTTTCTGCGAATATCCTACAGTTCACTGCCGTACAGGCAGCTTAGAAATCAACCCATCCATTAGGAATTTTAAATGATTCAGTTCACTGCCGTACAGGCAGCTTAGAAAACCATGAGCAGATGGCTATCCAGGCATTAAACGTTCACTGCCGTACAGGCAGCTTAGAAAAATATCATGGAGCATCTAAACGAAAAATCAGAGTTCACTGCCGTACAGGCAGCTTAGAAAAATATTGCAATAAACAGTAAACATAAAAATCAGTTCACTGCCGTACAGGCAGCTTAGAAATTTTGGCTTGCATTATAGCAGCAACAGTTTAAGTTCACTGCCGTACAGGCAGCTTAGAAATCAATATATGCAGGGGCTTTTTTATGCACTGGGTTCACTGCCGTACAGGCAGCTTAGAAACTTCGGGGCCAGCGTGGATTTTTTACTGATATGTTCACTGCCGTACAGGCAGCTTAGAAAATCTGCTGTTTTTAAAAATTCTGGCACTAACGGTTCACTGCCGTACAGGCAGCTTAGAAAATGTATTAGTTCCGTCATCCCGAGACAAACCTGTTCACTGCCGTACAGGCAGCTTAGAAATGGCTCAGCCCATGAGGGTGTGGCGGGCGAACGTTCACTGCCGTACAGGCAGCTTAGAAATTGACTGCCGTTAATTACTGGCTCTGCGTTAAGTTCACTGCCGTACAGGCAGCTTAGAAATTGCGGGTTATGGTGTTTAATCAGGATATGATGTTCACTGCCGTACAGGCAGCTTAGAAAGATATGAGTCGGCCTGAACGTTGACTGCACACGTTCACTGCCGTACAGGCAGCTTAGAAAGGTCAGATGCAAATGCTTGCAAACCCGCTCAAGTTCACTGCCGTACAGGCAGCTTAGAAAGTGAGGGAAAAATACTCTGTAGACGCTGTGCCGTTCACTGCCGTACAGGCAGCTTAGAAAACTGATCCCGATGTTTCACGTGAATGGATATCGTTCACTGCCGTACAGGCAGCTTAGAAAGTCCTATACGGCATCGAAATCAACTCTCGCGAGTTCACTGCCGTACAGGCAGCTTAGAAATTCCGTTCCACTGCGTCGCATCTCCGTGCAAAGTTCACTGCCGTACAGGCAGCTTAGAAATTTCAGTGATTGGATTGTATTTAATGCGAAAAGTTCACTGCCGTACAGGCAGCTTAGAAACATGAGTGGAAGGGGAATTTTTCAGCTGAAGAGTTCACTGCCGTACAGGCAGCTTAGAAAGAGCATCGAATCCAGCGCCACGCCCTGTGTCGGTTCACTGCCGTACAGGCAGCTTAGAAAGTATCAAAAGCGCGAAACCTACGCGATAGAACGTTCACTGCCGTACAGGCAGCTTAGAAAATCCATAGATGCATTTACTTGTTTTTTCCAAGGTTCACTGCCGTACAGGCAGCTTACAAACTCACCATGGTTTGTGTTTAATTTTATTGGCTATGTATCAACCTTAAGCCGTTAAGCTGGTTATATTCCAAAATTAAGAATTACTGCATCGTTAAGTGTGATTTAAGTTAAATTTCCCTAATGTGTTGGGTGGTATTTTTGCATTATCTCCAACGATGGAATAACGATGTGAACAGCAATGATTTCTCTCCCTCTGATCTGAAAACTATTCTGCATTCAAAACGCTCAAATATTTATTACCTCCAATATTGCCGAGTATTAGTTAACGGTGGTCGAGTGGAATATGTGACGGATGAAGGGCGCGAATCACTGTATTGGAATATTCCCATCGCGAATACCACCGTGGTTATGTTGGGCACCGGAACCTCGGTCACTCAGGCCGCAATGCGAGAGTTTGCCCGTGCAGGCGTATTGGTCGGTTTTTGCGGCGGAGGGGGAACGCCCTTATTTGCGGCGAATGAGGTTGAGATAGATGTCTCGTGGTTAGCTCCGCAAAGCGAGTATCGTCCCACTGAGTACCTGCAAAACTGGGTGAGCTTTTGGTTTGATGACGATAAACGTTTAGCCGCTGCGGTGCGTTTTCAGCGCGTGCGGACCGAGCAAATTCGTCGTCATTGGTTAGGTTCGTTAATGCAACGTGAGGAGCGCTTCAGAGTAGATGAATCACGCTTGCAGGCTTTGCTGCAACGCTATGAGCAAAATTTGGAGAAGTGCGCCAATCATACCGATTTGATGGTGCAAGAGGCGGTAATGACGAAGGCCTTGTATAAGCTTGCCTCGGATTCAACCCAATACGGTGAGTTTACCCGCGCCAAGCGAGGCGGCGGCACTGATATGGCAAACCGCTTTCTCGATCATGGCAACTATTTGGCCTATGGTCTGGCGGCGGTGGCAGCTTGGGTTACTGGCTTACCGCATGGTCTCGCGGTGCTGCATGGTAAAACGCGGCGCGGCGGCTTAGTTTTCGATATTGCTGATTTGATCAAAGACGCGCTGGTTTTGCCACAGGCCTTCATTGCTGCAATCGCGGGAGACGACGAGCAAGAGTTTCGCCAACGTTGTTTAACCAGTTTTCAGCGTGCAGAAGTCTTGGGTACGATGATTGAAACATTGCAGGATACCGCCCAGCAGCTCGGCCAGAGCAAGCCATGAATATTTTGCTTATCTCCCAATGCAGCAAAAATGCGCTGGTTGCTTCGCGCCGGATCCTCGATCAGTTTGCCGAGCGCAAAGGCGACGGTACATGGCAAACGGCGATAACGTTGGATGGGCTGAATACGCTACGCCGTTTATTGCGCAAAACGGCAAGAAGAAACACGGCGGTCGCCTGTCATTGGATTAAAAGCGGCGGGCAAACTGAGTTGCTATGGATTGTAGGAAATCTCCGGCGGTTTAACGCCCAAGGAGCCGTACCGACAAATCGCACTATGCGCGATGTTCTCAAAAGCCAAGATGAAAATCAGTGGCACAGCGCTGAAGCGATTAGTTTATTGGCGGGTATTGCTGGGTTGTTTCATGATTTTGGGAAAGCTAATGCGCTGTTTCAAGGGGTGTTGCAGGGCAAAAGCGGCCATCGTTACCAGCCGTTTCGCCATGAGTGGATATCCGTGCGGCTGTTTCAGGCTTTTATTGGTACGCAAACCGATAAACAGTGGTTGGATAAATTGGGCAGGCTAGCACCACAAGACGAAAATGAGTGGCTGGCAAGCCTACAAAAAGACAGCAAAGAGAAGAGCGATAGCCCACTTGTCAATCTGCCACCGCTGGCGCGAGTGGTCGCTTGGCTGATTATTTCTCATCACCGTTTGCCGCAGTATTTAGGGAAAAATGAGCCAGAGCTATCCAGCAGTAAGACATGGCTGGAAAATCAACTTAATGTGTATTGG
The DNA here is from genome assembly GCF_002355555.1 of Hafnia sp. CBA7124. Lineage (NCBI taxonomy): Bacteria > Pseudomonadati > Pseudomonadota > Gammaproteobacteria > Enterobacterales > Hafniaceae > Hafnia > Hafnia sp. CBA7124. The sequence continues at coordinate 2,859,281 of NZ_AP017469.1, read as the reverse complement.
AGTGCGCTCAACCACGAAAAAAGCGATTGGCGCGAAAGTGATTTTGATAAAGTTTGGACGTTTCCCAAAGGTACGCCGCTGCGCAGTCAAACTTGGCGTAATAAAGCTAATCAGCTGGCGAAGCGGGCTGCTCATGCCGTGTCTCTGCCCGATTTTGGTTCACTTGATCAAACATTTACCGTGCACCTTGCCCGTTTAGCCTTGATGCTAGCGGATCATCATTATTCCTCGCAGAAACCAATGCCTGGCTGGCAGGATGAAACCTACCACGCATGGGCAAATACCGAAGAGGGTAAGCTAAAGCAAAAACTGGATGAGCATGTTGTTGGCGTTAGCCACCATGCTTTCCTGTTGGGACGAACTTTCGCCGCGCTGCGCCGTCAGTTGCCCGCTATTTCACGACATAAAGGCTTTCGAGAAAGGGCAAAAGGTGCGCGTTACCAGTGGCAAAACAAGGCGTGGGATAAGGCTGCAAGCCTACGTGAATGTTCGCAAAGTCAGGGTTTCTTCGGCATCAATATGGCCTCTACAGGCTGCGGTAAAACGTTCGCCAACGCACGTATCATGTATGCACTTGCACGTGAAGACGAGGGATGTCGTTTTACCGTTGCGCTAGGGCTACGTACGCTTACATTACAAACCGGCGAAGCATTACGCGCAAGGCTTGGGTTGGGTGAGGACGATTTAGCGGTGCTGGTTGGTTCTCGCGCGGTGCGAGAGCTGCACAACGAGCCTGATGACGATAATAACAGCGCGTCGGGAAAAGACCTTTTTGAGTCACATCAATATGTGCATTACGACGGTGTACCTAATACTGGGCCACTGCGTCAGTGGCTGGAAACGGACACTAAGCTGCGCCAATTGGTGGACGCACCAGTGCTGGTCGCCACTATCGATCATCTGATGCCAGCCACTGAAGGCGTGCGTGGTGGCAAGCAAATTGCCCCGATGCTGCGATTGCTGACCAGCGATTTGGTGCTCGATGAGCCGGATGATTTTGAGATTGAAGATCAGCATGCGCTTTGTCGCTTGGTGAACTGGGCGGGAATGCTCGGTGGACGTGTGTTGCTCTCTTCTGCCACATTGCCGCCCGCGTTTGTACAGGTTTTATTCTCTGCCTACTGCACGGGGCGCCAAGCTTATCAGCAAGCCTGTGGTGAACCGGGATTGCCGCTCAATGTTTGCTGTGCGTGGTTTGATGAAGATGACGCCTGCACGGGTGAATTTGGTCGTCCTAAAGATTTTTATGACGCTCATTGTAATTTTGCAGGACAGCGTGCAAAACGGCTACCGGTCAAACCTGTGCTGCGCAGGGCAGAGATTGTTACGGTTTTACCACCGACGTCTAAAACCGAGGTGGTCATTGATGCGATAACAAAGACTCTCCACGACAATATGTTCGCGCTGCATGCGAAGCACCATGAAGAGCATGCGGATAAATCAGTCTCATTAGGGCTGGTTCGCATGGCGAATATCAATCCGTTGGTCGCCACCGCTAAAGCGTTGATGGCGATGTCTTCGCCTGATGGATTTTGCGTTCACTATTGTGTTTATCACAGTCAACATCCGTTGGTGATGCGTTCATACATGGAAAAACGGCTCGATGCCGCGTTTTCCCGCTCGGGAGAGAATAACTCACTCTGGGATAAGCCGGAGATCCGGCGGGTGGTAGAACAAAGCATAGCCAAACATCATTTATTCGTTGTGCTGGCTACTTCCGTGGTTGAAGTTGGCCGTGATTGGGACGCCGACTGGGGCATTATTGAGCCAAGCTCGATGCGTTCACTGATTCAGTTTGCTGGGCGTATTCAGCGCCATCGGCAGAAACTTCCACAAAGTCCAAACTTGCTCATCCTCAATAAAAACGTGCGCGCATACCGCCAGAAAACCCCAGCGATGTGTCAGCCGGGTTTTGAAACAAAACGCTTTCAACTCGTCAGCCACGATCTCAATGAGATCCTGCAACCAGAGCAATATCAGCATATTAATGCGGTGCCGCGGATTTTGGATATGTTATCAAAACCCGTCGAGGGTCAGTGTTACACCAGTCTGGTCGATCTTGAGCATGGGCGTTCACAGCTGGAGTTAATGGGCAACGAGAGGAAATATCCTGTTGCCGTGCACTGGTGGCGGCTGCCGGTTAACTGGAATGGCGAACTGCAACGCCGCACGCCGTTTCGTCAGTCTCAGCCTGAAAGGCAATATTTTTTGCGTATGGAAGATGAGTTTGATGAACCGAAATTTTTCTTCCGTGATGAAGGTAGTGCCGCAGGCTGGAAAGCCGCCGGAGAATTCACTTATCAACAGCTGAATATGGCAGAAGGCGTTTCCGCATGGATGGCAATGGATTATGAACAGGTATTACAGAGCGTAGCCGACGCTCGAGAGATAGCGCTTGCTAATGTCTGCGAGCGGTATGGCGAAATCAATCTGCGTGTGAGTAAAGAAGAAGACACAGAAGCGTGGTTATGGAACCCCGTACTGGGTGTGTTTAGGCCTCTTTAATTCGTATCAGGGACAGGAGTGTGTATGTCATATCAAAGGTTGGCCGTTTTTATCGAAGATTACATTGCCGGACGACGGCAAGCAAAACTCGATGCATTTGATAAAGAAATGACTAAACGGCAGGCGGCAGGGGAAGACGAAAGCACCTTGCTACAAGAGCGACGCGAAGTGGCGTTGCGCTATGAAACACGTAACTGGTTAACGGATGCCGTCAACCGTATTGGGCAAATCAGTTCGGCTACTCATGTTGCCAAGTTTGCTCATGGTGATTCAAAAAGTAGCAGTGTTATCAGTGAAGCAACAGAAAACGAAGGCTATCTCTCTACCGCAACGATTTTGAATCAGTGTATTGATTTTACAGGAAATGCGGCGGTTTTTGATGTCGCAAATCTGCTGAAAGCTGAAGTAGAGGGCGATTCGCTGCTAGCCTGTTTACAACGCGGTGATAGCTCTGTGCTGGCTGAACTGTCGGAAGACGACGAGCAGCTTGCGTTTTGGATGACGGGGTTTACTAGCGTCCTTATAGCCAAGCCACCTGCGTCTCATAAGCTGGCAAAGCAGATCTATATTCCTGTTGAAGGGGGATACCATCTGCTTGGACCGCTGTTTTCCTCATCTCTAGCCCAGATTTTGCATAACAAATTGATCGCGTTACGTTTTAGCGAAGAAAGCAAAGAGATTAGGGCGGCGTATAAGGCTGGGACATGGCATCCGAAGCCTCTGGTGAAATTTCCAAACTTAGCGGTAATGGATTTTTGCAGCGCTAAACCTCAGACGAGATCCTTGCTAAACGTTGCGCGTAATGGGCGTGTGTGGCTTCTATCCTCAGCGTCACCACAGTGGAAAACTCAGGACAAACCGCCAGTGGCATTGAAGAACCTTTTCGGTAGAGGTCCATATGAACGTGCAACCCACACGTTGCGCCGTCGACTGATTCAACTATTGGTCAGTGCGGGAGAAAGCAATAATCACGCTATTCGCCAGCAGCGCGACCGTTACATCGACGAGCTTATCGACTTGTTATTCAACATCGCGGCTGATCTACAACGTAGGGAATTTGAGGGCTGGACAGCAGATGAAAATTGCCAGCTCAAACCTCACCAGCAGCTTTGGCTCGATCCGTGGCGGGCAAAAAAAGATGAGGCATTTTTTAACGAGCGCGAAAAAGGTGACTGGCAAGATGCGGTAGCCAATGATTTTGCCCAGTGGTTAAACAGCCATTTGTGGTGTGACAAACTCAAGGTCGGGGAAACAGAGCGCCGAGAATGGCAGACCCAGCCACTCTTCAAGCGTCGTCTGCACGAAATGGAGCAGGCTATAAGGAGATGCCGCAATGAGTAATATCATTATATTACCGTGGATTATGGTAGAAAACGCCAACGCAGTTGCTGGGCTCACTTGGGGATTTCCCTCCATTACCCATTTTTTGGGTTACACGCATGCATTATCTCGAAAACTGCAAATCAGCCACGGACTCACGCTAGAAGGTTGCGGTGTCATTTGCCATCGTCATCAGACCCATGCTTATTCATCTGGGCGTGATTATCAGTTTGCTCTCACTCGTAATCCGTTGACCAAAGAGGCCAAAACCGCCTCGTTCAACGAAGAGGGACGTATGCATATGACGGTTTCTCTCGTGATTGAGTGTCATGGTGAAATTGCCAATGGTGATGTCGGTATGCAGGCGCTGGCCGAGCATCTACAAAATCTTTGTCAAACGCAAAAACTAGCGGGTGGCACCATTACGCAATTGCGTGAGGTTCGGGTATGTAGCGCTGGCAACTTAAGCGCCAATCTCTACAGCTTGATGCCGGGCTTTGCGTTGTATGACCGTTCACTTTGGCTTGACGAGCATTTCCAAGCACTAAAACAGCAAAACCCTGATGTGGAAATGATGGACGCATGGCTTGATTTTGCCGCGTTGAAAATGGCGGCGAAAAAAAATGAAGATCAGGAAGACAGCGCAACATGGGAATATTTGAAAAAACCTCGCCCTGGATATCTGGTTCCGCTGATGATCGGCTGGCAGCGAATTTCCCCGCTTTACGAACCCGGCACCGTGATTAATGCTCGAGACAACGAGACACCGTTCTGCTTTGCCGAACCGGTATATGGCATCGGAGAGTGGCGGGGGGTACATCGCATTAAAGAACCGGATGAGCTGTTCTGGCGTTATCACATTACTGACACTGGATATTACTGCCGTGGGCAATCCTTGCCTGACGACATTATGCCAGATGATTCACATTACTCAGACGAATTTTAAGGGATGAAAAATGGCTAAAACTTCAGTTATTAAAACCGCTTCGGTACTCGCTTTTGAACGTAAACTGGCTAATTCAGACGCGGTAATGTATTCGGGTAATTGGCATGGAGATGTCTGGCAGCCAGTACGTATTCAAGAAAAAGCGGTGCGCGGCACCATCTCAAACCGACTAAAGAATGCCATTGCCAGCGATCCAACAAAGCTCGATGCCGAAATTCAAAAAGCTAACCTACAGCGCGTTGACGTTGCCGCTTTGCCAATGGATGCGGACACGCTGAAAGTGATGTTTACGCTGCGCGTGCTGGGTAACTTGTCTACGCCGTCGGTGTGTAACGATCAAGAGTATCAGGCCGCCTTGCAGGAGGTGATTGAGGGCTACATCGCCGAGCACGGTTTTGCTGAACTGGCAGCACGCTATGCCGAGAATCTGGCAAATGGTCGCTTCCTATGGCGTAATCGTATTGGCGCGGAAGCGATTGAAGTGCATATTTCATCTGGCGAACAGCATTGGAAATTCGATGCGCAAAATTATAGCCTGCGCGAGTTTAGCCAGCCGAAAGGCGACTTGAGGGCGTTGGCGCAGGTGATTGAAACCGGGCTGCGTGGAGAAAGTTTTGCGTTGCTCACCGTGAATGCTTTTGTGCATTTAGGAGCAGGGCAGGAAATTTTCCCATCACAAGAGTTGGTTCTCGATAGCAATAGCAAAAAAAGTAAGGTGTTGTACCAAGTCAGCGACGTTGCCGCGATGCATTCACAAAAGGTGGGTAACGCGCTACGAACTATTGATACTTGGCATCCGATGGTTGAATCGCTGGGCGCAATTGCCGTGGAACCTTATGGCTCAGTGACCAGTCGCGGCGTCGCTTGTCGCCAGCCAAAAGAGAAAATGGATTTTTACACTCTGCTGGATAAGTGGGTAACTAAAGGTGAAAAGCCTGCGACGGAGCAACAACACTATGTCATGGCGGTTCTGATCCGCGGCGGTGTATTTGGCGAAAAAGGTGAATAAGGGGCTGATATGAATTTTTATCAGGATATCCGCGTGTTGGAAGACCCTGAGTTTAGCGAAGCGATGCTGATGGCGGCGCTGTTTGCTAAATTGCATCGTGCCCTAGGTGCGTACGGTGAAGGCGATATCGGTGTCAGCTTTCCACAAGCGGCGAAAACCCTTGGATATACTATCCGGTTGCACGGTTCACAGCAGGCACTCTCTGCGATAGCAGCCACGCCGTGGCTGAAAGGGCTGCGAGATTATACCCAGTGTAGCGACATTTTAGCGGTGCCAGAAAAAGTGGCCTACCGAACGGTTAGTCGCGTGCAGGTAAAAAGCAGCGCGGAGAGGCTACGGCGCAGATCGGTGAAAAAAGGTTGGCTCACCGAAGAACAGGCTCGCCTGCAAATTCTCGATGTCAACGAACAAAGAACCTCGTTACCTTTTGTCGTGCTAAAAAGTTTGTCTACTGGGCAAATGTTCCATCTGTTTATTCGTCAGGGCGAACTGCAAACGCAGCCAACGGCGGGCAAATTTAGTAGCTATGGATTAAGCGCAACGGCAACGGTGCCGTGGTTTTAGTTTGTCATCCGCGTTGATATCCCCGTGCTCATCAACGGCGGGGATATGTTTCATCTAACGATCGAACAAATCTAACGAACCCTTTTTTTGAAGGTATATCTAAGTTGTTGATTTTGAATGCCAGCAACTAATGCGCAGAAAAAAGGGTCAAACCCACTCAAAGTGAATTAATGGTTTGATAGGAAAAGGTTTTTGGCTGATTTTCAACAGTTAACTGCCGTACAGGCAGCTTAGAAAACTCCGCCTCTGGCGACTCGCCTTCTGGCGCAGTTAACTGCCGTACAGGCAGCTTAGAAAACTCTTTAACATTGCTTCTTTCTCCCATTTTTGTTAACTGCCGTACAGGCAGCTTAGAAATCTCGCTGAATTAATGCAGAGATAAGCGTGGAGTTAACTGCCGTACAGGCAGCTTAGAAATATTTCAATCAATTATACATCTTATGATTTATGTTAACTGCCGTACAGGCAGCTTAGAAACAAACAATCACAGCTCGCATGCCGTGTACGCCGTTCACTGCCGTACAGGCAGCCAAAATTATCTTCTGCCTCATTTTCACTATACTTATTTCAGCGCTGCATCTTTGTGGCAGCATGCGAGCTAACTTTCGTTGAGCTAAGGGGCTAATTTGATTTGGTTTGAGCAAGGTCTTTATTTGCGGGTTGAGGAGTTGGAGAATGGGCCACGGCCTTTGCCGCTGCGTAGCGGGTTTAGTCGTGAAATAGCCTATCGGGCGCTAGGCGTGTTTAATCCCTCTGAATCATCGGATGCTTACTACATATTATCTAACGATCGGGATGAAATATGGTTTATCTGCAATCGACACCTACGAACGGTTGCGCTTTTACCTGATACCACCGACTTTAGGCGTCCGATTGTCTATTGAGTATGGGCGCGGGTGTTCCAACTGCTGTATTTGAATGAAAAACCATCGCCCTAGACGCCATCCTATTCCCGACGTATAAATATTCTCAGGCGTATAACGAATTAACCAACGTGTGAGGAGTTATTTGATGACAGCATTAGCCGTGGTTTTTCATAGTGGATACGGGCATACCGCCAAAGCCGCTGAGGCGGTAGCCGCGGGCGCGCAGCAGATCGACGGTGTGAGCGTTGAGGTTTTGGCTATCGACAGCGAAGGCAACTTGCCGGAAGGGGGATGGCATCTGTTAGCGCAGGCCGACGCGATTATTTTTGGTAGCCCGACCTACATGGGCGGGCCATCTTGGCAGTTTAAAAAATTTGCTGATGCCTCTTCCAAGCCTTGGTTTAGTCAAGAGTGGAAAGATAAAGTTTTTGCTGGGTTCACTAACTCGGCCAGCATGAACGGCGACAAACTTGGCACGCTCGATTATATGTTCCATCTCTCGCAGCAGCATGGTGGTGTGTGGGTAGGGATGGGAATGTTGCCGTCCAACACCAAAGCGGCAAACCGCAATGATGTGAACTATATTGCTGGTTTTTCGGGCTTGATGACGGTGTCGCCTTCCGATGCCTCGCCGGATGAAGCGCCGCTGCCGGGCGATTTAGAAACCGCGCGCAAGTTCGGTGAGCGTGTAGCCCATGTTACCAAGCGCTGGTCGAGTGTTTGACGCATAAGTAAATATTACTTAAATCTGAAATATATCGGCACACTCAGCCCGCAGCAAAAACACGGTTCTGTGGTAGGCTTATTAGGAGAACTGTCTGGTTGTTTTATCCATTCAGATAATATTGTTATTCCTAGCTTAAGGTGATCTTCATGGATCGATATCCTCGTGATAATGGCTCGATCGTAGAGCGCGCAAATTCGGGCCTACAGGCGTATATGGCGCAAGTGTATGGCTGGATGACCTGTGGGTTATTACTGACGTCTATCGTGGCGTGGTATGCCGCACATACGCCAGCCGTGCTGAATTTTATTTTCTCCAGCAAAATTACCTTTTTCGGTTTAATCATTGTGCAGTTGGGCTTGGTGTTTGTGCTGTCGGGTATGGTGCAGAAACTGAGCGCCGCCGCCGCAACATCGCTGTTTATGCTCTATTCTGCACTCACCGGATTAACGCTGGCCAGTATTTTTATCGTTTATACCTATTCGTCTATCGCGAGCACGTTCGTGGTAACGGCTGGTATGTTCGGGGCCATGAGCCTTTACGGTTACACCACCAAGCGTGATCTAAGCGGCATTGGCTCAATGATGTTTATGGGGCTGATCGGTATCATTCTGGCGTCGTTGGTAAATATCTGGCTGAAAAGCCCAGCGCTGACGTGGGTGATTACCTATGCGGGCGTGATTATCTTTGTTGGTTTGACGGCGTATGACACTCAGAAGCTGAAAGCTATGGGTGAGCAACTGAACCCTGAAGATAAAGATAACTTCCGTAAATACTCGATTTTGGGCGCGTTAACGCTGTATCTGGACTTCATTAACCTGTTCTTGATGCTGCTGCGTATTTTCGGCAACCGCCGCTAATCGCTGATTTGCTCGACTGATTATTCAGTTACATAAAGCCCCCTGAGCCTTTATCCGCTCAGGGGGCTTTTTCATATCAATCAGCGTTAGTCGAAACGATGCTCGCCGCGTGCTAACGCCGCACGGTTAAACTCCCGCATAATTTTTCCATCCTCCATCAGCGCCGCGCGTTGCGACATATGGGCAATCACGTCGGCGTCGTGGCTGACGAGTAGGTAGGTCATGGAATGCAGCCGCTTTAGCAGGTTAAGCAGGTTAAGGATTTCAGCCTGAACCGACATATCGAGCGCAGAAGTGGGCTCATCGAGCAGTAAGATTTTAGGCCGCAACAGTAGGGCGCGGGCAATGGCGACGCGTTGGCGTTGCCCTCCCGAAATTTGGTGAGGAAAGCGCTGCGCCGCATCGGCGGGGAGCCCTACCTGTTGCAGTGCTTCAGCCACCCGCTGTTCTACGTTAGGTTCGCGATGAATCTGCAGCGGTTCTGCCAAAGAACGATATAGGCGATGCTGAGGATGCAGCGAGGCATAGGGATCTTGAAATACCATCTGCACATTGCGGCGGATTTCGCCGTTGAGCCGTTTTTGTGGGCGCAGAGGCGAGCCTAATAAATCAATCTGTCCCTGCCATTCACGCTGCAAACCGGCGATGACGCGCAAAATAGTCGATTTCCCACAGCCGGATGCGCCGATCAGGCTAAAGGTTTCTCCCTCATTGACCTGAAAATGCGCCGACTTCACCACGTGTTTACGCTGTCGTCCGTCAGAAAAACTGACGTGTAAATCTTGAATATTAATCAGCGGCACGAGGTGCTCCTTCAAAAGTGCGTGAGCGATCCAGAACCGGCAGCAGGGAACCGTAGGTTTGGGCATTCGGCCGGCAGGTCCAGAGCGTTCGGGTGTAAGGATGTGTGGCTTGCGGTAGCTCAGCCGCCCGCAGTTCATCAACGCACTGCCCTTGATACATCACCATCACGCGGTCGCAGTGTTCGGCCACCAACGGCAGATCGTGGCTAATTAGCAATAGCCCCATCTGGCGTTGTTCGCATTGTTCCACCAAAAGAGAAAGAATTTGATGGCGCAGCCGAGCATCCAGCGCAGAGGTGGGCTCATCAGCAATCAGCACCTTGGGATTGTTGATCAGCGCTATGGCGATCATGGCGCGCTGCCCCAGTCCGCCAGATAGCTCGCCCGGATAGCGTTTTAGGCTATGAGCGGGAAGCCCGACCGACTCAGCGGTGTGCAACACCAACTCATCGCGCTGACGGCGCGACAGACGCTGGTGCAGCGTAAGCGCCTCTTCAATTTGGCGGTAAATGGTATGCACCGGATTGAGCGCGTAGCGAGGATCTTGCAGCACCATGGCGATGCTGTTACCGCGCAGTGCAGACCATTGTTTGGGTTTCTGCGCCAGTAAATTTTGCTGTTCAAAACGTAGCGTGGTGGCCCTGACTTTGCCCGGCTGACGAATTAGCCCCATTAGCGCGCGAGCGGTCATTGATTTGCCGGAGCCGGATTCGCCCACTAAAGCTAACCGTTCATGGCCCAAGGAAAAATTTAGCTGGTTGACGACGCACGCCTGACCAAAATGAACCGATAAATCCACGGCTTCAATCAGCGAATGGTTCTGTGAAATATCAGTCATGATCGGACTCCAAAATATCACGCAGGCCATCGCCCAGCAGATTGAAAGCTAAGCTGCTGAGCAGAATGGCCGCGCCGGGAATGGCGGCAATCCACCACTGATCGAAGATCACCTGCATGCCGTCGGCGATCATCGCGCCCCATTCAGCCATCGGTGGGCGAGCACCTAATCCTAAGAAACCTAAGCCTGCGGCCGCAAGGATAATACCCGCTAAATCCAGCGCTAAGCGCACGATGGCGGAAGGTAAGCAGAGTGGCAAAATATGTCCCCACATCAGCCTGAAACCGCGAATGCCCAGCATTTCTGCGGCGCTGAGATAATCGCTGTTCCTCAGTTTTTGAATTTCAGTTCGAGCCTGACGGGCATAGGCGGGCCACGTAGTGAGCGCCAGCGCCAGCGCGCCATTGATAAGCCCTGGGCCAAGCATCGCGACAAAGGCAAAGGCTAGAATTAAGCGCGGCATCGACATAACAACATCGGTAAATCGCATCAGCACGCGCTCAGTCCAACCGCCGTAATAGCCGGATAAAATACCGATCAGCAGGCCGAGAGGGAGGGTAATTGCGGTCACCAGTAGCACCATGCCTAACATCGGGCGGGTGCCATACAGCAGCCGAGCCAACATATCTCGCCCATAGGCATCGGTGCCGAGCCAATGTCCCGGTTCGGGCGGTAGCAAACGCGCCGCTGCGTTTTGCCAATTGGGATCTTGCCCCGCTAACCACGGTGCAAAAAGGGCGCAGAGTATCAGCAGCAGGATAATCACCAATCCACAGCTGGCCGCTGGTGAGCGGAGAATTTTGTGTAATAAATTCATTAGTGCACCCTCGGATCGGTGAGACGTACCAATAGATCCGTCAGGTTATTAATCAACACAAAACACACGCCAATGACCAATGTGCCACCCATCACCGCCGTGGTGTCACCGGCAAAGAGGGCGGTTGTGAGATAACGCCCAATGCCCGGCCAGGAAAATACGGTTTCAGTCAGAACTGCGCCTTCCAGCATGCCGGTATAGGCCAGCGCAATCACAGTGAATAACGTACCGCGAATATTGGGCAGCACGTGGCGTATCAGAATAGTGGTTTCGTTTGCCCCTTTGGCGCGTGCAAGTGTGACGTATTCTTTTTTCATTTCGCCTAGACACGCCGAACGGGTTAGCCGAGTGATACTGGCCATCGAAAAGTAGGCCAATAGCAAAACCGGTAGCGTCAGGTGATTAATGGCGTTGAGAAACGCGCCGCTGTCGCCGGAGAGTAAGGTATCGATAAGCACAAAGCCGGTTTTGGCTTCAACGCTGTATTGATAAATATCGTCCAGCCTTCCCGGCCCTGCGCTCCACTGTAAACGTGCATAGAACAGCAACAGCATCAGTAGACCAAGCCAGAAGATAGGCACCGAATTACCAAGCAGGGTGAGCGTGCGGATGGTCAGATCCCACGCCGTTCCCGCATAACGTGCGCACAGCACGCCCAGCAGAACGCCGAGGGTGGCGCCGATAATGAGCGCCAGCGTCGCTAGCTCCAGCGTGGCAGGAAATACCGTGAGTAAATCTTGTAGCACCGGTTGGCCGGTTGCGCTGGCGGTGCCCAGATCGCCATGCCCAAGCTGAATCAGATAGTGCCAGAACTGCACCGGCAGCGGCTGATCTAGCCCTAACTGATGACGAACCTGATTGTAGGTGGAGACGCTGGCATGATCGCCAACGATTTGTAATACGCGATCGACGGGAGAGAGCGCGGAAAGCAAAAACGTAATCAGCAGCAGCCCGAAAAGCGTTAATGCGAGCGTAAGTAGACCCTGCAACAGGGTCTGTAAATGACGCCGGAAATTATTCTCCGGCGTGAAGTCAGCAGCCATAGTTTCTCCGCTTGCTGTGGATAAAAAGCGGACGAATTACTTGGTGACGCGATCGTAATAAACCATATCGGCGTTCAGACCTTGTTGATAGCCTTTCACGTTGTCGCGCAGCACAACCTGAGTTTTGGCCTGATCGATAAACACATACGGCGAGCTACGCTGTAGCTCTTGCTGCATTTTGGTATACATATCCAAACGTTTAGCGCTGTCGGCTTCGGCTACGGCGGCGAGCGTTTGCTGGCTTAGCTCAGGGATTTTCCAGCCGTTTAGCCACGCGACGGTGCTGCCTTTGTTATCGTTGTAGGCAAAAGCGCTGGCGTTGGAATGCGCATCGAAATAGTCCGGCAGCCACATGCGGATCGCGGCCTGATGCTGACGCGCACGCACGCGTGCATAAACCTGACTGCCTGCCGCAGGCAGCAGATCCACTTTCACGCCGCCTTGCGCGAAGCTGGCTTGAATGGATTGAGCCACGGTGATAAACGGCGCTTTGTTTTCAACATCCAGCGTAAAGGCGGCATTTTTGATCCCGGCTTTCTCGAGAATGGCTTTCGCTTTAGCAGGATCGAAGCTAAACGGATTATTCTCCAGCGCGCCGTTAAAGCCGACCGGCAGGAAACTCTGATGCACAAAATATTGGCCCTTGAGTAAGTCCTGCGTGATGCCTTTGTAATCGACCAGATAGCGCGCCGCTTCCCACAGTGCAGGATTTGCCAGTAACGGATTCGCGGTATTGCCGGTGTTGAACGCCAAATAGTTTTGCTCGGCCGAAGGAATGCTCATCACGTTAATACCGGCTTGATTCTGCAACGCCGAGGTTTGGTCTGCGCCCAGCCCACGGGCAATATCGGCGTCACCCTGCTGGATCAGCAAACGGCGAGACGCCGGATCGGGCACGTTTTTAATAATGATATTGGCGATTTTAGGCGCGTCGTTTGATAGCGGATTGGCATCCAAAACGATGGCCTGATGCGGTTGATATACGCGCATTTTGAACGGCCCACTGCCCGCTGAGTGCATTTTGAGCCACTCATTACCAAAGTCGCCTTTTTTGCCATTAGGCGTGACGGTTTTTTCATCAACGATGGAGGCAATTGGCGTCGAGAGAATGTTCAGCGCCACGTCAGGGCTTACGTTGGCGGTCCACGTGAGCTGTAGCGTATGGTCGTCAATTTTCTTCAGATGACTGGCGACGTTATCCGCTTCCCACCCTAATACGTTCAAAATGAAGGCTGGCGATTTATTGAGGGCTACGGCGCGGGTATAGGAAAAGATAACGTCTTCAGGGCGCACCGGATTACCGGAAGAGAACTTGGCATTGGGACGCAGCTTAACGGTGAGCGTTTTATTGGCTGCGTCGCCTTGCCAGCTCTCGGCAAGTACGGCATCAATCTTGGCTGGATTATCGCGGTTGGCTTGGATCAGGCGTTGGTAAAGACTCGGCACCGTTTGAATACTGGAAAGTTCGTTGCTTTCTGCGGGATCAAGGCTGGCAATATCATCCAGAGTTTGCACCACGACCAGCGTTTTCGGTGGCGTCGCCGCCCATGCGTTGGCGCTTAACGTTCCGGCGGAAAGCGAGGCGAAAATCAGCACAGGTAATAGTTTGGCTTTCATTGTTATTGTGTTTTGCATCGTTGAACAGCTCCGTGATAAGGCTCGATTCGTACTACTTGGCAATATAAATAGCTGACACCACACTAAAAAAGCGCAGCTAAGCATGCAAAGTCCCAAAAGGAGTTTGCTAGAACCAAATAATCTATGATCAGTCGCTGATTATTTATAAATCGGCTGCCAGCACACGTCTGAGCCAAACCGAGTCCTTATCACATAAAAAGCTGGCTACATCATACAATTGATTATGCGCGGTTTGAAATAAACATGCAGAAATGTGGGAGCAAGAACAGATTCTTGTGTGAATTATCAGTGTGATAGGGGAAGGGATTGCAGGTAAAAAATCGCGGTGGAGGCGATTAAAGCTCCACCTCGATGTCTCCGTCTGGATGGCAGCAACAAGGTAAAATTTCACCTTCGTTGATGAAGGCCAGCGGCTGTTGGCGATACACCACGCGGCCCTTGGTCATTTTGCAACGGCATGAGCCACAATAGCCTGAGCGGCATTGATATTCCACCTGCACATTATGATGCTCAAGGGCTTCAAGCAGCGAGGCTTTGCCATGTGTGAACGCAAGCTTAGCGCCAGAAAGGGCGAGTGTGATGGTGGGCGTAAGTGGCTCAGCGCTGGCATTTTCAGCCTCGATGCTAGCGGCGTCGTCTGCCGCCAGCGTCGAGTCTTGGTAGAGTGAAAAGCTCAAGGGATTACAGCTCGAAGTCGCTCAGGTCATCAGCGTTGACTTCCGAGTCAATCTGACCAACCAGATAAGAGCTCACTTCCACTTCCTGCGGTGCCACTTGAACGTTATCAGACACCAACCAAGCATTGATCCAAGGAATTGGGTTAGAGCGCGTTTGGAACGGCAGCCCCAAGCCAACGGCCTGCATGCGGATATTGGTGATGTATTCCACGTACTGGCACAGGATATCTTTGTTCAAGCCAATCATGGAGCCATCGCGGAACAGATATTCTGCCCACTCTTTTTCCTGCTGCGCAGCGAGAACAAACAGGTCATAGCACTGTTGTTCGCACTCTACGGCGATTTCGGCCATTTCAGGATCGTCCTGACCTGAACGCATCAGATTCAGAATGTGCTGGGTGCCGGTCAGATGTAGGGCTTCATCGCGGGCAATCAGTTTGATGATTTTAGCGTTACCTTCCATCAGCTCGCGCTCGGCAAAAGCGAAAGAGCAGGCGAAGCTGACGTAGAAGCGAATCGCTTCTAGCGCGTTGACGCTCATCAGGCACAGATAGAGCTGTTTCTTCAGGGTACGCAGATTCACGTTGACGGTTTTGCCGTTAACGGTGTGAGTGCCTTCCCCCAGCAGGTGCCAGTAACCGGTCATCTCAATTAAATCATCGTAGTAGCCGGAAATGTCTTTCGCACGCTTGAGGATTTCTTCGTTGGTGACGATATCGTCAAACACCACCGCCGGATCGTTAACGATATTACGGATAATATGCGTGTAAGAACGTGAGTGAATAGTTTCGGAGAACGACCACGTTTCGACCCAAGTTTCGAGCTCAGGGATAGAGATCAGCGGCAACAGCGCGACGTTCGGGCTGCGTCCCTGAATGGAATCCAGCAGGGTTTGATATTTCAGGTTGCTGATAAAAATGTGTTTTTCATGTTCTGGCAGCGCTTGATAGTCGATACGGTCGCGAGACACGTCAACTTCTTCGGGACGCCAGAAGAAAGAGAGCTGTTTTTCGATCAGTTTTTCAAAAATTTCATGCTTTTGCTGGTCGTAACGCGCCACGTTAACCGGCTGACCGAAGAACATGGGTTCGAGTAACTGATCGTTTTTGTTTTGAGAGAATGTGGTATATGCCATAAAACTATAATCCTACCGTTTAGGATAAAACCGCCGATGGATATCGGCGGTTTCGTGCTGGTCTTGGTTAAATCTTGCAAGCACCGCTTTCGCAACCGTCGTCTTCGGCAACGGCCTGCAAATCGTCTTGCACATCTTCTGCGCCATCACGGGTGTTTTGATAATACAGGGTCTTAGCCCCAAATTTGTACGCCGTCAGCAAGTCTTTTAACAGCTGCTTCATCGGAACCTTCCCAGATGGGAAGCGAGACGGATCGTAGTTGGTATTGGCGGAAATCGACTGATCGATAAATTTCTGCATCAGACCGACGAGCTGCAAATAGCCATCGTTGTTTGGCATTTCCCACAGCAGCTCATAAGCGTTTTTCAGGCGCTCATACTCTGGCACCACTTGGCGCAGGATACCGTCTTTCGACGCTTTAATGCTGATGTGGCCACGCGGTGGCTCAATGCCGTTGGTCGCGTTAGAAATCTGCGAAGAGGTTTCAGACGGCATCAGCGCAGACAGCGTGGAGTTACGCAGGCCGTGTTCTTTAATCTCGCGACGCAGCGTTTCCCAATCGTAGTGCAGCGGCTCGTTGCAAATCGTATCCAAATCTTTTTTATAGGTGTCGATTGGCAGGACGCCCTGTGCGTAGGTGGTTTCATTGAACCACGGGCACGCGCCTTGCTCTTTTGCCAGCTCGTTAGACGCTTTCAGCAGGTAATACTGAATGGCTTCGAAGGTTTTGTGCGTCAAATTGTTCGCGCTGCCGTCGGAGTAACGCACGCCGTTCTTCGCCAGATAATAAGCGTAGTTAATCACGCCGATTCCCAGAGTGC
Source organism: Hafnia sp. CBA7124 (assembly GCF_002355555.1). NCBI lineage: Bacteria > Pseudomonadati > Pseudomonadota > Gammaproteobacteria > Enterobacterales > Hafniaceae > Hafnia > Hafnia sp. CBA7124. Next base: position 2,842,714 of record NZ_AP017469.1, on the reverse strand, counting down.
GACGTCCCATCGCACCGCGCTTAGCCGCCAGAATCGGATAGTCTTGATAGTCTAACAGGGCATCAAGGGCACGAACGGCTAACACCGCCAGCTCTTCTAAATCGTCCAGCGACTCGATAACGCCGAGGTTAAACGCCGACAGCGTACACAGCGCAATTTCGCCGTTTTCGTCGTTCACGTCGCTCAACGGTTTGGTTGGCAGGGCGATTTCCAGACACAGGTTGGACTGGCGCACCGGTGCAATAGCCGGATCAAACGGGCTATGGGTGTTGCAATGGTCAACGTGCTGGATGTAGATACGACCCGTTGAGGCGCGCTCTTGCATCATCAGTGAGAACAGTTCCACCGCTTTAACTTTCTGCTTACGAATGCTGTCATCGGCTTCGTACTGCATATACAGACGTTCGAATTCATCCTGATCGGCAAAGAAAGCATCGTACAGCCCCGGAACGTCTGACGGGCTGAACAGCGTAATGTCGCCGCCTTTAATCAAGCGCTGATACATCAGGCGGTTCAACTGCACGCCGTAATCCATGTGGCGAACACGGTTACCTTCAACGCCACGGTTGTTTTTCAGTACCAGCAGGCTTTCAACTTCCAAATGCCACAACGGGTAGAACAACGTTGCTGCGCCACCGCGCACGCCGCCCTGAGAGCAGGATTTAACCGCGGTCTGGAAGTGTTTGTAGAACGGAATACAGCCGGTGTGGAAAGCTTCACCGCCGCGAATTGGGCTACCTAACGCACGGATCCGACCGGCGTTGATGCCGATACCGGCACGCTGGGAGACATATTTCACGATGGCGCTGGACGTGGCATTGATCGAGTCCAAGCTGTCGCCGCACTCGATCAGCACGCAAGAGCTGAACTGGCGGGTAGGGGTGCGCACGCCCGCCATGATCGGCGTAGGCAGTGAAATTTTGAACGTTGATACCGCGTCATAGAAGCGTTTTACATAGCTCAGGCGGGTTTCACGCGGATAGTTAGAGAACAGGCACGCGGCGACCAGAATATACAAGAACTGGGCGCTCTCGTAGATTTCACCGGATACGCGGTTCTGAACCAGATATTTCCCTTCTAGCTGCTTAACTGCGGCGTAAGAGAAATTCATGTCGCGCCAATGGTCGATAAACTCGTCCATCTGAGCAAACTCTTCGGTGGTGTAATCTTCCAGCAGATGTTTGTCATATTTACCCATTTCGACCAGTTTAACTACGTGGTCGTACAGTTTAGGCGGTTCAAACTGGCCGTAAGCTTTTTTACGCAGATGGAAAATAGCCAGACGCGCAGCCAGATATTGATAGTCTGGAGCGTCACGGGAGATCAGGTCTGCGGCGGCCTTGATGATGGTTTCGTGAATATCCGCGGTGCGGATCCCATCATAAAACTGGATGTGAGAACGTAATTCCACCTGAGAAACTGAGACATTACTCAAGCCTTCAGCAGCCCAATCGAGTACGCGGTGGATTTTATCAAGATTGATACGTTCTTTGCTTCCGTCACGCTTAGTGACCAGCAGACTTTGATTCATAGGGCTATTTACCTGTCCGTGTGCGATCTCATGTTCAAGCCGTCATCGTGTCTATAAAAGCCATGCGCGTTAAATCAATGCAAAATCATTGTTGCATTAACTTGACGTGTAGTGTCGATTTCGTGTTGTGAACACAAGATATGGTGTATTAATCAAGGAGTGATAACAAGATAGTGTTCTTAGCTTCCTTTTGCAAGTGAACAAAACGGCGCATAATTGTGGATAACTTGGGGGTGAATTGTTAAGTCAGGCGCTCACGTACCGTCATTACTGGCGGCAGCGGTTGAGAGGTGAGGGGGATAAGATTCCACTTAAAAATAAAATAAATTGATCGACTGCTGGTTTCTTATTCGTTACTTAAAAAGGCGATATTGATCACGGTTAATATCATAGGCAGATGCAATTTAGGCAATCGTCTTATCTCTAACGAAAAAGGTTGTCAGGAGCTTGGCGTTATAACCCCCTCCCAACCTCCCCCTTGGCAGGGGGAGGAGCCGATCGAGGATCTTTTAGTAAACACTAAACGGCTCCCACTCCTGCGAAGGTGAGGGCTGGGGGTGGGGCCGATCGAGGATCTTTCAGCAAACTCCAAACGGCTCCCTCCCCTGCGAAGGGGAGGGTTGGGGTGGGGTTGTTGATGAAGGTAGTAAGAGTTACTCCTCACACACCGTATGCACCATATAATTCACATCCACGTTCGGTGCCAGCTTGAACTTATCCGTTAACGGGTTGTAATGCAGGCCAATCATATTGCGTTCGCGCAGCGGGGTTTCATCGATCCAACCGATTAACTCAGCAGGGCGAATGAATTTTTTCACATCGTGAGTTCCCTTTGGCACCATTTTCAATACGTATTCAGCACCAATAACCGCCATTAGCCAGGCTTTGTTATTGCGATTAATCGTCGAGAAGAAAACGTGTCCGCCGGGTTTTACCAGCTTGGCGCATGCCAACACCACGGAGCGCGGATCGGGAACGTGTTCCAGCATTTCCATGCAGGTGACAATATCGTAGAGACCCGCATGCTCGTCGGCGTGCTGCTCAACGGTTTCTTGAACGTAGGTGACTTTGATGCCGGTTTCCAGTGAATGCAAACGCGCGACCTGTAAGGGCTCCGCGCCCATGTCTAAGCCGGTGACATCGGCGCCCTCGCGCGCCATGCTTTCGGCCAGAATGCCGCCGCCGCAGCCAACATCGAGGATTTTCTTACCAAATACACCGTCGGCGCGTTGCTGGATATAGTTCAGGCGCAGAGGGTTAATACGGTGCAGGGGTTTAAATTCCCCTTCGAGATCCCACCAGCGCGATGCCACGGCTTCAAATTTAGCAATTTCCTGATGGTCTACGTTTTGTTCAGACACCGAACACTCCTTCTAAGATATTTCTGGTGGCGTGAATCATTCACCCGAAAATAATTTTTTGAGAAAAGTACTGCTGTGGATTATACAGATTCTTGGCTCAATGAGGTTAATTCCGCCGTGCATTGAAAAGCGCACAGGGTTTCGCACTAAATCCGGCTTTATGATATAATTCGCGGTCTTTGTCATCGTGTATGCGCTTTGATCTATTCGATGAATATACCCAAGGGTGTCTGTTAGGGTAGCGGCAGCAGATGAATCATCAGAAGTCAGTAGAGGGATAGCAGCTCCATGAGCGACCTTGCCAGAGAGATTACGCCGGTCAACATCGAAGAAGAGTTGAAAAACTCGTATCTGGATTACGCCATGTCCGTTATCGTCGGGCGTGCGCTGCCGGATGTTCGTGATGGACTGAAGCCAGTTCACCGTCGCGTTCTGTTCGCGATGAATGTATTGGGCAATGACTGGAATAAAGCATATAAAAAATCGGCCCGTATCGTCGGGGACGTTATCGGTAAATACCATCCACATGGTGATAGCGCGGTATACGATACTATCGTTCGTATGGCTCAGCCGTTCTCGCTGCGTTACATGTTGGTTGATGGACAGGGTAACTTCGGTTCTGTTGATGGCGACTCCGCCGCAGCAATGCGTTATACCGAAATCCGTATGTCCAAAATTGCTCACGAACTGTTAGCGGATCTGGAAAAAGAGACCGTTGATTTCGTGCCTAACTATGACGGCACCGAGCAAATCCCAGCGGTGTTGCCAACCAAAGTTCCAAACCTGCTGGTGAACGGTTCTTCCGGTATCGCCGTAGGTATGGCAACCAATATTCCTCCACACAACCTGAATGAAGTGATCAATGGCTGCTTGGCCTATATTGATGACGAAAACATTACGGTTGAAGGCCTGATGCAGCATATCCCTGGCCCGGATTTCCCAACTGCCGCGATCATCAACGGTCGCCGTGGTATTGAGGAAGCGTATCGCACTGGGCGCGGCAAGGTGTATATCCGTGCCAAAGCCGAAGTTGAAGCGGACGAAAAAACCGGCCGCGAAACCATCATCGTGCATGAAATTCCTTATCAGGTGAACAAAGCTCGCCTGATCGAGAAAATTGCCGAGTTGGTTAAAGAAAAACGTCTGGAAGGCATCAGCGCCCTGCGCGATGAGTCTGATAAAGACGGTATGCGTATTGTTATTGAAATCAAACGTGACGCCGTGGGCGAAGTGGTTCTGAACCACCTGTACTCACTGACGCAAATGCAGGTGACGTTTGGTATCAACATGGTGGCGCTGCATCAGGGACAGCCTAAACTGCTGACGCTGAAAGATTGCCTACAGGCATTCGTTCGCCACCGCCGCGAAGTTGTCACGCGTCGTACCATCTTTGAACTGCGCAAAGCTCGCGATCGTGCGCACATCTTGGAAGGTTTGGCGATTGCGTTGTCGAACATCGACCCAATCATTGAGCTTATCCGCCGTGCGCCAAACCCTGCAGAAGCGAAAGCGCTGCTGGTTGCACGCGGTTGGGAGCTGGGCACCGTTGCAGCGATGCTGGAACGTGCTGGCGATAACGCTGCGCGCCCTGAATGGTTGGAGCCAGAATTCGGTATTCGTGACGGTCATTACTATCTGACTGAACAGCAGGCTCAGGCCATTCTGGATCTGCGTTTGCAGAAACTGACCGGTCTTGAGCATGAAAAACTGCTCGACGAATACAAAGATCTGTTAGAGCAGATCGCTGCGCTGATCTTCATTCTGGAAAGTCCAGATCGCCTGATGGAAGTGATTCGCGAAGAGCTGATCGCGGTCCGTGACCAGTTTGGCGATGCGCGTCGTACCGAAATTACTGAAAATACTGCGGATATCAACATCGAAGATTTGATTTCGCAGGAAGACGTAGTAGTGACCTTGTCGCATCAGGGCTATGTGAAATACCAGCCTCTGACCGACTACGAAGCACAGCGTCGCGGTGGTAAAGGTAAGTCAGCCGCCCGTATTAAAGAAGAAGACTTCATTGACCGCCTGCTGGTGGCCAATACGCACGACACTATTCTGTGCTTCTCAAGCCGTGGTCGTTTGTACTGGATGAAGGTCTATCAGTTGCCTGAAGCGAGCCGTGGTGCGCGTGGTCGTCCGATCATCAACCTGCTGCCGCTGGAAGCCAACGAACGTATTACCGCCATTCTTCCGGTGCGTGAATACGAAGAAGGTCGTCACGTCTTCATGGCAACCGCGAGCGGTACCGTGAAGAAAACGGCGCTGACCGATTTCAGCCGTCCTCGCAGCGCGGGTATTATTGCCGTGAATCTGAACGAAGGCGATGAGCTGATTGGTGTTGATCTGACCGACGGCAGCAACGAAGTGATGCTGTTCTCTGCGGCCGGTAAAGTGGTGCGTTTCCCAGAAAGCCAAGTGCGTTCTATGGGCCGTACCGCAACGGGCGTACGTGGTATCAACCTCAACGGTGAAGACCGCGTTGTATCACTGATCATTCCTCGTGGCGAAGGCGATATTCTGACCGTGACCGAAAATGGCTACGGTAAGCGTACCGGCGTTGCAGAGTACCCAACCAAGTCCCGTGCGACTCAGGGGGTTATCTCTATCAAGGTCAGCGAGCGTAATGGTAACGTGGTTGGTGCTGTTCAGGTCGACGAATGCGATCAGATTATGATGATCACCGATGCTGGCACGTTGGTACGTACCCGCGTTGCTGAGGTGAGCGTTGTTGGTCGTAACACCCAAGGTGTTACGCTGATCCGCACCGCCGAAGACGAACACGTTGTTGGCTTGCAGCGCGTTGCTGAACCAGAAGAGGATGATGAAGTTCTCGATGGCGAAGAGAATGCGGCGGTTGACGGCGATGTTGCTGATGTCGTTGACGATGCTGAAAGCGTTGATGATGCGTCAGAGTCTGATGATGAAGAGGGCGATGAAAACGCCTAATTACTAGCGTTTCGTTGACTCGATAAAAAGCCAGTGCAGATGTTTGTACTGGCTTTTTTTATCTCTAGTGACTAGTGTGATACTTGAATGTAGGCCTTTCGTTTAACAGTCCGTTTTCTGCTATGGTAATCCTTTGAAATATCTAGCCTCTTTCCGAACAACGCTGCGAATTTCACGCTATCTATTCCGATCGCTGGCGCTGATGCTGTGGATCTTGGGCGCTTTGCTGACCACGTTTTATATTCTCAATGAATTTCATGAGAAAGAGTCGGACATCCGCCAAGACTTTAACCTGAATTTTGATCAGGCGCAGGGGGTGATCAAGCACTCCTCAAGCATCATGCGGGATATTCGCTATATTGCGGAAAATCGACTGAGCTGGTCTGTGACTGGGCTAGATATGATCAACGGCGTATTCAGTGGAAAGAATACGCTCCCACCGCTGACGCCGATTTTTCCTGAGTCAGACTGCCAGCTGCTGAGCGATAATTACCAGAACTCGTTAGAGTCGCTGAGTAATTTCATTAATTATTGGAAAGAGAATTTCGTTGCCGCATATGACCTAAACCGAATCTTCTTTATCGGTGGTGAAAGCTTGTGTCTGGCTGATTTTGGCATTCGTAATACGCCACTTGACCAAAGCAATGTGTTCCGCAATCTGCATCAGCGGATTTTGATGTTCCAAAACAGCAATAATAAAGAGAAAGAACACACGCTGTTCTGGGTGATCCCTGGTACTCAAAATGACGTGGGGGCGCTTTATGTTATTACGCCGGTTTACATCGCCAACAAGCTGGAAGCACTGCTAGGCACCGAGCAAAATATTCGCTTAGAGGATTTTACCAATCCTTCTACGCTGCCGGTAGGCGTCACATTGCTGAATGAAAATAATGACGTATTAATGACCTACACTGAAAACGGCGGTGAGCAACCCGCCCTTTCAGGTATTCCGAACGACGATAACTATTTTGGCTATAACAGCGGCTATGACACCCTGTTGCTGAAAAAGAAACTGAGCCCGTCGGGATTAAGCATTGTCTATTCACTGCCGACCAGCGTATTGCTCGAACGTTTTAATTTACTCCTGATTAATGCGGTGATCCTAAACTTAATCAGCGCGCTTATTCTGTGTGTATTGACGTGGTTATTTGAGCGAAAAATGTTTTCTCCGGCAGAAAATAATGCGTTTCGTCTTGAGGAACATGAGCAATTTAACCGTAAAATTGTCGCCTCTGCGCCGGTGGGCATTTGTATTCTGCGAATTAAAGACGGTAGCAATATTCTGAGTAATGAACTGGCGCATAATTATATCAGCCTGTTTACCTCTGAAGACCGCCATCGGATCACGCGCATTATCTGCGAGCAACCCAGCAGCGTGGTCGACGTCATCACCAGCCAGAATCAGAATCTACAAATTAGCTTTGTTCATTCCCGCTATCGCAATGAGGATGTGGCGATTTGCGTCATGATCGACGTGAGTGCGCGCGTTAAAATTGAAGAGTCATTGCAAGAGCTCGCCAATGCCGCCGAGCAGGCCAGCCAGTCGAAATCAATGTTCTTGGCGACGGTCAGCCATGAGCTGAGAACCCCGTTGTATGGCATCATTGGTAATCTCGACCTGCTGCAAACTAAGTCTCTGCCGGAAGAAACCCAGCGTCTGCTGGCGGCGATGAGTAACTCCTCGGGGCTGTTGCTTAAAATCATCAGCGATATTCTTGATTTCTCCAAGATCGAATCCGAACAGCTCAAAATAGAGCCGGGAACCTTTGAGCCGCGTAAGGTGATCCCGCATATCATCGGCAACTACTTGCCGCTGGTGGTTCGCAAGCGCTTGGCGATGTACTGCTTTATTGAGCCAGAAGTGCCAGATTCCGTTTCTGGCGATATCATGCGTATTCAGCAGGTGTTGTCGAACTTGCTGAGCAACGCGATCAAATTTACCGATACCGGCTGCATTATCCTTCAGGTGCGGGTACAGGATTTCTATCTTGAGTTCCGCGTACGTGATACAGGCTTGGGTATCCCATTCCGCGATGTGATGAAGCTGTTCGATCCATTCTTCCAAGTAGGCACCGGCGTGCAACGCCATTTCCAAGGAACCGGTCTGGGGCTGGCCATCTGTGAAAAACTGGTCAGTCTGATGGATGGCGACATTGCCGTGGAATCGGAGCCGGGAATGGGCAGCATATTTACCGTACGTATTCCGATGTATCAGGCAGTGGAATCAGCGCCTGAAATTGCCGCACTAGCACAAAAAACCGTTTGGCTTGAGATCCACAATGCGCGCTTGGAAGCTTATCTGCTGAAACTCCTGACCATGGCCGGTGCGGATGTTCGTCTATGCAGCGCCAGCGAACATTGCGATGAGCAGGGGATTTTGATTTCAGATCATGACGTTACTCTGAGTACTCCGGTTAAGACCCACATCCGCCTATCCGCAGAGTATTTAGGCCATGCGAAACGCAAAGAGGACGGCTCATGGGTGCTCAGCACGGCGGCACCGCTAGAATTGTTGAGTATTCTACGCCGCATTTTTGTGCCAGAAGACACGGCATTACTCCCCGATCTTTCTGAAGATAATGGCAATATTGAAGTTAAAGATTACAGCGATGTGCATATTCTTATCGTCGACGATCATCCGATCAACCGTCGTTTGCTGGCCGATCAGCTGATTTCATTAGGCTATCAGTCGGTGTCAACCGCAAGCGATGGTTTGGATGCGTTAGGCGCATTAGCGAAACAGCAGGCCGACATCGTGCTTACTGACGTTAACATGCCAAACATGGATGGTTACCAGCTCACTGCGCGTCTGCGTCAGCAGGGCCGCACCGCGCCAATTATTGGCGTGACGGCTAACGCGCTGGCGGAAGAGCGGGAGCGCTGTATTCAGGTTGGAATGGACAGCTGTTTGTCGAAGCCGGTGACGTTGGAAGAGCTACAAAAATCGCTGCATCATTTTGCTGAGGTAGTGAGGAAGGGAAGAGACAAAGGGGTTTAATACCCCACCCCAACCCTCCCCTTATCAGGGGAGGGAGCCGTACGGCGCTCAATGTTGATGTTGAGTGCAGAATGCTCCTCCCCCTGACAAGGGGGAGGCTGGGAGGGGGTAATACAGCAATAACTTAGTCTTTATCTACCGACATAATATTGACGGAAGAAAGATAGTTCAGCAGCGCAATGTCGTTATCAACGCCGAGTTTCAGCATGGCTGATTTCTTCTGGCTACTGATGGTTTTAATGCTGCGGTTCAGCTTTTTAGCAATTTCTGTTACTAAGAAACCTTCGGCGAATAAGCGCAGGACTTCGCTTTCTTTTGGTGATAAGCGTTTGTCACCGTAGCCGCTGGCGCTAATTTTTTCCAGCAGTTTGGACACGCTTTCTGGGGTAAATTTCTTACCTTTCTGCAATGCAGCTAGCGCTTTCGGTAAATCAGCCGGCGCGCCTTGCTTAAGAACAATCCCTTCAATATCCAATTCCAGAACCGCACTTAAAATAGCAGGGTTATTGTTCATGGTCAGAACAATAATGGACAGGTGCGGATAATGGCGCTTGATATATTTAATCAAGGTGATGCCATCGCCGTATTTGTCGCCCGGCATGGAAAGATCGGTGATCAGTACATTCGCATCCAGCTTAGATAAGCTATTGATTAATGCCGTTGAGTCTTCAAATTCCCCGACAACGTTAACCCATTCGATTTGTTCAAGTGACTTCCTAATACCGAATAGGACAATTGGATGGTCATCAGCAATAATTACATTTAGGTTATTCATGTTGTTGGCTACCTAGTAGAAGCAGTCGGCTGACAAAAGTATCAATCTGACTGATCAAAATCTTTATATTTGTTACATCGCTTTCTTTAATGGCGAGTTCTAACTGTTCACATAGAGTTTTGCCGGTGGGGATATTAAGCATGGCAAAAACACCTTTAAGTCGGTGTGCAGTCAGAGAAAGCGGGGATAAATCACTCTGTTCGGCTTCAGTATACAGTTTCTGTACATCTTCCGGTACTGTTTCCATAAACAGAGAAAAGTAATCCTTTGATTTAAAAGGAGAGCTATCAGATGAAGGATCTGCATTTTCAGCATATTCCGCATCGATTGGCGATTCTGTGACCGCAATCTGTTGCTCAATCAGCAGCAAAATGGCGTCAATGAGCGGCTCGGTGAGGTTGAAGTTAGCCTTAATGCGATGCGGCGCGTATTCTTCAAAACCGTCAATATCAGAGACCAGCAGCAGGGTGTAATCTTCTGCATTCTCTGGAGCATCGGTCAGCGTAATATCATATTCTTCGTTGGCATCGCGGCCGTCGGCAATGATGGACGCGGCACCAAAAGCGGCAAGCTTATGCATAATCAGGCTGCGAATTTCATCGGAGGTGATTTGCAGATAGGCCGTGATCCCGTCCAGCAGCTTCTCCGACTCTTCTTCTGGATGTTCCACCGGATGCATGATGCAGCTAAAGCTATAACGCGTTCCGATATCGTCTTTGCTTTGAATATCCAATCTGCCGCTCATACGTTTGCACAGCTGGGCGCACAGATAGTAAGTCATTCCCGAGCCTCTGGCGAAGCGATCGCTTTGCGGCTCACCGAGATTTGGATAGCGCAATCCATTGATCTCTTTATTGGATACGCCGGTGCCGGTATCGCTGAGCTCAAAACAAATGTGGTCAGGAGACTCAGGTTTCTGCGTCACTTTGAGAGTGATTTTTCCATACACCGTGGTAATGATGGAATAGTGCAGCAGCATGGAAAGCACTTGTTCTAGCGAACGAATATCACCGATAAACTCTTTATCTGGATCGATATCGGTGTGATTGATAAGCGTTAGCCCTTTGCGGCGCAGTTCAGGCAAGCTGCGTTTTAGCAGCTCATCAATACGTTTGTTAAGGTTGAATGTTTCGGTCACCGGACGCCAGTCCCGATTTTCAATTTCGGTGAGCAGCGTAATTTCATCGATCAAAGCCTGCGCATGACGTGTTTCGCCCAACAATAAATCTAGCAGACGAGGATCATCTTTATTATTTTGAATGTCAGCGACTAATTGCTGAATATTACTCATCGGCGCATTAAGCTCGCGGCTTAAATTGGTGGTCATGATTTTGCGTGCGGTCAGATTTTTCTCATATTCACTCTGCGCCTGTTTTAGCTTTTTGCTGACCATCATTTCTTTATCCAGATCGCGCATTAAGAACAGGGCAGATTTAATATTCTGCTGGCTGCGCACCATCTGAATTTCATACATTTCATTGTTGACCGTTGCCTGAATTCGACCCTGATGTTCTTGAGCCATGCTAGCAATTTTGCTCAGGCTAAGGTGCGGCAACAGATGATCGGCAATTTTATTGCTGGCAACCACGGTATCGGTGTCGAAACGATAAATCAGCAGGCCAATTGGTAAATGGGTAATAATTTCCTGATTCATTTCCTGCTGGGCGCTGAGCTGCGCAGCCATGCGTTTTCCCGGACGAATATATTGGTGACGCACGAAATAAAAACCGGTGAATGACAGAACGAGCACCAATAAATTAATCAGCACCAGCCAGAAATTATTCCTCAGCATATCCACGGTGAGCGTTGTCATCGGGATATTGAAATCAATCTTCAGCGGCGTGTTATACAGCGGGGCGCTGATCGTTAACCACGGCCATCTCAGCGTAGAGAAAGCCTCTGGCAGTTCTTCACGCGACATCAATTCTGATGGTGATTCAGGATTTTCAGTGATCAAAAAACGTTGAACGGGCAAATCGCGCGGCAAAATATCGCCGACAGGCAGATCAAAAGCCACGACGGTAGCTAAATGCCCAGGGTTATTAAAAGTGGTACGCAAGGTGAAATAGTAAGAATTCAGGAAACGGAACTTGCGCAACCCTGAGAAGCCTTCGCGTTCATCTAGTGAATTAGACTGTTGCAGCATTTCAGTTTTACGGGACTCGACCACGTTACCCAAATATCCCTCTTTATAACGCGCAGACAGATCTTTCATCGGCATCGTCGAGACCAAAATCAGGCTATTATCCTGCCCGTTCAGGTAATACATAGAATAGGTTTCGGTTTCCGCGCCCCACAAAATATCGAGATAGTTCGACATGCGTAGCGCTAAATCGCTGGTGCTCGCATCATGCTGACCAAAAATCAGGGCATCGGTTTTATGGCGGCTCTTTTCCAATAGATAGATATCAGGACGTAACCGAACCTCGTTGACCGGAGAGGGCAGTTGGACAGAATTAGAGGCCGAAAGGTTGTCATACACCTGATAGGTCACAAAACGGTAGGTCTCGATACGCTTTTGCAGCTGATCGGCAACCGTCGCTAGCATGGTTTGCTTGCTGTTAATGTAGGCATTCACATAGTTATAGCCGTAGAGCAAATTAGCCATAACCAGCAGAAAAATAAACAGCATATAGCTGCGCGTGATCCCAGAAAGGGAGGCATCGGCACTATTAGATGATTCCTTCGAACTTAACATGATGCTGATCTAACCCTATCTAAGATGATGACATTGCGCCTGCGGCAAAGATGGTATGCCGCAGTATAGCAAGAGTCCTTATCCCCTTCATACTTGAAGCTGCTTATGCGTTGGCTACGCTCGCGGTGGATTTAGCTCGCTACGCAATCTTACGCCTAAACATTGCGTAGGCGGCGCTGCCGGTGGTTAAGGTAATCACCAGAAGCGGCCATAGGCTGTGCCAGATAATATCGAAGCTCACATCCTTCAAATAGAGCTCTTTGGTGATATCGGTGAAGTGCCGAACTGGATTTATCCACGTCAGGTTTTGCAGCCAAACCGGCATATTTTCCACCGGCGATACGTAACCGGACAGCAAGATTGCGGGCATCATAAACACAAATACGCCAATAAATGCCTGCTGCTGCGTTGAGCATAGCGATGAAATCAGTAGGCCAAAACCGACCAACGAAAGCCCGTAGATCAGCATGGTGAAGTAAAACAGCAAAAGGGAACCGGCAAACGGAATTTGGTAGGCAAAAATCCCGATCAGTAACACCACGGTGGCCTGAAACGTGGCGACAATCAGGGCGGGAATGGCTTTGCCAACGAATATCTGCCAGGTATTCAGCGGTGAAACCAACAGCTGTTCCAGCGTTCCCTGCTCACGTTCGCGTGCCACCGACAGCGACGTCACAATTAACACGCCGATGGTGGTGATCATGGCAATCAGCGACGGCACCACAAACCATTTGTAATCCAGATTGGGGTTGTACCAGTTGCGAATAACCAGCTCGGAGTTTCTCTGGGCCAAATCGTGAGTGGATACAGGCTGTCCGCTGATAAGCTCTTGTTGATAGTCACGGACAATCTGCTGAACATAGTTTGCCGCGATTTGCGCGCTGTTGGAGCTGCGTCCGTCTAAAACTATCTGTAACGGCGCCTGATGGCCGGACAAAATATCGCGTGAGAAATTGGCAGGAAAACGGATTAACAGCAGCGCTTTTTGGTTATCAATCGTCGGTGCAATCTCTTGCGGGCTGTGCAGCAGTATTACGTTGGTAAAGGCTTCGGCCTTGGCAAAGCGCTGGGTGAGCTCTATCGACGACTGGCCGGTATCTTCGCTATAGATCGCGATGCTGGCGTTGGTGACATCTAGCGTTGCGGCAAAAGGAAACAGCACCACTTGCAAAATGACCGGCATGATCAAAATGGCGCGAGTTTGGGGATCGCGCAGCAGCGATTGAAGTTCTTTAATGATTAATGTCCACAGCCTATAGAACATGAAAAATCCTCAATCCAGTCGGCGCTTGGTTTTCCACGCGGTAAGTCCAATAAAGACCACGGCGGAAATAATTAAAAACAGCAGGTTAACCATCAGCACGCTGCCGATATTACCGGCCAAGAATAGCGTTTGTAGGGTGCTCACAAAGTAGCGGGCGGGGATCACATAGGTCACGGCCTGAACAATGGCTGGCATACTGTCAATTTCAAAGATGAACCCTGAAAGCATAACGGCAGGCAGGAACCCCGCGTTAAGAGCCACCATTGCCGCATTAAACTGATTACGGGTGATCGTAGAGATAAGCAGTCCCATCCCGAGGGTGCTGGCGAGAAACAGTGTGGTCATCACGAATAAAATCAGTAGTGACCCTCGGTAAGGCACCCCCATCACAAAAACGGCAACCACCATGCACAGGGTCATAGCCAGCAGGCCCAATACGTAATACGGCAGCAGTTTTGACAGCAGTAATTCCGTGCGCGTTACTTGAGTAGAAAGCAGCGCCTCCATCGTGCCGCGTTCCCACTCGCGGGCGATGACCAGCGATGTCAGGATGGCGCCGATAACCGTCATAATAATGGTTATCGCTCCGGGAATAATAAAGTGCTGGCTAATGGCGGCAGGGTTAAACCAATAACGTAGCTGCACATCGATAAGCGGCTTGAATTCGCCCCCTTTATCAACGGCGCGCTGCTGTAACCATATTTGCCAAATGCCTTCCGCGTAGCCTTGGACGAAGTTTGCCGTATTTGGCTCACTGCCGTCGGTAATCACCTGAATCGGAGATTTTCCCTGCGGACGAGCCAGTTGTTCAGAGAAATCAACCGGGATGACGATAAGCCCACGAATTTTACCCGCCTGCATTTGCTGGATCAGCGCCTGTCGGTTATCGCTGACCGTAGCGGCAATATACGGCGAGCCAAGAAACGTATTGGTGAGATCGCGAGCGTCTTCTGACTGCTGCTCCATCAAAATACCCACGTGCAGTTTGCTGGAATCCAGGTTGATGCCGTAGCCAAAAATAAACAGCAATAACAGAGGGATCACCACCGCAATCAGCGCGCTGCTGGGATCGCGCAGGATCTGAGCCGTTTCTTTGCGGCACAGGGCGCGCAATCGCCGCCACGAAAAGTGAATACTGTTGGCGCTTTCACTCATGCCGTTTGCTCCTTGTCGTAGCCCTGAACCAGCTCAATAAACGCCTGCTCCATGGTCGGATTTGGATTGTCATCGTTAGCGACGCTGTGTTTTAGCTGATCGGGTGAACCTGCAGCAATGATTTTCCCACGATAGACCAACCCGATACGATCGCAGTATTCCGCTTCGTCCATAAAGTGCGTGGTGACCATCACGGTGACACCTTTATCCACCATGCCGTTGATGTGCAGCCAAAATTCTCGACGGGTGAGGGGATCGACGCCCGACGTTGGTTCATCCAAAAACAGGATGTCTGGTTCATGCATCAGCGAGCAGGCCAGCGCCAGCCGCTGTTTAAAACCGAGCGGTAAAGAGTCCGGCGTTTGATTCAAAATGGGGGTGAAGTTAAACGCGTTAACCATGCCCTCAATTTTTTCCTTCTGCTGTTTCCCCTTTAGTCCGTAAACGCCGGAGAAAAACTTCAGGTTTTGCGCCACCGTGAGGTTGCCATAGAGCGAGAATTTCTGCGCCATATAGCCCAGATGCTGGCGAGCACGCCCGGAGTCTGTTTTCAGATCCATACCCAACACCAGCGCTTTACCGCTGGTGGGTTTGAGAAGGGCACACATCATTTTAAAGGTGGTGGATTTACCCGCGCCGTTTGGCCCCAGTAAACCAAAAATTTCGCCGCGTTTAACTTGAAAATCAACGTGATCGGTAGCGGCAAAATCACCAAATTTTTTGGTGAGCTGCTGCGCTTCAATCACGGTTTCGTTGGGATCAACTTTCACCTGCGGCATTATTTTTGCCAGCTCAGATTCGTGATCCGGCCCGCCGCCTAACAGATCGATAAAGGCATCTTCAAAGCGAGGTTCAGCCTCCAGCAATTCGGCGTCCGGCTGGTCTAAATCAAGTAACAACGCGTGGTGATCGGCGTTATCTTTGAGAATAAGGCGCAGATACTTGCCTTGGATCACGCCGTCGCTAACAGAAGGTAAGCAGATAGCGCGCTGGAGTAGTTTTCGATGTGAGATATTTTTGGCGCGCAGCAAAATGGTGCGCCCAGCCATGCGTTGGGTTAACTGCTGCGGGGCACCGCTATAGAGCAGTTTACCTTCGTTCATGAGCAAAACTTCGCGGCACTGTTCGGCCTCATCGAGATAGGAGGTGCTCCAAAGGATTAGCATCCCTTCATCGGCCAGTTCATGCACCATACGCCACAGCTCGCGTCGAGAAATCGGGTCGACGCCAACGCCCGGCTCATCCAGCAATAAAACCTTAGGCTCGCCGACCAGCGTACAGGCTAACCCTAATTTTTGCTTCATGCCGCCTGACAGCTTGCCCGCCAAGCGTTCGGTAAAGCGGGTTAAATCGGTAAACTTAAGCAGGCGCTCAAAGGTTTTGCGCCGCTCTTCGCCGATAACGCCGCGTAAATCTGCGTATAGGGTCAGGTTTTCGATAACGGTAAGGTCTTCATACAGGCCAAATTTTTGCGGCATATAGCCCAAAATGGCGTGTAATTCGCTGTCTTGCGTCAGCGGATCTAAACCCACCACGCTCACCGTGCCCGCGCTGGGCTTTAACAAGCCAGCCAACATGCGGATCAGCGTGGTTTTTCCTGCGCCGTCGGGGCCAACCAGCCCCATCACTGCGCCACTGGCGATGCGCGTGGAGAGACTCGCGACCGCCGGTTGATCCATGCCCGTAAAACGCTTTTCTACGCCGTCGAGCACGATTTCATGTTGCGCACTCATCATCACATCCCTTAGCGTTTGGCACCGTTATCGTTAAAACGTAAGGTCACAGGCATGCCTTGGCGCAAGCTGTCATCGGCGTCGGTCACAATGACGCGTAGGCGATAGACCAGCGAGGTGCGTAATTCTGGCGTCTCGACGCTTTTCGGCGTGAACTCGGCGGTGGGTGAAACAAAACCAATTTTGCCGTGATAAGGCTTATCTGGGCGGCCATCGGTGTAAATTTCAATCTCGGTTCCGGGTATCGCCCGGCTAAGGTTTTCTTCGCTGACATAGGCACGGATCCACACCGGACGGGTGAGTGACACGCTGAATACGGTGCTGCCGGAGGCCAGCATGGTGCCAGGTTCAACGGCGCGGGTGAGAACGGTGCCGGTGGAAGGTGCAAAAAGCTGGGTGTCTTTTAGATTTAGCTCAGCCTGATCGGCTGCCGCTTGTGCCTGCGCTAAAGTAGCCTGCGCCTGTTCGATTTCCTGCGGGCGATTCCCCGTCTCGTACTGAGACAGCTTATCTTTGGCAGCTTGCAGATTGGCTAATGCTTGATTGCGTGCTGTTTTCGCGTCTTCTAAATCATTGGCAGAAGTGGCTTTGCTGGCCCATAAGCCTTGCTGACGCTTTAAGTAGCTGTCGGCGTAGCTGAACGCCGCCTGTTGTTGTGCCACCGCTGCACGCGCTTGAGCGATTTCTTCTGTACGGTATCCCGCCAGCAGCAAATCGAGCTGAGCCTGCGCGGCGGCCACGTTAGCTTTGGCTTCATTAAGCGAGTTAATGAATGGGGCATCATCGAGTTTCCCTAATAGCGCACCGGGGGTGACGGTGTCGCCTTCATCCACGGCCAGTGAGGCTAAACGACCGCTAACGCGAAAACCAAGGTTAACGGTACGAATATCCACGTTACCGTACAGCGTTAAATCCCGATCCTCTTGGCTGCGGTAGTAATAAATGCCGCCAATCACCAGCGCGATAATGACTAAAACTGCAACGACTCCAACGAGCTTTTTGTTATTCATCACTCATCCCATCCGTAGTCGATTGCGCCGTTGACGAATAAGTCATACGCAATCCGTTCAGAAGTAAATCAATATGTTGTTGTAAAACTTGATTAATCAGGTCTGCTTGCTCGGGGCCGATTGACTCCCAGCCAGCCTGAATGCGGATCGTTTCACGCGCCATACGAAAAGCCAGCACTTCGCCTAACAATGCATGGGTATGCAGCGTTGTCACTGCGCTATCTGCAGGGAGGCCACTGTAACCTGCGACTAACTGCGTCATGAGCCGATGCAGTGGCGCGATGCATTGCTGATGTATCAGTGGATAGGCAGCGGTGGGGGCCAACTGCTCACGTGACATAATTTGGCTGAGGTGCAGCGTTTCTGGCTGTGTCATCAGGTGGCAAAAGATAGCAAGCCCTCGATGAATGAAAGCTAAATACGCATCAGGTTTGGGGTCTTTCTGTAAAAGAAATAGTGAACACTCTTGCTGTAGAGGGGCGAAAGCCTGAGTGATAAAGTCGCTGATCCAGCGAGCTACGGCGAGATAAAGCCCCTCTTTGGACTGAAAGTAGTAGGTAATCGCGGCAATGTTTTGCCCCGCGTTTAAGGCAATATCGCGTGTTGTGGCACCTTCCAACCCTCGCTCACCAAACAAGGCAATAGCGGAGTCGATCAGTGCTTGCTTCGCTTGCTCGCCGCGAGAAGTCATCGGCGTATCTGATGGCTTTGTTGATGGTTTCATTTCACGCTATAAAGTTAATCATATGATTGATTAACTTTAGGCGCTAAAGATATCGCTGTAAAGACCGATAATAAATAATTAGAAATTATGATTAGTGTGGCTAATAATGGATTTTGTGAATGAATAAATTTACTAATCATTAACATTAGGTATTTCCTTTCCCGCTCCGAATGTTTTCTTTTAACTATATGTATTAAATGATAATAATTTTTGTCATAAAAAATTCATCCAATGGCATATCGCTTAATTGTGTCTAATTTGTGAGTTATAGTTAAATTTATGTAAATATCGGATTGCCTTAATATCAATCGTTGTTTATATATTTCTAAGTAAGAATTTTTAATTTAGAAAGTGTCTACACGTTTCGATTCGCTGTTTTTAATTTTTTAACCAGGTCAATGATTTCACAGCACGGCTTCTCAGCCGAGCTGCGGCTAAGTTTGCGCTGCATTTAGGCGCGCTTTATACACGGCAAAGTGATTGAAAGGAGTGGTTATGGCACAGTCAAATTTATCTTCTGGCGCATCTGCGGGTTCAGGAAGCGTTGATATTGTTACTCGTTCCAATGGGAAAGAAATTGCTCAGTATGCTCAAGGAAATCGAGTCATAACGTTAACGGAGTCCAGCGTGGTGAAAATCCACGGTGACACTTCCTTAGTGGCTAGCTATGAGCGGCAGGGCAATGATTTGATTGTCCACATGAAAGATGGATCTACCGTGCGCTATCAGCGCTTTTTCTTTATTGATGAGCACGGTGAGCACAGCGAGTTAGTTTTCGATGATGGCAAAACGACACACCATGCCATTTTCCCATTTGCAGACATGGCAGGTTCTTCTACCGCGCAAACAGTGATCCCGACTTATGAGACGCTGGGTGACGGGATCACGACGTTAGTTGGGCATGATGGCATCTCTGCTGGCGTGATTGGCGGAGTTCTCGGGGCATTAGCTATCGGCGGCGGTATTGCACTGGCCGCAGGTGGGGGAGGCGGAGGGCATGGAGACAGCAGCTCAGGAAATGGAAATGGTGGAAATGGCAATGGAAATGGCAATGGCAATGGAAATGGCAACGGCGGCAATGGTAATGGCAATGGAGGAACAACCAATCCAACCTTAAAAGTGAATGCCTTTGCGGGCGATAACATTCTTAATCACAACGAAAGTTTAGCCAGCCAGGTGCTCAGCGGCAGCACAACAGCCTCGAATGCGGGGCGTACGGTAACGGTCACACTGGGCGGAAAAACGTACATTGGCATTGTGGGCAAAGATGGAAGTTGGAGCATCAATATTCCTACCGCGGATTTACAAGCGCTACCGCAGGGTAACTTGAATGTCAGCGCCACCTTGACCAATAGCGCAGGCCACAGCACCACCACACAGCTAACGGTTAATGTCAAAACGGCGCTGCCTGATTTAACCCTCAATGCCTTTGCTGGCGACAATATTCTGAGCCAGCAAGAGAGCACGGTTACTCAAAGTCTGAGCGGGAAAACCAGCGCGGCTAACGCCGGTCAAAAAGTCACGCTCACGCTAAACGGGAAAACCTACTCTGCGATAGTCGGAGCCGATGGTACGTGGAGCATTGGTGTCACCAGCGGTGATTTGCAGCATCTGTCGCAGGGCAAGAACACGTTATCGGTCTCTATCACCGATAAATATGGCAACACCAACACCAAGACCGAGCAGTTCAATGTCGACACCACAACGACGGGAAATCCAGCCTTAAAAGTGAATGCCTTTGCGGGCGATAACATTCTTAATCACAACGAAAGTTTAGCCAGCCAGGTGCTCAGCGGCAGCACAACGGCCTCGAATGCAGGGCGCACGGTAACAGTCACACTGGGCGGAAAAACGTACATTGGCATTGTGGGCAAAGATGGAAGTTGGAGCATCAATATTCCAACCGCTGATTTACAAGCGCTACCGCAGGGTAACTTGAATGTCAGCGCCACCTTGACCAATAGCGCAGGCCACAGCACCACCACACAGCTAACGGTTAATGTCAAAACGGCGCTGCCTGATTTAACCCTCAATGCCTTTGCTGGCGACAATATTCTGAGCCAGCAAGAGAGCACGGTTACTCAAAGTCTGAGCGGGAAAACCAGCGCGGCTAACGCCGGTCAAAAAGTCACGCTCACGCTAAACGGGAAAACCTACTCTGCGATAGTCGGAGCCGATGGTACGTGGAGCATTGGTGTCACCAGCGGTGATTTGCAGCATCTGTCGCAGGGCAAGAACACGTTATCGGTCTCTATCACCGATAAATATGGCAACACCAACACCAAGACCGAGCAGTTCAATGTCGACACCACAACGACGGGAAATCCAGCCTTAAAAGTGAATGCCTTTGCGGGCGATAACATTCTTAATCACAACGAAAGTTTAGCCAGCCAGGTGCTCAGCGGCAGCACAACGGCCTCGAATGCGGGGCGCACGGTAACGGTTACCCTGGGTGGCAAAACCTATACCGGACTCGTGGGCAAAGATGGCAGTTGGAGCATCAATATTCCAACCGCGGATTTACAAGCGCTACCGCAGGGTAGCCTGAATATCAGCGCTACCTTGACCGACAGCGCAGGCCACAGCACCACGACGCAACTGGGGATCAACGTTAAAACAGTGCTGCCTGATTTAACCCTCAATGCCTTTGCGGGTGACAATATTCTGAGCAAGCTAGAGAGTTCGCTAACTCAGAGTTTGAGCGGAAAAACCAGCGCGGATAACGCCGGTCAAAAAGTCACGCTGACGCTTAACGGGAAAAGCTATACCGCAGTAGTCGGGGTCGATGGCACATGGAGCATTGGTGTCACCAGCGGCGATCTACAGCATCTGCCGCAGGGGCAGAATAATCTATTGGTCTCCATTACCGATAAATACGGCAACACCAACACCAAGACCGAACAGTTTGATGTAAAAACCACCACGCCAGCCATTAGCGTTGCGCAATTTGCCGGTGACGACACCCTGAGCGGTGCGGAGGCAAAAACTGCCCAAGTGCTCAGCGGAAGTACGCTCAACGTTGAAGCAGGTCGTGTGGTCACAATCAAACTCGACAGTGGCAAAACTTATCTCGCTACCGTTCAATCTGATGGTTCTTGGAAAGTTTCTATTCCTTCCAGTGATTTAAGTTCCCTAACGGTAGGCAACCATAGCTTCACCGTCAGCGTGAGCGATTTGGCAAACCAGACTGCGAATAGCACCCACAGCTTTAAAGCCGCGGGCGACAACTCATCCATCGCCATTTCTATTGTTTCTAGCGACGATTATTTAAGCGCCAACGAGGCGCTACAGCCGCTGGCGATTAACGGCACCACCGTGGGCGTGAGCGCTGGAGCACATGTTACGGTGCTGCTCAACGGCAAAACCTATGGCGCAACGGTGGGTATAGCAGGACACTGGACGGTCAGCGTACCGCCAGCCGATCTTGCTCTGCTGGCTGACGGCTCTATTAAGATCACCGCGTCGGTGACGGATTCACAGGGTAATGTGGTTTCTAACCAACACACGCTTAATGTGTTAACGCATGATTTGCCAGCGCCAACCATTGATACACCATTTACCGACGGTATTTTGAACTTGCAGGAGTCTGGCAAGGTTCAGACCCTGAGTGGGACTTCCGGGATTCACGGGGCACAAACCGTCACCATCACCCTTGGCGGCAAAGTTTATAACGCCGTGGTTGATGCTCAAGGGCATTGGCAAGTGTCCGTTCCTGTTAGCGATTTGCACGGCTTCCCACAGGGCTCGCTATCGTATCAAGTGTCTGCCACCGATGTGGCAGGCAACAACGGCAAGATAAACGGTAACTTTAACGTTGATACCCTTGCGCCACAGCTGTCGATTGCCGTTTTTGCCGGTGACGATGTGCTCAATGCCAGCGAACAAAAAACGGCACAAACCGTGTCAGGCACAGCCTCTGCTTCCGAACAAGGAAAATTGGTTGATGTTCAGATTAACGGCAAGCATTACAGTGCCACCGTGGGGGCCGATGGTCGTTGGAGCGTCAGTGTTCCAGTTGCCGATCTCGCTCCGCTGACTAACGGTAATCACACCATTACCGCCACGCTGACCGACAGCGCGGGTAATAGCACCACCAGCAGCCATAACTTCGTGGTGAAAAATCTTCTGCCGACGGTCACGGTTTCCACCTTTGCCGGTGATGGCACGCTGGATAACAGCGAGGCCCAAACCGCTCAAATACTCAAAGGCACTACCACTAACGCTGAAACCGGCAGCACGATTACGGTGACGCTCAACGGGCAAACCTACACCACACATGTGCTATCCAATGGTTCGTGGAGCCTGACGATCCCTTCCGCCGATCTGGAAAAACTCCCCGATGGCATTGCCAACGGTAATGTTAGCGTTACCGACTTAGCGGGGCAAACCGTTAACGGCAAATTCAGTTTCAACGTTGATACCGATACTGCTCACGGCAGTATTGCGATTGCCATTATCGCCGGTGATGACTATCTCAGCGTTGCTGAGAGCAACGGCACTCTCAACATTCACGGCACCACCACTAACGTGAGCGCTGGCAGCTCTGTTACCGTCAAGCTGAACGGCAAAAGCTATCAAGCGACGGTTGACGCTAATGGTAACTGGCAAACGTCGGTGAGCAGCGTTGATTTAAAAGCGCTGAAAGACGGCGTAGCTACCGTGACGGCGACCGTAACAGACAAAGAAGGCAACTCAGTGAGTGCGACGCACGATCTCAATGTGCTCACGCATACCTTGCCGAACCCAACCATCAACGTGCCGTTTGGCGACGGCGTGCTTAACGCCACCGAAGCGCAGAGCGCGCAAACCATCACCGGTAAAACGGGGATCACCGGCGCAGGGCAAACTATCACCCTGACGTTAAATGGGCATAACTATACCGGCAGCGTAGATGCTAATGGCAATTGGTCAGTCGTGGTGCCACAGGCTGATGTGCAGGCGCTGCAAAATGGTAATCAGGTCATCAAAGTGACCGCTGGCGATATTGCTGGTAACCAAGTCGGGGGATCTCTCACCGCATCAGTCGATACCGTTGCGCCGGTGATTACGATTAATAATTTCGCTGGTGATAACCGCCTGAATATTCAGGAAGCCACTCAGGCACAAACGCTTTCGGGTACCGCTGTAGGTGCCGAAGCGGGTCAAAAAGTAACTATTATTCTGAATGGCAAAACGTATACCGCGACGGTAGACGCGAGCGGCAACTGGACCACCTCGATTCCTGCAACCGATTTGAAAGCGCTGAGCAATGGTGATACCACCATTAGCGTGAGCGTGGCAGATAAAGCCGGTAACGGAGCGAGCCTGCAAGAAACTATTTCGGTTGATTCTGATCCAAAATTTGCGCCGCTGCTTAGCGTTAACGTCTTTGCGGGCAATGACGTACTGGATGCTGGTGAACGCCAGAATCCGCAGACGGTCACCGGTAAAGCCCTATACGTAGAAGCTGGACAGGTCGTCACGGTCACCATCGGCGGTAGCAGCTATACCGGCACGGTGAAGGCCGATGGCACTTGGTCGGTGAACATTCCGGCAGGCGCACTAAGCGGCTTGAACAACGGTAGCTACACACTTGACGTTAAAGTGAGCGATCTGAGCGGCAACAGCGCGCAGGCTAGCCATGATTTCACCGTCAACACGACCGCCAGCGCTTTAACCGTATCACCGCTTACCGGTGACAACCTGGTTAACTCAGCTGAAGTCGCTTCAGGGCTGGTGGTTAACGGAACCTCCGTCAATATTCCGGTTGGTGGGAAGATAGAAGTGACCCTCAATGGGGTCACCTATACCACGACGATTAAAGCGGGTGGCACGTGGAGCGTTACCGTGCCAGCGGATGCCGCTCAAGCGATTCCTGATGGCACTGCGACGCTGACGGTATCTGGATTAGATAACGCAGGGAATCCGGTTTCCTCTAGCCAGAACTTTGAAATTATTACCCACACGGCTCCGCATCCAACCCTCAATGCGCCGTTTGGCGATGGTTATCTGAATGCCGCAGAAGCGGGCAGTAACCAGCAACTGAGCGGAACCACCGGTGTGGCGGGTGCAGGCCAGCAGGTGACAGTCAACTTTGGCGGCAAAAACTATACCGCGACGGTTGATGCACAGGGCAACTGGACGGTGAATATTCCAAGCGGTGATTTCACCAACCTGAAGGATGGCCCGCAGCCAATTACCGTGACGGCAACCGATGCGGTCGGCAACAGCAATAACATCAGCGGCAGCGCTCAGATCGACAAAACGCTACCGGTGTTGACTATTAATCCAATCACCGGCGACAACGTGATTAACGCTGCGGAAGCGCATAGCCCGATTGTCATTTCAGGCACCGCGCCGGTTAGCGACAGCGGACAGTCCGTGGTTGTCAAAGTGGTGGTTAACGGCGCGACTTACACCGCCAACGTGAATCCAGACGGGACTTGGAACCTTACGTTACCTGCGGGCGCGCTTAACGGTGTTAGCGATGGCAATATTGTGTTCAACGCGTCACTCACCGATGTTGCAGGCAATACCGGCACCATTAACCAAGTGGTTAAATTGGATGCCTCGGCGGCGAACCAACCAACCATTCACATTGGCACGGTCTCTGGCGATGACTATATCAACGCCTCGGAGATTAACGCTCCGCTGACGATTTCTGGTACCTCAACGAACGTTGAAGCAAACCAAATCGTCACGATTACGTTGAACGGCAAAACCTACACTACCAGCGTGAACGCAGACGGTAGCTGGAGCTACAACATTCCAACCGCTGATGTTAAGCAACTGCCAGACGGCATTGATGGCATTAACGTGTCGGTGAGTGATACCAGCGGAAACCCAGCGACGGATTCCCACAATGTGACCGTTATCGCGCAGCCCGCCGATTTGCCGACGATTCACGTGAACACCGTGGCCGGTGATAACGTGATTAACGCCAAAGAAGCGCAAAGCGACCTGCAAATTACCGGTACCACCACCCATGTGTCCAATGGACAAACGGTTACCGTTACGCTGGGCGGCAAAACCTATATCGGCAGCGTCGATGCCAACGGGCTGTGGAGCGTCACGGTTCCTGCTGCTGACGTGCAAAAACTGGATCAGGGCTCACAAAACATCGTTGCCAACGTGAACGACGTAGCGAAAAACCCAGCCAGCGATACCCATAACGTGCAGGTGGATACACAGGCACCGTTGCTGAGCATCGATCTCTTCGTTACTGATAACGTGCTGAACTACGCTGAAGCGCTGGTTTCACAAATATTAAGCGGTAAAACAGACGCGGGCCAAACGGTCAGCGTCACCATCAACAACAAAACGGTACAGGTAACCGCTGACGGTAACGGCATCTGGAAACTGACGGTTTCAGCCGGTGATCTTCAGGCGCTGCCGGATGGCACCAACACCATCACGGTAACGGCGACCGATAGCGCAGGCAATACCACGAGTAAAGATCTGTCTCTGAATGTTGGCACTCATCTGCTGCCGACTCTCACGTTAGATACGCCGTTTGTTGATGGCATTCTGAGCATTGTCGAGTCGGCGACGGGTGGGGTGCTAACCGGCACCTCGACGCACTTGCTGCAAGGTACCAAAATCACGGTCAACATCGGCGGCGTGCAGATCATTGGCAGCGTGGGAGCCAATGGCGATTGGTCGATTCCGGTGGCTGGGCACCTTCTGGATGTTTTAGCCGACGGTAAAGCAACCATTACCGTTACCGCAACCGATAGCTACGGCAACATCGGCAGCGCAACGGGGCAGTTGGATGTATTGGCGCACCTCGAACCTACCGCGACGCTAACGCTGCCGCTGTTTGGTGACAACGTGCTGAACAATGCTGAAGCCTTACTGGGGCAAACGCTGACCGGTAATTCAGGCCTGCTGGGTGCGGGACAAACGGTGTACATCACGCTGGATGGCACCAAATATGTAGGGGCTGTAGACGCGAACGGTAATTGGACGGTGCAGCTGCCGTCTAACGTGCTCAGCGTGCTGAGCGATAGCAGCCATACCCTGAGCGTGACGCTCACGGATCGCGCAGGCAATACCGAAACCAGCAGCTCGGCAAACTTTACGGCAAAAATCACGCTGCCGATCCCAACCTTGGATACGCCGTTTGGCGACGGCATTCTGAACTTTGTGGATGCACAAACGGCTACCACCCTGCATGGTTTGTCTGGATTAGCCACCAACGTGGGCGTGAGCGTTATCGTCAACATCAACGGTACGCCGGTCACGGCGACCGTGAATCCTAACGGTAGTTGGACGCTGCCGCTCGATGCCCCAACGCTACAGGGTCTACCAGATGGTATCTGGTCACTGTCGGTGACGGTGAAAGACGCGGCGGGTAACGTGGTGACATCACCAACGCAAACCGCCGAGGTTCTGACTCACGTCTTGCCGTTGCCAACCATTAACCTGCCGTTTGGTGATGGCCTGCTGAGCATTGCCGAAGCCGGAGCGTCGCAAATATTGACGGGGAGCACCGGTATTACCGGCGCAGGGCAGATTGTTAAAGTCACCATCGGAACGCAAACGCTGAACGCTGTGGTGACGACTGATGGGCAGTGGACACTGTCGGTTCTTCCAAACGCTTTAGCCACCGTAACCAATGGTCCAGGGATTATTCACGTTGAGGTGACCGATCATGCAGGCAACGTTGGCTCGGTGAATGGTAGCTTTACCGCCAGCTTGAATTTACCTGTTCCAACTATTAACCCGCTGTTTAGCGATGGATTCTTGAATATCAGCGAGGCGAATGACACGCTGACGCTGACAGGGAAGACGGGCTCTGTCGGCCCGAATCAGGTCGTTAAGTTGAGTATTGATATCGACGGCGTGACCTATACCGGCGTTGTAGACGGCAGCGGCAACTGGACGGTGACGTTGCCACCGAAAGCATTGCTGGGTATCGGCAACGGCGAGCATGAAATTACGCTTACCGCGCAAGATGCCGCAGGTAACTCGGCTACGATAACGCCAGCGCCATCCTTTGTTGCTTATCTGACGCCGCCAAGCGTGACGCTGGATACCCCGTTTGTCGACGGCGCACTGAGCATTAGTGAAAGTGCAAGTACACAAACGCTGCATGGCTCGCTGACATTGAATAATTCGTCGGTTGCTGGCTCAGTCGTCACCGTCACTATCAACAATCATGATTTTACTGCCACCATAGATCCAAGCGGAAATTCATGGACGCTGAGTTTGTCTCCTGGTCAGTTAACAACGGCCAATCTGGGCAGCGGCCTGCAAGATATCAAGGTCACGGTAACTGACGAAGGATTAAACACCAACACCTCGACCGGACAGGCGCTAATTGCGCTGACCCAGCCGACGATTACGGTGAATTCCAACTTTATCACCGACGGCGTGATCGATTACGCCGATCTGCATGCCTCGCAGACCATTACCGGCAGCTCTACGGGGCTATCGGTAGGGCAAAATATCACCATCAACATTGGTGGAAAACCATTTACGACTACGGTAAACGGCGACGGCTCATGGAGCTATACGCTGAAAATCACTGATTTGGTGGATATCCCGAATGGTTCACTGGTCGTTACTGCCACCGATGCGGCGGGTAACCCTGCGGCATCTCTGCCAACCACCTACATCGTTGACCCACTGTCAGCGGTGCCGGTGCTGACGATTGACCCTATCAGCGTGGACAACCTGCTAGGAACCAGCGATCTCATTTCAGGCACGGTGATTGTTAGCGGTCATTCTTCGGGGCTAAGCCCGTTGAGTACGCTCCAGGTGACGGTAAGCGGGGCACCGCCTTTCACAATCCCAGTTGTCATTGGCTTAGACGGGTCGTGGCAGGTGAATGTCCCAAGCGGCACATTCACTGAGGGAGGCCACACGGTTACTGCTACGGTGGTCGCAGGGCTACCACTACTGACGACAAACTTAGGTATCAACGTCGATCTTACCGCGCCAACGTTGACCGTTAACGCCTTTGCGGGCAATGACATACTGAATGCCTCTGAGGCGGCGGTGCCGCAAACGCTCAGCGGTACCGCGAGCGTGACGGAAATTGGCCAGAACGTACTGATCACGCTGAACAGCAAAAACTACAGCGCCGCCGTAGTGAGCGATGGCGCAGGCGGTGCTAAATGGTCGGTGATTATTCCTGTCTCCGATATGGCTGCGCTGGGGCAAAACGGTTCAACGATTGTGGCGAAGCTGGCAGATAAAGCGGGTAACAGCGTTGAAGTTGACCATCCGATTCTCGTCGATACCACTATCCCGTTAGTCAGCATTAACCCTCTCAGCGTTGGCGGCTTGCTTAACTCTGTCAATATTGGTCTGGGCATACTGTTAAACGGATCGGCAGAACCGAACAGCAGCGTCACGATTAAAGTAGGGACGCTAGCGGGCGTCACTATTCAGACGGACAACTTGGGCCAATGGTCGTTAAACGTTCCTAAAGTAGATTTACAAGGCCTGACCGACGGCCCGCAGGTGATTACCGTCACCAGCACCGACAGCGCGGGCAACGTTAGCGTTCCTGTTAACGTCGGTTTAAACGTGGCACTGAATCAGGGATTCGGCGATACGCTCAATACGCTGATTGGTGGCAACGGTGTGCTGAATCTGGCGGAGTCACTGCTGACGCAAGTGCTGACTGGCACCGTGAGTGGGAATTACACCGGTGCAAAAGTTTCGGCCACTATTCTGGGCCAACTGTTTACCGCCGACGTGGGTAACAACGGTAAATGGAGCATCAATATTGACCCAAGCTTCTGGCTTTCATCTGCGCTCGGGAAAACCTTGGATTTCGATCTGGTGCTCACCGATCCAAACGGCAATATCGTGCATACGCCGGTACATGTGGACTTGGCGCTGACCGATCTGCCGCTGATTCAAAACGTGGTTGCGATAGGTGATGGTTTCCTGAACCAATTGGAAAGCACCGCGAATAATGTGGTCACTGGAACACTCGGCAATATGGTCGCGGGTACCACGGTTGACGTACAGCTGGGGATTGGCACTTTCCATGCGACGGTGAACGCCAACGGCACGTGGAGCGCCACCATTCCGCAAAATGTCTTGGCTGGTTTGCAAGATGGCTCGGTGAAAGTGGTGATTATCGCCACCGATCCGGCGGGCAACGTGGTGACCAGCAACACCAACCTGAGCGTAATTACTCATAACCTGCCAACGTTGGTGCTAGACCCGCTGTTTGGCGACGGCGTGCTGTCATTAACCGAGGCGCTAGCGGGCGGCCTGTCGATTGGCGGTTCTACCAGCGGTATGGTGGGGCAAACGCTACAGGTATTGATTGGTGGATCTCAGGTGGCGACGGCGGTCGTGGGTGCTAACGGCAAGTGGAGCATTGTGGTCACGCCGCAAATCCTCGGCATTCTTGAAGGTGTCGTCGGCGGCAACGTGACGGTTGAGGTGAAAGGCAACGACGTTGCCGGTAACCCAGTTGACCAAACCGTTGGGCTGAAACTTGACCTGACACCACCAATCCTGAGCGGCATTTCCCTGTTCGGCGATGGTTTGCTGAACGCGGTAGACGCGACGACTAACCAACTGATTACCGGTACGGCGACCGGAGCGCCGTTGGGGTCAACGGTCAACGTGCTGATCGGTGGCAAAACCTTTACGGGTGTGACGTTAGCCAATGGCACATTTAGCATTGTGTTAACGCCAGCCAATCTCGCTCAGTTGCCGGATGGCAGCCTCACGGCAACGGTCACCGTGACCACGCCAAGCGGCAATACGTCTTCGACCACGGCTGGCGTGAAGGTGGGGCTGACCAATCTGCCAACTATCACGCTCGATCCGCTGTTGAGCGGTGACGGATTCCTCAATAAAGCAGAATCGCTGGTGGATCAAGTCATCAGCGGCAAAGTAACCAACCTGACTTCCGGTACGGTGAATATCACAGTTAACGGTACGCCGCTAACGGCGACCATCAATCCGAACGGAACGTGGAGCGCCACGCTGAAGGCAGGATTGCTGAGTGGATTAGCCGATGGGCCGCTGAATATCAACGTGAGCGTTACTGACGCGGTGGGCAATACCAGCTCGCTACCGACGATACTGACTACGCTGACGCACAACTTACCGACGATTACGCTGGGTAGCCTGTTTGGCGATGGGGTGCTGAGCGTAGGTGATTTGCTGACGTCACAACTGATTAGCGGTACCACCTCTAATCTGGCAGGCGGTTCTCTCACGCTAACGCTGGGGTCGAAAATCTACACGGTGCCAGTGGGCAGCGGCGGGGCATGGAGTCTGTCCGTTTCTCCGCTTGATCTCAAAGCGTTACTCGACGGAAATCTGACGGTCGGCATAACGGCGAAAGATGCGGCAGGTAACCCTGCGAGTGCCAGCGGCATATTGTCGGTCGTGACGCACGCGTTACCAACGCTGACTATTGGCAGCATTTTTGGCGACGGTGGCCTGAATATCGGCGATTTAGTCAGTGCGCAGGTGATCAGCGGTACCAGTACCAACGCGCAAGGCTCGCAGCTGACCGTGACGTTGGGCGGCAAGTCTTACCTCACTACCGTAGGTAATGACGGCTCATGGAGTATCAGCGTTCCTAAAACCGATTTGTCCCTGCTAGGCGACGGCAATTTGGGCGTCAACGTATCGCTGACTAACCCAATTGGTAACACGACGAGCGCTGGTGGTTCACTCAATGTGATCACCCACTTGCCAACCGTGGGGATATCGAGCGGCATATTTGGTGATGGCATTCTGAATATCGCTGAGTCCGGCGTTTCACAACTGCTTACCGGTACGGTAACGAGCGCGTTGCCGGGTGCCAAAGTGGTGGTGACAGTCGGCACCGTAGATTATCAGGCCACGGTGAATGCGAATGGAACATGGTCGCTCAACTTAACGTCAACTCAGCTGAAATCGTTGACCGATGGTTCGCTACATATCGGTGTCAAAGTCACCGACGTAGTAGGCAATACCAACAGCACCGGCGTTGATGTTGGGATCAAACTAAGTCAACCGCTATTGGGGCTCAACGTAGTGACGCTGCCTTCACTAGGCGATCTGCTGCTTGGCGGCAAACTGTTGGTGATAACCGGTACGTCTAAAAACTTGCAGAACGGCGCCGCGCTTCACGTTTCGCTGCTGAACGATACGCTTGCGGCTGATACCACGGTTGACAGTAACGGCAACTGGTCTGCGTCGCTGGGCTTAACGCTAAACCTGCTGCAACTTCTCTTGCTCAATAAAGTGGTGAACCTTAGCGCACATGACTCTGCGGGCAACGGTGTGATCGTTAACGTCGGTCTGGATGGTCATATTATCGATGTGACGCCAACTTCTGCGCCAGCACCGGCAATGATGATGGCGATGAGCATTGATGATGTTGCGGCCAGCCACTCTGGTTCTCAGGATCACCTGTCGCAAAGCCTGTCGACCAGCAGTCTTGATGATTCGGCAACGGCATCCACTTCTGGCACCTTCACCATCGGCGGCGTCACTATCGATTTGGCCGATGGCACGCATAACAGCGGTGCCTCCGTCACCGGCAGTACGGGGAGCGATAAGGTTCACGTAACCGACGCTGGTTTTACTCACATCGACGGTGGTGCGGGCACCGATACGCTGGTGCTGGACGGCAGCAACCTCAATCTGGATCTCACTTCGCTGGGGCTGAAAGTCGAGCACATCGAGATTTTCGACCTCGGCAAAGCGGGTAACAACGCCATCACCTTGGATCTTAAGGAAGCGCTGAACGTCACGGATAAACCTCAGGATGACTTATTGATCAAAGGCAGCATCGGCGATCGGGTCAATCTGGTGCATGGACAGGGCGATATCTGGGATGTCAGCGGACAACGTGAAGTCAACGGCGTGACCTACGACGTTTACCACAACTCCTCAACCGGCAGCAGTACGTTGGGAGACGTGCTGATTCAACAAGGTCTGCATGTGAACTTGATGTAGGTGTATTCACTTTCCCTCTGCGAAGGGGAGCAATAACCCCACCCTAACCCTCCCCTTGTCAGGGGAGGGAACCGGTCTGAGGTGTCATGGTATCACGGTGCGCTCTTTCTCATTAATTGGAGGCTGAGCAACTGGAGGGAAGCACGGTGTGCTCCTCCCCTGTCAAGGGGGAGGCTGGGAGGGGGTCAGTACAGCGGTCAGCCGTAAATGCAAAATTAAACACAGAGCAGGATGAGCTCTAACACATAAAACCGATAAGCCATCATCACGATGTAAAGGTGGGGCACGATGAATAAGCGCATAAAAAAATGGCCGGTAACGGTCTGGATGTGTTGTGGTTTGGGCTGTTTTTCTGTGTTACCGGTGTGGGCGAAAACCACCACAACCAACTATCAGTGGCAATCCGCGCCTTCTGAACAGACACAAGATGAACTTACGATTAAAGAAGCGATCCTGCGAGCATTTGGCCGTCATCCGCAAATTGCTCAGGCGTCGGCGCAGATCCACGTCGGGGAAGCGAATCTTACCGTGGCAAAAAGCGCTTGGTATCCTCAGGTGTCGTTACAAAGCGCGGCGGGGCGTTCGCATCAAACGGACTCCTCCGGTTCGCTCAACAGCAATGCGTCTACGGGGGTAACGCTGAACCAGCTGCTGTATGACTTTGGTAAAACCAGCGGCAGCATTGATGAGCAACACAATCTGGGCGCGGCCTACGATTATCAGCTCTATACGGTGCTTAATAACGTGGGTCAGCAAACGGTTCAGGCGTATTTACAGGTAAAACGCTATCAAGAACTGATGGCGGCGGCAAAGCGCAATTTGGCCTCGCTGGAATCGGTGAAAGAGATGTCAAAACTGCGCGCAGACGCTGGGCTCAGCTCTCAGTCTGACGTTTTACAAGCGGAAACCCGCATCGCGGGCATGAACGCCACCTACGAACAATATCGCGCACAGGAACGCTCCGCTCAGGCCAACCTGACGGTGCTGACCGGCGTGGTATCAGAAAACCTTCCCGACCTCCCCAAAGACCTGCTCGATCAAAAGGTCACCATCAAAGATCTTCCTTATGAACAGAACAGCGCGGTGCGTAGCGCTCAGGCTAAGCAATTAGCCGCTGAGCAGCGCGTGCGACAGGCGGAGGCTCAGCATTGGCCGACAATTTCTGTGCAGGCCGGGCGAACCCGTTATGAAAACAGCGACAGTTCTTACTGGGACGACCGCGTGCAGTTAGTGGTGCAAGCGCCAATCTATCAGGGCGGTGCAACCAGTGCCAAGGTGGATGCGGCAGAGGGCGATCGCCAAGCGGCGCTGGCGGAAGTAGAAGCCAGCAAGCTGGATATTAACCAAAAAGCCTCGGTAGCCTATGCCGATTTGATTGGCGCACAGCAGCGCCAAGAGGCGGGCGAAGAACAGTTTAGCTCGGCGGAAAATACGCGCAGCGTGTATCAGGATGAATACAAGCTCAGCAAACGTAGTCTGAACGATCTGCTCAGCGTTGAGCAAGACGTCTTACAGGCCGATAGCGCGGCGATAGTGGCTCGCTATGACGTTTGGGATGCGGCGGTTCGCTATGCGGGTGCCGTCGATAACTTATTAGATATGCTGAATATTTCTCGGCCAAAGGTCACGGGTGACACCCTGCCGGCATTATAACAAGCGCGTTAAATCCAGAAGAGGTATGTGATGGCAGCAGAGCAACATTCAGGCGCCGATAAATGGATTTTAGCGATGGTGCGCGCCGCAGGGCGCTTTGGACTTCCCTGCGATATTCCGGCGCTGCGTCAGCAGATGCGCTGGTTTGAAAATCTCCCGTTGCAGCGCCGCTTAGAGCGGATAGGCGCGTTGCTGGGTTTACAGATTACCATTCGACCGAAAAGCAGCGTGAGCTGGCGCAACGAAGTAATGCCGGTGATGGCGCAGCTCGAAGATGGTTCGGTGTTGATCTTGGAAAACCTCGATGCTGAAAAGCACGTTAGCTATTGGCTAAGCGACTGCGGCGATATGGTGCGAGAAGAAGAACTTGAGATTCTGCTTGGCCGCATTCAGCCAGACGTGGTGCTGCTCGGCATCGCCGCGCGCGGGCATGATTCACGCATCGATGATTTTGTGCAGCCGTATAAACAGCATTGGTTTTGGCATCACTTTAAGCATGCAGGCCGCAAGCTTTCAGAGATCTCCATGGCCTCGGTGCTGGGCAACGTGTTGGCGCTGGCGGGGATCTTGTTTTCCATGCAGGTGTATGACCGCGTGATCCCTGCGCAGTCATATCCCACGCTGTGGGTGCTGTTTGTCGGCGTTTTGTTTGCCGCATTTTTAGAGTATTTCATCCGCCTCTCGCGTACGCATATCTCCGATTTGATGGGCAAGCATATTGACCTAAAAGTGTCGTCGATGTTCTTTGCCCGCGCGCTGGCGATTAAAAACGATGCGCGGCCAAAATCGACCGGCTCTTTTATTTCTCAACTGCGTGAAATCGATCAGGTGCGCGAGCTGCTGACCTCCACCACGGTGGGCGCGGCGATGGACATGCCGTTTGTGCTGCTGTTTTTGGTGATTATGGCGATGGTGGGGGGGCCGCTGGTGGCGATCCCGCTGATAGCGATTCCGCTGATTGTTATCCCTGGCATTCTGATCCAGTGGCCGCTGGCGAAACTGGCTAAAGAAGGGATGCGCGAAAGTGCGATTCGTAATGCGGTATTGGTGGAATCGATTGAAGGTGTTGAGGATATCAAAGTGCTACAGGCTGAACCCTATTTTCAGCGTCAATGGGAGCAAACGCATCACGTGAGCGCCGCTATCGGGATGAAGCAGCGTGTCTGGGGTGCGCGCTTGAGCGGCTGGGCATCGACCGTGCAGCAGGTGACCTATGCGGGCATGTTGGTGCTGGGAACCTATCTGGTCTTAGCGGGCGACATTACTACCGGCACCATGGTGGCCTGTAGTCTGCTGTCTTCGCGTACGATTGCGCCTTTAATGCAGCTCACCATGGTGTTTTCGCGCTGGCAACATGCCAAGAGCGCGATGACCGGTTTAAACGATTTGTTGAAGAAACCGCTCGACCGCGATCCCGAGCATAAAATGGCGCACTGTCCGGCGCTGGCGGGTCATTATCAGCTTGATAATGTGCAATATAGTTACGACATCGAAAAAGGTGAACAGGCGCTATATATCCCTGAACTTGAGATTAAGCCGGGCGAACGCGTGGCGCTGATTGGCAAAGTGGGCGCAGGCAAATCGACCTTGCTGAAACTGTTGTCAGGCCAAGCCGAAGCCAGCAAAGGTAAGCTGATTATCGACGGCGTGGATATGGCGCATATCGATCCGGTCGATGTGCGACGCCAAATTGGGCTACTTTCGCAGGATTCACGGCTATTTTTTGGCACCCTGCGGCAAAACCTAATGCTTGGCCATCCGCATGCGACGGATCAGGAATTGATTCAAGCGCTGCGGATCAGCGGTGCATTGAGCATGGTACAAAAAGATGCCGCCAGCCTCGATCGTATGATCAACGAAGGCGGGCGTGGTTTGTCCGGTGGGCAGCGGCAAATGGTGATGCTGAGCCGCATGATTGTGCGTAATCCACAGGTCGTTCTGCTGGACGAACCGACCGCCTCGATGGATGAACAGCTCGAAAGCTATGTGATAAGGCAGCTACAGAGCTGGATGGCGGGGCGAACCTTGATCTTGGTGACGCACCGTCCGGCGCTGCTGTCATTGGTTGACCGAATTATTGTGATGGACGGCGGAAAAGTGGTTGCTGATGGTTCGCGAGATGAAATTCTCGGCCAAACGCAGCGTAATAACAACGTGACGTCGGTTGTGGCCTAAGGGGAGTCGGTATGGCAGAGCTCACAATGCAGGAAGACATGGCACGCCAGTCGCGCTTTTACTCCTCGGTGGTGTGGTTAACGTTGGCGGGAATGACGTTCTTTTTTGTTTGGTCTTATTTTGCCACGCTGGATGAAGTGACGGTGGGCACGGGTAAAGTCACCACCTCGATCCGCGCCCAGCTGATTGAGAGCTTAGACGGCGGTATTGTTTCGGCGCTGCTGGTGCATGAAGGCGATATTGTCAAAAAAGGGCAGATTTTGGCGCGGCTCGATCCGAAACGCTTCCAATCTAACTATGGCGAAGCGGCGGCCAGAGCGCGTGCGCTGCGGGCATCGTCGGAGCGATTACGTTCAGAACTAACCGGAGAGCCGCTCAAGTTTAGCGCCAGTACGTTAGCTGAACCGGCGTTGGTCGCACGTGAGCGACAGCTTTATGACTCGCGCCGACGCAACCTCAATGAAACCGTGGCGAATCTACAAGAGTCGTACCGCTTGGTGATCGCCGAGCTAAAAATGACGCAGCCGTTGGTGGCGAAAGGCGCGGCGAGTCAGGTTGAGGTGATTCGTTTGCAGCGGCAGGCCAGCGAATTGCAGGGCAAAATTGACGATGCGCGCAACCAATACGCGCTGAGAGCGCGTGAAGAGCAGGTAAAAAATAACGCAGATCTGGACGCTCAGCTTGAAGTGATGGCGGGGAAAGAAGATCAGCTCGACCGCGTTACCATGATTTCACCGGTGCGCGGCATTGTGAAGGATATTCAGGTGATGACCGTTGGCGGCGTGCTGCAACCCGGCGGCAAGCTGATGGAAATCGTGCCGCTGGAAGATCAGCTGTTGATTGAAACGCGCATCAACCCGCGTGATATCGCCTATATCCGTCCAGGCCTGCCAGCAACGGTGAAAATTACCGCCTATGACTCTTCGATTTATGGCAATTTGGATGGCACGGTTGAAATTGTGTCGCCGGATACGTTGCAAGATGAAGTGCGTCGCGATCAATATTATTACCGCGTGTACGTGCGCACCAAGAGCGCGGAGCTCAGAAATAAAGCAGGGCGAAAATTCCCGATCCTGCCCGGCATGGTGGCCAGCGTAGAGATTAAAACCGGCCAGAAAACCGTGCTGGACTATTTGATCAAGCCGTTGAATAAGGTGAAAGAGGCGCTGAGGGAGCGGTGAGGCTGGCAAGATCCCTTGTGTTGCTATGTTGATAGACCCCACCCTAACCCTCCCCTTGTCAGGGGAGGGAACCGTTTGGTGCCTGCTGAAAGATTCTCGATCGGCTCCTCCCCCTGTGAAGGGGGAGGCTGGGAGGGGGTTGCTGCATACGAGTACAAAAACCACAATAATAAAAACATATCAGACGCCGATCACATTTTCTGTTAGAATCCACCACAATTATGTTGCACTCGCAGTTTGTGCCTATCCCTCGTGGTGATCACCTATCTACCGCGTCTGATAAATCCACCCGGAAACTGCACCCGACCTTTCGGGTCAAGGTGGATTTGGAGTTTTACCCTAATATGTCTTTTGATACTCTCGGCCTGAGTGCCGAATTGTTGCGCGCTGTTGAAGAACAGGGCTATCGCGAGCCTACGCCTATTCAATCTCAAGCGATCCCGGTGGTTTTACAACGCCGTGACCTGATGGCCAGTGCCCAAACCGGTACCGGCAAAACCGCAGGCTTTACGCTGCCGCTGTTACAGCTGCTTTCTAAGGATGCGCAGCCGGTAAAAGGCCGTCGTCCTGTGCGTGCGCTTATCTTAACGCCAACGCGCGAACTGGCTGCCCAGATCGGCGAGAACGTGCGTGATTACAGCAAATATTTAAATATCCGTTCGCTGGTAGTTTTCGGCGGCGTGAGCATTAACCCGCAGATGATGAAGCTGCGCGGTGGCGTTGACGTTCTGGTGGCAACGCCGGGTCGTTTGCTGGACTTGGAACATCAACGTGCGGTTGATTTATCCAACGTTGAAATTCTGGTACTGGACGAAGCTGACCGTATGCTGGATATGGGCTTTATTCACGATATCCGTCGTGTATTGGCTAAGCTGCCAGCCAAGCGCCAAAACCTGCTGTTCTCTGCGACGTTCTCTGATGAAATCAAAGAGTTGGCTAATAAGTTACTGACCAATCCTGCTTCCGTTGAAGTGGCGCGTCGCAACACGGCGTCTGAACAGGTTGAACAGTCGGTACATTTCGTGGATAAGCGCCGCAAGCGCGAGCTACTGGCTCAGCTGATTGGCACTCATAACTGGCAGCAGGTTCTGGTTTTCACTCGTACTAAGTACGGGGCTAACCATTTGGCTGAACAGCTGAATAAAGATGGTATTACCGCCGCGGCGATCCACGGTAACAAGAGCCAGGGCGCACGTACTCGTGCGTTAGCTGATTTTAAAGCCGGTTCGATTCGCGTTCTTGTGGCGACGGATATTGCCGCGCGTGGTTTAGATATCGATCAGCTACCGCACGTGGTTAACTTTGAGCTGCCAAACGTGCCAGAAGATTACGTGCACCGTATTGGCCGTACTGGCCGTGCCGAATCTACCGGCGAGGCGTTGTCTTTAGTCTGTGTGGATGAGCATAAGCTGCTGCGAGATATCGAACGTTTGCTGAAACGTGAGATCCCACGCATTGCGATTGAAGGCTATGAGCCGGATCCAAGCATTAAAGCCGATCCGATTCAAAATGGCCGTCAAAGCCAAGGTCGTGGTCAGGGACGTGGGCAAGGCCAAGGTCGCGGTCAGTCTCAGGGACGCAGCCAAGGTAATGGTCAGTCGCGCGATGGTGCTCGTTCAGGCGAGAAACCACGCAGCAACAACGGCGGCCAGCGCCGTGCGGCGGGAGAAGGTCGTAAACCTGAAGCCCGTGGTGATGCGCCTTCGTCACAGCAGCGTCGTCCGTATCGTGGCAACAAGAAACCAGCCACCACGGCGTAATTCTTGCGTTTAATGCGTGCTAAAAGCCAACCTTCGGGTTGGCTTTTTTGTTTATGGTGCGAGACGAGCGGTATTGCGTCCTTGCTGTTTAGCCAGATACAGCGCGCGGTCGGCATTTTCGATCAGCGTTTTTGCATCCATACCATTGCGCCACTGCGCTATGCCTTGGCTGAGTGAAACATACGGTGAAACGTCTGATTGATCGTGAGGTAGCGCTAAAGCGAAAACGGAAATTTTAAGACGTTCAGCGACCTTTTCTGCGGCGTGTTTATCCTGATCCGACAGTAAAATAATAAACTCCTCACCGCCATAGCGGCCCACTAAATCCTGCGCGTTACGCACGGTCTGTTGGAAGCATTTTGCTAATTGGGTCAAGCATGAATCACCCGCTTGGTGGCCATAGCGGTCGTTATATTTTTTAAAGTAATCGACATCAATCAAGATAATAGACAAGGGTTGAGCCGTTTTTGTCGCGGCTTCAATAGCTCGCTGTAATGCATGATCGAAATAGCGGCGATTAGCCAATGCCGTAAGCGGATCTTGCTGCGACATCAACGTGAGCTTATTGGCCAACCGAACATTTTGATGCTCACGCATCACCGCCAGCACAAACCAGCGGCGTAATAGTCGGCGTCCGGTTTCGAACAAGACGGCAAAGACCAGATATCCTGCGAGATAAACCAAGCTTAAGGTGCCGCTAAAAAACATCGCGTGTGCAACGATGATGGCCCATATCGGCGTAGTGGCGAAAAAAAGGTGGTGCGATGAAGGATAGAGCGCAATCAATGACGACAGCATCAGCAGCGTTGAAATCGCAAAAATAAGATGACCAAATTCACTGTAGAACAACAGCGATAGAATAAAGCACCATATCACCCCAATGCTTAACGTGATGACCAGCATGGCAGGCTTAAACTGTTTTTCCAAAACGCGAGTAAAACGTAAAACGATCATGTAACCGCATAGTATCGCCATGATCACGATGAGCGCGTGTTCGAGCACCGTGGATATAACGGGAGCCGCTGGAATGTTATGACTGACGTAAAAATACTCGCGACAAAAAACAAATAAGACAAACGCGATTTGCACGCTTAACAACCAGCTCACATTCATTTTTACGGCGCGGATCTCAGCGACTTTTAGCCTGTTATGCAGCGTTAGCGTTCGGGATTGCGCATTCTTTTCAGTAAGCTCGATCATTGATATGTGCCTAATAATTTGGGACGGCAACTCTAATAGATTTAAGAGAACAATTGAAATTTATTATGGGCTATCAGGAGCAAAGCGCTGGGATTTATTATGAAAAGGCGAGAGGCGTGAAGGGAGAGTAAAGGGCGATGCCAAGGGAAGCAGCGCCAGCGTATTAGCAAATCAAAACCACATTACATCAAAGCTACGTTACATAAAGCAACGTTACATATAGTTGTATGCGTATACCGCGGCAGCCATGATGATCATGACGATGGTTATTTTGCGCATGGGAGCTCTCTTAGTTATTTTTGAGGGGCGGAGCGTAGCATAAGTGGTGTGCTTGCGTTATGACACAGCTAGCAATCTTGATTTAACATGCCAAAAAGTGGTGGGCTATTGGTATATAGCTCAGTGAGAGGCTGTTACCATAACGCTTTTAGCGCAGAGGGAGTTGGTGATGTCTAAGTTTCAACCTTATCTGGCGGTGTATATTATTGTTCGCCAGCAGCAACGTATTTTACTGCTTCAGCGCAAAAATACGGGATTTGACGATGGCAAATGGTCTTTACCCGCAGGGCATGTAGAAGAGGGAGAGTCAGCGCTGACTGCCGCGATACGTGAGGCCGAAGAAGAAATTGGTATTGTCATTCCCTCATCGGCGCTAAATCTGGTGTATACACTGCATCGCAAATCAGATGAAAGAACTTATATCGATCTGTGGTTTGAAGCCGAACGCTTTGACGGCGTACCGATTAACCAAGAACCCGATAAGTGCGCAGGGCTGATGTGGAGTGACGTACAAAACCTGCCGGAGAATACTCAGGAGTTTGTGAGAATGGCCCTGAACGATATGCAAGCCAGTCGCTATGGGAGTATTGGATTAGACATGGTGTGTTAATTTAATTTCAGACATAAAAAAACCAACCATAATAGGTTGGTTTTCTTGGGATTATTTGGTCGGCACGAGAGGATTTGAACCTCCGACCCCCGACACCCCATGACGGTGCGCTACCAGGCTGCGCTACGTGCCGAACTGCCTTTATACTACTCAAAACCCAACGGTTTTCAAGAGCATGGCGTTGTGATTGTGTGCGCTTTAGCCAATTTTAGTTGGCAATGAACCGCTTCACATCCGTCAGCACCTGCAGCAACAGTGCGAGCTGCGGTTTTTCGCCCTTCATCTCTTCATTGTCAGCGTCATAGGTACGATAGCGGCCATTCTTATCGAGAATGACGGTTTCTTTCGGCGTAACGATCACCAACTCGCTGCTATCACCTAACGCCAGCCAGTTATGTTTGCGCGTTGGCGCGAACAGATCTTCACCCTGCGTATAATCTACGGCTCGGGTGTCAACGTGGAGTAAGCGCTGCATCAGCGTTGCCATCACATCTTCATGGCTGGTGAGTTTGTTGATGGTTTGCGCAGGCGTTCCTGGCCAGTGAATAATCAATGGCACCTGAAGCTGATAACGGCTGTAGTTGGTACCGAAGCCCCAATCACCTTTGCCGCTATCGTTGAATTCAATGCCGTGGCTTGCGGTGATCACCACAACGGTTTTGTCCAGTTCACCACGCTGTTTTAGCGTATTAAGTATGGCGGCGATCTGCCCATCTACGCCTTCGGCTGCCCGTTGATATCTCACCATGTAATCTTCAGGCTTGTGCTGGGAGGCATCTGCCAGAGCGCTGCGCGTGCCGTTAAGATTCACATATGAGAACCAAGGTGACTGCGTGGTTTGGGTTGATAGCCACTGTTGCCACTGTTTTGTAGTGGCCGCGTCGCTTTGACGAATTGGCGCAGGCAGCGAGAAATCAGTCAGTAGCGCCTGACGATAGAGTGGGGCGCTGAAACCATCAGAGGAGAATAGGCCAAACTGATAGTTTTGCTGGCTGAGCGCGCTGATTAACGCCGATGGCTTACGTCCCGCCAGAATACCTTCGAGATAAGATGGTGAGATGCCATAGAACAGACCAAAGAGCCCGTTATCCAGATTATTCCCTGAGCTGTAATGCTGGGTGAATTCGAGATTATCGTTACCGAAGGCAGCAAGCTGCGGTAAATCTTGCTTGAGATCGTCAGCACGTAGACCATCGACCGCAATCACCAGCAGGTTGTAGCCTGCACCTTTATCGGCAAAGCTCAGCTTATTGAGCGGATATTCAACGGATACCGCTTCAGGGCTGCCCGTTTGCGTTAACTTGTTCTGGAACTCTTGGGCATCCAATAGACCATGCTTTTCCAAGAAACGACGCGCTGTCATTGGATATGAGAGCGGAAGATTGGAGCGTTGCATGGTTATTGGGCGATAGAAATTAGCATCGGCCCAGATGTAGATGAGATGAGATGCGAAAAACGCGGTAATAAACAAACCGGCTAACGGCTTGCCAAATTTCTGCCGATTGAGGCTACGTAGTTTCTGCCAGCTCCAAGTACCAAACAGCATTTCGACGAGAAAAATGACCGGCACGCAGATAAACATGAGCTGCCAATCGCGCGCCAGCTCACCTTGATCGGGGTTAACGACCAACTCCCACACCACCGGATTAAGATGGAGGTGGAAACGGGTGAACACTTCTGCATCAACCAACAGTAGCGTTAGCCCTGCGGTCGCCAGCGCGGCAGAAAGAAAGCGCAGCAATCGCTGCGACATCACCACAAACGTGAGCGGGAAAATGATCAGCAGATAGGCAGCAAAGCCAATAAAGCTAAAGTGCCCTAACCAGCTGATCATCGCATAGACACGACCAAACAATGAGGATGGCCAATCGGCGACAAACAGATAACGGCTGCCCAAAAGCAGACCGAGCAGAATATTAAACAGAGCGAACCAATGCCCCCAGCTGATCATCTGGGAAACTTTTTCACGGTATCGCTGACGGTTTGTCACCATAAAAGTATGTCTATACGTCCGAGCAAAAATTAATGGGCTTTATCTTCCCGAATCGAAGCCTGTAGAGCTTCAGCAAAAGAGCGCGCAATAGCACGGCGCTGAGCGGGTGCGATGCTGGTGTTAATTAGATTCGTGACCATATTGCCCAAAACCATCAAAGAAAGATCGTTTGGCGTGTGGTGCGATTCCAGTACGTTGGCCAGCTCACTGAGCAGTTGTTCAACGTGTTCGTCACTGTAACGGGATGATTGTGGCATAGAATTAAGCTTCTCAGACTGACAAAGTGCCATATCTTACCGTATAGACGCGTGATTTTCCGCTCTTTTATACGTTTGTTGCGTTATTGATTATACCTTAGCTCTCACCATTGAATTCATCAATATGCGATGGCTGCTTGCGAGCGGGTATCAACAGTGTTTGAATACGCCATCAAATGTGTCCGAGGCGAAAGGGGAGAAGAAAAAAATGAGTCTGGATCTCGAACAGATTGCGTTGCATCAGTTGGTTAAACGCGACGAACAACAGCTAGACGTGGTGCTGCGTGACTCTTTGCTGGCAAAAAATGCCGCAGTAGAAGAGATGATGGCCGAGCTGCACCGTGTGTATAGCGCAAAAAGTAAAGCCTATGGCACCTTCTCCGAAGAGAGCGAGTTAGCAGAGGCATTACGTAACTATCGCCGTGGCAACGAAGATTTTCTGGCGTTCAGCCGTGCAGCAACCGGCCGTCTGCGTGACGAGCTGGCAAAATATCCGTTTGCCGACGGTGGCGTGGTGCTGTTCTGCCAATATCGCTATCTGGCGGTAGAATATTTGCTGATTGCGGTGCTTAACAGCTGTAGCAGCATGCGTGTTAATGAAGAGTTGGATATCAGCAGCACCCACTATCTGGACATTATGCGTGCCGATATCGTGGCGCGTGTCGATTTGACCGAATGGGAAACGAATCCTGAATCTCACCGTTACTTAACCTTCCTGAAAGGTCGAGTCGGGCGAAAAGTTTCTGACTTCTTTATGGACTTCTTGGCAGCCAGCGAAGGTTTGGACGCCAAAGCGCAAAACCGTGGCCTGTTGCAAGCGGTTGATGATTATTGCGCCGAAGGTCAGCTCGATAAGAACGAGCGTCAGGCCTATCGCCAGCAGGTATATAGCTACTGTAATGGACAATTGCAGGCCGGCGAAGAAATTGAACTGGAAGCGTTAGCGAAAGAAATTCCGGCCGTAGGCGAAAAAGATTTCCAGCAGTTTACCGTAGAGCAGGGCTATGATTTGGAAGAAAGCTTCCCAGCCGATCGTAGCACGCTGCGTCAGCTCACTAAAATGGCGGGCAGCGGCGGTGGTTTGACCATCAATTTCGATGCGATGCTGCTGGGCGAACGTATTTTCTGGGATCCGGCGACGGATACGCTGACCATTAAAGGCACGCCGCCGAATTTGCGTGACCAGCTACAGCGCCGTAGCGGCGGTGGAAATTAATCTTTCACGCTGAATTACAGACAAAAAAAAACGCCGCAATTGCGGCGTTTTCTATTTCAAAACGTTTTATTCAAACAAACGTGATTCAGTCGGCGATTAAGCGCGAACGAAGTCAACGTGAGTCAGTTTACGTTTGAACGGGTGACGCTGAACAGCTTGAACCTTAACTTTGGTTTCTTTGCCGTCGATCATCAGAGCGATTACTTGTTCGTAAAAGCCTTCTTTCTCTTGCATGTTCCAAGTAGTGTCGTGATCGATTTCTACGGCTACTGGCTCTTGGTTTCCGCCATAAACGATAGCAGGGAACTTACCAGAAGTACGCAGGCGGCGGCTCGCACCCTTACCCTGCTCTTTACGTGCAGTTGCTTCAATAGTGAACATAATTGTATCTCTATATAAAATTTAGACCTGTTACAGGCGACCCAGCAACAGGCAGGAGATTCTGCTTTTAATAGTAAAAGCGGGCGGCATTCTAACGAAATACGGGGCTTACGGCA
This sequence comes from Hafnia sp. CBA7124, assembly GCF_002355555.1. Lineage (NCBI taxonomy): Bacteria > Pseudomonadati > Pseudomonadota > Gammaproteobacteria > Enterobacterales > Hafniaceae > Hafnia > Hafnia sp. CBA7124. Next base: position 2,797,784 of record NZ_AP017469.1, on the reverse strand, counting down.
AATATATCTGCCCGCTCATTGTTGCAACGCCTAACCGCTGAGAGAATCGGCTTTGCGATAGCGCCCTTGATAATCGAAAACTTTTTGTCTGATCTGCCAAAACCGGCCTTTCATTCGGGCGACAACAAAATCGGGATAACGCAGTTTATCTTGCTGCGCCACGATGTCTGTCGCCTTTTTCCAGACCAGCTCAATGCCGGGCGCGCGCAGGTGCGGCCGGAGGAATAGCTGCATAAATGCGGTACGCTGAGCGGGCGTGTTAAGACGGAAACGCTCGCTCACGTCAGCACCGTCTTCGTCGTAATAGGTGATTGACAGCCACTCGCCTTTGTCATCTTCCCCATGCTGAAGCTGCATACCGCCACAGCGTAGCACCAAGGCGTCTTTGAGTTTCAACGCTTCTTTCAGCATGTCGTCGGGATCGACTAACACCTGATTGCATTGATGGCAGCGGCGTGCCGCAATGTCATTTTCCGCGCCGCAGTGCGGGCAGGTTTTAAAGCGAAAACGATAGTCACACTGCTCGCGTCCACCTTCATCGTCTTCTAGCCAGCCCTGACAGCGGCGGCCATAGTGCTCGATAATATCGCCATTTTCCGTGGTTTTACCCCAGAACGTGTTGGCAAAACCACAGCCTGGACAAAATACCTGTACCGGTTGGCTGTCGCTGTGCGGTTTGGTGGTCCCGACTTCCGGGGTAAATAGATCGTGTGGATTTCCTGCGTAATCGAGGATCAAACAATCCGTTTTGCCCGGCGATAATCGCAGGCCGCGACCAACAATTTGTTGATACAGGCTGATGGATTCGGTGGGCCGCAAAATGGCGATGAGATCGACATGGGGCGCATCAAATCCGGTGGTGAGCACGGCAACGTTCACCAGATATAACAGCTCTTGGCGCTTAAACGCATTAATGATGGCGTCACGTTCGTCGCCCGGCGTTTCGGCACTGACGAGCGCGGCCTGTTCCGGCGGCAGCAAGCCGTGGATTTCGCGCGCGTGCTCAACGGTGGAGGCGAAAATCATCACGCCTTTACGCGTGGCGGCAAATTCCATGATTTGGCTAACGATATGCGGCGTTATGCGCTGTTGATCTTTTAATTCGCGGTTGAGATCGACTTCGCGAAATAGCCCATTGCTGCTCGGTTCTAATCGGCTGAAATCGTATTGCACTACCGGCATGTCTAATCGTTCCGGCGGGACCAAAAATTTGTTTTTAATCATATAGCGCAGCGGCAATTCGTAAATACAGTCACGAAATAGGCTGTTGCTATCGCCACGCGTGATGCCGTGATAGTGATACTGATAAATCCAGCCTTTGCCCAGACGATAGGGGGTTGCCGTTAGCCCTAATAAGCGCAGCTTCGGATTATTATTACGTAAATGCTGAAGGATTTGCTGATACTGGCTGTCATCGCTGTCGCTGATGCGGTGGCATTCATCCACGATCAGCAGCGAAAATTCGCCGTCAAACAGCGGAAGATTGCGCGCCACCGACTGCACGCTGCCAAACACCACTTTTCCGCTGCTCTCTTTTTGCTGTAAACCGGCTGAAAAAATATCGGCCTCTAAACCATAGGCACAATATTTACTGTGGTTTTGCGCCACCAGCTCTTTCACGTGGGCTAACACTAGAACGCGGCCACGCGCAATTTTCGCCAACTCAGCAATCACCAAGCTCTTTCCCGCTCCGGTAGGCAAGACAATAACCGCAGGCTCTTGGTGTTTTCTAAAATGCGCGATGGTGGCTTCCACCGCCTCACGCTGATAAGGACGAAGAGTAAAGGCCATTAATATGTCATCAACAATATAATCAGTGCTGGCAGATTTTGCTGCTGTGGGTATTGAAACCACTGTCGCTAGGAATAAATTTGCCGCGAGATGCTAAGAATTCCACCAACTGAGCGGCCGTTAAATCCTGCTGCGAGCACGTATGGAAACGGGCATCGGCGCCAAAACGTTGTTCGATGCTGGCAACCAGACTTTCGGTTGAAAATTGTTCGCCAGACTCAATCATCATGTTTAAAACTTCATGACCGTGAATAGATGACATCTGAGTAATTCCTGTGATTAATGTTCGATGAAGGGCGTCATTATACCGCATGACGCTGGGTAGCGTCGTTTAGCAATTCAGGCTGCTGGCTAACTTATCGCCAAGCAAACAAACTCGCTTGGGCTTTGCGCCGAATAGGTTGAATTAAACTACGCTTAGGATAGGCGTGAGGGTGAAGAGTCGCTATAATCCGCGGTTCTTCTTTGGTTTCCAAACGATGCCCAGATATTCAGGCCGTCTTTTTATTCAGACAGCCATGCTGCGTGCGCACAATGAAACCCTCCGATTCTTATAGAAATACAAAGCAGGTTCCATGCGACTGGACAAGTTTTTATCTCAGCAGTTAGGTATCAGCCGTGCGCTGATCGCCCGAGAACTGCGTGCTAAACGCGTCACTGTAGACGGCGAAGTTGTAAAAAGTGGTGCGCATAAGCTCACCCCAGAACAAGAAGTGGCCTTTGATGGTCAGGTGCTGGAACAGATCCACGGCCCGCGTTATTTCATGCTGCATAAGCCTGAGGGCTATGTGTGCTCCACTGACGATCCCGATCATTCAACGATCCTTTACTTCATCGAAGAACCGTTAGCGGAGAAACTGCACGCGGCAGGGCGACTGGATCTGGACACCACGGGTCTGGTGCTGCTGACCGACGATGGCCAGTGGTCACACCGTATTACATCGCCAAAACACCAGTGCGATAAAACCTATTTAGTGACGCTGGAACATCCGCTGGCAGATGATACCGCCGAGCAGTTTGCTCAGGGCGTGCAGTTGCACGGCGAAAAAGATCTCACCAAGCCTGCCACGCTTGAGCAGCTAGATGCCAACGTGGTGCGTTTGACGATCAGCGAAGGCCGCTATCATCAGGTAAAACGTATGTTTGCCGCAGTGGGTAACCGCGTGGTGGAACTGCACCGTGAGCGTATCGGCGACATCGTGTTGGATGAAGATTTAGAACCGGGTGAATATCGTCCTCTGACCGAGGAAGAGATCGCCAGCGTAGGTTTGCCTGCTGAACTGTTAGCGAAAGATTAATTACCCGTCATACTTAACGTTGTTTCTGTGTTGGCGGCACGCGTTGGCCGCCGTGACACAATGCCAACTATTTTGGGTATAACTTTTTGATTAAAAAGGAAGATGCTGCGTGCAGACACCCCGTAGTTCCCATCTTGGGTTGATCCTGATCCTCGGTTTGTTATCAATGTTGATGCCGTTGGCTATCGACATGTATTTGCCGAGTATGCCGGTGATTGCCGAACAATTTGGTGTGCCGAGTGGTGATGTACAGATGACGCTCAGCGCCTACACGCTGGGCTTTGCATTTGGACAAATGCTTTACGGCCCCATGGCCGATAGCATTGGGCGTAAACCGGTCATTATGTATGGCACGTTGTTCTTCGCCTTGGCGGGTGCTGCGTGTGCGATGGCGCAGTCGGTCGATCAGCTGATTGTGATGCGTTTAATCCACGGTTTAGCCGCTGCGGCCGCCAGCGTGGTGATTAATGCGCTGATGCGTGACATGTTCACCAAGGATGATTTTGCGCGCATGATGTCGTTTGTGGTGCTGGTGATGACCATTGCGCCGTTGCTTGCACCGATTATGGGCGGGGCGCTGCTGATTTGGTTTAGCTGGCATGCGATTTTCTGGGCGATGGCGGGTGCGGCGCTGTTGGGTACCGTGCTGGTGGCGATTTTCATCAAAGAAACGCTACCCAAAGAGAAACGGCAAAAGTTCCGCTTACGCACGACGCTGGGGAATTTTGCCTCGTTGTTTCGTCATAAACGCGTGCTGTGTTACATGTTAGCCAGTGGCTTCTCTTTTGCAGGGATGTTCTCGTTCCTCAGCGCGGGGCCATTTGTGTATATCGATCTGAACGGCGTATCGCCGCAGCATTTCGGCTATTACTTTGCGCTAAATATCGTTTTCTTGTTCATTATGACGCTGATTAATAGCCGCAACGTGCGTCGTTTTGGCGCGATCAACATGCTGCGTTTTGGTCTGCTGGTGCAGTTCGTGATGGGCATCTGGTTGGTCATTACCGCCATGCTGGACTTAGGTTTTTGGTCGCTGGTAATTGGCGTCGCCGCCTATGTTGGCTGTATCGCCATGATCACATCTAACGCGATGGCGGTGATCTTGGACGATTTCCCGCATATGGCAGGAACCGCATCCTCGCTGGCAGGAACGCTGCGCTTTAGCCTCGGTGCCGTAGTGGGAACGCTACTGGCGCTTGCTTCTGCACGAAGCGAATGGCCGATGGTAAGCTCCATGTTCCTGTGTATCTTTGCTGCCATGATGCTGTTCCTGTATGCCTCTAGACCTGCTAAGGCTAGCAACCGTATCGATCCCGCCTAAGCGCTTTGGCTCCCCGCTGATAAAAATAGGCGGGGAGGCCATTAGCAATCGCCGCTCTTTATTTGGCATATGCAACAGACATATGTTTGCCTGTTTGCAGAGCGCTAGCAATGTAGGGCTCAGATGAGCTGAAAGCGTTAATCTGCCCCCATCTTTCCTGTGTGATCCGAACGCCACTCTCTAGCGATTCCCCTAAATACGATAAGCTTCCACGAACCCTTTTTTTTCGCCTATTTATAACCCTTTGATTTTATGTAATAGTTTATCACGAAGATAAAAAAGGGTAATGCAGTGAAAAATGAGTTACAGATCTGATTATTCGAAGCTTTATACGAATATTCTACAGTTCACTGCCGTACAGGCAGCTTAGAAAACACGCCCTAAAGCCATATTCCACTCCTTACAGTTCACTGCCGTACAGGCAGCTTAGAAATCTATCCAGCGCAGGCATGCCTCTTCGAACAAGTTCACTGCCGTACAGGCAGCTTAGAAATATCAGTGGCCTGCGGTAATTCTCTGGGACAGGTTCACTGCCGTACAGGCAGCTTAGAAATGCCATTCGTGAAGTCGGCGAATACAAAGTAAGTTCACTGCCGTACAGGCAGCTTAGAAACTGCTGGCGCGGTAGGAAACTCAAGCAGAAGTAAGTTCACTGCCGTACAGGCAGCTTAGAAACGGTGAAATGATTGTTGTTGCGGATACATACGGTTCACTGCCGTACAGGCAGCTTAGAAAAGCTTGAACTAACCAGCTCGCCCATGTATGCCGTTCACTGCCGTACAGGCAGCTTAGAAAATCATGAAAGTCACAACGGTATAACTCTGTTAGTTCACTGCCGTACAGGCAGCTTAGAAATGTATCTGTGATGCGGTACCGGATGTAGGTTTGTTCACTGCCGTACAGGCAGCTTAGAAAAGTACCAACCTCCACACCTCGAAGTTTAGCAAGTTCACTGCCGTACAGGCAGCTTAGAAAAACAAAAAATACTCAAGCCGCTTTGCGATGTTGTTCACTGCCGTACAGGCAGCTTAGAAAGTCTCTGGGTGGCGATACTGCCAGTAAACCTTGTTCACTGCCGTACAGGCAGCTTAGAAAAATCAAAGCCCGCGCATTCTTCAGCTGTAGGAGTTCACTGCCGTACAGGCAGCTTAGAAAATGAAACGCAGTGCGTCCAAATCGCGCATCATGTTCACTGCCGTACAGGCAGCTTAGAAAAACCATGCGATCTTTAATGCAATCGTAATAACGTTCACTGCCGTACAGGCAGCTTAGAAAGGTAGGCGCTGTATTTTTAGATGGCTCGCAGCGTTCACTGCCGTACAGGCAGCTTAGAAAATGCCCTATCTGCATTGGCGTATGGTCCGCGCGTTCACTGCCGTACAGGCAGCTTAGAAAGCCTCTCTTAATTTCGGTAGGATTGAATTTGCGTTCACTGCCGTACAGGCAGCTTAGAAATAACTCATGATGGTATGTCGGCTTTAATTGAAGTTCACTGCCGTACAGGCAGCTTAGAAACGGCTGAGTCACCGGCGGGCCGTAAGCTTGCGGTTCACTGCCGTACAGGCAGCTTAGAAAAAAATATTAGTCATTTGTTTTGAGCAAGCGAAGTTCACTGCCGTACAGGCAGCTTAGAAAAGCACCCATCGCAAGTTTCTCGGACCAATGGTGTTCACTGCCGTACAGGCAGCTTAGAAAAAATGGCCACAGAGACGAACCGCTGACACCATGTTCACTGCCGTACAGGCAGCTTAGAAACACATATTCCAGCCTCGCCGTATGCATTCAAAGTTCACTGCCGTACAGGCAGCTTAGAAAAAGTTGTTTTACCTAACGCGGCTATTAGTCCGGTTCACTGCCGTACAGGCAGTTTAGAAAAACATCAGGAACGCCGTATTTAACTGACGTGAGTTCACTGCCGTACAGGCAGCTTAGAAAATAGTCGGTATGGAAACACAACGCAACACACCGTTCACTGCCGTACAGGCAGCTTAGGTATTTTGCCTCGGTTTCGTATCCGTGGAACAAAACGTTCAAATAAAAAACTCACAGGGATGACATGAGTAGATTATTGATATTACTATTTTTTATTTCTTCACCCGTCTTTGCTGTCAGCGATATTAACAACGCCACAAAGGCGGCTCTAGAATTCAATAAATGGTATCTGCAACAGATTGAAAAAGATGTCTATCCGCTGCTAGGAAATCGTAGCCCAGAAATGAGTGAATACGTAACCGCAGAGACGTTGGGAAAGCTGCATAAGGCAGTGAATAGCGATGATGAATTCTATGACGCCGACTTTTTTACTCGTTCACAAGACATTGGGGCTGATTGGCCGAAAAATGTCACCGTGGTTTCTTCCGATCTCGATCCGGTTTGCCTGAATGTTTACGTTGCTTATGGGAAAGATATGTCCCACACGGTCATTGACTGTATGGTGAAGGAGAAAGGGAAGTGGAAAATCCAGTCGGTAGCGCAGCAAGCTATCGTGCCAAACGAAAATCTCAAGTAACCCTGTCGCCACCTTTATTTACTGCCGTTTGGTTTGCCCAGCAGAGCAGCGAACGCCATTACTACATGTTTTCCCATTAATATTCATCCTCGCAAACGTCTGTCATACAAATAAAAGCAAACGCTTTCCTAAATTATAAATTCCTATGAAAACATAATCATGCTAACTATATTTTTCGTGCGATTTTGTGATGGGTTTTTCATTTCGTTAACAGTATTTTTTACCAAAACAGATAGAAACCCTTAAAAACAAAGAAAACATTAAAACTATTAATTATTAACCTATTAATTAATATTGTTTTAAAACAAATGATTAGCTAATTTCTTTGATCGAGATTCAGGGAGTTATTGTATTTCTTATGTAAATTGAAAAATACGACAAAGTAATTAAAATGAAACAAAAATGGTTGTGGTAATAAAGAGAAAAGTATACATATAACCGCAGCAGCAGAAGTTCCTCCCATCGTGGTATTTCTGAAGAAAAAATGGGGTAGTGCCAGATTGATCGTTGTTTCGGTCGTTTTTACTTCGGTGTTACCGAAATGTAATAAACAAAACCACAATAAAATGACGATTAAGTCATCAAATAGCCTAAATAGTGCGATCTGTGGTTTACGATGTGAGTTTTTTGTGAAAAAATTGTAGTTAGTTTTTAATCAGGGTAAAAATGTGAATAGTTTCCAGCTTTCGATAGTCCACCGGTTGCCTCAGAGCTACCGCTGGTCATCAGGGCTCACCGGTGTGCAGGTTGAACCCATTTATTTGGCGAAAACGACTGGCGCTGAGAATACGGACGTTAATAATACTGTTATCGATAATAACGCTATTGATAATAATAGTTTGATTGGCCTGAAGCTCCTGAGTGAAGAGGGAGAAGCAGCTTGGCAAATCATGAAACGTCTGAATCAGTCTTTACAAGAGATGCAGGTAAACTGCTCTGTCGTTGAGCTTGACGGTGAACCTTGTCTATTTGTTCATCTTGAAGATGAAAGTGCGGCGATGTGTCGCCTAAAAAACGTCGGTGTAGCTATCGCTGAACCGATTGTCGCCCAGTATCCGTTCTGATCGTTGAAAGGCGCTTAGAGCAGAATACCGGCACGCCCATCAGGCTGCCGGTGTTTAAATCAACTTGCCTATTTTTCCAGTCACGGCGTGTCTGCAAATGCTAGCAGCTGCCGAGTGTAATCTTGTGCGGGGCGAGCAAAGACCTCAGCGCAATCTCCGTGCTCAATCACTTTTCCATTACGCATCACCATCACCTGATGGCACAGCGAGCGAACGACCTGTAAATCGTGGCTGATGAACAGATAGGTGAGCTGATGGCGTTGCTGAAGATTTTTCAGCAGGGCTAAAATCTGCGCCTGTACCGATCTGTCTAACGATGAGGTGGGCTCATCCAGTATCAACAAACGCGGCTCAAGAATAAGCGCGCGCGCAATCGCAATACGCTGACGCTGTCCGCCAGAAAACTCTGTTGGGTAGCGGTGGCGCGTTTCAGGATCGAGCCCCACCTCGGTCATGGCGCTAATCACGCGCTGTTCCCGTTCCTGCGCGCTGAGCTTCTGATGGACCTGCAACCCTTCGGCAATGATTTGCTGCACGTTTAAACGCGGGTTCAGCGCCGAGTAGGGATCTTGGAACACCACTTGAATCTGGCTGCGATAAGGCTGAAGCTGTTTTAAATTCAACTGATGCAGCGGCGTGCCCTCAAACCAAATCTCTCCCTGTGAGGGAAGCAAGCGTAACAAAGCCAGCCCTGTGGTGCTTTTACCTGAGCCAGACTCGCCCACTAAGCCTAAGCTTTCACCGCGACGTAGCGTGAAATTAAGCTGATTAACAATAGCGTTGTAGCCGACCGTGCGGCGCAGAATGCCTTGCCGAATAGGAAAGCGTACGCTGAGATCTTTCACTTCCAGCAGCGTTTGCGTTGGCTGCGGGAGCGCAACAGGATCGCCCGAGGGAATAGCATCAAGCAATTGTTTGGTGTAGGGATGCTGCGGGGCGGCAAACAGCGACTGGCATTCTCCGATTTCCACAATGTTGCCATCATGCATAACGGCTACGCGATCGGCTAAGCGCTTCACAATGTTGAGGTTATGGGTGATAAACAGCATCCCCATATTAAGCTCCTGCTTGAGCTCTGCCAGCAGTTCTAAAATTTGCGCCTGCACGGAAACATCCAGCGCGGTGGTGGGTTCATCGGCAATCAACAGTTTAGGGCGGGTTAAAATCGCCATCGCAATCATGATGCGCTGACGTTCGCCGCCGGAAAGCTGGTGTGGATAATCGTTAAGGCGCTTTTCTGGTGAACGGATCCCAACTCGCTCTAAGCAGCGAAGGATTTCCGCGCGTGCCTGAGTTCGACGCATGCCTCGATGCAAAGAAAGCACTTCAGCCAGCTGTTTCTCGATGCTGTGTAAGGGATTGAGGGAAACCATCGGCTCTTGAAAAATCATGGCAATTTCATTGCCACGTACGCTGCGTAAGTAGGGTTCTGTGGCATGCAGCAAGGATTGGCCGTTAAACAGAATATCGCCTTGTGGATATTCGGCGGGAGGCGATGAAAGCAACCGCAAAATAGACAGCGCGGTCACGCTTTTTCCTGAGCCTGACTCCCCAACCAAGGCGAGCGTTTCTCCTGCGTTGATCTCAAGCGAAACGCCGTTAACCACCGGACGTGTCACTTCACCGCTGCGAAAACAAATGTTCAGATCGCGAATGCTGAGCAGTGGGGGTTGTGAATGTTTAGCCATATCAATTCACCTTCGATGGGTCGAAAGCGTCACGTACCGCTTCGAACATAAAGATCAGCAACGACAACAAAATGGCCAGCACGGCAAATGCGGTAATGCCAAGCCAAGGCGCCTGCAGGTTATTTTTACCTTGCAGCAGTAAACTGCCGAGCGATGGAGAGCCTGTAGGCAAGCCGAAGCCTAAAAAATCGAGTGAGGTGAGGGTGGTAATGGCGCCGCACAGAATAAACGGTAAAAACGTCAGCGTTGCGACCATCGCATTAGGCAGCATATGGCGCAGCATGATGGTACGATCGCTCACCCCCATGGCGCGGGCGGCACGGATATAATCGAAATTTCGCGTGCGTAAAAACTCTGCACGCACCACGCCGACTAACCCCATCCAGCCAAAAATCACCGTGATTGCCAGCAGCCACCAAAAGTTAGGCTGAACCACGCTGGAGAGCAAAATAATCAGGAATAAGGTTGGCATGCCTGACCAGACTTCAATAAAACGCTGCCCGATAAGGTCGACTTTTCCGCCGTAAAAGCCCTGCGTGGCACCCACGGTAATACCAATCACGCTAGAAAGCACCGTCAGCATCAGGCCAAATAAAATAGAAACTCGGAGTCCGTACAGCACCTGGGCTAAAATATCGTTGCCGTTCTCATTGGTGCCGAGCCAGTGCTGAGCAGACGGCGGAGAAGGAAATGGCACCTCGGTGGCAAAATTAATGCTGTTGTAGCTGTAACGAATCGGCGCCCAAATTGCCCAGCCATGTTGCTCAATATTGCTGCGGATCAGCGGATCTTGATAATCGGTAGCGGTTTTGAAATCGCCACCGAACGTGGTTTCAGGATAGTTGACCAAGAAAGGCGCGTACCAGTGTTGGTCATAACGCAGCAGAAGCGGCTTGTCGTTGGCGATCAGCTCTGAGCCTAAGCTCATGATAAAAACCAGCAGGAAGATCCACATGGACCAATAGCCACGGCGATTGGTTTTAAAACGCTGCCAGCGCGCCTGATTGATTGGGTTGAGTTTCATCAGTGGCGAGCCTCGAAGTCAATACGTGGGTCGACCAACGTGTAGGTGATGTCGCTGATGATATTCAGCAGTAATCCCAGCAGGGTGAAGATATACAGCGTGCCGAACATCACTGGATAATCACGCTGTAAAATAGCGTCATAGCCCAGCAATCCTAAACCGTTAAGCGAAAACATCACTTCGATGAGCAGCGAACCGGTGAAAAACATACTGATGAAAGTAGCTGGAAAGCCAGCGATGACCAGCAGCATGGCGTTGCGGAACACATGGCGATAAAGGATTTTTTTGTCATCTAGCCCTTTGGCGCGCGCGGTAACCACATATTGTTTGCGTACTTCATCCAAAAAAGAGTTTTTGGTTAGCATGGTTAAACTGGCGAAACCGCCGATGACGGTGGCAAGCACTGGCAACGTGATATGCCAGAGATAATCGGTGATTTTGTCATACCACGATAGCGAGCTGAAATTGCTGGAAACTAAGCCACGCAGGGGGAACCAATCCCAATAGCTACCGCCAGCAAACAGCACAATCAGCATGATGGCAAATAAAAATGCAGGAATAGCGTAGCCGATAATGATCAGCGTACTGCTCCAGGTATCGAATCGAGAACCGTTGTGAACGGCTTTGCGAATACCCAGCGGTATCGACACCAGATAAATGATTAAAGTGCTCCATAACCCGAGGGAGACGGACACCGGCAGGCTTTGTTTAACCAGCGACATTACGGAGCCGCCACGAAACAGGCTATCGCCGAAATCAAAGCGAATGTAGTTCCACAGCATATCGAAGTAACGCTGGTGGAGCGGTTTGTCGAAGCCAAAGCGCTTTTCAATTTCAGCAATAATCTGGGGATCGAGGCCTCGAGCGCCACGATATTGGCCTTCACCCACGTTGCTGGCGGCAATGCCTGTGTGTGCGGCGCCGACATGCGCGCCACCACCGGCACCAAAACCGGCGTTTTGCCCCATTTCGATATTGGCGATGGCCTGATCAACCGGGCCACCGGGGGCAATTTGCACGATAAAAAAATTAATGGTGATGATGGCCCACAGAGTGGGAATGATCAGAAGCAAACGGCGAATAAGATAAGCGGTCATCAGAACACCTCTTAACGCCGTTGTTGCGGTAGATTCGCCGCGCGGTTGATGTCATACCACCATGTATCAAAGCCGAGATCGTATGCCGGACGTAGAGCCGGCATCGAGAATTTATCCCAGTAGGCAATGCGGTCATGGTTGGAATACCACATGGGCAGCATGTAGTAATTCCATGTCAGTACGCGGTCTAATGCGCGCCCGAGTGAGAGTAGGGCGTCTGGCTGGCCTTGATGGCTAATGATGCTATCAATCAGGCTATCAACCGCGGGATCTTGCACGCCCGCGCTGTTCCACGTTGAGCTGATGTAGTCTGAGCGCCAGAGAATTTTCAGCGAAGGATCGGGATAGTTCATGCCGCCGTATACGGTAGGGAACATATCAAAATCACGAGAACGAACGCGGTTGCTGTATTGCGAGGTATCAACTTCACGCAGGTTCAGCGTAATACCGAGCTTTTCCAAATTGTGTTTAAACGGCATCACATATTGGAAATTGCTGCTGCTTGGCAGTAGCAGCTCAAAGGCGAAGGGTTTTCCCGTGACTTTGTTAACTAAGCGTTGATCTTTGATTGTCCAACCCGCGTCTTCTAACAGTTTGGTCGCTTTCAGCAGGTTTTCGCGGTCGTTGCCGCTGCCGTCGGTGGCGGCAGGCTGGTAAACCTGATTGAACACTTCCGCCGGAATTTTGCCTTTCAGCGGCGCAAGCCACGCTAGTTCAGCCGAATCAGGATAACCACGGGCGGCATACTGGGTATTTTGGAAGTAGCTGTTAGTGCGCTGATAGGCGTCGTAATACAGCGCCTTATTCATCCACTCAAAATCAAACGCCAACGAAATCGCCTCACGCACTCGCCTGTCGGCAAAAATAGGACGTTGGGTATTGAAGGCTAGCCAGCGTGTATCCTGTGCCGACTGGTTGGTTTCGTCGGATTTAACAATGTAGTTTTTGGCAAAGTTTCCGCCGCTATACTGTGTTGCCCAATTCTTGGGTGACGTCTCCATGCGGAAATCAAAAGCGCCCGCTTTGAAAGCCTCTAAGGCCACTTTGTCATCCAAATAATAGTCGTAGCGAATGGTGTCGAAATTATATTGCCCACGGTTGACCGGCAAATTTGCCGCCCAATAGTTGGTGACCCGCGAATAGGTGACAAACTGACCGAGGCGATAATCAGAAATACGGTACGGGCCGCTGCCGAGCGGTGGCGTATTGAGTGGCTCGGATAATTTGTGATTTTTCCAGAAACTTTCTGGCATCACCTTTAAGCCGCCAATCAGGCTGAGCATCATCTCTTTGTCGGGCTTGGGAAGCTCAAAGCGTACGGTTAATCGAGAAATCGCCTTAACTTTTACGCCTTGGTAATAACTCCGATATTGCGGTACGCCTTCGGTCATAAATTTATTAAAGCTGAATTGGACGTCCTGTGCGGTGATCGGGGTATTGTCTTGGAAACGTGCGTCGGCGTTAATGTTAACTTCTGCCCAACTGAATTTGTCGTCATAGCGTACGGTTTCGCCAATCAGCGGATAGTAGCTGCCTATTTCATCCGCTGAATTGGTAAACAGCGTGTCGTACAGCTGGTTAGCACGCACCGCCGGGTGGCCACGTGAGGCATAACTATTGAAGCTGTCGTAGGTGCCCAGCGCAGAAAGCGTAATATCGCCGCCCTTGGGAGCAGCGGGATTGACATAGTCGAAGTGAGTGAAGTCACTGCTGTATTTGGGCTCGCCTAAAATAGCAAAAGCGTAGCTTTCGTTAATGACGTCTGCGCGAAGGTTGAAACTGAAGGCGGCCACAATGGGGACCACCGTGCACAAGGTCTTTAGAAGGCGCGAGTACATGAATGTGTTAGCTCCTGCTTAACGCCTAGAATGCTCTAGGTATATATGACATATCAATCAGGTCAACAATGGCTACGCGGCACAACTATGACTATGCGGCTATCGCGTTTTACGCCATTAAATGCTCCGCAACCCTGCGGATGTACCAAGAATAGCAATGTTATGCCAAGCAAGGGATAAAAGTTTCAATTCATTGCACTTTTTGTTCTAAGTTCTTTGCAAAACGACGCAATTCAGACCAATTTACCGTTGACGTGCTGCTGATAGTAATCGCACAGTTGTTCCAACGGAAGAGGGCGGCAGAAGAGATAACCCTGTAAATAATCTACGTGGCGTTGGCGCAGATATTCGGCCTGCTCCTCCGTTTCTATCCCTTCGGCAACGATTTGTAGCTTCAACTTTTGTGCTAATTCCAGAACCGCATCTAAAACCGGCGCGGTGACGGTTTCTAAGCCGATAGAGTTCACAAAACCGCGGTCTATTTTTAAATAATCAATTTTGTAGCGCTGGAGATAAATCAGTGCGCTGTGGCCGGTGCCGAAATCGTCGATGGCCAGTTCAATGCCACACGCGTGCAGCCAATCGAAAATTTTCTCAGCGCCGCCGTCTTGCACCATGCTGCGTTCGGTAATTTCGAACAACGGAATGAAATGCTCGGTGGGCATCAAATCGAGGAAATGGCGCACGTCAGCTTTAAAACTGTCTAACGTCATGTGTAGAGGAGAAATATTCAGTCCTAACTTGGTGCCTTTGGGCACGAAATCGATCAGTCGATGCGCGTCTTGAGCCGCCAGCTCCATAATGTGCTGGGTCAAACGATCGATAAGCCCTTCGGATTCACAGTAGGGAATAAATTCGTCTGGTGGAACCAACCCGAGTTTAGGGTGTTTCCAACGAATCAGCGCTTCAAATCCCCCGGGCAGCTGAGTCTCTGAATGAATGACTGGCTGGTAAACAAGGAAAAACTGACCGCGCTTGATCCCTTGTAAAATATCGCGATCGAGCCGTCTTTGCTGCGATAGTACATAGAAGGTGATGAGCCAAGCCACCATAGCAACCAGCAAAGTCACAAGACCAAGCAGGCCTAAATCGCCGGCTGATAACGGGCTACCATAAAGGCGGAAGGTAAAGCGGTTCTTTTCATCCTGCATAATGATATCGGGATGAGCGGGCAGCGCGCTCTCGGCAACGATTTTTGGCTCAAAAGTGCTGATAGCACGATCTTTTATGGTTAGCGCTAGGCCTGAGATGGTGCGCTCACGGCTAAAAAACAGCATGTAGGGCGCCGGATTGATATCCAGCGTCAGCAATACGCCGGTGCGGGTTCCATCACCGATAGAGTGCCAAAATGCAATCACGGGGCGATCGGGAACCAGCGGAGTTCCCTGCTGTAGCACCATGTCGGAATCACGATTTAGGTCAAGCTTGGGATAAATTTTTGATGCCGGTGATGACATGCTATGTGTGACGCTTGAGCAAACGGCAATGCCGTCACGAACCAGAATATAGGCCCGAACGCCGCCGCTGAATACGGCTTTGCTTGCCAAGGTGTTCACCACGCTCTCACAGTCGAGCGCGGTAAGAGGAAGAAGCGAGACCATTTTTTGGTCTAAGTCATCGGCCAAATGTGTGGCGTACATCAGCCCTGTTTTTGCCAATTCATATTGCTGGTTTTGGCGTTGGTGCTGTATAGCATGTCCAGCCAGAATAACGAAAACAATGGCTACAAGCGCCGCAATTAACGTTGATATCAAGATGCGTAATGATGTTGAAACGGGTTTTCTGTACAAGGCTGAGGGTAACACCATGCCGCTGTTCCTAGATAAAATTGGGTCCTGAGTAAATTAAGGAACACCTGTCGTTATTGATTAGGATTTTTCTAGGAAGAAAATATGATATTTCCATTAATAAATACAGGGATATTTCTTTTTGATATGAATAATTCTATTGCTAAGGGATTAATTAAAAATGAAAAATGTTTATTTAATGTGAATTATGATGACGAGAAGATGTCTGCTATTGGGCTAACTATATGAAGCCAAATATATTTAATATAAAAGGCTTCATATATCTAATTGTGTTTTTTTTAACCGCTTGAAACGTTTTATTTTATTATCGGCCGGAGCATATCAAAGCGATTTTCATCGCTGATCGTGTAATAGGCCGAAGGGCCTCCGGCTCGCAAAATAGGATTTGCCGCTGCGGTTTGATATACGCCTTGATTGTTGAGTAGATTTTTCGCGATATGAATGCCGATAACTTCACCTAATATCAGCCACGAATCAAATGGCTGACCATATTGGTCTTGCAACTGAATACACTGCGTTAGCTTGCACTCAAAATTGACCGGACTTTCCGCAACGCGCGCGGCCTTCACCCACTGGCTGGTCTGCATATTCACACCGGAAAATACAAATTCGTCTTCCCCGCGAGAGAGCGCCGCGGAGCTTTGGTTCATAGCTTCTGCCGTTTCTATCGTCGCAAGATTCCAAACAAATTCGCCGGTTTCATTGATGTTCGCCACGCTGTCTTTCCAGCCGCTGCTAGCGAAGCCAATCACCGGCGGATGATAGCTGAAACAGTTGAAAAAGCTGTAGGGAGCCAGATTGTGTTTGCCGTCGGCGCTGATTGAACTGATCCAGCCAATTGGGCGGGGGCCAATAATGGCATTAAGCGGATCGTGGCTTAATCCATGCCCTTGGCGAGGCTGATAGCTGTAATACTCAAAGGGTGAAGACATATAACATCCTTACGCATTGAACAGAATTAGCAACAGCTTACAGTATAAACAGGTGCGGCTTGGTGCTATCGGTGTGGCTGTGTTGGCTCTGCCCCTTAACGCAACGCCAGCCATTTAGGGTATACTCCGGCTAATTTCCCTATTTTATTCCTCTGACCGACGGCGCTGGCGGCTTTTAGGCGGCAAAGCGCATAGGGGAATACACTCATGATGTCTTAACGTTGATCGAAATCGCCGAATGAAAAATCCAAAGAAAAAGAACTTTCCTGCACAGAAAACCAATTTGCATCCTCGTAACCTTCATCGTGAACGTTATGATTTCACCACTTTATGCGAAACTTCGCCGGAGCTAAAAGCGTTTGTTTTCCGCAACCAATGGGGCGATGACAGCATTGATTTTGCCGAGCCATTGGCGGTGAAAGCATTAAACAGCGCCTTGCTGAAGCATTTTTATCAGGTTGAACACTGGGATATTCCAGAAGGCTATCTGTGTCCACCGATCCCTGGCCGTGCAGATTATCTGCATTATTTGGCTGATGTGCTGGCGGCAGATCACGGCTATCAGGTTCCTCGTGGGCAGAATGTGTGCATTCTTGATATCGGCGTTGGCGCAAACTGTATTTATCCACTGATTGGCCAGCACGCGTATGGCTGGCGTTTTACCGGTACTGAAGTCGATACGGTGGCGCTAAAATCAGCGGGTGCCGTTATCAAGGCAAATCCGCAAGCAGCAAAAAATATTCGTCTGCGCCAGCAGCAAGACCCGAACAAAATTCTGAAAGGGGCGATCAAGAGCGGTGAGCATTATGCCGCCACGATGTGTAATCCGCCGTTCCACCGTTCTGCGGAAGATGCGCTGAGCGGCACCCGTCGTAAACTGACTAACTTGGGTCGTGACGCCAGCGCACCGGTGCTGAACTTCGGTGGAAAAGCCGGTGAGCTGTGGTGTGAAGGCGGTGAAGTTGCGTTCATCACCAAAATGATCGAAGAGAGCGAATCTTTTGCCAAGCAGGTAGGTTGGTTCACCAGTTTGGTTTCTCGTCAGGAGAACTTGCCCGCGATTTATGAAGCCTTGGAAGAGGTGGAGGCGCTGGACGTTCGCACTATTGAAATGTCTCAAGGGCAGAAAGTTAGCCGCTTTATTGCATGGACGTTCTTGCCAGAGAACAAGCGTAAAATCCGCTAATCTCCACGCAATCTTTAATGCCTCTCCAAATGGAGAGGCATTCTTACCCATTATTTTTCAACGTTATTTGTGTCGTTCTGCGGTGGTAACAAAGCCTGTTGTTCCGGTGCCGCATAGCTGATTTGAACATTTTGATGCGGCGTTTTAATTCCAGCCCGCTGGAAATGCTCTTTCACCAGTTTGTCTAACGCATATTGAATCGTCCACTGTTGCAGTGCAACGGTGCGAATTGTCGTGCGTAGCGTAAATGACACATCATCCAATTTCACCACGCCGTTAAACGCGGGTTCACCAATAAGTAAGCTTTTTAAGCGCGGATTATCGCGTAATTCAGCGACCGCCTGTTTCAATACTTCGTTGGCTTTCTCGATATCTTCATCGCGACTAATCACGTAGTTGGCGCGATATACACCGAATTCACGTGCATAGTTAGCCACGGTGGTGATCGACGAGTAGGGCACCAGATGATAAACGCCATAATCGTCCCGCAGGCCGATAGAACGAATAGTCATGCGCTCGACGGTGCCGGTAATGCCAAATACGGTGACGTATTCACCGGTATTCATGCCATTTTCAAACTGGATGAATATGCCGTTAATGACGTCTTTAACCAACGTTTGAGCACCAAAGCTGACGGCGAGCGTTAATGCTCCAGCGCCCGCCAGCAGTGGTGCAATGTTGATGCCGATCTGTGACAGGATGATCATCACGGTGATCGTGGTAATCACGATGGATAACACATTGCGGAATAGCGTCAGCAGCGTACGTTCACGAGCACCAGGGTGCTTGGGATTATCCATTTCAAGGCTGAGCCGATGTTCAATCACGCTGGCGAGCAGTGTCCATCCCAGAACCGCAATAAACATGATCAGCAGAATATGAACCAATCCGCCAATAATTTTTTCACCGGTGGCCGAGTCTAGCCATGCCCGAAGGCCGAATATGTGCCATGCATCGAGCAGGAACAGCAGGATCGCCACCACAACGATAAACCGCATGATTTGCAGCGCGCTAGGAATATAGGAGTTTACGCGCCGTTCCAGCATCGGGTATTTGAGCTTGATGTCGGCAGGCAGCGTGATGCGGCGTGAGATCCAGCGGGTGAGCAGGCCTGAAATAAGCGCACCGGAGCCAACGACGATCAGGCTTTTAATCGTGGCACTCATCATGAAAGCGAGGCTGCTGCCGGGGTCGAACTGTGACAGTAAAAACAGAACCAGAAAATAAACGATGGCCAGAATATGCCAAATGTGTGAAAGCGCATGTAAAAATACGCCGAAAAAGGCCAGCGAGCGGTTGCCAAGCGCGGCGATTTCTTTCTGTATCCGCAGGCGGTTGACCAGTATCAAGCCAATAGCATAAACGGTCAGAGCCAACATTATGCAGAAGTTCACCAGCACGGCAGATGAAGCCCCGAGCTGCACCTGAATAATAGGCACCACCACCATCAACCCATAGCCAATAAGGCCGCTTAGCCATGCGAGGCGTGTATTCCAATATTTTGCGGTTGCGTCGCTAAAAGGGAACGGGCGTAGATAGTCAAATTTAGGCGCGAATATCAGGCGCAATATGGCTTTGAAAAACTCAATCAGGGCAAAAGCGTTCAGGAAAAGGGCTTGCTGGCGCATCGTAACCGGACTGTTAGTGCCGAAGGTGGTCGCGATAATGTTTCCGGCGGTGACGCAAAACAGCAGGATCAGTAAATCAATAACGAATGCGCTGATAATGGCGGTTGGGCGTCGCGCCCAGTCTGCTCGTTTCTCACGTGCTTTGTGCCCCCAACTGCCAATTCGCTTATAAAACGGCGTAGCAAAAAAACGAATCGCTAAAAATAGCGCAAAGGTCACAGCAACGGTGAACAGGAAATGAGTGAGGGCAGGCCAAAACGTTTGGGGGTTAAACGTTTTATGCGGTGGCGATTTCAGCGCCGTAATTAACCTGTCCAATTTGCTCTGCGCGACGGTGAGGTAGCCTTGAATATTGGAATCAAGCTGGTCAGCAAAGGTTTCATCGCGGGTTTCAGCAGGGACAGTACTGGCGCTTTTTTCTGCCAGTGGTTTACCGGTTTTGGCGCTGTCACGCAGTTCAGCAATCAGCGCATCGCGGCTGTTGGTGTCAGACAGAATGTCAGCTAATGCGGAATAGGCTGCTTTAGAATCCGTTTCCTTTTGGGGTTCAACGGCATTCACGCTGGCTGAGCATGAAAAAAAGAGAACGGCGAGTAAAACGAGGTACCGAGTAAAAAAGGGGATAAGGCGGGCTCCCTGTAGCATAAAAAAGCTCCATTAAACAAGCGGAAAACAGGACTTGGCGATGGGGTTTTGAGTGAACGATATAGGCATCAGACCCTCGTTTACCGTTGCCGATAGCGGGGATGATTGAGCGATATGCGTTTAAGTATAGGAATAACGAGCAGATTTTGCTGAGTATTCGTGAGCGATTCGTGCGTAATTGAGGTGATAATCAGATTTGAGCAAAAAAAGGGCGCTGGATATGCGCCCATTGTGGCCTATTGCAGTATTTCTTTTAGCTCGTAAAAGTGGATAGCGTTAATGTCTAATTCATCGGAAATACTCCATGAATTGATAATATCAATATCGTTAACGCAAAGATAAGGCATTGCCTGACGTTCAATGGCCTGCATGATTTCATCATCTCGGCCATAACTGGTTTGTTGGCGTTCAAATTCGCGGTATAGCGCGCCGTGTTGCTGATCAAATATCCACTTTTTGACTTGGTAGCTTCCATTTTTAAGGCCTGAAAAATCAAAGGTTAGGCGTATTTTTAAATCTTGAATGATTTGTTCTTGCATCGATAGATAGGGGTGAAAAATGACTGGGTTGGTAAGCAGGAGTTGATACCCGTTTTCAATCTGGGTTAACAAGTAGTGTTCGCTCTGAGACATGATGTTTCCACGTAGACGCGTATTTAAGCGCAGCACATGATAAATAGGCCTGCGAGTATTGCTGATGTAAAACAGTGCCAAACTGCGAATATCTATGTAGGTTGCGCTCAGCGCTTCATGCTGAATTTCAGAATTAATCCAAAATCCAACCGTACTAACCTGCGGTGGCAGCTTTAGCAGAGCACGGATGAGCAATGCACCACGAAAGAAGCGGCCATTTGTATGACGCGTATCGCCAGTTAGGGTATTCCACGAGGCGAGATAAAGCGATGCGTTAATATTATGTCGATGGAGCTGAGCTAAAATAAGTAGGGTGCGTCGCTGAATGAATTCATCGTGATTATGCTTTATCTCTTCTTGTAATTTAGCTAAATTAATTTGCTCATTTGGATTAGCCGCATAGCCAATAAAATCGACTAATTTTGCCATGCGGCTATGGAAAAATGGGTCATTGCTAAGCTCATTTTTATCGGCATGAAATGAATGGAAAATACCAATTTCCGCCTTGGGTAACCATTTTTTGATGACCTCATAAACCGATTGAAAAATTAGCGAAATATTGGCATTCTGCCTCTGGTTTTCGTCAGTGGGATAACAGATAAAACGCCATGATTGAAGATAACGCATGCCAAACATATTAATGTTGTGCTGAATAAATCGGCTTAGCTTAGTGAGATATTGCTCGGGCTCACAGGATATTTTATGCATGTAGAGTCTGAGTATGAGACCAATTTTATGGCGGTGCAGAAAAGCTATGGCTTCATCGGTATTATCATAGGGTGAAAATGAAGGCTTGTATTCATCTGAAATAAACTCAGGAAGAATACTATCACCGGATATGAGGTGGTAAACCTCAACGTATGCAACGCCAATTTCTTTGTGAGTCAGACTGATTTGTTGCTGAATAGAATATTTAAGTATCTGGGATATTTCACCAACCATTAAAGTAATGTTTGGGGGCTCTTTTATTGTTTTCTTTGTTCCAGATAAATGCAGTTTTTGTTCTCTAATCGGTATCCGATGATATAGGCGCCGATCGCTGTTTTCATTGACCGTCTGAGTGAGCAACTGTAGTAATTGGTGATGTTTCAATGGTCGCTCTAGGTATTGGCTTCCAGCTACACAGGCAGAGACTGCAGTGTGTTGAGAATCTAAGTACGTTGAGCTACGATTTTCTTACCGAAGCTGATGTGCTGATTTTCCGTATCGGCGATGAAAGAGATCGCTGAGGTGGCGTGTGCGAGTAAAACCACATTCTTCGGCGATTTGGTAGATAGGTTTAGACGTCGTTGATAATGTATGCATTGCATTTTTAAGACGTAATTGGCTAAGGTATTCAGTGAAATTAATACTGACCTCTTTTTTAAATAAGCGCGATAAATAAGCAAAAGAGACATGTTCTTGCTCGGCGATTTGGCGCAGAGAAAGAGGCCGGTGGCTATTTTTGCTAATAAACTCAATAATATTATCTATTCTTCTGCTATAAGGGGAGTGATTGAGACTATCGGTATTTTTTTTCTCTTTCTCTTTAAAATAAACCACCAGTAATAATAGTATTTCTGATAAGTAGCTATTAGCTTCTAGTTGGGAACTTTCTTGGCTGCCTCGCAACTGTGTTATAGTGAGTTTGGCAATCAGAGCTCGCAGACTGCATAAGTATTTATAATAATAATCTGGTGATTGAAAAGGTATGAGGTAGCGAAACTGATAATAGTTTGGAAAGTAACGCAAAAAATATCGGCTATTGATGACTAATTTGATCAAAATGTTATCGCTTTCCCCGCTAATACTGAAATGACTATTATGGTTAACGATTGCAATTTGATTAGCACCTAGCCGCTGAAGTTTTTCATCAATAACGATATCAATCTCTCCCTGTAATACGAAAAGTAGGCTAATACCGCTAATTGCTGCGGTGGGGTGATAAATAACATTTCCGATCTCTAATAAATAGTCATCTAACAGTGACTTGATTTTTCCATCCATGTTGATTCTCTCGGCGTTCCCTACGTTGGTCATATATTGTCATGCTTTTTTTTGCGTTTTTATTTTTAGCTTCACATAAATGAGCAAAAAAACGGATGTTCTGCCCAAGCGCCGACCTTGGATGTAGACGCTGATGCTCGAATAATAAACAGCAATATCGGATAGAAAGGGAATGGCAATGAAAAAAATAATTGATGTGTTAGAACGTTATCAGGATCGCTACATTGAGCTGCGGCGCAGCTTGCACCGTCACCCGGAAATCGGCCTAGAAGAGCATAATACCAGTGATATCGTAGCAGCCAAACTGCAGGCATGGGGTTATGACGTAGATCGTGGCATGGGTAAAACTGGCGTTGTAGGGACACTAAAAGTTGGAGGAGGAAGTAAAAGGTTAGGTTTACGAGCGGATATGGATGCACTTCCAATGCAGGAGAATAGTGGAAAACCGTGGTGCAGCGTGCTTACCGGTAAATTTCATGGTTGCGGGCATGATGGACATACCACAACGTTGCTCTATGCAGCTGAATATCTTGCCCAAACCCGCAATTTTGACGGGACGTTACATCTGATTTTTCAGCCAGGTGAAGAGTTGCTGTATGGCGGCCGCTTAATGTTAGAGGACGGCCTATTCAAGCGCTATCCCTGCGACGCTATTTTTGCCTTGCACAATATGCCTGGTTTGAGAAAAGGTCATTTTTACTTCAAAACCGGCGCGATGATGGCCTCTTCAGATACGGTGCATATCCATGTGAAAGGTGTGGGTGGGCACGGCGGTATTCCCGAATTGACCGTTGATGCGGGGCTTGTTGCCTGTCAAATTGCAGTAGCGCTGCAAACGATTGTTTCTCGTAACGTAACGCCTTTTGAGCCAGCAGTAGTAACCGTCGGCAGCATACAGTCGGGGGAAGCTCCCAATATCATCAATGCCAATGCACTGCTTAAATTAACTATTCGCACGCTAAATGCTGACGTGCGCCAACTCGTGCTAAAGCGTATTCAAGAAATTGCAACGGCGCAGGCTGTAAGTTTCGGAGCCACAGCCACGCTGGAGCATATCAATGGTAGCCCCGTATTGGTTAATGGCGCTGAGGCCACACAGTTTGCTATTTCAGTTGCGCAGAATCTGTTTGGCGAGGCTCGGGTATGCACCGATGCTAAAGCGCTGACCGGTAGTGAAGACTTTGCTTTTATGTTGGAGGCAAACCCTAATGGCTCCTACTTAATGATTGGCGCAGGAGAGGGGGCTGATGTTCCGCGAGTGCATAGCCCCGCCTATGATTTTGACGATGAGTTATTACTTCCCGGTGCGGCATATTGGTGTGAGTTAGCACAGGCCTATTTGCAATGATTTAACTAGGTACCGCTCAGTTCCATATATGGAAATGACCCTATAAATCCAACGTGTGGGGCGCAGAAATATGCATGCTGTACCTCGCATGGTGGTAATAAACAGAGGAGGTTCATTATGTCACTGGTCAGCGATGTAGACGTCGGACAGAGTTCTTTTAAAGGCAACGATCGCCTAACGTTGGGTATGGTTTTTGGCGTTCTGACCTTTTGGTTATTTGCACAGTCTATGGTCAATATCATCCCCGCAGTTCGGGCAGATATTGATATTCCTCTTGAGTCTCTAAATTTAGCAGTGAGTTTATCTGCTTTATTTTCAGGTTGTTTTATTGTCGTAATTGGTGGGCTAGCGGATACTTTTGGCCGAGTAAAAATGACTTATATCGGTTTTATACTCAGTATCCTTGGCTGTTTATGCTTGATTCTGGCGCAAGGAACGCTGTTGTTTACCTTTGGCCGTATTATTCAAGGACTCTCAGCCGCCTGTATTATGCCAGCCACTCTGGCGCTGATTAAAACTTACTATGCTGGCAGTGAGCGGCAACGGGCATTGAGTTTTTGGTCAATAGGTTCGTGGGGCGGATCTGGCCTTTGCTCCTTAGCGGGCGGCGCTATTGCAACCTACCTTGGTTGGAAATGGATCTTTATTTTTTCAATCATCTTCTCTGTTGTAGGGATGTTACTGATCCGAGGAACGCCGGAGAGTAAAATTGAAGAGTCGCAAAAACAGCCATTTGATTACTCGGGCTTGATAAGCTTTGTGATAGCGTTGATATCATTGAATCTGGTTATTACCAAAGGTGCTAAATTTGGTTGGACCAGCGCTGAGGTTGGCTGTTTGTTGGTGATCTTCGTGGTATCGCTGTTTATTTTCTTTCGTGTGGAGCAGTTAAAGAAAGAGCGTAGTTTCATTGACTTTGCTCTGTTTGATAACCGTCCTTACACTGGTGCGAGTTTTTCTAATTTTATGCTTAATGCAGTGGCTGGAACGTTGCTGGTAGCTAGTATCTATGTACAGCAAGAGCGTGGTTTCACGGCTTTTCAATCTGGCGCATTGACAATTGGTTACCTGATTGCCGTACTGGGAATGATTAGGGTTGGTGAGAAGATCCTACAAAAGGTTGGCGCTAAAAAACCGATGGTGTGGGGAACGCTGACGACTGGTATTGGGGTCGCGATTATGGCATTGACGTTTTTACCCAACACAACTTATGTCGTGGTTGTTTTTGTCGGCTATATCCTATTTGGCTTAGGGTTGGGATTTTATGCAACTCCGTCAACCGATACGGCAATATCCAGCGCTTCAGCCGACAAAATTGGCGTTGCGTCAGGTATTTATAAAATGGCGAGTTCACTAGGTGGTGCCTTTGGGATGGCGATCTCTGCTTCAGTCTATACGGCCCTATTGCCATTGGGAGGCGCTGTGGCGGCGTCTGCGGGGCTGCTGGTTAACGTGGCATTTTGTGTATTGGCAATTCTTTCAATTATGTTAATGGTGCCAGAAAATGCGGGAAAGCATGGTTAAGGTAATGACGGCCGTTCACAGATAGCTGATTTATTGCTTACGTCAAATCAGGGAAGCGAGGGCTCAGTCTATACCGAGCCCTTTTATTTTAGAGGAAATATCAGGAAACGTGTTGCAGGAATTCACGCAGGCGATCGCTTGGCGGATTGGTGATCAACGCGTCAGGTTCACCGTCTTCGGTGATGCGGCCCTTATCGACGAAAATCAATCGCGATGCCACTTTCTGCGCAAAGCCGATTTCATGAGTAACGATAACCATCGTCATGCCTTCTTCAGCCAGATCTTTCATCACCGTCAGCACTTCATGACGCAGTTCTGGATCGAGGGCGGAGGTGGGTTCATCAAACAGCATCATTTTCGGCTTAACGGCCAACGCACGGGCAATAGCCACACGCTGTTGCTGACCGCCAGAAAGTTCAGACGGATAGTGATCGGCACGTTCAGACAAGCCGACTTTCGCCAACAGCTCGCGTGCGCGTTTTTCCGCATCTTCTTTCTTCATGCGGCGAACACGGATTGGCCCAAACATCACGTTTTCCAGCGCGGTGAGGTGTGGGAACAGATAAAACTGTTGGAAAACCATGCCAGCTTCTTGGCGAATCAAGCGCTCGTCGACTTTAGGGTCGCTCACGTCCATGCCGTCGATAATCAGCTGACCCGCGCTGATCTCTTCCAGCTTGTTGATGCAGCGCAGCAACGTTGATTTTCCAGAACCCGACGGCCCGATGATAACCACCACTTCGCCCTGATTAATATTCAGGTTAATGTCATGCAGTACCGCAGTCTGACCGAAGCTTTTATCAACATGTTTAAATTCAATCATATTATTTTCAATCTTCTTTCCAGACGACGTAATACATAGCTCAGTGCCAATGTGATGATCAGATAAATCACCGCGACTGCGCTCCAAATCTCCATTGCGCGGAAGTTACCGGCAATAATTTCTTGTCCCTGACGGGTCAGTTCGGCAACGCCGATGACGATAAACAGAGACGTATCCTTGATGCTGACGATCCATTGGTTGCCCAGCGGTGGCAGCATGCGGCGTAATGCCAGCGGCATGATGACATAACGCAGGGTGTCGCGTTTGGAGAGGCCAAGAGCCAAACCCGCTTCACGAAAACCATTGTGAATAGAGAGCACTGCACCGCGCGTGATTTCCGCAATGTACGCGCCAGAGTTGATCATGATGGTGACAACCGCGGCGGTGAGCGGATCAATACGTACCGGCATGAAAGCCTGCAGCATCATCGGCAGTGCGAAGTAGATGAACATCACCTGCACCACGATAGGGGTGCCGCGAATCAGCTCAATGAAAACCAGCGCGATGTGGTTGCTTAACCAGCCACCATAGGCGCGGGCGAAACCTGCCACGAGGCCGATAACCAAGCCACCAAGCAAACCGACCACTGAAATCCACAGCGTCAGCTTGGCCCCTTCGAGCAGGATAGGAATAGCGTCCCAAATGGCGCTCCACTCAAACTGCATGTTGTATTCTCCTGGAAACTAAAAAAACCTACTAATAACAGCAATATGTTTCTATTACCCAAAATAATTCAAGTTGCTTGAAGGCGGCAAACCCGTGAATCCTCAGGAGCTTACTCAAGTAAGTGACTGGGGTGAGCGGGAGCAGCCAACGCATAAGCAGCTTGAAGTATGACGGGTATAAATGGGTCAAAGTCTGGAGGCACTACTGAGTCAGCGCCTCCAGAGAGTCAGGCTATATTTGTGTAATAACGTGCTTATTTAGGTTCTACGCCAAACCATTTTTTGTAGATTTCGTTGTACGTACCGTTGTCACGCAGCGTTTTTAACGCGCCGTTGACCTTTTCACGTAAATCGCTGCCTTTAGGGAAAGCGATGCCGTATTGTTGGGCTTCTAAAGAGTCACCCACGGCTTTGAACTGGCCATGACCCGCGGTTTTGATGAAATACAGAATGTTTGGGGTGTCGTGCAGTACGGCGTCTGCGTTACCGGTGCCTAACTCAAGATAGGCGTTGTCGATATTTGGGAACTGACGTAGGTCTTTGGTTTTGATGTTGGCTTTCGCGTAATCAACACCAGCAGTTCCGCTTTTAACCGCGACGACTTTTCCGTTCAGATCTTTCACACTTTTTACGTCGTTGTTATCTTTTTTCACCATAACCAGCAGACCGCTGTTGTAATAGCCATCGGAGAAGTCGATCGCCTTTTTACGTTCGTCGGTGATGCTGATCCCTGCTAACGCTAAATCAACGTTACGGGTCTGCAGACCAGGAATAATCCCGCTGAAATCCATTGGCTTGAGGGTATAAGAAAGATTCAGCTGTTTGGCAATCGCATCCCATAAATCGATGTCGAAACCAACGTACTTATCACCCTGTTTGAATTCGAAAGGAACAAATGCGGTATCGGTAGCCACGATAAGCTGTTTCTCAGCGGCATGAGAGCTCATGGCAAAAGCTAAGGCGAGAGCGGCTACAGATGCTTTAATTACAGATTTCATAAGCAAAAATTCCTTAAATTTCGGGATGGCCCATTTGTGTTTACTTGATTGGTAATGAAAAAATCATGCCAACTATTTATTTTATATGTATATCAAATGGTTATTGGATGTTGTGGGTGCAAATTAACCGATTCGCATAAGGTTAATCTGATATCTGCATTTTTATGGTGCCCCATTATGGTGCGTCAGTGACGCTTGTGGTGCACCGCAGTAGATTTAAGGGAAAAGTGTCGATTTCACAATCTAAATTTAACAATTTTGTTTCAGTTGTGATAACTAAA
Source organism: Hafnia sp. CBA7124 (assembly GCF_002355555.1). Lineage (NCBI taxonomy): Bacteria > Pseudomonadati > Pseudomonadota > Gammaproteobacteria > Enterobacterales > Hafniaceae > Hafnia > Hafnia sp. CBA7124. Next base: position 2,769,698 of record NZ_AP017469.1, on the reverse strand, counting down.
TCTAACTTTTGCCGAGAGGGAAGAGATTTTTGCACTGAAAAAGTGCATTTATTGGGTGAGAAGCGTTTGGGGTTGGCAAACTATACGGCAAATTCAGCGTTGAAAATGCCGTAATCATTTTTCGTGTTTTTGCGTTAAACGTGTAGTGATGAAAATTATTTGGTGATGGGTGGATGATAAAACTCGCCGTTTAGCCAAAGCTGAACACCGTGACGGCACGCTTCAAAGCATGGCTCAGGCATACGCTGAGGGTTACACCAACGCCACTGCTCGCACTTTTCAGGTTCGCGCAATTGCGGTTCGCCGCGCAAATAGGTGGCAACCATAATCATGGAGACATTATGCACACCTTCGTCAATCCAGGTGCCTAAATTATTGGTGACGCCGATCAGACGAGGTTCAGCCACAATCAGCCCAGTCTCTTCTTCTACTTCGCGAATGGCGGCCTGCTCGAAAGTTTCACCTTCTTCTAAGTGTCCACCCGGAATAGACCAGAAGGGCGCGTGGCTACCGCAGCGTTTCCCAAGTAATATTTGCCCTTGTGGGTTGGCGATAATCACACCAACGCCGACTTTAACTGTCATTGATACTCTCCATCAGCAAGCTTCAGCAAATTATCTCAGCTTCATCGATTTAATAACAGCACTTCAGCAAAAGTGTGCTGTTCTTCAAAAAATAGAAAACTCCTTCTGCGAATATCTTGCTTATAAAAAGGCCAAAGGCCAAACTCATCGAAACGATTCAGCGTTGTATTCGATCTGTTATTGAAAATACAGCGCACTTTTTTCCAAAAAGAGCTGAAACGATTCAATCTTGAATTTTGCCCAGTGTGAGAGGAGCGTTTATGTTTCACCTGTCCCCACAAGATATTCATCTTGCCGCTACGGCAAGTAATAAAGAAGAAGCAATTCAACAAATTGCAGCAGCACTGACTCAGGCTGGGTATGTAAGCGAAGGCTACGTACAGGGCATGCTCAATCGTGAAAAACAAACCTCGACCTATTTGGGGAGTGGGATTGCGATTCCGCACGGAACCACCGATACCCGCGAAATGGTTCTGAAAACGGGCGTGAAAGTTTTCCAGTTCCCGCAAGGCGTTGAGTGGAGCGAAGGGCAAAGAGCCTACGTTGTGATTGGTATCGCGGCGCGCTCTGATGAGCATCTGGCCTTGCTGCGTCAGCTGACGCATGTGCTAAGCGATGACAGCGTGGCGCAGCAGATGGCGCAAACCACTTCAGCAGAAGAGTTGCGCAGCTTGCTGATGGGCGAAAGAAGCGTTGCGGCTTTCCGTTTTGATGCAACCATGGTGGCCTTAGATATTGCCGCTGACAGCCTGATGACGTTGCAAGCCATTAACGCCGGTCGTTTACAGCAGGCAGGCGCCGTTAACGCAGAGTTTGTCAGCGATGTGATTACTCGCGCGCCGTTAAATCTGGGGCAGGGTATTTGGCTCAGCGATAGCGCGCTCGGCAATCAGGCAAGCGCCGCAGCGGCTGCGCGTCCACAAACTCCGTTTGAAGTGGATGGCGAGCAGGTTGGATTGTTGCTGACCGTGGCGATGGCCGATGCACAGCCTGAAGGCATGCTGGGTTATCTAAGTTCGCTGCTGCAAAACAACCAAGCCGATCGTTTGCTGAAAGCAGCTGATGCCGCATCGCTGGTGGCTTTGCTGACCAGTGATGTGGCGGAAGAAGATTCCATCGTCAGCGCTGAATTCGTGCTGCGTAACGAGCATGGTTTACACGCTCGTCCTGGCACGCTGCTGGTTAACACCATTAAGAAATTTGAAAGCCAGATCACCGTCACCAATCTTGACGGTTCTGGGGTTCCAGCAAATGGGCGCAGCCTGATGAAAGTTGTTGCGCTGGGCGTTAAAAAAGGTCATCGACTGCGTTTCACTGCCAACGGTAGCGACGCGGCGCAAGCATTAGAAGCAATTGGTCAGGCTATCAATGATGGTCTAGGCGAAGGGGCATAAGAATGAGCAGAAGAGTAGCAACAATTACACTGAATCCGGCCTATGACTTGGTTGGCTATTGCGCGGAAATTGAGCGTGGCGAAGTAAACCGCGTTCAGACCGCCGGCCTGCATGCCGCGGGTAAAGGCATTAACGTGGCCAAAGTGCTGAAAGATCTCGGTATTGACGTGACCGTGGGTGGGTTCCTTGGCAAAGAGAACCAAGACGGATTTCAGCAGTTGTTCAGTGAGCTGGGTATCGCCAACCGTTTTCAGGTCGTTGCGGGCCGTACACGCATCAACGTGAAGCTGACCGAAAAAGACGGCGAAGTTTCTGACTTTAACTTCTCTGGCTTTGAAGTGACCAAGCAGGACTGGGAGCGTTTTGTTAACGATTCTCTAAGCTGGCTGGGACAGTTCGATATGGTATGTGTGAGCGGCAGCCTTCCGGCTGGCGTGGATCCTGATGACTTCACCGATTGGATGCGTCGCCTGCGTAGCCAATGCCCGTGCATCATTTTTGATAGCAGCCGTGAAGCGCTGGTTGCAGGATTAAAAGCTGCGCCTTGGTTAGTGAAACCAAACCGTCGTGAATTAGAAATCTGGGCTGGCCGTGAATTGCCAACGCTGGATGATGTGGTGGGTGCGGCCCATGCGCTGCGCGATCAGGGCATTGCCCACGTGGTGATTTCTCTCGGTGCTGAAGGCGCGCTGTGGGTTAACGCGTCGGGTGCATGGTTGGCTAAGCCACCGGCCTGTGAAGTTGTTAGCACGGTCGGTGCCGGTGACTCCATGGTTGGCGGGTTGATCTATGGTCTGATGATGCGCGAATCCAGCGATCATACGCTGCGCTTGGCAACGGCGGTGGCTGCACTGGCCGTAAGCCAAAGCAACGTCGGCATTTCCGATCGTACCCAGTTGGCCGCCATGATGGCGCGTGTTGACCTGAAGCCTTTTAATTAATTGAGGATGGCCACATGAAAACCTTATTGTTAACCGAAGGCGCTCAGGGACAGGCTCGTAGCTATCTCGCTAAGCGCATGCTGGAAAGTGTTGTAGCAAAACAGGATATCGAGTTGGTAGAGGCGGCTCAGGACGCGGAGCTTATCGTCGTTATCGGTGATGAACAGCCTCAAGACGCTACGTTAAACGGTAAACGTCTGTTTGTCGGCAGCGCAGAAAAAGCGATTCGTGAACCCGAAGCATTCTTGGCTCAGGCAAAAGCAGAAGCTCAGCCCTATCAGTTTGCTAACGCGGCGGTGGCTGCTCCGGCCAAAGGCCAAATGCGCGTGGTAGCCGTAACGGCGTGTCCAACCGGCGTAGCGCATACCTTTATGGCCGCAGAAGCTATTGAAGCTGAAGCCAAAAAACGTGGCTGGTGGGTGAAGGTTGAAACGCGCGGTTCTGTGGGCGCGGGTAACGAAATCACGCCAGAAGAAGTTGCTGCTGCGGATCTCGTGATCGTGGCTGCGGATATTGAAGTTGACCTGAACAAGTTTTCGGGCAAACCGATGTACCGCACGTCTACCGGCTTAGCATTGAAGAAAACCGCGCAGGAGCTGGACAAAGCGCTGGTGGAGTCTGAAACCTTTACGGCGATGAAATCGACCTCATCAACGTCTAGCAAGAAGAAAGAAAGCGCAGGGGCATATCGTCATTTGCTGACCGGTGTTTCCTATATGCTGCCAATGGTGGTGGCCGGTGGTTTGTGTATCGCGCTGTCGTTCGTGTTTGGTATTGAGGCATTTAAACAGCAGGGCACGCTGGCTGCTGCGTTGATGCAGATCGGTGGTGGTTCAGCCTTCGCACTGATGGTGCCGGTATTGGCGGGTTACATTGCCTTCTCCATTGCTGACCGTCCGGGTTTAACCCCAGGTCTGATTGGCGGGATGTTGGCGGTCAGCACCGGTGCAGGATTCTTAGGCGGTATTATCGCTGGTTTCTTGGCAGGCTATGTGGCGAAAGCAATCAGCTCGAAATTGCATTTGCCGCAAAGTATGGAAGCGCTGAAGCCGATCCTGATTATTCCATTGGTGGCGAGCTTGATCACCGGTTTGGCGATGATTTACATCGTTGGTAAACCTGTTGCCGCCATTATGGAAGGTCTGACACATTGGCTGCAGGCGATGGGCACGGCTAACGCGGTGATCTTGGGTGCTATTTTAGGCGCGATGATGTGTACCGATATGGGTGGTCCTGTGAACAAAGCGGCTTACGCCTTTGGTGTGGCGCTGCTGAGTACCCAGACCTACGCACCGATGGCGGCGATTATGGCCGCAGGTATGGTGCCTCCGTTGGCGATGGGCTTTGCCACATTGGTTGCACGTAATAAGTTTGCCCAAAGCGAACGCGAAGGTGGCAAAGCAGCGCTGGTTCTGGGGCTGTGCTTTATCTCCGAAGGGGCCATTCCGTTTGCTGCGCGTGACCCAATGCGCGTTCTACCTTGCTGTATCGCGGGCGGTGCGTTGACTGGTGCGTTGTCGATGTTCTTCGGGGCTAAACTGATGGCTCCACACGGCGGCCTGTTCGTATTGCTCATCCCTGGCGCAATCACTCCAGTGATTCAATATCTGATTGCGATTGTGGCGGGTACGCTGCTAGCCGGTGGTTTGTACGCCCTGCTGAAACGTCCAGACGTGGAAATTGCGGAAGAGAAATTAGCGTAACTCACGGTTATCGCTGATATGAAAATGGGTGCCCACGCGGCACCCATTTTTTTAGCTATTTCTGTGTTCGGGTCGGTTATGCGGCCTGCTCGGCGGATTCTTGCTCTTTCAACCAAGCAATTTCTTCGGCCCAGATATCAGGATTAACGGTTTCTAAAATCAATGGAATTCCGTCAAAGCGCGGATCGCGCATGATCCAACTAAAGGCCGTTTTGCCAATGTTACCTTCACCTAAGCTGTGATGGCGATCGACACGGCTATCGAAGGTGCTCTTCGCATCGTTAAGATGCATACCGCGCAGGTAGTTAAAACCAACGATACGCTCAAAGTGAGCAAAAGTTTTGCTGCATTCTTCCTCGGTACGTAAATCGTATCCTGCGGCAAAGGCATGGCAGGTGTCGATACAAACACCGACGCGCGATTTGTCTTCAACTCCATCAATAATGGCAGCTAAATGTTCGAAGCGAAAACCGAGGTTGCTGCCCTGACCTGCGGTGTTTTCAATCACCGCAGTCACGCCCTGTGTTTTATCCAAAGCAATGTTGATGGATTCAGCAATGCGTGCGAGGCATTTGTCTTCGTCAATCTGCATCAAATGACTGCCCGGATGGAAGTTCAGCAGCGTCAGCCCCAGCTCTGAGCAACGCTCTAGTTCGTCGATAAAAGCTTCACGCGATTTCTCTAGCGCTTCCTCAACGGGATGCCCAAGATTAATAAGATAGCTGTCGTGCGGCAGAATTTGCGCGGGTTGATAGTGATATTGAGCACACGCAGACTTAAATTTATCGATAACGTCGCTGCTAAGCGGGGCGGCTTTCCACTGGCGCTGATTTTTAGTGAACAGCGCAAACGCCGTTGCATTTAATTCGTGTGCGCGAATGACGGCCTGATCAACGCCGCCGGAGGCACTGACATGGGCTCCAACAAATTTCATTTTTTTCTCCTCATTTTGGGAGGCATTATGGCATTGATGGGGAGGCGAATGAATAGGTGGGAGGTTACGTCCTCCTAAAACCCCGAACTCTGCCTGTGCATCGTGCAGACGTTCGAGCAAGGGGGCTCAATTGCCTTTATAGCTTAAGTATGGGGAAAGGTTACGTCCGCCTAAAATCCTGAATTCTACCTATGCATCGTGCAGGCGTCCGTGTTAGGGGGCCAATCGCCGCCCCCTAACAACCCGGCTTGGCACCGTTCTTCAGCCTGCTTCGCAGGTTCCCTCATCTCGTCATTCCGGCTTTAACGGAACGAGCGACAATCGCGGATATTCGGCGCATCCTTGCGCCTCACCCCTACGGGGCCAACGCTAGCGTTGTTCAAATTTGCTCCCGGCAAATTTGTCCATGCCTCCGTCGCTCTTTTGCCGACGTCCAGTCGGCAAATTCTAGCCTTCATTCCTCTATTCGGCTGAAGAACAACGTGCCGGAAAAGGTCAAACCCAAAAGACAAAAGACAAAAGACAAAAGACAAAAGACAAAATCTTATCTGTTTTAAGTTTAAGTCATGGTATTTAGAGCAGTGAAAACAGGATGTTTTCACGAGGGGAGGAGGCGCCAAGGATGGCGCATGCCGACCCGGCGCGGAGATGGCGTCTCGGATAAAAGCGCGCGGGTGTTGGGTGCGCGCGCTGGCGCACCCGACTCGGTCGCCTTCTACTTAGTTTGTATGTGAATGCAGTGGCGGATAGGCGAACGAAACCTTACACCAATTCAGCATAGGCACTTGGCAGTCGAAACCTTACACCACCGCTTTATAAAAGCGCCGCCTATATCCACATTCCCACAAAATGATTAATCAACGCCCCACCAACTACCAACCAAACAAATAAAATACTCGCCAGCAAAATAGGTTTGATCCCTGCCTGACGGATTGCGCTGATATGGGTAGTTAGGCCTAACGCAGCCATCGCCATGGCTAGCAAAATGGTGTCCAAGGTAATGAGCTGGTGCACGAGCGCCGCAGGCAGCAGATCGAATGAGTTAAAACCAGCGACAACGATAAAGAACACCGCGAACCATGGAATGGTGATGGCTGATTTTTGTTTAGTTGCACTTTGCTTGCTGCTTGGCACACTGCGTGCAATAAAGCTGGATAAAATGACGAGGAACGGCGCCAGCATCATCACGCGGATCATCTTCGTGATAACCGCCGCATTACCCGCCTCATCGCTGATAGCACGTCCTGCTGCAACTACCTGTGCAACCTCATGGATGGTGGAGCCGATGTAAATACCGAAGCCTTCTTGCGTAGTTTGCAACCATTGGTAATGTTCATTGAGCTGGTACAGCCACGGATAGAAAAAGATCGCGATAGTACCGAAAATGACCACGGTAGATACCGCAACGGCCACTTTGCTGGCATCGGCTTTCACCACGGGTTCTGTTGCCATGACGGCTGCTGCGCCGCAAATACTGCTACCGGCACCGATCAGCATCACGGTTTGGCTATCCATACCAAAAACTTTACGTCCGACCCACATGGCCAGCAAAAAAGTGGATGTTAGCGTTATGGCATCAGTGACGATCCCAGTCATACCAACGTCGGCTATTTGCTGAAACGTCAGACGGAAACCATACAGAATAATCCCCAAACGCAGGAGCTTTTGCTTGGAAATATGAACCCCGACGGCGCAGGGTGCTTCAATGCTGGGGTAGATCGTATTACCTAAAATAATCCCGAAGATGATGGCCAGCGTCAGAGCACCGAAACCGAGATTTTCAACCCAGGCGATATTGCCGGCCCACATGGCAACGGCGGTAATAGCTCCCGCAAGAACGAGCCCAGGAAGCAAATTTCCAAGTGCATGGAAATAATGGGGAGAATTTTTTTGTTCGAAAGCACTGTTTGCGTGCATGGCTATCGTACCTATTGCTGTATTACTGATGCGAATAGAGTAGCGGCAGACAGCTTAAAAAAGAAATTGATTATATATTTATAACCTAACGATATAAGTGGTAATGAGGATGGATAACCGACAGAGAGAGTCTTTGTCGGTTACGCCAAATTAGCGATGATGACCGCCGTTATGGCCGCCGTTGCCATGATGATTACCATGGTTTCCACCGTTGTTATGGGAACCGTTGCCTTGGTGCCAATCGTAATGCGGTGGAGGCGACGAATGGCCATGATGGCCTCTGACAATACATCCGCTTAATGATGCCGATATTAATAATAACGCTGCTATTTTAATCATAATTTTCATTTTATAAGGCCTATTGGAATCGTTATTTCGACCGCAGAATAGTATTTGAATTTCAGCCAAAATATAGGTTTAATCTTAAATGGATAAATTAGTAATCTAATGATTTATATAGCTAATTTATTATATCGAATGTGGAGAAAATATGGAGAAATTAAGTATTTATTGTGGAGTTTTTCGCTCAAAGCGTGGCTGGGTTAATCGCGTGCAATGCTAATTAAGCCACACCTCACACTTTCGTGGCTGAAATATCTATCGACCGTTCAAATGTGCTATTACAAGGGAAGTGAACGACACATGTTGAACAGAAGGAGAAGTGAAATGGATTACGCCTATAAAGTCATTCTGGTTCCTGTTGATATTGAAGAACCCAAGCTTACCGAAGGGGCGCTTAACCATGCGGCCCATTTGGCTAAAATGTCGCATGCCAAAATTCGCTTGATGAACGTACGTCCTTCTATCCCAACATATTATATGGGTGAGCATCCTCAGCAATTAATGAAAATTCAGGATGACGCCACAACTAAAGTGCATAAAGAGTTAGAGGCACTGGGTGCTTCCCTTGATTTGTCATCAGATCAAGTCTCCGTCATGGTGACGTGGGGTTCGATTTATGATGAAATTTTAAAAGAGGCCGAAGCGTGCAACGCGGATTTAATTGTCGTAGGCTCGCGGCGCCCAAGCATGTCGACTTATTTAATAGGTTCTAATGCCGCGCGTGTTGTGCGACATGCTAAGACCTCGGTGCTTGTCGTTCGCTAAGAGCAAGTTAGCTAGGAGTTGTGCCTAGCGTTATAGATATAGAGTGCTCCGTGGTTGCTTTGCATAGTTGCGTAACTTATATGCAATCACGGAGAATAAGATTATTACCATGCTAATTCATTCATTCCACTCTCATCGCTGCCGTAAGTACTCGGTAGTCGCTAATGGCAACGACTAGCTTAAAATCTAAAATTATCGTTAAGCCTCCTATAAATAGGGGCATTCGCGTTATACTTCACAAATCCCTAGCCCTCTATGTTGGAGGCTGATATATGCTGCGCAGATAGGCATAGGGCATACATTTTATAAATATATTTTGACTGCCTTGGATCTTTTTTATGCACATTACCTTGCGCCAGCTGGAAGTTTTTACCGAAGTTCTTAAGTGTGGCTCGACGACCCAAGCATCGAGCGCGCTTTCCCTTTCTCAATCGGCGGTGAGCGCTGCGTTATCTGATTTGGAAACCCAACTCTCGGTGCGTTTGTTTGACCGAGTAGGAAAGCGTTTAGTTGTCAATGAGCACGGTCGTTTGCTTTATCCCAAAGCCATGGCGTTACTGGAGCAGGCAGGTGAAATTGAGCATCTGTTCCAAAGTGAAGCGGGTGCGTTGCGGATAGCGGCGAGCAGTACGATTGGCAACTATATTCTGCCAAAAATGATTGCAGGCTATCGTCGCGATTTTCCTGCAGTACCGCTTGAGCTGAATGTGGGCAATAGCCGAGATGTGATTAATGCAGTTGCCGATTTCCGCGTGGATTTAGGGCTGATTGAGGGCCCATGTCATATGCCTGATTTATTAACTCAGACATGGCAACAAGATGAATTGGTGGTGTTTGCCGCGCCAGACCATCCGCTTTTGCAAGCGCCAGTTACGTTAGATGCGCTAGCTCAGGCACCGTGGATCCTGCGTGAGGCAGGATCGGGCACGCGTGAGGTGGTCGAGCATATTCTGCTGTCACACCTGTCGCACTTTGATTTAGTGATGGAGCTGGGAAACTCAGAGGCCATTAAGCATGCGGTGCGCTATGGCATCGGCATTAGCTGTTTGTCACGCCGCGTCATTGAAGAGCAGCTGCAAACGGGCGTATTGGTAGAAGTTCCCGTGCCGCTACCGCGGCTTAATCGCGCGCTTTATCTTATTCATCACCGCCAGAAGCATATGTCCAAGGCGCTCGAACGTTTCCTAAGCTACTGTAGCTAGGTACTCAGAGACGATTCATCTTTTAGCAATAGCAGATGAACAAATAGACGCTACACTTAACAGTGGATTAACAGCTGACGCTAATAATCTACCGGCAATCATGAAGCTCTCTAATAAGATCAGATTGTTACTTTATGCAGGGGCCGGATTTGTTACAATCCGGCCTCTTCACTAATTATAGAGCAGATATAGGGTTCTAATGGCTCAGACAAACACTAAGACCTCCTCCACGGGGCGAGCACCGGCGCTGCGCCGGGAATTAAAAGCGCGGCATCTGTCGATGATTGCTATCGGCGGTTCTATCGGTACTGGGCTATTTGTTGCATCAGGTGCTACCGTTTCACAAGCAGGGCCAGGCGGCGCTTTGCTTTCCTATATCATCATCGGCTTGATGGTGTATTTCTTAATGACCAGTTTGGGTGAGCTGGCGGCATTTATGCCAGTATCAGGCTCATTCTCTACCTACGGTTCACGCTACGTAGAAGAAGGTTTCGGTTTTGCGCTAGGTTGGAACTATTGGTACAACTGGGCGGTAACTATCGCGGTTGACTTGGTGGCAGCGCAGCTTGTGATGGGGTATTGGTTCCCCGATACGCCAGGCTGGATTTGGAGTGCGCTATTCCTTGGCTTGATGTTCTTGCTGAACTACATCTCCGTTAAAGGTTTTGGTGAAGCGGAATATTGGTTCTCTCTGATTAAAGTGACAACGGTCATCATCTTCATCATTGTCGGTGTTGCGATGATCGCGGGTATCTTGAAAGGGGGAGAGCAGGCCGGTTTCCATAACTGGACGATTGGTGATGCGCCGTTTGCAGGAGGCTTCGCCTCTATGATCGGTGTCGCGATGATCGTGGGCTTTTCGTTCCAAGGGACAGAGCTTATCGGTATTGCGGCGGGCGAATCTAAAGATCCGGGCAAGAATATCCCAATGGCGATCCGTCAGGTATTCTGGCGTATCCTGCTGTTCTATGTGCTGGCGATCTTGATTATCAGCCTGATTATTCCTTATACCGATCCAAACCTGCTGCGTAACGACGTGAAAGATATCTCTGTGAGTCCGTTCACGTTGGTGTTCCAGAATGCGGGTCTGTTGTCTGCGGCAGCGGTAATGAACGCCGTTATCCTGACGGCGGTACTGTCTGCGGGTAACTCGGGGATGTATGCCTCAACGCGTATGCTGTTTACGCTGGCCTCCGAAGGGAAAGCGCCGCGTATTTTTGCCAAGCTTTCTGCAGGCGGTGTTCCACGTAATGCGCTGTATGCGACCACGGTTGTTGCGGGTCTGTGCTTCCTGACCTCGATGTTTGGTAACCAAGAAGTGTATCTGTGGTTGCTGAATACTTCAGGCATGACGGGTTTTATCGCCTGGCTGGGGATTGCCATCAGCCATTATCGTTTCCGTCGCGGCTATGTCAGAAAAGGGCTGGATCTGAACGCACTGCCTTATCAGTCAGGCTTCTTCCCAGTAGGGCCAATCTTTGCCTTTATCCTTTGCCTGATTATTACGCTCGGTCAGAACTATGAAGCATTCCTCGATGACCGTATCGATTGGTATGGCGTAACGGCAACCTACATCGGTTTACCGTTGTTCCTGATTATTTGGTTCGGCTACAAGCTAGTGAAAGGAACGCATTTTGTTCCCTATAGCGAGATGGAATTCCCAGTGACTAAGATTGACGACTGAACCTGATCGTTAATCCTTTAAAAGGCGGCCTGTGGGTCGCCTTTTTGCGTACTGGGAGAGGCTAAACATCACCAATCAAAAATGGCTAGAAAAGAAATAATAACCTTTCTAATTAAAAGACCAGTGAAATTAATAAGTTATCGGACTTAACAGTATGAGAAATAGGGGCAATAAAATAAATAAATCACATTGATAAGTATTATCATTTGCTTTACCATTTTGTGCACTTATGGAATTAGAGCAGGAGTGGTGAAGGTGAAAGACACCGTTAATGGAAGAAAATCGCGTTGGGGTATTCAATTACTCGCTGCGGCGACTCTGATGGGAAGTATCAGTTCTTGGGCTGCCACAGTAACGGATATCGCCGGGCGTAGCGTAGAAATCCCGGCTAAGGTTGACCGAATTCTCCTTGGAGAAGGGCGTTTATTCTATGCAGTCTCCCTGCTTGAAGGCAAAAAACCGTTCGACCGCATTGTGGGTTGGCAAGGTGACTTCCGCAAACTCGATCCACAGACATACTCTGTCTATCAGGCTAAATTCCCTGAAATCGATAAAATCCCTCTGATTGGTAACACTACCGCAGATAGCGTCAGCCCAGAAAAAGTATTGACGCTAAATCCTGACGTGGCGATCTTCGGCCTCTCAGGCCATGGTCCTGGCCGCGATAGCCAACTGGTGAAACAGCTAGAAAAAGCCGGTGTTCCGGTCGTGTTTGTCGATTTCCGTACTTCACCGCTGAAAAATACCTTACCGAGTATGCGTTTGCTGGGCAAAGTTCTGCACCGTGAGCAGCAGGCTGAGAATTACATCAATTTCTATCAAGATAACGTGCGCTTGGTTACTGATGTCACCAGCAAGATCCCTGATAGCCAAAAGCCTAGCGTTTTCATTGAGCTAAAAGCTGCGACCAGCGATGATTGCTGCGGTACCGCGGGTAACGGCAATATGGGTGATTTCATTGATTTGGCCGGTGGTAACAACATCGCGAAAGGCTTACTGCCGGGCGCGCTTGGGCAAATCAACCTCGAAAAAGTGCTGTCAGCGAATCCAGATGTTTACATTGCTAGCGGTGCGAAAGCTCCTGATGCTAAAGATCCCGGTATTAAATTAGGTGCGAAGGTTACCGAGCAGCAGGCAAGAGACAGCTTGAACTCGGCGATGCAGCGCACCGGTATCAGCACATTGAAAGCGGTGCAGGATGGCAATTCTCACGCTATTTGGCATAGCTACTATAACTCGCCATATAACGTTTTAGCGGTTCAAGCCTTTGCTAAATGGATTTATCCAGAGAAGTTTGCTTCGTTAGATCCTAAAAAGACCATGGATTCCATGTATCAGCAGTTTCTTGCTGTCGACCCAAGCGGCACCTATTGGGTTGATGCTAAAGCGTCGAATCAGTAATAAGAATCACTCCTGCCAGCCGCCGCCAGCAGGGGTGACCCGTCACAGGTAACAACATGAGTTCAACCACTGAGCCAATGAGCGCTGCAAAACGTTACGATGCCAGCGAAGTCAAAGGTCACTACCAGCGTATTGTGCGTCATCGTTTGATGATAATGGGCGTCATCGTGTTAGCTATTTTAGGATCGCTAATCCTTGATTTCACTATGGGGCCTTCTGGTTTGTCATTAAGTACGTTATGGCAAACGCTGTGGCAGCCCGAAATCGCGGATGCAGGCACCCGCGTTATTGTTTGGGATATTCGTCTGCCTTATGCGTTGATGGCTATCGTTGTTGGCTTAGCGTTAGGGTTAGCCGGTGCCGAGATGCAAACCATCCTGAATAATCCGCTGGCCAGCCCGTTCACGCTGGGCGTATCTTCCGCGGCGGCCTTTGGTGCCGCACTGGCTATTGTTTTGGGCATTGGTTTTCCGGGTATCCCCGATCAGTGGTTTATCTCCGCAAACGCCTTTATCTTCGCGCTGTTTGCGGCGTTGATGTTGGACGGTATTACGCGCTGGACGCGGGTTGCGACATCGGGCGTGGTGCTGTTTGGTATTGCGCTGGTCTTTACCTTTAACGCTTTAGTTTCGATGATGCAGTTCATTGCCACGGAAGATACGTTGCAAGGCTTAGTTTTTTGGACCATGGGAAGCCTTGCGCGTGCCTCATGGGAAAAACTGGGCATTTTACTGTTGGCCTTTGCCATTCTGATGCCGATTTCAATGATGAGCTCGTGGAAATTAACCGCGCTGCGTTTAGGTGAAGATCGTGCCGTGAGTTTTGGTATTGACGTTAAGCGTCTGCGTTTAGGCACATTGCTGCGTATCAGTATCTTGTCTGCATTAGCCGTGGCGTTTGTGGGGCCGATTGGTTTTATTGGCTTAGTGGCTCCGCATATTGCCCGTTTGATTTTCGGTGAAGATCATCGGTTTTATTTACCGGCCAGCGCATTGATTGGTGCGCTGGTGCTGTCGATGGCGTCCGTGGCGTCAAAAAATCTGATCCCAGGCGTAATTATTCCTGTCGGCATTGTGACATCGCTGGTGGGCGTACCTTTCTTCCTCAGCATCATTTTGCGCCATAGGGGGAATGTATGAATCTTGGATTAGAGATTTCACATTTTAATGCGGGGTATCCGCGTCGTGCGGTGATTGAGGATCTATGTGTATCTACGCTGCCCCGCGGGAAAATCACCGTTCTGTTAGGGCCAAACGGCTGCGGAAAATCCACGCTGCTGCGCTCTTTGGCGGGGTTAAATCGCGCTTCTGGCCAGCTTTTACTCGATGGCAACGATCTGATGGCACAGCCATTCAGTGAACGAGCCAAGCAGGTGGTTTATCTGCCGCAGTCTTTACCGGCGGGCGTTCATCTTCATGTGTTGGAGTCCATTATCGTGGCGCAGCGAGCGTCCGGTGGTCTGAGTCGCCAAGGCAATGAAACGGAAGTGATGCGTTTGCTGGAGCAGCTTGGGATTTCACATTTAGCGCTGAGCTATTTGGATCAGCTGTCTGGAGGTCAAAAGCAACTGGTGGGATTGGCTCAATCATTGATTCGCCAGCCTTCGCTGTTGCTGCTTGATGAACCGCTGAGTGCCTTGGATTTGAATTATCAATTCCACGTGATGGACTTGGTACGCCGTGAGACTGCACGCCGCAATATTGTCACCGTGGTGGTCGTACACGATATCAATATCGCGCTGCGTCATGGCGATCATGTATTGATGTTAGAAAACGGAAAGCTGATTGCGGATGGCAAACCCGCTGAAGTGATTACGCCAGAAAGTTTGGCTCGCGTGTATGGCGTCCGTGGACGCATAGAACACTGTTCGCAGGGAATGCCTCAGGTTGTGATCGACGGATTGGTTGCGGAACCCTCCATCTAACCCTTTCCCTGCCAGCGCATGAATAACGGCGCTACCTGTTATCATTTAATTGGGCTATCCGTTGCGGATAGCCCGATGCGATAGCTTTTGTCTATCACCAGAACAGATGTTTTTGTAGAAGTAGGCATTTTTATTGAAGTGAAAAAGTGGGCTGAACGGCGCCATAAGAGCGCTACACCTATTAAATAATAATCATTCTAATAATTATTTAAAATTAACCTCATGGAGATTTACCAAATGGCTAAGGCAAAACTTAACCCGTTAGCAACTTTATTGCGCGGGGGGCTTTGCGTACCGTTATTCATCGCAGCAGCACCAGTGATGGCCGCGGAAGGGGACGATGTGATGGTTGTCACCGCTTCAGCAACTGAACAAAACCTGAAAGATGCACCAGCCAGTATTAGCGTCATTACACGCGAAGACTTGGCTAAAAAGCCGATTCAGAACTTGAAAGACATTTTGCAAGAAGTGCCGGGCGTGCAGCTGACTAACGAAGGTGATAACCGCAAAGGCGTGAGTATCCGTGGTTTAGACAGTAGCTATACGCTGATCTTGGTGGATGGCAAGCGGGTCAGCTCACGTACGGCGGTGTTCCGCCATAACGATTATGACCTAAGCTGGGTACCCGCTGAGGCGATTGAGCGTATCGAAGTGGTGCGCGGCCCAATGTCTTCGCTTTACGGCTCTGATGCTTTAGGCGGCGTAGTGAACATCATTACCCGCAAAGTGGGTAAAGAGTGGCACGGTTCCCTGAGTGCCGATAGCACTATTCAGGAACACCGCGATCGCGGCGATAGCTATAACGGTAGCTTCTATACCAGCGGCCCGTTGATTGATGATGTGCTCGGGGTAAAAGTCTTTGGTAATTTGGGCAAGCGCGAAAAAGATGATGCCCAGAAATCGACGACCAGCAAAACGGGCGAATCGGGGCGCATAGAAGGATACACCACGCGTGATGCTAACGTTGAGTTCGCATGGACGCCAGAAGCGAATCAGGACATGACCTTTGGCTATGGTTTTGACCGTCAGGATCGTGATTCTGATTCTTTGGATAAAAACCGTCTGGAGCGTCAGAACTACTCGATTGGTCACAACGGGCGTTGGGATTTAGCGAATACCGAAATTCGCGCCTATGGTGAAAAGATTGATAACTACAACGAAAACCGTATTACGGCGAAAAATAACGCCATCGACGGGAAAGTTGTTGTGCCCCTCGGTGAGCTGAATCAGCTATTCACACTGGGTGGTGAATACCGTAACGATAAACTGAGCGATCCGGGTAATCTGAAGGGCAGCGGTTCAACGTCGGCCAATCAATACGCGCTGTTTGTGGAAGATGAATGGCGGATCTTCGAGCCGTTGGCCTTCACCGGCGGCGTTCGTATGGATAACCACGAAGATTATGGTGTTCACTGGAGTCCGCGTGCCTATTTAGTTTATAACGCGACGGACACCGTGACGGTAAAAGGTGGCTGGGCAACTGCGTTTAAAGCGCCATCGTTATTAGAACTGAGCCCTGATTGGCAGTCAGCTTCTTGCCGCGGGGCTTGTAGTATCGTCGGTAGCAAGGATCTGGATCCTGAAACGTCCGAAAGCTTCGAACTGGGCTTGTACTATGCTGGTGATGAAGGGATGTTGGACGGTGTGAATGCCAGCGTGACGGTGTTCCAAAACAATGTGAAGGACATGATTAACGTTAATCGTACTTCTGATAAATCGGCTGCACCTTCCTATCCAAACTTTGTTGGTTTTGATAAAGAGGGTAAGCCCATTTTCCGTTACTACAACGTTGATAAAGCGCGCATCAAGGGCGTTGAAACCGAGTTGAAAGTGCCGTTTACCGATGCGATAAGCATGAGCATGAACTATACCTACAACGATGCACGTGACTTAACCAATGATCGTCCACTGAGCACTCAACCGTTCCATACGGCGAACAGTACGTTAGACTGGAAGCCAATCGAAGATTGGTCATTCTATGTATCGGCTAACTATTCTGGCAAGCGCCGCGTGGTGTCTAGCTCGGATAAACCATCTGGCGGCTATACCGTTTGGAACACCGGTGGTGCTTATCAGATGACCAAAGATCTGAAGCTGCGCGCAGGCGTGTTGAACCTGTTGGATAAAGATCTGAATCGTGATGATTACAGCTATAACGAAGAAGGCCGTCGCTACTTTGTGGCTGCAGATTACACGTTCTAATTCATTGTTTGATTGAACGTACTGTATAAAAAAACCCGCCAGATTGGCGGGTTTTTTGTTGGTTCAGGAAATTATTTAACCTGATGACCCGGTTGTGCACCGCTGTCAGGGCTGAGCAGGAAGATATCTTTTCCACCAGGGCCTGCGGCCATCACCATGCCTTCAGACATGCCGAAGCGCATTTTACGCGGAGCCAAGTTAGCCACCATTACGGTTAAACGGCCAACCAACACACTTGGATCCGGATAGGCAGAGCGAATACCAGAGAATACCTGACGGGTTTCACCGCCGAGATCAAGCATCAACTTCAGCAATTTGTCCGAACCTTCAACGAACTCGGCGCTTTTGATTTCAGCAATGCGCATATCCACTTTGGCGAAATCATCAAAGGTGATGGTCTCTTGAATCGGCTCGTCGGCTAATGGGCCAGTCGCTGGTTTGGATGCTGCAACGGCGGCTGCCGCAGCGGCTTTACCTTCTTCAATCATGGCTTCAACTTTCGTCATTTCAATACGGTTAAACAGCGCTTTGAAAGCGTTAACCTGATGGTCGAGCAACGGTTGGGAGATGCTGTCCCAGGTCAGTTCGGTATTCAGGAACGCTTCAGTACGCTCGCTTAATGAAGGCAGAACCGGTTTCAGGTAAGTCATCAGAACGCGGAACAGGTTAATCCCCATTGAGCAGATGGCTTGCAAATCGGTATCGCGGCCTTCTTGCTTCGCGACGACCCACGGAGCTTGTTCATCAACATAACGGTTGGCCAGATCGGCTAACGCCATAATTTCACGAATAGCTTTACCTGACTCACGGCTTTCATAGGCTTGAGCAATTTCATCCGCAGCGTCAACAAAGGTCTGATAAAGCGCAGGATCGGCTAAGTGTTCAGACAACTTGCCGCCAAAGCGTTTATTGATGAAACCGGCGTTACGAGAAGCTAAGTTCACAACTTTGTTAACAATATCGGCATTCACACGCTGTACGAAGTCTTCCAGATTTAGGTCGATATCGTCGATACGCGAGGAGAGTTTTGCCGCATAGTAGTAGCGCAGGCAATCGGCATCCAAATGGTCCAGATAAGTGCGCGCCTGAATAAAGGTGCCACGGGATTTGGACATTTTGGCACCGTTAACGGTGACATAACCATGGACGAATACGTTGCTTGGCTTGCGGAAGTTACTGCCTTCCAACATGGCCGGCCAGAACAGGCTGTGGAAGTAGACGATATCTTTACCGATGAAGTGATACAGCTCGGTAGAGGAGTCTTTTTTCCAGAACTCGTCGAAGTCCAGATCGCCACGCTTGTCGCACAGGTTTTTAAATGAACCCATGTAGCCGATAGGCGCATCTAGCCATACGTAGAAATATTTACCCGGCGCATCAGGAATTTCAAAACCGAAATAAGGTGCATCGCGGGTGATATCCCACTGCTGTAGGCCAGATTCAAACCATTCCTGCATTTTGTTCGCGACCTGTTCTTGCAGTGCACCAGAACGGGTCCATGCCTGCAGCATTTCGCTAAACGACGGCAGATCGAAGAAGAAGTGCTCGGATTCACGCATAATCGGCGTGGCACCAGAGACAACAGATTTAGGCTCGATAAGCTCGGTTGGGCTATAGGTCGCGCCGCAAACTTCGCAGTTATCGCCATATTGGTCTGGTGACTTACATTTCGGGCAGGTGCCTTTCACGAAACGGTCTGGCAGGAACATGCCTTTTTCCGGATCGTAAAGCTGAGAGATAGTGCGGTTTTTAATAAAACCGTTTTCTTTCAGGCGACCATAAATCAGGCTAGACAGTTCACGGTTCTCTTCGCTGTGCGTGGAGTGGTAGTTGTCGTAGCTGATATTAAAGTCGGAGAAATCTTTCTGATGTTCCTGACTCACGGCAGCAATCATCTGCTCAGGCTCAATACCTAACTGCTGAGCTTTCAGCATGATAGGTGTCCCGTGGGCATCGTCCGCGCAGATAAAGTGCACTTCGTTGCCGCGCATTCGCTGAAAACGAACCCATACGTCTGCCTGAATGTGCTCGAGCATGTGGCCGAGGTGAATTGAGCCGTTGGCGTACGGAAGCGCGCACGTCACTAGAATTTTTCTTGCGCTTGCTTGGGAGGTGACTGAAGCCATAGTGGATTTGCTGTCTCTTTTAAGAATGGAACGGTGCTAAAGATGTTACCTGATTGAGTCCGATGCCGCTAGGCTGCTGTGTTTGTTAAGTCATTTTCTTTGTTAATGCAGGGAAAGTAAGTTGCATAACGCGCAGTGAATGGAGTTCTGGTATGCTTATTAACGTTCTGTCGATTAGCAAAATGGCTGTATAAGTGAATTATGTCAGCGGACAAAAATATACCCGTCATACTTCAAGTTGCATGTGCGTCGTCGCCTTCATGCCGCTCGAATTATTTGGGTATAAATACGCTTTACAGCGCCATCTGAAGATAAAAATGAATGACACAAGGAGCCGGGATGAGCAATAAATCCCATGAAACGTCCACTCCCGAAGCACTGCGGACGCAGGTCAGTGAAATTCTCGCTGCCTTTACCCACCCAACACTGAATCACCCGCTGAGTGCGCTTAAAGCTCTGCATCATTGTGCACTGCTCGATAACACCCTGCATATTGAACTGATGATGCCATTTGCGTGGCAAAGTGGTTTTGCCGCATTGAAAGAGGCCACCAGTGCCGAGTTGTTGCGCGTGAGCGGTGCAAAAGCGGTTGAATGGCGTCTTTCACATAATATTGCAACCTTGAAACGAGCCAACGATCAGGCCGGAGTGAAGGGTGTTCGTAATATTATTGCCGTGAGTTCTGGCAAGGGCGGGGTGGGTAAATCCAGCACCGCCGTGAATCTGGCGCTAGCGTTAGCCGCTGAAGGCGCGAAGGTCGGGATTTTGGACGCCGATATCTACGGCCCATCGATTCCAATGATGCTAGGTACGCCAAACGAGCGTCCTACGTCACCTGACGGTCAGCATATGGCGCCGATCATGGCGCATGGTCTGGCAACGAATTCCATCGGATATTTAGTCACCGATGATAATGCGATGGTGTGGCGTGGCCCAATGGCCAGCAAAGCGTTGCTGCAATTACTACAGGATACGCTGTGGCCTGATCTGGATTATTTGGTGCTGGATATGCCGCCAGGCACCGGCGATATCCAGCTTACGCTGGCACAGAACATCCCGGTTACCGGTGCAGTAGTTGTGACAACACCGCAGGATATTGCGCTATTGGATGCGATGAAAGGCATCGTCATGTTTGAGAAAGTCCATGTGCCCGTATTGGGCGTGGTTGAGAACATGAGTATCCATGTGTGCAGCAACTGTGGATTCCACGAGCCAATTTTTGGCACCGGTGGTGCAGAGAAACTGGCAGAGAAATATAAGATCCGTCTGCTCGGTCAACTGCCGCTGCATATTTCGCTGCGCGAGGATTTAGATCGTGGTGAGCCAACCATGGCCTGTCGTCCAGACAGCGAATTCTCACTTATTTACCGCCAATTAGCAGCTAACGTTGCAGCCCAGCTGTACTGGCAGGGTGAATCAATCCCGACCGAGATTGCATTCCGCGCGCTGTAAACGTTGCAATGACATTTTGAATATAAAACGGGCATCCCAGCAGATGTCCGTATTTTCACTGATTAAAACCTGCAAAATTCTGGTATCAGCCAGCTTTACTCCCTATAATTGCCGCGTCCCAAGCACGCAGCCCTGAGCTGTCTCTGCTTAGCCTCCCGTCGAACATTTAACACCAGGTCTTAAAAATTATATGACTGACAACTCCCATCAGTGCGTCATTATTGGCATCACGGGCGCATCTGCCTCAGGCAAAAGTTTGATCGCCAGCACACTTTATCGTGAATTACGTGAACAAGTGGGTGAGGAGCACATCGGTGTGATCCCGGAAGATTGTTACTATAAAGACCAAAGCGATCTGACGATGGAAGAGCGGGTTAAAACGAACTACGATCACCCAAGCTCGATGGACCATAGCTTGCTGTTTCAGCATTTACAGATGTTAAAAGCAGGCAAAGCCATCGAACTTCCGCAGTATAGCTACGTTGAACATACCCGCAAGCAAGGCACCATTCATTTAGAACCTAAGAAAGTGATTATTTTGGAAGGCATTTTACTGCTGACCGATGCACGCCTGCGTAATGAACTGAACTTCTCTATTTTTGTTGATACTCCGCTTGATATTTGCCTCATGCGTCGAATGAAGCGGGACGTTAACGAACGTGGTCGTTCAATGGATTCTGTTATGGCTCAGTATCAAAAAACAGTGCGCCCAATGTTCCTGCAGTTTATTGAGCCGTCTAAGCAATATGCCGACATTATCGTGCCACGGGGTGGGAAAAACCGTATTGCGATTGATATTCTGAAAGCTAAGATCAGCCAGTTTTTTGAATAACCGATTTCGTTTTCTATTAAAGCCCGCTTAATGCGGGCTTTTTTGTCGGCCAGTTTTGTTAATTGTCGTAATATTTGGGAAACGATGTCTATTTTAAAAGCAACAAACCGTTTGAATCATTTCAGAATATTAGGGGTTCAGGTACTATGTCTTCTTAGTTTGCAGCCATTGCTGCTTTGCCTGTAACGGAGAGAAAACCATGAGACTTTGTGACCGCGATATTGAAGCTTGGCTAGACGCGGGAAAACTCACTATTTCACCTCGCCCACCGGTAGATCGTATCAACGGTGCCACCGTCGACGTGCGCTTGGGAAATAAGTTTCGTGTTTTCCGCGGGCATACAGCACCTTATATCGATCTGAGCGGACCGAAGGCGGAAGTTGCCGAAGCGCTAGAACGTGTCATGAGCGATGAAATTATCCTCGGTGAAGAAGAGGCCTTTTTCTTGCATCCGGGCGAATTGGCGTTAGCCGTTACGTTAGAATCTGTGACATTACCCGCTGATTTAGTTGGTTGGTTGGATGGACGCTCTTCGCTTGCACGCCTAGGATTGATGGTGCACGTTACGGCACATCGCATCGATCCAGGCTGGCAGGGATGTATCGTATTAGAGTTTTATAATTCTGGAAAATTGCCTTTGGCATTGCGCCCCGGAATGCCGATTGGCGCACTGAGTTTCGAACCGTTATCTGGCCCTGCTGCACGTCCTTACAACAGCCGCCAAGATGCAAAATATCGTGATCAGCAGGGTGCTGTCGCGAGCCGTATCGATAAAGATTGATGTGTATAATTGCCGCGGGTGTGAGTTTTCGACGCAGTTTATCCCGAACCTAAACACTACGGTTTTACAACGCTTGCCTTGAGATAGAGGATGGCATGAGACGATTTCTGACGACCATAGTCATTTTACTGGTTGTGTTAGCGGTTGGTATGACGGCGCTGGTATTGCTGGTGAATCCCAATGACTTTCGTAGCTATATGGCGAAGGAGGTGCAGCAGCGTACAGGCTATGACCTACAGCTAGATGGCTCTCTGCGTTGGCATGTTTGGCCTCGTCTTAGTATTTTGTCTGGGCGGATGTCGCTGACGGCTCCAGGCGCTGCGCAACCTGTGGTCAGTGCGGAAAACATGCGTTTGGACGTTGCCTTGTGGCCACTCTTATCTCATCAGCTTGATGTTAAGCAGGTGATGCTGAAGGGTGCAGTGATTCGCTTAACGCCAGACAGCGACGCGCAGAAGCCGGAGAATTCACCAATTGCTCCCTCGGGTTCGCGAGAACCGTCTAAAGACGTTGCGTGGAAGCTGAACATTAAAAAAGTTCAGATCAAAGACAGTTTGTTAATTTGGCAACAAGATAAAGATGACCAAATTAATATGCGCGATATTAATTTGTCGATCGATCAAGACAGCGAACGTCAGGCCTATATTGAGTTTTCGAGCCGTATTAATCGTAACCAACGCGATCTCAGCTTTAAGCTGGCGGCAAACGTAGATTTGAGTAGTTACCCACAGCGCTATAGCGCCATTGTTTCCAGTTTTGACTATCATTTGGCAGGCGTTGGATTACCTACGGATGGGATTGCAGGGCAGGGAAGTGCAACGGTCAGTTATCAATTACAGCCACAGTTGCTAGATATCTCGAATTTGCAGATAACGGCTAACCAAAGCCAGCTTCAGGGGCGCGTTCAAGGCTCAGTGCAGGCCGATGGTGAGTCAACATACAAAGTTGATTTAACATCAGCGGCGCTCAACCTAGATAATTTATTGGGCTGGCAGCCGCCAAGTGATTCAGATGCAGGCAGTGCCAACACCTCTCAGCAGAGTGGCCCTCGCTCGCCCGTTACCTCTAATTCTCAAACTATTTCTCAGCCTGGCGAAATGGCATTTTTACGCGACTTTAATGCCGACGTAAAAATTCAGGCCAACCAAATTGTCTATCATGGATTGACGATCGCTGATTTTTCTCTGCAGGCGCAAAACCAGCAGGGTACAGCGACGTTGCAGGACCTTAGCGGCAAGCTTGGGCATGGAACGTTTAAAACGCAAGGGACGATCTCTGTCGTTGATAATCAACCTGCGCAAATGACGCTTACGCCGCAGATTGAAAATATCGCGATGGGGCCCGTGTTGCATGCGTTTGGGCAGCCAGAAACGTTTGTGGGCGATCTCACGCTAACCGGAAAGTTTAATGGTTCAGGCGTCACATTAGCAGACGTTATGCAACGTTGGGACGGTCATGCACATATATCGATGGCTAACGCACGGCTTAACGGTATGAATATTCAGCAGTTGATACAGCAAGCGGTTGTTCGTAGCCACTCAGAGGTTACCGCTGCAGATAGCTACACGGATTACACCAAAATTCAGGAGCTCAAAGCGGATACTGTACTGCGACAGGGTAATCTGCGTATTACTCAGTTCTTTGGCCGCTCTGAAATTTTAACCGCGGGTGGCTCTGGACTGATAAACCTTGATAAACAACGTTGTGATATGAGCTTAAATGTTCGCGTTCTTGATGGGTGGAAGGGCAAAAGCAACGTGGTTAAAACCTTGCAAAAAGCGGTGATCCCACTACGAATTTACGGCCCTTGGCAAGAGCTGAGTTACTCGCTGGATGTTGATAAGGTATTACGCAGCGAGCTGGAGCAAAAAGCCAAAGATGCATTAAATAATTGGCTTGGAAAACACCAAGATTCGAAAGAGAAGAAAGATTTAGAGCGCTTACTGAAGAAGCTTTAAAGACTTAAGGTGTGATTTCACATTAAGCCGCAGCAATTTTGCTGCGGCTTTTCTATTTTAATTTCTGATTTTTTCTTATTTCAAAAAAAAGATGAAATGCAATTGAGATTCCTTGAAGCAAGTGACCAATCACAAACTTGTTACGGCAAAAACAAACACGGGAAATCGTTGACCAAAGTCAGTAAAATCGTCTGCCTTTTTCGGCAGAGTTCGATAGTTTAATTGGTTAACTGGCGCAGTGGTGGTGGCTTGTTCGTTTTTTCGCCATTGAGGCTATTCAAGTTCCGCAGAGAACTTATTTAAAGCAATACCTATAGAGGCTTTTATATGATTGAGTTGTTAATTGGTGTCATCGTGGCGACGGGGGTAGGTCGATACATCATCAAAGGCTATTCGGCTACCGGAGTATTAATGGTTGGTGGGATCCTACTGCTGATTATTAGTGCTTTGATGGGGCACCAGATATTACCGGCGAGTGCAAAACCGACAGGGCTGAGCGCAACTGACATTGTCGAATATATTAAAGTCTTGCTGATGAGCCGTGGTGGCGATTTAGGCATGATGATTATGATGCTCTGTGGATTTGCCGCCTATATGACCCATATCGGGGCGAATGATATGGTGGTGAAACTGGCATCTCGTCCTTTGCAGTACATCAATTCTCCCTATTTATTGATGATTGCGGCGTATTTCGTCGCTTGTCTGATGTCACTGGCCGTTTCTTCGGCGACAGGGTTAGGTGTATTGCTGATGGCGACGCTGTTCCCTGTGATGGTGAACGTTGGGATTAGCCGAGGTGCTGCGGCCGCGATCTGTGCATCACCGGCAGCGATCATACTTGCACCAACGTCAGGCGACGTGGTGCTGGCTGCCAAAGCCTCTGAAATGCCGCTGATTGATTTTGCGTTTAAAACCACGCTTCCCATTTCTATTGCAGCCATTATTTGCATGGCGATTGCTCATTTTTTCTGGCAACGTTATTTAGACAAAAAAGAAAATGTCTCTCATGAAATGCTGGATGTGAGTGAAATTAAAACCAACGCACCTAGCTTCTACGCCTTGCTACCATTTACGCCCATTCTAGGAGTTTTAATTTTTGACGGCAAATGGGGTCCAGAGCTGCACATCATTACCGTTCTTGTGATTTGCATGCTTGGTGCAGCAATCATTGAATTCCTGCGCGGCTTTGATGCGCAGAAAGTCTTTGTGGGATTGGAAGTGGCATATCGCGGTATGGCAGACGCTTTTGCTAGTGTCGTAATGCTCTTAGTTGCTGCAGGCGTTTTTGCTCAAGGGCTAAGCACCGTAGGCTTTATCAGCAGCTTGATAGATTTAGCACAGTCGTTTGGCACCGGTGGAATTATCATGATGCTGGTTCTGGTGGTGATTACCATGTTGGCTGCAATGACCACAGGATCTGGCAATGCGCCTTTCTACGCGTTTGTGGAACTGATCCCTAAACTTTCAGCTCAGATGGGCGTCAACCCCGCCTATTTGACGATACCCATGCTACAGGCATCTAACCTAGGCCGTACATTGTCACCTGTTTCTGGTGTGGTGGTGGCCGTGGCGGGGATGGCAAAGATCTCTCCGTTTGAAGTGGTGAAGCGTACTTCTGTACCTGTGCTGGTTGGACTGATTGTGGTTATAGTTGCAACTGAAATTCTGGTTCCTATTCATTTGTAATAACAGTTATATATTACAGATACACAAAAGCGGGCAAAGCCCGCTTTTTTAATCGATAAATATTATCCGAGACGTAATTTAGACTTCATAATCATCGTCAGGCACCGCAAGGGGCGTGATTTTAATTTTCAGGATCCTGTGGCTGTTAATTTCTAACGGCTCGAACATATAATCACCAATTCTAATTTGCTCACCCACGTTCGGAATGCGCTGCAGATACTCCATCAATAAACCCGCTAGCGTGTGGTATTCGCGCTTCTCATCGATTGGCAATGGCATATAAAGCACTAAGTCCTCTAGCGGCATATAACCGTTGGCGATCCACGTGCCATCGTCGTTTTGCTGGATATCATGGCGCGGGTCGATGTCTTCACCGGCAACAGGAAGATTACCGGCAATGGTCTCCATGACGTCTGTCAGCGTGACTACGCCCTCAACGGAACCAAACTCATCAACCACAAAGGCAAAGTGAGTCTGCGCCTGCCTGAACTGCTCTAAAGCCATCAACAACGACACGCCTTCAGGGAAAATCAGTGGTTGCTTCACCAACGCCCTAAGATCGAGTTTCTCGCCTTGCAACTGTTGCCTCAGCAGGTCGATGACATGAATAACGCCCAATGGTTCATCGGCGGCATTATCATCGGTTACTACAATGCGCGTATGCAGGTTTTTTTGTAATAGCTCATCCAGCTTACTTTGCGGATCGCTGAGGTCCAACTGCTCAACATCGTGGCGGGATGTCATTATGCTACTCACGGTGCGTTGTGCCATGCCTAACACGCGCTCGATCATCATGCGTTCTTGCGGAATAAACAGGTCGGCCTCACCGCGATTATCGGCAATTAGGCTAGAGGTATTGGCATCGAGCTGTGCTTCTTCATGTTTGCCACTCAACAAGCGTAAAACGGCTTCAGCGGTGCGCTCACGTAGTGGGCGTGATGACGAGAGGAATCGTCGCCGGTTATATTGAGAAAGCTGATTCAAGACCTCGATAATTACTGAGAAACCGATGGCTGCATACAGATAGCCTTTTGGAATCAGATAACCGAAGCCTTCTGCGACTAAGCTAAAGCCAATCATCAGCAGGAAGCTCAAACACAGAATGATGATAGTGGGGTGGGCATTCACAAAATTGGTTAGCGGCTTACTGGCAAGCAACATCAGGCTGATGGCAATACATACGGCTGCCATCATAACGGCAAGATGTTCAACCATGCCCACGGCGGTGATAACTGAATCCAGTGAGAACACTGCATCAAGCACCACAATTTGGATCACCACTGGCCAGAACTTGGCGCCTTTGCGCTGGTTGTGGCTCTCATGGTCTTTGCCCTCAAGCCGCTCGTTCAATTCAACGGTGGCTTTGAAGAGTAAGAATATCCCACCAGTCAACATAATCAGATCGCGAGCACTAAAGCCGTGCCCGTTGAGGGTCAGGATTGGCTTGGTTAGCGTTGCCAGCCAAGAAATGGACGCCAGCAGCACAAGGCGCATCACGAGCGCCAGCAATAAGCCAACGATACGCGCTTTGTCACGCTGTTGACGAGGTAGTTTCTCTGCCAAAATCGCAATAAAAACTAGGTTATCAATACCTAGCACAATCTCAAGCACGACCAGTGTTGCCAGCCCTGCCCAAATAGTCGGATCGGCGATCCATTCCATACGCTTCGTTATACCTTCAGAGTTGTTACAATTATTCTCAGAGAATGATCGGTGGTTCGAGCGATAAATTCAAGTGCAAGCGTGCAAAGGGCTTGCGGTAACTATGGATATTCAACAAAAAGTTCAATTTGTATGTCAATTTGTGCATTTCTAAAACAGCTAAACTTTTTGTGCATATTTATCCTTGTATCAGGCCGCTAGAAGTATGAGAATTAGCCCGCACTGAAAAGTGTAAGAAATAGTGAGAAGAGTGAAAGTTCCTAAAAAGGGACTGGGTTAAGAATTATCTGAGGTGGGGGCATCCGACAGGAGTGTACCCTGCCAGCAGCCTCATAAGGCCTACATCGCCGCGATTTTTAACAGTGCATTGGTAGCTGACGAGCCAAGGGCGGTAGCGTGGGTGAGACCTTTTAAAGATTATATGTTTTATATAAGATTTTGATGATTTCTCAGATGAATTAACGGCCGATATTTATCAGCGAGTCTAGATATAACGGAAGGATTCTGACGAGACATATGTAATACCACTGCAGGTATAAAATATAATCGCAAAAAATAATTCTAAAAAGCTGATCTTAACTTTATAAAATTAAGAAAGCCGTGGAGCACAGTAAAATGAATATATTATTATTTGGTAAAAATGGTCAGGTTGGTTGGGAGCTTCAGCGCTCTTTGGCTCCACTCGGTAATATAATCGCTGTTGATTATGATTCGTCAGAATATTGCGGTGATTTTAGTAATCCTGAAGGGGTAGCAGAAACCGTTCGTAAAATTAAGCCTGATATTATTGTTAATGCGGCCGCACATACCGCTGTAGATAAAGCAGAAAGTGAGCAAGAATTTGCTCAGTTGTTGAATGCTACCAGCGTAGAGGCAATAGCTAGAGAGGCTGAAGTAATTGGTGCATGGCTAATTCACTATTCAACCGATTATGTATTGCCAGGAACTGGTGATAAGCCATGGGTAGAGACTGACGAGCCATCGCCTTTGAACATTTATGGTGAAACTAAACTTGCTGGTGAGCGGGCCATTCAAAAGAAATGTACAAAACACCTCATCTTCAGAACGAGCTGGGTATATGCAAGTAAGGGAAATAACTTTGTTAAGACCATGCTTCGTTTAGGCGTTGAGCGTGAAGAACTCTCTATAATTGATGATCAGCATGGTGCTCCGACAGGCGCTGAATTATTGGCTGATTGTACAGCCCATGCAATACAAAAAGCGTTATCTAACCCTAATGTCGCAGGGATCTATCATCTTGTAGCTTCCGGTACCACAACGTGGTTTGAGTTTGCTAACCTGGTGTTTGCAGAAGCACAAGCAGCAGGAATTGAATTAAAAGTAAAAAAGACGTTGCCTGTTACCACCTCGTCTTACCCTACGCCAGCTGTGCGGCCTCTCAATTCAAGACTTGATACAACCAAATTTAGACAAACATTTGGCCTTGAATTGCCGAATTGGGACGTTGGTGTTAAGCGCATGTTGCATGAGCTATTTTCTGCATCTGTAAAATAATTCCCTTCAATTAAAATTCAGTATCAATTAACAGATTAAATAAAAGAGATTAAAGAATGACAACTCGTAAAGGGATTGTATTAGCCGGTGGCTCTGGGACTCGTTTGTATCCTGTAACAATGGCGGTAAGTAAACAGCTACTTCCTATTTATGACAAGCCAATGATTTATTACCCGCTCAGTACGTTAATGCTAGCGGGTATTCGCGACATCTTAATTATCAGCACACCGCAAGATACGCCAAGATTTGAGCAGTTGCTGGGGGACGGCAGCCAATGGGGATTGAAACTGCAATATAAAGTTCAGGAAAGCCCAGATGGATTGGCTCAAGCCTTTATTTTGGGTGAGGAGTTCATTGGCAGTGACAACTGCGCATTGGTTCTAGGCGACAACATTTTCTACGGTCATGACTTGCAAAAACAACTTGAAGCCGCCATCACGAAAGAGTCTGGCGCAACAGTGTTTGCTTATCATGTCAATGATCCTGAGCGCTATGGTGTTGTTGAGTTTGATGCCAACGGCAAGGCTATTTCTTTAGAAGAAAAACCAGCTGAACCTAAGAGTAACTATGCAGTAACCGGTTTATATTTCTATGACAACCGAGTTGTGCAAATGGCTAAAAATTTAAAGCCATCCGCACGTGGCGAGCTAGAGATCACCGATATCAACCGCATCTATTTAGAGCAGGGTAATTTATCTGTTGCCATGATGGGGCGTGGGTATGCTTGGCTTGATACTGGTACGCATGAGAGTTTGATTGAAGCGGCGAATTTCATTCAGACGATAGAGACTCGTCAAGGATTGAAGGTGGCATGCCCAGAGGAAATTGCATATCGCAAAGGTTTTATTAATGCTGAGCAGGTAAGAGCATTAGCAGCCCCGTTGGCTAAGAATGCATATGGTCAGTATTTGTTGAAGATGGTTAAAGGCCGCTAATTTATGAACGTTATTAAAACTGAAATTCCAGATGTTTTGATTTTTGAACCAAAAGTTTTTGGTGATGAGCGTGGTTTTTTCTTTGAAAGTTTCAACCAAAAAGTTTTCGAAGAGGCTGTTGGTTACCCTGTACACTTTGTTCAGGACAACCACTCTAAATCATCAAAGGGTGTTTTGCGTGGTTTACATTATCAACTTGCGCCGTTTGCACAAGGTAAGCTGGTTCGGTGCGTAGCGGGAGAGGTTTTTGATGTTGCTGTCGATATTAGAAAGGATTCAGATACCTTTGGTAAATGGGTGGGAGTTAACCTATCTGCTGAGAACAAGAGACAGCTATGGATTCCTGAAGGGTTTGCGCATGGTTTTTTGGCTTTAAGTGACGAGGTCGAATTTTGCTATAAAACTACTAATTATTACAGTGCGGCATACGAACGAGGAATAAAATGGAATGACCCGCTAATAAATATCAACTGGGGGGTAGGGATTGAGCCTATTCTGTCTATTAAAGATAAAAAAAACAATAACATCAATGAATAGTAAATTATCCATCTAGATATAGTACAGCGAAATCATATTATTAGTTCATGGAGCTAATTCTGAGTTTAAGAATTATAAACATAAAAACTAGAGTCGGATATGCCCTCAAAATTTATTTCATTGTTGGCAATGAAAGGTGATGTGAAGAGATTACTAGGTAATATTTTCTCTCTCGCAATGCTTCAGTTGATCAACTACATATTGCCATTAATTTTAATTCCATATTTAGTTATTCATATCGGGATTAATAATGTTGGAGTAATTGCCACGGCATCAGCGTTGTGTATTTACTTTCAAATGGTATCTGACTATGGGTTTAATCTTACCGCAACTCGTGATGTTGCTGAAAATAGAGAGAACCATGAGAGGTTAGTCGAGATATTTAGTGCTGTGTTCTATATAAAAGTATCTTTTTTATTTGTCTGTTTTTTTATTTTTTTCTTGATAATAAAAAATATATCAATTTATAGCATGTCACTTGATATATATATATATTCATATCTTATTATAGTCGGGCAGTCTCTATTTCCTGTATGGTTTTTTCAGGGGATGGAAAATATGAAGTTTATTACAATAATTAACACAGCTACAAAAATATTTGGAACAATATTGATATTTGTTATGACAAAAAATAGCGATGACGCATTTCTTGTGCCTCTTATTAATGGTGGTGCTTCACTGTTGTCATGTATATTGGGGATGATTATCGCTGGGAGAAAATTTAACATGACAGTGAAGTTGATTAAAATATCTGTAATCCAAAAATATCTAATCGACGGCTGGCATATTTTTGTGTCTAGAGTTGCTTCAACTCTTTATAAAAATTCAAACATAGTAATAATGAGCATGTTCTCTTCTCCTGCTGTTGTAGGGAGTTATTCGATTTGTGAAAGGGTTGTTCGTAGTGTTCAGATGGTTCAGAATGTCATTGGTGATGCGGTATTTCCATTTTTTAATAATAAAAATAAAAACGATTCTGATTACATAAAACGTTTTTTTAAGAAGTATGGAAGAAAAGTTTTTTATTTTTATATTTCTCTTACTTTAATATTTATACTATTCACCCCTGTTATAACTAATATATTTTACCATAATCAAGATATATCTGTTATTATAAATTTTGTTATTTTTTCTGGTGTCATTTTATTTGGTGGTCTTAATTATTTTTATGGCATTTTAGGCTTAGTATCAATTGGGAAAATGAAAGAATTCTCAAAAAATGTTATTATTGTTGGTGTGATAAATATTGTTGTCTGTGTTATTTTATCGATTACATTTAGTAATTATGCTGGGGCAATTTCAGCTACACTTAGCGAGTTTTTATTGCTAGGCTTAATTATGCGCTCATTTTATAAAGCTATAAAAGATTAATTTAATACCGCTAGGAATTATAATGATACATATTGTAAAAAATAACTTTTTGCTAACTGAATACGTATTAAAAGATTTGAATTCTAAAGATATTCATTTGCATTCCATGGATGAATTTGTTGATCTATCAAAGTCTAATAGCAAGAAATTGTTTTTGCGTATTTACTATAGACTGATAGTATTTTTTTTGTTTTCAGTATATGGCATTCTTTTCTTTTTTAAAAAAAATAAAAGAGGATGTGTTATCTATTATGGTATTGATCAGTTTAATCTTTTAGCTCTAATTTTTAAAAAATGTTTGAAGTATAAAAAGCAAAGTTTATGGCTATGGAACCCCTGCTCATCAATTGCAAGAACAACAATTGAACTTCGAATTATATTTTTTATAATGAAGTTCATTGGTATAAAAATCTGGACGTTTGATAAGGATGACGCATCAAAGTTTGGGCTTTTTTATCATCATCAAATTTACTCACAAAAAATAGTCGATGAATATGCTATAAACAAAGAAAAATCAATTTATTCTGGTTTTTTTGTTGGGAAAAATAAAGGTAGAATTGATAAAGTAAAAATAATATCTGAAATTTTTATTAACTCAAACCTAAAATTTTTTCATCACATAACTCGTGACCATATAAATAACTTCAGCGATGCTGTAGTAAAAGACTGTATGCTCAAGGATGAAGATATAGCTTATTCTGACTATTTAGACATATTGATAAACTCTGAGTGTATAGTTGAGATCATACAGAAAGGGCAAAGTGGCTTGACTCTAAGAGCACTTGAGTCTCTTTTTTTTGGCAAAAAATTAATAACAGATAACACTGATATTTCATGCTATGATTTTTATCACAAAAATAATATACTAATAATTGAAAAAGAGATGATTACTACACGCATTCTCACGGGTTTTATGCGGTTACCTTATGTTGAAATTTCTAGAGAAATTAAAGAAAAGTACACTATAAATTCGTTGATTAATACACTAGCCAAATGAAATAACAGGGATTACATGCAGTAAGTATTAAATTGGCTTTGTTTGTATTCAATCCCGATACAGGCTTAATGAGTATATATGACCACTATAGAACCGCTTACATATAAATCTAATATTTTTATTGGACTGCTTTTTGTATTTTTAGCTAGTGCTTTGATTTTTCTACCTATTTGGATTGTACTAGTTCTGCTTTCTATAACTGTGTATTTCTCTAGTGGAAATATTAAGTTTTTGGCATTGATTGTTTTAATTTTGGCCTCAGCATTATTCAACTCAAATGTAGATATTTCTGGAGACATCAGCAATTATAAAATTATCTACTTGGACGTAATTCATTCCGGTTATGTTGATGAGTTTTTGACTGAGCCTTTGCTCATGTTGTTTTATTCTGTCTTAGGTTTTTTTGATGCTGATTTCAGATTTGTTTTATTTACTCAATCCTTATTTATTAATATATGTCTCGCTATAATAGTTCATCGCCATTTTGGCTGGAGGGGCATAAAGTACTATCCTATTATAATTCTATATCCTATTTATATACAGCAAGGGCTATATCTTTCAAGGCAGTCGCTGTCTATAGTATTCTTTATGTTATTAGTCACGCAACCGAAGAGTGAATTGTTCCCTCGGGTGAAATCAACTATATACTCTTTATTGTCTGTTCTTGCTCATTCTATTTCTATTTTATATATTTTTGTTTTCTATATTTCTAATTTTATAAAAAATAGAGTGAAGGTGCGTTGGATATTATTGTTCTATTTTGCTGTTATTTTTTTTCCCTTAAACTCAGAAATTATAAATCAAATAGTAAATTTAGCGAAAAATTTCGCGCCATCAATAGACCGGAAAATAGGTTTTTATCTAAATAATAATTTATCCAATTCAAGTTTGACACTTTATAGTCTTATTTTAATTCCTTTGCATATGAGCTTTATTCTCTTGCTATATTCGATGATGTCGAGATATAAAAGGCCATTGGATTCTATTTCTTTATTTTTTATTGTGTTCTATTTTTTAATCCTCTTTTTTAGAGAGTATGGTATTCTTCCCGAAAGAATATCTATGATTGTGGTCTTTCTAGCGCCATTATTTTTTTATCATATATCAAACATTATTCTAAAATCAGAATATAAAAATATTTCAATGTTTATTGAAACTGTTTTTTTTATTTTTATTATTTTTGTATTTATCAGATTTGTAGTGTTAAATGATTTAGGTGATTATAATATTACTTTTTTTAACAAAGAATCGTTGTTTTATAATGTGGTGTCGTGGATGGTATCTTGAGTTTAATAATATATAGGGAAAAATATGAAATATATTATTGGCAGTGGGTGGTGGTGTTCTAGTTCTGATGATGAAAGAGAAAAGTTATATGGAGATAATGATATTAGAAATGAAAACTTTCATTATCATTGGTATGCTGCTATTCGTAAATATACATCGCCAACTGAAATTATTATTGTAGATAGTAATTCGCCAATAAAGCCAAAATGGGAAATTGGTTTAAAGGTTATCTCCTTAAATGAGAATGCAGGACATTCAACTAACCATACTGGAAAATATTCTGGATGGATGCGGTCTGTCATACATTCAATGTCCTACGCACAAAATTGCGATTGTGATTACTATGTATACATTGAGCAAGATGCACTTATTTTTGGAGAAAAAATAATAGAAAATTGTATAGCGAAAATGAATAAGCCGTACATGTTTGGGAAGTGCAAAGATTTTAACAACCCCTTGCAGCAATCTTTTTTTATTATTAAAAAAGAATATATAGATAGTTTTCTTGCGAAAATATTTCTAATACCATTCTCTGATTCAGAGATGCCTCCTGAGAGAAAGTTTGCATTGGCAACATCTGATTGGTTTTTCTTCATTCCGAAGTTTTTGCTTATTTCATCGCGGTCAAAATTTATTAAGAAAATAACATGGCGACTTCAGAATATGTTTTCCAAAGCCATTGGCAATTATAATTATTTACCAATTGGATATGGAAGGGATAGACCGATAAATATGAGTGATAGGCATTTTTATTTTCAGCATGGTTCAGCGGATGAGTTAAATGAATATTTTAATAAATAAGATTCTATTTCTAATTAGCTCTTTTTTTGAGACTGTTAAATTTATTTTTTTATCTTATTTTTTTTCTTGGAAGCGTCCCCAACTAGAGCAATCATCTTCATATATTATATCACTGACTTCGTATCATAAGAGGTTTGGTACACTACATTTAGTATTGGAATCATTTTTTTATCAAAAATTAAAGCCACGAGAGATTCATCTTTGGTTATCAAAAAAAGATTTAGATATATATGGTGGTATACCAAAAAGAATTAAACGGCTTGAAAATGATGGGCTAATTATTCATATCAAAAATGATGACATTGGTTCGTACAAAAAGCTATCATATATAAACGATCTTCTCATACAAGTTACCGGGATTAAGCATGTTATTACGGCAGACGATGATGTGCTTTATCCTAAATATTGGAGTGAAGAATTGCTTTTAAAAAGTATGAAGGATAATTGTGTTTCATGCTTTCGAGGACATGATTTGCGCATTTATAATGGCATCTTTGATTATAAAAAATCTATGAGCCTTAACGTTTCAGGAAGTGAGCCAAATTACAGTTTATTACCTACAGGGTGCTCAGGTGTTGCTTATCCCATAGGGTCTATATCCCGAGAGGTTTCGAGTTCAGACAAGTTTCTTAGTGTTGCACCTAAAGCAGACGATATTTGGTATAAGGCAATGACACTTAAGAATGGATATAAATCTAGTCGAGTTTATGCACACAATGTGCATTTTCCTGTATTGATTAATTGCTTATCAGAAAGCCTTTATTCAAGCAATGTTAATAATAATGAAAATAATATAAAATTAAAAAATACGTTTCATTTTTTTGATGTAACTAAATATTTTTATTAAAATATAATATCATGTGGCTATAATTTAAGGTGATTTATGGAAGACCTAGTGTCAATAATAATGCCCTCGTTTAATTCAGAGAAAACTATAACTGACAGCATTTCATCAGTTCTTTCTCAATCATATGAAAACTGGGAATTATTAATTACTGATGATATGTCTACAGATGGAACAAAAAGTATAATAGAGTTTTTCAGCGCAAAAGATCATCGGATAAAACCTTTTTTCAATGAGAAAAATTTAGGTGCTGGTTGCTCTAGAAATAATAGCATAACTAAATCCAATGGACGATATATCGCATTTCTAGATAGTGATGATCTATGGAGAAATGACAAACTTGAAAAACAAATAAGTTTCATGAAAAAAAATAATTATGTGCTCACATACAGCGAATATAAAAAAATAAATAGTGATGGTGATGTTTTCGCTCATATAGTTCCTCCTGAACGAGTTAATTACAATGAGCTTTTGAAATCGAATGTTATAGGGTGTCTTACCGCTATTTACGATGCTGAGATACTTGGTAAAGTTTTGATGCCATCTATTAGAAAACGACAGGATATGGCACTATGGCTGACAATTTTGGAGAGGATTGATTTTGCGTATTGCATATCAGAGCCTTTAGCTTTTTATAGGGAAGGCAATGCTAGCTTGTCCTCAAATAAGATGAAGATTCTCTTTACACAGTGGTCTTTTTATCGTCATTACCTCAAGTTTAGTATTTTAAAATCGGCATATTATTTTTCACATTACGCGATTAGAGCCGTTAAAAAACATGGAGTTAAAAAATGAGTGAGTTAGTAACTATAATTGGTGGTGCCGGGTTTATAGGAACAAGGTTGGCCCATGCGCTTGCTAGTGCAAATATTAATTTTAGAATTGTCGATATTAGAAAAAGTACTGAGTATGCATCTCAATGGTTATATGGTGATGTGACTAATACTAGTTCATTACTAGAAGCATTATCTGGAAGTAGCGTTGTTATAAACCTTGCGGCAGAGCATAAAGATAATGTCCATCCAATTAGTCTCTATTATGATGTTAATGTGCAAGGCGCTAAGAATGTTTGTGACGCAGTTGAACAATTAGGAATTAAGCATATTGTATTCACATCATCTGTCGCTGTTTATGGATTTGTAGAAAAAGAAACAGGTGAGGATGGTGAGTTTCATCCGTTCAACGACTATGGTAAATCTAAGCTTGAAGCTGAATATGTTTATGATTCATGGCAAGCAAGGGATACAGAACGTACACTCGTTACAATTCGTCCTACAGTTGTATTTGGCGAAAATAACCGAGGCAATGTTTATAATTTATTCCGCCAGATTGCTTCAGGTAAGTTCCTGATGATTGGTGCTGGTAATAACCAAAAGTCTATGGCTTACGTTGAGAATATTGCAGCATTCTTAAAGTTTGCTACAACATTTGGGTCAGGACGTCATGTATTTAACTACATCGATAAACCTGATTTTACAATGAACGAACTTACCGATGTTATTTGCTCTGCCTTGCATAGGAAAAAGAATAATATTCGAATTCCATATGCAATCGGGATTGCTGGTGGTTATTGCCTTGACATACTGTCTAAGATCACGGGAAAAGAATTCCCAGTGAGCTGTATTCGTGTTAAAAAATTCTGCGCGCGTACTCAATTTAAATCTCATAGTATTACTGCTACTGGGTTTAAGCCGCCAGTAACGCTTGAACAGGGAATTGCAAATACCGTCCGCCATGAATTTCTGGAAAAGCATTAAAATGACAAACATCAAAGCCGTCATCCCCGTCGCAGGCCTTGGCATGAAAATGCTGCCTGCAACTAAAGCTATTCCGAAAGAACTTTTGCCAATTGTTGATATTCCGCTTATTCAGAAGATCGTAAATGAGTGTGTTGCTGCGGGCATCAAAGAAATTATTTTGGTCACTAACTCTTCTAAGAATGCAATCGAAAACCACTTTGATACTTCTTACGAATTGGAAGCATTGCTGGAAGCTCGTGTAAAACGTCAGTTATTGGCTGAAGTTCAGTCAATCTGTCCGAAAGGCGTTACGATTAACAGCGTACGTCAGCACAAACAACTTGGTTTGGGCCATGCTATTCTTTGTGCCAAACCACTAGTAGGTAATAACCCGTTTGTGGTGGTGTTGCCTGATATCCTTTTGGACGACTCTACCTATGATGCTTCGAGAGAGAATTTAGCATCGATGGTACAACGTTTCAGTGAAACAGGCCGAAGTCAGGTGCTTGTGCAATCGACGCCTATCGAAGAGTTATCAGAGTATTCGGTAATTAACTGCGACAATGAAGTCCTTGAGCCGGGGCAAGCTGCGCGTATGACGTCTATCGTAGAAAAACCTGAAAATGCGGAGATGTATAATTCCGATTTATCAGCGGTGGGTCGTTATGTTCTTTCTAGCGCTATTTGGCCTATTCTTGAAACCACTGGTTATGGCGCTTGGGAGCGTATTCAGCTTTCGGATGCCATTGCAACGATGCTGCAGCATCTACCTGTTGAAGCCTATCGATTAGTAGGTAAGGCATACAACTGTGGTGAAAAGCTTGGTTATGCTGAGGCGTTTGTCGCTTATGGTCTGAATCACCCATCACAGGGGACCGCATTCAAAAATTGGTTAAAACAGCTGCAGAAATCAATCTAGGTATCAATTAAGAATGAAATGATTTGTTAAAAGACTCTTTCGATTTAGAGTTCGTTAGATATATTGTTGATTTTTTAATATATTATTCGATACCTTAACAATTCATTTTTTCAGAGAAATTTTCATGAAAATTGCAATTAGTGGTACGGGTTATGTTGGGTTATCTAATGGTCTCTTGATCGCTCAAAATCATGAAGTTGTCGCGTTAGATATTATTAAATCAAAGGTAGAGTTATTAAATCAAAAAAAATCACCTATCGTTGATAAAGAAATTGAGAGTTATTTAGCCCACAAACCTCTTAACTTTCGTGCAACCATCGATAAAGAAGATGCATATCTAGGCGCTGACTTTGTCATCATTGCAACGCCAACGGATTACGATCCTAAAACCAACTATTTCAACACAACGTCGGTGGAGTCAGTCATTAGAGATGTGCTGACGATAAATCCTGATGCGGTGATGGTGATTAAGTCAACGGTGCCAGTTGGTTACACGCAGAAAATTCGTGAAGAGTTTGGGATTGATAACATTTTCTTCTCACCTGAGTTTTTACGTGAAGGGCGCGCGCTTTACGATAATCTTTATCCGTCGAGAATTGTGATTGGTGAACGATCAGAGCGGGCAGAGAAATTTGCCGCGCTGCTAGTTGAAGGTGCAATCAAAGAAGATATTCAGGTCCTTTTCACTGATTCAACTGAAGCAGAGGCCATTAAATTATTCGCCAATACCTATTTGGCGATGCGTGTGGCTTACTTTAATGAGCTGGATAGCTATGCAGAAGCGCTTGGTTTGAACACGCGTCAGATTATTGATGGTGTCTGCTTAGATCCCCGTATCGGTAATCATTACAATAATCCATCGTTTGGTTATGGTGGATATTGCTTACCGAAAGATACTAAGCAGCTACTGGCTAACTATTCATCAGTACCGAATAATCTCATCGGCGCTATCGTTGATGCAAACCGCACGCGTAAAGATTTTATTGCCGAATCGATTTTGTCGCATCAGCCCAAAACGGTAGGTATTTACCGTTTGATCATGAAGAGCGGTTCCGATAACTTCCGGGCGTCGTCGATTCAAGGGATCATGAAACGCATCAAAGCGAAAGGCGTTGAGGTAGTGATCTATGAGCCGGTGATGGAAGAAGATAGCTTCTTTAATTCGCCAGTGATGCGCGATCTGGACGCATTTAAAGCACGTTCTGACATTATTATCTCTAACCGCATGGATGAGCCGTTGATGGATGTGGCGAATAAAGTCTATACCCGCGATCTATTTGGAGGCGATTAATCCTTAGTGAGCACGCGAGTTCGTGAACTAAATGTAAAAGCCCGCTTGCGGGCTTTTTTTATATTTTAAACTCACAGTTTTAGCAAACGTATGCGTACACCTTCTGAACGCTTGAAACATCTATCGCATCAATCGCTATCCCATTAACTGCAAGCTGAGTTAACATAGCTGCCACACATGTGCTGTGAGGAGAGTCCTCGCAGGTATCATCCCTTAGACAGGAGTTTCCAATGTCCAAACAACAGATCGGCGTTGTCGGTATGGCAGTGATGGGGCGTAACCTTGCGCTCAACATCGAAAGCCGCGGTTATACCGTATCCATCTTTAACCGTTCCACGGACAAGACCGACGAAGTCGTTGCTGAGAACCCGGGTAAGAATTTAGTACCTTATTATACGGTACAGGAATTCGTTGAATCCCTTGAGAAGCCTCGTCGTATCCTGTTGATGGTGAAGGCTGGTGAAGCTACCGATAAGACTATCGATTCTCTGAAGCCTTATCTGGAAAAAGGCGACATCCTGATCGATGGCGGTAATACCTTCTTCCAAGACACGATTCGTCGTAACCGCGAACTGTCTGCCGAAGGTTTTAACTTCATTGGTACCGGTGTTTCTGGTGGTGAAGAAGGTGCGCTGAAAGGGCCATCGATCATGCCTGGTGGTCAGAAGCATGCCTATGAACTGGTTGCTCCTATCCTGAAAAAAATTGCTGCAGTTGCAGAAGACGGCGAAGCATGCGTAACCTACATCGGTTCTGATGGCGCTGGCCACTATGTGAAAATGGTTCACAACGGTATCGAATACGGTGATATGCAGCTGATTGCTGAAGCGTATTCTCTGCTGAAACATGGTTTAAATCTGTCTAACGATGAACTGGCAACAACCTTTACCGAATGGAATAAAGGTGAACTGAACAGTTATCTGATCGACATTACCAAAGATATCTTCACCAAAAAAGATGAAGAAGGTAAATATCTGGTTGATGTGATCTTGGATGAAGCTGCAAACAAAGGCACCGGTAAATGGACCAGCCAGAGCTCTCTGGATCTGGGTGAGCCGCTGTCACTGATCACCGAGTCAGTGTTTGCGCGTTACATCTCCTCGTTGAAGGATCAGCGCGTCGCAGCATCTAAAGTACTGTCTGGGCCGAAAGCTCAGGTCTTTAGCGGTGATAAAGCTGAGTTCGTCGAGAAAGTTCGCCGTGCACTGTACCTCGGTAAAATCGTTTCTTACGCGCAGGGCTTCTCTCAGCTGCGTGCTGCATCAGAAGAATACAGCTGGGATTTGAACTACGGTGAGATTGCTAAAATCTTCCGTGCCGGCTGCATTATTCGTGCACAGTTCCTGCAGAAAATCACTGACGCCTATGCTCAGGATGCCTCAATTGCAAACCTGCTGCTGGCTCCGTACTTCAAGCAAGTTGCTGATGAATACCAGCAAGCGCTGCGTGACGTGGTGTCTTACGCTGTACAGAATGGTATCCCAACGCCAACTTTCTCTGCTGCGATTTCTTACTACGACAGCTATCGCTCGGCGGTACTGCCAGCTAACCTGATTCAGGCGCAGCGCGACTACTTTGGCGCACATACTTATAAGCGCACTGACAAAGAAGGCGTATTCCACACCGAGTGGCTGCAAGACTAATATTTTGCGCATTTAAGCGTAGATACCTAGATCCGGGCTTGCCCGGATTTTTTTCGCCCAAAATCGATGCGTTTGCTCGAAATTGCAGCATTTAGTCATCTTTATTCACTATTCGAGGTGTTTTTATCATGTTGCCGAGTGGCTAAACTGGGTAATATAAGAATAGTGAGAGGCTATACCTCGAAGCCGTGAAACGGTATCTTGTTAGTCACAGCCTGATTTGAAGTTTTCTACTTAAGCAAAGGTATCAAGATGGAAAATGTGAATAAGCCGACTTTCCAAAACGTTCTGGAATTTGTGCGTATGTTCCGCCGTAAAAACAAGTTACAGCGT
Source organism: Hafnia sp. CBA7124 (assembly GCF_002355555.1). Taxonomy (NCBI): domain Bacteria; kingdom Pseudomonadati; phylum Pseudomonadota; class Gammaproteobacteria; order Enterobacterales; family Hafniaceae; genus Hafnia; species Hafnia sp. CBA7124. Next base: position 2,727,996 of record NZ_AP017469.1, on the reverse strand, counting down.
GAAATCGTGGATAATGAGAAAAAAATCCGTGATAACCAGAAACGCGTGTTGTTGTTAGACAACCTGAGTGAATACATCAAGCCAGGTATGAGTGTTGAAGCGATTCAGGCGATCATTGCCGATATGCGTGGCAACTACGAAGATCGTGTTGATGACTACATCATCAAGAACGCCGATCTGTCTAAAGAGCGTCGTGAGCTTTCCAAAAAGCTTAAAGCGTTGGGCGAAGGCGAAGCTAAGTAAGATCCTATCCCACAGGCAGGGCACTCCGCTCTGCCTGCACCCCCATTAGGTTGTTCCATTCTTATCACACCATGCGTATTTTTTTATGAAATCCCTCGCTCGCTTAGATTCGGTTTGAATATAAGGTGTGTAATAAAAAGCAAAAAACCCGCTTAGTTTCCTAAGCAGGTTTCTTAAATATGGCTCCTCTGACTGGACTCGAACCAGTGACATACGGATTAACAGTCCGCCGTTCTACCGACTGAACTACAGAGGAATCGTTTGAACGAGGCGAATATTAGCGAGCTTACCCTACCTTGTAAAGCTCAAAAACAAATATCCGGTTTGATTGCTTAGCAAATCAGCAAAATGTCGTTTTTTTAGCAGGTTATGGTACAGGGTTGTGCTGCAATTGCAGTTTACATCAATATCGCAGCAAGGATTGTGCGGTGTTAAACGCTGGCTACACGCATCCGATCGACATCACGCTGCGGTGGATTGCCAAATTCTCTCTTGTACTCACGGTTGAACTGGGAAGCGCTTTCATATCCAACTTGAAACGCTGCAGTAGCACCATCAAGTTCTTCCACTAGCATTAACCTCTGAGCCTCATACAAACGCAGGCGTTTTTGAAATTGCAGGGGGCTAAAAGAGGTGACTTTACGAAAATGACGGTGAAAGGTTGAGACCGACATATGAGCGAGGTTGGCTAGTTGTTCAATTTCCAGTGGAGCGAGAAAGTTATCTCGTAGCCGGCTGACTGATTTCGCCACGCGCTGGTTGTGAGAGCCTTCGGTCGCTAAAGCACGTAGGTATTCTCCCATCTCTCCAATGAGCAGGTAATAGTGAATCTCCCGGATGATCAACGGGGCAAGCACTTCGATGTGCTGTGGCGTGTGTAACAGACGAATTAGTCTCAAAAAAGCATCGGCTATTTCTGGTGTGGACGGAATAACGCAAATTCCCTTATGTGAATTACAAGGGTTGATTGTTCCCATATTTACCGATATTTCAGTAACTAATGCTAAGTCCAAAACGAGATCTACGCAGAGAAAAGGTGCATCAGCCGCAACCTTGATGTCATTGATTATGCAAGGTGCATCGATGCCAGTGACCATAATCTGGCCTTCACCATACGCCAACCGTTCATTGCCGGTCAGCGATTCCATCTGTCCTTGCACAATAAACTCAATCGCTGGCTGGTATATACAGCTTTCATCGCGTGCAGCGCGATCGCGTCGGATAAGCTCAAGCCCATCAATTAATGAACTCGTTTTGCCTGTAGCAGGGAGTAGATCTTGCAGCTGTTGTTTTAAGTGGCCGTAAATTGTTTTCATCACATTTGCACGGAGATATTTCAGGTGTTCAGCATAGTTGCGGCTGATTCGGAATACAAATGCTCTAACTATGATGTGAGAGAATTGGGCAATAATTTGCTTGTATCAGGCATTACATTCATCACGCTGAACGATAGTATTTCTCTTCGTCGAAAGTGCTCATATCAATCGATATTGAACATTTTTATGGAGCCGGAGGCTGAGCAAATAGAGAATCAGTGAGACACCGGTGTGCCATTATTATGAAATAAGGACTGCATGATGAAACCGCAAATTACTGTTCATATGGAAGCTACTGTCGATGGACGTTTGGTCACTACTCGTTATAGTCAGCCATTCAGTGGCAAGACCACGGATGAAGTATTAGATATCTATTTCCGTGTGGCGGAAAAGGTGGGAGGGGAAGCCACAATTCTCGGACGAGTCACTCTGCAAGAGTTTCTGTCACTGAATAGCTTTAAGCATCGGGGCGAAGCCCCAACGCAAAGCAGTGAAAATTATAATGCGGCACGTTCAGGTAAACGTATTTTCATCGTTACCGACCCAAACGGAAAAGTGATGTATGAAAAGAACTCTGACTATCATTTTATTACTTTGCTAAATAAGCAGGTCTCCGACCGTTACTTAGCGCACCTGCGTGAATGCAATGTTTCTTGGATTTTTGCAGGCTCTGATGGAAAAGATATGTCGAAGGCGATGGATGTTCTCGGCAGTGACTTTGGCTTTACTCACCTACGACTTGAGGGCGGTGGGACGATCAATGGCACCTTCCTGAAAGCAGGGCTGTTAGATGCACTGAGCTTGCTTATTTATCCAGGCATTGATGGTCTTTCTGGGGTGTCTTCTATATTTGAATATCGTGGAAAAGCAGACGAACTTCCAGCCGCAGGTCAGGCACTGGAACTCAAATCGGTTGAAACACTGCAGGACGGTATGGTGTGGATGCAATACAAGTTCCACAAGATCTAATTTGTGAGCAATAAAGTTTCAAGTCTAGAAATGAAAAACGCCTCGCATTTCTTTCGAAGTGCAAGGCGTTAAATATGGCTCCTCTGACTGGACTCGAACCAGTGACATACGGATTAACAGTCCGCCGTTCTACCGACTGAACTACAGAGGAATCGTGTGAACGGGGCGAATAATAGCGAGTACGTATTCGGCTGTAAAGCGTTAAAAATGAAATAAGGTTTATTTGATTAATTTATCTTCATCACGTTGATTTTTTTGAATTATATAGATGATTTTTCATCATTTGTTGGCTTGTATGCATTTGAAAGATAAAACCTGCAAAAGTGGGTGTATGTTGAATAGATGGCGGGCAACTATATGAATTTCAGTGGATCAAGTTTCTTAGATTAACATAACAAAAAGCCCGCTCAAGTTTCCTTAAGCAGGCTTCTTAAATATGGCTCCTCTGACTGGACTCGAACCAGTGACATACGGATTAACAGTCCGCCGTTCTACCGACTGAACTACAGAGGAATCGTTTGAACGAGGCGAATAATAGCGGCCTGCCATGAGACTGTAAAGCCTAAATCGCTATTTTTACGCTGTTCGCTTATCTTCTAAGCAGAATGATGAATATTTGTCTCTTTGCCACTAATTATGACTGAAAAGCGAAGCAAGCTTTTTTGCTGAAAACCAAAAAGCAAAAAGCCCGCTTAAGTTTCCTTAAGCAGGCTTTTCAAATATGGCTCCTCTGACTGGACTCGAACCAGTGACATACGGATTAACAGTCCGCCGTTCTACCGACTGAACTACAGAGGAATCGTTTGAACGGGGCAGATATTAGCGAGCACGGCGGTGACTGTCAACGGCTAATTAAAATAGTGAGATTGATTGCTGATTAAGTGCACAAAAAGCTAAAACTTTGTTCTTTATCGCAAAGTAACTCTTTTATTTTTCTTACTATTGTGCGGTTTAATCACATACTGGAATACTTATGCGTGCTAAGGATTTAGTCTCATCGAGCCAGTTCTATCCCCTCAGACTGCTGCCGGGAACAGAGTTAATTGCCGAGTTAAGGCAGTTTATTGCCAATAATCATATTAAAGCTGGTTGGATCGCTTCGGTAGTTGGAAGCCTCTCGACCGTTTCATTGCGGTACGCTGGATGCGAGCGCACTAGCTTAATTGAAGGGAAATTTGAAGTTATCGCCCTCGGTGGAACTTTAGATAGCCAATTCGAACATCTGCACATGTCGGTTGCCGATGAAACCGGACGAATGATCGGCGGCCATGTTATGCCTGGAAATATCGTTAGAACGACGTTAGAAGTCATCATTGGTGAGCTGTGTGATGCCGATTTTTCGCGTCAGCACTGTGTTTTATCTGGCTACGGAGAGTTAGCTATCGCACCCCGCAACAATCTTAAGGATGAGCGTAAATGAAAGAGAAACGCCAATTTTCTAGCCGTAGCTTAGTTCTGATTGTCATTTGTGTCGCGATTAACATGATCGCAGGGCAGATGATTTCTATGCTTAAACTGCCACTTTTTTTAGATTCGATTGGCACGGTGCTATGCGCAGTGCTGGCGGGACCGTGGGTTGCGTTGTTTACAGGGCTAGTGACTAACTTACTCTGGGGGCTTTTAACTGGCCCGATTGCGGCTGCTTTTGCGCCTGTTTCCATGGTTATTGGCTGTGTTGCCGGTGTGATGGCGCGTGCGGGGTGGTTTAAATCGTTTGGCCGTGTCGTGATAACTGGCGTAGTAATCACATTGTGTTTAACGGTAGTCGCTGTGCCTATTCGATCTTATCTGTTTGGTGGGGCGACAGGAAGCGGTGCTGACTTCGTGGTGGCTTATTTGCATGCTGTGGGCGAAGGGCTGCAAGAGTCCGTTGCCTTCACCGTTGTCGGTGTGAATCTCATTGATAAAATCTTAACCGCGTTGATCGTATGGGCGCTTCTACGCCGCATGCCAGAGCGCACACGCCATAATTTCCCTCATATGGCTCCGATACGTTAATGCATGCTTTCACATGGCTAGCGCTCTGGCTCTGGTATTCCGTTAGCGCGCTGTTTCTACCTCTGCCGATTCTCATGGGGTGGAGCATGGCGCCTGTGGCCATGATTATGATGTGGCCACAAGCTCGCTGGCGTATCAAAATTGTGATGGCATTTATGATCCCTATGGGGATGGGGCTGTGGCTCGTTCATAGCCACTGGCTGCAATCGTTGTTTTCTCATAGTGACAAAATCAGTTTTGCCGCTCCCATCTTTGCCGTCGAATTGTGGCTACGCCTGCTCGTTTTCGTTGCCGCCGCCCAACTGTGGCTGCAAAAGGTGCCCACTCAGCTGTTTGTTGCTGCCTTATTCTCTAGCCGTTTACCTGTTGGCATCGCTTATTTGTGCGCTGGCCCTCTGCTGCTTAAGGAGCAGCTTAAGCAGCAATTAGCCTCGATTAAAGAAGCGCAAAGCGCGCGTGGCGTGAGTTTTGATGGGACCCTTATTCAGCGGCTGAAAACGATTGTGCCATTGCTTTCACCTCTACTATTGCAAAGCCTCAATGATTTAACTACGCGAAGTTCTGCGCTAGATGCGCGGGCATTTCGTCGCTATCCACATCGTACCGTGCTGAAACCTATCTTCGAACATCGCTGGGAGCCCTTTTTACGCGTTGTTTTACTTTGCTGTTTGCTCGTCGAAGGAGGTGCGTTTTGGCTTTATCACTCGATATCGATCGGCTAGTGGTGGATGTGCACGATGTTTTTCAGCTAGGGCCAATAACCTTAAAGCTAGAAGAAGGACAATGGCTTGCCGTTCTAGGGGGCAATGGTTCTGGAAAAAGTCTGCTGGCTAAATTTTTGGTTGGCGTTCTTGAGGCTCGCTCGTTGCGGCATGTTGACGGTAGGGGCGAGGTGTTGGGGAGCAACATTTTGCTTGAGAATGAGATGAAGCACACTTGCCAGTGGGTTCAACAATCGCCCTATTTACAGTTCTCTGGCTGCTGCTTTACCGTTGAGGATGAAATAGCCTTTGGACCACAGAATTTAGCATTGCCTAAAGCTGAAATAATGAGTCGGGTGGAGACTGCGTTGACGCGCTTTAAGTGCCAACATCTCCGGTTACGTAACCCTCAAACGCTATCGGGTGGCGAAGCGCAGAGGGTATTACTCGCCTGTGCTTTGGTCATGCACCCAAAATTATTAGTGCTCGATCAGGCGTTAGGGCGATTAAGCCAAGAGGCAACGTACCAAGTACTGGATGCTATTCAATGCTATGTGCAAGAGTTGCAGTGTTCGGTGATTATGCTTGAACATCGTCTATTCCCTGCGGCAGATTATTGCCCGCAGCGTGTATTACTGAAAGAAGGCAGAACTAGCTCTTTTGATGAAGCGCTTCCTACGTCATTAATGCAACAAGTGGTATTGCCCGAACAGCTGAAAACGGAATTGCTGCAAGAAACTCAGAGTCTCAATGAGATATCGCAGGTGTTTACTCCTTTTATGCGAGGCTGCCAGCGATGCTAAACATAGAAAATATGGCGTTTGGTTGGGAGGCGGAGAGTGACTGCCTTCAAGATGTGAACTTGCATATCAAACATGGTGAACAATGGGTGATTACCGGAGAAAACGGTGCGGGGAAATCGACTCTGCTTCGGCTCGCTGCGGGCTTACTTAAACCGAGCAGTGGATCGGTGTATTTGAATGGCGTAGATCTTGCGCAATTGAAGTCAGTAGAAAAATCGGCCCAGATTGGTTTTTTATTTCAGGAAGTTGAACGTCAGTTGTTCCATAGTTCAGTACGAGATGAAATCCGGTTTGGACTGCGGTTACAGCGTTTGTCGTCGGCAATTATTGAGGCGCGAGTTCAACATGCTCTCGAAACATGTGGCTTAGCCGACGTTGCGAATAAACACCCGCTCGATTTACACAGTGGACAGCGCCGTATGGTCGCCGTTGCGTGCCTATGTGCTATGCGGCCCCCCTTACTCCTTTTAGACGAGCCGAGCCGAGATTTTGATCCGTATTGGATGGGGATTTTTGAAGCTTGGTTGGAAGAAAATCGTCATCAAGGAACTACCGTGATAGCGATAAGCCACGACCCTGAATTCTCTCTGCGTCATTTCCAACGCACTATTCTGGTCAATGAGAGAACAGCACGAATAGCTATTTAACATTCATGGCGCACAGATCGCTCGCCTGTGCGCGCTGCTGTCGAGCAAGTGGGTCCTGCTGATAGAATTTTACAAAATGCGCATACATGCAGGGAAAACGTCCGTAGAGTAGTTCCGGTGCGCTAAAAAAGTATTCAGAAAGCACTGCAAAGCATTCTGCTGGTTCGCTTGCTGCATAAGCATCAAGGCTGGTGGCTGCCTCTCCGACAACGTCCACTTCGTCTTGAATCGCGTTCATCGCCGCTTGCAGATCATATTCCCACTGAGCAACGTCTTTAAGCGCAATGGGGGGAATACCGGTAGCGACGCCAGCGTTACGCATATCGAGCTTATGTGCCGTTTCATGGATGATAAGGTTATAGCCAGAAAGATCGAAAGAGTCTTTCACATCCATCAAGTTCAAGATAACCGGTCCCTGCGCCGAACATTGTCCTGCTTGCACCATAGGGCCGGTATGAACGAGGCCGATGTCATCTTGCCATTCTTCATGAAAAATAAAAGGCTCAGGGTAGAGCAGAATCTCATGAAAGCCATCAAGCCAATCAATACCAAGTTCGAGCACGGGGAGTGAAAAGAGTAACGCGATGCGAGCCTCAAGCAAGGGGGAAAGACAGAGCTCCTGTAATGGAACAATGCGTTTCAGCTGTAAGAATTTTGAGGCAATCAGCGTTAATTTATACGATTCGGCTGGTGTGAGGGTTGCAAGCAGAGGAATAGCTAACGCCTCATCCCAGGGATAATTGGCAAGAGGGCGATTTTCACCTGCGTTCCAAGGCCACTTAATCATTAGAATGCTCGCAACATGATGGTTTATTCACCACTGTTTTATCATGAAAAAGCGTAAGGATAAAACAGTAAACTAAGGCGCGTAGATAATCACTTTTTTTACAATTAGTCTGTGATTAAGCCCACGCTGTTGCTCGCTTGAATAAATAAATCAATATGTTGCTATGTAATAATTAAAGGCTCGGGTTTGCCTAAAAGATACCCTTGCAGATACTCTACGCCCAAGGTGATCAATACATCGCGCTGTTCTTGTGTTTCCACGTATTCCGCGACGACTTTTAATTTCATTTCCCCCGCAATTTCGCAGATAGATTTTATGATCATCTGATCAACGCGGTTGCTAGTAATGTTTTTGACGAAATAACCATCGATTTTGATGATGTCGGCATTCAACTTTTTTAATCGCTCATAGTTGGCAAATCCGGTACCAAAGTCGTCAATGGCAATTTGAAAATGATAGTCGCGTAACGTACTGATGCAATGGTGGGCAGCCGCGGCATTGATGAAGCCTTGTTCTTCGGTCACTTCAAAAACAACGGCAGAAGGGGGAACTTGGTGTTGTTCAAAAATAGCAATGATGCGCTCGGCAATACGGTGCTGCATCAACGTTAGAGGCATCAGATTAACGGAGAAGCATATTTCTTCTGTATCTAGATTTTGCGACCGTATGTATTTGACCACGTTTTCTACCATCAGCAGATCGAAGCGTGGACTCAGGTTAAATTCTGCAATTAAAGGAATAAATTTATCTGGCGTAATAATCTCATTGTTATCTTTTAGACGTGCCAAAATTTCGTAATAGCGGGTGCCATTTTTGTGCTCAATCGGCTGTGCATGCAGCATGATGTTATTTTCATTAAGGGCATTTTTGATTTTTTGTAACAGCACCACACGGTCTGAAACCTGACTTGCGACGACCTGATTGCCTTCATCGAGGCATAAGAGACGATCCTCTTCACATGCTTTTTCGCACAGATAACTTAGCTGGCCAATGCAGCGATGAAGGTTATCGGTGTCACGATTAAATTCGCCGTAAGATAATCCATAGTGCAGTTCAACCTGAATATTATTCCAGCTTAGCGGATATTCTTTGAGCTTTTGGCGGAGTGCATTTAAACGGGGAATATTCTCGTCTTCACTGCCAGATAGAAAAATAAGTAAATCGCAGCTAGGCAATTGATATACATGCTCACCGCTGTCTAAGTGGCTATGGATGATGGCAGCAATACTTTGTTTACAATGGATCCGCATACGAAGCCCATAATGACGGCTAAGCAACTCAAGGCTGGAAAGATGCAGGTGACACAGCACGCCTTTAGTATGTGCGCGGACATGATGTTCGAGCGCACGTAAATTGGGTAGCTTCGTCATGGGATCGGTCAACGCCATTAGCGCGTAGACTTTCTGCATCCAATCACTTTTCTTAAACATCATCGACAGATAAAAAATAGAAACAGTGAATGCGATAAATACCGAGGAGATAAAGGTAAGCTCAAAGGCATTATTGGCGATGTGTAAAAAACTTTTGCTATAGGTTAGTAGCATAAGAGCAGTAAACGACCACAGCATAATGATTAAGCGGGTACTAAAGCGTTTGATGCCGTAGTTAAAATGAACAAATATCGCGGGGGCAACAAAGCCTGAAAACAATACGGTATTGAAGGGTAAGCAAAATACAATCAAGAATAGGGCAAGTAATACAAACCAACAGATATTGATTAAGCGGCCTTCATTGCTCACTGCCAACTTTAGGTCAAACAAGAAAAAGGTTCGAGCATAGCGCCAATTTAGCAACATTCTTATGCCGTAATAGAATATGATGCTAAAGATAACCGCAGCGATGATCAGATTTTGAATATTGATCAGCGTATAGACATCAGCACTCAGACTAAAATAGCGCTCAAGCGTTGGCGGTGCGTCGATGAGCGTGCCGCAAGCCACAATCATGACCTTCATCCAGAATGGGGCAATTAGCCCTAGCCAAAACAGGCGTACACCGATCCCTTTATTGCCGATATTATAGCGCCAGCGTTTGCCTAAAATTATCTCAACGATCCATGAGCAGCCAGCCAAAGGGATAACGATACTCAAGGTCATTGCCACTGCCGATGAGGGCGTGAAGAAAGGGATCATCAGATAGCTGAGGCAGTACGCCGCCGTCAGCGGGATTAATACATTTCGCCCAAATAGCAGGATCATTGCCGTCGCTAAACTGACGGGTAAATAAGCTAAATGAACGTTCTCGTAATAGATAACGGCATGCGGAGAGATACTGCGAGCGATGGGGAAAAAAAGCAGAGTGACAATAAACGCCGTTATTTGTTTTCTCAAGTTTGAGCTGAATTTAAAAGCCATCGCGAGTTCGCATTAGTCGGTTAGAGTTAATGTAAAAATATAATTTCACCGCATACATTCAAGCGTATAGGAGAATGATATCTGTAGATTACAGTAGAACTGAAAATTCTCTGAATAGCTGAATTGTGACATTTATTATCTATTTTTTCAATTAAACTAATAATTTACATTATAAAAACAAATATGAAGTGGAGGCGTGTTCATTCAGGTTGTTAATCTGCGGAAGAGTTTATTCCGCAAGGGGATTAGTGCTTACAAATACAAGGCCATTATGGCGGAAGTTTTATTACCGGAGTTTCCTCTGCTCTCTAACTCTAAGGAATGTGGTGCATTTGTTATGAGTAATTTAATTCAAATAAAAAAGCCACGTTGTATTCGTGGCTTTCTAATAATTCAAATTGTGATAACGATCATCCTATTCATGGCGCTATCACGGTTTCGCTGTCCGGCAGCTTTTAAGAATATCCAAGCTAGGATCGTATTCCTTAGTCTGCACATTCATCATGGCCAGCATGGTATGGAAGAGATTATCGTGTGAATAGTCGTTTGTCTTGGCCAGCTTGGCGACACAATCACGATCGATTCCATTGGCTTGAACAAAGCCATCTGATAGCCACATTTCCATTGGGACCTTAGTTTGCTCATCAGGTGCAAACTTATAAGGTGTTCCATGTAAATACAAACCGTCTTCGCCCAATGATTCACCATGGTCAGACACATAATACAACGCAACGTTATAGTCTTTTTCGTATCCTTTAAGCCGTTGAATGAACTGGCTCACAACATAGTCCGTATACCGGATGGTGTTATCATAGGTATTCACTAATTCCTGCTGGGTACAGTTTTCAATATCACTACGCTGGCAGTCAGGGACAAAGAAACGAAACTCTTTAGGATAGCGTTTATAGTAGGTTGGACCATGGCTGCCGATAAGGTGGAATGCTAGCGTCTTATTTTTCCCATCTGCTGGAATGAGCTTATCCAAATCGTTTAATAGCACGGCATCGTAGCAGGTTTCGCCATCGCAAAGATTTTTGTCGCTGTTCGCTGGCACTATTTGTGTTGGGATGCGATCGCAGGCGCCCTTACATCCTTCATCATTGTCTTTCCAGTAAGTAGACACCCCTGCTTTTTGCAAGATATCCATCAATCCTTCACTGTTGCGGGCAATGTTATTATCAAAGTGTGTACGCGGCATATTCGAGAACATACAAGGCACTGAAATGGCCGTTGCTGTACCACATGAACTGACCTTTGAGAAATAAATCAGGTCGGGTTCTTGGCTGGTATAAGGGTTGGTTGGGCGAGCATATCCCTGTAGCTGCTGATTCTGATGGCGAGCCGTTTCCCCAACGATTAGAAAGACCAGCGTTGGTTTACTGCCCGTTTTCTGCACCAGTTTCGCATCGTCACCGATTTTACGGAACGGAATGGGTTTGGTCAGATAGCGGCGATTAATATACTGCGAAGCGCTATAGAGATAGTTAGTTGGCACAATCTCCAAATTGAGCGAGCGGTTATTACGTCCAACGGACGCGTAGTCTTGGTAATAGAGGCTAGCAACCAACGCAATAATCAAAAGTGACACCAGCATAGAAACTAAACGCAGCCCAAAGCGGGCGAGAAAGCCGTGCGCATAGATAATCTGGGTTCTCATTAATATCACGCAGGGCAGAATGCCGGTGAATAACACCCACAATACCACCGAGAAATTGTAGTACGACGAAGCTTCGGCGGGATTGGTTTCAAAAATGTTTTCAATCATCGATCGATCGAAAATGATCTTGTATTTCAATTGTGCATAGCTAGCAAAGGCGCTGACCACCAGAATGACGCAAAAGAAAGGTTTGAAAATCGGTTTAAACGTGAACGGTGTAAAAACAAAGTTCAGGGCAGCAATCAGCACCAGTGGGATTGAAAATGCAAAGCCAAGCTTATAGTTATCTAGCGAAGTCAAAATTCGATAGAAATGCAATAAAATCGGTAAGTTAACTACGAGAGTAAAGTAAATGGCCAAAATAATGGTCAGTGATAAAAAACTGACTCTCAACGCCTTTCGCTGCAAGGTAAACGCTCCCCAAAACCTGTTAAATGACCATGTCTTATAGAACAGTGGACAAGAATTAAGCGTAATAAATAAAACCGCTTTATAGTGGGGCAGATTAGCGAGCCAAACTTAAGATAGCCTTAAGCTATCAAGGCTTCAGGTGATAAGAACTCAGCGAGTGAAAACGGCTGAGCGTTTCCATAGTGAATGATATTTTGTAATAAAAAAAACGCCGCTTGGGTTATCAATGCGGCGTTAAATCATTGGGCTGATTAGATGAAAATTTACCAGTAATTAGCAAACGCCAAAATCACCGTCTTCTTGATAGAGGGCCAGATGGGAAGCCACTATAGTTTCCTGTTTTTCGTTTCCTAGTTCATTCCATGAACAGGTAATCTCATTGTCGTTAACCGCGACAACAGTCATACGTGGGCCACCGCTGGTTTTTTGCACGCTATCACCAACTGAAAAACTCATGCTTCTCTCCTCAATACATCGGGCTAAAGAATAAACAGAAACTGTTTATCTTATTGAATATTTGGATATTCAAAGATATTCAAATAAGGAATGAATTATAAAATAGACTAAGCTGGCCCAGATAAATAGTGAAAAGAACCGATGTCTATGGTGATAAAAATTGAATAACTTTCCAGTGATGTCGATGCCTATTTTTCACTCGCATGGTTCTTTCTTTCTCTGCAAAAAATCCCACTTAAAAAAACCATTGCTTTGTTTTTAAAAGTTATTTTCATTTCAAATACCAGAAGGTAACAACTAGCCACACTTTAATTCACAAATAATATGAGGTGAACGCTTGTTTTTTTATTAACCGTAATGATAATCGGTATCATTATTTTTACGGTTCTTTACATGCGCATTGTGCGCAGGCAAGAGAGAAAAGCATGTTTGTTCCCTTCCTCATCATGTTCCGCGAAGGCCTTGAGGCTGCGTTGATCGTCAGTCTTATCGCCAGTTATTTAAAGAGAACCCAGCGTTCGCAGTGGTTGGGCGTCGTCTGGATTGGTGTAATCCTCGCCGCTGCGCTCTGTTTAGGATTGGGGATCTTCATCAATGAAACTACTGGCGAATTCCCACAAAAACAGCAGGAATTGTTCGAGGGACTGGTTGCCGTGGTCGCGGTCTGCATTCTGACCTACATGGTTTTCTGGATGCGTAAAGTTTCCCGCTCGGTAAAAACACATATCGAAGGGGCGATTGATAACGCACTCAGCGCAGGCAAAGGTCAGGGCTGGGCGCTGGTAGCGATGGTTTTCTTCGCCGTGGCGCGAGAGGGACTAGAGTCGGTCTTCTTCCTATTGGCGGCATTTCAGCAAGATGTTGGCGTTCAGGCGCCCATCGGCGCGGTACTGGGTTTGGTCGCAGCAATTCTCGTCGGCATGATGATTTATTGGGGGGGGATAAAACTGCACTTAGCTAAGTTCTTTAAATGGACAAGCCTCTTCATTCTGTTTGTTGCTGCAGGCCTTGCCGCAGGTGCTATCCGCGCTTTCCATGAGGCTGGACTATGGAATTATTTGCAAGATATCGCCTTCAATCTCACCGACGTGCTTTCAACCCATTCACTGTTAGGAACCTTTTTAGAAGGCATTTTAGGCTATCAAGAGGCCCCTTCGGTGAGCGAAGTGTTGGTCTATTTCCTGTATCTGATCCCAGCACTGATTTTCTTCTTCATGCCACAGCGCACAGATGTCGCGGCGGTAAACGGTAAAGCAGATCATTCACGCTAATGAGTTTTCAATACTATTATCCTATTTTTCAGGGAGTTATTTCTATGTCTAGCACGACTTTTCGCCGCACTGCGCTGTCTTTAGCTTTACTGACTTTACCTGCGACCGCGGCACTTGCCGCTGACGCATTGCCGCAGGTGAAAATCGCGGTCAATGACAAACAGTGCGAGCCGATGACGCTCACAATTCCTGCCGGAAAAACCCAGTTCATCGTGCATAACAACAGCCAAAAAGGTCTGGAATGGGAAATCCTTAAAGGCGTCATGGTGGTGGAAGAGCGCGAAAACATCGCCCCAGGGTTCACCCAAAAAATGACGGCAACCCTTGAGCCGGGCGAATACGATATGACCTGCGGGCTGCTCAGTAATCCGAAAGGAAAAATCATTGTTCAAGCCGCCGACGGCGCAGCCGCGGTAAAGACTGACGCAATGGCGCTGGTGGGGCCGATTGCAGAATACAAAATTTATGTCATGCAAGAAGTTAAGCAGCTGGTTGAGCAGACTAAAGCCTTCACCGATGCAGTGAAAAAAGGCGATCTGGCAACGGCACAAAAACTTTATGCTCCAACGCGTCAGCATTATGAACGTATCGAACCGATTGCAGAATTGTTCTCCGATCTCGATGGCAGCATTGATGCGCGTGAAGACGACTACGAACAAAAGGCCCAAGATCCTAATTTCACCGGTTTCCACCGTCTAGAAAAAGTGTTGTTTGGTGACAAAACCACCAAAGGAATGGACGGCTATGCGGATCGTCTGATGAAAGACGTGCTCGAACTACAAACCCGCGTGACGACGCTGACCTTTGCTCCAAGCAAAGTTGTCGGTGGCGCGGCAGGTCTTATCGAAGAAGTGGCTGCAAGCAAAATTAGCGGTGAAGAAGATCGCTACAGCCGCACCGACCTGTGGGATTTCCGTGCCAACGTCGATGGTGCGCAAAAGATTGTGAATCTGCTGCGTCCGATGCTGGAAAAAGCGAATCCTCAACTGCTCGCCAAAATTGACGCCAACTTTAAAACCGTTGATTCCATCTTAGACAAATACCGCACCAAAGACGGCTATGAGTCCTATGAAAAACTCACCACCGCAGATCGCAATGCGATGAAAGGACCGATCACTGCGCTGGCAGAAGATTTGGCACAGCTGCGTGGTGTGTTAGGGCTCGATTAAGATCCTCGATGCGCTTAGCACGCTAGTTGCACAAAATTGGGATTCGAAATACTGGGGTTAGAGAAATGAGTGGTAAAGGATGCCCGATCACCGGGCTGACAGGGGAGGCCGAAATGCCTTCCCGCCGCCGTTTACTGTTAGGCGCTGGCGTATTAAGCGGCGCCTTGGTATTAGGTGGATCAGTGAAGGCCGATACCGGCACCAAACCGTTAGCGACGGATAAATCCCCCGAGAATGCGCGCTGGCAGAAGCAGCCTTTCTATGGGGAACACCAGGCTGGCGTACTGACGCCGCAGCAGGCTTCAGCCATGCTGGTGGCTTTTGACGTGCTGGCGACGAATGCTCAAGATTTACAACGCTTAATGAAACTGCTCACCGAGCGGATTGCCTTTTTGACGCACGGCGGCGAAGCCCCGCACGCAGATGCCAAATTGCCACCGATGGATTCCGGCATCATGGGGCCGGACATTTATCCTGATAATTTGACGATTACCGTGTCAGTAGGGGATTCCCTGTTCGATCAGCGTTTTGGCTTGGCTGCGCTCAAGCCGCTTCAATTGCAAAAAATGACGCGTTTCCCTAATGACTCGCTGGATGCGGCGATCTGTCACGGCGACCTGTTGCTCCAAATTTGCAGTAACAGCAACGACAGCGTGATCCACGCACTGCGCGACATTATCAAATACACGCCCGACCTACTCAGCGTGCGCTGGCGGCGGGAGGGTTTCATCTCAACCCATGCGGCACAAAGCCACGGCAAAGAAACGCCGATCAATCTTCTGGGGTTCAAAGATGGTACGGCAAACCCAAACGCCGACGACAAGCCTCTGATGAACGACATCGTGTGGGTCACCGCTGACCAAAAAGAACCAGCATGGGCGGTGGGCGGCAGTTATCAGGCGGTGCGGATTATTCGTTTCCGCGTGGAGTTTTGGGATCGCACACCGCTGCAAGAGCAGCAAACAATTTTCGGTCGTGATAAAGCGAGCGGCGCGCCACTCGGCATGACGCATGAACACGATGAACCGGATTACACTCAGGATCCTGAGGGAAAAGTGATTCCGCTGGATGCGCATATTCGTCTGGCTAATCCTCGCACTCAAGAAACGCACAGCAGCTTAATGATGCGTCGGGGCTACAGCTATTCACAGGGCGTATCCAATTCCGGCCAGTTGGATATGGGATTGCTGTTTGTGTGCTATCAGCACGATCTGGATAAAGGCTTTATTACCGTGCAAAAACGCCTGAACGGCGAAGCGTTAGAGGAATATATCAAACCGATTGGCGGTGGATACTTCTTTGTTTTGCCGGGAGTGAAAGATAAAAACCACTACCTAGGTGAGGGACTGTTCCAGAAGATTTAGCTGAAATATGAATGAGATAAGAGCCTAAACTTACAACTCTAACGCCAGCATCTTGCTGGCGTTTTTTGTTTTAGCAACCAAACCTCGCAGATACTCCTCAAGGGTTATCCTAAGAAAAAGTGCATTCTTTAAGTTGCATTTGAAATGCATATTAAATACTATAATTTCAAAGTCGCATTTGAAATGCATATTTGAGAAAGAGCAATAATCAGGAGTGGGTCATGGCTATTCAGGTAAAAAACAACGTCTACTGGGTTGGTAAACAAGACTGGGAACTGCGCGAATTTCACGGCAGCGAATACTCGACTCACAAAGGCTCTAGCTACAACAGCTATCTGATTAAAGAAGAAAAGAACGTTCTGATCGATACCGTCTGGACACCTTACGCCGCCGAATTTGTGGCGAATTTAGAGCGTGAAATCGATTTAGATAAAATTGATTACATCATTGCCAACCACGCAGAAAGCGACCACAGCGGCGCATTGCCTGCGCTGATGGCCAAAATTCCGAACACCCCCATTTACTGCACCGCCAACGGCGTGAACTCCATCAAAGGTCATTATCACCAAGACTGGAATTTCCGCGTGGTAAAAACCGGCGATTCTATTGATATCGGCAACGGCAAAAAATTAGTGTTCGTTGAAGCGCCAATGCTGCATTGGCCAGACAGCATGATGACGTACATGACGGAAGACGCTCTGCTGTTTAGTAACGACGCTTTTGGCCAGCATCTCGCCAGTGCGTGTTTGTTCAATGACGAAATTGACCAAAACGAACTGTATAACGAATGCATCAAGTACTTCGCCAATATCCTGACGCCGTTCAGCAAACTGGTCACGAAAAAGATTGAAGAGGTGTTATCACTGAATTTGCCGCTCGATATGATCTGTACTTCGCACGGCATTATCTGGCGCGATAATCCGGCGCAGATCGTTGAAAACTATCTCAAATGGGCAGACAGCTATCAGGAAAACCAAATTACCCTGATTTACGACACCATGTGGAACGGCACGCGCACCATGTCTGAGGCGATTGCTCGCGGTATTCGTCAGGCCGATCCTAGCGTGGTGGTCAAACAGTTCAATCTGGCAAACTCAGATAAGAATGACGTACTGACCGAAGTGTTTAAATCCAAAGGGATTTTAGTTGGATCTCCAACGGTCAATAACGTGATGCTGCCGCAGGTGGCAGGGTTACTAGAAGAGATGCAGGGCCTGCGCTTTACCGGCAAAGCCGCGGCGGCGTTTGGTAGCCACGGCTGGAGCGGTGGTGCCGTCGACCGTATCTCTTCGCGCCTGCAAGATTGCGGATTTATGATGATGCGCGGCATCAAAGCCGAGTGGAAACCGACCGAAGACGCGGTTGCTCAGTGTGAAGCCTTCGGCGCTGAATTTGCCCGTCAGCTTGGTGCTCCAGCATGTTGTGACAGCGGTTGCGCAGGCGCAGAAAAATCCTCTTCAGGTAAATGGATCTGCCGCACCTGTTCATGGGTTTACGATCCTGAACTTGGCGAGCCAAATCAGGGCGTTCCGGCCGGTACCGCATGGGAAGACGTGCCAGACAGTTTCCTCTGCCCAGTGTGCCTGATGGGTAAAGACGACTTCTATCCTGCCGATTGAGGAACAGACTATGGCTGAGAATCATCCTGTCATTATTGTTGGAAGTGGTCATGCAGGGCTGCAACTGGCGCGCAATGTGCGCCGGTTACAGCCGACCTCAGGGTTAGTGATGATCTGCGCCGATGACGGCGTAGATTACGCCAAACCGCAGCTGAGCCATGCTTTTAGCCAGCAACAAAGCGCAGAGCAGTTGACGCGCAAAACCGCTCAGGAACTGCGCCAAGAGCTAAAAATGATGCTGCTCACCGAACAGCGCGTTGAGGAAATTCATCCCGCGGAACAAACGATTGTGGTCAACGGTCGTACGTTGGCCTATAGCAAACTGGTTTTAGCCACGGGGGCTCGCGCTTTTGTTCCTCCGGTAGCGGGAGATGCGAGTGATGACATCAAAACGCTCAACAGCCTGCAAGAATATCGCCACCTGCGTGAACGAATGATGCAAGGCGAGCGAGTTTTGGTGCTCGGCGGTGGTTTGATCGGCACTGAAATTGCGCACGATCTCGCCGTTGCGGGTAAACAGGTTAGCGTATGCGATCCTTCCGCGCAGCTTCTGGCGAATCTTTTACCTGATTTTGCCGCGCAGCGACTGGCAGAAACGTTACAAACGCTATCTTGCGATCTGTTACTGAACAATACGTTGGAGATGCTACAGCGTCTGCCTCACGGCGTGCGAGCGACTTTTACTAACGGAGAAGCTCGCGAGTTCGACCATGTTATTTGTGCCGCAGGCCTACGCCCAAATAGCGAGCTTGCAGCACTGGCGGGGCTGAACGTTGAACGCGGCATCGTGGTTGATAGCCAGCTTCGTACCTCCGATCCCGATATTTACGCCTTGGGTGATGTGGCGCAGATCGATGGTCGCTTATGGCCATTCTTACAGCCGATTTCGCAGTGTGCCGCCGCGTTGGCTAAAACGATCGCGGGTGAACCGACCCACGTCACGCTGCCGGTGATGCCGGTCAATGTAAAAACGCCGCGTTTCCCGCTACAGCTAGCGGGGGAAACACGGGCTGCCGACGTAGATTGGCAGATCGAACAGGATGCCGACAGCCTGCTGGCAAAGGCCTATCGCGACGATAAATTAGTGGGTTATATCGCGGGCGGCACCGCACAAATGCAAGGTTTGGCGCTGCTGCGTCAGCTCTCAATATAAAATGAAAAGGTGAAGACTATGTTCAAGATCCCAGCAAACTATCATGTTACTCGTAGCACACCGTTCTTCAATCGTCAGACCGTACCTGCGGCGCTGCTAAGCCACCACAACACCAAAGCCGGTGTATATGGCCGACTTTCTGTGATGCAGGGCGCGGTCAAATATTATGGTTTTGCCAACGAACAGGCGCAGACGCCAGAAATTGAAGTCACTATCAATGCAGGCCAATTTGGCGTTTCACCGCCGCAATACTGGCACAAAGTCGAGCTGCTGACCGAAGACACCTATTTTAATTTGGATTTCTTCGCTCAAGATAGCGCGGATACCGAGAAGAGCGATTTAACCAAAGTGGTTGATTGCTAACCTTTAGCACTGTGTCCCTCTTTGTTTTTCCTCCTCCCCAAGCAAGGGGAGGAGCAACCCCAAACGATCCCGCAATAAACCTAAATTTCCCCCCTTTATTCTCGCCATGGCTTTTTTTCTCATCTGTCATCCTATGCACTGACTAATTTTCATCTTTAGCAAAAGCCTTGGGATTGCGCGGTGTCAGAAGATAGCGATCTAGAAAAAACAGAAGACCCCACATCCCACAAACTTGAAAAAGCACGTGAGAAAGGGCAAGTACCGCGTTCGCGTGAGCTCACCTCGATGCTGATGCTGGCGGCGGGTATTTCTATTCTATTGATCGGCGGAGAGCATTTGGCGCGCCAGCTTTCGGCGATGATTTCGCAGGGCTTACAGTTCGACCAGCTATTAATAAGCAATGACAAACAGATGTTGCGCCAGCTTGGCAACTTATTGCAGCAGGCCGTGGCGGCGCTCATGCCCGTGCTGTTGGGGCTGATGATGGTCGGCTGGGCCGCGCCGATGCTGATCGGCGGTTTTTTCTTTAATCCGGGTTCGATCAAGTTTGATTTAAGCAAGATGAGTCTGCTGTCGGGATTAAAGCGCTTGTTTTCAAGCCAAGCGTTAGCGGAGTTGTTGAAAGGCGTGCTGAAGGTGGTTCTGGTTAGCTGGGTTGCCGGGTGGTTTATCTGGCATTACTGGGGACAAATGCTGGCCTTAATTGCAGAGTCGCCACTCGACGCGATGGGTGATGCGCTGCATCTGATTGGGATGTGCGGGTTGTTGATTGTATTAGGGCTGGTGCCGATGGTGGCGTTCGACGTCTTCTACCAGATCTGGAGCAACATCAACAAACTCAAAATGACCAAGCAGGAAATCAAAGACGAATTTAAAGAACAAGAGGGCGATCCCCACGTCAAGGGACGCATTCGCCAGCAACAGCGTGCTGCCGCGCGCCGCCGTATGATGAGCGATGTACCTAAGGCCGATGTGATTGTGACCAACCCGACACACTATGCGGTGGCCTTGCAGTATCAGGAAAACAAAATGAGTGCTCCCAAAGTTTTAGCGAAAGGAGCCGGAGAAATCGCGCTACGTATCAAAGAGCTGGGGAATCAGCATCGAATCCCTCAGCTAGAAGCACCGCCGCTCGCCCGTGCGCTCTATAAACACAGCGAGATTGGGCACCATATTCCCGCCACGCTTTACGCCGCGGTTGCCGAAGTTTTAGCGTGGGTCTACCAGCTAAAACGTTGGCAGAAAGAGGGCGGTTTAGCACCGAAGAAACCACAAAACTTGCCAGTGCCGGAAGCACTGGATTTTGCCGGAGAGAAGACCACCGATGAGTAATTTGGCTGCGTTATTACGCATACAGGGAATGAATGGAGCCCAGTGGAAGGTGCTGGCTGGCCCAATCCTGATCCTGATGATCCTTTCCATGATGGTGCTACCGCTGCCGCCATTCATTCTAGATTTATTGTTTACCTTCAACATTGCGCTGTCGATTATGGTGCTGCTGGTGGCGATGTTTACCCAGCGCACGCTGGAGTTTGCGGCGTTCCCCACTATCCTGCTGTTCTCCACCTTACTGCGACTCTCGCTGAACGTGGCATCCACGCGCGTTATCTTGCTAGATGGGCATACCGGTGGTGCCGCAGCGGGTCGGGTTATCGAAGCGTTTGGTCACTTCTTGGTAGGCGGTAACTTTGCCATCGGCATCGTGGTTTTCATCATTTTGGTGCTGATCAACTTCATGGTTATCACCAAGGGTGCGGGGCGTATTGCTGAAGTTGGAGCTCGCTTTGTTTTAGACGGTATGCCGGGCAAACAGATGGCGATTGACGCCGATCTTAACGCCGGTTTGATTGGTGAAGATGAGGCGAAAAAACGCCGCTCCGAAGTGACGCAGGAAGCCGACTTCTACGGTTCCATGGACGGTGCGAGTAAATTCGTGCGCGGTGATGCGGTTGCGGGGCTGATGATCATGGCGCTCAACGTGGTTGGCGGACTGCTGGTGGGGGTTATTCAGCACGGTATGCCCGTTGGGCAAGCGGCGGAAACCTACACCTTGCTGACCATCGGTGACGGGCTGGTTGCGCAGATCCCTGCGCTGGTTATCTCCACCGCGGCGGGTGTGATCGTGACGCGCGTCAGTACCGATCAAGACGTTGGCGAGCAGATGGTGAACCAGCTGTTTAGCAATCCACGCGTCATGATTTTAAGTGCTTCGGTGCTCGGGCTATTGGGCCTTGTTCCGGGGATGCCAAATCTGGTGTTCCTGCTATTTACCGCAGCACTACTGGGTATTGCCTATTGGATCAGCAAGCGAGAAGGGCGCGCGGCACCTTCGCAGGCAGAGCAAGCCATCCCTGAAGCGCCACCGGTAGTCGAAGCCACGTGGGAAGATGTCCAGCTTGAAGATCCGCTGGGTCTGGAGGTGGGCTATCGCCTGATCCCAATGGTCGATTTCCAACAAAACGGCGAATTGCTCGGGCGTATCCGCAGCATTCGTAAGAAGTTTGCACAAACCATGGGCTTTTTACCGCCGGTGGTACATATCCGTGACAATCTGGAGCTCAGTCCGTCAGGCTATCGTATTCTGCTCAAAGGGATTGAAGCGGGACGCGGTGAGGCACATCCGGGCCGCTGGTTGGCGATTAATCCGGGCAGCGCGGCGGGCACCTTAGAAGGCGAAGCCACGGTCGATCCGGCGTTCGGTCTGCCTGCTATTTGGATTGATAACGCCCTGCGTGAACAAGCGCAGATTCAAGGCTTCACCGTGGTCGAAGCCAGCACGGTGGTGGCAACGCACCTCAACCACTTGGTTGGAAATCATGCCAGCGAACTGTTTGGTCGCCAAGAAGCCCAGCAGCTGTTAGAGCGCGTTACGCAGGAAATGCCTAAGCTGACCGACGATCTGATCCCGGGCACCGTCACCCTCACGACGTTGCACAAAGTTCTGCAAAATCTACTGGCGGAAAAGGTCTCAATCCGCGATATGCGTACGATCATTGAAACGCTGTCTGAACATGCGCCGACGCAAAGCGATCCTTATGAGTTGACGTCGGTGATCCGCGTGGCGCTAGGCCGTGCGATTACTCAACAGTGGTTCCCAGGCGAAGGCGAGATTCAAGTCATTGGTTTGGACACGCCGCTTGAGCGCTTGTTATTACAGGCATTACAAGGCGGTGGTGGTTTAGAACCCGGTTTGGCCGATCGCTTATTAGAGCAGGCGCAACAGGCATTGCAGCGTCAGGAATTGCTCGGCGCACCGCCGGTATTGCTGGTCAACCATGCGCTGCGCCCACTGCTCGCGCGTTTCTTGCACCGTTCGTTGCCTCAGTTGGTGGTATTGTCAAATATGGAAATCAGCGACAACCGCCAGATACGAATGACGTCAACCATTGGTTCAGCATAATGAAACGCGTAATCTCACTCGCTCTTTTGATGATCTCATCCGGTTGTGCCAGCGCCGCGGGCGGTAGTTGGTCGGCGGATAGCACTGGTGCAACGCTCAGCCATAAGGGCGTAAGCGTCACGTCACGTTCGTTAAGTCCTTCGGTGGGAATTCCTGCTGGAGCCACGATTCAAGATGTGGTTTGGCGTTATCAACTGCTCAATCCTGCGCCAGCAGGATTAGCAGTACAGCTTTGCTCTCCGCTACGTTGCTTTTGGCTGGACAGTGCCAATGGACAAAGCTCTGCGCTACAAGGCGAATCCGCCGCATCTCCGTTGACGATGACGCTACAAATCCCGGGGAAAGGCGTGATTTACCCACCGGTGCGTGTGGTGAGTCAGCAGGTGATTGTGAATTATCGCTGAGGCGAACCATCTCACCTTTTTAAACATTGACGAGCGCTAATACCCATCCCTCCCTTTAATGGGGGAGGGAACCAAACCGTGTAGATATCTAGGAACCTCGATCTGCTTTTCTTTTAAAAAAGGGAGGTTATCTATGCCGTAGGTGGGGAAGTACAAATGCTATCTTCGAGATATAAGAATATCTTAATCTGCTCCTCCCCCTGCGAAGGGGGGGAGGCTGGGAGGGGGTATTTCTGAAAGTAAGAACTAAATACTCAACTTCCTACCCGTAATCATCCCGCTTTGCGCTTGTCCATCAGGGCCATACAGCGACTGGCCATGACGGCTTTTCAGCGTATCTAGTGCGCCTTGATTGCGAGTGAGGTGTTGGTTAAGCAACATGCCGTTGTGCTGGTTCATATCGTGTAATCTCTTGGTGAGATCCATGATGTTTTGCCACAGCGTGGAAAGTTCGGCATCTTCTGAATAGGGGGCTTGATCGCCGGTATTATGACGATGCTGTTCCTGATGGCGAAGCGTGGCGAGCAGATTCTCTTTTTCTAACGTGGCGGCCTGTAAACGCACTGCGTCTACACGACCGGCACACAATAGTGACTGTTCGTTTTCGAGCTCAACTTCAAGCGTTTTCAGGGTGTCCAACATGTGTTGCAGCACGTCTAACGTTCCGGGCATAAATGACTACCTGTCAGTCGTTTGATTTCAGTAAATCGTGGGTGTCCTGCAACAGCGCGTCGGCAATTTTTCCGGTATCCATGCTCAGTTCGCCGTTGCGGATAGCCAGCTTTAATGCTTCAACGCGTTCAACGTTGATATCTTGGCCGTTAGGCTGCATCAAGCGTGACTGCGCATCGCTTAATTTAACCTGTGCGCCGTCAACCGCAGGTTGGCTGGCTGCCTCTTTGCGTTTCTGTTGCTGAATTTCGGATGCTTCTCTTGGCTGAATCGGGCTTACACCACTCAGCGAATGGGTGCGATCTATGCTCATTGTCATTATCTCACTGGTTAGTTGGCGCTAGCCTGTTCTGTCATTAAACACAGCGACAACGTGTTTTTCTCTGTTTGTACCATCGGCCCGGCAGCCAATAACTTTAGTCATAATTGCTTTTTTCGCTCGATTTATTGCATTTTTTTTTCAAAAAACGCTAAAAAACGCCGTCAAAGCCTGAAACGATTACATTAACAGCGTTATTGAGCCCTGCTCGGTGGCCTTACCGGTGATAATTTGCCCTGATGCTAGCCGAACCCGAACGCTGTCGGCGATAGCCGCATTGTTGAGTGCTTTCCCTTCGCTGGTGACGTTGAAGCCGTCTCCCTGAGCCAAAATCTGCACCGACTGTCCCGCTTTGATTATCCATGAACGGCGGATCATTGATGCGGTGACCGTTTGGCCTGCGGCTAAATCACGCGTTAATACCGCGCTGTCGAGCTGGCTTATTTCCATAATGCTGCCCGCCGGAAGCTTATCCAAACGTCCCTGCGTCATTTTAAAATCCGCTGGGCTGATATGCTGCCCGCGCGTCAACGGAGATTGAGCAACGGGGTATTCCCCCGTCACTTGAACTTCAACCTGCAAATAGCGTTTATCCTGCGGACATTGGGCAAGCACGCTCACGGTTCCCCAGCGACGTGCAGAAGAGGGCATGGAAAACTGTGGCATTTCACACTTCGGCCATTGTGACTCAGGAGATCGAATATTGACGTTTACCTGCTGATTCACAGCGCTGTATTGCTGGCTAAAAAATTGGTGTAACCCTTCTTCAAGCGCTGATGCCGCCTGAGCGGCTGGCAAGAATCCCCCCCTAATAGGGCAGCATTCAGGATGAACAGCGGTTTTAATGAGCCAAAACGCATATGGCCTCCGCAGGCGATAATGACGGCATTGGGATAACTTAAGTTCCTTAGTCTAACGTCTTCACCGCAAAATAAAGGCCACAAATAGCGCCGCATTATGCGCTTATTCCTCCCATCGTCTGTATTCACCCACGTCTATGCTATCCACTCCAAATTGTCATTCTTGACGATCTGCTAGGCCGTTGTATGCGGCGGCAGCGCGTCCTAAACCACTTAGCGGAGAAGGTATGCTCGATAAACTGGATGCTGCGTTACGTTTTCAGCAAGAAGCTTTAAACCTACGCGCACAGCGTCAGGAAATCCTGGCTGCCAATATCGCCAATGCTGATACCCCTGGCTTTCAAGCCAGAGATATTGATTTTTCATCACAGCTCACGCGAGCCATTGAACAAGGCCGAGTGAACGGCAGTGGTGTCTCTCTTACCACGACTTCCAGCCGTCATATCCCAGCTCAGAATTTCCAGCCGCCTGAACTGGACATGCTTTACCGCGTGCCCGATCAGCCTTCGCTGGATGGCAATACCGTAGATATGGATCGTGAACGTACAGAGTTCGCTGATAACAGTCTGCGTTATCAAACCGATCTCACCGTTATCAGCGGGCAGATCAAAAGCATGATGTCTGTGTTGCAACAAGGATAACGACCATGTCGATGCTCAACATTTTTAATATTTCCGGTTCGGCGCTAGCGGCTCAGTCGCAGCGTATGAACGTGGCGGCCAGCAACATGGCCAACGCCGACAGCGTAACCGGACCGGACGGCGAGCCATATCGTGCCAAGCAGGTGGTATTTGAAGTTCAGGCTGCGCCAGGGCAGGAAACCGGCGGAGTGAAAGTCTCGCAGCTGGTGGACGATCCGTCGCCAGAGCGTTTGGTGTACCAACCGGGTAATCCGTTAGCCGATGCCAAAGGGTATGTGCGGATGCCTAACGTTGACGTTGTTGGGGAAATGGTGAACTCCATCGCCGCCTCACGCAGCTATCAGGCAAACGTCGAAGTCCTCAACACCACCAAATCGTTAATGATGAAAACATTAACGCTTGGTCAATAACAGGAGGCGCTATGGCAGTTTCTGTCTCGCTTAATGATCCGGTTGATATTTCTAGCGCAACCAACAAAACCAACAGCAGTAACGGGCTAACCAGCCAAAACAGTCAGGACTTAAGCAACAGCTTCCTGACGCTTCTGGTTGCGCAGCTAAAGAATCAGGACCCAACCAATCCGCTACAAAACAATGAGCTGACCAGCCAGCTGGCGCAGATCAACACCGTGAGCGGCATTGAAAAACTCAATACCACGCTGGGTTCTATCTCCGGCCAGATCAATAGCAACCAGTCTTTACAGGCCAGTAGCCTAATTGGTCATGGCGTGATGATCCCAGGCAAAAATATTTTGGCTGGTAAAAACGAAGGCGATACCACCACCAGCACCACACCGTTTGGGTTTGAGCTGGAAAGTGGTGCGCAAAGCGTTGTGGTTAGCATCAGCGATGCCAACGGCGTGGTGGTTAAACAAATTGATTTGGGCACCCAAACCGCGGGCGTTCACAGCTATACCTGGGATGGTACGCAAACCGACGGCACCAATGTGCCAAACGGTGCTTACACCTTCAGCGTTAGCGCAACCAATCAAGGCCAGCCGATGGTGGTTCAGCCGCTGCACTTTGGCATGGTTAACGGCGTGACCAAAAACGGCAATGGTGCTTTGCTGGAACTCGGTATGGCGGGCACTGCTTCGCTTGATGACGTGCGCCAGATTTTGTAGCACTGACGGATTTATCTAATCGCTTATTTTGACCTTCAGATACAGGACCTCACATGGGATTCAACCAAGCAGTCAGCGGCTTAAACGCCGCCGCCAGTAACCTCGACGTTATCGGCAACAACATCGCTAACTCGCAAACCGTAGGGTTTAAATCTGGCTCGGTAACTTTTGCCGATATGTTCGCAGGCTCAAAAGTGGGTCTAGGCGTAAAAGTCGCCAGCGTACAGCAGGACTTTACCGACGGTATCACCACCACCACCAACCGTGGTTTGGATGTGGCGATCAGCGGCAACGGTTTCTTCCGTATGCAAGATGCCAACGGTGGCGTGTATTACTCGCGTAATGGACAGTTCACCAAAAATCAGGACAACTTCCTGACCAACGCTCAGGGCGTGTTCCTGACCGGCTATCCGGCCGCGGGTTCACCGCCAACCATTCAGCAGGGTGCGCAGCCTTCAGCGATTCAGATCCCAACCGGCATGATGCCGGCCAAGGCCAGTACCTCAGGCAACATGAGCATGAACCTGAACTCGGCGCATGAAGCACCGAAGAATACCCCGTTCAAAGTGGACGACGTTGAGTCCTATACCTACGCCACTTCTATCACCACCTACGATTCGCTGGGCAACTCCCACAATATGAATCTCTATTTTGTGAAGGGTGATCCGGTTACCGCAGCCCCAGTACCACCAGCGACAACGGGTAAAACGACGACGCCGTGGACGGTATATAGCGTGGACAGCGCTGCTGCCGCGGGCTCAGCACCGCAGAACGCTGGGCAACTTGTGTTTGACCAAAACGGTACGCTGCAAAATTCTGGCACGCCTTTAGCGCTGAAGATGGCGGCGAACAACGGTGCGCCTGCGCAAGACTTCAACCTGACCTTTACCGGTTCCATGCAGCAAAACACCGGTAAAGACGGCGTGACGGCTAAAAACCAAGACGGCTATGCCGCAGGTGAGATGACCGGCTATCAGATTAACGATGATGGCACTATCACCGGCACCTACTCCAACCAGCAAACTCAGCTTCTTGCCCAGATTGTGATGGCCAACTTTGCCAACCCAGAAGGCTTGCAGTCTGAGGGCAACAACATGTGGAAAGAGAGCGGGACGTCAGGTCAGGCGATTGTGGGGGTGCCGGGCGCAAGCGGCTTGGGTGCATTAACCAGCGGCGCAGTGGAAGCGTCTAACGTCGATCTGAGTAAAGAACTGGTCAACATGATTGTTGCCCAGCGTAACTACCAGTCCAACGCGCAGACCATCAAAACGCAGGATCAGATCCTGCAAACGCTGGTTAACCTGCGTTAATTATCACTTACCCACATCTTCTGGGCGCAGAGGAAACTCGCTGCGCTCAGAGGTAACAGGCAGATGCTATGGATCACGCGATTTATACCGCGATGGGGGCCGCAAGCCAAACCCTCGAACAGCAGTCAATAACCGCCAATAACATGGCGAACGCCAGCACCCCCGGCTTTCGTGCACAGTTGGCAGCGCTACGCGCCGTGCCGGTAGAAGGCGATAGCATTGAAACCCGCACACTGGTCGCGGCGTCAACGCCGATGCATGACATGAGTATGGGCAAGCTGGACTATACCGAACGCCCTCTGGACGTGGCTTTGCAGCAGGATGGCTGGCTGGCGGTGCGTAATGCCGACGGTACGGAAGCTTATACCCGTAACGGTAATTTACAGATCAACACCGCGGGGCAGTTGACTTCGCAGGGCAATTTGGTGATTGGCGATAACGGCCCAATCGCGATTCCCGATCGCGCTGAAGTCACTATCGCGGCAGACGGCACCATCACCGCGCTCGGCGCGGGCGACCAGCCAAACACCACGACTCAGGTTGGACGCTTGAAGCTAGTGAAAGCCACGGCGCAGGAAGTTCAGCACGGTGACGATGGCCTGTTTCATCTCACGGCTGAGGCACAGCAGCAACGGGGTGCCACGCTGACGCTCGATCCTGAGGTTCGTCTGATGCCCGGCGTGTTGGAAGGAAGCAACGTTAAACCGGTGGATACGATGGTCGATATGATCGCCAACGCCCGTCGTTTTGAAATGCAGATGAAGGTCATTCGCAGCGTGGATGACAACGAACAAAAAGCCAACCAGCTGTTGTCATTGAGTTAATAGCCGCTGCGCGATTGGAATAACTGTAGGAGTGTTTGAATGATCCGTTCACTGTACATCGCAAAAACCGGGCTTGAAGCCCAGCAAACTAACATGGACGTTATCGCCAATAACTTGGCAAACGTCAGCACCAACGGCTTTAAACGCCAACGTGCGGTATTTGAAGATCTGATGTACCAGACGCTGCGCCAGCCGGGAGCACAATCTTCCGAGCAAACCACGCTGCCTTCGGGCTTACAGATTGGTACCGGTGTGCGTCCTGTTGCTACCGAGCGTCTGCATAGCCAAGGCAACCTGTCGCAAACCGACAACAGCCGCGACGTTGCAATCAAAGGCCAAGGCTTCTTCCAAGTACAGCAACCGGACGGCACGCTGGCCTATACCCGTGATGGTTCATTTCAGGTTGACCAAAATGGTCAGTTGGTAACCTCAAGTGGTTTCCAAGTGGTTCCTGCGATCACCATCCCTGCCAACGCCACCAAGCTGACCATCGGCCGTGACGGTATTGTGAGCGTGAATCAGCAAGGTCAAACCGCGACCACGCAGGTTGGACAGCTGACGCTAACCACCTTTATTAACGATGCGGGTTTGGAAAGCGTGGGTGAGAATCTGTACCAAGAAACAGAAAGCTCTGGCGCACCGACCGAAAGCACGCCTGGCCTGAATGGCGCTGGCATGTTGTATCAAGGCTATGTTGAAACCTCTAACGTTAATGTGGCTGAAGAGCTGGTTAACATGATCCAAACTCAGCGCGCCTATGAGATCAACAGTAAAGCCGTGACAACGTCTGACCAGATGCTGCAGCGCTTAACGCAGCTCTAAGGACTGATAGCCGCATGTTTATTGAGACGTCAGACGTACGCTATAACCCCGCCTTACCCCTAATGTCTGGGGACGGTAGGAACGCGATCGGCTCCTTCCCCTGCAAAGGGGGAGGCTGGGAGGGGGTTTCAAGCAAACTTATTATAAGTGCCGCACTGAGTGCGGCTTTACTGCTTTCCGGCTGTGCCTACATTCCTCACGATCAAATCGTGAAGGGAACCACCACGGCCTCACCGGCACCGGCGGCCCCCCCCATTGCCAATGGTTCTATCTTCCAAAGCGTGCAGCCGATGAACTACGGCTACCAGCCGCTGTTTGAGGATCGCCGCCCACGCAACGTTGGCGATACGCTCACCATCGCGCTGCAAGAAAACGTCAGCGCCAGCAAAAGCTCTTCGGCGAACGCCAGCCGTAACGGCAAATCCAGCTTCGAAGTGGCGACCACGCCGCGCTATCTGGAAGGGCTGTTTGGCAACGCGCGTGCCGATATGAATATGTCGGGTGACAACCAGTTTGGCGGTAAGGGCGGAGCCAACGCGAACAACACCTTTAACGGCACTATTACCGTGACCGTGGCCGAAGTTTTAGCCAATGGCAACCTGAAAGTGGTGGGCGAAAAACAAATTGCGATTAACCAAGGAACCGAATTTATTCGTTTCTCCGGCGTCGTGAATCCTCGCACCATCAGCGGCAGCAACACCGTGGTTTCCACGCAGGTGGCTGATGCGCGCATCGAATATGTTGGCAGCGGATATATCAACGAAGCGCAGAACATGGGTTGGTTGCAGCGATTCTTCCTCAACCTTTCACCGTATTAATAAGGTCTGACCCTATGTTGATAAGGAATGGTTTTATAAAGATGAGCTTACTGAAATATGGCTCTATGCGTGCAGCATACCGGACAAAAACGCTATTAGTTGGATTGGTCGTGTGTCTTGGTTTGGTAGCACAAAGCGCGAGCGCCGAGCGTATTCGTGATCTCACGACCGTTCAGGGCGTACGTGATAACGCCCTTATCGGCTATGGGTTGGTCGTTGGGTTAGATGGTTCGGGCGACCAAACCATGCAAACTCCGTTTACCACCCAAAGCCTGAACAACATGTTGTCACAGCTGGGGATTACCGTGCCGGCGGGAACCAACATGCAGCTTAAAAACGTGGCTGCGGTGATGGTAACCGCCAAGCTGCCCGCGTTTTCGCGGGCAGGGCAAAACATTGACGTCGTAGTGTCGTCGATGGGTAACGCGAAAAGCCTGCGTGGCGGTACGTTGCTGATGACGCCGATGAAAGGGGTTGATAATCAGGTTTATGCACTTGCACAAGGCAACGTGTTAGTGGGCGGAGCCGGAGCCTCTGCGGGTGGCAGCAGTGTTCAGGTGAATCAGTTAGCGGGCGGGCGTATCACCGGCGGTGCCACCATTGAGCGCGAAATTGCCAGCACCTTTGGTAACAGCAATATCATTAACCTTCAGCTTAATGATGAAGACTTCAGCTTGGCGCAACGGATCAGCGACTCGATTAACCGTTTTGGTGGAATGGGTTCGGCCACGCCGCTTGATGCTCGTACCGTGCAGGTTTTGGTGCCGCAGGGCAACAGTAATCAGGTGCGGGTGCTGGCGAATATTCAGAACATTGAAGTGTCTGTCGGCAGCTTTGACGCCAAGGTTATCGTTAACTCGCGTACCGGCTCAGTGGTGATGAACCGTAACGTTGAGCTGGATTCCTGTGCCGTTGCGCAGGGGAATTTATCGGTAGTGGTGGATCGTCAAAACACCGTCAGCCAGCCCAATACGCCTTTTGGCGGTGGGCAAACGGTGGTAACGCCAAATACGCAGATTTCGGTTCAGCAGGGACAGGGCTCGCTACAGCAGGTTCGCTCTAGCGCCAACCTAAACAGCGTAGTGCGCACATTGAACGCGCTGGGCGCAACGCCTAACGATCTGATGTCCATTTTGCAAGCCATGCAAAGCGCCGGTTGTTTACGTGCCAAATTGGAAATTATCTGATGAATGATAGCTTCTCTCTAGGAAGTGCGGCGTATGACGCGCAGGCGCTAAACCAGCTCAAACGCCATACGGCCGCGGGTCGGATCAAGCGATTCGCGAAACCGCTAAGCAGATGGAAGGGATGTTCGTACAAATGATGCTGAAAAGCATGCGTGCGGCCTTGCCTCAGGATGGGGAGCTAAGCACCGAACAAACTAAGCTGTATACGTCGATGTATGACCAGCAGATTGCGCAGGAGATGTCGGGCAGTTTAGGCATTGCCGATATGCTGGTTCAGCAGCTTTCCGGTAGTAAAACGTCTATTCCAGACAGCGTGGGAAGTACCCCAATGGCGCTGGATGGCGAGACTATCCAAAGTATGCCGGTTCGGGCGCTTGAACAGGTGATGCGTCGAGCGATGCCGCGTATTCCGCAGCATGGCTCACCGATGCCCACCAACAACGGGGAATTTGTCACCCAGTTAAGCGGTGCGGCACGGGTCGCTAGCCAGCAAAGCGGGATTCCGCATCAGCTGATTGTGGCACAGGCCGCGCTGGAATCCGGTTGGGGACAGCGTGAAATTCCTACGCCGGATGGCTCGCGCAGCTACAACCTGTTTGGTATCAAAGCAGGGAAAAGCTGGGACGGCCCAACCACCGAGATCGCTACCACGGAATATGAAAACGGGGCGGCACACAAAGTGAAGGCCAAGTTCCGTGTTTATGGTTCTTATCTGGAAGCGATCAGCGATTACGTTCAACTGATTACCAATAATCCACGCTATGCCAACGTCGCCAATGCCAATACGCCAGAGCAGGCTGCGCACGCTTTACAGAAAGCGGGCTACGCCACTGACCCGAACTACGCCAGCAAGCTGGTGCAGGTGATAGGGCAGATTAAAAATGCGGGTGCGCAGGCGGTGAAGGCCTATACCACGGATTTGGAGAAGTTGTTTTAGGGCAGCCCCCACCCTAACCCTCCCCCTGACAGGGGAGGGAACCGAACGGAGTTGCATCAAAGCTCGATGCGTTCTTCCTCAAGGAGAGCCGCTGGAGTCGCATGAAATCTCGATATGCTCCTCCCCCTGACAAGGGGGTGGTTGGGAGGGGGTATTTCATTTCAACATCGAAAGCCTGAGAGAGAAAAAACGGCAAAATAAGTTCGCTTTGAGCCACAGTTTCTCCTCAAGTTTACCTCCACCCCGCCGATAACAACTTCAACAACAAGAGCCTTGCCGCGTGATGACGTGAGGCTTTTTAAAGTTTAAAGGAACCCGAATGGCTAACTTAATCAACAGCGCAATGAGTGGACTAAGCGCCGCACAGACCGCGCTGAGCGTCGCGAGTAATAACTTGAGCAATGTTTACACCCAAGGCTATAACCGCCAAACCGTCAGCTTTGCACAAAGCGGCGGAACCAGCACGCCAACGGGCTTTATCGGCAACGGGGTTAACGTAAGCGGTATTAACCGCGAATATAACTCTTTTATCGTTAACCAACTGCGCCAAGGACAGAGTGATTACGCCTCGACCACCGCGTATTACCAGCAGGTATCGCAAATCGATAACCTCTTGGCAGACAGCAACAACAGTCTGTCGGCGAATATGCAGGATTTCTTCTCCAACCTGCAAAATTTAGTCAGCAACCCTAGCGATCCGGCAGCACGCCAAACCGTATTAGCTAAGGCTAACGGCTTGGTGAATCAGTTTAAAACCACAGATGAATATCTGAAGAATCTTGAGAGCAACGCGAATCTGACCGTCAGTAACAGCGTTGAACAGATCAATAATTACACCAAACAGATTGCCAGCCTTAACGATCAAATCTCACGCCTTACCGGCGCAAGCGGTGGCAACGCACCAAACGATCTTCTCGACCTGCGCGATCAGATGGCCACCGAGCTGAATCAGATTGCGAATGTAGAAATCACCATGCAAGAGGGCTCAATGAGCGTCTCGTTTGCCGGTGGTTTATCGCTGGTACAGGGTGGAACTAGCTACAAGCTAGAAGCTATCCCTTCGAGCGCCAACCCTCAGCGTCTGACGGTTGGCTATAATCGCGGGTCAGGAGCAGCTAGCGAGGTGCCTGAAGGCCGCATCACCGGCGGTAGCCTGAGCGGCATATTGCAGTTCCGCAGCGGCGCGCTGGATAACGCGCGCAACCAGCTTGGGCAGATCGCGCTTTCTATGGCCGACAGCTTTAATAAAGTTCAGCAAGCCGGTGTCGATCTCAATGGCGATCTCACGACCAACGAGCCGTTCTTCACCATTGGTCAGCCTTCTTCTTACGCTAACAGCAATAATAGCCAAGCGGCGGGCGCATCTATTTCGGCCACCTACACGGACGTTAGCCAAACGAAAGCAACAGATTACCGTTTGGAATATGACAAAGATGGCAAGTGGCAGATAACGCGCCTTTCCGACAACAGCAAAATCACCAACCTTACGCCTGATGCGAATGGCAAATTGAAGTTTGATGGTTTAGAAGTCACGGTTGCGCCAGCAGCAGCGAAGAACGATAGCTTCACGCTGAAAACCACCTCAAGCGCGGTACAAGGTTTTGGCGTGGCGATTACCGACGCGGCCAAAATCGGTGCGGGTACGCCGAAGTACGATGCAGGCGGCAACTTGGTGATTGATTCCACCGGTAAAGGTGATAACACCAACGCCCAGAAAATGTTGGATCTGCAAAAAGCGCAGACCGTGGGGGGCAAATCCACCTTCAACGAAGCCTATGCAGGGTTAGTGGGCACGGTTGGTAACCAAACTAACAGTGCGAAAGTGGATAGCACCGCACAGGGCAACGTAGTGAAACAGTTGGCTCTACAACAGCAGTCGGTTTCAGGTGTAAATCTTGATGAAGAGTACGGCAATCTGATGCGTTTCCAGCAGTATTATCAGGCAAATGCTCAGGTTATTCAGACGGCGACGACGCTATTTAGCGCTCTGCTTAATATTCGATAAGAAGGATGTTATTCCATGCGTCTTAGCACCAGCATGATGTACCAACAGAATATGGGTGGTATCACCGATGCACAGTCTGAATGGCAGCGCGTTGGCCAGCAGCTCTCAAGCGGTAAGCGAGTGATCAACCCTTCAGACGATCCGCTAGCGGCATCGCAACTGGTTGGTTTGAAGCAGTCTCAGGCTCAAAACGACCAGTATACGATGGCGCGCGGCTATGCGCGTCAAGGCGTATCGCTGGAAGAAAGCGTGTTGCAGCAGGTGACTTCCTCCCTGCAAGATGCCACGCCGGTACTCGTCGATGGCGCGTCTTCAGGCAGCAAAAGTGATGATGACCGCGCTTCTATCGCCAAACAGTTGGAAGGTATTCGCGATCAGCTACTGAATCTGGCCAACAGCACCGACGGCAATGGCCGCTACGTGTTTGCCGGTTTCAAAAATGATACCGCGCCTTTCACCAAAGTGACCGATCCGGCGACCGGCAGCGTGACCGTAACCTATAAGGGCGGTGATACCGCGGTGACGCAAAAAGTTGATGCTGCGCGCGATATGACCATCAGCCACACCGGTTCCGATGTGTTCCAACAAGCATCCAGCAATCCGGTAAAAGAGCCCGATGGTTCCGTGAATAGCGATATCTTTAGCACTTTGCAAAAGGCGATTGATGCGCTGAAAACCCCGATTGCAGGCGCGGATGAAACGGTGAAAAAGGGCGTAAGTGATGCGCTTGACTCCGCCAACCGCGGTCTGCGTAACAGTCTGAATAACGTCTCACAGGTACGCGCTGAGCTCGGGACTAACCTGAAAGAACTGGATTCTCTGGATGCGGTAGGCAGCGAACGTGCCATGACTTACACCAGCCGAATCAGCCAAACACAGGACGTTGATTGGTATCAGGCCATTTCAGACTACAGCCTGCGTCAGGTGTCTCTACAAGCATCTTATAAAGCGTTTACGGATATGCAGGGGATGTCTCTGTTCCAGATGATTCGCTAACCTCCGTCATACGCTATATAAACAAAAAGCCCCGCTAGCAATAGCGGGGCTTTTTTATGCAAGCGAGTTACGCAGAGCGGTGAAATCACAACCCCTGCATGCCACCGATCACTTGGGTTAAGCGCTCGAAAATCTCGCTGAAGAGATGTTCACTGAAGGGCACCAGCATCGGCATCATCAGGCTAAGCGAAAGCATACCGATGGTGAGCGTGAGGGGAAAACCCACCACGAAAATAGAGAGCTGTGGCGTCATGCGATTGAGGAGTCCCAGCGCGGTATTAAGCGACAATAACAAGGTAATAAGGGGAAGAGCTAGCATCAGCCCATTAATGAAAATCAGGCTACCGGCCTGAGCAAGCATCAAAAAACCGTTGCCGTTAAGCGGTTGCTCGCTGATGGGCAGGGTTTGAAAACTGTCTGCAAGAATAGAAATCATCCACAGATGACCGTTAAAACTAAGAAATAACAACATGGTCAACAGGTTAAGCAAGCGCGCCAAAATCGGCATGTTGGGGCCACCAGAAGGGTCAAAAAAGGTGGCAAATGAAAGCCCCATTTGCAGACCAATCACTTCGCCCGCGAGACGAACGGCGGCAAAAGCAAACTGCATGGTTAAGCCGAGTGCGGCACCAATCAAGATTTGTTGGGTAACCAGCCATAGGCCGCTAATGCTCACCACCGGCGTTGGATTACTGCCTAAATTAGGCACTAGCAGAAAAGTAATCGCCATCGCCAAGCCA
Organism: Hafnia sp. CBA7124; assembly: GCF_002355555.1. Lineage (NCBI taxonomy): Bacteria > Pseudomonadati > Pseudomonadota > Gammaproteobacteria > Enterobacterales > Hafniaceae > Hafnia > Hafnia sp. CBA7124. The sequence continues at coordinate 2,691,657 of NZ_AP017469.1, read as the reverse complement.
ACCTTGGTCTTTTTACTGATGGCTTTTTCACTCAGCAGCGGTGCGGTGCTGATTAAAGCCAGCATACGTACAAATGGCCAGAAATACTGACCCAGCCATAAGGCCAGTTGGGAAGTATCAAATGAGATCATCGTCCGCGTTAGCCGATGATGGAGGGAATGCTGGTGAAAAGGGTGCGCATGTAATCCAGCAAAAGGCTGAGCATCCACGGACCCGCAACGACCATGGTCGCGAACACGGCCAGAATTTTAGGGATAAACGACAGCGTCATTTCGTTAATCTGGGTGGCGGCCTGTAGCAAACTGATCACCAAACCACTGATTAACGCAGCCAACAGCAACGGTGTCGCCAAGGCCAATCCCACTTTCATCGCCTGATAACCGAGCGCCATTACGGATTCTGGAGTCATATTTTTTTACTCAGTGAGTGAGGCGGTTAACTGTAAAAGCTCTGCGCCAGCGAGCCCAATAACAACTGCCAACCATCGACTAAGACAAACAGCATTAATTTGAACGGCAGCGAAATGGTGGCAGGTGGAACCATCATCATCCCGAGCGCCATCAACACGCTGGCAACCACTAGGTCGATAATCAAAAAGGGAATGAAAATGGTGAAGCCAATTTGGAAGGCCGTTTTTAACTCGCTGGTGACGTAAGCGGGCAGCAGGATACGCATCGGTACGTCTTCTGGGCCTGACATCTGCGGCAGATTAGCTAATTTGGCGTACAGCGCCAGATCGGTTTCTCGAGTTTGGCGCAGCATGAATTCGCGCAGCGGCTGGGCACCGCGATCCATGGCGACGTCCATGGTGATTTTGTCTTGGCTAAAAGGCTGATAAGCGTCTTGATAAATTTTATCAAACACAGGTGACATCACGAAAAAGGTGAGAAACAGCGCCAGCCCTAGCATAACCTGATTGGGTGGCGCAGACGGTGTGCCTAATGCGCTGCGTAATAATCCCAACACGATGATGATGCGGGTAAAGCTGGTCATCATCAGCAATGCGGCGGGCAAAAACGTTAACGAGGTGAGAAAAACCAGCGTTTGAACCGGCAACGACCAGTTTTGTCCGCCGTTTGCCAGCGGCTGTGAAACAATGCCGGGCAGTTGCGCCAGCGCCAATGGGCTAGCCAGAAGTAATGTTATGGCGCCAAGGCCAAGGATTAAACGCTGAGTGCGCATTAAGACTTATCTCCGCGCTTACCAAATTGTTGCTGTATCACCTGCTTGAAAATCTGGCTGAAGTCCTGTTTTTTCTCAACGGGTTCATCTTCAGCAAGGGGAGCGGTGAAAGTATGCAGATGGGTGACGTTCTGACTGGTTACACCGAGCACCAAGCATTGATTGTCCACTTCAACCACCACCACGCGCTCACGTGCGCCGAGCGAACAGCTGGCACGCACGTTGAGCATGTTATTGCGGCTGTTTTTAGGCGCAAAACCTAAGCGTTTAACCAGCCAGCCGATAATTAAAATCAGCAGCAGTATGGCGCCCAGCGTGCTGCCAACCTGTGTCAGTACGCTGCCCGTAGGCACCGCGGGTGCCGCAGGCGCGCTGGTGGATGTTGAAGTGGCGGGGATCATTAGCGGCTCAGACGACGCATGCGTTCAGATGGCGTAATGATGTCGGTGATACGGACACCAAACTTATCGGCAACCACCACCACTTCACCTTGGGCAATCAGATAACCGTTAATCAGAATATCCAACGGTTCGCCGGCCAGACCGTCAAGCGCAACCACAGAACCCTGCGACAAACGCAGTAGTTCTTTGATCGTCATCTTGGTACGGCCTAGTTCCACCGTCAGTTTGACCGGAATATCTAAAATCAAATCAATATCGTGCAGATTGCCGGCTAACGGTGATGGATTATCAAGATTTTGGAAAATCTCATCCGCAGCATTTCCCGCCGAGGTATTTTCGGTGGTTTGCTGTTCGTTCATCGCTTCCGCCCACAGGTCGGCGGCGTCGTCATGACCTTCGGCAGACGGCTTGTTGACGTCACTCATTGGGCTGATCCTCGCTCAGAGCATTTAAAATAGGGTTGATTAATCGTTCTACGCGCAGTGCATATTGGCCATTTTGGCTGCCGTATTGGCAGGTTAAAACGGGAACGCCATCCACATTGGCGATAAGTTTTTCAGGTTTTTCAATGGGTAATACATCGCCAGGCTGAAGCTTAAGCACTTCGGACAGGCGTAAAGGAATATCAACAAAGTTGGCGACGAGCTCTAGTTCAGAGTGCTGAACCTGTTTGCTGAGCGTATCGCGCCAGTGCTGATCTTCTTGCTTAGAGTTCTCTAACGGTGGGTTAACCAGCAGCTCGCGCAGCGGCTCAATCATCGAGAAAGGAATACAAATATTAAATTCGCCGCTCAGCGCACCCACTTCAATCGTGAAAGGCGTTGTGACCACGATATCGTTCGGTGAAGTGGTGATGTTGGTGAATTTCACCTGAATTTCAGATCGAACGTATTCCACTTCCAGTTTGTAAATGGCGCTCCACGCATCGCGATAGGCATCCAGCGCCAAGCGCAGCATGCGTTTAATCACGCGTTGTTCGGTATGGGTGAACTCACGTCCATCGACTTTAGTTGGGAAGCGACCGTCGCCACCAAACAGGTTATCCACCGCCATAAACACTAAGCTTGGCGCAAATACCATGAGCGCGGTGCCGCGTAACGGATTGAGGTGAATAAGGTTGAGGTTGGTTGGCACCGGAAGGTTACGGGCGAACTCATGATAGGGCTGAATTTTAACCGCACCGACCGTGATATCAGGGCTACGGCGCAGCAGGTTAAATAGCCCCATACGAAACTGACGGGCAAAACGCTCGTTGATGATTTCCAGTGCTTGCAGACGTTCACGAACTACCCGACGCTGAGTGGTCGGATCGTAGGGGCGAACGTCGCTTTCGCTTCCCGCGAGCGGAATTTCGTTGTCAGGCTTTCCATTGTCGCTATCGCCGTTCAGCAACGCGTCAATTTCGGCCTGTGACAGAATGCTATCAGACATAGTGATTACCGCAGGATAAAGGCTGTAAACAACACGTCGCTAACGATCTGCTTTGGCTGACCGGGAGCAATTGGCGGCATGAGCACGGCTTTAATATCAGTCATTAACTGAGTTTTACCGTGTTCACTGGCCAGCGTGGCGGCGTGTTGGCGCGAAAGCAGCATCAATAAACGGCTGCGCATTTCAGGCAGATAATCGTTCATACGTTTACGCGTGGCTTCATCGGGTAAACGCAGGGTTAAACCGATATAAAGCACACGATCGGCATCTTCACCGTCGCTGATCAGGTTAACGGTGAAGGTATCGAGAGGCATAAATACCGGCATCGGCGGTGGAACCGGTTTGCTTTCGGCGAGGGATTCTTGATGCTGATAGTATTTCCAGCCATAAAAACCGCCACCAGCACCCGCAGCAATAAGAATTAACAGTATCCATACCCACTTGGCACGCCGCTTAGTGTTCTTGGGGAGTGTGGTTTCAGACATAAGGGGATGATTCCTGTTACGGTGCGAAGAAGCGCACATGAATTTTACTTGTGCTGTCTATTATCCTTGGCTCGCGGGTGTTCAATGGGGGGAATAGAGGGTGAAAATGGGGTTAATTGCGGTGGATGGCTAATGCCTTGGGCAGTTGTTGTGCAATCTTGGGTATTTGCTCGGCGGTGGGGAGAGGGGAGTGCGGTGTAAGGTTTCGGCCAGCTGTTCTCTGTACGATGTGGTGTAAGGTTTCGGCTGCCTGTTCTCTATGAGATATGGTGTAAGGTTTCGACCGCTTTTAAACTCCGAGCTTCTCTTCCATATCGTGCCGGCGTCCAAGCAAGGCGGCTCAATCGCCGCCGCCTTGCATCCCGGCTTGGCACCGTTCTTCAGCCTGCTTCGCAGGTGCCCGAATATCGTCATTCCGGCTTTAACGGAACGAACGGCAATCGCCATCCTGGCTCCTCCGTTCTTTCGCCGACGTCCCTGTCGGCGAATCCTAGCCTGCATTCCTCTCTTCGGCTGAAGAACAACGTGCCGGAGAAGGTCAAACCCAAAACCCAAAACCCAAAACCCAAAAGACAACAGACAACAGACAAAAACTCTATCTGTTTTTTAGTTTAAGTCTTGGTCGGGAGAGCCGCCGGTACAGGGATGTACCGGCGGAGTTTGGGGCGCCCTGGATGGGCGATACCAAACCGGAGCGGAAATGGCGTCTCGGATAAAAGCGCGCGAGTTGAGAGCCCCCGCGCAACGGGGCTCTCATCGGACGCCTTCGATTTGTCTATATGTGAAAGCGGTATTGATAGGCGGTCGAAACCTTACACCGTAATCCTATAATCATTAATCTCTCTGTTTAAACACTGATATCCACTCCCCAACTCTCACCGACTTAGCCGAAACGCTGGCCGTAACGATCCTATCGTCATTATTCCCATCCACACTAAATCCGCCGGAAGTGGCTTGTCGGTCGGAGGCGTTTTGCTGGCTGCCGTTCCACTGCGGTTGGGCTTCGCTGCCCACGCTGCTTTGCCCTAGCTGAATACCGCTGTCCGCCAATGCGGTGCGCAGTTGGGGAAGGGCAGCTTCCAGCGCTGCGCGCACCTGGCTGTGACCCGATGCCATGTGCAGCTGCGCTTGGTTATCATCGATGCGTAAGCTGATTTGCAGCGATCCTAAATCCTGTGGATGCAGGCGCAGTTCGGCGCTGTGTTGACCGCTGCGATTAAACATGAGGATCTGCTGACTCAATGCCTGCTGCCATTCACTGCTGCCTAACTGAGCATTCAGCACCGGCGTTGGCATCGGCGCGGCAGGAACCGCGGTTGCTTGTGGGGTAACTACTGGGCTACTCACCGCAATATTGTGCATCGCTTGGCTTAGCGTATGCACTGGCTGCTGCGAAAGATTGAGATCGTTGCGCGGCAGGCGAGCATCCTCCATTTGAGGGGCCAGTTTTAGCGGGATCTCAGCGGTGTTTAGCGGTGTGGCGCTGGTTTCAACGCTAGATTTAAGTGCTGATGGATCACTCTTTTTACCCGGCACCGTGGCTAACGAGAGATCCCATGGTTGGGCGTCCACGTCCACGTCCACGTCCGCGGTTGGCTTATCGGATTTTAATAATGTTCCAAGATCTAGCTTGGCATCTTTTTTGTCGTCACCCGTAAGCAAATTCATAAGGGGGGCTGCGCGATCGGATGTGACTGCATTCAACGTCACGTTGATTTCAGGGCTGTTTGCGGTGTCAGACGCGGCAACTTTTGGCAAAGCATCGGGCAGCATAGCAAACAGGGCGCTGATGGCAGCTTGTCCCGCTTGTCCGGTGCCTTTGTCTGTTATTGTCTCCGTCAACGCAGGCGGGTGATCGCCTTTGCCAGCAGGTTTTATCTCTGTGAGAGAGGCGCCGAGCGATGCCAGCAATTTCTGCTGCTGTTTAGGATCTAGCGATGCTAATTGATCGACTAGTTTTTGGGCATCTTTACCCTTAGCGGACTGATTTTGTAATGCTTTGGTCAGCGCTGCTTGCAACGTTTTAAGGTCTGTTTTTTCGGCCAAACCTGAAGTCGTTTTATTGGCTTTAGCATGTGGTGCCCGATTCTCTTTGCTCGGTGAGTGTGCCTGAGACAGCACGTCAGAGAAAGGCGCAGCCGCTTTCTTCGATGATTTGGCCGACGAGGCACTCGCATTGGTTGCTGTAGGATTTGTTATCGCCGCAGCGAGCAGTGGGGACGTCATGATTTTTCTCTCCTCATGGCGGCACGCTGGGCGTACTCATCCATCCGTTTTTGATCTTGTTTATTGAGCTGCATTTTTAGCTGATGCTCTTGGCGCTCGTGGAGCGTACAAAAAGCATTCAGGCGTTGCTGTTTTTCCTGCCAGCAACGCGTGGCGGTCGCGAGCCTGATATTGCACTGGTTTAACTGTAGGCGATGTTGGTCAATCGCCTGATCCAACGTGCGAATAAACTGCTGATAGTTTCGCCAGCTAGATGCATCCATTCCGCCGCTCATCCCCTGATTGAGACGCTGACGGTATTCATCTTGATAATTGAGCAGCATAGTTAGCTGCTGTTCTGCATGTAAAAACGCTTGCTGCGACTTGCCTAGTGCGGTGGTGGCATCATCAACATCTTGCTGTGCAAGGTCACGTAGCGTGCCCATCGGTGAAGACATTTTTACCTCCTATCTCTGCGTGTGCGCTGAACTTATCCAGCGTACAGAGATGCCTATTGAGTACCCCTATGCGGGGAACAAAGCCTGAAGACTTGAGCAGGCATCGGCATAGCCGCTGCGCTCGAAGATCCCTTGTTGCAAAAACGCTTCCAAATGCGGATAAAGTGTAATGGCCTGATCCAATAGCGGATCGGAGCCCTTGGCATAAGCGCCCACGCTGATGAGATCGCGGTTGCGCTGATAGCTCGAAAGTAGCTGTTTAAAGCGTCTGACACGGGCGTAGTGGTCATCGCTGATAAGCGACGTCATCGCGCGGCTGATCGACGCTTCAATATCAATTGCCGGATAGTGTCCCGCTTCGGCTAGGCGGCGTGACAGAACGATGTGTCCATCCAAAATAGCGCGCGCCGAGTCGGCGATAGGGTCTTGCTGATCGTCACCCTCGGTGAGTACCGTATAAAACGCGGTGATCGAACCGCCACCGTGAGTACCATTACCCGCACGTTCAACCAGCGCCGGTAGTTTGGCAAATACCGACGGTGGATAACCTTTGGTCGCTGGCGGTTCACCGATAGCCAGTGCAATTTCACGCTGCGCCATGGCATAGCGGGTGAGGGAATCCATGATCAGCAATACATGCTGGCCGCGATCGCGAAAGTCTTCCGCAATGCGCGTGGCGTAGGAGGCCCCTTGCATACGCAACAGGGGAGAGACATCGGCCGGTGCGGCGATAACCACCGAACGTTTACGTCCTTCGTCGCCTAAAATATTCTCGATAAAGTCTTTAACTTCACGGCCACGTTCACCAATCAACCCCACGACGATGACATCGGCCTGTGTATAACGCGCCATCATGCCGAGCAGCACGCTTTTACCCACGCCGGAACCGGCAAAAAGCCCCATACGCTGTCCACGTCCCACGGTCAGCAGGGCATTAATGGCACGAACGCCAACGTCGAGCACGTCAACGATCGGCGTGCGCTGCAAAGGGTTAAAAGGCAGCGTGGTGAGCCCGCCGAGATCGGCCTCTTCCGGTGGAGGAAGTCCATCAAGGGGCTTTGCGCCGCCGTCGAGCACGCGTCCTAGTAACATGGGGCCAAGCGGAAGCTGTTTACCACCGGACTGTAAACCACCGCTTTGGGAGCAAACTCGCGCTCCAGGCACAATGCCATCAACTTCTTCTAACGGCATGAGAAACAGCTGCTGCCCATTAAAGCCAACGACTTCAGCTTCAACCTGCTGAATTTTCACGCCGTCATAGCGCTCAATCAGGCACGTTGCGCCGATAGGCAGCTGTAAACCACTGGCCTCGAGAACTAACCCCGTCGCTCGGGTTAAACGACCGTAGCGCCGCGCAGGTGGGATCTGCGGGATGCGCTTTTCAAAGGCATCTAAGGTGCCTAGCCACGTGTTGAGGCGTTGAGTCATAGTGGCAACTCCGGAGCCGCCAGTTTGCATAATTCTTGCCAACGGGTGGCGATGCTGGCGTCAAGCTCGCCGCCCTCGGCGCTGATTTTGCAGCCGCCGCGGTGTAGCTGGGTATCGGCAAGTAAACGCCAGCCCTGCTGTTCTAACTGTACGCCGAGCTGTTGCTGAATAATCGGCAAATCTTGCGGATTAACCCGCAGCTGTAAATTGCCGCTAAACAGCGGTTCTTGATTGATCAGATGCTGAATTTGTTGCAGCACCGCGCTGGCATCGCACACCGGCGACTGACCGATGATTTGCTTGGCGGCGGTCAGCGCCATTTGCATCAGACGTGCGGCAATCACATTGTCCATGGCCTGCAATGAATGCTGGAACTCTTGAGCAAGCTGTCGCCAATGGTCGAGTACGGGTTGTTGCTCAGTTTGCGCCTGCTGCAATCCCTGAGAACGACCTTCGTTGAGGCCTTGCTGAAAGCCTGCATCGTAGCCCTGTTTTTCACCTTGCTGTAATCCGTGCTGGTAACCCTGCATTTGGGCATTTTCACGTAGCTGTTCTAACTCAGCCTGCGCAATGGCTGCAGGGGTAGACTCCGCAGCAGGAGGCAGGGGCTCCATTTTAAACGCGGGCATTTTAGGCTTACGCGGCGCTGAAAAATCACGCATCTCCCAGCGCTGCCATTGCTGATTGGTTTCTTCAATGGTGGCTTTGGGGAATACCGCTTTGCGGAATCCATCTTTCGGGTTAGGAGGATTAGACATAAGCATCCTCGCCGCCGCCGATCACCACTTCGCCGCTTTCCGCCAATCGACGAACGATCAGCAGAATCGCTTTTTGTTCGCTTTCCACCAGCGATAGACGAACTGGCCCACGCGTGGAGAGATCGTCGCGTAGAATATCGGCCGCACGTTGCGACATATTGCGCATAAATTTCTCGCGCAGCGCTTCGTCGGCACCTTTGAGGGCGATGAGCAGAGATTCGGACTCCACTTCCTGCAAGATGCGCTGAATGCTGCGATCGTCGACGTCGACCAGATTTTCGAACAGGAACATTTCGTCGATAATTTTTTGCGCCAGTTCACCGTCGTAGATACGCATGGCTTCAATAACAGACTCTTCCTGCTGGGTTTTCATTAGGTTGATGATCTCTGCCGCCGTGCGGATACCACCCATTTTGCTGCGCTTGAGGTTTTGACCATCTAACAAACCGTTTAGTACTTCGGTCAGTTCTTGTAGCGCCGTCGGCTGAACGCCACCGAAGGTTGCGATACGCAGTACCACGTCGTTGCGCTGGCGTTCGTCAAACTGAGCCAGAATATCAGCGGCCTGAGCGCGTTTCAGATGCACTAAAATAGTGGCGATAATCTGCGGATGTTCATCGCGAATAATATCGGCTGCGGCCTGAGGTTCCATAAAGTTGAGCGTTTCGATGCCGCTGGCGGTCTCGCGCGACTCCAGAATGTCTTCCAACAGGCTAGAAGCACGCTCTTCACCTAACGCTTTAACCAATACTGAACGCAGATAGTCGCTGGCGTTGACGCTGAGCGCTTCGTACTGCTCAGCTTCGTCTTGAAACTCGTTGAGCACTTCGCCTAACTGCTGGTGAGAAACCTGACTCATGGTCGCCATCGTGGTGCTGAGATGCTGCACCTCGCGGGTAGAGAGGTGCTTGAACACCTCTGCCGCGCGGTCTTCACCGATGGTCATCAATAAAATGGCGCTTTTTTCAGTTGGGGTCATGGTCATTGCTCGTTACTCATCCATTGGCGAATGACCAGCGCAACCACGCGAGGGTCTTGCTCAGCCATATCACGGACACGCTGTGCCTGCTGTTCAGCCGTGGCACGTTGCTGTGTTTTACGACGATTCTGCACTTCTTCATTGCTTGGTTTAGCCGGTTGAACCGGCGTGGTGACAATTGGCGTAGGCTCAACTCGGCGAGCAGGCTGCGCGTTAGCCAGCTGTTTGTTCAACAGCGGTTTCACCAGTTTGCGCCACAGAATGAAGGCCACAATCAGTACCAACAGGTAGCGCCCGATCGTCATTAGCAGATCAAAGAAGCTTGCTTGTTGCCAGAATGGAACCGCATTGTTGTCTTCAACATCGGCGGTAAACGGCGTATTGACCACGTTTAACGTGTCGCCGCGCGTTGCGGAGAAGCCCATGGCTTCGCGAACCAGCGAAGTGACCTGCTCAATTTGCTGTGGCGTTAACGGAATGCTTTTACCGCTAGCGTTGGTGCCATAGTTAACGACGACGGCCACGGACAGGCGATCGATGTTGCCCGCTTTTTGCTGGGTGTGACGAATCGTCCGATCCACTTCATAGTTGATGGTTTCATCACGGCGTGCATTGGATGCGGAGCTACTCCGGCGACCGTTGGTGTCAATGGTGGAGGCAGGGCGCTGGGCGTTCGCCGCATTGGCATTTGCGCCAGCCTGCGGAGGATTCGTGATATTCCCCGTCGGAGGTGGGGCAGGCTGATTGGTTAATGCACCAGGAACGCCGCCAGAGAGTTGACCGCCGGACTGAGAGCTGTCGCTCAGCTGTTGGCTGCGAACCGCAGCCTGATTAGTGCCCTGATTCGGTTTGTACTCTTCGTCGGTCTGTTCACGAACCGCGTTATCAATTTGCGCGGTAACCTGCGCATGCACGTTGCCGTTGCCGACCATCGGCTGCAAGATAGCCTCGATGCGGCGCTGAATTCGGCTTTCGACCTCGTTCGCGTATTTCAACTGCGTGGCGTTGAGATCGCGGCCAGTACCGTCTGACTGAGTCAGCAAGTGTCCGCCTTGATCGACCACGGTGACATTCCCCGCGGGTAAGCCTGCAACGCTGCTGGAGACCATATAGACAATGGCGTTGATTTGTCCTTCATCTAAAGCGCGGCCTGGTTGCAGATTTAAGGTAACGGATGCTGAAGGCTGCTTTTGTTCTCGAACAAAGAGTGAAGGTTTTGGTAATGCTAAATGAACGCGCGCTGTCTGAACGGGGCCTAATGTTTCGATGGTGCGAGAAAGTTCGCCTTCCAGCGCGCGTTGATAGTTGATTTGCTCACTGAACTGGCTGATGCCGAATTTTTCTTGATCCAGAAGCTCAAATCCAACGGCTCCTCCTTTCGGCAGGCCTTGCTGCGCGAGGCGTAGGCGAGTCTCATGAACTTTTTCCGCCGGAATTAACAGCGCAGTGCCATTATCCGTGAAGCGATAGGGAATGTTCATCTGGGTGAGTTGGGTGACAATAGCACCGCCGTCCCGATCGCTGATGTTGCTATAAAGAACCCGATAATCAGGCGATTTAGCCCACAGAGCCAGTACTGCAATAACGGCGATAGCAATCGCACCGGCAATGAGCAGTGGAATTTTGGGGTTAGCACGCAGACGATTCACTATGCTAGCGAAACCGCCATCCCCGCTTTTTGCTGTGGTGCCAGCGCTACCGTTGGCTGAAGCGTTCATGTGCTTACCTTGTCTTTCAGTTGGGCCGAGAAAGAATCTCGGAATAAATTGATGTCTTGCAAAACGAACTCCCTGACGCGCTATCAGCGAAATGTATTCAATCAGAGCCTTTTCTTGGAAGGTCTGCGGCTTACAAAAGTAGGCAGGGTATTATTCTGCGTAGAGAGGGAATTTGATGGGAGAATAAGGCCCTATTTTTGCGTCTATTTAGCGGCTTTACTCTTTGATCTCTATGTTAGGGTGATGCCTTATGGGTAAAAGCCATTTGGTAAACACAGACAAAGAGGGTATCGGCAGTGGCGATAGTGGGTATTGAAGGTGTACTTCAGCAGCTTCAGGCAACGGCTGTATCAGCTGCAAACCGTAGCCAAAACAGTGAGGCCCCACAGGGGGCATTTGCCGCTGAACTTAAAGCCGCAGTGAACCGTATCAGTGATACGCAGAATAATGCCAAGATTCAGGCGCAAAACTTTGAAATGGGCGTGCCGGGCGTAGCGTTAAACGACGTGATGGTTGATTTGCAAAAGTCAGGGATCTCGCTGCAGATGGGGATTCAGGTGCGTAACCGTTTAGTTGCGGCCTATCAAGATATTATGAATATGCAGGTTTAATCGTCTTAGTTATCTGTTTGTAATGCTTAATATTAACCACTCAACTTTGTTGTGGCGTGACGCTGGCGGCGAAGTTGGGTGATTTATACGCCTTATACTTTAAGCAACTTAAATTATTTTGGGTGTATAGATTATTTAATACGGCAATTTGAATTTTAGGGATTATTATTTATATCGACTCACCGAGTTGTTTAGGTGGCGTTGTGCCGTTGATAGCTACACTTGATGTTAACAGCGTTTATCTTTGAGTCAGTATTATGTGAATGATGAACGACGTTGCAATGTTATACCGAACATAGGGAGCGGAGCCATTATCGGATTAGTATGATTGTAAGGTGTACGTTGCGTGGCTAGTATTTGAAGATAATGGTCGGAACCTATTAGGTAGGCCTCATTTCAGATAAGCATAGGCGGCAATATGGGTTATAAAATCAAACAGATGTATTTGCTATTAGCGCTAGGCTCACTTTTCGGTGTATCCGCTATCGCATTGATTAGTGTCTGTTTATCTTCCTTATAATTGTTTAGACGACGATACGCACCCAGTACACTGCGGTTCGTAGGTGTCACTTTCTGTCGATATTCTTCATCCGCAACGGACTGCTCTAAAACCATGCTAATGCTGTGGGGAAATTTGCCTCAGATTGTTTGTATGAAAAAAGAACGATAGATCTATTCTGTTTTAATCTCATTCTCATCAGAATATTCTTAATTCATGTAAGTCCACGCAGAGTATTGTAAATATATAATTCTCATCCTCACTTTAATTTTATTCATTGATTTAAAAAATAGTGATGCGCTTGCGTATAACCCTTAAGAGGGTGATGCCTATCTCTTGGTGTAAATAGAAAGAGGTATTAGGATGAGCTTTATTTTTTTGAAAAAATATATGTCTTCAAGTTAATCGTTTAACGTCGCCCAATAAAAGGTATATGATATGCATCATATTCACATGTACTGCCCATATTCTTGCTGAGCGGTAGTTAATATGAGGTTTAAATATGCAACGCATCATTATACCAACCAACTATGTTCATACACGCACGACGCCCTTGTGGACGAAAGAGACGGCTCCCGCTTCAATTTGGAAACGCCATCTAGACGCGGGCACACGTCAAGGTGTCTATCCTCGCCTGTGTGTGATGCAGGGGACTATTCGTTATTACGGCTACGCAGACGAAACCAGCCCTGAAGCTATCGAAACGCTTACCATTGAGGCTGGGCAGTTTGGCGTGTTTCCTCCTGAAAAATGGCACCGGATTGAAGCCTTATCTGAAGATACGGTGTTTAACGTAGATTTTTACGTTGATCCCAATATTTTATTAGAAGAGTAAGAGGGCAGTATAATGACAGTTGAAAATACAGTTGAGAATAAAGGTTATGCCATTGCTCTCTCTAATGAGAGTAGCCAGCATAGCGCAGAGAAAACGTATCTAAAACCGATGGCATTATACATTCCAGATGTTGCGACCGGATTGGTTATTGAACTTATTAATAATCTCGATGATAAAAATAATAATGGTGCAGGTTTTACACTGACAGTCACTAATAAAAATAATGGCGTATCAGTGGATAAACATTTTTCAACGCTTGAAGATTTAAAAGATCCTGCTACGTCATCTGATGCGCTTAAAGATCTCATCAATATCGTTCGCGGCTATGACTCCGACGAAGAAACTAACGTGTGTGGTTGGTAACAATATCTGTTTGGAAGAATATCATATTGTGGTTGGCGTATCGGTACCTATGCTGACCAAAATATGATATTTGTTGTGCTGTAAAATTGAATTCAGTTGTAAGAGAGTCTACATATCTAACCCGATTTTAGATGATAAAATAATGACCTAACGTGCTGTTAGATATAACAGTGGTTTATAAATCAGATAAAATATACGGGATTTGATATGAAGGTTAGCTACATTAGTTACTATGAAGGTTTAGATGTCGATGGCAAAGTCATTTTTCAAGGAAATGGCTCGCATCTTGTCAGCGCGGAAAAAGAAGAGCCATCACCGCATGAAATTTTGGCGGCGATTAATCAATACCTGATTAAAGGAGCCAAAGAAAACAATCCGGCTATTGCCAAAATTGTCATTAAAGGCTTGTTTAAACTGTAACCACGTTAGATGAAAAGACTGCGAAAGTGGTCTTTTTTCCTACAGAAAGAGCGTTATTCGTATTTATCTGGTTTATGGCTGAATCGCTTACGGCTATCATAAGAACAAACCTTGTGTGAGATTCTTATGAAGAAATATACCCTTTCTCCGTTGTTACCCGTGTCTTTACCTGCATTGTTCTCCATGTTGTTACCTGCCGTTTTGGTTGGGTGTGTAAGTACACCAAATGGTTTTGTGAGATTAGATGAGCATGAAGCCAATCAGGCCGTTATCTATCGTTACGATCCTGAAAAAGTGAATAAAGCAGCGATGGACGCCGATGCGTTAAGCTACTGCAAAGAAAATGGCTTTGATAATGCGACACAAATTCCTCCGCTAGCAAGCACTGTCCCAACGCTGAAACGCATGGCCTACACCTGCTCCTACGCAGTAAAAAAACGCTAACGTATTGAGCTTGCATTGGGTGTTTGCACTTTAAACTCACTCGCTATATAATCTTGTATACAGCGATGGGGAATCGTTCAGATTGCTCAAACCCATCGCTCATTGCTTCAGAACGTTTGTTTTCAAATTTCTAGTATGGTTTCCCGTGCCGTTTGGTGCGGGATTTTTTTTGCCTCGATGTTCTACCAACGGCAAAGGGCATAAAAAAAGCCAGCCGAGTTTAGCGGCTGGCTATAAAAGTTCTGTCTTACTCGCTGTGATGAATTATTTCACATCGAACATGGTGGCGTCGGTTGCCATGTTATCAATGACAGTTTTCAGATCATCTACGGTCAGCAACTGATTTGAATTAGACAATTGTTTGCCTGAACCTTTACGTACCACTTTCATTACTGTTTTGTTGGTTTGAGAGTCAATTAACTCACCTTCGAAGAACAAGTTCGTATCCATGGTGCGGTGGCCGGTTGCGGCTTGTGTACCCGCTACAACCATTGCAATTGGGATCACTTCATAGAACTGCAATCCTTCTTTGCTGGTATCAACCGCGGTGATAGCGCCGCGGAAAATCAACGTGTTTGGACCGGGCTGTGTCACTAGCGTAGAACGCTGGGCTGCCGCCGCTTTTAGCTTGGTATTAGTATAGTTAAGCACGCCATCTAACACGTTTTTACCAATCTGCGTGGTAGGTTTAGGCTCAGGATAATAGGTCACTGGGTTGTAAATCAGTTTGTCGTAGTGGCTGGATTTAAAGCTTGGATCAACCCAGCGCATAACGGGCAAACCTGAAGATGACTTAGTTTCTGTTAGGTTTGAATAGTCTTTTAAAAAACCTGAATACTGTTCAGGGGTTGCAGTTTTGGTTGCACAGCCGGTTAGAGCCAATGCGCCGATTAATAGCGCAGTTTTAAGATTACGAAGCGTAGCCATAGATCCTTTTCCAAATGAGAGAAGCGGCAAGCTAAGATATAGCAGAATCTCATAGGTTTACCTATAAATTGATTAGTTTTGTGGTGTCAGTTTCACTATTTTTAACCAATAAATTATTTCAAATAATGTAATTATATAATTCATTTATTTTTTATATAAAAAGTTAACGTTTTTGCTGATAAACCCTATAATGAACAGGAGTAATTACCTGTTTGTGCGGGTGAGAAAAACGAGAATGTTTTTTTTGTTTTCTTAGGATGATTAACAAAATGATGAAAGTACGTATGTTGGCGATTGTTGGGATGAGCAGCCTTATGCTAGCGGGTTGTGTGTCAAGTAACACGGTTCCTCCTGCAGATGCAACGCCTGCAAAGGGAGCGATAGGGATGCCAAATCCAGCCTCAGTGTATTGTTTAAAACTGGGAGGCAAAGAAATTAATAAAACAACCGAGCTTGGCGTGAGTACGGACTGTTTATTACCAACGGGAGAGAGAATAGATGAATGGGCACTATACCGACGTGACCATTCCTAATTAATTCACCTGGAATATAATTTTTATTAAAAGTAATGTAGTTAAGCGTATTCGCTTTTTACTAAAAATTAATGTTGATTATTAATGCCATAGCAATATGGCTGATATAATCATTCGCTGTCTTTCTTATTGAAATATTATTGTTTAAAGCGTTTTACTAAAATTTATGCCTGAGTATGGAAATGACTGGTGTTGAATAAAAAAATTAAAGCAAATCGCCAGGATACCCTTCGTTGTCGGAAAATTGCCCATAGGTGTGGGTGACGGCTTGTTGGCGTGAAGTTTTTCCTATTATCTGGCTCAACTCATCCATGCGCGCCTGAAGTAGGCGCTTAATTTCTGCTTCGTTATCGAGAATTTTAGCTAAAATGCGGCGCAGCTCCGCCTGCATCGCGGAGTCTACTTCGGAAATTGGCATCAGCTCGGTGGTTTTTGCCACCGCTTGCAGATACTCCATCTCCAGTTTAACGAGCGAGTCCCACTCAGAACGCTTAGCAAGTTCCAGCATGCTTTCGCTGAGCGAAAGGATGTGACGGTACGCGTGTGACAAAGGCTGTATTCCGTACATTATAAGTGGTCCTGCTGAGTAGGTTGAGATTGTGGGCCGATCTGACGCCACGCATCGGCAATGTTATCTAACAGGTCCGTGACATGTTGGATTGTAACTTCATCATTATGAAGATTAGCATGTAACAGGCGTTTAACCATATAGTCATACAGCGCTGATAAATTTTCTGCAAGCTCCCCGCCTTTTTCCAGATTAAGTCCCGCTTTTAATCCATTATCAATGATGTTAATGGCTTTGGTGATTGACTGACCTTTGAGCTGCGTTTGTCCTGCCTGCATATGCAGGCGGGCGCGAACTAGGGCGCTATGCGCCCCGTCAAATAACATTACGATGAGCTGGTGAGGACTGGCGCTCATCACGCCACTCTCCAAACCAATCTCAGCGTAGGCTTGCGAGCCCGTCGCTTTATACATGTGTTGTTACCTGTGCTATGAGTTCATGGCGGTGAACTGTTGTGTTAAATATGAGCTGGTGCTGTTGAGTTTCGACATCATGGTATCCAGCTGTACAAATTGGGCTTTGTAGCGGTCGATGGTTTCCTGAATGCTGTCGCTAACGCTGTCGATACGAACGCTCAGGCGATCTAAGTTGGTATTGATACTTTTTGTCGTTGATTCGATCACGCCGCCGGCCTTGATATAACTTTGAATTTCATTATGAATATTGGTTGCCATACCGCTATCTTTACCATTGCCAACAAAGAAGTTAGCCACTTGGTCTGGATGATCGGTAAAGGCTTTGGTGAGTTTGTCGCTGTCTACGGTTAGTTTGCCGGTTTTACCATCGGTGGTAATCCCCAAATTGCCGAGACCTTTGAGCTCAGGGTTATCTTGAGCCGAACTCAACGCGCCTTTAATCGCTGCCTGTACGCCACGCAGGGTATTGTCACCCAACAGCGCACCGTTGGTTTTTGACTGCGCTTCACCCGTTTTTACCGGGGTGTATTTGGTCAGCGAGGTAAAGGTATCCAGCAGGGAGTTATAGCTATCTACCCAGCTTTTAATTTTGTCCATCGCACCTGAGTTATCAGCGCTCAAAATCAGGTTCTGTGGCTCACCGTCTTTGGTCTTGGCTTTCAGCTCGATCGTTGTGCCCTGTGGGGCATCGGTAATGGTATTGCTGCTGCGCACAATTTTGGTGCCGTTCATGGTGATGATGGCGTCTTTAGCTTCTACCGTTTGTTTTATTGCCGTTGGTGAGGTTGATGGTGCGTTAGGATCGAAATTAAGATATTCACCTAGTTTATCGTCACCATTCACTTTTACCGTCATCTGATTGGCTGAGCCAGTAGATGAAGAGGTTAGTGCTAATTGATAGCTACTATCACCTACGCGCACGATACTCGCCGTTACGCCTGCTTTTGCACCGTTAATTGCATCACGCATTTCTAATAATGATGTTTGATCATCGGCTAAAGGTATCGTGGTGCTTTTCGGTGGAGTACCTTGAGTCAGGGTTATTGATCGCCCACTAGCACCTGTAGTGCCTAACTCTGCAGACTGATCTGAGATCGCTTTTTGTGTCGTTAAACTTTGTGCTTGAGCCAACTGTTTAACTTCAACACTGTAGTTACCGGCAACCGCTTTAGGATTCGTCGTCACGGTAAACTGATCGTGAGTCGATGCTTTAGTCGTATTAAAGAAGTCGGCCTTAGCCAAATCCTTACTTAGGTTATCGAATTTTTCCAACGAGCTTTTTAACGTGCCATACGCCGTCAACTGTGCTTTATAGCTGGTTTGCTGCGTGGTATAGGGCGTTAAGCGTTGCTGTTCTGCCGTAGACAGTTTGTCGAGCAGCCCGTTTAAGTCGAGACCTGAGCCGATCCCTAAAGAAGAAATAGAAGCCATCAGTATTTTCCTTATATATTTTCATGCGCTATACGCGTTATCGGCTCAGTAGGAAAAAAGTTTACAAAATAATATGAAAAAGTGATGGGACGATAGAAGACGAAAAGTGGGCCTTATTTAAGCGATTGTCGAAGCAGCGGAATTACGCAGAAAAATAATTTAAAAATTTCCTAAAGGTTAATGGGGGAGCGCCGATACCTGAGTGGACGGTGGCTGACGCCGTAGGGCAATCAGGCCCGACCCATTAACTAAGATGCGATTATCGCAGATGATTCGTAAGGAAAGCTCACTATGGCACAAGTAATTAACACCAACAGCCTGTCTTTGATGGCTCAGAACAACCTGAACAAATCTCAGTCTTCACTGGGTACCGCTATTGAGCGTCTGTCTTCTGGTCTGCGTATCAACAGCGCGAAAGACGATGCCGCGGGTCAGGCGATTTCTAACCGCTTCACTGCAAACATCAAGGGTCTGACTCAGGCTTCTCGTAACGCCAACGACGGTATCTCTCTGGCGCAGACCACCGAAGGTGCTCTGAACGAAGTGAACGACAACCTGCAAAACATCCGTCGTCTGACCGTACAGTCTCAGAACGGCTCTAACTCTGATAGCGACCTGAAATCCATCCAGGACGAAATCACTCAGCGTCTGTCTGAAATCGACCGTATTTCACAGCAGACCGACTTTAACGGCGTGAAAGTACTGAGTGGCGACCAGAAACTGACCATTCAGGTTGGCGCTAACGACAATGAAACTATCCAAATCGATCTGAAAGATATCAACTCTAAAACGTTGGGTCTGGATAAGTTCAGCGTGGCAAGCAGCGTCAACGTTACTGGTGTAACTACTGCTGCAACTACCAGCATCGACAAAATGGGCGCCCCAACCATTGGTGCTGATACTAGCGCTGGTGCTAAGAAAACATCTACAGATGGTAAATTATACAGCGATGGTACAGATTCCTATATCCAGACTGGTGCGGCTGAATGGGTTAAAGGCACCGTTGATGGCACTGGTAAATTTACGTTTGATTCATCAGTAGGTGCAAATGTCGTTACCACAGCACCAACCGGTTTAACCGAAACAACTTCTGTTAAAACTGGTTCAACGACTGTTACTGGTGTAGCTGCGGGTGATACTCTGCACGCATATACCGATGCTAAAGGTAAAGCGGGTTATGTGATTATGGGTAAAGATGCTGATGGCAACGATACCTACTCTAAAGCAACTCTGAGCGATGATGGCAAAGTCACCAAAGGTGCCCAACTGTCTACAACGCCAACTACTGCTGACCCTCTGGCTGTTCTGGATCAGGCGCTGTCTCAGGTTGACTCCCTGCGTTCATCTCTGGGTGCGGTACAGAACCGTTTCGATTCTGTTATCAACAACCTGAACAGCACCGTTAACAACCTGACTGCTTCCCAGTCTCGTATTCAGGATGCTGACTACGCGACCGAAGTGTCCAACATGAGCCGTGCAAACATTCTGCAGCAGGCAGGTACTTCTGTGTTGGCTCAGGCTAACCAGTCTACTCAGAACGTTCTGACTCTGCTGCGTTAATAATTCGCCAGCATTGAATAAATCCAACCCCGCGGTATGCGGGGTTTTTCACATCAACGACGTGATGAATAACTGAGCAATTTCGTCTTCTCGGAAAGGCAACGTGAGAAAAGGGGGCATTTTTGCTGACTAATCGCGCCATTGGCTTGCGCGTGAGGGTTAGATAATAGCCGGGCATCCATCAACCCGGGTTCTGTCAACGTGAGTGAATTGTATACCGCCGACGGCGTGATCGACAAAAATTCCCTGTGGCAGCGCTACGCTCCGCTAGTGCGCCATGAAGCGCTGCGTTTGCAGGTTCGCCTGCCCGCAAGCGTTGAACTGGACGACCTGCTTCAAGCCGGAGGTATTGGGCTGTTGCACGCGGTCGAACGCTACGATGCCATGCAGGGGACGGCCTTTACCACCTATGCGGTTCAGCGTATTCGCGGTGCGATGCTCGATGAGCTTCGCAGTCGTGATTGGGTTCCGCGCAGCGTGCGTCGAAATGCCCGTGAAGTTTCAGCGGCTATGCAGCGTGCCGAGCAGCGTCTGCATCGCGCACCAACAGAAACCGAAATAGCGCAAGAATTGGATATGCCTTTGGTGGAGTACCAGCAGATTTTGTTGGATACCAACACCAGCCATCTTTTTTCTTATGATGAGTGGCGAGAAGAGCATGGCGACAGCGCCGAACCTGTTTTCCAACAGCATGAGGATGCTAATCCCCTCAAACAGCTGTTAGAAGGGGATCTGCGCCAGCGCGTGATTACTGCGATTGAAGCCTTGCCGGAACGTGAAAAACTGGTTCTTACGCTTTACTACCAAGAAGAGCTGAACCTAAAGGAAATCGGTGCGGTGCTTGAGGTCGGAGAGTCTCGCGTCAGTCAGCTACACAGCCAGGCGATCAAACGCTTGCGCACTAAGCTGGCTAGCCAAAGCTAATACGCCAACGCCAACAGTTATTCAAAGAAATGGAAAATGTTGTCATGACGGCATCCCTACAAAAAAGACGACCTTTGAGTCGCTATTTGAAAGATTTTAAACATAGTCAGTGCGATTGCTCTCATTGTGGTAAATCGCTCGATCGTATGTCTTTAGTATTTCGCGGAAAAATTCTCGATCGTGAAGTGCTTGCAGGTATGGATCAACTGATTGATGACCGAGTTTGGCAAGAACTCGAGCAGGAACTTACCGCATTGTGCCGTTTCTGCAGCGATGTCTATTGCCATTGCCACGCAGACTATTTTGATATTCTCGATTTTAAACAATATTTGTTTGAGCAAACGGAAATGAGCCACAGCTCAATTCGCGAGTATATTGTGCGTTTGCGGCGCTTGGACGATATGCTTCGTGCCAGTGATTTTCCCGCAGAGAAGTTCTGCGGCAGTGAAAAACAATGGGATATGATTGAACATATTGCCGATGCGAATCAAAATAACTATCGCATTGCGCTACGTAAGTACGATCAGTATCTAAACTGGCAAAAAGAAGCGGTCTGCTAGCCTTGCTGTCAGAATAAAAAAGCCATCGTTATGCGGTGGCTTTTTTGTTTTTTATTCCATATCAATCTAACCTTATTCCGGCAAAATTTTTTATTCATCGCGATGAGTTGCTACAGTTGCGGTTATATCGGGTGAATGCGGCAAGTCTGGTCTTATCCCTCCCGTAAAGTATTAATTTTAGGCCTATCCGTTTAGGAGCTACAGTGAGCACTATTGAAGTAAAAAATCTGACAAAATCCTTTAACGGAAACACCGTGCTGCACGGCGTTGATCTGACGGTTGAAAAGGGTGAGGTGGTTGCGATTATTGGGCCAAGTGGCTCAGGCAAAACGACCCTGCTGCGTAGCATTAATTTATTAGAAGAGCCTGACGGTGGCACGATTCAAGTGGGCGATGTCACTATTCATGGCGATCAGCCGCTGGGGCGGCAGAAAGCGGCGATTCGCAAACTGCGTCAAGAAGTGGGCTTTGTATTCCAAAACTTCAACCTGTTCCCGCACCGCACGGTATTGGAAAATATCATTGAGGGGCCGGTGGTAGTGAAGGGGGAAAAGCGCGATGTAGTGATTGCGCGAGCGCGTGAATTGCTGGCGAAAGTTGGTTTGAAGGGCAAAGAAGATGCGTTTCCTAAGCGCTTGTCGGGCGGGCAGCAGCAGCGTGTTGCGATAGCTCGTGCGTTAGCGATGCAGCCGGAAGTTATCCTGTTTGACGAGCCAACATCGGCGCTGGATCCTGAGCTGGTGGGCGAAGTGTTAAGCACTATCCGCGCGCTGGCAGAAGAAAATCGCACTATGGTGATCGTGACCCACGAAATGAGTTTTGCCCGAGATGTGGCTAACCGAGCTATTTTTATGGATGAAGGCCGGATCGTAGAGCAAGGCGTGGCAAAAGAGCTGTTTGCCAATCCCCAACACCCAAGAACTAAGCTGTTTTTGGAGAAGTTTTTAGGGGAAAAATTAGTGGATGAGCCGTTGAGTTATATTTGAGTGGGGGGCTAGATTTGGTGAAGGTTTCGGTCGCCAGACGCTTATGTCACAACGGTTAAAGATTCCGCCCGCCTGTCTAAATCGAGTTTCATTGCTGCATTGGTGAAGGCGTACGGGCAGAGACCACCAGCGCGTGGTCTCTGCACTCTCGCGCTTTTATCCGAGACGCCATCTCCGCGCCGAGTCGGCATGCGCCATCCATGGCGCCTCCTCCTCTAACGCTAACATCCTGTTAGCGTTGCTCTTTCTCCCAAGACTTAAATTAAATGCTGACAAAGTTATTTATCTTTTGATTTTGATTTTTTCTGGCTCGTTGCCGGACAGCCGAATGAATCATGCAGGTTAGGATTCGCCTACAGGGACGTAGGCGAAAGAACGGAGGAGCCATGGACAAATTTGCTGGGAGCAAATTTGAACAACGCTTGCGTTGGCCCCGTAGGGGTGAGGCGCAAGGATGCGCCGAATATCCGCGATTGCCATTCGTTCCGTTAAGACCGAAATGATGAAATGAGGGCACCCGCGTAGCGGGCTGGGAGGAGGAGCAAAGCCGGGTTGTTAGGGGGCGGCGATTGGCCCCCTAACACGGACGCCCGCACAATGCCTATGTGAGAAATAGTGCATTAGGCGGACGTAACTTAACACCGGATAAAACCTTACACCGAACTAATATCGAATTAATCCTGAGTATCTCACCCTATAGTCATTAAACTCGCATTTCCCCCGCAGCGGCGGTATTCACGCTCAGCGAACGTTCTAACAACAAACGCTCAAGCAGAATGCCTGTTTCACCGTGTGAGAAGCCTTGTACGGACACAATCGCACCCGGGCGTTCAGCGATTTGTTCACACAGGCTGCGTAGCTGATCGGAGTCACCGTGATAGATCACCGCGTCAAACCCGACACCATCGGCATCCCATGATTTAGCCACGTTGATCTGCTGCTGTATGGCTGCTGGCAAGCGACGATAAAGGGTGCGTTGAACCTCGCTGTCTATCCACTGAACTCGGCTGCCTACCGCAAGCACGGCGGCTAACTGAATCAAGGCATCTTGTTCATTACTGAATAGGCACAGCACGCGTTCGCGTGGGAGCAGGGCGTAGGTGTTGCGTTCGCCGGTCGGGCCTTGTAGCAGACGAACGGTGCCACCCTGCGACCAATCACCAAACTCTTGGCAATGCTGGGCAAGGTCGGTCATTTTCTCTTGCTGCGCCCAGGTTAAGAGTGCCTGATGAGCGGCCAATAGCGGTTGGCGTTGCGTTGTGTCGATGTTTTGGTCACCGTCGTGACGCGCTAGAGTGCGGCATACGGCGTCGTTAGGGCGGCTAGACAGCAGTCGGTAAACATACAGCGGCCCACCGGCTTTTGGTCCTGTGCCCGAGAGACCTTCTCCGCCGAAAGGTTGCACACCGACTACGGCGCCGACCATATTACGGTTGACGTACTGGTTACCGACTTTAGCCTGCTCGGTGACTTTAATAATGGTTTCATCAATACGAGTATGAATGCCCAACGTTAAGCCATAACCTGCCGCATTGATTTGCTCAATCAGCGCGTCGAGATTCTGGCGGTTGTAGCGAACCACGTGGAGTACCGGCCCAAACACTTCCTGCTCGAGTTCATCAAAGCTTTCAAGCTCAATCAGCGTAGGTTTAACGAAGGTGCCACGTTGCCACTCTTGGCTATCCTGTGAATGGTCAAAGGCGGCCTGATAAACCTCGCGTCCTTTGGCACGCATCGCCTGAATATGGCGGTCAATATTCTCTTTAGCTTCAGCGTCAATCACTGGGCCGATATCGGTTGAGAGGCGTTCAGGATTGCCCATTCGGCATTCCGCCATCGCACCGCGCAGCATTTGCAGGGTGTGATCGGCAATGTCTTCTTGGACGCACAGAATGCGCAGCGCAGAACAACGCTGACCGGCGCTATCAAAGGCCGAGGCCACCACGTCGGTAACAACTTGCTCGGTAAGCGCCGATGAGTCGACGATCATCGCATTCAAACCACCGGTTTCGGCAATCAGCGGCGTGGTGCGTCCTTGAGGATCCAAACGGCCTGAAATATTACGCTGCAATAGGCCTGCAACCGCGGTAGAACCGGTAAACATCACGCCACGTACGCGACTATCACCAACCAGCTTGGCACCCACGGTTTCACCTTCACCCGGCAGCAGCTGTAGCACGCCAGCGGGAACACCGGCTTCTAACAGGATACGAACGGCCTGTGCGGCAACCAGCGGCGTTTGCTCGGCGGGTTTGGCCAATACGCTGTTACCCGCAGCTAATGCGGCGGCCACTTGTCCGGTGAAAATGGCCAGAGGGAAGTTCCATGGGCTGATACAGACCACCGGGCCCAGCGGGCGGTGCGTGTCGTTGGCGAAATCGTTGCGTACCTGCTGAGCGTAATAGCGCAGGAAATCAACGGCCTCACGCACTTCGGCAATGGCGTTGTTGAATGTCTTTCCGGCCTCACGAGCCAATAGGCCTAACAGGCTTTGTAGCTGATCTTCCATTAAGTCTGCGGCGCGCTCTAAAACAGCGGCACGCTGTGCTGGGGGCGTTGAAAACCAGATTGGACCGGCGCTGACGGCGCTAGTCAACGCGGCTTCTACATCAGCTTCGCTGGACGGCGTCACATACCCCACGATGTCACGCGGTTCTGCTGGGTTAACCACGGCCTGAGGCTGTTCTTGGCTCGAGACATCTCCTTCAATGATTGGCGTGCAGCTCCATGGTGTGCTGGCGCTGCTGAGCAGTGCGCTGGAAAGCGACGCTAAGCGCTGTTCGTTGGAGAGGTCTAAACCGCGTGAATTGCGACGATCTTCACCGTAAAGTCCTTGAGGCGATGGAATGCGGGGGTGTGGCAGACCCACCGCGCCTTCTTTGGTTGCCATGGCTTCAACGGCAGAGACCGGGTCGGCAACCAGCTCGTCTAACGGCAGCGTGGTATCGGCAATACGATTAACAAATGAGGTATTCGCCCCGTTTTCTAATAGACGACGAACCAAATAGGCCAGCAGAGTTTCATGCGTGCCGACCGGCGCATAAATACGGCAAGGGCGGTTGAATTTACCGTCGGCAATTTTCCCTACGACCTGATCGTACAGCGGCTCACCCATGCCATGCAGGCATTGGAATTCATACTGGCCCGGATAGTAGTTTTGTCCTGCCAGATGATAAATAGCCGACAACGTATGGGCATTATGCGTAGCAAACTGGGGATATATGGCGTTAGGTACGCCGAGCAGTTTACGGGCGCAGGCCAAATAAGAGACGTCGGTATACACCTTGCGGCTATAAACCGGATAGCCTTCCAGCCCATCAACCTGAGCGCGTTTAATTTCGCTATCCCAGTATGCACCCTTCACCAGACGGATCATCAAACGGCGATGGCTGCGCTGTGCTAAATCGATCACATAGTCAATCACCGCAGGGCAGCGCTTTTGGTAGGCCTGAATAACGAAGCCAATGCCGTTCCAACCGGCGAGGTCGGGTTCAAAGCATAAGCGCTCGAGCAAATCGAGTGAAATTTCAAGGCGGTCCGCTTCTTCAGCATCGATATTAATACCAATATCGTAGCTGCGTGCCAGCAAGGTCAGAGAGAGAAGGCGAGGGTAAAGCTCGTCCATCATGCGTTCGTATTGCGCACGGCTGTAGCGTGGATGTAAGGCTGAAAGCTTGATTGAAATCCCAGGACCTTCATAGATTCCGCGCCCGTTCGATGCTTTGCCGATGGCGTGGATCGCTTGTTGGTATGAAATCATATAGCGTTGGGCATCGGCTTCGGTCAGCGCGGCCTCACCCAGCATGTCGTAAGAGTAACGGAAGCCTTTATCTTCGTGCTTGCGCGCGTTTGCCAGCGCTTCAGCAATGGTCTCGCCCGTCACAAATTGTTCGCCCATCAAGCGCATCGCCATATCCACGCCTTTGCGGATCAGCGGTTCGCCGCTCTTGCTAATAATGCGGTTGAGCGAGTTCGATAGGTTAGATTCGTTGTGGGTTGCCACTAAGCGTCCGGTTAGCAGTAATCCCCACGTCGCGGCATTAACAAACAGCGATGGGCTGCGGCCAAGATGAGAATGCCAGTTGCCGTTGCTGATTTTGTCGCGAATAAGCGCGTCGCGCGTGGCTTTATCGGGAATGCGCAGCAAAGCTTCGGCTAAACACATCAGCGCCACACCTTCCTGTGACGAGAGCGAAAATTCCTGCAAAAGGTTTTGTACTATTCCGGCGCGACCGTTAGCGCTTTTCTGGTTACGCAGTTTTTCCGCGATTTTATACGCCATCTGGTGCGTTGACTGCGCGAGTTCCGGTGCCATACGAGCCTGTTCTAGCAGCATGGAAACGGCTTCATTTTCAGGTCGACGATAGGCCGCCGTGATCGCTGAACGTGAAACCGACTGCGGCAGAATTTGCTCGGCAAAATCGAGGAACGGCTGAAGAGGCTGTTCCTGAGACGTGATGGTTTCTTCGGTGTCGTTAGAAATAGTGTCTGCAGCAGGGAGGGGGAGCTCAGGTAGGGCGCTACCGCTCTCTACTCGCTCAAGATAATTGAAAATGGCTTGTTTGATGACCCAATGCGGCGTGCGATCGATTTGCTGTGCGGCGGCTTTAATACGATCTCGAGTCGCTTCATCAAGTTTTACACCCATAGTGGTGGTGCCCATGCCGTCCTACTCCGTTTTATTTTTTTAAGGTAGAGCCTGAGCATATCCCGTTCATTATGAATGTTGCAACTTTGTGCAACCTTGTTAAATGACTTAAGTGTTCAATGTGTGAAATAGCGCAGGTTTTGTGCTAGCGAATAGAATGCGAACAATGTGAACATCAGTTTGAAGGTTGCACGTAGAGTTAAATAATTCATTATAATTTAAAGGGATATTTTTCTGTTCGATCTGCGCTGGCGCATGCAAATGGATTTGAGTTGCAACCGGTCGCCGCATAAAATGTGATGGGTGGTAAACTTTGTGTAACTTTTAAGTTAAAAAACTTGTTAATGAAACTCGCCTGTTCATAAGATGCCGCGTTTAGATTTTCCTTATTGGTTTTATTTGAGATGGGGTTCGGCCATGTCATCGTTCCGATGTGGCCGATTTTTAAAACGAAACAATTTGCATAAAAAAGCCTGAATCTTGGGCATAAATAAAATACGGAGACACCTGCATGATAAGTACACCGATGTTGGTGACCTTTTTGGTCTACATCTTGGGAATGATCGTCATTGGTTTAGTGGCTTATCGCGCCACGAATAATTTTGATGACTATATTTTGGGCGGACGTAGTTTAGGTAGCGTCGTCACTGCGCTGTCGGCTGGGGCTTCCGATATGAGCGGCTGGCTGTTGATGGGACTGCCCGGCGCTATTTATCTTTCAGGGATCTCTGAAAGCTGGATCGCGATTGGCTTAACCGTGGGGGCGTATCTGAACTGGAAGCTGGTGGCGGGGCGTTTGCGTGTTCACACCGAGGCCAATAATAACGCGCTGACGCTGCCGGATTATTTCACGAGTCGTTTTGAAGACAGCAGCAAACTGCTGCGAGTGATCTCGGCGATAGTCATTTTGGTGTTCTTCACCATCTATTGTGCTTCTGGCATTGTGGCAGGTGCTCGCCTGTTTGAAAGTACTTTCGGAATGAGTTACGAGACCGCGTTGTGGGCAGGTGCGGCGGCAACGATTATCTATACCTTTATTGGTGGTTTCTTGGCGGTAAGCTGGACGGACACCGTTCAAGCCAGTCTGATGATTTTTGCGCTTATCTTAACGCCGGTTATTGTCATTTTAGCCGTGGGCGGCATTGATACATCGATGCTGGTGATTGAAGCTAAAAACCCAGCAAACCTCGATATGTTCAAGGGGCTGAATCTGATCGCGATTATCTCATTGATGGGATGGGGTCTAGGCTACTTTGGTCAGCCACATATCTTGGCGCGCTTCATGGCGGCTGATTCACACCATACTATTCGTAAAGCACGCCGGATCAGCATGACATGGATGATTTTGTGCCTAGGTGGCGCGGTGGCGGTGGGCTTCTTCGGTATTGCCTACTTTGAGAATAACCCAAGCCAAGCGGGAACCGTTTCTGAAAACGGCGAGCGTGTCTTTATCGAGCTAGCGAAGATCTTATTTAACCCGTGGATTGCGGGAATATTGCTGTCGGCAATTCTTGCTGCGGTAATGAGTACGCTAAGCTGTCAGCTGCTAGTGTGTTCTAGTGCGATAACCGAAGACTTATATAAGGCTTTCTTCCGCAAAAAAGCCTCTCAGCGCGAGCTGGTTTGGGTGGGACGTTTAATGGTGCTGTTGGTGGCGTTGATTGCTATTGCGCTGGCTGCAAATCCTGAAAACCGTGTATTAGGCTTGGTGAGCTATGCGTGGGCAGGCTTTGGTGCAGCGTTTGGTCCGGTCGTTCTGATTTCGGTCATGTGGTCAAGGATGACGCGCAACGGTGCGCTGGTGGGAATGATTATCGGTGCGGCGACGGTCATTATATGGAAACAGTATGGCTGGTTTAATTTGTACGAAATTATTCCTGGCTTTATTTTTGCCAGCGTTGCAATTGTGGTAGTGAGCCTGATGGGTAAAACACCTTCTCAAACGATTCAAACGCGCTTTGCTGATGCGGAAGCAGAATTTAAGACCGTTTAATTATTGAGAACTGCGGTAGCGAAAGGGAATGCTTGAAAAGGCATTTCCTTTTTTATTTTGAGCAAAGCATATTGTCTTAAACTTTATCCGGCAGAATAACCTGTTTTTCAATCCGCATTTTGTCCCCGTCGCTTAATACGATAGTGACCTGTAGCCAGTCTCCTTGTTGAACGGGGAAACTCATCTGACCCAAAGCTTGCTTTTGATTTGCCATGAGCTGAATAGCCCCTTTTTGCCGAGAAGTGCTTTCACCATGGATACCACGGCGAATCACATCAACGTCAATATTACACAGGCACGATGTAGTGACAGAAGCCATGGGCGTAAGAATATAATATTGACCATCTTGTGTCGTATCAAACCAAAGCTGGTTAGATAGCAGGGAAGCGATAAGTAGCGTATGCATTTTAGGCTCCGAATAAAAAAATAAAACAGGGCTTAGCCCTGTTTTATAGGATGGAGACGTAACTAGTTCTGGCTTACAAAGGAAACGTTGCCAAGACCAATCTGGTTGACGTTAGAGTAGGAGAAGTTAGCATTCTGGCTGCTGTTGGCGTAGTTAGATGCACCATTTTGGCGAACGACAATCACGGCTGCATCACCATTTTGCGTAGTGACGGCGTTGTTTAAACCAAGGCCAGACTGCGATACGGCTGTTTTAGAGAAGTCACCGTTTTGACTGGTTGTTGCTGAATTACCGACGAGGCCGCTTTGTGAAATTTCGGTGACTGACCAATCACCATTTTGACTCGAGGTCGCAGAGTGGCCATTGCCGCTCTGGTTAATGTCAACCAAGCTGATATTCCCGTTTTGATTGACCGTGGCGCTATTATTACTACCGCCAAGGAATCCACCTGATTGTGATACTGAGGTTTTGGATAAAATAGCGGAGTCTTGGTTGACGTTAGAGTAGTTATTACTACCTTGCTGGTAAACTTGAACTTCTCCGCCTAATGCGCCTGTTTGAGGTGTGAATTGAAATACGTAAGCCGGGTTGGTTAATGCCATAGCATTACTCATAGCGAAGACAAAGCTTGATGCGGCGATGATTTTCCACTTATTCATGATGTTACCCCGTTGGTTATAGAATCAGATGTGTGTATCAGATAAACGATAACTAATGTTGTGTAACTCTAATGGCCATGCCTGATGCATTTTGTACTACACCGGCGGACCGGTTCGTACCCGTTTGGTTAATTTGCGTTATATTATTTTTCCCGATAGAAAAAATATAAGCAGAGTTACCAAAGCTGTCTTGAATGATGGTGTCATTATTCCCACTGCCTAGCTGAGCAATAACGGCGGTGTTATTACTGCTAAGCTGTGTTATATCCGCAGAATTCCCCGTGCCACGCTGGGCAATTAACGCATTGTTATTGCTGCTTGACTGATTGATTCTGCCTTGGTTTCCGTTTCCTTGCTGAACAATAACCGCGTGGTTATTGATCCCTTGTTGATTTGAATATGCTCTATTACCACTTCCTATTTGATTAATTGCCGTGCTTTGGCTGTAATTACTGTTAATATCACTAAAGCCTGTGATTATTTCAGAACGTGCCAAATCACTATTCGCTATAGCCAAATAAGGCGTAAGTAGCAGAGCGGTTGCTAAAACTAACTTTTTCATGTTGCCGTCCTAACGTAATTCGGTCAGTAAGAAAACAAGCCTGTAAAGCGCTCACCTGATTTCCTGATGTATTTTTCAGGAATATTCCGATTTACGATTTGAGTATGTACGGAAGAAAAATTAAATATCTCACCTATAAGTTGTATTTTGAAAAGAAGGCGTCATGAAAAAGTATTATTTTTGTCGTTTACTTCTTGTTAGCAAAAGAAAATAAAAGTTTTACTTTTTCTACCTATAGATTTACGTAAAGAAACAAGCGTTGCTTGTATTGGATGGTCGATCCCACACATATAGTCCATGAGATATCGCAAGGGTTGTCAACACAGCAAGCACCCATATCAAATTCATGCGGAAGCATGACGTCTAGCTTGATGAATAATGACTTTGTAAAGATACAATCGTGATACCACTTACCTAAGAAAAATAAATGAATATATACCAAGCAAGCTAACTAAAAGTGAGTATGCATGTTACATGTTTTGCTTAATTATCTATTTAATAACGGTTTTTATTTTTTACTGTAGCTTATCGACTAATGATGAGTTTATTCTTAGTGCTGAAATATGAAAGGATTATTAAGCGTTCCTAGTATTTAAATTAACCATAAGAATTATTTATAAATATCATGAAACATTTTGAAACACAAATAGCACTTGCGCTGGATGCGCCAATGTCTAGATTGAATCATGTAATATGCCCGAAGAAAACGATGGTATATACAATTTAACTCTGTGCATTAGTCATTATTTTGTGCACTGTCTTTTACACAGCAGCGGAAATGTAGCGCGTCATCAATCTGTTATTTATAAAGCAGAGAGCGCTGCGCGTCGCATCTAGGTAGGTTGTTATTATGCTTAATGAAGCAGCGAATCAAAACTACTCATTAGTTTTAATTACTAGGCCGTCTTTACAGGCGACTGCGCTACTGCACCAAATTAAGTCCATATTAGATGTAAATGCAAAAATACATAACATCAACAAATATTTAAATGATTCAACTGAAAATACATTATTTCTGTTTGATTTGATGGAAGCAGACAGACGAACGACTGTCCTGTGGCAATCAGAACTTAGCCGCTGCCGAGAAAAAAATAGATTGCTTCTGTTAAATACACCGGATGACTATCAATGCCAAGATATCGGCTCATGGCCAAATATTAGCGCTGTATTTTATTTGTCTATGGATGAGCGATCTTTGGTTGAGGGGATCAAAAGCGTCATAAATGGAGAATGTTATTTTAGTCAGAGCGTTGCGAGCTATCTTATTAGTCAATCTTCGCATTATCGTTATCACAGCCAAGAATCAACAGGGTTAACTAATAGAGAGAAAGAAATTCTCAACAAATTGCGCGTAGGTGCCTCAAATACGGAAATAGCGCGGCTATTGTTTATCAGTGAAAATACGGTCAAAACACATCTCTACAATCTGTTTAAAAAAATATCGGTGAAAAACCGAACACAGGCCGTTTCATGGGCTAACGATAATCTCAGGCGTTGAACGATGAAAAAAATACTTATTTTTATTCTCTTTGCCTCTTTGAGCTGCGGGGCAAAGCAGGTCACTGCGGCTGAAATTGAAGTTCCAGGTTTAATTACTGATCACACGGTAACGTCAGTTGGCCATGCATTTTATCGAGATTTTAGTGACAACTGGGAAAAGGAATATCCCGGAACACTCACTATCAGTGAAAGACCCAGTGCGCGCTGGGGAAGTTGGATCACGATTAAAATTGAACAGGATACAGTTTATCAAACCTTTTTATTCCCAAACAAACGTAGCTTTGACAAAGACGTCGCCGTGGCCATTGAGAGCGTAAGTGAATCTTTATCGCGCCGAACTATTGATAAAGCGCTGCTCAATACGGGTGACTTAACCGCTGATGAGTTTTAAGGAGTGCCCATGCGAATTTTCTATATAGCTCTGATTGCTTTGCTTATATCTCCGCAGTCCTGGGGGGGCAATATGGTTTTTCAATTTGTTAACCCTAACTTTGGTGGAAACCCAAACAATGGCTCGTTCCTATTAAACGAAGCCAATGCGCAAAATTCATATAAAGATCCCAATGGCTATGACTTTGATACTTCAACGCCTTCACCGTTGGATAATTTTACTTCCGTGATTCAATCTCAATTGCTAGGAAATCTGATGGGAAATATCAGCCAAGGGAAACCGGGACGGTTAGTGACTAAGGATTTTATTGTCGATGTGAAAAATACCGATGGGCGATTAACGATGAATATTCTTGATCGCACAACGGGAAAATCCTCAACCATCGAAGTTGATGGGCTCTCCAGCATTAAAACCAATTAGAACGGGATGATGAGCCATGCGCAGCTATTTATTGATCATTTCGGTGCTTTTTTTAAGCGGATGTTTAACGGCACCACCTAAACAAGCCGCGAAACCAACGTTAATGCCCGAGCACAAAGCTATCAAGATTTAACGCATTTGCCGGAGCCAGCAGGTAAGCTATTTGTTTCGGTTTACAATATTCAAGATGAGACGGGGCAGTTTAAACCTTATCCAGCCAGTAACTTTTCTACCGCGGTACCACAAAGTGCAACCGCTATGCTAGTTTCCGCATTAAAGGATTCCGGGTGGTTTATTCCTTTAGAACGCCAAGGATTGCAGAACCTGCTAAATGAGCGAAAAATTATTCGTGCAGCACAAGAGAATGGCACCGCCGCCGTAAATAACCAGCATCAGCTTTCTTCCTTAGTTGCGGCGAATGTGTTGGTTGAAGGATCGATTATTGGCTATGAAAGCAATGTGAAATCTGGGGGAGCAGGGGCAAGATTCTTTGGTATTGGCGCCAGCACGCAATATCAGCTTGATCAGATTGCGGTTAACCTGCGCGTAGTTGATGTGAATACAGGACAGGTTTTATCGTCGGTAAATACCAGCAAAACTATTTTGTCTTATGAAGTGCAGGCTGGCGTGTTTCGATATATAGATTACCAGCGTCTGCTTGAAGGCGAAATTGGTTACACCACTAATGAACCCGTTATGCTTTGTGTGATGTCAGCGATAGAAACAGGTGTTATCTACTTAGTGAATGATGGTATCAATCGTAATCTTTGGACGCTGAAAAACCCGCAGGATGCTAAATCATCCGTGCTTGAACGCTATAAGAGTACGATTGTTCCTATCGCGTCATAGCATGCTTTTTTGAGCCAGCTAAACGGCTGGCTTTTTTATTTTATAGATATGTCAGTACGTTAGGGGAGATACGCTTCGTACAGCTCTGATTAAACGGCAGGGTTTTATTGCCTAATCCTTAGATTACAATATGTTGAGGCGGTAGAGGCTTGAAACTTTCGTCAAGCGATCCTATCCTTGGAGGCTACGAGCAAGTGGTAACAGAGAAACGTGTTCGGCACCTCCATGTAGCGCGTGTCTTTTCGTGCCGAGTGCGTTTCATCTGTTAGCATTATGTGCTGTTTGATAGATCTGACATAAGTCTGTAGAGCCTTAGTTTAAGTTTCTTCTGATATTGTTGGCCTAGCCCACGTTAACAGCGACACATTCCTCTATCTAACTGCCGATGAAAACAAAACTACTGCTTATCCTATCCTGCCTCGTTGGATTCCTTATCTTCTGCTATATGATGGTTTTTGCCGTGGATAAAACGTGCGAAAGAATGCAGATTTTTACTGAAGTCTGCCAAAAAGCAGATATTTCTAAGCCGCATATCAATCCATAAAAAATAATGTGAAATTTTTCTGCTAAAAAAGGCAATTAGTCAAAGATCGTATAGAATTTAACTAAGCGGTTTATGAGAGTTGTTGCATAAATGGTGCTTATGTAATGGACATTAGACTAATAGACTGATTTTCAAGATTATCCCAGAATAATCTCAATAAGTTTTTCTTGAGAAAAAATGAAACTTGTGGAGAATACATAAAAAAATTGGATACCTATTTAATTAAGCTTATTTCTTAACACGGGATGTGTGGGGATTAGGTTTATTTTGACATGGATGTAAGAATCGTTTGTACGCGGAGAGAGTTAAGCAAGCGATCTTTTGCTTTTTATTTTCATATAGAACATAGCCTGATCAAAGTGCCTATAAAAGATACGGTATTGGCAGCGGAATAAACATATCGCTGCTAATAAACCCTTATTTTGATTGCTGAGGTAGTAATGTTTAAAAAATTATCGGCAGAGTTTTTTGGTACGCTCTGGCTAGTATTTGGTGGCTGTGGTAGCGCCGTATTAGCCGCAGGCTTTCCTGAGTTAGGTATTGGTTTTGCCGGTGTTGCATTGGCATTTGGCCTGACCGTTTTGACTATGGCGTATGCTGTAGGCCATATTTCTGGTGGGCATTTCAATCCAGCGGTGACTTTAGGTTTGTGGGCCGGCGGTCGTTTTAGTGCGAAAGAAGTTGTGCCGTATATTGTCGCTCAGGTTATTGGTGGTATCGTTGGTGCCGCTATTCTGTATGTCATTGCAAGTGGCAAGGCGGGCTTTGATGCAACGGCGAGCGGCTTTGCATCTAATGGTTTTGGCGAACATTCACCTGGCGGGTTCTCCCTGCAGGCAGCTATTGTGGCTGAAATTGTTCTGACAGCTTTCTTCTTAATCGTTATTCATGGTGTGACTGATAAACGTGCTCCAGCTGGCTTTGCACCTTTAGCGATTGGGTTAGCGTTAACCTTGATTCACCTGATCAGCATTCCGGTGACGAATACCTCGGTAAACCCCGCACGTAGTACTGCCGTTGCTATCTTCCAAGGCACTTGGGCGCTGCAACAGCTGTGGGTATTCTGGGTAATGCCAATTATTGGCGGGATTATTGGTGGCTTGATTTATCGTCACCTACTTGAGAAAAAAGATTAATCTTAGTTATTTCTCAAAAGAAAAGCCTGAGCATTAATGTTCAGGCTTTTTTGCATATATAAAAGAGTGACGACTGGTCTCAATGCTTGTTAATGTCCAAGTAAGATGAGATCTTGAGGGGCATAAGCGTTAGAATCACCATGACAAAGTACACATTTTGCCGCGCGAACTTTTTCTCTTGCCAATTTTTCATCGTTAATTGCTGTGATCACCATGACTCTACGTGTGCCATTTTCAATAACATGAGCACCAACACGTAAAGGATTTCTGTTTCTATCATAGGCAATATTCATACAGATACTCCATCAAAAGTAAGCCATGTTTGAGATGGTAACTCTTGGGATTATGCAAATAAAGTTGTTGCTTAGCTCTATTTGTAATATGAATAAATTCTTTAATTTTTGTTTAGAATAAAACCAGAAAAAGAAAAATCTTATAAACAAACAGCAGTATTTTATGAGGCTATTTAACTATTTCAGCGTTTGTTTTTTCATCGAAACCTCTCTTTTTATCTGAAAATACACTCTTGATAAAATGATAACCCTAAATGGTTAGCTTATTTCTCCTGAAGGTAGTTTAGGGGCCTAGGAAAGCGTATCCTTTAAAAAAGGTAAATATTTTCCTAACAAAAATCACCTTCAGCAAATCACGCTGCCATTTTTAGGAGTGTCACCATGAATAAAACACCTCGCACGGTTACTTCACCGAAAA
The DNA here is from genome assembly GCF_002355555.1 of Hafnia sp. CBA7124. Taxonomy (NCBI): domain Bacteria; kingdom Pseudomonadati; phylum Pseudomonadota; class Gammaproteobacteria; order Enterobacterales; family Hafniaceae; genus Hafnia; species Hafnia sp. CBA7124. The sequence goes on along the minus strand of NZ_AP017469.1, from coordinate 2,655,716 downwards.
AATTTGTCATTGGACGTGGTCTTCTTCAGCAGATGCATGATTACGTGAAAGATTTTGGCGATAATGCGTTTATTATCAGCGATGAATTTATTTTACAGCGCGTGAATGACGAAGCTATCGCTGGGCTTAAACAAGCCGGATTGAAGGGCGTAAGTGAGAAATTCAATTATGAGTGTACCGAAGTTGAGATCAAACGTTTAGGTGCTTTAGCCGAGGCTCAGCAGGCTAATGTTATCGTCGGTATTGGCGGTGGTAAAACGTTGGACTCTGCAAAAGCCGTTGCTTATTACCATAAACTTCCCGTCATTTTGTTCCCAACGATTGCCTCTACCGACGCACCGTGCACTGCATTGGCCGTTATTTATACCGAGCAAGGCGAGTTTGAGCGCTATCTATTCCTGCCACAAAATCCAGATGCCGTTATTGCGGATACATCCATTATTGCCGCCGCTCCGGTGCGTTTCTTTGCCGCCGGCGTGGGCGATGCATTAGCCACTTACTTTGAAGCTCGCGCCTGCTATGCCGCTGACGGTGTCAATTTAGTCTTGAAAAAGCCTTCCCGCACGGGTCTGGGTTTAGCGCAACTTTGCTATCAACTGCTAAGTGAAAACGTCGATGCAGCCATGGATGCGGTGAAAAATAAAGTCTCCACACCCGCTTTGGAACAAACCATTGAAGCGACGATTTACCTCAGCGGCGTTGGTGCAGAAGCCGGTGGCTTAGCCGCGGCTCACGCGGTAAACAATGGTATGTCAGCGGTACCTGATTTACATCGCGCGCAGCACGGTGAAAAAGTGGTGTTTGGCCTGCTCACTCAGTTGGTGCTGGAGAATGCACCGCGTGCAGAAATCGACGAAGTCGTGCGCATTATCAAAGTTGCTGGTTTGCCACTGACGCTGCAGGACATGGGTCTGAAAACATTTGTTGAGGCCGAATGGCGCAAGGTAGCAGAAATTGCCTGCGCAGACGGTGATACCATGGGCAATATGCCGATGGAATTGACGGTGGATGACGTTTATGAAGCGATGGTTGCCGCGAACGCGCTGGCTGAGCGCTACAAAAACGCATAACCAAGATTATTTGTGTGAAGCGGCCTCAGGGCCGCTTTTTTGTGCGCATTACATCAGTAATGTGCCACATTGAGATGCCGATCGGGTTGTGGTGATTGTAATCATTGTGTTAACTGCGGGATAATAAATATAGATACAAATAGTCTGTACCCGCAGTTCTCACCCTGTGAAGCCGGAAAGCACCTATGCAAAAAGTACCCCTTTATAATTAGAGGGTATATTTTGGATTTAGCTCAAGAATCAACAGGCTAAAAACACGTAAGGTGGTGGTGTTTTCTTTACACAGTGAGCCGGCGAAGAACAGGCCGCGTGAGTGTGAATCTACTGAAGCTGATGTTGCAAGTGAGAAAAAAATGTCAAATAAGCCATTTCATTACCAAGATCCGTTCCCGCTGAAAAAAGACGAGACTGAATACTATCTGTTAAGTCGAGATCATGTGTCCGTTGCCGAGTTTGAAGGGCAAGAAATCCTGAAGGTTGAGCCGCAGGCGCTGACTCTCCTTGCACAGCATGCTTTCCACGATGCTTCTTTCATGCTGCGTCCTGCACATCAGCAGCAAGTCGCCCAAATTCTGGACGATCCAGAAGCCAGCGAGAACGATAAGTATGTTGCCCTGCAATTTCTGCGCAACTCAGAGATCGCGGCAAAAGGCATTCTGCCTACCTGTCAGGATACGGGCACGGCTATTATCGTAGGCAAAAAAGGCCAGCGAGTATGGACCGGCGGCGGTGACGAAGCGGCACTGTCTCGTGGTGTCTACAACACTTATATTGAAGATAACCTGCGCTATTCGCAAAATGCGGCGCTGGATATGTATAAAGAAGTGAATACCGGCAGCAACCTGCCTGCACAAATTGATTTATACAGCGTCGATGGCGATGAGTATAAATTCCTATGCATTGCTAAAGGTGGCGGTTCTGCGAACAAAACCTATCTCTACCAGGAAACCAAAGCGCTATTAACGCCAGGCAAGCTCAAAAACTATCTGGTGGATAAAATGCGTACCTTAGGTACAGCAGCCTGTCCTCCTTATCACGTTGCGTTTGTTATTGGCGGCACCTCGGCTGAATCTACGCTAAAAACCGTGAAGCTGGCCTCGACGAAATATTATGACGGCTTGCCAACCGAAGGTAATGAGCATGGTCAGGCCTTCCGTGATATCGAGTTGGAACAAGAACTGCTGAAAGAAGCGCAGAATCTGGGGCTGGGTGCTCAGTTTGGTGGGAAATATTTCGCTCATGACGTGCGCGTTATTCGTTTGCCTCGCCACGGCGCATCGTGTCCTGTTGGTATGGGGGTTTCCTGTTCTGCGGATCGAAATATTAAGGCGAAAATTAACCGCGATGGTATTTGGATTGAAAAACTGGAAAGCAATCCGGGTAAATACATTCCTGAACACCTGCGTAAAGCCGGTGAGGGCGAAGCGGTTAAGGTTGATTTGAACCGTCCGATGTCTGAAATATTGCTGCAGCTTTCTCAGTATCCGGTTTCCACCCGTCTGTCGCTGAGCGGAACTATTGTTGTTGGTCGTGATATTGCCCATGCGAAGCTGAAAGAGCGCTTAGATAACGGTGAAGACCTGCCTCAATACGTTAAAGATCATCCTATTTATTATGCGGGCCCGGCTAAAACTCCAGAAGGTTATGCGTCTGGTTCTTTAGGCCCAACAACGGCTGGCCGTATGGACTCGTACGTTGATCTGCTTCAGGCCAACGGCGGCAGCATGGTGATGTTGGCAAAAGGTAATCGCAGCCAGCAAGTCACGGATGCGTGTAAAAAACACGGTGGTTTCTACCTCGGCAGTATTGGTGGCCCAGCGGCGGTGCTGGCTCAGCAGAGTATTAAGAGCCTTGAGTGTCTGGAATACCCAGAGCTGGGTATGGAAGCTATTTGGAAAATTGAAGTTGAAGATTTCCCTGCGTTTATTTTAGTTGATGACAAAGGTAACGACTTCTTCCAAGTGATCCAATCAGAGCAGTGTACGCGCTGCGTGAAATAACTGATTGCCGGTATAGCGTCTAATAAAAAGCCCTGCTGATGATGCAGGGCTTTTTGCTATTGAAATGCGGATTTACAATAACTGTGAACGATCGGAGTAAAATTTCTTATATGCAAGATAGCCTGCAATAATGGTTGAAAGACTGGCCGTTGAAAGCAGCATGAATGTCACCATAATTTGATAGCGGATCGCTTTTACCGGGTCGACCCCAGCAAAAATCAAACCAGACATCATCCCTGGTAGACTGACTAAGCCAACCGTTTTGGCTGAATCAACGGTGGGAATCAATGCGGCTTTAATACTGGCCCGAATAATTGCAGCAGATGATTGCTTAGGCGTCGCGCCAAGGCTCAACATTTCTTGGACTTTCTGTTTCTCATCGGCAAATCGCTGGCGCAGGTTGTTGTAGCATAATCCAACGGCAACCATCGCATTACCTGCAATCATGCCGGAGATAGGAATGACCTGCATGGGGGTGAACGTAATGGAGCCGCTGCCGATCAGAACGGCTAACGTGAGCGCGGTGCCGGTCACAATAGCAATAAGAGAAATAACGAAAGCATGGCTTAAACCTTTGCTACGTTTTTTAGCGTTATAGGCCGCGTTGACGCAGATAAAAAGCACCATCAACAGTGTGAGCAGCGCGTGGTCGATATTGAAAATATATTTAAGTACGTAGCCAACGATAATGAGCTGAATAATCGCACGGGTAACGCTCCAGATAATATCCTTCTCTAACCCGAGTTTTTCTTTACCGCTGATAAGCAGGGCAATAGCTACAAGGGCTAATGCCATGATTAACGATTGGTCGGTGATGTTATGTTCGCTCATTGTTTGGCCTCTGGTGCTTCGTATTTTGTCATGCGCAGAAGGTTATGAGACTGGCTGATTTCGTCGCTGTTGTGGGTGACCCACAAAACAGCAATGCCGGCGTGGGTAATTAAATCATCAATCACCTGATGCACGATTTGCTTATTTTTATCGTCTAGCGCGCTGGTTATTTCGTCCAGCAGTAAGATCTTTGGCAGGTATTGAATGTTGCGTAGCAAAGCAACGCGCTGTTTTTCTCCGCCAGAGAGATCGTCGATTTTCTTATCTAGCGAGTGCAGAGGAAGATCGAATTGTAACAACCCACGCTTTATTTTTTCTAGATCAACTTTATCGCCGCGGATTTTATAGGGAAACTGAAGATTATCTTTGACCGTATCGCCGAACAAAATGGGGGTTTGGAAGCAGTATGAAACTTGCTGGCGATACGCCTCTGGTTTCAGAGTGAGGATATTTTTACCTTTGAGAAAAATATCGCCCGAGGTTGGAGGAAACAGCGAGGCGATAATTTTTAGCAGGGTGCTTTTACCACAGCCAGAAGGGCCAGTGATAACTTTAAGCTCTTTGGGCTGAAGCGTAAGTGAGAGATTATCGATAATGATCTGCTGGTCTGCGCTAAAGCAAATGTTTCGGAGCTCAAGTAGGTTCTCCGTATTATTCATTTTATCTTCCATTTTAATTGATTAACCCACTCTGAGGAGTGGGTTAATTTAACTTTTAGGTATCACTCTGTGCGCGAGTCTAGGCCTTTACCGTCCATTGAACGGTTTCACCAGCCAAGAATGGGATTAACGTATCATCGCCGCAGGGAATAGATTCTTCGATAGTAACGGGTTCACGTACCAACTCAATATAACTGTCGTTAACTGGCAAGTTATAGAACTCGGGGCCATTGAGAGAGCAGAATGCTTCGAGGTGCTGTAGTGCATTCTCTTGTTCAAATACCGCTGCGTAGGCTTGGAGCGCTGTCGGTGCGTTAAATACCCCCGCACAGCCACAGCTAGACTCTTTACGCTGCCGTGAATGAGGCGCTGAGTCTGTGCCAAGGAAGAAGCGTGTGTTACCGCTGGTAGCGGCCTTACGCAGGGCTTCTTGATGGGTGCTGCGCTTCAATATTGGTAGGCAGAATAAATGCGGGCGGACACCGCCAACCAGCATATGGTTACGGTTAAACATCAGGTGCTGTGGCGTAATGGTGGCCGCGAGATACTCATCACCTTCAGTCACAAACTCGGCGGCTTCTCGGGTGGTAATATGTTCGAAGACAATTTTTAGCTCAGGGAAATTCTGACGTAATGGCAGCATCACCTCGTCAATGAAACGCGCCTCGCGGTCGAAAATATCAATATCGTGCAGTGTGACTTCGCCATGAATAAGCAGCGGCATGCCGCTTTTCTGCATTTGCTCAAATAGAGGGTAAAGCCCTGGCACGGAGGTTACGCCATGCTTGGAATTGGTGGTTGCATTTGCGGGATAAAGCTTGGCAGCGGTAAATACGCCATCGGCATGGCCAGAGATTAACTCATTGGCATCTAAGCCATCGGTTAAATAACAGGTCATCAGTGGCGTAAAGTTATGCTCTGCTGGAACAGCATCAAGAATACGTTGGCGATAGGCCTGTGCCTGAGCAATGCTGGTGATCGGCGGAACCAGATTAGGCATCACAATAGCACGGGCAAAGTGCTGGCTAGTATGTGGTAAAACGGTTTTCAGCATTTCGTCATCGCGAAGATGGAGATGCCAGTCATCTGGGCGGCGGATCTTAAGGGCGTGCTGCATTACGGTCATTACAAGGCTCCGTCTGACAATGCTGTCATGAGTGATGTTGACGATACAGATCTTGCGAGACACACTCCAACAGGGGGATGGAAATGTGTTTTTGTGGCGGGGGATAAGGATAAGGGCAAATGGACTAAGATGCACTCGTTTGTTGTGATCTATTGATAATTCATATAATTCCAGCAGGATTTTGTGTGATAAAAAGCGTAGTCTGGCAATAGGTTTTACATGAATGAATTCAGTGGACATGAAAAAAGGAGCACCACGATGAGTGAAGTTCGTATAGTTGCAACTTTAATAGCTAAACCTGAACACAAAGCGGCTATTCACAGCGCGGTTGAGCGTGTCGTTGAGCCAAGCAGACAAGAAATGGGCAATATCCAATATGACCTCCATGAGGAGATTGGACATAAAGGAACCTATGTTTTCTTCGAAGTATGGGCGTCTCAGGAAGCGGTTGATCGTCATAATAACACCGTTCATTTCCAGAACTTCGTAAAAGAAGTTGAGGGAAAACTGGAAACACTCGATATTAAAGTACTACATCAGATAGCCTGATATATAAAGCTGGTGTGTTAATAACTATATATTTGGGCGTATTTATATTAGATGTCAAAATATAGTGTATTAGGTGCCCATTCTTGATACAGACTTCATGGGCATAGCCAGTCTCCGGGGGCTAAGGTTTTCCTTAATGCCCATTGCATCATGCAGCCGGAGACTGTGCGGGCATAATACAGTGCGGTACTAGAAATTCTAGCCAAATTAAATTTCATCTGTAAGAAACTTATCATAGCTCAAACGATGATTAATTATTACGCTAATTAATTATAATATGTATTATTAAATAATTGAGAATGATTTTTGTTATTTGGTAAATATATTCCTACTCAATGTATCGATATAAAAAAACCCGCCATCGGCGGGTTTTTTATTTAATGCACTAGCTGATTAGTCAGTAACCGCTGGTGGCTTAGTCGCTGGCGCCGTTGCTTGGCTTACCGCCGCATGTCCACCGGCACCGCCTTTGCTCTGCAAATCCAGAGTAGGGCGCTGCCAGTTGCTGACGACTGGCGCAGAAGGTACATACTCTGGCGCTGGAGCCTTGGTCATCGGCGCTGATGCTACGCGCTGAGCCTTAGCTGCAACGACAATGACAGGTTTCGCCGCTACGACTGGCTGAACAACAGGCTCTTCAACAACTACCTGAGCAACGGTTTCTTCAACTGTCGTTTCCTCAACCACTGGCGTTTCAGCCGCAGTTGCGTCAATGGTCGTTGGTTCAGCGTGAGTCTCTTCAGCCGCGTTTTCTTCAACGACAGATTCTGCCACTGTGGTTTCTGTTACGACAGGCGCTTCAGAAATAGTTTCTTCAACCACTGCGGCTTCAACGACAACTGGTTTGTCATCGGCAACTGATTCTTCAACTACTGATGTTGTTTCTTCAACAGTAGCGGGTTCGTCATGGATGACTTGTGCTGGTACGATGGCGTCAAACGCCGCTGGAACTGCTGCCGCTGAGGTCGCAACGACCGGATCGGATGCGACCGGTTTCTCGACAACTGGCGCAGAAGCGGCTGGCTCAACAACGTCTGATTCAACAACGTCTGATTCAACAACAGGCTCAACATCGACTACAGATTCAGAAGCAGACTCTTCAACGATGACAGGCTGCTCAGCAACATGCTCAGCTACAGATTCGTTAACCGGCGAAACAGGTGCCTGTTCAATCGGTTGTTCAATAGCGACAGCCTGTGTTTCAACCTCTGTCTCCGCGATTGCCGGCTGTGCGACTGGATAGCTAATCCACACCTTGCCAGAAGCCATCTCAGGTGATGCTGCTGCAAATGCCAGCGGCATTGGCGACTGAGTTGGATAACGCTCATCACGATAACGGCGACGACGTTGGCCACTCACACGCAGATGGCGAGGAGAGCGACGTGAACGACGTGGCATACCGTTTTCACCTTGGCGGTTATCACGGAACCCTTCATCATCACTGTTTTGCTGCAGTGCTGGTTCAGCTTGTGGTGCGGTTTCAGCAACCACTGGCGCAGTAACAACGGCAGGGACAGATGCTTTGGCCAGAGCAGCGGCGGCATCGTCTTCAGCCTGAGTCGTAAAGCGAACTTTCTGAGTCAGTTGGCGACGCTGACGGCGCGGCATGTGCTGATTCTCTTCGCGGCTGTTCTCTTCAGCTTCATTCGCTACTGCGGCATCGTTGTTTTCCAGCGCTTTAACTTCCTGCTGGGCCTGACGCTTATCTTCAGTACGGCGACGTTGGCGATCGTTATTACGCGGCTCACGGCGAGGTTGCTGCTCATCACGTTGTTCAACGTTGGCAGTTTCAGCGTTCACTTCAGCATTAGCTGGTTGTGTTGACTGACGACGGTTACGACGCTGGTCTTCACGGTTGCTGTTGCGGTCGTTATTACGCTCGTTGCTGCGTTCAGTACGTTCACCACGGTCGTTACGATCGTTGTTACGTTCGTTACGGTCATTACTACGGTCAGAGCGATCGTTACGATCACGACGACCATTCTGGCGACGATTATTGTTACGACGATCTTGATTTTGGCGACGAGGCTCTTCAACTGGCGCTGTAACTTCTACAGCGGTTTTTTGCTCAGGTTCAGAACCTGCAAACATATTTTTCAGTGCAGAGAAGAAACGGCTAATCAAGCCTGGCTGCGCGGGCGCTGCTGGCTGTGCTGCGGTTTTCGCCGCAGGCGCTGCAACGACTGGAGCCGCTGTTTCAGCAGGAGGTGCTTCAACATCCAGTGAGAAAGCGGCTAACGCTGGCTGTTCTGGACGTTTACGCTCCAGAACCGGCTCTTCCTCGGCGGTCAGCGTTTCCGCTTCATGCAGCTGAGGCAGCAAATAGCTTAGGGTGCTGGTCTCTTCACCTTTGCGCACACGAACTACGTTGTAGTGCGGAGTTTGCATCTGGTCGTTAGGCACAACGATAACTTTAACGCCGTCCTGACGTTTTTCGATGGCGCTAACAGACTCACGTTTTTCGTTCAGCAGGTAAGAGGCAACCGGCACAGGGACGATCGCGTGAACTTCGTTGGTGTTCTCTTTCAGCGCTTCTTCTTCAATCAAACGCAGGATGGAGAGTGAAAGTGACTCGTTATCACGCACGGTGCCGGTGCCGTTACAGCGCGGACAAACGTGATGGCTTGACTCACCCAATGATGGGCTGAGGCGTTGACGAGACATTTCAAGCAGGCCAAAGCGAGAGATGCGACCAATCTGAATACGCGCGCGATCTTGGCGAACAGCGTCACGCAGACGGTTTTCAACTTCGCGCTGATGACGAACTGGCGTCATATCGATGAAGTCGATAACAATCAGGCCACCAAGGTCACGCAGACGCAACTGGCGAGCAATTTCATCAGCGGCTTCAAGATTGGTGTTGAATGCGGTTTCTTCGATGTCACCACCGCGTGTAGCGCGTGCGGAGTTGATGTCGATAGCTGTCAGGGCTTCAGTGGAGTCAATAACAATGGAGCCGCCGGAAGGCAGGCGAACTTCACGTTGGAACGCTGACTCAATCTGAGATTCGATTTGGTAGTGGCTAAACAGCGGGATTTCACCGGTATAGAGTTTAATCTTGCTGCTGAAATCAGGACGTCCCAGCGCGGCGATATGCTGTTTGGCCAGATCGAGAATTTTTGGATTATCAATCAGGATTTCGCCAATGTCTGGGCGCAGGTAGTCGCGGAATGCGCGAACAATAACGTTGCTTTCCTGATGGATAAGGAACGGAGCAGGGCGGCCTTCAGCGGCTTTTTTAATGGCATCCCAATGTTTCAAACGGAATGACAGATCCCATTGCAGCGCTTCGGCTGATTTGCCAACGCCTGCGGTACGAACGATAAGGCCCATGCCGTCAGGTAACTGCAGAGAAGAAAGGGCTTCTTTCAATTCTGTGCGGTCATCACCTTCGATGCGACGAGAAATGCCGCCAGCGCGTGGGTTATTAGGCATCAGTACTAAGTAGCTACCAGCAAGGCTGATAAACGTGGTCAGTGCTGCGCCTTTGTTGCCACGCTCTTCTTTGTCAACCTGAACAATAACTTCCTGACCTTCGCGTAAAACATCTTTGATGTTTGGACGGCCATGTGAGGAGTAATTGTTTGGGAAATATTCGCGGGCAATTTCTTTGAGGGGGAGAAAACCATGTCGTTCAGCACCGTAATCTACAAAAGCAGCTTCCAGACTTGGCTCAATACGGGTTATTTTCCCTTTGTAAATGTTCGCTTTTTTCTGTTCGTGACCTGGGCTTTCAATATCCAGATCATACAGACGCTGTCCATCTACAAGGGCAACACGCAACTCTTCCTGCTGAGTTGCGTTAATCAACATTCTTTTCATCTTCAACTTACTCATTTTTTTTGCATTGGCAACTAAGCTGCGGGCAAAATAACGTCCTGACCGAGAGGAAGACCGATGACCCCGAGTCTTATCGCAAAGTCGTCAACCTCACGGTTGTCGCCTGCATAGGGGCGCATATTTCGGTAAGCCTATGTTTCTTAGCGAAAATACAGCTTTGTGAAACACAGCACTGTTTATCAGTCAATAATTGCAAAAATATGCAGCATTGCTGATTCCATGTTTTAGGTCAGACTGCTACCCACAGCCCGCTAATTACTTGATTTCACACTACGTCTTACGCCATTGCTGCATTTCTGTGGCATCAAGTAAACGTCAAATCCCGTCGTTTTCCCTGTCTTAATGAGAATTAACGCGGAAATCTTTGTCATTATTCCACTGCAACGGCCTGTATAGCAAGACGACTTTTACCCTTATCAAGAAGATTCTTGCGGTACTTCACAACAAGTCTGTCTGGTTGCTCGTATATTAGGCAGAATGCGGGCGCAAACGTTCTCCCAGCTCTCATCATTCTCACCTTTCGCGATAATCTGCCGTTAGCTCAAAAAAGAAGTGGCATGCCGTTGAATGCCTCTTTAAAATCGCGTCCATGAATATGAATAACACCTCAGTAAAGTTAGTCACGATTGCCGCCGATGAGGCAGGGCAGCGTATTGATAATTTTTTGCGCAATCAGCTGAAAGGCGTGCCAAAAAGTATGATTTATCGCATCGTGCGTAAGGGCGAGGTGCGAGTTAATAAAAAACGCATCAAGCCAGAATATAAATTACAGCCGGGCGACGAAGTTCGAATTCCACCGGTGCGAATTGCCGAACGAGACGAGGCTCCCGTGTCGGCGAAGCTGGACAAAGTAGCTGCGCTGAATGATTGCATCATCTTTGAAGACGATCATCTACTGGTGCTGAACAAACCGTCGGGTACCGCCGTGCATGGCGGCAGTGGCTTAAGCTTTGGTGTTATCGAAGGACTGCGCGCATTACGTCCTGAAGCGCGTTTTCTTGAACTGGTGCACCGCCTAGATCGTGAAACCTCCGGTGTATTATTGGTCGCTAAGAAGCGTTCTGCACTGCGCGCGTTGCATGAGCAACTGCGCATGAAAGGGATGCAGAAAGACTATTTGGCGCTGGTTCGTGGCCAGTGGCAGTCGCATTGTAAAGTCGTGCAGGCGCCGCTACTCAAAAATATTCTGCAAAGCGGCGAACGTATTGTTCGGGTCAATGCTGAAGGCAAACCGTCTGAAACGCGCTTTAAAGTTGAAGAGCGTTTTGAGCATGCAACCTTGGTGAAGGCGAGTCCTGTTACGGGCCGAACTCACCAAATCCGCGTGCATGCACTGCATGCTGGCCATCCGATTGCCTTTGACGATCGCTATGGCGATCGTGATTTTGATGCTGAGCTGAAGGGAACTGGCCTAGACCGCTTATTCTTGCATGCTGCCGCATTACGCTTTGAACATCCGAATACAGGCGAAACCATGCGGGTGGAAGCCCCTATGGACAAGAAATTGCGCCATTGTCTCGATGTGTTGCGTAAAACCAAAGCCAGCTAGTCGCTGATAAATTAACGAAGCCGGATTATTCCGGCTTTTTTTATGCTTTATTTTTACCTTTAAGCAATGCGTTATAGCCAAATTTAAGCAGAATTTCGTTGAGAGCAATTAGAGGCAAACCCACTAATGCGTTAGGATCGCGGCCTTCAAGCTGGCTAAACAGCAATATACCGGCACCCTCGCACATAAAACTACCGGCACAGTACAGCGGCATCTCGAGTTGAATATAGGCGTGGATTTCGTCATCGGTTAAGGGGCGAAAATGTACGTGAAAAGGTTCACACACTATTTCCCTTTGCATTGTATGGCTATTTAACACGCAGAGGCCGGTATAAAAGGTAATGACTTTTCCACTAGCGGCACGTAATTGTTGATGCGCATTCTCAATCGACCCCGGTTTTCCGACGATTTTCCCATCAATAACGCAGACCTGATCGGAGCCAATAATAAAATGATTAGGGAATTTTTCGCTCAGAGAGTGTGCTTTTTCTTGTGCTAAGCGCTGGACGAGATCGGTTGCTGACTCTTCATCTTGTGGGGTTTCATCCGTGTCGGGCGCGGCGCAAATGAATTCAACACCGAGCTTTTCAAGTAAAGCTCGGCGGTAGGGCGAAGTAGAGGCTAAAATTAAAGGTGACATATTTTTTCCATAAAGCATGGCGTAATTGAATCTGACATTTTAAACTGTCCGCCGCTCAGGAAGCGAATATTGGAGGGAAAGTGTGCCTGCAAGGCCTTTTCCTTTGACTCTCGGTCTTTACAAAGTTAATATGCGCGCCCTATGCAAAAGGTAAAATTACCCTTGACCCTTGATGCAGTTCGTACTGCACAGAAACGATTAGATTACGTTGGTTTCTATTCGTCTGAGCAGGTAACGCGAGTTGCTGAATCTGTGGTCAGTGTGGATAGCGATGTTGCCGTGTCGTTGTCATTTAATATTGATAACCAGCGGTTAGCGGTGATTACCGGCCATGCCGATGTAGCGGTAACGTTATGTTGTCAGCGCTGTAATCAGACGTTCCAACAGCAGGTCCATACAACGTATTGTTTCAGCCCGGTCGCCAATGACGAGCAGGCTGAGGCATTGCCGGAAGCTTACGAGCCGATCGAAGTCAACGATTTTGGTGAAGTCGATTTGCTGGCAATGGTTGAAGATGAAATCATCCTCGCCCTGCCGGTAGTTCCGGTGCATGAATCTGAACACTGTGAAGTGTCCGACGCGGACATGGTATTTGGTAAACTGCCTCCTGAGGTAGACAAACCAAATCCATTTGCCGCATTAGCCAGTTTAAAGCGTAAGTAATCAAGGAGTAAGGTCAATGGCCGTACAACAGAACAAAAAAAACCCGCTCTTGCCGTGGTATGCGTCGTTCACACGATGCGCTGACCACGACTACCGTCTCTGTTGACAAGGTTTCCGGTGAAACTCACCTGCGTCACCATGTCACTGCGGACGGTTTCTACCGCGGTCGCAAGGTTATCGTTAAGTAATACTTTTAGTATTTACAAGGCGATACTTTGACTCGTCTAACCCTCGCGTTAGATGCTATGAGCGGGGATTTCGGTCCTTGCATCACAGTGCCTGCAGCTTTGCAGGCACTGGCGTCTACTTCGTCGCTATACCTTCTAATTGTCGGACAACCCGACGCCATCGCACCTTATCTTGCTAAAGCAGCACCTGCGCTTCAACAACGTTTGCGTGTGATCCCTGCTGAATCAGTTATACCCAACGATGCTAAACTTTCGCATGCTATCCGCACCAGCAAAGGAACATCGATGCGTATCGCGCTTGATTTAGTGAAGAATGGCGAGGCTCAGGCCGTTGTCAGTGCGGGGAATACCGGCGCGCTGATGGGACTGGCGAAATTGATGCTTAAACCGCTAGATGGTATTGAGCGTCCAGCGCTGATGACGGTATTACCGAATCAGCAAAAGAGTAAGACGGTAGTGCTAGATTTGGGCGCTAACGTTGAAAGCAGTAGTGCCATGTTAGTGCAGTTTGCCGTGATGGGTGCGGTAATGGCGGAAGAGATCGTTGGCATAACCTCGCCACGTATCGCCCTGCTGAACATTGGTGAAGAAGAGTTTAAAGGTTTAGACAATATCCGCGAAGCCGCCGCTGTGCTCAAAAGCACGCCAGCGATTAACTATATCGGCTATCTGGAAGGTAATGATTTGCTGACAGGCAAAACAGATGTGTTGGTTTGTGACGGCTTCGTGGGTAATGTTACGTTAAAGACGATGGAGGGGGTGGTACGTATGTTTCTATCCCTTCTCAAATCACCAGGAGAGAAGCGCAAGCGCTCTTGGTGGTTAAAATTATTGGGGCGCTTGATACAAAAAAGAATTGCTAAGCGTTTCGGTGATTTGAACCCCGACCAGTATAATGGAGCTTGTCTGGTAGGATTACGTGGCACCGTGATTAAAAGCCACGGCGCGGCGAACCAAAAAGCGTTCGCTGTCGCTATCGAACAGGCTGTGCAGGCGGTGCAAAGGCAAATTCCACAGCGAATTGCCCTGCGCCTTGAGGCGATATTACCCAAGAGTGATTGATCGTACATGTATACAAGAATTCTCGGTACGGGGAGCTACCTGCCCGTACAAGTGCGTACCAACGCCGATTTAGAAAGTATGGTTGAAACGTCTGATGAGTGGATTGTTTCCCGTACAGGCATTCGCGAACGTCGCATCGCTGCGCCGGATGAAAACGTATCAACCATGGCATTTGAAGCGGCGAAACATGCGCTTGAGATGTCTGGCCTCGACAAAAATGATATTGGCCTGATCGTTGTTGCTACCACATCGGCAACGCACGCGTTCCCAAGCGCGGCGTGTCAGGTGCAACAGATGCTGGATATCAAAGGCTGTGCGGCCTTTGACGTTGCCGCTGCCTGCGCAGGGTTTACCTACGCGCTGAGTATTGCCGACCAGTACGTTAAAAACGGCGCGGTTAAACATGCGCTGGTGATCGGTTCTGATACCTTGAGCCGTACCCTAGATCCGACCGATCGTGGCACCGTGATCCTCTTTGGTGACGGCGCGGGTGCTGTTGTACTCGGTGCATCTGAAGAAGCGGGTATTCTTTCGACTCATATCCATGCTGACGGGCACTATGGCGAGTTGCTGACTCTGCCAAATCGCCAGCGTTACACCGAAGATCAGGCTTATCTGACTATGGCGGGTAACGAAGTGTTTAAGGTGGCCGTCACTGAACTCGCGCATATCGTCGACGAATCTCTTGCTGCGAATAATCTTGAGCGTAGCGATTTGGATTGGCTGGTTCCGCATCAGGCTAACCTGCGCATCATCAGCGCAACCGCGAAAAAATTGGGCATGACGTTAGAAAACGTGATCGTGACTTTAGATCGTCACGGAAACACATCTGCGGCATCCGTGCCTTGCGCGTTAGATGAGGCCGTACGTGATGGTCGCATTCAGCGTGGACAACTGATTCTGCTGGAAGCTTTTGGTGGTGGTTTCACCTGGGGCTCTGCTTTGGTTCGTTTTTAATCGTTAAGATTTTCTGACGTTGGCATGAGTATTGTTGCATAAGTTACAGGGTAACAATATTTAACTCGTTGGTTATAAAAAGAATATCAGGAAAACAAACATGTCTAAATTCGCAATGGTGTTTCCAGGTCAGGGCTCGCAAACCGTAGGTATGCTGGCCGATCTTGCGGCACAATTTCCGATTGTAGAGCAGACTTTTGCTGAGGCATCTGACGCATTGGGTTACGACCTGTGGAAGCTAGTTCAGGAAGGCCCGGCTGAAGAGTTGAACAAAACGTGGCAAACACAGCCTGCGTTGCTGGCGGCTTCCGTCGCGATTTATCGCGTATGGCAGCAGGAAAATGGTGCTCAGCCTGCGATGATGGCTGGCCATAGCCTCGGTGAGTATTCTGCGTTGGTCTGTGCTGGTGTTCTGGATTTCAAACAGGCTATTCGCTTAGTTGAACTGCGCGGTAAGCTGATGCAGGAAGCAGTACCTGCGGGTACTGGCGCGATGTCTGCCATTATCGGTTTGGATAACGATGCCATTGCAAAAGCGTGCGAAGAGTCTGCTCAGGGGGAGGTTGTCTCTCCTGTGAACTTTAACTCTCCTGGACAAGTTGTTATTGCGGGCAATAAAGACGCCGTTGAGCGTGCTGGTGCTGCGTGTAAAGCTGCTGGTGCTAAACGTGCGCTGCCGTTGCCTGTTAGCGTGCCATCGCACTGTGCACTGATGAAGCCCGCGGCGGATAAGCTTGCAATTGCACTGCAGGGTATTGCTTTCAATGCGCCTCAGTTCCCCGTAGTGAACAATGTGGATGTTAAAACTGAAACCTCGCCAGACGCTATCCGCGACGCCTTAGTGCGTCAGCTGTATAGCCCAGTACGCTGGAGTGAATCAGTTGAATTTATGGCAGGTGAGGGCATTGAGCACCTGCTGGAGGTTGGCCCGGGTAAAGTTCTGACCGGTCTGACCAAGCGTATTGTCGATACTATGACGGCAGCTGCGATTAACGACGCTGCGTCTGTATCTGCAGCGCTTGCACAATAAGAAGAGGAAAATGATGAGCTTCGAAGGAAAAATTGCACTGGTCACCGGCGCAAGCCGTGGTATTGGCCGCGCTATTGCTGAGACTTTAGTTGCCCGTGGTGCCCGCGTTATTGGCACCGCAACTAGTGATAAAGGCGCAGAAGATATTAGCGCTTATCTGGGCGAAAACGGCAAAGGTTTAAACCTGAACGTTGTTGATCCGGCTTCTATTGATGCAGTATTGAGCACTATCCGTGCTGAATTTGGCGAAATTGACATTTTGGTCAATAATGCCGGCATTACTCGTGATAACCTATTGATGCGTATGAAGGACGATGAGTGGCAGGATATCCTCGACACGAATCTGACTTCGGTATTCCGCCTGTCAAAAGCGGTTTTACGAGCTATGATGAAAAAACGCTGTGGCCGCATTATCACCATTGGCTCTGTTGTGGGTACAATGGGCAATGCTGGACAAGCAAACTACGCGGCCGCTAAAGCAGGTTTGATTGGCTTTAGTAAGTCTCTAGCACGAGAAGTTGCTTCTCGTGGCATTACCGTTAACGTCGTGGCTCCTGGTTTCATTGAGACCGATATGACACGTTCGCTAACGGAAGAGCAGCGTAAAGACATTCTGGCGCAGGTCCCAGCGAACCGCTTGGGTGAAGCAAAAGAAATCGCTAACGCTGTTGCATTTTTAGCCTCAGATGAGGCTAGCTATATCACCGGTGAGACCTTACATGTCAATGGCGGCATGTATATGATCTAAAAATCACGAAAATAATTTGCGTTTTTTGAGGGAATGGCCGCAAAATAACGCAAAATCGTGGTTTGACCAGCCGGGATTTAGTTGCATCTTTTTCAACTTTCAATACACTACGAAAACCATCGCGAAAGCGAGTTTTGATAGGAAATTTAAGAGTATGAGCACTATCGAAGAACGCGTTAAGAAAATCATTATCGAACAGCTGGGTGTTAAAGAAGACGAAGTCGTGAATGCTGCTTCCTTCGTTGACGATCTGGGTGCTGATTCTCTTGACACCGTTGAACTGGTTATGGCTCTGGAAGAAGAGTTTGATACTGAGATTCCGGACGAAGAAGCAGAAAAGATCACTACTGTTCAAGCAGCAATCGACTACATCGAATCTGCGAACAAGTAATCGAACACATCTAGGCGGTCACTCGACCGCCTACGTTTTTTCCTGCTCTCATAGAGTTTCAAATTAAATTCCCTCCCTGGAGGACAAGCGTGTCTAAGCGTCGAGTTGTTGTGACCGGACTGGGCATGTTGTCTCCTGTCGGTAATACCGTAGATTCCACATGGGATGCTATCGTAGCCGGGCAGAGTGGCATCAGCTTAATCGACCATTTCGATACTAGCGCCTATGCAACGCGTTTTGCTGGCTTAGTAAAGGATTTTAATAGTGAAGACTACATCTCGCGTAAAGATGCACGCAAGATGGATGCCTTCATTCAGTATGGAATCGCTGCCGGTATTCAGGCATTTAAAGATTCTGGGATTGAAGTAACGGAAGAAAATGCTCCACGTATCGGTGCCGCGATTGGTTCTGGTATCGGTGGGCTTGGCCTGATTGAAGAAAATCACAGTGCGCTTGTTAAAGGCGGACCGCGTAAAATCAGCCCATTCTTCGTGCCTTCAACCATTGTGAACATGGTAGCGGGTCATCTGACTATCATGTTAGGTCTGCGTGGCCCAAGCATTTCTATTGCTACGGCATGTACTTCTGGTGTGCATAACATCGGACATGCAGCTCGTATGATCGCGTATAACGACGCAGACGTCATGCTGGCAGGTGGTGCAGAAAAAGCGAGTACACCTCTGGGTGTCGGTGGCTTTGGTGCCGCACGCGCACTGTCAACGCGTAACGATAACCCGCAAGCGGCAAGCCGCCCGTGGGATAAAGATCGTGACGGTTTCGTTCTCGGTGACGGTGCTGGTATTCTGGTTCTTGAAGAATACGAGCATGCGAAAGCGCGTGGTGCAAAAATTTATGCTGAAATCGTTGGTTTCGGTATGAGTAGCGATGCTTACCACATGACTTCTCCACCGGAAAACGGTGAAGGTGCAGCGCTGGCGATGGTGAATGCACTGCGTGATGCAGGCTTGAATCCATCTCAGGTTGGCTACATCAACGCTCACGGAACGTCTACTCCGGCGGGCGACAAAGCAGAAACTCAGGCAGTGAAAAGTGTATACGGCGCAGATGCCGCTAAAGTAATGGTCAGCTCTACCAAGTCTATGACGGGCCACCTTCTGGGTGCCGCAGGTGCAGTTGAATCAATCTTTACTATTCTGACGCTGCGCGACCAAATTGTCGCGCCAACCATCAACTTGGATAACCCAGATGAAGGTTGTGATCTTGACTTTGTACCAGGCGAAGCTCGTCAGGTGAAAGGTTTGGAATATGCACTGTGTAACTCCTTCGGCTTTGGTGGCACTAACGGTTCTGTGATTTTTCGCAAGATCTAAGTCGCTTAAGTTTTGAGATGTTATCTGCAAAAATCAAATGGCCCTTATGGGGCCATTTTTTTTACCTGCGTCTCTCAAAACGCTAAAATATGAATACCGGATCGAGGCAGAACGCCTTGGCCATCGTCGGGAGTTGGTGATGTTTTGGCTTAATGGAACACCCGCAGGGGTTATTTCGCTCAGCGACCGTGGCTTGCACTATGGCGATGGTTGTTTCACCACGGCTCGTGCTGTTCATGGGCGAATCGATGATATTCATGCTCACTTTAGCCGGATGCAGTTTGCCTGTTCGCGGTTACTGATTGAACCGGTTGATTGGACGGCGTGGCTTACAGAATTCCGTCAAGCGGCGACTGAGACAGGGAATGGCGTGGTTAAAGCGATGATAACGCGTGGCAGTGGTGGGCGTGGCTATTCCATTTCCGGTGCTGAAAACCCGTGTCGTATATTTTCAAATAGCGCACTCCCAGCTCAGTATGCTCAGTGGCAGGAGGATGGCATCACGCTTGCCGTAAGCCCTATTCGCTTAGGCATCAACCCTTCTCTTGCTGGCATAAAACATCTTAACCGCCTAGAGCAGGTGCTGATTAAGGCAAAGCTTGAGCAGACGAACGCCCATGAGGCGCTGGTGCTTGACAGCAATGCAAGGCTAGTGGAATGCTGTGCGGCTAATTTATTCTGGCGTATTGGAATGCGAGTATTTACGCCAACGCTTGCCAACGCCGGCGTAGCTGGGCTAATGCGTCAGCGCATTATTCGTTTATTGGCCGAAAGCGAGTATGAATTAAGCATTGTTTCCGCACCTTTAGACGTGCTGCGAGACGCGGAAGAAGTTTTTATATGCAACTCTTTAATGCCGCTGTTGCCGGTGAATGAAGCGGGGGAGTATCGCTTCAACTCACGGCAATTGGCGGAATATTTATTACCACAGTGTTTACTTCCTGTGTATGAGTCATGATTTGGCGGTTGAATGAAGAAAAAACTGTTTGGACTTCTTGTTGTCTGCATTGTTGTTTTGTTAGTGGCGCTATTTTGGAGCTATCAACAAGTGCAGAAGTTTGCCCGAACGCCTTTGGCGATTACTCAAGAAACGCTGTTTAAACTGCCTGCGGGCACCGGACGCGTGGCGTTAGAAGGCCTGCTAGTAAGGGACAAGCTTATTGCGCATCCCCGTTATTTTCCGTGGCTACTGCAACTTGAGCCTGAATTGGCTAATTTTAAAGCGGGTACATATCGCATTACACCCGGAATGACCGTGCGTGAATTTCTTGAACTGCTTAAAAGCGGCAAAGAAGCACAGTTTACCGTGCGCTTCATTGAAGGAACGCGTTTTCAAGATTGGATGCAGGTCTTAGCGGCTTCGCCAAACCTGAAACATGCTTTGGCGAATAAAGATGAAAGCCAGATCGCCAAAGTCTTGGGCATACCTGAAGGTCGCCCAATCGAAGGCTGGCTTTATCCCGATACGTACCATTACACCGCGGGCAATAGCGATGAGATGATACTTAAGCGGGCGTATAATCGCATGAGCAAAGAAGTTGACGAAATATGGCAAGATCGCGAGAAAAATCTGCCTTATAAGACACCTGAAGATCTGGTGACCATGGCGTCAATCATTGAAAAAGAAACTGGCGTTGGTGAAGAGCGCGGCAAAGTGGCATCGGTTTTTATCAATCGCCTTCGTATTGGCATGCGTTTACAGACTGATCCTACGGTGATATATGGTCTCGGCAAAAACTATAACGGTAATTTGACGCGGCGCGACTTACAGCAGCCAACCGCATACAATACTTACGTAATCTCCGGTTTGCCGCCAACGCCGATTGCCATGCCGAGCCGAGCCTCGTTAGAGGCCGCAGCGCATCCGGATAAAACCTCTTATTTGTACTTTGTTGCAGATGGGAAAGGTGGACACGTATTTACCACTAATTTACAGAGCCATAATCAAGCCGTACGCAACTATTTGCAGGTGCTAAGGGAAAAGAATGAAAAGTAAGTTCATCGTGATTGAGGGTCTGGAAGGGGCCGGTAAGACGACTGCCCGCGATACCGTAGTAGATGAGCTTCGTCAGCAGGGTATTGAGGATATCGTTTTCACCCGTGAACCAGGTGGAACTCCGTTGGCTGAAAAGTTGCGTGATTTGGTTAAGCAAGGTGTTGAAAACGAAAAGCTGACTGACAAAGCCGAAGTGTTGATGCTTTACGCTGCCCGCGTTCAGTTGGTGGATAATGTGATCAAACCGGCGTTGGCTCGCGGAGCGTGGGTGGTTGGCGATCGCCACGATCTCTCTTCTCAGGCATACCAAGGTGGCGGAAGAGGGATTGACTCTCGCCTGATGCAGTCGCTACGCGATACGGTACTTGGTGACTTCAAACCTGACTTAACGCTATATCTAGATTTACCTCCGGCGATAGGTTTAGAGCGAGCGCGTAGCCGTGGGGCATTAGATCGTATTGAACAAGAATCGTTGGCCTTTTTCGAACGCACCAGAGCGCGCTATCTGACCTTAGCCGAACAGGATGACAGCATTATCACCGTTGATGCTGCGCAAACTTTACCTGAAGTGACGGCCTCTATTCGCACTGCGCTTCAGGCGTGGTTTAAGGATCAGGAGCAACACGCGTGAATTGGTATCCTTGGCTGACCGCACCTTACCGTCAACTGGTTGCTCAGCACCAGAGTGGGCGAGGGCACCATGCTTTGTTGGTGCACGCGATTGCGGGTTGCGGTGATGATTCGTTGATGTATGCATTAGGGCGTTGGCTAATGTGTCAGCGGCCAAACGGTGACAAAAGCTGTGGTGAGTGCCATAGCTGTCGCTTGATGTTGGCGGGTAACCATCCTGACTGGTACGACTTACAGCCGGAAAAAGGGAAAACGAGCCTCGGCATTGAGCCTGTTCGCCAGATTATCGAGCATCTTTATGGTCATGCTCAACAAGGGGGCGCTAAGGTTGTTCTGTTGCCGCGCGCTGAAACGCTGACGGAAGCGGCAGCTAATGCGTTGTTGAAAACGCTTGAAGAGCCACTAGAGAAGACCTATTTCCTATTGGGGACGCGTGAGCCGGCCAATTTGCTAGCCACATTGCGTAGCCGCTGTTTTTATATGCATCTTGCTGTGCCTGACGAATCATTAAGCTTACGTTGGCTTCAAAGCCAACAGCCGGGTGATGAGCTGGCTATGCGTACCGCATTACGCTTAAACGGCGGTGCGCCGGTGGCCGCCATGAGTTTGCTTGAGCCAAATAGCTGGAAACAGCGTCTTCAGCTGTGTCAGGGGTTGCAGCAAGCGATCCCTCAACGCCAGTGGATGCAGTTATTACCGCTGTTAAACCACGATAATGTGCATGATCGACTAACATGGTTATGTGCGTTGCTGCTTGATGCGATGAAGCTGCAACAAGGTGCCACGACGGCTATTGCCAACTTGGATCAACAGCCGTTGGTTTTTCAATTGGCGTCGACTCAGGCAACGACGATTTTGCAGCAACAGCTAGAACAATGGATTTTCTGCCGTCATCAGCTTCTCATTACCACCGGGCTCAATCGCGAGCTAATGCTCACTCGTCAGCTTTGCCTGTGGAGTGACTCCTTTCCTCCTAGCGCGTAACCATACCTTGGGGTGATATACGCGTTCCGTTATTAATATCAGGTCAAAATTTATGTACTTAGTTGACTCCCATTGCCATTTAGATGGTCTGGATTATGAAAATCTGCACAAAAGTGTCGATAGCGTTTTAGCTGATGCCAAGGCGCGCGATGTCGGTTTTGTTCTAGCGGTGGCGACGACGTTGCCGGGCTATCGCGCGATGCGTGAACAAATCGGACAGCGCGACAATGTAGCCTTTTCCTGTGGCGTCCATCCGCTGAATCTGGAGGGGGGCTATGACTATGACGAACTACGCCAGTTAGCGAACGTTCCAGAAGTGGTTGCGATGGGGGAAACTGGTCTCGATTATTTCTATCAGAAAGACAATATTCCCTTGCAGCAGGAGTCTTTTCGTCAGCATATTCGCATCGGTCGAGAGCTGCATAAACCTGTGATCGTGCATACCCGTGATGCGCGTCAGGATACGTTAGATATCTTGCGTGAAGAGCAGGTGAGCGAATGCGGCGGCGTGCTGCACTGCTTTACTGAAGATCAGGAAACAGCGCGTCAACTGCTCGATATGGGCTTCTATATTTCATTTTCTGGCATCGTGACTTTCCGCAATGCGGATGCGCTGCGTGAAGTTGCTCGCTATGTTCCTGTCGATCGTATGCTGGTGGAAACCGACTCGCCTTATCTTGCTCCCGTGCCTCACCGTGGTAAAGAGAACCAACCTGCCTATGTACGCGATGTTGCTGAGTATCTTGCGGTATTGAAGGGGATGACCCCTGATGACTTAGCTCAGCAAACGACAGACAATTTCAGCCGTTTATTTGGTGTGACATTGCCGATACATGGGTAATGGCTATTTATTTTATTGCTCGTAATTAATCGTTCAAGCAGGTATCTTGCTGTTCGAAAATGTTTACATGGCTGTTTTGTGAAACCATTTTGGTGATTTTTTTAACATTTTTTTGTCAAAAATGTTATTTGGATCTCTGTAATTATGGAAACGTGACAGCCATCAAACATATTGCAGGTTATTTATTTTACCCTGCGTAAAAATTAAAGGAGTGCTAAGACACTTCTAGGCGTTCAGGTTCTCTTCCTGTTCGCGGCGTGACTCTCGGGCATACGGGGGCAGGCTAATAAAAGAGCACTATTTATTCAGGAGCACTCTCAACTATGTTCAAAAACGCATTCGCAAACCTGCAGAAAGTGGGTAAGTCGCTAATGCTGCCAGTTTCCGTATTGCCCATCGCAGGTATTCTGCTGGGTGTCGGTTCTGCCAACTTTAGCTGGTTACCTGCGGTAGTTTCTCATGTGATGGCTGAAGCCGGTGGCTCAGTTTTCGCAAACATGCCGCTGATTTTTGCTATTGGTGTTGCACTCGGCTTTACTAACAATGACGGCGTATCTGCGCTGGCAGCGGTGGTCGCTTACGGCATTATGGTGAAAACCATGTCTGTTGTCGCGCCGTTGGTATTGCACATGCCTGCCGAAGAGATCGTCGCGAAGCACTTAGCCGATACTGGTGTGCTGGGTGGGATCATCGCGGGTTCTATTGCGGCCTATATGTTCAACCGTTTCTACCGCATTAAACTCCCTGAATATCTGGGTTTCTTTGCCGGTAAACGTTTTGTTCCGATCATTTCTGGTCTGGCTGCCATTTTCTTGGGCATTGTGCTGTCCTTTATTTGGCCTCCGGTCGGCACCGCAATTCAAACCTTCTCGCAGTGGGCGGCTTATCAAAACCCTGTTGTTGCCTTTGGCATCTACGGGTTGGTTGAGCGTTCTCTGGTACCATTTGGTTTGCATCATATTTGGAACGTACCTTTCCAAATGCAGATCGGTGAGTTCACCAATGCGGCAGGGCAGGTATTCCACGGTGACATCCCTCGCTATATGGCAGGCGATCCAACCGCAGGTAAACTGTCGGGTGGTTTCTTGTTTAAAATGTACGGTCTGCCAGCGGCAGCGATTGCTATTTGGCATTCTGCTAAACCTGAAAATCGTGCCAAAGTCGGTGGGATTATGATCTCTGCTGCGTTGACCTCGTTCTTGACGGGTATCACCGAGCCGATTGAATTCTCCTTCATGTTTGTAGCGCCAATTTTGTATGCGATTCACGCGATTCTGGCGGGTCTGGCTTTCCCAATTTGTATTCTGTTGGGCATGCGTGATGGGACAAGTTTCTCACATGGTCTGATCGACTTTATCGTTCTGAGCGGAAACAGCAGCAAAATCTGGCTGTTCCCGATTGTGGGGATCATCTACGGTCTGGTGTATTACACGATTTTCCGTGTGTTGATTACCAAACTGAACCTGAAAACGCCTGGCCGTGAGGATTCATCTTCCGAACAAAGCGCTCAGGGTAATGAGGGAATGTCTGCCGCGTTGGTCGCTGCCTTCGGTGGTAAAGACAACATCACAAACCTCGATGCGTGTATCACTCGTCTGCGCGTGAGCGTGGCCGATGTGGCTAAAGTGGATCAGGCGGGCCTGAAGAAACTGGGTGCTGCGGGTGTGGTCGTTGCGGGTTCTGGCGTTCAGGCTATCTTCGGGACAAAATCCGATAACCTGAAAACCGATATGGATGAGTACATCCGTAGTCACTAATCCTGCGCGATATCGTTAAGTGCACATTAAAAAGGAGGCCATTGGCCTCCTTTGTTGTCTCTGTAGCTATATCAGCAATACATCACATCGATATATTTTAATCGAGCAGGTGACCCATCTTTGCGGCTTTGGTCGACAGATAGCGTTCATTCTTAGGGTTACGACCCACGATTAGAGGTACGCGTTCGGTAATGTTGATACCTGCCTCAGTCAGAATTTCTACTTTCTTTGGATTGTTCGTCAGCAAACGTACTTGGTCTACGCCCAATAGCTTGAACATATCTGCGCAGAGGGTGAAATCTCGTTCGTCAGCGGCAAAGCCTAGCTGGTGGTTAGCTTCAACCGTATCCGCACCTTTATCTTGTAAGGCGTAAGCGCGAATTTTGTTGAGCAGGCCAATATTGCGACCTTCTTGACGGTGATAAAGCAAGATCCCTCGACCTTCTTCAGCGATGTGTTCAAGCGCCGCTTCTAGCTGAAAACCACAGTCGCAGCGTAGGCTGAATAGGGCATCGCCGGTTAAACACTCGGAGTGCACGCGTGAAAGCACGGGCGTTGAGCCAGACACATCACCATAAACTAATGCCAGATGGTCATGACCGGTGGCAATCTCTTCAAAGCCGACCATCAAAAAATCACCCCAAGGTGTCGGCAGTTTTGCTTCAGCCACTCGTTTAAGCTGCATGTTGATCTCCACAACTACATCTTTTAGATACTGTCCATAACGGACATCGGTTATTGTGCGCCGCCGATGCAGGTGAGTGCAGGCACAACCGAAGTAAATCCGGTAAAACCGAATCGTTAATAGGGGTCCTATTTTGCCACAAGTCGCGGCGATACAGCAGTTTTCGCTGTAGGACACGTATTATTTGTTTCAACCGGTCAATAAAACACCGCTCGGCAATTCCTGATAGGCTTCATTGATATGGTGTTGCTACACTGAATAATCAATAGAAAGAAAGGATTAATTGATGTTACAGATTGCAAAACGTACTACTTTGGGCCTGATTGTGCTGCTGGCGATGCCGGTGAGTGTTTGGCTTTGCGGCTGGAAATGGCAGCCTGATGGCTCAGACAATGTGCTCAAAGCCCTCTTTGCAATGACTGAAACAGTGACAGCGCCGTGGGGCATCCTTACGTGTTTGATCCTTGGCTGTTGGTTTTTATGGTGTTTACGCTTTCGGATCAAAGCAACGATAATCCTATTTATTATACTGATGGCAACGGTGTTGGTGGGGCAGACGATTAAATCGACGATAAAAGGCTGGGTGCAAGAACCGCGGCCTTTTGTTTTATGGCTCGAAAGCGAACATAGCGTTGATGCTCAGGCGTTTTATGCGCTCAAACGTGCAGAGCGCAGCACTCTTGTCACAGAACAATTGCTGCATGAAACACGAATTCCACAGTGGCTGAAAAGTCATTGGGCGTTTGAAACGGGTTTTGCTTTTCCTTCTGGGCACACAATGTTTGCTGCAACGTGGGCATTGCTCGCGTTTGGCCTGCTGTTGCCGCGCCGCCATTATGTTTCAACGGCGCTAATCACCCTCTGGGCAATAGGCGTGATGGGAAGCCGTCTGGTATTAGGAATGCACTGGCCCGTGGATTTAATTGTCGCCAGCGGGATAAGCTGGGCGCTTGTCACGCTTTCTTGCGTGCTGGTGCAGCGATGGTGCGGTTCTCTTGGCATCAGCGAGCCTGAATCTCAGGAAATCCGTGCGCGCACAGAAGAGTAAGGCAGAAGAACGCTTGAAGTTTTAGGCATTTGGCCCCATATGATCCTAATATTTATCTATTCTTCCGTGTGGTACTTGGGGATCTCATTGGAGAATGGCATGATGTTGTTAGGGTGAGCACGCTGTTAAAACAGGGTTTTAGTGCTACGTGGGGTTTCCCTACAATATAACTAAATGATAATTTAACCATTCGGGTGCTGTTTTCTTTGGCATAATTCATCCGGTTAACCTGATTTACAGGAAGAAATGTGAAATATCTGCTGATTTTTTTGGTCGTTTTAGCCATCTTTGTGCTTTCTGTCACATTGGGTGCGCATAACGATCAGGTTGTTGCGTTCAACTATTTAATTGCTCAGGGCGAATACCGCCTGTCGACGTTGCTTGCCACATTGTTTGCAGCCGGATTCATTTTGGGTTGGGTTATCTGCGGTCTGTTTTATGTCCGAGTGCGCTTGGGTTTAGTGCGCGCTGAACGGAAAATCCGTCGACTGGAACAGCAGGCTGTGCCGACTGAGCCAGAAAACCTCGCACCTTCTGCGACACCGAAGGAATAGAGACTATGTTAGAGCTGCTGTTTCTGCTTCTTCCCGTTGCTGCCGCCTATGGTTGGTATATGGGACGCAGAAGTGCTCAGCAGGATAAGCAACAGGAAGCGAGCCGTCTTTCACGTGAATATGTGGCCGGGGTGAACTTCCTGCTTTCTAACCAGCAGGACAAAGCGGTCGACCTGTTCCTTGATATGCTTAAAGAGGACAGTAATACGGTCGAAGCGCATCTTACGTTAGGCAACTTATTCCGCTCGCGTGGCGAAGTCGACCGCGCTATCCGTATCCATCAGTCTTTGATGGAGAGTGCTTCTCTGACTTTTGATCAGCGGCTGCTAGCCGTGCAGCAGCTTGGTCGTGACTATATGGCTGCCGGTTTGTACGATCGCGCTGAGGAAATGTTTAATCAGCTTATTGATGAACAGGATTTTAAAGTCTCTGCGCTGCAACAGCTGTTGATTATCCATCAAGCGACCAGCGATTGGCAAAAAGCCATCGATGTTGCTGAGAAATTAGTGAAACTAGGTAAAGATCAGCAACGCACTGAAATTGCGCATTTCTACTGTGAACTGTCATTGCAGGCAATGGGCAGCGATGATTTAGACCGAGCTATGGCGCTGTTAAAAAAAGCGGCCTCTGCGGATAAAAATTGTGCTCGCGTGTCGGTGATGTTTGGCCGTATTTATATCGCAAAAAATGAGCCAGCAAAGGCAGTTGAGGCGTTGTCTCAGGTATTAGAGCAGGACAAAGAGCTGGTCAGCGAAGTCTTACCAATGATGCAAGAGTGTTACCAGCAGCTTAACCAGCCGGATCAATGGGTTTCATTTTTACGCCGTTGTGTAGAAGAGAATACCGGCGCAACCGCAGAGCTGATGCTGGCCGAAGTCTTGGAACAAAACGAAGGTATCGAGGTCGCTCAGGTATATGTGGGGCGCCAAATACAACGTCATCCAACGATGCGAACCTTCCATCGGTTGATGGATTACCATCTGGCAGAAGCCGAAGACGGTAGGGCGAAAGAAAGCTTGCAGCTACTGCGTGATATGGTGGGTGAGCAAATTCGCACTAAGCCTCGCTACCGTTGCATGAAATGCGGTTTTACCGCACACACCATGTATTGGCATTGCCCATCGTGTCGTGCGTGGTCAACTATTAAGCCGATTCGTGGGCTCGATGGTCAGTAATTCTTTTTCGTTCATATCTCTCTGCGCTAGGCACATTGTCTAACGCTGTGTACAATGCCCTCCCTGATAAAGGCCTTATTTCACTTACCGCCAGCTTCAGGGAGTCGCAATGTCCATTTCTACGCCATCTCAGGCAAACGCTATTACGTCACCGATCCTAGTCGCTCTCGATTATGCCGATAAAAATGCTGCTTTAGCGTTTGTCGATAATATCGATCCGCGTGACTGTCGCCTTAAAGTCGGCAAGGAAATGTTTACTCTGTTTGGCCCGCAGTTTGTGCGTGAATTACAGCAGCGTCAGTTTGAAATTTTCCTCGATTTGAAATTCCACGATATTCCAAATACGGCCGCTCATGCCGTTGCGGCAGCGGCAGAACTCGGGGTTTGGATGGTCAACGTGCATGCCAGCGGTGGAGCGCGCATGATGACTGCGGCCCGTGAGGCGCTGCTACCGTTTGGAAAAGATGCACCGCTGCTGATTGCAGTGACGGTGCTAACCAGCATGGAAGCGGAAGATCTGCGCGGTATTGGCATTGAATTATCACCAGCTGATTACGCAGAGCGCTTGGCACTGTTGACGAAAGAGTGTGGCCTAGACGGCGTAGTTTGCTCTGCGCATGAAGCAACTCGTTTGAAAGCGAGCTGCGGGCAGGCGTTTAAACTGGTCACGCCGGGCATTAGACCAGCAGGAAGTTCAACTGGCGATCAGCGTAGGATCATGACTCCGGTTGAAGCCGCTCAAGCAGGCGTGGATTATATGGTTATTGGTCGCCCGATCACCCAATCTCCAGAGCCCGCAGAAACGTTGCGCGAAATATTAAAATCTCTAGCTTAAGCAGGACAGACTCCAACCATGCAAGACAAGAACAGCAGACTGGTTTATTCAACGGAAACCGGGCGAATTGATGAAGAGAAGGCTGTTGTCGCGCGCCCAAAAGGCGACGGCATCGTGCGTATCCAGCGCCAGACCAGCGGTCGTAAAGGCAAAGGTGTTTGCCTGATTAGCGGTTTGGATCTTGACGATACAGCTTTGCAGACCCTAGCTGCTGAGCTGAAAAAGAAGTGCGGTTGCGGTGGTGCAGTGAAAGATGGCGTGATTGAAATTCAAGGTGACAAGAGGGATTTGCTGAAGCAACTACTTGAGGCCAAAGGTCACAAGGTAAAGTTAGCCGGTGGCTGATTAGCCGTTTTGTTCTTTGAATAAAAAATGGGCTGATATAAAAATCAGCCCACAGATAAATCATAGAAGTCGTATTATTTGCCAACCTGATGGCCGATGATCCCACCAACAGCGGCACCACCCACGGTACCTAACGCACTGCCATCGGTAAGAACAGCGCCACCTAAGGCCCCAGCACCAGCACCAATCGCGGTGTTACGGTCGCGTTTAGACCAGTTTGAACAAGCACTTAGAGAGGCAACCAGCGTCACTGCCAGTGCTGCCGCTGCAAAACGTTTCATTGTTGTATTCATCACTTACTCCTTTTAAGCTTCTGACGATTATATTTCCATATAAGTATAGGACATGCTTCGTGCAGAAAATTAGCTGTTGGTTATTGTTAATCCAGAATGTAATGCTTGGTATTGGCCGTATCAGTGAAATATAATTCTGCTGACTGCCGTGATATCTATGTGGATTAGTATATTTATTTGCTAAATTCAAAATAGGTAAATATTCTTATTTTGAATTATTCCTATGAACGAATAGTGCTATCGATGCGGTTGCGCATGCTCTCAATTCCTCTTATTTAGCCAATTCCCCAGTGATTTGTAGCCAGTTTTCCCATACCCGCGATGAGCCATGTTCTGGACAATAGGCTATCAACGTGGGGAGAGAAGCTATGCTCGAAGAACTGAAACAGCAGGTACTGGCCGCAAATTTGGCGCTGCCCAAATATGGGTTGGTCACATTTACTTGGGGAAACGTCAGCGGCATCGATCGTGCTACGGGGCTGATGGTGATTAAGCCTTCTGGTGTCGAATACGTAGGTATGAACGCTGAAGATATGGTGGTAGTCGATGTGGTCTCAGGCGCGGTGGTGGAGGGAAAGTGGAAGCCATCTTCGGATACTGAAACCCACCGTGGTCTGTATTTAGCTTTTCAGAATATTGGCGGAATTGTGCATACGCACTCACGCCATGCAACGATTTGGTCTCAGGCGGGGCGGGACATCCCTGCTTGGGGCACAACCCATGCTGATTACTATTACGGAAACATTCCCTGTACCCGGCTAATGACGCCTGAAGAGATTCAGCATAGCTATGAATGGGAAACAGGGCAGGTGATTGTTAAGACGTTTCAAGAGCGTCATATTGATGCTGAACAGATGCCTGCGGTTTTGGTGCATTCTCATGGGCCATTTGCTTGGGGCAAAGATCCCATTGATGCGGTGCATAACGCCGTTGTGCTTGAGGAGGTTGCCTATATGGGGATTTTCTCGCAGCAACTAAGCCCTCAGTTACCGGATATGCAGCAAACGTTGCTGGATAAACACTATTTACGTAAGCATGGCGAAAATGCCTATTACGGGCAGTAGCTATTTCTGATTTTCATCCCACATCCCCCTTCAAAATGAGCGCTTTGGCGCTCTTTTAATCTCCGATTCTTCGCGCTAATTAACTGATTTCATGACTGAATAATAACATTAATGAAATTGTTTTTACTCCTTCATCTGTTGCATTCCTGTTATTTCTTCTCATGGTGATTGTTCTGACGCTAATTAAAATTGCGATATAGATCACACAAGAAAGTTTTGTGCGCTGGCTCACATTGCAAGTTTATGTAAAGGGGCTGACAATGTTACCGATAACAATTACCGGTAACATCGACGTGGGGTTTGCATGCCAGCGTCAACAAAACACTAAATGTCTGGAGCCAGTCAATGAAAAACACACAAAAGCCCCATTACGTGTATGTGGTTATGGGCGTATCGGGCAGCGGCAAATCGGCCGTTGCGAGTGCGGTGTCCCAAAAATTATCGTGTGGCTTTTTAGATGGCGATTTTTTGCACCCACGCAGCAACATTAACAAAATGTCAGAAGGGCATGCGTTGAACGACGAAGATCGTGCTCCTTGGCTGAGTGCGTTGAACGATGCCGCATTTGCCATGCAACGCACCAACGATGTTTCAATCATCGTGTGCTCCGCACTGAAAAAACGCTACCGCGACCGTTTACGTGAAGGTAATGGAAATCTCTCTTTTGTGTATATGGATGGCGATTTTGATCTTATCGAATCCCGTATGAAAGCACGTAAAGGGCATTTCTTTAAACCTCAGATGTTGGTTTCCCAATTTGAGGCGCTGGAAGTGCCTGATTCAGACGAACAGGATGTTTGTGCCATTGATATTAATCAACCGCTCGACGCCGTCATTGCTGACACGTTGAAACACATCCAACAACGTTCTAATCAGGGATAATTCTGTGGATACCATGACTCTTGTCGGCACCGCTGTCGGCTCTGTACTGCTTCTCCTTTTTTTAGTGATGAAAGCGCGTTTGCATGCTTTTGTCGCGCTGATGCTGGTGTCGATTGGCGCAGGTATTTTTTCTGGCATGCCGCTGAGTAAAATTACTCAGGCCATGCAGGATGGTATGGGCGGCACACTGGGCTTCCTGACTATCGTGGTGGCTCTTGGTGCGATGTTTGGCAAAATCCTGCATGAGACAGGGGCGTTAGACCAGATTGCAGCCCATTTGCTGAAAAGCTTTGGTGAGAAACGCGCTCATTATGCGCTGGGTATTGCCGGTTTGGTGTGTGCGCTGCCGCTATTCTTTGACGTGGCGATTGTGCTGTTGATTGGTGTGGTTTTTGCCGTAGCACGTCGTACTAACGGCAATGTGGTAAAAATGGCGATCCCGCTGTTCGCCGGTGTTGCGAGCGCGGCTGCATTCTTGTTGCCAGGGCCGGTACCGATGTTGTTAGCTGCACAGATGAATGCAGATTTTGGCTGGATGATTGCGATTGGTCTGGTGGCGGCGATTCTGGGGATGCTGCTGGCGGGTCCTCTGTTTGGTAACTTCATCAGCAAACGTGTTAGCTGGCCAATGCCAGAAGAAGAAAATGCACCGGTATTAGATAAATCAAACATGCCTTCATTTGGCCTGAGCTTGGCGTTGGTGCTTTGCCCGCTGGTGTTGGTAGGGATGAAAACCATTGGTGCACGCTTCGTAACACCAAATACAAATTTATATGATTGGTTAGAGTTTATCGGTCATCCATTTACCGCGATCCTGATCGCCTGTCTGGTGGTTATCTACGGCTTGGCAAAACCACGCGGCATGAGCAAAGAGCAGATCATGTCTATTTGTTCTGCGGCGATTCAACCAGCGGGGATTATCCTGCTGATGACCGGTGCGGGCGGCGTATTTAAACAAATTCTCGTCGATTCAGGCGTTGGCCCTGCGCTGGGTGATGCATTGATTGGTGCCGGTTTACCGATTGCGGTTGCGTGTTTTGTATTGTCGGCCGCAGTGCGTGTGATCCAAGGTTCTGCAACCGTTGCATGCTTAACGACGGTAGGCTTGGTCTTACCGGTTACCACTCAGCTTGGTCTGAACGGTGGTCAACTCGCGGCGCTGGCTACCTGTATTGCAGGTGGTTCGATTGTATTGAGCCACGTGAACGATGCGGGCTTCTGGCTGTTCGGTAAATTTACCGGCGCTAACGAACTGCAAACGTTGAAAACGTGGACCGTAATGGAAACTATTCTGGGCACCGTGGGTGGCGTCGTCGGAATGATTGCATTCACGTTGTTCTAAGCGTGATGTGATGAAAAAGCCCACGGGAGTGATTCCGTGGGCTTTTTTTCATTTAATCAAAGAGCGTTTGCGCTACTGCGCAATATGGATCCGTCGTTTGATATCTTTAAGATAGGTGGTAATCGTGAATGTCATGATGACCAGCAGAGCCCATGAACTCCACTTTCCAACGTGTACCGCAGACCACGCTCCAAGCTGATTAGGGTATTTCCAAATACCAAAAAAGGTGCTGATATTCTCGGCGAGCCAGATAAAGAAGCCGATAAGGACAAAGGCCAACAGTAATGGCATTTTTCGTTCGCGATCGTAAGGGGTGAAAACCACTATGCTCCGCGCATAGATGCCGATAACAAAGGCGGTGATATACCAACGATAGTCACCAATATAGTGATGGGTAAAAAAGTTGATATATATCAGCAGGGCGACTGTGGTGCTGAGAAAATAAGGGGGATGATGGCGAATTTTGAGGTCGAATAGTCGCCATGATTGAATAATAAAACTGCCTACCGCGGCGTACATAAACCCGGCGAAAAGTGGTACGCCAAGCAGTTTTGTATAGGCAAAATCAGGATAGCTCCAAGATTGAATGCTGCCTGAGGTTTTAAACACTTCAAGAGCAAAGCCGACTACGTGAAAAAGGGTAATCGCTTTAAGTTCATCCCATGTTTCAAGATGATTCATCACCATCCATAGCTGAATTAAGATCGCGATGATGAATAAAAGGTCATAGCGGGCTATATGCAAAAAACCACCGCGAGGCACGCAGAAGACAGCGATAAAGAACAGGCCAACGAAGAGACAAGCACGCGCTTCTTTTATTCCAAAATAGAAGAATTCAATAATAAAGCGGCGTATTCCCGTAAGCTCTGGCGCATGATGAGCGCGCATGAGATGTTGATCGAACTGATAGAGTCGCGGCACGAACGTCCTGTCCAAAATTCATGGGTTAAGTTGCGGGAATATTAACCTGTGCAGATGAGCACGTCATGGTGTTTTGTATTTTGAACCATCGCGGCTACGCCGACATTTATTCTATCCTGACAGTGCTCATTCTAAATTCAACGAAAAATTAACAAAGTAGTGGCTGCTGAATGTGAGCTTCGGTATCCTGCTCTCCTCACTTAATTATGTGATTCAAATCACGCTTTCTTGCGCCTTGAGCGTCAGAAATTTTTCAGATATTAGAGGTAGCTATGTCTACATCAACGCCGTCAGCGGCACCATCACCCATTGCTCATCGACGCGGGGCAGAACTCGCGCTCGCTGTCGGTGGTTTTGGTATTGGTACCGGCGAGTTTGCCATTATGGGCTTGCTGCCGAATGTCGCAAAGGATTTGGCGATCTCTATTCCGCAGGCAGGGCACGTGATCAGTATTTATGCGCTGGGCGTGGTGATCGGAGCACCGGTGATTGCGACTTTGGCCGCGCGACTTTCTCGCCGCACATTACTGCTGCTTTTGATGGTGCTGTTTGCAGTTGGCAATATTGCGAGCGCATTGAGTTCTAGCTATGGAAATCTGATGGTGTTTCGCTTTATCAGTGGATTGCCTCACGGGGCTTATTTTGGTGTGGCATCGCTGGTGGCCGCATCGATGGCGGGTGTTGGGCAACGCGCGAAAGCGGTGGGACGGGTGATGCTAGGCCTGACGTTGGCTACTCTGTTAGGTTCACCTCTGGCAACGTGGATTGGTCAGCTGATGGGCTGGCGTGCAGCGTTTGTGATGGTGGGTGTGATTGGGGCGCTAACGGCGTTGCTCGTCATGTTATGGCTGCCAAAAGATAAGGTTGAGGAAGGCGCTAGCCCGCTGCGTGAGTTGGGTGCGCTCAAGCGCAAGCAGGTTTGGCTCACGCTCGGTATCGCCGCGGTGGGCTCTGGTGGCCTATTTGCTGTGTTTAGCTACATTGCACCCACGCTTATTCATCAAACTGGGATGTCACCGGCGAGTGTGCCTCTGGTGCTGATTGTGTTTGGCGTGGGTATGATTTTAGGGAATATCTTTGGCTCTCGTTTGGCAGACCGTTCCTTGATGGGCACGATTGTTGGTGTATTAATTTGGAACGTGGTTATTCTTACGACGTTCTATTTGGTGGCGGATATTGCATGGGCCACCGTATTGGTCGTGTTGCTCACCGGCGGTAGTTTTGCTCTGGTTCCTGCCTTACAAACCCGCCTGATGGACGTTGCTGAAGATGCACAAACCTTGGCGGCGGCTTTAAATCATTCCGCTTTCAATATCGCAAATGCTTTGGGCGCTTGGCTCGGTGGTGTAAGCATTGCCGCAGGGTTTGGATGGTCGTCTACCGGTTGGGTTGGCGCAGGTTTAGCGGCTGGCGGGATATTGCTGTTCTTGTGGTCATACTACTCAGATCCGGATATCAAACCTAAAAAATCTCGTCGTAATAAAAGCATTCGCAGTATCGAACTTTAACATTATTTGATGTTCGCTCGACGCTAACTGAGTGGAATAGGGTGGCAAGTCTCTGATTTTGAGCCAGACTTAGATTATATCGTCCTGCCGCGACTTGGCAGAATCACGATCACACATTATGTTTATCGCAGTATCAATGGTGCTACGAGCTGAACAACACCAAGGAGTGCTGATGAAGATCCGAGAACTCGTTTATCTTTTTGATCCGCTTTGTGGCTGGTGCTACGGTGCTTCACCGAAAATTAGCCAACTGGTTAAGGATAGCGATTTTAACGTAACGTTTCGTCCCACTGGGCTTTTTGCCCGTGAAGGCGCACGTGATATGACGCCGGAGTTTGCCCAATATGCTTGGCAAAATGACATGCGTATTGAATCATCGACAGGGCAGGTATTTAGCGAGGCGTATCGAGAAAACGTATTACATCAGGGCGGCGTGTTTGATTCCTTTGCCTCGACGTTAGCGGTGATTGCTGCCAACACCCTTGAGCCAGAGCGCGCTGGTGATGTGCTTAAAACGTTGCAAAAAGCACGGTATGTTGACGGACTTGATAACACTAGCAGTAAAAGCGTGGTTGAGATTCTGGAGCGGGAAGGTTTTGAGAGCGAAGCATTAGCGGTGGCTCGCCCCACCGAAGAGCTGTTGCGTCATTACGAACATAGCCTGCGTGACACGCAAACATTGTTAGATAGACACAATATTAACGGAGTTCCTGCATTGATCGTCGTAGGAGAGCAGGGCCAGCGGCTAATACCGGCAGCAAAACTCTTCGCACCCTACGCGGAGTTAAAAGCGGAGCTGCTGCGTTACGAAGGTTTCTAAAAGATATGCTGTCCTGTAAGGCAGTTGCAACGATGCCTTACAGGACAATTGGCGGAATTTATTGAGCGGGCGTTTGGCGTTTTTTGCGTACTACTACCACGATCGTACCCACCAATCCACTCACTAGCAGCACAATCGGTAAAATCATTAAGCAGGTCATCACCTGATCTTCATGGCGCTTAACAAACGGAATATAGCTGATGGCTAATCCCACGCCGGTGACAGAACAAACCCACAACAGCGCACTGAGCCAGTTGAACACTTGGAATCGCGCATTTTTCAAGCCAGAAATACCTGCAATGGTAGGCAAAATGGTACGCACAAATGCTAAAAATCGGCCCACGAGTAGAGCGACTAATCCGTGCTTATGGAACATATGGTAAGCACGCTGGTGATAATGCGCGGGAAGTTGTACAAGCCATCCCTGAACCAGTTTAGTATCGCCAAGCCAACGGCCTTGGATATAACTCATCCAACATCCGAGACTCGATGCGATGACTAACACACTTAGGGTGGGGAAAAAGGGTAGTACACCTTTGGCAATTAACGCACCAGCCAGTAACAGCAGGCTATCACCCGGTAAAAATGCGGCAGGAAGAAGCCCATTTTCCAGTAGCAGCGTAGTGAACAAAATACCGTAAATTGCCCAAATCATTTTGGGATCGCTTAGCACACTGAAATCTTGTTCCCACAGTGCGTGTAGGATCTCTTTGATTACTTCCATTACTCTACCTTAATAACTGCGTATGCTATCCGCTCTAAAACGCTCAGCCCAAGTCTATTCATTGTAAGCTAAATGGCATGAAGTTTCGGAGATACCGCACATCAATTTATCGCTTATTGATGTTCATACTGACAAAGAGATTCTTTTTTAAATACCGCTTAGGAATGCTCAACCCCTAATGCAGGCGCATTTTACCATGTTTTTAGTATGACAAATGTAAATCTGTGGAAATAGGGTGTCGGGATGTGACTGCGATCGTGGTCGCAGATACAGCAAGGCACCCTGAAAGGGTGCCTTGGAATATGAACTGATTGAGAAATGGTCGATATTAGATTTCGACGTTTTTCATCATGCGACGCACTGGGTAAATAAGCAGCGTTAGTACAGCGGCGCAAATAACCAGTGCGATAGAGCAGCGCGCAAATAGGTCTGGCAGCATATCAAGCTGGTCAGCTTTAACCTGACCGCCGATCAAGCCCGCAGCAAGGTTACCCAGGGAGCTCGCACAGAACCATAGCCCCATCACCTGACCGCGCATCCGATCGGGAGCCAGTAATGTCATGGTCGCCAGCCCGATTGGGCTTAGGCAAAGTTCACCCAGCGTGAGTAGCAGAATACTTCCCACAAGCCAGAACGGCGATACAGATTGGCTGGTGGCCAATACATCCTGCGCGGCCAAAATCATGATGCCAAAACCTGCGGCGGCAAAAAGAATACCGATAACAAATTTCACCATACTGCTTGGTTGCATTTGGCGACGGCCCAGCGCAGGCCATAACCAGCTGAACAGCGGCGCAAGGATGATGATAAACAGGGCGTTCAGTGACTGGAACCATACCGTTGGGATTTCAAAATCACCAAACTGGCGTTGGGTATAATCATTGGCAAACAGGTTGAATGAGGTCGGCTTCTGCTCAAATGCGGACCAGAAGAAGGCCGCAGAAACCAGCAAAATAAAGCAGACCAGCAAACGAACGCGCTCTTCCGATGCTAATCCTGCAAAGGCGAACAGATACACAAAGTACAGCGTCACGGAAGCGGCGATGACGTATACCATCACGCTGGCAATTAAGACAGGGTTAATGGGAATGACATCGTTTGCCAGCAGGCCAATCAAAACGATGGCAATCACGGCTAAGACAGAAATCCAGCGACCAACGTTTTTGCGTTCAACAACGGCATGGTTCCAACTCGATCCCAAACCGACTTCACGATCGTAGCGGCGCATGGAAGGAACAGCGAAGAAGCGGAAAATCAGCAACGCAACCAGCATGCCTAGTC
Organism: Hafnia sp. CBA7124; assembly: GCF_002355555.1. Classification (NCBI taxonomy): domain Bacteria; kingdom Pseudomonadati; phylum Pseudomonadota; class Gammaproteobacteria; order Enterobacterales; family Hafniaceae; genus Hafnia; species Hafnia sp. CBA7124. Next base: position 2,617,397 of record NZ_AP017469.1, on the reverse strand, counting down.
CACCAATACCGAAGCCCCAATGCCAGCCTTTTTCACCCACGAGCAAACCGGTTACCAGCGGCGCAATGAATGAACCGAGGTTAATCCCCATATAAAACAGTGAGAATCCGCCATCGCGGCGCGTGTCGCCGTCTTTATAAAGGGTGCCCACCATGACCGAAATACAGGTTTTAAATAGACCGGTTCCCAGAACGATAAGAAGCAGACCCACGAAGAATAGGGTATTGCCCCACAGCGCAGAAAGCGCGATGGCTAGATGGCCCAGCGCAATCAGAATCGAACCATACCAAACAGCGCGACGTTGACCTAACCAGTTGTCGGCTAACCAGCCACCCGGCAGCGCTGCCAGATACATACTACCGGCGAAAATACCGACGATAGCCGAGGCTTGCTCACGTGGGATGCCCATTCCGCCTTCATAAACACTGGCGGCCATAAACAGGATAAGCAGCGGGCGGATCCCGTAAAAGGAGAAGCGTTCCCACATCTCGGTAAAGAACAATGACCCGAGTGGATAGGGATGACCGAGGAAAGTACGGCCTTGCTGTGTTTTATCAGAGGATTGCATGTTGTATTCCCATTAACTATACGCAAAGAACGAGAGCGTATGATTGATAACTTAAAAACTTAATATTTAACTCATTGTATTTATAGTATTTATTAATGAACAGTTTGGCTTTTGCCATGTTATTCGAGTATTCATTAATAATACGGGATTTGGAAACTAACATAGATTTATAGGCGTGGTCATCTTTTTATCATCAAAATCGTTGTTTTGTGAACAGTTATTTGGATTTTTGTAACGAAAATGAGGTGTAAAGCAGGGTAAACATCGTTAATGGTACGGTTTTTCCGCTGTGAATCTCTATGGCACAGGGCTTTTGACGACAAATGGCTTTCTTGAGGTGTATGACTTTAAGAAGGGATGTTTTGCAAAAGCGCTATTTGAAATCCTCAAATAGCGCTTTTGGGTAGGGCAGATTAAGCGAGCGGTAAGGGGAGTAATTGCAGTATTAACGCAGGGCCTGATTACTGACGATAGAGTAACGTCCACTGCCTAGCAACATGATGATGATGCCACCCATGAAATACAGCATTTCATTTTCCAGTCCCCAAGCACCGACGTTGGTCAGGGTAAAGAACTTGCCGGTACCGACCATCAGGGTGGCGACCAGCAGGTTAACGGCGTAAATCAGGGCCGCAGGGCGGGTGAAAATGCCCAAAACCATCAGCACTGGCGTAACGATTTCGCCAATAAATACACCATAGGCGACAAACCCAGGTAAACCCTGTGCCTGTAGCATCTCAGAAATCCAGCCAACGCCGTGTTCGATTTTGGCAACGCCATGAAACAGCATCAATAGGCCAAAGGTGAGACGCAGCAATAGTTTTCCACCGTCTGGGTGATCGGTTAAACGTGTGAAAGCCTGATTCAGCGAGGTGAGCATACTTACATCCTTTGTAGAGGTGGTGCCAACGAGCACCGGAAAAGTAAAATTTCTTGGCTAAACTGTATGGTTATTATCCGGCACTCTGCCCCCGCAAGTAACCGGATAACATTGATAAACAACATCAAAATAATTGAAATATTACCACTTCATTTCGCCGGTATTCACTTTCGCGCTTAAATTAAGGCTTTCACCATCTTTCAGGCTAGGGTAAGCCTTTTGCATAGCGTCGATCACACCCGCAGAGGTTTTATGAGTATCTAAAACCTGTTCAAACTTTTTCAGATAGTCACGGCTAAATACAATTGCGGCGTCACCTTTCGGAGGTGTTCCTAAATAATGGCCAGGAACCACCGTTTGAGGGTGTAACGCCTGCATGCGATCTAACGCTTTAATCCAGTTTTCACGCGAGGCCTTCGTTTGGGTATCGGCAGTCCAAATATGTTGATTGGCTGAAACTAATACTCCACCTACTACGGCTTTGAGTGAGGGGATCCAGACATAGGTACGGTCTGGTGAGGCACTATCGAGATCTTCAATAATCAGTTTTTGGCCTTCAAGCGTGATTTCATTGCCCTGAAGGACTTCTGGCGTAATGATTTTTGTTGGCGCCTGATCTTTCATCATTGGGCCCCAATACTGAAGCTTGGCGTTTTGAGTCGCTTTGATATGGTCAACGGTAGGTTGAGTTGCCACAATCTTAGCCTGCGGATAGGCCGCTGCTAGCGTTTGTAAGCCAAAATAGAAGTCAGGATCGCCGTGGCTGATATAAATTGTGGTCAGGGTTTTGCCACTCTTTTTGATCATGTCGATCAGCGCATTAGCGTCTTTTTTCTCAAATTGTGCATCAATTAGCACAGCTTCTTTATCGCCAACAATTAATTCAGAAGAGACCGGAAACAGACTGGTCGCACCCGGGTTATAGGTTTGTAGCTCAAGCGCTTTAGCCTGTGCTGCAAAGGCGCTGGTGGAGAGAACTAACGACAAAATCAGAGGTTTAACCGCGATGGATGGTTGCATGAGACAGGCCTTTATTATTAATGTGAATTATTACTGTTTGGAAGTATATTCAGCAATCGTTGAAAGAAATAGGCCAGAATAGTAGACATACTGTTTACCAAATCGAGCAAATCGTAGGAGAGAACATATGGATCGACTCAGTGCGATGCGGGTTTTTGTTTGCGTCGTTGAGCAGGGGAGTTTGAGTCGCGCCGCAGAGAAGCTGAATCTTTCGCGAGCCATGGTTTCACGCTATTTGGCAGACTTAGAACAGTGGATTGGTGGCCGCCTGTTGCATCGAACTACGCGCAGCCAAAGCCTAACCAGCGCCGGCGAAGAGGTTCTTGTGCGCTGTAAAGCGTTGCTGTTGTTAAGCGAAGAGATTGAGCAGGTGGTTGATAATAGTCAGCAGCAACCGAGAGGCTTGTTACGTATCACGAGCAGCCAGTCGCTGATACAGGCCTTTCTTACCGATGCGGTGTGTGACTACCTGACGTTCAATCCGGTTGCTCAGATTGATATTTGCCGCCAAGAAAAAACGCTTAACCTAGTGGATGAACGTATCGACCTGGCAATCCGCATTACGAATCAGCTGGATCACAACCTGATTGCTCGCCGCTTGGGAACCTGTCATTCGGTATTGTGTGCGGCTCCTCGCTATTTCGAACACCATGCGTTACCGCAAACAATTACGGATTTAAGTGAACATAACTGCCTGACGCATGAATACTACGCTCATCACCATTGGGGCTTTGTCTATCAAGGGGAATCCATCACGGTGCCGATAAGCGGCAATTTAAGTGCTAATTGTGCAACGGTGTTAACGGCGGCAACGCTGCGTGGTTTTGGCATCAGCTTGTTGCCGCGTTATTTGGTGAATCAATTGCTCGCAGATGGGCAATTAGTTGAGATCCTGCCTGAATATCAGCCAGAAGATCTGGGAATATATGGTGTTTACACGTCGCGCCAGTTTCTGCCCGTCTCCCTACGCGCGTTTCTCGATTTCTTGGTGGCTCGCTTTGCGTCGGATCCGCGTTTTGCCTGAGCCTCTTATTTGCTTAGAAGCCATGCTGTGCGCAATCATACCTAAAATAACTAAGGTAATACCGAGCAGAGAAACGGGGGAAGGCAGCGCAGCACCGAGGAAAAACATCTCGCCCAGCAGCGTAAACAATACTTCGCCTGATTGTGTGGCCTCCACGGCGGCAAGCTGCGAGGGATCATTACGCACGCGGTTGGTTGCAGCAAAGAAAAGCAGGGTGCCAATAACGCCAGAAAACAGCGCCACCAATACGGATTGCTCGACCTGTGGCGCGGAAGGAAGGCCAACACGTGACCAAGCCACTAACGAAATCACCAACCAAAATGGCAGACTGGCGAGGGTCATGTTCAATACGCGTTGCAGCGTATCCACATTATGGTGGCAAATATTCATCATCTTGCGGTTGCCAAGAGGATACAAAAATGCGGCGATAACCACGGGGATGAGCCCCGCCAGCGCCTGAAACAGGCTGATATGTTCAGCTTGTTGCCACAGCATCAGCGCAATACCGAGTAAGATCAGCAGTGACCAACGTAGTCCAAACCACGGAATTTTATGCTTAGGCTCACCGCTTGCGCCCAGCCAAGGCACCAGCAACGATCCTGCAATAATAGTAATTTGCCACGTCCCCGCCACTAACCAGCCGGGACCATAGGCGCTCGCCAACGTAACAAGCGCATAAAACAGCCCAAAGCCCAGCGTGCTCCACAGCAAATAGGGGCGGATATTCTGTCGCAGATGAGCAAGGCTTTGGCGTAGCTGGCCGCGCAGGGCGACAAGCACCAATAGCATTGGTGCCATAAACCAAAATCGTAAACTGGCACTCCACATCCAGTCGCCGCCGCCAATTTCCATAGAACGATTGAAAATAAAAGTGAAGGCGAAGAAAAGGGATGAGATCACGCCGTAGACAATAGCCTGCATGGGTAAGTCCGAGTTTTTTATGTATCAGGATTGGTGAATGGCTTGTAGTAGGATAAACTTTTCACCGCCTTGTGCGTTATAGCGCACGAAACAAGATTAGCATTGTGCGTTATAACGCACAACACCAATGAGAATAAATCATGACCGATCTTGCTCTTCATATTGGAAAAACGTTGCGTGAACTGCGTCAACGGCGCGGATGGAGTCTAGATAAAACGGCGCAGGCCACGGGGGTGAGCAAGGCTATGCTTGGGCAAATAGAGCGTGGCGAATCGAGCCCAACCGTGGTCACCCTGTGGCGGATCTCTAGCGGGCTACAGGCTTCCTTCAGTGAATTTTTACCTCCGCAGCTGGTGGATGAAGAGCCTATGCTAAGTTTGCATCATGAAGATGAGGCAATTACTGCTCAGACTCAACTCAGTTTTGATGCCCAGTTGGGCTATGAAGTGCTTCTTATCACCTTGCACGCGGGATGCATTCACAACTCCTATGCGCACGAGCAAGGGGTTATTGAAGACATTCTCATGATCGATGGCGAAATCGAAGTGCAGGTGAAAGGCGTATGGCAGGCGGTGACCACCAGCAAGCCATTGCGCTTTGTAGCTGACCAAATACACAGCTATCGCAATACGAGCAATCAAGCCGCTAAATTCTACAATATTGTTCATTATCCCCAATCACGTGAGGATGAATAAGCACCCAGCAACATTTATTTATCTTTTTGTTAGCTATTTTTTAAATAACCACACGGTCTGTCGGTGGATTATTCATCAATGAATATCCATAATCGCCGCCCTATGGGGCGGCCTCGGATTATATGCCCGATGAGCCTGTGAGAATCTGAAAAACTAACATTGAGGAAATGAACACCATGCCAGTGTTACATAACCAAATATCCAACCAAGAATTAAAAGCCAAGATGCTGGCCGAAACTGAGCCGCGCACCACGGTTTCATTCTACAAATACTGCCGAATCGAAGAGCCACAGCTGTTTCGTGACGCTCTCTACATTGCGTTTCGCGATCTCGGTGTGTTCGGCCGTATCTACATCGCTCATGAAGGGATTAACGCACAGATTTCCGTTCCTGCAAGCCGCTACGAAGCGATGAAAAGCGCGTTGTATCAGGCGCACCCTGATTTCGACGGGTTAAGAATGAACGTGGCGCTAGACGATGATGGAAAATCGTTCTGGGTTTTGCGTATGAAAGTACGTGAGCGAATTGTTGCCGATGGTATTGATGACCCTAGCTTTAATCCTGCCAACGTAGGTCAATATCTAAAAGCGGCTGAAGTGAATGCGATGTTGGATGATCCTGATGCGGTGTTTGTGGATATGCGCAATCACTATGAGTATGAGGTTGGGCATTTCACCGATGCGTTAGAAGTGCCTTCGGATACTTTCCGCGATCAGCTGCCGATGGCGGTAGATATGTTACAGCAGGATAAAGATAAGAAAATCGTGATGTATTGCACCGGTGGGATACGCTGTGAAAAAGCCAGCGCCTATATGCTGCATAACGGGTTTAATAATGTTTATCATGTGGAAGGTGGCATCATCGAATACACTCGCCGTGCCCGTGAGCAGGGATTACCGCTGAAGTTTATTGGCAAAAATTTTGTCTTTGACGAGCGCATGGGCGAACGCATCACCGACGATATTATCTCTCAATGTCACCAGTGCGGGACACCATGCGATACGCACACCAACTGTTTGAACGACGGTTGTCATCTGCTATTTATTCAATGTGTGTCCTGCGCAGAGAAATACAGCGGTTGCTGTAGTTCTGAATGCCAAGAGGAACGAGCGCTGCCGGTTGAAGAGCAGCGGGCTCGCCGTGCCGGACGTGAAAATGGCAATATGATTTTCAACAAGTCACGCAGTAAGCCCCTTCGCTTACGCATTCCTGGCCGCGACGAATAACCCGCACAAATAGCCGCAGTTAAGCTTTGCCGGTGGATGAAATACTCAGCTCCCGGCAGGCTTTGCCAATAATCTCTAATGCTAACCGAATATGTCCCTGCGACAATGCGCTAAAGCCAAACAGCATCAGCGTATCCTGATTTTCTGCGAGATAGGCGTTCTCTGATCCATTGCACATGCTACCTAAGGTATCAAAACGTACGCCTTCTCGCAGGCAGCGTTCACGCAGTTGACTAACGGTGTGGGCCGATAGTGACGTTTTTAACGTGATGTGCAGGCCCGACGAGGTGCCTAGCAGCGTGGCACTGGGGAATAGCGTCATTAGGCCTTCACGTAATAATTTTTGGCGTGCGCCATATTCGATTTCCAGTTTGCGCAAATGGCGGTGATAACCCTGATCGTGCATAAAGTCGGCGAGGAATTGCTGATACAGCCAGCTGGCACCGTGATTCCACAGCGCTTTTAGATTAAGAATTGGTGCAACTAACCGCTCTGGACATACCATAAAACCAATGCGCATGCCGGGTCCCAGCGTTTTCGAAAAACTGCTGAGATAAATAACGTTGTTCGCATTTTCCAATGATTTCAACGCCGGAAGCGGCTGTGTGCCGTAGAGAAACGTCGTGTCGTAATCATCTTCAATCACGTAGGCGTTTGAGCGCCGCGACCAGTCCAACAGCATTTTGCGTCGTTCTAGCGGCAATGTTCCACCTACAGGATACTGATGTGACGGTGTCACGTAGGCTAGCGCACACTGCTGGTCTGGCAGGCCTTGGGTTTGCAACCCAAAATCATCTACCGGAATAGCGTGAATATGCGGGGTGCAGCTACTAAATAAATTCCACGCGCCGGAATAGCAGGGGGACTCCACGGCTATATGCTCTTGCGGCGTTAATAGCGTGCGCGCAATCAGGGCTAAACCTTCTTGGACGCCGTTGGTGATGATGATGTGATCTGCATCGGTATGAATGCCGCGTGCATTCGCCAAGTATTTGACCAACTCTTGTCGCAGCGACATCAGACCTGCCGGTGGGTGATAACGCGTCATCAACAGATGTTTACTGCGTGAGGCTTTGTTATTCCAACTGCGCCAGCGCTGCCAAGGAAACGAGGATTCATCTGGATTACCCAGGCTGAAAAACATGGGGCTATCTACGTCAACGTAGGTGTCTGGAGCCTGAGTCTGCAAAACGCTGGGCGGATGGTCTAAATCGCTTTGCGGTGTTTTAGACTCGGGGAGCTCTACCCGGGATGAAAGGATGACGTTGTATCCCACGCCGGGACGACTGGCAATAAAGCCTTCCAGGACCAGTTTTTCATAAACGGCGGTAATCGTATTGCGAGAAACCTGTAGCTTTTCTCCGAGCTCACGAATGGAAGGCAGGCGTTCGCCGTTCGTTAACACTCCGTTGTGCAGCGCCGTATGGATTTGCTGATAAATCTGTTTTTGCAGCGACAGAGAGTCGTGGCGATCGAGGTTAAACGACAGCATTCGGGATCCGGATCAAAGAGAATAAAACGCCAGTATACGTGATTCTAGCCAATGGGATGGAGTATCCATCAATATGTTGACGTAAAATATATTACAATCAATTATTTAATTACCACTACCAATGACCTTATTCATATTGATATTCTGAATTTAGTGGGTGGGTAGTGATCAAAAAAATCTTGCGATAATCTATAGAGAATGACCGTATCTGGCTAGAGACAGCATCTGAAGAATGATGGGTGAGCAAGGGCTTGGATAGGAATTATGCGAACAACAGGATCGGAAAGCACCGATCAGGATATATGACAACAAGGAATCACCATGTCCCGAACCGTATTAAGCGCGCAGGGTATTCGAATTGCGATTATGGCTGCGGCTCTGGTTATCGTGTTAGCCGGTGTAAGAGCAGCGTCTGACATTATTGTACCGTTTTTACTGGCCCTGTTTCTGGCCATTATTCTAAACCCGTTAGTGACGGGGCTTATGCGGTTACGCTTGCCACGCGCAGCTGCAGTTGGGCTGGTACTGGTTATTATTATTCTGCTGCTGACGCTGATGATTGGTATGCTGGGCTCCTCGCTCAACGATTTCAGCAGAACGTTACCGCAGTATCGCGGCATGTTAGCCAACAAGCTTGCGGTGGTACAGCATATTGCCGAGCGCTTGAATCTGAATTTTTCACCTATCGAATTAGCTAATCATTTTGATCCCGGAGTGGTGATGAATATGGCCACGCGGATCGTCACTCAATTATCAGGGGCAATGTCGAGTTTATTCCTGCTGCTGATGACGGTCGTTTTTATGTTGATGGAAGTTCCCCATCTTCCTTACAAACTACGAAAGTCACTCTCCAATGCTGATGCGGGCATGGGAAGTATTCAGCGGGCGTTGGATGGTGTAACCCAATATTTGGCGTTGAAAACCGGTATCAGCGTTATTACTGGCGTGGTGGTTTGGCTAATGTTGCACCTGATGGGGATTCGCTTTGCCATGATGTGGGGCGTATTGGCTTTTGTGTTGAACTATATCCCGAATATTGGTTCAGTGATTGCCGCTGTTCCACCGGTGATTCAGGCACTGTTGTTCAATAGTTTTGGCGATGCCGTCATGGTGGCGTCGGGTTATATCGTCATTAATATGGTGTTTGGCAACATTCTCGAACCCCGAGTGATGGGGCGTGGTTTGGGGCTTTCAACGCTGGTGGTGTTCTTGTCGCTGATATTTTGGGGATGGCTGCTTGGCCCTATCGGTATGTTGTTGTCGGTTCCATTAACTATCGTCGTGAAAATCTTGCTAGAGCTTACCCCTGTGGGATCGCGTTTTGCGGTTCTTTTAGGTGAGGGCGTGGAAGAGAAATAGCCTGTGACGAAGCCCTCTCTTCGTGGGAAGAGGGGGAAGGCGATTTTAGAAGTAAAGAAGATAAATATCTAACAGAAGGAGTAATAACGAAATGGCCAGATAAAAGATCAGATGATTTCGAACGTTGTTAATAATCATCTGAATTATTTTGTCAAACATGCGTGCAGCTCAAAAGTGCAGATTGAAAAAAGTATAATTTTTTATATCTAAAACTACAATCAGCAGATGATATTTCTGTCGGATTTACCACATATATTCCCCTTGAAAACCTGGCTTAATTGTCTGTCTTTTTTTGTCAATTTCCTAGCTAAAAACGGTGTGTGATAAAGCCTTATTCAGCATCAGTTTTAGCATCGGTTTTACCCGGTTTACAGCGAACATGAATAAAACAAAATTTAATCTAATCATATGAATAGTAAGTTATTTTTAAATAATAACCGCATGTGATGACGTCGGTAAATTACCGAGATGATGTGTTAGACAAAAAGTCAAAAACTTGACCGAAGTCACTAAAATGTGTAAATTAAAGATATGTAAAGGTGTCATGGAAAATAAAAAAACTGCTAAGGGAGCAGAAAATAACACGACAAAAAATAGGTAACTTTTAACGACTTCTCGTTAATGCTGCTGCATAGATCTCGCCTCACGCTGCGATCCGAAAATGGGATTAAGCCGTAATTACGGGGACGCGAAATCTATGGTGCTGCTGAGAATTAATTCAATGCACATCAAGGGTAACTATGACCGATCCTAAAGAGACTCTCGCGTCAGAAACGCGCGTGGCTAATGCACAGCCACATTCATCCCATCTTGCGTTTTGGCGCAAGAGTCAAAAGAAAAATCAAAAACCAGAAATGACCGTTGACGATATTACTATCGTCGACCGCAGCATGCTCAAGCGTGCAGTAGGCGCTGCGGCGTTGGGTAACGCCATGGAGTGGTTTGACTTTGGTGTTTACAGTTTTTTAGCTGTGACCATTGGTAAAGTCTTCTTCCCCAGCGGCAGCCCTGCAGCCCAGTTGATCGCTACCTTCGCCGCCTTTGCGGCAGCATTTTTGGTCCGTCCACTCGGAGGCATGGTGTTTGGCCCGCTCGGCGATCGCATTGGTCGCCAAAAGGTATTGGCGTTTACCATGATCATGATGGCGGTGGGAACATTCTGTATTGGTCTGATCCCAAGCTATGAAAGTATTGGTATTGCGGCTCCCATTTTGCTTCTGGTCGCTCGTTTGGTTCAGGGATTTTCCACCGGTGGTGAGTACGGTGGCGCTGCTACCTTTATCGCTGAGTATTCAACGGATAAGCGCCGTGGTTTCATGGGGAGCTGGTTAGAGTTCGGTACATTCGGCGGCTATTTGTTAGGTGCGATGCTGGTGACGGGGCTGACGGCGATCATGCCTGAAGAAACATTGCTTGCATGGGGTTGGCGTATTCCGTTCTTTATCGCTGCGCCGTTAGGATTATTTGGTCTTTACATCCGTTTGAAACTTGAAGAAACACCTGCGTTCCAAAAGCATATGGAAAAACAGGAAGCCATTGAAGAAAGTAAGCCGAAGATGGGCTTGTTCGAAATGATGGGCACCTATTGGCAGCAGATGTTGAAGTGTATTGGCCTCGTCCTGCTGTTCAACGTATCTAATTATATGCTGACCTCATACATGCCGAGCTATTTGACCGGTGTGCTGGGTCTGAGCGAGCTCAGTGGCTTAATGCTGATCATGGTGGTCATGTTTATCATGATGCCAATGACGCTGCTGTGGGGCCATTGGAATGACCGTTTAGGTCGTAAGCCGGTCATTATGTTTGGTGCGCTGGGTTTAATCGTCTTGGCTATCCCATCCCTGATGCTGATAGGTACAGGGAATATGTGGGCAGTATTTGCAGGTTTGATGATTTTAGGGGTGCTGCATACCTGCTTTAGCGGCACCATGCCATCAGCATTGCCTGCGTTATTTACTACGCAAACTCGCTACAGTGCTTTGGCGGTAGGCTTTAATATTTCGGTTTCATTATTTGGCGGAACGACTCCGTTGATGACTTCATGGCTGGTTTCGTCAACGGGCAATCAAATGGTTCCGGCTTATTATTTGATGGGGGCAGGTGTGATTGGCGTTGTCACTGTGCTGTTTATGCGAGAAACAGCGAGGAAGCCACTGCGTGGTTCGGCGCCTGCGGTAGCGACCAAAGCTGAAGCGAAAGCCTTGATAAACAAATTACGTTTACGCCGCCAGAAAAAAGAACAAGAGCTGGTCTTACAAAATAACCAGAGTACTGTAAATTAAAGATGCTTATTAATTAATTATGATGTAAATATAAAACTATTGTTTTGTGAATTATATTATGAAAAGCATTTTCTTTTAAAAAAAGCCCGCGACGCATTCGCGGGCTTTTTCATACCGCAGTATTTATTTTATAAAGCAAGGGGCAGGGCAGACGACATACTTAATGACATTATAGAGATAGCAGAATTCGAGCCGATTCCTTACATGCATTTTCTCGGTGATGTGTTGTTTATGTACATATACAGTTCGTCCACAGATATTTAACTTACGTGCAATTTTGTGGTTCGGCATTTCTTCCATCCAATATTGGGTTATGGAAGCTTCGCGGTCTGTCAATGCGGGGTAGTTGCCAAAGTATTGCTGTATGCTTTTATGTAGGTCTGGTTTTTGATGTAAATCAGTAAAAACAGCAAGAAGTGACGTAAGTTTTTGTTTATTAATAATATATACATGACTGTTTAATATGATAGGTCTAGTGCCATTCGGATAGTCTGCATCGAGGTAAACGAATATTTTAACGTGTGAATACTGAGAGAAAAATCTTATCAGAGAGGTGTCTTGCTCATTGATACGGCAATAATCAGTTAGATTGACTAAAATAATATCAGGATTAGGTATATCTTTTTTCTCTAAAGCTTGATTCACTGAATTCACATGGTGAATATTTATACCTGTTTCTTCAGAAAAATAACAGGATATCCCTAGTCGTGTATAGAGACACTTGTCTACAACTAATACGTTCATTCATCATCCTTGAAAATAACGTCTTATGTTTTGTGATATGGTTTATATAAATTTAACCTCTATAAGTTAGTGTTTTTAATATGTAGTTGTCAATTCTAAAATAACCATTACAGTTGATGGTTTGTGCGATTAAATTATTGGCCCGCAATTTTCGCGGGCGAGCAATTAAAATCGACTTATTTTGAAAGGAGATAAATCGAATGGAACGGGTTGGCCAGCAGCCTGAAGCGCAATAATCTCACCTAATACGGTAGCAAATTTGAAACCATGCCCGCTTAAGCCTGTCACGACACTGATCTGTGGCGAGTCTGGAAGTGAGTCTAGAATGAAATCTTCATCTGGAGAGACATCATAGGTGCAAACCTCACCATGCAGACAGACGCCGACGCCAGGCAGAAATTGGCGTAAAAAGCCAAATACTTCACTCCCATCTTGTGGATTAGTGCCAAACGGGCGGCGCTGTTCGGGCACGGTAATGGGCTGTCCACCATTATGTTTACCCAATTTTAGACCATCATTGTTATATGGGAAGCCATAAAACTGATCCCCTTCAGGCGTTTCAACCGTAAAAGCAGGGAAGTTATTGTTTTCGCTATAGCGCCCATCGGCTTGATACCAAGAGAATACTTTACGTACTGGGGTTATTGGCAATTCCGGCAGCAACGCTTTTGCCCATGTTCCGGCAGTAACGGCAACTCGATGTGCATTAAACTCGCCCTCAGCTGTGGTGATTTTTACCCCCTTATCCTCAGGCGTAATGGCATTCACCTGACAGTTAAAGTGTAGATCAGCACCGGCCTCTGCGGCTTTTTCATTGAGAATACCCACCGCGAGCTCAGCTTTTAAATAACCGGCGTTAGGTTCTAGAAGGCCGATATAACCATCAGGCACGGACCACTCAGGCCAGCGTTTTTGCAGTTGCTCGGCATCCATTTTCTCTACGGTCAGCCCAAACTGAGTAGCGCTGTTTTCGGCATTACGCATGAATTCAGAACTGGATGGCCCAATGTTGAGCACGCCGCTGCGATGAAAGAGCTGTACGGCTGAAACTTCTTCTAACTTGGTCCACAGTTCCTGCGCGCGTAGCACTAAGGGAACATATTTTTCACCTTCGCCATAGGCATGGCGAATAATTCTGGTGTCACCATGATGACTACCATGCCGATGGGGCGGTGTATGGCTATCTAGCATCAGAACCTTTAAGCCTGAAAGCGCAGCATAATAACCCGCGGCAGCACCAACAGAGCCGCAGCCGACAATCGCTAAATCGTATTTCATAAGGGGATCCTCCGTGTCATGGTTTTTCCATGAGTACACCAGCTTTATTGCAATAAACGAATCCAGCGCAATCAGCCTGGTTAAACAACATTTACGATCTATTTTACAACCTGATGATAACCTTTGCAGGGGGGCAGAGGAAAATCGATACATAAAAAAACACCGCCTTGTGAGGGGCGGTGCTTTAGCGGTGCGTTAATGTACTAATGTTTAAGATAATCAATGTCTTGGTATTCCGAGGATTCTATCTTTTCAATTCCGGCTTCGAGGATGTCAATGAGCTGCCGTGCAACATCGGTGGTTAACCACAGAGTGCGATCGACTTCCGCTTTCTCAGGATCTTGATCGCGTGAAGAAAGATAATGCAGGCGGATCATAAGAGCATCATAGCTATCAACAGTACTGATATCCCAACCAACCACTGGGTGTGTCTGAATTACTTCATCTTTTCCGTTCATAAAGACCCCCTAAAACGTAGTGACTGTCGTGAGCTACTAACCAGGATCAATGTGTCTCATTAGATGAGCATTTTCAGTATACGCATCTAACTGTTTAAATGACGCATTTTTTGTGTGTTTTGTTAAAAAAATGTTTTCTGGTGATTTATCAAACGTAGAGCTGACTAGATATTGTCATTGTTTGGGATTGCTGCTGTCTCGCTGACGCCGGAATTACGTACCTCAAACTGCTCTGCAAGCTTGGCGAAGTATTCTTGCGTCTTAGTATCATATGTTTGGTTGTTAGCCTCCAATTTCAAGCTGTGGATCAATAATTGACAGCTTTTTCCCTCGAGTCCAAATGCTAAATAGGAAAATGCGGTTTCCAGCATATTAATTCTACGTTGCTGATCGTGAATCAGTTCCAGTAGCTCGCCAAACGTCATCGCATGTTCTGGGTTGTCATTGTTCATTTACTGTTCTCCTACGGCATGTGTCCTAGAGTATTAAGACGAGTTAAACCACGGGTTTAAGTTAAGCCTAGTCCATCCTTTTATGCCAATACAATCAGATAAATAACCTAAATCCAGCGCGAGGTGATGAAAAGCGTATTAAAAATGACACTTTGTCAGTTTTGTAGGATGAAAGTGAAAACACCGAGGGGATCATCCGCTATAATCTGCGTCTTGTTTTAGTTGTGTAAAAGTTCTCATGAATAGTTCTATAGAAAGCGCCGCTGAGCGCACTGAGCCTCAGGTGGTCAATATCCCTGCAGGATATTTTGGAATGGTGCTGGGCATCATCGGGATGGGTTTTGCTTGGCGCTATGCGGCGACCATTTGGCCCATTTCTCCTTTCATTGGTGAAGGCTTAGTTGGGCTAGCAACGTTGATTTGGCTCAGTTTAGCGCTGGCTTTTATATATCGCCTTGTGCGTTATCCCCAGTTAGTGATAGCCGAAATGCGTCATCCGCTGACCGGAAGCTTCGTTAGCTTATTCCCAGCCACCACAATGTTGGTTTCAATTGGCTTTGCACATTATTCGCCAACGCATCTTCTGGCTGAAATCATGTTTGGGATCGGTGCCTGTGTCCAACTGTGCTATGCCGCATGGCAAAGCGCAGGGCTGTGGAAAGGAGAGCATCCGGCCGAGGCCACGACACCAGGCTTATACTTGCCCACGGTGGCCAATAACTTTATCAGTGCCATGGCATGTGGCGCATTAGGCTTTCACGATCTGGGTATTATGTTCTTCGGCGCGGGGGTATTTTCATGGTTGAGCTTGGAGCCCGCGATCCTACATCGACTGCGTAGCCATGGCGAAATGGCTAAGCCGGTACGAACTTCGCTGGGTATTCAACTTGCGCCGGCGTTGGTGGCATGCAGTGCTTATCTCAGCGTTAATGGCGGACATACAGACTTTGTTGCCAAGATGCTGTTTGGCTATGGACTGTTGCAGCTTATTTTTATGTTGCGGCTGATGCCGTGGTATATGAGACAGCCTTTCAATGCTTCTTTTTGGAGCTTTTCATTCGGAATTTCAGCACTCGCAACCACCGCTCTGCATTTAAGCGTGGGCGAGCAAGATGGATTGTTTGCGGCGTTAGCGGTTCCCATGTTCGTTTTCACTAACGTCGTGATTGCTTTGCTGATGGTTAAAACAATGATTCTGCTGATGCAAAAAAGGCTGATCCCTACGGTGGAAAGACCTTGCTGCACATCGCGAACGAAATAATGGGTGCAGGAAAAACGTTGTGTGGATTGATAGGTAAAAAAAAGCCGGGAAGCGACTCCCGGCCTACGTATTTTACTATCCGTAGGAATTGCCGATGGCTAACGGAGATGGAACTCATCGCCTATTATCATTCAATGAATTAGGCTTATTATTGCGACGTAAAAATGTGTGTTTACACCGCGAATTCGTGTTATTCGCTAAATCCGTTATCGAACCAGTCATCGGCACTTTCCCACGTTTCTTGCAGGACTTCCTCGATGCGTTCTTTGTCGGATTTCAGCCCGCCCATAACGGTTAGCGTATTTGAGTTAGTCATTCGCACCTGTACCGCGGTATCAGGATAGATATGATTTACTCGTTTCGAAAATTCGTGGTTTAATGCTTCCAGAGCACCGTCTGGCAGCTTGTTACGTTTATCCAATGTTAATTCAATGCGCATGGTCGCCTCCGCATTCACAATATACTGTATATTTATACAGTCGAGATTCTGTTAACGCAATACTGTACAAGCACTATTTTTATTTTCTTTGTGCTTCTGCCAGTCACTTTTCTCGCAATATGCGAAGTTCTCCCAATTTGTCGGTTTATTACGCCCACCAATTTTGAACCAGAGCACGTTTTCTGCTGTATTTGCTGCATACTATGAAACGCGAATGTGACAAAACCCTAATCAGATATCCCACAGATGTGAATGTGAGAAATAACAAATAAAAGGAATATCCATGCGAAAGATTGCGGTTGCACTCAGTGCGTTAGCTTTTGTTATCAGTTTAAGCCCATCGACACAGGCAAAAGTCTCTACAGATACGCCTCTTAATGCCGGTGTTACTGTGGCACAGCTGGCACACCAAGCGCCGATTCACTGGGTTTCGGTGACACAGATTGAGAATAGCCTACAGGGCATTCCTCCTATCGCAGTCGGTTTTGATATTGATGATACGGTGCTATTTTCGAGCCCAGGGTTTTATCGTGGGCAGAAAGAGTTCTCTCCGCAAGATCAAAGCTATCTGAAAGATCCGGCATTTTGGGAGAAAATGAATAACGGCTGGGACAGCTTCAGTATGCCCAAGCAGGTGGGCAAAGATCTGATTGCCATGCACCTTAAACGCGGCGACAGCATCTATTTCATTACCGGCCGCAGCCCGACTAAAACAGAGACCGTTACCAATACCTTGCAAGAAGATTTCTCAATACCGGCAGCCAGCATGAATAGCGTGATCTTTGCCGGCGATCAACCGGGGCAAAATACCAAGATAAACTGGATTAAGGAAAAGCAGATTAAGGTTTACTACGGCGATTCGGATGGAGATATCACCGCGGCTCGCGATGTCGGGATCCGGGGTATTCGCGTATTGCGCGCATCCAACTCAAGCTATCAGCCGTTGCCAAAAGCCGGTGCGCTGGGTGAAGAGGTTATTGTTAACTCTGAGTATTAATACGTTAGAGAACAGCAAAATAGATACGGGGTATAAGGAAATCGAGATACACGGGTCTACCACACCGTGGGGCGCTCCGGCGGCTTACGCCGCTACGACCCCATCGGTGTGCTCCCCCTAAAATCGTGCATTAGTAATACCCCGTATCTATTGCCTCGCGTCGAGCTGTTTAATCGACAGGCTTTTGCAGCCAAGTTAGGGTATCGACAAGATCTTCCGTTTTTTCTTCTACTACGCGCAGGGCGTCAGCCATCCCTTGATTATAAAAGTGCGCGCCGAGCTCTTTGGCAAAGAAATCCAGCAAGAACTCTGCATCAAAATCACCAATTTCGACGTCTAATTCAGCCTGTAGATATTTTTGTAATTTGTGGACCATCTGCGAGGTCTGCTCACGGCTGAAGGTGATGTCACTCATAGCGTACCTTGCTCTTCATACACGATATCAAGCTCAATATTCATCTTTTTGAGATGGTTTCTGTATTCGTCGCTTAAACGATAATCAGTGATTACCCGATTAATCGCATGAGTGGGCTGCAAGGGGTTGGGGTTTATTTGGCCGAACTTTGATGAATCTGTCAGCACAATGTTTTCAACGCCTTTGGCTAATACTGTGTTAGCAATATCGGTGCGCATCATATCGCGACCGGTAAAGCCTGTTTCAGGATGAAAACCATCAATACCGAGGAAGGCTTTGTTGAAATAAACTTGCTGAATGCACTGGCGAGTTAGTGGACCTACCATCGTTTCGCTGCGTTTTTGGTACAGCCCACCCATCAAAATGACGTCACAATCCGTTTCTTTCAGCAGGTGCGCTATGTAGGTGCTCACGGTCACCAACGTAACGCGCTTACGTTCTGCCAGATAACGGGCGAGAAGGGCATTAGTACTGCCGTTTTCGATAAAAATCGTTTCGCCATCGTTAACCAAAGACGCGGCATAGGCCGCCAATTTTTGTTTTAACGTGAAATTAATCATCATTCGAGCATCTACATCGTCGCTTTCTAGCGCCACGGCGTATCCGTGGATGCGCTTTAGGTAGTTACGCTTTTCCAATAGATTCAGATCCTGACGGATCGTCACCTCTGAAACTCCGGTATTACGCGCTAGATCGGCCACGCTAACGCGGCGTATATCATTGACATATTGGAGAATAGCTTGCTGTCTTGAATTCATGAGTTCCTTGGCTTAACGAGCTAATATATCGGTGGCCGAAACCACCGATAGTTTTGTGCTTAATCGCCTACATCAAAGCGTATGTTCGGTACGCGCGATGATATCATCCTGAGCGTCAGGAGATAAGGCTGTAAAGAACGCTGAGTATCCCGCCACGCGCACCACAAGATCGCGATATCGCTCTGGATGGGCTTTGGCTTCCAGCAGTGTTTCGCGTGAAACGATGTTGTACTGCACGTGCCAGCCTTTATGCACTTCAAAGAAGGTGCGTAGCATCAGCATCAGTTTTTCTCGATCGCGCATATTTTCCAGCGTAGCCGGATTGAGTTTCTGATTCAGCAATACGCCCCCTAAAATTGCGGCGGTGGGGAGTTTGCCTAAAGAGTTAAATACTGCCGTAGGCCCAAGATGATCGGTTCCCGATGCTGGGCTTGCGCCTTCCGCCAGCGGCGTTTTGGCTTTACGTCCATCCGGCGTGGCCTGCGTAGCCGCACCAAACGGCACGTTGGCCGAAATGGATGAGGTTCCCGCATAATAGGTGCCGCCAATCGGACCACGACCAAAACGCGTATTATGGTACTGTTTCAGTTCATCAATATAGGTCTGATAGGCACGAACCAGCAAGTTATCGACGTCATCTTCGTCGTTGCCATATTTAGGTGCATTGTTCATCAATCGCTGGCGCAGCAGTTCACCGCCTAAACCATCAAAATCATTTTCCAGCGCGGCGGCAAGCTGCTGCTGACCGATAATGCCTTGTTCGAACACTAATTTACGTACTGCGGCTAAGCTGTTACCGAGGTTGGCGATACCGACCTGTAGGCCAGAAACCCAGTCATATTTAGCCCCGCCTTGCTTCACGCTTTTGCCTCTTTCGATGCAATCATCAACTAGCGCAGAGCAGATAATGTCATGGGCGTTTTCTTCAAGTACGGTATCCACCACGCATTCAATCTCGATTGATTTGCGGGTGTAGTAACGGATTTGCTCATCCCACGCGTTCATAACCTGATCGAACGTTTCAAAGTTACCTTTAGACAGCGCTAACTCTTGCGGTAAAAATATCTTTTGGCTGGTGGCATCGCGGCCTTGTTCTAATGCGGCAAGCATCACACGGGCGAAGTTGATGAAGCTCATACCGGTGCAGCGATATCCCCATTTTCCGCCGACGGCAGTTTCGATACAGCCAATCGCGGCATAATCATAGGCATCCTGCGGTTCAACGCCCAGTTTAATAAATTCTGGGATCACAATTTCATCGTTATTAAACGCGGGCATGCCAAAGCCACACCGAATGACCTGTACGCAGGCGTCGAGGAAATCATTGCTTATTCCCGCATGGTATCGAACGCTGAGGTTTGGCTGCGTAGAGCGTAAACGTCCGCAGGATTCTAAAACGGTGTAGGACAAGGGATTGACGGCATCCTGTGGCTGACCGTTTACCAGCGTTTGGCCACCGATGGTGACGTTTTGGTAGAGTGGACTACCTGCAGAGGCTTTGGAGTGTGAACCTGAGCGAATTTTATTCACTTCCAACAATTTCAGCCAGCAACCGTGCAATAACTCAATGGCAAATTCACGGCTGATGCTTTGTTGCAGTTCCACATCGCGGCGGTACCATGGATAAAGGTATTGATCGAGACGACCAAATGAAACCGAATGTCCGTTGGATTCAATCTGTAACACCAGTTGCATGAAATAGCAGAGCTGTAGCGCTTGCCAGAACGTTTGCGGTGGCTGATGTGCAATTAGCTCGCAGTTTTCAGCAATACGGCGGAGTTCAGCCTGACGTTCAGGTCGATTCTCTTGCTCAGCCATACTTTTGGCCAGCTCCGCGTAACGTAAAATATGATCGCTAAGGGCGCTTAGGGCGATATCAATCGATTTTAGGAATTGCTCCTTGTGTAAATCTTCCCAGTCGGTGAGGTGTAAACGGCTGCGGCGTTCGTCGACTTTATTTCGCAGCCCGTCGAGTCCTTTTTCCAGCAGCAGGGGGAAATTGACCGCCAGATGGGCATCACCGGAGGTCATATTGCCTTCTGCTTTAATGATACCGGTTGAGAGCAGGGCTTTTTGCTCGTCGGTAAACATGCCGTAGCAGCGATCTTGAACGGTTTGTCCTCGCCACCACGGGCAGATTTTATGTAATACCGCCTTATTCTCTTCTGAGACGGAGAATCCAGCGCCGGGGCGATCTGCCAGCTCGTCGATTTCCTGCTCAATCCAACTGACCGTATATTCAGGAAATATCGGCGCAGCGCGCACTTCACTGGCCTGATTGCCGATGATCAGCTCATCATGCTTAATCCAGATGGTGCGTTGCTGAAGATGATGGGCTAATGCCAGCGCCCTACGCACGGGCAGAGGCTTATCCTGATGCTGCTGGTACATCTCGGTATAGTGCTGTGCGCGTTCAGTGCATACCGGTGGCTTAACGATGTGGATCAGCGCCTCTTTATGCGCGCGAATACGTGGCGACAGCGAAGTCAGATCGAGTTGGGTCATGGCATTATCCTCGTAGCAGAGCCGTAAGACCTTTGCCGCGGGCATATTGCTGCGCAAAGTCCAGTAACTCCGGGTTATCCAATGGTTTATCCGCCGCTAAATAAGGCATATCCAGTAGGCGGTATTTATTGATGCCGAGCGTGTGGTAGGGCAGAAAATGAATTTCTTTAGCGCCGAGATCGTCGGCGGCGAAATCGGTGATTGCGCGAATGGATATTTCATCGGCGTTAAAATCTGGAATGAGAGGGACACGGATCGTCATATTGACGCCGTGTGCGGCGAGGCGACAGAAATTGTCCATCACGCGTTTGGCAGAACCGTCAGTCCATTGTTTAAAGGTGTTGGCGTTAACGTGCTTCAAATCGGCTAGCAAGAGATTCAAAAACTCAAGGCTGGGCTCGATGTTATGCCAAGGCACATGCAGGCAGGATTCAACGGCGGTATGAATTTGGTGATGATGGCTACGCTGCAACAATGCTGCACAGGCTTCGGGCTGCATGAAAGGCTCGCCGCCTGAAAGGGTGATTCCGCCGCCAGTACGCTGATAAAAAGGCAAATCCCGCAACACCGTATCCATCACCTCATCTAGATCCAGCGCTGAACCGCACACGGATAGTGCGCCCGTTGGGCAACATGTTTCCAGACGATCTAAATCGGAATCAGCGATCGCATGACGATCGATCGTTATGCCGCTATTCACGCGCAGAATGGTGTGCGGTGTACACTGTGCGCATAGCTCACATCCTTCCAAGCATAATCTTGCGTCATACAGCACTTCACGGGTACGTGCGCGGCTCTCTGGGTTTTGACACCAACGACATCCTAAAGAGCACCCTTTCAGAAATACTACGGTACGGATCCCTGGCCCATCATGGGTCGAATAGCGCTGCAGGTTAAATAGCATATGAACTCCGAAGGGTATAATTTATGCTCATTTTCTTCTAACGAAGATTAATGCACTTTCGAATGAAAGTTGAATTGATATTGATCAACTGCAAACAGGTTTAATGCTTTATAGTGGGCACAATCAGACGTTGAGCACATTTTCGATAGGGGGAAGTGAATGGAACTGTATCTGGATACGGCCGATGTCATTGCGGTGAAGAGATTAGCGCGCGTTTTACCCTTACAAGGGGTGACAACCAACCCAAGCATTATTGCTAAAGAGGGCAAATCTGTCTGGGAAGTGTTACCAGCCTTGCGGGATGCGCTAGGCGGATCGGGTAAACTTTTTGCGCAGGTGATGGCTAATGATTCGGAACGCATGGTGACAGAAGCCGTTATGCTGACCGAGCGAATTTCTGGCGTGATCGTGAAAATCCCGACCACGGCAGAGGGGCTCGCAGCCATCAAACAACTGAATACAATGAATATCGCCACGCTTGGCACCGCGGTATATGGTGCAGGCCAAGGTTTGCTGGCGGCTATGGCCGGTGCGGCCTACGTTGCTCCCTACGTTAATCGAGTCGATGCGCAGGGCGGTGATGGTATTGGCATGGTGCGAGAATTACACCAATTGCTGAAGATGCATGCCCCAAACTCTCGCGTGCTAGCGGCCAGCTTTAAAACGCCGCGTCAGGCATTGGACTGCATGTTAGCGGGGTGTGAAGCGATCACGCTGCCGGTCGACATTGCAGAACAAATGCTACTAAGCCCAGCGGTGCAGTCTGCGGTTGAGAAATTTGAACAAGATTGGCAGGGTGCGTTTGGTACTAATTTATTGGGATAATGTGTGTTGTCCGCAAAGAACGGCGTCTACGGATGCCGTTTTTTTATGCCTGCTATTTGGCTCAGTGAGAATAATGTGATTATGATCTTAATTTAAAACTAAAGACCGTTAAAAATAAAACAGTGTTTTATTTGTAGGTTTTCGATCACATTTATCATTCTCATAAATGCGTATTGTCCTGCCCACGATGTTATTGGCTGATGTCATCCAGTGCTACTGAGGTGTCAGTTTTTCTTATTTAATGACAGGGTGGGGTTCACATGCATATCAAGCGCGCAATAGAAAAAATACCTGGCGGTATGATGCTGGTTCCGTTATTTATTGGGGCGATTTGCCATACTTTTGCGCCCGATGCGGGCAAATATTTTGGTTCGTTCACTAATGGTCTGATAACCGGAACCGTGCCTATTCTGGCTGTATGGTTTTTCTGTATGGGAGCCTCAATTAAGCTCAGTGCAACGGGCACCGTTCTGCGTAAGTCTGGCACCTTGGTAGTGACTAAGATTGCGGTGGCTTGGGTGGTTGCTGCGATAGCTTCACGCGTTCTCCCGGAAAACGGCGTTGAAATTGGTTTCTTCGCCGGTTTATCCACGCTGGCGCTGGTTGCCGCTATGGATATGACGAACGGCGGACTATATGCATCGATCATGCAGCAATATGGAACCAAAGAAGAATCAGGAGCTTTTGTCTTAATGTCTCTGGAGTCAGGGCCGTTGATGACGATGGTGATTTTAGGTACTGCAGGTATTGCGTCGTTTGAACCTCATGTTTTCGTAGGCGCGGTCTTACCCTTCTTAATCGGCTTTGGTTTGGGGAATCTCGACCCAGAACTGCGTGACTTTTTCAGTAAAGCGGTTCAAACGCTGATTCCGTTCTTCGCTTTCGCATTGGGCAACACCATTGATTTAGGTGTGATTGCGCAAACCGGATTACTGGGTATTCTGCTTGGCGTGGCGGTTATTATTATCACCGGTATTCCGCTTATTTTTGCCGATAAATTGATCGGCGGCGGCGATGGTACGGCAGGTGTCGCGGCGTCCAGTTCGGCAGGCGCGGCGGTAGCAACCCCAGTGCTTATTGCTGAGATGGTGCCTGCGTTCAAACCTATTGCCCCAGCGGCGACGGCGCTGGTGGCAACTTCGGTTATCGTCACCTCAATACTGGTGCCGATCCTGACGGCAATGTGGTCAAAACGAGCAAAAAGTATGTTGGCAATGAAAAGCATACCTCAAGCGGTAAAATAGAATAGATCACCATAAAAAAACCGGCCAACTGGCCGGTTTTGACGTTGACTAGCGTGTGAACCTCAGCATGGACATTTGCCCAATTTCCCGCCCTTGCTTGGGAAACGTGCCTCTAAGCAATAGCGATGGAATTCACGCTCGGTCATGGGCGTATTTTCGGGATGATGCAGCCGCTGGTGGCGTACATAGTTCTGGTAATCCTGCACGCCAACCATCAACCGAAAGCTTTGCGCGGCTCGCCGATACATCAGTTTTGCCCACTGCCATGCCGACGTTGGGTGTGACTCACCCAGCGACAGCGGCAAGCAACGAAGGATAACCATGTTTGGCTGTGCCTGCCTTTTCCACGGCAAACCGCTTTTGATCATCATGTTCGCTTTGATATCAAGATCATCAGCCATGTGATTTTTCCTCACGCAGTGCCGGCGTGGTCTCATGCACCGTCGGCTGGTTGGCATTGAGCGCACGGCGAATAACAAAGAAAGCAGAGATGAGCATGGTGACGGCAACCAACATAAAGAAGCCACACAGCGCGGCGTTGATGTAGTTATTCATCACAATGGTTTCCATATCTTTGATAGTTTTGGCTGGCGCAATCAGGGTGCCTGAATCGATGCCCGCAGAGAAGCGTTTCGCCTGCGCCAAGAAACCAATACTTGGTTTTTCATGGAAAATCTTCTGCCAGCCCGCGGTCATTGAAGTTACAAATAACCAGACCGTTGGCAGAATAGTCACCCATGCGTAGCGCTGTTTTTTCATCTTGAACAGCACGACCGTGCCGAGAATTAACGCCATCGAGGCCAGCATCTGGTTACCGATACCAAACAGCGGCCAGAGCGTGTTGATCCCTCCGAGCGGATCAACCACGCCTTGATAAACGAAGAAGCCCCAGCCAGCAACGGCCACCGTGGTGCCTGCTAAATTACCAAACCATGAGCGGTTGTTGGCTAAGCTTGGAATAGCGACACCCACCAGATCTTGCACCATAAAACGACAGGCGCGCGTACCCGCATCTACGGCGGTCAGGATGAACAATGCCTCAAACAGAATGGCAAAGTGATACCAGAACGCCATCATGGCGCGGCTGTTGAAAACTTCCGTGATGATATGCGCCATGCCAACGGCAAAGGTCGGTGCGCCACCGGCGCGTGACAGAATGGAATTCTCACCTACGTCTTTGGCAATCATGGCAAGCGTTTCAGGGGTAACGACAAAGCCCCAGCTATTAATCACCTGTGAGGCGTTTTCAACCGTAGTGCCAATCAGCGCCGCAGGGGAGTTCATGGCAAAATAGACGCCAGGGTCGATGACCGACGCACAGATCAAGGCCATGATGGCCACGAATGATTCCATCAACATGGCGCCATAGCCGATAAAGCGAATATGGCTTTCACGCTCGATAAGCTTAGGCGTTGTACCGCTGGAAACTAGCGCATGGAAACCAGAAATGGCACCGCAGGCGATAGTAATAAACAAGAATGGGAATAGGCTACCGGAGAATACTGGGCCAGTGCCGTCAATAAAGCGCGTTACCGCTGGCATTTTCATTTCTGGTGCAGCAAAGACAATGCCTACGGCTAAACCGGCAATTACCCCAATTTTCAGGAAGGTCGATAAATAATCGCGCGGCGCTAGCAGCAACCAAACCGGCAGCACAGAGGCAATGAAACCGTAAATGACCAATACCCACGTCAGCGTGGTGCCGTGCAGGGTGAAGAAAGGTCCCCAGTACGGATGCATAGCGATATCGCCGCCGTAGATAATTGCCGCCATCATCAGAACAAAGCCAATAATCGAAACTTCCGCAATTTTCCCCGGACGTAGATAACGCATATAAACGCCCATAAACAGAGCGATAGGGATCGTGGCGGCAATGGTAAACAGTCCCCACGGACTATCCGCTAAGGCCTTAACGACCACCAGAGCCAGAGCGGACAGGATGATAATCATCACGCCTAATGCGCCCAGCATGGTGATGACGCCTGCAAAAGAACCCAACTCTTGTTTCGCCATTTCACCCAGCGAGCGGCCATCACGGCGAGTTGAAATAAAGAGGACTAAAAAGTCCTGTACCGCACCGGCCAGCATAACGCCAACCAAAATCCAAATGGTGCCGGGTAAAAAGCCCATTTGTGCTGCCAAAATGGGCCCGACTAGCGGACCGGCTCCGGCTATCGCCGCAAAGTGATGCCCAAACAGCACCCACTTGTTGGTTGGCACGTAGTCCAAACCATCGTTGTGGCGCTCGGCGGGCGTTAAGCGACGGTCGTCGAGCTCAAACACTTTTTCAGCGATGAACAGACTGTAAAACCTGTAGGCGATGCTGTAACAGGCAATAGCGGCTATCACCAGCCACACCGCATTAATATGTTCACCACGGCTCAGCGCTAGCATGCCAAAAGCATAAGCGCCGATTAACGCCACCAATAGCCAAATCAGGCCGGATCGGACGTTCTTCATTGTACGGCTCCTTCGTATAGGGGGAGAGGTATCGATTTCTTGTTGTAAGAGAGGTTTGGAGACTAGGCTCGCATGGTTAAATAAAGGTTAAAAACTGGGCTTTGTCATGTTGATGACTGGAGTAGGCGATAGAAGTGTGAAGAGCGTCTGATTTGTAATGATTACGTTGAAAAATAACTCAAATTTGTGAGGGGATGATACATATCGCCCAAGGAATAAACATAAAAATTGATGTGCATCAATTTTGGTATGACCAAATGACCTGTCGTGTTATTCTTTCCTTAGAAAATTGAATTAACCTGAGTGAACCATACGTAAAATAAGGGTATTAAATATTTACCGTTAATTAACTATTGGTTTACATTTTTTACCAAGGGAGAAAGCTTTGAGCGCATCTAAGAAAAAAATCGTGATTGTCGGCGGTGGTGCGGGCGGTCTCGAGCTGGCAACCAGTCTGGGCCATAAACTCGGTCGTAAAGACAAAGCGGAAATCATTCTGATTGACCGCAACCATAGCCACTTGTGGAAACCATTGCTGCATGAAGTTGCTACCGGCTCGTTGGATGACGGTGTGGATGCGCTGAGCTATTTGGCTCATGCGCGTAATCATCACTTCACCTTCCAACTGGGGTCGTTGACCAACATCGATCGCGCTGCGCAGCAGCTGACGCTGGCAGACATTCGCGACGAACAGGGGGAAATCCTTGTACCACAGCGTGAACTGTCATACGACATTCTAGTGATGGCGCTGGGCAGCACCTCGAATGATTTCGGTACGCCGGGCGTGAAAGATAACTGCATTTTCTTAGATAACCCGCATCAGGCGCGCCGTTTCCACAACGAAATGCTGAATCTGTTCCTGAAGTTCTCGGCGCAAAAAGATAAAGCCGCGAAGGTGAATATCGCGATTGTGGGGGGCGGAGCGACCGGCGTTGAGCTGTCTGCGGAGCTACACAATGCGGTTAAGCAACTGCACAGCTATGGCTTTGAAGGCCTGAGCAGCGAAGCGTTAAACGTAACGTTGGTGGAAGCCGGCGAACGCATTCTGCCTGCGCTGCCACCACGAATCTCTGGCGCGGCGCACAGCGAACTGACCAAATTAGGCGTGCGTGTTCTGACCAAAACCATGGTCACCAGCGCAGATAAAAATGGCCTCAACACCAAAGATGGTGAATTTATTCCTGCCGATCTGATGGTGTGGGCGGCGGGCATCAAAGCGCCTGATTTCATGAAAGATATTGGCGGTTTAGAAACGAACCGTATTAACCAATTAGTGGTTGAGCCAACGTTGCAAACCACGCGTGACCCGAATATCTTCGCGATTGGCGACTGTGCGTCATGCCCGCAGCCATCCGGTGGGTTTGTTCCTCCGCGCGCTCAGGCTGCGCATCAGATGGCTTCCCGCTGCTACGCCAACATTTTGGCCCAGCTTAAAGGCGGCAACATGAAGCCTTACGTGTATAAAGACCACGGCTCACTGGTTTCTTTGTCTAAATTCAGCACCGTTGGCAGCCTGATGGGTAACCTGATGCGCGGTTCAATGATGGTGGAGGGGCGTATTGCGCGTATGGTTTATATCTCGCTGTACCGCATGCACCAAATCGCGCTGCATGGCTATATCAAGACCGGGCTGATGATGTTGGTGGGGGGCATCAACCGCGTCATTCGCCCGCGCTTGAAACTGCACTAATGCGTTGGTAAGCATATTGTAGAAATTGAAACGGCTCTGATTAGAGCCGTTTTTTTATCTCCGATGATAGGACATAGGGTGTTATGCGCCGCCAGGTTGGGTAGCAACAACGCGTAACTGAGACAGATAAGGCGTCTCCTTGGTGCTAAAACTATAGGTATATCCTGATGTTTTACTGTCCCCAGCTATGCAGAAGGCAATTTCAGTTTGCCCTTTTTGTAGGGCCTTCTGAACCAGAGTTGTAACATCAAACTCACGGTAGGAAACTGCATTATCTAAATACAAAGAGCTCCAGCTTGTCACGTCGCAGGTTGGCCGATTATTCCATGTGACGCTATTTTCATCCCAGTCAGTCGTGGCGGGATAAGCATACATAGTGATGGCATTTGCTGGTGTTGTGAGAATATTGCCAGATAATCTTAATTTATAGCTGAATAGAGCCAGTTGATCAGCGGGATACTGGGTTGGCATCGGGGGGATTTTATATTTTACCAGCGCTATTTTCATCGGATTGCTTAGCGCGTTGTTATTGGATACATCACCTAGCGCTAGCATTTGGGGTTGTGAGCTAAAATTTTTGTCACTGTCAGCTAAGTTACTGACATAGGTATCAGCAATTGGGTCATTGTAGCTGTATGGCATATAGCCTGTGCAATCATAATTATTATTCATGCAACGCTCTGTCATAAATTTCGCTGCATCTGGCGACCAACCATTAACAAAGTCCCCGTGGGCGGTATACATCGTCCCCCATTGATCAATGCGCTGATCGCCATTCATGAATGGATCTAACGATAATTGAACCTGCGATAAATCTAATTTGTCATATCCGTTAATAATATAGGCGACGTTCATATTTATTGTCGGAATATGTTTCGGATAATCTACTGGACAAGAACCATCGTCATTAGAATAAACGGCATTAGGTTTTGCTGGTGAGCCAGAGGGTTTCGCTTTTAATGTATGCCCATCCCAGCAGTTAGGAAATCGAATCCCAATATCAACCTGCAACGTTCCATCAGATGCACGCTGACAGGTACGCTGATCAGTATTGCTATAACCGGAACCATCGTTGCAAAAGAAAGAAATATAAGGGTTTTCGGTTGTTCCTGTATGGTTACCGGCTAATAGTTGCAATCCTTCAGGCAGTGAGGTTAATGGATATTGAGTGCTGTTGACAGTTTGATAATAGACCTTGGTATATTTAGGCGGTGCGATTTGCTGGTTCGGTAATCTCATGGCTGGCGACCAATAGGCAGAGGAGTCTGCGAGAGTGTCGCAGGTTGTTCCAGCAGCTTCACGAAGTGTGACGTAAGTTGAATATGCGTCAGTTTTTTGATTGCCAAAAAAATCATGCCACATGGCCCGACCTGGCATACCAAACATCAGAATTGCATCGTCTCCTAATGTGTGACTGTACGCACAGTTGACGCTGGTCTGATAATTGTCTGCATAAGCGTAAAATGGATTTAATAGCAGTACTGATAGGAACAATAATAACGAAGTGAAATAATGCCTCATTATGTTTCTCCAAGTATTTAATATCGAAAGTCGGGAAGAAAACAATTCCCGTCAAAATTAAGATAGCTTAGTTACTGTATTGGTCTATCATATCTAAAAATAAAATGCTTAATTAAATTTAAAATGTACTTTCTGTTTATGGAATAAAAATTTTTTATTTAAATAAGGCAGTCTAAGCTTTCATAAATATTTGTGTTAGGTGCTGCACAAGTGGCCATATGACGTTAAGGCACTAGCGATACTGACGTAGGCTGGGTAGGAAATGTCTTAAAAATAATGATGAATATCATTTCGTTATGTTGTCTGATTGTTGCAGGGAATATTCCTATGCACACTATCTCCTATAACTTAGGTGAAGCACGCACACCGAGCGAAAGGATGCAAAAGACTTTCGCATCGCGATGAACCCGTGACGTTCATAAACATCGTGTTCATTATTATTGCGTGAGTCTATTCAGGAGGAGTGCCCTGTGAATAAATCAATGTTGGCAGGTGTTGGTATCGGTGTAGCCGCAGCGTTAAGCGTTGCCGCTGTAGCAAGTTTAGACGTGTTTAGTACTGGTCCGCGTTATGCGCAGGTACTCTCAGCAACGCCGATTCATGAGTCAGTGAAGACCCCACGACAGCAGTGCCGCAACGTCACGGTAACGCATCGCCGTCCGGTACAAGACGAGAACCGAATCACAGGTTCTGTATTAGGCGCGGTAGCAGGTGGGGTATTAGGCCATCAGATCGGTAACGGGCGCGGCAAAGATGTGGCGACCGTGGTCGGAGCGTTAGGTGGCGGCTATGCCGGTAATCAGGTTCAAGGCGCAATGCAAAACAATGACACCTATACCAGCACCCAGCAACGCTGTTCTACCGTTTATGACAAATCGCAGAAACTGCTGGGCTACGACGTAACCTACAAAATTGGCGATCAGCAAGGGCGCGTGCGCATGGATAAAGATCCGGGCACCCAGATCCCCGTAGACCGTAACGGCCAATTGGTATTGAACCAAAGCGTGTAAGAGTTTGATAGCGCTAAACCAGTAAGGGAGGCTATGCCTCCCTGTGATTCAAGTATTCCAGCATTATTTACTCCATGTATTAAAACGAACTCGTCAGCATATCATATGGCGCTGAATCTTGAGGTTCTAGCCTAGCCATTCATTTGTGAATTCAAGACGTTCAATAAATATAGCTCATATTGTTTTTTCAGTGAGATGTGAAAAATTTATTCTAAAAATAGTAAGATCGTCATGTCATTCTGGATGACGCTGATTATCTCTGGCTCTATAACCTGAATTCGATTTAATAAACATTAACGATGCTGAAAATAGTATCTCTAATTTTATTAAGTATATATTGGGATAAAAATATAACTTCATTCAACTTATTAACTCGATGTATATATTTATCAATGCTATTTGCACAATGCGATTATTTGTTCTCCTTATGGTTGATTAATATATTAATAAGCTAGTGGTGAGTTGACATTAAATTATCTTATGTTATTTTTGAAAAGCCTTTTTATTGTTCTAAAAATTAAGTGTTTCGTGAAAAATAAATTTAATTGAATCATGTCTAAGAGGTGTTTATGTTTGAAGTATTAGGTTCTGAAATACATGGCGGAAATAACATTCCAAGAAACATTTATATAGGTTATGACCATTGGAATTGTGGCAAAGTCTATTGCCCTGATGGGCAGTTCGTGATGTATGTCAATTTACCAATTACAGGTAGTGATGGTCAGCCTATGAATCATAAAGTAGAAGATTGCACAGGGTTTACAGCAGAACTCCTTGAAGCGCCTTGTGACTCTGCAGGTAATAATCTAATGGACTACTTTAAAATAACTAAAATTACTAACTATAACTGGGTAAATGGGCCGTATTTTGTGCAGGTAGCGATTTTCTGCAAAAGAGAGCCGACACACCGCATTAATACCTCAACCGGTGAGATTATAGATAATGATAGCGATAATCAGTACATTAGCGTTATGCCGATCTCTTATACAATTATTACGGGTTAAGTTGATACTTGCAACTAACCACTAACCACATCCCGTAACTATAAGAAACCTCATCTAAATCACCATGCAGATGAGGTTAATCTAAATAAGAACATTGTTGATGTAACTAATTAATAGCCCTGTTTTCATTGGAAGTGCTTGTTCTTTATGAGACTCAGGCTATCACATCATTAAAAATTGAGTTTTGAACCCCCAACAAAGAATAAGCCTCAAAGAATTTCACGGTTACAAATTGGAGCGTTTTATTTTATTGTCAGCTTTAAACCACTTCATCGGGAGGTGGTGATTGTCCCTGTGAGGCTATATAGCCTGAAGGAAGCCCATGCCAGAAAATTCCAGCCTACTCACCACCAGTAAGAAGGAAATAACTGACATGAGCAGTTATAGAAGTTCAGCACATATATTCTGGCGATGCAAATATCCCTTAGTGTGGATGCCTAAGTATCGCTATAAGATTTTAACAAGGGCAGTAGGTAAAGAGCTTTATCGCTCAGTTTATATACTCTGCAATATGAAAGATTGTGAGGGGCTGGAACTGAATGTGCAATCAGACCATGTTCATCTTGTCGTGATGATCCCACCTAAACTCTCAATTTCAACGCTGATGGGCGTCCTGGAAGGGCGTACAACTATTCGTCTCTACAACAAGTTTCCACATATACGAAAGAAGCTCTGGGGTAATCATTTTTGGGCAAGGGGATATTTTGCAGACAAAGTCGGAGTGAACGAAGAAATTATCAGGCGTTAAGTGAGGCATCAAGATAAGAAAGACCAAGAATACGAACAACAAATGGCATTATTACAGGATCAAAACGTACAAGGCCCCCCTTTCAGGGGGCCCCATTTAAATCCACCTCTTGAAGAGGTGGATTTTTACTTATAGATAAACAACGGCATGCTAAAAATAATGTGGTCTATATAACGTGTATATATTTTCAATAAAACACGGGGCATATATTCATATACCCCGTTTATGATTTAAACCCGATGTTCAGCAAACTGGCTGAGAAGATCGGAAATGAACTCAAGGCGTGCCTTACGTTCGCTGAGATCGATAATAAACTTCAGCTTAGTTGGCCCATCTAAACGGAAGATGTGTGGTTGCTTCTGCAACAGGCCAATGAGGAACATGGGGTCAACGTGGTTTTTATCGCCAAACTCAATGAATCCGCCCTTATCATTACCTTCAATACGACGAATACCGAGTTCCATCGCATCCAGACGCAGCTTGGCGCTGTGCAGTAAATTGCGCGCCGCATCAGGCAGCAGGCCGAAGCGATCGATCAGCTCTACTTTTAGCTCTTCAAGCTGATCGTCATTCTTGGCGCTGGCAATACGTTTGTAGAATGACAAACGGGTACTGACGTCCGGAATATAATCATCCGGTAGCAATACCGGCATGCGGAGCTCGACGTCGGTCTGATTGCTGGTGAGATCTTCTAGCGAAGGCTCGCGTCCCTCTTTAAGCGCATCAACCGCGCTTTCAAGCAGCTCCATATACAGAGAGAAACCAATAGTGGTCATCTGGCCGCTTTGGTCATCGCCCAACAGCTCACCCGCACCGCGAATTTCTAGATCGTGGGTGGCTAGAGCAAAGCCCGCGCCCAAGTCTTCCAGCGATGCGATGGCTTCTAAACGTTTTTGCGCATCGGTCGACATTGCTTTTGGCGGCGGCGTAAGTAGATAAGCATAGGCCTGATGGAAAGAACGGCCCACGCGCCCGCGCAGCTGATGCAGCTGTGCCAAACCAAAATGATCGGCACGTTCAATAATGATGGTATTCGCGCTTGGAATATCGATACCGGTTTCAATAATGGTGGTGCACACCAGAACGTTGAAGCGTTGGTGATGGAAATCATTCATCACGCGTTCAAGCTCGCGTTCGCGCATCTGCCCATGGCCGATGGCAATACGCGCCTCAGGCACCAGTTCGCTCAGCTTCTGTGCTGCTTTTTCAATGTTTTCAACGTCGTTGTACAGATAATAAACCTGACCGCCGCGCGTGACTTCACGCAGGATGGCTTCGCGCACCACTAAGCTGTCATATTCGCGCACAAAAGTTTTTACGGCTAAACGACGCGCTGGTGGCGTGGCAATAATCGACAGATCGCGCATTCCACTCATTGCCATGTTGAGCGTTCGTGGGATCGGCGTCGCGGTCAGCGTGAGAATATCCACGTCGGCGCGCATGGCTTTGATACGTTCTTTCTGTCGAACGCCAAAGCGGTGCTCTTCATCGACGATCAGAAGACCTAAATCACGCCACTGCACATCAGCCTGCAAAAGCTTATGGGTACCAATTAAAATATCGACTTTGCCATCCGCGGCATCTTGCAGCACCTGCGTTTGCTCTTTCGCGCTACGGAAGCGGGAAATCATTTCAATGCGAACCGGCCAGTTGGCGAAACGGTCACGGAAGTTGTCGTAATGCTGTTGAGCCAGCAGGGTGGTTGGTACTAATACCGCCACCTGTTTATTGTTGTGCACCGCGAGGAACGCGGCACGCATCGCCACTTCTGTTTTACCGAAGCCCACGTCGCCGCACACTAAACGGTCCATCGCCAGCGGTTGGCACATATCGCTGAGTACGGCGTTGATCGCCATGCTCTGATCGGGCGTGGTTTCAAACGGGAAGGTTTGGCAGAACATTTGATAGGCTTCGCGATCCTGTTTGAACGCAAAGCCGGGTTTTGCCGCCCGCATGGCATAGATATCCAGCAACTCAGCCGCGACGTCGCGGACTTTTTCAGCGGCTTTTTGGCGGGCTCGGGTCCACGCGTCGCTGCCTAATTTATGTAGCGGAGCGCTTTCATCTGCACCACCAGAGTAACGGCTGAGTAGATACAGCGAGGAAACCGGAACGTACAGTTTGGCGTCACCGGCATAGGTCAGGATCAGGTATTCGCCCTTGATTCCGCCGGCTTCCAGCGTTGTCATACCGCCATAGCGGCCTACGCCGTGCTCCAGATGAACGACCGGCTGGCCGATGCTCAGCTCGGCTAGGTTACGGATCAGCGTATCGGTATTAATAGTTCGGCGGTTGTCTTGGCGACGACGGCTTACGCGTTCACCTAACAGGTCGCTTTCACAGATCAGTGCAAGCTTAAGCTCTGGATTGATAAATCCATGCTCGCACGAGCCCTGCATAATATAAATTTTGCCTGCTTCCGCGTCTTCTATACGGGTAATCAGCTTCGGATTTATTTTGATGCGCGCCAGCAGTTCCAGCATGGTTTCGCGGCGACCTTCACTTTCTACCGAGAAAACAATGGCATCTTTGGTTTGTTCAATGAAGCGCCGCAGAAGATCGAGCGGATTTTTGTTCTGCGCCTGAACCGTGAGCTCTGGCAACGGTTGGTAGCTGAGGTTGGTGTTCGCCGCTTTTTTATCAAGCTTGTCTGTTTTGAGTTGAACACGTGGCCACTGTTTGAGCGAGGAAAACAGTTCATCAACGCGCAGCCAGAGCTTGTCTGGCGTGAGCAGCGGGCGCATCGGGTCAACGCGGCGGTTCTCGTAGCGCTGATTCACATCCAACCAAAATCGATCTGCCGAGGCCTCTAATTCGCCGGTGTTGACTAATAGCGTGTTGCTTGGGAAATAGCTAAACAGCGGCGGTAGCGCTTGGCTGAAGAACAGCGGCTGCCAATATTCTATCCCCGCAGGCCAGATGCCTTTACTGACCTGCTGGTAGATATGTTCGGGATCGCGACGCACCTCAAAGTGTTCGCGCCATTGGCTACGAAACAGCTCGATGGCGGTTTGATCGGTTGGGAACTCGTGCGCCGGGAGTAAGTTGATGGATTCAACTTCATTGAGCGTGCGCTGGGAATCCACGTCAAACACGCGCAGGCTGTCGATTTCATCGTCGAAGAAATCAATACGATAAGGCTCGTCGCTACCCATCGGATAGAGATCGAGCAACGCACCACGGGTGGCAAATTCACCGTGTTCCATCACCTGATCGACGCTGCGATACCCTGCCTGTTCTAATTGGCTGCGAAGTTTATCGCGAGACAACAACTGGCCTTTCTGCATCACCAACGCATGACCATGCAGGAATTCATGCGGGCATACGCGCTGCATCAGCGTGTTGACCGGCAGAATAAAGACGCCGCGTTTCATCGTCGGGAGTTGATATAGGCTAGACAGGCGAGCGGAGATGATGTCCTGATGCGGTGAGAAGCTGTCGTACGGCAGAGTTTCCCAGTCAGACAGGGTGGTCACCATACGCGTCGTGAACTGTTGGATTTCGTCGCGTAGTCGCAGCGCTGATTGAATATCCGAGGTGATCAGCACCACCGGACCCGCATGTTTTTCGGCAATCTGCGCGCATTCTAGCGCACACGCAGATCCAGTGAGCTGACCTAAAAGCCGTACATCGCCAGCTTTGGCCGGGAGCGTATAACGCTCAGGTAACGTGTATTGGTATTGTTCAGGCATAAATCGTTAGTCAGTCTCTGTCGCTCTTTTGGCGCGTAGCCCGATCAGGCACCGCAGTTCTGAGCTTTATTATCCTTTATCACTTCACTTTAGCAACTGCTGAGTGAATGCCTTGTGGTTGAAACGCAAGCTCCTAGGGGGGAATCCATGGTGTCTAGGGCGCTGAAATAGCGACAAAATGAAGTGAAAATGCATTACGTAGTTTTTTTGGGTTTCCTAAATGTTATCATCCACACTCATTTTGCCTTACCAACAGCAACCGAACGGATTTCATGTATCAACCTGTCGCGTTATTCATCGGTCTGCGTTACATGCGCGGACGAGCCTCAGACCGCTTTGGCCGGTTTGTTTCTTGGCTTTCTACTATAGGCATCACGCTCGGCGTTATGGCGTTAGTCACCGTTCTTTCGGTGATGAACGGTTTTGAGCGAGATCTAGAAAATAATATTCTTGGGCTGATGCCGCAGGCATTAGTGACGTCGACGCAAGGGTCGATTAATCCTCAACAGGTTCCAGCCACCCAGTTTGAACATCTGGCCGGTGTTAAAAGTGTTACACCACTGACGACCGGTAATGCGGTGCTGCAAAGCGCGCATAGCGTGGCGGTGGGCGTGATTATTGGCGTAAACCCTGACGAAAAAGATCCGTTGTCGCCATATCTTAATGGCGCGACTCAGCAGGCTTTGCAGCCGGGCCAATACAATGTGATTTTAGGTGACCAACTGGCGGGGCAACTGGGCGTGAAGCGCGGTGAAAAGCTGCGCATTATGGTGCCTAGCGCCAGCCAGTTTACGCCAATGGGACGCATTCCAAGCCAGCGCGTGTTTAACGTGGTGGGCACATTCTCTGCCAATAGCGAAGTCGATCAGTATCAAATGCTGATGAATCAGCAGGATGCTTCCCGCCTGATGCGCTATCCGCTGGGGAATATCACCGGCTGGCGTATTTATATGGATAAGCCGCTGGCGATTGACGCGCTGGTCAGCCAACCGCTAGCGAAAGGCTTGGTATGGAAAGATTGGCGCGAGCGGAAGGGGGAGTTATTCCAAGCCGTTAAGATGGAAAAAAATATGATGGGGCTGCTGCTCAGCCTGATTATCGCCGTCGCCGCGTTTAATATTATTACCTCGTTGAGCCTGCTGGTCATGGAGAAGCAGGGCGAGGTCGCGATTCTGCAAACCCAAGGATTAACCCGTGCACAAATCATGTCGGTGTTCATGGTGCAGGGCGCCAGTGCCGGTATTATCGGCGCTTTGCTTGGCGCCGTCTTGGGCGTGGTGTTTGCCAGCCAAATCAATGTTATTCCAGGGTTAGGCGAAATGTTGGCCGGTGGTAGTCTACCGGTTGATATCAATATTCCGCAGGTGGTGCTGATTGCCGTTGTGGCAATGCTGCTCGCGCTGCTTTCTACGTTATATCCGTCGTGGCGTGCCGCCGCGGTGAATCCTGCTGAGGCTTTACGTTATGAGTAATTCTCCGTCTTTGTATAAAGAACTGTTGCAGTGCAAAGACCTGTGCAAAACCTATCACGAAGGTAAATTGCACACGGACGTATTGCGTAATGTGACCTTTGACATGCAGCCCGGCGAAATGATGGCCATTGTGGGCAGCTCAGGTTCAGGTAAAAGTACGTTGCTGCATCTGCTCGGCGGTCTGGATTCTCCAACTTCCGGCGAGGTGATTTTTAAAGGTCAATCGCTCAACGATATGTCTTCAACCGCCAAGGCTGAACTACGCAATCGTGAACTGGGTTTTATTTACCAATTTCACCATTTACTGCCGGATTTCAGCGCGTTAGAAAACGTGATGATGCCGCTGTTAATTGGCGGCAAAAAAGGTGACGACGCCCAAGGTAAAGCGATGGACATGCTCACCGCTGTTGGATTGGCTAAGCGTAGCCATCACCGTCCATCGGAACTGTCGGGCGGCGAACGTCAGCGCGTGGCGATTGCGCGTGCGTTGGTAAACAACCCCTCGCTGGTCTTGGCGGATGAACCGACCGGTAACCTTGATATGCGCACCGCCGACAGTATTTTCGATCTGTTAGGCGAGCTAAACGTGCGTCAAGGAACGGCTTTCTTGGTGGTGACCCATGATTTGGCGTTGGCGAAACGTTTGAATCGTCAGCTTGAAATGCGCGATGGTCAACTTCAACAAAATGTGACCCTGATGGGGGCGCAATAATGTCGGCTTCACCATTATCTCTGCTGATCGGTCTGCGTTTTAGCCGTGGACGACGCCGTGGCGGCATGGTGTCTCTGATTTCTGTGATTTCTACCGTCGGTATCGCGCTGGGTGTAGCCGTTTTGATCGTCGGCCTGAGTGCCATGAACGGTTTTGAGCGTGAGCTGGATCATCGCATTCTTTCCGTTGTACCTCACGGCGAAATTTATCCGGTAGAGCAGCCGTTTAACGGCTGGCCACAGGTGTTAGAACGCG
The DNA here is from genome assembly GCF_002355555.1 of Hafnia sp. CBA7124. Lineage (NCBI taxonomy): Bacteria > Pseudomonadati > Pseudomonadota > Gammaproteobacteria > Enterobacterales > Hafniaceae > Hafnia > Hafnia sp. CBA7124. Next base: position 2,579,086 of record NZ_AP017469.1, on the reverse strand, counting down.
TTGAAAAAGTGAAAGGTATCGTTGCCGCAGCGCCTTATGTGGAATTTACAGGCCTCATTGAGAGCGGTACTCAGCTGGTGGCGGTACAACTTCGCGGCGTCAATCCAGAGCAAGAAAGCCGCGTAAGCTCGCTGTCGCAATATGTGCAAGGTGATGCGTGGTCAACGTTTAAAGCGGGGGAGCAGCAGGTTATTCTCGGTAAAGGCGTGGCTGATGCACTGCATGTAAAGGTTGGTGATTGGGTGACCGTGATGGTGCCAAACAACGATCCACAGATGAAACTCTTGCAGCCAAAACGCATTCGTCTGCACGTAAGCGGCATTCTGCAATTGAGCGGTATGCTCGATCACAGTTTAGCGATGGTGCCGCTGGCCGATGCTCAGCAGTATCAAGACCTTGGCAACAGCGTTACCGGTATTTCCATTAAAGTGGATGATGTCTTCAACGCTGACAAACTGGTGCGCGATGCGGGTGAGGTCACCAATGCGTATGTTTATATTCGCAGTTGGAAAGGCACCTACGGCTATATGTTCCGTGATATCCAGATGATCCGCGCCATCATGTATCTGGCGATGGTTTTGGTGATCGGCGTGGCGTGTTTCAACATCGTGTCTACGCTGGTTATGGCGGTGAAAGATAAAAGTAGTGATATCGCGGTGCTCAGAACGCTAGGTGCAAAAGACCGGCTGATTCGCGCGATTTTCATCTGGTATGGTTTGCTCGCGGGGATGGTCGGCAGCGTTTGTGGCGTGGTGATCGGCGTAGTGGCATCACTCGAACTGACGAATATATCTAAAGTTATCGAAAAGGTGATCGGACACCGATTGCTGTCGGGCGATATTTATCCGATTGATTTCTTGCCAACCGAGCTGCATTGGATTGACGTGGTGGAAGTGCTGGCCACCGCGATTGTGTTAAGTTTAGTGGCTAGCTGGTATCCCGCTCGCCGTGCAAGCCGCATTGATCCTGCACGAGTGCTAAGCGGCGGTCAGTAACGCGGTAGGCAATAATAAATAACGACTACAATCAACGACGCGCAACAAGGAGAGTTAATGTATTACGGTTTTGACATGGGCGGCACCAAAATAGAGCTGGGCGTATTTGACGCCGAGCTGAATCAGATTTGGCGTAAGCGTGTGCCTACGCCTCATGACGATTACCGTGAATTACTCAATACGCTAGCGTCGTTAACCTTTGAAGCCGATGAATTCACCGGTACTCAGGGCAAGGTAGGGATCGGCATCCCAGGATTACCCAACGCCGATACGGGCGAGCTCTTTACCTCGAACGTGCCTGCCGCAATGGGGAAACCGCTCCCGCGCGATCTCTCGCAGCTCATTGGGCGTCCAGTTCGAGTGGATAACGATGCCAACTGTTTTGCCCTTTCGGAAGCGTGGGACGAAGAGTTCCGCGCTTATCCCATCGTGCTGGGGATCATCTTGGGTACCGGCGTGGGTGGCGGATTAGTGATTAATGGTAAAACCTTGACTGGCCGTAATTATATTGCCGGTGAGTTTGGCCATTTCCGTTTGCCGGTTGATGCCTTGGATCGGATGGGTGCTGATACACCGCGTGTTGCCTGTGGCTGTGGGCAGCAGGGCTGTATCGAAAAATATATTTCTGGTCGTGGTTTTGAATGGTTGTATCAGCACCGCACCGGTGAAAATCTCGGTGCCAAAGAGATTATTGAGCGCTACCGCGCAGGTGATGATAAAGCGCTGGCGCATGTGGATTGCTTTGCCGATGTGCTGGCGATGTGTTTGGGCAACCTATTTACCGTGGTCGACCCGCATCTGGTGGTGCTCGGTGGTGGATTGTCGAACTTCACTGAGCTGTATCCGCTGCTCAATGAACGTGTCCCACGTGCTTTACTGCGGGTTGCTAAAGCGCCACGTATTGAACCTGCTCGCTATGGCGACGCGGGTGGCGTGCGCGGTGCTGCGTTTTTGAATTTGACCGACTAACGACGATTATTTTTTTGCTGTGGTAATGAAACCAATGAGGAGCTGTGGTTATGCGTACCCGTCATCGTATATGCCGGTTTAGGAAAAATAAACGACTACGACACCAGCGTTTTCGTTCACGAATTTTCCACCGTGACACGCTGTGTCATGCGAATAATCAGGCAGGAGGGTGTATGACTAAGCCATATGTCGTGGTACTCACCGGCGCGGGGATTTCTGCCGAATCGGGGATCAGAACGTTTCGTGCCGCTGATGGGCTGTGGGAAGAGCATCGGGTTGAAGATGTGGCTACGCCAGAAGGTTACCATCGCGATCCAGAATTGGTGCAGAGTTTCTATAATGCACGCCGTCAGCAGCTACAGCAGCCAGAAATTCAGCCAAATGCGGCCCATTTGGCGCTGGCAGAATTAGAGCGGCAGTTGGGCGACAACTTTGTGCTAGTGACGCAAAACATCGATAACTTACACGAGCGAGCAGGAAATTCCCGCATTATCCATATGCACGGGGAATTGTTAAAAGTTCGTTGTACTCAGTCTGGGCAGGTTATTGAATGGAAAGGCGATCTAACCGTGGATGACCGTTGTCATTGCTGTCAGTTCCCAGCACCGCTGCGTCCGCATATTGTTTGGTTTGGTGAAATGCCAATTGGTATGGATGAAATTTATGATGCCCTGGCAAAAGCCGATTACTTTATTGCGATTGGCACATCGGGGCATGTTTATCCTGCGGCAGGTTTTGTGCATGAGGCTCATTTAAATGGCGCTCATACCGTTGAGCTCAATCTTGAACCTAGCCAAGTCGAAAGCCAGTTTGACGAGAAGCATTACGGCGCAGCGAGTCAGGTGGTGCCTGAGTATGTTCGCGAGCTGTTAGAAGAAATTTATAAATAGTGGTTCGAGGCTTACCTGTTTGAACTGTATTGTTCGCCATTCTTACCGAGTAAGGATGGCGATTTTTTTGCTATTTCACCGTCCATGCTTCTGAAAATTCACGGTCTTGGAACAGTTCCATTAGGCCGCTAATCTGTTTTAAGCGTAAAACCTCATCAGCGTCCATGCCTAATTCTTCACTGATCCTTTCGTCATCCCAACCTAAATGATAAAGCTCACGAACGATGTCGGACATGGCGCTGATCTGGTGTTTGCCTCGGGCACGATTATGACGAATAGTTGCCGCAATCAGATGCGTTTTCTCCTGCGCACTTTCTTTAAGCATTACCACGGGGAGATAACCAAGCACCCGGGTGCGTAAAAGAGGGCGCTTGGATGCGAGCTCGCGACGATGGAAACCATCAACAATAACGTGCGTTTCATCATCGGGGGATTGTTGGCTGGTGACTATGGGCTGCGTATAGCCATCGCGTAATAATGATGTATAGAGTAACCGTTTCTCTGGTGGTGCTACGGAATTGGGATTGTAATCATTTGAGACAACGCGCTCAATGGGTTTCCAAAGCACGCAATCAATGGGCTCATTGGAAAAGGGGCTGATCTTATGCAGTGCCAATCGGATCTTATTTAGTGTCTCAATTTGGACGGTTTCGGACATCGTCCCTAATTCTATTTTTAGCTCGTTAATTAATAAATCAATCTTCATATGATGCTCCAGCATTTTCTTTTCGCTTGAATTCTTTTGTTGTAACGCTCATAGCTGGTTGGCTTATTTGGGCTAAATGATAATGATCGGCACCAATAATCATTGCGTAAAAGTACTTTGCAAATGCGCCGCCACGACGGAATATCTTTAGAGCCGATATCTTTTTCTTGTTCATCGGGTATATCGCGAGGGAAACCATGAGTTTGATACCAGCGTAAATAAATTGCGATCTTATTTCGATAATGCTCGGCGGTTTGTCGCGGCATACTATCGAGTAAGAATAGGGCATAGCTACGCCAAGTGTGATTGTCGGGTTTATGTACCTGACGGCGGGCATAGAAATCACCTCGGCTATTAGCATAAATGCTGCCGGTATTAGCCCCCGAGACTCGCTCGCAGACATGCTCCCAGCATTCAGGCTCAAGAACATGGTAGAGCCACAAACCTTGCCGCTGTTCTGGCCCAAAGGGTTCACAGATCCGCATGGCATGTAATCCCACCCCAGCCTGAAACATCAGGTCATACAAGGGATTGTAGATTTTTTTAGTGGAGGAGAAGTAGGTCCAAATATCGTCCGTTTTCCAATCATAGATAGGGTAGATATTGTAGGTATGGCCTGAAATTGTTCCTGTCGTCCATGGTTTGTCATCGGCAAAGCGGTGTTTACGCTTAGACGCAATGGCCCAAAAACGGGTGTAGGACTCATCGGTCCGAATTCCAATCATCATGGCGCAGGGCTGATGGTTGGAATACCAGTCAGAAAAGGCAGGCATAAATGATTCGAAGGTAATGCCATCATGATAAAAAGGAAAAAAATTAGGATCGGTAATGGCATCGGCGGGTGGTTTACGGATCCAATTTGTATTGGGCGTCCAACATTGCCATTCAGGCTGAAATTGTGAAACAGAATTCTCCGTGGTGATAGGTAATGCCACCCAATAAAAATGACCGATGACGTCCTGATATAAGCTTCGCATCTTTTCAATATGATTGATGGTGTGGCTAAACTGCGCCTCCCAATCGATAAAGACAATATCGAATTTTTTTCCATTTTTTCTGGCGTGATCTGCCGCTAAATGAAGCAATGTCGTTGAATCTTTTCCTCCTGAAAAAGAAATGCAAATTCGGCTAAAGGTATTGAATGTCCATTCAATACGTGTTCTTGCCGCTTTTAATACGCTAATGCGTAGAGATATTTTCTTATTAGACAGCGCATCCATAGAAAGTGGTTTTCTAAAAAATTGGTTCTATTGAAAGGATAAGGAAGAGAATAATACGTAAGTTATTAGTTTGATAGAGAGGTGGGGCACATATATTGATTAACTCTAAATTAAAAATGTTTTAATAAATAACTATTTTATATTTTAAATAAAAAAACATCTGGAAAATTTATTTAATTTGCCAGATGTTGGGTTTTATAAATGTAGATATTTTTAATCGCGGAAGAACCAATAACCGCTATTAATTAAAGCTGCCAATGTCACGAGGAAGCTTGGATCGTCGAGCGCTTCTCCCAGCATTGAGGCGTTAACCACGTATTCGCGCGCTAGGGCCTGTGCCGCAGCACTGTGTTCGGTGACGATAATCTCACCGTTAACATAACAGCTGCCTGCGACGTTGATAACACGTAGCCCGCCCAGTCGTTCCAGAGATTCTCCGGATTGGAGTAATTCGTAAATCTCACCAGCCTGATAAGGCGGCTCTGGTGGTGCAATATCCAATTCATGACGAGACTGGCTGACAAATTCACCAAACCAAAGATTGAAATTATCCTGATTCTGCAATTGGCTCATCATCATGCCACGCAGCTTTTCCAATTCAGCGTTTTGCACTTCCGAAGGATTTTCGCGAAGGGCGAGATCGGGATCGCTGTAGCGCTCGCTGCCTAATTCGTTAGCCAGAACAAAATCGGCAAAGCCGCTGATGAGCTCACGGCTATTAGGGGCACGGAAGCCCACCGAATAGTTCAGCGAGTTCTCTAGCGCATAGCCTTCATGTGGGAATCCTGGTGGAATATATAGAATGTCGCCCGGTTCCATCTCTTCATCAATGATGGCGTCGAAAGGCTCAACCTGAAGTAAATCGGGATGCGGGCTATGTTGCCTTAGCGGATGTTTTTCACCGACACGCCACCGACGACGACCGGTACCTTGGATGATAAAGACGTCGTACTGATCTAAATGAGGCCCCACGCCGCCGCCCGGCACCGAGAACGAGATCATGAGATCGTCAGTTCGCCAGTCAGGAAGCTTACGGAATGGGCGCATTAACGCGCTGGAGGGCACGTGCCAATGATCGACCGCCTGTACCAGAATAGACCAGTTATTCTCACTCAGATGGTCATAGCTTTCAAACGGGCCGTGAGCAACCTGCCAGCGACCGTCCTGATGGCTTACAAGGCGACTATCAACCTCGTTTTCCATCGCAAGACCTGCTAATTCGTCGGGCGAAATGGGATCAACAAAATTCTTGAACCCACGCTTTAGGATGACCGGGCGTTTTTGCCAGTAGCGTTGCAAAAAATCATTCCAGTCGAGATCAAGTTGATAATCCATTGTTAATTCCCTGTGTATGTATCTGTTGGGATTATAACGGAAGCGCGCAGGGATTCCTCTGCCTGTTTGTCACAACTTATACTTTTAAGCGTAATGTTTTGCTGATACGGCGCAGGTAACACGCCGTATTGAGAGAAAAGAGGGGATTATTTAATCGACGGCGTGCGAAACCTGTTGGCGGCCGAAATGAATACTCATTCGTGCTCCACCTAAATGGCTATCGGTAATGATGGCTTCACCGTCATACTGTTGTAATAACTCATCGACTAACGCTAAGCCAAGACCTTGTCCTGGACGCAGAGTATCAATGCGTTGTCCACGACGGAAGATTAGCTCACGTTTGCTCTCTGGAATACCTGGCCCATCGTCGTCAATCATGATAATCAGTTCTTTGTCTGTTTGCCGTGCAGTAATTTCTACGAACTCTAGACAATATTTGCAGGCATTATCCAGCACATTTCCCATCACTTCCATAAAGTCGTTCTTTTCACCGACAAACGTGAGTTCAGGAGAAATATCAAGCGTAATATCCACGCCTTTACGCTGATAAACCTTATTGAGCGCCGAACACAGGCTGTCCAATAAAGGCGGAACTGAATGCAACTCACGGTTTAGCATATTGTGTTCAGACTGCATGCTGGCGCGGTGCAAATAGTAACCAATCTGCTGTGAGATTCGACTAATTTGCTCCAACATAATGGGTTCAGCTTGTTCAATTTTTAAGTCTTTGCCATTACGCAATGAGCGCAGAGTGCTTTGCAGCACAGCTAACGGCGTTTTCAGGCTATGGGTTAAATCGGTTAACGTGGTGCGATAACGGGTATAGCGCTGGCGTTCATTGTTGAGCAAAATATTCAGGTTACGTACCAGCCCACGGAGTTCGCGCGGTGGATTTTCACTCAGCTGTTCTCGTTGACCGCTTTCAAGCTCACGTACCTGTATCAGCACCGCTTTTATCGGCTGTAAGCTCCAATATGCAGCCAGCCACAGGAGCGGTACCACTAATAGAATGTTGGCGATTAGGACATAGGTAAACCAGCCCCAGACCATATCGGAATTTTGTAACTCCTGAGGGATAGTATCGACAACGACGATGGTCAACGCTGGTAGACGCGCCGTTGCGGCGTATTGATTGACCGCCACGGAGTGGGTCATCGCATCGTCATCGTCGTCATCGTAATCTTTGAGCTGGTCTTGAACCTTTGGGTTGTCTCCCAGCACGGCGCTACTGAACACGGTGCTGGAGTCCAACTCATAGAATCCCGGCTTTTCTAGCCAAGATTTTTCAATACGTTTTTCAAGCTCGGGAACCTTACGCTGTGACCAAAGCAGTTTGCCTTTGTCATCGTAAATCATCACCAACGTCGGTGCATTGAGATCGAAGTTAGGTGGAGAGGTGATGGTGAGCTTATTGTTCTCCCAGTGCGCCAGACTGAAAAACAGATTACTTTCGCCGCGCAATAAGCGGAACGTGGTTTTATCAAAACTGACCACGTAACCAACTACTGCAACCACGCCATAGGCTAATGACAGCATGAAAACGACGGCTGCAGTGGCAAGTAGAAAGCGCGTTCTTAACGAGAACGGCTGTGCTTTAAAGCGGTTCCAGCGCGAAAGATTCATTCGTTGATATCAAACCTGTAGCCTTGACCACGCACGGTTGTAATCACTTCATGTGGGTACTCGTTCTGCAGTTTTTTACGCAGACGGCCCATCAAGACATCGATAGTATGGCTTTCACGCAGCTCAGCATCAGGATAAAGCTGCAACATCAGAGCGTCTTTGCTAACCACTTTGGCGTGGTTACGGATTAACGTTTCGATGATGGTGTATTCAAACGCGGTCAGTTTGATCAGGTTGTCGTTAACCGTGAGCTCACGACGCGAAAGATCAATCTGGAACGGAGGTAGGGTAATCACCTGCGAGGCCAATCCGCTGTTACGACGCATCAGCGCCTGCATACGTGCAATCACCTCTTCGAGATGGAAGGGTTTCGTGACGTAGTCATCTGCACCCGCTTCAAGCACGGCAACTTTGTCCTGCCAGCTTTCACGCGCGGTCAGCACCAAGATAGGCAGCTTAATTTGCTCTGAACGCCAACGGCGGATCAGGCTTAAGCCATCTTCTCCCGGTAAACCTAAATCAACAATCGCAATGTCTGGTGTTTGTTCATTAACAAAAAAATCAGCCTCTTTGGCATCTTCCGCAGCATCGACCTGATGGCCCATATCGCGCATTTGCACAGACAGGTGATGACGAAGCAAACCATTATCTTCAACGACCAGAATTCGCATGAATGACTTCTCCCTAAGGTGGGGGCCAAGAGAAAGTGTCTCTTGGCAAGATTAATATTCGCGTTATCTTACTAGAAAGTATAACGAAGCCCGATCTCACCGATCTGATCGTCCACTTTCCAATTATGGTAGGTATAACCAATTTCGGCCGCAAGATTTGATGTTAAGGCATAATCTGCCCCAATTCGCGCTTCGTTAAAACCACGGCTGTCATATTCAGCATAACGATAGGCGACATTCATACCGATTTTATCGGTAATGTGGCTTTTCACACCAATTTCGCCGGTTGCGCTGCCCCAGCTTTTATCACGCTTCTTGTCCCAATCAAAATTGGTTGAAATGGCGTGACCACTGGCACCGATGAGTGCATACATATCGGTGTTTGGATTAATAGGGAAATGATAGCCAAGACCCAGCAGGCTATCGCCGCTGCTACGTTGGCTATTTCCCATTCCGTTCAAGCGCGCATCAATGAACAGATTATTTTCAAATCCGTAGCCACCGCGCAGGTAAAAGCCACCCATGGTGGTTTTGCTTTGATCTGAACGGTTTTGATGCACTAATTTATCAAAATCACTTTTGCTTGTGATACCACCAACCTGAAGGCCGCCAGCGACATAGGTGTAATCATCGGCCTGTGCCATACCGGTCATCGCACTGATGATGGTCATTGCGCATAAGGATTGTTTTAACATAGGTGACTCCCTCAATATTCATTGTTGCAGTGTTGCGACAACCAGTATCGAAACTATCGCCTAAACCCTTCCTCAACCATGCGCCATCAAACTTAAACGAAAACTAAACGGGAAATAAAAGGCCTCGAATGGGGCATCAACCTAGAACAAAGATAGTGGTGTGGAGTATGGAAACAACAAAATACGACGAAAAAGTCCCGAAGGTTGTCGGCATCTTTGCCCCGTATCTTGGTGAGAGCCGCATCGACAGAACTCGCGAGACATTTAAAGCGGGCAGGCGTGGCGGAGATCTTCGATTTATGGTTGCCCATGCAAATCCCATCGTGCGGATCCCATCACGTCGTAAACATGCTGGTCAGTAAATGCGGGAAATTTGGCGCGTTTAGCTGCTTCGGCTAGAGCATGACAATAGTCCTTGTCGCCGCCCTTTATGATGAAATTTTGTAGTGTACCGTCAATTTTAAGATCTATATGTACATTACATCGTTTACCGTCCCAAGCATGGGGAGAGATAAGTGCAGCATCCAGATTTTTTTTAATTCCTGACGCTTGCTCACCATAGATATCATTGTCAGATACTTTACCTGAGCGGTCGTAATGGCATGAATCAAGCGCATGTGCTTTCAGACAATCTTTTGGGGCTAGAGGGGTACAACCAACTAAAACAGTTGTCATCAGCACCAATAGAAATATTTTTATCATGATGAATCTCACATATGTTGATTAAAGAAAACAGTAGGTGTCGTGGCTGGCATGTGGCAGATATTAAAATGTGGCTGCTGCTTTTACTACAATCCCATAGCGATTACTTTTTTTCACAATAAATACACGATGATTAGTTTCCACATCGCCGCTGGGGTAACAAACTCTAATTTCGTCCTGTAATTCAGGATCATAGATAAAAACCCCTGAGCAACTGTTTCTACTCGAATAGGCAATTTTATAGCTTGTAATATACTGAGTTTCCGCTCCGGGGAAATAGTAAACAAAACACGAAGTTCCAATATAACTTGCTATGATAGCTAGGATAAAAAGACCTAAAGGTAATCTTAAATAATCTAACGGCTTTTTAATGCGATTCCTCGCAACGAATAGAATCAAAACTGACGATAATGCGACAACTATTGATGCTGCTATTAGCATCAATGACACGGCATCTCTGCTTAGAAAAGTAACGCGCGCAATTTCCGTTTGCCATAACACGAAAAAAAAGGCTGCAAGCAAGAACCCAAGGATACAAGGGATTAAAAACGCGTAGGAATCCATTCTCATATAATACCTTTGCATTGCTGTTGATTCTTATATGAGTGTGCATCAGTGCGCATGCAAAGTTAAATATTATTTTTATCTTGCCCCCTCAACATCGGCGTGGTGCTATTTAGGGTGTCCGTCCGTTACTTGTTTTCGGTAGCTCATTACGTACAAAAAACTGAGCCGCTTTGACGATGTCACCAAAACCGCTGGTGCTATTGGGGACGACGCTCATCATCTAGAGAGGTACGCGGCACAATTTTGATCCCATCGGGTTTACCTTTTGGCGCCGAGAAAAGGTGTATATGAAAAACCTCCGACTATGCCGGAGGTTTTTTATTGAGAGTAGAAAAACGATTACTTGCCTTGAGGCTTAGGCAACTCGGCACGTATATCTTTCACCTGTGATGCGCTGACGGGTTCTGCTTGGTTTCCCCAACCAGTGCGAACAAATGACAGCAGTTGAGCGACATCGTCGTCACTGAGACGCCAGCCAAAATCTGGCATGGTGAGTCCTGTTGGTGCCGTTCGCGTGATCGGCATATGAGATCCTTTCAACACAATGCTGATGAGCGAGGAGGGATCTTTGCTCAGCAGCACAGGATTATGCGCCAGCGCAGGGAAGGTGTTTTCATAGCCCATACCGTCTGAACGGTGGCAGGCCGCACAGTTATCAAGATACAGCTGTGCGCCGGGCTGTGTTGCCTTACCGTTGGCGAGCGCCTGATAGGTCGCTGAATCCTTCACGGGTTCTTTGGCGTTATCGCCCATCGGCTGCAGCGATTTTAAGTAGATAGCGATAGCCTGCAAATCTTCTGCATTTAGATATTGCGTGCTGTCTTGCACCACGTCGGTCATGGAGCCAAACGCGGCGGACTTTTCCGTATGACCGGATTTCAAGAATTGGGCAATTTGTTGCTCATTCCAATAGCCCAGACCTGTGGCTTTATCACCGCGTAAGTTGGCTGCGTGCCAACCTTCTAGCGTACCCCCGCTGAGATATTCAGGCTCAGACTGGTCTAGTGCTTTTTCTTGGAAGCCGATCCCGCGTGGAGTATGGCAAGAACCACAGTGACCAAGCCCTTGAACTAAATAGGCCCCGCGATTCCAAGCAGTCGTTTGCTGGGTATCAGGTTGGAATACGCCGTCATGACGGAACAGAAGGTTCCAGCCAGCCAGCGGCCAGCGCATATTCAGCGGCCAAGGAATATCACTGTCTTTGTTGGCTTGCGCCACGGGTTTCACGCCATGCTGAAAGTAGAGATAGAGATCCTGCATGTCGTCTTCGTTGATTTTAACGAAGGATGGATAGGGCATGGCCGGATAAAGATGGGTGCCATCCTTGCGAATGCCTTTACGCACCGCGTCGGAAAACTCGGTAAAACTGTATTCACCAATCCCTTGTTCTTTATCTGGGGTGATGTTGGTTGAATAAATTGCCCCGACCGGCGTCGTCATTTTCAACCCGCCGGCAAAGGGCTGACCACCCACGGCGGTATGGCATGCGGTACAGTCGCCAGCACGGGAAAGATATTCGCCATGGGCGATCCGTTGTTCGAGTGGAACTGGAGCGGCTTGAGCGTAAAGTCCGCATGTGCTCAGTAACAATATGGCCAGCTGCGTTTGTCTGATTATTTTCATGATTACTCTCCCTGTCAGGCCTGAACCAATGGGCCCGGATTGGCTAAGTATTGGGTGCGAATAGCATGTGCTGACCAATAGGCTAATGCGCCAACCAATCCGGTTGGGTTATAGGCCATATTTTGTGGGAAGGCGCTTGCACCCTGTACGAAGACGTTAGGGACGTCCCAGCTTTGCAGGTATTTATTCACCACGCTGTTGGATGGGCTATCGCCCATAATTGCGCCACCGGTGGTATGGGTGGACTGATAAGGCCGCACGTCATAATGACTATTCATATCCATCACCGAGACTTTCATTTGCTTAGGATTCATCGCGGTGGCGATACCCTGCATTTTACTGGTGATGTGCTGCGTCATTTTCACTTCATTGGGCTTCCAATCAAAGGTCATGCGTAGCAGTGGCTGGCCGAAAGCATCTTTATAGTTTGGATCGAGATCTAAATAGCACTCTTTGTAAGGCATGACAGAGCCTTCGGAACCGATGCTCATCGAATGTAGATAGTTATCTTTGATCCCTTGTTTCCAGCCTGCGCCCCACGTTGGCGTATCGGCAGGCAGTGTCATTTGCTGGATCGGACGTCCGCCGGTACGGACGGCGGAGATATAAGCACCGCCGATAAATCCAAGATCGGTATGATCGAAGTTATCGCTGTTGAAATCATCAATGACGGCACCTGCAGCACCCGCGCCGATAAACGGATTGAAATGGGTGTTTTTATCAAAGAAGAGCGAAATGCCGCTGTTCATTTGATACGCGTAGTTTCTACCCACCATCCCTTCACCGGTTTGTGGGTTGTAAGGCTTACCAATGCCGGAAAGTAACAGCAAGCGAACGTTATGCAGTTGATAGGCGCTCAAGATAACCATATTGGCCGGTTGCTCAATTTCGCGGCCTTGGATGTCAATGTAAGTCACGCCGGTGGCTTTTTTGCCGCTGCTATCGAGGTTTACTTTGATAACCATTGAGTTGGTGCGTAGTTCAAAGTTTTTGCGCTGGGTGAGTACGGGCAAGATGGTACTTTGTGGCGATCCTTTGGAGTACATGAAACACCCAAAGCGTTCGCAGTAGCCGCAATAGTTACATGGGCCTAATTGTACGCCATAGGGATTGGTATAGGGCTGTGAGCAGTTCGCCGCCGGAATGGCAAAAGGGTGATACCCCAGCTCTTTGGCGGCCTGGCTAAATAAAGTGCCCGAATAGAGCGATTTAAGCGGTGGGGTTGGATATTCGGAGGCTCTTGGGCCTTCAAAAGGATTACCGCCTTCGATAATTTGTCCCCGCAGGTTGCCTGATTTACCCGCAGTTCCACAGACTTTTTCGAATTTATCAAAGAAAGGCTCTAAGTCAGCATAATCAACAGGATAGTCTTGTAACAACATGCCTTCAGGAATAAATGCCTTTCCATAGCGTTCGCTTATCGTCGTGTGTAACTTCAAATCGCTCGGCAATGCACGCCAATGCATGCCGTTCCAGTGAACCCCAGCTCCACCGACGCCGTTGCCCGGCAAGAATGACCCAAACTGACGGTAGGGCACGGCGTAATCACCGGGATTATGGCGCACGGTCACCGTTTCTTTGGCTGTTTCCTGAAAAAGTTTAAGGCGAATGCCATAGGTCAGTTCATCGGCAATTCGTGGATAGGCAAAGTCAGGATAGGTATCTCGTTTTTCCCCGCGCTCTAACGCAACGACGCTCAAACCCGCATCGGTCATTTCCATTCCCATAATGGCTCCGGTCCAGCCGAAACCAACAATTACCACATCAACGGGGTCTTTTTTTATGGTTGTCATTTATGCAGTCCTCTTGCTGGAAATACTGACAGGGCCCTGTGGGTAAGGCTCATTGGGATGATCGACCCAGTCGGTGAAGTCGGCGCGAGCACCGGGGAATCCGATCAGTTGCCACGATGCGAGCGTCTGGTTGCCACCGTGGATGGGATCCGCAAAGTATCCCTCTTTGGTGTTTTGTAGCAGCAAATCGAACAGCATCTTGGCGGGTACAGCATCGAATGCCGGTTGGTCTTTTTCTAGGTCAGATAGCACTTGATCCTGTTGCTCCGGCTTTAACTCGGCAAAACGATGTTGAAACTTTTGCTGGCAATAATCGTTCACTGCGCCAATGCCTAAACGATAAACCTCGCGAGGAACCAATTTGGACTGATATCCCAGTTCTGGTACCGCAGAAACAAAAGGGGGATGCATATACCACAGGCCACCATGCCCGAAGGGGGCTTCCATCTGTTTATCAATAAAAACTGGGACTCCCTGCGATACCGCGCCAGGGCCATTTGCATCGGTAGGGATCAGCCGTTCACAGGCTGCTAGCAGGAAGGCCCACTCCTCATTATTAAAATAAACAGGAACGTAGTGCTGGCTCACTCCGGGGGACTTTGCTGGTGATGCTTGGGCAGTTGTGGTGAGTGATACCACACCGGTTCCCGCCGCTGCGGCAAGTGGGATCAGCGTTAACGATTTTTTTAAGAACAGCCTTCTGGCTGGAATTGCTTCATGAGGCTTCGACATAACTGCACCTTGCTTTAAGAGATACCTGTCATCCAAGAAATGCTGTTTGTTTTGATCCAGCTTCAGGTTGAGTGAGAGGCAGAGAAGGATGATGAAGACATTATGATAAGCATTTGCTTTTCGTATTCTTAGCTTGCTAATCATAATTCCCATTGTAAAGATATGGGAATAAAAAACAATTAGGAAAATATTTTCATACAATTTTTTTACTTAAAGCACTCAGTAGAATAACGAACAGGGGATGCTTGGCTAGAAAGGGGGGGTAAGGAGTGAGGAGAAAACGTTTGCCTAGATCGAGAGAGTAAATATGATTGTTCGATTCAGCTCTCGGTTTTATTTCAATGGTATTATTAAGGTACTACGCAATGAAAGGGTTCTTAGTCCATTCGTGTGCAAGGAAATCAAATGCAAACAGTTAATAATAACAATACTAAACTATCCGTGATGATGTTCGTGGAGTGGTTTATTTGGGGCGCATGGTTTGTGCCGCTTTGGCAGTATCTGAATAAACTCGGTTTTTCGCCTTCAGAGATTGCATGGTCATATAGCAGCACGGCGATTGCGGCAATATTGTCTCCAGTGCTCGTAGGGGTCATTGCCGATCGCTATTTTGCGGCACAAAAGGTGCTGGGGTGGCTGCATTTGGTGGGCGGCGCGCTCATGTTGCTGCTGGCGTGGCAGACACAGTTCTCAACGTTTTTCCCTCTGCTGGTGGTTTATGCTTTGACGTATATGCCAACCGTAGCGCTGACTAACAGTATCGCCTTTGCCAATATTCGTGATACTGAAAAAGACTTTCCCCGAATCCGCGTATTAGGCACCTTAGGTTGGATTGCTTCAGGATTAGTCGTTGGTTTTATGCTGCCGCCATTGCTGGGGATGGATAACGTTTCGGATACCAATATGCCGCTGATTGTCACGGCGCTGGCTTCCGTATTGTTAGGCTTGTACAGCTTTATGCTGCCAAATACGCCGCCGAAAGTGGGTCAACGTACCGATATTAAAGATTTGCTCGGACTGAATGCGCTGGGCCTGCTGCGTGACCGATCTTTTGCGATTTTTGCGCTGTGTTCGTTTCTCTTCTGTATGCCTCTGGCCTTCTACTATCAATTTGCCAATGGTTACCTCACGCAGGTGGGCTTAGAAAATGCCACCGGCTGGATGACGCTTGGACAGGTGTCCGAGATCTTCGCCATGCTGGCGTTGCCGTTCTTGTTAAAGCGTTACGGCATCAAAAAAGTGCTACTGCTGGGCTTTGTCACCGCGGGTATTCGCTATGTGCTGTTTATCTATGGCGGCACGGCGGATGTGCTGATGTATAGCATGTTGTTTATCGGCATTTTGCTACACGGCGTTAGCTACGACTTCTACTTTGTGACCGGCTATATCTACGTGGATAAAAAAGCGCCTGCGCATATGCGAACAGCGGCGCAGGGTTTGATCACTCTTATTTGCCAAGGCTTCGGCAGCTTTATCGGTAACTGGCTGGGAGGTCGCGCAATGACTGCCTTCCAATTACCTGAAGCGCACAACGGTATGACCTTCGACTGGTTTACCGTGTGGGGCGTGGGTGCGGCGATGGTCTTTGCCGTGATGCTGCTCTTCATTCTCTTTTTCCGTGAAAAGAACCGTGAAATTACGCAGGTTGCTATCGGAAATTAATACCGTTTTTATTTAATCTTACGGCGGCTTGGCAGCTTTCTGAATCAGTCGCCGATGAAATATTGAGGTTGTTTGTTATGGACTTACACGTATCTTCACAGGCAGAAGTGGCTCTCCAACAGCGAATTCTGGGTGCACTTTATGGTCAAATGCTGGGCGATTCACTTGGGATGCCTTCTGAGCTTTGGCCACGTTCGCGCGTGCGTAGTCATTTTGGCTGGATTGACCGCTTCTTAGATGGCCCTCAGGAAAACAACGCTGCATGTTATTTCACCGCCGGACAATTCACCGATGACACTTCGATGGCACTGGCATTAGCTGACGCGCTGGTAGAGGCTAACGGAAAAGTGGTCCCTGAGCTGATTGCGAGAAACGTCATTCGTTGGGTAGATAGCTTCGATGCGTTTAATAAGAATATTTTAGGCCCAAGTTCAAAAGTGGCGCTGCGTGAACAGAAAGAAGGCAAGCCAATTAGCAGTTTAGAAAACAACGGAGTGACCAACGGCGCGGCGATGCGCGTTTCTCCTTTGGGATGCGTGCTTCCTTCGGCTCCGTTGCGTACTTTTGTTGACCAAGTATGGGAGGCCTCAAGTCCAACGCATAAATCAGATATTGCGGTAGCCGGTGCCGTGGTGATCGCATGGGCAGTGTCGAAGGCCGTTGAAGGCGCCTCGTGGGAAGAGATTAAAATAGCGTTGCCTGCCGTGGCCACCTATGCGCAAGAGTTCCGACCATCAACGTTCAGCGCATCCTTGGCAGCACGCATTGAGCTGGCGCTTTCGGTGGTTTCTGGTTCTGATGGTATAGAAGACGCCAGCGAGCGCGTTTATCAATTAGTCGGGGCGGGGGTGAGTACCATCGAATCTGTTCCTGCGGCGATTGCGATGGTTGATTTGGCTCAGGGATGCCCTAACCAGTGTGCGGTGCTGTGTGCCAATCTTGGCGGCGACACTGATACCATTGGTGCTATGGCAACGGCTATCTGTGGCGCATTGAAAGGGGTTAACGCGATTAAACCTGAATGGCTGTCAACACTGCAACAAACTAATCCTATCGATATGACGCGTTATAGCATCGCGTTCGAAAAATTCCGTGCTCAATGGCAGGATGCAAAATAATGAAACCGTGGCTGAACCAATTTTTGTATCAACGAAAGCAGGCGCAGCCGGTCATGGTGCTAGGCGCCTCGGTCATGGACGTGGTGGCGGATACCGATCGTATACCAGAAAAGGGCGGCGATCAGCCCGCCTTTGAGCGCGGTGTTCATCTGGGCGGATGTGCGTTAAACATTGCGCTGGCGCTGCATCGTTTGGGCGTTAGCTGTGTACCCATGCTGCCAATTGGCGAGGGAATGTGGGCAGATCGACTGCGGGCGGCCATGGCGAGCAAAGGCATTCATAGCCAGCTTAATGTCACCGGCGGCGACAATGGTTGGTGTTTGGCGTTGGTTGAACCTGATGGTGAGCGAACCTTTATCTCATTTGACGGTATTGAAAACCAGTGGCAGGCAGAGTGGTTAGCACCGCTGACACCAATGTCGGGCTTTGTGTCTATTTCCGGCTATCAGCTTAGCGTTCCGCGTGGTGACGTTTTGCTGAATTGGGTTAATGGTTTGCCAACGGATGTGAAAGTGGTGGTGGATTTTGGCCCAAGGCTGGATCGCATTTCACCTCAGATAGTTCAGCAGCTATTGCGCCCTGGCGTTATTCTCACGCTCAATGAGCGTGAAGCCCAAATCCTTGGCATGGCAGCGGATGACGTTGAGGCGTTTTGTCAGCAGCTTCATCAGCAAACCAAAGAGCTGGTTGTGGTCAGAATGGGAGAGGCTGGCTGTTACTATCACCAAGCGGATGATGAAAAAGGCTGGGTTGATGCTTGCCTCGTCAACGTGGTTGATACGATTGGCGCCGGTGATAGTCATTGTGCAGGACTGCTGGCAGGGTTGGCCTGCGGGTTGTCAGCCAAGGATGCGTTGACGCTAGCCAACCATATCGCTGCCTACGTAGTCTCTTTTCGCGGCGGTGATTGTGCACCGACCATAGAAGAGTTAGCTGAATTTTTCTAACCCTACGCGCTATTCAATCACTAAACGTGCTCGCTTGCCGGTCATGCTCAGCATGCCGACAAGTGAGTCGATAGTAAACTTCTCAGTTTTTTGGTTCACCACGTCTGACACTCTCGGGCGCGAAATATTCAATATTTCTGCGGCGGCGCTTTGTTTAAGATTGTTAGACGCAATCCACTGGGTAATTTCTACCATCAGGGTGATCTTCATCTCTAACTCGGCGTTTATCTGGGTGAGAGATTCCGCATGCAATTGCTGAGCTTGGCTGTCAGAAAAACCAAGGTCTGCAAAAATATTGCCATCAGCTTCGGTGAAATGGCGAGATTGAGTATCAATGTGGTTATTTACGTGGTTGCTTACGTTGTGATTACTCATGTTTAAGACTCCTTTCTTTGACGATTTCTTTATACCGCAACATGACGATTTCATTGTCTATGCGCGAGGTCTTTTGCGTTTTCTTCGTAAAGCAATGCAGCACATAGACTGATTCGACAAATGTTGCGACATACATGATTCTGTATTGGTTATTATCGTTATCTATTCGGATTTCAACGATGCCGGAGCCAAGATCGTTTCTCGGCTTCCAGTGCCGAGGTTCAAGGCCATATTGAACACGATGAAGCTCAAACCCCGCCGTTTTTTTAACTTCATCGCAGAAGGAGAGCAGCACCTTCTTAGATGTTCCCCTCCAGTCGATAGGTTTAACACTAGGCGTTAGTTTTAAACCAGAAACCGTTATGGCAATGAAAGTCCTTTTTTGATCACACATGGTGTCGATCCTTTTGTGTATAAAATTTTATACCTTTTTGTATGCTTTGCAAGCAGTATTTTCAGATGCACACCAACATAATTCGGCATGAGGTGGTCCGGGAAAAGAGTAATCCTGAGTAAATTTAATTGCTCGGGGAAAATTCATTGGTGATAACAGTGTGCGAGGCTGTGCACAGCGCGGTAAAGCTTGAAAGGCAATTACTAAATAAACTTGCGGAGAGATTCGCAAAGAAGGAAATAAAAAAGCGCCACTCGATTGGTGAGTTGCGCTTTGATGATGAGGCGTTAGAACTCAGTCTTCGGTGGAGTACTCATACATATCGCCACGGCAATAGTTGATGCTGTACTCCAACGGCCGCAGTTCGTGATCGAGTAAGGTCTGACGGATCACCAACATTGCCGAAGGTTCTTTGATCAGCAGTTTTTCGCGCAGTTCGTTATTCGCTAAGCAGGCGCTAATTTGGCTATAAAGCTTACCAAATTGGATCTGGCGGCCGCGCAAGTAGTCGTATAGTGAATTGCCGATTTGCTCAACGTCATCAATGGCGTTTTCAACCACGTATGATATAGCGACGGAAACGGGGCTGTGATCCACGGTACGAATACGCTCTAGGCGGAAAACTGAACTGTTTTGTGGAATATTCAGCTTTTCAGCAACGTTGACTGAGGCAGTCACGCGCTCACGCTTGATCCACACTGAGCCAGGCGTTCGGCCTTGTAAATTCACCTCACCGGAAAACCCTTTAATGGTCGCGAGGGAGTAAGCCAGCGGCGGCGTAGGGGTATTTTTCACCATGGTACCAAAGCCACGGCCACGGCCGATAATATCGTCTTGCTCAAGGCATGCCAGCGCCTTACGCACCGTAATTCTGGATATTTTTAATGCGTCGGTGAAAGCGCGTTCGCTGGGCAGAAAATCGCCTGGTTTGACGATCCCTTGATCAATGGCTTCACGGAGAGATTCATTAAATCGAAGATAGATTGGCATCGAGCCAGTTTGGGCAATATCTTGCTGTAATTTATTTAATAACTGCAGGCTATTTTCTGCGCTCATAGCGTTGAACGTCCGGATTATTTGTATTGATTAAGACGGATGAGATCCTCAGTGTAGACCGTGATTTCAGATTGCAGAAGGAAAAATGCGTGATTTCGTGGCAGGGATTTATATCGAAGCACAAAATACAACAGGTTGAATGAAAACTGCCCGCAATCGCGGGCAGCTTGAAGCGGAAATGCTAATTATTTCAGCTTATCAACGAGAGTAATGGCTTCACCAATATAATTGGCTGGTGTCATGGCTTTCAGGCGCGTTTTCTCGTCGTCTGGCAGAGCCAGCCCATCGATAAATGCCTGCATGCCCGCCGCGTCAACACGTTTACCGCGCGTTAACTCTTTCAGTTTTTCATACGGTTTTTCGATGCCGTAACGGCGCATCACGGTCTGAATTGGCTCGGCCAACACTTCCCAGTTGTGATCCAGCTCATCCAGAAGATGATCGCGATTCACTTCCAGTTTGCTAATTCCTTTCAGGGTGGACTGATAAGCAATTAACGCATAGCCCAGTCCAACGCCTAAGTTGCGCAGTACGGTGGAATCCGTCAGATCGCGCTGCCAGCGTGAAACCGGCAATTTAGCGGCCAAATGTCCCAGAACAGCATTCGATAGACCCAAATTGCCTTCAGAGTTTTCGAAATCGATTGGGTTGACTTTGTGTGGCATGGTTGAGGAGCCGATTTCGCCCGCGATGGTTTTCTGTTTGAAATGGCTAAGTGCGATATAGCCCCAAATGTCGCGGTCAAAATCGAGCAGAATGGTGTTGAAGCGTGCGATGCAATCGAACAGTTCTGCAATATAGTCATGCGGTTCAATTTGCGTGGTGTATGGGTTCCATTGGATACCCAGAGACGTGACGAACTCTTCGCTAAACTGATGCCAGTTAACTTCAGGGTATGCCACCACGTGGGCGTTATAGTTACCCACCGCGCCGTTAATTTTGCCGAGGATATCAACGTTACCCAACTGTCTGAACTGGCGTTCCATACGGTAAGCCACGTTGGCAAATTCTTTGCCTACGGTTGAAGGCGTTGCTGGCTGACCGTGGGTGCGAGAGAGAAGGGGAATATCGCGGTATTCCTGAGACAGGCCGGCAATAGCATCGATGATTTTGCGCCACTGCGGCTTGATCACGTCTTCACGCGCGGTGTTCAACATCAGCGCATGAGACAGGTTGTTAATGTCTTCAGAGGTACAAGCAAAATGGATGAACTCAGATACCGCGTGTAGCGCAGGAACTTCGGCAACTTTTTCTTTCAGGAAGTATTCTACAGCTTTAACATCATGATTGGTGGTGCGCTCGATGGTTTTGATGCGCTGAGCGTCTTGTTCGCTGAATTCGGCGACAATTTTGTCAAGGTAAGCGTTTGCGTCGGCGTCAAAAGCCGGAACTTCGCGGATTTCTGCACAGGCTGCTAATTTCTGCAACCAACGTACTTCTACCTGCACACGGAACTTCAGCAGACCATATTCACTGAAAATCGGACGCAGCGAGGTGACTTTATCGCCATAGCGGCCGTCAATCGGTGACACAGCGGTCAGAGAGGATAATTCCATCGGTAGCAACTCCTGAGGGATTGTGGTGGATATTGAAAAACGTAACCAATCGGTAAATCTTCCAGCGAGCGATCGCTGGGCTAACTATTCTTTAGAATCTAAAAAATTCTTTAGAACCAACAACATATTGTCTTTAGAACTGACAAGACGTTGGATTAACAATGCGTAAGTAAATTTTGGGCCATCTGGAATAAACGATTACGCGAGAACATCAGCTGCAAGCGCCCGCCGCCAACCTGCTGCCACAAGATCCCAGAGCGAATACCCGCTAACAATGCAGCGCGTACTTTGGCTTGAATTAGCGGATTTTGCAGGATAGTTGGGGAGCCAGTGACCTGAATGCGAGGGCCTAATGGGCTTACGACGTCAACGTAAATCGAGGCTAAAGAGCTAACAATCGTTTCAGATTCAAGATCGAAATGTGCCAGTTGGCGGTCTAGAACATTGATACGGTCAGACAGCGTTTGCATGGCAGCATTGTTGCCAAATAACTTGCGTTCTAACACCATTAGACTCAGACAATAACGCGTTAACTCCGCGCCAGGCCCTTGGCGATTGGCATTCAGCACGTTTAACAGCGTTTCGAGGCCTAACTTAAGATCGCGCTCATGATCGCCGAATACGGCCAGCGTCGATGGCGGGTTAGTTTGAAGAATACTGTTCAGCGACGTTCTCATTGCGGCGTTATCGCACTGACCTTCATGTGCCAGCTGTTGAACCAGTCGGGCTGATTGACAGATACCGGCTAATGCCAAGGTGATGTCGTAGTAGTTCTTCGCCACGGAGACTCCTGTATGCGCGGGCAAGGAAAAATTAACGCAGGTTTAGCAACCCGCGTAGAAATTCAAGCGCAGATCATGCCACAAAGCAGGGCTTAAACACAGAGGCAATCGAGTCCCTTGCTGATATTTGGCTGACGTCTGCTCGATTCCCATGCCGATGGGGCAAACTTTACTCGATAACGACCCTGTTTTTTCCGCTGTGTTTTGCCGTATAAAGCGCGTTATCGGCGCGATTGAGCGTTTCTTCTAAGGTTGCAGTTTTCCCGTCAAACAGGCTAATACCAAATGAGGCCGTGACATGAATTTTTGGCCCATGCGAGAGGAAGAACTTACGGTTGCTGATGGCTAACCGGATACGCTCACAGATGTGATAGGCGCGATTAAGATCGTCATAATTGATAATGAGAGCAAATTCTTCACCGCCAAAGCGTGCCACAAAATCGCTTGAGCGGGTGATCAATCGAATCAGTTCGGCCACTTCAATCAGAACCTGATCGCCCGCCAAATGCCCATAGGTATCATTAACGGATTTAAAGTTATCAATATCGATCATCACTAAACAGCAGGGCGAACGTGACTTCGACAACGCCTGCATTTGTTGCTCGAGTGCCTGTCGGTTATGCACTTTCGTCATGGGATCAAGCAAAGATGCTGCGCGGACTTTAAAGAAGGCATCGACGCTGCGGCGCTTGATAGAAAGCGTTTGGTAGCAGACGAGTAAACAAATAAAAGAGACGGTTTGGTAGAGTAAAATATCTAAAACGTGGTCTTTGGTATGCAAAAACGGTAGCACAATTACGACGCGATAAAGCGTGATAAAAAAGATCGTTTTGAGATAGGTGCGGAAGGTATTACGCTCCCAGACTTTCGCGATGAGCACTGGCACTAGCATCACCGCCAGTAGCAGATTATCGAGAACGAAACCGCCGGTGGTTGCGAAGTTTACTAGCCATGCGGTGATCCCAGCAATACCGCCACCAAAGAAAGTGACTAACAGCATCGGTACAATTTCGAAGCTGTAGTAAACCTCCTGAGTGAAGTACATTTTACTGCGCGTGAGATAGAGCGAGATGAGTCCCGCGATCACGCCAAATAAAATGCGGCGACTTAACGATGAATGTGAATTTAATGCGTTGTGTTTGCTAAGCACAAAATAACTCACCGACAGCGATGCGTAGGTGACACAAGCATTTATGTAGAGAACATCGAGCGACTGTAACGGATTCATCGTTTATCTCTGATTAGTATTCGTCAGAATATTCTCAGTCTAGCACGCGACTTTCAACCGTAATTTAAGAAAGGATTTATTTATAACTGTCTGAATTTTGTAAATAAGAAAGCCGGAGAACAAAGAATGTGCTCCGGCTTAAGTAAGGTGCTGAAAACTTAGTCAATGATGCGTTGTTCGATAACACCGCCGCCTAAGCAGACTTCGTCGATGTAAAACACGGCAGACTGCCCTGGCGTCACCGCCGCAACAGGTTCGTCGAAGCGAACTTCAATGCGCTCATCATCAATTGGCGTGACGGTACAAGCGATATCCGGCTGGCGATAGCGAGTTTTCACCACGCAGCGGAACGGTTCACGCACGGTTTTACGATCGACCCAATGCAGCTGCTGGGCAATTAAACCATTCGAGTACAGGCTTGGGTGGTTGTGGCCTTGAGCAACGAGCAACACGTTGTTTTCAAGATCTTTCTCGACCACATACCAAGGATCTTCACCGCCGTCTTTAGTGCCGCCGATACCGAGCCCCTTACGCTGTCCGAGCGTGTGATACATCAGGCCTTGATGTTGGCCAATCTCTTCACCGTCAACGGTCATGATTTTGCCCGGCTGCGCAGGCAAATAACGGCCAAGGAAATCACGGAATTTACGTTCACCGATAAAGCAGATACCGGTTGAATCTTTCTTCTTCGCGGTCGCAAGATCTAACTGTTCGGCGATTTTGCGAACTTCTGGCTTTTCGAGTTCACCCACAGGGAACAGGCTCTGTGCCACTTGCTCATGGCTCAGCGTATACAAGAAGTAGCTCTGATCTTTGTTGGTATCAACGCCGCGCAGTAGCTGCGTGGTGCCGTTGATATCGCGGCGGCGCACATAGTGACCTGTTGCAATGTAGTCAGCGCCTAAGTCTTCAGCGGCGAACTCTAAGAATGCTTTGAATTTGATCTCTTTGTTACACAGGATATCGGGGTTAGGTGTGCGGCCAGCTTTGTATTCGGCTAAGAACAGCTCAAATACGTTATCCCAATATTCTGCCGCAAAGTTAACGGTATGCAGTTCGATACCTAACTTGTCGCAGACTGCTTGAGCATCGGCCAAATCGGTCGCCGCTGAGCAGTACTCTTCATTGTCGTCCTCTTCCCAGTTCTTCATGAACAGGCCAGCAACCTGATATCCCTGTTGTTGTAATAGGTAGGCGGATACGGAGGAATCAACGCCGCCGGACATCCCGACGATCACTTTTTTCTGGCTGTTATCTGACATGAGACTCTCACAGTCTGAGTGGAACACAAATTTAAGGGGCGGATTTTAGCACGAAAGCAGGGCGTGGAAAAAGCACTGCGCCGTATTTTCTAGACGACTGGTCTAGCGGCGCAGGCTGAAGCGATGGGCATATCGAGAACAATGCCTATTTTACAGTTGAATACTGCCTGTAAACAGAACCTTACCTGTTGGCTGTCCGGTTGGGGAACCGCCACGCGGCTCAAGGCTTATAGCCAATAGGCTGCCATTAATAATTGGTTTACCTAATGCCGAAACGGCACTCAATGCGGTATTGCTGATAATACCGAGTGAAATAGGCTTGCCACCTTTTGGTATCGCCCACAGTTCTAAGCTCCGATCGCTAGGAATATTCAACCCACGTGGAGGTGTTAGCGTTAACGCATGGCTGTCTGGATTTAAGCTAACCTGCCAGCGCATATTATTGTCTTGTGTGGCAAGTACCGCGACTTCAGACGGCGGGGCAAAAGGTTTCACCAATGTTCTTGGGAGTAAGACTAATAACAAGCAGGCCGCCGCTAGTGCAGCTACGCCTATCCAACCATGGCGTTTAATCCAATGCGATTTGATGCTTGTGACGTTGTCACGTTCGCTGTCTAGCTGGCGTACAATATTTTGCCAAACGTGAGCCGGAGGCTGAATTGGCTGATAGAGATCGTCAAGCGGTGCGAGGCCATTTTGCCAACGTAGTACGTGAACTTGCAGCTCAGGCGTTTGTTCTAGCCAACGCTCGAACCGTGCTCGAGGCAAACCGCGTAACGTGCCCAGCACGTATTCGCCAGCCAGTTGTTCGAGATGTTCAGTGCGAGGGATCATAAGCCTAAGCATCCTTTAAGTTGTTCTAGTCCACGGCGTATCCAGCTTTTTATGGTCCCCAGTGGCTGGTGGAGAAAGGCAGAAACTTCGCCATGTGACAGCCCTTGATAATAAGCCAGTACCACGGTTTGCTGCTGATCGGAAGGCAGCCCCGCTAAGCACTCTTTAAGCCGTAAATTTTGCACGTTATCTTGGATGTGCTGTAGCGGATCGTCATTAATGCCGTTGTCACCCATCTCCGTGTCAAATTCGTCATCGGTCGGTATTTCATAGCGTGCGCTACCGCTACGTAAACCATCGATGGCACGATTGCGCACGATATGGGTCAACCAAGTTTGCGGGCTGCTAAGCCCTGGCTGATAGGTAGCCGCTTTGTGCCAAATGGTAATAAAACTCTCTTGCAGAATATCCTGCGCCCATACCGGATTACGCAATATTTGCACGGCAACCGAATAAAGCCTCGGCGACGTCTGGCGATAAAGATCTTCAAAGGCCGCTCGGTTTCCCCGAGCAGCCTCTTGGATTAATCGTGTTAGAGGCTCAATATCGCCGTTATTCATCGTTCTACCTTGTGCAGGAATAATCTACAGAAATCACCTGCAGCAAGTATAGACGGCTTTATTTAGGAAGGAGCACCTTGTCAATGACATCGATGACGCCATTTTTCTGATGAACATCATACGTGCTGATATTAGCGACGCCGCCGTTCGCATCTTTAATCTGAATATTGTGCGGGCCGTTTTGTAATAGCCAGATATCTTGCCCGTTCACCGTTTTAAGCATGGCTTTGCCATTACCTTGATGGATTTTTTTCTCCAGTGCTTTCATATCCAGAGAACCGGGAACCACATGATATGTGAGTACAGACACCAGTTTGGCTTTGTTTTCCGGCTTTAACAGGGTATCTACTGTACCTGCGGGGAGCGCGGCAAATGCTTCATTGGTTGGCGCAAAGACGGTGTAAGGGCCTTTCCCCTGCAGGGTATCGACTAAACCGGCGGCTTTGACTGCCGCAACCAAGGTGGTGTGATCTTTAGAGTTCACTGCGTTTTCGACGATATTTTTTTGTGGATACATTGTTGCACCACCGACCATGGTAGTACCACCAGACATCATGGAGGCTTCAGACATGTTTTGTGCAAATGCAGAAGCGCCACACACCAGCAGAGATGAGCAAAGTAAGGTACGGGTAAACATATTCATGATGCGTTCCTTATGAGTAGGGGAAAAGTCAGGCTCTGTGCCTCACATACTCATATACGGACGGGCAGGTGGATTGGATGCAGAAAAATGAAAATATTTTAGCTTTTCTTTCGATCCCACTCGCCATCATCAAATGCTTCATCTGGAGTCGCCCCATGACGCAGTAAACGACAAATGGCACCGTAAGATTTATTTGGCATCAAACTTTCATAGGCATCGCGAATGGAACGGTAGCTATTTCCATGAACGCAGATGCCATTTTCGGTGCCAGTGCAGCGGTTGTGTACGATCAATGATTCAGAGAGAATCAGCCGATAGGTGGAAATCTCCCGCCAGGAAAAATCAATAATGTCATAGGGATGAATGCCTGCGGCGGCAGAGCGCCAACGAATGTAATAGGGCTGTTCTTCATCGTAGAGGTAAACACACTGCAGCTTTTTCGCCCCCCGCATCTTGAGATGATTAAAGAGGTCAAAGCTATTCTTCTTCGACCACTGATAAAGGTCGCGAACGCTCCAGTTATTCACGCGAAATACGCGTCCCGCTTGTAGATGGTTTTGATTTCTGTTCGTGGGTCGGTCAAAAGTGTGGTAGCGGTAGATATGCCATGCTTTTGTTGCTTGGCTGAGTAATCTTTCAAGATGATGAGAATGGTCTCCGCTTGTGGGAAGGTTTACGCC
This sequence comes from Hafnia sp. CBA7124, assembly GCF_002355555.1. Taxonomy (NCBI): domain Bacteria; kingdom Pseudomonadati; phylum Pseudomonadota; class Gammaproteobacteria; order Enterobacterales; family Hafniaceae; genus Hafnia; species Hafnia sp. CBA7124. The sequence goes on along the minus strand of NZ_AP017469.1, from coordinate 2,551,468 downwards.
AGTGTGCATCTGATATAACGTTTGTAAATGTGCCAAGAAGCAGGTTTTTTTCGGTTTGCCGTAACGTTCAAAATACGCGATAAAACAGACCGAAAGGTCCTCTATCGTGTCATGTTGAATAAGATTAACCTGCTTCTTTGGCATATAAAATGCGCCTATTTATCTTGGTATATTGGCAGTTAAAAATGATATTTTTAAATCGTCAAATCTGACGAATTCAAATAAAACTCATCGGTTCAGATATTACGCGTAACTTTTTTTTCATGTCTATCACAATGGCAGTGCGCCATTATGATAATGAGTGATTCATATCGTCATTAATGACGATGATATTACCGTTCATTTTTAGGATGCCGTAAGTAAATCATCCAATAGGTAATGCCCACTAATACGCCACCGCCGATAATATTACCAATAGTAACGGGGATAAGATTGTCTGTAATAAAATTATTTACGGTCAGAGCAGAAAACCGATCCGGGGTGGTATTCAGTGTTTGCCAGAATATATCGGGTGAAAAATTGCGAATAACGATCGCCAGTGGGATAAGAAACATATTGGCAATGCTGTGCTCAAAACCGCTGGCGACGAACATGCCGATAGGTAATAAGAGGGCGGCAATTTTGTCGACCAAAGTACGCCCAGAGTAACTGAGCCATACGGCAAGGCAAACCATTAGGTTGCACAATATGCCGAGGCATACCGCTTCAATAAACGTATGATGCATTTTGTGATCGGCGGTCTGTAAAACGTTGAGCCCCCACTGGGCGTTGCTATTCATCGCTTGACCTGCGAACCAGATAAGCGCAACCAGCAGCATAGCGCCGACAAAATTTCCGATGTACACAATGATCCAGTTGGTTATTAATTGACGCCAGTTGATGAGCCCACTGGCCTTAGCCATCACGGTAAGCACCGAAGAAGTAAAGAGATCGGCGCCACAAACGACAACCAGAATCAGTCCTAAGGCAAAGCATAACCCGCCCGCCAGCTTGGTGACTCCTGTTGCGGGCGCAGGGCCCATTGTCACGGTGATGTAGAAGACAAAGGCGAGGGAAATAAATACGCCAGCGGTTAATGCGAGAAAGAATGAGAGCTCTTTCTTTTTCGTTGCTTTATATAATCCTGCTTGTTCAGCGACTTTTGCCATTTCATCCGGCAAGCGTAAATCAAATGGATTGCCTGTGCTCATAGCTAACTCCTGTCATATCATCTGATATAAAAAAGGAACGAATTGAAAGTGTGATTCTATATTCACGTTAAAACATGCACGTTGCGTACCAAAAAACTTTATGGCGAATGTGGAATAACTATCGAGATCACAAAAATTGATTATTAAAGATGACGCGGATATATGCGGATGATAGACAATAAAAAATATCCTGTTCTGATCAAAGAATAATGTGTCACTTGTTATATTAATTTAAAAACGTATTACACTGGGGGTTCAATAATCAGAATGATAACGTTGCGATATTATGAAGCCGAGCGAAACGAGTATTCTTACTAGCGTTGTTACTCCGCAAAATTTACCGTGGCAGGAGGTTGTCTCTCTGGTTACGCAGCAGTTGCTTGGCCAAACCGACAGCATTTCTGCGCTCAAAGCATTTATCCCTCTACCGCCCCCCTTTAGCCCTGTGCAATTTATCGAACTTCATCTCAACGACGGTGTTTATTATCGCTGTTTTGATGACGGCAGCGTTGAGCGCTCGGCAACGGCTTTTTCGGGGAGTGTGAGCGACACCAATTTGCACGTGGTCAAGCTTGCGGGCAGTACGCTGGTTGAGCTCAGATTTGTGCGTAATGACGGAGGGCTGTTTAGCGCTGACGATAAAGTGCTTTTTTCTTGGCTCGCGCGGTTAGTCACCCCGGTTATTGAAGGCCTACTGGAGCAAGAACGCCTGCGGGAAGAGTGCGTGAATTTAAGCCATGAACGCGATCAGTGTCAGATTTTGGTGGATACCACCAATTCTGTGCTATCACATCTTGAAACGGATGCGCTGGTGGCAGAAGTGTCGAAAGAGATCCATCGTTTTTTTGGCATTGCATCGATTGGCATGGCGTTACGCGACGCCGGTAAGCAGCAAAGTTTGGTGGTATACGCCAGTGACTATTTGCCTCATCAATCTGTTACATGCCGCCAATTTTCTCTTGAGCTGGATGGCAGCATAGTGGCGCGTTCACTGCATGAGAATCAATCTATTCTGGTGCAAACCCATAAGCATTTAGCCGATTGGAGACAAGATCCATTGCTTCAGACATTGGCTCAAAAAGGCATGCAGGCGGCATTTTTTCTGCCGTTATCGTTTAACCACAAGCCTCTTGGCGTTCTGATTTTAGCACACCCCGATCCCGCTATTTTTACCCGCGATAGCTGCCAGCTTTTGGCTCAGATCGCGGCCCGTATCGGCATTGCGGTGGAAAACGCCGACGCTTATGGGCAGATCACCCGCAGTAAAGATAGTCTGGCGCATGAAAATATCTGGCTCAATGAACAGATCCAAAATAGCGACGGGTTCAGCGATATTATTTACCAAAGCCAAGCGATGAGTGATGTGGTTGAGCAAATGGAAATGGTCGCTGAAAGCGATAGCACCGTATTAATTTTGGGGGAAACGGGAACCGGCAAAGAGATGGTGGCTCGCGCCATTCATAAGCTTAGCGCCAGACATAATAACCCCATGATAAAAATGAACTGTGCGGCGGTGCCTTCCAGTCTGCTGGAGAGCGATTTGTTTGGCCATGATAAAGGGGCATTTACCGGTGCTACCAATACCCATCTTGGGCGCTTCGAAATGGCCGAGGGCGGAACGTTATTTTTAGATGAGATCGGCGATATGCCGCTTGAACTGCAACCTAAACTGCTGCGAGTTTTACAAGAGCGGGAGATTGAGCGTTTAGGGGGAAATCGCGTAATTCCTGTTAACGTACGTGTGATTGCAGCGACCAACCGTGATTTGCAACACATGGCGGCTGAACGTGAGTTTCGTGGCGATCTTTATTACCGGCTAAATGTCTTTCCGATTTTGTTGCCTCCGTTGCGTGAAAGGCCAGACGACATTCCCTTATTGGCTAAATTTTTCACTCAAAAACTGGCTCGCCGCATGAATCGTGATATTGACAGTATTCCCGCCGAAGCCTTGGAACATTTGAGCCGATATCCTTGGCCAGGCAACGTACGTGAGCTGGAAAACGTAATTGAAAGGGCGGTGATTTTGACCCGTCGCGGGCCGCTTAATTTGCAGCTTAATGATTTGCGCATCCCTGCAACCAAAAGCCATGTGGCAGACAAAATCTCTAAAATGGCGCAGATCCTGCAAACCAAAGCACCAGAAAATGATGAAGAAGAAAGAGAGCGTATTGTTCAGGTGCTGCGTGAAACTAACGGCATTGTGGCGGGGCCACGCGGTGCGGCGGTTAAACTGGGCATCAAACGCACCACGTTGCTCTCGCGGATGCAGCGTTTAGGCATTTCTGCCCGCGAAGTGTAAATTTGGAGATCGCTAATAATGTATTGTTTGGGAAGCACATTGCTGTGCTTCCTATTCATTTTGCGCTCAGGCAGTTAGGTGTTGGCCGGTGTTTTTTTTCACCATCAGATAGATGGCGGGCTCGCGAACTATCTCGGTTAACAAGCGGATTAAGGTTGAACTCCATTCGGCAAAAGGTGTTGCTGCTGACTCACATAGCGGCGCAAACGCGTTGGCGAGCATTTGAGTGTGCGTAATATCAATCGTTATCTCGCCAAAAGTCAGTAGTCCACGCATTTTGCGCTGTGCATCACCCTCAGGTAAGAGTGAAATCCAGTTCTGGTAAGCTTCTAAAGAGCAGGTCAGCTCGGTATTCAGACAGTCAATCACGCCCACGTGATGACCAATCGCCAAGGAGTAATACATCACCTGCTGTGCCTGTTCGGGAACATCGCCGCTATCAAGAAATTTTTGCCGCAGTGACCAAAAGACCACATTGTTCTTATTTGGTTTTTCCTCTCCAGTCATTACCGACCTCCCGTTGCCAGCAGGCTTTGTAGCCGATGCACGATTTCGTTTAGACGTGGATCGTCAGCACTTTGTAACCATTGTGCAATATTGCCTGCCACGGTGTTGGCATCGCCATTTTGTAGTAGCCCGAGGAAATGATCGCTGATCTCGCGTCCTTGCCGATAACCTGCCAAACGCCGTGCCTCACGCTCGACAAGGATTCTGAGTTCAGGCAGCGTTTGTGGCAGCAATAACGAGGCTTTCTCATTCGCTTGCTGCTGGTGGTTAACGCCTTTAAGTTTTTGATCGAGCAGGCCGAGTGCGACGGCAAAACCGTAAATTGTTGCGGCAGGTGTTGGCGGGCAACCGGGGATCCAAACATCAATCGGAACAATCGTATCGCTGCCGCCCCATACGCAATACAGATCGTGGAAAATACCTCCACCGCAGCCGCAGGCACCGTAAGAAATACAGATTTTAGGATCGGGCGCTGCTTCATAAGCACGTAATGCCGGAACGCGCATCGCCCGCGTGACCGCACCGGTAAACAGAAGAATGTCGGCATGGCGCGGTGAGGGAACCACTTTGATACCAAAACGCTCGGCGTCAAACAGGGGAGTGATCGCAGCGAATATTTCTATTTCGCATCCGTTGCAGCCGCCGCAGTCGACGCGATAGACATAGGCTGAACGTTTAATATCCCTGAGCAGAGTTTGTTTGAGCGCCGTTGCCGACTCATCCAATTGAATGGGTTTACTGGCTGTGTGACCTATCTGACTCGGTGTGTGGCTCATTGATTTTTCTCCCCAACGTGATAGCTCAGGTTCTGATGCTCATGATGGCTTAGGTCATCTCTACGTCGGCAGCGAGGGCAGGTTTCAAACTTGGGGCGCATTTCCTCAACGCTGGCGGCATCGACGCCAGACTGGATCAGCAGCGCCATGGCATATTCCACCGATTTCACCGGCGTAAAAGGACGATGACAGCTGCGGCAGCTCTGGAGTTGAAACGTTGCCTTTACGTATAAATCGGGCTTGCGGGTGACCGCCATTTCAAACTCAGGTGACAGCACAATCGCTCGCGTTGGGCATACTTCTTCACATCGTCCACAGAAAATACAGCGACCAATAAACAATTGCCAAATGCGCTCGCCGCTCTGGAGATGCGTTTCCATCGTTAATGCGTTAGCAGGGCAGGCGACGGTGCAGGCTCCACAGGCGATGCATTGTTCGGGATCGTATTCTGGTTTGCCACGAAAGCCGGGACAAACGTCCAGCGGCTTGAACGGATATTTCACCGTTGGCTCACCGGCCTTGAGGATGGTCTTAAACAGTTTCAGCATTGTTTACCCCTCATTTCAGCGGTGAATGGTTACGTTCAACGCTATAGCGTTCAATTTCCCGATAGGAGACGGTTTTGGATTTTTTCTTACGTACGTCAACTAGGGTTACCCGATCGGTACAGGAGTAGCAGGGGTCAAGGCTGCCAATAATAAGCGGTGCATCGGAAATGGTGTTTCCGCGCAGCATGTAACGTAACACCGGCCAGTTGGCGTAGGTTGCTGCGCGACAGCGCCAGCGGAACAATTTTTGGTTGTCGCCCAGCATGCTCCAATGCACGTCTTCACCGCGTGGTGCCTCGGCATAACCCAGAGCAAATTTGTGTGGTTGGTAGGTAAAGCCCTCGACCAGCAGATTGCCTTCGGGCAGGTTATCTAAACCGTATTCGATCATGGCTAAAGAATCGAAAACCTCCTTCACGCGTACCATCACGCGCGAGAACACATCGCCGCCGTCGAAGGTAAATAACGTTTTAGGTAGGTTGCCGTAATCGGCATACGGATGGTCGAAACGCATGTCCCGTTTGAAACCGCTGCCGCGGATCAGTGGCCCAACGGGGCTGAAATCACGCGCGATTTTACGATCTAAAATACCTACGCCCTGTGTGCGCTGCTCAATGTTCGGCGTATTCATCAGCATATCGACTAGCTGAGTGACGTCATCGCGCATCTCGTGCACTAATTGCAGGGTTTTCATCTGCTGGGCTTTGAGAATGTCACGACGAATGCCGCCAATGAGATTTAAGCCGTAGGTTTTGCGTGCACCGGTGAGCAGCTCAGCCATCATCATGGATTTCTCACGTACGCGGAAAAACTGCATGAATCCGGTATCAAAGCCGACAAAGTGGCTCGATAGGCCGAGGTTAAGTAGGTGGCTGTGCAGACGTTCGACTTCTAATAAAATACTGCGAATGGTATGGGCTCGAGGCGGAACCACGATACCGAGCGCATTTTCAACCGAGGTCGTGTAGGCCACGCTGTGGGTGAAGCCACAAATTCCACATACCCGATCTGAGAGGAAGGTGACTTCGTTGTAACCCATGCGGGTTTCAGCCAGCTTTTCCATCCCGCGGTGCACGTAGAAAAGCCGATAGTCAGCATCGATAATCTGCTCGCCGTCGACAAACAAGCGGAAATGTCCAGGTTCATCCGAGGTAATGTGCATCGGGCCAATCGGCACAATACGGTTATCTTTGCCGCCGAGTTCATTGATGAATTCATAGGTTTCGGCATCGGTGGTCGGCATTGGGCGTTGGCGATAATCCATCGCATCTTTGCGCAACGGATACATGCCGTCAGGCCAGTCATCAGGTAGCACTAAGCGCCGCTCATCGGGCAAACCCACCGGTATCAAACCGTACATATCGCGGATTTCACGCTCACCCCATACCGCAGCCGGAACACGAGGGGTGACCGAAGGGAATTCCAGCGTGGTCGCGCTGACCAAGGCTTTCACCGTGACCCAACACTTCTCGCCTTCCTCCATCGACAGCACGTAATAAACCGCAAAATAACCATTTAGGGAACGTTCATCGTTGCCAAATAACACCGGCAGCCAGCCGCCGAGCTGATAGTACAGATATTCCACAATCTCTGGCAGTTCGTTGGTTTTCACCGTAACGGTGAGCTGATCGGCGGTTTGCCACTCTTCGTCCAGTACGCCGTTGGGAAATTTTTCGCGCAGTTTTTTTAAATAACCCGCACCGCGCTTTTCACCCTGTTGATTGCTATTCACCACATTTAGGTAGCTCACATTACTTCTCCATGCAGGATGTTGATGCGCATTGCGCGGACGGCACATGTTGTGCTGCGACCCACGGCCAGTTGAAGGTCGGGGCCTGCGTTGATGATGGATTCATGACGATGGTGGCGGCGTTTTCCAGTAGACGCGTTACCGGTTGGGGAATGTGTGTCCCCATGACCAGCATCAGCACGATCAGGATCGCCATCGGTAAGGTGGTGAACAGCCCCAGCTCGCCTTTGCTGACGGCTTCGGGGGCGTCGCCAAACAGAATGCACGCCACCATGCGAACTAAGCCACCGAGTACGATGGTCAGCAGCAGCAAGATAAACACGGTGAGCCAAACATGCCCCGCCGCCAAACCGGCAACAACGGTCATAAACTCACTGATAAAGACGTTAAATGGAGGCATACCTCCGAGCGCTAATGTGCCTCCCGCGAAGAGTACGGCACTGAACGGCATGATTTTGAGCATGCCTTTCACCGCATGTAGATCGCGCGTGCCGTATTTCAATAACACGTTGCCAGAACCGCAGAACAGCAGGGTTTTGGCGAGGCTATGATTAAGCGTGTGCAGCAAGGCCGCCAGCACCCCTAGCGGGCCACCGATGCCGATAGCGACCGCAATCAGCCCCATGTTTTCGACGCTGGAGTAGGCCAGTAGGCGCTTGATGTCGCGCTGAACCAGAATAAAGAACGCAGCAACGGCCACAGACAGCAAGCCAAATACGATCAGTAATCGGCTTGGGAAAACGGGTCCGATAGCGGCGCTGATAATGATGTAGTAACGGATGATAACGAGCAGCGCGCAGTTCAGCAGCACCGCAGAAAGCAGGGCGCTGGTGGGGCTGGGCGCTTCGCTATGGGCATCCGGTAACCACGCATGCATAGGAAATAGCCCGGTTTTGGTTCCGAAGCCAATCAGGATAAATACAAAGGCTAAATGCATCAGCGTTGGGTCTAGTTCGCTCGCATGCTTAAGGACTTCCGTCCAGAAAATAGCGTTGTTGGCATCGGGCATAAAGCTGGCCGCATTGGCATAAACCAAAATGGTGCCAAACAGGCCGAAGGCGACGCCGACGGTACAAATGATGATGTATTTCCATGCGGCTTCCAGCGACGATCGCTGGCCGTAAATTCCCACCAGAAACGCTGAACTTAAGGTAGTGGCTTCAATGGCGGCCCACATTAAGATGAGGTTGTTGCTGGTGACCACCAGTAGCATGGTGAAGAGAAACAGGTGGAAGAAACCATAGTAATTGCACAGCGTCGGGACGGAAATTTCTCCTTCGTCGACTTCATGGCGCATGTAGCCAATCGAGTAAATCCCGGTTAAAAAGCCAATCACGCCCAGAATTGCCAAGAATAGGGCGCTGAGACTGTCGATGTGCAGCCAGTGGTTAGCCGATAAGAGTTCGCCGTGTTCGGCGGTCATCGCGACCACCCACAGGGCGACGATTAACAGCGCGAGAATGCCAATGCTGTGTAGCGCCGTGACCACGATGCGGGCTGAATCACCCAGCAGGCGGCTGGCAAAGGTTAACAACGAGGCAATTAACGGCGTCGCCAGTAGGAGAAATAAAATCGATTCTTGATTCATCGCGTTACCCCTTCAGCGCCGTGAGTTGTTCAACGTCCAGCGTGTTGAGCGTGCGATAAATTTTGCGCGCTAGCACCGCCATCACGATCACGGCAAAAATGGCATCGGTGGCAATACCGATTTCAACTAACTCTGGTGCACGGAATGCCAGCAGTGCGAGAGTGAGGTGAGAGCCGTTTTCCATCAGGCAGTAGCCAAATACCTGTTTTAAAATATTGCGTTGGGTCACGATACACAGCAGCCCCAATAGGAAGTGCCCAAGAGAGACCGCCAGCGCGGGTTTTAGCGTTGCCAGTAACGGGAGTTGAACCGGTGCCACCACGAACCAACACAGCACAACGATAACGGCAGCAGACAGCATCAGCATCGACATACTGATAATGCTGCCATTGGCGCAGGGGTCTGACAGTTTGCGGAAGGCATAGCCCATAATGAGCGGCACCATCACCACTTTGGTGATGAAAGCGCTGATGGCCCAAAGGGCTAACTGATGAGCCTCAAGGGTTTGCGATAACGTGAAGAATATCAGCACCAGAACCAACGACTGCAAAGCATAGAGCCAGCAGGAAGCGGTAGGGCGTTTGGCTCCAATGACCAGCAGCGATGTGAGCATCATCAGCCCTGCTAGGTTATTAACGATTAATGATCCGGTCATAGTTGACTCCCTTATCCAAGCCAGGCAACGGCGATAAAACTTGAGAACACCGACATCGCGATCAGCACCACCAGCACGATACGCATAGCCAGAGGAACCGGTGCCGCTTGGGCGACCTCTTCGCTCGGCGTGCCGGGAATGACGCGACCGAACCAGTAAATAAACCATGCAAAGCTGGCGACAGACTCGATGAGTACCAACACCATTAATGGCGTCATGACCCAAAACTCATGTGAAAGCGCAAAACCTGCGGCGAAAATAGGGAATTTGCTAAAGAAGCCGTTAAACGGGGGGACGCCGGTAATGGCTAAGGCGGCCACGCAGAATCCGATGCCTAGCAGCGGCATTTTTTTCAGCACGCCCTTCAAACGCGGCAGCATTCGGGTGCCGCAGCTGTAGCTGAGTGCTCCGGCAATCAAGAAGAACAGGCTCTTGGCAAAAGCGTGGTTGAAGATGTAAGCCACACCGCCTTCAAAGGCCAGCTTAGAGCCGAATATCGATAGCGAGAGGGCGAGGAAAATATAAGAAAGCTGAGTGATGGTCGACCATGCTAACAGGCGTTTCATATCCTTTTGCGGCAGATACATCAGGAAGCCATAAATCAGCGTGATGGTGGCCATGACGATGCCTATCCAGCCGATAATATGCGGCACTTCTCCGGCAGAGAGGATGGCACGTGCAAAGATATAAACACCGACTTTAACCATTGATGCCGCATGTAAATAGGCACTGATAGGCGTTGGCGCTTCCATGGCATCAGGTAACCACGCCTGTAGCGGTAGCTGGGCCGATTTCCCCCATGCGGCAAACAAGATACCGCCGAACACGATATAGCTGGCGCTGCCGTGCAAATTGGCGAGAGCGCTGAGGGCAAACGTGCCGGTATTAAGGAACAGCGTGGCGGCAGCGAGATACAGACCAATCGAGGCCACATGAGTGATAAGCAGCGCTTTCATGGCGGAACGCTGAGATTTTGGCGTTTGGTAATAGCCAATCAATGCCCAGGAACAGCCGCCCGTGATTTCGAAAAACAGCAGTTGCCCCAGAATGGTGGATGAAAGAACCAGCCCAACCATGGCACCTATGAAGATCAGCAGAAATGCGTAATAGCGATTGCTCCCCTCATGCGGATGCTCTTTATTACCAACGGTGAGATAGCCGGTGGAATAAAGGCTGACCAAGAAGCCAAGAAACACGACAGCAAAAACGATAAGCGTGCTGATTCGGTCAATGGTAAAACCAAACAGCTCGACCGTGCCGTAGCTGAGCAGGGTATAGGTGACATCGGCTTTATCGTGCAGCCAATATTGCCAACCTAGAGCCAGCGTGCCTAAGGTTGGGATTAGGGCGAAGAATGTACATAGCCATTTAGCATAACGTTTGGGCGCGCAGGCGGTGATAAGTGCGCCGATAAACGGTAGCAAAAGGGTCGTTAGAGCGATATTTTCCATCATGGTGGTAGCTCCTTATAGACCGGTTAGGTAGAACACGAAGGCTAGCGCTGCGACGCCAAAGCCAAGCCATGTCACACGATGAGTCATCAGGAAGCGACCGCGAGCCAAACTGTTTTCCACCAGTGAGGCCAGCACGAATACCACCAGAAGTTTGATCAGCATGAGGATCAGTGCGAAGAAGAGCGCGGATGCGCTGAGCGTGGCGGCCTTGCCAAAGGGAATAAACACCGCCAAAAACAGTTCTGCGACCACGACCTGCTTAAGGCCGATTCCCCACTTCACCAAGGCCAGTCCCGAACCTGAATACTCGGTCAGCGGCCCTTCCTGCAATTCTTGTTCGGCTTCGGCGACGTCGAAGGGAATTTTTCCCATTTCGATAAAAGCGGTAAATCCACAGGCCAGCAGCGCCAAAAATGTTGCCGTTGGTGAGCTCCATCCTTGAGTTAAGGTGGCGCTAATAGTGCCAATGTTGGTCGATCCCGCGATAAGCGCTACGACTAAAAGAGCCAGAATCAACGTTGGTTCAACTAAGATCCCTAGGGTGAGTTCACGGCTGGCACCAATGCCGGCGAAAGTGCTGCCGGTATCCAAACCGGAAAGCGAGAAGAAAAAGCGGAATAGCGCGAAAAGATACAGCAGAGCGATTAAGTCACCCGCGCCGCCGAAGGGCGCAGTCTGTGTGAAGACGGGAAGAGACATCGCCACCAGCAGCATGCTGCCGAGCAAAACGTAGGGCATTAGGCGGAAGATAATACCGGATTGTGCTGGGCCGACTTCTTGGCGCTTAAACAGTTTGCTAAGGTCGCGATAATCCTGCCAAATCCCCGGCCCGCGCCGAGATTGCATTCTGGCGCGGATTTGACGTGAGATACCGGTCATCAGCGGAGTCATGGCTAATAGGATAATCGCTTGCACTAGCGCGAAGATCCCCATTGCCAGCGAGGGCGTTTCTTGCATCAACATGATTTTCTCCTCACACCGCAATAATCAAAAGTAGGATCACCAATGCGGCCACGATATAGAGGCAATACAGCCTGAAATCGCCGCCCTGCAAATTTTGAACGCGTAAACCAAAACGGCGCACGCCACGCACCAGTGGATAAATGATGCCTTCATCCCAAAACGGTTCTGCTCGCGCGGCTCCGCGTGTGGTGCTATCCAACGCGCGCGCTAAAAGTGGGGATGGATCAAGCTGTTTACGCAGTCGATAAAGCGACATAAACATCACGCGCAGTGGTTGCGTAAAACTGCCCGCGGAGGCGGACATGGCGTCTTCCCAGCCGTAGCCGCAGGCCCAAGGATCGCCATGGCGGCGAAATTTCTGCTGTTTTCCGCGCAATGCCAGATAAACCAGCAGCGGCAGCAGCGGTAAGGCGAGTAATAAGATGAACATAACCGCCGGGGAAAGCATCGCTTGGGATGCTTGCGCGGGAACCAATAGCAATCCTTCAGATACGGTGATGGGGTGAGTGTTGACGAGCGTTGTGGCTACGCTAGAGATGATGGGCGCAACGACGCTGGCACCTGCGCCAAGCAATATGCACAGTAACGCTAAAAGCAACATGGATAGCGTCATCGGCCAAGGCACTTCACGAGCCTGAGCGGCCCGCTCGCTGCGCGCACCACCGCAAAAGCTAATGCCGTAAACTTTAACGAAGCACATCGCTGCGAGTGCGCCGGTGATGGCTAGCATCACAATGGCAATTGGCGCACTTAGCCGCATGATGAAATCACCGGAATGACTCATTGAGAACAGCGATTGATAGGTGTACCACTCACTGATGAAGCCGTTGAGCGGGGGGAGTGCCGAAATGGACATACAACCGATGAGGAACGCGAGTCCTGTCCAAGGCATAAGCTTGCCGAGGCCGCCCATTTTTTCCATGTCGCGGGTATGCACACGATAAATAACCGCGCCCGCGCCGAGGAACAACAGCCCTTTAAATACGGCGTGATTCAACAGGTGATAGAGCGCACCGAGCAAGCCTAGCGCGGCGAGAACCGGATGCTGAGTGGCCATTCCAACCATGCCAACGCCCACGCCCATTAAAATAATGCCGATATTCTCAACCGTATGCCAGGCGAGGAGCCGTTTGATATCGTGCTCGGCAAGCGCATACAGCACGCCTAACACGGAAGATACGGCGCCAAATCCTAGCACCACGATCCCCCACCACAGTTCGGTGGCACCCAAAAGGTCGACACCGATCTTGATGATGCCGAAAATGCCAATTTTGACCATGACGCCAGACATTAACGCCGATGCGTGAGAAGGTGCCGCAGGGTGAGCACGAGGCAGCCAGCTATGTAACGGTAGCATCCCTGCCTTGGCACCAAAGCCAAAAAAGCCCAGCAGAAAAACGGCCGAGGCCAGCCCAGGAGAAAGAGAGAGGCTGCGGAAGGAGGCAAAATTGAGGCTGCCGCTTTGCTGCCACATCAAGAAGAACGCAATCATGATGAGCACGGAACCTGCGTGGGCAATAAAGAAATAGAGCAGGCCTGCGTGAATAGATTCGTCGTCCTGATCGGCGATAACCAAAAACCATGAAGCGAGCGACATCATCTCGAACAGAATGATGAAGTAAAAAGCATTGTCCATCACGACCAGCGCCACCATGGAGGCGATGAACAGGTTCATGAAGAACCCCATGCTCCACGCGCCGCGCCCGCGATACTCCTCGACATAAGAAAGCGAATAGAGCCCGCACAGGGTGACCAGCAACGAAATGACCAACACCATAAACGCCGCCAATGGGTCCATGCGAATCACTAACTCGGCAAAAGGGAAGGGGCCTGCGGCAGAAAATGTGAGCGTTGCGGTCTGTATCAATACGGGAAACGCGCTGCACAGTCCGATAATACCGCCAAGAATAGCGCTGATGCCGGTGGCCCAAATCGCGATACGCTCTTGCTTTGCGAAGAGTAGCGAGAGCACGGCGCCAATCACGTAGATACCAACAGACCAGAACAACAAGTGAAGAGAATCCATATTAGAGGTGCTCCTGCGGTGGGATGGCGAGCGCCAGAAGGTCAGACGCTAACTCAGAAGAGGCCTCCAAGCGGCGTTGCAACAGCTGCTGTGCGATCAGTTTTTCATCGACCAAGTGCAGCGCATCAGTAGGGCAAACTTGGATACAGGCGGGGCCAGACGGTGAGAAAGCACATAGATCACATTTGACGGCAATGCTGCGTACGCCTGCATTCCACGCTAGAAAGGGCTCCATCGTCGGCGAACTGACGGGCACATCGGCCAGTTCAGCCGCGCTGACGTGATATTGAAATTGGTCAGGAAGATCGAGAGAGTGACTGCCGAAAGGCGTAATCGCTCCGAAGGGACAGACCAGACCACATAGTTTGCAGCCGATGCACAGGCTTTCGTTTAGCTCAATGGCGTCGGTGCCTTGGCTGATGGCGTTAACAGGGCATACCCTTTTACACGGCGCGTCCTCACACTGTCTGCACAGGATGGGCGCCGTTTGGTCGCCAGTACGCGTCATCGCAAGGCGAGGGTGCTGTTGCAAACCCTGTTCCTTGTGCGTCTGGGCGCAGGCCGCCAGACAAGTATTACAGCCAATGCATCGCAAAGGTTCTGCAATCACAAAGCGATTCATGTTCGGTCCTCTGGTTCAGATCACAACGGTGACTAGCATGCTCAATGCATGAGCACGATCTGTGCCAAAGAGGAGCCTGGAAAATTTCTCTAATAAAAAGAATAGGTAACGTTTTTAGGGAGAATTAAATAAGGTGATTTGAGCGGGGGTCGTCATTTTTATGAGTTAAAAAAACGTCAATTGTGACGAATAAGAATATCAAAGGTAAAAAGTGTGATCGCAAGCACGCTGTGTCGAGAGGACAAGAAAAACCCCGCCGATGCGGGGCTTATAGCTTAATTAGCTTCTTTTTAGCTCACCGAAGGTGGCGAGAATTTCCAGCGGATACCGCTCAGGGCGTTGATAGCGCAGGATACTCTCGCGTACCAGCGGCGACCGCAGGCGGTCACTGTGGATAATTTCATCGGCGGTGAGCCACAGGCAACGATCGATGTCGTCATCGTGCGGCTGCGTTTCCGGCTGTTCGGGTAAATCAATCGAGAAGGTAAAACGCAAGAAAGGCGTATTGTCTGGTGCAACCCACTGATACATCTGCAAGAGGTGCTGAGGTTGGGCGTGTATGCCCGTCTCTTCCCATAGCTCACGCACCGCAGCATCTAGCAGGGTTTCGTCGGTCTCCAAATGACCCGCAGGCTGATTCCACGTTGGTTTTCCGTGTACGGTTTCTTCTACGATCAAAAAACGATCCTGAGACTGCACGACGCAGGCAACGGTCACATGAGGTTTTAGCATCAGATTTCCTTCTTCTATGAGTTAGCTATTCATAACTGATTAACCATTTCGTTATTTAGCCATGCTTTCTGGCTATGGATATTGGATTTCTTGCCAAGCGCCGAGGGCGAGATCTTGCAACGTAATATCTCCCATGCTGTAGCGGATCAGGCGCAGGGTGGGGAAACCAATATGCGCTGTCATTCGGCGTACCTGCCGGTTACGGCCTTCATAAAGCGTTACTTTCATCCATGTGGTAGGGATGGATTTACGTTCACGGATCGGCGGATTGCGCGGCCAGAGCCATTCTGGTTCCGCAACGATTTCAATCCCAGCAGGGAGTGTCATACCATCTTTTAGCTCAAGGCCACGGCGGAATTGCTCCAGAGCGGCTTCGTCTGGTGCACCTTCAACCTGAACATAGTAGACCTTACCTGTTTTTTGCCCAGGCTGAGTCAACTGAGCCTGAAGTTTGCCGTCGTTGGTTAGCACCAGCAGGCCTTCGCTGTCCCGATCGAGACGGCCAGCCGCGTAAACATCGGTCAACGGGATGAAATCTTTTAATGTAGAGCGTCCTGCTTCATCGGTGAACTGAGGCAAAACGTCGAAAGGTTTGTTGAATATGACCACTTTTCGTGGCCCACGTGGACGCTTCACAGCCGCATTAGGACGCGAGCTGAATCGGTTAACGTTGTGATTTTTAACAGGGAATTTTGGCATAGTGATTATGATAGCAGATGGTCACAACATTATAACTGAAATCGTATTCCGATTGGCGACGGACAATATTTCAAGTAATATTGACAGGTATCTTACAATGCATTAACAAAAGGCTGCATTTTTAAAAATTCATGCCTTTGCGAAATCAAGCAGTTACTGTACAAAAACGAATGACCCAGGTTAATGGGTAGTAATATTTATAAACGGTATTTTATAAGTACGTGCGCTGAAGGAGAGGTTAATGGAAAGCAAAGTTGTTGTTCCGGCTGAAGGTAAGAAAATTACGGTTGATGCTCAGGGGAAACTGGTTGTTCCGCATAACCCGGTGATTCCGTTCATTGAAGGTGACGGTATCGGTGTTGACGTGACTCCTGCGATGATCAAAGTCGTTGATGCAGCCGTTAACAAAGCCTACAAAGGCGAACGCAAAATTTCTTGGATGGAAATCTACACCGGCGAAAAATCGACTCAGGTCTACGGTAAAGACGTATGGCTGCCTGAAGAGACGCTGGACCTTATTCGTGACTACCGCGTGGCTATCAAAGGCCCACTGACCACCCCGGTTGGCGGCGGTATTCGTTCTCTTAACGTTGCACTGCGCCAACAGCTCGACCTCTACGTTTGTCTGCGCCCAGTCCGTTACTATCAGGGCACGCCAAGCCCGGTGAAACAGCCAGAGCTGACCGATATGGTGATCTTCCGTGAAAACTCAGAAGACATCTATGCCGGTATCGAATGGAAAGCAGACAGCGCTGAAGCTGATAAAGTGATCAAATTCCTGCGTGATGAAATGGGCGTGAAGAAAATTCGCTTCCCTGAACATTGCGGCATCGGTATCAAGCCTTGCTCGGAAGAGGGCACTAAGCGTTTGGTTCGCGCGGCGATTGAGTACGCGATCACCAACGACCGTGACTCTCTGACGCTGGTTCACAAAGGCAACATCATGAAGTTCACCGAAGGCGCATTCAAAGACTGGGGATACCAGTTGGCGCGTGAAGAATTCGGCGGCGAACTGATTGACGGTGGCCCATGGGTTAAAATCAAGAACCCTAAAACCGGCAAAGACATCATCGTTAAAGATGTGATCGCGGATGCGTTCCTGCAACAGATCCTGCTGCGTCCTGCTGAATATGACGTTATCGCCTGTATGAACCTGAACGGTGACTACATTTCTGATGCGCTGGCTGCACAGGTTGGTGGTATCGGTATTGCACCGGGCGCTAACATCGGTGATGAATGCGCTCTGTTTGAAGCGACTCATGGCACCGCACCTAAGTATGCGGGTCAGGATAAAGTAAACCCTGGTTCTATTATCTTGTCCGCTGAAATGATGCTGCGTCACATGGAATGGTTCGAAGCGGCTGATTTAATTGTTAAAGGCATGGAAGGCGCGATCGCTGCCAAGACCGTGACCTATGACTTCGAACGTCAGTTAGAAGGCGCTAAACTGCTGAAATGTTCAGAGTTTGGTGACGCGATTATTAAGCACATGTAATAGCGTAAATGTAAACGGGGCTGTTAGAGCCCCGTTATTTTTTGTTAACGAGAAATCTTCCCCAAAACTCCACCAAAATTCTTCCCCAAAACCCTCCTGTGATTGGCTCTTTTATATAGCAACAACCATCCAATCTTTCCCCCGATCGTCGTTGTACTTATCTGTCATTTTTTTAGATTTATGCCCAAGTAGTTTTTGCGTATCGACTCCTTGCTCTCGATACAGTCGTTCCGATAACGATCTTTGTTCGTGAAAGGTTGGTGCTGTCTTTTCTTCCCAACTGATACCGCAATTGTTGCGTGATTTCTTAAAAGTCGTTGTCAGCGAACTTACAGATACATTTCCGCCGCGTGTGGCTTGAGATGTTGAATGCCTAAAATGAACCAAATACTTACTGACAACGGCATCGCGGCATACCGCAATTACATCTCTAAGGCTCATATCAATCGCGTTGCATCTGAGGCTCAGTGGGATCGCCAATCTCATGCCTGTCTTTTCTTGGGTTACATGCAACATGTCATCCCAAATATCCGAAAACTTCATCGCGCATATATCTCCGATCCTTTGGCCGGTGACTAATGCTAATAGCATCCCGCTCTTGAGATAGGCTGGGTGGTGATCTGCTTGTGTGAAAATCGCCTGCCACTCCACAAGAGATAATCTCTGTCGTGAGATTTTGTTGTGGGGCTGTCGGGTTGCTTGTGCAGGGTTGTAGCCTGGAGGCACGTGCCCAGCGTGCTGGGCCTCTTTGAATATATCAATCAGAACCATTCGAACGACCTGAGCCATACGGCTGTGTCCATCGGCCTTTACTGGATCGACAATCTCTGAGATATCGAGAGTAGTAATGCTTTTTAAATACTGCATACCACAGTGTTCACGGAACAGACGGACGGGTTTTATTTTCTGCTTGTATGTATTGGGTCTTAATTCCTCGTTTTTAATTCGTTCTTCCTGAATGGTTATATATTTATCAAGCCACTCAGAAACAGTAATGGATTCTCTCGAGCCTTTTAACTGCGCAATTTTGTCATTAATGGACAGGATTTGCCTTGTACGCTGCTCAGCAATAATTACGTTTGCTTCACTAGCGACCTGTTTGGCCTCATCTTCATCGCACCCTAAGCTGTGAAATTTACCGGTGATAGGATGCTTATATTGCCAGTAGACCTTTCCATTACGCTTATCTAATTTCCTATACAGATTCGGTATAGTGATCTTATGCGAGCGTGGACGAGCAGCCATCTGAAATAATCCTTTTTAGCATTGGATTTGCCGTCTTTGAGAGTACAGGTGTTACCAGCATGCCCACATATCGAGCATTGCGGTCAACCATCCACTCTCGACCAATTTTCTGAGCAGGTGGGACGATCATCTGCCCCTTGGCATATTTTTTTAAGATTCTTTCGCTAGGGGCGAGGTCGCCAAATTCCTCTTTTGCCCACTCCAGCAATGGAAGCATTCGCGCCATAGTCATTCCTCGATAGCCAGCCCAATAGCACAGTATGAGCTGGCGGGTAGTTTGGGTACTAATAATCAGTTTTAATGGGATGCCATGTTGCCAGAGTAGGCTATGACCATTTGCTCAGCATCATTCATTGCATCATGCAGTGCATGATGCTTAATAATCTGAAAACATGGCTGGTGGTCCACGATGTAACCTTTTTGGCTGCCAGTTAGCGCATCGATATACGTGCGGACGTCTCGCTTGCCGTTGTATTTCCAAGGGCAGGTCAAACCGCATTGGCGATAAGCATGTTCCAAAATGGAGCCATCAAAATCAGTACCACGAAAATATATCCGGGCATCATTATGCTGAGCGATCCAGCTGGATAAGTTCAGCAGCTGCGTGCTTAATGAATGGCGCTCACCGGCTAAAGCTTCATGAGCATCTTCCCCCTGAGTTTTCCACCAGAACTGATTATCTTTGCCAACAGAACGGCCAGACATAAGCTGATTAAACGTATCGACAAGTGCGTAAAAGGCATATGGAGAATACTCGGCTACATCTAGATCCCTGCTAACTTCAAGAATTGAACTGCGTGTCTTCTCGATGTTTGAGATATCAAAAGCGAAGGCCCCTATAGAAAGGATTAGAGCAGAAGGGCGCACATCCATAGTTTCAATGTCGATCACGATTGAGTTAGTCATTTATCTGCACCTGTGCTGGGAGTTCAAGGTTTGAAATGATCTCTATTACCGAGCTTAGCCTCATGGCCATTGCTGCAGCCTTTTTTGTTGGCGTAGGAAGCTCTTTCAAAATCCAGCTAAGGATTCTGTCTAGTAGTTCTATCTGTTGGCTCAAATCTACAAGCTCAGGCTTTCTTTCTGCATCCTTGGCTTGCAGACGCACTTCATACAACACGTCATATCGAGTAGTGACTTCACGCAATATTGCTGCGGCCTCCGGGTATTGCCCACTCACTAGCTTGGTGCCTGCATGCGCCTGCTTAACGAGTGTCTTTGCTGATAATTCGCTTAACTTCACGATTATTCCTCCACATTTTTTAGGTATGAGTATCTCCGGTGCGAATTAATTAAAATTCACACAAACAGATAGATTTAATTAATTACTCTCCACACATAGAAGGGCTCGGGGCTGAAGGTTTACAAATGTGAGGCCGAGCTCTTCTCTCTGTAGTTTGTAGCGCTCACAAAACCTCATTTATAAGGGTAAAGAACATAAGCTGAACATGATTTGTGTTTACGACATGAATGATATTCACAAAATGTGTTTATCATGTCAAACACAAAATGTGTTTATTTTGTGTGTTTAGCAAATATGAGGCAATTTGAAGGGAAGAAAGATGTGTAAAACCCCAAATCCTTATGAGGAAATTGAGGTTTTATGGGCTAAACCAGTCTCAGTTTTGTCTCGATCGCGACGCCGATAATTTTGCAATTCCCGTTGATTGGAATTAATGGGTATGAGGGATTAAGCCCTTTAAGGTATTTTTGGCCAGCATCGATGATAAGGCGTTTGAAGGTTGCTTCATTTGCATCAGTCAACTTAGCGACAACGAGACTATGGTTAATTGGTTCGCGCCCAGTATCGACCAGCACCAACGTGCCTTCGGGTATACTCAAGCCTGTGGGGGCAGTCATCGAGTCACCTTGAACACGAAGCCAGAAGCCTGTACCAGCAATCTTCGCGTCTGATTCAAACCACTCATCTATTTGGTCAATTGTGTAAGGTTCGCAGGCCTCTGCCCATGCGCCTGCACTTACCCAGCTAATTACTGGGTAGAGATTCCCTCTCTCATATGGCCTAGGATTTGAGACATTGCTAAATCCGGTATCTCCAAATAAGAGCTCAGCAGCACTAACGTCTAAGGCTTTAGCGATTATGACAGCATCATCAGCGCTGATACTACGAGTGCCTAGCTCATAATTGCCTATGCGTGATTGTGATTTCCATCCGCAAAGCTCTGCTAGAGCCTTTTGAGATAGACCCTTTCTTTCCCTCAAATTCTTGAGGCGTTTTGCGATTTCTTCATTTGTGTTCATAGAACTCTATTTATCACATAGCGTGTTAAATGGCTTTCCACGTTTTGTGTTTGCATGCTAAACACAAAACGTGTTTAATGACGGTATTCATACTCACGAAGGATTGACAATGAACAACATTGCATCAGAACGAAAAAAGCTGGGCGTTTCACAAACAACTTTTGCGGCTAAGTGTGGCTGGTCACAGTCTCGGGTGGCTAATTACGAATCAGGGATAAGAGCTCCAGATCTCGAATCGTGCCGAAAAATTGTAATGGCTTTTAACCAACTGGGCTGCGTGGTCACTTTAGACGGGTTGTTTCCACCTAAGAATCATAAGTAACCAGACCAAAAGTAAAACCACAAAAGAGAGACCAACGCTGTGGACAACAAAAACTTTCCAGCTCCGGCAGATATGACGGCAGCAATGCACAAGTTGATCACATCGACACCAGGCGGGTATGAAGCGATGGCGCAACAGCTTTCGCACAACGGTACCCATAACGCGCTGAGTAACCGCGTTCGCCAGATCGGTGGGCAAATGGTGCCGTTCGGGATGGCCATTCAGATGGAGGCATTTTCCGGCCGCACGGATATTACCGAAGCTATGTGCAAACGCGCTGGTGGAGTGTTCGTAAAACTGCCTGACATCGAGCAGGTTGGAAATGAAGAGCTGCTGCACAAGTTTAACGATCTGCTTGCGGCGCTGGGTGATTTTAGCCGAGCACATAACGAGTTCACCCATGATGGCGTGCTTGACCAAGAAGAAAGCAAACGCCTACGTGCTAAAGGGTATCGCGCACAGTCTTTGATAGCTGAGATTTGGGTGATTTCAGAAATGTTGTGGGGAGAGGGTGACGCCAAGAGTATGCAGCTCTTGGCGTCGGGTGCGAAACATTCTTGTGTGGAGAAATAATCGCGTGAGCAATTTAACAGTAAATACTCAGGTGCCGCAACTGCGTTGCTTACCAGCTACAAACGTCCGGCCACCAGCGCCGTTACGGTATGAACGAAGAATAGCAAACCGCTGGGTGCCATGTAACCACAGAAGGGCGGTGGCCATTGTGGGTGTTATAGCAAGAAAGCGGAGGGCGTCATGACACACGGGATTGCTTCTCTTGATCGCTTCTATCGCGACAGGAAAGGGACTGTTGTCCACGTTATCCGTTACGACCGGATTAACCAGAAAGTGATTTATCGCCGTCAGGGCTATGACTTTGAGTGTGCATCGCCGCTCATTCTCTTTCGCTCTCGTTTTGAAAGGATCGATGTATGAGCAACAAGTTATCAGGTTACGTCTGGGACGGTTGCGCAGCTGCGGGGTTAAAACTCTCAGAGGTGGCCATCATGGCTCGTCTGGCAGATTTCAGCAGTGACGAGGGCAAAAGCTGGCCCTCAGTGACCACCATTGCTCGCCAGATTGGCGCGGGTGAAAGCACCGTACGTACAGCGCTAGGTAAACTTGAGAGAGAAGGGTGGGTTAGCCGCCAACAACGCCGAGCAGGTAACCGGAACGCCAGCAATATTTACCAGCTTAATGTTGAGAAACTTCGGCTAGCTGCTCATGCGTCAGAATCTGACCCGTCAAAATCTGACGCCTCAAAATTTGACGGGTCAAAATCCGACGCGTCGAAATCCAGCAAAAAGGGCGGTTTTCACCCGTCAGAATCTGGGGGCGATCCATCAGTAACATCAACACCTGAACCATCAAGTATTAAAACCTTTTGTCAGCCTTCGGCCGACCCTGAGGTGGAAATTACCGATCAGGCCATTCAGGTACTCAAACACCTGAACCAAGTAACCGCATCTCGGTACCAGAATTGCAAATCGTCACTCGATAATATCCGTGGCCGACTGCGTGAAGGGTTCACCACTGACGAGCTGGTGTTGGTTGTGGATTTCAGTGTCGAGCGTTGGGCCAGCAATCCTGATTTTTCAGCGAACCTGAATCCGGTGACGCTGTTTCGCCCAGCAAAATTCCCCGCATATCTCAGTTCGGCGACCAAATGGGTGGCCGCTGGTCGACTGCCAAGATCTCAGTGGCCTACAGGCACGCAAGCAAAACAGCCAGCAAGCTACGTCAATATGGATTTCTCGAAGCAGGAATATTCAGCGCCAACCACTGGCTGGAGAACATGATCATGAAAATTAAAACCGTGCCAGTTATTCGTCGCCATCGCCCAGCACTGGTTCAACTTCATCAGGAAAGAGCTAGACGTTGCGAAGCATCAAAGCAGTGGCGCCGCGCTGAATATGAATGGTCCCGAGTCATTGAGAACTGTGGTACCGAAGAAGATATGGAACACGCAGTGAAATGCCGTAACCAGTGCTCAATTCATTGCCGTGCGACGTATGTAACAGCTGATCCGCGAATGGATTTTGAAACGGTTGTCAGCTTGGAGGTGCTGTCGTGAATATGAATATCAACCCATACTGCGCCGATTTAGCAGCACAACGTGCAGAGTCTGAACACTACCTAAAAGACGTTGGCGATCAGTGGCGTACTCCAGATTCATTGTTTTGGGGCATTAACGCTATGTTCGGGCCAATTACTCTCGATCTGTTTGCTGATGCTGATAATGCCAAATGTGACGCGTACTACACCGCTGAAGATAACGCACTTACTCAGGACTGGTCAGAACGTCTAAAAGAGCTAGGCGGTGCGGCATACGCAAACCCACCGTACAGCCGCGTTAAAGAGTATGAAGGGCAATATGTCACAGGCATGCGCCACATTATCGATCATGCGATGGCTATGCGTGAGAAGGGCGGTCGTTACATCCTCCTGATTAAGGCTGCGACAAGCGAAGTGTGGTGGCCAGAAGAAGCCGATCATGTTGCTTTCATTCGTGGGCGTATCGGCTTTGATCTGCCTGTGTGGTTTAAGCCTGCTGATGAGAAGCAAAAGCCTACCGGCGCGTTTTTTGCTGGAGCGGTGGTCATTCTGGATAAGCAATGGCGTGGACCAGCAATCAGTTATGTCACCCGCGATGATCTAATCACTCGGGGTGATGCATTTCTGGCGCAAGTTCGTCGTATGGCTGAAAAGCTGGTGGCAGCATGAGATTGTTACTGACTGCGTTTCCTCAGTCAGATCTGGGCGTAGTGCTACTGCGCCCCGGTACCGGTCTGATGCATCATTTCAAACAACAGCAACGCCTGTACATTTCTGATGAACCCCGTGCTCTGCGTGAATTGCCAACGGGTGAAATTCCTGCAGAACATCAGACATTAGCCGCAGATCCGCGCCTATCTGCTTTCTGGGCTAATGATCGTGTTTATCGAGCAGCTGGTGGGTTGGATAGTTTGCTCACATGGCTCGATGAGAAGGATGAATGCCAGTGGCATGCGGATTGGCACCATAAAGAGCTAGTGACAACACCCTATGAGGGCAGCGCGGTTCGGCTGTGCTGGAGTTGTGATAATCGTACTCGCACGCATTTCACAGAAGCCATGATGTCGATTGCTATGCAGAACAGGATTGAATGCTTACTCGAGGCCATTCGCATCAAACTGGATCTGAGTGAAGGGCGAGAGATTTCATTTGCTGAGGTGTGCTGGTGGGCGACGCTAAACGGTGTAGCAGACCTTCTTCCTGCGTACGCTATTACTGGGATGGAACTCCCCACCATCGGAGGCACAACGAAAGAGGCGGATATTAACCCGTGGGAGCCAGATCCATTCTCTATTGTTACCGATCTTGTGGAGCAGGTAAAACCCGTTATCAAGCTTTCGGGTGATGAAGCGCCACCAGCGAGCTTTATGTTGAAACCTAAGTTACAGCGGTGGGAGTGTGAGAAATACACGCGGTGGGTAAAAACGCAAAAGTGCTGCGGTTGCAGTAAACCAGCTGACGATCCGCATCATGTGATTAACCACGGGCTCGGTGGCATGGGAACCAAAACGCATGACCTGTTCGTGTTGCCGTTATGCAGACGGTGCCACGACAAGTTGCACAAGGATGTTGGGGCGTGGGAGCAGAAACACGGGGATCAGCGATTCCTATTGATTGAATTTTTAAATTACGCGCTGGGTGTTGGCGCAATTTTCAAAGCGTAACGTGTGGGGAGCGCTGAGTAATGAATTTACAGCATTTAGAGTATGTAAGAAGCTGCGTTTCGCTGGCACTTGCAAACATTGTCGGAGCAACAAAAGGCCAGCTTGATGCGTTTCAGGGAGCGGCATTGGTAAACACGTCACGTTATCCACGTAAGCCAGTGCGCGAAGTTGGCGGGCAGGTTCGCATTGCTGATCCGGTTAAGTGTGCAGAAACTCGAGGCGGTAAGGATATAAGGCCACCAATTGAAGAAATTGTGTTCTGTCTTAGTTCGTGGCGCCGGGCAATATCTACACTTGATGGCCACCAGCTTGGATGGATTCGGTATTGCTATGCGCATGACCTGAACTATGACTATCAAGTCCTGATCACTAAACATGTATGGGACGAGTTCAAAAAGACGTTAGCAGGCAAGCGGATCACAAAGAAAGTGACGTCACGACTTGCACAATTGGTGTGGCTGGCAGTGCAGCAGTATGCCTACACTCGCAGAGCTATGGATGGAGAGCAGCGTAAAGCATGTGAATTAGCGAGCTTGCTGGGGATTGCCCCGGACAATTGGTCAAAACACTATGCTGATCATTGGGCACACTTGATCCTTGAGTGTGAGCGATTAGATGAAGGCGTATTGCGTGATGTAGATAACAAAAGAATTGATGATATCGTGCATTTTAACGACAAAGTTATTGCAAAAGTCAACAAAATGAGCCATATTTAACGTTAATTTGGTATGTTGCCAAAATTACATATAAACCCGCCAAGTGCGGGTTTTTTGAACATGGCATCCAGCCAACAACCATCTATACACTAACTCTACTTCCCTGATGGATGGTAGGAGGCTGTACGGATATTCCTGAATTTGGGAAGTGGTCATCTGTGAATTCAATTTTCAGCACAACTAACATGAGTTCGTCTACTCTGTATGTGGGTAAACTACTTACAGAGAAATGCGATGGAACTACTGCTTAACGAAGCTGTATATGATTTGTGGGTTAGAGCTACTTGTTTTGCTGACGATGACCTGATTGATGAAGCTGACATCGTTGATTATATTTTTGATAATCGACCGAAAAAGTATCCCTGTGTTGCTTACTTGGGGCCGGTACAGAGCCCAACAGAATCATTCAACATTCAGTTCATCTACGGTGAACAGATCACAGAATGGGCGAAGCGTTTCTCCCTGTAATATCTTAGTCAACGAAAAATGCCTGCTAACGGATGATTTTACCATTGCTTGGGAAATAAATGATCGTTTGGGAGTAACGTAGATTGATTGAATAGAATCTACTTATAAGTTACGTTTATACATGCCGTGGATCTCGGCTAGTTTGTGAGAGAAGTGGACGGGAGGATTTTCCACGGCATTCAGCACATCAGTCAGCGAAGAAGGGTAAACCGGAGCGTTTGATGTGCTGAACAACTGCATGAGTACTGAGTTGGTATTCATCTAGGAATCAACGTGGGGTGGCTACCCAGTGCTCATGACAGTTGTGGTTGATGGTGAACTCCTACATTGATAACTGCCTGTAATTAGACTTCCCTTACTATTTGGGCATGTCTTGGTGCTCTAATAATTCATGATTAGGCAAAATAGATATGCTCACTGAAGGCTCAGTGTCTCCATGACTATGAGTATCAATCACAATATTCCAAATCCCATCGTATGGAACTTCGACAATGGCCGGGAAATTGGTAAAAAAACCACCATGATAGTCGGCCCAGCTATCTCTACAAAACTTGTCGAAATACTTTTCATTAATCAAAAGAATTTTTGCAGGCTCTGAGCAAACCACTTTTACATAGCTGTTGGCAATAAGAAACAATCGACTATTTTTCATTCGATGGAACTCCACACGTAATAAAAAAGAAACCTCTCACCCCCGTAATTTCAGATGAGAGGGGCCATAGGCCAACACCAGGGAAAAGCGATGCTAATGTATAATCAAACGCAGTTAGTAATTGATACCCTAGGATGAATCGCAACTTATTGATTTAGATCTATTTATTTTATGATGAGTATTTGTTTTTCTTATTACATCATAATTAACTCTAATGCTTCATGTTAAGTAATTGAAAATGATCTTTTTTTCAAAGGTATTGCTTTTGTCTTATATTTATCAGGATGAGATGATTCTTGGTTCATATATATTAGTAATTAGAAATTAAGTCACTGCGTTTTTTAAAAGTTAAACCTTTTTTAATAGAATATGGTCCTAATATCGTAATCATCTTTTAAAGGTCCCCTCTGGGGGGGCTTTTTTATTTCTAGCGTCCAGCCAACAACCATCCACACATTAAACACTTTCTAGCTGAGAGTGGTTTTACGGCTGGGCGCTATTCACTAAATAACCCTGCCTCGCTGGTGGAGGTGAAGGATGAAAAGAATGTACACACGTGCTGCCGATAACACCTTGCTCGCCGGTGGGCTTTCGTCATGGCTATTCAGCCTGATTAATTACTTCTCACCTAATGAGTGGATGATTGTCGGCATCATTGTTGGCATTTTTTGCACTCTGGCTGGCCTTATTTCGGGGATTTATTTCCGCTGCCGTCGTGAGCGCTTATTACGTGAATGGATTCAAAGCCGTCAGGTGATAGCTGCTGCGCTGGTGAATGAAGAGCTGGAAATGCTGGAGCGTGATTGATGGGGACTAAAACAAAACTTAGCGCTGCAGTTCTGGCATTAGTTCTCGGCGGAGCCACAGCAGATAAAATCCTCGACCAGTTTCTCGATGAGAAAGAGGGCGTTCGAACTATTGCGTATCAGGATGGACGTGACATTTGGACGATATGCCGTGGTTTGACGCATATTGAAGGGAGACCAGTCACTCGAGGGCTGAAACTTTCATACAGCCAGTGCAAGCGCTACGACGCTGTAGAGCGTGATAAAGCCATCGCATGGGTTAAGCGAAATGTGACTGTGCCACTTTCCGAGCCAGCCATCGCGGGTATCGCTTCTTTTTGCCCTTACAACATTGGCCCAGCCAAATGCTTTCCCTCAACGTTCTATAAGAAGTTGAATGCTGGTGATCGCATTGGTGCTTGCGCTGAGATAAAGCGCTGGATATTCGACGGCGGTAGAGATTGTCGGATTAAAGAAAATAATTGCGCGGGGCAGCCGGTGCGGAGAGGGCAAGAGTCGGAGCTTACCTGTTGGGATATAGACCAATGAATATAAATTTCAGTTGGCGAATGATGGCAATAGGATTGTTGCTGGTGGCGTTGGTCGTCTCTGGGAGAATAGCTGACCATTACCGCGTTAAATACCATCAGATTGATAAAGACCGCATTGCTGCTGAACAGTTAGCCCGTGAACGCCAATCCACCATTAATGATATGGCTCACCGTCAGCAGCTTAATGCGGCTTTGGACGCGAAGTATATGCAGGAGTTAGTAAATGCTAAGTCACAAATTGAAACTCTTCGTGTTGACCTTAACACTGGTGCTAAGCGGCTGCGCATCGCGGCCAGTTGTCCAAAACTGCCAGAAACCACCGCCGCCACCGGCAAGCCTGATGCAACTAGCCCCCGACTTAATGACTCCGCTGAACGGGATTATCTCAGTCTCGTCGAACGGATCAGACAATCCGAAACAATGATTAATGGGTTACAAGATTACGTTAGAACTCAGTGCAATTAAGACAGACACTGGTGATTAATGGTACACGAAAAGAGCTTATAATTAATGCCTTATCACATCGCAAGCCGGACTATGCATGCACTGCAATTTTTCTCTAACCTCAAACCTCTTATACATAGATTTAAGCGTGTGCCTGTTTTCTTTGGGAATACTCATATCACAGTTAGAAACTGAGAAAACAAGTAACACTGAAGCAGCAGTAAGAAAAGTAGTGTTCAACTTTCGTGTCCTTGTTTTAATATTTATGCAAATGATAGCATTTCTAAATATTTATTAAACAGATTGCATATAATTATTTTTTAGCCTCAGTACTTGCTAAGTTTATTTTACATCTGAATTGCATTGTGCATTCCAGAACCACACAGAAGTGTATTCTTAGTAAATTGTTAGCATGAGTATTATTTCAATTGCTGGCAATTGTAATAAGGGAGAAGTGACAGCTTTGGCGTTCATCACTTTGGAGGTAATTAAAATTTTCTATAGATATAGATATTAATTAACAGAGGGTGACTGCGCATGAGTGCACAGCTATCAGGCTTACCTAATTTTATGACACGGAGAATGAAGCGAAAGCATGAATGGTATGAATACGATTAACTCAATCTTCGTTTTCAAAGATTTAGAGCAAGAGCCCCTAAATGAGGGGCCAGAGATTACTTTCTACCAAGTAAGTAGCCTAGAATTAGACCAATACCAGCTGAAATAGCTACCGAAGCAAGAGGGTTTGTTTCTACTTGCTGTTTCGCTGTATCCACCACGTCAGATGCAGCACCTAAACCTTTACCGTAAATTTGTCGAGCCTGCCCCTCTAATCTATGTTCATGCGAATTGGTAGCTTCACCATAGGACTCTTCTACATGACCGGCCGCTTCATTTGCTACACCTTTAGCTTTCTCAAACAAACCCATAAATTGCCTCCTTATAAAATAAAAACGACTTATTCAGCATAGAAGAGAATGTTGAATCCTGCAGGGCTAAGGCTATAGCAATATCAAATAATTCCTTAACCATTTGATTTTATTTAATTATATTGTTATGGCTATTTATGTCCATTACCACAAAAGAGGCTTGTTGATTTAAATTTTTGTTAGTAGTGTGGTTGCTAAATCAGGTTACAACGTTGCATCTATTTCTAAAAAATGGTGAGTCAAATATTCAATCATAAAATGAAAAAATAAACTATTTATCAAATGATAACGTTAAAAGCTTTATGTGGTTCCGTTTCCGAATTCGGAGTGTAAATGGAAATGTCATCATCAAATGTGAGCAGCGCTAAGTGAAATGGGGGTGCTCAGTCACGTTAGAGTCATTTATCATATCGTTCAGCCCTTTTACATATACCTCGCCACATGTTTAACAAATTACATGCAATTGTTAATATATTGTAATATGTTCTGTTCTTGCAGCATATCCTGTAATGATTGGAAATGGGTGGGTTTTGAATTGGTTGTACTAAAGATTTTATCCTATAAAAGTGAAGTTTTAGAGATAAATGAAGCGCTTAGGAAAGAGCCTGAAAGCTGCAACATAGCGCCATTCATCGTCCATAAGAGACTGATAGGAAGCAGTGAATTTATTAGCTTCATTTGTAGAGATAGTAAACATCTGCTTGGTTATGTTATTTGCTGCGGCATTGATACCGACAATGGAACGATGTTAGAAATCTCCAAACTTTATATTTTTAATAAATTTCGAGGTGAGGGGTATGGATCGGAGGTCGTCTCTCAGATCATATCTTTGGCTATGGAAATGAATATCGCTAGTATTTTTGCTGAGCCACTTGATGATGCAGCGAAAGCATTTTGGTCTAAAACAAGGCTTTTTTACTCATATGAAATTAATCGATTTGAGCTTAATTTATCATTTTAAAAGATTCAGTAATTGATAACCGCCTACGGGCGGCTTTTTATGGGTCCTTTCTAGCATCTAAATACACCGAGGGGCGGTAGACGCGCGAAATATCGCTATTTATGAGCTTTTTTGGAGAGTTGGTTGTTGTTTCGTTGTTCCCCCTCAGGCCTTGTCCCGCGCGCATTTCGTAAAAAAACATAACAACTAACACCAACCTGAGGAGGTGATCCATGACCGTCTGCCTCAATAAGCGAGATATGGCGGCGAGTCTCGGGATTTCTGTTCAGGCATTTGATAAATGGGGTGTCACGCCCACCGAACGCCGTGGTCGCGAAGTGCTCTACGATGTGCGTACTGTTTTGGAAAACCGGCTCGAGCATCAGAGCCACAAACAACCGGCTGCTGAGGATGATCCCGCGGTCAATATTGATTTTGAGCGTTGGCGACTAACAAAAGCGCAAGCTGACGCTCAAGAGCTAAAGAATGCAAAAGATATGGCGGAAGTGGTAGAGACTGCCTTTTGTGTTTTTGTCCTCTCCCGTGTTGCCGCCGAAATCGCTGGTATTTTAGATGGTATTCCTCTTTCCATGCAGCGTCGTTTCCCTGAGTTAGAGAATAGGCATATCGAGTTTTTAAAGCGCGATGTGGTCAAAGCGATGAATAAAGCCGCGGCAACAGGGGAGTTAGTGCCGGAGCTGTTGAATGAATATATCGAGCAAACAAATTCGTAGTTTGCAGCAAACGGTCTCAGCAGGATTACGTGTTCTGTTTCGTCCCGTGCCGGTGTGCGCCGTGGAGTGGGCCAACGAAAATTACTACCTCCCAAAAGAGTCTTCGTACCAAGAAGGGCGCTGGGAAACGTTGCCGTTTCAGGTGGCGATCATGAACGCCATGGGCAGCGATGATATCCGAGAAGTGAATCTTATTAAGTCAGCACGTGTTGGTTACTCCAAGATGCTGCTGGGTGTTATCAGCTACTTCATTGAGCATAAACAGCGCAACGGGCTTATTTGGCAACCCACCGATAGCGACGCTGAGAACTTCATGAAATCGCATATTGAACCGACGATCCGTGATGTGCCCGGACTACTTGCGCTAGCGCCGTGGTATGGCAAAAAGAACCGAGATAATACGCTTTCGATGAAGCGCTTTTCCAATGGGCGTGGCTTCTGGTGTTTAGGCGGCAAAGCGGCGAAGAACTACCGTGAAAAGTCAGTTGATTTTGTTAGTTACGACGAGCTGGCAGCTTTCGATGAAGACATCGAGAAAGAGGGCTCACCCACCTTTCTGGGTGATAAGCGTATTGAGGGCTCGGTTTGGCCTAAATCGATCCGTGGCTCAACACCAAAAATTAAAGGCATCTGCCAGATAGAGCGCGCGGCGCGAGAGTCTGAGCATTTGATGCGTTACCACATTAAATGTCCACACTGCGGTGGTGAACAGTTTCTCAAGTGGGGAGACAAAGAAACCCCGTGTGGCTTCAAATGGGAAGCAGGACAACCCAAGAGTGTCTATTACCTGTGCGAGCACAATGCCTGCGTTATTCATCAGAACGAAGTGAATTTTGCTGATGGACGGTACATCTGCGAGACCACTGGCATGACCACAACGGACGGTTTGCGATGGTTTAGCTCCACAGGGACGGAGATTGACCCGCCTGATTCGGTGTCCTTCCACATTTGGACCGCGTACAGCCCATTCACCACGTGGGTACAAATGGTGAAAGAGTTTCGTAAGACTTTGGGGGATCCGGGAAAGCGTAAAACCTTTGTGAATACGACGCTGGGGGAGACGTGGTCGGAGGATATTGGCGATCGCCTCGATGCCGAGGTATTGCATGAACGCGCTGAGTTTTATCCTGCACAGGTCCCTGAACGTGCTGTCTATCTTACGATGGGGATCGACTCCCAACGCGACCGTTACGAGTGCCGAGTATGGGGATGGGGGCCGGATGAAGAGGCTTTTCTTATCGATCGCATCATTGTCATGGGGCGGCATGACGAAGAGGAAACCTTGTTACGTGTGGATGCGGCGATAGCGCGGCAATACACCCGAAAGGATGGCTCGTTAGTCAGTATTGGGCGTATTTGTTGGGACTCTGGTGGTATTGACCCCAGCATTGTCTATAAGCGTTCGAAGAGGCTCGGTCTATTTCGCGTCATTCCCATCAAGGGAGCAAGCGTATATGGCAAGCCAGTGGCCAATATGCCACGTAAGAAAAATAAAGATGGCGTGTTTCTCACGGAAATTGGCACTGATACGGCGAAGGAAGTGATTTATTCCCGCTTTAAGATTGCGCCTGCCGAAAGTGAATCGGGTGCGGGCGTGGTCCATTTTCCAAATAACCCTGATGTTTTTGATCTGATTGAAGCCCAGCAATTAACCGCTGAAGAGCTGGTGGAAAAATACGAAAACGGCAAGGTGAAGCTCATGTGGGATGCTAAAAAACGACGCAATGAGGCGCTGGACTGTTTTGTTTATGCGCTGGCGGCACTGCGCATCAGCGTATCGCGTTGGCAATTAGACCTGAATGCGCTTTGGGAGGCACAGCAGTCGCCGACAACACTAAAGACCCCGTCTAAAGATTTAGCCGCTTTAGCCGCAAGCCTAGGAGGATGATGTGAGCCTTGAAAATGATTTGGCAGCGGCACAGCGTGCGCTGCATGACTTACTGATTGGGAAACGTGTGGTTTCCGTGCAAAAAGACGGGCGTAAAGTCGATTTTACTTCCGCTTCTCTCGATCAATTACAAAATTATATCGACAACTTAAAAGGCCAGTTGGGGCAATATTCCCGGCGCCGTCCGCCGTCTGGGGTGGTGCTATGAATCCATCAGCACCGGAACTGTTGGGGCCGGATGGCCACACGGCGCTACGTGAATATGCCGGATACCATGGGGGCGGTAGTGGCTTTGGGGGGCAGCTCGCGAAGTGGATCCCACAAACTGAAAGTGTCGATGCCGCATTATTACCTACGTTAGAACGCGGCAACGCACGTGCTGATGATTTGGTGCGCAATAATGGATTTGCGGCTAATGGCGTTCAGCTACACCAGGATCATATCGTCGGATCGTTTTTTCGTTTGAGCCATCGTCCAAACTGGCGTTATCTCGGTATTGATGAGCAAGATGCGCGAGCGTTTTCGGATGAGGTTGAAGCCGCATGGCGAGAATATGCCGAAGACTATAACTGTTGCTTGGATGTTGAGCGCAAACGCACCTTTACCATGATGATCCGCGAAGGCGTGGCCATGCATGCTTTTAATGGTGAGTTGGGCGTACAGCCGTGCTGGAGTGAGAGCCATGGCGACTTATTCCGTACACGTTTTAAGATGGTTAGCCCCAAACGTATCAGTAATCCTTATAACGGAACCGATACGCAGCAGCGTCGCGCAGGGGTAGAAATTGATCGCCATGGTGCCGCGGTAGCTTATTGGGTGAGTGAGGACAGTTATCCTCATTTTGGGACACAGAAATGGGTCCGTATTCCCCGTGAGATGCCGAATGGCCGCCCCAGCATGATCCACATTTTTGAGCCGGTGGAGGATGGGCAAACGCGAGGTGCTAATCAGTTCTACAGCGTGATGGAGCAAATGAAAATGCTCGATACGCTGCAAAACACTCAACTGCAAAGTGCCATCGTAAAAGCCATGTATGCAGCAACCATTGAGTCTGAGTTAGATTCTGAGAAAGCCTTTGAGTTTATCCTCGGTGCTGATAAAGGACCGGGTACAGCCTCCCCGCTCAATCAAATGCTCGAACAGTACCTTGTGTATTACCAAGCGGCACAGGTCAAATTTAACGGGGCTAAAATTCCGCATTTGTTCCCCGGCGATAAGCTCCAATTACAAACCGCCCAGAATGCTGATAACGGTTATTCGGTGTTTGAAAAGTCATTGCTGCGCTATATCGCGGCAGGGCTTGGCGTGTCATACGAACAACTTTCTCGTGATTACAGCCAAGTGAGCTACTCGAGTGCGCGAGCCTCGGCTAACGAGTCGTGGCGCTATTTCTTAGGGCGTCGCAAATTCATTGCCGCACGTCAGGCGAGCCAGATGTTTGGATGTTGGTTAGAAGAAGCGCTGGTGCGGCGTGTGGTCACGATGCCGAAAAATGCCCGTTTCTCCTTCCAAGAGGCTCGCTGCGCATGGGGAAATGCAGAGTGGATTGGTGCAGGGCGTATGGCGATCGATGGGGTGAAGGAGGTGCAAGAATCTATCATGCTTATCGAGGCTGGACTGAGCACTTACGAGAAAGAATGCGGCAAATATGGGGAAGATTATCAGGATATTTTCCGCCAGCAGTGCCGAGAGTCTGAAGAACGCAAAGCGGCGGGCTTAACCCCGCCGGCATGGGTTGCCGATGTCATGCGTGCACAGTCCCAACCATCAGCACAAGAGGAGAAAAATGCAAACGCGTAATTTGCCGCATATTGCCAGTCTTGCCTTTAATGAGCCGCTGTTACTTGAACCCGCCTATGCGCGGGTTTTCTTTTGCGCGCTCGGGCAGGAAATTGGTGCGGGCCGATTGATTGACAGCAGCGGCGCTGTGATTGAATCCGCCCAGATGCCGGAGGTCACGGCTGGATATTTAGGGAGCTCATCGATCGGTACAGATAGAGGCTATGACGTACAGCAAGGTATCGCTCAGCTATCAGTCTCGGGCACGTTGGTGAGCAAAGCCGGATCGTTGCGACCATATTCGGGTATGACGGGCTATAACGGCCTCATCACCCGGATTGAAATGGCGATAGCCGATCCGGATGTTAAGGGCATTTTGCTGGATATGGATACGCCGGGCGGGATGGTGGCGGGGGCCTTTGATGCCGCCGACATGATTGCGCGCTTTCGAGAGCATAAACCTATTTGGGCGTTAGCCAATGATATGCACTGTTCGGCGGGGCAACTCATTGCCAGTTCGTGCAGTCATCGCCTGATAACCCAGACTGCGCGCGTGGGGTCTATCGGGGTCATCATGGCGCACAGCAACTATGCCGGTCAGTTGGAGCAGGCTGGCATAGAAATCACGTTGATTTATAGCGGTAACCATAAAGTGGATGGCAATCCGTATCAAAAATTGCCAGACGCCGTAAGAGAAGATTTTCAGCGTCGTATCGATGCAACCCGCATGCAGTTTGCGCAGAAAGTCTCTGAGCACAGCGGATTATCGTTACAGTCCGTCATGAAAACCGAGGCTCAGGTATTTACTGGTCAGGAAGCTATCGATGTGGGGCTTTCCGATGCATTGGTGATTAATGCCGATGCACTCAATCTGATGGCCGATACGTTAAATACTAAAATTTACCCGACAGGAGGGAGAATGTCCCAAAAAGCAAATGCGACAACCATCGAGGTTGTGGCACAAACGACGAATGATGTGGTGCCGGCAGCATCAAGTGCTAGCGCCACCTTGACCACCGAGCAGTTAAACGCCGCGGTCACCGCTGAACGTGAGCGTATGACGGGGATCTTGGGATGTACAGAGGCCAAAGGACGTGAAGGACTGGCGGCCGAGCTGGCGAATACGCCGGGGATGAGCGTTGCGGATGCGCAGCGTTTGCTGGCGTCGGCGTCAATCAGTGCTCAAGCTCGCACTGATACCGCGCTCGACACCATGATGGCCAGTGCGCCACAGACGTTAGGCACGGGCAGTGCGGCGGCGTTGTCGGATGCCGATGACTTAGACAATATTCCGGTATAAGGACACACAGATGAATCAGGAAAATTTTGAGCATTTCCAACCCCTCGGCAGTAATGACCCTGCCTATACCGGCGTTGGTATGGGGGCAATGACCGCGGATACCCCTGCATTTACGCCACTGATGCTGGATGCAACCAGTAACGCGCTGGTGGTCTGGGATGGCGCGCATGCAGGTCAAGCTATTGGGCTGCTGGCGCTTGATGCTGCGGCAGGGGCTACGACGCTCACGTATTACAAATCAGGCACGTTCCGGATTGATGTAGTGAAGTGGCCTGAGGGGATAAGCGATACCTTGAAATACAACGCATTTGCCGGTACCGCATTGAGCGTGGTGTAACGCCGTAATTATCTGCTCGTTTATTTTAAATTCTCCCAAGCCGCGCCTCGCGCGGTTTTTTTATGAGGAAAAGAAATGCCTGTCTCTCTCTTTTCGACCAGTAAACTGATTGCCGTTACTGAGAAGAAATTCAAGTTCGATCCGTTATTTTTAAGTCTGTTTTTCCGTGAAACCTACGAGTTTGATACCGAAAAAGTGGACCTAACCCAAATCCCCGGAGAAGTCGCCATGGCGGTGTATATCTCCCCAACGATCAACGGAAAAATTGAACGTACTCGCGGTGGTATTCAAACCCAATTTCAGCCGGGATACGTTAAACCTAAGCACGAAATTAACCCGAAAATGCTGCTGCGCCGCCTACCGGGTGAGGATCCGATGTTGCTGCAAGATCCTGCCTATCGCCGTAAACGCCTGATTATGCAAAACCTCAAAGATGAGGAGTTGGCGATTCAGCAGGTGGAAGAAAAACAGGCGGTGGATGGGGTGCTGTTCGGTAAATTCGTGATGAACGGCGAGCAGTTTGACGCGGTGGAAGTGGATATGCAGCGTTCGGCGGCGAACAATATCACCCAAGCGGGAGCCGCTGGTTGGAGCAAGCAAGATAAGGCGACTTATGACCCTACCGCCGATATCGAACAGTATGCTCTCAATGCAGCAGGCGCCATCAATATCATGGTGATGGATCCGAAAGCATGGGCGCTGTTCACCAGCTTTGACAAAGTCCAGAAGAAGCTCGATACCCGTCGCGGCTCGATGGCTTATCTGGAAACCGCGCTCAAAGACCTCAATAAAGTGGTTTCCATTAAAGGGATGTATGGCGATGTGGCCATCGTGGTCTATTCCGGCCAGTACATCGATCCGAAAACCCAGAAGAAAACCAATTTCCTGCCGGATAACACACTGGTGTTGGGCAACACCGAAGCGCGCGGTATTCGTACCTATGGTGCCTTGCAGGATGCCGAGGCGTTAGCGGCGGGTATCACTAAAGCGCGTCGCTATCCTAAAAACTGGATCACCACGGGTGACCCTGCACGTGAGTACACCATGACCCAGTCGGCGCCGCTAATGCTGTTGGCGGATGCGGATGAGTTTGTTGTGGTGACGTTGGCTTAATTCAGGACGGGGCAATCGCCCCGTGTTAGGAGGCAGTATGGCAACACCGAATAAAGATGAGCTGATTGGCCAACTACAGGCGCTGAGTGCACAACTGGAGCGCGATGCTGATATCAGCGGTACCGCGGCAGAATTACAGATGCGTATTCGAGAGGCACAGGACGAGTTGGATGCGCTAAACGACGAGGGTGATGAGTTGATCATCGATGGCCAACATACGCAGAACCTCAGTGATGAATCTGCTCCGATGGAGAACGCATCATGGGTTCGCGCAGTAGCGTGTAAAACCCTGCATGTCCGAGCGCTGCATGCTGAGCGTGATGAGGTGCTAACTCTCATTTATACCGGTGAGTTGCTGCGCGTCGCGGCGGATGAAGCGGATGCATTAGCGGCAGCGGGGCTGGTGACGTTGGTGCAGTGAGGTCCCTATGAGCGAGGCTTTCGATAACCTTTTTGATGAGGCGCTCTGCGGTGCTGACGATGTGATTTTGGACACCATGGGATCGCCTTCCATTCATATTGAAATTAATAGTGAAATGAAACCTATCCTCGCTGTCTTTGATGAGCCTGCCGCGGATGTGAGTCTACGTCATAACGCCGGTGAGATTCAGGACGTAGCGCCCTCACTTTTTGTAAAAACGGTGTTGGTACTGGGGGTCAAGAAAAGAGCACTGGTTCGGGTGGGGGCATCGTCTTTTTGGGTCGTGAAAGTGGGACCTGATGATGGCGGTACCTGCACGATAACACTGGCGCGGGGTGAGCCGGGTAAGCCGGCGGAAGATATCACACAGTGGAGTCGATGAGATGGCAAGAGACAGCCGGTTACGCCGTGACATGTTGGTGGATATTGATACCGGCGCACTCTGGAAAATTGCCAATGGCGTCGGTGCTACACACAAGCAGTACCGCAATGCTTATTCACGTGCGTTGAAACGTACGGCGGTGACATTGCGTAAACAAGCGTTGGCTGATTTAAAAATCGGTTTGGCGCCACGGAGTTTGGCGATGGTGCGTAAACGTCTGCTCTCTTTTCGTATTTCTCGCGGTGCAATGCTCGATGAGGCCAAGCTCTGGTTTGGGTTAAACGCCATCAAGGTCAAAGATCTGAAAGGTCGCGTTCGGGGGCGTATTCGTCCCCATCATGACCGCCGCGATCCGACGACGGGTCGCTATATTGCTGGGCGGCGTAAATCTACGGGCGAGGCGGGGTTTGACCCAAAAGGCTCGATGTTGCAGGCACACACCTTTGCCAACGGCGAAGTCGCGCGTTCGCGGCGTGAAAATCGGCGCACCGTGGTTATCCGTGATCCGGTGACGCGGCGAGCAAAAGAGGCTGAAATCGACATTTATGCTCCGATGCTCGATTACGTGGAAGATAACGCCTTTGCCGATGTGATGGCGATTTTTATGCACCACTTCCAATCCGATATTAAAGGCCGTGTGAAGGCCAAAATCAGTCTATAGGAGGCGCAATGGCTGAGCCTTTATCGATGGCGGCTTATCATGACGCCGTGATCGGGACCTTAAAAGCCCTACCGTGGGTGGCGTATGCGGATACCTATCCCGAGAACACCACGCAGTTGATGACCCCTGCTGTTTACCTTTCCGTGGATGGCTGGGACCCCAAGAGTAATACCAGCGGACAGCCGAGCGTATCGCTTTCGGTATCGCTGTATATCGTGGTCGATCGTGCCAGCGCCACCATCACCAAGCCGGATATTTACATACGTACCGCGGCGGCTGATGTAACCCAGTGGATTGGCGGCCAGCAGTTTGGTTTGCCGCATATCGATGGTGCGGTGTTTGTCTCCGCGGAGCCCGATGCGTTCGACCCGGCTATGGATGACTATCTGGTGTGGCGTATCACCTTTGAGCAGGGCGCCGCCTTTGGTGCAGATCCGTTTGCGCGCGACGGTGTGCCGGTGAAAGGGATATGGCTGGGCAAGGTGCCCGAGGTTGGCGCCGCACACGTAGCCGATTATCGCAAAATCTATGAGGCACCCGATGAGTGATATGGAAGGTGATTTACAGCGCCGTCTTGCCAATATCGTGCGGCGCGGTGTGATTCATTCTACACAGCACGGCAAGATCCCTAAATGCCGCGTCTCAATTGGTGAGCTTATTACCGATTGGCTACCGCTGTGTCAGGGATTTTCAGGGGGCTTTCGCTCTGATGTGAACCCGTGCACGGTGGGGGATGCGGTGACGGTCCTGTCAGAAGGGGGCGATCTGAACAACGGGCGTGTTTTTCCGGGCTGGGCCACTGGTGGTGCACCGGTACCCGAGGGCAGTGAGTCGGAGCATATTACGGTCTACGGTGACGGGACCGAAGTGCGTTATGACCGCGAAGCCCATGCGCTGACCATTACGATTGCCGAAGGAGGTACCTATAAAATTGTCGGCAAAGGGACGCTCGATGGGCCGGTGGAAATTACCAACACGCTGACGGTGCAGGGCGTAACCACGATTAATGCGAATACCACGGTCAAAGGCAATATCGGTGCCACCGGAGAGATCTCGGATGGCAAAGGAAAAATGAGTGGTATCCGCCTGACCTATAACGGCCATACGCACACGGAAACCGACAGCGTTACGAAAGAACCCAATCAGAAAATGTAACCCGCTCCGGCGGGTTTTTTTATGTCAGGAGAAACTATGTCAGAACTTCATGGCGTTGAAACCATTGAACTAACGTCGGGGACGGTGGCGGTGACCACTATCCAGACTGCCGTGATCGGCCTTGTCGGAACGGCCCCAGATGCCTCGGCGGGTACCAACGCCACCGCGACGGTCGGTACCGCGTTGCTCGATAACGTGTTGTCATTTGCAGCCAGTGAACCGGGACGCTTAGGCAATCAATATAAGGTGGTGGCGGTTGCCGCCGTTCCCGACCCTGAAACGCCCGAAGCGGTGGCCTCGTCAGCGGAATATAACGCCGGTGTACTGACGTTGACGCTCGGCTGTGATACCGGTGGTGTCGTGACGGCAAAAGCCAGTGAACTGTCACCGTTGGTTGCCGCGATTGCGGACAGCAAAATCACGCTGGCGGCTACCGAGGCAGAGGGCCTTATTAGCCCGTTTAGCGTCACTCTCACCGGCGGCGAAGATGAGCCTTTCCCGCTCAATACACCGGTGGCGATGGTGGGAACAAGCCAACTGAATAAACTCGGTGCTGCTGGGACGCTTAAGCAAGCTATCACCGATATTAACGATCAGCGTGCGGCGCTCATTATCGTGGTGCGCGTGCCGGTGGTCACGGAGGAAGCCAAACAGCGTGCCGCCGTGCTTGCGGGTATGCAGTCGTGGGCGCAAAGCGAGTCAATCACCGGCTATAAACCGCGGGTGCTGATTGCCACCGGATTTAGTGAAGATGATGCCGTGGGTAAAGGCATAGAGTCGCTGGCCAACAAGCTGCGGGGCGTGGCCTATGTAGATTGTGCATCGATGGCGACCGCGCAGGAGGTGGTGCAGCGTCGCCAGCAATACGGTGCGCGCGTCGAGCTGCTACGTCCGCGTGTGCTGGTCACTAATGCTGCTGGCGAAAACGTCTATATGCCGTATTCGGCACGCGCAGCGGGTCTGCGTGCACGTATCGACGTGGAAAAGGGCTGGTGGTGGAGTAAATCCAATCAGGATATTAACAACATCCTCGGCGTGGAGCAGGTTGACGAGTTTATTTTGGGTGAGCCGAACTGTCAGGCCAACCTGCTGAACATGGAAAATATCAGCACCATTGTGCGCCGTGACGGGTTTAAACACTGGGGCAACCGTCTGTGTACAACCGATCCGCAGTGGCGTTTTGAATCGGTACGCCGCTCGGCGGATGTTATCGAAGACAGCATTCAAGAAACCGTGTTGTTGTATAACGACCGACCGCTCGATCGCGATATTGCCGACGACATTATCGGCACCATCAATGCCTATATGCGCCAGCTCGTTGGCCTCAAAGCGATTTTCGGGGGAAAAGCATGGCTTGATGAAGAGCTCAACACCGCCGAGTCACTGGCCGCAGGCCAGCTGTATATCGATTACGACTTTGGTCCTAAGTCGCCTACCGAGCGCATTACCCTGCGCGTTCGCGTCAATAATAATTATGCCGTTGAGGAGATGACCGCCTAATGGGAAACAAAAGCACAATGCGTGCCTGGTCTTTTTTTGCCAAAGGCCAGCGCATTCAAGGGGCGCACGAATACACGCCGCCGGAGCTGAGTATTCAGGTCGCCAATTTACGTAGCGGTGCCCAAGACGCCCCGACGCCGGTGGATGATGGGATGGAGGCGTTGACCTGTCAGGTGAAGTTCTGGGGGATTGATACCGACGTATTGGCATTGCTGGGCTGTGTAGTGGGGCAAAAGCCACGCTTTACGGCCTATGAAGGTTACATGAGCAACGGCACCGCGCTCGGCACGATTGAAGAGTTTGAGGGGTTTGTGTCCAAAGTGACACGCGATGCTCGCTCGGGCGAATCCTTATCCGAAGTGTCGGTGACGGTCGATCTTGCGCTCAATTACTACAAGCAGACGCTGGAAGGGCGCGAGCTTATCGAGATTGATACCGAACGCTTTACCCGACGCATCAACGGTGTTGATCAGTTGGGTGGACTGGCGGCAAAAATCCGCCTTTAAACCTTAATGTAAACGAATAAACGGCCTCTGGGCCGTTTTTTTATGGAGCCTATTATGTACCCAGCCAATTCAAAAACCATCACCTTGTATACCCCGTTAACCCTTGCCAATGGTTCTCAACTGACCGAGGTGGCAATGCGCGAGCCCACGGTGCGCGACCGTATCACGCGTGAGAAAGACCGTGGAAGCGAAGGGGAAAAAGATGCGCGCATGTTGGCGCTGCTGTGCAGCATGAACGAACAGGACGTGTACGCGTTAACCGCAGCGGATTACCTGCAACTTGAGGAAGCATTCAATGTTTTTATGCTCCCGCCAGACAAGCGCCCGAAAGTGAAATCCGCCAAGGCATAAGGTTTTTAGGGCGTCGCTTGCACTTTGCGATGAGTGACTACCTCGATATGCCGTTTAGCACGTTTAAGGATTTTCTCTTTGATGAAGTGGAGGCGGTAAAACGTGGCCTTAAACCAAAACCTTAAAGCCGTCATCACCTTTGGCGGCAATCTTGATGCCAGTTGGAACCGCTCCACGCAGGGGATCAACAAAGGCATTAAGGATGTTGAAAAACAAACCCAGAAGCTGACCAAGCAACAACAGACGCTGGCGAGTGAAATCAAGAAGAGCAAGCTTGCTGGGAAGGATATCAGCGCGCTTAAACGTGACTATAGCGGTGTCACGAAAGAGATTAAGAAAGCCAGCGCGGCGCAAGAGGCCCTGAATCGTGACCTGAAACGCGCCGAGCAATTTAAACGCGTCCAAGGTTTAGGCAAAGGCGCGTTTGCTAAAGCGGGTAATATCGCCGCGTCCATGTTTCCCGGCGGTTTGGCGCTGGGCGGCGGCGGGCTGATTGCCGGGGCGTTGGGATCACTGATTGCACCTGCTGCCCGTAATGCGCAAACCGCCGAAAAAACGGGGATCGCCAAGAGTTATGGCGTGGGGGTGGAAACCTTTAACGCATGGGACTCGGTGGGCAAGCAATACGGCATGAACGGCGAGAACTTTGGCGATCTGTTTGAAGAGTATCTGCATAAAGCCGGGGAGTACAAACAGAACGGCAAGCAGGGTGGATTGCAGGATGCGTTTGAAACGCTGGGATTTAAAGCCGGTGATCTTGCTGGTCTGAGTGATATAGACCAGTTCAGCAAAATTGTAGAGCGCGCGCTGACCTTAAAAGATCAGTCTAAGGCGTCGTTTGCCCTCGATAGTCTGTTTGGGGGCGAGGCGAGTAAAATGCTGATGCTGCTCAAGCAATCCGGCAAAAGCTATCGCGATTTGATGGACGAACAGAAACGCTATCAGTTGGTCACGGAAGAAGGTGCGAGGGGGGCGGTGGAAGGCAATCGCGCGGTGAGTAACCTGCAGACGGTACTCTCTTCTGCGATGGATGAAATCTCGGGGCAACTCGGCGGACAGCTTTCCCCGCAGATAAAATCGCTGACGGACAATCTGGCGGAGTGGTTTAAAAACGGCGGGATTAGCAAGATAGTCAACTTTATGAAGAACGAGCTTTATCCCGGCGTGCTGACGTTTGGGAACGGCGTGGTCTTCGTGGGCAAGATTATTTATGCCGCGGCGAAAAAACTGTCATGGATGTTGCCGGACGAAAACGAGTCCAAAACCGATGTGCTCACGGCGATCGGTTCGGGTATGC
This sequence comes from Hafnia sp. CBA7124, assembly GCF_002355555.1. NCBI lineage: Bacteria > Pseudomonadati > Pseudomonadota > Gammaproteobacteria > Enterobacterales > Hafniaceae > Hafnia > Hafnia sp. CBA7124. Next base: position 2,507,710 of record NZ_AP017469.1, on the reverse strand, counting down.
CGATGGAGGTGGCAAAAATCAAAGCCGAGGGGGACGGCTTAGGGGAGTGGTTTGCGCAAAATGTGAATAAACCCGGCATGGAAAAATCATTGCGTGATCAGTGGTCGGGCTCACAGTCCAAACTCGGCGCTATCCCGTTGTTCTGGGATAAAGATCAGGAGGGAAAAGAGCGCCAGCAGCTGCTTGAAAGTGTGGACGGTAAAAGCAGTGATGGCCCGTTCTCGTTTGATTGGGCCACAGAGATGAGCAAAAACACGCCGAAGAGTGACCCAAGTACGGGCACAACACCGGTGGAAAAAGGATTGGGTTTAACCTTTCCTTCGCCTGATGTCGGGCGCGGAACGCCTCTGCCTGAACAGACTCAGGGCCTGCAGTTTTCATTGCCGCCGACGGTTTTACCCGATGCCGTGCAGCGGGTTAATTATACCGATCCGAACACGACATTTCCTGATGCCATACAGTTCGTCAATGACTCCGGCTTAAACTCCCCGCGCCCCGATTTGCTGCCACATACACCTGATGCACCGTTGTTGCCGCGAGAGCCACAGACCCACAGCAATGATAAAGCAGAACCTTCTGGCACACTTGATCCTGAGTCAGCATCATCGTGGCCAACACTCATTCAGCAGATTGAGCGTGTGGACACCGATCAGAAACCCACCGCGATAACGGACAGCCGTCGGCAGGAGCTCAAGATTGAAATCAATGTGAGCAACGAGCAGGAAGGTTCAGCCATTGCTGATGAGGTGATCAACAAAGCGCAAGCGACCGATATTTTTAACGGTAATAACGCCATGTACGACAACGGGGGGCTGTGGTGATGAGCGGTTTTTCAGTGTTAGCGGCGGTTGAACAAAGCGCCTCATCGGTTCAACGCGCGTCCGCTGCCAGCGATCCGCCACGGGTGATGCTGATACTGGGCGGCTTCGAGTTCTCTATCGATGCGTTGACCTACAACGAACTTTCGCGTGAGGCCAGCTGGCGCTGGAGTGCGCAAGAGCGTATCGGACAGGCGGATTTATTGCAGTTTACCGGCAAAGAGCGACGAACGGTCACGCTTCACGGTGAGGCTCATGCTTTTTACCGCAAGGGGGTGGGTGCCATTGATGATTTATACGACTTAGCGGATAAGGCTACCCCGCAGCAGCTGGTGAGCGGGGCGGGTGATGTGCTGGGCTATTGGGTGATTGAGAAATTTAACGACAGCACCTCCAAGTTTCTCCCCGCTGGCACGCCGCGCCACAAAACCTTCTCAATAGGGATACGACATTATGCCGACGACCTATCAAACCCGTGAGGGGGACATGCTGGACGCGATTTGCGCCGCGCATTATGGCTGGCCCAATTTAGGGGATGCGGTAGTGCTGGTACTGGACGCGAATCCGGGTCTTGCGGACCTTGGCGCTGTCTATGGTGCCGGTGTGATGATAACGCTGCCGGATCTGGATACGCCGGTAGCAGCGTCACCCCTTCAACTGTGGGATTAGGCATGAACAGCGTAGAAGAGTACCGGCCTGAGTTTAGCGTGACCGCCGAGGGTAAAGACATCTCTAAAGCGTTACGCCAATGCCTGCAAGAACTGACGCTTACCGACAACGGCGGGGCCACAGGCAAAGCCGATGAGCTACAAATCACGCTGATATCGGAAACCTTACCGCTGCCCAGTAATGGGGCACGACTGCAGCTCGGTTTGGGGTTTAACGGTCAGTTAGAAGATAAGGGCTGGTTTGTGGTCAGCGGTGTCTCGAGCAGTGGTCCACCGCGTAAAGTGGTGATCTATGCCACGGCAGCACCGATGAATGCCCAGAAGCACAGCGGGAACGTGCAAAGCCACAAAACGCGCAGCTGGGATAATTTGACGCTGGGCGACATTGTGAAAACGGTGGCCACCGACAATGGCCTGATCCCGAAAGTCGCTGATAAGCTGGCGGCAATTGCGGTACCGCATCTTGATCAGGTGTCGGAGTCTGATGCCAATCTCTTGACGCGACTGGCTCGGAGTCATAACGCCGTCAGTAAAGCCAGTGGGGGATATTGGTTGTTCTTGGAGCAAGGCGCGGCGTTAACCGCCAGCGGCAAAACCCTTGCCGATGTGACTATCGTCCCGCCTGAGGTATCGAACTGGACTTACAGTGAAGGCCAGCGCGGTTCGACTACGGGAAAGCCGTCGTCCGGCGGAAAAGAGAAGAAGGGCAAGATTGGGGTCAACTACTATGATGAGGATACCGGGCAGACCAAAGTGGCGCAGACCGAGCATGATGGCCCCGATCTCGAAAACCCCTATACCCAATCGCATAAAGCGCAGGCAGACCAGCAGGCCAAGGCGAAAAAGACGCAGGCCAAACGCAACGAGCGGCGGATGAATATCACCGCGCCGTGCCGTCCTCAACACTTACCGTTGACCGCCGAGGCGCGCGTGACTACGCAAGGGTTTGGTCAGCGTGAGGATCGCTCATGGTTGATTGAGTCGATGGTCTATAGCCTAACCAGTGGGGGACTCTCGGTGGCATTTAATTTAGCGACGGATATCAAACCCAAGGCGACAAGCGGTAAGAAAAAGAAAGAGAAGAAGGATAAAACCGGCCCCGAATATTTCGGCAAACAGAAAAACTAGACCCGCTCCGGCGGGTTTTTTTATGGAGGTGAGATGCAGGGTGTAAACGCTCAGACGGGCAAACGACTGGCGGGGAATGCACATCTACGCCAATCCGTTATCGACATTCTCAGCACGCCTAAAAATAGCCGTGTGCTTCTGCGTAATTATGGCAGTGATTTACCTGACCTGATTGATAACCCGCAGGACGAAAGCACGCGGGTGCGCATTGTGGGGGCGACGGCCTCTGCGCTGGCACGCTGGGAACCGCGGTTAACCGTCAAGCGCGTACAGGTGGTGCGTGATGGCGATGGTGTGTTTGAGCTGACCATCGAGGGCATTAACAAAGAGACCGGTCAGCCGGTAACGCTTGAAGGGATAACCATTTATGGCAACAAGTCCTAACCTTATCGATCTCTCCGCAATCCCGGTACCGGATGCCATTCTTGTCCCTGATGCGACGACTATTTTTAACAGTTGGCTCGAGAAGCTCCGCGATCTGGATACGGTCTATGACGCGCTGGTGGAGTCTGATCCGGTCTACAAGCAGGGCGAAGCCAATGCGTATCAAACCATCTTGTTATTGCAGCGTATCAATGATGCGGTGCGTGGCGTGTTGTTGGCCAGTGCGTTGGGCGCGGATTTGGATCAGATTGGCGCCGGATTTAACGTGGCGAGGCAGGTGATAACTCCCGCCCAGCCCGAGGCCATTCCGCCGGTTGACGCCAAGATGGAGGAGGATGAGGCGTATCGGGGACGCATCCAGCTGTCATGGTCACAGCTCAGTACCGCCGGTGCGCGTAACGCTTACCGGTTTTACGCCAAATCCGCCGATCCTGATGTATTGGATGCGGAAGCCTATGGACCCCAAACCCACAATCGTCCCGGCGAGGTGGATGTGTATGTGCTGTCGCGAACGGGAAGCGGTACCGCGCCCCAAACGCTACTCGATACGGTCAGTCATGCATTAAACGAAGATGAAGTTCGGCCGTTAACGGATTACGTGACGGTGCAAAGCGCGGTCCTGAGTGAATACGCCGTGGTGGCCACGTTGGATATTCCCGACGGCCCTGACGCCCAGACGGTGTTGGAGAGTGCAAGAGCAGCACTTGAAACCTACGTGGCACAGGTGCATCGCATTGGCGGCGTAGCACCGCTTTCGGGTATTTACCGCGCCCTGCATCAACCGGGTGTGACTCGTGTTCATTTGGCACAGCCCCCCGCGGATATTGAAGCCAAAACAGGGGCAGCGCCGTATTGCAGCACGGTCACGTTGACCTTATTGGAGGCGGATGATGTTTAAGTCGTTACTCCCGCCTAATGCTAAGTCCGAAGAGCGCGCGATCGAACAGACCAACGGCGAACAAATTCTTGCGCTGCCGGTTCCTATTCGTCATGTCAAAGATCCCGCGACCTGTCCGGCACATTTGCTGCCGTGGCTGGCATGGGAATATGCAGTGGATTACTGGAACCCTGATTGGGACGAGGCACAAAAGCGGCAGGTTATTGCGGACGCGGCCTATGTTCACCAGCACCGAGGAACGGCAGGTGCAGTGCGGCGATCGCTAAGCGCGGTGGGCCTACCCACTACCGTGGTGGAATGGTGGCAAGACCAACCCCGGCAAGACCCGTACACCTTTCGTATTGAGGTCTACAGCACACAGGGGGTGACCGAAGCCTTGTACACGCAGATCCGTAACCTTACCGATCGCGCAAAGAACCTCCGCAGCCACCTGAGCAAAATAGATGTGATCACCGACGTGGGAACAGAAGGACTTTTTTATATTTCAGGTGCTGCGACCGCGCACATTGATATCGATATATTTGCAGGGGAGCCCAATGGCTAACTTTTACAGCATTATCACGAACCGCGGCAAAGAGCTGGAAGCGGAAGCGCTGGCGAGTGGGACGAAAATCACGCTGGTGAAATTTGTCGTCGGTGACGGCAACGGGCAGGCCACGCCGCCAAAGCCAACGCAAACCAAGCTAGTGAACGAGAAATACCGCGGCGACATTGGGGATCTCAGCGTTTCTCCTGATCAATCGACCCAGATGATGGCAAAAATAGTCCTCCCGATCGACGTGGGCGGCTTTACCGTGCGTGAAATCGGGATACTAACTGATGCCGGTGAGCTGTATGCCGTGGCGAACTGTGCTGCAATTGAAAAGCCGGTCGGCGGTGTCAGCGTCAATATGCAGTTTCGTCTGGCGGTGTCAGATACGGCCAATATCACGTTAAATGTCGCGACGGGTGACGGGCTGTTTTTGCGAATCGATCAGAATTTGTCGGAAATCCGCGGGCGCGGAGCACAGGCACAAAAAACAGCGCGCGAATCACTGGCTGTTGTGGATGCGTCAACAAAGCAAAAAGGGTTAGTTCAACTAAACAGTGCCACTAACAGCACCAGTGAAACACAGGCGGCAACACCGGCAGCAGTGAAAGCGGCGAATGATAATGCCAACGGACGCGTACCGAGCGGGCGCAAGGTTAATGGTAAAGCATTAAGTGCTGACATCAACGTGACATCAACGGATATTTTTGACGTTCAGGCTGTTGGTATTGGCGCTAATCAAAACCTGAATAACTTCAAAACACCGGGTATCTATTACCAAACGGCAAACGCTAATAGTTCGCTAGCGCTGAACTATCCTGAAGCGCAGGCTGGTACGTTGCTTGTCTACAAGAACGCGGGTATCACACAAGAATATCGCGTGTATAACAGCAGCCGCATTTATACCCGTAGCCAGTATATGGATGGTGCATGGACGCCGTGGGCTAAACAATACAACTCCTTAAATAAGCCGAATGCCAGCGATGTTGATGCATTACCTATTAGCGGCGGCACGCTTAATGGCAACTTAATCGTAAAAAACCAAATTCAAGTGGGTGGTGTAGGAAATGGCGTATTAAATATTGGTGACAATGATTCAGGGTTGCGCAGTTCTGTCGATGGGCAAGTAGATTTTTGGGCCAATAGTAAAAAGATGGGGTATTGGAACATCAATATTCTGTCGTTCACTGGGCAAATTATTCCAACAAACTACGCTAACTTTGACGCTAAATATCAGTCAAAAGGCGACTATACCCCTGCAGGACAAGCTTACACAAAGGCTGAAAGTGATAATCGATTCCAGCCTAAAGGTAACTATACCCCTGCCGGAGAAGCTTACACCAAGGCGGTAAGTGATGGGCGATTCCAGCCTAAAGGTAACTATACCCCTGCCGGAGAAGCTTACACCAAAGCAGTAAGTGATGGGCGATTCCAACCAAAAGGAAGCTATACCCCAGCGGGGCAAGCATATACAAAAGGGGAGTCTGATGGGCGTTATATTCAAAATATGCGATTAGGAACAGCGGCTACCATAAGCATTGGAGGAAATGGTTCGGTTCCGGGGGGATGTGTTGTGGTTGGCGCTGGTACCGATGATTGGAAACTCAATAGGCTTATCTATAAGCCTATCCAGAGAAATATTAACGGTGTTTGGGCAACAATTTCAGGATAATAGCAACATGGAACTAATTAACTTATTGCAGTATGAGCCTATTATTAAAATGGCTCCGGATGTTCTTTATTTAAAAGATAAGAATGACCAAGATTGGTATGAGTCACAAAAATTATTCTCAGATTCAACTATGAAGATGGGCTGTGATAGTAATGGGGTAATACTTATGGCCTCAGTTGATGTGTCAACGTTATGGCCTGAGGGGCTATCAGTATTTGAGGTTTACCAATCAAATTTACCGAATGAATTTAAGGCAGATGCCAGTTGGCAACTCAAAAATGGAAAGATTGTTAAAAGAGTATTGTCACAAGATGAGGTTGTAGCCTTAGCTGATACCCAGCGCTCGGACATGCTTCGGCATATCTCTGATAGAATACTTCCTTTGCAAGATGCTCTTGAATTAGATGATATATCAAACGATGAATTGATTTTGTTGAGGGAGTTAAAGTCAATTAGAGTTGTATTAAGTAGGCTGGATACATCAAAAGCACCAGATATCAAGTGGCCAGTGCTTCCTGAGTGAAAATTACGATATGAATAGCTAACTTATGTCGTTAACTATCAATTTATTTGTTTTCTCAGTATATACAGTAGTATTTGGTGGTATATCTTTTCCTATAAAAGTCATGGCACCAATTACTACATTGTCACCAATATTAATATTATCGGCTAAAATACATGAGTTAGCACCAACAGTTACATTGTTTCCAATTATAATCATTGCGCTTGTTTTACCTTGAATTCCAATTGTAGTGTTTTGCCTTATCGTAAAGTTTTCACCAATGTTACAACAATCAGTAATTACAACCCCTTGAAAGTGAACTACTTTAAAGCCAGGAGCAATTTTAGCGCCTAGACCAATCTCTGTGTTGAAGTTCTTCATTATTTTTCTATTTAGGTAGCGAGCTGCCCACTTACTTGTAGTGCCATCACGACTAAAAAATAACTCAGCTAATCTCCACCAAAGATAGAATCGCTTATTGGGTAGAGACCAATAGCGGTGTAGAACCCTGCGCCAAGAGAATTTGCGCTTGTTCAATATTTCTGCTGAGATGCATCTTTTGAAATGGAGATAATTATCATTCATTGTAGAGTTCTCATCACATCAGTCACTAATTTATTTTTGTCAACCATCATGGAAACCTGAATATTCAACATAGATGTGCTTAAATTTTACATTGAAAAAAGAAATATTCATATCCCAGTATATTCGGAAATATGGTGGGTATCAGAGCTGTCATCAACGAAAAACTTCATGTTCCTATGTAAAAGAAGACCCCGATGACCTAGGTTTGCGTCAGTCAGCATGTGGGATCTATCCTATCGATTAAACAAATTGATTAGGCGTTTTATGAAGATAGGTGAGTAAGCGTCTATAGCTTTCTGCAAGAAGTGCATCTGTAGTCGATTCAAGCTCAGTGACAAAGCAAGAGATGACGAACTCGACTGACACAACGGGCTTGATAGTTCTCAAATAATCATAAGTGTCTCTTAATATTATATAGTCATCAGTATCTAAGTTTATAGGTGATTCCTGCTCGATTATTTGAACTTGCCTAGTGTAATTTTTACGCTTTTTCATTGAATTACCATATAAAAAAACTTCAGGCTACTTAACGGGTAGCCTGAAGCAAAGGGAGTAAAACATGCAGTTTTTTAACTTCTGAGGTAGGTATTGCAGTAACACATAGATAGTAGATTAAGCATGGGAATTTTCCATACCAGCCATAAGAATTTTTTATGTTTCAAGTGAGAGCCATTTTTCAAATGCTTGCGAGTTGAGTAAAAGTAAGCGAGTGAGCCAAGGATTTGGATAGATCTAATCTTAGAAAATATTTAATCCCTGCCTAATCAGAACATTCCCGCCTAATCGCTGTTTATCTAATCAGTGAGCTATTTCCATAATTAAAAACTTACATTATGCTGTATGTATATACAGTAATCATGGTTTGACGTTATGAAATTTTATCCAGCTGCAGCCTCTCTTTCAGTTGTATCTCTTCCACTCTTTGACAATCGTGTGCCAGCAGGTTTTCCGAGTCCTGCTGCCGACTACATTGACAAGCCAATCGATTTAAACGAGCTCTTAATTGCACACCCTGCGGCCACTTACTTTGTCCGTGTGTCCGGTGAATCAATGACAGGGGCGGGCATTTTCGACGGTTCACTGTTGTTAGTGGATTCGAGCATCAGACCTCAGCATAACGACATTATCATTGCGTGCCTTGGCGGTGAGTTCACGGTCAAGCGTTATGTCACTCGACCAAGAACGATGCTTTTAGCTGAGAACCCTGCTTATCCACCTATCGAACTTTATGAAGGGGAGGATCTGGAGGCATTTGGTGTGGTTAAGTTTGTGATTAATGAGGCGCGGTGATGTTTGCCCTTGTTGACGTGAACAGCTTCTATGCCAGCTGCGAGGCAGCATTTCGCCCCGACCTGAATGGTAAGCCAATCGTTGTGCTTTCAAATAACGATGGCTGTGTGATTGCGCGTTCTGCCGAGGCAAAAAAACTCGGGATAAAAATGGGCGAGCCTTACTTCAAGCAAAAACAATTATTTGAGCAGCACGGCGTGCATGTTTTTAGCAGTAACTACTCGCTCTATGGTGATATGAGTCAGAGAGTGATGAGGTTGCTTGATGCGATGGCACCGCGAGTTGAAGTGTATTCGATTGATGAAGCGTTCATGGATCTCCGTGGTGTGAGCCATTGCCGTAATCTTGAAGATTTTGGGCGTGAAGTACGTGAAACAATTAAGTGGAGTACGCACCTAACGGTGGGCGTGGGCATTGCCCCGACGAAAACGCTGGCTAAGCTTGCTAATCATGCGGCAAAGCAGTGGAGTAAAACTGGCGGCGTTGTCGATTTATCGAATGAGCTAAGACAGCGTAAGTTGATGGCCATCATGCCAGTAGAAGAGGTGTGGGGAGTTGGCAGACGACTTTCCAAGTCACTTAGAACTATAGGCGTTGATACAGTGCTGAAGTTAGCCGATATGGATCTGGCCTATGTTCGTAGGAACTACACCGTTGTGCTTGAAAGAACGGTGCGGGAGCTGCGTGGCGAATCATGCCTCGATATCGAAGAAGTCGCTCCAATCAAACAGCAAATTGTGTGCAGCCGAAGTTTTGGTGAACGAATCACTGAGTACCAGGATATGAAAGAGGCTATCTGTAGCTATGCTGAGCGCGCCGCGGAGAAGCTGCGCGGTGAGCGCCAGTTCTGTAAACATGTCAGCACCTTCATCAAAACATCGCCATTTGCTGCGCGGGAGTTGTATTACAGCAATTTAGCGTCTTCACGGCTAGAAACTCCCACGAATGACACTCGAGATATCATCAAACACGCATTGTCATGTTTAGATAAAATTTGGCAGCCGGGTAATCGGTATCAAAAAGCGGGGATCATGCTTGGTGACTTTTACGATAAAGGCGTATCACAGCTTAATCTTTTTGATGAGTTGGGGCCAAAGCCCAACAGCGAGTCGCTGATGAAGGTTCTCGATGAGATAAACAATAAGGGTAGGGGCAAGATTTGGTTTGCAGGGCAAGGGATCATGAAGGGTTGGCAGATGAAACGAAACATGCTTTCCCCAGCCTATACCACGCGTTTTTCAGAGTTGCCCATAGCGTTTGCTAAGTAAGTGCCTAGTCCTGTATCAGGATACAGAAAGGTATCAGTCCGCTAAGAGCGAGAAGCGGAAGTTCACTAAATCCTGAAACCATCAGGAATGGGCGCAAGCCCATGAATCTCCATGCTCGCTTCCAAGGTAGCGTAATCTACTTTCTAAAAGATAATGGTGAGGATTTCAGGGATACTTACAAATCAACGGGGAGCAATTCTGCTTAATGGGATAAGAAATAGGGCAGGAATTTCTGCCCTAAGCTAACATTCTTGAATTACTCGACAAATACTCGTGCTGAATTTCTAGCCGTGAACATTCGCGACAAACATTAGGCTAGATCTGAGTCAGTAATTAAAAATTAGGGTTGATACGTGCTGATACCCCAGCGTGCTCTTTTAAGAGGTAAAGAAGCCCGCCTCCATCAATGAGTTCGATTGGTTTGTCTTCGCAGAAACGATATGCATCTTTACCATATTGACTTGTACACACCAGAATTCCTTTGTTAGCACCTTCATTCATCATTGTTCCATAAAGATCTCTAACAGAACTAACACCGACAGTGTCTTTATATCTTTTAGCCTGAATCACCACCTTACCACCCAGGATCGGACGAGTGTCAAATGCCACCGCATCAACGCCGCCGTCTTTTGTACCTCTAGTGAGTTTCGTGTCCAGACCCATTTGAGTGAAAAGATTTGATACTAACACTTCAAATTCTGATGGTGAAAGTTCCATAAGGTTTGGACGTGTTTCAAGGACAGATAAAGCATCAGCTTGTTCAATGAAGCGTTTATCAACCATGTTGAATTCGATAATAGGCTTTACTGCCTGGAGTTCATCTGGTCGCCCTGAAACTTGTGCACCTAAACTTCTAAGGCATGCACTCTTTTCGACCCTTTCCAGTTTTATTTGGATGAAATCATCCTTATGAGCACGGGCAGACACTAATGTGACTTTGGTGTCATGCCCACTTGTAGGATCGATAGTTTCTATTACACCGTTAAACAGAACTGACGTTAAAGCAGATGCCTTGTCAGCTTCGAAAAGCTCATGCATTGTGCGGAGTGTTATCGCGGCGATTATATTTTGATAGAGTTCTTTGATCTCACCAATCTTTCGCGCTTTGGCATCAATGGCATCTCTTGTTTTGACATATCTGTATTCCAACTCGCGAGGTACTACTGCAATTTCAGGTAAGTTGTATTCAACTACCAACTCCTTACTCTCAAGTAAATAAGCCAACCTAAAGGTTTGGGGAAAGCCATTCTCAGGATATTCAGACCGTGTCAACACCATTTCGCAATAAGCCAATACGCTGTCAGGATCGCCGTTGAGATAGTCTTGCTCAAACTGATCAACTTCGTCATGCTGACTTTTTATTTCTTCAAGGTAAGCTGTTCTTCGAGTCTGATAATCAGCAATCAATGCATCAAGTTCAATTTTCTGACTTGAAAGAATAACTGAATGAGCTTCCTTACTTTTACTGAAAGACTCTTCCGCACTCTGTAATTCTCGATAATATTTTTTCTTTATCCATGGGAAAATAGTCTTCCATGCAGCTGGAGCGTTCACGATTTTCTTCTCTGGCTCAGGGTCTGGTAAGAGATGTCTGGGTGTTTTGAAGTCATCGAATTTTGGGATTTGTTTCAAGGCTGAAAAATCAATCGAATCGTCAAATTCGAGGGTATGTTCTAAAAGTGTAGAAAGCGCGGTGATATTCTCGTTCAGCTCAGCGTTTAGATCGGAAACTTCATCTTGACGCTCTTCCAAATACATAGCTTTTGCTAACTTATCAGCCTCTTTTTGCTCACGAAGTCTCTGAGCATTATCACGTTTTAATTCACGCTCTATACGTCGAACTTCGGCAAAATGATGACGTTCTGATCTCTTACGTTCACGCTCTGCTGCTGCAACGGCTCTGCCTGTAGCACGTATAAAACCTTCAAATCCTGATCTCCGTCCCATCCCAGTCCTCGCAGCCTCCAACCGAAAGTTCAATGTGTAACAAGTGAAGTTGCCTCAAGCAACCGTCCATCTAATTAACCTGCAATTAATTTACTCTATTAGCACTAAGCCAATCTATAACATTTTAGAAAAGCAATTAGCTCATATCTTAAAATGAGCAGGTTTGTTGCTTCTTAACCAATCAACGGGGAGCTCGTCATGATCATTAACTGATTCAGTGCGGATTTATCAAGGTCCGCTTCTGGCACAAAGTGGACGAGCTAACAGAGTTTAAGGTCCGCTGTGAGTGAGAATCAGACGCTTGGACGAACGTGATTACGCTAGCGCGCATTGCTATTTTTATGCGATGTGAGAAACGTCATCGCTACCGCGCCAAGAAGTATTATACCACTCAATCCGAAAGTACTTCGCCATCCCAAGCTGTCGAATACTAGACCTCCTGCTGTTGAACCAAGTGCAATCGAGAGTTGGATGACAGCAACCATGATACCACCCCCAGCCTCTGCATCTTCGGGCAGCGTACGTGCTATCCATGTCCACCATCCCGTTGGTGCAGCCGTCGCAAGCAGTCCCCACAGGCTTAGCAAAACGGCAACTGCCCAGATGCTGTGGCCTACCAGCAGTAGCGTACCGGCAATCGCTGCCATAAGCAGAGGGATCATAATTAAGGTCTGATAGAACCTAGCGTTTAGGAGTGTCGATACGATCATTGTGCCGACAAAACCTGCTACGCCTATTGCTAGCAAAATTAGGGATAGGCCAGAGGGGCCCACGCTGGTTACCGTCTCCAGAAAGGGACGCACGTAGGTAAATAAGGCAAACTGCCCCACAAAGAATAGTCCGCAGGCCACCAGTCCCGTAGGTACGTTCGAGATTCTAAACAGACGAATCATAGATCCCTGTTGCTTTTGTCTTTTATCGTTTTCCATTGAAGGTAGGCTGATGCATTGCCAAATGAACGCAGCTATGGCAACGGGAACGAGACATAAAAAAGCCCCGCGCCAACCGACGGTCGTCCCCAGATAGCTTCCAAGCGGCGCAGCCACAACGGTCGCCAACGCGTTCCCGCCATTGAGAATTGCCAGCGCACGGGGAACCTGATGCTGCGCCACGAGTCGAATGGCAGTTGCAGCCGACATTGACCAGAACCCACCGATAACGACACCGATCATAATCCTTCCCAGCATATAAACCGGATAGTTAGGTGCTATCGCGATGACCATTCCGGATATGGCCATTAAGACCGTCAGTCCCAGAAGAAGATATTTACGATTCAGATTTCCGGCAATACGAGAGATAGTCAGGCTGGTCAGTACCGCTAGTGCGCCAGATATGGCGATCCCTTGGCCTACCAGTCCTTCAGTGATGTGCATATCGTTGGCAATAAGCGTAAGCAGGCTGACAGGCATAAACTCGGAAGCGATTAGCACAAAAACGCAGAGCGTCATGGCAAACACGCCCCCCCAGTGTGCATCTGTTTTAGTGGGTGATGTTTTATGACTTACTGTGGACATTATCAGTATCTCTTTATATCGCTTCGGCGAGACTTAGCCGCAGCTAAAACAGACGCTATTCAGAGAATAACGACAAAAACGTGGGTAGGGATGGTGTATGGGAGATAAACAACCGCCTGCAAATATCAGGCGGCTCTAAGTCATTACTTTAAGTTGGTTTTAAAAAACTGCTCAAATTTAGCAAACGGGATCTTACCCGCAGCGTTGTCGTACAGGTCAACATGGTTTGCTCCCGGGACAATGACCAGTTCTTTCTCTTTGCTGCCGATCGTCTTAAAGGCATCTTCAGCAAAATAGCGTGAATGGGCTTTTTCACCGGTCACGATAAGCGTAGGGATCGTGACTTCATTTGCATAAGTCAGCAGCGGCATATTCATAAATGACAGTGGCATGGTTGCATTCCACGCGCCGGTTGAGTTGACCGAACGCTCATGAAAACCGCGCGGCATACGATAGTAATCGAAGAATTCTTTCAGGATCGGATTGGGATTGGCGGGTAACGTTTCCGGCAGAATACGACTCGACGCACTGACGTTGCCTTTCTCATCAACATAAATGTCATGCCCGCCGGGCGCGAAAGCGCCATTTTTTGCATCCTTCCAGCGCTGTGCATTCAGATACTGCAATATGGCACGACGGTCCTGTGTCGTATAACGATCTTTGCCATCTCCCACGCCATGTCCCATCGCGCGGCTCATGTCGTACATCACGCTGGTCGCCACTGCTTTGACGCGGGTATCCATCGCGGCGTCGTTTAAAGCCATACCGCCCCAGCCGCAGATACCCAGCAGCCCGATACGGTTGCGATCCACCTCTTTTTGCAGACCTAGGAAATCTACCGCCGCGCTGAAGTCCTCGGTGTTGATATCTGGAGACGCGACATTGCGCGGGTAGCCTCCGCTCTCGCCCGTATAAGAAGGGTCGAACGCTAGGGTAACAAATCCTTGCTCTGCCAGCGTCTGCGCATACAGGCCGCTGGACTGCTCTTTCACCGCGCCGAAGGGGCCGCTGACGGCAATGGCAGCCAGCTTACGCTCGCCACGATCCTTGGGAATGTAGAGATCCCCGACGAGGGTGATCCCGTAGCGGTTTTGAAAGGTCACTTTATGGTGATCAACTTTCGTGCTTTGAGTAAAGGTTTTATCCCATTTATCGACTAACGTAGCAGGCGCGTTCGGATTGGTTGTATCGGCATAACTCATATTTGAGACTCCACTTAATGATGCGCATAGCAGCATGGCACCTGTCAGTTTTTTGGTGAAAGCAGTCATCAAAATCTCCTCATAAAACATGATAGATGCAGGTTTCATACGGACAACGCTGCTGTGCTTTGTTGCAATGAGCACATTATAGTTAGCAGTAAAAGTGCTGATTAGTGGGTAAAAAATGCTAGAATTAATACCAAATTGTTCTAAATAATGGTGCGGCTGCGAGGGAGAAATTATGGCGAAACGGGAAAGCTATAACGATTTATACCTGTTCATGCAGGTGGTGCGGGAAGGGAGTTTTACCGCCGCGGCACAACGCCTTGGCCTGGCACAATCAGGGATCAGCCGTTCTGTGCGCGAACTTGAAGAACGACTGGGCGTTCAACTTCTGGTACGCACCACCCGCAAATTATCGCTCACCCATGCAGGTGAACAACTGTATGGAACCCTTGAGTCAGGATTCGACGCTTTAGATATGGGGCTAGCCACGCTAGCTCATTATCGCCAGTCCCCATCAGGTACGGTACGCATCAATGCCAGTCAGCACGCTATTGATAAACTACTCCTGCCGAAGCTTGCAGTGTTTAAGCAGCGCTACCCTGACATCCGACTGGAACTCATCAGCGAAAGCCGGTTTGTCGATATTATTGCGGAGAGATTCGATGCAGGTGTGCGGTTGGGGCCGGAAGTGGGCAGTGGCATGATTGCTGTTCGCATTTCTCCCGATATGGAGATGGCTGTTGTCGGTACGCCAGAGCACTTCCGTCGCTACGGTTTTCCGCAATCCCCCGCAGATTTAGTGACTCATCCTTGTATCGCTTATCAGTTCGGTGACGGTAGCTTGTATGCATGGGAGCTACATCAAGATGATAAAAAAATCACCCATCGGCCGCAGGGACAGTGGGTATTTGCTGACAGCTATATGGAAGCAAAAGCTGCCAGTTTAGGACTGGGACTGGCTTATCTTCCGGAAGAGTTAGTTTCCGATGATTTAGAACGAGGTAATCTAATTAGGGTTCTGCAACGTTACAGCTTACGTCTTGAAGGTTCATTCATCTATTATCCTCATCGCAATGTGTCACCCGCTCTGCGAGCAGTTATTGATACATTGAGGGTTTAAGGAATAACGACGATGTATGACATAAGACTTAGCAGGACCGTTAAACAGTTTCTGCTTCTGGCACACAGCGCGGACATTGCTGACTGAGCTGAAGGTCTGCAGTGAGCGAATAGCGGTAGTTAGAATTTGTCATGATTACCCAGGTGTAGAACTATCATTGGCGTCTGATAATCAATGGAGAGCATCTCCCTTCTTTTTCATTTATTACGTGCAGGCAACAATATGTATTTACTTAATACTCGCTCACTTTAAGGCTTTGTCTCTGGCATGATACCAAGTTTCAAAAGCATCTGGCGTCATTGGTTTAGCAAAAAAATAGCCCTGAACTTCATCGCAACCCAGCGTTCTTAAAATATCAACGGTACTGGCCTCCTCGACTCCTTCGGCCAGAACGATATAATCGAGCTGCTTGAGGAGGGTGATAACGTTGCGAATAATGATGCGGCTGGACTTGTCGTGAGCAACCTTACTTACAATAGAGCGGTCAAGCTTGATGGTGTCCATCGGGATTTGTCGCAGGTAATTAATGTTGCTATATCCGGAACCAAAATCATCCAGAGATATTTTAAATCCGCGTAGTTTGAGCATGGCTAAGCCGATAAGTGCAGCGGGGCTTTCCAGCATCTTCTCGGTTTCCAGACACTCCACCCCCAGTTGGGCGGGATCCAGATGTGCATCCAGAATTTTCTGTTCCAGCTCATCGGCAAAATCTGGTCTTGAAAAATCACTGGCGGCCAGATTTATCGACACGGTTAAAGAAAGCCCACGGCTTTGCCAGTCACTTAATTGCGCAATAGTGTGATCGATAACCCACGCTGTGAGTTCTCGCATCAGACTGGTCTTTTCGACCAGAGGAACAAACACACCCGGTAACACTTCGCCGTTTTTAGGGTGCTGCCATCTAAGCAAAGCTTCGGCCCCCGTCACACGCCCTGTCACCAGTGAGATTTTCGGCTGATAAACCAGATATAAGCCTTGGTTTTCATGTAGTGCTTGTCTGACTTCAGTAAGAAGGATGAAGTCAGTCTTCTTACGGGTATCCAGTGCATCATCATAGACTGTAAACCGGCGGCCCTGACTTATCCCTTCGTGCAACGCGCTGACAGCGCGGCGGAGAATTTCATTCGATGTCAAAGATTTATCGCAAAGCCCGGAGTCACCCATATGAATATCCAGATCAAGGGGAACTTCCGGGGTGATCCTGGCCTGAATCCCCTTAAGGCTTTGAGAGATATCTTCTAATGTCAGGGCTTTTTGCTTATGGGTAAAAAAGGCAAATCGTCCGACTGCCACGGCGTAGAGTAGCCCTGTTAAAGGTAGGCGGGCCTGCAACTCGGTGGCCATATTACGAAGAAGATTTTCGACGGCAGCCATACCGAGCGAGCGAGCCATTTCGTAGGCTAATGGCATATCAATACAATCAATAATGACGAGCCTGAATACTCCTTCAGCTGAAATCTCGATATCTTTCAACAGTCGCTGCCGGTTTGGTAATAGCGTGACTATATCGAGATAGCCCACGGAGTGCCAAGAGGCCAGAAAATCCGATATAAGCCCTGCAATCTTCTCAAAAAGATAAAGCTGCTCGTCTGAAAGTTCTCTAGGTTGAGTATCGAGAATGCACAAGGTACCTACGGGTACTCCATCTTGGGTTTTAAGTGGACATCCTGCATAAAAGCGAATGAATGGAGCTTCTTTTACCGCGTGATAGTCACGAAAGGTAGGGTGCTGATGGGTGTCATGGCAAATGAATGTCTTACTATTCTTCAGGGTCTGTACGCAAAATGCCTCACTCAGGCTGGTTTCCGTGACGGCAATATTCTGGGCGGATTTGATGTATTGCTTTTCTTCATCTAGAACAGAAACAAAGCCCATCGGCATGCTTAGCAAGTGGCATATTAGATGAGTATATTTTTCTAACGCATCATCACGACCCTTATCAGGATTTTTCAACAATTCTATTGCCGCAAGTCTTTTACTTTCATCTCTGCTTAGATCGGTCAACATGGCAAGACATCCTCCAGTGCAGTAGGCTTTTGGTTATTCCACACTCGCAGGTGGCATGTATCATTCATCTGATGGCATGTGGTAATACATACGCTGTGACCTGCCTAACTCTCACATTAAAATGTTTCTCGTTGATTGTCTCCCGGAAATATCGCCCCTGGGCTGCCAGGTAAATCTGCCCCTCAGCCAGATACTATCATCTCGCATGCTGAATGAGAGATATTTGACCAGCAGCTATGAGCGAGGAGCGGACCTAATCCTTTGACATGCCCTACAATGGGGGCTAGGTTGAACATTTGATTGTTAAACAATGGAGTTTTTATGGTCTGGCGTGTTTTTGCGCTTTTTTTTATCATATGCGCATTTGCTGTAAATGCTGCTGATGGCGGGAATGGCGGGAATGGCGGGAATTATTCTGATGGAGGCAACGGATCAGACGGTAGTAATACTGTTTCTGCTCCGGGCCGGGTGGGTTGTCCGGGCGGAACCAATCCAGACCGGTCGGGAAAATTTTATCTTCCCGGGACAAAACAGCAATGCAATCCCGGGAAGCAGGATGCAATGAAAGACTCCAGGTAAGGTAATAGCATCAAGCGTCTTAAGAGCGGCTGACCTTCCCTTCATTGGGGTTGAACTGGTCCATAAAAACTGGCCACATCATAGGAGTCTTTCTAAAACCACAAACGTCCGTTCCTGGCACAAAGCTGACTAAAAACTCACTTTTTCTCAGAACGATGAGTCTCTATTGTGAAGATAGTAGGGTAAACTGAATAGTAGCTATTGGTGATGTGAAGGCGACGCTTGCTGGCGAGACGTTCGAAATACTGAGACAGTTTTTGTATATGGGGAAGGTAAAGTGGTTCCCCAAAACAAAAATTCACTCTTATTAAATCAATGTGTTACGAAAAGCTGTTTAACGCAAAAAATAAGCTAGAGAATTTGATTTTTCTCCATTGATTCAGTAATGTAATAATGGATCGCGCAGCTGATGCTGCGCCACATGGAATGGTTCGAAGCGGCTGATTTAATTGTTAAAGGCATGGAAGGCGCGATCGCTGCCAAGACCGTGACCTATGACTTCGAACGTCAGTTAGAAGGCGCTAAGCTGCTGAAATGTTCAGAGTTTGGTGACGCGATTATTAAGCATATGTAATCATTGCATTTGTTAGATCTCGTAACGGGCGTATAACACGCCCGTTTTCTTTTGTTAGAACGCTAACGGTTATCAAGACGGGTTATTAAGGGCGCAACTTATCTTGTTGCTGTTGCCGAACCTGAAAACATCCCTTCGCAGCGTGTAATGCAGCGGTTAGGCATGACTTACAAGGCAATAGAAAGACATTACGATGTACCATGTCTAGTCTATGAATTAGGCATCCGCAGTACTAATTAGGCGTCTGTTAACAACTTTCTCTAAAGGCCACTCTTGAGCGAGTCCATCTCTGGCTGAAAGGAGGCAATAAGTGTCAATATTAGATGAGGATATGTATAAATATCCAGAGCATCTGAAGAACGAACTCGCGGCCCTCCCTTCGCGACCAGGGGTATATATTTTTCATGGTACAAGTAAGACAATGCCGCTTTATATCGGTAAAAGTGTCAATATTCGCTCTAGGGTTATGTCGCACTTTAGGAATAAGAATGAAGCAAAACTGCTTCATTTAACCACCCATATTGAACATATAGAAATGGCGGGTGAGCTAGGGACTCTGCTGATAGAAGCTCAGTTGATAAAGGCACAAAAACCATTGTTCAACAAAAGGCTGAGACATGCTAAGCAGCTTTGTTCGCTATCGCTAAAGCATAGCGGCGTTGAGGTTGTTTATGCTGGAGATCGTGGCTTTTGGCACGAAGACCAATTATTCGGTTTATTTCCCAATAAATCGTCAGCATTAGATGCATTAAGAGCGGTAGCTGATCAGCAAAGACTCTGTTATGGCGTATTAGGTTTGGAGCGTTTGGTTCAAGGACGTTCTTGCTTTCGTTATGCTCTTAAACGGTGTGCCGGCGCTTGCTGCGGTAAGGAATCGCTCGAAGAGCATCAGTTGCGTTTGGTGAAAGCGATGGAGAGCATGCGTGTGCAGTGCTGGCCATATGATGGCAAAGTTGCTGTTGAGGAAAGCAGCGAGACTCTCACTCAGTATCATATTATTAATAACTGGTTTTACTTAGGGACAGTCGGAAGCTTGCAAGAGGCCAAATCAATCAACACTACGGCAGATTGCTTCGATAGGGACGGATACAAAATATTATGCAAACCGTTATTGAGTGGGAAGTTTAATATTATTGCTTTGGAATGAATTGAAGTTATTCCCGCTACAATCTTTTATATTTAATGCTCACTGCCGCTTAGTTCGTATTGGAGTACTCATATATGCTGGTGCCGTGTCTTGCTAAATCTCTTATGAGCGAGGCGTAGATGCAATGGATTCCGCTCATATGGCACCGAGATGTCAATATTAGACGTGGCGGTTTAGTGAGTCGTAGTATAAATTTAGAATTCAACTTCAGACAATTAGGGAAGCCGGCATGTTGCAGAATTTACAGGGAATTGAAGTTTTGTTTGTAGCAGGGTTTGGCCCAATCTCGCAGAATACTGAATCCAGCTCCGAATTTTATGTGCAGGTACTCGGTCTACCGCTTAAACCAATGGAAGGTAACAGTGATTACCTGCTGTCGGAAGAGTGTATGCTGAAGGGCGTTAAGCATTTTGCCGTCTGGCCGTTATCACAGGCTGCAAATTCATGTTTTGGTGCTGACCAGTGGCCAACCGAATACCCAATACCGCAGGGATGGATTGAATATGAGGTACAGGATCTCGATTCAGCTACTCGTATCTTGAGCGAGAAGGGTTATCGCTTGTTGGTGGCTAACCGCATGGAGCCTTGGGGGCAAGCAGTGACTCGCCTGCTTAGCCCTGAAGGGTTGCTCACTGGGCTTACAATAACCCCATGGCTTCGTGGGTAATTCAGACGAGTTGTTGCCAGCAACAACGCCCGCAGGCGACGCCAAGCCGTCAGGCGCGGTAAGACTCAGGCGTCCGCATACACCATATCCTGATGGGGGATGCCGTCATCCAGGTATTCATCGGACACCGTTTTAAACCCGAATCCCACATAGAATCTGACGAGGTGAGACTGCGCCGAGAGCTTTATCGCCTTGTCTGGCTCATTATCGTGGATAAGGGACATTGTTTTTTCCATCAACCTGAAGCCCAGCCTCTGCCCCCTGAATGTGTCATCAACAATTACCCGCGTGATTTTGGCCGCATCCGGTGAGTCATCCACATGCAGCACCCTCGCGTAGGCGACAAGCTTTTCGTTGCTGTAGCCAACAATGTGGAGGGTACTTTCAGGCAGATCCTGCCCGTCAATATCCTGAAAAGGGCAGGCCTGCTCCACGACAAAAACCGCGATGCGCAGTGCCAGAATATCATGTAACTGCCGTGCGCTGAGGCTGCTGCCCCGCAATGCCTTCCAGCTTATTTCCATCTTTAATCCTCACCTTATGTCTTGACCATTATGTTACGGCCATGCCGGCCTTAACGCGTCCGGCTGGCTCACGCCAAAAATCACCAGCAGACCGCCGAAAGTTCTGTCGCTCTTAATCTTTATCGCTTTTGAGTCTAGTGTGATATTAACGTTTTTTATTTATAACTGGATAAAGCATGAACAATGGTATTGATAACAACGCACAAAGCATATATGAAAAAATAAAAAGTCCCCGTGACGGGCCATCAAAAGTAAAATAATATCGCCACGTTTCTTTTTTCATTATTTTCATTGCTAACTGCTCTAAAACAAAGAAAGAAAAAGGATAAATAACTGCGCCTATTGCTAAATAGATAGCAACATACGGCATATAGGGTATGTATGCAGGAAAGATCAATCCATCTTGTAAGTCGTTCAGAATATTGTAAGCAAGAAAGCCGGGGCCAAATAAACCCCAGAAACAGTTTTTTAGATAATATGTGACAGTCATTTCATGAGCTTATTGAGATGCTTGTTGCAGAAGATTGTATCTGAGGGGGAGTAAGAGTGGCAAGGCCGTAACCGCTTAAGCAGGTTTGGCCCACAGCTCGTTGAGTAGCAGAAACTAATATTAAACGCATGTAATCGAGTCATGTCTAAACATAGCAACGGGAGCCTAGTGCTCCCGTTTTGTTATTATTTAATTTTAGGGCTATCAAAAACCCGTGGTAGGTGGGAGGGTTAGACGGTAGTTCTATCTTCAGGTTCCAATTAGGCATTCCTTAGTTTTTTATGATTATTGTTGGTGGATAGTCGCTAATATTTAGGTTCGCTTTGTGCCATAAGTAGACTTTGATAACTTTGCGTTGACCCATCAATGGGTGAGTAAGCTAGGCATTACCATTCATTTCTGAGGGTAGGAAATATGATATCTATTATTCCCCCTGAGAACGAGAGCAAAGCCAGCACGGCCTAAGTGCATACTTCCAATAAGCAGTTTTTCTCTGACTACCTGTTCCAAAAATTTTCTCCGTGTTTCTTCGGCTTGAGCAGGATCGACGTCAAACAAAACGGAAACAGTCGGTTGTGCCGACTGAATATGCGGATAATGGAAGATGTCCCCGCCAATTAATAAGCTTTGACCGCCCGAATCAATACGAAACCCTGTATGCCCAGGTGTATGACCCGGTAGCCACACTGGGACGATGCCCTTTGCTATCTCGCTATTGCTAAAAAAACGGATCTTCTGTGCATAAGTATCTAACGTTTGACGGGCCAGCCTGATATTACGTTGTCCACGTTCACTCGCTATTTTAAGTTTTTCATCATCCCACCAGTATTCTGCTTCGAGAGAATGAAGAAGAAGTTCAGCATGCTTAAAGGCTGGCCGTTTTTCAGCATCCAATAGGCCTCCAATGTGATCTGGGTGGCAGTGTGTTAATAAGACTGTATCTACTTCGTTAGCGCTGATCCCGAGGGTTGCGAGATTTGCTTTGAGCTGCCCGCCCACGTTGTTCAGTCCCCCAGCACCGGCATCGATCAGAATCGTTCTCCCCTGACCACGAATGAGATAACAGGTGATATGGATATTACCTGGCTCCGTAACCCCAGCCGTGTACTGAATACCCTCTGCATCCGTTGCTTCAATGCCGGATAGTAAATCTAGGCTGGCAGACATATCGCCATCACTCAGAGCCGTTACCTGAAAATCCCCTATCTGACGGGATGGGAAGATCTGATTGTTCATAAATACCTCAAGGTTAGTTGCGGGCGTATAGTTGTGATGAAGTAGAACCAAAACAGCGAATACGGGCTATTAGCCCCGAAGCCTGCTGAGTGGCGAGATCCAATTCATACATAAAGTTCTTCATCACTTCTGGCGTACGCAGTGTTGTCATACGATAAAAAAGTTCGGCGTATACCAAATGCCCGCATCCAGATTTTATATCGACATATATGATATGAACTTTTTCGGGTTCTGCACCGAGAATGCCACAGCAGAGAGCGCTACAGTTATGAGTAAAACTGGGAAGGTCCGCAAACCTGTCCGATTGATCTTCAGAAATATAAAAAGTCAGATTAGGCATGATTTTATAGCTTCGCTCTTTGATAGCCCTTAACAGAATTTTGCAACTGCGATGTAAGGGGTTCGTAGAGATAGACCCCGGGTACATCCGCAAACGATGCTGCATTTTCACGTGGCAGAATGTATGCAATGCGACGTTCCGGGAATTTATCCAGTCCTACCGCGTGCATTTCCAGAGCCCGGTACCTAGGGATTGTCGCTACAGAGCTTATCGGTTGAGCGCACAATAGCAGGATTTCATCTGGGGATACGGCCGGAGCCAGACCTTCACATTCATATAGATTTCGATACCAGTCAGTGATATAGGCCTGCCAACGAGAGAAATTCCCACCCCCTTTCAGCCGATAATCATCACTGCTAAGAACATCCGCATTTTTAACGGTATGAATAGCGAGGTAAACAGGCTTACCGGCTTTGGCGGCACGGAAACGCTGAGACGTACTGAATCCGATAACCGATATTAACGCTGGCAATTTTTCCTTGCTGTAAAATTCATTCCACTCATCCTCGCTATCAGGATCGTTATATGAGCATTCCACGGTATAGAACATCGACTTCCCTCCACATAAAACAAGTAGCAAGAAATTAATAAACCTAATCAATGATTTTTCATCATGCTACCCACTGTTTTTCCCTCTATAAATCGATATTATTTCATGGTTTAGTGACATTAACTCACTGATGGCGCACCACAGATACAGAGAAAGGAACCGTTTTTATGCGCAGGAAAATACCCAGTAGCGCTTCCCTGCAAGCTTTTGATGCCGCCGCAAGGCATGGTAATTTTGCCAGGGCCGCAGAGGAACTATCGCTGACGGAAGGAGCCATTAGTCGCCAGATTGCACGCCTTGAACTTTTGCTCAACCGTAAACTGTTCGACCGTACGGGAAGTCGCGTGAAGCTCAATCCAGCAGGCGCACACTATGCTCATCACATCCGCGAAACGCTTGAGCGGCTCGAACGGGATACTCAGTACATAATGGGAATACCTGAAGGAAGTAAGAGTCTGGATATTGCTGCTCTGCCTACCTTTTCCAGTCGATGGCTTATTCCTCGTCTGGGTGGTTTTAAGGCTATGTATCCGGATATAACATTGAATATTGCTGCCAGAACCGATCCTTTCATTCTGACCGAAAGTGGTTTTGACGCCGCTATTCATTTTGAGCATCCAGCATGGGCGGGCATGCGCATACAATTTCTTTTTGAGGAAAAACTGGTACCTGTATGCCAACCAACACTGTTAACGGATAAGGACGTCTATGAACAATTAAACGATATCCCACGGATCCATCGGCGGCAGAATCCGGATGCATGGCATCACTATGCGAATGAAAATGAAATAAGTCTTGGCAATCCGACGCAGGGAGTTCGGTATGATCTTCATGAAATGGCTATAGCTGCCGTAATGACAGGACAGGGCGTTGCCTTGGTGCCGCGGATGTATGTCCAGAATGAATTGAGCCGTGGCTTACTTGTTTCGCCTTGGCCAGAGTCAGAAAGTCTGAGCAAAAAATTTTGTCTAGTAAAACCGCCGGAAACTGGAGTAAATGAAGCTGCATTGGAGATTTTTGAACGATGGTTGCTTGCTGAAATACATACTCTTGCAGAAGCATCTATTTGAAGCCATTAATGCCAAAGTATGACATCACGCTCGCCGTTCGCTCATAGCGGACCTGACAGCTAACTGTACTATTCACTTTGTGCCAACAGCGGACGTTATGCTAATCAATGATGAGATGATCTGGCGAGATCTTACGTTTAGCCAGTTTCTTTTGCAGAATGATTACGATAATTGGGAGTGCTAATGCGGAAATTGCACATACTGCCAATAACATGTTCACATTTTGTGGTGCCATGCCATGATTAGGTAATAGAAAAGCGGACAGGAAAAATGCAACGGTTGTAATTAGATACATTATTGATGTCTGTAATGAAGAGAATCCAGCTCGTTGACTATCATCAGGAAACTGAATTGTAACCGCCGAAGATGAAACCAAACGACTGTAAGATGCGCCAAGAAATAACATAATAAATAACGCCGGATGCTGATAGCCCAGCATTGGTATTAGCAAACTCAGTATAAAAACTATGGTTGAACCTGTAGCCAGAATCAAAGCAGAAAAACGGGAGGTTAATTCGCCTGTCATTTTTGTAGACAGGTACCCTGCAACACCACCGCCGAAGAACAGCCAAGTTAACAGGTCTTGAGAAGCACCTAGTTGCTGTGTCATTAAAGGTACCAGAATAGGAATGACTAACATTGGACTAAACTGTACAAGCGCATTACCTGAAGCAAACAGTAAAGTATCCCTATTGAGAGGCAGTGCGTGGCGTGTGTCGAAAGAGGCTGGGTCTTGAGGGATGATGGCGACAATCAGTGGCAACGCCAACAAACACAGTGTACTGATTAACCACAAAGCGGCATGCCAACCGTAATGAGTACAAAGAAATAATATAGTGGGCATTCCTACAATGCTTACCATCGAAAATGACGCAATCACCGTCGCCAACATTTTTCCACGCAAGTTAGTCGGTGCGTGGTTTATCAATATACTGATACCCACCCCCATTGTCGTACCTCCAACCAATCCCGCACAGAATCGTAATGTAAGCAGAAGACTAAAACTGGAGGTAAATGTCGTCAAAAGTGTCAGTAGGCAGAGTAGTGCCATGTTGGCGATTAAGAAACGTTTCTTGTTGAAACGGCCAATCCAGTAAAAGGCGGCAATTCCCGATAGGACTGCCCCAAATGTGTACATGCCGGATACATAGCCTGCGAATGACACGGGAACTGCGAAATCGGCGGCCATGAAGGCAAATACTGGGTTGAACATCATATATTCCAGCGCATTAGTGAACTGGATAAAAGCCATTACAATAGCTATCCGTAAGAGAGATTTATGGTTAAACGTTGTTGTGACCAGTGGCATAGCAAGTGACCTGAGGATGAAAGATATCCGAGTTTAACCGCTATCAAAGCTGTTCATTAGATGGTAAAAATGGCACTTATTATTATCATTTATGGGATAGTTGATGCGTCCGGCTCTTGATTTTAATGCCCTGAGAGTGTTCATTGCTGTGGTTGAAAGAGAAAGTTTTGTTGGGGCATCGAAAGCCCTCGAAATGCCGACATCAAATGTGAGTCGTTGTATTTCTCAGTTAGAAGACAAACTGAATCTTCAACTCATTGAGCGCAGTACCCGACATATGAAACTCACTCAGGCGGGGCACCTACTCTATACTCGTGCGAAGCCTTTATTGGAGGCGCTTGAACAAACTGAAACAGAATTAACGTTGCGTCAAATGCAACTCAAGGGCCCATTACGTATCTGTATCCCCAATGAAATAGGTCCTGCATTGTTGGGTTCTGTGGTTGCCGATTTCGCCTGTCAGCACCCTGATCTAGAAATAAGCTGCGTGACAAATTTGTCTGGTTTTGAATCCCTGCGAGATGATCTGGATTTAGCGATCATTGTTAGCCGTGGTCAGATGGATGACAGTGACTGCATAGCCCGCCATCTGGTGACTATCCCTTGCACCATCGTTGCAGCTCCCTCCATCATTCAGCGTTATGGCATCCCTTCTCGTATACAGCAATTTGAAGAATTACCCTGTATTACTACGGTAAGTGCACTTAAAGGTGCTCCTTGGCAGTTTGTTAATAAAAAAGGGGAGTTCGAGACTATTAAGGTTAAAGGCCATTATCGGGTAAATAGCGGAGAGATGGCAGGACGGGCGGCGGTATCAGGTGTCGGTTTTGCCATTCTATCGAAACAAGCCTGCCAACCTTACCTTAACGATGGACGGTTAATTGAGATTGAGTTTGAACAATCGGTAGCCCCATTGCAATTGTTCGCACTTTATTCAGATCGGCGTTATTTACCCGCTAAAACAAGAGCGCTCATTGATTTCATGCAGCAAAAATTGAGTAATATATCTTTCGCAACAACCAATCATGTTGCATCTGGGGATTAAATAGTTGTCACAGACAATGGTGGAGTAATATGAAGATACTTGTTTCGTTATTGGGAGTAGGGGCACTATGCGCGCTATCGCTTTTGTCAGGATGTAGCAATAAGACTAATTCACAAGTCGCGGACTCTAAAGGGACTGAGCTTAGCCAAGCTATTAGAAATTATGCTGGTGATATTCAATCTGCAATAGAGTGGCATTTTAAAATACAACCCAGCTTCAAAGGGAAAATTTGCAATTTACGCATTAATCTTGCCCCTGATGGTCGTTTGTTGGCAGTGACTGCAGAAGATGGCGACCCAACGTTATGTAGTGACGCGGTCAAGGCAGTGAAACTAGCCAAATTCCCTAAGCCACCGAGCAATGAGGTCTATCAGATTTTTAAAAATACAATAATTGCTGTTAGACCTGATTGATTTAGACGATAAATAATCACGAGCGACTCAATCAAAGGTTATCTTTGGGGGACAGCACATTATTCAGTGAGGAAGGGATAATCTAGGGCGAATTGTATACTGTCCAATCGCATGAGTTATTTCTATGTAGCACCGGTAGCTCTATCCATTACAGGAGCTAGCATAAATGCGATACCCAGTAAGATACTAATCAGCAAAAATGCATCGGAAAATGCCATTGTTTGCGCTTCTCGCATCATTATTTGGCTGAGTAATTTTGCCGCTGCCAGTAATCCTGTGGCACTGTTACTCTCCCCTTGAATAAATATTGAGGCGTTGCTGGCAATAAATTCATCCACCGTTTGTGGCACAGACACCATCTTTTCACCTATTCTCTTTGTTGCTACGGGCAATGTTCTGCTGAAAACCGTACTGGTATCCGAGGTGCAGAGCAAAACGTTGGGCAGTGTTATTCAAATCGCCCACCGGCTAGGCTATGCTTCTGCGGAGTCTTTCGGAAATATGTTTAAACGCAAGACGGACTTTTCACCTGGTAAATATAGCATTTTGATGAGTTAAACTGCTGTCGCAGGTTCAGGCCTGATTATCACACGCCAGAAAATATAGGAAGAATGATATTATTAAAACCAGACGATATAGATCGTCACTGACTTGGATCTAACTTTGGAGATGGATTATGAATAATGAAGTATCCCTGAAATATTATGACATTTTGGATGAATATTCGACGGAATCAGCAAAACCAGTGAGCGAGTCGGAACGTGATTCTCTAGCGCATTACTTCCAGCTACTGATTACCCGCTTAATGAACAACGAAGAAGTGAGTGAAGATACGCAGAAACAGATGGCCGGCGAGGCGGGTATTGACGAGCAACGAATTGATGATATTGCCGAGTTTCTCAATCGATGGGGTAATGAGTAGCTCATTTTGCATAAGGTGCTCAGTGTGGGTTGCTAGCAACATCACTACGTCTTGGTTGTTAGATGCTAGCGGCTTTACGTTGCGCTGGGTATATCAGTCCGTCATTTTCGCGGTTAATGAAGAGTAAACAAATAACGTGCAGTTATTGTTTATGTTATTTCATTCGGCTACTCTGAGAGCGTTGCATGTTTTAACCCAGCTTATGGAAAAGGGTGGTTGCCATGAACAACTTAAGTTGACGCACGGCTGCGGCAACAAACCACTATCCTAGCTGGTAACAGCGGATTTATCTTTTGAGTGAATATCTATGGATCAGGGAAGGGGATTTATGGATTCGAATTCTATAAGTAATTCTTTTTTATATTGATATTCACTAAGCTTTAATTATAAGTGATTAATAATGAATAAGTTTATTACTCTTTCAGCGGTGCTACTCCTTTCTGGGTGTAGCACCTATCAATGGGTGAAACCGGGTTCTAATGCAAATGATGCCGCCATCGCTGAAACCAAATGTGAAGCTCAGGCCCTAAGAGACCTACCTCCAGATAATGTTGTTAGTTCGACATATACGACAAAAGATAAGAAAAATAAAACGTCTGATACGAGCTATTCGGTTTCTGACGCAAATGAGTCAAAGCGCAAAGTGCTGATTAAAGATTGCATGTACAGCAAGGGCTGGTCACAGATCGAAACGCAAAACTAACGTATTTTTAGCGGTTTGAAAAATTGAAAAGGCCACCTTAGGTGGCCTCTTTTATGGGCTGAAACCCTGTTTTTGCATCGGACAAGAGCCCAGCATTGGAATCACTTAGACCTTGAGCAGTTTCACCGTCGCATCTATGTCGATTTCATCTTCAGTGAAGATTAGCGTCGTTTCCTGAAAAGTGGTGATCGCCAGTTTTTTCAGCGATCGCATTTCATCTGATTGAGTCGATGCTTTTGGTCTGATGCTGTTCATCAATATGCCGACCGATAGCACGGTATTTTCTTTATCAATACGGGTATCGGCTGGCACTTCTTCGCTGTAAACGAGGTAAGACTTAATCGACGTCAGCTTAATACGCTCGCCTGCGATGTAGATATATTTGCTGTCTGGAATAACTTTTACAGAATAAGCCGATAGGCCCTTGTTATTCGTGGTGGGTTCGAATGTGACCGCCGCATCTTTTTTAATCAGCTCAGGGTTGGCGACTTTAATCACATGAAAATAGCGGTTATCACCGTTTTCATCTTTGATAAATCCAAAACCTTTATCTTCAAACCACGTTGTGATCGTTCCATTCATCGCCATTACCGCCTACTTAAATTGTTTATCTACTCAGTTTTTGCAGCGCGCAGTGTAAAGCACAATGTCTGCGTAGCCTACGTCTTTCCATGATCGGGGTGAACATAAAATCGTGACGAGAGTAAAAGCCCATTTGGGCTTTTTAAGCTTCGACACTCATTACCACATCAAATCATCAGGAACTTTAAAGTCGGCGTACGGATCTTCTTCATCTTGCTCTTCCTGACTCAGCGCACTATTTAATACGATACTGTCCGCGTCACGCTGCGCAATCTTATCGGCCACGCTTGCGGGAATAATTGCGTATCCGGCCTCACTGCTGCCATCGACAACTAAGCGAGCAATCGCGAGACGACCATTAATCAACTGAGATTGGGTCAGCTTATCGACATAGAGTTTCTTAATTAAATTATTATCAGTGAAATTAAATCCGATGTCGCCTTTTGAAATGTCAATTCTATTCATTTCAATCAGTTGCTTCACTTGGGCTTTGTATTCTTTCGATAAAGCGGCTTGCTTTTGTTGTTCGCTTAACTGTTTGTCTCGTTCAAGCTGCGCTTTTTTATTTTCTTCCACGGCTTCTCTCGCCTCGCGAGCCTGAACGCGTGATTTTTTAGCCGTTCTTTGCACTTTGGCCATTTTTTTGCTGGTGACGAGTCCAGCTTTAAGCATCTGCTCTTGTAAGGTGAGTTTTGTCATCTTCGTTTCTAAACCAGTTGAATAATAGGTGGGATTATACCTGTAATTTTTAAGACTATGCCAGAGCGTAGAACCATGCTTGATACATAGCTTAAAGGCTGCCTAAAGCAGCCTTGTTTAGAAACACTAAGTGTTACTCTTTGGTTTTAATCTCATTAGGCAAGAAATACTCACCGCACCTTGTACAAATCAGTGTTGTGTTCTTGCGAATTTTCGAAACACTTTGCTCTGATACATGAGAGCATTTGGGGCAGGTGATCTGTATAGAACGAGTACTATATAGCTTTAAACCATCAAAAAATGACATAAGGCTTTCTCTGAGTACATGGGAGATCACCATACACTGAAAGCTCAGCAATAGCCCTAAAATGCCTATTTATTGTTCATTATTGCCATATGACACAAGCCGTGTAGCGTGCATTTATAAACTATAGTGTCATTACTCGTATAATTAAGGGATAGAACCGTCACGTCTGGCATTAATGTGTCTGACTCTGAAGGTGATGCCCACAATGCGTATTTTAACCACTAAACAAGAGGACTCACTCCCAATGAAACAACAAAATGACCATGAGCTAACTGAACAGCAAAAAGAAGAAATAGACGAGTTCGCGTTACAGAGAGTCAGAGCAATGAACAGTGATGAGTTTTTATGTCAGGATATCGACGCCAAAATTCACGCGATGGGAGAGAGCGTGAAAGCCTATTTCAAGACTCGTCTTTCATTTCATTCTAAAGCAAATAAAGAGCAGTAATCATACTGGTGTGGGTTCGATAAAATAGGAGAGTCTGGTTGTCATCGGCCCACATTGCCGTCTCAGCAAGAATATCTCATATGCAATAACGGAAACGGCTTTCCCTGACTGTCTACTGCTGAGCGGCCTGTTTGCACAAATCCCATGTGTTTATAAAAAGCGGCGCCTTGAGGGTTTTGCTCATTAACATCCACTTCATTTGCGTGTAATTTCTCAATGGCATAAGTAAGAAGTTGCTTTCCGACACCTTTCCCTCTGCTCGCTGCATCAACAAACAGCATTTCAATACGATTTTCATCAACGCCTATAAATCCGTGGATCGTACCCGTTGCATCTCGGGTAATAAAAACGGGTAGGTTTGGCAAATAGGTATTAAGTAATAAAGGGCGTAACTCCGTGATGTCGCTTTCGGTTAGGAAAAAGTGAGTTTCTCGAACTGAGGTTTCCCAGATACTAACGAGGCGCTCAAATACGGAAGAGTCAGCAGGTTCTATGGTTAGCATAATAATATTCCGATGCGTAGGCCTTGAGGATGAATGCAGGGGATTTGCATTGATCCAGTCTTGAACTTAATTCTTATCACATGAATATTATCATCATTATGCCAGTTTTCTTTCTCGTAGTCCTTCGATCCTAAACAGAACAAAAACAGACTGATGACTTCATTTGAACTCCCGAGACGCGTGTATTCAGTTCTGGTAGCATGCCGACACTATCATTGGGGAGTAGCCATCCTTCAGCCGTACTGGGAGTACTGCTAGGGAGTCCACGTCAACAAACTTGAGGTTTATTTCCTCATGGCGTGGTCAGCCATTGCGAAAGCATAGCCAGGCGAGACTTTTGGTCGCAATACACTTTCCCAGCCGGGCGAGTCGTGTTGTTGCACCATTGGGATCCGACTCGCCCGGCCACATCATTATTATGTATCAAACAATCACCTTCTTTTTCCTTTCTGCGATCGCTATTTATTTAGCCTGTGAGTGTTTTGTTAATGGGATCGAATGGTTCGGGCGGCGGCTAAATATTGGCGCTACAGCCGTTGGTTCTGTGCTTGCCGCTTTTGGCACCGCACTGCCTGAAAGCACGGTGACCTTTATGGCGGTAGTCTTTGGTAGTACGCCAGAACAAAAAAATATTGGGGTCGGCGCTGCGATGGGGGGGCCACTGGTGTTAGCGACTCTGGCCTATGCTGTGGTTGGATTAGCGCTGATTTGCCATCATCGGCGTTCCAATCGAAAGAGCGCCAAAATCCGGGCCGATTATGCGCGTATGAGCCATGATCAGGCTGCATTTCTCGCCGTATTTTTTGTTAAAGTTGCGTTAGGCCTGATTGTTTTTACTTTGAAGCCATGGTTGGGCGTTTTATTTCTCGTGGCCTATGCGCTCTATGTTTGGCGGGAAATCAGGAATAGCGATACTGCACCTGAAGAAGAAATGATTGAACCGCTCAAAATTCGGCCCTCAGCAATTGAGCCGCCAATGGGTTGGATTGTGCTGCAAATTGTTTTATCACTGATCGTTATCGCGACAGCTTCTCATATTTTTATCAGCCAGCTTGAGAATATAGGAACTATCATGCATTGGCCCCCGCACTTAGTCGCTTTATTTCTGAGCCCCGTAGCGACCGAACTACCCGAAATAATGAATGCGCTGATTTGGGTGCGTCAGGGCAAAGAGCGTTTAGCTCTGGCTAATATTTCGGGGGCGATGATGATTCAAGCAACCATTCCCAGCGCGCTAGGCTTATTTTTCACACCGTGGTTGTTTGATGGTCCGTTGTTAGTCGCTGGAATAGTGACCGCCTTGGCTATTGTTTATCTCTGGCACGTTTTTCGTCGAGGTATTGCTGATGGACGTGCATTAATCATTGTCAGTGGAGGGTATGCGCTATTTGTGCTATTGGTATTCGGCTATGTCGCGTAGCGATCGTTATTGACTGACTATACGCCGGAGTAAATTTGAAACTCCGGCGTTTATATGGTTATACAAAGTATAAAATCATATTCGGATGGCAGTTGTGAGCTTAAAAAATAGATTTCCCTAATTTTACTTCATTTGACCATAGTTTTTTATAGGCCCACTTATCGTTTGATCTGCCGATGCTAAAAATAAACTCTTTATTTTTCTGCTGGCAAAGATTACGTGCTTCACTGATATTAGCGAAAAGCAAAAGGCTCCCGACACTAAAATCTTTTATCGTTGTATCAATCCCACCATTGTGATCGTCAAAATAAATCCAGTTGTTGCATTCTGCCTGATAAATTAAGTCGTAAGCACAGGGTTCGCCCTTATAGAATAAAACGTTACCAAAAATCATTGTTCGGATTGACTCTATAAATTCAGCAAGTTCTGTGATATCGCTGTGATTATGTTGACTCCCCCAACGCATACCAGATAATTTGAGGTAAATTGCACTGAGTTGCTCGCTGCTAAAGGAGGAAGCGGAAACGACTTCTCCGCCATTTTTGAGAAACTTGTTCATATCAGATTGTCTTTTCTTATTCGTTTTCTTAGAAAATGAATCTTTAACAAGACATATTGATCGCCGGTTTAATACGCCATAGGTGAAGTTAAGGAATTGTTTTTTATGTCTAATAGAGAGTTCTTTCGATTTTGCAGGTAGATAGAAACTTCCTAAATCTGGTGAGATTGGGAGAATAATATTCTCAAATATAACTGGGATTTTCTTGTGCGGATGGATAATTTCCCCACACTTATCAGTGAAGTATGCACCAACGATTTTTCCATTCGCTTCTTTATGAAAAAACTGAATTTGATTGGGGGCTCTATCTTCCAATATTTTTAATACTAAAGGATGGTTGCATACACTCCCGCCAAATTCACGATAAGCCTGGCAATAAATCTCATAGCTGGATGATTTCCACCCTAATAATTTTGCTGGTAACATGTTGCGATTTTCCAAAATAACTCGGTTTACTTTTCGCAAATTTACCAATGTGTTCCTCAATATTGATTAAACCACATTGCGTTATTAAGCAGATCGTATGCTAGATACCTGAATAGGGAGTTCATATTATCTTTTGGACTCAATAGCCATATATTTTCAGGTAAGCTGGCTAAGAATAAAATTAAGCCCGAAGAAATATAATTCTTTCCAAATCAGAACTTTCCCGTATAGAACTGCCGATCTGGAGAGTAGGCACTTTTCATTCTTAAAATCACGCATTATACTGTATGCATATACAGTTATTGGTTTAATGTTATGAAATTCTATCCTGCTTGTTTGAGCGAGCCTTCGGCACCACTTCCGTTGTACGCAGACTGCGTGCCCGCGGGTTTTCCAAGTCCCGCGGCTGACTACATTGATAAACCGATCAATTTAAATGAGCTACTTATTGCTCATCCGGCATCAACCTATTTTGTGCGTGTTTCTGGTGACTCAATGACGGGGGCGGGGATCTTTGATGGCTCACTGCTGCTGGTGGATTCAAGCATGAGGCCTAAGCATAACGACATTATCATTGCGTGCCTCGGCGGTGAGTTCACGGTAAAGCGTTATGTAACCCGTCCTAGGATCATGCTGCTTGCCGAAAATCCAGAGTATTCAGCGATCGAATTCAGTGAGGGCGAAGTGCTTGAGACATTCGGGGTCGTTAAGTTTGTGATCAACGAGGCGCGCTAATGTTCGCCCTTGTTGATGTGAATAGTTTTTATGCCAGCTGCGAGGCGGTATTTCGCCCCGATTTGCATGGTAAGCCAATAGTTGTTCTTTCAAATAACGATGGTTGTGTCATTGCGCGTTCTGCGGAGGCTAAACAACTCGGAGTGACCATGGGGGCACCTTATTTCAAGCAGCGGAGGCTGTTTGAGCAATATGGCGTACATGTTTTTAGCAGTAATTATTCACTTTATGGCGATATGAGCCAGAGAGTGATGTTATTGCTTGAGGCTATGGTTCCGCGTGTTGAAGTGTATTCCATCGATGAGGCATTTATGGATCTGCGTGGCGTCAGCCATTGCCATAACCTTGAAGCGTTTGGGCACGAAGTTCGTGAACAAATTAAGCGGGGGACTCACCTGGATGTGGGTATAGGTATTGCCCCAACAAAAACGTTGGCTAAATTGGCTAACCATGCGGCAAAACAGTGGCCGCAAACTGCGGGCGTTGTAGATTTGTCTAACAAGCTTAGGCAACGCAAGTTGATGGCACTGATGCCTGTTGAAGAGGTGTGGGGCGTTGGTAGGCAGATATCAAAATCGCTTAGAACGCAGGGTATTGATACGGCGCTGAAGTTGGCTGAGATGGATTTGGCCTATGTTCGCCGTAACTACACCGTCGTTCTTGAAAGAACCGTGCGGGAGCTGCGTGGTGAATCATGCTTAAATATTGAAGATGCTGCATTGGCGAAACAGCAGATTGTATGTAGCCGTAGTTTTGGCGAACGTATTACAGAATATCAAGATCTGAAGGAAGCTATCTGCAGCTATGCAGAAAGGGCCGCAGAGAAACTACGGGGCGAAAGGCAGTTTTGTAAACATGTGAGTACTTTTATTAAAACGTCGCCATTTGCTGCGCATGAAATGCATTACAACAATTTAGCGTCGGCTCGGTTAGAAATACCCACTAATGATACTCGAGACATCATTAAACACGCATTGATTTGCTTAGATCACATTTGGAAGCCTGATAAACGCTACCAAAAGGGCGGAGTTATGCTCGGGGATTTCTACGATCACGGCATTTCGCAATTGAATCTGTTCGATGAGTTTAACCCTAAGCCTAATAGTGAAGCTCTGATGAAAGTGCTCGACGAAATAAATAATAAAGGACGTAGCAAGGTGTGGTTTGCTGGGCAGGGAATAAAAAGGGATTGGCAGATGAAACGCAACATGCTGTCTCCAGCGTATACCACACGGTTTAGCGAATTGCCGATTGTGATGGCACATTAGAAAAGTCGCTGTTCCGTGGGGGGGCTAATATCAACACAATGCCTTGATATTGGCTCAATTGGGCAGCACTCCACCGTGCATTAAAACATACATAATGTGAATAATTTGATGTAGATCATTCATATTTGTTGATGGTATGTTACTGTAAGGATTCATAATGAGCATGGAGTGTTATATGAAAAAAGTTATTTTAGCTACTGCCCTTGCTTTCTCAATGACGGCATTCAGTGCCGCTGCGGCAGATTTGATTTCTAAGGATGAAGCCCATCATTTCAAATATGAGTATATTGGAAATGTGTCTGTAGGCGCGACTAACGGTGAAGTGGGTTCTCCTTCCGACCTACATAAACGGTTATCAAAACTGGCTGATGAAAAGGGTGGGAAATACTACGTGATTATTGCAGCCCGTGAGCATGGCCCAAACTTTGAAGCGGTAGCTGAAGTTTTTAAATAAATAAAATGAATAAAAGGCTACTTTATAGTAGCCTTTTTACATAACGGCCCTCGCGATTACGAGCAAGCCTGCTGAAATCATGTCTGGTAATCAATTTATTACACTCGGATTTTCTACACATTAGCTCATTTTATTTTTTTAACAGCGAAGATGAGTGCGTTTTTACGTTCAACAACATGTTTGAATAATCCTAAAGTCATACCGAATATCCCTCCATGAACGCCTATATCTGCTCAGGTTACCTGCGTGCGCTGAAAATGAGTTGCGGCTTTGATCCCAGACTTTTATAACCTATCTTCAAATATTCTTAAAAAAAACTGTACAATAGCAGGACGCGAAAAACACCAGCCATAGATAATATGGATAGTAACTAAAATGTAATCAAGGTGATGGAATGCTTGAGCTATTTGATGTCAGTTACGAAGAACTGAATGGGGTCCGTTCTGATGAACTCTATCGACTGAGAAAAAAAACGTTCAGTGACCGGTTGGGATGGGATGTTGTCTGCAACAAAGACATGGAGTTTGACGAGTTTGATAATCCTAATACACGTTACATCCTAGGTTTATATGAGGGACAGCTGGTCTGCAGCGTGCGCTTTGTTCCATTGGATGAGCCTAATATGATTACTCACACGTTTCAGGCTTGTTTTTCGGATGTGCCTTTGCCTGCCGGTGAAACAGAATCAAGCCGATTTTTTGTTGATAAATCACGCGCGAGGGATTTGTTAGGCGAGCGATATCCGCTAAGCCAAGTACTATTTTTAGCGATGATAAATTATGCTAGGCACTATGGTTGCAACGGTATTTACACTATCGTCAGCCGAGCAATGCTGACAATATTGAAACGTTCAGGTTGGCAAATTAAACCGCTTAAGGAAGCATATCTGAGTGAGGATGAGCGAATTTATCTGGTTTATCTCCCGACAGACTCTGTCAGCCAGAATAAAATGGCAGCCAAAATAACCGCTTCAGTCGGTGGTATTCAGTCCCAGATGGTTAATTGGCCAATGTCGATAGCCGTTACGCCTGCATTGGTGTAATAAGATCAAGTTCAACGCCCAACCTTATTGCTTGTCGGGCGTTGCTTACTCCAAGCTTGCTCACGACGTTGCCCATATGAAACTTAACGGTGCGCACTGAAATACCCACGATGGTGGCAATTTCGGCATAGGTTTTCCCCATACTTGCCCAATAAAGCACTTCATTTTCACGCAGGGTGAAAATCGGTTTGTCCGAATCAATCTCGCTGTCTTCATTGCCAAAAGATATCGACTGAACGAGATGATACATTTGCTCATTAATTTCAATGAGGTGCATCTGAATATTGCCACGCTCAGCGGCCAGCTTTTTCTCTAAATTTTCCTTCATATTGCTATCAATGATTAAAGATAAAAGCGCTAGATTATTCAAATGATCGTGCAGTACGAAGGTGAAGCCATTGGCAATATTGTATTGTTTTGATAACGAAAAAATCTTTGAAATCTTGAGGTCTGACATCAATGTGATGTTTTCGTCCCACGCGAAGGGCGAGGTACGTTTGAAGCCGGTTAAGATGACCGGATCGATATGCTGCAAATTGTTAGTACGGTAGAGGTTAACCCACTCATCGGGGTAGCTTGAAATGATAAGCAGTTTTGAAGGGTTTTTTTTATTGATGACCGTGTAGGCGTACTCTGGACTGCCTAAATGCGATAGTTTTCTATCGATATAATCTCGGAGCGTTTCCGTTAGTATCGGATTTTCATTGAAAACAGAAAACATTTGGGCTCCTAGACGTTCAATTTCCCATGTCTGAGTGACAACATGCACTTAAGTACAGGGCGCAAAGTACTTAAGTACAACTTACAGAACTTAGCCAATGACTTATAATGCCCCGGTAAGCTGAAGGTAAAAAAAACCTGACCACGAGAGTCAGGTAGCTAATTCAGCCAACACCAGGGAAAAATCTCTGGGCAGTGGATTTGCAAAGCCAATACTGTCCAGAGAGTCTCTACTTTAGCACCACTTAAATTTCGTTTCAAACACTCCCCATTCTGTTTCTCATTAGTGCTCAAAAAACCACCTTATTTCAATACAAAGAAAATGAATTATATTGCTGCCAATTTGCGATATTCTTTTGTTTTTTGGTCAAATAAGCGACAGGTTGTAACATTATTTTATGCTGAAAATACTTAATAATACTTTTAACACATAGGTGTTTTAGTAAGGATCGACTCAGGGGCGCCATTTAATATTCCATCTGTTCGTTTCTTTCTCGATGTGGCGTAGGATGACTGGTAATGATTGCGGTGATACACCCTTCAGGAAATGCAAGGTGGCCGCCTTTACTGAGGCTATACCGGTATAGTGTGATATTGGGAGCATGTTGATGGTGTTGATAGAAAATGCCAGCAAGTTCTAACATCAGGAATTATCAGAGGAATATGCAATGTTTCTAACCAGTTTTATCTTTGACAAAAAACAATATGATGAAGATTTTTATAAGTTGGATAAAAAAATTGAAGATTTCTCAAAAGGCATTGCTGGATTTATTGGAATGGAGTCATTTACTGATGCTCAGAGTGGTCGTCTAATAAACAATTACTACTGGGATAATCGGGAAGGACTCGAATTACTTATGAGCAACGTTGAGCATTTACGTGCCAAAGAGCAAAGCAGCAAGTGGATTTCTGGCTTTCAGGTCGTTATTGCTAAAATCGAGGGTGCCCACAATGTAAATTTGGACCACCCATTATCACAACATCCAATGCCTTATCGTGGAGCTAAATGAGTGAGCCAATTTGTCCGTATCTGATCTGATATGCGTATCTGCAGTAGCTAAGCACGCAGATACGCTCGATGTACCGGATACAGGGGGGCATTGTTAGTTCTCTATTTCATCCCTTCCTCTGTCACTTTCTTTTATTGTCATTTTTAGACTGCCTGAATGAGAACATAACGCGATACCCGACACAATGAATAGGGCGCTTACCCCATGGTATGCATGGAGTTGTGCATGCAAAAACAAAATACTAAATACACCGCCGCTGAGCGGAATGATGTGGGAGAATATTTCTCCACGCGTCGCCCCAATAGCTGCAATACCCTTATTCCAAAGAAGATATGAGAGCCAAGAGGGGAATATGATCAGATATGCGAGACCCATTAAAAATCCAGGCTGAACATAGGGGGTTATGTTCGGAACTCCGTTTTCAATAATGGTTAGCGCTAATATAGGAAGCAATACCACGGCACCTAATGCAGCGCTCACCGCCACAAAGGCATTCCCTTTAACTTCTTTCGGTTTTGTACGTAAAAATGCGCAGTATACCGCCCAACTAACGGCTGACCCCATGGTCCAAAGGTCGCCTCTATTAAGTTGGCTAAATAGATTCGCATGGGCGATATCTCCTTGCAGGATTAACCACACTACTCCCAAAGAACTGAGTATGACTCCGCTGATATTTCGTGATGATATTCTCTCTTTAAAGATAAAGTGATTAATCAATAGCACCATTGCTGGCGTTGTTGATAAGTATATAGCGGCATTAAGTGATGACGTGTATTGCAGGCCAATATAAAGCGTTAATGGGAATAAAACCTGACCACAAAGGGCAAGAAATGCGATAACGCCGGCTGATTTCTTCATGACAGACCATTGTTCTCGAATTTGTCGAAAATATATTGCCACTAGTATGAGAGCAGTAAAAATCCAGCGAGCGGCAGAAAGAATAATAGGATTTGCGGTAGCGACTAATACATGGCCTACCACATAGTTTCCACCCCAAAAGCATGCTGCAAGGCTAAGTAGGAGATAGGGCATAAATGCTCCAGTAAAAGTATTGGCTTATTTGTTAGATCAAGATTACTGCCAATAAATGCCAGGATGCTAATATAAAGTTTTCATCCTTGGGTATAGGTTAAAACTATGAACTTTACATTGAGGCAACTTGAATTTTACATTGCATTAGCTGAAACTTTGCAAATATCAAAAGCGGCTAACCGTTGTCATATTTCGCAGTCCTCAATGACA
Source organism: Hafnia sp. CBA7124 (assembly GCF_002355555.1). NCBI lineage: Bacteria > Pseudomonadati > Pseudomonadota > Gammaproteobacteria > Enterobacterales > Hafniaceae > Hafnia > Hafnia sp. CBA7124. Next base: position 2,467,188 of record NZ_AP017469.1, on the reverse strand, counting down.
GTAGCTATGCGTAATCTCGAGGAGGCGCTGAACAGCCAACTGTTTATCCGTCACCCGAAAGGGGTTCAGCTAACCCAAGCAGGAGAGCGATTTCTCATCCACGCGCACAAAATTGTGATGAATAGCCACGTGGCATTGGAGGATCTACAAAACCAGCCGGAAACAGCGAGTGGTACAGTACGCATTGGCATTGCTGAAACGCTTTCGGCCTATTTATTGCCTAATATTCTTAGTGATATAAAAAACCGTTTTCCGCTGATGGAAATTATATTTGAAGAAGCGGCTTCTCCAGTTCTTGTTAGTGCATTACGCCAAAAGCAGTTCGATTTCTGTTTATTGCTGACTTCTAATATCAATCATGACGCTGATTTGCGGATCGAGACGTTTATACGTTCTCAGAGAAAACTATGGACACCCATTGGTCACCCGTTGCTAAGCCAGCCGATGCTGACTCTTTCTGATGTGGAAAAATATCCATTTCTGCTATTAGTGACCGACGAATATGCCGAAGTATTTCAAGATTATTGGCATAGTCGGGGATGTATTCCGGATGTTCATTTTCGAACTAACTCTTTCGAAGCTATTCGCAGCCTCGTCGCCCAAGGCAAAGGCGTGACTATTTTATCGGATCTGGTTTATCGGCCTTGGTCTTTAGATGGTCTTCGGGTTGTACGCCGAACTATTGATGACTGCATTACCTATATGGATGTTGGTGTTGTGAATACTAAGGCTGCTGTCCTGTCACCAGACAGCAAGCGATTAGTTGATTTTCTACGCCAAAGGATCACGCGGATTAGTGATGGACAATGAAGACGTGTTGGATAGTGAGTACTCGTTCTTAATGGACGCTAGTATCCTGCTGCTTTATTCGCCGCTTTAATTCTTGAGTCCATAGTAGAGCGGTTATGATCATCTTTTGCCTGCATAATGCCACCGGCGGCGCTGATCCAGTCGCTGGCAGTACAACCTGATAAGATAAAAATAGCGGAAAGAAGCGTTGTTTTCAGCATGGTGAGTCCCAACAAATATTGAAAAATTAGAGTAGTTGTAAAAATCCTGCTGATGATATCACTGGTCATATAAATGTATTGCTCAGATAGGATGTTTTTAATATTTGTTTGGGAGTTGTTTAAATTATTGTACTGATATTAATTTTATTAAAATTAAAATCATGCTAGCTATTAACGAGCGATTTATACAAGTAAAGGGGGTAACTTGCTATGAGCTCGCGAGTGACACGATATCGGTTAGAATAAGAATGCTGGCCTCAAAGAAGAAAGCCAGCGTTATAGTAGTAAGACAAAATGTTCGCAGCCTGTTATGTTTTAACCTGCGTTGCGACCTGCCATGACTCCGTTTACTTCGTCTTTCGGTATGAATCCCTCATAGATTGGTGTTTGCACAACCGCAGGTGATACTGCATTAACGCGGATGCCATTTGCACCAAGCTCAATGGCGATATTTTTAGTTAAGGCATGTAGCTGCGGGCAAGGGATACAATCTCTTTGGTGCGTAAAACTATCATGATCGCCATTGAACAGAAAACTAGCATGGTCGAAAGCTGATATATCTCCCAGTAGAACTAAAAAATTTGCTGGCTAATTGGCATTTTCCACCCATATTACTCTGTATAGTCTAACTCCGTTCCTGAACTGGAGATGCGATGAGGCTACTCAGAGAGATAATGCGCAGTAGATTAGTGGGGTTTATTGTCGGGCTGCTTGCAACAATTGCGTTTGGGTCGAGTTATATTGAAACGGAAGAAGAGGCTGAGAAAATTACACGTGATTAATCGTTATTCTAGTTAGAAGGCCACCAAACGGTGGCCTTTATCATTTATGTATTCAAACATGCTGCTAATACATGCTCGGAACAATGGAATGACCACAGGTGCTGTCCGCATTAGCGTCTGGGTTTTGACAAGTTTGTTCGCTATTTTGATCGTCAGTGGCTTTCTGATGATGATATCCACCAGAGCACCCAGCAAGCATCAGAATAAATAAAACAGATAAAGTCTTGCGCATAAGAACCTCAATTCTTAGTCAGTTATTGTTTATCCTGAAAGTCTAGTGCATGACAGCGTTTTGTGTAGCATCCGTTAACCGAGCATTTTGTTGTAAACAAAGAACTGAGTATCTCTAACGTAACCTTCTTTTTCATATAAGGCCTGAGCTTTAACGTTATCAGTTGCCGTGCTGAGCATGATGAAGGCGGAATCTGTCTCTTTAGCCAACTGATCGGCGCGAGCAATCAGTTGTTGTGCAACTCCAGCTTTTCTGGCTTCAGGTGCAACAAATAGGTCATAAAGCAGCCAAATACGCTTCATTTCTAATGAGCAAAACAGCGGATACAGCTGTGTGAATCCAACAGGGACGCCGTCTTTTTCAACAAAATAAATGACGGATTCATGATTGGTGATCCTGTCAGTCAGGAATTTCTCTGCTTTTTCAGCAGATTCAGGGACTTGATAAAATGCACGATAGCCTAAGTAAAGCGGAAGGATTTTCTTAACGTCTTGAAGTTGAGCTGTAAATAATTTCATTGTGTTATCACCTCTATATGTGTGATGAATAGCATAGCGCTAATAAGCAATTTACGAGAGTGATAGTCAGTATGGATGATTTCGCTAAATTTTAGAGAGGATTTTGATGTAAATATAACTGAACATTTATTTTGTATGCCGCCTAGAAAAAAGAAGTGCGTAAAGGTTCGTCTCTCCAATAAAAAATCACTCTTACCTGTTAATTCTACAGATTAAATACACATTAAATTTTCCACAACTTGTCCATAAAACATCTACGCTTGATGAGATAGCAATGCTTAAAACGTTAGCGATTCTTATAACAGACAGTATGGATGATAAAATGGTGACAGCGACAATCTTACAGAGTAAAGGTGAATCGTCAGAGACGGTTTCACTCGAACAGATCTACCGGCGTGCTGATTGGCTGATGTTGCTATTAGTCTGGGTATTATTTGCTATTGCAGTTAGCGTGGGTTGGTATTACGAGCATATATCTACTGCGTTAGTTGCGGGGGCAATATTGGCACTCAGTTCTTCGCTGATAAAGATGCTGTTTCCAGGGAAATTAATTACCCGATTATTTTATGCTTTTACGCTATTAGGCTTTGCTGCTTTATTGATCCAATTAGGTGAGGGTGAGACTGAATTTCATTTCTCTGTTTTTGTTCTACTTTCAGCGTTATTAGCCTACCGAGATTATCGGCCTTTGCTCATGGGGGCGATCACTGCCGCTGTTCATCATCTGTTGTTTAATTATTTACAGGAAAACGGTCTTTATGGGATCGTCTGCTTCATGCATCCTGGATTTCATATGGTTGTTTTCCACGCGGTATTTGTGGTGGCGCAAACGGCTATATTGATTTACATGGCGGTGCATATGGCGCGGGATGCCCGCTCGGCCAGTGAAGTTGCGCAGTTGGCATCGCATATTAATCGAGAAGCAGGCTGTCTGACGTTGGATCGTGAGCAGCGCCCAAGCCATTCGGCTTTCGCTCGCACTTTTAGCGCTACGTTGAAAACGATGCGCAATACGCTTGGTCAGGTAAGCCACGGGATCGCGATGGTGCAAGGTGATGCAGAAAGTATTCTGCGGCAGAATTCTGCATTATCGCAGCGGACAGATGAGCAAGCATCCGCGCTTGCGGTAGTCGCGAGTGCGATGGCGCAGCTGACCTCTGTCTCTACATATACCAGTGAAAAAGCGTTGCTGGCCCAAGAACTCTCGCTACAAGCTTCGAATGTTGCGGCCCGCGGCGACGAAAATATTTCTGCCACAATCCAGACGATGGCGCAGATTAGGGAGGAATCTGTCCGCATCAGTAATATTCTAGAAATTATTGATGGTATTGCTTTCCAAACTAACATTCTTTCACTGAATGCCTCCGTTGAGGCCGCACGTGCTGGTGTGCATGGCAAAGGATTTTCGGTGGTAGCGACCGAGGTTAGAATGCTGGCCCAGCGCTGTGAAAATGCGGCTAAAGAAATACGCCAATTAATCGCGGTATCCGTGAGCTGTACTCAAACGGGATCGCGGCAGGTGAGCGCCGCTGGGGTAACGATGCAGGAGGTCATGAGTTCGATTACACAATTGTCACAGCTGGTCGATGAACTATCGGAAATGAGCGTTCAACAACGGGTCAGCATCGCACAAATGCATGACAGTATTGCTAAAATTGATAGTAGCGTGCAGGAAAATGTAAGTCATGTGGCTGAGACGGTAAGGGTAGCTCAACAACAGGGGCATCAGGCCGACGCACTCAAGCGGGCGATCTCGGTATTTCGTTTGGCGTAACACTCGGAGGCTTTCCTAGGCACCGTTAGGTACAGTAGTCACGCCTTGCCGGAGCTGCATAATGATAGCCAAGAGCTGAGAGAAACCCGGTGAATCAGCAACATGCTTGTTATACAGAACGTAAAACATGACCGGTTCGATCTGAATATCGATATCGATCTGACGGATATGAAGATGGTGGTCTTCTGTTAACAAAGAGGTAGGCACAAGCCCAATGGACTCTGTATTTTTGATAATACTTAAAATAGCCATAACGGAATCACTGGAGAAGATAAAATTCCGCTCTTTAAACAGTCTCGAAAGCTCAACTTGGCGCCGCATAATGTAAGGAATCGCCGAGTTTAAGCCACAAAAACGCTCGGTATACAGCTGCGTTATATCGACTTTACCTTGGAGGCGAGGGTGCTCCGTGCTGCATACTAACGTGAGTGTTTCGCGAGAAAACTCGGTAGAAATCACAGAGTGGCTGGCGGTAGGGTGAAGGTCAAAAATAAGATCGGCTTGGCGATTAATCAGTAGTTCGTCAACGTTGGTGCTCTCCATCAACGTATGATGCACGATCTCAACATTAGGGGATTGATGCTGTAGCAGGTTAATCAGTTTTGGCAGGTAGAACGTCGCCATAAATTGCGACGCATAAATAATAAACTTTTTCTTTTTGAGTGGATCAACTCGACTATTCAGAGAGAAATCAACTAAACGCATGATCTCAGCTAATTGCTCATGGATTTTCAAACACACAAGGGTCGGTTGCAAAACGTTCCCCTGTCGAATGAAGAGTATATCTTCATAGTGATAACGTATTTTTTGTAATGATTGACTGACTGCAGAAGGCGATATATTCAAGGTCTTAGCTGCCAGGCTCACGCTCTTGCAGCTAAAAATAGCTTCAAAAACAGTGAGTAAATTTAAATCTATGCTGCGCACTCGCCTGAGGATTTGTTTTTCATTGATATTATTCATTTCTTATCTCTGAACGCTCGATTCGGTGTGGAGCACATGATGCAGAAACTCACTCTGAGTCTGTGTTTTTATATATGCTTAATTTTAAAACTATAAACTAAAACTTAGTAGATTCAATAATTTTAAGATAAAAACAAAAGTGAATAAATAACTGAAAAGAAAATCTGAGAGGAAGATTGTGATAAAATGTAAGGGTGTATCTTTATGTAGTGGCTATTGTAATTAAAAGAACATGCTATTGACAACCAGCCGCAAACAAATCTGTCAGCTGGTTGTAAAAAGAAATATTAGTGTGATACGGAATGAGAAAATATATTAATAATAAGCACGCCGGCAATAATAAACCCTAGCCCAATCATCGCAGGAACATCGAGGGTTTGTTTAAACAAGACATAATTAACGCCCGAAATGAGTGCGATGCCCAAACAGCTCCATATTGCATAAGCAATTCCAACGGGCATGGTTCGTGTTGCAATTGATAGCATATAAAACGCAACGGCATACAGAAGGGCCATGACAATCGTGAGTGCGGGACGGGTAAATTCTTTAGTGTGCGGAAGAATAGATGTTGCTATGACTTCGCAAATAATAGCGAAAGCTAACGCACCATAGGTGATCAACGCGGGAGACATTATAAATCCTTACAAATTAAAGGGGCTAAGCGCATGGCTACTGCCTGTTGCCTCCATTATACGATAAGGATCAGCGGCTGAAAAAGGATTCAATATGATGAAATAAAAAGGCGGGGAGTCTATTTACTTCATTGAAGTCGAATATGAATGCGGTCCATACAGCAAGTAAAATGACGACGAGCCCTGTCATTGTATTGATCAAAAATCGCATAAATTTCCCTGCTACGATATTGTTGAAATGCACCTTACATATCTTAGCAAGACAAGTTCAACCTATCTTCAACAATCACCATTTTTCGCAGAATGTTATTGCTATTTTTCCAGCAAAAACGTTATTCATCGTTAGGCGGCGAGATAGGAAAACTCAGGTATTTTTGGGGTCAAACGATCATCAAATAGACGAAATTTTGTGTCGTTTACGATTGAAACTATAATGACAATGCGGACAGTGCATCATTATGCTGTCTTCAATCTTGAACTCATCAAAGCGGCCTTTGTGATTGCATTCCTGACAAATAACAAACGCCTGTTTACTTTTAAATATATCGAGAACCTTAGTCATTAAGGCCATACATACCACCTTTTATAGTAGCGTGTAGCATACCATATCTGCCTTTTTAGCTCTTGGTGTTTTGTTCCATAGGTTGCTTATTTTTTAGAGTAAGTTCGTGCTCTGCAGGGGAAAAATACGCGCCACTCAGCACGAAATGCACCAGATGAAAAATACAGGCAATTACAATACGCCTCATCAGAAATTGAATTCGTATAAAAAGAATAAATCTGAACGCAATGTGAACATGTCTACCCTGAAATTTTGACATTAAGGAAAAAGACATGAGTATGATAAATGACCAATTATATGATCTAAACGCGATGCCACTGATTCACGTTAGCGCTGAATTTATGCGTTTTTCCGGAATAGATTGGGTGAAACAAACCGAGCAGTTATTGGCAAAAAACTGTGCGTTTATACTGATTTATCCTGAGCTGCATTTCCCACCAGAAAATAGAGAAACAAAACCGGTGGAAAATGAAGAGGCGCGAGAAGCGAGAACGGTTATTGCCAAATGGCTGAGAAAACATCGAGACGATTTTTCGGCATGCTGCAAAGCTATTATACTCTGTTCATCAAACAAAGGATGCGCAGATAATCTTAGGCAGGGATTAGAGCGGATGTATGGCGTACCGGTCATAGAGTCAACAACAGAACAGGCAACTCTGCTTGCTAAAGAAATTATGAGTATCAGCTAGAAGCTGAGCACTTACAGATAGAGGTTATAAATGTCAGAGGTGATTGTCAGCGAGCTGATTCAGTGGATAGAAGGACAGCTTCAGCTGAGTGAGGCCATTAAAGTTGATGCCATCGCAGCGAAAAGCGGCTATTCAAAGTGGTATCTACAGCGCGAGTTCAAGCAGAAAAAAGGACTCTCTATTGCTGAATATGTCCGGAAACGTCGTTTACACGAAGCCGCAACGTTATTGTGCGCCAGTGAACTGCCAATTATTGATATCGCGCTTAGGTATGGCTTTAGCTCTCAGCAGACATTTAGCCGTGTGTTCAGGGCTCATTTCGAAACATCTCCCGCCAAGTTTCGCGATAAAAGACAATATCCTAACCTCGATGAGGTAATGGAAATGAACAAAAGAGATTAGCGAGAGTCACCATTATGAACGGCACCTCAAAAGTTGGACTCCCAACTGAGTAAGGTGCTTTTTTTGCGTTCATTAAGTTGGCATAGGCATACTGCTAATAATAATGATGCCAAGGGTATCTCTTTCCTTTATGTTAATAACAAAATACGCCTAGTTTATTGAAAAATAAGTGAACAATTCTCGGTTAAAGAAAAAACGTTTCTAACCGATATATTGATGAGTTATAGATCACACTTTGGTTCACTAAGTATGGATATGTTCACGGACTGCACAATAAAAGGAACAATCTTATTGAGGTTTTAAACGCATCTAATAAAAATAGCGCCTTTGTTGTGCGAAAATTCCGGATGCGAGAAAAATCCTATAGTTTACGTGTATACTTTTTTTGTACTTAATGTTTTCATTATGCTGGCGGATGTTAACGGAGGAATAATAATGTGTAACCTAATTAAAACTGAGGCCGTTGCCGTTAGGCTTCTTTTTTCATGATGCACCCCTCTGTCCGTACGAAATTTCGCCGATATTTAAGAGGGATACAGAGCACAGCCGCTGTAGCCTTAATTTTCGCTCTATCAGCACAGTGCTTTCCTGTTTTTGCAGCCGAAACGCCTGTAGACTCTCCACAGTTAATTGCTGTTAAAGAACAAGAAGTTGCAAAAGTTGTTATTGGGATGATCCGCTATACCCGTTGGGCCAATTCTCCTGATCCTATTAAGCTTTGTATTGTTCCTCCAGCACGCTATGCACGTTTATTAGTCGAGGAGAATATCGTGTTACCTAGTCGTCATGTCTCTACGCAAATCGTTGATTTTTCGCCAACGAAATTGCTTGAACAATGCGACGTGGTTTACTTCGGGAATATAAAGCCGAGCGATCAAGAATTACTCATACAAAATATGCAGGGAAAAAGTATTTTAACCATTGCAGAAGATAACCCAGAGTGTATTAAGGGCAGCGCATTTTGTTTACGCATTGATAATTCAGGGATCGCATTTGATCTGAACTTAGATATTTTGGCGCGCAGCAATGTTCAGGTGAATCCTAACGTGCTGCTTTTGGCGAAGAAAAAGGGTAATTAGATGAATCATATTTTTGCCTCAAACGCCAATATGCCAAAAACGCGGCCAACGTTGCGCAGTATGTTTCAGCGTATTCATTTGATGATCATTGCGATTACGTTGCTTATGGCGGGTATACCGTTGTCTGTATTATCCGTGTTTACGCTGAAAACCTATGCGGAGCACAATTTGCAGTTGGTTGCGTCAACGATAAGCTACACCAGCGCAGCGGCAGTGGTATTTGGTGATAAACCCGCGGCTCAGGAAGCCCTCACGCTGATTGCGCGAAAAGAACAGATTTACGAAGCTCGCATCTATGATCAAAAGAAAGATCTATTGGCCAGTTGGACTTCACCGACCCGTTTGCATATGACCATCGATGACCCTATTCGCAAATGGCTACTGCCAAAAATGGTTGTGCAGCCCATAATGAGTGAAAACGAAGTGGTAGGGTATGTAACGTTGACCGCAGGTGGCGCGACGATGGTTAAGTTTCTAGGAAACTTAATGCTCGGACTACTAAGCTGCTTGGTGCTTACCGCGTTGCTATCATTTTGGTTGGTACGCCGGATGCACACCGGAATTGTTGACGAGTTACAAAACATCGCCCATGTTGCCCGTTCGGCCCGAGAAAATAGAGCATTTACTTTGCGTGTGAGACCGTCACAAATCGCTGAGATTAATGAGCTAAGCCGAGGCTTCAACAGTCTGCTGCGCGAAATGGAACTGCAACAGGCCGATTTAGTGAATGAAAACGATCAGCTTTCATATAAAGCATTACACGATCCGCTAACCTCACTACCTAACCGTTCAAATTTTATGAGCATGCTGGAAAGTATGAATACGGCGCAGGAACAAATATGCGTGATGTTCCTCGATGGGGATGGTTTTAAAGCGGTGAACGATACGTGGGGACACGCAGCTGGCGACCATGTATTGACAACTATTGCTGAGAGGCTGAGAACGCAAATTCGCAAGAGTGATTTAGTTGCTCGCATGGGCGGAGATGAGTTTTCAATCTTATTGCGCCATATCGCGCATAAAGACGATGTTATGCAAATCATTGATAAAATTGTCAAAGCAATGCGGGAAACAATATATTTACCCAACGGTGAGCCGGTGTTTATTTCACTGAGTATTGGCTTCACGCTTTCACATGCACAGAGCACACCGGTTGAATTATTAGAAAAGGCAGATGCCGCGATGTATCACAGCAAGCATAGCGGTGGTGGTTGGAGTATCTCATAGCGAGAATCTTAAAAAATAGAAATAGGGAGTAGGGCACGTGAGAAAGCATATTCACTGGAAATTTATTGGCATGTTTTTAGCCATGTTATTTTTGGCAGGCTGTCAGCATAAAGGTGGGCTCACCGCAGAACAAATTGCGGTACTAAAAGAACAAGGCTTTCAACAAACCGATGAAGGTTGGATGTTTGGGCTGTCAGAGAAGGTTCTTTTCGGCAATAACAAATCTAATTTAACCCCTGAAAGCGTTGAAACAGTCAAAAAAATGGGTAAAACACTCGCGCAAATTAATATCATGCATGCGCGTCTGAGTGGTTACACTGATAACTATGGCGACGAAAGTTATAACCAGCAGCTCTCTTTGAAAAGGGCCAATACCGTCGCAGACGCACTTTCTCAGGGCGGGATCCCACGCATGAATTTGACGACTCGTGGTATGGGGGAAAGTAACCCGATTGCGAGTAATAGTACTAAACAGGGCCGCTCGGAAAATAGACGCGTTGCCATTGTAATCGAGTCACCATAAACCAATATTGGCTTGGGTATCACGGATGATGCCTACTCAATAGTTCCATTCAAACCCTGCGTTATTCCGTTCTCCTCGTAGTGTAAATATTCGAACCATTAATTAATTTCAAATGGTTAATATAATCTTTGTTATATATTTTTCTAGGCAAATCATCTTTACGTTTCGAGTGACTAAGATCACAAATTTTGACATTTGGGCCATTTTGTTGAATTATTGTTATCTAGCAGCTACGTTATTTGAAGGATTAAATAAGGATAAAAGGGCCGGAAAATGCGTAGCTTAGCGGAGAAATGGCTCTCCAATAACGCATATTGACGGCGATTTAGGCCACGCCTACCGGGCATTAGTGACCATAGTGCGCTTCAGCGAGATGGCTTTCGCTGTGTGGCACAAAATTTAGCAAGGAAACGATAATGAGATTAAGAAGAAAGCAGGCAAAGCCGCTACACATTAACGACATTACAATTATTGATGATGAAAAATTAAAAAAAGCCATTACCGCTGCTGCACTGGGTAATGCAATGGAGTGGTTTGATTTTGGTGTATATGGATTTGTGGCATATGCACTTGGTCAGGTATTTTTCCCCGGCGCAGATCCTGGCATTCAGATGATTGCCGCGCTAGCAACATTCTCCGTTCCATTTTTAATCCGACCTCTTGGTGGTGTTTTCTTTGGCGCATTGGGCGATAAATTTGGTCGTCAAAAGGTTCTGTCAGTCACGATTATTATCATGGCTGTAAGTACATTCTGTATTGGTTTAATCCCTTCCTATGCTTCAATCGGCATTTGGGCACCGATTTTGCTGCTATTAGCTAAATTGGCTCAGGGCTTTTCTGTAGGTGGTGAATATTCTGGTGCGGCAATTTTTGTTGCTGAATATTCCCCAGATAGAAAACGTGGATTCATGGGAAGCTGGTTGGATTTCGGTTCGATAGCGGGTTTTGTGCTTGGTGCCGGTGTCGTCGTACTTATATCTAGCATTGTAGGGGAGCAGGACTTCCTTGATTGGGGCTGGCGTATTCCGTTCTTTATTGCGGCACCGTTGGGTTTAATTGGCCTCTATCTGCGTCATGCGTTGGAAGAAACTCCTGCATTCCAGCAGCATGTTGATAAAATGGAAAAAGACGATCGCAATGCGATTCAAAATCCCCCTAAGACTTCATTTAGACAAATCGTTTCCCAGCATTGGAAAAGCTTATTAACGTGCGTAGGTGTGGTTATTTCAACCAACGTAACCTATTACATGCTGCTGACGTACATGCCGAGTTATTTATCCCATAACCTGCATTACTCCGAAGACCATGGAGTACTTATCATCATTGCTATCATGATTGGTATGCTGTTTGTGCAGCCAGTGATGGGGTTGATGAGTGACCGTTTTGGCCGTAAGCCTTTTATTATTTTCGGCAGCGTGGGTTTACTGTTGCTGGCCATCCCATGCTTTAAACTGATTAACAGCGATGTTATTGGGTTGATCTTCTTAGGCCTGCTTATCCTTGCCGTATTACTGAATGCCTTCACCGGTGTTATGGCATCGACGCTACCGGCCATGTTCCCAACCCATATCCGTTACAGTGCTTTGGCGATCTCCTTCAATATCTCGGTGTTGGTGGCAGGTTTAACGCCAACGATTGCCGCGTGGTTAGTTGAGACGACAAATAACCTGTATATGCCAGCGTATTATCTCATGGTCGTTGCATTGATAGGTTTGGCTACCGGGATCTTTATGAAAGAAACCGCCAATAAACCCTTGCGTGGTGCGACGCCAGCGGCATCTGACCGTGCTGAAGCCAAAGAGTTGTTACAAGAAACGTATGACAACATTGAGCAGAAAGTTGAAGATATTAACGATCAGATTGGGGAGTTGGAGCGTCAAAAACAACGCCTTATCGATCAGCATCCAAAGTTAGATTAAAATCTCTGACTAAACTAAGGGCCGCATTGCGGCCCTTTTGCGTTTTATAGCGCTAAGTCTTTAAATTATGTTTTTTGGATATAGTTTTCGAAGAAAACTTACAATTCAAAAACACAGCTTGAAGCAGAAAGGTATAGGCTTTTTCCTAATAGCGATGAGTGTGTGGGGACAACGCTCAGTTATCAGAGGAGCCAAACCATGAATACGAAAAGAGTTAAAATTGCACAGTCCGTTGCAAAATATGCCGTTGCACGTCACAGCTCAAGCCGCTGGAATACGGCAATGAAAATGCTCAAGGCCTCGCTTCTAGTTGGCGTCAGCGTATCAGGCAGTGATGCATGACGATATATGAATGCCTGCAGTATCATGCTTTTTTGGAAATTCTCTAAAGCATGCCGTGTGTGTTACATCATGCTATAGGCAGTCGGTTGACTCATGACATCGACGAACACATCTTTTGCAACGGCCCAAAAATGGCTCATGCCGGCCGTGTTAATTGTGGTGCCAGAGAGTGTCAAAACCAGCCAGCATGCGGTTGCAAAACCAATCCCGCTGAATGCAAAGGCGACAATGCGATGGCCTTTTCGGCGGAATTTGACATTTAGTGAGCTGGCAATAAACATCATAAAAGTGCTCATAATTTCCCAGCGAGCTACGATCAGCCCAGTCATAACAGTACCCATGTAACCAAACCCTTACTTAATACTAAAATGTGATATTGGTCACATTATAAATTCCATTGAGCGAATGCTCCAGTCGGTTTTTCATTCAAAAGCCTGCCTTATTGCTATATCGAAAATCTGAGGTACTGCATCTCAAATGAGCGTCTACGCTTAATCTAAGAACTAGGAGGAGTGCAGAATGAATGATGAGCCAAAGCGAGACGAGATTGTCGATGAGAAACCGACAGATGATTTAAAGGTTGATAACGAAGAAGAGAAGCAGGGGAAGCCGATTAATACCGATGAAGAGCGGCTGCCGTCTCGTGCTGCTGCGGTTCACGAAATTATTCGCCAAGAAGGGACTAAAGAACTGGAGCGTGATATTTGGGCGCTTCTGTGGTCGGCGGTCGCCGCGGGGCTCTCTATGGGAGCATCGTTGATGGCGAAGGGAATTTTTCATGTCAAACTTGATGGTGTTCCCGGCGCCTTTTTGTTAGAGAATTTTGGTTATACCTTTGGGTTTATTATCGTCATCATGGCACGCCAGCAGTTGTTTACCGAGAATACGCTAACGGCAGTGCTCCCCGTGATGAATAAACCTAACAAAACGAATCTTATTTTGTTGATGCGGCTATGGGGATTGGTTCTATGCGGTAATTTGCTTGGCACAGGATTAGTTGCGTTTATTTTTTGGCATCTGCCAGTATTCGATGTAGAAACACGTGAAGCATTTGTCACCATTAGTCAGCAGGTGATGAATAATTCTCCAACGGAGATGTTTGCTAACGCCGTTATTTCTGGTTGGATTATTGCCTCGATGGTATGGATGTTCCCATCAGCTGGAGCAGCAAAAATTTGGGTGATTATTATCATGACGTATCTCGTTGCGATAGGGGATTTAACGCATATTGTTGTTGGGTCAGTAGAAATTCTTTATCTCATATTTTCCGGACACCTGCATTGGCAGGCGTTTTTATACCCATTTGCGTTACCGACGTTGGCTGGCAATATAATCGGTGGCACCTTTATCTTCGCGTTAATCAGTCATGCACAGATACGTAATGAGCTGGATAAATCAACGAATAAAAATAGGGGTTGATGATCGGCATAGCAAGGGTAGTGTCGATTTCATATACTCGGGATGCTGAAATCACTACGTGTTAGAAAAATACCTCAAGGATAGAATGACTCATGATTGAATTATTTAAAGCAATTGGACTAGGGTTGGTGGTCTTGTTGCCGTTGGCTAACCCGCTGACAACAGTCGCGTTATTTCTTGGCCTAGCTGGAAATATGAATCGCGAGGAGCGAAATCGCCAATCGCTGATGGCTTCTGTCTATGTGTTTGCGATTATGGTTGTGGCCTTCTATGCTGGCCAGCTGGTCATGAACACCTTCGGGATCTCTATTCCTGGGCTGCGTATTGCTGGTGGATTAATCGTGGCATTTATTGGTTTTAGGATGTTGTTTCCTCAGCAGAAAATGGAAGACCGCCCTGAGGTTGAAAACAAAACCAAAGAGTTGGAGAAGCACCCAACGGCTAACATCGCTTTTGTTCCATTAGCGATGCCAAGCACTGCGGGGCCAGGGACCATCGCGATGATCATTAGTTCGGCGTCTACCATTAAGCACGGCGCTGATTTCCCTGAGTGGGTATTAATGGTCGCACCGGTATTAGTATTTTTATCCGTCAGCGTTATCTTATGGGGGTGTTTGCGTAGCTCGGGCGCCATTATGAAACTGGTTGGAAAGGGCGGCATTGACGCTATTTCCCGTCTGATGGGATTTTTATTAGTCTGTATGGGCGTTCAATTTATCATTAATGGTATTTTAGAGATCGTGACCACATTTCATGCGGTGAGTTAACAACGACGATTATCCCGCTCTTTGGCCATATCTATACCCTACGGTATGGCCTATTTCATTCGCCGCTCGATAAATCCCCATTGTGTTCTAATATAAAGATAGGCAGGTTGTCCTCTTTTTATACAAAAGGAGTTAAAAATGAGCGACGGTATGAAAGATTCTCTTATTTTACTTTCCAGAATACTGCTGATGCTGCTGTTTATTATTTTTGGCTGGTGGAAATTAGCTCATTTTGAGCTAGCTGTGTCTGCAATGCAGGGCTATGGCGCACCGCTACCGTATATTTCAGCCATTATTGCAGTCGTTATTGAATTCTTCTTCGGTTTGGCGATTATTTTGGGACTTTGGACTCGCCCGATTGCGGCTATCTTTGCTCTCTATGTTTTAGGGACCTCAATTATTGGCCACCCCTTCTGGAAACTGAGCGGGATGGATATGGTACTTAACGAGATCAATTTTTATAAAAATATCAGTATTATCGGTGGGCTGTTATTGTTGATAGTGACAGGTGCTGGGCGCTATTCTCTCGATTATCGTTTGAGCAAAAAACTGTAATATCTATTTTTAGCGACTAAACGGCCCCTCACAAGGCCGTTTTCATCTCAAAGGAATGAATTGCCTCTTCCAGCGCTGAAAATTCAGATTCACCAAAAACAGCTATGCCATTTTCACGTAGCAGTGATGTCGTGATACCCATACCCGCAATCCGTTTTCCGCTAAAGGTGCCGTCATAAATTTGTGAGCTGCCACATGAGGGGCTGCCATCGGTTAGCAATGCAAAGCGACATTGATGTTTAAGGGCAAGCCGTAGGGCAATATGAGCACCGGCCATATAGCCCGCAGTTACGTCATGGCTATCAGATTCAACCACTCTACGCTCCCCCAACGACGAGATACGTATTTCTGCGCTTAAGCGTGGCGTTGGGAAATCGGCACTCACCTCTGGGCAGCAAAGTATAAGCCGTCCTTCTTGCTGCCAGCGTAACAGCGCTGGAGGCATAAACGGTTTAGCGCTACCGTTATAGCGAACCGGAAAGCCCATTAAGCAGCTGCTAACTAATATTTTTGTGTGGTTTGCCATAAAAAACCTAAAAAAAGTCACTTTCCAAAGAAAATTTCACGCTGTATACAAAGCATTATTGCATGAAAAACATTGAAAGCAGACGCCTAACTGATTAATAAATAGCAATATCTGGTTGAAAAGAATTCGCTTGGGCTGATTATTGTTCACTTGAACAAAAAAAAGATTTTAGCGCTGGACAGCCAGCGGGAAGGTCGCTAATATCTGCCCCCATTGGAAGGATGGCTGAGTGGTTTAAGGCAGCGGTCTTGAAAACCGTCGAGTGTAATAGCTCCTAGAGTTCGAATCTCTATCCTTCCGCCAAATTCGCCGACTTAGCTCAGTAGGTAGAGCAACTGACTTGTAATCAGTAGGTCACCAGTTCGATTCCGGTAGTCGGCACCATGATTGAAAGAAAGCCACCCAATGGGTGGCTTTTTTTTGTCTGCAATTTACACGATAGGGCGTTAAGCCAACGCAGTAAGATGTTACGCACATGATGGTTGCAGAAATGTTAAATCAGCATGCTGTTATTTGTGATCCGCATCATAGTTCAGGTGTTATCTCTTTGGCTTATACACGGCCTAACGGGATAATTCGTCCAAGTGATGGTGTTAAAGCATCAGTGAACAATTATTACGTTATGGAAAAGTCGTATGTGTATTTGTGATATCAGCGTTGAAGATACTTTTATACGTTTGCCGCTATCGCCAACGGCCGCATGGATGCTCGATCGTCAGGCCACCCGTTCATTAGGCTGGCGCCGATTCCTGAAACCGAAGCGGGATCAGAAGCTGATGAGCTGGCGTTTAACGCCGCTGAAAGATCGTTATGAAGTGCGATTTTCGCCTAATCGGCAGCCTGAACTGTGGATGTTCAGTGCAGAAAATGCGATACGCAAGCGCCTGTAGTCGAGTGTGCGCTTAAATGCCAAACCGCATCGTTCCATCGCTGTGGTTTGGCTGTGATTTTTAGATTTGTTCGATCCTGCACTTTCCTTCCTTATCTTGCTTCTTTTGATAACTGTTCTTCTTCTTCGCTGTAGGGCGCCAAGATTTCTTTCAATATTTCCAACCGTTGTTCCGGTGTGAGGTAGAACCCACTCGGTAATTTATTGGACGGATGTTCTTGCTGATAGCTGTCTTTCAGTTCATTTAAGTATTTATAAATCTGTTTCATATTTGACCTCCTATCGCTGATAAAACCATCGTAGGATGTTTAAACATGAACTAAAACTGAACAAAATAAATTTATTGTTCAGGTTTTGTATCAATATGAAATTTATATTATTTTTAGAATTATTGGTCATGCGCAGAGGAGCAAGTTGAGGACTCAAAACTATTGATGCGCCAAGGGATAACTTGTTTGCAGAAGCTGGTTCGTTATATAGTTTGCTATATAACATAACCTTAGCCTTCTATTATGAATCTCTCATTTCCAAAATTTAACCGTGCAATGATCACTGGCGTATCATTGCTGCTTGTCTCTTTTTCATCCTTAGCTGACCGCACCATTACCGATCAATTAGGTCGTCAGGTAACGATTCCCGATCACGTTAATCGTGTGGTGGTTCTGCAACACCAAACGCTTAACTTATTGGTTCAGCTTGATGCCACTGACGATGTGGTTGGGATTTTATCGAGCTGGAAAAAGCAGCTTGGCCCTGAATTTGCGCGTTTTTCCTCTCGCTTATCCACGTTGCCAATGCCAGGTGATCTGACTCAAGTCAATATTGAAAGCCTGCTGGCAGAACATCCTCAGGTTGTTTTCGTGGCTAACTATGCACCGCTAGAAATGATCAATCAGATTGAGAAAGCGGGAATACCGGTGGTGGCGATTTCTTTACGTCGTGATTCACAGGGCGAACAGGATAAACTGAATCCTAAGATGGGGAATGAAGAACAGGCTTATAACTTGGGGCTTCAGGACGGCATTCGTCTTATCGCAAAAGTGGTTAATCGTGAGCCGCAGGGTGAGGCACTGATTGATTACACCTTCACTCAGCGTGAAAAAGTGGCTCAACGCTTAAAGGATATTCCTGAAAGCCAGCGAGTACGTGTCTATATGGCAAACCCTGATTTAACCACCTACGGTTCAGGAAAATACACCGGCTTAATGATGCAACATGCAGGCGCAATGAACGTCGCGGCAGCCAGTATCAAGGGCTATAAGCAAGTTTCGATTGAACAGGTTTTGGCTTGGAATCCGCAGGTGATTTTTGTGCAGGATCGCTACCCTGATGAGATTAATAAAATCCGCAACGATCCGGCTTGGCAGGGTATCGATGCGGTGAAAAATCAGCGTGTGTATCTCATGCCTGAGTATGCCAAAGCATGGGGATACCCAATGCCTGAAGCCTTAGCCATCGGAGAGCTTTGGATGGCCAAGAAACTCTATCCGGCTCGTTTTAATGATATTGATATCAATAAAGCCGCGAACGATTATTACCAACGTTTTTACCGTACTTCGTGGGTTCCGGCGCTACATGCTTCTGTTGAATAAGCCACGTATCAATCTGCTACTGCCGATGGCGACATTGATTATCGCCTTCTTTTCATTGGGAGTGGGGCAATATTCAATCTCACCTGCGAATGTTTGGCATGCGCTAATGTCTCCCATGCAGACACAGGATCTGGCCGGACAAATCATCTGGACGGTGCGCATGCCGCGTATCTTAATGGCGTGCTGTGCGGGTGGGGCATTAGCGTTGTGCGGTGCCTGTTTGCAAGGTGTGTTTCATAATCCGTTGGTTGACCCGCATATTATCGGTGTCAGCTCCGGCGCGGCTTTCGGTGGCACGCTGGCAATTTTGCTGGGTCTTTCACCGCTGTGGTTGATGAGCTCGACCTTTGCCTTTGGTCTGCTAGCGCTGGTGTTGGTGTATGCGATAGCGTCAACGTTAGGTAATGAAAATCGCCTGATGCTGATCCTCTCCGGCATTATTCTCAGCGGTTTTTTCTCTGCGCTGGTTAGCCTGTTGCAATATATGGCAGATACCGAAGAAAAGCTGCCGAGCATTGTGTTCTGGCTACTGGGAAGTTTTGCCACCGCCAATTGGCACAAGCTTTTGATGATGGTTATTCCGCTCGCGTTGGCGAGTTTATTACTGTTTCGTCTGCGCTGGCGGATAAATATTTTGTCTCTGGGCGATGCGGATGCACGTACGCTAGGCGTTTCCGTTGCGGGTTTACGGCGGTTGGTGCTATTGCTTTGTGCTCTGCTGGTTGCTGCTCAGGTTGCGGTGAGTGGGGGCATCGGCTGGATAGGTTTGGTGATCCCACATCTTGCACGTTTATTGGTTGGCGCAGACCATCGGCGTTTACTTCCGGCGGCATTCTGGCTCGGCGGTGGGTTTATGGTTCTGGTTGATGATGTGGCACGCACATTGAGCGCGGCGGAAATTCCTTTGGGGATTATTACCGCATTAATTGGGGCACCGCTGTTTGCCATGCTGTTAATTCGCTCCCGATGGAGATCGCACAGTGAATGAGATCGCGCTAAGCGTAAATGAACTTGAATTTGGTCATAAGAAAGCGTTATTTCATGCGCTGAGTTTTTGTTGTCGGCGTGGTGAAGTGTTGGCTATTCTTGGCGCTAACGGACGCGGGAAAACCTCGTTATTGAATACGCTGTCCGGCGTTATACCGCCTTTGGCGGGAGAAATATCACGCAGTGCGCCGATCGGATTTGTTGCTCAGTCATTTTCCTCGGCCTTTGCATATCGAGTTATTGAGATCGTCTTAATGGGCAGAGTGAGCAATGTTGGCCTGCTACAACAGCCAACGGCCAAAGATGAACGGATTGCTCGAGATGCGTTAGATACGCTAGGGATTGGGCATTTGGCCGAACACAGTTTCCAAACCTTATCCGGTGGGCAGCGCCAGCTGGTGATGATTGCCCGCGCCTTAGCCACCGGTTGTGAGATGTTGATCCTTGATGAACCGACCTCAGCCTTGGATTTATACAATCAGCAGGCGGTGTTACGCTTGATCCATCAATTAGCAAAACAGCGGCAGATTAGCGTACTGTTCACCACCCATGATCCGGCACATGCGCAACTGGTGGCGCAAAAATGCCTTTTGTTGCTCGATAATCAACGGTGGGCATATGGTGACAGCAAAGAAATGCTCACCGAGGATAATTTGCTCAAGGCCTATGGCGTCAGAGTGGAGCTGGCGGCGGTGGCGTCCGATGCAGAAGCCCTGCCGGTGCTTACCCCGATATTCAATCTTTATGCAGACTAGCGCCGCGAAAATCCTGCGCTGACAAACTGCTGCTGAACGCCGTTGGACAAGAGATATTCTGCCAGTGGCTGAGCAACGTCACTGTGCAGCGCCAGCGCGTAGGTGGCGAATATATTGTCGGCGTCGGGAATGGTGACCGTTGCAATATCGGCATCGTTCTGTAGCCATTGCGCATAGTGTGCGTAACCGACGAAAACATCAGCCAGCCCTTGGCGAATCAACCATGCAGAAGCGATTTCCGTTGCAGGAACCTGCAAACTGCCTTTCCCGCCCACCAGCTGTTTTGCATTCAATTTCAAATATTCGCCAGCGCCCGAGCGGTGGTGTTCGACACGATCGAAGAGCTGCCACGTATAGTCGCCAGAAGGATCGCAGCCAGGCGTCGAGGTGCCGACGATAATGCTCGGGTCGGTCAGTAAATCTAGCCAGTTTGTCGTTGGCGTTATTCTGGCTCGGTGGGTGGTTAAACACAGCTTGTTGCGTAGAAAGGGCATTACGCTGTGTGCCAAACCAAGATCGAGTAGCGTTTGCGGATGTTCTTGGTTGGCGGAAGCAAACAGATCCCACTCAGCGCCGCTTTCAATTTGTTCACGTAGCAATCCGGCAGGGCCAAATTGTGCATTGATGTTCACATGATGCCGCTGGCTAAACTGAGATAAAATAGGCGTCAGCGCTTTACGCAAACTGCCTGCGGCTAACACGTTCAAAGAGGATTTATCAGTATTCACAACGATACCACGCTGGTTATTTAATTCTCTGGACAGGTGCGGACGTTACGGCGTGAAGCGTGGGGTGTCAATGTAGGATGAAACTTAATGACCACGCTGGCAGGGCGCCAGCGTGGCGAAAGTACGGAAATTAACGCGCTAACCAACCGCCATCGACGGCAATCGTGTAGCCATTGATGTAGTCGGACGCCGGTGACGCTAAGAACACCGCTGGGCCCATTAAATCTTCAGGCAATCCCCAACGGCCCGCGGGGATTCGGTCCAAAATCTCTTCGCTACGCGCTTCGTCAGCACGCAACTGCTGCGTATTGTTAGTCGCCATATAGCCGGGGGCAATAGCGTTGACGTTAATCTGATGCTTAGCCCATTCGTTGGCCAGCAAACGGGTCACTCCCATTACCGCGCTTTTAGAGGCAGTGTAAGACGGCACGCGAATTCCGCCTTGGAAAGAGAGCATCGAGGCGATGTTGATGATCTTGCCGCCTTTGCCCTGAGCGATAAACTGACGAGCAACGGCCTGAGACATAAAGAACACGGTCTTAATGTTCAAATTCATCACGTCGTCCCAATCTTTCTCACTGAATTCCAGTGCATCCTGACGGCGGATAATGCCTGCGTTATTCACCAGAATATCGATGTGTCCAAACTCCCCGGCCGCGCGGGCGACCAGATCGGGAATAACCGATGTATCGCGCAAATCAGCGGTAAGGCTCAAGAAACGGCGACCTAATGCAGACACCTGCGCAATAGTTTCAGTGGGCTCAACGATGTTAATACCAATAATATCGCAGCCAGCCTGTGCTAAACCGACGGCCATTCCCTGACCAAGGCCAGTGTCACAGCCTGTAACCAGCGCAACTTTACCCTGCAATGAAAATGCATCAAGAATCATGTGTATATCCTTTAAAAGCGGCTAGCTATTACGTTGCAGCCGCAGAAATGAGTGAGCTAAGGCTTAACGAATATCTTTAACGGCAACGTGGTCCATATCGTCGAAGACCTGATTTTCGCCAACCATGCCCCAAATAAAGGTATATGCCTTGGTGCCGACGCCGGAATGAATGGACCAGCTTGGTGAAATGACGGCTTGTTCGTTGTGCATCACAATATGGCGAGTTTCTTGCGGCTGGCCCATCATGTGGAAAACGCAGGAATCATCATCCATGTTGAAATAGAAATAGACCTCCATCCGGCGCTCATGGGTATGGCACGGCATGGTGTTCCACAAATTCCCTTCTTCCAACTCGGTCAGCCCCATGGAAAGCTGGCAGGTTTGCAGCACGTCAGGAACCATATATTTATTAATAGTGCGGCGGTTACTGGTTTTCGCATCGCCGAGCGTTTGTGGTGAAGCCTCAGCTGGCGTAATTTTTTTGGTTGGGTAAGTGGTGTGAGCCGGTGCGCAGTTGTAATAGAACTTTGCGGGCTGGCTGGCGTTTACGCTGGCGAAGAGAATATCGCGTGCGCCTTTACCGACGTACAGTGCTTCACGATGGCCAATTTCATAGCATTCACCGTCAACGGTGATGGTTCCTGGCCCGCCGATGTTGATAACGCCGAGCTCACGGCGTTCTAAAAAATAGCTCACGCCGAGTTGTTTGCCCACTTCAGTACCGATAGTGACGTTTTTTTGCACCGGCATAACACCGCCAACGATGATGCGGTCAATATGGCTATACACCATGGTGTACTGATCGGCATCAAAAATGGTTTCAACTAAAAACTCGCGGCGCAGACCCTCAGTGTCGAGTTGCTTGGCATGATCGCTATGAATGCTTTGACGGACTTCCATCTTTCACCTCGTCGATATTCGTTTGAGTGTTTGATTAGCATGAACAGTCAGGGGCTCTGCTCGTGTCGATGCAGGCATGTTAGATCCTTCTGATACGCAATTCAATTAAAAATGAAACACTGTTTTGTTTTTATGGGTTCGATGTTGTGAATTTGGCTACTGGATCACAAAGCGTGGTGTGGAGGGCAGGATAGATATCCATGTCTGCTGCGAAATATTTACAGGTAGGATGCATTCGATACTTTTGAGCGACAATCAACGTAACTTTAAATAGCAGCGCAGGGGCTTTTAATATTAAACGGCGCTGGAATAAAACTCGCAGATTTGTTATTTTAAGGTTTATCTTAGCGTTGTGCTTAAAATAAATCCTCAATCTTCACACTCTCTCCATAATTGCCTGTTTTTTGATTTTTCTCCTTTCGTTTATTTACTCAGCGTGTAACTACTATATATTTAGACCTATAGACTTAATTCCATCAACGCAACAACGAACACACTATTTGAGGAATCATAATTATGCGTAAATTAACTGCTTTAATGTTGGCATCATCTCTGGCTCTGGGCGCTTCAATGGCAAACGCGGCTGAAACCACCGCAACACCAACAACCCCAGCGGCTCCAGTTGCAACGAAGGCTGACGGCGGCGCACCAATGATGATGCATCATCAGATGGGCAAGCAAGGCCCGCGCCACGGCGGTATGTTTGAAGGTTTGAAGCTAACAGACCAGCAGCGTGAGCAAATGAAAACCATCGCTAAAGAGTTCCGCTCAGAGCATAAAAAGCCAATGATGGGCGAGCACTTCAAAGATATGCATAAGCTGGTTGCCAGCGATAAATTTGATGAAAGTGCAGCGCGTGCACAAATCGAAGCTAACAGCAAAGAACGCAACGATATGATGCTGGAACGCATGAAGATGGAAAACAAAATGTATAATGTTCTGACCCCAGAACAGAAAAAAGAATTTAACCAGAATTTCGAAAAACGTATCGAAAAAATGGAACAGCGTCACTCAGTAATGGTTGCCGGTGAGCAATAATTTATAAATAGTGACAATGCGAAATATAGAGCCTCCCTTGTGGAGGCTTTTTTGTTTCTTATTATTGAGCACTTAGAGAGATATCAGCACAAAATTTCTTTCCGTGATCCAAATCGTACTTCCTCATTTTTATCGCCTATCGCAGTCATGGGGTGATGTTGCTAAAACGTTACCATCTCTTTGTGTTATCTTTAAAGATAGCCACAGCGTTATCAGGAGATTGTTTCCGGCTGATGAGCATTCGTTCCAAAACGAACTGTATCCGAGGTGCCCAGCGCCGAGAAACACCGCTTAAAGCATGATAAGGAAGGAGAAGCTATGTCATCCGATCGTCAAAATCGTCTGAGCCAGCCACATCTTGCCCAGCAATGTCAGAAAACACTGAGTGCCCTGAATACCGAGTACCACTATTACAGTTTGCCAGAGCTTGAAAAACAGCTGGGCGATATCCGCCAACTGCCTAAATCGATGAAAGTTCTGCTGGAAAACCTGCTACGCCACCTTGATGGCGAAAGCGTGGTGGAGGACGATTTACAGGCGATTGTCGACTGGGTGAAAACCGGTCATGCCAATAAGGAAATTGCCTATCGACCTGCACGTGTTCTGATGCAGGACTTCACCGGTGTGCCCGCAGTGGTTGACCTTGCCGCCATGCGTGAAGCCGTGACGCGTCTGGGTGGCAACGTGGAGCAAGTGAATCCGCTATCGCCCGTTGATCTGGTCATTGACCACTCGGTTACCGTGGACCATTTTGGCAATGAACAAGCCTTTGGTGAAAACGTTGAGCTAGAAATGGAGCGCAACCACGAGCGCTATATTTTCCTACGCTGGGGGCAGAAAGCCTTTGACCGTTTTCGTGTGGTGCCACCGGGAACCGGTATTTGTCATCAGGTCAACCTTGAGTATTTGGGGCAGGCGGTTTGGCATGAGGAGCAAAATGGCCAGCGGATCGCCTATCCCGATACGCTTGTCGGGACTGATTCTCATACTACGATGATTAACGGCCTTGGAGTTTTAGGCTGGGGCGTGGGCGGAATCGAAGCCGAGGCGGCCATGTTAGGGCAGCCGGTATCGATGCTGATCCCTGATGTGGTCGGATTTAAGCTTACCGGAAAACTGCGTGAAGGTATAACTGCCACAGATTTAGTGCTGACCGTTACGCAAATGCTGCGTAAACATGGCGTGGTGGGAAAATTTGTTGAGTTTTACGGTGATGGATTAGCCGATTTGCCGCTGGCTGACCGCGCCACGATCGGTAATATGTCACCTGAATTTGGTGCCACCTGCGGATTTTTCCCCGTTGATGAGGTGACTCTAGGCTATATGCGCCTGAGTGGGCGTAGCGAAGAACAGATTGCGCTAGTTGAAGCCTATTGCAAAGCACAAGGTCTATGGCGCCATGCCGGCGATGAGCCGGTATTTACCAGTACATTATCGCTGGACATGAGCACGGTTGAGTCAAGCTTGGCTGGGCCAAAGCGCCCACAAGATCGTGTGCCGTTACCTAAAGTTCCACAGGCTTTTCAGGCGGCGACAGAGCTAGAAATTAGCAGCCAAAAAAATCGCGTGGAATTCGAAGAATTTACGCTGGGGGGAGAGAAACATCGCTTAACGCATGGCGCTGTGGTGATTGCAGCGATCACCTCATGTACCAACACCTCTAATCCAAGCGTGCTGATGGCAGCCGGTTTGCTGGCAAAAAAAGCGGTTGAGAAGGGATTAGCACGGCAGCCATGGGTGAAAACGTCGCTGGCACCGGGCTCGAAAGTGGTGACCGATTATCTGGATGCGGCGGGACTGACGCCGTATCTTGAACAGCTCGGTTTCAATCTGGTTGGTTATGGCTGTACCACCTGTATTGGTAACTCCGGCCCACTACCTGAGCCGATAGAAACAGCCATTAAAGCAGGCGATCTGACCGTTGGCGCGGTGCTGTCGGGAAACCGTAACTTTGAAGGGCGTATTCATCCGCTGGTGAAAACCAACTGGCTGGCATCACCTCCGCTGGTGGTGGCCTATGCGCTGGCGGGAAATATGAACGTGAATCTCTCTGCCGATCCGCTAGGGCACAACGCTCAGGGCAAACCGGTTTACCTGAAGGATATCTGGCCAAGCGGCCAAGAGATCGCCACTGCGGTTGAGATGGTGAAAACCGATATGTTCCGTAAGGAGTACGCGCAGGTGTTTGACGGCGATGCGGTATGGCAGGGGATCCAGGTGAAAGGCTCAGCCACTTATGATTGGCAGGAGGATTCCACTTACATTCGCCATCCGCCATTTTTCAGTACTATGCAGGCAGAGCCTGAACCGGTTAAGGATATCCACGGTGCTCGGTTGCTCGCGATGTTAGGCGACTCTGTGACCACCGACCATATCTCACCCGCTGGCAATATCAAAGCAGAAAGTCCGGCAGGGCGCTATCTGCTGGGACACGGCGTGGAGCGCAACGATTTTAACTCTTACGGTTCACGTCGCGGTAATCATGAAGTGATGATGCGCGGGACGTTCGCCAATATTCGTATCCGTAACGAAATGGTGCCCGACGTAGAGGGCGGTGTGACGCGTCATATTCCTACTCAGCAACAGATGGCAATCTATGATGCGGCGATGAAGTATCAAGAGGAGAACGTGCCGCTCGCCGTGATCGCGGGTAAAGAGTATGGCTCGGGTTCGAGCCGTGACTGGGCGGCTAAAGGCCCGCGCTTGCTGGGCGTGCGAGTGGTTATTGCCGAGTCATTTGAACGCATTCACCGTTCAAACCTGATCGGTATGGGCATTCTCCCGTTAGAATTCCCGCAAGGGGTAACGCGTAAGACGCTTGATCTGACCGGAGATGAAAGGCTGGATATTAGTGGATTACAGCATCTCACGACCGGACAAACGATTAACGTCACAATCACCTATGCCGATGGGCGACGCGAAGTGGTGCCAACCCGTTGCCGAATTGATACCGGAAACGAACTGGCTTATTACCGCAATGACGGCATTTTGCACTATGTAATCAGGAAAATGCTGTGAACAGAAAAATTCGGTGATGAGAAAAATATCGTAGATTGGTAGATATTCCTCTTGCCGCTATCAGTTCTGGTAGCGGCAAGTGAGTGTAGCGAAGTGACGTTATGTTTTACCGTTAGTGACACTTATATAAAGCCATTGTTTGATATTGTGATGCTAAAGTGCGTGATTACGCTCAAATAACTCTTTTGGGGTCAGCATGACAGGCATGAAAAAAGGCACTTGGCGCCAGAATTTATATAGTTGTTTATTCGACACTCACACGGCCTTTGGTCGCAGAATGGAATTCTTTTGGATCACGATGGCTGTGGCCAGCGTCGTGCTGGTGTTTATGGAGTCAGGCGATCCGAAACCGCTGCGTGTGCTGGTGGCGCGTGAAGATCTTGGCCTAAAGCTAGAAGTGTTTTTCACGGCGGTATTTACCGTTGAATATCTGCTCCGTCTGCTGACCACGCCGAAGCCCAAAAAGTACGCGTCGAGTTTTTTAGGCATTGTCGATCTGCTAACCACGCTTCCGCTCTATTGTTTACTTCTCTTCCCTAACATGGCCGTTGAATATGTCACGTTGCTGCGTCTGCTGCGTGTTTTAAGGGTGTTACGCATCTTTAAGATGCTGAGGTATATGGGATCTGCGGCGTTGTTGTGGGACAGCATCGTTGGCGTACGCAAAAAGCTATTAGTGTTCTTTACCTTCGTTATGATCTTGCTGTGTTTATTTGGCGGGGTGATGTATGTGATTGAAGGCCCTGAACACGGTTTTACCAGTCTTCCTGTATCCGTTTATTGGGCGGTAGTGACCATGACGACGGTAGGCTATGGTGACATTACGCCCCATACACCGGCGGGGCGTATTTTAGCCTCGGTGTTAATCTTGATTGGCTACTCTATTATTGCCATCCCAACGGGGGTGTTAACGGCGCATATGACCGAAGTATTGCAGCGTCGACGTACCGTCCGCCATTGTGAACACTGCCATAAATCAGGTCATGACGATGATGCGGTGTATTGTAAGTTTTGCAGTACACGGCTGAGCAAACAGACTCATGATTAAAGTGTAAAAATCCACCTCTTGAAGAGGTGGCTTTAAATGGGGCCCCCTAAAAGGGGGCCTTGTTCGTTTTAATCCTGTAATAACGCCATTTGCTGTTCGTATTCTTGGTCTTTCTTATCCTGATGCCTCACGTAGCGCCTGATAATTTCTTCGTTCACTCCAACTGTGTCTGCAAAGTATCCCCTCGCCCAAAAATGATTACCCCACAGCTTCTTTCGTATATGAGGAAACTTGTTGTAGAGACGAATAGCTGTGCGCCCTTTCAGGACGCCCATCAGCGTTGAGATCGAGAGTTTCGGTGGGATCATCACGACAAGATGAACATGGTCTGGCTGAACATTCAGTTCAAGTACCTCACAATCTTTCATATTGCAAAGTATATAAACTGAGCGATAAAGCTCTTTACCTACCGCCCCTGTTAAAACCTTGTAGCGATACTTTGGCGTCCACACCAAGTGATATTTGCAACGCCAGAATACATGTGCTGAACTTCTATAACTGCTCATGTCAGTGATTTCCTTCTTACTTGTGGTGAGTAAGCTGGAATTTTCTGGCATGGGCTTCCTTCAGGCTATAGCCTCACAGGGACAATCACCACCTCCCGAGGAGGTGGTTTAAAGCTGACAACAAAAACGCACAGCTTAAGCTGTGCGTTTTGATTGGCATTAAGTGGGGGAACTTACTCTTTCCACAAAATATGGCAAAGCTTGTGATCTTTCTCGCGGCAAATCAGGACGCGTGCGAACACATCAGTGATGTCTTCGGATTCGCCATCGGTTAAACCAATCACCACTTCGACGAAGAAGTCAGGGTTCAAGTCGAAATCAACGTGATCTTTCCAGTCTTCGGCGGGATCAAATAATTCTGCCGCACCGCGCTCTTCAAACTGCAGGTTAAATAGAATAACGTCAGCAGGGTCGAGGTTGTCGACGGCCAGTTCAAGAAAAATATCGTAAGCCTGATCTAAGGCTTCGTCTTCGGTGAGTCGATTATCTAAATCCATCATAAGAGTGTCCTGTACTGTCTCGTCATCAATTAGCCAAGCTATTTACAGCAATGGGCTGAAAAAGTAAAACAGTCGTTCAACAACGCGCTGCCACAGCGGACGTTTTAGCCATTCAGCGTGGTCAAGCAGGGTAGAACGGGCAATATAGTCGTCTTGCACGCAGGCTAAGTCAGCGCCAAAGCCATCGTCGTCAATCACTAAGGTGATTTCAAAATTCAGCCACAGACTACGCATATCGAGATTGACTGTGCCAACCAGACTCAGCTGGCCGTCGACTAACACACTCTTGGTGTGCAACAGCCCGCCTTCAAACTGGTAGATTTTAACGCCCGCTTCCAGCAATTCAGTGAAGAATGAGCGGCTGGCCCAGCCCACCAACATGGAGTCGTTTTTCTTCGGCACGATGATAGAAACGTCAACGCCACGCTGTGCTGCGGTGCAAATGGCATGCAGTAAGTCATCGCTCGGCACGAAATAAGGTGTGGTCATGATGAGCTGCTCACGCGCAGAATAGACCGAGGTCAACAGCGCTTGATGGATCAGTTCATCAGGAAAGCCTGGGCCAGAAGCAATAACCTGAATGGTATGTCCAGATTCTTCTTCGAACGGCAGTGAATGATATTCTGGCTCCGGCGGCAAAATACGCTTACCGGTTTCAATTTCCCAATCACAAGAGAAAATGATGCCCATGGTGGTGGCCACGGGGCCTTCCATGCGCGCCATCACGTCAATCCATTGCCCAACACCGGCATCTTGTTTAAAGAAACGCGGATCAACCAAGTTCATGCTGCCGGTATAGGCGATAAAGTTATCGATTAAAACCACTTTTCGGTGCTGGCGTAAATCCATGCGGCGTAAGAAGACACGCATCAGATTAACCTTCAGCGCTTCGACAACTTCCACACCTGCGTTTCGCATCATGGCAGGATAAGGGCTGCGGAAGAAGGTGACGCTGCCAGCAGAATCGAGCAGCAATCGGCAATGAACGCCGCGTCTCGCTGCCGCCATCAACGACTCGGCGACCTGATCGGCTAATCCTCCAGGCTGCCAAATATAAAACACCATCTCAATGTTGCTGCGCGCCAGCTCGATGTCACGAATTAAGGCTTTCAGCGTATCATCGCTAGTGGTCAGCAACTGTAGTTGGTTACCTCTAACTCCCGCAATCCCTTGACGACGCTCACATAGTTGAAACAGCGGCGCGGCGACTTCACTGTTACCGGTGGCAAAAATAGATTTACAGCTTTTCAGATCGGCTAGCCAATGCGCCGTCGAAGGCCACATTGCTTTAGCGCGCTCGGCACGCCTTTTCCCTAAGTGAAGTTCCCCGAATGATAGGTAAGCGATGATCCCCACCAGTGGCAGAATATAGATGATGAGCAACCAAGCCATGGCGGAAGGAACCGCACGGCGCTTCATCAAAATGCGAAGTGTCACGCTGGCAATAAGTAACCAGTAGCCAAAAATTGTCAGCCAGCTAATTACGGTATAAAACGTTGTCATAAAGGCGAGTTATCCTTTCGCAAAAAAGCGTTATCTCAACTGAGTTTACGCACTGTTGTTGAAAGGTAAAACCTTTTCGCGGATAAAAGTCATCGATTTAAAATTCGTATTAGTTTACGGCTTGTAACATTGAGACAAATTATTATCGGGCATGTGCTGAGGATTTACAGCCAAGAAGGCAAATCGATTGTGTGACAAATATCACTATAGGTTTATAATGCCCGCGCACTCACCCAGAGAGACGTTTGTCATGCGACGTAGTAGAAATGAAGTAGGGCGCTGGCGTATGTTGCGTCAGGTACACCGTCGACGCAGTTGCTGGTTAGAAGGCCAATCCCGCAGAAACCGACACATCTATAGTGTTCGCCGCTTACACAAAATTCAGCATCATCGTTCATTGCTGTATTCTGTGGCTTACGAGTGGTAGAAAAAATTCAGCCCCGCATCGCGGGGCTGGAGCAAAACTTCAAACGGGATTATTTGCCCAGATAGGCATTTAACATCCAAACCTGTTTTTCCTGCTCTTTGATGTAGTCGCTCATCAAAGAAGACGTCCCTTCGTCGCCGGCCTCGCTTGCCAACTCTAAAATTTCACGCTGCTGCGTCAGCAGAACCGAATAGCCCGCCAGTAGACCTTTTAACGTACCTTTATCGTCGGTCACGTTAGTGTCTTCTTTAATATCCGCTGTTTTTAGATACTCGCTGAACGCGTGACGAGGCTGATAACCCAGCGTCAGGATACGCTCGGCAAGCTCATCGACTTTCAGCAGCAGATCGTTATAGGTATCTTCAAATTTCACGTGCAGTTCAAAAAACTGTGGTCCGGTGATATTCCAATGATAGCCGCGCACGTTCATGTACAACACTTGGTAGTTGCCGAGCAGACTATTGAGGGCTTCTGCCAGTTTGGCAGATTGTTTGGTATCAAGACCAATGTGGGATTTTGTCGCTTTTTTCGTTGTCGCCATAATCGTGAATTCCTCATTATTCGGTGAAAGTGAAACATCCGTAATAAATCGATATCGATTTTTTGACTCTGAGCGCGGTGGAGAATGTCGCTAACATCGCGTCGGATCATCCAACCTAAAAAAACAGGCTTATATAAACAATAAGTTATCCGTGTTTCCTTGAGAACTATCCTGCCAGAGTTGGGGTTTGAGGTCTAGGATCTGGCGGGCATTTTTATCAATAGCTGCAATAGGCCATGCAAAAGCAGATAAAACCTAGTGGTGGACGCTGCTTTTATCAACGATTAAGCCTCGTTTTTTCAGCGTTTTGTCGGTTTAATCATCATTTTTGAATCGGCTATTTGTATAACTCATAAGTACTAATTATCAGGATGTTGCGGGGTTCGATGTTTAAGGGTAGACTGCGCAGCATCACTTGATTGTGACAGAAAAGCGCATTTAGCATTATCAATGGAATCTCCATGTAGCCCCGCTAAATGCACTTCTCTGAATTAAGGAAGGCCTGCGCAAGCAGGCCTTTTTTATATCCAAAATTTGGCAATAACGTTCTGTTTTAAAATACTTTCTTATACGGTACCACGGTAACCGCCTGATACACGCCAGCCGCGACGTAAGGGTCAGCATCGGCCCATTCTTTGGCATGCTCTAACGATTCAAATTCGGCAATGATGGCTGAACCTAAGAAACCGGCCGCACCGGGATCGTTGGAGTCGATGGCGGGAAGTGGACCTGCGGTCAGCAGACGTCCCTCATCACGTAAGACCTGCAAGCGAGCCAAATGATCAGGGCGTGCGGTCATTCGCTTATCCAGCGCGTCGGGAACATCCTGAGAGAAGATGAGATATAACATAAGGCTATCCTGATTGTTGGAATAAAGAGTGTGATACAAACAACATCACGTTACGGCATCTGTACTCAGGGTGCAATAAGCCTGTTATCTTGCTGTTAAGGAGTTTGCGGGGCTGCTGTTTTAACCGTCAATCGCGCGTTTTCTTTCGCTCTGTGCGCCTTTGCACATTGCACATGATTGCTATTTGCATTTAAACTTGCAGGCTCATTGAGTAAAGAACATTTGGGTTAAATCAATCCGTCAAACCAGGTTGCTAACACTTTGTCGCTGAAAACATCACCACTGAAGAAGTTTTTCCTGACACGTCGTCTTTCATGGCCAACGACGCTGTCCATCGGGTTGCATTCAACGCTAATCGCTGGTTTGCTGTATGCCTCTGCGCAGGAAATGCTGCATATGCCCGCTGAGGAGCCGGAACCGATCAATGTGGTAATGGTTAACCCTGCGATGTTTGCCGCTCCGGCGCCTGTCGCGATCCCTCAGCCAGATGCCAAACCGGAGGCTGCTCCGCCGCCACCGCCAAAAGAAGAACCGAAGCCAGAACCAAAACCGGAACCAAAACCGGAACCAAAACCGGAACCAAAACCGGAACCAAAGCCTGAGCCTAAGCCGGTCATTAAGCCAAAACCAAAACCGGTGAAGAAAGAGGTCGTTAAACCTCAGCCGAAAAAAGTGGTTGAAGAAAAGCCGCGTGAAGAGACGCCAACTCGCACGGTGACGTCGCCTGAAACGTCAGCCTCTAGCACGTCGACGCACAGCAGCACATCAACGACGAAGGCGAGCAACAACAACGCCAGTGCCCCCGCGGTTGCCGCAGTACCCAGTGGCCCACAGGCCTTAAGCATTGTGAAACCGATGTATCCAGCGCGTGCCTTTGCGTTAAAACAAGAAGGCAAGGTTGTGATTCGTTATGACGTTGATAGCAATGGACGAGTGACGAACGTGGAGATCATCTCCGCTGAGCCGCGCAACTTGTTTGAACGCGAAGTGAAACAGGCGCTGAAGAAATGGCGTTTTGCGACGGGTCGTGAAGGGAAGGGATTGACCAAAACGATTATCTTCCGCATCACCGGTGATACTGAAATTCAATAACCGCTGCAAGCTCAATAAAAAAGCCAGTCACATTGTGAACTGGCTTTTTTTGTAGGCTTACATCGCCGCGAAGATCTTAATCGTCGAAGCCAACGCGGAAGTTCTCTTTGCCCGCAGGCAAAGTGCGTGACTTGTTGTCATCATCAACTGCAACGTAGGTAAAGACGGCTTCAGTGACGCAGTAACGCTGTCCAATAGGATCAGAGGACACCTTTTTCACCCACACCTC
This sequence comes from Hafnia sp. CBA7124, assembly GCF_002355555.1. Classification (NCBI taxonomy): domain Bacteria; kingdom Pseudomonadati; phylum Pseudomonadota; class Gammaproteobacteria; order Enterobacterales; family Hafniaceae; genus Hafnia; species Hafnia sp. CBA7124. Next base: position 2,433,772 of record NZ_AP017469.1, on the reverse strand, counting down.
GATATTCACAGTAATAGAACTGCGACCGGTGCGGATGCAGCGTGCATAACAACACACCACATCGCCCACGGCGACCGGCTTCAAAAAGGTGATACCGTTAACCGCCACGGTAACGACTCGTCCTTCTGCCACTTCTTTTGCCAGAATTGCGCCGCCGATGTCCATCTGCGACATAATCCAGCCACCGAAAATATCACCATTGGCGTTAGTGTCGGCTGGCATTGCCAAAGTACGAAGGACAAGCTCTCCCTCAGGGAAACGATGTTTTTCGCTCATAAATGTCAGTCTTATTCTTTTCAGTTACCACTTCCCTGAAGCAGATTGCCTTCAGGAAAAACCTTATTTGCCGAGTTTTTGTTCTTCGGTCATATGACGGTAGATGTATACGCCGCTTAATAACGTGAAGACCAACGTGAGAGCGGTCAGTCCGAAGACCTTGAAATCAACCCAAACGCTTTGTGGCATCCAGAACGCCACATACAGATTCGCGACACCGCAGGCCATAAAGAACACCGCCCATGCCGCATTCAGACGTGACCATACGATATCAGGCAGAGAAATCTCTTTACCGAGCATGCGTTGGATCAACGGTTTTTTCAGCACGATTTGGCTTACCAGCAACGCAATGGAGAACAGTGCGTAGATCACGGTCACTTTCCATTTGATGAATAAATCGTTATGGAATACCAGCGTCAGCGTACCGAAAATAGCCACCATCACGAAGGTGATGAGCGTCATTTTTTCCACTTTACGATATTTAAGCCAGGTCACGATTAGCGCTACCGCGGTGGCGGCAATCAACGCACCAGAGGCCACGTAAATGTCATAAAGCTTGTAACAGACAAAAAATACTACTAGGGGCAGAAAATCTAAAAGCTGCTTCATATACCTGTCCATAAATCAGTTAACCGAGCGACTATACCCGATTCAGTGCGGCGAGGCATTAAAACCCTAACGCGTACCTGTTCTCATTATCGCGCATAATGCAGCCGAGTGGGATGCAACGGCGGCTATTTTTGCAAATACTTACAAGATGGCATAATGCTTGCTATCACCTTGATAAGTTTGTTGCTTACACGCATGATGTAGCAAGCGTGTAAAGAAGGTAAGCGACATGAAATGGAAATTTATTAACGGCTGGATGCCGGGTTTAGCCCTCTTGATGGGGTATCAGCGGGAGTGGCTGACAAGTGATATTCGTGCCGGGCTTTCGGTTGCCGCCGTGGCCTTACCGGTGGCGATTGCCTACGCTGATTTAGCGGGAGTTGGCGCTATCGTTGGACTCTATTCCTGCGTGTTCCCCATGATCGCCTATGCGCTTTTCGGTTCCTCGCGTCAGGTCATTGTGGGACCAGATACGGCCACCTGTGCGGTGATCGCGGCGGTTGTGACACCGCTTGCCGCGGGTAACACTGAGCTTCAATGGCAACTGTGTATCATGATGACGCTGATGACCGGTGGTTGGTGTTTGATCGCCAGCCGTTTTCGTCTAGGCGCGCTGGCCGATTTACTGTCGCGGCCTATTCTCACCGGATTATTAAACGGTCTGACGATCACCATTATTGTCGATCAGCTAGGCAAAATTTTTGGCTTCCAAACTAAAGCGCGTGAGCTTATCGAGCGCTTGTTGTCGTTGCCGCATGATTTACTGGGGAGCCACTGGCCGACCATGCTGTTATCACTGCTCACGCTGGTGGTGCTGATCGGCGTGAGACGACTGCGCCCGAGTTGGCCAGCGCCGCTTATCGCAATGTGTCTGGCAATGTTGTTGGTTTGGCTCTTTGAGTTGCCGCGTCATGGCATACGTACGATAGGTGGATTCAGTGATGGTTTGCCGATTGTGCAATGGCCAAGTTTCCAGCCCGGTTTGCTGCGTGATTTGGTGATCCCCTCGCTTAACCTGGCGTTGATTAGCTTTGTTAGTCTGATGCTTACCGCACGCAGTTTTGCCGCCAAAAATGGCTATGAAGTTAACGCCGACGCCGAGTTCCGAGCGCTGGGTGTCGCCAATATCATTTCTGGTTTGTCACAGGGCTTTGCTATCAGCGGCACCAGCTCGCGTACGGCAGTGAACGATGCCAACGGCGGTAAAAGCCAGCTTGTTTCCATTGTGGCGGCGGTGGTGATTGGCGTAGTTGTGTTGTTCTTTACCTCTCCGTTGCAGTACATTCCCGTCTCGGCTCTGGGCGTGGTGTTGGTTTATGCGTCGTGGTCATTGCTGGATTTCCGCACGATTATTCAGCTACGCCGTCGAAATCCACCGGCGTTTCGTTTGGCGCTGTTTACCTTTGCCAGCGTGATGTTGGTAGGGGTTATGCCGGGGATCGGTTTGGCCGTTTTACTCGGTCTACTCCAGTTTTTGCGCACCGTGTTTCGTCCAACGGAACAACTGCTGGGCGTGAACGAAGAGGGTATGATCCACTCGCTAGGCAACGGAGCGCATGTTAAAGCGGTCGAAGGCGTGTTGATGTATCGGTTTAACTCGCCGCTGACCTATTTCAACGTCAGCTATTTCAAAAGACGAGTGCTTAATTTGGTTGACGGCATGCCGTTTCAGCCGCGCTGGGTTGTGATTGATGCGGTCGCCAGTTTTACCTATCCCGATATCAGCGTGATCTCAGCTATTGATGAGCTGAAACGCGATTTAAAACAGCGTAACGTCAAGTTAGTCTTAGCGGGGAGAAGAACCGACCTTAAGCGCTGGTTCAGCGCAAACCGCGCGAAGGGCGAAGAGAAAGGACTGTTGTTTGTTTCCGATCTCTATTTGGCGCTTAAGTTTATTCAGAGTAGCGAATGCGTAAACTGCGAACCATCGCCGCCGAGTGAAACCAAGGTCCTGGCGCTGGAAGATAAGAGCGCTTTACATCAGCCGCCAATAGAACCTTAAAGTATCACCATAAAAAATGGGAGCCCGTGGCTCCCATTTTGCTATCACGTATTGATTACGCCGGTTGTCTCACCAGCATATAAAGGCGAGACAGATAGATAATCAGCATCGCAGAAACCAGATTACTCAGCGCGCCCATAATCACCATTCCCACCGTTGGGTGCAGCGCAGAAAGCACACCTACCAACAGCAGCAGCGCCAGTTTTGCCGCCAGCCAGAGCATGATGGCAGGGCTTATCAAACGCACATTGGCGAATGATAGGCGGAAGCTGCTTCGAATAGCTCTGATTACGCCGACCTTTTCTTCGGACATAATCATCGGCGCTAACGCTAGCCCAACGGCTAATACGATACCCGGCACGATAAAGGCGGTAATACCAAGCTGAACCATCAACGTACACAGGAACATCAGCAGTAACAGACGTGGCAGCATCGGTGCAGAAGTACCAATCGCACGCAGCGCGCTGAGGCGTTGTCCTTGAGATACCAACGGAATTAACGCCAACATACCGCCGAGCAGCAGCACATTACCAATCAGCGCGGAGAAACTGGCCGCAGCGGATACTTTAAGCAGCACCATCTGTTGCTCGGGCGTCATCTGCTGCACCATTTCCTGCAGCCCCATACCGGACGTTAGCGTTCCATCAGCACCGGCCAGAATACTCAGATCGTCTGCACCCGGCGTGAATGCCTGATTCAGGATCACCGAAATAAACGCGGTTAACAGCGCTAACAGGCACAGCGTGCTTATCTGATGACGGAAAAAGTTAAAACTGTCACGGTACAATGTACGGGCCGTGATTGGCATGCAGGCGCTCCTTGGCATTTGCAACGACCCCCTAATTGACTAAAACAGCAGCAGGATCGCGGCAGTATCAGGTTATTAAGGGATTTAGAATAATCAATGTGCGCCGATTGTACCCTGTTAACCGGGGAAGTGGCACCCCGCTGCTATTTTACTGGCGATTTCTTCAGCGTTTGGCGGAGCAAGCGGAGTAAGCCCATAGGCGGCGCGGGCGCGATCGCAGGCTTCGTTAGGTTCTCCAAACTCCCAAGATTGAGAAAATTCTCGGCAGGGTGAGGGGCGGTTCTCGTACATCGAACACATAACATTCTGACCAATTTCTCCGCGCAAATTCACGCAGCGTGGTTTTTTCGTGTTGGTGCCCTGCATACAGCGCATATAAGGGTTGACCTGCTCGGTCAGTGAAGCAGGCACAAGGCCTCCGGCATCATCCGCTTCGGCCCAATAAAATGAAACGCGGAAAAAACCGCAGCATGCGCCACATGAGATGCAGGGATTATGTTGTGAGATCGTTGGAATTGTTTGTGTGTTACTCATCTTGATTTCCCACCACTCCTTATGGTTTCGAACCAAAACAATCGGAATAGAAAAATTACTCTGAGGTTAATTTTACGTCAATCAACTTAGATGAGATGCGTGAGGTATGTTTATAACTCGTTAAAATTGATCCACATCAATTTACGTAAAATCATATAATTAATGCATGTTTAATACATGTCATTTTGTGAAAAACAATGTCATTGATGTGATCTGTGTTAGATCACGCATCATCCTTTTTGGTTATATTTCCGCACGCAGTGATAACCATATAAAGGGAAGGGATGATGAAAAAAATTACACTTGCGCTATGTGTGGCAGCAACGCTGGCACCATCTTTCGCTATGGCTCATCAGGCGGGTGATATTATTGTTCGTGCCGGTACCGCGACGGTGCGTCCAACGGAAAGCAGTGATAACGTGATGGGGCTGGGTGGATTCAAGATCGATAACGATACCCAGTTGGGACTAACGTTCAGCTACTTGATTACCGATAACATTGGTGTTGAATTGCTGGGAGCAACGCCGTTCCAGCACAAAGTGGGGTTGCAGGCGACCGGTGACATCGCGTCTACACGTCAACTACCACCAACGTTGATGGCTCAGTGGTACTTCGGTAAAGCGGAAGACAAGCTGCGTCCTTATGTCGGTGTGGGTATCAACTACACCAATTTCTACGATGCGAAGTTTAATAACACGGGCAAAAGCTTAGGCTTGCACGATCTAAGCGTGGATAATTCATGGGGCGCTGCAGGTCAGGTGGGCTTGGACTATCTGGTGGATAAAGACTGGATGATCAACGCATCTCTGTGGTACATGGATATTGATACCACCATCAAGTTCAGAGATGGAAATAACCAAAAGCAAAGCATTGATACACATGTTGACCCATTTGTATTCATGTTTGCCGTTGGCTATCGCTTCTAATCAGAAGTGTGTAGCAGGGACAATAAAACGTTCAGTGTTGTAGACGCAGAAAGCAGACAAAAAGTTACAGACAATAAAAAAGGCGCGTAAAGCGCCTTTTTTGATCGCGAGAAGCGGTTACTTAACTCGCATATCGTTTTCAACAACGCGCACGCCTTTCACCGTTTTTGCGACGGAAACTGCACGGTTGGCATCCGCAGATGAAGAAACAAAACCGCTCAACTGCACGCGGCCTTTGAAGGTTTCAACGCTGATTTCGGTTGATTTGAGAGATTTCTCTGCCAATAGTGCAGACTTCACCTTGGTCGTAATAACGGTATCATCAATATAACCGCCGGTGCCTTCCTGTTTGGCCGTTGGCGCACAGCCTGCCAATGCAACAGAAAAAATCGCCGCTGCGCAAAAAGTGGTAATCGCTTTAACCCATTTCATCAATGTTTCTCCTTGCTGTTTATAGTTGGAACGACCGATTTAAAACCTAATCTAATGATTAGTCGTCATGTCATCCGTAATCACTATAATCCATTTTTAAAAAACAGGCTTATCAATATGTAAGCGTCACTAATACAAAAAACCGTGCGGTACGAATACGGCACGGTTGTTGAGGTGATGTTTATCTAAACGGCTATTTTAACGACGGGTAGCAGCTTTCATTCCACTGACGAAATCATGCAATTTTTTCAGCATTACATCGGGCTGGCGCTGGTTTTTTTCGATGATTTTGACAATAGCGGAGCCAGAAATTGCCCCAGCGGCACCGGCGTCGAGCGCCTCTTTTACCTGAGAAGGTTCAGATATGCCAAAACCTTGCAGCGCTGGCGGCGCCTTCAGCTCATCTAAACGCGCCACCAAATGATGCAGCGGTAGCTGAGCACGGGTTTCTGCCCCGGTAACACCAGCGCGAGAAAGCAGATACGTGTAGCCTTGTCCCTGCGCGGAAATGCCTTGCAGCAAATCATCATCGGCGTTCGGTGGGCAGATGAAAATAGGGGCAATACCGTGGCGTAATGCAGCCTGACGGAACGCCATAGACTCTTCGATTGGCACGTCGGCAACCAGTACAGAATCCACGCCAACTTCGGCACAACGCTGATAAAACTCGTCAATTCCGTTGTGGAACACCAAGTTGGCATACATCAGTAAACCAATTGGGATCTGTGGATGCTTTTTACGAATTTCAGCCAGTAGCTCAAAACAAAGCGTCGGCGTCACGCCGGCCGCAAAAGCACGCAGCGTTGCGTCCTGAATCGTTGGGCCGTCAGCCAGCGGATCGGAGAACGGTATGCCCAGTTCTAACGCATCGGCACCGGCATCAATTAAGGTATTTACGATCTCCAGAGAGAGCGCGGGAGTGGGATCGCCGAGGGTGACGAAAGGAACGAAAGCACCTTCATTACGCGTTTTGAGTTCAGCGAACAGTTGTTGATAGCGTTCCATTAGATTTCTCCCCGCGCAGTCAAAATATCGTTAACGGTAAAAATGTCTTTATCGCCGCGGCCAGAAAGGTTCACCACCAGCAGTTGTTCTTTATCCGGATCTTGCTCAATCATTTTTAAAGCGTGCGCCAAAGCGTGAGAAGACTCCAGCGCAGGAATAATACCTTCTTCACGCGACAAACGTTTGAAGGCATCCAGTGCTTCATCATCAGTGATGGACACGTAATCAGCGCGGCCAATGCTGTTCAGATAAGCATGCTGTGGGCCGACAGAAGGGAAGTCTAAGCCCGCAGAGATGGAGTAAGACTCTTCGATTTGGCCTTCTTCGGTCTGCATCATCGGTGACTTCATACCAAAGTAGATCCCGACTTTGCCATGCTTGAGTGGTGCGCCGTGTTGTCCGGTTTCAATGCCTAATCCACCGGGCTCAACGCCGATCAAACGTACTGATTCTTCGACGATAAAATCTGCAAACATGCCGATAGCGTTCGAACCGCCGCCAACACAGGCGAGAACCGCATCAGGCAAGCGGCCTTCAAAGCCTAAAATCTGTGCCTTGGTCTCTTCCCCGATCATGCGCTGGAATTCGCGTACGATGGTTGGGTATGGGTGTGGGCCAGCCGCTGTGCCAAGCATGTAGTGTGCTTTATCGTACGAACCAGACCAGTCGCGCAGCGCCTCGTTACAGGCATCTTTCAGCGTAGCGGAACCGCTAGTCACCGAGATAACCTCTGCGCCCATTAAACGCATACGGAAGACGTTTGGCGATTGACGCTCAATGTCCTTAGCACCCATATATACGCGGCATTTCAGACCGAGCAGGGCACAGGCTAGCGCAGAAGCCACGCCGTGTTGTCCAGCGCCTGTTTCGGCGATAATTTCTGTTTTGCCCATGCGCTTAGCCAACAATGCTTGGCCCAGCACTTGGTTAGTTTTATGCGCGCCGCCGTGCAGCAGGTCTTCACGTTTCAGGTACAGCTTAGTTTTAGTGCCTTTGGTTAAGTTACGGCACAGCGTCAGTGCAGTAGGGCGGCCTGCATAGTTTTTCAATAAATCGATGAACTGTGCTTGAAACTCAGGATCTTTCTGCGCGCTGACAAAGGCTTCTTCTAATTGCTTCAGTGCTGGCATCAAGATCTGGGGAACGTACATTCCGCCAAATTCGCCGAAATAGGGGTTTAGTAGTGTCATGTTATGTACCAACCTAATTATTGATTTAATTAATAAGCGCGCAGCGTTTGAAATACGGCTTCTAGTTTTTGCTGATCTTTAATGCCGGGCGCGGTTTCTACGCCAGAGTTGAAATCAAGTCCCGCACTGCCAAGCTTCGCGGCAAGAATGCAGTTGCTGGCGTTAAGACCACCGGCGAGCATGACGTTATCCAACGTTTTCCCTGCCAACAGATTCCAATCAAAGGATTCACCGGTGCCGCCGTTGCCATTATCGAAAACATAGCGGTCAACATGCAGCAAATTACGCGCAGGAATGTGGTCGCTGATGCTGATCGCTTTCCAAATCTGGCAGTTAACCGGCAATAGCTGACGTAGTTCGCGGATGTATTCCTGTGATTCATCCCCGTGAAGCTGAACGGCATGCAGCGCGAGACGCTCAACGGTGAGTCGAACCGTTTCCAGTTTGGCGTTGCGGAACACGCCAACGTATTTCAATGGCGCAGCGGCAATCACTTCGCGTGCCTGAGTGATGTCGACGTAGCGCGGCGAGCTGCCAACGAAAATCAAACCGCCGTATACGGCTCCGGCGTTGTAGGCTGTGGCCGCATCTTCGGCGCGAGTCAGGCCGCAGACTTTGTTATCTCCCAACAGCACGCGGCGTAGCGCTAGGCTTAAATCAGGCTCAGACATCAACGCGCTGCCAATCAAGAATCCGTTGGCAAAGTGGCTGAGTTCACGGATCTGGCTGTAGGTATGGATGCCTGACTCGCTAATAACGGTCACACCCTGCGGCAAACGCGGTGCCATTTGGCGCGTGCGGTTTAAATCAATCGACAGATCGCGCAGGTCACGGTTATTGATACCGACTACCTTGGCCTTCAAGGCGATAGCGCGATCCAGCTCTTCTTCATTGCTGGCTTCCGTTAATACGCCCATATTTAAGCTATGAGCTACGGCGGCCAGATGTTGGTACTGCTCATCATCTAGCACGGAGAGCATGAGTAAAATCGCATCGGCCTGATAATGACGAGCCAGATAGATTTGATACTCGGAAATCACAAAGTCTTTGCACAACACCGGTTGATGAACGGTGGCGCTGACCTGACGTAGGTAGTCAAAGTCGCCCTGAAAATATTTTTCGTCCGTTAACACCGAGATTGCTGCGGCAAAATCGCGATATAACGTGGCGATTTCAACCGGATTAAAGTTTTCACGGATCACGCCTTTTGACGGCGAGGCTTTTTTGCATTCCAGAATGAACGCGGTACGGTTGCCCGCCAGCGCGTCGTAAAACGAACGCGATGACGGCTCAATGCTCCCGCGGAAACTCTCCAGAGGCTGTTGGGATTGACGTGCTTCAACCCAGACGACTTTATCGCTAACGATGCGATTTAAAACGGTTTCTTGCTTCTGTGGTGAAAGATTACCTTGCAACATACTCAGCCTCGTGCTGCCAATGCGGTCACTCGCTCAAATGCTGTCCCGCTTCTGATGGTTTCCAGTGCCAGCTGCGCGTTGTGGCGCAGATTATCCTGACCGAACAATTTCAACAGCAAAGCTACGTTAGCGGCGACTGCCGCAGCGTGCGCTGCATCACCTTTACCTTGTAATAAGCGCGCCAGAATGTCACGATTTTCTTCTGGGGTTCCGCCTTGTAACGCATTTAGCGAATAACTCTGTAAGCCAAAATCTTGTGGAGAAAGCTGATAGCTTTCGATTTCACCGTTGTTTAACTCAGCCACCTGCGTCGGTGCGTGAATAGCCACTTCGTCCATTCCACCCCCGTGAACCACCGCGGCATTCTTATAGCCCAACACTTTTAGCGCCTGAGCAATCGGCAACACCAATTCAGGGCTGTAAACGCCGATCAGGGCTTTAGGTGGACGCGCTGGGTTAATCAGTGGGCCGAGCACGTTAAAAATGGTGCGGGTTTTCAGCTGTTGGCGAACCGGCATCGCGTGGCGAAAACCGGTGTGATACTGCGGCGCAAACAGGAAACAGACATTTAAATCATCTAGCGCTTGGCGTGAATCTTCGGCGCTCATGTCTAAGCGAATGCCAAAGGCCTGTAATAAATCAGACGATCCTGAACGGCTGGAAACGCTGCGGTTGCCATGTTTAGCCACTTTAGCGCCGCAGCTGGCCGCGACAAAAGCGCTCGCGGTAGAGATGTTGATGCTGTTCGTACCGTCGCCGCCGGTGCCAACGATATCCGCAAAGTCATAGTCTGGGCGCGGGAACGGTTGGGCATCAGCCAATAGGGCGCTGGCAGCCCCCGCAATTTCTTCAGGACGTTCACCGCGCATTTTCATGCTAATCAGCGCCGCTGCCAGTTGGCTGTCTTCTAACTCACCGCGCACGATAGCGGCAAATAGCTGGTGGCTTTCTTCTTGCGTCATCGACTGCGATTTGAACAGTTTTTCTAAAATAGGCTGATGCGTAAAAATAGTTGGTTTGATCAATGTGGCTTGCATGGTGTTTACTCCGTCAATTCTTTATAAGTTAGTCTTTTGATTTTGTTTGTATTTATCGTATTTAGACTAATGCCCAAGCCAACGTCTGCTCTAACAAACGAGCGCCTTGAGTGGTAAGAATGGATTCTGGGTGGAACTGAAAACCACATACGCTATCTTCATCCTGACGAACAGCCATCACCATGCCGTTAAAGGTGGCATTGACCGTTAATCCTTGCGGGATCTGGCTGCCGACCAGTGAGTGGTAGCGTGCAACCGGCAGCGGAGAAGGCAAACCGGCAAACATGCCTTCGCCGTCGTGTTCAACCTGCGATGCTTTGCCATGTAGGATTTCACCCGCTTGACCCACGTGGCCGCCGTAGGTTTCCACAATCGCTTGGTGACCCAGACAAATGCCGATGATAGGTAATTTGCCGCGCAGCTTAGCTAATAGCTCAGGCATACATCCGGCTTCAGACGGTGTGCCTGGGCCTGGAGAGAGCATCAGTACCGGATTTTCCATTTCAGCCAGTTTGCTGATAATCACATCCGCAGGAATTTGATTACGGTAAATCACCACGCGGTGGCCGCTAGAGCGCAGCTGATCGACCAAGTTGTAGGTAAATGAGTCGATATTGTCGAGCAGAAGAATGTCAGCCATTAGAACACCTCTTTCACGTGATGAGCGGTGGCGATGGCTCGCAGCACTGCACGGGCTTTATTACGGGTTTCGTCGGCTTCCGCCTGTGGAACAGAATCTAAAACAACGCCAGCACCGGCTTGAACGGTGGCAATCCCGTCTTCTACGTAGGCCGAGCGGATCACGATGCAGGTATCTAAATCACCGTGTGCGGTGAAATAGCCCACGGCGCCACCGTAGCTACCACGGCGAGTTTGTTCTGCCTGTGAAATTAATTGCATGGCACGAATTTTTGGTGCGCCGCTCAGGGTGCCCATATTCATGCAGGCCTGATAGGCGTGCAGCACATCCAGATCTTGGCGCAGGGTGCCGACCACCCGAGAAACTAAGTGCATGACGAACGAATAACGGTCAACTTTGGTCAGGTCTGCGACATAGCGTGAGCCCGGTTCGCAAATGCGCGCCAGATCGTTACGCGCCAGATCGACCAGCATTAGATGCTCCGCCAGTTCTTTATGGTCGGTACGCATTTCAAGTTCAATGCGGCTGTCTAAGTCGCGATCTAATTCACCGTCGGCGCGGCGTCCGCGTGGGCGGGTGCCTGCAATTGGATAGATTTCAATCTGGCGATTGGTCGCGTCATATTTCAACGCGCTTTCTGGTGAGGCTCCGAACAGAGAAAAATCGTTATCCTGCATGAAGAACATGTACGGGCTTGGATTGCTGTGTTTCAGCGTATGGTATGCCGCCAGTGGAGAAGGGCACGGCAGACTGAAACGGCGTGAAGGCACCACTTGGAAAATTTCGCCGATACGGATGGCCTGCTGCATTTGGCTGACAACGGCACCAAAAGCGTCGTCGCTCAAATTGCAGCTCAGCTGCATATTCTCAACGCGAGGATGGGTAATTGGCGCAGCCTCTTGCGTCATCTGCTGGGTTAGCTGCTCTAAACGAGCCTGTAGACGCTGTGCTTCAGCGGCATTCTCTGTAAACACGGAGGCTTGCAGGCGAGCGCTGCGGTGCTGGTGATCGAGTACCAACAAGGTTTCAGCCAGATAGAAGCAAAAATCGGGGCAACGCTGATCGCTGTTTAGTGCCGCAAGATTTTCAAAGCCCGCCACCAAATCATAGGCGAACAGGCCCCCGATAAACATGGCCTCACGTTCCTGTTCAGGCACGATAACCAGCGTGAGCAGGGTACGCAGTGCGTCAAACACCGAGCGTGATTTCAAACGCGCATCTTCATCTTGCAAAGTATCGATGGCAGGGAAATGCAGAACGCGCTGGTTTGGGGATATCTCGTTTTCAACATCTGCGGGCAATACCGCGTCTAACAACGGAAGCAGGCCACGACCGTTTTCGGTCAATGCCTGAAGGGTGACGCTGCGGCCCATCGCGGTAATACGCAGGGCGCTATCGATAACCAGCAGGCTTTTCAGATCCTGTTTGTTGTCGATCTCGGCAGATTCTAACAGCAACGTTGCGGGGCGAGCGCCACACAGCAGGTGAAACAGCGCCGTTGGATCGTTACGATAGGCTGCCGTTTGCGTTAACAAGGTCAAAGTGGGTTTTGTTGAAGTCATTATTATGTCCGCTTGTTCGCTAGTGTTCTTTAAAAAGAGTTTTTTGCTGAATTTTGGCTATAAAAAAGCCCGCAGGGTGCGGGCGGGGTGCGCTGGATTTCATATCCGTAACACAGCTACTCCGCCCAATTGAATGAGTCACGCCACCAACGTGCAGAAAGAGTCATTGCGGACACCTGCACCTGATTTGAAAACTGACCGTTTAAAGAAATCTTACGCATCTCATTCACCTTAATTTTCTGTCGATACTAAAAAAGTGTGGGTTAGTACCGAACCTGCGTACTAGTAAACTAGTTTCATGGTTATGTGTCAACACCTTTTAAATGAATAAATTTCAATCCCGGAGAAATAAGAAAAGGAGTACAGCGTAAGAGAATGATTTAGGAATTAGGTGAATAGGTTAGCGCTCGGCTAGGCATCCTAGGTATGATAGGGCCAGATACCGCAATAGGATGGCTATTTTGCAAGATACACTGCTTGAATCAGAAGAAGTGACGCTGTCACCTCAACCCCTGTTTGACCTGCACAGCCACACCACGGCATCTGATGGTTTACTTTCTAGCGCAGAGTTGGTGTCTCGCGCTGCAGAAATGGGCGTGACCACGTTAGCTATCACCGATCACGACACCACGGCAGGCATTCCCGCTGCGCGCCAAGCTATCCTTGAGCAAGGGCTTGAACTTGAGCTGATTGCGGGTGTGGAAATTTCAACGCTGTGGGAGAATCATGAAATCCACATTGTTGGGCTTAACGTCGATATTGACAGCGCTGAGTTACAAACGTTGCTGGGTGAACAGGTGACTCGGCGTCAGGCGCGTGCGAAAGAGATCGCGCTGCGGCTTGAGAAAGCGCGTATTCCCGGAGCGCTTGAGGGAGCGACGCGTATCGCCGATGGTGCTGAGATCACACGTGGTCACTTTGCCCGCTATCTTGTTGAGCAAGGCTATGCAACCAACGTTGGGGGTGTTTTCAAACATTATCTTGCGCGTGGTAAAACCGGTTACGCTCCGCCTCAGTGGTGTACAATTGAAGAGGCCATCGTTGCGATTCACCATGCGGGTGGACAGGCCGTGGTGGCCCATCCGGGCCGCTATCAGCTAAGCAACAAGTGGTTGAAACGGCTGCTTGCCGATTTTAAAAGCTGGGGTGGCGATGCGATGGAAGTCGCACAGTGCCAACAAGCCCCTAATGAGCGTTCGCAGTTGACTGCGTATGCGTTGCAGTTCGGGCTATTAGCTTCGCAGGGCTCCGATTTTCACCAGCCCTGCGCGTGGATTGAGTTGGGCCGCAAATTGTGGCTCCCGACGGGCGTTGAGCCTGTATGGCGAGATTGGTAACTCAGGCTATTGATCTTTCTGAGCTATCGACACGTCCTGAATAATGAGGAATTACAATGAGTCAGCTTTTTTATATTCACCCGGATAACCCTCAGCCGCGCCTGATTAGTCAGTGTGTGGAAGTTCTGCGTAAGGGCGGCGTTATCGTCTATCCAACGGACTCCGGCTATGCGCTGGGTTGCATGCTGGGTGAGAAAAACGCGATGGAACGTATTTGCCGTATCCGTCAGTTAGACAGCAATCATAACTTCACCTTGGTGTGTCGCGATCTGTCTGAAATCTCGACCTATGCGTTTGTTGATAACACCGCATTTCGTCTTATCAAGAATAATACGCCGGGCAACTACACGTTTATTCTGAAAGCCACGAAAGAAGTGCCGCGTCGCCTAATGAGCGAAAAGCGTAAGACGATTGGTTTGCGCGTGCCGTCAAACCCAATTGCGCTGGATCTGTTGGCTGCACTCGGTGAGCCGTTAATGTCGACCACGCTGATGCTGCCGGGCAATGACTTTGCAGAATCCGATCCAGAAGAGATCCAAGATTCACTGGGTAAAGTGGTGGACTTGGTTATCCACGGTGGTTTCTTAGGCCAACAGCCAACCACGGTGATTGATCTGACCGAAGATTCACCGGAAGTCGTGCGCGTTGGTGCGGGCGATCCGAAGCCATTTATGTAAAAACCCGCAGGGAAAAATACTCTGTTGATTTCACACGCGTAAATTTGAATTCAAAAAGGAAAAAGTATGTCTCAGATGCTGACTGAGAGTGAAGAACTGGCGTCCGATCTGGTTGCCTGCCAGCTGGTGATTAAGCAGATTTTAGACGTCATTGACGTGATTGCGCCTACCGAAGTGCGCGAAAAAATGGCCAGCCAGCTGAAGAGTATCAATTTTGACAAGGCCAGCATCGACCCTGTCACCAAGCGCGGCGTGCAAAAGGCGATAGCGCTGATTGAGTTGAAGTTTGCTCAGCAGGAGCAGGCGCACTAGTTTTGACGGAAGACCGAGTATATAGCTCTCTACGTTCTTTTATGTTAGAGCAGTGAAAGGTTTCGAACGCCTATGAGCACATGTGTTTCCATGAAACCGCTGGCGTGGGTGTCCGAGTGAGGCGGCTCAAGCAACGCTGCCTTGTATATAGAATCTTTTATGTGAGGGCGGTGAAAGATTTCGTCCGCTCGTGTGCATTTGCGTTTCTATGAGACGGCTGACGTAGGCGTTCGACGAAAGGTTGCCAGCGCGCAACCTCTCGACTCTCGCGCTTTTTACCGAGTCGTTTGTCCGACCGGTCTCGGAGCGTACGTCCTGTGCGCCCTCAACTTGCTACCAGCATCCCTGCTGGTGGCTCTAAAACGCACTCTTTAAACATAAAAAAGACAACAAAGATAAAAAGACGAAAGATATTTTCTATCTTTCTATTTTCTTTTAACTGTTTAAGTTTTGGTAGGGATGTACCGGTGGAGTTTGGGTCACATGGGATGGGCGATACCAAACCGGAAAACAGGGTAATTTAATGATCCTGCTCACAAAACAAGGAAAACAAATTGTTAATTAAATGTGTGATGCTATTATCAAGTTGTTGAATAACTTCGACATAGAGTTTCTCATGCATTTGCACCCGCTCGATTCGTTTGCTGATTTTCAGTAAATGACGGCGGGTTTTCTTTTTGTTGCAGTTGCATCTTGTGGCGAAGATTTCTATCCAGTCACCTTGTGGAAGGTGACTGAATAGATAACAAAAACTTACTCGTAGCGGCGGTAGTACACTTCCAGCTTGTTTTGCAATTTACCTAGCACCGTGCTGAACGCCAGATAAATCAGCGCTGCTTCTACATATAAAATCAACGGCTCGTAAGTGACAGATACAATGCGCTGTGCTGCCAAGAACATCTCAGGAACGGTGATCACCGCAGCCAATGACGTATCTTTGATAAGCGAGATAAATGAGTTAGACAGCGGTGGAAGTGATACGAATACCGACTGTGGCAGGATCACGCGGCGCATGGCCTGTGAACTGCTCATACCGATAGAATAAGAGGCTTCCCACTGGCCTTTAGGTACCGAGATAATTGCCCCACGGATGATTTCAGAGGTATAGGCACCCACGCTGAGTGTGAAACCAATGAGCGCCGCCGGAAACGCATCTAGGGTGATCCCCGCACTCGGTAAACCATAAAAGATTAAGAACAACTGCACTAACAGCGGCGTGCCACGAATAACCCATACGTAGAAATCAAAAATCCACTTGACTGGTTTTGGCGCATAGAGGCGCACCAATGCGGTGATAAAGCCAAGGATAATCCCGCCAATAAAAGAGAGGATCGCTAAAGGCAGCGTGAATTGCAGTCCCGCAGATAGCAGACTCCAAAACGAATCAATCATCAGCTGTAGCCAGGCAAGGCCGTGAATATAGTCAGTCAGGCTGTGTAGCCATGCCATATGCCGTACTCCTAATACAGTAAGTCTAAAAAATAGGTCTTGAAACGATATGTCTAAAAACAGTATGCCTAAACGCGAACGTCCTAAATACGATCGTCTTAAATACAACAGCCCGCCTCATGAAGTGATACCCAGTTAAGGATTCACAGAGGCAGGCTTGTCACTATTTTGGCGATAGTGTTAAAGACGATTACTGAGAAACGTCCTGACCGAAGTAGCGTACAGAAATCGTTTTATAAGTACCATCAGCTTTCATTTCATCCAGCGCTTTATTGACCGCTTTCACTAATTCTGGCTGATCTTTACGCAGCAGGATCGCTGAGTTCTCGGTATTTTCATCGGTAGCGACGATTTTAACTTTCGCATCTGGCTTATGTTTTTTGAAATCCAAGAATGACAGGTTATCGTTTAACGTTGCCGCTGCGCGACCGCTTAACACCAGATCCAACGATTGGTTGAAACCGTCGGTAGGCACTAAATCCGCGCCGTTTTTAGTCGCCAGTTTTGAATAGTTACTGGTCAGGCTTTGAGCCGCTTTCTGGCCTTTTAAATCAGCAAAGCTTTTGATGGTGGTGTTGTCATCACGGACAACCAGCACCGCTTTAGAACCGATATAAGGCTGAGAGAAATCAAACTTGGCCTTACGCTCGTCGGTAACGCCGACTTGGTTAATGACCGCGTCGTAGCGTTTGGCGCTCAAACCGGCAATCAAACCATCCCAACGACCTTCAACAAACTCTGGTTTAACGCCCATTTTCTCTGCTACGGCACGTGCGACATCCACGTCAAAACCAACCAGCTTGCCGCTTTTGTCATGGTAAGTATAAGGCGCGTAGGTGCCTTCTGTTCCGAATTTCATCACGCCGGCAGACTTAATTGCCGCCAGATCATCGGCCGCTTGAGCCAGTGCAGAGGTAGCAAATAATGAGGTTGCAAGCAGAGCCAAGGTCATTTTTTTCATAGGTATCCCAATGTCTTACTTAAATTATTTGTTTAAAAAAAACGCAGGTAATTGCGTTCCGTTATTGATGATGAAGCTAAACCATTGTTTGCGGTTTGCTAAATCACATTCTGCGATTATCAATAACCAAATGGAATAAAGCCTAAAAATCACGCAGTGCTTATCAGTTTAGATTAACCACCAACCTAGCGCCGCAGAGATAATGAGAGCGGGAATAGAAAAAAGATGAAACGTCAGCCAGATGCGTTTTCCATTTGCCATGCGTAAGGCAATCAGATTGGCCATAGATCCCAGCGCAAACCCAAATCCGCCAATATTTACGGCGTAGGCCAGCGTAGTGGTGGCAGGAATAAAACCCAGCAGCAAAATGGTAGCCGGTACGTTGCTGATCACCTGAGAGAGCAGAATGCCGATCGTGTATGTACCGAGCGTTGAAAGATGCTGCATGTTTTCCGTGAGTGGTAATAACACTGGTAGCTGAGTCAGTAATTTCACATCGATAAACATCGCCATGAAAATGAAAATAAGCGCCCAATCGACCAGCAAAATGACTTTAGGGGACAAACATAATAAAGCGACCAGCACGATTAACAGTCCGAGGTAGGGCATGCCTAAATCGACGCTAACGAGAAACACGCCATAGAGCACAGCACAGGCCAGCAATAGTCCGCGCTTACGGGGGCTGTCTTGGCGATCGGCCGGAGGACGAATAGTTTTGTTTGGGAAAAACATCAGCGTGAACAGCAATAGCAGAAACAGCAGCACGCCAGACAAAGGCAACATTTGCCCAATAAAGGCGCTGAACGACAGGCCGCTATGATTCCACAGCAATATATTTTGTGGATTGCCAATTGGCGTCAGCAAAGAACCCACGTTAACCGCTAATGCTTCAAAGATGATTAAACGGGTAACAGGTAAGGCGCTGAGTTTTTTTAAGGTGATGGTGAGCGGAACCACGATAAAAAGAGCGACATCATTAGTAAGAAACGTGGAAAGTAGCGCAGAAGCCACAACCATAAACAGCGCTAACGTTCGCTCATTGCTAAGGCGAGCCATCATTTTTCGGCCCAGCCAATCGAAATAGCCGCTCATCTCAACGCTTTTCGTCAGTAGCAGCAGTCCGAGTAAGGTGGTAATCGTGGGCCAATCAATCCAGCGAGGATAATCACGCAGCGGGGAAGACGTAAAACAGGCCAAAATGACGCCAGCAAGCAAAAGAAATTGCAGTAAACGATCGCGCAGAACAGCGCCGAGAACGTGACGTAACGAGGTTGGCATAGTGCTGTTTCTCAGTGAATTCAGGCGCTTTGTTTATACATCACGTGCAGGGGCTGAATAGTAGACAGCTGAATGTCGGTCTGGAGCCGGTAGTTGGTTGGCGTGATATCGAAATGCTTGCGGAACATGTAGGTGAAATGCGACTGCGAGGCAAAGCCGTAGTAGACCGCGATATCGATAATCGACTCTTCGGTGTGGCGTAACCGTTTTGCTGCGCCAGACAGTTTACGTTCGCGAATATAGCGGCCTAAGGACATGCCGGTGGTTTCACGAAAAATTTTCTGCATATGCCACAGTGAATACCCAGAGTAGCGAGCCAGCTCATCCAGATAAATATCGCGGCCTAGATGTTGCTCTATCCACTCGCTTAGCGCACATACTAGGGCAATATTGCGTTCGTTCTGCGTCATTCGTTCTCCGGTAATCGTTCTCATTAGCAACATGCCGTCTACTACATATTACGACATCATGGCGTTTACCACTATACCCATCATACTTGAAGGCGTTTCAACCTCAGCTACACTGGCTTACGAACATTAATTTAACAAGGAATGGCCGTGAATTCATCTCCCGTTGCTCTCGTGACCGGTGCCAGCCGCGGCATAGGGCGGGCAACAGCATTATTGCTTGCCAAACGTGGGTATCGCGTGTGTATCAATTACTCTCAAAACCATGTGGCAGCACAGGCGCTGGCGCTGGAAATAGAGGCTTTAGGGCAGGAAAGTTTGCTGGTCTGCGCCAACATTGCGGATGAGATAGCCGTCTGCAATATGTTTAACCAAATTGAACACCATTGGGGGCGGCTGGATGCACTGGTGAATAACGCTGGAATTTTGCAAACTCAGTCCACAATAGAAGGCTTAACGGCAGAGAGAATTAACCAGATTCTGCATATTAACGTGACCGGAACGTTTTTGTGTTGCCGAGAAGCGGTTAAGCGCATGGCGAAACGCCACGGAGGGCGCGGTGGGGCGATTGTTAACGTTTCATCTGCGGCAGCCAAAAGTGGTTCTCCCTTCGAATATCTAGACTATGCGGCCAGCAAAGGTGCGATGGATACGCTGACGAAAGGATTATCAATAGAGGTGGCAGGGGAAGGGATCCGCGTTAACGGTGTACGGCCGGGGTTTATTTATACGGAAATGCATGCAGATGGTGGAGAGGCCAATCGTGTTGATCGAATAAAAGCCTCATTACCGATGCAGCGTGGTGGTGAACCTGAAGAAGTTGCCGCAGCCATCGTTTGGTTGTTGTCGGATGAGGCGTCTTATTCCACCGGCAGTTTTCTTGATTTAGCCGGTGGAAAGTAGCTTACGCAGGCATTATTTCATTGGCGGTTCGTATGGCAGGGTATCAATACGTAGGGTGCGATAATAAGCCAGTCGTTCACGAAAATAGGTGCGCAGATGTTCAGGCTGCTCACGCTCAACCAGTTCCGCGATAACCGGCATGTGATAGCGTTCTTTATACGATACGCCAGCTGCGGCTAAGTCGACATTAACTTTGTCCATCTCTTCCTGAGGAAGATCGGCTAGATTGAAACTCATATGACCTCCTGTTGCGTCGGCCTCATTATTCCAGAATGTTTCGTTTGACTCTATGGCTTATTGAAATTGAGATTATCAGCAGAATAAAAAGCAAACGGGCCGCTGGAGAGGCGGCCCGGTTTGTTTACCACTTTTTTGTTATAACTTCACGCTACATGAAGTGAATTCAATTCAATCTAGATCACTCTCGGACCCTGCGTGGTGAAGGGACGCTGGCGTGGGCGGAAGAGTGAAACTAGTGCGCCAATTAAGGCAACGCTCAGAACCACAAGGTTAAAGAGCACGAAGCCTGCCATCAGCATGGCGACCATCATTACCGCCGATACGATAAGCGTCATCTGGCGCATTTTACCGCTGAGCCCCATCTGGCGAGACTTCAGCGATGGGTACATTTTCCAATATTGCATCTGGCCCTGCAGAGCGCTGCGCAGACGTTGAGTGCGAGTGTGTGACTGATTATTTTTCATATTTAATTAACTCCTGATGACTCGCTAACGGGCTAATTTGTGATCCAACCGTCGTTTTTTTCTTGAAAATGAGACTAAAGAGAATTCTTTCAAAACCCCAGCACCTTTAGCCTACTTTACGTGGCTGACAAAAGCTGACATCGAGAATAGGCTGTAGTTATTAAGTTATTCTTAACGCGGCACCAACGTGGTGATTTTGTTTTGATAGCTATCAGGAAATATGGCGCTATTTTGACTATATTCAAGTGACGTTGTCACATAAGAGGGCGTCGAGTGAAGAAAAATCCTTATTATGATCCTAATAAAACACACCACACGCCAGAGGGTTTTACCAATCCTGAGCCCAATGAGCATCGTTCTGGTGATTTAAAACGTTGGCAAAACGAACGCAAAAAGAATCGACTGCCGCTAAAGCCTGAGCAGGGATATCGCGGGCTCGTTGAGCGCTGGTGGCAGCCGGTTGATCTGGAACAGGCACAGGATGGCGTGTGGTGGCTGGGTCACGCAGCGATGCTGGTGAAAATGGGGAGCAAAAAGGTCCTGATTGATCCCGTGCTTTCCCAGCGAGCTTCACCGCTGAACTTCTACGGGCCAGAGCGAAAAACGCCGCCGCCTATCAATGTTGAACAACTGCCAGATATTGATGCGGTTTTGATCTCACATAATCATTACGACCATCTTGATAAACAGACTATCGATGCGCTGTTGAAGCGTTTTCCCTCGTTGATTTTCATGGTGCCGCTTGGGCTGAAACGGTGGTTTATCCGTTGTGGTGCGATACACGTTCACGAACTGGATTGGTGGGATCAGCGTGCGGTAGGCGATGTGCAGGTCCATTATGTGCCCGCACGACACTGGAGTATGAGAACGCCTTGGGATCGCAATCGTAGCCTGTGGGGCGGGTGGGTGCTATCGCATTTAACCGATAGCTTCTATTTCGCTGGCGACAGTGGTTATACGCCACGGCTCAAAGAGATTGGCGAACGATTAGGGCCCTTTTCGTTGGCAGCGCTGCCGTTGGGCGCCTATGAACCGCGCTGGTTTATGCATTCTCAGCATATGGATCCCGCGGATTCGGTTCGATTATTTCAGGAACTAGGTTGTCAGCGAGCTTTTGGCATGCATTGGGGCGTATTTGAGTTAGCCGACGAAGCTTTGGATGCTCCTCCTCGTGGTTTATGCGAAGAAATTCAGCGACAAGGTGTTGATGTGAATCGCTATACCGCCGAGAAGATTGGCGCTTTTATTCCTTTTCCTCGCGGATAAAAAAGCATAGCGTTCGGACATTTTCACGTTTTCGTGTATAATGCCGCGTTAAAATTCAATTAATTGTTTGAATTTCAGAGACATCCACAATACCCCACGACGCCTGTGAAGGCGACATTAGAGGTTGCTCAATGAGCGAAAAGTTACAGAAAGTTCTTGCCAATGCTGGTCATGGTTCACGCCGTGAAATTGAAGCCATGATTAAAGAAGGCCGTGTCAGCGTTGATGGTAAATTAGCAACGCTTGGTGACCGTGTTGAGGTTACTCCGGCTATGAAAATTCGTGTTGATGGACGCGTTGTGTCAATCCGCGAATCAACCGAATCTGTTTGTCGCGTTTTGGCATATTACAAGCCAGAAGGCGAACTATGTACCCGTCGCGATCCTGAAGGTCGCCCAACGGTATTTGATCGTTTGCCAAAACTGCGCGGTTCTCGTTGGATCGCCGTAGGCCGTCTGGATATCAATACGTCTGGTTTACTGTTGTTCACCACCGATGGCGAACTGGCAAACCGTTTGATGCATCCAAGCCGTGAAGTTGAGCGTGAATATGCGGTACGTGTGTTCGGTCAGGTTGATGATGAAAAAATTCGTCAATTAAGCCGTGGCGTACAGTTAGAAGATGGTCCTGCATCATTTAAAACCATCAGTTTCCAAGGCGGTGAAGGAATTAACCAGTGGTACAACGTGACCTTAACCGAAGGGCGTAACCGTGAGGTTCGTCGTTTGTGGGAAGCCGTTGGTGTGCAGGTGAGTCGTTTGATCCGTGTTCGTTATGGCGATTTGCCTTTGCCAAAAGGCCTGCCACGCGGCGGCTGGGCAGAGCTTCCACTTAACGACATCAACTATCTGCGCGAATTGGTTGAGCTGAACGCGGAAACCGTGAGCAAGCTGCCGGTTGAGCGTGAACGTCGTCGTATGAAAGCGAATCAGATCCGCCGTGCGGTTAAACGTCATGGTCAGGGTGGCAGTGCTGCAGCTGCAGCGCCAAACCGTCGTTCTGGTTCAGCGAATAAAGGCACGTCTTCTACGCGTAGCGCAGCGGGTAATAAAGCGGCTACCAGCAAAGGAAACAAACGCGGCTAATCACAGCGCGTTGCTGCAACCTAACATTGCTAAGCCAATATCAAACCGTAGCGTTAATCCGCCGCGGTTTTTTTATATCTGCGATCTGGCGCTAGCGCCAGATAAGCGTCTGGTATTAATATAGAAGGCAATCAGAGAGTTAATTCTCTTGCTCTTGCTTACCGACGACATGGACTGACCCGTAATAATGAAACTATTCCTCGCCACACTGCAGTTTATGACCCGCATTCCCGTGCCTGCCCGCTGGACAGATAATCTCGATATGAATGATTACGCCAAAGGCGTGGTCTATTTTCCGTTTGTTGGCCTGATCGTTGGCTTACTGAGTGCGCTGGCGTTCGCCGTGGTATTGCCGGTTTATGGCCCTTTGTTGGCAGCGGTTGCCGCGGTGCTGGCGACCACATTGGTCACGGGCGCGTTTCATTTAGACGGTTTGGCCGACACCTGCGATGGGATTTTCTCGGCGCGTCCACGTGAGCGTATTCTCGAGATCATGCGCGATAGCCGTATTGGCTCGAACGGTGCTCTGGCGCTGATTTTTGTGATTTTGGCTCGGGTGGCGATTATCTATCAGCTAACGCAGACCGGACATAACGTTTACACCTTGCTAGTCGCGGCTCCGGCGCTGAGCCGCGCATTGCTGCCTGTTCTGATGTATCAGCAAAAATATGCGCGTGAAAATGGCATGGGAAACCTGTATATCGGGAAAATCGGCGGCCAGCATTACGCGATTGCGCTGATTATTGGTCTATTAATGACGCTGGGCTTTGCCAGCTGGCACGGTGGATTGGCAGCGATCATTACTTATCTGTTTGCGCTGCTATACCGTAGCTTCATCAATAAACGTATTGGTGGGCAAACCGGTGATACCATCGGTGCGGGCAACGAACTATTCGGCCTTATCTTCCTGTTTGCGGTTATTTAAATCCAAAATTTAGAGCACCGCGAATCTGAATCCAAGGAGCACTGATGGAGTTATATCTGGTACGCCACGGTCAGACTCAGGCCAATCTAGACGGTGTGTATTGCGGCAGCAGCGATTTGGCCCTAACGGCGCTGGGTGAGCAGCAGGCTGATGCGGTTGCAGCACAGCTAGCGGGAATTTCGTTCGACGTGGTGTATACCAGCGGCTTACAACGCACTCATCAAACCGCGCAGAGAATACTCGGTGCCGATGCTGAATTTGTCCAACTTACCGGATTGGACGAAATGGCATTTGGCGAGTGGGAACTTCGTCACCACAAAGAATTACAGCAACAGGATGCTGAGCACTACGCTGCTTGGTGTGCCGATTGGCAGCGAACCGTTCCGCCGGGCGGGGAGGGATTTCGTGATTTCTCTGCAAGGGTACGATTGGCTTTGGCCGATATTCAGCAAAATCATGCGGGGCAGCGCGTGTTGATCGTTGCACATCAAGGCGTTATCTCGATCATCTGCACGCAGCTTCTCAAACTAGAAGACCGTGCTATGTGGCATTTCCGCATCGAGCAGGGAGCGCATAGCAGAATCGATTACCGCGAAGGATTCAGCGTTATTCATTGTTTAAACAATAGTGGTAAAGCGATTGTCTGATTAATACGCCGAAGCCTGCAAGGGCAGCTTCGGCATTTGGTCATTACCAGTCGATACCTTTCTGGGCTTTGATACCGGCTTCAAATGCGTGTTTCACCGGACGAACTTCGCTCACAGTATCCGCCAGTTCTTCCAGCTCGCGATGACAGCCTCGTCCGGTGATAATCACGGATTGATGTGCTGGACGCTGTTTCAACGCTGTCAGCACCTCTTCAAGCTCGATGTAGCCGTAACTCACCATGTAGGTCAGCTCATCCATGACCACGAGATCTAAACTTTCATCTTTCAGCATGCGTTTGCCGTGTTCCCAAACCGCAAGTGCGGCGGCGGTGTCCGTCTCTTTATTCTGTGTTTCCCACGTAAAACCGGTCGCCATTACCTGAAACTCAACGCCGTGTGGCTCAAGCAGATTTCGTTCACCGTTTTCCCATGTACCTTTGATGAATTGAATTACGCCCGCGCGATGCCCATGGCCTACAGCGCGCGCTACGGTGCCAAAGGCCGCCGTACTTTTGCCTTTACCATTGCCGGTGAAAATCATCACGATGCCTCGAGTTTCCTGTGCGGCGGCAATACGGGCATCCACTTTTTCTTTAATACGTTGTTGGCGCTGCTGGTGGCGTTCTTCAGACATGCTTTCTCCTAACCTATTAATTTATTGTTGTACGTCGGTATAAATAGCAACGCTAACATGATGTGTGGTTATTCTGCAGGGCCTGCTTTTCGCCCTGGCTGAGCATCAAAACTCATTCCCGTTTTCCGGCGACTGTCGTCACCCATCAAATAGAGATAGAGCGGCATGATATCGGCAGGCGTTTTGAGCTTTTGTGGATCTTCGTCTGGGAACGCTGACGCGCGCATTCCGGTGCGTGTTCCGCCTGGATTAATGCAGTTTACCCGCAAATTGGTGTTCTTATATTCGTCAGCCAATACCTGCATCATGCCTTCGGTGGCAAATTTGGAAATGGCGTAAGAGCCCCATCCCGCACGGCCGATTTTGCCCACGCTTGAACTGGTGAAAATCAGTGAAGCAGACGGGGCTTTTAGCAGCAACGGCAGCAGCGCCTGCGACAGCAGCAGCGAGGCGTTAACGTTAACCTGCATGACATCACAAAACTCTTGATAGTCTTGTTCCGCTAAAGGATTGATAGTGCCGAGCAAACCGGCGTTGTTTAATACGCCATCGAGATAGGGATAGGCAGAGGCCAATTCTGCGCCGAGTTTCTGATAGTCGGCGGGCTTCGCCATTAACAGATCGAATTGAACGATGGTCGCAGGCGACAAACCAAGCTGGCGTATTTGTTCCTGCACGGCCTGAAGCTTACTCAGCGTTCTACCAAGTAGAATCAGCTGTGCGCCGTGGCGAGCGTAGGTCAGTGCCGCTTCGCGGCCAATTCCGTCTCCCGCGCCGGTTACAAGAATAATGCGGTTTTGCAAAAGCTCAGGCTGTGGTTGATAGTGCATGTTGTATTTCCTCACGCCGCTTTAGCATCAAGGCTTTTCGGCTGGGTCGGCAAGTTATGACTAAATTGTTTATTTGCTGTAACCAATAGTCGCCGATCTTGACCTATTGCACGGTTGCTGGTCAATGGTATTGTTCCTAGAGCGGACATTATGTGCTGAATTTACAGGGACTTTACGTATAAGCCTCTTGAAAATGACGCGTCCGCCAGTATGTTACATACTGGCGGACGCGTTACAGTGGAATAACGCTAATATAAGTTGTATCAGAAAATCTTAAACAAGGCGGTGAATGTGGAGTGGTTATCCTTGTATGGCCTATTTTTGGCGAAGGTGATGACCTTTGTGATCGCAATAGGGGCATTGATTGTGTTGTTTGTCAGCCTGCGACATAAAAAGGGAGCGAGCCGCGGAGAATTACTGCTAACGGATTTAGGCGAGCAGTATCGTGATATGCAGCGCAGTATGCAGGAAGCACGCATGGACGATAGCGCCTTAAAAGCGTGGTATAAGCAGCAGAAAAAGCAGGATAAAGAGAAAGCAAAGCAGCGTAAAGCCGAGGTCAAACAGGGCATTGCGGCGAAAGAAAAACCGTGCCTGTATGTGCTCGATTTCAAAGGAAGTATGGACGCCCATGAGGTGAGTTCGTTACGCGAAGAGATCAGCGCTGTACTGGCTGCCGCTAAGCAGGGTGATGAAGTTCTCTTGCGCTTGGAAAGCCCCGGTGGCGTAGTGCATGGCTACGGCTTAGCCGCTTCCCAACTACAACGTTTACGTCAGGCGGGCGTGCGATTAACCGTTGCGGTGGATAAAGTCGCCGCGAGCGGTGGCTATATGATGGCTTGTGTCGCTGACCGCATTGTCGCCGCACCTTTTGCTATTATTGGCTCAATCGGCGTTGTGGCTCAAATCCCTAACTTCAACCGTTGGCTGAAGAAGAATGATATCGACGTGGAGCTGCATACGGCCGGAGAGTTCAAACGCACACTGACGCTGTTGGGCGAGAATACCGAGCAGGGGCGTGAAAAATTCCGCGAAGAGCTGAATGAAACCCATGAGCTGTTCAAAGAGTTTGTCAGCCAGCAGCGACCTTCACTGGATATTAATTCCGTCGCAACCGGCGAACACTGGTATGGGATCCAAGCGAAAGAGAAAGGTTTGGTCGACTCCGTTGGTACCAGCGACGATCTGTTGATTGCTGAAATGGAAAATCATGACGTGATCGGTGTGCGTTATACCCGTCGTAAACGCATGATGGATCGCTTCACCAATAGTGCCGCGAACAGTGCCGATCGTCTGATGTTACGTTGGTGGCAACGTAGCCAGCGTTACGATATATAAGAGAATATTGTTAACATTGAGTAACGTTAATGAAATTAAAATGCCCCTTTAAAGGGGCATTTTTTTAACTATTTAATTCAGAATGATGAATTAATCTTCTAAATGATATTTTTCAGATAATACATGAGCGAGATGTTTGAACATATTAAACACGGCGGTCGTTTTACGGGTTGGAATTCCGTCTTCGTCGAGGAAAAACTCGCCACGGAATACTAATACGTCGCCTTTTTGCTCGACTTCGGTCGCTTCCATACCCTGCATATAATCTTCGTGCTCTTTAATGATTTGGTTTGCTTCTGCCAGTAGAGCTTCACGTTTGATTGGGGTTGTTTCACCGAACATTTTTCGTTCTCCAACAAATGACGTCGTCTATTAATAACACTGCCTAATATAGTACTGCGTACGCTAGGGGTATCGCAAATTATCGCGTTATTTTGATCTAAGTTTTGGCCGATAATTGGTAAAAATCTCCATTCCGTGCTAATTAAGTTGCGTGATGTTCTCAATCCGGTAGAGTGATGGGTTTTCTGACCTTTGGCGGAATGAAAGATTGGCGTTTTGAATAAAAGTTCCGCATGTCATAAGGTTGCGAGTGCGTCGCTTCTGTTTTTGGTGCCGCAAATTGCAGTCGTGTTGAGCAGTTAGAAGCGATTTATCAAAAAATGGCTTGATCTCAGCGCGGTCTGCCGCAATATAAAAAAGAATTTTTCAATCGCTATGATAATGGCGAACAAAGGCTTCTGGAGACAGAAGGATTCATTCAGGTAAAGGTAATTATGGGTAAAGCTCTCGTAATAGTTGAGTCCCCGGCAAAAGCTAAAACGATAAATAAGTATCTGGGTAATGACTACGTGGTTAAGTCCAGCGTTGGTCATATCCGCGATTTGCCGACCAGTGGTTCAGCCAGTAAAAAGGGCGCAGCCTCCGCTGAAGATAAAGCGAAGCCTAAAGTCAAAAAGAATGAGCGTGAAGCGCTGGTTAATCGTATGGGCGTTGATCCTTATCACGGCTGGAAAGCGCAATACGAAATACTCCCCGGTAAAGAAAAAGTTGTTGCTGAGTTAAAAACATTAGCTGAAAAAGCTGACCACATTTATCTCGCAACCGACCTTGACCGCGAAGGGGAAGCCATCGCGTGGCATTTACGTGAGGTGATTGGCGGCGACGAAAGTCGTTATAGCCGCGTGGTGTTTAACGAAATCACTAAGAACGCGATTCAGCAGGCATTTAATAAACCCGGCGAATTAAATATCGACCGTGTTAACGCACAGCAGGCGCGCCGTTTTATGGACCGCGTTGTGGGCTACATGGTTTCTCCGCTGCTGTGGAAAAAAATTGCCCGTGGGCTATCTGCCGGTCGTGTTCAGTCGGTTGCTGTACGTTTGGTTGTCGATCGTGAACGTGAGATCAAAGCGTTTGTTCCTGAAGAATATTGGGAACTGCGTGCCGATCTGAACGACAAGAATGCCGTTGCTCTGCAAATGCAGGTTACGCATCACAAAGACAAACCGTTCAAACCGGTTAATGGCGATCAAACTCAGACCGCCGTGAAGGCGCTTGAGAATGCGCATTACACGGTTTTAGATCGTGAAGATAAGCCAACCAGTAGCAAGCCTTCTGCGCCGTTTATTACTTCCACGTTGCAGCAGGCCGCAAGCACGCGTCTTGGCTTTGGCGTGAAGAAAACCATGATGATGGCCCAGCGTCTGTATGAAGCCGGTCATATCACCTATATGCGTACTGACTCCACTAACCTGAGTCAGGATGCGGTAAGCATGGTGCGTGAGTATATCGGTGAAAACTTCGGCGAGCAGTATATGCCGAAAGAGCCAAATACCTACGCGAGCAAAGACAACTCGCAGGAAGCACATGAAGCGATTCGTCCTTCTGATGTGAACGTGCTGTCTGAACAGTTAAAAGACATGGAAGCAGATGCTCAGAAGCTTTATCAGCTGATCTGGCGCCAGTTTGTTTCTTGTCAGATGACACCGGCAAAATACGATTCAACCACGATTTCCGTGAAAGCGGGTGATTATACGTTGAAAGCGAAAGGCCGTACTTTACGCTTTGATGGTTGGACTAAAGTTCTGCCTCAGCTGCGTAAAGGTGACGAAGATCGTACATTGCCATTTGTCGAAATTGGTAGTGAATTGACGTTGCAGCAGCTCTTACCTAGCCAACATTTCACCAAACCACCGGCTCGCTTTAGCGAGGCATCGTTGGTTAAAGAGTTGGAGAAACGGGGCATCGGTCGTCCTTCTACCTATGCGGCAATCATTTCAACCATTCAGGATCGTGGCTATGTGCGTGTGGACAACCGCCGTTTCTACGCTGAAAAAATGGGTGAGATTGTCACTGATCGCTTGGAAGAAAATTTCCGTGAGCTGATGAATTATGACTTCACCGCGCACATGGAAAATGGGCTCGATCAGGTTGCGAACGCCAAAGAAGACTGGAAAAACGTGCTTGATGGTTTCTTCCAAGACTTCAGCAAACAGCTTTCAGTCGCTGAAAAAGATCCAGAAGAAGGCGGTATGCGTCCGAACCAAATGGTTCTGACCAGCATTGCTTGCCCAACCTGTGAACGTCAGATGGGAATTCGTACCGCAAGCACCGGCGTTTTCTTGGGTTGTTCTGGCTATGCGCTACCGCCGAAAGAGCGTTGCAAAACCACGATCAATCTGGTGCCAGAAGCCGAAGTGCTGAACGTGCTGGAAGGCGATGATGCTGAAACCAACGCATTGCGCGCTAAGCGCCGTTGTGCCAAGTGCGGCACGGCGATGGACAGTTACCTGATCGACAATCAGCGCAAGCTGCACGTGTGTGGTAACAACCCAGCGTGTGACGGCTACGAGATCGAAGAGGGTGAGTTCCGCATCAAGGGCTACGATGGCCCGATCGTTGAGTGCGAAAAATGTGGTTCTGAAATGCACTTGAAAATGGGGCGTTTCGGTAAGTACATGGCATGTACCAACGAAGAGTGCAAGAACACCCGTAAGATCCTGCGTAACGGCGACGTAGCACCACCGAAAGAAGATCCGGTGCCGCTGCCTGAATTGCCGTGTGAAAAGTCAGACGCTTACTTCGTGCTGCGTGATGGCGCTGCGGGTGTGTTCTTGGCGGCGAATACCTTCCCTAAATCGCGTGAGACGCGTGCACCTCTGGTGGAAGAGTTAGCTCGTTTCAAAGATCGCTTACCTGAAAAGTTGAGCTATCTGGCCGATGCACCGCAGAAAGACCCTGAAGGTAACAAGACGATGGTGCGTTTCAGTCGTAAGACTAAACAGCAATATGTCTCTTCAGAAAAAGACGGCAAAGCGACAGGTTGGACCGCATTTTTCGTTGACGGAAAATGGGTTGAAACTAAGAAATAATCTAACGCTTTTTCGCTAAAAAGTGGTTAAAACCGGTCAGGATTACTGACCGGTTTTTTTATGCAAAAACCAAAATCTGTGATGCCAAAAATTGCGCGTTAATTTGCATAACTATTCATCTTTGTATCAAGACAAGCGACCTAGTTTTTTAGCTTAAAGCCTAAATGCGAATGCTATCGAGACTTTAATTAATTCCATAAATAATTCGTTATGATCTTGTTACCAGACCTATACAGGTCGGCTCAAAATGATATAGTGGTTATATAAAAGCAATTTAAATGATTGTTGAGTTATTAACATTGCGGTCAATGTAGGGCAAAACGGGTTTAAATCGGCACAGAAAGCCCAAGGCTTGAGTGTAAGCCTATTGCCAAGGGGTGCTCCTATCCAGACTGCCATCGCGTTAAGTTTCAACCTAGGATGGTATTAGCTATGAAATTGCAGCAGCTTCGTTACATTGTGGAAGTAGTGAACCACAATTTAAATGTGTCATCGACCGCAGAAGGCCTGTATACCTCTCAGCCGGGTATTAGTAAGCAAGTACGAATGCTCGAGGATGAATTAGGTATCCAGATCTTTTCCCGCAGTGGAAAACATCTGACGCAGGTCACGCCAGCAGGACAAGAAATTATCCGCATTGCGCGTGAAGTTTTATCCAAAGTTGATGCCATCAAAGCTGTTGCAGGGGAACATACCTATCCAGATAAAGGATCGCTGTATGTGGCTACGACGCATACGCAAGCGCGTTATGCTTTGCCTCCGGTAATTAAAGGTTTTATCGAGCGTTACCCACGCGTGTCTCTGCATATGCATCAAGGCTCCCCGACGCAGATTGCGGAAGCAGTTTCTAAAGGGAACGCCGATTTTGCTATCGCGACCGAAGCCCTGCATCTTTATGATGATTTGATCATGTTGCCTTGTTACCACTGGAATCGCGCCGTGGTGGTGAAGCCCGATCACCCATTGGCTGGGAAAACCTCAATCACCATTGAAGAGCTGGCTGAATATCCTATTGTTACCTATACCTTTGGTTTTACGGGGCGTTCAGAGTTGGATACGGCCTTTAATCGTGCAGGTCTGACACCTAAGATCGTGTTTACTGCAACCGACGCCGATGTGATTAAAACCTACGTGCGTTTGGGGTTAGGCGTTGGGGTTATTGCGAATATGGCGGTCGATCCTGTTCAGGATCCCGATTTGGTCACGGTGGATACCAGCGATATCTTTACCTTTAGCACAACAAAAATCGGTTTCCGCCGCAGTACGTTCCTGCGTAGCTACATGTATGATTTCATCCAACGTTTTGCACCACATTTGACACGAGACGTTGTTGATACCGCGGTTGCATTGCGTTCAAATGAAGAAATTGAGGCAATGTTTAAAGATATAAAGCTGCCGATTAAATAAAAATATTCTCTAACGAAAAAGGAGCCGCATGGCTCCTTTTTTTATAAGCTTAATCTATCTAAGGTTATTAATTAAAATTTCCAACGCATCCATGTAAATAAGACATTTCCGTTATTGTAAGTTCCTGGAATATACGTTGTTTGAATAGATAAACGATTGTATTCAATCGAAACTAAAGGCAATACAAGTGGGATAGGGATGTAAGAATAATCATCACGAGCCGTGATGCTGGCCGTATATCCTGCGCCAAAGCGCCAGCCGTCGCGGTCCCCGGGGATCCACATCCACTCAAAACCATAGCCGATAATAGGCTCAATTTTATTGTGAGAGTCTTTGAACGCCATGGCATACAATGAGTGCCAGTTATCGTTTTCATCGTAACGATAGACGCCAAAACCCGCGCCCCAAGGGCGTTCGTTGTATCTGTCGGTTTTTTCTTTGTCATACATGGCGCGGTTGTGCCAAGTGTTTAGTGGTACATATAATTCGTAATTATCGGCATCCCAAGTTTGCTTGACTTGATCGGTAAACGAGCCCCAAAAACTGCTGTCTTGCTGCGTTTTTGCGTGTGACTCAGGTGATTCGTTGGTTGTTATTGGTGTTTGCGCAAAAACAAAGGCAGGCGCCAATAGCGATAGACAACCAATATACAGGCGACCTGTTTTCACTAGTTTCATTATTATTCTCGGTAATATCTTGTTATTAATTTGGGAAGTCTTTTAGCAGAGAGGCGCGATCGAAGAATTATATCGAAGCAAGTCTTTTATAGTTAGAAATAAATTATATCATAGGATTGTGGGCAAAGTTGAATGAAGTATAAACAACAGGAAAAATACAGATTTTCCTGAATCGAAAATGGGCCAATAATGGACACAAAAAACTTATCAAATTCGCATTGGTAGCTTAATGGCATTATGGATTTTTGTGCTCAGAAAGCAGTGATACTACATGATGTTAGCCTGAAAGTTTGTTCTTTTAGTGGATTTGAGAAGGGAGGGAAGCGGCGCGTCTCTGGTTTCAAGCTATACCAAGACACCATCGCGTTATAAAATGCGATAGAAATGTAACAATTTTTTAGCAAACTCCCTGCCGTTACTGCAATAAATCCCCGTAGAATCGTATTATGCATCACACATTCAATTTTCGTACTCATTATTAGTTAATTTCATCGTCGGAATAGGTGACTCTCCGTTCAGAATAGCGTAAAAAGGTAGCGACGGAGGAGATGGAGAACGGCATAAATCGGTGCTTAAATAAGCAGTTTCATGCAGCAGATAATTCTGCGAGTGGCAACAGTTTTTGGCACAAATTTGCTTAGTTTTCCGCCGACCGTTTTATTTCTGTGCGACGTGTCGTTCACTGGATAAAAATGGCTTGCCATTGAATACGTAGTGTGTGATAACGCATCTGGGTAAAACGAGGTACAGTTCTGTATATGTGTGGCATTTTCAGTAAAGAAGTTCTGAGTAAAAACCATAGCGTTGACTACCACTTCTCTGCCGATTCTTATCTTAGTGCCTCAAGCAGTAACGACTCTAGTTTGTCTATCTAACGCCCTAGGGCGGTTTAAACAATCCAAAGGAAATACTCAAGATGGCTAAGATCAAAGGTCAAGTAAAGTGGTTCAACGAAGCTAAAGGTTTCGGTTTCATCACCCCGGCTGACGGCAGCAAAGACGTGTTCGTACACTTCTCTGCAATCCAGGGTAACGGTTTCAAAACTCTGGCTGAAGGTCAGCACGTTGAGTTTGAAATCCAAGATGGCCAGAAAGGCCCATCTGCAGTTAACGTAACTGCAATCTAAGACAGCGTCAGCTGTTAAAAACCCGCTTTATGCGGGTTTTTTTATGCCTGAAATTTGAGGTGGGGGCGTTAGGGTAGGATGATTAAGCCGGAATACTGATTACGGCCTTTGATTCCAGGATGCTCAGGCTCTCGTTCGCGCCGATGTGCATTGCGCCGAAAACTGGTATAGCGGAAATAGTTAATTGCTTCAGGCTGACGTTCTTGGGTGCAAATTGTGCATTCGGATAGGTTTTCGACATGAGCGAATCCAAGACCACGAAGTTTGGCCTGTGCAATAGCCACGAGATCCAAATGCCGGAAGCGGGGTGAAATCAATGCTGACTCATAAGGCAGCGCTTGATGAAACCGCTCGACCAACGGTTCATCCACTTCATAGCAGCATGCCCCTGCGCTAGGGCCAATAGCGGCCATCCACTGTGATATATCATCATCTTGTGAAATACGCTTCGCAACTTGCTCTAAAACGCCGTCTATGAGTCCACGCCAGCCAGCATGTGCCACCGCAATAGCTTTGCCGTCTTGGCGACTGAAAATCACAGGCAGGCAGTCAGCGGTAAGAATGGTCAGCAGGATGTTTGGCTGGCTCGTATAAAGCGCATCACATTCTCCGCACTCCTGATTAGGTATCGTCACATCCACCACGCGGATACCATGCACCTGCTTTTTCTCAGGCATAGTTGCCCGATGAGGAATTAAAGCTGTTGGCATTAATGCGGTCTTGTGACCAAATCCATAACGAATATTAGGGATGCTGTGCCAACCTAAGATTGTCATACGCTGTCCTATTAAACATTTATCAAACTTGAGGACTTCAGCTTAGGGATTATTGGTGTGATAGAAAAGGGGATAACGCGTTTTGCTGTGACTTGGACATGCTTAGCCGGTTGCATCGCTGACTGGCGTTATTTAGACTGTTGCGCTTTAACGTCTGTATGCGGAAAATCCAAT
Organism: Hafnia sp. CBA7124; assembly: GCF_002355555.1. Lineage (NCBI taxonomy): Bacteria > Pseudomonadati > Pseudomonadota > Gammaproteobacteria > Enterobacterales > Hafniaceae > Hafnia > Hafnia sp. CBA7124. The sequence continues at coordinate 2,399,046 of NZ_AP017469.1, read as the reverse complement.
GCCTTATCAGTGTCCTCTTTGCCAGCAACCGCTGGAAAAAAACGATCATCAGTGGCGTTGCGCCAATAATCATCAGTTTGATTGTGCAAAAGAGGGATACGTAAATCTGATGCCTGTTCAGCACAAACACTCCAAGCAGCCGGGAGACAGTACTGAAATGATGCAGGCACGGCGTGCATTTTTGGATCAAAACTACTATCAGCCACTGCGTGACGCCGTTTGTCACGCGATTAAGGCGCATATGGCGCCTCAAACCCGCCGTATTCTCGATATTGGCTGCGGAGAGGGATATTACACCTCTGAACTGGCAAAACAGTTTAGTGAGCGGGATATTGCGGTTTTTGGACTGGATATTGCCAAGGTTGCTATTCGGTATGCGGCTAAACGCTACCCGACGGTGTCATTCTGTGTTGCTTCAAGCCATCGCTTGCCATACGCCGATGCTTCGATGGATGCCGTGGTTCGAATCTATGCGCCATGTAAGGCGGAAGAACTAGCTCGCGTTGTTGCTCCTGAAGGCATTCTTGTGACAGTGTCACCGGCTCCGCGCCATCTCTATCAGCTTAAAGCACAAGTTTATGACACGGTGCAGTTGCACGCAGAAAACACAGAGTCGTTTGAAGGGTTTACTCTCATCGATGATCAACAACTGACGTATACCATGATGTTGCCGGGTGAGCAGGCCGCCAATTTGCTGCAAATGACACCGTTTGCTTGGCGAGCAACGCCTGATGTGGCTGAGGCATTGAGAAGCAGCATAGAATTTGAGTGTGAAACCGATTTTGCTATTCGTGTATATCGCCGTGATTAAGCGTCTGATTGAAATAAAAAAGCCCGCTTCATGCGGGCTTTTTTATTTGGTTGATTCTTAGAAGAAGGGGCCGATATGCTCATGTAAAATTGAGAAACCTATACCGATTAGTACCACGCCGCCTAAAATCTCTGCACGTTTTCCCAACAGTGGGCCAATAAAGCGGCCAATCATCATGCCCAAGGTCGCCATAATCATCGTGGCTAAACCAATCGCCATCGCGGTGTGGAGAATATTGACCTGCAGGAAGGCTAATCCAACGCCGATAGCCATCGCATCTAAGCTGGTTGCAATCGCCGTGGTGACGAGTAGCCAGAATCCGTGACGGCGCACCGGCTCAGCATTTTCATCATGATTGCCTTTCCAGCCTTCATAAACCATACGGCTGCCTAGCACGAAGAGCAGGGCAAAGGCGACCCAATGATCCCATTCCATAATGAACTTGCTGGCCAGTAGACCAATTCCCCAACCAATGAGTGGGGTAATCGCTTCTACGGCACCAAAAATAAGACCAGTACGGAATGCTTCACGGAAACGAGGCTTGTGCAGAGCGGCACCTTTGCCAATTGACGCAGCGAAAGCGTCCATGGACATGCCGAAAGCGAGGATAACTGTTGCGGATAAATTCATGAAAAATACTCGGCCGGGTGTTCCATATACACGCAGCCCACCCCCAACCATACGACGGAGCTACGTGTCTATGGTCTCGCCTGTCCGCGCTTATAATGCTGATAATCAGCAAGCGGGCTGCTCGCACCACGTTCCATGCCAGGAACGAGTATGTTGACACGAGCGCGCTCAAAAACTGAATATTAATCAGCAAGAACGCCGGCTACTCCCCAAATTGACGGAAGCGATCATACTCTATTTCTTTAAAGAATAACAACGGCATATTTTGCAGGGGAAATCAATGCTAATGATAATTATTATTAAGTGGGTTGCAGCAGAGGGATAATAATGTTCTAAGTCGCTGTGAGATTCAGTACAAATAGCAGTATTAATATACTGAATCTCATTAATGGCGGGATTTATTCGTTATTTCTGCTCAACGAAAAACTTCAATATTAAGTCCAGATCGTCCATTTTAGCGACTTGAATCAGTAGCCTACGCTTCTCTAAATCAATCACCAGATAACCGTCTTCGGACATGTTCATATTTTTTATGCGGCTGTATAAAATAAAAACATTACCGTAATAAAAACCGGTTTCTTTAAATAAGATTTTTGGCCAGCGAATATAAAAAACATAGATAGCGATAATGGCGAGAGTAAAGAGTAACCACGTCGTGAAGTGAGAACCGTTATTATTTATATTTTGATAAGCGAGAATGGCTAACAATCCAACAAATATTCCACTATCGGCTTTATTACGACGTTTTAAATTAACCTGCAATAGTGTCTTTCCGTTGCGCCTTGGCATGATGATTTCATCATAGACGGCGTAAAGAATGAACAGCAGGATAAAAGCCAGCAGTGCGATATCAGTTAAAGACATGAATACTCCAAACACAAAATAAAAAAGCCGGATAGGGCGAACCCTATCCGGCTATTCATACGATTACAGACCGAGCAGACCGATCCAGTAGCCGAAGATACCGATGAAGAAGAAGCCGATAATGATCCACAGTGCGTTGACTTTCTTACGCAGCAGCCACATACAGCCGAAGGTCAGCAGCAGTGGGATCAGGCCAGGCATCAACTGGTCCAGAATGGTCTGAACCGTGGTTACCGTGGTGTGACCGGTTTGGTCAGTGATGCGGGATACCACAAGTGGAATGTTGACATGCGTCCACTTGTTAACCAAGGCCCCCATAACAAACAGACCCAGGATCGATGCCCCCTCCGTCAGTTTCTGTAGGAAGCCACCGCCCATATCGCTAACGATATCAACACCTTTCTTATAACCGTAAGCTACACCGTAGTAACGAACCAGCAGGCGAACTAGGTTAAAAAGAACGAAGAACAGGATAGGGCCCAACAGGCTACCTGTCATCGCAATACCTGCACCTAACGCTGCAAATACAGGACGTACAGTACCCCAGAAAATTGGGTCACCCACACCGGCTAATGGCCCCATCAGACCTACTTTGATACCGTTAATGGCACCATCGTCGATCGGAGCGCCGTTTGCACGCTGTTCTTCCATTGCCGCTGTAACACCCAAGATAGGGGCCGCAACGTATGGATGTGTGTTGAAGAATTCTAAATGACGCTTGATTGCTTGCTTGCGTTCATCTGTATTCTCTGGGTACAGGCGACGGATAACCGGCACCATGGAGAAACAGAAACCCAATGCTTGCATACGTTCAAAGTTCCAAGAACCTTGAAACAGGTTAGAGCGCAGGAATACGCCGCGCAGATCGCCTGCGGTGAGTTTCGTTTCAGTTTTTGGAGTTGCAACTGATGATGTTGTATCAACCATTTCTCTCACCCTTTCCTAGTCTAATTCGTTATCAAGGTCGTTATTGCCGGCAGCAACTTGTACAACCTGAGATTTGTTGTATTTAGGGCTGAGTTGGATATACAGAATAGCCATCATCAGACCCAGAACACCCAACGCAACCAGGTTGAAGTTAGTGAACGCAGCGGTAACGAAACCTAAATAGAAGAAAGGCATCAGGTAGCCAGCACGCATCATGTTGATAACCATCGCATAACCAACAACGACTATCATGCCACCCGCGATAGCCAGACCAGAGGTCACGACTTCAGGGATTGCATTCAGCATGGTGTGAACAGCATCAGTACCTACAGAGATTGCAACAACAACCGCAGGGATCGCGATACGCATTGCCTGCAGAATTAACGCAGAGCAGTGCAGAACGCTAATCGCACGCAGGTCGCCACGCTCGGCCGCGCCGTCAGCCGCGTGCTGGAAGCCCACGGTGATAGTACGAACGATGATGGTCAGAACCTGACCTGCTGCTGCCAATGGAATGGCCAGTGCGATACCTGCACCAACGCTTTGCCCACCGGCGATAACCAGAATGGTGGAGATGATGGAGGCCAGTGCCGCATCGGGTGCAACAGCTGCACCGATGTTCATCCAACCCAAAGCGATCATTTCCAGAGTACCACCGATAATAATACCGGTTTTCATGTCACCCAGAACGATACCGATCAGGGTACAAGCTACTAGTGGACGGTGAAACTGGAATTCATCAAGGATGGAACCCATCCCTGCAATACACGCAACAATAAATATCAGTACAATCTGAAGAGTTGTAATCTCCATTGCACTTCTCCTCTAACCAAAGAGCTGAGTTTAAAAACACGAATCGGCAAGTGCGCGATTCAGCGTTAGTTCATTTTATTGATTAATTCCATCATCTTCAGACGACTATCGCTGGAGACCTTACGGACTTCCAATTCAATGCCGCGTGCATCCAGTTTTTTGAATGCTTCGATGTCTTTCTCGTCTACGGATACTGCGTTGGTGATCTGGGTTTTGCCCTGACGGAACGCCATACCACCAATGTTTACGGTAGTGATGTTCACACCATTTTCGACTAAACGAACCACGTCGGTTGGGTTAGTGAAAAGCAGCATGACACGGTCGCGACCATAAGCGGGGTTGTTATAAACACGGATCATTTTTTCGACGTCAACCACGTGAGCGGTAACGCCTGGAGGAGCAACCTGTTTTAGCAGGGTGGAACGAACGTGGTCAGCTGCAACTTCGTCACTGACAACGATGATGCGGCTCACGTTAGTTTCTTTTGTCCAGCGAGTAGCAACCTGACCATGAATCAAACGGTCATCGATACGTGCTAAACCGATCTTCATGTGGTCTTCTGGGCTCATCGGAGCCTGAGGTGCTTTTGGCGCAGCCGGCTTTGGCTGTGGTTTGGCAGCTTCAGGTTCTTTTGCGCGCAGAGCTCGGACGCCTTCACGGCCTGTTTCCAGCGCTAATGCAACCAACTCGTCAAAGCTAGGGTCATCGTCGCGAGCCATGAATGTTTCTACCAGCATCGGAACGTTGACGCCGGTAATGACTTCATAGTGCTCTTTGTCCGTGACAATACGGCTTGCCGCATTGAAAGGACTTCCGCCCCAAGTATCAACCAAGAAGATCACGCCCTTGCTGGTATCCAGATGGGTCAATCTCTCGTTGTACTTTTCAATTAACGTTTCAGCATTTTCACCGGGAACGAAATCGATGTAGGCGACGTTGCTTTGTTCGCCTAGCAGCATTTCTGCGGTTTTGAGCAATTGCTCAGCCGCTGCCCCGTGAGTGCCGATGATAATAGCAATACTCACTCGCTACCTCCTCTCTACTTGCTAGCATGCTTTTACGGTGTGAAATAACTCACTTTCTCAGCATGGAATTAAGTCAAAAAACCGTTTGTAGATACGTCCTTGTGGAGTAACTGCTCGCCAAATAATTCTTGGATCTCACTGATGAATGCTAAGTGTCTTAAGTATCAATCAGTTAGCTTCATGAATCGATTCAGGCGAAAAATCCCAAATCTTCTTTAGCGAGATTTATTTTAGTCAGTAAAAAAATAATTTATGTGACGACCATCTGCTATTAGCACATGTAAATTATAAGAAATATTTAGATGCTGGATTTGTGCGCAATATGAGTAACAGAGTATTGACAAAAAATGACAAAATGTGTGCGCTGATGCTCTTTTGGATAGCTTTATTTCTTGTTAGCATAAAGTTTCTTGTCACTGTCAGGAGTATTGGGTTAAACCCACCGTATGGACCGTCCCCGACGCCCTTTAATTTCTTCGCTATTCTCTACACTATTCTTTATGCCCGGTGATGTTTTGTTCCGTGGCTTGTCTTTGCTGAATGCATGGTTTCCTCATGTTTTGCGTTTTATTGCAGGTCTTTGGGAATCAAATCTTGGTTTTAGCCAGTTTGCAAACGGGCTGAAACGTCGTGCACAGCAAGATCCTGTTGCCGTTCAACAATTCTCTTTTCACATTAACGCGGAATAAAACATGGAATTTTTACTCGATCCGTCAATTTGGGTGGGGTTACTCACGCTGGTGGTTCTCGAAATTGTTCTGGGCATAGATAATCTGGTATTCATTGCAATTCTGGCAGACAAGCTACCGCCGAAACAGCGTGATAAGGCGCGTATCATTGGCCTTTCTTTAGCGCTGCTGATGCGATTGGGGCTATTGTCCGTCATCTCTTGGATGGTAACGCTAACCCGTCCGTTATTTAGCGTAGGTGATTTTAGCTTTTCAGGGCGAGATTTAATCTTGCTAGTCGGAGGGCTGTTCCTCCTGTTTAAAGCCACCATGGAGTTACATGAACGGCTGGAAGGGCAGACCCATGAGGTGAACAACCGTGGATATGCCAGTTTCTGGTCGGTGGTGGTGCAGATCGTCATTCTTGACGCGGTGTTCTCGCTTGATGCGGTGATTACGGCCGTGGGCATGGTCGATAGCTTGCCGGTAATGATGTGTGCGGTTGTGATTGCGATGGCGATTATGCTGCTGGCGTCTAAGCCGCTGACCAATTTTGTGAACGAACATCCTACCGTCGTGGTGCTATGTTTAAGCTTCCTGCTGATGATTGGTTTGAGTTTGTTGGCAGAAGGTTTCGGCCTGCATATTCCGAAAGGTTATCTGTACGCGGCAATCGGTTTCTCAATTCTTATCGAAATGTTTAACCAAATTGCGCGTCGTAATCACATCAAACATGAGCGTCGTCTCCCAATGCGCCAGCGTACTGCCGAGGCCATCATCAGTATGATGGGCGGTAAGAAAGATAAGCAAAATGGGCACCGTAGCGAAGACGTGGTCGCTACCAAAGAAGAAGAGACTTTTGCCGCCGAAGAGCGCTACATGATTAGCGGCGTGCTGACGCTGGCTTCACGATCTTTGCGTACCATCATGACGCCGCGTAATGAAATTACTTGGATAGATTGCCAGCGCACGCCGCAGGAAATTCGCAGCCAGCTCCTGGAAACGCCTCATAGCCTGTTCCCTGTTTGTGATGGTGAGTTAGACCAGTTGATTGGCATTGTCCGCGCCAAAGATCTGCTGGTGGCGTTGGACGAAGGGATCTCCGTGGCTGAATATGCCGCGAAAAGCGCGCCGATTGTGGTGCTGGAAAGTTTGGACGTAATTAACGTGCTAGATGTATTGCGTCAGGCAAAAGGGCGGTTAGTCATCGTGAGCGACGAATTCGGTATGGTTCAAGGCTTGGTGACGCCGCTGGACGTATTAGAAGCGATTGCGGGGGAATTCCCAGATGAAGATGAAACGCTAGATGTCATCAAACAGGAAAATGGCTGGTTAGTAAAAGGCGGTACCGACCTGCATACCTTGGAGCAAATGCTGGGCTGGGATGGCTTAGTCAGCGAATCTTCATCAGATTGCGCTTCGGTGGCCGGTTTGCTGTTGGCTCATTTCGATCAGATGCCGCAGGCCGGCGAGAAATTAGATCTGCACGGTCTCCGCTTCCAAGTTATGGAAGTTAAAGACTACCGCATTGAGCTGATTCACATTGAGCGTATTAAAATGCCTGATGAGTACGAAGAGGAATAACAGCCGGTTCCTAGTTACAGTTAATACTTCCCTCCCAAACGGGAGGGAAGTTTAATGACTTAATCAATCATCCTGCTTCGGTTTGGCATATTGCTGAGCCAACCACTGCGGAAACTCTGCAATCGGCATCGGACGTGCAAAGTAAAACCCCTGCATCGCACAAACGCCTAATTGGCGCAGATAATCAGCCTGCTGGCGAGTCTCAACCCCTTCAACGATGAGCTTCAGTTTGAGCTCTTTGCCCAATGCAACAATGCTGCCGAGCACTTTGGCATTGATGGCATCTGTACCAATGGTTGCGCAGAATGTCTTATCAATTTTCAGTACGTCGGGATGCAGGTTTTGCAGGTAACTCAATGAACTGTGCCCCGTGCCAAAATCATCCAGCGCGAGAGATGCCCCCATCGCGCGCAGTTGGGCTAGCTGAGTATAATCCGCTGGCTGCAATTCCGAGCGTTCTGTGAGTTCTAGCATAAGCTTTGTTGCGGGATTAAATTGATACCACAGTTTATGCAGATCGCGCGCAAGCTGGCCTTGAGCAAAATGTTCGGCAGCAATATTAATACTGATATAAAAATCAGGCGTTTGTGGAAACAGGTGCTTGTTTTGTTCTAGCGTGTACAGAAGGTGGCGTGTGAGCGACTGAACTAAGCCATGCTGTTCGGCTAGAGGAATAAAGATATCCGGTGAGATCCATCCTTGGCGCTCATCGTACCAACGCAGCAGGATTTCCACTCCATCACATTCGCCACTCTGGCTTTGAATAATCGGCTGGCAATAGAGCTGGAATTGCTTGCGCTGGATCGCCGAAGAAATGTGATAGGCCAAATTCATCCGATTAGCCGAAACCATAAAGACAATAATCCCTGCGAGTAAAAAGACCAGCAGAGAAAGCGGAATGTGCTGAGGAAGTGAGCGCAGCGCGAGCTGCCAATCAGGATCGGAGAAAACCCCCACGGAATAAGCATATTGGTCAGAATTCAGCGCGACGCTGGGTTTATCCGTGATATCTCGCGTTTGGCGGATCATCTCTTGGCCATAAATCAACGTCTGTCCTTCAACGTTGAGAGCCATGTAATTCACATAGGGCTTTTGCGGCTCAAGAATGAAGCTCGACAACATGGCGATATGAAATACGTGAATCATGCCGCTGTGAGGATCTGAGCGAGTCGGCACCCAAAAAAGCAGCGTAGGGCTTCCACGCTTAACCAATAATGCGGCTTTAAGCATCAGGTTATGACCGGGCTTAGCAAAGGTGGGAAACATCACATCGAGCTGATAGTCGCGGTGGCCGAACAGGCTAGAGCAAAAAATAACGTCATTTTTAACCAACAAAATAGCCCGTACGGTCTGTAACTGCACTGACATGTTTAGCAAGCGTGGCTGAGCCTGAGGGCAACTGCTGTTGACCAGCTCGTTGTGGGTAGTTGAAATTTCATTGGCTGAGTTAAGCAGGCGGTCGATTTGTTGTACGGCAGAGAGGGCGGCTTTGTGCTGCGCGGTGCGCACGGTATCTAGCTCTTGGCTGTAGCGTCCACCCATGGAAATAGCAAAAGCAAACAATCCTGCTCCAGCGGCGAGCAGTAAACGGTACAAGCGATACTTTTTAACTGCCACCTTTGAGAAGCGCATCAAGCATCCTTTGACAGGAAAATCCTAGCCAACATACAGTCAATGAATTGTTCACTCTTTGCGTAAGTGTAGCTATTGAAAAGAAAATGTGGACGGATAGTAGCGTAAATATCAATGGCAGGTCGATATTGTAAAGATAATAAAACCGTTACGTGATTAAAAAACGGCTAAATTAGGATTTATCTACGCAGAACTTACTGTTTTCTATACAGACTTAGAGAAAATTCCGATGTAAGAGTGGCGTGTTTTTTTATGAAATACGTCAGTGATTTTAATAAATTTCTCAGATACGGGCTAAAAGCCCCCTTACTTTTAGCAAGGGGGATGTTCATTTAGCGTGCGAATTGTTGGTGCAGGGCGATAATTTCACGGCCTAATTCCATCAACATAATGGCATTCATTAGATGATCTTGCGCGTGAACCATCACCAAATGCACAGGGATCTTTCCTGTTCCTTCATCCATTTCGATCAGTTTGGTTTGCACGTGATGGGCTGAAGATAATGCCTCTTGTGCCTGCTGCATGTAGATTTCGGCCTGAGCAAAATCTTTTTCTTCACGAGCGCAGCGAATGGCCTGAAAAACTAAGCTACGTGCATAACCAGAGTTTGCAATGAGCTCCATCACTTCATTTTCGAGATCCATACTTAAACCTCTTCAATCAACGCTAAGGCCTGATCGAGTACCTTATCGCCTTTCATGGTGCCGTAGGCCATCATATCGATACAGGCGATTTTCTTGCCGTGTTCCTGAGCGATTTTTTCGCATTCAGGCAGCTTATAGCGGATCTGCGGGCCTAATAAGGCGACGTCAAAATCAGCAGCACAGGTCTTGTAATCACGGACTGATTTTGCGCAAATTTCAGCGTCGATACCGCGTGCTTTAGCTGACTCCAGCATTTTCTTAACCATCAAACTGGTCGACATACCAAGATCACAAACCAACAGAATTTTTTTCATATTATTTCTCCAAATCTTCTATCAAATGCTGCATTAAAAGAGGGATCGGGCGTCCAGAGGCGACGCTTCGGCCACCTTCGCGCCACAGCGCGGTTCCACTAATATCGAGGTGCGCCCAAGGGATATCTGCTGGGCAGAAACGGCTCAGGAAATAAGCCGCCGACGTGCTGATGGCGGCGTTGTTAGTCGGGGTATTGCAAACATCGGCAATAGCGCTTTCAACCTGTGGCGCAAAGCGCGGGTCGAGCGGTAGTGGCCACACCTCATCGTGTGCGTGCAGCCCGGCTTGAATGAGCTTGCGGCTGAGTTCAGCATTTTGGCTCCATAACCCGCTGAGGTCGTAGCCTAAGGCTTTGACGACAGCACCGGTGAGCGTTGCCATATCGATGATGTACTGAGGATGCTGATCGTCTAAGGTAAGCTGGCCGGCATAGGCAATGGCATCGGCTAAAACAAGGCGTCCTTCTGCGTCGGTGTTGTTAATTTCAACCTTAAGGCCGGCATAGCTTGTGACAACGTCACCTGGGCGCATGGCTTCTGGGCCTATCATATTTTCAGCGAGTGCCAAGACGCCAATTAAGCGTACTGGTAGCTTCATTTCAGCGGCGGCGAGTAGTAATCCAAAGACGTTGGCGGCACCGCACATGTCGTATTTCATGGTGTACATGCCTTCGCCGCCTTTGAGCCACAGCCCGCCGGTATCGAAGGTAATTCCCTTGCCTACATAGGCGCTGAATGGCCCGTCGGCGCGGCCTTCATAGCGTAGAACCATCAATCGAGGAGGGTTGGCTGCACCTTTACCCACCGCATGTAACAGACCTAAGCCTTGGCGCTCAATCTGTGTTTCTTCCAAAATCTCACAGCGCAGTGTTCGATAGGTCGCGATGATTTTCTCGATTTCGGTTACGACAAATTCAGGTGTGCATGTATCGCTGGGAATGTCTGCGATACGTCGAGCGGCGATCATGCCAATAGCCGAGGCTTCAGCCTGGCAACGTATTTTCTCCACCGCGGCTTGATCCTGTGGCGGACAGCAAAGGGAGATATGTTTAATCCGAATCGCAGGCTCAGTGCGTGTTTTGAGCCCTAAATCGCTCAGTTGATAATCCAGATTAAACAAGAAGATCAGCAATGAAGAGAGCATGGCGCGGTCTGCGCTTTTTTTGGTGTCCCACAGGCTGCAATCAACAATAAGTTCGCTACATGCCGTTTTACGTAACAGAGGGCGTAGTGCGGCATGGAGCTTAGTGGTTATCGAATCTAGCCAATGATCCTTGGGCAATAAGGTCACTCGACCAAAGGGTGCGCAGCCGTAGGCACAATCGGCGACGGAGTGTACCGCGTCTTTTTGCAGAGCCGATAATAGCGAGGCATCGATTTCGGTCTGCGTTAACAGCGCACTGCCAGCAAAGGAAATCAGGTGGCTATCTTTACTTGATAAGACGGCATGTGATGCAGCGTTTATGACCTGAGATTTAATCATATTGAGGTTCTCCGATAGGTGCGCGGATCCGCGCCGCATAGTCATTCATCCATGCTTCATCGGCAGGGACGTAGTGAGTGCGGTCGGATTGACGCTCGGCGAGGTAAACGGTAGGGGGAAGATCGCGCGTGGCGACAACAAATGAAAATGTTTTGATATTGGTTGAGACACCAAATTCACCCAGTTTATTCATGCAAACGACGGACAAATCCCCCACGCGACCAAAGCGCGCCATGAGTTTGTCTTCGAGCTCAAATATCACCGAGTCGGCGGCGTCCTGCGGTGTCATTCCGCCTTCCATGCGTCGTACAATCTCGTAGCTAGTGCAGCCTTTCATCAAATCTTCGCCAACGCCGGTGGCGGTTGCCGCACCAATTTGGCTATCACAGTAGAATCCGGAACCAATGATAGGTGAATCGCCCAGTCGGCCACGACGTTTCATGAATAAACCGCTGGTGGACGTTGCTACACTCATCGAACCATGGGTATCCAGCCCAATCATGCCGACGGTGTCATGGCCATCGTAGGGGCTAAGCCCCTGATCGATAGTTTCTCGACAGCGCTTGCGATAGTGTTGCATGGCGCGCTCGGTGAGCATGGTTTTTTCGGCAAATCCCTGACTCAGCGCCCATTCACGGGCACCAACGCCAACCAGCAAACTATTGAACCGTTCTCTACTCAGCGCATGGGCCACGCGAATGGGGTTGGCAATATCGACCAAGTTGCCGACGGCGCCAAACGCTAAGGTATCGCCATCCATAAACGCGGCGTCTAATTCAACTTCACCGTTTTCGCTGGGCAAACCACCGTAGCCCACGGATTTATAAAATGGAAAATCCTCAACGTCGGCAACGGCATTGACCACGGCTTTGGCTGACTTTTCCCCCTTCGCCAGCAGGGTGCTGGCGTGTGTGATGCCTTCTAGCGCCATGCGCCATGTCGCGATCATTCCCCACATGTAAAGCTCCTAATTCTTTGTATAACAGACATAATCTATTGTTTTTCTGCAACGCAATATTGTTTATCCAGAATGCGTAGGAAGGGCAGATACAGCATGGCCCCAATCAGCAGGTTGACGATTTGCATCAAGCTGCCGCTGATATGACCGGTGACGATAAACCCGCTGATGACCGGCGGTAGAGTCCAAGGAATAAACACGCCGGTGGTAACGGCAACCATGCCGATTTTCATGGCGATGTATTGAACGGTCACCAGAACCAAGGGAACCAAGTTAAACGGGATCAGCATGATCGGGTTCATGATGATAGGCAGGCCAAACAGGATCGGTTCATTGATGTTAAATACCGAGGCACCAGCGCCTAATCGAGCAACCTCACGCATACTTTTGCTGCGGGCGAAAAAGAGCATGGCAATCACGAGCGAGAGCGTAGCCCCTGCGCCGCCCATCCAGACCATATCGAAAAATTGCTCGGTGATAATGTGCGGTGGTGTGACACCTGCCTGAATGGCTGCGATGTTGTCGGTTTGGTTTTCCATCCATAGTGGACGAATAATGCCGTTCACCATTGAACCGGAGTTAATCCCCACCGACCATAGAATGGTGATCGATAACACCGTCAGCAGCGCACCAATATAAGAGGTACCAAAATGTCGCACCGGTGTGGCAACCACTTGATAGATGAACTGATGAATGGTTTCGTAGTGTGTATGTTCGAAAAGGATGCGAATGGCTAATACCAGAACGATCACGACCAGCGCCGGTATCAACGCCGCAAAAGATTCTTGTACCGCCGGTGGTACACCTTCCGGCATTTTGATAACCAGTTTTTTGCGCTTTAAGAAGCAAAATAGCTCGGTCCATAGCAGTGAACCGATCATGGCGACAAACAGCCCTTTACTGCCGATCCATTCAGTGGGAACCACAGTAATATTGCCGAGCGCCTCTACCTTAATGAATGGCGTCAGGATGAGGAAAGATACCAGAGCTAAAATGCCGCAGGATACGCGATCTTCTTCATAGTGCTCCGCGAGCCGATAAGCGACCAGAAAACTGATGAACAGCGACATGGTCGAGAAGACGGCGTTAAACGGGATTTCAACGATGTTGCTCCACGTTGCGCCAAACATGCCGGCCATAAACTGTTGATAGCTTTGGCTTGGAAATGACGAAATGATCAGTAAAACGGAGCCGACAATGATAAATGGCATAAATGAAACGTAAGCGCCACGTATTGCACACAGATGCCGCTGCTGTGCAGCTTTAGCCGCCAGCGGCATCAGTTTCGCCTCAAGAAATCCTAAAACGTTGCTCATAGAGAACTCCGTAAATTGCTTTTTAATGATGAAGTAACGGGATCTTAATGCGGCGATTATGTGTGAATGAGGTGATGATAAAGTTGCGTTAGTTCACAATGTGACGGTTACAACAAACAAGTCTCACATGATTGGATATCATTAATTCGATCATTCAAGGAGATCTGAAATGGAAATTAAGCTACACGCTAACGCGACAACCACGCCCAGAGTTCGGCGGTATATCCAACAGTCTGATAAGAGCGATAGGGTGCTAGCGCAAGAGCTCGGCATTTCGGTTGCAACGGTGCGTCGCTGGCGGCAGCGGCAAAGCGTTGCCGATCAACATACGGCACCGAAGAATGTGCACAAGGTATTGAGACCAGAGCAAAGCATGCTGATCAACTGGCTGAGACAAAAGCTGATGATCCCTCTCGACGAGCTGGTTACGTTGGTTAATTCAGGGATGCAGCAAAGTGTTTCACGTGCGGGTTTAGACCGCTATATGCGGCGTGCAGAATTGGCACATATGAACGTGCTAGAGGCGCGAGAGCTGCGCGGCAAAAAAGCGGTAAAGGCCGGAATGAACGTGGGAAAACTACGTTTATTTTATCAGCGCGTGAGTTTGCTCCCTGAAGACGGCGGCGAACATCATATCCTGTGGGCGCAAGAAGAGGTGAGCGGCTGGATGGCCGCACGTGCTTACGCAGGGGCATCTCCAACGCTGGTGGTACATTGGCTGGAGGCGATGATGAAAATCACACCGGCTGCTATACAATCTGTTGAGACTGAAAATAAGAAGCTATTTGGTAATGAATTGTCACCCGATCATCCATTACAGCAATGGAGCGCTGAACATGGGTTACCATTGACGCTAAGAGCAAGCGACACCGCTGATATTACGCTACGACTAGAGTGTTTCTTAAGTGAGCTCATTCCTGCTGTCGGGGATATTGGCCTTGATGATTATCTACAGCAGATATGCGAACAGTATAATCAACGCTGGTCACAGAAAAAACTGGGTGGTTTGACGCCGGAGGCATTTTGGCAAGAGTTTGCGCAGTAATTGTTTGTAGGGAATGAAAAAGCCCCAAGCCGTTATCAGTTTGACTGATAGCACGCTTAGGGCTTTAGGCTTATCAACGCAATCTAAAATGACTTTAGCTATTGCGCGAATTTAGCTACGGCTTAATCACACTGAACTTTAATCGCCAAGCCGCCACGCGAAGTTTCACGATATTTCGCGTTCATATCTTTACCGGTTTCGTACATGGTTTCGATGACTTTATCCAACGAAACACGCGGTTCTGAGGTACGTTGCAGCGCCATACGTGAAGAGTTGATGGCTTTCACCGACGCAATGGCATTACGTTCAATGCAAGGCACTTGTACCTGACCCGCAACCGGGTCACAGGTTAGGCCCAGATTATGCTCCATGCCAATTTCTGCCGCGATACACACTTGCTCAGGGCTACCGCCCATCAATTCTGTCAGACCCGCTGCGGCCATCGAACAGGCTACACCGACTTCACCCTGACAACCGACTTCAGCACCGGAGATGGAGGCATTCATTTTGTACAGAGCACCTACAGCGCCGGACGCCAAGAAGTAGCGCACGAAAACGTCTGGTGTGACGGGCTCTATGAAGTGGTCATAGTAGGCCAGTACGGCAGGAACAATGCCACAGGCGCCATTGGTAGGCGCAGTTACGACACGGCCACCGGCGGCGTTTTCTTCGTTAACCGCTAAGGCAAACATGTTCACCCAGTCGATCACCGTCATCGGATCTTTGTCGTATTTGTCGGTGGTGACGAGCATACGGCGTAACGCCGATGCACGACGCGGTACACGCAGTGGGCCAGGTAGAAGACCTTCAGTATTTAGACCACGGTCGATACAGGCCTGCATGGTTGCCCAAACGTCGCCAAAATAGGCATAAACTTCATCTTTGGTATGCAGCGCGAGTTCGTTTTGCATAACGAGACCGCTGATAGACAGCCCTGTCTCTTTGCAATGATCCAGCAGCTCTTGCGCGGAGTGGAACGGGTAAGGCACAGTCACGCCGCCCGCGCTATCTTTACCAAAGTGCTCTTCGTCAACGATGAAGCCGCCGCCGATAGAATAATAAGTTTTGCTATACAGCAATTTTTCGCCCGCAAATGCATGGATTTGCATGCCGTTTTCATGCAGCGATAGGTTATCGCTACGGAAGTTCATCCCGCCTTCGCGAGGAAAATCAACCTCATGCTGGCCATGAGCCAACAGCAGGCGCTGACGTTGCTCTACGTCGCGAATAAAACCCGGAATTGCATCGATATCCACGGTATCAGGCATGTTGCCTGCGAGTCCCATGATGATAGCAATATCAGTGTGATGGCCTTTACCAGTGAGGGAGAGAGAACCATAAACATCGACGGAAATGCGCGTGACAGAAGGTAGCAACCCTTTATCAATCAGATCGTCGACAAACTGTTTGCCGGCTTTCATCGGGCCCACGGTATGTGAACTGGAAGGGCCGATACCGATCTTAAACATGTCGAAAACGCTAATCACGTTGGGACTCCTTAGTAGACATTGCTTTCAGAAACATATAATCGTGCTTCGTGAAATACTGTCTTTATATAAAAGTTATTAGACTGCGGAAAACGGATTTGCCACCGTTAGTCCGTGGTGTTTTTTCTGGTGCTGTTTGCTCTAACGTTCAATGCGCTTGCTGCCGTGGAAGCAGTTTCACATTATAAAATTTAATGTAAGAATTCGCATGTTGCTCACGCCATGACTAAAGCGCGCCAACAATAGCCGAACTTAACGGGTGACGCACGTGCAATCCTTCAATTTATCTACAACAAACGCAAAAAAATCGATTAACCCTACATCGGGTGAGGTCTGTACACCGATTTATGCGACAAATAACCGGCGCTTGATCGGCATTTCCCTACCTGTGAAAAGATAATCTGACGGAAATATCTGTCACTACAAACAGGCTAATTCATAGTGGCTTATCTATGATATTGCGACATATGCCAGATAAATCAAGTAACGGGCCACGAATTTACCCGTATTTACCAAGGTTTATAGGGTTTACTTTAGCGGATAACAGAAAAAAGAGAGTGATAGGGATCGAGGAATCTCTAATCCATCTCGATGAGGGAATAAACTAACCCTATTGTTGAGATATCGGATTAGTTTGTTTGATGATTAGTAGGGCTGGCTAAACGTGGATTTGCTGAGCCAGTCGGCGAATAATGGCGGCCGTCATACCCCAAACAAAGAAATGCTCATACCAAGACAGATAGACTCGATGGCGATGTTCGCCGCGGTGGATATCTAGCGGATGATAGCGAGAAAGGGCGAGCGCTTCCCGCAGCGGCATTTCGAAAACGGCAGCAACTTCGTCTTCACTGGCGATAGGGGTGATACTGGGAGGCAAAAGTCCAACCACGGGAGTCACCCGAAAGCCAGTGATGCTGTCTACCGCCGGTAGCTGTCCGATAATGTGAACGCTCTCGGCAGGGAGCGCGATCTCTTCCTGAGCCTCGCGTAACGCCGTCGCAATCAAAGAACCGTCGGTTACATCAGCGGCACCTCCCGGAAAAGCAACCTGCCCGGCATGTTTACGTAGATGGCTTGAACGCTGAGTTAACAACAGCGTCGGCTGTGGGCGATTAACGATGGGGATCAGAACCGCGGCTTGGCGCAGATTATGGCCTTCGTTCGTTTGGATAGGGGCCTGCAGCTGAAAGCGCGCCACAAATTCGCTGAGTTCAGGAGAAAGCCGCATCATGCTGACACCTCGACGTCGCCAAGGATCGGCAATATTTTCCCAACTTTGTCGAAAGTTTCTTGGTATTCCGCATCGACCTGACTGTCAGCGACAATGCCACCGCCCGCCCAGCAATGTATTTTGCCATTCTCCGCTAACAAAGTACGTATGGTGATACTGGTATCCATATTTCCACAGCAGCTCATGTAGCCAATACTGCCGCAGTAGACATTACGCCGCTGAGGCTCCAATTCTTCAATAATCTGCATGGCGCGAATTTTAGGTGCTCCGGTGATTGATCCTCCGGGGAAACACGCGCGCAGCAGATCGGTTGCATCAAGGTTATTCGGCAGCGTTGCGGTGATCGTGCTCACCAGATGATGTACCGCAGGGAAGGGTTCCACAACAAACAGCTCGGGAACGCGCACGCTGCCTGCCTGAGCGACGCGTCCGACATCATTGCGCATGAGATCGACAATCATCAGGTTTTCAGCCTGATCCTTACGAGAGCTCGCCAGCTTTTTAGCCTGTAATTTATCGGCAATAGGGTCGGCTAAGCGCGGCAGCGTACCTTTAATGGGGCGCGTTGAGATATTTTTCTGCTCAAGCTGCAAAAAACGCTCAGGTGACACGCTCAAAATGGCGCTTTCAGGTAAGCGCACAAACGCCGAAAACGGTGCTTTGTTGTGCTCATTCAAACGTAAAAAGGCCTGCCACTCATCACCTTGGTAGCTCGCGCTGAAGCGTTGGGTCAAATTAATCTGATAGCAGTCACCCGCATGTAGATAATCATGAATGCGGGCAAATCGCTGGCTATATTCTTCCTGGGTTAAATTGGCTTGCCAAGATGACGTTAACCGGAAACGAGAAGGCTGCGGCGTTTTGACCTGAGAGCTCAACCACGCAAGGCGTGCTTGGGCATTGCCGTGCACGATTAAGGTTAAGCGCTTTAATCGGTGGTCCGCAACCAATGCCCAATCATAAATTCCCACCGCCATATCAGGTGTTGATAAATCAGCATCGGCCTGTTCAGGCAGGGTTTCAAAGCGTCGCCCAAGATCGTAGCCCCATAGACCGACGGCACCGCCGCAAAACGGGGTGTCGGCTTGTTCTGACATCGTTGGAAGCAGACGCGATAATTCTGCTTGAACCAAGCGCAGCGGATCTTGCTCGCTATAACGAACATGGCCGTTTTCTGCGATGGCGGTTTGTTGCCCTCGGGTGGTTAGGGTGAGCAAAGGCTGGGCGACTAAAATATCAAACCGATTATGGTGATGATTAGCGCCGCCGGAATACAGCAGCATTGCCCAAGGTTGTTGCACGAGCGGAGCAAAATAATGCAGCAGGGCATCCGGTGTATAGTCTAAATCAATACGCGACAGTGCAGCAGGTGAAGAGGTTATGGCAGTCATGGACGAGAGATCACTTTTATAGGTATGCAGATATTTTGGTTCAACGTCGATGTTGATATGACAAAGATAAGACTACCATAAATTGCAGGCAAGATTAGCGGATAAATGCCCTTGCATTATCTAGGCTTGTGCGTGGTTTGCGGCTATACTCTTGCCCCCGTATAACCATTCAGCAGCAGGAGTTATTGATGAACAGCGGAATGCCAGCGTTATCACATACAGAACAGCAAGAGGCTGCCGATCGCATTCACAAACTGATGGAGCAGGGCATGAGCAGCGGCGAAGCTATTGCTCTGGTCGCGGCGGAAATTCGTGCTAACCACACCGGCGGACACATCCAAGTCTTATTTGATGATGAAGATGAAAACGAAAACGAAAAACAAATCGACAAACAAAATGAAGAATAATCTGTAATGAAGCGGCGCGGAGACGTTTCCGCGCCCGATGTTTTATCCTTTCACTACCACACAACCGCTGACTTGCTTGGCAAGCGCAATCGCTTTATCAATCGTCTCTTCATACGCTAACGCAACGCCTAAACGGCGGGTGCCATCGATTTCTGGTTTGCCAAACAATCTTAACTGCGTTTGTGGCTTCAGTGCCTGTTTCACGTTTTTGAAGACGACATCGTTGCTGTGCAAACGTGGCAGGATCACCGCAGAGGCGCTGGGACCAAATTGGCGAATATGACCGATAGGTAAACCAAGAAACGCACGAACGTGCAGTGCAAACTCTGACAGATCCTGAGAAATCAGCGTCACCATGCCAGTATCGTGTGGGCGTGGAGATACTTCGCTGAAAATGACATCGTCGCCACAAACAAATAGCTCAACGCCAAATAGTCCATAGCCCCCCAGAGCCGTGACGACTTTACCCGCGATCTCCTGAGCCTTCGCGAGTGCGTTGTCGCTCATCGCCTGAGGCTGCCATGATTCGCGGTAGTCGCCGTCTTGTTGTCGATGACCAATTGGCGCACAGAAATGTAATCCATCACAGGCATTAATGGTGAGTAAGGTGATCTCAAAATCAAATTTCACCAGACCTTCAACAATCACTTTCCCTTGACCCGAACGGCCACCAGACTGGGCATATTGCCACGCGCTAGTCATTTCATCGGCATGGCGAATCAAGCTTTGGCCTTTGCCGGATGAGCTCATCACAGGTTTGATAATGCACGGCAGACCAATTTCTTGCGTAGCTGCGTTGAATTCTTCCTCTGTTTCGGCAAAACGGTAAGGAGAGGTGGGCAACTCTAGTGTTTCAGCGGCCAGACGACGGATGCCTTCGCGGTTCATGGTGAGCTGGGTCGCCCGTGCACATGGGACGACCTTTTGTCCGTCGTTTTCCAACGCAACCAGCATCGATGTGGCGATAGCTTCAATTTCTGGCACGATAAAATCTGGGCGTTCACGCTCGACCAGCTCTTTAAGGGCCTCAGCGTCTAGCATGTTTATCACATAGCTACGGTGGGCAACCTGCATGGCGGGCGCATCGGCATAGCGGTCGACGGCGATAACTTCAATGCCTAAACGTTGGCATTCGATAGCCACTTCTTTACCTAATTCACCGGACCCTAAAAGCATGACGCGAGTGGCGTGTGGGCGGAGCGCAGTTCCAATCGACAACATAATCAACATCCTATGAGCTTGCAAAAAATCGGTTGCAGTATATACGAAAACGTTTGCGTGTCAGTAATTCGATTTAATTTGCACCATGAAAATAAGGTTGAGCTGCCAATTTCACTCAGGACTGAAGAATACGATAGGTCAGTCAAACAGGGGGGAAATAACATGTGTTGCTAATTATTTATTTAGGATGTTAATTATATTTATATATGAGTTTCGGTTGGATGCAGACAACAGACAAAAAAATACGTTGCTCAGTTCAATCGGCTTATCACAGGTTGATTAAGTTAAATTTCATTTATATGATAAATCTATTGTATGATAAATACAGCTATCGGCGAGGGTGAATCCCTGTTGGGTACTGAATTTTGAATAATTAAAACAGCAATAGCCGTGCAGCTGGAGGGTTAGCGCGGTATAGGGGAGAAAGTGAACCATGAGTTCGACGTGTGTTGTTGAGACAGAATTAAAAGAAGACAATTGGTACAGAATTGCAGAGGAAATGCTAAGCCAGGCCGGAATTACTATCAATGGGACTCGACCGCAGGATATTCGCGTCAAAAACCCCGAGTTCTTTCATCGCGTGTTGCAAGAGGGATCGTTGGGGCTTGGCGAGAGCTATATGGACGGTTGGTGGGAGTGTGATCGTTTAGATATCTTTTTCCAACACATTTTAGCCGCTGAACTTGATGAGCATTTGCCGAAACATTTCAGTGATATTGTACGAATTGCTTCAGCTCGCATTTTTAATTATCAGACTCGGAAACGTGCATGGATCGTGGGGAAAGAGCACTACGATCTGGGTAACGACCTGTTTAGCAGAATGCTCGATCCGTATATGCAATATTCTTGCGCTTACTGGAAAGATGCAGAAACGCTGGAGCAGGCTCAGCAGGCAAAATTGCGGATGATCTGTGAAAAACTGCAACTGAAGCCGGGAATGACCTTACTGGACATTGGCTGTGGCTGGGGAGGATTGTCACAGTTCGCGGCGAAAGAGTACGGTGTGTCGGTGAAAGGAGTGACGATTTCTGCTGAGCAGCAAAAAATGGCGCAAGAACGTTGTGCAGGCTTAGATGTCGAGATTTTGCTACAAGACTACCGAGACTTAAACGAAAAATTTGACCGTATTGCTTCTGTTGGAATGTTTGAGCACGTGGGACCAAAAAATTACCGTACCTATTTCGAAGTGGCTGCGCGCAATCTAAAACCAGATGGGCTTTTCTTGCTCCACACCATCGGTTCTAATCAGACTGACCTGAACGTCGACCCATGGATCAATAAGTACATCTTCCCGAATGGCTGTTTACCGTCGGTGGCACATATTGCTTCGAACAGTGAGGATTTGTTCGTGCTGGAGGATTGGCATAATTTTGGCGTCGATTATGACCGTACATTGATGGCTTGGTTTGAGGCATTCCAGAAAAGCTGGCCGGAAATTAAAGACAACTATAGCGATCGTTTCTATCGGATGTTCACTTATTATCTTAATGCGTGTGCAGGAGCATTTAGAGCAAGAAACATCCAACTCTGGCAAGTCCTTCTAAGCCCTAAAGGTGTGGAAGGTGGAATTCGTGTTCCTCGCTGATAATGAAGGGGTCCGCAGTGTCGATTGCGGATCCTGTGTTCATTATATATTCGTGTAATAAAAAGATGACAGCGACGCGCTGTTTATTTCAGTCTGTTATTCAAAGCCTTGTTCGTTTGTTTTATCGACATCAAAGTTATATTTGTGATGTACGTCGCTATTTTATTTATGAATGTTTTTGCGTATTAATAAAAAATAATGTAAGTACGGTGTGTTTTTTTACTCTGTTGATTATTAACAATTTATTTTTTAGTTGCTGATTATTGTATCGACTAATATTTGTCAATATATAGAATTATAACAGACTGTACGTACAGTATTTATAAACAAGGCTATCACCCACGAAATATTTGCGCTGAGCATGAAACTATGCGTTAATACTGACGCCTGAAATGCTGATGTAATCATATCGTTTTTGTTTGCTTAATGATTCGGCTTATATTTCTGCCTATTCTTAAATGGGCGTTTAATTAACCGAGCGTTAGGATACGATTCGTCTAGGTTATGTTAGTAAACGGGTCTACCATGCCTAACGGCAAGTAATTTTAAGTAAAGGAAAGTTAAATGAGCAAGAAAACTGGTCACGTTAAATGGTTCAACGAAAGCAAAGGATTTGGCTTCATCACTCCAGCTGATGGTTCCAAAGATGTATTCGTCCATTTCTCTGCCATCAAGAGTGACGGCTTCAAAACTCTGGCTGAAGGCCAGCAGGTAGAATTCGCCATTCAGGACAGCCCACGTGGCCCGTCTGCGGCTGATGTTATTGCGCTGTAATTAAGCTGATACTATCATGCTGACAAAACCCGCCGAGTGCGGGTTTTTTGCATTTTAGCCTCAGAATGGATAGAACCAAGCAATGACTAATGAAAACATAACGTTCCAGTACGCAGAACTGCAGCATCTCACGATGTTAGCCGAAGTGGAACGCCTCGCCGCCGCACAGTTTCCCGCAGACAGACTCCCAGAATCTTTACGCAATGCTACGCTATCTGCTGAGCGCTTATTGCAGGCACACCAGGCGCAAAACCTATGGGTAGCCATCCGCAATGAGAAACCTATTGGTTTTGCCATGCTCGAGGTTATCGGTGAATTTGCTCATTTAGCTGAGGTGAATGTGCTACCCGCATTCAGCCAGCGCGGAATAGGGCACTATCTGGTTGATCACGCTTTAGTTGCAGCCCGCCAGCGTGGTTTTAGCGGGGTAGGACTGACTACGTTTCTCGATTTACCTTGGAATGCGCCTTTCTATCAGAAAGTCGGCTTTACGCTGGTGGGGGATGAGCAATTTCCTTTCTTAGAACGCGCGTTGCTGGAAGAACGCAGTGCAGGGCTTATTCAGCGAGTGGCGATGTTCTACTATTTCTAAACATTTATGTCTAAACGTCACTTTTAATCGTTGTCAATTTTGCAGAAAGAGATAAAAATAAATATACTGATATTATATACAGTATTTCGGAGTGGTTTATGAGCGTTGAAATTCAGTACGTGGTAGTTCGTGATGGAGTAGAAAAAATGACCTTTGCCAGTAAAAAAGAAGCCGATGCTTACGATAAGATGCTGGATCTGGCAGACAATTTGAGTGAGTGGCTGGCGGATTCATCTGTTGATTTAGAAGACGGCGTTTTGGAATCGCTCAGTTTTTACCTTGCAGAGCATAAAGATCAGCTTTCGTTGCTGTTGCGTGGTAACTCTCTTGAATCGCTAAAGGCAGGCGACGAAGAAAAAAATACGCCTAAAAAGGTAAAAGTTGCGATTGATAACGCCGCCTAGTGTTTTAGTTCACATATTATTTACTTTTCTGGATCTAGAATGAAACGTGAGATAACATTTTACCGTCGTTTTGAAGCTGATATTTTGTCAGGTAAGAAAACCATCACGATCCGTGATAGCAGCGAATCTCACTTCGAGAAAGGAGAGTTGCTCAGCGTGAGTCGCTATGAAGACGGGGTCTATTTTTGCACGATCGAAGTTGAGAGTGTCACCCCTGTGTTGATGAGTGAACTGACAGAGCTTCATGCGGCGCAAGAGAATATGACACTGGACGAGCTGAAGCAGGTTATCAGCGAGATTTATCCAGGGCTTAATGAACTGTATGTGATTAGTTTCCACATACGTTAGCGCGCTTTGCCGTGTTCAGGCACACAGAGCGTGCGTTCATATCATGGAATAGCCATCGGCTGCAGGGAAGATCTCTGCGCCAAAGCTAAATGAGGATTGAAAATGAACAAAATTACGTTAGGTGTGGCTGGATTAGCGTTGGCGCTTTCAGCGGGTGTTGCTCAAGCTCAACAAAGTGAGCAGCGGGTGGTTACCATTGCGAACTGTGAGCAAACTACAGCAACTCAGCTTTCTACGATGGTGAAGAACGACTTCTTACAAAATAGAATTCCGCGCTGGGCTGATGATAAAGCACTGTTGGGCACGAGTACGCCAGTGGTGTGGGTGAATCAGGATCAGGTTACCCAAAAGGGGAGTGACTGGGTGCTTAAGCTCACCGTACGCGGTACAAAAGTTGACAAAAACTATACCGTTAACGTTGATTGCAAAGCTGGAAAACTCGAATATTCCCACCCAGAATAAAACTTATTTTTGTATCATCTAAAACCTCTTTATTAAAGTTAAAGAGGTTTTAAAATTTCTTTTTAGGAAAAACCACAAAGTCCATATGTATTAATCTCAGTTATAAATCTTATTCCTATTAAATTTTTCCCGTTATTGTCCTGATGAACATGGATTTAAAATCTGAGGCGCAAAGAAACATTTTTGACTATAAATATTAAGCTAATAAATATCTTGAGCTGAGAATTTGACTTAGTTCGATATCATGGTCTAAAAATTTTGCTTATTAGGGCAAAAGTGCTAAATTGTATGTTTCTCACTTCAGAGAATATAATGTAAAATAGTTTTACGATAAAGCTTATCTTTTTGAAATTTAAGACTTATTGAGATATCTTCTCGTTTTGCTTGGTGTAATTTATCTCTTGATGTCATGGCCGAGTGTGCCATCGAGTATACACACATGTGTTATTTTACGATGGATGTGATGTTTGGTAGCTATAGGCCGCCATTTTAATGTGCGAACTCGCTGGTAGGCTGTAAGAATATTCACTATTTCTTTAGGATTGTAATTTAAGTGTTTTGAGATTAGCGAATTCTAATCTGAATGCAGTTAAATCAAGCATCATTTTATTAATAATTAGATAACAAAATGAATAATAAGCACTATAATATTTTGGGTGTTTTAGACCAGAGTGTTTCTCCTTTGGAATTAGAGATGGCATTGCAAACAGCGTTGCAATCGGCCTTCACTGAGCATGAATTTTATTTAGACTACCAAGCACAATGCAATATTAATGGCACTTTATTAGGTGCTGAGGCCTTAGTGCGTTGGCGCCATCCTCAGCAGGGGACACTTTTGCCCTATGATTTTTTGGACTCCTTAGAACGTTTTGGTTTGATGCATGCATTGAATCTTTGGATTGCTGATAATGTCTGCCAACTGTTGCAGCGTGTTCATCGTGAAATATCCCCTGATTTAATATTGTCATTCAATTTGCCATTAGCTCAACTTTACACGACGGAATTCAGTGAACAGATTGGTAATGTTTTACAGCGCTATGATATTCCAGCAAATAGATTAGTCATTGAACTACTCGGGGATAATGATTTGTTTAGCGATCCGTTGGTCATGACGGAATTACATAAACTGCGTGCGTTAGGTTGTGGTTTGTCGGTTGATCATTTTGGAGATAACTATCAATTACTTTCCTTGCTGGCTGATTTGCCGTTAACTCAGATCAAAATTCCCGGCGAGCTGATCCATGCCATGCAAAACCCCGATGCCTGTATGTTGGTAGAGCACCTTATTTTGATCGCCAATGCGTTGAATATGAACGTGATAGCAGAGCATGTTGAAACCGAAGAGCAGTTTAAGGCGTTAGAGGCGTTTGGTTGCCCAGCGCTGCAAGGCTACTACCTTTTTAGCCCGATGAATGAAAAAAACTTTTTTATTGTATGTAAACAGCTTACCGAGATCCGCAGGTCGTATAATAATGTAGAGAGAGGGGAGTTATCTCCTGTCGACTACAAGCGTTAATTTTTGCCCTTTCGTGAGTTATCTCTGGGCGAGCGCTTCTAAGTTACATGCATCAGATTACAGGCGGTAAGCGTAGATAATGAAGAAAGCACCGATTGCAGCAAAACACCCGCACGTCATGGAAATGCATGGCGATACACGAATCGATAATTACTATTGGCTGCGTGACGATGAACGCAGCAACGAAGCGGTTCTGAGTTATCTTGAAGCTGAGAATGCCTATACTCAGGCGTGCATGCGCGGTGAAGAAGAACTTCGAGAGCAACTGTTTAATGAAATGGTTGAGCGTATTCCTCAAGAAGACGAATCTGTGCCTTATCAACGTAACGGCTACCGATATCAGTCGCGATATAAACCTGAACAGGAATATGCGCTGTATGTTAGACAAAAGGCTGATGCGACAGATAATAGCGCCTGGGAATTGCTCGTCGACAGCAATGAGCGCGCTGAGGGACATGATTTCTACGCTTTAGGTGGCATTGAAGTTAGCCCTGATAATCAACTGATGGCTATCGCTGAGGACTTTCTCTCTCGGCGTCAGTATGACATTCGCATTAAACGTCTGAGCGACAACAGCTGGTACGACGAAGTTCTGGACAATACGGCGGGGCACTTTGAGTGGACTAACGACTCCACCACAATCTATTACGTACGTAAACATCCTCAAACGCTGCTGCCTTACCAGGTCTATCGCCATCGTTTAGGAACACCGGTTGCTGAAGACCAACTGATCTATGAAGAGTCTGACGATACTTTCTACGTTGGCTTAGAGAAGACCATCTCTAACAAATATATTCTGATTCATATTTCGAGCACCACAACCTCTGAAATCTTGCTGTTGGATGCTGACGATACTAATGCTAATCCAGAGATATTTTCAGCGCGTCGCCGCGACCATGAATATAGTTTGGATCACTACCGCGATACCTTTTATATCCGGTCTAATAAAGATGGGAAAAATTTCGGTCTTTATCAATCTACCTCAAGTCAGGAACAGACCTGGCAGGCTATTATTGCCGCGCGCGACGATGTGATGCTTGAAGGCTTTAGCCTGTTTAAAGATTGGCTGGTGGTTGAGGAGCGGGAGCAGGGATTAACTAATCTGCGTCAGATAAATTGGCAAACCGGTGAAGAGAAACATATTCGTTTCGATGATCCAACCTATATGACGTGGCTGTCGTTTAACCCAGAACCAGATACCGAGCTACTACGCTACGGCTATTCTTCAATGACTACGCCCAGCTCCGTATTCCAAATCAATATGGACACGGGTGAGCGTACGTTGCTTAAGCAGCAAGAAGTAAAAAACTTTGATGCTGGTGCTTATCGCAGCGAGCGGTTATGGGTGGTGGCTCACGACGGCGTGAAGGTGCCGGTTTCCATCGTCTATCGACAGGATCTTTTCCGTGCTGGGCACAACCCTGTATTGGTCTATGGTTATGGTTCCTACGGAAGCAGCATGGATCCTGCTTTCAGTGTTAGCCGCTTAAGCTTGCTTGACCGCGGGTTTGTATTTGCTCTTGCCCATATTCGCGGCGGCGCGGATCTTGGGCAACAGTGGTATGACGATGGAAAATTGCTTCATAAGCAAAACACCTTTAGCGATTTTATTAGCGTGACTCAATACCTCGTTGATGAGAAATATGCCGATGCCAAACAGGTTTACGCCATGGGTGGCAGTGCTGGGGGATTGCTGATGGGAGCGATTGTGAATCAGGCTCCTCAGTTGTATCACGGTATCGTGGCTCAGGTGCCATTTGTCGATGTCGTGACCACGATGCTTGATGAATCTATTCCGCTGACAACGGGCGAATATGACGAATGGGGCAATCCGAATGATGCTGAGTACTACCACTATATCAAGCAGTACAGCCCTTATGACCAGGTGAAAGCGCAGGATTACCCACATATGTTGGTGACCACTGGGCTACATGATTCTCAGGTGCAATACTGGGAACCTGCGAAATGGGTGGCGAAACTGCGTGAGATGAAAACGGATGACAACCAGCTTCTACTCTACACGGATATGGATGCTGGGCATGGTGGCAAATCAGGGCGCTTCAAAGCCTATGAAGATATTGCATTAGAATATGCCTTTATTCTGGCATTAGCCGGTATTCATCAGTAGATTTTAAGACCTATGCTTGTGAGCGTGATATCGCTTACGGCATAGGTTTTTTTGTATTTTTCTTCTATTCGCAAGGATCCCGAATGCCTTTTATCCAAGTAAACGACCGTCAAATGCACTATATCGATCGCGGTGAAGGTTTTGCTCTGCTTCTTGGTCATAGTTATATGTTTGACTCCAACATGTGGGCGCCACAAATAGAGGCGCTGAGCCAGCATTTTCGCGTCATAGCGCCAGATTTATGGGGGCATGGAAAGTCCGATCCACTGCCGGAGTCACGACGTTCTCTGAAAGATTTAGCCAGCGATCACTTGGCTCTGATGGATGCACTGGATATCAATGAATTTGCCGTCGTTGGGCTGTCGGTAGGCGGAATGTGGGGCGTAGAGTTAGCCGCGATGGTTCCCGACCGCGTGCGCGCGCTGGTATTGATGGATACCTTTGTTGGATTGGAGCCTGAAGTCACATTCAAGAAATATGACGCCATGCTAAATGCGATTGATGCAGCGGGAAAAGTACCTGCAGTGTTAGTTGAACAAATCGCACCCATGTTTTTCTGCCGCGAACCCGAGCCCCATCTGCTGGAGGCACTAGCTGAGCATCTAAGCAATCTATCCGAATCCGTTTTACGCCAAAGTATTGTGCCGCTTGGCCGCATGATCTTTGGTCGCGGTGATAGCTGCCCGCTGCTGGAAGAGCTCAAGATGCCTGCGCTGGTAATCACCGGTGAGCAAGACGCACCAAGACCACCATTAGAAGGCTATCTGATGGCTGAAATGTTGAATTGTAAGCAGCTTGTTGTCCCTCAGGCAGGACATATTTGCACGCTTGAACAGCCCGAGTGGGTCAACGAGGCCTTGCTGAATTTCCTCATGTCGATTGTTAGACGATAGGGGCGCTGTATTAGGCCAGTCAACGCGGGTGATTTGATACCGCTTGGTATCGTTCTACGCAGTTTACGTAGCGCAGTACAAAATAAATGAACAACGCGCCAGCTTAGTCTGGCGCGTTATCGTTTAAGCAAAACCAATAAAGAAACCTGCAATGGTGGCACTCATTAAGTTCGAAAGGGTGGCTGCAGCCAGCGCACGAAGTCCCAACTGAGCAATTTCAGATGCACGCTGTGGTGCAATTGCTGAAAATGCGCCTACAACTACGCCAATGGAACCAAAGTTTGCAAAACCACACAGTGCAAACGAGACGATGGCAATAGTCTTAGTATCCAACATGCTACCGGCTTGCAGGTAAGGGGAGAAACTGAGATAGGCAACAAACTCGTTGATTGCCAATTTCTGTCCGATCAGACTTCCTGCAAGCGATGCATCTCCCCAATCGACACCCATCAGCCATGCAAGCGGCGCTAACATATAACCAAAGATACCTTCGAGCGTGACATGGTCAAAGCCAAACCAGCTACCAACTCCGCCAATAATGCCGTTGATGAGTGCAATAATAGCCACAAACGCCATGACGACCGTTGCTACTCCGGCGGCAATTTTCATCCCAGCAATGGCGCCTGCTGCGATAGCTTCAATAAAGCTTTTGGGCGGTGTTTCAGTAAATGAAAGATTATCAAAGTCGATCTGAGAGGCTTCTGTTGCGGGGCTTAGAATACGAGCAAACAAAATACCTCCGGGGATCGCCATCAAAGATGCCGCCAGAAGGTAATCAATTGGTACGCCTAATCCGGCATAGCCAATCATCGTCGAGCCGGCGATGGAGGCCATACCGCTACAAATGACGGTAAACAGTTCATTGCGATTTAGGCGGTCAATAAACGGCTTTACAATCGCAGGTGTTTCATTTTGTCCAAGAAAAATAGTTGTTACGGCGACGAATGACTCGATTTTACTAATGTTAAGTGCTTTCTGGAAAATTCCGCCTAAGATGCGAATTAATATTCCCATTACGCCAATATAATAAAGCAGACTGACTAACGCAGTGATAAAAATAATCGCTGGCAAGACACGAAAGGCAAAAATAAAACCAGAGCCGTCAAACAGTTTATCCATTTTTGGCCCAACTAATGAGCCGAAAATAAATGCACTACCCGCATCGCTATAAAGCATGACTTTATGTATGCCGAATGCAGCCTGCTCTGCTAACCATTTTCCAGGTGGGAAATAGAGTATTGCGCCGCCGATCAATATTTGTAATATTAGCGCCGCGCCAACGGTGCGAATACTAATGTTCTTTTTATTTACTGATAGCAAAAAAGCAATGACTAACAGTACCACCATACCTAGAATGCTTCTCATCGTATCCATTATGAATACCTTTTATAAACGTCTTATGGTATGACTGATCTTAATAGGCAACAATATGTTGCCTATTAAGATTAGATGGACAAAGTATTTATATGCCGTATGCCAAAAGCAACTTAAGTTATATTGAGAAAAACAAATTCATCTCGAAAAACTTACGTAAGCCAGACGTGCTGGTGTGCGAATATGGCTTAATAAAAATATTGCTTTGAGTATTGCCGGTATAATACATGCCTCAAAAATGACTCATCAGCATGGGTTAAATATACATCCGAACGCACTCTTCTACTAAGTCCCAGAACCATTTGGTATCAATGGTCATGCCAACCTTGGTATTAGGCTGTTTTCCGGTTACGCCAAGTTCATCACACACGGTACGTCCGTAGCATGGGCCGTTGTTCACATCGATTTCAACATACATATCCTGCATTTTGATGGCGTCAGGATTGATGAGATAGCCAATGCAGGTTGCATCGTGCACGGGGCCGCCAGCCAAACCATAATTCTCATATTGTGTTTTAAGCGTAAAGCTCATGATGTCGCTGAATAATTCACCTGCCGGGCCACCCACTTTTTTCATTCTGGAAATGACGTCTGCAGTACAGGTCGTTTGGTTGGTTAAATCTAAACCCATCATGACCAGCGGAACTCCAGAGGTAAATACTACGCGTGCGGCCTCTGGGTCGGCATAAATATTAAACTCGGCTGAAGGTGTAAAATTCCCTGTGCCATAGGCACCACCCATTAATACAATCTCACGAATTTTTGGCAAAATAGCCGGTTGCATACGCATGGCAACGGCAATATTGGTTAATGGGCCAACGGGAACTAATGTTATGTCACCATCGCTGTTCATTAGCGTGTCAATAATATATTGAATAGCATGCTTGCTTTCGGCTTTACGAACTAATGGTGCAAATTTTGGCCCGTCCAATCCGCTCTCACCATGGATATTGTCAGCTACAATTTGCTCACGCATAATGGGCTTTGGCATACCGGCATGAATAGGTACGTTAATATCTAGTTTCTGACACACGTTTAATCCATTGACGAGCGTTTTATTTAGCGTTTGGTTTCCGGCAACAATGGTTATTCCAAGTAAATCGATGGCTGGATGTCTTGCTGCTAGCATAATAGCAATGGCATCATCATGGCCTGGGTCGCAATCGAGTATGATTTTTCTTTTTTTCATTGTTATATCCTCTTTTGTATTAAAAATAATTTATTATCAATTTAATAAGTTCAGGTATGTTTATTCGCAGCGTTTGAAGCATAACAATGGAAAACGTATATTAAATATGAGAAATCTCATATCGGGGGATAGCGATGAAGGAAGTCTTGGACACGAGCCTGAAACAGCAACTGCTGGAGGCTACGGGCTATAGCCAAAATTTTTCTATTGATGTTGTGGGTAATACAAAGCTGTTCCATGTGCTGGCAGGTGATTTTATTGTCAAAGAAGGTCATCCTCCGAGCTATCTGTTCTACCTTGCACAGGGGAGGGCTAAGCTGTATTCAACGCTGGCGAATGGTCGCGTGTCGTTGATCGATTTCTTTGCAGCGCCTTGTTTTATTGGAGAAATTGAGCTGGTCGATATGGATCACGAGCCACGCGCCGTTCAGGCTATCGAGGCGTGTTGGTGCCTCGCTTTACCAATAAAACAGTTTCGTGCTCCGCTTTTAAACGACGCCACTTTTTTACGTAATCTTTGCGTTGCGCTCAGTAAAAAAATTATCGCAATATTATTTCGCTGACGCAAAACCAATCATTCCCACTGATTAATCGCTTGGCCGCGTTTATTTTATTAACTCAGCATTGTGATGTGTATCGCGAAAAGCATACTTCTGTGGCGGAGTATATGGGCGTTTCATATCGTCACCTGCTGTATGTGATCGCTCAATTCACGCAGGATGGGGTGCTGATTAAGCAGAAAGCAGGATACATTATTACGAACAAAAGTGCGTTGACCGCACTAGCGCTTGAGATGGCACCAGACAGCGAATTTGATAAATTGTAATGTGTGTTGGCGAGAAACAAGAAAGGGGCCCTAAGGCCCCTTTATGCATTCACATATAGCTTGATTCGTTAATTAACGAATTAGAACTGGTAAACAACACCCAGTGCTACGATGTCATCAGTGTTGATGCCAGCGTTGTTAGTGAAGCGGTTGTCATCCAGCAGGTTGATTTTGTAATCAACGTAGGTAGACATGTTTTTGTTGAAGTAGTAAGTCGCGCCGACATCAACGTATTTAACCAGATCCTGGTCGCCGTAACCGTTGCCGATGTCTTTACCTTTTGATTGCAGGTAAGCAACGGATGGACGCAGACCGAAGTCGAACTGGTACTGTGCAACGATTTCAATGTTCTGGGATTTGTTAGCAAAGCCGTAAACTGCATCTGGGCCGCTTGCAGAGAAATCACCGAAACGGTTAGCGTTATAAGCCTGAGTATACATAGCGGCTAAATAAACGTTGTTAGCGTCATATTTCAGACCACCAGTGTAGATGTCTGCTTTATCGCCATGACCATACTGCATACGGTTCTGTTCGTTGGTGCGGTCAGATGAAGAGTATGCAGCTGCTGCGCTAACGCCCCAGCCCAGATCGTAGGACAGAGACATACCGTAGCCGTCACCGTTTTGGCCCTGAACTGAACGGCCATTGTTGGATTCTTCTGGGCTATCGTTTTTGCCTTGATACTGCAGAGCAAAGTTCAGGCCGTCAACCAGACCGAAGAAGTCGGTGTTACGGTAGGTCAGCATGCCGTTACCACGTTGGAACAGGAAGTTGTCCGCACCGTAGGTATCGCCACCGAACTCTGGCAGCACGTCAGTCCAAGAACCAACATCATAGATCACACCGTAGTTACGGCCATAATCCAAAGAACCGAACTCAGCAAATTTCAAACCAGCGAAGCCAACACGGGTAAAGTTGTTGTTATCCTGGCTTTCTGCATGGTTCAGGTTTGCTTGATATTCCCACTGGCCATAGCCGGTCAGCTGGTCGTTAATCTGAGTTTCACCTTTGAAGCCGAAACGAACGTAAGACTGATCGCCGTCTGAACCGTTGTCGTCTGAGAAGTAGTGCAGGCCATCTAATTTACCGAACAGATCCAGCTTGTTGCCGTCTTTGTTGTAGATTTCTGCAGCGTTTGCTGCGCCTGCAACTAAAAGTGCAGGGATGATTACTGCCAGCAGATTACGTTTCACTATGATATTCCTTCTTAGTTTTTTGACCGGCCAAGGTCAGTTATATGTGCCACTGCTTA
Organism: Hafnia sp. CBA7124; assembly: GCF_002355555.1. Taxonomy (NCBI): domain Bacteria; kingdom Pseudomonadati; phylum Pseudomonadota; class Gammaproteobacteria; order Enterobacterales; family Hafniaceae; genus Hafnia; species Hafnia sp. CBA7124. Next base: position 2,365,252 of record NZ_AP017469.1, on the reverse strand, counting down.
TTTATGTTTTTTTACACTCGCTATGTGAACTTAAGTGCGTTCCATCAGTCAAAGTTCACGGTACAAGCATAGCTTAATAATATGTTTAATGCGCTATAAATAAAAAGTGCCTATGCGACGTTTATTTATTTTTTATGGTAATTAAATGTATTGAAATGTAAATGAAGCAAAGATAAATATACAAAACTCAGGTTGGGATCCTCATTTTCTCTCGAAAAAAGATACCCTTAAGTGATAATTCATCATTCGAATATTCTTGCCTGATTTATAAGAAATCGCTGACCACACAAATTGCAAATTACAATGAAGAATATGATGTATAATTAAATCTCATCATTGTTACTGCATTTTTTTACTGTGTCTTAAGATTCTTTTTACACCGAACCTTTATTTAAGGTTCGGTTTTTTTTAGCTGTGCGTTTAATAAAACCCTTACTTATCAACACATTGAATGGTTTTGTTGTAAGTGTAACGTCCACTTACTCTATTATGGAAAAAGTCTGAAGATAGGCTATAATAAGAAATTACTTGTCAAATAATGCCGTTCATAAATAAGTTTTTAGCTATTTGTGCCATTCCGCCATATATCCCTCGCCGTAATTCGACTATGTTCATTTCTTCTGCCGAACAAAATCTTTCTTTGACCATTCATGCTTAAAGAAATAAACAGCACATATAATCAAGAATTGATAAATTTTAAGCAGTGTGACATTTAAATATGACACGGCATGACGACCATCTTGGGTGAAAATAATCAAGAGGAAAAATATAGCTGATATGTCGATATCGAGAACGCTTATTGGTTGCTAAACGTTCTATTCGAGTATCCAAGACATAAATAACGAAGGGGATGAACATCGAAATACTGTAACGATATTGTTGTCGAACTGCGGATTTTCCCGATTCGTGTTTTCTGTGCTGATGGCATAATTTAGGCAATAAAAAACCCGCCGACGGCGGGTTTAAGATACGAAATACGTTTACTGATTAATCACCATCTGGATGTGCGCGTTTTGCTCTCTTTTCCGCGCGTTTCTCTGCAGGGCTCTTCAACGGTTTTTTCTTCGCATTCTTTTTGCTATCCATTCCCTTACTCATTTTGGCCTCTCTTAACCGTAGTTAGGTTGGTATGCCTGTTAACTAAAGCTCTCTACGCCCAAACTTGCAAGCGACATTTTGTATAGATAGTTCAACATAATGATTTATATGGTTTTATTAATCGATGGCGACGAATAGGAAAAGTATGTCAGTAAGTCGTTTATCGCATAGTAGAAAAACGTGAATATCCGGTTGTGATTTTGTTGCTGACTTCATGGCAATACGTGAGAGGAAAATGTAAGATAAAAATCAATATGCTAGCGTATTTGGTGACTTTGCCTGAAAGCCCAAATCTGATTGCGAACGTCACCAATGCGCTTACCTGCGACTTATAAAAGGAATGCGACTCTATGAAAATGCTTAAAACGGCTCAATTTCATCTATCTGGTATCGGTGCCGCGCTGCTGCTGGCCGTTTCGCCGCAGGTATTTGCTCATGCGCATCTCACCGATCAAACTCCGGCGGCCAAAAGCCAAGTGAGTGCGCCTTCTGAGCTGACGTTCGTTTTTAGTGAAGGTATTGAAACGGGGTTTAGCAAAGTGAAGGTTGTAGGGCCTGAAAACCAACCCATTGCAACAGGCAAGTTATCCGTAGCGGGAAATGATAAAACCCATGTTTCCGTTCCTTTCACCCAGCCCTTAAACAAAGGCGAATACGCGGTGAGTTGGAACGTTGTTTCCGTCGATGGACATAAAACCAAGGGCCAGTATACCTTCTCTGTTAAATAAGGCTGATTATGAGTATCACGGCTCTCTATGTTTTGTGCCGTTGGGTTCATTTTGCCAGTGCGTTACAAATTTTTGGCTTGGCTCTTTTTGTTGGGTGGATCGCTCCACCCATGCTTCGGCGTAGCTTAGAAATACAAACCCGAATGTTATTAAGTGTGAGTTTAGCGCTTTGCGCTTTTAGCTCTTGGCTTATGGTGGCGTTACAAGCTGGCCTGATGGGCGATGGCTGGCAAGACTTTTTCAGCCCGGAAATTTGGCTTGCTGTAATGCAAACAACATTTGGCGAAGCGTGGCGGTTACAACTGATATTTTCCTCCTTGTTGCTGATAACGCCTTTATTCGAACTAAATATTCGCCGTTTTTCATTCATATTTTTTTCTGCACTATTGCTGATAACCTTGGCTCACACAGGCCATGCATCGGCGGAGCAGGGTATCAGCGGTATCGCACACCGGGCTAATAATGGTATTCACCTGCTGAGCGGTGGTTTTTGGTTTGGTGGTTTGTTGCCGTTCTGGCTTTGCGTACGACAACTCTCAAGCACCGACAAAGCCTTTGCGATGCAGGCGGTTATTCGTTATTCACGTTGGGGACATCTTGCGGTGGCTCTGGTAATAGTCACGGGAATAGGCAATGCGGCGTGGATTCTAGGTCGCTGGCCGCTGGCGTTCGACTCTATCTATCAGCGTGGGTTGTGGTTGAAGATCCTATTGGTGGCGACGATGATCGCGATTGCGCTTTATAACCGCTACTACGTGGTGCGGAGCATGGGGCAAAATCGGCAACGGGCATTAACGCAACTGGCGGGCAATGCCATGGTTGAATGGATATTGGCCCTATTGGTACTGTTTACGGTGAGTTTTTTCGCAACTCAGCCACCCATTTAGAATAAGATAACGACAGTTTATGATTGGACGATAGTGGAACTTCGTGATGAAAAAAAGTGTATTACTGACAGGATTATTGACGTTGGCTGGCGGTTTTTTATCTGCGGATGCATTAGCGGCACGTACCGTGGAGACGGTAAGTAAAGCGCAATTTGGTAGCCAGTGGGCCTTCGTAAAAGAAGAAGTGCAGCTACAGTGTACGAAAAATCAGGCATTGTTTGTCATCAATGCAAGCACGCTGGCGCAGTATCCTTTAGATGAGAAGGCAAATAACTTGGTGAAAGCCAAGAAGATGGCTGCATTACCGTTAGAGACGATTTTGCTGGACGATCCGAATCATCCGGGGCAAAAGATGAGCGTTGCGCCTTTTATTAAGCACGCGCGTCAGCTTTGTCAGTAGTCAGCAGGGATATTGTTTGTATAGTTAACGATAAGAGGCGGCGTAAAGCCGCTTCTTTGTTTTATGGTCTGAGTAAGGTGGCACTTGCCAGAGTACCACCGGAAGTGATTTATGCAGCGGCTGGCATACCGCATAGTTTGGTTAAACTTCGAGCGCCAACCATAACGGTGGCAACGTAGGATTGACGGCGGGTCACAACTTCCACCGCGATGAGTTTATCTCGATATTTAATATGGTAAGTAGAAGGCCACCCTTGACGGGCAAGGCCATAGGCTTTGGCATGCTGATCGATCGCTGCATGCGCGACAACGAGGTGAGAGAAGTTTGTATCGCCTTTAATGATTCGCTTCATACAGGCTCCGTAATACATAAATCCGTCAAAATATGTGTCTGTCAGCACGGAGCTGACCTCTTTGTTATAGCACCAATATCAATAACATTGCAGTATGACTTTTTTGTGACACGATCAAGATCGGCTTATCTTGTATTAATTGCCTATAAAATAATCATATCGTTCAGGGCTGTCCGTGAGTAGCCGAAGAACAGTGTATCGAATGATCGTTTAGCTCGGCTGGAAAGATCCTTTAATGAACTAAAACAATGAATACATGGGGTGAAGTGGTAGGCTGAGAAAAGCATACATATAACGAGGAGATGTTATGACACCGATATTTACGCTGACGCTAGCTCCTTCGCTTGATAGCTCCACCACAACGGCCAAACTCTATCCTGATGGCAAATTACGTTGCTCAGAGCCGGTTTATGAACCCGGTGGTGGCGGAATCAATGTGGCTCGTGCGATAGCCCACCTTGGTGGAGAGGCAAATGCCATCTTTCCCGCCGGCGGTCCAACGGGGCAGCATTTAGCCGAATTGCTTGAGCAAGAACAAGTGGCTATTCAAACGGTGACAACACAGGCATGGACTCGACAAAACATGCATGTGCACACAGAGATAACCGGAGAGCAGTACCGCTTCGTTATGCCTGGTGCGAAATTGACGCCACAGGAATTTGACCGTTTACGCGAGTGCGTACTAGGTATTCCTGAGGGATCTATTCTGGTTATCAGCGGAAGTCTGCCTGAAGGCGTCACCACTGAAGAGCTTCAGATACTCTTGCGTCAGGCACAAAATAAACATATCCAATGCGTTCTTGATAGTTCTGGTCGTGCGTTGATGGCGGGTTTAGAAGTAGGCAATCTATTGCTGGTGAAACCGAATCAAAAAGAGCTGTCTGAGCTCAGTGGCAAAGATTTACTGGCAGAACCTAGCGCCGTGCTCGAAGCGGCACAGTCTATTGTCGCGGCTGGAAAATCAAAATACGTAGTGGTTTCGCTGGGTGCTCAGGGAGCGCTGGCGGTTGGGCAGCATCATTGGGTTCAGGTTGTTCCACCGCCGGTAAAAATGAAAAGCACCGTTGGCGCAGGTGACAGCATGGTAGGAGCGATGGTGCTTAAATTGTCACAGCAGGCTGATTTACTGGATATTGTTAGATATGGCGTTGCTGCGGGGAGTGCCGCAACCCTAAATAAAGGAACTCGCCTTTGCCAGCAGAATGACGTGAATGCGCTCTATGGCTATCTCTGTCAGCAACAAACTCCGCTTAACGATTTGTAAATTGCGCCCCGAATCACTACCCATCCAAATGATGGGTAGAACCGTTAGTCCATCACCGTTTTATACAAAATCAATAATGCACCCATTGCGCCTTCGAACGTTGATCTCATCACAAAGCCGGACATGAACAAGAACAACCCACAACCAACGACCATCCAAAAATAAAATTGCTTAATCATGACTTCTATTTCCTTACTTTCAGGCATGATCCTAACATATTCATATGATGAATGCTTAATGGGTTGGATATTGCTTTTCTAATTCGGATTTTTGCAGCGCCAATGACTAGGTTTTGAACTCAGTTCAGAGTTTCTGATGGATGCTGCGATTGATGAGTAAAATGCTGCTATTTGTTGGTTTTGTTAGGTTAATTAAACAGTTGCATGTAATTTCTAAAAAATATTTTTATTTTATTGCAACTATTTTACGGTAATTGACATTTCAAACTATTAAAATAGTGCCATGCGGAATATTCAGCTGATGTAAATCAAGTTTATCTTTCTCTTTAATTTGTATTCTTAAGGTGAATAATAAATGGAGGTTACATATGCTTAGGAATAGAGCATGGGTAGGCGGGATAGCATTGTTGCTTGCCCTGCATGCGCCAGTATACGCCGCTAACAAGGGCACAATTCGTTTCGTAGGTTCGATCGTAGAGTCAACCTGTGACATTACACCCAACGGCAAAGGTTTCCATTCATCATGCTACAGAGATGGTGATTACCTAGAACGTGCCCACAGAGTGTTAAAAAGCGGTGATAAAGTTAGTTTGCCCACTAATGTGGCTGATGTTCATTTGAAACCCATCGATGGTCACCCCAATCTGGGGCATTTAGTGATTAACTATCACTAAGAACTCCTTTGCTGAGTGTTTCCATGGTTTAGCTTTCGCATGGAAACACTCAAACTCTTCCTTTAAGACTTTTCTCCTTGAGGCTTTTTATCAAAGCCGGGATAGTGCGTGATATCGATCACACTAACGGCAACACGCGAGCTATTCACGCAGTGTATGATCTCAGCCAACAGAAGGGGAATTAACCAATGAGAACCATATTGACTGCCGCGATTTTATTCGCATTGGCTGGATGCAGTAGTCCTGAATCTATTACAGCAAATAAGCATCAGGTCATGGATTTAAAAATAAGCCGAGCTGCGGGTATCTATTCTCAGTGCCTAAATAAAAAATGGTCTGATATTAATCCGGCCACACGTTATTATAACAATAATAATACGCATACTATTGCTAGCTATTTAGATGGGCAAGGCGAAATGGCATCGGCAAAAATCCAAACAATAAGCGACAATCAGTCTGATGTGGAAATCTATCTAACATCGCGCGGCAACAGCCAGCAAGCCCTGCTGGAAGCGGCTAAAGCCTGCGTTTGACGCATTTTGATTACGCCGTGTTACCCTAGAACATGTCGTTCCATCGCGTTATAGGTAACCAAAAGAATAAAGATGGTGAGAGTTAATAGCAGTATTTTAATTATTACTTGCTTTCTCTTCGGCCATACTAAAAAAATGATAAGACCTGTAATGGCTAAAGTTACCGGGTAAAAGTAAAATAAGCTGAACCATATAATAACGATGTAATCGTGAAGCATTATTTTCTTCTCGATTACCTTGCCGTATAAGCGGCAAGGTAATGTTTTTCTTTAGCTAAAGAATTTACCTTTCAACACATCTAATCCTGCACTGACCAATGATCCTCCTTGTGGAATTTCACCGTTAGGTGAAAGGCCATCAACCAGTTTAGGTAAATAGGTTGCCAACAGTTGTGATGCACTGTCGGTGTTAATACCTAGAGAGCTTGCAAGCGAGGTGATGGATTCAATGCTAAACACATTCTCGATTTGTTGGCCGGAAATGGGTTGGTTGTTACCGCTACTAATCCATGACTCAACGATACTGCCGAGCCCTTGGCTTTGAAATTTTTCAACTAACGCACTGATACCGCCTTGCTGTTCGACCCAAGCTAAGATGGCTTTAACGTGATCGGCGTTTCCACCTTGGCCACCTAAAATACCGCCTAGGTTATCTAATAATCCCATGATGTGACTCCAAATTCGGTAAATAGTAAGGAAACTTAATACTTCGTTGGGACAGTATACCGTGCATGGCTTTGAAGCCAATGGCTAAAGTATGGCTAAGAATCGCGGATTAGGACGATATTTAATCGATAAAATGACTTTCGGATCAATCTTAAAAAGCGGGCAAACTTAAGTAAAAAAAAGCGATGGGTTTGAATAATGCTCATTCTTCTCCTAGGCTTATAGAACACAATAGCTACAAGGAAAGAGAAAATGAAATATACAAAATCAGCTGTTATGGGGATCGCCGCACTGACGACGGCTTTGGCATTATCTGCCTGTAGTACCTACGACCGTGCGGCAAGTTATGTTACCGAACCTGTAGTTAAAGACGTTAAAGTTGGCATGACTAAGCAACAGGTTGTTGATATTGCCGGCCAGCCGGCAACCAGTATTACAATGGTTAATGCTCGCGGTACCTGTAGTACCTACCTGATTAGTGGAACAGATAAAAAACCACAAAACTATTTTGTTAGTTTTGATGATACCGGAAAGGTTCTCAATAAGGGCTATCAGTCTTGCTCTGAATATGACACCAATCCTCAAAAATAAATCTCGATGATGTTAATAAATTCGCGTTTGTCAGGCGGCCTTTTAGGGCCGCTTTATTTTGTATATTAGTTACTTGGTCGTTTTCTGTGCTCCAGATCACGGTTTAATTGACATAAATTTCAAATCTCACTAAGCTCCAGTTCAACACTGATAGCCAATATCTGTGCGTAAGCGTTCACGTCATCCAACGCATTTAATCCTGTTTGTTATTTATGCAGGGGAGAAGGCGTTTCTTTTTAGCTTCTCCTTGCTTTTGGAGTTAGCACTTGTATGTCTCAATCTCATTTTATTAGTACCCCCAAAGCAAATCATGCGCTGTTTCCTTTGACGTCAGCCGTTTTTCTTACTTATCTCACGGTAGGATTACCTTTACCGGTTATCCCCTTATATGTGCATAACCAATTAGGCATGAGTAATACCATGGTGGGGATCGCTGTGGGAATGCAGTTTCTTGCAACGGTACTTACTCGCGGTTATGCGGGACGGCTGGCCGATCAGCAGGGCGCTAAGCGCTCTACGCTCCAAGGAATGCTGGCCTGCTCGTTGGCGGGCGTCGCTTATCTATTGGCTGCATTGTTGCCGGTTGATGCCATGACCAAATTTGTCATTCTTTTGGTTGGACGATTGGTATTAGGTTTTGGTGAAAGCCAGCTTTTAACAGGAAATTTGACCTGGGGTTTAGGTCTATTAGGACCATCCCGCTCAGGTAAAGTCATGTCATGGACGGGCATGGCCATTTACGGTGCTCTTGCGGCAGGTGCGCCACTTGGTTTGCTGCTGAATCAATATTGGGGATTTGCTGCATTAGGCATTTCTACGCTTATTTTACCGCTTGTTGCTATTTTGATTAATTTTAAAGTCAAGCCCGTTGCGCCTCATGCTGGGCAACGTATTCCTATGTGGCGGATGCTGGGTAAAATTTGGCAGCCGGGTGTGGCTCTGGCGCTGCAAGGTGTCGGTTTTGCCGTTATTGGCACGTTCATTTCGCTATTATTTAGCTCTCACGGTTGGGCACATGCGGGATTAGCGCTCACCAGCTTCGGGCTCTCTTTTGTATTAATGCGAGTATTGTTTGGCCAGTTGCCAGACCGAATGGGGGGAATGAAGGTCGCTATTGCATCTCTAGTTGTTGAAACCATCGGGCTGGTTCTAATTTATTTAGCAAGCACCTCCATTTTAGCTCTTATCGGTGCTGCTTTAACGGGAGCCGGGTGCTCGTTAATGTTCCCCGCCTTGGGTGTTGAAGTCGTAAAAAGAGTACCGGTTCATGTACGAGGCACCGCGATGGGCGGGTATGCTGCTTTTCAGGATGTTTCCTACGCTATCGCTGGGCCATTAACAGGTATTTTGGCAACCACGCTGGGCTATTCATCGGTATTTGCCGTTGGCGCAGCATGCTCTGCACTGGGTATTATCGTCATTCTGCTTTTCTTGCGGCCAGTGGCATCGCAGACCGTTGAGTCTTAGGTGAAAAAACCAAGGCCTCGAATGAGGCCTTGATTCTAGAGATAAATTGAGTTTGGAATAGAGCCACCATTAGGTGTTATCCCGTCCCGCCATTTGGGTGGGTTTCCGCCGGGTAAGCCATCGCGGTGGCCGACATTGTGCTTGAAGCAACAACCAACACTAATGAAATCAACTTCTTCATTTGACTCCTTCATGACCTGCGGTTTAAGTACCATAACGCGATGCTTCAATGTGAAGCGTGATCGGGTTCACCCTCTGAGAAAATGGTTTGAATTCAGACTTTAATTTATTGTTATTAAAGCTAATTATTTGCTTTACAATTTTGGCACGTGAAAATGACAAATCGAATGGTGTCTGAAAACCGATTATCTTAGATATTCTGCTAAGCTTAATAGGATTAAATTTATCAACGATATCAATTGTGCTCGCCAATTTGGGTTGGGCATAGGTTATTGGAGGTCTAAATGGGTTTGCTAAGTTTCGTTAAAGATGCGGGAGAAAAGCTTTGGGACGCGGTTAGTGGGAATCGTGATGATAAACTCAAAGAGCATATCAATAAGCTTGGTTTACCAGGAGCAGATAAAGTCGACGTAAAAGTTGCTGATGATGGTACTGCCACGGTTTCAGGTGAAGGCGTAAGCCAGGAACTGAAAGAGAAGATCTTGGTTGCTATTGGTAATGTTGCAGGTATCAGCAAAGTAGACGATCAGCTCGCGGCTGCACAGTCTGGTGTGGAGAGCCATTTTTATACGGTTAAAGCAGGTGATACGCTGAGTGCGATTGCTAAAGCACAGTATGGCAACGCCAATGATTACATGCGCATTTTTGAAGCCAATAAACCGATGCTGTCGCATCCAGATAAAATCTATTCTGGGCAGATGCTCATTATTCCACAAAAATAATTGGGTCATCGGTTCGCGTTATGTTTAAAAGCCGCTGATGCGGCTTTTTTTACGCCACATGTTATCCATGAAATGCCATTTTATCTCTCGTCGATATGCGTTATCTCGTTGTCTTGCTATTATCGAACAACAAAAAAATAACGAGGTCTATCGGATGAAAAAGATTCTTACCCTATGTTTGAGTTCGCTATTATTGGCAGGGTGTGCAAGCAGCGAGGGTCAATCGCCATTTAAGAGCTATTTCTCCTGCGATATCCCTGCGGCAAGTCATTATCCTATAATCGAGTCTACGTCAGATCTGCTAGTGAACATGCGCAAGTTGGGTGTTGATGCGGAACGTAAAAACGTCGTGGCGGCACAATGGGCACAGCAAACTACAGATGCCAGTGAGAAAGCGAAAATTGAGTCCTGCAGCAGTGAAATACGCCAAGCATCCATAGATATCGTACAGCCCCAGGTTAGCCGAGTCCAAAGCGTAACGACAGGTTCTGTCCAGTTAGCTGCGCTTAATGATGTACATGTAAAATGGTTGGCTTATATGAATTCAATTACGTTGAAAGGGACTGATGCCTCTCTAGCAAAGGCGTTCAATAACGCGGCAAATAATCTTGATAAGATGTGAGATTAGATTAGGGTTTTGTTTAAAAAAGCACCTAAATAGGATTTAGGTGCTTGAGTAATTAAATTGATTTAACTTAGAAGTCGTAACGCAGACGAACTAGATTCAGATCACTTTTATTGTCTGTGGTATTTGTGAATACATGTTCGACGTCGATCTGGAAGCCATAATCAAACTTGGTGGAAATACCCAGCGTCTGATGGTTGCTCTGATAATCACGACCAGTGTTAAATTTCAGGCGGTCACCAGCATAATAAGGTGTAATATTTTTCACCAGATATTGGCTGATAGGGAAAGTATAACCCGCATAATATTCAACGCCGTAGCCATTTCCAGCAAAGTAATCATGACGGTTTTTAACACCGGTCATTAAGAAATTACGATACCAACCGGCAGATGCTGCCAGAGTCCAATTGTCAGGTTTCCAGCTTAAACCAGAACCCAGTAACTGTTGGCCATTATCGTTTTTGCCACTATCCGCACCGTTATTTTGCTTGATGCTTTGTTGGATATAGCTGTACGCGGTACCCCAAGTTAGCTCATCGGTGATGTGGTAATCCACACCCAATGCGCCGCCGCCTTTACGTTGATAACGCAGCGGGTTGCCGTTATTTACACCGGCAGGGTGGGAGTCATCGTGTAAAACACCGCCCACATACAGATCAACGGGGCCAAAGGTATTTTTATATTGGACCAGATTGTAGCTGCGGTATGAGCCATCATAGTTGCCGTTATAACCGTTACCTGGAGCCTGAGCCTGCATATCGAAGTCCCAGATATCCGTTTTCGCGCCAACAACGGTGTAGTAGATACTATTTTGCTTACCGTAGGTTAGAGTACCCCACGTTGCACTTTTCAAACCTCCGAACAGCATGCGGCGATCGGTGTTTGCTGCGCCATCGGCATAGTGATTATCCCAGTTAAACAGCGCTGGGACATTCACACCTAATTCGTAGTAACCAATCAGGCTAACATCATCGAACAGGTAATAATCAGCGGAGAAACGAAAACGCGTTCCGCCGTCATAACCGTTGCGTTTATAAGAGCCTTTATCGCTGTTGCCCATTTCATCAATGAACTGCGGACGAATACTACCGCCAACCTGAAACTTCAAGCGGCTAAGTGGATCGCCAGCCTGCGGATCTTGCTCTAAAAGCGTGATTTCTGCGAGCGAGGAGAAAGAAGCACAACCCAATGCCACTGCTAATACAATTTTTTTCGCCACATGATGTTTAATCATTTTTTATCCCTGACGTATCAACGAATGTTTAATTTACACTCGCAATTGTTTTATAAGTAAAATAATAGAAATACATAAAGTCTGATATATCGCAGCCACTAAATGCGATGTGCATTCAACTATATAGCGCAATAAATTGCAACAATAGTCACGTATTTAAACTAAATAATTGGAACTGAAGTTTTAATTTAGGTGAAAATTAATGCAAGTTTCAAACCCCTGCGTTAATTCCGCTCAATCCTAATACAAAGTGAACCATAAGCCAATGAGATTAGTAAATATCAAAATCAAGATAGACCACAAAAAATGATGGATTAAATGAATCAGCATGTGTCTACATTGCCATGGGGTATAATCACGCAAGGTGATGACTGTTATAGCGATTATCCGTAGTGTGAGGGATATGCATCCAGCGCAGATTAAGCAATTTCTATCAAACTGATTAATAACAGCAGTTGCTTGTTCTCAATGACATAAGACAAAGAATTAAAACCTAGAAATTTGAGATTTATTAGGGGTAATGACAAGTGAAAATTTGAATTTTTCAATCTCACATAAATCAATTTAATAATCATCCGTATCTTATATTTCAGAATTTAGACTGGCGATTATGATAAAAAACCTCAAATAATTGTATCTCTGCGGATAAGGTTAACCGGTGCGAATATAAAAATGTTCGCTATTGAATGGTGAATTCCGATATTGCGTTCTAACCTGAATACGAGAAAACTTACCCATAAGAGAGGCTATTGAATGAAAATTGATGCGTTTGCTTTTGGTACCACCAACTGGAGTGAAATTGAGCTAACGGAGCATCCCGGAGAAGTCGGCACGGCTTATTGGCGTACACAATATTTTGGCAAGAAACCTAATCAAATCCGTGTGCGAATGGTTAATTATTCCCCAGGCTATCTTGCCGACCACTGGTGCCAAAAGGGGCATATTCTTTTCTGTTTGGAAGGAGAACTAGAAACAACCCTGAATGATGGGCGAAAATTCGTTCTGAGCGCTGGAATGAGTTATCAGGTAGGGGATAATGCAGAGCCACATCAGTCCAGAACAACAATCGGTGCAAAGCTCTTTATTGTGGATTGATGAATATCTCAGGGGAGTTTTGTATATCAGTTTTTGTTTTAAAAGATATTTTCTTATTGATTAAAAAGAGACCTGATACGATTCCTGTATCAGGTCTAGGGTAATGGCTCTTGGGAGAGAGCCGTGCGCTAAAAGTTGGCATTAATGCAGGCTTGGATTGCCTTGCTATTTAAGAGTAGTCGACGGTATTTTTTTTGCCAGTTTTTAGCAAATCATGCTGTGGAAGAGAGTTACGCCAAATGTTAAGTCTTTCTTTTGATGGAGGATGCATTTGTGCGAGAGATTATGCCATTACTCAAGCGATGTTCTATTTATCTCTAATACTTAATAAAAAACGTGGCATTTGTTGTGTCGAAGAGTCGTTTTGAGAGCGTGCAAAACAAGACATATGAAAATCGTGTCAGTCAGATATAAAAAAAGCACCGCCAGTAGGCGGTGCTTTTTTGTCTGGAGTTAGCGAAGGGGGATTGCGGTACCCCAGCTTTGCCATTTATCCGGCGCATTATCATTCAGAAGATAGTGCGTATTCGGTTGAGCCTGTGGCGCGAGCGGCGTCGTTGGTGGTGTTGCAAAAGCGATGCCGCCGCGAATAAATTGCTGGAACGTGCCCGTTTTAACCATCCCACCGGTTAACCCAAACTCTACGTTATAGCCCGATGCGAGCCAGAATACGGAGTTTTCGCGTACCAGCTTTTGGTATTTCTTGCTGATGCGCAGCGCCACGTGCACGCGATCAGACATGGAACCCAAATATAGACCCGTCACGGTACCCACTTCGATGCCTCGGAAAAGAACCGGAGTACCAATTTGTAGCGATCCTGTTTCCGGTGCATCGACAATTACACTCAAACCATCGAGATAGCGCGAATCCGCGATCGAGGCCTGTTGCAGCTCGAAAGTACGCATAGTGCGACCGTGACCCGGTTCTAAGTTGATATAGGGCTGTAGCAATGTTTCTAAATTACTGACGCCGGTGGCAGAGATCTCAGGCGTTACGATGGAGAAGCGTGTTCCTTGGCGTGCAAAGGAATCTACGTATTCTGGATAAAGCACCGCTTTCGCTAACACTTCGTTGCGTTCGTTGGAGAGTTTTAGCGATTCAACCTGTCCAATATCGATACCGAGATAGCGAATGGGCATGCCAGCTGAGAGTTTTGACGCATCGTAAGTCCGTAAGGTGATCTGGCTACCAATGGCTCGGGCCGCCGTTTCTGAAGCATAGAGCTCAAGTTTCTGTCCCTTGGTAACGCTGACGCCTTCTATATTGTCAAAGCTCACTGCGCCTTTGATAGCGCGATCTAGCGGAGAAGCTTGAATCGTCAAACCGCTGCCGTTGAGCTGTACTTTAGCCCCGCCTTCCGCCCAGAAAATAGTTTGCGGCGTAAGCAGTTTTCGGTAGGCCGGTTGAATATAAACATCAACTTCAAATTCATTCGATTTCGGCCGAACATCAACAATTTCGCCGACTTGGAATTTGCGATACAACACCACTGAACCTGCTTGAATGTCAGGTAAGGTTTCTGCACGTAAGGTGAGTGTTGATGGCGGTAGGTTGCCAGTAATACCTTGTTCCGCATGCTCGCTGTTTTGGTAGAGTGGGTATTTATCCTTGGGCTCACCTTTGCTGCCTGGGATAACGCGAATACCACCATCTAACCATTCTTGTGCGCTTGCACCGAGCACCTGAACACCGTCAACGCCAAACTTAACGTCAAGGCGACTGTTAACCACAAATTTGCTGTCGGCATGGATACGGCTGCGATACTGCGGCTCAATAGCGACGTCGAAAACAACCGAGTTATTTTTCAGAACCCGATTAAGGACTTGGCCAATTTTGATTCCGTTCATACTGATAGGTTGCCCAACGTCCACGCCATAGCTTTGTGATGCGCTGAGCGATAGCTTCAGGATATTAGGCTGCTGCAGCAATGACTCTGCGCTTGGCAGTACGGTGAAATGGTTTTGCGGTTCACCTTCGCCAGGCAGCAGTTCAAATACGTTACCCGTGAGGAGTTGGCTCAGTTTGGCATTGTCCAAGCTGAGTCGAGGGCTGGTCATTTTGATGCGGGTTCCACTGCGCATTAGATCCACGATGCTGGGGTCAATCGTTAATTCGCCGCTAACTTTGCTATCTTTCTCCAGCGTCATTTTGGTGAGCGTACCGACCTGTAACCCTTGATAGATAAGCGGCGTTCTGTCCGCAGTGAGGCCATCGCCATTTGGCAAATCCAAGCCGATGACAACGCCGCGCTGGCTGTGGGCCAGATCGGGATAGAGCGTATAGTTGTGGTTGGCAACAGCCTGTTTGCCACCCTGTGGTGAATCAAAAGCAATCGCGCCATTCACTAACGCAGCCATGCTTTCCATCTGAACTGAAATGCCATCTAAGGCAAAATCGCCTTTGAAACCAGAAACATTCCAGAAACGGCTGTTATCTTTCACCAAATTAGCAAAGCGCTTATCGATAAGCACATCGATGCTAACCCCTTGTTGGTTTTCAGCAATCGTAAAATCGTAGACTTTACCTACTGGGATTTTACGGTAATAAACCAGTGAACCGGTGCTTAAAGATCCCAGATCGGGTGCAAACAAGTGGATCAGCAATTCACCGGTATTAAGGCGGAACTTGGGCTGGGTATCCAGCGCGACGAAATGTTGACTAGGTTTTCCCGTGCCCGGCATCATCCCAATGTAGTTGCCGCCGACTAACGCATCTAATCCTGAGATCCCCGCCAGCGATGCTTTGGGCGTGACAAGCCAAAACTGGGTGCCGTCACGCAGAGCGTCTTTCATATCGCTTTTAATGCTCACGCTGACTTCAATTTTATTGAGGTCATTGCTTAGCGCTATCTTTTGTACCGTTCCAACTTCAACGCCTTGATAGCGTACCGGCGTGCGGCCAGCCACCAAGCCTGCCGCCGATTGGAAATCGATAATGACGGTATCTCCGCGCTCTTGCATCGTGGAATAAATCAGCCAGCCTGCAATCAGAAGGGCGATAAAAGGTAATAACCAAAACGGTGAGATACGACGTTTACGTCGTAGCGTCGCGTTAGTCGGTGTATTCGGCGTTTCCTGTTGCATGAGCATCCCAAATCAGTCGGCTGTCTAACCATTCTACGGCAAGGATGGTTAGGAATACGGCGGCGCCAAAATAGAAGGCCGCCGGTCCCATAGTAAAAGAAAGTAGTTGGTCACGATTAACCAACGACATCATTAACGCGATGACAAAAAGATCGAGCATCGACCAGCGGCCAATCCACGTCACTAAGCGTAGTAGACGCATGCGTGTTTTAAGGCTGTGCTGGGTTTTAAATTGGATGCTGATCAACAAGAACAGCATCACGATCACCTTAGTGAAAGGAACTAAAATACTGGCAATAAATACGATTGCCGCAATAGGAATATTGCCTGACGTTGCTAAAGAAACCACGCCAGAAAAAATAGTGTCTTCCATCCGCACGCCGTTCACATACAAAATTGAAATCGGCAGCATGTTGGCGGGGAAGAGCATCACGATTGCGGCAATGAGGGCGGCCCATGTTTTTTGTAGGCTGTATGGCTGACGAGCATGCAGCGTCGTATGGCAGCGCGGGCAGCGGCCTCGTGCATCAGGCAGCCCCGTATAATGACAGGCACAGCAGAGTTTCATGTCATACGGTGACGTTTTGGGCTGAGTACGTGGATAGAAACGCTCCCACAGCTGATTCAAATTGAGATGAATCAACGTGACCAGAGTGAGCAGCGTCATCATCACGTAGGCAAAGAAAGCGTTTCCCACGTTGATATCCGCGTATTCCTGAACCTTTATGCAGGCTACGCCCATGCCGATAAGATAGATATCGAGCATGATCCACTCTTTTAATCTGTCCAGCATCAATAACACCGGACGCAGATTCATCCCCAGTTTATGCCCGAACCGCAGATAGAGAATGGAGAGTGGAAGCGTCAGCGGGGCTCCGACGGTACAAAATGCCACCATGCTGGCCGTGACTGGGTCGCCTTGGATCGCCATTTGCCAAATACCTTCAATCAGGCTGGCATAAATGGTGGTTCCCAGTAGGCGGATTTGAATCAGCGGCTCGTTTAAGGCAAACGGCATCAATAGCAAAATAGCGATAGACAGCGCGGTTAAGCGCGTCATGGACCAATCGCGCCCAGAGCAGATTTTGGCACAGCAACGTGGGCAGTATGCGGTATGGTTTTTATCCAGCTCGGGGAGTTGGAAAACATAGTCGCATTCGTGGCAGCGTTTGATGGGCTGTTCGGGTAGCGCGGTTATTCGAGTGATATTCATTCAGAAACGCAAGATGGGTGGCGCAAAGGGGGAAAGTATCGCATTGATGGCCTTAAAACAGAATGGTTGTTATAAAAATGTAGGTCGAACTTGTGTAAAGATACAATGTGTAACGAGTTAATGTGTAGTGATGTTGGATAGGCCTTGTGTGATAACGCATTTAATGCTTATTTTATGTGACGTATTCGAGCCTTATGGCTACCGCCCAGTAACAAGATAACGAGATTTACATGAGTAAAAAAGAGTTTTATACCGATCTAGCGCGTGATTTGGCTGCCCTAAGCAGCGGCGAATATAACTTTATCGCAACATTATCCAACGCGAGTGCGCTAATTTATGAGCGATTAGAGGATGTTAACTGGGTCGGATTCTATTTGGTTGATGGAAATACGTTGGTACTTGCGCCTTTCCAAGGAAAATTAGCCTGCGTGCGAATTCCTGTTGGTAAAGGCGTATGTGGTACTGCGTTTGCAAAAAATGAGATCCAACGCGTTGCTGATGTGCACGCTTTTGCCGGTCATATTGCCTGTGATGCAGCCAGTAATGCTGAAATTGTGCTGCCTATTGAGGTGAATGGACAAGTTATTGGGGTTTTAGATATCGATAGCACAGTTTATGACCGATTCGATAAAGAAGATGAAAATGGTTTAAAATCAGTGGTTTCCGCTCTTTCTGAGCACTTAAAAGAGTGCGACAGCACAAAATTTGTGACATTTGCATAAGGTTGTCGTGCGTATGGCGTGGCTTTTGGCGGTAGCGCCATTATAATGTCGCCTGTTCATGCCATCGCTGGTTGGCAAACCCGTTGTAATCAGGAAATTTCATGGAAAATCAACCCAAGTTGAATAGTAGTAAAGAAGTCATTGCATTTTTAGCCCAGCGTTTCCCGCAGTGCTTTAGCGCAGAGGGCGAAGCACGTCCGTTGAAAATCGGTATCTTTCAGGATCTGGTTGAGCGGATGCAGGGAGATGAAAACGGACTGAGCAAGACTCAGCTACGTTCAGCGCTCCGTCTGTACACCTCAAGCTGGCGTTATCTGCACGGCGTGAAAGTGGGTGCAGAACGTGTCGATCTTGACGGTAATTCGTGTGGTGTGCTGGAAGAGCAGCATGTGGAACACGCTCGTCAACAGTTAGAAGAAGCCAAAGCGCGAGTTCAAGCACAACGTGCAGAACAGCAGGCGAAAAAACGTGAGGCCGGGGAAACGACTGAGAATCGTCGCCCACGTCCAGCGGGTAAAAAACCTGCTGCACGTCGTACCGATGCTGCTAACGGCGATAAAGAAGCGCGTAAACCACGCACTCCTCGTCCGCAACAGGATCGCACGCCTCGCGCGAACACAGAATCAGCTAAACCGCGTGCTGTACCGGTAACTGACATTACTAAACTGACCGTAGGTCAGGGCGTAAAAGTCAGCGCAGGTAAAAGTGCGATGGACGCTTCCGTATTGGAAATCACCAAAGATGGTGTACGCGTTCAGCTTTCTAACGGTCTGGCGATGATTGTGCGCGCAGAACACTTGCAGTTCTGATACGGAGGCCAGCCAAGGCATGAACAAATTTTTCAGGGTATCAGCGATAGCCCTGGCGTTATTCGCTGGTGCCAGCTTTGCGGCTGATAATGTTGCTTACAACATTAATCAGTTACCGCAGTTGCGCCAAGAGCCGCAGCACGCGACCGTCAGTGAACGGGTGACGTCACGTTTTACGCGCTCTCATTATCGTCAGTTCGATTTGAACGATGATTTTTCTAAAAAGATCTTTGCTCGCTACCTCAATATGTTGGACTACAACCATAACGTGTTGTTGGCCTCTGACGTAGCACAGTTCAAAGACCGTGAGACGGCGCTGGATGATGAGTTAAAATCCGGTCAATTAGATACCGCTTATGCGCTGTTTAATTTGGCTCAAAAACGTCGCTTCGAACGCTACGAATATGCACTTTCTTTGCTGAAATCCCCGATGACCTTCGACGGTAACGACACCATTGATGTCGACCGTAGTAAATCGCCGTGGCCAACCAGCACGGAAGAGTTGAACAAGCTTTGGGCCGCCAAAGTTAAATACGATGAATTGAACCTGAAGCTGGCCGGCAAAGATTGGCCAGAGATTCAAAAGATCCTGACCAAGCGCTACCAGTTTGCGATTAAACGTCTTACGCAAAGCAAAAGCGAAGACGTTTTCCAACTGTTCATGAATGCGTTTGCGCACGAGATTGATCCCCATACCAACTATCTGTCTCCGCGTAATACTGAGCAGTTTAATACCGAAATGAGTTTGTCTCTGGAAGGTATTGGCGCCGTGCTTCAGCAGACCGAAGACGACTACACTCAGATTAACTCAATGGTTGCCGGTGGACCTGCGGCGAAGAGTAAATCCCTCAAGGTTGGCGATCGCATCGTTGGCGTTGGGCAGCCGGGTAAGCCGATGGTGGACGTGATTGGCTGGCGTCTTGATGACGTGGTTGAGCTGATCAAAGGGCCAAAAGGCAGCAAAGTTCGGTTGGAAATTCTGCCAGCAGGTAAGGGCACCAAAACACGCACTATCACGTTAACGCGTGAACGCATCCGCTTGGAAGATCGCGCGGTGAAAATGAGCGTGAAAACCGTTGATGGCAAGAAAGTCGGGGTTCTGGATATTCCTGGCTTCTACGTTGGTCTGACCGACGATGTCAAAGTACAGTTGCAGAAGCTGGAAAAACAGAACGTAAGCAGCGTGATTATCGATCTGCGCAGCAACGGTGGCGGTGCGTTAACCGAAGCGGTATCACTTTCTGGCTTGTTTATTCCTAGTGGCCCGGTTGTTCAGGTACGTGATAATAACGGTAAAATTCGTGAAGATGCGGATACTGACGGCGTTGTTTATTACAAAGGCCCGCTGGTGGTTCTGGTTGATCGCTTCAGTGCGTCAGCGTCAGAAATCTTCGCTGCAGCTATGCAGGATTACGATCGTGCGCTGATTGTTGGCGAACCAACCTTTGGTAAAGGCACTGTACAGCAGTATCGTTCGGTAAACCGTATTTACGATCAGATGCTGCGTCCAGAGTGGCCGGAGCTGGGTTCGGTTCAATACACTATTCAGAAGTTCTACCGCATTAACGGTGGTAGCACGCAGCGCAAAGGCGTGACGCCGGATATTATTATGCCGACGGGGCTGGAATCGATTGATACCGGCGAAAGCTTTGAAGACAATGCCTTGCCTTGGGATAGCATTAAAGCGGCTACCTACGATAAAGCAGGTGATGTGCAGAAGTTTGATCCGGTGCTGTTAGCCGATCACAACCAGCGCATCGCGTCGAATCCTGAGTTCCAATACATTGAGCAAGACATCGCTCACTATAAGGCACTCAAAGATCGTAAAAATATCGTCTCTCTTAACTATGCACAGCGTGAGAAAGAGAATAAAGATGATGATGCAACGCGCCTGAAACGCATTAATGAACGCCTGAAAGTCGCGGGTAAAAAGCCAATTAAATCACTTGATGATGTGCCAAAAGATTATCAAGAACCCGATCCTTACTTGGATGAAACGGTGAAAATTGCGCTTGATCTTGCTCAGCAAATACAGGGCAGCTCAAAATAGGTGAGTTGGGTTACAGTAAAAAGAGCGAGAAATCGCTCTTTTTTTATGCCTGCAGCGCTAACTGTATGGTGGGTAAATAGTCAATTGTGTGATTTTTTGTACGTCAAATTGTAAAGTTATGTTTCTTTAGTGTGTTATTGCTTAACACCACTTGAATACCGCGCAGATGGCCTTACGATCTATACACTAAATCACTCGAGTTGTATCAAAGCAGCAAACAGTTGTTATCAACAGACAATAACTGTTGTGCTTGTGCCACTTGAAGTAAAACGAGTATATGCATCGCATAATGCGTGCTCCATAAATGAGGATTAATAAATAACATGATGCGTATCGCTTTGTTCCTGCTAACCAACCTGGCTGTCATGCTGGTGTTTGGTGTGGTGTTAAGCCTGACAGGGATCCAGTCCAGCAGCGTGCAAGGGCTGATGGTGATGGCACTGCTGTTCGGCTTTGGTGGTTCTATTGTTTCGTTGTTGATGTCAAAGTGGATGGCCTTGCGTTCGGTTGGGGGAGAAGTTATCGAGCAACCGCGCAATGAAACTGAGCGTTGGTTGGTTGAAACCGTTCGCCGTCAGTCTCAGCAGGCAGGTATTGATATGCCGCAGGTGGCGATCTACCACGCACCGGATATGAACGCATTTGCAACGGGCGCGCGTCGTAATGCGTCACTGGTTGCGGTGAGCACCGGTTTGCTGCAAAACATGAGCCGTGATGAAGCTGAAGCCGTGCTTGCGCATGAAATCAGCCACGTGGCTAATGGCGACATGGTCACCATGACGCTGGTTCAGGGTGTGGTGAACACCTTCGTTATCTTTATCTCGCGCCTGATCGCGCAGGTGGCGGCTGGATTCTTGTCGGGCAACCGTGATGAAGGTGAAAGCAGCAGCGGCAACCCAATGATTTATTTCGCGGTATCCATGGTATTGGAAATCGTGTTCGGTATTCTGGCGAGCATTATTACCATGTGGTTCTCACGTTATCGCGAGTTCCGCGCCGATGCTGGCTCAGCTAATTTAGTGGGGCGTGAGAAAATGATCGCCGCGCTACAGCGTTTGAAAACCAGCTATGAGCCGCAGGAAGAAGGGAGCATGATGGCATTTTGCATCAATGGTCGTAATAAATCATTTAGCGAACTGTTCCTGTCACATCCGCCGTTAGATAAGCGTATTGAAGCCTTACGTACCGGCCAATATCTGAAGTAATTTAGATTTGTCATCGATGGCAGAGATCGCACGTTATATATAAAAAGGAGCCGTATGGCTCCTTTTTACTATCCGATAAACCAGATATTACCGTGCAACGCGTAGGCCACCTTCGGCTCCGCGTGGAGAGAACACCACTTGCCAAAGCTGAATATCTCGAGCGCGGAATGCGCCCGCGCAGGCATTAAGATAATAGCTAAACATGCGGAAGAAGCGTTGAGAATAGTTATGCTCGATCTTCGGCCAATTCTGCACGAAGCGTTCATACCAAGCCATTAGCGTTCGGTCGTAATCAGCCCCAATATTGTGCCAGTCTTCCATCACGAATTTACCTTCACTGGTGGTTGCGATGTGCTTAACAGAGGGGAGGCAGCCATTAGGGAAGATATATTTATTGATCCAAGGATCTACATTCATATTGGTTTCGTTTGCACCAATGGTATGCAGCAAGAAAAGCCCATCAGGTTTTAAATTACGCGCCACCACGTTGAAGTAGGTTTGATAGTTTTTTGGCCCAACATGCTCGAACATACCCACTGACACAATGCGATCGTACTGTGAGTTAAGGTCACGATAGTCTTGAAGCAAAATTTGTACGTCTAAATCTTTACAACGTTCCTGCGCCATTTTCTGTTGTTCTGCTGAAATGGTGACGCCGTGAACGGATACGCCGTAGTTCTTCGCGGCATAAGCCGCCAAACCGCCCCAGCCACAGCCGATATCCAGCAGGGTCATTCCAGGCCGTAGTTGAAGCTTTTCGCAGATCAGTTTTAGCTTAGCTTCCTGAGCCTGTTTAAGCGTCGTTGCATCTTTCCAATAGGCGCAAGAATATTGCATGTAGGGATCGAGCATTAGGCTGAATAGGTCATTGCCTAAATCGTAGTGCTCTTTGCCGACGATCCACGCACGTTTTTTCGATTGAAGATTAGTAAGACGCGCCGCGGCGACACGCAAGGTATCTTTGATATGGTGTGGCAGCTGATTCTCAAGCCCAGCGCGAAGCACCTTCTGAAAGAAGATATCTAAACGGTCGCACTCCCACCAGCCGTCCATATAGCTCTCACCGAGACCGAGTGAGCCTTCTTGCAACACGCGCTTAAAAAAGTGCGGATTTTTAACGCGAATATCAAAAGGGCGCGAGCCATTAACCTCGATATCTGCCGACTGCAACATTTCACTGGCAATTCGATACCATTGACTGTTTTGCACGCTTAGATCTTCTATACACGATGAACTCATAGTTTCTCCATGACCCAAATTCTTCATAAAACTGACCTGCTAGAGAGCGTTGGCAATCTAAAGGCGCACGAGTACCAACGGATAATCCGCGGTGTTTAACCCGACTTAGAAAAATGGAAAACTGAGGAAACCCATGCGTTTAGCAGGGACTCATCCTTAAGTAAAAATGTGATGTGATCCGCACATCAAAAAGCAAAAAGTTACTTACTGACAAAATAATTGTAAAAGCAACCTTCGCAGTATAGGACGCAGCGGTGAGAGACTCAAGTAAGAATCTACACCGCTGCTCAATGGTTTAGGCTAAAGGAGACAAAAATAAATTAATGCTGTGACAGGTGTTTTTTGTCGGATTCATTTGCCGTTAGGGATTCATGAGTCAATCTTTTTGTGACGCTGTCACTTTTAAGCCAGTAACCCACAGCGACTAAGATTGCAGTACCAGCCATGATAGCTGTCGTGGCTAATAATGCGGATTCGACATAAACGGATACCAGTAGGCTAGCCAAGAAACAGACACCTAACTGCAGCGTATTCTGCAATGCGGCCGCTTTGCCACTGCTTTCTGGGAATGGGGTCAGTGCATTCGCAACCACGATTGGGTAAATTGCTCCGTTGGCCATGGCCATAATGCAGAAAGGAACTAACAGCGCAAAGAGTCCCGGAGAGCTCAGCAGCGCCATCGCAAACATTCCAATCATACTCAGGCTATACACGACTAAAAGCCATGGCAGCATCAAGTTTCCGCCAATACGGCTCAGCAGCGCACGACAGCCATAGCCACCAATCAAGAATGCGATAGTCTGTGGCACATAGCTTAGCCCAATGTCATTCGGGCTATAGCCCATATCGCCTAAAATGAACGGAGAACCGGTGAGCCAGGCGAAGAAACCAGCGGAACACGCTGCGAAAATCATTACGTTGCCGGAGAATATATTGGAGCGCATCAGTTGGAAAAAGCTAATGTTCTCTTTTGGCTGATTTTCTGTGGGCTTCCGGCGCTCATCTTTGAGCATGAGGGTTGGGATCAGCAGCAGTAAAGAAATACCAAACAGCACGGCAAAGATAGCCTGCCATTCTAAATGGTTGAGTAACCACGCGCCTAATAGCGGAGCCAGGGCTGGGGACAATGCCACCAGCGGCATGATGGTGGCGAACACTCGATTGGCAACGCCTTTGCTGTAGCGATCGATAACCAGCGCCTGCCACGTCACGGCGGCAGAACACACCCCAATTGCCTGTACAAAGCGCAGCACGAGAAGTTCAGTGGTGGTATCCACCCACAGCATACCTAAGCAGCCAAGGCTAAACAGGGTTAAGCCCATGGCTAAAACCGGCTTACGGCCAATACGATCGGACAGAGGCCCCCAAACCAGCTGCGCGAAGGCAAACCCGGCAAGGAAAATGCTGAGGCTTGCGCTGATGGCACCCGCGGAGGCATTGAGATCCTGCTGCATCGCACCAAAAGCAGGAAGATACATATCAGTGGCCAGATATCCCAGCATGCTCAATCCGGCCAGATAGAACATGAAAAATGATGAAGTTCGCATTATTTTGACTCGTTATATATTTGTTGCAGAATGAATGTGTGACGCGTGGAGTGTAGCGATCTCTCTAATTACTTGTGAAACGCTAATATTTGCTATCATGGATGAAAAATTTTGAAAGCAAGAAAAGTGAGGTAGCGCACATGTGGTCGGAATACTCCTTAGAGGTTGTTGATGCGGTTGCAAGGACGGGAAGTTTTAGCGCCGCAGCACAAGAGCTGCACCGAGTGCCGTCTGCCGTGAGTTACACGGTACGCCAATTGGAAACTTGGCTGGCAGTGTCACTGTTTGAACGACGTCATCGCGATGTTGAACTCACCGAAGCTGGCGCATTTTTTGTTGATGAAGCGCGAACTATTATCAAAAAAATGAATTCCACCCGCCGTCAGTGCCAACAGGTGGCAAATGGCTGGCGTGGACAGCTAAATGTTGCCGTCGATCGTATCGTTAATCCCCGTCGAAGCCGCCAATTGGTGGTCGATTTTTATCGTCATTTCCCTGATATGGAATTAATGATCCACCCCGAAGTGTTTAATGGCGTATGGGATGCCTTAGTCGCCGGACGCGTAGAGGTGGCGATAGGGGCGACGCGTGCGGTTCCGGCCGGAGGGCGTTTTTCTTTTCGCGATATGGGATTTCTACGCTGGCATTGTCTGGTGAGCCCCGATCACCCGCTGGCAAAATTGGAAGGCGAGTTAAGTGATGACAAAATTCGCCCTTTTCCTGCCTTGTGTATTGAAGACACATCTCGAGATCTGCCTAAGCGCGATACATGGCTATTAGATAATCAGCGACGCCTAGTGGTGCCTGATTGGCAGTCAGCCTGCGATTGTTTAGAGAATGGGCTTTGCGTAGGCCTGATGCCCGCGCACATGGCGGAACCGCTGGTGCATTCGGGTAAGCTGAAGATCTTACAATTGGCTCAGCCGTTTCCTGATAGCGCCTGCTGTGTCACTTGGGAAGACCATACCCGCTCACCGGCCATTGATTGGTTACTGGATTACCTCGGTGATACTGAAACGATGAATCAAGAGTGGCTCAGCCCTGAATAGGGTTTTAGAGCATGATGATTTGGCCGTTTGGCGGAACGTCGTCTTCGTCGTGTGTCACTAGCAGGGTGGCAATATTAGCCTGTTGTAATTCGCCAAAAACCCATTGGCGAAACTGTTGCCGCAGCGATTTATCAAGCTTGGAAAAAGGTTCATCCAATGCCACCGCGCGAGGGCGAGAAAGCAGGGTGCGCAACAAACTGATTCTGGCGCGCTGGCCGCCAGATAGTTCATCGGGATAGCGAGATGAAAACTCAGCCATGTCAATTTTCTCTAATGCCTGCGTGACCTGCTGATGCTGTTCTTCTTTGCCGATGTTTTCAGGTAAGGCGAAAAGCAGGTTTTGTGTAACGTTTAGGTGGGGAAACAATAAATCATCTTGGAATAGCAGCCCGATTTTTCGCTGATAGGCAGGAAGTTCAGTCACATCATGACTATCGATCAGCACTTTTCCCTGCGTTGATAGCGGGGCGTGAGCATGCCCCGCCATAGCCAGCAATAAGCTCGATTTCCCGCAGCCGCTAGGCCCCATCAGCGTGAGTATTTGTCCGCCTTCTACGCGGGTATTCAACGCTGAAGTTAGCGGTCTATCATCGAGATAAACCTGGAATTGCTCAAACGCTAAAGCCGTCACAGTTTTTTGTTCCTTGTCAGTATGAATGGCAAAAATAGCGCGATACCGTAAACCAAAAGTGGGATGAACGTTTGCCACAGAGCCGCAACGGCGGCCATGCGGCGATCGATACCGGATGCATAAGCGACGGTTTCCGTTGCCAACGTGGGGAAGCGCCCAGCGCCTAAACCCAGCGTGGGTAAATATAATCCTATGCTAACCGCGAAACCTAATGCGACGGAAAGCGCCAATGGCTTACTCAATAATGGGATCTTGATGCGCCAGAAACAGGTCCAAGGCGACTTTCCAAGTGATTGTGCGGTATAGATCAGCCGCGGATCGAAAGTCTGCCACGTGCCGCTGAGGCTAAGAAAAAAATACGGAACGATAAACACCATATGAGCAAAGATCACGCTGGGCAGCAGACCAATCACATCCAACCAAGCGGCCATGTGCTGCAAGCCGAAAATTAGGCTGATTTGTGGAGTCAACAGCGGGGCGAGCAGAAACCATGAGTTTGTATTTCTACGCGTATAAAATTGCCATTCCAAAAAACCAACGCACAGAAGTAAACCTAACAGATTCGCCACACTCGCAATGAGCAGACTATTTATGATCGGAGTACTAAGCTGATGAACGCTGGTAAGCCAATAATCATAGCTCCACTGTAGTGGAAAAGAAGACGAGAAAGGCCAACGCCATGCAACCGACCACACGAAGAGTACCGCATAGGCGCCCAGCGTTAACACAATACCCATTGCCCAGAGTGGGGTAAGCGGCATGCGCCACGTGCTGCGCCTTTGTCCATAAGCGTTGCGGCAATATGTTAACCAGCTCTTTTCAGCATATCGCCACGCACCAAAGCTGGCTAATGTGATAACAATAAGTAGCAGCGTACCAGCAGCGGCTAAAGATTGATGCCCCATCGAGGGTTCGCTTATCCATTGCCAAACTAACAACGCCAAGGTTGTGGGCTGCTGTGGCCCCAATAGAATCGCAATATCTACGGTGGATAGGCCAAAGGCGAGCACACAAAACAACGGCAAACGCAGAGCCACAAGTATTTGCGGAACTAATAGCAACCACCAGGCTTTCTCACTGTGGTAACCCAATGCGTTAGCAGCCTGCATCTGGCGAGCGACATCAATTCGACCCGCGATGTTAAACGCCATCAAAAATAAAAAAGGTGTCTCTTTGATCACCAATAAAAGAATTAAGGATAGGGCATAAGGGTCATTGACGATTGGCCAATCTGGCGGGCGCACAAAACCCGTAAATGTTGGGGATATAAGCCTGAGTAGCCAACCTGAGGGGGATAACAGCAGTATGAGACCGGTCGCCAGTGCAATATGCGGCATGGCTAAAATCGCACTCGAAATAGCGCGAGCGGTGCAGCTGGCGCGCTGTATAACCTGACTGCAAAGCGCTAATGCCAACCAAAGTGATATTAACGTCGCGGCGATTGCACTCCATAAGCTCAGGCCAACTGAGCGCATCAAACCTGGCCATTGGAGTAAAAGCGTCCACGGCTGGATGAAGGTGTTGAAAGAGGAAATGTCAGACAGCGGCTGAGTCAGTGCCAAGAGCGCTGCCAATATTGGCAACGCTCCTGCTATGAACAGCCCAACGGGGAACAGCGCTAAAAGAAAAGGGCTGTTCTTCATCACTTAGCGGCGATAGTCCAGATATGGGCCATCGGCAACGGAGCGGCGTTCCACCAGTTTTGGATGCACCTCGATCGTTTGAGAATCTTCACGCTTGCTCACGATACGGTCGAGTAGCATGTCAAAGGCCATTGAGCCCAAACGCTCTTTCGGCTGATGGATGGTGGTCAACGCTGGTGAGAAGTAGCGGGCGTTGCGCACGTTATCATAACCGATCACCGATATATCCTGCGGTACACGCAAGCCCATCTCATCGGCGGCACATATTGCGCCCATCGCCATGATGTCCCCACCCACAAAGACCGCCGTTGGGCGATTTTTTTGCGACAGAATTTGATGCATGGCTTTGTAACCGGATTCTGGCTCGAAATCGCCTTCTACCATCCACTCATCACGAGCGGGAATGTTGGCTTCTTGTAGGGCTTTCAGGAAGCCGCGTAGGCGACCTCCGCCGGTGTTACGAGAAAGCTGACCGGTAATCGCCCCAATATCACGATGACCACGTTCAATTAAATAGCGGCCGGCTAAATAGCCACCTTCGAACGCATTATCCTGAATGGCATCGGTAAAATCACTGCGTTGTGTCCCCCAGTCCATCACCACCATTGGAATATTGCGGTAGTCCTCAAGGGTTTGCAGCAGATTTTCTGGGTATTCAGAACACATCACTAATAATCCATCGACGCGTTTTTGCGCCAGCATCGCTAAATAAGCTTTTTGCTTTTCAGGGTTGTTGTGAGAGTTACATAAAATGAGCGTATAGCCTTGGCTGTAGCAGGCGTTTTCAACGGCCTCAATGACCTCAGCAAAATAGGGCGCCTCGCTGGACGTCGCCAGCAAACCGATCGATTTGGTGTGGTTAACTTTCAGGCTACGGGCGACGGCGCTGGGAGAGTAGTGCAATTCTTTAATTGCTTCCCAAACCGCGGTCTTGGTCTCTTCTGCGACAAAACGCGTCTTATTAATAACGTGAGACACTGTCGTGGTTGAAACGCCCGCGCGTTTTGCCACATCTTTAATCGTTGCCATGAAACAGATGACTCCTAAGCTAATGTAACTATGACATAGCTATTGTGTTAATCGTTTGCTTACGTACATCAAAATACACTGATTACAATCGCATCAAAGAGAGGAATATGCGGATATATCAAGCGCCAGCCTATTCTTTTACGTTATGAAAGCTGATACGTAGCAGTAAACCGTAAATTTTGGCCTATAAAATGCAAAAGGGGAAGTCAAAATTGTGTGTTAACAGAAAGAATAATCGAAAGTTTTACTGCGTGCGATCCCATTTAAGGTATGTGAAAATGATTTCACACACTTTCTGCAAGTGTTTATGTATAATCAAAATTGATCTGATAACGAAATGCGGGAGAAGAAGAAATGGAAACCGATCTGAAATATTCTCTAATGACAACGGTCGCAGCACTGGCTGTGATTGTTATCTTTAGTTTTGTTGCTGCGCTACATTGATTTATCGCTAAGTTTTTTATCGATAGCCATTAACATGGCTAAAACAAAAGGCGGTCAGTTGACCGCCTTTTTCATGTACGTCACTCAGCAAACTTATGCCAAGTTTTTCGCCACGAATTCCCAGTTTACCAGAGCCCAGAAGTTCTCCAGATATTTAGGACGCGCGTTGCGATAGTCGATGTAGTAGGCGTGTTCCCAAACGTCCACGGTCAGCAGTGGTTTGTCACCGTTGGTCAGTGGAGTTGCAGCGTTTGAGGTGTTTACAATCGCCAAAGAACCGTCTGCTTTTTTAACCAGCCAAGTCCAACCAGAACCGAAGTTGCCAATGGCAGATTTAGTCAGTTCTTCTTTGAATGCATCAAATGAACCAAACGCTTTGTTAATGGCTTCAGCCACGGCGCCAGTTGGTGCGTTGCCACCTTTTGGTGACAGGCAATGCCAGTAGAAGGTGTGGTTCCAAACCTGAGCAGCGTTGTTGAAGATACCGCCAGTAGAGGTCTTGATGATCTCTTCCAGTGATTTACCTTCGAACTCAGTGCCTTTGATCAGGTTGTTCAGGTTTACCACATAGGTATTGTGATGCTTACCGTAGTGGTATTCCAAGGTTTCTGCGGAGATGTGCGGTTCGAGTGCGTTTTTTTCGTATGGTAATGCAGGTAATTCAAAAGACATTGCTCTCTCCTATTATTGCTCTATTTTGCAATGAAACAGTTACACGTAAGTGTTTTATGTTTCATGCATCACACCAACGTTAATGTCAGTGAGCGGGTTTTTAAAATTGAAACGATCTTGTTGTGCTCTTGTTATGGGGATCGATTTTAGCAAGTTTTGAATCTAATAACAGGCAAAATTTTTGTTTTTGGTTATCAATTGGCGATTTGTGCACCATTCGTTCAAAACGGCCACAGAACATAAAATAAGGGGAGGGGATAATACAAAGATGGGGTAAATCTAAATGATAGGGATTATCACAAAATGCAATGAATCCCTACCATAAGTCTGTTTAACAATGATCTTCTGCTATTAACGAATCGTTTTTGGCGTCATCACGCGGCGAGCGCCAACGTAGTGTCCTTGCCAATAATCGTTATCTAAATAGCTGATCCGAATTTGTTCGCCGGTGCGAGGTGACTGAATGAATTTTCCCTCACCCATATAAACACCCACATGGTCGGCGGCACCCCGATTATTAATACGGAAGAAGACCAAGTCGCCTTTTTGTAGCTCTGTTTTTTTCACCGGAGCCGCATCACGCAGATGATACATTTCATTGGCGGTACGAGGGATCTTGATGCTCAGTAAATCCTGATAGGCGTAATAAACCAATCCACTGCAATCGAAGCCTGTGCTTGGTGACGCACCACCCCAACGATACGGTTTTCCTACCTGATTCATCAGCTTATTCATCGCCGTTTGCTTAGCATGCTGGTAACGCTTTTTATGCTGAGGACTCAGACGAATGGGTTTGCCATCAACGATTTCAATATTGTTTTGATTCAGCTTGAGCTTGGCTAATTCACCTTTGCTGCTTCTGCCATGGCTATTCAATTCACCGCGCTGGCGGCCATAGGTTTTTTTATTACTTACGCGAGCCAACGTAGCGGTGGAATGTGAGCCGCTTTTCTTGGCGCTGGATTTTGTCTTAGGGTTAGAAATAGATGCTAGTACCGCTTTATCTATTTTTTTGCTATTTGCTTTATTGCGCGCGACTTCTCTATTTTTGGCAAACTTAGTAGCGAGAGCGCTAGGCTGAGTTGTCGCTGATTTTTTAGTCGTTTTGCTCTTTTGTTCTAACGATTTTTTATTTTTGGCTGTCGTTGTAGGCGTCGCTGTTTTTTCTTTTTTGCTGGTAGCTGGTTTTCGTTTTTTACGATCGGCAGATTCGCTACTTGTCGCATGCGACTTTCGCTGATCGGCAACGACTTTATGCCCCGGAGAGGCATTCGCTGCATTAGCAAATAGCTGTGTAAACAGCAGAACAAAGAGCGCGATATATAGACGCATCGATAGGTTCCAGGCTTTGTCCCAAGCAAAAAACATGGCAAACAGTATTAAATAAACAGCCGCAACAAAACAGCATTCATTTCTGCTATTTATATTCTCTTTGTGACTAAATGTTACGATGATTGAATCAGATGCTGTTTTATTCACAAAACGCTGCATATCTGATCATGTGCAAAACGGATATAGCATAGCACGTTTTTAGATTAAACTGAGCTTACGCTGTGACGGTGTGTTGAAAATCAGATAATAGCCACACAAAAGATGGCGTTTTTTTCTCAGAGCGACACTCGGTACAATCCAGTACAATAATTCGATATGCACTTGCATGCTGTAGGCATAACACTGGCTAGAGGAAGTAAACTAAAATGACAATGACCACCATTGAAAAAATTCAGCGCCAACTGGCTGAAAACCCGATTATTTTGTACATGAAAGGCTCACCTAAATTGCCAAGCTGTGGCTTCTCTGCGCAAGCAGTTCAGGCATTGTCAGCCTGTGGTGAGCGTTTTGCCTATGTAGATATTCTGCAAAATCCAGATATTCGTGCTGAATTGCCAAAATATGCGAACTGGCCAACCTTCCCACAGCTGTGGGTCGAGGGTGAACTGGTTGGCGGCTGTGACATCATCATTGAGATGTACCGCGCTGGCGAATTGCAGCAGCTGATTAAAGAGACTGCGGCGAAGCATCCTGCACAGGAAGAACAGTAATCGTTGATGATTATTGTGAGCAAAATAAAGGCGCCTAAGGGCGCCTTTATTATTTATCGCGTTAACTTATAAACAAAAAATCTTACACCGACTCGATGTTCAGTAAGCAAGAGCGGTGGATTATTCGGTGGCTTCTTCTGGTGCAGGTGTTGGCAATGGCCATCCACCCATACGTTTCCAGCGGTTTACCAACTCACAAAACAGCGTTGCGGTTTGCTCTGTATCATACAGCGCAGAGTGAGCCTGAGTGCTATCAAAAGGAATATCGGCGGCAATACAGGCTTTTGCAAGCACGGTTTGTCCTAATACCAAACCGCTTAGCGCGGCAGTATCAAAGGTGGCAAACGGATGGAATGGGTTACGTTTTAAACCAGCACGTTCTGCTGCGGCCATCACAAATGAATGATCGAAGTGCGCGTTATGCGCAACGATTACCGCACGATTACAGTCCTGATCTTTAATGCCTTTGCGAACTGCTTTGAAAATAGCATGCAGGGCTTCGTATTCGCTCACCGCGCCACGCAATGGATTTTCAGGATCAATACCGTTGAATGCCAGAGCCTCTGGAACAAGAACGGAGCCAACAAAAGGCTCAACGTGGAAATGAAGTGTTTCATGTGGCTCTAACCATCCATCGTCAGTCATACGTAACGTGACTGCCGCAATTTCAAGTAGCGCGTTGGTGTTGGCATCAAAACCCGCAGTTTCGACATCAATGACAACAGGATAGAACCCGCGAAAGCGCGCGCTCAGCGTATTAAGATTGGTGGTTTCAGCCATGTTCAACTTCTGGTCTATGGAATGCAGCGCGCATTATGGCAAATTTTTTTGCAGTTTGCAGTCAGCAAACGTGGGGCGACTCTCATTCAGGCCAAACATAAAAAAGCGAACGGCTATGCGTTCGCTGGATTTTTAAGCAAAACGGTCGGGATTTATCCCGAAGGGAGGGAAATTAATTCCCTAAGCCCGCACCCGCCTGTTTGTTTTCGATCAGTTCGATTTTGTAGCCATCAGGATCTTCAACAAAAGCGATAATAGTATTACCACCTTTAACGGGGCCAGCTTCACGCGTGACTTTGCCACCCGCTTTGCGGATGTTTTCACAGGTTGCCGCAACATCATCAACGCCTAATGCCAAATGGCCAAATGCGGTGCCCATGTCGTAGCTGTTTACGCCCCAGTTATAGGTCAGTTCAATAACGGAACCTACGCTTTCATCGCTGTAACCGACGAACGCGAGAGAGTATTTATACTCTTCGTTTTCACTGGTACGTAGCAGACGCATGCCTAAAACGTTGGTATAGAAGTCGATTGAGCGTTGCAGGTGACCAACACGCAGCATGGTATGAAGTAAACGCATAATTTTCCTCTGAAATTAGAATGGCCTTGATGACAAGGCTTCGCTATTGGAATAGCGACAGGATGTAGACACATTGTAACAGCCTACTTTCAGCGATCAATAAAAGCCCCTGATTAATCGCCGCTGCGGTAAATAAAAAAACCTCTGGCCGAGTGGAGGCGGTCAGAGGGTTGGCAGCTATGCCAAGGTATGACTATTACAGCGTTGGATAATCGGTATAGCCTTTGGCGTCACCGCCGTAGAAGGTTTCTGGATGTGGCGTATTCAGTGGGGCTTTTTTCTCTAAGCGCTCGACCAAATCAGGGTTAGCGATAAAGTTACGGCCAAAAGCCACCGCGTCAATGAGACCTTGATTCAGCAACGTTTCGGCTTTTTCAGCGTTGTAACCGCCTGAACCGATAATGACACCGCTAAACTGTTTGCGAACCGCCTGACGGAATGCCTCAGAATAAGGTTTACCGCCCGCCCAATCTGGTTCAGAAATATGCAGGTAGGCAATTTTACGTTGGTTAAGTTGGCCGATCAGGTAAAGCGCTGCTTCTTCTTGATCTTCACCATTGTCCAGACCATTGAACGGGCCCAATGGCGAAATACGGATCCCAACGCGACCTGCGCCAGATTCGGCAATTGCAGCATCAACCACTTCCAGCGTTAAACGTGCACGATTTTCAATATTGCCACCGTATTGATCGGTACGGTGGTTCGAAGCCGGTGACATGAATTGATGCAGCAAATAGCCATGTGCGGCGTGCAGTTCAACCAGATCAAAGCCGGCTTGGCTCGCAAGGCTTACCGCATGGCGGAAATCGTTAACGATGCCTGAAATTTCACTGGTTTCTAAGGCGCGTGGTTCTGAGCAAGATACGCGTACCCAGTGACCATTTTCATCACGTACGGTGGTGCGGGTATCGGCGGCAATCGCAGAAGGCGCAACCGGAGCCTGTTGATTTGGCTGGAGGCTATTATGAGAAATGCGGCCCACGTGCCACAGCTGCACGGCAATATGCCCGCCGTGCTGATGGACGCCAGACACAATTTTTTTCCATGCGGCTAGCTGCTCTGGCGTATGTAATCCTGGAGCACCGGCGTAACCTTTGGCTTGGAATGAAACCTGTGTGGCCTCGGTAATGATCAAACCTGCGCCTGCGCGCTGGTTGTAATATTCGCCCATCAGCGGCGTTGGGATATCACCCGGTTCTGTGCTGCGCAAACGCGTCAGCGGAGCCATGAAAACGCGATTAGGTAGAGTAACGTCACCAACGGTGACTGGTGTGAATAACTTTTCGATTTTCATAGTCAATCCTGTTGCAGTTGTTGCGCATTATCTTGCGCGACGAAGTTTAGGTTTGCTCGTTAGTCGTGGGTAAAACGTGATAGCGAGGCTTGGGCAAAGACTAATAGACCAGTTGGTCTAAGTCAATACAAGCGAAGATAGTTTGTGAAGAAATAATTTTAAATGCAGTAATTATAGGCGGTTATAGATAACAAAACGCTCACGGACAGCGTATTGCTGTCCGTGAGAAAGAGGAATTTGGAGGGAATTGTGGCTTAGTAAGCGGCTGTGAATTGCTGCTTAATAAATTGTGGTTGTTCAATTTCATTCAGAATGGCAACGGCAAGGTCTTCGACGGAAATATTGGCCGGCGCATCACCGTTCATCAGCAATAACGTTGTACCCAAACGGAAGTTGCCGGTACGTTGACCCGGTGCCAGCATGGCCGCAGGGGATAATACCGTCCAATCCAGTGAGCTACCTGCACGTAAAGCGTCGCGCAGCTCGCGAGCACCTTGCGCGCCAGGGCGGATCTCCGCGGGGAACTGTGGGGTATCGATCAGCTCAACGCCAGGCGCAACTTCAAGGCTACCCGCGCCACCAACGACCAAGAAGCGTTTCACACCTGATTTTTCGACCGCTTTCAAAATAGCATTGCTGCCTTTGACAAAGTTGGCATACAAATCGGGATCGGTCCAACCAGGGTTAAAGGCGCTAATTACGGCATCTACGCCTTTCAACGTTTGTGCTAGCCAATCAATGTCGGTCACGTCGCCAAGTGCAATATGCAAATGGCTGTTAGTGGGTAAATCTTTGGTATGACGCGCGATGGCGGTCACTTCATGACCCCGAGCCAACGCTTCGTTAACAGCCACACGACCCACAAAACCTGTTGCACCGATAATAGCGAGTTTCATCATTCATTCCTTTTTCAACATTGGTTGCGATATTGGTTGCGATAGAGAAACTTTAAGCCTTAACAGCATGGCTGATAAGTGGCATATTGCCACTAACTTCTTTAAGTAAAACTTCAAGATGAAGGGCGTAATTCGATGGATAAACTTAATCGTATGGCGGTCTTTGCCGTTGTTGTCGCGGAAGGCTCATTGAGTGCGGCGGGGCGACGTTTAGGCATGAGCGCTTCCGCAGTGAGTCAACATATGCGAACGCTGGAGCAAGATCTCGGGGTAACGCTGCTGCATCGTTCGACGCGAAAACTCACGCTCACCGATGCAGGCGCGGCATTTTACCCTGGCTGCAAAGCTATGTTGAATGAGGCGAGTCAGGCAGAGCAACGATTGGCCGAAATGCGCGATACGTTGGTCGGTGAGTTGCGCATTGCCACAACGATAGGGCTTGGTGGAACGCCGCTTGCGCAGGCACTTGCTCCATTATTGCAGGCGCATCCTAAGCTGAGCCTGCGGATCTTAGCCAACGATGAAATTATCAATTTAATTGAGGTTCGCGCGGATATTGCTTTGCGGGTCAATCGACAACTGGATGACGCGTCTTATATTGCTCATCCGCTCGCAACGTGGCCGATGGTGTTATGTGCATCGCCGCGTTATTTAAATCGCAGCGGGATACCTGAGGCGCCGCATGAATTGACGCAGCATCAATGGCTGATCAATACCAACGATGCGATTCCAACGTCAATCACCTTACAAAAACGCAGCGGGGAGACGTGTAAAATTCGTTTACCCGATATCGCCACCGGCAGTAGTAGCATGAATGTGTTGCGCGCATTTACCTTGGAGGGATTAGGGATCTCAGTGCAGCCGCTGTATGAAATCAGCCATGAGCTGCAAAGAGGCGATCTGGTGGTGTTATTACCGGAATGGCGACCAACGCCGCTTAAGCTGCATGCGCTAACGCTTGAGAGAGTCCATACAGAAAAGAGCCGACAGGCCATGCTCTGCTTGCGGAATTACTTCCAGACATATAAAGATACAGAATATTAACTAGAAATTGATTTGCTCAGTTCCTTGTTTGCGTCTTCACTTAGGATGGTAAGCAGGAGGTATATTGTGGCCCAGCAGCTTGAGTTTTTTGAAATTCCCAGCCCGTGTCGAGGTATATGCCAGGCGGATGAGCGGGGTTATTGCCGCGGCTGTATGCGTAGCCGAGAAGAGCGGTTTGGCTGGATGAAACTGAGCGATCCACAAAAACGTGATGTACTGCGTTTGTGCCGCCAACGCTTTTTACGTCAGCGGCGCAACGATAATGCCGAACAAATTAACTCGCCGGAACAACCCTCGTTGTTCTGATATTTCAGGCCTTATTTGCCACCGTTGGTACCACACTCTGCTGCAACTGTGATAAAGAACAATATAAGCGCCACACCAGACCGGCTAAATCACGGCCGCTTTGGTCAGGATGACGAGACAGTACATCGCTGATCCTTAACAGTTCAGCTAAGGTTCCATCGAGCGACTCATGCTGAACGCCTTTCTCCGTCATGATCCCTTTCAAGCAGTGTATGCAAACGTCGCGAACCGCTGAAAGCGGATCGGAACGCGTCTGCCATTCACGGAGTTGCCAAACAATATGGCTACAATTGAGTAAGACCACGCCCCAACGCAGCACCCAAATACGCGACACTTCATCCTTGCTTTGGTTGAGTTGGCTGATTCGATGATAAATCCGTGACTCGAACTGGCTTTCATCTTGTTGAGGATGACGGCTTATCTGATCCATAAAATCTAGGCGCAGAGCTCGAATGATTCGGCGGCTTTTACGTTTATCAGAGCTTGGACGCAAAATCTGAAATGCTACGGCGGCCAGCAAAACACCACAAATCTTCGCGATGTTATCGTTTACGAAGCTGCTGTAATCATATTCTGGTGGGTTGGTTACTAACAAAAATGAGCCCATAAAGACAATCAGCTGTCCCCACAGCGCCGCTGTTTTGGGATTTTGTAGTTTGAGCAACTGCATGGTGAGCAGAACCGGCAGTAGGAATGCGCAAAACACCCAGAAATCATCGATTTGAATCATCAACCCAAATTTTGCCAGATAGCAACCAATAGACAGCAGCACCATCGCTTTAAACAAGGTGGTTAGACTCGTCATGGGGGATGCGGATGTGGAATAAAGCACACAGGTAATGGCTGTAATGGTTAATGCGCCAGCGCCCTCATCCCATTGAGTACTCATCCAGAACGCGCAGCCGATAATGATGACCACGAAAGTGCGCAGGGCATTATAGGCCGACTCCATACTGTCCGTGTGCCGTGCGATACTGTGAACCTTTGGCGGTGAAAAACTATCTTCTGGCGTTGAGTTTTCGACGTGGCGTATCCAGCGGCTACCTTGCAGATAAAGCCAGCAGAAATAACGTAGGCGTAGATAAAACGTGCGTAGCCGATAATCGCTTGGATCCTGCGGATAAATACGGCTGAGAATTTTGGCTAAACGATATTTGTTTGTCTCGGGATCCTGCAGTTCTTTTATGATGTCTCGTAATACGTCTTGCAAAACCTCCGGGCGATCGGGCCAATTCACCAGCATCCGACGAATGCTGGAAATCACGCTGGTTAAGCGTAGCTGTCGATGGAGCAGGAAGTTAAGTACATTGTTACGGCTACGCAGTCGATGGTTACTCCAGAAAGCCTGAATACGGAGAATATTCATGGTCAGGATTTGGCCAATTAATCCTTCGTGTGATGCTCGCATTTCCGGTGTGGTTTCTGGATGCCACAGCATGGCTGCATGTTCAAGCAGGCGCTGATGCATGCGGCGTAGTGACGTGAGCAGGTTCGTTCCGTCTGAGGTACTTGGCAGAAGCATCATCATAAACGCGCCACACAGCAAACCGGTAATGACCTCACAGACACGCGCTTGCGCAATATCAAAAATTTGCATGCTGTCGGTAGATTCTGCCGTTGAGAAAGCAATGATGGCCGCGGTATAACCCGCTAAAGCAAAAGCGTAGGCGACGTTATTTTGATAATGATTCGAGACGTAGGTGCATACTGCAATCCACGCTGCAATGTAAAAGGTAAACAGCCAAGGGTCATTAAGACATTGTCCGGCAATCAGAACCGATGCCGCCGCGCCAAGCAAACTCCCAGCGATACGACCAATACTTTTACTGATAACTCCGCCAACCGTAGGAAAACTGACCACGGCGGCAGACGTAAACGCCCAATAGGGTTCATCTAGATCCAATAAAAAAGCGACCCAGAGCGCCAAACACATTGCGATGGCGTTGCGCAGCGCGTAACGCCATTGTCCAGCGTTGGCTTTTGCCCATGGAGTGTTGCGCCAATCTAGCCAAGATAAATTCACAAGACTGTCCTGTTAATGGCTGCGAACAGAAATTGTGCAGGTGGTTCCCGCAACCAGCAAAATATCCTTAGGAATATTTTCAAGCTTAATTCGGATCGGTACCCGTTGAGCTAGTCGTACCCAAGGGACGTTCGGTTTGACATTAAGTAGCATATTATCGCTGCTTTCGACGCTTTGGTCATAAATTGCACGACCAATACTTTCTACGCGTCCCTGTAATGGAATATTTCCGTTATACAGAGTTATATCCACGTTATTTCCGATGTTTATATGTTTGAGTTTAGTTTCTTCGAAATAACCCATCACATAAAACGAATTAATATCAATAAGAGCCACGAGCGGTGAGCCAATAGAGGCATAATTTCCTACGCGGGTTTGTAAATTAGTTATAAACCCGCTGACTGGAGCATAAATATTGGTGTGGTGTAAATTCCACTGAGCCTGTTCCAAATTAGATTGTGCGGATTTATAATTTGCTTTCATTGCTTGCGCATTCAGTTGGGCTTCGTCTAAGTCTTCTGCGGAGATAACGTTACGCGGCAGGTTGCCACGGCGAGTCGCTTCGTGGTTAGCTTTGGCCAAGTCTGACTCCGCTTTAGCCATCGCGGCATTGGCATTACTCAGCGCAATTTCGAATGGGGTTGGGTCTAAAGCAAATAACAGGTCGCCTTGTTTTACCTGTTGGTTATCACTGATATTTACTTTAATTATTTTTCCCGATACTTCTGGTGTAATATTGACGAGCTCGGCACGCACTTTTCCATCTCGCGTCCAAGGTGATTGCATATAATAATTCCAAGCCCACCAGCCAGCGGTGATTGCAATTGCACAAACTATAACCGTTGAGAAGTAGCGTAATGTGTTCTGTTTCATATTATTTTACCAACTGGTTAATAGCCAAAGACTGGTGCTTACACAAATGACGAAAATTGACAAATCCATCAGTGTCGGATGCCAAATATCGCCAGAGTAAATCACATCACGGAATAAGCGATGAATAAGCAGCCAGAAAACAATGCCGAGTAAAATAGCTTTAAAAATAGGCGGAAAATAGAGCGATGCGCCTAATATCAGATCCGGTAAAGGCGAGCCTTGTGATGATGAGAGGATGTCCATGTTTACCACTCCCGATCCCTTAAAAGATTTATAGGTAACATAGATGTTAATTGTCCATAAGCATAGATTATTTTTTGGAGGTAATAGATATACATTTGAAATTTTTACGATTGAGAACCAAACTAGGAGCTACTCTGGGTGAGTATCTTAGCACGCTAATTATAAGGAGAATAAATTGGAATCGACACTAGGCTCAGATTTAGCACGATTAGTTCGTGTATGGAGAGCGTTAATCGACCAGCGTTTGAAGCCGCTTGAATTGACACAAACGCATTGGGTCACTCTATACAATATTAATCGTTTGCCGCCGGAGCAGTCTCAGATCCAACTGGCTAAAGCTATCGGCATAGAGCAACCTTCATTAGTTCGTACGTTGGACCAGCTTGAAGAGAAGGGCTTAATTACGCGCCATACCTGTGCAAACGATCGCCGCGCTAAACGCATCAAGTTAACGGAAGAAGCTGCACCAATTATCAAGGAAGTTAATGACGTTATCACGATGACACGTGGTGAGATCTTATCTGGAATTTCACCAGAAGAAGTGACACTGCTGACTAGCTTAGTTGAACGTCTGGAACAAAATATAATTCACTTACAAAACAAATAATTATAATTATTTTTAATTACTAACAGCAAACCAAAAAAAACCGGAGGCATTGCCTCCGGTTTCGTGATCTCGTTTAGCTAAACCATTTAGGCTTAGTTAGTCGCTGAGACGCTGACGCTGCTGCCGCTAGACAGCAGCATGACACGCTGACCAACCGCGAAAGGTTTGCTGCCGTTTTTCTGCACCACGGCAATCGTTTTGCCATCGTCTTTACGAACCACTAACTGCACACCATCGGTGCGGTTAACGGCGCCTTCGATGCTGTTACCGGCTAAGCCACCCGCAACTGCGCCAGCCGCTGTTGCCAAGCTCCGACCTGTACCGCCGCCTACGGTGTTACCTAAGAAACCACCTAAGACCGCGCCGCCGATAGAGCCAATCACGTTGCTATCGTTGCCAGCCTGAATACGAACCGGCTGAATTGACACGATGCTACCGTAAGTAACCTGCTGAACTTCTTTAGCCTGACCCGCAGTATAAACGTCACCAGATAATGTGCTGGTGTTAGCACAACCAGCCAATGAAGCGCCGGCAAGAGCGATAACAATAAGACGCTTAATCATAACAATATTCCTTCCATTCTAGCCTTCTACGCGCTGGCTTGTTTGTTGCCCGTCGTTACGGCTGTGTGTTTACTCTAAAAGGTTGGCTATAAACAAACTATTGCCTATACCAATGCCTGTATCGCTGTAGCATACAGATGATTGACTCAACCAACAATAAACGACCGTTTAAGTTTTGTCGGTTTAAATAATCACCAACTCTTTTACTATTTTACTGCATTTTCTCAGCCTACGAATCGTTCGCGAGGAAAATATTACGTCAAGAAAGGTCAGGAATGTTTATGATATTGACACGGAAATTAGATAAATCCGGTTCCGTTTAGTGTCACAAGAGGCTAATTTCAACTAACGAAAATAAATAAGGACGATGAAATGAGATCGGGACGGTACATTGGCGTGATGTCAGGAACCAGCCTTGACGGGATCGACGTTGTTATTGCCGCTATTGATGAGCGGATGGTTGCACAGCAAAGCAGATATTCACATCCCATTCC
This sequence comes from Hafnia sp. CBA7124, assembly GCF_002355555.1. NCBI lineage: Bacteria > Pseudomonadati > Pseudomonadota > Gammaproteobacteria > Enterobacterales > Hafniaceae > Hafnia > Hafnia sp. CBA7124. The sequence goes on along the minus strand of NZ_AP017469.1, from coordinate 2,323,476 downwards.
TATAGCCGTAAAAGAATCTATTTTAGGCATGTGCCAAGGGCAGGCGGTGACGCTGGCGCAGGTCGGTGAGTTAGACCGGCAAATGGGAAGTCTTTATGCCGAGGCGATTAACCATTTATTAAAGCAAGCCTCGCTAACACCGCAGGACATTACGGCCATTGGCTGTCACGGGCAAACCGTTTGGCACCAGCCCGAGGGCGAGAATCCGTTTACCATGCAGTTAGGGGATAATAACCGTGTTGCCGCACTCACTGCGATTACCACCGTGGGTGATTTTCGCCGGCGCGATATGGCCTACGGCGGGCAGGGCGCACCGTTAGTGCCTGCTTTCCACCATGCACTACTCACGCATCCGGTTGAGCGGCGCATGGTGCTTAATATCGGTGGCATTGCCAATCTCTCCCTGCTTTTACCGGGTTTACCGGTCAGAGGATTCGATACCGGCCCCGGCAACATGCTGCTGGATGCTTGGATTTGGCGTAATCACGGCAAGGCCTATGACGAAGATGCCGCGTGGGCAAAACAGGGTTCGGTGAATCAGCCTTTATTGCAACATCTTTTGGCGGCGCCTTATTTTGCTCGTCCTGCACCGAAAAGCACGGGACGAGAACTGTTTAATTTGGGATGGTTGGAACAACAACTGTCTCAATTCCCGCCGATTGCTGCCGTAGACGTTCAGGCAACGCTGGTGGAACTCACCGCAATCAGTATTTGCGATCAGGTTCAATTAGCGGGGGGATGTGAACGCTTATTGGTGTGCGGCGGCGGGGCGAGAAACCCGCTCATTATGAGTCGTATGGCGGCGTTGCTGGCGGGAACTGAAGTTTGTAGTACTGACGCCTATGGCGTGAGCGGCGATGATATGGAAGCGTTGGCCTTTGCATGGCTGGCTTACCGCACGTTATCCGGTTTGCCCGGTAACTTGCCTTCCGTCACCGGCGCTTCACAGGAAACCGTCCTTGGCGCTATCTATCCGGCCAATCACGCCATTTGATTTTGTTATCTAATTTGAAAGTACAGTGGGAGAACGTTCATGTTGAAATATATCTGTACCGCAGGTGCGATTTTATTGCTGGCAGGTTGCCAGACCGCGCATAAAGAGGCTACACCTGAGGCGTTGAGCTACCAGTGTGGCACCACATCGTTGACCGTAACCGTGGATAACCAAAAGGATCAGGTCAGTTTCATCATGGATGGCAACCAATTGACGTTGCCTCAGGTCGTTTCTGCTTCCGGTGCGCGCTACAGCGATGGCAAGTACACTTTCTGGTCTAAAGGCAATACCGCGTTTATCGAACGCAACGATCAAATCATTATTAACGACTGTGTGCTGAAATCTTAATCCTTTCTGGGGCTGCTTCAGCGGCCCCAACCGTCTTATCCCTTGCGTATGATGACTGTCCCTATAACATGCGGTGTACTGTCACTGCCTATCTGCAAATTTCCTGGTGTTATAAAAAACCACTTTTAATTCAGTTTAATAGATAACTTTTGCCGTCTTCAGATGGAGAGGTGGTTTACGCGTAGGCCTCCTTTCTCCCTCAATAATGGCTAATGTAGCGACAACGATAGCCGTGAGTGAATTGAGATTATCCCGCCACGGGAGCAGAATAGCGTTCTGGACTTGTGACGGACTGCTGAATATGAGTGAAAACAACGAGTTTGATGTTGCCGATCTGCGTCGTGAATACGTGCGTGGTGGACTGCGCCGAAGCGATCTGACGGACGATCCGCTGGAGATGTTTGAGCGCTGGTTGAAACAGGCCTGTGAGGCACGTTTAGCCGATCCCACGGCCATGTGCGTGGCGACGGTAGACAAAAATGGCCAACCGTATCAGCGTATTGTGTTACTCAAGCATTTTGACCAGCAAGGAATGGTGTTTTACACCAATCTGGGCAGCCGCAAGGCGCAACAGCTGGAAGAGAATCCGCATATTAGCCTGCATTTCCCGTGGCATATGCTCGATCGCCAAGTCAGCGTATTAGGTACGGCAGAAAAACTTTCTACCTTAGAAGTGATGAAATATTTCCATAGTCGGCCGAAAGACAGCCAAATCGCCGCGTGGGTATCTCATCAGTCATCGCGCATTTCAACGCGCGGCATCTTGGAAGGCAAGTTCCTCGAGCTGAAACAGAAATTCCTACAAGGCGAAATTCCACTGCCAAGCTTCTGGGGCGGATATCGTGTAAAAATTAACTCGATGGAGTTCTGGCAAGGGCGAGAAAACCGCTTACACGACCGTTTTATTTATCAGCGCCAAGGCGATGCGTGGGAAATTGACCGGTTGGCGCCTTAATCAGCGAAAAACACCAGTTAAATCTAGCGCGATGGGCGTGACCCCTTTATTCTATAGGGCTTATCACCCGCACGAACTATCACTCGTATGGAACGCGCGGTAGTAAATTAAAATCTAATGGAGTCTTTAATGGCGAGCAGCAACCTGATTAAACAACTGCAAGAGCGGGGCCTCATTGCCCAGGTAACGGATGAAGAAGCGTTGGCAGAGCGACTGGCGCAAGGGCCACTAGCACTGTATTGCGGTTTCGATCCGACCGCTGACAGCTTGCACTTGGGCCATCTGGTTCCGTTGCTGTGCTTGAAACGCTTCCAGCTAGAAGGCCACAAACCTGTTGCCTTGGTGGGCGGCGCGACTGGGCTTATCGGTGACCCAAGCTTTAAAGCCACCGAGCGTAAACTGAATACGCAGGATACCGTGCACGAGTGGGTGGATAAAATCCGCCATCAGGTTGCACCGTTCCTCGATTTCGACTGTGGCGAAAACAGCGCTATTGCAGCCAACAACTACGATTGGTTCGGCAATATGAACGTGCTGACCTTCCTGCGTGATATCGGTAAACACTTCTCTGTTAATCAGATGATCAACAAAGAAGCGGTAAAACAGCGCCTGAACCGTGATGATGTGGGTATCTCGTTCACCGAGTTCTCCTACAACCTGCTGCAAGGTTATGACTTTGCTAGCCTGAATGAGCTGCACGGCGTTGAGCTGCAAATCGGTGGTTCTGACCAGTGGGGCAACATCACTTCAGGTATCGATTTAACCCGTCGTCTGCACCAGAAACAGGTTTGGGGCTTAACCGTTCCGTTGATCACCAAAGCCGATGGCACCAAATTCGGTAAAACCGAAGGTGGCGCAGTATGGCTGGATCCGAAGAAAACTAGTCCGTACAAATTCTATCAATTCTGGATCAACACCGCCGATGCGGACGTGTATCGCTTCCTGAAGTTCTTCACCTTTATGGATCTGAAGGATATCGACGCGCTGGAAGAAGAAGACAAAAACAGTGGCAAAGCGCCGCGTGCACAATACGTGCTGGCTGAGCTAGTGACCCGCATGGTTCACGGCGAAGAAGGATTAGCCGCTGCAAAACGTATTACCCAGAGCCTGTTCTCTGGTGCATTGAGCGAAATGACCGAAGCTGACTTTGCTCAGTTAGCTCAGGACGGTATGCCAATGGTTGAACTAGCGCGTGATGCAGACTTGCAACAGGCGCTGGTGGATTCCGAGCTACAGCCGTCTCGTGGTCAAGCGCGTAAAACTATCGCGTCAAATGCAATTACCATCAATGGTGAAAAACAGTCTGATCCGGAATATACCTTCAGCGATGCTGACCGTCTGTTCGGACGCTTTACTTTATTGCGTCGCGGTAAAAAGAATTACTGCCTGATTTGCTGGAAATAAGCCACGGATGCAATAAAAGGGGGACTCAGGTCCCCCTTATTTTCCCCTTAATATGAATAACCCGCTGTCGAGAGCGACAGTGAAGTAGGTCGCATCCATGAAAAATATCCTATCTATTCAATCTCATGTGGTTTTTGGTCATGCAGGAAACAGCGCCGCTGAGTTTCCAATGCGTCGTATGGGCGTAAACGTCTGGCCACTGAACACCGTTCAGTTTTCAAATCATACCCAGTACGGTCACTGGACTGGCTGTGTGATGCCAGCCAATCATTTGACAGAAATTGTGCAGGGAATTGCAGACATCGATCAGCTTAAAAACTGCGATGCCGTATTGAGTGGGTATATTGGTTCGCCAGAACAGGGCGGGCATATTTTGGATATTGTACGCAAAGTCAAAGCTGCCAATCCAAATGCTTGGTATTTCTGCGACCCAGTGATGGGGCACCCAGAAAAAGGATGTATCGTTGCACCAGGCGTAGCGGAATTCTTTGCGCGTGATGCCGTTGCCAGCAGTGACATCATGGCCCCTAATCTGTTGGAGCTGGAACAGTTGACGGGACATACCATTAACAGCGTAGAAGAAGCGCTGGTTTCTGCTCGCAGCGTTATTGCTCGCGGACCGAAAGTGGTTCTGGTCAAACATTTGTCCTACGCCGGTTATCATAAAGATCGCTTTGAAATGATCTTAGTTACCGCCGACGAAGCGTGGCACATCAGCCGTCCGCTGGTCGATTTTGGCGCTCGCCAGCCGGTTGGCGTGGGTGATTTAACCAGTGGTTTGTTGCTGGTGAACATGCTGAAGGGTGAACCATTGAAGAAAGCCTTAGAACATGTGACCGCAGCAGTCTATGAAGTGATGCTGACCACCAAAGAAATGGGGGAATATGAGTTGCAGGTTGTTGCAGCTCAGGATCTGATCGCTCAGCCGGTGCATCAGTTCGCGGCCGTTGCGCTGTAAAAGCGGCTGTATAGTACGTACGTTATCAATAAATCCCCCAGTGGTTAAACACGACCGCTGGGGGATTTTTTATTTGCCTAAAATTAGAATGGTTTGGTTGGCAAATATTTCCCGTCAAAAGTAATCACTGCGCGTGAACCTCCGTCAGGATCTTCCACTTTCTTAATATCCAGCTTGAAGTTGATGGCGCTGATGATGCCATCGCCGAATTGTTCGTGCACCAACGCTTTCAACGTAGTGCCATAAACCTGCAGCATTTCGTAGAAACGATAAATGGTTGGGTCGGTTGGGATGCCCTGAGGAATAGAACCGCGCAATGGTATCGCCTGCAATAACAAAGCGGCATCTTCTGGCAGCTCGAGTTGTTTTACGATTTTTTGCGCGGCATGTTCCGGCAATGGATGTTGGCCTAATAACGCTGCGGTAACGAAGGCGATACTCATATTCGTGCCGTCGGCCAGATCCTGCCAAGACAGATTTTTCGCCATTTTGGCCATAATAATGTTTTCTGTCAGGGTGATACGTGCGTTTTGAGTGGTCAGTGTTTGAGTCATAATGTTCTCCAAAATAGTCAATGAATTAGGCTGCATTGGCTGCGCGGTGTGATGCTAAAGCGCATGCGTAAGGATTTTCACTCAGCGAAACGAATTGTTTGCTTTTCCCTTCAAGGGTCAGCATTTCTCCGCTCTCAATGTCGTAGACCCAGCCGTGCAGGTTGAGTCGTTCTTGCTCGATGGCGACCGCCACCGAAGGATGCGTTTTTAGGTTGGAAAGTTGTGCTACGACGTTAGCCTGCACCATGCCATTCAAGCTATCGGCTTCGGACGCATAGAAACGGGTCGCATTGACCAGTTTGGCAGCATCGGCATGTTTCAGCCATTGAGCCACCATCGGCATATGGTCTAGGCTGACACCTTGGTTAATCGCCGTCATGGCTCCGCAGTCGGAATGCCCGCAGATTACGATATCGGTTACGCCTAAAGCGGCTACCGCGTATTCAACGCTGGCGGAAACACCGCCGACTTCAGGGCCGTAAGAGGGAACCAGATTACCCGCATTGCGAATAACGAAAAGATTGCCTGGTTCCTGCTGAGTCAGAAATTCCGGCACAACACGGCTGTCGGAACAAGTTATAAAAAGGACGCTAGGGCTCTGGTTATTCGCCAGATCTTTGAACAGCTTGGTACGCTGCGGAAAGCATTCCTGCTGAAATTTTAAAAAGCCTTTGATGATGTTCTGCATCATATTTTCCTGCGTGCTAAAACGTGCAGCAAGAATGCGGTTATTTCTCTATAATGTCTAAGTGCCATTTTTTATACTTTGTATAATTTTTTTGAATAGTAGGTGTTATGTTTCTCCGCAATCTCCGTGCTCTTCTTTCTGTTGTCAAACATCGAAACTTCACCCGCGCTTCAGAAGAGGTCTGCCTTTCTCAACCCGCGCTCTCCCAAAAAATTAAGCAGTTAGAGGAGCAGTTGGGCGTCGCTTTGCTCGATCGTTCACACCGGATAGTGCGTCCAACCGACGTGGGAGAGGTCTACCTTGAACATGCGCGTCGTGCGCTGAATGAGCTAGAAATGGGGTATCGAGCGATCCATGATGTGCAGGATTTAAGCCGAGGAAGTTTACGGGTTGGCTTTACGCCCACGTTTAGCGCCTATTTGATCGGCCCATTGTTTAAACGTTTTTATCAGCTATATCCCAACATTCAGCTGCATCTGCGTGAGCTCTCGCAGGAGCAGTTAGAAAAAGACTTGCAGGAAAATGAGTTGGATCTCGGCTTGGCGTTTGTTTCTCACAACGCTGAACATATCGATTATCTCCCTCTGTTTTCTGAAGTACTGGCCGTCGCCGTGGGGGAAAATAGCCCGCTATACAGCAAAGAAAAAATGACGCTGGATGAGATCTCAGCCGTGCCGATGGCGCTATTAAGTCAGGATTTCGCTACGCGTGCCTATATCGACAGCTACTTTGACCAGCATCAGCTAAAACCTCATTTGGCCATCGAGGCCAATTCCATTAGCACGATCCTCGATTTGGTTAAAAGCAGCGAATTAGTCTCTGTGCTTCCTCAGGCCATTATTGAAAAACAACGTGAAATGCACGCCATCAGTTTGGTGCCCTCGTTACCCGAACGCACGGCAGCCTTGTTGTTGCATAAAACGCACTATATTAGCGCGGCAAGCCATGCCTTTAAGTCACTTATGATCGACGAATTTATGCAGGATGGTATTGATTCGAAATGAAAAAGACCCTCGAGGGGCCTTTTAGATAAAGCAGAAACAGATTACTTAAGGCCTTCAGCCGTCAGCGCAGCATCAACGGCAGGGCGAGCAGCTACGCGTGCCATATAGCTGACAATGTTTGGATAGGCTGGCAGATCGAAATGCAAGGCTTTAGCCCAGCCTAACACGGTGAACAGATAGGCATCGGCGACGCTAAAACGTGCGCCCAGCAGATAGCTTTGGTTGCTCAGTACACCATTAAGGTAGGCGAACTGCTGTTCCAGTTTCTGACGTGCGATGGCTTTATATTCTTCAGGCGTTTTCGGGTTAAACAGTGGGCTAAAGCCTTTGTGTAACTCGGTGGCAATATAGTTCAGCCACTCAATTGCATGATAGCGAGCCAGTGAGCCAGCCGGTGCGATCAAGTTACGGTCTGGCACCTTGTCAGCCAGATATTGCACAATGGCGACGCCTTCGGTTAACAGGCTTCCGTCATCTAACTGCAGGGCAGGTACTTGACCTTTCGGGTTAATCTTCAGGAAGTCTTCACCGTGCTCGGTCTTTTTAGTAGCAAGATCGACGCGCTCAATCGTAAAGTCTAACCCAGCCTCACGCAGAACAATGTGCGGAGAAAGAGAACAAGCCCCGGCTTTGTAAAACAGTTTCATCAAATACTCCTTAGACGATCCTGAGACATTGATATCCCCGTGTGGGGTATCGATATACCTAGCGAGGAACCATATTACGGCGACAATGAATAATTGTCAGTGACTGGTTTATGTATTTTTGTTGGTGCTCGCAGATAAAAAAAACGCCCATGAGGGCGTTTTTCATAATGATAGCCTGAAGAGATTAAGCAGTCGCAGCTTCGCGAGCGACTTCTTCATCGCTGCTCTGAGTCATACGATTCAGTTTAGGCGCGGTCAGCATCATCAGCACGGCGATAACAGCCGTTACGATACCAATCTGCATAAACACGTGGCTATAGATAGCCAGTGATGCGTGAGCATCTGGTACGTCAGAAGGTACAGCGGTCAGCGCAGCAACTTTACCTGCAATCAGCGCAGCAGCAGCGGTAGTCAGGAACCAAGAGCCCATGATGAAGCCCATCAGACGCTGTGGAACCAACTGTGCAACCATTGCCAGACCCAGACCAGAAATCATCAGCTCGCCGATACTTTGCAGCGCATAGCTCAGGATCAGCCAGTTTACAGACATGATGCCTTGTTCGTTGGCGAAGGTTGCGCCCCATGGCAGCACTAAGAATGCGCCGGAACACAGAACCATACCGATAGCGAACTTGTGCGGCATTGGCAGACGGTCACCCATCTTGTTATACACCGCCGCCAGAATTGGGCTAGCTACCATGATCCAGAATGGGTTCAGTGCCTGATACTGCTCTGGCTCAAACGCGATACCCAGAATAGAGTGCTCAACGTTGTGAATTGCGAAGAAGTTCAGAGACGTTGGCATCTGGCTATACAGAACGAAGAAGACAACGGCTTCCAGCATCAGCAGGAAAGCAACGATCATTTTACGACGAGCAGCACCGTGCAGGGCGAAAGTCTCTTTAGCGAATACCAGAACGATACCCAGAGAAATCACTGCCAGCGCCCAGCGAGCAACGATTTGGTTATGCAGCAGCCAGTAAGAAACACCGATCAGCACGACGATGCCCACTAAGGTCATCAGCAGTTTGTGTAACTTCAGAGACTCAAAGTCAGGTTTAGAACCTTGGTTCTTAACCCAGCGACGGCACATCATGAAGTTAACCAGCGTGATCAGCATACCCACAACGCTCAGTGAGAATGCGACGTTCCAGCCATACTTTGCAGCCAACCAAGGGGTTGCCAGCATAGAGAAGAAGGAACCGATGTTGATGGACATATAGTACATAGTAAATGCACCGTCCAAACGCGGATCGTTTTTCTCATAGCAAGTTGACAGCAGAGAAGATGGGTTGGCTTTGAACAAGCCGTTACCTACGGCGATAGTTGCCATACCTGCGTAGACCCACGTGATGTCGTGGCCTGAGAAGGCAACTAAGGCATAACCTATGGCGAGGACTAATGCACCCAGCACGATAACGCGTTTGGCGCCGAGAACTTTATCGCCTAACCAGCCACCGATAGCAACGAAGCCGTAGACCAGTGCGCTGAAGGAAGAGAACAGGGTGATCGAGTCGGCCTCGGTCATTCCAAGCATTTTGACCAGGTAAACGGCCATGATGCCCTGAAGGCCGTAGTAACCAAAACGTTCCCATAGTTCGATGGAGAAAATCAGGTAGAAAGCTCTAGGCTGTTTAAAGGCGTTTAGGCTAACGCTCTCATCGGCCTTATTACTGTTGTTGTTTGCGGTTGACACAAATACCTCGAATTTTTTCATACCCCATCAGTGACAGGGAAACAAAGAGTGATGCGGGGAAGCATCCTTTTGCATTGTTATAAGTGGGAAGATCGAGGGTTAATGTTCACTATATGATGCAGTCTGACAATACCTATGAAATATTCTGTTACATAAACTCTATGCAGAACATCCGCGAGTTGTTACAAATGTTATGCAGAGTGAAGCATTGTGTTTTTGCTCTTTCCCAAATTAATGTTTTGATTAAATCATAATCAGAGCGCTTTGCGTTATATATTCTTCTATTGTAAAGATATCCAGTGTGATCGACTGCTTTCTATAAAAATGTCATTGTAATAATAATGCATAACTGTTTATGTGCATAATTATCCAAAAAATTCACATTTTGTATGAAAATAGTTATTTTTCGTGACCTAATAAATGTGATCTATTTCAAAAAAATGACAACAAAAACCCTTGATCTCAATGTTGGGATGGCTTTTCACACATATTGTGAAAAAAGCGAACATGCTCACAGTCGAAGGAGGATATTGCGGGGGGCATTTGAGGTCTATCGGGGAGACGGCATTCAATAATGCGCAAGAAAATGCCTGCGCATTATGTTTCGGTTTGATTAGGATTCGGGATAAACTTTTTCTTTAAACTCACACAGATCTTCGATGATGCATGAGCCACAGCGCGGCTTGCGCGCAATACAGGTGTAGCGGCCGTGCAAAATTAACCAGTGATGACAATCAAGCTTAAACTCTTTCGGGACGACTTTTAACAGCTTGGCTTCGACTTCATCAACGTTTTTTCCCGGAGCAAAACCGGTGCGGTTACACACGCGGAATATATGCGTATCTACGGCAATTGTTGGCCAACCAAAGGCGGTGTTGAGCACCACGTTGGCTGTTTTGCGGCCAACGCCGGGCAGAGCTTCAAGCGCAGCGCGGTTTTCTGGCACTTCACCATTATGCTCATCAAGCAGGATCCGGCAGGTCTTAACGATATTTTCTGCTTTGCTATTATATAAGCCGATGGTTTTGATGTACTGCTTGATGCCATCAACGCCCAGTTCGAGCAGCGCCGCAGGGGTATTTGCCACCGGATATAACAACGCCGTTGCTTTGTTTACGCTCACATCGGTAGCCTGCGCCGATAGCAGCACGGAAATCAGCAACTCGAAATTTGAGCTGTAGGCCAATTCAGTGGTGGGATGAGGATTATTCTCTTGTAGCCGCTTGAGGATCAGCGTGCGCTTTTCCTGATTCATAGTGCTCGTTCACTTCCATTATCGAGAGTCGGAGCAACCGTTTGACGCGCTGCCTGACGTGCTTTCATTTTCTGATCAATAACATACTTCAGCGCCAGCAAAAATCCTAGGCCCAAGAATGCGCCGGGTGGCAGCATAGCCAGTAGGAATGGCGTATCGGTGTGGAAGATTTCAATGCGTAATGATTTGGCCCAAGAGCCCAACAATAAATCGGCGCCGTCAAACAGCGTACCGTTGCCGCAGATTTCGCGTAGCGAACCCAAGACGAACAGCGCGCAGGTTGCGCCCAGCCCCATTGCTAAACCGTCAATGGCAGAAAGACCGACCGGATTTTTAGCCGCGTAAGCCTCCGCGCGGCCAATCACGATACAGTTGGTGACGATAAGCGGGATGAAAATCCCCAACGACTGATAGAGCCCAAAGGCATAGGCGTTGATCAGCATCTGCACGGTGCTCACCACCGAGGCGATGATCATCACATAAATTGGAATACGGATCTCGTGCGGAACCCAGCGGCGCAGGGCAGAAACGGCGCTATTGGTGAAAACCAGCACTAACGTGGTTGCCAGCCCCAGGCCCAGCGCGTTGGTGGCGGTAGAGGATACCGCCAACAAAGGACACAAGCCGAGCAACTGAACCAGCGCGGAGTTATTCTTCCACAGGCCATTTGCCAGCAGCGTTTTGGCTTCACTCATCAGTTACTTTCTCCTGCTGTTATCTGGCAGCGTGGCATGGATTCAATACGTTCGCGGTTCTCTTGTAAGAAAACCGCCGTATGGCGTACTTCATTGACGACCGCGCGTGGCGTAATGGTGGCACCGGTAAACTGATCAAACATGCCGCCGTCTTTTTTCACAAACCAGCGTGGGTCATTATCACCGTGAACGGTTTGATTACGGAAGCTGTTAATCCAGTCAGAAATTCGGGCATCAATTTTATCCCCAAGACCGGGCGTTTCATGATGCTCTAAAACGCGTACGCCCAACACCTTACCGGAAAAATCAGCGGCAACCAGCAGTTGAATCGCTCCGGAATAGCCATCGGGTGCCGTAGACTCAACCGCGGCAGCCACCGGTACGCCATCTTTGCGTGCTAGATATAAATGGTGCGGTGTAGCAGACCCTAGATGCTTATCCGTGACAACGTAACATTCATGCTGTAGTTCGTTGTTATACATCTCGGTTGGCAGAACCTGATCAAATAATTGTTTTTGCTGTAGTTCGGCCTGATGAGCAATGGTGTCTTTGGTTAATTCATTCACCACCGCCGTCAGACCTGTGGCTAATACGGCAAACAATGCCAGCGTGGTGCCATGGCGGCGCATAGTTGAAAGCATAGCGATTCCTTAGCGATGTCCGTAAGCGCGTGGCTTGGTGTAGTGATCGATTAGCGGTACGGTGATATTGGCCAGCAGCACGGCAAAGGCCACGCCGTCTGGATAGCCACCATAGGTACGGATAATCCACACTAATGCGCCAATCAACCCACCAAAAATCAAACGCCCGCGCGGCGTGGTGGATGCCGTCACTGGATCGGTAGCAATAAAGAAAGCCCCCAGCATGGTTGCGCCGGAGAACAGTTCCAACATCGGCGGCACTGCGCTTTCAGGAGAGAAATAACCGCCGAGAGCCGAGCATGCCGCTAAGGCCACAATGAAGCTCACAGGGATCTGCCAATGGATCACGCCGCGCAGCAGTAACACGATACCACCCAGCAAGAACCCGGCGTTAACCCACTGCCAACCTAAACCGGCAAATTCGCCTTGATAAATTGGCTGACGCAGAATTTCAGCCACGTCATGGCCAGAGCGAAGACTGGTTTTAAAGCTGTCTAACGGCGTGGCTTGGCTGATGCCGTCGGCGGTTTGAATCAGCTGATGGATGACCGTGCCGTCAGCGGTATGCCCGCTAAAAATAAGCAGCAGCGTATCATTCACATTCAGCGGGGCGCTCATCAGGCTCTCTGGCGGCAGCCACGTGGTCATCTGCACTGGGAACGAAATCAGCAGAACGACATAGCCAATCATCGCAGGGTTAAACGGGTTTTGCCCCAAACCACCGTACAGCTGTTTGGCAATCACGATGGCGAAGACCGTGCCTAATACCACCATCCACCAAGGCGCAAGCGGAGGCAGACTGATCCCCAGCAGCAACGCCGTCAGCAGGGCGGAATTATCACCCAAGGTTTTAGCTACGTTTCGATGACGCAAGCGCAAAACCAGCGCTTCGGTCAGCAGCGCCGTCACAATGGCCAACGCGCATTGGATCAGATTGCCATAGCCAAAGAAATAGGCTTGAGCAGCAATGCCAGGGATACAGGCAAAAATCACCCATAGCATGATGCGCTGAGTTGATTGCTGGTTATGAGTAAAGGGTGAACTGGCGATTCTAAAAGCCATTTATTCCTCGTTAACCGCGGCGGATTTCTGCGCGGCCTGTTTCGCTTTTACACGGGCAATGGCGGCTGCAACGGCGGCCTTGCGTGGGTCTTGTTGGGTATCAATGCCTTCATTAGAGGGCGCTGAAACCGTATCGGTTTCTTGAGCTTGAGCCGCTTTTTTTGCTTTAGCACGCGCAATAGCCGCGGCCACAGCGGCCTTGCGCGGATCGGCCTCAACGGTAGTTTCTGCTTGCTCCACAGCAGAAGTGACATTCGCTTTTTTCGCTTTGGCGCGCGCGATAGCGGCCGCAACGGCGGCTTTGCGTGGATCTTCAGCAACGTCAGTAGGAACAACGATATTCTCATCGGCCGTCGTAGCACCTTCAGCGGTATTCGCCTGCGCGGCTTTTTTGGCTTTAACGCGAGCGAGCGCGGCGGCAACGGCTGCCTTACGCGGATCGGCTTCGGTTTCAGGTTGAGAAACATTTTCCTGCTTACGTTCGCGAGCCAAGGCTTTACGCGCCTCACGAGCTGCGCGAATGCTGTTATCTTCCTGATCGTTGTTAAACGGATGAATTGAGCTGATACCGTTTTGCTGTTCCTGACGCTGTTTGACGCGCGCTACCGCAGCCTGTACCGCACTTTGGTCGGTTTCGGTCACTTTCACCGCGGCCTGTTTATGGCGCAGTTCTCGAGCGGCTTTTTCACGTTCTAAACGCGCCTGACGAGCTTCGAAGCGCTCTTTCGCCTGAGCGGCTCGTGCGGCTTCCTGATCGGCGGCTTTAATTTCAGCCTTCTCTTGGCGGTAGTACTGCACCAGCGGAATGCTGCTTGGGCAGACGTAGGCACAGGCGCCACATTCGATGCAGTCGAACAGATGATGCTGGCGCGCTTTCTCATGTTCTTGACCACGGCTAAACCAATAAAGCTGCTGTGGTAAAAGACCCGCAGGGCAGGCATCGGCGCATTGGCTACAGCGAATGCAGGCCTGCTCTTCACTGGCTTCATCAAATTCACTTTTTGACGGTGCTAAAATGCAGTTGCTGATTTTAACAATCGGCACATTGAGATAGGCGAGGGTAAAGCCCATCAATGGGCCGCCCATAATTACCATCGGCGAGCGGTTCTGAGCTTCAAATTCACCGGCCTGCAAAAGATGTTTAACCGGCGTGCCTAAGCGAGCCCACACGTTGCCCGGTTTTTTCATCAATTCACCGGTAAGCGTGACCACGCGTTCAATTAACGGCTCACCGTCGATAATGGCGCGTTTGATCGCATACACCGTTCCGACGTTTTGCATTAAAACGCCGATAGAAGCGGAGTGTTTGCCAAAAGGCACTTCCATCCCAGTGAGGATTTTGGTGAGCTGTTTGGCACCGCCGGAAGGGTATTTAGTCGGGATCACCCGCAGTTTGATATCGTCGTGACCTTGCAATGCGAGCTTCAGCGCCGCGATGGCTTCTGGTTTGTTATCTTCAATACCAATCAGGGTGCGCTGAGGTGACAAAATATGGCGCAGAATTTCGCAGCCGGTGATGATTTCAGCGGCATGTTCACGCATCAGACGATCGTCTGCGGTGATATAAGGCTCGCACTCGGCGGCGTTGATAATCAACGTTTCAACTTTGCCGTAGCCGCCTTCCAATTTGTTACCGGTAGGGAAGCCCGCACCGCCTAAGCCCGCAATACCTGCCTGATGGATAAGCTCAGTGAGGGCTAGCGGTGACTGCGCGCGGTAATCCGCGACCGGATGCAACTCTCCCCAGCGGTCTTGATTATCGGGAATGAGGGTAATACAGGTTTCGCGCAGGCCCGACGGGTGCGCGGTGATCTGAGGCGAAATGGCGCTAATCACACCTGAAGTGGAAGCGTGAACCGGCAGCATTCGGCCCGTACCGCGCGTGAGCGGTTGGCCTTTCATGACGTGCTGGCCGACCTTGACTAACAGTTCACCTTCCGGCCCGATATGTTGCTGAACGGGAATAATCAACATCGGCGGCAGCGAAACATGGCGCAGCGGAACATGGCTGGACGGGTGCTTCATTTCAGGCGGATGAATGCCGCCTTTGAAGTCCCACAACTTGTCTTTTTTCAGCGCTGCAAACAGATTAAACATGGTGTTCCACTTCGCGTTCATTTACGGAAATTGTTCTGACTGGAATGGTGTTTAGGTCCCATTTCCAGTTTGCCGTGGTGGTCGGCACCGGCACTAACGTGATGCAGTCGGTTGGGCACGGAGCGACGCACAGGTTACAACCGGTGCACAGATCGCTCACTACCGTGTGCATGGCGCGGGTGGCGCCCACGATGGCATCAACGGGGCAGGCTTGAATGCATTTCGTACAGCCAATGCAGTTCTCTTCATCAATAAGCGCCACCTGACGTACCGGCTCCGACTGAGCGGCTTCGCCGTCTAAAGGCTGAGGATCTACCGCAAGCAGTTCGGCAATCTTCAACATCACCTGCTCGCCACCAGGGGCACATCGGTTAATTTTTTCGCTACCGCCTGAAACGGCTTCGGCGTAAGGGCGACAGCCCGGGTAGCCGCATTGGCCACATTGGCTCTGCGGCAGAATAGCGTCGATCTGTTCAACGATAGGGTCAGCATCAACTTTAAAACGGCGCGCGGCAAAGCCGAGCACGATACCGGAAACCAGCGCGATAGCGCCGACGGCACAAATAGCAATCCACAACGACGACATTAGAATTTCACCAACCCGGTAAAGCCCATAAACGCAAGGGACATCAGTCCGGCGGTAATCAGTGCAATAGAAGAACCGCGGAACGGCGCGGGCACGTCAGCCACGGCCAAACGTTCACGAATTGCGGCGAACAGTACCATTACCAGCGAGAAGCCTGCGGCGGCGCTAAAGCCATAAACAGCAGATTGCATAAAGTTATGCGACTGGTTGACGTTAAGCAGCGCCACGCCAAGTACGGCGCAGTTGGTTGTAATCAGCGGCAGGAAGATACCGAGCAGTCGATACAGCGCAGGGCTCGTTTTACGCACCACCAGCTCGGTGAACTGCACTACGACCGCAATCACTAAGATAAAGGTTAAGGTACGCAAATATCCTAGCGCCAGCGGCACCAGAATGAATTCGTTAACTGCCCACGCACAAACAGAGGCGAGGGTGAGTACAAAGGTGGTTGCCAGCCCCATACCAATGGCCGTTTCCAGCTTTTTAGATACGCCCATAAATGGACATAAGCCGAGAAACTTAACTAAAACAAAGTTATTGACCAGAACGGTACCGACCAGTAACAGCAAATAATCGGTCATCAACTAAACCTAGCAAGAAAAACAGTAGACGAAGAAAAACCGCCGTATTATCGGGATTTAGCCGCCGGACGACAACAGATCAAGTACAAGGTTATTCGATTTATTGCGAATTAACTCGAATGAGGGAGTACTGAACGCCGATAAAAACAGCCTATTACGGCTCAATAAACGTATCGCGTACGCGGCTTGAGCGCTTGATATAAGGAACAAAAATAGCGGCAGCCAACAACGGCATCACCATGTTACGTAACGCCGCGGCGTCGGTAACCGGAGAAAACGCAAAGGATTTCAACGCTAAAAGCACCATAACCAGCAGCCATAAAATGAAAAATTTAGGGAAGCGGCGAGAGCGTTTGCCAAAAAGGTACAGATTAAACAACGTGAAGGCCCAGATGATCACGGTAATGGCAAACGACAGCATCCACTGGCTGGAGAACGTGGGGCTATGCGAAAGCAACTGACTGCGACTCGCGGGCTGGATGATTGTCATCAAAAAGATAATCAGCATCAGACTCGACGACAGCAAGGAGACAATCATGTAAGCCAGCGGCGCAACGAGCCAGCCACCAATCCGTTTTGTTTTCATAATGCCACCTTCTTTCGACATGCCTTCAGCATAGCCGTCACGTTAAATCCAAATTTCAGCGTTACGCATCATACAGGCTAATTGAAACGCTATCATCGATATCGTGCTGCCGAGCCGTCAACGGGTTACGGCATGCACGAAATGACGATAATTTATTCGATGTTACGGCGTAACTTCGTTATTCCTTTAATTCAGTCCGACGATATTTCCCGCGTTATCGATATCAATATGGCGGTAGGCGGGCAAGGTGCTAAGCCCCGGCATGGTCATAATGTTACCGGCATAAACACGAATAAAACCGGCGCCCGCCGACACTTTCAGATCGGTGACAGGCAGCACAAAATCACGCGGCACGTTTTTCAGGGCCGGATCGGCACTGATTGAGAGCGGCGTTTTTGCCATACACAACGGTAGATGACCAAATCCCGCTAGCTCGAGCTGCTGCATTGTGTCCTGCGCCGCTGGGGTGAGTTCGGCACGTAACGCGCCGTAACCATTTTTTGCCAGCGTCTGTAATTTATCCGCCAGAGACATGTCATCGGGATAAAGCAACGACACTTCGCCGCCGCTGCGGCAGGCGGCTGTGACACATTCGGCTAGCTGAGCTGTACCTTTACCACCCGCTGAGAACGCATCGCTGATTTCAACGCCGAAAGCGCCGTGTTCCATCGCGAATTGGCGTATGAACTCAAGCTCTTCCGCGCTGTCCTCTGGGAAGTGATTGATAGCCACAACGACCGGTAATCCATAGCGGGATGCGTTGCCAATATGCCACGCTAAATTGCTCGCGCCTTCGAGCAGTAAAGGCAGGTTGGCATGCTTAACTTCTTCGGGCAAAGACTGCCCTGGTTTCATATTAAACTTACCGCTGTTGGCTTTTAAACTGCGCAGCGTAGCAACCAGTACAACACAAGAGGGTTTAATACCCGACTGGCGACATTTGATATTAAAGAACTTCTCCATACCCATATCGGAACCAAAGCCCGCTTCGGTGACCACATAATCGGCCAGTTGTAGGGCGAGGCGATCGGCAAGAACCGAAGAGTTGCCGTGAGCGATGTTAGCAAATGGCCCAGCATGAATAAGCACAGGCGTGTTTTCACTGGTTTGCATCAAGGTTGGATGAATGGCTTCTTTCATTAATACGGTCATTGCGCCAGCCACTTCCAGATCTTCGGTGGTAATGGCGTGACCCTGTAACGTATAAGCCAAAATAATGCGGCCAATGCGTTGGCGCATATCGGTCAAACTTTCAGACAGTGCCAAGATAGCCATCAACTCGGATGCCGCGGTGATATCAAAACCGTCGTGACGCGGAACGCCGTTATTGCCGCCGCCCACGCCGATATCAATGCTACGAAGCGCCCGATCGTTATGGTCGATCACGCGTTTCCACAGGATATGTTCTGGATCGATATCGAGACGTTTTAATCCGGTGTGCTCAGTAAACTTATCGCCCAAGCGTTGTTCATGGAACAGACGGGCATCCAGTGCTGCCGCGGCTAAATTATGTGCCGCGGTGATGGCATGAATATCGCCGGTGAGATGCAGATTAAGCTGCTCCATGGGCAGAACTTGCGCTACGCCGCCACCGGCCGCGCCGCCTTTAACCCCGAATACAGGTCCAAGGCTCGGCTGACGAATACAGGCCAGTGCTTTTTTACCAATAAAGTTTAGCCCTTGGCTTAAACCGATGGTTGTGACGGTTTTACCTTCACCGAGCGGCGTTGGCGTAATGCTGGAAACCAACACGAGCTGGCCAGTACCTTGCTCAGGTTTAATTGCCTTGATGTCTATTTTTGCCGCGTAATGGCCATAGGGGATCAAATGGGTCGTTGGGATCCCTAACTGTTCAGCGATCTGGGAGATAGGTTTTAACTGAGGAGCATGCATCTGTTCGGAGAGGGACGTCATGGGGTCGTGATCCTTGCAAAAACAGGTAAAGGCAAACAGGTTAATGGCGACGATTATAGGCTATCGGGCAGTACACTCAATGGAGAAAACCGCCCGACACTCATTTTTCGCGCGTAATATTTCACACTACGCAAACGTTTACTCTGCGAGAAATCAATTTTGTGGCAGTAGATATTTACCCAGTGTCACCAGAAGAACCGCAACGATAATGACGCACAGAGCCAGCCATTCGGTTGACGACAGCGTTTCACCGCCTAAGCCGGTACCTAACAATACGGCGACCACCGGATTCACATAGGCATAGCTGGTGGCAACGGCGGGGCGAACGTTACGAATCAAAAACATATATGCGCTAATCGCGATCAGAGAGCCGAAAACCGCCAGATAACTTACCGCCAGAATCCCTTGCAGGCTTGGCATCTGTGTCATACGTTCACCGGCGATGGCGCTAGCAATCAGTAACACGATCCCCGCGGTGAGCATTTCAATCGCTCCGGCCATCAGCCCTGCCGGTAACTCAACGCGCGAACCCCACACCGAGCCGAACGCCCATGTCATTGAGCCCGCCAAAATGAGCAGCGCCATCCACGGATTGCCGCTCAAATGTCCACCGCTGTTAAGTAAGATAATGCCACACAGACCGATCGCGATGCCGAGCCATTCTAGCCAACGCGTCGGCATTCCGTACAATCGGCTAAAGCACAGGGTGAAAAGGGGAACGGTGGCAACCATAACCGCAGCAATTCCCGAGGGAACATCCTGATGTTCAGCTACGGTCACCGCGCCGTTACCGGCGGCAAGCAGCAAAATACCGATGATTGCCGCGTTTAATAGCGGTCGACCGCTCGGCATTTTATGCCCGCGCAGACGTAGAAACGTGAGCATTACCAGACCCGCGCAGAAAAAGCGTACGCCTGCCATCATCAGCGGCGGCCAACTCTCTACGCCAAGACGAATAACGAAGTAAGTTGAACCCCAAATGATATACAGGGCAAATAATGAGCCAATAAGCGGGAGAAAGGTGGCAGCACGAGAGCGCATAGTAGGCATTTTCCTTGGCAAAAATAAGCAGCCAGTAAACGCTAAAATGGGCTGAGTAAGTACTCTTTTCTCATGCTTTTTGCTTATTAATAAAATGAATTTAAAGGGAATTAGCTATAAGGCTACGGCAAATGGGTTTATTGCCGAAAGATAACAAAAAATATGTTCATTTAAGCAGCAAATGTTAACGTGAAACCGCATTCAAACGAATAGCCGGTGATTGCTGGCAATATAATGCGGTTAATGATTTTTATTGAACGTAGCGCCAGATCTCTTTCGGGACACAGCCCACATCATATAAACGACCGCCGCTGGCTAATTCCGCACGACGATGATCGGCGGCGCGATACATATTAATAATTTCCTCATCCTCGTCGAGAGAATAATTAAGATGGTCAAAGAGTTTTTCTAAGCTTTCCAGCGTGCTAACTCTGCGGAACTTGAGCAGATAATCATTTACGTTCATTTTATATGTTCATCAACAGGAAGGATTTCAGAAGAGTTTCCAGTATATGTAGTGAAAACCATCTGTCTAGTACAATATTAGTGATACGTGTTACATAATCAAAAAAAAGGATATAATTTAAAAGGTAACGCGATAATCTTCTGTCCAATATATCAACGGGGATAGGTACAAGATCATTGGCGGCTAATTAAATGAGTTGAAATACTTATAAACAAAATGAAGCAGTTAATTAAACTAGGTGTGCTTTTATATTTGCGATTGCAGTTTGTGCAGAGTTTAGTTGTGTGAAACCAAAAAATGGCGGTCACAGTTATAACCACTGCGCCACCATGTTATATCGCGTGCTAGGCTATTTACGGTTCAACATGTAATACATTTCATTCCAGCGGATCTCATTTTTAAATGCAGGAAGCGTGGTGGCATTATCAATGAGTAAGAACTCGATATTGTGCATTTCTGCATATAAGCGCAGATATTCAACGTCGAGCGCTTGGGTAAACACCGTATGATGCGCGCCTCCGGCTAAAATCCACGCTTCAGCCGCGGTGGCTAATGACGGTTGGGCTTTCCAGATGGCGCGTGCAACAGGCAGTTTTGGTAAATCACGTGGCTGTTCAACGGTATCTACGCAGTTAACCAAGAGGCGGAAACGATCGCCTAAATCAATCAGGCTGGCATTCAACGCTGCGCCGGCAGGGGTGGAAAAGAGCAAGCGAGCGGGGTCGGCTTTACCACCAATGCCAAGATGCTGAACATCCAGCAGCGGCTTTTCTTCTTTGGCTATCGACGGGCAGACTTCCAGCATATGCGACCCCACCACCAGATCGTTACCCGGCTGGAAATTGTAGGTGTAGTCCTCCATGAATGAGGTGCCGCCTTGTAGGCCTGACGCCATTACTTTCATAATGCGCAGCAGAGCCGCGGTTTTCCAATCGCCTTCAGCGCCAAAGCCATAGCCCTTCTGCATCAATCGCTGACAGGCGAGGCCGGGGAGTTGTTTCAGCCCGTACAGGTTTTCAAATGTGGTGGTGAAGGCCTGAAAACCGCCTTGCTGAAGGAAACGTTCGATGCCTAACTCAAGGCGTGCAGCATCCAGCAGATTCTCGCGTTTTGCACCGCCGTTTTTCACCGCGTCAGTTAGGATGTAGCTGGCTTCATACTCTTCCACCAGCGCGCTGATATCGCTGTGGCTAACTTCATTAACGACCTGTTCTAAATCACCCAGTGCATAGCCGTTCACGCTATAGCCAAACTGAATTTGAGCACTGACTTTATTTCCTTCGGTTACCGCCACTTCACGCATGTTATCGCCAAAGCGCACCACTTTCAGATGCTGGCTCTCGTGTTTTGCTGCACAAACGCGCATCCAACGTGCGATGCCTTCCTGTGCCTGTCGATCTTCCCAATGTCCAGCAACCACGCTGTGCTGTTGGCGCATACGTGCACCGATAAAACCGAACTCGCGGCCACCATGCGCAGTTTGGTTCAGATTCATGAAGTCCATATCCATGCTGTCCCACGGAATCTGGGCATTAAACTGGGTGTGGAATTGAAGCAATGGTTTTTCTAGGCGGCGTAGCCCGTTGATCCACATTTTTGCTGGAGAAAACGTGTGTAGCCAGACGAGCAGGCCAAGACAGTTGTCCTGATAGTTCGCGTCGCGGCACAGCGCAGTAATTTCATCGGGCGTAGTCGCTAACGGTTTTTGCACCAGTTTGACCGGTAAACCCACTTGATTAAGATGGGCGACCACTTTTTCGGCCTGCTCCTTTACCTGCTGTAACGTACGCTGACCGTATAAATGCTGGCTACCGATAACGAACCAAACTTCGTTTTGTTGGAACTGTTGCATGATGACTCCGTAAATTCTAAATGGAATTAATGTTTGACGGCGGCGTAGCAGGGCTCAGCGCTCTGACACCACTGCTGGTAACGTTCATAAAGCTGTTGGAAACGCGCCACGCGCTCGGGGTTAGGGTGTAACGTGCGCTCAACTTGGCTGGCCATGTTCTGCTGGGCGGTGGCGATATCGGGATAGGTGCCTGCGGCGACGGCGGCAAAAATTGCGGCACCTAACGCACAGCACTGATCGGAGGCCACGATTTGCACCGGGCGATTCATCACATCGCAGCATACCTGCATGATCACCGGTGATTTACGTGCGATCCCGCCGAGTGTCAGGACGTTTTCCACCGGTACGCCCTGATGTTCAAAGCATTCCATGATGGCGCGGGCGCCAAAGGCCGTCGCGGCAATAAACCCGCCGAACAGTGCTGGCGCATCAGTTCCTAAATTAAGATCGGCGATTACGCCTTTCAGACGCTGATTGGCAAAAGGCGTACGGCGGCCATTGAACCAGTCCAAAACGACGGGGAGGTGATTAAGATGCGGCGCTTTGGCCCACTCTTCAGTGAGCGCTGGCAACAAGTTTTTTATGGTGTTTGCTAGCTGTGGTTCCAGTTCTGGATGCTGTTTGGCGACCTGATGCAACGGCCAAGTCAGCAAACGGCTGAACCAAGCATACATATCGCCAAACGCCGACTGGCCGGCCTCTAGCCCGATATAGCCTGGGATCACGCTGCCATCAACTTGTCCGCAAATGCCAGCAATGGTGCGATCGCCGATTAACTGTTGTTCGGCAATCAGAATGTCGCAGGTAGAAGTGCCAATCACTTTTACCAACGTATACGGCTGTGCACCCGCACCGACGGCGCCCATATGGCAGTCAAAAGCGCCGCCGGAGAGAACAACATCGGTAGAGAGGCCTAGGCGCTGCGCCCATTCATCGCTTAATTTCCCCACGGGAAGATCGGCGGTGTAGGTTTCGCTAAACAGAGGCTGTTGCAGGTTTTCGCTGAGGCAAGGATCGAGCGCTTCAAGAAATTCGCGTGGAGCAACACCGCCCCATGATGGATGCCAAAGGGCTTTGTGTCCGGTGCTGCAACGGCCACGCTTTAACTGATGCGGCTGCTGTTTACCGCACAACAGCGCAGGCACCCAGTCGCAAAGTTCAATCCAAGAGGCTGCGGACTGACGTACCGCGCGATCTTGACGGCTGATATGCAGAATTTTCGCCCAGAACCACTCAGACGAATACACGCCGCCGATATAGCGCGTGTAGTCAGGGAACGAACCGTTGCGGCATAGTCGGTTGATTTCCTCAGCTTCTTCGATAGCGGTATGGTCTTTCCACAACACAAACATCGCATTCGGGTTATTGGCAAATTCCGGCAGTAATGCCAGCACATCGCCGTCATCATTAATCGGCGCTGGCGTTGAGCCGGTGGAATCGACACCGATCCCGACCACCGCAGCACGTTGTTCCGCACTCATTCTTGCTACCACAGCTTTGATCGCCTTTTCGAGCGATTCAATATAGTCGAGCGGATGGTGGCGAAATTGGTTGGCGGGCGCATCGCAAAACAGTCCTTGTTTCCAGCGCGGATAGTAGACGACTTCGGTATCTAACTCCTGACCGGTCACACAATCTACGGCGAGCGAACGCACCGAGTCACTACCAAAATCCAGCCCGATTGCAATGGGGTTCACGCGCATTCCCTATCTCCTGTTATATAGATTTCACTGCTAACCAACATAGGAAATAGGCCCCCTTTAGCGTGAGGATGGCTTAGCTACATGTATGTATTTTTCAGCTACGACTTGCTTTTATGTGACCCGCATCAAAAGTTTTGAATGTTATTGAATTGCTAAATATATGCACAAAATGGCTGTATTTTTCTGGTGTGATTTTGCTCTCTATTTGTTCTTTAATTAGCCGCTACAACTTAGCCCGTCCTACACAACGACCTTACATTGCAGCGTGATATCAATATGTTTGGTATCTGCTGCGCTAAACCCCCTAAATTCGTACACCTAGCTTTGCGTCGTTAAACAGCATGGTCTGTATGACAAATCTGCTACATAAGAATGACGAAATTGGAGAGTTAGAAATATGCATAAATTCACTAAGGCTTTGGCTGCCATTGGACTGGCTGCCGTTATGTCACAATCCGCTATGGCCGAGAACATGAAACTCGGTTTCTTGGTTAAGCAACCGGAAGAACCTTGGTTCCAAACGGAATGGGCATTTGCCGATAAAGCCGGAAAGGATTTGGGATTCGACGTGATTAAAATTGCCGTTCCCGACGGTGAGAAAACGTTAAACGCGATTGATAGCCTCGCTGCCAGCGGTGCTAAAGGCTTTGTCATTTGTACTCCCGATCCCAAGTTAGGCCCTGCGATTATCGCTAAGGCGCGTAGCTACGATTTAAAAGTCATCGCCGTCGACGATCAGTTTGTGAATGCCAAAGGCAAGCCGATGGAAAATGTGCCATTGGTGATGATGGCGGCCAGTGAAATTGGCGCGCGCCAAGGGCAAGAGCTGTGGAAAGAGATGAACAAGCGCGGCTGGAAAGTCGATGAAACTGGGGTGATGGCGATTACCGCCGATGAACTGGATACCGCACGTCGCCGTACCACAGGCTCAATGGATGCATTAAAAGCGGCGGGCTTCCCTGAAAAACAAATCTACAAGGTGCCAACCAAGTCGAATGATATTCCCGGCGCGTTTGACGCGGCCAACTCCATGTTAGTTCAGTATCCGAAAGTCAAAAACTGGCTGATCGTTGGCATGAATGACAACACCGTTCTTGGCGGCGTGCGCGCAACGGAAGGCCAAGGATTTAAAGCCGATAACGTCATCGGTATTGGTATCAACGGCGTCGATGCGGTTAGCGAACTTTCTAAAGCCAACCCAACGGGCTTCTACGGTTCTCTGTTACCAAGCCCCGATATCCATGGCTACAAGAGCATCCAGATGCTGAATGATTGGGTGACGAAAGACGTTGAGCCCGCCAAGTTCACGGCGGTGACCGACGTGGTGCTGATCACGCGTGATAACTTCAAAGAAGAGCTGAAAAAGAAAGGGTTATAGCGGCAGTCTTCATTTTAAAGTGAAACGGATCTCGTACTTCGAGGGCGAGATCCTATCAATTCATGACTTTAGCCAACTGTTGCTTTGGTCGCAGGCTGGCAAGGAGAGGGTTTATGACCTCCAACGTACCCTATTTGGAATTCCGTCATATCGGGAAAACATTTCCTGGGGTGAAGGCGCTGGATGACATCAGTTTTAGCTGCCAAGCCGGTCAGATCCATGCCCTGATGGGCGAAAACGGCGCGGGAAAATCAACGTTGCTGAAAATTCTCAGCGGCAGCTATACGCCGACGCAGGGTGAAATTGTGCTTAAAGGCGAGTCGGTTCAATTCAATAAAACCACCGATGCGCTAGATGCTGGCGTGGCCATTATTTACCAAGAGCTGCATTTAGTGCCTGAAATGACGGTGGCTGAAAATATTTATCTGGGCCAGTTACCGGCTAAAAAAGGCTTCGTGAATAATTCACTGCTGAATTACGAAAGCCGTTTGCAGCTTGAACATTTAGGGTTGGATATTGATCCGCAAACGCCGCTGAAATATCTCTCCATCGGTCAGTGGCAGATGGTTGAGATCGCTAAGGCACTGGCACGAAATGCCAAAGTGATTGCTTTTGATGAACCCACCAGTTCGCTGTCGTCGCGGGAAATAGAACAGCTATTTCGCGTGATCCGCGAACTTCGGGCGGAAGGGCGCGTGATTATCTATGTGTCACATCGCATGGAAGAGATCTTCGCATTGAGCGATGCCATTACGGTGTTTAAAGACGGCAAATATGTAAAAACGTTTGTCGACATGCAGCAGGTCAATCATGAGTCGTTGGTTCAGGCCATGGTGGGACGTGATTTGGGTGATGTTTACGGCTATCAGCCGCGTGAACATGGGCCGGTTCGTCTTGCGGTTGAAGAGGTGTTGGCACCGGGTGTTAAGCAGCCGGTTTCGTTGCAGGTCAAACAAGGCGAAATTGTTGGGCTCTTTGGATTAGTCGGTGCTGGCCGTAGCGAACTGATGAAAGCACTGTTTGGTGGCACCAAAATCACGCAGGGAAAAGTGCTGTTGGACGGGCATGATATGCAGGTGCGCAGCCCGATAGATTCGATACGCCAAGGTATGATGCTATGCCCTGAGGATCGCAAAGCAGACGGCATTATTCCCGTTCATTCGGTGCGCGAGAATATTAACATCAGCGCACGGCGCAATACGCTAACCGCAGGGTGCCTGATAAATCATCCGTGGGAAGTTAAGAATGCGGATCAACGTATCAGTGCGCTAAATATCAAAACCCCAAGTCCAGAACAACTGATTATGAATCTCTCCGGTGGCAATCAGCAGAAAGCCATTTTGGGACGCTGGCTGTCTGAAGATATGAAGGTCATTTTACTGGACGAGCCGACGCGCGGCATTGACGTAGGCGCTAAACACGAAATCTATCATGTGATCTATCAGCTGGCAGAGCAGGGTATTGCCGTGCTGTTTGCATCGAGTGATTTGCCTGAGGTGCTTGGCCTTGCCGATCGCATCATTGTGATGCGTGAGGGCGCAGTGTCTGGCGAGTTGCTGCGTGAAGACGCCAGCGAGGCCAAAGCGCTGGCGCTCGCCATGCCGGGTATATCCACTTCCTCTCATGCGGCCTGAAAAAGTCTAGGAGCAGAATTATGTCGAGTGTCACGTCTACGCCGGCGACGGTTAAAGCAGGAAAAAAGGGGCTTCATCTCAGCCGCATTTGGGATAGTTACGGCATGCTAGTGGTGTTTGCCGCGCTATTTATTGCCTGTTTGATTTTTGTGCCTAATTTTGGGTCGTTTATCAATATGAAGGGGCTGGGGCTGGCTATCTCGATGTCAGGCATGGTGGCCTGTGGGATGCTGTTTTGCTTAGCATCGGGTGATTTTGACCTGTCAGTTGCCTCGGTCATTGCCTGTGCGGGCGTTACTGCGGCTGTGGTCATTAACATGACCGAAAGCCTATGGATCGGCATTTTTGCCGGTTTGCTGCTGGGTGCGGTATGTGGTTTGGTGAACGGTTTTGTTATTGCTCGTTTAAAGATTAATGCGTTGATCACCACGTTAGCTACGATGCAGATTGTGCGCGGCTTAGCCTACATTATTTCAGATGGTAAAGCGGTGGGCATCGAAGATGAGCGTTTTTTTGAATTGGGTTATGCCAACTGGCTAGGACTACCGGCACCGATTTGGATCACCGTTATCTGTTTTATTCTGTTCGGTTTCTTGCTCAATAGAACCACTTTTGGGCGAAATACCTTAGCGATTGGCGGTAACGAAGAGGCCGCTCGTCTGGCTGGGGTTCCGGTGGTACGTACCAAAATTATTATCTTCGTGTTGTCGGGGTTGGTATCGGCGGCGGCGGGGATCATTTTGGCTTCGCGCATGACCAGCGGTCAGCCAATGACGTCAATTGGCTATGAGCTGATTGTGATCTCGGCCTGCGTGCTGGGGGGCGTATCGCTCAAGGGGGGGATTGGCAAAATATCTTATGTCATCGCGGGTGTACTGATTTTGGGTACGGTGGAAAACGCGATGAATTTGCTGAATATTTCACCGTTCTCTCAGTACGTGGTGCGCGGGGTTATCTTGCTGGCAGCGGTAATTTTTGACCGCTACAAACAGCTCTCCAAGAAAAGTCTGGGGTAATCCCATAGGGGACAAAATTTACGCCTGAAACGTGAGCTGAAATAGGGTGAGTCCTGATTGTTAAGTTTAAATTATAGATAATTATTTATCTGCTTCACATTTTTACAGCAATTATGAGCAGCGTTTTCGCTGCTCTGTAAACTGATTAGGTGGTTTACTAATGGATGGGAGGGACGATGTATCAACGTTTAACGCAGGACCCACAACCAAACCCCTTATTGCCGGGATACAGTTTTAACGCTTATTTGGTCGCAGGATTAACGCCGATTACTGCCGATGGACCATTAGACTTCTTTATTGATCGTCCTGAGGGCATGAAAGGCTATATCCTCAATTTGACGATCAAAGGTGAAGGCCGCATTTTTAGCGGCAAAGAGGGAGAAGAAACGTTATACAGCAAACCGGGAGAGTTGCTGTTATTTCCGCCGAAAGCCAGTCATTTTTATGGACGCTCATCGGAAAGCGATTGTTGGTATCACCGCTGGGTCTATTTTCGTCCGCGCGCCTATTGGGCCGACTGGTTGGAATGGCACAGCCAGGTTAACGGCGTAGGGCACATGGTGCTGCCTGAAAATACATTGCTAGAGTTTGATCGTCTATTTGCCAATATTGAGCAAACACACAAATCGGGTCGTCGCTTTGCTGAAGAACTGGCAATGAATTTACTCGAGCGGCTGTTGCTGCGCGCGATGGAAGAAGATCCTCAGGCACCACAGCGCATTATGGATGCTCGTATTATTGAAGCCTGCCAGTTTATTACCGGCAATTTGGCCGATGAGCTGCGCATTGAAGACGTAGCGAAACACGTTTGCTTATCTCCGTCGCGCCTTGCACATCTTTTCCGTGAACAGGTTGGCGTGAATATTCTGCGCTGGCGTGAAGATCAGCGGGTTATCCGCGCCAAGCTCCTGCTGCAAACCACTCAAGAACCCATTGCGACCATTGGCCGCGTGGTGGGCTACGACGATCAGCTCTATTTTTCACGCGTATTCCGCAAGCGCGTTGGTGTTAGTCCGAGCGATTACCGTCGTCGTAATCATGAAGTTAATGATTCCTCATCGATGAGCGCGGGAGAGCGCCGGCAGAGCGAAAGACAGAGTACGTTGCTGAGAGTTTAGATAGGTGACAATGTCACTTTTCTTGTATTCTCTGACCATAAACTCCTGCTGTTTTTTGCTCTCCAATATTTTGATTTTGTTCCGCTATGCGAGTGCCACAGTTGCTGTGTTTGCATAGCGGAGTTGTTGTTTAATAATTACCCGCCTAATCAAGATCGCACCAAGATCGCACTGCGTCCCCTTGCTCCTTGTCCTAAAACAGGCTATCAAATAGCACTATCTTAATATTTCGATAACAATGTATAAGTTGAAAAGATGACCTAAGGTCATCTCTCACTCTTTTGATTGCTAGGGCAGCGAGGTTTTGTATGGCGGATTCAATTCGTGTTGGGCTGATCGGCTATGGCTTTGCCGGTAAAACGTTCCATGCACCGTTGATTGCTGGCACGCCGGGGCTAACATTAGCGGCGGTTTCAAGCAGCGATGCCGAGAAAGTGCGCGCTGATTGGCCGGGAATGACGGTGGTGGGTGAACCAGGGCAGCTTTTTACCGATCCCAATATTGATATGGTGGTTATCCCAACGCCGAACATTACGCATTACCCTCTCGCAAAGCAGGCGCTGCTAGCGGGTAAACATGTGGTGGTGGATAAGCCTTTCACGGTAAATCTACAGGAAGCACGCGAGTTAGACATGCTGGCTAAGCAGCAAAAACGGCTGTTGTCAGTGTTTCATAATCGCCGTTGGGACAGCGATTTTCTCACGCTAAAAACCCTACTGGCGGAAGGCGCGCTGGGTGATGTGGTGCAGTTTGAATCCCACTACGATCGTTTTCGTCTGGAAGTGCGTGACCGCTGGCGCGAAAAAGCGGGCGCGGGCAGTGGGATCTGGTTTGATCTTGGCTCACACTTGCTCGATCAAGCTTTACAGCTGTTTGGCAAACCTCAAAGTCTGTTGGCGGATCTGGCAGCGATGCGGCCAAACTCGCAGACCACGGACTATTTCCACGCCATTTTATATTACTCCGATAAGCGCGTTATTTTGCACGGCAGCATGGTAACGGCCGCTGAAACGCCACGTTATGTGGTTCATGGCACGAAAGGCAGCTACATTAAACATGGATTAGATCCGCAAGAAGATCGTTTGAAGGCCGGTGAGCGCCCACCGCAGGCGGATTGGGGTTATGACATGCGTGATGGCGTGCTAACGCTGGTGCAAGACGACATTATGGCTGAGCAGTCGTTGCTGACTATTCCGGGTAACTATCCGGCGTATTATGCCGGTATTCGTGATGCGATTAACGGTGACGGTGATAATCCCGTGCCGGCTTGCGAGGCGATAACCGTGATGGAACTGCTAGAGCTGGGACAAGAGTCTTCGCTACAGCAAAGAGCGTTGCCGTTACCTGTTTAGTGCGGCTCCGTTATCTCCGTGCTGATACTTGTTCGCTGATGTTACGGCGAGTAGTCTCAGATATGCCTTCTTTCGTATATCTATAGAATCACAGAAAGAAGGCTTTGTTTTTTTATTCGACCCTATGTAAATGCACTTTTTTTGGTAAGGGATGTTGAGTTATGTCTTGGCTGCAACGTTTGCGGATTGATAAGTTTTTACTGGTTCTGATTTGCGTGGTGATTCTGGCGTCGTTGTTTCCTTGTGAAGGGATCTACAAAACGGTCTTTGAACACCTCACCACGGCGGCGATTGCGTTGTTGTTCTTTATGCACGGTGCCAAGCTTTCACGTGAGGCCATCGTTTCTGGGATGGGCCATTGGAAGCTGCATTTAGTGGTCTTTCTCAGTACGTTTGCGCTTTTTCCTCTGCTCGGGTTAGCGCTCAACGTGGTGGTGCC
Source organism: Hafnia sp. CBA7124 (assembly GCF_002355555.1). Lineage (NCBI taxonomy): Bacteria > Pseudomonadati > Pseudomonadota > Gammaproteobacteria > Enterobacterales > Hafniaceae > Hafnia > Hafnia sp. CBA7124. The sequence goes on along the minus strand of NZ_AP017469.1, from coordinate 2,292,812 downwards.
TAATCTCTTGAGCCCCGCGCTTTATCTCGGTTTCCTTTATTTGTGCGCTTTGCCTGCCACCGTTCAGTCGGCGATTGCTTATACCTCGATGGCGGGGGGAAACGTTGCCGCCGCTATCTGCAGCGCATCGGCGTCCAGCATTCTGGGTGTGTTCCTGTCGCCACTGCTGGTGGGACTGTTGATGCATACGCAAGGGGGCGAAACCGATACGCTGCACGCGATTGGCTCGATTATCCTGCAATTGATGGTTCCGTTTGTGGTGGGGCATTTGTCTCGCCCGCTGATTGCCAAATGGGTCGATCGTCATCGCAAGCTGATTAATATTACTGACCGGTCTTCGATTTTATTGGTGGTCTATACCGCATTCAGCGAGGCCGTTATTGAAGGCATCTGGCACCAGATTGATGTTTGGTCATTGCTGTCAATCGTTGTCTTCTCTACCGTGCTGCTAGCCATTGTGCTGGTTATCAATACCTTTGCTGCTCGTTGGCTAGGGTTTAATACCGCGGATGAAATTACCATTGTGTTCTGTGGCTCTAAAAAGAGTTTGGCAAATGGCATTCCGATGGCAAACGTACTTTTCCCAGCCTCAGTGGTGGGCATGATGGTTCTGCCGTTGATGATCTTCCACCAAATCCAGCTGATGGTATGCGCGGTATTGGCGCAAAGGTATGTCAATCGGGGGAAGAAGGTGACCGAGGAGCAGGGGAAGGAATAGGGTATGAATATGTGGGTTTTGTGTAAGGTTTCGTCCGCCTATTATACCGAGTTCCATTGATATACTAGTGAAGGCGTCCGAGCAAGGCGGCTCAATCGCCTTTATAGCTTAAGTGTGGTGTAAAGTTACGTCCGCCTAAAATTCCGAATTCTACCTGTGCATCGTGCAGGCGTCCGTGTTAGGGGGCCAATCGCCGCCCCCTAACAACCCGGCTTGGTACCCCCTTCCAGCCCGCTACGCGGGTGCCCTCATTTCATCATTCCGGTCTTAACGGAGCGAGCGACAATCGCGGATATTCGGCGCATCCTTGCGCCTCACCCCTACGGGGCCAACGCAAGCGTTGTTCAAATTTGCTCCCAGCAAATTTGTCCATGGCTCCTCCGTTCTTTCGCCTACATCCCTGTAGGCGAATCCTAACCTGCATGATTCATTCGGCTGTCCGGTAACGTGCCAGAAAAAATCAAAATCAAAATCAAAAGATAAATAACTTTGTCAGCATTTAGTTTAAGTCTTGGGAGAAGGAGCAACGCTAACAGGATGTTAGCGTTAGGGGAGGAGGCGCCAAGGATGGCGCATGCCGACCCGGTGCGGAGATGGCGTCTCGGATAAAAGCGCGAGGATTGAAGGGGCGCGCGCTGGCGCCCCTCATCGTACGCCTTCGATTTAGCTATATGTGATAGCCGTTATTGATAGGCGGACGAAACTTTACACCAAGGCAGCATTGGCACTTGGCGAACGAAACCTTACCCTAATTTCTTCTCCCGCAGAGCGCGTTTCTCATCTTCAGAAATAAACGCCATCTCCAATCCATTGATCTGGGCGGTGCGGATTTCTTCCGGCGTCAGCCCTGCGGCAGGTGCGGCGACGTTATACTCATGCGCCAGCTCAATGCCTTCTACTGCAGGGTCGTCCGTGTTAATTGAGGCCAGAATACCGTGACGTAGGAAGGTTTTCAGCGGGTGATTTTCCAGTGAAGCAACGGTACTGGTTTGAATATTGGACGTCAGGCAGGATTCCATCCCGATGCGATTTTCAGCTAAATAATCCAGCAGCTTGGTATCTTCAACCGCTTTAACTCCGTGGCCGATACGCTCTGCACCTAGTTCATGAATAGCTTGCCAGATGCTTTCAGGGCCTGCTGCTTCGCCAGCGTGAACTGTAATACGCAAGCCTGCGTCGCGTGCGCGATTGAAATGATTGAGGAATAAAGATCCTGGGAAGCCCAGTTCGTCACCGGCCAAATCTAATGCGGTGATGCCTTCACGGCAGGCCAGTAGAGCATCTAATTCTTTTAAGCAGGCGCTTTCGCCAAAAGTGCGGCTCATGATGCCGATGAGGCGAGTCTCAACGCCAAAATCACGAACGCCTGCACGCACGCCGTCGATCACGGCTTCCACGACACCTTGCACAGGCAACTGGTGTTTCATCGCCATGTAATACGGCGAGAAACGTAGCTCTGCATAGTCGATACCGGCACGTAATGCATCTTCCACGTTTTCGTAGGCAACGCGGCGGCACGCGTCTAGAGAGCCTAAAACAGCAACGCCCCAATCTAGTTTCTGTAGAAAACTGACTAAGTCTGGTGCGGTATCGGTGATTTGTACGTGAGGGCGCAGGGCTTCCAGCTCTTCGGCAGGCAGCGCCAAATTGAACTGACGACCGAGTTCCAGAATAGTTTGTGGACGAATGTTACCGTCAAGATGACGATGGATATCGGTCAGAGGAAGGCGGGTGTCAATCATGATATGCACTCTCAGTTATTCTGGATAAAGTGCGTAACAGTATAAAAACAATACACTGCAAATTACCAGTGAGTTGCATAAAAATGTGATCGTTATCACAAATAATGGGAGATGGTCTCAATTTTACGGGTAACTGTATAAATATACAGTATCAATTAAATGATAAAAAATAGACATCGCAATGATGAGATACGCGATTAATCCTCGAACAGCTTTTCGATGGATTTGGTTGGGTAGAAAAGCGAGTTTGCGTTATTGCCCGTGAGAGCGATAAATCCAAGCTTCAGGTAGAACTGCTTTGCTTTCTCATTGAGTGCATCGACAAACATACCGTGAACGCCCACGGCAAGCGATGCTCGATAAACCACTTGCATCGCGTGAGTCACCAGCGCCGTTCCCCATTCTTGTCCATGGAGATCTTTTTGAATGGCGAGACGCCCTAAAGTGATACTGGGTACGTTGACATAAGGCACTTTGCGTTTCTGGGTATTTGACGGCAGCGTTTCCTTTTCGAAGCAGCTACCAGATAGCGTGTAATAACCAACGACTTTGGGTTTTAGCGTTTGGGTTATGAGTAAATAGCCACGTAAAATTCGCGCATTATGCTGGCGGGCCAAATGATCGGTAAGGAATACATTCAGGGATTCTTCGCCGCAGTCAAAGTCGGAGAAATCGTATTCAGCCTCACTCGAAAAAATCGCAATGGTTAAGTCAGGCATTGACTATTCCATACTTTGCAGACGTTTGGCTGCGCGTTTAAGTCTATCGTTCGGTGCCGGTGGGGTGCTGATGGCATCCATTACCAGGTTCCATGACTCATCGCTGAGGATCAAGCGACGGTGTTGCTCGATAACTTCCGCTGCACGTTCAGAGGCGCTGGTAAGCATAAACTGCGTGATAGTTTGGTTGGACATTGCCGCAGCTTCTTCAATGGCGTTTTTGTCTTCGTCAGTTAATCGAAGATCGATACGCTGTTTTTTTAATGCAGACATACTGTATTCCTCGACGGCTCGCGCTTGCGGCAGTCATTTTTCACAAATAGGTTTTAAACGGTTCGAATAAATTCAATATTGGATGTGTACGGTATTTTTCCGTACGTTGACTATAGAAGCGTTCGAACAAACTTTCAACCAGTAAATGGGGCGCTGGAAGTGTGCCGCTTTTGAGCACAAGGGTTTTGCTGGGACGTGAGAGGAGTCGGTTTGGGCGTTAAATTTGACGGGGGTTTATTTCCCCGTCGCTGAGTTGCGGCGGGGGATGTTTAGACTGGCTATTTAACTAACTTATTTAAAGCAGAAATTAGTTTTTGCACGCCTAATTCAACCTTACTGCGTGGGCAGCCAACGTTGAGGCGAACAAAGCCACGGCCTTCTTCACCGTAGGTAAAACCGGGCATAATTGCCACCTTTTCCTCGTCGATGAGTACGCGCTGTAGCTCTTGATCGTCTACGCCAAGAACGCGCAGATCTATCCATGCCAAATACGTTGCCTGTGGAATTTTCCAGACTAATTGTGGGAAGGCTTGGTTAAGCTCGGTGGCGACGTATTCCAGATTAGACTGCAGATACGCGCGCAGTTCGTCTAGCCACGGCTGACCTTCACGATAGGCGGCGATATGCGCCGCAACGGCAAGCACCGCTGGAGAGGAAAGACCATCTTTGCTTTTGAGCTGCAAGAAATAGGCATCACGAGTGGCGGGATCGTTAATGAAGCCATAGGCACCGGTTAAGGCAGGGATGTTGAAAGACTTGGAGGCGGAGGTGAGCAATGCCCACGGTGTTTTTCCCACTTCATTCCACGGAAGGTGTTGACGATCGCCCCACGTCATATCCATGTGAATTTCATCACTGATGACCTTCACGTCGTGCCGTTCACACAGCTCAGCCATGGTTTCCAGTTCGGCACGTGTCCAAACTTTCCCCGTTGGGTTTTGCGGGCTGCATAGCAACAGCACTTTGGTTTGTGGGCGAGCCAGTAGCGCCTCTAAGTGGGCCATGTCGCAGAACCATTCACCCTCAGACTGTTTCATCGGGCAGGCCAGCAATTGGCGCTGATTACCAAGCACTACTTTATAGAAAGCATCGTAGGCAGGCGTATGGGTGACAACGCATTCACCGGGCTGAGTCCACAGGCGAATGAGCTGTGCCACCATATAGATTACGGAAGGGCCATAAACGGCGGTGTCGGTATCTATAGCGCTATTAAAACGCTTAGCGTACCAGTGACGCAGTGCGCCGAGGAAATCTTCGTGCTGCCAGCGGCTGTAGCCGAGCACGCCGTGCGCAATGCGTTTTTCCAGTGCCTGCGTAATGCAAGGGGCGGTTGCAAAATCCATATCGGAAATGGTGAACGGCAGCAGATCGTTAACACCAAAACGATCGCCAATATAATCCCACTGGGTACACCACGTGCCGTGACGGTCAACAGTCTTAGAAAAATCAAACATATTTCATTCGCCTTAATTTGATGTTTGCTCGAATGAGAAATAAAGCGGGGCGCTAAGCGCCCCAAATGTATGGTCAAACAAGGTTATACGCTTGGCTGAGCTATTAGGTAGTCTAATTCATCTTTGACCGACTGTACCTGTGGCCCAATAACAACCTGCAAATTATGCTCATTGACATGTACCACGCCAATGGCACGCAGATTTTTCAGCGTTGCATCATCAACCAGTTTCATGTCTTTCACCGAGAGGCGCAGGCGGGTAATACAGTTGTCGAGTGACACAATATTATCCGCGCCACCGAGTGCAACCAAAATCCCCGGGGTGTCATAACCTGATTTGCTTGAAGAGGCAGCCTTGGCTGATTTCTCGCTGGTGGTGCTGTTATCAATATCGCGACCCGGCGTTTTGATGTTGAAGCGGGTGATAGCGAAACGGAAGATAGCGTAGTAAGCAACGAACCATACCGCGGCAACCACAGGAACCATATACCATTTGGTTTGTAGGCCGTGCAGAACGCCAAACACCACGAAGTCGATGATATTGCCGTCGGTGTTACCGATAGTCACGCCGAGCACGGACATGATGGTGAAGCCCAAACCAGTCAGAATAGCGTGGATCAGATATAAGAACGGCGCGACAAACAAGAACAGGAATTCAAGTGGTTCAGTGGTACCACCAACAACACAGGCAACCACGCCAGAAATCAGCAGGCCTTTAATTTTATGACGGTTTTCAGGACGCGCACAGTGGTACATCGCTAATGCAGCACCCGGTAAACCACCTAAGAAAGCGGGCATTTTGCCCTGAGACAGGAACTGCGTTGCGCTTTCTGAGAAGCCGTGAGTGGTAGGGCAAGAAAGTTGGGCTTGGAAGATGGTCAACGCACCGCTAACGGAGTGGCCGCAAACGTCCATGGTGCCGCCCGCTTCGGTGAAGCGAATAATGGCAACCAGAATGTGCTGCAAACCAAACGGTAATAGCAGACGCTCACCGGTACCGAAGATCATCGGACCAAATGCGCCAGCGCTATGGATCAGGCGACCCAGGCCATTAATGCCCATCGCGAACCACGGCCAGATCAATGGCACCAGCAGACCAAGCAGGCCTAAAACCAGCAGGGTGATAATAGGAACAAAGCGGGTACCGCCGAAGAACGAAAGCGCATCCGGCAGACGAATAGTACTAAAGCGTTCGTGCAGTAAGAACACCACTATCCCGACGATAATCGCACCCAAAATACCGGTATCAATAGACTGAATACCCAGCACGGTTTGAATGTTATTGGCTTTCAGCACCAGAGGGTCAATGCTTGGCAAAATCCCTTTGGTCGTCAGATAGAAGTTGGTGGCCAGATTGAATACGGTAAAACCTACGAATCCGGCAAACGCAGCAACGCCTTTATTATCGCGCGCCATACCCAACGGGATAGCAACGGCGAACATCACTGGTAGGAAGCTAAAACCGAAGGAGCCAATTTTGCTCATCCAGGTAAACAGCAGTTGAAGCGGGGTATTATCCAGCACCGGCAATAACGTTAAAACATCGCGGCTGCTCAGCGAGCTACCAATTCCCAGCATAATGCCGCAGAAAGAGAGCAGCGCCACGGGCAGCATAAAGGTCTTACCAAGGCTTTGGAAAAACTCCCATAGCGTAATTTTTTGTTTGGTCTGGGTGGGCATGGACACTCCTGATGGAAAGATCCGTGGATAGGATCGCTGTTTCTAATAAAAATTATCAACTAGTCTTAGTCTTTCTGGTAAAAGAAGATAAAACGTTTTACCAAACAAAACCATTTGCCGGATCACAGTTCTCAAAATCAGTGTTAATGTGAATTATGCGAGATTGGATTAAATGTTTTACTAAAAAATACGGTAAAATAACCTACGGAAATGAATACCCTATGCTATCGACAAGTGAATAATTAACGGCATGAACCCGAAAAAGATCACCATTACCGACGTTGCGCAGCATGCAGGCGTATCAGTCACTACCGTTTCTCTGGTCCTCAGCGGCAAGGGGCGTATTTCTGATAAAACCTGTCACCGTGTTAATTCGGCGATTGAAACGCTTGGTTATGTACGCAATCAGCAGGCTGCCATGCTGCGCGGAAGTGTGTCTAACGTGATCGGGCTTATCGTTAGTGACATCAGCGAGCCGTTTTATGCCGAAGTGGCAGCCGGAATTAGTGAAATCTTGGAAGCGCAGGGCAAGGTATTATTTCTCACGCAGTGCGGTAAAAATGGGCTGCATCTGGCTCGTTGCCTTGATAGCCTGAGTGGTTACGGCGTTGATGGTATTATTGTCGGCAGCGGGCGCTTTCTTAGCGATGAGATGAAACAAAAGGCGCGAGATATGCATTTGCCGTTGGTGTGCGCCGCGCGAGCCAGCGAATTTGATGATATCGACGTTATTCGCCCTGATAACTCGCAGGCGGCAAAGATGGCCACAGAATATTTAATTAAGCATGGTCATCGCCAGATTGCCTATCTCGGCGGGGAAAGCAGTTCCCTTACGCGCGCCGAACGCTTAGGTGGTTTTTGCGGAACGTTGATTCAATATGGTCTGCCGTTCAAATCTGAGTGGGTCGTCGAATGTGATTGTAAGCAACAGGACGCGGCGGAAGCCACTAAAAAGCTGTTGAATCACCACCCTAAAATTACCGCCATCTTGTGCCATAAGGCGTCTATTGCTATGGGGGCTTATTTTGGCGTAATCGGCATGGGCAATAGCGTGGGTAAAGACGAAAACGAAAGCTACTATTCGCGTCAGGTTGCATTAATAGGCTTTGGTGATGTGCCGGAAGCGGAACTGACTGATCCTCCGCTGACCTTCATTAGTAGCTCCGCGCGTGAAATTGGCTATAGCGCGGCGAACCGTATGCTACAGCGTATTGATGCGCCGGATGAACAGGTCCAACATATTATTTTGCCGCCCAAGCTGATTGCTAGAGGCTCGGCGTAATCCTTTCTGAATCGGCTTAAAAAAAACGGCCCCAAAAGAGGCCGCTTATCGTTAACGTCGTGTCTGAATGCTGAATCAATTCCCCGCAGGGGCTGCGCTCTGATCCTGCATACCACCTAAAATCCCAAACAGGCCAACAAACTGAGCCAGCGGCATTTTGGTGCCATTCAAATCAACCTGACCATCGGCATAGCTGAAGCTGCTCGAAATCACGTTGTCTTTTTGCGTTGTCAGTTTAAACATCTGACCCATGGCGGAAATGCCTTGAACCTGTTGTCCAGCTAAACGTTTCGCATCTTCGGCGTTATAACCTTCTAATTCAGCTGCCTGAGAAGCCAACTGGGTCGCCATCGGCATGGAGATAGCCAGTTTTGCGTCCAGCTTTTTGATTGATTGCAACATCAACGGCTCGCCGGTGGTTTCAGCCTGAGGCTGAGGATTCGCAAGATTGAGATCCAAGCTAAACTGGCTTTCACCCTGAGCTGTTTTCCAGCTCAGCGGCTGTATATTCAGCGTTGGGTTTCCGGTGAGCAGAGCAGGCATATTCTTTTCAATCAGTGCCGCTAATTCTTGCTGATAGACATCAGGATCGACGTCGTCGCCCTGCACCAGTTGGCGATTGATAAAATCATTATACTGTGAGGCAAAGGCTTTTAATCCTTTACCATCAACGCCGTTAAATTTCAGCGTTAAGGCACCCTGACCGAAGTCTTTGCCGCTGATTTTTAATGCATCAAGCGTGTAGCTCAGAACGCCATTGAGGTTTTTATCATCCTCGCCCATGTTGGCATCTAACTTGAAGCCGTCTAATACTGCAGATTCTTTGCCATCGACAGACACTGACAGGTGCTTGGCATTCATTTTCTGCGAGCCGATATTCAGATCGAACTTACCGCGATGGCTATCGCTTTCCATCGTGAAGCCTTGCAGAGTGATTTGCTCTTGTTGGCCCATTTCATTTGGCGCGGAGATCGCCACGTTATCGCTGTTCATGTCGAGTTTCAGCGTGGAAAGATCTTTAGCGACGTCTGCGTTAATCACTGCGCCGTCAAATTTCACTGAAATCTTATCTTTTGCGTAATCGACAGGGATTAGCGTAATTTTCGACTGTGTATCGCCGTTGTAGGCGATACGTGTATCAGCATCAACCAGCGATTTGCCCTTAGTGGCATCAAACAATGCTTTTACCGCTGGCGTGTTTTCTAATTCGGTATGTACGGATGCCATGCTCGGCACAAAGTTGAAGTTCTTGAGCTGTGCTAGCGGGAATGGCCCGTGAGTAATGGTTTCTTTCAGTACAATCTGTTCACCGGCTTTGAGGCTTGGCTCGCCTTTGAAGGTTGGATCGTTTTGCAGAATATAGCGAATATCGGTCGAGAACAGATGACGGTTGTAGTCTTCGTAGCTGAGTTTTAACCCTGCTTTAGGGAAATAGTTGTTGATCTGGCTATTAACGTTCTCAACCTCAGTCGTCATTCGTTGCTCAATGAGCTTGCCGGTATACCAAGAGGCTCCGGTCCAGGCCGCGCCTAATACAACAATGACCGCAACCGCGACAGCTGATTTTTTCATATTGAGTTCTTCCTTAAGCCTTAAATGTGCTGCCGCGAGGGAAATGCCTCAAAAACGGCGTGTCGAACAAATGATGATAGACGTATAACAAAAAAACGCCCGTAGGCGCTTTTCATTGTGGCGTTAAACCCTTTCAATGTAAACCAAGCCCATTCGCAAATACTTATCTGAATTTGCAGGGGAAAGGGATTCTTCCACCAAGGTTTACATGAGGTTTATTTTCGTCGCATAAATCAGAGCTCATTAAACACGCGGGCGAGTTGGCCGTGGCCTTGCACCTGCACTGGCGACTCACTGGCTGGCAGATAACAGGATTCTCCTGGAACCAGCACGATACGCTGCTCCCCTTTGATAAGCGTAGCTTCACCGGTAATGCAGAATAGGATCGCCGCACTTTCTTGCGCTAACGACTGAGGCGCTTCAGTTAGGGTATGCACGGCAAAAGCAAAGTCTTCGACCGGAATAGGGAAGCGAGTTTCATGTCCGTTCACCACAGGGGCAGTCAGCAACGTGTTAGCTGGCTTAGCAATAAACTTCACATTGGCTAACAGTTCTGGCACATCGATGTATTTTGGCGTTAGGCCGGCACGCAGAACGTTGTCTGAGTTCGCCATGATTTCTAAGCCGACGCCATCCAAATACGCGTGCGGCGTTTCTGCATACAGGAACATACTTTGGCCTGGCTCAAGCTCAACGGTATTGAGCAGCAACGGTGAGAAGAGTCCGCTATCGTCTGGATAAAAGCGCGCAATGCCGCGTACGGCATCCCATGCTGGCCCTTGCTGGTGGTTTAGCGCTTCGGCAAGCACGCTTAAGGCATGCGATTTTTGTTCACCGGTCATGCTCAGCAAATTACCAAATAACACGGATAAATGCTGTGCGTCTGGCGATTGAATAAACTTCGCAATATCAGGATGCGCGCTGGCTACAGGCTGTAATAGCTGAGCAATCTCGGCAAATTCACGGAAGCCGTTCATCGCTTTGAAAGGCGTTAATGCATAAACCAGCTCAGGCTTATGATTAGGATCTTTGTAATTACGGTTTGCGGCATTGATCGCAATACCCGCGGATTCTTCACGTGCGAAACCCTCTTCTGCGGCATGTTTGCTTGGATGCACTTGAATCGATAACGGCTGTGCGGCGCACAGAACTTTGAATAAGAAAGGCAGTTCCCCAAAACGTTTCGCGACGGCGTTGCCTAGATTCCCGGTGAGATCTTTGGCGATCTCATCGCGTAATGACACCTTATTGCCGTTTTTATCCAAAACTTTAGAGCTGCTAAGCGGATGAGCCCCCATCCACAATTCAGCCATAGGTTTGTTATCTGGATTCGAGAAGCCATACAGCTTGCTCAGTGCATCGTGACTGCCCCAAGCATAGTTTTGTACGGCATTAATCATCTTTTGCATTGGTATCAACCTAAAGTGAAGTTAAAGCGAAACGTGAATATGAAAAATAAAGCTATTGCGCTAAGTAAACAGGAGAGGGCCTATCCGATGCAAGGATATTGATGTAAGAAATTCGTTTAGCTCTCACATTCTAACTGGTTGATATCCCGCTATACTCATTGGATTAATGATTAACTCATCGGAATCATGCTTTTAATCTCAAGGAGAAAATATGACAGCTATGCGTGTTGAAAGAGACTCTATGGGCGATATTGATGTACCTCAAGCGCGATTGTGGGGCGCGCAAACGCAACGTTCTTTGGAACATTTTCGTATTTCGGTGGAAAAAATGCCTCAGGCATTAATTGACGCTTTGGCATTGGTAAAAAAAGCCGCTGCGCAGGTTAATCTCGATCTCGGCTTGCTGAGTGAGGATAAAGCAGAGTCTATTATGCAGGCTGCTCAAGAGGTCATCGACGGCTTTCGTTATCAGGAGTTTCCGCTGGCCGTATGGCAAACGGGGTCGGGAACTCAAAGCAACATGAATATGAATGAAGTTTTGGCGAATCGCGCCAGTGAATTATTGGGGGGCGAACGCGGAAATGAACGTAAAGTTCATCCTAATGATGATGTGAATAAAAGCCAAAGTTCAAACGATGTTTTCCCTACGGCGATGCACGTTGCCGCCGTGCAAGCGATTCGTCTCCAGCTTCTGCCGCAAATAGACGTCCTGATCCAAACTCTACACGATAAATCAGAGCAATTTAACGACATAGTCAAAATTGGTCGCACGCATTTACAGGATGCGACACCGCTAACGTTGGGGCAGGAGATTTCTGGCTGGGTCGCTATGTTGATGCACAGTAAAAAGCATATTGAACATAGTTTGGCACATCTTTATGAATTAGCGCTGGGGGGAACGGCGGTAGGTACGGGGCTGAATACTCACCCTGAATATGCGGTTCGCGTGGCCAAAATGATTGCGCAACTGAGCGGGAGCGATTTTATCTCGGCACCGAATAAGTTTGAAGCCTTAGCGAGCTGTGATGCTCTGGTTCAATCTCATGGTGCATTGAAAGGACTGGCCGCCTCAATGATGAAAATCGCTAACGATGTAAGATGGTTAGCATCTGGCCCGCGTTGTGGGATCGGGGAAATTTCAATTCCTGAAAATGAGCCGGGTAGCTCAATTATGCCGGGTAAAGTTAATCCGACTCAATGTGAAGCGGTAACCATGCTTTGTGCTCAGGTGATGGGTAACGATGTAGCGATTAATATTGGCGGCGCGTCAGGTAACTTTGAACTTAATGTTTTCCGCCCACTTGTTATCCATAACTATTTACAGTCAATACGTCTACTGGCCGATGGCATCGAGAGTTTTAATGAGCACTGTGCACGCGGTATTGAACCTAACCGACCTCGAATCAATCAGCTATTAAATGAATCATTAATGTTAGTGACCGCGCTGAATACGCATATTGGCTACGATAAAGCCGCCGAAATTGCCAAAAAAGCCCATCATGAAGGACTGACGTTAAAAGAGTCGGCGCTGCTGTTAGGCTATGTCACCGAATCGCAGTTTGATGAATGGGTGAAGCCACAGGACATGGTTGGGAGCCGAATCAATGCGTGACGTTGTCACGCTATTCAAGCTCACGGTATAAATGTAAACGAGGGATCAAGAGTTCCAGCTTTTTAGCTCGCGGACGATGTTTCACATTAATATTGTCCGCATCGTAATCACTTAAATCACCAAGAATAGGAGTGGGCGTTTCGCTAAACTCATCCGTTAATGCGATAAGCGGCATGCTACACGGGTGTTGTACCTGCTTCTGCTCTTCTTGATACCACACTCGTGCAATCGGCTGAACTTTAACCGGCCGTTTTATTTTGAGTTTAACGTCTTCCGGCAAACGCATGATGTCATCAAGTTCTTTTGTCACCATCGCCGCCCATTGTTCGCGTGAGTAGGGTGGAACAGAGCGATTGGCGGACAAACTTTTCTCGAGGCGATTAATCATCTCTTCGCGACTCATATTATTGATCACGCTTTTATTCGCCCATCCGAAGCGAACGGTGGAAGGGTTGTGCAGTACGGTTAATGCGCGATAGGCACTCAGCGTCAGCAAACCTTTAAGATGAGCATGAACAAATTCAAACCGTTGCTCAGGGGGAAGGCCAGATTCAACGGCGATAATCTTCTCTAGCTGTTTCTTGAGTTGGTTCACATCGCTAATCAGGGCGCTGGTGGATTTTACCTGCGCGTAACTGGCGGAAAAACAAAGCACGCCGGGCATACGAACCGCAGCTTTGCTGCTGATATGCTGCGCATGGTGATGGATGAACAAGCGGCGAAAGTGTTGTAAACCGGCTTCAAATGCTGACTCGCCCGAGCAGGGGATGACGCTGATTTTTGTAATGTCATCATGCTCTTTACCTTTCTCAATATCAGGCAACAAAAATACGTTTGCCTGTAGCGGTATCAGAGATTTCAAAACCGCATCAATCTCCACTAAGCCTTGCTCTAGCTGGCGAAAACACGTGTTCATACGGTCGATAACATGATTAGCTGACATAGGCTCTCTTATTGCATTAATTTAGTTACAACATACATTGTAGTTCATTACCTAAACGTTGTCTGTAACCACAGTGAAATTTCAAACAACCGTATTACCTATTGGACCGAGAAAAAGCTTTGTAGTGAGGGAGGGGCTGATGTTGTCAGTTAGAATCCCCGGATGGCGGGGATTCTACTCGAGGATTAAATCCGTTTGGCTTCGGGCAGTTTTTTCAATGCTCGGCTGATCCACAGCGCTAAAACGAGCATGACACTAAGGAAAATTACGATGCCGTTCCATCCATAGTTGTTCCAGAATACGCCACCAAGTGTACCGGCCACGCTGGAGCCGACATAATAACAGAATAGATAGAGTGATGATGCTTGGCCTTTAGCGCGGCGAGCACGGCGGCCAATCCAACTGCTTGCCACTGAATGAGCAGCAAAGAAGCCTGCGGTAAACAGCATCATGCCAATAAAAATGGTGGTGAGCGGGGCAAAAAGCGTAATCAACAACCCAATCAGCATAATAAGAATCGAAACCGTCAGCACCGGTCCACGACCAAATTTACTGGTTAACGCACCGGCTTTAGGTGAACTGTATGACCCTGTCAGGTAAACCACTGATAATAGGCCGACCAAAGCCTGACTGAGCGAGTACGGTGTGCCAAGCAGACGATAGCCAATATAGTTAAATAGCGTGACGAAACTCCCCATCAGCAGAAAGCCTTCGGCAAAAAGCAGCGGAAGACCTTTGTCATGCCAGTGCAGCCGGAAGTTAATTAATAACGTTCTAGGACGGAGAGGTGTGGCTCTGAAGTGTTTCGACGCGGGCAGAATTTTCCAGAACATAAACGCCGCGGCCAGAGCGAACAAACCAATAATGGCCACCGCAATGCGCCAAGAGAAGAAATCTGTCAGAACGCCGCTGACTAAACGCCCACTCATTCCTCCAATCGAATTACCGCTGATGTAGAGCCCCATGGAAAATGCCACTACGGCGGGATCGATCTCCTCGCTGAGATAGGTCATGGCGACCGCGGCAACGCCGCTCAACGAAAGCCCAACCAGCGCGCGCATCACTAAAATACCGTGCCAGCTAGTCATCATTGAACAAATTAACGTGCATATTGCCGCCATCAATAGCGCAGTAACCATCACCTGTTTGCGCCCAATGGCATCTGATAACGGGCCAGTGAACATCAACCCGACGGCAAGCAATCCCGTAGAGACGGAAAGTGATAGGCTACTGCTGGCCGGTGAAATCCCAAAATCATGCGACAGCACGGGCAAAATAGGCTGAACGCAATAGAGCAGGGCAAAAGTTGCCAGACCCGCAGAGAACAGCGCTAGGGTTACGCGGATAAACTGTGGTTGGCCACGTTCAATGTACGGAAGTTTGCTTAACGCGCGGCGCGTTGGCGCTACAGGCGACACAACAGACGAGTTTGAGGTTGTATCAATGCGAGACGGCATTGTTTCTGCCGGAGGGGTTTCCAATCTGTATCCTTACCGAAAATATCGGGTAAAACGGTTCATCAGCTCTGCTTGCCCATATTATGTGCGGCAGGTCACAACGGCTGATATAAATTCAGCATAGGTTTCAGCTAATTTATTGTCTAATATATTAATAAATGTAAATAAGACGTTTAAGATATCAATCAGCCTATGCGTATAGAAATTAGACATCTCAAGTACTTTATTGCCGTTGCTGAAGAGTGTCATTTTGGGCGTGCAGCGGAGCGTTTGAATATCTCTCAGCCGCCATTGAGCCAACAAATTCAGGCGCTTGAAATGGAAGTGGGCGCTCGGCTTTTGGAACGAAACAACCGAAATGTGAGCCTCACGCAAGCGGGGGAACTCTTTTTGAAAGAGTGCTACGAAATTGTGGACCATCTTTCACAAGCGGCAGAAAACGCCGCGCGAGCACATCGTGGTGAATTGGGTAATCTGAAGATTGGCTTTACCTCGTCCGCGCCGTTTATCAGTTTAGTTGCCAGCAGCCTGTTTATTTTCCGGCAGCGCTATCCTTTAGTTCACATGCAAATGCGCGAGGTGAACACTAAGCAACAGATTGAACCGCTGTTAGAAGGCAAACTCGATATTGGCGTGATGCGTAACACGCGATTACCCGACACGCTGACGCATCAACTCTTGTTGCGAGAGCCGTTAGTTGCAGTGCTGCACCAGAATCATCCCTTAGCGGCTTCTGGGCGAGAAAAATTGAAGTTTAGCGATTTGGCGAATCAGCCCTTTGTCTTTTTTTCCCGAGAAGTGGGCACGGCGCTACACGATGAAATATTAACGCTGCTGAAAAATGCGGGGATCACCCCCTATATCACTCAAGAAGTGGGTGAAGCGATGACGATTGTCGGGCTAGTTTCCGCAGGACTCGGCGTGTCTATTTTACCGGCATCGTTTACGCGAATTAAAGTGGATGGTGTTTGCTATAGATACTTAGATGAGGAAACGGCATTCACGGAAGTTTGGTTAGCTTACAGTAAAACTAGACCACTAAGCGCACAGGCAACAGCATTGATAAATTTAATGATAGCTCAACCATAGATAAATAATCGCTGCGAAAACCGACCATTGCGGGGCTTATTTGTGCACTAAATCACATAACGAATCAAATAGTTGACGGGTTTACTCAAAACCGACACCATAGCGTTAATATTTATTTAGAAGCGCGAAAAATAAGCGGGAGTAGGTGGGTGATAGCTGAAAGCCAACCGGGACATATTGATCAAATAAAGCAGATAAATGCTGGGGCGGTATACCGTCTTATTGATCAGCATGGCCAAATTTCCCGCATCGAACTCTCTAAACGTGCACAGCTTGCGCCCGCAAGCATCACCAAAATTGTGCGTGAACTGCTAGAAGCGCATCTGGTACAAGAAACCGAATTCCAAGACGTGGGTAGCCGTGGGCGTCCTGCTGTTGGTCTCATTTTAGATACTGTGGCTTGGCATTATCTCTGCGTTCGTGTGGGTCATGGTGTTATGACGCTGGCGCTACGCGATCTCAGCAGTAAATTGGTTGCTGAAGATGACGTCGAATTGCCTGCACAGGCAGACCAGCCGTTACTCGAACGCATCATCAATGAAATTGACCAGTTCTTTATCCGTCATCAGCATCAGCTTGAGCGGCTAACGGCTATTGCCATTACGCTTCCAGGATTGATTAATTCGGCGAAGGGCATGGTTCATCGCATGCCATTTTATGCCGATGTGTGTGATATGCCGCTGGGTGCCGAATTGGAGCAGCATACCGGCCTACCGGTGTTTCTTCAGCATGATATCTGCGCTTGGACGATGGCGGAGTCGCTGTTCGGTGCCGGTGAAAACTGTAGAAATATGCTGCAGGTGGTTATCGATCACGATGTGGGCGCGGGTGTCATTACCGATGGTCGCTTGCTAAACGGCGGCCGTCATAGCGTGGTGGAAATTGGTCATACGCAGGTCGATCCCTATGGTAAGCAGTGCTATTGCGGTAATCACGGTTGTTTGGAGACCGTTGCAGGACTTGGGCATATTCTTGAATTAGCCGAGCAGCGATTACCGCTTTCACCATCGTCTTTGCTGCATAACGGGCCCATCACAATTGATGCTATCTGTCAGGCCGCCATGCAGGGCGATCAGCTGTCTAAGGATATTATCAGCAGCGTGGGTAATAATGTGGGACGCATTCTCGCCATTATGGTGAACTTGTTTAATCCCGAAAAAATTCTGATTGGCTCACCGCTCAATCAAGCCAGCGCGGTTCTCTTTCCCTCTATCAATGCGGCCATTCAGCAACAGTCCTTACCCTACTATGCACAGGGACTGAGCGTTGAGGCTACGCGTTTCCGTAATAATGGAACCATGCCTGCGGCCGCGTTAGTTAAAGAAGCACTTTACAATGGTTCATTGTTAGTTCAGCTGTTGCAGGGCTAGCAAAAACTGAGAGTATTTGGCTAAATTCCTTTCTAATTCATACCTCTATTTTGGTACAAATAGAGGTTTTTCATGAAATTGTCACCTCGTTAAACAAAATATTGAGCTAACGCAAGCTGCTGCTTTACCGCTTCGCCTAGACTTTTCATCATTCTTGATGGCGGAAGGAAATTGTCGTTCCGCCAATTTTTTGGTGTTTTTTATCGGAGATTCTCCGGAGTATCATTCATGTTAAAGCGTGTTTTTGTCACAGGAACAGACACTGAAGTCGGTAAAACCGTCGTTTCTCGTGCGTTACTGCAATCCATCCATGCTTCTGGTGCTACTGCTGTAGGCTACAAGCCTATCGCCGTCGGTAGTGAAGAAACCCCGCAAGGACTGCGTAATAAAGATGCGTTAACATTGCAGGCGTCTTCTTCTATCCCATTGAATTATGATGAAGTAAACCCGATAACTTTGCAGGAAGAAATTGCGAACGCTTATACCGGTGAGCCTTTGGATTACAGCCTGATGAGCCGTGGGCTTCAAAACCTAAGCGGTAAATCTGAGCACTTAGTGGTTGAGGGAACCGGAGGCTGGCGTGTCTTAATGCACGATTTGCGCCCGTTATCTGAATGGGTGGTGCAAGAGCAACTGCCGGTTATTCTGGTCGTCGGTATTAAGCTGGGCTGTATCAGCCACGCTATTTTGACGGCGCAGGCGATCATTAATGACGGTTTGCCATTTGCCGGTTGGATTGCGAACCGCATCAATCCAGGGCTTTCGCATTATGCCGAAACGTTAGAAGCGTTACGCCAAAAATTGCCAGGGCCACAGTTGGGCGAAATTCCATACCTGTTCCGCCCAGAGGAAAAAGATCTGTCTAAATATATCGATCTTTCTCCTCTCAAATAGCGTCGTCTATTTACCGTAAACTGACCCTGTCCGCAGCCAGCGGGACAGGGTTGTTGCCATAACACAGGCTAGTAACAATCCTGGCAGCAACGTATATTCTCCCGTCATTTCAAACACCATCAGTGCAGACATCACGGGTGCATGCGTGGTGGCAGCCAACAACGTTGCCATACCGGTCAGCGCCATTAATAATGCGATGTGTTCTCCCATTCCTGGCCAGAGCGCGAATAGTTGCCCAACAAATGCGCCTAGCGCGGCACCAATAAACAGCGTTGGCGTAAATACACCACCGGGAGCACCTGAACCACTGCTAGCCAGTATCGCAATCAGTTTACAGAGCAAAATGGCCCCAATGAGCAAAGCGCCCGGTGGAGCAGACAACAACGATTGAACCACGCTGTAGCCATTTCCCCATACCTCTGGAAAAATGATTGATAGCCCACCGACGATAAGCCCACCCAGCGCAAGCTGCAGCGGTGGAGGAAGGCGTAGCTGTTGGAAGAAGTGACTACTGTACTGCATCAATGAGAGAAATAGCGGCCCGGCAAATCCTGCAATCACCCCCAGCAGCGCCATCAATAAATACTGCACTGGCCACGGTGCGACCAGAATTTGCACCTGATATAGCGTTTCTTGTCCACCGTTGAGTAAGTTACTCATCAGCAGGGCGCTGACCGCGGCGATCACCACCGGGCCAAGAGAGGCGAGGATTAATGATCCAAAAAGGATCTCCGCAATAAATAAACTTCCGGCTAAGGGCGCGTGATAGGCGCTGGCCATCCCCGCAGCAGCGCCACAGGCGACCCACAGTTTCCACTCCTTTGGCGGTGTAAATAATCGAGCAAAAACCGATGCAAACAGGGCTGCCAGTAAGATCATCGCGCCTTCACGCCCGATTGCACTTCCGCTTGATACGACTATCAGAGATGCCAAGCTTTTGACAAGGCTGGCGGAAATATCTAAACGGCCATCGCCAGCGTCAAAGGCTTCCATATAATCTGTCGGAGCGGATGGGCGTTGGTGCTGATATTTCTGAAACAGCCACAATATAGAACCTGCAACCAACCCGCCTAAAGCCGGCGTAAGCAAACGTCGCCATAATGGTAGCTCGGCCGCAGCGGCCACCAAACTTCCGCCTCGACTGCCTAAGAATAGCCATTCCAGCTTCAACATCGACTGGTGAAATAGCCAAACAACGGTGGCAGCGGCGATGCCCAAAATCATCGCAATGGCTAAGCGGCGCAGCATCAGTTGATAATGTTGCATATGAATCAGACGTTTCATGCGTGGTGAAGTCATGTTTAGCCGCGGGTTACCAAAAAAGAAGCACATACTGCGTAGTGCGAAGGCATAAAAGTGGGAGCAGTTTAAGGGTTTTAACCACAGGAAGAAACTGCGCCGCAAAAATGCGGCGCCTAGAGAGGGTTAATGAATTGGATAAGGCGTATAAACGCCGTTTAGCGACTCGAGGAATGCCACAATGTCGTCTACATCTTTCTGTGGTAGCGAGGTGCCGACCTGATATTTCAACATCAGCTTCACCGCTTCATCCAGTGTAGGTACGTCACCACGATGGAAATAAGGCGCCGTCAGCGCAACGTTACGCAGCGTTGGTACTTTCTGACGGAAGCGGTCACGCTCCCCTTGAGTTACATTGAGTCGGCCAATATCTGCGCTGGTCACCTTGCCAAAGGCAAAATCCTGCTTCAGTCCCAGAGGTTCGAAAGCCTGACCGCCGAGTATTTTCCCGGTGTGGCATGTGGCACATTTATTATCTTTAAACAGCTGGTATCCATGCATTTGCTGGGCGCTTAGCGCTTTATTATCGCCACGAAGATATCGGTCAAACGGACTGTCTGGCGTGATAAGGGTTTTCTCGAATTCAGCAATCGCATCGGTGATGGTATCGCCAGTAAAGCCTTCAGGATAAACAGCGGTAAACTGTTGTTTGAGAAGGGCGTCTTGGTTAAGTTTTCCTGTAATTTCATCCCATGACTTGGACGCCATTTCGATTGGATTAAGCGGTGGGCCACCAGCCTGTTTTTGGAGGTCTGGCGCTCTACCATCCCAGAATTGCTCAACGTTGAACACCGCGTTAAATACCGTAGGTGCGTTGATTGGACCAATTTTACCGCCTACGCCAATGGAGGTTTGTCGGCCATCAACGCCGCCAGCCCCTAACTGGTGGCAATGAACGCAAGCAATGGAGTTATCACCAGATAAACGCGGGTCGTGGTACAAGCGGAAACCCAATGCCACTTTATCAGCCTGAACAGGAAGGGTACGTGGCAATGGCTGAACGGGCTCATTCATTAATGCCGGCGCCATGTCTTTTGCCGCATAGTATTTTATGCGCTGATCTTTCACCCAGTTTAAAATATCCGCCCGTTCTTCATTATCCAGCGATCCAGCCCAGTGCAGCGCCGTGTAACGGGTCGGCGGCATGGTGTCGTGCTGCATGACCCATTCCACTTTAGTCATGTCTCCCTGCGGAGGGCGACTATTATTAATGAGGCTGTTGCGAATAGGGGTAAGATCAAATGATTTGTAGCCAAGATTGATGTCATATTCCATCAGTTGCTTAGCGATGGGAAGTTGTGAATAAAACGGGAGCTGTGCTGACGGGGTGTGACAGTAGTCACAGCCTTTTTCACTCAGGGTTTTCAGAACGGCCGCGTTTTGTGGCGAAAGTGATGCCTGATCGGGCATCGTAATTCTTTGCTTATCATGGTAATAGACATATCCCGCCAGACCTAGATAACCAACAACACCGACAGTTGCTGCAATTCCCAAAAGCTTTGTTATTTTTATCATGTTAAAACTCCATTTCAGAGCATGAAATCGGGCCGCGCCAGCGCTGGGTGCACAACCCTCAGAGGGCCAAAACTTGGCCTTCCCATAGTGCGTGTTGTATTTCATTACTTTGTTGATAATCATCAATGATAACGGCCAGCCTCACCTATCATTGAGATAGGAAACAGCAATCAATCAAGATCACTGCAGCTGATATGTGACGTTGTCACTTTTATATTTATGCCAGTCTTATTCTCTCTTCGAGAGTTCACACAATTAGCCTAGAAATTCATGGTAAGGTATTGAGCTAAATCTCTATTCGCATTTTCCGCGAGGCAGCATGGTTGAACAGGTAGAGCAGCAATATTTACATCGAGGCATCGTGCTAACCGCTTGTATGCTAGCAACATTTATGGCGGCTATTGAGGTTACGATAGTCTCAACGGCCATGCCCACGATTATTGGCGATTTAGGCGGTTTCTCACTGCTAGGCTGGGTATTTGCTGCGTATCTTTTAACACAGGCTATTTCAATTCCTATCTATGGTCGACTCGCCGATCTCTATGGACGTAAGCGGATGTTCTACATAGGCGCATCGCTTTTCTTGCTAGGTTCCGTGCTATGCGGCTTTTCCCATAACATGCTGTGGATGATCGTTTTTCGTGCTGTTCAAGGGATGGGCGCAGGGGCTATCACGCCGATTGCATTCACCATTGTTGCTGATATCTATTCACCCGCGGAGCGTCCAAAAATCCAGGGTTATCTCTCTAGCGTTTGGGGGGTATCGGCCATCGTCGGCCCGCTGATGGGGGCATTTATTGTTCAGCACTTCAACTGGGCATTGGTTTTTTGGGTGAATGTGCCTATTGGCATTACGGCTATGTATCTTCTGTGGCGCTATTTCCCCGAAACGGTACATCCTCGGCAGCATCCTATCGATTTTGCTGGTACCTGTTGGCTAACTATCGCAGTGGCCTCGTTATTAGTGGCGCTCTTACAGGCCGATATTCTGAAGTTCTGGGTATTCCCGTTATTATTGATATTCGTCGTCGCGTCAGTTTTTTTGCTGCGACAAGAGAAAAAAGCCCCAGAACCGTTATTTCCGTTAGCGCTCTGGCGAAATAACGTGATCGTCGCGGGTAATATTGGTGGGCTGATTGTCGGCGCATCCATGATGGGCGTTGCCGCATTTTTGCCCACGTTTGTGCAGGGAGTCATGGGCGGAACGCCGTTGGAGGCTGGCACCACGTTAGCAATGATGTCAATCGGCTGGCCATTGGCGAGTACCCTTAGCGGGCGAATGATGTCGCTAACGTCCTATCGCGCTACGGCGCTTTTCGGCAGTTTTTTGCTCATCGCCGGAAGCTTGATTTTGCTCATGCAGCAGCCGGATAGTGGTTTGCTATGGGGAAGAGTCGCCGCCTTTGTGATTGGCTGCGGAATGGGGATGACCAATACCACATTTCTGGTTTCGGTACAGAATGTTGCGCCTTCCAACATGCGAGGAATTGCCACCGCTTCAACGGTGTTTACCCGTATGTTAGGCTCAGCGCTAGGTACAGCCATTTTAGGCGCCACGCTGAATCTCAATCTTGATTGGCGCTTGCCGGATATTCATGATCCGGTTCAAAAGCTCATGAGCATGCATCAGAATGGCACGCCGCTAGACGATAAGATGATTAATTTAACGACTCAGGTGGCAGCATCCATTCATTGGGTGTTTATCGTGGCGGCAATATTGTCGTTGTTTGCTCTAATCACCGCGTGGCTCATTCCAGCAAAATTAAAGCCAGACAGCGTGACGTGTACTGAATTTGACGGTGAATGCTAGAGACAAAAAAGGCTGCCATAAGGCAGCCGTTTCGACATAACGCTGATAATTAGTGTGTAGCCGGTGCTGGCGTACTGTCGTCTTCAGCGCCGTTTGTGCGCTGATAGATGATCTTCTGTGTGTCGTTTTCGCAATGACCCACAACCTGACCACCACTCGCGTCAGCCTGATCGTTCGGTACGACATCAAGCGTAAAGCCAGACTCTGGCACACCATTTTTGATAATTTTTTGGCTAATATCTGCTTTGACTGTTTCACACGAAGCCTGTGCGGCCAGTGGAATAGCACTTAATAGCATGATGCTAAGCAGTAATTTCTTCATGAAATATCCTCCAAGGATCCTTGCAAAAGCGTTTAAGCTTAATGCTTATGGATTAAGTGGGCGTCCAGTATTTCTATCTAAACAACGTTGGGTATTCGGTTCCCAGTACGCATTAACGTTTAAGCTTTTTTCACATGAGTCTTGCAGATCGACGGCTTTATCGAACTTGTCGAACTGTTTCTCAACGCGGGTGTTAACTTTGTTACGCAGAGAACGCGTGTCATCCCATTGTTCTTTCTGCTGGCGAGCATCTTCTTTGGTCAGCGAGTTATCCTGACCACCGCTTGAGCCAAAGACGCAGGTACTGCCAGATGCGCAAGAGTCTGCAAGGGCAGAAGCCTGCCAACCACCCAAGATGAGCGCTGCGGCTAAAGGCATCCAACGAGCGGCCATGTGCAATTTATTCAGTTTCAAATTAGCTATCCTCTTTTCACAACGACCGTCTTTAAGGTCATCATTCTCGATATGAAGACACTATAGCACTCTGTCAGTTCCGCTGATAGTTTGCGAAAACGTTGGTTTCGATACGGTTTAGTGCAAAAAACAGAAATTTACAATGAAGTTAAATTTAGCCGCGATAGACCGACAGCGGGGCAAAGGACTGGCTAACCGGCATCATTTCAATGGTATTAATGTTGACGTGCGCAGGTAAGGTAGCGACCCAATACACAGCTTCAGCAATATCATCTGCGCTTAAGGCGTTAGCATTCTCATAGGTTTTCTCTACGCGACCTTCATCGCCTTTAAAGCGAACATTAGAGAATTCCGTGCCGCCAACCAATCCAGGTTCGATATCGCTAACCCGCACTTTGGTGCCATGCAGATCAGCGCGTAAACCAAGGCTAAATTGTTTAACAAACGCTTTTGTCGCACCGTACACATTACCACCGGCATATGGCCAGTTAGCCGCGGTTGAACCAATATTAATGATATGACCTACATTGCGTTCAACCATATTAGGCAAAATTGCTCTGGTCATGTTCACCAAACCTTTGGCATTGGTATCGATCATCGTGTCCCAATCATCAACATTTGCTTTATGCGCAGGCTCTAAACCTAATGCCAATCCAGCATTGTTCACTAAAACATCAATGTGACGTTTTTCAGTGGGAAGGCTCTCTAAAGCCAACTGAATTGCCGCTCGATTGCGCACATCGAGTTGCACGATAGTTAAAGCATCACCTAACTCATCTTTTAACGCTTCGAGACGACTTAAACGGCGACCGGCAGCAATCACTGTATGTCCGTTCTTGATAAATTTGCGCGTGATAGCCTCACCGAACCCTGCGGTTGCTCCGGTTACAAATATATTCATTCTCAATTGCCTCGTTAATTTAGCGAAAGTGCAGGCCACTCAATCTACCAGAAGCAGCCCAAATTGCCATGACGCGGGCAGAATAATGGCATGCATCTATACTTAAAAATACGGAACTTTCCTAGCCAAAATATAGACAGAACAGAGAGTTGTTCCATTGAGAACCGGTTACAGATTTAGTACTATCGCCATTCATATACGTACACGATATAACAATCGCTTTAAATCAAAATGGCGATATATTATTTGTTTGAGAGCAATGTCAGCTAATGTAATTATGAGTTTGTATGGGAAATCCTATGAGTCTTGAGCAAAAAAACAGTACTGATGAGATTGATCTGCTTGACCTGCTGTTGCAGTTATGGAATGGAAAGAAAACAATCATTACCACTGTTTGCATTGCGATTGTTTTGGCTATTGGATATCTAGCCGTTGCAAAAGAGAAATGGACATCGACCGCGATTATTACACCACCACAGCTAGGGCAGTTAGCCGATTATCCTACTGCTGTGGCTGTCATTGACCCTAGTAATAGTAAAGATATTAGCAATGATGTTTTTGCTAACTTCGTGTCACGTATTTCTGCTGAAACCTTAACGTTCTTACCTGAAACACCCTTGGACATTAAGCCGACAAACTCAGGGAGAAACGATTCATTTACCGTGAGTTTTAGCGCTGAAACGGCGAAGGATGCACAAAAATCCTTAGTTGCCGTTTTAAACAAAGTAAATAAGCAAACCTCAAGTAGTTATTATTCAAACGCTGCGAAAGCATTAGAGGTCAGAATGCAGGCAATCAATACTGCATTAGATGCCCAGATCAAAACTGCCCAGGAGAAAAAAGCGCGTCGTTTAAATGCTTTATCAGAAGCATTAAAAGTGGCTGAAGCCACGAACACCAAGAGCGTTACGGTTAAAGAGGTCACGGCTCTTTCTGATGAAATGCTATTTATGCTTGGTGAGCCTGCGCTAAAAACAATTATTGCCAATGAAACGTCTTGGCCGTTGTATTTAAGTGATGGCTATTACTCTAACCGTGAGACATTACAAGCACTGCGCGAGATTAAACTCAGCGATAGTGGCAATGATAAATTCGAAGCATTTTCATTCTCACAACAGCCATCATTACCTGTCATTAAAGATGCACCGAAAAAATCGCTAATATTAATCCTATCCGTATTGCTGGGTGGATTGATCGGTGCGGGCATTGTATTGTGTAAGGGGCTTATTCGTAATATAAGAGAGAAGCCCCCAGTGGTATGATGATTTAATTGGAATTATCCTGCGAGGGTGGCACATTAAGAAGCTTTGATGTACCGCCCTCGATTGTTTCAGAAGAAGGACATTAATGTTTAGCCTTACACGCATAGAAAAAAAAGATAGCCCACTTTATAAAAGTGTGGATGAGCTCTATGAAAGTGCTTTTCCTTATCATGAAAAGCGAGACGAAAGGGCGAAACAAGTAGCACTTGATAATAATAGTTATTATTTAACTGCCTGGCATCACAATAATATATTTGTTGGTTTTATTGGATATTGGCGATTTAAAGACTATGTCTACATTGAGCATCTGGCGATAGACCCAAATTTGCGTTCTCAGGGATATGGTAAAAAGGTTCTGGAATGTTTTTTGGCTCAACACCCACAGACAATCTTAGAAATAGATCCTTTGACGACCGAAATTGCTAATAGGCGTTTACGCTTCTATCAAAGTCTTGGTTTTGTAGAAAATAGTTATTCTCATGCACATCCAAGCTATCATTCAGAAATTAGCGATCATGAATTAGTGGTTCTGAGCAGCAAAAAAATTATCTCTAATGAACAATATGTGATTTTCCTCAATGACTTAAAAAACATAGTCATGATCTTAAATTAATCTTTTTCTATTTGTTTCTACGCTAAAACCAACTTATCTAAAAATGTGTGCATAATCCTAAGGCTGCTCAATCGCCTTGGGAGCATTGTCACGGTAATCACATCTCACTCATTGCTACCCTTATTTCATTGCAGGAACTTTCCAGCGCTTCAGCTTGACTGATAGCAAAGGATAATTAATTAAATCAGGAAAATAAGGAACAGGAATGTATTCTTTAAAAAAGTGTGTGATTGCTTTATCCATTAATATGGCATTAGTCTCCTCAGGTTTTACCTGCACCACATTTTTAGCAGGTAATGAGGCTACAGCAGATGGTTCGATTATTGTTGCACGCAGCGCGGATAGTGATGCTTTAAAGGCACAGCACTTTGTAATTCATCCGGCAAAACAGAACCAAACTGGAATATACAGTACGAAAGCGCATAACGGCGCAAATGATTTTACCTATCCTTTACCGAAAGATTCACTACGGTATACCACGGT
The DNA here is from genome assembly GCF_002355555.1 of Hafnia sp. CBA7124. Classification (NCBI taxonomy): domain Bacteria; kingdom Pseudomonadati; phylum Pseudomonadota; class Gammaproteobacteria; order Enterobacterales; family Hafniaceae; genus Hafnia; species Hafnia sp. CBA7124. The sequence goes on along the minus strand of NZ_AP017469.1, from coordinate 2,265,980 downwards.
GCCCAATTGGAAAACACAGTTACATGGTGCGACTGGATTTAATGAAGCCGGTGTTGGCGTGAGTGGGACAGAATCTATTTTTGCCTCACCTAAAGCGCTTGCATTTGATCCCTATGTTGAAAAAACGGGAATTACCGAAGACGATATTCCTGATATTTTGCTATCACAGACCAAAACTGCGCGCGAGGCCGTGGCTTTACTTGGACATATCATCGAAACCAAAGGGGCAGGTGAGGGATTTGGCGTTGCCGTGGTCGATGAGAAAGAATTGTGGTACTTAGAAACCGGTACAGGCCATCAATGGATGGCACAGAGAGTGCCGAATAATCAATACTTTGCTACCGCTAATCAGGGACGTCTACAAAACTATGACCCTAAAGATCCTAACGTTATGGGATCAAAGAATCTGGTTGAATTTGCAGTAGAAAAGGGGCTTTATCAGCCTAAAACAGACGGTAAATTTAATTTTTCCAAAGCCTATACCCGAGACGATGAACGCGATCGCACCTATAACGATCCGCGCGTCTGGACAATACAGAAACAATTAAACCCATCGGTTAAGCAAGTAATGGCTGAAGGGCGGCAGTCTCCCGTTTTCCTCACGCCAGAAAAGAAAGTCACGCTTGATGAAGTTAAGTCCATTTTGCGTAATCATTACCAAGGCACGAAACATGATCCCTACTCGAACGGGCTGAATGGTAAAGAAGAGTGGCGCCCAATCAGCGTGTTTAGAACCTATGAAGCACATGTCATGCAGGTACGTCCTGAGTTACCGAAAGAAATCGGTGAAGTGACCTATGTGGGATTAGGAATGGCTGACTTAACTGCGTTTGTTCCTTACTACAGTGGGCTGACTTCTTTCCCCGCCAATTACGCCACCGGCTCAGATCACGCTGATAGCCAGTCAATCTACTGGAAGTACCGCAAACTACAAACGTTGGTCATGACGGATTATCCAAAACTTGCGCCGGTCGTACAGCGAGCCTATCTAGACTGGGAAGCGAAAGTTGCGAATCAGCAAAAAGAAACGGAAGCACAATATCTAAAATTGGCAAAAACCGACAAAACCGCCGCAGATAAAATGCTGAATGATTTCAATCTGCGCGTCATGGCCGATGCAGAGAAGCTCACCGAAGATCTGACGAACGAAGTATTCACCATCCGCACCAAAGACATTCAGTCTGACATTTTCTTTGCTAACAAAGCGAAGAAGGATTAAGGGTAGAAAATAACTGAACGAAGCAGCCCAGTAGCTGGAAACTGGGCTGCTTGTGAGTAACTCAGATATCGTGGTTTAGATGCTGGATCTGCGTTAAATGCACAATGGTTCGTATAATGTATATTATGTTAAATTGAATGTAGCGAATGCCAATTACTTCATATATCCATCCTATAGCTACAGCTCACTGATTTTTTCTATCAGTTTCTATACCCAGGCTTCACAAAATGCTTTCCCCTACTCTTGGGTCTAAAACCATATGGATGCTTGCGCTACGTGAAATCTGAGCGTTTAGCAGTAGGATTACCGGACAGATTTCGTCAGTTGAAACCTATATAAAGCAGACAAAAAAGCCCAGCGACACTTGCTAGGCTTTTCATTTTGCGTTTTACGGCTTATCTCGTTTTAACGAAACTGTTACGACATGCCAGATAGCTAAACCAATACGCGTTCCAATGCGTCGAGATCGTTTGAGCTAAGCAATAGCTTAATGTTCTCAATCTCTGCTTCAGGTCTGCTGTAGATGTTCAGCGCTAAGATGCGACCAATATCAGCCTCAGAGAACCTGTACCTAATCAGCTTTGCCGGATTGCCACCAACTATGGCATACGGTGGAACATCTTTGGTTACGACGCTTCCCGCAGCAATAATGGCACCCTCGCCCACGGTAATTCCAGGCATCAACATACTGCGCATTCCTAACCAACATGCATCACCAAGAACGGTGTCACCTTTGTGTTGATAGGTGTCGTATATCGTTTCCATGAAGGGATAGAGATTTATGAAATCAGTCCGGTGATTGTGATTTCCACCCATTAAAATCACGCACTCTGCGGCGATACAGACATAATCGCCAATGAGTAATTTATCGATATAGCCTAAAGGCTCCCAATTTTGGCTTACAGCGTCACCGTGCAGATAACGAACAACCGAGCGTTCAAATCCGTCGTCCCAGTAATCGCTGTAATAACTGTGTGTGCCTTTAACGATGATATTAGGGTTGGTTACCGAGAGGTGTAAAAGCTCTGTCTTTGACCAATGTTTTTCTTTCATGACTCATCCTTTTCTTTATAAGAGCCACGGAACGATTTGATTTCGTGGCAGTAATTACTCGTTCAGATAATTACTGTCATTAGAGATTCGAGGGTGTTTTAGCAGAGGTAAACGTGGAAGGTTCATACCTGATTTCCTTACGGCAGATTCGGTCAAATGGTATCGAACATACCGTATTGTGTAAATGTTGAATCTAAACACAGGCTCACTACGAGATAAATTTTTCGTAAATAGGCCACGGATGAATATAAAAAAGCCCACAGACGTGGGCTTTCAGCATATTAAAAATCTTAACGGAACGGCGGCTCGTTAAAGGTACGCAGTTTACGTGAATGAAGTTTATCGCCTTCGGCTCTCAGCAAATCAATCGCGCGTATACCAATTTGTAAATGCTCAGATATTGCGCCTTCATAGAAATGGTTGGCTTGGCCTGGCAGCTTAATTTCCCCATGCAGCGGTTTATCCGATACGCACAACAGCGTGCCGTATGGAACGCGAAAACGATAGCCTTGCGCGGCAATTGTTGCGCTCTCCATATCCACGGCCACCGCACGGCTTAAACTAAAGCGCAGCGCCGACGCGGAGAAACGCAGCTCCCAGTTGCGATCGTCAGACGTCACTACAGTTCCGGTACGAAGTCGTTGTTTTACCTCTTCTCCCGGCATTCCGCTTACGGCCTTGGTCGCATCATATAATGCACGCTGCACTTCAGCGATGCTTGGGATCGGAATATCCGGCGGTAAAACGGCGTCTAATACGTGGTCGTCACGCAGATAAGCGTGTGCCAAAACATAATCGCCTATCGCTTGGCTTTCACGCAGCCCACCGCAGTGGCCAATCATTAGCCAGACATGCGGTCTGAGAACGGCCAGATGATCGCAGATTGTTTTCGCATTTGAAGGACCCACCCCGATATTAACCAGCGTGATCCCCTGTCCTGTCGATGAAATCAGATGATAGGCTGGCATCTGGTGTTTCTTCCACGCTAAATCTGAGGTGGTCTTCTCTGGGTCTGCCGTTTCAGCGGTGATATAGCTACCGCCAGCGCAAGACAACGCTTCGTAAGGACTATTCGGATCAAGAATTTGCTCGCAAGCCCAACTGACAAACTCATCAACATAACGACTGTAGTTAGTAAATAGAATATAAGGCTGAATATGTTCGGCGGGTGTACCGGTATAGTGTTTGAGGCGTGCCAAAGAGAAATCAGTACGCAGCGCGTCAAAGTGCGACAGCGGGAAGAAATCCGTCCCGGTTTCTAAACCATCTGTGATCCCATCGCCAATTTTGGCCAGATCGGTGGTTGGAAAATGCTGTGCTAACCCTGCCGTCATGGTTCTATCCAAAACAAGGTCTGAACCATCAATAACAAACGGATACGGCATTTCTTGTTGTGACGGTGTCACTTCGAAGCTAGCGCCATACTCAGTTTCTAATAACGCTAACTGCTCCGCCAAATATTCACGAAATAGCGCTGGGCGCGCGATAGTTGTGCTGTATTGACCGGTTCGAGAAAAACGCCCATAGGCGCGCGTTCTTAAATGATCGCGAAATTTTCCATCCCAGCTGACGCTCAGCTGTGGGTAGGAAAATAGTCCTTTTGCCCTTTCTCCTACGTCTGGCAATTTCCCCTCATTGATATAATCGCTGATGGCGGTGCGTAGTGCGGACAGTGCTGACTCATACAGTAATTCAAGTCGATCAAGTGCTTCGGACGCCGTGAGATGCATAGTCTCTTGTGATTTATTCAAAATATCCCCTTAATGACTCGAAAAGCGCAGGTTTAACAGTATGGTCTACTCGTAAAATTTTGCTTATCGCTGGTATTACTCAGCGGGTTCATTATGCAGCAACCAGCGCCGCATAAGACCGGCTAATTGCTGTCTTTCGGTGGCTGTAAGAGGTTCAAGGATCTCTTTTTCATTCTGAACGTGATGCTCCAGCGCCCGATCTATCACATTGAGGCCCTCTTCTGTCAGCCCTATTTTACAGCTACGTTTATCATGCGCGTTAGGCTGTTTGAACACTAATCCCCGCGATTCCAGCCGTTCAAGGCGCACCGACATGGCACCGGAAGACAGCATAACCGTTTGATATAGCTCGGTTGGGGTTATCAATTCCCCGCTTCGGCGCAGCGTAGCCAAAATATCAAACTCGATGGTATCTAAACCATGTTGTTCATAAACACCGGTGACTTTGCCTGATAACAACTGCCCCATACGCGCCATTCGGCCAATAATACCCATCGGAGAACAGTCGAGATCAGGCCGTTCGCGTTGCCACTGCTCGATAATTTTATCTACATGATCCTGTGTCATCGCCCCTCCAAGATATCTTTTTAAAAAGATACTTGTTTTATTTCTATTTCGCTACTAACTTACCTTTCACGAAAGTAACTTTTCAAAAAGACAAATATGAACATACTCATCGCTTTTATGGTTCCGCTACTTTGGGGAAGCACCTACGCCGTTGTTGGCTACTTCCTGCAAGACATCTCGCCGGTCTGGATTGCGGTTTTCCGTGCCCTGCCTGCCGGTATTTTACTGTTGCTGATTCATCCCGCAAAGTCACCGCTAAAATGGAGTCGAATGTTTGCAATAAGCATTTGTAACATATCTCTTTTCTTTGTGCTTTTGTTTATTGCCGCACATCGTTTACCTGGCTCTGTGGCGGGCACATTGGGAGCAACGCTCCCGCTGATGGTGCTGCTGTTACAGTGGATTCAGGAAGGGAAAAAACCAGCGTTATCTAAGCTTGGGCTAGCGACATTAGGACTGGTTGGCGTAATACTGCTGCTGAATCCCTCGGCCAATTTAGACATTATTGGCGTGGCTGCTGCGTTGTTAGGCACGTTATTGATGGCACAAACGTCTTTGTGGATATCACGCTGGCCCACCAACGATCAGCTTGGCCTTGCGGCTTGGCAGCTATTCCTTGGCGGGATTATTTTACTGCCCTTTGCATTCATGTTTGCGGGAATGCCCGCGTTGCCTACGCCAAAAACCTGGGTTGGCCTATCGTGGCTGGTAGTGTGTAACACCGCGTTTGCCTACTGGTGTTGGACACGTTCGGTAACGCTCCTCGGGCCACATACCATGTCGATGATATCGCTGTTTAATCCTGTTACCGCTGTCTTACTCGGATTTGTCTTCCTAAGTGAACGCCTTTCTGTCGTCCAATGGAGCGGTATTATCTTGATCTTCTTATCGATATTGCTGATGAAAACGATAAAAGCAAAACCCGCGATGACCTAACCATCGGCGCACCATAGAGCGATGAATAGCTATGATGTTAAATTTAATCGCTGTAACACAATTGCCATATGAAAGTGCTATACCTAAAGAGTAGTCATTTATTCCTCTCTGAGGTGTCATATGAATACTTTCGGCCTAACGCGTACGTTTGCAGGAATTTTGATTGTCGACTGCTGCCACTGTGCGCAATACGATCACATTGAAGAAAACTTCCAGCTTGCGGTGCAGAAATACAGTTTTCTGGTACGGCCGGGAGAACATATTGACGGCAAAGAATGGGTGCGCAGAATTGAGCAGAGAAACCCACCGCAAAATGTTGATCACATGCTGAATGCTATTTTAGCCGTCATGCACTCCAACCCAGAGATTGAGCACGAATGCGTTTACTACTGAATCTACTAACCTAACCGGTGTAGGAGCTTTATCACTAAAGCTCCTTTTGCTTATCTAGCTGACTGTCTTAGCTGATTTTTTTCGCTAACATCGTGGCGAAACGCATTTTAATGCGGTTGCCGTTTTCATCGACGCGGTGCAGTTCGCCTACGTCTTCGTTGTATTTCGCCAACTCCCAACCACTGTAATAGTTGCGCAGCTCATCGGGTTTAAAGGTGAATGAAAACGGGACGTTGCAAGGATAATCAGGGCTATCCACTGCGGCCACAATCAGGTTGTAACCACCGATGCGCGTGCTGTCTTGCATGTTGCGAATAATGGCAGGAATTTCTGGCCGCCCAAGGAACATAAACACCACCGTTGAAAGAATGAAATCATACTCTCCACTGAAGCGATGGGTATTCAGGTCAACCTGCTTTGCTGTAATATTTTTTAGGCCTTCAGCCTGAATAATGTCATTCAGGCTGTTGATGCTCATGGCATTTTTGTCCCACGCGGTAACGTTAAACCCTTTCAAGTTCAGATACAGCGAGTTACGGCCACGGCCGCAGCCCAGATCTAGTGCGTCGCCAACGGGGACGATCTTAACGGCATTCAGCACTTCAGAGTGCGTTGATGTTAGTTCATATTTTTTGGTGAAGTAATCGCCGTCGCGTGTCATGTGAGTTGTTTCAGAATTCATTAGCGTGTCCATATCAATTACCAGAATTAATCAGCTAATTATCCCTTATTCCACCCACAAATGCTTCCCTGCACGTGGGTGGATTTTACAGCTTGCGGTAATCAGAGCTTTACAGCGTCCGGTTTTCTAGCCGTTGGACGTTGAGCTCCCCCAATCGTTTCACCAAAAGGACCGGTATTAATGCTTTGCGCACGCTGCGCTGGCGTATGATTTAAAGTCAGCAGCGGCATTACCAACTCGGCAAAACGATGCGCTTCCTCGAGATGCGGATACCCAGACAGAATAAAATTATCGATGCCTAACGCTTGGTATTCAGCAATACGGTCGGCAACCTGCTGCGGATTTCCCACTAGCGCGGTGCCTGCGCCGCCGCGCACCAATCCCACTCCCGCCCACAGATTGGGGCCAATTATCAAACTGTCACGAGAGCCGTTATGGAGTTCGCTCATGCGTTTTTGACCCGATGAGTCCATACGGGCGAAAATTTTTTGCGCGGCGGCAATGGTTTCATCATCTACGTGGCTAATCAGTTTTTCTGCGGCAGCCCATGCTTCCTCTTCGGTTTCGCGCACAATAACGTGTAGGCGAATACCGTATTTCAGCGTTCGTCCTTCTTGTTCAGCGCGTTGTCGCACGGCAGCCAGTTTTTCAGCGACTAAGTTGAGCGGCTCTCCCCACGTAAGATAGGTATCAATTTGGCTAGCTGCTACGTCGATAGCCTCAGGTGATGAACCGCCAAAATACAGCGGAGGGCCATTCTGCTGAACAGGTGGAAACAACAATTCTGCGCCTTCAACCTGAATATGCTCTCCGGCATAGTCGACTTTTTCGCCTTGGAGCAGTTTTTTGTAGACGTGTAGGAATTCATTCGTGACATTGTAACGTTCTGCGTGATTAAGAAATATACCATCACCTTTGTTTTCAACCGGATCGCCGCCGGTGACCACATTAATCAGCAAGCGCCCTTCAGAAAGCCGGTCAAGCGTTGAAGCCATGCGCGCAGCCAAGCTGGGCGGTTGCAATCCGGGACGCACAGCGACCAAAAACCGTAGGCGTTTCGTCATGGGTGCTAATGCTGCCGCGACAAGCCAAGAATCTTCACAGCTTTTCCCCGTTGGGATCAACACACCGTAGTAACCAAGATAATCTGCCGCTACTGCAATTTGTTGTAAATATTGAAGATCAACGGAACGCCCCCCTTCTGCGGTACCCAAATAGCGCCCATCCCCATGAGTTGGGAGAAACCAAAAAACGTTAATGCCAGATTGCTGTTGTTCACTCATTATGCTTTTCCTTTATAACCATATTTAAAGAATATCTATTAAAATAATCTCTTCGGTTATAAAACAAATAGCACGATACATGCCAACTCGATTGGTTTTTATTTGTCATAAAAATCAATTAATTAAATCTTTCTCGCTTTCTGCAACCTGCTGCAAAGACAACAGCATAGTCACCTAGACTGCTGCATTTGCAGCAGAAAGCGGTTTGCTGCATCTCGCCGCCAGAGCATCGATGAGATATGTTCAATCGCATCACGTATTCATTTTGGAAATGAGTTATGCCGCTGCCGTTACCCTCATCACAGCCGGTGTTGGTCGATCCCGCGTCTATCGCGTTTAAAAACGTGCTGGATAAACTTGCTCCCACCGATGCTACTGTACTGATCGTTGGGGAAACAGGAACCGGCAAAGAAGTGGTGGCGCGCTATCTTCATCACCATAGCCTACGCCACGAGCAGCCTTTTTTGGCGGTTAACTGCGGTGCTTTAAGTGAAAGTCTGGCGGAAGCCGAATTATTTGGCCATGAGAAAGGCGCATTTACCGGAGCGCTAAATCGGCATCAGGGCTGGTTTGAAGCCGCTGAAGGCGGGACTTTATTGCTGGATGAAATTGGCGAACTTAGCCTGTCGCTACAGGTCAAGCTCCTGCGCGTGCTGCAAGAGCGAGAAATTACCCGTGTGGGTTCACGAACGCCAATCTCCATTAATGTGCGGGTTATTGCAGCCACGCACGTTGATTTAGCCGATGCGATTAAAGAGCGCCGCTTTCGTGAAGACCTCTATTATCGCCTCAACGTCGCCGCTGTCACGTTGCCACCTCTACGCCAGCGTCCACAGGATATCCCTGCGCTCGCGCAGCATTTTCTGTCTTTATATGCCAACCGCCTAGGTCGCCCGCATCTTACCTTAGCGGAGGATACGCTTGAGGCATTAGCCGACTACCACTGGCCCGGCAATGTACGAGAGCTCGAAAATACGTTGCACAATGCGGTGCTGCTTACCCAAGAGTCGCAGATACCGCCTCATAGATTAAAAATCATTGCGCTTAAAAGTGACAATGTCACTAATAGCCACATCACCAATAACCACGTCACTAATAACAATATCACTAATGACAACGCTGCTGATGACGATGAACTTGCCCTTTTTATTCGTTCGCAGCTAGAAAAAGAGACGCCAAAGCTGTTTCAGAAAATCACTGATGCGCTGATACAGCATGCGTTCAGTATGAACAATAACAATCAGCAGCAAACCGCCGCGATGTTGGGCATCAGCCGAAACACACTACGCACTCATCTTGCGAATCTGGGGCATATCAAATCACGGAAAAAAGAGCGACTATCGCCCCACGGCTATACTTTGTCCGAGGGCCTAATAACTGAACGTGAGCTGCGCATTGGCTATCAAAAGTTCGGGAATTTAGGCATGCTCAAAGCTCGGCAAAGCCTAGAGGAAAGGTTTGTGCAACAAGGCGTTACGGTTCTTTGGAGCGAGTTTCCCGCAGGCCCGCAGTTGTTGCACGCGCTGCAAAACAATGAGATTGATTTTGGTGCCACGGGTGAAGTGCCTCCTATACTGGCTCAGGCACAAAACAGTTCGCTCATCTATGTCGCCTACGAACCACCTTCTCCCCACAGCGTGGCGATGGTCGTTGCTCAAGACAGTCCGATTTATCACTGTTCAGATCTACGCGGCAAACGTATTGCGGTGAACCGCGGCTCTAACGTGCATTATCTGTTGCTGCAAATGTTGGATGAGCATGGCCTCACGCTTGACGACGTTCGTGTGAACTATACGCCGCTACGATATCCACTGACTCCGTCAGACTTTCATGCTGTTGATGCGTGGATGATGTGGGATCCGTTGCTGAGCGATGCACAACTTTCTGGTGATATGCGCATTATTGAAGATGGCCACGGCAAGGTACTGAATCAGCAGTTTTATCTTTCTCGCCGCGATTTTGCCCAGCGTTCAGCAGACCTGCTTAAGATTGTTTTGGATGAGCTCAAACAGACCGGGATATTTATCGCCACGCATCCAGAAAATGCGGCGCAATTATTGTCGCAAGAATTAGGCCTGCCACAGGCTTCGCTGGCGCTGGCATTATCTCGCCGTCAACATGAGCCGCGTGCCATCAATAGAACCGTGATGCGCGATCAGCAAACTATCGCTGACAGATTCTATGCGTTAGGGCTGATATCCAAAGCGGTTAAGATACGCGAGGCAGTTTGGGATGAGGGATTAGCTTAACATCCCCGCCAAATCGGGGGATGTTAAGCTGAGTTAATCGCGAATCAATAACAAAGCTATACGTTAAACTGCCCCACGGCGCCGACTAAATCGTTAGCCTGCGACAGCAGCGCACCGGAGGCCGCCGTCGATTCCTCTACTAACGCAGCGTTCTGCTGCACCATGGTATCCAGATGGGTAACGGCTTTATTGATTTCATTGATACCGCGCATTTGCTCATCGGCGGCGTTGGTGATCTCCGACATTATCGTTGTGACGGCGGAAACGCTGGTCACGATATCCGTCATGGTTTCACTGGTTTGACGCACCTGCGTTGAGCCGGAAGCGACGCTGCGTACCGTCGATTCAATCAGAGATTTAATCTCTTTAGCCGCTTGTGCACTTCGCTGCGCCAGCGTACGCACCTCACCGGCGACCACCGCAAATCCACGTCCTTGCTCACCCGCTCGAGCTGCTTCAACGGCGGCGTTCAGCGCCAGAATATTGGTTTGGAAAGCAATGCCGTCGATGACGCCGGTAATGTCACCAATTTTGCCGGAGGCGGTTTCAATCGATTGCATGGTGCTGATGACTTTGGCAATCGCTTCACCACCGCGAGAGGCATCCGCAGAGGCTGAATGTACCGCGTTGTTTGCCTGTTTCGCTGCGCCTGCTGATTGCGCCACCGTGGAAGAGATTTGTTCCAACGCCGCCGATGTCTGCTGAAGATTGGCCGCTGCAGATTCGGTTCGGCTGGACAAGTCTTGGTTTCCTGATGCAATTTCATTGGCCGCAACGCGCACGGACTCACTGCTGCTACGGATGGACTTCATCACGTCGCTGAGCTTATCAATGAAGCGGTTAAACGAACCGGCAATCTGTGAAACCTCGTCTTTGCCGTTGGTGGGCAAGCGCTGGGTTAAATCCGCAGTGCCCGAGCTAATGGCATCCATTGCATCACGGATCTTAATCAGCGGTGTTAACGCACGCTGAGCAATAACGCCGATAATCACGGCGGCAGCAACGATCAACACCAGCAGCGTCACTAATGAGGTGGTCAACAATGAGCGCATTCCGGCCGTGGCCTCGGTTTTATCCATTGCTACCACGGTAAACCACGGCGTTCCGGCTACAGGCTGCGCCAGTAAAAGTTTGGCGCTGCCGTTGATGTCATATTCAATCGGTGAACGTGCATTCAGCAAACGTGACAATTCCAAGTTAGGCGCAATATCGGATAACGGCTTGAGGGTCAGCGATTCATCGGGATGCGCCATAATGTTGCCAGCCGCATCGATGAGCATGCCAAAGCTATTTTCCGTTGGATGTATGGAACGCACGTTTTCAATCACGCTATCCATGGTGACATCCCCTTCCACCACGCCCTTCAGAATGCCATTTTCGATATGCGGCGCGGCAAACGTCACCACCATTTTCTTGGTGTTGGCATCAACATAAGGTTCAGTAACAATGGGTTTACCGGCTTTTACCGCCTGGATATACCAAGGGCGTGTGGTGGGATCATAGCCTTCAGGAACGCTGTTAGGCACCGATGAAATATCGATTTTATTAGGATAGCCAATATCAATCCCCATGAAGTTACCGCCGTTGGCGGTTTGCACCATCAATGGCATGGGATCAGGAGAGGTAACATGCGGCGTAAGCGCTGAGACCAACCGGCTTTTGCTTGCCACCCAGTCGGAAATGGCACGGTTGTGGCTAGAAGAGACGGCCTCAAGCGTGCTATCAATTGCGCTATTGTTATATTTGTTGGCAATTGAATAGTTTAGATATGTGTTAATACAAAGAGAGCAAATAACGATGGCGGTAGAAGCAGCCAGAATACGTGAACGGATAGAGTCGAACATGATAGCTTGCCCTGATTAGAAGAGAGTTATGCCAGACTTATGTTTTTTATTGAAACAGCACACTAAATAACGGCCTGAATAAATAAAACTTGAGTTATTTACACTATAAATAAATTAAGTCCTATTTATCAGAGAGCTAAGCGCTTGGCGGCTTCTTCTCGATGTCATTGACCTAGGCGCTATAAATTGTGACCGATTCGCAGTATGCTAGTTACCGAAAAGTTTCCTCCTGTTTTCCTAACCTTAGTAAGTGCCATGAACCCAACTCCAGTCTCCCGCAAAACCGCATGGTTAAGAGTGGTTACGCTTGCCGTTGCCGCCTTTATTTTTAACACCACTGAATTTGTTCCCGTTGGCTTGCTCTCAGACATCGCGGCCAGTTTTTCGATGAGTACCGCGCAGGTCGGCCTGATGCTGACGATTTATGCTTGGGTTGTGGGGCTGATGTCATTGCCATTCATGCTGATGACCAGCCAAATGGAGCGACGCGGGCTGCTGGTGAAGATCTTCATCCTGTTTATCGCCAGCCATGCGCTTTCGGTAGTAGCGTGGAATTTCTGGATCCTCGTTCTTTCGCGTATCGGTATTGCGCTGGCTCACGCGGTGTTTTGGTCAATTACCGCATCGCTGGCTATTCGTTTAGCTCCGGCAGGCAAGAAAGCCCAGGCGCTGAGTTTATTAGCCACGGGCACCGCCTTGGCGATGGTGCTTGGGCTGCCGCTTGGCCGTATTATTGGACAATACTTAGGCTGGCGAACCACATTCATGGTGATTGGGATTGTCGCGACCATGACGTTGATTTGTGTCATTAAGCTGTTGCCTAAACTCCCGAGCGAGCATTCAGGCTCACTAAAAAGCATTCCAATCTTAATGAAGCGCCCTGCGCTACTGTGTTTATACGCGCTCACCGTCGTGGTGGTCACGGCGCACTATACGGCATACAGCTATATTGAACCGTTTATTCAAAGCGTTGCGCTGATGAGCCAAGGCTTCGCCACCATGCTGTTGCTGGTGCTTGGAGCCGCTGGGATCATAGGCAGCGTGCTGTTCAGCATGTTAGGAAATAAGCACCCTGCCACGTTAATCATTGGTGCCATCGTGTTGCTGACGCTGAGCTTAGTCTTGCTGCTTCCTGCCGCATCTAGCCCAATATGGATTGCGTTACTGTGTGTGGTTTGGGGCATTGCCATCATGACGATTGGCCTTGGCATGCAGGTGAAAGTCTTGGCGATGGCGCCCGATGCAACCGATGTAGCCATGTCGCTTTATTCCGGTATTTTCAATATTGGCATTGGCGCGGGCGCGCTGCTAGGTAATCAGGTCAGCATTCATTTGAGCATGGCCAATATCGGCTATATCGGCGCTGTTCTGGCGCTGGCTTCTCTGATGTGGTGCATATTTATTTTCCGTCGCTATGCAGAGATCTTGGCGAAAGGTTATTAACCTGCGAGGAAATATGATTTTATCCGCCTTGAAAACCCAAAACTATGCGTCTGCATTAGAAGCCGCTATCGCGCAGTTAGCCACCGAGCCTGATTCCGCGTCATTGCACTACTATGCGGCATGGGCCTGTGATGGCTTAGGGCAGGAAAATCGTGCGATCCCTTATTATGAAAAAGCGATCGCCTTAGGATTACCTAAAGCTGATTTAAAGGAAGCCTATCTAGGACTCGGTAGCACTTATCGAGTCACCGGACATTATCAGCAATCGTTTGATTTGCTTACGCGTGCAACCGCTGAATTTCCTGATGACAAAGCATTACAGGTATTTTACGCCTTAGCTAAATACAGTATGGGCGATGCTAAAAGTGCCCTGCGTGATACTTTATTATTGCTCACCAGCACCACACAGGATGATTCCATTTCAGCCTTTCGCAAAGCCATTGATTTTTACGCACAAGACTTAGATTTCATTAGTGATTAGTAATCAGCGAATAGCATGAGTTTGGCGATTTTCCTCAGCTATTTGCATCTGACACTCCAACATGGCGCATTCAACCGCCTTGCCCAGTTTTCGTAACGCTTGGTCGACTTTGTCGCTATAAGGCAGTCCGTAATTTAATCGCAAACAATTTCGATATTTCCCCGATGCAGAGAACAGCGAGCCAATGACAAATTGCACTTTGGCTTCGCTGAGTTCGAGACTTAAACGCACGGAATCAAAATGCTCGGGGAGCTCAATCCACATCATGAATCCGCCCTGTGGGCGGCTCACGCAGATGCCGCAGGGAAAGTACTCTCTCACTCGACAGGTAAATTTCTCGAGATTCTGTTGATAGTATTTACGCATACGCCGCAGATGAGTTTGATACCCGCCTGACTTGATAAACTCCGCAATGGCGAGTTGCGGATGCGAAGCCGATGCGCCAGTGCCGGTGTATTTCATGTAGACCACGCGATCAAAATAGCGCCCTGGCGCAATCCAACCAACGCGAAGCCCCGGAGCAACCGTCTTCGAGAAAGAGCTGCACAGCAATACGCGTCCATCGGTATCCAGCGATTTGATCGTGATAGGACGAGGATATTCAAAGGCTAAATCGCCATACACGTCGTCTTCAATAATGGCGATATCGTAGCATTGCGCCAGCGATAATAATTCCCGCTTGCGTTGCTCTGGCATGATGAACCCCAGTGGGTTATTACAGTTAGGCACCAACATCACTGCTTTGATCGGCCATTGTTCAAGCGCCAACTTCAAGGCCTCAACGCTGATACCGGTGCTAGAGTCAGTGGGAATTTCGATGACTTTTATTTTAGAACCGCGCAGCTTTTGCATGATCCCATGAAAGGCGGGCGACTCCACCGCGACGATATCGCCCTCCTGACACGCCGCGCGAATTGCCACCATCAGCGCCTCATGGCAACCATGAGTGATGATGATATCAGCAGGATTTAAATGGCATCCCGAATCAATGGCCAAACGTGCAACCTGTTCACGCAAGGCGTGAGAACCGTACACAGGATCGTAATTTAATACTCGGCTGTCTTGCGCCTGCATAATCCGAGTCATCGCTTTCCATAACGGTGCCATTGTGGACTGGCACATATCCGGTGAGCCGCTGCCGAAAGGAATGGCATCGCTATCAGGTTCTTCATTCAGGCGATCGAGAACACATCCCCACTGCGTTATTTCTACCGGACGTTGAGCTGGACGGCTTATCGCCGGTGCGGGCGGCGTGTGTTTGCGGGGCGTTACATAATATCCCGACCGTGGCTGTGGCGTGATGAGCTGTCTATCCTCAAGCAGATGATAGGCCTGTTGCACGGTGCTGATGCTCACTGAATGTTCATCACTCAGCGTTCGAACCGAGGGCAAGCGCTCGCCGCTTTGATATAGCCCCGCTTCAATTCGTTGTGCCAATAAATCTGCGAGATGTTGATAGCGCGTCATCGTTGCCCTTCCCAATCATTGCTTAAGATCGTTATTCGCTAAAATGTCAGGCGAAAACCAGTACAGTTGGCCGTGATTTTGACCATTCAGATCGCATAATGCGCAATCTGTATGTTAAATAATAGTTATTTTTGTATCTGTGATGTGTATTCACTTCGCGCAATGATATTTGCATCAAAACCGCGAGGAGTTGCATGATGGGATATGACGAAAACCAAGCCAAGAAACCGTTTTTACAGTCGCCGTTTTATCTGTTTTTCATGGGGCTGTACCAGCATTGGCAAACGTGGCATATGCGAAGAAAAGCGCATAACGATTTACAACGGATGAGTGCACAGCAGCTGAAAGATATTGGTCTATCCTGTGCGGATATTGACAATATAACCCGCCAGAGAAGGTAGGTTTGAAGATCAATAAAGCCTCTCCGGTTGGTGGAGAGGCTCTCTTATCAACGTTTTATTTACCGCAGATAGTTAGCGACGAACTTTCGTTTTTGGCGTAGTCGCTGACTTGCGCGGCAACGTTTTCAGTAATTCGTCAGGCGTTACCGACGCCACTACGCTGCCAGCCAGCGGCATTTTTAGAATGTGATTTTTGATTTTCCCTATCACGTGCATTTCACACGGTTTGCAATCGAACTTCAGCGTCAGCACTTCATCCTGATGAACCAGCTGCATCGGCGACGCTCGCCCTTTCACACCCTGCACACCTTTGGCCTGTTTAGGGCAAAGATTGAAGGCAAAGCGCAGGCAATGCTTAGTGATCATCACCGGAACATCACCTTTCTCTTCGTGCGCCTCGTAAGCTGCATCAATCAACTGCACGCCATAGCGTTGATAAAACTCGCGCGCTTTATGGTTATACACGTTAGCTAAAAATGTCAGGTGTGTTTCAGGATAAACCGGCGCTGGCTCTGATACGGCTTTACGACTGCCACGCTGATAGGCATGTAAACGCGCTTCCGTCAGCATATCTATGGTTTCGCGACGCAGCTGATTGAGCAAACCATTAGGCACGAAATACGCTGCAGGCAGGTTAATCTCAATGCCCTCTGAGAAATAGATACTCTGGCCTAGCTTAGCGAGGCCATCGTGCAAGCTATTGAAGGCTTTCTCAGGCTGTTTGGCAATGTCGAAGAAGCCTTCCAGCGTTTGGGTAACGCTCACCCCGTCCATCGTACTGGCCGTTAGCATCAGCTGATTTTCATTTCCGCTCAGGCGTAGTTTGACGCCAATTCGTCGCTCGCTTGATGTTTTCAGCAACGCCTGTTGCCAGTTATGATCCAGATTGCGGTTTAGCGGATGATGCGGACGCACATTTTTCAGCGCGTCCAACATGTCGTTTGGCCAAACGCGGAAACTGTTGGCGGCAATTTTCTCCACTTTACTGGCGCGGAAGCCGACAATGTCACGCTTTATCAATACGTTCAGGCCATCGCCATTGGTCAGCGGCTCCGTCACGCTCACATCGACGTGATCTTTTCCGACCTTCAGCACTTCGCCAATAGGCAAACCCACAAATTTCGGCGAATCAAACGCGCCGATATCCATTTGGCGCTGGTTGACAAAATAGTCGGTGCTGCCACGGTGGAAAGTTTTATCCGGAGACGGGACAAAAAAGTGCTCAGTGCGCCCCATCGACGCCGGAGCCAGTTCTGGCCTTGCTGTCATAATCGCATCAAGGTGCTGACGATAATAAGCCGTGATGTTTTTCACATAGCTCATATCTTTATATCGCCCTTCAATTTTGAACGAGCGCACGCCGGCATCAATTAAGGCGATCAGGTTTTGGCTTTGATCGTTGTCCTTCATCGACAGAAGATGTTTTTCGTAAGCGACCACGCGTCCCTGATCGTCTTTGAGCGTATAAGGCAAGCGACATGCCTGCGAGCAATCGCCACGGTTCGCACTGCGGCCGGTCTGAGCATGCGAGATATAGCACTGGCCGGAATAAGCCACGCATAGCGCGCCGTGAATAAAGAATTCAACCGTGGCGTCGATGTTATCGCTGATGGCTTTGATTTGATTCAGGTCGAGTTCGCGAGCTAAAACGATTTGCGAAAAGCCAACGTCGGATAAAAATTTAGCTTTTTCAACGCTACGAATATCGGTTTGGGTACTGGCATGCAGCTCAATCGGGGGGATATCCAATTCGAGAATACCCAAGTCCTGAACGATAAGGGCATCCACGCCCGCTTCATAAAGCTGATGGATCAAACGTTCCGCCGGTTTCAGCTCATCGTCATGCAAAATAGTATTTAGCGTGACAAAAACTTTTGCCGCAAATCGATGAGCAAATCCCACCAATTCAGCGATGTCGCTGAGCGAGTTGCCTGCATTATGGCGCGCACCAAAATCTGGGCCGCCGATATAAACGGCATCGGCGCCGTGTAGAATCGCCTCGCGAGCGATAGCCACATCGCGTGCGGGGCTTAATAATTCAATCTTATTTTTATGAGTAATTTTAGGCAAAACATCGCTTCGTAGCATGGATAAACCGTCTTAGTGAAAAGGCGAAAACGTGGCTATTGTAGTCAGGAATTTGCACTTCACAAGAAATCCCCGCTCACAATGTGTGATTTATTCAGCTTAAGCGTCACGAACCGCCAACCAAACGGTATGGAAACCACATTCAGGATCTTCAATGCGATGTTCTACCACGCTGAATTGGTGCTGATGAAGCAGATTTATATACTCTGTTGGACTGAGGCTGGCATGAAAAAGTGGTTTTCCACAAAATTCCCCTATCGCTTCTCCCTGTCCTGGCCCACTGGTGAACATCAGCGCGGCTTTATCGGCAGCATGTGCGAGAAATATAGCAAACATCTTTCGCTGATCGGCCTGACACAAATGGAAAAAACTATCCCATGCAATGATTCCGTCAAAGCGCGTACCTAAATCTAATGTGCGCATGTCATTAACCAGCCAGCGCTGCTGTGGAAAACGTTCGCGGCAACGTGCTATTTGCGCTGAAGCGCCATCGATGCCGGTGACGGTGAATCCCTGCCGAATAAAGTATCCCGCTATGGGCTCTCCGCTGCCACAGCCGATATCCAGAATATGGCCATTGGCCGGAAGCTGTGCGAGAAACCGTTCTAGCCAAGGAACCTCACAGCGTGGCGAATCTCCCCGAGCGCCATTGCGTTGCGAATCCCAGAAGGCGGAGTTTTGCTGATATAACGGAATAATATTGTCTGCGGGAGACGTCATAACGGCCCTTACCGATGATTTATACCCATCGCGAAGTCATTTGGTTTGAACAAAATCTTAAGCGAACACGCAATCTAAAATCAAAAATTAACTAAGCATTGCTGAAATAAGGCTAAGCAACTGCTTTACATAAAGCGTTAATACTTATTACTATCTGATTACATTATTGCGTTAATTATATCTTTATCGAATTAAACGTTTTTAAGACGCTATAAGCCTAAGACAAGATAAATAACTAAACGTAATAAGTCATAACTCAATATCTAGCGTTATTTCATTTTTCATATATTCAATATGCGGGCTGCTATTGCCTAAATTTTGGATAAGAACCATAAGGAATACTATATGCCCGTATTAACGCCTGATGAAAATAAATACCAAAACAATTCGGCGGTATTTCCAGCCAAAATAATCACCACCGAGCGTGAGGCGATAGAAGCCGCCAAGCAGGTGGCGAAGTTTGCCGCAGAAGAGGCTCAGCACCGCGATCAGCAGCATGTATTACCGCACGCTGCGCTCGACTTGTTCACGCACAGCGGCCTTGGCAGCATCACGATTCCGAAAGTATTTGGTGGACCGCAGCTCTCTTTCGCCACCGTTGCTGAAGTTTTCCGGATTATTTCTGCCGTTGATCCGGCGCTGGGGCAAATACCGCAAAACCACTTTGGCATTCTGCAACTATTAAGTATTACGGCCTCAGAAGAACAATTAAAAAGATTATACGGTTCTGTACTCGCAGGATGGCGTATTGGCAATGGCGGCCCAGAACGCGGAACAAAAGATACTTTGGATATGCGCACACGCCTAACCAAAACCGCAGCGGGCTTAGTATTAAACGGTGAGAAATTTTATTCTACCGGTGCATTGTTTGCTCATTGGGTGGCGATTAAAGCTATCGATGATAATCAACAACCGGTGATCACTTTTGTTCCTAAACACACGGAAGGTCTGCATATCGTCGACGATTGGTCGGGTATGGGACAGCGCACCACCGCCAGCGGAACGATTAAGCTGCACAACGTGTTAGTGGCTCCAGAGAATGTGATTGCCCTCGCCCCTATTTCACAGCAGCCGAATATTCAGGGCGCAGTTTCTCAGCTTATTCAGGCTGCTATCGATGCGGGTATCGCCCACGGAGCCTTAGAAGAAGCGAAATCATTTGTACGCGAACGCTCACGCCCTTGGATTGATGCCAACGTAGACCGTAACAGCGACGACCTTTACATCATTGCCGACGTTGGTCGTTTAACTATCGAACTGAATGCCGCAAATGCCCTATTAAAACGAGCCGCGAGTATCTTGGATCAGACGCAATCAGCGCCGATAACGGCAGAAAGTGCCGCCTATGCCTCTATTGCCGTCGCAGAAGCCAAGGTCTTAACCACGGATATTGCCCTCGCGGCCAGTGAAAAACTGTTTGAGTGGGCAGGTAGTCGCTCGACGTTGGCCGAATTTGGTTTAGACCGTCATTGGCGTAACGCCCGCACTCACACGCTACACGATCCAGTGCGCTGGAAGTTTCACGCCATCGGCCAGTATCGCCTTAATGGCATATTTCCTGCCCGCCACTCTTGGATTTAATTCAACCACAGGATGATTTTGCTATGACAACACAGGTTCGCCCGCAAACGCCTGCGGCCAGATTAGAAACGACAGACCAAATATTAGCGCTGACACAACGTTTAGCCGAGGCATTCTCCCTCGAATCGGCGCTGCGTGACCGAGAGCGACGCTTGCCTGACACTGAACTGCATACGCTGTTCAGCAGTGGTTTAGGGGGTATCACCGTTCCGGCGCAATTCGGCGGTGCCGATGTGTCCTGCGCCACGTTGGCACAGGTGGTGAGCCGTTTGGCTCAGGCTGACGGCTCTATTGGTCAGGTGCCGCAAAATCATTTTTATGCCTTGGAAGTTTTGCGTATCAATGGCACTCAGGCGCAACAGCAACGGCTATATCAGGAGGTCTTAGACGGCGTGCATCTGGGTAATGCATTGGCTGAGTTCGGCACACCGAATGCCCATACACGCCGCACTCATCTGTATCGCAGCGACGATAAACTGCTACTTTCCGGCCGTAAATTTTATGCCACCGGCGCGATTTATGCCCAGCGCATTCCGGTTCTGGCACTGGGAGAAGACGGCAACGAAGTGCTGATTTTCTTACCTAGACAGACTGAAGGGCTGACCATTATTGATGACTGGTCAGGTTTTGGTCAGCGCACCACCGGCAGCGGCACGGTGTTACTCAATAATTGTGAAGTTGATATTGATGACGTCGTGCCTTTCCACACCGCATTTGAGCGTCCAACCACCGTTGGCCCCTTTGCACAGCTGTTGCATGCCGCCATCGATCAAGGCATCGCGCGCGCGGCCTACGAAGATATGCTGGCATTTGTGCGTGAGCATGGGCGCCCGTGGATAGACTCCGGCGTGAGTGCCGCCACTGACGATCCTTTGACGCTGGAACGAATCGGACGCATTTCCGCACGCCTGAGTGCGGGTGATGCGCTGCTGGAAATCGCCGGTTTATCGGTTGATACCGCGCAACATAACCCAACGGCGGATAGCGTGGCGCAGGCCTCTATTGATGTTGCACAGGCGCGCGCGCATACCACCGAGGTAGCGCTGGCAGCCGGTAACCTTCTTTTTGAACTGGGCGGGAGCCGTTCCACGCTGCGTGAATATAACCTCGATCGCCATTGGCGCAATGCGCGTACCCATACCCTGCACGATCCAGTTCGCTGGAAATATCATGCGGTTGGGAATTTTTACCTCAATGGGCAACGCCCGCCGCGCCGAGGGACGATCTGATGAGCCAGCAGAAAAAACAGATCTTGATGAATGCCTTCAACATGAACTGCGTTGGGCATATCCATCACGGTATGTGGACGCATCCCGAGGATCGCTCGACGGATTTTAATAGCCTGAACTATTGGCTCGATTTGGCGAAACTGCTCGAACGCGGTTTGTTTGACGGCCTGTTTATTGCCGATATCGTGGGCGTTTACGACGTATACCAGCAAGGCATTGGTCTAACGGCGCGGGAGTCGATTCAACTTCCCGTGAATGATCCGATGCTGCTGGTACCCGCCATGGCGAGCGTTACACAACA
This sequence comes from Hafnia sp. CBA7124, assembly GCF_002355555.1. NCBI lineage: Bacteria > Pseudomonadati > Pseudomonadota > Gammaproteobacteria > Enterobacterales > Hafniaceae > Hafnia > Hafnia sp. CBA7124. Next base: position 2,244,292 of record NZ_AP017469.1, on the reverse strand, counting down.
TTTAGGGTTTGGTGTTACCGCCAATCTTAGCTACGAACAGCCTTATTTGTTTGCACGCCGGATGTCTACGCTTGACCACCTGACTCAAGGGCGCGCCGGATGGAACATTGTGACCGGTTATCTCGACAGCGCTGCGCGAGCGATGGGACAAACTCAGCAGATCCCGCATGACCGCCGCTACGACATGGCTGACGAATATCTTGATGTGCTTTACCAGCTTTGGGAAGGTAGTTGGCAAGAGGATGCGCTGCTGGCCGATCGTCAAAACCGAATCTATGCAGACAGTACTAAAATTCATTCTATTCAACATCATGGTGAATTCTTCGACGTGGAAGGCTATCACCTCACCTCTCCATCACCGCAGCGCACCCCGCTGCTTTATCAGGCGGGAAGTTCCAAACGCGGCATTCAATTCGCGGCTCGCCATGCAGAATGCACCTTTGTGAATGGCGCTACGCCGCAGGCCATGAAAGCTCAGGTCAATACGCTGCGTCAGGCTGCCGTCGCCGCGGGTCGTCGTGCCGATTCGCTCAAAGTGTTCATGGGCGTGGGCGTTATTGTGGCTAAAACCGAAGCTGAGGCGAAAGAAAAGCATCACGAGTATCTGCGCTATGCCAGCCCTGAAGCCGGATTGGCACATTTCTCCAGCTCAACCGGGATCGATTTGGCTTCGTTTGATTTGGATGAACCTATCGTGGCGGGAAAAGTTGAGGCGATTGAATCCGTAACCAAGGCTTTCAGCGGCTGGACTAAACGCCGCCTCCTTGAACAGCATGCGTTGGGCGCGCGTTATCCGGTGATTGTCGGGTCACCGTCGCAGGTCGCGGATGCGCTACAAGTGTGGATTGATGAAGCCGACGTGGATGGATTTAACCTCACGCGCATCGTAAATCCAGGCAGCTACCGCGACTTCATCGATTTAGTGGTGCCTGAACTGCAATCACGCGGCGTCTACAAAACCGAGTACGCCGAAGGCGCGCTGCGGCACAAACTTTTTGGCCAAGGCGCACAGCTTACTGCGTTGCACCCAGCCGCTAAACGACGTTATCAACCGCAGCCTTTGCAAGCTTTTGCAGGTTAAAACAAGCATCTTAATTTTGCTATTTACAGGGGTGGAACCATGAAGTTAGCGCACATAAAACTCGGAACTTTGGCCATTATGCTGTTGTTGAGTGTTCAGAGCGTATTCGCCGCCGCGCAGTTCGAAGGGCCGTTAAAACTAGGCACCACGGCAGCATTCGCACCGCCGCTTGAGGTGGCCGTTGCCGAAGCGAAAAAACAGGGTTTGAACGTTGAGCTGATCGAGTTCAGTGATTGGATCGCGCCCAACGTGAGCCTAGAAAATGGTGATATTGACGTTAATCTTTTCCAGCACAAGCCCTTCTTGGAAAATGCCAATCAGCAAGGTGGTTTGCATCTCGTGCCATACGCGCCCGCCATCATTAACAATGTCGGCCTGTATTCAAAAAAATACAGCAAGATTTCCGATCTCCCGGTCGGTGCGAAAGTCGCTATCGCCAACGATCCGATAAATGCCGGACGCGGGTTATTGCTGTTACAAAAAGCGGGATTAATTACGCTGAAACCCGGCGTGGATTACAAAGCGACCCAAGATGACATCATCAGCAATCCCAAGAAAATTCAGATTATAGAAATTGAAGCCGTGCAACTTTCTCGTTCCTTCGACGACGTGGACTTAGCTCAGGGCTACCCAAGCTATCTGCGTCAGGCCAATACCGTGGCACCGGAAAGCGCTTTGCTGTTTGACGGCATTGACCATCCACAGTACATCATTCAATTCGTGATCCGCGATGGGCATCAAGCCGATCCTAGACTGCGTAAGTTTGTTGATATCTATCAGCACTCTCCGGTTGTCCGCGCCAAGCTGGACGCATTTTACGGCAAGCTGTATCAGCCTGGCTGGAGCGCATAACCATGATGAATCTTTCTATGCTTCGCCTATCGGCGCTTCAACTCTCGATGTTCAACACCGCTATGCTGGCAGAAAGCCTGCGGGAGCCAGCGGTGCTAGAACAGCAAGAAATTCAAGAAACCGAAAATGTGCCTGACGTTCTCAACAATCATATTGTGTTAACGGATCTGAACAAAACCTACGCCAACGGCGTGAAGGCGCTCAAAGACATTAATCTGACTATCCAGCGCGGTGAAATATTTGGCATTATCGGCCGCAGTGGCGCAGGAAAATCATCCCTGATTCGCACGCTAAATCGCTTAGAAAATCCGTCATCGGGAACGGTGGCTGTGAACGGTGTCAATATTGGCGCATTGAATGAAGATGAGCTGGTTGCCTTTCGACGCCGTACCGGCATGATTTTTCAGCACTTCAACTTACTTTCGGCCAAAACCGTACGTGAAAATATCGAGTTGCCGCTCAAGGTCGCGGGCGTAAGCGCAGCGGCAAGAAAATTAAAGGTCGATAGCCTGCTGAAGTTGGTAGGTTTAGAGGTGCGACACAATGCTTATCCAGCGCAGCTTTCAGGGGGACAAAAACAGCGCGTGGGTATTGCTCGAGCCTTAGTGCATGATCCCGAGATTTTGCTGTGCGATGAAGCCACTTCGGCGCTCGATCCTGAGACTACGCATTCTATTCTGGCATTGCTTAAAAGCATCAACCAAGCGTTAAAGCTCACGATTGTACTGATTACCCACGAGATGGAAGTGATCCGTGAAATCTGCGACCGCGTAGTCGTCCTCGAACACGGCGAAATGATTGAATCCGGCGATGTCTGGCAGGTTTTTGGTGAGCCTCAACATGAGGTCACGCAAACATTGCTTACCCCGACGAGGCAGAATCTGCCGGAAAATATCCAAGCTCAACTACATCCGCACCCAAAATCTGCACGTGATGCGCTGTTGTTACGGCTCAGCTACAGTGGATTTGAAGCCAGCCGCCCAAACCTCAGTGCCTTGGTGAAGGCCTTAGGCCATGACGTGCAGATTATCAGCAGCTCTCTGGATGTCATCCAACAGCGTACTGTAGGCAGCGTTTTACTGACCGCTATTCCCCAATTCGGTGCTACTGCGCTGATAAACAAAGCGCAAAAAGTCGCTACCCGCGTGGAGGCATTAGGCTATGTCTATTCAGCTTGATCGTTTGTGGCAAGGATTTATTGATACGCTATTGATGGTGGGCGTTTCATCACTGCTGGCGCTGCTGATTGGCCTCCCACTGGCTGTGATTTTGGTGGTGTGCAGCCGTAACGGACTCTATGAAGCGCCGCGGATACAACAGGTATTGGGCTGGTTTGTGAATTTATTTCGCTCCGTGCCTTTCTTAATTCTGATGGTTGCGCTGATCCCTTTTACGCGATTAATTGTCGGAACGACCTACGGTGTTTGGGCCGCCGTGGTGCCGTTGACCGTGGCCGCAACGCCCTTCTTTGCGCGTATCGCAGAAGTAAGCCTGCGGGAAGTTGATCATGGTTTAGTGGAGGCTGCACAGGCGATGGGCTGCAAGCGACTGCACATCATTTGGCACGTTTTACTGCCCGAGGCATTACCGGGCATTGTCAGTGGTTTCACCATCACGTTGGTGACCATGATCAACGCCTCCGCCATGGCCGGTGCCATCGGTGCCGGTGGGCTGGGTGATTTAGCCTATCGCTACGGTTATCAGCGCTTTGATACGCAGGTTATGTTTACGGTGATTGTGGCGCTGGTTGCATTGGTTACCGTGTTGCAGTTCAGCGGAGACAAGCTGTCAAAGCGGTTAAATCATCGCTAGCGGTTTTTGAAATTCGGCAAGTGTGGTGATAGCTCACGCTTTATACGGGGCTATCACCACCGTAATGTTCAATGGCTGAAATCAAATTTGATAATCAATAATCGATGGGTCTTCAAACTGCATCACCTGCGTTTTTATTTGCGCAGGAGTTAATGCTGGATTACATAATTCAATGAGCTGCCAGACATAATCACGCTGAATCTGCCCTTTCCTCACCCCAATCCACGCCGTATTTGGCGCAAAAAGAGCGCTTGCATCAAGCGTGACCAGTTGCTGAGTCGCCCCCTGCTGACACGCCTGTTCAGCCAGTATCCCAACGCCAAAACCCAGTTCAACGTAGGTTTTGACCACGTCCGAATCCTGAGCGCTAAGCACGATATCAGGCGCTAGCCCCGCCGCGCTAAACGCCTGATCGATACGTGAGCGCCCAGTGATGCCTTGCCGATAGGTTATTAACGGAAATTGGCTCACGCTCTCCAGCGTAATCGGCAATTCAACCAACGGATGAGTTCGTGGAACTAAAAGCGCATGTTGCCAGTTAAACCACGGAAAAGCGGCAATGGCAGGCGACTCCGTTAAACACTCACTGGCGATACCAATATCGGCATCGCCGTTATGTAGCATGGCGCGAATTTCCTGCGGCGAGCCTTGATTGAGCACTAAGCGCACCTGTGGAAATCGCTGACGAAAATTTTTCAATACCGGAGGCAGGCTGTAACGCGCTTGGGTGTGTGTGGTGGCGATGACCAGAATACCTGACGATTGCTGGGTGAAGTCCTCTGCAATGCGCCGAATATTGCTAGCCTCGTCCAATGTTCGTTCAACGACCGTCAGCAGCGCCTTCCCCGGTTCTGTAAGCCCCAGAATGCGCTTGCCGTGGCGCACGAAAATCTCCAGCCCCAGCTCATCCTCTAGCTCACGGATATGGCGACTAACTCCCGACTGAGAGGTATAGAGCATGTTAGCGACTTCTGTGAGATTGAAGTTGCAACGCGCAGACTCGCGGATGATCTTCAGTTGTTGGAAGTTCATGGCCTTTCTTTAAACAAGAAAACATCCGCCATTTTTAAAGCGTTTTGCTGTACGGGCCAAATAATCAAAAATGGTCTGATATAGCTTATTGAACTAAGTGAGCTGCATGCTGGTATTTTCTGTTTCTCTTTTGCTCATTTTTGTCGTGAGTTCGCAAAAAAGGAAAAAAATATTCATTGAGAGAAATTATTTAAACTTCATTTAGGCTGCGCTACCGTTATTTCACGAATAGAGACAAATTATTAACCTTCAAGGTTTACATGCTACGCTCAAAACCGCACCGCCATTGACTTTTATCGATGAAACTTCGACTTCATGCAGAAAACTAAATGGTTATTTTCTTTGCTAAAATTTAACACTGAAAATAATTCACTCACAACATAACAACAAATTCACGCTTATTGAGTGACGTTGTCACATAAAAAGAACTTAATTTCGGTCACATTTCTTAAATTTAGGCTGACTTAATCGTGGAATTATCGTTTGGATCAACAACAGGGTTTATTCTCTGCCCTAAAAGATGTTAAAATTGACCAATATCAATATTGCTTGGGCATTACCTATGATTCCGGAAAAGCGCGTCATTCGTCGTATCCAGTCTGGCGGTTGTGCGATCCATTGTCAGGATTGCAGCATTAGCCAGCTGTGCATTCCTTTTACTCTTAATGAGCACGAGCTGGATCAGCTTGACAATATCATTGAGCGTAAAAAGCCGATTCAGAAAGGTCAGGCGTTGTTTAAAGCCGGTGACGAGCTGAAATCGCTGTATGCCATTCGCTCCGGAACCATCAAGAGCTACACCATTACCGAACAAGGTGATGAACAGATTACCGCATTCCATCTTGCGGGCGATCTGGTGGGTTTTGATGCTATCGGTACCCAGCAACATCCAAGTTTTGCTCAGGCACTTGAAACCTCAATGGTTTGTGAGATCCCATTCGAAACACTGGACGATCTCTCAGGTAAAATGCCGAGCCTGCGTCAGCAGATGATGCGTTTAATGAGCGGTGAAATCAAAGGCGATCAGGACATGATCCTGTTGCTGTCGAAGAAAAATGCCGAAGAACGTTTGGCAGCCTTCATCTATAACCTCTCTCGCCGCTTTGCCCAGCGTGGCTTCTCACCGCGTGAGTTCCGTTTGACCATGACGCGTGGCGACATCGGTAACTATCTGGGTCTGACCGTTGAAACCATCAGCCGTCTGCTGGGTCGTTTCCAGAAGAGTGAAATTTTAAGCGTTAAGGGCAAATACATCACCATTCAAGACGTAGACGCCCTTTCGCTGTTGGCAGGCAACCCTCGCTCAACCAACGAGTAATCTTCATATCCAACCGGATCATTATTCTGAAAGCATTTTTTCTGATTAGTTGATCCGGTTCTCTTCCTTCCCCTACTTTGTTTGCGCATCATGGTTTACTCTTAACGAGTAAGGCCTATTGTATGGTTTTGTCCCTTGGACGATAAAACAGTGCCATGCGCACATTTTTTGGGTTAGCGAGGAGGCGGTATGGCGAAGTATCAGAATCTTCTGGTGGCTATTGACCCCAATCAGGATGATCAACCGGCGTTACGTCGTGCTGTTTATCTGGTCCAACGAAACGGTGGGCGCATTACTGCGTTCCTGTCTATCTATGATTTTTCCTACGAAATGACAACGCTGTTGTCGCCAAATGAGCGCACCTCTATGCGTCAGGGCGTTATCAGCCAGCGTTCGGCGTGGATCAAAGAGCAGTGTCGCTATTATTTGGAAGCTGGCGTGCCAATTGATATCAAGGTGGTTTGGCATAACCGTCCTTTTGAAGCGATTATTCAGGAAGTCATCAGCGGTAAATACGATTTGCTGCTCAAGATGGCACATCAGCACGATCGCTTGGAGTCCGTTATTTTCACCCCTACCGATTGGCATTTATTACGTAAATGTCCTTGCCCTGTGTGGATGGTCAAAGACCAGCCATGGCCGCAGCACGGTACAGCGCTGGTGGCGGTCAATCTGTCGAGCGAAGAGCCCTATCATGACCCGCTAAACATTAAATTAGTGAAAGAGTCGCTCGAACTGGCGGAGCACGTGGACCATACTTCTCTGCACTTGGTTGGTGCCTACCCGGTTACGCCAATTAATATCGCCATCGAACTGCCGGACTTTGATCCGAGTATTTATAACGATGCGATTCGCGGACAGCATCTGCTGGCGATGAAAGCGTTGCGGCAGAAATTTGGCATGAAAGAAGAATGTACGCATGTCGAAAAAGGCCTGCCTGAAGAAGTGATCCCTGACGTTGCCGACCATTTGAACGCGGGCGTTGTGGTGCTTGGTACGCTAGGGCGAACCGGCATCTCCGCGGCATTTATTGGCAATACCGCAGAACATGTGATCGACCATCTGAAATGTGACCTGCTGGCCATTAAGCCTGATGGTTTCCAGTCGCCCGTTGAATTAGATGACGACGATGAACATGATGACGAATAACTAAGCCGCTAGACGATAGATGTAAAAAGGGCCGCTATTGCGGCCCTTGTGTTTTATTACAGGCAATTACAGCGCGCGAAGGATCGCTTCTACGCTGGCTTTCGCATCACCAAACAGCATTTGGGTATTGTCTTTGAAGAACAATGGGTTTTGAACGCCAGCATAGCCGGTATTCATTGAGCGCTTGAAGACGATAACATTCTGCGCTTTCCACACTTCCAACACCGGCATACCGGCGATTGGGCTACGTGGATCTTCCATTGCCGCTGGGTTTACCGTGTCGTTCGCGCCAATAACCAGAACGGTATCGGTATCAGCAAAGTCGTCGTTTATCTCGTCCATTTCTAGCACGATGTCATACGGGACTTTTGCTTCTGCCAGCAATACGTTCATGTGACCAGGCAAACGACCGGCAACGGGATGAATACCAAAGCGAACTTTTACGCCCATGGCACGCAGCTTCGCGGTGATTTCTGCCACCGGATACTGCGCCTGAGCCACGGCCATACCGTAGCCTGGGGTGATAATCACAGATGAAGAGCCTTTCAACTGCTCAGCCACTTCCTCAGCCGTGGTTTCACGGTACTCACCCATTTCCTGATCTTCACCCGTGGATGAACCATCGGTACCAAAACCACCGGCAATAACGCTGAAGAACGAGCGGTTCATCGCCTTACACATAATGTAAGACAGGATGGCACCGGAAGACCCCACCAACGCACCGGTTACAATCAGCAAATCGTTGCTGAGCATGAAGCCCGCAGCCGCTGCGGCCCAACCGGAATAGGAGTTCAGCATAGAAACCACAACCGGCATGTCTGCGCCGCCAATTGAGGCCACCAAATGCCAACCAAACGCCAGCGCAATGATTGTCATCAGCAGTACGCACATGACCTGAACGCTGGTGCTACCGGTATTAACGAACCATACCATCAGCAGGAAAGAGACTACCAGCGCAGCCAAGTTCAGCTTGTGACGGCTTGGTAACATCAGTGGCTTAGATGAAATCGTGCCACGCAGTTTACCAAATGCGACGATAGAACCGGTGAAGGTGACCGCACCGATGAAGATGCCGAGGAACACTTCGGTCAGATGGATGTTTTCCATCACATGTTCCATTGAACCCGGCTGGTGCTCGATAAAGCTGTTAAAGCCGACCAGTACGGCCGCTAAACCCACGAAGCTGTGCAATACGGCAACCAGCTCTGGCATTTCGGTCATTTCGACTTTCTTCGCCAGATAGATACCAATGGCACCACCGATCACCATGGCAACGATGATCCAGCCAACGTTGCTGGAATCGGGGCCAAAGATGGTTGCGATCAACGCAATGGCCATCCCGACTACGCCAAAAATATTACCCTGCTTGGACGTTTCGTGTTTAGACAGACCCGCCAGACTAAAAATAAACAGGATTGCGGCAACAATGTATGCTGCAGTAACTAATCCTCCAGACATGTGTTACCCCTTAGTTCTTGCGGAACATTTTCAGCATGCGCTGAGTCACGGTGAATCCACCAAAAATGTTAATGCTGGCAATCAGCACGGCGATAAAAGCAAAGAAAGTGATCCAGCCGCCGTGGCCAATTTGCAGCACCGCCCCCACAACGATAATCCCTGAAATCGCGTTGGTTACCGACATTAATGGCGTATGCAGTGCGTGACTGACATTCCACACAACGTAATAACCGACCACGCACGAAAGCGCGAAAACGGTAAAGTGCGAAAGAAACTCTTTTGGTGCGACATTCGCCAGCCAACCAAACAGGATAATGGCGACGGCAAGAATGATATATTTTTTGAATGGAGAAGCCGGTTTCTCTGGCTCTTTGGCCGCAACAGGTTCAGCTGCTTTCGCTTTTGGCTGAGCAGAAACCTGAATTGGCGGTGCTGGCCACGTCACTTCACCGGTTTTAACGACGGTAACACCGCGAATAACGGTATCGTCGAAATCAACGTTAAGCGTGCCGTCTTTCTCTTTGCACAGCAGTTTTAACAGGTTTACCAAGTTGGTGGCATAAAGCTGAGAAGACTGCGTTGGCAACCGGCTTGGCAGATCGGTATAGCCGATGATTTTCACGCCGTTTGGCGTTTCGGTTACCGTGTCCGCGACGGTCAATTCGCAGTTACCACCGGTTTGCGCCGCCAAATCGACAATCACGCTGCCCGGCTTCATGGATTCAACCATTTCTTTGGTAATCAAGCGTGGAGCAGGTTTACCCGGAATCAGCGCCGTGGTAACGATAATATCCACGTCTTTCGCCTGAGCGGCGAACAGTTCCATCTCGGCTTTAATGAATGCCGGAGACATCACCTTAGCGTAGCCATCGCCGCTGCCAGCCTCTTCCTCGAAGTCTAACTCAAGGAACTCAGCGCCCATGCTTTGCACCTGCTCTTTCACTTCAGGGCGTGTATCGAAGGCGCGAACTATGGCACCTAGGCTTCCCGCTGCACCGATCGCAGCTAAACCAGCCACGCCAGCACCGATGACCATCACTTTGGCAGGAGGAACTTTACCTGCGGCGGTGATCTGTCCGGTAAAGAAGCGCCCGAATTCGTGCGCGGCTTCAACAATGGCACGATAACCCGCGATGTTTGCCATGGAGCTCAGGGCGTCGAGGGATTGGGCGCGAGAAATACGCGGCACGGAATCCATCGCCATGACGGTAACCTGACGCTCTGCCAATTTTTGTAGTAGATCTTGGTTTTGCGCAGGCCAAATGAAGCTGATTAAAGTACTGCCCGGATTCATCAGAGCAATTTCTTCATCCTCTGGCGCATTCACTTTTAAAATGACGTCAGATTGCCAAATATCTTCATAACCAACAATTTCGGCTCCAGCCTGCTGGAATGCCGCATCATCGAAGCTCGCTAATTTGCCAGCACCGTTTTCGATCGCCACGGTAAAACCCAATTTCAGTAGCTGCTCTACCGTTTTCGGCGTGGCTGCTACACGGGCTTCATTGGCCAACCGCTCTCTGGGTATACCAATACGCATAATCTTCCCTTTTCACCTGTCAATAAGATGAGCGTCATCCTGAGATAGCGATGACCGTCAGAGCCTTACAGCTCAGTGTTTGCTATACCTTTTTTACACAGAGTCGAAACTCTCGCTACTTTAGGTATACATAGCTACCTATAACCTACTGAAAATATAACTGATGATCCACTGTTCCCATGCGTTTGCAGGCCATATTTAATAAAATTTATCGCTTTATGTTCAGGATTAGTAGAAAGATTGTGAAAACGGGTCTTAATATCTTGATTTCACGGTCAAAAGAGTGGGTAGATATTAGCCAGACTATTAGCATGGAGCCTTTTAATCATGAACTTGAATCTTACGTTAACACAAACTTAACACTTGAATGCTATTCTGGGCGCTGCGCGGATTTCTTGCGCGTAATCTAGAATGAAGCAAAAATGCGATTTGGTAACCATATCACTGAGTACGCATAAATTACTGAGGCATGACAACTTATTACATGTAATAATCTGCCCCATTATTTTTTACATACATTGTCACTACGATAAGTTGAGCATCAGCAGAAACAACTGTTAAAAGACGAAACGGTTCTGCCTGCAATACTCGTCAATGCAAAAAGGCGTAAAGGATTTTTTATGAAGCTGAAAACCACCATTATTGCATCAGCGTTATTGTCTCTTACTGCGCTGTCTGTTCAGGCCGCACAGGAACTCACACCAGAGAAAGCCTCCGAACTGAAGCCATTTGAACGAGTAACCATTAGCGGCCGCTTTAATGCGATCAACGATGCGGCAAGCGCGGTGTCTCGTCGGGCTGATAGCATGGGCGCAGACTATTTCTATATTCAGGACATCAATAACAGCAATAACGGCGGTAACTGGCGCGTAACGGCAGATGTGTATAAGAAAGACGCTGAAACCGTGAAACAAACCACAAACTATCGCGTATTCAACGGTGTTAAAGAGCTGCCTAAGACAGAGGCTTATCTGTTACAGCCTTATGACACCGTTACCGTCAGCGGTTTCTTCCGCAGTCAGCCTGATGTGACCGATGCGATTAGCCGTGCAGCGGCCAAGAAAGGCGCAGATTCCTACTTTATCGTGCGCCAAATTGATGCCAACAGCGGCGGCAACCAATATATTACAGCCTACATCTATAAAGCTGATGCGCCGAAACGTCAGGTTCAGAGTCCAGATGCGATCCCTGCCGATTCTGAAGCAGGTAAAGCCGCACTGGCTGCCGGTGGCGCAGCCGCTGCCAACGTTGAGATCCCTGGCGTAGCTTCATCAGGCACACCAAGCACTGGCGTAGGCCGCTTCTTCGAAACCCAGTCGTCTACCGGCAAGCGCTATACCGTTACGCTGCTAGATGGTACGCAGATTCAGGAAGTGAACAACACTACCGCGGCTCAAATGGTTCCATTTGACTCAGTCACCTTCACTGGGCATTTCAACAGCATGACCGATGTGTCTTCTGAAGTGGCTAAACGCGCAGCGAAGAAAGGTGCGAAGTACTACCACATTACGCGTCAGTGGCAGAATAAGAGCGGTGGTAACCTCACCATCAGTGCCGATCTGTTCAAATAATCGCACTGTCTTATGTCTTAAGGGCAGCCATTGGCTGCCCTTTCTTATTGGCGTAATTATTTGTGTCACGGCAACGAAACGTATCTGCAGAAAACATCAGCTAACAATTGCATACTTTTTTGCATAAAACGCATATTCATCCATTGCACCCCCATCCCTCAACTCGTACAATCTGCGCCACTTTTACGGTTTAATGTTTTGCGTATTTGAACGCATAACCGTATTTAAACTAATCATATGTTATCAAACAGTTAATCATACTGGCTTCAGGACTTCGCATTGGATAAAAAACTCGGACTCACCGCCCTAACGGCTCTGGTACTCAGCTCTATGCTAGGGGCTGGCGTTTTTAGTCTGCCGCAAAATATGGCCGCCGTAGCCAGTCCCGCCGCATTGCTGATCGGTTGGACTATCACCGGCGTTGGCATTTTGTTCCTCGCCTTCGCTATGCTGTTACTGACCAGACTTCGCCCTGACTTAGACGGCGGTATTTTTACTTACGCCAAAGAAGGGTTCGGTGAGCTGATCGGTTTTTGCTCAGCCTGGGGATATTGGCTATGCGCGGTTATTGCGAACGTGTCATATCTGGTGATCGTTTTTGCTGCCCTGAGTTTCTTCACTGATTCGGCGGGTCATACTGTCTTTGGCGACGGTAATACGTGGCAGGCTATCGTCGGCGAGTCTATTTTGCTTTGGGTGGTTCACTTCCTGATCCTACGCGGGGTGAAAACGGCAGCGGGCATCAACCTAGCCGCGACGCTGGCTAAGCTATTGCCTCTGGGGCTGTTTGTGGTTCTCGCCGCGATGGCGTTCAAGCTTGATACTTTCAAGATTGATTTTACCGGCATCAAACTGGGTGTTCCTGTTTGGGAACAGGTAAAAGACACGATGCTCTACACGCTATGGGTATTCATCGGCGTCGAGGGTGCGGTGGTGGTTTCTGCACGCGCCAAGCATAAGAAAGATGTTGGCTTAGCCACCATGCTGGCCGTAATTTCGGCGTTAGTGGTTTACCTGCTCATCACCCTGCTTTCACTGGGTGTGATGCCTCGCGCTGAACTGGCTGAAATCCGCAATCCATCCATGGCCGGTTTGATGGTGAATATGATGGGGCCAATCGGTGAGATTATTATTGCCGCCGGGCTGATTGTATCAGTGTGCGGTGCCTACTTGAGCTGGACGATTATGGCTGCGGAAGTGCCCTTCCTCGCCTCTCAGCAAGGCGCATTCCCTAAGATTTTCGGTAAACAAAATAGCAAGGAAGCCCCTGCGTCATCGCTTTGGCTAACCAATGGTGCGGTTCAAGTTACGCTGATTATCATCTGGCTGACGGGAGCAAACTACAATAACTTGCTGACAATCGCTTCAGAGATGATCTTGGTGCCTTATTTCTTAGTCGGCGCGTTCCTGTTAAAAGTGGGTCGTCAGAAGCAAGACAAACGAATTATGTTTGCCGCCTACGGCGCCTGTGCTTATGGTCTATGGCTGATTTATGCTTCCGGCATCACACATCTGCTGATGTCTGTCATGCTGTATGCGCCCGGTCTGTTGGTCTTTATGTTTGCTCGTCGTGGTTTAGAGAGCAAAAAAGATCTGTGCGGAATGGAGCGCATGGGCATCTTCCTGCTGCTGCTTGCAACCTTCCCAGCTGCATGGTTTATGTTTGGCTAGTCTGTAGAAACGCAAAAAGGTGGCTCAGGCCACCTTTTCAATTTTGGATACGTTATTTTGTTAGATCATTTGGGCGCAATAACAACGTGTAAACGCTCGTCATCTTGAGTCATGCTAACCGCATTACGACATTCGGCCTTAATCACCTTTAACTGTTCATCTTCGAGCGCATAAGGCAGCTGGATATCTAGCTCCTGCAATCCTTGGCTTTTCACCAATTCAATGAGACGGATAATATTCGTTTCATCACTGACCTGAGTAGAAAGCACCTGCATCGCGAGCTGGCGGATCTGCACATTAAGATTTTCAATCGATTTGAATTCTGAGCAGCGATTCTGGGAACGCGTCACCATACCAAATAATGGCATCACGCCGTAGATTGCGTCTAAGAAACTCCAGTGCTTGTCACAGGAAGCTGACAGAAACCGCGTGTAATCAAAACAAAGTGTTTCTCTATCACCGACGGTCGAATGAATACCGGACATTTCCTTAGCCTCCCCTCTGTAAGACAGCGACACATACACACAAAGAATAATTTAATGATTAAAAATGCAGACGCAATCAGTCATAATTATATTTTAACGTCCAACCCATAATGGCATTTTCTGAAATAGAAAACCATATGAAAAATGAAACTTAATATAATAAATATAAATATCATCATCGCTGTTTCATTATTTTATCGTCTCATTAAAAATTTAACTTATTTGTTAATTTGATTTTACATTATTAACACTTAATATATTACCTTCATAGTACCAGTGAATTGCGGATGTTATGGGTAACGCTGACAGCCTTCTCCGTGCTGCACTGGGCGCTGGCTGCCCTTAGCCGCACTCCACTGCCCTGTTGCGTTTCTTTTTTTATAACGTGAAGTAACTACTCAGGGGATAAAATAAATTTTAAGCTCAGCGATTTTATTCAACCTAATAAAACGTTTCTTTTAATTCATCTAACTTATATTTAAGTGACGCTATACTCATCCGTCAGAATATTTTTTAAAAGTGGATATCACTAGATTCAATACCTAATGACTTCGTTCTATAAATTCTAAATCCGGATGTACAGTATTTTATTTTTGGCGGGAAATTAATCCAAATTAACTTTTCCGCAACAATGCCTCAAGCCATTCAGCAAATGCGCGTACCTTTCTTGAAAGGTGGCGGTGTGGATAAAGTAGCGACAGCTTGCGGTGCGGGACTGGATAGTTAGGCAACACCTCGACCAGTCGCCCACTGTCGAGATAAGGCTGTAGAAAAAAGCGCATGCCCTGTAAAAGCCCTAAGCCAGCAAGGCCTGCAACGATGTAGGCTTCAGAATTATCCATGACCAGTTTACCCGGCGGGTGAATTTCTGTCGTTCCTGTCTCTGTTTTGAATATCCACGGCATTGACTGACGACTACTGCTATTCACCCAGTTAACGGCCTGATGATGCTGTAGGTCTTCGAGGGTATCTAACCTACCGTGCGCGGCGAGATAGGCGGGACTGGCGCAGGTGAGCATGTCAATATTGCCCAGCGGGCGTGAGATATAGTCGCCGTCTTCTAGCTCTCCCATTCGCAAGACGCAGTCCAAACCTTCACGAAGCATATTTCGGCGACGATCGGAGCAGCTGAGAATAATTTCGATATTGGGGTGCATACGATAAAAGTCCGGCAAATTAGGTACTACGCGCAAGGCGGCAAATGAGATCGGCATATCCACGCGTAGCTGCCCAGATAAAGGGCGATCTGGTGCAAAGGATTCAAGTAAATCATCCGCCTGCGCCAATAATGGCTTGCTGCGTTGATAAAAATCTTCACCTTCGGGCGTCAGGTTTATCTGGCGTGTCGTGCGCTGTAACAGGCGCACGCCGCTGTGTTGCTCTAATTGCTGCAAAGCTTTAGTCACCGCGGGACGGTGAATTTGTAGGTTTTCTGCCGCGCGGGTAAAACTGCCAGACTCAACGATCTCGATAAAAATTTTAATTAATTCAAAAAGATTAATTTGCATAGCACGCTTTATTCGCTGTGAGGTCAATCGCGGAACGCGAGTATTGATAGGTTTATTGTTACATATTTAATAATAGTGATGTATCAGTATTGCTATTTTTCTCAACAATAAAACTCACTAGACTTGCCCCACTCTTAAAAACCAGTCTGAAGCGTTCTTCAGAAGGACATTGTGTTATGCAAAATAATCGTATCTGCCAAATCTTAGGTATAGAAAAACCTGTGATTCAGGGGCCGCTATCTTGGCTTACCGACGGCCGTTTAGTTGCGGCGGTCAGCAACGCAGGAGGCCTGGGTGTATTAGGCCTCAATGCGGGTTTAACGGCTGAAACGGCGGTATCTACGCCGCATGAAACGGCTGAAAAAATGCGCGAAGAGATTCGAAAAACTAAAGCGCTGACTGAAAAACCGTTTGGCGTTAACCTGATCCCCTCTCCTGAGAATGACATTTGGACGCCGCCTATCCTGCAGGTTATTAAAGAAGAAGGCGTAAAAGTCGTGGTTTATACCGCGTATGGCGAAGGTGCAGTCATCCCCGCGCTGTTTAACGAATTAAAAGCCGCCGGTATTGCGATCATCTATCGCGACCTCAACCCAACGCCAGAAAATACCCGTATTGCTGAAGCCGCCGGTGCAGATATTATTGTGGCAACCGGTTTTGATGAAGGCGGAACGTTACCCGGCAAAGCCTTAGGCACATTCTCCGTGGTACCGCTCATTGCCGATGCGGTAAAAAACGTGCCTGTTTTGGCGGCTGGCGGCATCACCGATAGCCGAACGGCTAAAGCCGCACACGCCCTTGGCGCTAGCGGCGTCTTTGCGGGTTCAGTATTTATCAGCACCGAGGAAAGCCGTTTTCCCCAGTCGGTAAAAGATAAAATTATCCATTCTGACGGATTGGATATGCAGCTTTTCCGCACTCAACCCGCCTACTATCGCTCCCTGCCCGGCAAGCTGACAGAAAAACTGGTGGCGATGGATAAAGCGGGTGCCAGTAACGAAGAGATCGGTAAAGTGATGGGCGGCTTGCGCGGTTTACGAATTGGCATGCTTGAGGGCAATACCGATGAAGGTTATATCTCGCTGGGTACCGGTATCGGCAGTATCCGAGAAGTGAAAAGCGTGGCCGACGTGGTTAATGAATTAACCGTATAGACATATCACCGTTTCCCGCCGTTGATGGCGGGATCGCTGATGCTCTAAAGCAACGCGACTCCCTTATCCAATTAGTCATTCCGATACGTTTCTCTATGTGCTAACAACTACAACAAGTGGCATAATCTGCGGCAACATTTGCATTATGCCAAAGCCACTAAACATAGGGACTGAATACATGACCAATGCTTACTCCTCCCCCGTCTTAATCACTGGAGGTGCCCGCAGAATCGGGCTGGCATTAGCGCATGCATTGTTGTCACAGGGAACCGCTGTGATTGTGGCCTATCGCAGCGAATACCCAGCGTTAGAAGGATTACGCAACGCGGGTGCGGTTTGCATTCAAGGTGATTTCACCCAAACTGACGAAATCTATCGTTTTGCCGAACTGGTTAAAGCTCACACGCCCAAACTGCGTGCGGTTATTCATAACGCCAGTGCATGGTTGGCTGAATCACCAGAGACCGCGCCCGAGCAAACGTTGGCCGCCATGCTGCAAATTCATGTCTATACCCCCTATCTTCTTAATCAACTGTTGGAGCCATTGCTGGTTGGGCAAGGCGAAGCGGGAGCCGACATTGTCCATATCACCGATTATGTGGTGGAACGCGGCAGTGCCAAGCATATCGCTTACGCGGCAAGCAAAGCAGCGCTAGATAACATGACCCGCTCTTTTGCGGCGAAATTGGCGCCAGAAGTTAAAGTGAATGCCATTGCTCCCGCGCTAATCATGTTTAATTCATTGGATGATGATGAGTATCGTCAAAAGGCGCTCGACAAATCATTGATGAAAATAGCGCCGGGTGAACATGAAATAGTGAATACCATTGAGTTTCTGTTGAACAGTCGGTTCGTGACTGGTCGTACTATTAGTGTGGATGGTGGGCGTCCACTGCGTTAGTTTGCAAACTCATATAAAATCGTTTTACCACGCGAAGGCATAGAAATCGTTATGAACAACATTGTATTTGTTGAAGATGATCAAGAGGTTGGACAGCTTATTGCCGCATACCTTGGCAAGCACGACCTCGATGTCACCATCGAGCCGCGCGGTGATACGGCAATGGAAACGATTACTCGCCTTAACCCTGATTTGGTTTTGCTGGATATTATGCTGCCTGGCAAAGACGGTATGACGTTATGCCGCGATTTACGCCCCGTGTATAAAGGCCCCATCGTGCTGCTCACCTCACTCGACAGCGATATGAATCATATTTTGTCGCTCGAAATGGGCGCCAATGACTATATTCTAAAAACGACGCCGCCGGCGGTATTGCTAGCGCGCTTGCGTTTGCATTTACGCCAGCATCAACCACAGGCAATAGAAAGCGAAGCGACGCCGGTGAATACCCGTAACGGCATTCATTTTGGGCAGTTGCGTATTGACCCTGTAAATCGTCAGGTCACGTTGAAAGATAAGAATATTAACCTCTCAACCTCCGATTTCGATCTGCTGTGGGAACTGGCCACCCACGCAGGCACCATTATGGATCGCGATGCCCTGCTGCTCACCCTGCGCGGCGTGAGCTATGACGGCATGGATCGCAGCATCGACGTGGCGATTTCTCGCCTGCGTCGTAAACTGGATGACAACGCAATCGACCCGTTCCGTATTAAAACCGTGCGAAATAAAGGTTACCTATTTGCGCCGAATGCGTGGGAATAATTTTCAATGAGAAAGCTTTTTGTTCAGTTTTATCTGTTGTTGTTCGTCTGCTTTCTGGTGATGGCCATGCTGGTTGGATTAGTTTATAAGGTCACCGCCGAGCGTGCCGGACGCCAATCAATGGATGATCTGATGAAAAGTTCGCTCTATCTTATCCGCAGTGAGCTGCGCGAAATTCCCCCGCGAGACTGGAATAAAACCATTAACAAACTCGATTGGAATCTCTCGTTTAAATTCCATATTGAGCCATTGGGTAAACGTCAGCTCCCTTCTGATTTAGAAAAAAAACTGAGAAATGGCGAAATTGTGGCTTTGGATAGTGAATATTCATTTATCCAACGCATCCCACGTAGCCACTACGTTTTAGCCGTCGGCCCGATTCCGTACCTTTTCTATCTGCATGAAATGCGCCTGCTTGATTTGGCTCTGTTGCTGTTCATCGGGCTGTCTTTAGCGCTACCGGTTTTTCTCTGGATGCGCCCACATTGGCAGGATTTATTGAAATTAGAGAATGCGGCTCAGCGCTTGGGTGAAGGTCATCTTGAAGAGCGAACGCATTTCGAGCCCACGTCGAGCCTGCACCGGCTCGGCGTGGCTTTTAATCAAATGGCCGACAATATCAACACACTCATCATCAGCAAAAAACAGCTGATAGATGGCATAGCCCACGAACTGCGTACGCCATTGGTTCGATTACGCTACCGTTTAGCCATGAGTGAAAATCTGTCTGAATCAGAGCAAACCGCTTTAAATCGTGATATTGCGCAGCTCGAAGGACTGATAGATGAGCTGCTGACCTACGCTCGCCTTGACCGCCCTCAGGTGGAAACCAATCTAGAGGCCATTGATTTGCCTAAGTGGCTAGCCGAACGCATCGCAGATTTTCAGATGATTCATCCTGAGCATGAAATTACGCTCGATATTCCTCACGTCGGTGATTTTGGCGCGGTCGATCTACGGCTGATGGAACGCGTATTAGATAATTTAGTGAACAATGCCCTACGCTACAGTCAGAAAAAACTCCGCATTGGGCTGTGGTTGGATGGTGACATTGCCTGTTTACAGGTTGACGATGATGGCCCAGGGATTCCGCCAGAGGAACGCGAAAGAGTCTTTGAGCCCTTTGTTCGCTTAGACCCAAGCCGCGATCGGGCAACCGGTGGCTGCGGGCTTGGACTCGCCATTGTGTACAGCATTGCTCAAGCCTACCAAGGGACTATTTCTGCCAATGGTAGCTCGCTGGGCGGCGCTTCCATGCTCTTTACCTGGCCACGCCGTCAGGCTGATACCGTGCCAGTTATCAATGTACAAAGTGATAACCGCTGATAATTTTTATTGCCTCTATACTCCCCAATAATTGGCGGTGCATCTGCAGAGATACCGCGCTTTATGTTTGACGAGTATAGACCCCATTTGGAGCCTACGATGACAAACGCCTACCAGCATCTTCGCGACACGTTTACTCGCCTGTCTCGCTTCTCGCATCTTTCAGCCATCACCGGTTGGGATATGCAAACACAAATGCCTGCCGGTGGCAGTCAGGCGCGAGCAGAAGCACTAGCGGAACTCAGCGTTTTGATGCACCAAACGTTAACTGCGCCGCAGATTGCAGACTGGATCGAACAGGCGAAAAGTGAAGATTTAACCCCAGAACAACAGGCCAATCTTGCTGAAATTGCACGTCGCTATCAGCAGGCCGTGATCTTGCCGGAAAAGTTTGTTTCGGCAAAATCATTAGCCGGTATGCAATGCGAGCACGCGTGGCGCACTCAGCGTCCAGAAAATGATTGGGCTGGATTCGTCAAAAACTTTGCTCCGGTTGTGGAATTAAGCCGAGAAGAAGCGCAAATCCGTGCTGAAAAAACCAATGTCAGCCGCTACGACGCGTTGCTCGACCTCTATGAGCCGGGCATGAACAGCGCGCGCCTCGATACGATCTTCGCTGATGTAAAAAGCTGGTTGCCTGATTTATTAAAAAACATCGTCGAAAAACAGAAAACGGAGTCTACACTCACCGCGCAGGGCCCTTTTGCAATTGATAAACAGCGCGCTCTGGGTATAGAAATCATGCAGGTACTCGGGTTTGATTTTAATCACGGCCGATTAGACGTGAGTGCTCATCCTTTCTGCGGCGGCGTACCGGAAGATGTGCGTATTACCACACGCTATACCGAAGATGATTTTCTCAGTGCGTTGCTAGGCATCGTGCATGAAACAGGTCACGCCCGCTATGAGCAAAATTTGCCAAAACAGTGGGCTGGACAGCCGATTGGCGAAGCTCGCTCAACGGCAATCCATGAGTCTCAAAGCTTATTTTTTGAAATGCAGCTGGCGCGCAGCGAACCGTTCCTTGAGTTTTTACGCCCTTATGTGCAAAAAGCCTTCGGCGATCAATCTGCTTTTGAACAAGGTAACTTTTTGCGCATGAACCAGCGCGTAGAGGCCGGTTTTATTCGTATCGATGCCGATGAGGTTAGCTACCCCGCCCATGTCATTTTGCGTTATGAAATTGAGCGCGCGCTGATTGAGGGTGAGATTGAAGTGCGGCATATTCCAGAACTGTGGAATGAAAAAATGCACTCTTACCTCGGCTTAAACACACAGGGTAATTTCCGAGATGGTTGCATGCAGGATATCCATTGGACCGACGGTGCCTTTGGTTATTTCCCCACCTATACCTTAGGTGCGATGTATGCGGCTCAGCTGTTCGCCTCCGCCAAAAATGCCCTCCCTGACCTTGACCAACATATCCTGCGCGGCGATCTCTCTGCGCTCTCCGGTTGGTTACGCCAGAATATCTGGCAGCATGGTTCACGCTTTGATACCGATACGCTGATCCGAAATGCCAGCGGGGAAACACTCAACCCAAGCTTCTTCCGTCGTCATTTAGAGCAGCGTTATTTAGGCTAACCACTAAGGCCTCTCAGAACAGAATCCGTTGTTTATGAGGGGCCTATTGTTTTGCTAGGCGTGCGTACGTTCATATTCCACTAAATTCAATTGCTGCACTGAGGTTTCATGTGTGTATTAACAGAACTTACAATGTATGTTGTAACTAAGTTGATGTGTAATTAAGCCGGAGACTTACTCCGGCCTATTTTCAAGCCTTAACGACTTCAAACATCATGATATCACTGGTAAATGAGCCATCAGCCTGAACTTCAAAATGTTGTTTAACCTCTTCCGAAGCACTTTCTTGTATCATTCTAATCGCGGTAACCAGCGGTTCTGGCGTACGCATGCGGCTAATCCAACTAGCAAACTCAAGGTGTAGACGGTCAGACGTAACGGTTTGGATTTGTAGCCCCGCCTCGGTGAAAAACGTTAACCATTCGCCAGGCGCATAATCTCGCACGTGCGACGTATCGCGCAGAATCTCCACCGTTTGCAGATGTACATCTAAAACAGAGTGACCAGGCGACACAACGTCCATAAAGATCGCCCTTCCCCCTGGTTTAAGCACGCGCTTAACCTCGCGTAAGGCCTTACCAACATCGTACCAGTGATGCGCCGAATAACGACTGATAACCACATCAAAGGATTCATTCTCGAACGGTAGCGATTCAGCAACGCCCTGCGCGGTACTCAGATTAGTCAGTCCTTTATCACTTGCCGCCTGTTTTACCACCGCGAGCATTTTTTCGGAGAGATCATAAGCTACAACGTCGTTAACTTGTGCCGCCACGGCAAAGCTTGCATGACCGGCTCCACAACCAAGATCGAGTACGCTCGCAAAGTCTTCACCGCTGAGCAGATGCGCAAGGCGTTTTAAATCGTTGCCCTGCGCATGTACGGCACTGCTGAGATAAGCGTTAGCCTGATCGGCAAATTGACGATCGACGGCATTATGATGACTCTGCTGATTGCTCATGCACTCTCCTGCTGTTCACGGGTTAATTAGGCATTTTTTCCACTATAGTCAGGCATCTAGGGTGATTCAATAGCGCACTATTGAATTATTTTCATCCAGAGTACAAAGCGTTACATGCCGAAACCAATCACTCACAGCCGTTATAAACGCTATCCACTAAGATTAATCATCTATTGAATTTGAGAATAATTCAGCCGCACACACCGTTAAGAACATAGGGTTCAGCGGCCACGAAGGGTTCGGAGATGGCATATGTTTCGACGCTATGGTTTTGAACTTCTTCTGATATCCCTGATTCTGTGCGGAATCATCACGGCATGCTTCTATTTGTAGACGGGCGTGCATGAAAAAAACTGAATTTCACTTCTGTTACGCAAATATTTCTCGCCGTAATCAATCATTTGGTTAAACTACAGAGTAAATGGATGACTGCAATTAGGTTCCGCTCTATGCGATTACTACGTACCGTTACGTTATGCGCTCCGGTTTTATATTGTGCCATTACCACCCAACCTGCCGTCGCTGATGATGAGGTTCTGACCCCCGCGCAGCAAATTCAGCTTTTCTATGGCAAAGATGACCGCGTCAAAATTACCAATGTGACCCAAGCTCCGTGGGATGCTATTGGGCAAATCGAAACCGAGAGCGGGAATTTATGCACCGCCACGCTAATTACATCACGCTTAGTTCTAACGGCGGGACATTGTTTATTAGCGCCGCCGGGAAAAGTTGATCCTGCAATCGCGCTACGTTTTTCCTCTCATAATCAGAAATGGCGCTACGAAATTACCCAGCTGCGCACCCTGGTTGACCCCAAATTGGGCAAACGGCTTAAAGCCGACGGCGAGGGATGGATTGTTCCCTCCTCCGCTGCTCAGCAAGATTATGGTTTAGTTGAAATCGAAAGCGATCGGTTACCGGCGATTGAGCCGCTGCCGTTATGGCAAGGTACAAGCAAACAGCTGACGGCGGCATTGAAGGCGAACAAACGCTTAGTGACGCAGGCCGGATACCCGCAGGATCATCTGGATGATTTGTATAGCCATGAGAATTGCTTGGTGACGGGCTGGGCGCAAACAGGCGTGCTGAGCCATCAGTGTGATACGTTGCCTGGCGATAGCGGTTCTCCGCTGCTGATGGCAACGGATGCAGGTTGGCGGCTGATAGCCATTCAAAGTTCGGCACCGGCCGCTGAGAATCGTGATTTGGCCGATAATCGCGCGGTGGCCGTCACCGCGTTCAGTGACGGCCTTAAACGCCTGATGCAACAAAATGCTAAGCCAGAATCTGATCGATAGCCTGCATAATGCGCTTTTCTGAAATTGGGTACGGTGTACCCAATTGCTGCGCAAAATAGCTCACTCGCAGTTCTTCAATCATCCAGCGGATCTCTTTCACTTCAGGCTCGTTGGCGCGCGGCGGCGGTAGCTTGTTAAGCATCTGCTGCCATGCCTGTTGCACCTGTTCCACTTTCAACATTTGCGCACGATCCCGATGTGGGTCAATCGCCAGTTTCTCTAAGCGTCGTTCAATCGCATGCAGGTAGCGTTCTACATCCGGTAAACGCGCTGCCCCCGTTGCCGTAACAAAACCACGATAGATAAGATTGCCGACCTGACTTTTAATATCAGACAGCGCTAACGCCAGCGATATGTCAACGCGCCCTTTTAGGCGCTTATTAATGCCGTTTGCCGTCGTCAAGATTTGCTCGACCTGTCGCGCAATAGAAACCACTTCATCGTTGAGTTCCGCACGCACCTGTTCATGAAGTTGGGTAAACCCTACTTCACTCCATGCAGGTCCGCCATGCTTGGCAATCAACGAGTCAATTCCACAGGCGATACAGTCATCAATCAAATCCAACACTTTGCCGTAAGGGTTAAAATACAGGCCTAACTTGGCTTTGTTCGGCAATTTTTCATGTAAATATTTGATCGGAGATGGAATGTTCAGCAGTAATAAGCGGCGCGAACCCTGCCACATGGCCTGCTGCTGCTCCTGTTCAGTTTCAAAGAGACGAATAGCGACGCTGTCTTTTTCATCCACCAACGCGGGGAACGCCTTCATCGAGTAGCCGCCACGCTTTTGCTCGTAGCTTTGCGGAAGCGAGCCAAAACTCCATACGTGCAAACCTTGTTGCTCAAGGCCATCATCTGCAACTTCCGATAGCGTCTGCTGTACCTGTCCTTTGAGCTCGATTTTCAACGCCTCCAGCGACTTGCCTTCCGCCAACGTTTTCTTCTTGTCGTCAATAACGCGGAACGTCATACGCAGATGATCGGGAACCTGATCGAGTTGCCACTCTTCACGTGACACTGTCACACCGGTCATGCGACGCAGTTCTCGCTCCATCGACTCGAGTAACGGCATTTCAAGCGGTGTCGCCCTTGCTAAGAAAGCCTCGGCATAGTTCGGCGCTGGCACGAAATTGCGTCGAATCGGTTTGGGTAATGACTTAATGAGCGCAATCACCAACTCACGGCGAATACCCGGAATTTGCCAATCAAAGCCTGACTCTTCAATCTGGTTTAAGATCGCCAATGGAATATGTACCGTCACCCCATCGGCGTCAGTGCCCGGCTCAAACTGGTAGGAAAGACGCAGTTTGAATGAACCTTGATGCCAGAAATTAGGGTAATCGAGTGCGCTAACGCCTTGCGCACCGTCTTTAATCAGCATCGATTTTTCAAAATTGAGCAGCTCAGGCTCTTCGCGGCTGGCTTTTTTCCACCAGCTATCGAAATGACGAGCAGAAACTACATCATGACCAATGCGCTGATCGTAGAAACTAAACAACGTTTCGTCATCGACCAAAATATCGCGGCGACGCGATTTATGTTCAAGCTCTTCCACCTCTGAACGCAGGCGCTGATTCGCACGGAAAAAGGCATGACGCGTTTGCCAATCACCTTCCACCAGCGCATGACGAATGAACAGCTCACGACTGACCTGCGGATCGATGCTGCCATAGTTCACCTTACGCGCAGCTACAATCGGCAGCCCGTAAAGCGTGACTTTTTCTGTCGCCATCACCGCACCTTGGGCTTTCTCCCAATGCGGCTCGCTATAGCTTTTCTTAATCAGGTGTTGTGCAAGAGGTTCGATCCATTCGGGATCGATACGTGCAGCAATTCGCCCCCACAAACGGGAGGTTTCCACTAACTCCGCCACCATGGTCCATTTTGGCGGTTTCTTGAATAATGCCGAACCGGGGAAAATCGCAAAGCGGGCATTACGCGCGCCGGTGAATTCCTGCTTATCTGCATCTTTTTGCCCAATATGCGAGAGCAGACCGCTAAGCAACGAGCAGTGAATACCGCGAAAATCACCCGGTACCGAGTTAATCGGTATACGTAGCTCTTTAACCACCTGCCGAAGTTGGGTGTAAATATCCTGCCATTCACGCACCCGCAGATAATTCAGGTAGTCGGTTTTGCACTGGCGACGGAATTGGTTGGCCGAGAGCTCTTTTTGTTGCTCTTTTAGGTGATCCCACAGGTTCACCAGCGATAGAAAATCACTCTCTTTGTCGGCAAAACGACGATGTTTTTCATCCGAGGCCTGCTTCTTGTCACTCGGGCGCTCACGCGGATCTTGAATCGACAGCCCCGCGGTGATAATCATCACTTCTCGTACCGCGCCATGTTTCTGTGACTCCAGCACCATACGCGCTAAGCGGGGATCGATTGGCAGTTGAGCCAACTGACGGCCCATTGGCGTCAGCTGCTGATGCCCCTGCTCCGAAGTGGTTACCGCACCAAGCTCTTCCAGCAGACGAACACCGTCAAGAATATTGCGTTTATCCGGCGCTTCCACAAATGGGAAAGCGGCGATATCGCCGAGTCCCAGCGACGTCATTTGTAAAATGACCGAGGCTAAGTTGGTACGAAGGATCTCTGGGTCGGTAAATTCTGGCCGTGAAAGGAAATCTTGTTCGCTGTATAGCCGAATACAGATACCTTCAGAAACACGTCCACAGCGGCCTTTACGCTGATTCGCCGAGGCTTGAGAAATAGGCTCAATCGGCAAGCGCTGAACCTTGGTTCTAAAACTGTATCGACTAATACGCGCCGTTCCCGGATCGATAACATATTTTATCCCCGGTACGGTTAGCGACGTTTCCGCCACGTTGGTGGCCAGCACGATGCGGCGCCCGTGATGGCTTTGGAAAACGCGGTTTTGTTCACTGGCCGATAAGCGCGCATAGAGCGGTAAAATCTCGGTATGCGGCAGGTTTAGCTTAGTCAGCGCATCGGCCGTATCGCGAATTTCACGTTCACCACTCATAAAGATCAGAATGTCACCGGGGCTCTCACGTCCCAGCTCATCCACGGCATCAAAAATAGCCTGAAGCTGGTCACGGTCTACATCGTCAGCATCATCAACCACCGGGCGATAGCGCACTTCTACCGGATAGGTACGGCCTGAAACTTCAATAATCGGCGCGTTATTAAAATGACGAGAAAAACGCTGGGGATCGATCGTCGCCGACGTAATGATCACTTTCAGATCGGGACGTTTAGGCAAAAGCTGACGCAGATAGCCGAGGATGAAATCGATATTCAGGCTGCGTTCATGCGCCTCATCGATAATCAGCGTGTCATATTGCATCAGCATGCGGTCTTGCTGAATTTCAGCCAGCAAAATACCGTCTGTCATCAGCTTAACCAGCGTGGTGTCACTTACCTGATCGTTGAAACGAACTTTATAGCCAACGGCACCGCCGAGCGACGTGTCTAGCTCATGGGCAATACGATCGCCGACCGAGCGTGCAGCCAGACGGCGCGGCTGAGTATGGCCAATCAGCCCTTTAATTCCGCGCCCTAATTCCAGACAAATTTTTGGTAGCTGGGTGGTTTTCCCCGAACCGGTTTCACCCGCCACGATAACCACTTGGTGGTCGCGAATAGCGGCGAGGATGTCATCTTTTTTCTGGCTAACCGGTAAACTTTCGGGATAGGTAATTTTAGGACAGGCAGCGCGACGCGCTTCAACGCGCTGCATGGCGTTAGCAAGATCGATAGCCAAGGTATCGGCAATAGCCTGTTGGCTTTCGGATTTTTTGACCTTTTTGGCGCCCTGTATGCGGCGCATCAGACGCTGTTTATCGCGCAGCATCAATTCATCAAGCTGCGAGGCGATGGCGCTTAGCGGGGATGTCACAATCAATATTCCTTGAAACGGATGGCGAACAACAGGTGAAAATGTAAAACCATCGTTATTTGTTGTTTTTAATAACGTCATTCTAATGACGGATTCTATCTGTAATTGTATCACAGGCCTGCGTTTGTCAGCAGCCTGAGCCACGTATTCTCTCGTCACCGCGTACGTCCCCTACTCCTGTGAATGATGCCTCGCTTAATCACATTCAATAAAACTGAACAAAGAGCTCGAATTATTGCGCTATCACTGGTGGGGTTTTATGAATAAAGTGTCTTCCATGCGATGGACACCACGTCCTGATATCAACAAATAGTCTGAAACAGCCTAAGCGATTAGGTCACAAGGAAATCACCATGAGCAACGTATTGGTTCTTAAATCTAGCATTCTGGCTAACTACTCTCAGTCTAACGTTCTGGCTGATTACTTTGTTGACCAATGGCGCCAGCAGCACAGCGACGACAAAATTCAGGTACGCGACCTGGCCGCAGACCCAATTCCTGTGTTGGACGGTGAATTAGTCGGTGCGCTGCGACCTTCTGATGCGCCATTAACGCCACGCCAGCAGGAAGCATTGGAATTATCCAATACGCTGATTGAAGAGCTGAAAGCGTCTGACGTTATCGTGATTACCGCGCCAATGTATAACTTCAACATTCCAACCCAGTTGAAGAACTATTTTGACCTAGTAGCGCGTGCCGGTGTGACCTTCCGCTACACCGAAGCAGGCCCTGAAGGCTTGCTGAAAGGCAAAAAAGTTTATGTGCTGACCAGCCGCGGCGGTATCCATAAAGATACCAATACCGACTTGGTAACGCCTTACCTGCGCGTATTCTTGGGCTTTATTGGTTTGACCGACGTTGAATTCGTGTTTGAAGAAGGGATCGCTTACGGCCCAGAGATGGCAACCAAAGCGCAGCAAGATGCTAAAGCACTGATTAATCAGTTGGCTACAGCTTAAGTATTCTCAGTATTGCTTACCCTCTAACGCCTGTGTCTGGATAACGTCGTAAGCAAGAAATAAAAAACGCGCTCTGTTTGATCAGAAGCGCGTTTTTTGTGGCTGTATTTCTGTCACTCAAACTAGGGCTTTCGCAGCCACTGTCCATTGATACCGCGTACATACTCACCAGAGGCAGCGCGTTCCACCAGCTTCTGCCCTGCCATTTTGGCGACATCTTCCCGGCTGATATGGTTATTGTTCGCCACTTCCTGATATTTCTCGGCACGCCCAGTATTGATTTGTTGCACCAGAGCCAGTGTTTCTTTGTCCTGTTTAATAGCCACAATGTAGCCACTCAAGGTTTCACCCACGCGGCCTTGCTGCTTGGCCTGATCGAGCGTGAGCGCAAAAACGGCGCTGCTAAACAGTAAACCGGCACCCAACAGAGCGATTAACGACTTTCTCATCGGATTCTCCTTAGAACAGCCCCGACTGGGTTTTCAATAAATTCTCGACGTCTTTATCTACTTTGATATGAATTTCGTGTTCAATTTTGACGTTCATATTGATGGTAATCGGCTCTTTTGGCGCGGCTACCTCAATGCGGGGGATGCATCCCGTCAATGGTACACAGACTGCCGTCGCCAGTAGCCAAACCTTAAGGTTGCTCATGCTCACTCCTCGCAGGGGTTGAGAGGCTTTGCTCCAGCCACTCCTGTAAATTATCGCCAAAACGTAAACTCCGCCAAAGCTCGAAAATATTTTCTTCATGATGATAGTTAAGCACGACCTCACGGTGTGCGCTTTGCTGAGGATTCACGCCACGGATCGTCGCCGCCATGGTGAGTACCCCTAAATTACTTAAATTAACTTCGGCTCGCGAACGGCTGATCTCCATATAACGCAGCCATTCGATTGCAGCGCCTGCCGCCATGTTGTTAGCGGCCATCGCATCAGCCATATCAGGGTCGAGACGCAGCGTCAGCATAGACGCATTATCAATCCAGCCGTTGCGAATAAGCCATTGTGCATCTTTCAGATACAGCGGCAGCTCACCGTCTACCCGACCTGACATCGCAAACTGTTTTGGTTTTAGCGCGGTGAACAGCACGCTGAGATCGATATCTTTCAATCTCAAGACCGTTGACGCCGGTTGCGGAAGACGCAGCGCATCAAAACCAATGTGGCCTTTCAGCATATCGACACCGACGTTTGACAGTACCAACGGAGCGCGATCGCTATACGGATAGTAGCCCTGTAGGTCAGCCGAAATATTGCTCATTTCAAACAGGTTAGACAGGTGTTTAATCCGCAGGCTAATCGGCTGTTTAGCTCCCAACTGCCATACCTCATTTTTCAGACGATAGGCCATGATGAAATCTAATCCACTCATCTCTCCGTCTTTCAGCCACATACCGGCATTTTTCACCACCATGTGTCCGCCTGCCTCGAAGCCCTGTTCTCGCGCGGCCGAGAATGCCGCCTGTGCGTAAAAATCACCGTCGCGCAGCGTGATATTTAGATCGGGCGATAACAGCGGTTGGAATACCGCCGTGGGTTGTTTTGCCCACCAGGCTTCACCACGCAGTCTTTCCCCGTCCCAGCGCCCATTTAGCTTAATAGGGCCAATGCGTTCTGCGTGAAGATCGCCCTTTAATAAGAACTGATCCGGTGCTGTCCCGATAGCAGCAAGGTTCAAAATGGCATGCGGGAGATAACCGCCGTTTTCCAGCTCCACCTTTTGGGTATCAAGCATGAACGCACCGGTAAATTTCGGCTGTTTTTCATCCCGAACCCAAACGATCGGCTGACCAATGGTTAAACGCGGCTTGACCACCGTCATCATGCCATAGTGAATTTTATTAAATCCGGTCGAGAGCTGATTCAGGCGGATGGTATTTCCTAGCCATTCGCCACGACCACCCACGTCCCATTTCGCTGCCAACGGTGGTAAATCGCCGTTACCCCAATATTGCCACTGCCATTGGCCTTTATCAGGCATGAATTGCTGCGCCTGACCGTCTAGGTGCAATTTGAAATTACCCCAGTAGCTGTCTTTGACTTTCATGATCGCCTGCAAACGACCAGTCACACCTTCCGCGTTGAGCTTAATGCCTGCCAGCGGCCAACGCGCTTCTTGCAGCGTGGTTTGATCGTCTAAACGCCCCCATGCCCGCAGCAGTGAACCACTATCCAGCGTCAGCAAAGGATTCAATACGCTGCCGGTCAGTAAACCGGGGATCGACGCCGTTAAAGAAAGGTTTTGACT
This sequence comes from Hafnia sp. CBA7124, assembly GCF_002355555.1. Taxonomy (NCBI): domain Bacteria; kingdom Pseudomonadati; phylum Pseudomonadota; class Gammaproteobacteria; order Enterobacterales; family Hafniaceae; genus Hafnia; species Hafnia sp. CBA7124. The sequence goes on along the minus strand of NZ_AP017469.1, from coordinate 2,213,751 downwards.
ATTCACAAGACCGGTAACGCGGAATGCCATACTGCTATCGATCACGCTGAGTTTGCCTGGGCCAAGATTCACGACCACGTTACCTTTGCCGTGATTACCCTGCGTGAGCACGTTCATTCGCGCTTCAATTTGCGTTTGCTGGTAATTTTTATCCCAGTTGGTCAGGGTGAGATCGATACCGCCCTGCAACGGTTGCTGCGCATAAGGCCAACGCCACTGCCCTTTATTCACGTGGATCTCATGACGGCTCACCGTCCACGGCAAATCGGCCAACGGCGTTTTATCGCCCTTAGCAACAATCTTCAAATTACCTTGTTTGTTCTTCCATTCAGAAATCAGCAACAGCGGTTGCTCAACAAACGGCGTTTTGAGCTGGGCCTGCATATTGCCACTGCGCGGCAGTGACGCCAGATCCAGCGGTATTTGTAGCTCACCGTCCAGCTCAATCGGTTGATCTGTTTGAGGGACTTTTAGTGAAAGCTTTTTAACCGTCAGCTTTTGTTTGTCATCAAGACGCGCATCAAGGCTAAGGCGATCGCTACGGTAGCGAACCGTCTGCCCATCGGCGTTATTGACCACGCTGATGGCGCCGGCATAGTCCTGCCACGGGCTCACGACAAGATGATTTATCGCCACGTCAAACAGCGGTAAAGAGCGCTGAATTTTATCCAGCTCAAGCGGTGCAGAGGGAGTATCGGATGATGGGAGCTTTTCCAAACACTGGGTATTTACGTCAAGCGTGTCTGCCAGCATTTGCCAGCGGCCTTGCTGATAGCGCAAACGTGCCGCAGACAGATCGCCCAAACGACAATCCTCCGCTAGATAGCTTAGCCCCGGCAGATGCAATGCACCGTTCGACCAATACGGACGAGCGCTAAACTCCACACGCGTTCCGGCAGGAAGCCACTGTTTTATTACCCACGGTAGCCAATGTGCCACCGTTAACCAGAGAAACGTTAATGCCAAAAATATGGCGATCAGCGCTGCAAATAACCTTTTGAGCCACTTGATCATAATTCGCCTTGCTTTTTAATAATCTGCCGCAACATATCATAATAATGGATACATCTGAACGAATCGGGCAAAATCCTAGATAAATCTAGCCGTTGTGTTGAATTTTAGTTCAGCAAAAGTGCACGTTGAGGCCATCAGCTTATTTGTCATACTAAATGTCGTTCGCTTTGTCTGTTTTGTTCATTTTTGCTATCATGATCACACTTTTCTGGTGGAGAAACCCCTATGAAGCTCGCGATTTATAGTACTAAACAGTATGACCGCAAATATCTTGAACTAGTAAATAAAGAATTCGGTTTCGAGCTGGAGTTTTTTGACTTTCTGTTAAGCCCTAAAACGGCAAAAGTTGCACAGGGCTGTGAAGCGGTGTGTATCTTTGTCAACGACGATGCGAGCCGTGAAGTGCTAACCGAACTGGCAGCGCTCGGCGTTAAAATTATCGCACTGCGCTGCGCTGGCTTTAATAACGTTGATCTTCAAGCCGCCAAAGAGCTTGGCTTAGAGGTGGTTCGCGTACCGGCCTATTCACCGGAAGCGGTTGCCGAACATGCCGTAGGCTTGATGATGAGCCTTAACCGCCGCATTCATCGCGCCTATCAACGTACCCGCGACGCCAACTTCTCGCTGGAAGGATTGATTGGCTTTAATATGCATAACCGCACCGCGGGCGTTATCGGTACCGGTAAAATCGGCGTGGCTACCATGCGCATCCTGAAAGGCTTCGGCATGAAGCTGCTGGCCTATGATCCATACCCAAACCCACAGGCGTTGGAATTAGGCGCGGAATATGTGGATTTGAAAACGCTGTATGAAAAATCTGACGTGATCACCCTGCACTGTCCATTAACGCCAGAAAATCACCATCTTTTGGATGCGTCTGCGTTTGGCCAGATGAAGAACGGTGTGATGATCATCAACACCAGTCGTGGCGGCCTGATCGATTCAGATGCGGCAATTGAAGCGTTGAAACAGCAGAAAATTGGTTCGCTGGGAATGGACGTTTATGAAAACGAACGCGATCTGTTCTTTGAAGATAAATCTAACGACGTGATCCAAGACGACGTATTCCGTCGCCTGTCAGCCTGTCATAACGTGTTGTTTACCGGGCATCAGGCATTCTTGACCGAAGAAGCGCTGACCAGTATTTCTGAAACCACGCTCAATAACATTCGTACGCTGGTCAACGGTGAACACTGTGAAAATGTAATTAGCGCCTAAGTTCTGGTTTCAGCGATACCAAAACAAAACCCCAGTGCAAACTGGGGTTTTCTGTTTGAGGTTATGTGTTGAAAGCTTCGCACTAAAAGTGCGATAAAACCCTCGTCGAATTTAGGCGATATGCTCCACCAGCAATGCCTGACGATAATGTGCTAAACGCTGATTAAACAGCTCACGCTGCTTTGCCGACATGTTGCCACACACCTTGCTGGCATCCATCTCACGTCCTTGCGACTCCATTAACGCAATGCTGCTGGCTAAAAAATCCATATTATTTTCGCCAAAATTGTTTCCATCACTCGTTGAAACACGCTGTGCGGTAGTCTTCACCATCTGGCACACTCCTCTTTCTGATTTTGAAAAAAGGTTAATATGCTGCGTTGACTTAGTATCCCCTACACCGTGGCTAGAGACTAAACACTGCGTGCTTGTTTTTTGACCTAGACCGTGTTGGAGATCACATTATTACGCTCCATGATATAAATCATGTTGCCGTGGTAACCCGTCTCTTTACGTAACGTGAAGCCACATTTTTCAGCTAAACGAACCGAACGAACATTTTCTTCATCGATGATGCAACACACCGGCTTTTTTAGCACCTCATCCGCCCAGGCAAGAACGCACTTTGCAGCTTCTAACGCGTAGCCTTTACCATGAAATGAAGGAATAAACGTCCATCCCATTTCGGGATAGCGTAGGCTAGGTTCAATTTCACGATGATTTTCGGCGAGACCAATATTGCCAATGTATTGCTGTGTGCTCTTATCAAAAACGGCCCAATAGCCATAATTGAAAAGTGCCCAGTTACCTGTATAGCGTAACAGACGCTGCCAAACTTGCTCGGGAGTTTGTGGAGAACCACCAATAAACTTCACAATCTCAGGATCTGACCACATGGCGCAAAGGTCAGGAAAATCCTCAAGCCGGTGGGTCCGTAAAACCAGTCGTTCGGTCATTAAGACCGGCGTATCCAGCACCATAACATCCTCTGTGTGTTTATCTTTCAATATCTTATTCGTGGGATATTTTCATTTTTACTTCTGTTGATTTATAAACCGAAAGAAACAAAACAGGCAAACAAAAAACCTATCGCCAAGGTGCTTTTGTGAAGCAAAAGAAAAATCTGCTTTTAGTAAGGTATGTATCAGTTGGGGTAAACGAGTAGAATAGGCTTAGGTTTACGGTGTAAGCCGTCGATTATTCTGTAGAAATAGATAGAGGCAATACAATGAAATTTAAAACGCTAACTCTGGCATTAGGCTCGGTTTTACTTGCCGCGTGTACGACTCAGGCTCAGCAGCCGTTGCAACAAAGCGATCTCTTGCATCGCCATTTTGTCCTGCAAAGCGTAGATGGCAAAGTTATCACCGGTGCGAAAACGCGTATGGAGCCCGGTATTGAGTTTGGCGAAAAAATGCATGTTTCTGGAGCGATGTGTAACCGCTTTATGGGTCAAGGCGAGCTGAACAATAATACATTGAAGGTAGAGAATTTAGCCTCGACTCGTATGGCGTGTATCGATCCCGCGCGTGCGGAATTAGATCCGATCATCAGCGATGTGTTGAGCAAAGGCGCGGATATTTCTTTAGTGAAGGGCCAACTCATCTTGAAAAATGCCAAGCATACACTGGTTTATCAGCAGCGTGATTGGATGTAATTTCGACAATGCGCCCTGCCGGCTGGAGTCATAGCCGGCATCATCGTTTGGCTATCCCAATGATTGATAGCGGAAGAATACAGCAAGATTAGTTGGCGGGACAGGCACCACGGATTAATGCAGATTCGCCACAGCGTTTACCATCAGGTAATTGGCACATCCCGACCGAACTCCCATCGAGCTGGCTTGAAAGTGCCAGAGTGCCCCCCGCCAGCGCGCAATTTTCAGCCGCCGCGTTTGACATCCCGATACGCTGATGAACGTTAGCACTGGTTGCCTGCTGTTCAGGCTCACTGCTACATCCCGAGAGCAAAATACCTACCGCAAGCGCTAAACTTAACTTTGCTATCATTTCCACTCACTCCTCTCGCCGTGTTTTATTCAAAGTTTTTTATTTGTTGATCAATATTGGCTAGTACTTAATTGGCTGGCTCTTAGGTACATTTTTCACACATAACGCCCCTATGCCAACTTAATGTATCAACTAAATCGCTACAAAAAGCTAATAGCACGAAAATAAGGCCTTTTAGCCTGTTTTTCCCGTAGGCTGGTTAAGATAAAATTGCCGGCTACGTAAAGCTGGGCGTACTGTGAAATAATTATTCGTTTTTACGCTTAATCGTTCTGCAAAACAATAAAATTACAGCGAGAGGAACAAATGATTACTGATTTATTGCTACGCGTCGTATTAGCCGGATTTCTTGGCGGCCTCATTGGCATTGAACGCCAACTGCGGGCTAAAGAGGCCGGATTGCGTACGCACGTATTGGTCGGTATCGGCAGCGCCATGTTTATGATTGTCTCTAAGTATGGTTTTAACGACATCCTGATGGAATCACACGTTGGATTAGACCCGAGTCGTATTGCGGCTCAGGTGGTCAGCGGAATGGGCTTCCTCGGTGCAGGCACCATTATGATCCAAAAACAGGTCGTGCGCGGGCTAACCACTGCGGCCGGGCTTTGGGTAACCGCCGCCATCGGCTTGGTAATTGGCAGCGGCATGTATGCGATTGGCATCTATGGCACGCTAATGACATTAATTGTGCTCGAAGTTTTCCGCCAGTTGAGCAATCGCCTGATCGGTCATCACCACTCCATCATTATTCAATTGGTACCTGCCAGCGTGTCCGGCATTTTATTAGCGTTACAACAAATGCGGCTTAAACCGGGCTATTTAACCGTTAACCAGCACGATGTTGATACCGAACTGTGCGAAATGTCACTCGATGTCACGCTACGGCCAAAACAGGATATCAGCGAGGTCTATCAGAATTTACAGCAGGTCGAAGGCGTACATTTTATAGATATTCGCTAATAGACATCTCATCACGCGGCGTTATTTCGTTCTCCAATAAGCATTTTTTAATCACCTTATTGGAGAACATGACAGAATGTAAATTAATATTAATCCTGCCCTCCTTTCCTCTATTTTTTGTTACACAGCATCCATTGCGATGCCATGAAACTGACAAGCCCGCTAATTATGTTTTGCTATCATCATGCCATGATGAGACGTGGCTCGATTGTCATTGCTGCGTCCGGTGCAATATATCTTAGAGAGTTCAAGAGCAGCCTGCGCTTGCCATTTGAATGACCGACGGTATTACGTTGTGAGCAACAAAAGGTACATTTAATGATCACCACTGATGGTAATAACGCAGTGGCTTCAGTGGCTTTTCGAGCCAGTGAAGTTATCGCTATATACCCTATTACGCCAAGCTCAACCATGGCGGAACAAGCAGATTCTTGGTCAGGCGATGGACGCCGCAATATCTGGGGCGACATCCCACGCGTCGTTGAAATGCAGTCTGAAGGCGGGGCGATAGCCACCGTTCATGGCGCATTGCAAACGGGCGCTTTGGCGACATCGTTTACATCATCGCAGGGATTGCTGCTGATGATACCCAACCTGTACAAAGTTGCAGGCCAGCTAATTCCCTTCGTCCTGCACGTTGCGGCGCGAACCGTTGCAACACACGCATTGTCTATTTTTGGCGACCATTCAGACGTCATGGCGGTTCGCCAAACAGGGTGCGCCATGCTGTGCGCCAATAGCGTGCAGGAAGCACAAGATTTCGCGCTGATTTCCCATATAGCGACGCTTAACAGTCGCGTTCCTTTTATTCATTTCTTTGATGGTTTTCGTACATCTCATGAAATCAATAAAATCGTTCCGCTTTCGGACGACACCATTAAGTCATTGATGCCGCAAGACGCCATCGATGCGCACCGTGCACGCGCTTTAACGCCAGATCATCCGGTGATCCGCGGAACCTCAGCTAACCCTGATACTTATTTCCAGTCACGCGAAGCCACCAATCCTTATTACCAAGAAACCTATCAGCACGTCGCCGATGCCATGCAGGCATTTGGTGAGGTGACCGGTCGTCACTATCAGCCATTTGAATATTACGGTCACCCAGAAGCTGAGCGTGTTGTGATCCTGATGGGCTCCGCTATTGGCACCTGTGAAGAAGTCGTTGATACCCTTCTCAGCCGAGATGAAAAAGTCGGCGTGCTGAAAGTGCGTTTGTTCCGCCCTTTCTCTGCCGAACATCTGCTGAAAGTGATGCCAAGCACCGCAACACGCATTGCAGTATTGGATCGAACCAAAGAACCGGGCGCGTTAGCTGAGCCGCTGTATCTTGATGTAATGACTGCCTTGGCTGAATCATTTAGCCGGGGCGAGCGCAACACATTGCCTCGCGTTATCGGCGGGCGCTACGGACTCTCCTCCAAGGAATTTGGCCCTGACTGCGCGCTAGCCGTATTTAACGAACTGAAACTTGATAATCCTCGTCCACGCTTTACCGTGGGCATCTTTGATGATGTGACCGGACTATCTCTGCCGCTGAGCGACGAACTTCTGCCGCAGCGCACACGTTTGGAAGCGCTCTTCTATGGTTTAGGCAGCGACGGCACGGTGTCTGCCACCAAGAACAACATCAAGATCATTGGTAACAGTACTCCGCTTTATGCCCAAGGCTATTTTGTTTACGACTCCAAAAAAGCCGGCGGCTTGACGGTCTCTCACCTACGCGTGAGCGATAACCCGATCAATTCAGCCTACCTAATTAGCCAAGCTGATTTCATTGGCTGCCATCAGTGGCAGTTCATTGAAAAATACCAAATGGTCGAACGTCTGAAACCAGGCGGCGTTTTCCTCATCAATACGCCTTACAGCGCCGATGAGATCTGGCATAACCTGCCTAAAGATGTGCAAGCGTTGCTGCATCAGCGTCAGGCCAAGGTATACATTATCAATGCGGCGAAAATTGCCCGTGAATGCAAACTCGGTGCCCGCATCAATACCGTTATGCAGATGGCATTCTTCCATCTGACCAACGTGTTACCGAGCGACGATGCCCTTAAACTGCTGCAAGATGCCATCACGCGCAGCTATAGCAGCAAAGGCAATGAAATCGTTGAGCGCAACTGGCAGGCTCTGGCGGTTTCACGTACCGCATTAACGGCCATTCCGCTACAGCCTATTGATGACACCAGCGCCATGCGCCCACCGGTAGTCTCCGATGAAGCGCCTGATTTTGTGAAAACCGTTACCGCCGCCATGCTAGCTGGCTTGGGCGATGCTTTACCCGTGTCGGCCTTCCCGCCGGATGGCACTTGGCCAACGGGCACCACCCGTTGGGAAAAACGCAACATCGCCGAAGAGATCCCAATTTGGGAAGCACCGCTGTGTACCCAATGTAACCACTGCGTTGCTGCCTGCCCGCATTCTGCAATTCGTGCCAAAGTCGTTTCCCCTGACGAGATGGAAAATGCACCTGAATCACTGAATTCGTTGGACGTCAAAGCGCGTGACATGCGTGGACAGAAATACGTGTTGCAGGTTGCGCCTGAAGACTGCACCGGCTGTAATCTGTGCGTTGAAGTGTGCCCAGCGAAAGATCGCCAAAATCCTGAAATTAAAGCGATTAACATGAAGCCGCGCTTAGAGCATTTGGCCGAAGAGAAAGCGAATTTTGACTTCTTCTTAGAACTGCCAGAGATCGAACGCAGTAAAATCGAGCGTATTGATATCCGTACTTCACAGCTGATTTCACCGCTGTTCGAGTACTCGGGTGCCTGTTCCGGCTGTGGTGAAACGCCTTACATTAAGCTGCTAACTCAGCTGTATGGTGATCGCCTCCTGATTGCTAACGCAACGGGTTGTTCATCGATTTATGGCGGTAATTTACCGACCACACCGTACACCACTAACGCAGATGGCCGTGGTCCTGCTTGGGCCAACTCGCTGTTTGAAGACAACGCTGAGTTTGGTCTTGGCTTCCGTTTAACCATCGATCAGCATCGCCAGCGCGTTAACCGCCTGTTAGACAGCTTAGCTGAGCAGTTGCCGCCAGAGTTGCTTAATGAGCTTCATCAGCCCGACTTGCCGATCGAAGAACGTCGTATTCAGGTTGAAAAACTGCGTACAGAATTGCAGAAAATCGACTCTGGCGACGCTCGTCAGTTAATCACCGACGCCGACTATCTGGTTGATAAATCGGTTTGGCTTATCGGTGGTGATGGCTGGGCCTACGATATTGGTTTCGGAGGGCTCGATCATGTCTTGAGCCTGACCGAAAACATCAACGTATTAGTGCTGGATACCCAGTGCTACTCCAATACCGGCGGTCAGCAATCCAAGGCTACGCCATTGGGCGCGGTGACGAAATTTGGTGAGCATGGGAAACGTAAGGCGCGCAAAGATTTAGGCGTCAGCATGATGATGTATGGTCACGTATACGTTGCACAAATTTCTTTGGGGGCGCAGCTTAACCAAACGGTGAAAGCCATTCAAGAAGCTGAGGCCTATCCTGGACCATCCCTAATCATTGCATACAGTCCTTGTGAAGAGCACGGCTACGATCTGGCCTACAGCCATGAACAAATGAAACAGCTCACTGCCACCGGATTCTGGCCGCTCTATCGCTTTGATCCGCGCCGCAGTGATGAAGGCAAACTGCCGTTGGCGCTGGACTCTCGTCCGCCGTCCATCGATCTGGCAGATACCTTGCTCAAGGAACAGCGTTTCCGCCGCTTGAATACGCAAGAACCCGAAGTCGCTCAGCAGTTGTATCGTGATGCTGCTGCCGATCTGAAAAAACGCTTTGAGTTCTTAAGCCAAATGGCGGGTAAACCGATTACCGATAGCGACGAATAAGCATTCATTAGCGAGTAACCCTAAAAGCGATGTCATTTTGGCATCGCTTTTTTATTACCTCCATAAAGGTGATTAAATAAGCCAGCGCCAAATTTCCTAATATTCTTATTTACTATTTCAAGGCTGAAAGGTTTCAGTCTGAAATAATTAATTATCTGTTTTGATTATCAATAACTACATATCAAATAACATTCATGTGTCATTTTGATATCGCGAATAAACAAATCCAAAATCTATGACGATTGAAAATTGATTCAGCGCATCTTAGCTTTGTTATTGCTGCTCTTTTGAGCAATAACCATGGGGTAAATGTGATACGTTGCACAATTGGCTAATTCCTTAGCCTTCAATAAGTCATTTTCCCTAATCTTTGCATGCTATGTGCATCACCGGAACAAAACTAATAATTTTAACCGGACGTGGGTGAGGTCGTTATGAATCGATTTGTTATTGCTGATGCTAAAAACTGCATCGGTTGCCGGGCCTGTGAAGTTGCCTGTGTGATGGCACATAATCACGGCGAACATGTGCTAACCCCTGCACAATTCCAGCCAAGAATTCACGTGCTCAAACTTGAGCACAAACACACGGCGGTGTTATGCCGTCACTGTGAAGATGCACCTTGCGCCAACGTGTGCCCTAACCACGCGATCGAAAAACGTGACAACAGTATTCAAGTTATTCAAGAGAAATGCATTGGCTGTAAAACCTGCGTCGTGGCCTGCCCTTTTGGCGCTATGGAAGTGATTACCCAGCCAGCGCCCACCGAAACATTGCCTGACGGTGTTATCGCTAACGCCCACAAATGTGATCTGTGCGCAGGCGTCGCCGATGCCCCATCCTGCGTCACCAGTTGCCCAAGCAATGCATTAAAACTGATCGACGATGAAACGCTGAATAACCTGCGTCGCCAGCGTCAGCTGCGCGCCATGATGAACGATAACTCAGGCTTACTCTTTGACGGCAGCGCCAGCAAGGTACTCCAATCAGCAGCGCCTATCGTGATGCCGAATCGCTCCGCGAAGCCAAGTAAAGTACCGCAGATGCTGAGCACCCCTGCGCGGCATGACCCGGTGAAAAAGCCGATTGCAATTCGCAAGGCTACATTCGTTGAGATCTATCCCACCTTCAGTGAGGAAGAAGCCAGCGGGCAAGCCAGCCGTTGTCTATCTTGCGGAAGCCACAGCGTGTGTGAATGGACATGCCCATTACACAACCGGATACCGCATTGGGTAAAACTGGTCAAAGAAGGCCGAATTCTGGAAGCCGTTGAGCTTTCGCATCAAACAAACTGTCTGCCAGAAGTCACCGGACGAGTGTGTCCACAAGATCGTCTGTGTGAAGGCTCATGCACACTGGGTAAAGAGTTCGGCGCTGTCACCGTGGGCAATATCGAACGTTTCATATCAGACAAGGCCTTTGAAATGGGATGGACACCCGATCTTTCATATGTGAAACCGGTAGATAAACGCGTTGCGATTATCGGTGCAGGCCCTGCGGGATTAGGCTGCGCGGATATTCTGGCGCGCAACGGGATTAAAGCCGTCGTTTATGATCGTCACCCTGAAATCGGCGGGCTGCTGACCTTTGGTATTCCTTCGTTCAAACTGGATAAATCTATTCTGGCACATCGCCGAGAAATATTTACTGCGATGGGCATTGAGTTCCATTTAAACACTGAAATCGGCCGTGACATTACGCTTAATGAATTACTTGAGAGCTACGATGCGGTATTTGTCGGTGCAGGCACCTACCAATCAATGAAAGCCGGTTTAGAAAACGAGGACGCTGAAGGCGTGTACGATGCCCTACCTTTCTTGATTGCAAATACCAAGCAGGTAATGGGATTGCCGGAACTCCCAGAAGAACCCTACATCAATATGGCAAACAAACGTGTTGTGGTGCTGGGCGGCGGAGACACCGCAATGGACTGCGTACGCACCTCCATTCGCCACGGTGCAGAAACGGTAACCTGCGCCTATCGTCGCGATGAAGCCAATATGCCAGGCTCGAAGAAAGAGGTTAAAAATGCCCGTGAAGAAGGCGTTGAATTTGAATTTAACGTGCAGCCGCTAAGTATTGAAATCGATAATGATGGGCGCGTTACCGGCATTCGCATGCTAAGAACCGTTATGGGTGAACCTGATGCCGCAGGACGCCGTCGACCTAAACCGGTTCCCGGCTCCGAGTTCGTCATGCCTGCCGATGCCGTGGTCATCGCCTTTGGTTTTAACCCACATAAGATGCCTTGGCTCGAAGCAGAAAACGTAAAACTGGATCAATGGGGCCGAATTGTCGCCAGCGTCGAGACGGCTATTCCTTATCAAACCAGCAATAAAAAAATATTTGCCGGTGGTGATGCAGTGCGCGGTGCAGACCTAGTTGTAACAGCCATTGCCGAGGGAAGACATGCCGCCGACGGCATTATGACGTATCTCAACGTTCCCATTCAGCGCCCTATTATCACCCCAGAAAATGCGGCTTAAACATACATTCAAATTATAAATAAAAGCAGACTTCGGTCTGCTTTTTTATTATCAAAAGAGAAAACAAAGTGTGACCGACAATACAAAATAAGAAGTAAACCATTTGCAATTAAAAAATAACCCACATTGAATTAACTGAAAATTACCAATTGATTAATCATAGCTAAAGCATTCATTGATTCAATCAAGGTAACCAATGACATTTTTATTATTAATTCCAGTCATCTTATTACAAATTACATTTACAGATAAATGGAACTTAATCGTTAGCATCTAATGGCTGTAATGATTAATTAAAACCTATGATTAAGTGTTTTTTATTCACACGAAAAATAACAAGGATTTTATCATGAAAAGAAAAGTATTGGCGATGGTTATTCCCGCTCTGTTGGCAGCAGGCGCAGCTCACTCAGCTGAAGTTTATAATAAAGATGGCAACAAATTAGATTTGTATGGCAAAGTTGATGGCCTGCATTATTTTTCTGACGACTCAAGCAAAGATGGCGACCAGTCTTACGTGCGTGTTGGTTTCAAGGGTGAAACTCAGATTACAGACCAACTGACCGGTTACGGCCAGTGGGAATATAACGTTCAGGTAAATAACACTGAAGGTAATGGCAGCGACGGTAACTTCACTCGTTTGGGCTTTGCTGGCCTGAAGTTCGGCGACTACGGTTCATTCGACTATGGCCGTAACTACGGCGTGCTGTACGACGTTGAAGGCTGGACCGATATGCTGCCAGAGTTTGGGGGCGACTCTTATACTCAGGCTGATAACTTCATGACCGGCCGTGCAAACGGCGTGGCAACTTACCGTAATACTGGTTTCTTTGGTTTAGTTGATGGTCTGAACGTTGCAGTACAGTATCAAGGTAAAAATGACGGCACCAATAATGACAATGAAAAACTGAGCAATAACTCACGTGACGTTCAGCATCAGAACGGTGACGGCTACGGATTATCGACGACTTATGACTTCGGCATGGGTATTAGCGCTGGTGCAAGCTATGCTTCTTCCGATCGTACCGACCAACAAACCAATCTATCTACCGCTCGCGGCGACAAAGCTGACGCATGGACTGTTGGTCTGAAATATGATGCTAACAACGTCTATTTAGCGACTATGTATGCTGAAACTAACAACATGACGCCATATGGTGATGGTGATAGCAATCAGATTGCGAATAAAACTCAAAACTTTGAAGTCACAGCACAATACCAGTTCGATTTTGGCCTGCGTCCAGAAGTTTCCTACCTGCAGTCTAAAGGCAAAGATCTTTACACCGCTAACGCGCAAACATCAGCAAATAGCATTGGTGACAAAGATTTAGTTAAATACGTTTCTGTGGGTACAACCTATTACTTCAACAAAAATATGTCTACCTATGTTGATTATAAAATTAACCTGTTAGACAACGATGATAGCTTCTATAAAGAGAACGGCATCTCTACCGATGACGTAGTCGCTGTTGGTTTAGTTTATCAGTTCTAATCTTTTTTCGTTTTCTATTTCAAGCCACCTTCGGGTGGCTTTTTCTTTCCTCATTGTTATTAACAAAAAAATCGTATGTATTTTAGATTCAAAAATACAATATTTGTATTTATGTCATAAATGAAACCAATGCATACATAAGGCTACACTTAATGGATTTTATTCATAGTCGATAAGCGCGACAATGCGAACATCAAATATGGAAATTATCGATACCGCAATGGATGCCTTACCCATATTTTAATCTCATCATAAGGCATTATATGAAAAAGCTAATTTTATCCGTACTATTCGCTACAGTAACAGCCAGTACTGCGTTCGCCGCAGACATGCAGATCCCATGGGCCGACAATAGCGGCGGTACAGAAAGCACGCACATTGCAGCTCAAAATCAAGATTTAAACTATCAACATCAGAAAGTTACAAAAACAATGGAAGGCACTTGGGCTGACAACAGCGGAAGCATTTCTCAAGATGAACAGGCCCTTGTTAGCCACAAACCCGCCGTGGTTGCGGACCCTTCTTTGATGCCACATCAAGGCTAATGTTATGCCGCAACATATATTTGTTGCGGCTTTCTTTTTTTACACACCGCAACACTCTCCCACTAACATTCGAAATAAAAACTGATATCTTTTTTTAAACACTCATTTTTTCATCCAAATAAAAACATCATCGATAATAATTTTAATATAATAATTGAATCAATTCATTTGATTGTATATATTTAAATACATATATCTAAATGAGAAAATAAAATGTACGAAGATAACGAAAAGAAACTTTATGTTATTCTTAATCGAAATCATGAAGTCAGTACGCTGATGAATGCAGCCTGCCATCTTAGTTCTGGAATTACAGTCTGTGCCGAAGGAAACGTGTTTGATGAATATCAAAATGCCAGCAGTGGATTAAAAGCCAACTTGAGCCACTATCCTGTCGTTGTATTACAGGCTAAAAATAGTAGTCAACTGGCCACGGCGACTAAGAAAGCTAATGAAGCGGGTATTACTTATAATTTCTTTACGAGTACAATGCTTTCTCATTGCGCTGAACAGCAAATTTCAGACACGCTAAATACCGAACTCGATAAGCTAGACTTTATTGCTATTGCATTGTTTGGCGATTCTGAAGCACTAAAACCGATTACCAAGAAGTTTTCAGTGTATAAATAGAATTTCAAATATAAAAAGGCCTGCAAATTTGCAGGCCTTTTTATTATAAATATTGATTATTTTTTGATGACGGCCTGCACTTCAACCTCAACATCTAATCCCATCACAAGATCACAGCTAATTGCCGATCTCGCAGGAAAACCTTGCTTGAAATAGGTTGCATAGACTTGGTTAAATTCTGCGAAATGTTTCATGTCCGATAGCCAGACTGTCACTTTAACCACTGAATCTAAATCAGAGCCGCAGTCGCTTAATGTTTTCGCGATGCTTTGCATGATATTTTCAGTTTGCTCCGCAACGCTGCCGTAAATCGGCTTACCTTCTGCAGACATTGAAACCTGTCCTGATAAAAACAGAAAATCGCCAGCTTGTACGGCTTTAGCAAACGGAAAAGGTAATTCACTGGCAAATCGATGAATATTTATCGTCATTATTTTCACCTTTAGGTAAGTTAGAAATTAAACCGTTATCGTCCCGTGGAGATAAAGCACCGCTTGCCCGCTGATAATCACGCGCGACTCTCCGCTGGCGTGAGTATGCAATTGGCAACGTAACTGCCCTTTCCGTTTTCCACCTTGCTGAGCGGTAAGAATGCTCTTACCCATTTTCTCTGCCCAAATTGGAGCCAGACAGGTATGTGCAGATCCTGTGACAGGATCTTCATTCACGCCAACGTTGGGGCCAAACCAGCGTGAAACAAAATCAAACTGACTCCCTGCAGCCGTAACGACTACGCCGCGCACGGGATAGTTAGCTAGCAGAGAAAAATCTGGCTCAAGGTTTTCGATATCGTCAGGCGAATCTACCAGCACAATATAATCATCGGCCTTATAAACTTCACGAATAGGCACTGATAGATTGAGCGCCTGAGCCAACCCATCCGGAATATCAACCTGAACGGGATTTTTGGCAGGAAAGTTCATTGCCAAAAAATCGCCGTCGCGCGTTACACTCAGCACACCGCTACGTGTTGAAAAATTCAACACCCGGCTTTTTTCATTGAAATGGTTGAACAACACCCATGCTGTGGCTAACGTGGCGTGGCCACAAAGATCAACTTCAACCAGCGGAGTAAACCAACGCAGCTCTATCATTTCGCCATTACGCACAAAAAATGCGGTTTCAGACAAGTTATTTTCCGTCGCAATCTGCTGCAAAGTGCTGTCATCAAGCCATTCGTCTAGCGGACATACGGCTGCAGGATTACCGCCAAATGCACGAGCAGTAAAAGCATCTACCTGAAAGATTTCAATTTGCATTATTTTTTCCTCGATGATGTCTGAGCTTTGACGATAGTTTGGCTCTGTCTGATTTCTTCCAGATAGTTATAAATCGTATAGCGAGTGACACCCAGCGCCTTCGCGGCCTTCTCCACTCCGCCTTTCACAATAAATATGCCGCGATCCTGCATCTGACGTACAGCCTCTAGCTTAGCCTTCTTATTCATGGCACCGTTTTTCGTGCCGCTTTGCTGCATTGCGCCCTGAATAATTTCCGTCATCAGATATTCCATATCGGGCGGCTCTGATGCCTGATTTTCGTGCTGCGCGCCCGTCGCCAAAAGCTGAGCTAAACACGCCTGAGCAGCCTCAATACCGCTAACGTCAGAGTTAACACATAAACTGGCAAACGGATGTCCCTGAGCGTCACGGTATACCACTGTCGCACTGCGCAGCTTTTTGCCCGAGCGAGTCAACGTCTCATAACCCCCCACCACAGAAGGTTCATCGCTTGAAACGTCTTGGATCTCCTGCATCACAGCAGAAAAGCCCCTATCATTTTGCGGCCCCGCTAAAACAGAGCTGCCCACTTGGCGTCCAGAAACATGTCCATTCGCGATTGCCAATATTGAGTTCTGAGGATTAGTTAGATCATGCAATACGACTTCGGTATTACGTCCTACAACGCAACCCAGCATTTGCAGCGCGCTGCGTAATACTTTAACAACTAATGTACGTTCACTGATGATGGCCGGATCAGTGACATCAGAAATACAAGGATCGGTTACCGAAGTCTTCATAGAGGCTGAATACCAGATGGCGCAGAAGCGCATGCAGAGAATGGAGGATACAATATCAACGAAAAATCACTTTTTCAACATTATGTTGAAAAATAGGTAAAGCCACAGTTTGGACTTTACGGCTCGTAAGTGCGGATAAACCTAGCTCGTTACGCTAAATGCGGCATGAAACTCAACGGTACCCACTGGAACATGTCCTTTAAATGCCAAGGTCTGAAAATATTCAGCCGGAACCCCTAGCAAAACCAGCGAATCGTCGGCAACAAATCCAAAGCGGGCATAGAAGCCCGGCTCGCCGAGCACGACGCACCCTGCTGCACCGAGAGATTTTAATTCAGTAAGAATTTGTTTAACTAACATAGAACCAATCCCTTTTCCTTGGAAATCAGGAATAACGGAAACCGGGGCTAAACCATACCAACCTGACTCACCGCTGCTAATGGTGACAGGCGAAATAGAAGCGTGCCCCACGATGTGTTGATCACCGAGGCATTGAGTATCCAACGCCACCAGCGAAAGAGTGAGTGCTCCGGCATCTCTGAGCGCGTTAACGATCAAATGCTCGTTATGATCGGTATGTTCCGCATTTAAAAATGCGCTAGCGGTAACTGATTCTATGGTATCGATATCCTGCGGTGTTTCATGACGAAGCGTTATGGTCATTGGTGTGTTTCCCAACTATAAATTGCATAAAGATTGTTAAAATTATACATTTAATTTTTTAAGACAGTCATTCATTTTCACAATCAATCGTCATATTCTCCTCGCTGCTGCTTAAAAACTTGTGCAGCAAAACACTTAGCCCGCACTGACTATTACGACTAGTTCATTTTATATTAATTAGCATGGCGGGATATTTCCCTCGGAGATTAATTCACAACAGCAAAATAGCCTCGCACTTTGAATGGAAGGGAAATTATTAATTGTTTATTTAATTCCAATCGAATGCTGAGCAATAAGCCTATACACTCATTGCGTGGATATTAATCGTTGTGGCGATACATATCCATTACATATAAATTCGATATTAATTAAGGGCGCATTAATGAAAAAGATTATAGTATTATTGATTGTGACAATGTTTGGAACCACTTCTATATCTACAATTGTATGCCCCAAAGGTGAACATCCTTACGATGGCACAGGTTCTCATCATAAAGGCGGGTATTTTGCTTAGCATAAATACGCCTTTTTGATAGATGAGACTCTCTGTTTCGCTGAAGAAAAATCTAGAATAAAATTTTTATCAGAATTCAACGCTGCCCGGTAGCCAGTTCTCCCTCTTGGGCATAAGTCATGAAGAACTACGCTAGCGCCGGATTTTTGCATCTAACTAATAACCTATCAGACCTAGCTAGGAATATTTCCAGCTGTCATATAAATTGAAAGAACATCTAATATTTTGCTAAAAATTCATTTTATCTTTTAGAAGTTGAAAACCTGCAAACTTAAGCTTGGAGCAAAGCACATCGTTTCTCATACTAAGCGACATCGAGTACATTTCACGCGCATCAGGTTCCATGATGTTGCTATTTTCATCCAAAAATCGATATCCCTCTGCGATGTCATGATACGCAGCGGCAAGATCGTTATACTTAGTAGGATCTTCTTTCATCAGAAAGCTTAATGCTTCTAGGCACCCAGCTCCCGTTGTTACACCAAATTTACTTTTAACCACACTGCTATTTTGCGTATCATTGTCATTAATCATTGTTGCAGCATCGTCCAAAGAAATATCTTTGGGCTCTTGTACGATACATGCACTGAGTGTGAATGATGCTAATAAAATAACAAAGAACCTACAATTCATATTCATATGACAACCGTGCAATTGCTATTAGACAGATTATACATTTTTTGTATGCACTTTTTCTGTAAATCATTTTTGATTTAGTGTGAACGAACGAGGAAGTACAGCATTTATTCGTTCAGGTTGATTTTAATACATTCTAACTGAGGCTTACTCAGGTTCGATTCTTATTATAGATACGCCGGTATATGTATTATACACCGGCGCAAATTCGTAATAAACACAACATTTCGTCCATCAATACTTTGTAGAATACACGGTAAAACACCATAAACTTTTTTGCATAAGTTTATGTTTCACGCGCTACTAATTTCACGTGTGCTTTAGTATATTCGCGTCAATGCCCCCGGCTCCATGGGTACTTGATTTCGAGATGTGTGTTAGTCAATAAAAGTGAATTTTAACGATTATAATTTTGAAAACAAATCTTCAAAAAGATATTTATTCAGAATTTTACCCTCGTCAGAAGCCCAGCTTTTTGCTAATTCAGCAACAATCTGCAACGTAGAGACAGGAACGGCACCTTCAGCCTCCATACGGCGCATAGCTGCGTCTTCTGCTATTTTTGTTACCGCCCAGATGCATCCTGAACAACAAACACATCATAACCTTCACGAAGTGCCCTGATGGTAGGAAACGTTACACATACCTCAGTCGTAATTCTCGCAATAATAATACGGCGGCGTTTTGTATTTTTAACTTCTTTTTCAAAAGCAGGATCCATAAATGCATCGACAATGCCTTCACGTTTGATTCGATTGTCATAAATATCTGGGGCAATATCCCGCAACTCATGCATCAATGTCCCCTGAGCTTCAGTTTCCATACTAGTTGTCATAATCATTGGCATACCTATTGCTTTTGCGGCTTTAGTCAGCAATAAGGTATTTCTCTTCAGATCACGTAATGGAAGAGTATTTGTCCAACTCATCGTGCCGTCCTGATGATCTACTAATAAAAGCATCGCATTATCAGCAGTTAACAACTCATATTTTTCACGCTTCATTTTATTTCCTTTTAATTTAGTCAAGTAATAATCTAGTTACGAAGCGATAATGGGTCATCAGTATCGGCAATGAAAACAATATTTTTTAAACAACACCGATATAATTTTGAGTATAACTATTCATTGAACTAGATAAAAATTTCTGCTCCAACTATTTTAGTCACGGACAAATAAGCCCCTACTCACTCTATCTTTTTAATACACCTAGCAAATTTTTTTGACCAAATAGAGCAGGCGCTTGCATACGGACTGGCATAAAACTTATCAAATACCTGAACAGGCATACCTATATAAATACCTATATAAATAGAAATAGCTCGAACGTTGGAACCCGATGTAGCCGCTCGCGAATAACCAGTACAAACCGCGGGCGCGGTTTTATGATAACGAACAGAACCACTAAAGAGATTTAATCATTAAACCAAATAAAATCAATAACTTAAAACAAAAATTGATATTGCTATAGTCTTATAGCCAGCAGGATTCAAAATTCTCTTCTATACTGAATAAGTCGTTTTGTTTAATAAGGAGCTAATTTATGGGTATGTTCGAGAAAGCGAAAGGCGTGGCAAATGAAGCAGCTGGTCAAGTAGAAGAATCCTATGGCGAAGCGACCAATTCACACCAACATCGATTAGAAGGACAAGCCAGACAAATTTACGGCAAAGGTCTAGGTGCAGCCTCTGACGCGATGGATACAGCAAAACAGCAAGTAGAAACAAATCCTCTTGCCTCGGTGGCTATCTCAGCCAGTATTGGCCTAATTATAGGCTATTTGCTGGGTAGAAAATAATCTTTCGCCCCTAATTTAGGGGCTTTAGTTTTACATCGTTGATAATAAATTAAGTTAGTAATTTTATATTGTTAGCATTTCCCTTCATTCGTCGTGTTCAACATTTCGGTAAGCATGGTATCTGTGTAACTCATGTGCTGCTGTCCTCTGCTAATTGGTTTTTACATCGATAGATAATTGTAATTATCATCTAAAGTAATAACGTTCAAAACTACATTCCCTCTCCCCTCACAACAAACGCAAATGATTGAAATTATATTCATGCTAATAATATCCTTAAGACTCTTTTGTGCATGAGTACGGGGTTCGTTATCTACGGTTAAATACCTATGTGGAGAATTCCTAACAGTGTGAGACAAAATAATTATCTGCGATTTGTTTAACAAATATTTAGGAATGCTATTATTTGTATAAATATCTCAACGAGGGCAAAACATTGAACAATGCTGTTCTCACTGCAGCTTCAGTGATACTCGCTTTTTCAGTTTCTAACTGCGATATGGGCATTCTTAAAGAAAACAAGAACACACTTAAATCTATGTACAAGAGATTAGAGGTTAGAGAGAAATTGAAGTGCGGAAGTACCCCCTCTTGTTTTTTGATGAAGCACTAAGAAAACTTGTGGTTTGGCTTAAAAATGACTCAATCACCCGCTAGCTAGCACTTCAAAGCCGTATTCTTAGTTTTTGCATCTGCTAACCACCCCGTCTAATTAGCACCAAGTTCGGCAATGTAGCTCAGGCTGATACCCATATCAGCCTGCAGGCATGCATCGACTGAAACTTTGAGACATTACCTTTCTAACACCTCTCTTGTTACATTAGAAAAACTGCATACTTGTTAAAATAAAGTTTCTTTTTAGTTCCATTTTTATTGCGCAAACGTGTTCGAGCACTCATAATCCGATTCGCCATCACATTGTTTATCAAGTGCTGCTTATCAATTTAACATTTCCCTATTTAGCTTTTTGGCACCCTTGCTTGAATTCGGATGCAAGGGCCTTTTCTCTTTTATAGGTTTTTTCTATGCCACACAGAAAACTGTTTCTACAGCAAAATTCGCTCTTACTTGTAACCTGCTCGCAGCCAGCGATGGTTTTGCTCATGGATGAGCGTAATTATCACTCATACAATGATGGAGATGGGGCTAGCTACTTCGGAGGGTATTTTTGTAACTTCCCAGCAAATATTGACATTCCTCTGGAAGGAATATGGAACGTCGTTATAGAACCAGCGCACTACCAAACAGGCTCAAAATTAACGTATAGTCTCAATGTTCAATAGTTTTAACCGTTAGCCCCGAGCTAAATACAACCAACAAAAATCGTCAGATAGCGCCTGTTGATGATTGATTTAGCATGGGGCCTAGCATGAACTGCTCAAAATAAGCATCTCAAGCTGAATTAATCAATGAGTCTCCAAGATTGAATGAAACTGTTTTAAATAAATGCTCTAAACGATGTAATTCAATATCTTCCTTTAAGAAAATATAGTTGTGGTGATCGTTAAAAAGTATTGGGACAGCCCATATGATAATTTTAACGAGGAGCACCATCATCAGCATTGTTGCAACAAAACCGATAAAAAGAATCGCTGAACAGCAGATTACACATGCAAATTTCTTCATTTAAGTTAAAAAAGTCAGTTATTTGACTTAAACCATACAATTACCAAGATAAACAATTTACATACGACAGTAAAATTCATCATACAAAAATTATTAGAAATAGCTTTTTCGCGATACAACCGTTTGAACTGTCTATTATTTATCTATAAAAACGAAATAATAAACTCTACGAAGCACTCTGCGCTTATGCTTAAAGAAAAGACTACCGTCATTTCGGGGCAATGTGGAACAAAGCTGTAAAACTCGCTGGAATTCGTCGCCGTAATCCGTACCATACACGCCACGAAGCAGAACTGGCGATAGCCGCGTAGGTTAGATGCAGTTGGCCTTGCCCATCAGGCCTGATAGTCTGCCAGATCAGAAAATGATTATTGCACGTTGGGTGCCTAACCCTGCGAGCCTCATAACACCGGATACATATTCAATGTCAGAAGAACAAACCATCAACAAGAAAGAACAATACAATCTCAACAAGCTACAAAAACGCCTGCGCCGCAACGTGGGTGAAGCCATCGTCGATTACAACATGATCGAAGAAGGCGACCGTATTATGGTTTGCTTATCCGGTGGCAAAGACAGCTACACCATGCTGGAAATCCTGCGCAACCTGCAACAAAGTGCACCTATCAATTTCAGCTTGGTCGCCGTGAATCTGGATCAGAAACAGCCTGGTTTCCCCGAAGATATCCTGCCTGCCTATTTAGACAGCATCGGCGTGGAATATAAAATCGTAGAAGAAAATACCTATGGCATAGTTAAAGAAAAGATTCCAGAAGGCAAAACTACCTGCTCGCTCTGCTCTCGTCTACGTCGTGGGATCTTGTACCGCACCGCGACCGAACTGGGCGCCACTAAGATTGCATTAGGCCATCATCGTGATGACATGCTGCAAACGCTGTTCTTAAACATGTTCTACGGCGGCAAGCTGAAAGGTATGCCACCTAAATTGATGAGTGATGACGGCAAGCACATCGTCATTCGTCCGCTGGCTTACTGCCGCGAAAAAGATATTGAACGTTTCGCTGAGGCACGCGCTTTCCCAATCATCCCGTGCAACCTGTGTGGCTCACAGCCGAACTTACAGCGTCAGGTCATCAAAGATATGCTGCGTGATTGGGATCGTCGTCATCCAGGCCGCATCGAAACCATGTTTAGCGCAATGCAGAACGTAGTACCTTCGCATCTTGCTGATATTAATCTGTTTGATTTTAAAGGCATTCAGCACGGTGGCGAAGTTGTCGACGGCGGTGATTTGGCTTTTGACCGCGAAGAGTTGCCGCTAATCCCCGTCGGATTGGCTGATGATGAAGATGCACCAAACTTCGATAACGCGGTACGTTTGGACGTCGTTGAAGTGAAATGATGGTTCATAGATAGATTAAACGCCGCGTAAAGCGGCGTTTTTTTATACCGAAAATTCAGATCCTGAATATAAAAGAGCCTAATTAGCGCCATTAGTCTCTTTGTATCGATGACCTGTTTTTATATACAGTTATCATATTACAGACAAAAAAATGCCGACTAAAAGTCGGCATGTTACGAATTAAATGTGCTATGCAATAATTCAAAAAATTAGGAAGTAAGACAATATGGAGCGCAACGCCCATCGCTTGGCGTTGCATTCACCTGCGAAATGAAGTTTGCCCTACCTCTAAAGGATAAATGTTGATATGGCTCAATATCGCGGGCTGTTTTGGCTATTCATACCGATTTCTTTGATTTGCCACAAAAATTTCGCCGTGAGCTTTTACAACCATTTACTGCGTTTTAACCAGACCACAACGAAAATACACAATAAAACTAGCAAAAAGCAGAACGTGGCAAACGCAACCGGCGACGTATTGCCAGGAATACCACCTAAGTTCACCCCAAACAGCCCAGTTAAAAACGTCGTTGGCAGGAAAAGCATGGCCAGCAACGACATCGTATAGGTACGGCGGTTCATGGCATCCGCCATCAGGTTTGAAATTTCATCAGCCAGAATAGCAGTACGCGCAATGCTGCCGTCTAAGTCATCCAAGCCACGGCCTAGACGATCTGAAATATCCTGCATGCGGCGACGATCGTCATCGGTCATCCACGGTAAACGCTCACTGGCCAAGCGGGCAAAAACATCACGCTGTGGAGCCATATAGCGACGTAGCACAATCAGCTGTTTGCGAATTAGCGCAAGCTGTCCACGCTCAGGAACCTGTTGGTCGAGCAGATTATCTTCAAGATCGATAATTTTGTCATGCAGGTCTTCAATGAATTCGCTGGCATGGTCAGTTAACGCATCCGCGACCTGTACTAATAAATCACCACTGCTTACTGGACCAGTGCCGTTTTGCAGATCGGTCAGCACTTCGTCAATGGCATACACTTTACGATGGCGCGTCGACACCACCAGCTTGCCCGTCATATAGAGACGTATCACCACTAATTGGTCGGGACGTGAGTCATTATTAAAGTTAATGCTACGCAGCGTAATCATGGTGCCATCGCCCAAGCGAGTCACCCGCGGACGCATGCTTTCCCCTGCCAGACATTCGCGAACGGAGTCAGGTAACAGCACAGAGCTTGTCAGCCAGCGTTGTGTTTCTTCGCGAGCATAGTCCAAATGCAGCCAGCAAGGATGCTCGCAGGTCGCCTGCGTGAGATCCGTAACCGGAATGCTTCCGCCTTTGCCGTCGAGCTGCAAAGCATAAACAGCATCCTGAATTTTTAACTGTTCACCCGAAATGACATTAGTATCAGTCACGGCATCCTCTTTCAGTCGCAAAAAAACGATATCTAATACTAGCCTTAACGTTTTGAAATTTAAACCTTCAGGGAAATTTCACTCAGTATATGGCGTAAATAAATACGCCCTTCAGATTGGCTAAAGGGCGTAACGATAAGTCGCGTGATTTAAGCAGGATCAATCACCGCGGTCGTTAGCCGAGAGGTGCAGCATAAGCGATTTTGCTGATCAAAAATTTCTATCTGCCACACCTGATGGCGGCGCCCAACGTGTATTGCCTTGCACACGCCTCGAACTCGTCCTTCACGCACCGCGCGAATGTGATTAGCATTAATTTCTAAGCCAACCACCTGCTGCTTGCCTTCACTGCACAGATAGCCAGCCAGCGAGCCTAGCGTTTCGGCTAATACCACCGAAGCCCCACCATGCAGCAGGCCGAAAGGCTGCGTCGTGCGACGATCGACCGGCATCGTCCCTTCGAGTTCATTATCACCCATACGGGTAATTTGGATATCAAGATGACCGACCATACAATCGGCACCGGTTTGATTAAGCTGCTCAAGCGTTGCCGCACGTTTCCAAATCATCGAACAATCTCCAAAAGTGCCTGTAGTGGATGGCGTAATCCGTTTCCTTCAATGCGTTTAACCTGGCTGCGGCAAGAATAGCCGGGAGCAAGACAACGCTGACGCGGCAAGCGTTGCAGTGCCTGATGCCACGATAGCTCATAAATGCCCAGCGAGTTAGCAAGGTTCTTACTCTCATGGCCATAAGTTCCAGCCATTCCACAGCATCCAACGCTGACATTTTCTAAGGTAGCACCATAGCGGGCAAATATTTTCTGCCATTGCTGCGTGCTGGCAGGCAAGGCCGTCGTTTCAGTGCAGTGCCCAAACAAGTACCATGACTCCCCCGTTTGTGGCGGTGTCTCCTGCGGCTGAGGCAATGCTTTTTGCAGCCACTCGTGAACCAGCTGCACGCTGAAATCCCCACGCTGCTCACCTAAAACTTCACGATACTCATCGCGATAGCACAGCACTAAAGCAGGGTCGACCCCCACCATTGGCATTCCCAAACGCGCAACGCGATTGAGGAAGTCTGCCGTTTTTTGGGCAGTTTTGGCAAAGCGAGTGAGAAAGCCTTTAATATGCTGTGCCTTACCATTGGGTGAGAATGGCAGCAATACTGGCTGAAACCCTAAGCGCTCAACCAAACGGACAAAATCTGCCACTACCTGAGCATCATAGTATGTCGTAAAAGGATCTTGTACGATCAACACATGGCGCTGGCGATCTTGCTCACCCAGTTTTTCGAGCTGTTCCAACGTGGTTTGGTAGGCGCTGTGCCCGGCTAGCGACTGTTTAAGCGTCGGCGTAGACAGTAAAGGTAAGTCCACCATGCCAATACGTTTTTCGCTCATACTGCGCAACCACGGCTGACTGAAGAAGAAGTTAAATACCTTAGGTGCCTTCGCCATCAATGGGGTATAGCTTTCAACGCCTGCGACCAGATAGTCACGTACCGGCCGCAGATAACGCGTGTGATATAGCTGTAAAAACTTGGCCCGAAAATCGGGAACATCAATTTTGATCGGGCATTGGGTCGAACAGGCTTTGCAGGCCAAACAGCCTGACATGGCGTCTTTGACCTCGTGCGAGAAATCATATTCGCCTTTTTTGGCGTGCCAGGAATTACGCGTTTTCTCAATCATTCCGCGCACGGTTGATCGTTCACCCAATTTTTGCTCAAGCGTTAGCGGGTCGACTCCCTGCTCAGAAAGCAATCGTAGCCATTCACGCACCAGCGTCGCTCGGCCTTTAGGCGAATGAATTCTATCGCCGGTAATTTTCATCGACGGACACATGGGGCTGCGCACATCAAAGTTAAAGCACAAGCCATTGCCGTTGCACTCCATCGCACCACGATATTCTGTTCGTACCTGAAGCGGAATGCGTCTGTCAAAGGTTCCACGCTTTTGGGCATCGACCTGCATCATCGGCTCATCGCAATCGAGTGGAGAACAAATTTTTCCCGGATTCAGGCGATTGTCAGGATCAAACGCGGCTTTGATGCGGCGCAATTCGGTAAACAACGCGTCACCAAAGAATTCAGGGCTATATTGAGCACGAAAACCTTTACCATGCTCTCCCCACAGCAAGCCACCGTACTTGGCGGTGAGTTCAACCACTTTATCGGATAGCGTTTTCATCAGCATTTCCTGCTGAGGATCGCACATATCTAAGGCAGGTCGCACATGCAAAACGCCCGCATCTACGTGCCCAAACATGCCATAGGTTAAATTGTGGCTATCGAGCAACGCGCGAAACTCAGCAATATAATCGGCCAAGTGCTGTGGTGGTACGCAAGTATCCTCCACGAAAGGAATCGGCTTAGCCTGCCCCTTCGCATTACCCAGTAGCCCCACCGCTTTTTTGCGCATCGCATAGATGCGTTCAATACCCGAGAGATCTTCGCAAACTTGATAGCCGATCACCCCGGCTTGCTGCGCCGCTATCAGCTCGTCCATGCGTTGGCATAATGAAGCAACACGCGCATCAATCAACGCCAGATCGTCACCGGCAAACTCAACGATGTTGAGCCCCAGCATCTCTTTATCGGGAACATCTAAAATCATGTCGCTAACGGAATGCCAAACAATGTCTTCACGCGCAAGATTAAGGACCCGTGAATCCACGGTTTCCACCGACAACGCCTTTGCCTCAACCATATAAGGCGCGTTACGCAGCGCAGAATCAAAGGAGTCATATTTAATATTCACCAACCGCCGCACTTTCGGGATCGGAGTAATATCGAGTTTGGCCTCGGTCACGAACGCCAGTGTCCCTTCGGAGCCGGTGATAATGCGCGTCAGGTCAAACGTTTGCATATCATCGCTAAACACGTGGCGCAAATCATAGCCGGTTAGAAAACGGTTTAACGCGGGGAATTTATCAATAATCAGCGTGCGGTTATTTCGGCAGGAATCCACCACTGCGCGATAGATTTTTCCTCCCAGTGAGCCGCTTTGCGCAAGCTTCTCCGCCAGCTCAATCGGGACAGGAGCGGTATCCAGAAGCTCACCGCCCAGCAAAACAGTTCGCAGCCCTAATACATGATCAGACGTTTTGCCATACACCAGTGAACCTTGCCCTGAAGCATCGGTGTTTATCATCCCACCAAGCGTGGCCCGATTACTGGTGGAAAGTTCTGGTGCAAAAAAATAGCCGAAAGGCTTTAGATATTGATTTAGCTGATCTTTGATAACCCCAGCTTCAACCCTTACCCAGCCTTCTTCTGGGTTAATCTCCAGAATACGATTCATGTGGCGGGACATATCCACCACAATTCCGCGGTTTAGCGATTGTCCGTTCGTCCCGGTGCCGCCGCCGCGCGGAGTAAACACCAGCGAGCGATAGCGCTCTTCACTTGCTACGCGAGCAATCAATGCCACATCGGGCGTGGAACGAGGGAACAGCACCGCATCCGGTAATAATTGATAAATACTGTTGTCGGTGGCCATGGTTAGGCGCGCCGCATAGCTGGTATCCATATCGCCGGTAAAACCGTTACTTTTCAGCGATTGCAAGAAGTCCAGCACCAGTTGAACGAGTCCTGGTGCCTGAGAAATTTGTGGGATCATCCGTCTCAACCCTGTCATGGTTGCTTATCAAATAAGGCTTATCAAAGCGTGCTCACATCGAAACTGTCTGCATCTATGCGCAGTGCCTGAATCTGAAAGGCAGATCCACCCTTTATTATTAGTCATGCGCTTCGCTGAATGGCTTATGTGCAAAGCATGAACCTAAGAAGCTATCACAAAAAAAGCATAGATGCCGATGTCAGCGGCAACAAAATTTACCCTTTGATAACAATGCGATTGCAACTACACCAAATATACCGCTGGCAAAACGCGGTGTGAGTCGAACATTCTACTGAGCACTCACGCCTTCTCACTTTGCCTATAAAAATCAGAATCTCAGTTTTCTTAATGTTTCTTTAAGGTTCGAAAGAGATACTGCAAATCTAATTATTTCATTAGGTATATTTCATGTCCTATTTCCCTAAAACCTCTGTGGAATTTTGTGCTCAATTATTTGCAGCAGTCACCATCGTGGCTTTTGTCGTTCATTATTTCACCAGTAACTAGGTGGTATCGCCGCAAGCCTTATCACCACCGATATTTAGCCGCCTTGAGATACCGATTTATTAGATTGAGTATTCACGCTGAAATAACATCCACCTGCTATGCTTTCTTACATAGTGACGCTAGGGTTTTTACCCATGATAGGTCATCATAGGCATAGGGAA
Source organism: Hafnia sp. CBA7124 (assembly GCF_002355555.1). Taxonomy (NCBI): domain Bacteria; kingdom Pseudomonadati; phylum Pseudomonadota; class Gammaproteobacteria; order Enterobacterales; family Hafniaceae; genus Hafnia; species Hafnia sp. CBA7124. The sequence continues at coordinate 2,185,257 of NZ_AP017469.1, read as the reverse complement.
CTCAATGTTCTATTTTAGGATGGATTTCAAATGTATAAACCGCAGCACAAATACGATCTCCCCCGCATCATGTTCGGGGTTTTGTTTGTATCGTTGATGATTGTCGCCTGTCTTTGGGTAGTACGACCATTTATTCTTGGATTCGCATGGGCCAGCATGATTGTTATCGCAACTTGGCCTGTGCTCATTAAATTGCAGAAGATATTTTGGGGTAAGCGCTGGATTGCCGTGTTACTCATGACATTATTACTGCTGCTACTCTTCATTATTCCTATTGCTTTAGTGATAGGTAGCCTGATTGATAATAGTGGCCCCGTTCTTGAGTGGGCATCATCGGCTAAAAACTGGTCTATTCCCGATCTGCTTTGGTTAAAAAGCATTCCTGCCGTTGGGCACAAACTGTATAACAGCTGGCATTCAATGTTAGCCGGTGGCGGCAGCATTATTATTGCCAAAATACAGCCCTATATTGGTCAAACCATCACCTGGTTTGTTGCTCAAGCCGCGCATGTCGGTTCATTCGTGTTGCACTGTTCCCTGATGCTGCTATTTAGCGCGCTGCTATATAGCCGCGGCGAAGATGTCGCCTTAGGTATCCGTCACTTTGCTGTTCGTCTAGGCTCAGAACGTGGCGATGCGGCGGTGGTTCTTGCTGCTCAAGCTATTCGCGCCGTTGCGCTCGGTGTGGTGGTTACCGCGCTTGTTCAATCGGTTCTCGGCGGTATTGGTCTGGCGATTAGCGGGATTGGCTACGCTACTCTGCTTACGGTACTCATGTTCATTTGTTGTCTGGCGCAGCTTGGACCATTGCTAGTACTGGTTCCCGCCATCATCTGGCTGTATTGGAGTGGTGACACAACATGGGGAACGGTGCTGTTAGTGTGGAGCTGTGTGGTGGGGACATTGGATAACTTCCTGCGTCCTGCACTCATTCGCATGGGGGCTGACTTACCGATGATACTCATTCTGTCAGGCGTTATCGGCGGCCTGTTGGCCTTCGGTATGATAGGTCTATTTATCGGTCCAGTCGTACTGGCCGTTTCTTATCGCTTAGTCTCTGCGTGGGTCCATGAAGCACCTGAACCGGTGAAAGACGTTGAGCAAGTCGCGCGCGAATTAGATCAGCTCTAAGCAGAATCAAAAACATTGATATATCATCACGGGGCCAATGGCCCCGTTCTTAATTAAGACTATTCACAACTCTCAGTCTTTATTCAATAAGCAAGCGACACAATTAAGAATATCCTTAAGTTTTTTCTTAATTTAATCATAAATAAATACTTAGCTTTTTTATTTGTGGTTAATTATCCAACCATTAAAGATTATTCTTAAATATGCTGAAAACAAACTATCGTAATAACTAAAAATGGGTTATATAATATAACCTATTCTGATTCAGATGATTCTTAAAGACGATCTAAGCCAGCATACCTATCATGTTCAGTAACTTAGATTGCTAAGTACCCCTAAAGGAGCCGCTTTGTTTAAGCGTAACTTCTTACCGAATTGCTGTGTGTAGTCTTTGCCCATCTCCCTATGATGGGCTTTTTTTTTATTATTTTTCCAGCCTAATAAACCATCGAAAATATTTTAAATTATAAAAAAAGCGACTGTAAATAACAGTCGCTCGATTTAAGATTCGTTTAGTTTATAGCCGAATCTATTTTTCTGACAAATTAATCCACGTTTGAACTACCGTATCTGGATTTAAGGATAAGCTATCAATACCTTCATCCATCAACCAGCGTGCAAAATCTTCGTGATCTGAAGGGCCCTGCCCGCAAATACCCACGTATTTTCCTTGAGCCTTAGCCGCTCTGATCGCCATAGAAAGCAGTGCCTTAACGGCCTCATTGCGCTCATCAAACAGCTCAGAAACCACACCTGAATCACGATCCAAGCCCAACGTTAGCTGAGTCATATCGTTTGAACCAATGGAGAAACCATCGAAATGTTCAAGGAACTGATCGGCCAACAGGGCGTTTGATGGAATTTCACACATCATAATGACCTTAAGATCGTTCTCACCGCGTTTCAGCCCTTCCGATGCCAGCTGCTTAACCACCGCTTCAGCCTGAGCAACCGTACGAACAAATGGGATCATCACTTCAACGTTAGTCAGCCCCATATCATTACGCACGCGTTTTACTGCGGCACATTCCAGTGCAAAGCAATCTTTAAAGCTGTCTGCAACGTAACGGCCCGCACCACGGAAGCCCAGCATTGGGTTCTCTTCATGTGGCTCATAGCGCTCACCGCCAACCAGATTGGCATACTCATTGGACTTAAAGTCAGACAGACGCACGATAACGCGTTTTGGCCAGAATGCAGCCGCCAGCGTGGCGATCCCTTCCGTTAAGCGGCCGATGTAAAACTCAACTGGGCTGTCATAGCCTTGCATCATCTGCTTAATCTCAGCCTGAGTCTCAGCATCTTGCTGGTCAAACTCCAGCAGCGCACGTGGATGCACGCCAATCATGCGGTTGATGATGAACTCCAAGCGCGCAAGACCTACGCCCTCGTTAGGCAGGCGAGCAAAGTCAAAGGCGCGATCGGGATTACCGATATTCATCATGATCTTCAACGGTAGGTCAGGCATGGTCGAAACCTGAGAGCTATGCACCGTAAAGTCCAGCATATCGCTGTAAACATAACCGGTATCGCCTTCGGCACAGGAAACCGTGACTTTCTGACCGTCACGCAAATGTTCCGTGGCATCACCGCAGCCTACCACCGCAGGAATACCCAGTTCACGCGCGATAATAGCCGCGTGACAAGTACGTCCACCTCGGTTGGTGACAATGGCCGATGCTTTCTTCATGATCGGTTCCCAATCGGGATCGGTCATATCCGTCACCAGCACATCACCCGGTTCAATGCGGTTCATTTCGCTGATGTCATGGATGACTTTTACCGGCCCTGCACCGATGCGATGACCGATGGCGCGTCCTTCGGTCAGCACTTCGCTGTGGCCCGTTAGCTGGTAGCGCTCCATCACTTGCTCATTGGAACGAACGGTTTCTGGACGCGCCTGAACGATAAACAGCTTACCGGTGTGCCCATCTTTCGCCCACTCGATATCCATTGGGCGACCATAGTGTTGCTCAATCATCAGCGCCTGATGTGCCAACTGCTCCACTTCATGATCGTTCAAACTAAAGCGATTGCGTGCGTCATCTTCAACATCTTCAATACGAACCTGTTTGCCGTGCTCTTGGCTTTCGGCATACACCATTCGGATTTTCTTCGAACCCATGGTGCGGCGCACAATCGCAGGCTTGCCTTTTTGCAGCGTCGGTTTGTGAACGTAAAACTCATCAGGGTTTACCGCACCCTGCACCACCATTTCACCCAGGCCGTAGGCTGAAGTAATGAAAACAACCTGATCGAAGCCCGACTCGGTATCAATGGTGAACATCACCCCCGCGGCAGCTAAATCAGAGCGCACCATCAGTTGCACGCCCGCAGAGAGTGCCACGCCACGGTGGTCATAGCCTTGATGCACACGATAAGAAATGGCGCGATCGTTAAACAGCGAGGCAAAAACATGCTTCACCGCCACCATCACCGCGTCGATACCTTGAACGTTGAGGAAAGTTTCTTGCTGACCGGCAAATGATGCGTCAGGCATATCTTCTGCCGTTGCGGATGAACGCACGGCGAAGGATGCATCGGCATTGTCTTGTGCCAGTTGTTGATAAGCACTACGAATGTCACGCTCTAATGCTGGAGTAAATGGCGTTTCAACGACCCACTGACGGATCTGTGCGCCCGCTTTGGCCAATTGTGTTACGTCATCAATATCTGTCTTATCCAGCAAATCATAAATACGCTGGTTAACGCCGCTTTGTTCCAGAAAATCATTGAATGCCTGTGCGGTAGTAGCAAAACCATTAGGCACCGAAACACCAAGCTCAGACAGGTTGGTGATCATTTCTCCCAGAGAGGCATTCTTGCCCCCCACCCGATCAACATCGTGCATGCCGAGCTGGTTGTACCAAAGCACGTTATGCAAGTCAGGGTCATTACTAGACATCGAGACAATCCTTTTCACATTCAAAGATGGGTACAGAAAATAATTGTGGCCGTAAATCCGGCGTTTTCAGACTAGCACAATGTGAGGTTTCGCCAAGACAGGTGAATCGATCCACCTATTGGTGAATATCATGAATTTTCTTCAAACCGCACTTTTTTACTCAGAGCTGCTGAAATCCGTCAGCAAAAAACCATAAAAAGCTGAAGGACAATCGGTTTGATACAAGCAAACGATTCCCTTGGTTAATAAGTCCATATCCAAACAGATAAAGCTGAAAAACCAGCGGGCTGAAGGCTTTGAATAGCTATTAATCAATTTTAGTGTTAGTTTACTGCGTGATTAGTCAATTTCGGTAATTAAACGCATTCAATAATTATCACGAGTGAATAAGTTCCTGACACGTTTTCCCCTCAAACGTTATCCTCCTGGCTGATCAATCCGTCACCACGCGTATCTGTTTTTATCCCGTTCTATCGAGTTAGTTGTTTAAACATCACAGCAAAAGATTTTACATTTAAGGTTATTGCCATGATTTTTACCGATTTAGAGCTCCAAGATATTAAACGTTGTATGGATTTATTTTTATCGAAGCGTCGCCCTGCCGAAAACCTACGCCATGAAAATGACCTTTCATATCGAATTACGGGCCATGACATCGACATTTTTGAGCTACACGCCTCAGATGAAGGTAAGAAGCCCAAAATGGTTGAACAACCTTCTATAAAAGTGACCTATGTAGAAGACACTAAGCAATGGACCCTCTATTGGATGCGGCCTAATGCCGAATGGCATCTCTATCAAGATGATGCAGTTCCCTCTTTCAGCATTGCGATGCGTATTGTCGATCGCGATGAGTTTGGCTGCTTCTTCGGATAAGAGCCTTTCGCTCGAACTTGTTTTCGTAATCCGCAGTTTGAAATATAAAATATGTAAATAAAATGTGAGTGCGCTAGAGTAGGAGCTACGTCAGAAAAGCCCCTATAGGAGCGCGGAGTGGAAAGAAGCGTATTTTATATTTCAGATGGCACGGCAATTACCGCCGAGGTTCTCGGCCACGCGGTACTGTCACAATTTCCCGTCGACATCACCTCATTCACCCTACCCTTTGTAGAAACTGAAACTCGCGCCGAAGCCGTGTGCCAGCAAATTAACGACATCTATCAACGTACTGGATCACGTCCGCTGGTGTTCTATTCCATTGTCTCGCCAAAAATTCGCGAAATTATTCACAGCAGCGAAGGGTTTTGTCAGGACATCGTTCGGGCGCTGGTGGCACCGTTGCAGGATGAATTAGGTATGAATCCAGTTCACGTCGCCAATCTCACCCACGGTCTGACTGAACATAACCTACTAAAGTATGATGCCCGTATCGCCGCTATTGATTACACCTTGGCGCACGATGATGGCATTTCTCTGCGTAATCTCGATCAGGCGCAGGTTATCTTACTCGGCGTTTCTCGCTGTGGAAAAACCCCCACTAGCCTTTATCTCGCCATGCAGTTCGGTATCCGCGCCGCGAACTACCCTTTTACCGCCGATGACATGGATAACCTCCAACTGCCGCCCGCGATTAAAGCCTATCAGCATAAGCTTTTTGGCCTAACGATAAACCCTGACCGACTTGCCGCGATTCGCGAAGGACGTCGAGAAAACAGCCGTTATGCCTCGATGCGTCAGTGCCGACTGGAGCTGGCCGAAGTTGAAGCCTTATACCGCAAAAATCAAATCCGCTATCTCAACACCACCAATCACTCGGTCGAAGAGATTGCTACCAAGATCCTTGATACACTCGGCCTGAGTCGGCGGATGTATTAGTTCATCTATCCGGTTAAAAAACGCCGACGCTGACTGCTCGGCGTTTATGCCTTTGCTATTCCTATCATTAAATCTGCATTAAACAATCATTAATATACATTCCAATCAAATAGTTAGACTAATTTACAGAATTAATTAACTGCATACAAAGCCCATCAAGCACGATATTTTTTCCTCGCGGCTTTCTACTTCCGTAATAGCTGTTTTATTATTTCTTTGGATGAAGTTTGAAATTCTAGTTAAAAAACCCAACACACTGCAGATAATATTGATAGAAAAGAGAAGCAAAAATGATGAAGCTCAAGAAAGCTAGCGATGTAGTTTTTACACTTTTGATCCTGATTGTTATTTCTATTAATGGCATTTTTATTTATATGGCAACAAAAACCACACAATTTACTTCCGTTTATCATCTATATTGGTTTTCATTGCTTATATTCTCAGTGATATTATTTAAAGAGGCTGTTTTTGATAAGCATAACATCAAGCTAATTATCATAGGAATAATACTAGGGGGAATTCTTTCTTTGATATCTATTACCTTGTCACTCTCTCATTTCCCACGTTGGAGAATGCTATACATGAATACATTTGATCGTTATGGGCTTTTTTATTTTATATTAGACCAAATGACTTTATTTTGGAGTTGGTTGATAACACCATTAATTTTTCTATGGGTGAAGTTTGTTTTTATACGTGAACCCTCAAAGGACAACCTCAAGTAATCTGTCATTATCAGATGGGTAATATTATTTTTAGACTTCATTTTTAGTGTTCAATAATACTTAAAAATCTCCCTACACATATCAAAAAAATGGTCAGAAAATGAATGTATTGATTAAACTGAAACAACAAACTTTCATACCTTTCTTCTTATGGGCACTGTCATTACAATCTCTAGCAGGGGTGGATACCGGTAGTGAGGGATTGCTCATTATCGAAAATGATAAACAATCATTGATAACCACTAAAGAAACTATAACAAAACATGACATTATCACCTCAGAATATGTCTCAAATAATAAGATACAATGCTGCATAAGAATAGATATCACTCAGATAGGTAAAAAGCAGCTTTTTAACGCTGCAACTGATGTACTTCTTAATAAACCTGTTTACTCGTACGATATAAAAAAGGTTACACCGCTTAAAAATATTAATTTTATTGGAATGACGTATATTGGAAATGAAGCGCTCCATAATAACATCAGCCGAACACTAAACAAGCGGCGCCTTAAAGCCTCGGGTAAAAATTCGATTGATATTTATTTTTTCCTAAGCCAAGAAGGAATACACTTGTATACATTAAATAATTCTAAATTGTCTCAGCACATTTACTATAGCCTTGGCTATGAGGTTACTCCCAACTGTCCTGATTATGTTTATAGTGCAGAGTAAGGAACCCTAGATACACTCGTGTTAAGCCGACGGATGTATTAGTTCATCTATCCGGTTAAAAAACGCCGACGCTGACTGCTCGGCGTTTATGCCTTTGCTATTCCTATCATTAAATCTGCATTAAACAATCATTAATATACATTCTAATCAAATAGTTAGACTAATTTACAGAATTAATTAACTGCATACAAAGCCCATCAAGCACGATATTTTTCCCTCATGATTTTCTACTTCCCCAATAGAGCTTCTATAAGGAACGTTGCACCATGCCAATGGATACTGGTCTCTATTTTTCTTGTCAAATCGGTACCCTACCGATTGAGGCATTTGATGTCACTGAATTCAATTTAAGCGAAGGATTATCCGAGTTATTCACGCTCACCCTCACGTTGGTCAGCACGTCAGATAGCATCGATATGCAGTCACAGCTGCTACAAAGCGCCGTTTTGACCATTACCGTTGATGGCGATGTTAAACGCATCGTCACCGGCGTCGTTACCAGCGCCGAACAGGGCGATTCCGGCTTTCGCCGCACCTATTATTATCTCACCGTGCGCCCCGCCATGTGGGTAATGACGCTTGATCAAGACAGCCGTATTTATCACCAAAAGTCCGTGCCTGACCTGCTAACGGAGTTACTTAAGCAGCATTGCGTTCAGGGCAGTTGCGTCATGATGAAGGATACCCATCCAGCGCATGAGTATGTGACACAAAAACGTGAGTCAGGCTTCGAATTCTTCACCCGCATGGCGGCCGAAGAAGGTTTTGTCTTTTGGTTTGAACCCAAAGGATTGTGCTACAGCGACAGCTATTTAGGTATGGTAACGGGCAGTACCCTAACCTATAACCCGCACCCCAAAGGTGCTGTTTCTGGCGATATTGTTTCTCAATGGCGCTTTGGGGCGCACATGCGCCCGCAAAAAACCGTGCAAAAAGACCGCAACTACCTTAATCCTGCCGACCGTTTACAGCTCGATGGTTGGCCTAACGGCAGTGCGCGTAAACCGACTTCCTTTTCTGTCTTTGAAAGCTATGGCCGTTTTCAAAACGACGGCGAAGCAACTCCATTAACCAAGTATCGCATTGAACAACTGCAAGCCGACAGCCGCACAGGAACTGGTCAGTCTAACTGTGCCGCCTTGATGCCGGGCGAGATCTTTACGCTCACCGAACACCCCGTTGCCGCCATGAACGACAAATGGCAAATCATCGCCATTGAACATCATGGAAAAATGCCTGAAGCGCTTGAGCAAGATAACGGCGAGCATCATCAGGGAACCACGCTGACAAATCAATTTCGCTTCATTCCGGGGAAAACTGATTGGCGTGCACCCTATCGCTATAAACCCACCGCCGACGGCGACGAAGTGGCCACCGTGGTGGGGCCAGCCGGTGAAGAGATCTACGTGAATGAAGATGGCTGCATTCGCGTGCATTTTCATTGGGATCGCTACAATCCTGCAGATGAAAAAGCCTCGTGTTGGATACGGGTATCGCAAGGCTGGAACGGCAGCGGCTTCGGCATGATGGCCATCCCACGCATTGGGCAAGAGGTGATCGTTTCTTACCTTAACGGTGACGTCGATCGTCCTATCGTCACCGGAATGACCTACAACGCACTTAATCATCCCCCGTATGCCTTGCCGGCCAATAAAACCAAAACAGTTTTACGCAGTAAAACCCTGAAAGGCCAAGGCTATAACGAGCTCTCGTTCGAAGATACCTCAGGGAAAGAAGAGCTCTATTTACGCGCTCAAAAAGACTTTCACGCACGGGTTGAAAACGACGCCCAATGGCAAGTTTTGCGCGACCAGCACCACAAAATAGAACGGGACCAAATCACTGAATTAACCCGCGATCGGCACGAAATTATTCAAGGGGAAATGCGCAGCAAAATCAGCGGGGATGTTTCGCTTGAGATGGGGGCAAGTCTGCAACAACAAATTGGCAAATCACACATCGTGAAGGCCAGTAAAGAAATTCACTACAGCGCAGGCAGCAAAGTGGTGATCGATGCAGGAACCGAGTTAACCCTCAAAGCCGGTGGAAAATTTATCACGCTTAATCCGTCAGGGATTTATATGTCTGCGGGCGTGCACATTGGCTCAGGCTCAGCGGGAAGCGGCTCAGCGCTGTCTATAAAATCTCCTCTTGAAGCACTGGAATTAGCCGTTCCACCACCGCTAACGCCAGCCCAATTAGAAACTTTTGAAGCCGAAGCCCCCTATTGCGAAGAGTGTGAAAAATGCAAAGACGGCGGCTGTGGGTTTGGTGATGACGGAGGATCCGGAGGTGGAAGCGGCGGAAGCGGCGGAAGCGGCGGAAGCGGCGGAAGCGGCGGAAGCGGCGGAAGCGGCGGAAGCGGCGGAAGCGGCGGAAGCGGCAACAGTGGAAATGATAACGGCGGCGCAGGCAACAACTCTGGAGGCAACGGGCATAACTCCGGCCCTGATGGCTGCTTTGGAAGCTCTGGCAACTCTGGTTCCGGTAGTAGTTCTAGCGGTGGAATGGGTGGCTCAGATAAAAATAGCCCAAATGGCGCAACTCCGGGATTCATATCCGGCAATTCTGGATCCGGTATTAGCTCCGGCAATAAACCACCGTCTATTGGCGATATGCTAAAACCAGGGGGCTACTGGTAAATGAATACCGATCGTTCATCCGAAAAAGACGTGGTTAGTGTTTCGCGCTGGATAAAAAATACTGAAACCAGTGAGTCTCGACTCTATGCCATTTTAGCCAGCACCAATGGTGGCGCAGCTCTCAAGGCCTATTACGCGCTGGATGGGAAACACACACCGCAGGGCCTTTATGCCGATACACCTTATGCTAACTGGTATCCAGTTATGCCAATGCTGGTTGAGCTTTCCCCCTATAGCCCCTTTTTAACCTGGGTAGAAGAGCATGCCACGCCTGCATGGGGTTGGCTCGCACGCTCTCCGCTTCCTGAGTCGGTGATCACCCAACATCTTGCGGGGTTAACACAGGTGTTCATGCCCAATGGGCAAGCCGTGTTTTTTCGCTACTGGGACGGCCGCTATTTTAAGCAACATCTCGAATTCATCGGTGATAAATGGCATACCGTCCTCCCCGTATTCTCAGACTACTGGGTGGATGGAAAGACTTTCACCTGCTCAATCGACAATGATGCCGATATTCCCAGTTCTCCGTGGTGGCATATTCCGCCAGAACTGATCGAAAAAATGGCCGACAAAAATCCCGAACCACAGGTCAATAATCTTCTACAAATGCTGCGCGAAGAGCATCCCATGATTTATGCGCGCTGGGCAGAACCTGTGCTGCGCCAACGTTTGAACCTGCTGATCACGCCAGAACGTCGCCAACGTGCTGATTTTATTCAACGTATCATCACTGAACTAGAAAAGGGATAAAACGATGTCAGATGATTTTGAGGCATCCTGTGATGTATACCCATGGAAGTCCATGGCAGCCTGCAAAATGTACAGGCCTGATCCGGCTAAAATAATCGCCGATGCTGAGGCTAACTATCTCAAGGTTATGGCGGATATGGGCAGAACGGTGCAAAGCTATATCGCCAATAACCAAGATCGTTTTTGGGGCAGTCTGCTGAATATGGATCAGCAGATTAAGTCTGGTGATATGACGTTAGCCACGGGCAGCATAGACAGTAAAGGCCTACCGCTCTTTATGCAATGCTCTAAGGACGTGGAAAAAACCATTACCCTCACGCATGCATTCGAGTCGGTCAAATTTATCCCGATTCCCAACTCGCCCTTCAAGCTTTTCAAACATAAAGGAACTTACAGCGAGAACGATACGATCACGCCCTATCGGCTTCGCGGCGCCTTGATTCAAGATGTATCCACCACGGGTTTTACCGATTGGCATAATGCCAACCTACAAGGCGGTGACGTCATCAGCTCTGGTCAATTTGACGAGCAAGGCAAAGCGACCGTCACCATTCCGGCCTGCGAAGCAGGCTATTACTACGTGTTAGCCGTATCCCCCGACATCACAGATAGCCTACGAAGCTCACTGGTCACTGCCTATCAGGGATTTGTTGATAAATGCATTACGTGGCTAACAACGCAGTGGACAACCTCATTGCAAGCTGAATGGGCCAAATTTGCCAAAAATGACGGGAAAATTGATAGCGTTGAAGTGATGAGTCACGTCATCACAGGCATCTTCGGTCAGCTAAAAACCCTGTACGACACGTTGAAAAAGGTCTGGGGCTGGGTGAGCGAGTGCAATCTCACCGAGCTTGGAAAATATTTCTCCGTTGAGGGTCTTGAACAGTTCAAAGCCAAATTCGAAGCCGGTGGTAAAGAGATCGCCGATACACTCACGCTGCTGAGCGACGAAATTATGCTCTATATCCTCGTCAATACCCTCTATTGCTATATCTCACTGTTAACACCGCAGCAAATCACCAATGCGCTTGGCGAAGCCTTTGGCCAAATGCTGGTTATGAGTGCGTTGTATTTGGCCCTGCCCGGTGGATTGGCTACTCAGCTATTGGATGTGCTTGATACCGCTAGCGGCGTCATCGGTTAACACCGCTACGGTGCAAATAGCTACGACAATATTGACTAATAAATTTAAGTGATAAGAAGGAACTTCACGTGGCAAAAGGAATGGGTGCCGGTAGCAAGGTAATGAGTGATGTCAAAGACCTGCTGAAGGTAATGAAACAAGCCGTTGAAGAAAGCAAACATCTCGATGAGATAAAAAAGCTCAGTGCGGCTAGTCACTTAAAAGCCACGGGGCATAGCGTGCAAAGCCCTGAACGGCTTAACAATGTGTCACTTAATCGTGATTACGCCAACACGCATCAAATAGAGATCGAAGAGAAGGTTCCACTTGGCGGTGACGGTGGCTTAGGGCCTGATGGCAATCGTTCACAAGCTAGCGGAGATACCACCACCGATGGCGATCCGGTTTCCTTGATGAGCGGCGAAGAGCTATTGACGCTCGTCGACGGTACACTTCCCGGCTGGTTGCCCTTTACCTGGCAGCGTTGCTATCGCAGCAGTGCGGCAAACAGCGCCCATGATTTAGGCTTTGGGTGGCGTCATAGCCTCTCTCATTCACTCACCTTTGAAGGTGAAAAAGTCATTTGGCACGACGATGAGCATCGTACCACCACTTTCCCATTGCCTCATCCTGATGCCCCGTTAGTCGTCAACGTTGCCGGCGCGGCGACTCTTTCCATCGCCAGATTGAATGGCAATATCATCGCCAATGGCTATACCCTAACCTTCGCTAACGGGCAAGGCCAGTATCAGTTTTATCGCGAAGGCGATCGCGCCAAGCTTATCGGCATCAGTGATGCCTATGGCAACACGTTAACCCTGTTCTACGATAAACAAAATCGGCTAATTTCGCTGTCTGATACCGCGCAAGCACGCCTCAGCTTCGAATACTCGCCCTCAACGGCAACGCATATCAGCGCCGTACATTTACAGCAAAGAGATCGGATCCAGCAAGTTTGGAACACGTTCCGCACCTTGATGCGCTATGAGTACAATTCCGCAGGCGAGCTCATTGCAGCCACTAACGCCTTAGGCGAACGTGAACACTATCGCTATCGTGACGATCATGTCATCACCCAGCGTCAGCTAGCCGGTGGCGCTGAGTTTAATTGGGAATGGGCGCAGGTAGATGACCATCTGCGTTGCATACGCCAGTTTGGTAATTTCGGTCAACTCGACAACCGCTACCGCTGGAGTACCGAGCAACAGCAGGTCACCGTGACGCGTATGGACGGTAGCCAGCTGGTATACCAGCATAACGACGGCGCTCGTCTGATATACAGTAAAAGCGCAGCGGGTATTGAGCAGCGCTGGCAATACAATGACACTGGGCTGTGCGTCGGTTACACCGATGGATTGGGTCAGGTCACACGCTATTTCTACAACGATAACGGCCAACTTGTTACCAAAGCTGAACCCGGCCAAGTCATGACCCAATACCGCTGGTTAGCGGGTCATTTGTTCGAAGAGAGACGCGGTGCACCTCCGCATCAGCAAGTATGGCGCTATGAGCGCAACCCACAAGGTGACGTGCTGAAAGCCACCGACCCCAGCGGCCTGATTACAACCTTCACCTATTACTCGCAAGGCAAAGTTGCCACCGTCACTGAGCCTGACGGACAAACTCAGCAATACAGCTATGACGCGCTGGGGCGCATGGTGGCTGAATCTCATTCGGGCAGCCAACGTGCATACACCTACTCCGGTCTCATTAGCCATCCTGAAACGATCCGTAGCGACTTAGGGACAGTTAGCCGCTATCAATACGATGCGCTAGGTAGAATGGTGTTCTGTCAGCAGGACGATGAAAAACCGCAGCGCTATGAATATAACGCCTACGGCAAAGTCACTCGCTTTATCGATGAGCAGGGCCATGAAACGCGCTACGAATATGCCGCTCCGCTGCATCTGCTCACCCGCAAAATTCTGCCAAATGGCGATACCCTTGCCTATCGTTATGACAACGTGCACTTGCAGGTCAGCGAGATCACCAATGCCAAAGGCGAGCATTACCAACTGCGCTACGACGCCGATGGCAGGCTATGTGAAGAAATTGGATTTGATAATCTTAAAACCACCTATCAGCACGATGCCAATGGCCATCTGATTGAAAAGCAAGAGTTCGGTAATCAGCATAATGAACCGCCGTTTATCACCGCCTACCAGCGAGATCCCAAAGGGCAGCTGTTGCTTAAAACCCTTCCCGATGGGCATACGGTCACCTATCAATACAACCCACAAGGCCAGTTAGTCAGCGTAGAAGAAGGCACTACGCTGCTTTATTACGAATATGACACCGTTGGCCGCCTGAGCGCCGAGCATCAGAACGGTCATACACAGCGCTATCGTTATGATGAGTGCGGCAGGCTGGTTGGCACTCAGTTGCCCGATTTCCAGTGGTTGGAATATCACTATCAAAACCAACAGCTGGCGGAGATCACGCTCAATCAGCAACCGTTGGCGAATTTCCGCTATAACCCACAGCAGCGCCTGAGCGAATACCATCAAGGCAACGGTCTGGTCAACCGCTATGGCTACAGCCCGCGCGGGCAGCGTAATCTGCATAAAATCTACCGCAGCGAACAGCCTAACGTCGCCCTTTGGGAACAGCGTTATCGCTACGCTTCGCAGGGCAATCTGCAAGAAACGGCGGGAAACGAAGCTCGACACTATCAGTATGACTCGCTAAGCCGACTCAGCGCAGTTGACGCCCCCAACGGTGAGCCCAACGCCTATAACTCAGAAACTTTCCGCTGGGATGCAGAAGGAAACCCCGTGTATGGCGCGTTTCGTACCGATGCGCAAAATGTGGCACCGGGCAACCGCTTGACCCACTACAGCGGCAAACGTTTTGAGTATGACCGGTTTGGTAACCTCATCAGCGAAAGCGTGGAAAAACATGCGGGGTTGTTGCTGGTTAAGCGCTTTAACTACGACTGCCAGCATCGATTAATCAAAGCCGAGATGCCCGATGGCACCGTCGCCCGCTACACCTACGATGCGTTCAATCGACGCCTAAGTAAAACCGTTAACAACGTCACCACCCTGTTCATCTGGCGCGGCCATCGATTAGCCGCGCAAATGGAAGGCGACCGCGAAAACTACCGCAACTATATTTATCGCCCCAACAGCTTCGAACCGTTGGCGATGACCCGCCATCACAGCTTCGAATACGACTATTATCAAGAACATCGCCACACCGACCGCACGCTGCCGGTTAAACAAAAGCCGGAAATATACTGGTATCAAAACGACCATCTCGGTACCCCTCATTGCCTCACCGACGTCCACGGACAAGCAGTGTGGAAAAGCAGTTACCTCGCCTTCGGCAGCATAAAAACTGAGGCCAACAACGGTGTCGGCATTGACAATCCCCTACGCTTTGCCGGACAGTATCACGACAGGGAAACCGGGCTCTTTTACAATCTAAACCGCTATTACGACCCCACCATGAAGCGGTATTTGACGCAGGATCCGCTAAAGCTGGCGGCTGGGTTGAATTTTTATTTATATGTGGCGGCTAATCCAATTGTAGGGACAGATCCTATAGGATTAACTCCTTATTTACCAAAAGCCAACGGAGCCCAAAAATCTCAAGAGGAATTAGCAAGAGAACGGCAAGAGAAAATGCTACAAGATAACCTTGGTTATAACATTAGCCCTACAAGCTGGGAACAATATCCAACGATAGGGAGAGATGGAACATTTGTTACTGACAAGAATGGGACATTGAAATACTTTGATGGCATATCTTCTGACATGACCACTATTACACCAGACCAAGCTAGAATCATCGAGGAGGATATGGGATTAATGCCCGGTTCATTACAAGACGGCTTTAATATCAGAAAAATCGATGGCATAAGCCAAATGTCTCCCCGTAGTCCACTAAATGGAAATGACTACTTTCGAGGACCTGGCCAGCACCTTCCTGGTGGAGCCCCAGAATTAGTCATCACATCTATTTCGACAAAATCACCAATAATGCTTAGAGTGAATGTAAAGTGAATAAATACCCAGAAAACCATATGATTGTAGTCGACATGGCGGGCAATGACATAAAAATAAAAGCGAGTAGTTGTTACCTAGAGCAACTCACTAAAATGGGGTTTTCACCTACCAGTGAAACACTTATGTCAAAAACAGTCGAGACACTCGCTGAAAAAATTGATCTAATCAACTTACTGATAGCTAATAATGCTCTATTTTTATACGGAATTGGATGGTACCCATCAGAATTAATAGAATACTATAAAGCTAATGGATACAATATAGAAAAATATAAATCTATATCATGGTCATCCCCACAAGATTATATCATCAGAGAGCATTAACACATGCGAGATAAATTATATGGAAAGTAAAAAAACCATTAAAAATGGCTTTGGTAATAAAAAACACGTTTAATAAACAAGGATAAACTTGGCTTTAAGCGGGGGTGTAATAGAGGTTTATTTTCATCCATTTTATTATCAATGCTCGAGCCATATACAGTAATTTTTACAATCTAATAATCGTAATAAATTATGACATTAAAGGACTTGACATGAAGGCTTATAAATTAAATGGGGAATTAGTATCTCAGATCTCCCAACATAAAAGTGACATTGTTTTATATAGTTATTTATCAAAAAACAAACATGTAAAATCAGGTGTAACTGTTGTTGCTGGCTATAAAGAAAAAGTAGATAACTTTTATGATTGGCAGTTCGAGGTTGACTTAGATAAGTTTGAGATAACAAATAGGATAGCTCCATCATATTAAATATTTTCTAAACCCTTCCCGATGGGCATACGGTCACCTATCAATACAACCCACAAGGCCAGTTAGTCAGCGTAGAAGAAGGCACTACGCTGCTGTATTACGAATATGACACCGTTGGCCGCCTGAGCGCCGAGCATCAGAACGGTCATACACAGCGCTATCGTTATGATGAGTGCGGCAGGCTGGTTGGCACACAGTTGCCCGATTTCCAGTGGCTGGAATATCACTATCAGAACCAACAACTGGCGGAGATCACGCTCAATCAGCAACCGTTGGCGCATTTCCGCTATAACCCACAGCAGCGCCTGAGCGAATACCATCAAGGCAACGGCCTGATCAACCGCTATGGCTACAACCCGCGCGGGCAGCGTAATCTGCATAAAATCTACCGCAGCGAACAGCCTAACGTCGCCCTTTGGGAACAGCGTTATCGCTACGCTTCACAGGGCAATCTGCAAGAAACGACGGGCAATGAAGCGCGGCAATATCAGTATGACTCGCTAAGCCGAGTCAGCGCGGTTGACGCCCCCAACGGTGAACCCAACGCCTACAACTCAGAAACTTTCCGCTGGGATGCAGCAGGAAACCCCGTGTATGGCGCGTTTCGTACCGATGCCCAAAATGTAGCACCGGGCAACCGCTTGGCCCACTACAGCGGCAAACACTTTGAATATGACCGTTTTGGTAATCTCACCAGCGAAAGCGTGGAAAAACATGCGGGGTTGTTGCTGGTTAAGCGCTTTAACTACGACTGCCAGCATCGATTAATCAAAGCCGAGATGCCCGATGGCACCGTCGCCCGCTACACCTACGATGCGTTCAATCGACGCCTGAGCAAAACCGTTAACAACGTCACCACCCTATTCATCTGGCGCGGCCATCGATTAGCCGCGCAAATGGAAGGCGACCGCGAAAACTACCGTAACTATATTTATCGCCCTAACAGCTTCGAACCGTTGGCGCTGACTCGCCATCACAGCTTCGAATACGACTATTATCAAGAACACCGCCACACTGACCGCACCCTGCCAGTGAGACAAAAGCCGGAAATATACTGGTATCAAAATGACCACCTCGGCACGCCGCACTGCTTGACCGACGCCCACGGACAAGCGGTTTGGAAAAGCAGTTACCTCGCATTCGGCAGCATAAAAACCGAGGCCAACAACGGCGCCGGCATTGACAATCCCCTACGCTTTGCCGGACAGTATCACGACAGGGAAACCGGGCTCTTTTACAATCTAAACCGCTATTACGACCCCACCATGAAGCGGTATTTGACGCAGGATCCGCTAAAGCTGGCGGCTGGGTTGAATTTTTATTTATATGTGGCGGCTAACCCCATTACCTGTACAGATCCGCTGGGACTGTTAGCAGGGTTAGATAACCCTCACTCAGTTTTGAATAATGGCGGAACACCGCTCTCAAAAGATCAAATTAATGCCTTACCTGAAGACCAACGGCTAAAATACATACAAGACACCGTTGAACAGCTGAATGTATCCACACCTGAAAATGGCGCAGTTTTTTACTCAGGTAAAGGTGCTAGAGAAGACGCTGAAATATTCGCACAACAGAATGGTAAGATGACGTTAGAATCAACACCCGGTGGTAAGTGGTTGGATGATTTGAAGTTGTTTGATGGTGGAGTTAAGGGCGTCGAGAGACAAGATGCTTATGAAGTCTGGGGCAGAATATCACAAAGATATGCCGAAGAAGCATCAGGTGTATCAATTGGTGTGCTAAATAATCCATGGATAGAGTCAATATTTAATAAAATAGAATTCCCAGCTCTTCAACTTAATTCAAAAATAACCAACGTTATTACTGGAGGAAAATAATGTGCGAATTTATTCGAGTGAATTCACAAGAAGTTAAACATAAAACTGGATATAGAGTTTACTCTGTAGGACGAGAATTTCTGGAATATAAAGACTCCGATGTAACTTATAAAATACATAGTGAATTCGGAGGTGGGCTAGAAAAAAACAACATAAAAATGTATATTTTCACAGCACATTTATACAATAAATATGATCAAGTAGTTATCGTTAGTGAAATCGAAAAAAAAAATATTTTTTCAAAGGTCATTAAGGCAGCTAAATTTCTCACTACTTATCCAATTGAGATAGTTGATGAATAATCAATAACTTTGTCTTTATAATAGCTAAAAGCCAACAACGGTGCCGGCATTGACAATCCCCTACGCTTTGCCGGACAGTATCACGACAGGGAAACAGAGCTCTTTTACAATCTAAACCGCTATTACGACCCCACCATGAAGCGGTATTTGACGCAGGATCCGCTAAAGCTTGCGGCTGGGTTGAATTTTTATTTATATGTGGCGGCTAATCCCATAACCTGTACAGATCCGCTGGGACTGTTAGCTGGGTTAGATAACCCTCACTCAGTTTTGAATAATGGCGGAACGCCGCTCTCAAAAGATCAAATTAATGCCTTACCTGAAACCAACGGCTAAAATACATACAAGACACCGTTGAACAACTGAATGTATCCACACCAGAAAATGGCGCAGTTTTTTACTCAGGTAAAGGCGCTAGAGAAGACGCTGAAATATTCGCACAACAGAATGGTAAGATGACGTTAGAATCAACGCCCGGTGGTAAGTGGTTGGATGATTTGAAGTTGTTTGATGATGGAGTTAAAGGAGTAAATCCAAATGATGCCTATAGTATATGGAAACGAACATCTGAAAGATATGCAAAAGAAGCATCAGGTGTATCTATTGGAGTATTAAATAATCCGAACCCAGAGTCTATATTTAATAAGGTTGAGTTTCCTGCACTTCTATTGAATGTAAACACTACAAATGTGATCACTGGAGGAATGTAATGACAGATTTTATTCGCATTGGAACGCAAACAGCAAGACATAAATCTGGCTACAGTGTTTTTTGGTCTGGGCGATATTTTTTAGCTTACAAAGAGTTAGATGAAATTTATAAAGTTTATTGTGAACACATACTAATTACTGATAAAAATGAGGATGCACTATGCATATATACATCCACTTTATATGATGAAAATGAAAAAGAAATACAAACAAATGAAGAGGAAAGAAAAACCATCGTAAATAGAGTCGCACTAGGTGCAAGTTTTCTAATTGACTTTATAATTATTCTTTCTGATCGGAATGGTAACAGAACAACACTCAGCGAGTAATGAAAAGAGTATGATTTTACTCTGATAAAGGTGTCAGAGAAGATAATGAATCATTCGTGAAAGATGATTTTAGAATCAATATATGGTGGCAATTGACTAGACGTCTGGAGTTTTAAGACAAAGAGATTGAAGATATGCTGAACATTCCTCTGGCATGGCGATTGGGATATTAAATAACCCAAGACCCACTTCTATTTTAATTCATCAGAACTTCCGGATTTAAAACTGAATACTAATATTAAAAATACTATTACAGGAGGTGAATAATGGATGGTTTTATTAAAATAGATGCACAGGAGGTTATGCATGAATCAGGATATCATGTATTTTCTGCTGGGCGAGAACATATTGGGTATAAAGACGACAACAAAAGCTATAGAGTTTTAAGAGAACTGGGATGGGATCCAAAAACAAAGTCAGGATATGAAAGTATTTATTCATCTGATATTTTTGATGAAAATATGAAGAAAGTTGTTATTTCAAAAAAGGAAAAAGATGAAATCATATCTAGAATCGTTACTGCAGAAAAATTCATGACGAAATTTACAATAGAAGTTGTAAAATAAAAACCTGAAAGTTAGCAGGGGTAAAAAACTCCCGCTCAGTTTTAATAATGGCGGAATGCCGCTATAAAAGATCAAATTAAGGTCTGTCCTGAGGACAGAAGACTAAAATAAATACAACAAAAAAGGCCCTATTCCCATAGAGCCTTTTCACTAAGATTAACTTTAATTAATTCAATTTAATCGCCTAAGAACTCAATGGCGAAGAGCCATGTGCTTTGGCGCTCTTAATCCAAGCTACTGAGCCCATAATGGCGATGGCGGTCAATAGAATATATTCCAACGACATCGCGTAGACGCCTTGGATGGCGTAAATCACTACGCTAATCACGTCAATGAGCACCCATAGCAGCCAGTTCTCAACGTATTTCCGCGTCATCAATACCATTGCGGCGATAGAGAGGATCAGCATCGCGGAATCCCACAGCGGGAAGGCATCCGGCTGGAGTTCTGGCATCACCACGGAAAGACCTAAGAATTGCATTAGGCTTATTGCAATACGAGTTAGTACCGCAAATACCGGATCGATAAAGAACGTCATCAATGCAATAGCGACGATGCACACCAACGCCAGCGTTATGGCTTTATTACGTGGCAACCAGCGGATTTTTAAAGCGGCTTCATTAGCCTCGTTCTGACGGCTCCATGCGTACCAACCATAAAGATTGGCGGCAAAGAAGAAAACCTGAAGCAATAAGCTTGCGTATAGCTGAATTTGGAAAAAGATTGCGGCAAATAACGTAACGTTAATTAACCCAAATAAATAGTTAATGATTTTTTCTTTACTAGCAAACCAGATACATAGCAAACCAAATATAGTACCGATAGCTTCAATCCATGAGAGCGCATAGCCGCCCTCGCCCAGCGGGATATTAACCATCACATTTGTGATACTAAAAAAATCCATTATTGCCTCCCTTCGAGACTATCTTGATACACAGTTTCTAACGCAAGAAGGATCTCGCGAGATTCACCTTGCTGTGCTGATTTTTCTTGTTGCTGGTAATCATTAATCCCTTCAGTCAGGCAGGCATTATGCTCAACAACCACATTCAGGATCGATGCCGTTCGCATATGGCGCAGCGCGCCAACAACCATCAGCGCGGCAGTTTCCATATCAGCGGCTAAGATACCTTTATTTGACCAATAATGATCTATTTCCTGCTCATGATCGGTATAAAAACTATCATGACTGCGCACATAGCCGCAGTGGGCGGTATATTCCAACCGCTTGGCCTGCTGAACCAGCGTACTAACCAAGCTCATATCTGCGCAGGCGGGATACGCGGTTTTAACATAGGCATCACTGGTGCCTTCATCGCGCACCGCCGCGTGAGCGATAACTAAATCACCAAGACGCATGTGATCTTGCATCGCGCCGCAGCTTCCGATGCGAATTAAATTTGTCACACCGATTTGGTTGAGCTCTTCAACGGCAATCGCCGTCGAGGGCCCGCCCATGCCGGTTGACATCACCAGCACTTCCACTCCTCGAAACCAACCACGCAATGCGCGGTATTCTCGATGACAGCCCAACGCCTCAACGTTCTCTAAAAATTGCGCTGCGTGTTCTACGCGTTTTGGATCTCCAGGCAATAATGCATAACGCGCCTGCGTCATACTTTGGCTTAGCTGAATATGGGGTTGTCGCTGAGTCATAATATATCCCTATGAATCACTCGTTATTGTTCTGACTGTTTTAGTAAGCGTTGAGGATCGATAATCTGAAGCTGCTCACCGTTAATCGCGATAATATTTTTCTCGCGGAGTTCGAATAAAATGCGGTTAATGCTACGCGGTGCAACCGCAAATTGTTCGCTCAGCTTTTGTTTATTGAATAACATCCATTTGCTGCTATCGGATCCCTGGTGCTGGAACCGTTGTAGTAAATCTAAACAAATACGTTGGTGTAACGAATAAAGCGTATCTTCACCGGCCTTTTTAGACAGTTGGTAGTATTGACGGCTAAATAACTGCAAGATTTTTTGATTAAAATAGTTATCCAACGCCAGCCAGCTACAAAACTCCTCTCGAGTTAGCGTTAGCAAGGTCACATTGCCAAGCGCTTCTACAGAACAGATATAAGGGCGTTGCTCAAATATTTCTAATTCGCCCAACATATCGCCTTTGTTATACCGAGCCTGTGAGTATTTGCGGCCATCATCAGCGGTGGTAAATACATCTACCTCCCCCTGCACGATCAGATGAAACTCTTCGCAAATATCCCCCTGCCGACAAACCAACTCACCCGCAGAAAATTGGCTTAATTGCCAGCAACGCAAAATTTCCAATGGACAATACTTCAGCAATGAGTAAAGCGTTTGGTCGCTTGTTACCAGCTCAATAACGCTCAGCCACTGACTGTTTTTATTCTCGCTTTTCATGGTGATAACTATATTTCCTCTCATTGACTAAAGACAGGACACATGTCCTGAAGCCGGTACTCATTGCAGCGCAAACTGCCAACAACCTCTAATAATAGAATACCGTATTGGACATTTATCCTCAGCGCGCTGAAGCTCGTGTTGTTGACGGATGAAACGCATTTTTCGCGGCAGCAACTCGCAAAGAAATCAGATTGTCAGCAGAACATTACGGCGTGATTTTGTCGATAAAATCGACACTCAAGCATGATAGAAATCACCTTGTACACATGTACTAGTAAAAAAGTACGTCATTTGTACATAAAACGAACAACACACTCTTGATTTGTCCGTCAATTGCTTTATTGTGATCGTCATCACTTCCCGGTACTCCTGCCGTAGCGAAGAACAGATTTAGAGATGGTTATGCACAAGACCGATGAATTGCGAACCGCGCGCATCGACACCCTTGTTACGCCTGAAGAACTGGCGCAACAACTGCCTGTTGGATCGACGGTTGCAGAAAACGTGACGGCGTCACGTAAGCGAATCGAAAGAATTCTGAGTGGTGATGATAAACGCCTGCTGGTTATCGTTGGTCCCTGCTCTATCCATGATATTGATGCTGCCGTTGACTACGCTCAGCGCTTAGCCACCATGCGCGACAAATACCAAAATCGCTTGGAAATTGTCATGCGCACCTACTTTGAAAAACCGCGCACCGTGATTGGTTGGAAGGGACTGATCTCCGATCCCGATCTCAATGGTTCATATCGGGTTAACCACGGTATCCGCTTGGCGCGTGAACTTTTGCTGAAAGTGAACGAACTGGGCGTGCCGACGGCAACCGAGTTTTTAGATATGGTGACCGGTCAATATATCGCCGATCTGATCAGTTGGGGCGCTATCGGCGCGCGCACCACGGAAAGCCAGATCCATCGCGAAATGGCATCGGCGCTTTCCTGTCCGGTAGGCTTTAAAAATGGCACCGATGGCAATACGCGCATCGCGATTGATGCCATTCGAGCTGCGCGCTCAAGCCACATGTTCCTTTCGCCCGATAAACATGGTCAGATGACAATTTACCAAACCAGCGGTAACCCTTACGGTCATATCATCATGCGCGGGGGTAAAACACCGAACTATCATGCCGATGATATCGCCAGCGCCTGCGACAGCCTGCGTGAATTTGATTTGCCTGAGCATCTGGTTATCGACTTCAGCCACGGCAATTGCCAGAAAATGCATCGTCGCCAGCTTGATGTTGCGGCCAATGTTGGGCAACAAATACGTGATGGTTCCAATGCAATTGTGGGGATCATGGCCGAAAGCTTCTTGGTTGAAGGCACACAGAAAAACATCCCGGGACAAGCGTTGACCTACGGCCAATCGATTACCGATCCGTGCCTAAGCTGGAAGGATACTGAAACCCTACTCGAGCTACTTGCCGATGCGGTAAGCTCACGATTGTAGTCTCATACATGCAAAAAATGCCGACCTTAGAGTCGGCTTTTTTTTAGCCATTTATTTGTATTAATTATCATTTCGTTTTGATTCAGATCATCCAATCGTAATTTCTTTGTTGATTAAATGATTATGATTATCATTTAATGTTGGCCTTTATCAAAAAGTCACCAAGGAAATTTGCGCATGAATTTGGATCTAGCGCCCTATTTCGCCGCGGAAGAAGGCATCCCTTTCCGTGACCGATGGGCCACTATGCCGTGGCGAAACCAAAAGCCAGTCGCCCCAGAAAGCGTTGACCAACACTGGCAAAGCATTCTTAACAGTCGCGTTAGCGGCAACAAGCGTCTGCTCTATCTACACATTCCATTTTGCGCTACGCACTGCAAATTCTGCGGTTTTTATCAAAACAAACTGGAAGCAGAAGCAACCGAAGAGTACTGCGACTACCTAGTGCGCGAGATCGAGATGGAGGCATCCAGCCCGCTGCACCAATCATCGCCAATTCACGCCGTTTATTTTGGCGGCGGCACACCGACTGCACTGTCCGCCGTTCAGTTGCATCGAATTATCAGCGCGTTAAAACGCCTGCTGCCGTTGGCACCAGACTGCGAAATTACGGTTGAAGGCCGCATTCTTAATTTTGACGATGAGCGCGTCGATGCGTGTCTGGAAGCGGGTGCTAACCGTTTCTCGATCGGCATTCAAACCTTTAACACCCGCATTCGTCAGCGTATGGGCCGTCGCGCAACCCGCGAAGAAGCCGTTTCCTTCATGCGTCAGCTGGCCGAGCGCGATCGTGCCGCCGTCGTGTGCGATTTGATGTTTGGTTTACCCGACCAAACCATGCAGGATTGGCAAACCGACCTCGATATCGTCAGCGATTTGCCTTTAGACGGCGTCGATCTCTACGCGCTTAATCTTTTGCCATCTACCCCGCTCGGCAAAGCCGTCGAAAACAAACGCGTCACCCTACCCGATGTTACCCAGCGCAGAGATTTCTATCTGACCGGCGAAGCATTCTTAGCCGACGAAGGCTGGCGCCAGCTCAGCAACAGCCACTGGGCTCGCACCACGCGTGAACGTAATCTATATAACCTGCTGATCAAACAAGGCGCAGACTGCTTAGCCTTTGGTAGTTGCGCAGGCGGTAACTTAAACGGCCAGTCATACATGATGGAACGTAGCCTTGAGCGCTATTACCAAAAATTGGATGAAGGACGCAAGCCGATCATGATGATGACCTCGCGTAGCGATCAGTATCGCTGGCGGCTCACCTTGCAGGGCGGTATCGAAGTGGGATATTTCGATCTGGCGCGCGTTCTTGCCAACCCAGCTCCGCTGGAGCCGTTGTTGCAGCAGTGGCAAACATGCGGATTGATGACCGTAAACGGTTCTCGTTTCCGCCTCACACCGGCTGGCCGTTTTTGGGCGAGCAATATCATGCAGGCGCTACAAACGCTCGTTCCACAACTGCTAGAAACTCAGCTAACTCAACCTATTCAACTGGAGCCAACACCATGAGCCATACTTCTTCCGCACAGCAGCACGACCTGATTGCCTTTCTGAGCACAAACCCAGACGGTACGGTCGAAGATATCGCCAAGCGCTATGACGTAACGCCTTTGGAAGTTATCCGTTTAATTCCCACCGCGCAGGTTTTTGATGGCGCACAGTTTGATACGGTTTGGGATGATATTACCCAGTGGGGCGATGTCACTACGCTGGTGAATAACGAAGACCTGATCCTTGAATTCCAAGGTGAATTACCGAGCGGAACTCACCGTCATGGCTTCTTCAACCTGCGCGGTAAAAAAGGCCTGAGCGGCCATATTCGCGCCACCCACTGCGTGCATATTGCGCTAGTTGAACGCCAATTTATGGGCATGGACACCGCTTCCGTTTGGTTCATCAATGCCGCCGGTCGCGCGATGATGAAAATCTTTGTCGGCCGCGATAGCCATCGTGTACTGCTTGCCGATCAGTTAGCTGCTTTCCGCGCTTTACCGAGCAAAATGACCGCTCAACAGGAGACCATCGCATGACTCCATGGTTAATTTTTGGTGCCGGTAGCGGCGTTGGTGCGGAATTAATCACATTAGGCCTGCGTGAGAAACGCCCGCTTTTTGCACTGGTGAGAAACCCTGAACAAGCGCAAGCATTACGCGAAAAAGGCGTGCAGGTTATTGAGGGCGATGCTCTCGATGCGGAAAAAGTTGAACAGGTTTGCCGTTTAGCCGGTGATCATGCCCGCATCGTTTCAACGCTTGGTGGCCGCGAAGGTGATTACCGAGGCAATCGCCTCATCATCGACACCGCTGAGCATTGCGGCCTCACGCATATGGTTTTGGTCACCTCTATCGGCTGCGGTGACAGCTGGCCGACGCTATCAGAACGCGCGAAAAAAGCCTTTGGCCAAGCCGTGCGCGAGAAATCGCTAGCGGAAAGCTGGCTGCAAACCAGCCAGCTTCGCAGCTGTATTTTACGCCCTGGAGGGCTTTTCAACGGTGATTCAACCGGAAATGCACAGTGTATTCAAGGCGAAGCCCACGGTTTAATTCGCCGCGCCGATGTGGCTCTGACAATTCAAAAACTCATCGATGACGAAAATTCATACGGGAAAACCTTCGCGCTGGTTGACCCGATGCTCAAACCGTAAAAAGGTTCACATTTTTTGAAAAATTATCTTGCCGTGCTATGCACATTTCATGATAATGATTCTCATTGTGATAACAATTAACATTCACTTACTTTTCGTAAGAAAGAGCGCACATGGAAAAGCCGAATATTGATCCTCAATCTGTTGACCTGTTGAGTTTATCGACCCACCAAAGCCCCACGTTTTTTACCTCGGCTGCGGCAGTGATCGATAGCCACACACTCCTAGGTGATGAAGGAAAAGTCATTATTCAGCATCAAGGAGAACAGTACCAACTGCGCCAAACAAAATCAGGCAAGCTGATCCTGACCAAATAATCAGTACATCATTCATTTTAATTTAAACATTAACTTTGCCAGCCACCCAGCCTCATTGAGGCAAGGCAGCCAGCAACCCTGATGCTATGTTTTCGTACATACGGAGTGTTGCCCCATGTCTTGTTCCACCCGCGCCAGGCTGGCTCGTTCAACCTTTAGCCCTTCTCGCTTAAGCATTGCCGTTGCTTGCGCCCTACCGCTCTTTGCGCATGCTGAAGCCTTGGTTGATACAACTTCAGGATCAACATCGCAAGAAATTGCCTACACGGGAAATACTCCAGCCGGTGGCAAAGACAGCAAACAGCAAAACACGATGACCGTCACCGCCACGGGTAACGAACGCGACAGCTTCGAAGCGCCGATGATGGTATCCGTTCTCGAAAACAACGATCCAGAAACCCTGACCGCTAGCTCAGCGCCCGATATGCTGCGCCATATTCCAGGCGTAACCATTTCCGGTGGCAGCCGTGCAAACGGACAAGACATCAGCATGCGTGGCTACGATCGCCGTGGCGTTTTGGTTCTGGTCGATGGCGTTCGCCAAGGCACTGACACCGGTCACCTCAACGGCACGTTCCTCGATCCCGCATTGATCAAACGCGTTGAAGTGGTACGTGGCCCCGGAGCAATGCTGTATGGAAGCGGCGCATTAGGCGGTGTGATCTCTTATGAAACCGTTGATGCCGCAGACCTGCTAATGCCGGGCAAAAACACCGGTTATCGCGTGTTTGGCACCGCAGGCACACAGGATCACAGCCTAGGTATGGGCGCGAGCGCCTACGGCAAAACCGATGACTTAGACGGCATCATCTCATTTAGCACCCGCGATCGCGGCAATCTGCGCATGAGCAACGGTTTTGATTCTCCTAACGACGAAACCATCAGCAACGTGCTGACTAAAGGCACGTGGACCATCGATGAAAACCAGTCATTATCTGGCGATCTGCGTTACTACAACAACGCCGCACGCGAGCCTAAAAACCCACAGACTGAAGACGCGGGCACCGGTAACGTGATGACCGACCGCTCCACCATTCAGCGTGATGCGCAGGCGAGCTACAGCTTAAAACCGGTTGGACAGGATTGGCTCGATGCCAAGCTGACCGGCTATACCTCCGAAGTCAAAATCAACGCCAGCCCAACCGGCTCGTCTTATGAAAAACGTAAGCAAACCACCAACGGTGCTAAATTAGAAAACCGCAGCCGTTTATTTGCTGACAGCTTTGCGTCTCACCTGCTGACTTACGGCACCGAAGCGTACAAGCAGAAACAAACCCCAGGCGGCGCGACCACCGGCTTCCCACAGGCTGACATCAAATTTGCGTCTGGCTGGTTACAGGATGAAATCACCCTGCGCGATCTGCCTGTCGATATCGTTGCCGGTACCCGTTACGACAACTACAAAGGCAGCAGCGACGGCTACGACGACGTCAACGCTGACAAATGGTCATCCCGTGCGGCCATGACCATTAACCCGACTGATTGGCTGATGGTATTTGGTAGCTACGCGCAGGCGTTCCGCGCCCCCACCATGGGCGAGATGTATAACGACTCCCTGCACTTCCAGATGGGCCCAGGTATGGCGAACTACTGGAAGCCAAACCCAAATCTGAAACCAGAAACCAATGAAACCCAAGAGGTTGGTTTCGGTCTGCGCTTTGATGACGTGTTGATGGCGAATGACTCCCTGAAATTCAAATCCAGCTACTTCGGCACCAAAGCCAAAGACTACATCAAAACACAAGTCACCATGGATATGGGCTTCGTCAACGGTCGTTTTGGCTGTATCGACTGTAGCACAACGTCAACCAACATCGACCGCGCCAAAATCTGGGGTTGGGATGCCGCCTTGGAATACCAAACCGATTGGTTCGGTTGGAATCTGGCCTACAACCGTACTCGCGGTAAAGATCAGAAAACCGGCGAATGGCTCGACAACATCAACCCAGACACCGTCACCAGCCAGCTGAATGTACCTATCAGCAATACTGGTTTCTCAGTGGGCTGGGTCGGCACCTTCGCCGATCGTAACAATCAGGTCAACGCCGGTACTGCACCACAGGCTGGCTATGGCGTGAATGATTTCTACGTCAGCTACAAAGGTAAAGATTCGTTCAACGGTATGACCACCAGCGTCGTGCTGGGCAACGCCTTCGACAAAGAATATTACACATCACAAGGCGTTATTCAGGACGGTATCAACGGCAAGGTACTGGTTAGCTATCAGTGGTAATGAGCGCATCGCAGCGATAAAAACCTCCCCCAATTTGGGGGAGGTTTAGCACATATAAAATAGGCACTACCCGTTTGATTGATTTATTTAAGCACCCTATCCCTATAAAGGAAGAGAAGATGAAACCTGCACTATATGAGCAATACCTGGCTGCCAAAGAGCAGAACAGTGGAAAATATGCCCGCGATCTGGCTGCGATCTTGAATGTGAGCGAAGCCGAATTAACTCATGCACGCGTGGGGCATGATGCACGTCGTTTAAATGCGGATGCCCGCACGTTACTGGCGGCGCTTGAAGCCGTGGGCGAAGTTAAAGCGATTACGCGTAACGAATATGCCGTTCACGAACAGCTTGGCAGCTATGAAAACCAGCATCTATACGGCCATGCGGGTTTGATCCTCAATCCAGGCAGCATCGATCTGCGCTTATTCTTACAGCATTGGACCAGTGCCTTTACGCTGACCGAAGAGAGCCGCAACGGCGAGCGCCACTGCATCCAGTTCTTTGATGCTCAGGGCGATGCGCTGCATAAAGTCTACACCACGCCGAACACCGACATTGCCGCTTGGAACGATCTGATTGGCCGTTTTGTTAGCGATGAGAATCCTGCGTTAACGATCGTACCTGCGTCCTCCGAAGCCCAAAATAGCCACGTGGATAATCAGGCTATCGACGCTGAATGGCGCGCCATGACCGATGTTCACCAATTCTTCCAACTGCTGGGCCGCCACAATCTGTCTCGCCAGCAGGCCTTTGCCGCCGTCGGTGACGATCTCGCGTATCGCGTAGATAACAGCGCGCTGACCCACCTACTGAACACCGCTAAAGAAGACCAAAACGAGATTATGGTTTTCGTGGGCAACCGTGGCTGTGTGCAGATTTTCACCGGAAAAATCGAACGCGTGGTGCCACATCACGAGTGGATCAATATCTTTAACTCCCGCTTCACACTGCACTTAATCGAAACCGCGATTGCAGAAAGCTGGATCACCCGTAAACCAACCAAAGACGGATTTGTTACCAGTCTGGAACTGTTTGCCGAAGATGGCACTCAGATCGCCCAACTGTTCGGCCAACGTACCGAAGGCCAGCCAGAACAAGAACAGTGGCGCACCCAGATTGATGGCCTGCCACGTCTGAATGGAGTTGCCGCATGACATTAGCCCGCCGCTTTGCGGCGGTGCTTTCTGCACCGCTGATGGTTGTATTCTCTCTGAACGCCGTCGCAGCCGACCGCATCGTTAGCGTCGGCGGTGACGTCACCGAAATTGTTTATGCGCTTGGCGCAGGCGATAGTCTGGTTGCCAGAGATACAACAAGTACCCTTCCCGCTGCCAAAAATCTGCCTGACGTAGGCTATATGCGCCAGCTCAACGCTGAAGGCATTCTTTCCCTAAAACCAACCATGGTGTTAGCCAGCGAACTGGCGGAGCCTTCTCTGGTGCTGCGTCAAATCGCGGATGTGGGTGTGAAAGTGGTTCCCGTCAGCGGCGAGGCCTCACTCGACAACGTACCGCACAAAATTCAGCAGGTCGCCAGCGCGCTTAATCTAGAAAAGCAAGGCGCGGCGGTCACGCAAAAATATGAGCAACAGCTGGCAGCCGTGCCACGTACCCCGCTTAAAACTAAGGTGCTGTTTATCCTTAGCCACGGCGGCATGACGCCAATGGCCGCCGGTCAAGATACCGCTGCCGATTCAATCATCAAAGCCAGCGGCGCGCAAAACGCGATGCAAGGTTTCTCTCGCTATCGTCCACTGTCGCAAGAAGGCGTCGTGGCCAGTGCGCCGGACCTTGTTCTGATCACCAGCGATGGTTTCAAAACCTTGGGCACCGTGGATAAAGTTTGGGCGCTGCCGGGCATGGCATTGACCCCTGCGGCTAAAAACAAACAAATTCTGGTGGTTGACGATATGGCGCTGCTTGGATTTAGCTTAGAGACACCATCTGCACTAGCGGCGCTGCGTGAAGCGGCGGAGCGAGCACAGAGATGACAAAAGTATCGCCACGCATTGCATTCAGCGTACTCATCGTCCTGTTGCTGGCGCTGGGTTTAGGCTCCGCCAACTTAGGTGCTCTACGCCTTTCATTTCATACTCTGTGGGAAACACCGCTAGATGATGCGATGTGGCAGGTTTGGCTGAATATTCGTCTGCCGCGCGTATTACTCGCCACGGTAGTCGGCATTGCGCTGGCGGTGTCCGGTGCCATCATGCAAGGCCTGTTTCGCAATCCGCTCGCCGATCCTACCTTATTAGGTATCAGCAGCGGTGCATCATTGTGCGTTGCCCTAGTGATTGTGATGCCAATGACGCTGGCGCCTACGTTGACACTTTATAGTCATATG
Source organism: Hafnia sp. CBA7124 (assembly GCF_002355555.1). NCBI lineage: Bacteria > Pseudomonadati > Pseudomonadota > Gammaproteobacteria > Enterobacterales > Hafniaceae > Hafnia > Hafnia sp. CBA7124. Next base: position 2,153,599 of record NZ_AP017469.1, on the reverse strand, counting down.
CTGGCGGCCTTTGGCGGCAGCCTGTTTATTTCCCTGCTCATTTACGGCCTCAGTCGTGGCGGACACGGTTCGCTGTCTCGCTTATTGTTAGCCGGCATCGCCATCAATGCGCTCTGCTTTGCCTTGGTGGGCGTTCTTAGCTACATCAGCAATGACCAGCAACTGCGTCAGTTCTCTCTCTGGAGCATGGGCAGTTTAGGGCAAGCGCAATGGGGAACGCTGCTCGCGGCCTCCTCGTTGATCCTCCCTGCCAGCATTGCCGCCTTGCTGATGGCTCGCCGCCTGAATCTTTTACAGCTTGGCGATGAAGAAGCTCATTATCTAGGGATTAACGTACCTAAAACTAAGCGCCAGCTTCTGCTACTGAGCGCGGTCTTAGTGGGCGCAGCCGTGGCGGTCAGCGGCGTGATTGGTTTTATCGGCTTGGTGATCCCCCATTTGGTACGTATGCGTTTAGGTGCCGATCATCGCTGGTTGCTTCCCTGCTCGGCGTTGGGCGGAGCCTGTTTATTATTAACCGCAGACACGCTGGCGCGTACGCTGGTGTCACCCGCAGAAATGCCCGTTGGCATGCTGACCAGCTTGATCGGCGGTCCTTACTTTTTATGGCTGATTCTACGTCAAAAGGAGTTTAGCGTTGGATAAGCAATCTGAAATCCGTCTTACCCCCGCAGCGCTACAGGCGCACAACATCAGTTACCATCTGGGTCAGCGTCGGCTGATCAAGCAGGTTTCGCTCTCTTTACAGAGCGGCGAAATGGTGGCGATTATCGGCCCTAACGGCGCAGGCAAATCGACGCTGATGCGCTTGCTGACCGGTTTTTTGCCACCGAGCGAAGGCCTCTGTGAATTACAGGGTCAGCCGTTGGTAGAATGGAGCCCGCGCCAGTTAGCGCGCACCCGTGCCGTTATGCGTCAGCATAGCGATCTCGCTTTTGCTTTCAGCGTGCGAGAAGTGGTTGCGATGGGCCGTTCCCCCTATCCAAACCAAGGACGCGAAGGCGAGCATAATCAGCGTGCGGTTGAACATGTGATGGCGCAAACCGGCTGTGATGTATTAGCCGATCGCGATTACCGCGCACTCTCCGGCGGCGAACAGCAGCGCGTTCAACTGGCTCGCGTATTAGCCCAGCTTTGGCAGCCCGAGCCGCAACCGCGCTGGCTGTTCTTAGATGAACCCACCTCGGCGCTCGATCTCTATCATCAACAGCAAACGCTGAGACTGCTGAAGTCGCTGACCCGAAGCGAACCACTTGGCGTTTGTTGTATTCTGCACGATTTAAATTTGGCCGCGCTGTATGCCGATAGAATCCTGCTGCTACATCAAGGCCAGTTGGTGGCACAAGGCACACCACAAGAGGTGTTAAACGGTGAAACGCTAACCCGTTGGTATCATGCTGATTTGGGCGTTATGCCGCATCCCGAGTGCGGGGAACCGCAGGTATTTTTACGGCGGTAGGGAGTTTGTCCCCCTTCGCAGGGGGAGGAGCAGATCGAGATTCTCTCAAACCTCTCCAAACTGTTTAGTAGAGCAGATCTAAGCTCTTATAAACATCGCTGAACAGTTCCCTCCCCTGACAAGGGGAGGGTTAGGGCGGGGTCTGCTGCACTAACATCTCCCGCCTAACTCGAACACGATATCTCCAACGTCTTACCCCAGTCCGGCGGCAACGCACTTAAATCATCGAAAGCGGCATCGTCTTCATAAGGGTTTAATAGCCCTTGATGCAGACGGGTGAGCACGCTGATGTCATCCTTTTCCGCAGCTTCAATCGCGTTTTGTGCCAAATAGTTGCGTAGGATCCGTTTAGGGTTTACCGATTTCATCTGCGTTTGGCGCGTTGCGTCGTCCACGTTGTCCTGTTGCAAACGTAAGCGCCACTTGCGGTGCCATGCATCAAAGGCGTCACGATCGAGAAAATCATCGCGCAGGGCCATGTGGTTTTCAGCCACTTCTACGTAACTTAACTGACGAAAAGTGCGCGTATAGTCTCGCCCTTCTTTGGCCATCAGGCTAAGTAGCTCGGTCAGCAGATCGTTATCTTGATTATCTCGGCTAAAGAACCCCAGTTTCTTACGCATTTGCTCGCCAAAAGCCACCATCAGCGCAGGCTCATAGGCATCAAGCGCACCACGAATTTGGTCGGCAGTCATCAGGCCAGAAAGCGCCTGCCCCAGACGATGCAGATTCCAATAAGCCACCGCAGGCTGGTTATCAAACGCATAGCGTCCTTGATAGTCAGAGTGGTTACAGATAAAACTGAGTTGGTAATCGTCGAGGAAGGCATAGGGGCCAAAATCGATGGTCAGCCCCAGAATCGACATGTTGTCGGTATTCATCACCCCGTGCGCAAACCCTTGCGCTTGCCACAGTGCGATCAGGCGCGCGGTTCGCTCAGCGATATCGCGCAGCCAAAGTACGTAACGATCTTTTTCACCCACCAGATGTGGCCAATGATGGCGAATCGCGTAGTCCGCCAGCTTTCGAACTTCATCAGGTTGCTCGCGGTAATAGAAGTGCTCGAAATGGCCAAAGCGCAGGTGGCTTTCAGCGACGCGCATCAGCATCGCACCGCGCTCAGGCTGCTCGCGGAAAACAGGCTGCTGGCTGGTGACTATACTCAGTGCTCTGGTCGTCGGAATGCCGAGATGGTGCAGGGCTTCGGAGGCCAGAAATTCGCGGATCACCGATCGCAATACCGCGCGGCCATCACCCATTCTTGAATAGGGCGTTGGACCTGCACCTTTGAGATGCCAGTCATATTTGCGCCCGTCGGGTAGCTGTTGTTCGCCGAGCAAAATACCGCGACCATCGCCCAACTGCCCCGCCCAAACCCCAAATTGGTGCCCACTGTAAACCTGAGCGAGAGGATTCATTCCCGGTAATAGCGCTTCGCCGCGCAAAACGGCGGCCGATTCACCGGTAAAAAAGTCAGGGCTCAGGCCTAAATCATCGGCTAAGGGCTGGCTGTAATACAGTAAACGCGCATCTTTAAGCGGCGTTGGCTTTAGCTCGGTATAAAAACCCGCAAGCTCATCGTGATAACTATTAATAAACTGAGTCATGTGCCCTCTTGTTTTCACCGCATTTGATGACAGTGTAGAGGGCATGGCTCGATATAAACACCGGCACTCTGTGCGGGTATGGCGGGTTTATTTCACTTGCTGCGATAGCCACTGCTTCAGTTCATGCAGTTCTGCTTGTTGTTCAGGGAATTCCTGCACGAGTTGTTCCACTATTGCGCCAATTTCATCGCTACGATAAGCCACCAGATGCAAACGCTCGGCAAGCATTTCAAGCGGTGCAGGGTTTAAACTGTCGGTAAACATCTGAGCGCGCGTAATTAGCCCGCGTTCAATATCAAAGTGCAGCTCAACGCCGCCCCACACAAAGCGTTCATCCAGTTGATGCGTGAACGATGGCGCTTGACCAAAGTTCCATGCCCAACTGCTTTGCTTTAGGAACTGCTCGCTGAAATTCGGCATGTCAGGCTCATAGCGCGGGGAAATATGTTCAGCCTCAACGCGCTCGCCATAGTGTTCGAAGAATGCCTCGGTGATCGCCGTGCAGATTTTCTCATGAGTAATATCAGGCATCAGTTCCACCAGATTTGCCACGCGGGAACGCACCGACGTAATCCCTTTCGCCTGTAATTTCTTCGGATCGGGATGCAGGTAATTAGCCAAACGACTCAGATCGGCATTCAGCAGCAGTGTGCCATGATGAAAGCCGCGGTCCATGGTTTCACGATACGCTGAACCGGAAACTTTGCGCTCGCCATCGGCGGTGGTGACCACTAAATCATTGCGACCCGAGGCATCGGCAACAAGACCCAGACTGCGCAACGCATTAAGAATAATGCCGGTTGAAATTGTTTTATCGTATTCAGGCTTACCGGCCATAAAGGTAAAGCAGGTATTACCTAAATCGTGGAATACCGCGCCGCCGCCGCTGCTTCGGCGGGCTAATTTCACGCCATCCTCGCTCATGCGTCGAGTATTACACTCTTTCCACGGATTTTGCGCTCGCCCAATCACCACGGTATCGTTATTACGCCACAAAAATAACACTCGCTGCGTGGGTGCCATTTGACGAAATATGCACTCCTCCACGGCCAAATTAAACCAAGGATCATAAGAGTCTGAAATCAATAAGCGTAAGGTGGTCATTCGTCAATTCCGGTTATTCTTTGCATAGGGAATATAATAACATTTCGCCGCGCTGACTGCGGCAAGAATGGGCTATTTTGGCGTTATATCCGTATAAAAAAACGCCCACGTTAAGGGCGTTTTGAATAATTAGGATTATAACTAAAAAACTAGATGGCTAATAACTATAACCGTCGTGCCTGCCAATAGACTTTACGCCAATAGACATTATCTAATGAAGAACGGGTCACGCCCTTACTGGTTGAGGCATGAATAAAGGTTTCATCGGTATCGTAAATACCCACGTGCAAACCGTTTTCACCGCCGCCGGTTTTGAAAAAGACCAAATCGCCCGGCATCAGTTCGTCACGGTCGACCTTCGTCCCCAGCGACGTTTGCTGCTTGGTGGTACGAGGCAATTGCATTTCGAAACGGTCGCGGAAAGTGCGATAGACAAAGCCTGAGCAGTCAACGCCGTTACGTTCTAAGCCACCGTAACGGTAAGGCGCACCGTGCCATTGGCGTAGCTGATCGTTCAACTGCGCCACCACGGCGATTGAATCAGATAATTTTCCGCTTGGCGGCGGCGCATTATGGCTACAGCCTGCCAACACCAAACTTGCCACTACCACTAAAAAACCAAGACGCATAATTTCCCTTTTGCTTATCTTATTTACCTAGCCATAACCTAGGTTCTTTCTCATTGGTAAATTGTACGAATTATCTACATATTTACGTGCTAACTCAGAATTATGCAAATTTAGCGTGATTTTTTTGCTACGTCAGCGGGAATTTTAGAATATCCGTATTTATTAACTGTAAATGGGCATGTCTGTGTAATACTGACGCTAATGAAATCTGACTCAAGGTGCGCACGATGAAAAAACTGACTTTAAAAGACCTGAATGAAAGCCAGCTACAGCGAGTACAAGTAAAACAGGCTCAGGCCAGAAAAAGTTTAGATCGCCCGCTAACCAATGCCGAAAAAGGCAAAATCAAAGATGAGATGCTGAAAGAAATTGCGTTAGAGATGGATAAAGAAGCCAAGAAAGTACGCGCTGAGAAGAAAAAGCAAAAAGTGGTTCCTAGCGATGAAACTTTTAGCTGGTCTAAAAACAACCACACGCGTGGTTTACGCTAATCCCCTTTCGCCTCAACTCCCTGCTCTTGTGGGTGGGGAGTGTCCTGTTTACCACTCGTAATTAACCAAACGCCTGCTAATATGGCGATCACGCCAGCCGTTTTAGTCCAGCTCACCGTTTCATTCAGCCACGGTAATGCAATAGCCGCCACATAAACCAACGCATAGCTTAAACTTAACAGCGGATACGCTCGGCTGAGCGGTAAATAGCGCAGAGCACAAAACCAGCACACCATCGACAGCACATAGCCCAAGATCCCGAGACTGACCACCAATAACGGTGCCGCATAGGCTATCAGCAACGTCAGCGGCTCAATCTCTAGCGACGAAATAATCGGAATATCTGCCATACCAGACTTCATCAGCACCTGTGCCACACTCACTAAAACAATGCTGCACGCGGCCCAAACATAGCCTTTTTTCATCACAGTCCACGACTCATTAGATAAATACCCAGCATAATTAACGCCACCCCGCACCAATGCCGCACACCCGCTTTCTCACCAAACCAATAGTGCGCGCACAGCGTGATCAGAACAAAGTTAATACTCAGCATCGGATAGGCAATGCCCAGCGGTAGTCGCTGCAAAACCAGCAGCCAGAGCAGCATTGCAATGCCAAGCGAACAACAGGCGGCGAGTAACCAGCGTAACGTTGTGGCTAAGCGTGAAGACGGTGGGCGCTGTTGCCAGCACACCACCGCTTGTTTTTGGCAAAGTTGCCCGCCGCAGGTAAAAACGCTGGCGAGCAGAAGGAGCAAGTAACTCATTATTCGCTTTTCTTGTAGAACAGCACGACGTAACGACCTCGTTGTTCAACGCTATCGGCCTTAGGTAAGCCTTCATGGTCAAGAGTTTCATCTCTGGAGAGATGGATCATCAAGCTCACGTTGCCCTCTTTGCGGGCGTTGGCTAACCATCCAGCAAATTCATCTTTATTGATGCGATGGCCTTTAGCATCAGGATAGCCTAAGCCGTATCTCAACTCACCCGAATAATCAAACATCAGAATATCACTGCGTTTGAGTTCCCACGCCAGACCGGCGGCAATACCCACCTCATCGCTTAATACATAGCGGCTGTTTGCGAGCTGCGGCATCACATCCTCAATAAAAGCCTGAGGGTTTTTGCTGTTTTCGATCTTCTGCGGAATCGCCTGCGCGATGAGCAATCCTAACACCAGCGGACATACCGCCGACCATAGCCAGTTTTTACCACCACGAACCAGCGCGATCACGCCGAAGAGCGACCAGCCGGCAAAGCACACTACACCGATTAAGATCGTGCTTAACTCACCCTGCTCGCCGGTTCCATACAGTGGCGATTCGAAGTGGCCTAGCGCCATCACCGATACGGCTGTTGCACCCACCACGCCAAATAGGATGTTAATCACCGCGTTGACTTTAAACGTACGCCATTGTCCTTTCGCCACCAATTCGGAAGCATAATGCGCCATCAACAGCGCCAGTGGAGCCATACAAGGCAAAATATACGTCGGCAGTTTGCCTTTCGCGATGCTAAAGAACAGGAACGGCATCACCAGCCAGCTGAGCAGGAAGAATCGGTCTGGATGGAAACCGCGCCAGCCGTGACGAATAGCCCCCGGCAATAACGCTAACCACGGCATTACACCGGCCACCAGCACCGGTAAATAGTACCAGAACGGCGCTTTGTGCTGGGCATCAGACTCGGCGAAACGCTGGATATGCTCAACCCAGAAGAAGTAATTCCAGAAATCAGGTTCGCGCAGATAAATACTCCACGCCCACGGAGCACTCAGGATCGCAGCCACCACCACCGCAATGGGCCCAAACAAAAACAGCTCTTTTACACGTTTTTGTTGGATAACAATCGGCAGAACGCTGATAACAGGCAACGCTAAGGCTAAGAACCCTTTGGTCATAAAGCCCATGCCACAGGCAATACCGAGCAGCACGTAGGCACCGACTTTGGCTTTCGGCGTCGTTGCCTTCAAGGTGAGATAGAAACTCACCATCGCCGCCGACATCCACAGCGTGATCATCGGGTCTAGCACGCTATAGGTGCCAACCGCGTATACCAAGAACATGCTGAAGTAGATGACCGCCGCCAAAATCGCCGTGCGGCTGTTTTTCCAAATCAGCATGGCCAGCCAATAGACTAACAGCGTGCTTAGCGCGGTACAGAATACTGAACCGAAACGCACAGCAAAGTTGTTGTCACCAAATAGCCATTGACTAATGTTGTTAATCCAATACCCAGCAACGGGCTTTTCAAAATAGCGAAGCCCCAGTAAATGGGGCACGGTCCAATCGCCGCGAGCAAGCATCTCGCGGCTTATTTCTGCATAACGGGTTTCATCTGGCTGCCAAAGTGGACGCCAATTCAGAGGTAACAGGTACAGCAAGGCGAACAATAAGCCGGACAGTGTTTTAATCACTCTCACAAAGACGTCTCCGCTGGGTTTTCTACAGCAGGAGCCTGACAACCGAGCCAGCCCTCCCGCCCTTCAAATGATGAACGAACGATACGTCCCGTTGGGAGCTGTGCCCTATCGTTTGGCAACAGCGCAGACAACGGGCAAAATTCGATGTTTTCGGCTTTTAATCGGATCAGTAACTGCTCAAACATGTCGGCTTTTACGATCCCTTCAACTTCGGCATGAATGGTATAGACCGGAGTACCTTTGTCGTTTTTGAACGCATCAATGATGAAATCATTAAACTGAGCGTCAGTAGTTAACGTCCCTACCGCTTCATCATAGGTTGGTAGCGTAACGGGGATTTGCACCGTGCCGTATTGGCCGTTACTCAGTTGAGGAATAAACGGCTGCGTTCCTCGACAATCGCTGTTGTAGCGCATGCCGTAAGATTGCTTCATATCCACAACGCGCTGATCGGCACGCCAGCCTGCCACCGCAGAGCAATCCACCGCATAGCCTAAAATGCGCTGCATTTCCGCTAAACCGCGTTCAAACTCACGCTTGAGCCGAGCATCAGACCAGCGACCCACGTTCTTTTGCCAGCCGTGATGATCCCATGAATGCAGTCCCACTTCATGCCCCGACGTCGCGGTATGACGAATGATAAGCTCGTGAGGTTTACCAATTAATTTGCCTGGCCAGCAGGTGCCGGCCAGTAAAATATCCCATCCATACAGCGAAGCGGCCTGAGAACGAAGCATCTTCCACAAAAAGCGCGGCTTCAGCAGACGCCATAAATGGCGTCCCATGTTGTCCGGCCCCACGCTAAAGAAAAAGCTCCCTAAGACATCATGCTTTTGTAGCATGGTTAATAACTGCGGCACCCCATCACGGGTACCGCGAAACGTATCAACGTCAATTCTCAGGCCAACCCGTTTCATTGTGCCTCACCGCTGAGATCAACGGTACGCAGGAAGTAATCCAGCGTTTCTTCAACGGTCTGTTTCATTTCAACCGTTGGAGCCCAATGCAACAGACGCTTAGCGTTGGTTATGCTTGGTTTACGATGCTCAACGTCCTGATAACCCTTACCGTAGTAGCTGCTGCTTTCAATTTCTTTGAAACCGGCAAACGGCGGGAAGTGAGAACGCAGCGGATGACGTTCAAAGCAATCCAACAGCATCTCACCCAGCTCACGAATACTGGCTTCGTTATCTGGATTACCGATGTTGATAATCTGCCCGTTGCAGTTGTCGTCTTTGTTCTCAATAATTCTGAACAGTGCTTCGATACCGTCGCTGATATCAGTAAAGCAACGTTTCTGCGCACCGCCGTCCACCAGCTTAATCGGAGAACCTTCAACCAGATTCAGGATCAACTGGGTGATCGCACGGGAGCTACCGATACGCGCGGCATTCAGGTTATCTAAACGTGGCCCCATCCAGTTAAACGGACGGAACAGCGTAAAGTTAAGCTCATTCTTAGCACCGTAAGCCCAAATAACGCGGTCTAACAGCTGCTTAGACACCGAGTAAATCCAGCGCTGTTTGTTGATCGGGCCAACAATCAGGTTAGAGGTATCTTCATCAAAGTCTTTATCGTTACACATGCCATACACTTCTGAAGTGGATGGGAACACGATACGTTTTTGATATTTCACGCAGTCACGCACAATCTTCAGGTTTTGTTCGAAGTCTAATTCGAACACTTTCAATGGATTGCGGGTATATTCAATCGGCGTAGCGATCGCAACCAACGGCAGGATCACGTCACATTTTTTGATGTGATATTCGATCCACTCATTGTGGATGCTGATATCGCCCTCAACGAAGTGGAAACGCGGGTTGCCGATAAAGCGCTCAATGGCATCAGAGCCGATATCCAAACCATAGATATCAAAATTATCATCTTGCAACAGACGTTCTGTCAGATGGTTACCGATAAAGCCGTTTACGCCCAGAATCAGTACACGCGTGCGGCGTTTGATCAGGCTGTTCGGCTTATCCCACAGGCGAACTTTCGCCACAATGCCCATCTCGTTAGCCAGCTGAGAGCCCTGCGCATATAAACCAGCATCGCTCTGACCGGTGACGATTTCCAGCGCGTTTTCACCACAAGCGATAACCAGCGGTTTGGCTGACAGCACCGTACCCGGCTTGCTGCCTGATTTGTCTTCAACCACACGGCTACGCCATACGGTAATTTTTCTATCACCTAGGTAGCTAAATGCACCTGGGTAAGGTTCGGTTACCGCACGTACTAAATTGTGAATCACTGTTGCGGGCTTGTTCCAATCGATCAGGCCATCAGCCGCGGTACGACGGCCAAAATAGGTCGCCTGAGACTCGTCTTGTGCCGTGGTTTTCACATTACCAGTTTTGATTAACGGTAACTGCTGGCCTAACAAAGCCACAGCAACATCGCGAATTTTGCTGTGCAGCGTCAGCGCCGTATCGTCAGCAGCAATATCCACCGCCAATTGCCCTGCGATATCACCAGCATCCGCTTTACGCGTCATTTGATGCAGCGTAACACCAGTTTGTGCTTCACCGTGTACCAGCGCCCAGTTAACCGGTGCACGGCCACGATATTTAGGCAACAGTGAACCATGCAGATTCCAACTGCCGCGCGGCGCGATATCCAGAATGTCCTGGCACAGCATATTGCGGTAGTAGAATGAGAAAATAACGTCGGGCTTCAACGCCTTAATGCGATCGATCCACAGTGGATGATTAACATTATCTGGTGCATAAACAGGCAGCTCCATTTCGGCTGCAACACGCGCAACTGAACCATAGAAATGGTTCTCACCCGGTTCGTCAGTGTGGGTAAATACGGCGGAGATTTCATAACCCGCCTCTTTCAGCGCTTTCAGTCCTGCACAGCCGATATCATGGTAAGCAAATACAATGGCTTTCATTACTCTTCTTCCTGTTGTTCAACAGATTCATGGGTCTTCAACGCGTCTGCGGAGACAATTTTTTGCACAAAATAGCGAGGACGTGCGCGCACATCGTTATAGATACGTCCGATGTACTCGCCCAATAATCCCAGCCCAACAAACTGAGCGCCGATAAAGGTAAACAGCACGGCAAACAGCGTGAATACCCCTTCTGCGGCCCATGTTGGACCAAAAATCAAACGCATCGCGATAAGTAAGACCGCCAGAGTGAAACCGGAAAGCGCAATCACGCTGCCGACAATACTCAAAAGACGCAATGGCGTGGTGGTCAAACAGGTCACGAGGTCATACATCAGATTGATGAGTTTTAAGAAGCTGTACTTTGATTCCCCAAACTCGCGCTCATCGTGGCGAACATCGATTTCAATGGTTCGACGCGCAAAGGTATTAGCCAGAATAGGAATAAAAGTGCTGCGTTCATGGCAATGCAGCATGGCTTCAATGATGGGCCGACGGTAAGCACGCAGCATACAGCCGTAATCTCCCATTGATTTGCCGGTGGCCTTTTGGATCATCATGTTGATCATCTTAGAGGCCGTTTTACGGAACCAGGTATCTTTACGTTTGGCACGCACGGTGCCCACCACGTCATAGCCCTGTTCTGCCGTTTCAACCAAGCGCGGGATCTCTTCCGGTGGATTTTGTAAATCCGCATCAAGGGTAATAATTAAATCGCCAGAAACCTGATTGAACCCCGCCATGATTGCTGAGTGTTGACCATAGTTACGGTTTAAAAGCACAGCAACAATATGGTTTTCTGGGATCTCAGCTGCCTGAGTTAATATTTCCGCAGAAGCATCATGACTACCGTCATCAATCAAAATAATTTCATACGGCTTATTTAAAAGCTCGCAGGCCGCATGGGTACGCTTAATTAAAATGGGCAAGCTTTCCTGCTCGTTAAAAACAGGAATAACCACGGACACTTTTTTTATTGTGTTATCCGTACTTTTATTCACTTCACTATTACTCACTACAGGACTCCAGAATGTCAGATATTGCTTTCACGACGCGATCCACATCGCTGTCTTGCATATCAGGGAACAAAGGTAAGGTCATCAAACTCGCCGAGTTCCATTCGGTATTAGGTAAACGAAGATCGGGATACTTTTCCCGATAATATTTTTGGGTATGTGCTGCGCGGAAATGCAGACCGGTGCCGATGCCATGCTCTTTCAGCTTTTCCATCATGGTATTGCGATCGATACCGCACAGATCTTTATCCACACGCACCATAAACAGGTGCCATGCATGATGATGCGGGTATTCCGGAACGGTGAGCGGCAACAAAGGTGAACCTTGAAGCGCCTTGCGATAACGAGCAACCAGCTCTTGGCGACGCGCGTTCATCGCAGGAAGTTTTTCCAGCTGAACTAACGCAATCGCGGCATTGATATCCGCTAAGTTGTATTTATAGCCCGGAGCGACAACTTCAGCCTGAGGTTTACGCCCAAGCGCTTGGCGATCAAAGGCATCCACCGCAAGCCCGTGAAACTTGAAACAACGCACTTTATCCGCCAGCTCATCATCATCAGTGACCACCATGCCACCTTCGGCACAGGTCATATTTTTGATGGCGTGGAACGAGAAAATCGCGGTTCCCTGCGAGCCAATCATTTCATCACCAAAACGTGTGCCTACCGCGTGGGCAGCATCTTCAATCAGTGGGATATTATGTCGCGCTGCAATCTCTCTTAACGCCGTTAAATCCGCAGGTGCGCCCGCATAGTGAACCGGGATAATTGCCTTGGTTTTTTCGGTAATGGCCGCTTCAATCTGAGCTGGCTGAACCATCAAGGTATCCCGATCAACGTCAACCATTACCGGCTCCGCACCCAGCAGAGTAATAATGTTGATCGTCGACACCCACGTTTGAGATGGTGTAATCACCTCATCGCCCGCACCAATGCCCAGCGCCATTAACGTCACGTGCATTCCGCCGGTTGCAGAGCTCACGGCAATAGCGTGTTTCGCACCAACGTACTGACTGAAAGCAGATTCGAGCTGCTGGCATTTAGGCCCCGTGGTGATCCATCCTGAACGTAATACCTCAGCAACCGCAGCGATTTCATCCTCCCCCATTGAGGGGACAGAAAATGGGAGAAACTCTTTCATCCGTTACCTTATATTTATTCTATGCTGATGATTCAATTTGAAGCACCTAATCAAAGTCACTACAAATACCAAAGCGTGTCTTGCGCTTGTCTATGTTGAGAATAAGTATAAAAGCTTAGTTTAACATTAAGATAAACGCAGTCTAAACATAGCGGATGATGGCGAATTTGTTTGGGATTGGTTGAAGGAATATTGATTTAAGTGAATTAAATCGAAAATTTAACGAAATTGTTTATTAAATATTTAATTACCCTGCTATTAATTTTCTTGGCTATATTTATTATTAGCTCTGGTATACAAACCAGCGCTGCCCCTCACTTTCTAATTCACGAAAATCTATTTCAAACAACGTAGAGAGATTTTGCACCGTCATCACGTCCCTTGCGGCCCCTTGCTGTGAAACTACCCCAGCCTTGAGCATCCAAACCTGCTGCGCATGTCTTTGCGTATGATTCAAATCATGCGCACTGACGATGACACTAATCCCAAGCTGGGTAAGCTGCCCGAGCAACTGATCCACAGCCGCCTGCTGGCTGATGTCCAGACTATTCATTGGCTCATCCAGCAACAAAAGCGATGCCTGGGGATTTAACGTTGGCCATACCTGCAAACACACGGCGGCAATTCGCACCCGCTGCCACTCACCGCCAGAAAGATGAGTCAATGGCCGCGCAAGTTTATCACTTAAGTTGAGTGTTTCTGCCAGATAGCCAACCACGCCATCAGCAAGCTCAACATCACAGCCTGTAGGTTGGTGCAATGCAAGAAACTGAAAAACAGGCATCACTGCGCTGGGCTGTTGTTGCTGATGTAAATAGGCGCGATAGCGTGCCAGCTCGGTCGCAGTGAGTTTTTCAATATCGATCTGATTTAGCATAATCGTGCCGTCACCGGGTAAGATGCCGGCGATGCGCGATAGCAACGTGCTTTTACCTGCGCCATTCGGACCAATGATGTGAATAAGCGCCCCACGATTTACCTGTGCGCTAAAGGGTAATAGACGAGTCCCTGCAGAAACGTTGTTTAACGAAAGGCAGTTCTGCACAAGAAAATCTCTGTTTTGATTCATCATTAGGCTTTGACACTCCGTGGCCGTAACAGCATCCAGATAAAAACAGGCGCGCCGAGAGAGGATGTCACTACACCAATCGGCAACTCAGCGGAGAAAAGCGCCACGCGCGCCACCACATCGGCAAATAACAATACACCGGCACCGCCCAGCGCGCAGGCAGGCAAAAGTGCACGATGATCGGTAATCCCCATCAGCCGCAGCATGTGCGGCACCACTAATCCGACAAAACCAATCACACCGGCCAGCGCAACACTAACCCCCACCAGCCAGCCAATCGCCACCACAAGTAAATTACGCCACACCACCAGCGAAAGTCCGAGCTGGCGCGCTTGGATATCGCCCAGAGACATCAGGTTAAGCACTTTACCTTGATACAACAGCCAAACAAATACCGGGATGAGCGCTAGCACCAACCATTTTTGACGCCAATCCACGCCGCTAAATCCGCCCATCAGCCAATACATCAGCTGGCGCAAATCTAAGCTGGAGCTAAAATAGACCGCCCACGTCATCACTGCGCTACAGGCAATACCTAGAGCAACACCAATTAATAACAGCCGCGAATTTGTCAGCGATTTACGGTGCGCAAATATCATCAGCAAAGCGGTAATCGCCAGCGCACCAATAATCGCACAGGTACTGAGAACCCACACGGGGAGCATACTTTGGCCGAGTAATACCGCTAGTACTAACGCCACGCCCGCACCGTTAGAAACCCCTAAAAGCCCCGGTTCAGCCAGCTGATTATCAAACAGAGCCTGCATCACCGCACCGGATATCGCCAGCGCAGCACCGACAGCCATCACCGCTAACACCCGCGGCAAACGGAGTTGCCACACGAAAAGCTGGGCACTTTCGCTCAACCATTGCGTGGGCCACATCCAGAGATCGCCTGCACACAGACTGACTATCACCGCAAAAAGCAAAAATAGCGTCAGGAGCCACAATCGTCGGCGATCGCGCTGCTGCTGGCGCTGCTGCAAAAGGGAAAAATGTGAAGGTGTTGACGTGTCAGCGTTTAGCATAAGACTCATTGAAGAGATCTAATAAGAGATTAGGTGTGGGTACAATAATAAAGCTTGGCTATTCATCACCGTGATAAGGCTCAACAAATGTACCATCATGGCTATCTATTTCGTTAAAAAACCATACGCCATTAGGATAATCATCCAGCGTGACTAAATACATCACCCCTTCACTAAATTCTTCAACTTCAACAATTTTACCAATTCGGCGTGGGCCACCATCGGTTTTAACACTAACGAGGTCATTCACTTTCATCTATGCATTGTCTCGCGATATTTGGGTTGATGGACGTTAGATAAGAAAAAGGCCACCCGCAGGCGGCCTTTTTGTTTTGCGTATTACTCTTTCGGTGTCGCGTTCTCGACCCGGCTCTTGAGCTTCTGCCCCGGACGGAAAGTAACAACACGGCGCGCCGTAATCGGGATATCTTCCCCGGTTTTCGGGTTACGTCCCGGTCTCTGGTTTTTGTCGCGCAGATCAAAGTTACCGAAACCGGACAACTTAACCTGTTCACCATTTTCCAGAGCGCGGCGAACCTCTTCGAAAAATATTTCTACGAGGTCTTTGGCATCCCGTTTGCTAAGCCCAAGCTTCTCAAACAGGTGTTCAGACATTTCAGCTTTAGTAAGCGCCATAAGTTCAATCCCTCAAGGATGCTTGGAATCGCTGTTTTAATGCCTCTACACATTTTGCGACGGTAGCGGCAATCTCCTCTTCTTCCAGTGTACGGGTGGTATCTTGCAATACCAGACTGATAGCGAGGCTCTTATAACCCTCGGCAACACCCTTACCACGGTACACGTCAAACAAGTTTACGCCAACTACCTGATTTACGCCAACTTTCTTACACTCTGCCAAAATATCTTCTGCAGGGACATTTTCAGCCACCACAACGGCGATATCACGGCGGTTTGCAGGATAGCGTGAAACCTCGCGAGCCTGCGGAATACGGCGCTCTGCAAGGGCTTCCCACTCGATTTCGAATACCACGGTGCGGCCATTCAGATCCAGTTTACGTTCCAGATCAGGGTGAACAACACCAATGAAACCAACGCGTTTGCCTGCTAAATAAATTGCCGCACTCTGCCCCGGATGTAAAGCAGGGTTAGTTTCTGCTTTAAATTGGACGTCATCCAATTTACCGGTCAAATCTAAAATAGCTTCTAAATCACCTTTCAGATCGTAGAAATCAACAACCTGACGTTCCAAATTCCAGTGTTCTTCGTAACGGTTACCCGCGATCACACCGGCCAGCATGACATCCTGACGGATACCCAGATTAGCAGCAGTATCAGGAACAAAGCGTAGACCCGTTTCGAACAAACGTACACGTGACTGCTGACGGTTCTGGTTATAGACCACCGCAGACAGCAAGCCGCTCCACAGAGACAGGCGCATCGCTGACATTTCTACCGAGATTGGGCTTGGCAAAATCAGCGCTTCTTCTGCCGGGTGCAACAGCGCCTGAACCTTAGGATCTACAAAGCTGTAGGTGATCGCTTCTTGATAGCCACGATCGACCAACATTGTTTTCACGCGCTTAAGCGGCAAATTCGCTTCGCGGTGTGACGTCATGATCAGGTCAGCTTTCACCGGCACGTTAGGAATATTGTTGTAGCCATAAACACGGGCCACTTCTTCCACTAAGTCTTCTTCGATTTCCATATCGAAACGCCAGCTTGGCGCGACAGCCTGCCAAGTATCATTGGCAAAGCTAACCTTGCAACCTAAACGTTCAAGGATATCGGTAACCTGTGAGTCTTCAACGTGATGGCCAATTAAGCGATCCAGTTTTTCACGGCGCAGCGTGATCGTGGCGCGCTTAGGCAGCGTTGCTTCGTTGGTGACATCAATGACTGGACCTGCTTGACCACCGCAGATATCAATCAGCAAACGCGTCGCACGTTCCATCGCCGCAGCTTGCAATGCCGGATCCACGCCGCGTTCGTAGCGGTGAGAAGCATCGGTATGCAGGCCCTGACGGCGTGCACGACCGGTGATAGATAGCGGGTTGAAGTACGCACATTCCAGCAGAACGTCTTGTGTTTCTTCGTTCACGCCAGAGTGTTCACCACCGAAGATACCGCCCATCGCCAGCGCTTTTTGCTGATCGGCAATCACTAAGGTATCAGCCGACAGCGTGGCTTCATTGCCGTCCAGCAGAGTCAGCTTTTCACCCTCTTTCGCCATACGCACAACGATGCCACCTTCGAGGCGGTTAAGATCGAACGCATGCATCGGCTGACCCAGCTCCAACAGAACATAGTTGGTTACGTCAACGACGGGGTCGATAGAACGAATACCGCAGCGACGCAGTTTTTCACGCATCCACAATGGCGTTGCGGCTTTAACGTTGATCCCTTTCACCACGCGGCCCAAATAGCGTGGGCAAGCGTCGGTCGCTTCAACCGTAATTGGGAAAGTGTCATGAATTGCCGCAGGAACCGCGTCCATCGCTGGCACGTTCAGAGTCAGCTTATTCAGCACCGCAACGTCACGTGCAACGCCAATAATCCCTAAGCAATCTGCACGGTTCGGCGTTACGCTAATTTCAATCGCGTTATCATTCAGCTTCAGATATTCACGGATATCGGTGCCGATAGGCGCATCTACTGGCAATTCAATGATGCCGTCGTGATCTTCGGAAATACCCAGCTCAGAGAACGAACACAGCATCCCTTCTGAAGGCTCACCGCGCAGTTTCGCCGCTTTGATTTTAAAATCGCCAGGCAATACCGCGCCAATAGTCGCAACGGCGACTTTCAGGCCCTTACGGCAGTTTGGTGCACCGCAAACGATGTCTAACAGACGCTCACCGCCCACGTTAACTTTAGTGACACGCAACTTGTCGGCGTTTGGATGCTGGCCACACTCAACCACTTCACCCACGAAAACGCCGTTAAATTCGCCAGCAACCGGTTCAACACCGTCAACTTCCAGACCGGCCATAGTAATTTGTTCTGATAATGCTTCGCTGCTAATGGCAGGATTTACCCACTCGCGCAACCAGAGTTCACTGAATTTCATGTGATAATCCCGCCTTACTTAAACTGTTTGAGGAAACGCAGATCGTTTTCGAAGAATGCACGCAGATCGGTTACGCCATAGCGCAGCATGGTTAAACGCTCCATGCCCATCCCGAATGCGAAGCCAGAGTAAACTTCTGGATCGATACCTACGTTACGCAGCACGTTTGGATGCACCATACCGCAACCCAAAACTTCCAGCCATTTACCGTTTTTGCCCATCACGTCAACTTCGGCGGAAGGCTCAGTGAACGGGAAGTAAGAAGGACGGAAACGAATCTGTAAGTCTTCTTCAAAGAAGTTATTCAGGAAATCGTGCAGCGTGCCTTTCAAGTTGGTAAAGCTAATATCTTTATCAACAATCAGGCCTTCCATTTGATGGAACATTGGCGTGTGGGTCTGATCGTAGTCGTTACGATAGACACGGCCCGGCGCAATGATGCGGATTGGCGGCTGCTGCTCTTTCATCGTGCGGATCTGCACACCCGAAGTCTGGGTGCGCAGCAGGCGTTTTGCATCAAACCAGAAAGTATCGTGATCTGCGCGCGCTGGATGATGAGCAGGAATATTTAAGGCGTCGAAGTTGTGATAGTCATCTTCGATTTCAGGGCCAGTTTCAACGGCAAAACCCAATTCGCCAAAGAACGTTTCAATACGTTCAATCGTGCGGGTCACTGGGTGGAGACCACCGTTTTCCATGCGACGCCCTGGCATAGACACATCGATGGTTTCTTCGGCCAGACGGGCATTGAGCGCAGCTGATTCCAGATCTGATTTACGGGCATTCAGAGCTTCCTGAACTTCCTGTTTAGCCTGGTTAATCACAGCACCCGCAGCGGGACGCTCTTCTGCTGGCAGTTCGCGCAGTGACGTCATCTGCAGCGTCAAATGGCCTTTCTTACCCAAATATTCAACACGCACGTTATCTAGCGTGGCAATATCCTGAGCATTCTCTACGGCTGCCTTTGCTTGGGCAACCAACTCTGCGAGATGTGGCATTGCTTTCCTCTTCTTCCAGCCTGTTAGGCCCGATTGTCGATGTTGAGAGTCTCCCCTTCGCACTTGAAGTTGCCGCTGTAGAAACCGCCACTTCAAATACTCAGGGTATATACCCTTCATACCTGAAGCTGCCCTGGTGCAACTTCAATCATTGGGGGTATCGATCGTCTTAAGTGCGCTCATGAATAAACCTGAATCGGTAAACCATGTTAAAGCAAAAAAAAAGCCTCCACGAGGGAGGCTTTCAGCGCTATTTTTCGTTTCTTTTCTTACGCGCAAAGCCTCCTGAATTCAGGCGCTAAAGTAAAAAAAGAAACGGAAAATAGCAGCGTGCATGCTTGCATTACCTTAAATAAGTGAAAAAACTGATTCTATTGAAAAACTTAGCGGACTGAATGTCAAGCCAAACACAAGTCAAACAACAAAAAGCAAAAGAGGGAGCAAGCTCCCTCTTTCATCTGATGGCTTACGCCAGAGCAGATTTCGCTTTTTCTACCAGAGCAGCAAACGCTACTTTGTCGAATACAGCGATGTCAGCCAGGATCTTACGGTCGATTTCAACAGAAGCCTTTTTCAGACCATTGATGAAACGGCTGTAAGAGATGCCGTTCTGACGTGCAGCAGCGTTAATACGTGCAATCCACAGCTGACGGAACTGACGTTTACGTTGACGACGGTCACGGTAAGCGTACTGGCCTGCTTTGATTACTGCCTGGAAGGCAACACGATAGACGCGCGAACGGGCACCGTAGTAGCCTTTCGCCTGCTTCATTACTTTTTTGTGACGTGCGCGTGCAATTACACCACGTTTTACGCGAGCCATATGCTCTCCTTAAGTCTTAATCTTGATTCAAAAAATGTTTACTTATGCGTACGGCAAGCACGCTACGACCAAGCCCAGATCCCCTTTGGAAACCAGACCTTTTGGACGCAGATGACGCTTACGCTTAGTAGATTTTTTGGTCAGAATATGACGCAGGTTAGCATGTTTACGCTTAAAACCACCACCGGCGGTCTTTTTGAAGCGCTTGGCAGCGCCACGCACAGTTTTAATCTTTGGCATTTCGATTTCCACTTCGCATTGTTAATTACATGAATCAGTGAGGCGAATAACGCCAGCGACAGACCGAAATCCATCGCTGGCAGTATTACTTGAGAGCCTTACTGTTTCTTCTTAGGTGCGAGCACCATGATCATCTGGCGGCCTTCGATCTTCGTAGGGAAGGATTCGACTACTGCCAGTTCACTCAGATCTTCTTTCACGCGGTTAAGCACTTCCATACCGATCTGTTGGTGCGCCATTTCACGTCCACGGAAACGCAGAGTGATTTTGGCTTTATCGCCATCTTCCAGAAAGCGAACCAGGCTGCGGAGTTTTACCTGGTAGTCGCCATCGTCGGTTCCAGGTCGGAATTTGATTTCCTTAACCTGAACAATCTTTTGCTTCTTCTTCTGTTCTTTGGTGGCCTTACTCTTCTCATAGAGGAATTTGCCGTAATCCATGATTCGGCAAACTGGCGGCTCGGCATTTGGGCTGATTTCTACTAAATCAACACCCGCTTCCTCAGCCTTTTCCAAAGCTTCATTCAGACTGACAATACCAATCTGCTCGCCATCAACGCCTGTTAAGCGAACCTCTTGGGCGCGAATTTCTCTGTTGATGCGATTAGGACGCGCCGGTTGAACTCTTTTTCCGCCTTTAATAACTCGATTCCTCTAATTGGTGAAGACTACGGCTGCGAATCTCTTTTTGCAGCTTTTCGATCACTTCATTTACATCCATGGTTCCCAGGTCTTTGCCGCGGCGGGTACGAACGGCTACTTTGCCAGATTCGACCTCTTTGTCGCCACAAACCAACATGTATGGGACACGACGTAAAGTGTGTTCGCGGATTTTAAAGCCTATCTTCTCGTTTCTCAAGTCTGATTTTGCACGAATACCAGCAGCTTGCAGCTTTTTGGTTAATTCATCGACATAATCAGCCTGTGCGTCGGTGATATTCATCACCTGAACCTGCACTGGTGCGAGCCAAGTTGGGTAGAACCCAGCATACTCTTCAGTCAGGATACCGATGAAGCGTTCCATCGAACCAAGAATAGCACGGTGAATCATCACCGGAACTAAACGTTCGTTGTTTTCACCCACATAAGACGCGTTTAAACGGCCTGGTAACGAGAAGTCGAGCTGCACAGTACCACATTGCCATGCACGATCCAAACAGTCATGCAGAGTAAACTCAATCTTAGGTCCGTAGAAAGCGCCCTCACCCGGCTGATATTCAAACGGAATACCGTTTTCTTTCAGCGCTTCGGCCAAGTCTTCTTCCGCACGATCCCAAATTTCATCACTGCCAATACGTTTTTCTGGACGAGTAGACAGTTTCACCACGATTTTTTCAAAGCCGAAGATGCTATACATGTCGTATACCATCTTGATACAGCTGTTAACTTCATCGCGAATCTGCTCTTCAGTACAGAAAATATGCGCATCATCCTGAGTGAATCCACGCACGCGCATCAGGCCATGCAGTGAACCCGAAGGCTCATTACGATGACAGCTACCGAACTCACCCATACGCAGTGGTAAATCACGATAAGATTTCAGACCTTGGTTGAAGATCTGAACGTGACCTGGGCAGTTCATCGGTTTGATGCAGTACTCGCGGTTTTCAGAAGACGTGGTGAACATTGCATCTTTGTAGTTCTCCCAGTGTCCTGTTTTTTCCCACAGTACGCGGTCCATCATGAACGGACCTTTTACTTCCTGATAATCATATTCTTTCAGTTTAACGCGTACGAACGCTTCCAACTCACGGAAGATTGTCCAGCCGTCGTTATGCCAGAACACCATACCCGGCGCTTCTTCCTGCATATGGTACAGGTCGAGCTGCTTGCCGATCTTACGATGGTCGCGTTTTGCGGCTTCTTCCAGACGTTGCAGGTAAGCATTTAACTGCTTTTTATCTGCCCATGCGGTGCCGTAGATACGCTGTAAAACGGTATTATTGCTATCGCCGCGCCAGTAGGCACCAGACGACTTCTGCAGTTTGAAATGATGGCAGAAACGCATATTCGGCACGTGCGGTCCACGGCACATGTCGATGTATTCTTCGTGGTGATACAGACCTGGCTGGTCATCGCGACTGATGTTCTCATCCAGAATCGCCACTTTATACGGTTCCTGACGTGCTTCAAAAGCGTCACGGGCTTCTTGCCAGCTCACTTTTTTCTTAATCACGTCGTAATCTTTATCTGCCAGCTCATGCATGCGCTTGTCGAGCAGTTCAAGATCTTCCTGCGTCAGGGTATGGTCAAGGTCTACATCGTAGTAGAAACCGTTGTCGATCACAGGGCCAATGGCCATCTTAGTGTTCGGCCACAGTTGTTTGATCGCATGACCCAAAAGATGTGCGCAAGAATGGCGGATAATTTCCAAGCCTTCCTGATCTTTTGCGGTAATGATGGAAACATTGGCGTCTTGTGTAATCGGATCGCAAGCATCAACCAGCTCACCGTTAACGCGACCCGCAATGCAGGCTTTCGCCAAGCCAGGTCCGATGTCCATAGCAATATCCATTACGGATACAGGTTTGTCGAACTGGCGCTGACTACCGTCAGGAAGTGTAATAACAGGCATTTATATTCCTTATCTACAGTGGTGACCCACACGACAGGCCACATATAGAAAACAATTTGTATTTAAAATCATCGTTTTATGGGCGCCATCCTGCTGTACTTTGCAAGATCTGTACGCAGCGTGATACATAAAACGCTATGCACCCCTGAATACTCACACCCACTACCGCCGATATTAACACCCACAGAGAATGGGTTAAACAAAAACACGGCTACCCAACGATTCTTACCTGCTCTCTCCCCGGTAAATGTTACGTTAGATCAAATAACTGACGGTTAAAGAAAAGACATTTCCAAATTTTTCAAACAGATCACACCGCATGATAATTTACGTAGATAGCGCCCCGTTCAACTGTGTACGTACAGCCCCATCAAATTCCGATAAGCCTGTTGCACAGTTGCATATAGGCCGAAAACTAACGCACCAGTAGCAACTTGGATGCATATTTATGCTGCCAAATAAAAATAACGCACGGGTATGTAATATATACGATGAGATAACACCGGAGAAATTGTGTATTTATTAGCCTTGGGATATGAAATAAAACGCCGGGAGGCACCCCGGCAATAAAAACAATGTAAAGAATGAATATCTATATTAAGACATATTACGTAATCTGCATTGGCATGCAGTGGCCTAAAAATAGTATTCCTATAACTAGGAATCAAATTAACAAAATGTGCCTAAGCCAATAAAAAATATTAACGGTCATTAACGATATAGTTCAAAAGCTAGATCTTTACGTATGTAAATCAATTAAGTGAGAGTTATCATATTTAAACTTTTATCTAATTTCGCATTTTTTGCGCTTTTACTCTTTCAGTAAAGCCGACAATATCGACAGCGCTTGGCTTATTTAGTTCATTAAAATGTTCGAATATTGTTGAGTATAAAAAAAGCAATTGGCATCAATGCAATAAAAAAAGATTAAGGAAAATAAAATGAAACGCAAAGTTCTCGCAGTGGTAATACCAACATTAATGGCATTAGCAGGAACCGCCCATGCCGCAGAAATTTATAATAAAGATGGCAATAAACTCGACTTACATTTCAAGGTCGATGGTCTTCACTATATTTCAGATAATGATAATGCCGATGGCGATCATTCCTATGTGCGTGGCGGCTTCAGCGGTGAAACACAAATTACGGATATGCTGACCGGCTATGGCATGTGGGAATATCAAGCGAACCTAAACCATACCGAAGGCGAAGATAATAGAAACTTTAGCCGTTTCGGTTTCGCGGGCCTAAAATTCGGGGATTATGGTTCTTTAGACTATGGTCGTAATTCGGGGATTATTTACGACATTATGGCTTGGACCGATATGCAGCCTGAGTTCGATGGGAGCACCGTTGGCGCTGATAACTTCATGTTTCAACGTGCTGGCGGCGTGTTAACCTACCATAACCGCGATTTCTTCGGCTTGGTCGATGGCCTGAACTTCGGCATTCAGTATCAAGGTAAAAATGACGACCCAACGGAAAACAAAGATGGCCGTGATGTATTAAGCCAAAATGGTGATGGTTACGGTTTATCACTCTCTTACGATCTCGGCTATGGCTTTAGCCTCGGTGGTGCCTACTTCCAATCTGACCGCACGAACGATCAGAATAGCGGCGGTAAAGGTGGTCGCTATAATGATATTATGGGTAATGGCGATAAAGCCGAAGCTTATACTGTGGGCGTGAAATACGAAAACAGCGGCTATTATGCGGCAGCAAACTATACGCAATCCTATAACGCCATTCGTTTCGGTAATTCTAACGACCATAACGAAGCCTACGGCTACGCAAACAAAGCGCAAGGCGTAGAAATGTATACCGGTTATACCTTTGATTTCGGTTTGCAACCTTTCGTTGGCTGGAACTATGTTGAAGGTAAAGACCTAGGCAGCAATGGCGCATCTCGCGATTATGGCGATCAGAAATTGGTTAACTTTATTGATATTGGTGCAACCTACTTCTTTAATAAAAACATGTCTACCTATGTCGATTATAAAATTAACATGATCGATGATAACGACTTTACTCGTTCAGCGGGTATTGATACTGATGATACCGTTGCATTAGGGATTGTTTACCAGTTCTAAACGCAGCATCATAATCAATAAAAAATAATATATTAGTTATTAACAGCCTTTAGCCCAGCGTTCTGCTGGGCTTTTTTTATTCTAAACCAGAGAGAAATAATATTTAAAAACACACAACCTTCATCGCTAAAGAAAAACTAGCATCCATATAATTAAAGCAAAAACAAACGTTGTAGAGATAAGCAGTATCAGCATATGGGCATGGCCTCAACATAATAACCCATAGGTATTAAAAGGTTTAAGGGTGCATTACGCATGGGTATTCATTTTCACTGCATGATAATTATAGTAAACTCATTTTTATCTATTACATGTATAAATAAATGAACAGCACTGTTAAGTTTCGATTTCATGTATGAGTTTAGAACTCGATGTTTTTCTAGTCATAATTTGTTACACTACCTCACGTTAGTTTTCGATATCTCAGCACCCCTTTTTTATGATTCGATTGAAGCGTTTGTCTTCACTCGTAGCACATTGTTTTTTGAGTTCAATAGCCAACTTCACAAACCAAGGTAATTAGATGTATCCAGCAGCATGGGCCTTTATAAAAACGGTGTATTTGATCGGCTCAGTCATTTCCGCATTACTCACTTTCAAGGCCTGTGCTGACCCCTCGCTTAAAATCAGGATCTTTACCGCGATACTGATTGGGCTAACGTGGCCCATGAGCTTTCCCATCGTGTTGCTGTTTTGGGCGTTTATGTGACGCATGATGAGGCTTGGAATGCTGCTATTTATTATTGCAGCGGCAAGATAAATCATTTCAGAGCGAAATTACCTCTGTTTTTATAAGATTTATCTCAGATTAGCCATCAGGCGAGAAAATAAAAAACTCGTTGGGTAGAATTAAAAAATGCCTAAATGAATACCACGGAATAAATTAAGGTTTGTTATGTACGCACTCGTGATGATGGTCTGCTATCTCAACGGTCCCTGTGAAAATTTATACCTTGGTGGTTTTGATACTGAAGAGCAATGTGTGCGCGAAATGAATGTGCAGCGAATTCAACGTGGGGGATGTATCCCGCTTGAAAATGTCTTAGACGATTTTTGGCAGCCAGCAACCCGCGCTGCTGACTTCCCTCGCCTGTTCTAATGTGGGCCGATTTGCAGCAAAAGTTCATCTATACGCTTAATGACTAACGTGCTGGCGTGTTCCATAGTAGCTAAACTTATCTTTAAACGTTCATCATCGCCCGCTCTAAATGCCACCAATGCTTCTCGCCCTGAACGATGCACCTCAGCGTGCGGTGCTTCGAGCTGCGCAAAGCTGCTAAGGTGAGAAAACTCCCGCCCCGCATCTCCATAGAACCATTTCCCTAAGCGGCAATCTGTATGGCTGTTAACTTCTGCAACCTCATCGCGGTGCAAGATCAGCTCATACACTTTGACTTTCCAAATGACGTGATCGAGCTTAACCGTATTCAGAAACTGTTGGGTCGCAATAAAGCGAATGATTTCCTGCATGTGGGCTGAAAGCTCAATAACCTGCTGCAACATCTGGCAAGCCTGCTCCGTCGCGTGGCGAATATCATGAGTGGACTGATTATTTTCCCCAACGCTTGCGCTCACGCTTTTCGCATGCTGATTAATGTCCTGCGTCAGAGCGGTTATATTTCCCGCCTGAAGCTGAATTTCCGAAGAGAGTTGTTTAATTTCTTTTGCAATAACAGAGAATCCGGCCCCTCGCCCGCCAACATGGGCGGCCTCGATGGCTGAGTTGATCGCCAACAGATTGGTCTGTTTCGAGAGCTTATTAATGGCATCAATATTGTTATTAATCCCCTTAAGCACAGCAATCAGTTCGTCAATGTAGCCGATACTCTCACCAGAATGCTGCTCAATAAGGTTCACCAATTCAGAAAGCCGCCCCATTCCCTCGCGTGCCTGTTCATTCTTATGATTAAGCTCATCAACCGTCACTAATTCTTGCATTAAGCTTTGGCTGGAGTGCAGCAGCGAATCTCGAATAATTTCTATTGCGCCAATACCCGACAGAAAACTATGACATAGCAATTCGCCATATGACTTCTGCACGGGCTCCTGAGAGTCTATTGCCACAAATTTCGCCGCTGTCGCCAACGCTGCTGGTTTCTGCGTTAAGAGCCGTTCCTGTTTATACCCAAACCATCGCTTTAATTGCGTATACATTGCCTAAACCCTCTCCTTACCCTTGATATACCAAGCCACCTGGCATGGCAATTCAATAACACTTAGCCGTTCTGCATGGCATATAGCGTTATCGGCATAAGCCACTCAAAATTTATGGTTATTATGCTTTGGTAAAAATTTTGTATTTTTTATGTGACATATAAAGCGAGTAAAAATAAAGAGTTAATGTAATGTAAAAAATTAAAATGGAAATGAATTCCGTTTCGGTGTGGAAAAAAGTGTATCCCCTTCTATGCTAAATAACGGGCCATCTGGTACCCGCACACGTATATGAATCAATCAGGAGAGAAGTTATGGGAAAATCATTCGTTCGAATCGGGATTTTTGAAGTGGAAGATGCTGAACTGTCAAAAACGCCAGATAGCCAATTGAAGAGCCACACACTGAGTATTCCCTGCAAGTCGAATACAGACCTTTGCATGCAGTTGGACGGCTGGGATGAGCAAACCACCGTTCCTGCGCTGTTAGATGGCAAAAACGCGTTGTTATACCGCAACCATTACGATCGCCAGAGCGACGCTTGGGTCATGCGTTTTGCATAATAGGAAGCCCTAGACAAGGATCATTCGATAACCTTGTCTAGGCATAACAACGAACGTGAAGAAAATTGGAAATGCAGTCCATTTTGAATAGTTAATGCTTAAATAGTCAATGCGCATCACGTAGCTGTGAAGCATCCAGCGTAGGCAACACCGGCGGCTCAACGGGTTTGGTTTTAGCAAAGATATAATCGAGAATAGCACGCGTTGTCGGGGCTGCCGAGACGCCATCTCCCCCACCATTTTCCAAAATAACGGCAATCGCGACCTTAGGGTTTGAATACGGCGCAAACGCCGTGTAGAAAATATGATCGCGCAGCTTCACGGGGATCATCTTAGCGTTATAAACCTGATCTTGTTTCAGTCCAAATACCTGAGACGTGCCTGACTTCGCCGCAATTTCGTAAGGCGCAGTGTGGAAATACTTGTAGCCGGTGCCATTAGGATAGTTAGCCATGCCAAACATGCCTTTTTTCACAATATCCCAGATCGGCGATTTCGGATCGGCTACCTGCGTGTGCTCTTCTTGCTGATAGCGCTCAACGTGGTTTCCTTGTTTCATCGAATACATCAAATGCGGCGTTTTCGTTGTGCCATTGTTGATGAGCGTGCTTAGCGCTTTAACCATCTGAATTGGCGTTGCAGTCCAATACCCTTGCCCAATGCCCACAGAAATCGTATCACCTTGATACCACACTTTTTTATGAACTTTCTGCTTCCAGGCTCTATCGGGCAAAACGCCTTTTGCCTGTTCCATTAAATCGATGCCGGAATATTGCCCATAGCCAAATTTGCTCAGCCATTCATGAATGCGATCGATCCCCATCTCATAGGCCACCTGATAGAAAAACGTGTCCGCTGATTCTTCAATCGCCTTGGTCACGTTTAGCATGCCATGACCGGTTTTCAGCCAGTCGCGATAATGCCGATTGGTACCGGGAAGCACCCACGTAGGTTGACCAAAAAACGTGGTCTGCGGCGTGATAACACCAGCGAAAAGAGCCGATGTAGCCATGAACGGTTTCACCGTCGATGCGGGCGGATAAATCCCTTGAGTGACACGGTTAATCAACGGTAAATCAGGATTGTCGAGCAGAGCCTGATAAGACTTATACGATATACCGTTCACAAAAGGGTTCGGGTCATAGCTTGGGCTAGAAACCATCGCTAAAATACCGCCATCGCGCGGATCCATCACCACCACGGCGGCACGCTGCCCTTTCAGCAGTTTCTCAATATACTGCTGGAGAGGAAGATCTATCGTCAGATAGATATTCTTTCCAGCCTGTGGTGGGATCTCCGTTAGCTCGCGCACCACGCGGCCATGGCTATCAACCTCAACCTCCTGCGATCCCGTGGTGCCGTGCAGTTGTGTCTCATAATAACGTTCGATCCCCTGCTTACCGATGTCGTGATCGGCCGCATAGTTTTCACCTTCACCCGCCTCATTCAGACGTTTGGCATCGCGATCGTTAATCTTTGAAACATAGCCAACAACGTGGGCTAGCTCAGCGCCGTAAGGATAGTAGCGCTGCTGATAGCTGCTAATTGACACGCCGGGAAACTCAAATTCATTGACAGAAAAACGCGCCACTTCAACGTCGGTCAGCGCTTCTTTAAGAGGCACTTCAGCAAAGCGTCGAGAGGACTTCATCGCCTCGTGGAAGTTATTAATATCATCCGGGGTTAAATCCACTATCGGCGTCAGCGCTTTGATCGTTTCGTCTAAGTTAGCGACTTTTCCCGGGATCAGTTCAATTTGATAGAGCGTTTGGTTTTCGACTAGAGGCGTTCCGTTGCGGTCATAAATCAATCCGCGTACCGGCGCAATGGGCAGGGTTTTAATGTCGTTGGCGTTCGAGCGTGTTTGGTACTGCTCGTGCTCTTCTACCTGAAGGTGATACAGATTAAACACTAATACGCCGAATAGCAGTACAACCATCACCGCGGCAATAATGGAACGGCGGATAAACAGCGTCTCTTCAGCACTGTGATCGCGAAGTGGCTCTAGCAAACGACTCATGACTGGGTACACAGGCGCAAAACGGCCTGTGATATTGACTCAATAATTAAAGGGACGCTAAGGCTAAACGCAATCGGAAGCGAGTGAAACCACGGTGATGCTAATGAGTCATCATCATTGTTTCAGAATGTGAATATATTCGTGAGATGTGACAAGACAGCGGTCTGTGAACGCGATAGAGGAGGAAACGGCCTGCGAACGAGGCCGTTGATGATGCTACTAGCTAATAATCGACGATGTCGGCGCTGCAACCTCTTTTGGGTTAGCCCCGAAACGGTTGCTGCCTGGTTGGCTATCGAAGACGGCGAAGATAAACAACACAAACCAGCCGACGATCGGGATAAGACCGATCAACACCCACCAGCCGCTACGGTCGGTGTCGTGCAAACGACGAACCATAACCGCAATAGACGGAATAATTAACAGCAGGCCATACACCACGGTCAGCACGCCTTCGCCACTCTCATTGCTCCAGCCTAATGCGTCCTGTACAAACCCCAATAGAATAGTAATGATGGCGTTTATCAGTACGAACCACCAATATTCTCTACGTCTAGCGCGGTCACGAAAATTGAAGTAGTTCTTCAGAACCTTAAGATACCAATCCATCGTTCTTCCTTTTATTCAGAGCCATAAACCTCACCTGATTGTATTCATGCCACCAAGTGATAATTCCGTATATTGATAACAATCAATTATGTCTCGTCACAAACATTTCAGCCAGAAATGTAAGCTAAATGAGTGCAAAAAAAATCTGGCTATGCGTAAAGTATGCAAAAAAAGTAAAAAGTGCATACTTTGCCGGATCGAGTTGACACAAATCATGTTTGTGCTGATAGGCGTCTGCTATAAATCCCTGCGTTTTATGTCATACAAAAAATAATGGGATGATCAGGAATCCACATGTCACTAAAACTCAAAGCGCTACCCTACGCTCTCGCCTTCATTTTTGGCGCACTGCCACTTCTCTCTCACGCCGGCACACAGCCAGCCCCAGCCGCGCAACACACGCTTAAGCTGGCTATTGGCGAAGAACCTACGGAAGGTTTTGATCCACTGCTTGGCTGGAGCCACGGCAGCTACTTGCTGTTACACAGCCCGCTGCTGAAACAAAAATCCGATCTTAGCTGGGATAATTTGCTGACCGAAAAAGTCACCAACAGCGAGGATGGCAAAACGTGGACGTTAACGCTAAAGCCGGACTTAAAATTCTCCGACGGCTCGCCGCTCACGGCCAAAGACGTCGCCTTCACCTACAATCAAGCCGCACGCGGTGGTGGCAAAATCGATATGGGTAATTTTGCTTCGGCAAAAGCCTTAGATTCACACCGCGTAGAAATTTCGCTCTCTGCGCCGCAAAGCACTTTCGTTAACGTATTAGGTTCGCTGGGCATTGTTTCTGCAGAAAAATATGATGCTAAAACCTACGCACAGAAGCCTATCGGCGCGGGCCCTTATCGACTGGTTAGTTTTGAACCAGGTCAACAACTCATCGTTGAAGCGAACCCGTATTACGCCGGTCACAAAAATGATTTTAATAAATTAGTTTTTGTCTTTTTAGATGAAGATAGCGCCTATGCGGCAGCGCAAAGCGGTCAGCTCGGCTTGGTGCGTATTGCGCCATCTATGTCAGTGAGCGGGCAAAACGGCCTGAAGCTGTGGGTGCGACCAAGCGTAGAAAACCGTGGTATCGTATTCCCAACTACGCCTGCAGGGAAAAAAGATGCCAATGGCTATCCGATTGGCAACAACATCACCGCCGATGTCGCCATCCGTCGTGCCATCAACTACGCCATTAACCGCCAACTGCTCGCTGACCAGCTGATGGAGGGCCATGCCATCCCTGCCTACAGTGCGGTTCAAGGATTACCGTGGGACAGCAAAAGCGCGGCGTTTAAAGACGGCGATATTGCCAAAGCCAAGCAAATTTTAGATGACGCAGGCTGGAAGGTGGGTAGTGACGGCGTGCGGGTGAAAAATGGTCTGAAAGCTGAATTAACGCTTTGGTATACCAGCGGTGACAGCACCCGCCGCGATCTGGCGCAGGCCGTCCGCTCTATGCTTCAACCGCTCGGTATTAAGATGGATTTGCAGTCCGGCAGTTGGGAAACCGTCGAACGTAATATGCACGCAAACCCAACGCTGTTTGGCTGGGGAAGCCTTGATCCGATGGAGCTGTATCACCATTACAGCAGCAAAGCGGCCGGTGTGGAGTACTACAATCCGGGCTATTACAGTAACAAGATCGTTGATCAACATCTTCAGCAGGCACTCGACGCACCCACGTGGCAAAAAGCAGTACCGTTCTGGCAACAGGTCGAATGGGATGGCAAAACGGGCGCAGGCGTACAAGGCGATGCGGCTTGGGCTTGGTTGCTGAACGTGCAGCATACTTACTTGGCAAACCCTTGCGTCGATTTAGGTAAAGCGGCACCTGAAATTCACGGTAGCTGGTCTGTTCTCAATAACCTGCAAGATTGGAAGTGGACGTGCCACTAAGACGCTTGG
Source organism: Hafnia sp. CBA7124 (assembly GCF_002355555.1). Classification (NCBI taxonomy): domain Bacteria; kingdom Pseudomonadati; phylum Pseudomonadota; class Gammaproteobacteria; order Enterobacterales; family Hafniaceae; genus Hafnia; species Hafnia sp. CBA7124. Next base: position 2,121,737 of record NZ_AP017469.1, on the reverse strand, counting down.
CTACTCGCTGCCTGACACTCACTCGTTCACGCGGTGTACGTCAGGCTGCTTATACCCTATTTCGTTTAGCTTGCCTGCTGACGCTGGTGTCCGCGGGCACGTTCACACTGCTCAGTTTTTCTCCTATCGATCCCATTCGTGCCTATATCGGCAATGACTTACTGCACGTTCCACCTCAGCAATATCCGTTGATTGCCGCCCGTTGGGGATTAGACCAACCGCTGTGGCTGCGCTTTTGGCACTGGTTCTCACAGGTGCTACACGGCGATCTTGGCTACTCTATGCTGTATAACGCGCCGGTCGCTGACGTGATCGGTGAACGATTCGCCACCTCTTTTGCTTTATTGGCAAGTTCATGGCTGTTATCGGGTTTTTTAGGCATGCTGCTGGGCTTTAGCGCTGGCCGCTATCTCAACCGTTGGCCCGACCGCCTGATTTGCCGCATCAGCTATCTATTGTCGTCACTACCCACCTTTTGGGTTGGGCTTTTACTGCTGGTTATTTTCGCCGTCCACTGGCCGTGGTTTCCAGTGTGCTGTGCTTGGGAGCCGGGCAGCAGCGCACAGGATGCAACGATCGTTGAACGCATTCGTCACCTCATTTTACCTATGATTGCGCTCAGTCTGATGGGCTTGGGACAGATCGCCTTACATACCCGCGAGAAAGTCGCCGAAGTTATGCACAGTGACTTCGTGCGCTACGCTCAGGCGCAAGGTGATTCCGGCTGGTCGCTGTTACGTATTCAGGTATTTCGTCACGCGCTGACGCCCGCGCTGTGTCTTCAATTTGCCTCGGTAGGTGAATTGCTCGGCGGTTCTCTGCTGGCAGAAAAAATCTTTGCCTACCCCGGACTGGGACAAGCCACGATTGATGCAGGGCTGCGCGGAGATATTCCTTTACTGATGGGTATCGTATTGTTCAGCACCCTGTTGGTCTTTGGCGGAAATACGTTAGCCGCAATGCTATTAGCAAGAATGAACCGCATTTTGGAGCGTCAATGATGCTGCATAACCCCGCTCCGTCGCTGTTACGCTTTGTGCTTTCAGCCCTCGTACTGGTCACGCTTACGCTGTACGGAATCTCGTTGCTCTCGTCGGATATTCCGTTGGATCTGCTCGCTCGCTATCAGGCACCTAGCGCCGCGCACTGGTTTGGCACGGATAATCTGGGGCGCGATCTGTGGCTGCGCTGTTTTCAGGGGGCTTTAACTAGCCTACAAATAGGCATCGGCGCTGCGCTATGCAGCGGGATCATCGCCATGCTGGTTGCCAGCCTGACACTGCTGCATCCCGCGCTCGATCATATGTTGCGGCTGATCGTCGATACCCTGCTGTCGCTACCGCACCTGCTGTTATTAATACTCATCTGCTTTACCGTAGGCGGCGGCAAACATGGGGTTATTTTGGCCGTGGCACTAACCCATTGGCCGAAGCTGTCATTGATTCTACGCGCCGAAGCACAGCGAATCCGCACCAGCGACTATATGACTCTCGCCCAGCGCTTGGGAAATAGCCGGTGGTATTGTTGGCGAGCCCACTATTTACCTGCTCTGGCACCTCAATGGTTTGTCGGCACGCTATTGATGTTTCCTCACGCGGTGTTACACAGCGCGGCGCTGAGTTTTCTCGGCTTCGGCCTAGCGCCGCATGAGCCTTCATTGGGCATTTTGCTCTCCGACGCCCTGCGTTTTCTCAGCAACGGTTGCTGGTGGCTGGCGGTATTTCCGGGGCTAATTCTGCTACTGATCGTGTTGCTGTTTGATCAATGCGCCCGTGCGATTCAACAGCTATGGCTAAGGAATCAATGATGCTGAATTTCGACAACGTGACTATCGAAAGCGCTCGCTATAGCTGGCTTGGACGTAAAAAGTGGTCGCCTATTCTGAGCGATATTAATCTTACGCTACGCCGTGGTGAAGTGGTCGCGCTGGTCGGCGGCAGCGGAGAAGGAAAAAGTTTATTGCTGCAAAGTGCCTTGGCGTTATTGCCGCAGAACCTGCGCAAACGCGGCGATATTTGCTTAAACGGTGACGTGTTGAATACGCAGCAATGTCAAAAGTTACGCGGTAACACCCTGTGTTATGTGCCACAGGGGGTGAGCTCACTCAACCCACTGCTTAACGTCGGCACCCAACTCTCTCGCAGTTTGCATCTAAGCGGCAGCCATACCTGTGCGCTGGCCCTCGAGCAACAAATTAAACATTACCAGCTGCAAGCCGACGTTTTGCTGAAATATCCTCGTCAGCTATCTGGCGGAATGGCCAAGCGTGTCCTGGCCTGTAATGCCGCCTTGGGTGGCGCTCACTATATTTTGGCCGATGAAATCACCGCGTGGCTCGACGAACCGCTGGCCTGCCAGCTTCTGCAACAGCTACGCGATCTGAGTGCGCAAGGCGCCGGTGTTTTATGGGTGACTCACGATTTATCATTAGCCGTTCGCTTCGCCGATCGTATCGTTGCCCTCAACGAGGGACGGGTCAGCGACGACATCACGGTCAGCGATCTAAAAAACGGGCTCGGCAGTTCGACGCTGCACAAACACTGGCTTGCTCAGCCTGAACACCATCCGTTATTCCCACACACCGCCGCTGATAACTTCACCGCGGGTAAAATGAGGCGCGTTTGATGTTTCGTATTTCAGCGCTCTGCATAGAACAAGATAAGCGCCAGCTATGGCATGACTTTTCGCTTAACGTATCTACCGGAGAGCGGGTGGGAATTTCAGCCCCAAGCGGCTATGGGAAAACCACATTAGGCCGTGTTTTAGCTGGCTGGCAGCCTCATCAGCAAGGGAGTGTTACGCTTGACGAAGAGGCGTTACCGCTCAGAGGCTATTGCCCTGTCCAGCTCGTTCCTCAACATCCTGAACTGACCTTCAACCCTTACCGCACCACCGGGCAGGCATTGCGTGATGCTTGGAACCCAGACGCAGAGCAACTTTCTCGTTTCCACGTCAAGGCAGAATGGTTAACCCGTAAGCCCAACCAACTTTCTGGCGGCGAACTGGCGCGTATCGCGCTGTTAAGAGCGTTAGATCCCCGCACGCGGGTGTTAATCGCCGATGAAATCACCGCGCAGCTCGATCCCCATATCCAGCGGGATATCTGGCAGCAACTGATCGTTGAATCCCAGCAACGGCCGCTGAGCATGATTATTTTTAGCCATCAGCGGGCATTGTTGGATCAGATTTGTACGCGGGTTGAGGTGATAGCGTAGTCTTGAAGTGTTAACAAAGCCGCCAATTCCAGCGGCTCTGCTCTAGACTCAATGGCCTATTTTTTACTCACCGGAGCCTGTGCGCCAAAAACGGCGTCTGCCTGTGGGATCTGCGTGAATTTCGCAATGATGGTACGGTAGGTTTGCGCAGGCTCAAGGTCGGTAAACTGCTGCGGATAAATAAACTTGGCTAAATAATCCAATCCCACGATGTTGTAAGGATGATTATAGAAGTTATGGTACAAGCCATACAGGTGGTTTTCCTGCACGGCTTTTATTTGATTGAATCCGTTGCGGCCTTTCAGCTTATCAAAACGATCATCGACCTGCTGCTGCGTGACACCGTAACCGAACGGAATGGCTATGCTGTCTTTATTTTTCCAGCGAGCACCGGAAACCACGTAAACATCCGGCTTCAGGCTGATGACTTTCTCCATGGATATTTCACCGGTTGCGCCCGGTAATAATCCAGATCCGAGATTCTCCGCGCCTATCGCCTCTACCATACCGCCAAAACCAACGTGCGCATGGGTAAAGCAGCACGCTTCCGCCCCGCCTACGCCCGCTTTCGCTTCAACAAAAACGCGCGGTTTTGGCGTAACTTTGGCGGTTATCGAGGTGATCGCCTGCAAATGCTGCTGATAAAAATCGGTGTACTCTTTCGCTTCCTGTTCACGGTTAAGCACTTCGCCTAACAACTGAATGCTTTTAGGCGTATTGGCGATAGGCTGTAAAAAGGTATCCACGAAAACAACCGGAACGTTCAGCGCCGCTAGCTGTTTCAACACACCGGTGTCGGCTAACGCGGGCTTGGCACGCAGTTGAGCTATCATTAGGTCAGGTTTACGTGCAATCACGCTTTCTAAATTCACCTCGCCCTTATCGCTAAAGCCCATATCAGGAATTTTATCTGCCTCCCCCGGCCACTTTTGGTTCAGCACCGCGAGGGTTTCGGGATCGCTTTTTTTCAGCAAGTTATTCCACGCCACAATGCGGCTAAAGGGATCGGCACGATCGAGCAACGCCAGCGTCATGATGTCACGCCCATCCTGTACCACAATACGCTTCGGCTCATGCTGTAAGGTAATACGCTGGCCGGATGTATCGGTAATGGTCAGAGGATAAGTCGTTGCCATAACGGGGGCTGATATCGCCAGCGCGCATACCAACGCTAATCGATTGAAAGAACGTGCCATAAAGCTCTCCTTATGTGGCCAAAACGGCCAATTGGTAATGATAATAAGTTTTATTTGCACGTAAAAATAAAGAATCTTGCCCGCAATTACAAACGAAATGCTTTTCTAAGTATGAATAGACCCGATAAAAACAAAAAAGCCGCGCTTCACAGCACGGCTTTTTCTTTTAGCATTTTTGTACGATTAGAACAGGCTGTAGACCAGCGCCGACAATGCGATCAGGCCCATAATCAACACAAAGGGATTGGTGATTGAGCGGTATTTTTTCATCGCTGGCACTTTATGAATGGCATAAATTGGCAGAATAAACAGGATGACCGCAATCAGTGGCCCACTGATGGTTTCAATGATATGCAACGCGCTTGGGTTCAGGAATGTCACCAACCACGTCACCGCAAACAGCAGCACCGCAGAGATCTTGTGAGTGACACTGGAAGACACTTTCTTACCCACGGTACGGAATGCACCGTCAATCAAGCTGGTAGCTCCCTCGGTCACACCCAGCGAAGTTCCCAAATAGGATTTCGACATCGCCAAAATCGCCATCACCGGCCCTAAATAGGCGATCAATGGATTTGAGAATTTATTCGCCAAACTCGACAACACGGTAATATTTTCATCGCGTGCCGCCAGCATTTCAGCATGTGAAAGGCTCATCACACAGCTAAAGACAAAGAACAAAATGCTGACGCAAATCATCATGTAGCTATAGCGCATGATGCGCGCACAGCGACGCTCGGCACCCTCGCCGTACAATCCCTTCTGTGTGGAAGAGAACGAGGAGATGATCGGCGCATGGCTAAATGAGAACACCATCACCGGAACCGCTAGCCACAGTGAACGCCATAGCTGAGGATCGCTCACCGACGTCTGCTGCAGGCCGGAGAAAAATGCGGACACATGCCAATACGGGATCAGATAGAGAGAAATACCCAGCAGGAACACAATCAATGGGAAGACCAAAATTCCCATTGCCGCGACAATCGTCTCTTTACCGGTGCGCAGGATCAAACTCAGCGCCGCGACGACGCCAAGGCTCAACCAGATTCTGGGCGGCGGCGTAACGTGGAACTGGTTTATCAAGAAGCTATCCAGCGCATTGGTAATGGAGATGCTGTACACCAAAACAATCGGGAAAAAGGCCAGTAGATACAGCACCATGATGGCTTTACCCGCCAAAATGCCGAAATGTTCTTCAACCACGTCGGTAATATCACCGTCGCGGCTTGAGCCTGATAATACAAAACGGCTTAATGCGCGATGCGGCAAATAGGTTAACGGATAAGCCAAAATCGCCATCAAGATCAAGACTAACGGGCCGTTCAAACCGGCGTTGATAGGTAAAAATAGCGTACCCGCGCCAACCGCCGTGGCATAAAGCCCAAACATCCAGACTGTGTCTGTTTTATTCCACTTGGACGGGCGATCTGTCGCTACCCGACCAGCATCAGGGGAAATAATACTCATTAATTCACTTACCTTCTTTGTGAAACGTGGGCCAACGCAGACATCCTGTTCTGCCCAAATGTGTCCTGCACTTTTGTAGATCGCTGTTATGAGCTGGCCTAAGGCCATATCGCGCAGGAAGCACAGAGTTCAATTCCGCATGCGACACTCATTAGTTCTAAGAACGTTTAAAAACAATGAGTTATCAAAAAAGCAAAACGATTGCGGAATAAGTGCGGAGAGAAGGATAAAGAATTTTGATAAAAAAGTCACAAAAGTTGAATTTTACAGCACAAAAAACCGCAGAAATCGCGGCTATTCACAACCCGATGCAGGCGAGCGAATGCAGCCAACACAGCTGTGGTTTCAATACGAAAGCCCTCAAAGCCATTGGAATCACAGCAAGGCGGCAAATGAGTGAGTCCCAATGAGCTGACATTAGTCAGTGATTATTCAGCCCATCCATGGGCTTCACCCTTCGGGCCGCAGTAAACTGCGTTCAAATCTGCTCCAGGCAGATTTGTTGGGCGAGTGAATGCAGCCAACGCTGCTGTGGTTTCAATGGCGACGAGGGAGATGACTGTGGTTAACCTACAGCCTTATAAGGGCTAACCACAGTCAGGACATGGCCTGATGTACTGCTTGAACGCTTTTATTGCACCATCGCGAGATACGCGGTGTTCACCTTCCACAGATAACGCGGAGCCTGCGCTGCCGGATGTCGTTTCTGGATATGCTGATAAAACGCTTCCGGTGTCATACTGTTGATTTTGTCGATCGCCACTTTACGATTTGGCGAGAACGTCCTCAACATGGCCCCTGCTCCGTTGGCGTACGACACAATCATCGCATAGCGCATGGTCTTAGGGTTTGAGATTCCGGCTAACTGCTGATTCTGCAAGATATTCAGATAGGCGGTGCCTAAATCAATATTAACCGCAGGATCTTTTAACTCACGTGACGTTGGTTGCCCGCCTCGTCCCTTCTTGCGGTAAGCATCCTTACCTGCCGTTGAAGCTTTTAACTGCATCAGCCCGATGGCATTAGATGTACTGACTGCGTGAGGATTCCCTCCTGACTCAACCTTAATAATGGCCTTTATTAAGGTTTCATCAATGCCATAACTGTTTGAGGCCGTTCGGATATAAGTTCCGAACTCTCCATCAGGTGGCGTTCGTGCATCTAAAAAACTACCGCGAGCATTGTTGTTGACGTTTAACTTTACTGTTTGAGGCGGTGTTTGCTCTTTCGCACACCCAGCCAAAAGCAATACCGCCAACATGCAACTGATTCGTTTCTTCACCGTTGCGAGATCCTCTGCGAATGTTGGTCCGTGGTGGATGTTGCCAGAAAAAAAAGGTCTTTGGCTAGTTGATTTTTACGATTTGTTGCTCAATTCACCCTTTTACACACATTTTTCGTCTATTTATAGGCTATGATTATTCAGTTAAATGCACCAATCGAGGTACTCCATGAGTCAATCGGCTATTGCTTGCTATGTAGTGACCTTTAGTTATCCGCAGGCCGATCTTGCGGAAACTGCCAAGCTTAACAACCAACTCATGTTGGAGGGATTTGCGACTACCGTCGCTGATTCTGACGGAATTCCCCATGAACTGGGGCCAAATAGCTACGCGATTACCAGCCTGCAAGATAAAAGTGACGTTGAGCGTCTTGCTCAGGCGTTAGGAAAAGTGGCACTAGGCCAAGAGCCCGAAGTGGAAGCCGTTTTACGCGACGAATATTTCACCCAGCTTTGGGCAACAAGGAATCCATCTAAAGGGCAGCATTAGCTGTCCATTTTATTTTAGATCAAGTAATTAACAGAAATTGGCTGATTGCTCTTTTTTGTTCTTTACGTTCATCAGCGCAACGGTTACGGTCAAAATAGCATCACATAACCATGTTCACCTATCTATATATATGCCCTAGAACATTTGAGACCATGAATGATTCATAGGGAAATAGACTACTCACGAACGCTACCCAAAATAGTTTGAGTTACGGTGAGGCAGCAAACTTGAGTGACCCTCGATAAGCTGACTCAGCAACTTGAAATACGGTGGGTATATAGGGGGTACACCATGTGGCAAGCTGTAAGTCAGTTATTAACCGGACACTTTGACCAAACGTTTACCATCCGCGAAAAACGTGAACTTCCTGGCGGCGAAGTACATCAGGCGTGGTGTGTTAGCGACGGTGAACGTCAGGTTTTTATCAAATGTGATACCCCCGACTTCCTACAAGATTTTAAAGCTGAGGCCGATCAGTTGGCGTGCTTGGCACGCAGTCATACGGTAAAAACGCCGCGGGTTTATGGCGTTGGCGCTACGCGTGAGGCCAGCTTTTTGCTACTGGAGTATTTGCCAGTTCGTCCGCTTGATGCGCACAATGCCTATCTATTCGGTCAGCAGCTGGCGCGCTTACACCAGTGGAGCGAGCAGCCTCAGTTTGGTTTTGATTACGATAACCATCTTTCCACTTCCCCACAGCCAAATACTTGGCAGCGCCGCTGGGCAAAATTCTTTTCTGAACAACGTATCGGCTGGCAGCTACAGCTTGCGGCGGAAAAAGGCATTCATTTCGGCGATATCGACAGCATCGTGACCGCCGTTGAGCAACGCTTACACAATCACCAGCCGCAGCCTTCACTGCTACACGGCGATCTCTGGCCTGCAAATATGGGGCTCAGTGCGCAAGGACCGGTGATTTTCGATCCTGCTTGCTATTGGGGCGACCGAGAATGTGATTTGGCCATGCTGCCGCTATTCTCGTTGCTGCCCGCCCAGATTTATGACGGCTACCAAAGCGTATGGCCCCTGCCGACGACATTTATAGAGCGTCAGCCTGTTTACCAACTCTATCATCAACTGAACATGTGCAATCTGTTTGCCGGGCCACATTTGGAAACCGCCATTCAGGCCATTGATCGTTTGATGGAAAAGGATGTGGCTTAATACGACTGGACGTAAACCTGCTTCATTATTAGTGTGATTAATTCGCAAAATATCAAAAGCCACCGCATACAAGGGTGGCTTTCTACTCACTGGCAACAGCATCTTTAACTCCCTTCTGCAAAACAAATTTACCCTTCAGTATTAGTTAGCTCATTATCACGACCTGTAATTAAGCGTAAAATATGCAGAGATTACCGGTAGTGACCTAAATGAAATAACCAAGGAAGAAAACACATTATGAAGGAACTGTTGCAAAATCACCCAAACTGGCGAGGATTTCCAGGCGCTGGGAATAGCCTTTTTGGGCAAAATCATCCCGGCCAAGAAAAGTTGAAGCGTTTCAGACCACAACTTAAATGGAAACTGAGGGTTCTTTTTGGGGGGGCGTGCGTTGGAACCGCACTTTTGCTCCATTTTTATTTTGATGCTTATATCACTTCACCCTCAGAGCAACATAGTACGCCACTATTCCTCTGGGGCATGACGCTCATTTGCTTATTGTTAGCCAACGCAATTATTTATCGAACACTTAGCGGACAAGCACAACAGCAACGTCGTTACTATCAGCACGCGGGTCTTGTTCCGTTGGCGCAGTCCCAGCGACAAGCTCTGCGGCTGGATATCGTGCAGCTCTATGATTGTGGCTTTTGGAGTGAAACGTTGGAATATTACCCGCTGGCGGCGCGTGTTAAAGACGATGACTATCACTACAATCTTTTTCCCCTTGCCTCTGCCAGCAGTTATCTCCAACTCCTTGATAATGACTGGGGGATCGCGACCGCGCAGGATTATCATAAGATGTTACAAAGGCTGCATAATGGCATGCATTCGCGTTTATTTGCTGCTCAAGCAGTCAAAAAGTCAGAGCAATTATCGCAGCATTTAGCGGAATTAATTGGCGTAACCCCCAAAGATGTTCTTGATTGCTTGCATTCAGGCTCTGGTAACCGCCCCCCAGCTTTACTGTGGGGGTTTGATCTGTGGCGTGGAATCGTCATGAGCCGCAATGCGTTTAGCGCTGGATTGATTGACGAGTCACAAGCGTGGAAAGATCTGTTGAAGACCGCAGATTTCGTCTATGAAATATTTGCAAGCTTTGATGACTTCTATACCAACTATCGGTTAGGGAATGCCTTCTGGAGTAACAACCCCAAAATAGCAAAGTTTCGCTTAGATCAATTTAATGGCTACAAAAAATACTGTCGCTGGCCGATCGCAAAACTGAGCTGGCCTTCTCCTTCTGGCATTGAGTTATCACCCGACATGCTTACAGGATTTGGGCTGTTGGCTAATAAGAGAATGCATCAGCGAATTGACAGAAGCGCGAACGAAATGTGGCAATAAAGAATAGAATTTGACTAGTACCAATAATACGAAAAGGGGCCGCGTTCAACGCATGCCCCTTTTTACACTTACAGCATACCCAGCAATTTGAGAATAAAGTACCCGATCACCGCCACGATAATTGGCAGTATGTACAGTGGGAAAAACTGCAGGAAAATGGTATGACGCGGTAGCACAATGCGTTTTTCTAACGCTTCACGCGAATGCCCTTCTGCTCCTTTCATCTGTTCTAGAATCAGCTGGTCTTCGATACCTTCGCGAATATGGCGTACCTGCCGTGACATGCGAGCCCCCGAGGCTTGCAGTGCCATCCCCACGAAAATCAGCCAGTAGATGATCCAAAACATAATATTGCCGCCGGTGAATCCCTGCCCTAATACCGGCTGCGGTGAATTGAACCAGAACACATCCAGAAAGTGAGTATTAAACTTCACCATATCAATCATCACATGCACAAAATCGAGCATGACGGCATTAAGCCCTTCTTGCTTTTGGCTATGCTGATAGAGAAAGTTAAGTATCGACACCGTGGTTGAAAGCAGCGCTGGAATAAAAACTATCCAACCGAATATCCGTTTTGCCACCGCAACCCAACCGGCTTGTTGGTAGGTCATGCCATCCCCTTAATGTGAAATACCCGTCATACTTTAAGTCGCTTGAAATATGACGGGTACATATGCGTAATCATCGCCTTGAATAACGGCAGTTTACGTGGCTGTTTCCCTCACCGCAATCTCAACTGATTGAATTGATTGGTCAGGTTTGCTGATACTTTAGGCTAGATTAGTATAACTGGCTTAACCAAAAGCAGCGCGAATGTTAGAGTAACCACAGCAAATAAAGTTATGACGCTGAACATCAGTTCAGGCGGTCTGAAACCACATAGATGAGGGAATGCCTGTGAGTCGCATTGAAGCCGTAATTTTCGATATGGATGGGTTGCTGATAGATTCTGAACCATTGTGGACTCAGGGAGAACACGATGTATTTACCTCATTAGGCATCGACGTTGCTGCGGCAGATGTTCCTGAAACCTTAGGTCTGCGTATCGATTTAGTGGTGAAGCTGTGGTACCAACGCACACCATGGCAAGGTGCCAGCCAAGAAGAAGTCACAGAGCGCATCATTCGCCGCGTCATTGAACTGGTTCGTGAAACTAAACCATTGCTGCCCGGTGTGGAACATGCGCTAAAACTGTGTCGTCAGCAGGGAATGAAAATCGGTTTAGCCTCTGCGTCTCCACTTTATATGCTCAATGAAGTGCTAGAGATGTTTAGCATCAGCCACTATTTCGACGCCGTGGTTTCAGCGGAAGCGTTACCGTATAGCAAGCCGCATCCTGAAGTTTATCTGAACGCCGCTCAGCAGCTTGGCGTTGATCCTCTCAACTGCGTGACACTCGAAGATTCGTTTAACGGCATGATCGCCACTAAAGCGGCCCGTATGCGTTCTATTGTTGTGCCCGCGCCGGAAAATATTAACGATCCTCGTTGGGCATTAGCCGATGTGAAATTAAACAATCTTAACGAGCTCACTGCGGCGAATATTCAGCCTTAATCATCGTTAAAACCATGCGGAGCCTGCCTTAGGCTCCGTTTTATGTATATTTATACAGCAAACAGTCATCTGTTACGCTGTCACCTCTTGCTTCCTGCGAAAACTCCGATATGCTGGATAAATTACCAGTACCCTCGGCGAGTTTTATCATGACGGCGGAAGGCCATCTTATTTTTTCTGTCGCTTGTGCCATTTTCGCTAAAAAAGCGGAATTGACGCCTGCGCTCGCCCATGGCGACTGGTGGCATATCATCCCCGGCGCGTTACTCACCTGCCTATGGCCAGATATCGACCACCCAAAATCGGTGCTTGGCCAGCGTCTTAAATGGCTGTCGTCACCTATCGCCCGCATGTTTGGCCATCGCGGTTTTACACATAGCCTGCTGGCGGTCATCGGCGGCATTTTTCTGTTGAACTGTGAAATGCCGAGCTATCTGGGAATACCCGTCGATGCCATGCACGCCATGGTGATCGGATACCTAAGCCATCTGCTTGCCGATATGCTCACCCCCGCCGGTGTTCCTTTACTGTGGCCCATTCGATGGCGTTTCCGGTTACCGATACTCAATTCTCAGAAAGGCAATCAGCTAGAGCGGATCTTGTGCATGTCTCTTGTCGGCTATGCCCTCTATTGGGGCGGCGATTTAATGCCTTTTTACGATTTGCTCAGATACGTAAGTCATAAATTATGATGCAAATCACACTGCTTTGGTTACAAACCCTTCGTTTTGACTGTTTAGCACACAAACTCGCTGCAAAAATTATAATAAATTCATTTTGGATATAAGCATCACGCGTATGGTGCTGTTAGCATATATAGCATTGATTAAGATAATCACGTTTTAGCATAGGCCGCACGAGCCCAACGAGGCCTCGGCGTCCTTAGGGCACGCAGAAACGTATAAAAACATATATTAGAAATGGGATGGAGATTGGGATGAACCTACCGCTCGTGATTAACGTGCTGGTGTTTGTAGCATTATTATTGCTGCTGGCGCAGACACGTCGTACAAAATGGAGCCTCGCTAAAAAAGTTTTAGTGGGCTTATTTATGGGTGTCCTGTTTGGTTTAGGGCTGCAGCTGGTTTACGGTTCAGACAATCCGGTACTCAAAGATTCAATTAGCTGGTTTAATATCGTTGGAAACGGCTACGTACAGCTGCTACAAATGATCGTCATGCCGCTGGTACTCGTGTCTATCTTGAGCGCCGTGGCTAAACTGCACAATGCGTCATCGCTAGGAAAAATCAGCTTCCTTTCTATCGGCACTCTGCTGTTCACCACAATGATTGCGGCGTTGGTTGGGGTGTTTGTGACTAACCTGTTTGGCTTAACGGCGGAAGGTTTAGTTCAAGGCGTACAAGAAACCGCACGCCTGGCAGCAATCAATACCAACTATGCCAGCAAAGTCTCGGATCTGAGCGTTCCTCAACTGGTGCTGTCGTTCATCCCTAAAAACCCGTTTGCCGACCTAACCGGCGCAAGCCCTACGTCTATTATCAGCGTAGTTATTTTTGCGGCAATTTTGGGAACCGCGGCGCTGCAGCTGCTGAAAGATGATGAAGTTAAAGGTAAGCGCGTTCTAACCGCTATCGACACTTTACAATCGCTGGTAATGAAATTAGTTCGCCAAATCATGAAGCTGACGCCCTACGGCGTACTGGCGCTGATGACTAAGGTGGTTGCTGGTTCAAACATGCACGACATCATCAAGCTAGGTAGCTTCGTGGTTGCGTCCTATCTTGGCTTGGCGATCATGTTTGTGGTGCACGGTTTACTGCTGTCGTTCACCGGCATTAACCCAATAAAATTCTTCCGCAAAGTCTGGCCGGTTCTGACATTCGCCTTCACCAGCCGTTCTAGCGCGGCCAGCATTCCATTGAACGTGGAAGCACAAACCCTCCGTATCGGCATACCTGAATCTATCGCCAGTTTCTCAGCATCCTTCGGTGCTACGATTGGTCAGAACGGTTGTGCGGGGCTTTATCCCGCAATGTTGGCGGTGATGGTTGCGCCAACCGTCGGGATTAACCCGCTCGATCCGCTGTGGATTGCGACGCTGGTGGGTATTGTCACCGTGAGCTCCGCAGGTGTTGCGGGCGTTGGCGGCGGTGCAACATTTGCCGCACTGATCGTCTTACCGGCGATGGGATTACCGGTTACGTTAGTGGCGCTGCTTATCTCTGTAGAACCGCTGATTGATATGGGACGCACCGCGTTGAACGTGAATGGTTCAATGGCGGCAGGCACTATCACCAGCCAAATCCTACGTCAAACGGATAAGAGCGTGTTTGATTCTGAAGAAGAAGCCGAGCTGGCACATCAGTAAGTAAGCTCGCTTAATAGACAAAAAAGGGAGCCATTGGCTCCCTTTTATATTTCCTATCCGCGATTAATTAGAACGGATAATCGTGATAGCCCAGCTGCTCAGAAATATTACGCGCTGCGGTATGCAGCATCTTCACGTATTCGTGTTTAGCATCTTCTGAGAAGCGGATCGTAGGGAATGAAATACTCAGCCCAGCAATCACCACGCCAAAGCGGTCGAAAACAGGTACAGCGATACAGCGCAGCCCTTCTTCCTGTTCTTCGATATCTTCACCAAAGCCTTGCTCTTTCACCACATCAAGCGCCGCCAGCAACGCTTCTGGAGTGAGGATCGTTTTATCGGTGCTACGCTTAAACTCAATCTGACTGATGATTTCTTCTGCTTCACTACGATCGCGCCAAGCCAGCAGCACTTTACCAATCGCGGTGGTGTGCAGCGGATTACGACGACCAATACGCGAATACATACGCAGGTTGTACATTGAGTCAATTTTATGAATGTAGACAATCCCATCTTCATCCAAAGCGCCAAGGTGAATAGTTTCACGGGTTAAACGTGAAAGCTCACGCATTTCAATATCAGCGCTGCGGATTAAATCGACGTTTTGTAAAGCGTGCGCGCCCAGTTCAAACAGTTTGAGCGTGAGTGAGTATTTCTCTGATTCACTCTCCTGCGAAACATAGCCGAGAGACTTCATGGTTTGCAGAAAACGATAGACGGTGCTTTTCGACATCATGACGCGCTGGGACAGCTCAGTGATGCCTATTTCGCGCTCTTCGGTGAGCGCTTGTAAAATCCCAAACACTTTAAGTACAGAAGAGACCGAATCGGGTTGTTTATCTATATCTGTTGACATTGTATTTCTTTACCCTATCAGATGATTAAATCGAACCTATGTTTCATTATAAAAGGAACAGCTACCGAAATACAGCCTGTTAAACAGGGTAATCAGGTGGTTAACCGTTTCCGCACGCTAGATCCTTTGTTACAAACAAAGCTAAATGTGACGGTAGTCTCAAGTGGTAATAAAAGTTATAGTTCCGCCACTGACTAATAAACTCTTAACGATTGTTGCCGAATGAAATCAACCACAACTGATGGCGTTCCACTGCCTCAACGATACGGCGCAATTTTAGCCATTGCACTCGGTATCACCGTCGCGGTACTTGATGGCGCTATTGCTAACGTCGCCCTTCCTACTATTGCCCGCGATCTTAACGCCTCTGCCGCAACGTCGGTGTGGATTGTTAACGCCTACCAGCTCGCCATTACCATTTCGTTGCTCTCGCTGGCGTCCTTGGGCGATATCATTGGCTACCGCAAAATTTACCTTACCGGATTGTTGGTGTTTAGTGTGACGTCATTGGGTTGCGCGATGTCCGATTCACTCTGGACACTCACCCTCGCCAGAGTGCTGCAAGGCTTTGGCGCGGCGGCGGTGATGAGCGTGAACGTCGCGCTGGTGCGTTTAATCTATCCTCAACGTTTTCTCGGGCGTGGAATGGGAATTAACGCCTTAATCGTCGCGGTTTCTGCCGCTGCGGGGCCATCGGTAGCGGCGGCGATCCTGTCCGTCAGTAGCTGGCCGTGGTTATTTGCCGTTAACGTACCAATTGGCATTGCCGCCTTTATTTGCGGCATGAAGTTTCTGCCAGAAAATCCACCCAAAGTGGGTAAGCCAAAATTCGATGGCTACAGCGCGTTGCTTAACGCACTCACCTTCGGCCTACTGATTTCTGCCATTAGCGGCTTTGCTCAGCGTCAAAACAACCTTTTGTTGTTAGGCGAGCTGATCATTATGCTAATCGTGGGCACCCTTTTTGTGCGCCGCCAGCTCAATCAAGAATTCCCATTGCTGCCCGTCGATCTATTGCGCATTCCAATATTTTCGTTGTCGGTAGGTACATCGATATGTTCCTTCACCGCACAGATGCTGGCATTCGTTTCGTTACCGTTTTTCCTGCAAACGGTACTTGGCAAAACGGAAGTGATGACCGGTCTACTGCTTACGCCTTGGCCTATCGCCACCATGATAATGGCTCCGATTGCTGGGCGTTTGCTTGAGCGCTTTAACGCTGGGCTGTTGGGGAGTATTGGCTTAATGCTGTTCGCCATTGGGTTGCTGTCGCTGGCATTGCTGCCTTCAGATCCAACGAACATCGATATAATCTGGCGAATGGCACTCTGTGGTGCGGGTTTTGGCATTTTCCAATCACCGAACAACCACACCATGATCTCTTCTGCGCCGCGTCATCGTAGCGGTGGTGCCAGTGGGATGCTAGGCACTGCTCGCCTGCTGGGGCAAACCAGCGGAGCCGCGCTGGTGGCGCTGATGTTCAATCTGTTTGGCGATCTGGGTACGCACTCATCATTACTGCTGGGTGCCCTATTTGCCCTTTGTGCCGCGATTGTCAGCAGCTTACGCATTCGCCAACCGAAACCAGTCTCTCAGTAAAATACGCATAAAAAAGGGAACCCTGATGGGTTCCCTACCAAAATGATAAGAATCATCGCCAAACAACGCAATGGGGTGCTTTGATGCTTATCAGCTCGGTTGTGACTCTTCTTACTTGATGAATCCTCTCAGTTCACCGTGGCGAACGATACCCTGCAAAAGCACTTCGTCATTGATGATATCGAACAGCGACAGCGTATTTCCGTCCCTTTTTTCCTGATTCTTGTTGTAGCGCGTGACCTCTCCCCACTCCTCAAATGCCCTTGGATGATGCTGTTTAATAAATGCCAAAAGCGTAATCAAGGTAACCGCGCTGGCAGGCATATTAGTTACCGATCCCTTTAGATAGTTGAAAATGGTGTTCCGAGGGGTATTAAGCAACATCGTCAGTTCGGTCTTATCTATGTCTAAATCGTTAAAAATTCGAGTGAATTCGTTCACTAAATTTGTTCCTAATAGGTTAAAAATCTGGTTTTACTATTTTATCAAACCCTTGATGATCCTGAAAGTTTTTCATCTTAACGAATCTCATCGATACAATAACTTGCCAGTACCAAGAACACCAAATTCTCTTAATGAGAACATATAAATGAACTCAACAAGAACAAAAAACATTGTTATCTTTTTGTTGAATGAAAAATAAGTATTGATAGGATTTTTATATGCACATAAATTCCACTCTAACAGGAACAATATAACGCTTACTTAAATACCATAACGAACATATTTATTTTTAGGTTAATCTATCTATGAATCGCAAAATAACTTTTATCGCTGCGGCTATTACTTTCTCTATCGCTGGCGCAGCAAATGCTAGTTTAACCTTAACTGACGCACTAGGCGGTTCATCAGCGGAGGCCATCGCCTTCAGACGATGGGTACTCGACAATCATAAAATTAATGACCCCTTATTCGACTATTCCTCAGCATCTAAAGCCACCTTTGTTGACTCACCGACGACCAACATAGGCAGCAGCAATCAGACCGCCCATAATCTGCTCGATAGCCACAACTATGATTTGCAGACGTTCTGGATCCCGCAGTTTGAATCTGATGAGGCAGAAATAGCGAAGCAAACTGTCGCACAGCCTGATCCGAATTATGCAGACAAACATACCGGCACTCCGCAATACGTTGTCAAAACTGACACTACCAAACCGGTTTATTACGGTGAAACGCATCGGCCAAATACGTCGCCCGTTGCTAACTATGCCGATAAGCATATCGGCACTCCGCAATACGTGATTAAAACCGACGCTACCAAACCGGTTTATTACGGTGAAACGCATCGGCCAAATACGTCGCACGTTGCCAACTATGCCGATAAGCACACCGGCACGCCGCAATACGTTGTCAAAACTGACACTACCAAACCGGTTTATTACGGTGAAACGCATCGGCCAAATACGTCGCCCGTTGCCAACTATGCAGATAAGCATACCGGTACACCGCAATACGTGATTAAAACCGACGCTACCAAACCGGTTTATTACGGTGAAACACATCGGCCGAATACGTCGCCCGTTGCTAACTATGCAGATAAGCATACCGGCACTCCGCAATACGTTGTTAAAACTGACGCTACCCAACCGGTTTATTACGGTGAAACGCATCGGCCAAATACTTCAGCCACCGAAGTTGTTGGCAGAAATACAACCGCAGCCCCATATAAAACAACAACCAGCACTGAAACAGATAATTCACTGGATAAGCAACTTAACAAAAGACAGATATTTATCCTTAATAGCATGGCAGACACAGCGCGATACGACGCTCAGCAATTCAATGTCGACAACAGAAATATTGCTGAAAACCATCGTCGTAACGCTGAAAACAGCGCTGCAATAAGGGCAAACGCTCAGCGTTTAGATTCGGTTGAGCAGCATCAGTCATCACAAGATTCACGTATTGATGAGAATAAGAAACAAGCCTCGGCAGGAGTGAGTGCTGCCTTTGCCCAAGCTAATATCCCTCAGGTAACAGAGAACCAGCAGTTTGCCGTTGGCGCTGGCGTTGGTGGTTATGACAATGAGAACGCCATTGCCGTGGGTGCCTCATTTCATGCCACCTCAAATAGCGTGGTTAAACTGACAGTCTCTGATGATTCACAAGATAACGTTGGCTACGGCGCGGGTGTATCCGTCGGCTGGTAACTATCTACAGGCTATGATTAACAGTATTGGGGATGTCCCATCCCCGATGAGTGGAGAGAAATGATGAAAGCACAAAAATTATTGCTGGTTGGCATTGCAGTTGGACTGCTAGCGAGCTGCTCATCCCCAGCAGACC
This sequence comes from Hafnia sp. CBA7124, assembly GCF_002355555.1. Lineage (NCBI taxonomy): Bacteria > Pseudomonadati > Pseudomonadota > Gammaproteobacteria > Enterobacterales > Hafniaceae > Hafnia > Hafnia sp. CBA7124. The sequence continues at coordinate 2,102,949 of NZ_AP017469.1, read as the reverse complement.
GCATGGCGAAATGTGAGTCTCAGGGCATCAGCAAAGACGCCTGCTATATCGCAGAGCAAAGCAGAGAAAACGCGATCAACTCGGCTGCAGAAAAGCAGGCGCTAGAAAACGCGCAGAAGCAGTATGCTCAAGCAACGCATAAACCGGTTGTTAAAACTGGCTTTGGCGTAACGGTCAAGCGTGGCGCTGATGGAATTGTCACCGTCGATGGTAAACCTGCAGCATTAGATGAAAAAAATGCCGATGCGTCGGTGTATTCACAGGGAAACTATCAGGTAATTTTTTATACCAAGGGAAAAGTGGCGCTGATGGAGAATCGTCAGTTTAAAGGCTATTTGAAGTAAGGTTAAAAGCCGGATGAGGTGAAAACAGCATCCGGCTACGTATTTTACATGATCAAGCCACAGAATCAGCTTTCATAGCCACTTGCAATGCTGCGTCTCGGCTGGCCAATACGCGTTCCACCGTATCAACTACGGCTTGAGTTTGCGGATCGATCTCAATATTCACTTTGTCGCCCAGACGTTTCACGCCAAGCGTGGTGCGTTGCAGTGTTTCTGGGATCAAATGCACGCAAAAACGGCTCTTCGTTACCTCGCCGATAGTCAAACTAATACCGTCGATACCGATAAAACCTTTGTGCAATACGTACTTCATCAGCTCAGGATTAGGCATTTTGAACCAAATCTGGCGATTGTTCTCTGAGGTCAGGATTTTAACGATTTCAGCGGTACAGATGATATGGCCAGACATTAAATGCCCGCCGATTTCATCACTAAACTTCGCTGCTCGCTCCAGATTCACCACGCTACCTACCGTTACATCGCCCAGATTAGTGATGCGCAGCGTTTCTTTCATCAAATCAAAGCTAACCAGGTCGCCTTCCACTTTCGTCACGGTCAAACAACAGCCGTTGTGAGCAACGGACGCACCGAGTTCAAGATCGGGCAATAACTCCTGCGGAAATTTAACTACATGAGTACGAAAATTTGATTTTTCATCAATGGACACGACGGGAGCGGTGCCCTGAACAATACCGGTAAACATAAATGATGCCTCTGCAATAATGTCTTTTCGAAAACAATTATCTAGCAGTTTGCCGCAAACCCTAGATAAAACCAAATCCAGCCGCTAAAAAACAGCATATACCCGACTCATCAACTACACTTTTCATTCTCTTGTGCTGTATCTGCAGGTAGAATCGTTCACTCTCTGTTTATACTCTTCACGTTTGACGCCACATCGGCGATCGGATTGCTGAGTATCGCGTTACCCTCTTTAGGACTTTCCGCGAAGAGGCGTTTACTTGTCTGTTTTCTCTCTCATTTAAAATAAAAAGGTGTATACGTGCAGAAGTATTGGATAGAAGCGCGTAGCTTATTAGCTCTGGCTATTCCCGTTATCATTGCGCAGGTTTCACAAACGGCCATGGGTTTTGTTGACACCATCATGGCAGGCGGCGTTAGCGCCACAGATATGGCGGCCGTTGCCGTTGGGACCTCCATTTGGCTACCGGCTATTTTGTTTGGCCACGGTTTGCTGCTGGCTTTAACTCCGGTCATTGCTCAGCTAAACGGCGCGGGTCGCCGCGATAAAATTGAGCATCAGGTGCGACAAGGCTTCTGGCTGGCGTTTGGCGTGTCGGTTTTAATCATCGTAGTGCTTTATAATTCCAAACATATCATCGATATGATGCATAACATCGATCATGATTTGTCGAGCAAAGCCATTGGCTACCTGCACGCGATTATGTGGGGCGCGCCGGGGTATTTGTTCTTCCAGGTACTACGTAATCAGTGCGAGGGCCTGTCGAAAACCAAACCGGGCATGGTCATTGGTTTCATCGGTCTGTTGGTCAACATCCCGATTAACTACATTTTCATCTACGGGAAATTAGGCGCTCCAGCGCTGGGCGGCGTCGGCTGCGGCGTGGCCACGGGTAGCGTGTATTGGGTGATGTATTTCATCATGCGCTGGTATGTTCGTCATTCATCCAGCCTGCGCGATTTACGCCAAAAAGGCATGGAAGCCCCGCAGTGGGCAACGATCCATCGTCTGATTAATATCGGTATGCCGGTTGCTTTAGCGCTGTTTTTCGAAGTAACGCTGTTTGCCGTTGTCGCTTTGCTGGTTTCACCGCTGGGTATCGTTTCCGTCGCGGGCCATCAAATTGCACTGAACTTCAGCTCGCTGATGTTTGTATTGCCGATGTCACTCGGCGTAGCGGCCACTATTCGCGTGGGTTACCGGTTAGGCGAAGGCTCGGCAGAAAATGCGAAGGTCGCGGCGCGAACCAGTATTGCCGTGGGCATGACGATGGCGGCATGTACCGCTATTTTCACCGTTATCTTCCGCGAGCCTATTGCCCTGCTCTACAACGACAACCCTGAAGTTATCACCATGGCATCGCACCTCATGCTGCTGGCGGCAATTTATCAGATTTCCGATTCGGTTCAGGTTATCGGTAGCGGTGTGCTGCGTGGTTATAAAGATACGCGGTCGATTTTCTTTATTACTTTCACGGCGTACTGGATTTTGGGGCTGCCAACCGGCTATGTGCTGGCGCTGACCGACTATATCGTACCCGCAATGGGGCCAAGCGGCTTCTGGACAGGCTTTATCATCGGCCTAACCTCGGCCGCCATCATGATGGCGCTACGTATTCGCTGGCTACAAAATCAGCCAGCCGCGTGGATCTTGCAGCGCGCAGCGCGTTAATCACTCTTATTCAACGGCATCCTAGATGCCGTTTTTTTCACCCAGATGCGCATATCATCAGCAATCGTGTGAATTTAAGAGGAATTTTTGGCAATCCCCCTTGCCAGCCGTGTCATGTGCCGTTAATATTCGTCCCCGTTGTCTGGCACGGCTTACGTGCTAACAAAGCAGTTCAGGATGCGTCCGTAGCTCAGTTGGTTAGAGCACCACCTTGACATGGTGGGGGTCGGTGATTCGAGTTCACTCGGACGCACCATTCTTAAGAAATTCTTCGTTGCGTCCGTAGCTCAGTTGGTTAGAGCACCACCTTGACATGGTGGGGGTCGGTGATTCGAGTTCACTCGGACGCACCATTCTTAAGAGATTCTTCGATGCGTCCGTAGCTCAGTTGGTTAGAGCACCACCTTGACATGGTGGGGGTCGGTGATTCGAGTTCACTCGGACGCACCATTCAATCTCTGTATCATCTTCTATCTAAAACCTATCCCTGTCCTACCTCGCTAAACGCTCTAATCATTCTTTATTACTGATTTTATCAACGCATTGCTAGTCTAAATATCGCTCGCAGGCTCTTTTCATTTGTTGCGCAACAAACGCAATGGATTTGTTACATTTGCGCAGCAATCGGCGTTTTTTTAACTAATCACGTGTTGATTTGGGCAAATTCGTTGTCATTTCCGATACTAAGACCGTATAATACGAAACGTCATTTCAATTGAATGGTTTCAGCCCTTGATCTGTCGCTACGCAAACTACAACTCATATATGCTTTCGCGCTTATCAATTCTTAAACGCGGAGAACACTTTTCCGCATCCATCCCCCAGCTGTCATCTATTCTTAGTAGTGTTTCTACATCCCGATTACCGACGTTCAAATTTTTAGGCAACGTTAACCTTTTAAGCAACATCGTTTTATCGGCTTCATCTCTTGCTCACGGCAATGTCTTGAGCACTCTGTTTTTTCAATCCATCACAACTTGCAGAAATTAAACTTCATGAAAAAGACCAAAATTGTATGCACCATCGGTCCTAAGACCGAATCCGAAGAAATGCTGAACAACATGCTGACCGCAGGCATGAACGTTATGCGTCTTAACTTCTCCCACGGTGATTATGAAGAACACGGACAGCGCATCAAAAACATCCGCGCTGTTATGGAAAAAACCGGCAAGAAAGCTGCAATCCTGCTGGACACTAAAGGTCCAGAAATCCGTACTATGAAACTGGAAGGCGGCAAAGACGCTGCGCTGACCGCTGGTCAGACTTTCACTTTCACCACCGACCAGAGCGTTATCGGCAATACTAGCCGTGTTGCTGTTACCTACCCTGGCTTCGCCGCTGACCTGAAAATCGGCAACACCGTTCTGGTTGACGATGGCTTGATCGGTATGGAAGTCATTGAAGTTTCAGAAACTGAAGTGGTATGTAAAGTTCTGAACGCAGGCGATCTGGGCGAAAACAAAGGCGTTAACCTGCCAGGCGTTTCTATCCAACTGCCAGCGCTGGCTGAAAAAGACAAACGTGACCTAGTATTCGGTTGCGAGCAAGGCGTTGATTTCGTTGCGGCTTCATTTATCCGTAAACGTTCTGACGTGATGGAAATCCGTGAGCACCTGAAAGCCCACGGCGGCGAAAACATTCAGATCATCTCTAAGATCGAAAACCAAGAAGGTCTGAACAACTTCGACGAAATTCTGGAAGCTTCTGACGGCATCATGGTTGCTCGTGGTGACCTGGGCGTTGAAATCCCAGTTGAAGAAGTTATTTTCGCTCAGAAAATGATGATCGAAAAATGTAACCGTGCACGTAAAGTTGTTATCACTGCAACTCAGATGCTCGATTCCATGATCAAAAACCCACGTCCAACCCGCGCAGAAGCAGGCGACGTGGCTAACGCCATTCTGGACGGTACTGACGCAGTGATGCTGTCTGGTGAAAGTGCTAAGGGTAAATACCCGCTTGAAGCCGTTAGCATCATGGCGACCATCTGTGAGCGTACTGACCGCGTGATGCAGAGCCGTATTGATACTCTGCACGACAGCCGTAAACTGCGCATCACCGAAGCCGTTTGCCGTGGCGCAGTAGAAACTGCTGAAAAACTGGACGCTCCACTGATCGTGGTAGCAACTGCCGGTGGTAAATCAGCTAAAGCCGTTCGTAAATACTTCCCAGATGCCATGATCCTGGCTCTGACCACTAACCCAGTTACCGCTCGCCAGCTGATCCTGAGCAAAGGCGTGGTTCCTATGCTGGTTAAAGAGATCGCTTCTACTGACGATTTCTACCGTATCGGTAAAGAAGTTGCGGTTGAAAGTGGTCTGGCTCAGAAAGGCGACATCGTGGTTATGGTTTCTGGCGCACTGGTTTCCAGCGGCACCACCAACACCGCTTCCGTGCACGTTCTGTAATAGCATTTATTCTCAATATATCAAGCGCCGGTTTCCGGCGCTTTTTTTTTACATTTGTACAGCATTTTTTCCTCTTGAATTCGTATTATTAATATAATTAATTTTCAAATCAAATAAGATGAATCCAATAGAAATGACCTGTTTTCTCTCCTTTTTTTAACCTTTTGGCAAAAGAAGGCGTTTCTTTGAGCGAACGATCAAAATAAAGCGATTTAGTACGAAAAATTTATTCTCTTTAGAAAATAGTTTGTGTAATACTTGTAACGCTACATGGAGATTAACTCAATCTAGAGGGTTTTATAATGAATCGTACTAAACTGGTACTGGGCGCAGTAATCCTGGCTTCTACTATGCTGGCTGGTTGTTCAAGCAATGCTAAAATCGACCAACTGTCTACTGATGTTCAGACTCTGAACACCAAAGTTGATCAGCTGAGCAACGACGTTAACGCAATGCGCGCTGACGTTCAGACTGCTAAAGACGACGCAGCACGCGCTAACCAGCGTCTGGACAACATGGCTACTAAATACAAGAAATAATATTTCTTGAGTCATGTAATAAAGGCGCACTTCGGTGCGCCTTTTTTTATCTCTCAATTCCGCCCTTTCCCGCCCTTCTCTTCGCCGACTTGCCTTTAGCCCGCTTTTTTAAGATCAGCCCAGAACCTTCTTACATCGCAGCAATAAAAAAAGGACACCTTGCGGCATCCCTTTTAAATAATGTGAGACTGCGCTCAACGCTCGCTGTGAGTTTTTACTCTGTGGCGCTAGTCGAAGTTGCCTTAGCTTGCGTAATCTTCACTGCGTTCGTTTCAGGCTCTGATTTCACTTCCTGACCATGGTTCACAATCACCGGCATACCTGAACGGCGCTTCACAGCCTCGTCAAACACCAAACGATCGGTTAGCTGGCTGTCAGCAAACTTCTTCGCTGCTGGTTTTAGCGCAATATGCATCGTTTGTGGATCGTCTTTCTCAGTGCGCGATAGCGGCTGGTGCACTTCTACATAGCGCTTGCCATCGGGCTCCACCGACACTTTCACGGGGGCATTCACGATCTGCACGCGCGTTCCTTTTGGAACGGTTTTAAATAATGCTTCGATGTCGTCAGGACGCAGGCGGATACAACCAGAGCTAACGCGCATGCCAATACCGAAATTAGCATTAGTACCGTGGATCAGATAAACCCCACCCTGTGCGGATAGGCGCAGCGCGAACAACCCCATCGGGTTTTCAGGACCCGCAGGGACCACAGCAGGCAGCGTGATACCCTCGGCTTTGTAATGCTTGCGGATATTGGCCGTTGGCGTCCACGTTGGGTTAGCAATCGGCTGAGAAACGCTGGTCACCATTTCTGGCGTATTTCGCCCTAGCTGACCAATACCAATCGGATAAACCACCACCTTGCTCTGCCCTTTCGGGTAGTAGAACAAACGCATTTCAGCCAAATTAATGACGATACCCTCACGTGGGGCATCCGGTAGCAGCATCTGAGTCGGAATCGTCAGCACCGTACCCGGTTTCGGCAAATAAGGATCTACGCCAGGGTTAGCTTCCAACATCCCTAGCAACCCGATTTGGAAGCGCGCGGCAACATCCTCTAGCGGTTTGCCATTATTCTGTACGGTAAAGGTGGTGTTTTCGCCAATCAAACGGCTGTCTGGCGGCGGCAAAGGGTATTCGGTTGCATTGGCGACAGACGTCCCTGCCATCCATACCGAAAGCAACATAGTTACAAGAGGTAGTGCACGCTTCATGCTTGATTCCCAGTCTTATCAGTTATCCTCCAGGCCGAAGGATAATTAATTAATTGTACAAGGCTGTAGAACTGCCCGTTTTATAAACACCAGTTATACTAACAGCCAGAGAGGAAAAGGCAATTTAAATGCCAGTAAATCAATGCGTTACTAAAATATTTTTACTATATATTTCAGTTTGTTAACGGTTTCGCTGCTAATATGCACAAAAAATTAACCTTCGTGAATCAGATTGATCTGTTCTTCGGTATACGCTAATGATGCAAGCTGCACAAAAAAACCGCACCCCATTTCCCAGCAACTATAATTAATCAAATTGCGCGACTTCTCGCCCATCCTTCTTTCACGTCCCCGAACCGGGTGGAAATATTCAGGTGGAAATATGGTGCGCTGCCTATTTTTACTCATTGCTCTCTTCTTCATTGGCACTGCGAGCCACGCAGCGCCGAGCAAAACCCTTTCGCTTCCTACCACCATCAATTCTGTCTATGGTGATTTCGATGCCATGCAACAGCGCAGGATCATTCGCGTTTTGATCCCCTACAGCAAAACTTTCTATTTTTTGGATAACCAAGGCACCCCGCGTGGGCTGATGGTTGAGCTGATGCAACAGTTTGATAAAACGCTAAATAACGGCATCAAACCCGACAAAAAGATCCATATCGTCGTCATCCCCACCTCACGCGATAGGCTGATCCCTGATTTATTGGCGGGCAAAGGCGATCTGATTGCCGCAAACCTCACCATTACACCAGAGCGCCAACAGCAGGTTGATTTCGCCCTACCGCTAGCCAGCGGCGTGCATGAAGTGATTGTGGCCAATAAACTTCAACCGACACTCACAACGCGAGATGATTTAGCGGGAAAAAGCGTCTTTATCAATCCGTCCACCAGCTATGTGCAAAGTATTGCGCAGCTTAATCAACATTTAATCAGCAACAAGCTGGCGCCGGTTGAAGTCATTAATGCACCGGGCAATCTAGAGCCTGAAGATATTTTAGAAATGGTGAATGCGAATCTGGCGGGTTACACCGTCGTTGACCGCTATCTCGCTTTGCTCTGGCAGAAGATCTATCCCAATCTAGTAACCTACGATCAATTCTCATTACGAACCGATGGTAATATTGCCTTAGCCGTTCGCAAAAATTCACCGCAGCTGCTCGCCGTTCTTAATCCGTTTTGTAAAGCGCATAAATTAGGCACATCGTTTGGCAACCAGCAGGTTTATAAATATTTGCGCAGCGTTAAGTGGGTAAAAAGTGCCACATCAGAAAAAGAGATCGCTAAATTCAACCAGCTCACGACCATATTCCAAAAGTATGGACAGGAATACAGCGTAGACTGGCTGCTGATGGTGTCACAGGGTTATCAAGAGTCACAGCTCGACCAAAGCAAACGTAGCCATAGCGGCGCGATTGGCATCATGCAGATCCTTCCCAGCACGGGAAAAGATCTTAAAGTCGGCGATATTTCATTGGCAGAGCCTAATGTCAATGCGGGAATTAAATATATCCGTTTTATGCAAGACCGTTATTTTGCCGATCAGCCAATGGATGAACTCAATAAGATGCTCTTCACTTTTGCGGCCTACAATGCCGGGCCTGCGAAGATAGAAAAACTGAGAAAACAGGCCAAGCTGATGGGGCTTGATCCTAACCGCTGGTTTAATAACGTGGAGCGCGTGGCGCAATTGAAAATAGGCAATGAAACGGTGCAGTACGTGAGTAATATTTTCAAATATTACGTTGCTTATACCCTCATCAAGCAGCAACAACAGAAGAAAGAGCAGGCCGTTCCGCCTGCTCCCAGCCAACCTAGTGCTTAATGATGTACATCGTCTGGCTATAGGCGACATCTTCAGGGTTAGTAATCGGATAGCCCTTCACCCAAGGCTTAATTAAGCGGCCATTGGTGTATTGATAGATCGGCGCAATCGGTGCTTGGTCGGCCAAAATTTGCTCGGCCTGCGCGTAATCTGCGTTACGTTTACCGGCGTCGGTTTCCTCGCTGGCCTGTTTTAATAGTTTGTCGTATCCCGGGCTGTTAAATTTAGCGATATTGCCGTTATGGGTCGACGTCAACAGCGTCAAGAATGTCGATGCTTCATTGTAGTCTCCCACCCAAGACGCACGAACCACATCAAATTTGCCGGTGTTGCGGCTATCGATATAGGTTTTCCACTCCTGATTAGTCAGTTTGACCTGTGCACCCAACGACTTTTTCCACATGGAAGCCACCGCGATCGCAATTTTCTGGTGGTTCTCTGAGGTGTTGTACAGCAAGGTGAGCTTTAACGGCTTATTCGGCCCATAGCCTGCTTCTTTCAGCCATGCTTTCGCTTGTTTGTTGCGTTCAGCCTGCGTCATTTTCTGAATAGCCAGCGGTACAGGCTCGAATCCTGCGGTTACATCTGGCGTTAAATGATAGGCAGGCTTCTCACCGGTACCTAATACTTTCTCGGCAATAATCTGTCTGTCGATGGCGTACGAGAGTGCTCTACGCACGCGAGCATCATTGAGCGGCGCTTTTTGCGTGTTAAAGGCGTAGTAATAGGTGCCTAACTGGTCCGGCGTATAGACCTGCTCGGGAATATCCTTCATTAATTTGTGATACATGTTTTTAGGGAAGGATTCTGTGATATCAATATCCCCTGCCAGATAGCGCTTGGTTGCCGCAGACTCTTGATTAATCGGGATAAACGTCACTTTAGTGATGACGGTATTTTTATGATCCCAATAATACGGATTAGGTTTTAACACAATTTTTTCGTTAACCACCCGTTCCTGCATGGCGTATGCGCCGTTACCCACCAAATTCTCTGGCTTAGTCCAATCGTTACCGTATCTTTCGATGGTTTTTTGCGGTACGGGGAACAAACTAAAATTAGCCAATAAGTTTACGAAGAACGGGACGGGCTTATTCAGCTGAACCACCAGCGTATGCGAATCCGGCGCAGCGACACCTAATTTTTGTACCGGCACTTGGCCGCTAATAATGCCTTCGGCATTGGCAATACCCGCCATTTGCGCAAACCAAGCAAACGGCGACAGCGTTTTAGGATTCACTAAACGCTGCCAGCTATAGACGAAGTCATAGGCCGTTACCGGATCGCCGTTCGACCACTTAGCGTTCTCACGTAGCTTAAACACATAGCGTTTATTATCGGTCGTTTGCCAACTCTGAGCCACGCCGGGCGTTGGCTTGCCGTCTGCGCCCTGATTAACCAATCCTTCAAACAGATCTCGCGCCACCTGCGCCTCGGGTAATCCCACCACCTTTGCCGGATCTAACGAAGCCGGTTCATCTTTAATATGACGAACAATCTCTTGTTTTTCAGCCAAAACGGTTCCCGCAGGAACCTGCGCGGCCTGCGCAGAAACGAACCCCGAAGCAATCAATACGGATAATGCAGTAATACGAAAAAGATGCATAAATAGAACCCTATATATCCAAAATCATTGGCACGGCCGGCAGCATTCCCTAATCCCAGACACCGTTATTCCCCACGCTCGTTTATTTTTGTCGTTGCGAACGTTTTCTGAGGTCAAAAAGTGTGCCTTAATAAGAAGGTTAACAGACGGAAATTATTCAGACTTAGACCCAAATAATTGGAGTTACATCCAAGCAGAAAGCGAGCACGGATGCAGCTTCAAGTATGACGGCATTATTCTACTATTACGGGAAAACTGTTGCATGGGAAATGGTGTAAAACAGATCCGCCCTCGCTCCGAACGTGGCCAAATTAGCGCGACGGCGGTCACCTATGGACATTCGTTGCTCGGCGCACCGCTTCTCTATTTCCCCGCCGTTCAACCTGACCGTGATACAGGGCTGATTATTGCGGGCACCCACGGTGACGAAACAACCGCAGTCATCGCCTTGTCCTGCGCATTACGCAGTCTCCAGCCGATGCAGCAACGTCACCATGTCATTTTGGCGGTCAACCCCGATGGCTGTCAGCTAGGATTGCGAGCAAACTCTGCTGGCGTGGATCTCAATCGCAATTTTCCTGCGGCTAACTGGCTATCCGGTCATAGCGTATATCGCTGGAACAGCGCCAGCAGCGAAAGAGATGTTAGGCTATCTACCGGCGACGCCGCAGGCTCAGAACCCGAAACGCAGGCGCTCTGCCAGCTGATCCACCGTTTGAAACCGGCGTGGGTCGTTTCATTGCATGAGCCTCTCGCCTGTGTGGAGGATCCGCATCAAACGCTGCTCGGGCAGCAGCTTTCCGCCGATTTTGAACTGCCTTTAGTGAGCAACGTCGGATATGAAACACCGGGATCATTTGGCAGCTGGTGTGCTGACCTCAGCCTGCCCTGCATTACGCTTGAGCTACCGGCGATTTCTGCCGATCTCGCCAGCGAAAAATACCTTCCGGCACTGCTGGCGCTGATCGACTACGATTTATAACCCGTGTTTTACGCAGGCACTTTAAGCTGAATACCACCACAGCTGAAATTTAGCGCAGGACTCGCATCCTGCGCCAGCCACGTCGGACCATCGAAATCCACGAACTTGGCCGCTGGCGCTAACGGTAAAGCCGCACGAATGGCGCGAGAGGTGCAAATCATGCAACCCAGCATAATCGCCATGCCCTCTTTCTGCGCTAATGAACGCAGCGCTAGTGCCTCCGTCAGGCCACCGGTTTTATCCAGTTTGATGTTTATCATGTCATAGCGGCCTTTCAGCGCGGCAAAGTCATCGCGGGTATGACAGCTTTCATCTGCGCAAATCGGTAAGGGATGAATGAAATGAGCCAGCGCCTCGTCTTGATTCGCGGGTAAAGGCTGCTCCAGCATCACAACGCCAACATCGGCCAACAGCTGACAGCGCGCCGCTAGTCCTTCGGCCTGCCAAGATTCATTGGCATCAACGATTAACGTCATCTCGGGTACAGCGGTACGGATCGCCATCAATCGTTCAGTAATAAGATGATCGTCGAGCTTGATTTTCAGCAACGTCGCACCCTTCTGGAATAAAGAAAGCGCGGTGGAGGCCATCTGTTCCGGCGATCCAATTGAGACGGTCTGCGCCATCACAATACGTTCTGGCTGTGGCACGTTGCATTGTTCCCACAGCGTGATGTTGGTTTGCTTACACACCAGATCCCATAGCGCACAGTCAACCGCATTCCGTGCCGCGCCTGCCGGTAATCTTGCTAATAACTCACGGCGATCAAGTCCGTTCTCAATAGCGGATTTCACCGAGGCAAGCTGCGCGAGCACAGAGTCCACGCTTTCGTCATAGCGCGCATAGGGCGTACATTCCCCGACGCCAACCACGCCGTCTTGCTCAATTTCAACGACGACAACGTAAGCTTCTGTTCGGCTGCCCCGAGCAATCACAAAGGGGGTATGCAAAGGCCAAACTTCTGAATAAAAACGCATTGTTTTCATGCTTATTCCTTAGCGCTAATAAAAGGCAGAATGCGGATAGCTGAAGTATTAGCCAAAAACATCATAATGTTATACCCAAAATAGTTCATGTTGCATTGAGGCAGCAAGTGAGCGCATCCCGATGAGCTTACTGATGTAAGTGACTCGGGTGTGCGAATGCAGCTAACAAAAATGCAGCATGAAATATGAAGGGTATACGTAGATATTTAAAATTGTTCGTATATTCAAGGCTATCGTGTTAGCGTAAACTCTAGTTCGTGTTAACTAACTGTAATAGGAAATACCATAATGACGCAGACAGTTCATTTTCAAGGCAACCCAGTACACGTAGCCGGTAAAATCCCTCAGGCTGGCGATAAAGCCAAACCTTTCAAACTGGTAGCCAAAGACCTTTCCGATGTTGATCTGGCAAGTCTGGCTGGTAAACGTAAAATCCTGAATATCTTCCCAAGCATTGATACCGGCGTTTGCGCAGCATCAGTGCGAAAATTCAACCAGCTGGCAAGCCAGACTGATAACGCCGTTGTGCTGTGCATTTCGGCCGACCTTCCTTTCGCTCAGTCTCGCTTCTGCGGCGCTGAAGGTCTGAACAACGTCATCACGCTGTCGACCCTGCGTGGTGGCGACTTCAAGCATGATTACGGTGTTGCCATTACCGATGGCCCATTGGCCGGTTTAACCGCGCGTGCCGTGGTCGTTTTAGACGGCAACGACAACGTGGTCTACAGCCAACTGGTGAATGAAATCACCGAAGAGCCAAACTACGATGCGGCATTAGCTTCTCTGAAGTAATTCTGTTGCGATATTTATTGTAGTCACGATAGAAACAAAAACGCGGTGCTGAATTCAGCACCGCGTTTTTTTAGTTCTCTTCTGCGTCTGGGTGAGTTTCCACATGACGCCGACTGCTAAGGCCATACTCGCGGAGTTTATTGGCAATCGCGGTATGCGATACGCCTAAACGTTTTGCTAGCTTACGCGTGCTTGGATAGTTGCGGTACAAACGAGTTAGCACCGAACGCTCGAAGCGCTTGCAAATATCATCCAGCGAACCGTCCAGCACTTCGTCACCCAACGCCATTTCAGCTTCAAACTCTGGCAGAACAACGTCTTGTGGACGCAGCTCATAGCCCTCGAGCTGGGTTAACGCACGATAGATCGCATTCTTCAACTGACGAACGTTGCCCGGCCAGCCGTACTGGCTAAGGAACGCGTTCAACTCAGGTGCTAAACGCGGTCTTGGCATCCCTTGCTCATCGGCAAAGCGCGAGACAAACAGCTCGGTCAACGGCATGATATCCTGCGTACGTTCGCGCAGTGGCGGCAGATTCAACGTCAAGACGTTAAGGCGATAATAAAGATCCTCACGGAACAATCCGCGCTGCACCAGATCGATCAGGTTTTTCTGCGTCGCACAGATAACGCGAACGTCTACGCTCACCTCGTGCTCTTCACCCACGCGGCGGAATGTGCCGTCGTTGAGGAAACGTAGCAGTTTGGTTTGCATACGCGGTGACATCTCACCGATTTCATCCAGCAATACCGAGCCACCGTTGGCCTGTTCAAAGAAGCCTTTTTTGCCTTCCAGCGCATTCGGATAAGCACCCGCTGCGTGGCCAAACAGTTCGCTCTCGGCCACGTCGTCTGGCAAGGCGGCACAGTTCAATGCCAAGAAAGGCTGTTTGCCGCGTGGGCTACGCAGATGACAGGCGCGAGCCAGGACATCTTTACCGGTACCGGTATCGCCCACAATCAGCAAAGGTGCGTCTAACATGGCGAGCTTACGCGCCTGCTCGAGCACCTGACGCATTTTCGGGCTAACACCAATAATGTGTTCGAATTCGCTATCGTCATTCACCGTGAGGTTTTGCAGCTGACGCCCAATGCGAACCGCCGATTTCAACACCACAACCGCGCCCACGGGGGCAGACATTTCGCCCTGCTCTTCACCCAGATAGATTGGCGTGATATCCATCAGATAATCTTGACCGCGAATAACCACTTTTTCGGCATGGGGAGCAACGGTTTCGTTCTCCAACCAACGCAAAAAGTTGTAGCCGCCAATCAGTCCACCTGCGGTTTGATTACAGATCTTGTCTTCTGTGGTACCAAACAGCGTTAGCGCCGCTTGGTTTGCCAGCTCAACCTTCCCTTTCATATCAATAGAGAAAACGGGCTCCGGCAAGGATTCTAGCAACGCCCACATAGCACGGTGTTCACGCTCTGACGGCATGTATGGCACGGTGCGTACGTCGGTGACACCGCTGATGCGGCGGATCTCTGCCATTAACTGACGGAAGACTTCAAAGTCAAGTTCATTAAAATTCAAATAGATACGACCGATGGTATCGATCTCAATCCCGCGCAAATCAATATTACGCGCTGCCAGCAGATCCAGCAGTTCTCGGGTTAAGCCGATTCGGTCTTCACAAAAAACTTCCAGGCGCATCAGTTTTGACCTTAATCTGCATATTACGGTGTGTAAAACATACGTGTAGATACACGAGAGAAAACCAATTGCCCTACATCACGTTGACTATCATTGTGATTGTACGACAACTGAAACAGTAACTGTCAGTATAAGTTGACAGATCTTTCTATTGTTATCCAGCCAGTCATATCTGATTTACAACTTAGCTAACTATAAACTTGAGCAATGACGCCTCAACAATTGTTACAACAGACTATATAATTGTCTCCAAAGTAGGCATCATGCAAATAACATCATATCTAGACAGCAGAATCTTATCACCTATTCATCACACATTTTAGATATAAATAGGGGAAGTGCAGCATATGATCATCCGTCAGGCCGTCCCTGCAGACTATGATAGCATTTTGGAAATTCAGCGACTGAACACGCCTGAAAATCTGGATGCTGAAAACCTCCAACAGGGATACATCGTTTCACAAATGAGCCGAGCCCAGCTTGAAGCCATCAACAGCAAACTGGGCATTTTAGTTGCCGTTGAAGGCAAAACCGTCGCCGGATTCGTCTGTATGACTGCAACCTGCGCCAAACCACATCCTCCGGTGATTGATGCGCTGCTCGAACAGACCGAAACCCATTCGCTTAATCAGCGTCCGATGACTGAACTCAACCCTTTTCTGTACGGGCCAGTATGCATCTCGCGCCGTTTTCGCGGCGCTGGCGTGCTTTCCCAGCTTTTCACTGCGGTAAAAGCACATATGCATGGAAAATACGACGCGGGTTTGGCCTTTATCGCTGACGATAATCCGCACTCGCTCGTTGCCCACATTCAAGGACTTGGCATGAGCGATGTCACACGCTTTCGCTTCGATGGAAAAGATTACCACCTTGTGGCTTTTGAGGTATAAATAACAGCTTAGATATTGTTTCAATGAGATTTTATTTAACTATACCCCAAATAATTTGCGCTGATTTATGGCGGCAAGTGAGTAAATCCGATGAGCTTACCCTCGTAAGTAATTTGGATGCACCAGCGTAGCCCATGCCAAAGCAGCTTCAAGTATGAAGGTTATAAAAGGATGGTTATCCCCCATGACAAACACCTTTTTCGTTACGGCCGACTGGCTATCAGCTCATTTGAGCGACGATGATATTCAGCTCATCGACGCACGTATGCCTCCGGCTGGACAAGAAAATCTGCGCGATATCCATGCCGAATTTATCGCTTCACATCTCCCCGGTGCGCTGTTTTTTGATATTGATGCCCTCTCCGATCACTCGAGCCCACTCCCTCACATGATGCCATCAGCTGAAAAATTCTCTGCTGATATGCAAGCGTTGGGAGTCAATCAGGAAAAACATCTGGTGGTATACGACGAAGGAAACCTGTTCTCAGCCCCGCGTGCGTGGTGGATGCTGCGCACCTTTGGCGCAAACAAGGTTTCCATTTTAGCCGGTGGTTTTCATCAATGGAAAGCACAGGGGTACGAGCTTGAAAGCGGGATGCCAACGCCTAAACCGGCCTCCTTTAGCGCTCAATTCGACCCGACCGTGGTTAAAAACGCCAACGATGTTTTGCTAGCAACACAAACTCACAGCGCTCAAATCGTTGATGCTCGCGCGGCTGCACGGTTTAAAGGTGAAGTCCCCGAGCCGCGTGCGGGACTACGCCAAGGTCATATTCCCGGCAGCCACAACGTGCCGTGGGGAGACTTAGTTAAAGACGGGGAATTGAAATCAAACCAAGAATTGAAAGCGATCTTTACCGCTGCGGGCGTGAGCTTTGAACAACCGATTATCGTTAGCTGTGGCTCAGGCGTCACCGCGGCGGTGGTGGTTCTGGCGCTGACCACGTTACAGGTTAACGGCGTGGCGCTTTATGATGGTTCATGGAGCGAATGGGGAGCCAATCCCGAATTACCCATTGAGTGCTAGTCAACTTGGGCAGAATGCAACATGACCCGCCGTTGTATTCTGCCTATGAACGCTTAAGAATTAACGCAACATATCACTGTTTATCAGTATTTTTCTTCGGCGCAACGCGCTTCAACTGAGTAATCAGCTCCTTACGGAAATCCCCCAAACGCGGTTTATCATTTTCCAGCCACGGCAGCGGGCGACATAGCTCCATCGCTTTAATCCCCAAGCGCGCAGTCAGTAAACCAGCACCGATGCCCTGCGCGGCACGCGCTGAAAGACGAGCGGCTAGATCTTGCGAGATCCAATCCATACCCACTTCGCGCACTAGCTCGGAAGCACCGGCAAAGGCAATATTGAGCAGCACCAAGCGGAATAAACGAATACGGCTGAAATAACCTAATTCAATGCCGTACAGTGCCGCAATTCGATTAATCAGACGGATATTTCGCCACGCGATAAACGCCATATCCACCAGCGCCAACGGACTGACGGCGATCATAAGGGTCGATTCCGCGGCGTAGCGGCTGATTTCACGCCGAGCCTGAACGTCCAGCACCGGTTGTACCAGTTTGCAATACAGCTCGACCACTTCTCGATCGTTATGTGTTTCATGCAGCGACGCCTGCCAGCGCTGTACCGCTGGATGGCTCTGATCTAGATTTGCCTGCTGCATCAGCTTTTCACAAAACGCTTTACCCTGCCCGATACCGTGGCTATGCAACAAGTCGCGCGCAACATCGCGCTCTTGCGCCCGCTCACGTAAACGATAAAGACGTCGCCATTCCGTGATGAGCGAGCCAACGCCCGCCAATACGATCAGACCACCGGCAACGGTGCCGCCCAGCGCAATCCAGTCCTGCTGAACCCACGCCTGATGAAACCACTGCACACCTTGGGCAATCACGCTCACACCAAACAACGCTAAACCAGCACCGACCATGCGCCGCCATAGGCTGCGCTTTGGTTTAAGCGCCGCATTGATAATGCCTTCTGCACGCCCTTCGTCCTGCTCTTCCGTCAGGACTTCTGGCTCGGCTGGGAGGAAATTTTCAGCGTCCTGTGGCGCAAACTGTTGGCTGGCTTTCAGCACCATTTCCGGCTCGGTCGCCAGCGGTTGGTCAAAATCAATTCTTGGTTTTATCGGTTCGCTCATCGCAGCTTATCTCCCAATAAAAACTCCATCACGCTGTCCATGCGGATATGCGGTAATGGGCTGTCCACGTTCATACTCTGTGGGCGGAAATCTTCAAAATGGAAACCCTGCTTCTGCCAGAATTCGTTGCTGGGCAAACGCGCGGGCACTTCACCGGGAAATACGGTCAGTGGCTTCTCATCGGCAAGACGATATCCCTTCAACGCAGGGATTTTCTGTCCGTTATGCTCGACCAAACCGCTCTGTGTAGCCTGTACCGAAGCGATACCGGCGCAGTCCATGCTAATCCCTTCAAACGCCGCATTTTGCCATGCATCCTGCACCAGCTGTTGAAGCAAAGAGACCAGATTGGCATGCTGATCGGCGGTGACGTGGTCAGCTTTAGTGGCCGCAAACATTAGGCGATCGATGCACGGCGAAAAGAGCCGGCGATACAGCGTGCGTTTGCCATAGTGGAAACTCTGCATCAGCTGAGTTAGCGCCAGACGCATTTCATTAAACGCCTGCGGCCCGCTATTCAGCGGTTGTAGACAATCCACCAGCACAATTTGACGATCGAAACGAACAAAGTGCTCTTTGTAGAAGCCCTTCACCACTTCATTGCAATAATAGTTGTAGCGCGAACGCAGCATGCCGATGTTGGAATGCTTATCGGCCTGAGCCAGTTTAGATTCCCCAATGCTTTCAACCTGTGGCCAAGGGAAAAACTGCAACGCCGGCGCACCGGCCAAGTCGCCAGGTAACACAAAACGTCCCGGCTGAATAAAGTGTTGCCCTTCTTCTTTGCAACGCAGCAGATAGTCGGTATAGGCCTGTGAAATTGCCGCTAACTGTTTTTCATCTGCCGGTGCTAGCGGATCGCATTGTTCACACAGCGCTAACCATTCTGCGGCCCACTCTTTACGCTGCCCCTGCAGCAAACCATTCATCTGGCGTGACCAGCTCAGATAGTCTTGCTCTATCATCGGCAAGTCGAGAAGCCATTCGCCGGGGTAATCGACAATTTCCAGATACAGCGTCGAGGTATCTTTAAAATGGCGCAGCAGCGAATCATTACTGCGAAATTTCAGCGCCAAACGGATCTCACTCACGCCGCGCGTCGGCGTTGGCCACGTCGGCGGCATGCCGTAGAGCTGTGACAGTCCTTCATCATAGGTAAAGCGTGCCACGCCAAGATCGCGCTGCGGAACGCGCTTGGCGCCGAGCAACCGCTCTTCACGCACGGCAGAAAACAGCGGCAAACGAGCACCGCTGTGAATATGTAAAAGTTGATTAACCAGAGAAGTGATAAATGCGGTTTTTCCGCTCCGACTTAACCCTGTCACCGCCAAACGTAAATGGCGATCGACACCGCGGTTAACCAGAGACGCTAATTCATTTTGTAGCCTTTTCATTCCTCTCCTTACACGAAGCCGTTATGGCTTTTCAGCTCCGTGACGATATCGAGACGTTGCCTGACGAACTGCGCGCTGTAATAAGGGTTCTAGCCCCCATATTAACAGCCAGCGCAAAGGTCGCCACGTTACATAACGTAATACACCGGCGGCAATACCGGCTGGGGCAAAGGTCAGCCCCAAAAGCAAACCGTTCTTAATCAGGCCAGGCAGATGACGCCGAGCCTTACGGCCACCTGCACGCAGCATATCAGCAGGTTTAAATTGACTCATCGTTTTCTCCCCAGCGTGTCATTAATAAAACTATAAATTCTGGAAACGCTTATTGACGCCAAACGTTTCCGAAGTCACATAACGTTCCAAACGACGCAGGCGCTGCTCGCATTCGTTAAGTTCGGTGGTAACCACCAGCATTTGCTGACGCGGTGACGGTTGATGATCGCCGCTCAGCTCCGCCACTTGGGCGGTTGGCAGCGTCATGGATAACACCACGTACAATATCGCGGTGATGATAAACAGGCCGCAGAAAATCGACAGCACTGCCATCACGCGCACCAAGGCAACAGGAACGCCCATATATTCGGCCAGCCCTGCGCAAACGCCTTTCACCACGCCTCGCTCAGGAATGCGATACAGTTTTTTACCGCTCATCGGCGTTGTCATTAAGCGTCCCTCCAGTTTGGATGCTCCGCATCCAGAATGGATTCCAGCGCGCTAATGCGTTGACGCATGCGCTGTGCTTCTTCATTTAACTGCGCTAAGCGCTGCACTTCCTGCGTTTGCAAGACGCTGTCGTTTTGCTGACGATTGCTGTAATGCAGCCATAGCCAAACAGGTAATACAAACAGCACAAAAATAGTCAGAGGGATGGCAAGAAAAAGGTAGCCCATCGTGAATTCCTTATTATTGGTTTACAGCCATTAGCAACAGTCTATTCCCTTCTCCGGCGTTATGGATGTATTCCATACCATAACGCCGGTCATTTGATTCTACATCGCGCTTATTCAGGACGATTCATTTTGGCTTTTAGCGCCGCCAACTGCTGGCCAATTTCATCATCGGCTTTCAGATCGGCAAACTCTTGATCCAGCGATTTCTTTTTGCCTAAGCCCATCGTTTCAGCTTCGGCTTCCATGTGGTCGATACGGCGTTCAAACTGCTCAAAACGCGCCATCGCTTCATCTAATTTACCGCTGTCGAGCTGACGACGAACTTCACGCGATGATGCAGCGGCCTGCTGACGCAGCGCCAGTGCCTGTTGGCGAGCACGCGTTTCCGTCAGTTTGCTTTCTAGTTCGGTGATTTCGCGCTTCATGCGATCCAACGTTTCTTCTACGTTGCTCACTTCATGGCGCAGCGTGGTCAGCAAATCACTCACTCGCTGTTTTTCAATTAACGCCGCACGTGCCAGATCTTCTTTATCTTTACGCAGCGCCAGCTCGGCTTTGTCCTGCCACTCATTGAGCTGAGTTTCACCCTGTTCAATACGGCGCATCAGCTGTTTTTTCTCGGCTAAAGCGCGGGCGGAAGTGGAACGCACTTCGACCAAAGTATCTTCCATTTCCTGAATCATCAGGCGAACCAGCTTCTGTGGATCTTCTGCTTTATCCAGCAGCGTATTGATGTTGGCGTTTACGATGTCGGCGAAACGAGAAAAAATACCCATTGTTAATACCCTCACTCTTGCGTTGCGGCGTGCGTTTGGTTCGGCACATCCGTTGTTAAAATGGTTTACTGTCTCGCAAATACATAATCAACTATCGTGCCAACTTTTAAATTAAAAATAATAAATTGATTTATAAAGAAAAAATAAAAATTGTTGCCACCAACAGGCAAAACATGATGTGATGAATTTAGCCAACAGATAGCGAAATTCACTAAATGGAATCCTGCGATGTCAGATAATATTGAAAATATGCTCGGCCAAGCCAACAGCTTCCTTGAGGTGCTGGAGCAGACTTCGCAGCTGGCGAAGTTGAATAAACCGGTATTAATTATTGGCGAACGTGGAACAGGTAAAGAGCTGATAGCTCATCGTCTGCACTATCTGTCTAATCGTTGGCAGGGGCCGTTCGTGTCGCTGAACTGTGCCGCGCTCAATGACAACTTGCTGGATTCCGAGCTTTTTGGTCATGAGGCCGGTGCGTTTACCGGTGCGCAGAAGCGCCATTTAGGCCGCTTCGAGCGTGCCGACGGCGGTACGCTCTTTCTTGATGAGCTGGCTACCGCGCCAATGTTAATTCAGGAAAAGCTGTTGCGCGTGATTGAATATGGTCATTTAGAGCGCGTAGGCGGCAGCCAGCCTTTGCAGGTCGATGTGCGCTTAGTATGCGCGACCAATGCTGATTTACCGGCGATGGCTGAAGCGGGTACCTTCCGCGCTGATTTGCTGGATCGCTTAGCTTTTGACGTTATCCAACTTCCGCCGTTAAGAGAGCGTCGCAGCGATATCATGCTGTTGGCTGAGCATTTTGCCATGCAGATGTGCGGTGAACTGGGGCTCGCATTCTTTCCCGGCTTCAGCGATGGCGCGCGGCAAACGCTACTGGATTACGGCTGGCCCGGCAATATCCGTGAATTGAAAAACGTGGTGGAGCGATCGGTCTATCGTCATGGTGATTCACCCGAACAGTTAGACGCGATCGTGATTAATCCGTTTAAACATCGCACAACCGACTTGCCCTCTTCTGCCAGCACTCCTACGGCGTCACAAATAGATGCACAAACAGCGCAGCCGTCTTTACCCATCGATCTTAAAGATTGGCTGGCAGAGCGCGAAAAACAGATCATTATTCAGGCGCTGCAAGAGAGTCGGCATAATCAACGTCAGGCCGCGGAGTTGCTGAATCTGACCTATCACCAACTGCGTGGGATCATGAAGAAGTTGGGGATTCAGGGATAAGGTTAGCAACGAGGTTTCGGTAAATTACAGATAAAAAAAAGCCAGCACCCGGCTGGCTATAAAGTAGATCTGGAAGCAATGTGAGCAATGTCGTGTTCTTAAGAGAATTAATTGCCCTGAGGAGGCATTCTCTAAAGAACGAGATGGATGATAATGGTTATCACTACCATGTGTAAAGTGGTTTGTTGCGAATTTTTCTTATTTGTATTTGCAGCGTGCGCCAGCTCACATCTTCTTCGCCGCTTTATTACGCAATATTTAGCGCAAAACCCCACTGCTGCGTGATTTCTGACTTATGCTTACCAGTAGATTGGTTAAGCAAAAGGCAAATAACCCCTTCATCTCACTGGAATGATTGGGCTGCCAGCCAATGTACGTTACACTAAACACTTTGCTCAACAACCTCTTGAAGCGTTTATGCGTGGTCTAAAAACCCTGATGCTGGCATTAAGTTGCCTGTCTGCCGTTGCGACAGCAGCCGAAATTGCCCCTGTGACCAAAACCAAACCGCTGCCGGATATCCGCCAGAGCGGCTTCATTTATTGCGTCAGCGGGATCCTGAATACCTTCAATCCACAGATGGCCAGCAGCGGTCTTACGGTCGATACCCTCGCCGCGCAGCTTTACGATCGTCTGTTAGATGTTGACCCCTATACCTACCGCCTCATTCCTGAATTAGCCCAGAGCTGGGAAGTGTTAGACGGTGGCGCAACCTATGTGCTGCATCTGCGTAAAGATGTGCCGTTCCAAACCACTGGCTGGTTTAAACCGACGCGCAAGATGAACGCCGATGATGTGGTGTTTAGCTTCAACCGCATGTTCGATCCTAACCATCCGTATCATGAAGTGAACGGCGGTCATTATCCCTATTTCGAGAGTTTGCAGTTTAGCGACGCGGTGCAAAGCGTACGTAAACTGGATAACTCAACGGTTGAAATTCGGCTTAAGCAACCGGATGCCTCTTTCTTATGGCACCTCGCCACGCATTACGCGCCAATACTCTCGTCTGAATACGCAGATAACTTAGCGAAGAAAGGCAAAGAAGAAGATATCGACCGTCTGCCGGTGGGTACTGGCCCGTTTATGCTTAATGAATATCACGCGGGACAATATATTCGCTTGGATCGCAACAATGCGTTTTGGAAAGGCAAACCGCGGATGCCACAGGTCATTATTGATCTCGGCGCAGGCGGCACCGGGCGGTTGTCCAAACTGCTGACCGGCGAATGCGACGTGCTGGCCTACCCTGCGGCCAGCCAGTTGAGCATTCTGCGCGACGATCCGCGTCTGCGTTTAACGCTGCGCCCTGGAATGAACGTTGCCTACTTGGCGTTCAACACCCGCAAGCCGCCGTTGGATAATTTGGACGTTCGCCGCGCCATTGCCTATTCCATCAATAACCAGCGCCTGATGCAGTCTATCTACTACGGCACGGCGGAAACCGCGGCTTCTCTGCTGCCTCGTGCGTCTTGGGCGTATGACAGCGAAGCAAAGATTACCGAATACAATCCAGAAAAATCGCGTGAACTGCTGAAACAGGCAGGCGTGACCAATCTGCACTTACAGCTATGGGTGCCAACGGCGTCTCAAGCTTATAACCCGAGCCCGCTAAAAACCGCCGAGCTGATTCAGGCTGATATGGCGCAGGTGGGAATTAAAGTCAGCATTATTCCGGTGGAAGGTCGATTCCAAGAAGCGCGCCTGAGCGACATGAGCCACGATATGACGCTCTCCGGCTGGGCAACCGACAGTAATGACCC
The DNA here is from genome assembly GCF_002355555.1 of Hafnia sp. CBA7124. Lineage (NCBI taxonomy): Bacteria > Pseudomonadati > Pseudomonadota > Gammaproteobacteria > Enterobacterales > Hafniaceae > Hafnia > Hafnia sp. CBA7124. The sequence continues at coordinate 2,079,109 of NZ_AP017469.1, read as the reverse complement.
AGACAGTTTCTTCCGTCCGTTGTTGAGCTGCGCGGCAATTCAGTCGCAGACTAACTTGGCGCACTGGTGCGATCCCTCTTTTGACTCGCTGCTGCATAAAGCCCTGCTGTCTCAGCAACTGTCGCAGCGTATTGACGATTATCAAGATGCACAAAAGATCTTAGAAGAACAGCTGCCTATCTTGCCTCTGGCGTCCTCGTTGCGCCTACAGGCATATCGTTATGACATAAAAGGATTGGTATTGAGCCCGTTTGGTAACGCCTCATTTGCCGGTGTTTATCGTGAAAAACAGCCAGAACCGGCGGCTACCAACGATCCTGATGCGGGGCCACCAACGCCAACCTCAGAATCCCCTGCCGTCGTGGAGGATAAACCATGATTATCTTCACATTGCGCCGCCTTTTACTGCTATTGGTGACGCTGTTTTTCCTGTCGCTGGTGGGGTTTAGCCTGCTCTATTTCACGCCACATGCGCCGTTAGGTGGCGCTTCGCTGTTCGACGCCTACCGTTTCTATGTGCATAGTCTGCTGCAAGGCGACTTCGGCGTTTCCAGTATTAACGGGCAGTTGATTATCGAACAGCTGAAGGAAGTTTTCCCCGCCACCATGGAGCTGTGTATTCTGGCCTTCGTGTTTGCGCTGGTGGTAGGTATTCCGCTGGGTATTATTGCCGGTTTACTTCGCGGCAAATGGCAGGATGGCGCGATTAGCGCGCTGGCGCTGTTTGGCTATTCAATGCCGGTATTTTGGCTGGCGATCCTACTGATGCTGTTCTTCTCGCTGCATCTCGGCTGGCTGCCGGTTTCAGGCCGCTACGATCTGCTCTACCCGATGAAAAACGTGACCGGTTTTGCGCTGATTGACGCTTGGCTGTCAGATTCTCCTTATCGCGATGACATGCTGATGAGCGTTGCCCGTCATATGATCCTACCGGTGACGGCGCTGGCGCTGGTGCCGATGACCGAAGTGATCCGCCTGATGCGTATCAGCACCGATAACGTCGTCAGCCAGAATTACATTAAAGCCGCCGCCACGCGTGGCTTATCGCGTTTCACTATTATTCGCCGTCATGTGTTACACAATGCGCTGCCGCCGATTATCCCAAGGCTGGGGCTGCAATTTTCGACCATGCTAACGCTGGCGATGATTACCGAAGTGGTGTTCAGTTGGCCGGGGCTCGGGCGTTGGTTGATTAACGCCATCCGCCAACAGGACTTTGCCGCTATCTCTGCCGGTGTCATGCTGGTAGGGACGTTGGTTTTAGTCGTCAACGTGCTGTCTGATATTGTCGGTGCGCTGACTAATCCGCTGAAACATAAGGAATGGTATGCACTTCGATAACGTATACCGCGAAAAACGCGTACCGAGCCCGCTGCGTCAGACGTGGCTGCATTTCCATGCCGATACCCTCGCCATGATTGGTTTGTATGGCGTGCTGCTGCTGATCGCCCTGTGCTTTTTCGGCACCATGCTGGCACCTTATGCGCTGGATCAGCAATTCCTTGGCTATCAATTACTGCCGCCGTCGTGGTCACGTTACGGTAACGTGTCATTCTTCCTTGGCACCGACGATCTGGGCCGCGATATTCTCAGCCGTTTATTAAGCGGCGTCGCACCAACGTTTGGTTCTGCGCTGGTCGTCACCATCGCTGCCAGCGTTTTTGGCGTCATTATCGGCATTCTAGCGGGCGTCACCCACGGTCTGCGTTCCGCGATTTTGAACCACATTCTGGATACGCTGCTGTCGATTCCTTCTCTGCTGTTAGCCATTGTCGTTGTCGCCTTTTTAGGGCCACGCCTTGAGCACGCCATGCTGGCCGTATGGTTAGCCCTTTTGCCACATATGGTGCGAGAAGTTTATACCTCGGTTCACGAAGAACTTGAGAAAGAATATGTGGTTGCCGCCCGTTTAGACGGCGCATCAACGTGGTTTATCCTGTGGGATTCCGTGCTGCCCAATATCGCTGGTGTGCTGGTGGGTGAATTCACCCGTGCCCTCTCCATGGCGATATTAGATATCGCTGCATTGGGCTTTCTCGATCTGGGGGCTCAACTGCCGTCGCCAGAATGGGGAGCCATGCTGGGTGATTCCTTGGAGCTAGTTTATGTCGCGCCGTGGACGGTGATGTTGCCAGGCGCTGCCATTATGATCAGCGTGCTGCTGGTGAATTTGTTGGGCGACGGAATGCGCCGCGCGATTAATGCCGGTGTGGAATAGGAAACAAAATGCCGTTACTTGATATTCGTAACCTCACCATTGAATTCATGACCGCCGAAGGGCCGGTCAAAGCCGTCGATCGGGTCAGCCTTACGCTCACCGAAGGCGAAGTGCGCGGACTGGTTGGTGAATCTGGCTCAGGCAAAAGTTTAATTGCCAAAGCGATCTGCGGCGTAACCAAAGATAACTGGAAAGTCACCGCCGACCGTTTTCGCTTTGATGACATTGACCTGCTTCGCTTAACGCCGCGTCAACGACGTCGGCTGGTGGGCCATAATGTGTCGATGATTTTTCAGGAGCCACAGTCCTGTCTGGACCCTTCTGAAAGCATTGGCAAACAGGTGATTCAGGCGATCCCCGGTTGGACCTATAAAGGCCGCTGGTGGCAGCGTTTTCGCTGGCGTAAACGCCGCGCCATTGAACTGCTGCATCGCGTCGGGATTAAAGACCACAAAGATATCATGCGTAGCTTCCCGTATGAGTTGACGGAAGGTGAATGCCAGAAGGTGATGATTGCCATCGCCTTGGCTAACCAGCCACGTCTGCTGATTGCCGATGAACCGACCAATGCCATGGAACCCACCACGCAGGCGCAAATTTTCCGTCTGCTGTCGCGCATGAATCAAAACAACAACACGACGATTTTATTGATCAGCCATGACCTGCAAATGATGAGCAAATGGGCTGACCGCATTAACGTGATGTACTGCGGCCAAACGGTTGAAAGCGCGACCTGTGAAGATATTTTAGTTGCGCCACATCATCCTTACACGCAGGCGCTGATCCGCGCGATGCCTGATTTTGGCCGCGCACTGCCCCATAAAAGCCGCTTAAACACGCTACCGGGCGCCATTCCTTCGTTAGAGCATTTGCCTATCGGCTGCCGCTTAGGCCCACGTTGTCCGTATGCGCAAAAAAAATGCATTGAGACACCGCCGCTGCGCAGCGTAAAAACGCATAAGTTTGCCTGTCATTTCCCGCTTAACATGGAGGAGACGCAATGAGTACGCTGTTGGAGGTGCACAATCTACAAAAGACCTTCCGCTACCGCACCGGCTTGTTTCGTCGCCAAAATCTTGAAGCGGTTAAACCCGTTAGTTTTACCCTGCGCGAAGGACAAACACTGGCGATTATTGGTGAAAACGGCTCAGGGAAATCCACACTGGCAAAAATGCTGTCAGGCATGATTGAGCCCACGGCGGGCGACATCGTGATTGATGACAAGCAGCTAGAGTACGGCGATTTTCGCTACCGCAGCCAGCGGATCCGCATGATTTTTCAAGATCCGTCTACGTCACTCAATCCGCGCCAGCGTATCGGCCAGATCCTTGACGTTCCCCTACGGCTAAACACCGAACTGGATGCGCCCGAGCGTGAACAGCGTATCAATGAAACGCTGCGCCAAGTCGGCTTGCGTTCCGATCACGCCTACTACTATCCGCATATGTTAGCGTCCGGACAAATTCAACGGATCGCCTTGGCGCGCGCCTTGATATTGCAGCCACAGGTGATCGTAGCGGATGAAGCGTTAGCGTCGCTGGATATGTCGATGCGTTCACAGATTATAAATTTGATGTTGGAACTGCAGCAAAAACACGGTATCGCTTATATCTATGTTACCCAGCATTTGGGCATGATGAAGCACATTAGCGATCAGGTGATGGTGATGCATCATGGCGAAGTGGTGGAGCGCGGTAGCACTTCGGAAGTGTTGGCAGCCCCACTGCATGAGCAAACCAAGCGTCTCATCAATAGTCATTTTGGTGAAGCATTAACGGCTGATGCATGGCGTCGTGACGGTGGTGTTTTCTGAAAAGCGATTTTATCGCCAATTACGGACTAAAATTCAATCACTGATCCGAGCAGAGCATCAAAAGCATTCCACAGTGAATCAAGCGTGATAGAATCGCTCGGTTTTGTTTTATTAACACAAGTGCTGGAAGAATTAACAATTCCTGTTTCTGTATAAAAATGTGAATTGGTTTTCCTCCGCCTCTATCAGTTTATGCCCTGCTCCTCCAATATTATTGGCATCGCAGTACGGCATAAACTAAGACTACAAGGACTATTTGTATGGGTTTTCTAACCGGTAAGCGCATTCTGATCACTGGCGTAGCCAGCAAACTCTCCATTGCCTACGGTATCGCACAGGCTATGCACCGTGAGGGCGCCGAGCTGGCTTTCACCTACCAGAACGACAAACTGAAATCTCGCGTAGAAGAATTCGCCGCTCAGTTGGGTTCTAATCTGGTTCTGGCTTGTGACGTAGCAGAAGACGAAAGCATCGATGCGATGTTTACCGAGCTGGCAAAATCTTGGCCGAAATTCGACGGTTTCGTTCACTCCATTGGCTTCGCTCCAGGCGACCAGTTGGACGGCGACTACGTGAATGCCGTTACCCGTGACGGTTTCAAAATCGCACACGACATCAGCTCTTACAGCTTCGTTGCGATGGCAAAAGCATGCCGTACCATGCTGAACCCAGGTTCAGGCCTGCTGACTCTGTCCTACTTGGGCGCAGAACGTGCAATCCCTAACTATAACGTGATGGGTCTGGCAAAAGCGTCTCTGGAAGCTAACGTTCGCTACATGGCTAACGCGATGGGCCCAGAAGGTATCCGTGTTAACGGTATCTCTGCGGGTCCAATCCGTACGCTGGCAGCGTCTGGCATCAAAAACTTCCGTAAAATGTTGGCACACTGCGAAGCGGTTACCCCAATTCGCCGTACCGTGACCATCGAAGACGTCGGTAACTCAGCCGCATTCCTATGCTCACCACTGGCAGGCGGTATTTCGGGTGAAATCCTGCACGTCGATGGCGGCTTCAACATTGCAGCAATGAACGAGCTGGAACTGGATTAATTTCCGTCGTTTATTCCGCTTATAAATCCCTGGCTTCGGCTGGGGATTTTTTTATCTCAGCGCGGTTATTCCTTTTCAGCCTAGGCTATTCCTTAACAATATTTCATCTCTAGGCCGCATTCGGCAAGGATAGTACCCTGTTTCATAAAGGGTTCCCCCTTTTCTTGCCCGACGTCTGAAGGATATCCGATGGAGCGACCAAACTCGCCGCTGACGGTTTTTAGCTCACGCCATAACGCACCAACCTCTGATGCGGATAATCACCAGCATCTGGCTCATGGCCGCTTTCCGTTGTTCAATGAGCGTACCGAGCGTGACGCCTATTTCCAGCGGGTTGGCGATGTTTATACCCAACTGTTAGGCTCCGAGCCTGAAGTTTCCCGCGAACATTCTCTCTCACGCTACGACCGCTTAAGCATTGCGCTTACCGTAGCGCAGGTTTCGCAGGTAACACCGCTTAGCGCCTTTTATGCCAAGCAGTTGGCTCCGCTACATTGCCCACACAACACCCGCGAAAGTAATCAGCGTTTAGCCCAAATTACCGAGCATGCTCGGCTGCTGGCGTGGGACCCCACACGCAGTACAAAACAAACCTTACGCGCGCTGCGTGCGGTAAAACTGTCATACCCCGACATAGTGACACTGTCACAAATAATAGGCCTTGTAGTGCTACAGTCGCGCCTGATTGCGGGCACTGCCGCCCTTTCTGGCTGTTCGTTGCCGTCTGAGCCAAGAATATTTCCCACCCTTGAATTGGCTCCGCTCACAGAAGCGTCATCGGCGGCATGGCGCCCTTGGTTGCCGCTCGGTGCCGACGCCACGCTGGCACCGGTGGCAATATGCGGTGCACCGTCGGGGCTCGCCATCGTCTTAATGTTGATCAACATGCATGACGGTGAAGGCGCTGATACAAGCAGTGAAATTTTTAGCGACGGCTACAACTGTAGCGATCTGCTGCGCCAACCACTGCGTGAACTGGCCTTTTTAGTTAGCGCTAGGCTTCTCGGCTGTCATCGCAGTAGCCAACATCACGCACGCCGTTTTTTGCTGCTGAGTAAACATCGCCAGCAGGCCGACGCAGTACTCGCCGATCCCGTGACCGCACTTGCGCAATGCAGCCGCCGTGAACAGGCTATTATTCAAGCCAGTCTGACCCTCACGCAAACCCCCTGCTTATTTTCTCCCGCACACATCACGTCTTTAACTCAGTCGGGGCTGTCAGCCGCAGAAATTCTTGAGCTTATCATTGCCCTAGCAACCGGCGCGTGGAGCCAGCGGCTACTCGTTTCGCTGGGGGAATGAACAGATTTACACCATTTGCCGATCATTTCATCCCCAGTCGCATCATGGGCTTGCTCACAGGCACTGATTCGCGTAAAAATGTGAACCGCTCTTGAGGTCATTCACTTCATCCACCTGCCGGAATCTACGTTTCAATACTATGTTTCAGGATAACCCGCTGCTCGCGCAGCTAAAACAGCAACTGCACTCCCAGACTCCACGCGTTGAAGGCGTGGTTAAAGGGACCGACAAAGGTTTTGGCTTCTTGGAAGTTGACGCCCAGAAAAGCTATTTCATCCCGCCACCGTACATGAAAAAAGTCATGCATGGTGACCGCGTTCTGGCTGCTGTTCACACTGAGAAAGATCGTGAAGTCGTTGAGCCGGAAGAGCTGGTTGAGCCTTTCCTAACAAGATTCGTTGGCCGGGTACAGAAAAAAGACGGTGATAACCGCCTTTCCATCATCCCCGACCATCCATTGCTGAAAGATGCCATCCCATGCAGAGCGGACAACAACGTCACGCATGAGTTTAAGCAAGGCGACTGGGCCGTTGCTGAAATGAATCGGCACCCGCTGAAAGGCGACCGCACTTTCTTTGCCAATATCACCACGTTTATTACCGACGCGGATGATGATTTTGCACCATGGTGGGTCACCCTTTCCCGTCACGGACTGGATCGCACGGCACCAGAATGGTCTGGTAGCGAAATGCATGAAGAAGGCTTGGAGCGTGAAGACCTCACCGCTCTGCCATTCGTCACCATTGACAGCGCCAGCACCGAAGATATGGATGATGCGTTGTATGTGCAGGAGAACGAAGACGGTTCTCTGGCATTAACCATCGCCATTGCCGATCCAACGGCCTACGTTGAGCCAGACTCCGAGCTGGATAAAATTGCTCGGGTGCGTGCTTTCACGACTTATTTGCCTGGTTTCAACATTCCAATGTTGCCGCGCGATTTGTCTGACGATCTGTGCTCACTGCGCCCTAATGAACGCCGTCCAGCGTTGCTATGCCGCGTCACCATACAGAAAGACGGCGCTATTTCTGACGATATTCGCTTCTTTGCTGGCTGGATTGAATCCAAAGCCAAGCTGGTTTACGACGAAGTTTCAGACTATCTGGAAGGCGTTGGCAGTTGGAAACCGGAAAATGCCCAAATCGAACAGCAGGTTCGCCTGTTGCATCGCTTAGCCGATTCCCGCTCTGATTGGCGTCAGCACCACGCCTTGGTATTTAAAGATCGCCCAGATTATCGCTTTGTTTTAGGCGAAAAAGGCAGCGTGGTTGATATCATTGCCGAGCATCGCCGTGTGGCAAACCGTATCGTGGAAGAGTGTATGATCACCGCTAACGTCTGTGCTGCCATCGTGCTGCGTGACCGTTTAGGCTTCGGTGTTTATAACATCCACTCCGGTTTCGATCCGGCGCTGGTTGAACAGGCCGTGAGCATTCTGCAAGCCAACGATGTATCTGCCAACGCAGAAGCATTATTAACCTTGCAGGGCTTCTGCGAACTGCGTCGTCACTTAGATTCGTTGCCAACGACGTTCCTTGATAGTCGCGTGCGCCGTTTCCAGACCTTTGCTGAAATCAGCACCGAACCGGGCCCGCATTACGGTTTAGGCTTAGAGGCCTACGCAACCTGGACTTCGCCGATCCGTAAATACGGTGACATGGTGAATCATCGCCTGCTGAAAGCGCTAATTGCGAATAAACCGGCCGAACGCCCGGATGAAGCCATTACCGTTCAGATGGCAGATCGCCGCCGCCTGAATCGTATGGCCGAGCGTGATGTTGGTGATTGGTTATATGCGCGCTTCCTGAAAGATAAAGCGGATCCAGCCGTTCATTTTAACGCTGAAATCGTTGATATTTCGCGTGGCGGTATGCGCGTGCGTTTGGTTGATAACGGTGCGATGGCGTTTATTCCATCCTCGTTTATTCACGCCGTGCGTGATGAACTGGTATGTAGCCAAGAGACGGGCTCCATTCAGATCAAAGGCGAAACCGTTTATCAGACGGGCGATGCCCTACAGGTTTATCTGGTTGAAGTGCGCTTAGAAACACGCAGTATTATTGCCAAGCCAGTTGCTTAATCTGAAATATTGAGGGGCATGGGGTACTCGCCCCGTGCTCCTCAATCGTTTAAGCGCGCAATGTGAGATCAACAGACGTTTTTCAAATCAATCCCAATCTGGCGCAAACTCAGGGCTGACTAAACGTTCGTTGCGTTCAAGTTCTGCAATCTGCTTCATTTCCGCATCGCTTAAAACAATCTTCAATGCGTCTAAGTTGCTGGCTAAATTCTCACGTTTGGTGGACGAAGGGATCACCGTGTAACCCTTTTGTAACGACCACGCCAAAGCCACCTGTGCGGTGCTCACACCATGCGCCTGCGCAATTTGGGTAATGACGACGTCTGTTAACACCTTGCCATAGGCTAGAGGCATATAGGCAGTTACCGGAATGCCCTGAGAGGCAGCAAACTCAGCCACTTTTTCATTTTGCAGGAACGGATGGATCTCAATTTGCTGGCTAGCAATATTCTGCGCACCCACCGCGTCGATGGCCTGCTTCATTTGTTCGATAGTAAAATTAGAGATCCCTATCGCTTTGGTTAAACCCATCTGCTGAGCCTGATACAAGGCCTGCATGCTCTCAGCAATGGTTGGCGATGCATCACACGTTGGCCAGTGGATCAGGGTTAAATCGACCTGCGCCAGTCGCAGTTTTTTCAGGCTTTCTTGCATGCTTTCAATCAGCTTTTCAGGCGCGAGATTTTCCAGCCAAATTTTCGTGGTAACAAACAGTTCATCACGCGGTACACCGCTTTCTTCAATAGCTTGTCCAACCTCAGCTTCATTGCCATAGATCTGCGCGGTATCGATATGACGATACCCCAGCGCCAACCCATTGCGCACAGAATCAATCACGACCTGCTCTTTCAGGCGAAACGTTCCTAGCCCCAGTTTTGGCATCATCATTTTGGTGTTGCTCATTTTATATCCTTTTGATTTTGTGTGGTAACAGAGTGATGTTGGGCAAAGCGTTGCCCTGTTGCTGAGAGTGAGTATGTGGGGAAGTTTTTTTGTTTAAAATAGCGTTAATTGCAAATGTATTGTGTTCAAGAATCACAAATGCCCAGACTAATCTTATTCCGCCTTCAATTATTGACTCAAACGCAAAGGTGTTGTGATTCAGATCGCCTATTTTATGAAAATAAATAGTGTGATAATTGCATCAGTCGCTAATTACATTATCGAATCACAACACGGCGCCACGCCCTATTCTGCGCCGCATGAGGAGCTTCATTATGAGTAAGATTTTCCTGATCAACGGTATGAAAGCGTTTGGCCACTCTAAGGGCCAGCTGAATACCACTCTGCATGACGTCGCTAAAGAAACATTGGCTGCGATGGGCCACGAACTGCGTGAAACTACGATTGACCACGGTTACGAAATCGAACAAGAAATTCAAAACTATCTGTGGGCCGACGTGGTTATTTACCAGATGCCAGGTTGGTGGATGGGTGAGCCGTGGATCGTTAAAAAATATATCGACGAAGTGTTCACCGAAGGTCATGGCCGTCTGTACGCGAGCGATGGTCGTACCCGTTCAGACGCGAGCAAAAAATACGGTTCTGGCGGCTTGATTCAGGGTAAACAGCACATGTTGTCTCTGACTTGGAATGCGCCACAGGAAGCTTTCGACGATCCAGAACAGTTCTTCCACGGTCAGGGCGTTGATGGTCTGTACATGCATTTCCATAAAGCCAACGAATTCTTGGGTATGACTCGTCTGCCAACTTTCCTGTGCACCGACGTGATCAAAAATCCAAATGTGGAGCATAACATTGCATGCTACCGCGACCATTTGGCGACCGTGTTTGCTAACAAATAAGAGATTGCGATGATTACTGTTATTGCCGAAATTAAAGTTCGTGCGGGGCATTTAGACGCTATCGTTAAGCGCTTTCAGGCTTTGCAAGCAGAAGTGCTGGCGGAGGAAGGTTGCTATCAGTACACGCCGCTCACGGATACCTTGCCCGCTATTGAGCGTCAGAGTTTAGCCGCTGACACGCTTTTCATGGTTGAACGTTGGGAATCTCACGCGCATTTGGATGCCCATCTGAAAACGGTACACATGGTTCGCCACCATGAAGAAACGCAGGATCAGGTCGAATCCGTTACCCTGCGCATCTTGACCGATCATTCTGTTTGCTAACCGTTTTTATTGCCACTGTGTCTATTGCTTTAGCCGCTGATATTTCAGCGGCTTTTTTATGTCGTTAATCGCTTAGCCTTTAGCTTTCAGCGCGGTCAGTTCGGCGATCCGCATAATCACCGATACCGCTTTTTCCATGCCTTCCAAGGTAATGAATTCATGTTTGCCGTGGAAATTATAGCCTCCGGTAAACAGATTCGGGCAAGGCAGACCGCGGAATGAAAGCTGCGCGCCGTCTGTCCCCCCGCGAATTGGGCACATAATCGGCTCAATGCCGACGTCGTGCATCGCCTGCTGTGCCAATTCAATGATATGTGGGTGTTTTGCCACTTCATCACGCATGTTGTAGTAGCTGTCATCTAACGTCACTTCGATATAGCAGTCACGGTGCAAACCTTTGCCCACTTTCTTTGCGATATCCATGATGTTTTTCTTGCGAGCTTCAAAGCCCTCACGGCTGAAATCACGCACGATATAATGCATTTCTGCTTTCTCAACCGTGCCTTTCATCGAGGCAAGATGATAGAAACCTTCATAACCTTCCGTGTGTTCAGGCGTTTGCTCTGGCGGTAATTCATTGTGAATACGCGCAGCAAGTGACAGCGCGTTAACCATCACGCCTTTCGCCGTGCCCGGATGCACGTTGTTACCCACGATCTTAATCGTCACCGATGCCGCGTTGAAGTTTTCACACTCCAACTCGCCGACGCCACCACCATCAACGGTATAGGCCCATTCCGCGTCAAAGGCTTCAACATCAAAGAATTGAGCCCCCTTGCCGACTTCCTCATCCGGTGTAAACGCAATGCGAATATCGCCGTGTGGAATGTTGTTGTGTTTGAGACGCAGCATAGCGGTCACAATTTCGGCGATACCGGCTTTATCGTCGGCACCGAGCAGCGTTTTGCCATCGGTAGTAATCAGCGTTTGGCCTAACAGCTGGTGTAATACGGGGAACATCACCGGCGAGAGAACCTCATCACCAATGCCTAAAGCAATATCACCACCGCGATAGTTTTCCACGATCTGCGGATTCACATTTTTACCGCTGGCGTCGGGGGCGGTATCCAAATGCGAGATAAAACCGATTGTCGGCGCTTTCCAACTGACATTAGACGGTAGCGTTGCCATCACACAGCCATGATCGCTTAACGTGACTTGCTCGAAGCCGAGCTCAACTAATTCAGCCTGTAGCGCCCGCGCCAACTTCATCTGGCCATCTGTGCTAGGAACCTGACGTACACCTGCTTTGGACTGTGTGTCGAAAGAAACATAATTAAAAAAGCGATCGAGTAAGTTATTCATAAAAGTGTCTCGCAATGATTCGTTATTCGTCGCAGTCCACATCATCCCCATAATCGATGGTTAAGAATGAAGGACAAGTGCCGCATTAGATAAATAACCCTAAATTTTATGTCGGGTTTAAAAAATCGACTAATGGGCTAGCCTGACAACGTCAAGTGGGGGCTTTGCAAGGGTATCTCTTCATAATCATGTGATCTGTCTCATATTATGAAAAATCCCCTATGCCCTCGCCATAGGTTTTACATTATGCGTAGGGCTCAAAACGGAAATATTGCGTCAGGTCATTTTTAGCTAAAGTTAAAGAAAGTAAGGAAAGTAATACCGGATAAAAATAGCCGTTTCACAGGATTTCTGCCCCATTTGGGGTAAATTAGTGCATCATAGTTAAACCAAGGCGAGAAAATCGGGTTTTCTTGGCTGGCTGGCTTTTAATTAAGGTTCACTCAGTCTATCATTCGCGCCTTATTTTTTGAGTGGCGCCGCTGGTTTTGAGCTACCTGACTCATTGATTTACTTTGAGTCTTCTGCTCCTACAGTCTTTTTTTTCAGCGGCGGTTCTATCTGCAACACGTAACGGGATAGAGTAGCAAATAAATGACTGAGATATCTTCTCTGGGTTCCAACGCAGCATTACAGCCTGTTGTTCGTTTGACAGGTATCCGTAAGTCTTTTGATGATAAAGACATCATCACCGATCTTGACCTTACTATTAATCATGGCGAGTTCTTAACCATTCTCGGCCCCTCTGGCTGCGGGAAAACCACCGTTTTGCGTCTTATTGCCGGTTTGGAAGACGTTGATGATGGCCGCGTTATTTTGGACGGCGATGATATCACTCACGTCCCAGCCGAGAATCGCTGCGTTAATACCGTGTTCCAAAGCTACGCGCTGTTCCCGCACATGACCGTGCTGGACAACGTCGCCTTTGGCTTGCGCATGCAGAAACGACCAGAAGCCGAAATTATTCCTCGCGCCCATGAAGCGCTGCGTATGGTGCAGTTAGAGGAGTTTGCTCAACGTCGGCCGCATCAGCTGTCTGGCGGACAACAGCAGCGCGTGGCCATTGCGCGTGCGGTTGTGAATAAACCCAAGGTGCTTTTGCTGGATGAATCGCTGTCTGCGCTGGATTATAAGCTGCGCAAACAGATGCAAAATGAGCTCAAGGCCTTGCAGCGTAAGCTGGGTATTACCTTTATTTTCGTCACCCACGACCAAGAAGAAGCGCTGACCATGTCAGACCGCATCGTGGTGATGCGTGATGGTAAGATTGAGCAAGACGGTACACCGCGCGAAATCTACGAAGAACCTAAGAACCTGTTTGTTGCCAGCTTTATTGGCGAGATCAATATTTTTGACGCCGAGGTTCTGTATCGCGTGGACGAACATCGCGTTCGTGCCAACGTCGAAGGCCGCGAGTGCAATATTTACGTCAATGCTGAAATGGACGTGCAGCCGGGCGATAAGCTGAATGTGCTACTGCGCCCCGAAGATGTGCGAGTCGAAGAGATCCACGATGCCGGACAGGTTGATGGCATCATAGGATACGTGCGCGAGCGCAACTATAAAGGCATGACGTTGGAATCTACCGTTGAATTAGAGAACGGTAAGATGGTGCTGGTGAGCGAATTCTTTAACGAAGACGATCCCGACGTCGATCATTCGTTAGATCAGAAAATGGCCGTGACTTGGGTCGAAAGCTGGGAGGTGGTGCTGGCTAATGAAGAAGTCGCGTAAGTATTTTCAAAACGTGGTGATCACAACCGTGGTCGCCTGGCTGGTGCTGTTTGTCTTTATGCCGAATCTGATGATTATCGGCACCAGCTTCCTGACGCGTGATGACACCCATCTGATAAAGATGGTGTTTTCCTTCGATAATTACACTCGCTTATTTGATCCATTGTATGCCGAAGTGCTTCTGCACTCGCTGAATATGGCTATCATCGCCACGCTATGTTGTTTGGTGATCGGGTATCCTTTTGCCTTTATTCTGGCGCGGCTACCGGAAAAAGTTCGCCCTCTTCTGCTGTTTTTACTGATTGTGCCTTTCTGGACCAACTCACTGATCCGTATTTATGGCCTGAAACTATTCCTCAGTACCCGAGGTTATTTAAACGAGGTTCTGCTGTGGATTGGGATTATCGATAAGCCGCTGCGCATCATGTATACGCCCGAAGCCGTGATCCTTGGGCTTATCTATATTCTGCTGCCGTTTATGGTGATGCCGCTGTATTCCAGCATCGAGAAGCTGGATAAGTCGGTATTAGAGGCCGCACGTGATTTAGGGGCAAATAAATTCCAAACGTTTATTCGGATTATTGTTCCTCTCACCATGCCCGGTATTGTGGCGGGCTCGTTGCTGGTCATGCTGCCGTCTCTGGGGCTGTTTTACGTTTCCGACCTGCTGGGCGGCGCGAAGAACCTGCTGATTGGCAACGTGATTAAAAGCCAGTTCCTGAATATCCGTGACTGGCCATTCGGCGCGGCCACTAGCATCTGTTTGACACTGGTCATGGGCATCTTGCTGTATATCTATTACCGCGTTGGGAAACTGATGAATAAAAAGGTGGAACTGGAATGATCGGACGCCTGCTGCGCGGTGGATTTATGTCCATCGTCTACGCCTATTTATATATCCCTATTATTATTCTGATCGCTAACTCGTTTAATAGTTCGCGTTTTGGTATCAATTGGAAAGGCTTCACCTTTGATTGGTACAGCACGTTGATGAACAATGACAGCCTGCTGCAAGCGGCTGGGCATTCCATCACCATGGCCGTCCTTTCTGCCACTTTTGCCACGCTGATTGGTTCGCTAACGGCAGTGGCGCTTTTCCGTTACCGATTCCGCGGCAAACCTTTCGTTAGCGGCATGCTTTTTGTGGTGATGATGTCGCCCGATATCGTGATGGCAATTTCACTGTTAGTCCTGTTTATGCTGCTGGGCGTTTCATTGGGTTTTTGGTCGTTGCTGTTTTCACACATCACCTTCTGCCTACCCTTTGTGGTCGTCACCGTGTATTCGCGTTTAAAAGGTTTCGACGTGCGAATGCTTGAAGCGGCAAAAGATTTGGGCGCGGGTGAAGTGACGATCCTGCGGAAAATCCTCCTGCCGTTGGCGATGCCTGCAGTGGCGGCGGGTTGGCTGCTGAGCTTTACCCTATCCATGGATGACGTGGTGGTTTCATCATTCGTCACTGGCCCAAGCTATGAAATTTTACCGCTGAAAATCTACTCGATGGTGAAAGTGGGTGTGTCGCCGGAAGTGAACGCCTTGGCAACCATACTGTTGGTACTTTCGTTGGTGTTGGTTCTCGGCAGCCAGCTTATTTTGCGTGATAGAACGGCCAGTAAGTAGCATTTGCAAATATACGATTCATTGAAAAAGCATCCACTGAAAATGGGCGGCTAGTTCAACATATCTTCTTTAGTACCATGCCGGCCACTTCAAGTGGCTGGCATTTGTATCAGGCTAGTTAATTAAGTCATCTATTTCATGATAGCTCAGTAAAAACCTGCTTTGCGGTGAACAAACTGTTCAGAGAGGCAGGGAAGCCAGCATATACAGCCATCTGGATAATAACCTCTACAATTTCTTGCTTAGTTAATCCTACATTGAGTCCCGCCTCAATATGAACTTTCAACTGCGCAGTTGCATTACCTAAAGCGGTAAGCGCAGCGATTGTCGCAATTTCTCGGCTTCGTAAATCGAGCTCTGGTCTTGAATAAATGTCACCAAAGGGAAACTCGATCAGATAACGGGCAAAATCTGGCGCAATATCTTCCAGTGATTTCACTACGTTTTCCCCCGCAGATCCATCAATACGGCTCAGAGCCAGCAAGCCTCGGCTATAACGATCTTCGTGCTGAAGTTTGGTCATTGGTATTTTCCTCAATATCTGGATAATTCGCCGTGTAAAAGGCAACTTTTTCATCAATAGCGAGGAGATGAGTTTGTAACAACTCAATTTGCAACTGAACCTCTTGGCGATGCGCCATTAGTATCATCTTACGTTCCGAAGCAGTGCCATCCCCTAAATTACGCAATTCTGCATAGCGAACCATTTCACGTATAGGCATGCCGGTTTCACGTAATTTACGGACAAAGCCTAACCACACCAACGCACTTAGTTCGTAATTGCGCTGTCCTGATGTGTCTTTACTAATTTTCGGCAATAGTCCGATCTGCTCATAATAACGCAGCGTATGTGCGCTAAAGCCGGTACGCCTAGCTAACTCACCAATTTTCATTGCTCATCCTCGCTTGATACCAATACCTTACGGCTTAGAGTTAACTCTAAGTCAAGCAATAACTCCGTTGCTAGAGGAATATTGATAAGTGTCCTTACGCTAATGAGACCATCACTCGTTAATTCGCTTTCTCGTCACTGCGATCTATAGTTATTGTCTATTCCTACAGCAATTACTATACAAAACTGTTTTAGCTCAAAGCATTGTCGTTAACAGCGGGGCAAATGTGATCAACATCTCAATTTGTCATATAATTCACCCAGGATTTCTTTCGATAAAACGACAGCATGCCGTGACGGAACACAGCAAATGCTTGATGTTAACGGGGCTAACATGGCGTCTTCTAAAAAAATCGGGCTCATTGCCTGTACCGGTATCGTCGCGGGAAACATGATGGGGAGTGGTATCGCGCTCCTGCCTGCGAACCTCGCCAAAATTGGTTCTATTGCACTCTTCGGCTGGCTCATTACTTTAATTGGGGCCATGTCTTTGGCGTATGTCTTTGCGCGTTTGACGACTCGCGACCCACAGGTCGGTGGGCCAATCGCCTATGCAGGCCGTTTAGGCCCTGCGTTCGGTTTTCAAACTGCCGTTCTTTACTACCACGCTAACTGGATTGGTAACCTTGCCGACTGTTTGGCTGGTGTAGCGTATCTCTCGGTCTTTTTCCCTGCGCTCAATCACCCTATTCCCGCAGGTATCGCGAGCATTGTGATTATCTGGATCATGGCGTTGGTGAATATGATGGGCGGTAACTGGGTCAGTCGCTTAACCACGCTGGGATTAATTCTGGTTCTGGTGCCCGTGATTGGTACCGCCGTTGCTGGCTGGCATTGGTTTGATCCTGCGCTTTATCAGGCGAACTGGAATACCTCAACCCAAACCGATAGCAAAGCCGTTATGCACAGCATTTTGATTTGTCTGTGGGCGTTTGTCGGCGTGGAGTCGGCCGCAGTCAGTTCAGGGTTAGTTAAAAACCCGCAGCGTACCGTGCCTATCGCCACCATGCTAGGTACTGCGCTGGCGGGTATCGTCTATATCTTAGCCACACAGGTGATGAGCGGCATGTTCCCTGCCGATGTGATGGCGAAAACCGGCGCACCGTTTGCCGCCAGTACCTCATTGATGGTCGGCAGTTGGGCCGCACCGGTGGTGTCTGCCTTTACTGCATTTGCCTGCCTCGCGGCGTTAGGTTCTTGGATGATGTTGGTCGGTCAGGCTGGCGTACGCGCCGCGCGCGACGGCAACTTCCCTAAAATTTACGGCGAGGTCGATAGCCACGGCGTACCGCGTAAAGGGATTATTTTGTCAGCCATCAAAATGACGTTACTGATGGCATTCATGACCTTTATGAGCTCGAAAGGCAGTAACTCATCCGATATTTTTGGCGAACTCATTGGGATCGCGGTTCTGCTCACCATGCTGCCGTATTTCTACTCCTGCGTGGCGTTGATTCGTATGGAAGGCGCTTCGCTGAGAAATATTGTGAGCGTGATGGCCGCAACGTTAGGCTGTATCTTCTGCTTTATCGCCTTGTCAGGCGCAGAAAATATCAAGCTAACCGCGACCTTTATCATTAGCTTAAGCATTTTGATGTTCTATGCCCGCAAGCAAGGGGAACATGAAAAAGCCTATGCGGTTCAACTCAAGAAAAATCCACCGCCTGATGATAACTTAGGCTAAGCATTTATTTGGCTCGATTAGCTGCGCCGCTACATTTTTTTGATTGGCGGCGCGAATGTCTTCCTCCTCCCGCTTTACCTTTACCCCTACTCCCACGGCTCCTATAATGACCGCCCTGGTGGCGCGACTCCCATAAAAACATTTTGTTCTTGTTGAAGCGTTCCATTCAGGACTCATAGAGATTTTCTCTTTATTTCGACCTTCACTATAGGGATACGCTGAATGAAAAAGTGGTCACCTCTGGTAGCCGCAGGTTTGTTGGCTTTGGGAGTAAATGCCGCAATCGCTGCCGATGCGCCGAAAACGGAAAATGACAATAACACTGTCTATTTCTACAACTGGACTGAATATGTGCCGCCGGGACTGCTTGAGCAGTTCACCAAGGAAACCGGCATTAAGGTGATTTATTCCACCTACGAGTCCAACGAAACTATGTATGCCAAGCTGAAGACCTATAAAAGCGGCGCATATGACTTAGTTGTACCTTCCACTTACTTTGTTTCCAAAATGAGTAAAGAAGGTATGCTGCAAAAGATCGACAAATCTAAGCTGACCAATTTCCATAACTTAGATCCAAACCTGCTGCACAAACCTTTCGATCCGGAAAATGATTATTCCATTCCGTATATCTGGGGTGCGACGGCCATCGGCGTTAATTCCGATGCCATTGATCCAAAAAGCGTGACCAGCTGGGCCGATCTGTGGAAGCCGGAATATAAAGGCAGCCTGCTGTTAACCGATGACGCACGCGAAGTGTTTCAGATGGCGCTGTTGAAGCTTGGATATTCAGGCAACACCACCGATCCCAAACAGATTGAAGCCGCTTATGAAGAGCTGAAAAAGCTGATGCCTAACGTGCTGGCCTTCAACTCAGATAACCCAGCCAACCCGTATATGGAAGGCGAAGTAAATCTGGGCATGGTTTGGAACGGTTCAGCGTTTGTCGCTCGTGAAGCTGGAACGCCGCTAGAGGTTATTTGGCCAAAAGAAGGTGGGATTTTCTGGATGGATAGCCTGTCGATTCCGGCAAATGCGAAAAATCCAGAAGGTGCGATGAAGCTCATTAACTTCCTGCTCCGCCCTGAAATCGCGGTACAGGTGGCGAAAACCATCGGTTATCCAACGCCGAACTTAGCCGCTCAGAAGATGTTGCCTAAATCAATTTCTGGCGATAAATCACTGTATCCTGACGCAGAAACCATCGCCCATGGCGAATGGCAAAATGACGTGGGCAGCGCCAGTGAAATTTACGAAAATTACTTCCAGAAGCTGAAAGCAGGTCGTTAATCTCTCTCTTTCCCGGCCTCCCTGTGTGGATGCCGGGAATTATCCAACAACAAAAATCCTCAAGAAACCGTTTTAAACGCGCGGATTTTTTGTAGGTGCTGCGACAAACTTTTAAATTTATGCGTTTGCTGCTCATCCCAGATAATTTCATAGAACGGCTGCAAATATTCAGCGCTACGCTGGCTGTCTAGCACTTCATCGCTGCGAGAAAGCACCGCTAAACAGCGTTCGCGATTCTTCTCACGGAAGTTTTCCACGCACTTGGTCGCAATATCCAAATACTCTTCTGGACGGTCAATCTTACCCACCATATTTTCCTGCGGGAACAAATTAGGATTGAACATCACCTGTCGAATACCGCACAGATAGCCAATACGCTCAGCCCAAAAACCGCCAAGGCCAACGCCGCAAATCAGCGCATGGCTATCACCGGCCTGCTGAACCACTTTATCGACTTCTTTCAGCAGATGCTGCATATCGTGGCGAGGATGACGGGTGCTGTAGCTAATTAAACGCACGTCGGGATCGATGAACTGCAGCTGCATCACTTTTTCGTGATTGCCCGGACTGGTGGAATCAAAACCGTGAAGATAAATAATCATGTTCTCACTGCTCCCAAAAAGCGGCTAACCCTCAGCCGCTTTGCGTTATTGTCATTTGAGCGTCGAGCTTATGCTTTGCTCTCTTCCCAACGCAGATGAAGTTGCTCCAGCTCTTGATGCGCTGCTTTCCAGCGCGGTGAAGCCATTAACTCTTCACGTGTAAATTTACCATTATGATACAGGGCGCTAACGCGTTCTGCGGTGATCGGCGCCAAATTATCTAACACGCTTACCGCGCCTGCGCGATGATTACACACTAGAACCATATCGCAGCCCGCATCCAGCGAGGCCTGCCCACGTTCGGCGTAGCTACCCATTACCGCAGCACCTTCCATTGACAGGTCATCAGAGAAGATCACGCCGTTAAAGCCGAGCTGCTGACGTAACACCTGCTTCAACCAATATGGCGAACCACTGGCTGGCAGGCTATCCGCCGCAGGGTAAATCACATGAGCAGGCATAATCGCATCGAGCTTGGCACGTGAATTCAGTTGGTTAAAAATAACCATATCATGATTAATGATTTCTTCCAGCGGACGTGGATCAATTGGCGTTTCTTTATGTGAGTCAGCGGTGACTGCGCCGTGTCCAGGGAAATGCTTACCCGTGGTTTTCATGCCCGCTTCATGCATACCATCGATGAAGCTTTCCGCCATCCGAATCGCAATTTGCGGATCTTCATGGAAAGAACGTTCACCAATGGCGGCGCTGCCGTGACCAAGATCTAGAACAGGCGCAAAACTGATATCGATATCCATCGCCATCATTTCGTTGGCCATCAACCAGCCCGCTTCCTGTGCTAATCTGCGCCCTTGTGCATCGCTATTTATTGCGGCAAAAGACTGCGCGGCAGGCAGGCGCGTAAAGCCTTCGCGGAAGCGCTGCACTCGGCCCCCTTCCTGATCCACCGCAATCACCAGACGATTGCGTGACGCCGCACGGATCTGGCGCACCAGTTCGCGAAGCTGCTCGGCATCATGGAAGTTTCGAGTAAATAAAATCAGGCCGCCTACCAGCGGATGCTGCAAAATTTCACGCTCTTCGGCATCCAGTTCATAGGCTGCCACATCCAACATTACAGGACCCACAGGGATTCTCCTTTATACCCGTCATACTTGAAGCTGCATCCGTGTTGGCTACGCCAATTATTCAGGGTGTATGTATTAGCTATATTTTTGCGTGATGGCGTGAGTTCACGCCGTCAGTGTTTTTATCGCGTATACCGCATCTGTGCTACCTTCCCATTTTTAGCTGTGAAAGCAATAGATTGGCGGTCTCACGAAATGAATTCTGTTTTGATTGTTGCCAACGCACTTCATACCATAACCACGCCATATAATCGACGCGCGGCAGCCATTGCTCAACATGCTGTTGCAATTTTTTCGCATCGCAATAGCCTCCGGCCTGTACGTATCGCTGAGTAAAATCGCGCCGCTGTGCATACTCCCAGCCGAAACTACGGTACATAGCGGCCAGATCCAACGCAATATCACCCACTGCGGCATACTCCCAATCAATCAAGCGCAGCCCGTGACACGTCAAAACGATGTTGCCCGGATGGATATCCATGTGCAGCAAAGCGACTTTCAACGGCTGAGGAACCTGGCGAGACTGCCAGTATTGATGAATCTTTAATCCTTGCGGTGTCATTCGCTGGTGGGAGCTTAGCTGGCGGTAGGATTGGCAATGACGGTGAAAATCTCGCGCCTGTCCGCAGGGCTTTATGTTATGCAGCATAACGATTTTTTCGGCTAAATCTCGCAGGTGTGGCTGATAGGTTGTTTCGTTGAGCACGTCGCCCGATAGCCATTCAGTGACTAACCATCCATCGTGCAGCCCTAAGCTTTGCGGTGCGAGATCATAGGCGGCCGCTAGCTGTAATGCATGAGCCTCACGTTTGCGCTCAATACCTAACTGCGTTTTTTCAATCGTTTGAGGACGGATTAAATAAGTGACACCGTCACTCAATTGCGCTTTCCAATTGATGCCGGTCAAACCTTCAACCGGTGAAAGCTGCCACTGATGCGGTGCTACAGATGAAAAACAGCGGGCCAGAACGGCCCGCACAGACATCAACGAGGGATGAAAAGCATTCGACATAGAATCAGCGTGTCACGGCCCCATTGCCAGACCAAATAATCTCACCGGTCTGCACTAACATCAGCTGCATCGCCACTTTAGGTGACTGCACATCGCCCTCTACCGTGCTATACAGCACATATTGAGCGTTAACGATGCGCGCCAAACCAATCGCTTTGCGGCGTGAACCTAAGCTATCTTCGGCAGATAAGCCCAGTGACTGTTTGGCACTGGTGACCTGATTGGCGGGAACCAGCGTAAATTTATTACCCTGTTGCAGCGCCTTTTTCAATTCAGCCGTCGCGTTTGCTACCTGCAAGCTACCATTGGTTTGGTTTTGCACGTTATCCACCAGCAAAACGCTGCCAGCGGTGACGTCTGGCGAGCCTAGCATCTGATTAATCAGCGGCGTTAAACTGGCGCTCCAGTTGAAGCTTTGCACTTTTGGCGGCGTTGGCACCGTAGTCACCGGTGGCTGTTCCGGCGGCGTGGTCGGCACCGTCACCGGCGGCTGTGTTTGCGTCGGCTTTTCTGGCTCAGTCGTGGTTTCACTGCCTTGATGCGTGATCGTTTGACAGCCCGCCAGCACCATCGCCGCGAATGTCACACCTAAAAGCTTCTTCATCATCCCTCTCCCATGAGGTTATGGCTTAATTTATAGATAGAGGTAGAGGCGTACCTGTTTTGCTCGGGTATTCGCGCTTGTTGATTCCAGACGCACTTCTTGACCTGGGTTTAGCTTAATCGTCCGCGGTGGTTCATGGGGGAAGATATCGAGGCCTTTGGCGTCATACCAATAAAAACGGTAGTTCAGCGTGACAGGCTGTTGCTCTTCACCATAGTTCACGACCGCGCGGGCCACAGGATAGATATCCCCCGATGATACGGTTGGGTTATCCGCCGTCACGCCCGCCGTGAGTACCGAAGGATCCATCACCACCCGCTGCCCATCGCTCACGGCGATGTGGCTCGGCGAACTACAGCCTGCGAGTAATGCCAGCGGCAAGATCACCGTCAATGTACATCTGGATAATGAGAATCGCATAACGGTGAACTCCAACTGAATATTTTCTGCCGAGCAAAACGAGGCAAAATAAGATTAACGAGCGAGCAAAGGACCGAGTGAACGACCGCCCAGCAGATGCATGTGGATATGATAAACCTCCTGCCCCGCATGACGGTTGCAGTTGATAATCAGGCGATAGCCGTCTTCGGCAATGCCTTCCTGCTGCGCAATTTTTGCCGCCACCGTGACCATTCGGCCCAGCGCCGCTTCATCTTCTGGCTTAACGTCATTCACCGTTGGGATCAGCTGGTTAGGGATAATCAGAATATGGCTAGGTGCCTGTGGAGAAATATCACGGAATGCAGTCACTAAGTCGTCCTGATAAACGATATCAGACGGGATCTCACGACGAATAATTTTGCTGAAAATAGTTTCTTCTGCCATGACGAATATCCTTTAGCAATCAATTGAGATAAAAATCTTGTGCTTGCAGTATGAGTAGAGCGAGCTCGGCTTTCAAGCCTGAGAGGGAGACAAATCATCAAGTGAGGGAAAATCAGCCGAAATAGCGCGGTCTTTCTCGCGATAAGTAATATTAGAGGGACACCTCCTTGTGCCCCTGGCGCTATCTTTCTAAAGCGGATCGACCTTCAAACACGAAACCGCATGACGGAAACTCCCCTCCATCAAAGGCCGTGTTTGTGCACACTCAGGCCCAGCAATCGGGCAACGAGTGCGAAACACGCAGCCTGATGGTGGATTGATCGGCGAAGGCAGTTCCCCTTCCAATAGCTGAATTTTTTTGTTGCGCTCTAAATCGGGATCGGGAACCGGCACCGCAGACATCAGCGCTTTGGTATAAGGATGCTGAGGATTATGGTACACCTCATCATAGGTGCCCAGCTCAACGGCATGGCCGAGATACATCACCAAAACGCGGTCGGAAATATGTTTTACCACGGCAAGATCGTGCGCGATAAAGATCAGTGACAGCCCCATTTCTCGCTGAAGCTGTTGCAGTAGGTTAACCACCTGCGCCTGAATAGACACATCGAGCGCGGAGACCGGCTCGTCACAAATAATCAGCTTGGGTTCCAAAATCAGCGCGCGGGCAATTCCGATGCGCTGGCACTGACCGCCGGAGAATTCATGAGGATAGCGGTTAATCAGGTTCGGCAATAACCCCACTTTCATCATCATGTTTCTGACACGTTCTTTCACCTCGCTGCGCGCCATCTTGGGATGATATGTCCGCAGCGGCTCCGCAATGATTTCACCGATGGTCATGCGTGGGTTCAGCGACGCCAGCGGATCTTGGAAGATCATCTGGATGTCGTGGCGAACTTCGTGCCAGTGTTTGGCATCCATACCCAGCAGATTCTTACCGAGCCACGCCACACGGCCATCGGTGGCTTTCACTAAACCGATTAATGCACGCGCCAGCGTTGATTTACCGCAGCCCGATTCACCGACCACGCCTAAGGTTTCGCCTTCATACAGACGCAGCGTCACGCCGTCGACCGCTTTCAACGTTTTGGCTGGCTGCCAGAACCACGCCTTGTTGTCTTTTATCTCGAAGTGAACCTTCAGATCGGCGACTTCAAGCAATACTTTTTTGTCTTCGCTGCTCATGCCAACTCCCCCACGGTTCTAAAGCAGGCGCGTAAACGCCCTTCACCAAACGACTCCAACGGCGGCATTTGCATACACTGCTCAGTGGAGTGAGGACAACGCGGTTGGAATGGGCAACCTTTCGGCAAGCGCAACAGATTAGGTGGATTGCCGGGGATGGTCAGCAGGGATTCATTTTCGCCGTCTAAACGCGGTACGGCGTTTAGCAGGCCAATCGAATACGGATGGCTAGGCGAATAGAACACGTCACGCGCTTGACCGTACTCCATGGTGCGGCCCGCATACATCACCAGAACTTTGTCACAGATGCCCGCAACCACGCCCAGATCGTGAGTGATCATGATAATTGCGGTATTAAACTCGCTTTTAAGCTCATTGAGCAGCGTCATTATTTGTGCCTGAACCGTAACGTCCAACGCGGTCGTGGGTTCATCGGCGATCAAAAGTTTAGGCCGACATAGCAGCGCCATGGCTATCATCACGCGTTGGCGCATACCGCCGGAGAATTCATGTGGGAACATGCGCATGCGTTTACGCGCTTCCGGCATTTTTACTGCATCAAGCATACGCACAGACTCTTCAAATGCCTGTGCTTTGCTCATGCCTTTATGCAGCATCAGCACTTCCATCAGCTGTTCACCGACGCGCATGTAAGGATTCAGCGACGTCATCGGATCTTGGAAGATCATCGCAATCTCTTCGGCACGCAGTTTATTAAGCTGCTTCTCCGGTAGATTGAGTATTTCACGCCCGTTGAACAGCGCGGAGCCACCGATGCGACCGTTTTGTGCTAATAATCCCATCAGCGCAAACGCCGTTTGTGATTTCCCTGACCCCGACTCGCCAACGATACCGAGCGTTTCACCCGCACGCAGCGAGAAGTTTAAATCGTTGACCGCCGTGACATCACCGTCGTTGGTGGTAAAGGTGACGCGGAGATCTTTTACCGCCAGCAGTCGCTCTGCGCTTTTATCTGTTGTCATCATCGTAAACTCCTTAACGATCTTTCGGGTCGAGGGCATCACGCAGGCCATCGCCGATAAAGTTGAAACAGAATAGCGTTACAACCAGAAACGCAGCGGGATACATCAGCAGCCACGGAGAGACTTCCATCGAGTTGGCGCCATCGCTTAACAACGCGCCCCAACTGCTTAACGGTTCTTGAGTCCCTAGCCCTAAGAAGCTGAGGAAGGATTCAAACAAAATCATGCTTGGCACCAATAAAGACGCATACACCACCACCACGCCCAGCACGTTGGGAACAATGTGCCGAGTGACGATTTTGCGTGTGGATACGCCGCCCACCAGCGCGGCTTCAATAAACTCTTTACGTTTCAAACTCAACGTTTGTCCACGCACGATACGCGCCATGTCCAACCACGACACCATGCCGATCGCCACAAAGATCAGCAGGATGTTTTGCCCAAAGAAGGTCACCAGCAAAATCACGAAGAACATGAATGGGAAGGAGTTGAGGATCTCAAGCAGGCGCATCATCACCGAGTCGGTTTTGCCACCCACGTAACCGGCCATCGCGCCATACAAGGTTCCAACGACCACGGCAACCAGCGCCGCCGCAATTCCTACCATTAACGAAATACGGCCACCAATCGCGACCCGCACCAGCAAATCACGCCCTGATGAGTCAGTACCAAAGTAATGTCCTGATTCCATATCTGGCGCCGATGACATCATTCCCCAATCGGTATCGTCATAGGCAAACTGCGACAGCATAGGGGCAAAAATCACAAATAGCGCGATCAGGCTAAGTAC
Source organism: Hafnia sp. CBA7124 (assembly GCF_002355555.1). NCBI lineage: Bacteria > Pseudomonadati > Pseudomonadota > Gammaproteobacteria > Enterobacterales > Hafniaceae > Hafnia > Hafnia sp. CBA7124. The sequence continues at coordinate 2,052,904 of NZ_AP017469.1, read as the reverse complement.
AAACAGGCTCGCCAACGCGGCGCGGTTATGAACGAAACGACGGCGCGCATCCTGCCACAGGCTACGCCCTTCCACTTCCAGCTGTTCACCGAAGTTTTCGACCACCTGCGCATTTTTTTTATTCAGTAACATCTGCGATCTCCCGAATCAGTAACGGATTTTCGGATCGATGACGGCATAAAGCACATCGACAATCGCGTTAAACAGGATGGTCAGCGCGCCAACCAGAATGGTTAGGCTCAGCACCAGGGAATAGTCACGGTTCAGCGCGCCGTTGACAAACAGCTGGCCAATGCCCGGCAATCCATAAATAGTTTCAATAACCATCGAGCCCGTAATAATGCCGACAAAGGCTGGGCCTAAATAAGAGAGAACCGGCAACAGCGCAGGCTTCAATGCATGGCGCAAAATAATGCGACGCATCGGTAAGCCTTTCGCCCGTGCGGTACGAATAAAGTTGGAATGTAGAACTTCAATCATGGAGCCGCGGGTAATACGCGCGATGCTGGCAATATAAGCCAATGAGAGTGCCACCATCGGCAAAATCATAAATTTGAGCGCTCCACCGTTCCATCCGCCTCCCGGTAGCCATTTCAGCTGAATGGCAAAAATTAACACCAATAACGGCGCAACCACGAAACTGGGTATGACAATACCGGTCATGGCCACCCCCATAACCGCATAATCCCATTTGCTATTTTGTTTGAGCGCAGCCAGCACGCCCGCCGTTACGCCAAAAACCACCGCCAATAAAAATGCGGCAAAACCTAATTTGGCAGAAACAGGAAATGAAGCACTCACTAAATCATTAACCGAATAATCTTTATATTTAAACGAAGGGCCGAAATCACCGTGGCCTAATTGGACTAAATAATGTCCGTATTGTTTCCAGATAGGATCGTTAAGGTGATATTTCGCTTCGATATTAGCCAGAACCTCAGGCGGCAAAGCGCGTTCACCGGTAAATGGGCTACCCGGCGCTAAGCGCATCATGAAAAATGAGATGGTGATCAGGATAAATAGCGTCGGTATCGCTTCAAGCAAGCGCCGAAAGATAAATTTTAACATTGCCCTAGCCCTGCACTTCAGCCTTATGGCTGATTATATTTTTGAAAAGCGGCGAGATTATCTCGCCACTGCTACTTCTATATCAATTATCAACACCGCAGCCTTATTTGCTACGGCGTTGATAAGTTTAGATATATTAGTGCTGAATAATGTACAAGTTTTTATCGTATACGTTATCTTGCGGATCTTTACCGGTATAACCGCCTACATAGGGTTTCACCAGACGCGCATTGACGTAGTAATAGACAGGGACAATGGCAGAATCTTTATCAAGCTGCTGTTCAGCCTGTTGATAAACGGCGGCTCGCGCCTCTTTGCTGCTGGTTTGCAGTGCGCCAGCCATGATTTTATCAAAGGCCGCGCTCTTATAGTGCGGGGTGTTACTGCTGCTGTCAGACAGCATCATGTTCAGGAATGAACTTGGCTCGTTGTAATCAGCACACCAGCCCGCGCGCGAAACATCGTAAGTGCCCTGATGGCGAGTATCCAAGAAGGTTTTCCACTCTTGGTTTTCCAGTTTCACGTTCACGCCCAGATTTTTCTTCCAGATGGACGCTGCGGCAATCGCCAATTTTTTGTGCAGATCGGAAGTGTTGTACAACAGGTTAAACGTCAGTGGCTTATCTGGGCCATAGCCCGCAGCGGCGAGCAGCTTTTTGGCTTCTTCATTACGTTTTGCCTGTGACCAGCCAAACCACTCTGGCGGTGTTAACTTAGCGCCATCGGTATAGGGAGGAGTGAAACTGTAAGCTGGCAGGTCGCCTTGATTTTTGACTTTATTGACGATGATATCGCGATCCATCCCTAACTTGAGCGCCTCACGCACACGCTCATCGTTAAACGGTGGCTTCTGGTTATTTATTTCATAATAGTAAGTACATAAATACGGATCGGCTTTAACTTCCTGTGGGATCTCTTTTTTCAACTTCTGGAATAGTTCGATCGGCATATTATTATAGGTGACATCAATTTCGCCGGTACGATAGCGGTTAACGTCGGTGACTTCTGAAGCAATAGGCAGGAACGTGACTTTATTAATTATGGTTTTTGCATTGTCCCAATATTCAGGGTTACGCTCTAAAACAATACGCTCGTTAACAACCCAATCTTTTAATTTATAAGCGCCGTTGCTGACATAGTTTTCTGGCAGCGTCCATTTGTCGCCAAATTTCTCCACCACGGCTTTGTTGACCGGTTTCATCGCGTAATGCGACGTCATTTCCGCTAAATACGGTACGGGCTCGGTTAACGTAATTTGGAAAGTTTTATCATCAAGCGCTTTCACGCCTAGCGTTGATTTATCTTTTTTGCCCGCAATAATGTCATCTACGTTTTCAACGTGAGCGTATTGCAGATAACTGGCATAAGGCGATGCGGTTTTAGGATCAACAATACGCTGCCAGCTATACACAAAATCTTCTGCGGTAACAGGCTGGCCATTTGACCATTTAGCATCTGGGCGAATATGGAAAGTCCATACTTTAAAATCTTTATTATCCCAACTCACCGCCGTGCCAGGGATCGTTTTACCCTGCGGATCATGCTGGGTTAAACCTTCCATCAAGTCATTAGTGACGTTGTTTTCAGGTACGCCTTCAATTTTATGCGGGTCTAATGACTGAACTTCAGAGCCGTTATTTTTAACCAGCTCCTGCTTATCGGCCAGTTTTACACCGGCAGGAACATCCGCCGCCTGCACTTGCGCAATGCTAAACATGCCCAACGCCGCCATAACGCTTACGGCCAGTAAATTCTTTTTGATGTGTTTGCTCATTGTATACCCACTCCCCTTTAATAAGATGTCCATGAGGACATGCCAACTTTTGTTAGCTTTATGGCCGCACCGACAAGGAACGAAGTTGTCGATACGATAGGTGGTTTTAAAACGTCATTATCCTTTCAGATCTAGAACTTTTACTGACAACACTCTTTGACTCAGATCAGACGTCAAAATATTCAGCGAAACTTTTCTATTAATACTTCAGCACAAAGTTTTCTCATCAACGCTAAGCGTAGTGATTATGCCCAGAAGCTAACAGATGGTTAAAATCACTGCTAATTATTTTTATAGAAATGTTACGCAATTCTCTTTATTGAAACGATGACGTTCTGACAGACTGCACTGAGGGAGGGGAAAGATCAATGATAACTCGCTGATATAACATAATATCTTTTCTTGAAGCTATGTTATAAAGCGAATCATTCAGTCTTAAGGAAAGTCATGAAGTAATACATCGTTAAATTAACAAATGTAAGCAGATTCAACCATTGATGATCTTATGAGCGTTCGATAAGCCCACTAATAACGGGTTTCAACAGAATGTTATGATGTGATTTTCTGAACAAAATTTGTGCTTATTACGTCAATAAATCATCACGTAAGTAAAACAAACTTATTGAAATAGCGCAGGTTTATCGCTGAAATGAGGAATAGTGAGCGATCAAGGCAAATAGGTGGCCCAGTTAAAAAAACCGCCATCGGCATTGCCGACAGCGGTTTCATCAGGTCGCAATATTTGAAGAGTTATAACAGGCCGGGGAAAATCGATCGTAATCCCGTAACAATAAATTCAATGCCTAACGCCATTAATAGCAGACCCATAATTCGCGTGATGACGTTAATACCCGTTTGACCTAACAGGCGAACCAGCAGCGGTGCGGCCCTAAACAGTAGCCAACAACAAAACGCAAACAGAATAATAGCCAGAGAAAAACCGAGCAGGTTTTGCCAGCCATGATAGCGAGAGCTCCACACTATCGTTGAGCTGATGGCGCCGGGACCTGCCATTAATGGCAATGCCAGCGGCACAACTCCCACGTTTTCTCGGATTGCAGTTTCTGATTTTTCTTGTTTGTTCTGCTTATCCTCGCCCAACTTCCCGCTAATCATCGACATCGCAATCGTCACCACCAAGATCCCACCCGCAATACGGAAGGAATCAATCGAGATGCCAAAGAACATCAGTATTGAATCACCCAGCAATAAAGAAGAGATCAAAATGATGGCAACCGACGTGTTAGCCGTCAGGTTGGTTTTGTTGCGCGCTGCAACCGCCTGATAGCTCGTCATACTGATAAACACCGGCAGAATACCCACCGGATTGACCAATGCGAAGAGACCAACAAAAAACTTAATGTAACCAGATAAATCCAGCAAAGACTGGCTCACCATGCTCTCCAAAACCATGTTATTAACGCGACTGTCATTCTTAACATTGTCACGAGCAAATCAGCGTGGTGAACAATGTTAGCAAATCACGATAGAGTGATACGTTCTTGCGGCGTAATGTAATGGAAATAGTGGCCCCGATCTATGCTCAATGTACGAATTTCTTACTGCATTTAACGGGAAGCGCAAAAAGAGGCTCATTGTTGCAAAAATGTTTTATTTTATCGATACTTCGCTGCAAAATACGGCGCTTTTAGTTGTTAATGATAAAAGCTCTCAATACCGCACTGCTGAAAGGTGTCAGCTTGACATTTTTGTGAGCTAAATCACAAAACAACTACCTAAGAATGGGTAAGCTCAGAGTCACAGTAAAGGCCTGCTATTATCGTCTGGCCCACTGATTAGCAGAAAGCCAAACCGTTCATGTTTAACACAGGCTTTACTTCTCCACTGCTAGCTAAGCTGTTTTAGCAAATCAGCCAACGGGAACTTTTCAGTAAGTGAAGTTTCTGAAAGAGAGCACATTTATCTGTCTATACTTGTTGCTTGTGCGGCTCATTGACTAAAAAAGTTTAACATTATCAGGAGAGCATTATGGCTGTAACCAATATCGCTGAACTAGATGCGTTAGTAGCACGTGTTAAAAAAGCCCAGCGTGAGTTTGCCAATTACACTCAAGAACAAGTAGATAAAATCTTCCGCGCCGCCGCTCTGGCTGCTGCTGATGCCCGTATCCCATTGGCTAAATTAGCCGTTGAGGAATCAGGTATGGGTATCGTGGAAGACAAAGTGATTAAAAACCACTTTGCATCCGAATATATCTATAACGCCTACAAAGATGAAAAAACCTGTGGCATCCTGTCTCAGGACGACACTTTCGGTACTATCACTATCGCTGAACCTATCGGTATCATCTGCGGTATCGTACCGACCACTAACCCAACCTCTACGGCCATCTTCAAGGCGTTAATCAGCCTGAAAACCCGTAACGGCATCATCTTCTCTCCGCATCCTCGTGCCAAAAACGCCACGAACAAAGCCGCGGATATCGTTTTGCAGGCTGCTATCGCAGCTGGCGCACCAAAAGACATCATCGGCTGGATCGATCAGCCTAGCGTTGAACTGTCTAACCAACTGATGCATCACCCAGACATTAACCTGATTCTGGCCACCGGTGGCCCAGGCATGGTTAAAGCAGCGTATAGCTCAGGTAAACCTGCTATCGGCGTTGGTGCTGGTAACACACCGGTTGTTGTTGACGAAACTGCCGACATCAAACGTGTTGTTGCTTCTATCCTGATGTCTAAAACCTTCGACAACGGCGTGATCTGTGCTTCAGAACAGTCCGTTATCGTAGTTGACTCCGTGTATGACGCAGTGCGTGAGCGTTTTGCGACTCACGGCGGCTATATGCTGCAAGGTAAAGAATTGAAAGCCGTTCAGGATATCATCCTGAAAAACGGTGGCCTGAATGCGGCTATCGTAGGCCAGCCAGCCACTGAAATTGCAAAAATGGCCGGCATCACTGTTCCAGCAACCACCAAAATCCTGATTGGTGAAGTGAAAGTTGTTGATGAGTCTGAACCATTCGCTCATGAAAAACTGTCTCCAACGCTGGCAATGTACCGCGCTAAAAACTTTGAAGAAGCTGTCACTAAAGCTGAGAAACTGGTTGAGATGGGTGGTATCGGCCATACCTCTTGCCTGTATACCGATCAGGATAACCAACCTGAGCGTGTGAACTACTTCGGCGAAAAAATGAAGACTGCACGTATCCTGATCAACACCCCTGCTTCTCAGGGTGGTATCGGTGACCTGTATAACTTCAAACTTGCTCCATCTTTGACTCTGGGTTGTGGTTCTTGGGGTGGTAACTCCATCTCTGAAAACGTCGGGCCTAAACACCTGATGAACAAAAAAACCGTGGCGAAGCGAGCAGAAAACATGTTGTGGCATAAACTTCCGAAATCTATCTACTTCCGCCGTGGCTCTCTGCCAATCGCGCTGGATGAAGTAGCCTCTGATGGTGCAAAACGTGCCTTCATCGTGACTGACCGCTTCCTGTTCAACAACGGTTATGCCGATCAGATCACCAAAGTTCTGAAAGGTCACGGTATCGAAACTGAAGTCTTCTTCGAAGTTGAAGCTGACCCAACGCTGAGCATCGTACGTAAAGGTGCAGAGCTGATGAACTCCTTCAAACCAGACGTGATTATCGCGCTGGGTGGTGGTTCACCAATGGACGCAGCCAAAATTATGTGGGTGATGTACGAACATCCTGAAACTCACTTTGAAGAACTGGCTCTGCGCTTCATGGATATCCGTAAGCGTATCTACAAGTTCCCTAAAATGGGTGTGAAAGCGAAAATGATCGCCGTCACCACCACTTCAGGTACCGGTTCAGAAGTCACTCCGTTTGCTGTGGTAACCGATGATGCAACAGGTCAGAAATATCCACTGGCTGACTATGCATTAACACCAGACATGGCGATCGTTGATGCTAACTTAGTCATGAATATGCCTAAATCACTGTGTGCGTTCGGTGGTTTGGATGCCGTGACCCATGCTTTAGAAGCTTACGTTTCTGTTCTGGCTAACGAATACTCTGACGGTCAGGCTCTGCAAGCGCTGAAACTGCTGAAAGAAAACCTGCCAGCAAGCTACCACGAAGGGGCGAAAAACCCTGTTGCTCGTGAACGTGTTCACAACGCGGCAACTATCGCTGGTATCGCATTTGCCAACGCCTTCTTGGGTGTATGTCACTCCATGGCCCACAAACTGGGTTCTGAGTTCCATATCCCACACGGCTTAGCAAACGCCCTGCTGATTTCTAACGTTATCCGCTATAACGCGAACGATAACCCAACTAAACAGACTGCTTTCAGCCAGTATGACCGCCCTCAGGCTCGTCGTCGTTATGCTGAAATTGCAGATCATTTAGGTCTGAGCGCACCGGGCGACCGTACTGCTGCGAAGATTGAAAAACTGTTAGCATGGTTGGATAGCATCAAGGCAGATCTGGGCATTCCAGCATCTATCCGTGAAGCTGGCGTTCAAGAAGCAGACTTCTTGGCTAAAGTGGACAAACTGTCTGAAGATGCGTTCGATGACCAGTGTACCGGTGCGAACCCGCGCTACCCACTGATCTCAGAACTGAAGCAAATTCTGATGGATACTTTCTACGGTCGTGAGTTCAGCGAATCACACGAAGTTGAAGCCGTAAAAGCACCTGCTGCTAAAGCTGAGAAAAAATCTAAGAAATAATTAGATTCCCTTATATAAATATAAAACCCGCCGCTGGCGGGTTTTTTTATGCCTATTGTATCTCCCTATTCACTCAATGCTTCTCTATCATCAGAAGATGGGAAAGACATATAAACGAGTACGAAACCAAACATACAATCCCCGTGCCCTATGCGGCAATATTCGTCCATCATCACAAGTCTGGCTACAGATTAATGATTTAAGGAGGAAGAAATATAGAAGACGTTAAAGATCAATGTCAGTGCATCGGTAACAGATGGGTATATAGAATGTATGCGATTATGCAATGCGCAAACTTGAACTGGGGAAACAGGGGAAACTGGGGAATGTGTTTATCTTTCGACACACGCCCTGAGAAGACGTGTGCCTCATTATCTATACTCTGCTGATGTTCAGCAGCAACGAACAACAAGTATCACGCTAACGCGTCTTTATAGTGCTTACGGCAGACTGAGACGTAGCTTTCATTGCCACCAATCACAACCTGCTCGCCGTCTTTTAATGCTTTACCGTGCTCGTCTAGACGTAGCACCATATTCGCTTTGCGTCCGCAGTGGCAAATCGTTTTAAGCTCAACCAATTTATCTGCCCAGGCTAATAGGTATTGGCTTCCCCCAAACAACTCGCCGCGAAAATCAGTTCTTAATCCGTAGCACAATACCGGGATATCCAAGTTATCCACAACATCAGAAAGTTGATTAACCTGATCTTTGGTCAGGAATTGACACTCATCCACTAACACGCAGTTGACCGGCAAAACATCATTTTCCTGCCGAATCATATCGAACAGAGGTGTTTCGCTATTATAAAGTTGAGCCTGTGAACTCAGACCAATACGTGAGCTCACTTTTCCCACACCAAAACGATTGTCAATTTCTGCGGTAAACACCAGCGTACGCATTCCTCGTTCCTGATAGTTATAGGAAGATTGAAGTAACGCCGTTGATTTTCCCGCATTCATCGCTGAATAATAAAAATATAGTTGTGCCACAACCTGCTCTAAGCCCCATATAGAATCGCGTAACTGACCGGATTTTATCACAGCCAACGCACCGATGATGGCATAAAGTTATGAAAAAAAATGCCTAACCAATCGCGTTATTCTTAAAGCCTGAATCTATATCAATATCTGATAAAACAATATTTTGTCTAAAAATGCGAGGGACACAACACTCTGTTAAGAAATGATGTCACACCAAACTCTGATTTTGCTAATTGATGGGATTGTTACTATAAAGGGATTTAGCACCCTAGTTTTTCCGATAATTCTCACCAGCTTTTGCCTTATATTAGCAATGTGGAGTGTGACAGCGCTTAAAGATCTGTAGATTTAATCAACAAAAAATATCCGCCTTGAAACATAACAACGCCGTCAATACGATTATATTTTAATAGACTTCGGTTTGGTGCTTTAGCTGCTTTGAACTCCATGTTGTAATCTGAATAACAAGTAGCTATATTCGTTATAGTGTTTAAAGAAGCATTATTTGCTTATATTACGAAATATTTTGCTAATCTTACAAAATTCACTATTGCGTTAAATAAACTGGCACTCTATTATAATCGAGACGCCCCCCACCAATATAATTTGAGATTAGGACAATGAGCGAAGCATTAAAAATTCTGAACAACATCCGTACTCTTCGTGCTCAGGCTAGAGAATGCACTTTAGAAACTCTGGAAGAAATGCTGGAGAAATTGGAAGTTGTTGTAAACGAACGTCGTGAAGAAGATAGTCAGGCACAAGCTGAGATCGAAGAACGTACTCGTAAATTACAGCAATACCGCGAAATGCTGATTGCTGACGGTATCGATCCTAATGAACTGCTGCAGACCATGGCTGCTGGTAAAGTAGCAGGTAAAGCAAAACGCGCTGCGCGTCCTGCTAAATACCAGTATGTTGACGAAAATGGCGAAACTAAAACCTGGACTGGCCAAGGCCGTACTCCAGCTGTGATTAAGCAAGCTATCGAAGAACAAGGTAAGTCTCTGGACGATTTCCTGCTGTAATTTTCTTCTGAACATTACAACTAAATCTGTATAAATAGCCTCTTATGAGGCTATTTTTTTATCCATATTTTACTAATGGGCTTATGCATCTAAACCCTTACGTATAGCAATTCATTCTATGCACGCAAATAAATTCGATTTTTAAAATCCATTTCGAATAGCATGTCACGAGAGTCCATACGGCAAGATACTGTGCCCATTTGCATAATGGATGAAGAAAACCACGCCACTGCGGCATACCCTCTTCTGTGAGTGTACAACGACACTCCTACGCTTCTGTAGGACTTATCTTTCACGCTGTGGAATTTCCAGGAATGGACGGGTTCTAGATTAATTTCTACCGTTGCAATAGGCATAGGAACAGCTGATAACCATGCATTTAAAATACCTTAAATTGATAGTAAACATCTGAGTAATAAACAACAGTAACTATGGTTATATTGATATAACCAATCTTCAGCAAAGTTAATATTTTTTTGATTTACACCCCAATATATACCACAAACAAGGTATGGGATTGTTCCCGTATAGCCTTAATTCAAGAGAAATCCCGCTAGGCGAGACGCCATTATTAAAAAAGACTTATCTTTTGATCCTTTCAGGGCATTGCTTTAGGCAGATTGAGTATTGCAAAGCGATGGAGATGGAATTTAAATCAAAGAGGTCATACATTTAGTCATTATTTACTTAGACAAGTATTTAAGCTTCCTCGTACCTTTACGCGAATCTTTAAGATAACTTGCATAAAAAAAAGGATGCCGAGGCATCCTTTACAGAGTTTTTTAAACACAGCGGCTTTTAGTCGTTCAAATCTAACGACTTCAACCACGTGGTGAATTCTTTACCTAACGATGCGTGGCGCATGCCATATTCAACGAATGCCTGCATGTAACCCATTTTATTCCCGCAGTCATGGCTCAGACCTTTCAGGTGATAAGCTTCAACGGTTTCTTTCTTCATTAACATAGCAATCGCATCTGTTAATTGGATTTCTTCACCAGCACCAGGAGGTGTTTTAGACAGCAGTGGCCAGATCTCTGGAGAGAGTACATAGCGACCTACAATTGACAAGTTTGAAGGTGCTTTATCGCGTGCAGGCTTCTCAACGACCGCTTTCATCGGAGTGCTCTCACCCGCCTTCAGCTCAACGCCGCTGCAATCTGCAACGCCATAGTTAGAAACATCTTCCATCGGTACTGGCTCAACCATAATCTGGCTATGGCCTGTTGCTTCGTAGCGAGACAGCATCTCACTCAAATTATCTTTGCTCAGGTCGGAGGTGTACTCATCCAAAATAACATCAGGCAGGATAACGGCAAATGGCTCATCACCAACCAGTGGATGTGCGCACAGGATCGCATGGCCTAAGCCTTTCGCTAATCCCTGACGAACTTGCATGATGGTGACATGCTTAGGACAAATAGACTGCACTTCAGCCAGAAGCTGACGCTTAACGCGTTTTTCCAGCATTGCTTCTAATTCAAAACTGGTGTCGAAATGGTTTTCGATAGAGTTTTTTGAAGAATGTGTAACCAGAATAATCTCGTTAATCCCTGCAGCAATACACTCATTCACAACATATTGAATCAGTGGCTTATCCACCAACGGCAACATTTCTTTCGGAATGGCTTTGGTGGCTGGCAACATACGTGTTCCTAGCCCTGCGACAGGTATAACAGCTTTTCTGATTTTTCTTACTGACGTTGACATACAACCTCTCTAATCGTTTAGCTCCGTGTTCATATCCATTTTATTTGGCGGATATGAATGCTAATTTCCAGCGCGAGTATACCAGTTAGTAATTTGTGCGCATTAAATTCAAAGTAATTACAGACCGATTGAAGATATTACAAGCAACCGGCCTTTTAGAGAAATAACGACTCATTAACTGATTAAATTAAAAAGCAGATAAAACTGAAAAAAATCAGTGTTGCGGTGACGTCAGCATTAAACGTAGATGCCCACCCGCGCCCCAGATTTGGCTCTGCCAATGGCTACACCGCTGACTAACCTGATTGATGTGAATTGAGCCCATTGTGCCTAAAGGTACACCGCTATTAAGCTGAATCAGGTTATCACCTGCATGAATCTTGGCATGCAAACCAGCAGAAACAAGGATGAGATTCTGTTGCTGGACATGATAATACCCAGCCAGCAAAGGAAACTGCCCATCAAGATTTGCCTGACGCAACAGGTGATTAACCTGTTTAAGGATGGTAGACATTTGAGGCAAGCGCAACTCTTGGTGAGCCAGCTGTTCTTGCAGTAACCCGTTAAAAATCGCCCTTACCATTAGTGCTGCCAAAATGCCATTCTCTCCCGCCCGCGAAACATCTAAACAATAGAATGCGAGATCATTACTGGATAACGGCGCGATATCTAACACCAAGCCTGAATTATTCAGCGAAGTGAGTTGTCGATAATTTACCTTACAACCACAAATGGTTTGTTGAACCGGTGGCTGTAACTGTTTAAGCAAACGCGCAGCATATTCAGGATCTTGGCTCAATAGCTCCCAATCATGGATAAACTCATCTTTCTCTAAGGCCGGAGATTCGAATAGATCGGGATAAAAGCAGGATAAAAGCGTTTCCTGCAATCTCCTGAGGTCGGTTATGGGCTTGAGCAATACATCACGCACGCCAAGACGCATCGCATTTGCAACGTCAGCCATTTCTTCAGTCGCAGAAATCACGACGACCGGCGTTTGGAAACCCCGTTCTCTGAATCGTTTAATAAACTCGATCCCGCCCATTTTTGGCATCGCAAGATCACAAAGAATTGCGTCTGGAGTGAACTCATCCAATAAACTTAAGGCCTCTATTCCATTGGCTGCTTCCTGAATCAAAGCGCCTTGGGATTGGAGGTATCCGGCAAGTACACAGCGAAAGACAGGATCGTCTTCAACGATCATTACTCGCTTACTTTCCAGTGGCAGCGCCATTAAGAACCTCCTTTCACTAGTGCTCCTTCTATTTTGGCTCAATATGCCGCCTTGTGCTGCATAGATATTTCTGGAATGACGCGTTTTGCGCGCCATTACGCACATTTAACTAAAAGGCCTATTCGTTACAATTATTTATTAGCTGATGATTCAGAATATTATCTCAGCGTCACGCCCTCGTAGCGGCTGAGATAAGGATTCGATACCATAGCCTCAATTCGTCTTTCGATAAGGTTCAACTGCCATGATATCTGCACCGCACACACCGCCTGATAGCCGCTCACCTTGCCCATGCCAAAGCGGTAATATGTTTGCCCAATGCTGCGAACCTATTATTAGCGGACAGCGTATAGCCGCTGAACCTGAACAACTGATGCGCTCACGCTATACCGCCTATGTGGTGCGCAACGTCGATTATCTGGTGGAAACTTGGCACCCAGAATGTGGAATGGATAAGCAACGCGCCGCGATTGAAGAAAGTTTTGCGGACACCGAGTGGCTAGGGTTAACAATTGTTAAAACTGCCAGCGGTAAGAACAGCGATGAAGGCTTTGTTGAATTCTTCGCGCGCTACCATTCTGAGGCCGAAAATCAAAATAATTCGATTCATGAATGTTCGCGCTTTATTCGTCTGGATCAACGTTGGTATTATGTGGATGGAACCAAACCGCAAGTAGGCAGAAACGATCCCTGCCCTTGTGGTTCTGGCAAAAAATATAAGAAATGCTGTGGTCAATAAGATCATCCGCAATAATAAAAATATCTAGACAGGAAACCAACACATGTCACAACCCGTTATTCAACGTAAAGTTCTCCGCACCATCTGCCCTGATGCGAAAGGGCTGATCGCCAAGATCACCAACATTTGCTACAAACACCAGCTCAATATCATTCAGAATAATGAATTCGTTGACCATCTCACCGGTCGCTTTTTCATGCGTACCGAGCTGGAGGGTATTTTCAACGATGAAACACTACTGGCCGATCTGGATGGCGCACTCCCTTCAGGTTCTGAGCGCGAGCTTACGGTATCAGGCCGTCAACGCATTGTGGTGCTTGTCACCAAAGAGGCACATTGCCTTGGCGACCTGCTGATGAAAAGCGCCTTTGGGGGCTTAGACGTTGAAATTGCGGCGGTCATTGGCAACCACTCGACGTTGCAATCGCTGGTTGAGCGTTTCGATATTCCCTTCACGTTGGTCAGTCATGAAGGCCTCTCACGCGAAGAACATGACGCAGCCATGGTGGCTGAAATTAAAAAACATACGCCAGACTACGTGGTATTAGCGAAATACATGCGCATATTAACGCCTGAATTTATCAGTCATTTCCCTAATCAGATTATTAATATTCACCACTCCTTCCTTCCCGCATTCATTGGCGCGCGCCCTTATCACCAAGCCTATGAGCGCGGCGTGAAGATTATTGGCGCAACCGCGCACTTCGTTAATAACGATCTGGATGAAGGCCCAATCATCATGCAAGACGTTATTAACGTCGACCATACTTATACCGCCGATGAAATGATGCGTGCGGGGCGCGACGTTGAAAAAAATGTGCTCAGCCGAGCGCTGTATCGCGTGCTGGCACAGCGAGTATTTGTTTATGGGAATCGTACAGTTATATTCTGATTGACGACTTTTTCTCTGCTTTTTGTTCACACAAAAGGCGTTAAGTGCAAAAAAACGGCAAACAAAATATTTTTTACCTCCCAATGCTTTACAGCGCGGCGCGATTTGTTATTATGCGCCCCGCTTCCGGTGATAACGGAGCGATTAAAAATCTGGTGGGGTTCCCGAGCGGCCAAAGGGAGCAGACTGTAAATCTGCCGTCTCAGACTTCGAAGGTTCGAATCCTTCCCCCACCACCATCTCTTCTTCCTGATGAGATAAAAAAGCTGTTAGCCGCAGCTTTCCGGAGAAAACCGGGCAACAATTCGTAACCACGAATTTCGTGGTGGGGTTCCCGAGCGGCCAAAGGGAGCAGACTGTAAATCTGCCGTCTCAGACTTCGAAGGTTCGAATCCTTCCCCCACCACCATCCTTTCTTAGCTTCACAATCCCAAACAAATATAAAAATCGCATATTCCCCACGGGGAAGGTCGAGAACCTTCGATTAAGGCTCGAGTTGAGCGTAGCGAAACAACGTCGCTTGCGACGGCCCGCAGGGCGAAGAGCGCAGCGATGAGTCATCCTTCCCCACCACCATCCTTTCTTAGCTTCACAATCCCAAACAAATATAAAAATCACATATTCCCCATTTCACTATAATTTCCTGTTCTCCATCATCTCCTTGAATTCCTAGCATCAATCCGCTATACCACTGCTTTTCTCTTCAGCAGTAGGATATGTCATGCGTAACAACATCTGCGTTTTTTGCGGCGCCAGTGAAGGCACTAATCCAGCCTATTCCGATGCAGCTAAATTGCTTGGCCGTACACTTGCTCAGCAAGGCCGTCAATTAATCTATGGCGGCGGCAGCAAAGGGCTCATGGGCGTGTTAGCCAATGCGGTACTTGACGCGGGCGGTGAAGTGCATGGCGTCATACCACAGCGTTTAGTGGAAGCGGAAACCGCGCACTACGGCTTAACCTCTTTAGATATTGTTCCCGATATGCATACTCGCAAGGCTCGTATGGCCGAGCTATCGGATGGATTTATTGCCCTGCCCGGCGGGATCGGAACCTTAGAAGAATTATTCGAAATCTGGACGTGGAGCCAAATCGGCTATCACAATAAACCTATCGCACTCATGGACGTTGCAGGCTATTACCAAAAGCTGATCGAATTTCTACGCTACAGCGCCCAGCAAGGCTTTGTTCGTCAGCAGTATGTCGATACGTTGGTCTGTTTAGAAGATCCGGCGGTAATCCTAAAAGAATTCGACCACTATCACCCCCATAATTTGAACCGCTGGGCATAGTGACTGAGCGTGATTTTTGAATTGGTAGGCTTTCTGCTACTATTCATTCACAACTGTTGTTTAACAACGCTTTGTTAACCAGAACGCTTCAATATGGCCTGCACTTATGAAATTTATCTCTTTTAATATCAATGGACTGCGCGCCCGTCCACATCAACTTGAAGCCATCATCGCAAAACATCAGCCTGATGTGATTGGCCTGCAAGAAACCAAAGTTCACGATGATATGTTCCCGCTGGCTGATTTAGAGCATCTGGGATATCACATTTTCTATCATGGTCAGAAAGGACATTACGGCGTTGCATTGCTGACGAAGGAAAAACCACTGGCCGTACGCAAAGGCTTTCCAACCGATGAAGAAGATGCGCAGCGTCGTATCATTATGGCCGATATTGCTACGCCGACCGGCGTGCTCACGGTTATCAACGGTTATTTTCCTCAGGGCGAAAGCCGTGACCACCCTATCAAATTCCCAGCAAAAACTAAGTTCTATCAAGATTTGCAGAACTATCTTAAGTCTGAACAGACCCCTGCGGGACAAGTGATCGTGATGGGTGACGTAAACATTAGCCCAACCGATGATGATATTGGTATTGGCGAAGAAAACCGTAAGCGTTGGTTACGCACCGGGAAATGTTCATTCTTACCCGAAGAGCGCGAATGGATGGATCGCCTGAAAAATTGGGGACTCATTGATACCTATCGCCAAGCTAACCCTGAGCGTAACGATCAGTTCTCATGGTTTGACTACCGCTCAAAAGGCTTTGATGACAACCGTGGTCTGCGCATAGATTTAGTTTTGGCAAGCCAACCGCTCGCTGAAAAATGCATCGACACCGGTATCGATTACGAAATTCGCGGAATGGAAAAGCCTTCCGATCATGCGCCAATTTGGGCTGAGTTTAAGCTGGCGTGATAGAAATGACCGCACCTCATAATACGATCGATGTCGTTGCCGCCATTATTGAATCGCGAGGCAAAATCTTATTAGCCCAACGAGGGGCGAATAAAGATCAGGCTGGTTTGTGGGAATTTCCCGGCGGTAAGGTTGAGATGGGTGAAACTCAGCCTGAAGCGCTGTGCCGTGAACTGGCAGAAGAGTTGTCGGTAAGATGCAGCGTGGCGGATTATGTCGCCAGCAGCACGCTGAGGCTTGAGAACAAAACTATCCATCTACATGCTTGGCGTGTGCAGCATACTGAGGGTGAATTCATCGCCAACGAGCATGCAGCATTGGTATGGGTAACTCCGCAGCAAGCCGAGTCTTATGATTTGGCACCGGCTGATATTCCCCTGCTACACGCCTATCAACAGAAGCTAGCGCGGTTATCGCAACAAGATGATGAGGCGTAAATAAGTAAAAAGGCCCGTGCTAAGCGCTGGCCTTTTTACTTTCAATTGCCCGAATCTAAATAACCTTGGGCTTTTTGCAACGGCTTGTTAACGTTGTACATTAACCTTTTTTCAATACAACCCATTTGAGATTATTGGTGCTCAATACATTTTTATCCGCTGAGCACTGCAACAATACCCCTTCAGCCTTCACCACCGCGCCTTCTGAATAGCTACGGTTATCATAAATACAACAACGTGGGCAGTTCACATTGCTGTCGTTATTACTATAGCCACCGCTGTTATTCAGGATTTCGGGAGAAACTGGCACAACGACATCAATACCATTGTTGCGATTTGCCATCGTCGTGGGGCTGAGCAATACCAACGGCAATACCCAGAATCCTATCGCACTCTTTTTCATGCCTTGTTCTCCTTTGCTTTTGGCTTATATTTTCGCTTGGCGCTTTTTTCAGCCGCCGGAGGTAAACCGCGAAACGCCTGAGGATTTCGATTGCTTCTCGCCTGATCGATAAGCTGATACAGAGTGCCCACCAGCGGCTGCATAAAGTCCTGATAGCGTCGATTTTTTTCACTGATTTGGGTCAGCGTGGCTTCCCAATCTGCGGTCATATCCGGCCTTGCTGCAATTTCAGGCAAACAGTGGATCAGCGCTCTTCCCGCCTCTGACGAATGTATATAGCGACCCTTTTTGTACAAAAATGTACGCCGGAACAATAATTCTATAATTCCAGCACGCGTAGCTTCAGTCCCTAAACCATCGGTCGCTCGTAGGATTTTCTTTAGCTCTTTATCTTGCACAAAACGCGCAATACCCGTCATGGCCGATAATAACGTTGCATCGGTGAATGGACGCGGGGGCTGAGTTTGACGTTCCATCAGCTCGCCTTTCTCACACAGCAGCTCATCTCCCTTAGCAACCACCGGCAGCGGAGAACCTTCGTCCTCATCATCTCGCTCTTTGGCACCCAGCAACGCTCGCCAGCCTGCTTCAGCGAGGAAACGCGCTTTGGCAACAAATTTACCGTTGGCAATATCTAAATCGATAACACATTTACGGTACATAGCATCCGGACAAAACTGCATCAGATATTGACGCGCCACCAAGGTATAAATTTTGCGTTCATCGTCGCTTAAATTGATATTGCCAGCACGCGCGGTCGGGATAATCGCATGGTGAGCATCAACCTTTTTATCATCCCAGCAACGATTGCGTCTGTCGGGATCAACAGCAGCAACCTGTTGTAAATCTGGGACATGTGAAGCGATAGCGTTCATCACAGCATGACGTCCAGCAAAATGCTCTTCAGGCAAATAGCGGCTATCGGAACGAGGATAGGTAATCAGTTTGTGGGTTTCATACAGGCGCTGACAAAGATCCAGCACCTGTTGAGCACTTAGGTTAAAACGCTTAGCGGCCTCGATTTGCAAAGCCGAAAGCGAGAATGGCAACGGTGCGGTTTCTGATTCCCGTTTATCATTATAACCGGTGACAAGGGCTGGCTGGCCTTCAATCCGTTTGATAACGTGCTCAGCCAGTGCCTTATTCAGCAAACGCCCCTCTTCATCCTGATGAGGTTCGCATGATTCACTCGGTATCCACATCGCCGTAAAACGCTCTTCCGCAGGCGTTACGATATGAGCTTTAACCTCATAGAAATCCTTGCTGACGAAGTTTTCAATCTCTTCGTCACGGCGCACCACCAAGCCTAATACCGGCGTCTGCACACGGCCCACCGACAGCACGCCGTTATAGCCCGCATTGCGGCCTAAAATGGTATACGCACGGGTCATATTGATGCCGTATAGCCAATCCGCCCGTGAACGGGCCAGCGCCGACACGCACAGCGGGATAAACTCACGGTTATCACGCAACCGCGAAACCGCACGCTCTACCGCCTGTGGGTTTAGGTCATTAATCAGGCAGCGCTGCACGGTTTGACGCTTTTCAGGCGCGAGCTCTAGGTAATCTAACACCTCGTCCACCAGCAGTTGCCCTTCACGATCGGGGTCACCCGCATGGATAACCTGCTGGGCGTCAACCAACAACCGTTTAATCACGTTGAGCTGTTTGGCAACAGAGGGTTTAGGCTTTAGCTGCCATTTCTCAGGCACAATCGGCAGATCGGCTAAGTTCCAGCGCGCGTAGCGCGTGTCGTAGGCATCTGGCTCCGCTTGTTCAAGCAAATGGCCAATGCACCACGTGACAGTGTCACCTGAACCACAAGAGATATACCCGTCACCACGTCGGTGAGGTTTTGGCAGCACGTCGGCAATCGCGCGCGCCAGGCTTGGTTTTTCCGCAATAAACAGACGCATCAGTCACCGTAAGTCTGGCTGGTCGCCAATAAATAGTCCTTAACTTCCGAATAATTGCCTCGGAAGACAATACGCTCCGCTTTCTTTTCCAGTTGATAGCGGTACATCGGGTCATAATATTCTTGCAGCAACGGCACCAGCCACGCGAGATGCCCATCGCTGATACGCGTTTCACGCTGCTGAATAAGCGCCTGCTCTAGATAGAGTTTAAGTTTAGTATAACGTTCCATGCCCAAGCGTTTGCGGATCGCAAACAAACCGTGATGCAGGTATTCAACGTAATTATCCCAACCTAATTCTCGGCCGTAGGCACGTTCAAACTCAACGCGCATCAGGTCAATGTACTCTTCCTGCAATCGGACGATGCGTGTTTCAAAAGGATCGTCCACCACCGCAACCGGCGCTTGTTGCATTCGATCATAAAAACAGATCGGCAGATGATTTGAGCCAATAATCCGCCCTTCATCTTCAAGGAACCAGTGACGTATGCCTTGATCTTGTTTTTTGAGTAAATCCACAGCCAGACGGTTTTCAAAATCGATCTGACTGCTTTGTTTGACCAAGGTGCGGCCAAACGATGAACCACGATGATGGGCAACACCTTCTAAATCGATACCCGCCGCCAGCTCACGCAGCATACGGGTCTTACCACTGCCAGTATTGCCACCAATAAGTACCATTGGCAGCAGTGATGCTTGCTCGGTGGCGTTCATCGCAAAGGTGCGCAAGGCTTTATAACCGCCCTCAATAAGAGGATAGTCCATCCCGCTTTCATGCAGCCACTGCTGAACAATGTGTGAACGCAATCCACCGCGAAAACAATAAATATAGCCTTCGGGGTGACGAGCACATTGTTCGCGCCATGCAGCTAGACGAGCATCGCGCACCGCACCATAAACCAGTTCATTACCCAGCTTTATCGCGGCGTCCTGACCGTGCTGCTTGTAACAGATACCAACGGCTTCGCGCTCGCTGTCTAACATAAGCGGCAGATTTTGCGCGCAGGGAAATGCCCCCTGAGCGAACTCAACGGGAGCACGAACATCAATTAACGGGATATCATCAACCAGAATACGATGGTAATCCACGCCGTTGGCTCGCGAGTTAACGCGTGGATTAGACGGCAAAACCATTACTGCACCTCAATCAGAGGCTGTTCTGGCTGGCGCGGATGGAGCTCACCGATGGCCGTTAGCGTCAGTCCAAAGCGATTGGCTACATCTTGGATCTGAGCTTCAGCTTCGGGTAAAACAGCCAGCAATAAGCCACCGGAGGTTTGTGGATCGCACAACAATTTGCGCTGCATATCCGTCATTTCACCCGCCAGATGGCCGTAGCTTTCAAAGTTACGACCTGTACCGCCCGGCACGCAGCCTTCATTGATGTAGCTTTCGACATCAGGCAGTTTCGGTATTTGATCAAACCAGACAGTGGCTTGTAAATCTGAACCTTGGCAAATTTCACTCAGATGGCCCAGAAGACCAAAACCGGTCACATCGGTCATCGCCGTGACGCCCGCAATATCGGCAAAATCTGCACCTGGTTTATTGAGCTGGCACATAGTCTCAGTGGCAACGCCCTGATGTTCTGGACGCAGCTTGCTTTTCTTCTCAGCGGTGGTTAACACACCGATACCGAGCGGTTTGGTCAGATAGAGTTTACAGCCCGCCTGCGCCGCGCTGTTTTTCTTCACGCGATCGGTGCTTACCATGCCGGTAACGGCTAAGCCAAAAATCGGCTCCGGCGCATCAATCGAGTGACCACCAGCCAGTGAAATGCCCGCCTGTTGGCAAACAAAGCGCCCACCTTCAATCACCTGCTGGGCGATTTCTGGTGCAAGCTTATCGACCGGCCAACCGAGAATCGCAATCGCCATAATCGGTTTTCCGCCCATTGCATAAATATCACTAATCGCGTTGGTGGCGGCTATACGACCAAAATCAAAGGGATCGTCAACGATCGGCATAAAGAAGTCGGTGGTGCTGATGATCCCGACCCCGTTACCGATGTCATAAACAGCGGCATCGTCACGCGTTTCGTTACCGACCAACAGGTTCGGGTCAACAAATTTAGCGTGTTCGCTGTGCAGAATGGTTTCTAACACTTTAGGGGAGATCTTACATCCACATCCCGCCCCATGGCTGTACTGAGTCAAACGAATGGCTGGCGCAGTCATATCTACTCCTTTCCATCTAATTTATGGCTGCTATGTTAGCGCTTGAAGCCGAACTTAGTAAGGGAGTGAAGGAAATACCGGAAAGATCTGTGGAATAAATCGCGTGATTGCGCAGTAAACCAGCAAAATAGTTTTCTGCTTAAGATTTTTGGTGGGTATGACAAGATAACTTTCACTCTGCGGCGAGCCATTCGCTGCGCGGCAGAGTGAAACTGGCTAGCATTTAGAAGGCGCTGACAAATTGGCTACTGTCGAGTGGCGCGACACGCGGAGACTTAAGCTGTGGCGTTCCGAGATACAGGAATCCAACGATCTCATCTTGCTCCCGGCAGCCAAAGGCCTCACGAACTTTCTCATCGCTCGTCCACTTTCCGGTACGCCAAATACCGTTAAATCCTTGTGCCTGCGCCGCCATTTGCATGGCCATAACGGCACAACAGGCTGAAGCCACCTGTTCCCAATGTGGAACCTTGGTTTCCGTATTACAGTGAGCCACGACGGTAATAATCAACGGCGCACGGAACGGCGCATTTTTCGCTTTCTCAATGCCCTTTTCATCTAATTGTTCTTCCACGGCTATGCCATGTAATAACGCGCTTAAACGCTCCTGACCTTCACCTTCAACGGTGATAAAGCGCCACGGCTGCAATGTTCCGTGGTCTGGCGCACGTAAGCCCGCTTGGTAAATGGCTTCTAACGCATCACCGGTAGGTGCCGGTGCGGTCAAACGTGAAGCCGAACGGCGTTGTAATAATATTTCCAGCGCATCCATAACGATCTCCGAAATTATGCTGTTTTCTAATTGATAATTGTTATCAACATTATCACGATTTGTTAACCTAGACATTATCGTTTTTGCATCATTAGCTGCGCTTTCAGCGTTCACCCATATGAAAAGCAAAAGCTATAAGAACCATTTATGCTTGTTACAGTAAAATACGGCGCGACAACCCTAACTCTGGCATAGTGCGAGAATCGCAAAATGCTGATGTTTTTAAAAACTGATATTCTTAAAAAAATGCGGCTATAAGCAAAACATAAGACAACACAATTTTATATGGAGAGCACATGCACTTTTTGTGGAGATGCATTTCAGGTGTATTTCGATGGACTTGGCGGATACTGAATTTTATCCGCGAGTTTATTTTGAACGTATTCCTGATCCTACTGATTTTGGTTTGTATGGGAATTTATTTCCAGATGCAAACCAAACCCGTTGAACCGGTTAAAGGCGCCCTGCTGGTTAACCTGACCGGCGTTGTTGTCGATAACCCTGCCATCAGCAACAAATTTAGCCAGATAGGCAGAGAGTTGCTGGGTGCAAGTAGCAATCGTCTACAGGAAAACTCACTGTTTGACGTGGTCGATATGATCCGTCAGGCCAAGACCGACCCAAATATCACCGGTATGGTGCTGTCGCTTAATGATTTTGCGGGCGCGGATCAGCCTTCGCTGCAATATATGGGTAAAGCGCTGCGTGAGTTCCGTGACAGTGGTAAACCAATTTTTGCCACTGCCGATAGCTATAGCCAAGCCCAGTACTATTTGGCGAGCTATGCCAACAAAATCTATCTGTCACCGCAGGGCGTGGTCGATCTGCACGGCATGGCGACCAATAACCTTTACTACAAAACCTTGCTCGATAAGCTTAAGGTCAGCACGCACATTTTCCGCGTTGGTACATATAAATCTGCGGTTGAGCCGATGATCCGCGACGATATGTCACCCGCGGCACGCGATGCGGATAACGAGTGGCTGAGCGGTATGTGGAACAACTACGTCGCAACCGTTGCTGCAAACCGTCAGATCACAGCGGAACAGCTCTTCCCTGGCGCAGAAGCTGTATTGAAAGGCCTACAGGCTGCGGGCGGCGATACCGCCAAATATGCGCTCGATAATAAACTGGTTGATGGGTTGGCTTCGCGTTCAGACGTTGAAAATCTGTTTACCAAAGCCTTTGGCTGGAATAAAACCACTAAAGATTTCAGCGCCATCAGCATGTATGACTATACCCCACCGGCTGAGAAGAAAAGCGGAAGTGAAATCGCCGTTATCTTTGCCGATGGTGCCATTATGGATGGCCAAGCAACGCCAGGTAACGTGGGTGGCGATACCACCGCAAGTCAGATCCGCGATGCACGTTTAAATCCTAAAATTAAAGCCATTGTTCTACGCGTAAACAGCCCTGGCGGTAGCGTTTCTGCCTCTGAGGTCATTCGCTCTGAGCTGGCAGCTACACGCGCTGCAGGTAAACCGATTGTCGTCTCTATGGGTGGCCTCGCCGCTTCTGGCGGTTACTGGATCTCCACACCGGCTAACTACATCGTCGCAAGCCCAAGCACGTTAACCGGTTCTATCGGTATTTTCGGCGTAATTAACACCTTCGAAAATACGCTCGATAGCATTGGCGTTCATACCGACGGCGTGGCGACATCACCATTGGCAGACCTCACAGTCACCAAGGCGCTGCCTGAAGCTTTCTCGCAGATGATGCAAATCAACATCGAGAACGGCTATAAAAACTTCATCACGCTGGTAGCCAAAGCGCGCAACAAAACCCCAGAACAAGTTGATGCTATCGCTCAGGGCCGCGTGTGGTTGGGTACTGATGCGAAGAAGAACGGTTTAGTTGACCAACTGGGTGATTTCGACGATGCCGTCGCCAAAGCGGCAGAGCTTGCCAAGCTGAAAACTTACCAACTGAACTGGTTTGTTGAAGATCCAAGCTTTGGACAGATGGTGTTAGGTCAGTTAACCGGTTCGGTACAAGCGGCGTTACCTTCCGCCGTACGTGCCATGCTACCAGAGTCTTTGGTGCGTATTTCTGCGCTGCTGAAGGATAAAACCGACTGGATGGCCACCTTGAACGATCCACAAAATCGCTATGCGCTATGCATGAGCTGCGGTGATGTGAAGTAAAAACAGAGAAGTAAAAACAGAAAAGTAAAATGCGGGCCCACCAAATTGATAAAGCCATAATTCTGGTTTATCGGCTTGGTGGGCTTTTTTTATTTGGCGTTCGCCCTATAATCCACTCCATCTCTAGGCCATTGCGCTTAATCCACCGCGAAAATCTCGCCACACAGAATCCTAAGCCATGCAGAAGAAATCTATTTACGTAGCCTACACCGGCGGTACCATCGGCATGCAGCGTTCAGAGAATGGCTACATTCCTGTTTCGGGCCACTTGCAGCGCCAATTGGCCTTGATGCCGGAGTTCCATCGTCCTGAAATGCCTGACTTCACGCTTCATGCCTACGAGCCGTTGATCGATTCCTCAGATATGACGCCAGAAGATTGGCAACATATTGCGAATGACATTGAAGCCAACTACGACAAATATGATGGTTTCGTGATCCTGCATGGCACCGACACCATGGCGTTCACCGCTTCTGCGCTGTCGTTTATGCTCGAAAATCTCGCGAAGCCGGTTATCGTTACTGGCTCGCAGATCCCGCTGGCTGAGCTACGCTCAGATGGGCAAATCAATTTGCTCAATGCGTTGTATCTAGCCGCCAACTATCCGATTAACGAAGTTTCGCTGTTCTTCAACAACAAGCTGTTTCGCGGCAACCGCACCACCAAAGCGCACGCCGACGGTTTTGATGCTTTTGCGTCACCTAACTACCCGATGTTGCTTGAGGTCGGAATTAATATCCGTCGTATCGCGCCACTGATGACTCAGTTGCATAATGCGCCGCTCAAGGTGCATCAAATTACACCGCAGCCGATTGGCGTGGTGACGATTTACCCCGGAATTTCCGCCGATGTGGTGCGTAACTTCTTGCGCCAGCCGGTCAAGGCACTGATCTTGCGTTCTTACGGCGTGGGCAACGCTCCGCAAAAAGCCGATTTGCTGGCAGAATTGCAGGAAGCCTCCGATCGTGGGATCGTGGTGGTTAACCTGACCCAATGCATTTCAGGCCGCGTGAATATGGAAGGTTACGCCACGGGAAATGCGCTGGCGCATGCGGGCGTAATCAGCGGTTTCGACATGACGGTTGAAGCGGCGCTAACAAAACTGCACTATCTGTTGTGCCAAAATCTCAACCCTGAGCAAATTCGCGAATTGATGAAACAGGATCTTCGCGGAGAGTTGAGCATCACCGACTAAGAAAAATTAAAAAAAGGAACTGCCAATGTCAGCCGCATTATTGCTTATCGATTTACAGAATGACTTTTGCCCGCAGGGCGCACTGGCAGTCTCCGAAGGCGATCGAGTAATTCCTATCGCTTTGAATGCGATTAAACAGGCACAGCAAAACAGCGTGCCGGTTATTGCGACTCAAGATTGGCATCCCGCGTATCACGGTAGTTTTGCCAGCCAGTCTGGGGGAAAAATCGGTGAAATGGGCGAGCTGGCAGGCTTAGAACAAATTTGGTGGCCCGATCACTGTATTCAAGGTTCAGAAGGCGCTGAGTTTCATCCACAGCTGAATGCCGCCTATTTCGATCACATCGTGCACAAAGGCACCGATGCCACAATCGATAGCTACAGCGCGTTTTTTGACAATGGCCGCAGAGCCTCAACGGAGTTGCATAGCTGGCTGCAAAGGCATCAAATCGACACGCTCTACATGATGGGGCTAGCCACGGATTATTGCGTAAAATACTCGGTGATGGATGCGCTGCATCTGGGTTATCGCGTGGTGGTGATTACCGACGGTTGCCGGGGCGTCAATATCAAGCCTGAAGACAGCAAAATTGCGCTCCAGCAGATGCAAACGCTAGGCGCAACGTTAATGACGTTAAGCGATGTTAGATTTTAAACCTTTATTCTCTTGCATAGGACGGATGGCAATCAACGCTTCCGCCCTACCGCTCTCAAGCCACGACACAGTGCCACCTGAAAAATGCTGCCTGAATAAAGCGTTATGCTTCAGGCTTTAGACGAATGATGGCATCGCGCTCGAAGCCTTTTTTAAAGTCCTGCTTACTTTTCATTTCAATTTGACCCTGCGTATTGATGCTCATGTGCTGAGGATCGGTGTTATGGCGCGACTGCCATAGCATCACCATTTGCAGGCTGTTTTCTTTTTGCTCTGGCGTCAAACTCACGCCGTCTGGCCATTTTCCGAGTTCGACTGCGGTTGCCAAGCGTTGATAAATTTCTGGCGTCATCACCGACAGCAAATCGTCTAGTTCCATTTTAAACCTCGTTTAAGATGCACTTTGCTGAATCGTTTCTTCTGCGCTATAATAAGCACATAGAAAAGAGTTTATTGTTAGCCCTGAGTCTGTTTACCAGAGTCTTCATCGGTGAAGCTAAGCGATGCAGAGTTCACGCAATAGCGGTCGCCGGTAGGCTGTGGTCCATCAGGGAAAACGTGGCCAAGATGCGCATCACAGTGAGCGCAGCGAATTTCAGTACGCTGCATGCCGTGTGAATTGTCTTCAAGGTAGCGGATAGCCTCCGCACTCACGGGCTGGTAGAAGCTAGGCCAGCCGCAGCCAGAATCGTATTTGCTGTTAGAGTAGAACAGTGGGCTGTTACAACACAGACAGTGATAAATGCCTTCTTGTTTATTGTGTAGCAGTTTTCCGCTAAAAGGCGGTTCAGTACCCCGCTGTTGTGTAACGTAGCGTTGCATCTCAGTTAAGTCATTCGGGTGTTGTGCAGAGAAATCGTCTTTAGCCATTTGTGCGTTCTCGAAGAGTTGTTTTTGATTATCATTGATCACTTTTTTTGGCGATTAATTATAACAAACAGTTAACAACGGTTCAGCCAATTTTGGTCTAAACTGTTTAGCGAATCGGCGGCAGCCTCATTTTTGTGATGAGCATCACAAATGAAAGTCGAGATGGCTTGAGACTCAGATGACTGCCCCCATGTATAATCCGAAACAGAGTGTTAAATGGAAGCGTGTGATATGTGCTCAGCCAAGGCTTCGCTTTGATTTACAGCAATAATTGACACGATTCCGCTTGACGCTTTATAAGGTTTTTGTAATTTTACAAGCAACCTTTTATTCACTAACCAATAGCTGGTGGAATATATGACTATCAAAGTAGGTATCAACGGTTTTGGCCGTATCGGCCGTATTGTTTTCCGTGCTGCTCAAGAACGTTCTGACATCGAAATCGTTGCAATCAACGACCTGTTAGACGCTGAGTATATGGCTTACATGCTGAAGTACGACTCTACTCACGGTCGTTTCAACGGCACTGTTGAAGTTAAAGATGGCCATCTGGTCGTTAACGGCAAAACAATCCGTGTTACCGCAGAACGTGATCCGGCTAACCTGAAATGGAACGAAGTCAACGTTGACGTTGTTGCTGAAGCAACTGGTCTGTTCCTGACTGACGAAACTGCACGTAAGCACATCGCTGCTGGTGCTAAGAAAGTCGTTCTGACTGGTCCTTCTAAAGACAACACCCCAATGTTCGTAATGGGTGTTAACGATAAGACTTATGCTGGCCAAGATATCGTTTCTAACGCATCTTGCACCACTAACTGCCTGGCTCCACTGGCTAAAGTTCTGAACGACAAGTTCGGTATCGTTGAAGCACTGATGACTACCGTTCATGCGACTACCGCAACTCAGAAAACCGTTGATGGCCCGTCTCACAAAGACTGGCGCGGCGGCCGCGGCGCATCCCAGAACATCATTCCTTCATCTACCGGTGCTGCTAAAGCTGTAGGTAAAGTAATCCCAGAACTGAACGGCAAACTGACTGGTATGGCGTTCCGCGTTCCTACCCCTAACGTTTCTGTTGTTGACCTGACTGCTCGTATCGAGAAGAAAGCAACTTACAAAGAAATCTGTGCTGCAATGAAAGCTGCGTCTGAAGGCGAGCTGAAAGGCGTACTGGGTTACACCGAAGATGACGTAGTTTCTACTGACTTCAACGGTGAAGTTTGCACTTCAGTATTCGATGCTAAAGCTGGTATCGCGCTGAACGACAACTTTGTGAAACTGGTTTCTTGGTACGATAACGAAACTGGCTACTCAAACAAAGTTCTGGATCTGATCGCTCACATCTCTAAATAATTTAGCGATGAGAAGTTGATGAGAGGGCGACATTTATGTCGCCCTTTTTTTTGGTTTTTTGCACCTAGCATATGAAGGCCAATCTGATGTCACAACAAAATTTGTCTGAAAAAATCTTTACCCTGCCCGTTCAAGAACAAATCACCCCATACATTTCTCAACGCCAAATAGACGAACTTCCTGTTGTCGTAGTTAATCATCCCAAAGTTCGCGCTGCTGTCACCCTGCAAGGCGCGCATTTACTCACTTGGCAGCCTTCTGGTGAGAAACCCGTACTGTGGTTGAGCAGCGAAACCGCATTCAAAAACGGCGTGGCAATTCGCGGCGGAATTCCTATTTGTTGGCCTTGGTTTGGCCCTGCCGGTCAGCCCGCGCATGGTTTTGCCCGTAATCTGCCTTGGACACTTACCGCGCATGATGAAGATGAAAGCGGCGTGATCTTAACGTTCACCCTCGAACAAAGCGCTGAAAGCAAAAAACATTGGCCGCATGACTTCTGCCTGATTGCACGCTTCAAGCTCGGCGAAGTATGCGAAATGGAATTGGAGTCTCACGGTGAATACGAATACACCGCCGCACTTCATACCTATTTCAATATCGGTGACATCACCCAGATTGACGTCAGTGGTTTGGGCTCGCCATACATTGATAAAGTCAACCCAGGCACCGGCGAACAGCAAGGCAATTTGACCTTTGCAACGCGCACAGACCGTATCTATACCAAGCCTGAACCATTTAGCGTCATCACGGACAAAGCGTTACAGCGAGTGATTGAGGTGCATCACCATAACAATACTGATGTGGTTGCATGGAACCCGTGGTCTGAGCTTTCTGTGAGCATGGCCGATATGCCAAACGATGGCTATAAGACCATGGTTTGCGTTGAAACCGCGCATGTCACCAGCCCGATGAAAGCCTCCGCGAATACCCCGTCACGACTTTCCGTCACGCTGCGTGCGCGCCCTCTGCGCTAATCTCGCTGCCGCTTAGCGCTAATTTAAGCGTATAAAAAAGGGACGCTTATGCGTCCCTCATTTTCAACAACCCAGCCAATGCTTAGAAGGTGTAAGTCACACCGGTCCACAGCAAGCCAGTGTAGCTCTTATCAATCATTGGACTATCTTTCACTTCATCGCTCAGGCGGATATAACGCCCGGTGAAGAACGCATTCCAACTGCTATTAATCTGGTAGCGAGCCGTTAACTCAACATACGGATTCCAGCTGTCGCTTGCGGTATAGCGTTTGTAACCACTGCGGTTTGATTCGCTGCCGCTCACGCCAAAGTAGTAATCATTTTGGTTAGAGCTGTTCCAAGTCACACCCGCGCCTGGTGTAAATGACCAGTCTCCAGCGGTAATTGGGAACAAATAAGCGGCATCGGCGATTAGGCCGTTGCTGTTATCCAAAATATCACCGGCGAAAGAGGTACGAATGGAGCCCCAATCTTCCTTGTGAGTGTAAGCAACACCGGCCATCACGGTGGAATGACGGTTGCTCAACTGCTTCATGTGGCGATCGTCGCTATCGCTCGCCTTGAAGTGCAATGGGTTATAAAAAGCCATCACGCTCAGTTGGTTCTGCTCATCCTTCCACAGGTAATAGCCAGCGGTCAGGCTGCGGAAATAAAAGTCATCGCCTTCATAGTTAATGATTGGAACAGGATATACGCGATCGTTATTACCGCGATAAGGGTCTGGGCTGACTAACGCAGAAGCCCCCAAAGACCACGTTCCGGCCTGAGCGGCACTTGTAGCAGCCAAGACGAGCAGCCCTAGCGTAGTTAATTTTAAAGTTTTCACGTTTATGTTTTGTCCCTAACTAAATAGTCTATAAACAACGCGCTGATTGTAGACCAAAAACTTGTTTTAAGTCGATTTTTTACAATTTTTCAGGCAGTTTCGGAATCTTTACATCTGTCAAACAGGCTGTGCCGAAACACCACTATTTTTTACGCTTCAGCTTCAACATCTGTCGTTGTACAAATGCCTTTAATAAATATTTGTTGTAGTGAATTCGGCGAAAATATTGGCAGCGAGAGATGTTTTTTAGCACAAATGGTAGATTTATCGCTTTTACACCACTCTTCCTCAGCATTTATATCTAAATGCTTTTCATAATGCCGATAAATTTTATACCAATCTTACCTGCCGGTAACTTGACCAACTGATGAAAGCCGCTCATAACAATATGGTAACAGTTTCAAAATTTTAACCCCCAAAATGAAGACTGTTACTTTTTTTGTTCCCAACCATTTTATCAGGACGGGCATCGCTATGAACATATTTGACCACTATCGCCAGCGTTATGAAGCTGCCAAGGACGAAGAGTTCACACTGCAGGATTTCCTTGCTATCTGCCGTCAGGATCGTAGCGCCTACGCGAACGCCGCTGAGCGTCTGCTTATGGCTATCGGCGAGCCTGCCATGATCGACACCGCGCTTGAATCACGCATGTCGCGTTTGTTCTCGAACCGGGTCATAGCCCGCTACCCTGCTTTTGAAGAATTCTATGGCATGGAAGAAGCCATCGAACAAATCGTGGCGTACCTCAAACACGCCGCGCAAGGTCTGGAAGAGAAAAAACAAATCCTGTATCTGCTGGGGCCGGTCGGCGGTGGTAAATCATCGCTGGCGGAACGCCTAAAAGCATTAATGCAGCGCGTGCCTATCTATGTTCTCAGCGCCAACGGTGAACGTAGCCCGGTTAACGATCATCCGCTTTGCCTGTTCAATCCACAGGAAGATGCCAATATTCTGAATAAAGAATACGGCATTCCTCCGCGCTATCTCGGCACCATCATGTCACCGTGGGCGGCCAAACGCCTGCATGATTTTGGTGGAGACATTACCAAGTTCAAAGTGGTTAAAGTATGGCCATCTATTCTTGAACAGATTGCCATCGCTAAAACCGAACCGGGCGACGAGAATAACCAAGATATCTCTGCGCTGGTGGGTAAGGTGGATATTCGTAAACTCGAAAATCATGCCCAAAACGATCCTGATGCCTATGGTTACTCCGGCGCACTGTGCCGTGCAAACCAGGGGATGATGGAGTTCGTGGAAATGTTTAAGGCGCCAATCAAAGTGCTGCATCCGTTGCTAACCGCAACGCAGGAAGGCAACTATAACGGTACCGAAGGGATTTCCGCCCTGCCTTTCAGTGGCATCATTTTGGCGCACTCCAACGAGTCGGAATGGGTGACGTTCCGTAATAACAAAAATAATGAGGCCTTCCTTGACCGTGTTTACATCGTCAAAGTGCCTTATTGCCTGCGCGTGTCTGAAGAGATGAAAATCTACGACAAGCTGCTGCGCAACAGCGAACTGGACCACGCACCGTGCGCGCCGGGTACGCTGGAAACGCTGTCACGCTTCTCTATTTTGTCTCGCCTGAAAGAGCCGGAAAACTCCAGCATCTATTCAAAAATGCGGGTATACGACGGCGAGAGCCTGAAAGATACCGATCCGAAAGCCAAGTCCTATCAGGAATACCGCGATTACGCTGGCGTTGATGAAGGCATGAACGGGCTATCGACCCGTTTCGCGTTCAAAATTCTGTCACGCGTTTTCAACTTCGATCATAGCGAAGTGGCGGCTAACCCGGTTCATCTGTTCTATGTGTTGGAACAGCAGGTTGAGCGCGAACAGTTCCCTCAGGACGTTGCAGAAAAATATCTGGAGCATCTGAAAGGCTATCTGATCCCGAAATACGTGGAGTTTATCGGCAAAGAAATCCAAACCGCCTACTTAGAATCTTATTCTGAGTACGGACAAAATATCTTTGACCGCTATGTCACGTATGCCGACTTCTGGATCCAGGATCAAGAATATCGCGATCCTGAAACCGGTCAGCTATTCGATCGCGAATCCTTAAATGCGGAACTGGAGAAAATTGAAAAACCGGCAGGCATTAGCAACCCGAAAGATTTCCGTAATGAAATCGTTAACTTCGTGCTGCGTGCCCGCGCTAATCACAACGGACATAACCCGAACTGGACGAGCTACGAAAAACTGCGCACCGTGATCGAGAAGAAAATGTTCTCGAATACCGAGGAACTGCTGCCGGTTATTTCGTTTAATGCCAAAACCTCGACCGATGAACAGAAAAAACACGACGATTTTGTCGACCGTATGATGGAAAAAGGCTATACCCGCAAGCAGGTTCGTCTGCTGTGCGAATGGTATCTGCGAGTTAGAAAATCATCATAATGCGCGTAACCAAAACCGCGTCGACCCAGTCGTTGGCGCGGTTTACCCGAGTTGGCATACGGGAATTTACGGCGTATTTCAGACGGTAACGTCGTTTGGGGGAAATATGGCCTATTTCATTGATCGGCGACTAAACGGCAAGAATAAAAGCATGGTTAACCGCCAGCGCTTTTTACGCCGCTATAAGTCGCAAATAAAGCATTCTATCGCCGACGCCATTAATAAACGTTCGGTGACCGACGTCGAAAGCGGTGAGTCTGTCTCGATTCCCAATGAAGACATCAGTGAACCGATGTTTCATCAGGGACGCGGCGGCGAGCGTCATCGTGTCCATCCGGGCAACGATCACTTTGTGCAAAACGACCGCATCGAACGCCCACAAGGCGGCGGAGGGGGCGGCGGAAGTGGTCAAGGTGAGGCCAGTAAAGACGGCGAAGGTGAAGATGAATTTGTCTTCCAGATATCGAAAGATGAATATCTCGATCTTTTGTTCGAAGATTTAGCGCTGCCAAACCTGCGCAAAAACCAATACAAACAGCTGACCGAGTATAAAACCCATCGTTCGGGTTTTACCTCGAACGGCGTGCCCGCCAATATTAGCGTGGTTCGTTCGCTGCAAAACTCTCTGGCGCGCCGTACGGCAATGACCGCGGGGAAACGGCGTGAACTGCATGAGCTCGAAAACGTACTTGAAGAGCTACGCCACAGTGAACCGGCACAGCTGCTGGAAGAAGAGCGTATCCGTAAAGAAATTGCGGAGCTGCGCCAACGCATCGATAGAGTTCCATTTATTGACACTTTCGATCTGCGTTACAAGAACTATGAACGCCGCCCTGAACCTTCCAGCCAAGCGGTGATGTTCTGCTTGATGGACGTTTCAGGCTCAATGGATCAAGCCACTAAGGATATGGCTAAACGTTTTTATATTCTGCTCTATCTCTTCTTGAGCAGAACGTACAAAAACGTCGACGTGGTGTATATCCGTCACCACACACAAGCCAAAGAAGTTGATGAACAGGAGTTCTTCTACTCGCAGGAAACAGGCGGCACCATTGTGTCTAGCGCGCTTAAGCTCATGGATGAAATTGTGCGTGAACGTTACAACTCGGCAGAGTGGAACGTTTATGCCGCGCAGGCTTCCGACGGCGATAACTGGGCCGATGACTCACCTCTGTGCTCTGAGTTATTAGCCAATAAGCTCCTGCCACAGGTACGCTACTATAGCTACATTGAAATTACCCGCCGTGCGCATCAGACGCTATGGCGTGAATACGAAGGGCTCAAACAACGGTTTGAGAACTTTGCGATGCAGCATATCCGTGAGCCTGATGATATCTACCCGGTGTTTAGAGAACTGTTTCAGGCCCAAGTTAACAAAAACTAAGCAAACACCCTCAACCGCCAGCGGGATCTCTGTCCGCCGGCGGTTTTTTATTCTCTTCGTGCTGACACCTTCATTTACAACTGAACATTTGTAGGATTGTGCTGTCTGTCACAATCTAGACAACAGTTTTTTTGTCGCTTTGTTTATTACTTTTATTGTCACTATTGCATCAGGAATACCGTCTTATGCAGCAACCTCTTCACAGAACAACACACTGGTCAGAAGTGTGGCAATTGATTAAACCTTATTGGGTTTCAGAAGAAAAAGTCAGCGCCTGGACTCGCCTTATCGCGATCATCGCCCTCACGCTCGCTGGCGTGTATATCAATGTTTTGTTTAACGAATGGAATCGTGTTTTCTACGATGCGCTGCAAAACCGTAATTACGACGTGTTTAAAGCGCAGCTAATACGCTTTAGCTATCTGGCGGTCATTTTTATTGTTATCGCTATTTATCGTATCTATCTGACTCAGGGCTTACAGATGCTCTGGCGTCGTTGGATGACCGAAAAATACATGAGTAAATGGCTTTCACATCAGGCCTATTACCACACGGAAATTCAACAGACCATTGATAACCCCGATCAGCGTATTTCGCAGGACCTCAACGCGCTCACCAACGGAACGCTCTCTTTAAGCCTAGGCCTACTCTCCAGCCTAGTGACGCTATTTTCGTTTGTCGCCATATTGTGGACGGTCAGCGGATCCATCTCATTCATGTTGAACGACCACCAGTTTGTTATACCGGGTTATATGGTGTGGTTCGCCCTGCTCTATGCCGGTATGGGGTCAATTTTAATTTGGTGGATTGGGCGCCCGCTGGTGGGATTAAGTTTCGATCAAGAACGTTTCGAAGCAAACTTTCGTTTTGGTTTGATTCGAATCCGTGACAATGCCGATCCCATTGCGCTGTATCACGGTGAACAACAGGAAAAAAATCAGCTCAGCGGCCAGTTTGAAAACATTCGCGGCAACTGGTGGTCAATCATGCGCTTAACGAAGCGCCTGAATGTGGCCTCTACCTTTTACGACCAATTTGCCAATATTTTCCCTATTCTGGTGGCGTCACCGCGCTATTTCTCCAACGCCATTCAGCTCGGCACATTGATGCAGGTTGCTTCCGCATTTGGACAGGTACAGGGTGCCCTGTCTTGGTTCATTGGTGCATTCACCGATTTGGCCTCGTGGAAAGCCTGTGTAAACCGTTTGGCGGGTTTTAACGCTGCCATAACCGCAATTGAGCAGCATCCAAATAATCTTTCCCACACGACCTGCGCCGACCGTGATGATTCATTAGTTACGCGCGATCTCACCTTGAGCTTGCATCAAGGGCGCGAACTATTCAGCCATGCCAATCTCCACGCACGCCGCGGAGATAAAATCTTAATCACAGGTCCTTCTGGCTGCGGGAAATCCACGTTGCTACGAGCCATTGCAGGCGTCTGGCCTTATGGTCACGGGGAGATTTCACAACCTCCGGCAGACCAACGCACCGTGCTGTTTTTGCCTCAACGCAGTTATTTGCCGATTGGTACACTGCGCGATGCATTGTGCTATCCGCAAAGCTCAGCCGGTTATAGTGACGAAGAATTACAGCAGGTTTTAAAAGCCTGCCGTTTACATCATCTACATCAGGCATTAGACATTCGCGCTAACTGGACTCATCAGCTATCCCCTGGTGAGCAACAGCGTTTGTCATTTGCCCGTGCATTAGTGATAAAACCCGACGTGCTGTATCTGGATGAAGCCACCAGCGCACTGGATGAAGAAACCGAACAGCGTGTTTATCAGCTGATCAACCAAATGCTGCCCGACACAACCTTGATCAGCGTCGCACACCGTAGCAGCGTGGCACCTTTCCACAATATTCGCTGGAAATTTGTTAAGCAGGCCGATGCCGACCAAGAAGAGATTTATTACTCTGCCCCATCCGTGATTGAAATTAGCTCGCTTAATCACTAAAACAAACCCCGCGTGCTGGCTTTCAGTACGCGGGGTTTATTCAATCCAAGAACACGTTAGTCCTTGGTGTTCTATTTATTAGAACTGATAAACCAGCCCTAACGCCACCACGTCATCCGTATTCAAATTCAACGGGTTGTTGTCGTTTAGCTGGTTTATTTTGTAGTCTACAAACGCCGACATATTTTTATTGAAGTAATAAGTGGCTGCCACATCAATATATTTCACTAAATCAGCATCGCCCACGCCCTCAATATCCTTACCTTTGGATTGGATATACCCCAGTGACGGACGCAGACCAAAATCGAATTGATATTGGGCAATTACTTCGACGTTTTGCGTTTTATTAGCCAGCCCTTTCACGCTGGTATTAACCCCATTAATCACAGACGTCCCCGATATTGGGGTCATATTGCGTGTTTCTGCATACATAGCAGCCAAGTAAACATTATTAGCATCGTATTTTAAGCCACCGGTCCAAGCATCGGCTTTATCGCCATGACCAAATGCGGATGCCTGCTGCGCACGCGTGCGGTCTGAAGAGGCATACGCGCCACCGATAGAAATGCCGTCAACGATTTCATAGGTTGTCGATAAAGAGTAACCATCGCCATTCTGTTTGGTAATGTCGCGATCGTTTTCATTTTTGCCTTGATACTGCAGCGCAAAATTCAAACCATCAACCAAACCAAAGAAATCACGATTTCGGTAGGTTGCGAGACCGGTGCTACGCCCCGTCATAAAGTTATCGGCTTTGGTATAGCTGTCGCCACCAAACTCTGGGATCATATCCGTCCACGCTTCAACGTCATACAGAGCGCCGTAGTTACGTCCATAGTCGAACGAGCCAAACTCGCTAAACTTTAGTCCTGCAAAACCTAAACGTGTTTTCGTTCCTGTCGCGCCATCGCTTTCCGCACGGTTGGCCGCAATTTGATACTCCCACTGACCAAAGCCCTGCATCATATCGTTAATCTGCGTGACGCCTTTGAATCCGAAGCGCACGTAGGATTGATCACCATCCACCGCATTATTGTCAGAAAGATAATGCTCAGCCTTCACTCGACCATACATATCGAGCTTGTTGCCGTCTTTATTGTAAACTTCTGCTGCCTGCGAAACAGATGTTGCCAGAGAAGCAACAGCCAATGTCATCATCATTGCCAACGCACTTTTTTTCATTGTCTCATCCATCAATATTGTTATCTGCAATTACGTATTTTTTATGCTTTGCCTATTTCTGGAGGCGCAGATGTTTTACCGAATGAAGATGAAAGTTTTATTGCACAAAAAATACTTTTGATGACAATGAAGTAGACCTATAAAAAACAGGGCTTAATTTTAGAAAAAATCCGGTTAATTAAATACCTACAAGAATCTGGGGTAATATGCCTCGAGCTGGAATTGATAAGAGTTACTAATACTTCAGATCATTGTGTAAAATATCAAAATGTTTGCTAACATTTTTCTAATTATCATCAAACTCTTTTACCGTGGGCAGGCTGAAAACAAGGCTATACTTCTGAGGTTTTACTTTTTTGCACTGTTCAAGTGCATCCTCAATACCTGACGTAGATTGGCCTGTGTATAGGAAATGACTGATGAATAGTTTATTAATTGATGATGTCGCCCAAAATTTATTTCGCAATGAAGTTTCTAAAATTATCGGCGAGGCCGTCAGTGATTTAGTCGGGCGCGAAGGCGATATTGTTTATGGTAAATTAATTAACTCGTTAGCCCACTCTGCCGATCAAGAAACCAGCCTAGAACGCAAAACGTTGCTATTAAGCGCAATCGACCGACTTATCGGCGATGAAAACTTGCTGCGCCGCAAACGACTTTTACAAACGAAATGATCTGTCAGTTATGCTTAACCATGTTCAATTATAAGGGCCATGCTTAGCATCAAACGGCAGCATAAACGTATCGGCGATTAAAGAAAATGGCACGTCTAACGCAGTGACATAACGCCAAGGGCTATCGCGGAGATCCCACTGTACGCCTGGATAATATTGATATCCGTGCCCTTTCCCCGCAGTTCGGCTAATGATGCTCCCGCAGCCGCTGAGCAGCATCACACAGGTCGCAAGCAAAACCCATTTTGACCATAGTTCTGTCTTCATACTTTTCTCATATTGACGCAATGGAACAATTTTGGAGTATATATCAGTGGCTAGACGCTGACACCTGCGGTAAGGTGAAGATTAAGCCGTTACGGTTGATTTTCGAGCTGACGCTCCGCGGTAAGTGATTAAATTTATAACACTTGCGCACTCAAAACTAACCCAATAGCGAAAACAAGTTCATACTAGATCAGCTTACTTCGTTCGTTTTTAAGGAGACTGTTATGTCAGATCCACATCACATCGCCGATTGGGCGCGTCTACGTCAGACATCTGTCGAAATCGCACACGCAATTTTCGAATTAGCTAAGAATGATGAAGTATTAGCTGAAAAAATTTGGGAAGAAGGCAGCGACGAAGTCTTGCCATTAGCATTCTCTAAAACAGATAAAGATGAGCTGTACTGGGGTGAAGAAACCATCTTCCGCGCCAACGTGTAACGCGCCTCATCCCTTTCAGACCATGCCCGTAACCGCGGGCATTTTTGTCTCTTTTTTTCACTCTTTTTGTCGTTAAAGGCTACGCTATGCACCATTTGATGCTAGATATTGAAACGTTGGATACCACGCCAAGTGCGGTGATCCTCTCCGTAGCAGCCATATTTTTTGACCCGATGACGGGTGAACTGGGCGAAAGTTTTACCGCTCAGGTCAGCCCACAGAAGCCACAGCCACATCGCACCATCAGCGCAGATACGGTCGCATGGTGGGCGCAGCAGTCTGATGCAGCACGTAAAGAGGCCTTTTCCGGTACCGAAACGCTAAAGAAAACACTGACTCAGTTCAGCCGCTTTATTCAGATCAACACTACGGACAAAGTCCACGTATGGGGCAATGGAAAAGAGTTCGATTGTTCGATTCTGGAACATGCCTATAGTCAGCTTGAGATGGCCTGTCCGTGGGATTTTTGGCGCACGCAGGATGTGCGCACCTTGGTCACACTGGCGCGCACGCTTGGTTTTGATCCCAAAAAAACGCGGCCATTTGAAGGCGTACCGCATTTGCCGTTGGACGATGCTCGGCATCAGGCTCGCTATGTCTCAGATATCTTCCGTTCGCTACGTGTGATACCGTCTGCGCTTGAAAATCATCAGTAAACATATCGGGACGCTTCCGAAAATACGGATGAGAAACACCTGCTTAACTGCCAATCACCATTAAAAAAATTATTATGCGAAACTATATTCTGCTACTGCTTACGCTTGTTCTGTTTGGTCCTTTGGGGATCGATCTTTTCCTGCCGACTATTCCAGCCATTGCCGCTGATTTTCAGGTTAAGAACGAAGTTATTCAATCCACCATTTCCCTATTTTTATTAGTGATGGGGCTAGGTCAGCTAATTGCGGGCCCGTTGGTGGATAAATTTGGTCGTCGCCCTATCGCGCTGGTGGGCATTGCGCTCTATATCGTGGGCTCGATTTTGGCAGCGCTTTCCACCTCTTCCGATATTTTCGTTATTGCCCGCGTGGTTCAAGGCTGTGCCGTTTGCTGTACCGGCGTAGTGTGTTTCAGCGGTGTTCGCGACCGCCTAAGCGGCAACGAGGCGGCAAAAGCCTATGGCTTTCTCAACGGAACGCTCAACATTGTGCCGGCATTGGCCCCGCTGCTAGGCGGCATATTGGCGGAGTTATTTAACTGGCGCGCACCGTTCTGGTTCTTGGTGCTGTATGCCGTAGTGGTTTTCATCATTATGGCCATCTGGCTACCTGAAACTCGCCCTGCGGATACCAAACCGGTCAAAGGTTTACCGCTAAAACAATATGCACGCATTCTCAGCAACGGTCGTTTTTTGCGCTTTGCCTTAGTGAATGCGGGCGCAATGGGGATGGCAATCACCTATGTCTCCTTTGCGCCCACCGTTTTGATGACCGAAGGTCAGCTTTCACCGCTGACTTTCTCACTTATCTTTGGCGGTAATGGTTTCTGGATTTTGCTGGTCAGTCTGTTGGCAAATAAAGTGATTCAACGCGCGGGTCGCCCATTCTGTCTGATGCTGGGCACCATTCTGATGGGGTTAGGTTGTGTAGGCCTATTTGCTGGCATGCACTTGTTACCCGAGGCGGCAAGCCAACACTGGCTAAGTTATATGTTACCTGTCGCCAGCGCCTGTGCGGGATTAGCGTTTATTATGGGGCCCGCCACCAGCTATGCGCTGGAGCCTTATTCCGACGAAGCGGGCATTGCTTCCGCCTTGGTTGGTTTTGTGCAAATGGCGATCGGTTCAAGTATTGCGTTAATCGCCATTGCGTTGCCGATGTCAGCGAAGCCTGCACTGGCGATTGTTATGTTGCTCGGTGGTCTATTGGCCTTATCCGCCCGATTGCTGAGTAGCAAGCTTAAAGGCCGCGTGAAGTCGATTAATCAGGCCTAAGTCGATTACGGCTCTTGTACTATCAGCGTATGATCACCGGAACTCTCTGTGCCACGGCACAGAGAAGTTCATAGCCAATCGTTCCCGCAGACTGAGCAACATCGTCCACCGGCAGATTTTGTCCCCATAGCTCAACGGGCGTGCCAATTTGCGCATCGGGTAGCTCGCTTAAATCTACCGCGAGCATATCCATAGATACCGCGCCCAACAATGAAGTACGTGTCCCATTTACCCACACCGGCGTTCCTGATGGCGCATGCCTTGGGTAACCATCGGCATAGCCACACGCCACAATACCGATTCTCTGCGGCTGATTAGCCTGATAACGGCTACCGTATCCAATCGCATCGCCAGTCGCCATATTTTGAATCGCAATAATTTCACTGTTTAAGCTCATGGCCGGCCGTAGATTGGCATCGGCGATATCCTGCCAACGTCCGGTTGGCGATGCGCCATATAAAACAATGCCTGGCCTAACCCAGTCTGCATGGGTATGTGGATGCCAAAGCACGGCTGCCGAATTGGCTAAACAGCGTGGGGCTGATATATCTGCGCAAGCGGCGTTAAACGCTGCGAGCTGTGGCTCTACGCCAAGATGATTATCAGCATTGGCAAAATGGGTCATCAAAGTAACTTGCCCCACATGAGGTAACGCACGGGCAGAATGATAAGCCGCCATCAAATCCTCAGGCATGAAACCAAGTCGATGCATGCCCGAATTAACTTTGAGATAGATATCGAGCGGTTGGCTCAGCTGTGCGTGCTGTAACATCTGCAACTGATGCTCACAGTGAATCACCGTAGTCAGTCGATATTGATCGATAAGCGCTAAATCCTGCGCATGGAAAAAGCCTTCCAGCAGCAGTATTGGCCCTTCCCAGCCCTGCTTACGTAGCAGGATCGCTTCGTCGATATCCAATAACGCAAAGCCATCCGTTTCTTTTAACGCAGGCCATACTCGACCGAGGCCATGACCGTAAGCGTTGGCTTTAACCACTGACCAAATCTTAGCACCGCGAGTTTGCTGGCGTATCTGACGCAAATTATGGGTCAGCGCCGATAGATGTACCGTAGCGTGAATGGGGCGAGGCATAGCCCTCTCCTGTGAGATTAAAGCAAGATGCAGGTGAACCGCAGCGTTTATGAGCGCATAAACAGCCCCCATAAACGCTCTATTTTTTATTAATGTGCGGTATGAATATCGCTTAAGCTACGGCCGCTTTGCTGATGAAAACGTTTGTCATAGCGGGCAACAGAAAGATCTTCCGAAGGGATAGCCGGAGTGATACCTGAAATAATATCAGCCAGCAGCTGCCCTGAACCACAGGCCATCGTCCAGCCTAATGTTCCATGTCCGGTGTTTAAATACAGATTTTTGATCGGCGTTTTGCCGACCATTGGCGTTCCGTCTGGCGTCATCGGGCGTAGACCCGTCCAGAATTTAGCCTGCTCGATATTCCCACCGTTTGGATAAAGATCGCGAACCACCATTTCCAACGTCTTTCGGCGCGCATCCAAGAGGTTAGTATTAAAGCCAACGATTTCCGCCATTCCCCCTACACGAATACGCTGGTCGAAACGAGTAATCGCAATCTTATAAGTCTCATCGAGTACGGTAGATACCGGCGCGCCATCAGGGTTGGTGATAGGGATGGTCAGCGAGTAGCCTTTCAACGGATAAACCGGGATTGCCAACATGTCATGTAACAAAGCGGTCGAATAAGAACCTAATGCCACCACATAGGCGTCACCGGTAATAACCTCGTTTCCACACTGAATGCCGGTGATCTGGTTGCCCTCTTTCAGCAAACGATCAATTGATATATTAAAACGGAACTCTACGCCTGCACGCTGCGCCATGGCGGCCAATTGCTGAGTAAACAGCTGGCAGTCGCCGGTTTCATCATTGGGTAGCTGCAAACCACCGCTGAGTTTATGCTGAACCTGCGCGAGTGCCGGTTCAACCGAGCCTAACTCACTCGCTTCCATCAAACGATAAGGAACACCAGCCTCCTTCAGCACTTCAATATCACGCGCCGCATTCTCAAATTGCTGCGCGGTTCGGAACAATTGCAGAGTCCCTTTTTGGCGGCCTTCATAATGGATGTTGGTTTCCGCCCTTAATGCTTTTAGGCAATCACGGCTGTACTCAGACAAACGCACCATGCGA
The DNA here is from genome assembly GCF_002355555.1 of Hafnia sp. CBA7124. Classification (NCBI taxonomy): domain Bacteria; kingdom Pseudomonadati; phylum Pseudomonadota; class Gammaproteobacteria; order Enterobacterales; family Hafniaceae; genus Hafnia; species Hafnia sp. CBA7124. The sequence continues at coordinate 2,010,470 of NZ_AP017469.1, read as the reverse complement.
GATTTATTGAGCGCGTAGTGAGAGCTGTCGCAGTTACGCAGCATTTGCCACATCCAGCGCAGCTGATCGCTAGTGCCGTCCAAACGGATCGCCAGCGGCGCATGGCGCTGGAACATCCATTTGATTGCTTTCAACGGAACGCCTGGCGCAGCCCAAGGAGCCGCATAGCCCGGAGAGATTTGCCCTGCGTTTGCCGCACTGGTTTCCAGCGCGGGGCCATCTTGACGGTCTAACACCACAACATCATGGCCTGCCTGCGCCAGATACCAAGCGCTCGCTACGCCGACGACTCCACTACCCAGCACGATAACACGCATAGACGACTCCATATCCCGATGGTTAAAAGCACAATATTCTGGTTACATAAAAATAACTAAATATAAAAACCTATCCAACATATCTTGGCGCAAGTGTGAATGAAATCACGATTATTCATAGAGCACAGGGAATGGACCTCATTTTCCTGCATTGCCATGACTATCACTAACCCATTGAAATTTATAAGCCTGCATCATTATTTAATTTACACATTTGTAACATTAGTATTAAGCATATGACATTCTAAATAGCCCTGCTGGACGCTAAGCTTTACTTTATGTTGTATAAATGTGACTCACAGGGACTTCTTTTGTTTTGCGGCTATCAAATGGCCACATACATCTACTTGAAAACGAGATAGCAGCATAAAGTGGCGATTTTCATTTCGTTATCTACAAAATTAACTGAGCGACTGCATGGCGACTGACCTCGTCACTTCGTCACTAGGAGCAGCGAGATGAGTAAAATTTAATACTGACTTAAGGCGATATTTGCAGAGTTAAAAACCACCAATTAAGCGGTTTTCAGCCAGCAAAAAACCTTTCTAATAATGCGTTTTTGTCACTTTAAGTGATTGGTAGCACGACAAAACATCTCGCTTTTTCTCCCTTGAGCTACGCTTGTTACAGGGTCTGCATGTCTGACAGATCCACTGACAAAAAGTCCACTGACAATCATGTTTCGTCGGGAGATGCGCTAATGACTATTTCAACTCGTAAGCAGGCACGGGAAGCCACCACATTAAGTGATGGTCCTGATTGGACATTTCCGTTGCTACAGGATTATCTAGATCAAATCGATCGGGTTGCTAAACACTACCGACTGGACACCTATCCGCATCAGATTGAGGTGATCACCGCCGAACAGATGATGGACGCCTATTCCAGCGTGGGTATGCCTATCAACTATACCCATTGGTCTTTCGGTAAAAAGTTTATCGAAACCGAGCAGCTGTATAAGCATGGTCAGCAAGGCCTAGCGTATGAAATTGTCATCAACTCGAATCCTTGCATCGCTTATTTGATGGAAGAAAACACCATCACTATGCAGGCGCTGGTGATGGCACATGCCTGCTATGGGCATAACTCATTTTTTAAGAACAACTATCTCTTTCGTAGTTGGACAGATGCGAGTTCGATTGTGGATTATCTGCTCTTTGCTCGCCATTACATTACTCAATGTGAAGAGCGCTACGGCGTTGATGAGGTTGAGCGCCTACTGGACTCATGCCATGCGCTGATGAACTACGGCGTCGACCGCTATAAACGTCCGCAAAAAATATCCATGGAGGATGAAATTGCGCGCCAGAAATCACGCGAAGAGTATCTGCAAAGCCAAGTTAACGAGCTGTGGAAAACATTGCCGCGCCGCGAGCGCGAAGAGCACGCGGTTGAAGCCGCCCGTTTTCCCAGCGAGCCGCAGGAAAATATTCTCTATTTCTTAGAGAAAAACGCCCCGTTGCTAGAGCCTTGGCAGAGAGAGATCGTGCGCATCGTGCGTAAAGTGAGCCAGTATTTTTATCCGCAAAAACAGACTCAGGTGATGAATGAGGGTTGGGCCACCTTCTGGCACTACACAATTTTGAATCATCTCTATGATGAAAATCTGGTCAGTGACCGTTTTATGCTGGAATTTTTGCACAGCCATACCAACGTGGTGTACCAGCCCGCATACAACAGCCCTTATTACAATGGCATTAACCCCTATGCGTTGGGCTTTGCCATGTTCCAAGATATTAAACGAATTTGCCAAAACCCGACCGAAGAGGATCGTCATTGGTTCCCTGCCATCGCCGGTACGGATTGGCTAGATACGCTGCATTTCGCCATGCGTGATTTTAAAGATGAAAGCTTTATCAGCCAGTTCTTATCACCGAAGCTGATGCGTGATTTTAGGCTTTTCACGGTATTAGATGATGACAGGAATAACTATCTGGAAATCGATGCGATTCATAATGAGGAAGGCTATCGCCGCATCCGTGAGCAACTGTCAGCGCAGTATAATTTGAGTAACCACGAACCGAATATTCAGGTATGGAATGTCGCTTTGCGTGGAGACCGCTCATTAACGCTGCGTTATGTGCCGCATAATCGTGCTCCGCTGGATAAAGGCCGCCGCGAAGTGTTAAAGCATCTGCATCGTCTATGGGGATTCGATGTGTATTTAGAACAGCTTAATGAAGATGGTAATGTCGAACTGCTGGAGCGCTGCCCTGCTCGCCCCAATCAGCTTTGACAGTTTCCTTATCATAGAACGCAAAAAGGGCGCATCATGCGCCCTTTGTTTTATTCTCTTTGCGACCCAATCAACTAGCGACGGCCTTCCGCCAAATCGCTTGGAATGGATCCTTGCATGCTATGCCAAATAGCGCCGCTGTCTTTACCATAGTTGCGCACGTATTCCATAACTTTCTCATAGTTCTGCTCGTGGCACAGCTGGCTCAGCTTGGCATAAAAGGTTAACGCCAATTTGCGCGCTTCGGGATTTGAGAAGTAATAGCGCCCAACGCGGGTATACAAGCCTTTCAGACCGTTGAGGATCAAACCATAGATAGGATTCCCAGACGCAAAGGCGAGCCCACGGAAAATTCCATAGTCCAAATCCGTGAAAGCTTCTGCGTGATCGTCCACAGTCTCTGCTTGAGCCAAGATCTCTTGCACTTTATCTGGATGCTGACGCACCGCGGTACGAATAAAGATAGAGGCAATATTGGTACGCACAGATAACAGATTATCGATAAGCTGCGGAACACTATCGTGATCGAGACGAGCTAATGTTTCCAGAATATTTAAACCCGAGGTTTCCCAGAAATTATTCACTTTCGTTGGTTTACCATGCTGAATAGTTAACCAACCATCTCGAGCCAATCGCTGTAGAACCTCACGTAGCGTGGTGCGCGTGACACCAATGAGCTCAGACAGCTCACGCTCTGCCGGTAAGATTGATCCAGGTGCAAAGCGATTATTCCAAATGCTTTCAATGATATACTCTTCTGCAAACCCTGCTGGACTCTGCGCCTTAATAACCATATTGTTGACGTTCCGTAACGACGATATTCCACTAATAACATGGCGCTCATCATACCAGATCGCCTATGGCTGATATAGCGCTGATGCTCGGGATTGCGCGAAACAATAGATCACCCATCACAAAAATAACCTCAATTTTATGCGGTAATTATGTTACACACCTGCATTTCTATGTAAAAGACGCCTTCATCAATTAACACCTTATTAGCAAATAAGAATAAAACTCAATTAGATCTGGATTGCTGATAGATATGAGAGTTAAAATGACAATCGTTATCAATCGAGTTCAGAGGACAGTATGGATCTTGCAGGTATTTTGATTAGCGCATCCTGTGTGTTGACGACTTCCGCCCTACTGGTGACGGTCTATGGCGGCAGCGGTATGCCGCGTTTTTTCCGGAAACCTCAGCCTAAGTCTGAACCACATTATCAACAGTCAGTTGAAGCTTCCGCTTTAGAGGATGGAAAATCCCCTGACGTTGGCGATCTCAATATCTCCCTGCCAGCAATGAGCGCCATGGGCGATCTCAATATTGCATTGCCGGTGACACAAACCGTGATTGGCGATATCAGAGAAGCCTATTAGGCTATTGTGATGTGCATATAAAAAAACCGCCGAAACGGCGGTTTTTTTATGTTCACTGCTACTAGATTTTACAGCCTTCACAGTCGGCTTCATCATTCAGCTCAACAGGGACTTCATTGGCTTTTTCCTGCGCACGCTTTTCAGCCTGCTCAAGCTGAGCGTCAATGTCAAAATCAAAAATATCTTCGTTCATACAGAATACCTCGCTAGATCAATAAACGCAGTATAACGGCGTTATTCACGCAGGTAAAACCCCTCGCTCACGTTCATATTCTGTACAGAGATAAATTCCCGAGATAAAAAACCATAATAATAAAATGATTTTAAAGGAGTTATTTTATTTCCGTCTACTTTTACGTCACAGAACAAAAAGAGTATAGTCTGAGCTTCGCATTAAAATATTCTATCTGTTTGTTCAAATTTTGGGTGCAGAGTTGTTATGAACACCACATTTTCTCAGGCTTTCAGCAAAAATTTTCTAGGTAACGCACCAGACTGGTACAAAATCGCCATTCTGATCTTTTTACTGGTGAATCCACTGGTATTCTTTTTTGTCAGCCCGTTTATGGCTGGGTGGCTTCTGGTTGCTGAGTTCATCTTCACCCTTGCCATGGCGCTAAAGTGCTATCCCCTGCTTCCTGGCGGACTACTCGCTTTTGAAGCCGTCCTCATAGGAATGACCACGGCTGAAAAAGTTAAGCACGAGGTGGCCGCTAATATCGAAGTCGTGCTGCTGCTTATTTTCATGGTAGCGGGCATCTATTTCATGAAACAGCTACTGCTGTTTGTATTTACCAAGCTACTGCTTAACATCCGTTCAAAAATCGCACTCTCGCTGGCTTTTTGTATTGCTTCTGCCTTTCTATCTGCGTTTCTTGATGCATTGACGGTTATCGCAGTGGTGATCAGCGTCGCCGTTGGGTTCTACGGCATCTACCATAAAGTCGCTTCAGGCATAGATGAATCATTGGCACTTAATGATGACAGTCATCTTCAAAATGCGGGCCGACGCGCGATCTTAAATCAGTTTAGATCTTTCTTACGTAGCCTCATGATGCATGCAGGCGTGGGTACCGCGCTCGGCGGCGTCATGACGATGGTCGGTGAGCCACAAAACCTGATTATTGCTAAAAGCGCCGACTGGGATTTTGTTTCCTTTCTATTGCGTATGGCTCCCGTCACCGTACCCGTGTTTATTTGTGGGATCTTGACCTGCTATCTGGTTGAGCGTTTTCACGTATTTGGCTACGGCACCCGTTTGCCAAAGCGCGTTCGCCAAGTTCTGCGTGAATACGATCAAAACGCTACGCGCAAGCGCACCCGTCAGGAACGCCAAAAACTGTTTATTCAGGCATTAATTGGTATCTGGCTGATCGCCGCGCTAGCGTTCCATCTGGCCGAGGTCGGTTTGATTGGCCTGAGTGTTATCGTATTAGCCACGGCATTTTGCGGCGTTACCGATGAACATGCCATCGGCAAGGCCTTTCAGGAGTCACTGCCTTTTACCGCGCTGCTGACCGTATTTTTTGCGGTCGTCGCCGTTATTATCGACCAGCAGCTATTCTCACCGGTCATCCATTTTGTGCTTCAGGCCTCACCTGAACATCAATTAACGCTTTTTTATCTGTTTAATGGTCTACTTTCGTCTATTTCAGACAACGTGTTCGTGGGTACGGTGTATATTCATGAGGCGAAAGCGGCATTGGAATCTGGCGCGATCTCACTAAAACAGTTTGAGATGCTGGCCGTTGCGATCAATACCGGCACGAATTTGCCATCGGTGGCAACGCCAAACGGTCAAGCCGCGTTCTTGTTCTTATTAACGTCAGCGCTCTCCCCGCTTATTCGTTTATCATATGGACGGATGGTGTGGATGGCTCTGCCTTATACCGTTGTAATGACACTTGTTGGGTTAGCCTGCGTCCAGTTCACATTAGAACCGGTGACTCAGCTGTTTTACCAGTGGCATTGGCTGTCTTTACCGCCGGTCAATGAGGTATTGTCGAGTGTTAATTAGCAATATCATTAATACTTAAACAATGACTAGTTTTTCAATCTAATAGCTGGCAGGTAAGACAATATCGTTTACACTGCGCACATCTAGCTGTGGCATGGAATGGATCTGATATGTTGCAATTTTTAAATGGTTGTTCTCGTGGTCGCGGAGCTTGGGCACTTTTAGCCATCACCGCGTTAATATTTGAGTTGGTCGCGCTGTATTTCCAGCATGTCATGCTATTAAAGCCTTGCGTATTATGCATTTATGAGCGCTGTGCATTGTTTGGCATTATGGGCGCAGGCATTGTTGGCGCCATTGCGCCTAAAACGCCGCTACGTTGGATTGCGATCCTAATCTGGATTTATAGCGCCTATGAGGGCTTGATGCTGGCGTGGAAGCACACCATGATTCAGCTACATCCATCCCCGTTTGTCACCTGTGATTTCTTTGTCTCCTTCCCTTCGTGGTTACCGTTAGACAAATGGGCTCCGGGCATTTTCTCGGCATCAGGTGACTGTTCAGTGCGTCAGTGGGAGTTTCTGACGTTAGAGATGCCACAATGGTTAGTCGGCATTTTTGCTGCGTTCTTGTTGGTTGCCGCATTGGTGTTCATTGCGCAGTTTGTGAAGCCAAAACGCCGCGATTTGTTTGGCCGCTAACGATCTCTTTGAAATAAAAAAAGCACCTTAATCGGTGCTTTTTTTATACCCCAATGGAATCAAATCCGCGTAAATCAGCTAAATAGTCACTGTTGCCTGTCTATTTATCTTCATATCCTTGAATCCCTTGCTTCAGCCCTCTAATCTTGAGTTATGAAATCCAACATTCAGAGAACTAATCTATGATGCATCAATTCAAAGTTATCTACAGATCAAACAACGAAGTGCATGATTTCATCATGAACGGGCAAGCCACATTGAGTAAGGAGGATGGCGAGGTTTTAGAGGCCGCGCTGATTGACGTGGCGCAATACCTTAGCGCCAGTGCGAAAGACCTGCATATACTCTCGGTTGAGCGGTTACAGCATCTTTAAGTTAATCATTTAAAGAAAATTTAACGAAAAAAGCCTGAAGATTATCAACGAATAAAACTCGAAGAAATCTATCAGGCTTTTTATCTTTCAGGAGGACTCGCACAACTAATAATATTTAAAGTCTATTATTAATTAAACCAGCTACTGGCTTTTTTCTCGCGTGACTTCCCTTCGCTCTGCATCAGCTCTTTACCACCAATAGAGAGATTGCGATTCACATCTGCTTCAGATTGAATAACGTCAGTTTTCGCCGCCTGAGATTTTAAATCCTGATCGATAAAATCATTTTCTCTCTTCGCACGGGCAGCCTGTCGTTCCAATTCTAATTTTCTAGACTGGATTTCTAGCTGCCTCAATTCATCTTCGTACGACTGATCTCTCTTTTTATCAGCATTCGCTACTTCCAAGCGCTGTTTTCTTTCTGCAGCATTAACAGCAGCTTTTTCCTGACGCTTCTTTTCAGCCAAAGCATTAGCTTTAGCTCGTCGAGATTGCTCATTTCTTAATTCACGCTCATATTGAGCCTGCCTTAAATCGGCCTCTCGACTTTCTTGCGCTTTGCCTTGACTTTCAGCTTGTGCAACTGCTGAAAGTTGATCCTGTAAGGAGGCGGCATGAACGAATGCAGGGGAAATCAGCAACGACGTCAAAATATAAAACAATACTTTACGCATCGTAAGAAATCCTTATTTCTTAACTGGGCAAGTTGTATTTGGTTGAATACGCGTTTCATTTTCTTTAGTAGAAATAACCACAGCTAAACCTGTAGTGAACTGACAAGCCTTACCAACCTGAGTCGATGTATAGATTTTAGTGCCTTCTTTGTAAGTCAAAGATACGCCTTCAACCAATACTTTATCTTTCACCAAAGACCCAGCCGCCGCGCCGACAGCACCGCCGCCGACAGCACCAGCGCCGGTACCTAATGCTGAGCCAGTACCCACATTATGCCCAGCTACACCACCGGCTACGGCACCAAGAATGGCACCAAACGTTTGGGCTGCTTTTTTATTTTCTGTATTATCAACAGAGATTTTCGCAGGCAAAATTGAAATCAGATTAACGGTTTTCGTTTCCTGTTTTCCATTCAAGTTACTGGTTTCATAAACATCGGCCGCGTAGCTATCAGCATTTGATTGGCAACCAGTCAACGCCAGTACAGAAACCAAAGAAGAAATTAATAAAGCATATTTTTTATTCATTTAATTATATAACCCCAAAGGAAAAAGTGCTGGCGATAATACTGATTTATTATTTTATTGTAAATGTCATACATTAAAATAAATAACGCATAATCAATCAAATAAAAACTTGATAACTTATTAAGTCATTTATTTAATATTTCAAAAATTTAAAAAACAGGCTTAAAACCCGCTTCATAAGATAATTAGAAAGAGATTACTTTTTTATTATGTTTACATAAAATCAACACAACGGGTCTAGTTATATCAACATTTATATTTTCAAAAATCCATTCTTTAAATTTAGATTTTGAGTGTGGATAATTTAGGTTAATTTTATCTTAGCTTAAAATTTACTCAAAAATATAACACCGCCATTGAAAATATCAAATTCAAACGAATAAAATAATTAACAAACTTATAAATCATTAATTGTTATAAACACCGTACTTTTCTGATGCCCTCTTCTCACAGAATAAGCAATACGCGTATGCACTAAGTCTATAGTCACGTGAGTGGACCGCTGATTGCAGTCAATCGGCCTATGCATATGATCCCGCTCTGCTAGCGCTCGTCACCACACGATTAGCGTGGATTCTCTCTCGCATTAATAATTTCAATGAATGTATAATGACCATAAAATTTAAATCCGCCAAACATACGGCAAACCATCACAGGACACGACACATTAAATTACTCACTTGCTTGATATTTGCACTGTCTAAGGATGCTAAAGATCTTCGAGAGTTTTGGCGAATAGAGATTGTACGGAAAGACAAATTTTCTTGGCGAAGACTGTTGACCAATAAATCCAACCGACGCCGTAATTTTCTGTTTTGGTGGCGTCTCGCTAGCGAAATGGACAAACACGGTTCAAAGCGCCATCAAAAAATCGCATCAAGAATCTGCGACAAGCTAAAGACTCGCTATGCAGCAGATGTTGAATTGGGCGCTGTGATTGGACCTGGCTTACACATGCCACATCACGCAGGAATTGTTATATCCAAGCATGCTCGAATCGGCTCTAATTTTATTATTCGCCAAAATACCACGATCGGTGCAGTGCAAGATATGCCGCCAAACTCAATCATTAAGATTGGAAACAATGTCGATATTGGCGCTAACTGTTGCCTGATTGGCCCAATAACCATTGGTGATAACGTTAAGGTTGGGGCGATGTCATTCGTGAATAAGGACATTCCTGCAAATGGGGTTTACATTACACGTAAGACCTCAGTGTTTACCCCATACGACGTGAATTAGTCCTTAAGAATCAGACCCATTGGTTGCCCAGAAAGGTTTATTCATAATGTGATCTTCCCAATCGCTGACTTCACTCTCGCGTACGGCAATGTAGCGTACCGAGATCCGCTCCGCGTGCATTGCTTTCTTAGAGCCCACTTTGAGGGGATGCCATTCTGGCAAGTCTTTGCCTTCGTGAACCATCCGATAGGCGCAGGTAGGAGGAAGCCATTCGAAGGTTTCAAGGTTTTCGCGCGTTAGCTTGATACAGTCTTCTTCATACTCAAAACGACGCTCATAATGACGACATTGGCACGTTTTGATGTTGAGTAGGTTGCATGCAACGTTGGTGAAGTAGATTTCGTCAGTATCTTCGTCTTGCAGCTTATGCAAGCAGCACTGCCCACAACCATCACAAAGTGATTCCCATTCATCATTGCTCATTTCAGCTAATGTTTTTTCTTGCCAGAAAGGGAGAGTTGTCATGCTTGTGTGTCCGATAATTACAGTTGGGCTGCACTATATAGACGCTTTGGCGATGAGATGCAAGTTTTGTCCTTACTAAAACTGTGCTTAGTAAGGACGCTACTGGCTAGATAATGCGAGTACTCAATGAGTTACCATTGATGGATAACGTTAGCATATCGCCAGAGACTAAAGGTCCGACGCCCTGTGGGGTTCCGGTCAAAATAATGTCGCCCGCACGCAGAGTAAAGTAGCGGCTCATATAGCTTATCAGCGGCAGAATCGGCGTAATCATGTCACGCGTGTTGCCTTGCTGACGAATAGCGCCATTGATGCTTAAGCTTAGTTCAGCATTTTGCGGGTCGCCAAACTCAGATTCAGGGATAAATCCAGAAATGGGGCAAGAACCATCGAAGGCTTTCGCCTTTTCCCAAGGGCGCCCTGCTTTTTTGCATTCAGCCTGAATATCACGCAGCGTAAGATCTAAGGCAACTCCGTAACCTGCAATAGCGCGTGCCACACGATCTTCATTAGCCTGCTTCAGCGGTGTGCCAATCAGGATGGCCAGCTCAATCTCATGATGAACAGAACCAAAATCTTTCGGGATGGCAACAGGCTGGCGAATATCACAAAGCGCCGTTTCCGGTTTGATAAATAAGACCGGCTCTGGTGCCTGCGTTCCGCCCATTTCTTTGATGTGATCGCCGTAGTTACTGCCAACGCAAACCACTTTACTGACAGGAAGCTCTAGCAAAGCACCCTGCCAATCACGATGTTGATACATAGACTTCTCCTGTGGTTATACACAACGCGATGCTATCGCCACGTTATTCCAAGGGGCATACATAATCTGAAGCGAGAATCGAGACGCCAACGGCATCTGAGCTTCCTGCCCTTCTTATATAAAACTAGTTATGAAACTACAGCCGCAATCATCAACACTTCAATGGATTTGCGCCGAGATAGCTCGGCGCTCTATGTTTATGTGAATAACATCACACAATTCATTCATCCGAAGATTTTTTAGTTTGTTCGAAATGCATTTTTAGCAAACTTTCGGGCGGAGGAGGCAGCTGTAAATAATACCCTTGCTCTTTTAAAGCGCTTTTGACTTTTTCAATGTCGGCTGAGCCCAGTTTCTTTTTACTCTCTAAATCGATCACCATGGCTAATTGTGGTTGGCCAAAACTTTTCATCAGTTCTTCAGGCACCGATGAGAAATCGTCTCTTTTTTCGACATAAAGATAGGTCTGATCGCGTTTTGAACTTCTGTAAATGGTACAAATCATTTTTTCACTCTAATTAATTCAGACGGCGACTTGCCTAGATATAGCACTGACTATAACATGCTTAATGTACATCGGAATATTACCCCCTGTGTGGTTATTCCGGGGATTTAAAGTTGCTGAAACTGAGTCAGGATAGATGTCACAATCGCCAATAGAACTAAAAGGCAGCAGTTTTACCCTTTCGGTTGTTCATTTGCATAATTCGCAACCGGAGGTAATACGTGAGGCATTAATCGAAAAAGTCGAGCAAGCGCCCGCTTTTTTGAAAAATGCCCCTGTTGTTATTAATATTGCTAACGTCCCTGAAGGCGCAAGCTGGCAGAAATTACAACAGGCCATTACCGAAGCTGGGCTGCATGTCATTGGCGTAAGTGGTTGCACCGATGAAGGGCTTAAACGTGCTGTAACGCGTGCAGGCTTGCCTTTGCTGAGTGAAGGGAAAGGTATTAAGAAAAGTGCGCCCGTCGCGTTACCCGAGCCACCCGCACCGGTTAAAACCCGTATTGTGAGTACGCCGGTTCGGTCTGGACAGCAGATATATGCACGAGACTGTGATTTGATTGTCACCAGCAGCGTCAGCGCGGGTGCCGAAGTGATCGCCGATGGCAATATCCATATTTACGGCATGATGCGCGGACGCGCCCTTGCTGGAGCCAGCGGAGATACATCCAGTCAGATTTTTTGTGCTCACCTTGCCGCTGAACTGGTGTCTATCGCCGGTCAGTACTGGCTGAGCGATCAAATCCCTGAAGCTTTTTATGGGCAAGCTGCCAGACTCAATTTGAGTGACAGTGCCTTAACTATACAACCTCTATTCTAGGCCCTTCGACAAGGAACCCATATACATGGCACGCATTATTGTTGTTACATCCGGTAAAGGGGGCGTTGGTAAAACCACATCTAGCGCAGCCATCGCTACCGGTTTGGCCCAAAAAGGTAAAAAGACCGTTGTTATCGACTTTGATATCGGTCTGCGTAATCTAGACCTGATCATGGGCTGTGAGCGTCGTGTGGTGTATGATTTTGTTAACGTGATTCAAGGTGATGCCACTCTGAATCAGGCGTTAATCAAAGATAAGCGTACAGAAAACCTCTACATTCTCCCGGCCTCACAAACTCGCGACAAAGATGCCTTAACGCACGAAGGCGTTGAGAAGGTCTTAAACGATCTCGGCACGATGGACTTTGACTTTATCGTCTGTGATTCACCAGCAGGTATCGAAACTGGCGCACTAATGGCGCTGTATTTCGCTGATGAAGCCATCATTACCACTAACCCAGAAGTGTCGTCTGTACGTGACTCTGACCGCATCCTCGGCATTTTGGCGTCAAAATCTCGCCGTGCAGAAAAAGGCGAAGATCCAATCAAAGAGCATCTGCTGCTGACTCGCTACAACCCAGGCCGCGTGAGCCGTGGTGACATGCTGAGCATGGAAGATGTGTTAGATATTCTGCGCATCCCGTTGGTTGGCGTGATCCCAGAAAGCCCATCCGTACTGCGCGCATCAAACCAAGGCGAACCTGTTATACTGGATAAAGAGTCAGACGCCGGTCAGGCTTACCAAGACATGGTCGATCGCTTGCTGGGCGAAGAACGTGCATTCCGATTTGTTGAAGAAGAGAAAAAAGGCTTCCTGAAACGCCTGTTCGGGGGATAAAACATGGCATTACTTGATTTCTTCCTGTCGCGCAAAAAGCCGACAGCCAATATAGCCAAGGAACGGCTGCAAATTATTGTTGCGGAGCGACGTCGCGGTGATAGTGAGCCACAATATTTGCCCCAGTTAAAACGAGATATCTTGGCTGTAATCTGCAAATACGTGCAGATAGATCCAGAAATGCTGACGGTACAGTTTGAACAAAAAGGCGATGATATTTCGGTATTAGAGCTTAATGTTACCTTGCCTGAAGCAGAAGAAGCAGCTAAATGATTTTATCATTCTGACGTTCTCTTATAGAAATATAAGGGAACGCCTGTATATATAAACAGACCTTTTAATAAGTAATTATCTCAAAAATAGCTATTATCAAGATTATTCCTAATATTAATTAATGCACCAATGAATATTGAGAATATTCACATAGACTACTTTCTATAAGTTTTGTTTTTATATTATTGATTCATTTTCTGATATGTTCGTAAAAAATAAAGACAGCTAATAGCTGTCTTTATTTATATTGTTCGACTACCAAGACGATCACAAGGTAGCCAAAATGGCCCTAACCTGCTCGCCAAGCAAATCCGCTCTCCAGCCTTGAAGTAAATCTGGCTGTTCTTCTTTCAGCTTCCAGTGCCAGCTTAGCAGTGCGTTTATTTGTCTACGCGAAGCGATCAGCTCCGCCGTTAATCCGCTACGTTCAGCCGCGTTTTGCACTACGGCTTTTAGCTCTTTAAACGCATGCTTATAGCCACTGTGATCAACCAATCGTTCAACCGGCTGTGGCCATTCAGACTCAGGGATATTGGCAGACTCAGCTACCATAGCCACCAGCGTTTTACCGTGGAAACGGATCTCAGGGCCACTCAACCCCAGCTCGCCTAGTTCGCCTTGAGAGGTCGGTAGATAGCGCGCAACCTGCCACAGGTTCTCTTCACGTACCACGAAATTAACCGCCATGTCACGCTGTCTAGCTTGATTGATACGCCACTCAGCCAGTTTCTGTAAACACGCTAGCTGACGCGTACGCAGCTGCCAAGCGTTAGTAATATCACGATAGGCTAAGGTAGGATCCACTACTTCTTGGCGACGACGACACAGGGCCAAGCATTCGTCATTTGCGGCATCCGTCCAGCCAGCCTCAGCCACTTCCGCAATAAGCTTATGTGCAAGCGGCAACAGATAGAACACATCAGCGGCAGCGTACTCACATTGGCGCTCGGTTAGTGGACGCGCTAACCAGTCAGTGCGGGATTCGCTTTTGTCTAATTCAACCTGTAAATACTCATTCACCATCGCGGCAAACCCACAGGAAAGCGGGCGACCCGTAAAGGCAGCTAAAATCTGCGTATCAATCATTGGCGTTGGCAGCGTCTGAAAATCATGGATAAAAACCTCCAGATCTTCGCTACCCGCATGCAGTAACTTTGTGACGTCTGGATTTTTCAGCAGTTCAACGAAGGGCTGCCAGTCGGTAATTGGCAACGGGTCGATCAGCGACAGCGTTTCGCCATCAAAAAGCTGAATTAGGCCTAACTGAGGATAGTAGGTGCGGGTACGGACAAATTCGGTGTCTAGCGCAATGTAAGTGTGGCGGCTTGCTTGCTCGCAAACCTGCTTAAGTTCGCTACTGGTGGTAATCAACTGATAATTCAAAACATCATTCTCATTTTCATATTTCTGGCATCATCACAACGCCAGCCGAGTTAGTCGGTACAAACAACGACGCCGGTAACAACCGGCGTCAACGTTTATCGGCTCAGAATAATGAGAAGCTATACGGCGCTTTCCTGCGAGGCCGCTTGCTCCTCACGCAATTTTCTGCGTAGGATTTTCCCTACGTTAGACTTTGGCAACTCATCGTAAAACTCCACCTTCTTAGGAACTTTATAGCCCGTGAGATGCTTACGACAGTGTGCAATCAGCTCATCGCGAGTCAGAGAGGGATCTTTCTTCACAACGCAGATTTTAACCATCTCGCCAGAAGCCCCGTTTGGAACACCGATTGCCGCGCACTCAAGCACTTTATCATGCATTGAGACCACTTCTTCGATTTCATTCGGATAAACATTGAAACCAGATACTAATATCATATCTTTTTTGCGATCGACAATGCGTAAGAAGCCCTCGTCATCAATGGTGACAACATCGCCGGTAGATAGCCAACCGTCTTTAAGAATTTCGTCGGTCGCCTCAGGACGCTGCCAGTAACCAAGCATAACCTGTGGCCCTTTCACCTGCAGTTCCCCTGCTTCACCGTGTGGGACTTCATTGCCATTATCATCGACCAAACGCACATCGGTAGAAGGAACCGGAAGGCCTATGCTGCCGCTATAGTGCTTCAAGTCGTACGGATTGCCAGAAACCAATGGCGCGCACTCCGTTAATCCATATCCTTCCAGCAAATGGCGTCCGGTTAATTTTTCCCACTTTTCGGCTACCGAACGCTGAACTGACATCCCGCCGCCGACAGACAAGCGTAACGTGGAGAAATCCAATTCGCGGAAATCTTCGTTATTCAGCAACGCATTAAACAGCGTATTCACACCCGTTAACGCCGTAAATGGATAGCGGCTGAGCTCTTTCACCACGGCAGGAATATCGCGTGGGTTGGTGATCATCAGATTGCAGCCACCCATCTCAATAAACAGCAGGCAGTTCACGGTTAAAGCAAAAATGTGGTAAAGCGGCAGCGCCGTCACCACCAACTCATGGCCTTCATTCAGCAATGGGCCATATGCCGCACGCGATTGGATCAGATTAGCCTGCATATTTCGATGCGTTAGCATCGCGCCTTTCGCAACGCCGGTAGTACCGCCGGTGTATTGCAAAAATGCGAGGTCATTATTGGTGATATCTGGCTTGATGTACTGTTGGCGCCGCCCACGTTGTAACGCCGAGCGGAAAGAAATCGCATCGGGCAAGTTATATTTGGGCACCAGCCGCTTAATATACTTCACCACAAAGTTTACCAACGTCCCTTTTGCCGCCGACAGCTGATCGCCCATACGGGTCAAAATGACATGCTTCACCTGCGTATTAAAGACGACTTTCTCCAGCGTATGCGCAAAGTTAGAGACGATCACAATCGCGCTCGCACCGCTGTCATTCAGCTGATGTTCTAATTCTCGCGGGGTGTAAAGCGGGTTAACGTTAACCACAACCATTCCGGCGCGTAGCACACCAAACAGCGCGATCGGATATTGCAGCAGATTAGGCATCATCAGCGCAACGCGGTCGCCCTTCTTCAGCCCTAGCTCATTTTGCAAATAGGCCGCAAATGCACGGCTGCGCTCTTCAAGCTTACGGAAGGTCATCACCTGCCCCATGTTGATGAACGCAGGCTGGTCAGCAAAACGCGCCACCGACTGCTCGAACATCTCCACCAGAGAGGTGTATTGATCAGGATCGATTTCCGCAGGGACATCTGCCGGATATCGTTTCAGCCAAACCTTTTCCAAGGTCGTTCTCCCGTAATTATTGTTATCTTGTTTAAGCATCGTTTGCATCGCACACCCGAACCGTTAGCCATGAGAAACAACAGAACAATATCTAATGTTTAACAAAATTTTAACTCAGCGTACCAGTTCATGTGTAAACAATTTTCAGGTTGCGATATGCATCACTAAAATGGCCTCGCCCCGGTCTTACCCAGCATATATTGAGATCGGCTAGCCGCTATAAAAGCAAAAAGCGGCCTCATGGCCGCTGTGGATATAATACCAAAAAGAGTAACTTTTTGTAAAATTAGCGAATTTTTTAGTCCAAGAAAACACCAATTAGCTTATTTTTTCCGCTGTAATTGCTTACCTAGATGGCGACGGTGATCAATGCAACACTCATTATTTCAAGAAGTGATAAATCACGGTTCGTATCGGAGCTCAACTCATGTATATTCCGCTTTTTATCGGAGGGAACCATGCTGACCAACTCATCGACTCGTCTGAACAAATACATCAGTGAAAGTGGCATTTGCTCACGACGCGACGCCGATCGCTACATTGAACAAGGGCATGTTTTTATTAACGGTAAACGTGCCGGAATTGGCGATCAGGTTTTCGCGGGTGACGTCGTGAAAGTTAATGGCCAGTTGATTGAACCCCGTGACGCCGACGACCTTGTTCTCATTGCGCTCAACAAACCCGTTGGCATTGTGAGCACCACGGAGAACGGTGAGAAAGATAATATCGTGGATTACGTCAATCACAGCACCCGCGTTTTTCCCATTGGTCGCTTAGACAAAGATTCACAGGGCATCATCTTCCTCACCAACCACGGCGATCTAGTCAATAAAATTCTGCGCGCCGGTAATGATCATGAAAAAGAGTATCTGGTCACCGTGAATAAACCGGTAACCGATGAATTTATTCGTGGCATGGGCGCGGGAGTACCGATTCTCGGTACGGTAACGAAGAAGTGCAAAGTGAAAAAAGAAGCGCCCTTTGTGTTTCGTATCACCTTAGTTCAGGGCTTGAACCGCCAAATTCGCCGGATGTGTGAACATTTTGGCTTCGAGGTTACCAAGCTCGAACGTACCCGAATCATGAACGTCAGCCTTGCTGGCCTGCCACTGGGCGAATGGCGAGACTTGACCGACGATGAACTTATCGAACTGTTTAAGTCTATTGAAGACTCTTCTTCTGAAGCCAAACCAGCGAAGAAAGCGAAACCGAAGGCAAAACCCGCGGCAGCTAAAAGCGCCCCGGCTAAAGGGCCAAAAACCGCCGCGAAAGGTGCGGGAGATGCCGCTTCACGTAAGCGCTTTACCCAGCCTGGGCGTAAGAAAAAAGGCCGTTAATCAGCAAGCACCTAAAATGACAAAGCCCCGAAATCGGGGCTTTGTTTTAATCCGTAGAGGGTTAAACGCGTGAGCAGATTAATTCTCTGTTACCACGCTTTGCACTCTGGCAGGGCCTGGGTTATACCAACCCCAGCCGGGACCAAAGCCGGGCCCCCAGAAGCCACCGCGACCGTAGGCACCATAACCATAATCCCACGGTCCAAACGGCTGTGGCGGCATCACGATTTCCTGAGTGACATGCCAGCGCTGATAGCCCTGCACGTCCATCGTAACAAAGGTATACGGCGTCTTGCCTATTTTACCGTCGACGCTGCCGGTAAGCGGCCCAACGACCGTCACTAGCTGACCTTTGAAATCAACCGGATCCAAGAATGTGGCACTTTTGGCAATCAAACGCCCAACCGAAGGCTGGTTCAGGATAGGCCTTGCGGTGTCGTCCAATGGCATCACCGCAATCTCTAACATCGTGGCGTCTTTCTGGTTAATCACGTTAACCACGGTACCGCCAAAGCGTGATTCCTGCCCAACATACAAATCCGGCGCGTTATGAACCGCAACGAAATTCTGCTGCGGCGTGGCCGACGTGCCTTTGATTGAGTCCGGGATCGTGACACACCCAGACAACAACAGCGGGCTACAAACGATCGCCACGCTGACTAACCGACGAACCCATTGCATTGCAGGCATATTTTATTCTCCAAAAACTCACTATCTTGTTCTTATGACTATTAGTTTAGACAGAAGTTGCCTGAATTATTCACGCCCCGGTAGTTTTTTCCATGTCACTTCATTACGTAAATAAGTTGGCTGTGCATTTTCTACCGCGGTGACGTTGCCTGAGGCAAAATCGGCCAGCGCAAGAGGTAGCATATCTTCAGCCTGTGGAAGCAACATTTGACCGTCAATCAAGCGAATGGCGGTATCAGAAGCCATATCAGGATAAGTACCCCAACCGGTTCCAACGTGTGCCCAGTCGCCGCTTAGCGCCATGATATTCTGCTGTGCACGATCGGGCGTTAGCACGGCTTCGGTGCTCTCTCCTACCCACACACCATTATCTTGTCGCTGGTATTGTCCCCAATAGACTTCACCCATGCGGGCATCAATAGCGGCTAATACCTGAGTGGCGCCGGTTACGCGAAACGCGCCCTGCGCCATGGTGGCCAGAGTGGAAACGCCAATCATCGGCAGTTCAGCCCCCATCGCTAACCCTTGAGCAATGCCGATACCAATACGCACGCCGGTAAAACTGCCCGGACCACGGCCAAAAGCCAATGCGTCCAGCTGATTCAGCGTAACGCCTGATTCAGCCAACACCTGCTGCACCATGGGCAAAATACGCTGCGTATGCTCGCGTGGACAGATTTCAAACAGCGCATGTTTTTCGCCATTATTCCAGAGTGCAACAGAACAGGCTTCTGTTGCCGTATCGATCGCTAAAATTCGCGTGGACATGCCAACCTCGGGCGGGACAGTAAATGAATAAAGAAAAATCAGGATGCGGATCATAGCACAGCCTGTGTTTTGATGCTTCTGAAGGGTTTGCTGCGCTGAATAAATCGAGATGAGCAAAAAGCTCGCTGCGGAACAGAGATGAAACACCTCACGGTGCTCCATCTCATTGAGAAATGTTAATCGGCCGCGGGTTGGCTACCGGCTTTAAGGAACGTAATCACCTTATTCAGATCTCGCGTTCGCGGCGCAGGCGGTAAGCTATTCAGGAAAACTTCACCATAGGGGCGCATGACTAAGCGGTTATCGCAAATAATCACTACGCCACGATCGCTGGTATCGCGAATTAAACGCCCCACCCCCTGTTTGAGCGTTATTACCGCATCAGGCAATTGCACTTCAGCAAAAGGATCGCCGCCGCGAATACGGCAGTCTTCGATTCGCGCTTTGAGCAACGGATCGTCCGGTGAGGTAAACGGGAGCTTATCGATAATGACGCAGGATAATGTATCACCGCGCACGTCCACACCTTCCCAGAAACTGCTGGTGGCAACTAACAATGCGTTTCCCGCAGCAACGAACTCGGCCAGTAAACGAGGCTTACTGGTTTCACCTTGCAATAGTACTGGCAGCGTCATAGTCGCTCGAAACTCTTCGGCTAAATCACGCATCATGGCGTGTGACGTACACAAGAAGAAGCAGCGCCCTTCGTTAGCCTCAATTACCGGCCTTAACATTCGCGCCAGTTGTCGCGACGCACCGCGCTGATTCGGCGTGGGTAAAAAGCGAGGCACACACAGCATCGCTTGGTTGGCGTAATCAAACGGGCTCGGTAGTAATAAGCTTTTGGCTTTATTTAAACCTAGCCGCGCCGTGAAATGAGAAACATCGTCGTTCACCGCCAGCGTTGCAGAGGTGAAGATCCAGGAACCTGGCTTCTCTTTCATGACTTCACTGAATTTTTCCGCCACGGTGAGCGGCGTGAGCGCCATGACAAAATGGCGTGAGTTGCATTCATACCAATAGCTATAGCCCGGAATCGACACATCGCGCAGGCGCTTCAAGCGGTTACGATACAGCGTGGCTCGCTCAAAAGCGGCATCGAGTAACGCTGAACGACCGAGGGACATTTTCACTACGTCATAGCAGAGCTCTAAAGCATCATCGAGCAACACCAGCGCACGCTGCACTTCTGGCAATGCTAAAGCCTCGCGTAAATTCCCGCGATAGCCGGGATCGCCCAACGCCAAGCGAAAATCTTGGGCGCTCTGGCTTAATCTGTCGGCACATTTTTGCAGCTGTGCGGTGTCGCGGACTTCCGTGCGGTAGGCAATCGTAATGTCTTTGGCCAAATCCATCAGTTGGCGGCTGGTCAGTTGCTGGCCGAAATACTGGCTGGCGATATCAGGTAGCTGATGGGCTTCATCGAAGATCATGACATCAGCGTCGGGGATAAGCTCGCCAAATCCGGTTTCTTTCACCACCAGATCGGCTAAAAATAGATGATGGTTAACCACGATGATGTCAGCATCCATCGCGCGACGACGCGCTTTAACGACGAAACAATCTTTGTATTGTGGACAGTCGCTGCCCAAACAGTTGTCATTAGTGCTGGTGACGAGCGGCCATATCGTACTGTCTTCCGATACGCCATGGCAGTTACTCACGTCACCGTCTTCCGTTTGGATTGACCATCCGCGCAGGTGCATAAGATCGGATAACGCATCGGAAGCCAGTTCGCCGCCAACCATTGATTGCTGTTCTAAACGTTCAAGACACAAATAGTTCGAACGCCCTTTCAGTAAAGCCAGTTTTCCCGTGAACTTTAACGCATCACGAACGGTGGGCAAATCGCGGGCATAGAGCTGATCCTGTAGCGCTTTAGAACCGGTAGAGATAATCACCTTTGCGCCAGAACGCAGGGCGGGAACCAAATAAGCATAGGTTTTCCCAGTTCCGGTTCCCGCTTCAACCACTAACTCTTCTTTGAATTGAATCGCTTTGGTGACAGCTTCGGCCATATGTTGTTGTGCTTCACGCGGTTTAAAACCCCGTATCGCTTTAGTTAGGATGCCATCGGGCGCGAAATCGTCTGTCACACAGCCTCTCTTTCTTTTTGTGAAGGCGTGATTATGCCAAGTGTTGGCAGTAACAACCACCTACTTTGACGCAGCCTCTATATGACTAAGGCCGCCCAAAGGCGGCCTTGATAGACACATCAATACGAATATCGCTTAGCTTGCCGGTTTAAGATTGCCACGCGTGATATGCGTCAGAGGAACGTTAATATCAAAAATGCGGCTGCGAATATCGGTCGCGCCCATCTGTGCCACACGTTTGATGTGCATAGCTGCGTATTGCTCTGCGCTCGTTTTGTCGCTGAACAGGTAAATACCACCGGCTTCACCGGCATCTACATTTTCAGTCCAGATTTTTGAGATAAAACCCGGCTCTTGCGTGATGCTCTGCGCCAACGGCGTTGCCATTTCGGCCAAGCGATCACCTAGCATTTCTCCCGGCATTTTAAAATCGATTTGCAATAATACGGTCATCTGTGACTCCTTATGTTTTTCAGTTCCTGTCTCTCTCTTTGAGAATGCCACATACTTGCCACTGAAAGCAGTGTTTTTCATCCGTTTTCTATATACTCAACGGATTGTCATGTTGTAGAACCTACAAGGAGTTACTAATGTCTATCGAACGTATCAATCCAGAAAAGCGCTGGTCTGACGCCACTGTCTTCAACGACACTATCTATTACACCAGCGTTCCTGAAAATCTGGACGATGATGCAACGTCACAGACCGCCAACGCATTAGCCGCTATTGATATGATCTTGAATCAGCTGGGCACGGATAAAACCCGCATTCTTGATGCCACCATTTTCTTGGCTGATGGCGACGATTTTCAGGCGATGAACGCCGCGTGGGATGCTTGGGTGCCCGCAGGCAAAGCGCCAGTGCGCTGTACCGTTCAGGCCAAATTGATGAACCCTAAATACAAAGTTGAAATCAAGATTGTCGCGGCACGTTAATGCGCGCAAAAAAAAGCCGCTCAGCATATTGAGCGGCTTTTTTGTATGGCTAATCTGTCGTTACGCCAGCTTAATCATAATCATGCCAGCCAGCAGCAGGGTTAACCCCGCCCAACCTTTTTTATTCAAACGCTGACCGAACAGTATCCAGCCGGCAGCCACCGTGGCCGCGATACCAAAACCGCCCCACAGCGCATATGCTACGGACAGTTCGATACCTTTTACCGCCTGTGACAAGGAGCTAAATGCACCTAACACCGCGGCCAACGACAGCAACCCCATCCAAATACGGCGGAAACCGTCTGACCATTTCAGGAAGATATTAGCTAAAATTTCTAATACGACAGCAAATGCTAACCACGCGATATGGAACCACTCAAGCTGTTGCATGATTGCCTCCTACGTTAGTTTTTGTTTGCGCAGGTTTGTTCTTCATCGCTACGGCGCTTTTCTGTTCACCTGTTTTGGCAGATGGTTTTTTAGTTTTTACCGTACCCGATTTAACCAGCGCGATACCCGCAATCAGCGTAACCAAGCCCATCAATTTCATCAGGGACATACTTTCGTCAAACCACAGTACGCTGAACAAGGTAATAAACAGAATACCGATACCTTCCCACAGGGCATAAGCAACGCCTAAGGCAACACGCTTCACCGCAAAAGAAAGTAAGATATAAGAGATGGTGATCATAACTAGCATAACGATATTTCCCGTCATGCCGCCGCTCAGACTCGCCCACTTCATTGATAGCGTACCGATAATTTCGGCCGCGATGGCACATGCCAAAAAGATCCAATAAATCATTTTTCTCTCCACAGAGTTTTATTTTTTATTCGACCCGTTATTTTTTAATATTTAACCCAATCAGGCTCGTAAATAGGCGCAGTAAGGCTAAATAACATTGCAGAAAACCATTATTGGCGTTCCGATGTTAAATACGGATCGGTAAGAATTATTCGGTTAGGATAAACGCAGACAACATCTGGCTGAGTCGCTGGTTTTATCAGCTACCGTAAGTGGAGAAAGAAGCTAAAGCTCGCTACACCAGTGATGTTCACTAGAAAGCGTTGTAGAAATGAATAAGAGATATGTAGAAGTTTTAATCATCAAGCGATTGTGAGTTTTCATAATAGTTTACATCTTCCCCCCGTACCTACTCCCTACCATACGGTTTGTTCAGTGTCCTCATCAGGTTTAATTAACTGCATTATTTGTATCATAGGCAATTTTATTAAGCAAACCGCCTTTTTGCAAGTTTTCACAGAAAAATGAATATAAATAAGCAAGTTAGGTAATTAAAAAAGAAAGCCACCCTAAATGGATGGCTTGACTTCTGTGGAGCCTCAACGAGTTAGCTTTGCTTAACTATTATGCAGCGTGCATAAAACAACGCTTTTTGTGCTCACAAAAAATGGTCAAAATATTTTACGCTTTCGCGCCTGCAACCGCTTCTTTAGCCAGTTCAGTGATACGTGCGTAGTCGCCGTTGTCCAACGCATCGTTAGGGATCAACCAAGAACCACCGATGCACAGCACGCTTTTCAGTGCCAGATAGTCACGATAGTTTTGTGGGTTGATACCACCGGTTGGGCAGAAACGGACGTGAGAGAATGGGCCTGCGATAGCCTGCAATGCTTTAACGCCGCCGTTGGCTTCAGCTGGGAAGAATTTGAATTCTTTCAAGCCGTGATCCATACCCAGCATCAGTTCTGAAACGGTGCTAATACCTGGGATCAGTGGGATTGAACCGGCAGTTGCTGCTTTCAGCAGATCAGCGGTTAGGCCAGGGCTGATAGCAAACTGAGCACCGGCTTCGGTGACGTCAGCCAGCTGCTTAGCGTTGGTAACGGTACCCGCGCCTACGATAGCTTCTGGAACTTCTTTGGCGATCAGGCGAATAGCCTCAACCGCACACTCAGTACGCAGGGTCACTTCCAGCACACGAACGCCACCGGCAACCAGCGCTTTAGCCAAAGGCACAGCCTGCTCAATTTTTTTAATAACGATTACAGGTACAACCGGGCCGGCTGTCATGATTGACTCGGCGCTTACTTTCCAGTTTTTCATCTGCTTATTATCTCCATGGTGCCTTGCGGCATGGTTTATGGCTGGCGTTGTTGTTTTCAAACAGGAAAACCTTGCCCTACCCCTCTTTCTTGATGCGGAACGCATAATCTAAGGTACACAACGCCAAAAAGAATCATTAACGCGAGCTCGCATTAAGCCCGCGTCATAGAATTAATAGAATTTAATGCAGCTAGCGCCTTCTTCGGCACCGGAGAGCTGTTCACGCAGCGCGGCAAACATCTCACGACCTGAGCCATCGTGCAGCTCAGACAAATCAGGATGAACCAGTTCACGACTCGCCAATTCAGCCTCATCCACCAGCAAAGTGAGCTCGCCGGTTTTGCCGTTAACGCGAACCATATCGCCGTCACGGACTTTCGCCAGCAGACCACCTGAATAGGCCTCAGGGGTAACATGGATGGCTGATGGGACTTTGCCAGAAGCGCCAGACAAACGGCCATCGGTGACTAATGCCACTTTCAGCCCGCGATCCATCAGAACGCCCAATGGTGGCATCAGCTTGTGCAGTTCAGGCATACCGATAGCGCGTGGGCCTTGATAACGCACCACGACCACACAGTCTTTGTCCAGTTTACCGGCTTCAAACGCAGGAACCACGTCGTGCTGGCTATGGAATACCACCGCAGGGGCTTCAATGATTTGATTATCTGCAGGCACGGCGGAGGTTTTCATCACGGCGCGGCCTAAGTTACCCGTCAGCACTTTTGTACCACCGTGGGATTCAAACGGTGATGCGAAGCTAGCAATGACATTGCTGTCGTGGGATTTTTCAGGACCTGGACGATATACCAGCTTGCCCTCTTCCAAGAAAGGCTCCTGGGTATAACGGCTTAAACCGTGGCCAGCAACGGTTTCAACATCTTCATGCAGCAAGCCGCCTTTCAACAGCTCTTTGACCAGCACAGGCACGCCGCCTGCCGCTTGGAAATGGTTGATATCTGCTGGACCGTTTGGATAGATGCGGCACATCAATGGCACCACGTCAGACAGGTCAGAGAAATCATCCCAATTAATATGAATGCCTGCAGCACGCGCCATCGCCACCAAATGCATGGTGTGGTTGGTAGAACCACCGGTTGCTAGCAGAGCGATAATGCCGTTCACGATGACTTTCTCGTCAACCATGCGGCCAACAGGCATGTAATTGCCGCTTGTCTCCGTCATGCGAGTCACCTGACGCGCTGCCGCATCGGTTAATGCGGCGCGTAATGGCATATCTGGCTGAACGAAAGATGAACCCGGCAAATGCAGGCCCATCACTTCAATCACCATCTGGTTGGAGTTCGCCGTACCATAAAAAGTACAGGTGCCTGGCGCATGGTAAGACGCTGCTTCAGCTTCAAGCAGCGCATCACGGCCCAGCTTGCCTTCTGCGTACAGTTGGCGAACACGAACCTTTTCTTTGTTAGGCAAACCGCTCGGCATTGGACCGGCTGGCACGAACAGGGTCGGTAAATGGCCGAAAGACATCGCGGCCATAAACAGACCCGGCACAATTTTGTCGCACACGCCAAGATACAGCGCGCCGTCAAACATATTGTGCGAAAGACCCACAGCGGCGGACATGGCAATCACTTCGCGGCTCATTAATGAGAGCTCCATGCCGTCCTGTCCCTGAGTTACACCATCGCACATCGCAGGTACGCCAGCGGCCACTTGCCCTACTGCTCCAACCGAATGCAGCGCAGCTTTGATCTGCTCTGGGTAGGTTTCATAGGGTTGGTGCGCCGAAAGCATATCGTTATACGAGGTCACGATACCGATATTGCTCTTGATCATGCTGGTCAGAGACGCTTTATCATCCTGACCACAAGCGGCGAAACCGTGTGCCAAGTTGCCGCAGGCTAACTGAGAACGATGTACCTTCTTGCTGCGCGCTTTTTCGATTTTGGCCAGATAGGCCGCACGGCTGTCGCGGGAGCGTTCAATAATGCGTTGAGTAACTCGGGATACTGTTGGGTTCATTGCTGCCTCATGCCGTCCAGTAGACGTCGACCGGCGTTTGTGTTTGATGTAACACTGCGCGGATCGGCATCTCATTCACATCCGTACCCTGAATTGCGCGCTGATAAACATCACGCTTGCTGCCACCTACCACATGCAGGTAGATATGGCGGCTATTGAGCAGAGCCGGAAGTGTTAGGGTGATACGATCGAGTGGCGCGGTCAGCGGGGTCATCCCCATGCAGACTCGGCCAGAATCCATCGCGAGAGCTGGGAACAGATTCTCTGCCCCAGGGAAGAGTGAAGCGGTATGGCCATCATCACCCATGCCGAGGATCACAACGTCAAACGGACGAGCAATAGATTGCAACGCACGTTCGGTGTCTGCGGCTCCGGCAAACGGGGTGGCATGACTATTCTTCAAACCAACAAACTTCGCGGTTGCGGCGTGGCCCTTCAGCAAATGTTCTCGAACCAGCTTTTCGTTACTGGAATCATCATTTGCCTCGACCCAACGCTCATCCGCTAAGGTGATGCTGACCTTGCTCCACTCAATGGCTTGCTGAGTTAACGCCTCGAACAGTCCTAGTGGTGTACGACCACCCGACACGACTAGACTGGCTTCTCCCTGAGCGCTAATGCTGTGGCTCAGAGCTGCGGCTATTTCCTCAGCAAACTGTTCGTTGAGCGCCTGTGCGCTCGTAAATTCTTTAAACTGTGCCATTTCAACCTCTCCTAAACTGTTCTATACCCAAAATAATTGGAGTGCAGCCAACACCGGTGCGACTTCAAATATGCCGGGTATGAATCTCAACACACGGAGGGCGTTCCCTCCGTGATGCTTTGCGATCAAATAACGTTGTAACGTTATTCGAATTCATTCCATGCACGGCCATCGCGACTGATCATCGCAACAGAGGCAACAGGGCCCCAGGTACCGGCTTGGTATGGTTTAGGAGATTCATTATCAGCGGCCCACGCTTCCATAATGGAGTCGACCCACTTCCAGGCTTCTTCTACTTCATCGCGACGCACGAACAGTGCTTGGATCCCACGCATGGTTTCCAACAGCAAACGCTCATAGGCATCGGCTAAATGCTCTTGATGGAAAGTATCGGAGAAGCTCAGATCCAGTTTAGTGGTTTGCAAACGATGCTTATGTTCCAGACCAGGCACCTTGTTCAGGATGTCAATCTGTACGCCTTCATCAGGCTGTAAGCGGATCGTCAGTTTGTTCTGCGGCAGCTCTTGGTAAGAGTCGCTGAACAGGTTGAGAGGCGGGTTCTTAAAGTAAATAACCACTTCAGAACATTTTGATGGCAGACGTTTACCGGTACGTAGATAGAACGGAACGCCAGCCCAGCGCCAGTTATCGATATCAACGCGAATAGAGACGAAGGTTTCCGTATTACTGGTTTTGTTCGCCCCTTCTTCCTCCAGATATCCTGGTACTTTTTTGCCTTGAACAAAGCCTGCGGTATATTGGCCACGCACCGTGGTATCACGCACGTTAGAATGGTTGATACGACGTAGTGAACGCAGCACTTTGACCTTTTCATCACGAATGCGGTCAGTAGAGAGATCCGCCGGTGGTGACATGGCAATCATGGTCAAAATTTGCAACAGATGGTTTTGAATCATGTCGCGCATCTGGCCCGCTTTATCAAAGTAGCCCCAGCGACCTTCAATGCCCACTTCTTCCGCGACGGTGATCTGCACGCTGTCGATCATGCTGTTGTCCCAGTTATTCGCAAACAGGGAGTTAGCAAAACGCAGCGCCAGCAGGTTAAGCACCGTTTCTTTGCCCAAATAGTGGTCAATACGGTAAACCTGTGACTCGTCGAAGAATTCAGCCACCTGATTATTGATGGCGCGTGAGGATTCCAAATCCGTACCGAGAGGCTTTTCCATCACGATGCGGCTTGGATCTTTATTCAGACCGGATGCACCCAAACCTTGGCAGATAGCGCCGAAAGTACTTGGTGGCATCGCAAAGTAGTTGATGGTGACGCGTTTCTTCTGATCCAGCATTTTTGCCAGATTTTTGAAGTGCTGAGTGTCATTGACGTCAAGGTTACAGAAATCCAGACGCGCGCTGAGCGTCGTCCACAGTTCTTCATCAACCTTTTCCTTCAAGAAGGTGTCCAGAGCTTCACGGACGACCTTAGTGTAGGCGTCTTTATCCCAATCAGCGCGACCTACGCCGATGATACGAGTGTCCGGATGGATATGACCGGCTTTTTCTAATTGGTACAGGGAAGGCAGCAGTTTACGGCGGGCTAAATCGCCCTTGGCGCCGAAAATGACCAGGTCACAGGCCTGTGCTGTTGACGTAACCGCCATGTTCATCTCCTCGTTGCAGGATGCTTGTAATTTTATTACATAATTAATGTACTATTTTTGACTATAGCCAGTAAACATGCTTTTTTGCCGAAAAAACAACCATAAATGGTATGAAATTTTCGTTGATCCCGCCGCAGACCGCGTAATGACAGATACATTATGTAATTTTCCGTCAAAACTGAAGCAATATTACCATATCGAAAGTTAGACACACGTCATACTCTGGTAAAAAAAGCCCACGAAGCGGCATCATCTCGCTGCAAAGCAGTTGTGGCTCGTAGTATATTTTCATCAAACAATCATAGATTTCTCCTTTCTTTGAAATCGTTTTGCTCAATAGATGTCAAAATGCAGGAAAGCGGCGAGTGAAAAACACCCAATGAGCTTACCGGAGTAAGGGATTAGGGCGCACGAGAGCAGCCAACACACCTGCAATTTGAAAGATGACGGGCATACAATCCATGAGTGAATGTGTATATGAATACGCTGGACAAAATTCAGGCCAACCTGGACCAACTCAGTAAATCCGAGCGCAAAGTTGCCGAGGTTATCTTGGCTGCACCGCAGACCGCAATTCACTCGAGCATTGCGACGCTGGCGAAAATGGCTGATGTCAGTGAACCCACGGTAAACCGTTTTTGTCGTCGTTTAGAAACCAAAGGCTTCCCCGATTTTAAACTTCATCTCGCACAGAGCCTTGCTAATGGGACGCCGTATGTCAATCGAAACGTAGAAGAGACTGACAGCGTTGATGCTTATACCAGCAAAATATTCGAATCTGCGATGGCTAGCCTTGAAATGGCCAAGAATAACCTTGATATGGCCGCGGTTAATCGCGCCGTTGATCTGCTCACTCAGGCCAAGAAAATCTCGTTCTTTGGTCTAGGTGCATCCGCCGCCGTTGCTCATGATGCCATGAATAAATTCTTTCGGTTTAACATTCCTGTGGTTTATTTTGATGACATCGTCATGCAAAGAATGAGCTGCATGAATTCGAACGAAGGCGATGTTGTGGTGCTTATCTCCCACACAGGCCGTACCAAAAGTTTGGTCGAAATGGCACATTTAGCACGCGAAAATGACGCCACCGTGATTGCCATTACCTCTCGCGACACGCCGCTTGCTCTGGAAGCTACCCTACCCTTAATTCTGGATGTGCCAGAAGACACCGATGTCTACATGCCAATGGTGTCGAGAATTGCTCAATTGACGCTGATCGATGCACTGGCAACTGGCTTTACCTTGCGCAGAGGCGCAAAATTCAGAGATAACTTGAAGCGAGTCAAAGAAGCGCTGAAAGAATCGCGCTTTGATAAGGGACTGGCGCTGCCCCACCATTTTGATTAAATCGGTGATCGGCTAGGCCAAGATATAAAGTACGCGTTTTACGTCAATCAGGCACCAAAACATAAAAACAACCTGTCATTTTCTGCTAGATAATGAAGAGACGGGTATTTATCAACCGCATGCTTTCTTTTGCGGTTTCATGCGAGCAGGCTTGATGAGTTGATCTACCCAGTGATTTTTAAGCATAAGAACGTCGCTGCTACGAGTTAACAGCGACGCCAGCTTAAGATAATCGGGTTACGTGGATGCGTAATCAACTGCCTGTTCGTTGTATTGGCACCAACACCAATGCTTCACATGTCAACGGAGTTACACATGTCCAGACGGCTCAGAAGAACCAAGATCGTAACAACCTTAGGCCCAGCAACCGACCGCGATAATAATCTAGAGAAGATTATTTCAGCTGGTGCTAACGTCGTACGTCTCAATTTCTCTCATGGTACAGCTGAAGATCATCTTGCTCGCGCCAATAAAGTCCGTGAAATTGCAGCAAAACTAGGACGACATGTTGCCATCCTCGGAGACCTACAGGGTCCGAAAATCCGCGTATCCACCTTCAAAGAAGGCAAAGTATTCCTTAACATCGGCGACAAATTCCTACTCGACGCCGATCTCACCACCGGTGAAGGCGATAAAGAGAAAGTCGGCATCGACTACAAACGCCTGCCGGAAGACGTGGTTCCCGGCGACATTCTGTTGCTCGACGATGGTCGCGTGCAGCTCAAAGTCCTCGAAGTTAAAGGCAGCAAAGTGTTTACCGAAGTGACCGTCGGTGGCCCTCTCTCCAATAACAAAGGGATCAACAAATTAGGCGGCGGTCTGTCTGCTGAAGCCTTAACCGAAAAAGACATCGCTGATATCGCTACTGCGGCAAAAATTTCTGTCGATTATCTGGCAGTTTCTTTCCCTCGCACCGGCGAAGACATTAACTACGCGCGCCGCCTTGCACGCGATGCTGGTTGTGATGCCAAGATCGTGGCTAAAGTTGAACGTGCCGAAGCGGTATGCAGTGAAGAAGCGATGGATGACATCATCTTAGCCTCCGACGTCGTGATGGTTGCTCGTGGCGACTTGGGCGTCGAAATTGGCGATCCAGAGCTGGTAGGCATTCAAAAACAGCTGATCCGCCGCGCACGCAAATTAAACCGCTCCGTTATCACTGCGACCCAAATGATGGAGTCGATGATCACCAACCCAATGCCTACACGCGCTGAGGTCATGGACGTGGCTAACGCCGTGCTGGACGGTACTGATGCGGTCATGCTGTCGGCAGAAACGGCAGCGGGGCAATACCCTGCTGAAACAGTTGCTGCCATGGCGCGCGTATGTTTGGGTGCTGAAAAAATCCCTAGCATTAACGTTTCTAAGCACCGTTTAGACGTACAGTTCGACAATATCGAAGAAGCGATTGCGATGTCTAGCATGTACGCGGCTAACCACCTGAAGGGCGTTACCGCGATCATCGCCATGACCGAATCAGGCCGTACGGCGCTGATGATGTCTCGCATCAGTTCTGGCTTGCCAATCTTTGCCATGTCTCATCGCGAACGCACCTTGAACCTGACAGCGCTGTATCGCGGGGTAACGCCCGTTTACTTCGACAGTATCAGCGACGGCGTGGCGGCAGCTCAGCATGCAGCAAATCTGCTGCGTGATAAGGGCTTCTTGGTTTCGGGCGATCTCGTTATCGTGACCCAAGGTGATGTGATGGGCACCATCGGCAGCACCAATACCAGCCGAATCCTGCGCGTTGAATAAAGCGCGATAAAAGAAATAACGAAGGGGCGCAATTCAATTGCGCCCCTTTTCTTTTGGGTTCAACTTATAAAACTTAGGCGAAACTTATAAGTCTTTTCGCTTGTACGGCTCAATTTCTCCCGGCTTGCGGGTTTTTAGCAGCTTCAGGATCCACGTATATTGCTCCGGATGCGGCCCCATCAGTAACTCAACTTCTTCGTTCATGCGGCGAGCCATATCGTGCTCATTCATATCAGCAATATCATCCATCGGTGGACGGATATAGATATCCAACATGCTTGTTTTGCCGTCATACACCGGGAAAAGAGGAATAACCTGAGCACGACAAAGCTTCATCAAACGCCCAATCGCAGGCAGCGTAGCTTTATACGTAGCGAAGAAATCGACAAACTCGCTATGTTCCGCACCATGATCTTGGTCTGGCAGATAATAGCCCCAGTAACCATGCCGCACCGAGCTGATGAAAGGCTTAATGCCGTCGTCGCGCGCGTGCATACGCCCACCAAAACGCCGACGACAGGTATTCCACAGCCAGTCCACCATCTTATTCTTTTGATTATGGAACATTGCGGCCATAGGCTGGCCCTGTGCAGCTAGCAACATCGCGGGGATATCAACGGCCCAACCGTGTGGCACTAAAAAGATGGCATTCTTACCGCTCTCACGCAGGGCTTCGATATGCTCCATGCCATGCCAGCGAGTGCGTTTTAGCACGCGTTGTGGGTCGCGCAGCGTCAGTTCGGCCATTAAAAACATAGACTGCCCTGCGCGTTCGAACATTCGATCGATAATGTCTTCACGCTGAGCTTCGGTTAATTCTGGAAAGCAGTACAACAGGTTAATTCTTGCACGACGTCGTGCTCCACCTGCGAGTTTTCCAGCCCAGCGCCCAACGGTAGCAAGGATCGGATCTCTCAGACGCACCGGCAAATAGGCCATCGCGACCATCGTACCAACGCCTACCCACGCACCCCAGTATTTAGGCAGTAGGAAGCTTTTTTCAAACTGCGGGATAAACTCCACATTTGAACGTTGTTCTTTTTCCATACAAAAGCTCTTTAATAAAATATCAGCTAATTATATACCCAAGTGGTTTCAATACGGCTTGATATAAGTCTTGGACATAGAACAACCGATAAAAATTTGCGCATAAATAAATAGCACAAAGAAAAACAGCCGGTTATAGCCGGCTGTTATAAACGATTCCTAATCTTAATCTAGCTGGAGTTGCGGAACAACCTGACGAACCTGAGCTAAGTACTCACGGCGATCTTTGCCAGACAGTCCATCAGAGCGAGGAAGCTGCGCCGTTAATGGATTCACTGCCTGATTATTCAGCCAGAATTCATAATGCAGGTGCGGCCCAGTAGAACGTCCGGTATTGCCCGACAGCGCGATGCGGTCGCCGCGTTTTACTTTTTGCCCCGGCTTAACCAGAATTTTTTTCAGGTGCATAAAGCGCGTCGTATATTGGCGACCGTGACGGATAACCACGTAGTTGCCCGCCGCGCCGCTGCGTTTAGCGATAACCACTTCACCATCACCAACGGCTAATACAGGTGTTCCCACCGGCATCGCGAAATCTACACCTTTGTGTGGAGCAACACGTCCTGTTACCGGATTCACACGGCGCGGATTAAAGTTAGAGGATACGCGGAATTGTTTGGTGGTTGGGAAACGCATAAAGCCTTTCGCTAAACCACTGCCCTGACGATCATAGAATTTGCCATCATCTGCGCGCACGGCGTAATAATCTTTACCACCGGAGCGCATTCTTACCCCCAGTAGTTGGCTCTGCTCACTGCGGCCATTCAACTCTTCACGCGACATCAGCACGGAAAATTGATCGCCCTTCTGCAATTTACGGAAATCCATCTGCCACTGAAGCGCCTTGATCACGGCATTCACTTCTGAACGGCTCAGGCCTGCGGCTCGTGCGCTATTGACGAAGCTTCCGTTCAGTGTTCCCGTGACAACTTTATTTTTCCACTCACCCTGCTGAGACTCCACGGCTTCTTTGAAGTTGCCGTTCACCAGATTATAGGTACGTGTTTCGCGACGATTCACTTCCCAAGTCAGCTGTTGCAGTTCGCCTGCATCATTGACGACCCACGAAAGCGTTTGGCCAATCTTGAGGTTACGCAGTGCGGGATTTTGCTTAGCAAGTGCGGACACCTCTGACATATCAATGCCAAACTGGGTCAAAATGCTGCCAAGCGTATCACCGGTAGAAACCACGTAATCATGGGTACCCGAATCGTTATCGGCTTTGTCGTCTAATTCGTCGGTAGGAACTTCATCTTCTGGGGCGGGTTGGTCCAGTGGCTCACTGGCTTCAGGAACGAGCGTTCGCAACTGTTTATTATCCAACGGGACAATTTTGGCAGAGGCGCTATCGCTATCGATATTCGGTTGGTAAACGAATGGCCGCCAAATAGAGACGGCCAACGTGATGACGGTCAGTGACCCTAGCATAACCCGATGTGGTCGGGGCAAGTTGTTATACGCTAGGGCGATAGATCGCGCTATCTGCTGCACTCGGATATTCCTCTTAATCTCCGTTCAGGCAGCTTGAATACTGTTGTGATAGCTGAGTTAAGAACCTCATGTAACTATCAGCACCCAGTGCGATCGCGCTACCCAAGGGATCTAAGGTTCCCTGGCGGACTTTTGTCCCCTGCGCAACCGCTGAGATTACTGCTGGCCTGAACTGTGGCTCAGCGAAAACGCAAACGGCTTTCTGCTCAACCAACTGTGTTCGAATTTGATGTAAACGCTGTGCGCCAGGCTGAATCTCGGGATTGACCGTGAAGTGACCTAAAGGAGTCAAACCAAAGGTTTTCTCGAAGTAACCATAGGCATCATGAAAAACAAAATACCCTTTACCTTGCACAGGCCGCAGCATCATACCAACATTTTTTTCTGTCTGCTCTAGTTGTTCCTCGAATTTACGTAGGTTGACATCCAGTTTGTCTTTGTTTTGTGGGCTTTGTAACAATAATTTGTCGTGTATCGCTATCGCTATCTGTTTTGCAATGGCTGGAGAGAGCCAAATATGCAGGTTATATTGCCCATGATCGTGATCATGATGCTCTTCTGAACCAGTCTCAGCGCCATTTGTAACATTATGTGTAGCAGATTTTTCGGATTTTTCTACATTGCTTTCTGCTGCATGCGCTTTATGGTCATGATCGTCATCATCATCACCGGCCATGAGCAGGCTGTGAACGGCTGGCAGCCCTGTCAGCATCAGATTCTTGTTATTTTCGAGCTGTTGAACCGGTTTTGTCAGGAAAGCCTCCATTTCTGGCCCTACCCATACTACTAAGTCAGCTTCACGCAAACGTTTGATGTCGGATGGCTTGAGTGCATAATCATGCGGTGACGCCCCATCTGGAAGCAAAACTTCCGTTGTTGTGACCCCATCAGCAATTGCCGAAGCGATAAATCCTAAAGGACGGATTGAGGTTAATACCGCAGCCTGTGCGCAGCTGATCCCGGCGCTTGTTACCAGTGCAGCAGCAATAATAGTGCGCTTAAACCAGGCTTTTTTGTGTATCATGTCAAAATTCTCTTCTTCAATTTGGGTGATCGTTATATTATAACATTTCATCCATTCTGCAATATGCAAAAACATGTCGAGTCAAAATACAGTTCAAAACAATAATAGTTTGGTATCGCTGAAAGACATCACGGTGAGCTTCGGGGCTCGCAATGTGCTTTCTCACATATCTCTCGATCTCAAGCCCGGACGCATTCTGACGCTGCTGGGGCCTAATGGTGCCGGAAAGTCTACGCTGGTTCGCGTCGTGCTAGGGTTGATAAAACCCACTTCAGGCACGATTACCACCGCAGAAAAGCTCACCATTGGCTATGTGCCGCAAAAACTGCATCTCGATGCAACGCTGCCGTTAACCGTCAGCCGATTCATGCGCTTGCGTCCCGGTGTAAAAAAAGAAGATGTATTGCCTGCATTGAAGCGTGTACATGCCGCTCATCTGCTCAATCAACCGATGCAAAAACTCTCTGGCGGCGAAAACCAGCGGGTTTTGCTGGCGCGCGCGTTGCTCAATAAGCCTGATTTATTGGTATTGGATGAACCTACCGCTGGCGTTGACGTTAACGGGCAACTGGCGCTGTACGATTTAATCAACCAGCTAAGACAAGAACTTAATTGCTCAGTACTGATGGTGTCGCACGATTTACATTTAGTGATGGCAAAAACGGACGAAGTATTGTGTTTAAACCAACATATTTGCTGTTCAGGAACGCCAGAAGTGGTGTCGATGCACCCTGAGTTTATCGCGATGTTTGGCAACCGCGGTGCGGAACAACTCGCGATTTATCGCCATCATCATAATCATCGTCACGATCTACAGGGAAAAATTGTGTTGAAAAGTAATGGGAGCCAGCCGCAATGATTGAGTTACTTCTCCCCGGCTGGATCGCAGGCGCATTGCTGGCGTTAACCGCTGGCCCACTGGGATCGTTTGTCGTGTGGCGCCGTATGTCATATTTTGGCGATACGCTAGCGCACGCGTCCCTGCTAGGCGTTGCGTTTGGCCTACTGTTGAACGTGAATCCTTTCTTTGCCGTTATCGTCGTGACACTGCTGCTGGCCATTGGCCTTGTATGGCTGGAACGACGCCCGACGCTCGGCGTTGATACCCTGCTCGGTATCATGGCTCACAGCGCGCTGTCGCTGGGCTTGGTAGTTGTCGCTTTAATGTCAAACGTACGCGTAGATTTGATGGCGTATTTATTCGGCGATCTACTTTCCGTCACCTATGACGATATTATTATGATTGCCATTGGTGTCGCCATCGTACTGGGTATCTTATGGTGGCAATGGCGACCGCTGCTTTCGGTAACAATCAGCCCAGAACTTGCCCACGTAGACGGCGTTAACCTCGAACGTGTACGGATGATATTAATGCTAGTTACCGCGCTAACCATCGGCTTGGCAATGAAATTCGTGGGCGCATTAATCATCACCTCACTGCTGATTATCCCTGCTGCCACAGCGCGCCGTTTCTCACGCACGCCAGAGCAAATGGCCGGCATTGCCGTTATCATCGGTATTTTAGCCGTGACTGGCGGGCTCACATTTTCCGCCTTCTACGATACGCCTGCTGGGCCGTCCGTGGTGCTGTGCGCAACCGCAATGTTCATTCTCAGCCTGAGTAAAAAACAGAGCGTGTAGAACGTTAACGTTGCAGGTATAAAAAAGCCCGAGACACTCAATATGCTCGGGCTTTTTTTTCGACGCAAGAAACTGAGCTTTAAAAGCGGCTATTCTTCTCGGGTCAGACCAAAATGTTTATAGGCGTGGTTGGTCGCCATGCGGCCACGCGGCGTGCGCTGTAAGAAACCCTGTTGAATGAGGTAAGGCTCCAATACGTCTTCAATAGTTTCACGCTCTTCACCGATAGCCGCCGCAA
This sequence comes from Hafnia sp. CBA7124, assembly GCF_002355555.1. Classification (NCBI taxonomy): domain Bacteria; kingdom Pseudomonadati; phylum Pseudomonadota; class Gammaproteobacteria; order Enterobacterales; family Hafniaceae; genus Hafnia; species Hafnia sp. CBA7124. The sequence continues at coordinate 1,973,461 of NZ_AP017469.1, read as the reverse complement.
GGTTGTCGAGCCCCACTGGCCCACCCATAAATTTATCAATCACCGCCAGCAGCAGCTTTCTATCCATGTAGTCGAAGCCTTCGGCATCAACGTCCAGCATATTGAGCGCCTGCGTCGCCACGTCACCATTGATATTGCCATCGGCGCAAACTTCGGCGTAGTCCCTCACACGACGTAATAAACGGTTAGCAATACGCGGTGTACCGCGAGATCGACGCGCCACTTCATGTGCGCCCTCTTCCGTCAATGACAAACCGAGGCATTGTGCGCTGCGGCCAACGATATGTTGTAAATCGGCAACCTGATAAAACTCTAAGCGCTGCACAATACCGAATCGGTCGCGTAACGGAGAGGTTAGTGAGCCCGCTCGCGTCGTTGCCCCCACGAGCGTGAAAGGAGGTAGGTCGATCTTAATAGAACGTGCCGCAGGCCCTTCGCCGATCATGATATCAAGCTGATAATCTTCCATCGCTGGATACAAAATCTCCTCAACCACCGGAGACAAACGGTGGATCTCATCGATAAACAAAACATCATGAGGCTCGAGGTTCGTTAGCATAGCGGCTAAATCGCCCGCTTTTTCTAACACGGGGCCAGAAGTTGTGCGCAAATTCACGCCCATCTCATTGGCGACAATATTAGCCAAGGTGGTTTTCCCCAACCCTGGAGGGCCGAAGATCAACAGGTGATCGAGCGCATCGCCGCGCAGTTTGGCCGCTTTGATGAAAATCTCCATCTGACCACGCACCTGTGGTTGCCCAACGTATTCTGATAGGCTTTTGGGGCGGATAGCGCGATCGATAATTTCTTCTTCGCTTTGCACTTCCGCAGTAATCAGACGGTCAGCTTCAATCATCCTTCATTTACCTCACTGGCGATCACAGCGCCGCGCGCAGTGCATCACGAATTAATGTTTCGCTATCAGCATCTGGTTTGGCAATTTTGCTGATCATCCGGCTCGCTTCTTGCGGTTTATAGCCCAGCGCAATCAGCGCTGCAACAGCTTCACCTTCAGCATCAATTTCAGCGGCCGGTTTCTTCGCTTCTGGCATTGGCAGTTCACTGTGGTTATTAAACAGGTCGCCGGTTAAGCCTTTAAAGCGATCCTTCATTTCAACCACTAGACGCTCCGCCGTTTTCTTACCCACGCCGGGTAATTTCACCAGCGTGCTAACTTCTTCACGTTCGATGGCGGTAACAAACTGCTGAGCTGACATGCCGGACAAAATGGCCAGCGCCAGTTTTGGCCCAACGCCATTGACTTTAATCAGCTCGCGGAACAATGCGCGCTCTTGTTTATTATTAAATCCGTACAGCAACTGCGCATCTTCACGCACCACAAAATGGGTGAAAATAATGGCTTCCTGACCAACATCAGGCAGTTCATAAAAACAGGTCATCGGCATATGGACTTCATAACCTACGCCGTTGGCTTCCAGCAGCACTTCCGGCGGCTGTTTTTCCAGAACAATACCTCTGAGACGACCTATCACGCGCAATTCCTCTTAAAATGTTAACTCTTTCATTATGGCTTACAGCTTATACCATAAAAAAGGCTGGATGAATATCCAGCCCATTGAGTTCGATACCTAATTTACTTTAAACGCCCGCGCGCTAAGTTTAAGCGCGTTGGGCTGGCTCTCAGCGCATTTTGGCTGACATGACAATGCGTGATTGCCACAGCCAGCGCATCGGCTGCATCGGCCTGTGGGCTCGCCGACAGCTTCAGCAAAGAACGCACCATATGCTGAACCTGCGATTTCTCGGCCGCCCCCGTTCCAACCACAGTTTGTTTGATTTGTCGCGCCGCATATTCAAACACCGGCAAATCAACGTTCACCGCGGCCACAATAGCAGCGCCGCGAGCCTGACCCAGCTTTAAGGCTGAATCGGCATTTTTAGCCATAAAGACCTGTTCAATGGCAAAAATATCGGGCTGGAACTGAGCAATAATTTCGCTGACGCCGGCATACACCAGCTTGAGACGTGTAGGTAAATCATCGACAGAGGTGCGGATGCACCCGCTGCCGAGATATTCGAGCTTTCGCCCTACTTGGCGGATCACGCCATAGCCTGTGATCCGCGAACCAGGGTCAATCCCGAGGATGATACTCATTCCAGAGTAGCCGCAACCTCGTCGGAAACCTCACCGTTGTGATAAACTTCCTGCACATCATCACAATCTTCCAGCATGTCGATCAGGCGCATCAGTTTTGGTGCGGTTTCTTCGTCCATTTCTGCCTTAGTAGAAGGGATCATAGAAACTTCAGCAGATTCGGCAACCAGACCGGCAGCATCTAACGCATCTTTCACTTCACCGAAGGTTTCCCACGGAGTGAACACGTCGATAGCGCCGTCGTCATAGGTGACAACGTCATCAGCACCAGCTTCCAGCGCGGCATCCATCACGGTATCTTCATCTAGGCCCGGTGCGTAGGAAATCACACCTTTTTTGGCAAACAGATAAGAAACTGAACCGTCAGTGCCTAAGTTACCGCCGGTTTTAGTGAAGGCATGACGCACTTCAGCCACGGTACGGTTACGGTTGTCACTCAGACATTCCACCATAATCGCAGAACCGCCAGGACCGTAACCTTCATAGATGATGGTTTCCATATTGGTATCATCATCACCGCCCACACCACGCGCGATTGCACGGTTCAACGTATCGCGGGTCATGTTGTTAGACAGCGCTTTATCAATTGCTGCGCGCAGACGTGGGTTCGCACCCGGATCACCACCACCTAATTTCGCGGCGGTAACCAGCTCGCGAATAATTTTGGTGAAGATTTTACCGCGCTTAGAATCCTGCGCAGCTTTACGGTGTTTCGTGTTGGCCCACTTACTATGACCTGCCATATGTTTCTCCGGTAAAAGCCGTAGGGCTTTAAAAATGACAAACTTTACGCCTGTTAGGATGAATAGTGACAAACCGCCAAGCTTATTGGCTCAACACGGCTTGCCACACAGGCACTTAATCAATGAACGAGTTCTTCAATCGCCTGCCGGTTGCTCCACGATTTGGTGAGCTGGGCAGCCTGCTCAACGTCTAGCCATTGATAAGCCAGATGTTCCGTCAGCGGAATTTCTCTCTCTGACGGCAGCGCCAAACAGAACCAGTGCTCCAAATTGCGCGTTACACCGGGTGCATAGCGATGGCGCAAATGCGCAAATAACTCAAACTCCACACAGTGCTGACAGTCCATCAATGACAGGCTTTCACCTGAAATATCAATACCGACTTCTTCCTTTACTTCACGCTGTGCGGCGTGCGGCGCAGATTCACCCTCTTCTAAACTGCCGGTCACCGACTGCCAGAAATCAGGATCGTCGCGCCGCTGTAACATCAGCACCCGACCACTCTGGCGGGCATAAATGACCACCAGAATCGACTCAGGACGCTTATATGCCATTAGGCTTTCTCTGCGTCGTCTGCGCTGCCTTTTTTGGCAACCACAGAGATAGAGAGTTCCTGCAACGATGCAGGATTTGCAAAGCTTGGCGCATCGGTCAGCGGGTCAGCTGCAGCCGTTGTTTTAGGGAATGCGATAACATCACGGATATTATCGGTACCGGTTAACAACATCACCAGACGATCCAGACCAAATGCCAGACCTGCATGTGGAGGCGTACCATATTTCAGCGCGTCCAGCAGGAAGCCAAACTTGTCACGTTGTTCCTGCTCGGTAATCCCCAGAATACCGAATACGGTTTCCTGCATTTCACCGTTATGAATACGCACAGAACCACCGCCCACTTCATAGCCGTTCATGACCATGTCATAGGCGTTAGCAATAGCGCCAACTGGATGTGCTTTCAGCTCAGCTGGAGAGATATCGCGAGGCGCGGTAAACGGATGGTGCATCGCAGCTAAACCGCCTTCACCATCGTCTTCGAACATTGGGAAATCAACAACCCACAGCGGTGCCCAGCTGTTTTCGTTAGTGATTTTCAGCTCACGACCCACTTTCAGACGCAGCGCGCCCATAGCATCGGTGGCTATCTTGCTAGTATCTGCGCCGAAGAACAGAATATCTTCATTTTGTGCGCCGGTACGTTCCAGAATGGATTCTAAAACTTCAGCATTCAGGAACTTAGCAATTGGGCTTTGAACCCCTTCCATTCCTGCGGTACGGTCATTGACCTTCATCCATGCCAAACCTTTAGCGCCATAGATACCGACAAACTGGCCGTATTCATCAATGATTTTACGCGTCAGGTGTGCGCCACCCGGTACACGTAATGCAATGACGCGACCTTTAGGATCGTTAGCTGGGCCGGAGAAGACTTTAAAATCAACGTCCTTCACCAAATCAGCAACGTCAACCAGCTCCAGCGGGTTGCGCAGGTCTGGTTTGTCGGAGCCATAACGACGCATCGCTTCAGCAAACGTCATAACAGGGAATTTACCCAGATCGACGCCTTTGATTTCCTGCCACAGAGAACGAGCGAGTTCTTCCATCACTTCACGCACTTGTTCTGCGCTCATGAAAGAAGTTTCCACATCGATCTGGGTGAATTCAGGCTGGCGGTCAGCGCGCAGGTCTTCATCACGGAAGCACTTAACGATCTGATAATAACGGTCAAAGCCAGACATCATCAGCAGCTGTTTAAACAGCTGTGGAGACTGTGGCAGCGCGTAGAATTTACCTTTATGCACGCGGCTTGGTACCAGATAATCACGAGCACCTTCAGGCGTTGCCTTGGTCAGCATCGGGGTTTCGATATCTAGGAAACCGTGGTTATCCATGAAACGACGCACAAACGCAGTAATGCGCGCACGCGTTTTCAGACGCTGTGCCATCTCAGGGCGACGCAGATCAAGATAACGATACTTCAGGCGGTTTTCTTCGCTGTTAGTCTGGTTGAAGTCTAACGGCAGGGGTTCTGAACGGTTAATGATTGTCAGAGCATGACCAAACACTTCCACTTCACCGGTGGACATGTCTTTATTTTTTTGGCTATCTGGACGCGCACGAACGGTACCCGTGATTTGCACGCAGAACTCGTTACGCAGCTCTGAAGCTTGCTGGAACGCTTCTTTATGATCAGGATCGAAGAATACCTGTACCACGCCTTCACGGTCACGCAGATCGATGAAGATTAAACCACCCAGATCGCGGCGGCGATGTACCCAACCGCAAAGCGTGACTTCCTGACCCTCATGGGACAAATTCAACTGCCCGCAATAATTAGTACGCATAACGATATCCTTTGGCTTTCTTATGTACTTCACCGATGCCACATCCGAGCATATACCCGGATGGGTGCTGCCTGTGCAGCCCTATAATTTTAAACTCGAGTCGTGCTAATTCTCTGATTTTCCTGACTTCGGCTTGAAGTCAGTGGCATACCATCCGGTTCCCTTGAGTTGGAAACCCGCAGCAGAAACGCGTTTTTTCAGCGTCGGTCTGCCACACGCCGGACAATCAACCAACGGCGCATCGGCCATTTTTTGCAATTTCTCTAACTGATGATTGCATTCGCTACAAGCGTATTCGTAGATCGGCATAGCAGTGATAGATTACATGTTCGATGAAAAAAGGCGGCTATTATAAAGGAAATTCGCCGCTGCGATAAGAGCAGACGCGCACTTTGCGCGGATTCTCGCCACCTTATCAAAACAGTTTATATTCTCTGCATTCGATGCAGCACTGTTTGTTAACTTATTGATACAATGCATTTTCTTTTTAAATTAACGAATTACAGAATATCGCTACCGAGCCGTAGCCACATCCCGTTACGTTTAATGGGCTTAGTTCGCGTTATCTTTGAGCTAAAACCCTGTTACACCGCCACCGCTTTACTGGCTATTTCTACATACTGATAATGAGCGAGTTCCCATTTTTGCGCCATGATGGAGGTCTACGATTTGATAAGAATCAAATAAGTACAATAAACTTTCATTCGCGAAGCGATCTCACCACAAGACCAGCAGCATGACTTCATTGAAATAGAATAGCATCCATAGACCCCATAGCCGCATGCATCATCGATAGATCTAAAAATCAAAATAGCGAATTTATCGACACACTAATAGGCGTGCATCTTAATCACATGACGCAGAGGGCACCTACCGATTCAATCCGATAGATAGTTCAACCAAGGTTAAATAGATATGTCAAAAACCAACAAACGCGACATTATTTTGTAAGTAACGAATACAAATAAAATATTTATATTTTTATATACTGAAAAGTGTACAGAAAATTAATTAAAATAAATAAAACTCAGATTAAATAGCAATGACTCCCTTTTTTCATTTACTAATCGTTTAACCATTCAGGAATAAAATACTCTCGAATATCTTATCTAGCATTGGAAATGAAAAAATGAATCTACTTATTACTGGGGCAACGGGCTTTTTAGGCGGTGCCGTACTCGCAAAAGTATTGCTTGATGACAAGCCAGTATCTCTTCTTCTTTTAGTACGCTCAGATAATTCGCAAAATGCTTTAGCTAGGATAAAAAAGAATCTGGTTAATTTTGGTTGCACTGAAAAAACATTAGAAAAATTAACGAGTGATAATATTCTCATCGGCGATCTTTCTGACCCTGATGGTTTTATTCACGATGAAAGATTAAACAATATAACTCACGTTATTAATAGCGCAGCTATCGCTTCGTTTGGCGAAAACCCTCTCATTTGGAAAGTAAACGTTGAAGGCACATTAAAATTCGCCACTCACATGTCTAAATACGCGAAACTCCAGCGATTCGTTCATGTTGGCACTGCGATGTCATGTGTGCCAGAGGCTGGCTCTGTCGTCACCGAAAGCCTGACGTTAAAAGATGAAAACGAACATCTGGTTCAGTACACCTATTCAAAGTCTGTTATCGAAAACCGTATGCTGGCAGAGTGTCCTGATTTACCGTTAGTGATTGCAAGGCCTTCCATTATTGTTGGCCACAGCGAGCAAGGCTGTAAACCGTCCACCAGCATATTCTGGGTATTCCGTATGGCGCTAATGTTGGGCAAATTTATGTGTTCAATGGATGATAAGATTGATGTTATTCCCGTTGATTACTGTGCCGATGCCCTTCTTCTTCTCCTACAAAAAGAGAATATGAATGAAAAAATATTTCATATTTCAGCGGGCGAAGCTGGCAGTGTCACTTTCGGTGAAATAGACAGTGCTATTGCCCAGGCAACAGAAACAAAACCGGTTAATCTCTCTTATGAACAAGTAGAATATATCGAATTAGTTAAATCCAGAAAAAGCTTTAAAGGTATATTTGGACAATGTAACGAGCGATTGATGTTGCGAGCGATGCGCCTCTATGGTGAGTTCTCAATTCTTAATGTTCGTTTTTCTAACGAAAAATTACTCGGGCTTGGAATATCTGCGCCGCCTCGATTTACCGACTATGTGGCTAAATGCGTTGCCACCACGGCAAATCAATCGATACCTGAGCAAATGGTCGTAGATTTCAAATAATACACGCATTGTAAATGGGCTTATATAATTAAGCCTATTTACGTTTTTGCCTAGCCCGCTAATATTCATTTTATGTTATATTTCCCCAGCATTTCTTCTGGAGAGATATCGACATCATGATATATATCGGCCTTCCACAGTGGCAACACGCAGCCTGGCATAAAATCGGGCTTAACGATCTTGCGGATTACAGCCAATACTTCAACTGTGTTGAAGGCAACACCACGTTTTACGCGCTGCCCAAACAGGAACTATCACGACGCTGGCGCGATATGACTCAGGATAATTTTCGGTTTTGCTTCAAATTTCCATCCGCGATAAGCCATCAGGCCGCATTAACCCATTGTGACGACCATCTGCAGGATTTCTTTAGCAGCCTCTCTCCAGTTCATTCGCGCATCGGGCAGTTTTGGTTACAGCTTCCTGCTGCATTTTCGCCACAATTTTTACCCCGCCTATGGCAATTTTTAGACTCACTGCCAACAGAGTTCACCTACGGCGTTGAAGTTCGTCACCCCGACTTCTTTGCTAAAGGCGATGCTGAGCGTGCGCTTAACCGTGGGCTTTATGAGCGGAAAATAAACCGCGTGATGTTAGATAGCAGACCCGTTCATCATGCCGTACCGCATACTTCGGCAGTTCGTGATGCACAGCAAAAGAAACCAAAACTTCCCGTACATGCTGTTTTAACGGCTGAAAACCCGCTCATCCGTTTTGTCGGAGGCGATGTGCTAGATGACAATCGTCGCTGGTTGGATCAATGGGGAAATAAATTGGCGGAATGGAGTAGTACCAATACGCCCTACCTTTTCATTCATACACCAGACTGCACCGATGCACCACAGCAGGCACGAGCGCTTTGGCCACTTCTTGCCAAACACATCCGCAATTTACCGCCTCAACCCGATTGGCCTTTGCAAGCAGATATGTTTTGATCGGCGGCGAATTTTCAATACCTGCATCACAACCCCAAACTGACTGATGCTTTAACGAGCTAACTATTTTACTTACAACGATATTTCCTAAGGACAATGCTCTTTGGGCCCGCTATTATTCATCCGTAGGTAAATTATTGGGCAATGGAGCTAAAAATGGTAAGCGCGCTTTATGTCGTGCTCGGCGCACTGTTGTTGATCAAGCTATCTTTGAACGTTGTTAAACTGCGTATGCAGTATCGCGTTGCCTACGGTGACGGCGGTTTTTATGAGCTACAAACCGCAATTCGCGTACATGGCAATGCCGTTGAATACATTCCTATTGCCGCGATACTGCTGGTGATGATGGAAATGAATGGTTCACTGATTTGGATGATCCACGTATGCGGAATTTTACTGATCGCGGGTCGGCTAATGCATTCCTACGGTTTACGTCACCGTGAAATTCGCTGGCGTCGCTCGGGAATGAGTGCGACCTATATATCTCTAGTACTGATGGTGATCGCTAATCTGTTTTATCTGCCGTGGGATCAGATGCTTACCTTAGATTAAGGCATCTCAGTCACCTATTTTTGTTAAAGGAGGAGAGTTCCCTCTCCTCCTTAGATGCGACCCAAATCAGCTAATAAATCTCAATGCTGTTTCAAGCAGTTGCAACGCAGCAACCATGAACTTTGCAAGAACGGTAAGAAGTTCTAGAAATTTCATACGCTCTCTCCTAGTCAGGAGCACTAACGATGGCTTTGCCTTTCCGCTGCCTATCAGCCATCGGATTGTTGAAAAATACTAACGTGCTTCCTTGAGTTAAGGCACCAATCGACACCACTCGCTATTGGCTAGGGCTTGAAACTCGTTGCCCGATTGCGGCTCAAAGCACGTTATTCATTCCAACAGAAATGATTATATGCCACGACACTGTATATACAACCAGTATTTATGGTAAAATTTATTAAGTTTGTTGTAACCGTCAATAAATTGACTTGCTCGCTCTGCCGCCTTATATTTGTGTAGTTGAAGAATACTAACGTGCACGGCGGTCACCAGCCGCAGTCACAAAATAAAAAACCTCGCATACCCGCGAGGTTTTTTATTTTCAGCCAAATGACTTAACAAAAAAGGCCATCCGAAGATAGCCTTTTGCTCAGAGATTCGCAGGTTACGCTTTGTTTTTCTTACGAGAAAGCATGAATCCGATCCACAGAACAGCTACCCAAATTGGAAGCAGGATCACTGAAATCCGAATCCCCGGTGTCATATACATGATCACCAGAATTAGCCCCAAGAAAGCCAAACATAAGTAATTACCATACGGATACCAAAGCGCTTTGAACGCGGTTGCTACGCCCTGCTGATTTTTGACCGCTTTGAACTTGAGGTGAGCCATACAGATCATCACCCAGTTAATAACCAGCGTAGATACCACCAGCGCCATCAACAGTTCAAAAGCCTCACCCGGCATAATATAGTTAATCAAAACTACCGCTGACGTTGTTAAGGCAGAAAGACCAATTGACAGAATCGGTACGCCACGGCGGTTCACTTTCGTCAATGCCGCTGGCGCATTACCTTGCTTTGCTAATCCAAACAGCATACGGCTGTTAGAATACACACAGCTGTTATAAACAGACAGCGCAGCGGTAAGAACCACGATATTTAACGCGGTAGCTACCCAGTTGCTATCCAGCGCATGGAAAATCATGACAAACGGGCTTCCGCCCTGCACAACGTTTTGCCACGGATAGAGAGACAGCAAAACGGTCAGTGAGCCGATATAGAAAATCAGAATACGGTAGACCACCTGATTGGTGGCTTTAGGAATGCTTTTGCGCGGTTCGCTTGCCTCTGCGGCAGTAATCCCTACCAGCTCAAGACCACCAAAGGAGAACATAATTACCGCCATAGCCATGATTAAGCCATGCCAACCATTCGGTAAAAAGCCGCCTTGGGTCCATAGGTTAGTGATGCTTGCCTGCGGGCCGCCAGAACCGGAGGCTAACATCCATGCACCAAAGACAATCATGCCAATAATTGCACCGACTTTGATGATCGCAAACCAAAACTCAGTTTCACCGTATACGCGAACGTTGACCAAATTGACGATATTGATGATCACAAAGAAGCCAGCCGCCGACACCCACGTTGGAATATCCGGCCACCAATATTGGATGTAGATGCCCACCGCAGTTAGTTCCGCCATTCCGACCAGCACGAACATAACCCAGTAATTCCAGCCCGCTAAGAAACCGGCAAAACTTCCCCAGTACTTATAGGCAAAGTGGCTAAATGAACCTGCTACTGGCTCTTCAACCACCATTTCACCCAGTTGGCGCATGATTAAAAATGCGATAAAGCCACCAATAGCGTAACCCAGCAGCACCGACGGGCCTGCCATTTTAATGGTTTGCGCAATACCCAAAAATAGCCCCGTACCAACCGCACCTCCGAGTGCAATCAGTTGGATGTGTCTATTTTTTAATCCCCGTTGTAGGGTTTCTTCTTGTTGCAGATCGCCCATTTTATCCTCTGTGCGATAGCGTCATTCGCGCTGTGTGAACGCTGAATCGTGGCGCATCGTATTATTTTATTTACATTGCGGGCTGCTTTGTATCACTTCCGACCTATTGCAATCAAGCCAAAGTTCATGCTAAGCGAACTGGTTGTTGCCAGTTTATCCATTCGTCAACGCGCTTATTAACGCTATCAATGCACTATCGCCGCCCTCACAACCCTCTTCCTCGCAAGGGAATAGCCCTAGCAGGGGTTTATCTGATAAAATGTGCGCCCTTTGTTGAAACCGCATGCATCTGTTTATGTCAAACCGCGATACTCATTCTGATAACACTTTTGATGATAAGAAAGGCGTTGACCGCGATACGCTTTTCTCGGCCCCGATTGCTAAGCTCGGCGATTGGACTTTTGACGAGCGCGTCGCTGAAGTTTTTCCCGATATGATCCAGCGCTCGGTGCCGGGTTATTCCAACATCATCTCAATGATCGGGATGTTGGCAGAACGTTTTGCACAGCCAAATACTAACGTGTATGACTTGGGCTGTTCGTTGGGCGCAGCGACGTTATCTATGCGACGCAATATTCACGCCGAAGGATGCCAGATTATCGCCGTGGATAACTCCCCTGCGATGGTGGAGCGCTGCCGCCGCCATATAGACGCTTTCCGCGCCCAGACCCCCGTCGACGTTATCGAAGCCGATATTCAAAATATTCATATTGAAAACGCCTCGATGGTGGTTCTCAATTTCACGCTGCAATTTTTAGCTCCCGAAGAGCGCCAATCGCTGCTGAATAAAATCTATCAGGGACTATTGCCGGGTGGTGTATTGGTCCTCTCCGAGAAGTTTAATTTTGAAGATAAAACGCTCGGCGAACTGCTATTTAACATGCACCACGACTTCAAACGTGCCAACGGCTATAGCGAACTAGAAATCAGCCAGAAGCGCAGCATGCTAGAAAATGTGATGCTGACAGACTCGGTAGAAACCCATAAAAATCGCCTGAATCAGGCCGGATTTGAGCACGCAGAAATCTGGTTCCAATGCTTTAACTTCGGCTCCTTGTTAGCCGTGAAAGGAGACGTCGTCGCATGATCGAGTTTGGTAATTTTTATCAGCGTATTGCCAATAGTCCGCTCAGCCACTGGCTGGAAGTGTTACCGGCACAGCTGGCCGCGTGGCAGCGCGAGTCGCTGCACGGAAAATTTAAAGATTGGTTTAACGCCGTCGATCGCCTTCCCGAAATCACACCTCATACTTTAGATTTACTTCACGGCGTCAGTGCTCAAGCGGAACCTGAGCTCGGCCCAGGGCAAAAAGAAGGCATCGAAAAAATGCTGCGCGCGCTAATGCCGTGGCGTAAGGGCCCATTCGATTTGTACGGCATTCATATCAATACCGAATGGCGCTCTGATTGGAAATGGGAACGTGTTTTGCCGCATATTTCCCCGTTGGAAGGCCGCACTATCCTTGATGTTGGCTGCGGCAGTGGCTATCACCTGTGGCGCATGATTGGTGCCGGTGCCCATTTTGCTGTGGGCATCGATCCCATGCAGCTTTTCCTGTGCCAGTTTGAAGCTGTGCGCAAACTATTAGGTGGCGATCAACGGGCACACTTACTCCCACTTGGCATTGAACAACTGCCGGAGTTGGCTGCCTTTGACACCGTGTTCTCGATGGGCGTGCTCTACCATCGTCGTTCCCCACTTGATCACCTCTATCAGTTAAAAAACCAGCTGGTTAAAGATGGCGAACTGGTGCTTGAAACATTGGTCATCGAAGGCGATGAAAATCAGGTCTTGGTGCCCGGCGACCGCTACGCGCAAATGCGCAACGTCTATTTTATTCCTTCGGCAAAGGCCTTGGTAAAATGGCTCGAAAAATGCGGTTTTGTGGATGTCCGCATCGTTGATTCTTGCGTGACTACGCTGGACGAGCAGCGCCGCACCGACTGGATGATCAGCGAATCATTGGCGGAGTTCCTTGACCCTAATGATCAGACGAAAACCGTAGAAGGCTATCCTGCCCCTATCCGTGCGGTCATCGTGGCGCGTAAACCCTAAGCATTAAACGAAAAAAAGCCCCAACAACAATTGTTGGGGCCATACTGTTTAGTGAGACATCCACTAAAATTCGTACTACTTCTACTGGAACTGCTCAACACACCTCTGCGTTATGCAGAACGTGGATACGGTTCACCGAGACTTAGCGCGGTTTTCATTGCTTCGACCACTTCGCCATCGACGCAATAATGCGTAAACTCATCAAACTCACTGTCTGAGCACATCGTCACTCCCGCTTTACGGTAGCGCATTTCTGACGGCACCATATGGCCCGCAGAACTATGTACTTCAGTCAAACCAATCTCTTGGAATTTATGCAGGTTAGTTAAACGCACCCCAGCACCCGCCATAATCACCGGCCCTTGGGTTTCATTCAGCAACTCTTTAAGCAACGGTAAGCCAACTTCTGCGCTTTGCTGCTGACCCGATGTCAGAATGCGCGCAATCCCTAAATCGGTCAACTGGCTCAACGCAACGAGTGGGCTCACGCACATATCAAAAGCACGATGGAACGTGATCGCCATATTACCGCTCAGCTGCATCAGCTCACGCATTCTTGGCAAATCAATATGCCCTTCAGCATCTAACATGCCGATGACAGCGCCGGGGAATCCCATATCGCGGATCATCGCCATGTCATTTTTCATCACTTCAAATTCAGTATAGCTGTAGCAAAAATCTCCGCCGCGCGGACGAATAATCGGATGTACGGGAATAGAAACCTTATCACGAGCCAGTTTCAAGGTCCCGTAGCTTGGCGTTAAACCACCGTCTAACTGGCTTGCGCAAAGCTCGATACGATCTGCACCTGCGCGCTCCGCCGTCAGGGCACATTCCACCCCGAAGCAACAAATTTCCAATTTCATAATGAAAAAACCTCCAAAAAAAACCGCCAAAACAGACTACGTTACGTGAAAACTTTTCATTCCAACGTAATGACACTTGAGAAAGTGGAACCTTCTCGCGTAGGCTGACAAAAAAACGTGATAAGTATCGTTCCCAGTAACGAACTCTTGATACGCTTAAGAACACTCATGCAAACCGGCAGAAAAACGCACATTAATCATCGCCATGACGTTTTTACCGTCTGTTTTACTATTGCCTACTGGGGCAGGAACTAAGCCTACTAAAGGATGAATACTATGACATTCAATTTTGATGAATGGGTCGACAGAAGTCACAGTGATAGCCAGAAATGGAACAAATATGCGAACAAAGACATCATTCCGATGTGGGTCGCTGATACCGATTTCCGTTCCCCACCGGCTGTTATTGATGCACTGCAAAAACGCGTTGCTGAGGGCGTATTTGGCTACGGTGATCCATCACAAGAATTGGTGAGTATATTTATTGAGCGCATGCGCAATTTATATCAGTGGGATGTAAAACCTGAATGGCTAGTCTTCTTACCGGGTATGGTTTGCGGCTTGAACCTAAGCGTTCGTGCCTTTACCGATCCTCAGCAGCACACGCTGGCCCCCTTCCCAATCTATCCGCCGTTTGTTAAATCATCCCGCTTTGCCCATCGTCAACAGCTGTCAATTCCGGTGAAGCTACGCGATCAACGCTGGGTCATGGATTTAGACAGCGCTGAGCAACGGCTCACTGGCAATGAAAAATTAATGATGCTATGCAACCCGCATAACCCAGGCGGCACGGTTTATACACGTGAAGAACTTGAAGCTCAGCTCGCCTTTGCTCAGCGTCACGATCTCGTTATTTGTTCTGATGAAATTCATTGCGATCTGCTGCTAGAGCCCGGTGTAAAACATATTCCTATCGCCTCTCTGAGCGACGATGCAGCCCAGCGCAGCATCACGCTAATGGCACCATCAAAAACCTATAACATTGCCGGACTCGGCGCGACTATTGCCATTATCCCGAATAAAAACCTCCGCGACCGTTTCAACACAGAACGCGCAGGGCTAGTTCCTAATGTGGATATTTTGGCCTACGTTGCCGCTGAAGCAGCCTACCGTGATGGGCAGCCGTGGCTTGACGCACAGCTTGATTATCTGCGTGGCAACCGCGACCTGCTGGTGAAGCGCATTAATGCCATGAAAGGCCTGTCTACGGTTAATCTCGCCGCCACCTATTTAGCGTGGGTCGATGCATCCGAACTGCCGGTTGATAATCCACATGCCTTCTTCGAACAGGCCGGCGTCGGTCTGTCACCGGGTGCGGATTTCGGTGATGCTAAATTTGTGCGCATCAATTTTGGCTGCCATCGCGACCTGCTGAACAAAGCGCTCGACCGCATGGAAAATGCCATCAACGCGCTGTAATTTCCCATAAAAAAAGCGCCATATCCCGCAACGGAATGGCGCTTTTTTACGTTGAACTGCAGCTTACTGCTGTTCGCTCGCTACAATTTCACGAATAGAATGAGGATGGAATTTTATCGTCACTTCACCGTCAGTGACCGCCAACGTCGGGTTTGGCAAACGTTCTTGTTCCCCTTTGGGACTGCTGAATTTCAACTTGATGCCCGGCGCCAGCAGTGCCGAGTCTGACAGCAATTCTAGAGCGCGCGGATGCAACGTTGCCGGATCGCCACCAATCACCAATTCAACATGCTCCCAGCCTTCGTGTGGATAGCGTTTCTCACCCGGATAAGGCAGCTCCACACAGTCAACCAGCCACGGGCCTACGCGCAGCGGCTGGTTGAGATCAAACAAACAAATGGGCCGTCCGTTAATCATATTTTCAGACAGCAAAGAACCACAGAGTTCAAACCCAGCTCGCCAACGTTCGGCCGTGGCATTCTGGTGACAGCGCAAAGAGATATGGTCCGCACTGAATGCCGATAAATCGAGCTCAAGCTTATCAGCAAATCCCTGTAGCAGCGTGGTAAAACGATCCAAATCTGCATCTAAATCGCGCAGTGTTTCAATCTCTGCCAAAAATGTCATTTTCTCGGTTCTCCGCTATCCGCAAGGCTGCGTACTTTACCTGCTCTTTTCACAGACTTCCACGTCCTATTTATGGCGGCTATCTTCGCTGTATAAGCGCATGCTTGCTGACTCACGCCGCGAATTGACATATAATTATCGGCTGTTTTGGTGTGAATGCACCTCGATTAACGATCTCACATATAAAACGCCGTCGTCACGCACGACTGGCGTTACAAACTTAAGGTAACCCGGTGAATATTCAGGCACTTCTTTCAGATAAAGTCACCCAAGCTCTGGTGGCTGCAGGCGCTCCTGCTAACAGCGAAGCTCTTGTCCGTCAATCCGCGAAAGCGCAATTCGGCGACTATCAGGCCAATGGCGTCATGGGCGCGGCAAAGATTCTGGGTATTGCTCCACGACAACTGGCAGAGCAGGTGCTGACCCATCTTGAGCTAGACGGTATCGCGAACAAAGTTGAAATCGCGGGTCCGGGTTTTATTAATATCTTCTTAGATCCTGCATGGCTGGCAAAACAGGTCGAAGCTGCGCTGGCGGATGAACGTTTAGGCGTTGCTCCGGTGAAACCACAAACTATCGTGGTTGACTACTCCGCACCAAACGTCGCTAAAGAGATGCACGTTGGTCATTTGCGCTCCACCATCATCGGTGACGCATCCGTTCGTACCTTAGAATTCCTCGGCCACAACGTCATTCGCGCTAACCACGTCGGCGACTGGGGTACCCAGTTCGGCATGTTGATCGCCTATCTGGAAAAAATGCAGAACGAGCACGCGAATGAAATGGACCTTTCCGATTTGGAAGCCTTCTATCGCGAAGCGAAAAAGCATTATGACGAAGATGCCGCGTTTGCTGAGCGCGCACGTGCCTATGTAGTTAAACTGCAAGGCGGCGACGAATACTGCCGCGAAATGTGGCGCAAACTGGTCGACATCACTATGTCGCAAAACCAGAAAAACTATCAGCGTCTGAACGTCACCTTAACCAAAGATGACGTCATGGGTGAAAGCCTATACAACAGCATGCTGCCTGGCATCGTTGCAGATTTGAAAGCCAAAGGCTTAGCGGTAGAAAGCGAAGGCGCTACCGTTGTATTCCTCGACGAATACAAAAACAAAGACGGTGAACCTATGGGCGTCATCATCCAGAAAAAGGATGGCGGCTACCTGTATACCACCACCGATATCGCCTGTGCGAAATACCGTTACGAAACGCTGGGCGCAGACCGCGTGCTTTACTACATCGATTCCCGTCAGCACCAGCATTTGATGCAGGCATGGACTATCGTGCGTAAAGCGGGCTACGTACCAGACTCTGTCAGCCTCGAACATCACATGTTCGGCATGATGTTAGGCAAAGACGGTAAGCCATTCAAAACCCGTTCAGGCGGCACTATTAAACTGTCTGATCTGCTGGACGAAGCGGTTGAACGCGCGGGCAAACTGATCGCAGAGAAAAACCCAGATTTAAGCAGCGAAGAGTTGGCGAAGCTGGTTGACGTTGTTGGCATTGGCGCCGTGAAATACGCGGATCTGTCAAAAAGCCGTACCACGGATTACATCTTCGACTGGGACAATATGCTGGCGTTCGAAGGCAACACCGCGCCGTATATGCAATACGCGTATACGCGTGTGTCTTCCGTCTTCAAACGCGCCGGTATTGATGAAAAATCCCTGACCGGTGATATCGTCCTGACTGAAGATCGCGAAAAAGCGCTGGCTGCTCGCCTGATTCAGTTTGAAGAAACCATTACTCAGGTCGCTCGTGAAGGCACTCCGCACGTCATGTGTACCTACCTGTATGACTTAGCGGGTCTGTTCTCAAGCTTCTACGAAGCGTGCCCAATCCTGACGGCTGAGAGCGAAGAGCAACGTAATAGTCGCCTGAAATTAGCTGCGCTGACGGCAAGAACGCTGAAAACTGGCTTAAATACGCTGGGTATCGAAACCGTAGAACGTATGTAATTCGTTTATCATCAGTCATGTTGTACTGAAGTCATACTGTTCTGACATAAAAAAACCGGCCTACATGGCCGGTTTTTTATTACCTAACAAAAATCATCACACCACAACGTTGCGCGTAAAGTCTCGTACGCGGAACCCAAGCAGCCCCAATGCTGCAAAATAGGAGCCCGCGCCCACCACCACCACCGCCATCAAGCGTAATAAACGCATCAGCATATTGCCTGAGTCCCACGCGGGCATAAACCACATCATGCCGATGAGCACCACGGTCATGATAGCAACCGCGACCACCAGCTTAACCAAGAAGAGAATCCAGCCCGGCTGAGGGGTATACATTTTTTGCTTCCGCAATTGCCAATACAACAAACTGGCGTTGAGGCAGGCCGCAAGCCCAATAGAAAGAGAAAGCCCTGCGTGTTTCAATGGCCCAATAAAAGCCAAGTTCATCAACTGAGTCAGAATCAGGGTAGCGATAGCAATTTTCACCGGTGTTTTAATGTTCTGGCGGGAGTAAAACCCGGGTGCCAACACTTTCACCAGAATAAGTCCCATCAAACCCACTGAATAGGCAATCAGCGCTCGCTGCGTCATCTCGGTATCAAATGCGGTGAATTGACCATATTGGAACAACGACGCAATCAGCGGTTTAGATAAAATCCCCAAGGCAATTGAGCTCGGCAGCGCCAACACAAAGCACAAACGCAGCCCCCAATCCATCAGCCGGGAATACTCTTCATGCCGTCCGCTAGATACGCTTTTCGCTAATGACGGCAGCAAAATCGTGCCCAATGCCACGCCCAAAACACCAGATGGAAACTCCATTAAACGGTCAGCGTAGTACATCCAAGAAACCGAGCCCGACACCAAGAATGACGCGAAGATGGTGTTGATGATCAGTGAAATCTGGCTCACGGAAACACCAATAATGGCGGGTCCCATCAGCTTCATCACACGCCAAACGCCAGCATCGTGCAGGTTCAAACGCGGCAGGACTAGCATCCCGATCTTTTTCAAGTGTGGCAGTTGGTAAGCCAACTGCAATACGCCACCCACGGTGACCGCCCACGCCAGTGCCATCACCGGCGGATGGAAATACGGAGCCGCAAACAGAGAAAAGCCGATCATACTGACGTTTAAAAAGGTCGGAGCAAAAGCCGGCACCGAGAATCGATTCCACGTATTCAGTATTGCGCCCGCTAACGAGGCCAAAGAGATCAGTAAGATATAGGGGAACGTGATGCGCAAAAGCGACGAAGTCAGCGCAAACTTATCCGGCGAATCGACAAAGCCCGGCGCGGTCACATAAATCACCCACGGCGCAGCGAGCATACCCAGCACGGTCACCACCGCCAGCACCAGCGTAAGCATACCGCTAACGTAGGCAACAAAAGTCCGCGTTGCCTCTTCGCCCTGCTGGCTTTTGTATTCCGCTAAAATAGGCACAAATGCCTGAGAAAATGCGCCTTCGGCAAAGATACGCCTTAACAAATTCGGCAGTTTAAATGCGACAAAAAAGGCATCCGTCGCCATTCCCGCACCAAAAATACGCGCCACAAGCGCATCTCGCGCAAATCCCAACACGCGCGAAAACATGGTCATCGAACTGACCGCCGCCAGTGATTTTAATAAATTCATGAGTTAGTTTTTTCAACGGTTGCGACCCTTGCTGAATGCAGCAAGGGCAATTTAGGAGCACTAGTCTACTTATCTCACACGGAAGATCTAGTTAGAGATGTTACAAACCAAGATGATAGGGACAAAATGTGTGCCAATATGCCTACTGTGAAAGTAAGCCTTCAATAATTCGCTGAGCAGCAATCGCCTGCTCGCCTGAGGTTATTGGCGCCGTTTGGTTCTCAACGCAGTCGATGAAATGATTTACTGCGCCAACAAATCCTCGTTGTTCTAAGGTTGATTGCCAGCCAGATATTGGCAATTCACTCAAAACTGTGTCGCGTTCGATATGCAAGCTCCTAAGATCCTGCGCATCATAAATCGCCCCGCCGCTGACAACTTGCATCACTTCACGTTGCGAGCCCGCCGCGCGGTGCATAGAGGTAGTGACCTGAATCTGCCCTGCGCTAAAATGATGCTCGGCATAAATCATTTGCCCCACGTCGTTGGTATGCAAAGTTCCCGACTTCAACATTAAGTTTTTACCGCTCATCCATAGTGCGGTATCCACCACGTGCAGATAGTCATCCAGCAAGGTGAAACGCACATCTTTGGGGCCAATATTTTGATGTCGATGTTTATCCATGCGAATTGCGGCTACGTCGCTAGCCTGCTGTTTAATCTGTACATAGCGCGGCGCAAACCGGCGATTAAACCCTACCATCAAACGACAATTTTTCTGTTCAGCCAGCGCAATTAACTGCTCGGCCTGATCGAGCGTTTCCGCCAACGGTTTATCAACATAAACATGTTTGCCGCGCTGCAAAAGCTCGCGCACGACGTCGAAATGCGTATTGGTGCTGCTGTGCACAAACAGCGCATCGCACTGTTCGGCCAGTTCATCTAGCCGAGAAAATGCCGTCATTCGGTAGCTATCACATACCCCCTGCGCCTTAGCCAGCGTGGGAGAAAAACCACCGACCAGTTGCCAGCGCTCTGCCTGACTCAAAATAGGCAAATAGGCTTTTTGCGCGATACCACCTAAGCCAACAACGCCAATACGTAATTTCGTCATTCTTGTTCTCTTAATCAGCAAGGTGATCCAGCAAACTTTGTACGCGCTCTTTTAACTCTGCCACTTCGGCTTCAAGCGCTTCGACACGCTCGGCTAATCCATTATCAACCGGCGCACTGTAGGTACTTTCAATAGGCGAGGTCGCAACGTTTTCAACCTCACCGCTAAAGAGATGCGCATAGCGACTTTCACGTTTACCCGCTTCACGTTCTAGACGAACCACAAAAGGGCCATCCTCGCGCGAAGCGAGGTCATTGAGCACCTGTTCAACCTGCGTCACATCGCTAAACTCATGCATGCGGTTGGTTCGCGTGCGCAACTCGCCGGGGGTTTGCGGCCCACGAAGTAACAGGCAGCACACCACCGCAACTTCGGCATCAGAGAATTTCAGGTTGCCAAACTCGGAGTTACAGAACCGATGTTCATATTTCATCACGCGACTGCCCGGAATGCTTAACGAGCGCACCTGATGCTTCTTCATCAATAAATCCAACGTGGACTGTACGTCTGACTCGCTGAGATCCATCACCGGCTCACGGTTGGTTTTCTGATTGCAGGCGGTAGTTAAGCCATTGAGCGAAAGTGGATATTGATCGGGCGTGGTGACCTGTTTTTCAAGAAAGCAGCCAATCACGCGAGCTTCCAGTGCAGATAATGGGTTTTTCATTGGTCTTAGATCCTTGTGAACGCAAACAGTTAGCGCGGCGCAGTCCATTCTCGATTAACCAGCGCAGTCAAAACGTGATCCTGCCATTTACCGTTAATCAGCAGATAATCTTTGGCATAGCCCTCTTTCTCAAAGCCCATACGTTTGAGCAAATCCCCACTGCGTTGGTTATGCGGCATATAGTTAGCCATAATTCGATGCAGCCGCTGCTGACGAAACATATAACGAATTGCCGCCTGCGCACCTTCATACATCAACCCTTGACCCTGCCATTTCTCACCGAGTGAATAGCCGAGATAGCAGGCATGGAAAGAGCCGCGCAGCACGTTACTAAAATTAGCCACGCCTCGAACTTCATTCTCATCGGGATCAAGCAACAGAAAATAGTAGGCGCTGCCCTGTTTCTGCAGCTCATTGATAAGCCCTAATCGCGCCTGCCAGCCCGAAGGATAACAATGACTTTCATCGCGTACAGGTTCCCACGGTTTTAGGAATTCGCGGTTTTCTGCGTAATAGTCGGCCAAGCGATAGGCATCGCGGTCATGAACCAAACGCACCACTAGACGGTCGGTGGTTAAACGGACTTTTGGCCCGCTATTGTGATAGCCAAACATCAATTCTCCAGCCCCACATGCAAACATTTTATTACTTATCACTATAACCGCTCTTTGTATGGCGGGTAATACCTTAGCTGTAGCAATATTGCGCACTTAGCTGCTGTTAAGGCCTTTTTCTTCTATTTCTGTAATCCAGTTAACGGTTAATTTCTCACTGCTCATAATGAAAAGTATTATGAGGTCGACTATTTGCAGAAAAATATTATTAATCAAACCTATACCCACGCTGAAAATGGGTAGAAAATGAACGAGTCAATCCCTCCTTTTTTATTTTCTCGCTGATGGTGAAACATGTCGCTGGTGTCGCAAGCTAGGAGCTTGGGTAAGTACTTTTTATTATTAGACAATTTACTGGTTGTACTCGGTTTCTTTGTCGTTTTCCCTCTTATTTCAATTCGCTTCGTCGACCAACTTGGTTGGGCAGCGGTGGTCGTGGGAGCGGCACTGGGATTACGACAATTAGTCCAGCAAGGATTAGGGATTTTTGGGGGTGCCATCGCTGACCGCTTTGGTGCAAAACCGATGATCGTGATTGGCATGTTGTTGCGTGCAGCGGGTTTCGCCTCGATGGCGGTTGCCAGCGAACCTTGGATTCTGTGGCTCTCCTGCGCGCTCTCTGCGCTGGGTGGAACGCTGTTTGATCCGCCGCGTACCGCGCTGGTGATTAAACTGACCCGCCCGCATGAGCGTAGCCGCTTTTATTCATTGTTGATGATGCAAGACAGCGCCGGTGCCGTGGTGGGCGCGCTGATCGGTAGCTGGCTGCTTCAGTACGACTTTCACTATGTCTGCTGGGTGGGTGCGGCCATTTTTGTGCTAGCGGCGGCCTGTAATGCGTGGCTATTACCCGCCTATCGAATTTCGACAGTTCGTGCGCCGATCAAAGAAGGCATGATGCGCGTCATTCGCGATCGCCGTTTTCTGCTCTATGTGCTGACGCTGACGGGTTACTACATGCTTGCCGTGCAGGTGATGCTAATGCTGCCCATTATAGTTAACGAAATTGCCGGCACGCCAAAGGCGGTCAAATGGATGTACGCCATAGAAGCCACGCTGTCTCTAACGCTGCTCTACCCAATTGCTCGCTGGAGCGAAAAACATTTCCGCCTCGAAACACGGCTGATGTTTGGATTATTGATTATGACCATCAGCCTGTTCCCTGTGGGTCTCGCAACGGAACTTCGCACGCTGTTTATTTTAATTTGCTGCTTCTATTTTGGCTCCATTATTGCCGAACCCGCACGTGAAACGTTAAGCGCCTCGCTGGCTGACCCGCGTGCGCGCGGCAGCTATATGGGCTTTAGCCGTTTAGGCTTAGCGCTGGGTGGCGCTATTGGCTATACCGGCGGCGGCTGGATGTATGACACCGGTCAAGCGCTCGGAACGCCTGAACTGCCCTGGTTTTTACTCGGCGTGGTCGGCGTGCTCACGCTGATTCTCCTGTACTGGCAGTTCAATCAACGCAGCATCGCTCCTGCCGTGCTGGGCGGAAACTAAAGCACATCATCTTAATCTTACTTACTGCGTTCTGAATTTTCGTCATTATCTGATTCAGAACGCAGGGCGTTCCCTCTAAATTCATTCGCACACTTTGCCTTAATATCTATGAAAAAAGAGGCCTCTCGTCCTGTCATAAATGTGTATTAACAGGATGAAACATACGTTATTTTTTTCTCTGGCAGATCTATGACACAATCAGGTCGATAACATCAGCATGTTAATTAGCACACTTATTTATTCTGTATTTAGAGGTCAGATGATATGAAGAAGGCGATTTATATAGCAGGGATCGTTGCTGCGGGGCTGGTATTAGCAGCCTGTAATAAACTGACCCAATACACCATTACTGAGCAGGATATGAACCAATATCTGCAAAAGTATAATAATTTCCAGAAACAAATTGGTATCTCTGGATTAGTTGACGCCGACATTACCGTCGACCAACTAAACAGCCAAATTGGGCGTACTGATCCCAATAAAGTTACCCTAACGGGTCATGCCAAAGTCAATATCAGCTCCATTCTCGGCCCACAGACCAGCGATCTGCAAATCACGCTACAGGCTCAGCCGGTTTATAACAGCGAGCAAGGTGCCATTTTCCTGCGGGATATGGAATTAACCGATTACACGGTCAAACCTGAAAAAATGTCTGGCGTGATGAAAGCGGTGGTTCCGTATTTGAACCAATCGTTGAAAACCTATTTCAACGAAAAAGCCGTTTATACGTTAGATCCGAATAAGAGCGAAAAAGAAGCCTTGGCGAAAAAACTGGCTAAAGGTATCGAAGTTAAACCGGGCGAAATCATTATTCCTTTCACTGACTAATGCTCTCTCCCATAATAAAAAGCCGGTGTTCAATTATGAACACCGGCTTTTTATTTATCAGATTGAAGCATTTATTCTGCGTCTTCGGCAGAGTCTTCGCCTTCAGAAAGTTCATCCCACATAGCCTGAAGTGCTTCACGCGTCAATTCAGCCAGCGTGCGATAAAACGCCGTGGTGGCATGCGCTTCGACTTTGCCCAGAAACTTTCCGCACCACGGCAGCAAATACTCATCGAACAGCGTGATTTGTGCCTGAACTTCGTCTTCGGCAGACTGATCTTCCAACCATGATGCGGCCAGCAGCAACTGCCCAAAGGCATCCGCAGGCTGCTCGCCTAAAGGCATTCCACGCTGGGTTAAGAAATCGCGAACTTCCTGCTCGGTCGCATTCTCTTGATAATCGCTCCGATGTATATCGACAGACGCATCGGCACCGCTAAACATGGCGTCGTAATCAGCGCTTAACGCGGTGCGATCTTTAGCAGCGGTTTGCAAACGGGTCAGCAGCGCGTCTTGCTCAATGGGCCAAAACTGTTGAAGCTTACCCTGCACCATCAGATCAAATACGGGAGTCAGTACAGCATCCTGCGGCTGACGGGAAAACAGGCTTCCCAACAAACGGCAGATGATAGAAAAATCGTTCATCTTTAATCCTGAAATATATGGCCTGAAAATGTGGCCTACAAAAACGGCTTAAAATGTGACATTGTCACTTCAAGCAAATCGCTAGTTGATTACCAATCAGTCAGTTCGGGGATGGCTTTCTTCCCTCGTTCAACCAGAAAATCGAGCAGACGGCGCGGCGTTACATTGAGCACCCGATCCTGCGGGAAGTTTACCTCATTCATGATCCGGACGCAGTGATCAAAACTACCCAGTGAAAATGCGACGTGCGAATCTGACCCTAACGACAGATAGCCACCGGCATCGCGCACCGCTTCGGCAATGGCGCGACAGTTTGCTTCACTGCCAATTCGAGAATGTGTGAATGAGGAGTTATTCAGCTCTAACGCCACGTTATAACGCGCTGCGGCTTCAGCCACCGCGCGAATATCGATTGGAAATTTCGGATTACCCGGATGACTAATAATGTCTGCATCGCCATTGGCCATCGTGGCAATCATAGCTTCGGTATGACTATCGCGATCGCGCGGTGCAAAAACCGGCTCGTGAAATCCCGCAATAATCAGATCCATCTCGTCTAACATTCGCCCCGTGCAGTCAATTTCGCCCTGCGTATTCTTAATATTGGATTCGATGCCGCGCAAAATAGCCACGCCATCCACAATACGTGGCCACACACGCATGTTCATAAAATGCCAATAATGCGGCGCATCGGCCATGTCAGGGCCGTGATCGGTAATGGCGAAAAGTTTGATGCCACACTTTTTTGCTTGGGCGATATAGTCATGAAGGGTGCTGTAGGCGTGGGTACTTGCCACGGTGTGCATATGCAAATCTACGGGATACATGGCTTCTCCTGTCTAAGGCCCGCTGGTTTTGGCACCAGCAGGCGTGTCCCTATAAGGTTAGCAAATAGAACGTATTCATACAGCAATGAATATTTTCTAAAGCATCAATAACCTAAATCCATGTTTACTACACCTTCCGGCGTTTTCCCCGCCTCAATCGCCAAGATGTTCTGTGCGACATAATCCATCGCGACCTCTGGCAGCGTGATAGCGGCGATGTGTGGTGTAATCGTCACGCGAGGGTGTTTCCAGAAAGGATGATCGGTCGCCAAAGGTTCTTTGGCGAACACGTCGAGCGTTGCCGCAGCAACCTGTCCAGATTCCAGCGCCGCCAGCAAATCATCCTCTTTCATGTGCGCACCGCGCGCCAAGTTGATGATATAGGCACCCGCATTGAGCTGCGCAAACAGTGACTGGTCGAGAATACCCACGGTTTCTGGCGTATTCGGTAGCAGGTTTATCAGCAACTGAGTCCCTTGCAGGAACGACGCAAACTGATCTTGACCGAAGAAACTCTGAACGTCGCTATAATGCTTTTCCGTGCGGCTCCAGCAGCGAACCTGTAGGCCAAATGAAGCCAACCGCTCCGCCACTTTTCCGCCCAGAACTCCCGCTCCCAAAACACCCACCACAAACTGAGAGGCGTCATGCGGTGCCAGATACTGCCATACACCCTGACGCTGCTGTAGGTCATACTCATCGAAGCGACGGAAATAGCGCAGCGCAGCAGCAGCGGCATACTCTTCCATCTGCAAAGCCATTCCTGTGTCTTCTAAACGCACCAGCGGAACACCTTTCGGCAATGTTCCGGGATTTGCCCTTTCCTGAGCTAAAATCGCGTCAACGCCCGCGCCCAGCGCAAATACACCGCGTAGATCTTGGCGCTTAGCCAGCATCTCAAACGGCGGTTGCCAAACCAGCGCGTAGTCTGCGGGCTTATCATCCCCAGACTGCCACTGGCGAATATTCGCTTCCGGTAAACGTTTCCGCATACCATCCAGCCAAATCTGCGCATTAAAAAACGGATGGTAGTAAATGATATCCACTTCGTGCCTCCAGTTTTTCTGTCTTAATCGTATTGTTCGCTCGTTGCAGTATTAGCTAGCCTGACGCTGTTGGGCAATTAATCGACGCAGCAGCGGGATTAACAACACCAACACTACGCCCGTAGCGACAGAACCCCAGCCTAGCGCATTGAATACGCTGCTATAGCCTGGGTTAGTTTCCAACGGCGTACTACCGCTATTTTGCGGCATCAGCCCCGAAACATATCCGGCCAGCACGGAGGCCACGCCGGTTACCATCATCCAACAGCCCATCATCAAACCTTGATGACGTGCCGGTGCCAGTTTGCCGATCATCGCGTAACCAATCGGCGAAATCATCAGTTCACCAAAGCTTTGCAGCACATAGCTCAACGCTATCCATTTGAATGCGACTAAACCATCACCGCCTGCAAGTTGGATCCCCAGTGGCAGAACCAGCATACCTAATCCCATGCAAAACAGTGAGGCACAAAATTGCAAAGGTATATCAATGTTTAAGCCACGTTCACGCAGGCGTTTAAACAGTAGCGCCATCAGCGGCCCGCCGACGACAATCACGACGGTATTGATGTTCTGAATCCACTGAGGCGCCACGCGCAGACCATAAACATTCAGATCGATATTATGTTCAGAGAACAGCATCAGCCCCATAGGTGCCAACTGATACAGTGACCAAAACACCAGAGAGCCCGCGGCTAAAATCAGATAGGCAACCATGCGGCGGCGTTCGTCGGCTTCACGATGACGCAGCGTCATAATGCACAGCATGATGAAAATCAGAATGCCGAGCACCACCACAAAATAGCTGCTGAAATCGGCGTGGGTCAGTAGCACACGAATAATCGGCACCAATGCCACCAACACCACTAAGCCCGCAAGCATGCGCAAATAGAACGATTTACGCGATGCCTGCTTCAGCGGCGTGTTGATGTCCGCCAAAATTTGCCAGCGCGACAGCGTCACCAGAATGGCAACCGCATTGCCGATAGTGGCAAATAAGAACAGTGCACGATAGTTTTCACTGAGTTGGAAATAACCGGCGACGGCAAAACCGGCAAAAAAGCCAAGGTTCATGCCCGCATAGTTCCACAGGAATGCGCCCTCACGGCGATCGTCGTCCGGCGCAAAGCGCTGAGTCAGCATCATGTTCAGGCAGGTGACGTTTAATCCGCTGCCGGTGAGGAACATCGCCAATCCCCAATACAGACCAGATACGCCCATCTCAGCAATCATGTAACAGCCGATCACCTGCAATACCATACCTAAAATGAAGAGGTTACGGTTGCTCAGACAACGGCCGCCGAGATAGCCACCAAACAAGTGGAGACCATAGTTAAACGCACCAAATACGCCCATCATGGCATTGGCATCGCTTTCGCTAAATCCTAAGCGCTTGGTCGCATAAAGAACCAAGGTAGAATAAAGCACGGCAAAACCAAGCGTTGAAAAGGTTTGGATAAAGAATAGAGCACCAGAGCCAGCCGGAATGGCGCTGCGGTGTGAAGATGGTTGAATGGGTGTCGTCGAGCTCACCGCTTTCCCCTTGCTAAATGATGTTGTACACACTCTTCCTGAGAGTTACCTGAGCCTAGACTCGGCGGGCTTGTTGGCTATTATTCCGTTATCTTTTGTTCAAGCCTCGTTCTCATTTAGCGGGATAAATATCCAAAACACCAGAATTAATGTTGTTATTTCGTCTGTTTAGTCATTATTTATCCAGTTTATTGGCGTAACTATTCATGTTTACTGGTTTTAAAAACTTACACCAGCATCATGTATCTGGCTTGACGCTAATGTTTTTATATACAAAGGCCATTACAATCTGATTTTCATTATTGATAAGGCTGATTATGCGTCTGCGAAATCTACTCCCTACCCTTTTGACCAGTTTGTGTTTGCTTGCCCCTACGGTGTACGCTGATGCCACTGGATCCACTACTGCATGGGCGCAAGCTCAGCAACAGGCAAAAGGTCAAACGGTTTATTTCAACGCTTGGGGAGGTAGCACGCAGGTGAATAGCTATCTCGACTGGGCAACAGGTGAGCTGCAAACCCGCTACGGCATTACGCTAAAACAGGTCAAAGTGGCTGATATTGCCGAAACGGTCAACCGCATTCGCGCAGAGAAAGCCGCGGGTAATACCGCAAATGGCAGCGCTGATTTAGTGTGGGTCAACGGCGAAAATTTCAATGCTTTAAAACAGAATGGGTTGCTGTATGGCCCATTCGTACAGGCTTTACCCAACTGGCAGTGGGTGGATAAAAAACTACCGGTAACGCAGGATTTCACCGTACCAACCGACGGATTTGAAGCGCCTTGGGGCGTCGGGCAACTGGTCTTTATCCACGATGTAAAAGCCACACCGAATCCTCCTGCCGATCTTTCCGCATTGCTTAATTATGCGAAAGTTCATCCTGGGCGAATCACCTATCCACGCCCTCCTCAATTCCACGGTTCCAGTTTCTTGAAAACAGCGCTGATTGGATTAACGTCTGGCGTTGCACTAGACAAACCTGTCGATCCAGAAAAGTTTGCCCGTGATACGGCACCGCTGTGGGCATATCTTGACGCCCTGCATCCGTACCTGTGGCGACAAGGGAAAATCTTCCCCACCAGCGATGCACAGATGATCCAGATGTTTAACGATGATGAGCTTGATATGGCGATTACGTTTAACCCTGGTATTGCGCCAGCGGCCATTGCCGCCGGTAGCCTGCCGCCCAATGCACAAACTTACGCATTAAATCAGGGGGCACTCACCAACGTGCATTTCTTAGCGATCCCCTTCAACGCACGCGCTAAACCCGCTGCCAAGGTTGTGATTAATTTCCTGATGTCACCGGAGGCACAGGCGCGCAAGGCCGATAGCAAACAATGGGGAGATCCGAGCGTGTTAGACGTTGAGCGTTTACCACCGGCTCAGCGTGCGCTATTTACCGAGCAGAAACCGCTGTTTAGCGCCATCGCAGAACCTCATCCATCGTGGCAAGTGGCATTGGACGCTGAATGGCAAAAACGCTACGGACACTGAGGGAATGTTGTAAAAGACGCCAGCTATCGTTGAGGAAAACAACAATCTGCTGATTGTTTAGCTAAACAGTTGGTTTTGATAAAAATAAAGTTGACGCATCACGCTGTTTTCCCTACATTAGCGCCCATCGCAACGGCGACGTCGCGATAAACGGTGAGGTGTCTGAGTGGCTGAAGGAGCACGCCTGGAAAGTGTGTATACGCGAAAGCGTATCGAGGGTTCGAACCCCTCTCTCACCGCCATATTCTAACAAAAAGCCCTGAATGAAAATTCAGGGCTTTTTGCTTTTTGCTTTTTGTCATTCATGCGTTCGTACTGACGTACTGAATAGTTAAATGACGTTCAGCTTCACATCAATATTCCCGCGGGTGGCGTTGGAGTATGGGCATACCTGATGGGCTTTTTTCACTAGCTCTTCCGCCACGCTGCGTTCGATACCTGGCAAACTGATATCTAGCTGAACCTCAATCCCAAAGCCTCCTGGTATTTCGCCTATTCCCACAGTGCCTTCAATCTGTGCATCGGCGGGAACTTTGACCTTCTCTTTTGATGCCACAAATTTCAGCGCACCGAGAAAACAGGCCGAATATCCTGCGGCAAAGAGTTGCTCAGGATTGGTCACCGCCCCACCCGCGCCGCCCATTTCCTTTGGTACCCCCAACTTCACATCTAACACACCGTCAGATGAGGTAGCACGACCATCTCGGCCGCCGGTGGCTTTCGCTTTTGCACGATAGACAACTTTTTCAATCGACATAACGTTTTCCTTTTGGCTGATTAGAGAATTGTGATTATGAGAGAACTGACTTGAAAACTTTGTTTGATAACTTTCATCTGGTAACTGTAGTACATCTCGGCCAAGGATGATGTCAGAGCACTCTGATTGGCTATTCCCTCGCCAGACACGCGTTTTTGCTGAAATTATTCTTGACCCTGAGGGGGTGAATCCCTATAGTAGCGCCCCGTTGCAGTGCATAGCACGGCAACAAAACGGTGAGGTGTCTGAGTGGCTGAAGGAGCACGCCTGGAAAGTGTGTATACGCGAAAGCGTATCGAGGGTTCGAACCCCTCTCTCACCGCCATATTTTATAAAAAAGCCCCGAATGAAAATTCGGGGCTTTTTTATATCCAAAATTTAAGTTGGGGTATGATTATTCTCGGCCTCACACTATTGCGTCAGGCCGAGAATCGTTAGCCACCTACTTTCCGGCGTTCTTGGCTGCCAAAGAGCGCAATAGCACCCCCAGCGTAGTACCGTTATGCAGCAACGCACTGGCGGTTGGCGTTAACCAGCCCAGCGCCGCAGCCAGCATAATGGAACTGTTCACCCACTCCGTCAGACGAATATTGCTGTTGACCAGCTTCATCGCTTCCAAAGAGAGCTCACGCGCTGCCACAATACCGTGCAGGTGATCCTGCAACAGCACGGCGTCTGCTGCCTGCTGAGCCAGCTCCGTACTCTGGTTCATAGCTAAGCCCACGTTTGCCTGCGTCAGCACCGGAGCATCGTTGATACCGTCGCCGACGAACAAGACGCGGTGTCCCTGCTCTTGTAACTGACGAACAACCTCAACTTTACTTTCTGGCGTAGCCTGCGCATAGAAGCGATCAATGCCCAACTCCGCGGCTAATTGCTCCGCTTTCTCCGCTTTATCGCCAGTTAGCAACACAACGTTATTAATGCCATGCTCGCGCAGTTGGGAAATCACCTGAGCTGCCTCATCACGCACGTTGTCCTGTAGACCAATCATGCCCACAAGCTGATTATCTAAACCGATAAACAGAAGATGACGACCTTGTTGTTCAAGCTCGGCAATTTCATCCGCATATGGAGCAAAATCGATATCATAGTGACAACTGAGGAAGTGACGGCTACCAATCACCATTTGATGATCGTCCAACTCGCTCAACAGGCCATGGGCAATCACGTATTCCACTTCGCCGTGGTTAATGTGCGGCAGTTCGTGATGCTCTGCCGCGGCTACCACCGCTCGTGCCAATGGGTGATTGCTGTGCTCTTCAACCGAAGCAGCAATGGCCAGTAACCGCTCAGCCCACGTGCGCTCAGGATCGAAGCTCACCACATCGGTCACCAGCATATCGCCATGGGTGAGCGTACCGGTTTTGTCGAAGACGACGGTATCGACCGCGGCCAATTGCTCGATTGCACGGCCGCCTTTCAACAACAGGCCGTTGCGAGCCGCACGATACATGATCGACTTGAACGCGATTGGCGTACTGAGCTTTAACGCACACGAGTAATCGACTAAGAATACCGAAGCCAGACGTTGCCAGTCACGGGTCATCGCAAATACCGCAGCGCCCACGCCCATGGTGATCGCCACGCGGCGATCGGCCATTTCCTGCGTGACCTTCTGCGTCTCGCTGCGCTGGCTTAGCGAGTCGGTGATAAAGCGACGGATATTGGCCGTGGAAGAATCATCGCCCACGCGCTCCGCACGCACGGCGATATTGCCATCTTGCACCTGCGTACCGGCATAAATCCACGCACCGACTTCACGGCGAACGGGAACGCCCTCACCTGTCATCGACGCTTGGTTGATTAACCCGACGCCGCGAATCACAGTGCCATCGGCCGGAATATTATCACCCGGCCCCAATAGCATCACATCGCCGTTCACTAAGGCTTCTGATTGAATTTCAACGCTCTGCCCATCACGTTCAACCCAAACAGGATGCTCACGCGGCTGCATGAGGCTCGCCAGCAACGCGTCTGAATGTCGACTGGTTTCTTGCTCCATATATTCGCCGAGCGTCAGCAGCGATTGGGTCAGCATCGCGGTACGATAATCGCCGCGCGCCATCGACAATCCGAGTGCCAGAGCGTCTAAGACTTCAACTTTCAGCTTACGTTGGGCAAGCTGATGCGCCCCTTCGCTCAACGTCGATGACGTCAGCAATAAGGTTGGCAGCGCCGCCCATTTTTTGGGTAAGAGCTGAGAAAGCGCAAGCCCACCGATGTTAAGCAGGTTATCACCGCCACAGTATTCCGTTTCGTATTCGCCTTCGGTACGCTGCGCCCAATCAAGGCTGCGCAGCTTAGCTAACAGCTGTTCATCGCTGGTCGCCGCCACGTCATAGGTGATAACAGCCGAACGTGCCTCAGGCCGCAGGCGTGTCCCCGTCACACCGGGGAATGAAAGCAGCTGACGCTTCAACCATGCCGCACAATCTGGCATGGTGCGTAGCTGAGGAACGCGCACGCGTATACGCCCTGGCAGACGGTGTACAACAACAATCATGTCAGGAGAGATAGCTTTCACTCGGTGTCCTGTTCCTTACTGTGGTAATAATCTAGCTCAGCCTGTAAATCTGCCAGACGCTCTTTAAGCTCCTCAACTTCGCCTCGCACGGTTCCCCATGCTTTGCTCGCCGTGGTGGTGATGCCCTGCTGAACCTGACGATTCGTCAATAAATACGCAATGGCGGCACCTGCCACCATGCCAGTCAGCAAGTGAGTGCGCCCATTTGCCTGACGATAGTTCGTAGGCTGAGGAGCAACGGGCTGCGCAGGCATCTGCTGTGGATTAACGTAGCCTTGCCCATTGTTGTTGTAGTAGTAATACGGATAACCATAAGGATAGTTAGGCTGATTCATTGTCGTTTTCCTTATTCTTCATTGCGTCCATCAGATACAGTCCGGCTGCACCGGCACTGATCACGGTCAACATGGTTAGGAGCGGGCGGCCTGCCGTAGCGCTGGCAACCGCCATCACGGCACCGCTAACCAACCCGGCTTTGGTGGCATCGCTCACCACTTTTGCCGCCGTTTGATTCAGGCTTTTCTCACCGTTTTGATAGCTACGCCACTGTTCAATACAGGACGTCGTCGTTCCCACCAAGGCGCCAGCAATCAACGCGCGGCTAACGGAACTTAATTCATCACGATTGTTGCTCATCCAGGTTTCCTTCAGACTCTTGCCCTTCGACCATCGCAGCGGCAGCAGGCGCAGGCTGGCGATGACGTTCTACGGACTCAGTGAACCCTTCTTTACCCGCTTTCAGCGTGTCGCGGAAAATCGTGCTGCTGGTGGTTGCGGTTTCTTTAATCGTTTCTGCTCCGCTCATCACACCATCTTTCACTTTCGCACCACCGGTTTTCAGCAAATCGCCTGCGTTAGCGACGGTTTGCATCAACATGTTGCGTACGCTTTCATTGGTCAACAGCAGCGTGGCCGCCGCGCCGATCATCGCGCCTTTCCAGAATTCTTTATCGTCAGCGCCAATGGTGCTGATGATATTTTTCAGCAAACCCGCTTGTTCGCCCATCATGCCTTCAACCATACCCTGTGCCTGTGAGCTCCAGTCAAATCCCGGTGCGGCAGCGTGATGATGGTGATGTGGATGATGCGGATGTGGCATAGCCTGCTGAGGTGGCATCATTGGCTGCTGTTGCGGCATTGGGTAACCCATTGGCGGGAATCCCGGCATCATGTGCGGATACCAAACAGGCTGCTGTGGCCAGCCCATCGGCGGCTGTTGCGGCTGTGGGGGCATCTGCTGAGCAGGCTGTTGTTGCATTTCAGGCATTGGCGGGTAATACGGGTAGCCAAACGGTGGGTAATAAGGTGCACCCTGATTCATTGGGTTATTGTTGTCGTTACTCATAGTGTGATCCCTTATTTGCTTTCTGAATGTGAAAGAGTGGAGTAAATCTGCTCAAGAGCCTGATGAGCGAGGGCATCGTCATCGCCGAAAAGCTGATTGAGCGTGGCGGGTGAAATGTGCGCGGCGCTGTATTCCAGCACCAGACTTCCCGTGGCAGTGTTCAATGAATAGCTACGCAAATAGCCCTCTGGATGGCATATTTCTTCAAGTGCAGACAGTTTGTTCTTACTCAGACCTGAAATCAGGCGGTTGGTGAAGCGCAAACGGATGCGCCCTGGAATATGGTGAGCCACCTCAACAAAGCGACGTAGCGTCATGAGCCCGCTTAAATCTTCTAACTGCATGAAAAAATCCCGTTCGTCATTGGCGTTCAAGTGCAAAGCACTTTGGATGTCTAAGGCTAATCTATCGTATAAAGCTATAGGTATTCACACTAAAAATAAGGTTTTAGCGCTATGTTTGCGGTCCATCAATTAATGACCGAAAGTGAGAATTGATACGATCGGAAAGTGCGGAAAAAGTCGGCAAGGGATAGACAGAGTGATTTCATTAATATAAATTATTCTCATTACGGTTATCATGTATGAGGTCCACATGTCACCTTACCTGCACCAAACTCAAAATCGCATTCGTGTCCGTTCGGATTTTATTCAGCGCAATCCAAAGCAGATCAAAGAAGCGATCAAGAAACTGCAAGCGACAGACGGAATTGAAGAGATCACCCATCGCCTTTACGCAGGCTCGGTGGCGATTCGTTTTGACTCCAAGCAAGTAAAAGCAGCCACTCTGCTCGCTCAAATTGAGGGAATGGGTTGGTTGTCTGTGCAAAAAGACAAAGACTACATCGATAGCACCATCCGCCGTAGCGCCGTCTCTTTAGTTAAAGGTATCGCCATTCTGACCTTAAAGCGTACCGTGGGTGGCCCACTGGTGAGCGCCGTTACCGCCCTCGCCCGCTAATTTAGACTCTTTCTTAAACGCCGTTTCTGCCCGCAGAGACGGCGTTTTGCTATCTGGCGAATAAGATTTCTGATGAGCACCGCTGCTGGATTAACGTTGAACGTACTGAGTTATAACTAACCGGTCTAGCTCTGTGCGATACCAAACGTTATGCTGCCATTTTTAGATGAAGGAAAACACGCAATGAATACTGAAGACGAATTAGCCCTGCTTGCCGCAGAAGAAGCCAGCTTGCAGTTTTCCTCATTTAATACCGATACCGCATGGGAAATTGGCTCTGAGTTAAAAGCGGAAGCGGAGCGCCGCGGCGTTGCCGTCAGTATCGATATTCAGTTAGCTGGGCACACGCTGTTTCATTACGCGATGCGTGGCACATCGCCGGATAACGCCGAATGGATCCGCAGAAAACGCAATGTGGTCAATCGCTTTCACAAAAGCTCTTATGCCATCGGCCTACGCTTACAGCAACGCAACTCCACGTTAGAAGAACGCTACGGCTTAGGTTTAAATGACTATGCCGCGCACGGCGGCTGCTTTCCGCTCATCATTAAAGACACCGGATGTGTAGGCACCATCACTGTTTCTGGTGCTCCGCAACTCGACGATCACCAGATAGTAACAACCGTGATATCTCGTTTTCTCAAGTTAACCGCTCGTTAACCGTTATGCGGACTAAAAGCAGAGATTGACATCATCTCGCTTCGCCATTGCTGTCACGCAATATGCTATCAATATTGAGCAATGGCTTAGCAATAAACAACGGGAACTATCACAAAGAAATAACGTTATTCACCAGCGATACCACTACCGATACAACGACTTTCTGCAAATTAGCCGTTAATAACCCGTGTCTCAATTAGGGATTCGCATCGATATATTAACGCTTCATCTATAATATAAGCATGCGTCATTTAACTGAAAAATTGTACTCTGCTGTTCATCTCAAGAAGGCTTACATGCCAACACCCGTAAACGCTGGCTAATTATTCATCAGATAGGTTAATGCGGATGCGCTTAGTACAATTAACAAAAAAACCATGAAAACAAATAACTTAGCTGATGACGAATAGTTCACTCTCGAACTCCATTGCTTAAAATAATAGTAAAAGGCAATTGATAAACTCACAGTTAGGCCTAACAACACGTTATTAATAACGCTGTGTATAGACTTATCTAAAGGTTAATAGTCGATAATAGAAGCGTGGTAATAATCAACTAAAAATAGTTACGCTGGTAGATAAGTCATGTTTAAACGCGAAAAAATAACTTAACGAATGTCGAATTCATGCGAATTTATCTTCTAATAAGAATAAATATTATCATAAGAGTCAATATAGGATTTTTATTCCACTCTTAATTACTACTAATATAACTCATTCTTTCCCCCTCACTTTTTAGAGAGAGTGTACGCTATATTGGCGTCAAGTTTGATTAACTCTTTGAGCTTGATAAACCAGATTTTTTTCGACTTTGAGCGAGAGTTATAGACTTTAGTCAAGGCAACCTCTGCCAACTGGGTGTAAACTATCATCGATGGTGGTTGAATCAGTCGCTTAGTTCTAGGTCTGATGAAAACAGTGGTTAGAAATTGTGCCCTTCTTTGAGATTCTGTTTCATTCGTTATTTCCGGCTAAAAAGCGATTCGTCGCTTGAGTGATTTTTTTGTGTGAATCATAGGATTTATCGCAATGAAGCAAGCTTGGGGTGTACCAAAATTGTGCCCATTTTGTCACCAGCGGGAGTCCATTTGGCCAGATGCCAATGGTGTAGTCGTTGAACCTCTCTTAGGGAGCTAGGTCACTAGCTAACAATTCGTATAATGAAAACGCATAAAATTAACGGCGTGATGCCGTTTAGCGCGCTAATAGAAGCCTGCTGGCGTGAGCCTTACAACGCACAGCGCTTTGTTAAAGATATTATTGCCGGCATCACCGTCGGCATTATTGCTATTCCTTTGGCGATGGCCCTTGCCATCGGCAGCGGCGTACCGCCTCAGTACGGTTTATATACCTCAGCCGTTGCAGGTATCGTGATCGCGTTAAGCGGCGGTTCACGTTTTAGTGTTTCAGGCCCAACAGCGGCTTTCGTTGTGATTCTCTATCCGGTGTCACAGCAGTTTGGTCTATCCGGTCTGTTACTGGCGACGTTGATGTCTGGGGTGTTTTTGCTGCTGATGGGACTGGCTCGTTTTGGCCGCCTGATTGAATATATTCCCCTTTCCGTCACTCTCGGTTTTACCTCTGGTATTGCGATTACCATTGGAACCATGCAAATCAAGGATTTCTTCGGTTTACACCTCGAACACGTGCCCGAAAGCTATCTCATGAAGGTCGCTGCGCTAGCGCAGGCGCTGCCCACCATTAGCTGGGCCGACACGCTGATTGGCGCAACCACGCTGGCAGTATTAATTCTCTGGCCTCGCTTAGGCCTGCGTTTACCGGGGCATTTACCCGCACTGCTGGCCGGCACCGCCGTCATGGGGATTTTTGCGCTATTTGATACCCACGTAGCCACTATCGGCTCTCGCTTTAGCTACCTGCTAGCCGATGGCACTCAAGGCCAAGGCATACCGCCGATCCTGCCGCAGTTTGTGTTGCCGTGGAATCTGCCATCGGGAAATGGACAGCCCCTTGATTTAAGCTGGAACACGCTGACTGCGTTGATGCCGGCGGCCTTCTCTATGGCGATGTTGGGTGCCATAGAATCTCTGCTGTGCGCCGTGGTTCTCGACGGTATGACCGGGAAAAAGCACAACTCTAATGGAGAGCTTATCGGTCAAGGGTTAGGTAATATTGCGGCGCCTTTCTTTGGCGGTATCACCGCGACCGCGGCGATTGCGCGCTCAGCGGCTAACGTGCGTGCGGGAGCAACTTCACCAATATCAGCCGTTATTCACTCGTTGCTGGTGATCCTCGCCCTGCTGGTGCTCGCACCGTGGCTTTCCTTCCTGCCACTGGCCGCAATGGCTTCACTGCTGTTGATGGTGGCATGGAATATGAGCGAAGCGCATAAAGTGGTTTATCTGCTGCGTCGCGCCCCCAAAGACGACATCATCGTTATGTTGATGTGTATGTCATTGACGGTGCTATTCGACATGGTGATTGCTATCACCGTGGGGATTGTGCTGGCATCGCTGCTGTTTATGCGCCGTATTGCACGGATGACGCGCTTAAGCGTACTGAGTGAATCAGCCGAGACGTCAACGCTGATGCTACGCGTTAGCGGGCCGCTATTCTTCGCGGCTGCCGAGCGTATCTTTTCTGAGCTGTTGGTACAAAGTGAAGATTACGATACCATCGTCATGCAGTGGGACGCGGTTCCCGTGCTTGATGCAGGTGGGTTGAACGCATTCCAGCGCTTCGTTGAGGCGTTACCAGAAGGGAAACAGTTGATTATCACCGATATTCCTTTCCAACCGCTGAAAACCTTTGCTCGCGCTCGGATCGCGCCAATCTCAGGCAAACTCGCCTTCTTCTCTACCCTGCCAGATGCAGTTAAGCATTTGAACGAGAGCGCAGCTTCTTAGTACAGCGTTTGTTAGAGATAAAAAAAGGCACGCTACACGCGTGCCTTTTTTATACCCTAACTAAAATCTCAATAAGATTAGTTAGATGTATCTAGCTCTGGGAAGCTTTTCACCAGATCGTCAATCGCTTTCATCTGAACCAAGAATGGCTCAAGTTTATCAAGCGGCAGCGCAGATGGGCCATCGCAACGAGCATTGGCTGGATCTGGATGAGCTTCGATAAACAGGCCAGCCAAACCAATCGCCATACCTGAACGAGCCAGTTCGGTTACCTGCGCACGACGTCCGCCAGATGCCGCACCAAACGGGTCGCGGCACTGCAGGGAGTGTGTCACGTCGAAGATTACCGGGCTGCCTTTAGAGGCATTTTTCATCACGCCGAAGCCCAGCATATCAACAACCAAATTGTCATAGCCGAAGTTTGCACCGCGATCGCACAGAATGATTTTGTCGTTGCCGCCTTCTTCAAACTTATCAACGATGTTCCCCATCTGGCCTGGGCTCAGGAACTGTGGTTTTTTCACGTTGATCACCGCACCAGTTTTTGCCATCGCTTCAACCAGATCGGTTTGGCGCGCCAAAAATGCTGGCAATTGGATCACATCAACCACGTCGGCAACCGGCTGCGCCTGTTCTGGTGTATGAACGTCAGTGATAATTTTAACGCCGAAAGCCTGTTTGATATCTTGGAAGATGCGCATACCCTCTTCTAGACCTGGGCCACGATAAGAGTGAATGGAAGAACGGTTGGCTTTATCAAAAGAAGCTTTGAAGACGTAAGGGATACCCAGTTTTTGAGTAACGGTAACGTAGTGCTCACAGATACGCATCGCCAAATCACGCGATTCCAGCACGTTCATGCCACCGAAAAGAACGAACGGTAAATCGTTCGCGACTTTGATATCACCAATGCTGACAACTTTCTGTTTCATGCTTGCGCCTTAATGTTCAAGTAACCGTGTATACCTTGTGGCTCTGAAGTCGCGACTGCAACTGCGACAACAAAACGTCCGGCATAAGAATCAATAAATGGAGGCAAAAATAACGAATTTAAACCCCATCAGCGCAGTCGGCGCTCATGGGGGAAAATAAATCAGTGCAGAACAATATTTTTCTGCTCAATGGAGTGTATCTGAACCTTAATCACTTCGGATACAGGGTCTTCTGGACACTGTTCAACAAAGTAGCTGAGGTCAGAAACCGCAATATGATTACAATCCAACTGCGCATAAATCAAGCCGCGATCGCGAATCTCATAGGGATCTTCGGGGTCAAATTCCAGCAAGGCCTCGCAGGCGCGCAGCGCAGATTCAATCTGTTTTTCTTCCATCAACGCTGCTTTGAGAGTGCTCAACATTTTGCGCACCACCATGCTGTTTTCTGCTTCGTCGAAGTCGGTATCTTCAAGGCTGGCCATTAAGCCAAGATTGCCCTTCAACCAAACTTCTAACGTATGCTCGTTGAGCGTTTCACCGTTGAGCGGATTAACCAGCCACATTTCTTCATCGAGCCAATCGGCTCGCATAATCAGTTGAGTTGGGAAAATGACCGGCTGCAAAGGCAAATCAAGCTGGTGCGCGATATGCAGGAAAACAATGCCTAAAGAAACTGGCGTTCCCTGACGTGAGCTAAGCACCTTATCCAGCCAGAGCGCGTCAGAAAGACGATATACGCCGCCCACCCCGCCAAATCCCCACTCATTGAAGAACAGATCGATTAGCTGCTCAAGTTTCTGATCCTGATCTAATTCCGCATCGATATGCGCCAGCGCCTGCTCCGTCAGCTGCTGCAATGTTTCGCGCACTGTATCGGCAGGAAAATCACGACGTATAGCTTGCGAAACTAGAATAACCCCTTCGCTCAGAGGGAAGCGGTTAAACTCAAAATCAGCTATGGAACTCATACATACCCCATCAGCAACGGCATTTTCGTCATTGCCAGTTTAATAATTAAGTACAAACATACGAGTGCTGCCACGAAAGCAAAACATCTTACTTTTTGGCTACGTGGTCGTTTGCCTAAAGCAACATAGCCAAGCACAACGTAAATAATAACACCGACCAGTTTTTCCGTCAGCCAAGTCCCCTGCGGGGTAAATGGATAAAATCGAGTAATAAAGACCAAGGCGATACCGGTTACAAATAACAGGGTATCGTTCACATGTGGCGCAATCTTCACCCAACGGCGCTCTATCATAGCTGAATTACGGCATTTCCAGAAGAAACGCAGAATGAATAGCACAACGCTTATTGCCACCGTCAGCAAATGCAGATGTTTTATCCCAATATAAGCTTCCATACGTTATTTCCTCTTTCTGTAGTCAACGACATTGGGCACGATAAAGACGTGTGTTCCACTATTTGGCTATCCACTGGCCGAAAGAAATCCGGTCATTGTTACCATAATCTTTCTGCGTGGCGACCTGCACAAATCCGCGAGCCGTAAGCAGTTGGCGTACGGCTTCGCCCTGCTGCCAGCCATGTTCCATAATCAACCACCCTTCATGGATGAGGTGATCGGGCGCATATTCAACAATATGGCGTAAATCTGCCAGCCCCTGCTCAGGAGCCACTAACGCACTGGCAGGTTCAAAGCGAACATCGCCCTGCGATAGATGCGGATCGGCTGCATCGATGTAAGGGGGATTACTCGCAATGAGCGCAAACTTCTGCCCGGAGACTGGCTCAAACCAGCTTCCTGTGAAAAATGAAGCATTAGTGAGGTTTAGACGTGTTGCGTTACGCAATGCAAGTGCCGCGGCATCCGCCGAATAATCCACGCCGATAAACTGGCTATCCGGTCTTTCACTTGCGAGTGCCAAGGCAATAGCGCCCGTTCCGGTCCCTAAATCCAGCGCCCTACAGGCCGTTGCAGGCAACAGCGAGAGCGCTTTTTCCACCAAACATTCGGTATCTGGACGAGGGATCAGCGTCGCCGGTGACACTTCTAGCGGAAGCGACCAAAACTCGCGTTCTCCAACCAGATAAGCCACTGGTTCACCCCGTTCGCGGCGCGCCAGCAGATGCTCTAGCTGTCGCGCCTGCTCTGGTGAAAGCACGGTTTCGCCAAACGCTAAAATATAGCTACGTGTTTTGCCAGTGACAAAACCAAGCAGGATCTCGGCGTCACGCT
This sequence comes from Hafnia sp. CBA7124, assembly GCF_002355555.1. Lineage (NCBI taxonomy): Bacteria > Pseudomonadati > Pseudomonadota > Gammaproteobacteria > Enterobacterales > Hafniaceae > Hafnia > Hafnia sp. CBA7124. The sequence continues at coordinate 1,931,547 of NZ_AP017469.1, read as the reverse complement.
TAGGGCTTTCACCGTTAGATAGCCTTTCAATCGCCTGTTTTAGCCACTGGTCAAATCGCATTAGTCTTGCTCAGAAAGTGATGCCAACTGATCGGCTTGGTATTCTTGAACGATAGGCTCGATCAACGAATCCAGCTTCCCTTCCATCACTTCATCCAGACGATAAATTGTCAGGTTGATACGGTGGTCGGTCACGCGGCCCTGCGGGAAGTTATATGTGCGGTTACGGTCAGAACGATCGCCGCTGCCTAACAGGTTACGACGCGTTGATGCTTCTTCCTGCTGACGCTTAGCCATTTCAGCCGCACGAATACGCGCCCCTAGCACCGACAACGCTTTTGCTTTGTTTTTATGCTGGGAACGTTCGTCCTGACATTCAACCACGATACCGGTTGGTAAGTGAGTAATACGAATCGCTGAGTCCGTGGTGTTAACGTGCTGTCCGCCCGCGCCCGATGAGCGGAAGGTATCAATACGCAAATCGCCTGGGTTGATATCCGGCAATTCAGCTTCTGGAATTTCAGGCATCACCGCAACGGTACAGGCAGAGGTATGGATTCGGCCTTGTGATTCCGTTGCCGGTACGCGCTGCACGCGATGACCGCCAGATTCAAACTTCAAGCGCCCATAGGCACCCTCGCCGATCACTTTGGCGATAACTTCTTTGAAGCCGCCGTGTTCGCCTTCGTTAGCACTCATCACTTCAACTTTCCAACGACGCGCCTCAGCATAACGGCTGTACATGCGGAACATATCGCCAGCAAACAATGCGGCTTCATCACCGCCGGTTCCTGCGCGAATCTCTAAATAGCAGCTGCGCTCATCATCTGGGTCTTTCGGCAACAGCAGAATTTGCAACTGTTGTTCTAAGTCAGCGATCTGATTTTTGGCTTCTGAAATTTCTTCCTGCGCCATTTCACGCATTTCAGGATCGTCTAGCATCAGCTCAGCCGTGGCGAGATCCTCCTGTACCTGTTGCCAGGTCTGGAAACAACGAGTGACGTCGGTCAGCTGCGCGTACTCACGTGACAGCGCGCGGAAACGGTCTTGGTCGGCAATCACTCCGGCATCTCCGAGGTGCGCCTGCACCTCTTCGTGACGCTCTTGTAATGCTTCTAGTTTGGCAACGATAGAAGGCTTCATGCGTGGCTATTTACCTGTATGTAATAAGAGGAACTAATTTTGGTCCAGCCCGAGACTGTCACGCAACACCTGTAATTTTTCGATGTCGCCGTTACTCGCGGCCTGCTGGAGGGATTTGGTTGGTGCGTGAATCAGTCGATTGGTTAGCCGATGCGCCAATTTATGGATGACGGTTTCAACATCGGCACCCTGTGCAATCGCGGCCAGCGCTTCTGCTTCCGCTTCGGCGCGCATTTGATCGGCCTGTGAACGATAATCTCGGATAGTTTCCACCGCACCTTGGGCTCGTAGCCAGGCCATAAAATTGGCACTTTCCTGCTGCACAATATGCTCAGCCTGAACGGCTGCGGCTTTGCGCTGCGCAAGATTGCTTTGAATGATCGAATGCAAATCATCGACGCTATATAAATAGGCGCTGGCTAATTTACCGACTTCCGGCTCAATATCACGGGGAACCGCGATATCAACGAACAGCATCGGCTGGTTACGGCGAGCTTTAAGCGCGCGTTCAACCATGCCTTTACCGATGATCGGCAACGGGCTTGCGGTGGAACTAATGATGATATCGGCCTGCGCCAAACGCCCATCAATTTCGGGTAACGTAATCACTTCCGCGTTAACCTCATCCGCTAGCGCCTGAGCGCGTTCGCGGGTGCGGTTAGCAATCATCATATGCCGCACTTTATGTTCACGCAGATGACGCGCCACCAGCTCGATGGTTTCACCCGCGCCAACCAGCAGCACATTGACTTCAGAAAGCGATTCAAAGATCTGGCGCGCCAGCGTACAGGCGGCAAAAGCCACTGAGACGGCGCTGGCGCCGATATCTGTTTCAGTACGTACACGCTTGGCGACCGAGAACGTTTTTTGGAACAGACGCTCAAGGTCAGCAGACATCGACTGCTCACGTTGAGATTCCGTATAGGCCTTTTTGACCTGCCCTAAAATTTGCGGCTCGCCCAATACCAAAGAGTCCAATCCACTGGCTACACGCATCAAATGGTTCACGGCATCGTTATCTTGATACCAATAGAGGCTCTTATTGACTTCGTCAGGGGAAAGTTTGTGGTAAGCGCACAGCCAATCAACGATCTGTTTATGCAGATCCTGCGGTGGCACATCTTCCGGTTGCTCCATGCTGAGGTACAGCTCGGTGCGGTTACACGTAGACAGCACAACGCCAGCCTGCACCAGTGGTTGCTGGCGTAAGCTTTCAATAGCATGGTTCAGTGTTTCAGGTGAAAACGTCACCCGCTCACGGAGTGCTACCGGTGCAGTTTTGTGATTGATTCCAAGTGCAAGCAGGCTCATGACAAATCGTCGAATAGTATCGCTTCAGATACCCTAAATAATTCGCGTTGCAGGCAGACGGCGAGAGAACGAATCCCGATAGGCTTACATCAAGTAAGTGATTCGGGTGATTGAACGCAGCCAACGCACATGCAGCTTGAAGTATGACGGGTATATTCGTTTATTTATGTGGGCATTCTACTTGATGCGCGAGATCAATAAAAGCCACACGAAATCGGGATGTATCTTATTGAATCAATTTCCCTGACTTTTACCCTTAATATTTGTTACACCACACGCAGAAAGCATTGACGCTGCTAGATAAGACCGCTAGCGTTAGCCGCAATGATCATTCTCCGCTCCACCCTCGAGAATCTGAACGGACAACCCGATGCAAAAACTAAAATTACTTAAATTACTGCCGCTTAGCTGTGTTTTATTGGCCGCCTGTAGCACCACGCAGCACAAAGGTCCTGCCGGTAGCCCTACCGCACCACAGTGGCGCGAACATGAGTCTCAGGTTCAGAAAATCGCTGAATATCAAACTCGCGGTGCTTTTGCCTATCTTTCCGATAAGCAAAAAGTATATGCCCGCTTCTTCTGGCAACAAACGGCACCCGAACGCTATCGACTGCTGCTGACTAATCCGCTAGGCAGCACTGAAATGGAATTAAACGTCATTCCGGGCGTGGTGCAATTGACAGACAATAAAGGCAAGCGCTATGTCAGCGATAACGCAGATGAAATGATCCAAAAACTGACCGGCATGCAAATTCCGCTACAGAGCCTGCGTCTATGGATGCTAGGCCTGCCGGGTGACGCAACAGAGTTCACCCTTGATAGCCAGTATCGTTTGCAAGACCTGACCTACAGTAAAGATGGACTCACGTGGAAAGTGAACTACCTAAAATATGATGCCGACAGCAAACCGTCTCTACCCGCTCAGCTAGAAATTACGCAGGGTGAACAGCGTATCAAGCTCAAAATGGATAATTGGACGCTGCAAAAATGATGTCGACCACCCGCGTTTGGCCTGCACCCGCCAAGCTAAACTTATTTTTATACATCACGGGCCGTCGTCCAGACGGCTACCATAATCTACAGACGCTGTTTCAGTTTTTGGATTATGGCGATCGACTCACCATCACGCCGCGTAATGACGGTCAGATCAATTTACTCACGCCCATCGACGGCGTGCCAAATGAACAAAACCTCATTATTCGGGCAGCAAAACTGCTGCGCGACAATTTGCCTGAGCGTTTCTCACACTGCGGGGCGGATATCGCGCTAGAAAAGATCATTCCGATGGGGGGAGGTCTTGGTGGCGGTTCGTCCGATGCAGCAACGGTGCTAGTAGCACTCAATACATTATGGCAAGCCAATCTCAGCGACAGCGAGCTGGCAAAGTTAGGTTTAACCCTCGGCGCGGATGTACCTATTTTTGTTAATGGCTTTGCATCTTTTGCAGAAGGTGTTGGTGAATTGTTACATCCCGCACATCCTGAAGAAAAATGGTACCTTGTTGCACACCCCGGTGTAAATATTCCTACCCCGGCGATCTTCGGCGATCCGGAGCTGAAAAGAGACACTCCTGTGCGGTCTTTGCAGGAACTTCTCCGTATTCCGTACGCAAATGATTGCGAACTTACCGCAAGAAAACGTTTCCGTGAGGTTGAACAGGTCATTTCATGGCTGTTACAATACGCGCCGTCGCGTCTGACTGGCACAGGTGCTTGTGTGTTTGCTGAATTTGACACCGAGTCTTCTGCCCGTCAGGTGCTTAGCAGAGCCCCCGAGTGGATCAAGGGTTTTGTTGCGCGTGGCGTTAATACCTCACCGTTACACCTTGTCCGCTCAGAGCTTATTGAGTCCGTAAAATGATTTTTACGTTTGATGCGCCCTGCTCGATACGCGTTTTAAGTATCAGCAACGCATCAATAGCGCGAACTATGAGCACAATTTAGCGCAAGTAGCCACGTTTCGACTCGGCCATTTGTCTTGTTTGGCAAATGAAGAGAACTTAGACATATTCAAAGTGATGTACATTCGCTGTTACTGCTTTGAATATTTGAGTTCTGAAACACCCGTAGGGTATTGCAGCACGCTATCACCACCCCCTGTTTAACGTGTCTGTACTGCCAACTTCTCTGGACGCAAGCCTGAGGTTCTTCTCGTGCCTGATATGAAGCTTTTTGCTGGTAACGCTACCCCGGAACTAGCACAACGTATTGCCAACCGTTTGTACACCAGCCTTGGTGACGCCGCTGTAGGTCGTTTTAGCGACGGCGAAGTGAGCGTACAAATCAACGAAAATGTACGCGGTGGTGATATTTTCATCATCCAGTCCACCTGTGCACCAACCAACGATAACCTAATGGAACTGGTTGTTATGGTTGACGCGCTGCGCCGCGCTTCTGCCGGCCGCATTACCGCAGTTATCCCTTACTTTGGCTATGCCCGTCAGGACCGCCGTGTGCGTTCTGCGCGTGTGCCAATCACGGCGAAAGTCGTGGCTGACTTCCTGTCAAGCGTAGGTGTTGACCGCGTTCTTACCGTGGACCTGCATGCTGAACAGATTCAAGGCTTCTTCGACGTGCCGGTAGACAACGTATTCGGTAGCCCGATCCTGCTGGAAGATATGCTGCAACAGAATCTGGAAAACCCAATTGTGGTTTCTCCAGATATCGGTGGTGTTGTTCGCGCCCGTGCTATTGCTAAACTGCTTAACGATACTGACATGGCTATCATCGACAAACGTCGCCCTCGCGCTAACGTTTCTCAGGTGATGCACATCATCGGTGACGTTGCAGGCCGTGACTGCGTGCTGGTTGATGACATGATCGACACCGGTGGTACGCTATGTAAAGCCGCTGAAGCACTGAAAGAACGTGGTGCTAAACGTGTATTTGCTTACGCAACCCACCCAATCTTCTCCGGCAACGCGATCGACAACATCAAAAACTCTGTGATTGATGAAATCATCGTCTGCGATACCATCCCTCTGTCTGACGAAATCAAGGCGCTGAAGAAAGTTCGCACCCTGACGCTGTCTGGCATGTTGGCTGAAGCTATCCGCCGTATCAGCAATGAAGAATCTATCTCTGCGATGTTCGAACACTAAGTTCTCGTTCAACATGCAGCAAAACGGCGGAGAAATCCGCCGTTTTTTGTTTGTACTGGGTAGGACGCAGACAAAAAAACGCCGCGTTGCGAAAGCAGTGCGGCGTTTTATTTTATTAGGCTAATATTCATTGAATGTTATTCACTAACAACTTCTTAAACACAATCTTATTACTCAAAATAACCGTTTGTGAAAGGTTAAGAATGACGAGTATTACGATTACAGCGTTTATCAAAGTGGCGAACCCACCAGTAACGGTCGGCAACACGTTCATGACCACCGATACGCGCACCGGCCAACCATAACAGCGCCCCAACGAAGATACTCATAACAGCGCCGTGTGACAAAAACTGAGGTAAATTGAGCTGAGGCAGCTGGGCAAGAACGGAGTAACCTACGCCGCCAACCATGGTGATCAGGCCTAATCCCATAAAAACGTTACCGAGCCTCATGGCAGTTTTACGTTTCATAAATCACCTCCTCAAGTTAAAACACTTAATGTGTTACGCCTTCCGGCGTTCAATCTTTCCTTATGCTTAAAGTATAGACTCATATGGCGTATGGTTATTGCGCCATACATCACAATTTGTGCTTTTTCGCTTATCTTTCTTTACGTTAATTTTACATTACCCTTAACACTACTGATTCTATAGTGTGCTTATGATTTATCCAATTCATGACTATTTTTTAACTTAACGCCTTCCTTTGAGCCAAGCTTTTGCATTCCCGCCGCATAGGGGTAAAATGCGCGGCTGAATTTCTTCTCTGATACGTGGAACAAAACGTGACTATCAAACTAATTGTCGGCCTTGCCAATCCCGGAGCGGAATACGCACAAACACGTCATAACGCAGGGGCATGGTTTGTCGATGCGCTGGCTGAACGCAACGGCCAGTCACTGAAGGAAGAAAGCAAATTTTACGGCTATACCGCGCGCCTAAATCTCGCAGGCAACGACGTGCGTTTATTGGTACCAACCACGTTTATGAACTTAAGCGGTAAGGCCGTTGCCGCCCTAGCCACCTTTTACCGTATTCAACCTGATGAAATTCTGGTTGCACACGACGAACTCGACCTACCACCGGGCGTTGCCAAATTAAAGTTAGGCGGCGGAAACGGTGGTCATAACGGCCTAAAAGATATTCAGAGCAAGCTGGGTAATAACCCAAACTTTTACCGTCTACGCATCGGTATTGGCCATCCAGGCGATAAAAGCAAGGTTGTCGGCTTTGTGCTTGGTAAGCCGCTAGCCAGCGAACAACCGCTGATTGACGACGCTATTGATGAAGCGCTGCGCTGTACCGAAGTGCTACTGAAAGAAGGCATCGATCGCGCAATGGCGCGTATGAACGGGTTCAAATCTACGCCACGCTGATGATATACGCGCGCCCTTTCCCGATGGATGATTCGAGAAAAAGATACTTTGCGTGTATAATTGGCGAATAATTTCCAATTTCTTCAACATGCTAAATTTTAGTTGTTGATATTCAATAAGTTAAGGTGATAACACATGGGATTCAAATGCGGTATTGTGGGCCTGCCAAACGTTGGTAAATCCACTCTGTTCAATGCGCTGACCAAAGCGGGTATCGAAGCAGCGAACTTCCCGTTCTGTACCATTGAACCGAACACCGGCGTCGTTCCTATGCCTGATCCGCGTCTGGACAAACTAGCTGAGATCGTAAAACCACAGCGCATCCTGCCAACCACCATGGAATTCGTTGATATCGCAGGTTTGGTAAAAGGCGCCTCTAAGGGTGAAGGCCTGGGCAACCAGTTCCTGACCAACATCCGTGAAACCGAAGCGATCGGCCACGTTGTTCGTTGTTTCGAAAACGACAACATCATTCACGTGAACAACAAAGTTGATCCTGCTGACGATATCGACGTTATCAACACTGAATTGGCGCTGTCTGACTTAGACACCTGCGAACGTGCGATGCATCGTGTGCAGAAGAAAGCCAAAGGCGGCGATAAAGACGCAAAAGCTGAACTGGCTGCGCTGGAAAAATGTCTGCCACAGCTGGAAAACGCAGGCATGCTGCGCGCGCTGGATTTAACCGATGAAGACAAGGCGGCTATCCGCTACCTGAGCTTCCTGACGCTGAAACCAACCATGTACATTGCTAACGTGAACGAAGACGGTTTTGAAAACAATCCGTATTTAGACACCGTGCGTGAAATCGCGGCGAAAGAAGGTTCTGTGGTAGTTGCCGTGTGTGCCGCAGTTGAATCTGATATCGCCGAACTGGACGATGCCGACCGTGACGAATTCATGGCTGAACTTGGTCTGGAAGAGCCGGGTCTGAACCGCGTTATTCGCGCAGGTTACGAGCTGCTGAATCTGCAAACCTACTTCACCGCTGGCGTGAAGGAAGTTCGTGCATGGACCATTCCTGTTGGTGCTACCGCACCACAGGCTGCTGGTAAAATCCACACCGACTTCGAAAAAGGCTTTATCCGCGCTCAAACCATCGCGTTCGACGACTTCATCACCTACAAGGGTGAACAAGGCGCGAAAGAAGCCGGAAAAATGCGTTCAGAAGGTAAAGACTACATCGTTAAAGATGGCGACGTAATGAACTTCTTGTTTAACGTCTAAAAGTCCCCTTCTTGCTGACTCATAAAAAATCCACGCATCAGCGTGGATTTTTTTATTTCATAGAGTCTCTGATATTATTGTGACAGCACAGTTAAAGTTAAGAGCATCACTGAGAGCACATTGACCTGAATACTATGCAGATAGCGTTTATCGGCTTTTCAAAATGATCCTCTGGTTAAATTGATTAAGATTTTCAAATTTGATAAAACAGCCACCCGAATGATTGTTAATGTAAAAGTCATTGAACAATTACAGGCATATTTATTTCAAGAGATGCAAACAATAGTTTAAAATCAATTATAGAATTGAATAATTTAATTGGCTTATTAAGCCCAGCCTATTACCTTACCTAATTTAAACATTCGATAGTGCTTATAACTTGAATAAGGTTAACTCTATATTATCGTCCCTAAACATCTGCAATCTCATATCCAAGTGGAGATGTTTCACGAATAAATATCTCTACCGCACTTGAGTCTGGGGAGGCAGTTAATGCCCCTTTTTGCGTAGTAGCTAAAGCACCACATGCGCTGGCTTGAGCCATGACTCGATACAGGTTTGGCAGATTAACGGGCAAATTATTTTTCGCAATACCCGCCAGGAGGCCAGCCATAAATGCATCTCCAGCACCGGTAGTATCTACACTATTAACAGCATAACCATTAAAATGGATCACTTGGTTTTGCCATAACACCATCGAACCCTGCTCGCCATATGTCACGACCTTCAGCTTGGATGGAATTGAATGAAGCACATCAATTGCTTTAGCGAAATCATGCGTTCCGGCTAGCCAATACCACTCTTCTTCCGATAGTTTTAAAATATCAGCCTGAGATGCAAACTGATGAATAATCGTAAACATTTGCTCGCGATCACACCACATTTGCTCTCGTAAGTTGACATCAAAACTCAAAAGCCCGCCTTGGTCTTTAACTTTAGTAATTGCAGAGGCCAATGTGTTGCGACATTCCTTTGAAACCAAAGCTAATGAGCAAAAATGGAGGATATCCTGCTCAAAATGCGGCAGAGAATCTAAAGTCAAAAACTGATCTGCCGAAGGGTTAACTAAGAAGGTAAACTCGCGTTCTCCATTTGCAGCCAGAGAAACCAGAACTGTACTGGTTCTAAATCTATCATCGAACTGCATATGATGGGTATTAATGCCGTATTTATCTAAACTTTCTTTGAGAAAATAGCCAAATGTATCCTTACCCACCCGACCAATAAATCCACTTTGACAACCTAGCTTCGCTGTTCCTACAGCCACATTGAATGGCGCTCCCCCTGCACAAGCCTGGTATTGCATATTTGATAAAGGTAGCAGGTCAACAACCGCATCACCCAGTGTCCAGATATTCATGATAACTCCTCGAAATAAACGATACTTTAAAACAAGTATTTAAAACGTAGACGAGCCCCGTAGCGCGGCTGATTACTCGAATCTTCTTCTGCAGATGAATTCAACCATGAAGCGTATGCACCAAGATAAATATTAAAATTTGGCATATTCATAATATCCGGCACCTTCCACGAAGAATGTATGGTATGGATGTCGTATTTTCCAGGTGCCAATATGGCGCAATCATTACCGCATTCACCATTAACACCGGCAGCGTTAAAGTTTGATATTTTGTTATGCGCATATATATACCCAAGCTCTACACGGTGCCAGAGTGCATTTATACCAGCACTGAAATCTTGCTCATCCTTAGCATCCATCATCGCGGTATTTAAGTTAACTATCATTCCGTCTTGAGGATCAGTTCTCAAGGAGTTCCATGTCATAGTCAAACCATAGCCAGTTCTTTCAGATGTATCGTGCCAACGCCCCTGACTATCAGTGTACCCATACGCATTATTAACCGTATTAGTTTCCATTGCTGCAGCCAATGAATAATTGCTCGAGCGCCAAGAAACTACGGGACGAAAATACACAACATTCTTTTTATTATCTAATTTTTCTCCGTGATAGCGTTGATCTACGAAAAGTGAGCTGCCATCTTCGACTAATGTGTTTAGTTCTAAGTACCAATTATCAATCGTTTTACTTACTAGTAGATTTCCACCGCTGTTGCTACGCCCTCGCGCTTCTTTCATCATGTAGATGTAACCATAGCCATCACTGTATAGGTCATTGGCCGTATTTCCTGAATATTCAACAAACGTATCTTGATTGAGTGGGAACATATCATAGGCTTCAAAGCGCCCTACTTTCATTAACCAATCATTTTCCTTGCCAAAATAGAATGCAGCATCATCAAGATTCATTTTTCCATTCATATCGGCAAGTGGCTGAACCGTAAATCCAGCGTACTTCCCATTACTTGAATGCTGAACGCCATCTACGCCGAGTAATATACGGCCATTAACATCCCAACGTTCTCTTTCACTGGGAGCTAATTTCTTATTCGCATTTGTTTTTAGGGATGTTAAGCTACCTGTTCGGCTAGCACTATCTAGATTAAACTCAACATCTCCATAAAATTTCAACTTGGATTTTTGATTAAAAATAAATTCTGATGTGTTTTTATTGTTAGTAATATCTGTATTGATTTTATTATTCTCAGCGGGCTTATTCTTTAATGTTTTAATTTCCGCCTCTGCTACGCCTGCTCTTTTTTCTGCTGCAATCAATCTTTCCTCTAATTGAGAAATACGCTGCTCTAAGGTCAAATGGGATTGGGCATAAAGAGTGCTAGAAAATGCGCCGATACATAACAACAATCCGTTCTTCACGATCATAGAATGTGTCCCTGCCAAGCGGATATTATGCAATAGGTTTGATGTCGTCGGTGGAAAACGACGACATCAAATTTTTTACTTATCTCAGATTCCAAGCGCCGCATTCTTTTAGAACGGCGTTTCCCGACCATGCAAAAACATTTAACTGGCGCTGTTGTGGATAGATTCTGCTACTTAGGCAAGCTTCGCCGTCATTCACAAACACCTCGACGGATGAACGATCAAAGAATACGCGAAGATTTAACTCATCACCTGTTGGCATAGGGATACTACGTTGACCACAAAGGTTATGCTGCGGATAATTCCGCTCAAGGATCAGACGTTTTGCTTGATTATCAATATATAATCTCATCCCATCATCAAGTGCGATTCCATATTGTTCAGCTTCGCTAAGCGAGGTATCCCAAGTAACGATGACTTCTGCGGCCTCACAATTATGCATGACACATAATTGTTTATTTTTTAATGTGCTGACTGGCCAGCTATACCATTCCTCTCGAAGACTTTCGACTTCATGCACAGGACGCATTTGTAGTTGGTTGTTTGGCGTGATGACTAACTCGCGTGGCAAAGTAAACATACCTGCCCATCCATCCTGCTGTTCAGGTAAAGGCGATTCCCACATATCCATCCATCCGATAACAATACGCCGACCATCTGGAGCGAGGAAGCTTTGCGGGGCGTAGAAATCATGGCCGTGATCGAGCTCTTGAAACTTGCTTTCTTGGATGAATTTTTCACCGGGTTGCCATCGACCCACTATATAACCGCTTTGGAAAAGATTACGGTTAGCATAACCTTCAGCAGCCATCCCCTGAGGAGAGAACATCAGTACCTGTTTATCATCGAGGGTGAAAAAGTCAGGACATTCCCACATGTAACCCATGCCGTGCGGTGCTTCAGCAAGTATTCCTTGCTCATGCCAATGATGGAGATCCTCTGAGCGATATAATCTCACCTGCCCAGTATCCTCAACACGTGCACCGACGACCATGTACCACATCTCTCCTTCCTTCCAAACCTTAGGATCTCGGAAGTGATGCAGTCCTGATGGCGTATCTAATATCTGTCCTTTACGCGTGAAGTTGACGCCATCACGGCTAGTAGCAAGGCACTGAACCTGATAGAGATTATCTTCACTACTTGGATCCCCATGGAACTTATGTCCTGTATATATAAGAGCTAGCTCATTGCCGTTAACAACCGCAGAACCAGAGAAACAGCCATCCTTATCCTCTGGACCTTCAGGTGCTAGTGCTACAGGCAAGTGCTCCCAGCGCATAAGGTCCCGACTGCGAGCATGCCCCCAATGCATCGGCCCCCACTCAGTTGAATAGGGATGATGTTGATAAAATGCGTGAAACCATCCATCAAACCAAACAAGTCCATTAGGATCATTCATCCAGCCAGCCCGTGCAGCCAAATGATAATAGGGATACCAGCGCGTATTTAGCTGATCGCTTTTTTCTGTCAGCACCTGTTCTGCATCGGCAATGTGTAATGTCATAAAAAATACTCTTTTTCAGTCAAAGGGAAGAAGATCGCGAAAGCACACCTGCTGTAGAGGACTTATGGCCTCGCAAAAGAAATATTGAAATAAACGTGGTGCTAAACACCATCAATCCCATCAGTAAATAGGATTGCGCAAAGCCATATTTTTCATAGCTATAGCCAGCAAGAGGAGATAAAACGGAAGCGATGACGGAGCTTGTACAAGCGAAACCTACAAGGTATAGCGTTGAGGAAAGGCGCTTATCGAAGTTTATGCTGTTGTACTTAAATATAGCGACCAACAGAATTGGCAACTCGACGGCATGGAGTAACTTTGTAATTGAAATCAGCAGAGGCCCTTCAACCAGACCTGAGCCGATCATACGTAAGGCCATTACCATGCCAGCAAATATAAGACCATTTTTGGCACCAATGCGATTGACTAACCAAGGTGCACAGAACATACCGCCCGCTTCTAAAAAGACCTGAAACGAATTTAAATAGCCGAACATTGCATTCCCTTCTCTCAGGGTTGCAAATTGTGAGGCAAAATAAACGGGGAATTGCTGGTCATAGACACTATAAATACAGGTCCCAACCACAAAAAATACCAAAGCCCAAAACCGTGGGAGTGTCAGGAGTCTTAATGCATCTTCCAATGTCACTCTTTCAGCCCCCACTTCAACTTTTTCCAAACTTGCAGGAGTGCTAACTTTCAAACGAGCAAGCAGGCAGAAGAAAACTAGGCCTGAGCAGGAAGCCACTAAAAAATTAAGATTCGGATTAATATTAAAGAGTAAGCCCGCAAAAAAGGTCGCGGTAGCCCAACCGAGTGATCCCCACATGCGCGCCTTGCCAAACTCGAAGGTACTTTGTCGAGCGACACGCTCGGTATAGGACTCTAAAACGCCGATACCCCCATTAAATGTCAGACCGACAAATAAGCCGCCAAATACGCTGCCTAACAGAATATTGATGCTCAGTAAGTATCCAAAGAGCAAATACGCAGGCCCAGAAAGAATTAATAGCGCGGTAATATACCAAAGCAGATTTTTGCGTAATCCCAGTCTGTCCTGAATAAATCCATAACATACCTGAGCGCATAATGCTGAAACTGACAAAACAGCAAAAATGATACCAGTATCAGTGGCTTTCAGTCCGGCCTCCTGATGGAGCCAGATTGAAAGCAATGAGCTTGAAGATGACCAACTGACAAAAAAGAAAAATAACAAAGCACTTAATAATGGGTAACTGCGAGAATGATGCTTCTTCATCATAGCAATCTCATATAGGGGGCATGAAGAAATGATAACGTTAACAAAATGAGTTCATCTCGCTATTTTGCTGCACTTTATGATGTTAATCACATAAGTTAACGTTAACATAAAATAATTGAGAGAGAGATCATATTTTCGACAGGTCTTCTGAAGGCTCAGCAATTCAACACGAATGATGGGATACGATGTAAAATGTAACAGGCTGCGAGCTTTTGACCCGATGGATAGGTTTGCCTCTAAAACTATGGAAGAGACTGGCTCACGTATAAACGATATCTTCGTGAAGTGGCTGTCCGACAAACAGGCTAGGCGCCCTCTTCTTAAATCGATGACTGCACTAAATAAAAGCATTCTTTTACATCAGAAACAGAGTTGTATAGCCTGATGCAATTAGAACTTAGGTTAGGATTCATATCATTAGGACTGGTAATTATGGCGTCACTAAAAGATGTAGCAAAACTGGCAAACGTATCATTAATGACGGTATCACGAGCACTTAACAGTCCTGAAAAACTAAAAGCTGAGACGTTAGATCGCGTTCAGACAGCCATAAATCATTTAAATTACGTTCCCGACCTATCTGCGAAAAAAATCCGCGGAGCCCGTGCAACTCCCGACACAATAGGTGTTTTAGCTCTAGATACGGTCACAACTCCCTTTTCCGTTGATATCACTTTATCAATTGAAGAAACTGCGCGAGCACATGGATGGAACAGTTTCGTCGTGAATATGTTCTCAGACGATAGCCCAGAAACGATGGTTGACCTGCTTCTTTCCCATAGACCCAGTGGTATTATCTATACCACTATGGGGCTACGTCAGGTACCAGTCCCTCATAAACTACTGTCTTTGCCATGCGTATTAGCAAATTGTGAAAGTCTACATGAACCTATTGCAAGCTATATCCCAAACGATGAGCAGGGACAGTACGACGCTATAAAGTCACTGTTGGCGAGAGGATATCGCCGTCCTCTATGCCTACATCTTCCTGCCAATCATCCAGCGACAATTCGTCGTTTAAAGGGTTTAGAACGCGCTTTTCATGAAGCAGGAATAGATCCAGACGCATTGATGCATTGTTATATGGAATTTGGTGACGAGCATTATCAGGATATTCCCGCAATGGTGCAGGCGAATATGCCTAAGGGTAGATTGACCTTTGATTCCGTCGTATGTGGTAATGACCGAATAGCCTTTCTTGTCTATCAGGTGCTGCTTGGTCGTGGAATCCGCATTCCAGAGGATGTAGGTGTCTTGGGGTATGATAATATGGTAGGCATTGGTGAACTGTTCTTACCTGCATTATCTACGGTTCAATTGCCTCACTATGAAATTGGGCGTTTGAGTGCACTGCATATCATAAATAGTGAGTCTCATAGAAGAACAGTCCATGTTAAAAGCCCTTTGTTAGAACGGGCTTCAATATGAAAGTCGTTAAGAAGCTAAGTCTCTAATATTTCACAATGCTAATCCCTTAGTAGGAATGAGTCTCATAGGCGATGAGGTCATAGCGTTTAAGAGTCATTGTTGAAACATGAAGCTTTTAATCGCCGAGCGGTCCCATAAACAAGAACTATTCTAATGGTAGTTCCTTATAATGCTTATCATTTTTGAAATGATAATATGGTGCACTAGCCCCGCAATCAGAGCCTATTTAGCTTTAGTATGATATTTCTACTGGTTTACAGCGCACACGAGTTTATAAGTCCCCATCCAAACTAAATAAGTGCATGATCTTCATATGTAATAAAACCCTACCCACCAGAATTTAACTCCCTATACAGTCCTGTAATCCAATTATTTTCTTCATTCTATAAGTAAAAAAATTGCCAAACCAGAATAGTTGTCAATTGGTTTACTTCTCGTCTATGAAATACTGAAATCAATTAACGTTATGCATTTGTTTAAAGATGCGAGGCTATTGTATTAGCTAATCAATGAAATCGTCTAAAGGTATGTATCATGCAGAATTTTCCTTTTAGTCAAAAAGGCCAATTTTTTTATTTTCAACATACTATAAACGGTTTAGTTATAACAACTTTACGTTATTTCCGTAATAGACTATATGCCAAAAATAAATATCTCATGGAGAATCCACTCATCAAATACAATGCTCCCATTCATTCAATACCAGCCTAACTATATCAAATAATATTTTCGAAGAGAGGAGCATGATTATGCCTACAGGCATAAAAGGAAAAGATGACAACCAAAAACTAGGTTTATTGGCCCTTGTCGCTATTGTCGTTAGTTCGATGATTGGCAGTGGTGTTGATGGATTACCTCAAAATATGGCGGCAAACTCCGAGGTTGGGCCTGTCGCTATTGCTTGGTTAATCTGTGGCTTTGGTATGTTTTTTATTTCTAGAACGTTTATAATTTTATCTAATATTAGACCAGACTTACAAACCGGTATCTATACTTATACTCAGCAAGGTTTTGGTGCCTTTTGCGCATTTATTGTCGCCTGGGGCTATTGGCTGATGACCATATTCAGCAATATTGCCTTCGGAATTATGGTCATGGACACGCTGAACTATTTTATACCTGGTGATTTTCGTGGCGGGAACAATATCACTTCTGTCATAGGTGTCTCTATTCTTGTTTGGGGATTTAACTTCTTAGTATTATCAGGAACAAAACTCGCTGGAAAAATTGACATTGTAGGCACCATAGCAAAATTAATACCTCTAATCGTATTTATATTTATTCTTGTTTATCTTCTCAATGTAACCGAGATCACAAGCAATATATGGGGAAATAATCCATCCTTGCCTCAAGAGCACTTAGGCTCGGTGTTCTCACAAATCACATCACCTCTTGATGTAGCCCTGTGGTGTTTTATTGGGGTTGAAGGCGCAGTGGCGTTATCCGGTAGAGCAAAAAATAAGAAGGATGTCGGAAAAGCAACGTTCATTGGCTTTGTTATTTCACTTGTCGTATGTATTTTGATTTCAATCTTACCCTTTGGCGTCATGACTCAAAAAGAGCTCAGCGTGATACCAACACCGTCGACAGCCGGAATTTTGAAGGTGGTCGTTGGCGAATGGGGAGAAATGCTTATCAACATTGGCGTACTAATTTCAGTATTATCCAGCTGGTTAGCATGGACAATGATTTGTGCTGAGATCCCTATGGCGGCGGCCCAGAATGGGACATTCCCCAAAAGTTTTGCACGAAAAAATAATAAAGGAGCAGCCTCTGTATCTCTTTGGGCTAGCAGTATTTTAATGCAACTTGTTGTATTAATGGTTTACTTTTCTAGTAATGCTTGGCTAGCAATGCTGGCGATCTCAGCTCTAACCGTGTTGCCTGCGTATTTAATGTCTACGGCTTATCTATGTAAATTATGCATGACTGGCGAATATAAAAAATACGCCCCAAACGGCCGGAAAACTGCATTAGTCACTTCTTTGATAGGTATTTTATTTTGTTTATTTATGGTTTATGCCAGTGAAGTAAAATACTTGGCCATGGTCCCTATTTTATTAACACTGGGTTTACCATTGTTTATTTTTGCACGAATCAAGGATAGTGGTGAAAGGAATATATTCCAGCCAGAGGAGATGAAGTTTCTCATTTCCCTAATCGTTCTTGATCTGTTTACTGGATTTTTATTTTTAAATGATACGATAAAATTTTAGCTAAACAACGTCATCTCAAGAAAGGACTAGGCCTCTAATCATTTAGAGGTGGTATCGCTCATTCATATTGTTAGACATTATATATTTAAACTAAAGGAATTTAATTATGAAGTTTAATCATAATATTTTATTTGTGTCATCTCCGAGGCTAGAACAAGATAGTCCAGCCTTACAATCACTGGAAGAACTCAAACTAGCAGTCGCTGAAAGAGGATTTTCAACTTCTGTTGCAAATAACCTGAATGATGCTGTAAGACTTATCCAGGAAAGTCAGAAATATAGTGCCATCGGCATTTACTGGGACGCAAACAATCCTGACATGAGCGCAGAGTGTCAGAAATTTGTTCAATCATTCCGTCAAAGAAATTCGTCGACGCCATTATTCTTATTATCTGAAGAAGATATAACGACTCAAACTCCTCTAGCTCTTCTCAAAGAAGTCTCTGAATATATTTATTTATTCTCGGAAACGGCAACATTTACTGCTAATCGAATTTATACTCTTGTACATCGATATGCAGAGAACTTTCTACCACCTTATTTTAAAACATTAAAGAATTTTACCGAGGATGGCGATTATTATTGGGATTGCCCTGGCCACATGGGCGGTATGGCCTATCTAAAACACCCTGTTGGCGCTGAGTTTATCAACTTCTTCGGTGAAAATATGATGCGCGCTGATATCGGCGTTGCTACCGCAGAAATGGGTGACTATCTCATCCATGCAGGACCATCCAAAAAATCGGAAGATATTGCCGCTGAGCTTTTCGGGGCTGATTGGACCTTTTATGGCGTATCAGGTTCATCAGGCTCGAATAGAATCGTTGCCCAAGGAGCCGTAGCGGCAGATGAAATTGCGATAGTGGATCGTAACTGTCATAAGTCGTTAAATCATGGGCTGACACTTTCACAAGCGCGTCCCGTCTATCTCAAGCCAACACGAAACGCCTATGGCCTCATCGGTCCGATCCCAAATCAGCGCTTAAAAAAAGAGAGTATTGATGAGCTCATTGCTAAAAGCTCACTCACTTCTGACGCTGTTAGCTCATCGCCAACCTACGCCGTTGTCACCAACTGCACCTATGATGGTTTCTGCTACAACGTTAATGACGTCGTTAAAGAGTTAGGCGCCAGCGTCCCGCGCATTCATTTTGACGAAGCATGGTATGCATATGCGCGTTTCCATCCCATGTATAAAAATCGTTTTGCTATGGATGCTGAGGATACTCCTGAGCGCCCTACCATTTTCTCTGTACAGTCGACACACAAGATGCTGCCTTCGTTATCAATGGCATCAATGATCCATGTGAAAAAAAGTAGTCGAGCGCCGCTAGATTATGACGACTTCAATGATTCGTTCATGATGCATGGCACGACATCTCCATTCTACCCAATTATTGCCTCTATTGATGTTGCGGTCAGTATGATGCAGGGAGAATCGGGACGTTCTTTAGTACAAGAGTCTATCGATGAAGCTATCGCTTTTCGTAAAGCAGTGGTATCGGTTAAGCGCCAGATCCACGAGCAGGAAGGTCAATCTTCATGGTTCTTCGATGTCTTGCAGCCGACCGAGGTTCACGATAAGGCAACGAATACGACATACAGCTTTGAACAGGCACCTCTTGAGTTACTCAATCAAAGCGCTGACTGCTGGGAGCTGCGAGCGGGTGAGCGTTGGCACGGTTTTCAGGATAATGACCTAATCAACACGAACAGTATGCTTGATCCCGTAAAAGTCACAATCACCTGCCCCGGCATCAATCTCGACGGCGGCTATGAAGATCAAGGGATCCCTGGATATCTGATCACAAAATTCCTAGATGATAGACGCATCGAAATTGCGCGCACTGGTGACTATACGATCCTTATTCTGTTTTCTGTTGGTATTACGAAAGGCAAATGGGGAACGTTAATTGAAAGTTTGCTGGCCTTCAAAAAACTCTATGACACCGACGCCTTGGCTGTAGACGCTATTCCATCACTGAAGGGTAAATCGCCACACTATGACACAATGACGCTTAAACAACTCTGCCAGCAAATGCATGAAAAGATGCGTGAGTTGGATCTTATGAACCATATTAGTGCTGCCGTGAATACTGATCCAGAGCCGGTCATGACACCTGCTGCTGCTTATCAAAAAGTACTCCGCTATAAGGCAGAACATATCCGTCTAGATGATTTTTCTGGTCGTATTGCGGCGAGTATGTTGGTTCCATACCCACCGGGAATCCCTGTATTAATGCCCGGTGAGCGTTTACCTCATGGTGATAAAGGGATCATGGGCTATCTGCGTGCCCTGCAAGAATTTGATAAGCATTACCCTGGCTTTGAGCATGAAATACAAGGCGTCAATGTCGATGAAAATGGTGACTTTTGGGTGAGAGCAATAATTGAAGATGAACGTGACGCGGTGAAAAAGCCGGAGCATGTTCGCTTTAAACGTCAGGTTGCTTCAACAATCAAAAAAGGCCGCCAATAGCGAGTTTTTAATATCGACAACCTGACTCTCATAGAGTTGGGTTGATTCCTATTACCATGTCAGGATCTTATTTATGTCAAATCAATCCTCAACGTCGGTAGCTAATGCAACTGATAATGAAAGTAAAAGCGGAGAGCATAAACTTGGACTCATTGCGCTAATCGCGATAGTCGTTGGCTCAATGTTAGGTGGTGGTGTATTTAGCCTTCCTCAAAATACAGCAGCAACATCCGCAATAGGCCCCGTCCTTATTGCGTGGATCATTGCGGGTATTGGTATCTATTTTATAGCCAATTCATTTCGTCTGTTATCTGACTTACGCCCTGACCTACAGGCAGGTGTGTATATGTATGCACAGGAAGGTTTTGGCTCATTCATAGGGTTTAATGTTGCCTGGGGCTACTGGCTGATGACAGCCTTCGGTAACGTCGCTTTTGCCGTAATCCTGATGGATGCATTTAATCAATTTTTCCCTGGTGTATTTACGGACGGAAATAACCTCAATTCTATCATTTGTGGGTCGGTATTAATCTGGGGCTATAACTTCCTTGTTCTCTCAGGGACAAAAGTAGCAGGCTTTATAAATACAATAGGTACAATCGCTAAGCTCATCCCGCTAGTGCTATTCGTCCTGTTGCTGGGCTTTTTAATAAATTATTCACAGCTGTTAACAAACTTTTGGGGTACTGCACCACACATCTTTGAAAAGGTGAATAATCATTCAGAATCCATTTCGCTGATGTCGCAAATTCTTGCGCCTATGACAGTCACATTGTGGGCCTTTATTGGTGTTGAAGGCGCGGTCGTTCTTTCGGGTCGAGC
This sequence comes from Hafnia sp. CBA7124, assembly GCF_002355555.1. Lineage (NCBI taxonomy): Bacteria > Pseudomonadati > Pseudomonadota > Gammaproteobacteria > Enterobacterales > Hafniaceae > Hafnia > Hafnia sp. CBA7124. The sequence goes on along the minus strand of NZ_AP017469.1, from coordinate 1,910,936 downwards.
CAAAAACAAGAAAGATGTCGGTAAAGCGACTCTGCTAGGTTTCATAATAGCTCTTATCATCTATATGTTGATGTCAGTCTTGCCTTTTGGCGTAATGCCTCAGGCGGAATTAGCTCAAGTCAGCAATCCTTCAACTGCGGGCGTGTTGGCTAAGGTTGTAGGGCCATGGGGTGAATGGCTAATGAACATCGGGTTAATCATCTCCGTATTAGCCGGTTGGTTAGCATGGACGATGCTTTGCGCTGAGATCCCGATGGTGGCAGGCCAGAAAGGTACATTCCCTCAGGCCTTCGCTCGGACGAATAAAAAGCAGGCGGCAAATGTTTCGTTGTGGGTCAGCAGTTTCGTCATGCAAGCAGCGATGCTACTCGTTTATTTTTCAAACGATGCATGGAATACGATGTATAACATTAGTGCCCTAATGGTGGTTCCCGCCTACATTACAACAACGTTATATATGGTAAAAATCTGCCTTAATCGCCAATATGATCAGTATGCTAAGAAAGGCAGAGGATTAGCGCTTACTAGCGGTGTTTTGGGTGCTATATTCTGCCTCTTTATTCTATATGCCAGCCAAATTCAATATGTTGCACTGGTGCCTATTCTCCTCACTTGCGGGCTACCTGTATTTATTTGGTCACGTAAAGAAAAAGGAAATAATCAGCCTATTTTACAGAATAAAGAAATTATCTATTTGGCACTTCTACTTTTGTTGGATGCCATCGTTATTGGTCTGCTAATGACAGGTAGAATTTCTCTTTAGGAAAATGTCCTATTCAGTGAGTATCATCGAAGCTATGATGCTCGCCCTTCTCAAGGGGAGAGTCCCCTGCCCCTTGAGAAAATCATCATTTACATTTTCCACATATTCAGAAGTACATCATCAAATTATGCCTACCCTCATGCATTGGTTCATCAACTAAATATCCATCATATTTTTACTTCGAGCCGAATATAGCCTATTTCAATATTTGGCTAAGGGTAGCGCTGGAACCGCTGAGTTTATGTGCCCCACCGAATCAGAATGATATCTATGAGTGAATCGTTCAGAGCCCCACCACTCCCACCATACGGCCATCAGCCTGTTTGCAGAAGGCGAGCGATTGTACCCAGTGATGTCACATCCGATAGAAACGGGATTGAGTAATGATATGTTATAATATATCATTGCAAATCTTAACTCATAGGGAGAGAGTATCTTGGCAAATTATATTGGTAAGCTTTCATTGGCTCTGGCTGCGCTTTTAGTTAGCGGCTATGTACAATCTCATGGACATCATTCGCATGGTAAGCCAATGAGCGAAGTTGAGCAGCAGGCAGCCCTCGGTGTTTTCAGCGATAAGAATGTTAAAGACAGAGAACTGACGGATTGGGACGGTGTATGGCAGTCAGTTTATCCATACTTGCAAAGCGGTGAGCTCGATCCAGTGTTCAAGATGAAAGCTAAAAAAGACTCCAGTCAAACATTTGAGCAGATTAAATCCTATTATCGTAAGGGATACGCCAGCGATGTGGATATTATCGGCATTGAAAATGGCGTAATGTCGTTCCAGCGCGGGAACAAGGAAAGTTCCTGCAAGTATGATTATAGCGGATACAAAATTCTGAACTACACATCAGGGAAGAAAGGAGTGCGCTATCTCTTTGAGTGTAAAGATGCTGGCAGCCAAGCACCTAAATATGTGCAATTTAGCGATCATATTATTGCCCCGCGCAAATCGAGTCATTTCCATATATTCATGGGCAATACCTCTCAAGAAGCACTACTGACAGAAATGAATAATTGGCCTACTTACTACCCTTATCAGCTGACAACGCAACAGGTCGTTGACGATATGCTACATCACTAAATATTATCTCACCCTACGTGCTCGCGTAGGGTTTTTTGTACCGTTTAGCAAAACTCCAATGTTAGACTTTTACAGAACAATCACTCTGATCCATTCGGCTTCCGGCTTTCATTATATTGATTAGTTCTGAGGCTTCTGAATTTTCGCCTAATACACATGCGCCCCTACTGCGTAGATAGATTCTTATGCCGATGGCGTGGCCGACAACAGCTGATGAGGAACCCTCTTCCATCAGGGTTTGGCTATACGCGTTTGTTTTGTGACCATGATCAATTCTATATAGTTATATCCTAAATAGTGACTCCCTCGTTCATTTTCACGAAAAGGACGGAGTAACGCCTGTCAATTAAATAAATTGTAAACCGATAATAGAAAAACATCACTTCTTTAATGAAATTTAAACGAGTTAAGTTGATGTGATATTTTAAACATCTGAATGATAAATTACAAAATTGATATTAAATTTGATACTTTCATCTAAAAAACAATTCAACAGCAAATAAACAAAGCATATTTATTTATATTGAAAAAAATATCATTGACTGTGCATTTAGAAAATAATTATTACCACAATGAAACTATTTAAAAAAGATGTAACCGAAAAACATTGTTTTTATAAACCACAAAAAAACTTCAATATGGCCGTTGTCGATAGGTTTAAGTGAATAACTAAATAATAAAAATCCACTCACAACAAATATAGGTTTCTATATGGAATTGCCTTTAAGCGGTATTAAAGTTCTCGATTTTACGGGCGTACAATCTGGCCCATCATGTACTCAGATGCTGGCATGGTATGGTGCAGATGTAATTAAGATTGAAAGACCAGGTATCGGAGACGTCACTCGTCGACAATTACGAGATATTCCTGATCTAGATGCTTTATATTTCACGATGCTAAATAGCAATAAACGTTCACTAGAGTTAAATACTAAAACTCCAGAGGGCGAGTCTATCATGGAGAAACTTATAAAAGACGCAGACATTCTTGTTGAGAATTTTCATCCAGGCGCATTAGACCATATGGGTTTAAGTTGGGAACATATTCATGAATTAAACCCAAGACTTATTTTTGGTTCAATTAAAGGATTTAACGAATGCTCACCCTATAACGACTTAAAGAGCTATGAGAACGTGGCTCAAGCTGTTGGTGGTGCGTTATCTACAACGGGCTTTTGGGACGGTCCGCCTACAGTAAGTTCGGCTGCCTTGGGTGACAGTAACACAGGAATGCACTTACTAATTGGGCTCCTTACTGCTTTATTAGCCCGTGAAAAAACAGGCGTCGGCCAGAAAGTATCAGTATCTATGCAAGATAGCGTGCTAAATCTGTGCCGTGTAAAACTACGAGATCAGCAACGTTTAGAAAAGATTGGCTATCTAGAAGAGTATCCGCAGTATCCAAATGGCGTATTCACAGATGTCGTACCTCGTGGAGGTAACGCTGGCGGCGGTGGCCAACCAGGATGGGTATTAAAATGTAAAGGATGGGAGGAGGACCCGAACGCATACATTTACTTCACAATACAAGAGCAAAATTGGGAAAACACGTGCATCGTTCTTAATAAAAAAGAATGGATTGATGATCCAAAATATAATACTGCAAAGGCACGTCAGCCTCATATCTTTGATATTTTTTCTGATATTGAAAAATGGCTATCGGATAAAGATAAGTTTGAAGCGGTGGAGATTTTGAGAAAGTACGGCGTTCCATGTGCTCCTGTGATGAGTATGAAAGATATTGCATATGATAAGTCTCTGCGTGAGAGCGCTTCTGTAGTAGAAGTGGAACAACCTGGACGTGGTAAGTTCCTAACCGTGGGTAGTCCTATTAAATTCTCTGGATTCTGTCCAGAAATTAAAGCTGCACCATTGCTTGGTGAACATACAGAAGAGATTTTGAATCAACTTGGCTATACAGAAAAAGAAGTATCAGAATTAAAGATTAATAAAGTCATTTAAAAATGTATATGGCAACAACATGCTTGTTGCCATACCTCTCATTAATAAATATCAAGGTATAACGTATTATGGAAAATAATAGCGCAATGACCGATGGCATGCATATTGTCGTTAAGGCTCTTAAAGCCAATGGAGTAGAAAACATTTATGGCGTTGTAGGCATTCCAGTTACAGACTTGGCCCGAATTGCACAAAACGAAGGTATCCGCTATATCGGGTTTCGGCATGAGCAAAATGCTGGAAATGCCGCCGCGATAAGTGGCTACATCACAAAGAAACCAGGGATTTGTTTAACTGTATCAGCGCCTGGATTCCTAAATGGGCTAGTCGCCCTCGCAAATGCCACTACAAATGCATTTCCGATGATTCAAATTAGCGGCTCAAGTGATCGCTCAATCGTAGATTTGCAGCAAGGCGACTATGAAGAGCTAGATCAAATGAATATCGCAAAGCCATTTGTTAAAGCCTCATATCGAGTTAACAAACCAGAAGATATTGGTATTGGTATCGCTCGTGCAATTCGCGCGGCAGTATCCGGTCGTCCAGGTGGCGTCTACTTAGACCTTCCAGCCAGTGTTCTTGAAGCGGCTTTAAAAGAAACAGATGCTGAAAAATCGGTGTTTGTTGTTGAGGATCCTGCACCAGATATGCTTCCTTCAAAGAAATCTGTAGATAAGGCATTACAAGTATTAAGCGAAGCGAAGAAGCCTTTAGTTATTCTCGGCAAAGGTGCAGCATATTCTCAATCAGAAAATGAAATAAAAAAATTCATTGAAATGACCGGGATCCCATTTTTACCTATGTCAATGGCCAAGGGAGTTTTGCCAGATGATCATGTTTTATCTGCAGCAACTGCTCGATCATTTGTTCTCGAAAATGCAGATGTTGTGATTCTGCTCGGAGCCAGATTAAATTGGTTATTAGGTCATGGAAAAGGCCCTCATTGGTCAAGTAAAACGCGCTTTATACAAGTCGATATCGAGCCTATGGAGATTGATAGCAATAGACCGATTGAAGCTCCGCTAGTTGGAGATATGTGCTCTGTTATTAAAGAGCTATTATCTTCTCTTAATCCCCTCTCTTTGAATGAATACAATGACTGGATAGATGCTATAGAAGAACACAAAAAAATTAATGCAGAAAAAATGGCTTTAAAAATTGAGCAAATAACCGAGCCTATGAACTATTTCAATGCTCTCGGTGCAATCAATAATGAGCTGGAAAAATGGAGAGATATTTATTTAGTTAACGAAGGAGCGAACACTCTGGATAATGCTAGGAATATTATTAATATGTATCACCCTCGCCGCCGATTAGATTGTGGTACATGGGGAGTAATGGGCATTGGCATGGGCTACTCAATCGGAGCTGCGGTTACAGAAAACAAACAAGTTGTGGCTATTGTTGGTGACAGCGCATTCGGATTCAGTGGTATGGAAATAGAAACCATATGTCGCTATAAGCTTCCAGTGACCATTATTGTATTTAACAATGGTGGCATATATCGAGGTGATGAAATTAATGGCACATCAAGTGACCCAGCTCCTACTTCATTGCTAATGAGCTCGCAATATGAAAAATTGATGGAGGCTTTCGGTGGGTATGGTGTATGTGCTAAGTCAATTGATGAGTTGCTCAATGCCCTAAAAAACAGCTTAAACAATAAACACCCCACTCTCATTAACTGTATTATTGATGCATCCGCTGGCGTTGAAAGTGGGCATCTTAAAAATTTAAACCCGAAGACAAATTCTGTAAAATAATCGGTGATTTAATGCCAACTAAAACTGACAATGACAAAGGGCCATTTGATGGTCTATTGGTTATAGATCTTACACACGTATTAAATGGCCCATTTGGAACACAGCTATTATCTGACTTAGGCGCTAGAGTCATTAAAGTAGAAATCCCAGAACACGGGGATGATACGAGAAGTTATGGTCCATTTATTGATAACGAATCTTTATATTACAGTTTTGTTAATAGAGGAAAAGAAAGTATCGCATTAAATCTAAAAGATGAGTGTGATAGAGAGGTATTCACAGCCCTAGTAAAAAAAGCAGATGTATTAGCTGAAAATTTTCGCCCAGGGACAATGGAAAAGTTAGGTTTTTCATACCAAGATATTGTAAAAATAAACCCAAATATCATTTATGCGTCCTCTTCTGGTTTCGGACAGACCGGAGAACTTAAAAACTCACCTGCCTACGATACTATTATACAGGCAATGAGTGGAATTATGATGGAAACTGGATTTCCAGATTCTCCCCCGACACGTGTTGGTACCTCCATTTCAGACTTATGCGCGGGTGTATTTATGTTTTGTGGAATCACCAGTGCATTATATGGCCGAGATAGAAATGGCAGGGGATCACATGTTGACATAGCAATGTTTGATTCAACAATAGCCTTTCTTGAACACGGACTTATGGCGTATGTTGCTACTGGGAAAGCACCTGAGAGAATAGGAAATAGACATCCTTCGATGTCTCCATTTGATATATACATGACGGATGATAAATATATATCTATATGTTGCGGCAATGATTCTTTATTTGAAAAATTATGCAATGGAATTAGGAGAACCGATCTTGCAGATGACCCTCGATTCTCTTGTAATGCTTTAAGAGTTGCAAACCAAGCTGAACTGAAGGTTGAGCTAGAATTCACCCTTAAAACTAAAGCAAGTGATGAGTGGGTAGAAATTATTAGGAATTTTGGCGTGCCGGTAGCACCACTATTAACAGTTAAAGAGGCAATGGAGTTACCACAGATTGTTGATAGAAATATGCTTATTGAATCAGGTGGCATTAAGATGCCAGGGAACCCAATAAAACTCAGCGGGTATCCAGATCCAAAAAAACGCCCAGCAGCACCAAACCTAAACGAGCATGGTGAAAAAATTCGCAAAGAATTTTTGTAAACTTAAATTCATATAATAAAACCGAGAGGTTCTAAATGTTCCATATTTTTATGGTTGATCTCGTCCCTATATTTATTATTATGGCTCTAGGCTATATTTCTGGAAAGAAAAATTCTTTCACAGAAACTCAAGCCAAGGCATTTAATAAAATGGTTCTTACATATGCTTTGCCTGCAGCATTATTCGTATCAATAACTAAATCAAATAGAGCTGAAATATTTCAAGACTCAACATTAACGCTAGTAAGTACTGTCGTTCTAGTTGTACTCTTCATGCTTAGTTATTTTAGTTGCAAATACATATTTAAAAGAACTAAGCCAGAGTCAGCAGTTTGCGCACTGATTGCAGGATCACCCACAGTTGGTTTCCTAGGGTTTGCTGTGCTAGAACCAATCTATGGTACAGGGACGGCAACAGGTTTAGTGGTAGCCATCGTTGCAATTATAGTCAACGCAATAACTATACCATTGGGCCTCTTTTTGCTAGGCCCTCAATCAAGTGCTAACAGCTCTGACACCAGTAAACTAAGTGCATTATATTCTGCACTTAAAGAACCTGTTGTATGGGCCCCAGTATTAGCAGTTTGCCTTGTTATGCTAGACATACATTTTCCACCAATCTTAGATCCTACATTTGACCTAATCGCCAAGGCAAATGCCGGGGTAGCCGTGTTTGCGGCCGGTCTTACACTATCTGCTCATAAATTTGAATTTGATCGCGAAATCGTCTTCAACACTTTCTATCGATTAATACTCACGCCCGCTATAATTCTTATCGCCGGTATAATGTTTGGTATTCAAACGGAAAAACTGCAGATGCTTGTATTAATTGCAGCTCTTCCGCCTGCATTCTCAGGTATTATTATCGCTAGTCGTTATGATACTTATGTAAGAACAGGCACATCATCCCTAGCAGTAAGTACGATCATGTTTGTTATTACAGCACCAATGTGGATTTACCTAACACAGAGTGAATATATAATTTCGTTGATAAAATAGCTATAGGACCACGCTTTGCTATGTAGCATATATAGTAATGCTTATAGCAAAGCCATTCCTTACGATAATTTACCATTTGGGAAAATAATTTAAAATCTATTAATATGAACTCAATAACCTTAATTCCGATAGTAATATTTACCTATATCATTATATCTTTATTTATAATGATATTTTTTTACTTCAAACTAAAGAAAATCAGCCACGGAATAGATAAAATTAAAAAGAGAATGTCAGATACAAACGAAGATAATATAGCTATATTTCAGAGTTACTCTTCAATCAAGAATGATATGTACTCGTTATCTCAAGAGATAGCAACTCTTAGAAAAAAAGAGAGTTTAAATAATAAGGAAGCCGATAGCATAGATCTCTACGAGTTAAATAAAGCTCTTTAAGGTTATTTGGACCACCTCGATACCGACCTTACTATTTGAAAGGTCGGCACCTGCTCTAGCAGACTTACAATATTAATTATTTATTTTGATTAAATACTAAGGCTAGAAATTATCATTTTCAATGACTCACTGTATTATTCAAAACCTCCTACTCTTTATTTTTTGGCTCTGTAAAACCCCCTACTCGCCATAAATGCATTGAAAACTCAATATAGTCCCTATCCATAAATCACTAGCATTGCAAAGAGCTTAACTCACAATATACTTCTATCAGCGATCAATAGATGTCGAACCTGTCGAAAAACTGCTAAAGATTCTTTGTATATTATATTGCAATAATTATTTAAATATCTCGACTACTAGCTAACGAAATGTTGCATTCGACTATTGGGAAGTCTATGAAAATTCTGTGCTAGCATGCAACACTAAAGCAGTGCTTAACGCGATGAGAAATGAGGCCTAGGTGTTTAAGTAAACCCACACTTATTTTACTATCTAGACATTGTGACCAAAAATCAATAAATAAACTTGAATACTAAGAGAAACGTTTCTCCTAGTATCCATAAAGTAATATCATGTAGCAGGTTTAGTATTAAATGGAGGGCGTGCAAACCACACAATTAGTGTAAGCATTAGAAAAATGCCTGATGAGTAATAAAAAATATCATTTGCAGAAACTAACAAACTTTGTTGTGTAACCTGAGTATTTATATATTGCAACGACTGTGATAAATCCAACCCTTCATAGCTAAGTTTTTTTATTAGTTCTACGCTTTCCTCACTAAAAGTGGATATCGATTCAGATAAATTACTATGATGAAAAGATCCTCCTCGACTCCATAGTGTGATAGTGATCGACGTACCTATTGAACCCGCTAGCGTACGAAAAAAGTTACTCATGCTCGTTGCGGCTGCAAATTTATCGGGAGCTAGCCCAGAAAGCGTGATTGTCGTAAGAGGTAAGAAAAAGCAAGCAACCGCAAAGCCTTGGATAAATTGAGGTACAATAATTGCTGTAAAATCTATATCTGTGTTAAAAGTTATAGCTCTCCAATAATAGCATCCCGAATAAACGATAAAGCTGAATGTTACTAATATCCTCATATCTATTTTATTGCCATAATGGCCAATAATGGGTGCAATTATAAGAGGAATAATACCTATAGGCGAATACGCCAATCCGGCCCATACCGATGTGTATCCAAAGACCTCTTGCAATAATTGTGGCATCAAGACTATTGCCCCAGAATATATTAAATATGCACAACTTATGGCTAGAACACCAATGCAGAAATTGCGAGATCTAAATAAACTTAGATCAATTAACGGATTAGGTGACGTTGCCTCCCAAATAATTAAAAGGATAATAGAGAGAACCGATATAATACACAGCGAAACTATCAGATTAGAACTAAACCAGTCAAGGTCGTTGCCTTTATCTAGCATTATTTGTAAGCAGCCAACACCTAGCACCAGCAAGCTAAGTCCAACCAAGTTTAGCTTCACAGGAACAATGTCTGTCTCTCTACCTCTCAAGACAACTGTAGTTGTTAAAACAACAATAATACCAAAGGGAACATTTATCAAAAATATCCATCCCCAGCTGAAATTATCACAGATATACCCACCTAAAATAGGACCGAATATCGGAGCTATAATGACTGTCATAGACCACAAGGCAAGTGCAATATTTCTTTTTTCTGGTGCATAGTTCCGCAATAGCAGGCTTTGAGATAAAGGAATTAATGGCCCTGCAACTACCCCCTGAATCACTCTAAAAAAAATCAGCACATCTAAGCTGTTAGATAAACCACAACAAAGAGAAGCTAAGGAAAATAATGAAACCGATATAATAAAAAGTTTTAATTCACCAAATCGTAGGGCCAGTCGTCCTGTAATTGGAATGGAGATTGCGTTAGCAACACCAAATGAAGTAATAACCCAAGTACCTTCATTTGTTGAAGAACCAAGAAATCCTGAAATGGTAGGTATAGCTACGTTTGATATAGTTGAATCGAGCATTTGCATAAAAGTCGCCATCGACAATGCAATAGTCACTAAAACTAGATTCATACCTTTGAGAGGAGACATATTATTCGTTTGAGTCGTCATAGAATATCTTAATTGGTATTAATAATTTCGACAATCTCCCGATCTACATCGGCAGTATCTAAAACCAACGTCTTGCTGCTGTACACTGGTGTGCCGCGTTGCGTTTTCGGAAGTGAAGACGCCTCACCACCAATTGTTTTAATTTTCACATTTGTAGACAAACCAATCCTAAGTGGATTATTTTCGAGTTGGTCAATATCAACCATAATTTTAACAGGAACACGTTGAACTACTTTAATCCAATTCCCTGAAGCATTTTGAACAGGAAGTAATGAAAATGCTGAGCCTGTCCCCATGTTAATACCCGTTACATATCCAGTATAAACAACACTATCTCCATATATATCAGTCGTAAAGCTTGCCTTTTGCCCAATTCTGACACGACCTAACTGAGTTTCTTTAAAGTTAGCATTTATCCAAAACTGATCCATTGGAACTATGGCCATCAGGCTCTGCCCTACACTAATATTTTCTCCAACATTCACATTACGCTGTGCGACATAGCCCGTGACTGGACTTTTAATTTTTGTTCGCTGGAGTGTTAGCCAAGCCTCGCGCACAGCATCAGCTGCAGTTTGAATCGATGGCTGATTGGCAAAATTTGTATCACGCAATAGAGCTTGGTTGCTTTTGTATTCTTGCAAAGCGATATTGAGACTGATTTTATTACTTGCGACTAAATTTTTCGCATGCTGAAGAGTTTCATGAGGCACCGCGGCTACACCAGTGAGCCTTGAGTACCGATTCAAATCAGTCAGTGATTGTTCATATGCTATTCTTGCCTTCTCAATATTATCTCTATCAAGCGAGCTATTTATATATAGTTGCCTAACTTTTCGAACTGTTTCTGATAAATTGCTTTTGGCTTTATTATAAGCTAATGTTGCATCCGTACTATCAAGCTGAACCAGTACATCCCCCTTTTTAACAAGGTCTGTATTAGTATAATTTATACTTACGACGCTAGATGCTACCTGGGAAGATATTGATATCTTGTTACCTGATACATAAGCATCATCAGTTGTCTGCAACTCTCTTAGTTCTAAAAACCAGTAGACTGAAAAAACAGATACACATAGAAAAAAAACAATAAAAACCGATAATATCAGTTTATTTCTAGTGAGGTTTACCTTATCTTTTGATAGTTTACTTAAACTCATTTTATTTCCCAAGCATGATACTATTTAGGTAACGAAGACAACAACAAAAATACAGCAACACTATATTATGATAATGTGATCCCACATCTTTATCATCAGGGTTATTAACATAAACGTCCCAACAATAAAACTCGCAGACATTGCTAACATCAAAGCCATCAGTTTCACAAAAAGCCTCATTGAACAACACATACGATGGATTCATGAAATTTATCCACTAGCTACTACAGTAGCTACACGCAACAATATATGCCCTTGGAATAACAAGATGGTGTTATTAAGTAATGCTTCTTGAATACTGCAATAAAATAAGATGCGTTAGAAAAGCCACATTTACTAGCGACATCAAGTATCGAAATATTTTTTGACTCTAGTAAAAACTTTGCTAACTTCAAACGGCTTTTAATTAATATTTTTTTATAGCAAGTTCCCTCTTCTCGCAATCTTCTTTTTAATCCACTAGCGCTCATGCATAGTTCATTAGCTATATCATTGAGTTTCCAGTTTCTAGAGGGACAACTTTCAATAATTGCCTCTACTTGTAGGCATGTAATATGCCTTACTGCGCGTAGTAAATAACTTAATAATTGAGACTGTTCAAAGAAGTAGGATAACAGCATTAACAAATGGGTTACGTACTTAGATTCTTCTTGTTCAGACTGAGCTTGTAATAGCGATAACTCAACCGTTTTGAAAAAAACATCATGCACATCGAAATGTGCACAATAGTAGTCAGAGACTTTTTTTCTATTTCCTAACTTTAACTGCTTCGCAGATAAAAAGCTTATCAACTCATGCAGTAAATTTTGCTTGATAGCTATTTCATGTATATTCTGATATGGAAAATACTTCCTATTCTCACTATTGGTTAACACCATCGTGCTAGAGCCAATGAGCTCATAACCAACTTCAGATTTAAATGAAAAATCTGCGTCACAGCTAAGAAGAAGATAACAGGCATTAGTATCATTAAAACTATGGTTGCACATTATTGATTAGCCTATATAGAATAAATTAAATATTTATAAGATTCATTCTTTATAAATACTAGAACACCTAGTGCTAATTGAAATAGATGTATTTACTCTGTAGAGTTAAATCCACTTTATTTCGTTTAAGCAACGTTGAATTTTAATTTCATCCAACTCAAGATAAATATCCTACACTTAAATCTTGATAAATGTATAAATATAAACTAAACATGATGGCTAGTTGCAAATCTCTATTTCTATTGGAATGTTTTTATAGGCTGGGATGCCGCTTTTTTTATCATGCTGATCCAAGGTAATCATGTGATTAGACTCTGGAAAATATGTAACCGCCGTTTTATCTGCCATTTTATAAATGACTACTTTAAGTTGATTCATCCTTCTATCACTACGAGTCCCATCAGGATTCAGCGCAATTATGTTCACTCGTTCACCGTCATTAACAGAAATGCTGCGAGCTGTTTCTTTGCTTATAAACAATACGTCTCTTTGTCCATATACCCCACGATAACGATCATCCATCCCATAGATTGTTGTATTGTATTGATCGTGACTGCGTACGGTTGCCAATATGATCCCTATGTTATTCGGGATTTTTGGATCTTCTAATAGACTCGTAAAAGTCACGAAATTAGCTCGTCCTGACGCTGTGAGCCATCGCCTTTCAGAAGCAGAATTTGTTAATGTAAAGCCTCCTGGTTTTCTCACTCGTTCATTATAATGACTAAAATCGGGAAACACTTTTTCTATGTGATCTCGAATTAAATCGTAGTTACTCTTCAATTCATCCCAGTTAACCTTTTCCTGCCCTAAAGTTGCTTTAGCTAACCCCGCAATAATTTCACACTCTGATTTCAGATTTTCACTCGCAGGTGTTAGGACTCCACAGGAGGAGTGAACTACTGACATTGAGTCCTCAACGCTAACAAACTGATAATTGCCATTTTGCACATCTTTTTCTGTTCTACCTAAGACAGGGAAGACATAGCTGTTTTTAGAGACTAATAAATGTGAGGTATTTAGCTTCGTTGCTAAGTGTACCGTTAGCTCTAATTCTTTAAACATCGGATATGTAGTTGTACTTTCTGGCATCGCTGCTGCAAAATTCCCACCAAGACAGATTAATGCCTTTGATTTTCCACTGCAGATAGCTTTCATACTTTCAACGGCAGAATGCCCAAATTTTTTTGGCGGTATGAACCCGAATCGTTTATTCAGATTATGGAGTAACTCGCTATTCGGTTTTTCCGTAATCCCTACTGTTCTATCACCTTGAACATTGGAATGACCACGTAGAGGACAGATACCAGCCCCTTCTCTCCCTATATTTCCCTTTAAGAGAAGTAAGTTGACTAATTGCTGCACATTTTGGGTTCCATGTTCGTGCTGTGTTATCCCCATGCCATAGCAAATTATGGTTTTTTTTGCAGATGCATAGCTTGCGGCTAGGTGGTGTATATCTTCTTGACTGATGCCACTGCTCTCAATGATATGTTCCCACGCTGTATTAAGCACATCTGTACGAAGTTCCCTGTATCCATTCGTGTGATTTTGGACAAATTCAATGTCTAAGATCCCTTCTTTACCTTGAGATAAGGACTTTTCATGTAATTCGATTAGACATCTCATTACGCCCTTCATCAAAGCAATATCTCCTCCGACGCGAACATGGTAATACTCACTAGCTAAATGGGTACCTTTGTCGGTTAGCATCTCATAAGGGTTTTGTGGGGCAATAAAGCTCGTAAGTCCGACTTCTTGCATTGGATTTATTGCAATAATTTTCGCCCCTCTCAGCGCTACTTTTCGTAAAGAAGTCAGCATTCTTGGATGGTTTGTTCCAGGATTATGGCCAATACAAATAACTAGGTCGCAGTGGTCAAAGTCCTCTAATTTTACCGTTCCCTTGCCTACTCCAATACTCTCCATGAGTCCAACACTGGTTGGCTCATGACACATGTTTGAGCAGTCTGGGAAATTATTTGTGCCATACATTCTTGCAAAGAGTTGATACAGGAATGCTGCTTCATTGGAGGTCCTCCCTGAGGTATAAAACTCTACAACATCAGGGTCATTGAAAGACTTAAGTTTTTGACCGATTTCAGCAAAAGCTACTTCCCATTCGATGGGTAAATACTTATCAGTAGAGGGTTCATATTTAAGAGGCGTTGTAAGCCTGCCAGTCTGTTCGAGTGCACGAGGTTCCCATCCCAGCAATTCACTTACGGTATTGGTTTTGAAAAATTCAGCATCCGCTCGTTTTTCTGTCGCCTCCCAGGAAACAGCTTTAGCACCATTTTCACACACATCGAAAGATGATGTATGTTTTGGATCCGGCCACGCACATCCTGGACAGTCGAATCCGTCGACTTTATTCATGTGAAAAAGTGCAATTAGACCATGTTGAACATCCATCTCATGTCGAATTGAGCTCACCACCGCTCTGACAGCCCCCCAACCGGCAGCTGCTCCATTATATGGTTTAATCTTTGCTGTCACGATGCTTCCTCTCTAGGATAAAATTTAGTTAATATTTATAAATAAATAAGTCGGTGAATTTTAAGATGACTAACATTAAATACTTTATAAACGATGTTAATATTTCCAATAATTTAATAACACAGTTTATTAATTAATAATAAAACAATCACGAATGGCCCTCTACCAATAAAGTAAGTTTTAAATTTCTATTTAATCAATATTTAGGTTTTAGTCTTTAACTTATAAAATATAATTCACATCAAATATGGAAATCATCAAATTGCCAACTAACCTATTTTTCTTGTTATTTATATCTATATTACTGGTATCGCCAGCACATAGCGAAATCGACATTTCATCCACAAAAACATGGCCTTATGACGGATTATTCCTACTAAGTCATAAAATAAAATTAACAGCTAATCAATTTGTGGAGATGTCAAATGCTGATGATAATGACTTAGTTGACGAAGACGATATAAGAAATGAAGAGAAAATATTCTTAGGCTGCGAATATTCTGATTCGTATACTATTCAAAATTTTGTGTATAAATACACTTAGGTATGCAGTAAAGCCTAAAATATTTCACTGCTAATGTGTAAGATTCAAAAAAACAGTGCAAAAAAAGGATGGAATTTTTCCTTTAATTTTAAGTTTAGCCTACCGTTTTAATTATCATATGAATTTATATGGGATTTGAATTGCACACTTATGCCAGCATCGATTTTATCAGAATGCTGACAATATATTCACCCTGCTGTTACAGACCTTACTAAGCTTTCTCCCCTTCCGAATATACGTTTGTGGCGAGTAGCTTAACGACATGCTACACGTAGTTATTTGTAGTGTAATATGATGAAAAAATAGTTTGCCTCCTATCTTTTGAGTCAACTTCTGAGCAGCTTTCAGAACAGTCGTTCTGAATCATTCAATTTAAAATAAACATGAAAAAACAATAAGTAGGGCCTGCTAGTGCCCTCAATATATTGTAAGGATTAGTGCGTTACTGATTTTGAAAACAATTGGATAACCATAATCCCAAGCGCTATAAGCACCATTCCAGCAATCGCCGGCAGATCGAGTTTTTGTTTATAAATGAAGAACGACATAATCGATACTAAAAAGATTCCCATGCCAGCCCATATGGCATAAGCGATACCGATATTCATCGTTTTTACAACCTGAGACAGACCATAAAATGAAATTGCATAGCCGATGATCACAATTGCGCTTGGTAGCAAGCGGCTAAAGCCCTCAGACGCTTTCATCATCGTGGTTGCCAGCGTTTCAGCGCAAATGGAAATCGCAAGGATAATATAAGTGTTTGGCATAGGATTCTCTTCATACTGTAATGTGCTGGTCATTATACAAGTCTGAAGAATCTATGTGTCAACCACAGCGCAACAGCCCCCACCATAGAACTGCCCCATAATTCATAGACTCTAAGACTCATGTTGCTTTGTTTTCCAGTCAATGATTGTTAGCATTGGGGCCATTGTATCAGCCGTGTTAGCGCTATATTTAAATAGCTTAGTACATACTCTAACTAGGAGGAATTCAGCCGCAATGAAAGCGTATTTTCCTACGTGGCTTCAGCAGTTATCTATCCTCCTCATGTGGGGGCTAATTTTCTATTTAGCCGGATTAACGTCGCTGAAATTCGATGACCCAGACTCATCAATTGCTATTATTTGGTTTCCGGCAGGGGTTGCAGTTGCTGCTTTTCTAAGTGCCCGCTGGAGAGATTACCCAAGCCTAATCGTCATTTTTACACTGGCTAACGTTTTGTTAGATGAGGATTGGAGAAGCCCAGTCACATTTGCTGTTTCGATGCTGTATTCATTTTTGTCGATTCCGTCGACCGTCATCATCGCTTGGGTTGTGCGTCGCTTTGCACGCCTAAATGACGATCTTCATATCATCCTTGTTTGGATCGTGGCGACACTTGTTATCAGCGCAGTGGATTCGTTGGTGGTCGTTGGCGGATTTGCTCTAGTACACGACCAGCCATTCCTTGAACTCTTCTCACAAGGATTTATCGCCGACATCACAGGAATATTCTTCGCAACGCCGATAGTCATGGGATTCATTAATAAGAATGAGTCTTCTTCAGCAAGCAGCTGTGTATCAAAATCAATCGGCTTCGCACTATGGCTACTGCTTTGTGCAACGGCGGGGGTTGTCTTTGGTCATGAATTACCTTGGGTCGCCAAGCATGCCACTGCGCTCTACTTTGGTCTGGCTTGCCTGCCTATCGCGATAGTAATGATAATTTCTGTTTTCTGGGGAAACCTTGGCGGTTCTGTTGCCCTGCTAACGCTAGGCGCTATCGTTATCTATTTTACCGACCAGCACCAAGGCCCCTTCTTTCTGAAAAGCCTAACCTATACCGAATCATTATTTTTAGCCCTGACCTATTTGTCCGCCACCACGTTATTGGTTGTGTTCATTAGAGTCTTGAGGCGCTCGACCAGAAACCATGATCCTGAAACCGGACGTATTGTCGGTAATGGTGTGTTCTATCGACTTAATACATCGTCAGGTTCATTTATTTGGGAAAACGATCTCTCAATACTGCTTGGCAACATGACAGATGGAGCGTTAGACAATCTGGAAGAAGTATTACAACGTGTTCATCCACGTGACAAAGAAAAGCTTCGTTCCCACTGGCTTGCTTGCTCGCAGGATAAACGTGGCTCCATGATTTTCCGTATCCAAACATTCAACGACCAATGGATCACCTTAGTCGATAAAGGCAGTGTGCACATAGTGTTGGACGGTGAAGATATTATCGTAGGTAACTGGCAGGCTAGCCGCTATCACCTTGCCCTCTAAATGCGACCACGATTACTAGATATCGGAGACTAAAGCTTGTGATCCAAATTGTTCTTTTATTATTCGGCGTCGAATTCGTCCAGACGAAAGCAAAATACCTCATGTTGGTCGGTATTTTGTGGGGGGTGCTTGGCGTTAGTATTTTCATCGATGGCCTAGACGGCGTAACCTATTTTCCATTACGCGTATTCGGCACATTATTGTTTGTCGAAAGTTTAGTCACTTTAAGTATTGCGTCCAGTGGTGTTGGAGCACAAAAGGCTGTCCTTTATTTCAAAGGCGCTATTTTTTGTTCAGTATCTATTCTCATTCTGTTTAATAGAGCCTACAGCAATCTTTTATTGGCTATCGTTTTTGGTTTTGCGTTCTTCGTGATAGGGCTGTTTATTATTTCTTCAGCGTGGGTAGTGAGATACCCTCACTGGAAAAATGCGATGCTCGGTGGTATCGCACAGATAATATTTGCATTTTTCATGTTTAGCCCTTATCCGACGCACTATAAGGCCACCGTTCCCATCTTTCTTGGCACACTCATGCTGATTAGCGGTATCAATACAGCGCGCTTGGCGCTCAGGGCGAGACAAATAAGCGAAGGGGTTTCAATTTTTGATCTGCTAGCACCTTCCAATATTCAGAATGACCTGACGAAACACCCTGTCTCTCTTACTAGCGACAGTTCAAATGCTGATTTCATCGGACCGCTTACCGTTCATATTTGGACACCTGTCGGGACAGCAAATACATCGCCGATACCCCGCCCAGTGATTAACCGCTACATCGCTGCGGTTGATACTGACGGCGTGATTTCAACCGGTCATGCTGCGCTGGAACTATCACCGGATATCTATATCAGCCTCTATCCCGAATCAGATATTGACCGATCGCCCTCTGAGTTTCTGAATATTCTAAAAGCAACTCAAGATAATAATGTACCGGGTGTTTTCCAGCCTGATTATGCCACTGAAGCGGCAAACTGGTGTGAGTCAGATCGCAAGATTTATTTCAATCAATACAACGGGATGGCATTATTGCGTTATTGGAAAGGTTATCGGATGACGACGACCTATAACCTGACTTACCGCAACTGTTCAAGCAGCGTTGCATACGCATTAGAAGCGTCGCTAGAAGGTGTACTTTCTGAGCAAAGCAAAAATTGGGGCTCTACCCTACGAACGCTATTTATGCCAGAGCTATGGATAGCGGCTCAGGTGCGGAAACGGGCGCTCTCAATGGCTTGGACTCCGGGATTGGTTATGGATTATGCCCGTGCTCTACGAAGTATTGTTCATCCAGTTCCAGAACCTTGGTACCAACGTTTATCAATTAAATGGCGTGAGCGTTCAAATAGTAGAAAGTAGCCGTAGCTACCTTAATTTCTGGTGCAGGTTGGGCTGCACATTCACATTTTTCGTTTTTGAGTTGGCCTTCTTCTCCAATGATAGTTGGGTTTTTGCCTATCACATGGGCAATTTATTTTGAGGTTATAGCGAGAATTGTTGGTAGGGTTTAATACAGAGAGGTCAATACAATCGCACCTCTCTGTATTTGTAACGTCTATATAAACCTCGCCCCACGCGCCGCTAGCGAAGCCGAAGGTTTTTCGTTAAACAGGCGCTGGCAGATATCGATAGTCGCAAAAAAATCACTAGCACTGAACCTATTTCTCAAGCTATCGCCAGCTCAATCATCTCGAAGATTTTTTTCGCTCCGGCGTTGGATTGCGTCAACGTGATTTTCTGTTTTATTCCTTCTTTCAACCAGAGCGTGATTTGTTTATTCAAAGCACCTGAGAATGTGACCTTCTCAATATTACTGAACCGTGTGAAGAATTTATCTTCATCCTCAAACATGCCCGGCAAACAATAAATGGCCTCATCGGTTAACACTACACCACGATCTCCTTTTCCTATCAGCGTTTCATCAAAGTAAAAAAGGACATCCTCTTTCTTAAGAGGCGGCAATATTCCCGCTGCGGCAACAGCCTGAATAAAATTACCGATTTTTTTATCATTCAGCTCGTCGTAACGATAAAAATTATGATCTTTGTGCGTCACGTAGCGCTGTTCTTTTTCATTGTTCAACCGGTTGACAGGCTGTTCAGCAGCAGGAGTGCTTAATTCCGCCAGTGAACCGGTTAATGATGCGCCCACGGCTCCACTACCAGGAACGATCGTGGAGTTGACCACCGTTTGGGTAACGTTGCGCGTGTAGTCGGCAACGACCGTTCCTCGCGCAGTGGTGTATCCGCTCACCGACTGGGGAAGTTTCGCGGTCGTTTTTACTAAGCTCGTCTGGAATGCAGCACGCAATGAGGCAACAATAGACACAAGCAACAGCACAATCATTGGTACAGATAGCAACGTAATGGAGAAGAGAAACAGACTATGTTTTGGTGTATCCGAACGTTCGCTGATACGCCCGATACATGCCGCTGCCACGAAAAAGTAGACAATTCCACATCCAATTGTCAGCAGCATATTGCTGTCGCCGTAATGATTAAACTGATAGATGACAGGAATTAAGAGGCTAGCATACAGCGCAGCACTCAGCAGAGCATCCGGCAGCAAATTTTGAATGCTCTCAAATGCCCTCGCGATATTGTACAGTATCCAGCATATTAGGATTATCCAGCCAATAACGGGGATCGCAGCGGCGATCGCCATCAAAATAACGCTGGCAACGATCCCACCTAGAATACCGGCAAGGTGTCCTTCAGATGCCAGATAGTAAATAAAAAACAGAAGTGAAAAGCCAATCATCCCGGGAACAACGAGAAAAACAGCTTCCGGTATGAAAAACACGCCAGCCCAAACAACTAATAACACCAAAAAGCAGAGGCCTGGCCCAGTATTCTGCGCTTTCACCGTCACATCCGTATTGTTTGTCATATCCTAATTCAGCCTATTGTCTTCTCGCATTTAGCCGTTTGTTCAAAACGGTATCTATAAAATATAATGCCTGATTAATTTAAAGCCACATTTATCAGTATCTGGTTCTGGAAATTTACGTTAATACAACACGACAGAGTGCCTATAATTTATCTCTGAAGAACTGACGTGTTACCCGCACGCTTACTCATCGTTTTCCACTGCCCTTCTATCGGATTCAGACTGGAGCCGTATGGTGGCAAAGTAATGACACGCTATATTCAGTAGATAATTCCTTATTTTCACCTATCCCGTGGTATCCAGCATCTTCAAGGAGGACAAATACGGCTCAACTTCAAAATGAGGACATCTATAATATACAAATAAAAACAAATTTAAATAAAATAAAACAATAGCATGATTAAAAACTCACGATTTAACGTCTAGCTTTCCTCTAATGCCTTTATGAGGTTCCACTGAATCTCATAAAGGCAAGAAACGTATAAAATCCACGCATTCATAGTGCCATAACGCAACGAGCTGTATTTCTATCGTTTTTGTTATCACGGATTCGTGAAACCGTTGGTGCACCACCGGACTCCCCTATGGATTGGGAACGTACAACTCTGTCGTCTTTGTATTTATCATTATTAGTCCACTCCTTATAAACATCTCGTGTCCATTCCCAGCCGTTGCTAGCCAAGTCATAGAGTCCGAGGGGATTAGGAGGGAACATCCCAACAGGCATCATCTTATATTGCAGCGCTGAGTCTGTACGCTCTTTATCGGTATCCTGCGGCACATTTCTACCGGGCTCAACAATACCGCTATCAGTTGGGTAAAGAATAAATTGACCTCGATTGCGAGCCGCATATTCCCACTGTTGTTCGGTTGGTGAATCCATTTTCTTCCCTGACACTTTCCCCAACCATTGGTGCTCCCTGCCAAGTCAGTAGGACCGGGGTCCATTAGGTCTTACTTACCTCGAACACGTAAAGGGTTATGTCCAAGAAATTTCTTATATTTTAGATACTACAGAACCCCGTCATTTCAAGTTTCTTTTCGCCATGTTTTGTTTTAATAACAACAACGGCGCTAAAGTAGCTCTCTTCTTCATTGTCTAAATCTATTTTGGGTTTTTTAATCGGAGTCAACTTTGTAGTGATAGTTGCATTATTATTTTTAAACACACTAATACCGCTATCTGATGATACTTGTTTCAAAACAGCTATCTTTCCATCCAATTTCATGATGCCAGAGTATGTGCACTGTTCCCCACCAGCAGGACAAATTTCACCTTCAACAAAGTGATAAAAATTCTCGTTCCTATTATCTTCCAAATTCCATGTGCAGACGGGATACGCTAAATCAGCGATCACACGCGCATCAAAACTCTCCGTGATAATGCTGCTTCGTGAAATAGTATCTATGTCTGTAGCAGCGCAAACACTAATACCCGACGACATAAGAACAAAAAAAAGCACTATATTCTTAAACATCTATATTCATCCTTGAATGCCAGTGCATTAGTAATAATATTTCTCTATATATGAAACGAGATGCTAGAGATCTGTTTCAATAAATATCTTCTCAAAGCATACCTACCTTAGCAATAAGCTAATCCGTGTTTCGATCTTTACCCCGCCTTCACCCACAAATCAGGAGGCTATATTATATAAACCTCGCCCCACGCGCCGCTAGCGAAGCTGAAGGCTTCTCGTTAAACAGACGCTGATAATCTGTAGCAAACTGGCTTAAATGCCAGAACCCCCACTGCATGGCAGCATCCTTCACGGTATGACACTCGGAATAGGGGCTGACCAGTTCGCGACGTACCGCATTCAGGCGTAGTGCTTTTAGCCACGCATTCGGCCCGATGCCCAGCACCAGATGAAATGCGTTTTGTAGCGTTCGGCGGCTAACGTGTAGTTCGCGGCATAAATCGAGCACCGTCACGGGTTCAGACGTTTGACTCAGTAAATATTCCCGCGCCTGTGACACTAAGTGCTGATAGTTAATACGGCTATACACTTGGCGGGTTGAGACAGGCTGTGCGTCTTCGAGTAAATGAGTCATCGCCGTGAGCAGGTTATGGCATAGCACTTTGCGCACGTTTGCCCGTTGCATCGATTGCGGGTCAACGCTGCCGTGCGAGAGCGCCTGATGGATGAAATACCACAGCGCTTCTTTTTGATACGCATTCACTTCAAGCGCAGGGTTGTTGTTGAGCAGTTGCAATAGACGATCTGGATCGATAAGCGACGACGCGTGGCTAAACAACACATCATAAGAAACCACCACGCCGAGAATGGTGTAATCATCCGGCGTGCTGAGTTCAAACTCTCTGCCGCCTGGGCGAACCGCAATTTCTTGTGAATCCAACGGCTGTGAGCCGATAAAACCGTGCTCACCGCGCACATCAGGGATGCCAAACCAGAACGCATTCGGCCATACCATGCAAGATTGACGCAGCGTCAGATTGGTGTACTCACGGAAAATCTGCACGCCATCGAACAGGATTTCGGTGAGCTCGCCTTTAAACTTGCCGGGGCGGAGCTGATCATAAAGTTGCTGCCATGCCGTGATGGTACAGGCGTGTTCATACACATCTTGCGACTCGCGCTGATGAACATTTTCACGCTCAACCAGCGGTTTACAATTAACAGGGTCAATGTCCCCAGAAAAAAGATGGTGCAAATTAAGATCTGGCTTCTTTTTCATATGCGCTCCTCGACGGCAACCACGCGTTAACTCATCAGTTGCTGCCAGAATTCTGGATGTGGGTTAGGCACCACCATGCTGTATACCAGCGCGCCTTTTTCTCCTGCTGATTCACTTGCCGACTGCGTGGCCGTGGTAACGTCAGCCACATCGCCACTCATCACCACATAACATTTCCCGCCAATACCGTACGCCATATGCAGACGAATTAGTGTGATGTTTGCGGTTTTAACTGCACAATCAGCCGCTTCAATACAGGCCGCCACGCTGAAGGTTTCCACCACACCCACCGCCTGTTTGTCGGGCATGTCAGTCACGCCGCTGATCGCGGGCAAGACGTCAGGGTGTACATTCGCCAGCAAAAAGCTGTCCACCAGCAACGTACCGCCCTGCTGTTCACCGGTATTTATCGCCTGCGTCACGGCAGCAACATCCCCTCCCACCATCACCACATATTTTCCGGGGCAAACGGTCTTGGCCATTAACAAACCGACGTTGGCACTTTTCAGCATGAAGTCCGTCACCTGCATCCCCTTAGCAATGCTCGACAACTCAACCATCCCGATAGCGTTATAGGTTTTAACCCCTGTGATAGTCCTGCTCTGCGATACCATCTCTCGCTACTCCCTCACCAACGTGATACTGCGTGATCCCACTTGGCTAACCACGCCGGCAATACTGGCGTGCAGCGCTGCACCCAATGCCCCATTCTGCATCTGCGCAATGCACTCACCTTGCGCAACGCGCTGACCCAGCTCGACACAAGGTGAGGCTGGCGCGCCAATATGCTGATTAAGCATCAGTTCAACCCGTTCAGGCTGCCACGCTATCTCTTGCATCGGCGCTTTATGCATAAATGGCGTCAGCCCCAAACGCGCCACCAGCCGTTTCACTGGCAACAGCCGATATTCTGCCATCGGCGAAACCGGGCCTAATTCACCTTGATAGCGAACGCCGTTGGCACGCAGCTCAGCCTTAAGTAATTGATTAATTCGCATCGGGGAGATCTCTACCGGACATGACCACGCCTCACAAACGCCGCACTCCGAGCAGGTTAACGCCGCCGTTACAGACGACAGCGAAGCGATATGCCCATAGCTCACCGAACGCACAATCAAATGCGGCGGCAGTTCATGACCAATTAGATGGCGAGGACACAGTTCGGTGCACATTCCACACTGTTCACATACCGTTTTCGCTTGATTAAGCACCGTCCGCTCACTGCGCATTCGGCGTTCTATCAATAGATGATCGTTCGGGAGAACCAGCAATCCACCGGTGGTTTTCGTGATCGGTTCATCCAGCGATGCTAACAAACGCCCCATCATCGGGCCGCCGTTGATAAAGGCAGGATTGGCAACGGTTGCACCACCAGCCAACGCCAGTGCTTCGCGAAGTGACGTTCCCAACGGCAGCGTGAGCGTTATCGGTTCGGCCACCGCGCCGTTGATGGTTAAAGTACGTTGAGTCACCGGCGTCTGTGTTTCCACCGCCGCGGCAACGTTCAGCAGCGTTTGCACATTGTTCACCACCACGCCAACCGACAGCGGCAGCGACGCAGGCGGAACGCGTCGTCCGGTTGCCAGCCAAATAGTGATCACTTCATCACCTGCTGGATAGACATCCGGCAAGATATGCAAACGAATTCCGGTCGGCAGCAGCGGCGTTAACGCCTCGATGGCAGCGTGATATTTACGCTTAATCGCCACGATGCCCTCGGAGGCCCCCGTGGCACACATGGCATATTGCAGACCACGCAGCAAACGTGCCGCCGACTGAGCAACCAGTTGCTGATCGACCTGTAACAGCGGCTCACATTCCGCGGCGTTAACTAAATAAATCTCCGCCTGCGCCTGAAGTTTAACGTGAGTCGGAAAGCCAGCTCCGCCCGATCCCACCACACCCGCCGCTGCCACCCGAGCACGGATCTCCTCGGGCATTAACGTCATGCGCATTTGGCTCGGGTTATTCATGCCCCTCCTCCTTCGCCACTTTTATACGATAGCGACTCCCTCGCTTACGCAATTTGCCTTCCCGCAGTAGCGCTTCTAGCGTATGTCTTGTCTGCTTCAAGCTCAGTTGAAAGCGAGCGGCCATTTCACCCGCGGTCATACCTTGGGCATGGCTGGCGATCTCCGCAAGCCAGGCTTCTATAGACACACTCTCATCGTCAGAAGACTCGGTTTCAGTCAGCACTGGCGGCGCTATTTCCGCTGCTGGTGCAGCTTCAGGCGCAGGGGATGATGTTGGCGCTAAGCCTCTTAGCCCTAAAATTAACCATTCAGTATCAGGATCGGGACGGCCAATCTCTTTGCGACTAATCACCATGCCGGTTCGGCTGGCTGCCGCCGCGCCAGCATCCAATGCCGCACGGCAAGCCGCCAGATCGCCTTCAATAACCAGCGTCACCAGCCCCGGATCAACCACTTCATGATTGAGAACCCGAACCTGAGCCGCTTTCAGCATGGCGTCAGCGGCGTCAATGCCCGCCACCAAACCTGAAACTTCCAGTAACGCTAGCGCGTTGATCATGGCCATCCTCCGTTAAGCGCGCTGAATAGGACAGCGTGCTATTTCCAATACCGCTTCGCTAAACGCATTACACGCCGCTTTACACGCCGCCTGACTGCCGCTTAAAAACGCGGCGGAATAGTTGGTTTCTGACGGCGGTGCAACATAGGTCACCAGTTGCACATCGGCGGCTTTCAGCGCCGCATCAATGCCAAAGGTGGCTTCTAGCGGCGGTGCAACCAAATACGCCAACGGATCGCCCAACCGAATGCCGGAAGAACCCGACAGATAAGAACCGGTGCGCGAAACCACGTGCGCCAGAAACGCCGTATCTTCGGCATCGCTGGCCCACTGAAACGCCGGTCCTTGTTCGATCATCGCAAACATCGCATCTAAACCAGCGCGCACCTCGGCAGGGTTTGGCCCGCCGAGCATAATAATCACCTCACCCGACGATGGTGACGGAGAGTGCGCGGCACCCGCGTACAAAGAACGGCCATAAACAACTTCAACCTGAGCCTGTTTGGTGGCTTCATCGGCGGCAATATAGGCCACATCGTCAGAGTCCACGGTCATCAGGCCAAGGCTGCGGATATGCGACGGCAGCTTCAGCTCACGGCGGAAATCTTCCTGCAGCGCGGCAATCACCCTCATTGCTTTGACGCTCGGTTTAATCAAATCTAATGCTGGCATGTGTTTACTCCTTAACGCGTCATCGAAATACCAGAGGCTTTCTGCTCCAGCATCCGTTTGGCCAAATCCACAATCACCGCTGCTGCTTCAACCGGAGGTGTGCCGCCACGATGGATATTTGAAATGCAGGTACGATCGGCTTCTACCGTGGTAGCCATGCGTGGTGAATAGACCGCATAGCAGGACAGGCTTTCTGACTGCCCCAAGCCAGGACGTTCCCCCACCAGCAAAATCACCACTTTTGCACCCAGTAACTCGCCAATCTGATCTTCTATTTTCACGCGCCCGTAGCGCACAAAGAACGGCGTACCCACGTTCATCCCTGCCAGCTCTAATCCTTTCAGCAGCGGAGGAAGGATCTCGTCATAGTTAGCGGTAATCGCATCGGTCGATAAACCGTCAGAAATCACCACCTGAACATCTGGATTGGCTTTGCACTGGGTTTTCAATGTTTCAATGGCATTCGCGCTAAGGCGTCGCCCCATATCGGGACGGGTGAGATACAGATTTTTGTCGCTGATCTCCGACTGCACTTCCAACAAACCATGCTTTTGTACCCACTCCGGCGGCACCTCTTTGAGTACCGTATCTTTGGAGCGTGAATGGTCAGCCAGAAAACGCAGCAGCGCCTGAGTACGTGGTCGAGGGCCTGCACGACCGGTACACACGCGTGCCGCGGTGCTCCCTCGCAGCTCTTGCAGCACGTCTAAGCGATGCGGGTTTTTAACGCCGATCCACTGTTTGGCCTCGTCAGAACCGAGATCGACCGAACAACATTCGCCGCTCTCCGCGCCCGTTATTGCCCCAGCCGTAGCCGGTTGCGCAGCAGCTTCTGGCTGCGCCATACGCGACATCACGCTGCGCACAATCTCTTCTATTTGTTTTTGATCCATGATGATTTACCTCAGAAATCAGAAAAAGAGCGACGGATCACCGGCGCGGGCGGTCAAACGGCCATTCGCCATCAGCCCCATGGTTTCGAGCCAACGCTCAAACTCCGGCGATGGACGCAGGTTCAACAGCTGACGCACCGTCGCCGTGTCGTGGAATGCCGTAGTCTGGTAGTTGAGCATGATGTCGTCCCCCAACGGCATCCCCATGATGTAGTTACATCCGGCGGTCGCCAGCAGGATCATCAGGTTTTCGTTCAGGTTCTGATCGGCATCCGCATGGTTGGTGTAGCAGCAGTCGCAACCCATAGAGATTCCGCTCAGTTTGCCCATGAAGTGGTCTTCCAAACCGGCACGAATAATCTGGCGATCGTTGTACAAATACTCTGGCCCGATAAAACCCACCACGGTATTCACAATGAACGGATCGTAGTGATGCGCTAAACCGTAGTTACGCGCTTCCATCGTGACCTGATCGGCACCGAAGTTAGCACCCGCCGACAGCGCTGAGCCTTGTCCGGTTTCAAAATAGAGACAGTTGCTACCGGCAATCCGGTTATATTCCGCGCCGACTGCGCGCGCTTCATCGAGCATCGCCAGCTCAACGCCAAATTCTTTCAGCCCTTTTTCGCTGCCGCAGATACTTTGGAAAATCAGGCCACCCGGCGCACCGCGTTTGATCGCTTCGATTTGCGTCGTTACATGCGCCAGCACGCAGCCTTGGGTTGGAATAGAAAACTTATCGATGACGCCGTAAATGGTGTCTAGCACGCGGCTCAGGTTATCGACGTCGTCGGTCACGGGGTTCACCCCGATCACCGCATCGCCCAGCCCAAATGAGAGCCCTTCATAAATCTGCGCCACAATGCTCTGCACATCGTCGCGCGTATCGTTCGGTTGCAAACGCGCGCTAAAAGTACCGGGAATACCGATGGTGGTATTGGCTTTCTTAATCACCGGCATCTTTTTAGCACCGTAGATTAAATCGGCGTTGGAGCAAATTTTAGCCACCGCAGCCACCACTTCGGAGCTGATCCCTTTGCGTAGAAAAGCGATATCATCCACGCTGGTTTCATCATCCAAAATGTATTCGCGCAGCTCGCTGATGCTCCAGTTTTTCACTCGGGAATAAGCGGTTTCATTGATGTCATCTTGAATAATGCGCGTAACGCAGTCTTCTTCATACGGGATCACCGGATTCATGCGGATATCCGCAATCGTCATCTCTGACAGCACCTGCTTGGCCGCGACGCGCTCTTGCGAACTCTCCGCCACCACGCCAGCTAACACATCCCCCGAACGCAGTTCATTGGCTTTTGCCAAGACCTGCTTCACATCCTTGAACTGATACGACTTACCGAATAGCTGTGTTTTTAGTTTCATAAACAAATTCCCTTAAGAAGGAAAAGCCAGTGACTTGACGGTGACCGGCACCACTGCGCCGCCAAAAAGCGGTGTGCCGATATCGATGTAATCGCCGGTTCGTGTGATCACTTCATCGATCACCGCCAGCTGACGTTGTGCCATCATCGGCCGCAGCAGCATGCCCAAAGCCTTGCCGAAATCTTGACAGGCAACGACCAACAGCGGGTGCGGATTCGAAAAGCGGGTACTGAATTCCTGCAAGGCGTCGATACAGTGCTGTACCGAGGCGTAGTTCACAGGCAGCTCGGTAGGCAACGCCAATGCATAGAGATCGTGCTGCGGCTGCAAATCCATTTGAGTGAGCGCCTGCAACCACGCCTCTACCAGCGAGGCCGCATGACTGGCGTCAGGATGAACAACCGGAATATTGCGAATGGGTAGAGACAGGCCATCCAGCCAGATGGTGCTGCCAGAAAGAGAAAGCGTGTGTGCGCCAGCGCCAATGACAGTGGCACGCACGGTTTGATTCGGTACCTGCACCGGCAGCGCGGCAAATCCCGCATCGAGATGAATAGCCTGCGCCAGCAGCGGGCCGATATCGCCAAACCGGAATGGATTGCTGTTGTCGTCCGTGCGAAAACACTCGCCCACCCCGCCCGAAAGCGTTAAGGCATACAGCGAATCACAGGCGGGGAGCGCATCGGTCATCAGTAAGCGTTGCGCTAACTGAGAAGGTGCGCCATTGAAAACTTCTAACAACAGTTGCGCCATGCGGGCGGCAACCTGTTCAAGCTGTGCTCGCGTCAGGCTCGTTACGTTAACCCCTTCGCCAAACAGAGAATCCGCGATCCATTGCCCCGCCGGATGGGCACGCAGTACGCGACCGTCGGTGCTGGTTTCAATCAACCGCCCACCCACGTTTAAGCAGGCGGAGCTGACTACCCGCCCCGCTTCAAACAGCGCGTAGTTTGCCGTGCCACCGCCGATATCAATGTTTAAAACCCGCGCCATTTTTTGCTCTGATAAGGCCTGCGCCCCCGAGCCAAAACCGGCAATGATCGACTCTAAATGCGGCCCCGCGGTGGCCACCACAAAATCGCCTAGCCGCTGAGAAAGCGACACAATCGCCGGACGTGCATTACGGGTTTTGGCCGTTTCTCCAGTGATGATAATGGCACCCGAGTCTATGGTTTCAGGCGCAATACCTGCGGCCTGATACTGGGCGAGCACCAGAGCCAGCAGCTCTTCTTCCCGCAGAAAACCGGCAAAATCAACCGGGGTAAACAACACCGGGCTTTGCCAGATAATCTCGCGCTTCACGAACTCATAGCGAGGCACCTGAGAAATAGACGCACGGTTCACCAACGACAGGCGCGAGAAGATCACCTGTGTGGTAGTGGTGCCAATATCAATACCAACGCTAAGCAGTTCGAGAGTTTTCACGCTAGGCCTCCTCAGACACAGGTTGCTCAGCGTTAACGGCGACGTCTTCCCCTTTCGGCACCAGCATCATGGCAACGCCGATAGCCGTCACCCCACCGACTAACTTGCCGACGATCATCGGGAAAATCATGCTAGGCATATTCGCTGCGGCAAAACCGAGGTGGTCGCCCAGCGCAAAGGCGGCGGATACCGCAAACGCACAGTTGATCACTTTGCCGCGCGCATCCATTTGTTTCATCATGCCAAACATCGGGATGTTGTTAGCCAGCGTGGCAACCATGCCACCGGCGGCCATATTGTTAATCCGCAAAACGCCCCCAACGCGCATTAACGGTTTTTCAAACCAACGGGTTAACAGCAATACCATTGGATAGGCACCGAGCAGCACACAGGAGATAGAGCCGATCACTTCAATCGCGCGCATCACCTGACCGGGCTTATCGCCTTCGGTCATAAAGATAGGGTCTAGGCCAGGAATGATCGTCCAGCCCACGGCAAACTTAGCCACCGCGGCGGCCAAACCCACGGTGATAATTGCCACCAAGATTTTGGCGAAAATCTGGAAACCGTTGATCATTTTTTCGGGGATCAGCTTCAGACCCAACGCGACCAGCGCCGCCACGATGAGAACGGGGATCATGTTCATCAGGATCAGACTCAGCGTGAAGACCACCGGCTGACCGTTCACTTCCACGCCGGAATACATCGCTACCAAGCCGCCCGCAATACAGCCAATCGGAATGGTGACAATGCCCGCCAACACGCCTAGCGCCAAATAACGACGATCGGATTTTTCAATAATCCCCAACGCCACGGGGATAGAGAACACGATGGTTGGCCCCATCATGGAACCGAGAATCAATCCAGAGTAAAGCCAGGCGGCAATGTCTCCGCCCGCCAGCTCTTTGGCGAGGAAGAAGCCGCCCATATCACAGGCCAGCAAAGTGCCTGCAAACATGGAAGGGTTCGCCCCCAACATTTCATACAGAGGAATAATGATAGGCCCGAGCAAATACGCTAGCACCGGTGCCAGCGCGGTCATCCCCACCATCGCCAAGCCCAAGGCGCCCATCGCCATAAAGCCTTCTTCGAATTGGCCGCCCGAGCCAGAAATACTCTTTCCCACCGAGCCAAGGCCAATTTTGCCTAAAATCTGCTCCGAGCCGCCAAACTGGGTAAATATGCGATCCACTGCCGCAATCAGCATGAAGATCATCATGATGTACATGATAATTTCGTTAATGCCCATAGCCTGTTCTCCTTCAAAGCCTGTTTAAGTCAGCTCACGAGCCCCGATACAGCGCCACAATTTGAGCCTCAGTGACGGTGCGTGGATTACTTTGAATGCACACGTCTTGTAATGCTGCACGGGCGAATTCGGCGTAGTCAGATTCCTGCCCACCATAGCTCGCCAGATTGCCGCCCAATCCCACATCTTCAATCAACTGCGCAATTGCACGAATAGTGCCTGCCGCGTCGCAGGTTTCCCGCGTTAGGGCATGACCAATTTCGGCAAACGTTCTTTTGCACACCAAGCGATTAAAATCCATCACCTGCGGCAGCATGATGGCGTTCGCCGCGCCGTGCGCAATGCCATACGCCGCGCCAATCTGATGCGCACAGGCATGACACAGACCCAAACCCGCATTCGAAAACGCCATTCCCGCCATGTAAGACGCCATCATCAGCGACTCACGCGCCGCCAGATCTTGCCCCTGCCCAACCGCCTGCGGTAATGCCTGACCAATCAGCGTAATTGCGCGATGTGCCAGCGCCCGGGTCAGCCCCGTCACGTTGGTAGCAACATAAGCCTCAATGGCGTGAGTCAGCGCATCAATACCGGTCGCGGCCGTCACGTGCGACGGCACGCCCAGCGTTAAACAGGCATCAATAATGGCCATATCAGGAATGAGCAGCGAGTGAACCAAAACCTGCTTACGGTGCTGAGGCATGGCGATAATGACTGAAACGTTGGTCGCCTCTGAGCCCGTTCCGGCGGTGGTTGGAATGGCGATCAGCGGCAGACGACGCTTAAGACGTAAAGACGGGGTAAGCTCGGCAAAATTCAGCGTTGGATTAGCCGCCTGTAACGCAGTGGCCTTCGCCGCATCCAGCACCGAGCCGCCGCCCAGCGCAATCACGCCGTCGCACTGCACCTGTAGCAGTTGCGTCACCGCAGCGTTAACATCGGTATCGATAGGTTCGCCCGGAGGACACGCCCAAATCTCATAGGCCACGCCGCTTTGCTCGAGGCTGCGCAGCAAAACCTGCGTCATGCCAGCCTGATGCAAACCGCCGTCGACCATCAGAAAAACGCGTTCAATGCCGCGATCCACCAGAGATTGACCGCAACGGCTGACCGCCCCCGGTCCCATTAGAGTGGAAGGCGGTACCGCAAACTCACGCACCTGACGCGCATTCATCATGTCCAAGGCCTGATAAAGCGCGGACTGAACTAAATCGCCCGGTGACGTTTCCTGTAATGATGCGTTATGCATGGCACCCTTCCCCTTCGCTGATCCCGCAGGCGGCAATCGCCAGCGGCGTCATAAAGATCGACTGCGGTGGCAGATGGATTTGGTGTTGCGGAAAGCGCTGTTCAAATAGCGCCTTAACCCCTGGCTGCATACAAGAACCACCCGCGAGCCAGAGCTCATCCACGCGGTGCCCTTGCAGATGTTGCTCAACGATATCCGCCATTTTTTCGTAAACCGGACGCACCGCAGGCCAAATCTCCGCGCCGCGCTGGCGTTTTATTTGCTCAGCCTCTTCTAACGAAATGCGTTGGTTTCCCGCTAGCGTGAGAGAAATGTGATGGCCGCCGGTAGCCTCATCACCGGAGTAAACCACCTTGCCCTGCGCCACCACGGCAATACCGGTGGTTCCGCCACCGATATCCACCACTGCCGCACGAGTTAAACCCATCATGTCCGCCACGGCGGTAGGTTCATCCAGCACGTTGGTGACGGTGAGCCCCGCAGCTTCCAGCACATTGATAGAAATACGCGGATCGGTACCCGGTGGAAATGAGGTTGCCGCGCATTCAAAACGCCGACCAAACTGCGCCTCTAAGGTGTTCAAGTGCTGACGCACGATATTGACGGCGCCAAAGAAGTCCCATACCACGCCATCTCTCACCACATCCGCCCAGTCCAGACACACCGCGACGGGAACCGCGTCCGCATCAACCACCATCGACACCACGTCGCAGGTACCCAAATCAATCCCTAACCAAAGTGGCTGGCCGGTTTCAATGGGCGCGGCAGATCCTTGCTGCAGTTCGGCGGCACGTAACAAACGCGGGTGAAGCCATTCCTGTGCGGTTCGAGTCATTGACGCCTCCGTTATACGATGCGGAATGTATCCACCAGCACGCAGCGGCGCAGACGGACAAACGTTCTGGCGGAAGTCACACCTTCACCGGTTGGCGTAGTAATCGTCATCGACGTCCAGCCTTCACCGCCAAGACCCAGCCCCGCGATACAAGGCCCGTTTTTGACAAAAATGCTGGTATCAATGGCATTGGCCATCTGGTTGAGATTTTCAATGTGACGAGAATGCATCGCTGCCGTGTGGTGGCAGCCACCTTCCAATTTCACCGCCAGCGCAATCGCCTGTTCGACGTTGCCCACGCGGATCACAGGCAGTACTGGCATCATCATTTCTGTTACTGCAAAAGGATGCGAAGACGAGGTTTCGGCAAGCAGCAGACGCGTTTTGGCATCCACTTCCAGCCCAATTGCGGCCGCAATTTTGGCAGCGTCGCGGCCAACCCAGTCACGACAAACCGTTCCTTTGCCATGCTCATCGATATTTTTCAGCAGCAGAGGCATTAGCTGTTCCACCTGCGCCGAGCTGAGTAACACCGCATGCTGAAGCTTCATTTCAGCCAAAAGCTGGTCAGCCACGCTGTCGACGACGATCAGCACTTTTTCATCGGCGCAGATGATGTTGTTATCAAAAGAAGCACCGTGCACGATAGCGCGTGCCGCACGAGGAATATCGGCTGTTTCGTCTACGACGACCGGTGGATTACCCGCGCCTGCGGCGATCAAACGTTTGTTGGTATGCTTGCGCGCCGACTCCACCACGGCTTCGCCGCCGGTCACCACCAGCAAACCGATGCCCGGGTATTTAAACAGGCGCTGCGCGGTGTCAATGTCTGGATTGGCAACGGTCACCATCAGGTTGGCTGGACCGCCTGCGGCCACCACCGCTTCATTTAATAGCGAGATGGTTTTCTGTGAGACTTTTTTTGCCGCCGGATGCGGCGCGAAAACCACGCTGTTGCCCGCAGAGATCATGCTGATGGCGTTGTTGATCACCGTTGCTGCCGGATTGGTGGATGGCGTAACGGATGCCACCACGCCCCACGGCGCATTTTCAATCAGCGTTAAACCGTTATCACCGGTCAGCACCTGCGGCGCTAAACACTCCACGCCCGGCGTACCGCGTGCCTGAGCCACGTTTTTAGCGAATTTATCTTCAACGCGTCCCATGCCCGTTTCGGTCACGGCCATTTCTGCCAACACCTGAGCATGTTTTTCCGCCGCGTGGCGAATAGCGTCCACCGCGATCTTGCGCATACTCACGGTTTTAAGACCCGCAACGGCCGTTTTGGCGGCTGAAACGGCGTCGTCCAGCGAAGCGAAAACGCCTGCGCCGTACACGTGCGTATCGGGTGTTTTAGGTGCCGAAGCCGTTACCGCAGGAGCTGACGCTATTCCAGCGAGTACCGCCTTCACCACTTGTTCGATTTCTTTCTGATCCATGTTCACTGTTCGCCCCGAATTGATAGCTGCTTAAATTTAAGCGGTTCACTGTGGGAAATTACTTATGGAAAATCACCTGACTCTCCATCACGGCTTCATCTACAATGCCAATGACGCTGAGATCGACCGGTGACGCCTCGCTGTGCTGTGCGCGGCGGGCGGAACTTCCCCCCACCACCAGCACCCATTCACCGTTGCCTGCACCAATACTGTCGGTGGCGACGCTACACTCCCCGCTTGGTTCCCCCTGTCGGTTGATGGTCTCAACCAGCAACAGCTTGTCGTGCTCAAGCCCGGGATGCCGCACGGTACATACGATCTGTCCTATC
Organism: Hafnia sp. CBA7124; assembly: GCF_002355555.1. Lineage (NCBI taxonomy): Bacteria > Pseudomonadati > Pseudomonadota > Gammaproteobacteria > Enterobacterales > Hafniaceae > Hafnia > Hafnia sp. CBA7124. Next base: position 1,875,636 of record NZ_AP017469.1, on the reverse strand, counting down.
ACGACGGCCAGTTTCACGTTTAACTCCTTAGCTCTGTTAAAAACGTTTTGGGTAAACGCAGGGTAAAAGCGTCCCGCACCGCCCGTAGGCAGCAAAAAATGATGTGTTGCTAAAATAGCGTGACGTCAGATAACGACGTCACGCGAACATCGATTAATCCAGCGGGTTATCGCCAGACATTTTGATAGGGAAAATTTCTTCCAGATCGCCATGCGGGCGTGGAATAACGTGCACAGAAACCAGCTCGCCGATACGCTGCGCCGCGGCAGCGCCCGCATCGGTGGCCGCTTTACACGCTGCCACATCGCCACGCACCATCGCGGTCACCAAACCGCCGCCAATTTGCTTCACGCCTACCAATTTAACGCGTGCAGCCTTGACCATGGCATCCGATGCTTCGATCAGTGCGACCAGACCCTTGGTTTCAATCAATCCTAATGCTTCCATGATATATACCTCTCAATGAGATCCCGTTGGGACCGGTTTTATAACCACGTTTTCACTTGATGCAGCAGCGTGGGCTACATCAATTCATTTGCAGATGCCGCCATTTCTGGCTGGCGCTGCGTTACCGATTTGTTCGCTGTGACTGGCGCAATTGGCGGCGTGCACTGCGTTTGCGCCACCAGCACCAGTTCAATAATTTCACGCGCGCTACATCCGCGAGACAAATCATGCATAGGTGCATTAAGTCCTTGGATCAACGGTCCTAAAGCACGATACCCGCCCAGACGCTGAGCAATTTTGTAGCCGATATTTCCTGCCTCAAGCGAAGGGAATACCATCACATTGGCATGCCCTTCTAATACGCTATCTGGCGCTTTTTGCCGTGCAACATCGGGCACAAACGCCGCATCAAACTGAATTTCGCCGTCCACCGTTAAGGCCGGTACGCGCTGACGAACCAACTCCGTCGCCTGTTGTACTGAAGCCACCGCCGGATGTTTGGCGCTGCCGCGGGTGGAAAATGACAGCATCGCCACGCGAGGTTCTTCGCCCGTAATGGCGTGATAGGTGTCCGCGCTGCTGATGGCAATATCCGCCAACTGCGCCGACGTGGGCTGAGGAACCACGCTGCAATCAGCAAATCCCAGCGTGTGATCGCCCTGAGGCGGCAGCATTAAAAAGAGCGAGGACAGCGTTTGTGTTCCCGCTTGAAGTCCTATAACCCGCAGTCCTGCACGCAATACCGCCGCCGTTGATGAGAGATTTCCGGCAATGCATAAATCAGCTTTGCCCCCGGTCACCATCGCCGCGGCAAACCACAGCGGCTGACGCATTTTCTCTGCGCAGTCAGCGGGCGTTTTCTCACCCAAACGCTGCGTTAGACGCTGGCAAAACTCGCTGTGCCAATCATCGGCATTGTGCGGATCAATCACCGTTATGCCGTCCAACGTAAAACGGTGACTCAGCGCGAAATGGCGCAGGGCAAAAGGGTTGGCGAGCAAAATGGGCTGAGCTAAACCGTGATGTAATAGATAGTGCGCGGCCTCAAGCACCCGCTTATCCAAGGCATCGGGGAACACCACCCGCCGCGGATGGTTCTGCGCTAGGCGGCGGCAGCGATCAATGAGCATGAGCGCCTCCGCGTGCGATCGATTGTTTAAGCTGTTCTGCGCTCGGCCATTCGCCTTGGTGCCTATTTTGCCGCACACACAGGATCATCAGCACATATACGGCGCTGGATAAGCGATTGAGCGCCTGTAGCAAATCAGCTTTCTGCACATGATAATCAGCACCGATAAACACCTTGGCCGCCGTGATCTCCGTTTCTCGCACCGAGGCGCGCAGCAAATTCAGCAGCGCAACGTCGCGCCCTTGATTTACGTCGGGAACAATATGATCGTGCCCGAGGAATTTGAGCGGCTGGTGTGATAAGCGATGCAGCTCATCTGCCGTCAGCCCGGCAATCTCCTGAGCCGCCAACGGAATATCCAAGGCATCAGCCCGCATAATGTTGCCCAGCAGCGAGCGAATATCAGCCAGCCAGTGGGCTGCCGACGCCATCGCGCTCAGTTCACTTTGCAGCCAGACGGCGGTGGCGATGCTGGCATCCAAACGGGCACGAAACGCCAAACGTGGATCGTTTTTAGCGACCATAACCTGCGCATTAAGGTGAGTCAGCGTATCGGGCTTATCCACAACGGCCTGATGGCAAAGTTCACAGCTTGCCGCCGCCGCGCGATCTTGGCTGGTCAGCCCATGCACCGGCTGTAAGTCGGGCAGCGCTTTATCTTCATCCAGCGACGCAGCAACAAATAACCGCCCTTGCTCGTCCTGAAATTTCACCAACAGACGACGCCCTTCTATCAGCTCACGCGCCGATGGCGTCATGCGACTATCTGATGGCAAACGAATTTCGCTCCCTTCGCTCAGGGTATGATTGGCTCGTAACCAGTCTTCAGTGATAAAAGTTGTCATAATCGTCCCCCTGCTTAGGGCCTATCCCAGTAGGCTCTTAGCATTCCTGCCAATTAGCGGGCCAAGCCACGTAAAGAAAACGCACATGGCTGGTGGTACCAAATTCGATGCTCGAACCGCGCGGGATAAACATCACGTCGCCCGCTTTGCCTACCAGCGTTTCACCTTGGTGACGGATATGCAGTTCACCTTCCAAAATCATGTCAACTTCGTCGTAGTTCAGCGTCCAAGGGAAAAAACCGTTTTCCCACTGCATGAATCCCGCGGCCATACTGCTGCCGTCCTGCGCGGTGATCAGATCCGTCAGCCCGACCTGATGCTCTTTCGCCCCGTCAAAGCGGCCAAAGGTTACGGAAGATCCATCCACGACCTTGACCCCACCTTTACCCGTCACTGAGCGAAAGCTCGGCTGGGCGCTGCTATTTGATGCAGCCGCTGGCTGCTTCTGCGCGCGCTGTTCTTGCTGTACCTTTTCGATAAGCTGCGCGAGCAATGTTTCTGTCACGCTTCCCTCTGGCAACTGGGCTAAGATGTGTTCACGAATACACTGGCGCTCTGCGACCGAGCTGCCCTCTTGCGGCACAGCAGTTTGAACATCCGTGACCGTGTTTGCAGCAGATGTGGGCGTTGACGGTGCCGCCGTTAATTGCTCAATGATTTCAACCCCAAGCTGCTCGGCAACCACGCGCGCCTCTGGCGTTACGATGTAGTCGGCTAAAACGATGTTGATGCTCTTTTGGCCTTGAACCTGTGCGGTGCGAATGTCATTCGCCGTGATCAGTTTTTTCATCACTTAACCCTTTTGTCCTGACCGTATTGGGCGGTCAAAAATGCCTTAAATTCGTCTAGGCTGTCGCTCGAGTGGCTGTTCACCACGAACATCGGAGGCTTGAATCCGGCCTCTGCCAGCATCTGTTTTACGCCTGCCACATCTGCGTCGGGCAAATCGGCTTTGCTGATCACGGCAATGCGCTGTAAGCGCGGATAAATATCCAGTAATCCTGTTGGAATACGACATTCAGGATCGTTGGCCGCGTGAACATAAATCAGCAATTCGCACTCAACTAACGTATTGATTAACGCGTGATAGAGACGTGGGTGACTAAAATATTCTCCGGGGGTATCAATATCGCCCTCGTTATTAAACTCAATGGCCTGCGTTTTTCTGGCCAGCGAGTAATCACCCTGTAACGCATTAAATAAGGTTGTTTTCCCGGCGCCGACCGCGCCCACAAAAATAGCGCGCGTCATCGTTAGCTCCGCGTTAACGAACACACGGCATAGTTGAGCAAATTGCCCAGCCCCGTGACCGTTTGTTGTAGTGACTCTTCCACCGCACCGACCGAACCATAAACCACTAACGCACCGGTAAAGCGGTCGAGAAACCCGATTTGCACGTTCGCCGCTTTGGTTGCCAAATCACCGGCAATCATCGCGGTTTCCCCCGGCGTTAACGTCATAATGCCGATGGCTTCTGCACCGGGAACGCCTATCTTTTTGGCTAAATCCTCACCGGGATGCGCGATGATATGAGCCAGAGTCACCTGCTTACCGGGAACAAACTCTTGAATAATCCGTTCCTTTTCCATTGTGTCCCCTGTTTTTCAGCTCAATCCCCGCTGCTACAACGGTTACGTTCAGCCCCATAAAGTGATTGAAATCATCTTATGGTGACTAACCTAACGGCAGCGCCCACTCATCTGAGGTCATCCTCGCAGCAATAAAGAAAAGGGAATAACAAAAATCGGCACACAAACAGAAAGGTTGAAGTGGGTCACAGCCGGAGAGTTTTTAGCCAGAGGATTTTGATGCAGAGTTAAATATTCCCTCACCGTCACGCGTAAAATTGTCGCAGGCACTCCGCCCGCTTTCGCTTCTGGCGTATAGTGATTCGCATGCGGCCTATGCTCAGAATCGGCTTCCTACATACGTGTTTTCACGCCGCAATCACGGATATGACAATTCGAAAATCAAGAGGCGATAAATGACAATTTCTCTGTTTGCACACAGTCCGACTCGGTTGCTAAAGCGTATGCCTCTGGCTTTCATCGCCGCCAGCATGCTAACCACGGCAAGCTACGCCAGCGAAACCGAACCTTCCGGATATCAGCTTGAAAAGGTCGTTATTCTCAGCCGCCATGGCGTTCGAGCACCGACCAAAATGACACAAACCATGCGTGACGTTACGCCTAATGCATGGCCTGAGTGGCCGGTCAATCTGGGGTATATCACACCGAGGGGCGAGCACTTGGTGAGCCTGATGGGTGGATTCTATCGGCAGAAGTTTCAGCAGTTGGGGATCTTGTCTAAAGATCGTTGCCCAACGGCGAATGATGTCTATGTTTGGGCAGACGTCGATCAGCGCACTCGGAAAACAGGCGAGGCGTTTTTGGCGGGGCTCGCACCTGAGTGCCATCTGAGTATTCATCATCAGCAAGACCTTAAGCAGGCCGATCCGCTATTTCATCCGGTGAAAGCCGGTGTCTGTACCATGGAGAAAACGCAGGTACAGCAGGCCGTCGAGCAACAGGCCGGTATGCCCATCGCTCAGCTAAACCAGCACTACCGCCCTGCACTGGCGCTGATGAGCAGCGTGCTGAACTTTCCAAAGTCAACGTACTGCCAGCAACATAGCGCAGGCCAAACCTGCGATTTCGCACAAGCTATGCCAAGCGAGCTCTCCATCAAAGACAATGGCAATAAAGTGGCACTTGACGGAGCCGTAGGTTTGTCATCAACGCTGGCCGAAATTTTCCTGCTTGAACATGCGCAGGGCATGCCAAATGCCGCGTGGGGAAAAATCCATTCAGAGCAAGACTGGAACGCTTTGCTAACGCTACACAACGCGCAATTTGATTTGATGTCGCGCACGCCTTACATCGCCAAACATAACGGCACACCGCTATTGCAAACCATCGTCAGCGCAATCAAATCACAGACTAGCGCGCGCGATTTGCCCGATTTATCAGCGGATAATAAGATCCTGTTTCTTGCGGGGCATGATACCAATATCGCCAATATCGCGGGCATGCTCGGTATGTCGTGGACGCTACCCGGCCAGCCGGATAACACCCCTCCAGGCGGTGCCTTAGTTTTTGAACGTTGGTCAGATAATGCAGGGAAAAAATACGTGAGCGTGCAGATGATGTATCAAACGCTGGCACAGCTGCGTAATCAAACCCCACTCACTCTGGATAAGCCCGCGGGCAGCGTTGCGCTAAAAATACCGGGATGTGACGATCAAACCGCGGAAGGATATTGTCCGCTAGATACCTTCACGCGTCTGGCGAAACAAAACGAACTGGTGGAGTGTCAATAATTATAATCAACTGGAACCCTTCCCCCAATTAGGGGAAGGGACCACAGAAAAAACACTGTGTTATATTTAAATAATATAAATTAACCCCCCCTTTTTATTCCTAATGCTTTATAAAAAAAAGATATTACTTGCATCCTTATTTCATTATTTTCTATGGCATTTTATGTAAATCATTTTCATAAAATTGATGATGTATTAACAAAATTTAGCTACCTGTATTAATAAAGGATTACTTATGTCATGGAATAAAAATAAAGCTTCAAGCTATGCACGCTGGCATGCAGGTTCTAGCTCTAGTGATAACTGCGCTATGTTTGTTCGACATGCTATCGAAGCGGGTGGCCTTAATATTGGCAGAACCGGCGAAGCTAAAGATTATGGTAGCCTGCTTGAAAGCGCAGGATTTCGTTCTATAAGCTCAGGGGAAACACCGCAGGAAGGTGACGTTGTCGTTATTCAGCCATATCCCGGAGGCAGGCCTGAGGGACATATGGCCATATTCGATGGCACCAACTGGTTCTCTGACTTTCAGCAACGAGATATGTGGGGCGGCCCAGGCTACCGCTCGCATAAACCACCTTATATAATTTACAGGAAAGACTAATGCGCCTCTTAATCCTGATTTTTATTTTTTTCATCTCGGGTTGTGTGCACCAAAGCGCTGAACAGCGAACGAAGGATTTTTATCAACAATACCTGCATGCTTATGCCGATGGCACATCGGAGATCAAAGACGATTCATCAGTTTCTTGCAAGTATATTGCCACCGATACCGCACGGCGACTCATGGAAATTCATGCAATTTCCGAGCAGGAAATAACGGGGGCGGACTACTTCACCTACACGCAGGATTACGCTCCAGAATGGATACCTCGGCTAAAGGTTGGCCATGCGAGAGATTTCATGGGGGGCAAAGTGGTTGATGTCTGGCTAGGCGTCGAGGATACGAAACATATTAAAATTGAGGTTTATCTCCGGCTAGAAGATAAAGACTGGAAAATCTACCGCGTCCGTAATGTTTCAGGCAATACGGAACAATACATTTTCGACGACCGAGCAATTGCTTCAGCAAAAGCCTTAGCCGCAACTATGCCTGCCGAGTGATCTTCTATGCAATAATCCTCCTTAACTTGCTAGGAGAAGGAGGGTTATATCGCCATCTGAGCACTAAGGAATAAAACACACTTTAGACTGATTGGTTATTTGCAGCGTCACTTTGCATAGCGTAATTAATTCTACGTTGTTTTTAATATTAAACTTCCGCATTACACGGCGTTTATGCGCACTTACAGTTTTAACGCTGAGCCCTAAAATATTCGCAATACGTGCAATAGTGAAGCCATGAGAGATATAGCTAATGATCTTTATTTCTTGCAGCGAAAGCTCCACCGATTTGCAGTCACGGCACCCTTTCCGACAGCCCGCTTTTCCATCAATTTTCACTTTTGCACGCATCCATGCAAACAGAATTCGGTTCACCAAGCGTTTTATCGGCTCTGTTCGATGAATAAAAATTGCATTATCAAAGCAGTACGGCATTAATGATGAGTTTAACGTCTGTATATCCCCTTCATAAATTCCGACCAATAAGCTCCCTGGTTTACGTTCTATCAGCTCTGGGTGACATAAAGTTTCTGCTCCTGCGGGATAAGCGCGAATAATAATATCCGCCCGCGATAAGTTTTGCCGTAATCCCAAGAGATGTGTTTTTTGATCGGTATGGAGCTCTATAATCTCATGCAATAGCCCTAACAGCCCAAATTTATAATATTCATTCTTATCATCAAAAAAGATGTTTATCACTCATTAAGCCCCGATAAAATAAAAGCAATATCCACCTCCAATCAACTCCTTGATCGAATGAGTATTATCGCTTTTACTATTCAATAATAAATATCTAACTACCGGTATTAGGGCATTTAATCACGCTTAAATGCCCTAATAGGATTACACGGATGGCGTCACAATAACTTCGTACGTTCCGCTGTAGGTGCCGAGTGGATAAGTTTCACTGCGTTTAGCCGAGGTAAACTGCACTTTTACCCCCTGAGAAGGATCGGGAATATCCTGAACCGTAGGATAAACAACCTGATTATTCAGCGGATATGACGCTGAAACCTCCCCGCCATTCACGCGGATCCACGCAGGATTTATCTGCATGGTATCGCCGTTATCCCCCATCAGCAGATTCCCCGCAGGCGTATTCAATGAAAGAGAGACCGCGCTGGCATTTCCCACAAAATTAAAGGCGGGCGTAACACCGTACATATAGCCATTTTTATCGTTGAGCTTCAGACTAATCGAACCATTGGTGACATCGTTTCCGGCCACATAAACCCGCACGCTGGTGCTAATTTCAGCCTGTACATCGATGCTGGTTCTCACCGAGATCGCAGCCTGTGAGCTACTTACCGTCATCAATGACATTGCCGCGAGGCTGAGCGCTAAATAATATTTCATGTCGCTTTTCCTTTAACTATTTGGCGTAATAACAGCCGTCAATGTGTCGATCAGCCGTGTTCCCGCGGCCAATCCACGGGTCGATTTACCGCTCAGGGCAAATTGGATATCCACCCAATCCACCGTTGCTGTGCCGCTTGGGATCGTTCCTCGATATTGAAAACCAGGCACTATCTCTTTGCCGTCAATACTTATTCGATACGGGATCGACAGGGCTCCTTTCGACGCTCGCAGCTGGTAGTGATTATCATGCTGCTGGGTAGACTCGAACGTCAGAAGATAAGGCAATGCTTCATCGCCCGACTGCAACGTTTTAGCTATCTTTAAGCGTGCATTAGCCGTCGCGTCGTTGAGTTCGCCCACTAACCCCATCGATAGTGCTGGCTTATCAAAAGAGGCCTGAATCGTGACCGCGTCGGTTTGTAATGCGGTGAGATCCAGATAGATAGGGTAATTTTCACCACTGCTATCGCCCTCAACGTTAAAGCTAACGTTACCTACCTGAACGCGTGGAAACGCACCAAACTCGCTGAATGAGCGCTCCCCTTTAACGCTGCGATTTACTGCCCGCACCCCTACCCGCGTTTCATTCGGCTGAGCTGAAAACTTCACCAGATCGCCACATACGACGGCACGTTCCTGCATAAAAAGCTGCAATGGGAAACGGAGCGAACCGAGCACTAGATCGCCTCCCTCGCAGCGTCCGCCGCCTGCGGGAGAAACCAGTAAAGTCAGCGATTTATTCGCAGGTTGCCGCATCGTGAGCGTATCTGCTCCGCTCGCATCGCTGATCCCCTCATGGAGCATACGAATAGCGCCATTCGGCTGGGGCTGAATCACCCAAGCACCCGCCATCACGCTGCTTGCCTGTAGCAGCAACGCAGCAAATAACACCGGAGATTTCATGAATTACTCCTTAAGCTGGCACTTTTCATAAGTATAAAGTTTGCCATCCATGTTAAATGCCAAGTTGTTGTGCACCGCCAACGTACGCGAATGCTCTGGGTACACATTGAATATGGTTTTGTCCTTACGCCCATCGATTACTAAATCACGCATTTCGCTACGCACGTTACCGGTTGCCGTCAACGTCCACTGATTACTGCTACAGGTCACTGCCAGCCCCTGATTTCGCTTACCTTCGGGTAAATAACGCAGCAAAACGTCATAGCCGATGGCAAAGCGCACCTTGCCTTTATCCATTTCTTGCTCTGGATAACTTGGCCGAATACGCAGGCGATATACGGTTTCACGTTCAACCGGCTTCAGCGGCATAATTCTCACTTTGCGTTCTTCGCCAAAGGGAATAATCAGTTTGGTGGGTGAAAAAACTAACGTCGGATCCTGAGCACCGAGTTCTTTCACCTTATTTTCCTTGGTGTCGCCTGGATTAGTAATATGGAATAGCTCCAGCGTGACAAATTCGTAGCTCTTATTTTCTGACTTATTAACGTCTACGCTATCCACCGCGCGATACATTGATTTAACGGTAATAAAATTATCACGCGGCGTTTCTTGTTTAATTTCTTTCACGATAGGAAAAACTTCAATGGCCTGCGACAGTCCCGCAGTCATTAGCATAGCCATACCCACTGGCAGAATTGCCAATTTACTCAGTTTCACAATTAACCTCACGTATTTGCATAATGCCTTGAGTCATTTTGACGTTTGAACTATTTAGCGGGCACACATAATTTTGCCCCTCTTTACTCACCTTCAACTTATCTAGCTGGCTGTCGGTATCTAACGTGAAGTCACCCACAAATAAGCCTTCAGCATCGGTCATGGCATTGCCACCTACCACGCGAGCATTGGCTAACGGCACACCGTCGAGATATAAGCGTCCGGTGACCGTCTGATTTTTCGTGGCGTTCACTTTGACGTGATAGACCTGCCCCGGCATGGCCCAGGTTGAAGATGATTGAGTCGAAAGGTTATAGAATGCGTTAGTGTCGGTGGTATAAACCTGTTCAGCCTTTGGCGATATTTTTTGGTATGGCTGAATCGTGAGCGTGGTTTTTTTACCGCCCTCAACCACAACTGGCTCATTACTCCGGTTACGCACTTCAAAATATTGATCTTCAGGCAATGAGCTAGCATCTACAATCAGCGCGGCGGTATTGTCGACCTTGCCATATCCGAACTCACCCTCACCAATAGCGAACCCGCTGCGTTGAGAAAGATATTGTTGGCTATAGCTGTTATTACCAAAAGATTTAGATACGCCAACCGAGGTATAGCCATAATCGTTATCCATAACGATACCTGCACCGCTATTATTCTCGCTGTTTGGCCCATGATTGACGCTGGCGTTGACCGTATATTTCCCCCCACGATCGAACTCTGGGTTGTCTAAATTAAGTGAATAATCGGCGCTGTAGATATTTTGTTTGCTGCCCTCATCGCTCATTCGTGAGCGCAAATAAAGCGACTGGTAATGGTTATAGCTGCGCTCACGCATGCCGAGAGTAAACTGAGCAAAAACTTTATCTTCCGTGGCGCTGTTATGAGAATAACGGTTAACCAGCTCATTAATACCTCGGTGATAGCCCAGATCGACGCGTAAATTAAGGTAATCCGACAGCGTAAAGTCGCGATTTAAATTCACATCCCAGCTTTCAAATTCGGTTTTATTTTGCCGTCCGTAGTCTTGATACAGCGTATTCAAGCCGAAGTTAACACCTAGACCAATATTCCAAGGTAGAAAGGTATTCGCACCAAACTGGAGATATTCAAAATCGTAGGCAGGAACCAAACCATAGCGGTGATAATCCTGCTCATCACCTTTAAATCGGTTATCGCGATAGCTCAAGTTCATGCTTAAGGCATACAGGTTTTTCATTAGCCCAACCTGATAGCCCGTGCTGCCATCCACGCCCATAACGCCATCGGCATAAAGATGTTCGGCAAACCAGCTATTAACCGGCAAATCTAGGCTAGCATTGGCATAACCATCCTCGTTATCAAGGAGGAATCCACTGCCTAAAGACATCACAGAATTGGTGGTATATCCCATAGATACTCCGGCGAAGTGGCTCGGACTACCGTTTTGATTAGGATCGTTGTCGTCTTTGTCACAATGTCGGCAAGAGTAGCGATTCGACGAAAATTTCCCCTGATGATCGTCATAGCGCCCGAGCTGAACCACATACTCCAAATCGCCGGACCGAAACGAGCCATTACGTTTGAGAAAAGGCTGTATTTTCTCTTCACGGCTGCCGTTCACTAGCTTAGAAACCAGCAAAACGTCATAACCGCCGGACGGCCATCCTTCTGTCTTTAAATGCTGCAAACCGGCGGGAAACTGCTGTAGGTCGATTAAACGCCCGTTGCGATAGACCTCAACCGTACCGGCCTGCGGCAAATAGACGGTCACCGGCGAGGCCGCACCGTCACCAGGGTTTAAATAGTTATCCGTCATATACCCCAGCGAAATACCGTCGAAGCTAACGGGATTAAAAAAACTGTAGGTGACCGAAGGCGTACTGGACACCAAATTATCGCTTAACCGCTGACGCCCAGCTTTAAAACGGGTATTTTCATGCTCAAGATACAGCGCTAATTCATCCAAATTAAAATCAATTTCTTTGGAATAACTCCAGGCGCCTTTCACATAGCTATTACCGGTAAGGTTTAAGGTATCGTTGGAAGATAAACTTAAACTATCGCCATAGGTATCAGAGAGATAGTTCAGATTATGACTATGAACAAAGCCGGCAAGACTGCGGTGTGGAATATAGGTTTTGTCATAGGCCTTATCGCCCGCTTTAAACAACGAGGCGGGAAATATCAGATGCACTGACGCATCCGATTCATTAACCGTTGCGACAATTTCATCCTGTGAAAAACCTTGCTTATTCACTCGGCGTAACGGAACAGAAAGTTTTTTGAGCAGCTCAGCGGCGGACACGCTGAGCGCGGGCATATCCACGGCGGTTATTTGATCAACAATCACCTGAGGTGACATCAACAAAACATCGTTTTGGTCGAACTCCACGCCAATAGAACCAATGGATGAATCTGCATAAATAATATCAAGTACGCCGCTTTGTTTGGCATTAAAAATGTCTTCAAAGCCAGCGGGAAGCGGAATAGAAGACGCCATCAGCGGAGTTAATGCGCAGCCAAAACCGACACCAAGAATAACAATGCTGGCAGTTATTTTATTATTCATTATTCTCTGTCTCTATCTATAAAATAGGCATTACAATTAAAGTAAAGGTATTTGCGTATTTACCCTTGGTATAATTCCCGGCTAACAATTCAGAAATAAATTTGACTTTGACGCCGTTTGCCGTGGTGGCCTGACTAATATCTTTTAAAACAGGCACGCGTAGATTTTTAGTGGCGTCGGTTTCTATTCCTTGATGAATAAAGCTGCCATCAAGATTAATATGCGTATTGCCCCCAAACACCTGAGGAAGAACAAACTGTTTCTCTAAAAATACAATCTCAGCATTTTTCACATTTCCCACTAGGTGAAAAAAACTCGACGTTTTTTCAAACTTTTGAGAAATACCGTTGATCGGTAATGGGAAGTCAAACTCTTTACCACTCAGTGGTTTATCTTCATAATATAAGGCGATTCTTGCTATAGACTCAGCAGAGACATCCAAATCGACCTGCGAATTGGGTACAGAAAACGCTGCCTGACTCCATAACAAAAGCACGGCAATAATTCCGGCGGCACAGTTATTTTTAATCATGTTTTAAACAGGGCCAGCATAATGCTGACCCTGGCCTGATTTAATGAAGAGGATTAAGGCTTGGCATTTACGTTAGCGTAGACAACGCCGGTATAATGACCTTGGCCCAATGAATCATAGGTTTTATCTGAGACAAATTTAAACATCACTGGCAGTTCGCCATGAGTACCGTTTGCATTCAGAGTAAAGTCTTTAGAATCACCTGATGCAGCGAACTCCTGGCTCCCGGCAGAAGTGATACTGCTGATTTTATAAGTCATATCGTTGAGCGTGCCGCCCTGAGTGCTATACAGGGTGAACGCGTCGCCGGTAACAGATTGGCTGTCATCCATGGTCAGAGCAACTTCAAGCTTGGTCACGTCGTTGTTCCAGAGTTTCAACGCTGTGGTTTGTGCTTCCATGTAGCCTGATGCCGCTGGCGTCAGCTCTACGTCCATATCGGTAATAGGACGACCACCTGGATCGGTGATAGTTGCACTATCAGGAACGTTGGCGCTAACGTTGAACTTGGTATCATAGCTGGCAGGCGTAGAAGCCATTGCAGAAGCAGACATCACTAGACCGGCCAATACAGACAACATAGTTTTGGTTTTCATTTAAAAATTAAGTCCTTGTTATATAAAATGCATCTTTTACAGATAGAGCAATATCACGCAGGAAAATAAATAGTTCTCCAGCAATAATATTTATCCGTTCTATTCTGTTTCATTGCGTAATAGGCAGACGACAATGCTGACAAAAAAGCAGTACGCATCGTTAAATAAATAGTTAAACGTTGCGATGCAATAGTCCCTATTGCACGTTTACTTTTTTCGCATATCGGCGTCGTTATATTACGAAAGCAAGCTTACGAAATAGCTCAGTTTAATTCTTGAAAAAAACCTCACTTTTCCTCACAAAGCTTTAGCAGTAATTAAAGCGATAAAAGTAAGACCTATGAATTAAGATGAAATTTAATTATCTTTAAGAATATTATGCCCCACCTCTTCAAATACGGCGCGCCGCAAGTCATCTTCCAGCTCGCTAATCGTTTGAGGCAGATAGAAGTTTTTATCACCTACGCAGCTTTTCCAATCTACGGTAGGAGAATAAGCAATCCCAATAAATGAAATTTTTCCCACTGATTCATCCGTACTGAGTACCTGGCGGATTTTATCGCACATACCTGCTTGAATAAGGTTTGGTGTAATAGAGATATCTCCGGGGTCATCCGTCCCATCAGAAACAATCACCATAACTTTTCTTGAGGCTGTCCCTGAGGCTAAATAAGGCACCCCGAGCAGAACACCAGAGCTGACCAAGGTACCACCTAAGGCCGTCATATTATTAATCTGGTTTATTTCACTTGGATTACTGGTCAGCGGTACTTTCCACGAAGAGCTCTGCTGAAGACAGGTACTGGCATTCACGGCCGAAAGCGGGATTTGAATATCATGCACTGGGTTCGGAATGGCTGCGACGCTGCCCGCAATATTCACATAGCGTTCTAACGCTTTGTAATTACCCCCGGAAAGGACATCTGATGGCACTGGGCCATTACTGACAAAAGGAAAATCACAGTTTGCGCCCTCTTTGCCGCCCCAACCAAAAGGAACAAATCCCACTTTATTGTCAATATTGTAGGAAAAGAGTTCATCGGAGAGTTTCAGTACAATTCGTTTGAGCTCAGTCAGCTTTGTGCTGCCGCCAAATCCCTCATTCATTGAACCTGAAAAGTCAGTGACAAAAATCACGTCCATGTTTGAACGAAATTTACGCGCAGCGCCGTTGTCGCCGATCACGACCTGATCGTCAAAGCTAGGAAAAAAACTAGAGGAAAACCAAGAGTCCTGCAACGTCTGCCCGCTGACGCGATATTCTACGTAGGACAGATTTTGGTTATTGGATGAAATACCACTTTTCACAATGACCTTGGGTTTAAACACGTCAACGTCATGACGCATATAGGCGCGAAAATAGTCACTCGACAGATCATAATTTCGCTGCGCGCCGTCGCCGTTATCCTCTGCGGTTAATGCCAGAGCAGCTTGCTCCATCGCGTCGGAAAGACGCGCACGTTCGGTAATATAGCGCGATCCTTCCAGCCCAAAAGCCGCCATACTGAGTAAAAAGCCAGACATCATGACAAAACTAATCGCAAATGCCCCACTACGATCCTGTTTAAAGCGTCGGATACTGGCTAACAATGGTTGGTACACAAACATAGTTGCTCCTTAGTATTCAAGGTTCCACGACTGCTGGCTTTCTTTCCCGTTTGGCAAATTAAAAAAGGCAGCGGCCCCGGACGATATTGCGCGACAGCACGTCCAGTTCGGTCATGGATATATTTAATCTCACCGATAAACTCGGGCCCATCAGGGTTTATATCAAAAACATTAATACTGATTTTGGCTCTCAGCGTTGGGCTGTAAAAAAGCATTTGGTTTATTTCACCAATTAACGCCTGCTGATTTACCTTGGATGAATCAATAAAAATAACTGCCTGATTTTTTGCCGCGTGAACAGGAAGAAATAGCAGCAGCAAGCTAAATAAAAGTCCGTATCGCTTCATTTATCGCAGCATCACGATGGCGAATGAAGACATCATCGGTGTTTCTTCCGTCGACGTTAACCGCGTGAACCAGCTGAAGGTCGGCAAACATACGGTCACCTGATACAGCGGAACCCAGCGTCCATAACTGCCGCGCGGTGTGAGCTGCTGAAGTTGGTTGAGCGGCTGCGGTGGCAAACATTGCCCAGCACTGCCGCTGTCCCACGATTTATACAGTTTGATCTGCTTTCTATCATCACCCAGACGAATTGGGTCTTCAAAATGCATCTCCTCAACGTGCAAACTCATTTGAGAAAGATCGATGGTGCTATTCATATCCGTGAGTATTTTCTTGGCCAAATCAGCAGCTGAATCCACATCCTGCTGATTCAGCGTTTCTCTCGCGTCAAACAGTTGGATCCTTTCACGTAAAATACCGGCAACCGAATACGATACGCGGTCTAATTTTCCGACCGTTGCCTGACGGACAACCAGATCGGTGAGAAAGAAAATAAAAAAGATCAGCGCAATGGAAATCAGAACAAATTCGACGGAAACCGCAGCGCGTTTATCAGTCCATAAATTTGGAACGTTCATATTCTTGAACAAAGATCACCTCCCTATTTAATAAGTTATTGACCCAAAATCCGGGGAATGGGAAAAACATTGGCGTATATTTATATTCCAAGTGATAACGTGCTAATGGCTTGTAACGAGAATTTCCTGCGCTGCCACCGGTATTAATCATGTCGGTAATTGAGTCGGCATAGGTAATATCCATGGTCACAGCATCAGGGCGTGTCAGAAATCCCCATATCGCGCCACCTTGTTGTGTGATCCGCGCCTGAAAGCGGCTGTCATAGCCGCCATTATCGGAGGCTGATGCATTCTTAGATTCTTTCGCGGCTTCGGAAACCGCCAAATCAATGACGGAAGAGATATAGGCCATTCTCGCAATCTCGGCGACAAACAGCACTAAGGCAATAAACAATATGACCGTTAAAGAAAACTCAATGGAGGCAACGCCTTTATTATCTCTGACAAAATGTCTACATCGTTTCATTATCCTAATCCTTTTTCTGCGGGATTAATCATGGCCAACGCATCAATTAATTCATCGCCTTTTTCTGATAAGCTCTCATTTTGAATAATATCTCTGGCATAACGACGATCGCCGACCTTAACCAAAGATAAAACCAGATTATGCAGAAGTTGAGACTGCTTACGTCCGCGTAAATACTGTGGCAGCAGCAAACTCACCGCATCCTGATAACGGTGGTCTAATATGGCCACCATCGCCATATTGTTGATAGCAACATCATCCGCAATGAATAAGCTACGTGATTTCTCAATAGCGGCGAGGCCTTCCGTTAGCTTTCCTGACTGTGCCAGTGCGATTCCTTTGAGGTTATAAGCTTCTGCACTCTGCGGCTCACGCTGTAACATCTTTTCGGTCACGCGAATAGCCTGAGGGTAATCGCCTAAGGCGATCATATTCTGAGCCTGTAAGGTATAAACATTTAAGTCCGGCGTTTTAAATAGCGGCTGCATAAAATAGATCGACGATTTGTAATCGCCAGACTGGTAGTAATAACGGGCGAGTTTTAGACGTGCGGCAGGATCTTCTTTTTTCTTCAGCGAACTGCGATAAAGATTAATCAGGCCGTTATAGTTTTTTGCCTTAAGTAAAATATCCTCTTGATAATTCATATCACGGGTAGAAGTCGGTGCTCGTTGCACACATCCACTTAATAAGGCGACACACAGAAGTCCCATCGTGATTTTTTTAGAAATGTGCATTTTGCATAATCCTTAGAATACCTGGTGCGGCAATTAAAATAGTAATCGGGAACATAATAAAAAGAATAAGAGGTACGCTCATCTTGGCTGACAGCTTGCCTATTTTTTCTTCCGAGCTCAGCAGCTGCATATCACGAATGTCTTTAGAGAGTTCCATCAGGTTTTCATACAACGAGGTTCCGTAATGGACACTTTGTTGCAACGTGGCACAAAACATACGCATCTCAGTCATGTCCATTGAGCGGTAAAGATCCATGAGTCCCTCCTCTAAACCGCTCACCTCGGCTCGCCTGACGAGATGCGACATTAAATCAGCCAAATTTTTGTCCAAATCATCCGAGCGTTCGGCAATAAATTTCACCGAACTCTCCACCGTCATCCCTGCTTGAACACAAACGGCGATCAAATCAACAAAATAGGGCAGCGCATCCATCATTAGCTTGATACGCGTATTAATCGCCGGATTCAGCATCATGGCCGGTAGCACTAAAACAATCATGAATACGAACAACATAATCATGGCTAAGGCTTTCATGCTGATAGAAAGCACACCGATAACCGTAAGAACCAGCAATACGCCGCCAATTGCGCCACAAATACGCGCTTTGAGGGGAAGGCTTTTCTCTAATTCATTGAGAAATGTCAGCCAAGGGCTGTTACTAATAATCAATGCACGATAGTCGATAGTAGAAAACTGATTCTGCTGTTTGCCCTCTTTTTTTGGCTCAATGATGTCTCGCTGTTTCTTCCAGTGCTGCTGCTGGCGTATAGCCATCAGCACCAGCAAAATACCGAGAAGTAGCATCGTTAAATAAAACATCGTCATCAGAGCGCCCTTCTTAATAAGATCCAGATAATGATCATGCCAATGGCTTCACTGGCAATGACGTAATAAAGGATCAGGCGACCAACGGGATCGTGAACCACGAAATCAAAGTTTTGCGGGCTGAAATACTTCATGCCACAGAAAAATAGCAACGGAATAGATGCCACTATTTTGGCCGACGTTCTGGCCTCTGAGGTCATGGCTGATTTACGCCGCGCCATATTTTTACTGTTATTCACGATCCGAGATAATCGGCCAATTAAGGTGCGTAGTTGCCCACCGTGTTGCAGGCTCACCAGCATCACCACCACGAAGAAATAAAACTCCCGATAGCGATAGTTTTGCCACGCATCATTAAAAACACGCTCGGGTTCTTCTCCAAGATTTAAACGCCGATCAATACGATGAAACGTTGCGCCTAAGTCGCCATCAATGCCTTCACCACAGCGGTGCAGCGCCTGATGAATACTATTTCCCGCCGATACCGCCGCATTCACCACCGATAGCACTTCAGGAAAACGATCTTCGAAATAGCGTCGATGCAGGCTGCGTCCGATCCGCAGCTGTGCAATAAACATTACAATTAGCGCCACGGGTAGAAAAAAGGCCACGTCAAACTGCAGCCAATTAGCATTCAGAAACAGCAATACCAACAGTAGCGAAACAGCTATGATGCCGCCCTTCATGCCTTTCAGGCTGTAATCTCCCAGCGCATAGAGCTTCCACTCTTGCCACGTATTTTTGATATAGCCAAAGACAAGGGATTGTCTGGGATTAAACGTACTTTTAGAGGCTATCTTGGTCAGCTTTCGCCAGTTGTAAAAATTAAGGCTAAACACCGCCAAACCTATAAATAGAATCAGAAACGACATTTCTCACTCCATACCAAATATATGCTTTAGGTCATCACTCACGTTGAACATCACCGCATTGCGCATCACCGTTGAACGCATTAACAGGCCATGATTGATAAACTCGCCTTTAATTTTTCCATTTTCATCACGGTCAGATTGGCTTTGAAAAGTAAAAATATCCTGCAGAATTACGCGATCGCCTTCAATCCCCATAACCTCACTAATGTTCATTACTTTTCGGCTACCATCATTTAATCTCGATACTTGAATAACGATGTTAATGGCCGAGACAATATTTCGACGAATTGACTCCATAGGAATATTCATTCCTGCCATCATCACCATATTTTCCAAACGCGAAATTGCGTCTCGAGGATTATTCGCATGTAGCGTTGACATAGACCCATCATGCCCGGTATTCATAGCCTGAAGCATTTCAAACGATTCTTCGCCACGGCACTCCCCAACAATAATGCGGTCAGGACGCATTCGGAGTGAGTTAATCAGTAATGCTCGCATGGTAATTTGGCCGGTGTTTTCCACACCCGCCAAGCGCGTTTCCATTCTTAAAACATGCGGCTGCATCATGCGTAGCTCTGCCGCATCTTCCATAGTAATAATGCGTTCGCTGGGATCGATATACTTTGACAGTGCATTGAGCAGCGTAGTTTTCCCCGAGCCCGTCCCGCCAGAAATGATAATATTGACCCGACACCGCGCCGCAATGATCAGGAAATTAGCCATCTGTCCGCTCATCGCATTCATGCGGATAAGGTCTGACAGTTCAATATTGCTTTTACCAAACTTACGGATGGAGATAGAAGTTCCATCTAACGCAATGGGCGGGATCGCGACGTTTAAACGGCTACCGTCATGTAATCTGGCATCCACCAGCGGCCGTCCTTCATCAAGACGGCGGCCCACTTTTTGCACCAGACGCTTGGCGATATCTGTTAATTGATTATTATTAATAAAACGGCATTTTGTGAGCTCCAACTTACCGGCTCGCTCAATATAAATATTCTCCGGCCCATTAACCAAAATATCACTGACGGTTTCATCTTCAAGCAAAGGTCTTAATGGGCCGTACCCTAAGATTTCATCCGCCATCATTTCAGCAAAACTATTTTGGTTTTGGGAATTTAAATAGATATTTTGCTGTTCAGCCACGCGTTCTAATACACGATTCATTTCAGCTAATAGCTGAATACGGTCGTCAACTAATGCTTCAATCGTGTTAATTTCGATATTTTGTAATACGCCATCGCGTAGCGCTTCTTGAATTTCAACGCTGATATCCATTTACGCCACCTGATTTTTTTTCAAACGCCCATTCTTCATCAAGCGATTGATGAGCGATCCCTTATGGATAGGTGCCCCGCCGAGAATTAAGCGAGTGAGCTGGTCGATAGGCGCAATTTTTCGATTTAGCCCAACGAAACGCGTGATACCGTCTTTTTGTTTGTTATAGGGAAATACCACATCCAACGGTCGCCCTAATAGCGATTGCAGATCTTCAATACTCAGCATATTCATACTGAATGGGCGGCTGTCGTTGAGGCATATAAATAGCCTACGCGGTGCGAGCTGAGAGCGATTAAGCGACTCAACCACTTCAATCATGCCGCGCGCAACCCGCACTGACGCCATTGAGCGATCCATAACTAAAACCAAACAGGATGAGCTTTCAACCAACTGGCGTAGCGTCTCTTTGTTGGCGGTATTAATAGCCTCTTCAAACAGCACAAAGTTATATTTTTGGAAGCCATCTAACGAGAGATCGGGGTAGAGCGAGCTACTGCTGCTCATAAGATCAAGATTCTTTTGCCCAGCCACAATTTCTTGCACCATTTTTTTGCCGGTAAGCAAATCAAGGTCGCGCGAACCGGTCGCGCCCTGAACAAAGAGCGACGGCATTTCTTTGGCCTGCACAATATTGCTGATGGTCTGGTAGGCAATAGAGCTATTTCCAACCCCACCTTTACAGCCCAATATACTAATGCTTACCGCCCAGCGCGTTGATTTCAGATTGGTGCTCGAAATAGCCGACTGAACAAAAAGCTCACGCTGAGAGTTCAAATTGAAATATTGGATGCCATCACGCAAGAAGGCTTGTGCCAGCATGATTGAATCGCTGTCACCGACTACGCAGCACCATACGCCTCGCGGCACCATGGCTAAAATAGCGGGCACAATATTATCGATATATTCTTGGCGGCCTATATCAATAACGATGCCATAGTCTTTTTCAGAAATAGCAAGATTATGGCTCGAATCCAAATCTTGCAGGACGCTGGTGACCTGATTAAAACCGGCTAATCGTAGTAATTGGCTTAGTTCTTCATTAATGACCTTGCGCGAGGATAAAACATAAAATGCCTTCTCATTTTGCGCTGATTTAGCATCGTCCTTTTGTGGGAATAACAGCATTTTTGCTCTTCCTCAGAAATAATATTTGTATGGGCTAACCAATGAGGAAGCGAGATTGTTGTTAATGGCACATCCCGTATCGTCATAAAGATCAAACTTATAATTCTGTGTCATATAGCGACACTCGGGTAAACGCAGAATGATTTTTTGAATATGAACCTGAATCCCCGAGGTTTCTTGAGTGCGATAGCCGCCGCCCTGATAGGATAAAGTGATCCTCTCCGGCGTGATGCCTTTGGCAATCAGGTCTTGCCTCACCTGCTTAGCCGTAGCCGAAAAATCATCATCAAACCATTCAAGGCGGATATAGCCGTTAAACCCACCGCTGGCCTGATTAAAAATTTTCCCAATCGCAATTTCTTTAGAAATTTGATCGCTTGCAGTCAGTGCGATGATCTGTTCGGTTATTTGTGGTGAGCCGTGCTTTTCTAATTGGCTAGCCCAACCGGAAAACGATGCCAGCGTTATGAATAAAAGCACGCCATGAAATAGATGTGAGATCCTCATTTAATAAATCCTCCCTGCTCCACAAATCCTTCAGCCAGTTTTCGATCGCGTAGATTGCTAATCCCCTCGAAATTCATAAAACGAGCCAGCGTTGAGGTACGTTGAAAATCAGGCAAAACGATATCGCGCATGGTGACGGGTTTAACGAGATTAACAGTGGCTACCACCACCAGCTCGCCGCGCGTACGCTCGGTTTTGGCATTTCTAAACAGCGCCCCGAGAATCGGCACATCCCCAATAAATGGTAAGCGAGATAAATCTTCGCGCTCGTTGTTGCTAATAAGGCCGCCGAGTAGGAAACTTTCTCCGTCGGCAAGCTCAACGGTGGTTTTTGCACGACGCGTTTGGAATGCAGGAAACGAGTCACCGGCGTTGGTGCTGTAAGTGCTATCCACGTTGCTAACCTCTTCCCCCAGCGTTACACGGATGCGCTTGCTGCTGCTGACTTTAGCGCCCACGTTCAGCTTGATACCAAAATCCTTGTATTGGACATTGGAACCATTGGCAGAGCTGGTGACCACTGGAACCTCGCCTCCGACCAGAAACTCAGCGGACTCACCCGACAATACGGAAAGATTCGGCTCAGCCAGCACGCGAGCCACCGAGTCGTTGCTGATGGCATGCACCAGCGAGCTCAGCGTGTCGGCGTTGAATTTCACAAAGCGAAACGTGCCGGGCGTAATATTGCCGCCGGTGCCGCTGATGGTTCCCCAATCAATGCCCACGTTGTCGCTGAATGTCTTGGTCACCTCAACGACCGAAAGCTTTACGTTGACCTGATTTGTGATCGGCAGCTTCAACTTGTTGATCACTTCCTGATACACCACCTCATCAAGCCAGGCATTGTTGCTTTCACCTCCACCACCGCTGCCACCGCTCATGCTTGGCACATCTTTTTTATTCGCCGTGCGTTTAGCGCCCACGCCTTCACCCACAATTTGATAAACACGGTCGCGGTCTTCTTCTGTGGGCACGGTTCCGCTTAGAATGTAGGTTTTACCCACTTTCTGAATCGAAATTTGGCTATCCGGCACCAACTGCCCCACCTTTTTTTGCACCGCGCTTAAAACGGGATCAACCACCAGCGTAGTTTTAATGAGCTGGTCACCATTTTTGTCAAAAGCAATGAGATCGGTTTGGCCGTCGCTTTTGGCATAAACCATGACGCCACGCTCGCCAATAATTTCATAGTCGGCTACTTTGGGAGCAGAGATAAAAATAGTGTCAATATTTCCATCAACCTGAATAACCTGTGACTCCCCGGCTTCCATGTAGACTTCTTGAGCATGCACATAATAAGAGAGAAATAATCCCGTCATACCCAGTAGCCATAACGCGCCGATATTGGCTCGGACTCGCCCTATTTTTTGACGCTGACCTTGCTGCTTCGCTAAACAAAAACTCACTCTCCACCTCTCAACTCTTTAACGGAATTAAATTGGGGCAATACTTCATCCATTCTTATTTTTTGGTTGTTCTCGTCCTCATACTGATCGAACGGGAATAATAAGATTTCACCAGCTTTTTCTACGACTTTGAGTTCGGCCAACTGCTGCGCGTCTAATCTCAATACCACCGTTCCCACCGAATCATCACCGCTATAACTCTTAGTCACTGCTTTAGGCGCCTTTTTAATATCTACGATAGAGATAGGCCCCATTACGCGACTAATCGCATAGCGCTTCATATTTTTGTCAGGGCTATTACTGCCTTCCGTTACCAGACCGACATTATTTTTTTTACTTTTATCCACCTCAACTAATCGGATGTAGAGTGAAACTTCATTCCCAATGGAAAGAGAGGAAAGTAGATATTCATCCTCTGGTTTAATTTTATAGCTGTATGGCGTCTCATTGCTTCTCAGTGAATGAGCTGAGAAGGTTGGACTCGTTGGTGATTCCACCATTTCAGGTAAAATAATGCTGCCTTTTGAAATATTATGCCTAATTAAGTATCCCTGAAGATCTCCGTTATCTAATGAGGAAATATCACGGCGATCTTTGCTTTCTTTGGAGATCTCAATCGACGTTATTTTGTAATCATCACGATTTAAGATGTCATAAGGTTTTAGTTCCCTTATCGCTTCCGCAACCATGATGGTATGGCTTGCTTGAGGCACAGGCTTTACCTCAGTAACCTCTGGCGTTTTCTTTTGCACAAAAATGCCGGCGATGCCGACTGCAATAACGATTATTGAAAGAAAAAAAAGCATGCGATGGTTCATTAAGATGTCCTAAGCAGGATTAATAATAAAAAGACGCCACGGGGTAAATAAGGATAAATGCCAAAGAGATAGCGACACCGTATGGCACGCCGTGACTTAGTAAATTATTACGAAAAAAAATAAGACCGCCGATAGCGACAATGCCGCCAATAAACGCAGTTAAAAACAAGAAATCATAAAATGCGTTGCTTTGAAAAGAGAGCGCTAATACGGTTACTAGCTTGGCATCACCGCCACCCCATAGACGGGCGACAAAAAGGGTAAATCCTCCCACTAAGGCGATAAGACCAAACAAAATATTTGGCAGATGTGATTGTAAAAGAATCAATGACAATAGCGATATGGCGAGTAATACAAGACTCGTGTGTGTGATCCTTCTAAAAAAAATGTCCTGCCACATAATAAAAATCAAAATCATGCAGGTGACAATAAAATTAGCTTTGATTAACCACACCATGTCTATTTCCACACCTATTCCACTTCGGTTATTAGAAAAATGCACAACAAAATGCAGCAAGAAAATCATCCATGATGTTCTTGCTGCTAAACAGAGAGCCTTACAATAAATACGTTCTAACTTATTGTTATCGCGTTACGGTAGTGTATTCCGTTACGGCGTAGTCTTGCTGATAGTAACGCTTTTGATTGCTTCAGCAATTTTATCAAACGTTTCTTTCAATGCGCCCAAGAAGCCGGAGTTCTGATCACCAAGAATAAATGCCAACAGAGTCGCCATAGCGACGCCGATTAATGCATATTCAATCGCAGTCACGCCGCGTTGATCTTTACCAAACTCATGAAAACGAACATGAGCAGCCACATAACATTTAGTTAAAAAAGTGTTCATCGATATTCCTTGTAAATTTAAATCCGCCATTTCGGTGGCGTGTTAATAACCATCTTGTTGTTGCCGATGCCCCATAGGTAACGACGGAGCCATTAGAATCTATTGCGCCTCAGGAGTCCTTATTGAGGTCATATTTGTTTTTATAATTTATGATTGATAAACAACGCTGAGAATTATTTAGCAAAAAATAGAATGACTACCACAACAAGTGTTGATATCCAGCACACCGCTAGCAACGATAATATCGAGATAAATACATTCCAGCGACGTGAGTGATACCACTCTTTTCCGTTATTCGATGGCTCCTTGTGGTGAGCATATCCCATGGCCTCTAAGGGAGACGCTAGCTCTTCATTCATTCCAACCGTTGTCGCCAAAGAGAGTGCTGGCACTTTATCCTCTTGGCCACTATCGGGTAGATATTTTTTCTCACGCAGCACATTCCCCATATACTTGACCCCTTTTCTGGGTATCGTTTTTATAAATGCGCTTGAAAGTCCAATCTGATCAAATGACTTTCTCAACATATAGATTTGGCCATAGTAGCTACTGTCACTCACTGAACCGCGCTGCTCATGCCATACCTGATTGATAATATTTTGTTTATCGGTCTCCCCTTCTAATAAAAGAAGTAAGAATCGATAGCTATTTTCTGGCAGGTTAATCACTGTTCCAAAGTCGTTAATCAGACAGCGCTTTTCAGGCTCAAACCGAATGCCATCCCCAAGGATGAATATCGTGTCATCCTTACTTACATCATTCATTAGCCGTAAGCTCCAGTGTGACTTCAATCTTCACTATTATTAGCCTTCGCAGTTAAAAATAGAATCTCATTATCCTCATCTATCTTATCGAATAGCCTATTTAAGATTGAATTATACAAGAGAGAAATAATCGAATAAACCCTATATACCTCATTTGATCTCATTCATAAAAATTAAGAATAATATAGCGGATATTATACCGTTACGCCTTTTTTTAAAGGATGTCAGATCGCGAGAAATACAAAAGAAAGATTAATCATTAGTACTGTTTTAAAATAACCATAAATAACCTCATGTTGATAAAAAATATAACCATTATAAATAATAATATTTCTTAGGAATTTAAATAGAGTTATTAATTTCAGAGGGATTGTTTTACCATCAGGCATAACCTATACGCTTAGAAAAAACTTATTAATAAGAAAATACTGAACTTTGCGAGATTTATAATTATTTACTGAGAGTTATTGATATCTGCCTGCGAGGTTTAGCGACGTTCTGAAGCCCTTACTCCGCGTCTCTAGCCCACTCCCACGGCTCAAATACAAAGGGTTATAAGTATAAAAAAACCACGCCGAGGCGTGGTTTAAACATCTAAACATGTGTTTGACTATTTGGCTAAATGATTCGCGATAGCATTAAACATCAGCGAAGCCTCAAGTGGCTGTGCACTGAAGGACGGTTCCGCCTGTGGCCATGTAGACCACTGCACGATAACCAGCTTCTCTTTTTGATTCACAACGATCATCTGACCAAAAATGCCCAAGGCCCACAGGGTATCTTGGCTTTCCAACCCATGTTTCGGCCCTACGTTAACGGCATTCGCTGGTACGCTATTATTCCACCACTCGTAACCGTAGCTGCCATCAGGATGAGCTGCGGTCACCGATTTCTCTGCTCGATTCCATGCTCGCGCATCCGCAACCCAATGATCGGGTAACATTTTAGTTCCGTCAGGCAGAACGCCGTCGTTCATGATAAACAGGCCAAACTTACCCCAATCTTCCAGCGTGGCGTTGAATCCATGCGCGCCAACATCGTGCTTGCCCACTTGATAACTGTGCCAGACACCGTCGTGGACCATTCCATCGGGCTGCCATATTTTGTCCTGAAGGTTCTGTGCCAGCGATTTTCCGGTCGCCTTTTCTAGCGTATCGCCCAGCAGCCATGCCCCACCAGACGAGTATGACCATGCCTGTCCCGGTTTGGCGTAAGCTTTACGCTGTGGATCTTTCACCAATTTATTGACGCAATGGTAAGTGTCACTGTTGGCTTCACACTGGGTGAGTTGCGCAAAGTCAGATTTAGGATTGGTGTAATCCTCGCCCCAGGTAACGCCCGAAGTGTGCTGTAACAGCTGGCGGATCGTAACATGTTCCCACGCCGTACCGCGTACATCAGGATTGTATTTAACCACCTCATCGTCTAACGAGGTGATTTTTCCTTCTTTCAGCGCTACTCCCACCAGCGTTGATACCACGGATTTCCCCACCGAGCGCGATGTCCACAGCGTGGTCGGCGTATTCCCCTGACCGTAATAATCCCACACTATTTTGCCATCTTTAATCACCATCATGCCCGTAACGCTGTTGCGCTTGAGGTAATCTTTCAGCGCAATGTTCACGCCGTGATATTGATAAGTGACACCGGATAAATCCTGAGCCGCACGCGGTATGGGCATCGCTTTTCCGGCTTTGAAAACGTCACCTTCATAGGAGCGGTAGTCGTTACGAAATCCGACGACCCGCTGGTGTTGATCCCACGTCAGCATGTTTTTAACATCGGGGAGCTGTGTGTCTGTCGGTGCAGGGCAAACCGCGAGTTTCAAGCTATGGCAGTCGTTAGCCGCTGGCGCAGCATTCACCTGTAGCGCAGCTCCCAAACATAGTGCCAGCAGGCAAATACCGGTTTTAATTTTCGTCATGGTGTTCCCTTAGTTTCGGTCATGGTCTTGTTTGTAAGACCACTTTATGACGAGTTCAGGAATGTACCGAGGCGGATAGTGAGGGGAAACCCCACACAAAAACGTATTTGAATTCGATGAGGTTTGGAAAGGAATAGAGTGAGATTTTTTGCAGATAAACGCCCCCGGCTAGCACCGGGGGCATCTCGATTTACAGCGCCATATCGTGCTGTGGCGAATTTTGGCGTTTTTCTTCCGCCTCTATCGCCATGTGGCCATGATCGTTCATTTGAATCACCGGTGGTTTCGTTAATTGCAACGCTGCCGCGGTGTCATCCCATGTTTTCTGCGTTAAAGCCGCGTTACCGTTTAACTTCTGACCATAGCTAGGTACGATATCGCGAATTTTGCTCTGCCACTCTGGGGAATTGAACTGTTCTGGGAACATTTGCTTAATCACATTCAACGTGATTGGTGCGGCAGTCGAGGCACCAGGTGAAGCGCCCAATAACGCAGAGATCGTTCTTTGTTTATCGACGACCACTTCCGTACCCAGTTTCAGTACGCCGCCTTTCTCAGGATCTTTTTTGATGATCTGTACACGCTGACCCGCTTGAATGAGTTTCCAATCGGCTTTTTGCGCCAGTGGGTAGTACTCTTTCAGCGAAGCAAAGCGATCATCATCACTCAGCATGACCTGACTAATGAGGTATTTCACCAAATCAAAATTATCTAACCCGACATCCGTCATTGGGATAAAGTTGCTGGTTGTGGTGGTGCTCAGCAGGTCAAAGATGGAGCCATTTTTCAGGAATTTAGTCGAGAACGTCGCAAATGGCCCAAACAATACCACGCGTTTACCATCAATAAAGCGAGCATCTAAATGCGGTACTGACATCGGCGGTGCGCCGACTGATGCCTGACCATACACTTTTTCTAAATGCTGCTTGGTAACCTCAGGATTTTCCGTCATCAAGAAAGAGCCCCCGACAGGGAAACCGGCATAGTTTTCCGCTTCAGAAATCCCCGTCTTTTGCAGCAGTTTTAGTGCACCACCGCCCGCACCGATAAATACATATTTAGCGTCAATCGCATGTTCACTGCCGTTGTTGATATCCTTGATCGTGACATGCCATGAATTGTCCTCATTGCGCTTGAATTCGGTCACTTCTGCCGAGGTTTGCAGAGAGAAGTTACTGTTTTTCTTTAGGCTGCCGATCAGCTGGCGAGTGATTTCACCGTAGTTAACATCGGTTCCCACCGGAGTCCAAGTCGCAGCCACTTTTTGGTTGGCATCGCGGCCGTTCATCACTAGCGGTGCCCATTGCTGGATCTGTGCGTGATCGGTCGAGAATTTCATGCCTTGGAATAGCGTGGTTTGCTGTAAGGCATCGTAGCGCTTTTGCAGATAATTAACGTTTTTATCACCCCAAACGAAACTCATATGCGGCGTAGAATTAATAAAAGCGTGAGGATCTTTCAAAATACCGCGCTTAACCTGAGCAGACCAGAATTGGCGAGAAATCATAAACTGTTCGTTTATATCCAACGCCTTGCTGACATCAATGGTGCCATCTGCGCGCTCCGGCGTGTAGTTCAGCTCCATATTAGCTGAGTGACCCGTTCCGGCATTATTCCAGCCGTTAGAAGATTCAAGCGCAACGCCGTCGAGTTTCTCAACCATCACCTGTTTCCATTCAGGCTGTAGCTCTTGTAGCCAAGTGCCCAGTGAAGCACTCATGATGCCGCCGCCGATCAGGAGAAAATCGGTCTTTTGCGTCGCATCGTCTTTCGCCCAGGTAGCCGTGCTGACAAACAGCGCGACCGCGGTTAGAGAAACAATAGTCTTATTTAGTGCAGGCATAATAATAATTTTACATTTCTAAGATATATTCAGTGAACACATGCTACTCCATTTTTACCTTAATTTAAAATTGCATTCACATTTCTATTTACCCATAGGGTTTCTACACGTTTTTAAACTCACGAAATAAAGGCTCATTGATAAATGTAGCAATCTTAATAAGGGTATAAATCAACCACCGAGCTGTACGTACAGTTTTCTCTTATTGAGCATCGCTGCTCTGGATATATATCTTTGAGGAGATAAAGCAAATGGGTTTCCTATTTCACTCCCTTGCTTGCAGATATTATGAATAAAGCCCCCTAACAACAGGCTGTTATCCTTGCCCGTCTCACGTCAATCACATCACCTTCAATTAATGAATTAAACTCATAAAGGTTAGCGGATTTAGGTATCTAATCGAATAAACCTGTTTGCGTTATGCTTCCTCCATCGCAACAAACGGAGGACTGCATCATGCAAACGGTCACACTCAACAACGGTATTGAAATGCCTTTACTCGGCTTTGGCGTCTTTCAGATGACGGACGCAGCCGAATGCGAACGTGCGGTGATTGACGCTATCGAAACGGGCTATCGTCTCATCGATACCGCGGCCTCTTATCAAAACGAAACTCAGGTGGGGAATGCCCTGAGGCAAAGCGGGATTGCTCGCGATGAGCTTTTCGTAACTACCAAACTTTGGCTGCAAGATACACATTATGAAGGTGCAAAAGCGCAGTTCGAGCGTTCACTCAATCGCCTACAGCTTGATTATGTTGACCTTTATTTAATTCATCAGCCATATGGCGACGTACA
This sequence comes from Hafnia sp. CBA7124, assembly GCF_002355555.1. Lineage (NCBI taxonomy): Bacteria > Pseudomonadati > Pseudomonadota > Gammaproteobacteria > Enterobacterales > Hafniaceae > Hafnia > Hafnia sp. CBA7124. The sequence continues at coordinate 1,845,384 of NZ_AP017469.1, read as the reverse complement.
CGGTGCGTGGCGGGCGATGGAGGAGTTGCAGCTGGCGGGGAAAATTCGTGCCATTGGCGTAAGTAATTTTCACCCCGATAGACTTGCCGATCTAATGGCGTTTAACCGTGTTGTGCCAGCGGTAAATCAGGTAGAGGTCAATCCCTTTAACCAACAGCTTCACGCCGTGCCATGGATGAACAGCCGCCATATTCAGCCAGAGGCTTGGGCACCTTTTGCCGAGGGCAAAAATGGTCTGTTTCAACATCCGGCGCTGACGGCTATCGCCAACCAGTATGGCAAAACCGTCGGACAGGTGGTACTGCGTTGGCTATATCAGCGAGGCATTGTGTCGTTGGCGAAATCCGTTCGCAAAGCGCGAATGGAAGAAAATATCAATATTCTGGATTTTGCACTTTCTGATGCGGACATGACGCAGATCGCCGCGTTAGACACCGCGACCAGCGCCTTTTTTTCTCATCGCGATCCGGCGATGGTGGAGTGGCTCACCCAGCGCAAACTTGACGTGTAATCCCGCTCATTTGTCAGCAACAATTACCTTAATAAAATAATGACCTCAATAATAAGGCTATTAAAATGCAAAAACGTATTCTCGGTAAGTCTGGGCTAGAAGTGTCAGCACTGGGTCTGGGCTGCATGGGGCTGAGCTTCGGTTATGGCCCTGCCACCGACACCAAACAAGCGATAGAACTGATCCGCACCGCCGTTGAACAAGGTGTGACCTTTTTTGACACCGCTGAAGTCTACGGCCCTTATTTAAATGAATCGCTGCTTGGCGAAGCACTTGCGCCTTTCCGTGACCGCGTGGTTATTGCCACGAAATTTGGTTTTACCTTCGGTGATGATAATAAGCAGCAAATTTTAAACAGTCGTCCTGAGCATATTCGTGCCGCCGTTGAAGGCTCTCTGAGCCGGTTAAAAACAGACGTGATTGACCTGCTATACCAGCACCGCGTTGATCCCGAAGTGCCTATTGAAGATGTGGCTGGAACCGTGAAGGATTTGATTGCAGAAGGTAAAGTTAAGCACTTTGGATTATCTGAAGCCGGGGTTCAAACTATTCGCCGCGCACACGCCGTTCAGCCCGTTACGGCGCTACAAAGTGAATACTCCATGTGGTGGCGTGAACCTGAGCAAGAAATCATGCCGTTGTTAGAGGAATTGGGCATTGGTTTTGTTCCCTTTAGCCCTCTGGGCAAAGGTTTCTTGACTGGCGCAATAAACGCACAAACCACCTTTGGAGCTGACGATTTTAGAAGTAAAGTGCCGCGTTTTGCCGCCGAAGCCATAGAAGCCAACGAAAAACTCGTGTCTCTGCTTGCTGCGTTAGCCGCAGAGAAAAATGTCACACCAGCACAAATCGCACTGGCGTGGCTGTTAGCGCAGAAACCGTGGATTGTGCCAATTCCTGGCACCACCAAACTTCATCGTTTAACAGAAAACTTGGGCGCAGCCGATCTGGTGCTGAACGCTGAAGATTTGCGTAAAATCGCCAACGCTCTCGAAACCGTGAAAATCGTGGGCGATCGCTACCCTGCTTCATTGATGGCGCGCGTCGGTCGATAAGGGATTAATGGCAGGCGGCCATTGAGCTGCCTGCCTTCATTCAATATTCCAATCATTCACGCCATTTGATTATGTCGGGTAAAACCTGCGGTCTGAACATTTAAAGTTTGCCACGCAATGTGTCGCTCTTAGTTCAGTACCCACTTGATAATAAGCCCTGACATGAAAAAATTATCCGCTCTCGCCTTAGGCTCCGTATTATCACTGACGGGATGTGCCGCCATCGTTGGTGATGAAGCTCAAACTGTTTATGTAGACAGCTCCCCGTCTCAGGCTCTGTTCGTTATTTCTGATAATTACGGACGAATTGCCGCCACAGGAACCACGCCCTCAACGGTTACGCTGCCGAAATCTGATGGCACTTATTTGGGATGGCTGAACTATCAGATTACTTTTTCCAGGGCTGACTTCCAGCCTGTTATCATGCCGCTCAAAACGCGCCCTAATGCCTGGTATATATTCGGTAACTTAACCACATTAGGTGCAGGCTGGCTGATCGATCCTTTTTGGGGCGGCATGTATAACCTGCATCCCGACTCGGTTCATATCAATATGCTACCGTGCCCGGTCGGTAGATTCGGTTCATTCTGTTCCTAATCTCGCCTGCATAACCTAATGACTATCCCTTCCCCTACGGGAAGGGATATTTGTAACCGTCACTCTCTTTCGAACTTCGTTTAATCTACAGCGGGTTCGCCTTTAATTGATTCCCAAGGTGTACTGCGCAATTTTGAAATAAATAATCAAGCCGGTTCCATCGATAAACGTGGCAATAAACGGTGCAGATACTACCGCGGGGTCAATGCCCACGCGCTTCAATACCATCGGAATAACGGAAGAAACTACGGCGCTCCACAGCGTAATACAAACCAGCGTTAAACTAACAATCAGCGTAATTTCGGGGCCGATCCCCATCATCCATGCGCGAACACACCCCGCAAGCCCTAAGGTCGCCGCGATCATCAACGACGTCGTCATCTCTTTACGGATAATTTTGCCCAGATCGCGTAACCGTACCTCACCTAGCGCCATCGAACGCACCAAGGTTGAAGTTATCTGTGTACCACTGTTTCCTCCCGTGCCAATAAGCAACGGAATAAAGAAAGCCAGCGCAATGGCAGATTCCAGCGCCTCTTCAAAATGTTGGATCACGCTGCTGGTGTAAGCTTCGGCAACAAACAGCAGTAACAACCACACCGAACGCTTCTTCCACAGCGTTATTGGGCTGGTTTCTAGATACGGTTTTTCCAATGGCAAACTGGCACCCTGACGCTGCGCATCCTCAGTCACTTCATCTTCTAATAAATGTGCAATTTCTCTTTCGGTAAGGCATCCTACTAATTTACCGCCCGCAACGACGGGAACAATATCGACATCCTCCTTGGAAATACGGGAAATAACTTCGGTTCTTTCATCTGCGGGGCTTACATGGAAAAAGTGATGTTCCATTAAATTCCGAATATCTTGCGTATCATTTGTTTCCTGAAGCAATTTCTTAACGGGTAATACCCCGCATAATTGCTCACCGGCAACCACGAAAACTTGTGCCGGTATATCGTTGCTTTTAAGTTGAGAGAGGAAGACCTTACGTGCTTCTTGCACGCTAAGAATATGAGATAGCATGATGAAGTCAGTACTCATATATTGAGCAATGGCATCATCTTCAAACTCATCATTATGATTATGGATCGCATTTTTTACGTGGTAAGACATAGTTTGATTCCCTATAGAATTAAAACCTCATAGGGGCGAACAAGACTAAGATAGGAAAATAGATCCCTACGTCTTGGGTTTAGCACTATACAACGTATTCAGCAATATCTTGATTTTACTGAAAGTTACCTTGGCAACACCTTGATTCGATGGATGCCTGTATTTCCCTGTGTGGTCTCTCTCGATACCATCAGGGCGGTAACTTATGTTTGTATAGGAGCCTCGCCATAACGAGATCGTCATAAAACACGGAAATCCTACACTGCAAAAATAAACCCGTTTTCATAATCCGATTTTGGTTTATTGAATATTTAGAAAAATGCATTCAAGTTAAACGAAATCTATTTAACTTAAACAAACCTTCGCTAGTGATTACTTCTTTTTAGTTATTCACCTATCATTTCTTGAGCATCTATCACGATCTAATAACGTCCGCATCATGTTATTTATTGGTCTCTGTCTCTGTATTTTTATCTGCGGGTAAAATAATCGTTTCAATGTCTTGAAATATAGATTCCCACTCGGTTTGATCTATATCCATTAAACCAAAATAACGCAGCATAAATGCGCCCTCGGTCGCTAAAAACGCGATTCTGGCCTGCTTTCCTTGCTCTGAATCGAGGTCTAAATTTGCAATGCGTTCACGGTACCAGCTGCGCGTATTTTCCAGATGCTCTTTGGTCTGTAGCAGATTGACCAGTAACCCCGCAGCTTTGGCGCTGGAAGCCTGATCGTATTTATGCGTGGCAACCACATGTGCCGCAACGCGATGAGTCGGTGAGTCATCCTGCGTAGCCACGAGATCAAACACCCGATCGTAGGCATTTCCCCAGCGTTCGAACATGGCATCAATCAGCGCGTCTTTGTTGCCAAAACAGTATTGTACGCCACCTTTTGAGATCCCCATCGCACGCGCCACAGAGTCGATAGTCAATGCCGCAGCGCCATGGTTCGCAATGATCTCTTCCGCTGCATCCAGCACTTTTTCTCTATCGATACTGCGTTGACGTCCCATTTAAGCACCCTCGTTTTAAATACGTACGTATGGATTGAAACTATACATTATCATTCATAAACTTTGTTAACAGAATGATTGTCGCCACCTGCGGCGCCACAAATTTTAGAGACAAGATGATGAACGTACACTATCGCTGGCTAACACTCACACTCGTATCCAGTGCGTTGTTTTTAATCGTTGTTGATATGACGGTACTGTACACCGCGCTACCTAAACTAACGCTGTCACTGAACGCAAATGCTTCAGAAAAACTGTGGATTATTAATGCCTATCCGTTGGTTGTGGCTGGGCTATTGCCTGCCACGGGCATGCTAAGCGATCGCATCGGCCACAAAAAATTATTTATCTATGGTCTTCCAGTTTTTGCCGCCGCCTCGCTGTGCGCCGCATTCTCACCGAGTGCTCCGCTGCTCATCGCCTCACGCGTATTTTTGGCCGTGGGCGCAGCCATGATGATGCCGCCTACGCTTTCGATTATTCGCCATACGTTTACCGATCCTAAAGAGCGCGCGTTGGCCATTGGTATTTGGTCTGCTGTCGCCTCCGGCGGCGCGGCTATCGGCCCTGTCATTGGCGGTGCCTTGCTGGAATATTTCTGGTGGGGTTCCGTTTTCCTGATTAACGTACCGGTGGTTTTGCTGGTATTTCCACTGGCGATTCGGCGAATTCCCAAATGCGGCAGTACCAGTAATCGTCCTTGCGACTATCTCGGCTCCATTCAGATCATGGTAGGACTGGTTGCATCGATCTACGCGCTTAAAGAACTCAGTAAACCGGATGCGTCATGGTCGATAATGCTGCTATCCGCCCTGATTGGCATCGTATTTTTAGTTCTATTTTATAAACGCCAACGCAGATCTGAGTCGCCCATGATTGATTTTTCGCTATTTAGCAATCGAATGTTTTTCAGCGGTGTTTGTATTGCGTTGGTCGCCATGCTGGCGATGGTCGGCGTTGAATTGGTACTCAGTCAACGCCTCCAGTTGGTGGTTGGATTGTCACCGTTACAGGCGGCGTTATACATCCTGCCGATCCCACTCGCCTCAGCGCTGGCGGGGCCTTTTTCTGGCCTTTTGCTGCCAAAATATGGCGAGCAGAAGATCGTACTGGGAAGTCTGCTAATAACCGGACTCGGCATCATTGGTTTAGCCCTGCGATATCAGGAAAGCATTATCGAGATCTTCGGCTATTTGATTGCGATTGGCTACGGTATCGGCGGTGCATTTACCGCTTCTTCAACCGCTATTATGTTCAACGCGCCGAATGAAAAATCGGGGATGGCCGCCTCAATTGAAGACGTGGCGTATGAATTAGGCAGCGTACTTGGCATTACCCTATTGGGTGGAATGATGACGGCCATCTATAGCAACAGCCTGATACTGCCCGCTGAGTTTGAGGAGAATATCGAAGCCTACGACAGTATCGACGAAACGTTGAAGCTGGCGGGAAACATGGATATTGAGCAGGCGCAGACCCTGACTCACCTTGCCCACATGGCGTTTGATCAGGCGTTTGTTTCCGTTTTGATTTCCGCCTCCCTTTTGCTGTTATTGAGCGCCGTTACGCTAAAGCGCACTCAATAATGCCGCTGCTTTGGAGATTATCATGGCGTGGTTAGAGACCTTTTTGTCACAGATTGCCGATCATCCAGTGCAGATTTTTGCCCTGTTATTTGCTATCGCACTCGGTAAATCAACCGTGATGATCTCCTCAATCCTGCCGCCGGCATCATTGATGTTGCTGGCGGTGATCGCCATCAGCCAGCCGTCGCTTTCCATCACGCTCGTTTGGCTCGCGATCACGCTGGGAGCGACCTTAGGCTCGGTGCTGACGTTTCATTTTGGTCAACTGATTAACCAGAAAATGCTTTTCCCACGCTTTTTCTCTCGTCATAACAGTAAATTGCAGCACATCAGCGAAAAGCTACAGCATAAAGGCGGTCTACTGGTTTTGTTCACGTCGCGTTTTGTGGCCGTATTGCGCTATATGGTGCCTATGGCCGCGGGAATGATGACATTTAGCCGCACGCGAGTTTACTGCGTCACCGCATTTTCAGCCGCCGTGTGGGCGTGCCTATTTATCGGTATCGTTTCAGGTGCGCTCTATTTCGCCGCTCCCATCATTTAGTCATCAGCGTTAAGAGGTATAGAATCAGGCTTATCAATACATGTATTATAGATGAATATTATGTTGCGATGATGCAGGGAGATTTAGCGATGGCAGATAGCCGAATTCAAAGAGAAAAGCTGACGATCAGAAAAATGATCTCGCTTTATCAGCGCCGCTGTCCCGATGCTCAGCATGACGACGAGCACTACGCCAACTTATATGCCTATGCGGTCAAACGCCTCGACCGCTGTGTGTTTGGCACTGAAAAACCGGCCTGTAAGCAATGTCCTGTACACTGCTATCAACCCGCCAAGCGTGAAGAAATGAAGCAGATTATGCGTTGGTCCGGTCCGAGAATGCTGTGGCGGCACCCTATTCTTACCGTGCGTCATCTGATTGACGACAAACGCCCTGTACCTCAACTGCCGGAAAAGTATCGTCCTAAAAAACCTTAAACGATGAAGCGTGTGGGTGCTCGACCCGCGCTATTGTTGTCCTAATCACTTTCATACTGATAGGCTTGGAAAACATAAACCTCGTATTAAATCTATATTGAAAGTACTTACTGTATTTTTACTCGATTTAAATACCAAGTTTCAGAACTAAAAACTCTCACCACGAAAATATCCCCCCTCTCTTTTTTGACCTAAATCAATTATGCATTTGATTTACACCTTTATTTGTAGACGTCAGATACAAGTTTAACTATAAATCCAAATGATAATCATTATTGTTCGCTTTAAGGTTAAAGACTATGTTCAGTACAAGGAATACGTGCTTTTTACTTTCAGCTTTATCTCTGTTTGTTTCACAACAGGTTAGCGCGGCATCGGCGCCCCAGCAGTCCGGCAGCAGCGTTGACGAAGATCCTATTTATGTCACCACCACCAGCCGTAGCGAAACAACCCTGTGGGACAGCCCTGCAACAATTCAAGTTATCGACAGCGAGCAGCTTGAGCGCTCCACCCGTTTATCGCTCGCCGATGAATTACAAGATATTCCCGGCGTTGAAATCACCGATAACGGTTTAGCTGGCCGTAAACAGGTACGCATTCGCGGTGAAGGATCTTCACGCGTGCTGTTGCTGATCGATGGTCAGGAAGTCACCTACCAACGCGCAGGGCAGGATTTTGGCCCCGGTATTTTAATTGATGAATCTTCGCTCGAGCGCATTGAAGTGGTCAAAGGCCCCTACTCGGTGCTTTATGGTTCTCAGGCTATTGGGGGCGTGATCAACTTCATCACCCGCAAAGGCGGCGATAAGCCGGTCAGCGGTTCGATCAAAGCGGTTTATGATACCGCCACCAACGGCTGGCGTGAGTCTGCCAGCGCATGGGGCAGCATCGGTAATTTAGATTATCGGCTGAACGGCAGCTATGCCGATCACGGTGATAGAGACACGCCAGATGGCCGTTTGCCGCATACTGGCTTCAACAATAATAGCCAAGGCCTATGGCTCGGCTACACGCTGGATAAGCATAAGTTTGGCCTTTCGCTAGACCGCTACAAGCTCTCTACCCAGACCTATTATGACGATCCGGCTTATCAGGAATTCAGCGTTAAAATACCAAAGCTGGAACGCGAAAAGATTGGGTTGTTTTATGACTACGCGGTAGACGGAGAATATTTAAAGAATATTCACCTCGACGCTTACAGCCAAAAGCTTGAGCGTAAATTCGAGAATAAGGTTACGGTTGTCACGCCTACCGGTAGCCCGATGATCGGCGATCTGCGCGTGGCTAACCAAACGCAGTCTGAAGACACACAAAATACGCGCGGGCTCACCCTGCAATCTAACTTCGAGCTGCCCGCTAACAACAATCTGGTGATCGGCGCTCAATATCAAGAAGACCGTGTCAAACAAACCTCCAACGGCAGCACGCAGTCCAGTAGCTCACACGGCTTCCCTGCCGCCGTGAATTACACCAAAGATACGCTGGCGCACAACCGCTCGGAGCAAACTAACTGGTCAGCCTTTGGGCAAAATGAGTGGCAGTTTGCCGATAACTGGAAATGGACCCTCGGCGCACGCCAATATTGGTTGAAATCTCAGCTATTAAACGGTGACGAAACGGTTTCTCACTCTTCTCAAGGCACGACCACCACCACGCTCGGTTCACAGTCCGTCAGCGATAGCGCGTTTGTTACTGCCACCAGCCTACGTTATTCCGGTATCGCCAATACCGAACTTCGTTTGGCCTTCGCTCAGGGTTATGTATTCCCAACCCTGACTCAGCAGTTTATGCAAACATCCGCAGGTGGCGGCGTAACCTATGGCAATCCGGATCTGGACGCCGAGCACTCCAATAACTTCGAGTTTGGGGCGCGCTATAACGGCAACATGTGGTACATCGACGGCGCGATTTACTACTCCGAAGCCAAAGACTATATCGCCTCTATTGCCTGCTCAGGGCAGAAAATCTGTAACGGCAACAGCAACTCATCACGTACCGATTATTACTACTACGATAACGTCGACCGCGCCAAAACCTACGGGATGGAACTCTCCGCCGAATATAACGCCTGGATGATTTCACCGTATGTCAGCGGCAACATTATGCGCCGTCAGTTCATCAGCCCAACCATGAAAACATGGGATACCGGCGATCCCAGCGTCACCGGACGTGTGGGGGTAAAAAACACGATGTTGTTTAATGTGATGAACCTGACCTCCGATCTTTATATTCGCGCAGCCTCCAAAGCCACGGACAGCACCGGTAGCGAAACGGAAAACCACGCCGGTTGGGCAACGCTAAACCTGGCGTTTAACAGTGAATTTGGTGCCGACGATCAGTATCAGGTCAACGTTGAGCTCAATAACCTCACCAACAAACGCTATCAAACCGCGCATGAATCTATTCCTGCGGCGGGCATTAATGCGGCCGTTGGTTTTGCTTGGAAATTCTGATGATGAAAAAATTGATTATCGCCGCACTGGCGCTGCTGCTCACCAGCGGCGCGATGGCTCAAGAGCGCTTAGTGGTCGCTGGCGGCTCGTTGGTAGAACTTCTCTATGCGCTTGGCGCGGGTGATACGCTGGTTGGCGTAGATGAAACCACGTCCTATCCGCCTGAAACTAAAGCGCTTCCGCACATTGGTTATTGGAAACAGCTGAGCGCCGAGGGTATTTTGTCGCTGGCGCCGACCACCTTTATTACGTGGCAAGACGCCGAACCCAAGCTGGTGCTTAACCAATTAGCGCAACAAAAAGTGAAGGTGCTGACGCTGCCGCGCACGCCTGCCACCGTGGAACGGATGTACAGCAATATTCATACCTTGGCGACCAGCGTGAACAAAACTGCACAGGGCGATGAGTTAGTCGCTAGCCTCCAGCAACGGCTCGCCGCTGCCGCCCAAAAAAACCAGCAAATCGCTAAGCCCGTGCGCGTGATGTTCTTGCTATCACCGGGCGGCGGCGTGCCGCAAATTGCCGGAACCGAAAGCGTGGCGGGCACTATTTTGTCGTTGGCCGGTGGGCAAAATATCGCGAGCCACGCGGAATATAAAACCTACAGCGGCGAAGCGATTATCGCGGCGAATCCCGACGTGATCGTGGTCACCACGCAAAGCTTGGCTTCCGCCGACGGTAAAAAGCAACTGGGCAACGTCGCCGGTGTCACCCGCACCGCCGCATGGAAAAATCAGCGCATCGTTGAAATCGATCAGTCGCTTATTTTGGGAATGGGGCCACGCATCGTTGATGCGGTTGAATTCCTCCAGCAGCAGCTTTATCCCAATCCTGCTTAGTTTTTTCATCGATGTAACAAGTACTTATAACAAGGAGCAACAACAATGACGCATTCTGAACTGCATGCATTCATGCAAACCCGTCCTGATGGCACGCTGGAAGCCATTGCTGAAAAATTCAATACCACGCTGCTTGAGGTGATCCAGCATTTGCCGGAGCACACCTTAGTATCTGGCGATAAGTTCGATGCGGTGTGGGATAGCGTGGTGGAATGGGGCAGCGTAACCACGTTGGCACATACCGCCGATGTTATTTTGGAGTTCACCGGAGAATTACCTACCGGTTTTCACCGCCATGGTTACTTTAATCTGCGCGGAAAAAAGGGCCTTACCGGACATATTAAAGCCGAAAACTGCCACCACATTGCGCTGATCGAACGTCAGTTTATGGGTATGGACACCGCCTCTATTCTGTTCTTGAACCAGCAAGGCAGCGCCATGTTTAAAATTTTCTTGGGCCGCGACGAACACCGAAAACTGCTCGCGTCACAGGTCGAAGCTTTCCGCGCCTTAGCGTTACGCCTTAAAGCAGACGCAATTTAAACATGGTTGCCGTCAATCATAACGGAATAGCTCAATATCACTGCGTCGCATTGGCGCAGTGACTTATCGATGCGATGGAGATCCTGAGTGATGAATAGCTCACTCTCATCTCCCCAGATGTTCTGGGGACTGACTTTTATCCTGCTGGCCTTGGTGCTGTGTGCCGCAAATCTCGGCGCGATCAGCATGCCGTTTTCAGTGCTGTGGAACCGTGAGCTACAGGACTATTATCTCGATATTTGGCTCAACGTGCGTATGCCACGCGTTTTGCTGGCCGTGTTGGTGGGTGCCGCGCTGGCAACATCAGGCGTGATCATGCAGGGTTTATTTCGTAACCCGATGGCCGATCCGGGTTTGTTAGGCGTGAGCAGCGGCTCGGCATTGATGGTCGGTATGGCTATCGTTTTTCCTGTCTCCCTGCCTGCACTGTTTTTAATGTACGAACACATGCTGTTTGCCGTGCTGGGCAGCCTGCTTATCTGCACATTCATCTTTTTCCTCAGCGGTCGCACCAGCCACGGTGGCATGCTGCATCTGCTACTGGCCGGTATCGCGATTAACGCGCTGTGCGGCGCCGCGATTGGGATACTAAGCTATGTCGGTGACGATCAGCAGCTACGCCAGTTAACGCTGTGGATGATGGGCAGCTTGGGACAGGCACAATGGCCCACGCTTCTGGTATCCGCTTCGTTGGCACTTCCGGCGATATTTTTCACCTGGCGTAATGCGGGAACGTTAAACCTGCTACAGCTGGGTGATGAAGAGGCACACTATCTTGGCGTCAATGTAAAACGTAAACGCCAAATGCTGTTGGTACTGAGTTCATTATTGGTGGGCGCATCTGTCGCCATCAGCGGTGTGATTGGGTTTGTCGGATTAGTGGTGCCGCATCTGGTACGCATGACAATCGGCTCAGACCATCGCTGGTTAATCCCCTGCTCTGCGCTGTGCGGTGCCTGTTTGTTGTTGCTGGCAGACACCTTGGCTCGAACCGTGGTTCAGCCCGCAGAAATGCCGGTGGGATTACTCACCAGCCTGCTGGGTGGCCCCTATTTTTTATGGCTAATCTTTAGATGCCGCCGCGGGCTTTAAATAAGCGCCATGAAACCGGATACAAAGGGCGCGACGCCCTTTGTATTTTACTCATCCTTGTCAGACTGTTTTGAGCGATACCACTTCACACCGATTAATCCCACCAGCAACGCGACCATCAGCACCACAAAGGCGATGCGTCGTTGATGCTCATGGGCAAACAGGCGGAACAGCACCTCGCTGGCGGCATAGCCGAGCGTGACAATAATAAATGCCCAAATCGCCGCACCAATAATATTCAGCAGCACAAACTTGCGTAGCTTAACGCCCGAAGATCCGATGATAATCGGGCCAATGGTGCGGAAACCGTAGGCAAAACGCATCCCTAGGATTAACAGCGTCTCGTGCTCTCGCACTCGCTGTTGGAAACGTTGGATCTTTTTCTGCTGTCGCTTAAAACGCGCCAAGATCTGACGACCAAACCGTCGCCCCACCAGATACAGCGTAAAATCCCCCGCCGTTGCTCCCAAGAAAGTCATCAACAAAACTAGAGGATAGGACAGTAGATGTTTGTGAGCCGCTGCGCCTGCCAGAAAAGCAATTGTTTCACCCTCAATAATGCTGCCAAGCACCACCGCAACATAGCCGTAATCTGAAATCCACTGGCCTGCATCCGTCATATTTAGGTTCCTCTCACGTATATCCCTCTAATGATACCGCAAAAAAGTCATTCCCTTTGGTTTCAGAAAACTAATGAATGTATTCTCAGCATTTCTCGTGAGGTTAAACGTATCGCGAACTAGCATGATTTAATTGAGCAGACCGTGATAAAAATTCATAAAATAAGTAAAGCTAGGTAAAAACTAATCGATAAAACACATTTTTTTGATAGGCTATATATAGTTTTATCGAACTATTGATTGGATTTTGCGATTGACCGCCTGCGCATCGTTACACGGAGAATAATCATAATGAAGTCAGAAACTGAAGCATGCCGCGTGAAAACACGGCATAGCGAGTACTCGTTAGCTCTACCTGTTATCGCCTTAGTTGTCCTGACTCTGTGGGGCAATACTCAGAGTTTACCCGCCGTCGCTGGCATTAATATCCTCGCACTGATCGCTATATTGAGCAGTGCGTTTAGCGTAGTGCGTCATGCTGACGTGCTGGCACACCGTTTAGGTGAACCGTACGGCTCATTAATTCTGAGCCTGTCCGTGGTTATTCTGGAAGTGAGTCTGATTTCTGCGTTGATGGCCACCGGTGATGCTGCTCCGGCGCTGATGCGCGATACGCTTTACTCCATCGTGATGATCGTCACCGGGGGTTTGGTTGGTTTTTCATTGCTGCTCGGTGGACGTAAATTTGCCACCCAGTTTGTCAATCTGGCCGGTATCAAACAGTATTTAATTACGCTGATCCCGCTGGCGATCATCGTTTTAGTGTTACCAATGACCTTCCCTGGTGGCAACTTCACCACGGGTCAAGCGCTTATGGTGGCAGCCATTTCCGCCGCGATGTACGGCGTGTTCTTGCTGATCCAAACCAAAACGCACCAAAGTCTATTTGTTTACGAGCATGAAGATGACGGCGATGATCCGAGCGATCCGCATCACGGTAAACCTTCGGCTCATAGCAGCGCATGGCACGCCGGTTGGTTAGTGGTGCATTTGATTGCCGTTATTGCGGTCACCAAATTCAATGCGAATCCGCTTGAAAGCCTGCTCAGCACGCTGAATGCGCCGCAGCAGTTCACCGGTTTCTTGGTTGCTCTGCTGATTTTGTCGCCAGAAGGATTGGGGGCATTGAAAGCCGTATTGGCCAATCAGGTGCAGCGCGCCATGAACCTGTTCTTCGGTTCCGTGCTAGCCACCATCTCACTGACGGTGCCTGCGGTCACGATTATTGCTACCTTGACCGGCCAGCCGCTGATCTTTGCGCTGGATGCACCACAGGTAGTGGTGATGGTTGCCGCATTGATGCTGTGTCAGGTTTCATTTAGTACAGGGCGTACTAACGTTCTGAACGGTGCCGCTCACTTGGCTCTGTTTGCCGCGTACCTGATGACGATATTCTTGTAACCGATTCAAACTGAAAAAACGGCGCCATTCTCGCGCCGTTTTTTTATGACTAGCCAATTTCACCCTGCACGCTTATCCCAACCTCGACAGCATAACCCCCGTCACAATCACCAAACTGGCGGCAATCCTTGCTTTCCCCATCGGCTCTTTCAACAACCACACCGAAAATATCATGGCGAATAGCACGCTACTTTCACGCAGCGCGGCAACAACGCCGATTGGAGCCTGCGTCAACGCCCAAATCACAATACCGTAGGCCAGCAGCGACATCGTTCCCCCCGCTAAACCCACCCGCCAGTTGCGCTTAATCTGCCCCCAGGTTTTCCCTCGCTGATGCAGCCATAACAGCGGCAGCATAATGATCCCGTTGAGCGTAAACAGCCACAGCGTGTAAGTCAGCGGAGCTTCGGCGGCGCGGGCTCCGGCGCCATCTGACAGCGTATAGCCTGCGGTAAACATGGCGGTGACTAAGGCATAGCGCACGGCTTTACCATTCAATTTTCTGCGCCCACCACCGCGTAGCGCCATTAGCAGCACGCCTGAAACCAATACCAGCGCACCGATAACGCCAAGCAGAGGTGGATATTCACGCAAAAAAAGCGCGCTGAGCATCATCGCCAACAGCGGCGCACTGCCGCGCGCTAACGGGTAAATTTGGCCGAGATCTCCTTGTCCATAGGCGCGGCTGAGAAACAGACAATAGCCAGTGTGCAGCACCAGAGAGAGTAACAGCCACGGCAACGATGAGAGGTTTGGTAAGCCGACCCACGCTAAGCCGCACAGCGAAACCGCCCCGGAGAAAATCGCAATCAGCGCCACGCCAACAAAGCGTTCCTCACCGATTTTAACAAGGGTATTCCAGCTCGCATGCAGCAATGCGGCACACAGCACTGCCAGAAAAACCGGGGTCGTCATACCAACTTCTCACTAAATTAATCGAGATACCAACAGCATAAAGTCTCCACGCTGGATTGTCATAAATACGTCATAGAAGTGTTATGTCTAGGCGATTAAATAAGCAAGGCCACCCGAAGGTGGCCCTGAGAGCAAAATTGGATGGGAAAAGCTTATTGGTATGCGTTTAAGGTGCGCTGGCAAAGCGCCGAGCGAACGCAGTCTTGGCTGTCGAAGCGGATAATACTGACCATCCCATCCTCGGTGAAGCGTTGCAGCGCATCTTCGAGGCCGGATTTCACTCCGCGAGGCAAATCACATTGGGTAATGTCGCCGTTAACCACCACGGTGACGTTTTCCCCCAGACGGGTGAGGAACATTTTCATTTGGCTAGCCGTGACGTTTTGCGCCTCATCGAGGATCACAAAGGCGTTTTCAAAGGTGCGGCCACGCATATAAGCGAAAGGTGCAATTTCCACCTTGCCGATTTCAGGACGTAAGCAATATTGCAGGAATGAAGCCCCTAAACGTCGAACCAGAACGTCATAGACCGGGCGGAAATACGGTGCAAATTTCTCGGACACATCCCCAGGTAAGAAACCGAGATCTTCATCGGCCTGTAATACGGGGCGCGTAACGATAATACGGTCGACTTCTTTATGGATCAGCGCTTCGGCCGCTTTCGCTGCGCTGATGAAGGTTTTCCCGCAGCCTGCTTCGCCTGTTGCGAAGATTAACTGTTTGGATTCAATTGCAGACAGATAAGCGACCTGTGCTTCCGTTCTGGCCGTGACTGGCGCGTTATCACGTTTTTCCCGCGCCATGCCAATGGTTTCAATACCGCCCATCTGAACTAGAGAGGCAGCCTGATCTTCCTCGCGCTGACGTTGACTACGACCATCACGTTTGACTACACGTTTAGCCTCACGACGCGCTCTGATAACAGCTTTCTGTTTTCCCATTTTGGCACCTTACAGTTGGTTTCAATCGTCATTCCACGTTTCATGAACGAACTGTCACTCGCTTATCTGAGAACCTCCTCATAGGATAGAGACGTGCTGAATACGAACCCACGCGCGAAGCCAATCCCTGCGGCGCGCAGTCGTAACCGATAAAATGAAGATAGAGGAATAAATAAATTTTTCGGGGAAGAAAGCCGTGACGCCCATTTTGCTGCGTCGACTTTTTGGCTGTCAGAGACAACCCGTTGAATGGTACTGATTTGACATCGTGCTAGCCCAGGTAAGGACTGTTTCATCCGCGCTCCTCACAAACCTGCTGGTTCAATAACCTGCGTTGATGTGAATACTTCCGTCGCCTCATGAAAATATACTGCTTAATAATGACAGTATAATGACAGTATAATGACAATGTTAATATTTTCACCACTTATTGTTAATAAAGATTTAACTTTACTATTAATTCTCTGACAGCCAGCCAAAAGCGCCATAATTATGTTATAAACATGGCTAATATTCTTTCTTTTACGCGGCTTCATGAAATTAACCACCTACACCGATTTTGGCTTACGCGCTCTGATGTATCTGGCCTCAATGCCCTACGGTCAGCGCACCAGCGTGGGCGAAATTGCCACCCATTACGATATCTCACGTAATCATATGGTCAAAGTGGTGGCGCAATTAGTGGGGTTAGGCTATATCCATGCGGTACGCGGCAAAGGCGGCGGCATAGAACTGGGCAAGCCCGCGGCAGAGATCAATATCGGTCAGGTGATCCGTGCACTAGAGAGCAATCTCAGCGGCATTGACTGCAATTCACCCGGCTGCAAACTGATAAAAATCTGCAAGCTACAGGCCGCGCTAAAAGTCGGCATGGAAGCATTTTTAACGGCGATGGAAGACTTCACGCTGGCCGATTTGGTCAGCAATCGCGGCGAGATTATCGCGATTCTGGGCATTCCCGCAGAGTAAAAAGCATCAAGGCGGGACACATTTCCCCGCCTTGATTAGATACCTTCAGAACGTCGCAAACACATCAGTGCTATGCCAGCCTTAGGTGATTAGAAGCCTAAACTTCCCAGCAAATCATCCACCTGCTCCTGATTCGCCACAATGCCTGGGCCGTTTTGGTTCATCTGCGGACCATTGAGCAAACCATCGTTGTCACGTTTTGGTTTTGCCGTCACATCTGGAATGTTTTCGACCAACACCGCCAACAGTTCTTTTTCGATTTCTTGCACCACGCCCATCATGCGCTTGATAACCTGACCCGTCAGGTCTTGGAAATCCTGTGCCATCATAATTTCAAGCAACTGAGCATGCGTGAACGCCGTGTGTTCTGGCACCGCAGCCAAATAGCTACGTGTGTCAGAAACCAAAACGCGCGCATCAGAAAGCTCGATAGGATTTTCAAACCACTCATCCCAACGCACTTTTAAATCTGTCGCCCCTTTTTCTAACGTCGTTTGACGTGGCTGAGCCGCTTCAACGCAGTTTAAAGCACGCTCTGCGGCCTGAGCCGTCATCTGCACCACATAATCTAAACGATCGCGGGCATCTGGAATCGCTTCTGCCGCCTGTGCAATAGCCTGATCCAGCCCAAGTTCTTTTAGGCTGTCGCGTAACATGCGAGTTAATTGCCCAATTCGAGCAATTATATCGTTGGCCGTCGCCGCATCAGTTGCAGGCATAGGATGTTCGTTCATTGTGACTCCTTAGATCCCCAACTTTTCAAAAATCTTATTCAGCTTTTCTTCTAGCGTTGCTGCCGTAAACGGTTTAACGACGTAGCCGCTGGCACCTGCCTGCGCTGCTGCAATAATGTTTTCTTTTTTCGCTTCCGCGGTCACCATCAATACCGGTAATGTTCCCAGACTGCCGTCGGCGCGAATCGCCTGCAACAGTTGCAGACCATCCATGTTGGGCATGTTCCAATCGGAAACCACAAAATCAAACGCCCCTGTGCGCAGCTTGGTTAACGCATCGGCGCCATCTTCCGCTTCTTCTACATTGTTAAAACCCAGCTCTTTAAGCAGGTTTCTTACGATGCGGCGCATTGTGGCAAAATCATCGACAACCAAAAAACGCAGATTCTTATCCGCCATACTGACTCCTCAAAAGTCCCCCTCAGCAGGGAACGTTAAATACGCAGCGCCTGTCCGGCGCTAATTTGCGTCAGCATTCGCTGACTGACTTGTTGCAGATCGACCACTTCATCGACGCCGCCCGTTAAAATGGCCTCTCTCGGCATGCCAAACACCACACAACTGGCTTCATTTTGCGCGATGGTATAAGCCCCTGCCTGATGCATTTTGAGCATTCCCGCTGCGCCATCGTTACCCATACCGGTTAAAATCACGCCCACCGCGTTGCGTCCTGCATAGCGCGCCACCGAGTCAAACAGCACATCAACCGAAGGCCGATGACGGTTAACCGCAGGGCCCTGATGCAGGCGTACAATATAGTTGGCACCGCTGCGCGCCAGCTCCAGATGCATATCCCCCGGCGCAATGTAGGCATGCCCTGGCAATACGCGTTCGCCCTCTTCGGCTTCCTTGACGGTGATCTGGCACAGTTTGTTCAGGCGCTCGGCAAACGAACGCGTAAACCCCGGCGGCATATGCTGGGTAATCAGCAGCGCGGGGCTTGACGACGGCAGCGGCTGTAGCACATGGCGAATCGCCTCGGTTCCGCCCGTTGATGCACCAATCGCAATCAGTTTTTCACTGCTGAGCAACGGGGTATGGCTGAGCGTCACCGGTTTTACCGGCATCGTGCCGCGCGCAGGCAGACGCGCTTTCGCCGCCGCACGCACTTTATCGGCAATCATTTCGCTGTAGGCCAGCATGCCTTCGCGGATCCCAAGCTGAGGTTTGGTGACGAAATCCACCGCGCCAAGCTCCAGCGCCCTAAGCGTAATTTCTGAGCCTTTACCCGTTAACGACGACACCATCACCACCGGCATCGGACGTAAACGCATCAGCTTTTCAAGAAAATCGATGCCGTCCATGCGCGGCATTTCAACGTCGAGCGTGAGCACCTGTGGATTAAATTTTTTGATCAGATCGCGTGCCACCAGCGGATCTTGCGCCACCGCAACCATTTCCATATCAGGATGGCTATTAATAATCTCGGTCATCAATTGACGCATTAGCGCTGAATCATCAACGCACAACACCCGAATTTTACTCATCGACTCTCCTTGGACAGCCCATACACGGTTTGTCCGCGCAAATAAAACTCTTGGCTGATATGGCTAAAGTTTTCCGAATGCCCCGCAAACAGCAACCCGCCGGGTTTCAATAGTTTGATAAAGCGATTGAGAATGCGTGCCTGAGTCTCTTTATCAAAATAAATCATTACGTTGCGACAAAATATGGCGTCAAACGGCCCAGGCAAATCCCACTGAGGAGCCAGCAGATTCAGCATTTGAAACTGTACTCGCTGGGCAAGCTCTGGCCTGACACGGACGAAGCCCTCCTGCGGCCCTGTGCCGCGCAGAAAAAAGCGTTGCAGCTGCGAAGGCGTAAGATGCTTGGTTTCTTCTTGTCGATAAACGCCGCGCACCGCTTTCTCTAACACCTGTGTATCGATATCGCTCGCCCAGACCTGCGGCCCCACCGGCGTTGTGCCTAATGCTTCCGCTAAGGTCATCGCGATCGAATAAGGTTCTTCTCCCGAAGAAGCCGCCGTACTCCACACACAGTAGTTGTGTGGCCGCTTACGCGCATGCTCCGCTAAAATCGGGAAGTGGTGCGCTTCGCGAAAAAAAGCGGTTAAATTCGTGGTTAATGAATTAATAAACGTTTGCCACTCTCCGTGGCTCTGGCTGCTTTCCAATAACGACAGATACGCGCCAAAATCATTCAGATTCAGCGCGCGTAAACGCCGCACTAGTCGGTTATAAACCATCTCCCGCTTATGATCGGCCAACACAATCCCTGCGTGTTGGTAAATAAGTTGGCTGATGCGACGAAAATGGGCGTCTGCCAGAGGCACTCTCTGCATCATCAATGCAGGTACCTGAGCATCATCGTTTCCTGACTGTGTAAATAAATTCGCCATCACTCACCCAATTTGCAATACGCGGGCAGAGAGCCTCCCCCCGCGATTAACTACCGTTTAGCCGGTGCTAAATCGGTTGCCATACATCTTTGTCCTTGGGCAGCGACTGCTCTGAGTTGGCAATAGGATCATCGACAACTCGAGCAGCAGGTGCTGATACCAGATGGAACGCGGCAACAGAGCGGGTTAGAGCATTTGCTTGTTCTTCAACCGCCTGCGTCGCTGATGCAGCCTCTTCGACCAGTGCCGCGTTCTGCTGCGTCACCTGATCCATTTGCGTTACCGCCAGGGCAACTTGTTCTATGCCTCGGCTCTGTTCATCGGAAGCAGAGGAGATTTCCCCCATAATGTCGGTGACGCGAGCCACCGAACGCACCACTTCATCCATGGTGTTACCGGCGTTTTCAACCAGCGCCGATCCCTGCTTCACACGGCTGACCGAATCGTCAATCAGCCCTTTAATTTCTTTTGCTGCCTGCGCGCTGCGTTGCGCCAAATTACGAACCTCTCCGGCGACCACGGCAAAACCACGACCTTGTTCACCAGCACGTGCCGCCTCAACCGCCGCATTCAGTGCCAGAATGTTGGTTTGGAAAGCAATGCCGTCGATCACGCTGGTGATATCGCCAATTTTCTGTGAGCTGGTAGCAATCTCGTGCATGGTGCGCACGACGTTACCCACAATTTCGCCGCCGGACGTTGCCGTTCCCGAGGCTTCTTTCGCCAAGCGTGCTGCCTGACGTGCGTTATCGGCGTTCTGTTTCACCGTTGCGGTCAACTGTTCCATGCTAGCCGCGGTTTCTTCCAGCGAAGCGGCCTGCTGTTCGGTACGCGAAGAGAGATCGTTGTTACCCGATGCAATCTCTTGCAGACCGTTATAAATCGCGTCGGAACCTTGGCGTACGGTTAGTACCGTCTTGGCCAGCGACTGCTGCATTTTTTGCAGGCTGCCAAACAGCTGGCTCAGTTCATTACGGCCAAAAACGTGAATTTCGGCTGAAAGATCGCCTTCGGCAATACGATCAAAATGCGCCCGCATGGTATTCAGCGGACCAATCAGCATTTTGCGCAGCCAATACAGCGAGCATAAAATCACGATAATCAGCATTGCTACGGCCCCCACCACCATCAGCATTGAGAGGGTGTAGGAGTTTTTATTTTCCGTTGCCGATTTTGCCAGCACATCATCTACATGCTGGGTGTAGGCCTGTGTCTGAACTTCAAACAGGTCTTGGACTTTCTGCGTAGGCTGATCCATGAAGCCTTGCAGATCGCCTTTCTCTAATAACGCAATGAGCTCGCGTAGCGTGGTACGGAGATTCTCGTAGCTCACTTTGGTGGTTTCGGTCAGCTCAATACCTTCTTTGGTTACGCGCGGTATGGCTAAGAACTGATTAAAATAGAGATCCGCTTTTTGCAGCGATGATCGCGTGCCCGCCATCAGCTCGTTGACTTTTTCCTGTGGGACTTTCAACGCAGCCCTAGTGCCAGCACGGTTAAGCGTGTTACGTGCCTGTAGCAAAGCAACCCATGACTGATTCAGCGCTTCTCGCTGATCGTTAACGATCTGAACGTTAGAAAAGTTGTTGTTATCGGAACGAATCGACATAAACGACAAGCCGGTAGATCCTAATTGCAGCAGACAAAACACCATCAGCAGCAGGAATAGACTGGTTGATACTCGGATTCGGTTAAACACGATGCTTTCCTTTTGGGCCGGTTCGTTTGTAGGGTACCCGGCACTGTCACGTTTAATGATTTCCAACGCCATTGGCGCCGTGTTGCCAGTGACAACGCCAATGCGTGGAAGACATACTCATAATTTCAAGGTGCAGCTCGCTTAAACATAAAGCACATAAATACATTTCAGCTTTTCTGTGAGGCAGTTTTGGCTGCCACACAGAGGGTGATCTTCGCCACCGTGTTGCTGTTTAGATCGTCATAGCGAAAACTTAAAACGTTTCCCAATTGTCCCCAGTCTCCGCAGCCGCGATACGCGGTGCAGACGTGGAAATAACCGGTTTGACGCTACGGCTTTCGCCGATGTCTTCTTTGAAGTCTTGTTGGATACGGAATACAGATACTGCCTGCGTTAGCATGCTGGCCTGCTCTTCCAAGGCAGCCGCAGCAGAGGCCGATTCTTCAACCAACGCGGCGTTTTGCTGGGTAACACGGTCCATTTCAGACACCGCCTGACCGACCTGATCGATCCCACGGCTTTGCTCATCCGACGCAGAGGCAATTTCCCCCATAATGTCGGTGACGCGCGTCACCGCACTGACGATATCGCCCATGGTTTCACCCGCGCTTTCCACTAAGGTTGAACCGATATCCACGCGATTAACGGAATCTTCAATCAGACCTTTGATCTCTTTAGCAGCCTGAGCACTGCGCTGGGCTAAGTTTCGTACCTCTCCGGCTACAACTGCAAAACCACGTCCTTGTTCACCGGCACGCGCAGCTTCAACGGCCGCATTCAGCGCCAGAATATTGGTTTGGAAAGCGATACCGTCGATCACGCTGGTGATGTCAGCAATTTTTTGCGAACTGCCCGCAATTTCGTGCATGGTTTGCACCACGTTAGCCACGACTTTACCGCCGCGCTGTGCGGTTTCAGAGGCACTCAATGCAAGATGGCTAGCCTGACGCGCATTTTCGGCGTTTTGTTTTACCGTTGCCGTTAGCTGTTCCATGCTGGCAGCGGTTTCTTCCAACGATGCGGCCTGCTGTTCGGTACGTGAAGAGAGATCGTTATTGCCGGCTGAGATTTCACTCGCCCCGCTATAAATGGCGTTAGCACCTTGGCGCACGTTACCCACGGTACGCACCAACTCACCCTGCATATGTTTAAGGCTTGCGGCTAGCTGCCCCATTTCATTGGTGCCGTTAACATCAATGCTGCGCGCCAGATCGCCGTTGGCGATATGCTTGATACTGCCAATTAAGCGATTCAAAGGCACGATCAGCGTTCTGCGGATACCAAACCAAACCAGAATAATCGCGGCGGCGACCAAGGCCAGAACACCGACTAAGATCCACATCGCCATGCTGTAAGAGCTGTTGTTATCATCAACGGCTTCCTGATACAGACGATCGTTTTGAGTCAAATAGGTGACGTAGCTTTTCTCAAAGCCATCTTGATAACCCTGAGTCGGCTGGTCAAAGAACTCATTGATTTTGCCAGTAGACAACAGCTGAATAAGCTCAGACAGCGCACCGTGCAGGATATCGTAGTGACGTTTTAATTCGGCTGTCGCATCTTGGCTTTGACGTGGATCGATAGGCAGCGCTTCATATTCGGCCCAGCGCCCTTCCGCCTGTTGTAGCGTACTTTTGGCAATTTGCAGTAAATCATCGACCGTCGCACCGCTGCCCGTTTTGTTAACATCCATCATGTAGCGAATGCCAGCACGGTTTAGCGTGTTTCGTGTTTGCAGCAAGGCTACCCAACTTCCGTTCAGCGTAGACTGCTGCTGTCGGATGGTTTGTAAAACAGTGAAGTTTTCCTTGTCGTTTTTCAGGGCGTTAAAGAACAATCCTCCGGATGTCATTTGCAAAATACCAAACAACCCCAGCACCAACAGCAAACTGGTGACAACTTTTATACGGTTTAACATGGTTTCTCATTCTCGGTACGTCGGATAGAAGGGATATCGGCGTAGCTGAGAAAAACTTTATGGGGAAAGTATTTTTTATTCGGAGTTTTTGCTGCGGAGTTTTTGCTACCCCCTCCCAGCCTCCCCCTTCTCAGGGGGAGGGGCACACCGAGCGCTGATGATAAAATAGAGCTAAGTTCGGCTCCCTCCCCTGCGAAGGGGAGGGTTGGGGTGGGGTCATTTCAATGGGGCAATATCAAAGTTACGCCGTAACACTTTCCACCAGCGCCATTTCTTCGCTGCTTAACAGCTTTTCAATATCAACCAAAATCAGCATACGCTCGCCCAGTGAACCTAAACCAGTAAGGTATTCGGTGGATAACGTGACGGCAAATTCAGGGGCAGGACGGATCTGATCGGTGGTTAACGACAGCACGTCAGATACACCATCCACCACGATCCCAACCACGCGCTGACTAAAGTTGAGCACGATCACTACGGTATTATCGTTGTAGGTCACGTTTTCTTGTAAGAACTTCACACGCAGATCGATGATCGGCACAATGACGCCGCGTAGATTGGTGACACCTTTGATAAACGCAGGCGTATTAGCAATACGCGTGACCTGATCATAGCCACGGATCTCTTGTACTTTTAAAATATCGATGCCGTACTCTTCATCGCCGAGAGTGAAAACCAGAAACTCCTGCCCTACAGTTTCTCCCGCCAGTTTGGTTACAGAAGCCAGTCCTGTCATGTTAGTTCACCTTTATGCACAAATTACTTGGGTATAAGAGCCAGCAGTCACCTGCTGGCTAAAATAAAACGTTCACGCTATGCCGCAGATACCGCGACGCGTTTTTCACGGTTGATGTTCTGCAACGCGGCGACGTCCACAATCAACGCGACGCTGCCATCGCCGAGGATCGTGGCGGCAGAAATCCCTGGTACTTTTCGATAGTTGGTTTCCAGATTTTTCACCACCACTTGGTGCTGCCCAACGAGCTGATCAACCAGCAACGCATAGCGACGTCCCGCACTTTGCAAAATGACCACAATGCCCTGCATGGCATCGGTTTTAGCCCCTTGCACTTCAAACACGCTGTACAGTTCAACCAGCGGTAAGTATTCGCCGCGCACTTGCAGCACGCGCTCTCCGCCCGCTAACGGATAGAGATCTTCTTCACGGGGCTGAAGGGATTCCATCACCGCATTTAATGGCAGAATGAAGACTTCGTTATTCACTTTAACGGACATGCCGTCGAGAATTGCCAGCGTTAACGGCAACACGATGCGGATCGTGGTGCCCTTCCCACCCTGCGATTGAATTTCTACGTGGCCGCCCATCTCCTGAATATTTCGCTTCACAACGTCCATACCCACGCCGCGTCCAGACACATCGGTGACCTGTTCTGCGGTGGAGAAGCCCGGTGCGAAAATCAGCAATCCAACTTCGTCGTCGGTCATGCTGTCGCTCACCGCCATTCCCTGAGAACGCGCTTTGGCCAAAATACGCTCACGGTTCAGCCCAGCACCGTCATCACGGACTTCGATGTAGATATTGCCGCCCTGATGTTCCGCAGAAAGCGTCAGATTTCCTACCGCGCTTTTTCCCGCTGCGACACGAACTTCGGGTGTTTCAATGCCGTGGTCGAGGCTGTTGCGTACCAAGTGCGTTAACGGATCGATAATGCGTTCAATCAGGCTCTTATCTAATTCGGTTGAGCTTCCGAGCAGGGTAATTTCTACCTGCTTGTTGAGCTTGCTGGCTAGATCGCGTACCTGCCGTGGGAAGCGGCTGAATACGTACTCCATCGGCATCATACGAATCGACATCACCGACTCTTGCAGGTCGCGCGCATTGCGCTCTAGCTGACCAAGGCTGTTAAGCAAATCGCCGTGCTCTACCGGATCGAGCATGTCTGAACGCTGCGCGAGCATAGACTGGGTAATTACCAGCTCGCCAACCATGTTAATCAGCTGATCGACTTTCTCCACGGCCACGCGAATACTGGTACTTTCAGCCGCTTTGGCTGGACGTTTTGGCGCTTCGGTCTGACGTGGCGCAGCCTGCTCAGGAACCAGTTTTAGTTCTGGCGCTGCGACAGGTTTCGCTTCTGCGGCGGGTGATGCAGGCTGAGCGGGAGCCGTGGTATTTTTAGCTGGCGCTGCCGCACCGCGATTAAACGAAATTTGCTCAGGTTCCAACACAAAGCAGAGAACGGCGGCAATATCGTCTTCGCTGGCTGTGGTCTCCAGAATGGCGTCTAATCCGTGCTCGGTTTCAGCGTGTTGGCGGATAGTGCCTAAATTGCCCAGTTCTTCCAGCATCAGCGGTACTTCTTGCGACTTCAGCCCGCATAGGGAAAGAGAAATACACCCTTCTGGCACCGCCATTTCGCCGGTTTCGTTATTGTTGCCTGCGGTAGTTGCACTCTCTTGCGCGACCACTTTGAGATGTTGGCCTTCGGCGGCCTCAGGCTCATTGGTTTCTTGAGCTTCTAACGCCAGTTGCCTTAATGCCTGACAGATATACTCAAAACTAGCGTGATCGGGATCCTGAGTGGATTTATAGGCATCGAGCTGGTCCTGCATAATATCTTTGGTTTCCAGAAACAGGTTGATGATATCAGTGCTCAGCCGCATTTCATGACGACGTGCACCATCGAGTAAGTTTTCCAGCAAATGGGTGGTTTCTTGCAAAATGTTGAAACCAAACGTCCCCGCGCCCCCTTTGATGGAGTGCGCGGCACGGAAAATCGCATTAAGTTGTTCAATATCTGGCTCTTCAGGATCCAGCTCCAACAGGTGCTGTTCCATATCTGCCAGCAGTTCGTCGGCTTCATCAAAAAACGTTTGATAAAACGCAGTAATATCCATGCTCACAGGTCACCTCTTTTCGGTCGGTGTTGTTGTAATAATGTGGTCATTCATCGGTGCTAATGGACTGGCTTGCACCGGCGACGCCTGTGGCGCAAGGTTTACCGCGCCTCCTACGCTCCACTGCTTCATTGCCGCAGGATTAGAAAAATCCATCTCCTGACTTTCTGAATTCTCATGTTCAATGTTGTGCTGGGCGCTTTTGTTTAACACTAAAATACTGATACGACGGTTTATCGCAGCGTCACTCGATTGGGATTTCAAACTCATGGTGTCGGCCATACCGACCACGCGCAGAATTTTTCCTTCGGCAAGTCCACCGGCGATCAGCTCGCGGCGCGATGCGTTGGCGCGATCTGCAGACAGCTCCCAGTTGCTGTAGCCTCGTTCGCCGCTGGCGTAAGGCAAGTCATCCGTGTGTCCCGACAAGCTAATTTTATTCGGCACATCATTCAGAATCGGCGCAATGGCATGCAAAATATCGCGCATATAGGGCTCAACCTTGGCACTGCCGTTTTCAAACATCGGGCGATTCTGGCTATCAATAATCTG
This sequence comes from Hafnia sp. CBA7124, assembly GCF_002355555.1. NCBI lineage: Bacteria > Pseudomonadati > Pseudomonadota > Gammaproteobacteria > Enterobacterales > Hafniaceae > Hafnia > Hafnia sp. CBA7124. The sequence goes on along the minus strand of NZ_AP017469.1, from coordinate 1,818,629 downwards.
AATACGTAAACCTTCGTCCATCATGTTAATCAGCAAATGCGGCTGTAATGCTTTTAGTCTTGGATCGGTCAGGATGAGCTGATCGATCTGTTTGCGCAGTTTTTTCAGCCGTTCGCTGTCTGCTTTGGTGGCTGGGTCCGGCATGGATTTCGCAACCTCGCCCTCTTTTTGCATCATGTCGTCACCACCGCCAGGAATTGGGCTGGTGCTGGCGCTTGAACGGTCGCCGTGAGTTAACGCAACGGCTAGCGGCGTTCGAAAGTACTCAGCAATCTTGGTCAGTTCTTGCGGGCTAGCGATTGCCAGCAGCCACATCACCAAAAAGAACGCCATCATTGCCGTCATAAAATCGGCATAGGCAATTTTCCATGAGCCGCCATGATGCCCCCCCTTATGGGAGGACTTCCGTTTTTTAACCAGAATTATCGGGCGGTTGCCATTTTTCATACTTCCTCTTCCACCGCCGACTGTTGTACCGCAGGCGCTTTCACCTGACGCACATGCTCTTCAAGTTCGATAAACGAAGGGCGCTCGGTGGAGTACAGCGTTTTACGTCCGAATTCGACCGCAATTTGTGGCGCGTAGCCATGCAGGCTCGACAGCAACGTGGTTTTCACGCACTGCATCATCTTGACGGTTTCGGCACAATTTTGGCGCATCAAAGACGCCAGCGGAGAGACAAATCCATACGCCAGCAGAATCCCCAAGAACGTACCGACCATCGCATGAGCAATCAGCGCGCCCAGCTCTGCGGCAGGACGATCGGCTGAGGCTAAGGCATGAACAACGCCCATGACCGCAGCCACGATGCCAAAGGCCGGCAGCGAATCCCCGACCATCGCCAAGCTGTCTGCCGGACCTTCAGCCTCGCTTTCGAAGGTTTCAATCTCTTCGTCCATCAGCGCTTCAATTTCAAAAGCATTCATGTTGCCGCTTACCATCAATCTCATGTAGTCCGTGATGAACTCGATGAGGATCTTATCGGCAAGAATTCGGGGATAATTAGAGAAAAGTTCACTTTCTTGTGGGTTTTCAATATCGCGTTCGAGTGTGAGCATGCCTTGCTGGCGCGCTTTCGCCAGTAAGAGGTACATCAAACCCATGACATCCATGTACAGTGCTTTGTTATATTTAGCACCGCGCCCCAGCTTGGGCAGCGTGCGCAACGTCGCTTTGATGGCTTTGCCGTTGTTGCCAACGATAAATGCGCCAATACCAGCACCGGCAATGATGAGCAGCTCAGCGGGCTGATACAGAGCACCAAGATGCCCCCCAACGATCATGTAACCGCCAAGCACGGCGATAGTTACAACGGCATAACCCAATAGAATAAGCACGCGAATTCCTTAATGCTTAGAATGGAAATTGGGTGTAACGCGCTGTCCAGAAGGACGGAGAAGAAGAATTCAGAAGCCGTCAGATGACGGCTCGAAAGGAAGTTAACCGGTGGTTTAGCTAAACAATAGCCTTCTTGCTACCCCACCGATCGTCGACCTATAAGACTGATTGCCTCAATCAAGTTACACCACGCGTTTCTCTTGCTCATTGAGCAATTGTGGGAACATATCGGCAAGATTGTCAGAAAGTTTACGTTTTTTTATCGCACGTGACGGTGGTTGGCACAAACTGCAAACAAACGTGCTGAGCGGTTGATGCGCATGCGCAATAAACGAGCCACCGCAGCAAGAGCATGGAGAAGACTCCAGCATCCCGCTATCCACAAAGCGAACCAATGTCCAAGCTCGTGTCAACGCCAAAACAGGCTGTTCACCTGGCATGACAGGGCATTGTTCAAGATAGAGTTTGTAGGCACGTATCACTGCCTCCACGCCACGACATAATTTACTGTTAATCATGAAGGCATAGACGTTATAGAACATCGAAGAATGAATATTCTGTTCCCACGTCATAAACCAATCAGTTGAAAACGGTAACATGCCTTTCGGCGGAGGACTGCCTCGCAGCTCTTTGTAGAGCCGAATAAGGCGACCGCGGCTCAATTGCGTTTCACTTTCTAACATCTGAAGGCGGGCCCCCAGAGAGATAAGCTCCATCGCTAGCTGAATGTCGCGTGCTTCCTGAATAATGCTTTTTTCACTCATTATCAGACTCTTTTGTGAGGGGGGCAGGCATCTGTTGGCGAGAGCTGCTTCAGCAAATGGCTGGAAAGCATAATTCCAGTATGTATCTGCTGGAGATCGTCAACACGAGACTCTTGCGTCAATTTTTGAATCGTTTCATGGTCGCTGAAACGGAACTGGCAAACCAACTGGTTAGTTTCAGCTAATTTAACCATCTGTGGCAGGGTTAAGAGAGCCAATGAATCTGCCATTTCATTGTTGATCCCCAGCCTGAACATCGCTGAAGCCTTCTCTTCGTGAATTAGACGCTGTGCTAATAACAAATATGACAAATTGATGTCATAAATATGCTTGAGTATTTCAGAGGTACTCATTACTCCCCCTGTAAAATTTGTTTGCCAACATAATGAAACGCACCATTAACCTGTAACGCTCTAGAGGAGCGAAAAAGTAATGGCGCCTGATAACTATCTACTCAAATGAAAGCCTGACCCTATCAGAGGTCACCCCCCTAAAAAGCGGGGAATTCAACCGTAATATCTTTGGAGGTTGTATCTTAGATGTACAATTTTTCAGACTTACAATATCTAGGAATTTTACAAGCAAATAAGAATATTCCTGATTCGTGGCAACTCTACCCCCGTTTAAGAGATATATACAACGAGCGCCTCAGGTTAATTTGAGAAAAACGTGACACAGATCACATAAAATCAGTAAATAAATATTACGAATGATTTAATAGTTCATTAATGCGTCAAAGATTGCGACCTCTTCATCGAGGCGCTAAGCGATTGAATCTCAAACACATCACATACAAAAAACACATAAAAAAAGCAGGTATTTCGAGTTAAAAATCCTTAAATCTTAAATTAAAAGCTTAAAACGCTACTTATATAGCTTTTGTAGATATTTAGCCCTACATCCATGTTGAAAGTATGTTTTCTATAAATAACCCATGTAAATTATGTTGCTGCTAGTATAGATTTTCACTGCCATTTACAGCATTAAAACGAAACATCATTTTATAATTTTAAGCTATCTTTTTCCCTATGTAGAATAACAGTGAATAATGTGAAATACGTCACGGTGTAATCGGTTTCATTGCAGACTAAAACCAACTTAATACCTTTCGATTTATGTTTTATTCGGCCTATTTTTGCCTCGTTAATACCTATAGACTCAATATTTATATGTAATTGCGTAATCTATTTTTGTTATTAAATACGCTATCCCTAGCTCTTTATGGCAATACCCTCCAACACGAATAACCATAAAGAGTTAGTGGTAATGCATGGCTCACGTATCAATACATTCCCTATATCCGTTTTTTTTTGCCCTCCTCGCCCACGATACTTCGCAGTCGCTGGATTAGACATAAGTGCTATTTTCCGATGAGGTAAAACTGGTTGTGATTTTCCCCACAGCTTGACTGTGGTCTATTCTTTATCATGGTTATATTGTCATAGGGAATGGAGGCAGATATGAGCTACAGGAGAGTACTCGTTGCCGTTGCTCAAGCACCGGACAGCATCAAACTCGTTGAAAAAGCCATCGCAATCGTTCGCCCCTATCAGGGTGAAATTACACTACTGACCTTGTGCAATGAGGCCGACCTTTGCTCCAGTTTTGCGGGGGCGATGCTGGGCTCCTTACGTGAGCTTATTCATGAAGAGGCCAATCTGTTTTTAGAGCAGCTACGTTCACAGGCAGACTATCCGATTAGCCGCACTATCGTTTGTAACGGCGAGTTGGCTGATGGCGTGATTTATGCTTGTAACGAGAGCCCAGTGGATTTAGTGATTTGTGGTAATCACTGTGAAGGGTTCCTAAAGCGCATTTTAAACTCGGCAACCCACATTATCGACAAAACGCATACGGATGTTTTAATCGTGCCGCTTTAAGGGCGATTCCTAATTTCTGCCTCGTTTGGATACTTATCCACCAGCAAGGCGAAGACATTAATGCCGTGAGGGTCATTTTTGGCTAATCTTGATCGGGTTATACACCATAAAGAAGCAGATCGACTCAGTCTGCTCACTGCAATGTCGTAGGAGAACACCCATGGATCAAGATTTACAAGATGCGGGTTACCGCCTGTATCACGGCAAAGAAATTGACGTCTATTTTAATCTCAGCATTTGCCAACATTCCGGCAACTGCGTCAGAGGAAATAGCAACCTATTTAAACTGAACCGTCAGCCTTGGATTATGCCTGATAACGTCGATGCCAAAACCGTGATGAGCGTTATCAATACCTGCCCCAGCGGCGCACTGAAATATCGTCAAAAATAGGGAGCTTACGGTGGAAATTCTTGAAGGTAACAACAATTTTTATGTGAATGATGCTCAAGGCAACTTGATTGCTGAGGTTGTTTTTGTGCCGACAGGCGAACATCTGGCCATTATCGACCACACCGACGTAGATGAGAGTTTGAAAGGCCAAGGCGTTGGTAAGCAATTAGTCGCCAAAGTGGTTGAGAAAATGCGTAAAGAAAATCGCAAAATTATTCCACTGTGTCCGTTTGCCAAGCATGAGTTTGACACCACGCCAGAATATCAAGATATCCGTGCCTGATTGTTTTTTGCTTTGGCGTCATGATAGGTCTTGAGCCGTTTACTCTCGGCGAGCACCAAATGCTCAAGACAGAAAAGGAATTCACATGCGTAGTTTTAAAAGTCATCTGTTTAAATATGCTATCAAGCGCCATTTTGCTCAGGCCGATCTAGACGATGTGGCCACTATGCGCAAACAAATGGATGAATTGGGAGAGCGACTCCCTCTCGCTCCAGGGACGCACCTTGAAAGCGTTGAGCCATCTGGCATTTATGCTGAATGGCTCACGCCATCCAATGCCCACTCGGATGCCGTGATTCTCTATTTGCACGGTGGCGCCTATCACATGGGATCATGTTCCAGCCACAGATCGATGGCGTCATTTATTGCAGATGCCGCTAAAATGCCTTTATTGTTGGCCGATTATCGCTTAGCGCCCGAATCGCCTTATCCCGCCGCGCTCAATGATGCAGAAACCGTTTATCGTTGGTTGTTGACCCAACCAAAAATTAATCCTAAACGCATTTTTGTGATGGGCGATTCCGCCGGTGGCGGATTGGCCTTGGCACTAACTCTGCGGATAAAATCAGATTCAGCGCTTCCTCTTCCCGCAGGCGTTGCCGTTTTAAGCCCTTGGGTCGATCTTTCGATGAGCGGTGAGTCGGTAAAAACACGCCTCACGCGCGATCCTTTTTTTGCACACCATCTCCATCAAGCTGAGCGCTGTGTAAACGCGTACAGTGGTACAGCTGCGTTGACCGATCCGGGCGTGTCTCCACTATTCGGCGATTTAGCTGCGTTTCCGCCGTTATTGATTCAGGTGGGAAGTGAAGAGATTCTGTATAGCGATGCCGAACGTTTTGCCCAAAAAGCTGCAAGCGCAGGTGCTGACGTGCATTTATCTCGTTGGCAGGGGATGTGGCATGTTTGGCAATATCTGGTGCCGCGCATGAAAGAGTCTCGATTGGCGATTGCCGAGATTGGTGATTTTTGCCGTAAACAGCTTAAATAAAAAAGGGAGTGGCTACTACGTATGCCAACTCCCTCAACAACGGCGGTCGTCTTCGGTGATTAAACGAATTTTTTCGCCTGATCCAATACCATGCCGCACACTTTAGTTTTAATTTTCGCCTTCATGTCGGTCGTCAGAGAACCTAAGTTGTTCAGATCAACGTCATCTTTACCCTGCAGATCCAAAATTCCGTTCAAACCATTCTGGTAAGATTGGCTTTCAGTTTGCGTACCCAATTTGTTCAGCAGAGAATCTTTAACAGACTCAATCTTTTGATTACCCGCTGCCAGCACGTTGTTCTGCACGCAGTAGCTCAGCACGCCACCAATGTTTGCACTGCTGGTAGATTGTAATGCCTGCGAGTTCCCGCCCATCAATGAACCCAACGCGCCGCCCAGCAACGATGTGCTGTTTGCGCCAGTAGAAGTATTCGCACTGCTAGACGAAAGCTGTTCGCTTGCGCTTTTCAGTGAGCCCATGAGATCTGCATGAGCTGCGTTCATACCCATAACACCGGCTAAAATCAGGGCCGCACGGCTCAGTTGTTTTAATTTTTGGTTCATATTTAACCTCATTCTCTTAGTGAGACGGATAATAGGATTGCCTCTGAGAGAGATCAATATTTGTTTAATATAATCCATCTATTAAAGAATAATCTGTATCTATGGTTCATTATCAGTACAATGCACCAGAGAATTCTCACTAATCCTCATTTTCATTTTCTGGTGGTATCGCAGAAAACCGTCATGTTCAGGCCTGGAGCGCCTATGCGATAAGAGATGGAGTATTTTTAAGCATCATATTTTCAATTGTTACATTTATTTCAATGATAATTGAAGTGCGAATAAATGTTTCATTTTCCTGCCTTTCCATCCAGTCTCTTTTATAGTTAGCGCATTCCAGCTTCTCGCTTTTAATATTTTGTTTTCTACTGGCAGAACTATGCGCAAAAAAAGCCCATCGAATTCACGTGGCAATTATTTTCAAGGACGATTTGTTCTCATCTGTTTTGGTATCGTCGTTTTTCTTGTTCTTCTGCTTGGCAGAGTGGGCTATCTGCAGTTGATGAACCATCCCCTGCTGGAAAAAGAAGCCGACCAGCGTTCGCTGCGCTCGCTTATTACTCAGCCACTGCGTGGCACGATAACCGACCGTGAAGGCCAACCGCTGGCCGTTAGCGTGGCATCAAACGATATTATTGCCGATCCTATCCACGTGCTTGAACGCGATCCCAACCTCACCAGTGCACAATGGCCTTATCTCAGCACAGCCCTTTCTATGCCAGAAAATGACATTAAAGCGAAGATATTAGAAAACGCCCACAAGCATTTCCTCTATCTTGGCCGTCAGGTTGAATCAAATATTGCTGAATATGTGAATAAACTGCACATCTACGGCATTACGACCCCAGCAGATTCTAGCCGTTATTACCCGATGAGCGACGCCGCCTCTAACCTGATTGGTATCGTCGGAATGGATCAACAAGGGCTGGATGGCATCGAAAGCGGATTCAATAACCTGCTGCAAGGTAAGCCTGGGCATCGTGTGTATCGCAAAGATCGCTACGGCAACGTGGTGAGCCTGATGGAAGACGATCCTGCTCAGCAGGCACCCACGCTCAGCTTGAGTATCGACCGCTATTTGCAGTACGCGCTTTATTCTCATCTGCGCGAAGGCGTGCTGCTCAATAAAGCCGATTCTGGTGCAGCGGTACTGGTGGACGTGAACACCGGTGAAATTTTGGGCATGGCGAGCTATCCCTCCTACAACCCAAATAACTATCAGGGCGTACCGCAGAAAGATATGCGCAACGTGGCGATCTCTGACAGTTTCGAACCAGGTTCAACGGTAAAACCTCTGGTGGTCATGGCGGGCTTAGAACGTCATTTGATCCGTCCTGATTCGGTTATCGACACAACGCCTTATCCCGTTAATGGGCACTTGATTAAAGACGTGGGTCACTGGTCACGCTTAACCATTACCGGCATCTTGCAAAAATCGAGCGACATCGGCGTGTCACATATTGCGCTGGCGATGCCGTCTGACGTACTAGTGAATCTCTATCATAGCTTCGGCTTAGGGGTATCCACCGGTCTGGGCATCGGCGGCGAAAGCAGCGGCTATTTCCCGTTACACCGCGAACGCTGGTCTGATATTGAACGCGCAACCTTCTCCTTTGGCTATGGCCTGCGCGTCACGCCGCTGCAGATGGCGCGTGAATATGCCACCATCGGTTCTTTCGGCGTTTTCCGTCCGGTATCTATCACTAAAGTCACCCCGCCGGTATTAGGTACACGGGTCATGGATGAAAAAACCGTGCGCACCGTCGTTCATATGATGGAAAGTGATGCTCTACCCGGCGGTAGCGGCGTAACTGCCGCCGTTCCGGGCTATCGTCTTGCGATAAAAACCGGTACCGCCGAGAAAATGGGCGACACGGGTAAATACGACGGCGGCTACGTCAACTATACGGCTGGCGTCGCACCCGCCAGCGATCCTCGCGTTGCATTGGTGGTGATGGTCAACCACCCGAATGCAGGCAAACACTTCGGCGGTTCAGTAGCAGGTCCGGTGTTCGGTCAGATCATGGGCGACGTTTTGCGCCACATGAATATTCCTCCTGATGCCTTAACAGACCAGCAGGCCATCAATTTAAATAACCAAACACTGACACATAATACACAAAGCACCAACATCATTCACAAAGGCGCTTAGCGCAGCTCACACCGGATGACATCAACCGCGTTGGTGTCATCCGGTGAGGGTGGTTTTTTGTTCTGTTAACCCTCTGAGCACTCAAACTTTTCACTGCAAACCCCGACAAAATTTCTGCAATTCGCTGTACTATAAAATTTGCCTCCTAAATCACACTAAGAACCCGCAGTTTCTGTTGCTATTCGAGCTCGCTCGGCATATCTTCTTGCAGCTTTGTGTCTCGACGTTAGGCATAGCGCAAAAAGTAAAATGGAAACTCCCCCATGACACACCAGAGACAATGATGACAGTGACCGTCAACATGCGAGTGGAGATGTATCCCGCGGTTAACTTTGGTGCCCTGCACCCTTTCAGATAATAAAAATGAACTTTACATCAAATCCTTTTGAGCCAAAAAATAAGGCTCGTGAACTACTGAGCCCTTATACCCTGCTCTATTTTGTTCTCGCCGCGCTGATTAATCTGGGCTTAGGCTACGAATTTAGCGCTATTTACGCCGTTGGTCTCGGCTGTTTCTTCTTACTGCTCGGCAGCTACTTACCACGTCTGCAAAAAGCAGTGCTGTTTGTCTGCACCTTAACCGCAGCATTTTACTATCCGTTTGGCCGCGTTTTCGGCCCGCCAAACTTCAACTCGATCCTCTCGCTTTACTCAACTAACCCAGAAGAAGCCGGTGAGATGATGCAGATTTTTCCCTATTGGGACTATTTGATCGCCGTCTTTATCCTGATCCTCGGCATTTTTATTTTGCGTAGAAAGACAGTGCAAATACGCCGTTGGACAATGGCTAAATCTTTGTTCTTATTTGCTTTCGTAGGTGCTTTACTGTTAGCGCCAGTGACAAACCTGCGAGCCGGTGGCGAATTCAAATTAAGCGATACCGGCTATCCGGTGGTGCGTTTTGTCGAAGACGTATCGCACGGGAAGAAAGAAGTTGAAGCCGAGATGGCGCGCATGAAAGAGCTATCTTCTGTGCCAGCCACTTGGCATGTAGACAGCGTTAAAGCCAATCGCCAAGTCTATGTGCTCGTCATTGGCGAAAGCGCCCGCCGTGATGCCCACGGCAGTTTTGGCGGTAAATGGGCCAATACGCCGTTCGAGAGCCAAGTTCCGGGCGTATTCTTCAACGATTATCTTTCTGCGGCACCTTCTACGCAGAAATCACTCGGCCAAACGCTGAATCTAGTTCGTGACGGAAAACCTGAGTACCAAAACAGTATTATTACGTTGGCCAAATCTGCGGGCTTTCATACCTATTGGTTTTCTAATCAGGGGCAAATTGGGCGCTATGACACCGTGGTGGCTAGCGTTGCCAAGCGCGCAGACGATGTACGCTTCTTGAAGAAAGGTGATTTTGAAGACGGTAAAGCCACGTCTGATTTCGATCTACTGCGCTTTACCGATGATGCTTTGCAGGCAACTACCGAAGGGCCAAAACTGGTGGTATATCACCTGATCGGTTCACATCCTAAGGCTTGCGATCGTACCGGTGACCGCTATGAGACCTTTGTTCATTCAAAAGAGACCTCATGCTATCTCTACAGCATTACGCAAACAGACAGTTTTCTCAGCCAGCTGTATAACCAGCTGAAAAGTAGCGGACAAAACTTCTCGATGATCTATTTCTCTGATCATGGCTTAGCATTCCACGAGAAAGGCACCAGTAATGAGTTCCTATCTCACGATGATAAATACCAACAAAACTATCAGGTACCGTTAATGATGCTATCTTCTGATGACACGCGTCGTCGGGCGATAAAAGCACGCCGCTCAGCAGAAGACTTTTTGGTGCTGTTCTCTGAATGGACCGGAATTAAAAGCCAAGAAATTGCGGCTAAATATCAGTTTATTTCCAACCAAAAACGCCCTTCGCCAACGGTAATGAATTTTGCATTAAAGCAGGTGCCTTACAGCTCTTTGGGAAACGATCCTTTTACACCTAAAGCGACACCGGCGACCATGCATAAATAATTCGCCAATCCGGATTTAATCAGCCCTACATTGCAACTGTGCTGTGGGGCTTTTTTATATCATCTTATTTTTCGCTAACGCTTACCTATTATAGTTATTTACCGCCCCCACTATTTCCTCATTATATAGAGATATTCCCCCCCATTTTCCTGAGCAAATAGTTATATTATTTCAGTTGCATAACAATATTACTGTCACTCAGACAACACGAAATGTAGCGCTACTTTTACAGCGCCCCAAATTTAACCCAGAAAATTCCTATTGAGAATTATTTCTTACACCACTTCAGATAAGTTAAACTAGTGCAAGGAGTGTCGTACTTCGCTCAGCAAATATTGCCTACCAAAAAAATAACATTCTGTTTTATATGAATTATTTTTTTAAGGTAACGCTACCTAAATTGGGCGATGCAAAACAGGAAGCAAGACGCTCACTTAAAACTATAATGTTAAAATAAAGTCATTAAGCATTGATATATTGTAAACACATTGCGTTATTGGAGTAATGATATGTTTTTGAAGTTAGCCCCTAAGCGACTTCATACACCGCTTCTCATTTTATTCACTCTGGCGGTGTTTATTTTTGCGGGCAGTTATCGCAGTGAAAGTGCGCCTGTGAATTTTTACTTTATGCCGGTATTTTTGGCCGTGTGTGTGCTGTGCGATATTATTATTACCACCATTGCCTTTAGCCACTCGCGTGCTTTCAATAACCGACAAACCTACGCAATTGGTGGCGCATATTTAGCTTCCGCAATATTAGCAGCCTTTATTATTGCGGATTATCCGACGGCATTAGCCGTGGGCGCTACGTTTAATTATGACAGCAACTCGATTTGGTTATGGTTTTTGTTAGAAATTAGCGCTCCAATTTGCGCAGCGATTCTTATCTCATTGCCTCAATCACTCAGTCTTAGACGCACCGTTGCCTTTGTATTATTAGGCTGTCTACTCGCCTCGTTTATTGGGCCATTAATCTCTCGGTTTATTCCATTGCTCACCGAGACGTGCAATCACTATCACTGTGAACTCACGATTAGATCAGGGTTAGTTTATATCTCTGGTTTGGTGAATTTTCTCTGCCTGACCTTTTTGTGGTTTAAATTAAAAAACAAAGGACTCATTGAACAATGTTTTCTTTTCACATTGTTCCTGTTGGTTCTGGATGACGCCTTCAGCCTATCGTGGCAGGCCCGCTATACCGTCGGTTGGTATACGTGGAAGATCATGATTATGCTATTAAAGCTGGCTATGTTAATGATTGTGTTGCTGCGCATGATGGACGACTACAAGCTCATTGATGAGAATAATCGCCGTCATTATCGTCAGTCCATCACCGACGATCTTACAGGGTTACATAACCGCCGTTATTTCGCACAAAACACACCCGCGCTTTGGGAAGAAAATAAAGCCTCCGGACAGCATATTGGGCTAATCATGCTGGATGTCGATAAATTCAAAAAATATAACGATCACTACGGACATTTAGCCGGCGATCGTTGCTTGGCCAAAATTGGGCATGCACTGGATCTTTCAGGCAATCGTGATGGGAATCTGGTGGCACGCATGGGTGGCGAAGAGTTTGCTATGTTTATTCCGTCAACGGACAAACAGCAATTAGCGCAGGTTTGCGAACGGATTCGTTTAGCCATTGCGGAATTAAAGATCCCCCATGTTGGAAACCCTGAAGGGGATCACTACGTCAGCATGAGCATTGGGGCAGTCTTGGTTGATCCCAGCCAAACCAACCTCGACATCAGCGGCACCATAAATCTTGCTGATAAAATGCTTTATCTGGCCAAAAAGCAGGGGCGCAATCAGTCAAAAACCATCAGCGAAGGCGAGTTCACGCCACAAATGAGCGAACAGCTTTAACCTGCGCTTAGAGATCCTCAAGTGGTACCTGTTTTAGTGCTTCGACCTTCATCAAAAAATGATATAGCGGCGCCAGCTTAGTCAGTTTTTTTGCCAGCATAGTGGCCAGTTCAGGCGTGAAAAGCTGCTCGACTTGATTATCTGTTGCCATCACCGCAAACGTTTTACGGTTGTACCAATCAGCAATTTCAGGGTCTTGGTCTTTTATTAAAGGCCGCTTATAGCTATCACCCACCAGCTCAAAGGGCGCCTTACAGCAGGCTCGTGCTGCGGCAAATTCCTCAGGTTGGCGCAGTGCCAAATGACGAAAACGATCCATCGTTCCCCTCGACGCCGAGTAATAGCCCAAACCGTAACGCAGCATATCGGGGCTTATTTCAAAGAAAAATACCGGTGCATCGGTCCACTCTTTAGAATGGCGCTTAAACGTCAGCCACATACGGCTGCGGTAGCGAGATTTGTCATGTGAAAAGCGGGTATCGCGATGGATGCGAGATAGCGTTTTGCCAATCGCCGGACGTGTTTCAAACAGCGGATCGATCTTTAGCATGGGTTTCGCAAGTTCATCAACTAAAGCGCGAAACGGGGTCAGAATATGTTGATCGTAGATCGGGCGGTGTTCTTCAAACCAGTCCTTGCTATTCTCAATACGTACCTGCTGTAAAAAGTTTAATCCCTGCTGGGTAAAACCGGTAAATTTTGTCTCTTTCACACCCTATTCCCTGCTTATATTTCCACAGGCATTTCGCCTGTGAAAATGGCCTATCAATAACAGCCGTTATAGAATTAAGACTTCATCGCTGCAATGATTTTTTCGCTATCAGATACTCGCGAAATCCGCGGGAAAATGTACTTAAAGCTGTGTTGGTGCTGAATATCATCAAAAGCGCTACAGGCATCTTCGGCTATCACCAAAGCATAACCATGCTCCCACGCACTTCTAGCGGTAGATTCTACGCCAATATTTGTGGAAATCCCTGCCAAGACAATATTACGAATACCACGGCGGCGAAGCTGGAGATCCAGATCGGTACCGTAAAATGCGCCCCATTGATGCTTGATCACTTCAATGTCTTCCGGCTGCGCATTCAGCGCTTCAGGGAAATTCCACCAATTCTCTGGCAGCGCATGGGCTGGCGACGGAGCATCAACTGGCTGCTTAAGCGCTTCGTCAAATGACTCATTCCAACCAACACGCACCAAAATCACCGGCGCATTCAGTTCACGAAAACGTTCCGCTAGCCGCGCCGAGCGTGCCACTACGTCGCTGGCTGAATGGGGGCCGCCAGCAAAGGGTAAAATGCCCTCTTGCAGATCGATAAGCACCAGCGCGGTTTCAGCGGCATTCAATGTCAGCATACAAACTCCCGTTATCATTTGAATAAATTATCACGCTAAATTTGATTCTACGTACGGCTCTAGTTTAGGCGCAAGGCGATACTCAAGGTGTAAATAAAACCTCACCCTCGGCGAGAAAGTGTTAGTAAATGTGATAAAAACGCGTTGATTCAATGAATTGAAAATAAAACGTCATTTCTTTTTACTTTTTTTGTGTAACCGGCAAGCCGTTACAAGTGATATTATTACAGCGCAACTCTTTTCGTTTAGCCCTCTCCCCGCATATTGAGACGTCATGGAATCTTGGAAAATAAACCTCATTTCGGTGTGGTTTGGCTGCTTTTTTACTGGCTTAGCGATGAGCCAAATCCTGCCATTCCTACCGCTGTACGTTGAACAGCTAGGGGTTCACAATCACGAATCACTCAGCCTGTGGTCGGGTTTGGTCTTTAGCGCCACCTTTATGGTTTCAGCACTCGTTGCGCCGCTATGGGGAAGTTTAGCCGACCGCAAGGGGCGCAAACTCATGTTGCTGCGTGCTTCATTGGGGATGGGCGTGGTGATTGCATTACAAGGCTTAGCGACCAACGTTTGGCAGCTGTTTGCACTGCGTGCGCTGATGGGGCTAACTTCTGGCTATATTCCTAATGCCATGGCGCTGGTCGCCTCTCAGGTGCCTCGGGAAAAAAGCGGTTGGGCGTTAGGTACTCTATCGACGGGGCAAATATGCGGGGTGATTGCCGGCCCGCTATTAGGCGGTCTGATGGCCGACCATCTGGGGCTACGCACGGTATTCTTCTCCACGGCGACCATGATGTTCGTCAGCTTTTTCGTTACGCTGTTCTTAATCAAAGAACGCCGTGTGGTGGTGCGTAAAGAAGATCAGCTCAGCGGGAAAGAGGTTTTTCGCTCTCTGCCCTATCCAACGCTTATCATCGCCCTGTTTGTTACCACGCTGATGATCCAATTAGCGAACGCCTCGATCAGTCCCATCCTAACGTTATTTATCCGCCAACTCGCCGCGGATACCAATAATATCGCCTTTGTCAGTGGGATGATCGCCGCCGTGCCAGGCATTGCTGCGCTGGTATCCGCGCCACGATTAGGCGGATTGGGCGACAGAATCGGTACCGGGCGTATTTTGATTTTTGCGCTGGGATTCACGGTGGTGCTCTTCGCCATGATGGCTTGGGTAAGATCGCCGCTACAGCTTGGGATGCTGCGCTTTATGCTGGGCTTTGCCGATGGAGCCTTAATGCCAGCGGTGCAAACCTTGTTGCTGAAGTACTCCAGCGATCGCGTGACGGGGCGAATTTTCGGCTATAACCAATCGTTCATGTACTTAGGCAACGTGATCGGCCCAATGCTTGGCTCCAGCGTTTCAGCGGTACTGGGCTTCCGCTGGGTTTTTGTCTTTACCGCGGTACTGGTGCTAATCAACATGCTGCAAATTCGTCACGCATTCAAAAAAATACGTTGAATACTGACGACTCCGCACAACGATGACGGCAACATCATGTTGCCGTCATCGTTGCTGTTGCTTAATTCTCTACCGGTACCGGCTTCTTATATTTCAAACATACCGCGCTTAACATAAAGACTACGATCGTTGGAATAATCCACGCCATGCCTTCTTTATAGAACGGTAGGTTTCCGGCTACCCACGGCAGATCTTCAGCGGGAACCACGCTTTGTAAAATCCCGATGATGAACGCGACCAGCGTTGCAGGCATGCACAGGGCGACAGAATGCTCTCCCGGTTTAGCCAGTGCGCCATAGATCACCAGCACAATGAATGGCGGGTAGACCGACGTTAACGCTGGCAGCGAGAAGTGAATAATCTCGGTCAGCCCAAGATTGGACAGCAACATGGAAATGGCGGCCAAAATCACCACAAACATCTTGTAGGATTTCCCCGTTATCTGACTGAAATAGGAAGCACAGGCGCTGGTTAAACCAATCGCCGTCACCAAGCAGGCAACGGTAATGATAAAGGCCAAAAATACGCTGCCTTGATAGCCAAACCCATTCACAATGAAAGCATGTAACACATCAGCGCCGTTAGTGGCTGAACGCGCCAGCGGCAAACTGTAGGCGCCTAAATAAAACAGGCTGATGTAAACATAGGTCAGCCCTACCGCGGCAATCAACCCCGTGATCACCATGTAACGTGTGATCCGCTGCGATGAATCAACGCCATGTGACTTAATGGCATTCACGATAATAATACTAAACACCAGTGCAGCCAGCGTATCCATGGTGAGATAGCCGTTAATCATGCCGCTAGAGAGCGGATTTTCAACATATTCAGGAAACGTGAAAAGCTCATTTCCTGCCGGACGCCAAAACGCATACAGTCCCAAAGCGCCGAGCGAAGCTACTTTGATTGGTGAGAGGAACTTGCCCACGATATCAATCAGCTTTAGCGGGTTCAGCGAGCAAAGAACCACGGCAATAAAGAACAATAGGCTAAATGCGCTGAGCGGCACATGGCCTGAAAACAGCGGATTAATGCCGATTTCATAAGAAACTGTGGCGGTACGCGGCGCGCCAAACAGCGGGCCAAGCGCCATATAACAGATCAGTGAAAGAAGCAGACCAAACAGCTTGCCCGCAGGCCTAGTTAATTCAACCAATGAGCCGTTGTTACGTGCCATCGCAATTAATGCCAACACCGGTAAACCCACGCCGGTAATTAAAAATCCACCAGTGGCATACCAAAAATTTTCACCGGCTCGCAGGCCAATAAAGGGAGGAAAGATGATGTTGCCCGCGCCAACAAAGAGCGCAAAAGTCATAAATCCAAGTGTAATAGTTTGTCTAACATTCATAGGTTATAAGCCGCTTCGTGTCTGGGTGTTCTCTGAGCAAAACCTTACCGACCACGCGGCGTGCGCACTCATCTAAAGTAATCAGAAATGATACAAGCCGAAATATCAGCCTGAGATATACATAATTTATCACATCGCTGCCCGATGATGTGTCTGATTCAAATTATCAACGAGAAGTTGAAAAATCAACATTGCGTTGAAAAATAAACTTATGCTAAGGTTCATAGCCTTACCGTCTGTCATACCAGCAATCTGCCTGCCACAGCAGTTTGACCTAGACTTAGCTGACTCATTCATCTTTTGAGGCCCGATATGCCTAACCCAAAAAAATCCAACAGCCAACGCCAAGATAGCTATCTTGTTGCGGGAACCACTCTTGTGATGCTGGCGCTCTACATCATTATTTTGGCATCTAATCTGATGTGAATATTTTCGCGTTCGCGAAAGAGAATGAAAAATAGGTTGAAAGGGGTTTACTGCTGCGGGGTCAGCTATCGCTGACACAATATAAAAAGCACCTGACTCTTTTCAAAATGCTGGCACCCTGCAAATCATCTGCAAAGTGCCAACACATCATCGCTAACTACTGACTCAATAAGCCAAAATACCCTCAGCCGCCGGTAAATAGCGCAGCGAGAATATTAGCTTATCTTTCCCACACGCTGAAGTTTGATGCAACACCGAGCTAATTTCTTGCGTCGATGCGGGCTGTGCACGAAAGGCTTTATCACCTTTAATTTGGCGGAAGATTTCAAAAACTTCCCCCGCCGCTGGCGATGTTTCATCACACCCCACCGTCGCATTGAGATACAGTGAACGTTCGCGTAAGCTGAGCTTATCGACTCCCGCCCCATCCTGAACCCAGATTTTCACCCCAGCCGCTGCAAAATCAGCCACCGTATCGCGGTAGGTGTCTGGCGTCATATTACCGGCAAAGAAACTACTAATACTGACCGGTTTATTGGCGACAGCAAGCAACGACCGCTTCGTTTCAGTCAGCCATTTCACGGCAACCTGGCGGCTTGTTTCATCACGCCAGCGTAAATCGTCCAGTTCTGGGGTCAGATACCACCCTGCAATGTTTTGGCTACCAAACTTGTCTACCCAGCGCTGAGCAACGGCAACGTCCTGTGTACGCTGGCGGTTTAGATAGTTGCCTAATGCCTTCGTGGGTTGGTTTTGACGAGTGAAAAACTCAGGATCGGCATACAGGCCCACCACGATTTGCAATCCACGATCGTGTGCAATGCGTGCGCGATCCATCAGCCACTGCTGCTCTGCCCCTTGGCTAAAGGCGCTACCATATTCACTCCACTGCAGCACTAGCGTATCAAAACCCGCGTCGTGTAACTTATCCATCAGCGTTTGCCACTGGGCTTTGTCTACGCTCATATCTCTAAGCTGCGGTTGGTAAATCATGGCGTTCATCGCGTGAGCCCAAGGTGCCATCATCAAGAGTAACAAGACGCACCAGCGAGAAATTATTGTCATTACCAGCGCCCTCCAAAGGTCACAAAGGCACCATTTTTAGATTCCACGAATTGGTTCTTCCCACTAAATAAATGTTGGAATTCAATGCCAACGCTGATTTTGTGCGGGTAGGCATCATAATGATTTTCGCCTGACCACATATTCCAACGCACGCCGATACCGCCGAGCTTAGCATCAGAGTAAGCACCATTCTGAGTGGCGTTATATTGCAGATGCCCGTAAGGCTCCAACGTTTGCGCACTGGGGATATTAGGGATTTTTTGGTGCCAGCTCAGCCGGTAATCAGCGGTGTAGCTTTGACTGTCCTGTTTCACGTAGTGAGCTGCGTCCAGATAGAGATTTTGTGCTATCCAGCCGTTGCCGTTAGGGTACCATTCATCACTGTACTTGCCCCCGTTGAGGAAGGATGCGCTGGCACGCAGCAGCATGTCTGCTTCGCTTTCATGCCTATCCAGCGGAATTTGCTGTTCCGCGGCTAAATAAAATACCTGCTCGCGCAGCGGCTTCCATCTAACCCCAAGCCCCATCATCGGTGCCTTGGTGGGTAAGAAATTGCCCTCACTTCCGCTACCGGCAAATACGCGACTGTAAACAGAGAGCAAATCACCATCCACAATTTGGTTGCGCCCGACGCGGTATTCCGCCTCCATCTGCCCGTAACTTCTACGCGCCGCATACGGCTGGGTCGAGCTGCCTAATACGCTGCTGTTTGGAATGCTATTTTTGCCCGAAAGTCCCATCGACGTATCAACGCTAAATGTCCAGCGACGACCAGTATCTTCATGCATGCGGCGGAAATTAAACCGGCGTTCAGCATCTTGCTCACTTAGGCCCTGCGGTGCATAGCCTCGGTCGATATCGTCCACCACGCGTTCGGTATAACTTTGCGCCTGCGGGATGTCATCCAAACGTTG
The DNA here is from genome assembly GCF_002355555.1 of Hafnia sp. CBA7124. Classification (NCBI taxonomy): domain Bacteria; kingdom Pseudomonadati; phylum Pseudomonadota; class Gammaproteobacteria; order Enterobacterales; family Hafniaceae; genus Hafnia; species Hafnia sp. CBA7124. Next base: position 1,799,848 of record NZ_AP017469.1, on the reverse strand, counting down.
ATTCACATAGGCCAGTTGCTGAATCAACGCGGGATCGTCTGGCGTATGTTGTTCAGCCAGTTTCAGCTCATCGCGGGATAGCGCTATGTGATCCGCATCCCATAACGCATAACCCAGCGCTGCATGGTTAGCCGTATTATCAGGCTCTATGGCGATAGCCTGATGCAAATCAGCCAACGCCAGATTAAGCTGATTTTGCTGACGATACAGTGCCGCACGGTCGGCCAACGCTGATGCCATCGGTTTAATTTCAATGGAACGATTCAAGTCTGCCAGAGCGCCGGATGGATCATTTTGGCTATGAGAGTGCAGCCACCAATATTCCGCCGTTTTATCTTGCTGATGCTTCTTCGCTTCGCTAAGCCACCCCGTTAACGCACGAATATCGTGGGCTGCCAGCGCACTATTTGCCGCCGCCATCGTGTCCTCAGCGCTCATATCAGCGACCGGAACCGCAGACCAAGCGCGCGTTGCGGCTTGGAAATCTTGAACCGCATAGGCTTGGTAGGCGAGCGAGCGCTTGCTGAAAGTATTCGATTGACGCCGATCGGCTTGTTGATACGCGAACAGCGCAAGTCCAGGCGAATCAGTGCGATAGCAGTTCGCTAACTGATACCATGCCGTAGCGCCATAGTCTGGTGACATATCCCCCAACAAACGACGCACAATCGGGCACTGTTCCTCAGTGTTGAATACCGATGCTTGCTGCATACGCTGCTGTGGCGTTGGCAACGGAACTGACAATCGTTCAATGTCTTTTGCCGTCAGCAAGCGAGGATCCTCTTTCAACAGAACCATCAAGCGGCTAGTCAGGTTTTGTCCCGTTGCGCCCGCGTTTTGATATGGATAGCGCGCCAGTAACAAGCGGCTAGCTTCTGCCTTCTGTCCGGTCTTAACCAGTTGATAGCTAAGTCGGTCGAGTAATGTGAGATCCTGCGGCGATCGCTGATACATCTGTCGCGCAAGCTGCACTATTTGCGCGGTATCATTTTCCGCTTCGCTCAGTTGCAACCGCTGTTCTAACAGCTGATCGCGGGAATATCCAGCCAATAGACGTTTTGCTCCGGCAAGATCGTGCTGAGCAATACGGTCGGGAATCAGCGTTTGTGCGATATACGCTTTGTTTTCAGCAAAATCAATGGGATAGCTAGCTAATGTTTCACTTGGATTCTGACTGTATTTCGCCAGTAAATAGAGCCAGCCGCGTTCTTGATCCTGCTGTACAAAACGCGGCGTACGCGTTTGCAGATAGGTACTAAGGCGAGCATTTTCATTACGCAGCGCCAGTGACTGTGCATAATGTAGCTGCTGCAAGGGAGCGTTCATCACATTGATCCCCTGCAATGCGACCAATTTATCGTCGCTATGCTGTGCCAGCAAAATGCCAAACCACTGATTTGACTGTTCGTATGTCAGCTTACCTTGCGTACGTAATCGTTCGAAGCTGTCGTCCACGTCATCCCATTTTTTCAGGAAGATCGCCCTTTGCATAATGGCATCCGCCAGCGTATGCCCTTCTGGCGTGGCGTTGAATTTTGCATCGTTAAGCTGCGCTTTAGCGATATCAAGCTGACCCAGACGCAGTGCGTGCTGCCCAACATCGCTGCGGCAGTAGATAGTGGGAGCGCTGTCGCAATCAGCTTGATAACGTTTTAAATCAGCCAGCGTATTGATTGTCCAAGTTTTTCCCGGAACTGCCGCGAGTGCCGCTTTTAACTCGATATACCCCGGTGCACTACTTGGAGTTCTTTTCAACTGCCGGTCTAATACTGCTTTCGCCTGATCGTCATGCCCAAAGTGGCGGTAAGCTTCAGAGAGATAAAGGGCTAAGCGCGCACTTTCCGGTGCTTGTTTCTGGGCCCGTTCGAATTCGCTGATAGCCACACTTTCACGCCCATCTTTGAGCGCCCGCATCGCTTTCTCCAGATGCGGATAAACCATAAAGTATTGGCGATCGCTGATACCAAGATCCTCTGAACTCCCTGATTCTGCCGCCGCAAAAGCAACCGTACTCATCAAAACTGAGGCGATGAGTACGCTGAGGTGACAACGCTTAATCATGCGGCCTCCAACATCTGAATTTGTTCCTGACTTAATCCGGCCTGCGCCAGCAACGAGGCCAGCGTTGGCTGCAATTCTTTTTGTATTTCGAGCGCGCGATTTAGTGTTTCTTGACTCACCACATTTTCGGTCACTAAAAACTCGCCAAGCGGCAAAACGCTGCGTTCGTGTCGAAGCAACAGTGCCTTAAGCGAAGCGCCATCAATGCTCCCTAGCGATGCCAAGATTTCCGCAAACAACAATTGGCGCGAAACAAAGCTCGCCCAAATTGACTCGCTCTGTTCCTGAGTTAGCCACTTCTCAGCCACCGCTCTTTCAAGCATGGCGTAATAGTCTTTGCCTCGCAGACGGGCATACCAATGGCGCAGCCCCACCACCACCTGCCCACTTGGTGCAATAACGTAGCTGACCCGCTTGCCGACTTTGCGCGCCAGCGCCGCCAGCGAGACAGGATCTATGGCACTTTCGCTGGCGAAGATCATTTTCCCGTTTTCTTCGCGTATCGGTAGCGCCGCATAGTGCAAAGCCACAGAGGCTGGCACTTTTGCGATCAAGGCCGGATCAATTTTGCGCTCATCGATAGACTCCGCCGTAACATCATTTTGGACAGCTAAAGCTTGAGCCAACTGCATTGGCGTGATGATGCCGCGATGTACCAACGTATTACCCAGTTTTAAACCGGGAATACGGTTGACCAACGCGTCTTCAAGCTGTTCCTGCGTAACAGCACCCTGCTCAATTAGAATCGAACCTAACAGACGCAACGCACGGTTTTGCCCCACGCTGGGGAAGTCATGGGTTGTTTTATCCCAAGCCACTCGGCGCGGATCGCCATGCTGAATGACCTGTTTTAATGCACGCCAGTTCGCCATGAAGTTGATCAAGTTGCCCCAGAACAGCCGCAGAATCGACATCAAGCCTTGGCGCAGCCCATAATAAACCGTCACGAAAACAACTCGTTGGAACATGCGGTTTACCATCAGGCCAAAGTTGATCCACAGCAGGGTGTACAGCCATACGTCGCCGGTGAAAATCGACAAAAAATGCCACGCATCAGGCCAAAATCGTTGATAAAGCGCCAGCAGGGTCAGCTGAATCATCACCAACATGGCGAAGAAGCTGAGGAAGTTATTAATTGCCCCTTTTCTATCGCGCCACAGGAAGTAATTCATCATCGGGCTGCTGCTCCAATGATGCGTTTTGAACCCTTGAAAAACGATACCGATAATCCAACGTGATTTTTGCCTGACTGCCGTTGAGTATGTGTCGGGGAAATATTCACGCACGCAGATAACATTTGCCGATCTGGCGCGCTGGCCGAAAGGCGTCGAATGCGGCTTAACCCCGTCAGGTAAAACAGGGAAGCGAACAAAAATCTCCTTCATCCCCTTCTCTTTTAAACGAAAGCCGATGTCATAGTCCTCGGTCAAACTCTGCACATCAAAAGCAATACCATCACCATCGGCTAACAACGCCATTACCGCACGACGGCTAAAACAGGTTCCAACGCCAGCGCTCGGCACCTGCCCGGCGATAACTTCACGCACAGGCACATCTTTGCCGTGCTGTTCGGCAAATTCATCCAGATAGGTCAGGCTAGTAAAACTGGTCCAAGGGCGTTCGAAGGGGTAAACAGGGATTTGAATCAAATCTTTGCGTTCAACCAGATAGTTGAACAACCTTAGCTCCATCGGCGAAATAACATCTTCAGCATCATGCAGAATAAATCCTGAAAACTTAAAATTGGCACTCTGCTCAAACTGAAGGATTGCATCGAGTACGTTGTTCAGGCAGTCGGCTTTGCTGGTTGGGCCTGGCCTTGCACAGACAACTTTATGAATATTGGGAAAACGGGCGCAAACTTCGTCGACATCGCGCTGGGTGTCAGGGTCATTTGGATAGGTGCCGACAAAAATATGGTAGTTCTCATAATCCAGCGTTGTAGCGGCTAGCTCTGCCATATTGCCTATTACGCCGGTCTCGTTCCACGCGGGGACCATGATCGCCAGCGGTTTTTCGTCAGGCTTATAGAGTTCTTTGTGGCTGAGATGCTTATGCTTTTTGTAGGTCGTTAAGCTTCGCCAAATACGTCTGGACCAGTAAACAACGTCGATAAAAAGATCATCAACACCGCTGATAAGCATCAGTATTGCTAAGGTTATCGCAATAATCTTTATGCCATAAAGATATGTGGTAAATGCATCAACCATCCAATCCATTAAAAACCCCAAAGTGATTTCAAAGTGGTGCAGAGCCGTAACTGAGCAGGTGACGTGGGCGTATCGTTGATCTATAGGCGGTTCTTATGCGTTTTGCTCACTCAACAGATAAAATTTTTAGATTCGGCAAATCCTAGGTATAAAAAAACCGCCAGATGGCGGGCACAATGCAGCGCTCCCCCTGATTACCACCAACTCTTTGCTGGTTGCACAACGTGTCTACTCGCAGCCGCTGCAACAGGGATGAATAATTTGGAGGAAAAGATGTGAGCTACACATAGCAGTGTCTCGATTACCCGCTATATATCTAGCTGCAAACTACTATAAAATATCAATAAAGTAAATTTAGGAATTTTCCACAGTTATTGGTTTTTTAATACAGCACAATAACTTATCCCCTGCAACAGAGAACGACAGAGATATATCAACGAGCGTATTTCCTACAGCAAAAAGCCCTAACTTCCATCAGGGCTTAATCAAAATAATAGACTTGAGGTAATCTTCAGCGTGGCATATCTGGGGGTTATTTTAAGATCCCCACCCAACCATGTATCGCCATATACACGCCAACTAAGCCAATAAGAGCACTCGATAAATAAGGCGCCTTTTGTGCGAGCGAGTTAAATCCATGCCACCGCTTTTGTACTTGTTTCACCCCCACTGCAGCGCCGACACCAACGACAACTAATGTCAGTGCAAGGCCAATACTGAAACAGACGACCATCGTGGCGCCCAGCGTCAGTGCTTTCAGTTGGATACAGATAAGAAGTACGGTAATAGCCGCAGGGCATGGAATTAACCCGCCCGTCAGACCAAATAGCAGAATTTGCCCATTAGTCACCGAGCTATTTGCAAACCGCTTTTTGATATCATTGGCATGGGCCAAGGCGTGAGCATCTTGGTACTCTTTGCTTCCTTGCAGCAAACCATCAAATTGATGGTCGTGGTCGTGGTCATGGTCATGGTCATGGTCATGGTCATGGTCATGGTCATGCTGATCGCCAGACTCTGTATTTGCCAACCAATTTTTTTCACCTTTCCACGTTCGCCAAAACATCCAAACGGCGGTGGCTAAAATGATAATGGCTGATATCAACTGAAGCCAAGGTTCAACAGACTGCGCGGTAAACTTCTGGCTCACATACATCCCACCAAATGCGATCAACCAAACAATAGTGGTATGAGAGAGCGTTGCCGCGAGCCCGAGCATAACAGCCTGCCGAACCGTACCTTTAATGGCAATAATAAATGCAGCCATCATCGTTTTTGAGTGGCCAGGCTCTAATCCGTGTAACGCCCCCAAAAGGATCGCGCTAGGGATAAAAAACCACGCATTACCTTGCTGAAACAGTGACGTAAAATCGTTCATGATAATAATTCTTACTATTACGGGTGCAAAAAAGCATACTACCCCCCAGTATAAAATACTACCCCCCAGTATAAATGAAGTGCTATATTGAGCACTTAAGAATGTTGTGAAGGTGTTGCTGTGTCACATACGATTAGAGATAAAAAAAAGCTGAAAGCCAGAACCAGCAAGCTTCAAGGGCAAGTTGCAGCGCTCAATAAAATGCTCGACGAACCCCATGAATGCTCAGCCGTATTACAGCAGATTGCTGCTATTCGCGGTGCGGTGAATGGATTGATGCGCGAGGTGATTAAAGGCCACCTGACTGAACATATTGTGCATCAGGACAACGAGGGACAGCGCCAAGAAGATCTCGACGTTGTGTTAAAAGTACTGGATTCCTATATCAAATAACGCCAGATCAAATAAATTGAGCCTTCGCTCTAAGAAAGCTCTCTTGATGATCAGATATAACGCTCAAATCCCTGCGCGTGTTTGACTGGCATAAACTCAGTTATCTCATACAGCGCAACCCCTGCGCGATGAAAAGGATCCTCCTCGATCAGAGTTTCTAACTCAGTTCGAGTCATTCCCTTTGCCAGAATCACTCCGCCCGTTCTTGGCTCTTTCGGCCCTGACGCAATAAAATACCCTTTCGAATAACAGGCATCTAAAAACTGTCGATGTTCGTTCAGACACGCTTCCACGTCGACAAGGGGTTTTACGTACGATAAAGAAACAATAAACACGCTACCTCCAACTCAATGAATCACATGAACAATATTGCTTGCAGTCGCTAGCGTAACGCACCGGTAATAGTGTGGATTGATACATGTCATGAAAGCTGATGGTGTTATTTGGTGGTATCAAAGATCTAGCGTCATTTTTATCATTCTGCGACAGCACAATAAAAATATATTAGGAGTGATCAGGCAAGGCGAATTTTAGACACAAAAAAACCACCTTTCGGCGGCCACGCCACTGCTTTATAGATTTGATTATTCGAGTAAATTCTCTTGGTACTAGGGACGAGACTTGAGCTCGTACAGCCTTACAGCCGGCAGTTTTTAAATCACTCTAAATTTTTAAGTATTTCATATATATAAATACTTTTATCACCAATAGGCTGGTAGAAATCATCTTTTAAAATCAATTTAATAAAAGTAGCACATGGCCAATATTACTCATCTGCTTCCCTTTCCTTTCGGCTAGCCCCAAAAGGTTTTGCATGCTGCATCCCTGAACACACTTTCTTGACGGTCAGCCCTGTGCCAGAAGCAGACGTTGCTTGTACATCTGGTTGAATATAAAGTATTATTTTCTTTCATCATGAAATAGACACACTTTCAGCAAGTCCAAATCCACAGGCACAGGCACAGGCACAGGCACAGGCACAGGTAAAACCAGAGAAAGTGTGTCAGTACAATATACAAATTTTAGGCACCGAGAGCCATACAGACTCTCCTAAATAAATTAAAATATGGAATTAATTTTATGATTACAAGAGGTTACTTCATTGGTCAGATAATAGATGAATTGACATCAATCACAGATAAAATAAAGAACCGTGCAAAGCTAGGCCTGACAGACATTCATATCCATCTCGAAGATTTTTATAAAGATATTCTTAATATCACACTAGATTTGAATCTAAAAAATTTAAACCAAGAAAGAATGAATAGTCCCGGGCTTGACTTGGGTGACAAGGCAAAAGAGATCGCGTTTCAAATTACAGGAGACAAGACTTCTGCGAAAGTAAATGAAACGCTTGGGAAAGCATCATCATACACCACATCATACAAAAAAATAAGGATACTAACTCTACAAAACAAGCAAGGTTCATACACCATAGATGCAGAATTATCCAAGCCATTTGAATTTACAGAGAATGACATTTGGGATGTGAATGACGTTCTGAATAAAGTCATGCACTTAGAACTTGACAAGCTCCAAAGACTAAGCGAGCTCATTTCAAAAGAAGTTGCAAGAGTCACTATTGAGTTGGAAATACCTGACGAAAACGGAAAGTATCAAACTAGCATAGATAAATTCATTGAGAAAATCCCCAAAGAGCGATTCAATGGCATATCTGCATATTATCATTTTAACTCAACAAAGAGTGAGCCGTTCGATCTCACAGAAGAAGAAGTTTTAAATGACATTATGCTTCTAATTAATACTCTCAAGAAACTACCAAGAATAACGCGGCAGTTTTTTTCAGTCATATATTCTCGTGGTAACTGGAAGGATACAGAAAAGTATATTAATCAAGACTACCTCGAAAGAATTTGCACGTTCCCCGACATGGAAGGGGAGTTGAGGCTCCTGGATGAGGCTGGCTTGGGCTGGAGGCAGGAGCCCGATGATCAATGGCAAAGTGCAACTTTCCAAATAAGGCTTCCTCGACAGGCTAAAAGCGACTATTTCTCATTGGAATTTAGCGAATTTATAGAGGCAAAAGGAATCAATCTCGAGAATGTGTTAGTAACATTGGACTTTTCTGATTTTGAGTAAAACTCCTAACAAGTCGTTCAAGAGGGACGTCTTTGGTTTGCGCCAAAGCCGTCACTTAACTCCAACGTTAATGACCGATGTTAGCTCAAAGCAGACCTTCTAGTCCAGCAAGTCTGTCTGCTCCCTGCCATGAGCGGACAAAAAGCAGTAAGACAAAAGGATAGATAAGATACAATCTCAGTCAATGATTAGGAGTCAGCTCTATTTAGAAGGTCAGAAATAGAAATTCCTCACCCGGTAAACATCATATTATCGGGTGAGGTTGCTACGTTTCCAGATTAAGGTATCTATGACTTACTTCCGCTTTGTTTTTCATGAATCTGAATATCAATCGCAGAATCATCACTACGTACCTCGTAGTAACGTTCAGGCTTCCGATAAACGTTCACCATCTGATGGCCGGTCGAGAATGTATTCTCTTCAAGATATCTTGCATTGCCCCAAATCATCTTCTCAATTTCATTCGATCCATATTCGTAGTACGCACCACTTGCTTTCACCAGCTTCTCAATCTCAGTAACTTTGCGTAAATTTCCAATATTCTCTGTTTCAGCATCAGGCATAACAATGAACAAGTTATCGCGTGCGCGGCTGATCGCTACATTAAGAATATTCTGTTTGTTCAGGAACATCCGGGAGTCACTTGAAATGTTTGGCGGTGGATTAAGCACCGCAATAATAATATTGCATTCATCCCCCTGGAAGCCGTGAATCGTACCGACTTGAACATTTACAGTATCAGGTTTGGTAAGCCATGAATCATTCAACTTACTCAGTAGATTAGCTTGAGCGCGATAAGGAGCGATGACTCCTATACGGATTATCTCTGAATTTTTTCTGTGTATCTTCCCTGACAGCCAGCGAACAAATTCGAAAGTGAACAATGCTGAATAAGTCTGATAAGGTGTTCCGCTCTCCATTCGTTTTGCACGGTAAATACTTTCATATTTACTGACCGGAAATTTGATGAGATTTATGGGCATAGCATCAAATCCGCAGAAATTAAACGAACAGGGAGATTCTGCTGTGCGGTGATGTTGCAAGATCCCGTCATAAGTGAAACGGCTATAAACTTCACCAATTGCAGGAATACTTCGATACTGTGTATCCAGATTGACTATCGGGTAATCATGAGGCTCTGTCGACGGCTGCGCAAAAGAACCTCGCTTATTGAGACCGACCAGCGTGTAAATGTTCTCATCTTTCCATTCTTCTACAGCAACAATCGGCCCGATCTGGAAAGGATCTCCAGCGATAATGAACTTTCGTGGGCGGGTGCAATAAAGTGGATAGATGATGTTGGCTAACGAAATCATTGACGCTTCGTCAATGACGACTGTATCCCAATCCATTTCATAAAGTTTTTTACCATACTCACCAGTAAATCCATCATAGGCGAAGCGAGCAATGGTGGTGATCGTTATAGAGCGATCCAATGCGCCGATGTTGAATGTTCTGTCCCGCCATACTCCAGCGTTTTCAATACGCGCATCAACAGATGATCCGAAACGCACCAACCACTCCTGATATGAGGTATCCTCAACCATCGCCTCCATGACACGGGTCGTCAACACGTCTGCAGCCTTGTTGGTTGGCGCAAGGACAAGCACGTTTTCCTTCCCGCTACCCTTCATTCTTGGTATCAGCACTTTTTCTGCGAGATGAGTCGTCTTACCTGTTCCTGGTGGACCAAACACAAACTCAATGTCAGGTGTCAGGCCCGTTTTCATCGCAAACGTTTCGTTTAATCTCAATTCCTGGAATCGTTCCAGCAACACCTGCTGCAGGAACGATGGATTCTGGACTTCAATACGTGCTTCCACCACCTCGTCCAACACCGTTCCTTGTAAATCATCGGCAGATTCCAGTTTACCGAGCAATGAAAATTCTCTGGCCGTAAACGACTCGATACGTAATTTTCCTGTACGCCCATTACCAAAATCGAGATCCACACGTATGCCGGAAAGTTCTTCAATAGATTGCGGAATGAAGCGACTGGGTTCTTTCAGTACAATGGTTCTGAATGATTGCTCATCGTGCTCAACCTTGCCAAACCCAATAGAAATAGTCTTACTGTCAGCATTCTTTGTTCTGGTTGCTAAGCATTCAAGTTCCAACAAAGCCAGAAACCAGCCATAACTGTAACGAGGTAATTCGTTAGCCTTGTCATATAACGTTTGCTCATGCTCCAGACGGTCAATTTCACTGGCATAGCGGTCTTTGGCTTGGTCAATTTTTTTGCCGTAGTCAACCGTTTTTGGCGTGTAATCGTCTGTGTCGATGCCCTCATCGCTTTGACGATCTGCTGTCGCAGAATCGTCTTTCTGCGGGCCGTCCGAATAAGAGTCCTGAACAGATGGACGGCGTCGAGCAATATCACGGATGAATGGTGAGTCGGCCGCTGGCTGATCTTTGTCACCGGGCTCCACTATGGGTTGGGATGAATCTTGCTTTTTTCGCTTAGCATCTTCAATCGCTATGCGAATCTCGTCCTCTGACAAACCGGAGTGTTCAATTGCATCCGCCAGTCTAATCTTTCTGGCTTCCTCGGCGCTTAAATGTATCTCATCGCGAATGTGCAAAAAGTTGATGAGCATCTTTGCTTCTAAACTGACTGTGTCGTATTGCTCTGCAAGCGTTTGAATCGTGATCTCTTTGGCTGAAACCCATGCTCCAAACTTATCAACGATCCATCGGGCTGTACGCAATTGTTCTTGCTCTGCGGATTCGTAAGATTCGCTTCGATTTGTATAATAAAACCATACATGCTTGCCGCTAAGCTGGTGAATGAATTGTGGAAGTAATTTCCACAGCAGGAGTGAACGTGGCAAGTCAATATTTGCGATGATCTGCTGGCAGCCATCAAGGTTTTTTTCATACAGCTTGTGCGAATGCCCCTCTAAGGATAAGTGTCGATCGCGCAAAACCTGCCACTCAATATAGCGCTCTTCGGTGATTATTTTAGGGCGTTCCGCAATTCCCAGCTTTTTGAAAAAGTCCTTGAGTGCAGGATATTCTTTTTCGCTAAACATCTCGTGGTATTTGTCCAAAAACAGAAACGGTGTTTCTGGTTTGGTCGCGAACCAGGTTTGCAAATCATCAGTCGGCATGTATATGTCATCGGCTTTGCCGTGAGAAAAGTTATTTGTCCCAACCGTTGTATAGAGAAGAAACGCTTTGTCCTTAATTAGCTTAATAAATTCTGCAACTTCTTCATTTTTGCACTCTTTGAAGTAACGGAAAAATCGGCCGAAATGGGCGTTGGAGTCAATGGGACAGCAAGTGCTGTTGTAGGCCGGGAGGATCTTGTTGTAGATTTCATCGCGCAGGCTTGGCTTCTTGATTCCAAATTTTTCAATGAACTCACGAGTGCTCTCGTCGGACAGTAATTCGGTGTTGACGGTTTTGTAGCCATCAATATCGTCGTCTGCTAGAAACAGGATGAGTTGATTATTGGCGTCAAAGGCCGGGATTGCCTGGCCTTGTTGGTCAAGGAAGATAGGCTTATCTTTCACAAATTTTTGGTAAGAATCACGTCCAGCAAGGTATATATAAAATCTGTGCAACCATTCTGTTGACTGGCTGGCGATGAAGTCAGCGGTAATTTTCTTAAGGGTAGCTTCAGGATCAAGACTCGATACAATCAGATTAGGTTCTCTTATTGACCATACCCTGGCATCGCCGCCGTCTATGTAATCGGCCAGAGTCTTATTTACATTTTGTACGTCTTTCTTGCCACGACTACGAAAAATCCAGCTCGCGTTTTCTGTACCCGTCAATTGCGCCAGTTGTCTGTCGGAGAATAATTCAACCAGTTCGCTGTCTGCTGCCCAATAGGAACAGTGTTTTGGCGCGTAGTTAGCATTGGCTGCGGGGAGTAACGTGTCGGTCTGGAGTTTGGCTTTGATAGCAGAATAGAACGGTTTGAACGAAATTTTTCTCCGGTCGTCCAGTTCACTGAACTTACTTTCGTCATAGGGAATAATGTCAAAGATACCATCATCGAGAAGGTTTTTATCACGAATAATGGGTAAACTATGCGCTGTAAGTTGTGCCAGCTGCTGAATCAGTTGCTGGTTATGCTTTTCCCCTGCTTTGATACCTTCACGACTATCCGTTAACAGAAATGGCGCGTGAAGGATAAATTTCAGATGAGTTATTTCTTTGGTCGGAAAAAAACAGAACGCTGGATGTTCAACAGGCTCGAGTTTCCCGTCTTCTCCAATAGCATACCCGATGGTGCAGGCATTTCTGTTCGCGTGATTGTGTGTAAACAGGAGTAATTGATGAATAGCCTTACTGTCACCCACTTCTAATGTCAGCACCAGTTTTTGTGCCAGAATTTCTTCCTGCTCCAGCTCCTCTACAATTTTTTTAGTATATCTGCCGGTAGTTTCACCTACGGTAAAGGATACCGATTTTAACGTCGAAAGGAATAAGACTGGAAATTCAAGCGATTTCAATTTTTCAAAAATTTCGTTGTAGCTCTCCATAGGCGTTTTTTCTTTATGGTCAAACGGAAAGAAAAAAACGGTATCTGAAGCGTTGCGCCAATCAAGGTCAGCATTCAGCATCTGTGGCACGATGAAACGTTCGATCTTAAAACGAATCCCAGGGTCGTATATGTGCGGAGTTTGCGTGTATTGAAAGACAGCTTTAAATCCTACGCCGAACTTACCTATAGAAGCCTCAGTCTTACTTGAGTTAGCGATGGAGGTGATTGAATTGATATGTCCTAAAGCACCGCTGTCAGAGTCTTCATCTTCGCAGTGCGGATCAGATACCGAGAAGTGAATAGATCCATTATGGATGAAGTAAAGCCCATCTTGATCAAGGCGGAAGCGCACCGATGTTGCTCTGACATCATCTGCGTTTTGCAAAAGCTCGTAGATGAAATGCGCCTGGTCGGAATACTTGTCCACAACGCTGCGCTGGACACCACGCATTGATGGTTTTTCCAGGGTGTTAGCATTATCCGCACGATCTTGCATTAGGGCGTAAAACCATTCATTTTCCTGTTCGGTCAATCTATCTTCATGCGATTTCATCAAAAAATTAACCTTAAAGTTTAGTTGTGCTGTGTTCATTCAAAAACAAACTCAGACGATATTCAATTCACTACTGGAGAAATAGATCCTACTTTTTTTAGTAGCATGCCCTATATAGTTGCATGAATCGACACGGGTCTAACAGACACCTCAGAGCCATTTTTGGACTGACCCCACCCCGGTAGACGATCCTGCCCTATAGTTGGACTGCCCCTTGCTCTTGCGTAGCGTATGGCTTCCAACATCCTAGAAACCTGCACAGCATCCGCACTTGCCGTACTCAGTCAAAACCGCGTTGTGTGGAACTGGCTGGCCCTTTGTAAGTATCCGCTTAACTAATCCATTCACTTTTAGAGAATTCTCAGTGAACGGTTCAGGTATCCTATAAGGCCAATGTCCGCACCTCGCTCTTAGCGGACTAACACCTTTCTGTATCCCGATGCAGAACTGGGCGCTTACTTAGCAAACGCTATGGGCAACTCTGAAAACCGCTTTGTGTGGGCTGGCGAAAGCTTACTTCGTTTAATCTGCCAGTCCTCATGATCCCTTGCCCTGTAAACAAAATCTTGCCCCTACCCTTATTGTTTATCTCATCGAGAACCTTCATCAGCGCCTCACTGTTTGGCTTTGGCCCCAACACATCATACAGATTAAGCTGTGACACGCCCTTATCGCAAAATTCCCCAAGCATGATCCCGCCTTTTGATACCGATTAGCCGTCTGCCAAATCTTATCTAAACATGACAATACGTGTTTGACGATGTCTCGAGTGTCATTTGCGGGTATTTCTAATTGTGAGGATGCTAAGTTACTGTAGTACCTCATCAATCCCAGTAGATCTAAGTGATTTGGATAGTCGTCTGCCAACACCTCATAACTATAACCACAACCTTATTAAGGAATTGTTAAGTTTTAACTTGTAAACTTTGCACTCTTAGCTTCAAAGGGTATGACAATGACAAAATTCTCTAAGCTACAAATACGACTCCACTGGCTCACACTAGTCTTAATTGCTGTTACTTATGCCGCTATGGAGCTGCGTGGCTGGTTCCCCAAGGATTCAAATGCCTATCTTGCTATGAGAGCAACTCATTACAACGCAGGTGTGTTCGTATGGCTACTTATGTTCTTTCGTTTGGGGCTGAAGCATAAATACAAAGATCCGAATATTGTTCCACAACCACCACGTTGGCAAATGTACACAGCTAAGCTCATGCATATTGCGCTCTATGCAATCTTCCTTGCTTTACCCATGCTCGGCATTGCTTTAATGGCCTATGGTGGCAAATCATGGAGCTTGCTAGGTTTTACCATTTCGCCTTTTGTGACAGCTGATGGCGGAGTAAAAACAACAATAAAAGATATCCATGAAATACTCGCCAATGCTGGCTATTTCTTAATAGCATTTCATGCCGCTGCGGCGTTATTTCACCACTACATACAAAAAGACAACACGCTCTTGAGGATGATGCCGAATAAAAAGGCTCAGTAACAAACGGCAAGAGCTATCATTAGTGGCACAGCACCTCAATCTACTGCTGTGCCCCTTCCAACTATTTCTGCATCGTGTTACTTCCGCTCGGCGAGTTTTATCATCGCTGTATAACCGCCATTTCTCTGGCGACGAACGTATCATCATTAACACGGCTTATACACATACCGACAGGTGCCTAAAATTGATCCTACCCGCTAATAGTGGACACGCGACTAAGTGAGTAAACTCTCAAGTAAGAGGTTATTCATGACAAAACCAGTATCAACCAGCAAAAAGCCCCGTAAGCAACACACACCTGAATTCCGCCAGTAAGCCCTGAAACTCGCGGAACGTATTGCCCGTGAACTCTGTCTTTATGAATCACAGCTTTATACCTAGCGCAGCAAGCTGATAAATGCACATTCCTCTTCCGAACGTGAGCAGGAAATGTCTGTTGAGATTGCCCGCCTCAAACGGCAACTGGCGGAGCAGGCAGGCGAAAACGTCTGGAAAATGTGATTGTTCACACGGACCGTGGCGGACGATGGATTACTAGGCTCTGCTGAAACGGCACAATCTGCGGGGAAGTATGAACGCGAAAGGTTGCTGTAATGATAATGCCTATGTGGAAAGCTTCTTTCATTCGCTGAAAGTGGAATGTATCCACGGAGAACGCTTTGCCGGCTGGGAAATAATGCGGACGACGGTGTTTAGTTATATCGAGTGTGATTACAGCCATAGCGAGTGTGGCGGTCCCAGCCCGGAACAATTTGAAAACCAGAACCTCGCTTAGAGCTGTGTCCACATTACGTGGGTAGGATCAAACAACAGAGCCAATCGTTAAATCTGCGCTGTCGGGTTATTGTCAGGTGAGTGTCAGGCCACAGTCGTGTTAAAAAGAACAGCATTGGTCAAACTAGATATGTGTTTAAAACAATCATGGTGGCTAAAATGACTAACAGCATTAAAAGGTTCCGTCTTGCTCGCGGATGGTCTCAAGAACAGTTAGCGGAAATCTGCGCATTAAGCGTTAGAACCATTCAGAGATTAGAAAATGGAGATAATGCAAGCTTAGAGACACTCAGTGCCCTCGCGGCAGCTTTTGAAATTAATATTTCTGAGCTAGCAAACGAATCTCAGCCGTTGACTGAAACGAGCCAAGCTGCAGATGACAAAATCAATGCTGCTAGAGAGCGAGTTGAGGAAGAGCAAAAATTTTTCCGTTCACTTGTTTCTGCGCTGATCGTCTGCGGTGTGTTAGTAGTTATAAATCTCGTCACTCCACATAACACATTCTGGTTTATATGGCCTGTAGGCATATGGTTGGCATTCATTGTGGTTAAGGGGATTCGCGTTTTTTTACTGCGAAATTGGATCATTCAGTGGAAGCAAAAACGACTCCAGCGCCTATTGAAAAGATAATCAAGAGTGTGCATCTGTAACTTACCTCAAATAGAAAACCTCATTATATGGATGTCTATTTAGTGGGCGCTATATACGAAAAAGGCCACATAGGATTGTGGCCAGCTAAACTACTTATCTAAGTTTAAATCTTAGGCTTAGATTTTTACCATTTTTTCTCTAAGCGCAATGCGTAGTAATTCAACAGACCATATCCATAAGCAGGTTCCTAGGACCTCAGATATGATTTCGTCTGCAGGCAGATGAATAACCGCTGGTGATAGCCCAAGTATTGGAAGCATAATCCCGTGACAGATAACAGCAAAAAGAATACCAAAAACAATACCCTGAAGCATCGTAATTCTAGGAAATATTTCGGCAACTACGCAATAAAAAACAGTCGCGGCAATAGAAAAAACAATATGTACAAAATTCCCACCCCAGTACACCAGTTGATCAGAATAACTATAAACAAGTGAGTGCCAATCAATGCCCATATCAGTCAGCATCTGTACAGGAGGAGCAATACGATCGGGGGTTCGAGGAGGAAGAATATCCTCCGTTCCAGACTTAACAAATGCCGAAATGATCCCCGTTATAACCCCTATGGCTAAGGCTATAAAATAATGACGATTTTGTTTTGGTGTTGTCTCAAGAAGTTTAATTGACATACTAAATCCTCTGTTAATCCTTGTAATGATTATTTAACATCGAAAAGATTAACAAAGCATATACTTTAGTTAAGTAAGGTTAATTTTAAGAAAAATCTTCTATTATGTATTTCGCTTACAATGCTACTGGGTGGCTAAATCTACCACCTAGATATTACGGTTAACCCGAGAGCCCCATTCAGCTTAGCTATCTCCAGTTGTTGAAAGATACCCACCTGTTACCGATGCTACATGGAGATGATCATGCGATTGGACAGCATACAACCCGCTCTAGCTTATCCCTTCATCGCTGAGTAATATGCTGAAATCTGATGATAGAGCAAGCAACGAAGAAACCAACTCAGAAAGCCACTACAACTTAATTGTTAAATAATACTAATCTATGAAAAAACCTCAACTCTTTTGTTAGTGCAAGCAGCTTTGAACATTCAGCATAAAGACAATGAACTAAGCAGTAGCAATGATATTTAGAAAGTATATTGTAATTAAATACAATACTTTACAAATATTCAACATCCATTAATGACGCAGATCAATAGTCCAATAAATTTGATATTTTAAGTGTTGCACAAACGGAAATACCTATTTATAGGTATATGACCTTGTGTCGCTTAGTTTCCCTTAACTTGAGACTTTAATTGATAGGTCTTCCACTGCATCAAATCGGAGCAGTGGATTTTTTTTGGACATGGAGTCCCATTGGATGAAGCATAAACAACTATATCTAACCTCGAATAGCTACGTGAAAGTTGTCTGTTCAGAACCAGCTAAGGTTCTGCTAATCAATGATAAGTACTACGATCGCTTTAGCCAGGATAGTTGGCCAAATTACCATGGCGGTTTTTTTTCCTACTTTCCTGCAATAATCGAAGTACCCTATGAAGGAATTTGGAATATCGTTATTGAACCCCATTTAACTGGGCGATCACTTCCAACAATTGGTTTGACTGTCATACCACGTGATGATAATCAAATTTCAGATTGAGATTTGAAAGCAATACATGACCAGAGCTTCCATAAGGAAGCTCATACTCAGAAATGAATAACGATAATAAACATATATTATTATGAAAAAACGTTAGGAAATTTAGATACATTATTCACAAGAATATCACATCTAAGTTATTTCTTGTACATGTCTTATTATTCTTCTTATTTGATGTAAGCCAACATAGTCTCTTTTTAGTAACTTACTCTTCGAGCTATTGTAATAAATTTGGATAGGTGAATTAGGCATTTGAGCAAGCATAACAAACCACATGCTGATACCAGAGAAAAAAATTACTAGCATCAAAATAATTGGGATAATCTTTCTCATCTATAACGTATTCTGGAAAATTTTAGAATCCCATTATACAACTTAAAAACTAAACACTTTCAAACAAGAACTATAACTCATCGTTACTTATGTGATTCTAATAGAAAAAATACTAACTCCTAAACAATGCATAGTGAGATCATTTTATTCTTGTTACAAAATGCTGCTGTAACACTAGATTTGTAACAATTATAAAAAGTAGAGCAGTAAAAGCTATACATGATGGGATTATTCTCATATCATTGATATGATACAATATAACATATCAGGATAATTCAACCTAAAATGAAGTTTTTTATAGTTAAAATCACTGTTTTGTTACTTATTTGCTTTACGTTGCTTACCTTTACTGTCTTTGGTTTATGCCTTTTGAATCACAAGAAGTGCTGTCGTTCTGCTACTAAAATTCTAGAAAATAGAATTCCACTAGCTAATAGAGCATTAAGGCGTATATGCACAAACCGTTTAAATACACGATTAACTTGAAATCACTTGTGGTGGCCTTAAACTATCTATGTTGAAAGCGATGGCCCACCATAATAAGACTCTTAATTCTTTATAGTGAATCATCAATAGGAATTATTTAATCGAGGATATATTCAAACCATTAGAAATTTAGTTACGAACTTTGGCAGACATCCTGCCAAATTCATTCTGATATTGGCTATAATAAACCGTTCCGAAGTTCCATTAATCAAAAACCCCGCCTGAGCGAAGTTTGATTTTGTAAGCTGTGTTACGAACTGACCACTCTTATCAGAATATCAGCGTTTTTACGTACGTAAAGCTATTAAAAAACCTTTTTGGTTCTCTATCATTTCGCACCTAACGGTCCATTTCTTGCGAACATCCAATGCCATCAGCAAATCTTCACCAATACCTTCATCTTTTTGTAGCAGCTTCCCAACATGGCCATCTGAGCAACTATGCTGCTTGGCTAACGCCATGAACGTTTTAAAGAGCAGGCGCGAACTAGATACATAACTGATGAAGAGTATGCAGCGCTTTATTGCGTGGCTCCAGATATTGTCAAGGTTGCGATGGAGTTAGCTTATCTATGCTGTGCACGGCAAGGTGACATATTAGAAATGAAGAAAGGCCAACTCATAGACCGAGGAATTCTAATCCAGCAGAGCAAGACAGCCGTATCACAAATCAAGGCATGGACCGACCGCTTAAGAGCTGCAATCGATCTAGCAGGCAAATTGCCTCTATCCTCAGGCATGGTGAGTATTTTTGTGCTCCACCAGCAATCTGGTTCACGTTATACCCGGGATAGCTTCAATGCACATTGGATGAAGGCAAAAGGGATTTCAGATCTGGAGGGAACGTTAAGTGATAAGCAGGCGATTTCAGGTCATAAAAATGCGACGCAAACTGCACGCTATGACAGAAAAATAGCAGTCGTTCCGGTCGTTGGTGGGCAGAAGTAACGGCAGTTAATGGCGAAAGCCAATGGCGAAACAATGGTGAAAGGCGGGTTTTAGATACAAAAAAACCGCCTCTCGGCGGCCACGACACTGCTTTATTGCTTTGATTATTCTAGTAAATTTCCTTGGTACCCGGGACGAGACTTGAACTCGTACAGCCTTACAGCCGAGGGATTTTAAATCCCTTGTGTCTACCGATTCCACCACCCGGGCTAAGGAAATTTGGAGGCGCGTTCCGGAGTCGAACCGGACTAGACGGATTTGCAATCCGCTACATAACCGCTTTGCTAACGCGCCAAAATCTTTAGCTTTCTAACTAAACCCGCACTTTCGTGCCAGCTTTTAAATTTGGAGCGGGAAACGAGACTCGAACTCGCGACCCCGACCTTGGCAAGGTCGTGCTCTACCAACTGAGCTATTCCCGCTTAGCATTTTAGCTAGTAAACCTCACTAACTTAGCTGCTTGTATCTTCTGGCTTTTCGTCGTTGCCGTCTGATGCGATGCATTCTACTTATCTCACGAACCGCGTCAACATCATTTTTATCTCACAACGACTGTTTGCTGATTTTTAACGCATTTCGATCACGGTTCGAGCAAATCATTCCGTGCAGCGTTCAAATATTGGAACATTGACCAGAATGTCAGTACTGCCGCAATGTACAACGCGATGACGCCCGCAATGATCACATAGGTATCAGGACGCCATAACAGCCCCACTAAGGCTAGCATTTGTGCAGAGGTTTTTACCTTGCCGATCCAAGAAACTGCTACGCTGCTGCGTTTGCCAATTTCAGCCATCCACTCACGTAGCGCCGAAATAATGATTTCGCGCGCGATCATCGTTGCAGCAGGCAAAGTGATCCACCAGACGTGATAATGCTCGCATACCAGCACCAACGCCGTTGCCACCATCACTTTATCAGCAACCGGATCAAGGAATGCACCAAAGCGCGTTGTCTGCTTCCACCGGCGGGCGAGGAAACCGTCAAACCAATCCGTTACCGCAGCAAACACAAAAATCAATGCGCAGGCAAATGAAGCCCAGGTAAACGGAAGGTAAAACGCCACAACAAAAAATGGGATCAGGACAACGCGAAACAGAGTGAGTAAGGTCGGTATATTTAATCGCATAGCGTGAGGTAACTATCTTCCATATGTGGATATTATTTGTATGTTGCTACAATGCCCCTAGTGTTTCAATGCATTGTGGATCTTTTCTGCCAAAGCCTGTGAAATACCTGGCACTTTTGCAATTTCTTCCACGCTTGCATTCATCAAAGGCTGTAGACCACCCATGTACTTCAAAAGCGTTTGACGACGTTTTGGCCCAACACCTTCTATAGTTTCGAGAGAGCTGGTATTGCGCACTTTTGCACGTTTCTTACGATGGCCTGTAATCGCATGATTGTGAGAATCATCGCGAATATGCTGTATCAGGTGCAGTGCCGGGGAGTCGGGAGGCAATGAGAAACCTTCGCCCTCCGGTTGTAAAAACAGCGTTTCGAGACCTGCTTTACGATCGCTGCCCTTCGCGATACCCAGCAATAAAGGACGATTTTTATCCCAAGGCACATCAAGTTCGGCAAAAACGTTTTTCGCCTGCCCTAACTGACCTTTACCGCCGTCGATAAAGATAACGTCTGGAATTTTATCTTCTTCAAGTGCCTTGCCATAGCGTCTGCGCAACACCTGATTCATCGCCGCATAGTCATCACCCGGCGTAATACCGGTAATATTGTAGCGTCGATACTCAGAACGCACCGGCCCGTGTTGATCGAAAACCACACAAGAGGCAACGGTTTCTTCACCCATGGTATGGCTGATATCAAAACACTCCATACGGCGAATGTCAGACAGGTGCAGCACTTTCTCGAGCTCCGTTAGCCGCTGATGAATAGTCGACTGTTGAGAAAGTTTGGTGATCAATGCCGTCTGCGCATTTGTTTTCGCTAATTTTAGGTAGCGAGCGCGATCGCCTCGTGGTCGTGTTTGAATATTCACCTTACGACCAGCGAGTTCTGAAATAGAGTCAGACAAAATATCTTTTTCAGGCAGCGTGAAATCAAGCAAAATCTCACCCGGTAGCGTACGTATTTGGCTGCCTTGCAAATAAAACTGCCCCACGAAGGTTTGCACGACTTCGCTCAGTTCAGTCCCTCTAGGCACTTTAGGGAAATAACTACGGCTGCCTAATATTTTACCCTGTCGGATAAAGAGTACGTGTACACATGCCATACCTGAGTCAAACGCAACGCCAATAACATCAAGATCATCACTGTTGCCAGAAACAAACTGTTTCTCAGTAACGCGTCTTACGGCTTGAATTTGATCCCGGATCCGCGCGGCCTCTTCAAACTTAAGCGCTTTACTCGCCTCTTCCATTCGAACGACGAGTGAATCGAGCACTTGGCTATCTTTGCCAGACAAAAATAAGCGAACGTAATTTACCTGCTGCTCATATTCCTCATCGCTCACCAAACCTTTAACGCATGGGCCAAGGCAACGACCAATTTGGTATTGCAGGCAAGGACGCGAACGGTTGCGATAAACGCTATTTTCGCACTGTCGAATAGGAAAAAGCTTCTGCAAAAGTGCGAGAGTTTCACGCACAGCATAGGAGTTCGGGAACGGGCCGAAATACTCCCCTTTCGCATGCTTTGCTCCACGGTGAATGGATAACCGAGGATGATTGTCAGCGCTGAGGAAAATAAGGGGATAGGATTTATCATCGCGCAACAATACGTTATAGCGCGGCTGATAGAGCTTTATATAATTGTGTTCAAGCAGCAAAGCCTCTGTTTCCGTATGGGTCACGGTAACATCTATCTGGGCGATATTTTTAACTAACGTTTCCGTCTTGCGACTTCCCACGTTTTGGCGAAAATAGCTCGATAGACGTTTTTTGAGATCTTTGGCCTTACCGACATAGATAACCGTCTCAGTGGCGTCATACATACGATAGACGCCGGGCTGGTTGGTCACCGTTTTTAGAAACTCTACAGAATCAAAACGTTCAGTCACTGTTTAACAGGTTCTCTGCATTGCACAATCCATGGCGAATTGCTAAATGAGTCAACTCGACATCACCGTTAATATTGAGTTTGCTAAACATACGATAGCGGTAGCTATTTACCGTTTTCGGGCTCAAATTGAGCTGTTCAGAAATCTCCGTTACTTTGCTGCCTTTAGTGAGCATCAGCATAATTTGGAGTTCGCGTTCAGATAAGCACCCAAACGGCGAATCTGTCTGCGGCGTCAATTGGCTCAACGCCATCTGCTGTGCGATATCAGACGCAATATAACGTTGTCCAGAATGAACGGCTCGTATGGCGTTCACCACCTCTTGCGGCGCGGCACCTTTGCTTAAGTATCCAAATGCGCCAGCCTGCATAACCTTCGCCGGCAACGGATTTTCCGTATGAATAGTCAGCATAATAACTTTGACGTCAGGGTTATAACGCAATATTTTACGCGTTGCCTCAAGTCCGCCAATGCCTGGCATATTCATGTCCATTAATACGATATCTGCGCTGTTACTGCGGCACCATTTGACAGCATCTTCGCCACATTGTGCTTCACCAACAACTTTGATCCCTTTGATATCTTCAAGAATGCGTCGAATCCCTGCGCGCACCAGTTCGTGGTCATCAACAAGAAGAACGCTGATCAAAGAAAAGTCTCCCCAAAGAAGGAATTAATGACATGTTTTTATTGCCAGTAAGCTTCGATAATACTGTTTTTTTAAGCAAGAATGAATAGTTTAATCACTTAATACTGATTTTATCTTCCTAAAGATACAAGGTTCTATTTCTCAACCCTAGTCATGCACAAAAAGCGGCTTAGTCAGTGAATAGATACAAAAACACGGCTCTTTGATATCCATTAAAATCAATAAGTTAATAATAACTCAACATTAACAACATCTTTGTATAATTAAACGTAAACAAGTCGTGAAGTTAATAGTTTTTTTGCTAAAACATACTCTTTGACCTAACAGAAAATATCGTTTTAATAATGAAAACTATTAAGAACAATAACAATTTGAATATATTTCACCCACGCCGAACAAACATTAACCGTTTGAAACTATTTAACTCTCCCCTGCGAGTAAAAGTTAAAACCCCGCTTTGATAAAAGCGATCGCTCTCATGCATCCTCAAAGTTTTTAACCTGTGGTATACTCTGCAGCTTAAAAAAATCCGTCCTTGATGAGCAGCTCTTCCCATGCATTGATCCATTTAACTTCATCAAGGGCAAAACATTCCATTAAAGGTACAATATGAGCAACGTAGATTTCTCAACCGAATCCACTATCGAAACTCTGGCCAATGAAGTCGCGTGCTTAAAAGCCACTCTGACCTTCATGTTAAAAGCCATGGGCCAAGCCGATGCGGGTAAAGTGATTATTAACATGGAAAAATTTGCGGCTCAGCTCGAAGATGCCTCTCAGTCAGAGTCTTTCAAGCACGCTATTTGCCAGATTAAACACGCTTACCGTCAATAATCTGCTTAGATTTGGCTTGCACCCTGCTGTAAGCCAAATCTTGTACTGTTTTGTCCCTGAATAGTTCTCCGCCTTGCTTTATTATGCAATGATACTGCTTAAATATATAAGTATGAGCGTGACTAACAATGGGATTGTTGTTCAAAGCATTACTAGGTGCATTCGTTGTTTTGCTGATTGCTATTTTGGCTAGAAGTAAAAACTATTATATTGCTGGCTTGATCCCTCTTTTTCCTACCTTTGCGCTGATCGCCCACTACATTGTTGGTACAGAGCGTTCTATTGAAGCACTTCGTTCAACCATCATCTTTGGGATATGGGCCATCATTCCCTACTTTATCTACCTTCTGTCCCTCTATTTTCTGATAGCACATCTGCGTCTCTCATTCTCTCTCATAATCGCCGTATTCTGCTGGGTTGCCTCTGCTTGGGCCTTAGTAACGTTGTGGAACAAATTTTATGGCGTTGGATAAACACCTTCACTAGTTTTTTATCGTCAATAAAATCAAGTATCTTATGACTAAGGTTAATGTTTTGATGCGAGTTAGGAGCCATTATGTTAATTAAACTTAGCTAAAGGAGCTTGACGATGGAGCCTCTCTACGGATTTGTCATTCTGTCACTCGCCATTCTTACCGTTAGTTTATTTGCATATTCCCGCAGAGGCGGGATATACGCGATATTCAGTTGCTTAGGCATGGTGATCCTTGCCGCTGCTCTTTACTTTGCTGCATTTTATATCTCCGATGGGGCTGAACTAACTGCAGGAATAGCCACCTTATTATCGCCAATTGCAGGCGCACTTATCGTGTTCACCACCAGTTATGCAGTACGCGAGCAGAAGCAATGAAAAGATATCTCAGCTAGAAGAGCCTTTCGGCAAAGGGCGATTTTAGATTTGTGACATGTGATGACAATACATAGAAGAAGATACAAATAACAAGGCCACCTTGCGGTGGCCTCTTTTGTGAACTTATGCCCCATCCCGGCGCTTATCTCCGGCACTCGCTCTCGGCGGTGTTAGCTCTTTAACGGGGCAAAATCACTATGTCATAATACCGTGAGTTATAATTAGCAATTATTGCTATCGCACTTAGTAATTAGTGCGCTAATGGATTCACTGCTT
Organism: Hafnia sp. CBA7124; assembly: GCF_002355555.1. NCBI lineage: Bacteria > Pseudomonadati > Pseudomonadota > Gammaproteobacteria > Enterobacterales > Hafniaceae > Hafnia > Hafnia sp. CBA7124. The sequence goes on along the minus strand of NZ_AP017469.1, from coordinate 1,774,733 downwards.
GCACTCATGACCATAACATCAATAAATTACGTTCAATTCCGGCGCTTATCTCCGGCACTCGCACTTTGCGGCGTTAGCTCTTTATTTGAACGCCAACGCACTATATAGACACTTGGCTAAACACTCTATGAACAAAGGATGATGATTTCTATTGATGCATTCTTATACTTAGTTATTGAGCTTAATTATCTGAATAATTGATATAAATTTTATCTCTATTTTCTAACAAGCATTCACATAACAACTTTTAAAAAAAACCAGACAAATCTAGCAACATAAATTAACCGTTAACATGTTTTTATATACAGTATTTGTTTTTAATTCCCGATAAAATGCAGCGACTGCAGAAAATAACTTTTCTACATGTGAACTCATACATATAAATATTTAAACAACTAATTTTTGAAGGAAACAAAAATGGATAAACTCACCTGGTTCAATAATGTTGAAGATCGCACCCATCCATGGGAAGGCATGGGGCTAACTTGGTTAACCACTGCGCTTAACGTTCCCAATGTTAGTTCTGCAGTTGATTTCTACACCAATTCGATGGGGATGGTGGCTATTGCAGAACTGGAAGACGATAATGGACAAATGTTATTCGCACGCATTCGCTATCGTGGAACCAACTTTACGATAAATAAGGAAGGCTGGGACTCTGACTTAAGCAGCCCACAAACATCAGGTTCACCAACACCGTTCATTTTCTATATGTACGTTGATGACACAGTGGCGTTGGTAGAAGCTATGAAACAAGCTGGCGCCAGTGTGCTGAGTAAGCCAACTGAAATGTTCTGGGGTGATTTAAAAGCACGCGTGAAAGATCCCTTTGGCTTTATCTGGGATATTGCGCAAAAGATATAACAGCCATGCTTTGGCTCATCGTCGCCACTATAATGTGATAGTGGATGAATGGGTCTATAGATAGAAATACACTCTGAACGATCTAATGAAAAAGGCCTGCGAGTTACCGCAAGCCTTTGAATTTTTTTAATCTGGATATTTTTGTTCGACAGCTCGCTTAAGCTTAATTGAGCTCTTAGCCCCATTATCTAATAACAGCAGAAAATGCTTAACGCGATGTTCTACACCAAACTTCCAAAGTTAATTTTACGATCAGCTGACGTTTTCACAACCAGGCTGTGCGCGATCAATGATCTCAGTGCCTTCAACAATAAAACCAAACTTACCAATCAAGAATGAATGATTGAACTGTGTTACGACCACATCAGAAAGTGCAACAGAACAACGTTTTTTCTCAATGGCCTTATCTATTGCTGTTTTTACATTTGGGATTCCAAGAGGCAAAGAACTACTGGTGCTGCATCTTCTGCCGTTACTCGTGCGCCTTTTACAAAATTAAGGACAGGCTCGTTTTTTTCATTTACTAGCTATTTATTTTTCCAATTACACGTTTCTCCATCAGCAGAGAGTAGCTTGGGATTATCTTGAAATGAAAATAAATTCCCTTTTTGGTCTTGGTATGTAAATGCTTCTACATATACACCCTGAGAAACCATTGAATACTCACCAATATACTTACCATCAACTAACTCCTTCCATCTGATGGTTATTTCATTGGATTTAGTTCCATCATCTACTGCTTTAATATTAACTGGAATGAGGGTTATCGGTTTGCTGGATTTTTCATATTTCACATAGTTTGAAGACCAGTTATCCTTATCGTAAGAAACATCAACATACATTAAATTTATTTTCCCACCATTTTTTGCATTAGCACTGAGGCAACGGATGTCTCGGTTAAAGTCTGCGGAAAATGAGCTAATTGGAATAATTATAAGCATAAAAAAAGAAAGGGAGAGCTTCATGATGGATCTCCTAATTTATGTCTAATGAATGCGCCGATATGATTTCTATAGATCCCATAAAGTTTTGTTGTTTCATTTTTTCGAGACAAATCATCCCCCCATAGAACTTTAGCCCTTTCATATCCTTTTTTAGCTTCATTGCTTTCTTTGTTTGTTCCTTGAAATTTTGTGCTTGCATCATGCCACAATGCCCAAGATAAGGTATATGTTTTGTTATTATAAATAGAGCTATTTTCAAAAAGAAACTCACCATCTACACATAATTTATTAAGATGTTCAGATTTCAATACTGTGGCTATTTTATTAAAATAACCAAGTCTATTATTATATCCATTGCATCCACCATTTATAATACATGTGACAGTATTATAATCATCTTCTGCAGCGTGACCTAAACAACTTGTTTTGTTACAAAAATACCACAGTGCTGATATGAGTGAATGAGGAAGACTTAAAAGTTTATTTTCATGAGATATGATCATATCATCTGAAAACTCATCATAAGCCAGATAATTATTTTTCCCTGTCAACTGAAGTAAGCCACGCCCATACCATGGAGCATATGTGGCTTGTACCCCACCAATTTCAGACATATACCTAAATGCATTCGTTTCACCGCATACTTGTGCTAAAAAATGTGTTTTTTCTCGACATGTATTTATCCCAAACCATGGTAGCCAAAGATTAATTGAATCTAAATATATTTGCATCTCATCGGCTGTCAAACCCGTTGCTATTTTGCTAAATTCATCCGCTGTGATATCACGATTGCAGGCACAGGTTGCTGGTGATTTATCTTCTTGTTCTGTATGCTGGTGAGCAGCTTGTGCATATTGTTCTGGAGTAATGCTATTACTATTTGTAAAGCCAATAGTATAACCATTCCAAAAGCCATTTTCCGCAACAGGTTCAAGGAATTCTCCGGTTGGTACAATTAAAAAATTTGACCCAAGGGGGCAATTACAAGCAATGATCGAGCCATCAACTGCTGAGATTAAATCAAAAAAAACCAGGGCAGAATCACCAGTAACTATTTCACCAATTTTGCCACATTTAGGACACGGCGAAGTTTTATCCCCTACATGCAATGGTAATTTCTCATTTTCTGTAAAACCAATATAACTAGAAACACAGGTAGCTCCCGTAGATGTTTTATCACCATTTAGCCCCAATCCCTTCCCATTAATAGTTGTTCTATTTCCCATAAATCACCCTTTGAATTTTAAGTAAAACTCTTCCATGATCAAAAAACTTTGCTAACCAGATCTATCTTAGTGAGAATCACCTAGGCAATTAGTTAAAAATTATTAGCAAATATTAACCAATAACCGTGTGTTATTTTTATAATTAATAACATTGCGTGTTTTGTGTTAACGCCAATCAATTTAGATAAAGGATTAAAAACATATGAATTTGTTGTATGATTTTCCTGCCAATTATCACATATTGCCGTTGGAGCGCCTTGGCGCCACCCTTTTCCCATGACTAAACAATCCCAAGCATCCGAAACCTCGCGCATATTGCGCAATTTTATTCCACCGGTGTCGTCCGAAGTCGATATAGACCTGAGTGCTGCAACGCATTTCATTGAAAGGAATTTCATCAACCGAGCGAGATACGCAATTAGAAGCGAACCGAATAAGGTGGGCTTTTATGGAGAAATCTTTAGAGCTGATTTTTGCCAAGGTATCCCCAGAGTATCCCTGAAAAAACAAAAGGCTCGCAATTTTTATGCAAGCCTTTGAATTTGTTGGTGGGTCGTGGCGGGTTCGAACCGCCGACCAATTGATTAAGAGTCAACTGCTCTACCAACTGAGCTAACGACCCAACGGGAATGATTATTCTCTTCTGTGACGCATGCGTCAATTATCACACAATCCCTAGGCGGGCATCTCCTGTCCGCCTAAGTTTACGAAACGATTAAGAAATAAACATCGATGATCACTGTGACTTTGTTTGCTGAATTTGACGCACACAGCGCGCCAGCTGTGTGATGTTGTGATCGGGCATACGATGCTGTTCTAGCGCAGAGTCTAAAGAGAATAAATACTCTGCGTTGGTGCCTAATACACCAGTCGCCTGAGAGATCAGAGCCGCCACAGTATTTAGCGCCGAACAAGACTCATAGAGCGGATGCTCAGGGTCGGTGATAAAGGTAATGCCTTTAATCTCTCGGCCATCCTCAAGAGCCAGCGAACACCACTGCGGTGTATAAACTCCCGCGAGCATCTCACGAGTCCAAAGCAACTGCAGTTCGCTACGCGCATTTTCATCCGATAAGCGAAATGCTAGCCCCCGCGTCTCACCTCCCGGCTTTAACCCCAGCATACGTCCCGGAGTACATTCAGAACCACGCCCGGCGAGTAGACGAATATTGAAATCACGTTGCCAGCCTTTTAAGAATGCGGGCTGCGCTTCGGTAAATTCAAGCAACGGATTCCAAATCAGTGAACCATAGCCAAAAACCCAAATCCCCTGCCCTTCAGGGCAGGTCTCAAGCACCTGATTCAAAGACGCATCCAGCTGTGCTGGTGTCCAGAACAGGTTTTCTAAGGCCGAGTAGGTTTTGGCATAGTCTTGCGACTCTAATAGTTTTCGAGTTAACACGCTAACCTCCCCCGCGCAGAAAACAACGACAGTGAATTTAAACTAATCTATAGATCGTTTTAACTCAACTGTCATCATGCGCCATATGGCGGTTGTGCGGTAATCAAATATTTCGAATGATGTATAGCGCAATGGAGGTTTCGCAGATAATAATCATTATCGACCAAAACGCTGCCATGAATTGAGATTTGTTTTTAAGAAAAGCATGAAAGGATTGCATAATCTATTTGCCCATCAGGCATGACCACTAATGTGTATAACAATGCTACTCCCCAGAAAATATTTCTGCAAATTATCAATTTTTATTGATAATACAAAAATCCTCGCTGGCTAGTTTTATTCCCTTTTTCGTTAACGAATCTTTACTCCTTATTTTTCCGCTTTTGATACTCACGAGCACAAAATAAGAATACTTCTCATTTCCGCCAATTTATCCCTGAATAACAGCAAATTATGTTTTGTCACATAGTAGTGGTGATTTTTTATCACTTAGGCTACATTTGTAATATAAGCCTGAAATATAAGAATTATTGAAGTTTTTGCTTTCTTTGCGCATTTCACCAGTCGAAAATTAATTGCTGTTTAGCTGTCTACTTACCATGAGGGATGGACGATGAAGCTACGGTTTATTTTCGCAATCGCAGCTAGCGCTGGCTTATTTTCAGCACCGGCTATGGCAGTTACCACAACAGGTACCGTTGCCGTAACGTTAACACTTACCAACGGTTGTTTAGTGAACGGCTCACCTGCTCAAACAGGTGTTAACTTCGGCTCTTTGAACTTTGGAACATCTGTCGCTACCTTTGACACGTTGTCTGCCACATTTACCGGTGGAGGCACCGGCGGCAATACATTCAACGTGCAATGCACGGCAGGTGCCAGCTATACCGTCGCACTCACCAGCAGCCTTAACGCAGCCCCTACCACGGTCTATGGCACCGTAGGCACTCCTGGGCGATATTTGATCAGCCCAACCGCCACCACCCAAGGTATCGCCTATAGCGTTTATGGCACATCAGCCATGACCACGGCGTTAGCCAACGGCGCAGTATTAACCGCAGTAAGCACGAGTGGAAACACTAACAGCTATGCACTTTGGGGGAAAATCGTTGGGGTGGCGAACAGTACTAACGTATTAGCAGGTGCTTATGCCGATACTTTAAACATTACCATTACTTATTAATTTACCGTGAAAACGCGGGAGTGGTGCGCATTAAAGGTAGCGCTTCAGTCGCTTTTAGCGGTGGTTTTGCTGTGGGGGCTCATTGTGGGGAGCGCCAACGCCATCATCACCGCGCAGTTCAAAGCGCAGGCAACCATCGTGGCAGGATGCGCTGTTCTAGGCACAGGAAGCCTGTTTGGAACCCTGAGTTTCGGTACCTATCCCGGCACGGGTACCGGCGGTGTTAACGGTACTTTTGTCCAAAATACCTCGCTAACGCTGGCATGCACTCCCGGCGTAACGCTAAATATGGCGATTAATGGGGGCTCTAATTTCACAACGGTGCGCAATGTGATGCAAAGCGGAAATAGCCTGCAACTACCCTATCGTATTTATACCGATGCGGCGCATACCAATGAAATCATCGTGAACCAAAACGTTCCGCTCAATATTTCCAGCTCTAATAACAACATTATTTTGCCGATTTACGGCGTATTACAACTTAACGGCTTTAGCCCTTCAGGGAGCTACACCGATACATTAACGGTGACGCTCACTTGGTAAATCAAGGAGATAATAATGAGCAACCTGCATCGCTCCACACGTCATCTTTGCATTATTCTAGGTAGCACGTTATTAGGCGCCGTCGCGACAATAAATGCCAACGCTGCCACAAATATGCTGATCTGGCCGATCGATCCCGCCTTAGGTGCCAACGATAATGCCACTGAGCTATGGCTAGAAAATAAAGGCTCTACAGCCGCAACGATGCAAATTAGAGTTCTTGGCTGGAAACAGGTTGCTGGAGAAGAAAATTATCGGAGCCAACAAGACGTTGTTGCAAGCCCTCCCATTGTGAATATCGGGGCAGGAAAAAAACAATTAATCAGGCTAATCCGCCAATCCCCTACGCCTGCTGGGCAAGAACAAGCGTTCCGTATTTTGATAGATGAAGTTCCAGCAGCAGAACATTCCGCGGGGTCTCAGGCCGGCGTGTCACTTTTAATGCGCTATTCGCTGCCTTTATTTGTTTATGGCGACGGCGTTAATTTCCAGCGCAATGCGGCAGAACCGGTGCATCTTAGCCAAAGCCAACTTAGTTGGAAAATGACCACTAATAATGGCCATCCAGCCATTGAGGTCACCAACCGTGGTAACGTTCATGCACGCCTGAGCAAAGTATCGATTAACGGCAGAACGATAGCCGATGGGCTATTAGGTTACGTTCTCGCCGGATCCTATCGGACTTGGGCATTACCAACAGGTGTGACTCATGGCGAAACGCTAAAAGCTGAAGTGAATAGCGACAGCAAGATCTGGCAGTCAGGCCCAGCGCAATAGTCGCCCCAGCCCGTTAAGATACCGCCGTGAAAGCCATCAGGATTTGGCGCAGCCACGCTGTGCAGCTTATGGTCACATTAAGTTTGCCCGGTATCGCACTTGGCGAACCGGGCAACAGTGAGCTGCCACCGCCTCCCACCGCAAATATTGTCAATCAGGATCAACATTTTCGTTTAGCCTTGGTCATTAACCGTTTCGATACTGGCAAACTCATTCCAGTCATCCAACGCAACGGTCATTTTTACATCCAATCGTCGGAGCTCATTGGTCTTGGTTTGCCTGCGGATAAGTTTTCCTCGCCAGAAACAGATTTAACCGCTGATACAGAAATCGAAACGCACTATGACAGCGAAGGCCAGCGCCTACTGCTCGACATTCCGACGAGCTGGCTGCCTAATCAATCGATATTCACCGGTACCCCAAACCAACAAACCCAAGCCGTTGCCGGTCGCGGTGCGCTATTTAACTATGACGTATACACCAGCCATACTCAGGGCGAATCCACCCTTTCGTCAGCGTGGAACGAATTTCGTATTTTCACTCCTGAGGCAACGCTCTCTAGCACCGGCATATTGCGCAAAAGCTTTGGCGGTAACAGCGGCGACAACAACGATGGGTTTCGGCGTTACGACACTACGCTAAGCGGCGTGAACGAAGCGCACGCTTTCAGTTGGCAAGTGGGAGATTTAATCACCGGTGCACTTAGTTGGAGTGACAGTGTGCGTTTAGGCGGCGTTACAGTCGGTCGCGATTTCTCCGTACGCCCCGACATCATTACCTATCCGCTTCCCGCCTTTAATGGACAAACGGCAGTGCCGACCACCGCCGACCTCTTTATTAACGGCTACCAATCGGCCAGCACGAACCTTGAGCCGGGTCCGTTCACCCTCACCAACCTGCCGTATGTCAACGGCGCGGGAGAGGCAGTTTTAGTCACCACCGATGCGCTGGGACGTCGCGTCTCCACCACCCAGCCTTTTTATGTCGCCAGTACCTTACTGAAGCCCGGACTTTCAGACGCAACACTATCGCTTGGCGCAATACGCCGTGATTACGGCGAAAAAGATTTCTCCTATGGAAGCGCTGCCGCCAGCGGTTCCTATCGTTACGGAATCAACGATTACCTCACGCTGGAATCTCACGCCGAAGGCGCACCAGAGTTAGCACTCGGCGGGCTCGGTACTGTGATTAAACTGGGTTATTTTGGCGTACTCAATACCTCGGTAACCACCAGCACCCTGTATGGCAAAGGCGGAAATCAATATGACTGGGGATATCAATACAGCAATTCGCGTTTCAACGTTGGCACCCAGCACAGCCGCCGCGATAAAAATTTTGGTAACCTCGCGCTGTACGACGTACCACAGAGCAATTCCAACCAGTCCTCTTATTCACTAAGCAAAAGTAGCGACCAATACTCGGCGGCAGTTTCGCTAGACCAACTCGGCAGCTTTGGTCTGGCCTATTTCGATATCCAAAGCTTCGCGGGTGATCGTACCCGACTGCTCAACCTGTCGTGGAATAAAAGCCTGTGGGGCAACAGCACCGTTTACGTGTCAGCCAGCCGCGATCCTTCGCAGCAAGATTGGGCATTAGCGCTATCGATTCAAATTCCGTTCAACGCGTTCGATAACGTCAGTGTGACAACCCAGCGCAGTGCTACAGGCGAGAATCAACAAACCGTCAACTATGACCACGCAATGCCAAGCGACGGCGGGTTTAAGTGGAATCTGGCCTACGCCAATCAGTCACAACAAAGTAACTATCAGCAGGCCACGCTCGGCTGGCGTAATGAGCATATTCAGCTACAAGGCGGCGTTTACGGCCCATCTGACCGTTATACCCAGTGGGGAGAAATGATGGGAGCGTTGGTTTATATGGACAACACGCTGCTGACGGCTAATCAGATCAACGATTCCTTTGTGATCGTCAGTACCGATGGCTACCCCAATATTGGGGTTAATTTTGAAAACCAACCCAAAGGCACCACAAACCGTCAAGGATACATGCTGGTGCCGGGTGTCTCCTCGTTTTATCCGTCTAAATTCAGCATTGATACCCTAAGTTTGCCTGCTGATATTTACGCCGATACCACGGAACAACGTATTTCTGTGCGCCGCAACAGTGGTTATGTGGTGCATTTCCCAGTGCGCGAACGCCGTGCTGCCAGCGTGATCTTGCACGATCAAACCGGAGCCGCTATCCCTCTGTCGAGCACCGTATCGCAGCAGGGAAAAGCGGATGCCTACGTCGGCTGGGACGGATTGGCCTATTTGGAAAATTTAGAACATCAAAACACGCTGCACGTACGCACGCCCAATGGGCAAAACTGCATCGTCAATTTCAGCCTGCCTGAAAATCATTCACAAAAGTTAAGCACCTATGGTCCCTTTATCTGCCAACTGAGTGCTACTGCGGAGAACAACTAAGATGAGAGCTATTATTGCCGTCATTATTATTCTGCTCGGAGGGGGATTTCTCTCATTTTCAGCCAGCGCCGCGACCACCCACGACTGCACGCTGACGAAACCCATCATCGTCAACTATGGCACTGTCAGCTCTGTCGTCATGAGCTCCACACCCCAGTCTCAAACATTCAATATCCAAATAAGCTGCCCTATCGTGCTCGCCATTGCGGCCCCAGGCTCCATCGTCGTCGCTTATACCAGTGCTACGACAACCAGCGGCTCCCGCGCGATCCTAACCAGCAGCACGACGGATACAATCCCACTCAGATTGATGTGTATTACCCCAATTTGCACATCAGCCACCGAGATTAGCGTCAACGGTACGCAATCTATTCCTAGCTCAACGTTCTTGGGGTTATTAACTAATAAACAGTACTCATTACCCTTCACACTGAGCACTGTTGCCCAATCCGTGGCCGCGGGTTCCTATGCAACGAGTATCACGCTCACCGTCACTTGGGATATTTGTACCGCCGGAGCGTTGGTACTTTGCCTGAATAACGACACCGGTAGCGACACCTTAGTCATTCCAGTAACCCTAAATGTGACAAACGACTGCGCCACCATTACCGCGCCCGATATCAACTTCGGCAGTGCGCCAGTGGCAGGTAGCTTTAGCACTCAATCTGGGACTATCACCTTGGTTTGCACCAAGAGCGCAACCTATACCGTGGGGATCAGTGATGGGCAAAATGCCAGCGGTGGCGTACGCAACATGCTTAATGGCGCAGCAAATCTACTCAGCTACGATATCTATCAGTCAACCAGCAATAACCGCTGGGGATCGGTCGGCAGCCAGCGCTGGAGCAGCACTGCTGCCACCACCACCAGCCCTGACACCATGACGAAAACCTATAGCTATACGGCTAAAATATTTCCCACCCAGAACACGCCACCCGCAGGCGTTTACAACGATACGCTGGTCGTCGACGTCGCTTTTTAAGGCTTTCGTTTACTGTTCTAGAACCCAAACGCTGACGCTCCCCGCCGACACGGGGAACTCAGCGCTGGCATCATCGCCAGTGGTCACTACATCGCTATGATTACCGAGGAAATCATAGAACCGCCGCCCAGCCAAACCTTCTGCCAGCTGTACGTGCTTAGACGCCACATCACCGTTGGTCATGATCACCACGCAGCCCGATGCTTCCTCGGTACCATCACGCACAAAGGCCACACACTGTGGTGCATCAAAATAATCATGCTGTGCACCGTTGGCAAAACGCTGACGAGCCTCAATCAATTTTTCAAGCTCAGGAATAACGGGCATGATGATTTCATAGTCTTGGCCGTCATCACCTTTATCGGTATAGGTCGCACCAAACAGATCGGGATAGAAAACGCAGGGCACGCCCTGTTCGCGCAGCAGGATTAACGCGTAAGCCAATGGTTTAAACCACGGTTCCACCGGCGCTTCCAGCGACTGCAACGGCTGAGTATCATGGTTCGCCACCAGCGTGACCGTATTCTCAGGGGCACTTGCTACCAACGTGTCAGCAAACAGCGTCGAAAGATCGTAATCACTGCCCGATTTAGACGCATGATGAAATTTGGTATGCAGCACGGAATCAAACAGCATCAGTTTGTTTTCTGTTTCATGCAGATAGTTCTGTAACGCTGAAACCTCCGGCGACCAATATTCCGCCACGGTAAACAACTCACGGCCAGAATGCTCACGCAGATGATCTAGCCATTGGGAATAAAACCATGCGGGAATATGCTTCACCGCATCCAAGCGAAATCCATCGCAGGGCACGGAATCCAATAACCAACGCCCCCAGAATTTTAATTCCTCATTAACCGCCTCATTACGAAATTCAATATCGGCGCCCATCAGATAATCATAATTACCATTTTCTTTATCAACATCGTCGTTCCAGCCATCTTCGCCGAAATCATTCATGATTTTAAAAATGCCGTTTTCATTCGGTTCTTCAATGTAATCAACGCCGCTAAAGCAGCGATAATCCCAAACAAACTCAGAGTATTTCCCCTGCCGTCCCGGAAACACGAAGCGGGTGTAAGCTAATGCTTCAAAAGCGCTATCGTCGATATCATTGCGGTCGTGCTCTTCAACGCGGCGCACATGCACACGCTCTTTCTCATCCGCACCCAATTTGTGGTTTAGCACCGCGTCAAACAGCACCTGTAGCCCATGCGATTGCAAACACTGCGCCGCATGTTCTAATCCCGCTCTATCACCGTATTTGGTTGGCACGCTCCCTTTCTGGTCGAACTCCCCGAGATCGAAGAGATCGTAAGAGTCATACCCCACAGAGTAGCCGCCGCTGGCTCCTTTGTACGCGGGAGGAAGCCAAACGTGGCTTATTCCCAGCGTCGAGAGATACTCCGCCTTATCAGCCACTTCTGGCCACAATTTCCCGCCGTCGGGGTAATACCAGTGAAAGAACTGAAACAGTGTGGTTTTTGTCATCGTGAGTCATCCCTAAAAAAGGCCGAACTCTAAGCATGGATGAAAAATCAGCACACAACCAAAAATATTCAAAGAAAACGCATTTTATATGCCTAATGGCGTGATGTTCTACCAACGTTATAAATGTATTAACAATGGAGTTAACTCATTAAATAAAAGAAACAGCCATTCATAATGAATATGAAAAAAATCATATGGATTATTAATTCAAATTAATTATAAAAACTACATTTAGTTTTTAGAGAAAATAACCAATATCCGCACAACTGCATAAAACAAAAATAAGAAAAGCCTTTAGTGTTCGCTGACTAATGACTCCATTTCAATATGGGTAATGAAATCATCATCCATTATTATCAATTCAAGTAAACACATGAATAAAACAAATAAAAAAAATCATTCTATTATTCCTAACAAAAAACTATTACGCTCCAGTTTACTTATCGCGTTATCTTTCGCGATCGGCGGCTGTGCGATGATTCATTCAGATAAAACACCGCTACCGCAAACCGATCTTAGCCAAATACACATCAACGATGCCCCCGCAGGCGCACTCCGCGCATGGCCGGGAAACCACTGGTGGCAAAATTATCACAACCCTCAGCTCAACCATCTGGTTGAGCAAGCACTTGCCGATTCGCCTAGCCTTGCCGTGGTTCGCCAACGCGTTGAAATTGCTAAAGCGCAAACCGATCGGGCGCGCGCCGATGATTTACCTATTGTGAATTTCGGTGCCGACGTGGAGCGCCAAAAAATGTCGGCTGAAGGTGTGATGGGGCCGTTTGCGCTTGACGATCCCGCCGCAGGAACGACAGGGCCATGGTATACCAACGGCACTTTCGGTTTGCAGGCCAGCTACGATCTGGATTTATGGGGAAAAAACCGCGCGCAGGTAGAATCAGCGCTCGGCGTTTACAAAGCACGACAGGCGGAACTGGCTGAAAGTGAACTGCTGGTTTCCTCCGCCGTAACCCAAATCTATTGGGATATTCAAACCGTTAAGGCATTGCAGGACATCCTGATTGAGGTCAAAGCTCAAGAGGCGATCATTGCCGACACGGATCGCAAACTTTACAACGAAGGCATTATCTCTTCGCTCGAACAAACTGAAACGGAAACGCAATTCACCAAAATCGATGAGCAAATCGACGCATCGCGTGGCAATCTGCTCTTGTTACGGGCGAACTTACAGGCGCTTGTCGGGCTGAAAACGCCGTTACCTGCGCTCAAAACGGTTCCGTTACCCGACGTCATTAGCACCCTACCGCAAAATCTCAGCTATGAATTGCTGGCCCGCCGCCCCGATTTGCAAGCCGCACACTGGTATATCGACGCGTCACTGAGCCAAGTTGATGCCGCCAAAGCCGCGTTCTATCCGGAAATCAACCTAATGGGATTCTTGCAGAACGATGCGCTACACCTCAGCGATCTGTTCCGTGGCTCCGCGCAGCAAATGGGCGGCATATTGGGCTTAACGCTACCTATTTTTGATGGTGGACGCCTTAACGCCAATCTCAGCATTGTACAAAGCAACAGCAACTTGAATATCGCCAGCTACAACAAAGCGGTAGTGAATGCCGTCACAGAAGTCACGAAAGGCATTACCCAGCTCCAAACAATTTCGGATCAAAGCGCGCATCAAACCGAAGTGGTGGACGGCGATCAAAAAATCTGGTCGCTCACCCAAATGCGCTTCCAAGCAGGTTTAATCAGCGGCGTTAACGTGGCAAAAGCTAAGCTTCCTTTGTTAGCGGAACAATCCAAGCTGATCGAGCTGCACGGCCGTTGGATCGATGCCGATATCAACCTTACCAAATCACTCGGCGGTGGATACCGAGCAAGCGGAACATCGAGCAAGTCATAAGTCAATATGGGCGGCATGGTTTCTCTTGGCTGCCCATATTTCTCCTCGCACCTCTCCTGCATGTAACCAAGTTCACAAAATGATTCACAAAACGCCTACCTTTTTTTCTATAATTAACGAATATTTAGCCGATTAATGCTCAACCGAGATCTCTTTTACATGCTGAAAATGCTAAAAACCTACGCGCTGTTAGTTATGTTGCTAGCAACGCCGCTCATGAGCCATGCCGCAAGCAACAGCACGCAGCAGGTCACAGCGAGTACGCAAGTCGATAGCGGCGTGTTGCAGAAAAAACTCGACACCATCAAGCAGCAGGTCGCCAACGCCCAGCATGAAAAATTACTCGGCCAGCTCAACAGCGAGACGCTACAGCTGGCTGAAGAGGCCGATGCCAAGGCCGCCGCACTCACGCCAGAAATCGCGCAGATACAGGCGCAGCTCGACGTACTCGGCCCCAAAGCCGCCGATGAAACTCCGGAAGTTACCCAGCAAAGAATTACGCTGAACCGCACCAAAACCCAGCTAGATAAACAAATTGAGCAAATTAATGCGGTAAAAACCAACGCGGCGAATCTCTCGACCCAAATTAATAACCTGCGCCGCTCAGCGTTAAAATCTCAAATTGCCCTTAACTCAGGCACCATTCTGGGACAAAGTTTTTGGTCGCCAGTACTCTATTCCCAGAATCACGATCTGGATAAATTCAACGATTTTAATCAACAACTCAGCGACGCGTGGGACAACGCTTGGCAACCCGGTTGGAAAGCCGGATCGGTGTTTTATCTCTTGCTCGCGCTAGCCTTTGGTGTCTTCAGCCATATCGTGCTAGATAAACCCGTCAGCGCCATGATGCAACGTTGGCTACCCGAAGGACGCCTACGCCGCAGCGTTCTCGCCTTCACCACCACCGTGCTCACCGCCGTCATGCTCGGCACCAGCGCCCATTTTCTGTGCTATCTCTTCATTCGCCTGCCCGACACCTCGCCGATGTTGGTCGAATTTGCGCAAACGCTGGGGCGGCTCACCGTGTTCTCCAGCCTGATTGCCGGACTGGGCAATGCATTACTTTCCAATCGCCATCCTTCTTGGCGACTGCCAAACATCTCCGATAACGCCGCCAAAGCCTTAGCGCCTTTCCCAACGCTTATTGCCACCGCCGTTTTCATTTTCAGCATTCTTGAACAGCTCAATAATTTGGTCGGTGCCAGCATCGCCGCCACGGTTTTTTGCAGCGGGTTATTGTCACTGTTGGTGGCACTGATTGCGATTTTCATGGCAGTGCGCGTTACCCGACTGCGCCATGGGCGAAACACCAATAACGATCAGGTTAGCGCGCGCTCGGCGCTGGCTGGATTTATCCATCTGGCGATCAGTGCCACCTCGTTTGCCATTATTATCTCTCTGCTCACAGGCTACATTCTGCTGGCGCGTTTCCTCACCTATGAGCTGATCTGGGTATGGCTGGTTTTAGCCTGTTTATATCTACTGATACACCTGATGACCGACCTCTGCGAAAGCGTATTTACGCCCAGCAATCACTCAGGAAAAATACTCAAAAGCACGCTCAGCCTCAGCGACCGGCATCTCTCTTTGGCCGCGACG
Organism: Hafnia sp. CBA7124; assembly: GCF_002355555.1. NCBI lineage: Bacteria > Pseudomonadati > Pseudomonadota > Gammaproteobacteria > Enterobacterales > Hafniaceae > Hafnia > Hafnia sp. CBA7124. The sequence continues at coordinate 1,759,426 of NZ_AP017469.1, read as the reverse complement.
CTATTTGCCGCGGTGGGCAAAACTGTGTTGGTGCTGTTTGCGGTTATCGCGCTGCTGAGCGGAACCTATGGCTCAACCACCCCGCTCGCCCTGCTACAAAAAGTGATCGAAATCTGGCGCGGTAAAGGGTTAGGCGGCTTCACCATTATTCCTGCGCACGCCCTGAATGCCGTGCTGTGTTTGGTCATTGGCTGGTACATTCTGCGCACCGCGCGCCGTTGGCTGGATAACGACTTCCTACCAAAAACCATGATGGATCGCGGCATGCGTGCCTCGTTGGTGACGTTGTTCACCAACGTCGGCTACGTGCTGATTATCTTACTCACGCTCTCCACCCTCGGCATTGAGTGGAACAAGCTGGCGTGGATCGTCAGCGCCCTCTCGGTTGGGATCGGTTTTGGTCTGCAAGAGATTGTGAAAAACTTTATCTCCGGTTTGATTTTGCTGACCGAGCGTCCGGTCAAAGTTGGCGATTTAATCAGCATCAGCGGCGTTGAGGGCGATATTCGCCGCATCAACGTCCGTGCGACTGAAATCCAGCTCAGCGATCGTTCCACCGTGATTGTGCCCAATTCCCAGTTGATTTCGCAAAACGTCCGCAATGCCACCATGGGCAATGCGCAGGGCGTGGTGACGATTGCGCTCACCTTCCCATTGGATATCGATCCTGAGCAAACACGCGCTCTCCTGCTCGACGCCTATCACCAGCATGTTGCCATACAGCCCGCTCCTGCACCGTCGGTGAGTTTCAAGGAGTTAGGGCCAAACGGTATTGTGCTCAGCGTCACGGGCTATGTGGCGAGTCCTCGCGTGGTGAGCGGTACCAAGAGTGATTTACTGTATGAGATTTTGAAAAGGCTAAGAGCGGCGGGCATCAGTCTGAGTCAGAGCCAGACGATGGTGATTGAAAGAGCGCCAGCGGCGCTAGCAGAAGAGTAAAACCACTGGCTACGTCTGAAGACGTAGCCAGTTAAGCTTATAACGATCTCGGTTCCATCATCAGCAGCATATAACGACTTTGTAGCTGCTTAAAACGGCTGTCGATCTGCCGAACCAGCGCCGGAGAAACTTTTCCGGCGTTCTGCTGTTCAGACAGTTGGCGCAGCAGTTCTTCCAGCGGCGGTGATTTCACCAACGGCTGTTGAATGGCAAAAATAGACGATTTCAGCTCAGAAACGGTCATATATTTCCCGCGCTGCTCGTCTAATCCATTGAGCTTATTGGCGAGCAGTTGCAGACGGCTTTGCGCCATATGCCAATCGCCCAACGTATCGCTGGCCGCTGCCTGCGCATTCAAATTGAGCAACCAACCGGCGGCCAGCTGATCGACCGCTGGCGTCTGCGGCCACAGCGTTTGCGCCTGCTTAACCAACTGAGAGGCGTAGTTCAGCGACCAAAGTGCGGGTAAACTATTGATAGTCTCCAACTGCTTTTGCGTGGCCGCCACCATCTCATTCGTTAAAGAAGGTAGCTTGTCCGCTTTCTCGATTCGCAGCGTATTCATCTGCTCCGACGACAACGGCTGCGGCAACGGTTCTACCGTGGCTAACAGCACATTGCGCACCGGCTCCTGATGCCACGAATTCCAACCCCACAGCCCTGCGCTGCCCACCAACGCCATACAAATTAATCCAGCCGCAAAACCAACCCAATGGCTTTTCTGAATGCCGGTCGTGGTGTTTTCCACCCGCATGATCACCGGCTTTGCTTCGGCTTGAACCACATACACCAGCGGTGAATCATCCTGCATTTCAGGCCCGGCTATCGACATCGACGGGCGAGCAGCCAGCGTGCTGCCGCCCTGAATCGCATTATCGCCATCCAGACTTTCCAGCCGAAGCGCGGTGTTATGCATTAGATGATACAAACCATCGAGCTGGCTCAGATGCTTGAGCTCCAGACGCGCCAGCACTTCGCCCAAATGCTCCAGCAGCGTTTCGGTGCGATAAATAATCGGCAAGTCACCGTATTTAAACACATAGCCGCGCAGCAACTGCTGTAGGCGAGTGGCAAGCCAGCCAAGAATTTCCATACGCGCGTGCGTTTGCGCAGGCCAAAATACCGGCCACTGATGCGTCAGCAAACCATCGACGAGCACCAGCCCCTCTTCAATGCCTGCCAATCCTGCACGATGCGCGCGTGCCAGCGTGTAATACGCGGTAGTTTGCAGCTCAACCCCGTTTTGGCGAAAGAGCCCCAAACACAGCTGTTCCACTTTTTGCCAATCGACGTCAGGACGCGCGGGGTGCGTGAGTTTACTCAGCTCATCGCGCAGGGCGGTAAATTCGCTCAGCGTGCGCGGATCGCCGCCGGTACGTAAATGTTGTTCGGAGAAAGAAGCCATGCGTAGGTGAAGCTCCGTAAAAAGAAAGAAAAACTAAGCGGAAACAAACTGTTGCTGTTTAAGATGGCGTACCAACACTTTTCCCTCAGGCGCAAACTCCGTGCCGAAGCGCACCAGACCCAGCTCTTTGAGCTGAGCCTCAAGGGTGTATTCCAGATGGCCGCTGCGCGTTTGGGGGAGCAACGTAATCGACAGGCTTTCAAGGCGTGGTTCATACTTTAATAACGTCGCCGAAAGCAGCGACAGCAGCCCATGCGCCGATCCCGGCATGCCTTGCAGGATTTGGCTCATGTCGGGCAAGCCATAGTCGGGCAGATGCGCCAAGGTGCCCGCGCGGCTATTCAGGATGCGCTGCATATTATCGAGCACCGATAAAATCACCTGTTCGCGCTCACTCACCCGCTGCAAATCCAGCTCACCGCCAAAGTTCAGCGTCAGCATTTCATACAATGAAGGATTTTGAGACGTCATGGCCTAGTCCTTCACCGGTTTAAGGCTAAGCGCGTTATTTCTCAGCTCGATAGTTCGTGGATCATCGGGCAGCAAATCTTCGCGCTCGATAACCAACCGCCAGCTATTTTTCTGCATATCAGGCATACGGAATAGCCCAACGACCGCCACAAACTTGGCTTCTTTTTCCATCGGCATATTCAGCGACGCACCGGTGCCGGGTTTCACCACCACTTCGCGTTCGCTGAGCAAATCCGCTTTCAGGCTCGCATCGCCGTCCACCAACAGGCTCTGATAATCCAGCTGTTCGAACGCTTTGCTATCGCGCAGTTGATAAACCCGCACCAGCGTAGGCACCGACAGCGCGCTCATGTCGTTGGCGTCGGTGTTAAGCGCCTCGCGGGCGCTAAAATCCAGATGCAGCGTTTTGATCTGCTTATAAAATATCGATTTAGTCACCGATGCCGTGCCGTCTGCCACGCTCTGCGTCAGGCCACAGCCCGCCAGCAACAGCGCGGACAACGCCACCGCTGTCGCCTTTAATGTACGGGGCTTAGAAGCGAAAATTGACATGCTTAACCTCTCTGTTCGCCGTATTCGGCTGTAATCCTTGATAATGCCCCAAGTTAACCGTGATCTCGTTGGGTAACGCTAAGGCCGCAGGAGCTGCGGCATGCAGGCCAAGCAGGCCGGTTAAACCGAGCTGAACCGGCGTTTTACCTAATACCGGCGGCGGCAACATGGCGGTCGGTAGCACCAGTTTTAGCCGCGCATTGCAGCGCCATCCCAGATAAACGCGCAGTAAAACCATCAGATCGGTATGCAGTTGGCCACCCGGCAGCCAGCCTTTTGCCTCGGTCAAATCGGTGGTGTGCAGCGTGAGCAACAGTTGGGTATTCACATCCGTTCCCGTCGCCCCCAATACGGCACGTTGCGACAAATTAACCCGCTGTGTTTGCCCCAGTCCGGCAGGCTGTTTGAGCACAATTTGCTGGCGATCGTGCGGCGTGACCACCGCCGTGGTGTTCGGTGCCAACAACCTCACTAACGCCATCACCCCTTCGGCGGTGCGCGTGGGTAAACGCATCACGCTCAGCAACGCCAAAAAACGTGATACCGGCGTGGCAATATGCGAAGAGGTGCCGGGGATCCCTAAACCAATCAGCCCCAATAAGCACTGCGAGGTTTCATCCGTTCCGCCGCTTTGAAAGGTGGCCGGATAGGAATACTTACGCCAAATACGATAAAACTGGGTAAAGATACGGTGGTTAAAAATATCCAGAAACGCTTCCAGCGCCTCATGCCCTTCCCGCCTTTGTGCAATATCGTCGAGGTATGAGGTCGGCAGCGGTGAATCAACGCCGTATAACCCTAGAAACGTGGTGCGTACCGTCGGTGGGCGCTCTGGGTGAAACTCGTCACTTTCCAGTGATTTCAGCTCACTAACGGGAAATCCCATACCGGGATGAGGACGAAAACGCACCGGATCGTCATGCGGGCTGGAGGTACTTCCCAATGCCGGTCTTTCCGGTGCCACCCGCTCCAGCAGTTGGCAAAAGCGATAGACGTTAACCTCCGACATGCGCCCTTGCAGCGCCGCTATTAGCCCGGAATGCGCTGACTGTGATTCTCTTTCCATTGCAGACATTTCCCTGAAGGTTGCAGTATCAACGTAAGCTGGTTAAACAGATGAATATCGGCATACAGCGCAAAGAAGCGGCTGAGCATTTCACCAAACAGGCTGATATCCCCCTCGCCGGAAAAACCGTTGCTATCCAGCGTGACTTCAATGTCCACGCCGCGCAGCAAAAAGCCCTTCTCAAAACGCTGGATCAGATGATGTTTCACGTCAACAATCGCCGCTAAGCGACGGCGGTTAAGCTCGTCGCCCGTCCAGTCATACAGCGAAAGCGTACCGCGCAACACTTCGGCGTTATCCATCATCGGCAGGAAATTCGAACCCAGGTGGCTTAATACTCGCCAGTGGAAACGGTCACGCGTCGGTGGATAGCACGGCATGGTTGGCGCGCATAAATTACGCACCGACAGTTTGGTTTGTGTCGACTGCACCACGGTATCCAACAGCGTGCTTTGCAGCGCCTTACGCGGCAGCTGGCCGTTAGTACCGGTCAGGCTCAGCGACAAGTTTTCTTCGTCCAACAGCTTATCGCTGTCGAACGCTTCGCCGCCGAGGATCAGCCACGTATCGTGCAGCCCAGAAGCACCGCGTTTCACCCGCGTATGGAAATAGCGTTCCGGCGCGTCGTAACGCATCATGCCGCCTTTGTGCCGGAAGCTACTGAAAGGCACGTAGGTTTGGTGTCCGGTATGTTTCGAAGAGACCACGCTGTCGACCGAATAGATCTCGGTATGCCCATCCTGCAAGCGCATCGGGCGCAGTAGATAGTCGGTTTCCAACGGCGACAGGCGCAACGGATCGGCCTCGAGCGGGAAAAGATTAATCACGGGAACACAGTGCAAACGCAGATTTTCAGCGTCAAACGGCATGTCGTATGGCCACAGCTCGCTCAGCACCACCTCAATTTCAAACCACGGCAGTGCGGCGGGCAGTTCAAGCTGCTCCAGCCCGTTCAAACCGACAAACATGAATTTCTGCCGGAAGGTGAAAAACTCCAACAGCAGCTGATAGCCGCTAAAAGCGCTTTCCCCTTTCGGCCACAGACCGTCCTGCTCGCCAAATCCCAACGGCGAAAAATAACCGTCTATGCGCTGGCGGTCAGGCCGTTCTGGTAAGCGCAGATACATGGCCTGCGTTTGCAGCGTTAACGCCTGATGCAGGGCGCTCGCCACCGGACTATCCGCGTTCAAATACAGCGGCAGGCGGCTAAGGTCGATTTGCGCCCAGTCGGCCAGCTCGCTGCATTCAAAGCGGAAACGGATCACTGAACGACCGTCCGGCTCAGTGCTCAACCCCACCTTAGACAAATTCAACGGCAGCAGATCGAGATCCTGCGTGGTGCTATAGCGACAGCGAGTTTTCTGCTGTCCCACCGGCTGAGACATCACTTCAAAACCACCAGCCACGCGCTCGCTGTGTTTCATCTGCGACCAGTCCGGCGAAAGCTCCACGATGGAAAGCGACGGGATGGTGCGCAAATAATGCGGCCACAGCAGACTCACTAATCCTTCGGTGAGCTCAGGCAGATCGTCATCCAGCTTTTCACGCAGTCGCCCCATTAAGAAGGCAAAACCTTCAAACAGACGTTCCACGTAGGGATCGCGTGCGCCCACCTTATCCAGATTAAGCATGGCCGCGCGGTCAGGATGCGCTTCGGCAAATTCTTTACCTGCTTCACGCAGATAGCGCATTTCTGCTTCAAAATAGCGCAGAGTTAAGTCATCCATGCGAATTGTGTTCTCATGAGAAAGGTTAAAAAATCGGGGGAGGTAAAACCAAAATCAGGCAATAATCTGCGGCAGCATCAGCCACACAGCACGGCGGCTCTCACCGGATCGATGTTCACCAGTCCGGCTAACAAGGTTTCCATACGCCGCGCCAGCGCCGCTTTATCGCTATCGTTACGCTGCGATTTCAAGCGCAGCAGTTTCAGCAGGCGAGCTTTTACTTCGAAACTCAGCGCAGGCTCCCACTCCGCCAGCGTCAGCTGGGACGGATTGATATCCAGTTCGGTCAACAGATGCAGCGCCATCTCATTTTTGCCGTACTGCTCGGCAATGCGCGCCATCAGCAGCCGCAGCAGCCAGCGATTGCGCGGGGTATGAATGCCCGAGCGGGTGCTTAGCCACGTCAGCGCGGCTTCAACGCCATCGCTGTCGGCCTGCGCCAGCGCTTCACCTTCCAGCGCTAGCACGTCGTCATCGCCCTGCGGCTGAGTCGACGCCGGTGGCGCAGCCCACTGCTCTTGATTGCCGCTCACATGCTGAGCAATCCAGTCGCGCGTCACCTCGTCGGCAAACGGCGTGCCGTCGTTGTAGGTCATCTCTTCCAACCCCGGCAGACGTTCTAAAAACATGCCCAAGTCGCGCTTCACGATATCGGCCCACGCGTCATAAGGATGGCCTTGCTTGCTCAGGCTTTGGCAGGCATACCATTGCAAATCGAGCCAAAAATGATTCACGCCTTCGGCATACATACGCTCAACCTGTTCCAGCAGCTCATTCCAACTTTGTTGCATATACAGGCGTTTAAGCTGGGCGCGATTGTCCGCCCGCGGCGGCGTTAAGCGCGTATTGCCCGAGGCATCCTGCGGCGGCAACTGATGCACCGTATCCCAACGCAGGCTTTTCATCAGCCGACTGCTCGACAGCCAGCCCTGCGGCTGATCGCGCAGGTAACGCGCCAGCTCGCGTGCCTGATCGAGCAAATCACGTCCTGATTGGATCTGCTTGAGCGTGGGTAAGCCCATTGTTGAACCGGCTTCTTCCTTTTGCCCCGCTGGCGCGCTGTTCTGCGGCACCACCGCATCTAGACCGCCCGCCTGCGCTAAACGTGCATCCAGCGCCGAATAAAGTCCGCCGAGCGAAGGACGCTCCTCCTCTGGCCACACCTGCATTGCGCTGTCCAACAGCGCCAACGCGGCCACCGTGCGCTCCACGTCGGCTTTCACCACTTCGGGATAACGCGACAGGCTATCCAGCACTTTGCTGCTGGTCAGCCATTCCATTGCCACCTTGCGGCTATGCGCACGCAGCGGCAGCACCGTATCGCTAAAGCGAGACACCACGCCCGCCAGCAGCGTTAAGCCATCGGCAAGCCCGGTTTCTCCATCGCGATGCAGGCGCGCCCAAAGGTAATAGGTCGCCACCCGCACGTCTTTGCACGCGGTGGTCAGCAGCTTTTCGGCTAACTGACAGATAAGATCGGTGTCAGCCCCCGACAGGCGGTTAACCTCTTCACGCATGCGCTGAAAATCATCGTCGTAGCCCGGATCTTCCCCCGCTGGCGCATCGGCGCTAATCGGTAACAGCCATTTGTCCCACAGCGCCACCTGCTCGCCCGCCAATGCCAAAGCATCGCGCCCGTTCATGCTGGCTGCGATTAATCCCTGTAGCATTATTCATCCCCCAACGCGCTGTTATTACTGACCATCGCGTCTGACGCGCCCGCGTTCACCACAAAAATTTTGCTCGGCAGGCTAAACCCGCGCAGTTTCAGCAGCGCTAGCGGGCCGCTGCCCAGTTGGGTGCGCAGGATCCACGACAGCGTGAGGCCGTCCGGTGTATCCAGCGCTAAGCGGTAGCTGCTTTCGTCCAGCTTGGTGACTTTGGCTTTTTCTAGCCAATGGATTAGCCCCCAAGTGCCCTGATAGTCGCCGAACAGGCGAGCGCCGCCGTTAACGCTGGTCCACGTCAGCATCACGCCCGGCTGGTAGGTAGCACCCGGCCAGTTAAAGCTCTGCCAGCTTTCCATCTGGTTGAAATAGCGCAGGCGTTGGCCGTCGATCGCCAGATTGGTTTCTACCACGTTGCGCGCAGGCTGAGCGCGCAGCTCAAAGTGCACGCCTTGGCTACCGTCGGTGAACAGCACGTCTGCCAGCTGGCTTAGCTGATTGATGGCCCGCAAGAACTCAGGATTAAACTGAAGCCCCTGACTGTTGATTTGATCCGGCACCCACGTATTGCCCTCTTTGTGCAGTACGCCCGCTAGCTGGCGCGTAAGGAACTGTTCAATTCGCCCTGAATTAGCGCGAATAAACTGACCGAGCATCGGCAGCGAAGCGTCGTTGCCACTGCTAGCAAACGGATAGCGCCCAGCAAAAGCGCTGTTCCAGTTCGCCACAATCGAGGTTTGCCACTGGGTATTTAAGCTGGCGGCAGAAGGTTGCAGCACCGTTTGCCACGCCTGAGTCAGCGGCTGCACAAACATTTCTCGACCAAAGCCGCTCCACTCTTCGCCCAGACTGGCCGCCATCAGGCTGCCGTAATCCTGCGTTTCTGTCAGATCGACCGTTTTACCTTGAAACACCGTCTGTGCCATTTGCTGCGTCATCTGCTGCGGATCGGACGCGTTCGCCACCTGTTGTAGCTTCAACCGCACCCGCGTGACGCGAGTTAAAAAGGTTTGCAGGCTCAGCGAACTATCGGCATTCATCACGCCGTTCGTGGTGGCGCCCTTGCCCATCAGCGAGAGCAAAGGCCCGAAGGTGCTATCCAGCGGCCCTGTCGGCCCGCTGACGCGCTGATCGATCACCGGCGCTTTCTCTTTATGCAGCAGATTTTGCGCCGATTTCATTAACGAATCCGATAGCGCTTCGCCGCGCTGTCCGGTTTGTCCCTGATAGGCCAACGTATTTAACAAAGCGATCAGAGGCGACTGGCGCACATCGCTCATCAGGGTAAGTTGGTCGGTCACATCAGATAAATTCTGTGCTTTCTTCCAGTGCAGGCTGTTTAAGAAATCTAACCACGCACCGCTAAAATCGGTGAAATAGCGCTCGGTGAGGCGCGCTTTGAGCGCGTCAGGAGACACATCCGCCGAGGCGGGATGTTTGTTATCGCTCAGCACCCAGTCGATCTCTTCACGGCGCGACGATACCGCATCATCGATGGCTTTCTGCACCTGACCGTCCCACGCCTGACGGGTAAACATCCCCGGCACCACCTGCTCAGTGGTAAACAGCGACTGCGCATCGGTATCACCCACCATCTGCGCCAGCCCCATATCCGCGTAGTTTTGCGCGACGGACTGCAACATATTCTGATACAGCGTGGCTTCGGCGTTACGCTGCCCAATCTGATTGAGCAACACCTGCCGAACCTGCGCCACCAGTGCGGTATCAGGCTTAATGCGCCACTCCGGATGAGCGGGCAGATTTTCGGCATAGAACGTCCACAGGCTTGGCGCCATTCCCTGCCACAGGCCGGGGGCAACGCCGGTGCGCGTTGGCTCATTGGCGCTCAGCACGCGGGTAAGAAATTCGGCATCGGCTTTGTCTGGATTCGCCATCATCAGATAGGCTTTCAGGCTGTCATATCCGACGCGTGCCAGCTTGGCGCGCTTAGGACTATCGGGCGGCAGCGCGGCCATTTCACTGAGGTTACGATGTAGCTCGTCGGCGGCCTGCCCGCGAATCAACCGCAGATTCGCCGCGTCGTAATGCGGCCACAGCGCGCTTTCTAGCGCGTCATTTTGGCTTAAGCCAAACTGTTGATACCACGGCACCGTATGCGCGGCCCGATACTGCAGCTGGCCGAGCGTATTACCAAACAGCTGTAGCGCAACCAGCTGTTCCATCGGTTTAGCATTGGATTTATTCAGCAAATCAACCTGATCGCGCACCGTGGCAATCTGTGAACGGTTGGTGAAAAACGACAGGATACTGCCCGCGAACCACAGCAGCGCCAGCGCCATCACGGCATAATAAGCGCTCTGTTCCCAAGAGAACCCCACCCGACGACCGCGCACTGCGCGATCGTTCAACACGCCCTGCCACGCCGCATCCGGCAGCCAGCCATGCTGAGCAACGCCAGATTTGGCCGCCAGCGGCAAACTAAACATCAGCCCACGCAGCGACAGCGCCGATGCATATTCGCGCAGCATCGGCGTTAACGCCTGCTGCCAATGAGCGATGCCCTTACGCTCTAAACGATTTGCCAGACGTAATAAAAAGTTATGGCTGTTTTTCAACAATACCTGCGTCATACCGCGCTGACGCAGCGGCGCGACCAGCTTCTGCAAACTGGCCACCAATTTCTCCGGCGAGTTTTTCTCGGGGAACAAACACCCCACCGGCTGGGTAATACGGTCGTCCTGCTGCCACGCGCTGTCACACACCTGCCACAGATAAACCGGTGCCTGCTGCTTTAAAATCTGCCCCCGTTTTTGCAGCTGGCGACAGCCCTGATCGATAACGCCAGCCTGTGTGCTCTGCTGCTCATTCATCACCCACACCACGCCATCTAACGGACGGCGACGGCGCAGCTTACGCAGCCCCAACAGCCACGCCTCATCCGGCTCCGCCTGCACACCACCGCCCCACAGCAATAATGTGCCCTGCCCCTCCAGCCATTGCTGGGTAGTTAACCCCGGCGCGATAGCTTCCGCCGCCGCGTTCTCGCCAACGACTAGCAGGATGCGAATTTTATTGCGCCATAGGAGGCCGTGGCGGGCGCGGAGGTGGGTGGTTACCGAGCTAAGGCCGTTAACCTCAGTGTGTTTATTTTCGCCATTTTTCTCATAACGTTTGGCTGTGACTTTCGTCTTGCTTTGAAATATGGAGTACACCAATAAAATAACAATAATGGACAAAAAAACGCTTAAAGCAGCAATGATAAAATCATATTTATCACCTTCGCCATGCTCATTACTAAAAATCATCCAAGAAAAGGCAATCGCAACGGTTAATATGAGTATGATTAAAATCGCTTTAACTGACAGCCCAGACATCTTATTTTTCATTGTAAACTCTGCTCTATAATAATCATTCGTGGCATGCCTTAACAAAACGCGCCCGCCAAATCCGTTCAATGGATATTTGGCGAACAAATAAAAGCAAAGAGAATAAACCAGAAAAGACAATAGCCAATACAATAAATATCTTCGCGCTATCAGTGGAATTATTATTTGCAGAATTTAATATAAAGACAGCAACGCTAACAATAAATGCAGATAACGAAATAAATGAGAATGGAAAATGATTTATTGAGGTATATGAAGCCCGCGCACTATCGTCTGGATAACTGTCATTAGGATAACTATCGTCTGAATAACTATCGGCGGTATTTTTCCCAACTGTTTGTAAATAAATTCCCCCATCCGATTTAAATAGCAGCCACTGATTACCATAATCAAGGGAAGCGAGTTGGTGCGCCGACGCCAGCATGAAGCTTGGGGCTAGACCTTGGTAATCAGCGCAATATGATGCGAAATCAGCCATGCCAAGATTTTTACTGTCTTGATGCAAGCTGACACCTGAATCAGCAAGCTGTACGGCGAGCATCGCTGCTGCTCTTTTTTCAATACCGTTGAAAATGAGTGTTTTAATACTCGATGCTGGCCGTTGTTGAACACACGCCATTTGTTCAAAGTCTGTTTTTAACGTTGACAGATGGCACGGCATTGCGCCAAATATTCGTAAAGCCGATGAATCATCGGTGAAGCGAGGTGAAAATAGTAACGCACTACCCAGCTCTGGAATTGGTTGCAATGAGTCCTTGCTATAAAAAGAAATACTTATGAGTAAAGACGCCTCGGTTGATTTACTCACTTTATTCATCAACGCGTTATAGTCCATCCCAGAGCAATAACAGATATCGTTATAGGCTGGGATCCCCATTCGTTGCCAAATCTCAGCCAATTCAAATAAAGATAAAGCCTCATTTTGTGACGCAGTTTGAATATACACATTGAGCGGGAGAGAGTTTTTCAACAGTTCTGAGCGCATCATGATTAACAATGCTTCATATATTGCCTGAAATCGTTCACAACCAGGCGGGATATTACGTTCAGCAAAGAGTAACGGCGGCATAACATATTCTGCTGAAGAGAGTTCTAATCCGGCGACTTTATCAACCAACTGAGTATCTGAACTGAGTATCGCCGACGCGCCTAAATAAGCCGATTTCCGTCTACTTTCCTGCCAACGCAGCATCTTCTCAGCACGCCAGTTCATCCAGTTGGCATAAATTGCATTATTCCATTCGATCGGCATCAGATATACCGTGAGTGCCAGCATCGCTACGCCAAATCCAATCCCACTTATCTGTATTGCCTGCGCGCTGTGTAAAAATGTACTCCAGCTTTCCATTTTAGCCAGCACCAGCCAGCCGCTAGTCGCCAACAAGCATAATAAGAGGATTAATACGCAAATCCACGCTGAGGCTATTTTCTCCTGCACAGGAGGGCGTTTATTCGGCACTGACCATGCCATTATTCAATCTCCATATCGCTTAATGTTGCGATTACCTGCGCACCACATTCCGTTTGGCAACCATCGACCACAATGCCTTTACCCTCTTCGTCGTAGGACATATCGCACTGCTTGATTCGATTTGTTCCATGCTTGGCGCAGTTAACCGTATCACCGAGCAACGCTGCTCTCTTCCCATTAATATCGATACTCGACGATGCAGAAATAACGCTACCGCCGTGAGAAATGGGATCGCCTATTACCACCACTTTTTTCATCATTGCCTCTAGCTGCGTCTGAGTTTATCGGCTTCTGCATTAATTTCGTGAATTTGGGCCAGCGCCTCGGTTTTTTTCTCAGCCAGATCGGTAGCAATATCTTTTAGGATGATACTGGGCATATCTGGGAGATCCATCTTTCCAGTTTGGAAGTACTCATCACTCTCTAGCCAGTCAGCCTGCTTGCGCAGCGCCGCCAGCGATTGTTTATCCCAAGAGTGCCAGCAAAACCCGATGGGTAAATCATAGGCCACGACCTGTTTTAAAAATTTCTCGTGCTGCGGCAAGGTACTGTGATCGGTTGGGCGAAGAACATAATGCTTCACATCATCAATCATCTCTTCATATGACTGTTTTTCGTAAGAGACACGATCTTCTTTAGACCCAGGTCCTGGCTGGTAATAGCCTGAAGGCGGTTTACGCTGCATTTTTCGATCGAAATAGCCATAAAGAGAAATGTAATAACGGTAATCTGCATCTATCGGCACTCCTTTTTTTACATCGATCTGCCCATAGCCGAAGCCAATTTCGCCTGTCTGTTTTTTCCTACTTCGATAATCTTCATCAAATTTATTCATCTCGTCAGATTTAATCGGGAAGGGAACTTCTGGACCATTAACCCAAAGAGTTTGTCCCGGGGCTGGGTCGGGCCACGTTTTCTTTTGCATAAATGTGGTGGTGCTATCCCAGAAAGGATCACTATCTAAGTGGCTAAAAGGAGTCATAGGGTTCGGTTTCCCCCCGCAGGGCGTATTACGCGCTAGCATGCGAACAAATAGGGTGTCTCCGGCATTCTTGAACAGGCTGTGGGCTTTCCCATCAACGTTAGGTACACCCTGCCAACCAATGCTGCGCAGCGGCGATGACCCCATCACCCTGTCGTGTGGATTACAATAAATATACGTGTTCCCATGATTATCTCGTTCTTGAAAACCATTGACCGTGGTCCCCGTCGGCGACCAACTATTGCGATCGCAGGTGGCTCCAGCCAGCAGTTTTCCGCTATTTTGCTTCGCTAAACGGTCTTTATTTTTCGCAATTTTATTAACAATATTGACCAGCGTTTGCTCTCTGGCCTTCGCGCTAATAATTTCAGCTTGTGGATAGGTAATATAATTGAGTAAAACATTATCAAGGGCATAGGGGGAATTCATAACAAACAGCGCATCAGGAGCCTCTATTGCCGAAGCAGCTAGCGCAATCATAGTGCCTTGACTATGGGACACTATCGTCACGGTGTCTTCTTTGTGCGTATCGCGGATGGTCTTAATCAGCTTGGCCAAACGCCCGGCCGCATGTGCGTAGTATTTTCTCGGTGGTGCTTTGGTTAACAGACGGTCGCGCTCCCCATTCAATAATTGGGTACTAAAGGGAATAGGAATGCCTAATATCGAAGGCCAGTTATCAAACCCAGTATCACTCCACAGGCTCACTAATTGATTGCAACCATTTTGGAATGGCCCACCGCCCCAATAAAAAGGCCCCTTCGTTTTCCGCTCATCTTCGGTTAAATCATAATAGTTGTCACCCTGCTTGTTTTTGAGCGGAATCGCGTACTCCTCTTTATTTTCCGCGTTTTTATGCCCCGTACTGTAGCCCCAATAAAAACGAATCACAGGAGAACGGCCTTCATTTCCCTCTTTAACTTGTCTTGAAGGAACAGTCCATTTTCTCCGAGTTTTTGTCTCTCCAGAAATAATATCTATATATTGTTCGGTTTCCCAATGAGCTTGGGGAACTGAAGTTGATTTAAGTTTATACTCAGATTTTTCATTTAGCCCTAACCTCTCATTTAATCCATCACATAAGTATCTTTCTGCAGATTCATACCATTCCCCCTCAGAGTTAACACCGTGTACAAAGATAATAATCCCCGGAAGCTGCAATGGCGGTTGCACTTCAGCATTAACATTTATATTTTGGCTGGATGTTGTTGAATGCGCATAAGGCTCACCGTTAGGATTAGTGCTCATTTTAACTTTACGCGTCGCCATTATTATTTCCTATAAAAATTAAATAGACATTTATTAAATTGTGTAATGGTAGTTTAATTACTAAGAAACTATCAGATTAGGAGAGTATTTACAGATGCTATTATATATAGTCTTAACTATCTATCCAGAGAACTCTCTGAGTAGATTCAGCATGTTATTTAGGTTGTTTCGGAATTAATGCTCTATTGCACTGCATCTCAGTTTGCCCAGAAGGAGAAATGAAATCAGAAAGGTCAAAACTGTAAAACCCGTATTCCGGTACTTTTATATTAGCATCAATTAAATCATTTTTTCCATCAGGGCCTAAAACACTTACTGGTCCAACAGGATCAAACACCCATCGATCAGTAACAGGATATTTTCGCCCCTCTAATCGATAATAGATCATATAAAAACCTTTATCCGTCACAATCATATCGTAGTTTTTCGTGATCTTTGTTGGATCTGATGAATAAAAATCATATGATACAGCCTCCAACGTTTTACCACCGTCTACTGTCAGCGTAATCACATTCTTACATCCCTTATCTGACCCCATACATACTGCTGCTTTAGTATTATGAGTAGTAGGAAAAGCAAGATAATCATCACGGGTAGAGACCCAATACAAACGTCCTTTAAACAGATATCCTGAGGCTGGGGATATTTTTACATGAATATCTTTCTTTTTATTATTATAGAAAGTCTCTCCTTTTTCACAGCTCACATAATTTTCTAGCGTAAAATAGCGGTCGCTATCAATGCGGTAAATTATCTGCGGTGGGCCATACACCGGCGGCGGCTGATTGGGATCTTTTTCTACCGTTTCAGTTTCATGCACCGCTCCCGCACCTAACCCAAACGCCGCACCACCGGTCATACATCCACTTAAGAGCGTTCCAGAGGCGAAACCGCACAGCAATAAAATCATTTTTTGGGATATATTCATCTCAACTCTCACTTTGAATTATCCCTATCAAATAAATACTCTTCTAATTTAACTTTTGTTTTGGGATTAATGACTTGTTGCATTGCATACGAACTTGTTTTACTTTAGAAATATCATCCATAGGCAATCCATCCTGCGAATCTGGGCCCGTTGCACCTGGATAACCATATTTTTTAGTAGACTCTTCATCTGGGTCAAATGTCCACTTCCAAGTCGTTGCCATGTTATCAAATCTTGTTTCACCGCTAAAATCAATTATATAAAATCCAGAATTTGTCACCAACATATCATAATCTTTTGTAATACCTGTCGGGTCTTGGCTGTAAATTCCATAGGTAGTAGCATTAAGTGTTTTTCCGCCATCTGTGGTAATTGTAATCACATTCTTACATCCCTTATCTGACCCCATACATGCTGCATTATTAGTATCATCCGTCGTCGGAAAGGCGAGATAATCATCACGGGTAGAGGCCCAATACAAACGTCCTTTGAACAGGTACCCTGACGCGTGAGATATTAATACATGGATATTTTTCTTTTTATTATTGTAATAAGTTTCCCCATCCTCACAGCTCACATAATTTTCTAGCGTAAAATAGCGGTCGCTATCAATGCGGTAAATAATCTGCGGTGGGCCATACACCGGCGGCGGCTGATTGGGATCATCTTCTACCGTTTCAGTTTCATGCACCGCTCCCGCACCTAACCCAAATGCCGCACCGCCGGTCATACATCCGCTTAAGAGCGTTCCAGAGGCGAAGCAGCACAGCAATAAAATCATTTTCTGGGGTATATTCATTTTTACCTCAACTCCCATGTTTAATAATGATCATTCCTATCAAATAAATATTACTCTATTTTAACTTTTGTTGTGAGATTAATGCCCTATTGCACTGCATCTCTGTTTGCCCAGAGGGAGAAATGAAATCAGAGAGATCAAAACTGTAAACCCCGTATTCCGGTACTTTTATATTAGCATCAATTAAATCGTTTTTTCCATCAGGCCCTAGGACACCAACAGGACTGGATAAATCGAATACCCATCGATCTGTATCAGGGCGTTTCCTATCTGGCAGCCGATAATTAATCATATAAAAACCCTTATCCGTCACAATCATATCGTAGTTTTTAGTGATCTCCGTTGGATCCGATGAATAAAAGCCATAGGATACAGCCTCCAACGTTTTACCACCGTCTACTGTCAGCGTAATCACGTTCATACATCCCTTATCTGACCCCATGCATGCTGCATTATTAGTATCATCCGTCGTCGGAAAGGCGAGATAATCATCACGGGTAGAGGCCCAATACAAACGTCCTTTGAACAGGTACCCTGACGCGTGAGATATTAATACATGGATATTTTTCTTTTTATTATTGTAATAAGTTTCCCCATCCTCACAGCTCACATAATTTTCTAGCGTAAAATAGCGGTCGCTATCAATGCGGTAGATAATCTGCGGTGGGCCATACACCGGCGGCGGCTGATTGGTATCTTTTTCTACCGTTTCAGTTTCATGCACCGCTCCCGCACCTAACCCAAATGCCGCACCGCCGGTCATACATCCGCTTAAGAGCGTTCCAGAGGCGAAACAGCACAGTAATAAAACTATTTTTTGGGATATATTCATTTTTATCTCAACTTTCATTTTTAATTATGATTATCCCATTATTATATAAACACTATTTTAATTTAATTTTTGCTGTGGGATGAGTGACCTATTACATTGCATCGTAGGTTGTTTAATTAATGATATATCTTTAACCGGTATTTCTTTGATAAGTTCTGGGTTCACATCGCCTTTATTACGAAATACATTTTCGTTATCTATCCAACCCGTGCCTTGTTCGAAAGGGCCAGAAACACCTGCTATTTTATTTTGAGGCCTAAAATTCCATTTATCGACATATCCATTATTTTTTTGCCGAACACCATTCCAGTAATAGAGGGTATAGAAACCATTATCAGTAACAATTATATCGTAATCTTTAGTATCCTCAGTCGGATTTGAGGTATAACCCCCATAGATTATCGCATTAAGTGTTTTCCCACCATCTGTAGTGACGGTAATCACATTCTTACACCCCTTATCTGACCCCATACATGCTGCATTATTAGTATCATCTGTCGTCGGAAAGGGGAGATAATCATCACGGGTAGAGGCCCAATACAAACGTCCTTTGAACAGGTACCCTGACGCGTGAGATATTAATACATGGATATTTTTCTTTTTATTATTGTAATAAGTTTCCCCATCCTCACAGCTCACATAATTTTCTAGCGTAAAATAGCGGTCGCTATCAATGCGGTAAATTATCTGCGGTGGGCCATACACCGGCGGCGGCTGATTGGGATCATCTTCTACCGTTTCAGTTTCATGCACCGCTCCCGCACCTAACCCAAATGCCGCACCACCGGTCATACATCCGCTTAAGAGCGCTCCAGAAGCGAAACAGCACAGTAATAAAACTATTTTTTGGGATATATTCATTTTTATCTCAACTTTCATTTTTAGTGATAATTACCCCATTACATTAACACTACTCTAATTTAATTTTTGCTGTGGAATTAATGACCTATTACATTGCATCGTAGGTTGTTTAATTAATGATATATCTTTAACCGGTATTTCTTTGATAAGTTCTGGGTTCACATCGCCTTTATTACGAAATACATTTTTGTTATCTATCCAACCCGTGCCTTGTCCGAAAGGGCCAGAAACACCTGCTATTTTATTTTGAGGCCTAAAATTCCATTTATCGACATATCCATTGTTTTCTTCTCGAACATCATCCCAATAATAGATAGTATAAAAACCGCTATCTGTGACGATTAGATCATATTTTTTTGTCTTTCTTGTTGGATCGGAGGTATAACTCCCATAGGTTATCGCATTAAGCGTTTCCCCACCATCTGTGGTAACGGTAATCACATTCATACAACCCTTATCTGCCCCCATGCATGCTGCATTATTAGTATCATCCGTCGTCGGAAAGGCGAGATAATCATCACGGGTAGAGGCCCAATACAAACGTCCTTTAAACAGGTACCCTGACGCGTGAGATATTAATACATGGATATTTTTCTTTTTATTATTGTAATAAGTTTCCCCATCCTCACAGCTCACATAATTTTCTAGCGTAAAATAGCGGTCGCTATCAATGCGGTAAATTATCTGCGGTGGGCCATACACCGGCGGCGGCTGATTGGGATCATCTTCTACCGTTTCAGTTTCATGCACCGCTCCCGCACCTAACCCAAATGCCGCACCGCCGGTCATACATCCGCTTAAGAGCGTTCCAGCGGCGAAGCAGCACAGCAATAAAATCATTTTCTGGGGTATATTCATTTTTATCTCAACTTTCATTTTTAATGATAATTACCCCATTACATTAACACTACTCTAATTTAATTTTTGCTGTGGAATTAATGACCTATTACATTGCATCGTAGGTTGTTTAATTAATGATATATCTTTAACCGGTATTTCTTTGATAAGTTCTGGATTCACATCGCCTTTATTACGAAATACATTTTCGTTATCTATCCAACCCGTGCCTTGTTCGAAAGGGCCAGAAACACCTGCTATTTTATTTTGAGGCCTAAAATTCCATTTATCGACATATCCATTATTTTTTTGCCGAACACCATTCCAGTAATAGAGGGTATAGAAACCATTATCAGTAACAATTATATCGTAATCTTTAGTATCCTCAGTCGGATTGGAGGTATAACCCCCATAGATTATCGCATTAAGTGTTTTTCCGCCATCTGTGGTAATTGTAATCACATTCTTACATCCCTTATCTGACCCCATGCATACTGCTGCATTAGTATTATGAGTCGTAGGAAAGGCAAGATAATCATCACGTGTAGATACCCAATACAAACGTCCTTTAAACAGATATCCTGAGGCTGGGGATATTTTTACATGAATATCTTTCTTTTTATTATTATAGAAAGTCTCTCCTTTTTCACAGCTCACATAATTTTCTAGCGTAAAATAGCGGTCGCTATCAATGCGGTAAATAATCTGCGGTGGGCCATACACCGGCGGCGGCTGATTGGGATCTTTTTCTACCGTTTCAGTTTCATGCACAGCTCCCGCACCTAACCCAAACGCCGCACCGCTGGTCATACATCCACTTAAGAGCGTTCCAGAGGCGAAGCAGCACAGCAATAAAATCATTTTCTGGGATATATTCATTTGTTATCACATCCCTTATTTTGCATCCAATCCCAATCACTAATAAAAGGCTATATCAGGCGACGAATGACAGACTACGTTTATCTGACCACAAACGACCTTTCCATGAAAGCCATATGAAACATATGGCTTTCATCACGAACTACAGCCGTATTTGATTTCACTCGTTGATGCCATTCATATTTAGAAAATAAAGTGTTTTGCTATTTTTTAATCACTATTTTTAGCCCATCAATAGCTTCAGATTCAAGCATTGAGGAACGACCTTCAGCATCCGTTGTTCCACTGACAATATTGCCGTCAGGCAAATGAATTTCATAATTCTGATCGACCAATGGTTTCCCAGATATGGGATGGGTAACCACAAATCGTTCATTGAAACTTTCAGGAGAAAAAGAGTGCATGACGCTTTTCATGCTTTCAGATCCCCGTTTCTGAATGCCACTGTTTTTCACCAATAACTTTCCAGGTCCACCAATCTCAACGTTTCCGCCCTTCAATTTGATGTAGCCACCGCCGCAGACTAAGATCAATTCATCTTGTGCGGAAAGAACCATCCGTTTCCCACTGCTTATATTGGTATCCTGCGTAGACCACGTGGTGATTTCTCCGCCTTGGGCTTGAATATCAATGTTTCCTTTAGCTGAAAATAACTTGGCACCTAGACGAGAGAAGAAACTCATCACTTCTCCAGCAGCTAATGTGAAATTTTTAATTGCCCCAATATCCACCTGTTTACTCGCGGTGAGCGTAATATTTTTTTCGGATGCCAACTGAACATTATTGCTGCTCACTAAGGCAATGCCATCGGGTGCGCTTCCTAACAATACCGCTTTCTGCAATGAATCCAATTTTTGTTCGAGACTTTTTTTCTGCTCTTCAATACTGGCTGCTAAGGCCTGAGCTTGACGAGCGCTTTCAGATAGCGTTTGCATCTCAATGAGCGCCCCTGAAAGTAAGGCTTGCGCCGCCCCCATCTCCAACACCTTCCCACCCGCCTTTGGCTGGCCGTCGGCGCTGATGAAAATCCCCTTGCCCGCCCTTATCGCGCCCCAGTCGTCGGTGCGCAGTTCGAAGCCTTCGCCGCGTTGCTGTTTTTGGCTGTCGACCAAATGGCCGAGGTTGAGCTGGGTTTTGCCGCCGTATTCGGTGCTGAGTTTGATGTGCTCTTTGCCGCGTTCGTCGTCGAGGCGCAGTTTGTTGTTGGCGGGGGTGCGCAACACGTTGCGTTTGTAGTTTTGCAGCGTGACGTGGTCGCCGTGTTTGGAGTCGTGCAGCGCGTAGGCAATGTACGGTCGGTCGGGGTTGCCCTCTTCGAACGCAATCGCCACTTCGGTGCCCGCCAGCAGCGGTGCGTGTAGGCCGTAGGTGTCACCGGCATACGGCCGCGCTTGGCGTACCCATAGGCTTTCACATCCGGCCTGCCATTCGTCGCGGTCAAAATCAAACGACACGCGGTAGCGGCCATCTTTATCGATGTGGCTGTAGGTGTCATTCACCACGGTGCTGGTGACGCGAGCCGGAATGGTGCCCGCCATCACCGGCTTGGCGCTGGGTTCTGGGCGGAAACAAATATTTTCAGAATACGGGATGGCGGTGAATTCAACTTCGTAGCTTTGGTCGCGGCGCGCTTTGCTGCTGATAGCCACGATCACCGCACCTTGGCGGAACGCCTCGGGGGCATCGCCATCCACTTTGAGCTCTTGCCCCGGCGACAGCGCCGCCGAAGTGGTGAAACCGTGCAGCAAGGTTTGCTGATTCAGATAGCGTTCATGACGCAGGCGCGCATAGAACGCACCGCTCTCTGACTCAGACTGTGGGCTATTTTTGTCGCCCGCCGCCAGATAATTATCCGCGTAGTGATAGGCTTCGCCGTAGGTGGTTTTGTCGCCTCGGGTAACGTCAACGTCGCCGTCCATCCACGATTGGGCTTGGCGATAGTTGTAGTCTCGGGTGGTGACGCGGTTTTCGACCACCTGATGAGCGCTGGTTAAGCCCCACACCGATTCAACGCCGACGTCATTCATGCCCGACGGATTACGCAGCGGCAGGCTGGTGCCAAATTGGTAATGCTGTTGATCGTCATAGAATTCCACGACGTCGATATTGAGTTTAGGGTCGGCGGTAAAGCGGAACCAGATACCAATTTCTGCCAGCAGGCGGCTGATAAATTGCAGATCGTTTTCGCCGTACTGCATCACCAGTTCACGCTTTGGATAGGTGTGCGCCAGCGTGAACAGAAAATCTTGCCCTTTGAAACCGTGGCGATCGCGCAGGATCTTTTCCACGATCTCCGGCACCGAGAGGTTTTGGTAAATCGCGTGCTGATGGCTTTTCGCCAGCAGCGCCAAGCGCGGAACCAAAGTGACTTCATAGCGGCTTTCATCGCGTGAAGTAGACAGGCGCTTGAAGCGCTGGATCACCCCGTGCACCGTGCGCAGCGCCTGCATAACCGGCGGCGTCATCGACAACGCGGCACCTAAAGAGGCCAGCGCATTCGGCGTGGCGTTCAGAGTGAAGGTTGCGTCCTGCATCAGCATCTGCGCGGGCTGGATGTCTTTGGCCGAGCTGGTGAATTCAATGGTGTAGCGATAAGGCTGGCTGAGATGCTCTTCGCCGGTAAACGCCAACACGTCCAGCGGAGCCGTGTTGTCCCAGACCTTCAGCACATGGTGGCTGTGGTCAAACATCAGTTGAGCCGCAGTATTTAACATGTCACCCTCGCTTCGGCGGTTATCGCGCCGTCTGATTCAGCGTTCTTTTCGTTATCGTCCAGCTCATCACCGCTCTCTTCATCACCAAAATCCAGCGTAATACCGTCTTCGTCGCTATAACCCAATGTCAGGCGGTTCGGTTTTCGCTGCTTCGCTAAACGCTGTAATAGCTGCTGAGAAAGCACCGGTAAGATCTGCTGGTTAAGCAAGCTGTCAATGTTGCGCGCGCCGGTATCCGGTAGCAGGCAGGCCTCGACCAGCGTGTCCATCAGGCTCTCTTCGATGTGGCAAGTCAGCCCGTAATGACGCTGAAGACGCTTCGCCACCTGCCCTAATTTGATGGCCACAATGCGGCGGAGCGCCACGGCGTCTAGCGGGCGATAAATCAAAGTCTGGAAACGGGCGAGTAAGGCCGGCTGGAAATGATCGCGCAGAATCGGGCGCAGCAGCTCTTGCAGCATGCCGTCCGAGGCCTGTGGCTGTTGTTCTAACAGCGCCATCAGCTCATCGCTGCCCAAGTTGGCGGTCATTAAAATCACGGTATTACGGAAGTCGATCTCGCGCCCTTCGCCGTCGCGCATAAAGCCGCGGTCGAATACCTGATAGAACAGATTTAAAACGTCGCGATGCGCCTTCTCAACTTCGTCAAGCAGCACCACGCTGTATGGTCGCTTGCGCACCGCTTCGGTCAAAATCCCGCCCTGACCATAACCCACGTAGCCCGGAGGTGAGCCCTTAAGCTGGGAAACGGTGTGCGCCTCTTGATACTCGGACATATTAATCGTGATCAGCGATTTTTCGCCGCCGAACAGGTCATCGGCCAGCGCCAATGCGCTCTCGGTTTTACCCACGCCGCTCGGGCCAACCAGCAGGAATACGCCGAGAGGGCCGTTCTCCGAGGTTAAACCCGTTTTAGCGGCGCGCAACCGCTGCGCCAGCGCGCCTAACGCGGCCGGTTGGCCAATGACGCGTTCGCCCAGCTGATCTTCTAATTGAAGCAGGCTAGTTTGTTCATCTTTCAACAGGCTGCCCAGCGGCACGCCCGTCCAGTCGGCGATCACGTTCGCCACGGTGCGCACGTCAACGTCGAGAGAAAGCAGCGGCTGACTGCCCTGAATCTCGCTCAGTTGCTGCTGAATAGCAGCGCGTTCGGACTGGCGACTGAGGTCTTGGCGTACTTCCAGCAGCGTTTGGGTAAGCTCACGCTCTTGCTGATATTGGGCATCGAGCTGCGCCTGTTGGCTGAGCAATTCAGCGCTCAGTTTTTCAATCGTGCCAAGTCGTTCGCTATCAGCGCCGCTGCTGAGCACCAAATCTTGCTCGATAGCCAGTTTTTCCATCTCCAGCGACGCTAACTGGGCGTTAATCTGGGTGAGCTGCTCTGGCACGGTATCCAAGCTCATACGTACGCGGGCGCTGGCGGTATCCAGTAAATCGACGCCTTTGTCCGGCAGTTGTCGTCCGGTGATGTAGCGGCGCGACAGCGTGACCGCCGCTTTCACCGCCGCATCTTGAATATGCACGCCGTGATGGGTGGCGTAGCGCTCTTTTAAACCACGCAGCATCAGGCACGCCATCTCATCGTCTGGCTCGTCCACTTTGACCATCTGGAAACGGCGTTCTAGCGCGGCGTCGCGTTCGAAATACTGTTTGTATTCAGACCAGGTGGTAGCCGCAATGGTGCGCAGTTCACCGCGTGCCAGCGCCGGTTTCAGTAGATTAGCGGCATCTGCGCCACCGGCCTGATTGCCCGCGCCGATAATGGTGTGCGCTTCGTCAATAAACAGCAGCACCGGTTCGGGCGCTTGCTGTACCGCTTCAATCACATTTTTCAGCCGTTGTTCGAATTCACCTTTCACGCCTGCGCCCGCTTGTAGCAGACCGAGATCCAACGTGCGTACGCTTACGGTTTTTAAACTGTCTGGCACATTGCCTTCGGCAATACGTAGCGCTAAGCCTTCCACCAGCGCGGTTTTACCCACGCCGGGTTCGCCCACCAGAATCGGGTTATTTTTGCGGCGGCGGGAAAGAATATCAACCATCTGGCGAATTTCCATATCGCGCCCAAATACCGGGTCTATACCGCCCGAACGCGCTTTTTCGGTGACGTCGAGGGTGAACTTATTGAGCACCGCCAGATGCGCTTCCTGCATCGGCGAAACGCCGCTGGCGTTGGGTTGACCCGAGGCTGATTCGGCATTCGGCGTCGGCTGCGGTTCAGAATAATGTTCAGAATGATGCTGCGAGTGCTGCAATCCAGTTTGCAGCTCAGGGCGTTCTTCCGACTGGGCATCTAGCAGCGGTAGCAGACGGGAAAGCTGCGTGGTGCTGATACTTAACAGCGGCCAAACGGCGTCCGTCGCCAGTAAATTAGGCTTATTAATCAGCGCGGCGAGCAGATGAGAGGAACGCACGGCGTCGGTGTTTTCCTGCAACGATGCATCTAGCCACGCATTTTTGATCAGTTGTTGGAGCTTGTCGGAGAGCTGCGGTTTTCCCTGAATGGTATGCGGAAGACTTTCTAAATGATTCAGCAACCCCTGCCATAGGCCGTCCATGTCCCATTCGTAGCGGCGAGCGATCACCGTAATGTCACCTTCTCCCTGCTCTAACAGCTTGAGCAGCCAGTGTTCTACCGTGATTTCCGCATGGGCGCGGGTTTGGCATAAGGTGGCGGCGGCGGCAAGCGCCTGAGCACAATATGGATTTAACCGACGCAGTAAGCTTGCTGAATTATTTCCCATTACATTCTCTCTCCCGTTTATGCCCATTGCCTTATTAGGCACGCTACCGCCCATAGCCGTTTTCCATACTTGGAAGCCAAGGCCCATAAGGTCATCAAATTAAATTGTTTTAAATCCGTTCGTTGTTGTGCTCAGCGTCCGAACAAGGCCGTTTTGGCGCTGAGCAGAAAAACGAAAAGGCAGACGATTTCTCGCCTGCCTGAGGTATTACGCTGAAGCGCGCTCATTCCAAGAGTCAGAATGAATGATGTTGCCGTCTTTGAAGGTCCAAGTGATCTTCTCGTAACGGAACTCAATCTCTTCCAGATGGTTGTGTTTTTCTTTCGATGGGTCTTTGATATCCCACATTTTTGGCGCGACTTTCACGACTTTGACGTTTTCGAGCTTGGTGTTGAAGTATTCCACTTCTTGACCCGCGTCATCGATCTTGTACCATTTGATTTCGGCAGACTTCAGGGTCTGGCCAGAAGTCACGGCTTTGTAGAGATAAGGGCTAGATGCGTCCACTTCTTTGGTGAATACCAAAGGAGTATGGATACGAGTACCGGTCAGTTTGCCGGTGTTGTTGTCGGTAGGGATGTACAGAGAGTGTTCCAGCGCGACCATTTCGATGCTGCCTTCACGTTTTTGTACGTCTACTGAACCTTTAATGTCTGCGCCGCCGTCGTCTTTCAGCCACAGATATGCTGGAATTGCCATGTAAAACTCCTTGTTACTGGGGAGGTACTTATCGGCACTTGGGGTACTGATAAGTACGCTGTTGTAAGCCGCCACGCTGGCGGCTGGTTAAAAATCTGATGCCTTGGCGGGCAGCTTGCAGGCTCCCGCCTCTGGCACCAGACGAATATCTACCCGTCGATTGGCCGCTCGGCCAACGTCGGTTTCATTGCTGGCGATGGGCTGGCTTGCGCCATATCCCTGCACCGCGAAACAGGTCATCGGAATATCCCCCATGCTGCGCATCCAATCGCGTACCGCTTCGGCGCGTGCTTGGGAGAGCGTGACATTGCGCTGCGGATTGCCGGTGGAATCGGTATGCCCGGCGATTACAATCAGCCAGCCCGGCTGCGCTTTGATGTCGACTAGCGCACTCACCAACACCTTGGTGGAGCCGGCTTTTAGCTTCGCGCTGTTGGTATCAAACAGCGACAGGCTGTCTAAGCGCACCGCTTTGGGGATCACCACCTTGGCTTTTTCCTGTACCTTTTCCGGCGGCGGTGGCAGATAGGTCGCAATCGTGGCCAATAACGGCTGGCGCAAACGCTCCCCCGGATACAGCCCTAACCCCATGCGCAGCGGAACACCCTGTCGATAGTTGTTATCCAACAGCACTTCATCTTGGATCAGCACGTCAACCGCGTGTTTTTTCGCCACGTAGTCGGTCATGCGAATCGCGTTGTAGCGCTGGATATCGTCACTTACCTGCCGCAAAAGCTGGCGGTTATGCCACGCGGAGCTGCCTAGCGCCGCAACCGCTGCCAGCGTAAATAGCCCAATGCCCCATGCCTGCGTCCGGCGCAGTGGCGTAAACCCCGACTGCTGAGGCAACAGGCGGAGTAAGCGATCGGGAAAAGCCAGCACAGCGCTCGTTTCAGCGTTTACTGTTTCGCTATTCGCCCCATCGCCAAGCGTGGTTTTACTTGCCAACCACTGCTGCCACAGCGAGTGATTACCCGCCGATGCAGGCAGCGCCGCAACCGGCGATAGTGCAATCGCCACCGGTCGACAGGCCGGAGCCGAATGCTCCTGACGCTGACAGTGCGGCAACACAAATTCAGCCATCCATTCACGCCAGCTTTTGACCGTGACCGCACACTGGAAACGTTCAGCGCGCAGCGTGTCACCTTCATCGCTACGATTCGCCGCAAGCCAGTCAGCCAGCGCGCGCGGGGCCGAACGGCCAATGCCAATGCTGCTTTCCGCCTGCCCTGCCAGCCACTCAAACCACAGTTCATCGGGCTGATGCGTGTTGGCGATCGCCAAATAGCTGGTGAACAGCACCGGCGTGTCTCGGCCACACAACTTGCTGACGCGTGATACCTGATAACAGAACTCACGCATTTGCCCAGCGAGCACGGCGGCATCGCTTTGCTGCTGTGGGTTAATCACCCGCAAGATGCTGATTTGCTCACTCCAACCGGCGCGCTGCGCCAGCATAGAATCAACAAAATCCACCAAGCGAAGCTCTGGCGGTAAGCGCAGATAACAGCCCTGCGGGGTTTCTCTTACGTTGGCTGGACCAAACAGCGCATCAACACCGTCGCCGCACACCACCACCACCGGATGACGGAAATGCTCAGGCGGTAAATCAGCGGTGGCCTCCATCACATGGGCATTCACACGCCCTGCGCGCCGCCAACCGATAGCCACCACCAGCAAAACCACCACGATGGCGATAATTTGCCCCAACAGCGTCAGCGGCAGCCAAACTAGACACAGTAACAGCGCGAGCAATCCGCCCCATGCCCATAGGGCGCGCTTGTAGGTGGTACTCATGTCATCGTCCCTTTATGGCTTGGCGGGTAGCAGCGTGGTAACCAGCGTTGTGAGATAGCTGTGAAAGCCCCACCAAACACCGGCCAGAATCACTACCGCAGCGACAACATGAACCCAACGCGAATGCAGCCAGCGATAACGTCGCGAAGCCGCGGCGTTTATCAGCAGCGGTGCGCTTTGATCAACGTCCAACGGCGCTACGCGCTGGCTAAGTTCAGCCACCAGCTGTTGGCGCTCCGGCGTATCGTTTTCGCCATAGACGCCGCGAAACCCCAGCATCAGCACACGATGAAAACAGGTCAGCACGACCATATTTGGCGCGGGCTCACGCAGCACTTCGCGCATGCGTTGATAAAGCAGCTCACCGGCCTGTAGGGTTTGAAAGAAGTGGGCCTGCAACGGCATCGCGTGCCAGGCAGAGTAGCCATCGTCTTGGGGACGCCCTAACACCGTTTCATCCAGCAAAGCACACTGGGCGTAACGAATATGATCGATAGCACTCTGATGCATGCCCGCTTCTTTCAAAGTCTGTTCGGTACGTTCGATATTTTTCGTGCAGTGCTGCCAAAGGGTTTGGCCATGCTCGACCGGAACCCCTTGACGCAGTTGGACCACCAGCAGCCACGTGTCTTGCAGCAGATCGTCGATATCAATCACACTCTTTTTACTCATGCTCTCAGCACCGCATACAGTTCAAGTTGCACATCCGATAAGGTTCCCGGAACGTAAAACGCACACACGCCAGAGGCCAACATCGCCGTCGCCGTTGGATGTTTGAGATCCAAAGCGAAATACTGATTTTCCAGACGTAGCGGAATGGCGGCAGGGACATGGCTGAGTGGAATCAGCGGAACGCCGTTGAGGGCAACGTTGATCAGATTATTGACGTCATCCGGCGCGCCCACTTTGCACAGCAGTGGGAACTGGGTTTGCAGCAGATGAGCCGGTAACGCAGAGCGCACCGAAAGATAGAAATCCGCCTCTTCGCGCAGGCGAGCGTCGTTTAATGCGGCCTGCCACTGGTTTGGACGAACCTTTTCCAGTTCGAGGGCGATCACGCGTGACGGCAAACTGGCTTCTAACAATGTGCTAATCAGGCTGAACAACGGCGGAAATACCGAGCTTAAACGCGCGTGGTCATAAGCTGGAATGGCATCCATATCGTGCTCTAACGAAAAAGTGAGCAACGCACCGGCCAGCTTCACTAATTCGCGATAAACCAGCTCGGGATGCAACGCGGGATGGGTGAGGAAATCATTCAGCACCGGTTGATAGCTGTTCAGCGCATTCAGCAGCCAAAACAGCGACACATCGGCAACGGCAAAATCGGCCATCCGCTGGTTGCTTTCACGACGCATCCCCATCAGGCGCGTGCGTTTGGCATGCAACTGGGTCAATAAACGATCCAAATAGCTGACCAGCGCGGCGTGCGCACCGAACTGAAGCAACGGCGGAACGAACTGCGGATCGACGCCCCAAACACCCTGCACGTCGCGCACTAAGCGCACGGCGGGACACGTTAGGTAATCACCGTTTTCATCACCGTCTAGACGCAGCGTAAGCGCATAACGCGCCACCGCCATGGACTCGGTATCGTTACCAAAAATGTCCTGCACTGATGCCCAATCCTGACGATAGCGAATGGGACGATCGGCTTTGGCATCCGTCGGTAGGCAGTTACCGCCATTGGCATGTTCCAACGGCAGCGCCAGCAACAGCGTGGCGCTTTGCGCATCAGCAGGTAACACCTGCGCTAAATCCAGCGCAGGTGGCAACAGATCTGCCCGCTCACTGTCGAGCAACGTACCGTCCTGAAAGCGGACGCTAATGCGATCCGCTTTCAGTTTGCCCAGCCGTAATGCGTCCTTGTCAAACTCAGCAGCTAAGATCCCCCAAGGGTGAACCAGCGCCAGATGAGCAATACACTCATTGGTGTAAGCCTCCCAGCGCGCCTGCTGTTGGAACTGCTGCGGAGACAACAATGTCCCAGCAGCCCATAACGGACGGTCAATTTTCATCTTTGCGCTCGGTTCCGATTAGGCTTTGGCTTTCGGCATCTGCGAAACCAGAGACAGGTTCACATCCATTCCTTCAACTTGGAAATGCGGAACCGCAAACAGCTTCACGCGGAAGAAACCAGGGTTATCTTCGATGTCTTCAACGGTCACTTTGGCATCGCGCAGCGGATGTGACGCCTGTAAGTCATCAGCCGGATCGGTCATTTCTGTGACCAGCCCACGGATCCAGTTATTTAGCTCCAGCTCCAGCAAACGGCGGTCTTTGGTGGTGCCGATATTTTCGCGCTGGATCAGTTTCAGATAATGCGCAATACGCGATAACAAGAAGATGTACGGCAGACGGGCGTTGATGCGGCTGTTCGCCGTGGCGTCGTGGGTTTCATACAGCGCCGGTTTCTGGGTGGAGTTCGCCGAGAAGAAGCACGCGTAGTCGCGGTTTTTGTAGTACGACAGCGGGATGAAGCCCAAGTTAGCGAATTCAAACTCGCGGGTTTCAGGGATCATCACTTCAGACGGGATTTTCACCTGGTTACCGGTGCCCAAATCGTAGAGATGGATCGGCAGATCGGTAACGGCACCACCAGCCTGTGGGCCACGAATTTGCACACACCAACCGTTGTTGATGAAGCTTTTCACCATGTTGGCGGCGAACGCAAACGAGGCGTTGGTCCACAGGTATTTCTCGTGATCTGGCCCCTTCACCTCTTCCACGTAGTTAAAACTACGCACTGGGATGGTGTCTGGACCATATGGCAAGCGGCCTAATACGCGCGGCATGGTTAAACCGATGTAGCGTGCATCGTCGCTCTCACGGAAAGATTTCCACTTCAGGTACTCTGCACGGTCAAAGTAGTTGCCGATATCTTTGATAGCAGCCACTTCTTCCATAGTGTCTTTGCCAAAGAACGCTGGCCCAACAGAACCAATGAACGGCATATGCGCGGCAGCAGCCACTTTGGAGATATTACGCAGCAAAGCAATATCCTGCGGGCCACGGCCAAACTCATAGTTGGAAATAGTGGCTGCAATTGGCTCACCGCCTGGGGTGTCGTATTCTTGAATGTAGGTATGGGAATACAGGCCGCTTTGGGCAATTTCTGGCGCGTCTTCAAAATCCTGAGCCAGATGATCTTTGCTCACGTCCAGCAGCTCAATGCGGACGTTTTGGCGGAAATCAGTTTGGTCAATCAGTGACTTAACGCCGCGCCACGTGGATTCCACGCGCTGGAAATCAGGATGGTGCATCACGGCATCTAACTGGCTGCTAATCTGAGCATCCAATGCGGCAATGTGGCCATCTAGCAAGGTTTTATCCAGTTTTTCGACTTTTTGCGCCGACTGCTTCAGCAGATCCAAAAACACGCTCACGGCGGCGGTAACACGCTCGTCGGCGGAGGTTTCTGCCAGTCCTTCGTTATTTTGGAAGATTTCAATGCCGGTCAGCGATGAAACTGGGCTGAGATTAATTTTTTCAAACAGCGATGCATAAACGCCCTGCATGATAGGCGCTTCATTTTCAAGCACAGCGGTAGCATTACCCTGCGCATTTTTTTCCTGTACAGACATCAGCATTTCCTTCTCTTATCCAACCCGGTGATTAACAGTCTTGTGGCGCTAATGCCGCCAATTCCGCGCGCAGTTCATCGCTCAAAGCGTCGTCTTTGAGAATATTTTCGAGTTCACGGCGGAACGTTGCGTTGTCGAGCAGGTTTGATTTGAGATCGCGTAGTAGGTTACGCATGGCGAGCAGAGCACGTAGCTGAGGGATCTGGCGAGCTACCTGTTCAGGTTCGAAATCTTTCATATCGTTGAAAGTCAGAGATACCGCAGTATCCGTACCATCACCGGCCAAGGTATCTGGCACTGCCATTTTTATACTTGGCTGGAATTCACCCAATACGCTATTGAAGTTATTTTTATTAATATCGATTTTGCTGCGTTCGGAAAGTGGACGTTGTTCTTTACCGTTGCTGTAGTCGCCCATTACCAGTAATTTCAGCGGCAGTTCAACTTTCTTCTGTGCTCCACCGGTATGTAAATCCAATTTGATATTGACGCGAGCCTTGGGTACTTCATTTTGGAAACTTGATGAAGCCATTTACTGTCCCTTACAACTGAAAATTAAGGATAACTGCCAGTCGTGACAAACATTCCCTGCCTTAAATTAAGTCACCGTGAACAGGTGGATTAATTGCGAATAAACGGCGTAGTCAAAACGTTCATCGATTGGCGATATTTAGCATTTCTAGTACATATTTAATTAATAAGGAAAGGTGAGTAAGCAAAATACTCGTGACTGAGTTTAAGAAGTTTTTACTTCTATTAAGAAACGTTTAACTGTTACAGGATGTAACGAAAAGATCGTTTTGTGACATAGATCATCTAATTGAAATGTAAGATATTTCTTACGATAAAAACCAATACCCCTTGTACTGCAAGGGTTTAAGGCACCTCAGTGCGGGCTTAATCCTAGTCATTTATTAGAATTCAAAAATAAGATATTTCCTCTATGGAATGAGCAAATAAATGACTATCGGACAACACTAGGAACTTTGCTATTAAAATATAAAAACTCAATGAATCGCATCAACTCAATAGCACAAAAGACGTTAATAACCTTGCATTAACCCGATAAAGATAACCAATATGTCCATATAAACCGGATGATTTATCGCCACGAGTTGAATTCAAATAAATAATCATCATCCATTTACGATACGTTTAAAAATAGGAGTTTTCTTGCGTTCATCACAGATAATCCAAGATGTTTTTCTCACGCGATGATTCTCAACTTATGGCTGACGTATATATTAATTACATGAATTTCCGATAAGTCATTTATATAACCTTTCACTATATTCAGGTCTATGCGGTGGTTTTATCATTGGGTTTGGCACATTTAGCTTTAAAGTAAATAAAATGCATCAAGTCGCGGGATAAAATACAGATCAAAAAATAGGCAAAATAAGCGTTGAGGCATAAAAATAGCCCCGCGGTAGGCGAGGCTGATATCTCAGGTGGTTGTAATTTGTACGGGTGCGTTATACGGGGGCGCGGTGGCGACTGTCTAAACGCTCTGACGCAGGGGAGAAGTGGCGTCGTTGGTACGATTTGGCTGTTTTAGCATACCAATTAGAAGATCAATCTCAGTTTTGTTCTTGAGTCCCAGTTTCTTCTTGAGATAAGAGCGTCTGTTTAAAATATTTTTGTAGTCGTTACCCTTGCGCTTCGCCTGCGAGCACGCAGCATCCCAGTCCATCAATAACGCCGCAAATTTATTGGAGATATGCTTTTGCAGGCCAAGATAAATTTGCGAGGACAGCGTATTCACCAAATACCCTTGCGAGGTGCTCTGAATAGTGTCAGAGAGCGCTTGCAGGTCACCGATGCACGCGATGTTGAGTTCAGGGAAATCTAGCGGGTAGCGGCGTGCCATTTGAGTGTTTTTATTGTCAACGATCAGAACGATACGGCTGCGATAGCTCTCTTCGGCCAGACGTTGCAATAAATACTGGATATCAGCGGCGCACGTTAACACCGTATCAACCACCAGTAGCTTAGGCCGAATGATCAGCACCGCTACGGCAGTTTGTATGGGGTTTTGAAACTTGAAGTTGGGGCTGGTTCGAGGTGTTGCTGAACGGCATCCTGTGATGCTCGCAATAGCCAACTGCATGATGTGCGAGCGACTGAATAAGAATATGTCATCCATGATGTCCCCCAAGCAGGGTGCTTCAGCGAAGCATTCACTCAACACCGCATTTACAAGATAGAATATTCACTCATTCTATCAATGGGTATTTCGATAATCAATTTCG
This sequence comes from Hafnia sp. CBA7124, assembly GCF_002355555.1. Taxonomy (NCBI): domain Bacteria; kingdom Pseudomonadati; phylum Pseudomonadota; class Gammaproteobacteria; order Enterobacterales; family Hafniaceae; genus Hafnia; species Hafnia sp. CBA7124. The sequence continues at coordinate 1,725,604 of NZ_AP017469.1, read as the reverse complement.
ATCAAATCTGATCTATTGATCGTCAACACCAATCACAGCCAATCAAAAACGCTCAATTGATCGTCATAATCTATCTTTACTTTCAATCATAAAAACTCATATCATTGATTTTTAATTAGAAAATCAATAACCTTATAAATTGCATGCATATATCGCTTAACATTAACAACACTAACCGTTAGGGATTTATTTTTTTCATCCAGAAAAAACGAAATTTAATACTATTTAGAAAGTTCTTAGAGATGGACAAAACTATAAACAAAGCCTAAGCCAAGCCGTCTTAAAGTGTGATAGGAAACCAATGACTTGCTTTATTGCCGTGTCATACATTGACTATAGTCACTGTTTAGGCAAAACGGGGAAAATTTCATCATTTGTTTTTTGGCGAGAAAAAGGCCACACAGCACGGCATGGCCTTTGTTACGTAGCAAGCAAGCTTTATTACGTTTCGATGCGTATTACCAATCAATGCCTGCCTGTGCCTGAATGCCGTTATCAAAGGCGTGTTTAACCGGCCGTAGTTCACTCACCGTATCTGCCAACGCGATAATATCTCGGTGACAGGCTCTTCCCGTGATCACCACATTTTGCTGAGCAGGTCGATTTTCGAGCGCGGTTAATACCTCATCGAGCGCCAAATAGCCATAGGTCAGCATATAGGTCAGTTCATCTAAGATAACTAGCCCATAGGAAGGGTCTGCCAGCATACGCTTGCCCTGTTCCCACGCCGTCATCGCAGCCCGCGTATCCGACAGCTTATCTTGAGTATCCCAGGTAAAACCGGTGGCCATGATATGAAACTCAGCCCCAGCGCGTTCGAGTAGATTGCGCTCGCCGCTTTCCCACTCCCCTTTGATAAACTGCACCACACCGACTTTCATCCCGTGACCGATTGCCCGTGCCGCCGTACCAAAAGCCGCAGAGGTTTTACCTTTGCCATTGCCGGTAAATACAATCACGATCCCGCAGCGTTTCGTGGCTGCCGCAACGCGCTGTTCAACACGCTCTTTGAGCTGCTGTTGGCGCTGTTGGTAGCGTTCTTCACTCATGACGATGCTCCTATGGCTATTTTTGACAGCCTGCGCATGCCTTCATCTGAATTTGGTCGAAAAATGAATGGCCTTTATCATCGACTAAAATAAACGCAGGGAAGTTTTTGACATTCATTTTCCATACTGCCTCCATGCCCAGCTCGGGATATTCAAGACACTCCAAGCTTTCAATATATTCCTGGGCCAAAATCGCCGCCGAACCGCCGATACTGCCCAGATAAAAGCCCCCATGCTGTGCGCAAGCGTCAGTTACCTGCTGGCTACGGTTGCCTTTGGCGAGCATCACTAAACTTCCGCCGTGGGATTGAAACAGCTCAACATAGCTATCCATGCGCCCACCGGTGGTTGGCCCCATCGAGCCTGAAACATATTCGTCTGGTTTTTTGGCGGGCCCGGCATAATACACGGGATGATCTTTCATATATTGTGGTAGCGGCTCGCCCTGCTCTAGGCGTTCTTTAAGCTTGGCATGGACAATGTCACGCGCCACAATCAACGGCCCGTTGAGCGACACACGCGTCGAAACCGGATAGCGCGAAAGTTCTTGCAAGATCTCCACCATCGGGCGGTTAAGATCAATATCGACGACCTGCCCTTCTTGATGCTGGCGCATCGCCTGTGGAATGTAGCGTTCAGGATGGCGTTCTAACTTCTCCAGCCAGATCCCCTGCTTGTTGATTTTGGCTTTGATATTGCGATCTGACGAGCATGAAATAGCCATGCCAATCGGACACGATCCACCATGGCGCGGCAGACGAATAACCCGCACATCGTGCGCAAAATATTTGCCGCCAAACTGCGCTCCTAAGCCAAACTCGCGAGAAGCCTCGAGTAAGCTCTGTTCTAAATGCGTATCGCGAAATGCCTGACCGTACTCATTGCCGCTCACCGGCAGCGCATCGAAATATTTGGTTGAGGCCAACTTAGCGGTTTTTAAGGTTTGTTCCGCCGATAAGCCTCCAACCACGAAGGCAATGTGATACGGCGGGCAGGCTGCCGTGCCTAAACTTTTCATTTTTTCGATCAGAAACGCTTTAAGTTTTTCCGGCTCAAGAATCGCTTTGGTTTCCTGATAAAGCGCGGCTTTGTTGGCTGAGCCGCCGCCTTTATTCACGAACAAAAATGAATACTGCGCGCCGGTGGTAGCAAAAATATCAATTTGTCCGGGCAGGTTGGTCGCAGTATTCACTTCGTTGTACATATCTAACGCCGCATTTTGTGAATAGCGCAAATTGTCTTGGCGGAAGGTATTAAAAATGCCGCGTGATAGCGCTTCTACGTCGTCAGTATCAGTCCAAACATACTGGCCCTTCTTGGCCACAATCGTGGATGTGCCCGTGTCTTGGCAGTTGGGCAAGATGCCCTTCGCTGAGATTTCAGAATTGCGCAGGAGCTGTAAAGCCACATATTTGTCGTTTTCACTGGCCTGTGGATCGTGCAAAATGGCTGCTACCTGCTGCTGATGCGCAGGACGCAAGAAAAATGACGCATCATGAAACGCCTGTTGAGAAACCAGCGTTAACGCCTCAGGCTCTATTTTAAGCACTTCCTTGCCAGCAATAGTAAAAGTAGAAACGTATTTATCGGTAAGGAGGTAATACTCGGTTTTATCTTCAGATAGAGGAAATATCTCTTGGTAAAAAAAATCATTTTTATGCATTATTTTTACTCAATAAATTGAAAAAATAGTAGCAAGAGGATCTTGCTAGCCATGAGGCGTAACAAAAAGATAGATTATTTAAAAATTGAAAATATAAAAACAATTCCAATTATTATTTTATTAACTTAAAAATCAATTGTTCAATTTTCAACATATGATGCTTAACTGTGAATACCTGTTCTTTTTAATTCCTCGTCATTCGATTTTTCATGCACCCAATGGCTAAACTTCTGCAAACTACGCAACCCTCGCTTTCCTTCTTTATAGGTTAAAATAAAGTGGTTACCGGTGCTCATAGGTAAATCACACGGGATCACCATATCGCCATTTTCAAGATCTTTATGAATTGCAAAGCGCGGCAGCAGCGCAACGCCCAAATTGGAACGCACGGCGGAAATCAGCATAGAGAGCAGATCAAAGCGTGGCCCCATGCGCACCTGCGGGCTGCTCACGCCGGATAACGCAAACCAATCGTGCCATGAATCTAGCCGTGTAGTCTGATGTAACAACGTGAATTCATCCAGTAACTGGTCCGCGCGCATCACCTCTTTATCGTCGCGCCACAGCATTCTGCTACACACCGGAACTAACTCTTCTTCAAATAAATGTTCATTCTCCGCCCAAGGGCTACAGAAGTCTTCGCGCATAATCACGGCGTCATAGCGCAGATTTAAAAAATCAGCGGGTGTGGTTAGCGCAATTAAATTAAGCACTATCTCAGGATTATTTTCATGAAAGTCACTCAGGTTAGGAATAAGCCAATGTGTGCTAAACGTTGGCGTGACCGCTAATTCCAAAATCTGTTGCGTAGATTGATAGGACATAATACTTTGCGTATCGCGCTCCATCTGCTCTAGCGTATCTCTGACGAGATCGAGATAATAACGACCGGCGTCGTTAAGAAAAATTCGCTTGCGCACGTGATGGAATAAAGACACGTTGAGAAATTCTTCTAATGCGGTTATTTGACGAAATACCGCACTCTGCGTTAACGCTAATTTCTCTGCCGCACGCGTGTAGCTTTCATATTGAGCCACGGCTTCAAACGTCACTAATAGATCGGTCTTAGGAATTTTACAGCGCATGTTGATACACCCATTAATTCATAATTAAAAAATCAGTTACGTAACGGCGACGGCGGTAAACTAAAACCACTGCTCGTTTGCTGCCCCATATCGCAATACATGGCGCAGGCCGCGCTAATCACCGACATCGCCATCGCGGCGCCGCTGCCTTCACCCAAGCGCAGATCCAGATATAAATACGGAACAAGGTCGAGATGCGAAAGCGCTACCCCCGCCCCTTTTTCAGCCGAAAAATGAGAGGGAATGCAGTAATCTCGCACCTGTGGCGCCAGACGGTACGCGGCAAGCGCCGACGCATAGGAGAGAAAGCCATCCAGCACGACTGGCACGCCGGCGGCTGCGGCACCGAGGATCACGCCGGTCATACCAACAAGATCAAAACCACCGACTTTGGCCAGCACGTCAACGGCATCATTTGCATTCGGTTGATTAACCTCGATGGCACGCCGCACAACGCTTTCTTTATGTGCCACTCGCGCCAAAGGAAGGTTCGCGCCGATACCGACTACGTCATGAGGATCGGTGTCGGTCAGCACGCTGATCATGGCCGACGCTGGCGTAGTATTCGCAATACCCAACTCGCCAACGCCAAAAATGGAAATCCCCTGCTCCACGCGCTCTTGCACTAGATTGGCGCTGGAAATCAACAGTTGTTGTGCCTGCTGATAGCTCATCGCTGGCCCACGAGCGATGTTTCCACAGCCGCGCGCCAGCTTCAGCGAACGTAGGTCGGCGATAGGGTTTGCATCAATTCCAATATCAACGGGCAGCACGCGCGTATTACTGTTTTTGGCCAGCGCGCATACTCCGGTGAGTCCTTTTTGCATGTTTCGAGCCTGGATCGCCGTGACGTTTTTAGGCGTGACGGCAACCCCTTCATCAAACACGCCGTGATCGGCACACATCACGATAATTTCTTTGTTCAGATTGGCTAAATCCGCAATCCCCGACATGCCAGACAGCTGAATCGCAAGCTGTTCCAAGCGCCCGAGGCTTCCCGGTGGTTTGGCTAACGCATCCACATATCTCGCAGCCTGCGCCATTTTTTCCCGATCTAAGGGGCGGATCCTTTGAATAATAGAGTCTAATGTGTTCATGCTTTTTCTCATTAAGGTGGTGCTATACCCAAAGTAGCGCTAAAAGGAAAATCAGCTCGCCCATCTCTTCTGCCGCGCCCAGCGTGTCTCCGGTTTGCCCGCCGAGGTGATGCCGGAAGTAACCCGCCAGCGCGTAAATAGCGACGAATGTGATAGCCAACGCCGCCAGCGCCTGACGACCGCCCAGTATTCCCACCAGCAAACAGCCGATGACTAACGTGGTTGCTGCCTGCAAACGTGATATTTTGCCGATATAGATGTTGCCCATTCCGTCGCCTTGGCGGGCATAGCGCTGCCCATACATCACCAGCACCATCGCGGTTCTCCCCGCCACGCAGGCACAGCTCAAAAAGCCGAATAATACCCACGGGGATAGCTGGGAAAGCGATACCACCGCCAGCGTTTTGGTTGTCACACAGAAAATCAGCGCTAAACCACCGTAGGTGCCAAGGCGGCTGTCCCGCAAAATTTCCAGCATTCGCTCGCGCTGGCGGGCAGAGAAAATGCCATCGCAGGTATCGGCTAATCCATCCAAATGAAAACCGCCGGTCAGCAACGTCAGCGCAAATACGTAGCCCAACGCGCCAATAAAAATGCCCCCGCCTGACTGGCTAATAGCCAGCGAAACCCCAGCGGCCAGCATCCCCACCATCAGCCCCACGATGGGAAATGCAGGAACGCCGCGCCCGTATTGCTGAAAATCGGCCCCCTCGGCCCAGCGGCTTGGCACCGGCAAGCGGGTAATAAATTGCACCGTGGCCCAGAACATCGTCAGCGTCATTGGATATTGCTCCCGCGAGCCCGCCTCAATGTTGTGGTTCCTGATGCTGGCGCATCAAAGCGTAGATACGATCGATATCCAAATGCACGCGCATGTTGGATGCCAGCGCGTCAAACTGCGTCTCTTTGTGGCGCGTGTAATCGAAGTTTTCACCGTCTAGCGGTGCTAGGCCTTTTTTCTGCCGCAGCTGATTGAGCAATGATCGGGTGAACAGATTTTGGTCAAACAGGCCATGCAAATAGCTGCCCGCTACGCTGCCATCATGGTTTAGCGCCCCGTCGAGCCACGTTTCCGCCTGACCATTCTTAACCTGCATATGGGCAAACGGGCGGGCATTTTCACCCAGCGTTGAAACTCCCATATGGATCTCATAACCCGTCAGAGGTTGATCGCAGCACTGAGCCAGCAGGCCGTTGAGGTGAGAGCCAGAAACGCCAGCCACCTGCGCGGTTTTTTTACTCGGTTCAAAACAGGTATCCACATCCAGCAAGCCTAATCCGCACATATGGCTTAGGCCGGATTCCATTTCATCGAAAATCTGATTACCCAGCATTTGATAACCACCGCAGATCCCCATGACTGCGGTACCTGAACCGTGGGCTTTTTTAATCGCGCGATCCAGCCTGCGCGATCTTAACCAGCTCAGATCGCCGAGCGTATTTTTACTGCCCGGCAAAATAATCAGATCCGCGCCCATGATTTCCTGTGGATCGACGGCGTAGCGCAGACGTACATCCGGCTGCACCGAGAGCGGATTAAAATCGGTGAAGTTGGCGATATGCGGAAACTGAATCACCACCACGTCCAGATCGGCTTCTTTGGCGGAGGAGTATTTTCCAACCTGCAGCGCAACGCCGTCTTCATCCTCCAGATCCAGCGATAGCCAAGGCAAAACGCCGAGAACGGGAACCTGAGTCAGCGTTTCAATTTGCTTGAGTCCAGGGCGCAACAGCGCGATATCACCGCGAAATTTATTGATGATTACGCCAATGACACGCGCCCTTTCCTCAGGTTTGAGCAACGCTAAGGTGCCATAGATAGAAGCAAATACCCCGCCGCGGTCGATATCAGCCACCAGCAATACCGGTGCACCAGCGGCCTCGGCCATGCCCATATTCACGATATCTCGATCGCGCAGATTAATTTCTGCCGGGCTGCCTGCACCTTCCAGCACCATGATGTCCGATTCGCTCGCCAGCTGTTGATAGACGGTTTTAATCTGCTGCTGTAGCTGGGGTTTATAATGGTGATATTCCACGGCATCCATATGGCAGGCCACTTTTCCCATCACAATAACCTGCGCTTTGCGATCGCTCGTTGGCTTAAGCAGCACCGGATTCATACGCACATCGGGCGCAACTCCCGCCGCCTGTGCCTGAAAAATCTGTGCTCGCCCCATTTCATCGCCCTGCGCGGTGATCCCTGAGTTCAACGCCATATTCTGTGATTTGAAAGGCTTACAGCGATAACCATCCTGCATAAAAATACGGCAAAATCCGGCGACTAAAACACTTTTTCCTACGTCGGAGGCGGTGCCTTGAACCATCAGCGAAAGGCTCATTTCTCTTTTCCTCCCAGTGCCGCAGTGCCGCGATCATTTCCTGATCGTTTTTGCATGACTTACCTCGTGAGGTTTATGCGTGCTAAATTTATAAATTCTATGTCCGTCGGTTAATATCGACTGACTTTACTATTATTTTACGGAAGAGCATTTGTTGCATTTTCTATACAAATAAAGAAGAAAAAATCTATAAATTTAAAAATAAATTACACACGCTCGTAAAAATTACAGCGCTATTTATTGAAAAACAGTTATTGAGTGACAGAATTTATTTACATTTTCGCAACTAGCAAGCTCGATAATTAAAATACACACTTTCATATCGGTAAACATAGCAATTCGTTTTTTTTGTGACCTGCTTCTTATTAATAAATAAAGTTCATTATTCAACACAAAAAATCAAATTTATAAAACAAAAACATAGCCAAGGACATTGCAGATCTCAAAAGTAAATATGTAAAGCGTTTACTTTGCACATAAAAAGCTAAAAATTAAATAAACCATAAATAAAAAAACCACAAACTTCAACAACATATAAACAAAACATAAGAACGTCAAATAATATAAAGAGATCATTCCGTAAAATGATTAAATATTGGGAGCGGCGTCAAACATATATTTTTTCGAGTCATTAATAATAGCACCGCATCAGAAACCCCAATGAGAATTTATATAATAAAATTTATTTTACACTTACATAAATAGCGCTCACTTTTTTCAGCCATAATTTTCAGCCATAAAGGTTTGTCTAATGAGGAAAGGAAAAGTTTTACTAGTTGGAGCCGGGCCAGGAGATGCATCACTCATTACGGTTAAAGGTTTAATCGCTATTCGTGAGGCTCAAGTTATTGTCCACGATCGTTTGGTTAATCTTGATCTGATTGCGCAAGCCTCACCGAATTGCCAAATTATTAACGTTGGTAAAAAACCGAATAATCACCCAGTTCCTCAAGAGAACATCAACCAAATCCTCATTGATCATGCCTTAATGGGAAAAAACGTCGTTCGCCTAAAAGGGGGTGACCCCTATGTATTTGGGCGCGGCGGCGAGGAAGCAGAAAGTCTGGCGCTGTGCGGTATTCCTTTCGAGATTATTCCGGGGATTAGTTCCGCTATTGGTGGGCTGGCCTGTGCAGGCATTCCTGTCACCCATCGTGATTACGCCTCCAGTTTTCACGTGGTAACAGGACATATGTGCCAAGGCAACGAACCGCAAAATTGGCAGGTGCTGGCACAGCTGGAAGGCACTCTGATTGTCCTCATGGGTATGACACGACAAGAGGAAATTTGCCAGTTGTTGATCGAGGCCGGTAAATCACCCGATACGCCTGCGGCGGCCGTTATGTATGCCAGCCAGCAAAAACAGCAGATAGCAAAAGGCACCTTAACCACGCTCAAGGATGAAATTCAGCGTAAAAAGCTGCACGCGCCTGCGCTTCTGGTTATTGGCCACGTTGTTAATCTCAGCGAAATACTGTCATTTGCTTCCAGCCAGATTGATATCAGCCAAGAAGTGTTGCTGCAGGCGATATAGCCGATGAAAAGCAGCGAAACTAGCAAAAAATCTGTTTAGCCCAGTGGGCAGACGGTTAACCATCGGTATCAATCAAGGTGTGATTTATGGCTGAAGCATCCTGTCCAGCTTCTTGTGGTGAACTGCTACAAGGATGGATGAATGGAGGGGAAAAGCTCATCTCCTGCCCTATCAACTGGTATAGCACCGTTTACGTCAATGAAGGGGAACCGAGCCCACAAGAGCGTCCACGAATGCGGCAAATGCTTCAGCAGGTGTTGTCCTATTTTGGTGAATCCCCAAGGCTTGCCGAAAGTATGCGCATTGAGTTTGATTCAACTATTCCGGTCGCCAAAGGCTTAGCCAGTAGTACCGCCGATATTGCCGCCACGGCAGTGGCTACCGCGCGATTGCTTAACCGTTCGCTAAGCGCCGAACATCTGGCCATACTTTGCGTCGCCATCGAACCCACGGACAGCACCATCTTTAAAAACCTTACGCTTTTTGACCATCAGACGGCGCAAACCCAGCAGCATTTTCCGTGGCTGCCTACGCTGGATATTGTGCTGTTAGAAAGTCCGCAGCGCATCATCACCGAAGAGTTTCACCGTAGAGATCGCCAGTCGCTGCTACTTAATCAGGCCCAGAATTTAGAAAATGCCCTAATTCAATTTCACCTTGCAAACCATCGCCGCTGTTATTATCGACTGGGAGAAGCAACTACGCTTAGCGCGATTGCCAGTGAGGCTTTGTTGCCTAAACCCGAATTTAACCAGCTGCGCGATCTGGTCGAACATTGGGGGATTTATGGTTTGAATGTGGCCCACAGCGGAAGCGTCGTTGGCTTACTCTGCGATCGACGTAAACATGATATCGACAAAATAGTCAGCGCCTTGCAGGAGCGAAAAATAACTCACAGCTATCCGAGAATTCATGTTGTTAAAACCGTTGTCGGTGGCGTGCATTAGTGACGAATTCTAAATAGTTAATTAACGTATCTCATATACTTTTAAGATAAAACACCCTGTTTAGAGGGTATTTAAATTTTCGTTATATTTCGTTCTATATGGCACACAATAATTGCATTTAATCGCCAGCGTGAGTTTTATTTTTATGTTGGCAGCATTGCTTCTTTTTTTTAAAAAATAAAAATAACGAATAAATATGACTAAGGTCACAAATCAATAAACACTAAGTAGATCACAAATTAGAGATTAATTTATTCAACTTGTAGAAAGCTTTTATTTTTACCAAAATCAAACTACGTTCAACAATATGTTTTTTAACGATTTTTAAATTAACAATCATTTGTAAATAATAAAACATCTATTTTTCAAGAACTCCTTACGAGATATCAATTGTGTTTGATTAGCGTAAAAAGCACATTGATATGAACAAATATTCAGCGATGTTTTTTGAATTTTTATCGTCGCGCTATTGCCAACACTTTATATGCAGCATGTCACAAAAATAACTTCTGGCCAGTTTTAACCATGATTTTGATCATGAAATTAACTTTCCAGTCATCAAGCTAAATATGGACCGTTATCTAAATAGAGGGCTTATTAACATGCAAAATCCAACAATTGTTATTGGCGTCATCGGTGCTGATTGCCATGCTGTTGGTAACAAAGTATTAGATCGCGTATTCACCATGCACGATTTTAACGTTATTAATCTCGGCGTGATGGTTAGCCAGGATGAGTATATTGACGCGGCTATTGAAACCGGCGCACAGGCTATCGTCGTTTCCTCTATTTATGGGCACGGTGAAGTGGACTGTATTGGCATGCGGGAAAACTGCATCGAGCGCGGTATCGGCGATATCTTGCTCTACGTGGGCGGTAATCTGGTTATCGGTAAACATGACTTTTGTGATATCGAGACCAAATTTAAAGGCATGGGGTTTAATCGCGTCTTTGCACCGGATACGGATCTGGAGCTGGTTTGCTCGCTGATGAGAAAAGACATTGAACCCGTTATGCAAAACGAACGCGTGGCAGAGGGCGTGCAATGATCAACGTCTCTATCGATATCGGCTCCACATGGACAAAAGGAGCAGTGTTCGAGGTGGGAGATAATGACCATATTGAAGTCAAAAACTGCGCATTATCCCCAACGACACCGCACCATCTGGCTGAAGGATTTTTTACCGTTCTGAATAGAATCCTCAACGTTGACGATGCACGTCCTCTTTTGGCATCGGGAAAAATCAAGCTTGATTACTCCTCGTCGGCCAAAGGCGGGCTGGCCGTTGCCGCCATCGGTCTGGTGCCCAGCATCACGTTAGAATCGGCGAAGGTCACGGCGCATTCTGCCGGAGCAAAGGTTTCGCAGCATTTTGCTTATAACCTGAACAAAGCAGATCTGCGTGCTTTAGAAGCTACACCACCCGATATTTTGCTGTTTACCGGAGGCACCGACGGCGGTGACTGTGCACATGGTTTAGCCAACGCCAAGCTGTTGGCCAAATCTAATCTCGACTGCGCCATTATTTATGCGGGTAATCGCGACCTGCAAGATGAGGTTCAGGATCTGCTCGGCGATAAAGATTTAACCATCGTCGATAACGTTTTGCCGAGTCTGGATAACCCAAGTCCATTGGGTGCGCGCAGCGCTATTTGCGATATTTTCCTGCATAAAATCGTTAAGGGAAAAGGCTTAGACGTCATTGTGGAGCAGACTGGCGAAGAGCCGCTGCCTACCCCCTACTCCGTTTTCGAACTCGTGGAGCAGATCCGTCGCCATGTCGTGGGATGGGAAACCTTCATGCTGATCGATATGGGCGGCGCCACGACCGATATTTATTCAGCCAACCAGAACAGTCTGGCACCGGACACCGTGATGCATGGGCTGCCTGAACCTATCGTCAAGCGCACCGTAGAGGGTGATCTGGGGATGCGAGTATCGGCCATCACGGCGGGTGAAACCGGAGCGCCGCTGATTGCGCATTATTTTTCTCATCAAGAAAGCAAAATTGCGGCCTTTCATCACTACCTAAAGCATCTGGTGGCGCATCCCGGCTATCTGCCGCGTACCGATGAAGAGCGCGTCTTTGATCAACTGCTGGCGGGGATCTGTGTGGGTTACGCCGCTGAACGCCACGCAGGCAAAAAAGTACAGGTTTGTACCTGCGCCGGAAATGTCGACCTCCAAGTGGGCCGAGATCTCAATCCGATTAAAAAAGTGATCGGCACCGGCGGCTGGCTCTCACGCGCTCATGATTTCGATATTCACCACTGGTTGAAATATCGCGATCTGGACGATGACGGCAAACAAGTGCTGCTGCCAAGTCAGTTTGAATATTACCGAGATACACAGGGTTTACTTCCGCTACTCGCCAATGTCGCTCGTCGCTTTCCTAAAGCTGCCGCCCAGACTAGCGTTCAAATTTTGAACAAGTAAAAATTGGAGTCATGATGGAACTTCGAAACAAAAAAATTACGTTAGACGATTTTATGACCGAGCGTGCCAGTGTTTTACAAACTTGGCATACCGGCAAGGATGTTGAAAAATTTGAGGACTGCGTCAAATATCAGCAAACGATCCCTGAATCAAAAAACTTCGCCAAGGCACTGTTTGAAGCCGACAACCAAGGAATCACGCTCAGCCAGCCACGTGCGGGGGTGGCGTTAATTGAAGAGCATATTGCGCTGCTTAAAACGCTGCAAAAAGACTGCGATCTGCTGCCAACCACCATTGATGCCTATACCCGTCTGAATCGTTATGAAGAAGCCGCCATCGGCATTCAGAAATCCATAGAAGCAGGAACCTCGAAGCTTAACGGCCTGCCGGTCGTCAACCACGGTGTAAAAGCCTGCCGTGGCATTACAGAGTCGCTAGACAAGCCACTTCAGATCCGTCACGGCACGCCCGACGCTCGTCTGTTAGCCGAGATCGCGATGGCCAGCGGGTTTACCAGCTACGAAGGTGGCGGTATCTCCTACAACATTCCCTATGCGAAACGCGTGACGCTCGAAAAATCCATCCGTGATTGGCAATACTGCGACCGTTTGATCGGCGTGTATGAAGAGCATGGCATTCGAATCAACCGCGAACCGTTCGGCCCATTAACCGGCACGCTGATCCCGCCGTTTGTTTCCCATGCGGTGGCCATCATTGAAGGGCTGCTCGCGCTGGAGCAAGGCGTTCGCTCTATTACCGTCGGCTACGGTCAGGTCGGCAACATCGTGCAAGACATTGCCGCCATTAAGTCGCTGCGCGATCTGTCTCATGAATATTTCCGTGCCAATGGCTATGAGAACTATGAACTGAGCACCGTTTTCCATCAGTGGATGGGCGGTTTCCCTGAAGATGAGTCCCGCGCATTCGCCGTTATCTCTTGGGGTGCAGCGGTTGCCGGAATGGCTGGCGCAACCAAGGTGATTACTAAGAGCCCGCATGAGGCCTATGGCATTCCAACCGCGGAGGCCAACGGTCAAGGGCTGCGCGCCTCTAATCAGATGCTGAATATGGTTCGCGATCAGAAATTCCCACCGTGCCTAGAAGTCGATCGCGAAGTGGAGCTTATCAAGCGTGAAGTGCGTGCCGTAATGAACAAAGTGCTGGAATTGGGTAACGGCGACATCGCAATCGGCACGGTACGCGCCTTTGAAGCCGGTGTGCTGGATGTACCGTTTGCGCCAGCGACCTGTAACTCAGGAAAAATGCTGCCGATCCGCGACAACAACGGCGCGATCCGCGTATTCGATCCAGGCTCTGTGCCGCTGCCTAAAGATGTCCTGACGCTGCACCACGATTTTGTTGCCGAACGCGCCAAGGAAGAAGGCCGTGAGCCCTCTTTCCAAATGATCATTGATGATATTAACGCTGTATCCCATAGCAAATTAATAGGAAGACCATAATGAAAATCAAACACGCACTCTTCACCGCTGGCAATTCATCCTTCTATTTTGACGATCAGCAGGCGATTAAAAATGGCGCTCAGTTAGATGGGTTTATCTATAAAGGGAAGCCGGTCACACCAGGGTTTACCTCGATCCGTCAGGCCGGTGAATGCGTTTCTATCCAATTAATTTTAGAAAACGGCGCAGTGGCCGTGGGTGACTGTGCGGCGGTTCAATACTCTGGCGCAGGCGGTCGCGATCCGCTGTTTGTGGCGGCAAATTTTGTTCCTTTCTTGGAAAAACACATTAAGCCGTTGCTTGAAGGCCGCAGCGTGGATGAGTTTTTGCTTAACGCCCGTTTCTTCGACGAAGTGACCATTGAAGGCAAACAGCTGCATACGGCGATCCGCTATGGTCTGTCACAGGCGTTGCTGGACGCAACCGCGTTAGCTACCGGCCGTTTAAAAGCCGAAGTGGTCTGTGACGAATGGCACCTGCCAGTTATCGCTGAATCTATTCCTCTGTTTGGGCAAAGCGGCGACGATCGCTATATCGCCGTCGACAAAATGATCGTGAAAGGCGTTGACGTGCTGCCACACGGCTTGATTAACAACGTCGATGAAAAGCTGGGCCGCAACGGTGAGAAGCTGCGTGAGTATGTGAGTTGGCTGGCAAAACGCATTGCCGATCTGCGCGTCGATCCTAACTATAAACCGAATCTGCATATTGACGTTTACGGCACCATCGGTCTGATTTTCGATAAAGATCCGATCCGCTGCGCGGAGTATATCGCCAGCCTGCAAGAGCAAGCGGGCGATCTGGAGCTGTACATTGAAGGTCCGGTTGACGCGGGTAATAAACCCGATCAGATCCGTCTGTTAACCGAGATCACCCACCACCTCAAAAAACTGGGTTCGAAGGTCAAAATCGTCGCTGACGAATGGTGCAATACCTATCAAGACATCATCGATTTTACCGATGCAGGCAGCTGCCATATGGTTCAGATTAAAACTCCGGATCTGGGCAGTATCCATAACATCGTTGACGCCGTTCTTTACTGTAATAAAAAAGGTATGGAAGCGTATCAGGGCGGTACCTGTAACGAAACCGACGTTAGCGCCCGCACCTGCGTGCACGTTGCCATCGCTTCACGCCCAATGCGTATGCTGATCAAGCCGGGTATGGGCTTTGATGAAGGGATGAATATCGTATTTAACGAGATGTCTCGTACTCTCGCTCAGTTGAATGCAAAGGCGAACTAACATGTCTAAAACGTTTAAGATCTTGTCGCCAACCGCCATTCTGGGATACGGGTTCCCAGAAGAAAGCTTTATGTTGGCGATGGAGGAATCTCCCGATTTGATCGCCGTTGACGCGGGTTCTTCCGATCCGGGTCCACATTATCTCGGCGCAGGCAAAGCCTTCACCGACCGCGCAGGGGTCAAGCGTGATTTGCGTTATATGATCACCGCCGGTGTTCAGCACAATATTCCGGTGGTGATTGGCACCGCTGGGGGTTCCGGTGCTGAACCTCATCTGGAGTGGTGTCGCCAAATCATTCTTGAGATTGCCAAAGAAGAAGCGCTTGAGTTTACCATGGCGGTGATCCCTGCCGACGTGGATAAAGCGGTCGTTCACGCCGCGCTGGATGCGGGAAAAATTACCGCGCTGGATTTTGTTCCTGAACTGACCCACGAAGCCATCGATGCAACCACCTATATTGTGGCGCAAATGGGTATCGAGCCGTTCCAAGAAGCGCTGGCGGCAGGTGCTCAGGTGGTGTTAGGTGGCCGAGCCTACGATCCCGCCTGCTTTGCAGCGCTGCCTATCATGCAGGGATTCGACGAAGGTTTGGCACTGCACTGCGGCAAAATACTGGAGTGTGCGGCGATTGCGGCCACGCCGGGATCAGGCTCGGATTGCGCGATGGGCATTCTGGACGAAAGCGGTTTCACCCTGAAAGCGTTCAATAAAAAGCGTCAGTTTACTGAGACGTCTGCGGCAGCGCATACGCTCTATGAGAAATCTGACCCTTATTTCTTGCCGGGGCCTGGTGGGGTATTGAACCTGAAGGCCTGTCAGTTTAAGGATGCCGGAAATGGCCAAGTCCGCGTAACCGGTTCGGTGCACGAAGAAACGCCTTACACCGTGAAACTGGAAGGCGCTCGCCCAGTGGGCTATCGCACGCTCAGTATTGCGGGAACCCGCGATCCGATCATGATTGCCAACATTGACGATATCTTGGTGGAAGTGCGTCAGAGCGTAGAGAAGAACCTCAGTATCGCGCCTGATGCCGTGAAGCTGAATTTCCAGCTTTATGGCAAAAATGGCGTTATGGGTAAGATGGAGCCCGAGCCAAATACCACCTCTTATGAATTGGGGATTTTACTCGACGTCGTCGCGCCGACTCAGGCGATGGCCGATAGTATTTGTTCTCTTGCCCGCTCTACCCTGTTGCATTATGGCTATACCGGCCGGATTGCGACAGCGGGTAATTTAGCATTCCCATTCTCTCCGTCGGATATTAAAGGCGGCGTAGTGTATGAATTTTCCATTTATCATTTAATGGAATATACCCCTGAGATTAAATTTAAGTTCCGTTTAGAAAACGTGACGCCTGAAGGAGCGATCGCATGAAAAAATCAATCCTAGACTTGGCTCATGTGGTCAGGTCTAAAAATGCGGGTCCTTATGAATTAGTGCTGGATATTTTATTTAAGGATAAAAAAATATATTCCCACATCAAAGAATCAGGGCAATTTAAAAAAGAGCTGATTGCTCAGATTTATAAAATAGATCCAAAATCAGTTCACCGCATTGTGTGGTTCGACCCTGCGAACGCCGTTAAGGTGGTGATGCCTCGCGGCATAGTGTCTGGCTCCGTTGGCGATACCGATGTGTATGGTGCTCAGCAGCACGCACCGCTGTTAAAACTCGAATTCGATGTTTAGCTTTTAAATATCAAAATGAAACACACGGTGCGAAGCGCTCCGTCGTTCGCTGCGCTTTGCACCGTTCTAACCTGAAACTACTGTTTTTCTTTACGGCATTTTTAGCACCATAACTTTACGACACAACTTTGCACCATGACTTGGCAATAAAGAGGAAATATTTAATACACAAATATGCCGTGGGTAAAAATTTCATTCAATGAAGCACAACATCAGCTCCGTTATTAAATAACGTTAGAGAAATGATACTACCCTACTTATAAATGGAATCATTATGAAATCGAAAAACCTAACCACAATGATCATATTGGGTCTGATAATAGGTGTTATTGCTGGTTTTTTAATAAACGAATTCTGTAGCCAAGAATTCGCCAAGTCTTACGCCTCCGAGATCTCTATTTTCACTGATATTTTCCTGCGTTTAATCAAAATGATTATTGCACCGTTAATCATTTCAACGCTGGTGGTCGGGATCGCGAAAATGGGCGATGCCAAAACCTTAGGACGTGTTTTTTCTAAGACCCTGTTTTTGTTTATCTGCGCTGCATTCATTTCCATTTTACTGGGTCTGGTCGTGGTGAATCTGTTGAGACCTGGCGATGGTATCAACTTTGTCGCAGCGGGCGCGGGTGCCGTTGATGGCATTGAGCCAGTACCGTTCTCGGCGAAAGTGTTCATTGCTCACGCAATCCCAACCAGTATCGTTGACGCCATGGCGCGCAATGAAATTCTGCAGATCGTGGTGTTCTCTATCTTTATGGGGATCAGCCTTTCCGCCATTGGCGATAAAGCGAAGCCGATCGTCTCCGTGTTGGATTCGTTAGCTCATCTGATGCTGAAACTTACTGGCTACGTGATGCTTTTCGCACCTCTAACCGTATTCGCCGCCATTTCCGCGATGATCTCTGAGCGTGGTCTTGGCGTGTTGGTGAGCGCTGGGATCTTCATGGGCGAGTTTTACTTCACGCTGGCAGGCCTGTGGGTGATTCTGATTGGTTGTTCAGTGTTGCTGATTGGTCGCTGTACCCTGCGACTGATTAAAGGTATTTCTGAACCAGCCCTACTCGCATTCACGACATCAAGTTCAGAAGCGGCCTTCCCAGGTACGTTAGAAGCGCTAGAAAAATTTGGCGTCAGCAACAAAATTGCCAGCTTCGTCTTGCCGATTGGGTATTCATTTAACCTAGTTGGCTCGATGGCCTACTGCTCGTTTGCCGTTATCTTTATTGCCCAAGCCTGCAATATTCATCTTGGGATGGGTGAACAAATTACCATGC
Source organism: Hafnia sp. CBA7124 (assembly GCF_002355555.1). Lineage (NCBI taxonomy): Bacteria > Pseudomonadati > Pseudomonadota > Gammaproteobacteria > Enterobacterales > Hafniaceae > Hafnia > Hafnia sp. CBA7124. Next base: position 1,707,780 of record NZ_AP017469.1, on the reverse strand, counting down.
TGCTGATTTTAATGCTGACATCCAAAGGCATGGCGGGTGTTCCAAGAGCCTCGTTGGTGGTTATTGCCGCCACGCTAAGCCAGTTTAATATTCCTGAAGCAGGCTTGATTCTGCTGATGGGCGTCGATCCTTTCCTTGATATGGGTCGCTCAGCCACTAACGTGATGAGTAACGCCGTGGGTGCTGCGCTGGTTGGCCGTTGGGAAGGTGAGCATTACGGTGAAGGCTGCCGAGGAACAGCGAGGTGCCTAGATAGCATGGTGGATGATAACGAACCTTCAGAGCAATTCATCATTGAAGCAGAAGCCAAATAATATTTCGTTTGTCATCATTTTTTATCCCTCGGGAGGCATGCCGCTGTGCATGTTTCCCTTTTCCTGCCTTACCGCCTCACGCTAGGAAACCGTTATGAAAACGAAAGTTATCTCCGCTTTTTTTATCATCGTGTGTTTGATGGGAAATACCTATGCAAAAACTGCCCCGAACACGGACTATTCAACCCTAGTGCAGGATGCCTACACGCAATTTAAAAATGATAAACGTGGCGATGTGGCGGATTACATTCCCGCCTTAGCGAAATATAGCCCTGATAATTACGCTATCGTTATCGCCACCGTTGATGGGCAGATATTTTCCGCAGGCAATAAAGACGCACTTTTTCCACTCGAATCTCTCACCAAAGTATTTACTCTGGCGCTGGTGATGGAGCAACAAGGGCAAAAACAGACGCTGAATAAGCTGGGTGCGAATGCCACTGGGCTTCCCTTTAATTCAGGCTTAGCCGTTGAGCTGCGCCCAGAGCGTCCTCAGAATCCGCTGGTGAATGCGGGTGCTATCAGCTCGGTGAGTTTGCTTAACGCCAAGAACCCTGATGCTAAATGGCAACAGATTATCGGTAATCTGAATGCCTTTGCTGATAACCAACTGCACGTTAACCAAGAGGTTTATCAGTCTGAATCAGAAACCAATCAGCATAATCAGGCGCTCGCCTTGCTGATGCAGTCGTACGGTCGGCTGTATAGCAATCCGCGCGAAGCCGTGGATCTTTATACCCGCCAGTGCTCGGTGGACGCCTCCACCCTCGACTTAGCGAAGATGGGCGCGACGCTTGCCAATCATGGTCAATCACCTTATAGCGGTAAACGTCTGATCGCTGAAGAGAACGTGCCAAAGATTCTGGCTGAAATGGCAATTGCGGGGCTATACGACGGTTCAGGCCAATGGCTGTATAACGTGGGGATCCCTGCTAAAAGTGGCGTAGGCGGCGGAATTTTTGCCGTTGTGCCGGGGAAATATGCGGTTGCGGTCTATTCACCGCCGCTGGATAAAGAAGGAAACAGCGTGCGTGCGCAGGAAGCCATTGAGTACATCGCCCATGCCACACAGGCGAATGTGTTTCGCTAAGGGGCTTTCCCTCGTGAGATAGCGCATTTGGGGTTGGCAAAATACCAAAGCAAAAAGGCCACGCTTAAAAGCGTGGCCTTCGAATTTAGTTGATCGGACGCAATTTTGAAAAGTAAAAAGGGCCGCCATTCGAATGGCAGCCCTTCACGTTATGTCAGACTATCAGAAATTATATTTAACGCGGATCATCCCCTCCTGAGACTGATACCCTTGCTGATTGCTACCCGTATAACTGATGGATGCGCTCAGACGCGGGGTGAATTTCACATCCACACCCGCCTCATACTCAACGATGTCACGTCCGAGGGTGTCACTTTTCACCGAGAACAGCGTGCCGTCATTACTCGCCACTGTGCCGTTGTTGTTATTCATCAGCTCGTGGCGGTAAGTCACTCTCAGCGCCGGAGTCACTTCTGTGTTGCCGAAGGTCAAACCGTGGGCAATTTTCACCCCAACGTTTGGCTGTACGCTGTCGTACCTGTCGGAGTCGCCGTGTACTTTCATTTTATTGATAACGGAGCCGAACATTTCATTGTCTGTCGACAGATGTTCATTGAAGCCCGAGTAGAAGACGTTCAGAGTGTCCACACCGATTTGCGGCACCAGGGTGGTTTCACCCATCTGCACCGCCCAGTTAGCGCTTAACCCACCGGATATGGCATTGCCGGTAATGTTACTTTTCCCATCACCCAATTGAATACCATCGCTTTCAACCTTACGAGTGACATTCGTTGTCGAGTGGGTATAGCCCAGGGAGCCGGTCAGCACGGCGCTGTCCACTTTTTGCGAAGCAAAAAGGTTTACCGCATAGCGATTTGCACTGGATGACGAGCCATCGTCCGCCAGGTCAAAGTCGGAATAATCAACAGCAATACCCATGCGCGTGTTGCCCATTTCCGTGTACCCGCCAATTGACATGCCGTCAACTTTGGCATTGCCATTTCCACTGCTGATACTGCCATTGCTCATGTGCGGCATGACCCACATGGCATCGTCGTGATAGCAGGATTCAGACAGGTCACAAACGGATTTGCCATTCGCTGTCTTCGACCAGTCAACCTGGTCCATACTCCACTGCGTCGGTTTTTGCATCCCGAGGGACAGTAGTTGCATGTCATAGGCTCGCAGGTTGCTTGGGGTCACCTTGAACGTTGGGGCCGGCGGCGGGTTAACCGGATCGACCGGATTTACTGGGTCTACCGGATTTACTGGGTCTACCGGATTTACCGGGTCTACAGGATCTACCGGGTCTACCTTCACAGCAGCAGTATTGAGTGTCACTTTGTTTTCACTGTAGCTCAGTTGCTGGTCTAGCCCCTCAATATTACCGCTTAACGAGGCGAATTGCCCCTCGATGCCCCCCTGCGCATTCAGGACAGCATAGGACTGTGGCGTGTAGGTTCCCGGCGCATAAATTGTCTTCATTCCGCCCGCGAGCATGGCGTGACCACTGACATCCAGCAACGAGGCCCCTTCCAGCGGGTCAATATCAACCAGCATCAGCCCATCGGCTGACTGGGTGTAATTGCCCGATACTCGTAAACTTCTGCCCGCTCCGGCCGGGCGAACTGTGCCGTTGTTAACCAGATCACCGCCCAGAGAACCATAGCCCTGAAGCATGCCGCCCGAATTCACCTGCACGTCGCCCGCCAGCGAAGCCGAATCATGCGACGCATCGCCGATTTCCAGGATCCCCTCATCCACCAGCGTTTGCTGGTTGAAGGTGTTGTCTTCGTTGAGGGTCAGTTTGCCGTTGCCGCTTTTCACCATCTGCCCCGCCGTTCCGCTAAACAGCGTGTCCGGCGTCATATCCTCCTCGACGTCAAACACAAGCCGCCCGCCATTGAGAGCAATTTCCCCCGCCGGAGTGGCTTGTGCCTTACTGATAATCAGATCGCCCTGATCCAGCTCCAGCAGGCTGCTCCAGAGATGGTTGTTACCGCTCAGGGTAAGCGCACTGTCACCCTGCTTGATAATTTTACTGTTGCCTTCACTCGCCAGATTAGCGGCTAACGTCGTGTCCTGGGCTGAATCAAACACCAGTTGACTGCCGTCTTCCACCGACAGCAAACCGTCAAAGCCTGAGGTATCACCGAAGAACGAAGCGCCATTGATACCCGCAATATTCAGCGTGCCGCTGCCGGACAAGGCCCCGTAGACGTTCATGCCGGACGTTTGACCCAGCAATGTCCCCTGCGATTTAACATCCAGCCCGCCGTCGATCCGCTGATCTGCGTTTTGGCTGCCAGTCGTCAGCGTCCCGCCATCAAAGATCACGTCATACGCCAGATCAAAACCGTTCTGATCGAGCGTCGCGGTGTTCGCCAGCGTCACGTCATTCGTGGTATTACCCAGCGCCTGACTATTGCCGAGAAGGGTGTTACCCCCAGACAGCAGCGTATCACCGCTGAAGGTATTAGCCGCCGCCAGCGTCAGAGTGCCCGCTCCCTGTTTGTTGATATGGATGTTCTGGCCGGTGATGGTGCTGTTGAGCGAAATCGCAGTATCAACGAGCAAATTCAACGCCGACTCGTTGTCTGCGTCAGATGACGTGATCGTGGATCCCGCCGCATTGGCTTTGATATTCAGCGTACCGCTGTGACCGTGCAGATCGACGGTGCTGCCCGCCGCCAGGTTGCTCAGGCTGATATTATTGTCACTGTCGAGTTTGAGCGTCCCGGCGGTCATGCGGATATCCTCGCCTGTCGCCGCCGTGGTGCTTCCCAGCGTCAGCGTACCGCCCTCTACAGCAAATTCGTTGGTGTAGAGATGGTTGTCACCGCTCAGGGTAAGCGCACTGTCACCCTGCTTGACAATTTTACTGTTGCCTTCGCTCGCCAGATTAGCGGCTAACGTCGTGTCCTGGGCTGAATCAAACACCAGTTGACTGCCGTCTTTCACCGACAGCAAACCGTCAAAGTCGGAGGTATCACCGAAGAACGAAGCGCCATTGATACCCGCAATATTCAGCGTGCCGCTGCCGGACACGGCCCCGTAGACGTTCATGCCGGACGTTTGACCCAGCAATGTCCCCTGCGATTTAACATCTAGCCCGCCGTCGATCTGCTGATCCAGAGTTTTGCTGCCGGTCGTCAGCGTCCCACCATCAAAGATCACGTCATACGCCAGATCAAAACCGTTCTGATCGAGCGTCGCGGTGTTCGCCAGCGTCACGTCATTCGTGGTATTACCCAGCGCCTGGCTATTGCCGAGAAGGGTTTTACCCCCAGACAGCAGCGCATCACCGCTAAAGGTGTTAGCCGCCGCCAGCGTCAGAGTGCCCGTTCCCTGTTTGTTGAGATGGATGTTCTGGCCGGTGATGGTGCTGTTGAGCGAAGTCGCAGTATTGACGAGCAAATTCAACGCCGACTCGTTGTCAGCATCAGATGACGTGATCGTGGATCCCGCCGCATTGGCTTTGATATTCAGCGTACCGCTGTGACCGTGCAGATCGACGGTGCTGCCCGCCGCCAGGTTGCTCAGGCTGACTTTACTGTCACTGTCGAGTTTGAGCGTACCGGCGGTCATGCGGATATCCCCGCCTGTCGCCGCCGTGGTGCTCCCCAGCGTCAGAGTACCGCCCTCTACAGCAAATTCGTTGGTGTAGAGATGGTTGTCACCGCTCAGGGTAAGCGCACTGTCACCCTGCTTGATAACTTTATTGTTGCCTTCGCTTGCCAGATTAGCGGCTAACGTCGTGTCCTGGGCTGAATCAAACACCAGTTGACTGCCGTCTTTCACCGACAGCAAACCGTCAAAGTCGGAGGTATCACCGAAGAACGAAGCGCCATTGATACCCGCAATATTCAGCGTGCCGCTGCCGGACACGGCCCCGTAGACGTTCATGCCGGACGTTTGACCCAGCAATGTCCCCTGCGATTTAACATCTAGCCCGCCGTCGATCTGCTGATCCAGAGTTTTGCTGCCGGTCGTCAGCGTCCCACCATCAAAGATCACGTCATACGCCAGATCAAAACCGTTCTGATCGAGCGTCGCGGTGTTCGCCAGCGTCACGTCATTCGTGGTATTACCCAGCGCCTGGCTATTGCCGAGAAGGGTTTTACCCCCAGACAGCAGCGCATCACCGCTAAAGGTGTTAGCCGCCGCCAGCGTCAGAGTGCCCGTTCCCTGTTTGTTGAAATGGATGTTCTGGCCGGTGATGGTGCTGTTGAGCGAAGTCGCAGTATTGACGAGCAAATTCAACGCCGACTCATTGTCAGCATCAGATGACGTGATCGTGGATCCCGCCGCGTTGGCTTTGATATTCAGCGTACCGCTGTGACCGTGCAGATCGACGGTGCTGCCCGCCGCCAGGTTGCTCAGGCTGACTTTACTGTCACTGTCGAGTTTGAGCGTACCGGCGGTCATGCGGATATCCCCGCCTGTCGCCGCCGTGGTGCTTCCCAGCGTCAGAGTACCGCCCTGTACAGCAAATTCGTTGGTGTAGAGATGATTGTCACCGGTGAGCGTTAGGTTTTTGCCACCGGTTTTATACACTTTGCCATTCCCGTCTTGCGTAATGTTTGCTGCAAGCACCGTGTCATTAAGCGGCGTAAGATAGAGAAGGCCGTTGGTTTTCATCACCAGATCGCCGGTAAAAGCTGAGGTATCGCCAAAAAAGGATACGCCCTGCTTACCCGAAATATTCAGCTTTCCGCTGCCCGATATTGCACCGTAAACACCTAAATTGATGCCAAAAGACCAGTTATTGCCAAACAAAGTACCGCCGCCGGAATCGACCCGAAGATCGCTACGCAAGGTGGCGCCACTCCCGCCGCCATTGCCACCACTTGAGCCAGAGTTAATCGAACCACCGTTCAGAACAATCGTTTTATCCGGTGCAGCATCTTGCTTTACATCACGCAATTCAAGTGACGTGTTATTCCCCAACGTCAATGAACCGCTGCCATTTAACAGGCTGTTATTGCTTCCGCCCCAGCTAAGGGTGCTGTTATTAAAGACGATGTCACCATCATCAAGGGAATTGGTCGCAAAACTGGTATTTACATTATTTACGGTCAACTGGTGCCCGTTGAGCTGATACCGGTTTATCGTTGTCGCGTCAGATCTGCCGCTAAAGGTGGCCGTGCTGTCGGCACTCAGGCTGATCCCACCGAGGGTTATTGCCCCTTTTCCACTGTTGATCAGAGAGTCTGAAGAGAGATTAACCATATTCGAGACACTGTAACCATTCAGATCGAGCATGGCGTTTTTGGCGACCGTCACGATATTTGCCGCTACACCAAACGCCTGATTGCTCCCGGCGAGGGTTTCGCCCTCCGAGAGCAGGACATCCCCGGCAAAAGTGTTCGCACCACCTAGCGTGAGGGAGCCAGTACCTGATTTCACCAGATGCATATCCGACCCGGAAATGAGGCTATTTAACGCTAAATCCGCATCTTCTTGCAGGTTCAGCGTCGACGCGTGCGTCGTGTCGGAAGAGGTGATTTTTGAATTCAGTGTGCCTGAATCCATTTTCAGCACCGCGCTGTGACCATTCAGGTCGATAACACCGCCGTCTTCGAGCACTACGTGTGAATTTTCATCGATGGCATTATCCACACCGAATTTCAGCGTCATATCATTTTTGCGTGAAATCGAGTTGTCACTGTTATAACCGCGTACAGTTACCTTGCTGTGTAAATCGTTAGCGGCGTTTAACGTGACGGTTCCGCCGTCGTTGTCCTGTGCATCCACCGTAAGAGAGTTACCACTCAACAGCGCGCTGTTGACCACCAGATCGCCCCCGCCCGAGAAGTAGTAGCCCGTCTGCGTCGGTTTTAGCATCTTATCCAACGTCAACGTATCACCGGTAAGAGCCCCAATCGCCAGCTGCTGGTAGGTGCTCAAGTCATAGCCGAAACTGTCTGACGATTTGATACTCAGCATACCCGCCGATTGTTCGGTAATATTTTTTGCGACGTTAAACCCGGCCGTAGCACCATAATTCACGTTGAGACGACCATTCCCCAGCGAGTTTTGGTAGTCAGTGATCAGGCGAATGCCCGATCGGAGATCGACATTCCCGACCCAGTTTTCATTCATACTGGTAATATGAACGGTCCCATCACTCTTTCCATTACCCAGATACAGTGAAGAACCGCCCGTCGGGAGGTAGCCGTTAATGTTAACTTCACCGCCACCGCCGCCCAGATAGAGATCCTGAGCACCGTACGTCAGATTTTGTCCGGTCACCCCCAGATCCAGCGTGCCGCTGCTGCCCATGTACAGATCATCTTTAAGCAGAGACATTTGATCGGGGGTGGTAATGGCTCCCGTCATGGCTAATACACCACGGGAGGTGCCCGAAATTTTATCCAGCAAACTGGCCAGGCTTGCAGCGTTATTCCCCACATCCAGCACGCCTGCATCAGCAATCGTCCAGCCCCCCGATTGCGTCCCGATGCTGGCCAGTGAGCCAGCAATCACCCGCCCGGTGGAGATCAGATTGTTCCCCGTTAGGGTATTGACGCCGGTCAGATACAGCGTCCCCAGACCTTCCTTAAGGATATAACCCGCTCCACTGAGCGCCGCATTAATTTGTACGCGGAATGCCTCTTCCGGAGCCACCTTGATAACTGAATCACTCCCTGAAAGATTCACGCTACCGTCGAGATAGGCCCCTTCCGTTACGCCCTGTTCGCTGGTGCTCACTTCTCCACCGGATGTCATCACCAGGGATGAGTTATTGTCCAGCACGAAGTGACCCCGCGCCATGGCATCTCGACCCACGGTAAACTGGCTATCCGTTAAATTGACCAGGCTGTCGCCGAGGTCAAAGGAAGCAGTTTCATATTGAGTGGGATCGATATAGCCGCCAGCATGCAACGTGAACGCGCCCTGAATAGCCAAACTTCCGTCAAGGATATCCATTCCGCCACGGGTATTAATATTACCTTTCAGCGTCCAGGAGGAGCCAGATGTCCCCGGTGCATAAACAAGATGCAGCAGACCTTTATCAAGTTCCCCGCCGTCAAAGAAATTACCCAGATAGGTTTTTGGTCCGCTGCCGGTAAAGGTGAAAGTCGATATCGCATTGGCTTTAGACATGCCAATTGTCGCACCGTTATCCATATGGATAATATCGTTCCAGGTCAGAGACTGGCCGTAAAGATCGAGGACTCCGCCTTTTACACCGAACCCGACCTGAGTACCATCAAGCTGACCGGCTGCCCCCAGACGCACCACGGCTCTGCCGCTGCTGATATGCATCGCGTCAGCCGCATGGCCGCCTTCACGTTGCAGGATAGTCAGCCCATCACCGACATACAGGTCAGAATGGTTGACCCCGCTGCCGTCGATCACCAGCGTGCCGAGACCAATTTTACGCCAGATATCTCCCGCACTACCGGTCAGGTTGCTGATAACCGTCGCACCAAGGTTAATGATGTAACCCGCGGTATTCATGCGCCGGGAGCTGTCGCCACCATCAGAGAGAATGTAATCAGAGTTAAAGGTGAGTGAACCTGCGCCCATGTCAAGATTTTGAGCCGTGAGTTCCAGGGTTCCACCGGCCCCGCCCAGGATCAGGTTTTTGTTACTCATGAAATCGGCGTTGGCTCGGGCAGATTCCGCAATGTCAGTACGAATACCGTGATAGCGAATGGTGTCACCATTGAGGGTGAAATCCCCCTCTCCGGTGGAGATATTCTGGGCACCAACATAAATAACATCTGAAGCATTCAGGGTATTAATGGACGGATCGTTGAAGCTGTTTATTGTCGACTGCGTCCACTCTGGAGCAGAGCGAAAATAAGTCATTTTGTTATACCCTGCACCGCTTCCTGCAGAATTGACACCTAAGAACTTCCAGCTATTGGAAACACTGTCCCATCCCCATATACCACTACCGCTATCGCCACTTAATGTACCAACATCAAGGGCAGTTCTTTGATTCACATCGAGCCGAAAGTTTAAATCATAAACATTCCCATCCTTCGCTGATGCCCTTACGATATTTAACCCACCAGCCATTGGCCCATAGTCTAGACAATCATCTTGGCCTATTCCTGTCGCAACTGAAAAGTATCCCCCACCCACCCTAGCAATAAGAAGTCCCGCTTTAAACTGGCTGGTATCGGTAAAAAGTTCCGCAGGCGCCGCATCAGTAACGATAGATCGTTCACGCACTATCTTGTAATCGTCTCCTGCATTCACTTCATAAGCACGTTGTGTCACTTCATTCATCAATGAATAGGTGCTGGCATTTTCCGCGCCGCTAAACAAGGTGGAGTCTAATTGCTGGTATCGCTTTCCAAACGATACTACCGAGGTATAACTAACATGAGTTGCCGTTGCAACGACCTGGGGATCGATTAATGTCTCAAATCCAGTATCATGACTGGCACTAAAATCAGGCATCACATTAATGACTCCACTCAAAGAACCATCTATGTGATAAATAGGAATATTAGTTGAGCCTGCGGCAAAAATCCCTCTGTTCTCGCCAAAATCGCGATAAACCTGGGTGCTGATATCATCACGCATTAATGCTGCCGATGCCGGTTCCATAAGCGCACTGAATATTAATGAAGCCAGTAGTGTCTTTTTAAATTCCATATCGTTCATCCTTAAACTTAATAGCATAACAACAACATATTCTTATAATGGAATATGCAGAGCCTAAAATTAAAAATTTTCGAAAGAATATCAGATATTGGTGAATGCAAATAAATTAATAAAATAGTTAATTGTGCTTAATTGTTAAAATACATCGGAAATAAAATAATACAGATTGGAAGTTAAAAATAAAAAACCACCGTATAATTAGTTGATTTATAATATATAAGTGAACTCTAATATTTATTGAATTAATATTATGGTGCTTCCTGCAACGCCATGCGAATAAATCCATTATTCTGCTCCAGTAATTCACGCGCCTGCTAAAGGCAACGTGGTGGAGAAAGTCATTGAAGGAGCTTACGAAGTGCTGGATCGTAAACCGATACCTGACAACCGGGGTGATATTTCTACTCGCCTGATGGAGCATATCCGGGATAACCCAACTAAGGGCGTTTACGAGGATGAATTGTTCAGTATTCGATATTTTCAGAAGGAAACCGCGCACATCACGTTTAAACGGGGAGATCTGACAGAGAAGATGAACGACATTGTGACGAAACACTATCCGGGGGTGCTTCCTGCGATTTATTAGGGCACGCCAAGCAATGGGACTGTAATCGCACCAGTAAAAATCAGATTACACTGGCAGAGGAAAACGCTAAACGTTAAGTCATCCAAATGAAGAGAAAACGGGAGAAACCCAGCCAAAGGCTAATGGCATACCGGATGGCATACTGAAAATCTGTACAAAAGAAAAAACCCAAGTCGCATAACGACTTGGGTTTCGAATTTTGGCGGAGGAGTAGAGATTCGAACTCTAGGAGCTGTTACACTCGACGGTTTTCAAGACCGCTGCCTTAAACCACTCAGCCACTCCTCCGCAACGGGACGAACTATAACGGCACAGGAATTTCTTGTAAAGCACGAGAATGTTCGAATGCTGATAAAATCACCAATTATTGGTTTGTTTGTTTTATTTTTCAGCGCACTGATGAAAACATCAACGTTATCTCGCCTTTCTTTTAGATAGTTTCCCTCGGTAATCAAAGTAAAGAAGGGTAAAACGCCTTTCGTGTATGCGCTCTCCTCTCTATTATTTTGCTCTAGATCAATAATTTTCCGATCGATTCATTACACAAGAGAAAAATTCTATGGACCGTATTGTTGTTTCCAGCTCATCTTCGCGCGACTCTCTGCTGAGCACGCATAAAGTGTTGCGCAATACTTATTTTCTGCTGGCACTGACGCTGGCGTTCTCCGCATTAACCGCCACGGCTAGCACGGTGCTGATGCTGCCTGCTCCGGGTCTGCTGTTGATGCTGGTTGGTTTCTATGGCCTGATGTTCTTAACCTACCGTTTGGCCGATCGCCCTGCCGGTATTTTGGCGGTGTTCGCGCTGACCGGATTCATGGGGTATACCCTTGGCCCGATTTTAAGTTCCTTTATCGCAAGCGGTGCGGGCGATCTGATTATGCTGGCGCTGGGCGGTACGGCGGCGGTGTTCTTCTGCTGCTCGGCCTACGTGCTGACTACGCGCAAAGATATGTCATTCCTGTCCGGAATGATGATGGCAGGCTTTGTTATTTTGCTGGTTGCCGTGATTGCCAACCTGTTCTTACAGATCCCTGCGCTGTCACTGGCGATTAGTGCGCTGTTTATTCTGTTCTCTACGGGTGCCATCCTGTGGGAAACCAGCAACATTATTCATGGCGGCGAAACCAACTACATCCGCGCCACCGTTGGCCTGTATGTGTCCCTGTATAACCTGTTCATCAGCCTGTTGAGCATTTTGGGTTTCGCACGCAGTAACTAATTCAGCCCAGCTGAATATGTAGCACGGTTTTACCCAATAAAATGTGCCCCGCCAAAAGCGGGGCTTTCTTGTTTCTGGACGGTACGTTTAAACGGTACTTCCCCCTCCCTTGTTGCTCATTTTGCCGCGCTGCCGCTCCTTGAGTTACAATAGCCGCTGATTTGTCGATAAGAGATACATTCCCAATGTTAGAATTTGCTGGCCGCCAGATTGAGACGGATGCGCAGGGTTACTTACTGAACAGTAGCGATTGGAGCGAAGAGCTGGTGCCTTTGCTGGCGACGGAAGAAGGTATTGAGTTAAGCGAAGCCCACTGGGAAGTGGTGCGTTTTGTGCGTGAGTTCTATATGGAGTTCAATACGTCTCCGGCCATTCGCATGCTGGTAAAAGCCATGACACAGAAATATGGCGAGGAGAAAGGAAATAGCCGCTATTTATATCGCCTATTTCCTAAAGGCCCCGCCAAACAAGCCACTAAGCTTGCGGGTTTGCCAAAACCGGTGAAATGCATTTAATCAGTATTTGATTTTAAACTGGCTGAAATTCTGTAGCGAACGCGGTTCTGTGAGTACCTGATCGACTCGGGCACCGCGTGGACCGCCCTGCTTTATCCACTCAATCAGTTGCTCTACCGCGTCAGCATCGCCTTCTGCCACCACCTCTACTCGACCATCATCCATGTTGTAGGCATAACCAGTGAGATTGAGCGAGCGCGCCTGACGCTGCGTGTTATAGCGGAAACCCACGCCCTGCACGCTGCCTGCAACATACGCCGCCATACTGACTTTTGACATATTGCCTCCCTAAGCTCCGAATGATTTGGGTATTTGCTTTTCTTGTCCCATAACCGGACAATGTCGCACCTTATTTGTCTGATTCATCATAGATCATAGAAAACTAACATGACCGCACGTTTATTTCTTGCCAAAGGACGCGAAAAGTCCTTACTCCGCCGCCATCCATGGGTATTCTCCGGTGCAGTGACCCGCGTTGAGGGTAATGCTGCTTCAGGTGAAACCATCGACGTTTGCGATTTTCAGGGAAAATGGCTGGCCCGCGCCGCTTTTTCGCCTCAGTCTCAAATCCGTGCGCGTGTTTGGACCTTTGATCAGCAGGAAGCCGTGGATCGTGACTTTTTCATCAATCGTCTGCAAACCGCTCAGCAGTGGCGTACCTGGTTGGCCGAGCGTGATGATTTAACGGGTTATCGCCTGATCGCCGGTGAGTCTGATGGTATGCCGGGCATTACCATTGACCGATTCCAAAACTTCATCGTCCTGCAATTACTTTCGGCAGGTGCTGAATACCAGCGTGCTAATCTGTTAGCCGCGCTGCAGCATTGCTACCCAGAGTGCTCTATTTACGATCGTTCAGACGTTGCGGTGCGTAAAAAAGAGGGTTTACCGCTGGCGCAAGGTTTAGTGCTGGGCGATGAACCACCAGCCTTACTGCCTATCCGTGAGCACGGCATGCAGATTTTGGTTGATATCAAAGAAGGCCATAAAACCGGCTTTTATCTCGATCAGCGCGACAGCCGACTCGCCGCGCGCCGTTTCTCAGCCAACGCCAAAGTGCTGAACTGTTTCTCTTACACCGGTGCGTTTGCAGTATCCGCACTGATGGGCGGCTGTGAGCACGTGATCAGCGTAGACACCTCTCAGGCGGCATTAGATGTGGCACGCCAAAACGTCGAGCTCAACCAGCTAGATTTGAGCAAAGCTGAATTCGTCCGCGACGACGTTTTCCAACTGCTGCGCAAATACCGCGATGAAGGCCGCAAATTTGACCTTATCATCATGGACCCGCCGAAGTTTGTAGAAAACAAAAGTCAGCTGGCGGGCGCGTGCCGTGGCTATAAAGATATCAATATGTTGGCAATGAACTTGCTGAACAGCGGCGGCATCTTGCTGAGCTTCTCGTGTTCAGGGCTCATGCCAATCGAATTGTTCCAGAAAATTTTAGCCGACGCCGCCATAGATGCTGGACGTGATGTACAATTTATAGAGCAGTATCGTCAGGCGGCCGACCATCCGGTTATCGCGTCTTACCCTGAAGGTCTGTATCTGAAAGGCTTTGCTTGTCGTGTAGTCGGTTAATCAAAAGCGATTGTCGCTGCCATGAACGGTTTCAGGCAGCGGCAAATACCATGGATAAGGTTGAAACGTTCGTCTCCGCCCACATATTTATAGGTAAACCCTGTTGGTGCGACCCGCAATGACAGGGGAAAGAGCAACGGTTTCTCAGGAGGTCATTATGATTACCAGCAAATTTGGCATCGGACAGCAGGTACGCCATAAACTGTTAGGCTCATTGGGCGTGGTGGTAGATATTGACCCTGAATATTCACTCGAAGTCGCACCCGACGCCGACGAGCTAGCCGCAAATGAACATTTGCGTCATATGCCGTGGTATCACGTTGTGATGGAGAATGATGATGGTGAAGCGGTGCATACCTATTTGGCTGAAGCACAGCTTGATGGTGAAAACAGCGATGCCCATCCTGAACAGCCTTCTATGGATGATTTGGCCGAATCAATCCGCCACCAGTTGCAGGCACCACGGCTGAGAAACTAACGTTCTGAATTCTTTTCTTTAAAAAGCCCAGTGTTCTGGGCTTTTTTGTTTTTGCCTTACGCCTTTTCTAACCCTAAGCGCGGAATATCAATTTTAGGGCAGCGATCCATCACAACCTGTAATCCGGCCTCTGTCGCCAGCTGTTCAGCCTGTTCGTTGATAACCCCAAGCTGTAGCCACAGCACTTTAGCGTTTATAGCAATCGCCTCCTTCGCCACGCCATAGGCTGCGTCTGAATTCCGAAATACGTCAACCATATCAATTGGGTGTGGTATTTCAGCTAAGGTGGCATACACTTTTTGGCCTAGCAGGTTTTGCCCTGCCAATTTGGGACTGACGGGCGTAACCTGATAGCCTTGTTCTAACAGATACGCCATGACTTCATAGCTTGCGCGATGTGGCTTATCGCTCGCACCGACTAACGCGATATGCTTTACCTGTTGCAGAATAGATTTAATCTGTTGTTCGGTCATGCTGGCTCCATAAGTGGCAAATACAAAAAGTAGGCGAAACGAGTCATTCTTATCACTTTGCTTAGCCTAAGTGAGTCGTGGTTGTGGGTATATTTGATATTCATCGGCTAACATGTAAGTAAGTATGAATAACAAAATACTTTGACACACCATGCTGGCTACTGAACAATGTCCTTCGCACAGTCTATAGTTGAGGGTTTCATGAGATATCGCGTTTTACAGACAGGTGCGTTGCTATTTTTGCTCAGCCAGTCCGTTTTTGCTACTACCTTAAAGTTTAGCTCAGAAGTCGAACTTCTGGCCGTTGATGGTCAGCCGCTACCTAGTGCCCTATTTAAAAGCGCCGATAGTCTGGAACTGAACGGCGGTGTTCATCAAATATTGTTCCGCGTGGAGAAAATGGTTCCCCCTGCGGGGCAGCACCAACGGATGTTCACCTCGGTACCTTTAGTGGTGGTATTTGACGTGCGCGACTACAGCTCTATCAGCATTAAAATTCCCAAACTGCTTAACGAACATGACGTTCGCGCGTTTGAGAAAAGCCTCAGCTTCGATTTATTGAATAACCGTGGTAATCCGGTGGAATATAAATCCGATGTTTTGCACATCAGCCAGCCGCTATTAGCAAACTATGAACAGGCTATGCAGCGCTATAACCTCTCCGATGCCTCAGCCGCTCTGCCTGCGCTGGTTAAAAAAACACAAAAATGATGAATTAATCATCAGGTAGCCTCATTTTTTGCGTCTAGTCTGATTATGGTGAGCGAGCTTATTGTATTGTGTGTGAATTCATATGATTGGCTAAAGGTCTAGACATGGAACTCACCACCCGCACTATTGCTAAGAAAAAACATATCGCGCTTGTTGCCCATGACCACTGCAAACAAGCGCTGCTGAGCTGGGTGCAAGCAAACCGCGACCAGCTGGCACAACATCAGCTATCTGCTACCGGCACCACGGGTAATCTTATCCAACGCGCGACCGGCATTCCCGTCAACAGCATGCTGAGTGGCCCAATGGGTGGCGATCAGCAGGTGGGTTCTCTGATATCGGAAGGGAAAATCGACATGCTGATATTCTTCTGGGATCCTCTTAATGCGGTTCCACACGATCCCGACGTCAAAGCATTGCTGCGCTTGGCGACGGTTTGGAATATTCCCGTCGCGAATAACCGTTCTACGGCCGATTTCCTGATTAGCTCTCCGATGTTTAAAGACGAAGTCGAGATCGCGATCCCCGATTATCAGCGCTACTTAGCCGAGCGTTTGAAGTAAATCTGGAAAAAAGAGACAAAAATGGGGACTTAAGTCCCCATTTTTTATGGTTTGCGCTGTACCGCTGCGCCCAGCCGTTTGAGCTGTTCAACAAACACCGACGGCTTATCGACATCCTGCATCAGCCACACTTGATGGCGTGCTCGCGTTAGCGCGACATAAAGCAGCCTGCGCTCCTCAGCGTCTGGGAAGTCTTCGCTCTGTGGCAACAGAACCTGTTCAATGACGGATTCGCCCGTTGTCGCAGGGAAGCCATCTTTCCCCTCTTGTAAGCCTAAAATAATCACATAGTCAGCCTGCTGTCCTTTGCTGGCGTGAATAGTCGTGAATTCAATGTTGAGTTTAGGCCAACGCGTGGCGGCTTTATCTAAAACATCCGGTTTAAGGTAGCGGTAACGCGCCAGAATCATGATGCGCTCTTCAGGTTTTACGTAGCCGCTGAGCTTGTTTAGCAAATCTTCCAGACGCTCCTGCGGCAGAATCGTCACCGCTTTCTTCGGCCCTTCAGACAGGCTATTTAACGCTTTGCGTAGTTGATGAGGATTTTGCTGGATAAAGCCGTTGGCTATTTCGCCGATACGGCGGTTAAAGCGATACGTGGTATCAAGCTCGCGCCGATCGCTGTCACCAAAATGCTGGGTAAACGCGGTGGTGAGCGTCAGTTCTGCGCCGCTGAAACGATAGATCGCCTGCCAATCATCTCCGACAGCAAACAGGTTCGTGCGTGAGTTTTGCTTACGTAGCGCTTCAAGCAGCCTTGCTCGCTGCGGTGAGATATCCTGAAACTCATCGACCAGAATGTGCTTCCACGGACTAATAAACCGCCCTTTATCCAACACAGCGATCGCCTGCTGTATCAGACCAGGGAAATCTACTGCGCCTTCATCTTTTAGTGCCGTTTTCCAAGCTTTGAGCAACGGAGCCATCAGGCGAATGCGCTTTTGGAATAAATCACGAATCTCTTCCGGCGCATCTTCAATCATCTGGGCCTGCGAACCGCCATGCTCACGCATTAGCCCTACCCAACGTTCCAGTTTGGCGGCTAAGCGCATCGCGAGCTTTTTGTCTTGCCAGTAGTTTTCCTCATCAACCTGCCAATCCAGATCTTCGGTTAACCATTGGCGCCAGCCCTTCGCCTGCGCTTTTTTCGCTGCACACTCTTGCTGCCAGGTTTTCACCAACAGCTTTTGCCGAGCCTGAGCATCACCTTCGAGCTTACTGATATTGATCGTTTTCTTGCCGGTGTGATTGATAATTTGCAGCGCTAAAGCATGGAAGGTTTTGGCCTGAATATCTGCCGTATGCAAACGCTCTTTAATACGATCGTTCATCTCCTCTGCGGCCTTACGCCCAAAGGCAAGCAGCAGGATCTGCTCTGGCGTGGCTTCTTTACGTAGCAATAGCCAACCTGCGCGCGCCACCAGCACGGATGTTTTACCGCTACCGGCACCGGCCAGCACCAGAACGCCGTTTTCACCGTTCACCACGGCCTGTGCTTGAGAAGAATTTAACGGCTGGCTTTCTACCTGTTCGAAGAACTCGGCGTGCTCTGACAGCATGCGCGTGGTCCATTGCTGATTGCGTTCATCAACCATTTTTAGACCGTAGTTCAGCCACTTAAGACAATAGCGATAGCGTTCACGACAGCTATCAAACTCTTCAAGGCGCTGCTGCGGCAAAGGAATGGCTTCGAAACAGCCTTTAATCATGGTGCAAATATCTGTGAGTTCGCTGCGCTTGAGCCAACGATCTTGCTGATTAAGCTGTTCTAATTCGGTGACCTGTGCAGAAAGTACGTCGGCGCTGATTTGCGCCATTTCATCGCTCCACGCCTGCCAGCTTTGCTGTAGGTGGTGATAAAAGCGCTGCGTCTCTTGCCAGTCGGTGCCGTGCAAACGCACCACTTTGGCTTCAGGGAGTTCAAACTCTAATTCGCCCCACACAATGCCTCGTTTGCAATGAATGGCGACCAATTGGTTAAACGGAATAAGGTACTCATGGCGATCGCCGCTCACCTCAACGCCCGCATTCAACAGTCTGACACGGTTATAAGGATGCTGAGCCAGATGTTGGCCCATTTTGGTTGCTCTCAGTTCCATTGTTTCGCCACTGTATTTTCGTTCTTCAGTATCACTATAGTTTACCTGTGTTCCTGCAACATACCTAGAACCTGCGTTATGGCGCTTATCTTTATGAATTTTCCCTCTTTTACGCTGTGGATATAGCAGATGAATATCAGAGAAAGTCAAAACAGGGTAAACTGCGCGGTAAAATGCATATTGTTAATGTTGTTATTTAGGTAAAGATCTATGAGAACTGTACTTAATATTCTTAATTTTGTTCTGGGTGGTTTTTTCACGACTTTGGGATGGCTATTAGCGACCGCAGTCAGCGTTATTTTAATATTCACGCTGCCATTAACGCGCTCATGCTGGGAAATAACCAAGCTTTCTCTGCTGCCGTTTGGTAATGAAGCTGTTCATGTGGATGACTTATATCCAGACCGTAAAAACGCGCTGCTTTCTACCGGTGGAACCTTGCTGAATATTGTCTGGTTTATTCTCTTCGGCTGGTGGCTGTGCTTGTCGCATATTGCCGCGGGTATCGTGCAGTGCGTCACTATCATTGGCATTCCAGTTGGCATTGCCAACTTTAAAATTGCTGCTATTGCATTATGGCCAGTGGGTCGCCGTGTCGTACCCGTTGAAGTTGCGCAGCAGATGCGTATCGCCAATGCGAGTCGTCGTTTTAAATAAAGGGTCACAACGTGCTCTCTTTTGCACCTGGTTTAAGGCGCTATGCGTACAGCAGCGCCCTGCTTTATAACTTTCGTATTTTTATTGCGCTCGCGGGAGCCGCGGGGCTGCCGTGGTTTATCGGTGAGCCGCGGTTAACGATTCCGCTAACGCTTGGCGTGGTAGCTGCAGCCCTAGCCGATCTTGATGATCGTCTGGTTGGGCGACTGCGTAATTTAGCCATTACCTTAACCTGCTTTTTCGTTGCATCCGCTTCGATTGAAATTTTATTCCCTTATCCGTGGTTCTTTGCTGTGGGTTTAATGGCATCTACCATCGGGTTTATTTTGCTGGGTGCGTTAGGGCAACGCTATGCAACTATCGCATTCGGCGCACTATTGATCGCTATTTACACCATGCTAGGTACCTCGATGTATCACATTTGGTATCAACAGCCGTTGCTCTTGGTTGTTGGTGCGGTGTGGTACAACGTCTTGACGCTGCTGGGTCATTTGATTTTCCCTATTCGACCGTTGCAAGAAGCTTTAGCGCGTAGCTATGGTCAGTTAGCCGTTTATCTCGATGCAAAATCCAATTTGTTCGATCCCGATCAGGAAGGGAATTTCAATCAACCGCTGATTGACGTGGCGATGGCTAACAGTAATTTGGTTACCACGCTGAATCAGACGAAAGCGTCTTTGCTCACGCGTTTAAAAGGCGACCGAGGCCAGCGCGGTACACGCCGTACCCTGCATTATTATTTTGTCGCACAAGATATTCACGAACGTGCCAGCTCTTCGCATTTTCAATACCAGCAACTGAGCGAGATGTTTCGCTATAGTGACGTTTTATTCCGCTTCCAGCGCCTCTTGATGCTACAAGCGCGCGCCTGTTCGCAGTTATCGCAATCCATCCTGCTTCAGCAGAAATACCAGCATGATTTACGCTTTGAACGAGTCTTTACCCATTTAGAAGCAACGCTGCAACGCATTGCTACGCAGCACGGCCATCAGCATATTTTAGTGAAGTCTCTGTTTAATCTGCTGCTGAATCTCAAAGCGATAGATGCTCAGCTAGCTAATATTGAATCTGAACAGTCTCTGGCTGCCGAACGTGAAGAGGAAAATACCCTGTCTGACGATCGCATCAGCGGTTGGAATGACATGAAACTTCGGATCAGCCGGCATCTCACTCCGCAATCCGCCCTCTTCCGCCACGCAGTCCGCATGTCGATAGTCTTAGGCGTGGGCTACGCATTTATTCAATTTACCGGTTTAAATCACGGCTATTGGATCCTGCTTACGAGCTTGTTCGTTTGTCAGCCTAACTACAACGCCACCAAGCGAAGATTGGCGCTGCGTATTATTGGTACACTGGCTGGGGTGTTGTTGGGATTACCGATCCTCTATTTTGTGCCATCACTCGACGGCCAAATGTTGCTGATCGTGATAAGCGGGGTGCTGTTCTTTGCATTTCGTAACGTGCAATACGCGCATGCCACCATGTTCATCACGCTGTTGGTATTATTGTGCTTTAACCTTTTAGGCGAAGGCTTTGAAGTCGCGGGGCCAAGAGTTTTCGACACGCTGGTGGGATGTGCTATCGCATGGGCAGCGGTCACGTTTATATGGCCTGACTGGAAATTTCGCGCATTGCCTGCGGTGGTACAAAAGACGCTTAACGCCGATTGTCGCTATCTCGACGCCATTCTGGTGCAATACCATCAGGGCAAATCCAATGGTTTGGATTATCGAATCGCGCGACGTGACGCTCATAACTGCGATGCGGAGCTGGCATCTGTGATTTCAAACATGTCAGCAGAACCAAAAAATGATGCTCAGACGCAAGAGTCTGCTTTCCGTCTGCTGTGTCTAAACCATACGCTGCTTAGCTATATCTCAGCATTAGGTGCGCATCGGGAAAAATTGGATAACGGCGAAGTGCTGAGCATGCTGGATGATGCCGCGTGTTATATGGACGATGCTCTGAACTATGACGATAGCATTGCTGAACGTACCGAAGTGGCTATACAGGGTCTTAAGCAGCGTCTGGAAGCGTACGCATCTCCGTCTGATAATACCGAACAGTTAGTTGTGCAGCAGATAAGTCTAATGATGGGCGTACTGCCGGAACTGATGCAGCTCAAGCGTGAGCTTATTCCAGCCTAACCTTGCCCTAACCTCTCAATTTATTACTAAGTAGCACTACGCTGATGGGAGCCTTATTTGGGCTCCCCGTTAACGTGTAAACCACACTATTTTTTCTGCCACCGATAGGTATTTTGTTTCAACCATTCATCCAGTGTGGCTCGAACCTGATATGAGAGCGCCGCTTCATGGCATTTCCTGACTGCCCCCGCTAAATCGAAAAGCAAGCGGTTGTGCAGATTGGCATTCATTTTTTTAAGTCGGACAAATGCTTCTGTTTCCCCTATGCTAATCAGCTGCTCGGGACTCGTAATACCTATTTTCCCCAAGAGTCGCTCCATCATATTGTTGATATTGGGCAGCGATCTCAGGCCTGTACTTTCTGCCGCCCGCAATGATCTTTTAAGCATCACTGCCTGTTCCAGCGAGGCATTCGCGAGGTGCTGCAAAAAGGCAGGGTCATCCCACATGCTATGCTCAACGCGGTAATAACTTAAACGTACCGGTATTCCTCGTTTAGTATAAATGAACGCTTTCATACCATAAGTCAGAAAACGAGATTTCAGCTCATCATGCGCTCGTAGGTATAGCTCCCCATCGGAGACAACGCCAAACATGGTTTTGTCTAGCCATACACCAAAACCTCCAAACTGCGAGCGAAAAGTCACCGCACCGAGCGAAGAAAAAACGTCACACGCAACGGCAGCTCTTTCAGTTAACAATCCTTTCATATGTAACTCCCTTGATATGCATTCACAATACTAATAGTTACTTTATTGAGTAATAACAGTGAATTAAGAACATAACGAATTACCGAAAAGCATCCAAACTGAAAGTTAGCTTTAGCTCGTTTTCATCGCAGATTTGCGAAGAGCATTGTAAAAAATAGGTTGATCTCTGCCGATCACCCATGTACTGTATATTCATACAGTACACACAGCGAGAACATATCATGCGCACACAGTCACTGCATCACTACACCGAACGCTCATCATTTTTAAGCCCGTCAGCGCATCATGAAACTGAAGAGCAAGGGAATGCCTATGCTGGCGTCATCAGTGAATTGGTCTATAGCGAACATCAGCCTATGTTGTCTCTCCTTTTGCTTCCGTTACTGCGTCAGCTCGGTAAGCAGTCTCGCTGGTTACTCTGGTTGAATCCGCAACATAGACTGAGTAAACAATGGCTGGCTGATTCAGGTTTGCCCGCGAGTAAGGTTATGCAGCTCAATCAGATTGAGCCTGTAGATTCTATTTATGCGATGGAGTGCGCACTACGTAGCGGTAACTATAGTGTTGTATTGGGCTGGCTGCCGCCGTTAACTCAAAATGAACGCGCAAGATTAAGAAAAGCGGCGCAGGAGGGAGAGTGTTTTGGACTGGTTATGCAACCCGATCTGAACTCGGAACCAGACCAAGGACAACGAAATTTGCTAAAAATTCAGTCCAAATTGTTTCATTAAGTAAATTTAAGAGAAATCTTATTAGCACTATTTTTTCACTGCTAATTATTTAATTTTATAGCAGAAACCCGCATTGCGCCTGCATTACTGCTCTTTTTTGTGAAAAAAACGACGTTTATTTTTTGAACAAAACGTTAAACGAAGTGTACACATTAATGGTTTTTTTGTTGAGCTATATCACATCGTACTTGTAAGTTTCTAATCTCGTTGTAGACTTGTTATCGCGAAGGTTGCTCTATAACGCCGAGAAAATTGGCACAGTATTTAATCGAGCGAAAACCTAGCAAAGGATTTTAACCAAGGGCTAATTGTAGCAATCTAGCTCTTTGGCCTATTTGGATGATAACGAGGCGCAAAATGAAAAAGACAGCTATCGCATTAGCAGTGGCACTCGCTGGTTTCGCTACCGTAGCGCAAGCAGCACCTAAAGATGATACTTGGTATGTTGGTGGTAAACTGGGCTGGTCCCACTACTACGACAACAGCATCAACCATTTCGGTAGCACCAACGTTCGTCCTGACCAGTTAGGCGGCGGTGCGTTCTTCGGTTACCAAGCAAACCCATACCTGGGCTTTGAAATGGGCTACGACTGGTTAGGTCGTATGGAATACCGTGGCAACAACAACGGTGCTTTCAAATCTCAAGGCGTTCAGCTGGCTGCTAAACTGAGCTACCCAATTGCTGACGATCTGGACATCTATACTCGTCTGGGTGGTATGGTATGGCGCGCTGACGGTTCTGCAAACTCTGAAACTCGCGGCCGTTACATCGACAGCCACGACACCGGTGTTTCTCCACTGGCTGCAATCGGTGTTGAATACGCACTGAACAAAGACTGGGCTACCCGTCTTGACTATCAGTTCGTAAGCAACATTGGCGATGCTAACGAAACTGCTGCACGTCCAGACAACACCCTGCTGAGCGTAGGTGTTACCTACCGTTTCGGTCAGGATGAAGCTGCTCCAGTTGTTGCTCCAGCACCAGCTCCAGCTCCAGTTGTTGAAACCAAGCGTTTCACTTTGAAGTCTGACGTTCTGTTCAACTTCAACAAAGCAACTCTGAAACCACAAGGCCAGCAGGCTCTGGATCAGATGTATTCTCAGCTGAGCAACTTGGATCCTAAAGACGGTTCTGTTGTTGTTCTGGGTTACACCGACCGTATCGGTTCTGAACAATACAACCAGAAACTGTCTGAACAGCGCGCACAGAGCGTTGTAGATTACCTGGTATCTAAAGGTATCCCTGCAGACAAAATCTCTGCACGTGGCATGGGCAAAGCTGACCCAGTTACTGGTTCTACCTGTGACAACGTTAAAGCTCGCGCAGCTCTGATCGACTGCCTGGCTCCAGACCGTCGCGTAGAAATCGAAGTTAAAGGCATCAAAGACGTAGTTACTCAGCCACAGGCTTAAGTTAACTCGTTGGTCCTTTAATCAAAAAGCCTCGCATTGCGAGGCTTTTTTTATACATTGTACTTAGTGGTCATTGTACTTAGCGGTCATTGTACGTAGCGTTCATTGAAGGCAGTGCTTGGGGTAACCACGCTGTTATTCCGAGGGCTTCCCTAAAAATGACTGTAAATCTTTCTTCAATGAAGACATCTGGTTTGCATACTGTTCTTTGCGTTCAGCATCTTCAATCAGCTGCACGATAGTTTCAGATAGCGTATTCCCGCGCCGATGAGCAAGCCCGGCCAAACGTTGCCAAACCAAATACTCTAAATCGATCGATTTCTTACGCGTATGCATGTGCTCAGCGTTGAAATGCCGCTTTCGCCGTGCACGAATGGTTTGTTTCATCTTGTTTTGCAGATCGGGATTCATGTGCTCCCTGATCCACTCGTGAACATTAACAGGCTCACTCTCAAGCTTTAGCAGCTGATCAACAGCCTGCTGGGCCATACTCGTTTCTAGATAACGGGTGATCGCTTCGCCTTCTCGGTGTTTCTTCACCAAGTATTTCCACTTCCACCCACTTTCCAGATTTTCAAGCTGTTGGTATTTCATTGAGATATCTGCCAGTGACACGGTAACTTCCCATAAGAATAACAACTTTTTTCAGTTTTGCAGATATTTCATGTTTTATTATTGATTGTTTTTTATCCAGCTCGGTATCGAAATCACTTCCTTTTGACTCTTCTGCCGTTGTTTCCTGTGCAGGGCGGTGGAATCTTGTATAATTGCGGTTTTCCTACTGACAATAAAATTGACGACTTTGAGCAATTATCGACTCGACTGGCAATCGCTACTGCCCGATACGACACCTTATCAGTCTGTTTTCTCTGCGGCGGCACAACAGCCTGCGCTGACGTTCTCAGAATATCAGCCTCGCTTGGAAAACAGCTTGGCCCATTTCTGTCATCCGCAATCACCTTCACCTTTTATGATCTTGAAGGCAGAGGAGACCTATGAGTATTTGGCAATCCTGCATCGTGCGACCGGAGAGTTATTACCGGAGCTCACCTTGCGAGGCAGCCAATATCACATCGATGGTATGCACGTCAGCATCATGCCGGCTGATAATCCTCAGGCGAATTTTGCAGCAACCACAACGTCACTTTTTGCCGACTGGTATGAAGGTGAGCAATTGTTTGGCACTGTTCGTCAGTCCAATGGAAAAATCACCCTTGAACCCGGCATGGTCCACAAAGCAAACGGCGGTGTGTTAATCCTGTCGTTGCGTACGATGCTTGCACAGCCGCTTCTTTGGCTGCGATTGAAACAAATTGTGCTTGGCAGAAAATTCAAATGGTTCTCACCGGATGATAATAAACCGCTGCCGGTTCACATTCCGGATATGCCGATCGATTTAAAGGTCATTCTGGTTAGCGATCGTGAAGGATTAGCTGATTTTCAGGATATGGAACCTGATTTATGCTTCAACTCAATTTATGGTGAGTTTGAAGCTGACATGTCATTGGTCGATACCGAGGACATGCAGCGTTGGTGCTCACTGGTGACAACCATTGCTAATGAATACCAGCTTCCACCGATTGCAGAGGATGCATGGCCAATCCTCGTCCATACGGCCATCAGAGCTATTGGCGACCAAGGTACGTTGCCACTAAGCCCAACGCTCATCGCACGCACGCTGCGTGAAGCAGCGCTGCATAGCAATGAGGTTATTGATGCCCAAGCTCTCAATGAAACGCTCGCCTCTCGCCGCTGGCGTGAGGGCTATCTTGCCGAACGTATGCATGATGAAATTGAGCTAGGCCAAATTCTGATAGAAACCGAAGGTGAGGTCATTGGTCAAATCAACGGCCTGTCGGTATTAGAGTATCCTGGACACCCGCTGATGTTTGGCGAGCCGTCACGTATTACCTGCGCTGTACATCTGGGCGACGGCGAATTTACTGACGTCGAACGCAAAGCGGAACTGGGCGGTAATCTGCATGCCAAGGGCATGATGATTATGCAAGCCTTCCTGATCTCTGAATTAGATTTAGAACAGCAACTTCCCTTCTCTGCCTCAATTGTTTTTGAGCAATCTTATGGTGAAGTTGATGGCGACAGCGCTTCACTGGCTGAGCTATGTGCACTGGTCAGCGCGCTTTCTCTTGCACCAATCAATCAACAGATCGCAGTCACCGGCTCTGTAGACCAATTTGGACATGTACAGCCTATTGGCGGCGTTAACGAGAAGATTGAAGGCTTCTTTGAAGCCTGCCAGCGTCGTGGCTTAACGGGCTCTCAGGGCGTGATTATCCCGGCAACCAACGCTCGTCATTTATGCCTAAGTACAGAAGTTATCGACGCGGTTAAAGCTGGAACGTTCCACCTTTGGGCCGTGGAAAATGCGGAAGATGCACTGCCAATTCTGACCGGCGTAGTATACCGTAGTGAGACTGGGCCTAGCCTTATCGGAGCAATTCAAGATCGAATTGCGGCTATCAGTCCAATGGATAAGCGTCAGTTGCCTTGGCCATTACGCTGGCTAAACTGGTTCAACCATGGCTGATCGGACTTGTTCAGCGTACACGTGTTAGCTAACATGCACCCTTCATTAAAATAAGGCTTACAAGAATTATGGTAGATAAACGCGAATCTTATACTAAAGAAGACCTTGAAGCGTCTGGACGCGGTGAACTGTTCGGTGCTGGTGGACCACCACTGCCGTCAGGCAACATGCTAATGATGGATCGTGTCGTGAAAATGACCGAAGACGGCGGTAACTACAACAAAGGCTATGTAGAAGCTGAGCTGGATATCAATCCTGACCTATGGTTCTTTGGTTGCCATTTCGTTGGCGATCCCGTGATGCCAGGATGTTTAGGCTTAGATGCTATGTGGCAGCTGGTCGGCTTCTACCTTGGCTGGTTAGGCGGCGAAGGCAAAGGGCGCGCACTGGGCGTTGGTGAAGTGAAATTCACCGGACAAGTTCTACCTACTGCAAAAAAAGTCACCTACCGTATTCATTTTAAACGCGTCATCAACCGTCGTTTAATCATGGGTATGGCTGATGGTGAAGTATTAGTTGATGGTCAGGTGATTTATAACGCATCTGATCTGAAAGTGGGCTTATTCAAAGATACCAGCGCATTCTAATGCATTAGGATCTGTGGCTATTGCCATTTACGAATAAAAAAGCGCAGCTTCTTCTTGCTGCGCTTTTTCTTTTGTAAACAACCGACATTCCGTTATCTAACGATGAACGACGGTATTATTCGTAATCAGAACTTCTTTAACTTTATTAATGAGATCTAATAACGCCTTATCTTGCTGTGCCTTTTTACTGTAAGACATATAGATTTCATAAGTCCCTAGATCAACCTCGCAATCTAGACGCTTAAGATTATATATATCTTTAAATTTCTCATACATTGACTCAGGGAAAAAACCGACGTCATTCGTTTTTTCAATCACGGCTAGAGCTGTAATTAAAGATGGTGATGCAAAAGACACCGTTCTTTTACTCCCTAAAAGCGTATCTATTTTTGTTCTAAACTCATTAATTTTTTTTCTATTTTTAGTAATTGTTGTGTAACGCTCATCCCTTATGCAGTCAGTTGCCACTTCACCACTCATTCTCGGGTGATTTTTACCACAAACCATTACAATTTCCTCACTATAAATCAGCTCGGATTCAATAGCCGAGTTATAGATTGGAACAATATCAAAAATAATGTCTGCTTTATGGTATAGCAGCGCATGCTCTACTTCGATAGGATCTTCAGGTAACAAATTATGAGCAATTCGGCACTTAATCTTCGCTGATGACATAAGGTGACTACAGACATCTGGTATCAATAATTGAGCCAGATGAGGGTCACTCCAAATCACCAGATTTCGGATACTATCTCCCTTATCAGCAAAAATATCAATAATGCCGTTTAAGCTTCCCTTTATGTTTTCATGCATGCTATCAGCAAAAACCGTTGCTGATATCCCCTTTCCATCTCTTATAAACAGAGGATCTGGGAAATACTGTCTGAGTCTTTGAATGCTCTGACTTACCGCTGGAGATGTCATACCTAAAATATCAGCCGCTTTACTCACGCTTTTATAAAAATAAACAGCCTCGAAAACCGTTAATAAATTTAGGTCAAATTTCCTTAATGATTTTAAACTATCCTGATGTTCAAACATCCCAATAACTCCAAATAGCAAGCTCCATTTTTGGCGTCATACCATTCATTAAATTAATAACAATTTAAAATATGACAAAACCAAATTATTCGTCCATGGAATGAATTCACAATCCTATAATAATTCATTCAATAATACATTATCTGATAGGTTATAAAAAATAAAGCCTAATTTAACTTAGGATTAAAAATATAAGGAATTTATTTATACATATAAAATTTAAATAAATTTCGTATATATTCATAAGTCAGTTAATTTGCTGAATAAAAACCCCTGCGCTCGCAGAGGTTTTTATTGCTAATCCGAATTGAAAGCGATGACCATCAGGCCATTACCGACCTGTCTTCCATGGCCTGCCGCCAGCCTCCCAACCAATGTGACCTTGCATCTACCGATTGATATGGGCAAAACTCCTTTGAGCGCCCGATAATACCAGCCTGATACCCACGTGATTGAGCCCGTTCTAGGCGGTCGCGTTTTTGTCTCTTCATGCCTCGTTTCCCTCATTTTCAGTTCTGCTGGAAAGAAAACAGTGATGACTTTTTCACCATCACACATAATCAATAGCCGCTTTTAGCCTGAGGGTCAATGCGCAAAATTCATACCAGTGTCACAAATGTGAGCAACAAGACGTCGTCATTTAACAGTATTTAATGCGATATCTGACAATCATCTGTTCTACATAAAGAAAACCCCGGCCAGCGATTCTTACTCTGGTCGGGGTTTATTTAGACAATGTTAGTCTAGCGTATTACTGAACCTGACGCGCGATCTGCTGCGCTTCCTGTTGCCAGCCTTCCGCGAGCGTCTTAACCAGCGCATCATAGCCATCCTGCTGCACAGGAAGCACTAAGTTGAACGCTCGCTTAGTCAGTTGACCATTACGCGTTAATATCCATTCACCGCTGATAACTGCCTTGCCATCATAGCGGCCATGGAAGCCTGTCACGCTGATATTCAGCGTATCCTGAGCGTTGCCTAGCGGCTGAGATGAAACAATCCAGCCTGGCATTGCCACACTCAGATTCGCGACCATCGTTTGCTGAAGCTGTTGCTCCAACGGGCTTGCCCAAAGATTGTTCCCGGCGGTGACAAACTGCACATCATTAGTTTGATAAACCACGCCGAGGGCGCTCAGAAAATCTGCCACGCTCACACGCTCAAGCCATAGCTGATGCGTATCGCTATTGACAGGCCCTTGCACCACCGCGGTGCTCGCCACGGGAACCGGCAGTTGATAGTAACTTTTCTGTGGTTGGCCACTACATGCACTCAGCAGCAAAGCAGCCGCTCCCAGCATCCAGATTTTCATTATTTTGTCCTCTTAGGCTGCGGATCTTTGCCAGCTGGCGCTTCAAATACCAGTGAATTGCTCTTCTCATTAAGCGTACGTAATACTGGCTGTAGCTCACGTAACACCTGATCCAAGCGCTGCATGTCACCAACCATATTGTTATAGGCTGGAGAGCCTGGCTGGAAGCCTTTCACACTGCGATTCAACTCAGTCAGCGTTTTCTGCATATCGCCTGGTAATGCTTGCGCCTCTTTACTTGAAACCAGTTTATTCAACGCATCCAACGTTTTCTGCGTTTCTGCCATCGTTTTCTGGCTGGCTTTCAAGGTATTAGTCGCTTCATTAATCATTGGCTCGATAGGCAACGAGTTGATTTTATCGAGTGTCGCGGTCAGTTTCTGTTGCAGCTGCGCTAAGCCGCCGCTCACCGTAGGAACGACCGGCCAACCATCAATTTTACGCGGCCCTTTCCACGGCTTAGCCTGTGGATAGAAGTCCAAATCAATATACAGCGAGCCAGTTAGCAAGTTGGCAGATTTCAGTGATGCGCGTAAACCTTCACCGACTCCGGAGAATAGGTGTTGCTCGACGTTAAAGTTATCACCCAGTTTTTGCTGAATACGTCCCGGCTCGATATTAACCAAGACCGGAATCTGATAATCAGAGTCCAACTTCTGGCTTAGACCAGTGACAAAGTAAGGCGCTTCAGCCACAGTACCTAAGCGAATGCCGCGGAATTCAACCGGAGCACCGGCCTGCAAACCACGAATAGAGTCACTAAAGAACATCAGCACACTTTTATGTTCTGTATATAGTGATTCCTGAATACTGCGCTGGTTATCAAACAATGCAAACTGAGACTGATTTGCCGCAGGCTTACCGACTGACCAGCCTTGTGGTACATCAAAGCTCACACCACCGCTAAACAGCGTAGTTAATGAGCCCATCTCCACACGCATTCCCTGAGCCGACATATCGAATGCAACGCCGCTGTCGATCCAGAAGCGAACATTGTCCGTCACCAAGGTGTCATACGGCGCAGAGATAAAGATCTGATAGTGAATCTGGCGGTTTTTTGGATCAAACTGGCTGGTCTCAACAGAGCCCACGCGTAGGCCACGGAATAAGACCGGATCGCCTGGGCTAAGCTGTCCAGCCTGCTCGCTGTTTAACGTTACGCGGATGCCTTTCGCATCCGGTGGGGCTAACGGCGGCTGATCAAGCAAATTGTACTCATCTCGAGTCTCTTTATTTGAACCCGGTTGCAGCTCAATGTAAGCCCCAGAAAGCAACGTTCCGAGCCCTGAAATACCTTCTCGGCCTATTTGTGGTTTTACTACCCAGAACACGCTGTCTTTACGCAGGAGCTTTTCCATTCCTGAGTTCAAGCGTGCTTTTACGATAACCTGCGTCAAATCCTCATTTAGCGTGACGGTTTCAACCATACCCACGTCAACGCTACGACTTTTTATCGCCGTTTTTCCACCTTCTAGGCCTTCTGCACTAGAGGTAATCAACGTCACTTCCGGTCCTTGGTGGCTAAAATGATAAAAAATCACCCATGCGCCGATCAGTGCCGTGACGATAGGGACAATCCAGACAGGGGACCAGCGTTTGATTTTTTCAACCTTAGCTACGCCAGTTTCTTGCTCATTCACTTTGAGGCTCCTTGTACGTTAAGCCACGTTCCCGATCCCAGATCAATCTAGGATCAAATGTCATCGCTGAGATCATGGTAATAATGACCACCATCGCAAAAAGTAACGCTCCAATATCAGGGTAAATGCTCATCAATTGCCCCATATTTACCAACGCAGAAAGCACCGCGATAACGAATACGTCAATCATTGACCAGCGCCCAACAAATTCCACAATTTCATAAACAAAATGCATACGCTCGCTGTCACCGCGAGTGGCATATTTGGCATCCCAGCATAACCACCCTATCGCTAATATTTTCAGCGTGGGAACCATAATACTGGCGATAAAAATAACCATGGCGACCGGATAAGAGCCTTCGCCCCATAGCAAAATAACCCCAGCCATAATCGTTGAAGTGAGCTTGGTGCCAAGCGCCTGTGTCACCATAATCGGCAGTACGTTTGCGGGGATATACAGCATAATTGCCGTAACGAGTAGGGACATCGTCCATTGCAAGCTATTACGGCGACGTACGTGACCTTTGCTATGGCAGCGAGGGCACGACAACTGATCGGCGGGTAAAATAGCCGAACAACAAGAACAAGAGCGTAACCCTTGCTGAAGCCCGGTTAGGCCAACACGTAAATTTTCCGGATGCTGCGGGGCGGGCGCAATATCACTCCACAGGAGTCGTTTATCGATCACTTGAAATACGCGCACCTGCAGAACGCAAAATAGACAATAAGGCAGGAAACTGGTACCCACACCGACATCACCATAGGCCATCAGCTTCACAAAGCTAACCAGAACCCCCGCTAAGAAGATTTCAACCATGCACCACGAGCGGCATTTAAAGAGGATCTTTGCCATCATAACCTTGAGTTCTGTCGGCATCGGTATTCGCAAATTAAGCAGAATAATCGAAACCATACAAAACGCAGGTATCAGCTGTACAAAAATCATAAACAACGATGCCATACTGGCATAGTCTTCTGAAACCAGCACCTGCGGGATCTGAATCAGAGTGATGGCATTACGGATCCCGGCAACGGACATGTTAACAAAGGGAAATAAGTTAGCCAGCACCAGCATAAACAGTGCACAAATGGCGTACAGCACGGGCTGACGACGCGGCTCTCGCCACTTCACCATCAAGGTTGTATGACAACGAGGACAGCTACTTTTAGAGCCCTCTGGCAATACCGGCAGCTCCACCAGCATGTCACATTGCGGGCATAATATTTTGTTTTCTGAATCCAGATGATGTTCAGAACACATGATTTTTTCCCACTATTTGGTTGCTACATAAAATGCATAAAAAAGCCTGACACAACACATCACTCTGCGTTAGTCAGGCTTTATTCCGTCTTAGGCAGATCGATTAAGCATTCTTCATTGCTTCTAGCTCTTCCCAACGCTCAAACGCCGTTTCAAGCTGCTGCTCGACTTCCGCCATCTTTTGCAGAACGTTCTGAGTTTCTTCATGGGATTGATTGAAGAAATCAGGTTTAGCCACTTTTTCCTGCATAGCCGTCAGCTCAGTTTCCAGCTCTTCAAGGCGTGCGGGAAGCTGCTCTAATTCACGTAGCAAATTATAGCTCATCTTATTGCTGCGCTTTTTCGCTTCAGTTTTAGGTGCGCTCGCACTCGCCTGAGGTTTAGACGCAGACTGTTGGCTAAAAGAACGCATATCGGCTTTTTGCTTGTGCGCGTCGTAATAACCACCCACGTAGCTGTTGATAACGCCGTTGCCCTCAAAGATCCAACAATCAGTCACAGAGTTATCTACGAATTGACGATCGTGGCTAACCAGCATAACCGTGCCTTGATAACCATCAACCAGCTCTTCCAACAATTCCAATGTTTCGATATCCAAATCGTTGGTTGGTTCATCGAGAATCAATAAATTACTTGGTTTCAGGAACAGCTTCGCCAGCAACAGACGGTTACGTTCACCGCCTGACAAGGCGCGTACCGGCGTCATCGCACGTTTAGGGTGGAACAGGAAGTCTTGCAAATACCCTAAAACATGGCGTGGGCGGCCATTAACCATAACTTCTTGCTTACCTTCAGCCAGGTTATCCATCACGGTTTTATCCGGATCTAACTCTGCACGATGCTGATCAAAATAAGCAATTTCCAGCTTCGTCCCGCAGCGCACTTTTCCGCTATCTGGCGGCAATTGACCCAGCATCAGTTTCAGCAGCGTAGTTTTACCACAGCCGTTTGGCCCAACCAGCGCGATCTTATCGCCACGGTTGACCTGAACGCTGAAATCACGCACCAGCGTTTTGCCGGCCACGCTGTAATTAACATTTTCCATCTCAAAGACAATTTTGCCGGAGCGCAACGATTCTTCAACCTGCATCTTGGCATTACCTTGCACACTACGGCGCTCAGCATGTTCGTTACGCATCGCTTTTAACGCGCGAACACGGCCTTCGTTGCGGGTACGACGTGCTTTGATCCCTTGACGGATCCAGACTTCTTCCTGCGCTAATTTGCGATCAAACTCTGCGTTTTGCATTTCTTCAACGCGCAGCGCTTCTTCTTTCGCAATTAAATAAGCGTCATAGTTGCCTGGCCAAGAGACCAGCTTTCCGCGATCCAGATCGACGATACGGGTCGCCATGCTGCGAATAAATGAACGGTCATGGGAAATAAATACGATGCTGCCGGTGAATTCCTTCAAGAAATCTTCCAGCCACGTGATCGTTTCGATATCCAAGTGGTTCGTCGGTTCATCCAGCAACAGCACATCAGGCTCGCATACCAGCGCACGAGCCAAAGCAGCTTTACGCAGCCAGCCACCCGACAGCGCAGACAGGTCGGTATCAGCGTTCAAGCCCAGCTTGGTCAGCACGTCGCTGATGCGGCTATCAATACGCCATAAGCCTTGATGATCCAAGATTTCCTGTAGCGCAGAAAGCTTGTTCAGGTTCTGTTCGCTAGGATCGGATTCGACCTTTTTCAGCAAATCATGATAAGCCTTAAGGTGCTGAGCCTGCTCGGCAACGCCTTCTGAGACAAAATCAAAAACCGTCCCACCGATATTACGCGGCGGATCTTGCTGTAAACGAGAGACCACTAAATCTTGCTCATAGATGATACGTCCATCATCCAGCGGTAACTCTTTGCCCAGTACTTTCAGCAAGGTTGATTTACCCGCGCCATTACGGCCTACCAGGCAAACACGTTCATTTGGCTCGATGTGTAATTCGGTGTTATCGAGCAACGGTGCATCACTAAATGAAATCCATGCACCGGAAAGACTAATTAACGACATATCTTACTTTTCCTCGCCAGCATGACGGATCAGCCAGCAGTTATGGATCTGACGGTTACGGGCAAAGTCCTGAGACAACGTCTGAGCGGTAATTTCTTTCGCTTCCAGACCTAATGCACCGAGCGCTTCAAGATCCATTTTAAATCCACGCTTGTTGTTGGAGAACATAATGGTGCCACGGCGACGCAGCATACGCTTAAGGTTGCGCATAATATCAATATGATCGCGCTGCACATCAAACGTGGCTTCCATACGTTTTGAATTCGAGAACGTCGGTGGATCAATAAAGATCACATCGTATTGTTCATCGCTGTTATGCAAATAAGACAAACAGTCAGCCTGAACCAAACGATGCTGACGTCCTGTTAGCCCGTTGGCACGCAGGTTTTTTTCTGCCCACTCGAGATAGGTGCGTGACATATCCACCGTGGTGGTTGAACGCGCGCCGCCTAACCCTGCATGAACGCTAGCCGTTCCGGTATAAGCAAATAGGTTCAGGAAGTCCTTACCGTTACACATTTCGCCCAACATGCGGCGGGCAATGCGGTGGTCAAGGAACAGACCCGTGTCTAAATAGTCAGTTAAGTTAACCCACAGCTCAGCGTTGTACTCTTTAACCAGCATGAACTCTTCTTTTTGTGCCAGTTTTTCATACTGACTTTTGCCTTTCTGGCGTTCACGGGTTTTCAAGATCAAGCTGTTAGACGGCAGGTTCATCACCGACTGTGTCGCGTTAATCACGTCAAACAGACGCTGACGTGCTTTTTGCGCATCAACGGTTTTCGGCGGCGCATATTCCTGCACCACCACTTTGTCGGCATAGCGATCGACGGCAACGTTGTATTCTGGCAGATCGGCATCATAAACGCGGTAGCATTCAATGCCTTCTTGCTTCGCCCACTTATCAAGTTTCTTCAGATTTTTACGCAGACGGTTCGCATAATCTTCAGCAATTTGGCCTGCTGGCGCACCCAGCGGGTTCTCTGCAAGCTGATAGTTTTTCTGCACACAGTCCAGCGGGCCGTTTTTCGCCTTAAATTGACGCTCAGCACGCAGCTGTAAACAGCTCAGCAGTTCAGGAGATGCACTGAATAAAGAGAGCTGCCAACCGCCAAATGCGCCTTTCATAATACGGCCTAACGCATTGTGCAGCGCAATCAGGGCAGGTTCGCTTTCTAGGCGTTCACCGTATGGCGGGTTGCTCAGAACGGTTCCTGTTGGGCCTTCTGGCAGCGGGTTTTTCAGGTTGCTGACGTCAGCCACGTTGAACGTAATCAGTTCGGAAACGCCAGCACGACGGGCGTTAGCACGCGCCATTTCAATCACGCGGCGATCGTTATCTGAACCGAAGAAACGTGACTGACCTTCCTGTTCTTGCAGGCCACGGCGCGCACGCACCTGTGCTTCCGCCATCAGCTCACGCCACAATTCAGGATTATGACCATTCCACGCAGTGAAGCCCCAGTGCTGACGGGTCAGACCCGGCGCGTGATCGGAAGCCATCATCGCAGCTTCAATCAACAAAGTACCGGAACCGCACATTGGGTCGACCATCGGCGTGCCGACTTTCCAACCAGAACGCAGCACAATGGCAGAAGCCAACGTTTCTTTAAGCGGTGCAGCGCCAGTGAGGTCGCGGTAGCCGCGCTGATGCAGACCTTCTCCGCTGAGATCCAACGCCACGCTGGCCGTTTCGCGCTGAAGGAAAACGTTAATACGAATATCTGGCGTTTGTTTAGCGACGGTTGGACGCGCATCAATTTTGCGCGTGAAACTATCCACAATCGCATCTTTGACTTTCAACGCGCCATATTGGCTATTGCGAATTTCTTCGTTGGTGCCGGTGAAATGCACGGCAAAGGTCTTATCGACGCCAAAAATAGAAGTCCAGTCGATTGCCTGTACACCTAAGTACAGATCCAGATCGCTATAGACTTTAAACTCATTCAGCGGCATCAAAATGCGCGAAGCTAAACGGCTCCAGAGCAGGCTCTGATAGAGCAAACGATCATCCCCTTGGAAATGCACACCGCCTTGAACAATTTGACAGGAGTGCGCACCGAGGGCTTCGAGTTCATTTTTTAACAGTTCTTCTAGACCGCGCGCGGTGCTGGCAAACAGAGATTTCATGTTTTCACTATCACTAAAGAGAATTTACGGAGACTAAAAGCCAGAAAAAGCTTAATAATCAAATGAGTATGCAACTCCATGCATTATAACTACACAGCAAGTCACACCGTTTGCTAGGTTCTGACAAATGAATATCAGTAAGTTAATTAGCTATTTTAACCTGTAGGACCCTACATTTGATACTTTTCTATGAAAAACCACCATCCTTCATTTTAACTTTTTGCCAGCCCCGCTTTTTAGCCTGTTTTTACGCAATGCCTAATGTGTAATTTTCAAACTTTCACTTGCTAACAAAAATGCTCACAATAGCTACGTGATAAAAATTATAGTTAACGATTTCATAGATATAGATGTGATAAAAAATTTGATCAAAATCATTTTTTTTGCAAAACAACGATTTTAAAATCTCGCACCGAATTCATGACCTACCGAAGATATACGATGAAGGAGGAGCTGAAGATGAGCCAAGAAAGCGTGATGACATACGATCGTAACCGCAACGCTATTAAAGTTGGCAGCCGCGTTATGGTGAGTGGTACCGGTGAGATTGGTGTAATTACGGCGATTCACGGTGACAACCTACCCTCAGCGCAAATCCGTCGTTCAAAATGCGTAGATATCGATAATCTAAGCGATCGTTACGTTCCAACTGAGCTTGTTCGCTTAGGGATGAACTAATCCTATCTTGCGCGTGAATACTCACCGTTAAGTGCCGGTCGCAGATCTCTTGATCGGCACTGCATCTCTTCCCCCTCCGCTTCTACACCGACTGATAGCTCTGTACCCATAAAAGAAAACGCCGCGCTATCTGTTCAATATGACATAGGTATCATAAAGTGATCGGCTGAAATTCTTTTAAAACGACGGAACGAGGAAATGCTGAAATGATCACGTTATCAAAGCTGTATGTTCATCCGATAAAATCCATGCGTGGCTTACAGCTTTCACAGGCTCAGGTTTTGCCAAGTGGTTTAGCATTCGATCGTGCGTTAATGATAACTGAAACTGACGGCACCTTTATTACCGCTCGCCAAAATCCACAAATGGTGACATTCACACCGTCTTTATTACCGAACGGTATTGCTCTCACCGCGCCCGACGGTGAAAGTATTATGGTGTTATGGCACGACTTTATTAATGAGCAACAGCCCACAGAAGTTTGGGGGAATCATTTTACCGCGCTGGTTGCGCCTGCTCAGATAAACGTATGGCTTAGCCGTTATTTTAAGCGTGACGTTCAGCTTCGTTGGCTAGGCGATGAGCTCACTCGGCGCGTAAAACGTCATCCAGAAATTCCGCTGACGTTTGCCGACGGCTACCCTTTTTTATTAATTAATGAAGCTTCGTTTCAGAATTTACAGCAGCGCAGCCCAAGTGCCATTCGCATTGAACAGTTTAGACCGAATATTGTTGTTAGCGGCGCTCAGGCTTTTGACGAAGATAGCTGGCAGGTTATCCGCATTGGCGAAATTATTTTTGATTTAGTCAAACCATGCAGCCGCTGTATTCTGACCACCGTGAGCACCGACCGTGGGCGTAAACACCCCGCAGGTGAACCGTTAAAAACCTTGCAGTCATTCCGCACCGCAGACAATGGCGATGTGGATTTCGGTATGAATATGATCGCGCGCAACGGTGGGGTTATTCGCCAAGGGGATAGCGTTGAAATACTCAGCATTTGCCCCCCTCGCCGATATTCGGCTGGAGAAACAAACGAATCTCTATCAGTACCCGATTCAGGGGAAAAAAGCGTCAAAATTGAATATCAAGGACAGGTATTTACCGGCAATAACCAGCAGATACTGTTAGAACAGCTGGAAGCTCAAGGCATCCGAATTCCCTATTCTTGTCGGGCTGGATTATGCGGTTCTTGCAAATTAACGCTAAACGAAGGGGAAGTTACGCCGTTGAAGAAAAGCGCCGTAGGCGAGAATGATCTCATTCTTAGCTGTAGCTGCATTCCCAAAAGCGATATCAAATTAGCCTAGTCGTCATCACGCTATAATAGCTATCGTTCTAGTAGTAGAAATATGCGGGATATTTACTGCCCGCATATATTAAACAGCGTAGGCTAAAATATCTTCAGCATCAGCGGATGGCTGTACGGCAATTAATCTGTCGTGCATAACCTTAATCGCGTCGCCAAGCTGCATCGCTTTACCCGCCAGTTGCAAATAAGGCTGGGCTAAAAGACATAAACTGGCACTATCTCCAGACTCAACCACCAGC
The DNA here is from genome assembly GCF_002355555.1 of Hafnia sp. CBA7124. Taxonomy (NCBI): domain Bacteria; kingdom Pseudomonadati; phylum Pseudomonadota; class Gammaproteobacteria; order Enterobacterales; family Hafniaceae; genus Hafnia; species Hafnia sp. CBA7124. Next base: position 1,669,166 of record NZ_AP017469.1, on the reverse strand, counting down.
AAACGCGCCTGCTCAGCAGTATTGGAAACCTGCACGGCAACCACTTCGCCTATTGCCGGGCTTACTGAACAAGACTGTGGGGCAAAATGCCAACTTTTTGGCATCAGCGGTTTCAAAAAACGCTGCGCAACTAGTGCATTTAGTATTAATTCTGCACGTTGTTCTTTTTTTAATCCCGTCTGACGGCTTCGTTCTTCAAACTGGTAATAGAGCGCTGCATCATCAACGCAAAATGAGCAGTCTTCGAAAGCATCTGGCGTTAGCATTTTAGCCGCAAAGCGGGATCGAAAAATCATTCCGTTGGCTAAATCCAACATCAAACGATCGTGTTCCTCATCAAAATACCAGCGCCAGTTATCGCCCGGTTTTATATTCATAACATCCCTCTTCTGCATCGACCATCAGGATCGTGATTCGACTGTTGCCCGTGTCATTAATACGACCAAATCATGCGTTGATTAAATTAGCGTGATTCATTTGGACAATTAATTGGCAGAACGGTTGAAATATAGACTACCCCGAAGAAGAAATAAACCCCCGGGGCAAATAGGCAGGTAAATAATTAGATGTAGTTAACGATATCTTTAATCAGACCAGGTCCTTTAAAGATAAAACCTGAATAGATTTGAACCAATGAAGCACCGGCATCTATTTTTTCTCTGGCTGCAATAACAGAGTCGATCCCGCCAACACCAATAATCGGTAAGCGCCCCTGCAACTCTTTAGAGAGCTGACGAACAATCTCTGTGCTGTGCAGCTGTAAAGGACGCCCGCTAAGCCCGCCCATCTGATCGCAGTAATTAAATCCGTTAACTAATTTGCGATCTAATGTGGTATTCGTTGCAATAACCCCATCTATATTATGGCGAACTAAACTATCGGCGACCTGAATCAATTCCTCATGAGAAAGATCCGGCGCGATCTTCACCGCAATAGGAACATATTTATGGTGTTTTTGTTGTAGCTCGATCTGTTTTGCTTTTATCGCGGTTAATAGATCGTCTAATGCTTCACCATATTGCAAGGTTCTTAAACCCGGCGTATTTGGTGAGGAGATATTTATCGCAATGTAACCCGCATAGGAGTAAACCTTTTCCATGCAGATTAAATAATCGTCTTTACCCTGCTCAACCGGCGTATCTTTATTCTTGCCAATATTGATCCCTAACACGCCGCCAAAATGAGATTTTTTGACGTTCTCGACCAGATTATCGACCCCATGGTTATTAAATCCCATGCGGTTAATTAGGCCTTCAGCTTCAACAAGACGGAATAAACGAGGCTTGTCATTACCCGATTGAGCGCGAGGCGTTACGGTGCCAACTTCGATGAAACCAAATCCCATTGCGCCTAGCGCATCAATACATTCGCCATCTTTGTCTAAACCCGCGGCAAGGCCAAGCGGATTTTTGAAAGATAATCCCATGCATGTTACCGGCTTAGAAGCCACTGACTGACGAACCAGAAACTCCAGCGGAGTGCCCGTAATACGGCGAAGCTGCTTAAATGTGAATTCGTGCGCGCGCTCTGGATCGAGCTGGAAAAGTGCCTTTCTAACGAAGGGGTAAAGCATGGTATCTCCTGAGTCCCGGTGGCAAGTCGGGGCGGTATTATCCGGTATCTTTCAACAGATTGGAATTGATTAAAGACAAAAAGAACGCATTCAGCGCAAACGATTACCCTTACCCACTCATTTATAGGCATTTAGTGACGTTTACGTTTTGTGATAGCGGCAAGATATCCGATTTCCTATATAAAATTTTTGAACTTAAAAGAATAAAAAGAAATTTTTAATAACTTATTTTGCCTGCTAGGGTGAAATGGAATTTAAATTTAACATTCCATTTACGCTTATCTGGAGCCTTCTATGGTTATTGTTTCTCTGGCTGGTAGCCCAAAACAGCCATCACGTTCTTCCGCCCTACTCGCAGTTGCTCACCGCTGGCTTGCTCGTTATAACGTAGAAATCGTACATTTTAGCCTGCAAGATTTCGTGGCCGAAGATCTCTTATTTGCCAATTTTAATAGCCCACAAATACTGGCGTTGAACCATGCGTTGAGCCGAGCAGACGGCCTGCTGGTCGCCACGCCGGTTTATAAGGCGGCTTATTCTGGCGCATTGAAAAGTATTCTAGATCTGCTTCCCGAACGTGCGCTTGAGCACAAAGTGGTGCTTCCGCTTGCGACCGCAGGATCGTCCAATCACTTTTTAGCCTTGGACTATGCACTCAAGCCCGTACTGAGCGCGTTAAAAGCTCAAGAAGTACTACACGGTGTTTTTGCAACCGACATACAAATTGATTACGCCTCGCGGGAAGCTACGCTCGATGCGGGTCTGACAGAACGCCTAGAAGAGTCACTGACCACATTTTATGCCGCCATTCAGCGTAGAGGACTATCTCTAACGGCAAAAGAACACGTGACCAGCCATGAATAAAAAAAGCCCCGCGATACATGCTGCGGGGCTCCAGTTTAGTGCTTTAAATCAATCGTTATGCATTGAGCGCTTTGGTGATTTTCTCAAATAAATCGCCAGACAGATTTTCCAATCCTTTCAGCTCTTCCAACGATTTACGCATCAGAGCCTGACGGCCTTCGTCATAGCGTTTCAAACGGATCAGTGGTTCGATCATGCGTGCCGCAACCTGTGGGTTGCGGGTATTCAGATCTTTTAAGATCTCGGTTAAGAACGCATAGCCCGAACCGTCTGCCGCGTGGAAGGCTGACGGATTAGCCTGTGCAAATGCTCCCACCAGCGAGCGAATGCGGTTTGGGTTGCTCAGCGTAAATGAACGGTGTTTAAGCAGCGCTTTCACATTGTCCAAAACTAACGCTGACGGACTGGTCGCTTGCAGCATAAACCACTTGTCCATCACCAAACCATCTTGATGCCAGCGTTCGTCAAATTCAGCCATCAGGCGGTCGCGGCACGGCAGCTCTGCGCCAACGGCAGCCGACAGTGCGGCTAACGAATCGGTCATGTTGTTCGCATTTTCATACTGACGTACCACTAATTCGTCGGCCAACACCACATCTTCGCCAAAGGCTAAATAGCGCAGGCAGACGTTACGCAGCGAACGTTTGGCAATATCAGCATGGTCAATGCGATATTCAGGCGTGCGGTTATTGTTGTAAACCGCCAGCCATTCATCCGCCATTTCTTTAGCCAGTAGACGTGTGATTGCCGCATGCACCGCTCCGATCGCTTCAGGATCGATAATGCTAAACAGCTCGGCCATTTCATTTTCAGATGGTAGCGTCAGAATTTGTGCCGCCAGTGCAGGATCCAAAGTTTCATCCAATAGCACCGCGCGGAACGCATCAACAACATGCATTGGCAGCGACAAAGGCTGATTCTGCTGGAATTTCGCAACGTTGAGGCGCACATATTTTGCCAACAGCATTTGAGCCGCATCCCAACGCGAGAAGTCATTGCGCGCATGCTGCATCAAGAAACTTAGCTGCTGATCGCTATACGGATACTCTAATTTTACCGGCGCCGAGAACTCACGTAATAAAGAAGGAATGGGCTTATGCGGAACGTTATCAAAGGCAAAGCTTTGCTCTGACTCCGTCACATTAAGCACGTTACTCACCGACTCACCGTCAATCATCAACGGGATCACATTACCCTGCGGATCGTAAAGCTCGATATCCAGCGGAATATGCAACGGTAGCTTATCGGCTTGTTCGGAAGTCGGTGGGGTTTGCTGCGTGACGTAGAGACGATATTGTTGATGCTCGGCATCATACTCATCGCGCACGCTAAGCTCTGGTGTGCCCGCTTGGCTGTACCAACGGCGGAACAATGTCAGATCAACGCCGGAAGCATCTTCCATCGCCTGCACAAAATCATCACAGGTCGCCGCACTTCCATCATGACGTTCAAAATAGAGCTTCATGCCTTTCTGGAAGTTTTCTTCACCTAACAGCGTATGCATCATACGAATAACTTCAGAGCCTTTTTCATATACGGTTAACGTATAGAAGTTATTCATCTCGATGACTTTATCAGGACGAATCGGATGCGCCATTGGGCTGGCATCTTCTGCAAACTGCGCACCGCGCATTACGCGAACGTTATCAATGCGGTTTACCGCACGTGAACCTAAATCCGAGCTGAATTCTTGATCGCGGAAAACGGTTAAACCTTCTTTCAAACTTAGTTGGAACCAATCACGACAGGTGACGCGGTTACCGGTCCAGTTATGGAAATATTCATGTCCAATAACCGCTTCAATGCCCAGATAATCTTTGTCAGTCGCGGTTTCCGCTTTAGCCAGAACATACTTGGAGTTGAAAATGTTCAGGCCTTTGTTTTCCATCGCGCCCATATTAAAGAAGTCGACGGCAACAACCATATAGATGTCGAGATCGTACTCAAGGCCAAAGCGGGTTTCGTCCCACTTCATTGCATTTTTTAGCGATGTCATCGCCCAGCCAGCACGATCTAAATTACCGCGGTCAACGTAGAGCTCTAATGCAACGTCACGGCCGCTTTGTGTGGTAAAGCTGTCGCGCAGAACGTCAAAATCACCGGCAACCAGAGCAAACAAGTAGCTTGGTTTTGGGAATGGGTCTTCCCATTGCACCCAGTGACGCCCATCCTGCAACTCACCTTGCGCAATGCGATTACCGTTAGACAGCAGGAACGGATAGCGTGCTTTATCCGCCACGATACGCGTGCGGAAGCGAGCCAGAACATCTGGGCGATCCAGATAATAGGTAATATGGCGGAAACCTTCGGCTTCGCACTGGGTACACAGCGCATCGCCAGAAAGATAAAGACCTTCCAATGCGCTGTTTTTGGCCGGATGAATTTCATTCACAATCGTCAACGTGAATGTTTCTGGCAGATTTTCAAGAATGAGCTGATTCTCTGATTCGCGGTAATGCTCCCAAGGAGCATCATTCACGCTGACACTTTTTAGGGTGAGATCTTCACCGTTGAGAATAAGAGGCGCCTGGGCGGCACCCTGACGTTTAACTTGGCTGACTGCGGTAACCGTGGTTACCTCTGCGTCCAAATCAAAATCCAGAGCCAGATCGGTGATCGTATAATCTGGCGCTTGATAGTCGTGACGATACTTGGCTTGTGGTTGTTGTGTCATAAATACCCTTGTAGGCTTCGCCGATGATATACCCAAATAATTTCAGATGACGGTATCGCGGTAGACCGCGTCATTGCTGGGTAGCCACTGACTAAAAATCAGCACCCTAACCAACCATTAACTAAACTGTATCACACCGATCAAAAAATCGAAGCTCTGCCTAGAAACTCCGGTGCGTTTGCCTGTTATTCACGCAAGTGTTATCAAAAGCGCCCCATGAGAAACCAAGCGTCGTGCCACTTTTAGACCGTAAGCAATAAAGGCTAGCTAAACATTGGGTATAATGGAGCAAGATTATTCTCAGTCCTAAATACTTACTCTGAGTAGCGATATTCTGACATAATGATCAGAGTTACCGTTTAAAGTTTCTTGTTCATTACGCCCGCCTTAGCGGCCAGTGAGACATTCAATGAGCTCCTCGAAGTTCTAAAACAGAAAACAGCGTGCATGAAGCTAAAAAACCTTATCTACATTTTCACCACGGCGTTGGTGTTCTTTTTTGGTATTTTTATCTATAGCTCATTGCATAAAGCACATGTCGATTTCGCACAAAACCAGCAAAACCTCTATAAAGTTAAACGGCTACGCGACCTAACTGAAGTTTTTCAATCTGCACTTTTAGTTCATCGATTAAAGCGCATCAGCTTCATGAGCGATGCAATTACACAAAGTGAAATCCTTGATGCAGAAAAACAGGTCAGATTGCATGCCGATGCGCTGGTTTTACCTCCTTCAGACAAATCCGCAACAGAATTAGAAAAACAAACCCATGAGATGTTTAATCGAGCAAAATTCTTCGTCTATCGGCTGACCGCCAATGATAATCAGGAATTATCCGCTGCCGGTCATTTGATGCAGGCACAGCTTGATTTAAAGAGCTCCTATTATATAACCGAGCTCAATAAGCTTTATTTTTTGTACGTCTATAACACCACTCTATCTGATACGCATTCGTATAAATTTATTGAAAGCGTTCGCTTGAATAATCGATTAACACTCACCGCAACCGAGCTTATCGACCAGTTAGTCGATATCAAAACGGATGAAGTGAAACGTAATCAGTCTTATCTACGCTCGATAGAATTGATTGGTGTACTGGACTCACTGCGCTCGCGGGTCGATTTTATTATTGCTACGGCGCCGGATGAAGCGCAGCCCTCAGCAAATATTGATGAGTTATTAAGCAAACTCAGCAAAGAGAGCATGCAGCATCTCACCGCAGATCTCACTAGCGTAATGCAAAGCCGTTCATCTAATGCGTTCGATGGTTTCTATCGCTATATCATCGGTATTGATAAAGCCTCTGCTATCTTTGTGAATAACAGCTATGACCTTGAGTTACATGAATTAGAAAAGAAAATAAGCGTTAGCCGAGTACAACTTTACGGCATGATTTCATTATGCTGGCTACTTGCTCTATTCATCGTTATGCCGATTTTGGTTTTTTCATCCAAAATAAGCCTGTGGCTGACGCTCACCAATAAAAATATCATGAAGTTATCTCAGGGCGATCTCGACATATCTCCAGATAATTCGATCATGACTGGAGAGCTATCGGCAATATCCGACGCGATCAATCAGCTACGTCAGAATCAAATAGAAAAGCGCCTGCTAGAAACTGAAAAGCAGGAACTTATCAATGAGCTACTCGAAGCCTCTTCAACCGATCCGTTGACCAATATTTATAATCGCCGCAAATTCTTCAATCAGTGCAGTCAGATCACCGAAGATGACTATCCTCTCGCGTTCTGTCTTATTGATATCGATAATTTTAAAAGATTGAATGATCGTTATGGTCATGACGTTGGCGATTTGGCACTTATCGCCTTTAGCCAAATGCTGGAACAATCGCTGCCAAAAAGTACGGTTTATTGCCGCTACGGCGGAGAAGAATTCGCTATCTTAATTAAATATCAAAATATGCAGCAATCGATGAGAATTATTGATGTCGTGCGTCATCGTACCGAAATGCTGAGTATTGCCATCCCAAATAAGCCTAGCGTTGGCTTTACTATTAGCTGTGGATTAGCCCGTCTTGATGACTATCAAAATATTAACCACTCTATAAAGCAAGCCGATGAAGCACTCTATTACTCTAAGAAACGTGGAAAAAACCAAGTGAGTTTTTATTCACCAAATGGATTCATTAGCTTTGATGCTAACGATAAAAATGGGTGATATTTGTTCAGGAAACGCGACTAAGATCAAGGTATGAATATTGTACAATTGCACAGCAACTTAATCGGTGCTACTGCAAATGGCACGTTTAATCCTCGACCTATCACATGCCATATGGTGTTATGAGGCTTCAATCTCGGGATAAACTAGGTATACTCCTCCGACTTTGCCGACTATCCCGAACGTGGAATATCCCTGACGAGGATGCAGTAACGCGCCATGACTCAACATGCTTCCCCGATATTAACTTCATTATTGGATACTGACGCCTATAAGTTGCATATGCAGCAGGCCGTGTATCATCGTTACCGCAATCTCTCCGTAGCGGCTGAATTCCGTTGCCGTGGCGACGAGTTACTGGGCAGTTATGCCAACGAAATTATTCAGCAGGTTGCTCTAATGGGCAATCTTGCGCTGACAGATGAAGAATATAACTATCTCAGCACCTTACCTTTCTTCAAAAAAGATTATCTGGACTGGTTGCGCGATTTTCGCTTTAACCCGCAACAGGTCGATATCCGTGACGAAGGCGGCCATCTCAATATCCGCATCACTGGCCCTTGGCGTGAAGTGATCATGTGGGAAGTGCCGCTGCTCGCTGTTATCAGTGAAGTGGTACATCGCGATCGCTCACCTCTGGCAACGGCAGAAATGGCCGTGGCACAGCTGCGTAAAAAACTCGATTCCTTTAAACAGCTGAGCGCGGATATCGATCTTTCTGGCTTTAAGCTGATGGATTTCGGCACACGCCGCCGTTTCTCACACGACGTCCAACGAGCCATTATTGAAACGTTGAAAACGGATTTCCCACATTTAGTTGGAACCAGCAACTATAAGTTTGCCCAGTTGCTGAATCTTGCACCGATGGGAACTCAGGCTCATGAATGGTTCCAAGCCCACCAGCAGATTTGCCCGGTATTAGCGAACAGCCAGCGAGCAGCCCTGCAAGCGTGGTTAGATGAATATCCCGAACAGCTTGGTATTGCTCTCACCGACTGCATCACGATGGATGCTTTCCTACGCGATTTTGGCCCACAGTTTGCGAATCGCTACCAAGGGTTGCGTCATGACTCCGGTGAACCGGTTGAATGGGGCGAGAAAGCCATCGCGCATTACCAGAAGCTGGGTATTGATCCGATGACAAAAACGTTGGTGTTCTCCGATAATCTCGATCTTGAAAAAGCCTTGGAGCTCTATCGTCATTTTCATAACCGCATCAATCTTGGTTTCGGTATCGGCACACGTTTAACCTGTGATATTCCCGAGGTTAAACCGCTAAATATTGTGATTAAGTTAGTAGAGTGCAACGGCAAGCCCGTCGCCAAGCTGTCTGATAGTCCAGGCAAAACTATTTGCCACGACAAAGCTTTCGTTAAAGCGTTGCGCAAAGCCTTTGATTTACCGCTGGTAAAAAAAGCCAGTTAATTACTTAGCTTACTCGTTAACGTAATCAATATTATGAGGGCGTATGCAACGCCCTCTTTTTTTTGCCTAAAAAACGCCAATTTTGACTGATAAAATCGATTATTCTTCTTTTTTTCATTCAATCCCCCAATATCTCATCAAGTTCTTGCGATTTGGCTGCGATTTCTTCTTGTGTCTGTTTGCATGACAAGTAACATAGCAACATGCCCGTATTATCTGGGCTGTAGGTTATTTATCATCCAAGATCAATAAAAGAGAGAAATCTATGAGCGTAGTGCCTGTAGTCGACGTACTGCAAGGTCGTGCCGCGGTAGACACTGAAGTCACCGTGCGCGGTTGGGTACGTACCCGGAGAGATTCTAAAGCTGGTATCTCCTTCCTCGCCGTTTATGACGGCTCCTGCTTTAATCCGTTACAGGCCGTCGTTAATAATTCTCTGCCGAATTATGAAAGTGATGTTTTACGCCTGACAACGGGTTGTTCACTGGAAGTCACCGGTAAAGTGGTTGCATCACCGGGTGAAGGCCAGAGTTTCGAGATTCAAGCCACGGAAGTGAAAGTGGTGGGTTGGGTTGAAGATCCAGACACATATCCAATGGCGGCAAAGCGCCACAGCATCGAATATCTGCGCGAAGTTGCTCACTTACGCCCACGCACCAACCTTATTGGTGCGGTTGCTCGCGTTCGTCATACGCTGGCGCAGGCTATTCACCGTTACTTCCACGAAAACGGTTATTTCTGGGTTTCTACCCCACTGATTACCGCGTCTGATACCGAAGGCGCTGGCGAAATGTTCCGCGTTTCCACGTTGGATATGGAAAACCTGCCGCGTACTGACGAAGGCAAAGTCGATTTCGGTGAAGACTTCTTTGGTCGTGAAGCGTTTCTGACCGTATCCGGCCAGCTAAACGGCGAGACCTACGCCTGTGCGCTGTCTAAGGTGTATACCTTTGGTCCAACGTTCCGTGCAGAAAACTCCAACACCAGCCGCCATTTGGCTGAATTCTGGATGGTTGAGCCTGAAGTTGCCTTTGCGGATCTCGACGATATCGCAGGCGTTGCCGAAGGAATGTTGAAATACGTCTTCCAAGCCGTACTTGATGAGCGTGCCGATGACATGGAATTCTTCGCTCAGCGCGTAGACAAAGACGCCATCGATCGCCTGAAGCGTTTTGTCACCTCCGACTTTGCTCAGGTGGATTACACCGACGCAGTTGATATTCTGCTTAAATGTGGCAAAACCTTCGAAAACCCAGTCTACTGGGGTGTTGACCTGTCTTCGGAGCATGAGCGTTATTTGGCTGAACAGCACTTTAAAGCGCCGGTGGTGGTGAAAAACTATCCAAAAGACATCAAAGCGTTCTATATGCGTATGAACGAAGATGGCAAAACCGTTGCTGCAATGGATGTGTTGGCACCAGGCATTGGTGAGATCATCGGTGGTTCTCAGCGTGAAGAGCGTTTAGACGTTCTGGATGCACGTTTAGAAGAAATGGGCCTAAATAAAGAAGATTATTGGTGGTATCGCGATCTTCGTCGTTATGGCACCGTGCCTCACTCTGGTTTTGGCCTTGGATTTGAACGTTTAATCGCCTATGTGACCGGCGTTCAAAACGTTCGTGACGTGATCCCGTTCCCACGCACCCCAAGAAACGCAACCTTCTAATTAAGTAATAAAACAACATTTCAACGTTTTGATCACAAAAAAGGGGCCAGCAATGCTGGCCCCTCTCTTTTTTAAACTTAGACCCCTGTCACAAAGTTCCCAAACTTTTACATTCTGAAACACATTCTTGCGTTCTGTTACTCGAATTATAGTTTTGTATCATTTTCGATGTAGATTATCGCTCTAGTGAATGGAACACTGCGATGCAGACACAGGAAGACACCATACTTTCTCTTTTAGTTCCGTAAGTGATGAAATAGTTCCGCGCAGAATTAAATTAGGCAGTGGCAGGTGTCAAAAAAAAAATAACTCCTTTAGAGGGTAACAATGATGAAACGCAATATTCTTGCAGTAGTGATCCCAGCGCTGTTAGCAGCCGGTGCAGCAAACGCAGCTGAAGTCTATAACAAAGACGGTAACAAGCTGGATCTGTACGGTAAAGTTGACGGTCTGCACTACTTCTCTGACGACAAAGGTTCAGACGGCGACCAGTCTTACGCTCGTTTCGGCTTCAAAGGCGAAACTCAGATCTCTGACCAACTGGCTGGTTACGGTCAGTGGGAATACAACATCAAAGTAAACAACACCGAAAGCAACGGCTCTTCTAAAAACGCAACCCGTCTGGGCTTTGCGGGCCTGAAATTCGGTGATGCAGGTTCTATCGACTACGGTCGTAACTACGGCGTAATCTACGACGTTGAAGCATGGACCGATATGCTGCCAGAATTCGGTGGTGACTCTTACACCAACACCGACAACTTCATGACTGGCCGTACCAACGGCGTTGCGACTTATCGTAACAACAACTTCTTCGGTCTGGTTGACGGCCTGAACATCGCCGCTCAGTACCAGGGCAAAAACGGCAGCGCGACCGAAAGCAACAACGGCCGTGGCTACCAGCAGCAGAACGGTGACGGCTACGGTCTGTCTACCTCTTACGATTTCGGTATGGGCATCAGCGCTGGTGCAGCGTACTCTTCATCTGACCGTACTAATCAGCAAACCGCTCTGGGCCGTCAGGCTGGCAGCAACGTCGCTGGTGGTGACAAAGCTGATGCATGGACCGCTGGTCTGAAATACGACGCTAACAACGTATACCTGGCAGCTATGTATGCAGAAACTCGCAACATGACTCCATTCGGTTCTACCGGTGTTGCTAACAAAACTCAGAACTTCGAAGTTGTTGCACAGTACCAGTTCGACTTCGGTCTGCGTCCATCCGTTGCTTACCTGCAGTCAAAAGGTAAAGATCTGGGTCAATACGCTGCAAATGGCGCAACCTTCAACGGTGGCGACCAGGATCTGGTTAAATACGTTGATGTCGGCGCGACTTACTACTTCAACAAAAACATGTCTACCTACGTTGATTACAAAATCAACCTGCTGGATGACAACGAATTCACCAAAGCTAACGCCATCGCAACTGACGATATCGTAGCAGTTGGTCTGGTATACCAGTTCTAATCTGACGGCAACCTCGCGGTTGTAGCAGAAGAGAATCAAAGGCAGAGCTTCGGCTCTGCTTTTTGTTGTCTAGGATTTGACTCTATCCATCACTGATAATTTACCCTTCCCCGTTTTTTGACCGTATTCTACCCCCCTATTTTCTGCCTGATTTTCTGGTTTTCTTCTTATTTTTGGTGCTTTTATCGGCATTGAAGCATTCAGGTAACAACTTTGTATTCTTTTTGTGGCAAACGGTTGGCAAGCTCGCGGCGTAGCGGTAACCTGAGGGTTCTCTGGCTCAATCCCACACATGGAAGCTCTTACATGTTTGAAAATATCCCAGCCGCACCAGCGGATCCGATTTTAGGTCTTGCCGATTTATTCCGTGCCGATGCCCGTACTAACAAAATCAATTTAGGTATTGGCGTCTATAAAGATGAAACAGGTAAAACACCGGTTCTGACCAGCGTTAAAAAAGCTGAGCAGTATCTGCTGGAAAACGAAACCACGAAAAACTATCTGAGCATCGATGGTATTCCTGCTTTCGCTACCTGCACGCTGGAATTACTGTTTGGTAAAGAAAGCCCAATCATTCAGGACAAACGTGCTCATGCGGCTCAAACCCCAGGTGGGACTGGTGCTCTGCGTGTGGCAGCCGATTTTATTGCCAATAAAACTTCAGCTAAGCGCGTATGGGTGAGCAATCCTAGCTGGCCTAACCATAAAAGCGTATTTAACGCCGCAGGGCTTGAAGTACGCGAATATGATTACTACGATGCCGCAAATCATCAGTTAGACTTTGCAGCCCTCCAGAACAGCTTAGAGCAAGCAGAAGCCGGTGATGTGGTTCTATTCCACGGTTGCTGCCATAACCCAACCGGTATTGACCCAACGCCAGAACAATGGGAAGCGCTGGCAGAAATGTCTGTTGCCAAAGGTTGGTTACCGCTGTTTGACTTCGCCTACCAAGGCTTCGCCAACGGTTTAGAAGAAGATGCTCAGGGTCTGCGCATTTTCGCAGCCAAGCATGACGAATTGCTGGTTGCGAGCTCATATTCTAAAAACTTCGGCCTCTACAACGAGCGTGTTGGTGCTTGCACATTAGTTGCCGCTGACAGTGAAACCGCCGATAAAGCATTCAGCCAGATTAAAGCGACCATCCGCGCTAACTACTCAAACCCACCAGCGCACGGTGGTTCTGTGGTAGCCACTATTCTGGGTAATGAAGCCCTGCGTACTATTTGGGAACAAGAACTCACTGACATGCGTCAACGCATTCAACGTATGCGTCAGTTGTTCGTTAACACCCTGCAGGAAAAAGGCGCTGAGCAAGACTTCAGCTTCATCATTAAGCAGAACGGCATGTTCTCATTCAGTGGACTCACCAAAGATCAGGTGATCCGCCTGCGTGATGAATTTGGCGTTTATGCCGTAAACTCTGGCCGCGTCAACGTAGCAGGAATGACGCCTGACAATATGGCACCGCTGTGTGAAGCCATTGTCGCCGTATTGAAATAAACACGCATATTGAAACGACAAAAGGAGCCGAAAGGCTCCTTTTTTATGCTGCAAATAACATTTACAACGACGCTACCAAACCGCAGGCTCATCGCGAACAAACGGATTAGTCTGGCGCTCTTGGCCAAAAGTCGACATGGGTCCGTGACCTGGAATAAACGCAACATCATTGCCCAGTGGCCACAGTTTAGTTTTAATTGAGTTAATCAATGCCTGATGGTCGCCACGGGGAAAATCACTACGCCCGACACCGCCGCTGAATAACACATCGCCAACCTGCGCCAAGCGTGATTGCTCATTAAAGAAAATCACATGACCCGGCGTATGACCAGGGCAATGGAAAACCTGCAAAATCTCATTACCAACCTGCAAGGTATCACCGTCATTTAACCAACGGGTAGGCACCAAGGGTTCACAATCACTGAGGCCAAACATTTTGCTCTGAGCAGGCAGCCCCTCCAGCCAAAACTGGTCTTCTTCCTGCGGGCCATAGATTGGCACATTTAGGCTTTTCGCCAAATTGCCAGCAGCTCCCACGTGGTCTAAATGCCCGTGGGTCAGCAGAATTTGAGTCACCGTTAAACCCAGCGCTTCAACTTCCCGCTGAATTTTTGCTGCCTCACCGCCCGGATCGACGATCGCGGCCTGAAGCGTCTGCTCGCACCATAAAACAGTGCAATTCTGCTGGAATGCAGTAACGGGAATGATTTTATATTTCATGTTTGCCCCAATATAAAAAACGCCGGCAAAGGCCGACGTTTAGGATCTCTTTGACTACCTAATAATACCGTCTTAAAGCGCCATTACCAATTTCTAACGGGGCCGGTATCAATATGTACGAAATTACTGCGCGGATAATATCCAACGCCACCCGCTCGCATTTTCAATGCGGCTTTACGAATATTGGCTAGCTGAACACCTTCAATATGGAAATCCATCGCCTGACCAAGCGTATGGTAACTGTGTTTCGCCACGCCGCTGCCACGCTCGCGTAATTCATTATTGGTACGTGGAGAACGATAGCCGGAAATAAGCTGAATCGGTTTACGCGTGCCAATCATCGCCTGCAAACGAAAAATTTGATCGAATAAGCGAGGGTCAATACTTTTTACTTTATTCGCACGATAGTCGCGGAACAAATGATTCAGGCGAACTAATTCTTCCTGAATATAGTTTTTACCGTCGAAGAACTCAGCCTTAAGTTGTTCACCGGTATTTAAATTATTGAGTAATAAAATACGAGGACGTGGTGTAGAAAGCGTTGCTAACGCTTGCCCTGGTAGCATTGCCATTCCCATAGCAGCGCCACCTAAAGCCAACCACTTGCGACGATGAATATTAATTGGATCCATGAGATAAGTTGTACTCGGCAAAATGTCTGAAAATCACGCACCAAAGCGCACCGTCAGGCACCATAACCGCCATGGAAGATCGAGTCAACCCGCTACCCGCCAAGGTTGGCGGGTTATCACAGATTTTTATGGCTATCATTTACAACATTACAAAAACTATGGTTTTGCTAACTGCTTGCTAGAGTTGAAAAAGCCGCTCGGCTTGTGCGGCGATTTTTGCCCCTGAACGTACAGTGTCATCATAATTGTAAATATCTGTGCGGAACTGCGGCTTACCATCTTCCGAAACCCATGCTGTCAGATAATAGAGGCGAACAGGAATACGGTGACGTATCGGCACATATTTCGTATTCCCCTCTTTCAGAGCAGACGAAACTCGCGCGTCATTCCAACCCGCATCTTGAAGAAGCATGTTTGCCAGCGTCGAAGCTTTATTAACGCGGACACAACCTGAACTCAGCGCGCGAATATCTTTTTCAAATAATCCGTGGTTTGGCGTGTCATGCAGATAAATAGCATCTTGGCTTGGCATATTAAATTTATAGCGACCTAGCGAATTATTCGCCCCTGGCGCTTGCTGAATTCGATACGGGAAATTACGCGGCGACACCGACGCCCAGTCAATCATATAAGGATTAACCACTTCTGCATCGCTACTCCATCCAGAAAAAAGGCGATAACCGTGACGATCGAAATAGCCAGGATCGTGCATAGCTTTAGGAATGATATCTTCACGAATGAGCGTTGTTGGCACGTTCCACGGTGGATTAACCACCACGTTATTCAGTTCGCTATTCATCAGCGGCGTTTTACGCGTTGGGCGCCCTACAATGACTCGCGATGAAAGTACTTCTGCGCCGTTCTGGTAATAAATCAACGAGTAGTTAGGAATATTGACCATGATGCCGGTATTCACTTCCCCCGGCAAAATACGCAAACGTTGTATATTCAACGCCAGCAAAGTAGCACGCGTTTGCGGTGATACGTTCAGCCACTCACGCGTACGCTTGCCAATCACCCCGTCGCTGGCTAACCCCTGCCACTGCTGAAAGCGCTTCACGGCTTCAACGAGCTCAGGCGTATAGCGGTTATCGATCACCGAAACGGATGCTGCTTTGGCTGGCTCAGCCTCTGGTGATGGTTGTTGCTTAGTCAAATCAGTCACTGCGGTGGTTGATGGGCTGATCACCGCATTAGGATCCTGACTCGCAGGAGATTGCAGCGGCTGTGCGTCAGGCACCGGCGTTGGCTTCACGATAGCATCGCCTTCCAACATTCCAGTACGCTGTAACACTTCACGCAGCGCAGGCATATCCGCGCTCAGGTCGCCCGGTTTCAAACTCGGCCCGTCACTCACCACAGGCCAAGGGCGCGCATCCGCTAACAGATTTTTTAACGCTTTATGCATCGCAGCGTACTGAGGATGTGCAGGCTCTAACGATTTAACAAAGGTATTCAAACGACCATCACGGATCGACAACTGCCAGTTGTTTACCAGCGTTGTCGGCGGCTCTGCCATTGCATAAGGCACCGAGCTGTATAGCCAACTACCTTTGGTTGCGGTCACGCCGGAGACAAATTGCAGGTAGCCCAGCATCGCATCAGATAAGACGGCATCACGCGCCATGCCACTGACATCGGGATTAGTTAGCGCCTGAACCCATTGGGTGAACTGAGGCTGAACGCCAGAGAGTGCAACTTCAGCCAGCTGCTGTTGAAATTGTTGAACCGCCGTACGATCCTGCCACATTGGCTGCATGTGATTCGCAGCGTAGAGCGAAGAAAGTTGGTTCAAATAACGCAGTGAAACGCCCTGTGGAAGCTGCGACAACAGCGCCGAACGCGATTGAGGTACACTCATGGTCGCCACTGAAACCACGGGTTGTTTAGCTACGTCTGCATAGGCTGGCATTACGCTCAGCGCCAATGCACTCATTGCTATTGAACCACCGACAACCATATGGCTTAGACGGAATCTGTTATTCAGCACCATCCCTTGCTCCCTAGTTAGCTCATAGACACCGAGTTTCGGAGCCTTAGCTTAATTATACAAATAGAAATGACATTTTGCCGTTTCACTGTCGGTTGGTGCGTCAACAACCCAGACATTGCACGTTAATTATATGATGATACGTCACTGGCTATATTCTGCCAAAAAAAACGGCCTTATTTGAAGGCCGTTTGCGTTAATAATGATTTCAGTATGCGGAATTTACAAGAAATTATGTCTCAGATTCTTCTTGAGCCACTGATTCTATAGGACTTTTCTCAGGAGCAAAGCCCCTTAACCCCACAACATGCACATGTTCAGTGTTATTGAACACTTTACGCACCAGTTTATAGGTAGTGCCTTTTTCTGGGCTGATGTTTTCTGGTGCCGCAATAATTAGCTGCATTTCCAGACGTTCACACAGCTCAAACAGCGTCGCAATGGATTTCGCATCCAGACGCGCTGCTTCATCAAGGAATAGCAGTCGGCATGGCGAAATATCTTTACCACGCAGGCGGCGAGATTCTTCTTCCCAGCTCTGAACCACCATGACCAGAATGGACATACCGGTACCGATAGCTTCGCCCGTTGACAGCGCCCCACTTTCAGCACGCAGCCAACCATCTGAACCACGGTTAACCTCTACTTCCATTTCAAGGTAATTACGATAATCCAGCAATTCTTCACCGATGGTTTGCGGCGTACGCTGTCCCATATCGATCTGTGGATTCAGACGCTGATACAGTTTTGCTAACGCTTCAGAGAACGTCAGTCGATTGCTGTTAAACAGATCCTGATGCTGCTCTTGCTGCTCTGACAATACCGTCAACAGCGTTGAATGCGCTTCACGCACGTTAACATTCAAACGCACGCTATTCACTTGCCCGAAGGCCACCGTCTGTAGGCCTTGGTTGAGCATACGAATACGGTTTTGTTCACGCTGAATGGTTTTGCGAATAATGTTCGCTACGCTCTTCGAACTGATTGCCAGTTTTTGTTCGCGTGACGTCAGTTCTTCGGTCAAACGCGCCAGCTCAATTTCCATCTGTTCGATGGCATCGACAGGATCGTCGCTGCGGATAATATCCTGACGAATACGCTCACGCAGATGCTGGTAAACGGCAATATAGAACTGAATTTTACGTTCTGGGCGTTTAGGATCTTCTGACAAACGCAGCACATCGCGCAGATGTTCGTTGTCCGCCACGGCCAGTCGTAACGCGCCTAATGCCTTATCCGACATAGAGCGCAATTCGTCCGCATCCATATAGGCAAGCTCACGACGATGCAGGCGACGTTCAACGCCGTTGTCTTTCACCAAACGCATCACCGCGCACCAGCCCGCTTTCGCGGTGGTGACTTGTTCGCGAATCTGGTGGTAATCGCGCTCAACCTTACGTAGGCGTTTTTGCAGATTATCCATTTCAGATTCACAGAACATGATCTGTTTTTCGAGCTGATTGCGACGCGCACGGTTGTTGCTCAGTGCGGTATGCAACTCGTCGCGACGGATACGTGCACGCTCTTCCGCATTAGGATCGGCCTGAACACCGATATCTTGCAGCTCTTGCGACAGCTCTTTGAGCATGTCACGTTTAGCTTCAAACGAGCTTTTTAGCGAAGCTAAAACTTGATGATACTGGGCTAGCTGTGACTGTTGTTGACGAAGCTGCTCACGCGTACGGCTACGATCGGCTTCAGCATGCTCCAAACGCTGACGCAGTTTGTCATTGAGGTCAGAGTTTTCAGTTAGCATTCCGGCAGAATCGCTATAGCTGAAGTGCGCACGACGCTGCACCACTTCCGTTAGCGCGAACGCCTGTTGCTTGGCCGTACGCTGATTCTGCTGAGCCTGCTGATAATCCTGACGTAGCTGCTCATGCTGTTCTGGATCGCTTTGCAATACGGAAAGCATCGGTTCTAGCTTAGCCAGATTGGTGCCGTGCTGTTGCAGATAGCGCGCAGCTTCCTGCGCCTCTTCGAGCTCTTCACGGATCTCTTCGACACGATCTTGCAGGGTTTCATCAGCCAACAAACCGATATGCGGCGTCAGCTTATGCAACAGCGCGACGCTCTCTTTGGCCTGCGACAGCTGCTGGCGCTGCTGTTGCGTCACGTTATCCTGATTATTGAATTCACGCTCAATCTCAGTACGACGGCTGTTGATTTGACGTAATTCAGCTTCTGGGTCCTGCTCAAACGCCACCGCTAAGTGATTGCCAATGAAGCGGCTGAACGCTTGATGTAAGCGCTGAGTCTTCTGCACATCAAATGACAGGTTCGCATAACGCTCAGCCAGCTCATCGCGCTGTGCATACAGCGTTTCTAAGCGGCTTTCACGCGCGGCACGACCAAACAGCGGCACCTCAGGGAAACGAGAGTAGCGCCATTGACGATCGGCAGTTTTCACCACCACGGCGCGTTCCAGTTCATCGGCGGCAAATACGCTGTCATCAAACGACTGCGGATCCCCTTCGATCAGATAGAGATCTTCTGGACAGTCTTCTAATCCCGCCAGATGCTCGCGCACCAAGGAAAGATCGGGAACAACAATCGCGTGTCGTGCAGGGCCATATAACGCCGAGAAATACGGCGCATCGTCGATGGTGACGTCATCGTAGATTTCAGACAGCAACACGCCGCCAAAACGTTCGGCCAAAGCGATTAGGCGCCCATCTTCGGCACCGCTTGGCTGGCTTAAACGCTCGATTTGGCTTTCGATTTCACGTTTTTGATGAGCAACTTCGTCGCGTTCAACGGTCGATTCACGTTCACGCTCCAGCAATTGCTGCATCTGCTCAGTGACTTGACGACTGTCTGACAGCTCTTCGCCGCATTGTTCACTCAGTTGACTCAGCGCTTCCTGCGCGGCAAGCCACACAGGGGCCTTCGTCGTCAAATCTTTCGCTTTCGCCGTGATTTGCTCAAGCTCTTGACGCAGCACCATACGGCGCTCGCTGGCTTCAGCCACATCAATCGTCAGCGTTTCAATGCGCTCTTCCATCTCACGCTGCGCATCATCCAGTTCTTCTGGCTGATACTGCTGGCCAGTGCGTTTGCAGAAGTCTTGCAACAGACGCTCGGCATCTTGTTGCGAACGCAAACGCTGCTCCAATTCGGCCAAACGCATGCGTAACGGCTGCACGCGCTCCGACTGATGCTGAAGTGAAGACCAGTCGCGTAATAAATCACGCCCCGCCTGCCATGCTTCACTCCGGCTAACTTCGCCCACCAGCTTAACCACCAGCTGATAAGCATTTTCAAACTGTGAATGCGCGGCGCTGGCCACATTCATTTTCTGCTCAAGCTGCATCAGGATTTCAGTCGCTTCCTGCTCGCGCGCGCTGAACGTTTCTAGCCACTCTTCGCTGTTATCCGCATTGAGGTCGGGCAACTGACACACTTGACGCGCACGTTCTAGCGCCTGTAGCGCCTGCTGGTATTGAATTGCGCGGGTTTGCTGAACGTCCAAGGCTTGCTGGTAATCGGCCAACTGACTTTTTAGTTCGTCAACTTCAGCTTCCGCGGCTTCTGAGCGGGCTTCATAATCTGCATGCAGATCGCTCGCCTCAGCCACCACTTCATTCTGTTCTTCTAAGCGGTAGGTCAGCTCTTCCAGATCGCTCTGATAGCGCTCGATCTTTTCCTGCTGGCGCATTGCGGTTTGCACCAGATTTAAATGATCGCTTGCCGCCTGATAATCGGTCTCGAGATCGGATTCAGACCCGCTTTGCTCGGCTAACTCACGCGACATTTCCACATGACGATACTGTTCCGCCAACAGCTGTTTACGGCCACCCAGCAATTCACGGCGCAGTAACAGTGCCTGATCGAGGTGTATGCGTCGTTCATTGGCATGGCGCATATAGTCAGCAGAAACATAAGACGTTGCTTCGGTGATCAGATGTTTGAACAAATCACGGTCAGACTGCGTAACGCGAATCGCTTCCAGCGTCATGCGGTTTTCACGTAAAGCCGCTTCCATATCTTGGAAAGCTTTACGTACGCCGCTATTTTCTGGCAGCAAATAGTCACGCAGGGAGCGGGTAATCGCGCTGGAAATACCGCCGTAAAGCGACGCTTCAATCAGGCGATAAAACTTGCTGCGATCTGATGCCGAGCGTAAACGGCGCGGGATCACACCTAAATCAAACATCAAGGAGTGATAGTCGGTAATCGAGTTAAACTGTTTGAACTGCACGCCTTCAATAGCTTCTACGCGCTCTTTCAGTTCGTTTAACGGCAGCACACGAGCCTGACGCTCACCCACGGTTTGCGTTAGGATTTCCGTTGGCTGGAATGAGGTTGGCAAGCCTTGAATGGTGAACGGCTTGATATCCACTTTTCGATCGCGCCCAGCAACCTGCTGTAGGCGGACACCGACTAACACACGCTGATGGCGTGAGTTAACCACATCGAGGGTGGCATAACAGACACCAGCGCGTAACTTTCCGTGCAAGCCTTTGTCGCGTGACCCTGAAGTCGCACCGGCTTCCGTGGTATTACGAAAATGCAGCAGCGTTAAGTCTGGGATCAGCGCCGTGACAAACGCCGCCATGGTGGTGGATTTACCTGCACCGTTACCGCCGGACAGCGTTGTCACCAATTCATCCAGATCAAAAGTTCGGGCAAAGAAACCGTTCCAGTTAACCAATGTCAGCGAGCGAAACTTTCCGCGTTCAATCATTCCTGTTCATCCTCCGCGTTGTCCGCGCTACCGTCTGCACTGGATTCGTTTTCTTCGTTTTCATCATTCAGTGATAACGTGTTTTCTAACGGCATGGCTTCACCGTCACGGATCATTCTCAACTGGGATTCACGTGGATCATCACCGCTACGCACATCTGCACCAAAGCGGAACACTGCTTCGGTGATGCGGAATTTCGTGCTGTCATTCCCCATGAAATAGACCATGCCTAAACGGCGTAGACGATTTAATGAGGTACGCACTTTCTCTTGCAGTTTCTGGCGGTCGAGATCCGAGCCCGTTGAACGCTGGTTAACGTATTTCAGCAGCTTGTTTTCATCGGCCAAAGACAGTAACTCGTCATAGAGTTCCTGCTGGCTGAAAATGCCTTCATGCGCCAAACGCTCAGGGCTAAGGTAGAGATAACACAGGATTTTTCCGACCATCATATCCAGTTCAGACAGCACCGAACGCGGGATCAACGTGGTCGAACGCGGCCTGAGGTAGAAGAAACCTTCAGGGGCGCGGATGAGCTCAACGTTGTAACGGCTATAAAATAATTCAAGCTCGTCCTGAAAATCCATCAGGAAAGCATGGTTATCTAGCTCATCAATGCCGATGTGACGGCCGGATCGCAGTTGGCTATCCAGTGCAGGGAATAGCGGGTTAAACACCGCTAGCGCCAGTTTAGCTGGCATCATATTTTCAGTATTTGTCGATGACATGGGCCTGTACCTTGGCTCCGTAATCATTGATTGCCTGCCATTGAGCAGGTAATCCGGTGAAATCAGCTTCAGCCACACCTAAGCGAACCGCTTGGTCGACCAAAATTCTTGCCAAATCGAAATGACGTTGGCGCGGATACTGGGTTAGGTATTCGCGCAAAACCGCGCCTAAATCCAATGGACGCTGTTCTTTTTGATAAATCTTCAGCTCTTGTTCAATCATAGCGGCCAGCTGCTCACGGATCTCAGAGAACTCTTCGTACTCCATATCCGGAGGTAGTTCGCCGGTGACCTCTTCGTTCAGCAAGGCCAGCTCTTCATCACGCATGTCGAACAGACGATCGGCATTGGCGATAGTCAGAGCCCACGGGTTATCAAAGTAGTTCTGAACTGACTGGCGTAAGCGCTGGGCAAAGACACGGTTTTTATCCATATCAATCGCGGTACGGATAAATTTATGCACGTGTCTGTCGTACCCAATCCACAGATCGATAGTCAACTGGCCCCAACTGATAATGCGGTCTAGCTTGTTTTGCAGATCAAACACCAGTTTATCAACAAACGCCAAATCAGGATTATTCAGGTTGGCATCTTGGATACGCAGCAGGTTTGCCTGCAGCTTATCACCCGCCGCTTCCAGCGTATCTTGCAATTCACGCAAGGTGCCCGAGGTTTCCGAGAGCAAGACTTCACAGCTTGAGATGGCAGCACGCCAATCTTTATTCAGCAGCGCCGCGATATCTGCTTTAACGCCCTGCTGCTGCTCATCCATAATGCGCTGGGTTAAGTCAATACTGTCGAAGATCTCAGCAACAGAGTATTTCAGCGGGGCAAACACATTACGATGCCAATGATACTCATCACCGCCCTCTTCTGCCGCTTCGGCTGCACTGCGTAACTCTTGCGCCACGATTGACAGCTGCATAGACAGGCGCAGCGTTGAGAACTCCCGCTGACGAATATAGTAATCCGTAATACCAATGCCTAACGGCGTTAAACGATAGATCGCGTTTCCGTCGGCTAACTCGCTGGTAAAGCGGTTGAGCAGGCGCTGCTTAACGAGATCGTTAATCGCATTGTTGGCACGGATGGCTACCGTTTCATGTGTTTGTTCAAAAGCTTTGCTGACGTGTCGGAATGCATCGATCAGTTCACCTTCACTCATCTCACCGTCTAATCGTTCGCTGTTCAAAGTGGCAATAGCCAAAATGAACGCCAAACGTTCGGTTGGAAGTGAAATTGAAAAGTCATTTTTCCGCGCCCAGGCAACCAGCTCCGGTACAGTCTGGGAGAAATCACTCATAGTTGGTCCTTCGTGTCGGGTTTGTGCGCCATCACATGGATGTAGCGCCCCAAACTCACAAAAGGCTCCTGACGACAATAACGCTGCTCCAGCGCTAATAGATCATCAAAAGCCTCAATTTGTTGCGTCTTGTCTCGTAGGTAATCATGGAATACCCGCACGCCCGTTTTACCGGAAATTGTCAGCCCAATGTCTTCAAGCCAGCCGTACACCTTTTGTGGATCCAACGGGTGGTCGGGTGACAACGTACGTGTCTTGCGTTTTTGCATCCCTTGATTGACGTATGCCGTATTGCCAATGATCACGTTTCGCATTAATAGACCATTGTAGTTATAGAACATTAACGACAAAGCGCCGCCTGGCGTTAAACACTTCATCAGAGATGCTAGCGTTTCTTGAGGTTCAGCGACCCATTCCAAAACCGCATGGAACAATATCAGATCAACCGGCTGTTCTAAATGCTGATGCATCTCTTGCGCAGGACTTTGCACAAAACGCATGTGTTGGATCACACCTTTTTCTTCAGCATAGGCCTGCGCCCGCTTTAGCATCTCACCCGAGATGTCACACAGCGTGATCTGATGACCGCGTGCGGCAAGCTCACAGGATACCTGCCCAAGCCCACCACCTGCATCAAGAATGTGTAAGGATCTTTGCGGGAGCTGCTTGAGCAACTGTTCCAGATCCTGCCATAACACTGCCTGACGGATTTTTCCTTTGGTCGTACCGTAAATGTTGCGCGCAAATTTTTCAGCGATATTGTCAAAATTACGATCTTGCGTACCTCGACTCATGAATATGTCGGCTCCTGAATATTTGCACAGCGCACCACCAGAAAAATCTCCCCGTGAGGGACGCTTTAAACCTGCTATTTTGACACAGGCTGGCTTAGAATGAATCTTATCGGCCACATATTCTATCTAGATGTCGTTTTTTCATTCAGAAAGGCACCTGATTCATGCTGTTTACGCTAAAAAAGTTTATCGGCGGGCTACTTTTGCCCCTGCCACTGTTGCTGCTGATCGTCGCGGTAGGCCTGATTTTTATCTGCTGGACGCGCTGGTCTCGACTAGGAAAAATCTGTATTTCACTCGGTTGGCTTGGGATCTTGCTGCTAAGTCTGCAACCCGTCGCCGATAGATTATTGGCTCCGCTTGAAAACGGTTATCCTACATTAAACCAAACTAGCAACGCAGATTACATCGTGGTACTCGGCGGGGGTTATACTTTTAACTCTGATTGGGCACCCAGTTCGAACCTGATCAGCAACAGTTTGCCGCGCGTCACCGAAGGGATCCGCCAGCTTGAAATGAATCCCAATGCCAAAATTATTTTCACCGGTGCTGCGGCCATTGGCAATCCGGTGAGCAGCGCGCGCGTTGCCGCCAACGTAGCCGAAAGTTTAGGCGTTCCTGCTGATAAAATTATTGTGCTTGATAAACCGCGCGATACGCAGCAAGAGGCTAAAGAGGTGGCAAAGATTACCGACAAGCAGAAAATATTGCTGGTCACATCGGCAAACCATTTGGCTCGTGCACTACGCTTCTTTAAGGCCGAGGGGCTTAATCCGATCCCGGTTCCAGCCAATCAATTAGCTATTTCGTCACCGTTAAATCCTTGGGAACGCTGGTTACCTTCATCGCTTTATCTTGGCCATAGCGAACGGGCCTGGTATGAGACGTTGGGGAGTTGGTGGCAGGCAATCATCACGACAAAAGGTGAAAAATGAGACTCCGACTGATCAGCCTTTTTACGGCGATTATCGTATTTGAAATGCAGGTGGTTTTACTCGACTTGCTTTCTAAAGCTGAAAATATGCCGGTCAGCTTCAATCCGCTTAATGCTATCAGCGCGGTGGGATTTGTCCTCGGATGGACGACAGGGCTAAACACCGTGATGGCGCTGGACACAGCGGCAGTTGCTCTTTTACTTATCCCCGTTGGCGTCTATTGTCTTTGCCATGCTTGGCTTAGACAAAGACGCCGCTGAAGGTGATATCAATTACAGCCGATGCCTATTCACTAATAAGCATGCTAAACGATTGTGATGTTGCACGACCGAAGGTAGGTCAATGGTCTGCAATGCCCCTTCACGGATGACAACTTGCCCATTAATCACGCTGAAAGCCACGTTCCCTGGTGTACAGAAAACTAACGCCGCCAGCGGATCGTGTTTAGCTCCCGCAAGATTCAAAGTATTGAGATCAAACGCAACAAAATCGGCCGCCATACCCGTGGCTAAATAGCCAATATCGTCGCGGTTGAGTACTTTCGCTCCACCGCGCGTCGCCATCTCTAAAGCCTGTCTTGCAGTCATCGCATCAGGGCCGAAGCCAACCCGCTGCAATAGCAGCGCCTGCCGCGTTTCTGCAATCATGTTTCCTGCATCGTTAGATGCTGAACCATCTACGCCAAGGCCAACAGAGACACCTTCATTAAGCATTGTGCGGATCGGCGCTATACCTGACGCCAACCTCATATTTGAACATGGGCAATGCGCCACACCGGTGCCGGTTCTAGCAAACAACGAAATTCCTGAGCGATCCAGTTTGACGCAGTGTGCATGCCAAACATCGGTTCCGACCCATCCTAAATCTTCGGCGTACTGCGCTGGCGTCATGCCAAAATGCGTCTGGCTGTAACTCACATCGCTGTCATTTTCTGCTAGATGGGTATGAAGTGACACACCATATTCACGCGCCATCTGCGCGGTTTTCACCATCAATTCGCGGCTAACGGAAAAAGGCGAGCAAGGCGCCAACGCAATACGCAGCATGCTATAGCGCTGAGCATCGTGATAGCTATGAATTAAGCGCAATGAATCTTCTAAAATAGCCTGCTCATTTTCGACCAACTCATCGGGGGGTAACCCCCCCTTGCTGCGCCCTACGCTCATACTTCCTCGGCAAGCATGGAAACGCATACCTATTTCGCGAGCGCCATCAATACTGTCGTCTAAACGACAACCGTTTGGATAAACGTAGAGATGATCACTGGAAGTGGTACATCCCGAAAGCATCAGTTCTGCCATCGCAGTTTGAGTCGAAACTCGGATCATCTCTGGGGTAAGTCCAGCCCAAATGGGATAGAGATTATTGAGCCAATCAAAAAGCTCACCGTCCTGCGCATCGGGTATCACGCGCGTTAAAGACTGAAACATATGATGATGTGTGTTGATCAGTCCTGGAATAACGATATGCCCACGCAGGTCTATTTCTTCATCTGCTGGTGCAGCACAAAGCTCGTCACCACCAACGGCAACGATACGATTTCCCTCCACCAGCAGGCAGCCACCTCTAATTTCTCGTCGTTCGTCATCCATCGTGACGAGTAATTCCGCGTTCTTAAAGAGCAGCGTTCTTTTGTGCATTTTGTCTCTTCCTCCGCATAGCGATATATTCGCGCGTCGTGCTAAAGACCTCTCGAGCCGCCGTACTGTTTTCATTGACCTCTTGCAGCTCGCACTCTTTGCAACCAGGGATTTTTGCTTGTCTATCGCGGCCATTCAGGATCAAATTAGCGCCTATTGCCACAACGGTACCAATGGTAATCCCGCTGTGTAAGAACATCTCTGCGGCCTGTGGCATTTGTTGAAATAACTGCGGCACCATCACCGGTAACATGCCAAGACCAAGCGTTAACGCGACAACCATCCCATTATTGTTATTGCGATAATCAACCTGTCCTAGCGTTCGAATCCCTGAAACAGCAACCATACCAAACATGACGATCCCCGCACCGCCAAGCACGGGTTTCGGCACAGCGACAACAAAAGCCGCGAGTTTAGGGAACAGACCAAGGGTGATAAGAATGCAGCCAGCCACACCAACAATGAAACGGCTACGGACACCGGTCATGCTGACGAGTCCTACGTTTTGGGCAAAGGCCGCATAGGGGAACATATTAAAAAAACCGCCAAACAGGGTTGCTGAACCGCAGGCATAAAGACCGCGCTTCAATGTTTTTTGGTCGGCGGGACGGTCAACGATTTCCCCCATCGCCATCATCGATGACATGGTTTCTACCATCACAACCACCATCACCATACACATCAACACCGCAGGGAAAAGATGAAACTCAGGAACTGCAAAACGCATCGGATAAGGGAAGGTCATCCAACTGGTCGATGCCACTTGGGAAAGATCGAGTTTCCCCATGAAGTAATATCCCAACGTGCCAATGATGATTCCCACCAATACGGCCACATTCTTCAGCATCCCCTTACCGAAGGTGTAAATTAGCATCACGACGCCCAGCGTGAATAAGGCCATCAACAGCGAACCGTAGCTACCAAAACTCACGGCGTCCAGATCTCCACCACCGATCCATCCTCCTGCCACTGGTAGAATCGACAAGCCAATAAGCGTCACTATCGTGCCCATAACGGCTTTAGGGAAAAAGCGGACAAGCTTACACACGAAGGGAGCACACAGTAGCGTAAACATCCCAGCGACAATAACAGCGCCCGAGATCCCCCCAATACCATACTGCTGGCCGATAAGCGTCATCGGAATAAGTGCAGCAAAGGTGCATCCCTGAACAATCGGGAGTTTGCTGCCAATAATATTAAATAAGCCGATTGACTGTAGGATCGTACCGCAGCCACAGATAAAGAGATCGGTACTGATTAAAAATATAATTTGCTCAGGCGTAAACCCAACGGCTTTACCAATAATTAAAGGAACGGCAATGGCACCGGCATACATCACCAATACGTGCTGAAAACCGTAAACTAACATTTGTCCAAGCGGCAATATTTCATCGACAGGATCGACATCTATTTTTTTTTGAGGGGAGGTTTGACTCTCCTGTAAATAATTTTCTATGTGATTAATCGCTTTCACAATAACTCCCTCTATCTGCGAGTATTATTTAGATATTTCATTTGATGGCATGTAGAAAATGGCCCCTCTCCACGATCTACATCCCCGTTAAATTTATTGATTCAGCTGTTTATTTGGCGACTTCCTCTACAATTTCATTTTCACCGTTATCGTTTTCTAACTCTTTATCGGGATGATAACCATTGAAATAGAGATTAAGACTTACCGCACACACGGTAGCTAATAAAATACCGCTATGAAGCAACGGCTGAATTGCTGCTGGCAACTGGCTAAAAAAATCATGTGACACCGTGGGTATCATGCCAATACCAATACTGATGGCGACGATGTAAAGGTTGTAGCGATTAGTGCTGTAGTTAGCGCGTGAAAGGATACGAATCCCCGTTGCTAGAACCATTCCAAACATCACAATACCGGCACCGCCCAACACAAACTGTGGAATAGAAGCAACGATAAGCGCCATTTTAGGGATCAAACCAAACAGAATTAAAATCCCGCCCGACATAACACAAACCCAACGGCTGGAAATACCGGTTACGCTGACCAAACCCACGTTTTGTGAAAAAGAAGTATGTGGAAAACTATTAAACAACCCACCAATAACGGTACCAATTCCATCAACCCGTAAACCACGAATAATATCCGCTTGCTTAGTTGGCCTTCCTACAATATCGCCAAGGGCGAGAAACATCCCCATCGACTCAATAAAGGTGATCAGCATGATAATAGTGAGCGTAAGAATACTGACGGGTTCAAACGTAGGCATGCCAAATGCAAACGGCTTTATAGGAGCAAACCAAGCGGCGTTATCTAATCCAGAAAAATTCACTTTCCCCATAGAGAAAGCAATGGCAAAACCAAAAAGAATGCCGAGCAGTACGGAAATATTACATAGGAAACCTTTGGCAAAACGAGTCACTAGCAGAATAAAAACCAACACTAAGAGCGAGGTCCCAATATATATTGGACTACCGTAATCAGGATTCCCTTTTCCCCCCGCGGCCCAGTCAATACCCACCTGCATAATGCTAATGCCGATAGAGGTAATCACCACGCCGGTGACTACCGTAGGAAACAGCGGCATAAGCCGCCCGATGACGGGAACGAGTAATGTTGCAATAATACCAGACGCTATTGTGGCACCGAATATCCCCGTCAGCCCGATATTAGGATCAGCACCAATCGCCAGCATTGGCGTTACCGCAGCAAATGTGACAGACATAATAACGGGAAGACGGATACCGGCGAAACGACCAATCCCCAAACACTGCAACAGCGTCACTACGCCACAACAGAAAAGATCTGAGCTAATTAAAAAAGCGATTTGGTCTTTGGGTAAACCTAAGCTACCGCCGATAACCAAAGGCACGGCAACGGCACCAGCGTACATCACGAGAACATGCTGTAAACCTAGCGTGAACAGCTGTGCAATCGGTAGCCTGCGCTCGACGGCATCGTCTAACGGTATACTTTTACTGTGTTCTATTTTTAGATGCGGATTTATGACGCTCATGGACACATCACTCCTTACGGCTCGGCTAAATGGTGGGTTAACCAGCTACGATTCGAGAGCACTTGCTCCCCTATTTACGGATGTACAGCGTTTTCGTCAGCGCAAATAGTTTTAGAGTTGATAGAACACATCAGTTATTTGCGCACATGCCAACTATGCACAGAGCATGCGAACTTTTATTTATTGGAGGCTAAATAGGGAGATAAACGAAATAATTGCGGGCGGTATCACATTTGATACTTAATAAGACGTTATATTTCAGCGAAATTAGCGGGCGAAAGCATCATCGAGGAATGAAACAGGGCGTTTATTGGAACCCCAAAATATCAAAGTGGTAGCAGTTTGTATCATTATCAGATTATCACCTCTCATAGTGATTGATAATTAACCAGCAACCTAATATGGCTTGCTGGTTTTCATGCTCAAATACAGCTCACAGTTAACCCAACCAAGGGAGCAGTTGCTGAGCTGCGCGTTCAACAACCGGACGATCTACCACGCCAGTATGTAAATAGCGCCCAATTGACTCCCACAGAACATATAGCCAGCGGCGTACCATAAAATCCTCGCTCACGGGGGCTTTCTGCAAATAGGAGTGAAGCAATTCGGTAGCCATACCATCTTCGCTCAAACGGAATAGATCATACTCACGCGGAGCCCAGAGCATCATTCCTGGATTCAGCATGGCAAGTAGCTGATCGCTTTTGGGATCTTTTAACATGCTTCTTAGCGTTAAGTTGCCATGAACCAGCACGCAGCTATCGTCAAAGCCCGCAAACAGCTCAGGCAATTGTTCTTTACTTCGAAACAAAATACGGCGAGCTTCAATGCTTAAATCAGACGTTGGCATATTGCCAAGCGTGGCCCAGATGACCTCCAAGCGCTGTGCGTACCAAGCTGGCCAGCGATTTTCCTGTACGCTGTCAACGTTACCCACACAACCGTGGCTATCAATGCGATGCCAAGAGAGGATCCCTTCTGCAATTTGGTCTTTTAAGCACGACCAGCGCTGCGGCGTTCGTGTCGGCGCTTCAACAGAAACACCGCGCAATCGTTCAATTAATAATACTTCTTTGAATGGGGACTGATGGGTTGTGAGAACGCCATAAACCGTCGGTAAGCGGATATCGCCCTGCCGTGCAAGCATCGACAGTTTGTAAGCTTCCTGTTGGGCAATTCCTTGGCATAAAAAAGTTTTTGCCACCAAAGGTAAAGGCGTGCCCTGCTGATTATAGAGGGCAAAAAGGCTGGCATACGGCTGTTCACTGATCTGTTCTAAGCGGCCAATTGACTCACCAAGAACAACGCTAAGTTCGGCTTTTAAATGATCCATGTTGTGATACAGGTTTTGCTGCATTGCGCGGTACCTTTTTTCACCAGATAGAAAGTTATCATGGCGGATTTATCAAGGTATTGTATTCGACTAGATCAAAAGAGCGTGCACTTGCACGCTCTTAATTTAAACATAAACGATTGGTGATAAATCAGCTTATTGAGCCGCCGCAAAAATAGCACGAACGGTTTCCAAATCTTCAATGGTGTCAACACCAGGGCTTGGCGCGGTTTGCGCAACATCCACATGAATTTTTTCACCGTACCAAAGCACTCGCAGCTGCTCGAGCATTTCAATCTGCTCAAGATCGCTAGGTGCCCAAGTAACATAGCGGCGAATAAAACCAGCACGATAAGCGTAAATACCAATGTGGCGCAGGAAAACGTTGCCAATTTCATCACGTGATACCGCAAAGCGATCGCGATCCCAAGGAATTGTGGCGCGTGAGAAGTAGAGCGCATAGCCATTTTTATCACAAACGACTTTTACCGCATTTGGATTAAACGCCTCTTCGCTAGTCGTAATCGGTACCGCCAACGTGGCCATACCCGCTTCGCTACCGGCCAAATTCTGCGCCACCTGACGGATAATGGCTGGCGGGATCAACGGCTCATCGCCTTGAATGTTGACGATAATCTCATCATCTGCAAAGCCACATTTTTCAATCACTTCAGCCAAACGCTCGGTGCCAGAATGATGATCGGCTCGCGTCATGCAAACTTCACCACCCGCCGCTTCTACAGCTTGCTTAACATCTTCATGATCGGTAGCCACAATGACGCGTGCAGCGCCAGACTCCAGCGCTCTTTCCATAACATGCACAACCATCGGCTTGCCGCCAATATCGGCTAAAGGCTTGCCCGGTAGGCGTGTTGAAGAGTAGCGAGCAGGAATAATAGCAATAAAACTCATCAGATTATTTCTCATCCACTGGAAGTTGGCGGGCTTCATTCTCGAGTAATACTGGAATACCGTCACGCAACGGATAACCTAGGCGGTCCGCTTTGCACACTAATTCCTGATTTTCTTTATTGAAGTAGAGTTTTCCATTGCAGACAGGGCAAGCAATAATTTCGAGTAAACGATGATCCATGATTGTTCCTAAACGAGTTCTTGTATCAGCGAAAAAGCATGATGTAAGGATAACCCGCAACAGCAAAATTATCACGGCTTGTATGACCATACGGCCAAAAACCGTTTAATGAGCCGCTCTATCTATCAGATTGATAACCCAACATCTCATTATGACGTTTGTTTGGGTTTGGGCCGTTTCCCCTCTAGAAACACAGAAATCTAAACTGTTCAAAAACCATACCAACTCACCGCAACCATCCCGCTGTTATGCGAGACAAATCACATATTAGGCGCACCGATGGTCCGTTTTTCCGTTGTGGCACAAGTGTTGAATCTAATTCAATCAGCCATGGATAGCGTCGAGTAATCCCCCCTCAAACTCGCCACTTTTCATTACTTTTAATCACTGCTAACTCTGATGACCAGCCATAACAATCTGGTTCGTAATAGCGTTACGTAATACGTAAGGAGATACCCATGAGTGCGCCAAGCACCTCATCATCAATCCGTCGCGTTGATGGACTGGCAAAAGTCACTGGAACAGCCGTCTACGGCAATGACATTACCCTACCCGGAATGTTGTATGGCGTGTGCCGCTATGCCGATATTGCCGCAGGCAAAATTGATAAACTCGATCTTAGTGAAGCATTAGCGATTCCAGGCGTCGTCAAGATCGCAACATATCAAGATATCCCCGGCGAACCCGTCGTTGGCATCATGGTGAAAGACTACCTCCCTATTATTAAAGATGAAGTCGTTTTTCACGGTGACGTAATTGCGGTTATCGCCGCAGAAACCTACGAAGCCGCCTGTCTGGCAGCAGACAAAATTCATATTTCTTATACGCCTTACGCGCCCATTACCGACGTTGAGCATGCACTAGAACCCGATGCGCGGCTTATTCATCCGGAAAGAGGAAATAACATAGCGGCGCATCACCACACGATTAAAGGCGATATCGATGCAGGATTCTCCGCCAGCGCACATATTCTTGAACGCGAATATGAAGTTGGTTTTCAGGAACATGCTTACATTGAGCCTGAAGTGGTGCTCACTTGGCTCGATCCCACCGAACCCCATTTGATTATCTCCGGTTCAATCCAAAATCCACACCGTGTACGCAGCTTTGTCGCAAGATTTATGGGTTGCCCACAAGGACATATCAATATTAAGCGCGCGGTGATGGGCGGCTCGTTTGGTGGTAAAGACGATATTATCGATCATCTTGCCTGCCGCTCTGCGCTACTAACAACGCTAACGGGCAAACCGGTTAAATTTTGTTATACCCGCGAGCACTCAATTTTAGAAAGCTGCAAGCGCCATCCCTATAAAATGAAATATAAGGTCGGGCTGGATGATTCGGGCCAGATCTTAGCCATGAAGGTCGATATCCTCGCCGACAGCGGAGGGTATGCAGCTTCAACACCTTTCGTCACCTGGAGAAGCTCGGTTCAGGCTGCTGGGCCTTATCGCATCCCTAATATTCGTATCGATGTGACCGGCGTATACACCAACAACAGCTATACCTCTGCCATGAGAGGTTTTGGCTCACCACAGGTGGTATATGCCAACGAATCATTAATGGACGAGATCGCCGAGTATTTAAAGATATCCCCCGTCGATATCCGCCAAATTAACGCGTTAAAACAAGGTGATGCGTCGATTACTGGACAAGTTTTTGACAAGCATACCGTATCCGCCCTTGAGGTTTTAAGTAAAGCGGTTACCTCAGCTGAGTTTGATAGCAAGCGCCAGCATTATGCTCAACTCAATCAACAAGGTGGCGTTTATCGCTATGGTATTGGACTGGCCCTCAGCTACCGCGGATGCTCTATTGGTGCCGAAGGTGTCGATACTTCAACCGCGCTGGTGCAGGTGAACGAAGACGGTAGCGTAAACATCGCGACTTCCGTATCTGAGAATGGCCAAGGGCTACAGACCACCATGTCGCTCATCGCCGCAGAGGCTTTTGGCATTCCATTGTCTGAAATCATGTTTAGCGAACCACCCACCTCCGTGATTGGTGACGGCGGTTCTACCGCCGCGACACGTGGAACGCTCGTCGGCGGCGGCGCGATCCTTGACGCTGCGGTTAAAATTAAGCAACGCATTTTAGGCGTTGTGGGTGACGCGCTAGGCACGAAAGAATTAGATAATACGCTATGGGCAAACGGGTTTATCAGCAACAAAAATAACCCATCACAAACGATAGATTTCAAAACAGCCGTGAACAAAACCAAATGGGCTAGCGTGAGTCTGACCGAATATGGTTGGTTTGTACCACCGCCGATTCACTGGGATGAGGAAAAAGGAACCGGCAGCCCTTATTTCACTTGGGTTTATGGTTGCCAAATTGCCGAGGTGCGCGTCAACACCAGCACAGGGAAAACGGATCTTCTCCACGTCACGGCTGCACACGATGTGGGTCATATTATTAATCCGGTGGGTTTCAATGGGCAGGTCAGCGGCGGAATAGCGCAAGGGTTTGGTTATGCGTTACTTGAAGACTTTAACATTGAAAACGGACAGGTTAAGTCAGAAAACTTTGATACCTATCTACTGCCAACCATTAAAGATATCCCTGAAATTACTATTATCGGCGTAGAAAATCCCGATCAGGCAGGCCCTCTGGGTGCTAAAGGCATCGGAGAACCCGCCACTGAATTAGCCGCAGCGGCCATTAACAACGCCCTTAGCTTTGCCTTGAACGCTCGCTTCAACAAACTGCCGCTGACCCTTGAGCAGGTTATTTTAGGTTATAACCTCAAAAAACCAGCCAGGCAAAGTGAGTTAATGGTTGAAACCGATAACAAAAAACAGGTTTTGCGTTTAACTGATGTCACAGTTACACGAGCCAAAACGCTGCCGGAGGCCTTAGCGTTGCTTGTTCAAGATGACGTTAGCATTATTGCTGGCGGCACCGATGTTATCGTTCAAGGACGTTTACAGACCAAGGCCATGAACCTTATTGATATATCGCGCATACCTGAATTGACGCAGATTACCGAAGATAACGGCGCTGTCGTCATTGGTGCGGCGGTGACATTTAACCGTATCGTCGAGCACGAATTGATTCGAGAACGCTATCCCCTGCTCGCACAAGCATGCAAAACGGTTGGTTCAAACCAAATTCGTAACCGCGCCACTATCGGCGGCAATATGGTTAACGCCGCCCCCTGTGGTGATTCATTGCCTCCTTCAATTATCTATGATGCCCAAATTGAGCTGCAGTCGCTTGATGGCGCACGACGCATGCCACTGTGCGAGTTCCTACAGTCAGGATATAAAACACAGCGTAAGCCTAATGAGCTGATGACTAAGGTCATATTGCCACCACCGCCAAACCCAAGGCCACACGCTTTCTATCATCAGTTGGGGCGTAGAAATGCGCTGAACATCACTCGTCAGAGCCTAACCTGCTTAATTACTTGTGACGCAGATGGCATAGTGAACTATTGCCGTTTAGTCGATGGAGCATTGTTTAGCAAACCTCAGCGGCTTCTCGATATCGAACGCTGTTTACTAGGCCACCGACTCACACAGGAAACAATCGATCTCGCCAGCCAGCTGTTAGAAAAGCTGATTTATGCCGCTATCGGCAAGCGCTGGTCAGCCGCCTACAAACAACCTGTGTTTATTAATATGTTCCGCGACATGATGGTGGAAGCCACCGATTCTCTCTATCAATCAGAGCTGGCATAAGGAGTTGATGATGAGCAATATCAAAGTGAAGGTAAACGGCAAGCTGATTGATGCGCAGGTAACAGGGCAAATGCGCCTGCTCGATTTCGTGCGAGATGAACTGAGTTTAACGGCAACAAAGGAAGGATGTGCCGTTGGTGAGTGCGGCGCTTGTACCGTTATCATGGATGGAAACGCCGTTTGCTCCTGTTTAGTTTTAGCTGAACAATGCGACGGTGCCGACATTACCACGCTCGAAGGATTACGTGACGATCCTATGACTCAAAAGCTTCAAAATGCATTTATTGAGCATGGCGGCGTGCAGTGTGGCTTCTGTACGCCAGGCGTTCTTGTTAGCACATCGGCATTGCTGGCTAAGCACCCCAGTCCCAGCGATGAGCAACTCATGGATGCGCTTGAAGGCAACATTTGCCGCTGCACGGGTTATCAACCAATCATTCAGTCGATTCATGCCGCGCTGAAAAGCTAAAGATCGTCTTGGTTTGCCATATTAAAAATCGGCCTAGTGCCGATTTTTCTTTTTATTAACATCAAACATACTTAAACAAAACATGTTGCAGTTGGTTTTGCAGAGGAGTAAATTGTCAAACGTGATACACATCACAATTTCCTGCAAAAACTAGAAAGTAAGATACATATGAAACTGCTGCATAAAATCATCGCGATGTTCGCCAATTACAGTAACTGATTGGCTAAAGGGCAATGGAAACAACCATTGCCCTTTTTGGTATTTAGGCCTGCCTTAATACACTATCCAACAACCAGCCATCCCCCCAATAATGGCGCCAATCATCTGGCTGATGCTGGATTTTAACTTCGGTCGCCTGCTGCCAAGTCGCAAAAAGAGTAATAGCAGCTTTCAGCTCCGCCCTCTTTTTCTCCGTAAACCGTACCCCTTTTTCTTGATGGAGTGATTTAAGCTCCAGCACCTTTTCTTTACGATGCATTTTGGCATCGATCCGGCCAACTAAAGCGCCACGCTGAAGTATCGGTAGCGAAAAATAGCCAAAGGTTCTTTTAGCTTCAGGGGTATAACATTCTAAGCGGTAATCAAAACCAAATAATTCAGATGCACGCCTTCGATCCCAAACAACAGGATCAAAAGGAGAAAGCAACGTGGTATGCGTCGCCTTTATTTCGTTGTTTTGTGCTTTTGCTAATAAATGCGCCAGGCTGTGGTGAATGTAGTAGTGCTCTTGGGTTTCCAGTTCACGCACTGCGATTATCTCTTGGCTGTCCAACAGATTATTTATCGTCTCTTTAATATCAATTTTCTTCAGTCGATAATAATCGGCTAGCCATTGCGCTTTAAATGCACCTAAGCTGCGTGCGCTATTGGCTATCATTTGTTGCTGAGCAAGCGCAGGGCTAATACCGTGTACATCATCATTCCACTCTGGCATAACGCGTTCAGGCAAGTCGTAAACGCGGTGGAAATTAATTCGCTCTTTCACCATCAGTTGACCACAGGAAAACAGCGTTTCCAGATGCCGTTTCTCGGGTTTCCACTCCCACCACCCACTGGTTTTTTTATTCTTCGCGCTAAAATCGGTGGCTTTAACAGGTCCGTTATGGCGGATCTGTGCCAGAAGCTCGCTAATGTCATCTTGATGCTTCAAATGCCACTCTGGGGAATATTTCCATCCCAAATTTTCCGGTGACATCATCTGCGGGCGAACTAGCTGATAATCCTCTTTTGGGATAAAGCATGCCTCATGCGCCCAATATTCAAAGATATCGCCGTTGCGTAAAGCCTCATTCAGCCACTGCTCGGAATACAAACCCAGACGCGAAAACAACACCAGATAGGGACTACGAGCGACAACGTTGATCGTATCAATTTGTAGCAAACTCATTTGACGTATGCACGCGATCGCATCAAGAGGCGTTGCTTTTCTTCTGCGCGGTTTATCTAAACCTTGAGCATAAAGATGCAGGTTTCTAAGCGCACTTAAAGGTAGGGATATTTCAGCCATCGTAGCCAGACGAACCTCATGATGAGAAAGCCGGAAAGATGATTATACGCAAAGCATATCGAGTTGCAGCAAGGAAGGGAAAACAGTTCAGCCAGCGTGAAGATGCGTAGGGAATAACGCTGGCTGATACGATGTCATCAGTAGGCGATGACGTCTTCTGCGGTGAGACCGCGACTACCTAGGTAAGTTGAGAATTCAACGCGCTGACCTTCTGTCAGTAATTTTTTGCGTGAATTAGCAATGCCTGAACGATTAACGTAGATATCATTTCCACCATCCAGTGGAGAGATAATACCGAAGCCTTCAGACTGGCTGTACCATTTTACGAGACCCATTTTCAGTGTCATATTTTTTACCTTATATTTACATCCCTCTAAATTCTAGTTCAGATTAGGATGTGTAGCTCATATTCAAGTTATCGTTAAGAACCTCTTCGAGCGGATTATTAAAAACAAAAGCCCGCCAGTGGCGGGCTTTCTGGTCTTGTTACTGACTCCGCAGAGCGTGCTAACACCCTTGGGGCTAGCTTACTGCGATAACGATCAGTTCAGTATCAAAACAAGTTCTCTGTAATCTTACAGAGCAACAACATTCGCAGCAGCCGGCCCGCGCGGGCTGTCCTGAATGGTGTATTCTACACGCTGGCCTTCGGCCAGAGTTTTGAAACCTTCGCTAGCGATAGCAGAGAAATGTACGAATACATCTTTACCGCCGTCGTGCTGTTCGATGAAACCGAAGCCTTTGCTTTCGTTAAACCATTTTACCTGACCGGTCTTCTTAGTCATTTGTATTACCTTTATAACTGATATCACTTAAAAAATTTGCCCTAAGGCGTAGGGGCCGAGCTCAGAAAGATTACTTATGGATGGCACTAAGAAGGTGGTTCGTCTAACAAGCGGAATCGGAAGATAACGTCTTAAGGAGGAACTGCTTTATCTCATGTCGTGCATAAATAGGTCTATATCACAGGCCGCAGTCATTTACTCATAAAGGTGATTGATGAGCAAGCCTTTCTTTTAAAAAAAATGACGCTACGGAAGTATTTAAACGTAAAACTATATGCATCCGAAGATAAAAGCAGCAGATTTATTTATTAGCATTTGAAAAATAACGATTAGTTTTAATCAAATTCGTAATTTTTGCTAACAATTCATTCCCTTGTTCAGCTGGGATTTCTGCATTAACGGGCAGATACCACCAATTAGGCTGAGCAAATTTACGACATTTTACTGCGTCTTTTTCAGTCATTAACAGCGGCTGCCCTTTCGGTGTCAACGCACTTAATGTCTTCAGATCATATTCTTGGTGATCGGCAAATGCGACTGCGTTGACGACTTGCGTACCCAATTGGCTCAGCGTGGCAAAAAAACGAGGAGGATGCCCTATTCCCGCCATAGCAACAGCCGGAGCTAAACTATCGGCAGCACAGCGTTCACCAGTATGTATATTCACTAAAATACGTCCAGCCAGCGTCATGGGTATTTCACCCGTTGCTGCCTTTCCACCATTAGTGATAACGGCATCAACACGACGTAAACGCCCTGCTCGCTCCCGCATAGGGCCAGCAGGTAACCACCAGCCATTGCCAAAACGACGAATGCCATCCACGACAACCAGTTCAACATCACGCGCAAGCGCGTAATGCTGTAGGCCGTCATCGGTGATGATGACATCTACTGCTGCCGAATGCTGAAGCAAGGCTTTTACGGCATCACTACGCTTAGGCGCAACGGCAACTGAAGCCCCCGTTCGTTGATAGATGAGAACGGGCTCGTCTCCCGCTTGTGCCGTTGACGTTTCACTATTCAATAATAGAGGGTAATGATCCGAGCGCCCACCATAGCCACGCGACACAACTCCCACGCGAAAACCACGAGTCTGTAATTGTTCAACCAGCCAAATAACCACGGGTGTTTTACCATTGCCACCCGCAGTTAAGTTACCGACCACAATCACGGGGCAAGGTGCTTTCCAGCTTTTTAACCACCCCATACGATAAAAAAATTGGCGGATACCGCTCACTAGGCCATACAGCCAAGAGAGCGGTAACAGGAGCAGGTATAAAGGCGATTGCCCAGACCAGATGCGCTCAATCATTGCCCGAATTGCAACCTATGCAGCTGAGCATACGCCCCATTCTTCGCCAATAACGTTGCATGATCGCCACGCTCAGCGATGTAGCCATCTTCAACCACGATAATTTCATCGGCTTTTTCGATAGTTGATAAACGGTGAGCAATAACCAACGAAGTACGGTTTTTCTGTAATTCATCTAGCGCGGACTGAATCGCACGTTCAGACTCGGTATCTAGCGCTGATGTCGCTTCATCCAAAATAAGAACCGGACTATCGCGCAGCAACGCACGAGCAATAGCGATACGCTGACGCTGTCCACCAGACAGCAATACGCCGTTTTCGCCAATGACAGTGTCTAAACCGTTGTCCATTTTCTCAATGAAGTCCATCGCATAGGCCATGCGAGCCGCTTCTTCAATTTGTTCACGGGTATAAACTTCATTACGCGCATAGGCGATGTTGTTCGCAATAG
Source organism: Hafnia sp. CBA7124 (assembly GCF_002355555.1). Taxonomy (NCBI): domain Bacteria; kingdom Pseudomonadati; phylum Pseudomonadota; class Gammaproteobacteria; order Enterobacterales; family Hafniaceae; genus Hafnia; species Hafnia sp. CBA7124. Next base: position 1,628,776 of record NZ_AP017469.1, on the reverse strand, counting down.
TATCGTTGAAGAGATGAACATTTTGCGAGACCAAACCTACCTGATTACGTAGAGAACTCAGCGTATATTCACGTAGGTCATGCCCATCCAGCAGGATCTCGCCCTCTTGGATGTCGTAAAAACGCGTCAACAGATTCGCAATCGTTGATTTGCCGGAACCTGAGCGCCCCACTAAGGCCACGGTTTTATTCGCAGGAATTTTAAAGCTCACGTTTTTCAGCGCAGGGGCGCCTTTATTGTTATAGCTGAAGGTCACATCACGAAACTCAACATCACCTTTAGCACGCTTAACTTCCAGCTTACCGGTATCTTTTTCCTGTTCGAGATCCAAAATCGCAAACAGCGTTTGACATGCCGCCATACCACGTTGGAATTTAGCGTTGACGTTCGTCAGGGACTTCAGTGGACGCATTAATGCAATCATCGAAGAGAACACCACGGTAATAGTACCCGCCGACAGCGTATCCATGACCGACGGAATACTGGCTGCATACAGCACGAAAGCAAGGGCAAAGGAGGCAATCAACTGAATAACCGGGTCTGAAACAGAAGACGCAGCGACCATCTTCATATTCTGCTGACGCATCCAGTTACTGGTTTTGTCAAAACGCTTGCTCTCTACTTCTTGACCACCAAAGATCAGTACTTCTTTATGACCTTTTAGCATCTGTTCGGCGCTAGTGGTCAATGTGCCCATCGTGTTTTGCATATTCTTGCTGATGTTACGAAAACGCTTCGACACCATACGAATCGCAATTGAAACCACAGGGGCAATAACAATCAGAATCAGAGATAGCTGCCAGCTGTAATAAAACATCATACAGAACAATGCAATAATCGATGCGCCTTCACGCACAACCGTAATCAATGCATCGGATGACGATGAGGCAACCTGCTCAGAGTCATAGGTGATTCGCGATAGGAGCGTACCCGTCGACTGCTGGTCAAAGAAGGAAACCGGCATACCCATCATATGGCTGAACAAGCGACGACGCATATTCATCACCACCTTGCCGGCCACCCAAGAGACGCAGTAGCTGGAGATGAAACCAGAAATCCCTCGTACGATCATCAATCCAATAACGACGAATGGCATCCATTTCAGAATATCGGACCCTGTCTTGCCAAAACCATCATCCAATAATGGCTTTAACAAGGAGAGCATGTAGGCATCACTACCCGCGTTAATTACGAGGGCAACTGACGCAACAATCAGGCCTGCCTTGAAAGGAGAGATCGATGGCCATAAGCGACGAAATGTTTGCCAGGTCGAAAGATCTTTGTCATTCAGCATTTAGTTAACCAGCTTAGGATGAAATAGCGGATCATTTTACTCATTATGGCTCCTTACGCCAAACCAACCGTGATACCAACGTGGATTTAATTGCGTTTTTAGTTCATTTATTCGCCAGATATCTGTTTTTGCCGTCATTATGACCTCTCCAGCATGTGCAGTATCATGCCAATGAATATTTTGTGCGCGATAACGCGCGGTCACTTTTGGTGAAGGAAAATGCCACTGAGAAAATCGAGCCGAGGAACTTATCGCCTCGTTTGGTTCAACCGTGCGCAGAAGTAGGCTACTCGACGAGGTATTGCTGCCATGATGTGGAACCTGCAAGATACCGGCCTTAAGCTGCTTTCTCCAGCGCTGTACCAACTGAGTTTCAGCTTCCGTTTCTATATCTCCAGTAAGCAGCATTTTACGCTCTCCCACTGCAACCATGACGACACAAGAATCATTATTTTTCGGGACAGCAATCTGATGTGGTGGCCAAAGCACCGTAAAACGCACACCTTGCCAGACCCAATCACTACCAATGTGGCAGGAGAAATCGCGAGGATCGGGGCTTCTAACCCAAGCTAATGGAAACGCATGACTAAGAGAATATCGCCCCCCACTATGGTCTGAGTCGCTATGGCTAATAACCATGCCATCCAGATTCAGCCCATGCCAATTTAAGTAAGGAATAATTTCACTGGTAGCAATATCTCCGCCGTCCCATTTATTACCTGTATCATACAAAATTGCATTACCGCGGCGTTCGATAAGCACCGCCAGTCCGTGCCCCACATCCAGCATATGAACACGCAGCTCAATATCATCACTCTTTTTAGCACCAAATATCCAAAGATAAGATACGGCCTGAACTACACACCAAAGCGGCAAGCCTGCTTTAGAAAAAGAAAAATTCATAACAAACAGGGTTAGGAAGCTCAGGCTTATCCAGAGCCCGCCGGTGCTACTATCTGTCCAGAGCGTAGGCACACTTGTTAATCCCCATTGCATCACATCTAGCAGATATCCTGCCGCGTGCCAACGGGTCGTTCCACCAACAGGAGCCTATACCCACTAAAATCAACGGCACAACAAGATAAGTGACCAAGGGCACGGCAAAAAAATTGGCCCACAGCGCACTCCCGCTGATGCCATGAAACAAATAAATTTGTACGGGCATCAAGCACAAAGCGATGCCAAACTGCAGATGTAATAGCCTCAACCAAAAGAATCGTTTCTGCATTTGTAACGATGAGGGCAATGGCGCCAGCCAATACCAAAACAAAAGGCTGGAAACTGCCATCACAGATAGCCAAAAACTGTCAGACAGCAATACAAGCGGATCCCAAACAACCATAAGACAGACCACATTTAGCAGATATTTCTTGGGCGGGATAAACTTTCCCCAAACGCCATAGCCAGAGATAAGCAGCATTGCAACACCAACGCGAATGGCCGGAGGATTAGCTCCTGCAAGCCACACATAAACCCAGCCAACGCCCATCATCATTGCCATTGGAAAATAAGGATTAATCCAGCGAAGAGGAAAACACAGCTGTATCACCCTAGCTACACACCATCCCAGCATCGCCGCTAAAGCAATGTGTAATCCAGAAATAGCGAGCAAATGAGACAAGCCATTTATGCGAAAAAGTGAATTCTGCTCGCGTGTAAGTAGCGCTCTTTCACCAAAAGCCAATGCAACGATAATGGCCTTAGAAGATGTATCCGGTATTGCTTTTACCGATCTGCTTATAATTTGTTGTCGCCAACCACACCCAATAGATAGCCGTTGGTAAGCCGTCGGCATGCCTTGCAAAACAATATGATGCCCGACTGATGTTCGTTGTGCGTCGTACCCGCCTTGGTTGAGACGTCCATAAACGGGGCGCAAGCGCGCGGTTATTGCCCAACGCTGCGCAGCGCAAAATGAGTAGCGTTCTGAGTTCCAATATAAGGTGATATCGAATCTCTCTTTCACATCTTGGCCATTAACCGTAGAAACGCGAAACGTTACCTTGTCCTGTGGCGATAAAACGCCAAGCGCTACGCTTATAACGTTTCCCGTCAAATTGACAGGCCGAGAAATATCATAGTCCAAAGGTGCTAGTACGTTCTCCGCGCAAGCGATCCCCCATGCTAGCCCCAGTATTACAAATGCAATTTTTCGAAAGCGTCCAGAACAAATACAAAAAAACAGCAACGCAACCGGCAAGGCCCCATAGGCATAATATTTTGCGGGCAAGCTAGGAAAAAATATTAACGGCAGGCAGCCTAGCGCAGCACAATGAATACTCTCATCCCATGTCATTCTCACCGGTAATGCCTCTTATTAAGCAGATACGGCATGTTGGCTGAAGTGAGTGAAAGTAAAAATGGCCTGCATTGAGTAATGCATAAGAGATTGAAAGGAATCGTAGTAACAGAGTTTGGCTGAACTTTTTATTGCGAATAGCATCGCAAGTTTCGTCAGAAAACGTTAATTGTGCAGAGGTTTACGAATGAATTTTAGATATGAAAACGGCACCCGAAGGTGCCGTTTTAGACTCTAAGCAGGTTGCTTAAGCGTAGATGTTCGCCCGGTCACGTAGTTCTTTACCAGGTTTAAAATGGGGAACGTATTTACCTTCCAGTTCCACTTTATCACCAGTTTTAGGATTACGACCGACGCGAGGCGCACGGTAGTGAAGTGAAAAACTGCCGAATCCACGGATCTCAATGCGTTCACCGTCAGCAAGCGTTGTTGCCATATGCTCAAGCATTTCTTTCACTGCATCCTCAACCGCCTTCGCAGGCAGATGTGGTTGCTGGCTAGCAAGTCTTTCAATAAGTTCGGACTTGGTCATATTTCCTCCAAGCTATTTCCCCTCATTGGGGAACGCACTTTGCAGCTTAACTACCGTTACAGGGCGGCCGAAACCGCCCTCATCATTATTCGCCTTTAGCTGCCTTGAATGCTTCAGCCATTGCATTAGAGAAGTTAGGTGCATCTTCCTGCTTGTTGTTAACAACAGCGATTGCATCTTTCTCATCAGCTTCGTCTTTAGCACGTACAGACAGGCTTACAACGCGATTCTTGCGGTCTACGCCAGTGAATTTAGCTTCAACTTCGTCGCCTACGTTCAGAACCAGAGTGGCATCTTCAACGCGGTCACGGGAAGCTTCAGAAGCACGCAGATAGCCTTCTACGCCATCAGCTAATTCAACTGTAGCACCTTTAGCGTCAACTGCAGTTACTTTACCAGTAACAATTACACCTTTCTTATTCATAGAGATGTAGTTGTTGAATGGATCTTCTGCCAGTTGTTTAACGCCAAGGGAGATACGCTCGCGCTCTGCATCAACCTGCAGAACAACTGCTGCGATTTCGTCGCCTTTCTTGTATTCACGTACTGCTTCTTCGCCTGCAACGTTCCAGGAGATGTCAGACAGGTGAACCAGGCCATCGATGCCACCGTCCAGGCCGATGAAGATACCGAAGTCAGTGATAGACTTGATTTTACCTTCAACGCGGTCGCCCTTATTGTGGGTTTCTGCGAACAGCTGCCATGGGTTAGATTTACACTGCTTCAGACCCAGGGAGATACGACGACGTTCTTCGTCGATATCCAGAACCATAACTTCCACAACATCACCAACGTTAACAACTTTGGATGGGTGGATGTTTTTGTTGGTCCAATCCATTTCGGAAACGTGAACCAGACCTTCAACGCCTTCTTCGATTTCTACGAAGCAGCCGTAATCAGTCAGGTTAGTCACGCGACCAGTCAGTTTGGTACCTTCTGGATAACGCTTAGCAATAGCTACCCATGGATCTTCGCCCAGCTGTTTCAGGCCCAGAGATACACGAGTACGTTCGCGGTCGAACTTCAGCACTTTAACAGTGATTTCGTCGCCCACATTCACGATTTCGCTTGGGTGCTTAACGCGTTTCCAAGCCATATCAGTGATGTGCAGCAGGCCGTCAACACCGCCCAGATCAACGAATGCGCCGTAGTCAGTCAGGTTCTTAACGATACCCTTAACTTCCATACCTTCTTGCAGGTTTTCCAGCAGCTGATCACGTTCTGCACTGTTCTCAGATTCGATAACGGCACGACGAGAAACAACAACGTTGTTGCGTTTCTGGTCCAGCTTAATGACTTTAAACTCAAGCTCTTTGCCTTCGAGGTGCAGAGTGTCACGTACCGGACGAACGTCTACCAGAGAACCTGGCAGGAATGCACGGATACCGTTCAGCTCGACAGTGAAGCCACCCTTAACTTTACCGTTGATAACGCCGGTAACAGTTGCAGCTTCTTCGTAAGCTTTTTCCAACGTGATCCAAGCTTCATGACGCTTAGCTTTCTCACGGGACAGCTGAGTTTCACCGAAGCCGTCTTCAACTGCATCCAGAGCAACATCAACTTCGTCGCCTACCTGAATTTCCAGTTCGCCCTGTGCGTTTTTGAACTGTTCTGCTGGGATTGCAGACTCAGATTTCAGACCAGCGTCAACCAGTACGATATCTTTGTCGATAGCAACAACAACGCCACGAACGATGGAACCCGGGCGGGTTTCGATTGTTTTTAAGGATTCTTCAAAGAGTTGAGCAAAAGATTCAGTCATATTGATAATCTTCAGGGTTCTTTATTTTAACGTCCATCAGGCATCCTGCTAGATGGGGTTGTTTAACATGCCCCGCGACAATCCATAGCGGCAGGGAGGGTAATATTATACATCGTTCAGCAATATTAGCTGAACAAATTTATCAATAACAACAATAGCCATAATGTAGTTTAACATTATGGCTATCGGCTTATCCTTATCGGTAAGCTTTGCTTCCCGCCCTACTCGGCAGAAAGTTGTAATGTCTGCTTGGCATAAGCCAGTGCTTTTTCAATCACTTGTTCGATAGACATCTGGGTTGAATCCAGCATCAGCGCGTCCTGCGCAGGAACAAGCGGTGCCACTGAACGATTACGATCGCGGTAGTCGCGTTCTTTTATTTCGTCCAAAAGGCGTTCAAAGTTAACACTAAAGCCCTTCTCCTGCAACTGAAGCATGCGTCGACGAGCACGCTCTTCAGAGCTCGCATCAAGAAAAATCTTAACCGGCGCATCAGGGAAAACCACGGTGCCCATATCACGACCATCGGCGATAAGACCGGGGAACTCCCGGAACGCACGCTGACGACGTAGCAACGCTTCTCTTACACGCGGAAATGCAGCAGCCTGAGATGCCGTACTGCCCACGGATTCGGTGCGAATTTCATTACTCACATCTTCGCCTTCAAGAATGACCTGTAACTGTCCATCCTGTGCCACGAAACGTACGTCAAGATGTGCAGCCAATGGCACCAGAGCCTCTTCTGACGTGATATCGACTTGATGATGCAACGCAGCCAGGGCAAGAACGCGATAGATCGCGCCGGAGTCTAAAAGACACCAACCCAAAGATTCAGCCAACGCTTTACACAAAGTCCCTTTACCCGCACCACTCGGCCCGTCAACGGTAATTACCGGAGCTATTGCCGTCATTTTTCTCTCCTTTCTGGGGGAAACAACTGCCTGCATAGACTTTGCCTACGAAGGCTTGGGTGTGCTCTGCTATGGCGCGACGATATATTTGCATCTAGGCAGATTTACCATAGCAGGACACACACATCGAACGGCGCGCATTATACGCCGATCAACGCCTCACTGTTACCCTCAACGATGCTGGTTGCTGGAAAAACTCGCACCTACAGACACACATGTGTTCCATAGTTTAGGCGAAAGCGATGCAATGAGACGCGAAAAATCCTAGTTAATCGGTTGCGAGGGGGTTATGTGACAAAGTACAAAAAAGGAAGGGTCTGAATGAACAGACCCTTTTTAGGATTTGGACTACTGGCTTAGCCGAGCAAACTGCTGGAAATAGTCTGGGAAAGTTTTCGCCGTACATTTAGGATCGAGAATCGTTACTGGCGTATCCGACAGCGCAACCAGCGAGAAGCACATCGCCATACGATGATCGTTATAGGTGCCAATCTCAGCGGCTTTCAGATGTGCGGGAGGTACTACGCGGATAAAATCATCGCCCTCTTCAACTTCAGCGCCCACCTTGCGCAACTCAGTGGCCATCGCGGATAAGCGATCGGTCTCTTTTACACGCCAGTTATAGATGTTGCGGATAGTGGTTGGCGCATCGGCAAACAACGCGGTGGTGGCAATAGTCATTGCCGCGTCAGGAATATGGTTCATATCCATATCAATGCCATGCAGTTCGCCGCGTGAGCATTCGATAAAATCATCGCCCCAGGTGATTTTTGCACCCATCTTTTCCAGCACATCTGCGAAACGAATATCCCCTTGTACGCTGTTTTTACCAATTCCGGTTACACGTACCGTGCCACCTTTAATTGCAGCCGCGGCGAGGAAATAGGATGCTGACGACGCATCTCCTTCGACGAGATAATCGCCAGGGGAAACATAGTGTTGTCCACCCGCGATACGGAAGACCTGATAATTATCGTTCTCAACGCTGACGCCAAAACTGCGCATCAGCGCCAAGGTAATATCAATATAAGGTTTCGAAACCAAATCACCCTTAATGGAGATAACGGTGTTCTGCGTAGCCAACGGCGCCATCATCAATAACGCAGTCAAAAACTGGCTGGAAACCGAACCATCAACCTCAATATCACCACCGATATACCCACCGCGTAGGCGCAGAGGCGGATAGTTTTCTTGCTCCAGATAATCGATCTGGGCTCCACCTTGACGTAACGCATCAACCAGATGCCCAATTGGGCGCTCTTTCATACGCGGTTCGCCGGTGAGGATCACATCCCCATCACCCAAACATAACGCAGCAGCAAGTGGGCGCATGGCCGTTCCTGCGTTACCTAAAAAGAGTTCAAGCGCGCTATGTGCTTTTAGAGCACCCGCGTTGCCAATAATTTCGCAGCGGGTATGCCCATCGGATAATTGGAAATGAATACCCAGTTGCTTTAACGCAGTTAGCATATGGCGAACATCATCGCTATCAAGCAAATTATGTAAACATGTCGTTCCACTCGCCAGAGCCGATAGCAGCAACGCTCGGTTAGACACGCTCTTAGAACCAGGTAAATTTATCTCACCGGAAAAATGTGCAATAGGTTGTAAAGTCAGGGAATCCAGCATCAAACTCACTCCAAATTTTCAGTTAATGCAGCGAATCCCATCACTGCAAATAAATCATTACATTGTTGTACCGTTTTTCGTGACGGCTGTCATCTTTCTTATACACAAACAAAAAACCCCGGCATGCCGGGGTTTAAAACCGATGCAGCCTCATTAGCCATGGCGACGTTCAAAATCCGCCATAAAGTCGGTCAGTGCTTTAACACCTTCAATCGACATCGCATTATAAATAGACGCTCTCATCCCCCCCGCCACGCGGTGGCCTTTCAAAGCAACTAAGCCAATTGCTTTCGCTTCCTGCAAGAACAACGGATCTAATGCAGGATTTGCCATCTGGAACGGTACGTTCATACGTGAGCGATTTTGTAGTGCAACGCCGTTACGATAAAAATCACTGCTATCAATCGCGCTATAGAGCAAGTCGGCTTTGGCTTTATTGCGTTTTTCCATCTCAACCAAGCCACCCTGCTCTTTCAGCCATTTAAATACCATGCCTGAGAGATACCATGCAAAGGTCGGTGGTGTATTGAACATAGAATCGTTTTCAGCCAAAACGGTGTAGTCGAGAATCGATGGCAATTCTTGGCGCGCTTTGCCCAGCAAGTCCTCACGCACAATCACTACGGTGATCCCTGCTGGGCCGATATTTTTTTGCGCCCCAGCATAAATCACGCCATAGCGGCTAACATCAATTGGGCGAGAAAGAATGGTGGAAGAGAGATCGGCAACCACGATTTTATCGCCAAAATCAGGCTCTTCATCGATGGCGATACCATCAATGGTTTCATTTGGGCAGTAATGCACATAGGCAGCATTGTCACTCAACGTCCACTCACGCATTGGCTTGATCGCTTGAAGGCCGTTGTCGTCGGTTGTTTTTATATCAACAACGTTCGGCGTGCAGTATTTCTGCGCTTCATTGATAGCGCTATGCGCCCAGTAGCCACCATCCATGTAGTCGGCTGTGTTGTTATCGCCCAGCAGATTTAACGGAACAGCGGCAAATTGCGCACGCGCACCGCCATGACAGAATAGAATTTTATAGTTCTCAGGAACCTTCAGCAGAGAGCGTAAATCTTGTTCAGCCTGTGCCGCGACCTGCATAAACTCTTTTCCGCGGTGGCTGATTTCCATGACCGAAGTGCCTAGGCCATTCCAGTTACACAGTTCTTGTTCAGCACGACGCAATACCTCAACCGGCATCATTGCTGGGCCAGCACTAAAATTGTACACCTGTGTCATTTTGCCTCACCGCTCTTCGCTATATTTAGTCAATTGTCTACATGCTGGCAAACCCATCTATAAGGATGATCAGCCCACATTGATATCGAATTTATTCACATCTAATTTACTTTATCATTTGGTTTTATCATTCGCGCGCTCAGGCTGCAACGGTTATTGGTCACTGTCCCCAACGAGCTAAACTATGTGCCACCAAGCCACTATAGGCGTTTTAAAAATAAAGTTCTGCGTCGGCGTAAGACCAAAAAACTTTCATTCTTTTTTGTGTTTATTTTTAGTTTACCCGACTGTTATTTTTAGCCTCTATCCAGCATTGATTTCCACATCGCGAACAAACCGGTGAGCTCCCCGCTGTTTGATGCTCAACCAAGCTACATTCGCTGCACGCGTAGGTACCTCTATCTACAATTTTATCTACTTTTTTAATGCAGCAGTTGGGCAAAACAGGCAGTCCATAACGCACATTATCGTCATCAAAAAAATAGACGCTGATAGACCCATTAACTTCAAGAATGGCCAGTCGCACTTGGCCCAAGTGTTCAACGCCCTCTTGCCTCAACTCCATAAAGAACTCATCGTGAGTAATATTTTCACGGTTTAGGGTTTCCCAGATAAACGTACCGTCACGGATAATGACCAGTGGTTTACCTTCCATCCAAGTCTGAATTCTTTCACTTTTAGACATCAAGAACGTTGAAAAACGATAAAGCAGCATGATGCAAATAAAGACGGTAAATACCGGCAGCATAGGAACATCATCATAAAACGCCACGTCGCCCGCCGCAGAACCTAACGTGAGGATGACAACCACTTCAAACAGCGACATTTGCCGTACGCCGCGACGCCCCGTCATTTTGAGAAAAATAAAGACCAGAAAGAATGTGAATAGGCAGCGCACCGCAACTTCCGCAAGAAAATCTGGCGGCACCTTATCAAAGGCCATACGTTTTAAATCAAAGGATTGCATCGGGATGGATGTCCATTTGCCATAAGTGGTGAATATAGCTTAGACGGCAAAAGACAAAGGGGAGCGGGAACACTCCCCCTTTTAGAGAGAACTTAGTACTGATTAAACATCTGCTGGATCTGTTTTGGATCTTTAGTTTGTGTCAGAGCCAATTGAAGCAAGACACGTGCTTTTTGCGGATTAAGCGTGCCTGATGCGACAAAGCCATATTTCACGTCATCAATTTCTGCATCTTCCGTGGTTGACCCAGAAGGAACACGTGATGAGCGCACGACGGCTACGCCGTTATGTGCCGCAGTGGCTAAAGTATCAAAAATAGATTTGTACAGATTGCCGTTACCAACCCCCGCACTCACAATCCCTTGATAGCCCGCCTCAAGCAGCGCTTTTGCAGGCAGATCCGACGCGTTGGCGTAGTTGTATACAATGCCAACTTTTGGCAATGAGGTTAACTTGCTTACGTCAAATGGGGTTTGTGTGGTGTGTTTACGCTCAGGCGAGCGCTGGTAGTCCACTTTGCCATTGTGAATGTATCCCAATGGGCCGTAGTTAACCGCTTGGAATGTTTGCACGCCGGTGGTGTTCGTTTTGGTCACGTCACGACCATCCAGCACGGTATCATTCATCGCCACCAGCACACCACGTTTGGCTGAAGCCGGATCGGCGGCAGTCACAACGGCGTTATACAGGTTGAATGGGCCATCCGCGCTCATGGCAGTTGATGGACGCATCGCACCAACCATCACCACAGGCTTGTCACATTTTACGGTTAAATCGAGGAAATAAGCCGTTTCTTCCATGGTATCCGTGCCGTGAGTGATCACGAACCCATCGGTTTTATTGCAATCAGCGTTGATTTTTTTGGCAAGTTTTAGCCACACATCGTCATTCATATCCTGCGAACCGATGCTGACTACCTGCTCACCTTTGATGTTAGCGATATCTTTCAGTTGAGGCACCGCATCAACCAACGATTCTACGCCCACTTTCCCAGCGGTATAATTTGATTTTGTTGCTGAGTCACCGCCCCCGGCGATAGTCCCGCCCGTTGCCAAAATGGTGACATTAGGCAACGCAAAAGCCGCGCCACTAAACCCTGAAACCAACAGCGCTAGCAAACTTACTTTAACCAACTTCATTCGATTTCTCCTATTAGATAACTGCATGAATTATCTTTTATATCCATAAAAAAAATGTGACATTCCCTATGGATATGGAATTCATGGAGGAATAGGCTAAAAAAACGTATCATGCCGTTTTTTGCAGCTAACAAGTGACTCAAATGACGCAGACCTATATTCCCGGCAAAGATGCCGCGCTGGAAGACTCTATTGCACGCTTCCAACAGCAATTGACCGATCTTGGGTTCAATATTGAAGAAGCCTCTTGGCTAAACCCTGTTCCGCATGTTTGGTCTGTACACATCCGCGACCGTGATTGCCCACTTTGTTTTACCAACGGCAAAGGCGCTAGCAAAAAAGCCGCGCTGGCATCGGCGTTAGGTGAATATTTTGAGCGCTTGTCGACCAACTATTTCTTTGCTGATTTCTACCTTGGCCGTGAAATTGCGCAAGGAGACTTCGTTCACTATCCAAATGAGAAGTGGTTCCCTGTTCCTGCCGACGACAGCCTGCCAGAAGGCATCTTAGATGAGCGTTTGCATGCGTTTTACAACCCAGAAGGTGATGTAGGCGCTCAGGATCTTATCGATCTGCAATCCGGTAACGTCGATCGCGGCATCTGCGCGCTGCCGTTTACCCGCCAGTCCGATCAGCAAACTGTTTATATTCCAATGAACATCATTGGCAACTTATACGTTTCAAACGGCATGTCTGCGGGCAACACGCGCAACGAAGCGCGCGTACAAGGCCTGTCTGAAGTTTTCGAGCGTTACGTAAAAAACCGTATCATCGCAGAATCTATCAGCCTGCCAGAAATTCCTGCCGAGGTTTTAAACCGCTATCCTGAAGTGGTTGAAGCTATTGCAAAATTAGAGCAGGAAGGCTTCCCTATTCTGTCCTACGATGCTTCGCTCGGTGGTCAGTATCCGGTTATCTGCGTTGTGCTGTTTAACCCAGCCAACGGCACCTGTTTTGCCTCGTTCGGCGCCCATCCTGACTTTGGCGTAGCCCTAGAGCGTACGGTGACTGAACTGCTGCAAGGCCGCAGCCTGAAAGATCTCGACGTCTTCACCGCGCCAACCTTCGATGATGAAGAAGTCGGCGAGCATGCCAACCTTGAAACTCACTTCATCGATTCAAGCGGTCTGATTTCTTGGGATATGTTTAAGCAAGACGCCGATTATGCCTTTGCCGATTGGTCGTTTAAAGGTACCACCGAGGAAGAGTTCAGCACTTTAATGAGTATCTTCGAACAAGAAGATAAAGAAGTTTACATTGCAGATTATGAACATCTTGATGTTTATGCCTGCCGTATCATCGTTCCAGGCATGTCCGATATCTATCCTGCCGAAGATTTGCTGTTAGCCAATAACAGCATGGGTGCGCACTTGCGCACTCAGTTGCTTCAGTTACCGGCTTCCAATCTGACTAAGGAAGAGTATTTACAGATCATCGAACAACTCGATGACGAAGGCCTCGACGATTTCACCCGTGTACGTGAACTGCTTGGTATCGCAACCGGCAAAGACAACGGCTGGTATACCCTGCGTGTGGGTGAATTGAAGGCGATGTTGGCATTAGCGGGCGGCGATTTGGAGCAAGCGCTGACATGGACCGAATGGACTCAGGACTTCAATGCCTCCGTATTCAGCCCAGAACGCGCCAATTTCTATCGTTGCCTGCAAACCTTGCTGTTGCTAAGCATGGAAGAAGAACGCGATCCCGCACAGTACTATCAAGCATTCAGCCGCATGTATGGCGCCGAAACGCTCGAAGCCGCTTCGGCGATTATCGCCGGAGAAGAACGTTTCTATGGCCTTCCTGCGATTGACGACGACTTGAAAGCCCTCCCTGCGCATCAAGCGCTGCTACAAGCGTATCAAAAACTTCAGGCAGCAAAGCGCCGTTATTGGTCTAAATAATAGGCTTGTTGAGCTAAGCGAACGTCTGCACGCGTACACCGGTGCAGACGTTTTCGATCAATAAACGCGCGAATCTGGTAAATCCCTCTTCTAAACGCATTTATCATCACAGTAAAAATGGCACAACGACTATGATAGTCGTATGCCCTTTTGCAGTAAGTTTGGAAGGTGGGCTTTTCTACTCTATGTATGAATATCTACAACCGTCATTCATATGTAATTTAATTGTTGTATATAAGTAGTCTTATTGCTGGCATTGAAAAATAATATCTTCAATTTGATCGAATTATTAAGTTATTTATTTACCTTTTACACTATCTGTTAGCGTGCTCATTCAACTTAGTGTGTAAAATTTAAAAAATATTTTTCCTTTTGAATTCAACGAGTTTATTATTTAACTTACTGTTTTTAGGGGTATTTTGGGTAGGCTAGTTCTGCGCATCATGATCCAGATCAATTTTTGCCGTATACTGCTTTGTTAGTATCTCAACGCTGATTAATATTAAGAGAGAGTTAGTGTGAAAGCTGACAACCCCTTTGATCTACTACTACCAGCAGCAATGGCCAAAGTGGCCGAAGATGCTGGCGTTTATAAAGCCACTAAGCACCCGCTGAAGACTTTTTATTTAGCGATCACGGCTGGTGTCTTCATTTCTATTGCTTTCGTTTTCTACATTACCGCGACAACCGGCACTGCTGGTGTACCTTTTGGCTTTGCCAAGCTGGTTGGTGGTATCTGTTTCTCTCTTGGCCTGATGCTTGTTGTGGTTTGCGGGGCTGACCTGTTTACTTCAACCGTATTAATTGTCGTTGCCAAGGCCAGTGGGCGTATTACCTGGAGACAGTTAGGGCTCAACTGGTTAAATGTTTATGTAGGCAACCTGATTGGTGCACTTTTCTTTGTAGCACTGATGTGGTTTGCCGGAGAACATATGACAGCGAATGGCGCATGGGGTCTCAATGTGCTGCAAACAGCCGATCACAAATTGCATCATACGTTTGTTGAAGCCGTTTGCCTGGGGATCTTGGCCAACTTGATGGTTTGTCTCGCCGTTTGGATGAGCTATTCCGGCCGTAGCCTGATGGACAAAATGTTTGCAATGGTTTTACCGGTGGCCATGTTTGTGGCGAGCGGTTTTGAACATAGCATTGCAAATATGTTCATGATCCCATTAGGGATTGTGATTAAGAATTTCGCAGCGCCGGAGTTTTGGCAAGCCATTGGTGCTGCACCAGAACAGTTCTCAAACTTGACCGTTAGCCACTTCATTACCGATAACCTGATCCCTGTCACGATTGGGAACATCATCGGCGGTGGCTTACTGGTTGGTCTGACATACTGGGTTATTTATCTGCGCGGTGGCGATAAGCACTAATTACGTGCTTTACCACAGCGCCGGGTTTACAAAGAAATCCACACTAGAAGGTAGGTGTTAAATGTCCGAGCTTAATGAAAAACAAGCAGCCGCATGGGAAGGTTTCACTAAAGGCGACTGGCAGAATGAAGTCAACGTTCGTGATTTCATCCAGAAAAACTACACCCCGTACGAAGGTGACGAATCCTTCCTGGCTGGCGCTACTCAAGCGACGACCAACCTGTGGGATAAAGTCATGGACGGTATCAAAATTGAAAACCGTACCCATGCGCCGGTTGATTTCGATACCAACGTAGCTGCAACCATCACCTCTCATGATGCTGGCTACATCAGCAAAGACCTGGAACAAATCGTTGGTCTGCAAACTGATGCGCCTCTGAAACGTGCTCTGATTCCGTTCGGCGGCATCAAGATGGTTGAAGGTTCATGTAAAGTTTACGGTCGTGAACTTGATCCAATGATCAAGAAAATCTTCACCGAATACCGTAAAACTCACAACCAGGGCGTGTTTGACGTTTACACCAAAGACATCCTGAACTGCCGTAAATCTGGTGTTCTGACTGGTCTGCCAGATGCGTATGGCCGTGGCCGTATCATCGGTGACTATCGTCGTATCGCCGTTTACGGTATCGACTTCCTGATGAAAGACAAATACGCTCAGTTCCAATCACTGCAGACCAAACTGGAAAACGGTGAAGATCTGGAAGCGACTATTCGTCTGCGTGAAGAAATTGCTGACCAGCATCGCGCTCTGGGCCAGATCAAAGAAATGGCTGCCAAATATGGCTGCGATATCTCTGCTCCAGCTAAAAACGCAAAAGAAGCTGTACAGTGGACTTACTTCGGCTACCTGGCTGCGGTTAAATCTCAGAACGGTGCTGCAATGTCCTTCGGTCGTGTATCCAGCTTCCTGGATATCTACATCGAACGTGACCTGAAAGAAGGCAAACTGACTGAAGAAGAAGCTCAGGAACTGATTGACCATCTGGTTATGAAACTGCGTATGGTTCGCTTCCTGCGTACTCCAGAATATGATGAACTGTTCTCTGGTGACCCAATCTGGGCAACAGAATCCCTGGCTGGTATGGGTCTGGACGGTCGTACTCTGGTTACCAAAAACAGCTTCCGTTTCCTGAACACCCTGTACACCATGGGTCCATCTCCAGAGCCAAACATGACCATCCTGTGGTCTGAAAAACTGCCTCTGGCGTTCAAGAAATTTGCGGCTAAAGTTTCCATCGACACCTCATCTGTACAGTATGAGAACGATGACCTGATGCGCCCTGACTTCAACAATGATGACTACGCAATTGCTTGCTGCGTAAGCCCAATGATTGTTGGTAAACAAATGCAGTTCTTCGGTGCTCGTGCAAACTTGGCTAAAACCATGCTGTACGCAATCAACGGCGGCGTTGATGAAAAACTGAAAATGCAGGTTGGCCCGAAAGAAGCGCCAATGATGGATACCGTACTGGACTATGACAAAGTCATGGAACGTATGGACCACTTCATGGACTGGTTGGCTAAACAGTATGTCACCGCGCTGAACATCATCCATTACATGCATGACAAGTACAGCTACGAAGCATCCCTGATGGCTCTGCATGACCGTGACGTATATCGTACTATGGCATGTGGTATCGCAGGTCTGTCTGTTGCTGCTGACTCCCTGTCTGCAATCAAATATGCGAAAGTTTCTACTATTCGTGACGAAGACGGCCTGGCTGTTGACTTCGACATCGAAGGTGAATACCCGCAGTTTGGTAACAACGACCCACGCGTCGATGATATCGCTTGTGACCTGGTAGAACGTTTCATGAAGAAAATTCAGAAACTGACTACTTACCGCAACGCGGTTCCTACTCAGTCTGTTCTGACCATCACCTCTAACGTGGTTTATGGTAAGAAAACAGGTAACACCCCAGATGGTCGTCGCGCTGGCGCTCCATTCGGTCCTGGTGCTAACCCAATGCACGGCCGTGACCAGAAAGGTGCTGTAGCCTCTCTGACCTCCGTTGCTAAACTGCCGTTTGCTTACGCTAAAGATGGTATTTCTTATACCTTCTCTATCGTTCCTAACGCTCTGGGTAAAGACGACGAAGTTCGTAAAGCTAACTTGGCTGGCCTGATGGATGGTTACTTCCACCACGAAGCGAGCATCGAAGGTGGTCAACACCTGAACGTTAACGTTATGAACCGCGAAATGCTGTTAGACGCGATGGAAAATCCTGAGAAATATCCTCAGCTGACCATCCGTGTATCTGGCTACGCTGTACGCTTCAACTCTTTGACCAAAGAACAGCAGCAGGACGTAATTACTCGTACTTTCACTCAGTCCATGTAATTACCTGCCAGCTTAAAATGGCATAAAATAAAGGCTCCACTTAGGTGGGGCCTTTTTATTAAGTGTGAGATAATAGCTGGGTCGTTTCGGCGAGCGAACAGCTCTACGAAAATAATTCAGTGATAAAACGACACCCTTAACTGTTTTGCCGGGTTGCTATAGCTCCCCCTATACTCAAAACATACATGCCGATGGACATCAGGCAAAACAGTTATCAGCAAGGTATTGATGCCCGCTGTCTATATCATTGCCTTTTTAGACTGCTATTGATCAGTCAATTTTGGAGAAAACCCCGCAATGTCACTTAAAGGTCGCATCCACTCTTTCGAATCCTGCGGTACCGTAGACGGCCCTGGGATCCGCTTTATTACCTTCTTCCAAGGCTGCCTCATGCGCTGCCTGTATTGTCATAATCGGGATACTTGGGATACGCACGGCGGTACTGAGATTACCGTTGAAGATTTGATGAAAGACGTCGTGACCTATCGTCACTTCATGAATGCTTCAGGCGGCGGCGTAACAGCTTCCGGCGGTGAAGCCGTCCTTCAGGCTGAGTTTGTGCGTGACTGGTTCCGCGCATGCAAAGAAGAAGGCATTCATACCTGTTTAGACACTAACGGTTTTGTTCGTCGTTATGACCCCGTGATTGACGAACTGCTCGACGTTACCGATCTCGTCATGCTGGATCTCAAACAGATGAACGATGATATTCACCAGAACTTGGTAGGCGTCTCAAATCATCGTACGCTGGAATTTGCCCGCTATTTGGCAAAGCGTAACCAAAAGACGTGGATCCGCTATGTGGTTGTGCCTGGTTGGTCAGATGATGATGCTTCTGCCCACTTGCTCGGCGACTTCACGAAAGACATGAAGAATGTTGAGAAGATCGAACTCTTGCCTTACCACGAGCTAGGCAAACACAAATGGGAAGCCATGGGTGAGGAATACAAATTAGGTGGAGTTAAACCACCAACTCACGAAACCATGGAACGCGTAAAAAATATTCTCGAAAGTTATGGACATAAAGTCATGTATTAATGATCTATGTCTTTTGGGCTGGTAAAAATACCAGTCCAATTAATTATTCCGCCCGTGATAATTTCTTTTGGTTTCCAGCCGCAATACTTCTTACCGCCCTTCATATTGATATTTATTATTATTTGAAACATTTCTAACTGAATACAAACACAAAGAAATACGCATAAATCGCCTTAGCAGTCATTTTTTATGAATATTTAACATTCGGAGTTTTATACTGCTCCGTAAGCACCCAACTAAATTATTTTCCTAATATTCCTAACAGAATTTAAGTAATGTGATGAGATGGGGTGGATTATTAGACTTTCTTCTAAGCAGTGACTTCCCTGATTTGCCCCGATACACTGCCCATACACCCGCAAACGATAGGTGTTAAATGATAGGCTTTTAATTTCAGTCTATTGCGGAGTTGTGAATACTTTTTTTCATACTGACTTGTGCCTGCACATTGCTGCAAACACCAGAGGTGGATGAATCAAATAAACACTATGGATAGCCTTTATTTAATTTTTCAGGCGCCCCATTTACAGGTGCAATGTTACCGGAGGTTTTATGTCAATTGATGCAATTCTCGACCAACGCTGGCAGTACTGCCACCAGCCACTGAGCTGGCGCCACGCGATCCATTTAGCCTGCCAACCGCTGATTAGCGAAAGCAAGGTGAATGCAAGCTACCCGCTGCATATCATCGATGCGCTTAAACAGGATAAACAGGATTTCGTGGTTAGCGAAGGTGTATTACTGGTGTTTGCCCAACCTGAAAACGGGGTAATCAGTAAACGTGGAGAAGCATCAGTGCTGAAGTGCGATAAACCGGTTGTGCTGCAAAATGGTAGCGAAGTTAGCCTGATTATCGTGCTCTCTGCGGGAACGCAAACCGAGATGAACACTCTGCATCAGCAAATTGAAGGCTGGTTAGAGATGAATAACTGCCGTGAGCATCTAATGCAAGCAACCAGCCAGAATATGCTGGGCTCTCGCATCCAAGCTGGAAGCCGCATGCACTAATTGCAGGCTTACGATACAGATACAAAAAACGCCCACTCGGGCGTTTTTTTATGGCTTTTTATGACGACTAAAAACTCATGCTGCAGGCAGTGCATGATGATGATCGGTCTTCTTCATCAGCATCAGCAGATACACCAACGCGATCCCCGCAATCATCACAAACAGCACATTATCAGAGTATTGCTGCATCAAAGCGGCAACCGTCGCTGGGCCAGCAAGGCTGCCAATGGTATAGCTCATTAGTAAGGCCTGATTCATCGCCACTAATTCATGCGCTGCAGCAGTTTCGCATGCCCACGACATGGCGACCGGATACAGCGTGAATCCCGCACATCCCAGCGTAAATAAAGCTGGCACAATGCCGTAGTTGCCCAGCATCGCAATGCTGCCGATAATGACCAAACTCACCTGCACACGCAGCACTGCCAAACGCCCAAAGCGGTCGGCTAAGCGACCAACCGGCCACTGCCCCATAATGCCAGCGCTAACCAACAATGCCATCCACAGGCCAACATTTGCATCGCTCATGCCTTTATGGGCCAGATACAAAGGTAGTAGGCCATATAAAGACCCAAGCACCGCACCGGATATAATACAGCCATGGATACCTAAGCGCGCGCTACGACGACGCAACATCGCCCACATCGGCACCGAGGTATGCGCTTCTGGCCGCGTAAAGCGAGCAAACAGCAGCGGCAGCATAGCCAATACCATCAGCGACGTTGCCCATGGCAACACCTGTAATACGGCGGTCGGCACAGCGCCCAGCATCAGTTGTCCCAGCACGGTTCCCAAATAATAAACCGTCATATAAGCAGCCAGCAGCTGGCTACGATTCGCATTTGTTCCACTACGCAGTAATGCGCTTTCAACAATTACCCACACCATCGCACAGCCTACACCTGCGAAGAAACGCAGAGCCAACCAGCTCCAGATATCGGTTGAAAAGCTCAGCGCCGCGGTCGAAATCGCAAAAATGGCACAGGCATAATGATAGCTTCGGTTAAATCCTGAATGCATGATTACTGAACCAGCAACCAGCGTCCCCACCAGATTCCCCATAAAATACGAGGAACTCACCAGACCGACTTGCCAAGTCGGTAACTGCTCATGGCTCAGCCACAATGGAACTAAAGTATTTAAAACCGCCATAGCAACGGTCAGCAGCAGGAGCCCGCAGAGCAATAAAAGCACTGGGCGAGAGTATGAAAACATGTGAATTTAAAACCGAACCGCATTGAGAAGTGGCGGCATCATGCCACTGGTGAATTAAAAGTCAATCGCCCATAGATTAGACATAGCACGATTTGTTAATACGTAGGGGGATAAATTTATTTTTCTGACAAACTGGCTAATTTTGGACTTCCTGCCACCAGCAAAATATGCCCATGATAACAGGCCGTTTTACACTGCCCACAACCGTCACAGCGGGCTTCGTCAAAGCTTGGCTGATCGACTTCGTCAAACTTAATCGCCTGTGAAGGACACGCATGAACACACAAACGGCAGTCATCATTTCCTCGCCCAATGCAGCCTTTGGCGACAACTGGCCTTAAGGCCGTATCTGAAGGAATTAGCGGAGACAGCGCTCCCGTTTTGCACACCGCAGTACAATAGTTGCACTTCGCAGTATCGCAGGATGAAAAATCAATCTGTACTGCCGCCGCGCCATCTTTAATTTCAATTAAGCCGTAGGGACACGCGCCCACGCACTCCCCACATGCTGTACACAATGCCAGAAAAAGACTTTCCGCTACCGCCTGCGGTGGCCGACCCACAGCGCGTTGCACCGTTTCTTGTGCAACCTGCAACTGAGCCTGCTTACCGGCCCCTAGCAAGCCACGGAAAAGCCCGCGGCGGCTAACAGTACGATGAGACATCCAAGCGCGATAGTAGTCTTGATCCTTTTGCTCACTCATTAGCGATAAAGCTCACACGCAACAGGCATAATCGCTAACTGTTGCTGCCAACTTGCCAAAGTTAACATCGCAAGATCTGCTAACCCTTGATAAAACGGATGTTGAGCGTCCTGTATCATGAGCGTCAAATAGCGTGAGCTCCATGGCAACAGATGAGCAGATAAAAACTCACCGAGTGCCTGAGGCTGTGTCTCAGCAAGCCATGCAGCCATCATCAGCATTAAGCCAAACTGATCTTCCGGCTCCTTTTGCTCGCTCTGCCCTTCAATATGGTGCTGGCGCATCCACTGACGTAGCGCCAGCGTTGAATCACCAAAGAGAACGCTCTCTTTATCCAGATAAACCGAGCCCCAAGGGGGAGCCGGTAACGCATGTGGCCCGATAAACAAACGCTGGTACGCATCTTCCAAAGATTCATTCGTAGCAGCCGCCAACTGAGTCATACACTGCGCTAACTGCGGTTCCGAACCATACGGCCATTCACTGCACCATTCAGATGAAGTGAAGATTTCCACCAGCGGCGCACAAGCGTCACTTTCTGGGGAATAATAAAAAAGCGCGCCTAAAGAGCGGGCCGAAATGGCAATATCTTGAAGCTGTTGTGGTTGTAGCATGAGGATACCAAATCAATTTCATCGCGATGCGAATGACAATTTTAATAACATAGCAAATGTTAGCTGACAGATAGTGGGGCTCGATTCTGAGCCCCACTCAGCAAAAACAGTATTTACCCAGCGATTGCCATACCTACTGTCATATGAAGACCATAGAACATACCGCGGCCAATCAGCTCACCGGCGACAACCAGTAATAAACCAATCACCAGCCAGGCAACTGATGGCGCTCTGCCTTTGATCATTGGACAAATCCAGCAACCCAATCCAAGCACCAGCAGCGCCAAACGCCATGCTAGCAAAGCACCAAACGATGGAATGAGCGCAGAAGCTTGTTGGATTGAACTATGAATTTCAGCCAAACCAAAGCCCTGCATCGCTACAGAGGCAACGCTGACAAGCACCGCCAATACGCTAACAACGGGCAAAATACGCATTGCGCAGCCACACACACCGGCAGCCCTCAGCAGTAAGAAGCCAAGCAAAGGCCCACCAATAAACATCGTCAGCACGAAGCCTAGCGTGGTGTAGCCGTTATGCCATGTAGGTACGGTATCAATCTGGTACACACGACACATGGCGTAAACAAATAACAGACCTAACACCATGGTGACCGCAAGCCAAAGCTTACCCAGCGCAGCAGGCATTTTGTTTAATACCGCCAAAAGCCAGTAGATACCGCCAACGGCAAAGAACACCGAACCGCTAGCAATTTCGTTACTCAGAGCAGATTCGCCGATACGGTTAAGCGAATTGAACGCCCTCATTGGCGAGCCCAAATGCATCACCGAGGCGATAAACGCTATCCCCATCAGCACCCAGAGAAAAAACATACTCAGATGAACGCGTCGCGTGCGATCGTTATCCAAACGCCCAGAGAGTAATGCCAGCGCCAGTACGATGAAACCACCGACAACACACTGCCCTAAGACCGTAAAAATCATTAACGGCCATTCATGCCATCCCATACCCATCTCAGACCTCCTTCGGATTTGCCAGATAACCGGTGGTATCTCCAACCGGACGGCTGTTGGCGTTAGGTTTTAATACGATATTCGGCTTCGTAAAGTGCGCAGCTGGAAGCGGTGCAATTTCAGCTAAATCACCGTATTTGGCACGCAGCTCCTCAATAGGCGCTAAATCCAATGCACGCAGCGGGCAA
This sequence comes from Hafnia sp. CBA7124, assembly GCF_002355555.1. NCBI lineage: Bacteria > Pseudomonadati > Pseudomonadota > Gammaproteobacteria > Enterobacterales > Hafniaceae > Hafnia > Hafnia sp. CBA7124. The sequence continues at coordinate 1,605,636 of NZ_AP017469.1, read as the reverse complement.
GACTCAACGCAGATCGGTTTTTTACCCGCTTCGACTCGCTCATAGCAGCCATCACACTTGGTCATATGCCCTTTCTCCTCATTGTATTGAGGAGCGCCATACGGGCAGGCCATATGGCAATAGCGACAACCGATGCACACTTCTTCGTTGACCACGACAAAGCCATCTTTTTCGCGCTTGTGCATCGCACCGCTTGGACACACTTTGGTACAAGCCGGATCGCTACAGTGGTTACACGAGATCGACAGGTAATAAGCAAACACGTTTTGGTGGTAAACACCGTTATCCTCTTGCCAATCCCCCCCTGCATATTCATAAATGCGGCGGAAACTCACATCAGGCGTCAAATTTTTAAAATCTTTGCAGGCCAGCTCGCAGGTTTTGCAGCCGGTGCAACGACTAGAGTCGATATAAAAGCCGTATTGCGTTGTCATCAGCTACTCCTTATGCCTTGGTGACTTGAACAAGATTCGAATGCGACGGATTCCCTTTCGCCAACGGCGATGGGCGCTGGGTGGTCAGCACGTTAATTGAGCCTGCATGATCGACGCGGTTTGCATCAGGGCTATACCATGCCCCCTCACCCAGTGCGACAACGCCCGGCATCATGCGAGGTGTCACCTTAGCGTTGATACGAACTTCGCCGCGATCGTTGAAAATACGCACGATATCGCCGTTGGTGATGCCGCGTTTTTTCGCATCCATCGGGTTAATCCACATCTCTTGGCGACACGCAGCTTTCAGCAGATCAACGTTGCCATAGGTAGAGTGCGCACGTGCTTTGTAGTGGAACCCTGTTAGCTGCAGTGGGAATTTCTCAACTAGCGGATCTTCATAGCTTTCAAAACCGGCGCTGTAGATTGGCAGAGGATCGATAACATCATCCTTAGCCAATTCCCATGTCGCTGCCTTTTCAGCCAATTGCGCAGAGTAAATCTCGATTTTGCCTGAAGGCGTGGTTAACGGGTTAGCCGCCGGATCTTCACGGAACGCTTTGTAGGCCACATGGTGCCCTTCAGGATCGCGCTGTTTATAAATCCCCTGCTGACGGAATTCTTCAAACGACGGCAGACCTGGCATGGCTTGCTGAGACTGTTTATACAGATGACGCAGCCACTCTTCCTGATTACGACCTTCGGTAAACTGCGCCTCCACGCCCATGCGTTTCGCCAATTCACTGGTCATCTCATAAATATTTTTGCATTCAAAACGTGGCTTAATCACCTGATCGGCAAAGATAACGTATGACATGTTGCCCGCAGACGCATCCAAGCAAAAATCCATCTGCTCTGATGCCGTGCAGTCTGGCAGTAAAATATCGGCATACTTTGCCGATGCGGTCATGTGGTTATCAATCACCACGATCATTTCACATTGCTTATCGTCTTGCAGGATTTCATGCGTACGGTTGATTTCAGAGTGCTGGTTAACCAAGCAGTTACCTGCGTAGTTCCAGATCATTTTGATCGGCACATCCAGCTTATCTTTACCGCGTACGCCATCACGCTTCGCCGTCATCTCAGGACCGCGCACGATGGCATCGGTCCATAAGAACATCGAAATACTGGTCTGAACGGGGTTTTCAAGCGTTGGCATACGCACGAAATCAAGATCGTAAGAGCCTTCGCGCGCGCCGCTATTTCCGCCGTTGATCCCGACGTTACCCGTTAGGATGGCCAGCATAGAAATAGCGCGTGAGGCTAATTCACCGTTTGAGTGGCGCTGTGGCCCCCAGCCTTGTGAGATATACGCAGGTTTTGCTGCACCGATTTCACGACCGAGCTTAATAATTTTATCGGCTGGAATTCCGGTGATCTTTGAAGCCCATTCAGGCGTTTTAGCAATGCCATCGGCACCTTCACCTAGGATGTAAGCTTTATAGTGACCGTTGGCTGGCGCACCGGCAGGCATGGTTTTTTCATCATAGCCGACGCAATATTTATCGAGGAATGGTTGATCAACTAAATCTTCTTTGATCATCACATAGGCTAGCGCTGAGGCCAACGCCGCATCGGTGCCTGGACGAATAGGAACCCACTCATCTTCACGGCCAGCGCCCGTATCGTTATAACGCGGATCGATGATGATCATACGCGCATCAGATTTCTGACGAGCCTGTTCCAAATAGTATGTTACCCCGCCGCCGCTCATTCGCGTTTCGCCTGGGTTATTCCCGAACAGCACCACCAGTTTGCTGTTTTCAATATCCGATGGGCTATTGCCATCGGCCCAACCACCGTAGGTGTAATTTAGCCCTTCGGCTATTTGCGCCGTGCTGTAGTCGCCATAATGATTTAGGTAACCACCGCAGCAGTTCATCAGACGGGCAATCAGCGTTGAACCTGGTGGCCATGAGCGAGTCATGGTGCCGCCCAGCGTCCCTGTGCCGTAGTTGAGGTAGATGGCTTCATTGCCATAATCTTTGATGATGTGTTGCATGCTCGCCGCGATGGTATCGAAGGCTTCTTCCCAACTAATACGTTTGAACTTGCCCTCACCGCGCGCACCAACGCGCTTCATCGGATATTTCAGGCGGTCGGCGTTATAAACACGGCGACGCATTGATCGTCCACGTAGGCAGGCACGTACCTGATGCAAACCTTCGTAGTTGTCATCACCGGTATTATCGGTTTCAACATACTTAATCTCGCCATCGACAACGTGCATGCGTAATGGACAACGACTGCCACAGTTTACTGTGCATGCGCTCCAAATGACTTTTTCATTGGTGTTAGCAGATGCGGTGTTTGATTGGGCGACTGCCTTGCGGGCAAATGGCAAAGATAATCCACCGCTTGCCGCAACTAAACCGCCAATGGCACTGGATTTTACCAGTTTGCGGCGGCTTACCTGCGCAGACAATAAGCCTGTCTCTTTCGTATTTTTCATACAATACCCACTCAGTTTGCTTTCAAAATCAAAAATGTGACCGCAAAAAGCGCTAACAAAAGTCAGCGTTTTTTTAGTCAGCAAAAAAGAAAGTGGCCTATTACGTAATTGATCATCCAGCGTGTGCTCAAAACACTAAGGAAAATAATCAACTCGCAATTAATTAGAATGAAATGATATGGAATGGAAGGTCATTAAATATCAGCGCCCACTTTCTCAAATGGATAATACTTCTTTGGGAGTAATCCATATTGTTTGATGTCAATAAAGGCACGCGCAAGCAGGCCGCTGGCGGTTTATGTGATGGAATTAGCAACTTATCAAAATCAAAAACTTACGATTGAGAATAGCTATCAGTCAACTTAAATGCTTTTAAACTGAATTAATACAGCCGCAACAATATTAAAAATAGGATCTGAATTTATATTTGAGTTTATAAACGAAAAAAGCGCCCTTAGGCGCTTTTATTAAACATATTAGGAATTAACCAATATATTCTAAACCGTTCATATACGGACGCAGAACTTCTGGTACCTGAATTCGGCCATCAGCTTGCTGATAGTTTTCTAATACAGCAACCAGAGTACGACCCACAGCTAAACCAGAACCGTTCAGTGTATGCACCAAACGTGGTTTTTTGTCGGTCTTGTTACGGCAGCGAGCCTGCATACGACGCGCTTGGAAGTCCCACATGTTTGAACATGAAGAGATTTCGCGGTAAGTGTTCTGCGCAGGAACCCAAACTTCCAGATCGTAGGTTTTGCTTGAGCCAAAGCCCATATCACCGGTGCACAGCAGCACTTTACGGTATGGCAGATTCAGCAGCTGCAACACTTTCTCGGCGTGACCCGTCAGTTCTTCCAGCGCATCCATTGAATCTTCTGGACGAACAATCTGAACCAGCTCAACTTTATCAAACTGGTGCATACGGATCAGACCGCGAGTATCACGACCATAAGAACCCGCTTCGGAGCGGAAACATGGCGTATGTGCGGTCATTTTCAGCGGCAGAGATTCTTCTTCCAGAATTTCGCCACGCACCAAGTTGGTGACTGGGACTTCTGCCGTTGGGATCAGCGCATAGCTGCTGGAATCCGCTTCTTCTTCCAGTGGACGCGTATGGAACAGATCGCCACCGAATTTAGGTAACTGGCCTGTACCGTACAGCGTGTCATGGTTAACCAAATAAGGAACGTAGGTCTCGAGATAGCCATGCTGTTCAGTATGCAGATCAAGCATGAACTGAGCCAATGCACGGTGCATACGCGCCATTTGGCCTTTCATCACGACGAAACGCGCACCGGTCAATTTAACTGCGGCAGCAAAATCCAGCCCGCCAGTCATTTCGCCCAGAGTCACGTGATCGCGAACTTCGAAATCATACGTACGAGGCTCGCCCCAGCGGCTAACTTCCAGATTGTCGTTTTCGTCTCTACCGACCGGCACAGAATCATCTGGCATGTTAGGAATGGACAACGCCAAATCGCGGATATCATTTAGCAATTGATCCAGCTCTGACTTGGCCGCATCCAGCTTTTCGCCCAATTCGTTGACTTCAAGACGCAGTGGCTCAATATCTTCCCCACGCGCTTTAGCCGCACCGATGGATTTGGATCGCGAGTTACGCTCTGCTTGCAGGCTTTCAGTTTCAACTTGCAGCACTTTGCGGCGTTCTTCCTGCTGACGCAAAGTGTCAACATCCAGTTTAAAGCCTCGACGAGCCAGCTTTTCGGCGACTGCGTCTAGCTCATTACGCAGTAGATTGGGATCTAGCATGCTAATCCTGTGATTATATTGAGGGAGTTATAATGAGCAATACATTGAGCACAAGACGCTCAATGTAAAGCGTATTTTATCAGGGATAACCTTACCGCAATGGGAATATTAGCGGTAGCGTTTTGTCGGGCTATTTTGATCCTGCTCAGCCAACCATGCCAGTTTTTCACCAATTTTGCCCTCTAAACCACGGTTAGTGGGCACATAATATCGGGTTTGTGACATTTCAGGCGGGAAGTACACTTCACCCGCAGCGTAGGCATTGGTTTCATCATGCGCATAACGATACTCTGCCCCCAGCCCCATTTCCTTCATGAGTTTAGTTGGCGCATTGCGCAGATGGTCGGGAACATCATAGTCAGGGCGCTCTTTGGCATCACGCACAGCGGCTTTAAACGCGGTATAGACGGCGTTGCTCTTCGGTGCACAGGCTAAGTAGACAATGGCTTGTGCAATCGCACGCTCACCTTCTGCGGGCCCGACACGGGTAAAACAGTCCCAGGCTGAAATCGCAACCTGCATGCCGCGCGGATCGGCATTACCGACATCCTCGGAGGCAATCGCCAGCAAACGTCGTGCAACGTAAAGCGGATCGCCACCGGCGGTGATAATACGTGCATACCAGTACAGCGCGGCATCCGGAGAAGAGCCGCGCACTGATTTATGCAACGCTGAAATCAGGTCGTAAAAACGATCGCCTTTATTATCAAAGCGCGCACTGCGCTCGCCGGACACTTCCTTCAGCAGATTTGCGGTTAAAACGCGATGGCCGCTGGCATCCACTTCTGCCATATCGGCCATCATTTCTAACGTATTCAGCGCACGGCGGGCATCGCCCCCCACCAGCTCGGCGATCATATTGCGCGTGTCATCAGGCAAAACAATATTTTGCCCACCGTATCCGCGATCTTTATCGGCCATTGCCTGATTAAGCACTTCAACGATATCTTCGCTGGTTAACGCCTTGAGTAGGTAAACTCTGGCGCGTGAAAGCAACGCAGAATTGAGCTCAAACGAAGGGTTTTCCGTGGTAGCACCAATGAACGTGATGGTGCCGTCTTCGATATGCGGAAGGAAAGCGTCTTGCTGACTTTTGTTAAAGCGATGGACTTCATCGACGAACAGGATAGTTCGACGGCCCGCATCACGATTATTGCGCGCTCGTTCAATGGCTTCGCGGATTTCTTTGATCCCAGAAGTCACCGCCGAAATACGCTCAACGTCGGCATTACCGTAGCGGCCAATCAATTCAGCCAGCGTGGTTTTCCCGGTCCCTGGCGGCCCCCACAAAATCATTGAATGCAGGTGTCCGGCCTCAATCGCACGCGGCAGGGGCTTGCCCTCAGCCAGCAAGTGACGCTGCCCAATATACTGCTTCAATGTTTCTGGCCGCATACGCGCGGCCAGTGGTTGGAATTCATTCTGCGAGAAGTCGAGGGACAGATTACTCACTGGCTTTTCCCATTCATCAAGTTTGTCTATTGGCGTTGATCGTCCACCGTCACGCCTTTAGGCGGTGTGAACTGGAATTTGCTGGCATCAACCACGCCGCTTTGCTGGCTTTTCAGCTTATAAGCACTGCTTTGTCCGTCTTGTTCAACGGCGGTAAAGCTATTGATGGTGCCCGTTGGCGATACGCTAATCGTAAATTTCTTCAGATTGTTTTTCTGGCTTTTCGGTGTCAGATCAAACGTATCACCGGTTTGTTTCACATTGTACTGATTCCACTCTTTCGCATCGTTACGCGTAATCAGCATAAACGGTGTATTGCTGGTCGCGCTATCTAGCCAAGTCGCGGTTACCTGCTCAACGAACGGGTTATAGAACCACAGCGTTTTGCCATCGGAAACTAAAACGCTCTCATCGGGTGAGGTCATGTGCCAGTTGAACAGGTTAGGACGTTTGACCCAAAGTTCACCTTCTCCCTGCTGTACAGCAGCGCCGTCGGCCGTTGTTACGGTTTGAGTAAAGCTTGAATGGAAACTGTTGACCTTATTCAGGCGACTCTGCAAATCGCTGCTTGGCGTCGCCAGCGCGGCGGTCGATGCAAAACCAGTCATTAAACAGCACGCTAATAACAGCTTTTTCATTATTTTCTACACCTTTTGTCGGTCATGGTTAGCTGCAAAAACAGATAACCTCGGCTGATTTTTATCATCTGGTCAACGGCACGCTAGCCGTTACACCACGCTTTATATTAAACAATATAATACGCTAACTGTAGCCAATAGACATGGAGTTATCATCGGTAACATTCTGAATGACCGTGATTTACACATCTTTTCGCTGACAGACATTCGTCTATTTTTGCATCTCATCGATAAATAAAACGGGCGGTGAAATCACCGCCCGCTAACATGGCATCAAGCAATGACGAAATTACATATCATGCGATGGCGGCGCTAATACCTCACGGTTACCATTATTGCCCGGTGAGCTCACGATCCCCTGAGCTTCCATCTGCTCAACGATACGCGCAGCGCGGTTGTAACCGATACGGAACTGGCGCTGAACGCCTGAAATTGAGGCTCGGCGCTTATCCACCACGAAAGCAACGGCTTGGTCAAATAGCGGATCGAGCTCTTCATCGCTATCCAACCCAAACCCACCTTCGCCCTCTTCAGAAGAGCTCAGGATGCTATCGATATACTGTGGACGTCCACGTGCTTTCCAATCCTGAACCACCGCATGCACTTCCTCATCGCGAACGAATGCGCCATGCACACGAACCGGCATTGACGAGTTAGGCGGCATATACAGCATATCCCCCATCCCCAGCAACGATTCTGCGCCACCTTGGTCAAGGATAGTACGAGAGTCGATTTTGCTCGAAACGGTAAACGCGATACGCGTTGGAATGTTCGCTTTAATCAAGCCGGTGATAACGTCAACCGATGGGCGCTGAGTCGCCAGAACCAAATGGATCCCCGCCGCACGTGCTTTTTGGGCCAAACGTGCAATCAGCTCTTCCACTTTTTTACCGACGGCCATCATCAGATCGGCAAACTCATCGACCAACACCACGATGTAAGGCAGTTTTTCCAATACCGGCGGCGTCATATCCATGCTGTCACCCGGCTTCCAGAACGGATCTGGGATTGGGCGCCCCATGGCAATGGCCTGTTCAACGCGTTCGTTGTAACCAGCAAGGTTACGCACGCCTAATGCCGACATCAGCTTATAGCGACGCTCCATCTCACCTACACACCAACGTAGCGCATTGGCGGCGTCTTTCATGTCGGTGACCACTTCGGTCAGCAGATGTGGAATCCCTTCGTAAACCGAAAGCTCCAGCATTTTAGGGTCAATCATGATGAAGCGAACTTCATCCGGCGTCGCCTTATACAGCATGCTGAGGATCATGGCGTTCACGCCAACTGACTTACCTGAGCCGGTGGTACCTGCCACCAACAGATGAGGCATTTTTGCTAGATCGGCAATCACAGGCTGACCAGCAATATCTTTGCCCAGCACGATAGTCAGTGGGGAAGGGCTTTCACGGAACTTGGTGCAGTCCAAAACCTCTCTGAGATAAACCGTCTGGCGATGCTTATTTGGCAACTCCAATCCAACGTAAGGCTTACCCGGAATAACTTCTACCACGCGCACGGCAACCGCAGACAGTGAACGCGCCAAGTCACGCGACAGGTTAGAAATTCGCGCCGCTTTCACGCCTGGCGCCAAATCTAACTCAAAACGGGTGATTACCGGCCCCGGCGAAATCCCGACTACTTCGGCTTTAACGCGATAATCCGCCAAACGCGATTCAACCAGATTTCCTACCTGCTCTAGCGCAAACATATCAACCGGCTCGGAGTTAGCAGGAGGCTCTGTGAGCAGATCCAACGTTGGCAACGGCGTAGTTGGTTTTTCCAGCGGCTGCTCATGACCGCGCATCAAGAATGGGTGAATTAAGCCATCCATCGCGGGATGCTGGCCAGCGGGTTGTTGAGCCACAGGCTGCTGCACTGGCGCAGTTTGAGCTGCATACTGTGGCGCGGCAGTTTGCTGCACGCTCGGTGCTGGCTGGCTATTATGCTGATTATATTGAGGCTGAGGTGCTTGCGGCGCAGATGGCTGCTGTTGCACAGGTGCAAAGCGAGGATCTTGCTGACGCGGTGCATACTGCGCAGGCGCTGGCTGTTCTGGTTCATCGTAGCGACCAAACGGAACATCGTACGCATCATCTTCACGCGCAGCGCTCTCTTCCTGCTCAGGCGTAATAGTAAATAACGGCTCAGAAGGTCCATCATCCACTAAGTCTGAAACGGGGGTAAAGCTGAAAGCATTAGGGTTAGAAGCCGCTGCTTCGCTCAACGCCTTCGCCGGAGAGAAGTCCATCAGGTCATTGCGCGAGGCGGTCACGCCGCTTAATGCTGATGCGTGGTCGTCTGCGACAGGTTGTGGCTGATAACGCTGCTGTTGCTGAGCAGAAAATTCGCTCTGCAACCGCGCCATCTCAGCGGCCTGCTCATCTTCTGCCTGATGCGCATACTGTTGCTCACCATAACGCTGCTGCTGTCGCTCGGCAAACGCCTGACGCAGGGCAAGGCTTTCCTCATCCATCGGCTGTGCAGTTTTCTGCTCCGGCTCTGGAGAGGCTACCATTTGCTGGCGCAGAGCTTCTGCTTCTTTCTTCGCCTGCTCTTCAGCCATTCGCTGTGAAGGAAGTTTAATGCCTAAAGAGGCTAACTCACGGCGCGTTGGGATACGCACAGGATTCGGACGCGGCAGTTCAGGTCCGACGCCTTGTTTCACCTGCAAGCTGCTGTCTTCGGTTGCGCTAAACGCAGGCATAAACATTGAGCCCGCGGCTGCAGCCGTTGATACGGTTGCAGGAACAACATCGTTACGCGAGGCCGCACCAAACGGAACCGTATCCGACGATAGGCCAGGATTAATATATGGCGTCGCAGGCGATTCATCGCGATCAAAATGCGAGGCCGAGAAATTCATCCCCGATGACGCATTCCCGATTTGTGAAGTAGGCGTTTCAGGCTCAAAACTGCCAATTCGTGGGCCTTCATCATCCCAAGCAGAGCGCGTTGGACGAGATGAATGATTGGCCACGTTAGACGGTCTATCTTCAGGGACTTCAAAGGAATACAGCGGAGGCATGCTCGGCTTAATTTCCGCCACAGGCTCGGGTTCTGAAGCACTGAACGTCATAGGCTGAGTGGCAGCAGAGGCTACCGGCTGAGCGGCGGCAACCGCTGCACCAACGGCAGAAACCGCCGCGGTTGGGGCCATCGTCGGTGTAACTGCAGGCTGAGCCACATCATTCAGCGAGTTCTCAGCTTCGTGCAACGGACGGAGTTTACCCAATAAAGGATCGTCGTCTTCAGCATCGACATCAGCAACAGGCGCTTCAACAGGCTGTTTTACTGGTTTAGCCAACAGAATATCGTCATCGTCTTCCACGGCGGAGGTATTAAGCAATACATCATCTGCGCCCTCACCTTTTGAACGTTCACGCTCGGCAGTAACCACTTCTCGGCTATCGTCTTCATAGTCGTATTCATCATCTCGATCGCGGCGAGAACGATTACTCATAAACGTCATGCCACCGAGGAGAACACCACCGATTTTTTCAGCAATCGTCAGCCAAGACCAGCCGGTAAACAGCGTCAGCCCCACCGCCCAAACGCCCAGCAGAAGCAGTGTTCCGCCCACGCTACCCAGCAGAGGAATCACGCCGTTTGCGAGAAGGCTACCGATCACGCCGCCTGAGGCGAAATAGTAAAGGTCGTCAACGTTCAGCGACGCTAAGCCACACGATGCCAGCACCAATGCCAACATACCGATAAGCTTGAGCGAAATAGAGAAATAATCAACATAGCCACTATCGTCGCGTTTGCGATACGCAAACCAGCACAGAACGATAATGACGGGAGGAATGGCGTAACCCATCACTCCGAAAACGAAGAATAAGGTATCAGCCAGCCATGCTCCTGCGGCGCCGCCGATATTATTGATAGGCTCGTGCCATGCCGTTTGTGACCAACTCGGATCCGAGGGGTCAAAACTCAGCAACGAAACCATAAGATAAATAGAAAACAACGCTACTACGATGAGTAACGCCTCGTATAACCGACGTCCACTGCTCATTCGTTTGAGAGTAACGTCCTTCTCTTCTGTGTATTCCTGGCTCAAGAAAGGCTCTCCAGGTTCCTGTTTTTCACCATAGCACTATTATTGCCTATTGCCGCTTTAGAACAACGCATTGCCACGTAATATTATATTTCAGTAAAACTCATACCAATAACAACGCCGAGAGAGTCTACCCTCGGCGTTGAAACTGTATAGATACACAGGAGTGTAACCAAATTAATCAGGTTTTGCACCTGCTACCGTTATCGTGTTTTGATAACCAAGCGATTGCTCTGTTTGACTTCTTCCATAACCACATAGGTACGGGTGTCATTAACGCCAGGCAGGCGTAACAGGGTCTCACCAAGCAATTTACGATAAGCGGACATGTCAGGCACACGCGTTTTCAACAGATAGTCGAAATCGCCTGAAACTAAATGACACTCCTGAATTTCTTCCAGTTTCTGAACAGCCGTATTGAACTGTTCAAACACATCTGGCGCTCCACGATTCAAGGTAATTTCTACAAATACCAGTAAGGATGCATCCAGATAGTGCGGGTTCAATAACGCAGTGTAACCTTGAATAAAACCCTGACGCTCAAGGCGACGCACACGTTCTAAACATGGAGTTGGTGATAAGCCAACTCGCTTTGAAAGCTCAACGTTCGAAATTCGTCCATCCTTCTGCAACTCATTCAGGATGTTACGGTCGATACGGTCGAGATCTTTACCGGGGCGCTTTTTATTGTCTGCCATCTTATTGTCTCTCTTATATCCTTCCCTGCTCGCCATCCCCTCAACAAGTTCAATTTGTTAAGGATTTGTCCCAAACGAAAACCCCATGCCTGCAGTCAATCAGCAATTCCCATTGCTTATGATGACGAAAACAGCCGGATAAATCCGCCGAAGCTAGCTTTCAACTCCATCTGTTTTCGCAGATTGCACTTAATTCACATGCGAGGGCTCGCATAATTGCTTTGCTCTGATTCCAAATCAATGCACATAGAGGTTCATCGTAAGACCACGATCCCTAACGCCACTCATTGAAGCCAATCTAAGCACTACACATTTCTTTTCGTATACGCGGTATTTCTTACATCAGGAGAAGAAAGCGCTGTTTTAGTTCAATAGGCTATTTGTTGCCTTCAAGCAGATAAAAATTCTGCTAAATGCCTTTCAAGCCACAAAAACCAAAGACAAGTTCTTCCCTACATCCATGTTTTCGCAAATGCACAGGCGATTGTCAAAGCAAAAGAAGCAAAATCAGACGAACATGCCAACTATTCTAAAGAAGACTTTCGAGGCGACAACAAAATAAACCGTCAAAACAGACGAATAAGCGTCGCTAAGAAGCGCTATTAGGGGGCTTTCTCGGCAAGAATGTTATCGGAATAGGTTTAAAAAAAATTATCTGCTGCCATGATTTTTACTAATCGATAGCTAGCCACTATCAAACAAATTGATAACATTTTTTTTGCACGCTTTTTTTCAGGCGCTAACTTCCCTACAATCGAGTTATTGTCCGGTAAAATTGGAAAAGAGGAATTCATGGGCACAGTCAAACACAGCAAACTCCTGATCTTGGGCTCAGGCCCTGCAGGATATACAGCGGCGGTCTACGCGGCACGCGCTAACTTGAACCCAGTATTAATTACCGGCGTTGAAAAAGGCGGTCAGCTCACCACCACGACAGAAGTCGAAAACTGGCCAGGCGATCCCGAAGGGCTCACCGGTCCTCTGCTGATGGAACGTATGCACGAGCACGCGGCCAAATTTAACACCGAGATTATTTTTGACCACATCCAGCGTGTCGATTTGCAGAACCGCCCATTCCGCCTGTTTGGCGATTCTCAGGAATACACCTGCGACGCATTGATTATTGCAACCGGCGCTTCCGCGCAATATCTCGGCCTGCCTTCCGAAGAAGAGTTCAAAGGCCGTGGCGTATCTGCCTGTGCGACCTGTGATGGTTTCTTCTATCGCCAACAAGAAGTGGCGGTGATCGGCGGCGGTAATACTGCGGTTGAAGAAGCGCTTTATTTATCTAATATCGCCTCCAAGGTTCACTTGATACATCGTCGTGATACATTCCGCGCCGAAAAAATCTTGATCGGACGCATGATGGATAAAGTTGCGAGCGGTAACATTGTGCTGCACACCAACCGCACGCTTGATGAAGTTCAAGGCGATGCTATGGGTGTAAACGGATTACGTTTAAAAGCGACCGACAGCGATACCGTTGAAGAACTGAGCGTGACAGGTTTGTTTGTGGCTATCGGCCACAAACCGAACACAGCCATTTTTGATGGTCAGCTCGCGCTGGAAAACGGCTATATCAAGGTTCAATCTGGCCTGAGTGGCAACGCTACCCAAACCAGCATTCCCGGCGTTTTCGCCGCGGGTGACGTTATGGACCATATCTATCGTCAGGCCATTACCTCCGCGGGCACCGGCTGTATGGCGGCGCTTGATGCCGAGCGTTATTTGGATGGCTTAGCCGCTGTAAAATAAGTTAGCCATTTGCTCGCTTATTCTGATATCAACAGCCGATTGCACGAAAGCAACCGGCTGTTTTTTTATCATCCCGAATGCTAGCTCAAACGCTATGCAGCACGTAGCAAAAAACACTCAATCGCGGATAACAGCTCATCAGAGGCTTCTCGCTGAGGGTGATGTCCTACGCCTTTTAGAATACATAAATCTGCAAGAGGCATTTTTTCGGCCATTTCTTGGCTGAGTTCAACGGGCGTTGCCCGATCAAGATCGCCACAAACAATCAGTACCGGAATGTTTATTTGTGGTAACAAATGGCGAATATCAACACGATTGAGAGTGGCGGCACTGAGTGCTCGAGCTATACCAACGGTATCGTGAGCTAACATAATGGCTATCTCGCGTTTAACCAATTCATGGTTTTCATTTAGCCATTGCTCTGGACACAAACGTTGCTGAATCCGTGAGAACGCTAGCTCTCTCTCAGCCCTACTTCCATTGCGTAGTATCTTTCTTAGCTTGCCCCACTCGCCAAGCCGTTCAGCATATTCTGCACGAGCACTCGCACCAATAATCACTAATTGGCTAATCAGCTCAGGAAACTGCGCTGCTATCCGAATGCCGATCATTCCCCCTTGGCTTTGCCCAATAAACGTCACCTTGCCCAGAGCCAATTCTGTCACCATCAGAGCAATATCCTTCGCTGCATCCTGTAAGCTCCATGCAGAAGGAAATACGCTACTCTCACCATGCCCGGGCATATCTAAAACAATACACCGATGATTTTTCGACAACGCCTTTACCTGCTGTTCAAAACTGGTTCGATCTAAAAAAAGACCGTGGGCAAAGACAATTGCTGGCCCACTCCCGATATCGGTATAGGCATACACATTTCCATTAATGCGAATTTGATGACGTTCAAAGCTATCTTCAGGATCAAATGCACGGGCTAATAAAGCGGAGTCCTCAAAGATTTGATAACGGGAAATCAGTCCATTTTTCATCTCGAAACGAACAACGTAGTCACTACCGATGGTATGCCCAGTCGACAAAACAGTATGACGAAAACGGCCTAACGCAAGCACAGAGTCGCCTGACTCAAACAAGCGATCAACGGTAAATATCTGCGGTTTAAAATTAACGGGAAACGATTCTAACCACTCCCGCACCTGAGCACGCCCATATAATATTCCCACGGTCGAAACGCTCGGCACGCCATCAATATGCCAAACAACGTCCTCTGTCATCAGCGCTAACGCCGCAGGAATATCTCCACAACCAAATGCCGCAAAATATTTTCGCACAGCGTCACAATGGGATGTCATCGTCGCTGGCTCTAAGTGAGATAGTGTTGTCATGTGTCTAACGCCTCAAATGAAAAAATCCGAATATGCTAGTTTCTTCGCTGGTTGCCGGAAACTGCATAGATTATTATTCATTCAAATACGCATAACTACAGACATAAACACCAAGGGGTTTTCCAAAAATGAAAAATATGAACTGGGATGATCTGCGCTACTTCTTGAGTGTTACACGCACAGGTAGCCTAACCGGCTCAGCAGCAGAACTGCAGGTCAGCCAATCGACCGTTTCACGTCGCATAACCGCATTGGAACAGGATTTAAATACGCCTCTTTTTGTCCGTCATGCCACCGGATATTTTCTTACCGACCAAGGCAAAAATGTTCTGCGCAAAGTTTCCGCCGTGGAAGACAGTATTACCGCACTACAGATAGAACTCGCAGATCTCGATACCAGCGCCACGGGTACCGTTAGACTCGCTACACCAGAAAGTTTAGCGGTCAATATGATTATTCCAGCCCTTCCAGAATTTATCTCTCGCTACCCCAAACTGCGATTAGAAATCATTTCTGGCATTAGTGTTTCTGATCTATCGCGTTACGAAGCCGATATTGCGCTACGCTTAGTTCGGCCACAAAGTGGTAATTTGGTCATGCAGCGTTTAGGTACCATGAATTCAGCTATTTATGGCAGCACTCAGTATCTGAAACAGCATCCAGCGCCTGCAAACAAGCCTATTTCGGGTCGTTCATTTATCATTTGGGATCGTGCCTATGCACATTTGCCGACCGCAAACTGGCTTGCTCAACGCGGTTACGATACAAGTCCAGCCTTAGTGACCAGCAGCGTTGCAGAGCAACTCGCAGCCGCAAAATCCGGTATTGGTCTTGCATTATTGCCTGCATTTTTAGTCGCTAATGACACTGACATGGTGGAAGTTATCCCAAGCCAGCACGTCTTCTCAGAAGATCTGTGGTTAATCACACACGCCGATCTAAGGACTTCGTTACGCGTCCGCGCGGTTAGTGAATTTATTAAAACCGTAGTGGGGCGTTATCAGCCCGCTTTTTCCGATCTTGCATAGCTCATTAAGCGGTTAACAAACTGTCAATTCACGCTCATTATGATTAGATTGCGAACTTGTTATCTGAACTCCCCCACAGTTGTTAACAGAATTTACCTTCCTTTGGTTTCATGTCCCCGCAGGCCGTTGTAATATCAGAGCTTACGCGTGAACCGGTGAGTAAAGATAAAATAGGCCGGCCATCAGCACTCTTTTCGACGCTTCATCTGCTTTAGAAACCATCGCAACACATGAATAAAAACAGACAACGCGAATTAACCCAATGGCTCAAACAGCGCAGTTCGCTGGCTCGCCGTTGGCTTCGAATTTCTATGATCCTCGGTTTGATATCCGGACTTCTGATCGTCGCTCAGTCGTGGATCTTGGCGAAACTGCTGCATGATTTGATTATTGAGCAGGTACCGCGCCAATCTCTCCTGCTGCCTTTTGGCTTATTGATTACCGCCATTGTGCTACGTTCAGCCTTAAGCTGGCTGCGTGAACGCGTTGGTTTTAAGTGTGGCCAAGTAGTACGAGTGCAAATTAGAAACTTGGTGCTCAATCGGCTCGATGAACTCGGCCCTGCATGGATACAAGGAAAACCAGCCGGACATTGGGCAACGTTAATTCTTGAACAAATTGAAGACATGCAGGAGTTTTACTCTCGCTATTTGCCGCAGATGTATCTGGCAACCATGATCCCGCTGTTGATTCTGATCACCGTATTCCCGATTAACTGGGCCGCAGGTATGATCCTGCTGGTCACAGCGCCGTTGATCCCGCTGTTTATGGCGCTGGTTGGTATGGGTGCCGCCGATGCTAACCGCCGAAACTTCTTGGCATTAGGACGTTTAAGCGGCAACTTCCTCGATCGCTTGCGTGGCTTAGATACGCTACGCCTGTTTAATCGCGCCGCCGCCGAAACCGACAATATCCGTCGTTCATCGGAAGATTTCCGCAGCCGCACTATGGAAGTGCTGCGTATGGCGTTTCTTTCCTCTGCGGTGTTGGAGTTCTTTACCTCCATCTCAATCGCCGTGGTGGCGGTCTATTTTGGTTTTTCCTATCTGGGCGAACTCAACTTTGGTAGCTATGGCACCAGCGTGACTCTTTTTGCGGGTTTTCTGGTGCTTATTCTGGCACCGGAATTTTTCCAACCGCTGCGTGATTTAGGCACTTTTTACCACGCGAAAGCACAGGCCGTGGGCGCGGCTGAATCTCTGGTGACTTTTTTAGCAGAAGATGCAGAAAGCCCAGCGCAGGGGCAAGGCCAAGAGCAGTTAACCGGTACGCATCCCATTAGCATTGTGGCTTCAGAGTTGGAAGTATTATCACCACAGGGAAAAGTGCTGGCTGGGTCACTGACGTTCAGCATTGATGCAGGGCAGAGAATTGCGCTGGTAGGCTTTAGCGGCGCTGGGAAAAGTTCGTTGATTAACGCGTTACTCGGCTTCCTCCCCTACCGCGGTTCCCTCTTAGTTGATGGAAAAGAGCTACGTGAATTAGCGCCAGCGAGCTGGCGTCAGGTCCTCGGCTGGATTGGGCAAAACCCTAATCTGCCAGAGACCACGCTGCGGGCTAATGTGCTGCTGGGCGCTCCTCAGGCCACAGAAGAACAACTGACCACCGCGTTAGAACGTGCGCATGTTACCGAGTTTTTGCCCCTGCTAAATGAAGGCGTTGATACAGAAATCGGTGAGGGTGCCGCTCGCCTCTCGGTCGGCCAAGCACAGCGTGTTGCAGTGGCGCGCGCCTTACTTCGTCCATGCCGCCTTTTGTTGTTAGATGAACCCACAGCCAGTTTGGATGCGCACAGCGAGCAGCTTGTCATGCAGGCATTGTCTGAAGCCTCGCATCAGCAAACCACGCTGATGGTGACGCATCAGTTAGATGATGTGAGTGCCTACGACCAAATTTGGGTAATGGATAATGGCAAGCTGGTTCAGCGCGGCGCTTATACCGAGCTCAGCCAGCAAAAAGGGCCTTTTGCCGATCTGCTTGCAACCCGTAGTAAGGAGCTATAACCATGCGCGTACTTTTGCCGTTTTTAGCACTCTATCGTCGCCACTGGTTCCTCATCTCACTGGGCGTAGTTCTGGCTATCATTACCCTTCTCGCCAGCATTGGGCTTTTGATGCTTTCGGGTTGGTTCCTTGCTGCCTCAGCGCTGGCTGGGCTAGCAGGGCTGATGACGTTTAACTATATGCTGCCAGCCGCTGGCGTACGCGGAGCGGCGATTATCCGTACCGCAGGGCGCTACGCCGAGCGCGTTGTCAGCCATGATGCAACGTTTCGCGTGCTTTCCCATCTACGCGTATTCACCTTTAGTAAAATACTGCCGCTGTCGCCGGGAGCCATTGCGCGTTTTCGTCAGGCGGAGTTACTCAACCGTTTGGTTGCTGACGTAGACACCCTCGATCATCTCTATCTCCGCGTAATATCTCCGCTGATTAGCGCCATCGTGGTGATCGTGGTCGTTACGGCCGGTTTATCTTGGTTCGATCCTACGCTAGCAATCACGCTGGGCGGCATCATGTTGTTGCTGCTGTTTTGTTTGCCGCTAGGTTTTTATCAAGCAGGAAAGCCCGTTGGGATTGCGCTCACTGAACTCCGTGCCGACTACCGCACTTTATTAATTACGTGGGTTGCAGGGCAAGCAGAACTCGCCATCTACGGCGCGGCTGACCGCTTTCGTCAGGCGCTGGATGCCAAAGAGCGCGACTGGCAACAGCAACAGCAGAAGCAAGCGTCTTTAACCGGTGCCGCACAGGCTTTGATGATTTTGGCTTCAGGGTTAACGTTCACCTTAATGCTCTGGCTCGCCGCCGGTGGCGTTGGGCACTATGCCCAGCCCGGTGCGCTGATAGCGCTGTTTGTCTTCTCATCTCTGGCCGCTTTTGAAGCCTTAGCTCCGGTTGCCGGTGCCTTCCAGCATTTGGGACAGGTCACCGCATCAGCAACCCGCGTAGCGCAGATGATTGAGCAAAAACCCGAGGTAACATTCCCTCGATCAGGCCCCGCACTGAGTGAACAGATTGCCGTTAACATTGACCACGTGAGCTTTAGCTATCCAAATCAACCGGTTTCAGTACTTAACGATATTTCCCTTTCGGTGCAGCACGGAGAGAAAATCGCCCTGCTCGGACGTACCGGCTGTGGTAAATCAACCCTGTTACAGCTGATAACACGCGCATGGGACTGCTCTCAGGGCGAAATTCGCCTGAATGATATGCCGCTACCTGACTTTGATGAAGCAACGCTGCGACAAGCCACTGGCGTCGTCAGCCAACGCGTACATGTTTTCAGCTCAACGCTGCGTGATAATTTAAAAATCGCCAATGACCAAGCGACCGATCTTGAACTAAAAACCGTATTGGAGCAGGTAGGCTTAGGCAAATTGCTAGAAGATACAGGGCTAAATGCATGGCTCGGCGACGGCGGCCGACCGCTTTCAGGCGGCGAACAGCGTCGCTTAGGTATTGCTCGTGCGCTGCTGCATCGCTCACCGCTGCTGCTATTGGATGAACCCACTGAAGGCTTAGACGCTGACACAGAGAAGCAAATCCTTGAGCTGATCATGCAGCACTGCCAACACAAAACGCTGATCTTAATTACTCATCGCCTGCAAGGCTTGGATAAAATGGATCGGGTCTGCGTGATGGAAAATGGCCAGATCGTCGAACAAGGGCATCACGCTAAACTTCTTGACGAAAAAGGCCGATATTATCAGCTGTGCCAGCGGCTATAGTTAATACGGGTAATAATTAACAGGCCAATGATGTTTTTCATTCAGATTGGAATATTTTGATGCGCATCATGCAACTGGATCGGCAATCAACGTTATTTCCCCCAACGGATCTCGCACTGCGTGAACCGAACGGGTTGCTGGCCATTGGCGGGGATTTACGCCCTGCCCGTTTACTTGCCGCCTACGGTGCGGGGATATTCCCATGGTTCACACCGGGGGACATCATCCTCTGGTGGTCGCCCGATCCACGTGCGGTTTTATTCCCGCATGAGTTGCACATTAGCCGTAGCATGGCGAAATTTTTACGTAAGCACGATTTTGAAGTCACGATTAATCAGGCGTTTGCCGATGTCATTCGTGAATGCGCCGATCAACGCGAAGAAGGCACATGGATTGGTGAGGACGTGCAGCAAGCTTATGTGAAGTTGCACGAACTTGGCCATGCGCACTCCGTTGAGGTCTGGCAAGAAGATCGGCTCGTAGGCGGCCTGTACGGCGTGTTACAAGGCTCTCTCTTTTGCGGCGAGTCGATGTTCAGCCGCGCCACAAACGCCTCCAAAACGGCTCTAATTGCGTTTTGTGAGCATTTTGTGTCGTTTGGGGGAACATTAATTGACTGTCAGGTGCTTAACGCGCACACTGAGTCGTTAGGTGCGCGTAATATCCCGCGCAGTGATTATTTACACCACTTACGGATTGACCAGAATAAGGTAATTAATCCCGCCTGCTGGAAACCCCAAACTATTATTTCACGCGAGTTTGCGATAAAACCCCATCAAAATTGCCCGTAATGGATGAAGAACCACCGACACTCCTTTACATAATCGGGGTTTTTCGGCATTATCTTGCCGATTAAAAAATATGGTACTCATACCTAGAGGATTCGATGGCCAAAGAAGACAATATTGAAATGCAAGGTACCGTACTTGATACGTTACCAAACACGATGTTCCGCGTTGAATTAGAAAACGGACACGTCGTTACCGCTCACATCTCCGGTAAAATGCGTAAAAACTACATCCGCATTCTGACGGGCGACAAAGTCACTGTAGAGCTGACCCCGTACGACCTGAGCAAAGGCCGCATTGTCTTCCGTAGCCGCTGATAGGCTCACCCTGCGCACCTGCGTTCACGCATCTGCGGCATAAATTATACTCGCGGTGATATGACGGTCTGACGAGACACATAAATATCACTGAGAGTTAGCTGAAAAACTTAAATTTCAGCCATAAAAAAAGAGCGCCTTTTGGCGCTCTTTTCTTTTACTTCTTAAACTTCGGTTAATGTAGGGCGTCTTCGGCTTTACGCTTCTGTGCGCTACAAAATTCATACGTTAACTGCTGCTTATCTTCGCTCAAATCAACGGTGACAGAGCCACCGTCCACCAACGAACCAAACAGCAATTCGTTCGCCAACGGTTTTTTCAGATTTTCCTGCACCACACGTACCATAGGACGAGCGCCCATCGCGTGATCGTAGCCTTTCTCTGCCAGCCACAAACGCGCTGCTTCGCTCACTTCCAACGAAACGCCTTTAGCATCCAGTTGAGCCTGCAGTTCGACGATGAACTTATCCACCACCTGCTGAATAATGTCAGTCGACAGATGGTTGAACCAAATGATGTTATCCAGACGGTTACGGAACTCTGGCGTGAACACCTTCTTGATCTCTTCCATCGCGTCGGTGCTGTTATCCTGCTGCGCAAAGCCAATTGATTTACGCTGAGTTTCACGCACACCGGCGTTGGTCGTCATCACCAAAATCACGTTACGGAAATCGGCTTTACGGCCGTTATTATCCGTTAAGGTGCCGTTGTCCATCACCTGTAATAACAGGTTGAAGACGTCAGGATGCGCTTTTTCGATTTCATCCAGCAATAGAACCGCATGAGGATGTTTGATCACCGCATCCGTCAGCAGACCACCTTGGTCAAAGCCGACGTATCCCGGAGGCGCACCAATCAAACGGCTAACGGTATGACGTTCCATATATTCGGACATATCAAAACGCAGCAGCTCAATATCCAAGGCTTTCGCCAATTGGACCGTGACTTCGGTTTTACCTACGCCCGTTGGGCCAGCAAACAAGAACGAACCGACCGGCTTATGATCTTGACCTAAACCAGCACGACTCATTTTGATCGCTTCGGTCAGCGCGCTGATGGCTTTATCCTGTCCAAACACCAACATTTTCAGACGGTCGCCCAAGCTTTTCAGCACGTCGCGATCGCTGGCTGATACGGTTTTCTCTGGAATGCGCGCAATGCGAGCGACCACAGATTCAATATCAGCGACGTTGACGGTTTTCTTACGCTTGCTCACCGGCATTAAACGGCTACGAGCGCCCGCTTCATCAATAACGTCAATGGCTTTATCTGGCAAATGACGGTCATTGATGTATTTAACCGACAGCTCAACCGCCGCGCGAATCGCTTTCGCGGTATAGCGCACGTCATGATGAGCTTCATATTTTGGTTTCAGACCATTAAGGATCTGTACCGTTTCATCTGGGGTTGGCTCAGTAATATCGATCTTCTGGAAACGACGCGCCAAGGCGCGATCTTTTTCAAAGATATTGCTGAACTCTTGATAGGTCGTCGATCCGATCACGCGGATCTTGCCGCTAGACAGCAGCGGTTTGATCAGGTTAGCCGCATCAACCTGCCCACCAGACGCTGCACCCGCACCGATGATGGTATGAATTTCATCGATAAACAGGATGCTATCGGTATCTTGTTCAAGCTGTTTGAGCAACGCTTTAAAGCGCTTCTCAAAGTCGCCGCGGTATTTTGTACCCGCCAGCAATGAACCAATATCCAGTGAATACAGGGTGCAGTCCGCCATCACCTCAGGCACGTCGCCCTGCACAATTCGCCAAGCAAGCCCTTCCGCAATCGCGGTTTTACCGACGCCGGACTCCCCAACCAATAGCGGGTTGTTTTTACGACGACGGCACAACACCTGAATCGCACGCTCCAGCTCTTTATCGCGGCCTATCAACGGATCGATACCGCCGACGCGTGCAAGCTGGTTTAAGTTCGTGGTGAAGTTCTCCATGCGATCTTCACCGCTAGCAGGCTCTTCCGGTGCTGGATTTTCGGCATTTGGCGCCTGTCCAGTTTCGTCTTTGCGTGTGCCATGCGAGATGAAGTTCACGATATCCAAGCGGCTCACGTCGTGCTTGCGCAACAGATACGCAGCCTGAGACTCTTGCTCGCTGAAAATCGCGACCAGTACGTTCGCGCCGCTAACTTCATTGCGGCCTGAGGACTGAACATGGAAAACAGCACGCTGCAGAACGCGTTGGAAACTCAGCGTAGGCTGAGTATCACGCTCGGCTTCACCGTTAGGTAACGTGGGTGTGGTTTGTTCAATAAAGGTTTCGAGTTCTTGACGCAAAGCGGCTAGATCAACAGAGCAAGCCTCCAGCGCTTCACGCGCAGCAGGGTTACTAAGCAGTGCCAGCAGCAGGTGCTCCACGGTCATAAACTCATGGCGATGCTCGCGCGCTCTGGCGAACGCCATGTTGAGACTGAGTTCCAGTTCTTGATTGAGCATAGGCACCTCCCCCATTTAAGCGGCCGTTAACCGGCCTTTTCTAACGTACACAACAGTGGATGCTCGTTCTCCCGCGCATACCGATTGACGTGAGCGACTTTTGTTTCCGCCACCTCAGCGGTGAAAACACCGCAAATCGCTTTTCCTTTATAATGCACAGTAAGCATCAACTGCGTTGCACGTTCAATATCATATGAAAAAAACTTTTGCAGGACGTCAATCACAAATTCCATCGGTGTGTAATCGTCATTGTTAAGTATAACTTTATACATTGACGGCGGTTTTACCTCATCGATTTGTTTGCTGTCGGCTAATTGTTCGAAATTCAGCCAGTCGTTTTGGTTTGCCATGTCCTGCCCATTCTCTGTTAACAATCATGCGATACAGACTACGATCGCATAACTACATGTCTTTCTTGCTAGTGACTTAACTGTGACACAAATCTTCACAGTTGTGTTATTTGCGTTGCATTAAGTGATTAAATTTCGCCCGATTCATCTAAATAGCGTTATCTGCTTCAAACTTTCATCACAATGCACTGTGTTAAAAATAGCCATTGCTTGACGAACTAGCGGCATACACTAGAGTGTAAATTTGTAAGCTGGTGACGATTCATACAAATCGATGCCGTTTCGACCGATAAGCCTCTGTTTCAAACTGAAGATATTAATCGCTTGATTAACAGATCTTTTCGGCACCCGTAGGGGGTGTTCCTAAGCTGTTCAGCACCGCTTGTGGGTGCGTTAATCGAACATGTTAAGAACACGTCCTGTATCTGCCCTCGCACTCAACCGAGGTTTCGCATCAACCAAGACCCACGGTTCGAAGAATGAAGGGCATCAATCTTATCTCATAACATACATAGCGAGCTTTGCCGATGACTCTGGGTTAATCGTGCAAATCTCTTATCACAGCATGGCGAGGGTTGTATAAGCATGGAGACGGGTACTGTTAAATGGTTCAATAATGCTAAAGGTTTTGGCTTTATCTGTCCTGTGAATGGCGGCGAAGACATTTTTGCTCACTATTCTTCAATTCAGATGGAAGGTTACCGCACACTGAAGGCTGGGCAACAGGTCCAATTTAATGTGCAAGAAGGCCCTAAGGGCAACCACGCCAACGCCATCGTTCCCATCGAAGTAGAGATGACAGCCTAACGTCCCCTCCGCAAACGAAGGAACCACTTTTGCTCCATGCCAGCCCCGCGCTGGCATTGTTTTATAGCACTTATCATCATGGCAATACGCTATCTTCCTCCTTGTTAGATAGTGGCGTTTCCTTTTTTTTCAAGGGCAACCCGCTCTCCTTCCGCTTATGATTAATTAACCGTCTAATAATTAACACCAATAGTTATTTGGCCGCTCAACTCACTCATTCACTAAATAAATCATCAACGACAATCAAATAATTATTTAAAATACGTTCACCTAGCTCGCCGATTTAATTGCCGTTGAGGTTTAGCCTGTTTAACTACTTGCTAGAAATTAAATACAGCAACGTTCTATCAGGTATATCGTATGTCTCAAATCAGCGTCGAACGCACAGCAGATTCATCCATGACGGGTTTCCAACTCTTTAATTCTCTCGTAAAAGGAGACTTAAAGCCGGGGCGTCTTTGGCATGCGAAAAATTACCGCGTGAAATTTGCGCTCAGAACGTTGCTAGCCCCAGTCACAACGATAAAGCTGCTGGAAAACATTGCGGCTATCCCTAGCTGTCAGGACGTGCTTTTAGCCCAGCCACGCCTGCCGTGTAAGCTTCATCATCCCTATCTGAATGTTCACTTCAAGCGCCAAGATGCCGTCAAAGCCATTGGCGAACACTACCAGATGATGGATGACGCGTTGCCGCAGAGCATTTTGCGTAAAATATATAATGCCAAACCCTATTATCTGTGTGAAATGACAGGCAAAAACGGCCAGCTATTCCGTATCGGGATCAGCCCAATTGATAGTCTGAATAAGGAAGGCGAGCTGTCGTTATTATTTTATAACGATGAAGGCACCATGCTTTCTGAATGCACCTTTACCTTGCTCACCTATTTAGGTAAAAAAACGCTGTTCGTCGGTGGATTACAAGGGCCAAAACGTTCGGTCCCGCATGAGCTTATTCAAACCGCTACTAAAGAATGCCATGGTTTATTTCCTAAACGCCTTTTGATGCAGGCACTTTGCTTATTTGCCAACAGCGTGGGATGCGAACAGATATTAGCCGTGGGCAATGACACCCATATCTATAAAAACTGGCGCTACAACAAAAAGAAAAGCAGCAAGATGATGTCAGACTACGACAGCTTCTGGCTCTCAATCGGCGCAGAAACAACGCAGGAAGGTTATTTCCGCCTGCCACTAACGATTGCCCGAAAATCGTTGGAAGAAATCGCCAGCAAAAAACGGGCAGAATATCGTCGCCGTTACCAGTTGCTGGACGATCTGGAATCCGCCGCTCACGCGGCATTGAGTCGCTAAATCTCACACAGAATCCGCCATTCTGAATACGAATGGCGGCTATCTTGTTACTCTGCCTTAGCTACTCTGCCTTACCGCGTGCCAACCAAATCACTCGTGAAAACATCCCTTTGATAAGCGCAGGCACAGAATCTCTGCCCCAAACTTCAGCCTGTGCCGCCACAGAAATAGCTAAGTCGGGTTTAGATGAGCGGTGTATCGCTTTGGTGATCACCTTACGCGCTGACAGCGGTACGTTGCTCGGTAGGCCTGCGATATCGTGATACACCGACGCAAACCCCTCACGGTACATGTAATGCTCCATATCCGGCGCAGGTAGCGCGGTCAGACGATCGCGTTCGTTCTCCTTAGCATGCTCGGTCAACGCACGTACCGCAGCGGCATACTTACGCCCCGCATCGTCGCCGTCCACCAGTACATGCCACTCAAGTCCCATATGCCGTGCGAATTTCACCAGCGGACGAATACCGCACTGGGCAAACTCGATAACTTTGATCCCTTCCGTTTCGAAATGGTAGCCGCACTGGCGAGCGAGCTCATTGAGCAACCAAACCTCCGTTTCACCCTCAACCAACAGCCAGCAACGAGCAAACAGTGTCGATGCCCGATTAAATCGAATGTGGAAGGCAATCCGCCGGCTATCTTCAGGTGACATCCCCTGCGGGCCAATACGATAGGTTGCCACGCGGTTTGACTGGCGCACCAAACGACATACGCGATCAACCGGCACCAGTGAAAGCAATTCGCCCGAGTTGGTAGTGGTGATTTTTTGCAGCGGCAGCTGATTGAGCAGCCCCCACGCCACCGACAGCATAATGGGATGCAGGCGAGTTTCAGGATCTTCCACCAGCAGCAGCGGACGCGCATGAGGATCGAGCGTGATCGCACCTTTAGCCTGCAATAGCGTTGAAAACAGCCCAAGTAAAATCAACCGCATATTTCGGCTACCGGATTCAGCCACCATTTGATTCATATTTTCGAGCGAACGCCATGCCTGACGCCCGTGTACTTCGTCGCTATGACGCTTTCGACGGCGCGAGTTCTGCGGCTGTTGCCCCTGTTCAGCAAAATAGTGTTCCAGCAGCAACTGCATGGCATTCAAGCCCTGACGCAGTTCGCTGTTGCTCAGCTTCTGCGGGTTACGCACCATTTCACGCGTCAGATCGTCAAGCTGTTGGGCCACTTCCGCCTGATCGGGGATCTGGCGTTCTGCTAATACGTTCGGACGCAGTCGGCGAATAAAGCGCGCATCACGCAGGCGTAGCACCGGATGTAACCGAACAACCTCACGCGCCAGTTTATCGACGTGATGTAGTTGAAGCGGCTCGCCATTTTGATCGAGAAAAGAACGCCACGTACACACCGTGCCATCGTCACACAACTCGCCTTCCTGACGAAAATAGATGCGTTGAAAACGGTCGTCCCCATTTTGCCATAGCGACGACAGGGGTCGATAACGGGGCGCGTTGTGGTGCCCTACATCCGACTCACAAAATACAAAGATAATTTGTAGATAGCGCTCTTTTGCGCCTTCATCACCGGGAGGAAAATAAAAATCTTGCGATTCGAAGTGATAGAGATCGGCGTTAGGTGAAAGACACAGCGTCAGCGCATCCAAAAGGCTCGATTTGCCCCACGCATTTTCGCCGATAAGAACCGTATTCTCATCCAGCGTCAAAGAGAGGCGATTTATCCCTCTGAATCCGACAATTTCGATCCGTTCTAGATACATTGCTACTCTCCCTTACGGATGCATTCATCTGAGAATGAAAAAAAAACGCTGTCTGGTCAAGCACTCACTGAGATGTGATGCCCGATTTTCTTCTGCCTATTCAGTTCGTGGAGAGTAAAACGCCAAACCATTCGGCTTGTTTTATCAATTCCTCTGCCACGCTTTACTCACCAAACCCTTTTGGGTAGCGTATCGCCATTATTCTCCGCAATTTAGGTTTTCCATGTACTCGGGACTGCTCATTATCTTGGTGCCGCTTCTGCTCGGCTACCTAATCCCTCTACGCCAAAAGAGCTTAGTGGTATTAATCAACCGTCTGCTTAGCTGGATGGTTTACGTTATTCTGTTTTTTATGGGCATCAGCCTCGCCTTTCTCGATAACCTCAGCGAGAACCTGTGGCTTATTTTTCAGTATGCTTCGGTATTCTTTATTTGCATCATCGTGGCCAATCTTATTGCGTTACTGCTACTGGAAAAAAAGCGCCCTTGGGTTGTACCCCATAAACAGGAAGAACTCCCTTCCCGTCTGCACATGGCGCTGGAATCGCTCAAGCTGTGCGGCGTAGTGGTGGGTGGTTTTGCGCTCGGTTTAACGCAGTGGTCATGGCTCAGTTACGCTTCTCACGGCAGTGAATATGCGCTGATCTTCCTGCTGTTGCTGGTCGGGTTGCAGCTGCGTAATAGCGGCATGTCACTCAAACAAATCATTCTTAACCGCCGCGGCATGATTATCGCCGTGCTGGTGTGTGTGAGCGCGTTGGTCGGCGGTGCCATCGCGGCCCTGTTGCTGGGACTACCCATTAAAACAGGTTTAGCCATTGCGTCTGCCTACGGCTGGTACTCCCTTTCAGGGATCATGATGACCGATGCGTTTGGCCCGGTGATCGGCAGCGCGGCCTTCTTTAACGATCTGGCGCGTGAATTATTTGCCATTATGATGATCCCCACGCTGGTACAGCGCAGCCGCTCATCCGCGTTGGGCCTGTGCGGCGCAACATCTATGGACTTCACGCTGCCGGTTCTACAACGCAGCGGTGGCTTAGAATTAGTGCCTGCCGCCATCGTTCATGGCTTTGCCTTAAGCCTGATCGCTCCGGTTCTGATGGCCGTTTTCTCCTCATAATTCCCGCCTTAAAAAGTATGTCATGGGGTCAATAACCTCATGACATACCTAAAAAGTTTTAGTCTTTTTCCTCTGAATAATTCTCACTTACAACTTAATTTGCGCTATATCAAACAAAGCTAAGGTTGCCTCAAAAATTCCTTTTTTACCTCACTGGACGGGACTACTCTTAAAACAAGCATAATAAATGCAACTTTAAAAGGAAGCCCAGAATGTACTGTGTCCAATGTGAACAAACCATCCGAACGCCTGCGGGTAATGGCTGTTCTTTCGCCCAAGGTATGTGTGGCAAAACTGCTGAAACGTCTGACCTACAAGATCTGCTGGTTGCAGCATTACAAGGCCTGTCTGCATGGGCACTGAAAGCACGCGAGCTGGGCATTATCGACCACAATATTGATAACTTCGTGCCTCGCGCCTTCTTCTCTACGCTGACTAACGTTAACTTCGATTCAGAACGTATCGTCGGTTATGCCCGTGAAGCGTTGGAAATGCGCGATGCGCTGATGATGGCCTGCCGCGCGGTTGACGCGAACGCACAGGTTGATCATCCATTAGCTGATTTACAGCTGGCGGGTTCAGACCTTGCCACGCTGCGCAAACAGGCTGAAGAATTCGCGCTCAACAACGATAAAGCAGAAATCGGCGACGACGTTCACGGCCTGCGCATGCTAAACCTGTATGGTTTGAAAGGTGCGGCGGCCTATATGGAACACGCCCACGTTCTCGGCCAGTACAGCGATGATATTTATGCTGAATTCCACGCCTATATGGCATGGTTAGGTACTCAGCCACGCGACGTTGATACACTGCTGAATAATGCCATGGGCATTGGCAAAATGAACTTCAACGTGATGGCGATTCTGGACAAAGGTGAAACCGACGCTTACGGTCATCCAACGCCAACCTCCGTTAACGTTCGCCCTGTTGCAGGCAAAGCCATTCTGATTTCAGGCCATGACCTGAAAGACCTGCGTATGCTGCTGGAACAAACCGAAGGGACTGGCGTAAACGTCTATACCCACGGTGAAATGTTACCTGCACACGGCTACCCTGAACTGAAAAAATTCAAGCATTTGGTGGGTAACTACGGCAGCGGCTGGCAGAACCAGCAAACCGAATTTGCCAAGTTCCCTGGCCCAATTTTGATGACCTCTAACTGCATCATCGATCCTAACGTCGGTAACTACACTGACCGTATTTGGACCCGTAGCATCGTTGGCTGGCCAGGTGCGCGTCATTTAGAAGGTGACGATTTCAGCCAGATCATCGCTCAGGCTCAAGTGTGCGAAGGCTTCCCATACAACGAAATCGAACACATGATCACCGTCGGTTTTGGTCGCCAGACCTTGCTGAACGCAGCAGATACCGTCATCGACTTAGTGTCACAGAAAAAACTGCGCCACGTCTTCTTGGTGGGTGGCTGTGACGGTAGCCGCGCTGAACGTAGCTACTTCACCGATTTCGCCCGCGCCGTGCCTCAAGATTGCCTGATCTTGACCTTAGCCTGCGGTAAATATCGTTTCAACAAGCTGGACTTCGGTACTCTGGAAGGC
Organism: Hafnia sp. CBA7124; assembly: GCF_002355555.1. Taxonomy (NCBI): domain Bacteria; kingdom Pseudomonadati; phylum Pseudomonadota; class Gammaproteobacteria; order Enterobacterales; family Hafniaceae; genus Hafnia; species Hafnia sp. CBA7124. The sequence continues at coordinate 1,575,837 of NZ_AP017469.1, read as the reverse complement.
TTGCCACGCTTGCTGGACGTCGGTCAGTGTAACGATGCCTACGGCGCAATCATGTTAGCAGTGAAACTGGCTGAAACATTAGGCTGTGGCGTGAACGATTTGCCACTGAGCTTGGTTCTGTCTTGGTTTGAACAGAAAGCTATCGTGATCCTGCTGACCCTACTGTCTCTGGGTGTGAAGAATATCTACACCGGCCCAACGGCTCCGGGCTTCTTGACCGACAACCTGCTGGCCATTCTGAATGAAAAATTCGGCATGCGTTCCATCTCCACGGTTGAAGCAGATATGACCGAAATTCTGGGCGCGTAATCGCACTTGATGTCACCTTAAAGCCGCAGCCCTTCGGGTCTGCGGCTTTCGAATTGAGAAAACATGATGACAATGCCAACTCCCCTCTGCCCTAATCAGATGCAGGTGCATTCCATTCATCAGGAAACGCCGGACGTCTGGACAATTTCTCTTATTTGCCACGATTTCTACCGTTATCATCCGGGGCAATATGCGCTGGTGAGCATTCGTGATAGCGAAGAAACGCTGCGCGCTTACACGCTGTCTTCGTCTCCGGGGCAAAGTAAATTCATTACGATCAGCGTGCGTTGCTTGCCCGACGGCGAAGGCTCGCGCTGGCTGACACAGGAAGTTCATCCGGGGCAACAGCTGTGGCTGTCCGATGCGCAAGGCGAATTCACCTGCGCCAATGCCCCCGCCGATCGCTACCTGATGCTGGCCGCTGGCTGTGGTGTGACGCCGATTATGTCCATGACCCGCTGGCTATTGGCGAATCGTCCAGAAGCCCATGTGCAGGTTATTTTCAATGTGCGAACCCCACGCGACGTGATTTTTGCCAATGAGTGGCGCGATCTTGATGCACGTTATTCACAGCTGAAGCTAACGCTCATGGCTGAAAGCGAGGCTACCACAGAGTTTTTGACCGGTAGAATTACGCGTGAAACGCTGGAACAGATTTGCCCTGATATTGCTAGCCGCACCGTGATGACCTGTGGCCCTGCGCCTTACATGAAAGCGGTCAAACAACTCGCGCTCGATCTGGGCGTTCCAGCGCAAAACTTCTATCAAGAACAGTTCCAAGTGGTAGCCGATAACGATGCCGATGGTGCAACGCTCAAGCTCACCACCAATACGCCGTTGCATACCTATCATGCACCGGTGGGCGCAACGCTGCTGTTTGCGATGGAACAAAACAAGCTTCCTATTCAGGCGGCCTGCCGTGCAGGGGTTTGTGGTTGCTGTAAAACCCGCATTCTTAGCGGCGATTACACCACCAGCAGCACCATGACGCTGACGCCGGACGAAATCGCGCAAGGGTATGTACTTGCCTGCTCTTGCCAGCTAAATAGTGATGTCGTTATTGCCTAACGGTTTTGCCTAATCAGTCGGGTCGTCCTGTTTTTTTATCCACCGATGACCCGCTTATTTCGCCCCATCCTCCCTTCCAATACCTTTCAGTAATGCCTCATTGCTATAACATTTCTACAATATTAATAATACAAAATGTATAGTGGTCTTCTCGATGGCAGACAATGCACTCGGCATTGCCGACAGCGCCGTGACTTTCACTCGCTCACTGAAAGCATCAATGAGCGAGCTACCTGAATTCATTCAAGGGAGGTGTTCATGAAGCAAACTGTTGCAACCCTAGTCGCTAAAACACTCGATCAGGCTGGCGTAAAACGTATTTGGGGCGTCACCGGCGACTCCTTAAACGGCCTTAGCGATAGCCTATTAAGAATGGGAACCATACGTTGGATTGGCACACGCCATGAAGAAGTCGCGGCTTTTGCCGCCGGTGCCGAAGCACAGCTTACCGGACAGCTCGCTGTCTGCGCGGGGTCCTGTGGGCCAGGCAACCTTCATCTAATCAATGGCCTGTTTGATTGTCACCGCAACCACGTTCCGGTACTCGCCATCGCGGCGCACATCCCTTCCAGCGAAATCGGCAGCGGCTATTTTCAAGAAACACATCCACAAGAGCTGTTTCGTGAATGCAGCCATTACTGTGAACTCATTTCCAACCCAGAACAGCTCCCTCAAGCGCTTGAAGTGGCAATGCGTCAGGCCATTCTCAAGAAAGGCGTTTCGGTCATTGTGCTACCGGGTGATGTTGCACTGCGTCCCGCACCGGAAGATGCCAACCCCGTTTGGCACACGCCTTTGCTGCCTCGCGTTTTACCACCGGAAAGCGAGCTGGAAGCCTTTAAAAACATTCTGGAAAGCGGCAAAAAAATCACCCTGCTGTGCGGCAGCGGCTGTGAAGGTGCCCATGACGAGCTGATCCAACTTGCGGAAAAGATAAAAGCGCCGATTGTTCATGCGCTGCGCGGTAAAGAGCACGTGGAATGGGATAATCCGTATGACGTTGGGATGACGGGTCTTATCGGCTTCTCCTCGGGCTACCATGCCATGATGAACGCCGATACCCTGATTTTGCTCGGCACCCAGTTCCCGTACCGTGCGTTTTATCCAACTAACGCCACCATCGTGCAGGTGGATACCAATGCGGCCAGCATCGGTTCGCACTGCGCCGTCAATTTACCGTTGCTCGGCGATGTGAAATCAACGCTCCAAGCGCTGCTGCCTAAGCTTGAAACTCGCAGCGATCGCCAGTTCTTGGACCAAGCGTTAGAGCACTACCACAAGGCGCGTAAAGATCTGGATGCACTGGCGACCTCCAACGACGACCAGCCGATTCATCCACAATATTTGGCGCAGCAAATCAGCGAACTGGCCAGCGAAGATGCCATCTTTACCTGCGATGTCGGTACGCCAACCGTATGGGCTGCGCGCTATCTCAAAATGAACGGCAAACGCCGTTTGCTGGGATCGTTCAACCATGGTTCCATGGCTAACGCAATGCCACAGGCCCTAGGTGCGCAAGGAAGCCACCCCGATCGTCAGGTTATCGCCCTATGCGGTGACGGTGGATTTACCATGCTAATGGGCGATTTCCTCACGCTGGCTCAGCAAAAATTGCCGGTCAAAATTGTTATTTTCAACAATAGCGTGTTGGGATTTGTGGCGATGGAAATGAAGGCCGGTGGCTATCTCACCGATGGTACCGACTTACACAATCCTGACTTTGCCGCCATTGCGAACGCCGCAGGGATTAAGGGCATTCGGGTAGAAAAAGCCTCTGAGCTAAATAGCGCGCTGGCTGAAGCTTTCGCTCACGATGGGCCGGTCGTCGTCGACGTGGTTACCGCCAAGCAAGAGCTGGCTATGCCGCCGCAGATCAAATTTGAACAGGCAAAAGGCTTCAGCCTTTATATGCTACGCGCCATTATTAACGGTCGCGGTGACGAAGTGGTGGAACTAGCCAAAACCAACTGGCTGCGCTAACCCCTCGCGTTCTTCTCTTGCGAACTCACTCATCCGGCGCAGAAATTCTGCGCCGTTTTTTCATCTAATTTGCGGTCGTTGCCGCAGATCATTCGCTATCTGCCATTTTCAGTTTTGAGTCTACAAACGCGCATGCTACAAAGAATAAGGTTTATAAAAATCCTACTCAATAATCTACACCCCACGTTGAAGCCAAGCGTCAGCCAGCGCAAAACCAAGGGATTAAGGAGCAGTACGTGATCGATCTTCGTAGTGATACCGTTACCCGTCCAAGTGACGCCATGCGTTTAGCCATGTCTCGTGCCGAAGTCGGCGATGATGTTTATGGTGACGACCCCAGCGTTAACCTGCTTGAACAAGAAGCCGCCGAGCTTACCGGTAAAGAAGCCGCACTGTTTTTACCAACGGGTACACAAGCAAATTTGGTAGCGCTGCTGACACATTGCCAACGTGGTGAAGAGTATATCGTTGGACAAAAGGCGCATAACTATCTGTTTGAGGCCGGTGGCGCTGCGGTTCTCGGCAGTATCCAGCCACAGCCCATTGATGCCGCAGCCGATGGCACTTTGCCGCTCGACGTCGTCGCCAGCGTTATCAAACCCGATGATGTTCATTTTGCGCGCACCAAACTGCTGTGCATCGAAAATACCCATAACGGTAAAGTTTTACCGCTCGACTATCTGCAACAGGCATGGGTATTCACGCGTGAGAAAGGCCTTGCTCTGCACGTCGACGGCGCGCGTATTATGAATGCCACGGTGGCGCTTAACGTCCCCCTATCGACGCTGACACAGTACTGCGACACGCTTACCATTTGCCTTTCCAAAGGACTGGGCGCGCCGATTGGTTCGCTTTTGTGCGGCAGCGCTGAATACATCAAGCAAGCACGTCGCTGGCGTAAAATGGTCGGTGGTGGGATGCGTCAGGCCGGTATTTTGGCCGAAGCGGCACGCTATGCGTTGCTCAACAACGTTGAACGTCTGCGAGAAGACCATGATAACGCGCAGTGGCTGGCGAATGAGCTCAGTGCCATTGGGGTCGAAGTCATGGCGCCAGGAGCACAAACTAACATGCTGTTCCTCAAAGTCCCTGCGCATGAAGCCGCTCAATTAGGCGGATGGATGAAAGAGCGCGGCGTACTGATGAGTGCAGGCCCGGTCACGCGTATTGTGACGCATCTCGACGTCTCACGTTCAGATTTGGAGAAACTGGTTTCCTTATGGAAAGAGTTTAAACAATCTATCAATACTCAGAGCAGCACCACAGCCAGCAAAGCTATTTACGGCTAACATAAGTCATAGCCCGCACGCTTATCCCAGCGCTGCGGGCGTCATCCTAAAATAATAAAATATATTCTCATCTGCTTAGGTTTAACTATGACCCCACAAAGGATTTTAGTGCTGGGTGCCAGCGGCTATATCGGACAACACCTGATCCCAAAATTAGTTGAAGAAGGCCATTCAGTCAGAGCCGCCGCACGCCGCATTGACTGGCTACGTGAACAGGCTTGGCCACGCGTCGAATGTCAGTACGTCGATCTTCATAAACCAGAAACCCTACCCGCCGCCGTGGCTGATATTGATGTCGTTTATTATCTGGTTCACGGCATGGGTGATAGCCATGATTTCGTGACCGGTGAAATTAATGCAGCCCAAAATACCTGCGAAGCACTGCGCGATTCAGGCGTGAAACAAATTATTTTTCTCGGCGCCCTTCAGCCCAACGGCGAGTCATCACGCCACTTAGTGGCACGCAAAGAAACCGGTGATGCACTTCGCGCCAGCGGAATTCCGGTGACCGAACTGCGCGCAAGCATCATCATCGGCCCGGGCTCCGCCGCTTTTGAAGTGATGCGTGATATGGTTTATAACCTACCCATCCTCACGCCGCCACGCTGGGTGCGTTCAAAAACATCGCCGATAGCCCTTGAGAATCTACTGACCTATCTCACCGAGTTACTGAACCATCCCGCCATCGGCAACCGCGTGTTCGACGTCGCCGGCCCTGAATACATCAGCTATCAAACGATGTTTGAGCGGTTCATTGCCTTGAGCGGTAAAAAGCGTTGGATGATCCCGCTGCCAATCCCAACGCGTTGGGTTTCTGTCTATTTTCTCAGTATGATCACGTCGGTTCCCACCACGATTTCCCGTGCGTTGATCGAAGGTCTAAAACACGATCTTCCCGCGCACAGCACCGCCATTGAACGACTCATTCCCCAAACGCTGATCAAATTCGATCAGGCGGTACAAGACACGTTGGATAAAGAGGCCGAAGTCGTGAACTCTGCCGACTGGGGTTACGATCCTGAAGCCCGCGAACGCTGGCGGCCGGGCTACGGTTTCTATCCAAAGCACGCCGGATATGAGCAAGAAACCAGTGCCTCTCCAGAAGCCCTATGGCATGTGGTTCAGCAAATCGGCGGCAAAGAAGGCTATTTCTACGCCAATATTCTCTGGGCTATCCGCGCTAGAATGGACGATATGATCGGCAACAAAGTGGCCTATGGTCGGCCTGATGGCGATACCCTCGCGCTAGGCGATTTGGTCGACGGCTGGAAAGTGATTACGGTAAAACCCCTGCGCCAGTTAGCCATGATGTTTGGCATGAAAGCCCCCGGCCTTGGTCGCCTAACTTTCACCATTGAAGACAAAGGCGACAAACGCGTTCTGGATGTACGTGCGTGGTGGCATCCCGCAGGATTCAGCGGCCTGTTGTATTGGTTTGCCATGATGCCCGCTCATCTGTTTATTTTCCGTGGCATGAGCAAAAAAATAACCAAGCTTGCCGAAGCCTACGATCGGGAAAATAAGCAGCGATAGTTAACCCTGCCTCAGCATGGCTTGGCATAATAAGTCCTGCTGAGGCAACGGCTCGTATCTATTATAAAACGCGTACCCTGTGAGCAACTAAACAATTGTTACGCTCTCTCTCCGTAATCTGATTGCATGTAGAGTAAATTCACGGAAGAATGGCACCCTTGTTGCTAGAAGCGGTCAAATTAGCGATGAGAGCGCCCTTTCCCTTTGAGTAAGGGCAATGAACTAGCTGGCTGACATCAGCCATAAAACGCCTATTAACCTAGGCACACTGCGGATTCGGATAAGTTATGAAAGTATTGGTGACCGGTGCAACCAGCGGTCTCGGACGTAATGCGGTTGAGTTTTTACGTCAGAAAGGGATTAGCGTTCGCGCTACTGGACAAAATCAGGCCATGGGCGACCTATTGAAAAAAATGGGCGCGGAATTTATTCATGCCGATCTCACCAATCTCGTATCATCACAGGCCAAGGCCATGCTGAATGATGTGGATACGCTGTGGCATTGCGATGGTTTTACCTCCCCGTGGGGCTCGGAAGAACTCTTTGAGAAGGCCAACGTACGCTCAACCCGCCGCCTTGGCGAATGGGCCGCCGCCTACGGAGTTCGCAACTTTATTCATATTTCCTCGCCCGCCGTCTATTTTGATTATCGCCACCATCGTGACATCAAAGAAGATTTTGTCCCGAACCGCTACGCCAATTACTACGCCCGTAGCAAAGCGGCGGGTGAAGACGTTATTCAAAATCTAGCGCTGTCTAATCCACAAACACACTTCACCATTCTGCGCCCACAGGGATTGTTTGGCCCACACGATAAAGTATTACTCCCGCGTTTGCTTAACGCAATGCGCAAGCACGGCACCTTGTTGCTGCCGCGCGGCGGTGATGCGTTAGTGGATATGACCTATGAAGAAAATGCGGTGCATGCCATGTGGTTGGCAACGCAGATCGAAAGCACACCGTCGGGCAGAACGTTTAATATTTCAAACCATCAGCCACGTCATCTGCACACCTTGTTGCAGCATTTAATCGACGAGCTGGGCGTAAAATGTAAAATCCGCTCAATTCCTTATCCTATGCTGGATATGATGGCACGCGGAATGGAAAAAATTGGTGCTAATAGCCCCAAAGAGCCCGCGCTAACACACTATGGCGTAGCAAAACTCAACTTCGATATGACGCTCGATACCACGCGTGCGCAGCTTGAGTTAGGCTATCATCCGATTGTTTCCATTGACGAAGGGATTATTCGCACTGCGCACTGGCTTAAAGATCATGGCCGTCTGCAAAACCGCGATCGTCATTGATCCACGCTGCCATATTTTTCGATTAGGGCATCAACCATCGCCTCTGTTTCAGCATCCGGTTCGCCCTGATAGTTGGTGGGTCTAAAGTGCATTTGAAACGCGGCGATCGCGTTGCGCGACGCTGAATCATTGGTGCCGCTGGGCACGATATCGTAGCCATAAGCGGCCAGTTTCTTCTGTAGTGTTAACACATCGACCGGTGTCGTTTTCGCCCTGCCCGCCAAATAATAATCTACCCGGTTTTGATCCGGCCATGCGCCAATGCCCTGTTCAGCCAACTGTTGCCACGGAAACAACGGCCCCGGATCAAGCTTGCGCTGTGGCGCGATATCCATATGCCCCACCACGTTTTGTGGCGCAATTGCGTAACGCTGCACTATGTCTTTACTTAGGGCGGTCACCAGCTCAATTTGCTGCGGCGTATAAGGTGCCCAAATTTTGCCTAACATGCCTTGCTGGTAGCCTTTGTTCACGATTTCGATACCAATCGATGTGTCATTCAGGCTCGTTCGTCCGCGCCAAGAACTGGCTCCCGCATGCCATGCCCGCTGCGATTCCGGCACTAACTGCCACACCACGTATTTGCCGTTCTCCGCAGGTGGATGCGCGGGCACCAGATAATGCGCGCTCACGTGTTCATCGGTTAGCGTTTTTAGCGATGAATGGAAGTCTTCCGCCGTGTAGTGCAGCACTAAAAACCGGATGCGCTGATCGACGCCCTGAGCCTGATGACGATCTTCAACCAGATAGGTACCTCGATTGACCAATTGGTGCTGCGACGGCGCGCTTTGGCAACCAGCTAAGCCAATTGCCAACAATATTGTCATCGCTGCGAACCCAATCCGTTTTGGCATGTCTTAAACTCCATCATTCAGTAATTCAATATTAAAGGAACAATGCCATGCGTAATAGCACAACTCCATCCCTCGAAGGCCTTACTATCGTTGACTACTGCGGCGTTGTCACCGGAGAGGCCATCCTCGGCGCCAATATTTTCAAAGATTTCTTCGCGGGCATTCGCGATATTGTCGGTGGTCGTTCTGGCGCTTATGAAAAAGAGCTGCGCAAAGCACGAGAAATAGCCTTTGCTGAAATGAACGATCAAGCCAAATCGCTCGGCGCCAACGCGGTCGTCGGCATTGATATTGATTACGAAACCGTAGGAAAAGACGGTAGCATGTTAATGGTTAGCGTGAGTGGTACCGCGGTAAAGGTGAAATAATGAATATGTAAGGGCTGAATAACTCAGCCCTTATGCGTCCTCATCACTCGCCGCAAAGGCTCATATTTTTATTGAGCAAATAAGGCCGTAAATAGCCCACCAAATTAGACAACGGTAGAATATCCTCACCTAATGCAATGTTGAGATGCTCAATAATATAGGCTCGGCGCTGTTGAATACGCTGCCAAACCTGAGGGTATTCACGCGCAATCTGCTCACGCAGTTCGGCATTAGCAAGAGCCACACACTCTTCGGCGCTGGCACCGGCGTAGCCCGGAACTGAGGGAATAATATCAATTTGCAGCAGCATACCGCTGTGTATTTTAGCCTGTGAACCCGAATAGATGGGTGAACTCATCCACTCTTCATCGGCAACTAAATGGCCTGGATTAAGGTGCCAACCGTATTGCGCTTTAGGCAGCACAGTCTCAATACGCTGATAAATATCATCCCCTGTTACGCCAATCGCCATATATTCAAGCCATGCAACAACGGCGCGATAATAAGGCTTTGCCACGGCGTTGAGATAATCCCGTTGGTCAGGCGGCAAATCATGTTGATCATGAGCAACGTAGCCGCCACGGCTGGATAAGCCGCCTTTGTAGCTGGTCGTCAACGAGGCACGATCTGACAGCGTAATACGATTCTCACCCGGATATAAACGCGCATTTTTAAACCGCTGACCGAACGCGGCAATCGTCACCACGTTATTGGGCTGCCCGTCCGCCGTGAGATAATGCCCAATCTCTTTTTCTGTTTTATTCAGTTCTATCGCGTTCATCGCCTGCAACATACAGGTTGAGGCTAAATTTGCGCCATATTCGTAATGGGCAATTTCGTTGGCCGAATTGATGACTCGCGCCCCGCTGTCTCCGCCAATAAATAAATGCGTCGCGTTGCAGATCTTAGCGTGAGGAGAAACGACGCGCTGAATAGCATTCATCATGAAATAAGGCAGATCAAAAATCTGCTCGTTATTTTCTGTTGGGCTAGTGAACATTTTCCAACCCACAATGCCCACTGAAGACGCGTGATGAATTCCGGTATCTTTCAGCGCCTGAGTTAACGTCATCGGGTTATCCATCGGCTGATTAGGCAGTGAGAAATGAGGAACGCAGATGGCATGATTGGCAATTCGCGCATGCTGGGACATTTTCATGTTTTCATTGCCTAACAATAAAAATGCCTTTCCTGACACAGCGAGCACTAATAACGCTTCTTCAAATCGAGGAATAAACCCCGTTAGATATTCGAAATTAGCCCCGTGCTCTTTATCGGCATAAATCACTAGATAGTCGTGCCCAGATGCTTTCATACGCGCCAGCACGCGATCCAAGCGAAGCTGAAGGGTCTCATCGAGAAGCTCTACCTGCTGAGCATCGGGAAATACCTGTGGCTGTGGTACAGATTTTAAAACAATATTCTTCTCTTTCAGTAAATCCATGCCGACTCTCCCTTTAGCTTGCGCAGTCATCATCTAAGTCACAACAATAACCGAGATAATAACGGAATTAAGTCAGAGAGAGAGAACGCTGTTCTGAATAACCGAGCTCGCTTGCAAAAATCATCGTAGTTCGAATAATTGTTTTCTCTACGTTTAATTTATCTAGATTGGGTAGATGAAATTCTGAGCAGAGGCATCAGCACTTGCGCGATATAACCCCGGTGCAATGCCAAATCGTTTGCGGAACATGCGGGTAAATGTCTGTTGGTTATCAAACCCACAGGACAAGGCGATATCCAACACGCGACGATCTGTTTTACGCAGCGCCAGCGCCGCGCGTGTGAGTTTACGGTTGCGAATATAGCTGGCAATGGTTTTACCGGTGACGGCTTTAAATTTACGCTGAATATGCCATTTGGAATAACCGGACTGGCGTGAAACATCATCAATTAGCAATTTATCGTCGATATGGCTTTCAATCCAATTCACCAGATCGGTCACGATGAGGTGGTCGTATTGTTGTGTTGTCATTATTCTCTCCCTTTTAGATGCGGTATTAATCGATAAAAACGGTGTTTTTTATCTCCTCCAACGCCATGCGTTGCGCTTCCGATCGGCCCGGATGCGTTTTATCGACGCCCTCGGCACGAATAATTTTGACGTTTTTTAGCCCCATCAAAGACAGCGCGGAAACTAAATAAGGCTCTTGAAAATCCATCGCTCGGTGAACAGCGTCCGCGTAGATGCCGCCTCGCGTTGAAGCGATAAATACCGGCTTATCCGCAATCAGCCCTTGCGCACCTTGTGAGGTAAAAGCAAAGGTTTTCCCCGCCTGACAGACCTGATCAATCCAAGATTTGAGATTAGTCACGATGGAGTGATTAAACATCGGGGCGCCAATCACCAGCGCATCACATATTTTCAGCTCTTCAATTGCCTGATTGGCGGCCTGTACGGCGTGAATAACCTCGTCGCTGTATCCCTCGACGCCATTTCGCATCGCGTTGAATACGGCTTCGGTTAAATGTGGCGGCGGTGTGAGCCCGACATCACGGTAGATGACAGATTGAATGCGGTGGTTTTCCTGCAACTGGGCCACGATTGCGGCGCTCAGCAGGCGCGAGGTCGATTGGGTGCTAAATGGGCTTGAGTCGATATGCAGCAATTTCATTCTGATTCCTAAAGATATTCTGTTTGCAAAAAATGCATTTTTTGAAGAAAAAATAACTGCTGCTAGGTTAATGGTTGCAATTACAGAGCGAAATATCTAATTTTCGGAAACATTGTTGCAAAAACGAGACAATAAAATGAAATGCGATCTCAACGATATGCTCTACTTCGTTCATGCCGTCGATCATCAGGGTTATACCGCCGCAGCTAAAGCGCTCGGTGTATCAAAATCCTTGCTGAGTCGTCGTATTGCATCGCTGGAGGAGAGCCTTGGCGTTCGTCTATTGCAGCGCTCGACTCGGCGCTTTAACGTCACGGATTTGGGGCTTAAATTTGCTGAGCAGTGCCGTCTGGCCGTGCAACAGGCGCAAATTGCCGAAGATTTGGTGAGCAACGCATTGGCCTACCCAAGCGGCAAGCTTAAAATCGCCGCGCCGGTGATGATGACAGAAGAATTTATGGCTCCGGTGGTGTGTCGATTTATTCAAAAATATCCCGATGTGGAAATTGAACTGTTAGCCATGAACCGAGACGTTGATTTAACCACGGAAGGTATTGATATTGCGATTCGCCCAGAGCCACTCCCGCTGCGCGATTCGAGCCTGCACGTCAAACCTCTGTGCATTGAGCACCAAATATTAGTGTGTAGCCCCGATTATATTGCACGTTTTGGCATGCCAAACGATGTTTCAGAGCTTGCACAGCATGCAACAATAATCAAAAAAAGCGACGACAATAACCGCCAATGGCGTCTCATTAATGTGCATAAAGAAAAAGTGACCCTCAACGTCACTCCGCGCCTGATAACCAATAATATGCGCGCGGTCGTTTATGCAGCGATTAACGGCGTCGGCATTACCTGTCTGCCGCGTTTTATCTGCTTAGATCATATTGATTCCGGTGCGCTGGTGCATGTTTTACCCGAGTGGACTAACGAACCTCACTCAATTCACGCTTTGTATGAGTCTAAACGCGGGCAGACACTGCTGTTCAAAACCTTTTTGGACTACCTTAGCCAGTCACTGAATGAAGTGCGCCGCATCAATAAAACCTAATGCAGTCTCTTATTCATTCACTTTGTATGCATTCAGCCAAGAGGATTTAGTCGAGGCTGGGCAAATGTGCCAGTTTTCCAGTAAAAAGGTGATATTGTGCTAATCTTAAGCGATTAAGGGGTGCGGTAATAAATTTTAACGCACAAAGATTGCATAAGTATTCTGTGGAAGTTAACATTTGCCCCATCAATGGCTATTCAGTAAACGCGCATGAGTATTCAAATAAACGGCATTAATTGCTTTTACGGCGCACATCAAGCGCTGTTCGACATCACACTGGAATGTCCTGCGGGCGAAACCTTGGTATTACTGGGGCCGAGCGGTGCAGGTAAAAGCTCTCTGCTGCGGGTATTAAACCTGCTTGAGATGCCGCGTTCTGGACAACTTTCTATTGCGGGTAATCAGTTCGATTTCAGCCAAACGCCGGGTGAAAAAGCGATCCGCGAACTGCGTCGTAACGTCGGAATGGTGTTCCAACAGTACAATCTGTGGCCACATCTGACCGTGATGCAAAACCTGATTGAAGCACCATGCAAAGTCTTGGGGCTGAGCAAAGCTCAGGCCGTGGAACGCGCGCAAAAATTGCTGCAACGCCTGCGTCTGACAGACTACGTGGATCGTTTCCCGCTGCATCTTTCTGGCGGTCAACAGCAGCGTGTGGCCATCGCCCGTGCTCTGATGATGGAACCTCAGGTATTACTGTTTGACGAACCGACTGCGGCACTAGACCCAGAAATTACCGCTCAGATCGTTAGCATTATTCGCGAACTGTCTGAAACTGGCATCACACAGGTTATCGTGACTCACGAAGTGGAAGTGGCACGTAAAACCGCTAGCCGCGTAGTGTATATGGAACAAGGCAGAGTGATTGAGCACGGTGACGCCAGTCATTTTGCACATCCGCAAACCGAAGCATTTGCCGGTTATCTGTCTCACTAACGGTTAGATTGACACGTTAACAGGGTCGTTTTTGACCAAACTATTAGCTAACAGAAGTTGGAGTCTGCGATGAAAAAAATCATAATTGCCACAGTATTAGCCGGTATCAGCGTCTCTGCATCAGCGGCGGAAACCATTCGTTTTGCTGCCGAAGCTTCTTATCCTCCATTTGAATTCATGGACGCCAACAACCAGATGCAGGGCTTTGATATCGATCTGGCCAATGCCATCTGTAAACAGATGAAAGCGACCTGTACGTTCACCAATCAGTCTTTCGATAGCCTGATCCCAAGCCTGAAATTCAAACGTATCGATGCGGTGATTTCCGGTATGGATATCACCCCAGAGCGTCAGAAACAGGTTGCGTTTACCGCGCCATACTATGACAACTCTGCGCTGTTCATCGCGGAGAAAGGCAAAGTTGCCGACATCGCTGCGCTGAAAGGTAAACGCGTTGGCATGCAAAACGGTTCAACTCACCAAAAATACCTGCAGGAAAAACATCCTGAAATTACGCCAGTTCCTTATGACAGCTACCAAAACGCCATTCTGGATCTGAAAAATGGCCGTCTGGATGCGGTATTCGGTGACACTGCGGTAGTGAACGAATGGCTGAAGCAGAATGCGACCCTGTCCGCCGTGGGCGACAAAGTGACCGATCCTAACTACTTCGGCACCGGTCTGGGCATTGCCGTGCGCCAGAACAACGCGGAGCTGTTGAATCAATTTAACACCGCGCTGAACCAGCTCAAGCAAGATGGCACCTATAAAACCATCTATAGCAAATGGTTCCAGCAGTAATATCTCTGATATCTTTGGCGCTGTTGCTAGGCTAACCGCCTCCATGCAGCGCCAATGAACGGGGGATATATACCCTGCACTGTGAACGGGTATAGTGCCTATCTTTGTAGGCGTAATAAAAAGTATCATTCAGGCGTGTTGAGCGCTTGATGGGATAGGCTCCAAGCAATGATTGAATTTCAACCTTTATTAAGTGCGGCGGGTATGACCGTTGGCCTCGCGCTTTGTGCATTAGTTCTTGGGCTGATATTAGCCATGATTTTCGCCGTATGGGAATCGTCACAGGTTAAACCGGTGGCTTGGCTGGGTACCGCATGGGTAACGCTGGTGCGCGGACTCCCTGAAATTCTCGTCGTGCTGTTTATCTATTTTGGTTCAGCGCAGTTGCTGATGGTGCTTTCAGACGGTTTTAATCTGAATCTGGGCTTTATCCAGATCCCAATCCAGCTGAATATCGAAAACTTTGAGGTGAGCCCTTTCATTTGCGGCGTTATTGCGCTGGCGATGTTGTATGCGGCCTATGCCTCTCAGACCCTGCGTGGCGCACTGAAAGCCGTTCCTGAAGGTCAGCGCGAAGCCGGTCAAGCATTAGGATTAAGCCAAAGCGCCATTTTCTTCCGTTTGGTCATGCCGCAGATGTGGCGTCATGCGCTGCCGGGACTGGGTAACCAATGGCTGGTACTGCTGAAAGATACCGCTCTGGTTTCATTGATCAGTGTGAATGACTTAATGTTGCAAACCAAAAGCATTGCCACCCGAACTCAAGAGCCGTTTACGTGGTATATGGTTGCCGCGGCGATTTATTTGATTATTACCCTTTTCAGCCAATATATTCTGAAGCGAATCGAACTGCGTACCACGCGCTTTGAGCGGGGGAACGCCTAATGTTTGAGTACATTCCCGATATCATTCAAGGGTTGCCGACCAGCCTAACGTTAACCGTGGTTTCCCTGTTGGTGGCTTTGGTGCTGGCTTTGCTGTTCACCATCGTGCTGACCCTGCGCCCTATCGTGCTCACTCAGCTAGTGCAGGGCTATATCACGTTGTTTACTGGCACCCCGCTGCTGGTGCAAATCTTCCTGATCTATTATGGCCCAGGGCAGTTTGACTGGATAAAGCAGACGCCATGGTTGTGGAATATGCTGTCGCAGCCTTGGCTGTGCGCCATGGTTGCCTTGGCGCTGAACAGCGCGGCGTATACCACTCAGCTGTTCTACGGCGCGGTGAAGGCGATTCCATCCGGTCAGTGGCAATCCTGCGAAGCCCTTGGCATGTCACGCAGCCAGACGTTACGTATTTTGCTGCCGTTCGCATTTAAACGCGCACTGTCGTCCTATTCCAACGAAGTGGTGTTAATTTTTAAAAGTACCTCTTTGGCCTACACCATCACGTTGATGGAAGTGATGGGTTACAGCCAGCAGATGTATGGCCGTACTTACGATGTTATGGTGTTCGGCGCAGCGGGCGTGATTTACCTGTGCGTAAATGGTTTACTTACGTTAATTATGCGTATGGTTGAACGCCGTGCACTGGCCTTCGAACGCAGAAACTAACCTAATCATTTAGAATACCTACAAAAAGCCAGCCATTGCGCTGGTTTTTTTGTGTCTATAAAAAATACACAATAAATATTTAACCAAATATATTGCATATAAATTCACTTAATGGCAAAGTCAATTCTGTTCACTTAGCCGTCATTCCGTATGAACATCGTTCCGTTCGTGCGAATACCTCAAAATAAAGACGGTCGCCTAAAGATACTATTTCAGACAGGAGTTTTACGATGAAAAAGCTGATGGTTTGTGCATTACTGGCAGGAATGAGCTTTACCGCCACCGCAGCGGAAACGATCCGCTTTGCCTCTTCTGCCACCTATCCACCATTTGAATCCATGGATTCAAACAACCAGATCGTTGGCTTTGACATGGATTTGGCCAAGGCGCTGTGCAAACAGATGCAGGCGACCTGCACATTCACCAATCAGGCCTTCGACAGCCTGATCCCTGCACTGAAATTCAAACGTTATGATGCCGTTATTTCTGGCATGGATATCACGCCAGAGCGCCAAAAGCAGGTCACCTTTACCCAGCCCTATTACGCTAACTCCGCCATTATCATAGCGGACAAAGGCAAATATAAAACCTTCGCCGATATGAAAGGCCTGCGCGTAGGGATGGAAAATGGCACCACCCATCAGAAATATTTGCAGGATAAGCATCCTGAAATTAAAACCGTGGCCTACGATAGCTATCAAAACGCGATTCTGGATCTGAAAAGTGGCCGCTTGGACGGCGTATTTGGCGATACTGCGGTCGTCAATGAATGGCTGAAAAGCAATCCTAATCTCGCCGCCGTGGGCGATCACGTGACCGATGCGCAATATTTCGGTACCGGCTTAGGGATTGCCGTTCGTCCTGAAAATACCGCTCTGCTGGCAAAGCTCAATAAAGCGCTGGACGATATCAAGGCCAATGGAACGTACAAAAAAATCAACGATCAGTGGTTCCCGCAATAAATAAAATCCCCCTCTCCCATCTCGGGAGAGGGGTCGCTGAAATTCTGAATTTTATCCCTTATCCTTCATGGTAATACCCTCCCTCGCTGCGTTTTGCTACCTTAGCCCAATCAACGTGGACTAAACCAAACTCAGGGAGACTTCATGTACCACGCACTTTATTCCTCGCCCGTTGGCATGCTCAGATTAGTTTCGGATGAAAAAGGGCTGCGCCAGCTGTGGCTACCTAATGAGATCGAAGAAAAGATCTGCCCTGCCGAGTGGATTGAGGATGGGGATTTCAGCATCAACCGGCAAATTCGCGACTGTTTAGATGCCTATTTTGCAGGGGAAAAACTACGTTTTGATAACCTGCCGCTCGCGCCCGTTGGTACGGCGTTTCAGCAGTCGGTATGGCAGGCATTACTCACTATCCCATACGGCACCATCAGCCACTACTCGGTCATTGCTAATGCGTTAAACAATCCGAAAGCCGTGCGCGCCGTGGGCGGCGCGGTGGGAAGAAACCCCATTTCGATTCTCATTCCCTGCCATCGCGTGCTCGGCAAAGATCTCTCTTTGACCGGTTATTCAGGCGGATTACCGATCAAAAAAGCCTTACTCGATCTGGAGAAAATCAGCTACCGATCCTGACGAACCAGTAGGGTTAATACTTCGTAATGCGCCGTATGCGGGAACATATCGAAGAGCTGAACTTGTTCGATGCGATAATTTTCCAAGCGCGCAATATCTACAGCCATCGTCTGCGCATTGCAGCTTGAGTAGAGAATATATTGCGGAGCCATGGTGCTAAGATAAGCGCAAAGCTCTGCCCCAATCCCACGGCGCGGCGGATTAACTAATACCAGTTCAGGCACTTCGCCTTCGGCAGTGGCAAAACGCGTTGAATCTAGAGCGGCGAATTGGACGTTATGCAGGCCGATTTGCTGCGCAGAGCGCGTCGCGCAGGCGATGGCTTCGGCACTAATCTCAATGCCGGTGAGTTCCATCTCAGGCGTTGCGCAGTGCAATCCAAACCCCCCCACGCCACAAAACAGATCCCACATACTGCTGACATTGAGCTCATGCACCCAGTCACGCGCGGTGGCATACAGCGCCGCGGCAACCTGAGGATTGGTTTGGAAAAAACTCTGCGGGCGAATATACAGCGGAATTTGGTTAAACGACTCTTCCAGCGCCTGCTGTTCGGAGAGAAAGATTTCCGTCTCTCCTTCCAAAATCGCCATATGCACCGGTTGAATATTGGCCGTGATCACCGCGAGCTGAGGCAGTTGCTGCTGTAACCAAGGCAATGCCTGACGCAGCTGTGCCAACTTAGTTTCCGAGCGCAATACAAAGCGCAGCATAAGTTGGCCATTTTTTTGGCTTTCGGTGAGCAGTAAATATTTTAGCTCACCGCGTTTACGCTCAACGTTGTAAGGCGTTAATCCGGCGCGGGCGATAAATACTTTGAGCGTATCGAACACCGCGGCAAAAGCGTCGGGATAAAGCGGGCATTCGCATAAATCAACCGCCGTGCCATCACGATGCAGCATACCTAACAGCGGGCGTTCTACGCTGCCGCTGACAACCATCTTCGCTTTGTTACGAAATGCCTGTTCTACACTGTTGACAACCGGTAGCCAACGCCCGACCGGCAAGGCAGACATCAGCGCTTCTAGCTGCTGCTGTTTTTGGGTAATTTGTTGGGCATATGGCGTTTCAAGCCACTGACAAGAGCGACAGGTTCCCGACTGATACAGGGCACAGTGCATATCACAAAGACTCTATTGAATAAGAAAAGATGGGGTTACGGCGGCGCGGATTGTAGCATAAAGGCATAGGTTCAGGCGAAATACAGACGGTAAATAACGCGCTGACTTTACCTGCGGCGATTCTGCAACCCAAAGTAACGGCGGCTAGCGAGGGGAATAAATAGCAGGGCTAAGATCATGAGCTCAGGAATTTTTAAACGCACCAGCTCAGCGAAAATTTCGCTGCCGGTTTCTCCGTTTACGCTGAACATTTCAGGATGAAACCAGCCAAGCGAGGCCAGCAACATATAGGCGATCACCGTAATCTGGCAGCCTAAGTATCCCCAGCGCCCCCAGTTTTTTCCCTGAATGACGGCCAGCCCACAGACAATTTCAATACTCAGCACCGCAACGCTTGCGATACAAAGCAGCATGGAATCCCAATTCTGTACGCTATCTGAAATAAACGCGCTTAAACCGTCAAAGCCCAGCTCATGGAGTAACAGCAAAAATCCAAGCGTATGAATACCGATCATTGCCGTGCCGGCAATTAATACAGGTACCGGGGCCAAAGCCCATTTCCTCAGCATTTCATGCCGGTTACGCAGTATTTCTGACATCTTATTCCATAAGCTAGCCTGAAAAACTCATGATAGGACAAATTATGTTGTTCAGGCTAGCGGTTTATGATCTTTATGTTTCAAATTAACGTGTTACACGCCCTATTTATTCACACGCTCAGTGATGATATTCGCTGAGATAGGTTAGATAACCACTGTTAACCACCTGCGGCTTTTCTGATCTCTTTCAACCGCTGTTTTTCTGTTCTGGCCATAAACCACCATGCAATCAGGCCAATCACCCCAACCACCAGCAAAATAATACTGGCCAGCGCGTTAATTTCTGGATTAACACCCATGCGCACGCTGGCAAACACCAGCATCGGCAACGTCGTTGATCCCGGCCCCGCCACAAAGCTGGCGATAACCAGATCGTCGAGCGACAGCGTAAATGCCAACAGCCAGCCGGAAACCAGCGCAGGGGCAATCATAGGAATGGTGATCACAAAGAACACTTTCAGCGGCGTAGCGCCCAGATCCATCGCCGCCTCTTCCAATGATTTATCCAGCTCACGCAAGCGGGAGCTGACCACCACGGTGACATAGGCCGTACAAAAGGTCACATGCGCCATCCAGATGGTCAGCATACCGCGTTCTGCGGGCCAGCCGATCAAGTGTCCCATCGCCACAAACAGCAGCAGCAGTGAGAGTCCGGTAATGACATCAGGCATAACCAGCGGAGCGGTCAGCATGAATGCAAAGCCGTTAGAGCCACGAAAGCGGCCAAAGCGCACCATGACTACCGCCGCCATGGTGCCAAGAATGGTCGCCATCGTTGCCGCCGCTGCGGCAATAGTTAGGCTTAATCCTACCGCGCTAATCATCACCGAATCATGGAATAACACGCTGTACCAGCGCGTTGACCACCCTGCCCACACGGTAACCAGTTTAGAGCTGTTGAAGGAGTAGATAACCAACAGCAGCATCGGCGCATACAGGAAGAAAAAGCACACCACTAAAATCACAATACGCCACGGCGAGCGCACAACCGGTAAAGTATTCATCAGTGTGCCCCCAGTTCTTTGTTCTGATATTTGTGGAACAACATGATTGGCACGATCAGCAGTAACAACATCAAGATCGCCACCGCCGAAGCCACGGGCCAATCGCGATTGTTAAAGAACTCCTGCCACAGTACGCGCCCAATCATGATGCTGTCCGGCCCACCTAATAATTCAGGGATCACAAACTCACCCACGGCGGGAATAAACACCAGCATAGAGCCCGCGATAATTCCACCTTTGGTCAAAGGGACGATGATTTTAAAGAAAGTCTTCATTGGCCTCGCACCGAGATCTAACGCCGCTTCCACCAGCGAGTAATCAATACGCGTCAGCGCGGTATAAATAGGCAGCACCATAAAAGGCAGATAGGAGTACACCACGCCGATATACACCGCCGTGTTGGTGTGCAGAATAATCAACGGATGATCGATAACGCCGAGCCACAGCAGCACGTTATTCAGCACGCCGTTCTCTTTAAGTATTCCCATCCATGCATACACGCGGATCAGAAACGACGTCCAAGACGGCAAGATCACCAGCAGCAGCAAAATATTGCGCGTCGATGAACTGCTGTGCGCTACCGCCCACGCCAGCGGATAGCCAATGATTAAACAGCATATCGTTGAGACAGCGGCGATTTGCAGCGATTGAAGGTAAGCATCGACATAAAGCGGGTCGTCAAAAAGCTGAAAATAGTTGGCAAAGTT
Organism: Hafnia sp. CBA7124; assembly: GCF_002355555.1. Taxonomy (NCBI): domain Bacteria; kingdom Pseudomonadati; phylum Pseudomonadota; class Gammaproteobacteria; order Enterobacterales; family Hafniaceae; genus Hafnia; species Hafnia sp. CBA7124. The sequence goes on along the minus strand of NZ_AP017469.1, from coordinate 1,555,141 downwards.
CAGCGCAATATCCAGCTTGTCGTCCGCCCAGGTCATTAGATCGGTAAACGGCGGGATCGCACGTGCCATTTCGGCCAGACTGATTTTAAACACCGTCAGGAACGGCAGTAAAAATAGGCAGATCAGCCATAGATAGGGCAAGGCAATAACCAGTTTACGGCCATGCACCCCGCGTAAACGGTAGAGCCACGCAGTGAATTTTCCCACCCGCTGAACCGGAGGGCGATCGCTGCGACTTGTAAACAGTGTAGACATCGCTATCTCCTCAGACGGTGAGCACCACGCAGCTATCGGCATCCCAACACAGCTTGATTTGGTCGCCCCAGGTTGGCATACCTTTGCGGAAACGGTGACCATTCTGCAACTGAGCGCTAATCATTTGCCCACTGAGCAGCTTGACGTGATAAATAGACAAATCACCAAGATAGGCAATGTGCACCACTTCTCCCGTTGCGTAATTACAGCCGTCTTCCGGTGGCTCTTCACACAGCAGAATTTTCTCTGGGCGCAAAGCAATCTGCACCGGAACGCCCTCAACCACGGCGGCATCGAGATCCACTTTGAGCGGATTCAACAGGCCGGGGCTTTGGATCAGCAACGCATCGTCTAACTGTTCTTTCAAAATGCCGTCAAAGACGTTAACCGAGCCAATAAATTCGGCGCTGTAGCGGCTGTTTGGGTGCTCATAAATCTCTTCTGGCTCACCTATTTGCACGAATTTACCGCGGTTCATAATGGCAATTCGCCCTGCCATCGTCATCGCCTCTTCCTGATCGTGCGTCACCATCACGCAGGTCACGCCCACGCGTTCTAAGATGTCCGCCACTTCCAACTGCATGCGCTCACGCAGTTTTTTATCTAATGCTCCCATGGGCTCATCTAGCAGCAGCAATTTTGGCCGTTTGGCCAAACTGCGCGCCAACGCAACACGCTGACGCTGCCCGCCTGAAAGCTGATGCGGCTTACGTTTCGCATATTCCTGCATATGCACCAGTGACAGCATTTCTTCCACGCGCTGGCTGATTTCGCCGCGACTCAAGCGATCTTGCTTCAAACCGAAGGCGATATTTTGCTCCACGCTCATATGGGGAAAAAGCGCATAAGACTGGAACATCATATTGATTGGGCGCTGATAAGGAGGCACATGGGCTAAATCCTGCCCATCGAGGACAATCTGCCCGCTGGAGGGCATTTCGAAACCAGCCAACATGCGTAGTAAGGTGGATTTTCCACAGCCTGATGCGCCGAGCAGCGCAAAAATTTCGCCTTTATAAATTGTGAGATTGACGTCATCGACGGCGAGCTGCCCGTCAAAGGTTTTACTGAGATTGCGTATTTCCAACAACGGCGTAAACGCTTTATGCATCTTAGGTGCCTGACGGGGGATAATATCATTCATTCGGGACGTCCTCGCTCTCGTACCTGATACAGACCCGGCTGCATCGACACATACCGCTCAATGAGCAGTGTAAAAGCACACAGGCAAAGAGGTTTTCTCTGCCTGTGTATTCAGCGTAGCCACATTATTTATCTACGTAACTGTTTCGCTGATTTATTTTCCGGTTTTCACTTTGGTCCACGCGCGAGTGATCACGCGGTCAATTTTTGGCGATTGCACTTTCAGCGTGAACATTTTGGCTCTGACGTCCGGCGGAGGATAAATTCCCGGATTATCCCGCACTTCTGGATTCACCAACGGTGTCGCCGCTTTATTGGCGTTAGCGTAATAAACGTGATTGCTAATATTTGCGATCACTTCAGGGCGCAATAAGTAGTTGAGGAACTGATACGCCTCAGGGGTATTTTTCGCGTCAGCGGGCATCGCAAACACATCGAAGAAGATCAGTGCACCTTCTTTCGGAATGCTGTAGGCAATATCCACCCCGTTTTTAGCTTCTTTAGCACGGTTAGCGGCCTGCATCACGTCGCCGGACCAGCCGACCGCGACGCAAATGTCACCGTTGGCTAAGTCGTTGATGTACTGAGAGGAGTGGAAATAACGAATATTTGGACGAAGTTTTAACAGCAAATCGTTCGCCGCGCCGTTGTAGTCGTTGGCGTCAGAACTGTTAGGATCTTTGCCAATGTAGTTAAGCACGGTGGCATAAATTTCTGCGGGAGCATCGAGGAAAGAAACACCGCAGCTTTTCAATTTCTCGAGATTCTCAGGTTTCAACACCAGATCCCAGCTATTCACCGGCGCATCTTTGCCTAATGCCGCTTTCACTTTTTCGACGTTATAGCCAATGCCAGTGGTCGCAAAGGTGTACGGAATCGCATATTTATTGTCTGGATCGTGCTTAGCCACTAGCTTTAGCAGCTCAGGATCGAGGTTTTTGTAGTTACTCAGTTGGCTTTTGTCTAAGGGTTTAAATACGCCCGCGCCAACCTGACGCTCGAGGAAACTGGCGGAAGGAACAACCAAGTCAAAACCGGTGCTACCGGCCATCAGTTTGCCTTCCAGCACTTCGTTGGAATCAAACACGTCGTAAACCACCTTGATGCCGGTTTCTTTGGTGAAATTCGCCAAGGTGTCTGGTGCAATATAGTCAGACCAGTTATAGATATGCAGCGTTTTCTGATCGGCGGCCGTTGCCGCGGTAGCCATTAAAGCCCCAGAGATAGCGCCTACCAGCCATTTTTTATGCCCGTTGATCATCGTCAATCCCTCCAAATAATGTAGAAACGGCGCGCACTAGCCCGTTTACCAGCCGTGATGGCATGCGACAGCAGATCGTTATGCATATAAAATCAGAAAAATCGGTTATTTCTTCATTTAAATGTTGGGTAATAATATGAGGAAAATCTGGGCTGTACGCTGCAAATCAAGCATAACTGCTGATAGCCTATCCAGCCACCGAGCGGTGGAAAAAACGTCAATTATCGACTTTCTATGCAATAGCATCTATGTCGTGCGCCATTCAAGCCGCTTATGGCGTCAGATATCGGGGAGATTGATTAATTTGCAGAATATTTATGAGGTTTTTATACAAAAACTAACGGCACCATAAAGGTGCCGTTGAACCATGTCAGCGCAGTGATTGTCAGGCGCGTTATCACTAATGGAGCAGAGGCCCGCTCATGGCGTTTGGGTCGTAATCGGCGTCGCTTTCTTCGCCTTCGCCGAGAAACAACATGCCATTGGCGCGTGTCTCCATCATGATCATCGAAAGCTGTTCTTCGCCCTGTTTCATGAACTCAGCAAACTGCTCAAGCGTCACACCGACGCTGCCGTTCAATGAAAGGCAGGCAATCAGCTTCGGTAAATTGTCATCCTGAATATCAACAAAGACTTTCACTGCTAACGTGCTGGCATTCATTTGACTGAGATCGGCAACCAAGGGGATCAGCGAGGTCGGGCGTATTTCAGCCAGCGCACTGAACAAAATCGTTTGATCGATCATATCGACTTTGGCGTCAAATACACCGTCAAAATTCTGCATATGCGGCAGATGTAGCGCTTGGCAGGAGTCACACTCAAAAAAGGTGATGCCCAGTTGATCCAGCCAGCGTCGTAAAAGATCCAGATCCGGGACGATTAGCGAATCCATAGTGGCCTACCTTACAAAAATGATAAAACAGGAGATAATGAGCACAGACGTAGAAAAGGGGCATAGCTTACGGAAAATTGCCCGTTTTATCTATGCTCAAAGACAATTAATTCATCAATCTTGGCGGAAAGAGGAGTACACAATGTCGCTGACGCGCTATGCCACTATGGACCCATTGATGCTGATGAGCATCGTCAACATGAAACTCCGCGATGAGTGCCCAACCTTAGAGGATTTAGCCCGCCGTTATGATATTTCGATGAGTGGATTACAGGAACGATTGGCGCAGGCGGGATATCACTATCAACCTGCCACCAATCAGTTTGTACAGGTTTAGTGCTTTTTGCGCGCAATCGTGCGTTCAATGTAGTCGATCATCATACCTGCAATATCTTTCCCCGTGGTGGTTTCAATGCCTTCCAACCCCGGCGAGGCATTAACCTCCATCACCAACGGGCCGCGCGCGGAGCGTAGAATATCCACGCCTGCCACGCACAAACCCAGCGTGGCAACGGCTTTCAGCGCCACATCGCGTTCTTGTTCGGTGATAACCACCCGTTTCGCGGTACCACCGCGATGCAGATTAGAACGAAACTCACCCGGTTTAGCCTGCCGCTCGATAGCCGCCACTACCCGCTTGCCGATCACCAAACAGCGAATGTCTGCGCCCTGAGCCTCTTTGATATATTCCTGCACCAGAATGTGCGCATTCAAACCACGAAAAGCATCGATTACGCTTTCCGCAGCCTGACGCGTCTCGGCAAGCACTACGCCGATCCCCTGCGTGCCTTCAACCAGCTTAACCACCAGCGGAGCACCACCGACCATTTCAATCAAATCGCTGGTATCGTCAGGGCGGTGCGCGAATCCCGTAATAGGCAGATCGATGCCCTGCTGAGCCAACAACTGCAATGAATGCAGCTTATCGCGGGCTTTGGCAATCGAAGCGGCGTTGTTTAGCGGAAAACTGCCCAGCATTTCAAACTGTCGTAAAACCGCCGTGCCGTAAAAGGTAATCGCCGATCCAATGCGCGGGATCACGGCGTCATAGCGTTCCAACTGACGCCCTTTTTCATGCACGCTGGGTGCTGCGCAGTTGATGTTCATATAGCACGAAAGCGGATCAACAATATCAATGTTGTGACCACGTCGCTGCGCCGCCTCTTTCAAGCGTTTACATGAATATAGGGAGCCATCACGGGAAAGTATGACGATATTCACGGCCAACCTCTTATACTATCTCAGGATCCAACCTTGTTTATGCAGATATTCCAGCATAAACGGACGGCTCTCTTTCGCCAGCGTGCGCTTAATCTGCTCGCTCCAAGTATCGCTACGCGTGTTACTTCCACGGCTTTGATAATAAGCGCAAATATGGGCGTCGTACTGCGCCAGAAGTTCACGATCGAGTGGTTGATAGTAGTTTTCATGCACCACCATCGCCTCCGGTAGACGCGGCTTTTGCGCGGGATTAGTCGCCGGATAGCCAAGACACAATCCCATCAGCGGCAGCACGTTTTGCGGCAGCTTTAATAGCTGGGTAACTTCCTCAATATTATTACGCAGACCACCAATATAAACGCCGCCCAGCCCTAAGGATTCAGCCGCAGTAAAGGCGTTTTGCGCCATCAGCGACGTATCAACGGTGCCTAACAGCAGTTGCTCAGCCAAACCTAATTCCGCTTGAGGAAAGATTTCTTTATGGCGATTGAAATCCGCGCAGAAAACCCAGAATTCAGCGGCATCGGCCACATGCTGTTGGCCTCCGGTTAGCTCAACCAGTTGCTCACGCAGTGAAGGATCGGTAATACGAATAATCGAGCTGCACTGCAAGAAGCTTGAGCTAGACGTGGCACGTGCCGCAGCAAAAATTGCCTCCCGCTCTGCGTCACCGATAGGCTGTGGCGTAAACGCACGGACAGATCGATGCGAACACAGAAGATCAATGGTTGGCGTCATTTTTATGCTCCTCAGATTTTGTTTCAGGTTTTGCCGCCGACGCATCTGACTTTGGCGTTAAGCTAAACAGCGGTGTTTTGCTATGCGTCAAGCTCCAAATCAGCGCCACGGCAGCCGGTATCATCAGCGCAACACCGGCAAAAATCATGATGACCGCCGCGAGCGGTGTCGCGAGCAGATCGGGTAGATGAATATAATCGTGAATACTGAGATAGGCTACCACCAGCAGCACCATTCCCAGAGCTTCACAGATTAAAACAGGTTTAGGCAAATCCCCTAAAGCCTTCATGCGGACTCCCTAAATAGGCAAAATTTATCAAAGTAACAGGCAAATCCTACTTTTTTTTAACTGCCGTAGCAGGCATAGTAAACGCAGTTAAAGTGAGTCGGCGCTAAACATTATCAAGATTTAGTGAATAAGCTCAAATCAATCAAGGAGTTCTCATGTTTGCAGTAATTTTTGGGCGTCCGGGCTGCCCGTATTGTGTCCGTGCTAAAGAGTTGGCTGAAAAACTGACCGAAGAACGCGATGATTTCAACTTCCGTTATATTGATATCCACGCAGAGGGTATCACTAAGGCCGATCTGGAAAAAACCGTCGGTAAACCTGTTGAAACCGTTCCACAGATCTTCATCGATCAGAAACATATTGGCGGCTGCACTGATTTTGAAGCCTACGCTAAAGAAAATCTGGCTCTGTTCCAGTAATCGTTTTCTGCTTCGAAAAAAGGGCATCCATTTGGATGCCCTTTTATTTTATCTATCAGAATGTGGTGTCTTTCTAGCGATAGCGCTCAACGCCAATCGAACGCTTTTTCTGCCAGGTGAGCGCGACAAACCAAAAAAGAAACGCCCCTGAAGTCGACCAGAAAAGCGCACTGGTTCCATACGCAAACATCTGTAATCCGTTACGTAACTCTGTTCCATAAAACAAGTGAATCAATGTTGAAACCAGCACGGCACAAAGGGTGCCAAGAAAAGGATAAAAAATGCGGCCGTTCACAGAAGCATAGCTCGCAATAAATCCGGGAATAACAAACCACAGCAGGCTGATTTCACCTTTCATCACAATGTTGGGGCCGTCTGCGTGCTCCCACGGTTTTAATACCATGAAGAGCAAACTAACTAAGACAAAAGCAACCATCGCGCCCAACCAACGCCGATACATTGTCATCAAAAATCCCTCTTTCCTTAGAAGCGATATTCAATACACCCACAGTGACCTACCCTTTTCACCGCCCTTGGCGAAGCAGATAGCTCTGTGAGCCCACGCATTCCCTAGCGTGATAACGTGCAAAAGACGCATTCCCACATGTTTCGGCTTTTTGTTGGCCGAACACACAAGTCGCGTCTAAAATAGCTGCCAATACACCGTTCGTATTGGGGTTTCATCTATTACTGGGGATAACCGAGTTAAAGATGAAATTTATTATTTTGTATGGTTGAATGTATCTCCAATAGTCAATCATATCAAGCGCAAGCTAGTTAACGATAAGTTATTCGCCGTGAACATTGATGTCGCAAGTTTGTTAACAGGAAATTACATCCTGCTGTTGTTCGTTGTCTTGGCGCTGGGGTTATGCCTCGGTAAATTACGCTTGGGTTCCGTTCAGCTCGGTAACTCCATTGGCGTTTTAGTTGTTTCTCTTCTCCTCGGACAACAACATTTTGCCATCAACACGGAGGCACTGAATCTCGGCTTTATGCTGTTTATATTCTGTGTGGGCGTGGAAGCTGGCCCCAATTTCTTCTCTATCTTTTTCCGCGATGGAAAAAACTATCTCATGCTGGCCCTCGTGATGGTTGGCAGTGCGCTAGTGATGGCGCTGGGCTTTGGCAAACTTTTCCATTGGGATATCGGCTTAACCGCTGGGATGTTGGCAGGTTCAATGACCTCTACGCCGGTGCTGGTGGGTGCGGGCGATACGCTGCGTCAAACTTTGGCTAACAATCCTAACCTTCCTCATCTGCAAGACAACCTAAGCCTCGGCTATGCCCTGACTTATCTCATCGGTTTAGTCAGCCTGATTTTTGGCGCACGCTATTTACCGAAGCTTCAGCACCAAGACCTGCCAACCTCGGCGCAGCAGATCGCGCGTGAACGCGGTTTAGATAATGAAGTACAGCGCAAAGTTTTCCTGCCGGTGATTCGTGCTTACCGCGTTGGGCCTGAGCTGGTTTCTTGGGCTGACGGCAAAAACCTGCGCGAACTGGGCATCTATCGCCAAACCGGCTGTTACATCGAACGTATCCGCCGCAACGGTATCTTAGCCACGCCAGACGGCGACGCTGTTTTACAGGTCGGTGATGAGATTTCGCTGGTCGGCTATCCTGATGCCCATGCCCGTTTAGACCCAAGTTTCCGTAATGGGAAAGAAGTTTTCGACCGCGATTTGCTGGATATGCGCATCGTGACCGAAGAAATTGTGGTCAAAAACAACAATGCAGTAGGTAAGCGCCTCAGCCAAATCAAACTGACTGACCACGGTTGTTTCCTGAACCGCGTGATACGCAGTCAGATTGAAATGCCTATCGATGACAACATCGTGCTCAACAAAGGCGATGTACTGCAGGTCAGCGGCGATGCGCGCCGCGTCAAAAGCGTGGCAGAACGCATCGGGTTTATTTCTATCCATAGTCAGGTCACCGATCTTTTAGCCTTCTGCGCCTTCTTTATCATCGGCTTAATGATTGGTTTGATTACCTTCAAGTTCAGCAACTTCTCCTTTGGCATCGGTAACGCCGCTGGATTGCTGTTCTCCGGCATCATGCTGGGTTTCCTGCGTGCCAATCACCCTACTTTTGGCTATATCCCGCAAGGGGCGCTGAACATGGTGAAAGAGTTTGGCTTGATGGTATTTATGGCCGGTGTTGGCCTGAGTGCAGGCGCAGGCATGAACCACGGTTTGGGACAAATCGGTGGGCAAATGCTGCTCTCCGGTTTGGTGGTCAGCTTGCTGCCCGTTGTGATCTGTTTCCTGTTTGGTGCCTACGTGCTGCGCATGAACCGCGCCCTGCTGTTTGGTGCCATTATGGGCGCCAGAACCTGTGCTCCCGCGATGGAAATCATTAGCGATGCCTCACGCAGCAACATCCCTGCACTGGGCTATGCGGGCACTTACGCGATAGCCAACGTTCTGCTCACACTCGCGGGGACACTGATCGTCATCATATGGCCCGGCATCGGCGGATAATAAAGTCTTAGAATTCAGGCAAAAAGAAAAAAACTGTGATTTTTTTCACTTTGCCTGAAACTTTCTACCCGCGACAAAGTCTTAATTAGTGCCACTGCTTTTCTTTGATGTTCCCCATATTGAGGAGCCCGATAGTCCCGCCTTCTTAGGTTCAAGACTACCGGGTTTTTTATTGCCTGTAATAAACACCATCATAAAATCAAATAGTTAAACCATACCTAGCCATTGTTCATAATTTCATTCAATAACATCTCTCATCCTTAATGTTCGCTTAAGCAACTCGCTATACCCTAGGCGTATTGTGTTATTCACATCGCCGCATTCGTTGCTTTTATGCATCAAGGCAGATTTGAACCCGCAGTGATTTTAAAGCCGTTCTCATGATGAGTCGGGTTGAGGCCATCTTCTATCAAGATGGTACCTAATGGACTTTCACTCATTATTGGTAATGTTATGAAGATTAAAAATAAAATTATCCCAATCCCTCTGTATGCAAACTCGCGCGACTTGATCGCGAGTCAGTCGCTCTTTAGCAGCGCATTTTATCTCGTTATTCCTTTCCTTGTGCTGTTTATGCATGACTCGCTGCGCTTGTCTGGGGAGGTCATCGGGTTTGTGGTTGGGCTGCGCTTTTTTGCCCAACAGATGATGTATATGAAGAGCGAACAGCTCGCTCACTCTATCGGTGGGAAAAATCTTTTGCTGCTCGGATGCTTAACGCAGGCGAGTGGTTTTTTGTGTTTAGCATTTGCTAATCAGCCCAACCTGCTCATCGCAGGGGTACTACTCACAGGAGTTGGCGGTGCGTTATTTGCGCCAGCCAAAAACCTGCTGATGAACGAAGCGGGCGAAGGCGATCATAAGCTGAAATCAGGCAAGGTATTAGAACTTGGGAATTCAGTGGCTATCGCAGGCGAAATAGGCGCGCTCGTAGGGCCATTACTGGGATTTTGGTTAGTCAGCCTTGGTTTTCATGCTCTTGCATGGGCTGGCGCTTTGGTGTTTGTCGCCGCCTTGATTTGGTTAGCGCAAAAACTCCCCGCTAGTTTCTATTACCCTGCGTTGCCGAAGCAAAAAGGCACGTGGCAAAACGTGTTGCAAAATCGCCGCTTCTTGGTGTTTGTATTAGCCTATAGCAGCTATTTGCTCAGCTACAGCCAGCTATTTTTAGCCCTTCCCCTGACGTTGCGTCATTTGGGTGGGGAGAGCGAATACATTGGCCTGCTGTTTGCGTTTTCCGTGTTGATTTCAATGCTGATCCAGAAAGGTCTACGTAGCTTTACGAACAGAAAAGAAAGTCAGTTATTGGTGATGGGATTTTCAACCCTATCGCTCGCCTTCATCTATATGGCATTTGTCGCAATACGCCATCAGACCACTGGGTGGCATGGCTATTTGCCGCTGTTGATGTTTGTATTCCTCATCAACTGTGGACAGATCCTGATTGTGCCCACGACCAAGCACCTCGTGAGCTACTTTGCAAATGGCAATGATACGACGCCATATTATCAGGCGTTGGCTTTGAGCGGTGGTTTTGCGGTTTTAGTGGGAAGTCCCATCATCGGGGAGCTGATGGAAGCCACTCGCCACAGCCTAACACTCGCCGGTCTACCTTGGTTTGTGATGGCGTTATTCCCTGCGCTTAGCGCCATGGTCATCGGGTTGATGTTCCCAACCACACCAGCAAGAGCTTACTAATCATTCACAAACAATCGTTCACAAACAATCGTTCATAAACCGAATGGTGCATCGCCCCTTAATGTTCCCTTAAGCTGTGATTGTTAAGGTAACGATATGGGATGAGGCACCATTTTTTGCTTCAAATTCTGAATATCACACTTTTTGCTAATTTTCAGATTAATGGCCTTTACTCCCGCGATGCCGACTTTTATTGTACGCGCTCTTTTGCCGTCACTTATGTGGGTCAATGTGGCCTTACTGCTCGGCTTTGTTAGGGCATCATTCGATAAAATAGCTGCTATTTCATTGAGATGCCTATTTTGGGTTTGTTAGAAGAGTAAGACGTTATATGGAACAGTTTAACCAAGCGTTCTTTATGCTTGTGAACGCTACACCAAATTCTCCGGCTTGGCTGATTGCGTTAGCCAAGTTTTTTGCCAACGATCTGATCGCCATTGTGCCAATACTGATCGTGAGTTTCTGGCTATGGGGGCCACGCAAGGCAATGGACGAGAACCGCACTCTTGCTACCAAAGCCACCTTTGCCCTGATTTTTGCCCTACTCGCCTCGCGCGTCATTGGCATGATATTCCCTCATGCACGGCCGTTTGTTGACGGTATTGGCTATCAATTTATTCCACACGCCCCCGACAACTCATTCCCGAGCGATCATGGTACTGGCATCTTTACCTTTGCTCTGGCATTTTTGTTCTGGTATCGCCATCTGCTATTCGGTGTCATTTTATTGGCACTAGGCGTATGTATCGCATGGTCTCGCGTCTATCTTGGCGTGCATTGGCCGCTAGATATGGTTGGCGGGCTGCTCGTAGGACTCATGAGTTGCGCCGTGACGCAGCTGCTTTGGGGCATGATCGGCCAAAGCATCGTCAGCCGCTTGCATCAGATTTACTCCTTCAGCTTTGCTCTGCCGATTCGACGAGGCTGGGTGAGACAATAAGCTCAATGAGATGATAAGCCCGTTTTGCGGGCTTTTTTGTATCTACTAGACTACATTCACTCAATCACGAATTTGCGCCTCGGCAGGCGCAGAGGTAAGATGAAAGGCCTCGCGAACGATTGAATTCGTTGAAAGTAGTCGCATTTATCTCATCCAACATCACGTTGGAACGTTGTTCCTTATCCGGAATCTCATGGGAAAAGGCATCCCGATTATTCTTGCCCGGCTTAAGTACCGGTCACTTTACTGAGAGAAACTATGGAAACCCGGCGTTACGATCGTATTAACCGCTTGTCACAGGCGCTCAAACGAACAGATAAACTACATCTTAAAGATGCCGCCGAGTTACTTAATGTCTCAGAAATGACGGTGCGCCGCGATTTAGCCTCACAAAGTAGCGACGTGGTCTTACTGGGGGGTTATGTGGTGCTAGACCCAAAAATCCATCAAAGCGCTCGCTACTTCGTGACCGATCAGCAGGAAAAACGTGTCAAAGAAAAGCGCCACATCGGCACACTTGCTGCGCAGCTAGTGCAAGAAGATGACGTCGTCTTTTTTGACTGCGGTACCACGGTTCCTTTCATCATTGATGCTCTTGATGAATCACTGAGCTTCACCGGCGTCTGCTACTCGTTAAACACATTTATGGCATTGCGCACCAAGCCAAACTGCCGTGTGATCTTATGCGGCGGCTCATTTAATCCAGACAGCGCCATTTTTGTTCCTAACGGGATTTGCAGCGAGTTGGATAACCTTTGCCCAACGCTGGCCTTTATTTCCGCCGCAGGTATCACCCAGAAACAGGGCGCAACCTGCTTCAATCTTGATGAGATTGCACTTAAGCAAAAAGCGATTCAGCGGGCACGCCGTTCGGTGCTGATCGCCGATGCCAGCAAATTTGGTGAAGTCAAACCAGCTTGGATTGCACCACTTTCCGAGTTTTCCACGCTGATCACCGATCAGGCGCCGAGAACGGAAATTTGCCAGTTTTTGATCCTAAAGAACGTACAACTTTTGTGCTAACTACTATTTAATAATCATTATCACTTTGATAATCCTATTTATAAACTACAGTTTCAATATAATTGAGGCTGTAGTCATTTCATCCTTATCTTCGGTTGTTTATTTACCAATCTTTTCTCCCCTATTCATCATTTCCTTTCTCACCAATAAGTTAATTAATCATACTTAATAGCCAATTTCATTCACTGAGGTGAATATTGCTTATTAGTTACGCTCAAGGAATAATCAGTTTTAATCTAATTTCTCATTTAAAATGCATATATTTTCGTCATACAAAAAACAATAAAATTACGAAAATAAACTCATGTAAAACAGTGAGTTAAAATATCCTCACTTATAATACACATGTTGACTATAACCAAAGTGATAAGAATCTTTGTTTTTGGGAATTCAGTTAAATCGTGTTTTTTATTTCATATAAGAAACGAATTTTTACTATTTTTCCTATCACTGTTAATTAGCATGAATTTCCTTGTTAATTTTGTGTGTTTATTTTAGCCTAAAAATCAGAAAAAACGCGATAAAATCGAGTGAATATCGCAATTGAGAGCCGGATCACGGACGTTTTAACTGTAAAAATATATCTTTCCCGCCGAAAACAGCTGCAACTCACCAACAATTAAAAAGAGCATTTTATGAACGGACTATTATTTGTTCGCTTTTTTTATTTTGGCCGAGCAGGACAAAGCAAGCTCCATGAAAAAGTAAGCTTTATGCGTTCCTTTTATACACAGTTGTTTTTATACACTGTTGTATAGTGCAGCCGCTTTATTTAATGGAATGAATCCATTTTTATAACCAGGTAATTAGCAACACACGCAGTACGTTGAATTGAATAAAGTTCTTTCGTTGAACATCACGACTGAACAAAGAATTGTTTTGATAAGAAACTGTTTTAAACGTGTTCACTTCGGAGACCCTATGGACACTACTCAGACTAGTACTATTACTTCTACTTCTGGTTCCGCAACGGCCTGGCGCAAGTCAGATACCATGTGGATGCTGGGCCTGTACGGCACAGCGATTGGTGCAGGCGTACTGTTCCTGCCAATCAACGCCGGCGTCGGTGGTTTAATTCCACTGATCATCATGGCAATCATCGCTTTCCCTATGACTTTCTTTGCGCACCGCGGCCTGACCCGTTTCGTGCTGTCTGGTAAAAATCCAGGCGAAGACATCACTGAAGTTGTAGAAGAACACTTTGGCGTGGGTGCAGGTAAACTGATTACCCTGCTGTACTTCTTCGCTATTTACCCAATCTTATTGGTATATAGCGTTGCAATCACCAACACCGTTGATAGCTTCATTACTCACCAGTTGGGTATGTCTTCACCTCCACGTGCCATTCTGTCTCTGATCCTGATTCTGGGTCTGATGACTATCGTTCGTTTGGGTGAGCAGTTCATCGTTAAAGCAATGAGCATCTTGGTATTCCCGTTTGTTGCGGTCCTGATGATGCTGGCTCTGTACCTGATCCCTAACTGGAACGGTGCTATCTTCGAAACCGCGGCAATGACTCAGTCCATGAACGGCAGCGGCCTGTGGATGACCCTGTGGCTGGTAATTCCAGTTATGGTGTTCTCTTTCAACCACTCACCAATCATCTCTGCGTTCGCCGTGGCAAAACGTGAAGAGTACGGTGTAGACGCTGAGAAGAAGTGCTCTAAGATCCTAGCTTACGCACACATCATGATGGTTCTGACCGTTATGTTCTTCGTGTTCAGCTGCGTACTGAGCCTGTCTCCAGCGGATCTGGCTGAAGCTAAAGCACAGAACATCTCCATTCTGTCTTACTTAGCTAACCACTTTAATACTCCAGTTATCGCATACATGGCGCCAGTTATTGCCTTCATCGCGATCACTAAATCCTTCCTGGGCCACTATCTGGGTGCTCGTGAAGGCTTCAACGGTATGGTTATCAAGTCTCTGCGTGGCAAAGGCAAAACCATTGAAACCAGCAAACTGAACAAAATCACTGCGCTGTTCATGCTGCTGACCACTTGGGCTGTTGCAACGCTGAACCCAAGCATTCTGGGTATGATCGAAACCCTGGGTGGCCCAGTTATCGCGATGATCCTGTTCCTGATGCCAATGTACGCCATCCATAAAGTTCCAGCGATGCGTAAATACAGCGGCCACATCAGCAACGTATTCGTGGTCATCATGGGTCTGATTGCAATCTCTGCAATCCTGTACACCCTGTTCGGTTAATCGCTGTAAGAGTTAATGTTCTACCGGCCAGCGCACTTCTTGTCTTGCGCTGGCCGCATCACTCCCCTTCTCTGGCAGCACCATTCTTTATATCCACAGTAATTGGAATTGCAGCACGGTAGCAGCTTCAAGTACGAAGGATATAGCCCTGTTTAACGTACGGAGGCGACATGATTAGCGTATTTGATATTTATAAAATTGGCATTGGCCCATCCAGCTCCCACACCGTGGGCCCAATGAAAGCCGGTAAAGAATTCTCTGACGATTTAATTGAAAAAGGCATCCTGAACGATGTCACCCGCGTAGTTGTTGACGTTTACGGTTCACTTTCATTAACCGGTAAAGGCCACCACACCGATCTCGCTATCATTATGGGCTTGGCGGGCAACATGCCTGACAGCGTTGATATCGATATGATCCCCGCTTTTATCAAAGACGTAGAACAACGTGGACGCCTGTTGTTGGCCAAAGGCCAGCACGAAGTGGATTTCCCGCTGAAAACCAGCATGAATTTCCATCAAGACAACCTGTCGCTGCACGAGAACGGCATGCGCATTACTGCGCTGGCTGGCGACACCGTGGTTCATAGTAAAACCTATTACTCTATCGGCGGCGGCTTCATCGTTGACGAAGAAAACTTTGGTAAGCAGTCTGAAAACGAAGTGCAGGTTCCTTATCCATTCAAGAGCGCCGCGGATTTGCAGGAACATTGCAAAACATCTGGGCTGTCTCTGTCTGGTCTGGTGATGCAAAACGAACTCGCTTTGCACAGCAAAGAAGAGATCGAAGCCCACTTCACTCGCGTTTGGGATGTTATGCGTAGCGGCATCGAGCGCGGCATGAATACCGAAGGCATTTTGCCAGGGCCATTACGCGTTCCACGCCGTGCATCTGCGCTGCGTCGCATGCTGGTGACTCACGATAAAATGAGCGTTGACCCAATGGCCGTTGTTGATTGGATCAACATGTACGCCTTTGCCGTTAACGAAGAGAATGCGGCGGGTGGCCGAGTGGTCACAGCACCAACCAACGGCGCGTGCGGGATTATCCCTGCGGTATTGGCCTACTACGATAAGTTCATTCGTGAAGTTAATACCAACTCGTACTCCCGTTACTTCTTAGCCTCTGGCGTTATTGGCGCACTGTACAAAATGAATGCGTCGATCTCCGGTGCTGAAGTTGGGTGCCAAGGCGAAGTCGGGGTTGCCTGTTCAATGGCTGCGGCGGGTCTGACTGAGCTGATGGGCGGAAGCCCTGCGCAGGTTTGTATGGCCGCTGAAATCGCCATGGAGCACAACCTTGGTTTAACCTGTGATCCAGTTGCTGGGCAGGTTCAAGTGCCTTGTATCGAACGTAACGCTATCGCCGCCGTGAAAGCGGTCAACGCTTCTCGTATGGCAATGCGCCGTACCAGCGACCCACGCGTTTGCCTAGATAAAGTGATCGAAACCATGTACGAAACAGGTAAAGATATGAATGCCAAATACCGTGAAACCTCACGCGGTGGCTTGGCACTCAAGGTTCTGACCTGCGGTTAATTCTGCATGATATAAATGGGTGCTTAGTGGCTGATACTAACGTCACAAGATTGATCCCGCGTGGCCCAACAAGCGGGGAGTAACCTCCCCGCCGTTGAGTCAGCTTACCGTTTGGATGCGTAGGCCAAAACAGCCGCCACTTCTTTATCACCGTTTTTTATATGTATCTCACAAAGATATCCGTGAGTGATTCTGATAAACGCCAGCAGCGTTAGACAGACGATCAATACACAATAAATCACCGTTTTTTGCGGCATCTCCGGCCTCCTTTTCCTTGCCTTGCGGCGGGTAAGAGACTAACCTCATGTTGTCTTGCATAAGATTGAGCCTCACTTCGATTTATAGTCGGGTGGGGCTTTTTTCTATCTGCTTTCAACTAATGCATATACCCAAAATAGTTCGAGCGGCATTGAGGCGGCAAGTGAGTGAATCCCGATGAGCTTACTCAAGTAAGTGATTCGGGTGAACGAAAGCGGCCAACAAAAATGCCGCTTGAAATATGAAGGGTATAAAGCAGACAGCCCTAAGCACCCGCAGCCAGGCTAACGGTGATTTTTCGGTGAGAAAAGCGGTATTTCATACTGCGATGAAGACTTGCGAAGAGAATTGCATAAAGCATGAATCAGCGTGCATGTTGCACGCTGATATCTGGATGAATTAGCCAAACCACGAACCGAACAGCTGATGAATTTTCATCATCACAAAGTCGATGATACGGCCAAAGAAGCCGGCTTCTTTCACTTCGTTGAGCACCACCAGCGGACGCTGCTCAATGATTTTGCCGTTTAATTGAAAATCAATTGTCCCCACCACTTGCCCTTTGGCCAATGGCGCTTCCAACTGAGGCTGGTTCAAGGTGAAGCTGGCCTTCAGGTTTTTCAGCTGCCCACGCGGAATAGTGACACCGGCGTTTTTATCAACGCCCAATTCCACTTCGCTCTTATCCCCAAACCACACTTTTTCAGTAGTAAATGCCTGCCCCACTTTAATTGGTGTAACGGTTTCATAAAAACGGAAGCCCCACGTCAGCAGTTTTTTACTCTCTTCAAAACGAATTCGATCCGTTGGTGCACCAAGCACAACCGAGATCAAACGCATTGGGCCATCGGTCGCCGACGAGACTAAGTTATGACCTGCACCTGAGGTAAACCCGGTTTTAATTCCATCCACGTTCAGGCTGCTATCCCATAGCAGACGGTTGCGGTTAATCTGGCGGATTTTATTAAAGGTGAACTCTTTTTCTTTGTGTAACGCATATTCATCCGGCACATCAGCAATCAAACGTTGGCTGATCAGCGCCATATCGCGCGCCGAGCTGTATTGCCCTTCAGAATCTAATCCGTGAACCGTTTTGAATGAGGTGTTTTTCAGTCCCCAAGCTTCAACGTATTTATTCATCAGGCTAACGAACGCGTCCTGACTACCGGCAACATAGTCGGCCAGCGCAATACTGGCATCGTTACCCGATTGAATAACCACGCCTTTATTCAGCTCAGAAACAGGCACCCGGTCGCCGGGTTTTAGGAACATCAGCGACGATCCGCGTAAAACCGGGTTGCCCGTCGCCCAAGCATCTTTACCCACCACAACCATGTCGTTAGGTGTGATTTTACCGGCCTTAATAGACTGACCGATCACATAGCTCGCCATGATCTTCGTCAGGCTAGCGGGATCCAAGCGCTCATCGGCGTTGGCCTCAGTGAGGATTTTACCGCTGTCGTAATCCATCAGCACATAGGCTTTGGCATTGATTTGTGGGGCCGCCGGAGCAGCCTCATCCGCATAGGTCATCGGGATTGCCATTAACGTCAGGCCTGCCCCGAGAGTGATTTTTTTGATTAACGTAGTGAGTGCGATTTTCTTCATGATGATGCCAGCGTATCCATTCAGATAAATAAAAATTACTCTTTACCTTCGCAAAGGGTGTTTATCCCCTGCTTGGAACCATAACGGCTTTAACTTAAAGAATAAACCCTAGATTATTAACCCTTTAAATATAATCCAACCTCACAAACTCGCTAATCAATTTTTTGCTTAATCATTGTGCTGTGCTAGGTCAAGTTTGCAGCAATGCAGGGTGCTATGCTGTTTCCTTCCATTGAAGGAGGATAGGCATCAATGAGTAATGAGCCTTTAGATGAAAAATTTGATGTCATCATCATCGGTGCAGGGATCGCGGGAAGTAGCTGCGCACTGCTGCTTGCCAGAGCCGGAATGAACGTTCTTCTCTTAGAGCGTTCATTGCAGGCCGGAGAGAAAAACATGTCCGGTGGGCGACTGTATAGCTATAGCCTTAGCCGTTTAATCCCCGATTTTGCCACCAGCGCCCCGCTGGAACGCCTGATAACACAAGAGCGCATATCATTACTCAGCGATGAAAGCGCCGTCACACTAGACTACCGTCACCCACCTCAAGCACCACACACAACCTCTTATTCCGTGCTGCGCTCACGTTTTGATCCTTGGTTATTGGCACAGGCTGAGGCCGCAGGAACCCAATGCTTGCTTGGCGTAAACGTCGACGCTCTTATTGACGATCGCTCAGGCTGCATTTGCGGCGTAACAATGGGCGAGGAAGCGCTCTATGCGCATTGGGTCGTGGTTGCTGAGGGCGCAAACACGTTGCTAGCAGAGAAGCATCAGCTCGTTGCAAAACCGTCCCCTCATACGATGGCGGTTGGTGTAAAAGAAATTCTCGCCTTGCCAGAACAAACCTTAGAAGATCGCTTTACGCTGCTTCCTCAGCAAGGCTGCGCATGGATGTTTGCGGGCGCTTGCACCCAAGGAAAAGTCGGTGGCGGATTCATCTATACCAACCGCAGCTCGCTATCACTGGGTGTGGTCTGCAACCTCTCTTCGCTGAACGACGCAAAACAGAGCCTGCCACAGATTATGGATGATTTTCGCCAGCATCCGGTCATCGCGCCGATAATCAAAAATAGCGAACGGCTCGAATATAGCGCTCATCTCATTCCCGAAGATATTACCCACGGTCAGCGCTCGGTCTATGGTGCAGGATATTTATTGATCGGCGATGCCGCTGGTTACTGCGTGAATACCGGCTACACGGTACGTGGCATGGATCTGGCCGTTCTCTCCGCTCAGGCCGCAGCCCAAACAATAATCTCCGCCTGGCAAAAACAGGATTTTAGCTCCTCATCGCTAAGCGAATATCACGCCGCCCTGAAAGAAACTTCGCTATTATCGCTGATGCATCGCTATCGCCATATACCAGAAATGCAGCTCAAAATGCCACGCTTGTTCGATCACTACCCGCAGCTAGCGGCTAATTTCATGCACGATCTTTTTACCCTCAATGAAACACCGCCTCCGCCGCTGAGATCGTTGCTGTGGAAATATGCGAAACGCAGTGGAATAACTAAATTGCTCAAGGACCTTGTTCGAGGGGGAAAAAGCTTATGAATGTTCACGACAAGCTCGCCAAAAATTGCTTTCAATCGTCCCCTGATAGCCCGACACATATCATTTTATCTAAGGATATCGATCCGCAAACGGCTCAAATATTGATTCACGGCTGCCCTGCTGGGCTTTATCAATTAGACGCTCAGGGCAATCTGAAATTCGATCACCTTGGTTGTTTGGAATGTGGCACCTGCCGCATATTATGCGACAGCGCGGTTTTTGCGCATTGGGAATATCCTCCCGCAGGCGCTGGGATTTTATTCAGATATGGATAATGGCGTGCTGTGAGATATCTCCGCATACGTTATGCAGCGGAGTGATATGTTATGTTCAGAATCGCTAATTAACATCATGCTGGAGAGCACCTGTGTCAATTCTGCCACTTCTTCGTCATCACCCCGTGATCGCGGCCGTGAAAGATACCGAAAGTTTAAATATCGCATTGCAGTCAGACTGCAAAATTATTTCGGTGCTATACGGCAATATTTGCAACATCGGAGCCATTGTTCAGCGCATTAAAAATGCAGATAAATACGCGTTTATTCATGTTGATCTGCTCGATGGCACTTCGAATAAAGAAATCGTGATTAACTTCCTTAAAATCGTCACCGCCGCCGACGGCATTATTAGCACCAAAGCATCGATGATTAAGGCCGCTCGGGCCCAAGGATTTTACGGCATACATCGACTCTTTTTGCTCGACTCAATTTCATTTCACAGTATTGATAAACAAGTTGCCCAGTCGAATCCAGACTGTATTGAGATTCTCCCCGGCTGTATGCCAAAAGTTCTGAAATGGGTAACCGAGAAGATTGACCTGCCGATTATTGCCGGTGGTCTCGTCTGCGACGCGGAAGACGCCAATAATGCGCTTGATGCAGGAGCCACCGCCATTTCCACCACCAACACCGGCGTGTGGCAACTCTCATTCGACCACTGAAGCAATATCACTCACCGCAGGACGTATTCAGTTGTTCTGCGGCAAAGAGGTCTGCTGCACGCAAGCGGCCAATGCTTCCAGCACCTGATCCATATCATCGACAATGGCGACGTCAGCGTGAGCAAATATAGCCGCTTGGGGATCGCTGTTTATCGCCACAATAAATTGGCTATGGCTGATGCCTGCTGAAAACGCCGCGGCTCCAGATACACCTGCCGCAATACAAATGTCAGGCGCCACAATCGCGCCGGAGATACCCACCAATCTCGACATTTCCCCCCACGCATTCATCACAACAGGACGGCTTGCACCAAGCTGTGCGCCCAACTGTTGCGCAATATCTTGCATTCTCTGAAATCCGGCACGGCTTCCAACGCCCTGCCCCACGGCTAATACACGGCGAGCCTCACTGAGCGGAGAAATATTCGCACTCTGTTCGACGTCCACCGAAAGCAGCCATTCACATGGAGGAACGGGAGCTGAAATGTCTATTTGTGAGATCCGAGCAGCGGATGCAACCGCGATATTCCCTCCACCACTTGGCGCTACCGATATACAGTACGGCGGTAAAGACAGCGAAAACTCTGCCAGTAGATGTTGTTCATAAACGGCTTTATAGGCTGTGCAGCTTGATGAAGACAGCAAAACGGATCGTGCCGAAGTTATTGCACTCCCATGTAGCCGCATCCCTAGCCGAGCAGCCATTTCGTTTCCCCATGGCCCACTGCTGCACAGTATGACTTCAGGATTTTGCTCGGCGAAGGCCGCTTCAAGGCTGGCTAAGCAGGCTTCGGCCTGTATCGGTTCTGGCACTGCAAACCACATAATTTCAGCGGGTAGCAAATGGAGTA
This sequence comes from Hafnia sp. CBA7124, assembly GCF_002355555.1. Taxonomy (NCBI): domain Bacteria; kingdom Pseudomonadati; phylum Pseudomonadota; class Gammaproteobacteria; order Enterobacterales; family Hafniaceae; genus Hafnia; species Hafnia sp. CBA7124. The sequence continues at coordinate 1,533,813 of NZ_AP017469.1, read as the reverse complement.
ATGGAAGTTCACTCGGCTTATCTTTATGATAAAAAAGCCAAAAGGTGAAAGTGGCGTTCTCTATTTGGCTATCTTGTAAAAACCGCCACATCTCATTGGCATGGCGCAAAAATGCTGGCGAACGGGCATCAAACAGCAACGCAATTTTCACAGATTCATTCTCCTCCGCAGATACACATCATAGAGTTCGAGCGCTTTGTCTTGGGGCGTTCTCCCTTCAAGCCACTGCGTTTTTCTCTGTTTGCTAATGGGCGATAATTTTTTTAAAACCAGCGAGTTTATCTGCTCTATATAGCAAAGTTCATGTGTTACCACCTCAATGCTCGCTCTGCTGGCCGCCAACTTTTGTTTTAGCGTAGGTATTCGAAGCGCGGCTGCCTGAGTTGAGTTACCCACCGCCAAAACCGCGGGCAACGCGATAGTGAAATGCTGAACCTCAGTCTCCGCCATTCGACTGACGCGAATCGTATGGGGCGTTGGTGATAATGTGAAGTCGCTGACCTGACTCAAATATGGCCATCCCAACATTTCGGCCAGCATGGCTGCCGTTTGCCCATCGTCGACGTCACCAAACTGCATGCCAAGAACGACCAGAGAATGCTGTCCACCTCGCAGATAATTAGCCAATATTGTCGCATTGGCTAATGGGTTAAAAGCGCACTCACAGACTGGAGACGTCAGACGTGACGCCCGCTCAAAACCTAGAGCCAACAGTAATTTAAGGTGAGATTCAGCCATGTTGTCATTGAAAGCTAAGGCTTCTAGCCTAATACTTTGATCTGCCGTCTGTGCTCTTAATAACAGTTCTGCCGCAGTCTCATCAAAGCAGCTTAGCGCCGAGCGCACGTAGTCGATATTCAGCCGTAGCTGCTCATGTGGGATCCAGTCATGCTCTGAAAGCATGCTGAGATCGGACAGAGGCTTAAACGCAAGTAATGCTTTCACGGGGATCGCTCCTTACAGAGGTTCAGAAGGCGTCAATACAGCGTGTGGTTCTTTTTTCTTCACCTGAGATGCGCAAACCAAGGTTACACCTTTGGTTTCTGGTGCCCACAACAGAGAAATCCACGCGCCTAGCAGAAGTATTAAAGCCAGAATTAAGGTCGTTGTGCGGATCCCCAGCTCTAACACCGACAACGGTAACAAGCCCGTGCCGATTGCCGATCCCAACCGGCTCATCGACGTGACAAACCCCACCCCAAGCGAGCGAATGTCGGTGGGAAAGCTTTCCGCAGGAAATACCCCCACCAAATTACTCACCGCCGAAATGGTTAATGTGAACATGCCAAACAGCCCTAACAGCATGCCGACTTGCTGATAGGGCGTGAAAGCGAGAACCACGAGGCAAAACACCAGCACCATAAATGAGCCAATTAAAAACCGTCGCCGCGAACAATATTGCGTTAAGACTAAGCCTAATAATGCACCGGCGATCAGCAGCCCATGCAGCAGCATGTCTGTCGCAAAACCAGCATCGATATTTAGCAGGATCAGCATGGAGGGAAGATAGGTGTAAATAGCAAAATAAGGGATAACCAAACAGACAAAAAATAGGCTATTAAAAACCGTCCTACGCCAATAACGTGCTGAAAATAAAGTGCGAATGTGGTGAGAGGTTTCCACCGGTATTTCATCGTTAAGGATCACATTTCGCCCCAGATATAAACGAACCACCTGATGCGCCTCCTCAATTCGCCCCTTCCGCATCAGCCAACGCGGCGATTCCGGCGTTCCCCAACGCAGTAACATAATGCACAACGCCGGTATGGAGGCAGATCCCAGCAGCCAGCGCCATGTGTCCGGCCCTGAATCTGTAAACCAATGCCCCATCAGGCTGGCGAGTACGTAGCCAATCGTCCAAATAACGCTGAAAGCACCAAGCAGCACGCCGCGGTATTTGCGTGGGGCAAATTCAGCCAGCATGGTGTGACCAACCGCATAGTCGCCACCGAGCCCGATGCCGACCAAAACCCGTAGCCAAAAAAGCTGTTCGGGAGAGGTGGCAAAAAACTGCAAAAACGAGGCCAGCGTGATAAGCACAAAACTTAAGGTAAAAATCTTTTGTCGGCCAATATGGTCAGATAGCCAGCCTAATGTCAGGCTGCCAATAAATAGGCCAAATAATGCGGAGCTACCAATTAATCCCTCCCAAATGGTTGAAAGCCCCATTTGTGGCTTAATCTGCACGAGCGCGAAGCCAATAACGCCAAGCACATAACCATCGGTTAGGTGTGCGCCAAACGTTAAACCCGCCATGCGAAAATGAAATCGGCTTAACGGAACATCATCCATCCGTACCTGCTGAGGGTGTTGTTGTAACATTATGATCCTCATGCGCAGTCATTTGTTTCAGTGCGCATACTCAGATCAAGCGATCTGAGTATGCTTCATCGCGCTTTAAACAGAAGCCCTACCGCTAGAAAAATAATTTCTATTTTTCAATTGGATAAATGGTCCCCGTATTCATGATACCGTTCGGATCATAAACGTCTTTTAGCGCTTTGAGGACATAATAGGCGGAGCCATGCTCGTCTTTTGTCCAGTGCACGCGGTGTTTACCAATGCCGTGATGGTGCACCATAGAGCCGCCCTGCTTGATGGTTTCTTCCACGATGATCTTATTTAGCGGGTTATGGTACTTATCGATCTCTTCCTCTGGCTTGCAGTCCACCACGTTATAGTCATAGACAAAATACATATTGGTACCGTTGATATAGCTGTGAGACGAATGACCTCCCAGCATGGTGATATCGTCGGCGTGTGGGAATTCATGGCGGATGCGGTGAATCACATTCTCGTATATTTTATTAATGCTTCCCCAATCACCCGATACTTCGGTAGTGAAACCCATATTGTTAGTTTTCATAATCTGAACGCGCTCGGCGGCGACTTTATCCGGCCCCCAGTTCAGATGATTGAACCATGTTTCGATGAGTTTGCTATCAACACGGCGACATTCAGGATAGTGAGCAACAATCTCCTCAATGCCAGAGCCAATGGCCTGCGCCATTTTTTGGCTCCCTTCCGCCATGAAAATCAGCACGCATTTTCCATCGGCAAAATGGGTAAAGTGCTGAGTACCATCTTCCGCATCATAAAGGCGTGCAATCGAAGGACGATATCCTTCCACCATAACCTCACGCAAAACCTTAAAACCGGTCTGCATGTTATCGAGGATATAGCCATAGAACAGATTATTTTCTGGCTGGTATTTGAAGATTTTAACTGTAACTTCAGTGATATAGCACAGCGCACCTTCGTTACCGATAATCACGTGACGAATATCAGGCCCAGCGGCTCTGCGCGGCACGTTTTTAATTCGAGTAATAGTGCCATTGGGGAAAACAGCTTCTACCCCCACCACCATATCTTCGATTGCGCCATACAACGTTGAAAACTGGCCAATGCTGCGCGTGGCAACCAAGCCGCCCATCTGCGCGAGAGGCTTAGACTGCGGAGAGTGACCGGTGGTATAGCCTTTGCTGCGCAGTTGGTTTTCCAATACTTCTAATGGGACACCGCACTGCGCCGTTGCCTGCATGTTCTCAATATCAATCTTGATGACTTTATTTAACCTCGAGCCATCGAGCACCACTGAGTTTTCAACCACGGTTTCAAGACCACCTTCAGTTGCTGATGCACCTGTACGCGGTACGCAATTAATTTTATGTTTATTTAAAAATGCTAAGACCTGTGAAACCTGCTCGGTATTTTCTAACATCACGACCGCTGCTGGCAACGGCAGTGTAAATACGCCATGTATATCGGCATATTTTCTGAAGCGATCAATACTGTTTTTCTGTAATACGGCTTTATTGGTAATCACGCGCGCTGGGCCAACAATTTCTTTCAAATTCTCAACAATTTCTTCTCGTGTTAACGGCATAGTAAATCCTTATCATTATTTGATAATTAAAATCTAGCTCTTAGTAAATGAATCAGTACTAAAAAAACCTCAAATAAAAAGGAACCATCTTTTTTATCATTGAGTTATTTTAGATTTATTTATCTCACTAAATAGCCACCATCGACCACCAGCAAATGCCCATTAACATAATTTGATGCCCTGCTGGCTAAGTAAACCATCGCTCCCATGAGATCCTGAGTCTCCCCCCAACGATTAGCTGGAATATGATCCAATACACGCTGATTAGTTTCTGGATTTTTACGCGTCTCTGTCGTAATTTCTGTTGCGTAATATCCTGGCGCAATACCATTAACCTGAATATTATATTGACCAAGTTCATCACAGTAAGCCTTAGTAAATCCGGCTAGCGCGTGTTTGGTTGCAGAATAAGCCGGTGACCATTGCCCACCTAAATAAGAAAATAACGAACATATATTAACTATTTTCCCACTTTTTTGTGGGATCATAAATTTTGCGGCCTCATAGCTAAGTTCAAAGGCTGCCGTGAGGTTGATATCAATCATCGGATCCCAATCTTTACGATCAAAATCGAGCACTTTGTTGAGCTTACAGATACCGGCATTGTTAACTAAAATATCCACAGAGCCAAACCGCTCTACACACTGAGCAATCACCTTAGCCGGTGCGCCTTTTTCTGTAATATCAATCTGTAAGAACTCAACCTGCACGCCCTGCTGTTCAATAAGCTCACGAGTTTCACCTTTATCCATAATAAAACTCGGAATAAAGAGATTTGCCCCTGCTTTGGCTAAGGCCACTGCAAAAGCCTGACCTAATCCACTATTCCCACCGGTGACGATCGCGTTCTTTCCTTTTAACGAGAAAAAGTCGAGATTAAATTCATTTAATGCGCTTAGTGACATGATATATCCCTTGTTCATAGTAAAAGAGCAAAAAAAAAGAGAAAAGCAAACTCCCCGCTTAGCAGGAAGTTACTTTTCTCTTTATCTCGAGTAACTGATTAAGATTAGTATCATGATTACCTTCGCTACTTCCGTGACACTAATCACATAAATCTCACGAAAACAGATTAAAAATCCGCACATCAAAAACTTTCTTTTATTTGTCTAAAAATAAATTAACCACATTTACTACAAGCATTTTATATTCTCACCATTGTTTATTAGCCAAAATTAGAATTGTGATAACTCTCACGAAATAAATTCAAACATCATGCTATTAATTCCAGCCGTTACTGGAGACTAAGAGAAAAGTAACTTCCCTTGCGGGGAGTTTACTTTTCTCTTTTTTTTTGCCATGTGCTTACTGAGAAATCATTATGGATAAAGATAATTTTCGTCGTTGGGTAACACTTGCAATAATAAGTATTAGCGGTGGTGTCAGTTTCGACCTCGCCTATCTACGCTATATTTATCAAATTCCCATGGCGAAGTTTATGGGTTTTTCAAACACCGAAATCGGGCTCATTATGAGCACTTTTGGTATTACGGCAATTATTCTTTATGCCCCTAGCGGCGTTATCGCTGATAAGTTTTCTCATAAGAAAATGATGTCATTTTCTATGATTGCCACCGGGCTACTTGGCCTATTAATGATGGTTTATCCGCCTTTTTGGGTCATGATATTAATTCAGGTGGCATTTGCCATTACCACTATTCTTTTACTCTGGTCTGTTTCGATTAAAGCCGCCTCGTTGCTGGGGTCGCATGATGAACAGGGAAAAATTATGGGCTGGATGGAAGGCCTGCGCGGCGTTGGCGTTATGGCCCTAGCCGTATTCACCATGTGGGTGTTCTCGTTATTTTCCCCCAGCGATCCTAATAGCTTGAAAGCTGTTATTTTAATTTATAGCAGTGTCTACATTTTGCTAGGCATTCTTTGCTGGTTTTTTGTTAAAGACGGCTTTAGCCAGCGCGGAGAAACCTCCTCTCCCGCATTCCACCTCAGCGATATTCTCTCCGTACTCAAAATTAGTACCACGTGGTATTGCAGCATGATTATTTTTGGCGTGTATACCATCTACGCCATTCTTAGCTATTCGACGAATTATCTCACCGAAATGTACGCCATGGATCTGGTGGCGGCTAGCTATATGGGGATCGTGATCAACAAGATCTTCCGCGCCATGTGTGGGCCGCTTGGCGGTTTAATCACCACCTATAGCCGTTTCAAATCCCCCACTCGCGTCATACAGTTTTTAGCTGTCATCAGCGTCATCACATTAGTTGCGCTGCTCATCACTAACCAAAATCCGCGCTCTGTTGCGATCGGAATAGGCTTGATCTTGTTGCTGGCCTTTGTGTGTTACGCCTCGCGTGGGCTTTATTTTGCCTGCATTGGCGAGGCGCGAACCCCCGCCTACATCATGGGAACCACCGTTGGCATTTGCTCGGTGATTGGCTTTCTTCCTGATGTCTTTGTCTATCCCATTGTTGGGCATTGGCAAGACACGTTACCGGCGGCGCAGGCCTATCGAAATATGTGGCTAATGGGGCTTGCCGCAACCTGCCTCGTTATCGTGTTTACCTATCTGCTGGCTCAAAACATGCGACGAGCAACACATCGCCATTCAGATACGGTTCAGTCATCAACTAAATCACAAACTAATCATTAATCCTAAGTTCTAGAGCGAGGCCTTACAGATGAAAAGTCAATATCTCATGGGTGTAGACGTGGGCACCCAAAGTGCAAAAGTGGTTATTTTTGACGTAGACGGGCAGGTTATTTGTGAAGGGAAACAAGCATTAAGAAAAATGGATATTCCCGCACCGCTATTGGCCGAACATCCTGATGACGATCTGTGGGATGCACTGCAAATTGCTTTCCGCACTGCGATGCAAAAATTCCACCAGCAAGGACGTCATGCAAGCGATATTCTGGCTATGGGCGTATGTATCATTCGCTGCTGCCGAGTGCTACTCAAAGCCAATGGGGAACTGGCTTATCCCGTCATTAACTGGATGGATAAGCGTTTAAATAAACCCTATGAGTATATCGATGCCTACCAAGGCGTTCGCTATGTCACGACCACGTCCGGTTATATTACTCATCGGCTAACCGGGGAATTTAAAGATACCTGTGCAAACTACATTGGCTGGTGGCCAATGGACAATGATACGTTGGATTGGAGCACCGATCCGGCCACATGGCAAAGCTGTAATCTCTCTCGTGAGCAGGTGTTTGATGTTGTGCGTCCGGGGGAAATTCTGGGTCATATTACCGATAGCGTAGCCAAGAAATTGGGGATTCCCGCCGGTATTCCCGTTATTGCCACCGCCCATGATAAAGCCGTTGAAGCTTTGGGAGCTGGCTCTCTTGACGAAGGCGTTGCGCTGATCTCGTTGGGCACCTACATCGGTGCCATGGTACACGGGCACGAAAATGTTAAAGATGCTAAAAACTTCTGGCCATTCCAAGCATCGATTCCAAATCATTATCTCTATGAATGCATGGGCGTTCGCCGTGGCATGTGGACAATCAGTTGGTTCCGCGATCAGTTTGGCGCAGCGGCTTTAGCCGATACGGCTGACCAAGGCGAAAGCATTGAGGAATTGCTCAATCGTGAAGCAGAAAAAATACCGGCTGGATGCGAAGGCTTACTCACCATTCATGACTGGGCACCGCCATCCGAGGCTGAATTCCGCAAAGGAGCCATGATTGGTTTTGATGGCCGCCACACCCGTGGGCACATGTATCGGTCCGTGCTGGAAGGCATCGCATTCACCATGAAAAATCATATGGATAAAATGGCGGCCGAGCTAAAAACCCCGTTCAAAAGCCTTATCATCTCTGGCGGCGGTGCTAACAGCGATGTCTTCATGCAGATATTCGCCGATATATTTGGGATTCCCACCCGTCGAAATGTGATGAAAGGGTCGGCGGCCATCGGGTGCGCGATTAACGCGGGCATGGCCGTCGGCGCGTTTGATAGCTATGAACAAGCGACACAGAAAATGGTACGAATGGGCGATACATTTATGCCTAACGCAGAAAACCATAGCCTGTATAACGCCTTAAATCAGCAGGTCTATCGCCAGGTGAATCAGTATCTTGATCCGCTATTCCAGCATCTAAGCCCGTTGGTGGATGCTTAAAATAATGCGAATGACTATACAGTTCGCGATTTGCAAACCCGTGCAAATGCAGCCATAGGGATGAAATCGCTCGCAAATTCTGCATTAGACAGCTAAAAACCTCAGCAATCCCTATCGATTTTATTGATACTGCCCACGGCAACGCCCGTGGGCATTTTTATATTGGTTTATGCAAAACAATTTTAAGCCAAAGCTTATCGCGCAAATCGTTCGATTCGTGTTATTTTTTGCATATATTCTCACCACCAAAGCGAAGCCATGAAAACCTTTACCGCCAACCAAGCAAAAACCCAGTTTGGAGAGTTATTAATGAGCGTTCAGGCAGAACCGATTCAAATCAGCAAAAACGGCAAAACCGTGGCCGTAGTCATGTCTTATGAAAACTATCTGGCCGTGGAAGATATTAAAGCAGCCCATCTACAGCACTGTTTTGAACAGGCGCAACGCGATATCGTTAACGGGCAAGCCATTGATGGCGAAGCTTTTATGCAGGATCTTATGGCAGGTAAACACGATAAGAAATGATGGCTTATCATTTATCGCTGGCGGCAAAGCAGCATCTGCTCACGATCCGAGCCTTCAGCGTTGAACATTGGGGCATCGAGCAGGCGGATAATTATCTCTTCGGCCTCAGAAAGCAGCTACAGCTGCTGGCGAAAACGCCACAGATGGGTATCCGTTGTAACAACATGGCCGCAGAATCATTCTATTTTCCCTATAAGAGCCATGTGATTTATTACATCATCAGCGATGAACGTTTAGTGATTGCCGCCATACTGCATCAACGACAGGCTCCACAGGCACATCTCATTCGGCTTTAGAGAACATGCCGCTCGCTTAAACGAACGGCATGCATATTTTTGCTATTGCTGTGTGACCTGTAATTTTTCAATTTCAGGGCTGCCTAGCAGTTTCGGATCGGGAATGATGTCCTTGTCCTCGCGCACTTTGGCAACGTCTTTAGCCGTAATTTCAGGGGCTTTATTCCCCCAACTGGTACGAATAAAGTTGACCACATCAGCCACCTGCTGATCGTTCAAGCGCCAGCCAAATGCAGGCATCGTGATCGAGGATGGAGCTCCTTTCACGCCCGGTAGCGTATTCCCAGTTAATACTACATGGATAAGCGAAGTAGCATCATCGGTCATCACCACCGGATTGCCGCGCAGTTCAGGGAAGAAACGCGTGTAACCGCTACCGTCAGTTCGATGGCAAGCCGCGCAGTTATCAACATACACCGCCGCGCCTTTTTTACTGTCATCGCCCTTCCACAGCGCATTAGCGACGGTTTTGTCCTCTTTAAAGGCCTGCTGATCTTTATCTTTTGCCGGCAGCGACTTCAGATACCGCGCAATTGCCGTGGCGTCTTCTGGCGTTAAGTACTGCAAACTATGTTCAACGACATCGGTCATGCCGCCAAACACGGCGGTACGATCGTTTCGCCCTGTTCGCAGGAACTCAGTCAGATCTTTTTCACTCCAGCTGCCTAACCCATCTTTGTTATCGCCACGCAGATTTGAAGCAATCCAGCCATCAATCGGCGCACTGCCGGAAAGGTAAACATCGCCTTCGGCATTGTTAAGCGCTTTCTCCTGCATGGTGATACTGCGTGGCGTATGGCAAGCACCGCAGTGCCCTAAACCTTCCACCAGATAGCGACCACGCGCCAGTACGGGATCTTCACCCTGTGCGGGTTTGAAATCCTGCACATCTGGCGCAAACATCCCGCGCCAAATCGACAATGGCCAGCGCATCGACAACGGCCAAGGAATATCGCTGTCTTTGTTTGCCTGATCGACAGGTTTCACACCCTGCATGAAATACGCATAAAGCGCGCGCATGTCCGGTTCAGTCACCACGGCATAAGAAGGATATGGCATCGCCGGATATAGCGTACTGCCGTTCTTCGCCACGCCGTGACGCACCGCTTGATCAAAATCCTCAAAAGAGTATTCACCAATGCCGTGCTTCTTATCTGGCGTGATGTTGGTACTGTAAATCGTGCCGATTGGCGTTGCCATCGGTAGCCCACCTGCAAACGGGGTTCCACCTTTGCTGGTATGGCAGGCCACGCAGTCTCCGGCACGAGCCAGATATTCACCGCGTTTAATCAAATCTGCGCCGCTCATGTCCTGAGCCAATGCGCTGAGACTAAACGCACCAAATACCAGCACTGAGAGTATTTTTTTCATGTTCTGGTTTCCTTAAGCCTGCACCAACGGTCCTGGATTTTTCAAATACTGTTCGCGAATGGCACGAGCAGACCAGTAAGTCAGAGCCGCCAAGGTTCCGGTCGGGTTGTAGCCCAAGCCCTGCGGGAATGCCGATGCTCCCGGTACAAATACGTTTGGCACATCCCAACTTTGCAGATAGCGGTTAATGGCGCTGGTTTTCGGATCGTCACCCATAATCGCCCCACCGTTCATATGCGTGGTTTGGTAGACGGTGGTATCGAAATGCGTCCCTTCACTTTTAGGCGAACCGCTAATCACCGTTGGGTTCATGGCTTCGGCGATTTTATGCATACGTCCATGCATAAACTGCGACATTTTGATGTCATTTTCCTGCCAGTCGAACGTCATGCGCAGCAGTGGCTGACCATAAACATCTTTGTAATTAGGGTCTAAATCCAAATAGTTAGCACGATAAGACTGGTGCGCGCCGTGTGCATCCATAGAGACATGATGCGGATAAACATCAGCGACTTCGGCTTTCCATTTACTTCCCCACGCTGGAGTTCCTGGGCGAGTTGGCAAACCTGAAATCGGTTTAGTCCCGGCCTGATTCACCCAGAACGGCGATCCGCCGACAAAACCATATTTGGCGTGATCAAAGTTATCAGCGTTAAAGTCATCCACGCCGACACCTGCACCACCCGCACCAATGAAGGTATTAGTGAAAATATCTTTATTGAAGAAAGCCTTGATGGTTGAAATATTCTGGTACGCAAAGTTACGGCCTACCACCCCTTCATTAGTGATTGGGTTGTAAGGCTGACCAATGCCAGACAGCAGCATCAGATGCACGTTATGGAACTGGAATGCAGCCAAAATAACCAAATCAGCAGGCTGCTCAACCTGACGTCCTTGCGCATCCACATAGGTCACACCGGTGGCGCGCTTTTTATCATCGGTCAGATTAACGCGCAGCACATGTGAGTTGGTACGCAGCTCGAATTTAGGCTCTTGGCGCAAAGCTGGCCACACGTTAACGTTTGGAGAAGCTTTGGAGTACATGTAGCACGCATAACCACTACAGAATCCGCAGAAGTTACATGGCCCCATCTGAGCGCCATAGGTATTGGTGTACGGGCCTGAGGTGTTCGCCGAAGGCAGGTCATAAGGATGATAGCCCACAGACTCCGCGGCTTGAGCAAACATCTGTGCAGAGAAGGTGCGTTTCTGAGCCGGTAACGGGAAATTGTCAGAGCGATCTGGCGCAAACGGATTTCCCCCTTTGCCCTGACCAATCACTTTCCCCTTCACGCTCCACGGCGTGCCTGACGTACCAAAGACTTTCTCAGCCTTATCAAAATACGGTTCAAGCTCTTCATAGGTAACGCCGAAATCTTGAATCGTCATCCCTTCAGGAATGAAATTTTTGCCATAGCGTTCTTCATAATGGCTGCGCATGCGCAATTCCATCGGGTCGATACGGAAATGCACCCCAGACCAGTGCAGACCCGCCCCACCGGTACCCGTTCCCGGTAAAAATGCCGCTAACTGGCGATAAGGCAACGCAGTTTGAGAGACGTTATGGCGAATGGTTACGGTGCTTTTGGATAAATCCTGAAATAGCTTGCGACGCGTGTTATAGGTTAGTTCATCAATCACCTGTGGATAGGCGCCATCAGGATAGGTATCACGATGCGGCCCACGCTCCAGTACAACCACATTTAAACCGGCTTCAGTGAGCTCTTTCGCCATAATGGAACCCGCCCAACCGAATCCCACCACTACCGCATCGACTTTCTTCATTGTATTCGCCATGATTTATCCTCTTTCTCCGCGAATAGACACCGGAGGGAACGGATAACGTTCACCGCGCTCTACCCAGTCCATAAAATCTGCACGTGCGCCGGGGAAGTTAATTAGCGTCCAGCCGACCATGCCTTGGTTACCGCCATGGATGGGATCGCTAAAGAAACCTTCACGGGTATTTTGCAGTAAGAAAGAGAAGAAGATCTTGGCCGGAACCTGAGTAAATTCCGCTTTTCCACCTTCCATTTGGCTTAACAGATCGTCTTGTTTGTCTTGCGGTAATTCAGCAAAGATTTTGCCCGCCTGTTTTTTAGCGTAATCATTGGCTTCGGCTACGCCTAAGCGATAAATCTGCTGCGGCGTTAACGGTAGCTGATAGCCAAAGTCATGTTCCGCATCAGGGTTGAATGGCCCTTGCATATACCACTGTGAACCTGTGGCATACGGAGTATTCATTTGGCGATCGATGAATTCAGGCACGCCCGCTTCTAGCGCGCCGGGGCCGCGATCGTCATTCGGGATCAGGCGTGCAGCGGCCGCTTGCACAAACGCATATTCTTCAGGAGTAAAAAAGGTAGGAGTGTAATCACGTGCCGTATGTTTTTCCGGCGTTTTAGGTTCGGCTGCATGCGCAACCATCGGAGCAGCCAGTGAGCCAATACCTGTTCCACCGATAGCCACTGCGGGTACTAATGTTATTGTTTTTAGAAGGAAATCTCTTCTTGAGCTTCCAGGTTTTTCATTTGCCATGACATTGCCTATCTACAAAATGTTATCAGTTATTTAACACCATTTCCTTGCTGAATGTGTTGTTATGAAACATTTGTTTACGTTACGCTACGTTTGGAAATGGCAGTTTTGGCGTGAATAAAACGAATTGTTACGGGTAACTTACTGATTAGGGAGGAAAACAAGCGGTAGACGTTTATAACTATGTAAGTGTGACGGATCGCACAAAATGTTGATTATTTGATTAAATAACCCACCATAAATCTAACAATTTTGCATACAACTCAAAAAACGATCGTCTTAGTGACCTAAGCCGCGATCGATACCAATAAGCAGCAACCTCACTCCCAAAGTGAATTAGTCATACTTATCATCCCGCAACATATCTGTCTTTCGCCCAATAACAGCATAGTTGAAATATTAATAAGCGTTGCGGCTTATCCCGGTGATGCTATTTAACGGCTAAGCTCGCGTTAACGACTAAGTTCGCGGCCACCTTCGTAAATCAGGCGTAACGCAAACGCCCCGACAACGGCACCGATCACTTTGCTAATTACGCGTTGGATGCGGGAATAACCACGGCGTACCACCGAGAGAGAAAAAGCCTGACTGAGGAAAATACGCCAAATGACCGAACTCATCACAATGCCAAACCACGTTAATAACTTAGCCCAAGTCGGCGTTTCAGCGCTCAGCGTTACTGAGAAAATACTGATAAAAAACAGCACAGTTTGTGGGTTAGAAAGATCGGTAATCAGTCCACGGCGGAAAAATACCGCACCTTCGCCGGGAACCAGCGTATGCAACGCGCCAATTTGTATATCATTTTGATTTTTGACGACGCCGTAAGCGTACCAAAGCAGATAAACACCACCTGCTATTTTGATGATTGAAAACAGGCTTTCAAACTGGGTCATCAAGGCCACCATGCCAAATAGGCCAAGACCAGAATAAATGGCATCGCCCAGCGCTACGCCTAATCCTGTATGCACACCCGCGCGCCGCCCAGAAGATAGGCTCGTCTGAACCACCACAAAAAGGTTCGCTCCCGGATTAAAAAAGGTCAGAACAAACAATCCAACAGTGACCCAAACCGCATGTAATGGTTCCATTATTCTTCCCAGGTTCGTTAACGTTAGTAGCATTATGGTTAGTGGCATTATGAGAAGCTATTCATCGTAGCAACGTGCGCCAACTCACTGTTTATAAACAACACGTAATAGGATTTATTTTATCCTTGTGAGCACTCAGTTTTGCTCCCCTTTTCTTCCCATCACGAGGCAAACTGGCTACAGTGATCTCCTCACTGCCAGCCTCACTCATTGGATTCATCCCTATGCTATTACACCAACGCTCAATAACATCGACAGAACAGGCTAACGCGCCGTTTCTCAATCTTGACAATCAACAACTTGAGCAGCTTGATAACATTAAATTGAATGAAGGGCTGACAGGTCTTAGCGTCTATAACAACCAGCTACGCGACTATCCCGAGCAAATTGACAGCTTAACTAAGCTACAGGTGCTCAATATATCCTGTAATCAGATCGCACATATTCCTGACTCTATTGGGCAGCTTCGCGCGCTGGAAATGCTCGATCTCGGGCATAATAAATTATCTGAATTGCCCAGCACGCTTGGACAGCTAACTGAATTGGTCTATCTCTATTTGAGCAATAACCAACTCAACGATATTCCAGCAACGTTGTCAGCACTACATAACCTGCGTTACCTGAATATCACTGATAACCACCTCACCACCATTCCAGAAACCGTTTTTTCCATGTACGCCTTGGAAGAGCTGCGCTTATACAATAATAAAATATCGTTGTTTGCTGAAAAGATAGGGGAGCTGACAAATCTCAAAGAACTGCATTTAATGAACAATCATCTCAGCCAGTTCCCAGACCAAATCAATCAGCTCACCCAGCTACGCGTGCTAGATATATCGGGTAACCGCATTAAATCGATTCCGGATGCCTTAACGCAATTAAGCCGTTTACAAGATCTTAATTTCAGATTCAATAATCTGTCTGAATTACCAGAAAGTATTGCCGCTCTTACCCAGCTACAAACGCTGGATCTGCGAGCAAATAATCTCACCTCATTGCCAGACAGTATCTACACGCTCAAGAATCTTAAACGACTCGATCTGCGTTGGAATTCATTTGGCCACTATCCGGCACAGCTGGCTCAGCTCGAAGAAAACGGCTGTCTGATTCATATCTAGTTTAGTTAGTCATTATCAACTGTGCGGACAAATAACAGATGTCGCTTAAGATTACGGTTTTGCTAGAAAATCACACACGTCACGCGGATTTAAACAGCGGCGTAGGATTAAGTTTATGGCTGGATGATGGCGAACAGCGGGTCCTATTTGATACGGGGCAAGATCGGCGTTTTTGTCATAACGCGCAACGTTTAGGAATAGATTTAAGCACTGTTTCTTCCGTGGTGCTTTCACACGGGCATTACGATCACTTTGGTGGGCTTCCTTATCTGATTCCCTACACTCCACACAAGCCTAAGGTCATATGTCACCCCGATGTATTCCTCACGCGCTATGCGGGGGGCTTTATCGGTTCTCGTGCCATCAAAATTAAAAAAATATCCCCTGAAAATAACAAAACGCAATTACAAACCCATTTCCCCTTTCAGCTTTCACGCCAACCGGTAAACATTGGTACGCGCTTTATTTTTGCCGGAGAAATCCCCCGCAGCAATCCCGATAAACGCTTCGGCTTAATTGAAAATGATACCGGTTATGAAACTGACTATGTCAGAGATGATAGCTGTTTAATCTGGCGTGGAAGCCAAGGTTTAGTGATTATTGTTGGCTGCTCACATTCAGGCATCTGCGATATCATTGACTATGCCAAGCAGATCGCCGGAGTAGAAAAAGTTAGCGCCGTTATCGGCGGTCTACATTTACGCAGCGCAAGTCTGCCTGAAATGCTCCGCACCCGACGCTATTTCCAACAGCAAAAAATCAACCTCATTTATGGCTGCCACTGTACCGGTGGTTGGGGTCGCTTATGGTTAAATGCTCAGCCGTTTAATACCGGCGATATCCTTAGCCTAGAGTAGCCATCAAAAGACCTCGATTTGCCCTATCTATATTACACAGATATAATTCGCACCTAATCTAAAGAGAATTTGTCTCTTGGTATCGAGTGAATTTCATGGTTTGTACCTACTTCAAAAAATCCGTCACCAGACGCAGCTCCGCGCAATCGAAAGATGAAGCGTTGTTCGGAGCCTAATCAGCAGCCATCCGCTGCTTAAACTCTTCATCAGCTAGCTCGTTATCGGTCGTTTAGTTACGTCGTTTTTTGCTAGCTGAACCTAAGGGTTTATGTCTCTCGCCACGCTCTATCTGTGGCCTTGATGTTGCAAAACATCCGTGACGGATTGTTGAAATAGACAATCTTTAAGCCGGGCCGCCAGCAGTGCGAACCGGCTTTTTTATTGAAAAAACTTGAGTATCAATACCATGACGCAACAACTTCATTGGAAAAAGGACATTGCCCTTTTCCTCTCAGCCCAAACAGTGACTCTGCTTGGTTCATCCATCGTGCAATACGCCATTATTTGGTACATCACGCTGACTACGTCTTCAGGGCTGATGATCACCATTTCGACACTATGCGGTTTTTTACCTCAGCTCATTATTTCGCTGTTTGCCGGTGTATGGGTAGACCGCTATAACCGCAAGTATGTCAGCATGATTTCAGACGCGGCTATTACGCTGGTGACGCTGCTACTGGCCGTTTCATTTATCTTAGGATACAAGCCGCTATGGCTGATCTTTGCCGTATTGGCCGTTCGTTCCTTTGGTACGGGAATTCAAACGCCCACGGTAAATGCGATCATTCCTCAGTTAGTTCCCAAAGACCGTTTGATAAAAATAAATGGAATAAACAGCACCTTAAGCTCGTTGAATATGCTAATTGCACCGGCGGCCAGTGGCGTTCTGTATGCTTATTTCTCCATCGAAAAAATCTTCTTCGCCGACGTCATTACCGCCGCGATTGGCTTAGTGTTGATGTCGATGTTAAAGATCACCAAGCTCACAAACGACAATCTTGACGGTCAATCTACAATCAAGGCTATCGGTGAAGGTTTTCGCTACCTGCGACAAAACCCGTTTATCCGTTATCTAATTATGTTCTTGATTGTCATGATGATCTTGATAAGCCCCGCGGCATTTATGACGCCCCTGATGGTCAGCCGTTCGTTTGGCCCAGAGGCATGGCGGTTAGCTATCAATGAAATGGCGTTTAGCAGCGGCGCTATTGCAGGCGGGATATTGATTGCGATGTGGGGAGGATTTACCAATCGCCTACGCACCACCTTATTCGCTGGCGGCGCCTATGGCTTTTTCATGATCGCACTGGGCTGCGCGCCTCTATTCAGCATTTATCTGGTTTTTAATTTCCTGATAGGGATCACTATGCCGTGCTTTAACGCGCCGGTGACTTCTCTTCTACAAGAGAAAGTGATACCCGAAATGCACGGTAGAATTTTCAGCTTGGTGCAGGTTGCCAACTGCTGCGCTTTGCCGCTGGGTATGGTGCTATTCGGCCCGCTTGCCGATCATTTCCGCATCCAACATTTGCTGGTTATCGCCGGAGTATTGGTGCTTCTTCTCTGTGTTCAGCTTTTCGTGAAAAGGAAATTAGCTGAATAATCAACCAAATCACAGCAGGGGTTCGCCTCTGCTATATTCCTCGGCCAACAAGCCGAAGACCCAGTCATCATGCCATTTCCCCTGCAGAAAATAATTTTGTCTCAAACAGCCTTCCTGCTGAAAGCCGCTGCGTATTAGCAATCCCCGCGATGCCTCATTACCTGACGTCACCACCGCCTTTAGCTTGTGATAACCACATTGTGAAAACGCAAAATGAATCAGCGCGGTGAGAGACTCTTTGCCATAGCCTTTACGCTGAAACTGTGGGCTGATGATAAAACCAACTTCAGCAATACGATGTGGCATCCATTCAGAAACAAAGCCGGTTAATCCCCCCGTTGACCAGAGTCTCGATCAATCATGACTAAGCACAGCCATTGGGGCAGTTCTTTACGCCATTCAGGTAAGCGGCAATCGAAAGCAGCCAAAATCTGCTGCTCCGTTTGCGTGTCGGCAATCAGCGCCATAGCTTGCTCATCACGGTAAAGATCGCTGAAAAACGTCCAGTCTGATTCATTTATTTGCCGCATGATGAGTCTTTGAGTTTCGAGCATTACCATCTATGTATCCTTAAAAATCGGTCAAGATTTCTGACAACATCACGACGAATTTATCTAGCCTAAGCACCCGTCATGATAAAAACTAGAGGCAAAATAAATTCCCGTGTAAAATCTCAGCCGTTTTTCTTCTTTGAACATTTTGTGAGCGTAATATATGCACCAACCGCGTATTGGTTTTGTGTCTCTGGGCTGCCCGAAAAACCTAGTGGACTCCGAACGTATTCTGACCGAACTGCGCACCGAAGGTTATGATGTAGTCCCCCGCTACGACGACGCCGAGCTCGTTATCGTGAACACCTGCGGTTTTATCGACAGCGCTGTGCAAGAATCGTTAGAGGCTATCGGTGAAGCGCTCAACGAAAATGGCAAAGTGATTGTTACCGGCTGCTTAGGGGCAAAAGAGAACCAGATCCGCGAAGTTCACCCTAAAGTTTTGGAAATCACGGGGCCACACAGCTACGAAGCCGTGCTTGAACACGTACACCAGTATGTGCCGAAACCAACGCATAATCCGTTTACCAGTTTGGTGCCAGAACAGGGTGTCAAACTCACGCCGAAACATTACGCTTACCTGAAAATTTCTGAAGGCTGTAATCATCGTTGCACGTTCTGCATCATTCCATCCATGCGCGGCGATCTGGACAGTCGTCCGATTGGTTCCGTATTGGATGAAGCAAAACGTTTGGTTGATGCGGGCGTCAAAGAACTGCTGGTTATCTCGCAGGATACGTCGGCCTACGGCGTTGACGTCAAACACCGCACCGGATTCTGGAACGGACAGCCGGTGAAAACCAGCATGATCGGTCTGTGCGAACAGCTTTCCACACTCGGCGTTTGGATCCGCTTACATTACGTTTACCCTTATCCGCACGTTGATGACGTCATTCCATTGATGGCAGAAGGCAAAGTGTTGCCGTATCTGGATATTCCGCTTCAGCACGCCAGCCCAAAAATCCTTAAACTGATGAAGCGCCCTGGCGCTGTTGAACGCACCCTTGAGCGCATTAAACGCTGGCGCGAAATTTGCCCGCAACTCACGTTGCGTTCGACGTTTATCGTTGGATTCCCAGGTGAAACTGAAGAAGACTTCCAGATGCTGCTCGATTTCCTGACTGAAGCGAAACTCGACCGCGTTGGCTGTTTCAAATTCAGCCCGGTTGAAGGGGCTACCGCCAATGAATTGGCTGACCAAGTGCCGGAAGAAGTGAAGGAAGAACGTTTCCACCGCTTTATGCAGCTTCAGCAACAAATTTCAGCCCAGCGTCTGAAAGACAAAATTGGCCTGACACTTCCCGTTATCATTGATGAAGTAGACGAAGAAGGCGCTATTGGCCGCAGCATGGCTGATGCACCTGAAATCGACGGTGCGGTCTATCTCAACGGCGAAACCACCTTGAAGATCGGCGACGTGGTTAACGTCACCATCGAAAACGTTGATGAATATGATATGTGGGGCAGCGTTAGCGCCTAATAACGACGTTCATTTCTGCAACAAAAAAGCCTGTCATCTGACAGGCTTTTTTACTTTAAGCGCCAATCAATTCAATGGCATCAGCGCCGGATTTGTATATTGATATTCGAACCCTAATTCTTTGCTGATTAAACTGCCGTCCACCAATTTTCCCTGCGCAGGCTGATCTTCATCGGCAAACTGCGGTGGCTCCAATCCTAAAGCCCGCGCTAGAGGCGGATAAAACTCGGCCTTAGTCGGATGGATCGGCGCACACAGGTTATATACATGCCCACCCTGAGGCAGTTTGAGCAGCATTTGAATGGCCGCAATCACGTCATCTTGATGCACCAGATTCACGCCGCTGTTTGCGCCAGCAATACCGGTTTTTCCTGCAAGAAAACGGCCCGGATTACGCCCTGCGCCAACCAATCCCGCCAAGCGTAAAATGTCGACAGAGGTATTTGGCAAATCGTGCAGCCACGTTTCTAACTCAGCCAACGTGCGGCCAGCGCTGGTGCTCGGTTGCAGCTCAGATCGTTCGTTGACGGTACCAACGGCGTCGCCATAAACCGAGGTAGAGCTCAGGAAAATAATCCGTGGAATGTTATGTGCCAAAGCGCTATCCACCAAAAGCTGAACCGCATGCAGATAACGCTCCCCCTCTTCGGGTCTACGACTGGCTGGCAGCGTAATCACTAAAGCATCGGCATCGAGCAACTGTTCCAGATCGTCTTGCTCGCACTCAAGTTCAGGCGTCATCACCAACGGATAACATTCAATCCCGCTCATCCGAGCGGCTTCAACGCCGTCGGACGTGGTTTTACTGCCAACGACCTGATAGCCGCGCCCCAGCAAAGATAGGGCCAACGGCATACCAACCCAACCAAGTCCTACTATTGATATTTTTTTCATTGCGGCCCTCTCAATACGCATGACCTGCGACCTAATCGCACCCTTTGTTCTGATGAATTATGCATGGAAAACAATTTATTCATATAAATCAGGCTACGCCACTCTCTCTGTTTATACAATTTCCACGCTATATCGTGCAGTAAAGTATTGTCAGTAATAATCAATCATGCTGGGTAAATGAAACAAAAACGAAATATTAAACTTTTCTCGCTCTGTGCCAGCTAGAGATAAAACAAAAAATGACCACAAAAAAGGGGTTGCCATCCCCCCTGCATTTGGTTTAGGTTAATTTACAGTTAACGCAGACAATTGTGTCTGCCAAATTATTGGATTACAAAAAATGCTTACTCGCGTTCAGTTCAGCCACCATCATCACCATCATCCTGACTAGTCTGACAGGCCGATGAGTGCTGGAAGACGGTTAACAATCTTCCAGTGGCGCAGAACGCAAAAGAGAGCCCTCGGAAGATTATCTTCCGAGGGCTTTTTTGTTGCCCGAAGATTAGTAAATAACATCACAGAATTTATAAAATATTAAGGGAAGCCACATGTTAGACAAAACTCGTTTACGTATCGCCATGCAAAAATCCGGTCGCCTGAGCGAAGACTCTCAAGAGCTTCTGGCACGCTGCGGCATTAAAATTAATCTACAGCAGCAACGCTTGATCGCATTCGCTGAAAACATGCCTATCGATATTCTGCGCGTTCGCGATGACGATATCCCCGGATTGGTGATGGATGGCGTTGTTGATTTGGGCATCATTGGCGAGAACGTTTTGGAAGAAGAGCTGTTGAGCCGCCGCGCTCAGGGCGAAGATCCGCGCTACTTCACGCTGCGTCGCTTGGATTTCGGCAGCTGTCGTTTATCACTGGCGATGCCGTTAGACGTTCCTTACGACGGCCCGCAGTGTTTACAAGATTCCCGCATCGCGACCTCCTACCCACACCTGCTTAAGCAATACCTCGATAAACAAAATATCCGCTTTAAATCATGCTTGCTGAACGGCTCGGTGGAAGTCGCGCCGCGCGCTGGCCTTTCCGACGCGATCTGCGATTTAGTCTCTACTGGTGCAACGCTTGAAGCCAACGGTCTGCGCGAAGTCGAAGTGATTTATCGCTCCAAGGCCTGCCTGATCCAGCGCGATGGCGAAATGCCAGCCGCTAAACAAGAACTTATCGACAAACTGATGACCCGCATTCAAGGCGTAATTCAAGCTCGCGAATCTAAGTACATCATGCTGCACGCGCCAAGCGACAAGCTGGAACAAATTATTCAGCTGTTGCCGGGGGCTGAACGTCCAACATTACTGCCGCTGGCTGGTGACCAAAACCGCGTCGCCATGCACATGGTGAGCAGCGAAACCCTGTTCTGGGAAACCATGGAAAAACTGAAATCTCTGGGTGCTAGCTCGATTCTGGTTCTGCCAATCGAAAAAATGATGGAGTAATAGCGATGATTGCTGCTGATAAGAAAACCAACTTTAACAACATCACTTTCTGGAACGAATGCGATGCGCAGCAGCAACAAGCGCTATTGCAACGTCCAGCGGTCGCCGCGTCTGATGCCATTAGCGCTAGCGTGGCCAATATTCTGCAACAGGTTAAATCCGGCGGCGATGCGGCACTGCGTGAGCTAAGTGCTAAATTCGATAAAGTCGATATCACCACGTTGCGCGTCAGCGTGCGTGATATCGATCAAGCGGCCTCTCGTCTAGGCGAAGAGATCAAAGCGGCGATGCAACAAGCTGCCAAGAATATCGAAAAATTCCACGTCGCCCAAATCTTGCCTGCGGTTGATATCGAAACCCAGCCCGGCGTACGTTGCCAGCAGGTCACCCGCCCACTGGCATCAGTCGGTTTATACATTCCGGGTGGTACCGCGCCGTTGCTGTCCACCGTATTGATGCTCGGTATTCCGGCGCGCGTCGCAGGCTGTCAACGCGTGGTGTTGTGTTCGCCACCGCCGATTGCCGATGAAATCCTTTATGCCGCATCGCTATGTGGCATCACCGAAGTGTTCCAGGTCGGCGGCGCTCAGGCTATTGCAGCACTGGCTTTCGGCAGTGAATCAATCCCTAAAGTGGATAAAATTTTTGGGCCGGGCAATGCTTACGTCACCGAAGCTAAACGTCAGGTAAGCCAAACCATCGACGGCGCAGCCATCGACATGCCTGCAGGTCCTTCTGAGGTTCTGGTCATTGCCGATGAAAAAGCGACTCCGGCATTTATCGCCGCTGATTTGCTATCTCAAGCAGAACACGGCCCTGATTCACAGGTAATTTTACTCACGCCCGATGCTGAAATTGCCAAACGCGTCGCCGTTGAAGTGGAAGCGCAGCTGGCAACCCTGTCACGTGCCGACATCGCACGTCAGGCGCTGGATTCAAGCCGTTTAATTGTCACTTCGTCATTAGCGGAGTGCATCAACATCAGCAATCGTTATGGCCCTGAGCACTTGATTATCCAGACACGCGAGCCGCGCCAGTGGATCGACCAAATCACCAGCGCAGGTTCCGTATTCCTTGGCGACTGGTCGCCCGAATCTGCGGGTGATTACGCATCTGGAACTAACCACGTGCTACCAACCTACGGCTACACCGCAACCTACTCCAGCCTCGGTTTAGCTGATTTTCAAAAACGCATGACCGTTCAACAAATTAGCGCCGATGGCCTACTCGGCCTAGCGCCGGTGATTGAAGCGATGGCAGCGGCAGAGTTGCTGACCGCCCACAAAAATGCCGTCACCCTGCGCGTTGCTGCGCTCCAGTCTCAGCAGAAGGAGAAAAACTAATGAGCTCCAGCATTGAAGAATTGGCCCGCGCCAACGTGCGCAAATTAGTCCCTTATCAATCTGCTCGCCGTCTGGGCGGTAAAGGCGACGTGTGGTTAAACGCCAACGAATATCCGATTGGCACGGCTTATCAGCTCAGCGCCGATACCTTTAACCGCTATCCAGAATGTCAGCCACAGGCCGTGATTAATAACTACGCGTCCTACGCGGGTGTCAACGCCGATCAGGTGTTAGTCAGCCGTGGCGCGGATGAAGGCATTGAACTGCTGATCCGTGCATTCTGTGAGCCGGGTCAGGATGCGGTACTTTATTGCCCGCCGACATACGGTATGTATGGTGTAAGCGCTGAAACCTTTGGCGTTGAACGCCGCACGGTTGCACTTCGTGAAGACTGGCAGTTGGATTTACCGACCATTGAACAAAATCTGGCTGACGTGAAGCTGATTTACGTCTGCAGCCCGAATAATCCAACCGGCAACTTGCTTAGCCCGACTGATTTACGCCAGTTACTAGAACTCACCGCAGGAAAAGCCATTGTGGCGGTTGATGAGGCCTATATCGAATTCGCGCCGCACGCTTCGCTGGTGCCTTGGCTGGCTGAGTTTCCGCACATGGTCGTATTGCGTACCCTCTCTAAAGCATTTGCTTTGGCGGGTTTGCGCTGTGGCTTCACGCTCGGCAGCCCTGAAATGATCACCCTGCTGTTGAAAGTGATCGCGCCTTATCCTCTTTCAACGCCGGTTGCCGATATCGCCGCGCAGGCGCTCTCTCCAGACGGTGTGGCAGCCATGCGCCAGCGGGTGCAAACCATTCTTGAAAACCGCGCGCTGCTGGTAAAAGCCCTAACCGAATGCGACTGTGTCGAGGCCGTTTATCCCGGCGAAGGCAACTATTTAGTCTTTCGCTGTTCTGCCGCCGCGGCGGTGTTTAAATCGCTCTGGGATCAAGGCATTATCTTACGAGATCAAAGCAAACAACCTAGTCTGTCTAACTGCTTAAGGATCACCATAGGCACACAGGCAGAAAACAACCAAGTGATTGCAGCCCTGCGCGCTTTTCCCAATGCCGTAGCCGCTAAAGAATTCAGCAAGGAGGCCGTGTGAGCCAGAAGTTTCTTTTTATCGACCGTGATGGAACCTTAATTAGCGAGCCACCGGTGGATTTTCAGGTCGACCGCATGGACAAATTGGCGTTTGAACCCGCTGTTATCCCTGCTCTACTGAAGCTACAGCAGGCCGGTTATCGTCTGGTGATGATCACCAATCAAGACGGCTTAGGCACAGCCAGTTTTCCGCAGGCCGATTTTGACGGCCCGCATAACTTGATGATGCAAATTTTCACCTCACAAGGCGTGGTCTTTGATGACGTGCTGATTTGTCCGCATCTGCCCGCCGACAACTGCACCTGCCGTAAGCCAAAAACCGAACTGGTGCAGTCATACCTGAATCCTGAAGTGATGGACTATGCAGCCTCACGCGTTATCGGTGACCGTGAAACAGACGTTCAGCTGGCTGAAAATATGGGCATCACCGGCATTCGCTACAACGCCGAAAATAGCGGTTGGGATTACATCGCCGAAGAGTTGACTAAACGCGACCGCCACGCGCAGGTGAATCGCGTTACGCGTGAAACCGCAATCAACGTCGACGTGTGGCTCGATCGTGAAGGTGAAAGCCACATTCGTACCGGCGTCGGCTTCTTTGATCACATGCTCGATCAAATTGCTACTCACGGCGGCTTCCGCATGAACATCGAGGTGAAAGGCGATCTGTATATCGACGACCACCACACCGTGGAAGATACCGCGCTGGCATTGGGCGAAGCGTTGAAAAAAGCGCTGGGCGATAAACGCGGCATTTCCCGTTTTGGCTTTGTGCTGCCGATGGACGAATGCTTGGCGCGCTGCGCGCTGGACATTTCTGGCCGCCCTTATTTGGTTTATAAAGCCGAGTTTACCCACCAGCGAGTGGGCGACCTCAGCACCGAAATGGTTGAGCACTTTTTCCAATCTCTGGCCTATGCCATGGGGATCACGCTGCACTTGAAAACCAAAGGGAAAAACGATCACCACCGCGTAGAGAGCTTATTTAAAGTCATTGGCCGCACGCTGCGTCAGGCCATTCGCGTTGAGGGCGATACCCTGCCAAGCTCGAAAGGGGTTTTATGATGGCCGACACGAACGTTGTAATTCTGGATACCGGCTGTGCCAACTTATCCTCGGTGAAATATGCTATTCAGCGGCTGGGCTATGAGCCAAAAATCAGCCGTGAACCCGATGTGGTCCTCACCGCTGATAAGCTATTCCTTCCCGGTGTAGGAACGTCACAAGCCGCGATGCAACAGCTGCGCGAGCGTAATCTGATTGAGCTGATCAAAGCCTGTACTCAGCCAGTTTTGGGGATCTGCCTCGGTATGCAACTGCTGGCTAGCCGCAGCGATGAAGGCAATACTGACACATTAGGCATCATCGATACTCCTGTTGAAACGATGAAAGACTATGGATTGCCACTGCCACACATGGGCTGGAACCAAGTCTCAGCCCTCGCCGGTCATCGCCTGTTCCAAGGGCTTGAAGACGGTGCCTATTTCTATTTTGTGCACGGTTATGCCTATCCCGTGTGCGAAAATACCATCGCGCAAGCGAACTATGGCGCGCCCTTTAGCGCGGCGGTGCAAAAAGATAATTTCTTCGGTGTGCAATTCCATCCTGAGCGTTCCGGCGCAGCCGGTGCTCAGCTGTTAAAAAACTTTCTGGAATTGTCACTTTAAGGAGCAGCACGCCAATGATTATTCCCGCATTAGATCTTATCGACGGAAAAGTAGTGCGTCTGCATCAGGGCGATTACGGCCAGCAACGCGATTATGGCAATGACCCGCTACCGCGCCTGCAAGATTATCAGCAACAAGGCGGTGAAGTTCTGCACTTGGTTGATTTAACCGGTGCCAAAGATCCGGCAGCGCGCCAGATCCCATTACTGCGCAAGTTATTGGCCGGTGTATCCGTTCCCGTGCAGGTCGGTGGTGGCATTCGCAGTGAAGACGGCGTAGCAGCGCTGCTTGAAGCAGGTGCTTCACGCGTTGTCATCGGCTCCACGGCGGTGCGCCAGCCTGATGTCGTGAAACAGTGGTTTACCCGTTTTGGTGCCGATGCGCTGGTTCTGGCGCTCGACGTGCGCATCGCGGCTGACGGCAGCAAAAATATTGCGGTTAGCGGCTGGCAGGAAGATTCCGGCGTCACGCTTGAACAGATCGTTGACGAGTTTCTGCCTTATGGCCTCAAACATGTGCTCTGCACCGATATTTCACGCGATGGCACGCTTAGCGGCTCTAATGTGGCGCTGTATCAAGAAGTTTGTGCGCGTTATCCGCAGGTGGCGTTTCAGTCATCCGGCGGCATTGGTAGCCTAGAAGATATTGCCGCCCTGCGCGGCAGCGGCGTTCAAGGCGTTATTGTGGGGCGTGCCCTGCTGGAAGGAAAATTCACCGTGAAGGAGGCTATCGCATGTTGGCAAAACGCATAATTCCTTGTCTGGACGTGCGCGATGGCCAAGTGGTCAAAGGCGTTCAGTTTCGTAACCACGAAATTATCGGCGATATCGTGCCGCTCGCTCAACGCTATGCGCAGGAAGGTGCCGATGAGCTGGTGTTTTATGACATCACCGCGTCATCCGACGGTCGCGTGGTGGATAAAAGCTGGGTATCACGCGTGGCGGAAGTGATTGATATTCCTTTCTGCGTCGCAGGCGGGATCAAAAGCGTTGAAGATGCCTCGCAAATTTTAACCTTTGGCGCCGATAAAATTTCCATCAACTCCCCTGCGCTGGCCGATCCTGATTTAATTTCTCGCCTCGCCGACCGCTTCGGCGTGCAGTGCATCGTGGTGGGGATCGACACATGGTTTGATGCCGAAAGCGACAGCTATCAGGTTTATCAATTTACCGGTGACGAACAACGCACCAAAGCCACCACGTGGCAAACGGTTGATTGGGTCAAAGAAGTGCAAAAGCGCGGTGCCGGTGAGATCGTGTTAAACATGATGAACCAAGACGGCGTGCGCAACGGCTACGATCTGCGCCAGCTAAAATTGATCCGCGACGTATGTCATGTGCCGCTGATCGCCTCCGGCGGTGCAGGTACACCAGAGCACTTCCTTGAAGCATTCCGCGACGCCGACGTTGATGGCGCGCTGGCGGCCTCGGTGTTCCACAAACAAATTATCAATATTGGCGATTTGAAACGTTATCTGTCGCAACAAGGTGTGGAGATCCGCTTGTGTTAAAAGAATCCTTTTTATCTGAACAGCAGAAAGAACAATTAGACTGGAACAAAGTTGATAACCTGATGCCTGCGATCGTTCAACATGCGGTATCCGGCGAAGTGCTCATGCTGGGCTATATGACGCCCGAAGCACTCGATGAAACCAATCGTAGCCGCCACGTAACGTTTTACTCGCGTACTAAGCAGCGCCTGTGGACCAAAGGTAAAAGCTCAGGCCACTTCCTTAGCGTTGTCAGCATCACCCCCGACTGCGATAACGATACGTTGCTGGTGCTGGCGGAGCCTCAGGGCCCAACCTGCCACAAAGGCACCAGCAGCTGTTTTTCTCCTGCAGCCTCCGACTGGGCATTTTTGTTCCAGTTAGAACAGTTACTTGCAGAGCGTAAAAATGCCGATCCGAAAAGCTCTTATACCGCGAGCCTGTACGCCAGCGGCACCAAACGAATCGCGCAGAAAGTGGGAGAAGAAGGCGTGGAAACCGCACTAGCTGCCACGGTGCACGACCGCGACGAACTGGTGAATGAAGCTTCAGACTTGGTATATCACCTGATGGTATTGCTACAGGATCAAGATCTGGATCTTAGCGCAGTGATTAATAATCTGCGTCAACGGCATGAAAAATAGTCGCTGAGTTCAACCTCTCCCTATTTAACGTCACCCCTGATTTTGGGTGACGTTGCAACCTCTCCCTTACGTTTTAAATTCGATACTTATTAAATAAATCGCTATTTATTGTAATAACGCCTTTATTAGACTCAGCTAAAAAATACCAATCTATTGAGTTCCTTCCAGTTTATTTCAAATAAAAATTCTTCTTCTCACGATAATTAAATTAAATGATCGATAGCGATAATGTGTCTCAAAGAATCATTCATGGAAAAAATTCAACAATATCAATATATTGATCATCGATCACAATAAACAAAACATCAAATCTGTTTTAATAAAACATCGTTTCATAAAACAGAAGAGTGAATAACGGATGAAAATTAAAGGATTACGCTGGTGGATAATTGCGCTCGTTACCGTAGGGACAATTACCAACTATTTATCTCGCAGCGCGTTAGGTATTGCCGCGCCAACCTTAATTAAAGAACTCGGTATCAGTCAGCAACAATATTCATACGTAGTCAGTGCCTTTCAAGCAACCTACGCGCTGGCTGCGCCGGTGGTGGGATATGTCATCGACATCATCGGTGTGAAATGGGGCATTGCCATTTTTGCTATCGCTTGGTCTATCGCCAATATGGCTCATGGCACGGCAGGCGGCTGGCAGTCTCTCGCCTTTTGGCGAGGCACCATGGGCGTTACCGAATCTTCGGCGAATCCTGCTGGGATGAAAGTGGTGGCAGAATGGTTTCCCGCTAAAGAACGCGGCTTGGCCTGCGGGATCTACAGTATGGGAACCTCGCTCGGCGCGATGCTGGCACCTCCCTTGGTCGTCTGGGCCATACTCGAATATAACTGGGAAATGTCCTTTATTATTACCGGTGCGATTGGCCTTATTTGGGTTGCTCTATGGCTATTCTTTTATCAGTCGCCAGAAAAAAATCCGGCGTTGTCAGATGAAGAGCGCATTTTGATTGCCGATGGGCAGATTAAATCTACGGAGAAAATCCAGCGGGTTAAACTCAAAGACATGCTCACAAATCGTAATTTATGGGGCATTTCCCTACCGCGCTTTATGGCCGATCCCGCATGGGGAACATTGCATTATTGGATGCCGCTTTATTTAGTCACCGAACGTCATCTTGATATGGCCCACGTAGCGATGTTTACCTGGCTCCCTTTTTTAACGTCAGATTTAGGTTGCCTCTTTTCGGGAATAATGGCGCGTTATCTAAATAATCGCGGTATCAACATTATTAATTCACGCCGAATTACCTATACATTTGCCGCCTGTCTGATGGTCAGCATGGCCTTTATTTGTCACGTCGAAAATATCTATTTGGCCGTCGCGCTATTCTGCATTGCAGGTTTTGCACATCAATGCCTCTCTATTACCGTTATCACCATGTCTTCGGATCTATTTAATAAATCCGAAGTAGCTACGGCGACCGGCTTTGCTGCACTCAGCGGTGGTACGGGAAACTTTCTTTTCTCAATGTTCTTAGGCGCGTCCGTCGCGGTGATTGGCTACAACTTCTTTTTTGTCGGTTTAGGGTTTTTTGATCTTATTGGCGCTGCTTTCTTATGGACCTTAGTTAAAGAGAAAGAAGCCAATAAAACCTCACACAAAACTGCTTTTATATAAGGGAATATCATGAAAAAACCGATTATTTCTGTCATCAGTTTACTGATTGCAGCGACCCCACTCGTTTCTCATGCGCTCACCTTCGATGTGCGAGGTGGATACCGAGCAGGCAGCCACAGCTATGAGTCTCGCTTCAAAGTCAGCGAAAGCTGGAAAAATGGCTGGTGGGCCAGTATGGAAACCGATAATAAAAACAACAAAAATAATGGCAAAGGGCCTAACGGCGCTGATCAAAGCGATAGCGCACATTCGCTGGGAGATATAACCTCTGACTATAACGAAATAGAGACCAACTATACCTATAAATTAACCGATAAATGGAGCCTTCAGCCCGGGGGAATTTTACACTGGAGCAGTAAAGGCACTCAGCTTCGGCCTTATTTTCGAATTAATTACAAAATCACCCCAGACCTTAGCACTAGCCTACGCTATCGCTATGACTATAATGATTATGAAACGACAAATGATAACGGAGAATATCACCGTGATAGCGTTAATCGCTTAGATTTGTATCTCAGGTATAAAATAAATGATACGTGGAGCGTGCAATATCAAGGTACAGTTTATAAACATGCCAGCGATCAGTATGAATATAAAAATGGAAAAACCTGGTCGACGGAAAATGCCTTTTCATTACGTTATAAGTGGAATGATTGGTTTAGCCCATATATCGAATATGATTATTTAGATAGAACTGGATACTACGACGGCGAGGGAAATATTCCTGAATCACGTTATCGTATTGGTATGACATTTACCTTGTAACAAACACCAATTTTAAATAGGAAAAATGATGAAGATTAAATTACTCGTCAGCGTTATTTCATGCGTGTTATTTAGCTCTATTGCATTAAGCCATGCGGCCGAATCCCGCTATTTTACTTACTCGCCAGAAACATTAGCCACCAGCAAACAGCAGCTAAAACAACCCGCATCTGTGCTGCAGCCTGCTTTCGAACAACTTATCGCCGAGGCAAACAGCGCACTTAAACACGCCAATTACAGCGTCGTTGATAAGAGTCTTTCACCGGCATCGAATAATAAACACGACTACTACAGCTTTGGTACTTATTGGTGGCCTAATCCCAATACGCCTAATCACCTCCCCTATATTCGCCAAGATGGGAAAACGAATCCAGATACCAAAACTGACGCAACAGACAGTCAACGTATGGCGCATTTTGCCAACGACATGAAGCGCCTAGGGCTAGCTTATTACTTCACTGGCAAAATCGAATATGCACAAAAGGCTGCAGATCTCGCCACCGCATGGTTTGTCGCACCCAAAACCAAGATGAACCCCAGTTTGGCCTATGCACAGGCTATTCCCGGAATTGTAGATGGACGAGGGATAGGCATTATCGATAGTCGTGCTTTGATTGACGTTATGGATAGCATTGAGCTTATTCGCCCAGCAAATACGCTGAGCGAGAAAAATTATCAGGCTATTAAGCACTGGTATAAACAGTTTAACCAATGGCTATTAACCAGTGAAAATGGATTTGAAGAAAGTAACTGGCACAATAACCACGGCACATTTTTCGATACCCAAGTTGTTGCTTTTTCATTATTTACCGATCAGCCAGACCTCGCTCGCCGCCAGTTAAAAATTGCCCAGCTGCGTCATTTAGCGGCTCAAATAGATAACAAGGGATTGCTCACCGAAGAAATAGAGAGAACACGCTCATGGCACTACACCAATTTCTCTCTTTCGGCTTTTATGCGCCTAGCGCGATATGGTGAACTAGCCGGTATAGATATGTGGCATTTCGATTTAGACGATCACAATCTTAAACAAGCTTTGCTTGTTGTGGCTCAACAAATCGACAACCCTAAGCCGTGGCCGTTCCCTGAATTAAAATTCGATGAAAACGAGGCCGTTGGCAATATTTTAGCCGCTGAAAGAGCCTACCCTGACGCTATTTTCAAAGAAAAAGCGGCTTATCTCGAGCAGAAAGATCCAAAAAACATCAATCTGTTGACCGTAAGTGCGTCGTTGGTGCCATAAAAGGAAGCGGTGAGAATGAAACAATTCAGTACCCTTGAAATCGCCATCATCCGCCAGCGCGCACAGCGCTGGCCTGAGTGGATTGATACATTGAATGCCGACAACGCCACGGTGTTAAATCATCCGTTAAAAGTACCGACCTCCGGAATTGCGACCTGGAACCACTACTATTATTGCCCTGAGCACGGAGTGCGACTTAATTGGGACTATCGCTATGAACACCATCATAACTGCCCAGTAGATAATAAAACCTTCAGCGGTGAGCCCTATGATGGCGCATGGTGGCGTTGGATGAATGGCTTAAATGCCAAGGCCTGCTACGAAGTCGGGTTATTATGGCAAGTCACCGAAAATGAATCCTATTTCCAGCGCGTTCGCGATCTATTGCTAACTTATGCCAGCTATTATCCCTACTATCAGGAGCATGGCGGCATTCCTTATAACGCTAACGGAAAAATGAATGCGCAGGCATTGTGTGAAGCCAATTGCTTGCTTGATTTTGTACGCGGCTACGATTTGATTTGCGATCATTTATCCACTGACGAACAAAATTTTATTCAGCAGCAATTATTACAGCCCGGCGCTGAATTCTTGATGCAGCAGCGACACGATCAAATTCATAACCATGAAGTGAAAATTAACAGTGCCATTGCCGTTATTGGGCTGGTTTTGGAGAAAGAGCCCTACCTTAACTTTGCTTTAAATACACGCTATGGCTTGCGCTATCAGCTAGAACATTCGCTAATTAATGGCAGCCTGTGGTTTGAAGGCTCGCTGCATTATCATCTGTATGCACTACAAGGTTTTTTTGCATTCGAGAAAATAGCTAAGGGAACGAAATACAGCTTATTAGATCTCCCCTACTATCCGCGAATGCTTCGTGTACCGTTGTCATTGCTAATGCCGAACGGCTGTTTCCCTCGTCTTAACGATTGCGTTTTTGGCCAAGAAAAACTTATCCATTCCGACATCTATGAGTTTGCCTACAGCTATTATGCTGATCCGGGTTATGTACAGGCATTGGATATTATTTATAGCCGGAAAAATCGCATCAACACCGATTTTATTCTGTATGGCAATGAGCATGCACCTCTGGGAAATTCCCTTCCTATCCAAACTTTCAATAACGATAGTCAGCTTGGCTTAACGTTATTTCAACAGCCAGAGACGCAAAGCGCAGTACTGATAAAACATCTTCCCTACGGCGGAGAACACGATCACAGCGATAGTCTTAGCATTATTATTTTTCACCAAGGCAAAGAGCTGGTGAAAGATCTGGGGACGACAGGTTATGGCACCGACTTACATCGCGATTATTACAAGAAAACCGCGTCACATAGCACGCTGGCAATCAATCTCGCGAACCAGCCGCCGGTGAGTCCGGTGGTCAACGCCTATCTTAAAACCAATAAGTATCACTATATTGACGTGATAGTTGATTGGGCAAGCAAGGCTGAAACTCCCGACAGTTTTTACATAACAAATTGGGATGAGAAGGCTTACCAGCAGGTTAGCTTTAGACGCCGTGTAATGCTTATCGGTAACATCATTATTGATATTTCAACGATTCAAAATCCACACAGGCAATGCGCTGATTTAAATTGGATAATCAATGGCAGCTTAACGACTCCCGAGCAATACGATGATGCTCACAATGAAACGATGCTATGCCATGTGAAACCGAGTTGGGTAAAGTCGGGCAGCGACATGCAGAAAACGGTGGCGAAGACAACCGCTTCGACTGTCACTATTTATACCCAAATAATGCCCAAGTTGATGGCAGAGCAAAATTCAGCGCGAAATTTACTTATTGCCAGCAATGCACCAGATAATCCCAATACGCAAAACATTTGCCAACTCACGCTGCGTTCACATGAGTTAGAAATGACCTATTTAACCCTATTTGATTTAGATAACGGTCTGACGGGCGCTGAGTTTTCATTATGTGATAATAAGCACACTGGCAAACTCCGTCTCTGTATGCATACAGCCCAATACACCACTGAAATTTTGTTTAATGATGAGGGCTTTTACACTCCACCATTATTAATAAACGACAATATCATTAACCATTAATAAATATACATTTTAAAGATACAAGAAATTATTTTTTAGAACTATTCCTAGACCGTCATTCTGCTAAATCCAGAGTGACGGCTATTTTCAACTATTCTGCCAGCACCCACTCTTTAACCTCGTTAATTACAACTCTATTTTACCCTAGTTATTTTTAATTAAATGTTAAAAATTACTGTCTATCCTTCATTTCACTTCTCCGTAATATGCATTTTATGAACAGTTCATCGGCAGTGCACTCAACCTGTAGCATCGAACATTTAATATTAAGGGGACTGAAATGAATCAAACAGCGCGTATTTCTATCTATTTCGCCGTCGCTTCGGCATTAACAGTGACTTTATCTCCGGCCAGTTGGGCGGCGGATATTGGCGTAGGCCCTCAATACGACACCACCCACGTCTATGTCGAGCCGGGAAAAATGGATCCTTTCGTCGACAGTATCCTGAAAACTTTTGGTGGAAGCACGACCCAGCGCGTCTTAGCGGATGTCACCCCTACACCGAGCAAAACCTATTCTCAGCTGATCTTAACGCCATCCGGAAGCTTTTCCGTATTTGATTTCCAAACACCAGCGCCTTACCCGTTTGGCAATGAGCGTAACGGTTTCTTAGTCACCAATATGGATGCCGCGATAGCGAGCGCCAAAAAAGCCGGAGCCGACGTAATCGTAGAGCCATTTAACGATCCTATCGGACGTGACGCTGTTGTTCAGTGGCCAGGCGGCGTGAATATGCAGCTGTATTGGCATACCAAAGCACCTAACTATCAGCCACTAAGCTTTATTCCTGAAAACCGTATTTATCTTTCACGCTATCGCGTTGATGATTTTATTAAAAGCTATCAGAAATTCTCTAATGGCAAAGTCGTCGATGATTCACAGCAAAGCTCTACCGTGATAGGCGGTGAGAAAAATAGCGCTATTCGCGTGGTTAATTTGTCCTCGGCCTTCGGAAAAACCCGCATCTTTGTCACCGATGGACATTTGAACTATCCATTCGGGCAGGAACGTACCGGCTATGGCGTCGCTAATCTGAGTGAAACCCTCGGCAAAGCAACGGCCAGCGGTGCAAAAATACTATGGCAGTCGGTCGCAGGCGAAAAACGAGCTAGCGCCGTGGTGCAATTCCCTGGCGGCTATATTGCGGAAATCCATCAAGACACTAAATAATATTTATCTTATCGCGGTGTCAGCCTTGTTTGGCACCGCGACATCAGCAAGCGATCCCCATGCAACAGTCTAATAAACAACACTCTTATCAATTTCGATCTTATCGATGGCTCCCGGCATTGGTTGCGACAACGATGCTAACGACGCTTGTCCACTCACCTTATCTGCATGCCGAAGAATCACCAGCATGGAAGCAGATAGCGTTAACTGACAATACGGTGCTTTCCTTCGACGGTTCGCTGCGTGAACGCTACGAATGGAGCGATCAACGCGATCTGGCCGCCCATGGCGGAGGGCGAGATAGTACCTTTATGCAGCGTTTTCTGCTGGGTTCTAAACTCGACTATGGCCGTTATTTGTCAACTTATGTTCAGCTTGGTTCATCGATCGCCACGCCGCGCGATCAGGGACGCAAGCCAACGGATGACGATCACGCCTACGTAGGGCAAGGATACATCGATTTAAAATTACCTATCGACGCGGGTCTCGGCACGCTGCGGGTGGGACGGCAAGAGATCCCACTTGGCTCACTGCATTTGATGGGAACGCGCGACGGAGCAAACGTGCGCCGCTCCTTCGATGCCGTTCGCGCCAGTTGGGCTACGCCCAAAAATCGCGTAGATGCATTTATTGGTCATCCGGTGAACATCAAAAAAGGCAGTTTTGATGATAACACCGACAATAGCCAAAAAATCTGGGGGCTATATGCCACGACGCCGGTAGCCCCACTCGCCTCTTCTATCGATCTCTACACCTTTGGCTTCGAAAGCAACGATTCTACCTACACGCAGGGCAGCGGCAGTGAACGCCGCTATACCGTTGGCAGCCGCATTTTCGGCAGTTCGGCGGGATTTGATTGGGATAATGAGGCCGCGTATCAATTTGGTGAGTTTTCACCCAATGGCGCATCACGCACTATTCGGGCGTGGTCCGCATCAGTGCATGCGGGCTATACCGCGTCTACATGGATATGGCGACCACGTTTCGGCGGCAAAATGGGGATAGCGAGCGGCGACAAAAACCCGCACGACGGCGAACTGAATACCTTCAATGCCATGTATCCTAAATTGCCTTATCTGACCGAGAACGGTCTAGTGGCACCGGCCAACCTGATAGACATTCACCCGTCTGTCACGTTAACGCCAACGGATACCCTCTCCATTGATCTTAGCTGGGATGCAATGTGGCGGCAGCAAAAGCAGGACGGATTTTACCTCAGCCCAATGAAACCCATTAAAAACAGCATTCAAGGCAGCCGCTTTATTGGCAATCAATATCAGATTTCAACCCAATGGACACCAGAAAAATGGCTGCAGTTTAAATTCGCCTATGCCTATTTCGACGTTGGTCATAGCTTAGAAAAACATGCCAATTTAAAAGATATGAATTTCATAATGACATCTGCGACGCTGAGTTTTTAAGCCGTGGTTGATCCTGAGTCCTAAGCCCCCATCTATACTTATGTAGCCTAAAAAATAACCGGAGGTGAATATGGCCAGTGGTTGGGCAAATGATGGGGCAGTTCAGGATCAAATTGACGCGACGGTTGATGACGCCGTTGCGCGTGCACGTAGCCAGCTGAGCCACGGCGAAAGCGCTCATTTTTGTGAAGAGTGTGGCGCAGAAATCCCAGAAGCACGGCGCAAGGCGCTGCCGGGAGTACAGCTTTGCGTGAACTGTCAGGCGGAAATCGACAAAAAGCAGCAGGCCGCCAGCGGATACAACCGTCGAGGCAGTAAAGATAGTCAGTTGAGGTAGGCAATCTACCCCAACTCACTCACGCCGTTATGCCAAATAAGATTGGGTCAGTGCTACCCAGTATGCTGCGCCCACGCTCAGATTGCGGTCGTCAAAATCGTACTGTGGGTGATGCAGCATCGGCGAATCACCGTTGCCAATAATGCAATAACAGCCGGGCTTATGCTTGAGCATAAACGCAAAATCCTCACTGCCCATAAACGTGTTAGGCATATCAACAACCTTCTCACTGCCGAGTAGCTCAACCGCCACCTGCTTGGCAAACGCGGTTTCATGCGGCGTATTCATCAACACCACGCCCGCCACCGCGCTTTCGATGGACGCCGTCACGCCATAACATATAGCCTGCGCTTCAGTAATGGTTCGAATCCGTTGCAGCACATTTTTGCGCACGTTTTCATCGGTGGAGCGGATGCTTAACCTCAACACCGCCTCCTGCGGGATCACGTTGCCAGCATCACCGGCCTGAAAAGCCCCCACGCTAACCACGGCTTGATCCTGCGCCGCAACATTTCGCGAAACAATCGTTTGTAATGCCATCACCAATGATGCACCGGCCACGATCGGGTCAATGCTTTTTTCAGGCGTTGAGCCATGGCTACCTTTGCCGGTCAGTGTGATCGTTAAGCTATCCACCGCGGCCATCGTCGCGCCCTCTTTGAACGCCATATGCCCTTGTGGGTAACCAGGCATATTATGCATACCGTATACAGCATCGACGGGGAATCGCGTAAACAACCCATCGTCAATCATCGCCTGTGCGCCACGCATATCCTCTTCCGATGGCTGAAAAATCAAACGAACGGTGCCATTGAAGTTTGCGCTATCGCTTGCTAACCATTGCGCCGCGCCCAGCAACATGGACGTATGACCGTCATGACCACAGGCATGCATCTTTCCTGAACAGCCACTCTGGTATTTCACGCCGCTGGCTTCATGAATCGGCAACGCATCCATATCGGCGCGCAGGCCGATGGATTTTGTCCCCGTTCCTTTAGTTAAACTTGCCACAATGCCGGTTCCGCCGATGCCCGTGGCAACGTCATAGCCCCACTCATTGAGCAATTCAGCCACTTTGCTAGAGGTATTCGTTTCGTGAAAGCCTAACTCTGGGTTGGCATGAAATTCGTGGCGGATACTTTCCAACTGAGCCTGTGAGCGTTGTAGCTGGGAAATGAGTGTTGCGGAGTCAAAATTCTTCATCAATTCAACCTTTGAGGATTTCAAACAGCCAATGTCGTGACCTACCGCTCAAATGACATTCGTAAACAATTCAAGAGATTCAGTTTAATCATAGCGGTATCTATAACGCTCAATGTACCTGCAGAACGCAGTTCTCTGTTAACGAAATGTGTTAATGAATGAAAACAGCGATCAGCACCGCGCCCTATTGAATAAAAACGATAAAAAAGCTGCCAATTTTGCTACTTCTTTATAGGTAATCAGCCTAAAAGTTTTCTATACTTAGCGGGATTTCGAATCCTATAGCATTGAAAAAACATCAATTCATTCGATTCAGAAATAATATGGCAAGAAAACTATATTAATAATTATATGGAATAAACTATGAGCAATCGATATCAGACTCCCGGCAAGCGCCGGAGCAGAGCCTGGCTATGGCTTTTATTGTTGGGGATCCTCATTGGCGCAGCCCTGCTGGCAGGAACCGCCACCGTTATGCATAAAACCAGTGACACGGAATTCTGTATTTCATGTCACTCCATGGAACAACCTCTCGCCGAATATCAGGGCAGTATTCACTTCCAGAACACCAAAGGTATCCGCGCTGAATGCGCCGACTGCCACGTTCCACACCAGCCTATCGATTATCTGCTAACCAAAGTTGCCGCATTGAAAGACGTGTATGGCGAAGTGACAGGTAAAATTGATACGCCTGAAAAATATGAGGCGCATAAACTCGCCATGGCGCAAAGCGTGTGGGATACGTTAAAGAAAAACGACTCCGCAACCTGCCGCTCGTGCCACAGCTACGACGCGATGGACGTTATCGCGCAGAAACCAGAAGCCCGTCAGCAGCATCCGGTAGCTATCAAAAATGGTGAAACCTGTATCGATTGCCACAAAGGTGTTGCGCATATCCTGCCAGACATGAGTGGATTAGCCGCCGCCGGTGCCAGCGAATTGGCCAGCGCCGCAGCGAAAACGCCAGACAGTGCCACAACGCTGTATACCATCGCGACCGAACCGTTCTATCTCAGCGCCGATGAAACCCAGCACAACGCGGGTAACCTGATGCCATCCACTGAAGTAAAAGTGGTGAAACGTCAAGGCGATCGCGTATTGGCTGACGTTGCCGGTTGGCAGCAAGACGGCGTGACGGAAGTGTTCTATGCCGCACAAGGCAAGCGCATCCTCAGCGTATTAGTGGGCGAAGATGCTCGCAAACAGCTGAAAACCCTCAGCACGGTTAAAGACGCCGAAACCGGTTTGGTTTGGCATCAGGTTTCATTGCAGGTTTGGTTGCCGAAAAAACAGTTGGTTGATGACCAACAAAAAATTTGGCATTACGCCTCCGACATGATGTCTGCCAACTGTACCGGTTGCCATGGTTTAACGGCGCTTGACCGCTTCAACGCCAACCAGTGGATCGGTGTGGTTAAAGGTATGGCTCCACGTACTTCTCTGACGCAGGAACAGCTGCGCGTTCTGACCCAATACGTTCAGAAACACGCCAGTGATATGCCTGCCAATCAGTCGAACAAGATTTAAGGAGCCATAACAATGAAAAAAAATCTGAACTCCCACGTTGAAAACGTTAACGATTTCGAACAAAAACCGCTTCAAGTCAGCCGCCGTCGCTTTCTGACCGGCGCAGGTGCCGTATTGAGCGTGCCATTGCTGGCAGGTTTATGGCCTAAGTCAGCCTTAGCGCAGGCCATCAGTCAAGCGCTGCCGCAATTTACGGCACTGCGTCAGGCACAGACGGGCATACTCACCGCCGCACACTGGGGCGCTTTCGAAGCCATCGTGAAAGACGGCAAAATGGTGGATGTTAAGGCCATTAGTGACGATCCGTACCCAAATGAGCTCATTACCATGGCGCCTTATCAGGTACACGCGGAAAACCGTATTAAGTACCCGATGGTACGTAAAGGCTGGTTAGAAGGTGGCTCAGCCAATAGCCATCCAGAGCTGCGCGGCCGTGACGAGTGGGTACGCGTAAGCTGGGATAAAGCCCTAACGCTGGTTAGCGATCAAATCGCACGCCTGCAAAAAGAACATGGTCCACAGTCTATTTATGCTGGTTCTTACGGTTGGAAGAGCGTGGGTATGCTTCACAATAGCCGAACACTGCTTCAGCGTATGATGAATCTAAGCGGCGGTTTCTTAGGCTATGCGGGTGACTACTCGACCGGCGCTGCACAGGTGATCATGTCTCACGTGGTTGGTTCCATGGAGGTTTACGAACAACAAACCGCATGGCCAAACGTCATTGAGAATAGTCAGTTAGTGATCCTGTGGGGATGTAACCCAATGGTCACATTGAGAAATAGCTGGAACGTACCCGATCACGTTGGCCAAACTGGCTTTGAGGCGCTGAAGAAAAAAGGGACACGGATCATCAGCATCGATCCCGTCCATAACGACAGCGCAAAATTTGTGAATGCTCAATGGATTGCACCGCGTCCGTACACAGATACCGCCATGCTGATTGGTATTGCGCACACGTTGCTGACAGAAAAACTGCATAACCCTGATTTCCTGAAAACCTATACCGTGGGCTTTGATAAATTCGAAGCTTATCTTATGGGTCAAGACGATGGCATCGTCAAAGACGCAAACTGGGCAGCCGAGGTAAGCGGCGTTGATGCCGACGTGCTTCGCCAGCTAGCGCGTGATATGGCGAAGAATCGCACCATGATTATGGGTGGCTGGGGTATTCAACGTCAGCATCACGGCGAGCAGCAACACTGGATGCTGGTAACCGTTGCCGCCATGTTGGGGCAAATTGGTCTGCCGGGCGGTGGTTTTGGCTTTAGCTATCACTACTCTTCAGGCGGCAGTCCGACAGCTAAAGGTGGGATTTTGGCGGGCATTTCCGCCGGTAACTCGCCGAAAAATACGCCTACGCCAATTCCCGTTGCGCGTATTGCCGAATGTTTAATGAATCCAGGCAAAACCATTAATTTTAATGGCGCTCAGGTTACCTATCCTGATGTGAAAATGGTTTACGTCGCGGGTGGTAACACCTTCCACCAGCATCAAGATACAAACTTGCTGGTCAAAGCCTTCCAAAAACCTGAAACCATTGTGGTCAACGAACCTTATTGGACAGCAACGGCCAAACACGCGGATATTGTTTTCCCAACCACCACCAGCTACGAGCGAAACGATCTGGAAATGGGCGGTG
The DNA here is from genome assembly GCF_002355555.1 of Hafnia sp. CBA7124. Taxonomy (NCBI): domain Bacteria; kingdom Pseudomonadati; phylum Pseudomonadota; class Gammaproteobacteria; order Enterobacterales; family Hafniaceae; genus Hafnia; species Hafnia sp. CBA7124. The sequence continues at coordinate 1,492,798 of NZ_AP017469.1, read as the reverse complement.
ACTACTCGCAACTGTATGTCTTCCCAATGCATCAGTGCGTACCACCGCAGTTCGAATCACGTAGCGATTTCGATATCTTTGCGGGCTTGTCAGAAAAGCTAGGGGTTCAGGATGCCTTTACCGAGGGCAAAGATGAAACCCAGTGGCTGAAAAGCATGTATGACGATATGAAAACCCAGGCTCGCGCAGCGCGTGTGGCATTACCGCCGTTCGATATGTTCTGGGAGTCAAACAACTATGTTCGCTTCCCTGTGCCAGAAGAAAATAAACAATGGGTACGCTTCGCTGACTATCGCGAAAATCCACTGTTAAATCCATTGGGTACACCGTCCGGTAAAATTGAAATCTACTCTGACGCCATTGAGAAAATGGGCTATGAAGATTGCAAAGGTATTCCAACGTGGATGCCGCCGCATGAGTGGTATAAAGGGCCAGAAGCCGCAAAATATCCTCTGTCTCTGAATACCGCGCATCCGATCAACCGTCTGCACTCTCAGCTAGACAATACGCCGCTGCGTAAAAAATATGCCGTCGCCGATCGTGAGGCCATTCTAATCCACCCAATTGATGCTAAAGCGCGTGGCATCAGCAATGGTGACTTAGTGCGTGCCTTTAACGATCGTGGCCAGATCTTGGTCGGCGCAGTAGTCACTGAAGATGTACGCCAGGGCGTGATTCGTATCAGCGAAGGCGCATGGTTTGATCCGGCCGATCCTGCAACACCAGGATCGCTGTGTAAAAACGGCAACGTGAACTGCCTGACGTTTGATATTGGCTCATCCAGCTTGGCGCAGGGTAACTGTGGCCAAATGGCGCAGGTTGAGATCGAAAAATATCAGGGCCCTGCACTCACGAACACCGCCCATGCGGTTCCAACTGGCGCATAGCTTCTAACTCTTAACTTTAGCCATATCACCAACGGGGCTTCGGCCCCGTTTTTTATCTAATCATTGTCTTCAACCAAGAGTCATTGAACAAAGCTAATCAAATAACTCCGCATGGCTTCCCACACGGTATAGCCTTAGCTCGGTTTCGGTTCGCTGATAGATTAATAAAAGATCGGGCATTCCATGGCATTCAAGATAGCCAATATAATTCCCGACCAACTTATGCTCTCGATATCTTTCCGGCAACGGCTCGCCTTTCTGTAGCAAAGCAACAGTTTGCAGGATCACTCTCTGAGCGAATAAGTTACCCATAAAGCGTTTAGCATCTTTTTTAAAACGATGCTGATAAACAATCATTAACATGATGAGCAATCCTTGCATCATGATTTCTCAACTCGCTACCAGCCGAGATCTGCCTTTAATTCATCAATATCGCTGGCCCGATTCACACCGATACCGGCTTCCAGATCGCGGATCGCCTTCAGCGTTTTTGCATTAGGCTTAAGTAATTCCGCAGGCACTTCACCCGTCACGGCTATCTGATTAACTAATAACCGGATGATAGTTGAAAGATCGGTTCCTAACGCGCTGGCATTCTCCATAGCGGCCACTTTAACCGCTGGAGAAACTCGGGCTCTTACCACATCACTTTTAGTCATAACTTCGCTCCATGAACTGAGTGTTTTATAACCATAAATGTAGCTACATCGTAGCCACAAAACAAGTGAATTCATCGTTCTTTCTCCGTAGTTATACTTACCGCCATTATTACGTTTTACGGATAAAAGTCAGAACCAAGGAAAAATAGTGCAATGCTCTTCGCAAACTATTTTCTGCCTGCTATCCATTTATTATTGTGCATAATCTATTCCTTATCTTTTGTATGACTTTCTTACATTCAAGAGGCTGAAACAGCTTTTCATTTTTAACATTCGAGCGTAACATCCCCGCCCTGAAGTTCTCCGTTCACCTCTGACTGATCCCTGATAAACCTATGCGCATGTATTCGACCGCACTCCGCCGTCTGCCCGATTTAACCTCCACCTCATTCTTGATTGTGGCGTTTTTGACCGGCATTGCTGGCGCATTACAAACACCAACGCTCAGCCTGTTTCTCTCCACCGAAGTGGTTAAAAGCCCATTCATGGTTGGGTTGTTTTATACCGGCAGCGCGGTGATTGGGATCATCGTTAGTCAATTTCTCGCCGCTCGCTCAGACCGCTCAGGCGATCGCAAAAAGCTGATTTTATTGTGCTGCATTCTTGGCGCTGCGGGCTGTCTGCTGTTTGCCTATAACCGCAACTACTATTTATTGCTCGTCGTCGGTGTCATGCTCACCAGTTTTGGCTCCACCGCCAACCCGCAGATGTTTGCTCTGGCACGTGAATATGCAGATAAAACCGGTAAAGAAGCGGTGATGTTCAGCTCAATTTTGCGTGCGCAAGTCTCTCTGGCGTGGGTGATTGGGCCACCAATTTCATTCGCGCTAGCGCTCGGTTTTGGCTTTCCGTTTATGTATATGGCGGCGATGGCGACGTTTTTAGTCTGCGGTTTGATTGTGTGGTACACACTGCCTTCGATGCCAAAAACAGTGGTACGCACCACAGAAGTGCTGGATGCGCCACGCCGCAATCGTCGCGACACGCTGTTGCTCTTTGCCGCCTGTACGTTGATGTGGACCTGCAACAGCATGTATCTCATCAATATGCCGTTGTACATCATTCATGAACTGCATTTACCGGATAAACTGGCTGGCGTGATGATGGGCACCGCCGCAGGCCTAGAAATTCCAACCATGCTCATCGCGGGCTATTACGCTAAGCGCTTTGGTAAACGCTTTTTGATGATGGTTGCACTCGCCGCAGGCTTGGCTTTTTATGCTGGCCTATTATTCTTAACCGCACCTTGGGCACTGCTGGCGCTACAGCTCCTCAACGCCGTTTTTATCGGTATTTTGGCCGGAATCGGCATGCTGTATTTTCAGGATTTAATGCCCGGTCAGGCAGGTTCAGCCACCACCTTATTTACCACTGCGGGGCGTACCGGCTGGATATTTGCAGGTTCTGTGGCTGGTTTTATTGCAGAATTCTGGAACTACTACGCCGTGTTTTTTGTTTCGCTGGTTTTGTTGATTGCGGGCGTGGCCTGCATGTGGAAAATCAAAGAAGCGTAATCTCTACGGTTGATAGGAATACGATATATAGGAACAAAAACGCTGGAAATAAGTTCCCAGCGTTTCGGTGCATTACTGCGTTATCTACACAATGGCTTTGATCATATCCATCAGGTGTTTGATATCTTCTGGCCGTGTCTCACCACTTTGTGGATCGATAATCGAGGTATAGACGTGTGGCATCACTCGTTTCATGCCAGCCTGCAAACAGGTTTGTAAAATAACCCCAAAGTTGTCTAAATCGATGCCGCCCGTCGGTTCTATCAGCGTCATACCGTTACGCGCCGCGCTTTCCGCCAAGACTTTTAGCTCAGCTAAGCTACGCTCCCCGCCCATAGGGAAAAACTTCGCCGCGTGCGCGCCCATATCCAACATCATATTCACCGCGCTATCGCAGGAAACAATGGCTTTGTCCCCCTTGGCACTGCGCTCGCCGGTTGAAATTTGTACCTGCCCGATGTTTCCCGTTGGGCTCACTAGCGCATTGATATGCGTATGCGACTGCCCAGCCTGAGCCAGCGCACCGGCGGCGAAGCCACATCCGGTGAAAGTTTGGTTAACATGTGCAGCACCGGTAGCGGCGGCAATCATCGCGGCTTTATAAAACTGAGCAGGATCGCCCGCCCCCAGCCCTACTGAAATTGAAGGCACCTGCAACTGCCAGCGTTTAACTTCTTCAATGCCCTGCGCCACATTGTCGAACTGTGCCGACAACACGCCAATCACCGCATGGCCTTCGGCAGCGTCATACACCGCTCGCGCATTTTCAATATTTTTGGCCAGCACGTTGATGGCTACGCGCCCTTGGTAAAAATTAATGCTTTGCATAATGCTTTTCCTGTTCACCGGCGATCTGTGCCAGTCTTTCAACGATCGTGGTTAAATCATGGTGATCTAATGTGCGGGGATCGATACTGAAAACACCCTGATGCAGGAAGTATCGACGCGTGTAGATAGCGATGTCACCGGTTCGTAGCATCGCTTCAACCTGCCGCGCATCTATGCCCAAAATATCAGGGTGAACGCGTACCTGAACACGCCAAATCTCGCGTCCCGCTTCGTCTTGCTCAATCTCGGCGCTAAATCCGCGCAGTGCCGAGATCGCATCGACCGTGGGGGTTAGTTTTTCTGGCGTCATATTGGCAATACCTTCGCCATAAAGCTCCAGCGCTTTCACCAAACCGACCATGTTTTCTTTGCCAATTTTCATTGCTCGCGCAATTCCGTGATGCTGAGCTTTGCAGCAGCGGATCCACTCACGCCCGCCCGTGATAAAGCCTGACGTTGGTGCATTGAACGCTTTGGCTCCGCTGTAAATCACCATATCGGCACCACGGGCAACGTATTGGCGTAAATCTTCTTCGGCGGCGACGTCAACAATGAGTGGCAGTTGGAACTGTTTAGCGACCGCCACAAAATCCTCAAGCGTGAGCATGCCTTTTTGTACGCTGTGGTGAGATTTCACAAACAGCAGCGCCGCCGTGCGTTCGCTAACCGCTTTCTCAAGCTGCCAGCGCGCAGCCAAATTACTCTGCCCCACTTCAACAATGCGCCCGCCACCCAAACGAATGGCGCTGGTGATTGGCGCGCCATAATCAATGTTATGACCGCGCAGGATGAGAATTTCGTTGGCCATACCGGCGCTGTCCGGCATCATCGCTACGCGGTCTGGTTCACCGCGCGTGATGACCGCCGCCACCGCAATGGCAATCCCCGCCGACGCGCAAGAGGTTATATAGCTATCCTGCGCACCGGTGTGCGTTGACACCAACTCGCCGGTGCGATCGACCAGCGCATCAATTTCCACAAACGCCCCTGCGGCCTCAGCCGTTGCGGCCATCACTTCAGGTGATACCGCTGAAACGCCCAGAATAGTCATTTTTCCGCAGGCGTTAATCACACGTTTTAGCCCTAGGCGTTGGTATATATTTTGACTCATTGCAACTCTCCTTACAGCACACCAAGCAGCGAACACACCACGCTAATCACCACCACCGAAAGCAAAATCGTGGTATAACGCGGGCCTTTTTTGGTGAGATAGAAGTAGATAGAGAACACCGCGGCCAGCGGCAAAAGCCCAGGCGCAATGGAATCTAAAATCTGCTGTACGACAATTTCCGATCCTTCAAGCGCGCTGATTTTAAGCGGTGAGGTTATCTTGACGTAGCTTGCCGATAGCGCGCCCATCATGATTAACCCCAGCACGTTGGCACCATAAATCAGCTCTTTAATTCGCCCGCCTTGCAACAAGGTAATGATGGAATCGCGCCCAAGGGTATAGCCTTTGTGTACCAGCCCGTAGCTGACCGCCAGCGTAATACCGGTGTAAAGCACCAGTGGCAGGATCCCACCGAATGCGCTGCCTTTAGCTGCAAATGGAATAAAGATAGCGATGAGCAAAGGCATTACCGCCGCCCAAATTACCGAGTCACCGATACCTGCCAGTGGCCCCATCAATCCCGTTTTGATCCCGGTGATCGATGCATCAGAAATGGGTTCGCCGCGCGTCTTCTGTTCTTCCATGGCGATAGCAACGCCTTGGATCACCGCACCAAACGTTTGTTCAGTGTTGAAGAAGTTCAAATGGCGCTTTAACGCTTCGGCTCTCTCTTCTTTTTCGGGATAAAGCTTTTTAATAATCGGCGTCATCGAGGCGCAGAAGATCAGGCTTTGCAGACGTTCATAGGAGCTGGAAACCTCAGCACCCAGCCAATAAATAAACCACGCTTTGGTGATATCGCCTTTGGTGAGCGCCGAACTCTGGCGGGCACGCTCGACTAATTCGTGCTGCATGATATCTGGGGTTGATTCACTCATGATGATGCTCCTTCATTCTTTGCCAAACCTTTCACCAAAAACGCCACGCAGGTGCCGAAAATAGCCATCGCCATGATGTCGACTTTGAGATAAAGCACCGCGAAGAAACCACCGATAAACCAAGGCAGCAGGCTTTTCTTACCAATCACCATAATCGTGATGGCAAAACCGAGCGCGGGAAGGATGCCGCCCATAATTTCAAAGGAGTGCGTTAACCAATGCGGCATCAAGGCAAGGAACTTCTCGACCACGCTCTGACCGAAATAGTTGGCACCAAATACCACCGGGAAACGCAGAACCAACCCCAGCAGCGCTGGATATAAAAAGGCGCAGCGCATAATGCCGCCGGTATTGGCCTCTTCGGCGTATTTATCCGCCATGTGTACCCATGCCGCATTCAGCGTACGACGTAGCTGGTCGAGGAATACCCCGATCACGCCAAACGGGATCGCCAGCGCGATAGCTAAGTTAGGCTCCATATGGGCCTGAACGGCAATCGGGATTGCAATACAGGCTGCAAGAGCCGGATCGGAAGGCACATTACCGCCCGGCGTTGATGTCACGCCGAGATAAACCAACTGCATGCCCGCCCCAATAATCATTGAGGTTTGCATATCGCCCAAAATCACCCCAACGAACACGGCAATAACAATCGGCTGAACCAGCATGCCTGAAAAGGTGTACCCAAGACGTAAACGGGCAAACCAGTAATACAGCCCCATGCTGATAGCAATAAACAAGGTATCCATAGTGATTTCCTCTGGTCAAAATCAATGGTCAACAGTCAAAGTTGGTACTCAAAGACGATTAATATTTTTTTAGAATGTCTTCTAGCGACTGCGGCTTATCTTCTGGAATGGTTTGGAAGAACACCTTAATGCCGTGATCTTTCAGATCGCCCAAAATGCCCACATCTTTGTCGTCTAGCGTAATATTTTGGAACACGGCTTTACGGCTTGGGCCACCGCCTAATCCCCCTACCTGAATAGTCTGCACATCAAAGCCTTGATGCACGGCGTCTTGCACCGCCGTCAGCGATGGGAACAGCACCAGCACTTTTCCTTCACCCAGCTGATTTTCTTTCCACGCGGCGGCAAAACTGCTGTTGCTGTAGCAATCCACTTTGATGCTTGGCGGTGCCGCCATCAGATAGATATTTTTCATAAACGGATCGGCGTCCAGTTCGTCGCTGACCACCGCAATGCGGTTTGCTTGAGATTGTCCAACCCACTTAGTAACAACCTGACCATGAATTAAACGACTGTCGATACGACATAAAACGATGCTAGCCATGTGATTTTCCTTTTCGTTATTCGGTTTTATATTTCGGATTTAATGGGTTATGCGTTGCTCTGAAGGCTATTGATATGCGCCACCACGTCGAGGCAACTGTCGCGCCCAGCCTCGACCAGCTCTTCGATTGCATCAGTCAACAAGCCGGTTTCTCGCAGCTCTAAAGCCTGTAGCAGCAGCGACGCATTCAGGCCGCAAATCACGCCGATTGGATAATCCACACTCAGCCGAGCCGCCACGTTTGACGTGGTTCCACCGATAAAATCGGTCAGGATTAGTGATCCTTTTGGCATGGCCATTACGGCTTGTTCAACGCGCTGAAAAAACTCGCTAAAGGTATCGACCGGCATGAGCGCAATTTCGGCCACGCCTTGAATATCTCCGGCAACCATTCGTAGACTGGCGCAAAGCTGGCTGCCCCAGCCACCGTGAGTCAGCAGTAAAATCTGTGGTAGGGGATGTGAAGCTGTAGTAGACAAAATGAGCCTCCTGGCATTCAGTCAAAGAAATAAAAGGTTTCTATGGCTGATATAGCAACGCCCGTGCCAGCATTGTGTCACGGCGCGTTTTTTATCGAGGAGGTATGCAGAGAAAGCCCGCAGAGTGCGGGCTAGCGGTAGAGAAGCTCGTAAATATAAATGAATTCTGCGTCAGATAAACGAATGGCATACGCCTCCTCAATGGGAGCGAACGCCTGTTTGATGACACTCATAGCGGCAGCATCAATATCTTGCTGAGTTTCCAGCGCCATCTGTAACGGTTTACGGCTAATAACGATACGCTCCACCATGCAACAACAGTGGATAAGGAAGCGTAGTGTCACTTGTCGGCTCGGTTTGAGGTCTGAGGCCTGACAGATCCGCTGCAAGACGCTCTCCATTTCCTGCAAGATACGGCGAGGGTTCAGCACCGAAATCTGATTAATGATACTTTCGAGCGTTAGCGCGCTGATAAACCGCATTGAGCTACGTTCAACTTCTAAGCGGCGTTCCTGAGTGCTGAGATCGGGGTTTAACAAGCTAAGCAGCAGCTCGGGGCCTTGCTCTGAAAACATCTCTTCCAGCGAGATAAAGGGAATGTCCGGCAATCCCGGTTGGAACGTCCCCACAATACCCACCAGCCGTTCATGAGGAGCCAGCACCTGCTGAATACGGTCTAGGCTTCGAACCTCGTTGTAATCCAGAATTAATAAGCGCGTATCCTGCGCCATCAGTTCACCAAAGCTTTCTGACAGTACCTTGTGGATTTTCTCTGCGGTTCCCATACCGGTAATGCAGGACACCACCAGCACTTTTCCCGCTCCGGCCTGTTCGGGCGAACACCAATGGCACGGAATTTGTTTCTCCTGCATTAGCGCATTCAGCGCGGCAAAATCGCTAGATTCATAGGTCAAATCCAGACCAATTTCCAACAGGCTGGTTAGCGTCATGTTTGGCAACAGCAACACTTCAAACTGGAACAATTTGCTGATGGCGCTGCCAAAATGGACCAGTGAACCGATATCGACCATCAGAATCACGCGCCGGTAGCCACGGCTGCGGATCAGGTTGGTAAGCACTTCCAAGGTGTCATGCACTGACTGCTCGAACGGCATATCAATCGCGGTGAGCAGTTCACGCTCTAAAACCTGATTCACATACTGCGCCATACTGGTAGCCGTCGTGGCACCATGGGCAATAAAAATCACGCCAAGCTCGGGGCTATCGTCAATTTCACAGCGGTGCTGGCGACACTCTTTTAGGAACATGCATAGATACACCACTTCGGTCGCAGGACATTGAATATTAAATATTTCATCGATGCGACGACAAAGCTGCATCGCGTTATCGTATTCGTCTTTGCAGTGATCCAATATCAGGCTTGAAGAGTAAAGCTGAGGAATCAAACCGCGCTGGACATAGCTCAGCAAGGTGAGGAAGTGCTTACGCAGATGATTAACCATGTTTTCTGGCAGAGTAAACCCAACCACCTGCTCAACGTAGCCAATCAGCAGCGCTAAACGCTGCTCAAGCTGGCCACTGTAACCGACCGTCGCAGTGTCACGGCTGTACAAACCATATTCAAATATCGAGCGCAGTTTGTTTTTGAGGATAGCCAGCGTTTCCTGCGGCGGCACGTTGCTGTTGCGTAGGTTGACATATTCGCGCGTCAGAAAACGGTAAAACAGGTCGCTGTCGTCTTGCCCCACGGCCGCGCCCAACGAGGGTTTCAGCGCAGATAGGGTATCTGCACTGATATCCAGCCATTGTTGTTGACCAAATATGCTATCGACCAGCAAGCGTTGGTCCGCACTCGGCATCACCGACTGCTCTACCAGCTTTTTATCCAACGTCAGCACATCGTGTTGCTGCCCCATGCCTGCCGCCCAGCCCTGAGCACACAAGAATTGGATATCACTTTTCAACTGGCCAATATTGCCTTCCAACGGTTTTTCTAGCAGCCACAGCAGCAGCGCTTTATCGACCCGAATGGTGCGGCTGATTTTTCGACTTTCCTGATGCAGGAATCCAGTAATCAGCTCAATTTGCTCTTCCATTGAACGCTCGCGTAAGGCAGGCAGATCGATACTAACCTGAATACGTCGCTGGAAAGTGCGTAGTAACGTGGAATTCACCGGTTCCGTGGTGGCACAGATTAAGCGCACACTCACCGCTCGCGCCTTATGACTTGAGCCCAACGCTCGAAATTCACCTTTATCTAACAGGGCAAACAGTTTTTCTTGCCCTTCATAAGGAAGGCGATGAATTTCATCCAGCAGCAGATAGCCACCGTCAGCCTGCTCAATAAGCCCAGTTTTATCGCTGGTTGCGCCAGTAAAAGCGCCCTGCCGATGACCAAAAAGATGAGAAGAGAGAAGCTCGGGATTGTGCGCATACTCAGCACAGTTGAAATAGACCAACGGCAGTGCGTTATTGCCGCTTTGCTGGCAGGCAAACTGATGCATCAGCTCGGCAAAATAGGTTTTCCCCACGCCAGATGGGCCGGTCAGTAAAACATGTAAACCGCTGGGATAGAGTACCGCGGCCTTCCCTTTTTCCACCGCCAGTTTCAAGCTGCGGTCGTAACCAATCAGCGCGGTAAAAGGATCGCTGGCGATAAGCGGGTCTTCACTTGGCAATAATTCGCTAACAAAACGAACCTCGGTGAGATGGTCCGGTAGCACATGACCAATGAGTGTTTCTACCACCTCGCGATGGAGGAAATAAACCGGGCGGGTTTTTACCTTAATAACCCGTTGCTCACTCCACAGTTGGTTAAGATCTTTGCTTACTGAATTACGCGCGAGGCCAAGATTAAAACCAATACTTTCAGCGGTGAAAGCAACGTCGTTTTGCAAATCGGTCTGGTTCAGACCCAATGTTAAGCGTTCTAATTCCTGGCAAATTCTGTCTATACGTTTCATGCTGAGATCTAACCTGTCCCTTAAGTCGCGATTTTTGAACATAGCATAAACCGCGAAAACTTAATGTGCGGGAACCGGCATCAAGGCGCAGTGGCTATCTCAAGCTGAATTAAATAGCTCAGGGCTTGATCTCGATGACTAAAACACATATCCGCAGCTGCCTGAAGTCCGCCACACACGGCGGGCCTGAGCGGTGATAAAAAGATTTTACAGCGCATGTCATCATCCAACTGAACACAGCGCGTATTAGCGGGTTTGCCGTGAGGCATACCGGGGATCGGGCTAGAAATTGAGGGAGCAATACAGCAAGCTCCGCAATCGGAACGGCAGTCCATGGAAGTACTCCGGTGGGCTGTCTGAAATGAGCTGCGACAGAGTCAGCGAGCGGAAAATCCGCTCTCCACTTATACAGGGTTTTCATTTTTTATGCTGTAAAAGCTCACAGCAAAAACACCGATAAATCGACATCATTCGGCGGTTAAACGCGTAATTTTCTGCCCCATCGCGACTTTCTCGCACAAAATCTGGCAAATTCTTTTACCTCACTCGTCATTACTCTGTTTACTTCTCATTAAACAACACGTACCATTGAGCTAGTACATAAGAATTAGCATGCCGCTAATCAGGAGCACAGCATGACGATGGAGAATACCTTGACTCAAACGATACGCCGCCCGTCAGTCCTTGGGGGCGCGATGATTATTGCCGGAACCGCCGTCGGTGCGGGGATGTTTTCAATTCCGGTCGTCACCGCTGGGGTCTGGTTTACCGGTTCCGTCCTGCTACTGATCTATACCTGGGCCTGCATGTACATCTCTGGCCTAATGATATTAGAAGCCAATCTCAATTATCCGGCAGGCGCAAGCTTCCACACCATGGTGGGCGATCTGCTCGGCAAAGGCTGGAACTCGTTGAACGGGCTTTCCATCACCTTCGTTCTCTACATTCTGACCTATGCCTATATTTCAGCGGGGGGTTCAATCATCACCCACACGCTGGAACCCTATTTTGGCGTTGGGCAAACTGCAGCAGGCTTGGTATTCGCCATTGTCGTGGCCTTTATCGTCTGGTTATCGACGCGTGCGGTTGACCGCTTAAGCACCATTCTGATTGGCGGCATGGTGATTACCTTCTTGCTTTCAACCGGTGATATGTTCACCCATGTCGATCCTGCGGTTTTGTTTAATACCGGTGAAGACAAACCAAGTTATTTGCCCTATGCGCTGGCTTCGCTTCCTTACCTGCTAACGTCCTTTGGCTATCACGGTAACGTTCCGGGGCTGGTGAAGTATTATCATAAAGACGCTAAGTCAGTGGTTCGCAGTCTGTTTATCGGTACGCTTATCGCACTGACGATCTACATCTTCTGGCAGTATGTGATCCAAGGGAACATCACCCGCGCGGCGTTCCAGCAGATCATCGCTGAAGGCGGCAACATTGGCAGTTTGCTAAAACAGATGGGCAGCGTTGCTAGCAGCAGCATTGTCAACCAGCTGCTTAACGCGTTCTCTTATATGGCGTTGGCGAGTTCGTTCTTGGGTGTTTCCCTAGGTCTGTTCGACTTTATCTCTGACTTCTTTAAGTTTGATGATAGCCGTACTGGCCGTACCAAAGCGGCATTGGTCACCTTCGTGCCGCCAACGATTGGCGCACTGGCATTCCCAGATGGCTTTCTTTATGCCATCGGCTTTGCGGGTTTAGCCGCCACTATTTGGGCGGTTATCGTACCGGCGATGATGGCGCGAGCAAGCCGTAAACGTTTCCCACAGGCGACCTATCGCGCACCGGGCGGTTCAGCAATGATTCTGTTTATTATTGCCTTTGGTTTGATTAACGCCGTGGCACATATTCTGTCACTGATGAACTTGTTACCCGTTTATCAATAACTCGTCAAAAACTGTGATGCCGGAGCGCCCACTCCGGCATTTTGCGTCAAATTTATCTGCTTTTTTATCTTCCCCTCTTGCCTAGAAAACGCCGCGCGGGTAACGTGTCGCCACACGCTAAAGACTGAATTTGCAAACTCATTAACAAGGTTTTTTTATGCCAAGAGCTAACGAAATTAAACGCGGTATGGCGGTCACTTTAAACGGCAAACTGCTGCTGGTTCGCGATATCGATGTACAAAGCCCAAGCGCTCGTGGCGCGAGCACGCTGTACAAAATGCGTTTCTCCGATATCCGTACCGGTCTGAAAGTTGAAGAACGTTTTAAGGGCGATGACATTCTGGAAGAGATCTCTCTGAGCCGTCGTCAGGTCAACTTCTCGTATATTGACGGTGACGAATACGTCTTTATGGACAACGAAGACTACACGCCATATACCTTCAAAAAAGATCAGATCGAAGAAGAACTGCTGTTTATTCCTGAAGGTGGAATGCCTGGCATTCAGGTATTAACCATGGATGGTCAGGTGCTGGCACTTGAGCTGCCACAGACCGTGGATATGGAAATCGTTGAAACCAGCCCAAGCATCAAAGGCGGTTCTGCCAGCGCACGTACCAAACCTGCGGTAATGAGCACCGGCTTAACGATTCAGGTTCCTGAATATCTGAGCAGCGGTGAAAAAATTCGCATCCATATTGAAGAACGTCGCTTTATGGGCCGTGCTGACTGATTACGGTTCTGCACACCAAACAGCAAAAAGGGACGCGATGGCGTCCCTTTTTTTATCTTCAGCAATTTATCTTCAGCAATATAGTACGCGATGATTATTTCATTTCAGGGAACAGCGCACGCTTAAGCGCAAGTTCAACGCCGCGCACTTCAGCTAAACCTTTCAAGCGACCAATCGCAGAGTAGCCTGGGTTAGTTTTCTTCTTCAGATCGTCTAGCATTTGGTGACCATGATCGGGACGCATAGGAATTGGGCGCATATCCCCTGCTTTCTGACGACGTTGCTCTTCGGTCAGAATCGCTTTCACCACGGAATACATATCGACATCACCCTGCAAATGCGCACCTTCATGGAAGGTTTTCGGGTTTTGCTCACGACAGGTAGAACGTAAATGCGTGAAATGAATACGATCGCCGAAGGTTTCAATCATCTTAACCAGATCGTTATCGCCGCGAACGCCGTATGAACCGGTACACATGGTGAAGCCGTTGTAGATGCTATCGACGGTTTCTTTCAGCCATTGCATATCTTCGATGGTTGAAACAATGCGTGGCAGCCCCAGAATTGGACGTGGTGGATCATCAGGATGAACCGCTAGCTTCAAGCCGCACGCTTCGGCAACAGGCACGATCTCTTTCAAGAAATAGCCCATGTGCTCGCGTAGCTTAGCCTTATCAATACCGTCGTACTCGGCTAAACGAGCGCGGAATTGATCCAGCGTGTACCCCTCTTCCGCACCGGGTAAACCCGCAATGATGTTGCCTGTTAACTTAGCAATATCGGCTTCGCTCATGGCGTCAAAATAGGCTTTAGCCTGTACTTGTTCTTCCGCCGTGTAATCCGCTTCTGCATTTGGGCGTTTTAAAATATGCAGTTCAAACGCCGCAAACGCAATTTGATCGAAACGCAGCGCTTTAGAGCCATCTGGCAATTCATATTCAAGATCGGTACGTGTCCAATCCAGAACGGGCATAAAGTTGTAGCAAACGGTATCGATGCCGCAGGCCGCGAGATTTTGCAGAGACAGTTTGTAGTTGTCGATGTGCTGCTGATAGTTGCCGGTTTGCGTTTTGATCTCTTCGTGAACCGGAACGCTTTCAACCACGGACCATGTCAGCCCTTTTGCCGCCAAGATAGCCTTACGCTTCTCAATTTCTTCAACTGTCCAAACTTCTCCGTTAGGAATATGGTGCAATGCGGTGACCACACCGGTTGCGCCTGCCTGACGAATATCATCCAAAGAAACCGGATCGTTCGGGCCATACCAACGCCAAGTTTGTTCCATCTGTCTCTACCTTCTGCGGGTGAAAATACGATTTATCATGATTAAGGGAATTCTTCTGTGGCAGCTTTGGCAGCAATCTCTCGATGTTTCCAGCAAAATAGTGGGTAAAAAACTCAAGCTGTTATACCAAATACCACAGATATCATTTAGCTTTTACCTTACTCTTTGCTGGTTTTCTGTCAAAACCCAATCCACTATTGGTTGATCCACTTCACGAATATTTTAGAATTTTGGACTAACCAATTTCATTTTCTGTCATATGACTTTAGACTGCAAGCCACTTTAGCGATCTTAGAAGATGTCAGACCGCATTAATTCTCAGGCTATAAACGTATTTTTATGCCGTGAGCGTAAGCGAGACAAAGTGGTCTAACATCTTTTGCTTTACCGTTCTGATGCTGACAGACTTTTTCCCGTCTGCCACGTTCATCTTCTCAATGGAGTTCAGCATGAAAAACCTAGCCAACCACTCTTTGCCAGACGGTGTAAAACAGCCCACTTATGACCGTAGCCTTTTAAAAAGTCGTATCGTCCACCTCGGTTTTGGTGCTTTTCATCGTGCCCATCAGGCATTGCTGACTGACCGAGTGCTTAATCAGCAAGGCGGAGATTGGGGTTATTGTGAAGTTAACCTGTTCGGCGGCGAAAAGTTGATTGAACAGCTGCGCGAACAAAATCATCTGTACACCGTATTGGAAAAAGGCGCTGAACATAATCAGGCCGTGGTGGTAGGTTCAGTGCATGAATCACTGCACTCAGAAATCGATGGCATTCAGGCCGTTATCGAGAAAATGGCGGAACCACAGGTCGCCATTGTGTCATTGACCGTCACGGAAAAAGGCTACTGCATTGAACCTGGCAGCGGAAAACTGGATCTCAATAATGCCTTGATCCAACGCGACTTAGCCACTCCCTTGGCACCAACTTCGGCACCAGGCGTGATTGTGGAAGCTTTACGTTTACGCCACGAACGCAACCTTGCACCGTTTACCGTTTTATCTTGCGACAACATCCCTGAAAACGGTCACGTGGTTAAAAATGCGGTTCTCGGATTAGCCAAGGCACGCGATGAAAATCTGGCTGCTTGGATTGAATCTAACGTCACCTTCCCAAGCACCATGGTTGACCGCATTGTACCGGCCGCCACGGAGGAAACGTTGGCTGAGGTAGCACAGGCCGTTGGCGTAGAAGATCCTTGCGGCATCGCCTGTGAGCCTTTCATTCAATGGGTTGTGGAAGACAATTTTGTTGCAGGCCGCCCGCAGTGGGAAATCGCTGGCGCAGAGCTGGTGAGTGACGTACTGCCTTACGAAGAAATGAAGCTGCGCATGCTTAACGGTAGTCATTCATTCCTCGCGTATCTGGGATATCTGGCTGGCTATCAGCACATTAATGATTGCATGGAAGATCAGGCCTATCGCACCGCGGCACACCGTTTAATGCTGCAAGAACAAGCCCCGACGCTACGCGTAACCGGCGTTGATTTAGGTCAGTATGCCGACCGTCTGATCGAGCGCTACAGTAATCCATCACTGAAACATCGCACTTGGCAAATTGCGATGGATGGCACCCAGAAACTGCCTCAGCGCATGCTGGATTCCATTCGTTGGCATCTTGCTCACGGTAGCGCTTTCCCATGCTTGGCGCTGGGTGTGGCGGGTTGGATGCGTTATGTCGGCGGCGTAGACGATCATCAACAAGATATTGATATTCGTGATCCTATGGTGGAAACATTAAAGGCGGTGGTTGCTGAAAGCCAAGAAGGCGAAGCCCGCGTTCAGGCATTGCTAGGTATCAAAGCGGTATTTGGTGATGAGTTGCCAAAACAAGCTACGTTTGTCGAAGCCGTCATCCATGCTTATTTAGCACTCGTGAAAAATGGCGCGGCTAGCACCTGCGCAGCACTGGTTAAATAATTCATGTCAATTGGCTATCCCACATGGGATAGCCAATATTGTAAATTTAATCTGATCACACTATCGATGTATTAAAACCATCTACAACAGCCACTTATCGCTAAAGATTTTGAGATCTTCTGGGCGTCCGAATAAATACCCCTGCAAAAAATCAAGGTTATATTGTTTAAGATGCTCCGCCTGTTCCGGTGTTTCCACCCCTTCTGCTACTGTCACCATTTGCAGACGTTTAGCTAAATCAATCACGTTATCTACGATATGCCCTGATAGCGCATCTGATCCAATCATGCGGATAAAGCTCTGGTCAATCTTAAGAATATCAATATGGAATTCACGCAGATAAGCCAAGCTTGAGTGGCCAGTACCAAAATCGTCCAGGGCAATAAATACGCCAAGCTCGTGTAGCTCATGGAATATACGATGCGTCATCTCGCTTGGCACAATGAGTTGGCGCTCGGTCAGTTCTAATACCAGCTGAATTTTATACCCTTCAAAGGCGGCAAGAAATTGGCGGCAATCCTCAACCAGACTGAGATCTTTAAAATGGCTCGCGCTAATATTGATTCCGAAATGAAAGTTATAAGGGAGACGCTCCGCCAAAGGCGCAAAATAGTCTCTCACCTGCGCCATCAAATCCTGAGTCATCGGCACGATCAGCCCAGATTCTTCTGCTAAAGGAATAAACTGATTAGGGGCAATCATCCCCATCTGCGGATGACGCCAACGCATGAGCACTTCACATCCCGTGAGATCGTTAGTATTACCGCTAACTACGGGTTGAATAAACGGAATAAACTCATGGTTCTTCAACCCGCTTCTCAGCTCGGACAGAGGCGAATTCACGCGCCCCATTGTACGGTAGGTCACAAATCCCAATAAGACAGCTAAGAGTGGGAATAAAATAATGCTGCCAGAAGAGTACTCCCAGACGTATTCCCAATGGGTGCTGGTAGGAATTTCTGTTGCAACCGTGTAAGGGAAGCGCGTTGATGTCTTAAAATAGCTGGTACCATTGGGCTGGAATTTCTCATCGGAGACATGGCCTGAACTGTCCATCCAACTTGTGCCGACTAATAGATGAATTTCCGTTGGTGTTTGCAGTAGCTCCAAAACATTCTTTAGATAATAGCCATCAACGCCCACCAAAACGCTGTACTCGCCGTAAGGTTTGCGAAATGCAATAAGCGAACGATTTGGCGTTACCGGATTACCATTCAGCATCAATAACATTCCACCGACATATTTACTGGTACTCACACTGGTCGAATAATTTCCGGCCAGAGATGAACAGTAAACATTATCGCCAGTAGCCAGATTAACAGTGCGGATATCTGGAACAACGGTAACCTGATAACGTAACGCGTCCTGCGTTTCAGTGTTACAGGCCTTACCTAAATAATCATGCACCGCATTCGCTGCAGTCTCCGCATTTTGTAACGTCGCATCAAATTGCGATATCGCACGCTGCAGGCGTTGCTCAATATCGCGCTCCATCCCACGCGAAATCTGCCATGAAATAGTCAACACGGCGATAATAAGAATTAAAATAACGACCAGTAGAGAGACGATAAGTCTGGCTACTGGGCGGAAACTCGCTGAGCGAAAAAGCTGTGTCATATATCAGTTACCGGTAATTCCCGACGGATATTATTTTTATTATGTCGAAAAACGACCATAAATAGCTAATCTATTGCGAAATATAGGAACTTACCGCACAAGCTTATGAAAAAGCCAACGGCGAAGCGTCGTTGATAGCGTGCAGTTAAGGTAGTAATGCACTCACAAAAGTATAATGCCTACTCGCTCTGTAACACCGGAGTTGATTCAAATAAAAAACCATCAAAACTTGGATCTTCGGGATCGGAGATTTCTAACAACTTAGTTTTTACGTTTTCCAAATGCTGCCACATCGCCTGTTTCGCAGATTTAGCATCGCGACGTAAAACGGCATGCAGAATCTTTTGGTGATCGTCTAACCAATTCCAACGGTAGCTGAAATCGCTGGTATGCACGTGCAGCCCACTCCACATTGGGTTATGTTTTCTTGCCTGCCAAGCGTCGTGAACCATGCTGGCCAACACGCTGTTTTGCGTAGATTGCGCAAGCAGGCAGTGGAAGAGTTCATCGGCGCTTTCATCGATCGTGCCTGAGGACAATGACTGGCGTTCTTGTTCAATCGCTTTTCGCATCTTCATGATGTCGGCTTTGGTTGCCTGAACGGCCGCAAATGCCGCAATCTCGCTCTCCAGCAACTGCCTTGCCTGAAGCAATTCAAAAGGGCCGTAGGTATTTTCATCGAGATCGGTCACCGCAGCACGTCGCTGGCTTTGCGGCAAAGCAACAACATACACGCCGGAACCTTTACGAACATCAATCAGTTTTTCCAGCTCGAGCATGATAAGTGCTTCACGAACAACGCTGCGGCTAACGCTAAATTGTTCTGCAATATCACGCTCAGGGGGCAAACGCTCACCAATTGGATACTCTCCTTGCGCAATCAGCTCACGCAGAGTATTGCCCACTTCTTGATACAATCTCATATTGCTACCTTTTATACCGATGACGTGGGCGAATATCGTCTAGCTTACCAATTGGCCAGACCAAATCCCCAAATGATAGGAGCACTTACCTAATTTGGTCTGATTATATCACAGCAGAGAAATGACCTCGGCAAAATACATCAATAACAGGGGCTGGATAACCATAATCCAAACCCCATTTTAATCCACCAACCTATAAAGTATTGAGAAAAGAATTAGCAAAGAAATCTAATGATAATTAATGGTTAACACACCGAGGGTATGTTTGGAATTGATCCAGTTTAATTGACTGGTTCCCACTGAAATAGGGAGATCGACGGGAGCCGTACCTATTTGGCTAATTGGATGACTGACCGTTGCGGTTCGGCCACCGTTGTCACAGCGGGTTTTTATACGATTCTTGTCAATGCCAACGTCACAGGCATCTTCAACAATCGAGCCAACAAAACGAATGACCCCCACATTTCCTGCCTGAGCTTCAGACATCAATCCAGAGAAAAAAGGCAATCCCAAGCCGACAGCGAAAAGCATTGATAACCAAACCTTATTCATGGTCACCCCTTGGATTTTCACACAAATACACGCTAGCCGGTAAATACATCAATCCATGCAAATCCTGCGCATAGAGAGTGATTTAAAGGTAGCAGTCTGTAAAAAACACAACGGCACCAAAACAGGAAACCTTAAGAAAAAATGTCGTTCAGACGATATACAGCAGGTAACTATGCTATAGAGAAAATTATTAGCGTTTAATAAGGCTAAATCAGCAAGCTCACAGTAGATAACGGAAGCGAATATTTTTGCGATATTTTCTTTTTCGTTTAACTTTGGTTTAACGTTGCAGCACTTTCTCTCCCCTGAGAGAGTGTGTAATTATGGTAATATTCTGGTCGAAAAGCAGGTAAATCGGGGCGTTAAATGACTAAAGTAAATCTCATCACTGGATTTTTGGGTAGCGGTAAAACCACCACGCTACGCCACTTATTAGCAAACAAACCCGAGAATGAAAAATGGGCTGTTTTGGTCAACGAATTTGGTGAAATTGGGATTGATGGTGCGCTGTTGGCTGATACCGGAGCCGTGTTAAAAGAGATCCCCGGTGGATGTATGTGCTGCGTTAACGGCCTACCCATGCAGGTTGGATTGAATATGTTGTTGCAGCAAGCCAAACCCGATCGCTTGCTGATTGAGCCCACGGGGCTTGGACATCCAAAACAAATCCTAAACCTGCTGACATCTGATACTTATCAAGCTTGGCTAGAGCTAAAAGCCACGCTTTGTGTGCTTGATGCCCGCCAGCTTAGCGATGACAAATACACCAGCAACGAGAATTTCCGCGATCAGCTCGCCGCGGCAGATATCATTGTGGCGAATAAAGACGACACCTATAGCGACAGCGATCGCGAGAAGCTCGATGGCTGGTATCAGCAAGCTGGCTCAGGACGTCGCTTGGTATCGACCCAGCATGGGCAGCTTGATGTGGTATTGCTCGATAGCCCACGTGAAAACATCGCCGAGTTACCGAACGCTAAACATCACCATCATGGTAAAGCGCCTGCTTCAGGCATCGCCGCTCTGCGTCTGCCTGAAGGGCAAAACTGGCGTCGCTCACTGAATCAGGGTCAAGGCTATTTTAGCTGCGGATGGGTATTCAACGCGGAGACCTGTTTCGACACCGTCGCGTTGCTGGAATGGGTACGTCTCGCACCGGTTGTGCGTGTGAAAGGAAGCTTGCGGATCCCTGAAGGAACCTTAATCGTTAATAGACAAGGTGCTGATTTTCATATTGAAACGCAGCAAACCACGCCGCTGGACAGTCGCATCGAGTTAATTCATGACGCTGAAACCGACTGGAACACGTTACAAAGCGCGCTCTTAAAAGCGCGTATTAAAACAGCATATTAAACAGATATTTTCATTTTTTACAGGTTAGGCTTAGCACATGACTCGTCGTAATCTGCCGTGGATTATTTTGTGTAATCTCCTTGGCATCGCTTTATTCTTTTCTTGGTATTTGGCTCCGAATCACGGTTTCTGGTTCCCAATAGACTCGTCGATCTTTTTCTTTTTTAACGATCATCTAGTCACCAACCGCGCCTTTCTCTATTTAGTCGCCTATACCAATAATCGTGCGTTTGACGCCATAGCACTGCTGTGTATGGGATTGCTATATCTGTCATTTTTTGTCAAACAAGATGGTTACGGCAAGCGCCGAATGCTAATTTTGGGCGTGGTAATCTTGCTGACTGCGGTGGTTTTAAACCAACTGGGTCATATTCTTCCCGTTAAGCGTGCGAGTCCAACTAACTATTTCTCCCACATTCATCGCGTGGGAGAACTTACTGGAATTAACACTAAAGACAGTTCAAGCGACAGTTTCCCTGGCGACCATGGCATGATGTTGATTATTTTTGCCGTATTCATGCTGCGTTACTTTACGCTCCGCTCATTTATTATTGCACTGGCGATCTTCGTGGTATTTATTCTGCCGCGCATCATGATTGGTGCACATTGGTTTAGCGATATCGCCGTAGGCTCCCTCAGCGTTGTGCTGGTTGGTCTAAGCTGGTGGCTACTCACGCCTGCATCAGATGCCTTATTGAACTTGTTAGACCGGCATTTGCCCGGCAAGTATCGTCCGCAATAATCCATCACTTCCCCCTGAATCCATATCATCGATTAAGGGGGATAAATCAGATATTGCATAAGTTCTCATTCAGATAATTCCTATACCATCTTGCCTTTCTTTTGACCTTTTCATCTCGTGCACATCTTTTTTAATAATCTTTAAATATTACATATTATTACAACAGCTTCTTATTCTTTAAAATGAACAAAAAGCCTCGCCAAACCTATTTCGATCCGGTAATCTTTCAACGTTTGTGCATAGATTCTGAGTTTTTGAGAATAATAGCGACAAAAGTGTGCTCCACCGCACAGATTTCATGTGTAAACATTGTCACATGTAGATCCTATTATTAGTCTCTTGAATGGCATTTATAGATAGCGACTCCGTCGTTAAGGACAAAAAGGAAAATCTTCTACAATGGTCAAGTCTCAACCGATTCTGAGATATATCTTGCGATTAGCACCTGCTATCGCCGCCGCAGTACTTCTGTCGGCATGTAGTGCAAACCATTCTTCATCTGATAGATACGCACAAACTGATACGCATGCAGTTAAAGACAAAGATGGTCTTTTACTTCAAGCTTCTCAGGATGAATTTGAAGCAATGGTTCGTAATGTGGATATTAAATCCAAAATTATGGATCAATACGCAACCTGGAAAGGTGTACGTTATCGCCTCGGTGGCGACAGTAAACGTGGCATTGATTGTTCAGCATTTGTTCAGCGTACTTTCCGTGAACAATTTGGTTTGGATCTGCCCCGCTCTACATCAGAACAACAAGATACTGGCCGCCAAATTCAGCGTACCAAGCTGCGTATCGGTGACTTAGTGCTGTTCCGTGCAGGTTCAACGGGTCGCCATGTCGGTATCTATTTAGGTAATGATCAATTCGTTCATGCTTCCACCAGCAGCGGTGTGACTATTTCAAGCCTGAATGATAGCTACTGGAAAGGCCGTTATCGTGAAGCTCGTCGAGTATTGACCAACCCGGCGCATAGCTAATCCAGACGCACAAACACCTGATTGTCCTAAATGCCAAATAAAACGCGACTTCGGTTGCGTTTTTTTATGCCCGACTCCCTCTGCTTCTCCTTATCAGCACCTTCACAATATTCTGTAATCCGTTCTTGAAGCTGAATGATTATTGCGGTGATTTTGTGATCGGACGGATGTTTTATCCGACTCAGCTTGAAATGCATCACAAATCACTGTGGATCGAGATCTATAAAAAAACAAAAAATTAACATTAAGTTAATCTATTTGTATTCAATTCTTATTTTCTTCCCTAATATCTTGGATGTCCTGCGAAAGAGTCGTTCTCTTTCGCAATGCATTTATATACCTAAAATTATAGGCTGCACCGCAGCTAATCATCTGCGAAGTATCAGCAGAAGACATGCCACTTACAGACAGGTAAAAGGAAGAGACAATATGGTAGAGCAGGTAAAAGTTGAGGCCGCGAGCCCCGCAAAAGGGGAAGAGCATCTACGGCGTAATCTCACCAACCGTCATATTCAACTTATTGCTATCGGTGGTGCCATCGGTACCGGCCTGTTTATGGGATCCGGCAAAACGATCAGCCTTGCAGGCCCCTCGATCATTTTCGTCTACATGATCATCGGCTTTATGCTGTTCTTCGTGATGCGCGCAATGGGGGAACTGCTTTTATCCAATCTTGAATATAAATCCTTTAGCGACTTTGCTGCTGATTTACTCGGCCCGTGGGCTGGATATTTTACTGGCTGGACATACTGGTTCTGCTGGGTTGTCACTGGGATAGCCGACGTCGTTGCAATAACCGCCTACGCGCAGTTCTGGTTCCCTGGACTTTCTGATTGGGTCGCCTCGCTTGCCGTGGTGCTTTTGCTGTTAGGCCTGAATCTGGCAACGGTCAAAATGTTCGGCGAAATGGAATTCTGGTTTGCGATGATTAAAATCGTGGCCATCGTTGCACTGATTTTGATCGGGCTAGGTATGGTGTTAATGCACTTCGAATCACCAACCGGCAGCGTGGCTTCGTTTAGCAACCTTTGGAACGACGGTGGCTGGTTCCCGAAAGGCTTAAGTGGTTTCTTCGCGGGCTTCCAAATTGCGGTGTTCGCCTTCGTCGGTATTGAGCTGGTAGGGACCACGGCGGCAGAAACGAAAGATCCAGAGAAATCACTGCCACGAGCGATTAACTCGATTCCTATCCGCATCATTATGTTTTACGTATTTGCACTGATCATGATTATGTCAGTGACACCGTGGAGCTCTGTGGTTCCAGATAAAAGCCCGTTCGTTGAACTGTTCGTGTTAGCAGGTTTACCTGCCGCTGCCAGCATCATTAACTTCGTGGTGCTGACCTCTGCGGCCTCCTCCGCCAACAGCGGCGTTTTTTCAACCAGCCGTATGCTTTATGGCTTAGCGCAGGATGGTGTAGCGCCTAAGCGCTTTGCCTTGCTGTCTAAGCGCGCGGTTCCATCATCAGGTCTAACGTTCTCCTGCGTTTGTCTGCTGGGCGGCGTGGTACTTATCTACTTAATCCCTAACGTTGTTACCGTCTTCACGATGGTCACCACGGTATCAGCAATCTTGTTCATGTTTGTTTGGTCAATCATTCTGTGCTCATACATGGTTTACCGCAAACAGCGTCCTCACCTGCATGAAAAATCTATCTACAAAATGCCTTTTGGCAAGCTGATGTGCTGGGTGTGTCTTGCCTTCTTTGCGTTTGTCATCGTACTGCTCACGCTGGAAGCTGATACACGTCAGGCATTGATGGTGACGCCGATCTGGTTTGTTATTCTGGGACTGGGTTGGATGTTCATTCGCAAACGTCGCAGCACACAATAGATACAGGCTGCACTGATTAAACAAAAACGGGCCATATGGCCCGTTTTTTTATCTCTGACAAGTTGATATTTCTATCAAACTATTAAGATCTCAAATTAACACATACGTTATTTACGGTTTTTGATCACATGGCGGACAGTGACCAAACCTACCGAAGTGATCCCACCTAAAATAAGTGCCAACAAGACAATCAGCGCCGTTTTAGGGCTGTCTTTTTTCACTGGCTCATTAGGCTTCATCATATATTTGTACGCGGTGAAATTGATATCCGCTAACTTTAGCTCGCGCAGTTTGCTGATAATCATCTTGCTGTCTTGCAAACCGGAGTTCAACTGAGCCAGATCGGTAATCGATTTCTCAATTTCTAGCTTACGCTTTAAACCATCAGAACCTAACGCAATGGAGAAATCAGGGTCATCTTTAATCGCGGTGCCGTTACTATACAGTGGACGTTTCACGCCAGCCGCATCAGCAATAGACAATGCATAACCAAGACGGTTGATATTCACGTCTTGCACATTTTTTAAACGAGCAAGAGCCATATCATATTTTGACTCTTCACTGCTCAGGCTAATATCGATCAAACGCTGGATCTTACCGGCGATAAATTTTTCCACCGAAGCGTTAACGACAGAGATATAACCTTCCAACGTTTTTTGCGCGTCTTCACTGCTATCAGCGGTAAATGACAGCTTATAGTAAGAATAAGCGGTATCAGCTGGAGTCTTACTCAATTCACTGCTGAAGGAAGCAAAAGACTTGGTCGCCAAACTGTCGAGTATCTGACGTTTAGCCAATTCATCATTCGCAGCCACTTTTTCGATGAGGCGCTTATAATAATCCGTTGTGACAAGGTATTCACGGCGTAAGATCTGAGAGTCATAGTCTCGTACGAAGAGGCTTAATAGATCTTTTTCGCTGACGTTAAAATCGATGCCCAGAATAGCCAACTGCGGCTTCAATTCGTCCAGTGATGTGAGCTCCTCACTTTGCGGAGCAACAACAACCGCATCACTCGTCCATTTTTGCGGCAAAATTTTAGCAATCCCATACCCGATTAAGCCAAAACAGAACGTTATAATTAAAATTGTTTTATATGATTTAATTGCAATAAGTAACCATTCAATCAAGTCAATTTCATCATCACGTGGGTATGGAGGCTGGAATTTGCGGTTTGAGCTGTCTAAAACAGCATCATTATTTTCATGATGTATAATAGTCATAATGTTACAAGCAAGTCACACTCTGTTATGCACTGTTGAATATGGGTACGGTAGAATTTTCCAGAAAAGGATACTGGATAACTTTTTTGATAGATACAACTTAAAGTGAGATCTTAAAAATAAAAATATAAGCTCAGTGAGAACAAAAAAAACAAATAAATCACCAGTAAAAATAGAATTCAAAGAATTAAACTCTAATTTAAAGAATTTTCTTAGCGTTTTATTTACATTAACCAGGACTTCCCCCGATTAAATTCGCATAAAAAAACGCCTATAAATAATTATTTAGAGTGACTACATTTATAATGCTGTGCTTGTAGGCTAATTCCTTTCACTCTATTTTTATGCACTGACAATATTCAAGCAGGCTTCTACCTGTAGCTTGAGACTTAGAGGTATTGGCAGCTCACCGCGAAGACAACGTTTCGTCCAGCGCACGGTTTCCTCTATGCTTTTTGCCTCGGCTAATTCGGGTTTATCCCCCTCTCCCATTTCGCGCGTCACTAGCGTACTCATTTCTCCCTCACGGCATAAATGCATCTGCGGGCAACGTAACGGGTTTGCATACGCCTCACCTTCCGTTCCATGGAGTAAAAGCGCAGTGGATAATGTTTGATTAAATAACCCCGCCATTCTGTGGATATATTCTGGGTGAGAAACGCTGGCAATACGCAAAGCGTCACCGGCAAAAGGGTTAATCATCTTGATTAGAGTATGTGCGCTATTACGAACGCCCATTCGCCAACGTAATGACAGCACTTGATGCATCTCTGGCGCTAAATCTTCCACGCAGATAAAAACCGGTTTGCCGGTTTTCCAATCAATTTTTTGCACGTCGCGTGTCGGTGTAATGTCCAGTTCTTGGAATATTTCAGCGCTGGTAACTCGGCCTGGATCTTGGCTAACACCGTGCACCAAAACGGGAACACCTTCTCTGGCAAGTAACAAAGCCAGCAATGGCGTCAAGTTCGCTTGCTTGCGAGCACCGTTATAGCTTGGGATCACAATCGGCATTGGCATGTCAACAGGCAGCGCAAGATTGGCGGAACGCTGCTGCATCGCTCGGTAAAAACCGAGCATCTCCTGCTCGGATTCACCTTTGATACGCAACGCAATCAGAATACCGCCTAGCTCCAGCTCAGGGACACGACCGGCCAGCATATCGCTAAACAAGCTCTGAGCGAGTTCAGCGCTAATATCACGGGCGTGGTTCTTCCCTCGGCCCACTTCTTTAATGATTTGTGCATAATCCACGGCAACACCTCGTACTCATCCATTTTACATTTGCGTTATATTAGGGATAGTACGTGGCATTATTTGCCCTGACAATTGTACTTATCGCTAACCCTAGCCTCGACGGCGA
Source organism: Hafnia sp. CBA7124 (assembly GCF_002355555.1). NCBI lineage: Bacteria > Pseudomonadati > Pseudomonadota > Gammaproteobacteria > Enterobacterales > Hafniaceae > Hafnia > Hafnia sp. CBA7124. The sequence goes on along the minus strand of NZ_AP017469.1, from coordinate 1,465,818 downwards.
GCACCGCGCTTGCCACGCGAGCCGCTCGCGGGTTTTTTATCGCTCTTCGGGGCTGGAATTTCGGGCAGTTCGCCTTCCGGCATTGGGCGTTGTTCAATCGGAAAGACCGGCAATGCGCCTAGCAAACGTGCGCCATAGCTTTTACTCAGTAGGCGACGATCATAAATAATAATCTCACCTTTACACTCATGGCTTCGGATCAAGCGACCTACCTGCTGGATCAGAGTGAACGACGCACCAGGCAAGCTCTGTACTTCGAACGGATAGCGCTTCAGCGTTTTCAGCCATTCGCCTTCGGTGAGGATCACAGGGCTATCGATGGGCGGGAAAGCAACTTTATGAATATGCACCTGAGTGAGCAATTCCCCTTTAAGATCTAACCCTTCCGCAAATGACTGTAGCCCCACCAAGGCACTTTGCTGGCCTTTACGCACACGGCGACAGTGCTCTTCAACCAAGCGGTAACGCGGTTGGTCGCCTTGAACCAACAATCCCAAACGTAATGCAGGAACGAAGCTGAGGAACGTGTGCATCGCTCTCTGGCTGGCAAACAGCACCAACATGCCAGTATGCTTGCCACTCTCCCATTCATGACGGAAAAAATGTGCCATTTGGCGTAAATGCTCCGCTTCCTGTGCCATAGCAGGTTCAAGCGTCATTTGCGGGATCACCAAACGACCTTGCTCTGGATGGTTAAACGGGGAATCCAACGCGACAAAACGATCTCCCGCTTTTTCATTTAATCCAGAGAGCTCGCTAATTCGGTTAAAACTATTCAGGGATCGCAACGTGGCCGAAGTGACGATGGCATGTGGGATTTTGCGCCACAGCATTTTCTCAAGCTGATCGCAGACACGGATCCCAACGCAATGCATATAGATGTGCTGCACATTGTCAAATACGTCACGCGTTAGCCATTTCGAAATCGGCGCATTGGATGCTTTCTCCATTGCCGCCAAACGCCACAGTTTCGTCATCGCCTCTAAATAGCTAAAACTACGGCTCATCTGCAAAATGGCTTTGTGCAATCGCATAATGTCGTGACTGCCGGTCTTTTCCTGCAAATCATTCATCATGAATTCAGCCAAACCGCGCAGCCCGTCCGTCAATTTATATAAACGAACGGCAATATCGACCATGGGCTCCGGCAATACGCCCATCTCGAAACGATAGTTTGGCTCACTGCTTCCCACAGGAAGTAGCGATGTCGCCATACGATCAAAATCCGTGGTTAACTGTCGCATCTCTTCACAATGGGCTTTTAAGCGCTCGCTATCCATCAGCTTCGGGCGATTTTTAGGGCTGTACTGTGCACCGCACTGCTCGATGTGTCGCGCGATTCCTTCCACTTGGCTATTAACAAAAATAGCCGTAATCTCGCCATCGATTTCTAACGCATCCCGCGCCACATCGGGTAAATGATGACCTTCATCTAGCACCAACAGCAAATCTTTGGCATTAGGGAGAACCGACTCATTTTCCAACGCCGCCATGACTAACGCATGGTTTGCGACCACCACGTCAGCGCTCTCGATTTCGCGACGAGCAATAAAGAAAGGACATTCGCGAAAATACATACAGTTGCGCGCTAAACAGTTGGCGCGATCGGTGCTTAGCTTCGCCCACAGAGCATCATCAATATTCTCATCAAGGTGATCGCGCAAGCCATCCCAACGATAGCCGCTAAGCTGCTTACTGATTTTTTGACATAGCGCTTTTTCTTCCGCGCTGCTGGGCTGTAAATCATCTTCAATAAACAGTTTCAGATCGCCCTGCATGCCTTCAGCACTCGCCATCGCGGCCAGATTACGCGGGCAGATATAGCGGCCACGGCCAAACGCCGCGGTAAACTTTAAATCGGGGATAATTTTGCGCAGCAGCGGAAGGTCTTTGCTGTAAATCTGATCCTGCAAAGCAACGTTGGCCGTGCTCACCACCAGAGGTTTCTCTTGATCGCGACTAATCGCAATCCCAGGGATCAGATACGACAGGGTTTTACCGACGCCCGTTGGCGCTTCAATGGCCAAATGGCGAGCATCATCACCGGCTAGCGTTTTCGCGACTTCCGCAATCATCGTGCGCTGCTGAGGACGTGGGATAAAATCAGGGATATGCTCAGAAAGGGCTTTATACCATTGAGTAATTTGATTTTTAGTTGCGGAAGAAAGCGCCATTGATACTCGATACAGAAAGAAACAGAGGTCTATTTTCTCATATTCACCATCAAAAATCAGCCTGATATTCTGTCATGCACGTGGAATAGCAGTTGATAATAATGTTTACATAAATAGATTAAAGCCAAGAAATATTAGGAGCATTCTTAACAAATAATATGATTTTGATTATAAATATTCAGTAGCGTAATTACGCTTTATTGAAGGGGCCTAACAGCACAAATAACTTAAAAATCGATGGATATTAAAATCAGGTCGAAAGCGCAGCAGCATTTTACCATAACGAATATTTATGCTTATGTAAACCCCAATTACGGCATTAATCTGAATTTAGGGGTTGTCTCATCATCTCATTATGTTAGGGTATTAAACGATTTCGCTCATAATATTTGGATTATTTGATTTAAATAATCTGTGAACTATTTCTCATTATATATAGGACACTCTATTATTGCATGACTATTAAAATAGAAATTAAGAACCTTTACAAAATATTCGGAGAGCATCCCGACCGTGCATTTAAACTTATTGAATCAGGTCTACATAAAGACCAAATATTTGAAAAAACAGGTCTGACCGTTGGCGTTAAAAATGCCAGTCTGGCCATTGAAGAAGGCGAGATATTTGTCATCATGGGACTCTCAGGTTCCGGCAAGTCCACCATGGTACGCCTTCTCAATCGTCTGATTAAACCGACCCGTGGCCAAGTCATGATTGACGGCGAAGATATCGCACAGGTCTCAGAAGAGAAACTGCGTAATATTCGTCGTAGTAAAATCAGCATGGTTTTTCAATCATTTGCACTTATGCCACATTTGAACGTGCTCGATAACACCGCCTTTGGACTAGAGCTATCAGGTATGCCTCAGGCAGAGCGTCATCAGAAAGCACTCGATGCCTTGCGTCAGGTTGGATTAGAAAATCACGCTAACTCTTATCCCGATGAATTATCCGGTGGTATGCGTCAGCGCGTTGGTTTAGCACGCGCCATGGCAATTAATCCTGATATTCTATTAATGGATGAGGCATTCTCAGCGTTAGACCCTTTAATTCGTACTGAAATGCAGGATGAATTAATTAGACTTCAGTCTCAGCAACAAAGAACCATTGTATTTATTTCACATGATTTAGATGAAGCAATGCGTATTGGTGACCGCATCGCCATTATGCAAGGTGGTGAGGTAATACAGGTTGGAACGCCTGAAGAAATATTGAATAATCCGGCCAATGATTACGTTAAGACTTTCTTCAAAGGCGTTGATATTAGCCAAGTCTTTAGTGCAAAAGATATTGCTCGCCGTAGACATATTTCGTTGATTCGAAAAACGCCGGGATTCGGGCCTCGTGCTGCACTAAAATTATTGCAGGATGAAGATCATGATTATGGTTATGTGGTAGAACGAGGCCAAAAATATATTGGTATCGTTTCAGTAGAATCATTAAAACAAGCGCTCTCTCAAGGTCAGTCTTTAGATTCTGCCCTGCTGTCAGCTCCCGAAGCCGTTGATGCAGATACCTCGCTCAACGAATTAATTTCGCAGGTTGCCCAATCACCTTGTGGTGTTCCGGTGACGTCCGCTGACGGTATTTTTATCGGCATTATCAATAAAGGCACGCTATTACAAGCATTAGACAAAGAGGGCCCTAACCAATGAGTGACGCAACGAGTAATCCATGGGCAACAGAACCCGCAGAATCAGCCGCCAGCGCATCATCCGCATCGCAAGGCGCAGACGCATGGTCTTCATCACCGGCCACGACTGATGCCGCAAGTAACCATGCAGCCCAAGGCAGCGACTGGCTCAGCAGCGCCCCCGCTCCCGAGCCAGAGCACTTTAATCTGATGGATCCGTTCCATCATACCTGGGTGCCCTTCGACACGTGGGTCACGCATGGCATCGACTGGTTGGTCAGCCACGGCCGCCCTGTTTTTCAAGGCATTCGCATGCCGGTGGACTTCGTCCTCAGCGGATTTCAAAACATCTTGCTGGGCATGCCCGCACCTATCGCGATTTTGGTCTTCGCCTTAATTGCATGGCAATGCGCCGGTTTTGGTATGGGGGCTGCGACCCTGATTGGCCTCATCGCCATCGGTGCGATCGGCGCTTGGTCGCAGGCAATGGTGACGCTTGCATTGGTGCTGACATCACTGTTTTTCTGCATGCTCATCGGCCTGCCCTTAGGGATTTGGCTGGCACGCAGCAAAGGCGCGGCCCGTATAATTAGACCGTTACTGGATGCCATGCAAACCACGCCAGCGTTCGTCTATTTGGTGCCTATCGTGATGCTGTTTGGTATCGGTAATGTTCCGGGCGTCGTCGTCACCATTATCTTTGCGCTGCCGCCGATCGTACGTCTAACCAGCTTAGGCATTCAGCAGGTTCCGGCTGATTTGATTGAGGCCGCTGAGTCCTTCGGTTCAAGCCCGCGCCAGATGCTGTTTAAAGTGCAGCTACCGCTGGCAATGCCCACCATTATGGCCGGTGTTAACCAGACTCTGATGCTCGCGCTGTCAATGGTGGTTATCGCCTCGATGATTGCGGTGGGTGGTTTAGGCCAAATGGTACTGCGCGGTATCGGCCGACTCGATATGGGTCTGGCTTCCATTGGTGGGGTAGGTATCGTAATTCTGGCGATTATTCTCGACCGTTTAACCCAGTCCGTTGGCCGCGATCGTCGCAGCCGTGGTACGCAGGGTTGGTACATGACTGGCCCTATTGGCTTGGTCGCACGTATTTTTGTTAAGCGCGGTTAAAACTTCTTAGCCTCCCTCTTGCCGGGGGAGGCGCATATCGAACTTCTATTCGGTTTTTTTCATCGTCTGAGAAGAGCGCGGATAGCCCTATTTCCCATCTATACCCTGCATCGCTGGCACTACGCCAAAAATAACAGGGATAAAACAAACAGGAATATTCATGACATCACAAACAAAACAACATAACCAAACTCAACAACGCATCGCTTCTATGCTTGCCGTCACTGCTTTGGCGTTCGGCACCCTTTCCATCTCCTTCTCCACTCAGGCAGCAGAATTGCCGGGCAAAGGCGTGTCTGTACAGCCAATTCAGAGCAGTATTGCCGAAGAGACTTTCCAGACCCAACTGGTGAGCAAGGCGCTAGCAAAACTAGGCTATGACGTTCAGCCAACCAAAGAAGTGGATTACAACGTAGCGTACACTTCCGTTGCCGCCGGTGATGCCACCTTCCTCGCGGTAAATTGGGATCAGCTTCACTCTGATATGTACAACGGTGCCGGCGGTGATAAAAAATTCTACCGTGAAGGTCAGTACGTAACGGGAGCGGCGCAGGGATATTTGATCGATAAGAAAACCGCCGATCAGTATCACATCACCAATATTGAGCAGTTGAAAGATCCCAAAATTGCCAAGCTGTTTGATACTAACAACGACGGTAAAGCCGATCTAGCCGGTTGTACGCCGGGCTGGGGATGTGAAGCTTCTATCAACTATCAGCTCAAAGCCTATGGTTTGAATGATACGGTTGAACATAATCAAGGCAACTATTCAGCGCTGATTGCTGACACCATGACCCGCTTTAAAGAAGGCAAGCCGGTGTTTTACTACACATGGACGCCGTATTGGGTTAGTGACGTTCTCAAACCTGGACGTGATGTTGTTTGGCTACAGGTGCCGTTCTCAGCCCTACCGGGCAGCCTGAAAGATGTTGATACCAAGCTGCCAAACGGCGCTAACTACGGTTTCCCTGTTAACAATATGCAGATCGTAGCTAACAAAACCTTCGCCGAGAAAAACCCAGCGGCGGCAAAACTGTTTGCTGAAATGAAATTGCCAATTGCTGACGTCAATGCGCAAAACCTGCGTATGCATCAGGGTGAAAACTCAGAAGCGGATATTGAACGCCATGTAAACGGATGGATTAAAGCCCATCAGGCGACATTTGATGGTTGGATCGATGCAGCGAAGCAGGCTGCAAATAAGTCATAACGTTAAACCATAACGAATAGTTATCCCCCCTTCCGGGGGGATAACAAAAATTACTTTCTTAACACCATACCGATCAAATCTTTAAGCTCATCAAGCTGTTTCGCCAGTTCAATATTAAGCCAAACATAACCATAGATAGGTGCCTCAATATTTTCAGCTGCTTTGGCGTTTTCCATTAAAGCTTTAAGCTCACCGGACACCGCAACCATTTCAGGCAGATCGCTCAAATTCGCTTCAATGCTTCCACTGATCAGTGCATTGGAAAGCGCATTCAGCGTATTAACCGACAGTTTCTGAAATTCACGTAGCTTTGTCGCATTCAACATAATGAAATGGCTTTCACGGGTTGCCCAGTAGGCATCGGTCAAAAGCTCAAGCGTAGACACTAAATTACGGCTCATCACCTGAATAGCATCAAATACATCTTTATTGATGCGAGTTTCGCGCACACACGGTGAAATCAGCGTCCGTATTTTGACGAGTTCATTCAGGATCTGCTGATGCTTATTGGTTAAATGAGGCCGTTCCAACACGTTTGGAGACATATGAGCGCTGTAAAAACTGCTCATATTTTTAAGCTCTTTGCTCATCATTAACCGCCAGTGAACAAACGCTTTTTGGGTGAATATCGATGTAAAAAGCAGGGCTAATAGCGAACCAATAATCACATCGCCGCTTCGCCACAAGGCGGTGTTCATATCACCGGGACCCGCACCACAAACCACGGCCAGAGTAATCCCGATCAAAAGCCCCATATAAGGCCGTTTGCCTAATGCCAGCACGCCGCACACAAACATAACGACCGCACACCACACCAACATCAGCGGCATGGAAAAGACTTCAAGATAGAGTGCAACCAACCCCGATGCCGCACCAAAAACCGTCCCCATAATGCGCTGCAGCGCGCGGGTAATCACGTTTCCCCAAAACGAAATCGGCCCCATCACCACCACCATCGTGATCAACGGCCACGTGGCTTCGGGTACATGCAATAAGCGAATCGCCAAGAAGGTGATGACAAACGCAATCGCCATACGGATACCGTGGATGGCTTTGTAATGACCGTAAATCACATGTTCGAGGGGAGAAATTGCTCTATTGAGACGCACAGGGAATACCTTAAGGATAACAACGCATGAAAATACCTATCTTTGCTAAGTGTACTCAATATCGTAAAAAAAATTAAACAACAAACGCCGTTTAGCCAAACCAGATAAATAATTATGCGATGTTCCCCGCGTGTTTTGTCCCAGTCTTTGGGTTTCATCAATTTCGCGGTTACACTAGTCGCTACTTTGTTTTCTGATAAGAGATGTTATTTTGAGCAAGGCCGCGCCCACGTTCCTCATCCACGACTACGAAACCTTTGGTCAACATCCAGCATTAGATCGCCCTGCCCAGTTTGCTGGCGTGCGGACAGACGCTGATTTCAACATCATTGAAGAACCTTTGGTGATCTATTGTCGCCCTGCCGACGATTATCTTCCTCAGCCAGAAGCCGTCATGATCACGGGCATTACACCTCAGGTTGCGTTAGAGCGTGGCGTTAGCGAGGCCGAGTTTGCACGGCAAATAAACCAGATGTTCAGCGTGCCCGGTACCTGCATTATGGGCTACAACAACATTCGTTTTGATGATGAAGTCAGCCGAAATATCTTTTATCGTAACTTTTATGATCCGTATGGATACAGCTGGCAAAACGGCAATTCACGCTGGGATTTGCTCGATGTTTTACGCACCTGTTATGCATTGCGCCCAGAAGGGATCAATTGGCCGGAAAACGAGGAAGGTTTGCCAAGTTTTAAACTTGAGCATTTATCGAAAGCCAACGGTATCGAGCATGAAAATGCCCATGACGCGATGGCCGACGTTTACGCCACCATCGCGCTGGCTAAATTGGTTAAACAAGCACAGCCTAAGCTGTTTGATTACTTGTTCCAACTGAGAAATAAACACAAAGTTTCAGCGCTGATTGATATCGCCAACATGAAGCCTCTGGTGCATATTTCTGGCATGTTTGGCGCACTGCGTGGCAACACCAGCTTAGTTGCGCCGCTGGCATGGCATCCTGACAATAAAAACGCGGTGATCATGTGCGATCTGGCTGGAGATATGTCTCCACTATTGGATCTGGATACCGATGCCCTGCGCGAACGGCTCTATACTCGCCGCAGCGAACTTGGCACAGCGTCTCCCGTTCCTCTCAAACTTGTGCATATCAACAAATGTCCAGTGCTGGCACCTGATCAGACCCTGCGCCCTGAAAATGCCGAACGATTAGGGCTCGATCGTCAGCATTGTATGGATAATTTACAGCTGCTACGTAGCCATCCCGAGCTACGAGACAAAGTCGTGGCGGTGTTTGCCGAAGCCGAGCCTTTTAAAGCATCAGAAGACGTTGACGCCCAGCTGTATGACGGCTTCTTTAGCGATGCAGACCGAACGGCAATGCAAATTATTAGAGAAACTTTGCCGCAGAACCTTCCGGCACTTGATCTTACGTTTAACGATAAACGCGTTTTACCACTGCTGTTCCGCTATCGCGCACGTAACTTCCCCGCTACTCTTACCGATGATGAACAGCGTCGCTGGCAGCTACATCGCCAAGCGGCACTAACGCCTGAACGTGTTCAAACCTACATTCATCAGTTGGAAGAGCTGTATAACCGCCATGAAGAAAATCCAGAGAAATTGGCCCAGCTTAAAGAACTGTATGAATATGCAAAGCAGTTAGTTGGTTAATATTCATAAGATTTATCATTGAGGGTGAGCTACATCACCCTCGGTTTTCTTACCAACGGTTAAAGTAGGTAGCGAAGGCGTATTTTCTTTATTTTACAAGATAAATACTCCAATAATTCGAGTTGCATTGAGGCGAGCCAGCCAGTGCTTAGGGTGAATAAGCGCGACCAACAAAATGCAGCTTGAAGTATGGCGGTATAGATTTCATACAAAACAGGTCGTAAATATGTGGCTGAAAAACGGGCCAGTCTTGGCCGTTCTCGCGTTTATTTTGTGGGGCATTACACCGCTTTTTTATAAAATGCTGCCAGATGCCAACGTGTTGGAGTTACTGGCACAACGCCTGTTTTGGTCTATTCCTTTGCTGCTTCTGCTGCGTCTGTTATTTAAAAACCGAACGACGTGGCAGCAGGTTTGGCAAGATAAACGCTCTCTGTTCTGCTGCCTATTAGGCGGCCTGATCATGAGTGTCTCGTGGACAACGTTTATCTATGCGCTCACCCATAATCTGGTGCTTGACGCCAGCCTTGGCTATTTCACCAATCCACTGTTTTCTATCGCGTTAGGCGTTATTTTTCTCCACGACAAACTCAGTCGCTTTCAGCGCATCGCCGTGGTGCTCGCCATCACGGGTTTGGTCTATCAGGTCATTTTGTTAGGCCACGTTCCACTTCTCGCTTTGGCAATGGGCAGCACATTTGCATTCTATGGGTTAGTGCGTAAATTTATTCGCTACGACATCATGACCGCATTAACGTTAGAAACACTGTGGATGCTCCCGCTAGCGATTGCTATTACCTTTTGGCTGCATGCCACCGGCGGCAGTATTCTGGCTGGATCTGGCACTAAGACCTATATTCTGTATGCACTAACGGCACCGGTCACCTTCGCGCCTCTGCTGCTGTTCGCCGCGGCCATTAAACGCACCTCGCTGACGGTCATTGGCCTTGCGCAGTATGTTGAGCCATCTCTCCAATTCTTACTGGCGGTGCTCGCCTTCGGTGAGCCGATCAATATGCCGAAGATGATTAGCTTCTCCCTCATCTGGTTAGGGTTAGCATTCTGCGTCTACGAGTTATTCCAGCAGCACTGGCGCTATCGCCATTTAGCTACCGATATGGTGCGCGGCAAAAGAAACCATCCGGGCCATTAATGTGCTTAGCTCACTGATACAGTTAAGTGTCCACGGGTTGTTTTAAGGCGCGGTTTTTTAACCTGAATATTAATTTGCCCACCCAAGCACATCAGGCATGACAACATTTTAAATTCGCTAATGCCGCGAAACTGCCCACGCAGCAAATTAGACAATTTTGGCTGAGTCATCCCCAGCATCATAGCGGCTTCGGTTTGAGAAAGGCCTCGTTCCTGTAGCACCTCAGCAATAATGGCCGCCAACTGTGCCTTTACCTGCATCTCTTCGGCGTTAGCGTACTGAAGATCTTCATAGACGCTATCGCTACCGGCTTCGATTTCTAGGTTATTTTTCATAGTGATTTTCCTTTGCATGTTGTTGAGCCGCTTTTAAACGTTCTTTGACCTTTTCCCTATCGGTCTGCGGTGTCGAAATCCCAGAAGATGACTTCTTTTGAAACGCATGTAACACATAAACCGCATGTTTGAATTGAACACAATAAACAGCGCGATACGTTCCACACCCATCATCATCAACGATCTCTAATATCCCCGCGCCATGAAAACCCTTTAATGGCTTCGCCTGCGGGTGCTTTCGCCCAATTTGGGCAAGATACAATGCATAGCCCATCGTATCTTTCACCTCATCAGGCAATTGCTGCAGATCTTTTTTACATCCCGCAATCCAAAAAATGGGTCTGCGGTAAAGCCTTGCCATTCGCTCAATTATATCCATTTAGGTATAAAACTCCATGTTATTTTTGCTGTTTAAATGACCTTTTTATTGAGGGTGGAAACTAGCATGGCGGTAAGGAGATGTCAGAGCATAAGCAGAGGATTGGAAAGAGCTTCGCAAAAAATTCGGGGAGCTTTCGCTCCCCGACATAACAGTTGAGATCGTTATTCAGCCTGCGGCTGGCTTTCGAACTGCGGCGGTGGTTTACGGAAGCGACGGGTGAGGAACACCAGATAACCAAATCCAAGAGCAGCCCAAATTAACCCCATGGTTAGCGAGCTTTTCTCCAGATTCAGCCACAGCACAGCAACCGTAAGTGCGCCAATCATCGGCAAAATCAGGAAGTGGAAACGATCCTTCCAGGTTTTATTGCGCCCTTCACGAACATAGAAGTGACTAATCACCGAGATATTCACAAACGTGAATGCTACCAGCGCACCAAAGTTTATCAGCGCGGTCGCCGTCACCAGATCAAACGAGATAGCCGATAGAGCAACCATCCCCACCATCACCACATTCAGCGCTGGCGTGCGCCATTTTGGATGCACGTAGCCAAAGATCTTTTCAGGGAACACGTTGTCGCGCCCCATAACATACAGCAAGCGCGAAACACTCGCGTGCGATGCCAAACCCGAGGCCAGCGTATTCACAAACGTGGTGCACAGGAAGATTGACTGGAACAGTTTTCCACCCACGTAAAGAGCTATTTCTGGCAGCGCCTCATCCGGCTGTTTAAACCTTGAGATATCAGGGAAAAACAGCTGAATAAAGAACGATACCGAGATAAAGATAATGCCACCGTACAATGCTGTCAGGAATATCGCCCGCGGAATCGTTTTCGCGGCATCCTTGGTTTCTTCAGACAACGTCGTTACCGCATCAAAACCGAGGAATGAGAAGCACACGATGGTAGCGCCGGTGATAATCGGCAGCAAATGCGCATTCTCGCTGACAAATGGCTGGAGGCTCCATACTTTGCCAACCCCCTCGCCTTTATGCAGACCTTGCACAACTAAAAAGATAAACACCACGATGATTGAGATCTGCACCAAAACAAAAACGGTATTGAAATTGGCTACCAGACTCACGCTTTTCAAGTTTGCCGCGGTCATGATCGCCACAAAACCGACCACCCAAATCCACTGGGGAACCTCTGGGAACATCGCCGTGAGATAGATTTTCGCCAATAGCACGTTAATCATCGGCAGGAAAAGATAGTCCAGCAACGATGACCACCCCACCAAAAAGCCCACATGTGGATTAATGGCTTTTTGTGCGTAGGTATACGCCGAACCCGCGGTCGGGAACTGACGCACCAGTTTGCCATAGCTGATCGCCGTAAATAACACACCGGCCAAAGCAAAAAGATACGACATCGGCACATGCCCATTGCTGATACCCGACACAATGCCAAAGGTATCAAACACGGTCATCGGTGTCAGATAAGCCAAGCCCATCATGACAATCTGCCAAAGTTTTAATGATTTACGTAATTGAGGCTTACCCGCTTCATGCGCGGCAGCCTGAGCAACAGGAGGAGTGCTAATCGCCATGACGGTTTCCCCCTTTGTCCTCTGCTGGTAACAAATTAACGTCATTCAGAGAGGCCGCGGGGAAACGTCGTATTAGGCGGCGGGATAATCGGCTACAGATATAGGTTTGTTCATTTAGCAAAGCGCCAATAAAACAGTGAGCTGGCCCGTATTCGCTGCGGCTCAGGCGTTCGCCCAAGCGCGGCGGATAAACATAAACATGCACCATCGTTATATCCTCTAGACGTATCCCGATACGTCATCATAGTAAACCGCTACCGCCTGAACGCTCCGTGGTCCGGTAGTGGAAAACAGCCGCGAGAACTACTTTTGCTCTGGCTATTGCGCGAATCTTCCGACCGCGCTCTGTATTTGGAACCTGTGCCGTGCAAGCATGGACAGGCTCATCGTTTGTTCACCTACGCAGACCCAAAGTCGTTACGCCATAGTGATAAAAAAAAGATAACCGGCAGTAAACTACCGGTTATCTTTATGTCATGCATTTTGCACTGTTTTTGTCACAACAGAAAGTGCTGAAGCCAACTTTTCCATACCTTCTTTTATAACTTCTTTTTCGGCCGTTAACGGTGCTAAGAATCGAATGACATTACCGCGCACGCCGCAGGAGAGCAGAATCAGCCCTTGCTTACCGGCCTCTTTCACTAACGCAGAAGTGATGGCTTTATTTGGCTTGGCTGCATCGCGATTTTCCACCAGCTCCATCGCCACCATCGCACCAACGGCACGAATATCGCCGATGCAATCAAAGCGTTCTGCCAACGCATGTAACTCGGTCGTAATCTGTTCGCCAACCTGCTGGGCTTTTTGGTTCAGTTGTTCTTCTTTAATCAGATCCGTCACTGCTAGCGCCGCGGCGATAGCCACCGGAGAACCTGCGTAAGTGCCGCCTAAGCCACCCGGCAAGGCTTTTTCCATCAGGCGTTTTTTACCCACCAGCGCAGACAGCGGGAAACCGCCCGCCAAGCTTTTCGCCATGGTGATCAGATCGGGTTCAACGCCGGTATGTTCGATAGCAAAGGTTTTACCCGTACGGCAGAAACCGCTCTGGATTTCATCTGCAATTAAAACAATGCCGTGCCGATCGCAAATTTCACGTAACGATTTCAAGAAACCAGTAGGAGCGGCATAGAACCCCCCTTCGCCCTGCACCGGTTCAATAATGATTGCGGCGACTTCGCTCGGCGCGATGTCCGCAGCAAAAATGGAATCGAGCGCATCTAACGCGTGCTGTTCCGTAATGCCCAAGTAGGAAGACGGATATGGCGCATGATAAATGCCGGATGGGAACGGGCCGTATCCTTGTTTATACGGAGCCACTTTTCCGGTCAGCGCCATCCCCATTAAGGTACGTCCGTGGAAACCACCGCGGAACGCAATCACACCGCTACGCCCGGTAGCGATACGCGCCACTTTCACAGCGTTCTCAACCGCTTCAGCTCCGGTAGTCAGCAACAGCGTCTGCGTGGCTTCTTTAACTGGCACCAGCGCATTCAAACGCTCTGCCAGTTCAACGTATTCAGGATATGGCGTAACTTGGAAACACGGATGCGTGAAGCGCGTCAGCTGTTCTTGAACGGCCGCGATCACTTTTGGATGGTTATGACCGGTATTCAGCACGGCGATCCCTGCTGCAAAGTCGATATAACGATTGCCTTCAATGTCCCACAGCTCAGCATTACGTGCTTTATGAATGAACGCTGGCAGTAATGTTGACACTCCGCCCGCCACCGCCTCTTCACGGCGCTTCTGCCATGACTGGTTGGAGGAATTCCCGGACAGATTTTGATTCTCAGACATGATGTACTCCGTAATTGAATTTGAATTTCAAATTTCTAACCCCACCCCAACCCTCCCCTTATCAGGGGAGGGAGCACTCCGTGTAAACACGCTGTTTCTGCAAAAATACGCATTTTCAGCCCCTCCCCCTGACAAGGGGGAGGTTGGGAGGGGGTCTTGCAGCACCTTTCAATTTGAAAGATAAAGGGTATTAGGCGTTCTTCAACATCCAGTCGATCTCAGTGTCAGTCACCATACGTTCAAACTGAATAAGCTCATCGGTTTTACAGGCGTGGTAAACGTGGCTGAAACGCTCTCCAAGCAGCGAGCGCAGCGCTTGCTGTTCTTCAAATTCATACAGAGCATCACTTTGGCGAATTGGGAATGGCAGGCCGTCTTGCTCAATACCGTTACCGGTGATAGGTTCTGCCAGCGTAAGTGTGTTATCCAACCCGTGCAAAATGCCCGCAAGCACCGTTGCCATCACCAGATACGGGTTGGCATCAGCACCTGCAACACGATATTCAACACGGTGGCTGTCGCGATCGCCACACGGAATGCGCAATGCAACGGTACGGTTGTTGTGGCCCCAAGATGCCTGAGTCGGTACATACATGCCCGGTTGGAAGCGGCGGAACGCATTGACGTTAGGCGCTAACAACGCCATAGATGCTGGCATCAGTTCCATCATGCCCGCGAGTGCTTTCTTCAATAATGCCGAATCTTCACCATCATCATCAGCAAAAACGTTTTGGCCTTTACTATCGAGCATACTGATATGGATATGCATACCGCTGCCCGCATACTCTTCATAAGGCTTCGCCATAAAAGTGGCGTGCATGTCGTGATTCTCTGCCACCATGCGTACCAGTCTCTTTAACGAAAGCGCATGGTCACAGGCCAGTAAGACGTTATCAGTGTGGTTCAGGTTAACTTCGAACTGTCCTGGGGACGCTTCGGCTACCGCACCATCGGCTGGGATTTGTTGTAATTTCGCCAGTTCATCAATATCGCTTAACACGTCGGCAAAGTGATTCAGGTTATCAACGGAATATACCTGACTTTGTGTATTACGCTCCTGAGTCCCTGGCGCACATGGCGGCTGAAGGTATCCTTCGGCGTCGCGTTGTCGATCGATGAGATAGAACTCCAGCTCTACCGCTACCACGGGGAATAATCCACGCTGGCGTAGCTGCTGCCAGACATTATTCAGCACGTTACGTGGCTCAACGTCAAAGGGAGTACCATCTTCATCCAGCATGGTCAGTAAAACCTGACCGATAAATTCTGGGTCAGCCGCCGATGGCGTTAACGATCCCAGTACCGGGATACAGGTGCGATCGGGCTCTCCGAGCTCTTGGCCTAATCCGGCCTCTTCAACCACGTTGCCCAAAATATCCATCGCAAACACCGACGCGGGGAAATAGCAGCCTTTCTCAAGCTTTTTCAGCCCAGCAACAGGAATACGCTTTCCACGGAAGCAACCATTAAGGTCGGTAAGGAGTACATCGACGTGCTGCGTGGAGGGATAGCGTTCCAAGTAATTTTTTACTTCGCGTTGGAACGCGCTACTTCGTCTCTCTTCACTGTGCTGAACAAAGTTTTCAACTTCTACGATATTGGTTTGCATGATTCACCCGCCATTGATTGAAGACCGTGGATCTGACCGTTTGGACTGCTCGATATAATGTCCACAATTGAAATGTAGATGCAAACAAAATGTTTCGCAAGTGTTGCAATTAGTTTGAATATTACGCTTACCACTGCTAGATTGAGAAAATATTGAACGGAAAAGCGCTGTATGGAAGCAATGTGTTCATAATTTAGACCAAGCGGAGAGGGTGGTATGGGCAATATATTTAACAGGCCGGTGATTGGCGTCGTCATGTGTAGGAACAGGGTGCACGGGCACCTAACGCAGACCTTGCAAGAAAAGTACCTAAATGCCGTATTGAACGCGGGCGGACTTCCGGTGGCCTTGCCACACGCACTGTCTGAACCTGAATTGTTGGAATCGCTTCTCCCCCATCTGGACGGCATTATGCTGCCGGGCAGCCCAAGCAATGTGCAGCCGCACCTATATGGTGAAAACGGCGATGAGCCTGACGCCGATCCTGGGCGTGATAGTTTGAGTATGGCGCTGATTAGCATCGCACTCGAAAGGCGCATTCCCCTTTTCGCCATCTGCCGAGGGTTACAGGAAATGGTGGTGGCAACCGGTGGCACGCTCTATCGCCGCCTCTATGAACAGCCGGAGTTACTGGAGCACCGCGAAGATCCAGAGCTTCCGCTGGAGCAACAATATGCCCCCTCTCATGAAGTGCTGGTACAGGCAGGGGGTTTGCTTTCACAATTAGTACCGGGTTGCAACAAGTTCTGGGTTAACTCATTGCATGGTCAAGGTGCCAAAACGCTGGGGCCACGACTACGCATTGAAGCCAAGGCATCTGATGGTTTAGTAGAAGCCGTTAGCGTTCACGATCACCCATTCGCCTTGGGCGTGCAGTGGCATCCTGAATGGAATAGCGATGAATACGCCCTATCCCGCTTGTTGTTTGAAGGTTTTATCACCGCTTGTCAGAAAGCCAGTGCTGAAAAAAACAGCCAGCCTGATAAGAACTATCAATAAGGAAATATGCATATGAGCGATGTCAGCTTGGCGCCAGGAAAACGCCTGTCACATATCCGTCAACAATTGGGATTGTCACAGCGCAGGGCAGCTGAACTGTCTGGATTAACGCACAGTGCTATTAGCACCATCGAACAAGATAAAGTCAGCCCAGCGATTAGCACCTTGCAAAAACTGCTCAAGGTCTATGGGTTGTCACTGTCGGAGTTTTTTGCCGAACAGGAAAAACCAGATGAACCACAGGTTGTGATTAACGCCGAAGACTTGATCGAAATTGGCAGCCAAGGGGTTTCCATGAAGCTCATTCATAACGGTAACCCGAACCGCACGCTGGCCATGATGATTGAAACTTATGAACCCGGCACCACAACCGGTGAACGCATCAAACATCAGGGTGAAGAGATCGGCACCTTGTTGGAAGGGGAAGTGATGCTGACGATCAACGGTCAGATTTATCACCTAGAAGCCGGACAAAGTTATGCCATTAATACCGGCATTCCACATAGCTTCAGTAATACGTCGGCGCGTATATGTCGAATTATCAGCGCCCATACACCCACAACATTCTGACGCCTATGTCGAGATATAGATAAAACCCGACGCCGTTGGCATTGCCGTTCACGCTCTGCAATGCCATGTCGAAGGGAATTAAGGGGAACGCATGGACTTTCACGATTTGCAGTACTGGCAGCAACGGGCTCGCGCCCTAGAGATTGAGAACCGACTGTTTATTAATGGCCGTTATCAGCAGGCCGCCGATGGCGCACAGTTTGCCGTGGAAGATCCGGCGGGTCAGCGTGAGCTGGTTCGCGTCGCTCAGGGAGATGAGCATGATGTGAATCAGGCCGTTAGCGCAGCGCGTGAAGTTTTTGAGCGTGGGGATTGGTCACGCTCCCCTCCGGCAAAACGCAAAGCAACGCTGATGAAGCTGGCTGATTTAATGGAACAGCATCACGAGGAGTTGGCGCTGCTGGAAACACTGGATACTGGCAAGCCTATTCGCCACAGCCTACGTGATGATATTCCTGGCGCCATTCGCTCTCTGCGTTGGTACGCCGAAGCCATTGATAAAGTGTATGGCGAAATTGCCCCAACGGCTCAAGATGTCCTTGCGTTAATCGAACGTGAACCCGTTGGCGTTGTCGCCGCCATCGTTCCTTGGAACTTCCCTCTGCTGTTAGCCTGCTGGAAACTCGGCCCCGCCTTAGCCGCGGGTAACAGCGTTATTTTAAAACCGTCAGAGAAATCCCCGTTAACCGCCTTACGCATCGCGGGTTTAGCCAAAGAGGCGGGTTTGCCAGACGGCGTACTCAGCGTGATCGCAGGCTTTGGCCAAGGCGCAGGGCAGGCTCTCTCGCGCCATCCTGACGTCGACGTACTGACATTTACCGGATCCACGCGCACCGCCAAACAGTTGTTGAAAGACGCGGGGGATTCCAATATGAAGCGCGTTTGGCTCGAAGCTGGCGGCAAAAGCGCCAATATTGTTTTTGCCGATTGTCCCGATCTGCAAAAAGCCGCAGCTAATGCGGCGGCCGGTATTTTCTACAACCAAGGCCAAGTGTGTATCGCAGGCACACGTCTGCTGGTGGAAGAAAGTATTAAAGACGAATTCCTCACTATTTTGCGCGAACAGGCTCAGGCCTTCAGACCGGGTAACCCACTCGATCCTGAAACCGTGATGGGCACACTTATCGATGCAGACCATTGTGAAAAAGTGAATGAATACATCGCGGCCGGACTGGCTGAAGGTGCGAACCTCTATCTCGATGGTCGCGATCACCCGCAGGGTGAGCATGGTAGCTATCTCGGCCCCACCATTTTTACCGAAGTGCGCAACTCTATGCGCATTGCGCGTGAAGAAATCTTTGGCCCAGTGCTTGCTGTCACCACCTTCACCACCGAACAGGAAGCGCTCACGCTGGCAAACGACAGTGATTATGGCCTAGGTGCAGCCATCTGGACTCGTGATTTGTCTAAAGCTCATCGTATGTCGCGCCGCCTGAAAGCAGGTTCGGTATTCGTTAATAACTACAACGATGGCGATATGACCGTGCCGTTTGGTGGCTATAAGCAGAGCGGCAACGGTCGCGATAAATCACTGCACGCCCTAGAAAAATTCACCGAATTGAAAACTATCTGGATCTCGCTGGAGTAAATATCATGACTGAACATGCAAATAGCTATTATGCCGCCAGCGCGAATCCACACGCGCCTTATCCGCAGCTAACCGAATCGGTTCAATGTGATGTGTGTATCGTCGGCGGTGGTTATACCGGCCTTTCTTCCGCACTGCACCTCGTTGAAGCGGGATATGACGTTGTTTTATTAGAATCAGCTCGCATTGGCTTTGGTGCCAGCGGACGTAACGGTGGCCAGTTGGTCAACTCCTACAGCCGCGATATTGACGTTATTGAACAGCTCTACGGCATGGACACCGCCAAAATGCTGGGCAGCATGATGTTTGAAGGTGCAGAAATTATTCGCCAACGTATCAAACGCTACGCCATCGACTGTGATTACAAGCCCGGCGGCATTTTCGTTGCACTCAACAACAAGCAATACCACACGCTCATCGAACAAAAAGCCCACTGGGAACGCTATGGCAATACCCAGCTTGAGCTTTTAGATTCAGATCGCGTGCGTGAAGAGATCGCCTCCGATCGCTACGTAGGGGGATTATTGGATCACAGCGGTGGTCATATTCACCCTCTCAATTTAGCGCTGGGTGAAGCAGAAGCGATCCGCATGCAAGGTGGACGCATCTTCGAGCAATCTCCGGTCGTCAAAATTAAGCATGGCACGCCTGCCACGGTGATCACTGAAAAAGGTCAAGTACAGGCGAAATATGTCATTGTGGCGGGGAATGCCTATCTGGGAAATAAAGTTGAACCCGAATTAGCGCGCCGTAGCATGCCATGTGGCACTCAAATCGTGACCACTGAGCCTCTGCAAGCCGACGTCGCTGCCTCATTAATTCCGAAAGACTACTGCGTGGAAGATTGTAACTATCTTTTAGACTACTACCGTGTCACCGGTGATAACCGTTTATTGTATGGCGGCGGCGTAGTTTACGGTGCACGTGACCCAGACGACATTGATAATCTCATCGTGCCAAAACTGCTGAAAACTTTCCCACAATTGAAAGGCGTGAAAATTGATTATCGCTGGACAGGTAACTTCCTGCTGACCCTATCGCGCATGCCGCAGTTTGGTCGACTGGAGAATAACATTTACTACATGCAAGGCTACAGTGGACATGGCGTGACCTGTACCCATCTGGCTGGGAAGCTGATTTCAGAGGTGCTACGTGGTGACGCTGAGCGCTTTGATGCCTTTGCTAAACTTCCTCACCTTCCATTCTTTGGCGGACGAAATTTACAAATTCCATTCACCGCCATCGGCGCCGCCTATTATACAATCCGTGATCGGTTAGGCGTGTAATTATTTCGTTACCCACACAAATACAAGAGTCTTATAGGCTCTTGTATTTCCCCATTAAACATATTTCATCATCATTAATATCGCCCCTAAAACGTCTAAACTATTTCCCTCACAGTTTTCTTTAACCTTCATTTCATTTGTTTATTTAAACACTTTTATTACAACCTGATACTATTAAAATGTAAATAATGAAAATAGCGCTGGCATTTAAGCGCTTAAAAAAACAAAATATAAAACTGCATTTATATACTTAAAAGAGAGGAATATTATGCAGTTAATATATAATTATGATGAATATTACAAATGGATTGTCAGCTCTTTTTTTTATGATTTTGACGCTAACTCAGAACCTTTAGTCGATGAAAGTGAATTACTTGATTTTGCTAATAAATCCCAGCCTGAAAACTACCCATGTTTGGTTTACATCGCGGTGAATAGCCCATTAGAGCCTTTTCCCTCCATAAAGTTTATCTATACAAAGCAGCTCCACGCATGGTCTGAACAAGCCAGACTCGTTGCCGAGCACCCATAAGCCACATAGAAAACAATGGTAATGGATTGCCATTGAATTTCTTAAAGGTGCTTATTTTTCCCTTCAGTATTTTCTTTACGATTTCTGGTTTATAGCAGTCATTGATCGCTAAACGAGTCATTAATTATAAATAACTCGCTGAATTTATTGTTTAGACTACCCGACACTGTTTTTTCTAATACAATCAGTAGCTATCGTTCATTTCCTTTACCATGCGTAAACTACATAGAGTAAGACATCAATATATGAGGCTGAAAGGATTCCCACCACTAATTACCCTACTGTTGATGTCGTCACTCATATTAACCATAGGGCGCGCCATTACACTGCCCTTTATAACTATCTATATGACCGAGCACTTTCATCTTGAGCCTGAGAGTGTGGGGCTGGTCTTAGGTGTCAGTCTTGCACTAGGCATTACTGCAAGCTTTTACGGTGGCTATCTGGTTGATAAATTTGATAAACATCGTTTAATGATTATCAGCATTGCTCTATTTACTCTAACGTTTTGCATTATGCCATGGCTTAACGACGTGCTCTGGATGGTGCCCGTATTGGCGCTGTTGCACGCCGCTTATTCTATTTTTAGCATTGCCATTAAAGCCTGCTTTGCCGAATGGCTACCGGTAAGTGAACGCATTCGCGGCTTTTCGATGAATTATACGTTAGTGAATGTTGGCTGGGCCGCGGGCCCTGCGCTCGGTGTTTTCGCAGCGTCGTTCTATCCCATGCTGCCGTTTTTTCTCTCTGGCCTACTAGCCTTTCTCGTTGGACTCACCCTTTGGCTGCGCCTAGATAGCTACGGACTTCCGCCTGCGAACGGTGATACCGTATTTACCGACCAGCGACTTACTTTTAGTGCTACTTTTAAAGTCTTAAGCCACGACCGCCGGCTAATCTTTTTTACGCTTGGCAGCACCATGGGCGCAGTGGTTGCAGGACAGTTCACCGGCTACTTATCCCAGTATTTAATCACCGTCAGCAACGCGCAGTTTGCTTATCAGGTGATTGGCTCAGTGATGACGATAAACGCAACCGTCGTCATCGGCTTGCAGTATTTGCTCAGCCGCAACATGAATAAAGAAAATCTGTTGCGCTGGCTGATATTTGGCACCCTCTTTTTCTGTCTAGGACTCATCGGTTTTGCTTTGGCTGAGCGCTCCATTCCTCTCTGGATGGTCGCCATGGCGATCTTCACCCTTGGTGAAGTCATTGTGATACCGGTTGAATACCTATTTATTGATTTTATTGCGCCAGCGCATTTGAAAGGCAGTTACTACGGGGTGCAAAACTTGGCTAATTTAGGCGGTGCGGTGAATCCCATACTGTGCGGTTTTTTGCTCTCTTTCACCCCGCCGACTACGCTTTTCTACGTACTGGTCGCTATATCACTTTTTGGTCTAGTATTTTTCTGGTACGGCTATAGACTGTCGGGCGCATCTAACCACGCTTCCGAAGATCTCATCTGATACGGGCTCTTACTCCTATATGGGCTCCTAACTGAAAACCTTCACAAACGGCATAATTGCGATAACTTGTTTTCATGATGTGATCGGTAGCACATTTCTGATTTTAATTGTATGATGAATGCGTTTTCTTTCTTAGGTATTCACTGATGTCAAAAGCATTTTCAGTTTGCTGGCAGTATTTGAGAGCTTTCATATTAATTTACCTGTGTTTGTTTGCAGGGAATGCCATCTCAACGCTGCTGCCAATCACAATTCCAGGCAGCATTATTGGCATGCTGATCTTATTTGCCCTGCTGGCATCACAAATCATGCCAGCAAAATGGGTAAAGCCTGGTTGTAATATTTTAATCCGCTATATGGCGCTGTTGTTCGTCCCGATCGGCGTTGGCGTGATGCAGTACTACGACGTATTAACCAAGCAGTTTGGTCCTATCGTCGTATCGTGCCTCATTAGTACTTTGATTATTATGGTTGTCGTTGCTTATAGCTCTCATATGGTGCATCGCGAACGTATCATTGGTGAGGCTACCGACGGCAGCGAGGAGAAAAAATAATGGCTTATATTTGGTGGTCGTTACCACTCACGCTGTTAGTCTTTTTTGGGGCGCGCCGTATTGCTCAAAAGCTAAACATGCCGTTATTGAATCCGTTGCTTGTATCAATGGTAATTATTATTCCATTGCTATTGCTGCTCAAAATTCCTTATGAGCATTATTTTGCAGGCAGCTCAACGCTGAACAGTTTGCTACAGCCTGCCGTGGTGGCATTGGCATTCCCACTGTATGAGCAGATCCACCAGATCCGCGCACGCTGGAAATCCATCATCACTATCTGTTTTATCGGCAGCGCTACCGCCATGATTTCAGGCACAGCAATTGCTCTGTGGATGGGTGCATCGCCAGAAATCGCAGCCTCGGTAATGCCGAAATCAGTGACCACGCCAATTGCAATGGCCGTTGCACAGTCGATTGGTGGTATTCCAGCCATCAGCGCGGTGTGCGTTATTTTCGTTGGGATTCTGGGAGCCGTGTTTGGACATACTCTATTAAACCTGATGAAAATCAGCACTAAAGCCTCGCGTGGTTTAGCGATGGGTACCGCATCGCATGCCCTTGGCACCGCACGCTGCGCCGAGATGGATTTTCAGGAAGGCGCGTTCAGCTCACTGGCTCTGGTTATCTGCGGGATTATTACTTCGTTGCTAGCGCCATTCCTCTTCCCTGTGCTGTTGCACTTATTTAGCTAATATCACTGTTGCCTCCCCTACATGGGGAGGCTAAAAAGAAACAAAAATCACAAAAACCCGCGATACATCTCACACTTCTTTCATTCGTTACATTAATTACATCAAAATAGTGATAATAATCACATAATAAAGCCAATCGGTTGCCTAGAATACTCTCCCGTAACTAACTAAGAGGCTCCCCCATGCACGCACGATACGACGCGGCATTCAGCCAACTGCCAGCCGCTTTGCAGGCGGCGCTCTCACCGATTATCAATGATGCTGATTTCCACGCGGTGATTACCGCTTCTCAGGTTGAAAGTCTGAAACAGGCTACCGGCTTGAGCGACAGCGAATTAGCATTTGCCCTGCTTCCTATGGCCGCCGCATGCTCACTGGCGCCCATCTCCAAATTTTACGTTGGTGCCGTTGCGCGCGGTGTTAGCGGCAACCTGTATTTCGGTGCCAATATGGAGTTCTTGGGTGCGCCGATGCAGCAAACCATTCACGCAGAACAGTGCGCGGTGACGCACGCATGGCTGCGCGGCGAAAAAGCACTCGCCTCCATCACGGTTAACTACACCCCTTGTGGTCATTGCCGTCAGTTTATGAATGAGCTGAATACCGGCACCAAACTGGCGATTAACTTGCCAGGACGCCAGGCCGCTACGCTGGGTGATTACCTACCAGACGCTTTTGGACCGCGCGATCTTGAAATCAAAACCCTGCTGATGGATGAAGAAAACCATAACCTCAGTTTGGCAAATGCGGACGAACTAACCTTAGCGGCGTTAGACGCAGCCAACCGCAGCCATGCGCCTTATAGCCATGCCTATAGCGGCGTAGCGCTGGAAGCCGAGGACGGTAGCGTTTACAGCGGACGTTATGCTGAAAATGCGGCCTTTAACCCAAGCTTGCCGCCGTTACAGGCAGCGCTGATTCTGATGAACGTTTCGGGCAAAGATGTGCTGCGTACTCGCCGTGCGGTATTGGTTGAAACCGAAGATGCCGTGTTCTCCCAATGGGATGCCACCCAAGCAACGCTTCATGCGTTAGGCTGCACTCAAGTCGAACAGGTTCAGGTTTAAGCTATTTTTAATGCAGGGTCATTCGGCCCTGCATTCTCACTCCTCGCCAAATCCTGTAAAAAAGTGTTACTTAGCTCGCACTTTCCCTGCTAAATGTCATCTTTCTATAACAAGCATTGAACAACTTATTAGTATCTCTTAGGATCGCAGGGATGACGTATTAAAATCTCTGATAAAAATATACCGCCCGACATAAAGAGTGCTACCCATGGAACTGGAATACGAAAGTAAACGTCCGTTATACATCCCCTACGCAGGCCCGATCCTGCTGGAATTCCCCCTGCTGAATAAAGGCAGCGCCTTTAGCGAAGAAGAACGCAGCAACTTCAACCTACACGGCCTGCTGCCTGAGGCCGTCGAAACGATTGAAGAACAAACCGAGCGCGCCTATCGCCAGTATCAGGATTTCAAAACCGATAACGATAAACACATCTACCTACGCAATATCCAAGATACTAACGAAACCCTGTTCTATCGCATGCTTGATGCCCATCTGAGTGAAATGATGCCAATCATTTACACCCCGACGGTTGGCGAAGCCTGCGAGCATTTCTCTGATATTTACCGTCGCGCCCGTGGTCTATTCATTTCTTATCCGAACCGCGACCGCATCGACGATATGCTGCAAAACGCCACCAAACAAAACGTGAAAGTCATCGTTGTAACCGACGGTGAACGTATCCTTGGGCTAGGCGATCAGGGCATCGGCGGCATGGGGATCCCCATCGGTAAATTGTCACTGTACACCGCGTGTGGCGGCATCAGCCCTGCCTATACGCTGCCGGTCGTGTTAGATGTGGGCACCAATAATCCACAGCGCTTGAACGATCCGCTGTATATGGGATGGCGTCACCCACGCATTTCCGGTGATGAATATTATGCCTTCGTTGACGAATTCATTCAGGCCGTGAAGCGCCGCTGGCCTAACGTTCTATTGCAGTTTGAAGACTTTGCTCAGAAAAATGCTACCCCACTGCTCAACCGTTATCGTGACGAACTCTGCTGTTTCAACGATGATATTCAAGGTACGGCGGCGGTTACGCTGGGTAGCCTGATTGCCGCCAGCCGTGCGGCCGGCAGCCAACTGCGCGATCAAACTATTACGTTCTTAGGCGCAGGCTCTGCAGGTTGTGGTATCGCCGAGCAGATCATTGCCCAGATGAAATCCGAAGGCTTAAGCGATGAAGAAGCACGCCAACGCGTCTTTATGGTTGACCGCTTTGGCTTGCTCACAGATAAGCTACCAAACCTGCTCGAGTTCCAAAGTAAGCTGGTGCAAAAAAGTACATCACTAGCAAACTGGGAAGTAGAAAGTGATGCAATTTCACTGTTGGAAGTGGTGCGTAACGCTAAGCCTACCGTTCTCATCGGCGTTTCGGGTCAGCCGGGCTTATTTACTGAAGAAATCATTCGTGAAATGCACAGCCACTGCGCGCGTCCAATCGTTATGCCGCTGTCGAACCCAACGTCACGCGTTGAAGCCCGTCCAGAAGATATTATTAACTGGACCGATGGCGCGGCGCTGGTCGCCACCGGCAGCCCATTCGGGCCGGTAAGCTATAAAGATCAGGTCTTCCCGATCGCCCAATGCAATAACTCCTATATCTTCCCTGGTATTGGGCTCGGTGTTCTGGCCTCTGGGGCTAAACGCGTCACCGACGGCATGCTCATGGCCGCCAGCCGCGCCTTAGCCGACTGCTCACCGCTGGCACAGCAAGGTTCAGGTGCACTACTGCCTGATGTTAAAGATATCCAACAAGTATCACGCTCCATTGCGTTCCAAGTGGGCAAAGAAGCACAGCTACAAGGTGTGGCCGTGTTGACCTCTGACGAAGCATTATTACAAGCGATCGATAATAACTTCTGGCAGCCTCTGTATCGTATCTACAAGCGAACTTCATTCTAAGAGTGTGTGACAGTCGCTAAGTAAAATACAATTAGAGTTATCTCCCAAGCGTGGTGTAACAACCACGCTTTATTTTTAATTACTCACTCTCATCGTCTAAAAAATCATCAAGTTAGGAAAATCCCACTCAGATTGCTTGCGTCGCCTGAGCGGGTAAAGTAGCCTCGTAGACATAAGCACCTTTAGGCATAAATACAACCGACGCAGCAGGCACCATCATGTGGAGACGACTGATATACGGTATTTTAACCGTCGCTATTTTACTGGCGGTGACGGCTATTGGTCTGGATCGCTGGATTAGCTGGAAAACTGCGCCGTATATTTACGAAGACGTGCAGGATTTGCCACATCGTCAGGTGGGCGTGGTTTTAGGTACGGCCAAATATGTCAGTACTGGAACCATCAATCAGTATTACCGCTACCGCATCCAAGGCGCGCTTAACGCCTACAACAGCAACAAAGTGAATTACCTATTGCTGAGCGGCGACAATGCGCTTCAGAGCTACAACGAGCCGGTGACCATGCGTCGCGATCTCATCAATGCCGGTGTGCCTAACGGCGATATTGTGCTCGACTATGCCGGATTCAGAACGCTGGACTCCATTGTTCGCACACGCAAAGTCTTCGACACCAACGACTTCACCATTATCACGCAACGTTTCCACTGCGAGCGTGCTCTGTTTATTGCACTTCACATGGGCATACAGGCTCAGTGTCTTGCCGTACCCTCTCCGAAAAATATGATGATGATAAGGGTAAGGGAAATTGGCGCACGATTGGGTGCGTTAACCGATCTCTATATCCTTAAACGTGAACCGCGTTTTCTTGGCCCAATGATCCCTATTCCCGCAGTACATAAAGTATCGGCCGATGCACAAAGCTATCCAGCGGTCTCCCCTGAGCAGTTGCAAGAACTTGAGCAAGTTTTAAAGCAAGAAAAAGCCGCTGAGAAACCAGCGGCTAAATAGTTAGAAAATTAAACGGTTAGAAAGAAATTAGCGGCTTAGGTTCTCCGAGTAAAAAACCCTGCAAATACTGCACGCCTAATTGCTGGAGCATCTCAAGCTGTTCTTGAGACTCAACATACTCAGCAACGACCTGCAGTTTCTTTTCTCGAGCAATATCGCAAATCGACTTAATAATCAGCTGGTCGAGCGAATTATTGACAATATCTTTGACAAATACGCCATCAATTTTCACGACGTCTGCATTTAAGGATTTCAGACGCTGATAGTTAGAAAATCCCGTGCCAAAGTCATCAATAGCAATTTTGAAATGGTAGTCACGTAACGCTTTGATCGTTGAATGTTCAATATTCTCGTTAACAAGATGCTGTTCTTCGGTGATTTCAAAAATAATAGCTTCCGGCCGAACGTGGTAATGCTCAAAGATTTCAATAATCCGTGGCGCAGTATCACGCTGCATCAATGTAAGCGGCATTAAATTAACTGAGAAACAGGTATTGCTCGTGTCTAATTTCGCTTCGCTAATATGCTTAACCACATTTTCAACCATCAGCAAATCAAACTGCGCGCATAAATTAAACTCAGAAATCAGAGGAATAAATTTACTCGGCGGGATGACTTCACCGTTATCGAGAAGACGAGCCAAAATCTCGTAATAACTCTTTCCTCCGGAATGAACGATAGGCTGTGCATAGAGTTCGAGGCGGTTTTCAAGCAACGCCGTCGTAATTTTCCGTAACCACACCACTCGCTCGCTGACTTCTTCCCGAATTGATTCCGTATTTTCCTCTAAGCTGATAACCTCATTTTCGAGGCTAGCACGTTCAGAAAGATGATGAAGCTTTCCCACGCGGGTATACAGTGACTCTTTTGTGGCATCAAACTGGGTATAAGCGATGCCATAGCGCAATATGACGGGATTATCATTCCAGCTTAGCTCTGCATCACACAAGCACTGGCGAATAAGATGAATGCGGTTTACGTTATCCGTCGTATCAAGATAAAGCAGTAGCTCACAGCCAGGCAGTTGATAGATATCTTCACCCGGTTTCAGCAGCGGCTTAATCACCGCCGCAATGCGCCTTTTAGTATCAACCCGCATCATCATCCCATGATAGCGGCTCAAGGCTTCTAAATTTGTTAAACGGAGAAAACAGAGCGTTCCTTTGGGATGGCTTTCGATATACTCGCTCAAGGAACGAATATTTGCTAATCCCACCATCGGATCAATACGAGCAAGATGCATATAAACCCGTTTCATCACTTCGCTGCGTTTAAACATCACGGCCATATAAAAAATGGAAACCGTAAACGCAATCAATGAAGCCGATAAAAATGCAATCTGATAACTACTATTGAGTTCAACAGAGAAATTTGAGTTAAAGATAAATAAGCATAGAGACGTGAATGACCACATAAGTAAAATAACCCGATGGCCAAACCTAAATATTCCGTAAGTAAATAAAATAAACAATAATGGAATGAAATAACTTACGTTAAAATTTTGCTGCGCGGGGAAACAAATGGCAAATAACGCCCCTAATAAAATCCCTAGCCAAATGAACGTGACACAATGTTTTTCTCTTGAAAAAGCATCACGTAAACACTGGTTAAAAAATTTCTTTGCATAGTTTCGGTTAAGCAACATTCGCAAAGTGTAATAATAGGCAGGCGAAATGGCGATTGAAGATAAAACCAGCGCCTCAACGTTAACTACCGCGAACATATCTAGCTTATATGAAAAATAGCGCTCCATGACGGGTGACATATCAAGCACGGAACCAAACGCAAGCATCATGCCCTTACAGGCCAGTGGATACAGTAACCCAAAGACAAACATACGAATGCCTAGTGCACGACTGGTCATACTATCAATATCATAACGCCAACGAACGCCCACCATGCGATCCATGACGCAAAAACTGCCCCATAGCGGCAGTCCGTAACACAGTGAAAGCACCACTGCCTCAGTCAAGCTCATGATGTTTAAAGTTGAATAATAAAAAGTATAAACGATAAACAGTGGGGCAAACCCTTTCATGCCAAATAACATGACGACTGAAATCGCTAAAGCCAACGGAAGATAAAGTAAAAAGATTGCGTTCCCTTGAATGTTCGCCATAGGCGACAATTCACGCGATAAAGGCAGCAATACGATGCAAATAAGCATCGGAACAATCATTTCTTGCAGCCTGATAATGGTGTTTCTCATTGTATCGATATGCTTCTTTCGAAAGAAAAAATATCAGAGATAGAAAACAAACAATGAAACCTCACGCTTGTTCATTTCGTAAGTTATGAGTTTATAATTTAAGAAATGTCTATTCTCGTAGAAAAATCCGTTTAGCGCTGCTCACATCCTTGATCTGTAGTTAGCAAGAGACATAGTTTCTTTATGTTACTAGCTCAATAATTCAAGTGTTAAACCTGACGAATGATTATTACATATCAAGAGCTAGAAGATGTAGGGTTATTATTGCAATCAAGAATGTTCCTAGACTTAAATTAGCCAAGTTCATCCTTTTTTTATTGCCAGGTTAATAATGTAATTATATTTAACAACTATGACATTATTTTTTGAAATGAAAAGATGTTAACGATTGTGGATTGTTTTTATTAAGATTTAATTAAAAACCTTATAGCGTTTATCATCATGGTATTTATTCCAAACAATATTTAAACGAGAAATATCTTACAGAATACAAAAAGCCGAACCTAAGTTCGGCTTTTAAAAAAAGATTATTTTTTCTTCGCATACTTCAGAGAATCAAGCGCTACCGCAAAGATAATAATTGACCCCTTAATAATATACTGCCAGTAGGGGTTAACACCAATGTAGGTCAGACCATAGTTGATTACAGTAAAAATAATAACCCCAGTCACCACGCCGATAACGGTTCCTACACCGCCGCTGAAGGATACGCCACCAACGACGCAGGCTGCGATAGCATCCAACTCATACATAAAGCCAAGGTTATTCGTTGCACTCCCGATACGCCCAGCTTCGAGCATCCCGCCAAATGCGTAGAACACGCCAGACAGTGCATACACCATAATCAAATTTAGCGGTACGTTTACCCCAGAAACTTTCGCCGCTTCAGGGTTACCACCAATAGCAAAGATATTTTTACCAAACCGCGTTTTGTTCCACAGTACCCAGACGAAAGCAACCGCGATCAGCGCATAGAAGGTGATATAAGAAAGTTTGAAATCCCCGAAGCGTAAAAAGCCTTGCGCAAAATTAGAGAAATTCGGCGCAAAACCCGCTACAGGAGAAGCCCCTACATAATCGTAATACAGTGAGTTAATACCGTACACGATAATCATGGTACCAAGGGTGGTAATAAACGGCGTAACGTTGAGATAGGCGATAATTAAACCGTTTACTAAACCAATCACCGCACCCACAGCACACACCACAAGAATAACTAATGGAATAGGCACAGTATCTAAATTTGGAAACACCTTATTAACGTTATCCATAGACTGCAACAGCGTTGCCGCAACCACGGCAGCCAAACCAACCTGACGCCCAGCAGATAAATCCGTACCCTGCGTCACAATCAGCCCTGCCACACCAAGCGCAATAATTATACGCACCGATGACTGAGTCAGAATATTACTCAGGTTCATTAGGCTTAAAAATGTTGGATCCTGAAAAATAATAATCGCTAGCAGCACTAACAAAACAACATAAATCCCGCCTTCTTTAAAATAAGTAAACAGGCTTTTTTTATTTAATACGCTCATATTCGAAACCCTTAAAATATCAGGTGCAACATTACCGATGCAGGATTTATAGATGCAAAGAAGCCAATCGCAGAATTTCATTCTGAGATGTTCTTTTAGTTTCAACGATACCGGCAACTTGGCCATTACTCATGACTAATATGCGATCGGTAATACCTAGCAGTTCAGGCATTTCTGATGAAATAATAATGATGCCCTTGCCTTTTTTCGCCAGCTCAGTCATCAATTGATAAATTTCAAATTTGGCTCCCACATCAATACCCCGAGTGGGTTCATCCAGCATCAGTATTTCGGGCTGAGTTAACAACCAACGACCAATAATCACCTTTTGCTGATTCCCCCCAGACAGGGAACCAATAGACGTATGATGCCCTGGCGTTTTTACCCGCATTGCATCAATAACCCACTGGGTATCGCTTTTCATTCGTCGATTATCCAGCAAGCCCACTTTATTTTTATACTTACGAATATTTGAAATAAGCGAGTTAAAACCAATATCAAGATAAGCATAAATACCGGTAGAGCGGCGTTCTTCAGTCACTAAAGCAAAACCATGGTTTATCGCTTCGTTCGCGCTATGGTTATTAATCGCTTTGCCATGCAAGCGGATCGTGCCTTTTACTTTTTCACGTATGCCAAACAGAGTTTCCACAATATCCGTTCGCTTCGCACCGACTAGCCCCGCAATACCTAAGATCTCACCTTCGTGCAAATCAAATGAAACATCACGGATTGAAGGCTGGCGAAGCGACGTCAGCTCGCGCACTTCTAAGATAACCTTACCCGGCGTATTAACCCGATCGGGAAAACGCTGGGTTAGTGAGCGCCCCACCATCATGGAAATGATTTGGTCCATACCCATACCATCTAAGGTTTGAGTCGCAATCCACTGACCATCACGCAGAATCGTTATTTCATCGCAGAGCTTAAAGATCTCTTCCATTTTATGGGAGATATAAACAATGCCGCATCCGCGATCTTTTAATTTACGGATAATCGTAAAAAGATGATTAACTTCTTTTTCTGTTAAAGAAGAAGTGGGCTCATCCATAATCACAATTTTGGCGTTATATGAAAATGCCTTAGCAATTTCAATCATCTGCATTTGGGATACAGATAATCCGGCCACTTTTTCGCGCGGATCGATATCAATATCGAGCTCATCGAATATCGCTTTAGTATCTTGATACATCTTATCTTGATCGACAAAAATCCCTTTCATCGGGTAACGACCAAGCCACATATTATCCATCACGTTACGCTGCAGAACTAAGTTTAGCTCTTGATGCACCATCGAAACGCCGTGTTCCAATGCTTCTTTGGCGCTCTTAAAATTGATCTCTTTTCCCTGAAAAAGAATACGTCCTGAATCTTTCTGGTAAATGCCAAACAAACATTTTAATAGTGTGGATTTACCCGCACCGTTCTCCCCCATTAATGCATGGATGGAGTGTGGTCGTACACGCAGATTGACATTATCCAGCGCTTTGACGCCAGGAAATGACTTATTGATATTATCCATTTCCAATAAAAACGCGTCATCGTCCTGTTTTATCGATGCGTTCTCTTGATTAGAAATCTGATCTTTTGCCAAAGAGCTGTCGGTCAACGAGTTACCCATCAAAGAGTTATCTGGCATAACATCCACCTGAAAATGACATAAAGAATAAGCCCGATAGCCTCTGGTTGAACCATCAATCAATATCGGGCTTAAAACTTAAAAGTTATTGTTATATAGGCTTAGGTGACGCTTATTTTTTAATAAACTGAGACAGATTGTCCTGATCGACGCCGACATACGGAACGCGAACAATTTTATTTTCAATTTTCCAGTTGGTGCCTTCACCCGCTGGCTTGCCTTCGGCGAGATTTTTGGTCAAATCGAAGGTGGCTTTCGCTTGGTTGCTGGCATCGTTCAATACGGTACCGGCCATTGCGCCTGATTTAACTAACGCCAGCGCTTCTGGCAGGGCATCGACGCCAAACACTGGAATAGCGGTTTTGTTATGCGCTTTCAGGGCTTCGACGGCGCCCATCGCCATAGCATCGTTGTTGGCGATAACCACTTCAATCTTGTTCGCATTTGGGCCAGACAACCATGCATCCATTTTATCTTTAGCCTGCGCGGTATCCCACATTGCGGTATCTAACTGCAATTGCTGAGTTTTAATACCTTGGTCGTTCAGGCTTTTCACCACGTAAGTTGTACGTGCTTCAGCATCTGGGTGGCCCGGCTCGCCTTTCAGCAGGACGAACTGAATCACGCCATCTTTGTTCAGATCCCAGTTAGGATTGGCTTTCCAGTGTTTACCGATCAGCTGACCCTGAATGATGCCAGACTCTTTGGAGTCGGTGCCCACGTAATACGCTTTGTCGTAGCTATCCAGCGCCTTACGAGAGGGTTCTTTGTTGAAGAACACGACCGGAACATCGTTTGCCTTCGCTTTATCAATAATCGTTGGAGCAGCAGCAGGATCGACGAGGTTAATTGCCAATCCTTTCACGCCACGCGCCATCAGCACGTCAACCTGATCGTTTTGCTTGGACTGATCGTTTTGTGAGTCATTCATCAACAATTTAACGCTGGGATCAGCCTTAGCATCGTTTTCTAACGCCTTACGTACCACGGACATAAAGTTGTCGTCGTACTTATAGATGGTGACCCCGATATTGGTGGTTGCCGCCTGTGCCGCGACGCCAAACATCATGCTGGCCGCCAAAGTTGCTAAGGTAAACGTCTTCTTATTCATGTGAAGCTCCGATTGGATGTAGGGTATTTCAGCATGGATGTCCGATTTTTCAGACGCCCTTGTTTATCGTTTCCACTATCGCTGCGGCAAGAAAACAAATACCAACGCGAACCGTTTAAAATACACATATCGTTTACATTTAGAATATCCCAGCCACTCTAGGTTTGACGCCCGAAAAACCTAGAGTATCAGGGCGATTTGCACGTATGACTGATATTTGTGATAGCGAAAACGCCACAAGAATAGACACGATTATGTTAATATTCTGTGAATGAACTCACAGATTGAAAACGGTTACATGGGCCAATCTGCTGACAAAGTGAGCTACACCACAATTATCGAGAACCCACGCTCCAGCGCTGCACTAAGGTAGGCATAAAACAGTGACCGTTGGGAGAAAGAGGCGTTTGATGAACGGACTTAAGCGCCAGCTCAGAGGCTAAAGTAGCCATAGAAACAATAGGATAACGGACGGTGGTCAGTTTAGGGCTGGTATAGCGTGCAATAGGGATATCGTCAAAACCCACGATAGAAAATTGTTCTGGAATAGAAATACCGTTTTCTTTCAACACGGCTAAAGCACCCGCAGCCATAGCGTCGTTATAGGCAAACACGGCACTCAACTGCTGATTGCGGCCAAGAAGTTCCACCATTGCGGCTTCCCCACCTTGTAGATCGGGCGAAGCATAGGCGCACCACGCTTTACCGATTTCGATCCCCGCTAATTGCATGGCGGTTTCATACCCTTTCTGCCGCATCATTTGGTCTTCAATCTGATGATTTGAACCCAAAAAGCCAATCCGACGATGGCCTTTGTCCAGCAACAACTGCGTGGCCATTTGCCCACCCGCCAAGTTATTCAGGCCCACACAGCGGTGCTCATAGCCTGGAACGATACGGTTGATCAACACCATACCCGGCACCTGCTGCATAAACGCCACCAGCTCATCGTCTGATAACATCTTTGCATGCACAATCAACGCATTGCAGCGCTGGCGTATCAGCATTTCTATCGCCTTTCGCTCTTTATCTGCATCGTGATAACTGTTGGCAATCAGCAGATTTTTGCGCTCGCGCTGGGCAACTTCATCAACGCCTTTAACTAACGCACCAAAGAACGGGTCAGAAACATCCATCACCACCACACCCAACATGTCGCTACTTTGCGTTGCTAACGCCTGCGCGTTGGCGTTCGGGCGGTAGCCGAGTTCAGCCACGGCGCTCTGCACCACGGCTTTCGTTTCCGGCGTGGTGATCGCCGTATTGTTCAAAACACGGGATACGGTAGCAACGGAAACACCCGCCAGCCGTGCAACATCACGAATAGTGATCATGCGCAACGCTCATGACGGCAAAGAAAAGCATAAAAATAAACACGGAATGGTGCAGGACAGCAAATGGCATTCATAGAGATCCCTGAGTCGAAAGCACGTACGTGATATGACCGCGCTATGCTACCCAGTTTTTCATCATTGCTGCGTGAAATATGTCACAGGAAAGAAAACGTTTTCATACATTTCGTTAACCTTTCACTTCAGCTCACGCTTTTAATTTGTGTTTCTCGCGTCAATATTCGCGTGAGGCGTCATTGCTCAACTTCTTGTTTGAGTACCCAGCGCCGTTAATTTACGCCATAACCACTCAACCGGCCCTTGCTTAAAGTGACGCAGCCAAAGTATCGAGAAAAGAACATTAATCAGCCATACTACCGGAACAACCCAGAGCAATGCCGTTCTTGACCAGTGATTAAACATGGCAAATTGATAAAACAGCGTGGTGCACAGCAGCGTTTGCAGCAAATAGTTCGTCAACGCCATGCGCCCAACCTGCCGCAGAGCGAAGGCAAGTTTAAGCCGTGAGATTTGTGGCCAGAATGCATAGATCAGCGAAACATAACCGATCATCATGAGTGGCGCAGTCAGTTCGGCAGGCACCTGAAGCAAATAGCCACTAACGTGATATTCCCAACCGTTTTGCCACTGCGCTAAGGTGGTCGGCACCTGAATGCCTAATCCCACCACCAGCGACCAAAGCGCGGTTCGCCGATAATGTCGCTGGCTGAAACTACCGCTTAGCCAGCCGCTGCGCATTAACGCAGCGCCGGTCAGCATCAGCCCTGCGAGCTGCCAGCCATACTGCACCGCGAGCGCCATCAGATTTGCGCTGAGCAAATCACTGCGATTACGCCATGCTTCCCAACCACCGTGTATTTTCCAAATGCCTTCGTACTGAATGGCGGCATATCCCGGCAGCCAAAATGCACTCGGCTCTGGCCCTGCAATCAACCCCAGCAGTAGCAGCAGCCCTAATCCAATGACATACAGCACCAGACCGGTGCGCAACAGCTGTAGCGTTGAAGAAGCATCGCGGATCATTCGCCAACTGATTAATCCAATCAGGCCGTAGGCCAATAAAATGTCACCGTCCCAAAAGAAAATGGCATGGATGAGTCCGAATAAAACCAGCCAAGATAAACGCGCACGCAGCCAGTGTTTACCTTTGGGCAACAATAGCTGAAGCCCTGCCCCAAACAGCAGCGCAAACATGGCTAAAAATTTGCCTTGTACGAAGACATGTAACAGACCCCACGTCAGCGTATCTGCGCCATCAGGTAGTCCGTTATAGGCAGGATTGAGATAGGCCGCTTTGGGTAAACCAAAACCGGTGATGTTCATTAAAAGAATACAAAGAATCGCCAGCCCGCGTACAAAATCCAGTGTACCAATGCGCGTTTTCAGCATGGCAGGTTTTGTCACCGCTTCCGGTTGAGAGTTTGGCAAACGCTGCAGCATAACGGCGATCCCTATAGACAGTACTTTAACTATACCCAAAATAATTCAAGTTGCTTGAAGGCGGCAACCCTGCTCACCCCAGCAGCTTACTCCAGTAAGTGACTGGGGTGAGCGGGTGCAGCCAACGCGTAAGCAGCTTGAAGTATGACGGGGATATACAAAAACGCCGGCACATGGCCGGCGCTGTATCACTTCGAGTCAATCACCCGATTATTCACGCTCAACTAGCCGTGATGGCGTACCGCGCGCAAAAACTCCTGACGAGTATTTTGGCTCGATTTAAACAACCCGCCGAGCGAGGTTGTGGTCGTCGCACTGGTCGCATCACGCACACCGCGGGCTTTCACGCAGTAATGCGTGGCATCGATAGATACCGCAACGTTGTTGGTTCCCAATAGAGTTTGCAGCGCAACCAAAATTTGCTGGGTCAAACGCTCTTGTACCTGCGGACGCTGCGCAAAGAATTGCACGATGCGATTAATTTTCGACAGGCCAATCACACAGTCTTTAGGAATATAGGCCACCGTGGCTTTGCCATCGATGGTCACAAAATGGTGCTCACAGGTGCTGGTTAGCGTGATATCTCGCACCGTGACCATCTCATCAACCTTCATCTTATTTTCAATGACGGTAATTTTTGGAAAATTCGCATAATCCAAGCCCGAGAAAATCTCATCAACGTACATTTTGGCAATACGGTGCGGCGTTTCCGCCAAGCTATCGTCAGATAAATCAAGATTGAGCAACTGCATGATTTCCGTCATGTGCTCTTTGATGCGCTGTTTACGTATTTCACGATCTAACACTTCCCCTCGCAGGGGAGTTTCTAGGCCACGAGCCTCTAGCGCCGTATGAACCAAAACTGCTTCTTTGCTTAGCGATGACATCAATTCTCTCCTGCAGGTAATCTTAATTCTGAGCACAACTTGATGGTGATCACATCAGAATTTTGTCATCACTTTAGTGGAGTGCGGACGCTTTATCCAGTGATACTCTTTCAGCTATACATGAAAAACCGTCATTTGTTTAATGCATATAAAATGTGCGGTTATCCATCAGAGCGCTCTGTTTGTGGGCTGAGCACGGGCTGCGTGCGAAAAACCAAACCACCGGCAACGAGCAAACCTATTGCAGCAATATACAACGCGGGCTCTAAACGATGCGTTAGCGCCGTTGAAATAGCCGAAAGCATAGGGCCAACTAATTGGCCAACGGCGTAACCGGTGGTCAGCAACCCTGCCATATAACGAATGTGCGAAGGCGCTAACTCGCGGCCATATTGCAGCGAAAGTTGAACAACACATAAGAACCCACCGCCGGTGAGCAATGCACCGAATACCAATCCGCTGACTCCAGGGATCGTTTCCGTGAACACAATGCCTAATGCTTGGATCCACAGTACGATCGCTAAGCGTTGCTGAGTCAGCAGCCAGCGGCGCGTCAGAATCCCCAAACCAATCCCCACCACCGCGGCAAAACCAAATACGGGCCAAACAAACTGGGCAAAGAGGCTATCGGGAAAACGGGCATGAGCCATTTGTGATAAAAACGTCGCAGGTAAGATATAGCCGAATCCGGCCAGACTGTAGCTCCACACCAATCGTTTGAGTGCGGGCGTTAATACCAAAGGCTGGGCAGGCACGTCAGGGCGATGAAGCTCCCCTGCTCTTGGTAAGAAGCGGGCGATAAAACCAATCAGCACCAGCGCTAGCACACCGTAAACCAGCCACGCCTGAGCCGCATCGAGATTAAGCGCGCTAATTCCGACCGATAGCATCCCACTGATAAAAATACCGGCCCCAGGACCGGCAAACACCGCGGCAGCAAGATTGGGTTTTCCGAAATGAGCCAAACGTTCATTCGTCCATGCGGCCACCAGCACCATTGCCCATCCGCTCGCCCAGCCAACCATAAAGCGGATTAAGCTATGCCACCAAAAACCGCTGACACAGGCTGAAAGCAGAGTTAAAAACACCGCTCCCCAAAGTCCAAGCTGCAATCGCCGCTCAACCTGTCTGCTCGCCCGCATCGCGTCAAAAGCACCGGCCAAATAGCCCAAATAGTTCAGCGCGGCCACAATCCCCGCGCCGGTCAGTGAAAACTGATGCTCTGCAATCATCAACGGAACCTGAGGCGTGAACGCAAACCGCCCAATTCCCATTGCCACAACTAAGGCTAAAAAGCCGCTTAATGCGATACGCACTGCCATTGCAGGATCTCCATCCCTATCACGCTTGATGATAGATAATTGTTAAATAATTTGTTGTTATATTGCCTTGCCAAACAACTCTCAAAAAGTGAATAATGATAATCAAGTTATTCACGTTAAGAGAATGAATATGGATCTTACCCAACTGCGCATGTTCTGTAGCGTAGCTGAAACTGGCTCGGTTGCTCGTGCAGCGGAGCTACTTCATCGCGTTCCTTCCAACCTGACCACCCGTTTGCGTCAGCTAGAGCAGGAGCTGGGCACCGATCTGTTCATTCGAGAAAAACAGCGCTTACGCCTTTCACCGATGGGACATAACTTCCTCAACTATGCCAAACGAATTCTGGCGCTCAGCGACGAAGCAATGAGCATCACGCATGCCGGAGAACCGGCAGGCAGCTTTGCGTTAGGCTCAATGGAAAGCACCGCCGCAACGCGTTTGCCGGTGTTATTGGCGGCCTATCACCAAAGTTATCCTCAGGTGGCACTCTCGTTGGTGACGGGGACTTCGGGAGAGATAACCGAAAAAGTACGCGCGGGAACGCTGGCTGCGGGGTTAGTCGACGGGCCACTCAATCATGATGAGCTGAATGGCTGTATCGCTTTTCGTGAAGAGATGGTGGTGATTTCTAGCCTTGAGCATCCACCGATTACCCGCGCTAAAGACGCCGCTAATCAAACACTGTTTGCCTTTCGACCTAGCTGCTCGTATCGGCTGCGTTTTGAATCGTGGTTTCAGCAAGATGGTGCCGTTCCCGGCGCGATTATGGAAATTCAGTCTTATCACGCCATGTTAGCCTGCGCCGCCAGCGGTGCCGGTATTGCGATGATCCCGCGCTCGGTGTTATCTCTTTTACCCGGTCATGAACGTGTGGCCGTACACGCATTGCCTGACGATATCGCCCAAACTGCAACGTGGCTTATCTGGCGACGCGATGCGTTTAATCCCAATATTCGTGCGCTTAAAATGCAAATCATTGAGCAAGAGCGCGCACAAGAGCGCATAGAAGAACAGCCAGATACTATCGATATTCCCGCGTCAGAGCACGCCATCGTCTTACATCAAAAAGAACCAGGAGCACACCATGCAAATGATTAAAACTCGCGCCGCCGTCGCTTGGGGGCCAAATCAACCATTAACCATCGAAGAAGTTGATTTGATGCCGCCACAAAAAGGCGAGGTTTTGGTTCGCATTGTCGCCAGCGGGGTGTGCCACACCGACGCATATACCCTGTCAGGGAAAGATCCTGAAGGCGTATTCCCAGCGATCTTGGGCCACGAAGGCGCGGGCATCGTTGAGGCCGTGGGTGAAGGCGTGACCACCGTCGCCGTGGGCGATCATGTGATCCCGCTATATACGCCAGAATGTGGCAAATGTAAGTTCTGTCTGTCAGGCAAAACCAATCTGTGCCAAGCCATTCGTGAAACCCAGGGCAAAGGCTTGATGCCAGACGGCACAACGCGTTTCTCTAAAGACGGTAAGCCAATTTTCCACTACATGGGTACATCTACGTTCTCTGAATACACCGTTGTGCCAGAAATTTCCTTAGCGAAAATCAGCAAGGAAGCCCCGCTGGAAGAAGTTTGCCTGCTGGGCTGTGGCGTAACCACCGGTATGGGCGCCGTGGTCAACACCGCTAAAGTTAAGCCGGGCGACAGCGTAGCGATTTTTGGTCTGGGCGGTATCGGTCTGTCTGCCATTATTGGTGCCAAAATGGCGGGCGCGGGACGTATCATCGGTGTCGATATCAATACTGACAAATTTGAACTGGCGCGCAAGTTAGGCGCAACCGATGTCATTAATCCAAAAGATTACGATAAGCCAATTCAGCAAGTTATCGTCGAACTGACCGATGGCGGCGTCGATTTTTCCTTTGAATGTATCGGCAACGTAGACGTGATGCGCTCAGCGCTTGAATGCTGCCATAAAGGCTGGGGCGAGTCGGTTATTATCGGCGTGGCTGGCGCGGGCGAAGAGATCTCCACCCGTCCATTCCAACTGGTGACCGGTCGCGTATGGCGCGGTTCCGCATTCGGTGGCGTTAAAGGCCGCACCCAATTGCCGGGTATCGTACAGCGCTACATGGACGGCGAGTTTGCCCTCAACGATTTCATTACCCACACTATGAGCTTGGATGAAATTAACGAAGCCTTTGATCTTATGCATGAAGGTAAGTCGATTCGTACCGTTATTCACTTTGACCGCTAGTCAAAACGAATAACGAACATACCTAAATAATGGGCGCAGAAGATTTAATCATCGCGCCTATTATCTCGGATAGGAGAACGTCGTGGATTCACTGGAACTGTTAGAAGAGCATCGTCTGTTCACTGGCTGGCAGCAGCGCTACCGCCACGCATCTGATGCACTCAACTGTCTGATGACATTTAGCATCTATTTGCCTCCCACAGCCGACGATGCACCGCCGCCGGTACTCTATTGGCTGTCAGGCTTAACCTGCAATGACGAAAATTTCTCCACCAAGGCTGGCGCGCAGCGCGTTGCGTCCGAGCTAGGTTTAGCGTTAGTGATCCCAGATACCAGCCCGCGCGGCGATACAGTGCCCAATGATGCGGGCTACGATCTGGGACAAGGCGCCGGTTTTTATCTGAACGCCACGCAGGCTCCGTGGAATAGCCATTATCGAATGGATGATTACATCACGCAGGAGCTGCCAGCGCTTATTCGCGAGCATTTCAACGTCAGTGAAAAGCAGTCCATCAGTGGTCATTCGATGGGGGGACATGGTGCGCTAACGCTGGCATTACGTAATCCACATCAGTATTTATCGGTGTCTGCCTTTGCGCCTATCGTTAACCCAACGCAGGTACCTTGGGGGCGCAAAGCCTTCGCGGCCTATTTGGGCGACGATCGCTCTCTTTGGCAGAGCTATGACAGCTGTTGTCTGATTGCGCAGCAAAAGCCTACGTTCCCGATCCTCATCGATCAGGGCGATGACGATCAGTTTTTAGCGGATCAATTACAACCCGCCAAACTTGCCGAGTTGGCTCGTCAGAACGAATGGTCACTGCGCTTACGTATCCAGCCGGGTTATGATCATAGCTACTTTACTATCGCGACATTTATTGAAGATCACCTGCGCTTCCATGCCGAACACCTTGGCTTAGCGTAATATCGATGAGATTTCATTCACGCTGAATTTCATGGCCGCACCTGCGGCCATTTTTTATGATGCCTATCGAACTCACCCTCTGAACCTGCGCACATGGGCAATAAGCGGGTTACGCAAGCATTCTCCCCTTCTCCGATTTCTGCCATAATAGCCGCATTATTTATTCCCTCCTGAGCTGAGATCGGCTGTCGGGAACCCTGTACGGAGCCAACCGATGGATTGTTACAACACATCTGATTTGATTTCTATTGAGCAAGCGCTGGAAAAATTACTTTCACAAACATCAGCCATTTCCGATGTGGAAGACGTTGCGCTGACCGATGCCGCTGGCCGTATCACTGCTCTTCCCGTTATTTCTCCGTTAAATGTTCCTCCATTTGCTAACTCAGCCATGGACGGATACGCCGTTCGTTTGCAAGACATCACACCAGACGCCGTACTTCCTGTTGCTGGCAAAGCATTTGCAGGCAGCCCGTTCAGCGGTGAATGGCCAGCAGGCAGCGTCATTCGTATTATGACCGGCGCGTCCGTACCAGCAGGAACCGATGCGGTTATCATGCAAGAGCAGGCTGAACTCAGCGAACAAGGCGTGCGTTTTACGGCGATGCCAGCGCAAGGACAAAATATCCGTTTGGCCGGTGAAGATATTCGCCAAGGCGCTGAAGTATTAGCCGCAGGGGTTCGTTTAGGCACGGCGGAACTTCCTCTGTTAGCGTCTTTAGGCATTGCTCAAATTAAAGTTGTGCGCAAATTGAAAGTCGCTCTGTTTTCAACCGGCGATGAGCTACAGCCGGTAGGCACGCCTTTGCAAGAAGGGCAGATTTACGACACGAACCGTTTTGCCGTACGTTTAATGCTTGAGCAAATGCACTGCGAGATTATTGATTTAGGCATTATCCGCGACGATCCACAGGCGCTGCGCGAGGCCTTTAAGGCAGGCGATCTGCATGCTGATCTATTGATTAGCAGCGGCGGCGTTTCCGTTGGCGAAGCCGATTTCACCAAACAAATTTTAGATGAAGTTGGGAAAATCAGTTTCTGGAAACTGGCCATGAAGCCGGGTAAACCATTCGCTTTTGGTCAGCTTAATCGCGCGTTGTTCTGCGGCCTGCCGGGCAACCCTGTTTCAGCCGTGGTGACGTTCTATCAGCTGGTGCAACCGCTGATTGCCCATCTTTCTGGCGATACCCACTGGCAGCCACCGGCACGTTTAAAAGCCAAGGCGATGACTCCGCTGAAAAAATCACCGGGTCGTTTAGATTTCCAGCGCGGCATCGTGAGTGCGAATGCTCAGGGCGAACTAGAAGTGCGCACCACAGGCCATCAAGGTTCACACGTCTTCAGCTCATTTACCCTCGGCAATGCTTTTATTGTTTTAGAGCGCGAGCGCGGCTCGGTTAAAGCCGGTGAGTTAGTCGATGTAGAATTGTTTAATCCGCTGTTGAGATTTTAAACATGAGCAAAGAGATACCCGAAGAGCTTAGCGATGCTGAGATGATGCGATATAACCGCCAGATCGTGCTGCGCGGTTTTGATTTCGACGGTCAGGAAAAGCTAAAAGCCTCGCATGCGCTGATTATTGGGTTGGGTGGTTTAGGCTGCCCAGCCAGCCAATATCTCGCTGCGGCAGGGGTAGGAACCTTGACGCTTGTCGACTTTGATACGGTATCTCTTTCTAATTTACAGCGCCAAATCTTGCACTGCGATGCGCGCATCGGGATGGCAAAAGTCGAGTCTGCGCGTTTATCGCTCCAAGAGATTAACCCTCACACCCAGTTGCATACCGTAAATGCCGTGCTAGAGGACGCCGAGCTCACCACGCTTATCGAGCAGGCTGACGTGGTTCTCGACTGCACGGATAACGTCGATATTCGCGATCGTCTTAATCGCTTATGCTTCAATCTGCATACGCCTTTAGTGTCCGGTGCCGCTATCCGCATGGAAGGGCAAGTTAGCGTATTTACCTATCAAGAAGACGAGCCTTGCTATCGTTGTTTAAGCCGCTTATTTGGCGCTAACGCCCTCACCTGCGTGGAAGCGGGTGTTATGTCACCGTTGGTCGGAATTATCGGTGCCATGCAAGCGATGGAAGCCATTAAGTTATTGGCACATTTCGGCACGGTTCCCCGTGGGCGGCTGATGATGTACGACGCAATGAGTTCGCAGTGGCGTTCAATGACGCTGGCTAAAAATCCTTCCTGCGAAGTGTGCAGTCACCCATAATCGCTCTGGTCTGTGCTCCTATCTGTTGCGTAAATGTTGAATAACATCAGAGTAAAACGTTATGGTGGCTGAATAACGTTTTACTCTTCGAATTCGTTTTCACTCATATTTACATCAT
The DNA here is from genome assembly GCF_002355555.1 of Hafnia sp. CBA7124. Lineage (NCBI taxonomy): Bacteria > Pseudomonadati > Pseudomonadota > Gammaproteobacteria > Enterobacterales > Hafniaceae > Hafnia > Hafnia sp. CBA7124. The sequence continues at coordinate 1,421,506 of NZ_AP017469.1, read as the reverse complement.
CTTTTGGAGCCGCCTGCCCATGCTTAAACTCTCCGCGCTGGATCATTTAGTTCTCACCGTGGCTAATATCGACAAATCCGTCCAGTTTTATCAGCAGGTTCTGGGGATGGGGGTTGAAACCTTTGGCAGCGAAGGCCGTACGGCGCTTACGTTTGGTGAGCAAAAAATCAATCTTCACGCGGCCAAATCGCCTTTTCGCCCTTATGCTAAACATCCAACACCAGGCAGCGCCGATCTCTGCTTTATCACGGTTCAGCCGCTGCAAGAGGTTGTTTTATGGGTGATTGGCTGCGGCGTCGAGATTATTGAAGGGCCGGTAACTCGCACGGGTGCCAGCGGAAAAATTAGCTCTATTTATTTGCGTGACCCCGACGGCAATCTGATTGAAATCGCCAATCGTCTTTAAGCGACTCAATAATGACCGCTCAGGGCTGTGAATTCCTACCGCATAGCCCATTCAGTCCTCCTTCTCTTTCTAGCCTGGTGTATTATCAATTAAGACACGTTTGCATCACTGCTCGTCACGATAGAATTATGCCTGTTAACAATTAACGCTAGGCGTATTTTGGCTAAATCATACCGCAACAAGGAGCATGAATGCGGCCTCCAGAGACTTTACTCGCTGCTGCAACGCTACTCGCCGTTGTGTTATTGCCTTCCGGCGCGATAGCGGCTCCACCGATTATCGGTAATTCACACATTGTGCGCTCCAACAATATTATCTTGATGGAAGGCGATATCGTTGGCCCAGCCAAAAGCTATCATCAGTATGTTATCGGACCTGAAAGCCAAGATACGCTGCGTGATATCAGCATCGAGTTTGCTCGTAATGGGCAAATCGAGGCTGCCGGTCAAAGCTACGGCCCCAACCCTGTTTGGGAAAGTCGCTTAGTGCTGGATGATATCGGTTGGATGAGCCGCAGCGTGGTAGCCGTTCAAACCGGCCATGAGCAAGATATTTCACAGCTCATCAGCGCCTATAAAACGGATGAGCGTGGCCGAATTGTAAAAGTGACCGAAGTCGAAGCTGGCGACAACACGATTGGCATTACTAATCAGTACTATTTTTATACGCCTGACGATCAGGTACGCTTTTACGTTGCCGTTGGCCGTAATCCGGGATTTGGTATGTATCTGTATCGTCCTGATGGGCGATTAGAGAAAGTGGTGAAAAACGATAATGACACCCTTTCAACCTTTACCGATAACGGAAAAGATCTCAGCTCTACCACCAAAACGCCTCATGTTACCTATATCACCGAGTGTCAAAAATGGGATAACAGCGGGAACTGCATACTGTCTGAGAAGCAGGAAATCATCAGCTTTGACTATCAAGGCGAGCTAAAAAGCATCACGTCACGCTTTATGCTGCAACAAGACATCTTGTACTACCCGCCCCACCGCGCTGCCCATCCTTAATCGCGAGATAAAAAAAGGGTGTTTGCTTTTCGGCAAACACCCTTTTCCGCATTTTAGCTCAGCTAAGCGGTTAGGCCGCAGGCTTCAGTGCCTGATAAGCCTGAGTCCACTGAGGATAGCGCTCTGGCGTGCTCCACAGTAACTGATGAAGGCGTGCCAACGTAACAGGATCGCTCAGCAGCGCCAAGCGTTCGTCTCGGCTAAGCTCCTGAGGCCCGGTGCTCAAGGCTTTCTCTACGCGCTCTTCACGTGCTTTAGCAATAGCAGCATGCGCATGATGGCGAGAAGTGGCCATTGCGGTCGCCAACGCATTGTACGCAGGATCAAACACCGCACGCAGGAAGCCATGATCGAGTTCACGCTTGTTGTTGAGCTCAACGTAGCGCTCGGTCGCCACCATCTCAACCGGAGGAGAGTATTCCTCGGGGATCAAGAAGATCTTAGCACGTTTGCACTTCACGCCCAGCGTGCGACGGCTCGTAATCACCGAAACCACTGGTGAAAGGATCAACGACACCACGATCGGTGACAGCCACCAGAGGAAACGCAGATCTAGCACCGCCACGCCACCCGCCCAGATAAGGCCGAGTAAGCACTGCGAACCATGACGACGGAAAGCTTCACTCCACGGCGTAGCATCATCATCACGCTGCGGAGACTGCCAGGTGATTGACCAGCCAAGGAACGCGCTCACCACAAATACGGTATGGAAAATCATACGTACCGGTGCCAGCAATACGGAGAACAACATCTCCAGCAGCATGGAAATCAGCAGGCGGAATGAACCACCGTACTCTTTAGCACCTTTGGCCCAAATCAGCACCACAGACAGCAGTTTTGGCAGGAACAACAGCACCAACGTGGTTGAGAACAGCGCAATCGCCAGTTCAGGACGCCACTGTGGCCAAACTGGGAATAGCTGTCGCGGCTGCAGGAAGTACTGCGGCTCCATCAGCGTATGCACCACCTGTAGCGCCGTTGAGAGCACCAAGAACATAAACCATAACGGTGCCGACAGATACGACATCACGCCCGTCAGGAATACCGCACGGTGAACCGGATGCATCCCTTTCACCAAAAATAGGCGGAAGTTCATCAGGTTACCTTGGCACCAGCGACGGTCACGCTTCAGCTCATCCAGCAGGTTCGGGGGTAATTCCTCGTAGGAGCCCGGCAGGTCATAGGCAATCCACACCCCCCAGCCAGCGCGACGCATCAATGCGGCTTCCACAAAGTCATGTGACAAAATGGAACCGGCAAAGGTGCCGCTGCCCGGCAGCGGTGCCAGCGCGCAGTGTTCGATAAACGGCTTCACACGAATAATGGCGTTGTGGCCCCAATAATGCGATTCACCTAACTGCCAGAAATGCAAACCTGCGGTGAACAATGGCCCATATACACGCGTTGCAAACTGCTGAATACGCGCATACATGGTGTCCATGCCGGTCGCCTTCGGCGCAGATTGAATAATCCCCGCGCTTGGGTTGGCTTCCATTAGACGAACCAGATTGGTTAAACAGTCGCCGCTCATCACGCTATCGGCGTCAAGAATAACCATGTAGCTGTATTCTCCGCCCCAGCGACGGCAGAAGTCATCGATGTTACCGGATTTGCGTTTCACACGACGACGACGACGACGATAGAAGATACGCCCTTCACCGCCGACTTCTTTGCAGATCTCCATCCATGCTTTTTGCTCTGCCACGCAAATATCGGGATCGTAGCTATCGCTCAGCACAAAGATATCAAAGTGTTCGATTTGCCCTGTCGCCACCACCGATTCATAAGTTGCTCGTAGCCCTGCAAATACACGGGATACGTCTTCATTACAAATCGGCATGATAAGCGCGGTGCGATGTTTTGGATTGAGCGCTTCGTCCCCAACCGTTGTAGCGGAAATGCTGTATTTATCGCGGCCTATCAAGAGCTGAAGGAAGCCCATCAGCGCTGTCCAGAAACCGGCCGATACCCAGCAGAAGAGAATGGCAAACAGCACTAATATTCCAAACTGAAGAACATAGGGCAGCAACTCCATCACCGACTGCATGATCGGTTTCTCTAGCATTGAAGCTGGATCGATCCATTCCCAACCTTGATACGGCAGAATGGTTTTCATGTACCAGGTGGCGATGACCGTCTGCGTCAGCATCAGGATAAGCAAAACCCAGCGGCGCATTGAGCCCACTTTACGCCAGCGTTTATCGGCCTCGGCTTCTGCCGCGGTTTTAAACTGGTGTTTCGGCGGCTGCGTTCTGCCTAGCAGGCCATCCCACAGGCGGCCAACCGGATTGGTGCGCCACTTTTCAGGAAACATCGACGTACGCTTAATGGTGGGCATTGCTTTGATCGCAGTTCGTCCTGCCGCATCTTTTGTCAGCAATGCTTTCTCTTCCAGCGTATCCGACCAGCCCATCTCAAGACGTGATTCAACTGAACAAAGAGGCGCATCGAGCGCCTCTAAATCCGACAGTTGAACATCGTCTGAGGCCAGCGACCTATGCACCGCATCCACAGAAACATCCTGTGATGCGGTCATTTGCTGCCTGAGCGCGGCTTCTTGCTCCGCGCTCATCGCCAATGCCTTTAGATAGGCATCGGCATTCTCAGTAGACTTATTCATTGGCAGGTAACTGATAGCTCCAGATTTCACTCAGCGGTTTATCTTCTTTGATCAGATAAGCACGCATCTCAACCGGTTTTTTGTTGTCGATAACGTTAAAGCGCAGCGTCAGACGCCAGCCGCCGGTTACCGGGTTGTAACGTAAATCGTTCTGCACCAGTTTAGTGTTGTCATCCGTTGTCACCTGAGTGGTTACAGGTGCATCAGGCGTCAACGCTTTTAGCGCTGGGCCAACAAAATCAACAATCAGCGCGGTTGTGCCGTCTGGTTCGCGGATCAGGTTAGACTGTTTCACATCACCGGTTGAACGCATAGTCTGCTTCACCCACGCTAACGCAGGGTCATGCAGTTTTGCTTCATCACGAGTGAAGTGTAGACGGTAATCCAGATTAATAGGTTTTCCGACCTCTGGCAGACTTGCCGGGATCCAGAATGCCACGATGTTATCGTTGGTTTCATCGGCCGTTGGAATTTCCACCAGCTGAACTTTACCTTTGCCCCAAACACCACGTGGTTCAACCCAAGCGCCCGGACGCAGATCGTAACGATCGTCTAGGTCTTCGTATTGAGAGAAGTCACGAGTACGCTGCAGCAGGCCAAAACCTTTCGGATTTTCAACGCTGAAGGTGCTTACGGATAGATGTTTAGGATTGTTCAGTGGACGCCAGATCCATTCGCCGTTGCCAGCATGAATCGATAGACCTTCAGAATCATGCAGCTGTGGACGATAGTTCACGTTAGTAGATGGCTGGTTTGAACCAAACAAATACATGCTGGTTAACGGTGCCATACCCAGCACGCCCACTTTGTCGCGCAGATATACACGTGACTGCACATCAACCACGGTGTCAGTACCCGGAGTCACAATCATGCGATATGCGCCGGTTGCGCGTGGAGAATCCAGCAGCGCGTAAATCACCAAGTGTTTATCTTTTGCTTTTGGACGTTCAATCCAGAATTCGCGGAAGCGCGGGAATTCTTCGCCAGACGGCAGTGCGGTATCAATAGCCAAACCACGTGCAGAAAGACCATAGACTTGGCCTTTACCCACAACGCGGAAATAGCTTGCGCCCAGCATGCTCATGATTTCATCGTTTTTACCCGCCTGATTGATCGGATAAACCACTTTGAAACCCGCAAAGCCCAAGTCTTTCACGGCCTCTGGGTCGTGTTTCACTGAGCCAAAATTAAAGTAGTCCGGGTTATATTTGATCTGACGAACCGACGTTGCCGTCACTTCATTGATCTTAACCGGCGTATCAAAATACATACCCTGATGGTAGAACTCTAATTTGAATGGAGTTTTAAGGTTATTCCAGTAGGGTTTGTCATGATTGAATTGGATCTGCTGATAGTCAGCAAACTTCATCTCACGAAACTCTGAAGGCAGGTTGCTTTTAGGTGCCTTGAAAGACTCCCCTGCCAGAGATTGTGCTTTTTTTGCAACATCATCTAGCGAAAACGCCCATGCCTGTGTTGTTGCGAGCATCAGAAATACTGATGCAGCCAGCCCTGTTAAAGCGCGAAACTTGGGCCGGGTGGTTAATAAATGTGTTAGCACATACCCCCCTGATGGTGCTCTACGAAACGAAGAACTCAGTAATAAATTGGTTTGTTGGAAGCATAGTAATTGATTACTCACCCCGTCGACAACAACCTAATAAGGGTTGCAACCCAATAGGATTGAATTTAATTATACTCAACGTCAATTAGAATTAAATTAGCATTTAAAATCAAAATGTTACATTAAGTGTTTTTTAGGAAGATCCCTAATAAATGCCTGATTGTGCAAGATAAAAAATTTCACTGAATAAATTTAAACCAGCCAGCCATAACGTGGTCCTTAATAGAAAAAAGCTGCTTTTTTATCCATAGTTCCGATTGACCAATTCATTAATAAGGAAAGTAAAAGCGATAACATCACAATTGTTTAAGTGAGACTGCGTATAGCGGGCCACCGAATATAGCCATCGAATTGAAGTGTCCGCTAAGGTTTGATGTAAAAATAACCGTCTTGCTGGTGTTCAACCAGTGCCAATATGCCCGCAGGAACTGAGTTCACCCCCATCAATAGCCGATCCAGCGTAATGCTATTCGCCCGCATTGCATTCTCACATGCCAGCAAAATGACGTTGGCCTGCTGCAACGTCTCCCAGTTTGGCGATTCGTCACTGTCGGCAATCAGCGTGCTGATGGCTGAGCCGGTAAACACAATATGAATATCGGTATATTTACCATTGCGCGCTTTCAATAGATTAGTGGCGCTGTTAAATGCGGGAATGCAGTGCGTTGATTCTGAAACATGGAATACAACTTTCATTTTAGTCATCATTTTCTACAAAAGGAGGCTTGAACCATAACAGTAGGAGAAGTCAAAGTCATGATTGAGCAGATATCTTGCCAAGATAGCGCACAAAAAAATCTTGTCGTTTTCTTGCACCTTTGCAGAAATTATCAACAATTGATATTTGAACTCAAACTTCATAACCACAACCAATAGCGAGAAACATCATGGACATGTATCTGACCTTAGATGAAGCTATAGAGGCCGCCAGAGAAGCCTATTTAGCCGATCATGAAAACAGCGATGACGCCTCACAGGTCGCCCAATTCAATCTGCAAAAATATGTCATGCAGGATGGGGAAATCATGTGGCTCGCGGAATTCCACGCTACCGAAGATGAAGGTGGTGATGGCGTACCGCTATTTAGCGGTGAAGCAGCTCAGGCAATTTTTGATAATGACTATGATGAGGTAGAAATTCGCGAAGAGTGGATCACTGAGAACACGCTCTACGAATGGGATGAAGATGACTTCCAGTACGAACCACCGTTAGATACCGAAGAAGGTGAAGCCGCCTCAGACGAGTGGGAAGAACAAAATTAGTCGCGGTGCATTTTCGGTAAAACACTTCCTCATGCTATCGCAGAGCTCATCTGCGATAGATTGATTTTCGCCTAGAAACAACGCCCTCCCCTTCCCTGATTACGGCAATCTGCGCCATCGCTCTGGTTGGTTATCATCACGGGGGCTTTATGGCTATAATCGCCATACATCTACACACTGAATTATTCGGTTTATAATATTTTGCAAGAAAACTTCAATATGCTGCTGGCGGTGTTTGAACGCGCCGCTTTGATGCTGATCTGCATCTTTTTTCTGACACGCATTCGCCTGTTCCGCCAACTGCTGCAAAAAGAGCAGCATACGCGGGTTGAGCTGGCCGCCGTCACCGCGATTTTTACCACCTTCGCCCTGTTTAGTACCTATAACGGTATCAGCGTTGAAGGCGCATTAATCAACGTGCGTATCATTGCGGTTATTTCCGGCGGGATACTTTTTGGTCCCTGGGTGGGGATAACAACCGGCGTCATCGCGGGCGTACATCGCTATTTGATCGATATGGATGGCGTAACCGCGATCCCATGCTTAATCAGCAGCATCATCGCCGGGATTATTTCAGCGTGGATCCATCAACGGATTGCGAAAGAAAAACGCTGGAGCGCGGGTATCTTAGCGGGCATGTTGTGCGAAAGCCTGACGATGGTGTTGATTATCGCCTTTATCGATTCAAAACCGTTGGGGATCGATATCGTTGAGCACATCGGTTTACCGATGATTCTGGGTGCGGGCTGCATCGGTTTGATCGTGCTGTTGGTACAAAGCGTTGAAGATGAAAAAGAGGTCATTGCGGCGCGTCAGGCGAAGCTGGCTCTCGATATCGCCAATAAAACGCTGCCCTACTTCCGCAATATCAACAGTGAATCACTGATGACTATTTGCCGGATCATCCGCGAAGATATCAACGCCGATGCCGTCGCCATCACTAATACCGAAAATATTCTCGCCTACGTGGGCGTGGGCGAAGAGCAATACAATATTGGCGAAGAGCTGATTAGCGATGTGACGCGCCAAACCATTCAGCGCGGTGACATCACGATCAATAACAACGATGAAGCCCATCGCACGCCGCAGATCCATTCACAGATTATTATCCCGCTGCGTGAAAAAGGCGAAGTCACCGGTACGCTAAAAATCTATTACTGCCATGCGCACAAAATTACCTATTCATTAAAGGTCATGGCCGTTGGTCTATCGCAGATTATCTCAACGCAAATCGAAGTTTCTCGCATTGAACAGCTACGCGAAATGGCAGATAAGGCCGAGCTACGCGCATTGCAAAGCAAGATTAACCCCCATTTCCTCTTCAATGCGCTCAACGCGATTTCTTCTTCTATTCGCACCAATCCTGATACCGCTCGACAGCTGATCATTAATTTGGCCAGCTACCTGCGCTTTAATCTGGAGCTCAACGATGAACACATCGACATCAAGCGCGAGCTACACCAAATCCAAGACTATGTGGCGATTGAAAAAGCGCGTTTCGGCAGTAAGTTGACGGTTATTTTTGACATCGACGACGTTGATTTAACCATTCCTAGCTTGCTCATCCAGCCGTTAGTTGAAAACGCAATTGTGCACGGAATACAGCCATGTCGCGGCAAAGGCGTGGTGGCGATTGCGGTTAAAAAGAAAGATAACCGGATAAGAATCTCTATCAAAGACACCGGCAACGGGATCAGCCAGGAAACCATTGACCGAGTGACGCACGGCGACATGCCAAATAATAAAATTGGCCTGCTCAACGTACACCAGCGCGTCAAACTGCTGTATGGCGAGGGGCTGCATATCCGCCGCCTTGAGCCCGGCACCGAGATCTATTTTTACATTACCCCAAGCGTTCCTACGCACAACGAACTGACGGTGCGAGAACCCAAGGAGGTTAATACGCTATGAAAGCGATCATTGTAGAAGACGAATTTTTAGCGCAGGAAGAGTTAAGCTACCTGATCCGAACCCACAGCAAAATTCAGATTGTGGGTACCTTCGAGGATGGTCTGGATGTACTTAAATACCTGCAGCACAACGAAGTGGACGCTATTTTTCTCGACATCAATATCCCTTCGTTGGACGGCGTTCTGCTGGCGCAAAATCTCAGCAAATTTGCGCGTAAGCCACAGATTATTTTTATTACCGCCTACAAAGAGCATGCGGTAGAAGCCTTTGAGTTAGAGGCCTTTGATTACATTCTCAAGCCCTATCATGAGTCACGCATCATCACCATGCTGCAAAAACTAGAGGCCAGCCACCAGCGCGAACAAGAGTTGACCCATAACAACACCGTAGCGCGTCCAGCCCCCAAAACGATTAACCTGATAAAAGACGAACGCATCATCGTCACCGAGTGCAACGATATTTATTATGCAGCGGCGGATGAAAAGGTCACCCGAGTCTATACCCGTCGCGAAGAGTTTGTGATGCCTATGAACATTACTGAATTCTGTAACCGATTGCCTGAAGAGAAGTTTTTCCGCTGCCATCGCTCGTACTGCGTCAATCTGTCTAAAATACGAGAGATCGTACCGTGGTTTAATAACACCTATGTACTGCGCCTCACCGATCTTGAGTTTGAAGTCCCGGTAAGCCGTGGAAAAGTAAAAGCATTCCGCCAACTTATGCGGTTATAGGATCGAATCAATTCAAATCTATATTTAGCCAACTGCCTTCTGATGGATCTCATTGCGAGATCCATTTCGATCAACCTCATGTTAAAAACGCTGTTCAACACATAGCAAACAGACCAAATAACTATATTTATAGAGCTAATATCTAAATCCAACATTTTAAAAAGTGCTATATACTATTTGTGTTACAAAAAAACTTCCGCTCGTTATGACAGATATCAACGGAAATGGCACTTTTATGATGTATTTATGAGCGGTTTGCTCTGTTGGATCGAAGAGAGAATAGCGATGATGAATTACAAAACCTTTTCAATAGCGCTTTTAACCACACTTCTGGCGACCACCTGCACCTACGCAGCATCGGTTCAAAACAGTGATTCACAAAGCAATAATGCGCAGAACAACGCGGTCTTAACGTTAGACGCCCCGACCACGACAACGAGCGCCGCGGGTTCAAAATCCAAAGAATCTAAAACCACACCCATTCACATGTCCTGTGAAGATTTTTTGGCGCTTGATACACAGGCACAAACACCAGTTGTATTTTGGGTAAGTAATTTAGATACCCACTATAAAGGCGGCGACTATGTTGATGAGCAGCAGGTCGACGAGTTTGTCACGCCGATGGTGATTGAAGAATGCAATAAAGCACCGGCGACCAAACTGATTGATTTGAAGAGTAAAATGGAGCAATACGTCAAAAAGCATTTCTAATGTATTTTGCTGATGCTCACAAAAAAGCCTGCTCAGTGTCCTGCGCAGGCTTTTTACTTTTATTTTCAGCGCTGCTGAGAATCGAGCTAGATTTTCATGCCTAGCTCTTGGCGCAGATGTGCACCCGCGCCCAGTAATCCGGGGAAGTCATGCACGATAAGATAAACCGGAATATCATGCACATACTCCTTAAAGCGCCCTTTATCTTCAAACGCCGCACGAAAACCCGATGCTTTAAAGAATTCAAGAAAACGCGGCACAATGCCCCCGGCAATATACACGCCGCCGAAGGTTGCCATATTTAGCGCCAAGTTGCCGCCAAAGCGGCCCATAATCACGCAAAACAGCGAGAGCGCACGACGGCAATCGGTGCAAGAATCGGCTAATGCTCGCTCGGTAACGTCTTTAGGCGCCAAGTTTTCCGGCAGACGATTATCCGATTTCACAATGGCGTGGTACAGGTTAACCAGCCCTGGACCGGATAAAATACGCTCGGCAGAAACGTGCCCAAGTTCTGGACGCAACACTTCAAGGATCAGATCTTCTTCTTCACTGTTGGCGGCAAAATCAACGTGCCCGCCTTCGCCCGGCAGGCTGATCCAGCGATCGGCCGCATGGATAAGATGCGCTACGCCTAATCCCGTCCCTGCGCCGTAGATAGCAATCGGCTTATCCTTTAGCGGTGCTTTGCCGCCAAACTGCATCAGATGCTCGGGCTTGAGCATAGGAACCGCCATGGAAACCGCGGTGAAATCGTTAATCACTTCCAGCTTTTCCAGCGCCAGATTTTTTTTCATCTCAGCAATAGAGAACGCCCACGTATGGTTGGTCATCGCCACCCAGTCATCTGTCACGGGGCAAGCGATGGCAATACAGGCTTCTTTAACGGAAACGTTATGCTCTCGCAGATAGGTGCGAATCGTGGCTTCTAAACTGTCAAACTCCAGTCCTGAATAGGTTTTTGCCTGCGAGATTTCACCGTTTTCCAGCGAGCAAAGAGCCAATCGCGCGTTAGTACCCCCCACATCCCCGACCAGTGCGTGCGTTGTCATACTGCCTTCTCCCAAAAAATGCTGCCTGAACCACCGAAAAAAGTACTGGCCGTATCTAAACACAGCCGTATCAGCCCCCACAACGGGCACTCCGCACTACGGCGCGCAATAGTGAAACCGATCACAAAAATCGTTTCAGCAAAGAGGGGCTAAACCCTTTTTTACACTAAACGCTTTCGTTGCCTAACGCCCAATGCGCAGCGTATTCCGCATGAATTTGCGCCGTATCAAACAGCGGAACGTCAGCATCGGTTTGGTCGACCAGCAATGCAATCTCGGTACATCCCAGAATAATGCCCTGCGCACCTTGCTCAGCCAAACGCTGCATAATCTCGCGGTATTGTTGGCGTGATTCAGGACGGATTTGGCCTAAGCACAGTTCCTGATAAATAATGCGGTGGATAATTTCACGGTCGGATTCGTTGGGAACGATGACCTCGATGCCAAAGGTGTCAGTGAGTCGGCCACGGTAGAAATCTTGCTCCATCGTGAAACGCGTACCCAGCAGGCCAATGCGCGTTAAGCCTTTAGCCTGAATGCGTGCCGCAGTGGCGTCGGCAATATGCAGCAGCGGCAAACCGCTACGTGCTTGGATCTGCTCGGCCACTTTGTGCATGGTGTTAGTGCACACCACAATACCATCTGCGCCAGCAGCCTGTAGACGTTGTGCGGCATCCGCCAAAAGTTCACCGGCCTGTTGCCATTCGCCCTGCATCTGAAGGTGTTCGACTTCGGCAAAATCGACGCTATACAAAACCAGCCGAGCGGAATGTAGTCCACCCAGCTGGTTTTTTACGGTTTCGTTAATAATTCGATAGTAAGGAACCGTGGATTCCCAACTCATTCCGCCAAGTAAGCCTAGCGTTTTCATGCTGTTGCTCCTGTTAACCCGCTATTATCTATAGGGGTTAACATAACGCAGGCAGGCAGAATGAGTACAGCATTAGCGTAGCGTTGACGCCATATTGCGCGCCGCTCGGCGTGCAACAATGCGCTCACGCAGCGTGTCATACACCCAGTTGTAGGCCATGGTGTATGGCAAGAAGAACAGGATAATGCCCAATTCCAGCATAAACGCCTGTAGCATCGAGATGCCTAACACATACGCGGCAATATTAACGCCGATCACGATAAACCCGCACTCAAAGCCAAGCGCGTGAAGAATACGGACTTTTACATTACGCACCACGCGGCTAACCGGCCATAAACGATCGAATATCGCGTTGTAGATGATATTCCAGATCATCGCAGCAGTAGCCAGAATAATCGTCAGGCCGCCCATCTCCCATACTGAGCGCTGCATCAAATACGCGCCAACGGGCGCACAGATAAGCGTCGCAATGGCCTCAAAAGTAACGGCGTGGAACACGCGTTCCATCAAAGATTTACGTTGCATACGGAATAAAACCTCAAATTAATGCTCTGAGTTATGTCAGAGAAGGTGATTATCCTCAGGTTTATCGCTATATTAAAATTAGGTTCCATCGATAAAATAGATACTTTATGCGTTACTCTCCCGAAGCACTCAATGCCTTTGTCGAAACCGTTTCCGCCGGTTCATTCTCCGCCGCCGCACGCCGTTTGCATAAAAGTCAGTCCACCGTCAGCACCGCGATTGCCAATTTAGAAGATGATTTGGGCGTGACGCTATTCGATCGTTCGGCTCGTCATCCGGTTCTAACCGAGCAAGGGCAGCGGGTTTTGATTCACGTGAAAGAAATTTTGGCTGCCAGCGAGCGTCTAGATCAGCTAGCCGTGCGTTTGATGGATAACGTTGAGCCGCGCCTGACGTTTGTGCTTTCCGACACCTTCCACCCCAGCGCGTTAGAAGCCTTGTTAAAGCAATTCGACCAGCGCTACCCCGATACCGAATTTGAATGCCTGATTGGTGAAGATGAAGACGTTATCGATCTGCTGCAAAAAAATCGCGCCCACATTGGACTGATTGAATCGCGCAAGCACTATCCACCAGACATCGGCGTGGCACGGTTAAGCAAGCAAACCCAGATGGCAATTTATACTGCCCCGTCACATCCGCTTGCGCTACGCGAACGCATTCGTCCAGAAGAACTCAACGCCGTGCGCGAACTACGTTTAAGTACCTATCTCGAGCGCGATCAAACCCAAATGCATGGGTTGATTTGGTCTGCACCAAACTATTTGCTGTTGCTCAGCATGGCGGTTCAAGGATTTGGTTGGAGTGTACTACCGTGCGCATTGGTGGAGGAGTTTTGCCATCAACAAGAATTGGTGCCGCTGTCAGTGCCCGGCTGGCCAAAATCCATTTCTGTCGACGTAGTGTGGTCAAAAAACTCCCCGCCGGGGCCGGCAGGGAGCTGGATTAAAGACTATTTACTGGATATGCCCGCTTAAGACTGATTCAGCCGACTATTGATGCGATGCATTACGTTCGGCAATCGCTTTGCTCAGCGTCGCCAGATATTCCGGCACATCCATTTTCGGCAGCATAACTTCAATCAGCGTCAGCGCTTTTGGCGTTTTGCTGGCGTCAAAGGCCTTTTGCAGAGATTGCACGCTGTCGGCATGATAGGTGACTGCGTTGCCGTTCACCGAAAGTGCGGCCGGAATTTGAGTCCAATTCCATGCGGCAATATCGTTGTAGACTTCTTCCGGGCCGTGGATCGCTCGCTCTACGGTATAGCCATCGTTGTTCACTAAAATAATCACCGGCTTTAAACCGTGACGCAGCAGCGTACCTAATTCTTGAATGGTAAGCTGCGCCGAGCCGTCGCCGATCAACAGCACTACGCGGCGCTGTGGCTGCGCCAGTTGGGCTCCCAACACCGCGGGCAGCGTATAGCCAATCGATCCCCACAGCGGCTGAACGATAAGGCTGGCATCTTTAGGCAAACGCAGCGTCGCAGAGCCAAAGCTCGAAGTGCCCTGATCGGCAATCACGATATCGCCTGCGCGTAAAAACCGCTGTACCTGCTGCCAAAACGTATGCTGATCAAGATGGTTACCCTGCCCCTCAGGTAAGCTATCTCGCTGGGCATCAGGGGATTGCCACTCTACGCAAAGCTCACGCGCCAGATCAATTAATGCGGCCAATGCGTTATTCATCGGTAATTGACTAAACACGCGCCCTGCCACGCTGGCTGAAAATGGCTGAATATCGATGGTTTTATTTAACGCAAGCTGATGGGTGAAGCCCGCCGTTACGCTGTCGGTTAACCTCACCCCCACGCTTATCAACGCATCTGCATTTTCAATCGCGGCCTTCACGCAGGGCTGGCTAGCGCCTCCGGCATAGGTACCAACAAAGTTTGGCTGACTTTCATCGAGAACACCTTTCCCCATGAGCAGCGTTGCGCTGGCAACGCCGGGTAAATCAGCCAACTGTTGAACGGCCTGTTTTTGACCAAAACGGTCGGCCAGAAAATCGGCCAATAATGCGACCTTACGAACCGGTTTAAGCAGCTCACGCGCCGCCTGAACAAATTCATTTAGCCCGATGATCTCATCTTGCCGTGCGGCGAAAGGATAGAGTTCGGTTCGAATCGGCTCATCACACACATCGCTTGGCAATAAGAAATAACCTGGTCGACGGTGATAGAGCACATCGCTGAGAACACGATCGATTTCAACCGCCGCATTTTCTGGGGTCAATATGGCCTGCGAACAGGTGACTTCCGCCGCCATGCGATAGAAGTGGCCATAATCGCCATCGCCTAACGTATGGTGTAGTAGCTCTCCTTTCTGCTGAGAACGCCTATTCGGAGCCCCCACAATATGAATGACCGGTAAATATTCAGCATAGCTGCCTGCGGTGCCATTAATTGCACTCAATTCCCCCACCCCGAACGTGGTCACCAGCGCCGCTGCGGGTGCACAGCGCGCATATCCATCGGCGGCATAGGCGGCGTTGAGCTCATTGGCGCATCCCACCCATTCAAGATCGGCGTGAGCCGTAACAAAATCGAGAAAACGTAGATTGTAGTCTCCGGGAACGCCAAACACGTGCTGGATACCCGCCTGTGAAAGTCGGTCGAGTAGATAGTCGGATACGCTATACACCGTGCTATTTGAAGTCTTGCTCATTGCGATGCTCCCAATGGACATTTCAGGGCAGTAAGCGCTGAAAAAACGAGAATTTAGATCACGTTTAAAAGTATAGGGGGCTCTTTTTGATGGCGTTGAAACCGGCTCTGGAGCATGATGGAAAGCTAGATTTACGCTGTGAACACCCATGCCACCGATTAGCATCAGGCGGCGTACTGTGTGTTTATCGTCTTTTTTCATGTCATCGTGTAAGGAAGATCAATGAGTTATCTGGCAAATCCCGAACGCTATCAATCGATGGAATACCGACGTTGCGGTAACAGCGGTTTACAGCTACCGGCTATCTCGCTGGGGTTGTGGCATAACTTTGGTGATACCACCCTTTTCGATAACAGCCGCGATATGCTGCTGCGCGCTTTCGATTTAGGCATCACTCATTTTGATCTCGCGAACAACTATGGCCCCCCTCCCGGCTCGGCAGAAATCAATTTTGGCCGTGTTCTACAACACGATCTCCTGCCTTATCGCGATGAAATGGTGATTTCCAGCAAAGCGGGATACACCATGTGGGAAGGGCCTTACGGTGACTGGGGCAGCAAAAAATACTTAGTGGCTAGCCTTAACCAAAGTCTGAAACGCATGGGGCTAGACTATGTCGATATTTTCTATCATCACCGTCCCGATCCTAATACCCCGCTCGAAGAAACCATGGGCGCTCTCGACCTCATCGTGCGTCAGGGTAAGGCCTTGTACGTTGGGCTATCTAACTATCCTGCTGAAACGGCTCGTCAAGCAATTGCGATCCTGCGCGATCTCGGGACGCCTTGCTTGATCCATCAACCTAAATATTCAATGTTTGAACGTTGGGTTGAAGGCGGTTTGTTAGATGTCTTGCAAGAGGAAGGGGTGGGTTCGATTGCATTTTCTCCTCTGGCGGGAGGCCTACTGACAGATCGATATCTGCATGGAATACCAGAAGATTCACGCGCAGCACACAGCCAATTTTTAAAACCTGAAGCCATTACTGAGCAGAAGCTGGAGAAAATTAAGCAGCTTAATGAGATGGCGTTGGCGCGAGGGCAAAAACTGTCGCAAATGGCGCTGGCCTGGGTGCTACGTGGCGATCGCGTGACATCGGTACTGATTGGCGCAAGCCGTATCAGCCAAATTGAAGATGCCGTCGGCATGCTAGAAAACCGACATTTTAGCGCCGAAGAGCTCAGCGCTATCGAAATGATTCTGGCCAGTTAATCTTCATCAACCGAACGCAGTACACGACATGGATTTCCCGCTGCAACAACGCGCGGCGGGATATCTTTCGTGACCACGCTTCCGGCACCAATCACAGAACCGTCACCGATGGTAACGCCCGGACATACAATCACCCCGCCGCCAATCCACACTTTGTTGCCAATCGTAATCGGCTTACCAAACTCAATGCCTGAAATTCGCTGTTCAGGATGGGTAGGATGTGCCGCGGTATAGAGTTGCACATGGGGGGCGAACATCACGTCATCGCCGATAGTCACAGGTGCGATGTCCAAAATGGTCAGATCCGTATTGGCGTAAAATCGCTGCCCAATTTTAATGTTGTAGCCGTAGTCGCAAAAGAACGGCCCGGTGATCTCAGCCAGCTTATCCACATTCGGCAACAGCGCTTCCAGCAGCTCTTTGCGCATCTGCTGCTGCGACGGCAAGGTATGGTTAAAGTGGAAACATAAATCAATCGCGCGTAGTCGATCGGCCACTAACTCAGGATCTGACGAGTAGTAGTTTTCACCCTCAATCATCTTCTGTTTTTCACTTTTGCTCACGTCTACTGCTCCTTAACTTGGCGAGGTCGCCAGAATAATCTCAAACGTCGCGATTAACAGCGGATTACCCCATTTCTCCACATTGTCATCACATTCACAATGCTAATATCAGCTCACATAAAGGAATGACGGCGTTATGTGTTGTTCATTGAAGATGATGCCAACCAACGTCCTTCCCCGTAAAGGAGAAAAACATGAACCTGCGTATCGCTGCAGTTATTTTTGCTTTTTGTAGCCTGATGCCTCTGGGCGTTGCACAGGCTACGTCCGCTGATATTGATTTACTTCCCGGCGTGAGCTTGCACCTTGGTGACCGCGATCAGCGAGGGAATTACTGGGATGGCTATGACTGGCGCGATCAAAACTGGTGGCGCAATCATCAAGGCCATTGGGTTGGTGACCGCAGTCCTCGCGGCTATTACTGGGATGGTGGCCGCTGGCGTGACCACAACTGGTGGCAGAAAAACTACTATTCACGCGGCGGGAAGTATTACCGCTATGACCATAAAAACAAATATAAGCATCATGACCGTGGCAACCATTATGGTCACTATAAAAAACACGACCGCCATGACCACGACGATCGTGGCCACGGGCATGGCCATCACTAATGACTGAATAAAAAAAGCAGGTTCACGAAAATGAACCTGCTTTTCTATAAATATTCTAAAAACAAATCTTCTAAGCCCTAAAACAACATACTCACCAGCAGGTAGAAGTTGAGTCCGACGACCACGACCACAATCACTTTACCCAGCGCCTGAACGGTACGTCCGTTCACCATCTCGCCCATCAGTTCTTTATTGCCGGTGAAGCGCAGCAGCGGCACCAATGCCAAAGCAATACCAAAGCTCAACAGCACCTGACTTAACAATAGAATACGGGTCGCATCCAGCCCGGCCATAATCACGATGAAAGAAGGCAGCATGGTCACCACTCGGCGCACCCAGAGCGGAATGTAAAAGCGCACAAAGCCCTGCATAACCACCTGACCCGCCAAGGTTCCCACCACGGTAGAAGACAAACCGGCAGCGACTAGGCTCAAACCAAAAATAGTGGCGGCAGCATTACCTAGCAGCGGTTTTAGCGTTAAATAAGCTTGGTCCAGCTCTGCAATTCCACTGTGACCGCTAAAATGAAACGCTGCCGCTGCGGTTGCCATCATCGCAAGGTTAACAAAGCCGGCAATGGTCATTGCAATGGCAACGTCGAGTTTAGTGGAAGAGTAACGTTCGGCCTTGGTCCCCAACGATGCAGACGTTTGTGTCAGAGACGAATGCAGGTAAATCACATGCGGCATGATCGTTGCGCCTAACACACCGGCTGCCAAAAATACCGCTTCGTGAGTGGGTAAATCCGGAACCAACATTCCGTGCGCGAGCTGAGCAACGCTTGGCTGAGAAAATACCAGCTCCACGATATAGGCCGCAGCAACAAAAAGCAGCAAGCCACCGATAACCAGCTCAAGCGGTTTCTGTCCACGGCGTTGTAGCGTCAGGATCAAGAAAGTGGCAATACCGGTTAAAACCGCCCCTTCCAACAACGTACAACCCAGCAATAACTTGAAGCCAATCGCGGCCCCGATAAACTCAGCCAAGTCGGTCGCCATGGCAATGATTTCAGCCTGAACCCAATAAGCCCA
Source organism: Hafnia sp. CBA7124 (assembly GCF_002355555.1). Taxonomy (NCBI): domain Bacteria; kingdom Pseudomonadati; phylum Pseudomonadota; class Gammaproteobacteria; order Enterobacterales; family Hafniaceae; genus Hafnia; species Hafnia sp. CBA7124. The sequence goes on along the minus strand of NZ_AP017469.1, from coordinate 1,402,697 downwards.
AACCGCCGGACGTGGAAAGCGATCGCGAATATGTTCCGCTAGATTTTTACCGGTAGCGATGCCAAGTTTTGCGGAAAGCAGCTGGATAAGCATGGCCATGAAGTTGGCCCATACAACGACCCACAGCAGCTTGTAGCCGTATGACGCACCGGCCTGAATATTAGTCGCAAAGTTACCGGGATCGATATAGCCGATGGCGGCGATAAAGGCGGGTCCCATCAGCGAAAGTTTTATCTTCCGCGACGCAGGAGGAGTTGTTTCTGCAACACGTGAATCAAGCATACCAGCCACCTTAACACCTATAGTCACACTAACAATTTGTGACCTAAACTTCGTGATTAACTCCATTATTGTATAAGTGATAATGATTATCAATATCAACTTGAACGATACTGCCTATCCGTTCGATAGGCCGTTTGCTTGTGGAGTCTGACAAGGCGCTTTCAGCACTTAAACACGCGACCATCACCGCTTCTGGCATTTCTTCCCAATAAGCGAACTATGGTGTTTAATAATAATATCACAACTTCTCAAACTTTCATCAACATGGTCCTTGGGGGCTTTTTGTTACTTTTCTAACTTTTTTCTTGATTTACGTTATAACAATTTCAATATTTGCAACCTAAGTCTCGTTTTTACCTGTGCCGTTACATAGAATGTGCTGCGAAATTTAGCCTGCCTCATAATTTGGAGCACTGTATGTCCCCTATTTTGCATTTTGTTTTAGCCCTTGCGGTGGTAGCGGTACTTGCCCTGCTCGTTAGCCGCGATCGCAAAAGCATTCGCGTGCGCTTCATTGTTCAGTTGTTAGTCGTTGAAATCCTGCTGGCTTACTTCTTCCTGAACTCCAACATTGGTTTGGGCTTCGTGAAGGGTTTCTCTGGGTTCTTCGAAACGCTGCTCAAATATGCGGCAGAAGGTACCAACTTCGTCTTCGGTAACATGAGTGACAAAGGTCTGGCCTTCTTCTTCCTGAACGTACTGTGCCCAATCGTCTTTATCTCTGCTCTGATTGGTATTCTTCAGCACATTCGCATATTGCCGGTTATCATCCGCGCAATTGGTACCGTGCTGTCTAAAATCAACGGCATGGGTAAGCTGGAATCTTTCAATGCCGTGAGCTCGCTGATTCTGGGTCAGTCTGAGAACTTCATTGCGTACAAAGATGTTCTGGGCAAAATGTCTGAAAAACGTATGTACACCATGGCAGCAACGGCGATGTCTACCGTTTCTATGTCCATCGTTGGTGCATACATGACCATGCTGGATGCCAAATTTGTGGTAGCCGCATTGGTGTTAAACATGTTCAGTACCTTTATCGTACTGTCCCTGATTAACCCTTATTCTGTGGAAGGTGAGGCTGACATCCAGCTGAAAAACACCCACGAAGGTCAGAGCTTCTTTGAAATGCTAGGTGAATATATTCTGGCTGGTTTCAAAGTTGCGATTATCGTTTCCGCTATGCTGATTGGTTTCATCGCGCTGATTGCTGCGTTGAACGGCCTGACCGAATGGGTCTTCGCGCTGTTCCACGTTGACGGCATGACTTTCCAGAGACTGCTGGGCTATGTCTTCTATCCATTTGCATGGGTAATGGGCGTACCAAGCCACGAAGCGCTGAACGTTGGTAGCATCATGGCAACCAAGCTGGTTTCTAACGAATTCGTTGCCATGATTGACCTGCAGAAGATTGCAACCGAACTGTCTCCTCGTTCACTGGGCATTCTGTCTGTGTTCTTGGTTTCCTTCGCTAACTTCTCTTCTATCGGTATCGTCGCAGGCGCCATCAAAGGCCTGAACGAACACCAAGGAAACGTGGTTGCTCGCTTCGGTCTGAAACTAGTTTACGGTTCTACACTGGTCAGTATTTTGTCTGCGTCAATTGCAGGTCTGTTCCTGTAATACGTTAGGTTAATTCTGATTGGCTAAAAGGCGCTTAGGCGCCTTTTTTATTGCCCGTTACCCAATGACATCTCTTTTTACAGAAAAGTCCGTAGCGGTGCTTACAGGGCTATTATGTAGGGCGTTTATTGAATCGATAGTGAAAGAGTTGAAACCAGCGAACGGAAAGAGAAAAGAATTTCAGTACGAAATGCTGAAAAGCAAAAAGCCGACATTTCTGTCGGCTTTTCAAATTTTGGTGGAGCTAAGCGGGATCGAACCGCTGACCTCTTGCATGCCATGCAAGCGCTCTCCCAGCTGAGCTATAGCCCCACAACGTAAACTACGAGAAGTGGTTGTGCTTCTTTCAAGCTTATTTCTAAAGCTTATAATAACGACCAACCAGTCTGAGAAAAGGTTGGTGGAGCTAAGCGGGATCGAACCGCTGACCTCTTGCATGCCATGCAAGCGCTCTCCCAGCTGAGCTATAGCCCCAACGCTGACGCTAAATCGCGTTAACGGGGCGCATGATATGAAACCTCACAAATACTGTCAACGGCTAAATGTTTTTCTTAATCTAAACGCTGAAAAAGCCGCCAACTCAGCGAAATTTATCGACAAATTGAAGCTGAAAACAATCCAATCTTTAGGAATGCTAAAGCTATTTTATAGCTTCACTCACTGTATTCTATTAGCTAGATATGTAACTATTTTGGGTAATACATACGACAGTGTTTTTTAGTAAGCAAAGGAAGAAATATGAACAAGGAATGGTATGCAGCAAAAGAGTTGGTTGGAATCGCTGGTTTTCCCACTACGCCACAAGCCATAAACCAAAGAGCAAAATCGGAAGGATGGCGCAAACAGAAGCGTAGTGGCGTGCAAGGTAAAGCACTCGAATACCATATCAGCAGTTTTCCTGATGAAGTTGTGTCTGCGCTGCTAGCAAACGAAGAGTCATCGTTTTATTTGACTGATCTTCCTAAAGCAGAAAAAGCATGGAGTGCAATCTATTATCAGTTGACGGAAGACGAGCGCGAGCAGCTAACGCGTTTTATCATGCGCCGAGGCATTAACGCACTCTTGGGCTGCTTAGAGCCTCTGCAGTCACAGACCAGTCTTTACGATCAAAATAACACCATAAATTCAGTCTCATAACGCTCTCGAAAGATAGGATATCATAATGAAAAAAAAGGACTGGTTTACCGCCAAAGAAGTGCTTAAGAGTACCGCAATTACCTCCTCACCAGATAAAGCTTGGATAAATATCTTTCATCAGATGAGCCAAGACGAACAGATATTCCTCACCGATTTTACTATGCGCGAGGGGATAAATACCCTGCTGCAATGCTTACATGCCAACGACAGCTAAAATATAGAAAAGCGATTTAGAAATCGAAATTGCTCTTATAGTTCGAGGTATAGAAAAAGATGTGAATGACAAAGAGCTTGTTCTAGATAAAGAAAAACCGGCAAAAGCCGGTTTTTCTTGTATAAGAATAAGCTAATAGGCTTATTGCTGCGCTTCACGCTCGGCAATAAATGCCAGAGCCATGTCAATACGCTTCAGTGAACGCTGCTGACCAATCGCATGTACGGTCACATCCACGCCAGGTGATTGGCCTGCGCCGGTAACAGCCACACGCAGTGGCATACCAACCTTGCCCATGCCTACTTCCAACTCATCCGCAGTGCCTTGGATAGCATGGTGGATATTTTCAGCGGTCCAGTCAGTAATTGCCGCCAGCTTAGAACGTACCAGTTCTAACGGCTGACGCGCGACAGGGCGCAGGTGTTTTTTCGCCGCATCAGCATCAAACTCAGCAAAATCTTCGTAGAAATAACGCGCCTGAGCGGCCATTTCTTTCAGAGTTTTGCAGCGCTCAGCCAGCAACTTAACAATTTCAACCAGCTGTGGACCATTGCGCGTTTCATAACCCGCTTCATGGATATGCCATGCCAGATGAATAGCCACATATTCTGGCGCCATCGTGTTGATGTAGTGATGATTCAGCCACTGTAGTTTTTCAGTGTTGAACGCACTTGCTGACTTGCTGATGTCATCAAGCGTGAAGAACTCTTTCATTTCATCGATGCTGAAGATTTCTTGGTCGCCGTGAGACCAGCCCAAGCGCACTAAATAGTTCAGCAACGCTTCTGGCAGATAGCCGTCATCGCGATACTGCATTACACCAACCGCACCATGACGCTTAGACAATTTTTTACCGTCATCGCCTAGAATCATCGACACGTGTGCGTATTCAGGAACCGGAGCACCTAACGCTTTCAGAATGTTGATCTGACGCGGCGTGTTATTGATATGGTCTTCACCACGGATAACGTGAGTGATTTCCATATCCCAGTCATCGATCACAACGCAGAAGTTATAGGTCGGAGAACCATCGGTACGACGGATAATCAGATCGTCCAGTTCTTGGTTACTGAATTCAATTGGGCCACGAATTTTATCATCAAAGATAACGGAGCCTTCCTGAGGGTTCAGGAAACGCACGACGTGCGGCTCGTCGTCAGCGTGATGTTCATGGCTATGACGGCAACGGCCATCGTAACGAGGCTTCTCACCGTTAGCCATTTGCGTTTCACGCAGCTCTTCCAGACGTTCTTTAGAGCAGTAGCATTTATAGGCGGTGCCCTGCTCTAACATCTGATCGATCACATGGTTATAACGATCAAAACGTTTGGTCTGGTAGTACGGACCCTCATCCCAATCGAGATTCAGCCAGTTCATACCATCCATGATGGCGTCGATGGCTTCCTGAGTTGAACGCTCAAGATCGGTATCTTCAATACGAAGAACAAATTCACCGCCGGCGTGGCGGGCGAACAACCAAGAATAAAGTGCGGTACGCGCACCACCTACGTGCAGGTAGCCCGTTGGGCTAGGTGCAAAACGAGTTTTGATTTTCATGTGAAACGTGGCCTTTATTACGCAATGACCCACATTAGAGGAATGTGGCCTGCTTTCTATTACTAATAAGTAGGCAGCATTCTACCATTACGCCCCGATTCCTCAACGCCGTTACGTCTATAGTTAGAGAGCTTATTGCAAAATGTGCTTAAAAAGTTCTCATTGCTGTCTATGTATAAGACATCTTGACTATTTTTCCAACGAACAGCATTTTTTCTTGAAAAAAGCGTTGACCATTTTCGGGCGCTCCCTATAATGCGACTCCACACAGCGGGGGTGATTAGCTCAGCTGGGAGAGCACCTCCCTTACAAGGAGGGGGTCGGCGGTTCGATCCCGTCATCACCCACCACTCTTTAGAGTGTTCCCGCAGTGTGAAGTACATGAGTAACGACAGGTTTCAGACTGGGTGATTAGCTCAGCTGGGAGAGCACCTCCCTTACAAGGAGGGGGTCGGCGGTTCGATCCCGTCATCACCCACCACTCATTTAGAGTGACCAGTGAACCTGAAGTGATTGATGTACTGCAGTAAAACGACAGATTTCCGATTGGGTGATTAGCTCAGCTGGGAGAGCACCTCCCTTACAAGGAGGGGGTCGGCGGTTCGATCCCGTCATCACCCACCACTCTTTAAGAGTCAATTGGGCTGTCGTGAAATTCGGTATTTAGAAGTGGGTGATTAGCTCAGCTGGGAGAGCACCTCCCTTACAAGGAGGGGGTCGGCGGTTCGATCCCGTCATCACCCACCACTTCTAACCAGCTGGTACCGAATTAACAATGAGTATCTGAAGTAGCGCAGAAAATAGTAGTTCAGAAGTGGGTGATTAGCTCAGCTGGGAGAGCACCTCCCTTACAAGGAGGGGGTCGGCGGTTCGATCCCGTCATCACCCACCACTTCTGCGGGTCGTTAGCTCAGTTGGTAGAGCAGTTGACTTTTAATCAATTGGTCGCAGGTTCGAATCCCGCACGACCCACCATTTCAGATAAAACAATAAGCGCCGAGAGGCGTTTTTTTGTTTTTGTACTCCGCATAAAATTCGTGTGGGGTGAGAACCTGCCGCAGGTTCGAGTCGAACGAAGTGAGACAACGTTGCGTAAGCAACGGCCCGAAGGGCGAGGCAAAGCCGAGTAATCCCGCACGACCCACCATTTCAGATAAAACAATAAGCGCCGAGAGGCGTTTTTTTGTTTTTGTACTCCGCATAAAATTCGTGTGGGATGAGAACCTGCCGCAGGTTCGAGTCGAACGAAGTGAGACAACGTTGCGCAAGCAACGGCCCGAAGGGCGAGGCAAAGCCGAGTAATCCCGCACGACCCACCATTTCAGATAAAACATTAAGCGCCGAGAGGCGTTTTTTTGTTTTTGTACTCCGCATAAAATTCGTATGGGGTGAGAACCTGCCGCAGGTTCGAGTCGAACGAAGATACTTATCCCCTCTCCTTCCTAAATTCTCCATTTCATAACTTCATATCACCAGATCCATACCATCACGCCCAACAAGACTAAAATCCCCACAAACATAATCCAGCCTGAGGAGCGTGCAGGCGTGCGCATTCCCGTAGGCAACCAATCTTGCGGGATAATGCCAAACAGCGGCTTAGGATCGATGACCGAGGTTATTTTGTTATCAGACTCGTCAGGCTTCACATTCACAACCGGATTTTGCGCGGCCACGGCCAAATAGTTCTCCAGCGGAGAACGTACCACATCGGATGTTTGAGACGCTGGAGCCAAATTCCCTAAAGCTTTATCCAAGACTTGATTGACCTGTATCGCATGCTGGATTTCACTTTTACTCATTAATGCTTTGGCCGTATCACCAATCACAACCGGTTGATTGCTTTGCATGGCCGTCGTTGCCCGCGCAGCCGTTGCCACATCCGGACGCGCATTTTGCACCTGAGTTGCTGGCGGCGTATTTTTTGCGCCAGAAGCCAGCTGGCTGAGCAGTGTTCGTTCCTGCTGTAGCGCGGTTAATGTTCGAATCAGCGTCTCACGCTGCTGAGGCGATATGTCTTTACGCTCAAGCAAATTAAGAAGCTGATCGATTTTAACCGACAGCATCTCCGCGGTGAGTTTTTCTCCTCGCAGAGTAGGTAAGGCGTCAGACCGTGCATTCACCGGAGGTATGTTCATTATGCCTGCTTGAGCTTTTCTAGGGTTTGTTTAGACCTCAAAGAAGTCTCCCGAGACGATTTTACAACAACCATCGCACTGCTTTATATACATATACGGCAAAATGTGGACATAACTTTAATCATATTCTCTATCATTAAATTTAATTTCACTCAGGAGAATAAAAATATAATTTTTCATCCACTTTGAAAGTGTAATTTCACATATATTGGGATGAATCTTATTGCAAAGAAATAAACAAATAACATCACTTACATAATAATAGCTACCTTGAAGAGGTATTAGATTCTGGTAATTCAACCTTGGTACAAACTAAAGCAAATTGCGATTCATCATGCCATGAATACTTACAAACAAATCTATAATTATCATAGAGCAGCGTACTATCTTTGCCAGAAGCCACGGTGGAGATTAATGAATTAGACATTTCATCACGCCCTTTGATTTTTGTCAGTAAAGGAAATGAAGGGGCAACACCATGCCAAACTACCCCACAAATAAAACAGACTATGCCAATAGCCACCATCATCCCCCAGCGTTTTATCCTTTGATTCTCATTAATAACTGGCAGAATATTTTGTACATTTTGCCTTTTACCCTCATAGTGAGATTGTGTGTTTAATTGCTTATCTTCACCGCTACTATCCTGAATTATCGGCTCATGATTAACCGCCGGTTCTAAGGAAAAGAGCTCGGGATGCTCTATTTGATACCCCATCCTAGGTATAGTTTGTATTAGTGTGAAATCTTTATCTCCTAGTTTGCGCCGTATGGATTTCATTGTTTGGTTGATCGTTGCATCTGCGCTGTACGTCCCACTCCACACATGTGAAATGATTTCACGCCGCGTCACACATAACGGCGCACGCTCTAAAAGCAGGCATAGCATCTGATATTCTTTGCTACGTAGCGTGTGTTCCTCGCCATCAACGGTAACAATTTTGTGTGTTATCGTACTGATGGTTATTTTCCCTTGTGCCATATAAAGCTCCCGAAAACCCCTCGCATTTTCAATATCTATACATGCAAGATAATTCCTATTTCTGATGAAGGAAATTTTGTGATTATTTTATTGAACTCACCATATAAAAATAAAACCACATCACTGACCATTCTCATTAAAGCATTCAAATTTCCATTATTATTTTACGCAGATAACGTTTTATAACAAGAGAGCAAATGGTCGCTAAACATTAACATCACATGATTATACTTTTTTTCACTCTACTATTAATTCATTGCATGGAATCATTACATCCATTCCCTCGTTATAGAACAATTAGCTACAGACAAAGTTTAGAGAATATTCCTAAATGAGCATTTTCGTTACTTACCCAATTCACTTACCTAAGATTTTATTTATCTATAAATAGCTTAATGATGAAGTGCTTACTTTATTTCTGCCTCCATCGCACCGTTATCCAGTAACAACCGAAAAGGTGTCGTTTGTGATTTATTTAAGACCTCGTTGGGAATACACGATGTTTGCAGCCTATCTCATATTAACGCCTTCCCTGTGTACGGCCGACACGGAAGAAATATCGGCTGACACATTGATGTCATTAGGCGCACCGACTCTCGCTTGGGAAAAGATCTCCATGGTCCAATCCCATGAAAATACATTACAAGCAGCCACGATTGCTCAACACCGGCTCAACCTTTTACTACGCTGGGGCATAGACGAAAGCCGAAACGATAACGGCTCCCTGCGTCTTGCTCCATTAAACAAGGCATTAGTCGAAGAACAACGATTGTTGGCCACGCTTGGGCAGCCAAACAGCGCCAATCGCGTGCAGCAACAGGTTCTCGGCGATCAAATAGTCACACTTAGCGCAAAAGGTGACGCGAAAAACGCGATCATTCGCGCCCATCAGCTAGAACAACTCGCCCCCCTTCCTGCCTATGTGAGCGCAGCACGTGGCGACGCATTTATGCAGCTAGAGCAGCCAGAAAACGCCGTAACCAGCTATGAATATGCGTTGGCACACGCAGCACCTGGGGAAATTGAACCGATCCCCACGCAGGAAATGCTGTTCTATGCCCTTTTAGACTGCGGGCGCTATGAGCAAGCCGAAGCTTTACTGGCAAAATTAGAACCCGATACACCACAGTGGGTCAGGCTCAGTGCCGCACCAGGACTGGTGAATCAGGATTACGCCACGGTAAAAAAAATGCGCGCGCAGTACACGCTGTATAGTGGAAATGTCACACTGGGCCAGCGGCAGATAGACACTTTGGTCCATACGGCTCCTATGAATGATGACCTGCTAACCACTCAGGCTCAGGCCTATTTGCTGCGCGATTTACCGACGCGTTCTGCTCAGACCTACCGAATCGCCTTAAATCAAGCACCCGACAGCCTTGAGGCTCGCGCAGGCCTTGCCCAAGCGTCGCTTGCCAAACGAGATTTTGCCCTTAGCCAAGAGATTTATCAGCAAGTCTCTCAAGGGTTTGAAGACGACAACTCTATTACGCAATTCGTGGATAATTATCGCTATGAGCAGCTGCCTTATTTCACCACCGATGCCAGCGGCGGTCGCGGTAACGGCACGCTCAGTGATTATGATTGGCAAATCGATAGCCAACTTTATTCGTCACCGATTAACCAGAATTGGCGGCTGTTTGCGCACCAATTTACTGGTCAAGGGAAAACTGAAGAAGGTACAGCAAAACGGATACGTAACGGCGCTGGCGTCGATTATCGTGCCGTTGAGTGGCTCGGTTCGATGGAGATCAACCGCAGCAATGGCAATGCGGCGAAAACAGGCCTAGCGGCGCAGGTTAGCTATCTTCCTTCAGACCATTGGCAGTTCGACCTAGGCTACGATAACAGCAGCAACGAACTTGCTTGGAAAGCCTATGACAGCGGCATCAGCGCAAAGCAGACGAGTGCCGCGCTGCGCTATCAAACCGATAGCACCGCCTCCGCAGAACTGGCCTATCAAAACCAACGGCTGAGCGATGGAAACCTTAGCCAGATATGGCAAGCCTCGACTACAAAACTGCTATGGACACATCCACGCCAACAACTTGATGGCACGCTAGCGCTTTCCACCAGCAGCAATAGCTTGCCCGATGCGGAGTATTTCAGCCCTGAACGCGACTATTCGGCAGGTGTCACCCTGTTGCATCAGTGGACACCATGGCAATCAGCGCGGCGTCACTTCACCCAGCGAACCTATCTCACCGCAGGCGAATACCAACAGCGCCATTTTGGCTCAAGCCTATTTGCTGAGCTGAGACTCGAGCACCAATGGGCGCTGAGTGCCCACTCGGAATTTATTTACGGTATTGGACTGAATAGCCATCGCTACGACGAATCACGCGAAAACCGGACTCTCTTTTATCTGTCACTGACTTTGCCTCTAGGAAGCACGCTATGACGTCTCTTTTTCGTTCAATCTTAATTTTTGCTTTGAGCCTACTGTTGCTTCAAGGAGCATTCGCTGCCGAGCAGTCGTTACCGCCTATTGATATCCAGCCTCCTGCCGATCCCGAAGATGGCCTTACTTTCCGCGTATTGGCTTTCCACGATGTGCGCGACGATCTGCGTGCTAGCTTTGCCACTTATCCTGATGCCACCGCCATTGATACGAAAACGCTGGCGTCGCTGTTTGCTTGGCTGAAGGAAAATGATTATCACATGGTATCTGTCGATCAAATTATTGCTGCACGCCAAGGCGGCAAAAAGCTGCCACCGCGTTCGGTGCTGTTAAGCTTCGACGATGGATATCGCAGTTTTTATACCCGTGTCTTCCCGCTACTTAAAGCCTACGGCTATCCCGCAGTGCAAGCGCTGATCACCGATTGGGTCAATCACCCGGCTAATGAAAAAATAAAAATTAGCGCCACGGTGGAGTTGCCTGGTGATTATTTCCTGAATTGGAATGACGTTGCCGAAATGCAGCGTTCTGGTTTAGTCGAATTTGCGTCTCATACCCACAATTTACATCGTGGAATATTAGCGAACCCACAGGGCAGCGAGTTTCCTGCGGCCACCGCATTACAGTATTTGGCAGATAAAAAGCGCTATGAAACCGAGGCCGAATATCAAACCAGAGTTAAAGAGGATTTGGCTCACAGTTCGCTGCTCATTCAGCAATATACTGGTCACGCCCCGCGAATTATGGTGTGGCCTTATGGCGCATACCATCAACCCGTGCAAGAAATTGCCCGTCAGCTTGGTATGCCTATCATGCTGACGCTGGATTCAGGTTCAAATCCGCCCTCGCAACCGCTTTCAAAAATCACCCGTATCCTGATCGGCTACGACACCACGACCAGCGTGCTCAAGCAGGAACTCAGAGCGCCAGCCAACTACAACGGCGATATCTATCCTGTTGAACGCGTGGTTCAGGTCGATTTAGATTACGTTTATGACGCCGATCCTCAGCAGCAGGACAAGAATTTATCTTGCCTGTTAGATCGCATCAAAGATCTTTCCCCAACCACCATTTACTTACAGGCCTTTGCCGATCCCGACGGCAGCGGCCTAGTCAAAGAAGTCTATTTTCCCAACAGCGTATTACCGATGCGTGCTGACCTTTTCAGCCGTGTCTCATGGCAATTACAAACCCGCACCGGCGTGAACGTATTCGCATGGATGCCGGTGCTCAGCATCGCTCTGCCCAAGGATAATCCGGCGGCGAATAAGTGGATCACCTCAACCCACAGCGGCACACAGCCCAGCACGTTCCCCTACCCTCGCCTCAGCCCTTTTGAACCCGATGTTCGGGCGGCCATCACTCAGCTTTATCACGATCTCTCACGCTACACGCCGTTTCAGGGCGTTCTATTTCATGATGATGCCGCGCTGAGCGACGACGAAGACACTCGCCCCGCCGCCTTAGCCCAATACCAAGCATGGGGATTGCCGGGTGATGTGGATAAAATTCGTACAAACCCTGCGTTATTACGCAGGTGGACAGATAAAAAAATCGATTTTCTGATTAACTTCACCCATCAATTGGCCGCTGAAGTGCAGAAAAATCAGTTTGCCTCCGCAACGCAAATGACTGCCCGTAATCTTTACGCCCAGCCCGTTATGGATCCGCAGGCCGAGCGGTGGTACGCGCAAAGCCTGCCTAAATTCTTGGCAAACTATGATTACACCGCGCTGATGGCGATGCCCTTTATGGAATCGGCCACCATGCCCGATCGTTGGCTCACCGAGCTGTATGAAAAGGTGGCCGCGCAGCCATTAGGCATTCAAAAAACCGTCTTTGAACTCCAAAGCTACGATTGGGCGAAAAAGCGCCCCGTCGGCAACGACGTTTTGCTACACCAACTGACGTTGCTGCGCGCGCTCGGTGCCCGCCATTTGGGCTATTACCCAGACGACTTCATCACCAACCAGCCGGATACCGAAGTGATCCGCCCGCTCATGTCGGCGCAAAGCAACGTTATCGAGCGGAAACCGTTACCTAAATGCGATAGCCGCATGGTGCGCGAAAAGCCTAAGCAGTGGAGCAATCAACAATGAACCACATTTTGAGCACCGATATTCCGACGCTGCTGTTTGGTTTTGTCTTCTACTATCCGTTCTTTATGGCTTGGCTATGGATGCTCGGAGGGCTTATCTATTTTGTCGCCTACGAGCGCCACGATGATTTCACCCATCCTGATTTCACGCAGGCAGAAACGCCGCGCATTTCCATTATCGTGCCCTGCTATAACGAAGAGCCTAACGTGCGCGAAGTGATCGCTCATTTGCAAAATCTGAATTACCCCAACTATGAAGTGCTCGCCGTTAACGATGGCAGTCACGATCGCACTGGCGAAATTCTTAATGAACTGGTTGAGCAATATCCCAGCCTGATGGCCATTCATCAGGATAAAAACCAAGGCAAAGCCGTGGGATTAAATACCGCTGCACAGTTAGCCACCGGCGATTTTATTCTTTGCATGGACGGTGACGCACTTCTCGATCCTAACGCGCTGCATTTTTTGGTTAGCCATTTTATTGATAATCCGCAGATCGCCGCGGTAACCGGCAATCCGCGCATCCGCAATCGCACTTCCTTACTTGGACGCATGCAGGTGGGAGAATTTTCCTCCACGGTGGGGCTCATTAAACGCTGCCAGCAGGTTTTTGGTCGGCTATTTACCGTATCCGGCGTTATCGCCCTATTTCGTAAAAGCGCGCTCGAAGAAGTGGGTTATTGGAGCGTCGATATGCTAACCGAAGATATTGATATCAGTTGGAAATTACAGACTCACGGCTGGGAAATACGCTACGAACCACGCGCACTCACGTGGATATTAACACCGGAAACATTGGTTGGACTTTATCGCCAACGGCTGCGCTGGTCTAAAGGCGGGGTGCAAACCGTATTCAAATATTTTCCTGCGATGTTCACTCCGCGCAACCGCATGATGCTGCCTCTGTTTTGTGAATACGTGGTGAGTATTTTTTGGGCCTACTGCATGGCCTTTGCCTTCGTATTGATGTTTGCCGATCTCTTTTTCACGCTGCCCATCAAGTGGCAAATCTCGGTCGTTCCGGTCTGGAATGGCATGGTGCTCGGCGTGACCTGTCTATTGCAGCTCTTAGTCAGCTGTCTTATCGACCGACGCTATGACCGAGGGATTATGAAATGCTATCTCTGGACGATTTGGTATCCATTGATGTTTTGGTTAATCAACGTGGTAACCAGTTTGGTTGCCGTTCCGTCCGTATTGCTTCGCCGACAAGGCGCACGAGCGGTATGGGTTAGTCCTGACAGGGGTATTCAACATGGAAAATCCGATCATCGAAATATCAGCAAAAAGCTTCCTTAAGGCCTCCACGGTGAATAAGCGCCAGCGCATGCTGCTCTACATTTGGTTTGGCTTCGGGCAACCGTTATTGATTATCGGGGTATGGCTCGCGATTGTCTTTTTCCTTTATCGCTACATGCTCAACAGCCATGATTTGCTAAGCAATCTAAACCGGCTGGGTGATTACAGCCTGATAATAATATCGATGGGGATCATTCTGGCGCTATGGTTTGCACTACGTTATCTATGGCGGGTATTGATGCTAATGCGTAAACATGAACTGCATCAACGCATGGCGGAAACCCATCCCGAGCAGGCGCACCGAATTGTCAAAGTGATCCATGATGAAGCGGGCAACATCACGCATATTCAGCCGCAGTAAATAAACATAAGGGCAGTATTTTACTGCCCTTATCGCCGCTGCATTTAACTACGTTGACGCTTGAGCGGCTTAACTAAGCCTTCAAGACCTTCAATTTTGATGGCGAGGGTGATCTGCATCAGCTCACCCAGTTTCCCCTGCGGGAACTGATCTTTGCGGGCAAACCACAAAAGATACTCTTCCGGTAAATCAATCAACACGCGACCTTTGTACTTGCCAAACGGCATCACCATATTGGCAATTTCAATCAGGTTTTCTTTTTCCATTACATTTCTGTCCGTCATCTAGCTCCCCTCGATTGAGAGGAGCCGATCGCGCTGTTGTCATTGAACGTTATCGCAGCCAATACGCTTACAGGCCTAGCAGCCGGATCATCTCGGCTTCATCAATCACAGGAATACCCAACTCCTGCGCCTTAGCCAGTTTAGAGCCTGCGGCTTCGCCCGCGATAACCATATCGGTTTTCTTAGAAACGCTGCCGCTGACTTTAGCGCCCAACGCCGCAAGGCGATCTTTCGCTTCATCACGCGGCATCAAGCTCAGCGATCCGGTCAGAACGACGGTTTTACCGGCAAACGGACTGTCGATCTCTTCAGCCACCACCACCTGCGGCGCAGGCCAGTTGATGCCAATCTCTGGGCTGATGAGTTCCTCGATCACTTTCTGGTTATGCTCTTCGCTCAGGAAATGACGCACATGTTTCGCCACCACTTCACCCACGTCCTGCACCGCTTTCAACGCCTCAACGTCGGCCTCGCGCAAAGCATCCAATGAGCCAAAATGCGCTGCCAGATTCGCCGCGGTTGCTTCGCCCACTTCACGAATGCCGAGTGCATACAGGAATCGAGCCAGCGTAGTCTCTTTAGATTTGTTTAACGCATTGACCAAGTTCGTCGCAGATTTTGGCCCCATGCGATCAAGTCCGGTTAAGATACCGGCGCTCAGGCGATAAAGATCGGCTGGCGTTTTCACATACTCTTTTTCGACCAGTTGTTCGATAATCTTATCGCCCATGCCGTCAACGTCCATCGCACGGCGGGAAACAAAGTGCTTAAGCGACTCTTTACGCTGTGCGCCGCAGATTAATCCAC
Organism: Hafnia sp. CBA7124; assembly: GCF_002355555.1. Lineage (NCBI taxonomy): Bacteria > Pseudomonadati > Pseudomonadota > Gammaproteobacteria > Enterobacterales > Hafniaceae > Hafnia > Hafnia sp. CBA7124. The sequence goes on along the minus strand of NZ_AP017469.1, from coordinate 1,387,520 downwards.
CGGTGCAGCGCGCCACGGCTTCACCTTCCACGCGCTCAACGTCGGAACCACAGACCGGACAGTGCAGCGGGAACACAATCTCCTGCGCATTCTCAGGGCGTTCAGCCTCCACCACGCCCACCACCTGCGGAATAACATCACCGGCGCGGCGCACAATCACGGTATCGCCGATGCGCAGACCCAGACGATCGATTTCATCAGCGTTATGCAACGTTGCATTGCTCACAATAACACCGGCAACCAACACCGGTTCTAAGCGCGCCACAGGCGTAATTGCCCCAGTGCGCCCAACCTGAAACTCAACGCCGTTTACCGTGGTCATCTGCTCTTGCGCGGGGAATTTAAACGCCGTGGCCCAACGAGGTGCACGCGCCACAAAACCAAGCTGTTCTTGGATCGCGATACTATCAACTTTAATCACCACGCCATCGATATCAAAACCGAGCGTTGGTCGATCCTGCTCAACCTGACGGTAAAATTTCAACACCTCTTCACTACCGGTACACAATTTCACGCGATCGCTGACCGGCAAGCCCCACGCTTTAAACTGCTGTAAGCGACCATAATGACTCGCTGGTAGCTCACCGCCGTCCATCAGCCCAACGCCATAGCAGAAGAACGTCAGCGGACGTTTCGCGGTGATGCGTGGATCGAGCTGACGCAGCGACCCCGCTGCGGCGTTACGCGGGTTGGCAAAAACTTTGCCATCTTTACGGCGCGCTTCTTCGTTCATAGCTTCAAAACCAGCGAGCGGCATGAACACTTCGCCGCGCACTTCAACGCGACGTGGAATATTATCGCCCTGCAAACGAAGAGGGATCGCGCGGATCGTTTTTACGTTAGCCGTAATATCTTCGCCGGTCGTACCATCACCGCGAGTCGCGCCGCGAACCAATACGCCATCTTCATACAGAAGGCTAACGGCCAAACCATCCAGTTTAAGCTCACAGCAAAAAGTTAATGGCTCTGCGGTTTTCAAACGATCATGAACGCGCTTGTCGAAAGCTAAATAGCTTTCATCATCAAAGACGTTATCCAGAGAGAGCATCGGCACTTCATGGCGAACCTGACTAAACGCCGAGAGCGGAGCCGCTCCCACGCGCTGGGTCGGTGAATCTGGCGTGATAAGTTCGGGGTGTTGCTCTTCGAGCGCTCGCAGCTCGCGCATCAGGCGATCGTATTCGGCGTCTGGAACTTCAGGGGCATCAAGTACGTGATACTGATACTCATGATGGCGCAACGCGGCTCTAAGATGTTCGAGTTGTTGTTGGAGTTGGGATCCAGTCGTTGAGGTCATAATCCACCATGATTGATTAATGATAAAAAACCCCCGATATACGGGGGTTTCATTTTATTCGATTCTATCGCCGTTGCGCTATTTCGCGGTGTTATCCAAAACTTCACGAATACGCGCTTTGTAAATCTCTAGCTTCTGTGGCGTCATCATACGGCGCTCATCATCCAGCACCACACCACCAACATCATCAGCGATTCGCTGAGCAGATTGCAGCATCAGCTTAAAGTTCTGATTCGCATCGCCATAAGAAGGCACCATCATAAAGAAGGAGATCCCCGGCGTGGTGAAATCAGACATATTGTCAGGATCGAAGTTACCCGGCTTAACCATATTCGCCATGCTAAATAGCACAGGGCCACTGCCCGCTGGGTTCAGATGACGATGGAAAATATTCATCGCACCGAACTGGAAGCCTGACTGCAAAACGCTTTGCAGCAGCACTTCACCGCCAATCACGCTGCCGTGATGCGCAGCAACATGCAGCACTAACACCGTTTCGGTAATTTTCTCAGGCTCAGGCGCAACGTCAGGTACAGCCTGCGGCGCTTCTTCCTCGTATTCATCATCATAAGAAGATGTTACGTGAGGAGCTTCAGGCTCATTTTCTTCTTCAGCGTAATGAGCGGGCTGCTGCTTCGGCTGAATAACAGGCTCAGCAGGCTGAGAATGGCGAACCGGCTTACTCGGACGACGGTAATCATCTTCATCATCGTCACCGAACAAGGCATCACCCAGTAACGGATCGCTATGTTCACGCTGTTCTGGAACGACAGAGCTTGGTTGCGCTGCAGGGCGTGAAGGTGCACGAGCCGTATCCAATGGATCCGGACGTTCATCCTGTGACGCGCTGAACTGCCCAAATGCTGGCTCAACAGGTTTCTGTACCGGGTTGCTAGAACGCTGCACCCGAACTTCGCCCACGCCTTCATCTAGATCAGCCAGAGGCTGTTCGTCACGCTGTTTCTTTGTTTTTTTTGCTGGACGATCGCGAAATAGCGAAGAACGTTCTTTACGACTGGTCCACAAGCCGTGCAGTAACAACGCTATAATGGCGACCGCACCAACAACAATTAATATCAGACGCAAATCCTGCATCATCGCAATCTCTGTTGTTTTAATACTATTGCCATAATGGCAAACCCTTAACGCATAACTCTATTTGGCTGTCGGTACAAGTGCAAGTCTGGACTGAAATTTACCTTAAGAAAGATGACTTTTCGCACTTTTTTGCTGATTTTTCGGTCGATTCTGAACTGGAAAGCGATTTAACTCATAGTTATGATAGCTGAGATTTTTTTTATTATAACTAACACAGCTAAAAGAGCAGTTATGAAAAACACCCCTATCGGGTCAAATGAAAGAAATATCCCAACAAAAACCAATGGCGTTCACTACTTTTCTGAAGGTTGGCGTTTAGTTCGCCTGCCGGGAATTAAACGTTATGTGGTTATGCCATTGTTGGTGAACATCGTTTTAATGGGCTTAGCGTTCTGGTGGCTATTCAATCAGCTAGGCGCTTGGATCCCAAGTTTGATGAGTCACGTGCCTGACTGGCTACAGTGGCTTAGCTATTTACTCTGGCCGCTGGCCGTTATTTCGATCGTTTTGGTCTTCAGTTATTTATTCAGCACCATAGCCAACTGGATAGCCGCGCCGTTTAACGGCCTGCTGGCTGAGCAGTTAGAAGGCGTATTAACCGGTAAACCGCTGCCGGATACGGGCATTTGGAGCGTGGTCAAAGACGTGCCGAGAATTATGGCGCGTGAATGGAAAAAGCTGGCCTACTATCTGCCACGCGCCATCGTCTTGCTGATTTTGTATTTTATTCCGGGCGTGGGACAAACCGTTGCGCCTGTGCTGTGGTTCCTGTTCAGCGCATGGATGATGTCTATTCAGTACTGTGATTATCCGTTTGATAACCACAAGGTGAGTTTCCCAGACATGCGCGATGCCCTGCGCCGCAATAAAGTCGATAACCTACAGTTTGGCGCATTGACCAGCCTGTTTACCATGATCCCGATTTTAAATCTGGTGATCATGCCGGTTGCCGTTTGTGGCGCGACTGCCATGTGGGTTGATCGTTACCGCGCAGAGTATTCTCGCATTCAGCCGTAACCCTCCCCCGTACTCCTTCCAAGAGCAGCTCCGGCTGCTCTGCTCGATTCCTGTCTCAGCTAAACTTCCGCTTCATGAAACCTAATCGCATATTGAAATAAGCATATATGATTTCTTTACTTCCCAACGGGTTGTATTCGCGTATGCTCAATTAATGTTCCCTGTATTTCATAGAGTTAAAGGACGTGCTATGAGCAAGATTTTTGAAGACAACTCCCTGACAATCGGTCATTCGCCGCTTGTTCGTCTGAATCGTATCGGCAATGGTCGTATTTTGGCGAAAGTGGAATCTCGTAACCCAAGTTTTAGCGTCAAAGACCGCATCGGCGCCAATATGATCTGGGATGCCGAAAAACGCGGCATTTTAAAACCGGGCATTGAGCTGGTTGAACCAACCAGCGGTAACACCGGTATTGCATTGGCCTTTGTGGCCGCCGCGCGTGGTTACAAGCTGACGCTCACCATGCCAGAAACCATGAGCCTTGAACGCCGTAAACTCCTCAAGGCCTTAGGCGCGAATCTGGTACTGACCGAAGGTGCCAAAGGCATGAAAGGCGCCATTGCCAAAGCCGAAGAAATTGTGGCGAGCGATCCAAAACGTTTCGTTCTGCTCCAGCAGTTTAGCAACCCCGCTAACCCAGAAATTCATGAAAAAACCACCGGCCCAGAGATTTGGGAAGACACCGATGGTCAAGTCGACGTGCTGATTTCTGGCGTCGGTACCGGCGGTACTCTAACCGGCACCAGCCGTTACCTGAAAAACACCAAAGGCAAAAAAGTCATCACCGTTGCCGTTGAACCTGAAAGCTCACCGGTTATCACTCAGGCGCTGGCCGGAGAAGAAATCAAACCAGGCCCACACAAAATTCAAGGTATCGGCGCTGGCTTCATTCCTGAAAACCTCGATTTAAATCTGGTTGACCGCGTGGCGCTGGTTGGCAACGACGAAGCCATTGCGATGGCTCGCCGTCTGATGGAAGAAGAAGGCATCTTGGCCGGAATATCTTCGGGTGCGGCAGTTGTTGCAGCGGAAAAACTTGCTAACGATCCAGACTTTACTGACAAAACAATTGTGGTTATTCTGCCTTCCTCGGGTGAACGCTATTTAAGCACGGCATTGTTCGCAGATCTGTTCACAGAACAAGAATTGCAACAGTGATGCTGATGTTCTAATCATGCTAAAAAAGCACCCAAATGGGTGCTTTTTTGTGGCGCAGTTCAAAGTTTTTACCTGCCCAAACTTGCTTTTCCTGCCCGGGTCTAGTATTTAACCAAGCAATTATTTTGAAGCGCGAAATAAAGCGGAGTGTTGCGTCAAGTCAGCTGAATCGATTTACTGATTTGTCCTGAGCATCACGATAGCGGCATAATACGGATGTTATTAGCGAACGTATTCACGATAGTTTCTATCTTGAACACATTTTCTACAACGCTCAGGCTGCTACTGCTCCACGAGTTAGGCGCTAACTGAAAACAGGCTGAAGTTCAGTATTTAAGCTAAACTTTAGCCCCACAACATTAATTCAAAAATAGTTGGGGAAACCTATGTTCCAGCAAGAAGTTACGATTACCGCTCCGAATGGTCTGCACACCCGCCCTGCTGCTCAGTTCGTTAAAGAAGCAAAAGGCTTCACTTCTGACATCACCGTGACCTCTAACGGTAAAAGCGCAAGCGCTAAGAGCCTGTTTAAACTGCAGACTCTGGGTCTGACCCAAGGCACCGTAGTGACTATCGCCGCTGAAGGTGAAGATGAGCAGAAAGCCGTTGAACATTTGGTAAAACTGATGGCAGAACTTGAGTAATCCTCAAGTCCAATCCGTTTAGTTTAACCAGTCAACAGTAAGGTAGGGTTATGATTTCAGGTATCTTAGTATCGCCGGGCATTGCTTTTGGTAAGGCACTCTTACTGAAAGAAGATGAGATTATCATCAACCGGAAAAAAATCGCTGCTGAAGAAGTGGAGCAAGAGATCGCTCGTTTTAAATCTGGTCGTGATAAAGCATCTGTACAGCTTGAAGCCATCAGAGTGAAAGCAAGCGAGACCTTTGGCGAAGAGAAAGCCGCCATCTTCGAAGGCCACATCATGTTGTTGGAAGACGAAGAGCTTGAGCAGGAAATCATAGCCCTCATTAAAGACAGCAAAATGACCGCGGACGCTGCGGCTCACGAAGTTGTCGAAGGTCAAGCGAAGGCTCTGGAAGAGCTGGACGACGAATACCTGAAAGAGCGCGCGGCTGACGTGCGTGACATCGGTAAACGTCTGCTGATGAACATTCTCGGCATGACCATCGTTGATTTAAGCGCAATTCAGGACGAAGTTATTCTGGTTGCCACCGACCTGACTCCGTCAGAAACCGCACAGCTGAATCTGAACAAGGTTCTCGGCTTCATCACCGATCTGGGCGGCCGTACTTCCCACACCTCTATCATGGCGCGTTCTCTGGAACTGCCAGCGATTGTGGGCACCTCTGACGTGACCAAACAAGTCAAAAACGGCGATTTCCTGATCCTCGACGCCGTTAACAACAAAATCTACGTCAACCCGACGGCAGAAATCGTTGAAGAATTGAAAGCGGTACAGAACCAGTATGTGTCTGAAAAGAACGAACTGGTGAAACTGAAAGATCTGCCAGCTATCACGCTGGACGGACATCAGGTTGAAGTCTGTGCCAACATCGGTACCGTGCGCGATATCGCCGGTGCTGAACGTAACGGCGCTGAAGGCGTTGGTTTATACCGTACTGAATTCCTATTCATGGATCGCGATGCGTTCCCAACAGAAGAAGAACAGTTCCAAGCTTATAAAGCTGTAGCTGAAGGTATGGGTTCTCAGGCCGTCATCGTGCGTACGATGGACATCGGCGGCGACAAAGATCTGCCGTACATGGATCTGCCAAAAGAAGAAAACCCATTCCTGGGCTGGCGTGCAATTCGTATCTGTTTAGATCGTAAAGAGATCCTGCATGCTCAGCTGCGCGCTATCCTGCGTGCTTCTGCATTCGGCAAACTGCGCATCATGTTCCCAATGGTCATTTCCGTTGAGGAAGTGCGTGAGCTGAAAGCTGAGTTGGAAATGCTGAAAACCCAACTGCGCGAAGAAGGTAAAGCCTTCGACGAAACCATCGAAGTCGGCGTTATGGTTGAAACTCCAGCAGCGGCAACCATCGCACGTCATTTAGCGAAGGAAGTTGACTTCTTTAGTATTGGGACAAATGACTTAACCCAGTATACTCTAGCGGTAGATCGCGGAAACGAGCTGATTTCTCATCTCTACAACCCTATGTCTCCGTCAGTGTTGACCCTAATCAAACAGGTCATCGACGCGTCTCACGCGGAAGGTAAGTGGACCGGTATGTGCGGCGAGCTTGCTGGTGATGAACGTGCTACACTGCTTCTTTTGGGCATGGGGCTGGATGAGTTCAGCATGAGTTCTATCTCTATCCCTCGCATCAAAAAAATCATTCGTAATTCGAATTTTGAAGATGTGAAGGCACTGGCAGATGAAGCTCTGAACCAGCCAACAGCAGAAGATTTAATGAACGTGGTCAACAAGTTCATTGAAGAAAAAACTATCTGCTAATTCATGCGCTGGGCGCCGCCCAACATTACTTGCTTAGGAGAAGATCATGGGTTTGTTTGATAAACTGAAATCTCTGGTTTCAGACGACAAGAAAGACACGAGCAGCATTGAAATTTTTGCTCCGTTGTCTGGTGAAATTGTCAACATTGAAGATGTGCCGGACGTTGTATTTGCAGAGAAGATCGTTGGTGATGGCATCGCTATCAAACCAACAGGCAACAAAATGGTTGCTCCCGTTGATGGAACCATTGGCAAAATCTTTGAAACAAACCATGCATTCTCAATCGAGTCAGACAGTGGCATTGAGCTGTTTGTTCACTTTGGTATCGACACCGTTGAACTGAAAGGCGAAGGCTTCAAACGCATCGCTGAAGAAGGCCAGCGTGTTAAGAAAGGCGACGTTGTGATCGAGTTCGATCTGGCGCTGCTGGAAGAAAAAGCCAAGTCTACCCTGACTCCGGTTGTTATCTCTAACATGGACGAAATCAAAGAGCTGACTAAGCTTTCTGGTACCGTCGTTGTTGGCGAAACCCCAGTTATTCGCATTAAAAAATAATGTGATTTAGCATGAAAAAACGGAGCCTAAGGCTCCGTTTTTTATTGGCTGCGCGCGGAGATTTAACCTTCGCCCGCAAACAGCAAGAGCTATTCAACGAATCTCATTCGTTGAACACGCCGGTCGATAAATAGCGATCGCCTCGGTCACATATTATCGCCACCACTGTGCTTCCCGGATTCTCCTGCGCCACACGCAGTGCCCCAGCAACAGCACCACCGGAACTCACGCCGCAGAACAGCCCTTCTTCACGCGCCAAGCGTTTCATGGTTTCTTCTGCCAACTGTTGTGACATATCCATTACCTCATCCACCAGTTCTGGGCGATAAATTCCCGGCAAGTATTCCTGCGGCCAACGGCGGATCCCCGGAATACTAGAGCCTTCAGAGGGCTGTAGACCGACAATCTTTACCGTATCACTCTGCTGCTTTAAGAAACGGCCAACGCCGGTAATCGTGCCCGTGGTGCCCATACTGGACACGAAATGCGTCACCTTGCCCTGCGTCTGTTGCCAAATCTCCGGCCCTGTGGTGGTGAAATGCGCTAGCGGGTTATCCGCATTATTAAACTGATCGAGGATCATCCCTTCACCACGGTCGGCCATTTGCTGTGCGAGATCGCGAGCGCCCTCAATGCCCTGTTCACGGCTGACTAAAATCAGCTCGGCACCGTATGCACGCATGGAAGCCTGACGCTCTTGGCTCATATTTTCCGGCATCAGTAATTTCATGCGGTAACCTTTCAGCGCCGCGATCATCGCTAATGCAATACCGGTATTGCCGCTGGTTGCCTCAATCAAGGTATCACCTGGTTTAATCTCGCCACGCAGTTCAGCCTGCTGAATCATCGACAGCGCTGCGCGATCCTTAACCGAGCCAGCCGGATTATTCCCTTCCAGTTTGACCCAGACCTCACTCCCCGTGCCCGCAGCCATGCGCTGCAGCTGCACTAAAGGCGTGTTTCCAATACAAGATTCCAGAGAACTCACGAGCGGTTACCTATTTAGACAAAAGATGAGAAGTTTAGTGTAATGCAAAAGCGGAGATGTTGAAGAGGCACAATCTAAATCCCCGCCCTTCGAAGCAAAAGACGGGGAAAGGATCTAAGCACTTTTAGCCAGCGCTACCGGCTGCAAGGGCGTATCGCCCGCATACAAGCGCGCATTCAGACCACCCACAAAATATCGACCGCCGCGTTTAGGAGCCTGTGTACCATTGCCTTCCAGCATCACCACGCTGATAGGCTCAGGATGCCAACCCTGCGGCTGCACGGTAAGCTGCCAATAGTGTCCGCGTGGGCTCACTTCCAAGACCTGAACGGGCAACGGACAGCGCGCATTAGCCTGTAAGCTGACCTCCATTTCCCACGGACGCAGGAACATATCAACTTTGCCTTGATGCAACGGCGAGAATGCCAAAGGCCAATGATGCTCACCGATGTAAATCTGCGAGCCACGAATTTCGCCACCGACTTTATTCACTTCGCCCAAGAACTCCAGCACAAACCGGCTGGCAGGCTCACGCCACACATCATCAGGCGAGCCAATCTGCTCGATATTCCCTTGGCTCATCACCACGATCTGATCCGCCACTTCCATGGCTTCTTCCTGATCGTGAGTCACGAACACGCTGGTGAATTTCAGCTCTTCATGTAACTGGCGTAACCAGCGGCGCAGCTCTTTACGCACCTGTGCATCCAACGCGCCAAAAGGTTCATCCAACAGCAAAATTTCAGGCTCAACGGCTAACGCGCGTGCCAGAGCAACACGCTGCTTTTGTCCACCGGAGAGCTGGGAAGGAAAACGATCGGCCAGATGGGCAAGCTGAACCATTTCCAACAACTGTTCCACTTTCTGTTTAATCGCCGCCGTTGATGGACGCTCGCGACGCGGCAGCACCGTTAAGCCAAAGGCCACGTTATCGAACACGCTCATATGGCGAAACAGGGCGTAATGCTGGAAGACAAAACCCACGCGACGATCGCGCGCATGCAGGCGACTCACGTCATTACCGTTAAAGCTGAGCTGACCGCCGCTCTGCCCTTCTAAACCGGCAATAATTCGCAACAGCGTGGTTTTACCCGATCCGGATGGGCCAAGCAGCGCCACCATCTGGCCAGACGGAATGGTCAGAGAAATGTCGTTCAGAACTTTGGTGCGGCCAAAGTATTTGTTGACCTGTTTAATTTCAATGCTCATTTCACGTCCTCCCGCGCAGCGTGAACCACCTGTCGGTTCAAGCGCCATTGCAGCATATTTTTCAAGAACAACGTTACAATCGCCATCAGCGTCAACAGCGCGGCGGCGGTAAACGCTCCGGCGGTGTTGTAATCCTGATGCAGCAATTCAACCTGTAGCGGCAACGTGTAGGTTTCACCCCGTATCGAACCGGAAACCACCGACACCGCGCCAAATTCACCAATCGCACGCGCGTTCGTCAGCACCACGCCATATAACAGCGCCCAACGGATATTCGGCAGCGTCACGCGACGAAACATCTGCCAGCCAGAAGCACCCAGCAGCACCGCTGCTTCATCTTCGTGACTCCCTTGACTCATCATCACCGGCACCAGTTCGCGAACCACAAACGGACAGGTCACAAATACCGTAACTAACACCATGCCCGGCCACGAGAACATCAGTTGAATATCATGCGCATCCAACCAACCGCCCAGCGGGCCGTTCGATCCGTAAAACAGCAGATAGAGCAGCCCTGCCACCACCGGCGACACCGCAAAAGGAATATCAATCAGCGTCAGCAACAGCTGGCGACCGGGGAACACAAAGCGCGTGCACAGCCATGCCAGCAACGTACCAAACACCAGATTGACCGGAACCGTAATCAACGCCACCAGCACCGTGAGCCAAATCGCATGCAGCATGTCGGGATCGCTAAGGTTCTTCCACACCACGCCAGCGCCTTCAGAAAACGCCAAAGCAAAAATCGAAATCATCGGCACCAGCAACAACAGCACCGAAAGCAGCACGCCGCTGCCGATCAAAAACCATTTCAGCCAGTCGATCTTGGGGCGAAGTTGTTGGCTGTTGCCTTGCCATGCAGATAAGTCAGCCATTAATGCCCCCCAATACGTTTGCCGAAGCGGCTTTGCAACGTGTTAATGCTAAACAACAGCAGCAACGATGCCGCCAAGATCACCGAGGCAATCGCACTCGCCGCTGGATAATCAAATTCTTGCAGACGGATAAAAATCATCAGCGACGTCACTTCCGTCTTCCATGCAATATTGCCCGCAATAAAAATCACCGCGCCAAACTCACCGAGGCTACGGGTGAACGACAGCGCGGTTCCCGCTAACAGCGCAGGCGCAACTTCGGGAAACACCACTTTGCGGAAGCTCTGCCAGCGTGAAGCGCCTAGCGTCTGCGCGGCCTCTTCATACTCAGGGCCGAGTTCTTCCAGCACCGGCTGCACGGTGCGAACCACAAACGGAATACTGGTAAACGCCATCGCGACGGCAATACCAAGCCACGTGAAAGCGACTTTGATATCTATCATCGCCAGCCATTGTCCATACCAGCCCGTGGTCGAAAAAAGCCCCGCCAGCGTTAGCCCTGCTACCGCCGTTGGCAGAGCAAACGGCAGATCCATCAGCCCATCCAACAGGGTTTTCCCAGGAAACTCATAGCGAGTTAGGATCCACGCCATCAGCATGCCAAATATCGCGTTGAATATGCTGGCAACACCCGCCGCCAGCAACGTCACTTTATAGGCGGCCACCACCTGTGGGTTGGTGATCACGTCCCAATACTGCTGCCACGTCATTTGCGAGAGCTGCATGACCAGCGCGCTTAACGGCAACAACAAAATTAAACAGGTATACAGCAGGCTACTGCCCAGACTCAGGGTAAAGCCGGGCAAAACCCTTTTAGGTGCAGCGCGAGACAACAACATTACCGGTGCCCTTCTGCTAACAGTTGGTCAAGCTCACCGCCGGTGGCGAAGTGCGTTTGCATCACCTTCGGCCAGCTACCAAACTGATCTTCAACGCGGAACAGCTTGGTTTCAGGGAACTGCCCTTTGGCCGCGGCCATCGCCTGTTTGTCATACACGCGGTAGTTAAAGCTGGTGATAATTTTTTGTGCCTCCGGCGAATAGAGGTAGTTCAAATAGGCCTTGGCGGCTTTTTCTGTGCCGTTGCGCTCAACGTTTTTGTCTACCCACGCAACGGGGAATTCAGCCAGAATATCCACCGGAGGAACGATCACCTCATAGCCCGCGTCACCGTACTGTTTTTGAATGTTTTTTACTTCAGATTCAAAGCTAATCAGCACGTCGCCTAAATTACGTTCCACAAACGTCGTCGTGGCACCACGGCCGCCGGTATCAAACACTTCTACGTTGCCAAGAAAGCGTTTCATCCACTCGCGGCTTTTAGCCTGATCGCCACCATCGCTTAAATTCGCCGCGCCCCATGCGGCAAGATAGGTATAACGCCCGTTGCCTGAGGTTTTTGGATTAGGGAAGATCAGCTTCACATCGCTGCGCACCAGATCGTTCCAATCATGGATCTGCTTCGGGTTTCCCTTACGCACTAAAAACGCCATGGTGGAATAGAATGGTGAGCTGTTATTCGGCAGGCGAGCCTGCCAGTCTGCGGGGATCAGATTGCCGCGATCGTGCAGGATCTGCACGTCGGTGACCTGATTGTAGGTCACAACGTCCGCACGCAGCCCCTGCAAGATGGCCAAAGCCTGTTTAGAGGAACCCGCATGAGACTGCTTGATGGTCAGCGCCGCGTTCCCCTCTTTCTGCCATTGGGTTTCAAAGGCCGGGTTAAGTGCGGTGAACAGCTCGCGAGAAACGTCATAAGAGCTGTTCAGCAGTTCAGCCGCCGACGCTCCGCCAGAAATCAGCAACGTCGCCAGCGTCCATCCTTTGAGCTTATTCAGTTTCATCGTTCACCTTCAGTCAGTCTGTGAAAACGACCACGCATGTCGTCTTTATGACTGTTAGTGTATTTATAACTGGAGGCTAACCTGTAACGGTTTTATATATCGTTTGGGACTCAGAAAGCATCAAATGCTATAAGGCATTTTAGAATAGAGATGTGAGGGAGAAATTGAGGGTGAATGTGAGAGAAATAACCGCCCGCAGAAGCAAGCGGTTAGGTGCGAATTACAGTGACAATAAGCGATCTAACGACGGCGCAAAGTAGTAGCTGCCGGTTACCGCTTTACTGAAGCGCAATAGCTGATCGCGCTTGCCGTCTAAGTCACCAAACATGCTTAGCAGCTGTTTTTCGATATTGTGCAAACGGCCACAATACGCAATAAACATCAGACCATGTGCGCCGCTAGCGGTGCCATACGGCAGGCTTTGACGCAGAATTTTCAGGCCTTTGCCATCTTCGCTCAGGTCAACACGGCTAACGTGTGAGGTATCTGGGCGTGATTCTGGATCGAGCTCTTCGCTGTCGTGCTTAGTACGACCGATAATCTGCTCTTGTTGCTCAGTGCTGAAACGACCCCATTGCTTAAGGTTGTGCTCCCAGCGCTGCACAAATACGTAGCTACCGCCTGCATCGGCGTCGTCATTGCCGATCACACCCACGATAGGACGCTGCTCATCTTTCGGGTTTTCGGTGCCGTCAATGAAGCCGCTCAAATCGCGCTCTTCGACCCAGCGGAAACCGTGCACTTCTTCTTCAACGTGAATGCTGTTACCAAAGGCGGCCAGCGCGGCCTGAGCTAAAGAGAAGTTGATATCGTGGCGTAAAGACTGAATGTGGATCAGCAGGTCACGCTGCGTTGCCGGTGCTAAACCTTTGCCAAGTGGGGTAAAAGGTTTCAGATCTGGCGCACCAACGCCTGCGGAAAGATCGCGCCAAACATCGTTACCGAAAGCGATAACCGCGCCTAAACGTTCCTGAGGATATTGTGCTTGCAGTTCTTCCAAGCTTTTGACGAAGGCTTTGCATCCCTGACGTACTGCATCAAGATCGCCTTGCACCATGGCTTCAATAAAAATACCAAAACGACAATGCTCTAATAAAATACCGCTTTGTGGCTGAGACATTAAACCTCATCTCCCTTTTTGACTGATTTGCCGCGCTCAAAGCTAACATCGTTCACTTCAGCTCGATTTTAGGGAGAGCACACCGATGGGGTCGTAGCGGCGTAAGCCGCCGGAGCGCCTCGCAGTGTGGTAGACCCGTGTATCTCGATCTCTTAAACGAACGGCGTAACGCTCAAAGCGCGATTTAATTGCGCGTAGTTTACGCTATGCCGAGGGCGTTGCCTTGCTAAAAAGCAAGAATTCAGAACAAAAAAGAGGTATTTAGTGAGGAAAAGCGCCGAATTTAAACATTCAAATCGGCGCTTCAAAAGGTAGGCTGTCGCGCTGAGTGAAAGAATTTAGATCGCGTTGGCGTGCCAAACAATCTGCGTAATCTTCCAGTTTTTCAGCGTATCGTCAGACGGCATTAAGCCTTCTGGCCCATGCCATTCACCGCTGAACAGATAGCTCACATGGCGGCTCTCTTTCGCTACGCATTCAACGTCGTTGGCGTTATCGCCCTGACCTTTCTGGCACACGCCATAGGCTTTTTCATAGAGATCGCTAAACGGCGTGCCTATTTTTACGCCCCATGCCGTTTTAATCGCATCGCTCTCAACGTTAACGCGTTTCACGGTGCCTTTGTCATCGCCGCTGATGGTCATCACCAGCGTGTCACCGTCCAGCGCCTGATAAAACGAGGTGACGGTTCCGTTACGCGTGCCCATACCAGAACGTAGGCGATAATCATCATCCAGCGCCTTATTGATAGCGGCTTCGTTTAGCGGCGTATTGGTATTGATACCGGCAACACCCATATCGCTCACTTCTACCGAGCTACCAAACCAGTTTAGCGGTGACAAGCTGGACCATGACATATGACTCATCGTAGAGCAGCCCGTTAATAACAGCGGAACCACTAACAACAGAGGACGAAAATTCATGCGAATGCTCCTTGGTATCGAGTCGTGGTCAGCACGCCCGAGAAAGTTTATCTGGCTGGTTGGAGTGCACATCTGGGAAAAAGTGCCGAAAACTTTTTCCTAATTTCACCTTAACGCGTCATTCGCACTTAGGCCTCAGTGTTAAATGATTCGCTTATCTTGAAGCTATCAATCAGCCGGGAGTTAAACAGCAAATAGGCTACCGCCAGCAAATCCAACAACAGAATGACTAAAGAGAGCAGCGTGACATCATTGCTGTTGGTCCAAAAAGGTACGGCCTGTAGCCCCATTTGTGCCAGCGTGGTGAGAATTAATACCCAACGCCAGCTTTTCCAAAGACCTTTCCATAAATGGCGGCGACCGCTCAATAAAAAGCCCAAAGCCGCCGGAAGACCGACAAGCATTCCGCTCCAAAATAACCCGCGATCGGGATAAAACAGCGCCAGCAGATCGGCACCTTGCTGGCGCGACGAGCCCGCCACCACAAATAAAAACCAGGTTTTAGCCTGTAATATCAAAACCAGCCAAAATACCCACGGTAAGCGCAACATGCCGTGGGTATTAAAATCATCGGGGGAATAGGTGCGATGGAGCATAGCCACTCATAGGAAATAAACCAGACGTTTCAGCTCGTTATCCTGCTTTGCACAATAACGAGCCCAACATAAAAGCGCGATCAGTATTCGTGATCTTCAATCAGCCTTTTGCTCAGACACAAGGTGTCCTGCGTTTCGTAGTCCAGCTTCTCATACATGCCGATGACCGCATCATTTTCTTCACTGACCAAGATTTGAATTTTTGGGCAGCCGCGGGCGATCAGCTTTTTCTCGAGGCGACTGATCAATGCATTGGCAATGCCACGACCGCGAAAATCAGGGTGAACCCCCAGATAATACGCCGTGCCACGGTGACCGTCGTAGCCGCCCATGACGGTCCCCACCACCTCACCGCCGACTTCCGCGACAAGAAATAAATCCGCGTCGTGATTGAGCTTACGCTCAATATCCGTCTCCGGATCGTTCCACGGGCGCAGCAGGTCGCAACGCTCCCATAGCGTAGTAACTTCTTCAAAATCAGCTTGTTTAAAAACGCGGATTTCCATGGTTCTAACCGTAATTATTTGTATTAATACCTAATTATCGCCGGAATCCTTCGATACGCAACGAAAAAGTTATCTTACTGTTTCCATGGGCTTATCCGAAAGACGCTGGCCGGTCGGCAAACCAAACCAGGGAATAGCGATAATGCGTATCGCTGAGCAGGAAATCGGGGCTCACGCTGGGGCTCCATGAATCGTCCCCGCCGACGCCCATATGAAAGCCATCAATGTTAACCCACACGCCCTGTTCTTCATGTAATCGATGCTGGTGAGAGGTATTCATCAGCTGTCTCTGGCTGAATCGGCTTAAGCCAAAATGGAAATTCCCCTGCCATTTCCAGCGCCCAAATTCCAGCTGTCGCGTATGACAGCGCAGTCCATTTTCGCTTGGGAAAATATAAGGGGTATGCAACTCAGAAAGTGGCAACGTCCAGCGCCCATACTGCGCGGCGAGCTGTCGGTCAGGATAGTTTTCATGTGGGCCAAGCCCCAGCCATGTGACATCAGAAGTCACTTCAGCCACCTGACAGCTTAAGCCAATGCGAGCAGGCGTAGGCATCCCGTGGCCCACATCCACCGCCACGGTGATATGTAGCTTGCCCTGATGATCGACCAGATAGGTTTTCCGGCTGATAAACAACACCGCTTGCTGGTTATGGTAA
Organism: Hafnia sp. CBA7124; assembly: GCF_002355555.1. Taxonomy (NCBI): domain Bacteria; kingdom Pseudomonadati; phylum Pseudomonadota; class Gammaproteobacteria; order Enterobacterales; family Hafniaceae; genus Hafnia; species Hafnia sp. CBA7124. Next base: position 1,371,252 of record NZ_AP017469.1, on the reverse strand, counting down.
GCATGCTCTGTCGTGATTTGAATACCTTGAGAAACCACATCAGCAGCACATTGCAACAACTGAACGTCCAGCGCGTACATGCCTGCCTTTTTCCAGCGCTCAACCCACGCGTTGGGATCGATGCGCGCCACTTCACTCACGCCAATATCATTATCGAGCGGCGCACGCGTAAAGTTGTCTTGCAGCGGTGTTAACAGCGTGGCTTTGTCACCCTGCCACCACTGTTCGAGCAGGCCAGTTTGGCGGCTAAACTGCCAGCGCTGATCTTGCCAAATGACGCAATGCTCATCACCAGACGTTTCCAAACGCGGCATTGTGCCGCACGCTTCACTAGCCATCGTTAGAGCAAGCGGCTGAGCCAATCGCCACTGATCCCACGCGCAGCGGTGATGTTCATCCGACCACGGCGTCGCTTCACGCTGGCGAACTTCGACGTTAAGCCACCGTTCACCTGAAGAAATACTCTCAGGCATATCGCCCAACACGATATGCTGCGAGGTTTCCGCCAGCAGATTGAGGTCAATACATCCCGCAGCCAGAATATCTCCATCCTGCGCGACGTTCCAAAATAGCTGCTCGTTATCGCTGGTTCGAAACAGATATTCACTGGTGATTTCTACGCTGAGCGGGTTTTGTTCGACCAAACGGAACTGGAAGAACTGCTGGGCACGCTGAGCTTCAAACAACGCCGGATGCGGTGTTCTATCGGGGAACACTAAACCATTCAGGCAAAACTGGCGATCGTTTGGCGTGTCGCCAAAATCTCCTCCGTATGCCCAATACGCTTCGCCCTGTTCATCCACTTTAGTCAACGCCTGATCGACCCAATCCCACACAAAACCGCCCTGTAAACGCGGATACTTGCGGAATGCCTGCCAATAGCGATCAAAACCACCCAAGCTGTTACCCATCGCGTGAGCATATTCACACAGGATCAGCGGACGCGCTTCGTCCGGCAGACCGACCCACTTTTTAATTGACCATTTGGGCACCGTTGGGTGCGGCTGATCTTGATCTACGCGCGCATACATCGGGCAAAGGATATCAGTGGCGGCAGTATTCGCGCCCCCCCCTTCATATTGAACAGGTCGAGTCGGATCGTTAGTTTTTACCCAGCGATAAAGCGCATCATGATGACAGCCGTGGCCAGACTCGTTCCCCAGCGACCAGATAATAATCGACGGATGGTTACGATCGCGCTGCACCATACGCGTCACGCGTTCGCTCATGGCGTTGAACCAAACCGGATCGTCACTTAAGCGATTCATGGGGATCATGCCGTGCGTTTCGATATTGGCCTCATCCACCACGTACAAACCGTATTGATCACACAGCCGATACCACAGTGGATGGTTGGGATAATGGGAACAGCGCACCGCATTAAAATTGTGCTGCTTGAGTAAAATAATATCGCGGCGCATGGTTTCTTCGTCCATCACCTGCCCATGTTCAGGGTGGTGCTCATGACGATTGGCGCCGCGTATCAATAAGGGTTTTCCGTTCAGTTGGAGCTGCCCATGGCTGATTTCTATCTGACGAAATCCAACGTCATAGGCTTCAACCTCAACAATACCGCCCTGCTCGTCACAGAGTGAAACCACCGCACGATAGAGATGGGGTTCTTCCGCACTCCACAACAGAGGCTTATCCACCCGCAAACGCAGCGTAGTGCGATCGTCATAGGTGCCGCGCTCATCCACAATATCACTGACGATAGCCTGCTGATGTTCGGCAACGCAGCGATCGTTTCGCCACAGATCCACACGGGCATAATAGCTCGGTTCAGGACGATTCAGCCGCACCAAAACCTCAAGATCGGCGTGATAAAAGCCGGCTCCCAGATGCGTTCTAATCTGAACATCGCACAGGTGAGTGGCGGGTTTATGCAGCAACGTTACATCACGAAAAATGCCGCTCATGCGCCACATATCCTGATCTTCAAGATAGGTGCCGTCGCTCCAGCGTAGCACCAGCACCGCCAGCCGGTTTTCCCCTGAATGCAGCGCATGGGTGAGATCAAACTCGGCGGGCAGCCGACTATCCTGCGAATAACCAATCCACTGACCATTACACCACAGATAAAAAGCAGAATTTACGCCGTCAAAAATAACCCGCGTCTGCCCCTGCGCCAGCCACGCATCATCCACGCTAAACGCCAGCGAATAACATCCCGTGGGGTTTTGCTGTGGCACAAACGGAGGATTGACCGGAATCGGATAGGTGATGTTGGTATAGATAGGTGCATCATAGCCCGCCATTTGCCAGTTAGACGGCACCTGTAAGGCATCGGCATCGTCTAAGTCCGCATGCCGCCAAGATTCTGGCACCTGTTCAGGTTGGCTAAAATAGCTAAATGCCCAAACGCCATTCAGTGAAATCCGCTGCAACGAAGGCCGATCGTTTTGCGCATCCTGCGTATTACGCCAGCTATTAAAAGGCGGATGAGCCGGTAAGCGTTGATATTGCGTGCAAATAGGATTTTCCCAGTCACGACGAGAAAGGACAACAGACAGCGAATTAACAGCGTTATCAGCAGAATTAGATTTCATCGCGATGGCCTATGCATCTTCAATATCGAATAGAACATCAAAATGAATAACAAACCCAGCGCTGTAAAGCAGTAAAGTCCCGTTCTATGAACAGACTCAAACAAGGTAACAGTTCGAAATAGTTCTCAACTCGATCATTGCGGTAGCGACGCGCTACTATTCAGCCTCTGTTTGTTATCAATGGCTAATGAATCATTCATCACATGAAGAATTTCTCCCACTTCCGTTTATTGCCTAAATACACTTCCCGTCGTCAGTTCCTCCTGTTTGGATTGGCGGCGATGGCGCTGGCGGGAAGTAAAATCGACGCGGCCTCCGCCAGCAGCACCGCCTTAACGGCAAAACCGGCAAAAAAAGCACCGGGTGCTCGCAAGGTCATCATGCTCGATCCGGGTCACGGCGGCATCGATCCAGGGGCTGTGGGTCATCAAGGAGCCAAAGAGAAACATGTGGTGTTAGAGATTGCCCACTACGTGCGCGATCACCTGCGCGAACACGGCAATATTGACGTGAAAATGACGCGTGAAGATGATTTCTTTATCCCACTGTATAAGCGGGTAGAAATTGCCCATCAGCATCAGGCCGACCTGTTCGTTTCTATCCACGCCGATGGATTTACCAGCCCAACCGCATCAGGCGCATCGGTGTTTGCCCTCTCCAACCGCGGCGCGAGCAGCACGATGGCAAAATATATGTCGCAGCGCGAAAACGATGCCGACAAAGTGGCTGGGGCGAAATACGCCGATGAGGATAATAATTATCTTCAGCAGGTGCTGTTCGATTTGGTGCAAACCGACACCATCAAAAATAGCCTCACGCTAGGCCGACACCTGTTAGACCATATTAAACCGGTGCATCATCTGCACAGCCAGCATACCGAACAAGCCGCGTTTGCGGTTTTAAAATCACCGTCGATTCCCTCGGTGTTGGTTGAAACCTCGTTTATCACCAATCATCAGGAAGAACAGTTGTTAACCTCAGTGGCCTTCCGCCAGCAGATCTCGCAGGCTATCGCGAACGGCATCGTCAAATACCTCGACTATTTCGATGCCCACGAGCGTCGGCGTCCGAGTTAAAAGATTAATTACATACTTTAGTAAGTGGAATCTGCACAACTATGCAAGTTCCACGCTTATCTTATATCTTGAAGACATATTCAGAAAACAATAACCTCCAGAATCATTTCACTGAAAAACTGCTACATGAATTTATTGATAGTTTGCCTCTGGTGTCTTCATAAAGAATCAATTACTCTTGAATTACAGTATGATTTTCTGGTAGGCGTGCTTTTAATTTTAAACTAGACTACCAAAATAAATACAAAAAAAAATAAGTTAATAACATTTAACATTAAAGACATAAATAAAAAATCGTAGCTTTAAGTCATTCAAAAAAGACATTAAAAATTATTTTTTATAGCAATTAACCATAAGAAATCAAGAACCAAAAGGTATGGATATAAGTATACATAAGCCCCCCTTATAGGATTCTTGCGTCATTCAAAAAACTCATGTACTCTATCAATAGTTTATTTGAATATTCACCCGTTTGCTAGCATTCTATGCAATTCTATAAAAATACGTATCTGAGACAAAAAATTGATTTCAATTGGAAATATTCTAAAGAAAAAACACCCAGTTAAAATAATAGATAGTATCTTTGCTATTTTTATTTTATTTATAGGTGCTGTTCTTATATCTCAAATGCATACACTGTTAAGCAGTTATATGAACTCGACTATTGATGAGATGACTAGGACTCATGAAATAATCATGGAAAATAAAGCTAATCAGGTTAATAAAATTATATTCTTAGAAGACTATTTTAGTTATATATTCAAAAAAAAACCATCGAAAGACATGAATGAAGAATATCTAAAAATCATACAAAAATCAAAAACATCGGGTAGCTTTAGGTATATTTTAAAAAGTGATAACAATCATAGTGTTTATATTAATGTAATTAGTGATAATTTTCTATCACAGTTTCAAAATTTACATTTAACAGTAAGTTCAAAGATGTTAGAAAATGAAATAAATGCAATACAGCATCTATTTTCTCTTTTGCCATTAACAAACAATAATTTTAATGTAGAAAGTAGAATTTATTATGTATCAAAGTCTGGTTTATTTTCAACAACAACGCCTAGCAAACATGCAAATTCTCATTCTATAGAAGAGACGTACGAACGCATGATAAATAGCTCATATTTTATAAACGCAATGAAGCTATCAAAATCCTCTAAAGAAAATATCTTTACAACTGCATACTTAGGTCCGAATAAAGAAGGTAAACTTATAACTATGTACGTTCCCGTTATTATTGATGACATCACTGTTGGCGTCATATGCTTTGACTTCGAAGTTAGAAAACTGAGCGTACTGCTAAATGATTCTATCGAAAATAAAAAGTCTGGAGATTACTTTTGGATCGATGGGAACGCAAATATTATTGCATCTAGCACATCTGGTGGAGATCGTAACATTGCAAAAAAAGTTTTAACACTTACCAAGAAAAATTCAACTGGTCGGTTTTATAGTGGTTTTGACTTTATTACATATAAAAAAATAAAGGGTGAGCACGGTGCTATTTTTGTTACTCACTCGCCCTTGCAGGTTCTTAAAAGTGAGTATGGAACCCAACTCGTCTTTGCTATATTACTTTGGTCTAGCTTCACCTTTGCACTACTTTTTTCCTATATGCTAATAAGAAAGCTAATACAAGAAATGCATATTTTACAATCTTCATTGGAATGGAAAGCGAGCCATGATACTTTGACTGGTGTTCTGAACAGAAATGGATTCTATAATGAACTTGATACCTCACTGTCTAAACTTAAAGAGTTGAAATTGCCCATATCTATTATTCAAGTAGATTTAGATAAATTTAAAACTATCAATGATACCTATGGGCATTTTGGTGGTGACACCGTGCTAATACAGACAACTAGTATAATCAAAAAATATATTCGTAAAAATGATATTCTTGGTCGACTAGGTGGTGAGGAGTTTTGCATTTTTTGCCCATATCTGAGTTTAGAAGATAGCACATCTCTTGCTGAGAGAGTTCGTGAAGCGATCAGCACCTACAATATTGAAGTAATGGAAGGTGTTTCAATCAATATATCTGCATCATTTGGTGTTGCATGTAGTTCAGAAATAAAAAGTTATAATATAAAAGAACTACAGGCAATATCAGATAAAAGACTATATATAGCCAAAGATAGCGGTCGGAATAAGGTTTGTTCGCAAGGATAATTAAGATCCAAATCCTCCTATGCAATCATGCTTAGGAGGATTATATATTCAGGAAATAAAATACTCACAGATCGTGTTAATATATTAATTATAAGACATGCCACCATTGAGGAAACTAGATGAATCTTCCTCTAATTCTTTGTAACTGCGACAGTATTAAAGATGACCTCTCAGCCAGTAACCAAACTCGATAGTAAAAACGGCTCATAATCAGCCGTTAACTGTGGATCAGCATACTCCATTTTTATGAGTATTTGGGATGAATAGCGATGCGGGTATTCATCCTGATTTGAGGTATTTCTCTCTTGATCGAGCTAGTGAGCAAGTTCTGCATTGAGCACAGTTCTAGTCAGCATGCTGAAAAATACATTGAGATCGAATACAGTTGTAGAAACTTTGGTCAGTTCAGTTCCGGGCGGGGAAACTTTCTTCTTGTCCTTAATTTGCCTGTCTCCGTTAATGGAGTGAACATATCAAAAACAGGCAATTAAACAATTATAATTACAGTCTCAACTAGATTTCATAAAATAGGTTTTCCCAAGAAGTTTTCCATTCCCATACCAATCAACACCAAATAACTTAACTGTCAGAATATCATTATTTAATTCAAATAAATAACCATCTGATGAAGAAAATACAATACCTGAGTCAGTCCAACTATCGATGTAATAACGTGAGTTATTATCATGCGCATGAGTATTATGTATTAACTGATAATAATCGCTGTAAGATTGACTGATTAGTTCAGCGATCTCCTTCTTTCTCTCCTTAATACTTTTCGTATCGCTGTGCTCAAGTCTAGTTGAGATTAGAGCAAAAAATTCCGCTGTAGCAGTAGCTACTTTTAACTTATCTCTTAACACGGTTGTTAACTCTAAAGATAACTCATTATTCTTCAACGGAGAGTTATCTGATTTCTTGAAGTAATAATCCTTCTGCAATGGTTCAACCAATGACGAAACCATATACGCTATACATGCAGTATGTTTTTTTCTCATATCTCGATCTGAAAGAAGTGCAAAGCCTTCATCTTCCTTAGCTAACTTTGATAGCTCAATACCCTTACTAGTAAAGAAACTATCAAAATCAGTCTGATTTTCAGTGCCTTGAGATAATGCGCATACATGGCTCATTATAGTGTCATTTCGCTTTCCACCAAAAGATGGTGATATGTCATTGAGTGTACTTTGGATTATTGGTAGAGATGAGATTTCAATTATTTTATCTAGTTTTTTAGACGAAAGATCAACTTCAGTTCTACTGCCATCACAGCCATAAATTAACAATGAGGATAAAAAAACAATTACATATTTAGTATTCATAACTTTAACCCGAAAATATTAAACAACTAAGTAATAAAAAAATATATCTTCGCAATTTCTTGAGTTAAGCGCCCTACAAAGGGCGCTTCATATTAATATTTACCACTGATAACCAATTCCAACGGATACGCCATAATCTCCTTGAGTATTCGAACTCCCCTGAAGTTTAGTGACCCATTTACCATTTTCTGAAACTTTAGATGCTCCGAGAGCAATAGCAGATTCACCATTATAGCTACCACCGCCCATAGACATCATCCCAGCTCCGGCCTCAAAAGGCTGAGGTAAAGCCCCCATCGCCATCGCGGATGCAATTCCACCACTCAATTTGTCTTTCATGGCATCCATTTTGCGGCCCAACTTGCGGAAATTTTGATTAGTGGAACTGCTGATAGATTCCAATCCTTCATTCAATTGAGCAACATTCACTGCATCAGTGGACGCAGTACCTCGAGCAACATTCGTTATTTGACGCTCTCCACCAACAGAACCAATAGACAGTGTATTAGCGCGATCAGCTGTTGAACCGTTGCCTAAAGCGATAGAATTATTGCCGGTTGCCTTAGCCATACTTCCTAAAGCGAGTGAGTCCTTGGATGAAGCGCTAGCTCCACCTCCCATTGCTGTACTATTTTGTCCACTAGCAATCGCTTTAACTCTATTGCTACTATTATTTGTAACCACAGTGCTCGACTGTGCAGTAATGTCTTTTACTTGCCCAACAGTTACGGCATCATTATCAGCGACACCATCAGCAAGACCTGTCAGTAATCTATCACCACTTGTTCCAGCAATAGAAATTGAACCACCTTTCTTATCCTTGCCAATACTTATTTCTTTAGAACTTGGATCTTGTTGAACAAGACCTACAGTACCGTTTGAAATACCATCAACATTATTTTTCATATCACTAATATCAGCAGTGTTTTTATCTACCTGATTCTTAACTTCATATAATTGCCCACCATTGACTGCTTCTTTACTTTTGGCCTCAACTTTTCCATCGGCTAAATTTGCAATAACTACAGGAGCACCTGAACCACCGAGTTTTTCATCGTTTTTTCCCAGTGTAATCTTATTAGAATCATTAATGTCATAACTTACATTGTTAGTTGAACTGGCCTTAATATTTCCAATGCTACTGTCTAAAGCAGCAAGCGAATCACCGAGATTATAGGAAACGCCTTGGATGCTAAAACGCGGCCCATTGATCCTTCCTGTCGTTGAGTCAATGAAGGCACCTGTACCGCCTAACTCACCTAAAAAATCACTCATTTGGCCAACATTAAGCGCATCTTCATTGTTTTTACCGGCTTTCACTCCACTCAGTACGCGGCTACCATTTCGGCCGGCAATACTCACCGTGCCGCCGCCGGTCGACGCCGCCACGGTTACCCCTAGCGTATCGCTGTCTTGCTGTACCAAACCCGTGGTGCCGGCGCTGATGTCTTGGCTGATGCTCGTCAGGCTGTCGGTCAGGCTGGTGATATCGCCGCTGTTTTTGGCGATCCCCCCGTCCAGCACGCTCAGCGCATCGCCGACCGTCTGTACGCTCTTGCCCTGCACCGCATAGCGCGGTGCTGTAAACGCCCCGCTCTCACCGATAGCCGCCCCGCCGCCCAGCGCCGCCGCCGTGGCCTTCAACCCGCTGGCGTTTAGCGCAATACCTGCGCTATTGCCCGCCACCGCCGTATTGGTGGCAAATAGCTGGCTGCCGTTGACCGCCTCACGACTGTCCGTGGCTAAGCGACCCGCTTTTACCCCGCTCAGTACGCGTTCACCGTCGCGGCCGGCAATACTCACCGTGCCGCCGCCGGTCGACGCCGCCACGGTTACCCCTAGCGTATCGCTGTCTTGCTGTACCAGACCCGTGGTGCCGGCGCTGATGTCTTGGCTGATGCTCGTCAGGCTGTCGGTCAGGCTGGTGATATCGCCGCTGTTTTTGGCGATCCCCCCGTCCAGCACGCTCAGCGCATCGCCGACCGTCTGTACGCTCTTGCCCTGCACCGCATAGCGCGGCGCTGTAAACGCCCCGCTCTCACCGATAGCCGCCCCGCCGCCCAGCGCTGCCGCCGTGGCCTTCAACCCGCTGGCGTTTAGCGCAATATTTGCGCTATTGCCCGCCACCGCCGTATTGGTGGCAAATAGCTGGCTGCCGTTGACCGCCTCACGACTGTCCGTGGCTAAGCGACCCGCTTTTACCCCGCTCAGTACGCGTTCACCGTCGCGGCCGGCAATACTCACCGTGCCGCCGCCGGTCGACGCCGCCACGGTTACCCCCAGCGTATCGCTGTCTTGCTGTACCAGACCCGTGGTGCCGGCGCTGATGTCTTGGCTGATGCTCGTCAGGCTGTCGGTCAGGCTGGTGATATCGCCGCTGTTTTTGGCGATCCCCCCGTCCAGCACGCTCAGCGCATCGCCGACCGTCTGTACGCTCTTGCCCTGCACCGCATAGCGCGGCGCTGTAAACGCCCCGCTCTCACCGATAGCCGCCCCGCCGCCCAGCGCTGCCGCCGTGGCCTTCAACCCGCTGGCGTTTAGCGCAATACCTGCGCTATTGCCCGCCACCGCCGTATTGGTGGCAAATAGCTGGCTGCCGTTGACCGCCTCACGACTGTCCGTGGCTAAGCGACCCGCTTTTACCCCGCTCAGTACGCGTTCACCGTCGCGGCCGGCAATACTCACCGTGCCGCCGCCGGTCGACGCCGCCACGGTTACCCCCAGCGTATCGCTGTCTTGCTGTACCAGACCCGTGGTGCCGGCGCTGATGTCTTGGCTGATGCTCGTCAGGCTGTCGGTCAGGCTGGTGATATCGCCGCTGTTTTTGGCGATCCCCCCGTCCAGCACGCTCAGCGCATCGCCGATCGTCTGTACGCTCTTGCCCTGCACCGCATAGCGCGGCGCTGTAAACGCCCCGCTCTCACCGATAGCCGCCCCGCCGCCCAGCGCTGCCGCCGTGGCCTTCAACCCGCTGGCGTTTAGCGCAATATTTGCGCTATTGCCCGCCACCGCCGTATTGGTGGCAAATAGCTGGCTGCCGTTGACCGCCTCACGACTGTCCGTGGCTAAGCGACCCGCTTTTACCCCGCTCAGTACGCGTTCACCGTCGCGGCCGGCAATACTCACCGTGCCGCCGCCGGTCGACGCCGCCACGGTTACCCCTAGCGTATCGCTGTCTTGCTGTACCAGACCCGTGGTGCCGGCGCTGATGTCTTGGCTGATGCTCGTCAGGCTGTCGGTCAGGCTGGTGATATCGCCGCTGTTTTTGGCGATCCCCCCGTCCAGCACGCTCAGCGCATCGCCGACCGTCTGTACGCTCTTGCCCTGCACCGCATAGCGCGGCGCTGTAAACGCCCCGCTCTCACCGATAGCCGCCCCGCCGCCCAGCGCCGCCGCCGTGGCCTTCAACCCGCTGGCGTTTAGCGCAATATTTGCGCTATTGCCCGCCACCGCCGTATTGGTGGCAAATAGCTGGCTGCCGTTGACCGCCTCACGACTGTCCGTGGCTAAGCGACCCGCTTTTACCCCGCTCAGTACGCGTTCACCGTCGCGGCCGGCAATACTCACCGTGCCGCCGCCGGTCGACGCCGCCACGGTTACCCCTAGCGTATCGCTGTCTTGCTGTACCAGACCCGTGGTGCCGGCGCTGATGTCTTGGCTGATGCTCGTCAGGCTGTCGGTCAGGCTGGTGATATCGCCGCTGTTTTTGGCGATCCCCCCGTCCAGCACGCTCAGCGCATCGCCGACCGTCTGTACGCTCTTGCCCTGCACCGCATAGCGCGGTGCTGTAAACGCCCCGCTCTCACCGATAGCCGCCCCGCCGCCCAGCGCCGCCGCCGTGGCCTTCAACCCGCTGGCGTTTAGCGCAATACCTGCGCTATTGCCCGCCACCGCCGTATTGGTGGCAAATAGCTGGCTGCCGTTGACCGCCTCACGACTGTCCGTGGCTAAGCGACCCGCTTTTACCCCGCTCAGTACGCGTTCACCGTCGCGGCCGGCAATACTCACCGTGCCGCCGCCGGTCGACGCCGCCACGGTTACCCCCAGCGTATCGCTGTCTTGCTGTACCAGACCCGTGGTGCCGGCGCTGATGTCTTGGCTGATGCTCGTCAGGCTGTCGGTCAGGCTGGTGATATCGCCGCTGTTTTTGGCGATCCCCCCGTCCAGCACGCTCAGCGCATCGCCGACCGTCTGTACGCTCTTGCCCTGCACCGCATAGCGCGGCGCTGTAAACGCCCCGCTCTCACCGATAGCCGCCCCGCCGCCCAGCGCTGCCGCCGTGGCCTTCAACCCGCTGGCGTTTAGCGCAATACCTGCGCTATTGCCCGCCACCGCCGTATTGGTGGCAAATAGCTGGCTGCCGTTGACCGCCTCACGACTGTCCGTGGCTAAGCGACCCGCTTTTACCCCGCTCAGTACGCGTTCACCGTCGCGGCCGGCAATACTCACCGTGCCGCCGCCGGTCGACGCCGCCACGGTTACCCCCAGCGTATCGCTGTCTTGCTGTACCAGACCCGTGGTGCCGGCGCTGATGTCTTGGCTGATGCTCGTCAGGCTGTCGGTCAGGCTGGTGATATCGCCGCTGTTTTTGGCGATCCCCCCGTCCAGCACGCTCAGCGCATCGCCGACCGTCTGTACGCTCTTGCCCTGCACCGCATAGCGCGGCGCTGTAAACGCCCCGCTCTCACCGATAGCCGCCCCGCCGCCCAGCGCTGCCGCCGTGGCCTTCAACCCGCTGGCGTTTAGCGCAATATTTGCGCTATTGCCCGCCACCGCCGTATTGGTGGCAAATAGCTGGCTGCCGTTGACCGCCTCACGACTGTCCGTGGCTAAGCGACCCGCTTTTACCCCGCTCAGTACGCGTTCACCGTCGCGGCCGGCAATACTCACCGTGCCACCGCCGGTCGACGCCGCCACGGTTACCCCCAGCGTATCGCTGTCTTGCTGTACCAGACCCGTGGTGCCGGCGCTGATGTCTTGGCTGATGCTCGTCAGGCTGTCGGTCAGGCTGGTGATATCGCCGCTGTTTTTGGCGATCCCCCCGTCCAGCACGCTCAGCGCATCGCCGACCGTCTGTACGCTCTTGCCCTGCACCGCATAGCGCGGTGCTGTAAACGCCCCGCTCTCACCAATAGCCGCCCCGCCGCCCAGCGCTGCCGCCGTGGCCTTCAACCCGCTGGCGTTTAGCGCAATATTTGCGCTATTGCCCGCCACCGCCGTATTGGTGGCAAATAGCTGGCTGCCGTTGACCGCCTCACGACTGTCCGTGGCTAAGCGACCCGCTTTTACCCCGCTCAGTACGCGTTCACCGTCGCGGCCGGCAATACTCACCGTGCCGCCGCCGGTCGACGCCGCCACGGTTACCCCCAGCGTATCGCTGTCTTGCTGTACCAGACCCGTGGTGCCGGCGCTGATGTCTTGGCTGATGCTCGTCAGGCTGTCGGTCAGGCTGGTGATATCGCCGCTGTTTTTGGCGATCCCCCCGTCCAGCACGCTCAGCGCATCGCCGACCGTCTGTACGCTCTTGCCCTGCACCGCATAGCGCGGCGCTGTAAACGCCCCGCTCTCACCGATAGCCGCCCCGCCGCCCAGCGCTGCCGCCGTGGCCTTCAACCCGCTGGCGTTTAGCGCAATACCTGCGCTATTGCCCGCCACCGCCGTATTGGTGGCAAATAGCTGGCTGCCGTTGACCGCCTCACGACTGTCCGTGGCTAAGCGACCCGCTTTTACCCCGCTCAGTACGCGTTCACCGTCGCGGCCGGCAATACTCACCGTGCCGCCGCCGGTCGACGCCGCCACGGTTACCCCCAGCGTATCGCTGTCTTGCTGTACCAGACCCGTGGTGCCCGCGCTGATGTCTTGGCTGATGCTCGTCAGGCTGTCGGTCAGGCTGGTGATATCGCCGCTGTTTTTGGCGATCCCCCCGTCCAGCACGCTCAGCGCATCGCCGACCGTCTGTACGCTCTTGCCCTGCACCGCATAGCGCGGTGCTGTAAACGCCCCGCTCTCACCGATAGCCGCCCCGCCGCCCAGCGCCGCCGCCGTGGCCTTCAACCCGCTGGCGTTTAGCGCAATACCTGCGCTATTGCCCGCCACCGCCGTATTGGTGGCAAATAGCTGGCTGCCGTTGACCGCCTCACGACTGTCCGTGGCTAAGCGACCCGCTTTTACCCCGCTCAGTACGCGTTCACCGTCGCGGCCGGCAATACTCACCGTGCCGCCGCCGGTCGACGCCGCCACGGTTACCCCCAGCGTATCGCTGTCTTGCTGTACCAGACCCGTGGTGCCCGCGCTGATGTCTTGGCTGATGCTCGTCAGGCTGTCGGTCAGGCTGGTGATATCGCCGCTGTTTTTGGCGATCCCCCCGTCCAGCACGCTCAGCGCATCGCCGACCGTCTGTACGCTCTTGCCCTGCACCGCATAGCGCGGTGCTGTAAACGCCCCGCTCTCACCGATAGCCGCCCCGCCGCCCAGCGCCGCCGCCGTGGCCTTCAACCCGCTGGCGTTTAGCGCAATACCTGCGCTATTGCCCGCCACCGCCGTATTGGTGGCAAATAGCTGGCTGCCGTTGACCGCATCACTACTAGCCACACTGATCTCGCCTGCTTTCAGATTTGTTATCGTAGTCCCATCATCACCTCCGAGCATTAGCATAGACTTAGAGGTGGAATCAACGTAGCGTAAGGCAGAATTCGAGAGATTCGAAATGCTCGAATTCAGATTGCCAAGAGCATCACCTATAGATGTGAATGCTGTTGATACAGTCTGGCTGCCTCCTGTAATTGGATTAATTTTTGTCAGGGTGTACTGCGGGCCAGTAACAGCACCTGTTGTGGCATCAATGCTGGCACCGCCGCCTAAAGCACTGATGACTGGCTTTAACTGCGCGACTGTAGTGGCATCATGCTCAGCGGTTCCAGCGGAAACATTGACTAGCTGGCGGGTAGAATCAACCTTCCCTATTGACACGCTGTTTATTCTGTCCGCTACTGAATCAGCACCAAGAGCTATAGAATTGACAGCGCTAGCCACCGCATTTGTACCAATGGCTAAAACATTAGCTATGTTGGCAGCACTATTTAATCCAATAGCAATGGCACCATCTGATGCGGATTTTGCATTTGTTCCTATGGCAATGGAATCAATCCCCGAAGCCTTAGTATTCATGGTTGTATCTTGCACAGGGTCAAGCGTGTCCCCCATACTTGGGCTCGAACCTAAAGCAATAGCGCGATCACCACTTGCCATAGAGGATGTACCAATAGCTGTAGAATCCATCCCAGTGGCACCAGATAAGCTACCAATAGCATTACTTCTGACTCCTGCCGCCGCACTCCAAGAACCTATACTTACTGCATGCTGGCCACTATATGCAGCAGACCCAATACCCACTGAAGCTCGCCCAGCTGCATTAGCATATGCCCCCATGGCTACGGCCCCAACAGCAGCTGAAGCAGAAGAGCCCACTGATGTCCCACCCGAGTTAGCATAGCTAGCATTACCAATTGCAGTGGCATAGGTGATACCTAATGAAGTTCCTGGCACGCCGATACCGTCAGTTCGATGTTCACTTCCTGACCCTGTTCCCCAGGTTCCGATACCGTTAGCCGCAACTGTTCCATTCACAACGATAGTGACAGCATCATTAGTTGCAACAGCTCGACCCAAGTTAGGTACGCTGAAATTATTATATGCTGGCTCAGGATTCGTTGGCGTTGCAGTGAGATTATTATCTTCGACAACAAAATTAATTTTTGTTATTAAATCGTCGAGTTCTAATTTCAAATTTTGTAGATCTTCTGAACTTAATTCACTGCTATCATAACCAATGGTTTTAGCATTTACAGAAAAAACTAATGAGCTAACAATAGCAGCCGAAACTACGGTGCCGGCAGCCTTTTTCTTATTCATACATAGTTCCGAGACAGCAACAAAACAACGCAATGAATGATTCCAAATGACGCGATAGATCTTGTTCAAGGCAGCGACTCCATTCAATTAGATAATTATTTTTGAGCTTTTAATTAAAAACATTAATATTACAAACATAAATAAATAACAAATCATTAAACCTTCCCTATAAGGGATACGTTTAAAAAGGCATGCACACTTAGAAAGGCACACTTAGAAAGCAATTAGTAAAAATAGGAAAGTGAATATATTTTCAGAGCTAATAACCATTATCAAAAAAAATAGCCAAAGAATTTACAACCCAAATGCTACATTATTATTTTCGGACGTCAATTTGTAGAGAACCCGCCGTAGCTAGCCGCCCTAACACCAGATTAAACACAAAAAAAACAATCAACATAAAAACCCACAGAATAATTTTAAAAAAACACTTTTAAGTATTTTCATTTTATAAAAGTTGAATTATAAGCAGAAAAATCTAAATCATGAGGTAATTCTCAAAAAACAGCCATCAAACAGAACACGTAACAAATCAATATATTAATTTAAATATCAAGTGATATATTATGGGGGTATTCTTAATTTAAATGTAAAGCGCTCATGGGGTATAATACAAAAAAACAAAATATCAACAAATAGATAACAATTTAATATAAAAAACATCAGGTCATACGCATAGTATGAACTGCGAAGACTAGGCTAGTATAAATTGGAAAATATTGGCTAATAAGATTTAATATACATTGTATCTATTTTGTAAAAACTTCAGATATATACGTATACTTTTTAAAAACCAATTTATTAATTCCTCATGAGATAGTAAAAGAAATTCATAAACAATAACAATCTAGTTATAAATATGAATAGCTCGATAGCATCATATACTACAAAGTATCATAAAGATTATACAACCTAATAATTCCATCTGTGTAAAAAAACAACAACCTTGGGATTTTTCTCAATCAATTAACATTAAAATAATAGGATAAAACCAACAAGAAAGGTAAAATAGCAAAATTAAATCATTTATAGAGTCACAATAAGGCTATTTATGGATGCACTCAATATAAACCATTCGAAAAAAAGGGTTATTACTGTAGCTAGGACACAATAGATATCCTGAGGAATATTATGAAAAATCAGTACCTTATAAATAAATCAGTATACTTCATTCCAAGTAAAAATATTTTAATTCCAGCTAATAACGATACATCGATTAAACTATACGCACCTGTAGCAAGTATTCTGTTCATCTTAATTCAACAAAGACCAGAAATCATATCTCAAGAAGGTTTGATGAGTCTGGTGTGGGGAGAGAAAAGCGCATACGTTTTGCCAAACACCCTTTATCAAAATATTTCCTTACTAAGGAAAGGCCTAAAAGCAGCTGGCTTAAAAGAAGACATTGTAAAAACTGTACCAAGACAAGGAATTTTGTTACAGCCAGCTACTATTATAGAGGAAATTGAAGTAATAGATCAGACATCCTTACTAGAAAAGGATGAAGTTGTGGATAGTGCGAATAAAAACCATCCAAATAAGAATGTTCGCGCCATATTAGAGTTTAAGAAAATAATGATATTATTATTTATTTTCATTATATTCTCGATATTTATTTTTGAAAAAACCTGGTTATCGGAAGGAAGAAAAAATACATTATTTTTCGATGATTACCATTTTGTCACTATGATTGACGCATGTAAGTACTATGGAAAAAATAAAGATATTAAAAAACATTATCAGTATATTTTAGATAAAATAAATCATGAAAAAAGCTCTTGCCTGAGCGATGAAAACTATTACCTCACACTTTCTGAAATAAATGATTACTGGTCATGGGTTAAATGTAACAAAGAAAATACACAATGCGAAGTAATCTATTATACAGGAGTGAAAAAATGAAAAAAAAATACATATTTATTTATCTAACAATATTTATATTCTCAGGTATTATCTTGAGGCTATCAGTAAGTAAAAATAATGTTCCATCTGATTGTTATGGTCAGTTGACACAAAATTATGGTAAAAAAAAATTAGCTGTTCTAATAACATTAGAGTTTTTACAAAAAAATAAAACAGGAAAACTTAACGTATCTGGAAATTACCAGGATGAAAATGGTCTAAATTTATATATCTCCCGCCAAGTGTCATTTAACTATGAAGAAATCAATAACAAACTCATCGCAACTTCAGAAAGTGTCTCAATAAAACCAAATGACACGATGGATAATACTTGGTTAGGTTTATTTTTTGCCGATTTCTTAATGCGAGAAAACAGAGGAATTGTATTAGATAACTATCAAACTATAAATGGAGACATCGTTTATTTAAGCGACGGAATTCCAGCACTATATTGTAATAAAATGCATTGAACTTCATTCTACATATAACTATTTTCGATGATTAGTGAATGAGTAAATGTTTTCATTAGAAAATATGCAGCTCTTGATTAGAGCTGCCAAAATAGCTAACTAAGCGATAGTCACAACAAAGTCAATTGATGTTGTTATTATTCCTGGTGCGGTATTTTTTCCTGTGTTATCACGCCAATATAATGCAGGATAAAGCAGAATTGATGCACTACTCACATCGCCATTTGTAATAAAACTATCAGTTTCTAAAGATGAAAATTGACCTGGTAAAATGTACTGGTCTAATTTTCCCTGCGAGGTTGAGTTCTTATCTCGTGCGTATAAAGCAAAAGCAAGAAAAGGCTGGTTAGGCCCAGAATCTAACTGATAACCATTAACTTGTGATGAAAGGATTGCCTTTTGCCCACTGGTTCCATACTGTATTTTTACTGCTTCAGGATTTATATCCTGCTCCCCACTGCATGATACCGTTAATACAGCAAGGGGATCCTTTGAATCATAAATATTATTAAAATTTGAAGTAATAAAAACGTCATTAATAGACAATGCCCCCCCAGTTGGAGCATCATTTATCTGTGACGGAGTGATTTTACCAAAATTCACATAATCACCTTTATCACCATCAAATCCAACCTTACAAGCTATAGATGATTCTTCTACTAATGCACGTAACTGCATATCTTGCGGTATTGCACTAACATCTGCACTAACTGAATAAAAAAATACAGATAGGATAATGCTGAGAAATAAAGCAAGGTTATTTTTATATAAAATTACCATTCTATTTTTACTCCAGCAATACCTGAAACCCCATGTCCTGA
Source organism: Hafnia sp. CBA7124 (assembly GCF_002355555.1). Classification (NCBI taxonomy): domain Bacteria; kingdom Pseudomonadati; phylum Pseudomonadota; class Gammaproteobacteria; order Enterobacterales; family Hafniaceae; genus Hafnia; species Hafnia sp. CBA7124. Next base: position 1,353,020 of record NZ_AP017469.1, on the reverse strand, counting down.
GTTTGATTTTAAGCGTTGTTCGTAGTCAAATGAAGCATATAAGGCGGAATTTTTATCAAACATGTGGCTAACTCCAATTCCAGTCTGATACCAATCGCCTCCTAACTCGGAATGTAGTTTCACTCGAGACTGTTTTTTCCCTTTATAATTAGAATAGTATGTACTTGTATGATTATTTTCTGTATTCCAGTAGTTAAACCTAGAGTAAACAACTGTATCTGAGTCATTATCAATATAAATACCTGCTCTAATACCGAAACGGTTATAGATAACATTAGTAACTTCATAATCAACTCTTAGATTAGAGTTTTTACTCGAGGTGCTATTAATATCAGCATGCTGAAATATGGTTTGCAATTGCGATTCTATAAAAAAATTTTTATTCAAAAATAATTTATACCCCGCTTCAAGCGAAATATCACTCGCCCAACCGTGCGTATGCAGGTGTTGTCCCTCAGACGTTGATATGTCAATATTGCTAAGAAAATCGGCTTGGAGCTGTGTGTCAATATATAGCCCATTGTTAAGTAAATACGTCCAGTACCCGCCAAATGAGGTATTATTCACCCTAACTTTTCCGGCTTGGCTATCGCCGTTATATATACCATCAACGTTTGCTTTAGTTCGGTTTTCTCCGAAAGATACCCCAAAATGATGGGAGCCATCTTGACTATGCAATTGGCCTAATTCTTGTCCTATTTGTAGACCTGCCACATAGCGAGAATAGTTTGCTCCATTTTTAGCAAAGTTTAATGATCTACTCGACATATCATTTCCGTAATGGTGTCTTACATCCATCTCGCTATTATAAATACGCCCCCATGCACCGTTGGCAATCTTACTTTTATCTGTGCCAGCAACACGATCCTGATAGTTGCCTAAAGATGTTAAAGCAACGCTGTTTGCCAGTGATGGAACAATACTAGCTGCAACTACCAATGGTCTGAAGTTTTGAGCGACTGGGGGCTTAGGTAAAATAGGAATCTCAGGCTCCTTTGGATCCAAAGGTTTCACTGGAGGAGGAGGTAAAACCGGTTTAGATGGATCTAATGGTTTGCTCGGTCCAATAGGATTCGTTGGTTTATCAGGATCTGGGGGGATGACTACTGGGTTTTTCTGTGAAGTAAGGTACCAACTCCCCTTAAAATCACCGCTTTGATCATGAGCTACCAAAGTGTAATCATAAGCACCAGCACTAATTTTTCCATCTTGTATAAAATTAGTTGGATTAGAAGCCTGCATAGCTTGAATAATTTTAATCCCATCCCCTTTAGTAGCCATGCCCAAATCATCAGCCGCTAGAAATTTAACTCGCGTAGGTTCTCCCAATACATCACCACGTATCTTGAATGAATCGACTATTGAATCCGAATTATCAGAGCGCAGAAAACCATTCATCACCAAAACTCCACCGCCAGTGTAGTTACCATCAACAGTCAAGTTTTGGTTTGAAAGAGTATCGGTTGGTTTCGAAAATTTTATTTCACCTAAGTTAACTAGTTCATTAACTTTTGAATCTCCTCCCGAAATTAGCCAAGAGCTACTATCATCTATCGTAAGACGCGAGATACTATGTTCACTTTGTTCCGTTTTCGCACTTCCGGTCCAGTCACTGTTGTTTTTTAGTGTAAATTCATTAAGTTGACTGGCATCATATAAAAATACATCCCCAATTAACTGAGAATGGTCGAGGGTAATGTTCTCCACGTAACTTTCATCTTTAACGAGAATACTGCCATTGAGCGAGGATGAATTTTTAATATTTAACTTTACATCTTGAGCCTGATTGTAATTCAGATTTCCATTAAGGCTGATGGGCAACGCAGATATAATCACAGAATAACGTTCTGAATCAGGAAGGTTTGTACCAGAAAAAAAATGACTTTTATTTAATTCAATATCAGTGTGGTCCCCACCATAAATATTGATACCAGAACCTTGTTTTAGATTGAACGTCGAATCTCTTACTCTTGCATAATTTGTGTAATCGCTATATTTTTTTGTTTCATCGTTGGTAGTAATATTGCTTGAACCAGAAAAAATTAGACCAGCGGCCTGATCACCATTACTATTCGCAATAAGACCAGATGCATATAGTGAACCGCCATTCATTCCCAAAAAAACTCCTGATTTCTCACCAAACGTACTAAGAACCGAATTTTTTATGTGTATGACCGACCGTTCTGAATTACTATAAAGCCCATAAGCTTCATTACCATAAGTTTTACCATCAATGCTTTCAGCAACTAAATTTCCACCTTGATTAACAAGCAGCAAAGAGGAATTAATACCTTTCGTTTCGATCTTGGAGTCTGATAAATTAATTTGAGTGGACCCAGTCGGAGCTATGCCGTATGCATATGCCACGTACGAGCCGTTACCTTGCGTTGAGAGGGTCAAATTGCTCCCATCAAAAACACCTCCATTAAGTGAATAGACAATATGAGACAAATCACCAGAAGTTGAAATACTTGAACTATCCAATGCAACATTTGCTACATTTGCGCCATTATTAATATTATAACCATTGATAACAACCCCATAGGAAGAAAACCCATGAGTGAAAATTTTCGCATTGCTTGCGGCTACAGCGACATCACCGTATAGGTTTTTAGAATCACCTTTAGGCGTTAAAAAACTGTATATACCATAGGAATTATCACCATCAGTAGTAATAATAGGAGAATCCATTTCTAATTTGGCATTATTATTTATAAATACACCAAATGAGGATCGCCCTGCAGTATTTATGCTTGCATTTTTGGCTGCTCCATTCATGTTGCTCATATTAATTCCATACGAGCCTGCACCTTTCGTCTGAATATTAACATCCATCAAAGTAAATCTATCTCTAATCCATGGACCTGATGCTGGTGGATTTCCGGGATAGGTATAAGCACTTAAAGAGATCCCTGGGGCATTATTACCTAACGTAACCAGTTTGCTGTTACTAATATCAATTCGACCAAACGTTGCATTATCACCTACGCCAGTAGCCGTGCCTACGATAGCACTAAGCATAGAGGTTATATTTACTTTATCTGCTTTTAGCTTAGCTTCACTTTGGTTGATAATGACACCTATACCTGAAGAGGCATTTATCACAACATTAAATAAATCAACTATTGAATTTGTTGCAACAATTCCACGACTAAAATTTATTATACTATTTTTTATATCTATAAACTGTATTCCTGAATTCCCTCCCCCATCATAGGTGGATATTGCAGCATCACTGTTAGAATACACAGTGCCTTGGGAGATATTTACGTTATCAAGAATTAGTTTATTATTCTGTCCATAAGAACTATTGGATATAACAATAGCAGATCCATCTGATTTTATATGCGCTGGCTTATCTTGCAGCCCTTTTATACTTAATAATGAAGAGTTACCCTTGCCGCCAAGAAAAATTGCTGAATTAAGCTGTCCAGAAGTAGTAATTAAAAAATCACTACCGATAAAATTAACGAAAGAACCATTGCTGATACCCATGACATAAGGAAATGGATACCCAACTCCATTGTCTGCTTGCTCATCCATTGCAGGATAGTTATCAGTTTCAATATGGTATATACCACCATCATCGTACAGATACGGAACTGATGCAAAAGCATGAGGGACAGATAAAAAAATCAAAATGGTTGAAATAAAATATCTTTCATTAATAATCATCGGTAAATCCTTATCAAGAATAAATGGCTAATAGTTTAATACAAATGTGCGTGAAATCATTCATACTCGAAGGTGTATGCCATTGTAGCCGTCACTGTTCCGATTGACAGGTTATCGTTACTTGTAGCTGTCGTGTAATATCTTGCGCAAAAAGACTGAAAGGGTCTAATTGAACTATTAGCACCCGCCACGCTGATACGTTTAGTATTAGTTCTGTTTAATTCAAGAGGTAATCCATTAATTACTCCCGAAGACGAATTAGTACAAGTTTTATCAGCTTCGGTCTTATAGTAGATTTGAACGCCGACATTAGAACCAGCATCAGCAGAATTAATTAGCTTTCCCCAAGCATCAGCAGCAGGTGCTCTTGAAATAGTTGCATCACTGGCATACAGCGTCGCTTTTACAGATTTGTCGCAGGAGAGTTCTAGAGTAAAAGGAGTCCATTGTTCATTAGCTTTTATCAAAGTCCCTGCAGACTGGGATTGAGTAAAGTCAGTCCATCTAATTGGAAACGGCTGCAAAGTGACTAGTTTTGGATTTTCAGTAATGATGGTGCAGTTAGCTGGTACTGTCACTGTCGGAGGAACTCCCTCTGCAGCAGAACAGCCAAGGCAATACATTTTTGGCGAGCTTGATGCCCAACTTCCAACTCCCCAATACTGGAAATTGGCATCTACATTGACCTTCGGTAATTTATCTGATGTAAAAGTGCCTAGAGTAACGCTTGGGCTAAGCTTATATGCCCTCAGCTCATAAACCCAGTTTTTATTCAGATATTGAGGTATATAGTTACCTGCGCTCATACCCCCATATGCACCTCCCCATGTACACATAGAAGCGCCATAACCAGTACCTTCAGTAGTACATGCTGGAAAGTTAAGTAATGCTTTATTTGCCTCACTAGGATAAATAGAGATTTTATTATTTTTTTTCATACCTCCACCAGATGATTTATACATGAAAATAGCCGAGTTGTTCCAATTAAGAACTATTTGAAAACCAATACCGGAAAAACCATCCATTTGATAATAACTGGAATTACCAGGATAAAAACTCATTTGTGGTCTAATATAAGTGTTTATAGCTCTGATTACATGAGTTGTACCTCCTGTGCCATTTGCGTAAGTCACATCACAGACTAATGGCATATCTGACATATCACTCGACGTAATACTTCTATCAGCAACAACAAAATAGTCTGTTGCTGCTGGGTTAGTTGCTAACCACGCGGTAAAATCTCCGCCTTTAAAATGCCATGATGTCGGAGTATACGATGTCTGTATACATGCCGGTGAGACAACAGCCCACAAGCATTTTGAAAATAATAATAAGATCATTGACAGCAACAAACTACTGTTAAATATAGCTCTATAGCCCATTTAATATTCCTTGTGAGTTAGCATTTAGCATTGACTCTGAGCCTTGTGAATGGCAGCGCGATTTTACCTTTTCAAAATATAATGTCTTATCTTCAGGGCCGAGATTATACTCTGCATAGCACGTTTCTTTATCCCAATGGACCTTAAGTCTACCGATATTACTTGGTAACAATACCAATGATTTTCCCTTTGGATCTGTTATACCCAGAAACTCGCCATCCTCATCGTTGACAGTCGCACCGAATGGTACATTTTCAGAATCATCTTTAACAAATAAGAACTCTACACGTCTTCCTTTTTTTGCTAAGAAATGAGCTTCTACAATAGCTCCACGACGCGGAACCAATGTTTGCGTTGTTTCATTTAGCTCAATATTCCCTGGGACATTTTTCCCTATAAGAACTTGATTGACTGTATAAGGAGATGCGCTAGGAATTACAGCATATCCATTTGTTCCTGTTCTTGAAGAATAATTAACTTCAACACCTTCTATACCCGCAACGTCTGCAATAATAACCGTCTCGTTTAACCCCGGTGTAAAATTCACCCCACCAGAATGAGTGATGATTCCCCCAGTGAAACTACCACCGGCGTTAGTGTAATCTTCTCCTTTAGAAGCCGACATGCTATAACTTACAAAAGGTGTCTGTGAATTTAAATTTGCACCAATAGAATTAAAATCACCTTGAGTCCCAGATGAATATAATGAATACGAGGCCTGCTGGCCAAGCAACATAAGGCTTTGATTAGCTGAAGCAGTTTGTGAGTATTTGCCATCACTTGTATGATTCACCGATGAGCTTAACGTAATAGGATGATAAGAGGATCCCAGTGGCATACTTATATTTAAGCCAATTGAGGTATCATCCTGACTCTTAACACCACGCATAGCCAAATTGCTTGAATGAGTAAGTGAAATGCTATAACTTAAATTCCCCCAGTTATTATTATAGCCAGATGATATACTGCTAGAGCGACCTTTGTTATTCCAATATCGATTATCAGATAGAGATAAATAGATAGAACCACCACCAAAATTATTTAAATTTTGATTTAGACTAATAGATGTAGAAAGCTTTGGAGTAATATCTACGAGCGAATCACTATCAGCTTCTATATATTGAGCATGTGAACTCAGTGTTCTAAATCCCTCGGTTGAAAATCGTTGTGAGATAAATCCCAAACTAGTACCTGAATCATCAAACAATTTGTTATAACTAAATCTGATGCTTGTTCCATGCTCATTATTATTTTTAATTTTGCTTGATGACTGTTCAATATCTAAGGCAACGGGTCCAAAAGGAGTATTAGTTCCTAATCCAAAGCCTAATCCATAATAACCTTTAGTTACTTGCGCCCCGCCTAAGATACTTAAATTTTCTGCCAGACCATATGTATAATCTAAATTTATAACATTTAAAGACTTGTTGGAATCACTATATTGATTATATTTCCCTGCAGAGAGATCATATGTAAAAAAATTCTTCCTCACCATGTATGCATTGCTTCCCCATGGCTGAATTGTTACTTTTTCGCGCCCATCAGCTTCTATTATTTTAACTTCAAGGTCTCCTGATGTACCTGCAGGGTTAATATCAGTAAGCATAAAAGGACCTGGTGGAACTTTTTCTGTATACAACAAGAAATTCATTTGACGGATTTCAACAGTTGCGTTTGTTTCAGCAACACCTCTAATTATAGGTTTTAATGTTGAGTCACCATTAGCTTGCATTGCAAGGTCATCGCTCAACTGAATTCCTCTAATTCCAAAGCCATCAAGAAGCCTTGAAACAGCAAATACGTCACCAATACGTAGTTGTGCCTTTAAAAATTCTAAATCATGTTCTACGAAATTAGTAAAACTTGAAAAATTAAATTTTTCTTGTTTATTACTCAAGACTGAGGATGAATTACGATAACGCCACCCAAACATATTAACTCCACTATTCAATGTAGATGAGAGACTGTTTGCGGTACCTTGACCATGGCCAGATCTACTTGTAGCAACATTCAAATTATAGTTAGTGAATGCGGCCGCAATACCATAATCCCATAATGACGTATCTACCACTGTAAGTGAGTCTTGTTTTAAGTAGACTTGAGGTATACTAATCGATAACCTAAAGCGGCCAGCATCATAACTCTGATATGCATCTGAAATTATATTTTTCAGGTCAACGCATTTTTCATCTTTAATTGCATCATTACTTTTTAATAAGCTATGAACATCAATGCCTATTTTATTTAGTAGATTAGGTGTCAAGCATGCTTCCACCTGATTAGTTCTGATATTCTTTACAAATTTTATGTTTTTCCTTGTTTTTAAATTACTGTTTAAATATATAGAGACGTCATAGTCCCCTGGTAAAACGCCACTATTTAACAAAGTATCGATATCTACCGCAGCGTTGTCTCCTCGAATAAAACTTGTATTGAAAACAAGTTTTTCATTTTGCATATTTTTTTGAGCATTAGAGTTTTCATCAGTCTGTTGGCTCCCCTCATGATTATTCACCTGCAGGGACTTTTCTTCATAAGTCTTACCTTTTGCATATCCAGCAGGAAATAAAAAAACAAGGCTCAAAGTAATAACATTGAGTTTCATACTTAAAATTCACTTGAAAAAATTTCAAAAATATATCTGAAAATATTCAGATAAAGTAATTATATGCAAAAGTTACAATTTAGAATCTAAACCTTTTTTGGATTTGATTTTTTACCCACTGTTAGGACAGCACTAAAGTTCTTGCTAAAACCAGAATCACCAATAGATGAAAAATATACTATTGAATCACTTGGTACTGGTGAAGAAAATGATGATTCTATTTCTGATAGTGGAGGAATCATAATCGAATCTAAAATGACTTCTTTATCATTAACATCTTTATGACGATTAAACCCAATCAATGTAATAAAATTATTACTAGAATTAAATATTTTTAGCACCTTTCCATCTTTACCCAAAACTATATCTAACCTTTCAGTCATAGTAATTGGATCTGTTTTTACACTATCAGGGCGAAAGAACATTTTTATTCTTTGCCTGATAGTAAAAGATAGTCCAGAAGATTTCCCCTCAGCCATAGATGCCGAAATCCGTGGTATTTCTTGTACATTTAGCCAAAATAGAGACTCACGATCTTTAGGCATAGAAATACCTTGATATACAATTTTAATTATCTGTGCTTGTGAAGAATGTATACGTCCCAATGACGGTATTACCGAAAATGGAGTGTCTACTGATGAGTCCCCATCTTTTTCAAGCCAACTTTGAAAAACGACATCATCATCTCCAGCCGTAACGGTAAGATCATATTCATGTTCATTTGATGGAAAAACGACTCTTGTCGTAGATAATGAAAAACCAGCATGTACAGGCATAGTTGCCATCGTAATTGCCAGTATAATAATTTTAAGTGTATTTTTTTTCATCAATCAAATCCTAGAGTTACAACCATTTCAGTAGAGAAAATGCCCCCATCAGAGACATGGTTTATATTAGCCCAAAATAATCCTGGGGAAATATCAAACATAGCTTCATATGCAGTACCTGAGCTATTTTTCTCAAAACTATAGTTTTCTATAAAGTTATATTTACTTCCAGGTTTTACCAGACCATTTACCCCTCCGTGAGTAGAAGAAAGTAAATCCTTAACAAAAAGAACAATACCCAAACTCTTTATTGTATTATCTCCACCAGAGTTTAATTTATAAACATAACCTCCAGATGCCGCACCAGGAATATTCCCAGGTAACACCTGAGATAAATCACCGAAAGATATATAATATTTTGAGTAGTCCCCCATAGCAAAACTACTATTACTTAAGCAAGATATTATTAATCTAATTGGAGATGTAGCATTCTTATATTCATCAGCAATACTACCAAAAGCAGATTTTTGCCTAATATAACGCAGCACACTACTATCTATCTCAGATGGGGCAGCGCTAATTTCTCCTATATTGAGGCTGCCGAAATCGGTGGTATAGCCTAATGGAAATTCTAAACTGCAATTTGGAGTTACAAGCTCAGCTGAAATTTTGAGCGTTTGCGTTCCTATTACCTGTTCTGCAAAAACTGAACTCAGTTTCAATATTGACATACAAACTATCAATGTAAAACTACGCAACATATTCATTTTTTATCACGAATTATGCGCTTTACTTTCGTTGATTTTCCTTCTTTTATTTCTGCTATATAAGCTTCTGCCATTCCATAGTCATTCACTATAATATAGACAACCTTCTCAGCTTTGTTTATTTCATACACTCCTGATAGTTTTATTTCAGATATTGAATATGGTTTTATATAATCAAATTTTGTATCAACAAAACTGTGTGGTTTTTCATCCAATTTTTTTTTGCCACCCACTAACGATATACCTGAAAATACCACATGGTATGGTGTAGGGTTTGTTAACTTAAGCATGAATTTATTCGTACCTTGACGCTTTACTTCCCACTTTAGTGCAAGTGGAGCAGCAGCAGCCCCTTCTAGTGGTAAAGACTTTGGTCGATAGAATCCTTTGATCACTTGTAAGAAAGACGAGTTTATAGCATTTTTTCCTTGCATATCATCAGAGACAGCAACTGAATCTTGAATATTAACATATAATAAGCTTTCTCTATCCTTAGGAGCGCCTTCCCCCTGATAGATTAATCTCAGGGATTGGCTTTGTCCTGCCTTTAACAGACTCATCGCAGGGGTTATCGTAAAGTGCGAAGCAACTGACTCGTCTGGCCCTGTCACCCATGACTGCACTAATGAAGATACATTTTTCTGTGCGTCAAGAACTAACTCAGCCTCTTTGCAATCTGGTTCTATAATAACTCTCGTTTTCTGAAGAATTACTGCAGAAAACGCTGACCAAGAAATACAATAAAGATATAATAATATCGAAGTTAATATATATTTTTTCATATTCAATTCTTTAATATCAGAAAAAGGGAGAGGAGTTCTCCCTTTTATTTAATAACTAATATTTTTATAATATCTTATTTATCTATATTCAAATTTGAATGGCATTGTCGCAGTTGTTACACCACCACCAACACTAGCCTTGCTGCTAGCTGGCACATATGCGAAGTCAAATGTTGGCTGTGCAGTAATGCTCTTAGTCCCCGCAACCCAATTAACATCAATAGCTACACCATCAGCTGAGTTAGCTGGGTCGAGATCGATAACCTTGTCCCCTTTCTTAGAGTCAATTTGCTTCACAGCTATACCAACGCTACGGTTAGATGAATTTTTATCTGCCGCCAAGAGCCCCACAACACTCCCTGAATCTGTAGTCGGAATAAATCCTGATGCCCCATTATCTTGGCCATAGAAGTACAACTTTGCCTTAGTGGAGAAGTTAGCTTTAGCATCATCCTTAACTCCCGTAATTCCATCTACATATGCGTAAATATCATCGGTTGGACACTCAATATTCAACGCAAATGGTAATTTCGCTTTGCTATATTTCACATCTTCATCCAGTGAACTCCATCCTGCTGATGTAGCCGCGGTCAAGGCTTTAACTTTAGTGACACCCAGTGAACCTGGCATAGGAATGTTGATATCCCCCCCACCATCTACAGCATTAGTTACAGTGCAGCCAGACTGATTTAATGCCCCCGTAAAAATGAGTCGTCCTTTTGCTAATTCAACTGTAGTTGCGGCTTGCGCACTGCTGATTCCTACAGTAGCTAGTAAGATTGCTAAAGTTAATTTATTCATGTTCCCTTCACTTTATATTTAATTGAATTTACTAGTATTTTTTACTTTCATCATTATGGATTATCAACTTAATAAACCATAATGATGATATGCAGAACTATTGATAAATAAATTGCATTACAATCGAGCTATTGTAGGAATATTCACCTGTATCTTTTGATTTTTCCCATTCAGTGGGTCCATCTCCTTCTTTTTTTACTAATACAAAACTAAACTCAATGTTCTTCTTTTTGGCTTCCACTCCTTCTCTATAAAAGAGAGGAAAGCCACCATCCTCACTCAGGATGCTACTAAACCCACCTTTTATAGATGGATTGACCCATCCTGTACTGATACCTCCAGTTCCATATATTGAAGCGGAGATAAACATAGAAAGTGCAAAATTCTTACCTATATCAGTATCAGAACTCCGTACACTTAGATATTTACATCCAACCGATGAACACGTACTGTCATTGACTATGGATTGAGTGCTAACAGTAAAATATTGAGTCAATCCTTTACAGGTAACATCCATATTTACACTTCCAAAACCAGTGCCTAATGCTTGATATGCATTTTTAACAGAAGCATCTCCATTTGGAACGATTTCTCCAGATGTAATTAGCCCCTTTAGCGCATTATCTAATTCCAGTGTTGTTGGGATGCTTTTCACTTTTGCAATAGGAATTGATACATTTAAATTCAATGCTGAGTAATCGCAAGTCGGTTGCATTGCCTCGGCAACTTCGCCATTAAAAATAACATAGCCTGAAGATGACCCTGCGTGCAAAAAATTGCTAAATGATAAAATAGCTAAAAATATATATTTCATTTTTCTTTATTTATCATTTTTTATAATTAGAGATAAAGTATGTAATGTGAATTTAAAATCCACCATATAGCTGACCATTACGAACCCCCTCTCAATACAACTCAATTATCAGCTCTTGGTATCCTGCTGTCTTTTACTAAGATTGCAGGATATACTCATTACATTCAACTTACATAAAATTAAATCTACTGATATTTTTGTATTAAGATAATATAAAAAATAAAATCACGTCTTATTTATGATTGTTTTAGGTTTTTAATGCCAATGGAGGATATATTAATCATACTCAACGTTGAGCGTAATGTTGCGAGAGTAAGCCCCCACACCAACCAAACTACCTTTGATTAGCTCATCTGAATAATTTTGTGAATTAAGATCTGCACCTGTGAATGCAATTGCATAAGACATCGTCGCTTCATAATTTCCATTAGTCAGTTTTGTAAACTCACTCGCTATTATATTGTAAACTTCAGATTGATTAGATACTCCTCTAAAGTTTAACCAATCATTATCATTTTTTCTTCGTACTATAAACCCAGCATTCTCACTCTGAGACGATTCTAAGTAATACCACAGCGTACGGCTCCCGCTGTTTGCTACTTTAGCATCACCATTTAGTGAATAGCTCACTCGAATTGAGCTATCGCTGCCTGGTTTAAAGCTACATGTCACTCTGTAGTCGACATGCTTAAAATACTGACTAGCTATACCATTTTTTGTGCCATCATAGTCAACGACATTGTTCCAAATATAATAGTAATTCGGAATTTTATCTTTTCTGTACGTAAATAATACCTGCGTAACTCCGGCAGGAGCATCTAATACGCAAGTTTTTTTATTCTCAACCACTATTGAACCATTGATAGCGATCAAAACCCCATCATTCGACATACCTGCTAATGGTATTAGTGCTAATGAAAATAGCAGTAGCGTCAACCTCTTCATAACTTCTCCTATAGTCAAACTAGAAATCAACTAGTTTTAATATTTAATTCAATGATTGCATACCAAAAAAAAATTTAGTAGTAGATGACTTGTAAATCCGATAAACCTCATAAAAATGGGATTAATTACAATCTTAATAAGGAACAAAAATATTAATAAGACTACCTAGAGTTATTATTAAGGCTAACGGCAAAACTAAACATTATTTATTCTATTGACTATAGAAATTCAATACGGTTAATATCTGAATTAAATATTTTATACATTCATCTGAGATAAATCGTGTGAGCAATAGTATTTTAATCGACAATCAAATTATTTATAATAGTTACAGATCCGAGCTTTTCAGGTTAGATATGCCTGAAAATAAAGTTTTACTTACGTCCCCTGCAAACAATTGCCTGTCTATTATTATTTGCCATGGCTATGAGATAACGACTAGAGAAGAGCTATTTTACGAAGTATGGACTAAATTCAACATTCCAATTAACACCAATACATTTTATCAAAACATCTCATTAATTAGAAAGGCACTTAGGCAACTAGGAGTTTCAAAGGAGGTCTTAGTAACGATCCCAAGAAAAGGTATATCTATTTCTAGTGATGTAACCATTTCTTCATATCTAGATAATCCTGTTATAGATACTCCTGTTATAGAAAATAAAATTGAGAAGAATACCGTCGTAGACATTCATAAACAAAGGCCTAGCATTAAGTCAGTAAAAGCTCCGCTATGGACTTTTCTCATTGCGGTAAGTATTTTTTTCATTAGTGCCGGATTATATCATCTTATAAGTAAGAATGAGTATCTTTTTGATGCTTTAAGCGATTACAAAATGAGCGGCAAACTCATGGGGTGTTTATTTTATTTAAAAAATGATGCGCCCTATTTATCAAGAGAAAAAATAGAGAATGAAATAAAGAGTATAGGAATTTCTTGCAATGAAAATGAGCGAGTTTACTACGATGATTTAAATACTTTAGCGAGAAAATCATTGCTGATTTGTTCAGAAACTAAAGAAAAGAAAGAGTTTTGTCGTTCTATATATATAATTAATATGGAAATTAACCCGTGAATAAAATTATATTAATTTCTTGTATTTTTTTAATTATCTGTGCTTCATTTTTTTCTTTTCGTTTCCGCTACTATCAGGTCGGGAGTGAAATTCGTTGTACATCGATTATTCAGTATCAATTTATATATGAAAATATTGTCGACACTTCATCTGGGAGTTTATTATTTATGCTGTCCGGTGACAAGGGGGTTATCACTTATAATGCAAAAGTTAACTCGGGTGGTAAACAATTCATCATCAATAGAGAGGCAGATGTTGAATACTTACTAAAAAATGATTTTTTGCACATAAGGACTACTAAACTTATTATACGTGACGGTGATAACTTGCCTAGTGACATTGCCTTCAAATATCTATATGGATTTTTAATTAGGAAAGACGGTTGGGTTTCTTTAAAGATAGATCGAGAGTTTAGTTCTGGATATGTCATATCAACAAGTATTATCCCTCAATTTTACTGCAATAAACTTTAATGAAATCAATTGAATAAGATTGCATTTTCACTTAATAAGAAAAAATTGGCCTTATTAAACTTTATTCATTCAACACATTTTAAATATCGAATGTAGAATTTTCTCATTCAAACTCCACAAGGGCTTAAAGTGAAAAATTACTACAACTTTAACATCAGTACTAACGATGATAATAGATTTTATCTTAATGGATTATTTTCTATTCTTTCTAACAATTTTCAATTAGAAAGCAACATACAACTGGGTGATAAAACTATAAATTTAAAGTTTATTTCTACTGCTAAGAGTGATACATGTAAAAGTTTGTTGTCACTCATAACAACTGAGTCTAAATTTATTTATTTTTTTATTATTGATAACAATGACAGTTCGGTTCTGAAATCAAAAACTTGCTGCGAAAAACTTAACATAATATACAGAGATGACTCAGTAAACTCTGTAATTTTAAAAATAAAAGATGGTATTTTAAATTCTTTATCCAGATCATCAGATATTGATGATAAATATTGTTTATCTTCTTGCATAGCTTGTTCCAATGTTCGTTTAACTTATAGTGAGTATCAAGTACTCAATTTAATTCAGAAAGAAAACACAATTACAGAGATTTCATATATTTTAAATAAAAGTGCAAAAACCATTCATGGACAGAAAAAGAATGCAATGCGCAAGTTGGGAGTTAAAAGTAATCATGCTTTATATGAATTATTAAGACATAAGCGAAATACCCCATACCTTATATCACAAATTAGATAACTTTTTTTACTAAGGTGCTAGCGGTTATTTTTCATAAATTAAGGAGTCTGAGATTACTCACCTGCTTCTTTAGGCTTCAGCAGTCTAATAATTTCTTTAACGTTGATCTAAAGAGAAAAGCCCCGTTTTCCGCTATACTGGCGCACTTATTTGCATCATTAGATGCATTTTATTTCATTGAGCAATGTAGCGGAAAACGTCATGAGCAAGCCTTCTTCTGCGCAGGTAAAAGCTTTTTTGCTGAGCCTGCAGGATTCTCTTTGTCAGCAAATTGCTGCCGCCGATGGGCAATCAATGTTTCGTGAGGATAACTGGCAGCGCGAGGCCGGTGGCGGCGGACGCAGCCGCGTGCTGACTCAGGGTGCCGTGTTTGAGCAGGCTGGCGTCAATTTCTCCCACGTTACCGGTGGGCAACTCCCCGCCTCGGCCACCGCGCACCGTCCTGAATTAGCCGGACGCAGTTTCGAAGCGATGGGCGTATCGTTAGTGATCCATCCACTTAATCCTTATGTCCCCACCAGCCATGCCAACGTGCGTTTTTTTATCGCTGAAAAAGAGGGTGAAGAGCCCGTGTGGTGGTTTGGCGGCGGTTTCGATCTCACCCCGTTTTATCCTTTCAAAGAAGACGTCCTGCATTGGCATCGCACCGCGCGCGATCTGTGTCAGCCGTTTGGCGAAGAAGTTTATCCGCGCTATAAAAAGTGGTGCGATGAGTATTTC
The DNA here is from genome assembly GCF_002355555.1 of Hafnia sp. CBA7124. Taxonomy (NCBI): domain Bacteria; kingdom Pseudomonadati; phylum Pseudomonadota; class Gammaproteobacteria; order Enterobacterales; family Hafniaceae; genus Hafnia; species Hafnia sp. CBA7124. Next base: position 1,337,460 of record NZ_AP017469.1, on the reverse strand, counting down.
TTTATCAAACATCGTCAGGAATCACGCGGCGTGGGTGGCCTGTTTTTTGACGATTTAAATACCCCTGATTTCGATCGCTGCTTTGACTTCATGCAGGCCGTGGGAAACGGTTTTAATGCCGCCTATCTGCCTATTGTGGCCAAGCGCAAAGACACCCCCTTCGGTGAACGCGAACGTCAATTCCAGCTGTATCGTCGTGGCCGCTACGTTGAATTCAATTTGGTATGGGATCGCGGTACGCTGTTTGGCCTGCAAACTGGGGGAAGAACCGAGTCTATTTTAATGTCGATGCCGCCGCTGGTTCGCTGGGAATATGATTTCCACCCTGAGCCCAATTCACCCGAGGCCGCGCTTGAGCGTGATTTTTTGCCGGTTCAAGACTGGCTAAAGGAAGAGTAATGTCAGAAGCAAAACAAATTTGGGTCGATGCCGATGCCTGCCCAAACGTGATCAAAGAGGTACTGTTTCGCGCCGCCGATCGCGTCGGGATATTTGTCACCTTGGTCGCTAACCAAACCATCCGCACTCCACCGTCGCGCTTTATTCGTAGCCTGCGCGTCGAAGCAGGTTTTGACGTTGCGGATAACGAAATTGTGCGTCGCGTCAATCCCGGTGATTTAGTCATCACCGCAGATATTCCGTTGGCAGCCGAAGTGCTGGAAAAAGGCGGCGTAGCGCTAAACCCTCGCGGTGAGCTTTATACCGAAGCCAACATTAAAGAACGCCTGAACATGCGTGATTTTATGGATACCATGCGCGCCAGCGGTGTACAAACCGGCGGCCCAGCGACGCTGCATCAGCGCGATAGACAAGAATTTGCCAACCAGCTCGATCGCTGGCTGCAAAAACGCTAAGCGCCTCGAAAACTTTACAGCCGCGTCACGCCTAGCGCGGCTGCCCGTAGTTTCATATCGCTACAACGCTGATATTCATCCACGGATATCGGGCTAAAACCGCTAATCAATAAACGCGATCGCACCGCTGCCATTGACGGATCTTCCACCATTTTTTTCAGCGCACGGCGCAAACGCAGCAGACGGGCTTCATTTCCCGCTGCGGTAATCAACGGTAAACCGGGCGCCGGTGGCGTTTCCCCGATAATTTTCAAACCACTCAGGCATTGCGGCTCCGCTTTTTGCAGCAGCGCCAGCGTCACGCAGTCAATAGCGGCAATATCGGCTTCGCCCTGTTTAATCGCCAACAGCGAGGCACGATGCGATCCGGTCTGCAACGTGCTGGCAAAAAAGCGCCCATGGTGCGCCAATGGCGCAATCACCGAGCGCAACGCATTGTATCCGGACTGGGAATCCTCGCTGTTATACGCCGCTTTGCGGCCTAAAAACGAACCAATATCGGCACCGGCGTCCTGTTTTCTCGCCACTAAAAAACTACGATAATCATTACCCTCACATCCCGGCGCGCGATAGCGAAACACCCCCACGACGTCGACTTTTGCACTTAATGTTTCCTGAAGCGGATAGCCGCAGGTTTGGCTGAGCAATAAATCAGGCTGCTGCCAATGTGCATAGAGATCATCCGGCCAGCACAAATGAGGCGGCAAATCCTCTTCACCCTCCTGCGCCAGCCAGCGAGAAAGTCCCTGCCAGAGCAGCTCTACATCATCGCGATTGATGCCATACATCGGCAACGAAACCCGCATGTTTATCATCCCTCTGTCGACGGTGGCACCTGTCGCCAACGTGTTAAATAATTTACCCAGCGCTCAAACGCCGCGTCGGTAATCATCGCCAATAGCGCCACCAGCAATGCGCCCTGAATGACGTAAGCGGTGTTAAAACCACTTAGCCCAATAATAATAGGCGAACCTAGCGTTTTTACCCCAACCGTTGAGGCAATAGCTGCGGTGCCGATATTGATAATGACGGAGGTGCGCACTCCGGCCAAAATCACCGGCGCGGCTAACGGAATTTCCGCTCGCCACAGGATCTGCCAAGGATTCATTCCGGCCCCTCGGGCAGTCTCTCGCACCGCGGCAGGCACCGATTCAATCCCGCTAATGGTTCCCTGCAAAATCGGCAACAAACCATACAGCACCAAGGCAATCACCGCGGGCTCAGGGCTGAAGCCCATCAGCGGTACCGCCACCGCTAGCACCGCCACAGGTGGAAATGTTTGCCCCACCGCCGTGATAGTTTCCACCATTGAGCGAAACTCGCGTCCGCCGCGATGGGTGACCAATAGCCCTGCACTCACGCCAATCACCACGGCAATCAGACTGGAAATCGCCACTAGCGAAACATGCGCCAGCGTGAGCGACCAAAAACTGTCTTGCTGATACACCGGCCGTGAAAGCTCAGGAAATAAAGCGCTAAATAAACGCCCCATGTGCGCCATTCCGCTATTCAGCCCAATAAGCAGCACGATCCCCCACAGCAATGGATCGAAGTACCAGCGTCGAGTTATCGCATGATATTTCCCCTGCATCATGCCTCCGCTTTCTTCACCAAGTCGGCGAAATAGAGCACGCCAACCGGCTGCCCTGCTTCATCGATGACGGGTAAACGGTCAACCTGACGGTAAATAAAGACCGACATCGCATCACGTAAATTAAGATCGCAGCGAATCGGTTCACCGTGAAGAAGTTCGCCGCGACGCACGCGGGAAGCCACCACGTCTAATCCCAACAGCTTGATCCCAACGTCGCTGTGCCCAAAGAATTGGCGCACAAAATCATTTATCGGTTGATTCAGCAACGCCTGCGGCGTTCCCTGCTGAACCACTTTTCCGGCATCCATCAGCACGATACGGTCGGCAAGACTCAGCGCTTCATCAATATCGTGAGTCACCAAAACAATGGTGCGGCCGAGCAAGGTATGAATGCGGGCGATTTCCTGCTGCAAGGTGGTGCGAGTAACGGGATCGAGCGCGCCAAAAGGCTCATCCATCAGTAAAACTTCAGGATCGGCAGCCAAAGCTCTCGCCACCCCCACGCGCTGCTGCTGCCCCCCTGAAAGCTGATGCGGATAACGATGGCGAAACTCGGCCACATCCAAACTGAGCATTTTCATCAGCTCCGTCACGCGCTGGCGAATACGGGCTGCGGGCCACTTCAACAGCTGTGGCACGGTGGCAATATTTTGCTCAACCGTCCAATGTGGAAATAATCCAATAGATTGAATGGCATATCCCATACGCCGCCGCAAAGCCTCAGGCTTAAAATGACTGATATCCTGTCCGGCGAAGGTTAGCTCACCGCTGTCATGATCGATTAAGCGATTGATCATTTTCAGCGTGGTCGATTTCCCCGAGCCAGAGGTGCCGATCAGCACGGTAAATTCACCCTCGGCAATATGCAAAGAGAGGTCTTCTACCGCCGGACGTCCGGCAAAGTATTTATTAACATGCTTGAAATGAATCATTGTCGCGTCGCTTCAATTCGAGAAACTAAAAATTTAAATAAGGTATCTACGGTCACCGCCATCACAACCACCGGAATAACCCCCAGCAACACCAGATCCAACGCGCTGCTGAGTAAGCCTTGGAAGACAATGGCACCAAATCCTCCCGCGCCGATCAGCGCGGCGATAACCGCCATCCCCACGGTTTGAACCGCCACAATTCGCACACCGCTGAGCACAACGGGCAGGGCCAAAGGTAATTCAACCTTACGTAGGATTTGGCTTTGCGTCATACCCACGCCGCGCGCCGCTTCAATCACCGGCTGCGGAACCTGTTCAATTCCCGCAACCACGCTACGTACCAGCGGCAACAGCGCATACAGCACCAAGGCGATCAGCGCCGGTGCAACGCCAATTCCGCTAATACCCAGCGTTCCCAACCATGGCCATGCCTGAGCTAATCCCGCAAGCGGCGCAATCAACAAGCCAAATAGCGCAATTGAGGGGATGGTCTGAATAATATTGAGCACCGAAAACATCGGCTTACGCAGTTTTTCACAGCGCGCAGCAACAATGCCAAGCGGCACACCGATGAGCACTGCCGCCGCGAGCGTACTAAACAGCAACGTGAGATGTTGCCCAAGCGCCTGATTAAACACATCGTCACGGTTGGCGTATTCTTTCATCAGCGAAAGCGTATCCAGCGCACCGCTGAGTAATAAGATCGGTATCGGAGCCAAAATCAGCAGCGCTGCCAAAATACGTATCCCGCTGCTTTGAGTTAAACGGCTAACGGCGTCGGCGCCGCTCAGCAAACTTAACGCACCGATAAACCAAAATCCGCCGCCTAAAGAAACGCGCACCAAGCTATCTTCATCACCGGCTAACAGGTGTGCTTGCCATGCAATCAAGAGCAGCAAACCTGCAAACAATGCGCCGCTGACGAGATAAATCAGCCATAGCGCAAGGCTGTTTTGTGGGCAGAAGCAAAGGATGAGCAAGACAGGAAACGGTAGGATCAGAATCCATGCAAAGCCATGAATAATGTCCCTTAGCGGCATACCAGTACCAGACACCAAGCGGTTTGCCGCCTGAGTCAGCAGCGGCATTTGCCAGAGCGCCAACATCATCAGCAGCCAGAGTGTGAGAACGACTCTGTTTTTTACCAAAACGGAATTCCCTATAGTTTTCCCCACCCAAATCCTCCTCTTATCAACGGAGGCCGCAACAGCGCGATACACGATCTGCTCCTCCCCCTGTCAAGGGGGAGGTTGGGAGGGGGTATTAACTTAAGACTTAACAAATCCCTTATCTTTCAGGTATTTTGCTGCGACTTTCTTCGCATCTTGCCCATCAACGGCAATTTTAGCGTTCAGTTTTTGCAGCGTTGGGCCATCAAGAGATTCAAAGACCGGTTTCAGCACGGCCGCGATTTCGGGATGTGCTTTCAGCGTAGCCTCGCGCACGATTGGCGTTGGCGCGTAGATTGGCTGCACGCCTTTAGGATCGCTAAGCGTTTTCAAACCTAATGCGGCAACGGGGCCATCGGTGCCGTACGCCATCGCGCCGTTAACGCCTGAAGTTTGCTCCGCGGCCGCTTTAATCGTCACTGCGGTATCGCCACCGGCCAGAGACAACAGCTGATCTTGATCCAGTTTGAAACCATAGGCCGTTTCAAACGCCGGTAATGCATCAGGGCGTTCGATAAACTCAGCCGACGCGGCCAGCTTAAATTTACCGCCCTGCTTCAGCCACTTACCTAAATCTTCTAACGATTCCAGATGGTTTTGCTGCGCCACGTCGTTGCGCACCGCGATACTCCACGTATTGTTGGCCGGTGCTGGCGTCAACCAGACAATTTGGTTCTTCGCCAAATCGAGCTGCTTCACTTTTTCATAGCCTTTCTGAGCATTTTTCCATGCTGGATCTTTTTCGTCGGCAAAGAAGAAAGCCCCATTGCCGGTATATTCTGGGTAAATATCAATTTCGCCCGCGGCGATCGCACCCCGTAAAACTTTGGTGGTGCCAAGCTGGGTTTTGTTTACCGTTTTGATGCCGTTTGCGTCCAAAGTTTGCACAATGAGATTGCCCAACAGTGAACCTTCGGTATCAATTTTAGAGCCCACCGTTACTGCATCGGCCGCCTGTGCGGTGCACATCGTCGCGCCCATTAACGCCAAAGATGCCAGAATCTTACGTCCCATAAATATATTTCCTGCCATAACGGTTCCTCATCATTGTTATTGTGTTTGTTTGCATCAGAAAGCTCGATTAAGCCCTTTTCTTCTCGCCCCATTAAGGGATGTTGAGTCACCTCAATAGCGCGCCACGCATAATTTCGCCACCACTGCGAATAGCCCTGCACCACAAACCCGTGATTACGCTGCTGATACTCGATGCGGTCTGCCAGATAGGCTTTACGTAACCCATACCAAGGCAATCCCGGCAAATCATGATGAACAATGTGATAGTTCAAATTGAGAAAAAGCAGCCGCCAAGGCCATGCTGCTTCATTAATAATAGAACGAGCTGAGGGTTCGTCCACCGCGCGGTGCTCGTAAAACGAGCGAACCATGGCAAGTCCTAAGGCCGGATAGCTCACCGCCAGCAGGTACCACCACGCTGACATCCCCGCGAGTTGGGCGATCCAGAGCACTAACGCCAGCAATGAAAGATGAATCAACCACATGGTAATTTTTTTGCCATTACCGCGAATTATTTCTCGTAGCTCATCTTTGAGCAGTGCGCCAATGCCCAGCGCAGGACCCAACAAAATCCGACCAAAAAAGGTATTTCGAAACGCAATGACGCCGCGCCATAGCGCCGATGAATGCTGCCAGCGTGACTCGGAAAAATAGTAGGACTCAGGATCGTCCAGCGGATGAGTTAAAGAGTCATCGTTGTGATGGGCTAAATGGGCGTCTCGGTAAATTCCATAGGGATACCAAACCGCCAGCGGCAGCAGGCCAAGTAATTGGTTCACGTGCGGCCAGCGTGTTGGATGCCCGTGGATAAGCTCATGCTGTAATGACATATACCAGCAAGCGATGAATATCAGCAACGGTGTTCCAACGGCTTTGCCAAGCGTCTGCCAGTGGTAAACCACCAGCGCCCATCCGCCATACACGGCGAGCAGCACACACCACGTTGGAAGCTCGCTGCGCCACAGCCATTGACGTTGCCATAAACGAATACGGCTTTTCTGCTCGGCATGCAGATAGTGCGAAGTTCGCGTTTTGCTGGTTGCTGATGTCATCAATAAGCCACTCCCTCATCCGATGTGGCTCAGTATTCCTGAAAGCTTAAATTCCACTAAATACTAAAAAATTTGTTTTTATTACGATAATGAATATGTGTTTCATGAGAAAAGTGACTTGAATGTTACAAAATGGTTAGAGGCAAAGCCTACTGCGGGGTATAATCAGCGCAATTGTATTTAGGAGAATAATCATGCTGAAAAAAGCAATCATCGCCGGAATGGCACTGTTAACACTGGGCGGCGTTGGCGGAGTGATTCTGGCCGGAATTATTATCTACGTTCGCTCATAATTCCTGCTAAATATTGGCCTGAGCCGCGACTTCGCCTACTATAGGGAAATATCCCTCAGTCTTGTTAAGGTTTGTCCCTGATGGCAGTTATCCCTAAAAACTATGCCCGTTTAGAAACTGGCTACCGTGAAAAAGCGCTTAAAATCTATCCTTGGGTGTGCGGTCGCTGTTCGCGCGAATTTGTGTACTCCAATCTGCGTGAATTAACCGTGCATCATATCGATCACGATCACACCAATAACCCAGAAGACGGCAGCAACTGGGAGCTTCTGTGTTTATATTGTCACGATCATGAACACTCAAAATACACCGAAGCCGACCAATACGGTTCAACCATAATTGCGGGTGAAGATGCGCAAAAAGACGTAGGTGAAGCCACCTATAATCCGTTTGCCGATCTTAAAGCGATGCTGAATAAGAAATAAGCGACCGCTCTCTATTTTCCTTAATAATTCAAATTGCCGTTCTGTGGCTTGAAATATGAAAAGGAAAAAGAAAAGGCGCTGAAGATAAACTTCAGCGCCTGCTAGGTGGACATTAACAAAACGATTTTCACTTCTACCGCGTTGAACACCGCAGGGCTAGAAAATATGTGAACCATAGCCCCACATGATAACGGTTATCCCTAATAACAGCTCGAGTACCAAAACGCCTATTGCAAAGGTGGAGCCTGAAAATATAAACCCCTGACCTTCAGTGATACCGAGGAAATTCGGAATACCGCGATACAACAAATACCCGCTATAACATACACCAACAATAACAGCGAGCATGCACAGCCATACCATCGGATATATTGATACGATACTGCTAATAAACATGGGCGTACCGACGTAGCCCGCAAACACAATACATTGATTTAAACTCGGGCAGTTTTCATATTCCCGAGCCATCCAGCGAATGACCATACCAACAAAACCTACCGCGGCGAGCATTAAGCCGTAAAACACAACTGCAATAGCTAACGCCGTCATCGGCATAACTTTAAAAACGCGGTCTCCGCCGAAATCCCAGCCAAACTGGGTGGTACCGATAAAAGAGCAGATGACAGGAATAGCAGCCATCAGCAGCACATGGTGAGTATAGATATGCGATACCGACTCATTTTCCTGCCGTATTTGCCGGAACTCCTGTGCCGGATGCGATAACAGTCCCCAAACATGGTTACTCATGACACACCCCCTGACGTCTATCGAGGGAATAACGCTTACTCACATTTTCCCCTCACTTTCAGTATAGAACGCCCCCACAAAAGTACAGAAAAAAATAGGAATTTTTTTATCTCTATAAGCCGCGCCCTCATTGGGTTTGGACTGAATTTGTTTTAATTTTTCGAAGCTGTCTTTTTGCCAAACATAAATTCCTTATTTTGCTAAAGTATTCCCTAATATTGGTATGATTTTATGCGGCGGCATCATGATCGACAGCGAAATAACTCTGCGAAAATTAGAAATCTTTTTAGCCTTCATGGAAAAAGAAAATATTACCCGCGCGGCAGAATCTCTGGGGTTAAGCAGTGTGAGCGTGCATAGAGCGTTGCACACGCTAGAAGAAGGTTTTCGCTGCCCGCTATTTGTGCATAAAGGGCGGTATTTATTACCGCTTCCAGCCGCACATACGCTGGCGGAATATGCTCGCGATCTGGTGGAGCTTGCTCAGAAAGGCATTGAAGAAACGCGGATTGCCGCTGGGTTTGGTCAGCAGCGGATGAAAATTGGCACCATGTATTCGCTAACGCTGGAAACCATACCTAAGCTCATCATGGGCGTTAAGCTGCGCCGCCCTGAAGTGGAAATCAGCCTTACCATGGGCTCGAATCAGGATTTATTACAGCAGCTAGAAAACCAGCAGCTCGACGCCATTCTGATTTCTATTTCCGACAGCCAAGTGAACGAACAATTATTCGAAACCGTACCGCTGTTTCAAGACGATATTTTTCTTGCGGCACCGGCTTCATCAGCGCTAGTGAAACCCGGTTTGGCGGATCTGCGTGATTATCGAGGCGAGAAGTTCGTTGCCTTAGCGGAAGGATTTGCCACCTATCACGGTTTTAGCGAGGCATTTCAAATAGCCGGTTTCGAGCCGGACATCGTGACCCGAGTCAACGATATTTTCTCGATGCTCAGTCTGGTTCAGGCTGGCGTGGGCTATACGCTAATCCCAGGTCGAATGAAAAACGTGTATGAAAGCAGCGTGAAGCTGCTGCCGCTGTGCAGTGAATATCAAATGCGCCAGACCATTGCGTTGGTATTTTCTCGTAGCCGAGAACAAGATCCTAACCTACTCGCACTCACCGCAGAAGGACGCATGTACGCACGCGCCCATCCTTCACTCAATTAAGCTAGTTTCTGATAGCGAGCCACAATATCAGTGACCGATTTCAAACCAAGCTGGCAGCGCGAAAGCGCTTCCCCCTGCTCCATCACTTTTCGGGTTAGTCCTGTGAGTACCGCTCCCGGCGGCATTTCAATCGCCAAACGCACTTCTCGTTCATAGGCCGCAACCATAGCTTCATGCCAACGCACGGTGCGCGACATATTGAATGCTAAATCGTCGGCAATGCGTTCGGGTTGCCATAACACACGCCCCGTGCTGCCGCTGAGATAGGCTATGTTCGGTCGTTGCAGTACCACGTTTTGCATCGCCTGCGCCAGCTGGTGTGCGGGCTCCAGCAACAGCGCGCAGTGCGAAGGAACGCTAACCGCCAGACGCTGCGTTTTATGCGCGCCTTTGGCCTGCGCCAGCGTCATCACCTGCTGCATAGCGGCTTCGCTACCGGCAATCACAAACTGTTCTTCCGCGTTGATGTTGGCTAAATAAACCGGAAAATCCGCCGAGTTCACTTCAGCAATCAGCGGTTCTAGCTGATTCAAATTCAGACCAACAATGGCAGAAAGGCCAAAACCAGTAGGATAGGCCTTCTCCATCAGCTCACCGCGTAGGGCGACTAAACGCACGGCGTCCGAAAAGTCCAACGCCCCCGCAATCACCGCCGCGGGAAAAGCACCAATAGACAGGCCGCTAACGAAATCAGCTTGAACGCCTGCCGTCTGAAGCTCTCTGGCATAGGCAACGCCCGCGATCAGTAAACATAGCTGAACTGCGCGCGTTCTTTGCAGCGCAGAGGCGCTGTCTAGCGCCAACACGTCTTCGTTTAACGCGGTATTAGCCTGTTCAATGAGCGAGCGTGAAAGAGCATTATCAGGTAAGTCATGCAGCATCGCAGGGCGCTGTGGCCCTTGACCGGGAAAAGTAAATAAGACCTTCATTATGCCTCCTCTGACGGCAACCACGGATCGCGGGTTAACACCGGTCCGGTTGACGTTTTCAGCATGACGCGCTTATCGCGTAGCCATTCTGTCAGAGCAAAAGCCCCGAGTGGGGTTTCAACTTGAACGTCGGTTCGGCACGGGAGCTGAACCTGAGCAATGCGTTCGGCAAAGTGCGCCAATTCTTCCGCAGTTATTTTTTGCGGACAGCGCACCACTAAATCGAGATCGCTATCGGTATGCATCACCGGAATATCCGTCGCTAAGGCGTAACCGCAGCTTCCTGTCACGCCCCATACCCACGGCCACGGCGTCTGCATCAACATAATCAGCACCTGAACCGGAGGCAGGGATACAAAAGAAGATTGCAGTAACGCGATAGGATCGGCGATTAACGACTCCGGCGTGACGCATCGCACCACGCTTTGCTCATCGACCCAACCCGCCGCACGCTGGCTGCGCTTCATACCACGGATCCCGACTGGAATACGCCCGCCGTCTTGAACATCGCGTCGCACTACCAATGGCAATGATGTGCGCCACTGCTGCGTCACCCACTCCGGCATGGTGTCTTGCGTGGTCAGTGACTGTGCGTTGTTAATCCAGATCAAGTCATGCGGGCGTAACATACGGATTCCTTATTTAAATTCCTGCGGTCAGCGTAATAAACAGCGGCAGTGTGATGATACACAGCACGGAGCTTATCAGCAGCGTGGCTTCGGCATCAGGAGACTGCACACCGAAACGGTTGCCGAATACGATACCGAAGAAGCCCGCAGAAAGCGCGATCATCAGAATGGCCGTGACGGCAACATCGCCATGCAAGCCCATCGCCAACACGATTCCCCACGCAATGAAGGGCTGAATCAGCAGCTTGGTGACGCTAGACAGCACCACGCAGGTGTTGATTTGCAGTTTACGCGCAGACAGGATCACACCGGTCAGGAACAGCGCCGAAGCCGTGGCAGACAGGCCCAACGGTTTAATTGAAGCCAGCACCATTTCAGGCATATGAATACCAATCGCTGACAGCACAACCCCCAGCAACGGCCCCCACACGATAGGTTTTTTCACTGAACGCCACATCAGAACCGGCAGCATGGTGAGCGTTGAACCCTGAATCGCACCCGATTCACGTGCTTTTTCACGTTCGAGGATCAGCAGACAGAACGGCGTCATCAGCACAGAACCACAGGCGATAGCCACCGCAACCGACAGCGACGTAGCAGAACTTTCGCCCAGCACGCTGCCTAAAATTGGTAAGCCCAGTGCGGCGTAGTTAGGTAACGCTACGGTTAGCGTCAGAACCGCTGCGTCCTGTGGGGTTTTCTTAAAGACTTTGGTGCAGATAAAATAAATGGCGGCATAGGTAATCCACATGCCTAATACCAGAACGACAATCAGCGGAGACTGCTGAACAATGCCGCTCCACGGCGTTTGCACCGTGGCGCTAAACAGCGCCGCAGGCAAAGCAAAGTCCATCACGAAGATATTGAGTAAAGAAACATTTTTGTTATCGACCATCTTGGCTTTACCGGCATAAAAGCCGAGCAGCATGATGACGAAGATGGGGGCGAGGGCGTGAATAATTACGTATGTCATAAATCACCTTGTATAAAAACAAAAAGCGTTACAGAAAAATTCAGTTAAAACGTTATTTTCTTTTTATAAAACAGTCGTTAGCGGGCAGGTGAAGACTCGCTGGGTGCGATACATTTGCATCGTTCCCAGCGTTATAATTAAAACTAACGGTCGGTCTTAGAGTGTTTAACGCGTTACCACTCGGCGCGCATACGGCTGCGAACCAGAGAAGAGCTTTGGCGATTGTGGGCGCCTAAGCGGTTGCTGAGATCAACGCCCTGTTGGCGAGCATCGGCAATGGCCTCACTCAGTACGCTGTTCACGCGAGCCAGATCGTCTGCGCTGGCATTAAGCGGATCGTTGATGTCCAGCAGCTGGTCTAATAGGCCCAGCGTGCTGTAGTTTTTAATGTCATAGGCCATCGGCGGAATAGTCGCGGCTAATTTCTCCAGCGATTCCACGGAACGCAGCGTGATGCGCGCCGCAGACTCTTTCCCCATCGCATGAATCATTACGCCCGCGTCATTGAACGCAATCAGACGGTTAGCCTGATAGCCGTGCGCTAAGAAAGCGCCGGACATCGCTTTACCGACGATTAAGCCAATCACCGGATGACCCGCCAAACGCGCTTTAGCGTAAGCGCCTGCGGCACCGGCTAAGGCCTGATGAATACCAAACGCCTCTTCGCGGCGGCCATAGGCCTGACTTGGCACATCAATCACGGCCACGATGGCGCGCTTCTGCGGCTTGTCTTGGTCAGCTTCAACGACTTCACTCACCAACTGTGCCAACGTCCAGCCTTCGAGCAGACCGACTTCGCCGTTAACCGCACGCGGGTAATGATTGTTTGCGTCTGGAACCACCGCGATAAAACGTGCGGCCTGGCCATCAATTTCACCATCGGCGGCTTTCACCGATTCGCATTGCCCCTGACGCTGAGTGGCGCCCTGAGTCAGTAAGGAAAACCAGTAGCGGCCACGGCTGGCGGTGTGTGCTGTTGAGGTGCTCATGCGCGATCCTCCTGTGAACGGTCTTTAGCAGAGAGATGATTCTGAGAGAAAAGTTCGGCGGCCAGTTCAGCCGTTGCCTGCTGGCGAGTATCGAACCCTTGCAGCGCGGTCAGATACTGGGCGAATTTATCTGAACGATGTTGTTCCGGAACGCCACGGGCAATGCACTGATTCATCGCCTGTTTTACCGCGTTTAAACCATCAGGGACTTCGACATCAACAAAACCATTGCGATAACGAACGTCACCACCGGTCATGCTCCAGATGAATGGACGGTCGCGCGAGTCATACTCTTCAATCCCCGCTTCTTGCTCAATCACCTGCGGGCCGTTAAGGCCTAAGCGCGCTTCACGGGTTACGATCAAATAGCTGCACAGCGCGGCCGCAATCGACATACCGCCGAAGCAGCCAACGGTACCAGCAACAATACCCACTACCGGCGTATAACGACGCAGATCGACAATCGCCGCATGAATATCCGCAATGGCTGCCAAACCGAGATTAGCCTCTTGCAAACGCACGCCGCCGGTCTCTAACAGCAAAACAGCCTGCGTTGGAATACCGTTGCGGTTATCCTCTGCGGCCAGCTCTAACGCTGAGGCCATTTTGGCGCCGGACACTTCGCCCATGCTGCCGCCTTGGAAAGCGCCTTCAACCGCAACCACGACCGCGGGTTTCCCTTCGATGGTGCCTTTAGCTACTACCATGCCATCGTCGGCCTGCGTCACAATACCCTGAGGTTCTAACCACGGCGATGTGATGTGCTCGAAGGGGCCTAATAATTCACGGAAAGTACCGGCATCCAGTAAACGACGCGCACGTTCGCGAGCACTGAGTTCGATAAAACTGAGATCGTTACGCATGAGTTGCCTCCTCAAAGACTTGTTCGATACGTAGGCGAGCCACACCCGGCGTTGCACCGAAATCATTAATCTCTAAACGCCCCGCAGGCAAAGTACGCAGGCTAGCTAAGCGCTCAAACAGGTGTTGCCAACGCAGACCGCTGCCGTCTACCGATGTTTTAATCACCACGGACAGCGTGCCTGCGCTCTGTTCAGGCGCAAACAGCACTTCCATATCGCCGGAACCGACGACGCCGCTTAATGCTTTGTTCGGCAGCGTTTCGCTTGCCGGATAGCTCAGTTCAATACGTTCCATAACGTCCTCTTTATTCGTTGTCTAACCGCCGACGCGCATCTTGACGCCCCACCTATTAGCGGCAGGTTCTGTCTAGAAACAGCGCGGCGGCCAGTAAATCTGCGGCTCCACCGGGAGAAACGTGGTCAGCCAGCATACGGGCTTCCAAATGCGCTAACGCTACACGACCCGCTGGCGTTTGATATCCGCCGTTGGCAAGTACTTCGGCGGCCCCCTGTTGCATCGCTTTCAGGGCAGATAAACCACCACGAGAAAGCACACAGGTATCGCTAAGCGAGGTCATAATGGCCATCAGCGCATCAATCTGAGCTTCTTGTTCCGTTGCCCCTTGCTGACGGCTGCACCACAGCTGAGGTAAAGCCAGCGTTATCACATGTGGAAAGCCTTGCTGTGCCTCTTCACGTGCACCGGGAACCTGGTAACGTTGAGTCGCTCGAAGCCCCTTACTGAATACTTTTGGGCTTGCATGGTCGGGCAAACGTGCAACCTGCGCGGCCAGACTGAGCGTTGAGTACACGTCCCCCTTCGCTGCCTGCATGGCGACGGCGCTCACCAATAATCCCAGCGCCCAAATAGCACCACGGTGGGTATTCACGCCCTGCGTCGCCAGCATCATGCTGCGCTCACCGTCCCGCCCTATTCTTCCAATCTCCTGACGCAGCGCGCTGTCTACCGGACGCTGCCAACTTGCGATGGCGAGCTGCTGAAACGCGGGCGTTAAGCTGTGTGCCGAGCGCTCCATCAGATCCAGCGTTAAATCCTGATGTGCGCCAGAACCGCGGCTATCAACCAAGCCAGGTTTTGGAGACAGACGAGCCTCGTCCAGCAGCGCTTGCGTTGCCTGTTTAGCGAGTAAACTGGCCGCGTCATCGGCGTCGGAATGGCGTGAATAGGGTTGGATTTTCATTACCAGCTCCGGAATTTAGCGGGTGGGTTGTATAAACCGTCAGACCACTCAACCAGATCGGATACGCTACCCGCAGCCAGCAACGAGCGCGTTGCGTCGGTACGGCGGATCCCCATATCTTCAGGGAAGACGACTTTGCCTTCACGACGCAGGTCGGCAACGCGCTTAGCATCAACGCCCAAACCGATATCGGTGATCCCCGCCACTGCCGCCACCATCGCACGACGCTCTTCTAACGAGCGGGCACGGTAGAGATAGGCAATCCCCTCTTCGGTTAGTACGTGAGTTACGTCATCGCCGTAAATCATGACCGGAGCCAGCGGCATGCCCGATTCTTTGGCCACGTCAATCGCATCCAGTTTTTCAACGAAGGTCGGTTTCGCACCGGCTTGGAAGGTTTCAACCATCTGAACCACCAGCTTGCGGCCGCGTGCTAACGGATCCGGCTCTTCGATCATATCGAGCCAGGCTGGTGTCGCGTGACGGCGACCGTGCGGATCGTGTCCCATATTTGGCGCACCGCCGAAACCAGACAGGCGACCACGGGTAACCGTTGAAGAGTGCGCCATGCCGTCAATTTGCAGCGTGGAGCCGATAAACATATCCACCGCGTACTGCCCTGCCATCTGGCAGAAAGCACGGTTTGAACGCATAGAGCCGTCATTACCGGTGAAGAAAATATCCGGACGCGCCGCGATGTAATCTTCCATCCCCAGTTCGCCGCCGAAGCAGTGAACGGTTTCAACCCAGCCGCTTTCGATAGCAGGGATCAGCGTTGGATGCGGATTCAGTGTCCAGTGTTTACAAATTTTGCCCTTCAGCCCCAGTTGCTCACCGTAGGTTGGCAGCAGCAATTCAATGGCGGCGGTATTAAACCCAATCCCGTGGTTGAGGGACTGCACCTGATGCTTGGCATAAATACCTTTAATGGCCATCATGCCCATTAAGACGTGCACGGGTTTAATCAAACGAGGATCGCGGGTAAACAGAGGTTCGATAAAGAATGGCTTGTCGGCAACTACAACGAAGTCAATCCAAGAACCCGGAATATCAACACGTGGCAGGTCGGTTTCGTCATCGACCAGCTCATTAACCTGTGCAATGACTAAGCCATTTTTGAACGCCGCAGCTTCAACCAACGCGGGCGTATCTTCGGTGCTGGGTCCGGTATAAAGATTGCCGTGGCGGTCTGCTTTGAAACCAGCGACCAGCGCCACGTTTGGCACCAGATCCACATAAAGGCGTGAATACAGTTCGATGTAGGTATGGATGGCACCAATTTCTAACTGCCCATCTTCAAGCAGCTGTGAGATGCGCAGGCTCTGGGTGCCGGAGAAGGCAAAGTCCAGCTTGCGAGCAATCCCTTTTTCAAAGATATCCAGATGTTCTGCACGACCCACGCTTGGCATGATCATATGCAAATCGTGGACTTTAGCCGGATCAACCTCAGCCAAGCTGCGCGATAAGAAATCAGCCTGCTTTTGGTTGTTACCTTCCATAACAACGCGGTCGCCAGAGACAATCAGTTTTTCGAGAATTGCGGTTAAATCATCGGTTGGAATCACTTTTCCGTTGATGAGCCCCTGCACGCTTTCAACGCGACGTCTTTTTTCCTGACGGCGGGTATCCCAGACGCGAGTGGGTGTTTGATGAAGCGACATACCTAAACCTCCCCGGTTTAATTCATTAGCGCATCATGCGAGTAAGAATTTTTGCAGTGAGGCCAGCATAAAATTCCTAAAGTCGTCTATCAATTAATCAATTCACGTAATCGTTAGCCAGAGAGTAATGATTGAGGTGGCTTATAAAACAGGTATTTACTTTGCTAAGTGGGCAGAACAGGCAGCATGATGAAAAATAATCAGCATACAAACGCAGGTGAAAAAGCGATGCTGAATATGACGTCAAAATAACCTTTCGACAGAAGCGCTAACGTCGGCAAAAGCTATTAAGCGGAAGGTTGAGAAAAGCAATTAATATTGGCGTTGCACCTTTCTCACCCCATTGAAAAACATAAGGACGGTACTCATGAAATCTGCGTTTAACGCAACGCTATTCGTTGCGCTATTTAGCACTGCTGCATTGCTCTCTGGTTGTGATCAAAAAAGCGATCAGGCCCATCATATAAAAGTGGGCGTGATTAACGGGGCTGAACAGGATGTGGCTGAGGTGGCTCAAAAAGTAGCAAAAGAAAAATATGGCCTTGACGTGGAACTGGTTGGATTTAGTGGTTCGCTGCTGCCTAACGATGCCACCGATAAAGGCGAACTCGATGCTAACGTTTTCCAGCATCGCCCTTACTTAGCCGAACAAAATCAAGCGCACGGCTATAAATTAGTCGCCGTCGGCAACACCTTTGTTTTTCCGATGGCAGGCTATTCAGACAAAATCAAAGCTGTCTCTGAGCTGAAAAAGGGAGACACCATCGCAATTCCAAACGATCCCACCAACTTGGGTCGCGCATTATTGCTGCTGCAAAAAGAGAAGCTGATTACGGTAAAACAGGATAAAGGCCTGTTGCCAACCTCGATTGATATTACCTCTAACCCGCTTGATTTAAATATTATGGAGCTTGAAGGCGCGCAGCTTCCACACGTGTTAAAAGATCCGAAAGTCACCGTGGCAATTATCAGCACCACTTATCTGCAGCAAACCGGGTTATCGCCGGTCAAAGACAGCGTATTTATTGAAGATAAAGAGTCGCCTTACGTCAATATCATCGTCACCCGCGAAGATAATAAAGACGCCGAGAATGTCCGAGACTTCGTGAAATCTTATGAATCACCAGAAGTTGCCGCCGCAGCTCAGAAGATATTCAACGGCGGTGCCGTACAAGGGTGGTAGATCGCAATATCCTAAGCATTTGCTTTTCTTGATCTATACTCAATATGACTAACGCCCACTTAGGGCGTTTTTTTCAGCGACTAAAAATGGATAAGGAGCAGCAAATGAAAATTCTCTTATGGGTTATTGCGATTATCTTTATTGTGGGGCTGTTGACGATTACGGGCGTGTTTAAGCTGATTTTTTAGGGGATAACCCATAAGGGTTCAGACGTATCCGTTTGTGGGGGCTTGGTGTAAGGCTTAAACCTCCTTTGCTTATGATGCTTTTGTGTAAGGTTTCGTCCGCCCTTGATAATGCTACGTTCGGGGAAAGTTACGTACGCCTAAAACCCTTATTTCTACATCGTGCCGGCGTCCGTGTTAGGGGGCCAATCGCCGCCCCCTAACAACCCGGCTTGGCACCGTTTTTCAGCCTGCTTCGCAGGTTCCCTCATTTCGTCATTCCGGCTTTAACGGAACGAACGGCAATCGCCATCCTGGCTCCTCCGTTCTTTCGCCGACATCCCTGTCGGCGAATCCTAGCCTTCATTCCTCAACTCGGCTGAAGAACAACGTGCCGGAAAAGGTCAAACCCAAAAAACAAAATCTTATCAGTTTTAAGTATAAGTATTGGGAGAAAGAGCAACGCTAACAGGATGTTAGCGTTAGGGGAGGAGGCGCCATGGATGGCGCATGCCGACCCGGCGCGGAGATGGCATCTCGGATAAAGCGCGCGAGTTGAGAGCCCCCGCGCAACGGGGCTCTCATCGGACGCCGTCGCTCGGTTAGCATGTGAAAACCGCTGCTGACTGGCGGTCGAAACCTTACACAAATACAACATAGGAGACTGACTCTAGAAAACTAACACTGTACAAAATTAAAAAGTGCTACCAACTTGTATCCCCCCAGTAACCAAAAAGTTAAATCAACTCCCTGATTATCCGAAATATCTCCTCCTGACAGTTCTTTACCCATCATTCCTTGTTAGCACGCAATGCTAAACGCTACACTGAAAGCCGTTTCATTAGGGTGACTGTCAATTTCTATGTTTATGAGCAGCAAGCTTCAGCAACAAATGCATAATCTACGCGTGAAAAACGTGTGGGCGATTGTATTAGTGGCTTGTTGGACGCTGCTGAACGCTCAGCTCGCCATCGCTGGACATCAATGCAATATGAACGTTGATGGCCCTGCGCCGATGGTGCAGCACATCACGCATATGCAAGGCGCACCCGACGTTGTGGCGCATCACATGCAAGTGTCGGAAACCATGTGTGAAAAACACTGTTCTCCTGACAGCATGAAACAAGACAACGGTGAAACCCAGCTCACGCTCCACGCGATCCCTGTCAGTTCTGAACTCGCCGCCATTGATGTGGCCGCAGTAGAACTGCCTTGCGATACCGAATGGCGCCAGCCCCCTTCTATCGGCCCTCCAGCCGAAATACGTTTTTGCCGCTTTAGAGAATAACTCCTGACGTAAAACCTCAATGTCGTTTTGCTGCGTGGCGTCGCCTATACGCAGCGGGTTTTCGTTATTTTTACAGGAGTTAATCTTATGTCTTACGCTAAAAACATCCGCGCTCTACTCGCAACCACTGCCTTTCTTTCTGTTTTTACTCTTGCTGCACCAGTTATGGCCAACACCGGCCACGACATGAGCACCATGCATAACATGAGTGACATGCCGCATCATGAATCAAACGCGGCGTCTTACCACGCGACCGGTGTGGTAAAAAGCTGGAGCCAAGAAAGCGGCGTTTCATTAACGCACGCCCCGATCCCTGAACTGCATTGGCCAGCCATGACCATGACCTTTGCATTGCCCTCTGCGCCAGCCATCAAGCCACTGGCCGTAGGTAGCAAAGTAAATTTCAGCTTTATTCAAACTGAATCCGGTTATCAATTAACTGAAATTACCCCAGCTCAGTAACGGAGAAACATCATGCAAAACCGAAAGCAGCGCCGCATTGCGGCGTGGCTGGCGGCGATGTTTTTCCTGCCTGCCGCAGCTCAGGCGGCAAGCCTGAGCTTGGATGAAGCCCTGAACGCCGCGCAGAAATATTCTGCGGCGCTCTCGGCCAACCAACATCAGGTTAATGCACTGGAAAACATGGCTGACTCTGCCACGCAACTTCCCGATCCAAAATTAAAATTTGGCATCGAAAACGTCCCCGTCGGTGGGGATAACGGTCGTCGTCTTACGCGCGAAGGGATGACCATGCAGCGTATAGGGATCATGCAGGACTACGTCAGCAGCGAAAAACGCGAACGTAAGGCCGATACCTTACGCGCTGAAGCGGCAAAAACCGCGGCCAATTCGCTAGCGATCCGCGCTCAGCTCCAGCGAGATACCGCGCAAGCGTGGCTCGATCTGGCCTTGGCACAGCGCAGCGAAGAACAGGCAAAAAAATTGGTGAGTGAAGGTCACCGTCAGGTTCCATTGCAAAATGCCAGCGTCGCCAACGGCAGCGCGCCGAGCAGCGCGATTGATGCCAGACTCACGCTCGCCGCCATGCAGAATCTCGTGACCGATGCCAGCCGTGATGTTCAGGTTGCTCAGGCGCGTCTAATGCAGTTGACCGGCGAAAACGATGTGCGAACCGCAGGCTCACTGCCGCGGTATCAGCGTTTACCCGCCGAGCGAGATGTTTTGATTCAGGCCATTGATGAACATCCTGAAGTTCTACAGGCTAAACGTGAATCAGACGTTGCGCATGCCCGTTCAGAGCAAACCGCACTGGCCGCAGTACCCGACGTGGGCGTTGAGGTCTATTACGCCAAGCGCGGGGATGACTACGAAGATATGGCAGGCGTGATGTTTACCGTCGATCTCCCGCTGTTTAAATCCAAACGTCAGGATAAAGACTACGCGGCTGAAGTTTCCCGCAGCATGGAAGCGAACGACCAGCTTACGTTACTCCAGCGCGATCACCGCGCACAGTTAGATACGTTAATCGCTCAGTATCAGGCCGCCCAAAGCCGCTGGCAGCGCCAGCAGCAGGAAATCGTGCCGCTACAGCAACAGAAAATCCGTCTGCTAGAAGCACAGTATCGTGCAGGCAGCAGCTCCTTAGCCGAGGTGATGAGTGGTCGCCGTGCCCTATTAGAAAGCGAGTTGGCATCCGTCACGGCTGAACGTGAAATGGCCAAAATCTGGGCCTCGATCCGCTATCTCATCCCGCAGGAGTTTGCCCAATGAATAACAAATTTACCCTTAGCGCCATTGTCATTGCCTTGCTCGCTGCGGGCTGGGGCGGATACAAATTAGGTTCACAATCCCAAAAGACGAATGACGCCCCCACCAAACAGACCGCCGAGGCGGGACGCAAAGTGCTGTATTGGTACGATCCGATGGTTCCCGGCCAGCGATTTGATAAGCCAGGGAAATCTCCGTTTATGGATATGGAGCTTGTGCCACGCTATGCCAGTGAATCTGGGCAGGAATCAGATACCGGCGTCAGCATTAGCGCTCGCCAGCAGCAGAATCTCGGCATTAAAACGGCGCCCGCCGAACATCATACGTTTAGCAGCAACCTGAAAGCCTATGGCACCGTCGCCGTTAACGAACGCACGCTGAGCACGCTCTCTGCGCCCAGCGCGGGCGTCATTGAGCAATTGAAAGTGAGAGCGCTACAGCAAAGCGTTAAAGCCGGTGAAACGCTGGCTGTTATCTGGAACCCTAGCTGGAGCAGCGCTCAGCAGGAGTATCTGGCTATCCGCGCCGTGGGCGATTCGGCGCTAACGCAGGCAGCTCGTCAGCGCCTAGCGCTACAGTTCATGCCCGAAAGCGTTATCCGAGCCGTAGAACGTAGCGGCAAAGTGCAGCCGCGAATGACCATCACCGCACCGCGCAGTGGCTACGTATCTAAGCTGGAAGTGCGTGAAGGACAGCAGGTAGCCACCGCTCAGCCGCTATTTGAATTGGCGAGCCTCGATCCGGTTTGGGTGGTTATTGACTATCCGCAGTCACAGGCCGAAAGGATCCGCTTGGGCGATCGCGTCACCGCCACCAGCAGCGCATGGCCTAGCGTCAGTTTTGATGGCCGCGTGAGCGAGCTTTTGCCCGAACTCGATGCCACCACCCGTAACCTGAAAGCCCGCATTGAACTCAGCAACCCGCAGCAACAATTAAAACCGGGGATGTACCTCAACGTCGCAAGCGCCAGCAGTCACGAACGCAGCGCCTTGGCGATCCCGCAATCCGCGTTAATTACCACCGGTGAAAACAGCCATGTACTGCTCAGCGATGGCAACGGGCATTTCACCCCGATAGCGGTACGTACCGGCGAGAGCCAAGGCGATTGGGTGGAGATCTTAGAGGGTCTTAAAGAAGGCCAGCCGGTCGTAACGTCCGGTCAATTTATGCTGGATTCTGAAGCCAGCCTGCGTAACGCGCTGCCGCAGTTTAGCGAGGCAAAAACGTCTACTGAAGTTCAAGCTAAGCAAGAGCCGGAGGAGACTCAATACTCCACCACCGGCGTGATTAAGGCGATAACGGGCGAGAGTTTAACGATCAGCCACGAAGCGATTCCGGCCTTGAAATGGGGTCCGATGACCATGGATTTCACCCTGCCAGGCGGCAAGCTCCCTGAAGGCGTCCAGACTGGGTCGCATGTCAGCTTTAGCTTTACGATGGATGACAGCGGAATTGTCATCCGCCACATCATGCCCGCAGACATGAAAATGGATATGTCGGGAGGCCGCCCATGATTGCCGCCGTTATTCGCTGGTCGCTCAAAAACCGTCTATTGGTACTGCTGGCGGCTATCGGTTTAGCTGTCTGGGGGCTGTGGGCCGTACAAAAAGCCCCGTTGGATGCGCTGCCCGATCTCTCTGATACGCAGGTCATTATTCGTGTCAGCTATCCGGGAAAAGCTCCACAGGTGGTCGAAAACCTAGTCACCTATCCACTCACCACCACCATGCTTTCGGTGCCCGGTGCGAAAACCGTGCGCGGTTTTTCGATGTTTGGTGATTCCTATGTGTATGTACTTTTTGACGATGGCACAGACCCTTACTGGGCGCGTTCACGCGTTCTCGAATATCTCAGCCAAGTGCAGTCAACGCTACCGCCTGAGGCTAAAGCCTCTCTTGGCCCCGATGCCACCGGCGTCGGCTGGGTATATGAATATGCGCTCACAGATACCACCGGAAAATACAGTTTGGCCGATCTTCGCGCGTTACAGGATTGGACGCTGAAATATGAATTAAAAACGGTGCCAAACGTATCAGAAGTCGCCAGCGTGGGCGGTATGGTGCGTCAATATCAGGTCGTTTTGCAGCCTGAAAAAATGCGTGCGCTTAACGTGACGCATGAGCAAATAACGGCGGCTATTAAGGCGGCAAATCAGGAAGGCGGAGGCTCAGTTTTAGAGCTTGGCGAAGCGGAGTATATGGTTCGCACCTCGGGCTATCTGCAATCCTTGGATGATTTCCGCAACGTGGTTATCGCCACGCGTAACGGCGTTCCCGTCATGCTCTCAGATGTAGCAACGCTGCGTTTAGGACCTGAGATGCGTCGCGGCGTGGCCGAGCTTAATGGTGAAGGCGAAGTGGCTGGCGGTATCATCGTGATGCGTTCGGGGAAAAACGCCTTAGACACCATTAACGCGGTAAAAGACAAACTGAACCAGCTGCAAAAAAGTTTGCCACCGGGCGTGAAGATCGTCACCACTTACGATCGTTCTCAGCTCATTGAACGCGCTATCGAAACCCTTTCACATAAGCTGCTGGAAGAGTTCGTGGTGGTCGCCGTTATCTGTGCCCTGTTCCTGTTCCATTTTCGTTCGGCGTTGGTGGCAATTATCAGCCTGCCGTTAGGAATACTCGGTGCATTTGTCATCATGCATTATCAGGGGGTCAACGCCAATATTATGTCACTCGGCGGGATCGCGATCGCCATTGGGGCGATGGTGGATGCGGCGATCGTGATGATCGAAAACATGCATAAGGTGCTGGAACAGTGGCGACACGATCATGAAAACCGCACGCCAAGCAGCGCAGAATATTGGAAGATCGCAGAGAAAGCCGCGGTCGAAGTGGGCCCAGCGCTATTTTGTAGCTTATTAATTATTACGCTGTCCTTTATTCCTGTGTTTGCACTTGAGGCGCAGGAAGGGAAAATGTTCTCCCCGCTGGCGTTCACGAAAACCTATGCCATGGCGGTCTCAGCCGGTTTAGGGATTACGCTAGTTCCGGTGCTGATGGGCTATTTTATTCGTGGCAAGATACCGGATGAAAATGCTAATCCGATAAACCGCTGGCTGATTAAAGCCTATCACCCGTTATTAGACTGGGTGTTGGCCCGCCCGAAAACCACGTTGGTGATTGCCGCCGCGCTGTTGCTGGCAACGGCTTATCCTTTAAGCCGCTTAGGCAGCGAGTTTATGCCGTCGCTGGACGAAGGTGATTTGTTGTATATGCCTTCCGCATTGCCCGGTATTTCAGCGCGCGAAGCCAGCCGACTGTTACAGCTCACCGACCGCCTGATCAAAACCGTGCCTGAAGTTGAGACCGTATTTGGCAAAGCAGGCCGAGCGGATACCGCGACCGATCCCGCCCCGCTCACGATGCTGGAAACGACCATTCGCTTCAAACCACGTGACCAATGGCGCGCGGGTATGACGATGGACAAACTGATTGCCGAACTGGATGCTCGCGTACAGGTTCCCGGCATCGCCAATATTTGGGTGCCGCCGATCCGTAACCGTTTAGATATGCTGTCTACGGGCATCAAAAGTCCGGTAGGGATCAAGGTAAACGGCAACAATTTGCAGCAGATCGGCGAAGTGGCTGAGCAGATCGAACGCGTAGTGCAAAAAGTGCCCGGAGTCACGTCGGCTCTGGCCGAGCGCATGACCGGTGGGCGCTATATCGATATTGATATTAACCGCACCGCAGCCGCTCGCTATGGCGTCACGGTCAAAGAGCTTCAGTCTCTGGTTTCCAGCGTTGTCGGCGGTGAAAATATTGGTGAAACCATTGAAGGCCGCGAGCGTTTTCCTATCAATATCCGTTACCCACGTGAAGTGCGCGATTCCGTTGAAAAACTACGTGCTTTGCCGGTAGTCACGGCGAGCGGCGCTCAGGTTGCGCTGGGAGATTTAGCCGAAGTTCGGATCAGCGAAGGCCCGCCGATGTTAAAAAGCGAGAATGCGCGCTTGTCAGATTGGGTATACGTTGACCTGCGCGGGCGCGATCTGAAATCAGCGGTGGAAGATATGCAGAAGACCGTGGCAGAACAGGTAAAACTGCCCGAAGGCGTTTCTTTAAGTTGGTCAGGACAGTTTGAGTATATGGAACGCGCCAGCGCCAAATTACAGATGGTTCTGCCGTTAACATTGATGATTATCTTCGTGCTGCTCTATATCACATTCGGCAAAATTCGCGATGCTTTGCTGATCATGGGCACCCTTCCTTTTGCCTTGATCGGCGGCGTTTGGCTGCTCTATTTATTGGGCTATAACCTCTCGGTCGCCGGAGCCGTTGGCTTTATTGCGCTGGCGGGCGTGTCGGCAGAATTTGGCGTCATTATGCTGCTGTACCTCAACCATGCGGTAGCCAAACATCAGCATGGCGATCAACCTCTCACTCATAAACAAATGCTAGCAGCGCTGCATGAAGGCGCGGTGCTGCGCGTTCGACCCAAAGTGATGACGGTTGCCACCATTATGGCGGGCTTATTACCGATTATGTGGGGAGGCGGAACCGGTTCAGAAGTCATGCAGCGCATTGCGGCGCCGATGATTGGCGGGATGGTCAGCGCCCCGCTGCTATCGATGCTAGTTATCCCTGCGGTGTATTTGTTACTTCATCCGGTTAAAGCGGCTCCCAAGCAACCACATTAAAATCGACGTTTGAAGTCAAAACACAGCCTGTCTCGGCTGTGTTTTTTTTGTCTATTCCTCTGAGATTTATCCGTTTCTCACTGTTTTAAAGCGCTTTTTATAAAAGTCTCATTCCAATTCTGCTATTTGCCATCTACGCTTATTACGTAAATGAATGGGTCAGTAAAAATTCATCTAAAAAGCTACAATTCGGCAAATAAGGAAACAGTTATGTTCATGCGCAAAGTTCTCCCTTTAATGGCGGGTTTACTGCTGGCTGGCAGCGCTCTGGCGGCAGATCCGGCATCTACCGATGCTAAAGCAGTAAAAGCGCCTTCGGCAAAACAGTTAGCTCAGCAAAAGAAAATGACCGACTGTAGCCAGCAGGCAAGCAGCCAGTCATTGAGCGGTGACGCTCGTAAAACCTTTATGAGCACCTGCTTAAAAGCGGAAACGAATCCAACCGCCACCACGCTAACGCCACAGCAGCAGAAAATGAAAACCTGTAACGCGGAAGCCAAAAGCAAAACCTTTAAAGAAGGCGAACGTAAAACCTTCATGAGCGATTGCTTGAAGAAAAAATAATTCTGCGGTCTGGCTCGCGTTCTTCACGTTATGGGAGGGCGCGAGCTTATTTCCCCATCCATCCACAGACATAACACATTGCATCTCGCACGAATTCCCCACTCAACACGTACACATACGCGCTGAAATTAGCTATGTTTAGACTCAGCTATTGCTGTTTCCTATACGATGGCAATATAATGATAATAGTTATCATTTAATAAATTACGCTAAGGAGTTTACCCATGGCTGTGACTAAATTAGTTTTGGTACGACACGGTGAAAGCGAGTGGAACAAAGAAAACCGCTTCACTGGCTGGACGGATGTTGAGCTTTCTGACAAAGGACGTTCCGAGGCAAAATCGGCGGGTAAGCTTTTAAAAGAACAAGGTTTCTCTTTTGATTTTGCATACACATCAGTGCTGAAACGTGCGATTCACACCTTGTGGAATGTGCTGGATGAACTGGAGCAGCAATGGCTGCCGGTTGAAAAATCATGGAAACTGAACGAACGTCATTACGGTGCTTTGCAGGGGCTGAATAAGGCTGAAACCGCACAAAAATATGGCGACGATCAGGTCAAACTGTGGCGTCGTGGCTTTGCCGTTACACCTCCTGAGTTAACCAAAGAAGATGAGCGCTATCCGGGCCACGATCCTCGCTACGCCAAACTCAGCGAGCAGGAACTGCCGGTTACTGAAAGCTTAGCGACCACCATTGACCGTGTTATTCCTTACTGGACCGATGTGATTAAGCCACGCATTGCGAGCGGTGAACGCGTCATTATCGCTGCACACGGTAACTCACTGCGCGCATTGGTTAAATATTTAGATAATTTAAGCGAAGATGAAATTCTTGAGCTGAATATTCCAACCGGCGTACCGTTGGTTTATGAGTTTGATGAAAATCTTAAACCATTAAAACGTTACTATCTTGGCGATGCAGATGAAATTGCAGCTAAAGCCGCTGCGGTTGCTAATCAGGGTAAAGCGAAATAATTTCCCTCCTGTTTTATTATTAATAAGCGCCTTCGGGCGCTTTTTTCTTGCTGAGTGCCGTGGCGAATAATCACAAAAATTCACACAACCAATAAATAATCACAATGCATAATTAAACAATCTGTGTTCACGAGTTCACACACTTCATTACAACACTAACTCATAAATGGTTTACAGTTATTTGGACTAATTTTCTTTTCCCTTTATGGAATTACATTGATGAACAAATTTTCTAAATTGACTCTTGCTGCATCAGCGCTCGTTTTTTCTGGTTTCGCTTTAGCATCCAGCAATACTAGCGGAAGCACTCAACCGGAACCTCAGCAAGATCCAATGATCCAGCATCTGCATTTAAATCAATCTCAAGTGGATAAGATTAAAGCCCTGCGGACTGAAACAGATAAGAAAATGGCCTCTATTGATACAAAAGATATCCAGAATGGCCTACTAATCGATATTATTGATTCAGGTAAATGGGATGAAACAGCGGTTAAGAAACAAATTGCGGCTTTCGGTAAAGCACAAGAGCAGGCTCGCTACTATCGTATGCAGTATTTCTTTAATTTGAGCAAAATCTTAACTCCAGAACAAAAAGCACAGGTTAAAAGCGATTTAGCACAAGAAATGCAGCAGCAATAAAACTGCTATCGGATTTTATCTAGTAAAAAGCCCACTCCGTGAAGTGGGCTTTTTTGTAAAACAGCTGATTAACCGCGACGTGCTTTCACGGCCTGTGCTAATTGGCGCAGTACCGTTTCAGTATCATCCCAACCGATACACGCATCAGTCACGCTTTTGCCATAAACCAGAGGCTCTGTGCCTTCTAGGTTCTGGTTGCCTTCTTCAAGATGACTCTCGATCATCACGCCCATAATGGCTTCATCACCCGCTTCCAGTTGGTGGCAAACGTCAGTACAAACATCTAGCTGCTTTTTGAATTGTTTGCTGCTGTTTGCATGGCTGAAATCAATCATCACCTGCTCAGCCAAACCAGCTTTCTTCAGCCCCGCTTTCACTTCCTGTACATGTGCAGCGCTGTAGTTTGGCTCTTTACCACCACGCAAAATAATATGGCAATCGCCGTTACCGCTGGTATTCACAATCGCAGAGTGACCCCATTTGGTGACTGACAAGAAGCAATGCGCCGCGCTTGCCGCGTTGATCGCATCAATAGCGACTTTGATGGTGCCATCGGTGCCGTTTTTAAATCCAACAGGACATGACAAGCCTGAAGCCAGCTCGCGGTGAACCTGTGATTCCGTAGTGCGCGCGCCGATAGCGCCCCAGCTCATGAGATCCGCCAAATATTGTGGCGTGATCATATCAAGGAATTCACCCGCCGTTGGCATACCAATATCATTGATATCCAACAGTAATTTACGCGCAATGCGTAAACCGTCGTTGATCTGATAGCTGCTGTCCATATGCGGATCGTTGATTAATCCCTTCCAGCCCACGGTGGTGCGTGGTTTTTCAAAATACACGCGCATCACAATCTCAAGCTCACCGTTGAGTTCTTGGCGTAGCTTGAGCAGGCGCTGCGCGTATTCTTTGGCGGCTTCAATATCGTGAATCGAGCATGGACCGATAATCACCAGCAGGCGATCGTCTTTGCCTTTGAGGATTTGATGAATTGCACCACGGGCCTGCGACACCGTCTCTGCTGCAAACGCCGTCGCCGGAAACTTCTCTAACAAGGCAACAGGTGGCAGGAGTTCCTTAATTTCTTTAATGCGTAAATCGTCGTTCTGGTAATTCATAACTATTCCGTTGGTGTCGAAGGGGATTAATAGGCGAATCTCCAATCTAGCCGTTTTACGCGGCAATTGTAAACGGGGTTTGTTCAACAATTTCTTGATTTAAGCCCACGACAGCCTAGCAACTACGGTCATCACTTCATCATGAGTCATCATTGATGCTGATTTTAAACGTATTAATCAGCATAGATGGATATTGAACAGCCGAAGAAAAAGCAACTCCAACAACAAAATTTCTTCCTCACATAAAAGCCTTTTCCGCATAAAATAGTTTCATCAGGTTACAAGCAATCAATCGTGCAAAGATTTGTAGCGCATTCATTCACTATTATTATTTTTAATAAAATTCTTAATTTATAATTCAGCATAGGTTTCAGGTCGGATGCTTGCTTAGTTTTCTCTGTCGCATTTATAATCATGCGAACACATCATAGAGAAATACCGTGCAATGGACAGCAAGACACTGGGTAAAATAACACAATCCTTCATTTGCTTTAGCATTTTTATACTTTGGTATTTTATTTCTTATGTTTCACTATTGCTTAGTAACTATAAAGCACTCTATCAAAGTGGATATCTCATCCCATTTATGAGTTTTGCGCTTTGGACACCCTTTTCTTACATCGCAATAAGAAAATATTCGTTTCACTACAAGGACATCAACAAGGGCAGTATCGATATAAAAAGCGCGCTATTTTTTATCTTTTTTATCATCACGCTAAGGATAATATCCGCTTTTTATGATAAGCCCGAAGTGTGGACTGAATCGATAGTTACTTATTCCAGTTTTTCTTTTTTCCTGTTCTCTTTTTGTGTTTGCTTCTTAGCCCCTATTTATGAAGAGATCGTATTTCGTGGTTTTCTTCTCAATGCATTTCTTTTATGGGGGCCTAAAGTAAAAGTTTATGGGATAGTATTAACATCTCTCTTATTCAGTCTTATGCATACTCAATATAACTCTCCCACGACCTTCATAGAGTTATTCACTTTTTCCGTCATATTATGTTATGCAAGAATATACAAAAATGGATTACTGCTTCCTATATTTCTGCATTGTATTTTTAATTCATTTGCAACTATATTGGTCATATTAAGCAGATAGATGACAAATATTTCTGACACCTTCTTAGGCAAAAAAACGTTAGAGAACGTTCCGTATCAGCCGTCCTGTGCTTAAACTATAGTTATATAGTTAAAATCTAAAGCGTATTAAGGACAAAAGATGCCAGCTCATCAACATTCTCACTCCCCACAAAGCAGCGACAGTAAACGCTTGATACTGGCTCTGGCCGTCACCGCCATCTTCATGGTGGTTGAAGTTATCGGCGGGCTTATTTCAGGCTCGCTGGCGTTGCTCGCCGATGCTGGTCATATGCTAACGGATACTGCAGCCCTGTTTGTTGCGGTTATCGCCGTGCGCTTTGCCGCTCGTTCACCGACTCTGAAACACTCATTTGGTTTTCTGCGTTTCACCACGCTTGCGGCATTCGTTAACGCCGCCGCGTTGGTGGTGATTGTTTTCATCATCGTATGGGAAGCGGTCAAACGCTTTATGTCGCCCGAGCCTGTGATGGGAGGGACAATGCTAGCCATCGCCATTGCAGGTTTGTTGGCGAATATTCTCTCATTCTGGCTGCTTCATCACGGTTCTGAAGAGAAAAACATCAACGTTCGTGCTGCCGCGCTGCACGTTATGGGCGATCTTTTAGGCTCCGTGGGTGCCATCGTGGCGGCGCTGGTCATCATGTGGACGGGATGGACCCCCATTGACCCTATTCTTTCCGTCGTCGTCTCATGCTTGGTTTTACACAGCGCATGGAATTTGCTGAAAGAAAGCACTAACGAACTTTTAGAAGGCACACCAGAAGATGTCGATGTACCGCAGCTCCAGCGAGCGCTATGCAATGTATTTCCCGAGGTGCGTAATGTACATCATGTGCACATTTGGCAAATTGGCGAACAGCGCTTAATGACGCTGCACGTACGAGTGATTCCGCCACACGATCATGATGGTCTTTTAGACCAGATCCAGCATTATCTTGCAGAACACTATCAGATTGGGCACGCAACCATTCAAATGGAATATAACGGCTGTGAGGAACATGACTGCGATCTTATGACTCAGGTAAAAATGCCCTCAGGCCATTCTCATTCGCATAGCCATGGGCACACACATGAGCACACAGACTAAGTAAGCAATCACAAACATCTTCGCGAAAAGCAAATGAAAAAAGGGAACCTCGCCATATCGCTTCGAGGTTCCCTTTTTTATCGTTATATCATCCCTATCAGGCCACGCTCATCGTTGGCTGCTGAGTGGGACTCAATGCACGCATCGCTTTTAACGCCTCTTCTGCGCGAGTCAGCACTTGCTTACATTGTTCTGCCGTAATGGTGAGCGGCGGTTCTATACGAATAGACTTAGAGTTATTCAGCGTTCCAGCAACCAGCACGTTGCGCTGGAACATCTCGCGAGAAAACGCATAGCCTACCTCGCTTTTGATAAACTCAATCGCCTGCATGAGCCCTTGTCCACGCACTTCCATCATAAACTCAGGATACTGCGTTGCTAAGCGACGGAACCCATCCATTAACTGCTGGCCACGCTCGGTTGCTTTCGCGGGAAGATCTTCAGTTAACAGCACATTGAAGGTCGCCAGCGCTGCCGCACAGGACAACGGATTACCACCAAAGGTCGTAGTGTGTAGGAACGGATTATCAAACAGGACAGAGAAGACTTTTTCGTTCGCAACCGTTGCACCAATTGGCATCACACCGCCGCCAAGAGCTTTTGCGAGGCACAGAATGTCTGGAGTAACATTTTCATGCTCACAGGCAAACATCTTGCCAGTACGGCCCATACCGGTTTGCACTTCATCGAATATCAGCAATGCGCCATATTCGTCACAAAGCGCTCTGACCGCCGGTAAATAACCTTTCGGTGGCAAGATAACCCCACCTTCACCTTGGATAGGCTCGAGCAGAACAGCGGCAACGTCGTCACCGGTCTTCTTGCACTCATGCAACTGAGTGCGCAGGGCTTCAATATCCCCAAAAGGAACATGATGGAAACCGGGTAACAGAGGCATAAACGGACGACGGAAAATAGACTTCGCAGTTGCGGACAGTGCGCCTAACGATTTACCGTGGAACGCACCGGTCGCAGCAACAAAAGTATATTTACCATGCGGCGATTGATACGCTTTAGCTAGCTTCAGCGCGGCCTCAACGGATTCGGTTCCGCTATTACAGAAGAACGTATATTTGAGATCGCCCGGCGTAATCGCCGCCAAGGTTTTCGCCAACATAGAACGTAGTGGATCAAGGAGTTCTTGGCTGTGCAGCGGCTGTTTCGCCAACTGACTTTCTACGGCGGATATAACTTTTGGATTACGGTGCCCTACATTAAAAATACCGAATCCACCCAAGCAATCGATATACTCGTTCCCCTGAGTGTCGACAAGCGTGTTTAGACCGCTCGCTTGCCATTCTACGGCTCCGTAATCCCCGCCTGCCGTGACTGATTTCCGATATTCCAAGAAACCAGGATTGACGTACTCCCTGAAGTTGCTCAGGACTTCTTTGTTTAAAGCCACCATTTCATCATGCGTTAGCGACTTTTTTTCAATCCAGTTCAATGCCTGCTGAGTACACTCTAGCGGGTTAAGTACCACGTTTGTTCGAGACAAAATGTGCTCCTGAATTCGTCGACATCACATGACGTCAGTTTAAATATTGCACAAATTGCACCAAACGCAGCCCGCTAACGCATTTCGAAAGAAAATAGTTATTTAATAGAACCAACAGGATTAACGCTGTTTAAGAAAATGAATACTGGCAGAAAAAATCGACACGCTAAATAGTCTAACGGCATAAAATTGCCAATCGGAGTGTGTGCTCACCATCACAGTGCAAGCATGAACTATAGCAGCGCATTTTGGGTTTCGCTCTTTTTTGGAAAGCGTGTAAATAAAAATTCATAAAAAAGGCCTGAGACGCAGTGCTCAGGCCATAGTTAATACTCACATTTTTGCTGTAGCCGTTAGGCGCCAAGCCGCTTAGGCATTACCTTTCACTTTGAGCTTGAGATCGCTTGCAAACTGTAACATGCGATCCAACGGCATCAGAGCGCGCTCACGCAGCGCAGCATCAACATTGATTTCATGCATGCTTCCACCCTGTTCTAATCCCGTAGCAATGGCCTGAAGGCCATTCATTGCCATCCATGGGCAATGGGCACACGTTCGACAGGTTGCGCCTTCGCCCGCCGTTGGTGCCTCTAACAAAATTTTATCTGGGCATGCCTGCTGCATTTTGTAAAAAATGCCGCGGTCAGTCGCCACTATCATCTGCGGGTTAGGCAGCCGCTGAGCAGCTTGAATCAACTGGCTGGTTGAACCAACTGCATCAGCCATGTCGACGATACTCTGAGGCGATTCAGGATGAACCAGAATGGCTGCATCAGGATAAAGCAGCTTCATTTGCTCTAATGCCTGAGTTTTAAACTCATCATGAACAATACAGGCACCTTGCCAACACAGTATATCCGCACCGGTTTGGCGTTGAACATAACGACCTAAATGGCGATCGGGAGCCCAGATGACTTTTTCGCCCAGGCTATCGAGATGCTCAATCAGCTC
This sequence comes from Hafnia sp. CBA7124, assembly GCF_002355555.1. Classification (NCBI taxonomy): domain Bacteria; kingdom Pseudomonadati; phylum Pseudomonadota; class Gammaproteobacteria; order Enterobacterales; family Hafniaceae; genus Hafnia; species Hafnia sp. CBA7124. The sequence goes on along the minus strand of NZ_AP017469.1, from coordinate 1,304,014 downwards.
GACTGCAATGCTGGATGTGACCACCCAATCAGCTCTCGCTTTCACTGCGGCCGACGTGTTGGCATAAACCACCACGGTTCTATCCGGGTGCGCATCGCAGAATGCACTAAACTCATCAACAGGACAGCCAAGATCGAGCGAGCATTCAGCCTGCAGCGTTGGCATCAATACCTGCTTTTCAGGGCTGAGGATCTTTGCCGTTTCCCCCATAAAGCGAACGCCGGCGACAAGCAAAGTCGTCGCTGGATGATCTCGGCCAAAACGCGCCATCTCTAATGAATCAGATACACAGCCACCGGTCTCTTCTGCTAATGCCTGAATTTCTGGATCGGTATAGTAATGTGCGACTAGAACCGCGTTACGTTGCTTAAGCAGCGTTTTGATTTTCTCGCGGTAGAAGCGTTTTTCATCTGGAACCAGCGGTGTTGGCTTGGGTGGAAAAGGGTATACCGCAGCATTTGGGTCAAACATCGCGCTATAGCTCATCTTGGAGGGTTGATTGTTTGGCGAGTATACAACAAATGATTAACACAGGTGAGCACTAATTAGACTTTTTGTTTTGTATACTAAACATAGTTAGTCGAGATAGGCCAAATTCAGGCCAGAAATGGTAGGTTAGCATGAGATTGTTTAGTATCGGTAAGAAATGGCACTAAAGTGATATTTGGTCAGGATGACTCGGCTGCGCCTCGCCCTTCGGATCGTCGCAAGCGACGTTCAAAACACTAACGTGTTTTGTCGAACCTGAACGCAGGCTCTTACCCACACGACAAGCGAACTCTGTATATATCTAGATTATTTGAAGCGATGAGGGTACTAAAAGAAATGGTGGGTCGTGCGGGATTACTCGGCTGCGCCTCGCCCTTCGGATCGTCGCAAGCGACGTTCAAAACACTAACGTGTTTTGTCGAACCTGAACGCAGGTTCTTACCCACACGACAAGCGAACTCTGTATATATCTAGATTATTTGAAGCGATGAGGGTACTAAAAGAAATGGTGGGTCGTGCGGGATTCGAACCTGCGACCAATTGATTAAAAGTCAACTGCTCTACCAACTGAGCTAACGACCCGCTGTAGCGGAGTGTAACTCTCTTCGAATGGTGGGTCGTGCGGGATTCGAACCTGCGACCAATTGATTAAAAGTCAACTGCTCTACCAACTGAGCTAACGACCCATTCGAGAGTGCTACTTCAGTAGAAAACCGTTTGATGCTCAAACATAATAAATAAATGGTGGGTCGTGCGGGATTCGAACCTGCGACCAATTGATTAAAAGTCAACTGCTCTACCAACTGAGCTAACGACCCATTTATTTATCTGGCTTACTACCTTAAAACTAAATCATTTTGAAATGGTGGGTCGTGCGGGATGACTCGGCTTTCGCCTCGCCCTTCGGGCCGTTGCTTCGCAACGTTGTCTCGCTTTCGCTCGACTTGAACCTTTACGGTTCTCACCCACACGTCTTACCTATTTCTACTATTTTTGAATGGTGGGTCGTGCGGGATTCGAACCTGCGACCAATTGATTAAAAGTCAACTGCTCTACCAACTGAGCTAACGACCCATTTCAAAAATTGTTGCCTGAATCACTCTGTTTCAGTTTGTCTGGGCAACGGCGGCATATATTACCCATTTATCAGGACAGCGCAACCAAAAATTTTAATAATCAGTTCAATTGATTGCACTTCGTACGTTCAGGCCCATAAATTAAACAAATCGTCTACTTCTGAGCCTGAAAATACGCTTATGATGCAGCAATACGTTTTTGAGCCTGCTTCGCAGCATCGCTCGTTGGGTATTGCTTAATAACCTGCTGATAGACGGCTTTGGCTTTATCAGCCTGCCCTTTCTCCTGCATGATCACCCCAACCTTGTACATCGCGTCGGGCGCTTTCGGGGATTTAGGGTAATTTTTAACAACTACGGCAAAATAATACGCCGAGTCATCTTTTTTACCTTTGTTGTAAAACAGTTGCCCCAGCCAATAATTTGCATTTGGCTGATAGGTCGAATCTGGATATTGCTTAACAAAGCTTTGGAAGGCGGTAATCGCCTGATCGTTCTGCTTTTTCACCAACACCAAATCTACCGCACGGTTGTAATCCGTGTTGGCATCACCACTGCTAGCTGGTGCAGTGCTCGCTACAGGGGCTGCCGTAGTGCTAGAAGCATCAGAAGCCGTCGAGGATGCGGCGGCCGAATCTGCGGCTGCGGCACCTGTATTGGCACTACTATTGGCACTACCTTGGCTGTCTAACTGCAAGAGGATCTGTTTTTGACGTTCAACAACTTGATTCAGTTGATACTGACTTTCTTGGATTTGACCACGAAGAGAATCAATGTCGCGCTGGTTATCGGAGAGTTGCTGTTGGAGCTGAGAAAATAGTTGACCCTGAGCATTAGTTATACGCTCAAGTGAAGTGACTCGGTCTTCAACCGAGCCGGAGCCGACGCTACTGATTGGGGCTTGGGCAATAGCGGCCCAGGGGGCCGCTATTCCAACCAGTAACGACAGACTCAACAAGTGAAGTCTGAAGTTACTGCTCATGCGATACTCGTCTTACTAACTATTAGTAAACCAGTACGGCACGACGGTTTTTAGCATAGGCTGCTTCGTCGTGGCCCAGTACTGCTGGTTTTTCTTTACCGTAAGAAACGATAGAGATCTGATCAGCGCCTACGCCTTTACCTTGCAGGTACATCTTAACTGCGTTAGCACGACGTTCGCCCAGGGCGATGTTGTACTCAGGAGTACCGCGCTCATCCGCATGACCTTCTACAGTCACTTTGTAAGATGGGTTGTTACGCAGGAAAGCAGCATGCGCATCCAGCATCTGAGCGTAGTCAGAGCTCACATCGTACTTGTCCAGACCGAAGTAAACGATGTTGTTTTTCTGGAGTTCTTGCATCTGCAGACGAGCCTGTTCTTCAGAAGACAGGTTGCTGCTGCCGTTTTCCATACCGTTACCAGCGCCAGCACCCATTGCTGATTGATCGTCGTTCGCATTTTTATGTGAACTACAAGCAGCTACAGCCATGATAGGCAGTGCCAACATCAGCCCCTTCAGAACTTTGTTCAGTTGCATCTCTTTGATCCTTTTATAATTTGCTATACATATCTTTTTATACATGCATCACAGATACGGCGACCAGGCAGGGAATTTCACCTGTCCATCGGTTGCCGGAAGACGCGCTTTGAAACGCCCGTCGGTCGAGACTAGCTGCAACACGGAACCCAGTCCTTGAGTAGAACTATAGATAACCATGGTACCATTTGGCGCGATACTCGGCGTTTCGTCTAGGAACGTGCTGGTCAAAACTTGATTCGCATTCGATCCGAGATCCAGTTTAGTGATGTGCTGTGAACCGCCGCTAGTGCCAACCATGACAAGGAACTTGCCGTCAGAACTTACGTCGCCATCCTGATTCTGAGAACCTTCCCAGGTCAGACGTTCAGGCGCACCACCATTAATATTCACTTTATAAATCTGTGGACGTCCACCTTGGTCAGATGTAAATGCCAAAGTTTGACTATCCGGGAACCATGAAGGCTCCGTATTGTTACTACGGCCATCAGTAACCTGACGAATTGAGCCAGAGCCCAAATCCATAACATACAGGTTCAAGCTACCTGTTTTAGACAGCGCGAACGCCAACTTGCTGCCATCTGGAGAGAACGATGGCGCACCGTTGTGGCGTGGGAATGACGCTACCTGACGGATTGCTCCGTTAGACAGAGTCTGAATCACCAGCGCTGATTTACCGCTTTCGAAAGTCACATAAGCCAGTTTGCTACCGTCTGGAGACCACGCCGGAGACATCAATGGCTGTGGTGAGCGGTGAACAACAAACTGATTATAGCCATCGTAGTCAGCAACGCGCAGTTCATAAGGGAACTGGCCGCCGTTAGTCTGCACAACATAGGCAATACGGGTACGGAATGCGCCTTTAATACCGGTCAGCTTTTCAAAAACTTCATCGCTGCTGGTATGTGCCGCATAGCGTAGCCACTGCTTGGTCACTTTGTACTGATTCTGAGACAGAACGCTGCCAGGGTTACCAGAGGTATCAACCATCTGATAAGAAACCATATAGCCGCCATCTGCGCTTGGCTGAACCTGACCCACCACGACCGCATCAATACCCAATGCTGTCCACGCTGCCGGAGTCACTTCAGCAACCGTCGTTGGCTGCTGTGGCATACGGTTGGTGTCAATCGGGTTGAATTTACCGCTGTTGCGTAAGTCAGCCGCGACAATCCCACCGATATCTTCAGGAGCAGAACCCGGTCCCATCCATTTGAAAGGCACTACACCGATCGGACGAGCGGTATCAACACCCTGAGTAATCACTATTCGGACTTCCGCGTGGAGCACACTGGCCCACAGGATTAATAGTCCCATCGCTACACGAAACGCCTGCTTCATCATATCTCCCTTATCTGACCCCGATGGCCACGATAATTTAGCAGAATTTTAACAAACCAACGCACACAAAACTACATATTGCCCAGTGTAACCATCATATAATTCCGAAACTTTACGTTCACTATATGTTGCTTTACTTCGGCTTTATCTAATGCACTGTTATTCAAACAAAATTAGTCAAATCAATTCGGTTTAAAATCAACGGGCGCATTTTTAAATATCTGGTAAATGGCGTCACTTGGCGGCTTAGGATATTTCGCCATTCTCGCTGCTGCAACCGCCGCCTGACAAAGCGCAGGATCGCCACCTTCGGAAGTCACGCTTAACAGCATGCCATCCGACGCGAGCTTAATACGCAGGTTACATACTTTGCCGCTAAAGCTTGGATCCGTATGGAACTTACTTTCAATCGCCGCTTGAATCTGTCCAGCGTAGTTACTGATATCCGCGCCAGAAGCTCCACTCGTTTTGCTATTACCTTTTCCTGCCGCACCTGCTTTACCGGAAGTCCCGGCAGCACCTGCGGCTCCCCCACCCTTCGGTGCGTTTTTGCCATCAGCGAGGCCATCAAACAGATCGTCAACGCCTTCTGCGGCTTTCGCAGCGGCAGCTGCATCAGCCTTTTTCTTAGCATCTGCGGCTTTTTTCGCAGCGGCTGCGGCTTTAGCTTCAGTATCGGCTTTCGCTTTAGCATCTGCGGCAGCTTGTTTTTTGGCTTCAGCTGCGGCTTCTTTCTTAGCGTCTTCAGCCGCCTTCTTCGCCTCATCAGCAGCCTGTTTTTTGGCTTCTTCAGCGGCTTTCTTAGCATCAGCTGCAGCTTGTTTTTTCGCTTCAGCTTCGGCCTGTTTCTTCGCCTCTGCTGCCGCTTTCTTAACTTCTTCTTCCGCTTGTTTCTTCGCGGCAGCGGCAGCAACCGCCGCCTCTTTGGCAGCTTCCTGCTTCGCTTTAGCCGCTGCTAGAGCAGCCTCTTTCTTAGCGTCTTCTGCTGCCTTTTTCACTTCTTCCGCAGCCTGCTTTTTAGCTTCTTCAGCCGCCTGTTTGGCGTCTTCTGCAGCTTGTTTAGCATCTTCCTGCGCCTGAATTCTCTCTTTTTCCAGCTCTTTTAGACGCTGCTGTTCCTCAGCCTGTTTTTGTTGTAGTTCTTCAGCCTGCTTTTCGGCTTGTTTTTTACGCTGCTGTTCTGCACGACGCGCATCACTTTGCTGCTGTTGCTGGCGATCATTATACTGTTGAACCATTGCACCGGAATCAACCATGACCGCGTCAATGGCAGAACCGCCGCCACCGCCGCCGCCAGCACTTATCGTTGAATCCTGCATCATTGAGCCCCAGACTAATAACGCTATCAGGACAATATGCAAAATGATTGAAACGATGACAGAGCGATTTAGCTTATCGTTTTTCTCAGATGCCTTTACCACGATTCAGTTTCCAAGAGCCAGTATCCCGGAGCCGGTTTCCAAAAGCTCAGTTAAACAAATTAAGTGCCAAATATCCTCTGCGCAAAATGCAACACGCAGCCTATAAACAGGCTGCATGCTAGCGCTTTAGTACAGGAATTCCAACACGGATTTCATGCTTTTTTACAGCAATCAGATCGGCTGCGTCATTAACCCTACAGAGGCTACGCCTGCCTGATGCAAAAGATTCAGCGCCTTAATGATTTCGTCATAAGGTACATCTTTAGCACCACCGATCAAAAATACGGTTTTTGGATTAGCTTTAAGCTGAGATTGCGCTTCCGCAACAACCTGCTCCGCTGGCAGCTGTTCCATACGATTATGATCAACCACAACCGCATATTGGCCAATGCCAGACACTTCAACGATAACCGGTGGGTTGTCGTTGGTGCTTACCGTTTTTGAATCCGTTGCGTCGGGTAAATCAACCTCAACGCTCTGGGTGATAATCGGCGCTGTCGCCATAAAAATCAGTACCAGAACTAATAACACGTCCAGTAACGGAACGATGTTAATTTCAGATTTGAGCTCGCGACGGCCACTTGATCTCGCCATGCTAACCTCCTACTTATTTAGATTCGGTAGCAAAAGCCTGACGGTGCAGAATGGCAATGAACTCTTCCATAAAATTGGTGTAATTCTGTTCAAGCTTATTCACACGCTGATTCAGACGGTTGTAGGCCATAACCGCTGGGATTGCAGCAAACAGACCGATCGCCGTTGCGATCAATGCTTCTGCAATACCTGGAGCAACCATTTGCAGGGTTGCCTGTTTAACAGCACCCAAACCGATAAAGGCATGCATAATCCCCCAAACGGTACCGAACAGGCCGATATACGGGCTGATTGAACCAACGGTACCCAAGAACGGGATATGCGTTTCCAAACCTTCAACTTCGCGATTTAATGAAATGCGCATCGCACGCGTTGCACCTTCAATCACGCCGTCCGCAGCATGGCTGTTTACACGGTGTAAACGCGCAAATTCTTTAAAACCAGAATGGAAGATTTGCTCTGAGCCAGTCAGGCTATCACGACGAGTTTGGCTTTCCTGATACAGACGAGATAACTCAATTCCCGACCAGAATTTATCTTCGAAGGCTTCAGCATCACGCGTGGCCGCATTCAGGATGCGGGTACGCTGAATGATGATGGCCCAAGAGGCGATAGAGAAGCACACCAAAACCAGCATGATAAGCTTTACCAGCAGGCTCGCCTTCAAAAATAAATCGAACATGTTCATGTCAGTCACTGCTTAAACTCCGCGACAATAGACTTGGGAAGCGCAATAGGCTTCATTTGGTTTTGATCGATGCATGCAACCAACACATCAGCTTGGCTTAAAATTTTGCCTTGCGAATTGATGATACGTTGGGCAAACGTGAGAGAAGCCCCTCGTATGGCGGTAATCTCAGTCTCTACCTCCAGCATGTCATCCAGACGTGCAGGTGACAGATACTCTACCGTCATGCGACGGACAGCAAAAGCGACATGCTCACTCAGCAATTGTTGCTGACTGAAATTATGTTGGCGCAGCATCTCTGTGCGCGCTCTTTCATAAAAAGCGACGTATCGTGCGTGATAAACCACGCCCCCGGCGTCCGTGTCTTCGTAATATACACGTACCGGCCATCGGAAGATCATAATACTCACTCTACATCTCAGAAATGCAAATTAACGCGGTTACTATACTCACTTGAAAACGGGTTGGGAATGGGGGAGGTAGATGAGAACGAAAATAATTATGGATCAATCATGGACCCATAATTATTTTGAAGAATTACTAACCGTTCTTGACGTTAACTGAAGAAGTGTAACAAACCGGCCAGCAGAATAATCACAGCAGGCAATGGAGAGAACACGGCTTTCCACAGACTGCGGTAAGGACGAAAACCAACGCCATGTATCACACCGGCGCAAACCGCCCACATAATTAATAGCCCTTGCCAAATCTCAAGCTCACTGGTCTTTGCGGCAAAACGCGATGGGTCCCAAAAAACACAAAACGCCACCACTAATGCCAGAACCAGTGAAAGGGCCCGTAACGGGCCCTTGTCCATGATCTGATAGAGCTTATCAGATAAGTTAGCCATTACTCGGCGTCTTTCGCCGTTGCCTTGGCTTCGCTGTTTTCAATCGCCATCGCAGTGATGATAGCGAAGAAACAAGCCAGAAGCGTTCCTAAAATCCAGGCAAAATACCACATGGTTATCGCTCCTTAATAAAGTGAGTGCGTGTTTTCTTCGATATATTTTTTGTCCAAACGGCCGAACATTTTGTAGTAACACCAGATGGTGTACAGCAGCACAATTGGAACAAAAATAATCGCAACCACGGTCATCACTTGCAGAGTCAGCAAGCTAGACGTCGCATCCCACATGGTCAGACTCATGCTTGGGTTGGTGATAGAAGGCATCACGAACGGGAACATGGTCACACCGGCGGTCAGGATCACACAGGCAATGGTCAGAGAGGAGAACAGGAACGCCCAGCCACCTTTCTCAACGCGTGAGCACAACGTTGTCAGCAACGGCAGTACCACACCCAGCGCAGGCAGAGCCCACAGGATTGGGTACTTGTTGAAGTTCAACAGCCATGCACCGGCCTGATGAGCAACTTCTTTACGCAGTGGGTTAGACTGGGCCGTAGTATCGATAGCAGAAGTAATCACATAACCATCAATGCCTTTCACCAGCCAAACGCCTGCCAGCAAGAATGCGACTGCCATGACCAGAGAACAAATCTGCGCCGCAGTACGAGAGCGCAAATGCACTTCGCCCGAGGTTTTCATTTGCAGATAAGTTGCGCCCTGAGCCAACAACATCGTCAAGCTAACCACACCCGCCAACAGGCCAAACGGATTCAGCAGTTGGAAGAAGTTGCCTGTGTAGTAAAGACGCAGGTATTCATCAATATGGAATGGAACACCCAACAGCAAGTTACCGAATGCCACGCCGAAGACTAGTGCAGGCACGAAGCTACCAATAAAGATGCCCCAGTCCCACATGTTACGCCAGCGTGTACTCTCGATCTTAGAACGGTAATCAAAGCCAACCGGACGGAAGAACAATGACGCCAGCACTAAAATCATAGCAACGTAGAAGCCGGAGAATGCAGCCGCGTAAACCATTGGCCATGCAGCAAACAGCGCACCACCCGCGGTTACCAGCCAAACTTGGTTACCTTCCCAGTGAGGGGCAACCGCGTTAATCATAATACGGCGTTCGGTATCGGTCTTACCGATGATACGGGAGAGCACACCTACCCCCATATCAAAACCATCGGTGACTGCGAATCCAATCAGCAGCACACCAACGAGCAGCCACCAGACAAACCGCAATACTTCATAATCAAACATAGCGTGGACTCCTGTTAGCGCGCTTCTACTGCATTCGTCTGTTCAAAATGATAACGACCGCTCTTCAGGCTGCTTGGCCCCAGGCGAGCAAATTTGAACATCAAATACATTTCTGCGACTAAGAACAGCGTGTACAGACCGCAGATCAGAATAATGGAGAACAGCAGATCGCCCGTTGTTAGAGAAGAGTTCGCCACCGCGGTCGGCAATACTTCACCGATAGCCCATGGTTGACGACCATACTCAGCAACAAACCAGCCCGCTTCACAGGCAATCCAAGGTAAAGGAATACCCAGCAATGCCGCACGGTGCAGCCAGCGTTTTTTACCCACGTTACCGCGAACAACGCTCCAGAAGGACAGTGCAATGATCAGCAACAGCGCAAAGCCACATGCCACCATGATGCGGAAGGCAAAGTACAACGGAGCAACTTTAGGAATAGAATCTTTGGTTGCGGCCTGAATCTGCTCTTCACTTGCCTGAGATGGGTTATCAGTATAACGCTTCAGCAGCATACCGTAGCCCAAGTCCTGCTTGGTTTTGTTGAAGGCATCACGCACGGTAGGATCGGTGTTACCGGTACGTAGTTCCTGCAGCAACTCGTAAGCTTTCATACCATTACGGATACGAACCTGATGCTGAGCCATCAGCTCTTTCAGGCCAGTCACTTTCTGATCAAGCGAACGCGTCGCGATCAGGCCCAGTGCGTAAGGAATTTGAATCGCATATTCGTTGGTCATGGTTTCCTGATTAGGGATACCAAACAGAGTAAACGATGCTGGAGCCGGTTGGGTTTCCCACTCTGCTTCAATCGCTGCCAGTTTGGTTTTCTGTACGTCCCCCATCTCGTAACCGGATTCATCACCCAGAACGATAACAGACAGAGACGCAGCCAGACCAAACGCCGCGGCGATAGCAAATGAACGCTTAGCAAAGGCGAAATCACGGCCTTTCAGCAAGTAGTAGGAACTGATACCCAGAACGAACATGGCACCGGTCACGTAGCCCGCAGAAACGGTGTGAACGAATTTCACCTGAGCAACTGGGTTTAATACCAGCTCAGAGAAGCTCACCATTTCCATACGCATGGTTTCAAAGTTGAAATCCGACGCGATTGGGTTCTGCATCCAGCCGTTAGCCACCAGAATCCACAGTGCAGACAGGTTGGAACCTAACGCAACTAACCAGGTGGCTGCCAAGTGCTGTACTTTGCCCAGACGATCCCAGCCAAAGAAGAACAGACCAACAAAGGTAGATTCAAGGAAGAACGCCATCAACCCTTCAATGGCCAACGGCGCACCAAAGATGTCTCCAACGTAGTGGGAATAGTATGACCAGTTAGTCCCGAACTGGAATTCCATGGTTAAACCCGTGGCAACCCCAAGCGCAAAGTTGATACCAAACAACTTGCCCCAGAACTTAGTCATATCTTTATAAACTTGTTTGCCCGTAAGAACGTATACCGTTTCCATGATGGCCAACAAGAACGCCATACCCAGCGTTAGTGGCACAAACAGGAAGTGGTACATCGCCGTTAAGGCAAACTGTAACCGTGACAGTTCGACAATATCCAACATCTTGACTCCTTGCTCCTCGCAGGAAGACTCCGACTTGCGGCAACACGGCTCCCGTTCGAGTACGGAAGTCACATAACTACCAGCAGTGAATGCCCTTCAACAACAAATTGGAACCTCCCCCAATTCTCGGCAGCCTACGCTTTCCAAATCTTAGCAACGGGTGTTGAGGTAAAACCTCTCCATCAGCATAGTTCAGAAAACGTTTGCAACGAAAAACCGAAGGAAGATAACAAATATAACAATAAAAACGACTCAGTATTACAGACGAGTAAATAGTACCCCGCCATTCCCACACAATAAATAGGTATTTTCATGTTAGGAATTAGATTTGTGTATTTAGGTCACGTTTTAGGCAAATGGTTATAATTACCCAAAATTGATCTGCAACAAGATTAGCAAAACCCACTGTTTAAGGCACTATTTCTGGCATTTTTTTATAGGAATTTCATTGATCTATGTTAAGCAAAAGTATCATAAACGTATTCATGGTTACTTATTGTTAATTGATTGTTATTTATTCGGCATCCTGTTTCTTTTCCGTGATTTTTTATTTTCATTGCGCGCTATTTTAAATAACAGAGTAATAAAGCAACGTGACAAATCGTCAGTAAGCAAAGCGGAAACGTTACGCAAACAGGTAAGAAGTTAATGGCGAAAGAAGCAATAGCGCAGAGTTGATGTAGCATAAAATATCGCCATTTTTCTCTGTGTGGCGAAGGAATTGCAGTGGCCATTTAACCGCGATACGGAATGTTGTTGCTCAGGGTATAAAAAAGGGCCACCGAAGTGACCCAACATGTCGAAACTTTTCTGTTTCTTTCAACAAACAGCGTTCAAACGTGATGTTTGAACAAGACTTAACGCAATACTGTTTTCACGGCGTTGCCAATTTCGGCCAAGCTGCGTACGGTTTTCACCCCTGCTGCTTCCAACGCTGCAAATTTTTCGTCCGCAGTACCTTTCCCACCAGCAATAATGGCGCCTGCGTGGCCCATACGTTTACCTTTAGGCGCAGTAACACCCGCGATATAGCCGACTACAGGCTTAGTCACATGCTCTTTAATGTATGCAGCAGCGTCTTCTTCAGCGTTACCGCCGATTTCACCAATCATCACAATCACTTCAGTCTGCGGATCTTCCTGGAACAATTTCAGGATATCGATGAAGTTAGAGCCTGGGATGGGATCGCCGCCGATACCGACACAGCTAGACTGGCCAAAACCGATATCTGTCGTTTGCTTAACGGCTTCATAGGTCAAGGTACCAGAACGAGACACGATACCCACTTTCCCCGGCAGATGGATGTGACCAGGCATAATACCGATCTTACATTCACCCGGAGTGATAACGCCCGGACAGTTTGGACCGATCATGCGAGCATCGCTCTGTTCCAGCTTCGCTTTCACCACCAGCATATCCAGAGTCGGGATGCCTTCAGTGATACAGATGATCAGCTTAATGCCTGCATCAATCGCTTCCAGAATGGAATCTTTGCAGAAAGGCGCAGGGACATAGATAACCGACGCCGTTGCACCTGTCGTTTCAACTGCTTCACGCACGGTATTAAATACTGGCAGACCCAGATGTTCGGTGCCACCTTTACCTGGCGTAACACCGCCAACTAATTTAGTACCGTAGGCTAGAGCCTGTTCAGAATGGAAGGTGCCCTGACTGCCGGTAAAACCTTGGCAGATCACTTTGGTATCTTTATTAATTAAAATGGACATTATTTTCCCTCCACGGCAGCAACAACCTGCTGCGCAGCATCCGTTAAGCTTTTCGCTGCAATAATATTCAGACCGCTGTCAGCCAGTTTTTTCGCACCCAGCTCAGCGTTGTTACCTTCTAAACGCACCACAACCGGTACGTTAACGCCCACTTCAGCTACCGCACCGATAATCCCATCAGCGATCAGGTCACAGCGCACAATGCCGCCGAAGATATTAACCAGCACCGCTTTCACTTTCTCATCGGAGAGAATAATTTTAAACGCTTCGGTCACACGCTCTTTGGTTGCACCGCCGCCAACGTCTAAGAAGTTAGCGGGTTCGCCGCCGTGCAATTTAACGATGTCCATGGTACCCATCGCTAAGCCAGCACCGTTCACCATGCAACCGATGTTGCCGTCTAGCGCAACGTAGTTCAGTTCCCACTGTGCAGCCTGAGATTCACGCGCATCTTCCTGAGAAGGATCGCGCATTTCACGCAGTTCAGCTTGGCGGAACAGCGCATTGCCGTCAGCGCTCAGTTTGCCGTCTAAACAAATCAGATCGCCCTGCTTGGTGATAACCAGCGGGTTAATCTCAACCAAAGCCAGATCGCGCTCAAGGAACAGCGTCGCCAGGCCCATAAAGATTTTGGTGAATTGACCGACTTGTTTGCCCGTCAAACCCAGTTTAAATGCCAGCTCGCGGCCTTGATAAGGCTGTGGCCCCGTTAATGGATCCAGTGCAGTTTTATGGATCAAGTGTGGCGTTTCATCAGCCACTTTCTCAATTTCCACGCCACCTTCGGTGGATGCCATGAACACCACGCGACGTGTGCCACGATCGACAACCGCGCCCAGATACAGCTCTTTATCAATATCCGTTGCGCCTTCCACCAGAATCTGGTGAACCGGCTGACCCAGCGCATCTGTCTGGTAAGTCACTAAACGCTTACCTAACCAGTTCTCAGCAAAAGCACGGATCTCTTCTTTAGATTTAACCAGCTTAACGCCGCCCGCTTTACCGCGGCCACCAGCGTGAACCTGACATTTCACCACCCACGGGCCGGAACCGATTTTGGATGCTGCTTCTTCTGCTTCGCGAGGTGTGGTGCAGGCATAACCGACCGGTGCCGGTAGACCATACCGAGCAAACAGTTGTTTGGCCTGATATTCGTGTAGATTCATGATGTTCTATCCATTTAATTATATTTGTGGATATGACCCGCTGTTAGCGAATCAGTGCATAGCGTCTTTACTTCAGTAGGGGTTCTCCATCCCCCGCACACCTGAAAGGAGCACGGGGAGGAGACTTGGCTTATACGTCCAGCAGCAGACGGGCCGGATCTTCCAGCATCTCTTTCACCGTAACCAAGAAGCCTACGGATTCGCGTCCATCGATCAGGCGATGATCGTAAGACAGAGCCAGATACATCATTGGCAGGATCACAACCTGACCATTCACCGCCATCGGACGATCTTTGATCGCGTGCATGCCCAGAATCGCGCTCTGCGGTGGGTTGATGATCGGAGTAGACATCAGTGAGCCAAATACGCCGCCGTTGGTAATGGTGAAGTTACCGCCGGTCAGTTCTTCAACTTTCAGTTTGCCATCACGACCTTTCACCGCGAGTTCTTTAATATTTTTCTCAATGTCAGCCATACCCAACGTATCAACGTTGCGCAGCACTGGCGTTACCAAGCCGCGTGGCGTGGACACCGCAATGCTGACGTCGAAGTAGTTGTGATAAACCACATCTTCGCCATCAATAGAGGCGTTCACTTCTGGATAACGCTTCAGCGCTTCCAACACCGCTTTGATGTAGAAAGACATAAAGCCCAGACGCACACCGTGGCGTTTCTCAAATGCTTCGCCGTACTGCTTACGCATGTCCATGATTGGCTTCATGTTGACTTCGTTAAAGGTCGTCAACATCGCGGTGCTGTTTTTCGCTTCCAGCAAACGCTCAGCCACACGCTTACGCAGGCGAGTCATCGGAACGCGTTTTTCAGTACGAGCGCCTAATGGAGCGGCGGCTGGTACTTCTGGCTCAGCCGCTTTGGCGGCTTTTGGTGCTGAAGCTAAATGTTTGTCAACATCTTCGCGGGTCAGACGGCCACCCACGCCGGTGCCTTTGATGTCAGCGGCATTCAGAGAATGCTCGGCTAACAGGCGACGAATGGCTGGGCCTTGTGCATCGCTGCTACCCTCTTCCAGATCCGCCGTATGGCGTGAGGCTGGTGTTGATTCAGACGATTGCGCTTTGTCAGTGGTCGGTTTGCCGGAAACATCAGCCGGACGCAAACGGCCCAACAGCTGGCGAGAAAGTACGGTTGCACCCTCTTCTTCCAGAATGGCATCCATAATGCCGGCTTCCGGCGCTGGCACTTCCAGAACAACTTTGTCGGTTTCGATTTCAACGATCACTTCATCGCGGGCAACGGTATCGCCCGGTTTTTTGTGCCACGTTGCAACCGTAGCGTCGGCAACGGATTCAGGTAGGTCAGGGACCAGAATTTCTACGCTACTCATGCTATATCCTTTTTTATAACCAATTTTTTTGCAGAACTGGGCGCTTATGCGCCCAGACTCTTATTCCACGTTCAGCGCGTCGTTAACCAGATCTTGCTGCTGTTTCTGGTGAACCGACATATAACCCACAGCCGGCGAAGCCGATGCCGCACGCCCCGCATAACGCAACGATGCTCCAAAAGGAATCACTTCACGGAAGTTATGCTGGCTACAGTACCAAGCACCTTGGTTCAGTGGTTCTTCCTGACACCAGACAAAATCGTGTACGTGGGCATAAGGGGCAAATGCATCCTGAATCGCCTGGTGAGGGAATGGATACAGCTGTTCGATACGCACAATCGCCACGTCTTTCTGTTCGTTTTTGCGACGTTGTTCCAACAGGTCGTAGTAAACCTTACCGGAACACATCACCACACGCTTAACGTCTTTTGGATCGATTTCATCAATCTCGCCAATCACCGGCTGGAAGCTGCCGTTTGCCAGCTCTTCCAGAGAAGATACCGCTAACGGATGGCGCAGCAAGGATTTAGGCGACATCACAATCAGAGGGCGACGCATTCCGCGTAGCGCCTGACGACGTAGCATGTGATAAACCTGAGCCGGCGTAGACGGAATACAAACCTGCATATTCTGGTCAGCGCACAGTTGCAGATAGCGTTCTAAACGTGCAGAGGAGTGCTCAGGGCCTTGGCCTTCATAGCCATGTGGCAACAGCATCACTAAACCACACAGACGACCCCATTTCTGCTCGCCGGAGCTGATGAACTGGTCAATCACCACCTGCGCACCGTTGGCAAAGTCACCAAACTGCGCTTCCCAGATGGTCAGCGTGCGAGGTTCTGCGGTGGCGTAACCATATTCAAAGGCTAAAACAGCGGCCTCAGACAGCACGGAGTCCCAAACTTTGAAATCACCTTGGCCGTTATGCACGTTTTCAAGCGGAATATACACGGAGCCATCTTTCTGGTTATGGATCACTGAATGGCGGTGGAAGAACGTACCACGCCCGCAGTCTTCGCCAGAAATACGGACTGGAACTCCTTCATCCACTAAGGTGGCGTAGGCCAAGTTTTCAGCCGCGCCCCAGTCAAACAGTTTGTTACCTTCAGCCATCTCGGCACGGTCGCCATAAATTTTGGCCACACGCGACTGCATTTCAACCGATTCTGGTGCACGACTGATACGACGAGCCAAATCCTGCAAGCGTTTTAGCTCAACGGTGCTTGGATAAACTTCATCCCACTCATGGTTCAGGTAAGGAGACCATGTGAAGGTATGCATGTTCATCGGACGCCACTCGTCCACCACACACTCGCCGCGATCCAACGCGTCACGATACAGGTTAACCATTTCCGTGGCATCTTCGAGAGAGGCAACGCTCTGCTCGGTCAGCTTATCAGCGTAAATTTTACGCGGGGTCGGATGTTTTTTGATTTTCTGGTACATAACCGGCTGGGTTGCACTTGGCTCATCAGCTTCGTTATGACCATGGCGGCGGTAGCACACCAGATCGATCATCACATCACGTTTAAAGGTGTTACGGAAATCGAGGGCCAAACGCGTTACAAAGGCAACGGCTTCAGGATCATCCGCGTTAACGTGGAAGATCGGCGCCTGAACCATTTTCGCGATGTCAGTACAGTACTGAGTTGAACGCGCGTCTTTCGGATTAGAGGTGGTAAACCCGATTTGGTTGTTGATAACGATGCGAACGGTACCGCCCACTTCGTAACCACGCGCCTGAGACATGTTCAGCGTTTCCTGCACAATGCCTTGGCCTGCGATTGCCGCATCACCGTGAATGGTGATTGGCAGAACCATATTACTACGCGCTTCATCCAGACGATCGCGACGGGCACGTACCGACCCCATGACCACAGGGCTCACAATTTCCAGATGCGACGGGTTAAACGCCAACGCCAGATGCACCAAACCGCCTTCGGTTTCAACGTCAGACGAGAAGCCCATATGGTACTTAACGTCACCGGCACCGAGGTGTTCTTTATGTTTACCGGCAAATTCGTCGAACAGATCCTGCGGTTTTTTACCCAGCACGTTAATCAGCACGTTCAGGCGGCCACGGTGCGCCATCCCGAGAACGGCTTCACGCGTACCGTTTTTACCCGCATGGCGGATCAGCTCTTTGAGCATAGGCACCAACGCGTCGCCGCCTTCCAGTGAGAAGCGTTTCGCGCCAGGGAATTTTGCTCCCAGATAGCGCTCCAGCCCTTCCGCTGCGGTTAACTCACGCAGGAAACGCTGTTTTTCTTCTTGAGTAAAGGAAGGCTGACCGACAACAGATTCTAAACGTTGCTGAATCCAACGTTTTTCTTCCGTGTTGGTGATGTGCATATATTCTGCACCGATGGAACCACAATAAGTCTGCTTAAGCGCCTGATACAGATCGGACAGCTTCATTGTCTCTTTGCCGATGGCAAAAGAACCAACGTTGAACGTCTGATCAAAATCTTCTTCGGTCAGGTTGTGGTAGGACGGTTCCAGATCGGGCACCGCATCCTGCTTCCACAAACCTAATGGATCCAGATTGGCTTGCTGATGACCGCGGAAACGGAAGGCGTTGATCATCTGCAACACCTTGACCTGCTTAGCATCCGTATCAGGGTCGTTTAGAGAGAGATTAAACCGGGACGGGTCTTTCGCCAGACGGCGGAAGTAGTCTCGTGTTTGAGAGTGGAATTGTTCCGATTTCAGGCCGATCGTCGGCAACTGTTGGAAAATTTCCTTCCAGCTCAGATCCACCGAGTCAGGATCGGTGAGATAGTCTTCATAGAGCTGCTCTATGTAGGACTGGTTTGCGCCCGCCAGATAGGAGGAATCCAGCCAGGCCTTCATTGCGCCGTTCTGCATCATGATCCCTTAAGCTGTTTTCAGCTTTAGTTTTCGCCGTGATAAACATCATGCTTTTAACAAATGCTCGCATCCAACCGAGTGTTATTAAAAACATTTATCGTAATTACATACATCGCAATTACTTTACCGTAACTATCTTATAGTAATTGCACCTATCGTCAGATGACTCTATGTGCTTTTTGTGACGAAGATACATCACCTGTTGCAAAAATGTGTCTTGCGTCTTAGTACTACCTATTACAACCCCTCTCATCCTCCCTTTTCAAGGAGGGAGAGGTTCGCATAAATCCAACGCTAAGCGCTGGAATTTTAAATAAATATCCCCTAAATAATTCGAGTTGCATTTAGGCGGCAAGTTTGTGAAGCCCTAGTCACAGAGATAACTATGTGACTAGGGTGAACAAACGCAGCCAACACCCATGCAGCTTGAAGTATGACGGGGTAAGCCTTAAGCACTGCGGTGAAGCAACATAGACTTAATATGACCAATTGCACGGGTCGGGTTCAAGCCTTTTGGACACACATTGACGCAGTTCATAATGCTATGGCAGCGGAATACGCTGAAAGCGTCATCTAAATCGTCTAAACGGCTATCCGTTTCAGTGTCACGGCTATCGATTAAGAAACGATACGATGCCAGTAGACCCGCTGGGCCGATAAACTTATCCGGGTTCCACCAGAACGATGGGCATGAGGTTGAACAGCATGCACAAAGAATACATTCGTACAAACCATCTAACTTCTCACGCTGTTCCGGCATCTGCAAATGCTCACGTGCCGGAGGATTTTTACCGTCGTTAAGCAGATAAGGCTTAATTTTTTCGTATTGAGTGTAAAACTGCCCCATATCGACCACCAGATCGCGCACGACGGGCAAACCTGGTAGCGGACGAATCACAATTTTTTTGCCTGAACGCTGTAGGGTTGAAACCGGCGTGATACAGGCCAGTCCGTTCTTACCGTTCATGTTTACACCGTCAGAACCGCAAACCCCTTCACGACAAGAGCGGCGGAAGGCCAGCGTTGGATCTTGCTCTTTAAGCAAGATCAGCGCATCGAGCAGCATCATGTCGCGGCCTTCTTCGGCCTCTAGGGTATAATCTTGCATCCGTGGCGCGTTATCGACGTCCGGGTTATAGCGATATACAGAAAACTCTACTTTCATGACCGTTTCTCCGCAAAAAATGGGTAACTAACCGAGTGATTGATGGAACAATCAGTAAGTACGGATCTTCGGCGGGAACGCCGGACGTAACTTAGGTTCCATGTTCACGCTGCGGCGTGTCATGCTCTCGGTTTGCGGCAGATACAGGCTATGGCACAGCCAGTTAGCGTCATCACGATCCGGGAAGTCAAAGCGGCTATGTGCGCCACGGCTTTCGGTACGGAAGTTCGCTGAAACTGCGGTCGCAAAAGCAGTTTCCATCAGGTTATCCAATTCCAAGCACTCAACGCGTTGGGTGTTGAAATCGCTAGAAGTATCGTCCAGACGCGCATTTTTCAGACGCTCACGGATCACTTTCAGCTCTTCTAAGCCTTTCGCCATCGCATCACCTTCGCGGAATACCGAGAAGTTGTGCTGCATGCAAGACTGGAGATCTTTACGGATTTGAACCGGATCTTCACCGCTGCGGGTGTTGTTCCAACGATTCATACGATCCAGTGAAGCTTCGATATCCGATTCGCTCGCGTCGCGGCTTGGCCCCTGCTCGGTCAGGCACTCTTGCAAATGCAGGCCAGCAGAACGACCAAATACTACAAGATCGAGCAGTGAGTTACCGCCTAGACGGTTAGCCCCATGAACCGATACGCAGGCAATTTCACCAACCGCAAACAGCCCAGGGATCACGACGTCTTCACCCTTCTCATTCACGGTTAGTGCTTGACCGGTGACTTTGGTTGGGATCCCACCCATCATATAGTGGCAGGTTGGGATAACTGGGATCGGTTCTTTCACCGGATCCACGTGCGCAAAGGTACGCGACAGTTCCAAGATCCCCGGCAAGCGCGCTTCAAGCACGTCTTTACCCAGATGATCCAGTTTCAGTTTGGCATGCGGACCCCAAGGACCATCGCAGCCACGGCCTTCACGAATTTCAATCATGATGGAGCGTGCAACAACGTCACGACCTGCAAGGTCTTTCGCGTTTGGCGCATAGCGCTCCATGAAACGCTCGCCGTGTTTATTCAGCAAATAACCGCCTTCACCACGGCAACCTTCTGTAACCAGAACCCCCGCACCGGCGATACCAGTTGGGTGGAACTGCCACATTTCCATATCCTGCACCGGAACCCCAGCACGCAGCGCCATGCCCACGCCGTCACCGGTGTTGATATGCGCGTTAGTGGTTGACTGGTAAATACGTCCTGCACCGCCGGTCGCCAAAATAGTGGCTTTGGCTTTGAAGTAAACCACTTCACCGGTTTCGATACAGATAGCCGTTGTCCCAACCACGGCACCGTCTTGGTTTTTTACCAGATCCAGCGCGTACCACTCGGAGAAAATCGTGGTGTGGTTTTTCAGGTTTTGCTGATAAAGCGTATGCAATAGCGCATGGCCGGTACGGTCAGCCGCCGCTGCGGTACGTGCCGCTTGCTCGCCACCAAAGTTTTTAGACTGGCCACCAAACGGGCGCTGATAAATTTTGCCATCGTCCAAACGCGAGAATGGCAGTCCCATGTGTTCTAATTCTAGAATCGCCTCTGGGCCGGTTTTACACATATATTCAATGGCGTCTTGGTCACCGATATAGTCGGAGCCTTTCACCGTGTCATACATATGCCATTCCCAGTTATCTTCATGGGTGTTACCCAGTGCAACCGTAATGCCGCCCTGAGCGGATACGGTATGAGAACGCGTTGGGAATACTTTAGATAACAGGGCGCAAGACAGTCCCATCTGGGATATTTGCAGCGCGGCACGCATACCTGCGCCACCCGCACCGATAACAACAGCATCAAATTCTCTTACTTCAAGACCACTAACTGACTGACTCATGTTAGGCACCCCACACAACTAATGTTCCGTAAACCAAGTAAACCACCAGCGCGACAACGATAACGAGCTGAAGGATCAGCCGTAATGCCAGCGGTTTAATGTAATCCGTTAACACTTGCCACATACCAATCCAGGCGTGAGCCAAAATGGATACCAACGTGAGCACGGTAAAGACTTTAGTGATGTTAGAGGCGAAGAATCCGCGCCAGATTTCATAGGTCAGGGAATCTGCGGTGAAGATAAAACCGAGAATGTAGAGGACATATAAGGTAATAACGATGGCCGCCGCACGCAGCAGTAACCAATCATGAATACCATTACGGCCTAAGGCTGATGCACTGGTTTTTGAGTTTGGGGTTACCATACGAGGACTCCAGCTAAAATAGAAAGTACGACGGTGATCGCAAATGAAACATAAGCTGTGCGACTACCTGCGGCGAAACTCTCTTCGATGTAGCCAAAATCCATCAGCATGTGACGAATACCACCACAAATGTGGTACGCCAACGCAGTGAGGATCCCCCACACGATGAATTTAACGATAAAGCTATCCATAACCGCTGCGGCCTGAACAAACCCTTCTGGAGAAGAGAGGGAAAGTCCCAGTAACCAAAGCAGAATACCGAGTGATACAAAGGTAATCACACCTGAAGCGCGGTGTAATATGGAGGCTATCGCAGTGACGGGAAATCGGATCGTTTGCAGATCCAGATTGACGGGTCTTTGTTTTTTTGAAAGCTTTTTGACATTTTTTATCATAGCGCCCACACAGCTCTTTTATTATTTTTCCTTCCTCCGGGCCTGGGCGGGGTCAAGCAGCGCTTTACCTGTCTGATTAAAGTTGCTTCGGCGTTCACCTATCGCAACCCAATAAGTTGGGTAATCCTTCACGTCACACGCCTACAGCTTCCACTGTGCTAAAACGGCGCGCTTCATATTCACGCTGGGTGCTCCTACTTCAGGGCAGTTTCTTAGAGGGTACAACCCTAAAAAACAATAAGTCCCGGAGACCTGGCGGCAGTATAGAAGTATCACAATTTGATTACAATTCGAATACAACCTGATTAAAGACATTTGACCGGAACAGTGACATGAGTCACGAAAGTAACAAATACGTCAAAATTAATTACATGATTTGACAAGGAATCAACATTTCCGTTACAACAGGGTGGCGAATAGACCTACGTTGTACTATTGATGAGCAAACTCTTTCCCCCAATGCAAAGTTATGCAACAGTGGGATATGTGAATACCCATAGGTTTAGCGTAGGCAATAATTAATTATGTTATAAAGAATACCAACGAATCATTAACATTCTAAACATCGACGAGCGAGTAGTCGTCGAACGACAAACTGGCCGTTAGCAGGATAAATTGCACTCTGTACCCTATAATTTAAGACCCCCACGACATTCGACGGTGGTCAACAGAGCGCGAAGAACCGCTAACAGGGAGGCTGGTACACACTAACGGTGTCGGTCGTTAATGGTTCTTAAATCTAGAGGCGCTAAGGAGACTGTAATGGCTAACAAAAAAGCGACGCTGACGCTCGATTCCGAAACAATTGAACTTGATGTACTTTCGGGCACGTTGGGCGCGGATGAGATTGATATTCGTAGCCTCGGTTCAAAAGGCTACTTCACGTTTGACCCAGGATTTACCTCCACGGCCTCTTGCGAATCTAAAATCACCTATATCGACGGTGACGAAGGCATCCTGCTACACCGCGGTTTCCCTATCGATGAGCTGGCAAAAAACTCCAACTATTTGGAAGTTTGCTACATCCTGCTTTACGGCGAAGCACCAACGCCAAAAGAGTACGAAACCTTTAAAACCACGGTCACGCGACACACCATGATCCACGAACAGATTACTCGCCTGTTCCACGGTTTCCGTCGCGACTCTCACCCTATGGCGGTGATGTGCGGTGTAACCGCCTCTCTGGCGGCATTCTACCATGACTCCTTAGACGTTAATAACGAGCGCCATCGTGAGATTGCGGCTTATCGTCTGTTGTCTAAAATGCCAACGCTGGCGGCGATGTGCTACAAGTATTCACTCGGCCAACCGTTTGTTTATCCGAGGAATGACCTGTCTTACTCCGGCAACTTCTTGAACATGATGTTCTCAACGCCATGTGAAGAATATGTGGTCAACCCAATTCTTGAGCGCGCGATGGATCGTATTTTGATCCTGCACGCTGACCACGAACAAAACGCTTCAACCTCAACTGTTCGTACCGCGGGCTCTTCCGGCGCTAATCCGTTTGCCTGTATCGCTGCGGGTATTGCCTCGCTGTGGGGACCTGCGCACGGCGGCGCAAACGAAGCGGCACTGAAAATGCTGGAAGAAATCAGCTCAGTTGATCACATCCCAGAGTTTGTTCGTCGTGCCAAAGACAAAAACGACTCGTTCCGCCTGATGGGCTTCGGTCACCGTGTTTATAAAAACTATGACCCACGCGCTACCGTGATGCGTGAAACCTGTCACGAAGTGCTGAAAGAATTGAACCTGCAAGATGACCTGCTGGAAGTGGCGATGGAGCTGGAACACATCGCGCTGAACGACCCGTACTTCATCGAGAAAAAACTGTATCCAAACGTCGACTTCTACTCAGGCATCATTTTGAAAGCCATGGGTATTCCGTCTTCCATGTTTACCGTTATCTTCGCTATGGCACGTACCGTAGGCTGGATTGCCCACTGGAACGAAATGCACGACGACGGCATTAAAATTGCGCGTCCTCGTCAGCTGTACACCGGTTACGACAAACGTCCGTTTGAGTCTCAGTTGAAAAAATAATTTCGCTAAAACGCCCTCCCAGTCTCCCCCTTTTCAGGGGGATAAGCATACCGAGAATATGTTCCGATCTGCTCCCTCCTCTACCAAGGGGAGGGCTGGGACGGCGTATTATTCCCAACCATCACCGCTGGCAATTCGGGCACCAATAAAACGGTCTAGACGAAATCATCGTTTTCTCAATCATCTCGCCGCAGCGCAGGCAAGGTTCACCGGCGCGGTGAAAGACTTTGAATTGAAACAGTGCGCCATGATGCACATCGTCATCCATCGTTCCACGGGTGTTATACGAAAGGCGAGGAATATCCAACAGCGCATGAGATAAGTGCTCAAGCTGATCTTCACGCAGCGACTGAGCGTTGTGCGTTGGAGCCAGCTCAGCATCCCACAAAATCTCAACCCGCAGATAGTTACCTAAGCCCGCTAAAAAGCGCTGATCCAGCAATAACCCGCCAAACTGACGGCGGCGAAACGCTGGCTGCATCAAACGCTCTTTGACCTGCGCCGCATTCAGTCGCAAATCTAAAACATCCGGTCCAACGCGCTGTAAAAAGGGATGCTGCGCAATTTCTTCACGCGGTGCAATGGTGATATCTGACGCGCTATACAACAAAATGGCTTTATCTTCAGTCTCAAGACGCACACGCAGATCGCGCTTAGTATCCGGCGTTTCGCCCGCATCAACGATTTTCCACACCCCATAAAGCTGGTTATGGCTATACATGGTTAAGCCATTGGAAAAGTGTGTCAGCAGCGCTTTACCACGCGTTTCAATATCTTCTATTTTTTCGCCAACCAACTGTGATTGATAATGCTTTAACTGCGGAAACGCAAACCACACCTCGGTCAGCGTTTTGCCCACTACGGCATCGGTGAGCTTATCCGCAGCGCGACGAATCTCTGGGCCTTCTGGCATCTGAACTCTCTTTATCTGGCTAGAACCTAGGGCCAGAATAGCGCGTTCGGCATAGCGTGCCAAACGTCACTCGGCGCTGACCTTGATCCCTTGCTGTGAAAAATGGGTGCGTAATAAACGTGCGAAATCCAACGCATGCGCATTGTCGCCGTGCAAACACACGGTGTCAGCCTGAACAGGCACGATATCCCCCTGAGGGGTAACTACCTGATGATGCTGCACCATCATCAGGGTGTGCCGCAGTGCCTGTTGGTCGTCGATGATTAACGCATCGGGTTCACTGCGCGGAACTAAAGATCCATCAGCCTGATAGTTGCGATCGGCAAAAACTTCCTGCCATGTGGTTAAGCCTAAGGCTTGCCCCTCACTTATCAGCGCGCTTCCCGCCAGACCAACCAAACGCAGTGCGGGGTTGAAATCCAGCACGGCACGCGCAATGGCATGCGCCAGCGCAGGTTCAACCGCCGCTTGGTTGTAGAGCATGCCATGGGGTTTAACGTGCCGCAGGGTGGCACCCAGTGCCAGACAATGCCGATTAAGCGCATGAAGCTGTTCAGTGACCAACTGATAAACCTCATCAGGAGACAGATTTTGACGTCCGCGGCCAAAGTTTTCTCGGTCAGCAAAACTCGGATGCGCGCCGATAGCGACGCCCAATTCCTTGGCCCAAATCACCGACTGTCGCATGGTCGCATCATCACCGGCGTGGTATCCACAGGCGATATTGGCTGAGCTAAC
Organism: Hafnia sp. CBA7124; assembly: GCF_002355555.1. NCBI lineage: Bacteria > Pseudomonadati > Pseudomonadota > Gammaproteobacteria > Enterobacterales > Hafniaceae > Hafnia > Hafnia sp. CBA7124. Next base: position 1,278,633 of record NZ_AP017469.1, on the reverse strand, counting down.
CAGCTTTAACAGCGCATAGTCATTCGCCCCGCCTTCGCCTAAATCCGCATTGAGATCAATCACCCTGAATCCCTCGCTCAAGCTGGCGCAGATAAATTTTCTGCTCTTTATAAGCCTGCTGGGCCTGTGCCAACGTGCAGCGGATAAAGTGAATCGGCTCACCTAGGCGGATCTGTGCCAAATGATAGAGATCGGCTTCGATCACGCAGGCAATACGCGGATATCCGCCGGTGGTTTGCGCATCTGCCATCAACACTATCGGCTGACCGCCGTGCGGCACCTGAATAACGCCGGGCAATAAACCATGCGCAAACATCTCGCGTGAACTCTCGCGCTTCAACGAATGTCCAGTTAAGCGATAGCCCATACGATTACTTTGCGGACTCAGATGCCACGGTGTACGCCAGAAAAAATCCTGTTCCTGCGGGCTAAACTCCTGAAATTCTGGCCCCGGTAATACGCGAATATAGTTGCTGAAAAGCAGTTGCTTGATACCCTGCGATTTTTTCGGCACAAAGCGAATATCGCCTAAAGGCAAGCTATCGCCATCCTTTAATTTCCGCCCTTCCAATCCGCCAAAACCACCGGTGAGATCGGTGCTTCGCGATCCCAACACTTCGGGCACATCAATCCCTCCACTAACGGCAAGATAGCTGCGCATGCCGCGCTTAGGACGGTGTAACACCAAACGCTGCCCCGCCCGAACTGGATAATTCCAGCCGGTCCAAACACGCTGCTGGTCCAGATAGGCATCACACCCCGCGCCGGTTAATGCCATCCAGCCATCGCGGGCGAACTCCACCGAACATTCACCTAGCGTGATCTCAAGCCCTGCGTCAGTGCCTTTGTTTCCCACCAAGATATTCGCTGCATACAGCGCCGGTGCATCCAAGGCACCACCTAGACTCACGCCTTGGCCACGAAAACCATGACGCCCTTGATCCTGAACCGTCGTTTGTAGACCCGCACGAATAATTTTCAACATACTCCCTCCTTCTGCGGTACAAAGCGCACGCTATCACCGGGACGTAGCAAGGTTGATGACGAAGCCTGAGGTTCAAATAACGCCAGCGGCGTATTGCCAATAATCTGCCAGCCACCGGGCGAGGCTAACGGGTAAACGCCGGTATGGCTGCCGCCGATGCCCACCGAACCCTGCGGCACTTTAACTCTGGGAACGGCACGCCGTGGCGTATGCAACGCCTCAGGTAAACCGCCCAAATAGCCAAATCCCGGCTGGAAACCGAGGAAATAGACCACATATTCGGCGCTGCTGTGCATCTCTACCGCCTGACGCGCGGTCAGATTATGTAATCGAGCCACGTCTTCTAAATCAGGCCCCTCTGCTCCACCATAGATCACAGGAATATCAATGTGGCGCACCTCGGGTTGGGCAGACTCGCTCTCTTCCCACCATTGCTGTAGTTTTTCTAGCGCTTCAACCGGATCGGCCTGCGGTACCGATAGCAACAACGTAATGTTGTTCATGCCGGGAATGACTTCCGCTACGTTCGGATACTCGCGCAGGCGCGTGGTTAACGACCAAATACGCTTTTGACTCTCTAAAGACAAAGGGGGCTCAAGTTCTAACACCGCCGCGCGTTCACCTAACAGATAACATCGTGCTTTTTGCAAGACCGCCTCCCAATGGATTTCACCCACAAATAATCAATCACTACGTTAACTTATGCGCAAAGACAACACTGCCGTCAATGAATCCCCCGATGAGATTCCGATCACAGAATGGCAATTTGAGTTGGCACCCGTCTGCAAGCACCTCTTCCTCGCTACTTTCACAATCCGCTGAATCTGAAATATAAAATGCCTAAACGCGCTATCAATTCGATTTTCGTATCAATCAAAGCATTTTTAATATTGGATTGCCAATCGAAGCCATACACACAATGCGGGCATACCTTTCCTGTTCTGGAGTCGACTATGTCTTTCTCACATTGTGATAACTTTCCTTTTCATGCCGCAGAGATCATTCGCGCGGCTAAGCCCGGATTCAAACCCCGCATCGCGCTCATTCTCGGCTCTGGTTTAGGCGTATTTGCCGACCAGCTTGATAACAAAGTCGCTATTTCCTATCAGGATCTGCCTGGTTTTCCCGTGAGCACCGTCGTCGGCCATGCAGGAGAGTTAGTGCTGGGCTCCATCAACGGCGTAGACGTTGTCTGTATGAAAGGCCGCGGCCATTTCTATGAAGGCAAAGGTATGGGGATCATGACGCCAGCGGTACGCACCTTCAAACTGCTGGGCTGCGAATTCCTGTTTTGCACCAACGCGGCCGGTTCTCTGAATACGGGTATTCCCGCAGGGAGTCTGGTGGCACTCAACGATCACATTAACACCATGCCTTCTACGCCGCTGGTTGGCCCCAATGATGAACGCTTTGGCCCACGTTTCTTCAGCCTCGCCAACGCCTATGACGCAGACCTGCGTAGCCGCTTACATCAAACCGCCGAGTCTTTATCACTAAAACTGCACGAAGGGGTATTCGTTTCCTATCCGGGGCCTAACTTCGAAACCGCTGCAGAAATTCGCATGATGCAAATGATCGGCGGCGACGTGGTAGGCATGTCGGTGGTGCCTGAAGTGATTGCAGCTCGCCACTGCGGCCTGAAAGTGTTGGCGGTTTCCGCCATCACCAACATGGCTGAAGGCCTGAGCGACGTTGAGCTTTCGCACGAACAAACGCTGAAATGCGCCGCCATGGTGACCGACGATTTTGTCCGCCTGATCGGTACATTTGTTGCGGGCTATGCGCAGTAATTTAGGCCAATAGCGGGCAGCATAAACGTAATGCGAACGTTTAATTGATCGAGATACACGGGGGCTACCGCAGGGTGGGGCGCTCCGGCAGCTAAAGCTGCTACGACCCCATCCCTACGATTCCCCCTAAAATCGAACTTCAGCGGAAGTATTACAGCATAAGCCCGCCTTATTCATTCTCCGGCTTGGAGTTTCGCTATGACAGAGTCATCTTTCTCTCGCGTGAATATGAACGCGATTTCCTACCTCAGTTACTACTTTGTGGGCGCACTGGTTTCTACCTTAGGTATCGTACTTGGCCCGCTGTGCGATGCATTTCATAAAGACTATAGCTTCATCGGTCAGGTATTTACGCTGATGAATCTGGGGATGTTCCTACCGATCATGCTCGGCGGGATCCTAATGAAAAAATGGGGTCTGCAAAAACCATTGGTGATCGCCTCTGCCATCACCATGATCGTCAGTATCCTGCTATTTGTTAGCCCAACGCTTACCGTATTTAGCCTTGCCGTCACCTTGATTGGTGCCTGTGGTGGCGTATTTATGACTATCGGTAGTTATTTGGTGGTTCGTATCAATCCTGAAGAGAAAAACGCTCTTCCAGCCTGATTTTTACCGACTTTTTCTTCAGCTTAGCGGGAGCAACGCTCTCGGTCGTGCTCGCCTGGATGTTTAAACTCGGTGCTAACTGGTTAGCCATGTATGCGATTATGGGCGCAATCGGTGCCCTAATGTTGTCCATCACCTTGCGCAGCCGCTTCCCGACCACCGAAGCACCGGCTGAAACCTCAACGCACGCCGTCCAAACCACGGCAGAACCTTGGGGAGCCGCTATTTATCTGCTCTGCTTTGCGCTGTTCGCTTTCTTATTGGCTGAACCTATTTTCACGCTATGGACACCAACCTATCTGCAAGATCGCTTCCACATCACGCCGGAAAACGCTGCGCTGTTCACGGCCTGCTACTGGTGGGCGAAAGCCACGGGGCTGTTCGTTAACCAGTTCACCGTGAAGTTAATGAAGCTACGCACCTTCCTGCTGGTTTGCGCGCTGATCGGAATGGCCTCCATTTTAGTGATTACCACCAGCATACATACCCAGCTCATCATGGTCGCCTGCGGTGTATTTGGCTTCTTTAACTCCGGATTATTCTCTGGATTGATGAGCTATGGTTCGCTTCAGGTACGCAACAGCCCGCCAACCCTTATCTCTGCCTTGCTCACCTGTGGCACCGTGGGCACATTGATGTTTGCAACCGTGTCATCGCTGATGAATTCCTACTTCGGGCTGCATTGGGCATTAGGCACCGCGGCAATTTCGTATGGTTTGTTGCTGATTGCGTTATTGGCCGCCATCGCACTCAGCCGTGCTGAAAAAATCTCTCATGCCAAAGCAACCCAAGCCTCGGCCTAACGATATTTTTCTGATGATTTGACTCCCTCCAAGGCGGTCTGCATCATGCAGTACTGCCTTTTTTCATTCAGGTGCCTCATGCCAACCACGCCCATTTCTCAACTCCCCCATCACGGACACAGCAACGGCCGTATCAGTCTGCGTATGTTGCGCTATTTTCAGGTATTGGCGGATGAGCTGCATTTTGGCCGCGCCGCTGCGCTGCTGAACATTTCCCAGCCGCCGCTCAGCACGCAGATTAAAGAGCTGGAAGATATTCTTGAGGTGAAGCTACTCGAACGTAACAGCCGAAAAGTGGCTTTAACGCACGCTGGGCGCGTGCTCAAGACCGAGGTCGATCGCATTTTGAGTGCCACCGAAACCTCATTGAATTATGTGCGTCAGATCGGGCGTAATGAAAACCAGCATTTGAATATCGGTATTATCGGCACCGCGCTGTGGGGCGCACTGCTACCCGCGCTAAAATCATTTCGCATGGATTATCCCCACGCCACGTGGACGTTGCATGAGCTGCCACAGCAGCGCCAAATTGAGCAGATCATGCAGCACACCATTGATATCGGCATCAACCGAAATGTAGCCGTAGAGTCCACGCCCAATATTTGCTATCAGCATATTGCACGCGAATCGGTCATGGTTGCGTTGCTCGAGCACGATCCTTTATGCCAGTTCCCTAGCCTCGACCTCATGCAGCTTGCCGAACGCCCGTTTATCTCGCTCCCATTTAGCCACAGCGATTTTGCCCAACAGCTTTATGATTACTGCGTGCAAACCGGTTTCTATCCGCTCATTGCCCAACAGGCCATGGAGCCGCAAACGGTGTTGGCGCTGGTCAGCGCAGGCTTGGGTATCGCGCTATTACCGGAAACCTGCTCGCTAATTCACTGGCCAGGCGTGACGTTTGTTCCTCTAAAACAGCAAATCCCCGCCGATCTCTATGCGCTCTACCATCGAGAACTGCAATCACCTATTGCGCACGCCTTTCTACAGGCATTGGGACACATTGCAGCCTAACGGCGAGAAAATAGACTCTTTACGCTATTTAGGTTATAAGAAGCACTCTAATTGCGATCTTTTTAACATAAATCATTTTCGATATTGGTCAAAAGTTGTATGATCGCGCGCTTTGCAGATCCGCCCTGCGGAATCACTGTTAGATGCTCTACGTCCTTGAGACCACACCAAGACCGTGGGTGTCAATCATCACCATAGCAGTGCTGCATTTTATTATTTTCTGTTAAAGGCGACCTTAGCATGCAATTACCAAACTGCCCGAAGTGCAACTCTGAATACACCTATCAGGACAACGATATGTACATTTGCCCTGAATGTGCTTACGAATGGAATGACAGCGCACCGGCAGAAGAAAGCGATGAACTGGTGGTGAAAGACGCCAACGGCAATCTGCTGGTGGATGGCGATTCCGTCACCGTAATCAAAGATCTGAAGGTAAAAGGCAGCTCGTCTATGCTGAAGATCGGCACCAAAGTGAAGGGTATTCGTCTGGTTGAAGGCGACCACAACATCGATTGTAAAATCGACGGTTTCGGCCAAATGAAGCTGAAATCTGAGTTTGTGAAAAAGAGCTAATATTCTTATCTCCGTTGTTATCAGACAAATACCGATAGCAACGGAGTGTTTTCATTACTGCATTACGCTTTTACGCTGGATTAGGGATATCAATAAACTTCACATCTAATCCATGTTCCGCCGCTAACCACTCGCCTAACGCACGAATGCCACCACGCTCTGTCGCATGATGACCCGCCGCAAAGAAATGCAGCCCCATCTCACGTGCGATATGAATGGTTTTCTCTGAAACCTCGCCGCTAATAAACGCGTCAACGCCAAACTCAGCGGCCTGCTCAATATAGCTCTGACCACCGCCGGTACACCACGCAACGCGACGGATCTCCTGCGGCGCATTGTCTCCGCTGTGTAGCACGGCATGCTGCAGCTTACGCTCCAAACGGCCAATCACCTCACCTGCGCTCATCGGTTGCTCAAACTCACCGTAAGGCAGTAAAGGGTCGATCATCCCTAATAGCTTGATTTTCATCACACGCGCCAGCTGCGCATTGTTGCCCAGCACCGGATGGGCATCTAACGGCAAATGATAGCCATACAGGTTAATGTCATTAATCAGCAGCGTTTTCAAACGATGACGACGCATACCGCGCACGGTTGGCGCATCGTTTTTCCAGAAATAGCCGTGGTGCACCAAAATAGCATCGGCCTGCTCTGCCACGGCGGCGTCGAGTAGCGCCTGACAGGCGGTCACACCGGTAATGACTTTTTTAATTTCCTGTCGCCCTTCAACCTGCAAACCATTGGGTGCATAGTCACGGAAATCATTAACGCTAAGATGCTGATCGAGCAGTTTTTCCAGTTCAATATTATTCATAGTGTCTAGTCACAAAAATTTTGATTAATCATTAGAAAACGGCTTTGTCGCCCTGTTGCATAAACATAAACTTCACGCCCAATGAATTCCCTGCGCTCAGCTGTTGCTGAATCAACGCTTGCGGATCCTTCCCCGCCACCAGAGTGGGTTTAATATGGCTAATCACAATCGGCAAATCTTTCAACGAACCTGCGCCGCCGCTGTATTTCTCCAACTGAGTCAGCTCGGAAAGCAGTAATTTTGGCGTCAGATGTCCAAGCAGTTTATTGTCTGGCTGCGCGTCATCATAGGACGTTTCAATAATCATCCCTTTTAGCGCTTTTTGCTGGATAAGCGGCCCCAAAACACGCCAAATCGCATCCAGATTTTTAGAGCGTTCTACGGCATCAGCGCCGGTATCGCCAAAGTAGGCAAAAGACTCTCCACGTGCGCTGATCAACAGCATCGACGATGCCGTTCCATTATGACTCAGCGGGTAGATCACCCCGCGCATCGGCGTTACGCCTAGCGTAAAGGTCTGACCGACGCGCGGCGAATTAATTCGATAGGTACCTAATCGTTCACCGTTGCCTGCATCGCTAAAGTTTGGCCAGCTTTTCCAGTTGAAATAGTGGTTATGCAGCGTATTCGCGCTGTCGGCGAGGGTATAGATAGTCTTCTTTTTATCATCCGGTGACCCCAAAATCAGACCAGCAACGTGATCCAGATGAGGGTGGCTGATGAAATAGGCGTTAATCTGCTCACGAAAAATGTAGCCCTGCGGCGTGAGCGGTGCAGCTTTTTCTGGGGTGACGTCCGGGAAACTCCCTTTTTCAATGCCCTTCGCAATGCCGGGTAAAGTGCTCCCCGCATCTAACGCGATATATCGGGCATCCCCCTCGGTGCGAATAAGGTAGGAGGTCAGGTTATCTCCCGATAATCCTCCCTGAGTGCCTAACGCCACTACGTCAAAACTGGCCCAGGTAAATGCGGAATAGCCCGCCAGCACCACAGCTATGAGTGTCTTTCGCATTTGTTATGTGCTCCTTGCAGTAAAAGCGGCTGGAAATATCAGCCCGCGCCTCGCTTAGCCTCTTCAAACGCTTGAAGGGTTTGCTTACGTGCAACGGCATGATCCACCAGTGGTTCAGGGTAGTCTAACACGCGACCTTGTTTAATCGCCCATTGATGGGGGTGATGAATATCACTGTCTGGTACATCCGCAAGCTCAGGCACCCAACGACGAATAAAATCGCCCTTTTTGTCAAAACGCTCGCCCTGCGTGGTCGGGTTAAAAATACGAAAATAGGGGGCCGCATCGGTTCCCGAAGATGCCGCCCACTGCCAACCGCCGTTATTCGCCGCCAAATCCCCATCCAGTAGTTGAGACATAAAATAGCGCTCTCCCGCTCGCCAGTTTATCAACAGATCTTTAACTAAAAAGCTGGCGACAATCATGCGCAGTCGATTATGCATCCACCCCGTTTGATTTAATTGCCGCATCGCAGCATCCACAACCGGAAAACCCGTTTTCCCAGCTTTCCATGCCGCTAAATGATCGCCGTCACCGCTCCAGCGCACATTGTCCGTCCACGCAATAAACGGCTTATGTCGACAGAGCTTGGGATAAGCCACCAGCAGGTGGCGATAAAACTCGCGCCAAACCAGCTCATTGAGCCAAACAAAGGCGCCGCTTTGATCGTCTTCCAACGTTTGCGGACACTCAGCCAAAAGCCGGTTAAAACACTGACGTGGCGACAGCACGCCGATAGCCAAATAAGGCGACAGGCAACTCGTGCCATCAATAGCGGGAATATCACGCTGCTGCTGATAATCCTGCACGCGTTCTCGGCAGAAACTCCGCAAACGCTGTAACGCGGCGTCTTCTCCCGCAGGGAATAGTGACGGGTCGGGTTGCTCGAAGGGATAATCAAAAGACACTATCGGCAGCCGTTCAGCGTTACCCGCTCTTGGTTTGGGGGCAGGCAAACAGCGTGCATCTGAATGGGTTAAGCGTTGTAAGAAAGACTTACGGAAGGGAGTAAACACCTTATACATTTCGCCGCTACCGGTCACCACGCTACCGGGTGGCAGAAGCAAACTGTCATCAAAGGCATGCAGCCTGCACTTTCCTTGCAGTAACTCACCAACACGGTCGTCACGGCGTCGCTCATTCAGTTCATATTGGCGGTTGTAAAACAGGTCGGTGACGTCGTTTTTCTGGCAAAAATCACTGAGCCACTCAACGCTCTCGGCAAAATCAGCGCATTGATGAGAGAAAAGAGGAATGTTTTTTTCTGCTAGCGAGGCGTCTAGGCAGTGCAGATTTTGCTGAAGAAACGCCGCCTGACGCGGCGCCATATCATGCTGCTGCCACTGCTCAGGCGTCGCGATATAAACCGCGATCACCTTAGCGTGAACATCCTGACAGGCCGCGTGCAGCGCACGATTATCCGTTATCCGTAGATCGTTACGAAACCAAACTAAATGTGTGGCAGTCATTACACGTCCTTGTCAATGCTAGTGGCCATACCGCAAACGCAGTACTTCAGGATAAGGGTCGAAATAACGTTGCCCGGCTAAATAGCTGTCTGGATATTCTTTGAGATAATGGCGTAGCAGCGTGATCGGAGCCAACAACGGTTGGGTTCCCTGCCGATAACGCAGGATCAGATCGGCCAACTCCTGCCGCTGGCTGCTGGTGAGCTGGCGACGGAAATATCCCTGAACGTGCTGTAACACGTTGGTATGATTACGGCGCGAGGCTTTATGCTTGAGCAAAGCCATAAAACGATTTCGATATTCGTGCGCGTATTCATCTAAGGATTCCCACTGCTCCATCGCCGCAACAAAACGCCCCAGTTCGCGATATTCCGGCTGTGAATGAGCCAGCAGTGAGAGCTTATAGCGGCTGTGGAAGGCCACTAACGCACCACGGGTTAAACCGTTTTTCCAAAGCTGGTTAAACTCGTGTAGCGCGTAAATACGCTCAACAAAATTCTCTCGCAGTTCAGCATCATATAACCTGCCGTCCTCTTCTACCGGCAGCCAAGGCATATGCGCCATCAGCTGCTGGGTGAAAATCCCAACCCCACTTTTACGCGCTTCATGCTCGGTATACACCTTCACTCTTTCCATGCCGCAGCTGGGCGATTTCGCACAGACCAGATAGCCGCACAGATGTTCAAGGCTCGCCACTTTCTGTTTGGAAAACTCACGCATTTTTTGCGTCACATCCCCTTCGCCATCGCGGCTGTTAACCAAAGCCACATCATCGCCCTGTTTGATCAAACGAAGGGTTGGGCGTGGCGACGGTAAACCAATCGCCATCTCAGGGCACACGGCTTCGAAGCGCACAAAGGGTGACAGCTCATCCACCGCAAACGGTAATCGTTTATGGCCGCCATCGAAACGCACATTTTCGCCCAGCAAACAGGCACTCACACCAACGGGTATTTTATCTGACATCGCGCACCTCTATTTATTGATATTTATGGGTTGTGCACTTTCAGTGTAGGTGCAGAAGAGAAGGAATTACACCAAGAAAAGATAGGGATATGGACAATCGAAGTTAAACCAGATGCAGAAAATTGCTTTTAATGGTTCCAGATAACAAAAAACCACCTGCATTGAGGTGGTTTCTTCACGTTTGCCGTCTCGCTAGCAGCGATTAATAAAAATCAGCGGTGACCTGCTCCGACTGCGCCAACCAAACCGGCTTATCGCTGGTTTTAGACCAAACGCGGTGCAGATAGCTATAAAAACGTGCGCGATCGCTGCGGAATAACATCACTGGCAGAGCCAAAACACCGGCAATAACAACGCCACAACGACGCAGGAGAATGCGAGATAATGAATACTGTTGGTACATTGAGTCCTCCTTAAAACGTAGCTGTTTCCCTGAAGGGAGCACTAAAGCAGCGGACGTTATAAATTAAAATGTTTCAAATTTAAGTTTGCCTGTAATCTGAACAAAATATTACCCCATCCGCTGAAAGTTTACCACTCATCCGACCACTATATTTGCTGTTTTTTTCGCCTTTATTGTACCTTTATGTAATTTTGTTACTTTATGGTTAAATAAAAACTTAACATTAGTTATTTTATTGATACTTTTATTTAACATTTTATTTCGCTTTTTATTTCACTATGAAAAATAGCCATTCAGAAAAGCTTCGCTAAACAACGACGCATCAAGCAAACGCAGCAAACACACTTCGCGACCATTAAATAAATACAGCACGAGCCATGGATAGCCCCTGAGGATCCGCAATTCAACCGGGCCCAGCTCTATCGCGAGATTTTTTAACCGCCGATTTAATTCAGGTTCATCCGTTTGCTGATTTAAAACCAGTTTTCCTGAACTCGGGAATTGCTTCAAAGGTAGACACAGCATTTTCCAGACAAAAAAAGCCTGATCTTTACCGCTGGCCTGTAGCCTTTTTAGTTGTCGGTTAAAAGGTAATGCAGATAGCAACTGCGCCGTTGGCGAGCGCTCGGCAGTCGCCCCTTGCCGAGACGCATTCACCGCATCACACACAAAGCGTTGGATATCCTGTTGTTGCAGAGCAGCCTGCGCCTGCTGCAACACCGCATATAAAAATGTATTTATCTGATAAACCGGCAGCATCCCTTCTTTCCTCATCACTCCACGAATTTGCCTCACCCTAGTGGCAGAAGAAAAACGATGCCAGCTGCTCCCATGAGATTTGCGAAACGCATTCCACGCTTTTTCACTAAACAACATGGCGCTTGCAAAACACTCAGACATCGACTGTTTTTCCATCATTTTTATACTTTTTTTACACCCATCCCCTGCCTTTTTACGCTATTTATTCCCTAAGTTACCTAGGCTAAGCAGTATCAAAAATGCCTTTGGAGAGGTTGTATGAATATCGGGGTGATTGCCTGTGCAGTCCTAGTTGTATTGCTGCTGGCTTATCTGATTTATGCATTATTTAACGCGGAGGAATTCTGATGGCTGCTTCTGCGTTTCTGATGATCGCGGTATTTCTGCTGGTGCTTTTTGCCTTGGCGTTGCCTTTGAGCAGGGTGTTGGCTCGCCTGATCGATGGCGAACCCTTTGTTGCCCTACGCGGCATTGAAAACGGTTTTTGGCGTTGCTGTGGGATCCAACCGCAGGAAATGAGCTGGTTACAGTATTTGCTCGCCATTATTGCCTTCAACCTACTGGGTATTTTGCTGCTCTTCGTTCTACTCATGGCACAGGGCATCTTGCCGCTGAACCCACAGCAGATGCCGGGGATGTCTTGGCACCTTGCGCTGAATACCGCCGTGAGTTTCGTGACCAACACTAACTGGCAGGCATACAGCGGCGAAAACACCTTGAGCTATTTCAGCCAAATGGTTGGATTGAGCGTACAAAACTTCCTTTCTGCCGCAACGGGAATTGCCGTGGTCTTTGCGTTGATCCGCGGGTTTGCTCGCCACTCGGCAAGCACGCTAGGAAATGCATGGGTCGATTTATTCCGCGTGACGCTTTACGTTCTTCTGCCGCTGTCGCTCATTCTGGCGCTGTTTTTCGTCAGCCAAGGCGTGCTGCAAAACCTGCATAGCTATATCACGGTGCATACGCTGGAGGGCGGTACTCAGCTGTTGCCTATGGGGCCGGTGGCTTCACAGGAAGCGATTAAATTACTCGGCACCAACGGCGGCGGTTTCTTTGGTGCAAACTCAGCGCACCCATTCGAAAACCCAACCGCACTGAGCAATATGGTGCAAATGCTGGCGATCTTCTTAATCCCTGCCGCGCTCTGTTTTGCCTTCGGACAAGCGGTGGGAGAAAACCGCCAAGGCCATACGCTGCTATGGGCCATGAGCCTGATTTTTGTGGTGGCCGTTATCGTGGTGATGTACGCCGAGCTGCAGGGAAACCCGCATTTATCCGACTTTGGCGCAGCCAGCAATTTCAACATGGAAGGGAAAGAAACACGCTTTGGCATTCTGGCAACGGCGATGTATTCCGTTGTCACTACCGCCGCATCCTGCGGCGCGGTGAATGCGATGCATGATTCCTTCACGGCGCTCGGCGGCATGGTGCCCATGTGGCTGATGCAGATCGGTGAAGTCGTCTTTGGCGGCGTAGGTTCTGGTCTCTACGGCATGCTGCTCTTCGTGCTGCTGACGGTATTTATTGCCGGTTTGATGATTGGCCGTACACCTGAATATCTCGGCAAGAAAATCGAAGTTTTCGATATGAAAATGACCGCGGTGGCCATTTTGGTTACTCCTGCGCTGGTGCTGATTGGCTCTGCCGTCGCGCTGATGACCGATGCAGGCCGCGCCGGCATTCTTAATCCGGGCGCTCATGGGTTCAGCGAGGTGCTTTATGCCCTCTCTTCAGCAGCAAACAACAACGGCAGCGCTTTCGCCGGTCTGAGTGTGAATACGCCGTTCTATAACGTTCTATTGGCGATTGCCATGTTCCTTGGTCGCTTCGGCGTCATCATTCCGGTGATGGCGATTGCGGGTTCTTTAGTCGCGAAAAAACGTCAACCCGCCGGAAACGGAACGCTACCGACTCAAGGCGCACTGTTCATTGGACTATTGGTTGGCACCATTTTATTGGTCGGCGCATTAACGTTTATTCCGGCGCTAGCTCTGGGGCCGGTAGCTGAACACCTGCAAGTTTGGTTACCACGTTGAGAGATAAAATAATGACTCGTAAACAACGCGCGTTGTTCGAACCAAAACTGGTCCGTACCGCTATCAAAGATGCTGTTAAAAAACTCGATCCCCGCGTGCAGTGGCGCAATCCGGTGATGTTCGTGGTGTATTTGGGCAGCATTCTCACCACCATTATCTGGATCTCCATTCTCAGCGGGCAAAGTGACGGCAGCGCCGCATTTACCGGAAGCGTGACGATTTGGCTTTGGTTCACGGTTCTGTTTGCTAACTTTGCCGAAGCTCTGGCAGAAGGGCGCAGTAAAGCTCAGGCCGAAAGCCTGAAAGGGGTGAAAAAAACCAGCTGGGCTAAAAAACTGGCCTCACAGCAACATGATTCACCGCAGGAAAAAGTGTCGGCTGACTCTCTGCGCAAAGGCGATATTGTGCTGGTTGAAGCTGGTGACACCATTCCCTGTGACGGTGAAGTATTGGAAGGCGGTGCCTCGGTGGACGAAAGCGCGATTACCGGTGAATCAGCGCCGGTCATTCGCGAATCGGGTGGCGACTTTTCCTCCGTCACCGGCGGCACGCGGATTCTGTCGGATTGGCTGGTGATCCAATGCACCGTTAACCCTGGCGAAACCTTCCTCGACCGCATGATTGCGATGGTTGAAGGCGCTAAGCGCCGTAAAACCCCGAACGAAATCGCGCTGACCATTTTGCTTATTGCCTTAACGCTGGTGTTTTTACTGGCTACGGCAACGCTGTATCCCTTCTCGCTATTTAGCGCGCAGGCCAGTCACGTTGGGGTTCCGGTCACCATTACCGTACTGGTTGCCCTGTTGGTTTGTTTAATCCCAACCACCATTGGCGGCTTGCTGTCAGCCATTGGAGTGGCGGGTATGAGCCGTATGCTGGGCGCAAACGTCATTGCCACCAGCGGACGCGCCGTGGAAGCCGCCGGTGACGTCGATGTGCTGCTGTTGGATAAAACGGGCACCATCACGTTGGGCAACCGTCAGGCGACCGAATTTTTGCCCGTCCCCGGCGTGAGTGAGGAAGAGCTTGCTAGCGCGGCGCAGCTCGCTTCGCTGGCCGACGAAACGCCTGAAGGTCGCAGCATTGTGGTGCTGGCAAAGCAGCGTTTTAACCTGCGCGAACGTGATTTAGCTAGCCTAGGTGCAACCTTTGTGCCCTTCTCGGCGCAAACCCGCATGAGCGGCGTTAACGTGCAGGGAAGAATGATCCGCAAAGGTTCAGTGGACGCAATACGCCGCCACGTTGAATCTAACCAAGGCCACTTCCCACGTGCGGTTGATGAACGCGTAGAAAGCGTTGCACGTACCGGCGGCACACCGCTGGTGGTGGCAGAAGATGGGCGCATTCTTGGCGTGGTGGCGCTAAAAGATATCGTCAAAGGCGGCATTAAAGAGCGATTCTCCGAGCTACGCCGCATGGGTATCAAAACGGTCATGATTACCGGTGATAACCGCTTAACCGCTGCGGCTATCGCGGCCGAAGCTGGTGTGGATGACTTTCTGGCGGAAGCGACGCCCGAAGCCAAATTGGCGCTAATCCGCCAGTATCAGGCCGAAGGCCGCTTAGTAGCCATGACCGGCGACGGCACCAACGATGCGCCAGCGCTAGCACAGGCCGACGTGGCGGTCGCTATGAACTCAGGTACTCAGGCCGCTAAAGAAGCGGGCAACATGGTTGATTTAGACTCTAACCCAACCAAGCTGATTGAGGTGGTGCATATCGGCAAACAGATGCTGATGACGCGTGGCTCGCTAACCACCTTTAGCATCGCCAATGACGTGGCGAAATATTTCGCCATTATTCCTGCGGCCTTTGCAGCCACTTATCCTCAGTTGAATGCGCTCAACGTCATGCACCTAACGTCACCGGCGTCGGCCATTATGTCAGCGGTCATTTTCAACGCGTTGATCATTGTGTTCTTAATCCCGCTGGCGTTGAAAGGCGTGAGCTATAAACCGCTAAGCGCCAGCGCATTGCTGCGCCGAAATTTATGGGTTTATGGCGCAGGCGGGCTGTTAGTGCCGTTTGTCGGGATCAAACTGATTGATATGTTGCTGACCGTTTGTGGCTTGGCTTAGTTCATATAGAACCGCTCAAAAGAGCAATAATACTTAACATCCCCAAAATAATTGGAGTGGTATCAAGGCGGCAAGCGAGTTCATCCCGATGAGCTTACTCTAGTAAGTGATTCGGGTGAATGAACGCAGCCAACGCAGATACCGCTTCAAGTATGAAGGGGAAAAGGATTAGATAATGTCACTACTACGCCCCTCTATAATGATGATGCTGATTTTGACCGCCATCACCGGCATAGCCTATCCGCTGCTGACCACGGGGTTAGCGCAGGTGATGTTTCACTCTCAGGCCGAAGGATCGTTGATTGAACGCGATGGTGTCATCGTGGGTTCACGTTTGATTGGCCAAAACTTTACTCAGCCTAAATATTTTTGGGATCGTCCATCAGCGACCGCTGACACAGCCTATAACCCACAGGCTTCCGGCGGCAGCAATTTGGCGGCATCCAACCCGCAGGTGGATAAAAATTTACAGGCGCGTGCAGCGCTATTACGTCAGGCGGATCCTTCAGCGCCAGTGGCGATTCCGGTCGATCTGATGACCAGCTCAGCCAGTGGTTTAGATCCCCACATTTCACCGCAGGCGGCTTATTATCAGGCGGCACGCATCGCCAAGGTTCGCAATTTGCCGCTGGCCAGCGTTGAGAAGCTGATCGCCGCTAACACAAAATACAGCCTACCGCAGTTTATTAGTCAGCCGGTGGTTAACGTATTAGAACTGAACATGGCACTGGATGCATTATTGCCCCACAATGCATCTAACACGCATTCATAACGCCACCAGCCCGATCATAAAGAGAACGACATGCTAGACGATGAAGAGCTGCGCCGCCCCGATCCAGATACCTTACTGGCTCAGGTTTGTGAAAAGCCACGCGGAAAACTAAAAGTCTTTTTCGGCGCCTGCGCTGGCGTTGGCAAAACCTACGCAATGCTGCAAGAAGCGCAACGTCTTCGCGCTCAAGGCTTAGACGTGCTGGTCGGCGTGGTGGAAACCCATGGCCGTGCGGAAACGGCCGCACAGCTTGAGGGGCTGGATATCCTGCCCCTCAAGCGGATTCACCATCGCGGTCGTCAAGTGCGGGAGTTCGCGCTCGATCAGGCGCTGGCTCGCCACCCAGCGCTGATCCTGATGGATGAGTTGGCGCACAGCAACGCCGCCGGTTCGCGTCATCCTAAACGCTGGCAAGATGTCGAAGAGCTGCTGGATGCGGGCATTGACGTGCTCACCACCGTGAACGTGCAGCATCTTGAAAGTCTTAATGACGTCGTCGGTTCCGTCACTGGCATTCGCGTGCGCGAAACCGTGCCTGACCGCATCTTCGATGACGCCAGCGAAATCGTGCTGGTGGACTTACCGCCAGACGATTTACGTCAGCGTCTCAACGAAGGGAAAGTCTATATTCCTGGGCAGGCAGAACGCGCCATCGAGCACTTTTTCCGTAAAGGAAATTTGATTGCCCTGCGTGAATTGGCGCTGCGTCGCACCGCAGACCGCGTTGATGAGCAAATGCGCGAGTTTCGTAATAGCCAAGATAAAGAACGCGTTTGGCATACTCGAGATGCCATTTTACTGTGCATTGGCCACAACGTTGATAACGACAAGCTAGTTCGCACCGCATCTCGATTAGCTGCTCGCCTTGGCTGTATTTGGCACGCGGTTTATGTAGAAACACCGCGCCTGCATCGATTGCCTGAAAATCAGCGACGAGCCATTTTGCGCAGCGTTAAGCTGGCACAAGAATTAGGTGCAGAAACCACCACGCTATCCGATCCCAATGAAGAAAAAGCCATTCTGCGCTACGCCCGTGAACATAATCTCGGCAAAATTATTATTGGCCGACGCAATAAGAAAGAGCGGCGTTGGTGGTGGCATGAAAGCTTTGCTGACCGGCTAGCTAAACTCGGGCCTGATCTAGACTTAATTATCGTCGCCGTTGAAGACAAGCCTCGCACCACCAGCAAAGAGTCCGATAGCCGTCCTTTCAGCGAAAAATGGCGGATACAAATTCGCGGCTGTCTGGTTGCCATTGCGCTGTGTGCACTGATTACACTGCTGGCGAGAATGATTTTCCCCAATTTCGATCAGGCCAATATCGTTATGGTCTATCTACTGGGGGTCGTGATCGTGGCGCTATTTTATGGCCGTTGGCCCTCCGTGCTTTCCGCCGTGGTTAGCGTTGCCAGCTTCGATCTGTTTTTCATCCAACCTCAGTGGTCGTTCGCCGTTACCGATGTTCAATATCTCGTGACCTTTGGCGTGATGCTGACCGTCGGGATCGTGATTGGTAACCTAACCGCCGGTGTACGCTATCAGGCACGGGTTGCACGTTATCGCGAGCAGCGTGCGCGCCATATGTATGAGCTGTCTAAAGCCCTGAGCAATGCCATCACTAATGAAGATATCGCTCGCAGCGGCAGCTATTTTCTTAACAGCAGTTTCAACGCACGGACATCAGTATTAATTCCCAGCGATGATACGCCGTTAGTTCAGGTGACGCCGCCGCAGGAAGGAGTATCAGGCGTTGACTTTGCTATTGCGCACTGGTGTTTCGATAAGCAGCAACCGGCGGGAGCAGGCACCGATACGCTACCCGGTGTTCCCTACCAGTTGTTACCTCTTAGCACTTCCCAACAGACCTTTGGCGTGTTAGCTATCGAACCCATGAACATGCGCCAATTGATGGTGCCGGAACAGCAACGCCTGTTACAAACCTATGCGGTGATGATTGCCAGCGCGCTTGAGCGTTTGCATCTGGCCCAAACGGCGGCGAGCGCACGTATGGACACCGAGCGCGAACAGCTCAGAAACTCGCTGTTAGCCGCCCTTTCGCACGATCTGCGTACCCCGCTCACCGTGTTGTTTGGTCAGGCTGAAATTTTAACGCTCGATCTGGCCGCTGAAAAATCGCCGCATGCCCAACAGGCTAATCAAATCCGCCAGCAGATCCTCAATACTACGCGGCTGGTCAATAATTTACTGGATATGGCACGTATTCAGTCCGGCGGATTTAACCTGCGCAAAGAGTGGCAATCGCTAGAAGAAATCGTCGGCAGCGCCGTTAATACGTTAGAACCGATGCTGAACTCACATCCGCTCGCGATTGATTTACCCGCAGATCTTCCCTTGGTGAACTGCGATGGCAGCTTGATTGAGCGCGTGATACAAAACTTGCTAGAAAATGCAGGTAAATATGCCGGATTAGAATCACCGTTGGCGATTCGGGCCAAAGCTTCAGAGGATTGGTTAGAAGTCGAAATTGAAGATCGCGGCAACGGTATTCCTGCCGAGCAGCTACAGCTGATATTCAATAAATTTACCCGTGGCGATAAAGAGTCGGCTATTCCTGGCGTCGGCTTGGGCTTAGCCATTTGTCGTGCCATTATAGAAGTACATGATGGTAAAATATGGGCGGAAAATATTGCCCAAGGCGGTGCCTGCTTCCACTTCACCCTACCGCTAGAAGCACCGCCTGACATTGAAGATGAGCTTAATCATCCCAGTTCTTGAGAAACAGAAAGCGGCAAAACAGAGAGATAACGTGAATCAGACTCCGATAAATGTGCTCATCGTTGAAGATGAAAAAGAGATCCGCCGCTTTGTCAGGTCTGCGCTTGAGAGTGAGGGCTGGCGAGTTTTTGACGCCGATACATTGCAGCGTGGGCTTATCGAAGCGGGCACACGCAAACCGGACCTCATTATTCTCGATTTAGGCCTGCCGGATGGTGATGGTCTGGATTTTATCCGCGATTTGCGCCAGTGGAGTTCAATTCCGGTGATTGTGCTTTCTGCTCGCAGCGAGGAGTCGGACAAGGTGCTGGCGCTAGATGCCGGAGCCGATGATTATCTGAGTAAACCCTTTGGCGTAGCGGAATTATTGGCACGCGTACGCGTCTCTTTGCGCCGCCATGCTCAGCAAAATCAGGAAAGCCCGCTGATTCAATTCTCAGACGTTGAGGTGGATTTGATCAACCGCCGAGTCTCTCGAGCCGGTGAGGATTTGCATCTCACCCCATTGGAGTTCCGTTTACTGACCGAACTCATCGCCAACGCGGGGAAAGTACTTACGCAGCGCCAGCTGCTTAGCACGGTTTGGGGGCCAAACTACGTTGAGCACAGCCATTACCTGCGGATCTATATGGGGCATTTACGGCAGAAACTAGAAGCAGAACCAGCACGTCCTAAGCATTTACTGACTGAAACCGGCGTGGGTTACCGGTTTATGCTGTAATTGTTAGCCTTCTTTTGCTTCTTCGGCGCTCTCACCGCGCTTGATACCTTTTAAGGTCATCATAAAAGCGCGGAATGAATCACGCAGATCGTCAAACAGCGGGTGTTTACGGTTCTCCAACAGCGATTCAGAAAACAGTTTTAACCCAACGGCAAAGGCCTTCGATTTATCGCCGGTGAACGGCAAATCGTCTCGGGCACCCAATCTTTCGACGATAGATAAAATCTCATCATGATTTTCAACTTCAAAGCTGATTGGCGCTTTATCAATCGGTTCGCCTTTGCGATCGGCAATCGGCTCTACGGTGATGCGATAGCGGTATCCAGGCATAATATCCCCTCTCTGAACATTTTTGATAATGATAATTTTTATCACATTCAAGCTGGTTGGGCTTCACATTTTGTGTAGCCGCTGTAACCGCGTTGAGTCTGCCGCAAGATCTTTCATCTTTTTTGGCTAGTTCATGTTTGAACAATATGGACAATGAAAAGAAACGGGGGCAATGAAAAGACACAAAAAGCACCGACGTTTCGGTGCTTTTTTTTGCCTTTACCTCCACACTGCACGTAGCATAGAAAAAAAGGCAAAGGTGACTTATGACTCAATGGCTGCGAAAACTCGCTCTCTGGTTGGGAATTATTCCGACGACCACCTATGCCTATCCCGCGCTTGATATCCATCTGCAAGGCGGCATTCATCTGCATCTGGTGGGAAGTATTCATATGGGCACTGAAAACATGTCGCCCCTGCCCGCGGCATTAATTCAGCGTCTTAAACGCGCGGATGCGCTGATTGTTGAAGCAGACATAACCCAAGCATCGCCCGCATTTGATACTGCTGAAGTTGCTGAGGCTTTGGAGTCACAGCTTTCACCTGAGCTTTGGCAGCAAGTTTTACAGCGCTGTCAGGAAACCGGCATTCCTGCTAACGCGATTCAACATTATCCGGCGTGGCGTACGGCGTTGACCCTACAGGCACAGCAGGCACATCAGCTCGGTTTGCGCTCTGAATATGGTATCGACTATCAAATGCTGCGTTTTGCCCAGCAAACGTCGCTAAAAACTATTGAGTTGGAAGGCGCCGATACTCAGATGGCGCTGCTGTATGCGCTGCCCGATAACGGGATCGTCCTGTTAAAAGACACCTTGGCGCACTGGCATACCAACGCACGCCTGCTGCAAATGCTGATCGGCTGGTGGATTTCACCGACGGAATCTATAGCAACGACAGAGCTACCCGCGACCTTTAGTGACGATCTTTATCAGATTCTGATGGGCGAACGAAATCACAAATGGCAAAAAATGTTGCTCGCCCTACCGGCAGGAAATTATGTGGTGGCGGTAGGGGCATTGCATCTTTACAGTGAAGGAAACCTGCCCGAGCTGCTGGCACCGTATGTGATTCATTAGGCGAAAAAAATGGCCAATATTTCTATTGGCCAGTCAAAGAGGAATTTCATTATTATCGTTATGCTGTAAGCGCAAACATGGCGTTTACTCTTACAGTTTCATACATAGATTAACAATCCAGCAGTGATTCTGGCAATGGTTATTCGCCAGATGGTGTCTCGCGTATGCATATAACGCACGAATAAATAACTCTCCGAAACTGACTCCGCGAAATAACAGCGCTATCATTGCGTGATTCGTCATCGTAGAGGCTTAGAAAATGACTCCCGCAGTTCTTCTTCTTGAAAAAAACAAGGTTCCTTTTACCCTCCATCAGTATCACCACGATAGCGACGAAACTAATTTCGGCGATGAAGTCGTCCGTAAATTGGGTTTGAACGCCGAACAAGTCTACAAAACCCTGCTCGTTTCGCTCAACGGTGATAGCAAGAATTTAGCCGTGGCGGTTACACCGGTTGCCTCAATGCTGGATTTAAAAAAAGTCGCCAAAGCGTTATCGGCTAAAAAAGCTGACATGGCCGATCCTCAGATAGCTCAGCGCGTAACAGGCTATCTGGTCGGCGGCATTAGCCCACTTGGGCAAAAGAAACGCTTGCCTACCGTGATCGACAGCGGCGCTCAAGAGTTTGCTACGATCTTTATTTCAGGCGGAAAGCGCGGTCTGGATATCGAACTTGCAGCTCAGGATCTTAGCCGTATGACCAGCGGCAGCTTTGCGGAAATTGCCAAGCGAGATTAACGAGCCCCGCATGCGGCAAGACTCGTTAAATATTTAAGGCAGGATTAGTTTTGAGTATTTAGTTTTTGCACTTCAGCCTTGGCCTTCGCCAACTGAGTTTCAAACGCTGGATTATTATGCAGAGTGGCAACAACCGCGCTTCCAACTACACGCGCAGCATTGACGTCGCTCTGCCAGTGATAACCGCAGATCACACGGCTTTGCCCAAGCTCATAGCCACGCTTGAGAATTTCATTCTGTCTTGCAGGATTCACTTCCGCTAGCACCAGCGCCACTGACCAGCCGATCGTGGTATGGCCCGAAGGATATGAACCGTTGGTGGAGAGCTCTTTTTCATCTTCTGGGCGACAGGTTGCTTCCTTATAGAAAGCAAAAGGACGCACACGGTTATAGTGCTGCTTCGCAGAACGCGTTGCGTATTCACCCGCATCTTCTTTCATCGTTGTAATCAGCGTGAACGTTTCAGGGGTTTTTTCTTTAGAAATTGGGATGCCAAAAGCGGTGGAGAAATTTCTCGCCAAGCTATCTTTAGACACATCGGCATCATCATAAGCCTGTTTACCACGCTCGGTGCTGCGCAGCGCTTTACCTTCATCGTAATGAGCTTTATCGCTCAAGAAATCAATGCTGGTGTAAGACGGCGGCGGTGGTAGCAGCTTTAAGCTGTCGGGGGCTTGTTCATATTTAAGATAGTGATCGTCGGCAGCCATGCCGTAACCAGAAACTAATAAACCAACTAACGTCGCTAAAACAATTTTCTTCATCAGTGTGTTTCCTCCTTTTTTGGCATCTTAATCACTCTTATTTCATCTGACCGTGACAGCGATAACATTTGCGCCACAAATGAGAATAGATATTTGATAACTAGAGTAAAAGTGCTGAAAAACAGAAGATGACAACCCTCAGAAACGCAAAAACCCGCACAAGGCGGGTTTTTGGTTCGCGGTAACTCAGAGGTTACTGCGATGGCTGTTGGCTATTACAGCGCAACAACGTTTACTGCTGATGGACCTTTAGCGCCGTTCTCGATAGAGAACTCAACTTTTTGGCCTTCATCAAGAGTTTTGAAATCGTTGCTCTGGATTGCAGAGAAATGTACGAATACATCTTTGCTGCCATCTTCAGGAGAGATAAAACCAAAACCTTTACCAGCGTCAAACCATTTTACTAAACCAGTCATTTTATTAGACATAGATACTTCCTTTATTTGTTTTGTGTGCCGCCATGATTCAAATAAATCGTGCAGCGAAGGTGGTCGTCTTCAAAGAGTTACTTATTGAAAAGTTCTTACTTAGCACTTAGGAGAAGACTCACAAGAAGAAGAGGTATCTATGCGGATAGCGCTTGAACTGAGGACTGCTTTACTAAAACTGCGTTCATAAGGTCTGTGTTTCAAACCGATGACGCTATTTACTCACACCCACCCTTGCTTATCAAGAACTATTTTCAAATAATAATTTTCTCATCTAGACGGCTAGACTGGTGGAAGTTTAGATGAGGACGATATTTGCACCGCTCAGAGGGCAGGAATCTGCCCTCTGAATCAGTGTAGTTTGTACAGATTAATTCGCCGATTTATAAACAATCTCACCCTTCGGCTCATAGTCTGCGACTTTAAGCGGAGAGTGTTTTTCGATGTACTGTTTTAACACTTCAGCATCGACAAACCCCGTGTTCACATAGCTTGGTCGATCGCTCACAATGGGATAATCATCGCCGCCGGTGGCGTTAAAACTCAGCAAAGCTAAACGATACGTTTTGTCTGCCTGCAAAGGCTCTCCTTTAATTTTCACATCGCTGACGCCTTGTCCGTCGGCAACCAGGCTCACGTTAGCAAACTGCGCATACGCGCCGGAGTCGACTTTTTTATTGGCAACTACCGCCAGATATTTTTCAAGGTCGTGGCCATTCATCTCGACATAGGCCACCAAATTGCCAAAAGGCTGAACCTTCAGCACATCTTTGTAGGTGATATCGCCCGGCTCAATTGAATCTCGCACGCCGCCGCCGCTCATCACGGCTAAATCCGCCTGCGTGCGCTCCATCTGAGCGGCAAGCAGTAAACGCGCCATATTGGTTTGTTCGAAGCGAACTTTGCTACGATCGCCCATCAATTTGCCATCCACGCTGCCAACCTTAACCTCCAGCTGCGCTTTACCCTTCTCTTCAAACGGCGTTAGCAGCTTGAGCATCTGCGGGTTTTCGTCAATTTTGTGGGTGTAGTAAGCGCGTTCCGTCGTGCCATCGTCTTTAGTGACTTTCTGGCTCAGATTGACGGGAATCAGCTGGTAGTGTTGCAAAGTCAGCTCGCCGTTACGGAAGGTGAAATCAGCGCGTCCAACGTATTTCCCCCACTCATGAGCCTGTACGATCCACGTTCCATTTTGACGATCGGGCGCGCACGGCGTTCCCGGAACATAATCAACCTGTTTTTTGTTCTCGGATGCCATACACACGGGATCCTGTGAATGACCGCCGACGATCATATCAAGATACCCGGCTGGTAATTTTCTCGCCATTTCAACGTCGCCCGGCGCGTTCGAACCGTGGTTGCCGTTGTCATAATGCCCCATATGGGTGGCGGCAATAATGACATCTGGCTTTTCGTTTTGTTTGATCTGCTGAATCAGCGTTTTTGCTTCGACTGCGGGATCGCGGAACTCGATACCTTTCAGCAGCTCAGGATTACCAATTTTGGCCGTATCGTCAGTGGTTAAGCCGATTACCGCAATTTTGATATCTTGCTTATCGAAAATCTCATACGGCTTAAACAGGCGCTTTTCCGTACCTTGCTGGTAAATATTGGCGGAAAGTAGCGGGAACGTGGCCCATTTCTCCTGCTGGCGCAGGACCGACAGTGGGTTATCGAATTCATGATTACCAATAGCCATCGCGTCGTAACCCACGAGGTTCATGCCACGGAAATCAGGCTCGGCATCCTGTAAATCAGATTCAGGAACACCGGTATTAATGTCACCGCCGGAAAGCAATAAAACGCTACCGCCCTGCGCAGCCACTTCATGGCGAATCTGATCCACCAGCGTCTTTTGCGCCGCAAGACCATATTCACCGTTAGCGTTCTGCCAAAAATGGCCGTGATGATCGTTAGTATGCAGAATGGTGATGTTATAGGTTTTATCTTTTTCCCACGCTGCCGCCCAGGTTGGCACCAGTGCCAAAGTGACCGCTAACGCACATACGCTGCCTTTCAAAGCCAATTTCATACGGATTCTCCGTGTCGTCATATTCATCATCCCAAAGACTTTCTCATTATTATGATTATCAAATTCAAATCACTGTGCTTGATACCAAGTCTAAAATTCTAACGGCAAGATAAGGAGATCTTTTCATTTTTTTGCGAGCCATTTCAAATTACGCAGTCCGTTTTGCCTCAATAACCGGTTAATAGTCCATATGAAGGCAAAAACAACGGTTGACCAAGAATGATAAACTTTGTCATTGTTAGCGTGATGTCTATCCCTATTTATCTGCCTGCATAAATAGCTCCTTAACTGACGAAATCATAAAAACAGACTATGACTGACCGCATCGATCCGGTGTCCGACTCCGTGACACAAAAGCCCGTCAATCGCACCTCGTTTTCCATACTGGGCGCTATCAGCGTGTCCCATTTGCTAAACGATATGATCCAATCGCTGATTCTGGCGATCTACCCTATTCTGCGCGGTGAGTTTTCACTGAATTTTGCACAGGTAGGCCTTATCACTCTGACCTATCAACTGACGGCCTCTATGCTGCAACCGTTGATCGGTATGTACACTGATAAACATCCGAAACCCTACTCTCTGCCAGTCGGCATGGGATTCACCTTAGCAGGGCTTTTACTGCTTTCCGTTGCGCCTAGTTTTGAAATTGTGCTGATCGCCGCCGCATTGGTGGGTACGGGATCGTCTATTTTCCATCCTGAGTCCTCTCGTGTCGCGCGTATGGCTTCTGGCGGACGCCATGGCCTCGCGCAGTCGGTGTTTCAGGTGGGCGGTAACTTTGGCAGCTCGCTCGGCCCCTTGCTAGCAGCAGCGGTCATTGCACCTTATGGCCAGGGGAATATTGCGTGGTTTTCTTTGGCGGCACTACTGGCTATCATTGTTTTGCTTCAGGTCAGCAAGTGGTATCAGCAGCAAACTCGACAAAGCAAAGGCAAACCTAAAGGCCACAACAATGTGAAAGTGCTCCCACGCCGTACCGTGGTGATTTCCTTATCCATACTGCTGGTGCTGATTTTCTCAAAATACTTCTATCTCACCAGCATTAGCAGCTATTACACCTTTTATCTCATCCATAAGTTCGGCGTTTCACTGCAAAGCGCGCAGATACATTTGTTTGCCTTCCTGTTTGCCGTTGCTGCCGGAACCATTATTGGCGGGCCTCTGGGCGATAAGATAGGGCGTAAATATGTTATTTGGGGCTCTATTCTGGGTGTCGCACCGTTTACGCTGGCTTTACCCTATGCATCTCTTTACTGGACTGGGGTTTTAACCGTGATCATCGGTGTGATTCTGGCCTCAGCGTTTTCAGCTATCTTGGTGTACGCGCAAGAGTTGATCCCTGGCAAAGTTGGGATGGTATCTGGCCTCTTCTTTGGTTTTGCCTTTGGTATGGGTGGCTTAGGTGCCGCAGTTTTAGGCTATGTTGCCGATTTAACCAGCATTGACTTGGTTTATCAGATCTGCGCATTCCTACCATTACTCGGCATCTTGACGGCGTTATTGCCAAATATAGAACATAAAGACGCTAATTAGACTTAATAACCCGACTTATCCTGTAGGATTGGTCGGGTTTGTTTTTCCTCAAAGCCGCGTGCTGCATGCTGTTGTATCACAAAACCTCTCTTTACCGCCGTTGGCGCGTTTTTTTTCTAAATTCAGACCTATTTCCCAAAATTAACTCAGCAGAATTCCGATAAATACAATAAACTTATTACAGATACCTGTGAGTTTCACTCAACCAATACACATTGATTGCAATAAAAGAGTGGAAAACGCCGGATTTATACACACATTAATTGAAGTTGCGGCGAGCTATCCAGCGCTGCTTCAAGTTAAGAAGGGTATTAATTATTTAGCTGTTCGTGCAGTGCTAGAAGGAGTCTAGATGCATCACTCAACCCCGCTTATTACGACAATCGTTGGAGGCTTAGTTCTCGCCTTTCTTTTAGGTATGCTGGCAAATCGTCTGCGAATATCCCCATTGGTGGGCTATCTCGTTGCAGGCGTGCTTGCTGGTCCATTCACCCCCGGTTTTGTGGCAGACACCTCGCTTGCCCCTGAACTGGCCGAAATTGGCGTTATTCTGCTGATGTTCGGCGTTGGTTTGCATTTCTCTCTAAAAGATTTGATGGCGGTTAAAAACATCGCCATACCCGGCGCTATTGCACAAATTGCCGTAGCGACGCTGTTGGGTATGGGGCTTTCGTCGTTGTTGGGTTGGGATTTAGTCACCGGTTTAGTGTTTGGCCTATGTTTATCCACCGCGAGTACCGTGGTGTTGCTGCGCGCTCTGGAAGAGCGGCAGTTGATTGACAGCCAACGCGGCCAAATCGCCATTGGCTGGCTGATCGTTGAAGATCTGGCCATGGTGCTTACGCTGGTTTTGCTGCCTGCTTTTGCCGGAATTATGGGCGAAGGCCAAGATATGCAGCTCAAAGACTTGTTGATCGAGCTGGGGATCACGCTGGGTAAAGTCGTGGCCTTTATCACCATTATGATTGTGGTAGGTCGCCGTTTGGTGCCGTGGATTTTAGCGAAAACCGCCAGTACCGGTTCACGCGAACTATTCACGCTCTCCGTTTTAGCGCTGGCGATGGGCGTGGCATATGGCGCCGTGGCGATCTTCGACGTTTCCTTTGCGCTGGGCGCGTTCTTTGCCGGGATGGTTCTGAACGAATCTGAGCTTAGCCATCGAGCGGCTCACGATACGCTTCCGCTGCGCGATGCTTTTGCGGTTCTGTTCTTTGTTTCCGTGGGCATGCTGTTTGACCCAATGATTCTGGTTGAACAGCCGCTGGCGGTGTTAGGCTGCTTGGCGATTATCGTCTTTGGTAAATCCCTTGCCGCATTCTTCTTAGTAAAAATGTTTGGTCACTCCAAGCGTACCGCCCTGACCGTTTCAGTAAGCTTGGCGCAGATCGGTGAGTTCGCCTTTATTTTGGCGGGATTAGGCATCTCGTTAAATATGCTGTCGCCAGAAGGACGGAATTTGGTGCTGGCGGGTGCGATCCTCTCCATCATGATCAACCCGCTGCTCTTTACGCTGTTAGAGCGCTATCTCGCTAAAACCGAGACTATCGAAGACCAGAGCCTGCAAGAGGTCACAGAGGAAGAAGAGAAGCAGATCCCCGTTGACCTATGCAACCACGTGCTGTTGGTTGGGTACGGGCGCGTAGGCAGCCTGATTGGGGCTAAGTTACACGATGCCGGCGTTCCTTTGGTGGTTATCGAGAACTCACGCCCACGCGTTGAAGCGCTGCGTGAGCAAGGCATTCATGCCGTGCTAGGGAATGCGGCTAATCCTGAAATTATGGAACTGGCAAGAATTGACTGCGCGCGCTGGCTGCTGCTCACCATTCCAAACGGTTATGAAGCCGGTGAGATTGTGGCCTTCGCCCGAACTAAACGCGATACGCTGGATATTATTGCCCGTGCGCACTACGACGATGAAGTGGCCTACATTTCAGACCGTGGCGCCAATCAGGTGGTGATGGGTGAACGCGAAATTGCGAACAGTATGCTGGAGTTGCTACAGGTCGATAAGATGACGGATGCGGATAAGATGCAGGAGTGTCCGATTTAATCCCTTCTCATCTCCATCACGAATGGTGTCACGGTGAGCATTTGTGATATGACCCCCTCCCAACCTCCCCCTTCGCAGGGGGAGGAGCCGATCGAGAGTTTTACAAACATCTCCGAACAGTTTACTACCCTGTGAAGGGGGTGGGGCAGATCGAGGATCTTCTCAGCATCACCGAACAGTTCCCTCCCCTGCGAAGGGGAGGGTTAGGGTGGGGTCTTTGGCCCCACTTACCTCTCCCAGTATGACTCTTCCAAACTATCTTCTCGTTCCGGCAGGCCGCGCGTTAGGCGTGGTGAATGCTGGTTAAGCACCTGATAACTCACGCGGTTCGCGTATTTACAGACCTGTGCCAGCGAAGAATACGTCAGGTAAGTTCGCTGATGTTTGCTGGAGTTTGGCACGTTGGTACGGTGGAAGCCGTTGGCAGCCACGTCATGCAGCAAGGCGGCAAGTGCACCGTCGCCAGCCCCGTTGGTATTCATGATCTTCTCAGGGCCGCCCATGTATGGCGCAATATGCGAGTAGATTTTGAACGGGTTTTCACAGGCGCTTTTGCGCATCGGACGGCTGAATTCATACAGGTTAAATTCGGGAATAACGCCCGGCAGCAATGGATGCTGAGTCTTACGTTTACCTTCTTCTTCAGTATAACCCGCCATATATAAGCCAATCGGCCCCGCGGTACACAGAACCAGATCGACCCACTCCAACGCTTTATCTGATGCTGCAAGCGGATCGCTTAATCCAGTTAAGGCTTCTGCTTCTTCTTCATTCATCGCCACAACTGTGACGTTATCGCGCAGGAAATCACGCCACCACTGCGGATCGTCAGCAATCACAAACTTAGTCCCCAGCGTCAACACCACTGGTACATTGTGCTTTTTCGCGTATTCAATGGCTTTCATCGTGGCATCGCGCATCGGCTCGCCCGGTTTGCAGCGCACCAAATAAGCTGTCAACACCAGTGCAGAAGCGCCAGCGATAACGTCTTCCGGGATGCTTTCCGGACGCAGCTGATTCATCATTCCTGGGCTGATAGCAAAGGTACGTTCGCCGTTCTCACTAATTAAGGTGAAACAACGACCAATCGCGCCATCAACGCCTTGCAGATAGTTGAGATCGGTACGGCTGGAGGTATTACACAGATAACGATAGGCATAGCTGCCAATTTTCACGTTGCTGCACATCACGCCCAGTAAAATGGAGCGATCGTCAGCCAAAACAGAGTAGTTGTGCATGGTGTTGCCGATAGTGCCACCGGCAAACTCATGGGTGATCAGTTCGTTATCTTTCAACTCTTGATACAGCGCTTCCGCAACATCGTCTTCAATCACCAGAGAATGTCCCTGACTCAGACGGTAACGGGTAATAAATTCGTCGCTGACTTTCGCCTCAATATCCACCAGCGTTTGGTCGATGCCGACCACGTAGGAGGTATCAATCTCGCTTTTTTGCGTTGCATGCAACAACGGATCGCGCGCGTTTACAGGAAAGTAGTGTTTAGATTTGCGTTGGCCAGGGAATTTCATCAGTGTCGTCAGCAGTTATGGAGCGTTGTTATTAACGGGAAGCCGAGAATTCTAACACATCACTTGCTTAATCGTCAGAGCCCAAGACTCTGACGATTAACTTTAGCCAACGGCGATCACGCAGGGCGCGTCATCTGTTCCATCACCAGTTGATAAAACAGTTCGATATGCAAAGCGTCATCGTTGAGCGCAGGAATATATTCAAACTGCGTTCCCCCCGCTTCGATAAAGAACTCTTTGTTTTGCACTTTGATCTCTTCAAGCGTTTCCAGACAATCGGCGGAAAATCCTGGGCAGATAACCTGAAGATGCTTCACGCCTTTAGCTGGAAGCTGCTCAATCGTTTTGTCCGTAAACGGAGTTAACCATTGTTCACGGCCAAATCGCGACTGGTAGGTCATCATGTAACGCTCAGCGCTAAGCCCTAAGGCATCGGCCACTGCGCGCGTGGTCGCACGGCAACGCTGCGGATAATCATCGCCCTGATCGGCATAACGCTGTGGAATTCCGTGGAATGAAAACAGCAGCATGTCAGGTTCACCATGCTGGGCAAAGCTGGTTTTAATCGTCTGAGCCAGCGCCGAAATATAAGCAGGATGTTCCGCGTAATCACGGATAAAGTTCAACGAGGGGATACGGCGCATCTGAGCAAAATGTCGGGCGACCGCATCAAATACCGCCGCATTTGTCGAACAGGAATATTGCGGATAAAGCGGCAGCAGAATAATGCGATCGACACCGGCGTCATGCAGTTTATCAATTGCGCTTTTCAGCGCAGGCTGACCATAGCTCATACCCAATTCAACCGGAATATTTGGCAAACGCGCCTGCAAAGCGGCCTGCTGGCGGCGGCTATACACCATCAGCGGCGAGCCTTCATCCATCCAGACGGATTGATACAGTTTAGCCACTCGAGGAGAGCGGATCGGTAAAATGATGCCGTTTAAAACCGGCCACCAGATCAGGCGAGAAACATCAACCACGCGTTTATCGCTGAGAAACTCAGCGAGGTATCGTTTAACCGCTGACGAGGTTGGAGCCTCTGGCGTGCCCAGATTAACTAACAGTACGCCGAACTTTTCTTGCCTCATGCTGCCCTCGGTTTTGCATTATCTTGATAGATTGAAAGTTTTGATATTGTAACCAAAATGCTGCAAATCCCAACCCATTACTCTGATTGGTCAACCCCATCACTCGGAGATATAGAAAAGGCGGCTATTTATTAGCCGCCTTTTATCACTCTAGGCCAAATTCGCCTAAAGTCGTTCTTAGCACAGAATATCTTAGCCTAGGATAGTTTCCAGCTCAGCACGAACCGCTGCAACAGACTGGGTGCCGTCTAATTTGACGTACTTAGTCTTGCCGTTCGCAGCTTCTGCGCTGTAGTAACCGATCAGCGGAGCAGTCTGCTGATGATATTCAACCAAGCGCTTACGTACAGTTTCTTCTTGATCGTCCTTACGGGTAACCAGTTCTTCGCCGGTCACGTCGTCTTTACCTTCAACCTTAGGTGGGTTGAATTTAATGTGGTAAACACGGCCAGAACCCTGATGAACACGACGGCCAATAATACGTTCAACGATCAGTTCGTCAGGAACATCAAATTCCAGTACGAAATCAACGTTGATGCCTGCTTCTTTCATGGCATCAGCTTGAGGAATGGTGCGTGGGAAGCCATCTAGCAGGAAACCGTTACGGCAATCTTCCTGAGTGATGCGTTCTTTAACCAAGGCGATAACCAGTTCATCAGTTACCAGCATGCCCGCATCCATGATTTCTTTTGCTTTTTTGCCCAGTTCGGTACCGGCTTTCACTGCTGCACGCAGCATGTCACCCGTAGAGATTTGCGGAATGCCATATTTCTCCATGATGAACTGTGCCTGAGTGCCTTTACCCGCGCCAGGAGCGCCAAGCAGAATGATACGCATCGCGTAAATCCTCTTAAATTATTTTTTATAAAATTCAAAAACACTAAACCTTACCATTTTTGTGACCGCTACCTCAAGGAATCGGGCCGCTGCTGAAACGTGAAACTCACATAATAAACCGGGCGCAGATGATTTTTCTCTCACCTGCGCCCGTTTTTGGCCTGATTCTCAGCAATGAACGTTATAGATAAACGCGCATATATTCTGACAGACACAAAATAGCCATCGCCTGACCATACGGCATCGACGTCAGCGGAATCTGGCGATAATAGTCGTAGTCTCGCCCCATCGCCGTGCCAAACGACACATTGGTCAATTCACCCTCGGCATTAATATGCTTAATCACACCTTTCACCGCTTTTTCCGCCGTATGCGCATAGTCTGCGCTGATATAGCGTTTGCGCACCGCTTTGAGAATGCCGTAGGCAAATCCGGCGGTGGCAGACGACTCAACGTAGGAATCAGGATCGTCGAGTAAGGTATGCCATAAACCGCTTTCATCCTGACATTTCGCCAATGCTGAAACCTGGCTTTCCAGTACCTGAATCAAGAAACGTCGCGTGGCGTCATATTCGGGGAGATCCAGCAGGTCGATAAATTCAGGGATCACCATCGTCAACCAGCTGTTTCCTCTCGCCCAACGTGCTTTGGCAAAGTTGTGGTGGCCTTCAAACGTCCAACCGTGGAACCACAGACCGGTTTCACGCTCCATCAGATGCTGGGTATGCACCAAAAACTGATATTTTGCTTCTTCAATATATTCAGGCTTGTTCAGCAGCTTGCCAATTTTTGCCAACGGCAACACGCTCATCATCAGGGTGTCATCCCAGAGCTGTTGATGATTCTCTTCTGCCAGCGTGACGTGCTGCATCCCACCACGTTCGGTGCGCGGCATTTCATACATCACCCATTCGGCCCAGCGCTCTAAGTAAGGCAGCCAGCGCGGATCTTGAGTCTCTTCATAGCGATAAGCCAGTGTCAGAAACGGACACACCGTATTCACGTTTTTGGTGGGTGTCCCCTCAGCAAAGCGCTCGGTAAACCAGTCATCAATGATGGCGCGCATCGCTTGATCGCCGGTCTGCTGGTAATACTGATAAATGCCGTAGAGACCGATACCGTGCGTCCACTCCCAGCCCGCCCAGCCTTTGGTATCAATCACTCTTCCATCATCCAAGCGCAGCAGGAACTCTCCGGTTTCGTCGCTGATATTAATCAGATTGTCAGTCATCTTACAGATTAATCCCTTAAGCTCATCGCGAGCGATGAAGCGCTCAGGCTGACGCAGTAATGGGCTGTGTTTTACCGGATATACGAGCATGGGAACTCCCTTAATTAATTCAGAAAATAATTCAAATTCATTTCACTGTGTCATTTCGCTGCGCCGTGCGGATTAGGCATTTTTTAATATATGCAACGCCTTAGGCGCAGGTTTATCCCGATTGAGATAGCCAATATTGTTGTTACCCCATAACGATTCGTATGGCATACCGGCCAGCATTTCGACGGTCGCTTTCGCTTCTGGCGTGATTTGCTCTGGCACGATATGCCCTGCCTCGCGCATTTTGATGGTTTCTTCGCGCAGCACGCTGTGCGTTTGCAGGTTGAGCTTGAAGCGTAAGGAGATATAAAAACCGACGCATAGCACACAAACGGTGCCTACGCTGAGGATCATCAGAATGGTATGGCTGACTGTTGAAGCCTGCTGTGCTTGGCCCGAAACAAAACCGGAAAGTTGCATTACAATCCCGACTAACATCACCGCGCAGGCCTGAGAAGCTTTACGGGTGAGCGTCATAATGCCGGCAAAAATGCCTTCACGGCGTTGTCCCGTGATCACTTCATCAACGTCAGCAATATAGGTGTAGGTATTCCACGGCACATAGTTGATCCCACCGCGCCCCAACCCTGCCACCGCGGAAATCAGCAACAGCAGCGACATCGCGTCATTCATGCCTGCGTAATACAACACACCGTAAGACAAGGCGCTAAGGCCGAACAACACCACCACCAAGCGATATGAAGGCGCGGGGCCAAAGCGGATACACAGCGGGATCATGCCAATAACCGCAATAAACTGCATGATGGCCATGGTTCCCATCAAACTAGACGCGACGGTAGCGCTTTGCATCAGCACAAACACCACGTAGTAGGTGAACACCGCGTTAAAGACGTCCTGTGCAATATACCCACCGAGGTACATCCCCAGATGCTGGCGGAAGATACGAATACGCAGCGTTGAGGTCAGTTCCACGTTTAAACGCTTCAGGCTTTGTAGCAAGGTGAGTTTTTGCTTCTCCTGCTCGGCTCTGAGTTGAGCTTCAGACATCTCTTCTCGTGGCCGTTCCCACGTATAGAAATAGACCAGCGTCAACACACCCGCGCAGATAACGGAGAACACTAAGCTGGCGTAGAAAAAGGAGATGGCGTTATCTTTGCCGAAATAAGCCAACAGAATGCCCGGTAGAAATGCCGCCAATATGGCAGAGAGCTGTGCCAAGGCAATTCGAGCGCCGGAAAATTTGGTTTTCTGTTTAAAGTCATCGGTCATTTCTGGCACCAGCGTTTCGTATGGCACCAATATCATCGAGTAAACAACGTCAAAGAAAAGGTAGGTCAGCAGATAGTACCAATAGTGCATCTCGCCAACCCACATTAGGCTATAGCTGAACACCAAAGGAATGCCGAGCAGAATAAAGAATTTACGGCGGCCAAAGCGCTTACCCAAACGCGTTGAGCCAAAGTTGTCGGTTAAAAACCCCATTAAAGGACTGACTACCGCATCAAGCACTCTCGCCATAGCAAAAATAAACGTGGCTTCAATCGGGCTTAGTCCACAAAACGTGGTGTAAAAATAGAGAAGCCAGGCCGCTGTTAGGGCCGTGGTGCCTGCACCGAGAAAATCTCCGGAACCGTAAGCCAAATAGTTCATCAGCCCTATTTTGCGTGTCTTTTGCAATGGCATCGTCATCACTTTCGTTCCCCGTAGTGTCTTATCTGAGCCCCCTCCGCGATTTCGGTCACTCACGAAATAGCAGAGGGAACTCTTCCTATGGGTCTAAAGTAGGTTTATGACCGACTGAAAACCTTTGTGCTTTTGCCACTTGATGACGGTGAATGGCAAAAATATAAAGAGATTACCGATCAACCTCTCCGTTTTTATAAAACAGCGTTTTGTTTTTATCAAAGTGGATATTCAAAAATGCAATGCACGACGCAAAAACAGAGGGGGATTGAAGAAAAAACGGCAATGACAGGATAAAAAAATGCCGCCCCGTATCACGGCGCGGCATAGGTTATGACTTGATTAACAACGATTAAGCCAGCAGTAAATCGTTCACACGTTTAATGAACTGGTTTGGATCTTCCAAGCTACCGCGTTCAGCCAGCAGTGACTGATCCAGCAGCAGTTCAATCCATTCACCAAAGCGAGCTTCGTCTTGCTCATCAGCGGCACGTTTCACCAGCGCATGGTCAGGATTGAGCTCAAAGATATATTTAATTTCAGGCGCATCCTGACCGGCAGCAGCAAACAGTTTTGCCATCTGCGTGGTCATTTCATCCGCGTCGGTAGTGACTACCGCTGGGGTTTCGGTCAAACGATGCGTCAGACGTACGTCTTTCACACGGTCGCCCAGCAGGGTTTTCACGCGCTCAACAAATGGTTCCAGCGCCTTTTCAGCTTCTTTCTGTTCGCTGGTTTCTTCATCAGCCAGCTTATCCAGAGACTCATCTTTTTTGCTGACGGATTGGAATGGCTTACCATCGAACTCGGTCAGGTAGCTCATCATCCATTCGTCGATGCGATCGGAAAGCAGCAGCACCTCGATGCCTTTCTTACGCAGCAGCTCCAGATGTGGGCTGCTCTTCGCCGCCGCATAGCTGTCGGCCGTGATGTAATAAATCTTCTCTTGGCCTTCCACCATACGATTGATGTAATCGGTCAGAGAAACGTTCTGCACCGCGCTGTCGTTGTGAGTCGATGCAAAGCGCAGCAGCTTAGCAATGGCTTCAGCGTTGCTACCGTCTTCGGCTGGGCCTTCTTTCAGCACCAGACCAAACTGCTGCCAGAATTTCTGGTATTTCTCAGCATCGTCTTTGGCCAGTTTATCCAGCATCTGCAACACGCGTTTAGTCAGCGCAGCACGCAGACTTTGCGTCACGCGGCTATCTTGCAGAATTTCACGCGAAACGTTTAATGGCAGATCGTTTGAATCGATCAGACCACGTACAAAGCGCAGATAGTTCGGCATGAACTGTTCGGCGTCATCCATAATGAATACGCGCTGCACATACAGTTTCAGCCCGTGTTTATGGTCGCGATTGAACAGATCCCACGGTGCCTGCGCAGGAATGTACAGCAGGCTGGTGTATTCCTGCTTACCTTCAACGCGGTTATGACTCCAAGTGACCGGATCGGTAAAGTCATGGGCAATGTGCTTGTAGAACTCTTTGTACTCTTCGTCGGTAACTTCAGACTTGGTACGCGTCCACAAAGCCTGCGCCTTGTTGATTTTTTCCCACTTCTGCTCGCCGTCTTCACCTTCAGTGGTCAGGATCTCGACCGGCAGGGCGATATGGTCAGAGTATTTGCTGATGATATTGCGCAGACGCCAATCATCAAGGAACTCATCTTCACCTTCGCGCAGATGCAGCGTGATCTCAGTACCGCGCTCGACTTTTTCGATGTCAGCGATGGTGTAATCACCCTCGCCTTCTGATTCCCAGAATACCGCCTGATCGGCGTTAGCACCGGCTGAACGCGTGCGAACGGTGACTTTGTCTGCCACGATGAAAGCAGAATAGAAACCAACACCAAACTGGCCAATCAGTTGGCTGTCTTTGGCTTGATCGGAACCGATAGATTCCAAGAATGCCTTGGTGCCTGATTTCGCAATCGTCCCCAGATTGTCGATAACTTCGTCACGGGTCATCCCGATGCCGTTATCGCTCAGAGTCAGGGTGCGTTTTTCTTTGTCTGCTGAAATGCGAACGTGCAGATTACCGTCGCCTTCATACAGCTCAGGGCTTGATAACGCGCGGAAACGCAGTTTATCGGCCGCGTCGGATGCGTTGGAAATCAGCTCACGCAGGAAAATTTCTTTGTTTGAATAGAGTGAGTGGATCATCAAATGCAGAAGCTGTTTGACTTCTGACTGGAAGCCACGGGTTTCTTGGCCTTTCATAATTTTGCTTTTACCTCAATGGATAGCACTCAGACAAAATGTTTTACCCTTCATTGTTCAAGCTGTATGTGCGTTAGCTGCGTTTATTCGCCCAAGTCACATAGTTATCTATGCTCCTAGGGACTCATAAACTCGCTGCCTTACTACAACTTGAACTATTTTGGGTAGAGTGGTTAAAAAATGGGGATGGGATGTTGAATTTCAAGGGTAAAAAATACAATCGAGGAAAAAAGAAATGCGGCGTGTAACTCAGATCACTTTATGAGTGGATAAATTACACGCCGGTCAGGCAGAGGTTAAAAACGAACGGGGTTACGTCCGGCCAGAGAGTGCGACAAAGTAGTGCCGTCCACCATCTCAAGCTCACCGCCAACGGGAACACCGTGGGCAATGCGGGAAGCCAATACGCCGTGAGCATTGCACATTTCAGCAATGTAGTTCGCGGTTGCTTCGCCTTCAACCGTTGGGTTAGTGGCCAAAATCACCTCGGTGAGTGACTCCTGTCCCAAACGCTCTTCCAAGCGATCTAAACCGATATCCTGCGGGCCGATACCGTCCAGCGGGGACAAATGCCCCATCAGAACAAAGTAACGGCCTGAGAATTGCCCGGTTTGCTCTATCGCATGGATATCTGCTGGGCTTTCGACCACACAGATTTGTCCATTTTCTTTACGACGCGAGTTAGAACAAATCGTACATATATCCTGTTCGGTAAATGTACGACAGTCTTCACAATGGCCGATTTCCGACATCGCTCGGGTAAGCGCCTGCGCCAGACGCATTCCACCGCTGCGATCGCGCTGCAGCATGTGGAATGCCATGCGCTGCGCCGACTTCGGGCCAACGCCCGGCAGGCAGCGCAGTGCTTCCATTAATGATTCAAGAAGCGGGCTGGTTTGCATCAGAATGGCATCTTGAAGCCCGGCGGTAACTGCATACCGCTGGAAACTGAAGCCATTTTTTCTTTCTGAGTTTCTTCAATACGGCGTGCCGC
This sequence comes from Hafnia sp. CBA7124, assembly GCF_002355555.1. Classification (NCBI taxonomy): domain Bacteria; kingdom Pseudomonadati; phylum Pseudomonadota; class Gammaproteobacteria; order Enterobacterales; family Hafniaceae; genus Hafnia; species Hafnia sp. CBA7124. Next base: position 1,240,495 of record NZ_AP017469.1, on the reverse strand, counting down.
ATCGTTGAACGCGGCAGCGATCAGATCTTCCAGCATCTCTTTATCGTCTTCCATCAGGCTTGGATCGATTTCGATACGACGGCAGTTATGCGCACCGTTGATGGTCACTTTTACCAGACCCGCGCCAGATTCACCGGTCACTTCCAGCTGAGCGATCTCTTCCTGCACTTTCGCCATTTTGTCTTGCATTTGCTGGGCTTGCTTCATCAGGTTGCCCAATCCGCCTTTACCAAACATAGTGTTCTCTCTTTGCGTGGGGCTGTGTCGGCCTTGTGCTGACACAGCGGTTAAACAGGGCGGATGCTCTCTTCATCCAGTTCGGCGTCAAAGAAACGTCGCAAAGTCTGGATGTTGCTATCCGCAGCAATGGACTGGCGAGCCTGCGCCAGTTTTTCTTCGTAAATCGCCTGCCGCCATTCCAGCGGCGTGAGTCGTTCTGGATTATCGTCTTCGATAATCGTCAGCTCAACTGGGCGACCATAATGTTCACTCAGCGCCTGAGACAAAGTCTGCTGCGCAGAAGCGGAGTTTAAATGACGTTGCGAAGAACGTAAATGCAGAAGCACTTTGCCCTCTTCTGCCGGTTCACGAAACGCATTCAATGCCAGCTGTTGAACCAGTTTAGGCAGGCGTAGCTGATTCAGCTCGGCGGCCCATTCATCACGGGTCAACGATTCCTCCGCCAGCTTGGCGGCCAGCTCAGGCGTTTTTTCATACTCTAGCGCGGTGCGCAACGCTTTCGGCGTAGCAATTTCTTCGCGCTTGGCCTCTACCGCTTTGGTTTGTGCTTTCCAGCGGTAGGCTTCTTTCTTGGACGGTTTCGCTTCTGCCGCGGCAGCTTGACGCTGCTGGCTGCGCTCCGTCACTGATGCCAAACGCTCCAGTGCTGAGCTTGCCGGCCGCGCGGTTACTGGCGCTGCCGGCTCATTCTTTTTTGGGTCAGTTCCCCCACCCGCTTTCTGTCGTAGCTGACTTCGAGCCTGTAATAGCTGGGCGGTGGCATCCGAAAGCCCGGCCGGTTTTGCCGCAGGCTGTGCCGGAGCCACGTTCTGCGGTTGGAACTGCCCCGCTGGCGGCATGGTATTCTGCTGTGGCGCTGTATTCTGCGCTGGCATGTAACCAGACGTCGAATGAGCCCCGCCTTGCGCAGGCATGGTCGGCAACGCCGTTTGCGGTGCGGCAACAGGTTCAGCAATCACGGCTTTGGGATGAAACGCCAGCGCGCGCAGCAGCGTCATTTCCACGCCCATGCGACGATCTGGCGCATAAGTTAATTCTTTGCGGCCTGTCAGTAACACCTGATAGAACAGCTGTAAATCTGACGGCGGCAGCGTACGCGCCAATTCACGCAGGCGCTGCTCAACGGAAATATAGTGGCTGTCTAACGCATTTGGCAGCAGTTGCAGCATCGCGATGCGGTGCAGCAGAGTCAGGGTTTCAATCAGCAGATTTTCCCAATCCACTCCGCGTGAAGCCGCCTGCTCAACCAACGCCATGACTTTCTCGCAGTCGGCATCCACCAGCGCTTCAATAATCGCCAGTGGCTGTTCGTCATCTAGGGTGCCGAGCATTTGGCCAACGGTTTCTGCCGTAATTTGGCCCAGCCCCATCGCAATCGCCTGATCGGTGAGGCTTAATGCATCGCGCATACTGCCTTCGGCGGCACGCGCCAGCAGTTGCAATGCGCGCGGCTCGGCGGTTAATCCTTCCGCGGTGGAAATTTTTTCCAACTGGGTGCGGATCTGCTCAACGTCTAAGGCTTTGAGATGAAACTGTAGGCAACGAGACAAAATCGTTACCGGCAGTTTTTGGGGATCTGTCGTCGCCAGCAGGAATTTGACATGCGGAGGCGGCTCTTCCAGCGTTTTCAACAGCGCATTAAAGCTGTGGCGGGAAAGCATGTGCACTTCGTCGATCAAATAGACTTTGAAACGACCACGCGCAGGCGCGTACTGAACGTTATCCAGCAGATCGCGGGTATCTTCAACTTTGGTTCGCGAGGCGGCGTCGATCTCCAGCAAATCCACAAAACGGCCCTGCTCAATCTCACGGCAATTATCACACACGCCGCATGGCGTTGAGGTGATGCCGGTTTCGCAGTTAAGCCCTTTCGCCAAAAGGCGCGCGATGCTGGTTTTACCCACGCCGCGAGTGCCGGAAAACAGATAGGCGTGATGAATACGCCCTAAAGAAAGGCCGTTTGCTAGCGCGGTCAGAACATGTTCCTGACCCACGACGTCAGAAAACGTTTGTGGACGCCACTTACGGGCAAGTACCTGATAGCTCATTGATACTCATCATTGATTTGTAAGGGGTAATTTCAGTATGACTGCAAAAACCGCGATGCTGATCGGGGTTATCATATACCGACCGGGGGTTCATTCTGTTCAACGAACTCGTTATATATGGTGCTAAACAGAAAGATCTCAACTTATGATTACGCTCAGCCGCATTATGACGAGCTATTTCTGTATTGTAACAGCAGCTTTATGTTGATTCCTAATTACTTTCGGCGCGGTGAACGAGAGGGTTTTGTGACCGTACGCGCTCGGTATATCTCGTGGTCTGAAAAATACAAAAGCCCCGTATTAACGGGGCTTTATCTCAGCGATGGTGGATGCCTGTCACCGGAAATTAATGACCGGCAAAGTCAACGAGGCTATAGCAATTGATGCCTTGCGCGGTCAGACGAGCTTCGCCGCCCAGTTCTGGCAAATCAATGATAAACGCCGCATCGGTCACCACGCCGCCTAAACGACGGATCAGTTTCACCGTGGCTTCGATGGTGCCACCAGTTGCCAGCAGATCGTCAATGACTAAAACGTTATCGCCAGGCTGGATGGCATCCTGATGGATTTCCAGCGTGTCGGTACCGTATTCCAGTTCATAGCTTTCGCTTAACGTAGCACGCGGCAGCTTGCCCGGCTTACGCACAGGAACAAAGCCTACGCCCAACGCCAGTGCCACAGGCGCTCCGAACAGAAAACCACGGGCTTCGGTGCCCACGACTTTGGTTACGCCGGTGTTACGGTAGCGTTCAACAAGCAGCTCGATGCTCAGTGCATAGGCTTTTGGGTCTTCCAGCATGCTGGTGACGTCGCGGAACAAAATCCCTGGTTTTGGATAGTCCGGGATAGTCTTAATGCTTTCTCTAAGGAATTCGATTTGTTGTGCTGTAGCGGTCATAAAATTGTTGCCTGATAAAACAGCGGGTCCGGGCTAACGCAAGCCACCTGAACTTCCCCCGATACGTGGCCTGTAGTCTCAGACCTGCGGTGTTCGGTATAGAGCAAAGGGACAGGAGGTAACCCGCGCACGAAAACGCTCAAATCTATTGAAACTGGCGAACAAATGCAACTGTAGAGTTCATTTCACGGTGTTTTTTCTTGCTCTGCATCAATTACCGGCAGGCGCCACATAAAGATCAGCAGGCAGGCCAAAATCACCAGCAGCAATATACGTACCCACCACATGTTCACCAACCACAACGAAAGCGCGAAGGTCAGAATAATAAAAATAATGGCCTTTGGCTTAGCTCCTGATGGCAAACCACGATGTTTTTGCCAGTGGCGTAAATAGCCGCCAAACCAAGAATTATACAATAGCCAGTGGTGAAAACGCGGTGACGAACGAGAAAAACACCAAGCCGCCAACAGCAGGAAGGGCGTGGTTGGTAATAACGGCAAAATGGCGCCTAGGCAAGCCAGACCAAATGCGATCCAGCCCAAAACAATGAGTAATATGCGTTGCATGATGTCTCTTGCCCTACTCCCCACGACTCCATTACCATCTGATGTTACATGAGCATTGCACCGAAAGTCATGGGTGATAAGCATTCCGCCCTCCTCTCTAAGCTCGATAATCACCGCTAAGGTATCTCTGATGTCAAGCCAACAGCTTTTACAGGTGTTAGAACAGCGCATCATCCAACTGGAGCTCTCGCTAAAAAATAGCGGTTATATCCCGACCCGACAGCCACGTTTTGATCGTGCTCTTTTTGCCAGCGTCGAAACAGGCCTGAAGGATTATTTGCAAGAACTGCGCGGTAATTTTGCAAAACTCACTGATGCCGTAAAGCGTAACCATACACAGCAGGTCAGTTTTTTGGCTGAACGTTTAGTCGCTCAGATCGAAGCGCTACAGCGAGAGTTCGCCACACAGCAGTTGCGCCGCCAAGATGCTAAAAGTCGGCGTTCACCGCTTTCCATTATGCAACAGAAATTAGCAGAAAATCAGGGCTATGAGCGCCGTTTAAATGACATGCTCTATGAACGTGAAAGCCAGCTTGGACAGTGTCAAACGTTGCAGCAGCAACAAGGGATTCAGCAAGAACTCGTGGCCTTAGAGGGACGTTTAAGTCGTTGTCGCCAAGCGCTGAAAAAAATTGAAAAACAAATAGAACAAATGGAGCTTGGCTTTTCCTAAAATTCTGAAAATAACCCATTTATGCAGAAAGTCGTTCTATTCATCCTACAAACAAATAAAATGATGTGGTCTTCATGGTGAGGGCTTATTTCTATCTATAATTATCAAAGCTTTCTTCTCTGATATCGCATTCGATGTCATCAGAACTAGCGCTAAATATTTGTTTAAGGGAGACGTATCGTGGGCATTATTTCTTGGGTCATTCTTGGTCTTATTGTCGGCATTTTGGCTAAATGGTTCATGCCAGGCAAAGATGGCGGCGGTTTCTTTATGACCGTTATTTTGGGTATTGCTGGTGCATTAGTCGGTGGCTACATCAGCTCATTCTTTGGAATGGGAAGCGTCACCGGTTTTAATTTCGTGAGCCTGATTATTTCAATTCTGGGTGCTATGCTGTTGCTGTTCATCTATCGCAAATTGAAAAACTAAGGAAAGGTTATGTCACTCGAGAAAGCAGCGCCTGAAGTGCAACTTGCCGTCGATTTGATCTATCTACTGGAAAGCAACGATCTCGGTCCTGAAGTCGTGTTAGCCGCCTTAGAAATAGTCAAAAACGACTATGAAACTAAACTATCGCGCAAAAAACACCAGACAACTTCGCCACTCAGCAACGTATAGCCTCTCGAGTCATATCTTAAGGAGCCAAACGGCTCCTTTTTTTATTTAAGAATAATTCGCATTGAATTTTCTTGTTATAATTAATATATGTCTTGGTTTGTTTTTATAAAAATCCTATTTATTTATACTACTAACACTTATTGGTTATATTATATTTATCATGCTAACCATAGTTAGAAATATCTTATTAAAAATATTTTTTGATATTGGAAATAAAACTTCCCAACTACAGTTATTAACGGGAAAAGAACATTCCAGATAGTTAATTAACGACGGAAGATTTATTTCCTTAATACGTTAAATTGATTTCCCTCAAGATCATTTTATGATCGATGAAATATTATTATCCATCTTGATATATTCATTAATCCTATAAAGTTTATTATAAATAACGTATTATTTATTTTGGTAAAGGAATTACCTCCAGATAGCTATTCTGGTTACTCAATGCAACATAAGCCTCTTAATTTATGATTTCTACTTTGCAAAAACCATGGTCAGTTAAAAAGCAGGTTCACCTAGCGATTCTCACGCTAGCACTTCCACTGATCGTTCTCTATGTCTGGTTCTATCAGCACGTGAAGCAAGAGACGTATCATAATATCGATGAGACACTAGCATTCATCGCACACAATACGGCTATGCAGTCAGTTGACCGACAAATTAAAGATATCAAAAATAGTGCCATCGCACTTGCGATCCAAGCATCGCCAAGTGAATCTCGTATGTTCATTGATTCAGATGAGAGCAATCTAAAGAAAATTGTGGCTTATGCCATTAATGCTAATCGCCATTTCACCAATATTCTGGTGTGGATCGATGGCGCGGGTTTTAACAGTATTCCAAAGATAGAATCTCCCTCATACGATCCGAAAGAGCGCCCTTGGTTTCCACGCGATACCCTAAAGAATAACTGGGTACGTTTCTCGATGCCCTATAGTGATGAGTTTACTCATCATAATGTTTTAACTATATCGAAAAACCTGAATGACGATCAGGGTGTTCGCTATGGCGCGTTATCTATGGATTTAGATCTGGCTGCAATGAGTCTGCCATTAAAAGAGATAGCCTTACCATTAAATGGGAAATTAGCCGTAGTCCATCATTCTGGTCAGATTGTCATGCACGCCAATCCTCAAGAAATTACCTTGCCGATTGCTCATCCAGAATGGTTGAAACAAATGACGGATGCCGAAGGCTATTTTTATGATGAAAACTCAGGCATTCATGTTTATTACCATTCGTTTACCAACCCTGATTGGCACCTTATTCTCACCGTCGAGGAGAATAAAATCGAGGCTTTAATTGCTGAGTCAACGCAACCGATGTTGATCTTGGCCATTGTCACGGTAATGCTCTATATCACAGTGGCGGTACTTTGGAACACGAGCCTGCAACGCATGCTAAGCGAGTTACTGGCAACAATACGCAGTGGCAGCATGGATGAAAAAACATTCGATCTCGCCAGCGTCTATTCTGAAATTAAAAAGCAGCACCGAGCCAGAGCAGAAGCGAATAAAGCCGCGATTGAAGATAGCCTGACGGGATTATTTAATCGTCGCTATTTTGATGAGCGCTTGCCCAGCCTAATTGAAAACAGAGTCCCTTTCTTTTTGGCCATGATTGATATTGATAACTTTAAACAAATCAACGATCGTTTTGGCCATCCCGTGGGCGATGAAGTTTTAAAATATATCGGCAAAGTCGGTCAGGAAATTGCAGGGCCTCAAGGATTGTTGTGCCGCTATGGCGGTGAAGAATTAGTGATGCTAATTTTGAACAGCGACACCAGCAGCGTGGTACATCTGCTCGATAAATGGCGTATCGCCGTTGACCAGAAACAGTGGCACGAGGCAGGCTTGCATGTCACCTTCAGCGGTGGACTCACCCAATGGCAGGGTGAAACCGCAGAGGAAATATTAAAAATCGCTGACGACTATTTATATACCGCGAAGCATAACGGGAAGAACAATATCGTCACTAAGGCTTAATTTTGAAGCTGCGAATTCAGTTAACAGCTTCAGTTAACGACGTCAGTTAACAACATCAGTTAATAATAGGAAGCTTATAACGTTAATTTAGCAGGATATTTAATGCTTAAACAAACGCCGTAAGCTTCCGTTAAAGCTGGCAGAAGCGAAAATCACATCAAAGCCACAGCGTGATTATGCCAATGACTCATCACCGGCTTTACCGTCCAGATCTTTTTTGATCACCTGAACTTCCTTGCCTTCTTGGTTATGCAAATACACTTCTAACTGGTTAAACGCGATATTAATGTCGTTTTCACGACACAGCTGATCGATTCGACGGTTCAGCTCATCAACCGTATAGCTGCGGTCGCGAAGTTCACGTACGTATAAACGCAGCTCATGATCTAATGTGCTCGCTCCAAACGCTAAGAAGAATACCTGCGGTTCGGGATCGGTCATCACGCGTGGGTTTTCTTTAGCCGCTTGCAGGAGAATCTGCTTCACTTTGTCCAGATCCGAACCATAGGCGACCCCCACTTTTATGAGTAAGCGGGTTGTAGTATCGGATAATGACCAGTTGATCAACCGTTCTGTCACAAACGCCTTATTCGGGATAATCACCTCTTTACGATCAAAATCCGTGATCGTGGTGGCGCGAATACGAATTCGACTTACCGTGCCTGAGAACGTCCCGATAGTAATAGTATCGCCAATGCGAATTGGACGCTCAAAGAGGATAATGAGACCAGAGATGAAGTTTCCGAAAATCTCCTGCAAACCAAAACCTAGACCAACCGATAACCCGGCGGCAAGGAACTGTAGCTTGTCCCATGATACCCCCAGCGAACCGAAGAAGATTATCGTCCCCACCACGATAATCAAATAGGTAAGAACCGTGGTGATGGCATAGGAAGAGCCTTGGCGCATTTGAATACGCGAGAGCACCAGCACTTCGAGCAGACCCGGTAAGTTGCGCGTTAAAATATAGGCAATAACCACTGACACTAAAGCAAAGAGCACGCTGCCTAGCGTTACGGCCTGTAAGGTCTGATTTGCACCTGAACCGCTGCTGTAATGCCACAGGGTGATGCTGTCGAGGTAGGAGATCACCGTAACCAAATCGGACCAAATCCAATACAAAACACAGCCAAAGATGAGGAATAGCACCATCGTCGTCAGGCGTAATGACTGGCTATTAATCTGATCAATCGCCAATGGAGGTTCTTCAATCGGCTCTGAACCCTCCGCACCTTCACGTGCGGTATTTTGCTGGCGGCGAGCCAAAGCACGTCGATAGGCTAAGCGCCGTGCGGCAACGCTCAGTCCACGGATAGCCGTCGCATAAATAATGGTCCACAGGATCATTAAATAGAGGCTATCAAGCCAGCGCAGTCCTAGGCTTAGCGTGGTATAGAGGTAGCCAAACGCGGTAAGCACCATCAGCACCAACGGCGTCATGGCTAATAGCGTCACCATGATGAGTCGTACGGTGTGAGAGTTTTTCTCGCGCCATGCGTCACGGCAAATGGGGAAAACAAAAGCGGTAATCAGCGCTAAGGTGATAAGCACCGCAACCTGACCAATCACATCCTCACTCAGACGCAACGGTGCTTTTTCACCCAATACACACCAGAAAATCAGCGGGATTAACGTGACCCCAACTCGTCGGGTCACGCGGCGATAGTGCGCGCACAGCAGCGGAGAGAGATTAAAATGTTTCTCCGATACACCTTCCGACGCTAACAGGCGATATGTGGTGCTGATAACCATCCAGAACATGGCAAACTGCAACGACAGCGACCACATAAAGTTATTAATGCTGATATCCGAGCGATAGCACCAAAAGCCCAGTGCCAATATCAATAGCGTGCCGGGCAATCCTTTCACCATCAGCAGCCCAATGGCTTTTGGTGTATGCAGCTGTGTGTCACGTTTTAATTGGCCGACTTCGTTACCAAGCTTTTCCAGAAGCTCATTAATTCTACGATAGCGCCAACGGAACAGGCCGAAGAGGATCAGCAAAGGAATGAAAACGAACATGGAGCTCAGCGCACCTTCAGCCAACGCTCCCGGCTTAAGGTCAAAGTGCAGAGATTGGGCCTGAACTTTTAACGCATTTGGAAGATCCATAAACCAATTGAGGTTCATTGGCTTATTACTGCTCACCCAGAAAATTTGTTGGGTCAACGTATGTTGCAGGTATTCATTTACGCTCAGCAACTGTTGCTGATTAATCTGCAGGCTAATCGCTAAGGTTAACTGGCTGCCGAGCTGCTTATTGAGCTGATCCAACAGCTCACGGCGAGCATCAACAATATCTTCGAGCGCGCTAACCACATCGTCAGACGGTTTATCCTTATTTTGACTAAGCAACTGCGTGACGTAATCCGTTCCTTGGAACAGCGCATCACGCTTTTCATTGATGTCGAACTGTTCCAAACGTAAATCAGCAATCTGCGTAGCAACATCGTTAGTCAATTTTTCCGTCGGCAGATTTTGTTGTTGCTGATAGAGAATGCGCGACAGCAGCAAACTGCCCTTCAGCACCGTTATCTGCTCTTTCAAATTGCGCTCTGCCTGTAGAGAGCGATCTAGCCAGTTTTTGATGCGGATATTTTCCTGAACCAGCGTGTTCACGCCTTCGGTCGCTTCAATTAACCGCTTACTCAATTGGCGGTTAATATCGAGCTCACGCCCAATAACAGGATCCTGCTGAATATCTTGCGTGGCATCATCGGGGTTTTGCGCTTCCTGCGCCGTCTTTTCAGACTGCGTTAACCGCTTGCCGTTTTCTACTTCACGAACCAGCTGAACCATGTGCTCTAACTGATTGATTCTGGCATTAGCGTAGTCACGCTGCTTTTGCAGGGAATCTTGTAATGCGGTGTTAGCCGACAAGCTTTGGCGCTGGTAGTCGAGGGACATATTCAGCATCGCCATTTGCGTATTCAACATGTTTTGCTGTGTTGGACGCATATTGCTGGGATCGGATAACGCGTTTCGAATTTGCTGAATCTGCTGTGACGTCGCCATCATGCTGCTTTGCGCACGCTCTGGCTGGGTCTGAAGAGAAATAAGCTGACTATTAAAATTCGCTAAATCTTCCTGCGCGCTTTGCAGGTCATCCAGCGTGCTGCCCATTTTATTTTCTAGCTGGCGCAAAGAAAGCGTCGACAGCGACGAACGCGTGATGGCTTCGCTATCGGCCTGTTGAATAGACTCTAATCCGCTGAGTGCCTGATTTAGCTTGAGCGGAGCTTGTTGAATCTGCTGTTTAAGCTGCTGGCTTTCCTGCTTGATGCGGTCGATACCGTCGAGGTATTCGAGCGTTTTCATCAAATCCTGCTGCGAAAGCTTTTCTCCCGGCGACAGCGATTTCTGCTTACCTAAAGAATCTAACTGATTCTGTACTTCAGCCCGCGTCGATATATCGCCGCTCAGCGCTAAAGCATAATCAGGAACCAATAAAATAAGCACACTAATAATTAATGAAATTAAATAAAACTGTGCGCGCCGAGTTAATTGAACAGAGCGTAACGTAATGCAGCCAGCCATCATGGGAAGAGATCGTTTAACGGGAAGAGTAGATTAGCGTAGCACGAAGATATTAAGACAATGAATAGGCAAAAGCCGAAAATGAAATCTATTTTTTATCCAATAAATAAGGACGATATTTGTGTGGGAATTAATCCCTATCGTCCCAATTACGGTTCAATACTAAATTAGAACGTAAGCACCTTATCTGCGGCTAGCGTCCACTGAGCTAGCTCAACTAACGTTCCAATCTCAACCCCGTCAATCAACGGTAATGTGCTGATTCCACGGCCATCGGCGCAGGTTTTACACAGTTTAAAAGGCACCTGCTGAGCGGTCAGAATTTCAATCATTTGCTGAAGGTTATAGCCTTCATGAGGCTTCTGCCCAGCCAAACCCGATGTGACAGCATCAGACATCAGAAAGATTTTCAGTTCAATCTCGCCCTGCTGCTCTTTCATCGCAATAGCCAAGCGCAGTGCGTTAAACAATGATTCTTGGCCATAACCAGCACCATTGGCGATCAAAACAATTTTCTGCATTAGGATTTCCCTCTGTTAAGCGGCGTCATCGCCACCGCGCATGCCGGCGCTTCAAACGGCATGCTAACAGCGCCATGCAGGAGATGTTCGCTGTACTTGATCATGTCGATAAAGCTGTCGACCATAAATGAAGCTTCTTCTTTCAAATCAAAGCTTTCTGGTAAAAATAACCAGCTTTCCATTATACCCGTTATATACGAGCGCATCATTACCGCTGTGCGCCGAGTATTAAGTTCAGCAGGCAACTGTTGACACTCAATACAGTTACGTAGCACATTTTCGATGCGCTCAAAATTTTCGAGGTACAAAATCTTGCGAATATCAACTAAAGAACGCATCTCGCCGACAAATTCGCATTTATGAAATATAATTTCCATCAACGCTTTACGGCGTGGGTCGTCCACGGTTGCGACCAAGATATAAATTAGGATTTCGCGTAAAATCCTAAGTGGATTATCTGGATACTTTGCTTGATACTCTATCTCTAAGTCACTGACTTTTGATTCGGTCAGGTTCCAGACTTCATTAAAAAGGTCTACTTTATTTTTAAAGTGCCAATAAATCGCGCCACGCGTTACACCAGCTGCGTTGGCAATATCCGTTAGAGAGGTAGCGGACACACCGCGTGCGGAAAACTCACATACTGCCGCTTCAAGTATTTGCAGTCGGGTTGCTTGAGCTTGCTCTTTGGTTTTTCGTGCCATGGCGTTATATTTTTAATGTGCTTTGATTTACATACATTCATGAATGTATGTACCATAACATGCAGTTTTAATTAGCGCAGCAATGGGTTTTCACAAATGAATCAATACCCATTTAACAATCGAACTCTTGAGGTTATCTATGAATAAAAACAGAGGGTTAACGCCTCTGGCGGCCGTGCTAATGTTTTCTGGTAGTTTACTTCTTACAGGATGTAACGACGGAAACGAGCAAAAAGGTCAGCAAAGCGCACCTGAGGTGGGTGTTGTCACGCTGAAAGCTGAGCCGTTGAACGTCACCACTGAGCTTCCTGGTCGTACATCTGCATATCGCATCGCAGAAGTTCGCCCACAGGTTGGCGGCATCATCCTTAAGCGTAACTTCGTGGAAGGCAGCGACATTCAGGCCGGTTCTTCACTGTATCAAATCGATCCAGCAACTTATCAGGCCGCTTATGACAGCGCGCGTGGCGATTTGGCCAAAGCTGAAGCCGCTGCAAACATCGCTCACCTGACAGTCAATCGCTATAAGACATTAGTCGGAACTAAGTACATCAGTCAGCAAGAATACGATACCGCCGTTGCCGATGCGCGTCAGGCCGATGCAGCCGTTACCGCGGCAAAAGCCGCAGTAGAAACTGCACGTATCAATCTGGCGTATACCAAAGTCACTTCACCAATCAGCGGTCGTATTGGTAAATCTAGCGTGACCGAGGGTGCTTTGGTGACTTCAAATCAGGCTAATGCGCTGGCAACCGTTCAGCAACTGGACCCGATTTATGTCGACGTGACTCAGTCAAGCAACGACTTCCTGCGTTTAAAAGAAGAGCTGGCTAACGGCACTTTAGAACAGGAAGGCGGTAAGGCTAAGGCTGAGCTGGTATTGGAAAATGGTCAGGTCTACGCACAGAAAGGCTCTCTGGAGTTTTCTGACGTCACCGTTGATGAAAGCACTGGCTCAATCACTATTCGCGCCGTGTTCCCAAATCCTAAAGGCGATTTGTTGCCTGGCATGTTTGTGCGCGCTCGTCTGGATGAAGGGATCAAAAACAATGCGTTGCTCGTACCGCAGCAAGGCGTCACCCGTAATCCTCGTGGTGAAGCAACCGTCATGTTAGTCGGTGCCGACAACAAAGTTGAAAACCGTACCGTAACCGCAGCGCAAGCCATCGGTGACAAATGGTTGGTGACTGATGGTCTGAAATCCGGTGACAAAGTGATTGTGACTGGCTTGCAGAAAGTTCGTCCAGGTGTGCAAGTGAAAGTAGAAGAAGCTTCTGCAGGGAACGCTTCAACAAAAGATGCAGCGGCTAGCGAACCGAAGAAGTCTTAAGTGATGCTCGTTGCTGATACATTGATAAAAAGGAGCCAGTAATTCATGGCTAAGTTTTTTATAGATCGACCTATATTCGCCTGGGTTATCGCCATCATTATCATGCTGGCCGGTACGCTAGCGATTATGAAACTACCGGTGGCGCAATATCCAACGATTGCCCCACCGGCGGTGTCGATCTCCGCAGTCTACCCTGGTGCTGATGCGCAGACGGTGCAGGACACGGTGACACAGATTATCGAACAGAACATGAACGGTATCGATAATCTGATGTACATGTCCTCAACCAGCGACTCATCGGGTAGCGTGTCGATCACGCTTACCTTCCAGTCTGGTACTGACCCGGATATCGCACAGGTTCAGGTGCAGAACAAATTGCAGCTAGCAACGCCGTTGCTGCCGCAAGAAGTTCAGCAGCAAGGGATCAGCGTTGAGAAATCCAGTAGTAGCTTCCTGATGGTTGCTGGCTTTATTTCTGAAGACGGAAGTATGTCTCAGGATGATATCGCCGACTACGTGGCTTCCAACATTAAAGATCCGATCAGCCGTTCCGAAGGGATTGGTGACGTGCAGCTGTTTGGTGCCCAGTACGCGATGCGTATCTGGTTAGACCCAAATAAGCTGAACAACTACCAGATGACTCCACTGGACGTGATCAACCAGATCAAAATCCAGAACAACCAGATTGCAGCTGGCCAATTGGGTGGCGCTCCTCCGGTTCCTGGCCAGCAGTTGAACGCCTCAATCATTGCGCAAACGCGCTTACAGACACCGGAAGAATTCGGCAAGATCCTGATGAAGGTTCAAACCGATGGTTCTCGCGTACTGCTGCGTGACGTTGCCAAGATTGAGCTAGGCGGCGAAAACTATAACGTTATTGCACGCTTTAACGGCAAACCTGCCGCAGGTCTGGGGATTAAACTGGCAACTGGCGCTAACGCATTGGATGCCGCTGAAGGGGTTAAAAAAGAGCTGGCTAAATTGCAGCCCTTCTTCCCTGCCAGCATGAAGGTTGTTTATCCATACGACACCACGCCGTTCGTTAAGATTTCCATCAACGAAGTTGTGAAAACGTTGCTGGAAGCTATCGTGCTGGTGTTCTTGGTTATGTATCTGTTCTTGCAGAACATTCGTGCAACCCTGATCCCAACCATCGCGGTTCCGGTGGTTCTGTTAGGGACATTTGCTGTGCTATCGGCCTTTGGCTATTCGATAAACACCCTAACCATGTTTGGTATGGTGCTTGCGATAGGCCTCTTGGTGGATGACGCCATCGTTGTGGTGGAAAACGTTGAGCGTGTTATGGCCGAAGAGGGCCTACCACCAAAAGAAGCAACCCGTAAATCCATGGAGCAGATTCAGGGCGCCTTGGTGGGGATTGCGATGGTACTGTCCGCAGTATTTATCCCAATGGCATTCTTCGGTGGCTCAACCGGTGCGATTTACCGTCAGTTCTCCATCACTATCGTTTCCGCGATGGTGCTGTCAGTACTGGTGGCGATGATCCTGACACCGGCTCTGTGTGCCACCATGCTCAAACCGATCGAAAAAGGCGGCCACGGTAAAACCACCGGCTTCTTTGGTTGGTTTAACAACATGTTCGATAAGAGCACTGAGCACTATACGAATTCCGTTGCGGGCATTCTGCGTGGTACCGGTCGTTATCTGCTGATTTACCTGATTATCGTTGTCGGTATGGGTCTGTTGTTTGTCCGTATGCCAACGTCATTCTTACCGGATGAAGATCAGGGTATTGCTCTGACCATGGTTCAGTTACCGGCTGGTGCAACGCAAGAACGTACCAACAAGGTTCTAGCAGAAGTCACTGATTACTTCTTGGATAAAGAAAAAGCTAACGTTCAATCCGTCTTTACCGTCAGCGGCTTCGGCTTCAGCGGTCAAGGCCAGAACAACGGCTTGGCCTTCGTCAGCTTAAAACCTTGGGATGAACGTACCGGCGCCGATAATAAGGTTCCGGCCATTATCGCCCGTGCAACTGGCGCATTCAGTAAGATTAAAGATGGCTTGGTGTTCCCATTCAACCTGCCAGCGATTATCGAACTGGGTACGGCAACCGGCTTTGACTTTGAACTTATCGATCAGGCTGGCCTTGGCCATGAAAAACTGACCGAAGCGCGTAATCAGCTGTTAGGCATGGCCGCACAGCATCCAGACACCGTGGTTCGTGTACGTCCAAACGGTTTGGAAGATACGCCGCAGTTCAAGATCATTGTCGATCAGGAAAAAGCACAGGCGTTAGGCGTTTCGATTTCAGACATCAACCAAACGCTGTCTACCGCGCTGGGTGGTACTTATGTGAACGACTTCATCGACCGCGGTCGTGTGAAGAAAGTTTACGTACAGGCTGATGCGCCATATCGTATGCTGCCGAACGATATCAATAACTACTATGTCCGTGGTGATGCAGGACAAATGGTACCGTTCTCAGCGTTCTCATCATCAAAATGGGAATATGGTTCTCCGCGTCTGGAACGTTATAACGGCCTGCCATCCATGGAAATCCTTGGGGAAGCGGCACCGGGTAAAAGTACCGGTGAAGCCATGGCGCTGATGGAAGAGTTGGTGACCAAGCTGCCTACCGGTATCGGTTATGACTGGACAGGAATGTCCTATCAGGAACGTCTATCAGGTAACCAGGCTCCGGCGCTGTATGCCATCTCGCTCATCGTGGTCTTCCTGTGTCTGGCAGCATTGTATGAAAGCTGGTCAATTCCGTTCTCCGTTATGCTCGTGGTTCCATTGGGTGTTATCGGTGCACTGTTGGCAGCAACAATGCGTGGTATGAACAACGACGTTTACTTCCAGGTAGGCTTGTTGACGACCATCGGACTTTCAGCCAAAAACGCCATACTTATCGTCGAGTTTGCTAAAGACTTGATGGATAAAGAAGGTAAAGGGCTGATTGAAGCGACGTTAGAAGCGGTACGCATGCGTCTACGCCCAATTCTGATGACGTCTCTGGCATTTATGCTGGGTGTTCTGCCATTGGCTATCAGCTCCGGTGCTGGCTCTGGCGCACAGAATGCGGTAGGTACAGGCGTAATGGGCGGTATGGTTACTGCAACTATTCTGGCCATCTTCTTCGTACCGATGTTCTTTGTGGTCGTTCGTCGTCGCTTTAACAAAGGCGGTGAAGACATCGAACATAGCCACCCTGTTGACCACCAGGTGAAATAGTTCATTTCCCTGAGTCGTCCTCGATAGGCTGATATTTTACAGCCTGATAAAACGCCCGATGAATTTCATCGGGCGTTTTTTTATATTGAAAACGTCACCGCTATTTACCGACAAATCGAAGACATAAAAAAAGCGCCGTTAAAGGCGCTTTTTGAATTTCTGAAGAACTCGCTTATTTGGCGCTGGCGAGCACGGCGCTCACAATATCCACCGCTTCTTTCTCGATTCGCTGGCGATGTTCAGCGCCCAAGAAACTTTCGCAGTAAATCTTGTAGGCTTCTTCTGTACCAGACGGACGCGCGGCAAACCAGCCGTTGTCGGTCATCACTTTCAGCCCGCCGATAGAAGCGTTGTTGCCCGGCGCTTTAGTCAAACGCGCGGTAATCGGATCGCCTGCCAGTTTGTCAGCTTTAACCATCTCAGGAGAGAGCTTCGACAGCGCATCTTTCTGTGCATGCGTCGCCGGTGCCTGAATACGGTTATAGCTTGGCGCACCAAAACGTTCCGCCAGCTTATTGTAATGCTGCTGTGGGTTTTCGCCGGTTACTGCGGTGATCTCAGCGGCAAGCAGACACATAATGATGCCGTCTTTGTCCGTTGACCACGGTGTACCGTTAAAGCGCAGGAAGGAAGCCCCCGCGCTCTCTTCGCCACCAAAACCAAAGCTGCCGTCAAACAAACCATCAACAAACCATTTAAAGCCGACAGGAACTTCCACCAGCTTGCGGCCTAAATCATTCACAACGCGGTCAATCATCGCGCTGGATACCAGCGTTTTACCTACGGCAACATCAGCGCCCCACTGTGGGCGATGCTGGAACAGATAATTGATCGCTACCGCTAAGTAGTGATTCGGATTCATCAGACCTGAAGGTGTGACGATACCGTGACGATCGTAGTCTGGGTCGTTAGCGAAGGCTAAATCAAACTGATCGCGCAGCGCCAGCAAGCCTGCCATCGCGCTTTCCGATGAGCAATCCATACGGATCACGCCGTCGTGATCTAAATGCATGAAGCGGAATGACGGATCAACGTGATCGTTCACCAGGGTCAGATCAAGTTTGTAATGCTCACCAATACGCTGCCAATATTCGATGCCTGAACCACCTAATGGATCGACGCCTAAATGCAGTCCTGAGCGCTGAATGGCTGGCATATCAACGATATCAACCAAACCTTCAATGTATGGCTGCACCAGATCTTTGGCATGCACCAAACCGCTTTTCCAAGCCGCATCCAGAGTTTGACGCTTCACGCCCTGTAAGTTAAGGCTTAATAGTTCATTGGCTCGCTGCTCAATCACTTTGGTGAGGTCAGTATCTGCCGGTCCACCATTTGGCGGATTATATTTGATACCACCGTCTTCAGGCGGGTTGTGCGAAGGCGTGATAACGATACCGTCGGCCAATGCCGCATTCTTATTGCTGTTGTGGGTCAGAATAGCGTGAGAAACCGCAGGCGTTGGTGTGAAACCATTATCCTGCTGTACCACGACATCCACGCCGTTTGCCGTCAGAACTTCCAGCACGCTGATAAACGCAGGTTCAGATAAACCGTGTGTATCTTTACCCACGATACACGGACCTTCGATGCCATTCGCTTTACGCACTTCAACAATTGCCTGCGCAATAGCTAAAATGTGCGCTTCGTTAAAGCTATGACGCTGAGCGCTGCCACGGTGACCTGAAGTCCCGAATTTTACCGCATGCGACGTGTTACCCACTTCCGGCGTCAATACATAGTATTGAGAAACCAGTTGTGCCACGTTAATCAAATCGCTCTGCTGGGCAGGCTGCCCGGCACGGGGGTGATTTGCCATGGTCACTACTCCCTACGCTATTACGCTTATATGGTTGAGTGCCTAATCGCGTTGCCAGTGCTTGCGATTAGGCAGTTCTTGAATTAGATGGTTCCGCAAACTTTTTCAATCAGTTCGGCTGGGAACTGCATCGCCTGCATAATGTGTTCAATCATGCTGCGCTTGCGATCGGTGTTGGTGTTAGTGATCACCCAGTAAGGCGTGCCCGCAACATGTTTAGGCTTGGTATGCGTGCCGTTTTGCAGCAGCGTTTGCTGGTCACCGGCGAAATAGACGCGCGTGCGGCCATGCAAGGATTCCGTTGCCGCAGCGAACCCTTGGTTATCAATGGAGTAAAGGGTTGAAAGTACCAGCATGAAGCGGTTTACCGCTTTGTTCTGCTCTGCATATTCATCAGAAAGCAACAGTTCACGCATGGTACGAACGCGATCTACCGGACGGGCAGATACCGCAGCAGCCACTGGCGCAGCGATGACGGCAGGCGTCACAGCCGGAGCAGCAGTGGCTTTATGTTCAGAGACTTTCAGCAGGCGGCGCAATATGTCAGAAGCACTCTCACCGATACTTTGCGTGTGGCTTGCAATGTAGCGGTACAGCTCCTCGTCGACTTCAATAGTTTTCATCATTATCCAATACAGGTTTACGACTTAATCAGCAGGATTATAAAGTCAAACGCCTCATGCGGATAGCGTAAACCCGATGCTCTGATCAATTCAGTGAGTTTTTTCCCAAACTTATGGAAAGAATACCCTTAAATTTTGCTGGATAACACTCGATGGCTAACAATCATGCTTAGTCGTGGTAACCTATTTGTTACAACATAAGATTTGTCGCACTCCGTTGCCGCATGTTTAGCGCATGAAGCCCGCGAATAGACACCACGAATAGACCTAACGATATGAAACTCAACTACCGCGAACATATTCCAGCCCAGCAAGCCCAGTTTCCACCGGCATTATTGATCCACGGTTTATTCGGCAGTCTGGATAATCTTGGCGTATTGGGCCGAGACTTGCGCAGCGATCGCCGTGTGATTCAGGTTGATATGCGCAATCATGGCCACTCGCCGCGCTCAGAGCGCATGGATTATGCCGCGATGGCCGAAGATTTACTGGCGTTGATCGACGATCTTTCGTTACCGCAGTTGGATGTCATTGGGCACTCAATGGGCGGAAAAGCCGCGATGACGTTAGCTGCACTTGCCCCCGAGCGTATTCGCCGCCTTGCCTTGCTGGACATTGCGCCCGTTGACTATCAGGTTCGTCGTCACGATACGATTTTTGCAGCTATCAACGCAGTGACGGATGCACGGCTGACGCGTCGCCAAGAGGCCGCTGAAATCATGCGCAGCTACATCCAAGAAGAAGGTGTAATACAGTTTTTACTGAAATCTTTTCAGGAGGGCGAATGGCTATTTAACGTGCCCGTTCTGTGGGAGCAATACGAAAATATCGTGGGCTGGCAAGAAGTAACGCCTTACCAAGGCCCTGCGATGTTTATCAAAGGTGGCTTATCGCCCTACATCCAAGATATTCATCGCGCCGCCATTGCGCGCCAGTTTCCTCATGCTAAAGCTCACGTGGTAGCCGGTACGGGCCACTGGCTGCATGCAGAAAAGCCAGAGCTGGTGCTACGCACGCTGCACCGTTTTCTCGACAGCGATGAATAAGTCAAACAGCTTAATTTTGTCGCCTTCACGACCTAACTTAATCTTAACGACAGCCTCACTGTAGAAAAAATCACCATTCATCAGTGAGGTAAGTAAGATTAAGGATTGTCGCAGCTGGGGGCGCTGGGGTATTATGGCGCGCTATTATTCTGGCAGGCAGTTTTGCTGTTCAAGGATAGTGCCGGTAAAGGGTGAATGGCCCTAGTATGTTAATCATGATCTGATTCGTTACGCAGATTCAAAATTCTCCTTGTAGTACCGCTACCTGATATGGCCAAAGAACAAACGGACCGCACGACTCTGGATCTGTTCGCAGATGAACGTCGTCCGGGTCGCCCGAAAACTAACCCGTTATCTCGGGATGAACAGCTAAGAATTAACAAACGCAACCAACTGCGCCGCGATAAAGTGAAAGGACTGCGTCGCGTCGAGCTAAAGATTAACGAAGAAGCGGTTGAAATGCTGAATCGTTTGGCTCAGGAACAAAACATTAGCCGCAGTGAATTGATTGAACAAATTTTACTCAATCAGATTTTAAAATCTTAACGCCACCAGCACACAATGACGACAAATCGATACGGTTTAAAGTGCTATAGTGCGTAAAGTACGTACTGGTCTTTCTCAAGATTCTAGTTTAATTATTTGATATAAAAGGTATAAACGCGACATGGCAATCGTAGGCATTTTCTTTGGCAGCGACACGGGCAACACGGAAAACATCGCTAAGATGATCCAAAAGCAACTCGGAAAAGACGTTGCTGAAGTTCATGACATTGCCAAAAGCAGCAAAGAAGACATCGAAGCATTCGATATTCTTCTGCTTGGCATCCCAACGTGGTATTACGGTGAAGCTCAGTGTGACTGGGATGATTTCTTCCCTTCTCTGGAAGAGATCGACTTCAACGGTAAACTGGTTGCTCTGTTTGGCTGCGGCGACCAAGAAGACTATGCAGAGTACTTCTGCGACGCTATGGGCACCATCCGTGATTTGATCGAGCCACGCGGCGCGACTATCGTTGGTCACTGGCCAACGGCGGGTTACCATTTTGAAGCGTCTAAAGCGCTGGTTGATGACAAAACCTTCGTTGGTTTGGCTATTGACGAAGATCGCCAGCCTGAACTCACCGCAACGCGTGTTGATGCGTGGGTGAAACAAATTTCCGAAGAGATGAGCTTGGCTGAGCTGGCTGGCTAATCTGAAATTGTGCCCGCTGACTGCATAAGTCAGCGGGTATTTCAGCGATTGGCGAAAGCAACTTGCAACATCTATGTAACTCATTTTTCCCGCTCTAGCCCCCGCCACCAGCAGAGTTACATATTTGTCAGTGTGTTACGTTTTATTTCCACCTTGTAATTCCGTCCAAGTTGTTAACACACTGCGGTTTCCATTTACCGCCATCAGCCTTATAATGAATCTCAATTATATTTTCAGTTCGGTGACAATTAGGGCAACGTAGGCAGCAAATGCAGGCTATCCTAAACGTCTTCGAGCTAAGTAACGGGACAGAATCCGAATGACAGATAACAACACTGCTTTAAAGAAGGCTGGACTTAAAGTCACGCTTCCGCGTCTTAAGATTCTGGAAGTTCTGCAAGATCCAACTTGCCACCACGTCAGCGCAGAAGATCTGTATAAGAAGCTGATCGATATGGGTGAAGAAATCGGCTTAGCCACCGTTTACCGTGTACTGAACCAGTTCGACGACGCTGGAATTGTGACTCGTCACAATTTTGAAGGCGGAAAATCCGTATTTGAACTGACTCAACAGCATCACCATGATCATCTGATCTGCTTAGACTGCGGTAAAGTGATCGAATTTAGCGACGACTCCATCGAAAAGCGTCAGCACGAAATCGCTAAAAAATATGGTATCCAACTGACCAACCACAGCCTGTACCTGTATGGCCACTGCGCTGAAGGTGATTGCCGCGAAGACGAAAGTCTGCACGATGGCAGAGAGTAAGCGCTCGCGAGTGTAATGAGGCGACCTGAGGGTCGCTTTTTTATTGCCTGAAATCCACCATCTTCGTTTTCTCGTCGAAAAACAGACAAAAAAAAGCCCCTCAGGCAGGGGGCTAAGCAACTCACAACTAAATCACTCATATGGCTTCGGCAGGTACCATAGCAACAATAATGATGATGAAACGGTATTAAAAATCACTGCGTTAATACGTTATTGCGGCATTCCCTACCCCACCGGAGCAGAGAATACCTTGCGTACCTATCTCGATATCACGCCTGTACCGGTTCTACGCGGCTATAGCGCTTGCCGTCTGGGCTTACTGAACGAATTTGAACGTCGCCAGAAACGGTTGGTTGAGCTTTAGCATCATAACGCTGCCACTGCTTGCCACCGTCTACGGAGTATTCAATCCCCAACCCTGGCAGCGCAATGTTGGCTTCCAGTTTCCCGCCCACAACTTTTGCTCCAGGAACCGGCAGGCGATATTCCACACCAGCTTTATCCATTTTCGCCAGCTCACGCTGTCCCATCAGGTTGGCAAAGCGCTGCCAATCACTCAGCAGAGATTTTTTGTCGACCAAGTCGGTTTCTCCGCCTTTATATTCACGGCCCGCTTTGTAGTCCTGCTCCCAACCCGCGCGATGCCATCCGCGCTCCGCCACCGTCATAACGCGAGGATAAATTTTATACTCCATCATTTCGTCGGTGCGCGTGGTTTCACTCCACAGCTGCGCTGAGAGTCCATAAACGCCCGGCCATGGCTTATCGCTTTTCGCGGTAAAGAAATTGCCGTCACGGTCTACGGAAGTTTCCGCATTCTGTGGCATGTTGTCTGGCGCGAAACTGAAGATCTTACGCTCATCGTTAAAGCGAGTTCCCCAGTAGTAGCCATTTTCCTGTGGATTCACCTCATACGGGAAATCCATGTAGACGTAGTCTGGGTTAGAAACCGTCACTTCATAGCCTTTGTTCGCCCAGTCGTTTACGGTATCAAAACCGCCCCAATAGAGCGTATCCCAGAAGTTAACACCCACGCGCTTGGTGGCAAATGCCTTCGCGTCTTTGGCATCCTTCAGGCCATCCTGCCACGCCTGCATTTTTTCAATGCCGTGCTTATTGACGATCTGGCTGACTTCAATCGCAAAGTGGCTTGGGAGATGCTCCATATCTTCCACTTTGCCGCTCTTAATTAGGGTCTGGCAAACCTGAGACTGCGCCCATGGCTTATCCTCTTTGCTCTGATCGATAATGCCTTTGCCCGGCTCAATCTTGCCATTCTTATCCTGATAACCCGGCCCTAAGCGGATATTCTTAGCTTCATCACCGCCGAAGTGCCACGTGGTTAATGGCTGCCCCGCCTCTTTGTGCATCTGCGCCACTTCGCCGATCACTTTATCGACAAAGCGCTTAGAGGAATCTAAGCATGGGTTCAAATAGCTCTTACGATCATAGAACTGCACAGACGTGGTGTTTGACGTATCCGTAGGATCAACCAAACGGAATTCGTTAGCGCCCTTCTCGTCACCAGCGGCTTTCAGTTTGTCATAACGCGCTTCCATCGAAATCACCGCCGCACGAGCATGCGCAGGCATATCGATTTCAGGGATTACTTCGATCTGACGTGCCTGAGCATATTTCACGATATCGATATATTCAGCGCGAGACAGATGGCCAGAACCATTATTGTTAGCATCAGGTCCTGAGCCTAGCTGTGGTAGCAGGCACTCTTTCTCGCTCAGATCGTGGCAGCGTTTTGAGCCCACATCGATAAGCTCTGGCAGGCCAGGGATCTCAATACGCCAGCCTTCGTCATCGGTCAGATGGAAGTGGAATTTGTTCATCTTGTACGCCGCCATCTGGTCTAGCAGGCGGTGTACCGCTTCTTTGGAATGGAAGTTACGCCCGATGTCCAAGAAGATGCCACGGTATTGGAAACGCGGCGCGTCTTTCGCATCTAAGGTTGCAATCTTCATGCTGCCATCGCTTGGCACCAGAGAAAGGATGGACTGTAAGCCGTAGAAAACGCCAGCCTGATCGTAACCAATGACTTCAGCCCCCTTTGGCCCGATCTTCAGCTCGTAAGCCCCCGGAACCGCTAAGTCGCCTTTGAAGTTATTAACCGCAATCACCGTTTTGATTGGATAGCCTTTGGCATCGTTTTTCACACCTAACAGCGCGAAACGCTGCTGTGCGGCTTCTGCCGTGGCGCTGTTCAGAACGGTAAGATCCAGCGCAACGCCTTTACTGAGGTCAACGTCCTGCTGATGGATTTTCACTTCCATCGGCGTTGGCATAATTTGGCCACGCAGGCTCTGCGCTGGCAGCTCTTTCACATCGGCGTTTTTGTCGAAGCGAGTTTCAGGCACCATCAGAACATTTTTATCGTCTTTGGTGCGCTTCCACAGATCGCCCGCAAACGGCGTCACAAACTGACGTAGATCTTCCGTATCGGTGCTGGCAATCACCTTAGGTTTAGCATCCTGAGAAGTGACGTACCAACGCGGCATAATGTCACTTTCAAACAACTGCCAGTATTCACCAATCAGCGGAATTTCCACCGATTGACCGGCGGTAAACCCTTTAAATTTATCGGTGGGTTCAATTTTGTGCAGGTCACCGGTCACAAACGTAATTTTGAACTGATCGCTTTTCACGTCCAGAACCTGACGTGGGTTATGGAAATAGATCGCCCAGTCATTGCCTTTAATATCACTATCGCTGGTTAGCGTGATGACCGATTGGTTACACGATGCCCAGTCAGCGCCCAGCGCGGCACAATCGACGCCGTTCTCTGCCGCGCGGTTGTCGGTGACTTTCACGTTAACTTTTAACTGACTCAGTTGGTCAACGATTTGCTGATCTGCCTGGCTTGCTGCGGAAAAACCGAGCATGCCCAGTGCAGAAACGGCAACGGCCAACGTGTTCAATTTAAATTTGCTCATCCTAAAGCCCCATCCTTAATCAGTTATTGTTGCTGCGAATTTCCTGCCAAACTTTGTTACAGGCCTGCTGGTAATTATCTCCAGCACCGGTTTTAGCCGCCTGAATACAATTTTGGTAATCAAATACGCGTACGCTTTCCTTTTCGGCAAAGGCCTGATGCGTTTTACTTTGCTTCAGCACTTCCAACACCGACTGACAGGCTGAAATTTTATCTGGGTTACCTTCAGCGGTATTAATGCAGTTGCTGTAGGCTTGTTTTAACTTTGCATCTTCTTGAGGGGCAGTAGATTGCTGCACACAGGCACTTAATCCAACAACGGCAGCGACAACCAATAGAATTTTTTTCATGTTTTTATCTCGTCAAAATGACTCTGCATGCTTAGTTAAACATGCAGAATCTTTGGCTTAGAAAATGGTGAACGGTGCGATAACGATGAACTTAACATCACGTTCGTCTTGGAACATGTTGCCGTAACCGCCGCCCCAGCTTGGGTTGTCTGAATGGTTGTCGTACTGAGTGAAGTGCAGTTTGAACAGCGTGCCTTTCGCGCGGCCGTCCTGAATGGTGTACATCGCATCCAGGCTGTAGGCGCTTTCTTTCACGCGCTGGCTTTGATCGTACTGCGGGTCAGTGCTTGGTTTCGCATCCCATGCGTAAACATAAGAACCACCGATGGCGAAGCCCGGCAGATCCCACTTGCTCAGGTCATACATCACGCCGCCGAAAATGGCTTTTTCACCGTTGGCGTTGAAGTCAGAGCGGTTGTCCCACCAAATGTCCAAGCGACCGTTTGAAGAGGCGTAGGTTGGAGTCATACGCTGTAAGAAATAGCCCTGATTACCTTCCGCTTTAACGTAAGTACCTTCCAAGCGGAAGTCGAACTGCCCAACTTTGTAGCCTAACGTCAGCGCTTGCAACCATGCGGTTCCGTCATAAATATCATTCACACCGCCGTCATGTACGCGATCGCGGGTGCCATAAAATTGGTAGCTGGTTGTCATCGGATTACCCGCGACATCAAACTTGTAGGAACCTTTTGCAAAGTATTGATCGACATAACCTTCAGCCTGACCAAAGGCCGCTTCCAGTATGAAATCGTTTTTGAAGTCATACTTGGCACCCAATGAGTGCAGATAAGAAACGCCGGTTTTTTTGTCGTTTTGATAGAAGCCATCAACTTCGGTATGCCATGGCGCTTTATATTTGTCGGTCCACATGTAGGAGAAGCTCAGCGCTCCTGCATCACCGTAGTCAAAGTTTGCACCGGCCTCAGCACCTTGATAGGTACCCGGCATAAAGCTCCAGTGTGGCGCCAGTAAAGTTTGGCCCGTTGGCTGAATGTAGCCCGCACGCGCCCAGACGGGGCCGTACTTAAATTTCGCAGCAGCTTTGTAAAGGCTTATGCCACTCTTATCACCCGAGTAGTCTTCGTCGTAGCCTTTGTTTTTCGAGGAGAAGGCAATTTCGTTTGGATGCCCGCTATCATGGTTCTCTGCCATTTCGATTGCGGTAAATGCGGCAACATCAATACCAAACATGTCGGCTGCATAGCCGGATGAGAAATCTAGGTTGGCGTTCCACGTGGAATGATTCAGGTTGGTTTCGTAGTTTCCAGTGGTGACATCTTTACGGTCACGCTCACGTTGCCAGTAGTAAATACCCCCCGTCAGCGTTGAATCATCAACAAAACCTTCAGCCTTAGCTTCTGGCATTGCATAAAAACCACTACCCAACAACACCCCAGTTATGGCGAGCGTTAGCGCGTTGCGCTTCAAACGATGCGTAACCATAAAATCGATCCTCTTTGACTTTGAAAAACGCGACCCTCGACGTTCACCTGTCTAGGACGCAAAACCCCTAAAATGGGGAAAAGTTAATTCGTAGTAGAGTGAATAGCTCAATTGCTCATCTACCGTCTTAGACTATTTTTCGCGACGCGAATTATCAAATGAAAAGTAAAACAATTGTGTCAATTCTTGAGCTAGTGCACATATTTTAATGTTTTGTTACATGTGACACACTTTCACTGAGAGCAACTTAAAATACGCTTTAAAAACAGTATTATATTTATAATTGCATTGTAAATTCAGATAAAAATGCTTAGAAAACAAACGCTGATGGGATAACTATTTTTATATCGAGGTAAATCTGTGGCAATTAATTAATTCGTGAAACGAATATTCAGAGTGTGTTTATGCACTTCGAGAAATAACATCGAATTACTAAACTATTTACAATTAGGATTTAAAAACTGATGGGGTATGTTGAAGACAGACATAAAAAAAGCCACTTACAGCATAGGTAAGCGGCTTTTTGTGATTGCAATCTAGCGAGGACTATCTTGGGTTATGCACCCACTTTTGCCCACGTATCACGCAGACCCACAGTGCGGTTAAACACTAAATGGTCTGGCGCGGAATAGCGGCAATCAGCGCAGAAATAGCCTTCACGTTCGAACTGGTAGGTGACTTCTGAAGTCGCTACAGCAAGGCTTGGTTCAACAAAACCTTTACGGATAACCAACGACTCAGGGTTGATGGTAGACAGGAAGTCTTCCGCCGCGCCTGGGTTGGCAACGCTGAACAAGCGATCGTACAGATGGAATTCAGCAGGCACTGCGTGGTTTGCAGATACCCAATGAATAACGCCTTTCACTTTACGACCATCAGCAGGATCTTTGCTCAACGTATCCGCATCGTAGGTGCAGTAAATAGTAGTGATTTCACCGTCAGCGTCTTTCTCAACGCGCTCGGCTTTAATCACATAGGCATTACGCAGGCGAACTTCTTTACCCAATACCAAACGCTTGTATTGTTTGTTAGCTTCTTCGCGGAAATCAGCGCGATCGATATAGATCTCGTTGCTAAACGGCACTTCGCGTTTGCCCATTTCAGGCTTGTTTGGATGGTTTGGCATCGCCAGCATTTCTACGCTATCCGCAGACATGTTTTCAATAACCACTTTAACCGGATCCAAAACCGCCATCGCACGCGGTGCGATTTCATTCAGGTCATCACGCACGCAAGACTCTAACGCCGCCATTTCAACGTTGTTATCTTGCTTAGTCACGCCAATACGCAGGCAGAATTCACGAATAGAAGCGGCCGTGTAGCCACGACGACGCAGACCAGAAATTGTTGGCATGCGTGGGTCATCCCACCCTTCTACAATTTTCTCGGTCACCAGCTGGTTCAGCTTACGCTTAGACATGATGGCATATTCGAGATTCAGACGAGAAAACTCGTACTGACGTGGATGCGTTGGAATCGTGATGTTATCCAAAACCCAGTCGTATAGACGGCGGTTGTCTTGGAATTCCAGCGTACACAGTGAATGCGTGATCCCTTCCAGCGCATCGGAAATGCAGTGGGTGAAATCGTACATCGGGTAGATGCACCATTTGTTGCCGGTCTGGTGATGTTCAGCAAACTTAATACGGTACAGAACCGGATCGCGCATCACGATGAACGGAGAGGCCATATCAATTTTGGCGCGCAGGCACGCGGTGCCTTCGGCAAATTCGCCGTTACGCATTTTTTCGAACAGTGCCAGGTTCTCTTCAACGCTACGATCGCGATACGGGCTATTTTTACCCGGAGAAGTCAGGGTACCGCGATATTCACGGATCTGTTCAGGAGTGAGCTCATCAACGTAAGCAAGGCCCTTGCTAATCAGCTCTACGGCGTACTGGTGCAGCTGATCGAAGTAATCAGAAGAGTAACGCACCGCGCCGCTCCACTCAAAACCTAGCCACTGTACGTCGCGTTTAATGGACTCAACGTATTCAATGTCTTCTTTCACCGGGTTGGTGTCATCAAAGCGCAGATTGCACTGGCCTTGATAATCTTTGGCAATGCCAAAGTTCAGGCAAATGGATTTGGCGTGGCCAATGTGCAGGTAGCCGTTTGGCTCCGGCGGAAAACGGGTATGAACTGAATTATGTTTACCTGAGGCCAGATCTTCATCGATGATCTGACGGATAAAGTTACTAGGGCGGGCTTCAGCCTCACTCATTTTCTATTCCTCTATGCCTAAAAACGCGACTTATAACCAGTAATGATCTTACAACCTGTGGCGGGAAACAACCGTTTGTTGCCATTATCACGGCGTTTTTTCTGTGGTTATGTCAAAAGATGAAAGATCTGCTAAGTGACACTGTATATCAGCGGACGCTAAAAACAAAAAAACGGAGAAAGGTCCCCCCTTCTCCGTTCTGCTTGCTTAAAACAGTTTCTGATAAATCAGCTAACCGTTCGCAGACAAGTTATTTTGCAAAGCTCTTATTTTGCAGTGATGTCATACAGTTTGGTTTCACCCGCCACAACATGACCCGCTGCCAGCGCTTTCAGACCACCGAAATCATCGATGTTGCTGACAACAACTGGGCTAATCATTGAGCGTGCATTGGCGTTCAGATATTCCAAATCCATCTCTAATATTGGCTGACCCGCTTTCACTTCTGCACCCTCTTCAACGAGGCGTTTGAAGCCTTGACCATTCAACGCCACGGTATCGATGCCCATATGAACAACGACTTCCGCACCTTCATCCGTTTCTAAACAGAACGCATGGTTGGTGTTGAAGATCTTAACAATAGTGCCACGAGCTGGGGAAACCACGGTTTTATCCGTTGGGCGAACCGCAACACCGTCACCCACGGCTTTGCTAGCGAACGCTTCATCAGGAACCTGATCCAGCGCAACCACTTCACCGGTGATTGGAGAAACCAGCGTCGCTTTTACTACCGCAGCGGCGTTTGGCGTTGCCTGTGCTTTTGCTTCAGCGGCGGCTGGAGCAGCATGCGCAGTGGCAGCTTCAATTGGGCCCGATGCCATCACGCCACGCATTGCGGTCGCGATTGCTTCGGCACGTGTACCTACAATGACCTGTACGCTTTGTTTGTTCAGGCGAATCACACCAGAAGCACCCAGACGCTTAGCCAAGCTATCGTTGACGATAGCAGAGTCTTTAACGCTCAGACGCAGACGTGTAATACAGGCATCGATACCGGTGATATTGGCAGAACCACCGACAGCAGCAATGTAATTGCGTGCCAGATTTGCCGTTTCGTTACCACCTTTCGCATTGTCCAGATCCAGATCGTAGCCATCAGCGCTTTCGTCAGCGTCGGTAGCCAGTTCACGGCCTGGGGTCAACAGGTTGAATTTGGTGATAGTGAAACGGAACACCACGTAGTAAATCACGAAGAACACCAGACCCTGAGGGATCAGCATGTACCAGTGAGTTGCCAGCGGGTTACGTGAAGACAGCACCATATCCACCAGACCGGCGCTGAAGCCGAAGCCCGCAATCCAGTGCATAGAAGCAGCGATGAATACAGAAATACCGGTCAGGAATGCATGCAGAACATACAGTACTGGTGCAACGAACATGAAGGAGAATTCCAACGGTTCGGTGATACCGGTGAAGAAGGCTGCAAACGCAGCGGCCATCATGATACCAGCCACTTTGGCTTTGTTTTCTGGACGCGCGCAGTGGTAAATCGCCAGCGCAGCACCCGGTAAACCAAACATCATGATTGGGAAGAAACCAGCCTGATAACGGCCCGTGATACCCACAACGGCTTTACCCGCTTCGATAGACTGTGCGCCACCCAGGAAGTTAGGAATGTCGTTGATACCTGCAACGTCAAACCAGAATACGGAGTTCAGGGCATGATGCAGACCCACTGGGATCAGCAAGCGGTTGAAGAACGCGTAGATACCTGCGCCGACGGAGCCCATTTTCTGAATGTGTTCACCGAAGTTAACCAGTCCGTCAAAGATTAACGGCCAGATGTACATCAGGATGAACGCGACCAGAATCATGACGAAGGAGGTCAGGATTGGCACCAGACGACGGCCGCTGAAGAAGGACAGCGCCTTTGGCAGCTCAACGCCACTGAAGCGGTTGTACAGTTCAGCAGAGATAATACCCACCAAGATACCGACGAACTGGTTATTAATCTTACCGAATGCAGCTGGAACCTGATCCGCAGGGATTTTCTGGATCATGGCTACGGCGGCCGGAGAGCACAGCGTAGTCAATACCAAGAAGCCAACAAAGCCAGTTAATGCGGCAGCGCCGTCTTTATCTTTTGACATACCGTAAGCGACACCGATCGCAAACAGTACAGACATGTTGTCGATAATGGCAGAGCCCGACTTGATGAAGAAGGCCGCTAACGCATTATCCCCCCCCCAACCTACCGGGTCGATCCAGTAACCGACACCCATTAATATCGCGGCAGCCGGTAGCGTCGCCACCGGTACCATCAGCGCACGGCCGACTTTTTGCAGATAACCTAAAATACTCACCATTTCCCCCTTGTGGACCCGTCATTGCTCGAATTGGCACTGCTCATGGTCACGTCATAACTGACTTAATTATTAAGTTGACAGTATGGACTACAATCAGGAGTGTAAAAAAATTATTTTTCTCCGCAAATTAAAACCTCCAGTTTTGTGATAAATATCACCAAAGGAGGCTCTAAACATGCCTAATTGCTAGCCATCATACAAAACTTATTTTATCATTCGAAAAATCAAAGCGGCGTTAGGTCACACATTAGTCGTTAGCAAGCATTACGCCTTATACTCTGAGCAAAGAGCAATGTGGACCCCCGTTTATAATATAGATTTATATTCACTAAAGGTGCCCTATGAGACTTATCCCTCTAAGTAATGCTGCAGACGTTGGCTTATGGTCTGCCCGTCATATTGTTAACCGTATCAATGCCTTCAAACCAACGGCTGAGCGTCCATTTGTTCTCGGTCTGCCAACCGGCGGCACCCCGCTGCAAACCTACAAACGTTTGATCGAGCTGCACAAGGCTGGCGAAATCAGCTTTAAAAACGTGGTGACGTTCAACATGGACGAATACATCGGGCTGCCGGAAGAGCATCCAGAAAGCTACCATAGCTTCATGTATAATAATTTCTTCAATCACGTGGATATCCCACGCGAAAACATTAACTTGCTGAACGGCAATGCGGCCGACGTTGATACCGAATGCCGCCGCTACGAAGAAAAAATTAAATCCTACGGCAGAATCAATCTGTTTATGGGTGGTGTAGGTAACGATGGGCATATTGCTTTTAACGAGCCAGCATCATCTTTAGCGTCGCGCACTCGCATCAAAACGTTGACCGAAGAAACCCGTATCGCAAACTCTCGTTTCTTTGATGGCGACATGACAAAAGTGCCAAAATACGCGCTCACCGTAGGCGTTGGCACATTATTGGACGCTGAAGAAGTGATGATTCTGGTCACTGGCCACGCGAAAGCATTGTCTCTGCAGGCCGCCGTTGAAGGCAGCGTCAACCATATGTGGACGATCAGCGCTCTGCAACTTCATCCGAAGTCCGTCATCGTATGCGATGAGCCTTCAACGATGGAGCTGAAAGTCAAAACAGTTAAGTACTTCCGCGAGTTAGAAGCGGAAAACATGAAGAATCTGTAATTTTCAACCTGTAACCAGGGGTATGTGATGTACGCTTTGACCCATTGTCGGATTTATACCGGCCACGATATTCTCGACGACCATGCAGTAATGATCGCCAATGGCTTAATTGAAAAGATCTGTCCTGTCGCTGAACTTCCGTCAGGCATTGAAACTCACGATCTAGGCGGGGCAATCCTTGCTCCTGGTTTCATCGATCTGCAACTTAATGGCTGTGGCGGCGTTCAGTTTAATGATTCAACCGAAGCGGTTTCTGAAGAAACGCTTGAAATCATGCAGCACGCCAACGAGAAATCAGGCTGTACCAGCTATTTACCTACGCTTATCACCTGTGCTGACGATTTAATGAAGCACGGTATTGATGTTATGCGCAGCTATCTGACCAAGCACCAGAATCAGGCGCTAGGTCTGCATATTGAAGGCCCATACATCAGCTTAGAAAAGAAAGGCACGCACAATCCGAAATACATCCGTAAACCGGATCATGAAATGATCGATTTCATGTGCGAGCACGCGGACGCCATCACCAAAGTGACGATGGCTCCAGAAGTCGCGACTCAGGCATCTATCCAACAGCTGAAAGCCGCCGGTATTGTGGTTTCCGCGGGTCACTCTAATGCCACCTATGAAGAAGCGCGTAAAGGCTTCGCCGCAGGCATGAGCTTTGCGACTCACCTTTATAACGCAATGCCAGTCATTTCTGGTCGTGCACCAGGTCTGATGGGCGCTATTTTCGACACTCCTGAAGTGTATACCGGCATCATCGCCGATGGTCACCACGTTGCTTGGCCGAGTATTCGTCTGGCTAAACGTTTGAAAGGCGAACATCTGGTGCTGGTCACCGATGCAACTGCTCCGGCAGGCGCTAACATAGATCACTTCATTTTCGCCGGAAAAACAGTATATTACCGCAACGGTTTAGTCGTTGATGAAAACGGTACGCTGAGCGGTTCTGCACTGACCATGATCGACGCCGTCAAAAATAGCGTTGAGCACGTCGGTATTGCTCTGGATGAAGCATTGCGCATGGCAACGCTCTATCCATCGCGCGCGGTGGGCGTTGATAGCCGTCTGGGAAGCATCGAAGCGGGTAAAGTGGCGAACCTGACCGCTTTCACTTCAGACTATCGCGTAATCAAAACCATCGTGAACGGCGAAACGGTTTACGAAAATAAATAAGAGAGAACGTACATCAGTCTGCGTGCTTTCTTTATTAACTTGAGCTCTATTTTTATAAGCGGGTAATAAATTGATGACCACAGGCGGACAAGGACAAATTGGTAACGTAGATCTGGTTAAACAACTTAACAGCGCCGCTGTTTACCGTTTGATCGATCTACAAGGCCCTATTTCGCGCATTCAAATTGCCGAACTAAGCCAGCTTGCCCCCGCTAGCGTCACCAAAATTACCCGCCAGCTACTGGAGCGCGGGCTGATCAAAGAAGTCGATCAGCAAGCGTCTACCGGTGGCCGCCGTGCCATTTCCATTGTGACAGAAACCCGCCTCTTCAATACCATTGCCATCCGCTTAGGGCGTCACGACGCCACCATCACGCTGTACGATATGAGTGGAAAGTCGCTGGCCGAAGAGCACTACCCGTTGCCTGAACGTACTCAGGAAACAGTGGAAAATGCACTGCTGAATAACATTGAGCAGTTCATGCTCACCTACCAGCGTAAAATCCGCGAGCTGATTGCCATTGCGGTGATCCTGCCCGGATTAGTCGATCCACAGCATGGGATTGTGCGCTACATGCCACATATTACCGTTAACGATTGGCCGTTGGTTAATGCGCTGGAAGATCGATTTAACGTCACCAGCTTTGTGGGGCACGATATTCGTAGCCTTGCTTTAGCTGAACACTATTTCGGCGCCACCCGCGACTGTGAAGATTCAATGCTGGTACGCCTACACCGAGGAACCGGTGCTGGCATCATCGTGAATGAGAAAATATTTCTCGGCAGTAAAGGCAACGTCGGTGAGATTGGTCACATCCAAATCGATCCATTAGGCGAACGTTGCCACTGCGGGAATTTCGGCTGCTTGGAAACCGTGGCCGCCAACGCCGCCATTGAACAACGCGTTCGTCATCTGCTCGAACAAGGCTATCCAAGCAAACTCTCGTTGGACGATTGTAGTATCACCGCAATCTGTAAAGCAGCAAATAAAGGCGACGCACTAGCAACAGAAGTCATTGAATTGGTTGGCCGTTATCTTGGCCGCGCTATTGCGATTGCGATTAACATGTTTAACCCGCAGAAAGTGGTTATCGCGGGCGAAATTATTGAAGCAGAAAAAACGCTGCTGCCTGCCATTCAAAGCTGTATCAATACGCAAGCTTTGAAGAATTTCCGCATTAATTTACCGGTGGTCACCTCTGAATTAGATCATCGCTCAGCCATTGGGGCATTTGCGCTGGTGAAGCGAGCCATGCTCAACGGTGTATTGCTACAGCGCCTGCTGGAAGGGCAACATCCGCACTAGTTCTTTGCTTATTTGAAGCTGCTGCGTTAGCTGACAAGCATGATATGATTTGTGCTTGTCAACTTAACGAGTAATAAATCCATGACAATCAAAAGTATTATTTGTGACATCGACGGCGTTTTGATGCACGACAACACTCCGGTTCCGGGTGCAGATAAATTTCTGGCACGTATTCAAGAAAAAGACATTCCTCTCGTCATTCTGACCAACTACCCTTCTCAAACCGCGCAGGATCTGGCGAACCGCTTCGCAGCCGCCGGGCTTGATGTTCCTGAAAGCGTGTTTTACACCTCAGCCATGGCCACCGCCGATTTTCTCAAGCGTCAGGAAGGGAAAAAAGCCTATGTGATTGGTGAAGGTGCGTTAATTCACGAATTATATAAAGCAGGCTTTACCATTACCGATATCAACCCTGATTTTGTTATCGTTGGTGAAACCCGTTCGTATAACTGGGAGATGATCCATAAGGCCTCTTACTTCGTAGTTAACGGCGCACGGTTTATCGCGACGAATCCAGATACACACGGTCGTGGCTTTTACCCCGCCTGTGGTGCCCTGTGTGCGCCAATTGAACTCATTTCAGGCCGCAAGCCATTCTACGTTGGTAAACCGAGCCCGTGGATTATTCGTGCCGCGCTTAACAAGATGCAGGCCCATTCAGAAAGCACCGTAATCATCGGTGATAATCTGAATACCGATATTCTGGCAGGCTTCCAAGCGGGGCTAGAAACGATATTAGTGCTATCCGGCGTTTCTACGTTAAACGACGTCGATAACATGCCGTTCCGCCCTAACTACATTTATCCCTCCGTTGCCGATATTGACATAATCTAACGTTACCCCTTTGCGTCTGGTCTGCTTGGCCAGACGCGATTCTCCTCTTTTTTTTCTTCACTTTTTTCTGCGCTGCTTTTTATCGTTTCTACAATGAACGCTAAAAAATTATCGATTCATCAATAATTCACTTAAAAAAATGAACAATCATTAAGTTTTTAAGTACGCCAACTGACTATTTCTCACCATTACGCTAAAGCGCTTGCATTCTATTCAGGTTTTGACGCAATTTATTATTTATAGCAGCGGTAAACGCCTCTCTGAGTCGTAAATCAATAATCTTTTACCGCCTTAAACTGACCCACAACGTCACAACTAGACAATGCAGTATGGGAGAAATCTATGTGTTCTATCTTTGGTGTGCTTGATTTAAAAACCGATCCTGTTGAGCTGCGCAAAAAAGCGCTCGAGCTATCACGCCTGATGCGTCATCGTGGCCCAGATTGGTCCGGCATTTACGCTTCTGACAACGCGATTCTGGCGCATGAGCGCCTGTCTATCGTTGACGTCAACAACGGCGCCCAGCCTTTGTACAATGCCGCGCACACCCATATTCTTGCCGTGAACGGTGAAATTTATAACCATCAGGCTCTGCGCCAGCGTTTCGAAGGTCGTTATGAATTCCAAACGGCCTCTGACTGTGAAGTTATTTTGGCGCTATACGAAGAGCAAGGTTCTGCGTTCTTAGACGAACTGCAGGGCATGTTTGCCTTTGTTTTATATGACGCAGAAAAAAACAGCTATTTGATTGGCCGAGATCATCTCGGAATCATTCCGCTGTACATGGGTTATGACGAACACGGCAACTTCTACGTCGCGTCAGAGATGAAAGCGCTGGTTCCGGTTTGCCGCACCATCAAAGAATTCCCGGCAGGCAGCTACATGTCGAGCGACGATGGCGAAATTCATAGCTACTACCAACGCGACTGGTTTGAGTTCGATAACGTCAAAGAGAACCACACTGACGCAGCACAATTGAAAGAAGCTCTGGAAGAATCGGTCAAAAGCCATCTGATGTCTGACGTTCCTTACGGCGTGTTGCTGTCTGGCGGGCTCGACTCCTCGGTGATCTCCGCCATTACCAAAAAATTTGCCGCTCGCCGCGTTGAAGACGGTGAACGCAGCGAAGCATGGTGGCCACAGCTGCACTCTTTCGCCGTGGGTTTGGAAGGATCTCCGGATTTAAAAGCCGCGCAGGAAGTCGCTAACCATCTTGGCACGGTGCATCACGAAATTCATTTCACGGTGCAAGAAGGATTAGACGCAATTCGCGACGTGATTTATCACATCGAAACCTATGACGTGACCACCATCCGCGCCTCAACGCCGATGTATCTGATGGCACGTAAGATAAAAGCCATGGGCATCAAGATGGTGCTTTCCGGCGAAGGAGCCGATGAGGTCTTTGGCGGATACCTCTACTTCCATAAAGCTCCAAACGCCAAAGAGTTCCACGAAGAAACCGTGCGTAAGCTGCTGGCTCTGCATATGTATGACTGCGCCCGTGCTAACAAGGCGATGTCAGCGTGGGGCGTTGAGGCACGTGTTCCTTTCTTGGATAAAAAATTCCTCGACGTCGCTATGCGCCTAAACCCACAAGATAAAATGTGCGGCAACGGCAAAATGGAGAAATACATCTTACGTGAATGTTTTGAATCCTATCTGCCAGCCAGCGTCGCATGGCGTCAGAAAGAACAGTTCTCCGACGGCGTCGGCTATAGCTGGATCGATACCTTAAAAGAAACCGCGAATCAGCAGATTAGCGATCAAATGTTGGCAAATGCGCACTTCCGTTTCCCATACAACACGCCAAACTCGAAAGAAGGCTATTTGTATCGTGAAATTTTTGAAGAGTTATTCCCCGTGCCTAGCGCTGCAGAGTGCGTTCCGGGCGGCCCTTCCGTTGCCTGTTCTTCGGCAAAAGCGATTGAATGGGATGAATCTTTCAAAAAAATGGATGACCCGTCAGGCCGTGCTGTAGGCGTACATCAGTCGGCTTATCAAAAGTAGTGATTTAAAAATTCATCTATCCACTAAACGGCGAACTTTTTAGGTTCGCCGTTTTTTTATCGATAACGCCGTTTTACCCTATTAATAAGCCTGAATTTTGTTGATTTTCTCACCGAGCTGTATAATCCCCGCGCAAACGTGCCTAAGATGCCCTTTTCCGATAAAAAAGGGGTTGACGCAACTTTCTCATATACGCATAATGCGCCCCGCAACGCCGATGAAGGTTGGCGAAAAATAGATGGCTACGTAGCTCAGTTGGTTAGAGCACATCACTCATAATGATGGGGTCACAGGTTCGAATCCCGTCGTAGCCACCATCTATTTTCAACACCTTCGATTAAATGAGCGGGAGTGGCGAAATTGGTAGACGCACTAGATTTAGGTTCTAGCGCCGCAAGGTGTACGAGTTCAAGTCTCGTCTCCCGCACCATTTAAACGACTCGGTTTTGCAGCGGATGGGGTATCGCCAAGCGGTAAGGCACTGGGTTTTGATCCCAGCATTCCCAGGTTCGAATCCTGGTACCCCAGCCATCCTTTTCCTCGAAAAGGTCTAGTGAATTCTATTCCCGATTGGGGTATCGCCAAGCGGTAAGGCACTGGGTTTTGATCCCAGCATTCCCAGGTTCGAATCCTGGTACCCCAGCCATAGAATTGGCTAATAGAATTACGTAATATAGAGTTTCCTTGAGTTGGCTACGTAGCTCAGTTGGTTAGAGCACATCACTCATAATGATGGGGTCACAGGTTCGAATCCCGTCGTAGCCACCATTTGGGGTATCGCCAAGCGGTAAGGCTCTGGTTTCTGATACCAGCATTCCGAGGTTCGAATCCTCGTACCCCAGCCAAATTTCTTAAATCTGTTTTAAACAGGTTTACGCGTTAAAAAACGCAATGAGTAACACCCAAACAATTGGGGTATCGCCAAGCGGTAAGGCTCTGGTTTCTGATACCAGCATTCCGAGGTTCGAATCCTCGTACCCCAGCCAATAAAAAAAGCTCGCTTTTAGCGAGCTTTTTTTCGTCTTGATTTTCTTCAGCGGTGAATAGTCGTTATCAATAATTAAGCCTGATTTTAGGGGGAATCGTAGGGATGGGGTCGTAGCAGCTTTAGCTGCCGGAGCGCCCCACCCTACGGTCGCCCCCGTGTATCTCGATCTCGTAGGCAGTCAGCACATTGTTAGGGTCTACAACCCCAACGCGTACTTCAACGCACGTTTTTTTAACTCTCCAGAGCGCTGCGCTGCCATTAATCCTAAATTTCGCACCAGCTGTAACGGCTTAAGCTCGTTGCTGAAAGCGCTATAAAACAGATCCATACCGGCCTGCATGAGTAAATTATCTGGGCGACGGCGGTGCTGATAGCGTTTCAGGATTTCCTCGCTGTGCCAGATTTCACCCTGCTGACGTGCATTGATCACCACGTCCAACAACGCATCTACGTCGCGATATCCCAGATTAACGCCCTGCCCTGCCAATGGATTAATGGTGTGCGCCGCATCGCCAAGCAAAGCTAAACCACTTTGCACGTAACGGTTCGCATGACGACGCACCAGAGGAAACGATCCAGCGGCTATTGCCGTTACATCGCCCAAACGAGCGGGGAAGGTTTGTTTGATTTCTTGCGTAAGCTGCGACATTGGCAATGCCATAAGCTGACGGATCCTAGCGGGACTGTCATACCAGACCAGCGAAGCCCAATTATCCCACAGCGGCAGAAAAGCGCGCGGCCCCTGCGGCGTAAACTGCTGCCACGTGACGTCTAAGGGGTCTTCCAGCGTTTGAACGGTTATCAGCATGCATGATTGACGATATTGCCAACCACGCACGCCTATGCCCGCCTGAGCGCGCACCAGAGAGTTTGCGCCATCGGCACCTAAAACCAGCTTGGTTTCAATTTCACGGCCGTCGCTCAATTCCACGTTCCATACGTCTTGGCCTGGCACGATGGTTTTTAATTCAGCAGGAACCATCAGCGAAATATTAGGCATCTGCTCTAAATGCTGCCAAAGCGCAAGCTGCAACACTTCGTTTTCTAGCATATAGCCGAGCTCTGGAATACCCAGCTCTTGGGCG
This sequence comes from Hafnia sp. CBA7124, assembly GCF_002355555.1. Classification (NCBI taxonomy): domain Bacteria; kingdom Pseudomonadati; phylum Pseudomonadota; class Gammaproteobacteria; order Enterobacterales; family Hafniaceae; genus Hafnia; species Hafnia sp. CBA7124. Next base: position 1,200,911 of record NZ_AP017469.1, on the reverse strand, counting down.
CTGAAACTGACGCGAGATGCTTCCCACTCCCAGGTTTCTAAACCACGATAGGCCGCACTGCGCATGTGACGTACGGTTTTCCATACGCCTAAACTCTCTAACAACGCCACCGATGAAGCACTAATAGCCGATATTCGTAAATCAGGTGGCTGTGACGCATCGAATGGACGAGGCGTACGGTTTTCAACAACCGTGACAGTAAAACCGGCCTGGGCCAACCCCAACGCGGCTGCCGCACCCACCATGCCGCCTCCGATAACGACAACATCACTTTTATGCTCGGCCATAAATCCTCCCGCTGATATATTTCGCCATTGTACCGGATTTTACCTTTGATTCCGTGCACAAAGCGTGAGGTTATAGGGTAGTCATGACCTAAGGCAAAGATTACAATAGCCGACCTGCGTATGGGCTTGTTCCGACACCTCTACCTTTTAATATCTATGGCGATTTTCACCCGATGCTTTATCCGCTTTAGATAACAGTGCCGGTCTGTCCGAAATCCACCTGCATAAAGCAATGGCAAATCGATGACACAAAAACTGCATATTAAAACCTGGGGCTGCCAGATGAATGAGTATGACTCATCTAAAATGGCAGATTTACTGGGCAGCACGCACGGTTTCGAACTGACCGAAAATGCCGAAGAGGCAGATGTCTTGCTGCTAAATACCTGCTCGATTCGCGAGAAAGCCCAAGAGAAAGTCTTCCACCAACTCGGCCGCTGGAAGTTACTCAAAGAAGCGAATCCAAACGTGATTATTGGCGTTGGGGGCTGCGTGGCCTCGCAGGAAGGCAAACTGCTGCGCCAGCGCGCCCACTATGTCGACATCGTTTTTGGCCCACAAACGCTGCATCGTTTGCCAGAAATGATTAATAAGGTTCGCGGTAGCAAAAGCCCTATCGTGGACGTGAGCTTTCCTGAAATCGAAAAATTCGACCGGCTTCCCGAGCCGCGTGCCGACGGCCCAAGCGCCTTTGTCTCCATCATGGAAGGCTGTAATAAATACTGCACATACTGCGTGGTGCCTTATACCCGCGGTGAAGAAGTCAGCCGCCCATGCGACGACGTGCTGTTTGAAATTGCTCAGCTTGCCGCCCAAGGCGTGCGCGAAGTCAATCTGCTTGGGCAAAATGTGAATGCCTATCGCGGCCCTTCGTTCGACGGCGATATTTGTACTTTCGCCGAGCTGCTGCGCTTGGTTGCCGCCATTGATGGAATCGACCGCATTCGCTTTACCACCAGCCATCCGATTGAATTTACCGACGATATCATCGCCGTTTATGAAGACACGCCTGAGCTTGTTAGCTTCCTGCATCTGCCGGTACAAAGCGGCTCAGACCGAGTTCTGAATATGATGAAACGTACCCATACGGTACTTGAATACAAATCCATCATTCGCAAACTGCGTAAAGCGCGACCCGATATTCTCATCAGTTCAGACTTTATCGTCGGCTTCCCCGGTGAAACGCAGGAAGATTTTGAGCAAACCATGAAGCTGATAGCTGAAATCAACTTCGACGTGAGCTACAGCTTTGTTTTCTCACCGCGCCCAGGTACGCCAGCCGCCGACATGGTTGACGATGTTTCTGAAGAAGAGAAAAAACAGCGCCTGTATATTTTGCAAGACCGCATCAATCAGCAGGCACAGAGCTACAGCCGCAAAATGGTTGGCACCGTGCAGCGTATTTTGGTGGAAGGGGTATCACGCAAAAATGTTATGGAAATCTCAGGCCGCACTGAAAATAACCGCGTGGTGAATTTCGAAGGTTCACCAGAGCTGGTAGGCACCTTCGTGGATGTAGAAATTACCGAAGTCAGAACCAACTCTCTGCGTGGCGTGTTAGTACGTACCGAAGATCAGATGGATTTGCGCGTTCATGAGTCACCGGAGTCGGTTATTGCACGCACGCGTAAAGAGGATGCGTTGGGGGTGGGGAGCTATCAGCCTTAGTGCTTGATGCTCTTACATTTCTAAGGTTAATGAGCGAGCGGTGTAACATTTCGTTCGCCTATTAAGCCAACGTACTCCTATGCAGACACGGGTATCGGCGACCGAATTGGGTGCGCCAGCGCGCGCACCCAATACCCGCGCGCTTTTACCGAGTCGCTTGGCCGACCGGTTTCAGAGCACACATCCTGTGTGCCTTCAACCTGCCACCAGCATCCCTGCTGGCGGCTCTATAATGCATTTCAGTTAACATGAAAAACAAAATGGGTTGAAATTATGCACTTCCTCCCCCATTGAATAATGAGAAATTGCGAAGCGTATTGGCAATTCTGGTCACAATAGCCCGCAGATGAAGAATAATGGCGTAATGCCATGTATCATTTACGCTATTAGTTATGGGTATAAGCTCAGAGGAATAGTTTGAACATTATCACTGAAGAACTTGCATTAGAACCGGCGGATAATCAGCGACTAAACAGCCTGTGTGGCCCGTTTGATGACAATATTAAGCAACTACAGCGCCGTTTAGGTATCGAAATCAGCCATCGCGATAACCAGTTCAAACTGGTGGGTAAAGCGGCCTGCGTCAATGCCGCCAAAGATATCCTGCGCCATCTGTATGTTGATACGGCGCCAATGCGCGGTCATATCCCGGATATTATTCCTGAACAAATCCATCTAGCCATCAAAGAAAGTGGCATTTTGGAACAGGTGTCTGACCATGTGCCTGAATACGGCAAAGCCGTTAATATCAAAACTAAGCGCGGCGTAATCAAGCCGCGTACGCCCAATCAGGCGCAGTACATCGCCAACGTGTTGGATCACGATATTACCTTTGGCGTTGGCCCTGCGGGTACCGGTAAAACCTATCTTGCCGTTGCTGCCGCGGTTGATGCCTTAGAGCGCCAAGAAATTCGCCGTATTTTGCTCACCCGTCCTGCGGTAGAAGCCGGTGAAAAGTTGGGCTTCTTACCCGGTGACTTAAGCCAAAAAGTCGATCCTTACCTGCGTCCCTTGTATGATGCGCTGTTCGAAATGCTCGGCTTTGAACGCGTTGAAAAGCTGATGGAGCGCAACGTCATCGAGGTTGCCCCGCTTGCCTACATGCGCGGACGCACGCTGAATGACGCGTTTATCATTCTCGATGAAAGCCAAAACACCACCATCGAACAGATGAAGATGTTCCTGACGCGTATCGGTTTTAACTCGAAAGCGGTCATTACCGGTGACGTCACCCAGATCGACTTACCGCGCGCGCAGAAGTCGGGATTACGCCATGCCATTGAAGTGCTTTCTTCCGTTGAAGAGATAAGCTTCAACTTCCTGACCAGTGAAGACGTGGTACGTCATCCGGTCGTTGCGCAGGTCGTCATGGCCTATGAAGCGTGGGAACTGGCGGAGCAAAAGCGTAAAGATGAGCTGGCGGAACAGCGTAAGCGCGAAGCCCAAACCTCAGCCTCAGGGCAAGAATCACACTAAGCTGGAAGTATTATGAGCAACACACTATGAGCAATGTAATATTAGATCTGCAAATCGCCTGCGAAAACACGGAGGGATTACCCGCCGAGGCCGATTTCCGTCAATGGCTTGAAGCGGTGCTACCTAAGTTTCAAGAAGAGGCGGAAGTCACCATTCGTTTGGTTGATGAAGCAGAGAGTCACGAGCTCAATATGACCTATCGTGGTAAGGATAAACCGACCAACGTGTTATCCTTCCCGTTCGAAGCGCCTCCGGGCATTGAGCTTCCGCTGCTGGGTGATATGATTATCTGTCGGCAGGTAGTTGAAGCAGAAGCAAAAGAACAAGAGATCTCCCTGCTTTCGCATTGGGCGCATATGGTTGTTCATGGCAGTCTACATCTGCTAGGGTATGACCACATCATCGATGAAGAAGCAGAAGAAATGGAAGCTTTAGAAGCCGAAATCATGCAGGAACTCGGGTATCCCGATCCCTACGCGGCGGAAAAAGAATCCGATTAACTATTGCGTCATGCGGCCCCTAATCGCGCCGTATGACGTGAATTATTGACCACTTATATGAGTAACCACACACTAACGCCATGAGCGACGACCATTCACAAAACAACGATAGCCCCAGTCCCAAAAAGGGTTTTTTCTCTCTGATTCTCAATCAGCTGTTCCACGGAGAACCTAAAAACCGTGGAGATTTAGTTGAACTGATCCGTGATTCCGAACAAAACGATCTGATCGATCCCGATACCCGTGACATGCTGGAAGGCGTGATGGATATTGCGGAGCAGCGCGTTCGCGACATCATGATCCCACGTAGCCAAATGGTCACCTTGAAACGTAATCAGACGCTGGAAGAGTGTCTAGACGTGATTGTTGATTCTGCCCACTCTCGTTTCCCGGTGATTAGCGAAGATAAAGATCACATCGAAGGGATCCTGATGGCGAAAGACTTGCTGCCGTTTATGCGCAGCGATTCTGAGCCGTTCAGCATCGACAGAGTGCTGCGCTCGGCCGTGGTTGTTCCAGAGAGCAAACGTGTTGACCGTATGCTCAAAGAGTTCCGTTCACAGCGTTATCACATGGCGATCGTTATCGATGAATTCGGTGGCGTTTCTGGCTTAGTTACCATCGAAGATATCCTCGAGCTTATTGTGGGTGAAATCGACGATGAATATGACGAAGTTGAAGATCGCGATGTGCGTCAAATCAGCCGCCACATGTATACCGTGCGTGCGTTGACTCAAATTGAAGACTTTAACGAAGCCTTCGGTACTCACTTCAGCGACGAAGAAGTTGATACCGTGGGTGGCTTGGTAATGCAAGCCTTTGGCCACCTACCGGCACGCGGCGAAACCATTGACATTGATGGTTACCAATTCAAAGTAGCCATGGCCGATAGTCGACGCATTATACAGGTTCATGTCAAAATCCCGGATGAGTCCCCTCAACCGAAATTGGATCTGGAAGATTAATAACAACATGTGTTCATTACTTCAACGCCAGTGGGTTCGCGCCCTGCTGGCGCTTATCTTGGGTGCCGCTGGCACCCTCTCGTTCTCTCCCTATGATTTCTGGCCTGCGGCTCTCATTTCACTGATTGGCCTGCTTGCCGTTACGCTTAACCGCACCACGAAACAAGCCATCGGTTTAGGTTTTCTGTGGGGAATGGGGTTATTCGGAACGGGAATCAACTGGGTTTACGTCAGTATTGAACAGTTTGGCGGCATGCCAACGCCGGTGAGTATGTCACTGGTCGTGCTGCTGGCCGCCTATCTTGCGCTGTATCCGATGCTTTTTGCCGGTGTGCTCAATCGTTTTTGGCCTAAGGCGAACGTTTGGCGTTTAGTTATCGCGGCTCCGGCGCTTTGGCAATTGACTGAATTCCTGCGCGGCTGGGTATTAACCGGCTTCCCGTGGCTTCAGTTTGGCTATAGCCAGATCAACGGCCCGCTGAAAGGCATTGCTCCCATTGCGGGTATGGACACCATCACCTATTTACTGATGATTATCAGTGGATTGGTTGTACTTTCAGTCTGCCTGCGCAAAATTGTCCCCGCGATTGTTGCTCTCGCGCTGTTGTTATTACCTTGGCCGCTGCGCGGTATTCAGTGGTATCAGAACCAAACAGACAAAGCGGTTAACGTGGCAATGGTTCAGGGTAACATTGAGCAATCCATGAAATGGGATCCGAACGCGCTGATCACCACGCTGCAAACCTATCTGGATGAATCACGTCCTTATCTGGGGAAAGCGCCGATTATTATTTGGCCGGAATCCGCAATCCCAGATACTGAAAAGAATCAGAACCAGTTCTTAACCATGCTCGACAGCCTGTTCCGCTCACACCACAGCAGCCTGATTACCGGTATTGTTGATGACCGCATGGGCGAATATGGCCCACGTTATTACAACACCGTGATCGTCTTGGGTGAGAAAGAACCGTACGTTTATCCGAGCAAAAACCGCTACAACAAGCACCATCTGGTTCCTTTTGGTGAATTTGTGCCGATGGAAGATTTGCTGCGTCCTCTAGCGCCGTTCTTTAACCTGCCGATGTCAGCCTTTAGCCGTGGAGACTATATCCAACCACAGCTCAGCGTGCAGGGATATAACCTAACCGCAGCTATTTGCTATGAAATCGTGCTTGGCGAGCAGGTACGCGCTAACTTCCGCCCAGACACTAACTTCTTGCTCACCGTGTCTAACGATGCGTGGTTCGGCCACTCCATTGGCCCATGGCAGCATTTCCAAATGGCACGGATGCGTGCGTTAGAACTGGGTCGTCCACTGCTGCGCAGCACCAACAACGGCGTTACCGCTGCGGTTGATGCTTCAGGCAATGTGATTGCGGAAATTCCACAGTTTGAACGCAAGGTGCTGGAAGTTAACGTTGCACCGACAACGGGCATCACGCCTTACGCCCGCTTTGGTTCTATCCCACTATGGATTATTACCTTTGTGATGGCCGCTCTTGCGCTGATTGCCGGACGTAAACGCCGTTAAACCCGCACTACCTCCCCCTTCTCGGGGGAGGTACTTCTCAACTCCCCAGAACACCGTCCCCTCAATCAAGTAGGGTTATTTTCGCGATTGCGAATCATACTCACTGCTGTTAATGTGCCCGCAATTTCCCTAGTCATTAATGAGAAAGTGATGCAGCTAAATCCTGAATTTATCATTGCCGATGAGCAAAAATTGCGTGAACACTATGCTCAGCCCAATAAGATGGTGCTGCAGAAGCAAATTGATCACATTGATAGCTACGCCCGTCAGCTGATCGCGTCGTCTACATTTGTCGTGATTTCAACGGTTGGTGAAAACGGAATGGACTGCTCTCCCAAAGGCGGAGATGCGGGCTTTGTCGTAGTGGAAGATGAAAAAACGCTGTTGCTGCCCGACTTACCGGGCAACAATCGCTTAGACGGCATTCGTAATCTGCTGAATAATCCAACGATCGGGCTGCTGTTTTTAATTCCTGGTTGGAGTGAAGCCTTTCGTGTGAACGGCAGCGCACAAATCAGCGTCGATCCTGAGCTATGCCAACGCTTCAATGTGCAAGAAAATGCCGCTCGTAGCGTGCTGGTGATTAACGTTGAAGAAGCCTTTATCCACTGTGGCAGAGCCGTGACCTTTGGGGGCTTATGGGACGCTGAACGCCAGCTTGATCCTAAGTCACTGCCTTCTATCATGGAAATTGTCCGCGCCCACATCGCACTATCTCAAGCAGCCTCTCAAGCCTAACATCGCCATGAGCTCCCGCGCGGAGCTCAATTTCTGGCATACCTCTTGCAGTATTTTCCGCATAACGACCGAAAACCATGCGTTGGCGTTAATCCATAAAAACGCTGCACAAAATTGATGCATTGAGTGCTTTATTTTTGTGCATCGGGAATTTTATGCCACTAAATGGTGCGGTTTATGTCTCAAAATATAAACATAAAGATATCAATTTGGTTACATTAGGCTATTTTGCTATCAAGTGCAGACGTATTTTGCACGCCAAATAAGAGACAACCAATTTCGACAATGGGTAAACGTACAGCGGTGCCATCGTTCCGGCCCCCACGTACGAACAGATAAAAAGCAGTAACAAAAGCTATATATAACAATTAAATGTGAAACTTGTAACACAACAATCAAAGGAGTACGCGAATGCAAATGCGCAAACTGGCGTTATCAATGCTGCTAATCGGTATGTCTGGCACCGTGGCTCACGCCGCAGATGAAGCAAAAGCAGCAGACGCCCAGAAAGCTGAAGCCTCTGCAGACACATTACAAAAGATTAAAAGCAGCGGCGTTATCGTCGTTGGTCATCGCGAATCTTCTGTACCTTTCTCTTATTACGATAACGCACAGAAAGTGGTGGGCTATTCCCAAGACTATTCTAATCAAATCGTTGATGCGGTTAAAAAGCAGCTGAACATGCCTAATTTACAGGTAAAAATGTTGCCAATCACCTCGCAGAACCGAATCCCACTGCTGCAAAACGGGACCTTTGATTTTGAATGTGGTTCCACCACCAACAACGCAGAGCGCCAGCAACAAGCGGCTTTCTCTAACTCGATCTTCGTCGTTGGTACTCGTCTGCTGGTGAAAAAAGGCGGCGATATTAAAGATTTCAAAGATCTGGCGGGCAAACCGGTCGTGGTCACATCAGGTACCACCTCTGAGATCCTGCTCAATAAGCTGAACGAAAAAGACAATATGAAAATGCGCATCATCAGCGCCAAAGATCACGGTGACTCATTCCGTACTCTGGAAAGCGGTCGCGCCGTGGCCTTTATGATGGATGACGCCTTATTGGCCGGTGAGCGTGCTAAAGCGAAGAAACCCGATCAGTGGGAAATCGTCGGCACTCCTCAGTCGCATGAAGCCTACGGCTGTATGCTACGTAAGAACGATCCAGCCTTTAAAAAGCTGATGGATGAAACCATTGCCAAAGCGCAAACCTCTGGCGAAGCCGCTAAATGGTTTGAACGTTGGTTCAATCAACCAATTCCACCAAAAAATATGAATATGAACTTTGCGCTTTCTGATGACATGAAAGCATTGTTCAAAGCCCCTAACGACCAAATCGCTAAATAAATCCTAGTCTCCGCACGATGTAAAAATTAAGGAGACGGAGACAATCGCCATTGTCGTTCGAGTTACGCAATGGCGCTAGATTGCTGACAAAACTTTAGGCAGACGGGATTGGGGGAGATCGTTCCCTCCCCCTTTTTCTCGCCGCAGTTGTCTTGTCTCCAATTAAAAGTGACTGTCATCAATTTTCGTGTGTGCGGTTATCTACCCAGCCTGACGTCTGAATAGGTTATTGCCGTATCTCACTTTAGGGAGCTATCTATGTCTATTGACTGGAACTGGGGCATCTTTTTGCAACAGGCACCTTTCGGCAACACAACGTATCTGGGGTGGATCTGGTCTGGTTTTCAGGTCACGGTAGCCCTGTCTATCTGTGCGTGGATCATCGCGTTTTTCGTCGGTTCTATTTTCGGTATCCTACGCACCGTTCCTAACCGCTTTCTCTCAAGCCTCGGCATGTGTTACGTCGAGCTTTTCCGCAACGTTCCGCTGATTGTGCAATTCTTTACGTGGTATCTAGTGATCCCCGAATTATTGCCCGCTGATATCGGCATGTGGTTTAAGAGCGAGCTCGACCCCAACATCCAGTTCTTCGTTTCCTCGATGCTATGTCTGGGATTATTTACCGCTGCACGCGTGTGTGAACAGGTTCGCTCAGGCATTCAATCGCTGCCACGCGGGCAAAAAAGCGCCGGTTTAGCCATGGGGCTCACGCTTCCACAGACCTACCGTTATGTCTTGTTGCCTAATGCCTATCGCGTGATCGTTCCGCCAATGACGTCCGAAATGCTTAACTTGGTGAAAAACTCGGCTATCGCATCAACTATTGGGCTGGTCGACATGGCGGCTCAGGCAGGCAAGCTGCTCGATTATTCTGCTCATGCCTACGAATCCTTTACCGCCATCACGCTGGCCTATATTGCCATCAACGCGGTGATCATGCTGATCATGCACTTCGTCGAGCGCAAGATTCAGCTACCAGGGAATATGGGGAGCAAATAATGTACGAGTTTGATTGGAGTTCTATTGTTCCTAGCCTGCCCTATCTGATGAATGGGATGGTGATTACGCTAAAAATTACGGTTATCGCCGTGGTCTTTGGCATTATCTGGGGTACGGTTTTAGCCGTCATGCGTTTATCGTCGTTCAAACCGATTAGCTGGTTTGCCACGCTCTACGTCAACCTGTTCCGCTCCGTACCGTTGGTGATGGTTTTACTTTGGTTCTATCTTGTTGTTCCAAGCTTATTACAACAAGTTCTAGGCCTATCACCAAAAAACGATATTCGGCTTATCTCAGCCATGGTAGCGTTTTCTCTATTCGAAGCCGCCTACTACTCAGAAATCATTCGTGCGGGCATCCAAAGCGTGTCCAAGGGGCAGTCCGGCGCTTCGCTAGCGTTAGGCATGACCCACTGGCAATCGATGCGTTTGGTGATCCTGCCTCAGGCGTTCCGCGCCATGGTGCCGCTGCTGCTCACTCAGGGAATTGTGCTCTTTCAAGATACTTCACTGGTGTACGTACTCAGCTTGGCCGATTTCTTCCGCACCGCGTCAACTATCGGGGAACGTGATGGAACGCAGGTAGAAATGATTCTGTTTGCCGGTTTTGTCTATTTTATTATCAGCCTAGCCGCTTCGGCGCTGGTTAATTACTTGAAAAAAAGGACTGTTTGATGATTTCCCTGAAAAATGTTTCTAAGTGGTATGGTCACTTTCAGGTGCTGGCAGACTGCTCCACGGAAGTGAAAAAAGGCGAAGTGGTGGTGGTATGCGGCCCTTCTGGTTCAGGTAAATCAACGTTGATAAAAACCGTTAATGGGCTGGAGCCGATTCAAAAAGGCGAGATCACGGTGAACGGAATTCAGGTTAACGATAAACGTACGGATTTAGCCAAGCTACGCTCGAAAGTGGGCATGGTTTTTCAGCATTTTGAACTGTTTCCACATTTGTCGATTATCGAAAACCTCACGTTGGCACAGGTGAAAGTACTAGGCCGCGAAAAAGCCGCGGCAAAAAGCAAAGGGCTAAAATTGCTGGAACGCGTAGGGCTTAGCTCTCATGCTGACAAATTCCCTAGCCAGCTTTCCGGTGGACAGCAACAGCGCGTGGCTATTGCACGTGCGTTGTGTATGGATCCTGTCGCCATGCTGTTTGATGAACCCACCTCGGCGCTCGATCCTGAAATGATCAACGAAGTGCTGGATGTTATGGTCGAACTGGCAAAAGAAGGCATGACCATGATGGTGGTGACGCATGAAATGGGCTTTGCGCGTAAAGTAGCCAACCGCGTAATCTTTATGGATGAAGGCAAAATTGTGGAAGATCGCAACAAAGACGACTTCTTCAATAATCCAGAATCCGATCGCGCCAAGGATTTCCTCGCTAAAATCATTCATTAATGTTTTCGTGCGCAATTTCCACAATCGTGTGGGATTGCGCATTACCTCACGCTTTCCACTCGCTTTTCTATTCCAAATTTCTTCTGCGCGTTAAGCTGGTCACACATTAATTTTCAAACAATCATTATTAAACAATCTTCTTCAAATAAATATGCTCAAACAATAAAACCCGCTAATGACAGGAGTCTTCTCGAATGTCTTTACCTATTATCCTTGATTGCGATCCTGGCCACGATGACGCTATTGCGCTCATCCTTGCCCTTGCCTCACCAGAGCTCGACCTCAAAGCCGTTACCACCTCCGCGGGCAACCAAACGCCAGAGAAAACGCTACGCAATGCTCTGCGCATTTTAACGTTGCTGCAAAGAAGCGATATTCCGGTAGCGGGTGGCGCAGTGAAACCCCTGATGCGCGAGCTAATCATCGCCGACAACGTGCATGGCGAAAGCGGTTTAGATGGCCCAGAGCTTCCAGAACCCAACTTCGCACCACAACAATGCAATGCCGTTGAGCTTATCGCCAAAACCCTGCGTGAGAGCGCAGAGCCGGTGACCATTGTTGCGACCGGGCCACTCACTAATATTGCATTACTCCTCACCTCACATGCCGAATTAAAGCCCAAAATTGCGCGCATCGTGATCATGGGTGGTGCCGCTGGGCTCGGCAACTGGACACCTGCCGCCGAGTTTAATATTTATGTCGATCCTGAAGCGGCCGAAATCGTATTCCAATCAGGGCTACCGATAGTTATGGCCGGACTTGATGTCACCCATCGGGCCCAAATCATGAGTGAAGATATTGAACGTTTCCGCCAGTTGGATAATCCCGTCGCCGCGGTGGTCGCTGACCTGCTGGATTTCTTCATGGAATATCACAAACAGGAAAAATGGGGATTCCAAGGCGCTCCGCTACACGATCCTTGCACCATCGCATGGCTGATTAAGCCATCAATGTTTACCTGCGTTGAACGCTGGGTCGGTGTTGAAACACAAGGTAAATACACACAAGGAATGACCGTGGTGGATTACTACAGCCTGACCAACAACGCTCCAAATACCACCGTAATGATGGATATCGATCGTCAGGCATTCGTCGATTTACTGGTTGAACGCGTCGGCACCGCCTACGCCAATCTGCGCTAACGGAGGAAAACCGATGCCAACCCCTATCATTTTTGACTGCGATCCGGGCCTTGACGATGCAATTGCACTGGCGATGGCCTTACATTCCCCTGAGTTGGATATCAAGGCCGTCACCACCTCAGCGGGCAACCAGACCCCAGAGAAAACGCTGCACAACGCGCTAGGGTTACTCACGCTCATGCAGCGTACCGATATTCCTGTTGCAGGCGGCGCGCACCAACCGCTAATGCGCAAATTAATGATTGCTGACCACGTGCATGGCGAAACCGGAATGGGAACCACCAAGCTGCCAGCCGCCACCATTCAGCCTCATCCGCTCAATGCCGTTGAACTGATGGCAAAAATTCTTCGCGAATCAGATACGCCGATAACGCTAGTCGTAACAGGGCCAATGACCAACGCCGCGCTATTGCTATCACAATACTCAGAGCTGAAAACCAAGATTTCACGCATCGTCTTCATGGGCGGCGGCATCGACGGCGGTAACGCCACGCCGGCAGCTGAGTTCAATATCATCGTGGACCCTGAAGCCGCTGAAATTGTGTTGCAATCGGGCGTGCCACTAGTGATGGCTGGACTAAATATGACCCATCAAGCCTTGGTGATGGCAGATGAAGTCGAACAAATTCGCGCTATAAATAATCCAGTAGCAAAGGCCGTAGCCGAAATGCTTGATTTCTATCTGCCGCTCTATCTTAGCGGGCCGCGTAAACTGCCGGGCGCAGCGATGCACGATCCCTGCGTCGTGGCATGGTTGCTTAAACCTGAATTATTTACCTCGGCACACTACTGGGTTGGCGTAGAAACACAGGGGAAATACACCACGGGCATGACTGTGGCAGACGTCTATAACCTAACTGGGAATACGCCAAATACCGAAGTGTTGCTCAACGTCGATCGAGAAGGGTTTGTGAAACTCTTGATGGAGCGAGTTTCGCTGTATTGATGTTTGACTATTCGTCATCCCCTGAAAAATGGGGATGACGTTTCCCAAAACCTAAGGCTGGAACGGCTTACGGTGGAACTGGTCATGGCCGCATTTTGGGCACAGCGGCAAAACTTCAGGGGTATAGAAATCAAGCGTGTAGTGGCATTTTTCGCAGACGAGATGCCCAAGCCCAACCACTTCCCCACTGTGATAAACGCCGTGATGGCTGACGTCTTTGAAAACCTCGCGCCATTCGAGCTGAGTTTTGTCGGTAATATCGGCGAGTTCCTGCCATAAACTCTCTTTGATGACGCGCATAAATACGCTATCGGTCAGCTCATCTTTGCTTTCTTGGTAGCTGCGGGCGAACTCTTCCAGATCGCGTCGCACGGCAAGCTTAATCTGTTCTACTTCATCATGCGTGAGATCTTCCGCTTTGTTTAAGTGCTTTTCCGCGCTCTCAATCAGTGCATCAATGTCACGCTCGCCGTTTTTCAATCGTTCGGTTAATGCCGCGACCCATTGACGGTAATACTGAGCAACCTTGTTCATACCAAACCTCCGCGTGACGTGAATGTAATCTGATTCGTACCCTTAACCTAACCTACAATCATTTTAGACGTAAATACCTGAGTCTCTACGATCTTTAGGCTGTGATCGGCATCTCAACGTAACGCTTTTGTCCTTAATCACAAAGAATTGCCCTCTTGTTGACGCTTCTTGGTTGTTGCACGCCGCGCTTATCGGCTATTCTATGGCGATCGGTACTAAAGCCAAACTTCATAAAAAAACGTTTTTTAAAAAGATCACAGTCGTATACCTAACGTCTTTCGATAACAGCCAACATCGCTGACCCCGAAAGAGAAAAGGTATTGCTGTTTTTAACCAACAGGACCCCCAGCTGCCATGCAAGAGCAATATCGTCCAGAGGACATAGAATCACACGTCCAGCGCCATTGGGATGAAAAGAAAACCTTCCAGGTTACCGAAGATGCAAGTAAAGAGAAATATTACTGCCTCTCTATGCTCCCGTATCCATCCGGCCGACTCCACATGGGTCACGTGCGTAACTACACCATCGGTGATGTGATTTCCCGTTACCAACGCATGCTGGGTAAAAACGTTCTCCAACCAATCGGTTGGGATGCATTCGGTCTGCCAGCAGAAGGCGCTGCGGTTAAGAATAAAACAGCACCGGCTCCGTGGACTTACGACAACATCGAATACATGAAGAACCAGCTTAAACTGCTGGGCTTCGGCTACGATTGGAGCCGCGAAATCGCGACCTGCGATCCTGATTACTATCGTTGGGAACAGTGGTTCTTCACTAAGCTGTACGAAAAAGGCATGGTTTATAAGAAAACCTCCGCCGTTAACTGGTGCCCGAATGACCAGACCGTACTGGCTAACGAACAGGTTATTGACGGATGCTGCTGGCGCTGCGACACCAAAGTCGAACGTAAAGAAATCCCTCAGTGGTTCATTAAAATCACCGCTTATGCAGACCAACTGCTAAACGATCTTGATACGCTGGAAAACTGGCCTGAACAGGTCAAAACCATGCAGCGTAACTGGATCGGCCGTTCTGAAGGCGTCGAAATTACTTTCGACGTCGCAGACAGCGATGAGAAAGTGACCGTTTATACTACGCGTCCAGATACCTTCATGGGCGCAACTTACGTTGCCGTCGCGGCGGGCCATCCTCTGGCTCAGCTTGGTGCTGTTAACAATCCTGAACTGGTTCAATTCATCGACGAATGCCGTAATACCAAAGTTGCCGAAGCAGAAATGGCAACCATGGAGAAAAAAGGCATGGCCACCGGCCTGTTTGCGATTCACCCACTGACGGGCGAAAAACTGCCAGTTTGGGTAGCAAACTTCGTTTTGATGGAATACGGCACCGGTGCCGTAATGGCCGTTCCTGCTCACGATCAGCGTGACTGGGAGTTTGCCACTAAATACGGTTTGCAGATTAAGCCTGTGATCCTGAATTTGGACGGTAGCGAGCCTGACGTTCATGCAGAAGCCATGACCGATAAAGGCGCGCTGTTCAATTCCGGTGAATTTGACGGTTTGAGCCATGAAGCTGGCTTTAACGCCATCGCAGACAAGCTGGTAGAGAAAGGCGTTGGTGAGCGTAAAGTGAACTATCGTCTGCGCGACTGGGGTGTTTCTCGTCAGCGTTACTGGGGTGCGCCAATCCCAATGGTCACTCTGGAAGACGGCAGCGTCATTCCAACGCCAGAAGATCAACTGCCGGTTATTCTGCCTGAAGATGTGGTGATGGATGGGATCACAAGCCCAATCAAAGCCGATCCAAACTGGGCAAAAACCACCGTTAACGGCCAGCCAGCGCTGCGCGAAACGGATACCTTTGATACCTTCATGGAATCTTCATGGTATTACGCACGCTACACCTGCCCTCAGTACAATGAAGGCATGCTGAATCCAGAAGCCGCTAACTACTGGCTGCCGGTTGATCAGTATGTTGGTGGTATCGAACATGCCATCATGCATCTGATGTACTTCCGCTTCTTCCATAAACTGATGCGCGATGCTGGTTTGGTCAACTCTGATGAGCCCGCTAAACGTCTGCTGTGTCAGGGTATGGTTCTGGCTGATGCCTTCTATTACACCGGCGTAAACGGCGAGCGTAACTGGGTTTCCCCTGTTGACGTTACCGTTGAGCGCGATGAAAAAGGTCGCATCACCAAAGCCGTTGATAACGAAGGCCGCGAAGTTATTTATGCTGGCATGAGCAAGATGTCCAAGTCTAAAAACAACGGCATCGACCCTCAGGTCATGGTTGAGCGTTACGGCGCAGATACCGTTCGCCTGTTTATGATGTTTGCTTCTCCGGCTGAAATGACGCTGGAATGGCAGGAATCAGGCGTTGAGGGTGCTAACCGCTTCCTGAAACGCGTTTGGAAACTGGTTTACGAACATTCACAGAAAGGCGCATGCGCAGAGCTGAACGCTGCAAACCTGAACGAAGATCAGAAAGCGCTGCGTCGCGATCTGCATAAAACTATTGCTAAAGTCAGCGATGATATTGGCCGTCGTCAGACCTTTAACACCGCTATCGCGGCGATTATGGAACTGATGAACAAGCTGGCTCGTGCTCCACAAGAGAGCGAGCAAGACCGTGCGTTGATGCAGGAAGCTCTGCTGGCCGTGGTTCGTATGCTGTATCCGTTCACCCCGCACGCTAGCTTCGAAATGTGGACAGCGTTGGGCGGCGAAGGCGATATCGACGTTGCTCCGTGGCCACAAGCCGACGAAAAAGCGATGGTAGAAGATTCTAAGCTGATCGTGGTTCAGGTTAATGGTAAAGTCCGTGGCAAGGTAACCGTTGCGGCTGATGCCACTGAACAGCAGGTTCGCGAACTTGCAGGTCAAGAAGCTCAGGTCGCTAAATATCTCGACGGCGTGACCATTCGTAAAGTGATTTACGTTCCGGGTAAACTGCTGAACCTAGTTGTAGGTTGAGCCGAGGAGGAATTGTGCGACATCGTACTATGACGTCGTTGTTAAAAGTTGCTGTTCTGGGGCTGGCGGTACTTACCGCCGGTTGTGGTTTCCATCTGCGTGGTAACACGTCGGTGCCAACCGAATTCCAGAAAATCACGTTTGACACGAGCGACCCGTATGGCCCACTGTCACGTTCTATTCGTGAACAGCTGCGCCTAAGCGGTATTACTATCGTCGATCCTAAAGTTGACGACTCGAAAACGACGGACGCGACCACAACCAGCAGCGCTAGCATCGTGGATAACTCTGCGACAGCAGCAAAACCGGCTGATGGTTCAGATAAACTGCCATCACTGCGTATTGTTGGCAGCAGCGAATCCAAAGAAACCGTGTCGATCTTCAAAGATGGTAAAACGGCTGAATACCAAATGGTGTTAAATGTGAATGCGCAGGTATTAGTGCGTGGACACGATCTCTATCCATTGACCGTGCGCGTTTATCGCTCGTTCTTCGACAACCCATTAACTGCGCTGGCGAAAGATGCCGAGCAGGAGATGATCCGTCAGGAGATGCGCGATCAGGCGGCACAACAACTGGTTCGTAAACTACTCTCTGTTCATGCTGCTGAGTTGCAAAACAACGACAACCGCATGAATGCAGAAGTGGCTGCGCCAAAAGTGCAAAGCGCCAATGACTTTAACTCAGTCAACACCGGTGCCACTGTGCCAACCACCGCGATTAAATCTACAGGCAGTATTAGCGCACAATGACTCGCGTTTATCCTGAGCAACTTGCCGCGCAGCTCCGTGAGGGGCTGCGCGCTTGTTATTTAGTTATGGGCAACGAGCCGTTGCTCTTACAGGAAAGCCTTGATCTTATCCGCCAACAGGCGCAAGAGCATGGCTTTACTGAATATTTCACCTTTGCGCTTGATGCTCATACCGATTGGGAAAGCATCTTTAGCCTTTCTCAGGCGATGAGCCTGTTTGCCAGCCGCCAAATTATCTCTCTGACGTTGCCAGAAAACGGTGCAAATGCCGCAATCGGCGAACAGCTGACCAAGCTGTCTACCTTGCTGCACCCCGATCTATTGCTGATTATCCGTGGTAATAAGCCAACCAAAGCACAAGAAAATGCCGGATGGTTTAAAACGCTTAGCCAAAATGCGGTTATGATCAGTTGCCAAACGCCAGAGCAAGCACAGCTCCCACGTTGGGTTGCCACCCGCGCCAAACAGATGAATTTGCAGTTAGACGAAGCAGCCAACCAGCTCATTTGCTACTGCTATGAGGGCAATTTATTAGCGCTATCTCAGGCTTTAGAGCGTCTTTCATTGCTCTATCCAGACGGAAAATTAACGCTGCCTCGCGTTGAAGAAGCCGTTAGTGATGCGGCTCATTTTTCGCCGTTCCACTGGGTGGACGCTATTCTTGCTGGTAAAAGCAAACGTGCATGGCATATTTTGCAGCAGCTACGCCAAGAAGACATGGAGCCCGTGATCTTACTGCGTACCGTGCAACGGGAAGTTTTGTTGTTGATGACGCTAAAAAGCCAGATGAGCCATACACCACTGCGCAATCTGTTTGATCAGCACAAGGTTTGGCAGAATCGTAGACCGGCGATGACTCAGGCGTTACAACTTCTTAGTCTTCAGCAGCTTCATCAGTCCATCGCACTGCTGTCACACATTGAAGTCATTCTCAAACAAGACTACGGCCAATCCGTATGGAGTGAACTGGAGTCGCTAACGCTGCTACTTTGCGGAAAATCGTTGCCGGAGAGTATGCTCAATGCCGAATGAACATCTGCAGGCTGCCGCTAAACATCGCTTAACCGCGCTCTTTGGCGGTACTTTTGATCCCATTCATTATGGGCACCTTAAGCCGGTCACCGCGATGGCACAGGAAGTTGGCCTGCAAAATGTCACCTTGTTGCCCAATCATGTTCCTCCGCATCGCCCTCAGCCAGAGGCCAATGCGCAGCAACGCTTAACGATGGTTGAGTTGGCTATCGCCGGCAATCCGCTGTTTTCGGTTGATGAACGAGAGCTGCACCGCACAACGCCCTCCTATACCATTGATACGTTGATTGAAGTTCGCCAAGAGCGAGGTGCTGCCGCACCGTTAGCCTTTATCATCGGCCAAGACTCTTTGTTGACCCTGCATAAATGGCATCGTTGGGAAGAAATCCTGCATTACTGTCACTTGCTGGTATGCGCGCGTCCGGGATATTCCGATCGTCTGGATACACCTGAGCTACAAAACTGGCTCGAGCAACATCGCGTTTATGATGCGACGCACCTCAGCCAGCGGCCCCATGGCTGTATTTATCTTGCTGATACGCCTCTACTTGCTATTTCAGCAACGGATATTCGTCAGCGCCGCCATCAAGGCATCAGCTGTGATGATTTACTCCCACGTGCGGTTCAACGCTATATCGAATTACAGGGGCTGTACCGTTAGCTCTGGTCGCGTGTTATACTCCGCGGCCTATTTTCGCAGAACCGATATCGCAGCCGAATCCATTTCGTTATGTGATATGCCATGGTTCTAACTTTAAAGATTTGATTGCCCGAATAAACGGTTTTATTTGAAAACGTTATTCCGCGCAATACTAGCTCCAACCCGAGGGGGAACCTTTGCAAGGTAAAGCGCTCCAAGAATTTATTATTGATAAAATTGATGATTTGAAAGCTCAGGATATCGTCGCTATTGATGTCGCTGGCAAATCAAGCATCACCGATTGCATGATCGTATGTACCGGTACCTCTAGCCGTCATGTTCACTCTATTGCTACTCACGTAGTACAAGAAGCACGTATGGCTGGCCTGTTGCCTCCGCGTATCGAAGGCGAAAACGGCGCTGAGTGGATCGTGGTCGATCTGGGCGACGTGATTGTTCACGTTTTACAGGAAGAAAGTCGTCGCCTGTACGAACTGGAAAAGCTCTGGAGTTAATCGGTGAAGCTGCAACTGGTCGCCGTGGGTACCAAAATGCCAGACTGGGTACAAACGGGATTTACCGATTACCTCAAACGGTTTCCTAAGGATATGCCGTTCGAACTGATTGAAGTTCCGGCAGGGAAACGCGGTAAAAATGCCGATATCAAACGCATTCTGGAAAAAGAAGGCGAGATGATGTTAGCCGCCGTGGGTAAAGGTAACCGTATCGTCACGCTCGATATCCCAGGAAAACCGTGGGATACGCCAGAGCTTGCTTCGCAGCTAGAACGCTGGAAGCAAGATGGCCGTGATGTTAGCCTTCTCATCGGCGGTCCTGAGGGATTAGCGCCGGCGTGTAAGGCTGCCGCCGAGCAAAGCTGGTCGCTATCCACGCTGACGATGCCGCATCCACTGGTGCGCGTTCTGGTTGCAGAAAGCCTGTATCGCGCATGGAGCATCACGACGAACCATCCGTATCATCGTGAATAGCCAGTATCAACGGCGCTAGCCACAAGCTTCGCCGTTGAGCTCTCTTATTTATCCAAGCAATCACCCAGAACACGACGGAATGGAATGAAAATAGACCGTAACCCTTTTCGTGATTATTCAGCAGAGTCCGCCCTGTTTATACGCCGTGCTCTCGTTGCATTTCTCGGCATATTGATTCTGTCTGGCGTCTTGGTCTTTAATCTGTACCATCTTCAGATCCTGCGCTTTGAGGATTACAAAACCCGCTCCAACGAGAACCGTATCAAACTGGTGCCCATTGCACCTAGCCGCGGCATGATCTATGACCGAAACGGCACTCCTCTTGCGTTTAACCGCACAATTTATCAGCTTGAAGTGATGCCAGAGAAAGTCGATGACTTGAAGGCAGAACTTGATGCTTTACGTTCTATCGTCGATCTCACCGACGAAGATCTCGATAACTTCCAGAAAGAACGCAAACGCTCGCGTCGATTTACCTCTATTCCGGTGAAAACTGCGCTCAACGAAGTTCAGGTCGCACGCTTTGCCGTCAACCAATTCCGCTTCCCTGGATTTGAAGTTAAAGGCTACCAACGCCGCTTCTATCCTTATGGTTCGGCACTTACCCACGTCATTGGCTATGTCTCTAAAATTAATGAAAAAGACGCTGACCGCTTAGATAAAGACGGCAAGCTAGCCAACTACGCTGCGACCCATGACATCGGAAAGCTGGGCATTGAACGCTATTATGAAGACGTTCTGCACGGCAAAACGGGCTATGAAGAAGTTGAAGTGAACAACCGTGGGCGCGTGATCCGCCAATTGCATGAGCAGCCACCGCAGGCGGGTAAAGATATTTATCTAACGCTGGATCTGAATCTCCAGCGTTATCTTGAGCAACTCCTCGTGGGAAGCCGTGCCGCCGTGGTGGTGAGCGACCCGCGTACCGGTGGGATTTTAGCGATGGTGTCAAACCCAAGCTATGACCCAAACCTGTTCGTGGACGGAATTTCTAGTAAGGAATATCAGCGTTTACTGAATGACCCAAATCGCCCGCTGATAAACCGTGCCACGCAAGGCCTCTACCCGCCAGCCTCTACCGTTAAACCGTATATCGCCGTTTCGGCGCTTAGCGCGGGCGTCATTACCAAAAGCTACAGCCTGTTCGACCCCGGCTGGTGGCAGTTACCTGGCTCAGAGAAACGCTTCCGTGACTGGAAAAAATGGGGCCATGGCCGTCTGAATGTCACCAAAGCGCTAGAGGAATCTGCGGATACCTTCTTCTATCAGGTCGCCTACGATATGGGCATCGACCGTCTGTCTGAGTGGCTGAGTAAATTCGGCTATGGACAATACACGGGTATCGATCTGTCAGAAGAGCGTTCCGGCCTGATGCCGACGCGCGAATGGAAACAAAAACGTTATAAAAAACCGTGGTATCAGGGTGATACCATTCCAGTCGGAATCGGTCAGGGCTATTGGACGGCAACGCCAATCCAAATGTCCAAGGCGTTAAACACGCTGATCAACGACGGGAATATGAAAGTTCCTCACCTGCTGAACAGCACGCGTATCAACGGACAGTTGGTACCGTACAAGCAGCAGGATGCAGTACAGATTGGCGATATACATTCCGGTTATTGGGAAATAGCCAAAGATGGAATGTATGGCGTCGCTAATCGCGCCAACGGAACGGCACATAAGTATTTCGCCAATGCACCGTACAAGATAGCCGCTAAATCAGGTACCGCGCAGGTCTTTGGATATGAGACCTATAACGCCCACACCTTAGCCGAGCACTTGCGCGACCATAAACTGATGACGGCGTTTGCGCCGTACGACAACCCGCAGGTTTCAGTTGCCATCATTCTTGAGAATGGTGGCGCAGGACCGGCCGTCGGGACTATCGTGCGTCAGATCCTCGACCACATCATGTTAGGCGATAACAATACGACGCTCCCAAGTGAAAACGCACCGCCTCCGGGCGTTGAAGGCGACTGATGAGGCATACAGGTTAATCATGACAGACAACCAACAGAAACGTTCTATCTGGGCAAAGATGCATATCGACCTGCCCTTTTTGCTCTGCATTCTTTCAATCTTAGCCTATAGCGCCTTCGTTATGTGGAGCGCCAGCGGCCAAGACGTTGGCATGATGGAACGTAAAATCGGTCAGATCTTCATGGGGCTGTGCGTCATGCTGGTTATGGCCCAGATTCCCCCGCGCGTCTATGAAAGCTGGGCGCCTTACCTTTACGTGTTCTGTGTCATCTTGCTGATTCTGGTTGATGCCTTCGGTCAGATCAGTAAAGGCGCGCAGCGCTGGTTAGACTTGGGATTTGTTCGTTTTCAGCCTTCTGAGATTGCCAAAATTGCGGTGCCGTTGATGGTGGCACGCTTTATCAACCGTGACGTCTGTCCACCGTCGCTAAAGAATACTGGCATCGCCTTAATCTTAATCTTCATGCCAACGCTGCTGGTCGCCGCGCAGCCTGACCTCGGTACCTCAATTCTGGTTGCCGCTTCGGGGCTGTTTATTCTGTTCCTTGCAGGGCTAAGCTGGCGGTTAATTTTGGTCGCCGTCGTGCTGGTTGCCGCATTTATCCCTATCCTGTGGTTCTTCCTGATGCACGATTATCAGCAGGCTCGCGTTATGATGCTGCTGGATCCTGAGAGCGATCCGCTGGGTGCGGGATACCATATTATTCAGTCTAAGATTGCGATTGGCTCCGGCGGTTTTGGCGGTAAAGGCTGGCTGCACGGCACCCAGTCACAGCTCGAATTCCTGCCTGAGCGCCACACCGACTTTATATTTGCCGTACTGGCGGAAGAGCTGGGCTTAGTGGGGGTGTTGGTGCTGTTGGGGCTGTATCTGCTCACCATCATGCGCGGGCTGATGATTGCAGCCAAAGCGCAGACCACCTTTGGCCGCGTGATGGTTGGCGGTTTAATGTTGATTTTATTCGTTTATGTTTTTGTGAATATCGGTATGGTCAGTGGAATTTTGCCCGTGGTTGGCGTACCTTTGCCACTGGTCAGCTACGGCGGTTCCGCCCTGATCGTTCTCATGGCCGGGTTTGGTATCGTTATGTCGATCCACACTCACAGAAAAATGTTATCTAAGAACCTATAGAGGTCGCGATGCGAATGGCGCATAAATCATGGCTTAGTGCTGGTTTACTCAGTCTGTTTTTGGCGGGCTGTACCAACACCACAACCACCGAGACCCCGGCTCCTCAGCAGCCTGCGTATAACGGCCCGGTAGAAGAAATTAGCGGTGCAGAGCCCCGCTATGAACCCTTTAATCCTGCAACCAGTCAGGATTACAGCGTTAACGGCACAAAATACAAAGTGGTTCAGGATCCATCAAACTTTTCACAGGTGGGCTATGCAACGTCCTACGGTGAAGAAAACGGCGGTAATATGACCGCTATCGGCGAACAGTTTGATCCTAACGCGATGACCGCGGCCCACGCCACGCTGCCTCTGCCAAGCTATGTCCGCGTCACCAACCTCGCTAACGGACGTCGCCTCGTGGTGCGTTTGAACGACCGTGGCCCTTATACTTCCGGCAAGGTGATTGACCTTTCACGCGCCGCCGCCGATCGCTTAAACATCTCAAATAACACCAAAGTTCGCATCGATTTCATCAACGTTGCGCCAGACGGTACGATGTCTGGCCCGGGTACGATTGGTACCACGATTGCCAAACAGAGCTATGCGCTGCCTTCTCGTCCAACTATCGGACAGGAAACCACCCAGGTATCGATGAGCCCATCACCTTCGGATACACCGGTTGCGGTGCGTCCTGTGGCGAACCCAACGCCAGCAGCGCTGGAGTCAGACGGTGATATGCCGGTTTCTGCGCCAACCAGCAACGCCAGCGGCTTCCTTGGTGCTCCACAGCCATTGCGTACCGGCGTATTAGAAGGTAGCGAACCCGTAGCTGCACCGGCACCTGTTTCAGCCCCTGCGGCCGTTGCTGCCCCCGTCGCATCTTCGGTGCCTGCGGCATCCGCTAATGGAAAATTTGTGGTGCAGGTCGGTGCGGTAAGCGACGGTGCTCGTGCCCAGCAATGGCAGCAGAAATTAAGCCAGCAATTTGGTGTGCCGGGTAAAGTATCACCCAACGGCGCAATGTTCCGTGTGCAATTGGGGCCGTTCGCAAGCCGCCAAGAAGCTGCGGCACTTCAGCAACGTTTAGCCAGCGAAGCACAGCAACAATCATTCATTGCTAGCGCTCAGTAAGCTCAAATGCCCGCCAAAACGGCGGGCTATGCAATAATTAGTCACACATTGCTTATGTAAAGAGGCCCGATTGGTGCCCGTTCAGGCATGAACCATAAATCGGCTTCTGTTATAGTGTGGCTCGTTTTTTTCACTTAATTCACGGATGTTGTAGTCCTTATCATGAAATACACTCTCACTTCCCGTTCGATGAAACGCATTGCGCTCAGCAGCCTTCTCGCCATTGGTATGATCAATGTTGCCCATGCTGATGACGTCAACCTTAAGACTATGATCCCAGGCGTGCCGCAGATCGATGCGGAAGCCTATATTCTGATTGACTACAACTCAGGCAAAGTTCTGGCTGAATCTAACGCCGATGCACGCCGTAACCCTGCCAGCCTGACAAAAATGATGACCAGCTATGTTATCGGTCAGGCAATGAAAGCCGGTAAATTTACCGAGCAGGACGTTGTAACCGTAGGCCAAGATGCGTGGGCAACCGGTAACCCTGTTTTCAAAGGTTCATCGCTGATGTTCTTGAAACCCGGCGATCGCGTACCGGTTTCCTTGCTGATCCGTGGTATCAACCTGCAATCGGGTAACGACGCCTGTGTGGCGATGGCCGATTATGTTGCCGGTAGTCAAGACGCCTTTGTGGGCCTGATGAACAACTACGTGAAAGCGTTAGGTCTTCAGAACACCCACTTCCAGACCGTTCACGGTTTGGATGCCGATGGCCAGTACAGCTCCGCGCGCGATATGGCACTGATTGGTCAGGCGCTGATCCGCGATGTACCAAATGAATACTCTATCTACAAAGAGAAAGAATTCACCTTTAACAACATTCGCCAGATGAACCGTAACGGCCTGCTGTGGGATACCAGCATGAACGTTGACGGCATCAAAACCGGTCACACTGAATCTGCGGGCTTTAACTTAGTGGCTTCCGCCACCGAAGGTCAGATGCGTCTGATCTCGGCGGTATTAGGTGGACACACCAGCAAAGGCCGTGAAAGCGAAAGCAAAAAACTGCTGACCTGGGGCTTCCGTTTCTTTGAAACAGTTTCTCCGCTGAAAGCAGGCCGCGAGTTCGCCTCTGAGCCAGTATGGTTCGGCGATACCGATCGTGCGCAGTTGGGCGTTGATAAAGATGTTTATCTGACTATCCCTCGTGGTCGCATGAAAGATCTAAAAGCCAGCTACACGCTGAACTCAACCGAACTTGATGCGCCTTTAGCTAAAAATCAGGTAGTAGGCACCATTAACTTCCAACTTGATGGTAAAACCATCGAGCAACGCCCATTAGTGGTTCTGAATGAAGTTCAAGAGGGTGGTTTCTTCAGCCGTATGGTCGATCACATCAAACTGATGTTCCATCGCTGGTTCGGCTAATCCGGCCTCTTGAAATGGGGAAAATCCATCCCCATATAATGAATAACAATAACTCCCGCTTCGGCGGGAGTTATAATTTATAGATTGAAGTAACACGCTGGAGCGCAACATGAAAACTAAACTGAATGAACTGCTCGATTTTCCATGCTCTTTTACCTATAGAGTCATGGGTTTAGCGCAGCCTGAGCTGGTCGATCAGGTGGTCGAAGTGGTGCAGCGCCATGCACCCGGCGACTATCAGCCGCAGGTTAAACCAAGCAGCAAAGGCAACTACCACTCTGTCGCCATCACCATCAATGCGACCCATATTGAGCAGGTAGAAACGCTGTACGAAGAACTGGGCAAAATCGAAATCGTCCGTATGGTATTGTAATTACAGTTCTTTAACGATTACCTCCTTTCAAGTATGAAGGAGAAACGGCCCGATATGGCACAAATGCCCTATCGGGCCGCTCTTTTTTGGATGATCAGCACTGGTCGCTGGGGGTTCATCTCGGTATAATGGCTTTACCAATTCTGTAACCGGATGATGACTCGTTTGCAACAAGACAAGATCATACTGCGTCAACTGGGGTTGCAACCCTATGTTCCCGTATCACAAGCTATGCACACCTTCACCGACCAGCGTACGGAGAGCACGCCCGACGAGCTTTGGTTGGTTCAGCATCATCCGGTGTTTACCCAAGGTCAGGCTGGCAAAGCCGAACACGTATTAGCCGCTGGTGATATTCCCGTGATCCAAAGCGATCGCGGAGGACAGGTGACCTATCACGGCCCCGGTCAGCAGGTGATGTATGTCCTTGTCGATTTAAAACGTAATAAATTCGGCGTACGCCAACTGGTAACGGCCATTGAACAAACCGTGGTTAACACCTTGGGCAAATTCGATATTGATGCTCATGCCAGAGCTGACGCCCCCGGCGTTTACGTTGGAGAACAAAAAATTTGCTCGCTGGGACTACGCATCCGTAAAGGCTGTTCGTTCCACGGGCTTGCACTGAACACCACCATGGATCTCGACCCGTTTAGCCGAATTAACCCCTGTGGTTATGCTGGCATGCAAATGACACAGATCAGCGCACTCAACCCCGGCGTTACGCTTGAAGATGTACAGCCGGTACTGGTCGAGCAATTTATTCAAATACTTGGCTATCAATCAGTCGAGTCAAGCAACTGGAACCCGCAAGATTATGAGTAAACCAATTCTGATGGAACGCGGCGTCAAATACCGTGACGCAGACAAAATGGCCCTGATCCCGGTAAAAACCGTGGCCGTCGAAAGAGAACAGCTGCTGCGCAAACCTGAGTGGATGAAAATCAAGCTCCCTGCGGATTCCAGTCGTATTCAAGGCATTAAAGCGGCCATGCGTAAAAATGGCCTGCACTCGGTCTGTGAAGAAGCCTCCTGTCCTAACTTGGCGGAATGTTTTAACCACGGTACGGCAACCTTTATGATCCTCGGTGCAATTTGTACCCGTCGTTGCCCATTCTGCGACGTGGCACATGGACGCCCAGTAGCGCCAGACGCCAACGAGCCCGAAAAGCTGGCACAAACCATCGCCGATATGGGCCTGCGTTACGTGGTGATTACCTCCGTTGACCGCGACGATCTGCGCGACGGCGGTGCGCAGCATTTTGCCGATTGTATTCGTGCCATTCGCGCCAAAAACCCAACCATCCGCATTGAAACGCTGGTGCCTGATTTCCGTGGTCGTATGGAACGCGCATTAGATATTCTGACGGAAACACCGCCGGACGTATTCAACCATAACCTTGAAAACGTACCGCGTATCTATCGCCAAGTACGTCCGGGTGCCGACTATAACTGGTCGCTGAAACTGCTGGAAAACTTTAAGGCTGCGCATCCAGAGATCCCAACCAAATCGGGTCTAATGGTTGGTTTAGGTGAAACCAATGCCGAAATCATTGAAGTGATGCGCGACCTGCGTGCGCACGGCGTAACGATGTTAACGCTGGGACAGTATTTACAGCCTAGCCGCCATCATCTTCCGGTACAGCGTTATGTCAGCCCTGACGAATTTGAAGAGATGAAAGCTGAAGCGATGGCGATGGGCTTTACCCATGCCGCCTGTGGTCCGTTCGTGCGCTCTTCTTACCATGCTGATTTGCAGGCCAAGGGCGTGGAAGTTAAGTAAAGATAAGTCTGTTTCCGTAGAAATATTTTTTTACAAGAGAACAGACTGACAGCCAAAATCATGAGGTCTCGGTGAAACTCACTGCAACCTCAATACTTGGCAAACAGAACAGAAAAAACCGTAGAGGGCTCACTCTCTACGGTTTTTTTATTGGTCACTCAGCGAGGGCTGAAAAACCGAATTAGTCTTTATGGTCAACGCGAGGTGCGGCGCTATCGGCATCCGCACTTGGTTTAGCTGTGTCGTCATTCATGGCTTTCTTAAAGCCTTTCAGGGCAGCACCGAGGTCACCGCCCAGAGTGCGCAGTTTGTTTGTACCGAACAGCAGAATAACCAGAACCGCAATCACCAACAATTTG
This sequence comes from Hafnia sp. CBA7124, assembly GCF_002355555.1. Classification (NCBI taxonomy): domain Bacteria; kingdom Pseudomonadati; phylum Pseudomonadota; class Gammaproteobacteria; order Enterobacterales; family Hafniaceae; genus Hafnia; species Hafnia sp. CBA7124. Next base: position 1,172,917 of record NZ_AP017469.1, on the reverse strand, counting down.
GTAATACTGATACCTTCCATAAACACCTTCTTAATGAATACATCAGACGGCAGGACCGACTGACTAAAAAACGTTCGTAATAATGTGTCTATTAATATCCAATTTGCCCCTATTAGCAATGTGAATATGTAACAGAGTTAGACGCTTCTTTGTGGATTTGACTCTGAAAAACGGCGGCGATAGATCGACGGCGTTACGCCAAACTGTTGACGAAATGCCTGACGAAAACCTTCACTGGTATTAAAACCACAGCGCTCAGCTACGCGCTCAATCTGAATCTCCCCCAGCTCTAATAGCTCACAGGCTAAGGACATTCTTGCCTGCTGCAGCCAAGTCGCTGGCGGTACACCGAGAACCGCCACAAAGCGCCTAACCAAAGTACGCTCACTCATATTCACTTCTTGAGCCATAATGCGCACACTCCAGGTTAAATGCAGATTGGTCAGTATCTGCGTCATCAAACGCTGAAGGGCATCGGTTGTCTTTTTCACCGGTGTTTGCGGAATAAACTGCTTTTGCCCCCCACTACGCTGTGGAGCCATCACCAAACGCCGCGCCACACGATTCGCCACCTGCACACCATAATCACGGCTAACTAAATGTAAACAGGCATCAATACCTGCTGCGCTGCCCGCTGAGGTGATCACCTGTCCACTGTCGACATACAACACATCGGCATCCACCTGAATATCAGGATAGCGCTTGGCGAGTTGTTCACAGTAACGCCAGTGGGTTGTGACACGCGTTCCAGCGAGGATTCCCGCAGCAGCCAAAACGAAAACCCCTGAGCAAATGGTAATAAATCGTGCGCCTCTGGCATAAGCGCTACGCAATGCATCGATAAGCGGCTGTGGCGGCATGACATCATTGCCACGCCAGCCGGGGATAATAATCGTATCGGCCTGCGCCAACTGCTCTAGACCATATTCGGCCAGTAGGGTAACGCCGTTGGCCGCACGCATCGGGCCCTGATCAACGCCCACCACGACGTGTCGATACCACGGGAAGTCGAATTCTGAGCGGGGCAAGGCAAAAACTTCAAGCGCAATACCAAACTCAAAGCTACATAGACCATCGTAGGCTAACGTTGCCACTAGTCCGGGATATTCATTCATACAATGCATTCATTGGCAGATTTACTAGGAAAGATGGCACATCTGCCACTGTAGGCAAGATGAAATGCACAATACAGTAGAAATTCATTCAAATGAGGGAGTTTCAACGATGACCAGCTTAGTTAGCCGTATTCCGGCCGCAGATTCTATTGAAGCCGAACGCTATTTTGCGCGCCGCTTTCAGTTTGAGACCGACTGTTCTGATGTTCATGCGTGTTTACAGCAGCCACAGGTGGATTTTGTATTACTCGACGTGCGCTCGCCAGCGTTGTACCAGCAATCCCACCTTCCGCAAGCCATCAATATTCCTCATAAAGAGATGGATCAGCGCCTATATCAGCGCTTCGCTCGCGAGACTCTATTTGTGGTGTATTGCGCGGGGCCACACTGTAACGGTGCACAAAAGGCCGCATTAAAACTCAGCCAATTAGGTTATCCCGTGAAGGAGATGATCGGAGGAGTAATGGGATGGCAGGATGAAGGCTTCTCGTTTGCCGGACAAAAGTCAAAAACCGCACAGTGCGGCTGCTAATACTAAAAAGCCGCTCATAATGAGCGGCTTGGGTATCACGTCAGTCAAGATTTCCCTTAGTGGGTTTCTGGCGCCGACACCGAAGAAATATAATTATTAAATGCAGTCGCCTCCTGAGCTAAAGCCTCAATATGCGCTCCAACCATCTTGAACTGCTTTAACAACGGATTATTTTCTGGCAAAGAGCCCATTTCAACCAGCTTGCGTGTCAGCTGTTCATTCTTAAGCAGGAGAGCAGCTTCGCGCTGACGCGCCTGTTCGAGCTGCATGCGTATTCCTTCGCATTCTTGTTGCCATACGAGACGCTGTTGCTCAAAGCTTTCTTTAAGATCATCTAAAGCCGCTAGCGAATTACGCAGTTGCACTTCCAAATCAGACATCGCGTTTCTCATCCCTCGACAGGTTAGCCATAGAGTATACCTAATGGCCTCCGACGCACCAAAAAATAGATTGTACCCAACATAATTCGAATTGCATTGAAGCGGCACATCAGCGGTTCGAGAGTGTGAACACAGCCAACAAAAATGCAGTTTGAAGTACGGCAGGTATACGTTGGCAATCATAAATAGCTTATTCCCTAAAAGCTAATTTTGGTTAAAGAAATTTATATTCATAAGAAAGTTCTTATATTTCATAGCATTCCTTCAATGTGCATCGATTCCCATTGGCTGCCACGCGCACCGTAATAACCCTCTGCTTTTAAATGCTTTTGTGATCGCCATCGGTCCAACCTGCTAAATTCTGCCATCCCTAAGCCTTGCGCGGCAGCTATCCGAAGGTGTGAAATCTGCACACTATTTAGACTCCTATCGTCAGAGAAGTGGCGCCCTACACATTGATGCATTCCATTGCCGCTTCTCACCTATAACAAAAAGGATAGGACGAATGAACGACTCTATTGTTTTGGGAATCATCTGGCATCTGGTTGGCGCGGCCAGTGCTGCATGCTTTTATGCGCCATTTAAACAGGTAAAACATTGGTCATGGGAAACCATGTGGTCTATCGGCGGATTTGTCTCGTGGCTGGTCTTGCCTTGGTTAGTGAGCTACATCCTGCTGCCTAACTTTTGGGCTTATTACGGCTCATTTAGTTTCTCGGTGCTGCTTCCCGTCTTTTTATTTGGCGCCATGTGGGGCATCGGCAACATCAACTACGGCCTAACGATGCGCTACCTCGGCATGTCGATGGGGATCGGCATTGCCATCGGTATTACGCTCATCATTGGCACCTTGATGACCCCGATTATTCAAGGCCGTGTCGACGTGCTATTCGGAACGCCCGGCGGACGCATGACGTTGCTGGGTGTGTTAGTCGCGCTGATTGGGGTGGCAACGGTCAGCTATGCTGGCTTACTCAAGGAACGCGCCCTAGGGATCCGTGCCGAAGAGTTCAACCTGAAAAAGGGCCTGATTCTCGCCGTCATGTGCGGGATTTTTTCTGCGGGAATGTCGTTTGCCATGGATGCCGCGAAGCCAATGCATGAAGCCGCAGCTGCATTAGGCATCGATTCTCTTTATGTCGCATTGCCGAGCTATGTGATCATTATGGGGGGCGGGGCCGTCATCAACCTCGGTTACTGCTTTATTCGTTTAGCCACCATGAAAAACATCTCAATTAAAGCAGACTTCTCTTTGGCGAAAAGGCTTATCGTGGTTAACGTGTTGTTTTCCGTGCTGGGCGGTACCATGTGGTATCTGCAATTCTTCTTCTATGCGTGGGGACACGCCAAAATTCCGGCCCAATACGACTATATGAGCTGGATGCTGCACATGAGCTTCTACGTATTGTGCGGCGGCATTGTAGGATTATTGCTAAAAGAGTGGAAGTGCCAGAGCAAAAAGCCAGTCAGCGTGCTGTGTATTGGCTGCCTAATCATCATATTAGCAGCCAATATTGTCGGCCTTGGCATGGCGGCTTAGAAAAACGATCAGGAAACCGTTTGAGTTAGATCTCCTTCCGATACAAACGCACGGGCTGGTCAGGATAGTCCAGTCCGTCGCCAATATACTGCCAACCAAAACGTTCGTAATAATCTGCAAAGGCCGCGTAGAGATAAAGTTCTTTAAATCCGGCTTGGCGGCTAAAGTCCTCCACATAACGCTGTAGCTGAACGCTTAATCCTTGACCACGCTGACCTTCATCAATGTAAAGTGCGGCCAGCCATGGAAATAGGTCTTGGCGGCTAATCAAATCACAGCGCCACAATCCCACGGTGCCCACTGGCTTCTCGTCTTGCAAAGCCACAAAGGTTATCGGCAAACCTTCAGCGCGCAGGCTGCTACGCACAATGCTGGCAAAAAAATCTCGGCTATTTTTACTGCCAAAAGACGTGAATAACCAATTAGTTATCAACTCACAGTGTTCTGGAACTTCAGACAGCGGCAATATTTGGATCATATAAAATGGTGGTTAGAAAACAATCAAGGTGGAGATACTACGCCGCATTGCTTGAAAGTGAAATACAAAACAGCCTAGAAGGTTAGTCAGTGACGGGTGCATACACAATTCTGCCCTCAAACTTATGGCAGCACATTAACCACTCGGCGTGAGCAAATTCATAACAACGTGCGCGGTAGTCATATTCACGGCACACGCTGCCCAAAAAAAAGGGCACATTTCATCTTTTGTTAGAAAAGTATCCCTCTCACTAGCCCAATGTTATAAAAGTTAAACGAACTCTCAATTGGCAATTTTAACATTAAAGCTATATTAGCTTTTTATCAAAATCATCAAATGAAATCTGTAAACCATCAATGCAGATTGGAAATTCTAGTTTTCATTCTCATCTCGACTGATGAAAAAATAAAAATGGCATCTTTTAATATTTACATTTCAGAAAAAACACATAATGACAATATTAAACATGATTAAAAAACGCTAGCGACATTGCGCCACATGGCAAAAATCATAAAATAAGAACATTCTTGTAAATCTGCGAGATCTTCATTATTTAATTTTTTTATATTAAGGTGATGATTCCGAGTTAACCTTCATTGTTGCAAACAAAAAACCGCCTTGTTAGAATCGTTTGCAATTTCTACAGACTCTTCAGATAAAAACCACCGATGGTGTTTTTGCATTTTATCCCTAGCAATTCTCCCCTCTTTTTCCAAAGGAAGAAGCAAATGCCTGACTCTATAAATCGAGACTTCACATAGTTCGGCTAATTGCCTTGTAGATAGCCCCCCTGTTCTATCTCTTTCTAATAAACGGAGAATCAATCCCTGTTCCGGCACGCTAACCATCATGTGGTTACTTAAATTCATTGCTGCCGCCAACACTCTAAGATTATCCTGTGGAACACGTTGTCCTTGGAACAATAAAGAAGGATGAGAAGAATAAGATTCAAGTTTCATTTGCCGAGCTCCTTGTTATCAAATGAACCCCAGTATGCTTCTCGCCCGCACAGGCAGCAAGATTAGTCAAAAAAATCAATAATAACGATATTTTTATCCACTATTTATGTGTTTTTTATATAAAAAACCTAACCAAGCTAAAAAAACTTGATTTAGTATGGAGATTAACATGAGGTTCGATATAGAGGGATTTGTCACCTTTGATACTGAAGATGCGTCACTGGTCAATATTATTACCGGAGATTGTATCGAACTATCACAAACCTCTAATCGTCTACTTACTGAGTTACTGCATCACCGTAGTGATATTCTCTCTCGTGGGGAAATATTTCAGTCCGTATTTGATAAATATGGTGCAAGAGCATCTAACAGCAATCTCAACCAGTATATCTCTACGTTAAGAAAAAATATGAGCCATCTCGGCATTCAAAAAAACATCATCATTACCGTACCAAGAATTGGTTTTAAAATTGCTGAAGATGCGATCATTACGTGCGATCAAGAATACAATTCTTTTTTTACACCTACACCGATAAAGCAAGAAAAAACTGAAAAAACGAATTCTTGGTTGCGCCCTATACCAATATCAGCAACAATAATCACCCTTCTTTTTTTGTTACTCACGGTTATTATTAAAGTCGCTGATAACAATAAAGAGGTAGAAATTAAAAAGTTCACCAAAGAAAGCTGTATTATATTTATACCTTCAAACCTTCCGTTTAATGATGTGATGAATAATGAGCGGTTGGGACATTTGTCCTTAGATAAACTTGACTGTTCTAGCAAGAAAAAGCTCTACATTTATAAAAAACAGCGAAATAGTGTTCTAGGAACCAACATCCAGATTTTCATTACAGAATGTGATGAAGAAAAGAAAAGGTGTACAAGCCACTATTATAGAGAAAAGAAAAATGCATAAGAAAATTTATATATCTATCATATTTCTCTGCTCTACAGTGGTGACTTTATGGGCCGTATTAAAATATCATGCACCCGATAGTTTTATCTGCGATGCGGACTTCTCTATTGAGCAAAACATTAACGATGTGCATACCGTCTCAACGGGTATGCTCTCGATAGAGGCATCACAAAACTATCTCTTTATCAATATTGATGGTTTATTAACCCGCAATAATGATCGATACATTATTTCGCGAAGCATCCAGATCACCTACAAAGCCTACAATAAAGCCTTTCACCTCTATAAAGTTACTGCAATAAACACCTCTCGGTACGACTCCGATAACCTTGATGATAATACCGCCTCTGACCTTTTTTTTAGTAACAGTGACAAAAACCGCATCATATACATTAACAAATCTTATGATGGCGTCATGCTATTCGGTAACTCAATTTTTCCGCAGTATGGTTGCCATGTAAGATAAGTTACTATTATTTAATGTAATATTTTAAAAATCACTCACCTCAAATAAAAATAATCATGGATATAAACCTAATACAAACATTAGCCTGCATATCTAAAACCATTGATATGATAAACCCAAAACTGAACATGCATCATGTTCGAACGGCATTCATCGCATGGCATTTAGCCAAAGAAGCTTCGTTCTCACCCGCAAGCTGTCGTCAAACGCTGCTGGCTGCGCTATTACATGATATCGGCGGCCTGAATGAGCAATCTAGGCTAGCGCCGCTCAGCTATTATGATAATGATCATAACAATCATGCACTTATTGGTGGTCTGTTATTAGCCCATATTCCGCTATTCAAACCGCTTAGCGATTTTGTCCGCTATCATCACACCTGCTGGGATTACGGTACCGGCAGCATTATTGACGGCGAGCAGGTTCCCGAAGAAAGCCATATTATCTACTTGGCCGATCGTATTGATGTGCTTCTGGCACAATATCGCCACCAAGATCTGTTTGCTCTGCGGGATGTGCTGACAAAGAAAATTCAGGAAGGTATCAATGTATTGTATAAACCTGAATTTATTCAGGCCTTTACAAAAATCGCTGCGCGTGATGTTTTTTGGTCTGTCATTCAATCCTCTAACTATCTTGATTACATTAGAGAAATCCCTCGGATTCATAACAATACAATCTCGCTGCATAACTTTCGCGATATCATGAATTTACTGGCATTTATCATCGATCAGTTCAGCGAAGATGATGATTGCCATTCACTGGTTGTAGGACGCCTCGCCGGCTATCTGGCGAAAGAAGCGGGCATTCCCCCTACACAGTGCCTAAAAACAGAAATCGCTGGATTTTTGCACAACATTGGCAGTCTCGATCGAACTTCACCGCACTCCCCTCAGCATATTTGGGAAATACTTCAGCCCATTGAAGGAATGAGTGATATCGCTGAATGGTGCATGATGCAGTCATCCTCTAAAGAAGAAAGAGCGAGCGGCCCTGTCGAGCAAGAGATTCTCTACGTCAGTCATCGAACCGCTTTGGTGCTAGAAAAAAAACTGTCCACTCATGGGCTTATCGCTGATTTAAAACTGGCCGTACGGCAGAATGAAATTTCGCCAACCCTTTTTCGTCTAACCAGCGATCACGCCGCTATGTTGGTACAAATCTATCAGGTAACGACGCGTGAAAGACGCGCATTGGTGCAACATATCGATAAACTCAATCACGCGTTAAATCGCGAAAAGCATGAATAAAAACAGACTTAATCGATCGAATACTCAGGCCATTAAGCGGACAGCCCGCCATCGAGAATAAGCGTTTGTCCCGTTAAATAATGGCTATTTTCACCGATTAAAAACTCTGCCGCTTTAGCGACTTCGTGCGGGTGCCCCAAGCGGCGCAGCGGGATCTCCTGACGCATTGCTTTTAGCTTAGATTCAGGAATTGCTTGGGTCATACCGCTATCGATAAGGCCCGGTGCCAAGCAGTTGACTCGAATGCCAAAACGCCCCACTTCGCACGCCAGCGAACGCGCCAGTCCCATCATCGCCGCTTTACTCGCCGCATAGGCCGTCTGCCCACGGTTTCCCTTAATCGCACTCACCGAGGACATCAATACTATCGCCCCCTGCCCTTGCAGCATCATCGCCGGAAGCAACACGCGGTTCCAATTGATAATTGCCACCAGATTCGTCTCCAGCACATCTCGCCAAATTTCAGCGTCTTGATGTATATGCAGTGCGTCTCGCGTCACCCCAGCATTGTGAATAACGGCGCTCGGCGCGCCAAATTTATCGATTAATCGTTGAGCCAACTGCGCAACCTGTTGCTCATTTTTCCCATCGCAGGCATAGCCTTGTACCCAGGTGTCCGTTTGAAGATTTTCGGCTCGTCTCTGCGTCCCCACTAGACTTTCAGCGCTGCGCCCCGTAAACACCACATTCCACCGCGGCAATAATTCAATGACCAGCGTCTGCCCGATTCCGCGACTTCCGCCGGTGATCAATACCCATTTCTGCGTCATGTTAGGCCACTGACTCCTTATCGATAAACTCACACACTTCGCGCAGCGTAATATTCGGATGCTGAATAAAGAGTTCGGCGGTTAAGGTCACACCAAATTCTCGCTTGGCTAAGATGATCAACTCCACGTAGTCCAAACTATCCAGCGAAAGGAGCGCTAGAGGCGCATCGGCCTGAATATCTTCACACTCTAAATCTTTGGCATCGGCAATCATCTCACTCACTTTTTCATAGATAACATCATACTGGCTCATGTTTTTTCCCTTATTATTCAGCGGCTAATTAGCCAATTTTTAACGTAATCGCATTGCTGATAAATGCATGCTGATAGTGTGTATGTGCGGCAATTCGCACCAGCGCGCTGCCCGGTGCATCGTTGATGAGTAGCGCTGGCTCAATGTGGATAACCAGCGCCTCAGGTGAAATCGAGGGTTCCCATGAAGCAAGCAAGCGACGATCGAACACCAGTTCCTGATGGGTCTGAACCACAGGAAACTGGGTAAAAATCGCCTCAAATGATGCCTGCGCATTCTCGGGGAAATAGTGGCAAAGTACCTGCTGGCGCAGCAGCCCGCTATCATGGATCAGGTAGCGAAACAGCAGCGCGTCCAAAAATTGCCACTGTTGGGTATGCGGCTGTAAGGCAGAAAACGTCTGCCCATGACGGATGATATCCACAGCCTCAAGCGTTCCGCTTTCCCCCTTATCACCATCGACCAAAGACTGCACGGCGCTCACCTGACATGACATGCTCGCTATCCCTGAATCTGAGTGAACAATGGAGGCCTTTCGTCCCGCACGGATCAGTTGATAGGGCGTATCGCACCACACCGGCTGGCGTAATCGCGCGACGCAGCGCAGATAAGCCGCCGACTCATCCAAGCCCAACGCCGCACGTGCAATCTCCTGTTTGATATCCAGCAGTGCGCGCATCCCATGAACCCTAAGACCTTCACCACGCAGTCGTGCCTGCTCAAGATCAAAATGAATCGGGTTATAGTCACCGGAGAATTCAGCCCAGCGGTTGGCATCAGCCAAAGTGTATTGAACGGAATTCACGGATGCTGCTCCAGAATCAATGCTGCATTCGCGCCGCCGAAGCCAAAACTCAGGTTCAGCGCACGCGTCACTCGCCCAGCGCGATGCCCTTCAGCGATATAATCGAGATCGCACAAAGGATCAGGCTCCGTCAGATGCGCGGTTGCGGGCATAATCTGGTGTTGCATCGCCTGTAAACAGATAATCGCCTCAAAAGCGCCTGCGGCAGCAATCAGGTGGCCTGAATATGATTTAGTGCTCGACGTTGGGATCGCATACGCCGTTTGGCCTAAAGCCAGCTTCAGCGCTTGGGTTTCATTGAGATCGTTAAGCGGCGTAGAAGTGCCATGGGCATTGATATAGTCCAGATCTTCCGGTGCCAGCCCCGCTTGCTTTAGCGCATGCTTGATCGTGGCCACACGGGCAACGCAGTCTTCCGCCGGGGAGGTAAAATCAAAGGCATCGGAGAAATTACCGTATCCGGTGACTTCGCCTAAAATGGTGGCTCCTCGCGCTAACGCGCTTTCCCGTTCTTCCAAGCACAGCACGCTGGCACCTTCTGAAAGTACAAAACCGTTACGCTGGGCGCTAAAAGGACAGCTTGCACGCAGAGGATCGCTCGGCTCGTGACACAGCGCGCCGAGCACGTCGATGTTCCACACGGCACCGTCGCCTGTTAGAGATTCACCGGCACCGGCCAACATCATATTGGCGCGGCCGCTACGGATAACCTCAACAGCATCGCCAATAGCGACCGTTCCCGTTGCGCACGCGGCCACAACGGTATTTTGGTAGCCGCGCAAATTCCAATATTGACTGCACGCAGCCGACGTCACGTTCGGCATGGTGTAAAAGCAGTTGAACGGAGAGGAAACGCCCTGTAAAGCAAACTCTCTGGCAGCGTAATAGCTTTCGTCGAGTCCACCCCAGCCGGTTCCCATAATGGCGCCACACATCAAGGGAGAGTAAAAATCGAGCGGCGAGCTTTCACCAAACGCCATTCTCATCGCCTCACGCGCGGCGCCTAGCGTCAGCCGAGCAAAACGCGGTAAGCGCCGACGGATCGCGGCCGGTACGCCTTTTAAACTCGGCTCTTCCGCGATAAGCCCCAGAAAATGCGCCTTGATACCCAGCTCGGTTTTATCCACGTAGCCATAGCCCAACTGATAATCCATGATGGCCTGCCAGCTGGCCTGTGCATTTGAGCCCAAAGGCGTGATTGCGCCATAACCGGTCACCACAACGCGTCTCATCTCATTATTACGCTGCATTTTTGATTGTCCTTGGTTGCGAATTTCCACCGCCCTGTGCCAGCCATAGCTGTAGCGTGGCATAGAGGTAGTCGTACTGCGCCTGCGTCAGGCTGTTTTCCAATGTGAGCTGTACATCCTGCGCATCGAGCAACGTTTGGTAGTCCACTGCACCTGCTCGATAACGGCTTTCAGTCAACGCTAAACGCTGTTTGCCTAGCGCGATCGATTGCTGTAAACGGCCACGTTGTTCATCCGCACTCAGCCGCTGCTCCATGGCGTTATCCACTTCAGAAAGCGCGGTATAAGCCGTCTGGCGAAACTTCACCGCCGCCTGCTTGATCTGCAAATTCGACTGTTCGATGGTGAGCTGCACGGTGTTCCACTGAATAAACGGCAAGGCGACAGCGCTACCCACGGTGCGGGTCGGGTTGTTAAACCACTGCCTGAAAACCTGACTTCCGGCGTTCATGGTCGCGTTCAACGAGAGCGAAGGATAAAAGCTCAGACGCGCAGCGTCGTAGCCCGCCAGCGCCGCACGCAGCCGAGACTCGGCCGCCTGAATATCAGGACGCTGGCTAATGACCGCCAGCGGCGTGACCGCGGCTATGGCTACCCGCTGATCGGTATTAAGCGTGGCGAGTTCATCGGTATGCTGCTCTGCGGGACGGTTAAGAAGCAGTGCCAACGCATTACGAGAGGCTTCGCGCTGCTGCAACAGCGCCCGCAATGAATTCTGGCGACTTAGGCGCGTTTGGCGCGCCTGCAATACGTCGAGCAAACCGACTTTACCCACCGAATGCCAAGACTCAATCTGCGCCAGCGTTTGTTCAGCAATATCCAAACTATCGCGCAAATTGCCGATCTGCTGATTGAGCAACGCGATGGTCCAGTAAATTTGCGCGGTTGTGCCAATGGTTGATAGCACCGTCGCCCGATAATCTTGCTCGCTCGCGGTGGCCTGCCACTCGCCTTGCTCACGCACCCGAGCTAATTTCCCCCACAAATCCAGCTCATAATTGATCGACAAAGACGCCGCGTAGCTCTCCTGCGCCGCCGAATGGTGACGCACCGATTGACTATTACTGGCCGATCCCCCGAGCGAAACGTCTGGGGTTAAATTGGTATTGGTGAGTCCAGCGGCAATCCGTGCCTGCTGAAGCGTAATCGCCGCGGCGGCTAAATCGTTATTGCTCGCAAGAACTTGATTAACCACCCGCGTCAAACGCGGATCGTTAAACCCTTGCCACCAGTTTTCAGACTCCGATGCCAACACATTGGGATCTTGCGCCATTTGTTTCTGCCACTGCGTCGGATAAGAGATCTGTGGGCGCTGATAGTCACTGCGCGTCAGGTTGCCACAGCCCGATAACAGCAAAATGATGGAGATAACGTAATGAAGTTTCATTCGCGTGCCAGTGCCTCAGTCGGATTGAGTTTCGCCGCACTGCGCGCTGGAAAATAACCGAAGGTCAAACCGATAAGCGCAGAGAACGCGCACGCGATCGCCACGGGAAGCCACGTGAACGCCATCGAAAATTCATCGGTGATCAGAGCAAAAATCTGAGCCGCAATCCACGAGCCCCCAACCCCAACAAGGCCGCCCAAGGTGCAAATCATCACGGCTTCGATTAAAAACTGGTGCATGATGTCGGAGGGACGCGCGCCCACCGAAAGCCGGATCCCGATTTCATGGGTTCTTTCCGTTACCGAAACCAACATGATATTCATCACCCCAACGCCGCCCACCAGCAGTGAAATAGCGGCAATCGCGGTGATCAGCAGCGACATTGAATCGGAGGTTTTCTGCATCGCCTTGGTGAGCTGGTCGTCGGTTTGAGAGAAAAAGTCTTTCTTCCCGTGCTCACGTGTCAGCAGATGCTCAACGGTCTGCATCGCATCCTGAGGCGTTAAGGACTCTTGAAAGCGTAGAACGATGGCTTCTAAAGGTTTATCACCGGAAATACGCTGTTGCAGCGAAGTATAAGGCAGCCATCCCGCCATAAACCCGCCCACTACCTTTGGCCCAGGTTTCACCGCCACCCCCACCACGCGCCATGATGCGCCAGCAATCTGCACAATTTGGCCGAGAGGATCTTCGCCATCTTGAAACAGGGTGTCGCGGCTGGTTTCATCCAGCACCAGAACCGGCTCCCCTTCGGCGACATCACGAGCGGTAAACCCATTGCCTTGAATAAAACGAATGCCCTGTAGCGCAAAGAAATCCTGTGATACGCCGGATAACATCATCGACGAGTCGTAGCCTTTGCGCACTGCGGTAGCCATGCTGCTCACCTGTGGGGATACCCCCTCTGCCCACGGCTGCTTTTGCAGACTCGCCACGTCATTAAGCGACAGCGCGCGTTCCATATCAGGCCGCTTGCTGCCCCAGCCAGTACCCGGTCGAATTTCTAGCGTGGTGTTACCTAACTTGCCAATTTCATTCATGATGGTCTGGCGCGCCCCTTCCCCCACGGCCATTGAAGACACCACCGATGAAATGCCAATGATGATGCCGAGCATGGATAAAAAAGTGCGCATGCGATGCCCCAATAGAGAACGCCAAGCCATCCGCATCGATTCATGAATGCTGCGCCACAGCGAAGCTCGCCCGTTATCTCGAACCACGGGAATGTGCTGCGCTAAACGATCTTCGGGGCAGGACTGATTGATTTCATCCGCGATAATGCGACCGTCGCTGATTTCAACGATGCGCTGCGCCTGTTTAGCGACGCCGTGATCGTGCGTGACAATAATGACCGTATGCCCATCCGCATGCAGCTGGTGAAGAACCCCCATTAAAGCCTTACCGCTAACGCTATCCAAAGCGCCGGTAGGCTCATCCGCGAGGATCACCTGCGCGCCATTGATTAACGCGCGGCAAATGCTTACGCGCTGCTGCTGCCCGCCAGAAAGCTGCGCTGGGCGATAGCCTAAGCGACTTTTCAGACCCAATTTTTGCCCCAGCATTTCAATACGCGCTTTGCGTTCACTTTCGGGCATGGCGGTATACAACGCGGGGATAGCGATGTTTTCTTCTGCGGTCAGATAGGGCATTAGGTGATAGCGCTGGAATATAAACCCGAGATAGCAGCTGCGTAGCTCAGCAAGCCGATCGCTATCCGTTTCGTTAACGCTAATCCCGTTGATCAGAACCTCGCCCCGCGTGGATTTATCCAGACAGCCAATGATGTTCATCAACGTCGATTTTCCTGAGCCCGAGGCACCAATAATGGCAACCATCTCGCCTTGCGCAATCGTCAGCGTAATATCATTGAGCACCACGTGAGTTTGGTTACCGGCAACAAACTCGCGGTACACGTGACGCAGCTCAATAATGGGATTCATCTTCGCTATCGCACTCATCCCTGAGCCCCATCCGCTGGCATCACTACGCGGTCGCCCAGCTGTAATCCCTCTAGTACCTGAGCAAACTGACGATCGTTGATACCAATACGGATCTTGCGCTGCTGTGGCTTGCCGTTTTCAAGCACGGTGATCAGGTAGCTGTCGGTGCTCAGTGCCCGTCCCAGCGTCGAAACCGGCACACGCAACACATTCTTCGCCTCGGCGACGCGCACAAAGACCTGAGCCGTCATGGAGGTTTTCAGTTCTCGCTGTGCGTTATCAACAGCAAACGTGCCGTTGTAATACACCGCGTTGGCCTGCTGGCTTGCCGCACTATTCCCGTTTGCCTGCTCTTCCAAAGCTTCTTGAGGAGCCGGCTGAACAAAGCCCATCCGGCTGGTGTATCTTTTCTCAGGGTTGGCAATCACATAAAACCACAGCGGTTGACCGGGCTGTATTTTCTGAATATCTGCCTCTGAGATCCGCGTTTGAACCAGCATTTTGTCGAGGACGGCTAATACCAGAATGGTGGGAGCCGTTTGTGATGACACGATGGTTTGCCCTTCATTGGTCACAATGCCCAGCACTTCGCCGCTGATTGGCGCAATAATGCGGGTATAGCTCAGGTTCGCGTTGGCGGTTTTGACAACCATTTCGGCCTGCACAATTTGCGCATCATTCATCTCGACCTGCTGGCGCTGAGCGTCATATTGCGCCTGTGCTTGCTCCACATCGCTTCGCACACCCGAACCATCACGCATCATGGCTTGTTGGCGGTTCAGTTCTTGGCGATAGCGCACCAGCATGGCCTGCGAGGCCAGTTTTTGCGCTTTGGCGCTGGCTAGCTGCGCCGTTGCATTGCTCAGATCGGACTCTTGCAGCGTGGGGTCGATCTCCGCCAGCAACTGCCCTTTCTCCACTTTGTCACCCTGACGGACATACAGCTTTCGTAGCTGCCCATTAACCTGCGCCCCGACGTTGACCTGCATCGATGGCTTAAGCGTACCGGTCGCCAAAACCACTTTTTCAATGTCACCTCGATCAACCTGCTCGGTGATCACCGGTTCTGGCGCAGAAAAACCCCGCGAAAGACCGATCGCCGCCAGCAATATAATCGCTCCGGCAAGCAGCGCGAGCAGCCAGCGCGAGGTGACAAAAGAGCGCCATTGCTTCATGCCAAAAGCTCCACGTTAACCATCGGTTTGGCCTCAGCCGGAGTGACAGGCCTAAGCTCGCCGTCAAGTAGATGATAAACCTGCGAAAACTGCGGCAGAATGTGCTGGCTGTGAGTGACCACAATCAAGGTTTTGCCGGTTTTACGGCAATGTTGTTGAACCGCTGCCATCACGGTACGTGCCGTTTCGTTATCCAAATTGGCCGTGGGTTCATCCAACAGCAAAATGGGACGCGAGCTATACAGCGAACGCGCCAGCAGCAAGCGCTGACGCTGGCCAAGCGAAAGCGCGGCATGGCTTTCACGGATTAGCGCATTGATACCGCCGGGCAGCTGATGGATCACCGGATACAGCGCCAGTGAGGTGAGTAACTCCTCAATACGCCCGCGATCGCTGTCTCGATAATGAGGATCGAATAGGGTGATATTTTCCAAAACGGACGCATTAAACAGAATGTCTTCTTGGCTTTGCAGACACACTAACGATGCCAGTTGCTGAGCGAGAACGGCGTTTCCATCAACCAGCACGCCGCCCTCTTGAGGTGAGAACAGCCCAGCAATCAGCCGCAATAAAGTACTCTTCCCTGCCCCTGACTCGCCGACAATCGCGATTTGCGATCCCGCAGGCAGATCGAGAGAAATACCCGCGAAAATCGTTTTCGCTGGATCGTAATAGAAACGTACCCGCTCGAAGCGCACATGCGGCGCAACGGTACTTAGCTCGGTGCTTTGCGGTATCGCATGTTGATCTTCATCGGCCAAAAACAGGCTGTGGGCGCGGGTATCAATCACATGCAACTGTGATTTTTGAATAATCGAAAAGAAAATGCGCGTCACATAAGAGCTAAAAATCTGGCGTAGGAAGCTATAGGCAAAAAAATCGCCCAGAGAGATCTGCTTGTTATTCACCATGGGCAGAACCACCAGCATGAAAACCACCATCTCAAGGCTGCCCACCAGTTGATACAGCCCCTCTTTGACCTGCTGATAGACCTTCTGCCGCTGCAAGCAGCCAAACAAATCGCGGCTGAACCATGCAAACTGTGCCTTGCGCTGGCTCTCAAGTCCGGCCGTTTTGATGGTTAAAACGCCTTGCAACGTTTCCATGAAAAAGTCATTGAGCACTGCGCTTTTGAGCTGCAGCTGCTGGGTATACCAACGATCGCGCAGAACCGCCCAGATACTGATCATCCCCATGGCTATCACCCCAACGCCTGAAATCAGCGCCAGCACGGGAGCAATCCAAAACATAATGCCCAACGCGATAAGGCAGATAACCCAGTCACTTCGCAAACCGTTATCCAGCTCGATTTTCTGCAACAGCCCGCCTTGCCAAGCGATAAATCGGCTAAAGATGTCGCCCGGTGCGCGTTTTTCAAAAAACCGCAGCGGATTGGCGAGCAGTCGCGAAAAACCCACGCTGCTGTTGAGCAGGACAAAACGTTTGATAAAGCGCTCGCTGATCACGCGCACACCCAGCGCCAGCAGCGTTGAGGCAATAAACGCGGCAATAAACCAACCGTAAGGGAAGCGGCTGTTACCCACCTCAGCAAACGCCTGATTGATGGCGTTACTGACCATCGAAGGCATGAGAAATAACGTGAGAGAAACCAAAAACGTTATCAACATCAGCCCATACATACCGGGCACCGCTGCCGTTTCTTTCAAACTCATCGCATGAGGCAACGTGCTTTTCGTCGTGCCAGTTTCGGCGCTCTGTTCAGCGGTAACCCGCGTTTGTGGATCGAGAATGAGCGCATAGCCACTGATTTCAGTTTTCAGCGAGGCAAAGGGCAACCATTGTTGGCCAATCGCGGGATTCATTACACACACCTGCTGGCCTTTGCGATAGGCCAACACCACATAGTGGCTTGCGCCATAGTGCAAAATGGCCGGTAGGGGCAATTCACTGAGCTCATGGTGTTCGAAAAGTACGGGAGCCGAAGCTATGCCAAGGCTCGCCAGAATGGAGGATAAATCGTTCAGTGAAGTTCCATGATCCGACGCGGGGAAACGCGCTCTCAGCGTGTCCAGATCGGTTTTTCGTCCCTGCGTTTGCGCCAGCATGGCAATGCACGCTAGCCCGCATTCGTTGGTCTCTTCCTGAAAAATCAGATCGGGTATTATTGGTTTCATCATCATCGGTTATTGATTGATAAAATACAGAGAGTGGCTATGCCAAAGCAGCCAATCATGTGGATATTCCTGTAGCGCCTGCTCGATGATTTCTGGCAGTTTCTCCGCCACATCGCGCGCTTTTACCGGCGCATGAATATGGATACGCAGCCCGTCTTGGTAGTAGAGATGGTAGAAAACCACCTGTGCAGAAACGGCCCGCGCCAAACGCACAATACCGCTATGCAGCCCCGCGACGCGTCCAAACAGCCGGCAGCGTAGTTTTCCCGATGCGGCTTCCTCGGTTTGCACGGTATAGTCCGGCGTAATATCGGGAAAAATGATGAGGTTCTGCTGTCCCATCGCGACATCGCTTAACAACGAAGTCAGGCTGGAAGCCAGCTGTTTGCTATCTTGATGAATAGAGCAGTAGGAAAGATTCACGCCCCCTAAGGCACGCGCGCGGGCGTTGTACTGTTCAGCGCTTGAAGAAACGATAACGCTAGCGCGCCCCGGTGTTACGCCAGCGGCTACCATCGCAGCGAGCACATCAGAAATACTGTGCAGCGGCGCCAATATGACCGCATTTTTCCGCAGGCGAAGTGGCGCTACGGCCTCATCGAGCTGTTGAGTACAGGCGGCAAGCTGCTGTAGCACTTTTGGGTTTTGTGCCCACGTTGCGCTGGCCTCAAGAATTTTGCGCCGTACCGCAATCCATGACGCATCGATGCGCCCTTTTTGCCCTGTTAAGCAGTGAAAATTCTGAGTCGCAACCGGATTCTGATGGCGAAACTCTCGCCCAAGCACGCCCAAAAAACGGAGCCCGCGAGCGATAGCCAGCACAAGACGCACGTTACAAAAACGTAGCACCCAGCATAAAAATGTTTTCAGCGCGGAAAATAAGCGATGAACCACTTGATGCAAATATCCGCCAATATTTTTGGTGCTGAAAACGATCCACACCAGCAGAAACCGGGTAATCGCCATTACTTATCCTTTCCGAGCAATTTCAGCATACGTTTTGAGAATTCAGGGAAAGAACTATCTTGTGCAACCACAAAACGCTTATTAATAATAAAAATCGGCGTTGCCGTAATATCATAAAAATCTGTAATAGCTGACATTTCATCTAATCGATTTTTAACGGCTTCACTGGCTCGCGTTTTTTTATATTCAGCAACATCAATGCTATTTTTAAGCAGCCATTTATTTAACTCTGCCGCATCCGTCAGATTAATACCTCGAGCAATAATAGCGTTATACGCACTATCACGCACGGCAGGTTCTACGCCCATTTCTTGTAGCGTGGCAAAGATAGGGGCAAAGGCAGATAAACCACTCTTTTCTGTATTGATATGTATTGATTCAAATACTACGCCTGCGGGCAGTTTTTTAACAAACTCCCTCACATTATCCTCATTCGCGGCGCAGTAATGGCAGCCATAGGACATCACTTCGATAATACTGTTATTTTCTCTTATTGGGCTTTTCTCTGCCTGCGCAATAGTTAATTCTTTCTGCGGCGAGGTTTGATTATCGCTTTCACTTGAAAACGACTTGAACACAAACACATGGTAAAACAACACGGTCATCAACGATGAGACAATGACAAGCAGCAATGAATAACTAATAACCGTTGTGCGTTTAAACTGCATAACTTTAATGCCCCAAAATTGATCGTCGAATAAATACATGGAGAGCAACTCTCCATGTATTGGTGACTATTTATTTAGCAAACTAGAGAGATTAACGATTTGGCACGCGGCACAGGTTCATATCGGCATCTTTCATGGTGGTCGTTGAACCATGTTTGTCAGTGCAAACTGTCACTAACTTACAAGATGCTACGCCGCCAATTACCACGGTTTCATAAGAGCTGCTACACGTTTTGCAGTTGCCACCAACGATCTGTGAGGCTTCCGCTGCATTAATGTGTTTCATATATAATCCTTACCTTAGTTTATTAAAAATATGCAATGAATTGCATGTACCTACCGATGAACATGGCACCAGTAATCTTTAAAAATCGTTGATAACTCAGTCGTTACGAGGCGTTGCCACAATACATTTAAAAACATTAAACAAAGCGACATTGCTGGTGACATTAAGCCGCTTCATTAAACGTCGTTTGTAATAACTTAACCTTCGAACGTTAATATTGACTTCGTTCGCAATCTGGGAAAGTGATTTACCCTTAAATATCTCTTCCATAAGCCACCACTCATCGCTTGAGATATAACACCCCGCATCGGCGGTTAACCATTTCATTCGGGTGTAACTCACCAATGAGGGACTAAAAACTGTTTGTCCTATTTCGCTACACTTCAGCTCATTAAAAAATAGATTCACATTCTGTTTAGATTCACTTTTTAATAGCCAATGTGCACCAGGTAATAGCGAGTGCAGCGCAAAAAAAAGCGGGATATTATTTTCACTCAATAAGATAACGAGTTTCTGTCGATGATGACGGTAGTACATCTTGATCATATTGAGTACATTAAACCGCCCCTGAGGAAAACTTTCAAAATCACAAATCACCCAGCGCTGTTCTCGTTCGTTCCTTTGCTGTTTAAGCACCTCAACGAGCTGATGTATATTATTAGAGCTGCTAAATTGGACTCGCATTGAGTCATCACAAGCATCCTGAATAACGGACTTCAAGCCTTGAGAGAAAAAGATATTTTTATCAAAGAAAAAGCACTGATAATTCATTTATAAATACCTTCTCAGCAAATCACTGATAATTTAACGTGTAGTTAGCTGTTGCAGTGAAAGCACCGGTCGTTAACGTTCCGTTCGCTAACGCCTGCGGCTCTCCCTCCACGAAGGCTTGGAAGTTCAACTGCATCACGGTATCGGTAATAGCCGTTGCGTTGGTTGGCATATTGAGTCGAATCGGTGAACCATCGCTTTCTTCTAAGCCAATACCTACGCCGCTCGCGCCGCTTGGCGCCACGGACTTAATGGCCAAACGATCGCTCATGTTCGAGTTCCGGTCGCCATCAAAGGTGACCGTTACCGAGTCAAATACGCTGGGGTTGCAGTCTTCCAACACAATCGAAAACGCAATGGGTGTGGTTTTCCCCGTCGCATAAAGTGACTTGGTTGAAATCTCACCAAAGTCTACCGGCACTTTTTCCGATCCCGGAGCAATGCTGCAAGGCAGAGCGACAACCACGCCTTTAAACGTCATTGCACCACCCACCAACTCTCCCGCCGCTTCAACCGCATTACTGAACATCAGCGTCGCTAGCACAGCCAGTTCCATCAGACGCATACCCTCTCCTTACTGGAACTCTGCAACAACGGTTGCAGAAGCCTGAAAATCACCTTCCTCAATGTTGGTTCCGGCGTTTGCAATCGGCGCTGCGATGAGATTCCAATCCCCCTCGTTATTGTTAAAACCAGGGACGTTATAAAATCTATTCGGCGTGATGGTCGAACCGCTTTGATCTGTCAGCTTGATGCCCAAATTTGAACGATCGCCGGAGCCGGTGGTTCCCAGATAATCACTGTTAAAACTGGCTGGGCTGGCCTGCTGAATAGCCAGTTTGATATTCAGGCTGCCCGTGGTAAAACTTCCGCCTTCACACTTCACGTGAATTGGCACGTTATGGCTGTAGTTATTGCCATTGAGCTTGCTGCCCGTACCAGGGATGGTGCCGAAATCCACCACGATAGGCGTTCCCTGATTCACCACGCATTTATCGGGCACGGTAAGCACACCCGAGTTGATATAAATCACCGACATCGGCACTGAGCCGATACCGGAGGCCGTTGAACCAATGCGGCCATATAACTCAGCAATTTGCGTCCCGACCAGATTGACACCGTTGATAATGGGTTTCGTGATCATAAAAGTGACACGCCCCTTCGACCCAGATTCAAAATCGGTGTACTGCACCGATGGCGGCGCACAGGTGTTCTGATACGCGCGGTTGCTTTCATTGTTGAACGGAACCGGCAGGTATTCGAGACGGTTACCACGGATGTAGATTTCAATTTTGACATCCATATAGTCGTTCAAACGCAGATAGCCGGGGTTATTGCCTGATTCAGCCAGCGTCGCACGCGAGGTGAAAAATACTGGCTGATTCGTCATCGGCGTATTGCAGTAGGCTGTCCCGGCATAAAGCCCACCTAATGCAAACTCAGAGCTAATCAGAGAGCCCGCTACGTTAGAGGTAATATCCTGATTTCCCACATCGATGTTGTATTGATGCGGACCACCGACCGGGATAATTTCGCCATCGATATAGGCCTGCACGCCAGCGGGAAGTAGCGATAGAGCGAGTGCACACATAACGCACGTTTGGCGTGAGAATAGGCCAGACAGTTTCATTACAAATACTCCATTTTCACACGCAGCAATCCTTGGAATTCACCGGCGGTGACCGAGTCTCCCGTCGATTCCAATGCGGCCATAAAGGTCAATACGCTATCGCCGTATTTCACTAAGGAAGGCGTCTGGGTCTGATTAATTGCCAGCTTATTGCCTGACATATCCATCAAACGAATACCTGCTCCTTGCACCATACCGGTAGTGTGTAATAGCGCAGGGTCGGCTACATCGGACTCACCGATAAAGGTCATCTGCACCGCTTGCTCACCGGTGGTATAGGCGCGCCAATCGCTTCCCGTCGTCTTCGAAGCCAAGCTACTGCGCGCTATTGATGCCCCTTTTAGGCAATCGCGTAGATAGATTTTGATCAGCACCGGCTGGCTGTGATCGCCAGCACGATGAAAGCTACGCGCCGTCATTTCGCCCATATCGATATCTTGCATCCGGCTCTCCCCCGCCATTACGCACGGAGAGGCATACACAGAACCATGGAACCGAACAATGCCGCCATCTTCACCGGCATGATCCCGATCTTGATGTTGTGGCAACTGCGGCACCGTAGACTGAGCCTGAAACACAACGCCCAGTGCCAGAAATGCGCATAACGCGAATCGATTTTGCATTGTCGGGTCCTTATGGTTATTCCTGCTGCGCGCTAGGCAACGCTTTACAGGTGCTGCCTGAACAGCTGAACTTCAGTTCTGGGTGGCCGCCATAGTCATTGACATACATCATGGAGAACGCGCTCACCGCCCCATCAGTAACCGCAAAATCAAGGCTCGATTTCGGGGCGACCATAATTCCTGGGAAGCGAGTAATTTTGCTGCCCGCGCTATTCGTTAAACCAATAATCGTGACGTAATACGGCGTTGGGTTTTGCGCCGTCATCGTGCTGCCGTTTTTCTGGAACACCACTTGGTTTTGCCAGATCTCATTTTTGCTGGTGGGGATAATTGCCGCCGGACGATAGAAAAGCTTGATACGTGACTGCATAGCGAGTTGCAGCATGTTGGGCTTATTCGGCTTAGGCGGGATTTCACGCACGTTGAGATAAAATAGGCTTTCGCGATCCTGCGGCAGCGTGTTTATCGCACCGGTTTTGGTCACACGGGCAATCCCTTTCTGCCCACCGTTGATTCGCTGTAGCGGCGGCAAGACCATTAACGGCGAGGTGATCTTGTGACCTTCCGCGTCCTCTACCCATGACTGAGCCAAAAAAGGAATATCTGGACTCGTGTTGGACAGGTTGGCGCTCGATGAGCTCTCTTTTTCGGTAATAATGATCCGCGTGCGATCCAGTGAAACGCCCGCCTGCGCGTAGCCGGTCAGAACCGTCAGAGCCATCGCCGCTATCCAGCCGCATCCGCTATTTTTCTTCATGCTCATTTTTAGCCTTTTATGACAGTAATGGATTTGTTGCTTCGTCATAGATTTGTTGCTTCGGTTTAGCCGCATCGCTTAATGGCAAGGCAGCAAAACAGAATTCGAATAATTCGACGCTTTTGCCGGAATAGTGATCTTGCACTGTGTTTTTCCGTTCCAGACCACCTTGAGCGTCTCATCAGGATTAACACCGGCAAGCCACGCCTGACCGTCATCAAGCACCATCGCCACGCTGACACCGTCGCCATTAAAGACTTCAGCGCCGAAAGGCGGTGTGCTGCTATCAGAGCGGCGAATGTTTGCCATCATCTTCATCCCTTTTGCCATCCCAAAGGACTGGTAGCCGATAGCGCCTTCGGTTAGCGTGGTCGTGCTAATGGCTTTTGACGGCTCGATATCACTGTCCATCGCATCCACATCAACGCGAGTATCAAAACTGTTGTAGCTGACAACATCGGGCACCACCGCGATGCCAAATCGGTTGGTTCGCGATTTGCTTCCGTTTAGCGGAACGCCTGCAATACCGTTGGTGTCGACCATCATGCGAGCCGTGTTGAGCGTAGCTCCGCTGTTATGCAGCGCGGCGCCGTGTCGTGTCGCCGTGAAACCACCGCGCAGCGTGCTACTCAGCGCCACATAATGGCTTTGCTGATAGCTGAGGTTGCTGTTGATTTCTGCCATCTGCGAACGGTGCTGGTAATAACCATCCATATTGGCGTTGCCGCTTTGGCTGGCCCCTGCGCGCACTCGCCATAGGTTGTTATTGTCGCTATTGTCGGTGTACGACATCATCGGGCTGCTTTTGCCGTTATTGGTTTGCATATCCAAACCGGCCCAGCGGCTATCGCCAACCGGCACAGAGATTGAAATTGCAATCGAATCATCACGCCGATCTTTATAGTCGGTGCGATACGCAGAGAGATTGGCCGTAATACCGTTAATTTCACCGACGCGGAAAGTGCGTCCCAGTGACACGCCATAACGATCTTGGCTATTTCGATCCCAATAGTTTTGGTGGGTATAGGTCAAGAATGTGGTCAACGTTTTGCTCGGCTCATCAGCCCAGAACGTTTTGTTACCGGTGATGGTGTATAGCTCTTTCTCACGCCCAACATGGTCGTAATCCTGATAGCGTTCATCCATGTATTGCGCCATCGAGCGGAAGTCTTGTTGCGAGAATCGATAGCCCGCAAACGTGATAGAGCTATTGTATTCGTCAAAGGTTTTGGCGTAGCTGAGCTTGTATGACGTTCCTTTCAGGCGCTCGCCATCACGGTTTTGGCTCCATGATTCGGTAGCATCCACGGAAATAGCCCCAAACATGCTGAGATCGCGCCCAATCCCCATCGACATGGCGTTGTACTCTTCACCCGCCGTTTGCAAACCACCGTACAGAGACCACGCGTTGGAAATCCCCCACGAGAAATCCCCCGAGACAAAGCCCGGCCCTTGAGTTTGGTGGGTATAGCGCGAAGGCTGCCCCGCGGCGATGTTGTAACGTACGTAGCCCGGGCGCGTGAGATACGGAATATTGGCGGTATTCACCTGAAAGGTAGACACCGAACCATCCTGCTCTTCAACTTTGACGTCCAGCGTTCCACGCACCGAACTGCTTAGATCCTGAATATTGAATGGACCAGCTGGCACAGTAGTTTGATAGATTATTCGGCCGCTCTGGCTCACCGTCACTTTAGCGCTGGTGCGCGCTACGCCGTGTACTTCGGGCGCATAGCCTTGTAGATTTGGCGGCAGCATACGCTCGTCACTCGACAGATTGACGCCGGTGAAACGCAACGTATCGAAGACCTGCGAGTTAAGATAGATTTCGCCCAGCGTCAGTTTGGCCGCCATCATGGGCAGCGGACGATAGGCATAAATCTGGTTCCAATCAAAATCAAATTGGCGAGTTGAGTTGTAGTAGCTGGTCTGATATTCACTGCGAAAACGCCAGCCAGCCACATTGAACCCTGCCTGACCATAGCCTGACAAAGAATTGTAATCTTCACTGTGATCGAGTTGATGAGTGAGTTGGCCCGTCAGACTGTAGTCAAAAATGACGCCAGCAATACCGTTATCCCAGCGCTCCGGTGGCGTCCAATTGGGATCGTTATATTTCATCCACGCCTGCGGCACCGTAATATCCAGCGTTCCGGCATAGTTGCTGAGCTTAGCCCCTGGCAGGCTCTGCAAAACAAAACAGTTTTCTGAAACCTGCTCAACTTTGAGTCTGGCTTCTTCCTTCAATGCCAGCTTATCCAGCACGGCCTGACTGATGCAGGCTTGCGTGCTTTTACCATCGGGTAATAGCGCGTAATGCACCTTGTCTTGGCCTATCGGCTGGCCGTTAATTTTGATATCCAACAGGTAATCACCTGCGGCAACATAGTTGTCTGAAGCAAAACGGGATAAATCAACATGGGTGCGATCGGACGCATCCAATACGTCGGTATTAAATTCAACGAGATCGTCTGCATATACCGTATTGGCATAGCAGAAAATAATCACCTTTAAGGCCACTATTTTTAATTTTGTTTTTAGTGTTACCGACATGACAATTTATCCCGAATTAATCGACGGAATACGCCGAATACCCCAAATGGCATTGGTTAATTTTTTAGTTATAATCAATAAAAAAACGAGCAATAGCATAAAACTCACCGGCTTTAATATGTTTATTAACCGGAACCAGCGAGGCGGTAAATCTCAGAATATTACTCCCGTTACTTAAATCATATCCGGGAGAAGGTTGCCCTATTGTCAGCATACTTCCATGCTGATTACGTAAATGAATACCAAATCCCTCTCCTTCTCCGGTAACTAATAACGCTGACGGATCATGAGGAGATGAATTTCCAATAAAAGTGATCGTGGCATAAGGAAAGCTGTCATCAGCAGCCGTTTTATTTTTAATAACTCTGCACCCGGTAAGATGAACATTAAAATCTTTCGTTAGGTGACTTTCGCTATCCATATTAATATCACGAGCAGATACATCGCCAAAATCAACCCAGATCTCACGTGAAAGAGGATCAATGCCACAGGCAGTTTCAATCAGCTCACCAGACATTTCGACTTTCCCTGGTGTAATACTGGATGCCAGCGTGTCAGCGGAAAAAAACAGCGCATATAAAAAAAGCATCACTGATATTTTTTTCTTTATTCCTGACATCATGCTCGCTATCCCTACTGAATATTTCACAGGTAGAAAACGGGGGATATACGCCCCCCGTGTGCACCACTTCTAGGAGATTACTGGTAAGCGATCTGGAAGTTGATGGTTGACTGGAAAGAACCTGCGGTTACAGGGTTTGCAGTCTGATCCGCGCTGTCTGCTTTCACATAGGCAACAAATGGAATGGTGTTAGTACCGTTAACCAGCTGTACAGCCGTGGTGCCCTGACCCCAAACCACATCCTGGCTGGCGCTATCTTTCAGACCGATACCCGCATTAGACGCGGTACCTGAAGTGAACGCTGCCAGAGTTGCATCAGCTGGGCTTACACTAGTTGGGGTGTAAGAAACAACGGCGCTGGTCGCAACGGTAGTATCGCAATCCTGCAATTCGATGTTTTTCTGCACGTTACCTGCATGAGCACCGTTAGCCAGCGCTGAAACAGGGATCTGACCAAAATCGACAGATACTGGGCTAGAATTAGGTGATAAACCGCAGGCAGTATTCACCAATTCACCTTGGAATTGGATTTGGCCATTGGTCGTATCAGCCAGAACAGACATAGAACTTACAGCAGCGGTAAATGCTACGGCTAAAGCAACTTTATTCAATTTCATAAAAATTTCCTGCGTAATATAAATATCCTAAAAAAAGATAAAGAGCATTTAAGCCACAGGACGCAATCCAAGCGACAATAGAAGCTCTCTGTGTTATTGGTATAAATCCTTTTAAATAATTAAAGACGCCATGTGTTTATCATAATTATTATCCTGCTCCATCGGACGAACAAAATGCTATCAAATCCCATTAATCGTTAAAAGCCTTACAGCCAAAGAGGTTTAAGTACGTATTTAAAACTCGCAACAATGCTATATACGCTATTTTAATCTCGCGAAGTATTTGGAATCATCTTAGTCGCGCCATTTTTTAATATCGGAAAATACTTAGATATAGTTTTTCCTATACAGTTAATACACGCCAGCACACCACATACGTGTATTAATAATTAATAGAGAGTGAGAAACGTTAAACGAAGTTACATTAAGGAGTGGCAATAAGACGTGGCAATAAAATAGGAGGAAGTTTGTTGTCTCTAGAGAACAGCCAGAAAACTGGCTGTTCTAGAACTATAATAGCATCAGGGCTTATGGCAGCTCGTTACCGGCTGCGCGATAAATTTCATACCATTCTTCACGCGTTAACGTGATATCGCAGGCCTGACATATTTGCTTGAGGCGCGAAGTGCTCATCGTGCCTGAAATCATCTGCATATTGGCTGGATGACGTAAAATCCACGCCGTCGTAATAGTGGTATTTGATACGCCATAACGCGCCGCAATCTCATCAATTTTCTGATTCAGTTCTGGGAACTTAGGATTGCCGAGGAATACGCCTTCAAACATACCGTATTGGAACGGGGACCATGCCTGAATCGTCACGTCATTTAAACGGCAATAGTTCAATACTTCACCGTCGTGATCAACACTCGACGCATTTTCCATATTGACGTTAATACCACTGCGGATCATACCGCTATTGGTAATACTCAATTGAAGCTGATTCGCCAAGATCTTTTGGCTCATAAACTTTTGCAGTAAAGCCATCTGCATTGGGCTTTGGTTTGAAACACCAAAACGGCGCACTTTGCCGGTATTCAGTAAGTGATCAAACGCCTCGGCCACTTCTTCCGGTTCCATTAGCGCATCAGGGCGATGCACCAGCAGCATATCGAGATAGTCGGTATCTAAACGCTCTAAGATGCCGTCTACTGATTTTAAAATGTGCTCTTTAGAGAAATCGAACAGGCCTTTACGAATCCCGCATTTAGACTGTAGGAAGACCTTCTCACGACGGTCATCATTGAGCTTGGCTGCGCGAGCAAAAATACGCTCACATTCGCCGCCGCCATAGATATCTGCGTGGTCGAAGAAGTTTGCGCCCAAATCCAGCGCGGTTTGCACAAAAGTTTCGGCCTCTGCGGCTTTCAACTCATCCATACGCATGCAGCCCACCACAATGGCCGGAACATGCAGGGTAGAACCACCTAATTTAATTTGTTTCATCAAACTGCCCTATCTGGTTAGCGGTGCCGAATCACGGCCACCGCTATTGATGATGACGAAAATCGCCGCAAAAAATGCCATGTCATACTCTAGCTTATCCCCCTAATAATTGGACTGGCTTCAAGTATAAAGGGGTTAAATCGCTCGCTCTGGTTCAGTCACAAAGCGCTGGCGATACTCTCGTGGAGTTAGCCCGGCATCACGGGTAAACACCACGGAAAAATAGTTGCTGTCTTCAAAACCGCAGCGCGTCGCAATTTCACTGATACGATAGTCGCTGCGTCTCAATAATCGCTTAGCCTGACACAGACGTAGCTGACGCAGATAATGGCTGATCGACATCCCTGTTTGCTGGCGAAATAGCTGTTTCAGCGAGCGCTCGACCAACTGATGCTCTGCGCAAAAAGCCGATAAATCGAAATGGCTGTCGAGTCCACCTTGCAGTGATGCCATCAGCAAATCAAGCTGTTCGCCAGCCGGTAGCAAATAGACACTCTCCGCCGTGTAACGATAACGTTTTAGCACAATCGCTAACTGCAGTAGCAGAGCTTCAGTCAACTGAATCGAAAGTGCGTCGGTTTTACGGCTCTCTTGCGCCAGCTGAGCAATAATCGGCCTCGCCTGCGCTAAACCACCGGTGCTTAAACGCCAATGATTCTGTCGAGTCGACTCATCAAACGGTGGCAATAATAGATTCCATTGGGCGTTTAAACGTAAACGCTCGGGACAATAGATGATATTGTCCAGAACCAGATCGTTAACCGATTCGTAGCTATGACAGTCCTCGGCGTTGATATAGAAAATATCGCCGCAGGTTATCCGATACGGTCGATCGTTGAGAACGTGCAAACCGTTGCCACGCCAAACGATCACGATCTCGCAAAACTGGTGGGAATGTTCGGCAAAAACCTGCTGTGGATAACGATCCGCAACCGCGACCGGCATCTGTTCTGAAGGAAAATAATCCCGATTCTCCAGCACTAACGGCTTTCGCATTCCCCGCCTCCCACGCTTATTTAGCCAGAAAGTATCACAGAATCATCATGGTTTTACGTTGACGGCTTTCTCGATTCCGCACATTGCATTCCGCCGTTAAGTAACAAAATGTCACTTGGCTTAGCGTGACTGAGCCACTATCCCTGATAACGCAAGGCTCGAGGAGATTGGTCAAATTCGCGTTTAAAAAGCGTAGAAAAATGATTGCTGTCGCCAAAACCGCACTGATAGGCAATATCCGTCACGCTGCTATCGCTGTGGCAAAGTTGGTGACGAGCTTGCAAAAGTCGCAGGCGAGTCAGATAGCGCTGCGGCGTCATGCCCGTGTGGTTCTTAAGCTGACGGTGTAAGGTGCGAAGCGGCAACGAGAAGCGATCCGCTAATTCCGTCCACTCCACAGATTCGGCGTAGTGATGCTGTAACCAATCTAATAGCTGACGCAAACGCCCTTCCTGATCGTCCCCGACCTGAGCAGAACACCCCTGCCAAAGCTGCACAATAAGCTGCATAAAGACGCTTTCATGTAACGCAATATCCTCGGCTCGCTCGCTGGCCGGTGTTTGTTCGAGTTTCGCCATCAGCATTTTTACCTGCGCTAACACCTGCTGGCTGATACGCCAATGTGAGGGATAAACCCCTTCGGATTCTCGCGGTAAAAATTGCTCAACGCCCGATAAAAACTTAAACGCATCCGGTGCACGGAAGAGCACATTGGTGAGAAAAAGGCCGTCTGTATGCTCAAACAAATGACGATCGTGATCGCGAACGAAACATACACAGCCGCTGTTGAGCGTATAGGGATTGCCGTTGAAAACGTGCACGCCAGCGCCCTGTTCTACAATCACAATTTCATAGAAATCATGGTGATGTTCAGGAAATTCCGGCTGCGGAGCGCGAGGTTCAATGGCGACAGGCGCATAGCCAGAAGAGAAAAAATCAATACTGTGCAAAACCGTCATCGTCAGACTCCTTATCTTATCGGGGTATCAACGCGGGTGATTTCTCCAGCGGTATGCTATGGCTCGATAGTAGAAGAAGGCTGAAAAATGAACCTTAAACTTTTGACGTCAAAACGGCTTTTCGCGTTCGTTAATTTAAGAATGCACGACCAATATTAAGAAATGCGGCGAACATCACAGGCCAGCGCATCTAAGAACTGTGACTTACTTCACTTTCACCTTTGCCGTATTGCCATCGCCATAATTTCACTGGCATTCATGAGAAGGTGCCCCACCAAGCAAGTTTCTACACTGACCGTCATTGATAAATAAGAATGTTCAACGACGGACGGTTCAACATGACGACACGCCATATTGCCGCAATCGATCTTGGTGCCTCCAGCGGGCGAGTGATGCTGGCGAGTTACCACGTCGGCACGCAACACCTTACGCTAAAAGAGATCCGCCGCTTTACCAATCGGCTGGTACCTCGTGACGGTTTTGATACTTGGGATCTTGATGCCCTTGAGCAGGAAATTCGTACCGGGCTTGAGCAAATTGATGCTGAAAATATCCCATTAGACAGCATTGGCATTGATACCTGGGGCGTAGATTTTGTGTTGTTGGATGCCAGCGGCGAACGAGTCGGCCATCCCGTCGCTTATCGAGACGATCGTACCCACGGCCTGATGGCACAGGCGCAAGAGCACTTAGGTAAACCGTTTATCTATCAACGTACCGGCATTCAGTTTTTGCCCTTCAATACCCTTTATCAGCTGCGTGCGCTCAGCGAACAGCAGCCTGAGTTGCTGGATCGGGTTGAGCATTTGCTGCTTATTCCCGATTACCTTCATTACCGTTTAACAGGGCAAATGAACTGGGAATACACCAACGCCAGTACAACACAGCTGTTGAATATCCACAGCGGCGATTGGGATACCGATTTGCTGAACTATGCCGGTGTTCCGGCTCGTTGGTTTGGCAAACCGACCCAGCCGGGTCAGCGTATCGGTTGCTGGCAAAGCCCGAAAGGACAACAGGTTCCAGTCGTTGCCGTTGCCACCCATGACACTGCCAGCGCGGTGATTGCCACCCCAATGCAGGATAGCGATTCGGCCTATCTCAGCTCAGGTACATGGTCATTAATGGGCATTGAAAGCCGTACGCCGTTCACCGATAGCCATGCGTTGCAGGCCAATATCACCAATGAAGGGGGGGCAGAAGGCCGCTATCGGGTACTGAAAAATATTATGGGCTTATGGTTGCTACAGCGCGCAACCCAAGAGCTGGGCGTTCAGTATCTGCCCGATCTGATTGCAGAGGCCGCTCAGCAGTCTGCACACCATTTTCTGATTAACCCGAACGACGAGCGCTTCATCAACCCAGCCAATATGTGTTTGGAAATTCAAAACGACTGCCGCGAGCGTGGCGTTCCGGTGCCCGAAACACCGGCAGAACTGGCGCGCTGTATTTTTGACAGCTTGGCGAAACTCTATCAGCAGGTGGCCGAAGAGCTTGCTGAACTGCGCGGTAAGCCGATCAGCCATTTACATATCGTCGGCGGGGGCAGCCAAAACCGTTTCCTCAATCAGCTGTGCGCCGATCTCTGCAACATCGAAGTCAGCGCGGGCCCCGTTGAAGCTTCAACCTTAGGCAATATCGGCTGCCAGTTAATCGCGCTGGGCGATATCGCCGATGTGCATGCTTTCCGCCGCGTGGTGGCAAATAACTTCCCGCTGGAACATTTTTTACCCAACCCATCTCACCACTCTTTATCCGCATCGCTCAGCAACGGCGGTGCGCAAACCTCTGCCCAATTCAAAGGAACATGTGTATGACCACTTCAATCGATCAGGCTTGGGAACTGGCTAAACAACGTTTTAACGCTGTTGGCGTAGACGTCGAAAATGCGCTGAAAACCATGGAGAAACTGCCAGTTTCGATGCACTGCTGGCAGGGCGATGACGTTGCCGGTTTTGAAAATCCTGAAGGTTCACTGACCGGCGGTATTCAGGCCACCGGTAACTATCCGGGCAAAGCGCGCAACGCCGCAGAGCTGCGTGCCGATTTAGAAATGGCATTAACGCTGATCCCAGGGCCAAAACGCCTGAATCTGCACGCGATTTATTTAGAATCTGATACGCCGGTCGCACGTAATAAAATCGAGCCGTGCCATTTTGCTAACTGGGTTGAATGGGCTAAAAAACACCATTTAGGCTTAGATTTTAACCCTTCCTGTTTCTCTCACCCGCTGAGCGCCGATGGTTTTACTCTCTCATCCGCCAACCCCGAAACACGCCAGTTCTGGATTGAACATTGCCAAGCCAGCCGCCGTATTTCAGCCTATTTTGGCGAACAGTTGGGTACGCCGTCCGTCATGAATATCTGGATCCCAGACGGCATGAAAGACACGCCGATTGACCGCTTGGCTCCGCGTCAACGCTTGGCTTCGGCGCTGGATGAGGTTATCGCTGAAAAACTAAACCCGGCACATCACATCGACGCGGTTGAAAGCAAACTTTTCGGCATCGGCGCTGAGAGCTATACCGTGGGCTCAAACGAGTTTTACCTCGGCTACGCTGCCAGTCGCCAGACTGCTCTGTGTCTGGATGCCGGTCACTTCCATCCAACAGAAGTAATCTCCGACAAAATTTCCAGCGCCATGCTTTATGTGCCTCGTTTGCTGCTGCACGTTAGCCGCCCAGTACGCTGGGACAGCGACCACGTGGTCTTGCTCGACGATGAAACTCAGGCCATTGCCAGCGAAATCGTCCGCCACAACCTGTTTAACCGCGTGCATATCGGCTTGGACTTCTTCGATGCTTCCATCAATCGCATTGCGGCCTGGGTAATTGGTACGCGCAATATGAAAAAAGCCCTGCTGCGCGCACTGCTAGAACCGACTAACCATCTGCGTAATTTGGAAGAAAGCGGTGACTACACGGCACGTCTGGCTCTGCTGGAAGAACAAAAATCGCTGCCTTGGCAGGCGGTATGGGAAATGTACTGCCAGCGCAACGACGTTCCCGTTGATGCCAGTTGGCTAAAAGCAGTGCGCGAATATGAAGAACACATTTTGTCTCAGCGTTAAGTGATAAATAAAAGGAATAAAAACTATGCAATCTATCATCGATTCCTGGTTCGTTCAGGGCATGATTAAAGCCACCAGCGATATGTGGCTCAAAGGCTGGGATGAACGTAACGGAGGCAACGTTAGCCTGCGTTTATTAGAGGAAGAAGTCGCACCGTTTCGCGCCGATTTTAACTCACAGCCGCGCTGCGTTGAGCTGACACAGCCTGCCACCGAACTCGCCAATAGCTGGTTCTTAGTGACCGGCTCAGGCAAATTTTTCCGCAACGTACAAATTGCGCCGCAGGAAAATCTGGTGCTGCTACAGGTTAGCGCCGATGGCATGGCCTACCACATCCATTGGGGATTAACCAAAGGCGGCCTGCCAACCTCTGAACTGGCCGCGCATTTCCAATCGCATATCGTACGTATGCAGGTTACCGGCGGCGATAACCGCGTCATCATGCATTGTCACGCCACCAATTTGATTGCGCTTAGCTACGTGCATGATTTGGACAATGCCAAATTTACCCGTCTGTTATGGGAAGGTAGCACCGAGTGTTTAGTCGTGTTTCCTGACGGCATTGGCATCGTACCTTGGATGGTACCGGGCACCGACGGCATCGGCACGCAAACCGCAGAGCAAATGCGCCAGCACGGTTTAGTACTATGGCCTTTCCACGGAATTTTCGGCAGTGGCCCAACGCTAGACGATGCTTTTGGCCTGATCGATACCGCTGAAAAATCCGCGGAGATTATGGTGAAAGTGCTGTCGATGGGAGGGAAAAAACAGACGATCTCCACGCAGGAGCTGATTGCGCTCGCCGCACGCTTTGGTGTTACGCCAATGGCTGCGGCACTTGAAGATTAATCGCTGAGAAAGACCGATCGCATGCGCTTCTCCTTAGGAAGCGCATTACAACGGTTTTTCATTTTCAGGAGCAATATCATGAGTTTCATGCTGGCATTACCGAAAATCAGCCTGCACGGCAACGGCGCTATCGTCGATATGGTAAAACTGCTTGGCGACAAAAAGTGGGGAAAAGCGCTGATTGTTACCGATGGTCAGTTAGTGGAAATGGGGTTGTTAGACAGCCTGTTTAGTGCGATGCAGCAGCAAAACCTGCCATACGCACTGTTTAAAGATGTGTTTCCAAATCCAACCGAAGAATTAGTTCAGGCAGGTTTTCAAGCCTATCAGCAAAACCAGTGTGATTACCTGATTGCCTTCGGCGGTGGTAGCCCAATTGATACCACCAAAGCCATTAAAATTCTGACCGCCAATCCCGGCCCTTCCACCGCCTATTCTGGCGTGGACAAGGTGAAAAATGCCGGTGTGCCGCTGGTCGCCATTAATACCACGGCGGGAACTGCCGCTGAGCTCACCAGCAACGCGGTGATCATTGATAGCCGACGTCAGGTGAAAGAGGTGATTATCGACAGCAATATTATTCCTGATATTGCCGTGGACGATCCGGCGGTGATGCTAAATATTCCCGCTTCGGTAACCGCCGCAACCGGTATGGACGCGCTAACCCATGCAATTGAAGCCTATGTTTCCGTAGGCGCGCATCCACTGACCGATCACTCGGCGCTGGAGTCTATTCGCATGATCGCCGAATGGTTACCGCTGGCGGTGGACAATGGGCAGAACCTTCAGGCACGTGAAATGATGGCCTATGGGCAATATCTGGCAGGGATGGCTTTTAACAGCGCCGGACTGGGTTTAGTTCATGCATTAGCGCATCAGCCGGGGGCGACTCATAATCTGCCACACGGCGTATGTAACGCCATTTTGTTGCCGGTGGTTGAAGCCTTTAATCGCCCTAATGCGGTTTCCCGCTTCGCTCGAATCGCGCAGGCAATGGGAGTTAATACTCAGGAAATGGATGAAGAGCAGGCCAGCCACAGCGCTATCGCGGCCATTCGTGAGCTCTCGGCACGCGTTGATATTCCATCTGGATTCCACGCGCTGGGTATCAAAGAAAGCGATATCGACGGCTGGTTAGATAAAGCGCTGGCCGATCCCTGTGCGCCGTGTAATCCGCGTAGCGCAGATCGTGAGCAGGTTCGGGCGCTCTACCTTCAGGCGATGTAAGGAGGAAATATGATCCGTAAAGCCTTTGTCATGCAGGTTAATCCAGATGCTCACGCAGAGTATCAGCGCCGCCACTCGCCGATTTGGCCAGAGCTGGAAGCCGAATTAAAAGCGCATGGCGCACACAATTATTCGATCTTTTTGGATGAGAAACGCCATCTGCTGTTTGGCTTCGTTGAAATTGAATCCGAAGCGCGTTGGAATGCGATTGCACAGACCGAAACCTGCCAGCGCTGGTGGAAACATATGGCCGATGTAATGCCGAGCAACGCGGACAACAGCCCAGTTACCGATGAGCTTAACGAGGTGTTTTATCTTCGCTGAAGGATCTTATTTTTTTACTAAAAATGCGCAAAACAGCAGGTGACCTACTTGCTGGATGACTATATGATCCCTGCGTCTGTTTCGGGCGTAGGGATCCGTCTATTTAAATCAGGCATTCCCTTCGACATGGTCGTCTCACTAATGAGTCCTATTCTATTTTAATGGATATGGCTGGCGTGCTCACCAATGATTTCAATACTCAAACATCCTTCGCGATTTGGCATTATGCTGCTATTGCTTTTCTTGGCTGGCTGTTCAAGCAAACATCATTATAAAAAGTACGACACCCATGCCTACGACGATGTTATCGAAGATGCTGCCGATGACTATAAGGTCGATCCCAAACTTATCGCCGCGATTATTCAGGTAGAATCCAGCTTCAACCCAGAAGCCGTCAGCCCTTCGAACGCCATCGGTCTCATGCAGCTCAAAGCCTCAACCGGCGGGTGTGATGCCTATCGTTATAAAGGTAAACGCGGCTGCCCTGACGACGATGATTTACTCGATCCCGAAACCAATATCGATTTAGGTGCCGCTTACATCAGCGCGATCCAGCATCAACAGCTGAATTGGATTGACGATCCTGTAACTCGTCGCTATGCAACCGAGGTGGCTTACGCTAACGGCGCAGGCGCGCTGCTGCGTACTTTTTCGAGCAATCGCAAAACCGCGATTCAGATGATTAATCAGCTTTCACCGGAAGCGTTCCACTGGCACGTGCGGCAATATCATCCTGCGGCACAGGCTCCGCGTTATATGGCGAAGGTCGAGCAGGTTTACAATAGTTTATAAGAGTTGGAGTAATCCCCCCTCCCAACCTCCCCCTTGGCAGGGGGGAGGGACTGATCGAGTTCTCGCATCCAACGCCGAATCGGTTCTCTCCCCTGCCAAGGGGAGGGTTAGGGTGGGGTCATACAGCACGATCGGCTTTAATAACATCAATCCTCTTCACCTCTGCCGTTTGCCGGTTCTCCCACATCACCGTGAGTAAGCGTTGCAGCCCGATAAATGCGAACAACAAAATCCCTATTGCGATTTTGGTCCACCATGAGCTAAGCGTGCCGTCAAAGTTGATATAGGTTTGAATCAATCCCTGAATCGCAACCCCAAACAGCGTGCCCAAAACGGTTCCCACTCCGCCGCTCAGCAACGTGCCACCAATCACCACGGAGGCGATGGCATCCAGCTCAACACCCATTCCTGCTAGCGCATAGCCCGCAGAGGTATAAATGGAAAATACGATGCCCGCTAACGTCGCCAATCCAGTTGAAAGCATATAAATACGGATGGTGGTGCTGCGGGTTGAAATCCCCATCAGATTGGCCGATGTGGCATTACCGCCAATCGCATAAACCTGATTACCAAAGCGTGTACGATTGGCCAAAAAGATCCCCAGCACGACCACTGCCAACATCAATAGCGCCATGGCGCTCAAGCGCCCTCCTCCTGGAATTTTCCAAGCCAGTGAGGAGAGCGTGGTGTATATCGGATGATCGATAGGCAACGACTCTTCTGAAACCAAATAGCTGGCACCGCGCAGAAAAAACATGCCTGCTAGCGTGATGATAAACGCCGGAATTTTTAGCGCATCAATCAACCATCCCATGAAGGCCCCGAAGCCGCATCCCATCACGAGCACCAACGGAAAAGCCACCAGCGGCGACATATGATAATCACCTATCATGCGCGCCAGAAATACGCCGGTAAAAGCGATCACCGAACCAACAGAAAGATCGATACCACCCGACAAGATCACAAACGTCATCCCAACGGCGACAATACCGAGAAAAGCATTGTCTGTGAGGATATTACAAATCACACGCGTGGTAGCAAAACCGGGAAACTGGCTCAAACAAAACAGATATCCCAGTACAAAAACCGCCAGCGTAATCATCAACGGCAAATTACGTTTAAGCATGGCGCGGCTTCCTGCTGATTGCGGCGAGAAAACGCGGTGACTGGAACACTAAAACAACCAATACCACCACGGCTTTAACCACCTGATTCAATTCCGGTTGGAATCCTGAAAGCAAAATGCCGGTGTTCATTCCTTGGATAATTAACGCCCCAAGTATCGATAGCAGGAGATTAAATCGGCCTCCCATCAGCGATGCACCGCCGATAACCACGGCCAAAATGGCATCCAACTCTAGCCATAACCCAGCATTATTCGCGTCGGCGCCGCGTATATCCGCCGTCACAATAATCCCTGCAATCGCAGCGCATAGGCCGCTCAGCATGTAGGTTCCCATGACGATCAGCCGCGTATTCACCCCTGCATTTTTCGCCGCTCGGATGTTAATCCCTACCGCTTCAATAAAAAGCCCGAGCGCGGTTTTACGCGTCAGTAGCCAGAAGGATAACAAGGTCAGTAACGTGATAATCACCGGCGTGGGGAGCAAAAAGAGTGAACCGCTGCCCAGCCACGATAGTGAGGGGGAGTTGAAAGTGACAATCTGCCCTGCCGTAATCAATTGGGCTACGCCTCGTCCTGCAACCATCAGAATCAGCGTGGCGACAAACGGCTGAATTTTTAGGAGTGCCACTAAAATGCCATTCCACAGCCCAGATAAAAGGCCGACGCCAAGCGCGGATAAAATCACGATTGGCAAACCATAACCCTGAACCGTTAACGAAGCGGCGGTCGCCCCTGAGATTGCCATCACCGCGCCCACGGAAAGATCGATACCGCCAGTCGCAATCACCAGCGTCATACCTATCGCCAAAAGCGCCACTGGCGCACAGCGGTTGAGGATATCGATTAAGCTGCCAAACAAGCGCCCATCTTGAATATGAATAGAAAAGAAATTATTGGCGACAACGCTATCAACCAGTAACACCACAACCAACGCCACAATTTGCGGCATACCCGTTGGCCATCGTAGCCGTGAGGTTTTGGAGGGATTGGCATCGGGCAAAGAACCAGACATGGCGTTCATCTCCTTATGCCGCAATGGCATTCATAATGGCGGCAACCGAAAGCTGCTCAAGTGGGATTTCGGCGATTTGCTGGCGATCGCGCAGGATCACCACCCGATCGGCATACCCCACCAGCTCTTCAAGCTCCGATGAGATCACCAGCAGCGCTAAACCATCGGCGCACAAGGTTTCTATCAGGCGAATAATCTCGGCGTGAGCGCCCACGTCAATCCCGCGTGTCGGCTCGTCTAAAATAAGAAACTGGGGTTTGGTGAGCAGCCAGCGCGAAAGTAAAACTTTTTGCTGGTTGCCGCCGGAAAGAAACTCAATGGGCTGTTCAGTGCTTGGGGTACGAATCCCCAGTTGGCGAATGAAGCGTTCCGCGATGTGCTGTTGCTCTTTGCGTGCAATCGGGCGCAGCCATCCACGCTGTGCCTGAAGCGCCAGAATAATATTCTCACGCACGGACGCCGCCGCGATGATGCCATCGGTTTTGCGATCTTCAGGGCAGAATCCCAATCCGTAGCGCGATGATTGATGCGGTGAACGTAACGATCTTGGTTTGCCTTTGACCTGTGCGATGCCGCTGTCCGCTGGTTTAATACCAAAAATGACCTCAGCCATTTCCGTACGACCAGAGCCAAGTAACCCAGCTAACCCCACAATTTCACCGGGACGAACCTTGAGATTAAAGGGGGCGATCACGCCCTTTTTGCCATAGCTTTCAAATTCGACCGTTGGATTTTCACTTAGTAAAGTACGGCCCGCACGCTGCAAAGCATTGTTGTCCAACTCACGACCCAGCATCATTTTGACTAATTCAATATAAGGCAACTCTTTGGTGTTTCGAGTTCCCACAAACTCGCCGTTGCGCAGCACCGTGATGCGGTCGGTGACGGCATAGACCTGTTCGAGAAAGTGGGTCACAAAAATCAGGCTTATACCTTGATCGCGTAAATGACGCATCAGGGTAAAGAGCATTTCTACTTCACTGGTATCGAGGCTGGCAGTAGGTTCATCAAGGATGAGCACCTTGGCAGAAAGATCGATAGCGCGACAGATCGCCACGATTTGCTGCATAGCGACAGAAAACCGCCCAAGCGGCTCCGTGACATCCAGCGAAAAACCGTAACGTTGCATCAGCTCAGTGGCACGGCGGATCATTTCACCACGATGAATAAAACCAAAACGACGCGGCTCTCGGCCAATAAACAGGTTGTCTGCCACCGACATATTAGGCAGCAGGTTCACTTCTTGATATACGGTACCAATACCCAAGATTTGCGCATGAGCCGTATTTTTTGGAAAGACCTCGGCACCGTCTAGCCAAACAGTACCGCTATCCCGTTGGTAAACGCCGGTTAGCGCCTTAATCAGCGTCGATTTTCCCGCACCATTCTCGCCAAGCAGCGCCATAATTTCGCCGCGACGTAGGCTGAAAGAAACGTTATTGAGTGCCTTAACGCCGGGAAAATATTTACTCAAACCTTCAGTGCGGAGTAACACCTCATTATCGCCATCGCCGCGCATACCATCGCTCCTAGCTTCGCTGAAAATCATGGGCAGAGGCGGAAGCCTCTGCCGGTGAAGTCACTAATAGGATTGAAAACGAGAGATAAGATGAAATTAATATCCCATATCTTTTTTCTTATCTAACTCAGCTTGCGCGCTGTCAGGTAGGAACAATTTGGATTCAGTTTTGGTAATTTTCGGTGGCAAGGTGCCATCTTTTTTATACTTCTCTAACGCATCAAACGCAGGCCCCGCCATGTTTGGCGTGAGTTCAACGTTGGCATTGGCTTCTCCTGCCAACATAGCTTTATAGATATCAGGTACGCCGTCGATAGAGCCAGTCAGGATATCTTTACCCGGTTTAAGCCCCGCTTCTTTGATCGCCTGAATGGCACCTATCGCCATATCATCGTTGTGTGCGTAAACCATGCAGATATCTTTGCCGTTGTTTTCGGCTTTAATAAAGCTCTCCATGACCTCTTTACCCTTGCTGCGGGTAAAATCTCCAGACTGAGAACGGACAATTTTGATGTTTGGCGAATTGGCAATCGCTTCAGCAAAGCCTTTTTTACGATCGATCGCTACGCTTGCACCGACCGTTCCCTGTAGTTCCACCACGTTACACGGCTTTCCTGCGACCTGTTTCACCAACCAGTCGCCGATTAATTTTCCTTCCAGCACGTTGTCTGCGGTAACAACGGTCATATACAGCGATTTGTCTTTCACGGTGATGGCGCGATCAAGTAAGAAAACGGGGATATTCGCCTCTTTGGCTTCCTGCAGGACGGGTTCCCATCCAGTCTGAACCACCGGAGCAATAAAAATGGCATCAACGCCTTGGGCAATAAAGGAACGAACGGCTTTGATTTGGTTTTCCTGCTTTTGCTGACCATCCGCAATTTTCAACGTAATACCGCGCTTTTGTGCTTCGCTTTTTGCCACGCTGGTTTCAGCGGCGCGCCAGCCTGATTCAGAACCGACCTGAGAAAAACCAACGGTCATCGACTGAGCAAACGCAGCTGAAGAGAGTGCAGCAGAGACGGCAGTAACCAAAAGTAAACGCTTCCACATACTGAGATCCTCATTGAGCAATGATTGGATAAAAAGCAACCAAACAGGGATCACTATAGTCAATGCGTTGAAGTGAGATTTGGGTTACATCACAGTATTAAAAAATTAACAAAGTGAATACATCTTAGCTTTATCTAACTTTTTCTTGAGGTTATGGACGGTTTAACTTCATCACACCACGGTAGAGATAGAGAAATCTAATGAGAGCGGGGAGTTGCATTCACAACAATGAAAGCGATTACACTTATTCAGGCCTTATATGCACTTTTTACGTCACGGAATCTGAGACGCTGGGTAACATGGCTTTTGTAAGTTTTGCGAGATAGATCTCGGTACACAGAAGATATATGCAAAGGGGTATGGAAAACTTTGATGTAAAGGCCTGTGACTCATCATCACAGGCCTTTATCTTTTGATTTAACAGCCTTTATTTTTAGTCTTGTGCTTTGCTAAAGCGACGGCGCACAACCACAAAGAATACCGGAACAAAGAAAATCGCCAGCAGCGTTGCCGTCAGCATTCCTCCCATCACCCCTGTACCCACGGCGTTTTGCGCACCTGAACCTGCACCAGAACTGATAACCAGCGGCATAACCCCCAGAATAAACGCCAGCGAAGTCATCAAGATTGGGCGCAAACGCATTCGCACCGCTTCTAAGGTGGCATCGATCAGACCTTTGCCTTCTTTATCCATCAGATCTTTAGCAAATTCGACGATTAAAATGGCGTTTTTAGCGGAGAGGCCGATGGTGGTTAATAGCCCAACTTGGAAATAAACGTCGTTGTTCATACCGCGTAATGCCGCGGCCAATAAGGCACCGACCACGCCAAGCGGAACAACTAGCATTACCGAGAACGGTATAGACCAGCTTTCATACAGCGCCGCTAAGCATAGAAATACAACCACCAGCGAGATGGCATACAGGGCTGGTGCCTGATTTCCCGACAAGCGTTCCTGATAGGACATGCCCGTCCAGTCATAGCCAATGCCTGAAGGTAACTTAGTCACAAGTTGTTCCATCATTTGCATGGCATCACCGGTACTTTTACCCGGTGCCGCTTCGCCGAGAATTTCCATCGACGGCAAGCCGTTATAGCGCTCTAAACGCGGTGAACCCTTAATCCAACTGGCGGTCGAGAACGCGGAGAAAGGCACCATTTTTCCGCTGTTACCACGTACATACCAATTATTGATGTCGTCTGGCAGCATACGGAAACGCGCATCGGCCTGAGCATAAACTTTCTTCACACGCCCGCGATCGATAAAGTCGTTAACGTAGGTTCCCCCTAAGGCAGTTGAAATGGTTTGGTTAATGTCCGAGAGCGACACGCCCAACGCCTGCGCCTTTTCCTGATCCACATTCAGTTTGTACTGAGACGTATCCTCCAGCCCGTTAGGACGTACACGCACCATCACTTCTGGATGCTCAGCGACCATACCTAACAGCTGATTACGCGCCTGAGTGAGCTGTTGGTGGCCCAGGTTTGCCTGATCGATCAGTTCGAAGTCAAAACCGGTCGCGGTACCAAGTTCAATAATGGCCGGTAAGTTGAATGGGAACACCAGACCATCCTTGATCTGCGTGAAAGATTTCATCGCACGACCGATGATAGACGTCACGTTATTTTCTTTCCCCGAACGCTCGTCCCATGGTTTCAAACTAATGAATGCTAAACCGGAGTTTTGTCCCGATCCGCTAAAGCTAAAACCGTTCACCGTAAAGACAGACTCAACGTTGGCATGCTCTTTAGTCAGGTAATAATTCGTCACCTGATCTAAAACCTTTTGGGTGCGCGCTTGAGTCGCTCCAGCAGGCAACTGCACCATCGTCATAAAGACGCCCTGATCTTCCTCGGGCAAAAATGACGTAGGCAGACGTAAGAACAGCACGCACATACCGACAACTATCAATACGTAGATAACGAGGTAACGTCCCGTATTTCGCAGGATCCCACCCACGCTATCCGTATAATGATGTGTACTCTGTTCAAACTTGCGGTTGAACCATCCAAAGAAACCTTGCTTCTCCCCATGACCTTCAGTTGAAACGGGTTTAAGCAACGTAGCGCACAGCGCTGGCGTCAAGATAAGCGCCACCAGCACAGACAACGCCATGGCGGAAACAATGGTGATGGAGAACTGCCGATAGATCGCCCCGGTTGAGCCGCCAAAAAATGCCATCGGAATAAACACCGCCGACAGCACCATGGCAATCCCAACCAATGCGCCCTGTATCTGATCCATCGATTTTATCGTGGCTTCTTTTGGCGGTAGATGCTCCTCCGCCATCACACGCTCAACGTTTTCTACCACGACGATGGCATCGTCAACCAGCAAACCTATCGCCAACACCATCCCAAACATGGTTAGGGTGTTTATCGAATAGCCAAACGCGGACAGCACAGCAAAAGTCCCCAACAGAACAACGGGCACTGCGATGGTTGGGATCAGCGTTGCGCGGATATTTTGCAAGAACAGATACATGACCAAGAAGACCAAGATAATGGCTTCAAACAGGGTTTTGACCACTTC
The DNA here is from genome assembly GCF_002355555.1 of Hafnia sp. CBA7124. Taxonomy (NCBI): domain Bacteria; kingdom Pseudomonadati; phylum Pseudomonadota; class Gammaproteobacteria; order Enterobacterales; family Hafniaceae; genus Hafnia; species Hafnia sp. CBA7124. The sequence continues at coordinate 1,129,163 of NZ_AP017469.1, read as the reverse complement.
GTGAATCGAGATTTTAACGAACGGCGTGGTGTCATACGGATAGACAACCTTCATCCCCTGAGGGAAATAGGGCTGTAGCTCTGCTAGCTTCGTTTTGATCGCTGCGGCCGTATCCAACGCATTAGCACCTGTTGCTAACTTAATCCCTAAGCCAGCCGCGGGTTGTCCGTTAATTTTCGCCACGATGTTGTAGTTTTCACCGCCAAGCTCAATGTGAGCCACATCTTTCAGACGAACCTGCGAGCCATCCTGATTCACCTTCAGCAAGATCTTGCTAAATTCTTCAGGATCTTTTAAACGCGTCTGCGCAATGATGGACGCGTTAAGCTGCTGATTACCCACAGCAGGCGTGCCACCTAACTGCCCTGCCGCAATTTGGTCATTCTGGATTTTTAGCTGATTAACAACATCGACCGTGGTCAGTTGATACTTGTTCAGTTGATCGGCATTCAGCCAAATACGCATGGCATACTGCGCACCAAAGAGCTGCACGTCACCCACACCGCTACTACGGCTGATCGGATCTTTGATGTTTGAAGCAACGTAGTCAGAAATATCATCCTGAGTGAGACTTTTGTTGTCTGAAATAAACCCTGCTACCAGCAAGAAACTGCTGCTGGACTTTTCAACGCTAATCCCCTGCTGCTGCACTTCCTGCGGCAGCAACGGCGTTGCCAACTGGAGCTTATTCTGAACCTGAACCTGTGCTATATCGGGGTCAGTCCCCGAGTTGAAGGTTAGAGTAATCGTTACCCCTCCCGCAGAGTCACTGGTGGACGACATGTACATAAGATTATCGATGCCGTTCATGTTCTGTTCGATAATCTGCGTCACCGTATCCTGTACGGTCTGCGCATCAGCGCCTGGATAAGTTGCCGTTATCGCCACCGCAGGAGGTGCAATCGTTGGATACTGGGCAATCGGCAGTTGCAAAATTGCCAATCCCCCTGCCAACATGAGGATAATGGCAAGTACCCAAGCAAAGATCGGGCGCTCAATAAAAAACTTAGACATACGCTCGTTTTACCTTGTATGAATTATCGCCGTAGCGATTACTGACCCTGAGACGCATTCGCCTGCAGATTCTGCTCTTCGGCTTTTACCGTCATTTCAGGGCGTATTTTCTGTAGCCCACTGACGATCACGCGGTCACCGCTGTGTAATCCATCCGTCACCAGCCATTTATCACCGATTGCCTGCGCCGCGGTCACATTGCGCACTTCAACCTGACTCTTAGCGTTAACCAGCATCACCGTAGCCTCTCCGCGCGGGTTGCGTGCTACTCCTTGCTGCGGAACTAGCAACGCATCTTTTTGCATCCCTTCATCAATACGCGCACGCACAAACATCCCCGGTAAGAGATCGTGTTGAGGATTTGGGAACAAGGCGCGAATCGTGATCGAACCGGTGCTTTCATCAACGCTCACATCTGAAAATTGCAACTGGCCCTTGAGCGGGTAAGGCTGGCCATTTTCCATCACCAGCGTGACCTGAGTTTGCAGCGCGCTTTTTTCTAGGCTTCCTTGGATGACGGCCTGTTTAAGACGGATGAAGTCGTTGCTTGATTGGGTGACATCAACATAAATAGGATCAAGCTGCTGCACCGTCGCCAGTGCATTAGCTTGTTCAGTAGTCACAAGCGCACCTTCGGTGACGTTGGACTGTCCGATTCGCCCATCGATAGGAGAAGTCACCTTGGTGTAGGCCAAATTGATGCGAGCGGTTTCAACATTGGCTCTTGCCGCTTGGACATCAGCATCGGCTTGCTGCGCATTGGCCACCGCCGTATCGAATTCTTGTTGGCTAACATAGTGATCGCCAACCAACGGCTTATCTCGCTGGACGGTTAAATGAGCCAGTTTTGCTGCGGCAACAGCTTTGGCGAGCTCGCCTTGCGCGCTGTCATAAGCGGCTTTGTAGGGGGCAGGATCGATTTGATACAACGATTCGCCACCACGAATATCACTCCCCTCAGCGAAATTACGTTTGAGGATAATTCCTCCTACCTGCGGACGAACCTCAGCAACACGGTAAGCATCTGTACGCCCTGGTAATTCCGTCGTCACTTGCAAAGGTTCGGCTTTCAACGTCACCACCCCCACATGGGGCTGCGGCAGAGGCGCTTTGACCTCTTTATCATCACACCCAGACAACACGAAGCAGGCGGAAAGGAGAATTACTGATGGCAGGAGAATAAACTCACTGTATTTCTTCATTACTATTCCTTAAATAGTTCGATACGACGCCAGGCGTACATATAAATGGTAATAAGTTGTACGGGTATAATTCATACATCGTTCTTCTGATGGTTATAAACAACGTGTTCTGATAGAAAATAGTGGGTGCCGCACTACTGATAAATCACATAAATGATTAACATCAAAAAAAATAAAAATAAAACTTATCCAGCGATACGAAAAACAGAGTTGCAGCCCGCTATTTTTTAGGAAAAAGAGATTAACATCCAGATAAAAAACAAGAACACCCAGCTAATTGTGTAAGTTTAATTATCAAAGCCACTTTATCTTTACGTTCATCTTGACGTTTGAATTCAAACAATCCCCATATAAATACTTCACACCTTAAACATATAAATTATTTATCATTAATTACCCAGACTTTCATGACTAATATGATTCTGAATAGACACGTTGGCTAGTTTAATCACAAGTATTAATAGACAGCCAAATAATAAAATCAGAATGACAAACTGAATGTGTAGCGAATAGAATGATGCCCATCCTACAAAATCCTATCCTTCCCTGTAAATCACCGTCTTGGATGTTTGGTATCACTATGGCACGTAAAACTAAAGAGGATGCATTTATTACTCGCCAAAGAATAATAAATGTAGCAATCAGTGAATTTTCAACGCGTGGCTTTTCATCCACAACATTAGGTGATATCGCCTGCTCTGCGGGGGTGACTCGAGGTGCAATTTACTGGCACTTTAAAAACAAAGAAGAGTTATTCAATGAGATATGGCAGCAATCTGCGCATTACTCATTACACGTATCAGAAAAAATACATAGTGAAAACAAAGACAATCCTTTAAAGGCCTTACAAGAAACACTCACCTATCTTTTACGCGCAGTGGTGAGCGATCCCCAACAGAAATCATTAATGGAAATAATGTTCCATAAATGTGAATTCACTAAAGAAATGACACCCAGACATGAAATACGTCGCATGGTCTATTTTGAGGAGGCGCGTTTAACCAACACGCTAAAACGTTGTGTTACATTAAACCAATTGCCATCAACATTAAACATTCCTCAATCAATAATTATCATTCGCGCATATATGAGCGGACTGATAGAGAATTGGCTATTGTCTTCAGAAAACTACGATCTGGACAGCAACGCATCAGGGTTAGTGAATAATTTAATCACCCTTCTAAAACTGCAATAAAATAAAAAGGCCGCAGAAAATGCGACCTAATTAAAACGTGAATGTTAAATATAAAATATATTAGCTACCACGATATGTTGAGTAGCCATATTGACTCAGCAGCAAAGGCACATGTAAATGTTGGTTAGTTTTAATGACGTGAAACACAACAGGGATTTCTGGGAAGAATGTTTCTTGTTTAAGTTTTGAGAAATACTCACCCGTTTTGAACGTCACTTTATAATCCCCCAACGCCATATTTTGCCCCTGTGGGTACAATGCTGGAATACGCCCATCATTGTCAGTAACTCCACTTGATAAACTCACCCAGCGATCGCCCTCTTTATGTTCTAGCGTGACGGCAAGACCAGCAGAAGGCAGCCCAGTCTGCTGATTTAATATATGCACGCTAAGTGGATTTTTAGCCTGTTCCGCAAATACCGTGGTAGACAAAGAGATAAGCGAGGTCAGAAGCGCGATTTTCAACAATTTCATCCGTTAATCCTTTTTGTTTTGTCTTGAACATTGAATCTAGCACGCGAAAAACGCGATCTGCCTTTATCACAAAAAGTTTAACAATGGACTGATAACAGCATGAAACCGCAGTTCTGCCGTATGTAGCGCTATTTGCGATACTGCTCGTCCGTCACTTTCTCCATCCATTCCACCACGCTGCCATTCAATGACTCGGCAATCGCAATGTGTGTCATGGCGGTTTCTGATGTAGCGCCATGCCAGTGTTTAACGCCAGCAGGGATCCAAACCATATCGCCTGAGTTAATTTCCTGAATCTCTTTACCTAATTCCTGTACCCATCCGCGACCTTGGGTAACGATCAGCGTTTGCCCTAATGGATGTGTATGCCATGCGGTGCGCGCACCGGGTTCAAAGGTCACTGTAGCGCCGCCTACGCGCGCAGGATCTTCAGCCTGAAATAGGCCATCGATACGCACACGACCGGTAAAATAATCATCTGAACCAACCAGTGAAGCCTGCGAACCGTTATGGATAATTTTCATATTTTCCTCTTCTTTGATCTTATACAGCCAAGCCAATCAAGCGCTGAAGCCGTTAGTACTCTATCTGGCCTAAACGTTACCCCGATTCAAACAACGGAACTAGGTAGCTAAATGCGCAAGGAGCTATGAGTAAAATTCATAAATAGGCATATACTTGCGCTATCTTGAGCCAAAAGGCCTGCAAAATGCTTAAAGAAAACTTTAACGATCTGATCTCATTTCTCGTCGTCGCCAGAGAACGCAGCTTTACCAAAGCCGCAGCGAAATTAGGCGTATCGCAGTCGGCGCTCAGCCATTCCATTCGCGGGCTTGAAGAGCGTCTTGATATTCGTTTACTGACCCGCACTACGCGCAGCGTAGCGCCAACGGAAGCTGGTGAGAAACTCGCCAACAGTCTTGAACCACGGTTTCGTGAGATTGAAAGCGAGCTAGATGCCCTCCGTGATATGCGCGACACCCCAGCGGGAAATATTCGCATTACCGCCGGAGAGCACGCCGTAGATTCTGTTCTGTGGCCATTTTTGAAATCGTTTCTCACCAACTATCCCGATATCAACGTTGAAATCGTGGCGGATAATTCCCTGACCGATATCGTTAATGGGCGCTTTGATGCTGGTGTTCGCCTTGGCGAGCAAGTGGCTAAAGACATGGTTGCCGTGCGGATTGGCCCCGATATGCGAATGGTCGTGGTGGGGTCGCCTCAGTATCTCCAGCAACACAACAGCCCTTCGACACCACAGGAACTGCAAAACCATCGCTGTATCAACATGCGCTTACCCACGCGAGGTGGACTGTATGCATGGGAGTTTGAGAAAGATGGGCAAGAGCTGAGGGTTCGTGTCGATGGGCAACTGACGTTTAACAGCCTACGCCAGCGTATTGATGCGGCTGTGGTTGGCTTTGGCTTAGCCTATGTGCCTGAGGATTCAGTGCAAAACGAGCTCGCCGATGGGCGGTTAGTTCAAGTACTTGACGCATGGTGCAACACATTCCCCGGTTACTATCTTTATTATCCAAGCCGCAAACAGCACACTACGGCATTTTCCTTATTCGTCGATGCCCTGCGCTACCAGTCTTAACATTTAACATTTGGCCAGCGGCAAAGTCCGCTGGCGATTCTCCGCAGTTTCCCTTCAGCCTCTCTTTGGTCGTACCAATCCAACTAAAAACGTGAGCATTGGCGGCAGAAAAATAAAAAAAGTAAACGCTATCGTTGCAAGAAATTAACAAAAGATTAACCATTGAACACTATAACAGTGACCCGCCCAATTTGGTCAGACCAATGGAGCGGAACAATAAAGTGTCTGTTCTCTGGAGATACCTGCATGCAAGTTTGGCAACAAGTTTACGACCCCATCGGGAATATCTGGCTATCCAGCCTCATCGCGTCGTTACCGATTTTGTTCTTCTTCTTTGCGTTGATAAAACTCAAACTCAAAGGCTATATTGCCGCCACGATTACGGTCGGCATTGCACTTTTGGTGGCACTGTTTTTCTACCAAATGCCCGCAGACCGCGCCTTTGCTTCCGTTATTTATGGCTTTTTTTATGGTCTGTGGCCTATCGCTTGGATCATCATCGCCGCCGTATTTGTATACAAAATATCGGTAAAAACCGGGCAGTTTGACATCATCCGTTCTTCCATTCTTTCCATCACGCCGGATCAACGTCTGCAAATGCTGATTGTTGGTTTCTGCTTCGGTGCATTTTTGGAAGGTGCCGCAGGCTTTGGTGCTCCCGTAGCGATCACCGCCGCGCTGCTGGTGGGTTTAGGCTTTAATCCGCTTTATGCTGCTGGCCTTTGCCTTATTGTAAACACTGCGCCGGTTGCCTTCGGTGCAATGGGCATCCCCATTATTGTGGCTGGACAAGTTACTGGCCTAGACAGCTTTGAGATTGGCCAGATGGTCGGACGCCAACTGCCTTTCTTGACCATCATCGTACTGTTTTGGATTATGGCTATCATGGATGGCTGGCGCGGTATCAAAGAGACTTGGCCTGCGGTTGTGGTTGCCGGTGGTTCGTTTGCCGTCGCCCAGTACCTGAGCTCTAATTTTATCGGGCCAGAGCTGCCAGATATCATTTCATCGTTAGTGTCACTCGTTTGCCTCACGATGTTTCTGCGCGTATGGCAGCCAAAGCGTATTTTCCGATTTAACGATGTGGGTGCATCCGTCACCGATCAAACACTCGCTCGCCAAAACTACACGGCCAAACAGGTTGTACGTGCGTGGATGCCCTTCATTTTCCTGACCGCCACGGTCACTATTTGGAGCATTCCGCCGTTCAAGGCATTGTTTGCCAAAGGTGGCGCATTACAGGATTGGGTGTTTAACTTCTCCGTTCCTCTGCTGGATAAACTGGTAGCAAAAATGCCGCCGGTGGTAGCAGAAAGCATGCCTTATGCCGCGGTGTATAAACTTGATTGGCTCTCGGCAACCGGCACGGCCATTATGGCGGCGGCGGTTATCTCGGTTATCTATCTGCGCATGAAACCACAGGCCGCAGTAGCGACATTCTTCTCCACGATGAAAGAGCTGGCGCTGCCGATTTACTCCATCGGGATGGTTTTGGCTTTTGCTTTCATCTCTAACTATTCAGGTTTATCTGCCACGCTGGCGCTGGCTTTGGCACACACCGGCGATGCCTTCACCTTCTTCTCACCGTTCCTTGGCTGGCTAGGCGTATTCCTTACCGGTTCGGATACCTCATCAAACGCGCTGTTCGCGGCCCTTCAGGCGACAACCGCGCAGCAAATCGGTGTTTCAGATGTTCTGCTCGTTGCAGCAAACACAACCGGCGGCGTAACGGGGAAAATGATTTCACCGCAGTCTATCGCCATCGCCTGCGCCGCCGTTGGGCTGGTTGGTAAAGAATCGGATCTGTTCCGCTTCACGGTGAAACATAGCCTGATTTTCACCTGCATGGTGGGCGTAATTACCACGCTACAGGCATATCTGCTGACTTGGATGATTCCATGACATCATTGCCACAACCTCGCCTTGCCGACCATTTAGTCGAGCGCGTTAAGGCGATTATTAACGAACGTAATCTGGAGGCGGGCATGCGTTTGCCCGCCGAAAGGCAGCTTGCCGCCGAACTTGGCGTATCTCGCTCATCGCTGCGCGAAGCCATTCAGAAGCTGATCAGTGAAAATATTCTGATCAGCCGCCGCGGCGGCGGCACCTACGTGCGCTTTGAACTACAGCCTTGGTCGGAACAACGTATCGTCGAACCTCTGCGCACGCTGGTTGCCGAGGATCCCAACTATCGTTACGACATCCTCGAAGCCCGACACGCGATTGAAGCCAGCACCGCATGGCATGCCGCAATGCGGGCCACCGACGCCGACAAAGAAAAACTCCAATACTGTTTTGATGCCACGCTGAAACTGAAAGAAAGCGACAATCCCGATCTCGCGGCACAGGCCGATGTACGTTTCCATCTGGCCATCGCCGAAGCCTCACACAACGTGGTGTTACTGCAAACCATGCGCGGCTTTTTCGATTTAATGCAGTCGTCAGTGATGCATAGCCGACAGCGCATGTACACCGTACCCACCATTTTCTCTCAACTCACCGAGCAACATGGCGAGTTGCTTGAGGCCATTCTGGCCGGCGATCCCGAGCGTGCCAGCAAAGCGGCAAAGTCACACCTCGGTTTCGTTCACTCCACCATTAAAAATCTGCATGAAGACGAAGCGCGACAGGCCCGTATCACTCGCCTGCCCGACGAAGAAACAAATGTAACAAGGGAAGGAAATCCATGATTATTTCAGCTGCAACCGACTACCGCGCCGCGGCGCAACGCAAACTGCCTCCGTTTTTGTTTCACTACATTGACGGCGGCGCTTACGCCGAACACACCCTACGACGCAACGTAGAAGATCTGTCGCAGGTAGCGTTACGGCAGCGCGTACTGAAAAATATGTCGGCGCTGAGCCTTGAGACTCAATTATTCAATGAAAAACTCGCCATGCCTGTTGCGCTTGGTCCCGTTGGATTATGCGGGATGTACGCACGTCGCGGTGAGGTTCAAGCCGCTCGCGCCGCTGATAATAAAGGCATTCCGTTTACGCTTTCCACGGTTTCCGTTTGCCCTATCGAAGAAGTCACACCGGCGATTAATCGCCCCATGTGGTTTCAGCTGTATGTGCTGAAAGATCGCGGATTTATGCGTAATGCTTTAGAGCGCGCCAAAGCCGCAGGCTGTTCAACGCTGGTGTTTACTGTCGATATGCCGACGCCGGGCGCGCGTTATCGTGACGCCCATTCAGGAATGAGTGGCCCTAATGCCGCCATGCGTCGCTATCTGCAATCGATGACGCATCCAGCCTGGGCGTGGGACGTTGGCCTTAATGGCCGACCACACGATTTAGGCAATATTTCAGCCTATCTGGGCAAGCCGACGGGACTTGAAGACTACATCGGCTGGCTGGCGACGAACTTCGATCCATCGATCTCTTGGAGCGATTTAGAGTGGATCCGCGATTTTTGGGACGGCCCAATGGTGATTAAAGGCATTTTGGATGCCGAAGATGCGCGCGATGCGGTTCGTTTTGGCGCAGATGGCATCGTGGTGTCGAATCATGGCGGTCGCCAATTAGACGGCGTATTGTCGTCTGCCCGTGCCCTGCCCGCGATTGCTGATGCGGTTAAAGGCGAGATTAAAATTCTTGCCGATAGCGGTATTCGCAGCGGTTTAGACGTAGTGAGAATGATCGCACTCGGTGCCGATTCCGTATTATTAGGCCGCGCCTATTTGTATGCACTAGCCACCGCCGGACAGGCGGGTGTAGAAAATCTGCTGAGCTTAATCGAAAAAGAGATGCGCGTTGCGATGACGCTCACAGGAGCAAAATCGATCGCTGAAATTAGCCGCGACTCTTTGGTGCAGGAAGGATTGAGCTAATTGATTCGTCAATCTCCCCCCGGTTACGGGGGGAGGAATATCGTCAACGACTGACTTATTCTGTTTTATTGGTATCAATTTCCACGATTTCAGGCTGAATACGAGGATATTTCCATAGCCAACGACCGCTGACCATCCGCCAATAGAAGCATACGCCGCGCACCGCCCAGTCAAAGAACATCCCCAGCCAAACGCCAACGACCCCCATGCCAAGCACAACGCCTAACGTATAGCCTGCCACGACGCGGCAACCCCACATCCCGAGCATCGAAATCCACATGGCAAAGCGAACATCACGTGCGCCCTTAAGCCCTGCCGGAAGCACCCACGATGCAGCCCAGATCGGCATAAATGCGGCATTGAGCCACAGCAGTATTTTAACCACGTCGATAACGTCTGACTCTTGCGTATAGAAAGACGCAAACAAGCCGGCAAAAGGTGCGGTTCCCCAAGCAATAATGGTTAAGACAATAGTTGATAACCAGAACACATAACGCAGCTGACGTTCAGCTTGGCCTATTTGCCCTTTGCCCAAGCGTCGTCCAACGATAATCGTTGAAGCGGAGCCCAACGCATTGCCGGGTAGGTTGATTAATGCCGCTACAGAAAAGGCAATAAAATTACCTGCAATAACGTTGGTGCCCATACCCGCCACAAACATCTGGGTGAGCAGTTTACCGCCGGTAAACAGCACCGATTCAATACTGGCAGGAATACCAATGCCCAAAACCTCCCACAGAATATTCAGCTTCAGCGGTTTAAAATAACTTTTCAGCGAAATACGCAGCGCAGGGTTAAAGCCCTTTAACAGCACGTAAATAATGCAGGCCGCGCCGATATAACGAGAGAGCGTTAGTCCAAGCCCTGCACCGATAAAACCAAGCCCACCCCAGCCAAAGATGCCGTAAATTAGTACGCTACTGATCATGATGTTCAGGATATTCATCCCACCGTTAACCAGCAGGGGAATTTTTGTATTACCGGCACCGCGCAGCGCCCCGCTACCGATGAGCGCAATGGCCGCCGCGGGATAACTCCACACCGTGGTTTGCAGATAAGACAGCGCTAACGTTTTGACTTCTGGCGTCGCATCACCGGCGATAACATCAATAATGTGTTCACCCGCCAAATGAATACCCGCAGCCAGCAGCAAAGCAACAACCGTCATCAATACCAGTGATTGCCTTGCGGCGGCTCGCGCTCGACGGCGATCGCGTGTTCCTAAACTAAAGGCGACCACCACGGTCGTCCCTAGGTCAACGGCGGCAATGAAAGAAATAATCACCATATTAAAGCTATCGGCAAGCCCAACGCCTGCCATCGCTTCTTTGCCAATCCAGCTAACGAGAAAAGTACTGAGGACGCCCATCAGTAACACACAGGCATTTTCGACCAAGATAGGAACAGCAAGCGGCGTTATTTCTCGCCAGAATAGAACCCGATAACTTTTTCTTTTCGCATACCAACGCGTATTGGCTACGCGCTGACGCAGTACTGCATGTAAGTTCAAGATTAGCCTACAAAATTGGAGTGAAACCACGTTTCAAATAATGATTTATAGATACTTATTCTGCAAAGTATTTTTTGTATCCTACTGTTGTCGCTAAAACGGGACAAAGGTGATTTATGACATAACAAAAAGGAATGGCAAAAAACTTACTTAAACTAAGGTATTGTAAAAAGAGAGAATTAGCGTGAGGGGGATAATAATTTCGCTGGCAGGGTTATAACGTAGAAAACAATAATTACTTATTGGTATACGTTTTTATTATTAATAAAAAACAATCTTTGAGCCACGCTAACATTCGACAACACAACATCGCATGACTCAGAAAAGCTAGGGCAAGCTCAAAGCCTGCCCCTCGTCGACGGGGTTATACAAACGCCGCCAACGGATCTGCCGCAGCAAAAGCAACATCGCGCTCTGCTTTTGGTGGGTAGATCAGCTCATTAGTGATTGAGATTTTGATCTTTTTTGCTTCATCGCGAATCGACTCAACTTTTTGTTCCCACCCCTGCGTGAACACCGCGCCCCACGCGCCTAAATCGAGGCAGGTCACATAGTTTTCCTGGCGGTAAGCAACGCCAGAAACACCAATAAGATCGGCGGCAACGTTATTACCGGCAAATTTCCCCAGTTGAATCGCATGCTGACAGGTCATCAGCGCTTTATGCCCTAAATTATCGGTTGCGGCATGGGCAACATCTCCAGTGGCATAAACGCCCGGCAATCCACGAACCTGCAAGTTTTCATCAACCAGCAAGCGACCTTGACTATCACGTTCAGCCTTCAACTGCTGTGTGAGTGCGCTGGCCTCTACGCCAACGGTCCACACCACGGTAGAAGTATCAATGCGTGTTCCATCCTTCAGCGTCACGCCATTGGCATCAATGACTTCAACTTCCGCATTCAGCTTCCACTCAATACCTAACTCTTCAGAAGCTTGAGCTATAACATCGCGTAATTCAGCGCTGAACCGACTGCCGATTTCGGCACCTCGTTCAACTACGATGACTTTAGTCTTTGTATCCTCGCCGAATAACGCTTTAAGACGTGAAGGAAGCTCCGTTGCCAATTCAATACCGGTAAATCCGCCGCCGCATACGACAACGGTATTACGCGCTTCACTCGGCTCTTGATTCGATAAATTTTGCAGATGATTTTCAAACTTCTGGGCTGATTCTAACTGATCAATATCGAAGGCATATTTCTGCGCACCTTCAACCAACGACTTCTTCACACGACTACCACTGGCTAGCACTAACCGGTCATACGATACCGAAGCGGCATTTCCTGCACCGTCACGGTATGAAACTGTTTTATTTTTATAATCAATCTGTTCTGCACTTCCCTGCAGGAAGTTAACGCCAATCTCACCAAACAGTGGCAGCAAAGGAGAAACTAACGTGGCTACTTTGTCTTCATAAAATCGCGGACGAACGCGCAGTTCTGGCTGCGGCGCTAAGACGGTTATTTCGATATCACGACGATTATTCAGATGTGCTAAACGCGCAGCGCTGATAGCGGCCCACATGCCAGAAAAACCAGCGCCAACGATAAGAATACGGTTATTCATGCTTTGCTACCTTTTGATTATTTGATCATCGATTTCAATAACTACGACTATACATGCCGCCGTTAACTCCGACAACATGTTTCGGAGTTAACGGCGGCGCCTAGTCAGCGACTTTATCTAATTATCTGATTTTAAAGTTATTAAAATTTCAAATAAGGCTATATCTCACACATGCCTTTGCAGAACGTGCGGTTCCATGTATTCTTACTAAGAATTTACTAAGCGGAGTTTGATATGGCATTCTATAGTTCAGGCGTGGAATATGGCCTTCATAGCCTGTTGTGCATGGTCGATAGCAAAGGCGACGATCGTGAAATGAATGTACGTGAGATGGCTGAACTACAAGGTGTTCCCTTCGATTACCTTGCCAAAATTTTTACCCGTCTTTCACGTGCTGGGCTAGTGGTCAGCACCGAAGGTAAAGGGGGAGGATTCCGCTTAGCGAGAGCGCCTGAGCTCATTACCGCGCTTGACGTTGCACAGGCCATTGATGGCACCAAGACGGTGTTTGAGTGCAAAGAAATTCGTCAACGCCTCGCTGTTTTTGAGGAAACACCTCCGGCTTGGGCATGTGAAGGTCCATGCAGCATTCGTGCGGTCATGGATGGCGCCCAGCAACGCATGGAAGAAGAGTTGGCTCGTCACACGATTTTAGATTTGGCTCGACGTACATTCCGTAAAGCGCCAGACACTTTCGCTATCGAAATTCAGGACTGGATTTCAGAGCGTCGTAGTTCGAGATAAAGTCTCAGCAAATTATCGCCGGATACTTCTGAAGAAAATAAAGACGCCCAAGAGCGTCTCAATAGATTTATTGCAAATAAGAGTTATATTCAGAAAAGAATAATCTCATGCCACGCTGTTATTTCTAACATCATTTAGGCTGTGGCGTTGCTGGCCTTGATTATCAAAATTATCCGAGCTTAACCAAGAGACAAGTGCATTTCGAACTTCTGGCCATTCTTCATCGATAATCGAAAACCATGCGGTGTCACGGGTTCTTCCTTTATAGACCGTGGCATTACGGAATAGGCCTTCAAATTTGAACCCTAATCGCAACGCAGCTTTACGCGACCCTTCATTCAGGGAATCGCATTTCCATTCATAGCGACGGTAATGGAGATTATCCATAACATATGACATCAACAGAAATTGTGCTTCCGTCGCCATACGAGTACGCATTAATGCTCTGGAATAAACCACCCATCCCATTTCAATCACGCCATTTTTCGCATCAATGCGCATAAGCGCAACGGTACCAATCGCCTTACCCGTCGCTAAATCAACAACCGCATAGTGCAGTGGATCCACCGAAGCTAAGATTGCGTTGAAGTGAAGATCAAACGCCTGTCGATCCTTAAATGGGCCAGCAGGAAGATACGTCCAATCCTTTTCTGAGCCGGGCAATTGATAAGCTTCGAACAGATCGTCAGCATGAACAGCTGATACCCTTTCTAACCGGCAATACTGCCCGTTAAGCACGGATTGGGTTGGCACCTCACATCCATTCCAATGAGGTAAGCTATGTCCTACTGGTTGGTTAAACTGATTATATTCATTATTCATAACTAATTTTTTCTCTGTGTAGAGTACCGTAATGCCATTGTATCTTATTATCAGAAAAATAATAACCACGACCTCATATAATGAAAATAAAATTATATGTATATACACCCACATCCAATTAAGATATATCCTATAATGCAAATACAATATTTAACAAAATAAAAACAGCTAACACCTCACTACATAAACACCATTTACATTAATAAGACTTTTCCTGTGTAGATTATTCTTACAGTGAAAATAATGATTGAATAACCATTCAATTACTGTGTATTACGTATGAAAGTTTATCTCGTTGCAGATTTTTATTAAAAAAAAGATCTCAATACATATCTTGATAATATTGTTATCTGTCACTTATACTCTATTAAACTATAAATGTTCTGGTGAGATTATGATCTACCGAATCAGTCACTCTATTATCTATACCCCAGATGACGGTAGCATAAAGCTCATCAGCGACGATCCGAGCTATTTTTCAACCGGTGAGATCACGCTAGCACCAACGGCTAACCGCCTACTTAGCCTACTTATCGCACATCATGGCAGCATCCTGCAACGCGATGAGCTACTTGAACAGGTTTGGGACGCTCATGGTTTAAAAGCGTCTAACAATAGCCTAAACCAGTATGTCAGCATGCTTCGCCGCAACTTTGCCGATCTTGGCATCGAAGAAGTGGTGATCGTGACGATTCCCACGGTTGGCTTTATGTTCAGCAAGGATATCGATGTCACCATTGAGAGCTCTTTGCCCATTGAACCTTCAACAGCAGAAATAGCAGCGCCTGAGATTATTACAGATACAGGCGAAGCACTATCCACAGCAGCACCACAGTCTAAGGCTGTAGTAAAAAATAAGTGGCAGAAGTTCATCATAATTGCCTTGGTTTTCTTAACTATCGCCAACGGAATCTATTATTTTCTCTCAGTCACTCCGCCCCCTTCTTTCGAAAGCCGCTATCTGGTCGGGAAAATAGATTCATGTCCAGTTTACAGCTTTTACCATACCGATAGAACGAATAGAGATAAGCTTCTCGCCCTAGCGAATGATAGCTTAAAAAACTCAGATCTCAGCTGTCGCTTAGGCAGCGATATTTATCTTAAAGTTGGGGATTCTGCACTTCAGGGTAAAAAAGCAATGATCTTCGTTACTATCTGTGAACAGATAAATGATGACAAGTATTCCAGCTGCCATAGCAACTATACTAATTAAGTGATGAATACGATGAAAAAAATATTCGGTGTTGTTTTGGCAATTAATCTTATTTTTGCATTGTGGGTTTATTTTGCACCGCATACCGCATCACATAAGGAAAAACTCGATATATTTTGTGAATCTACCCTTAAACTTAGCACCAACCGAGATAATGAAAATGTACCCTTTCATTTTTCAGGCACCGTTTTAGTTCGCTTTAAACCAGATTCAACTGGATATATCGGATTATCTGGCGATGCTGAATACAATGGAACTACCTATTATGTTGCTAGAGAAGTTGGATTCCAATACCAACCTAAAGACACTAACAATATACTTTCAATAAAATTAAACGCACAACATATAGCAGCACGTGACAACACCCCAACGCAGCTTATCGAAAACAACATCACTGGGAAACCGAACGCTGATTTAGTGTATATTGTGCGCCGCGCTAACAGTAACACTTATAGCATTGGCAATATGTACAGCCCTATTATTATGTGCGTTGATAAATCTTAACGGTCTTACCTTCTTCAAAATAGCTAAAAAAAGGTGATATTCATCGATTAATCAGTATAAAAATCTATAAAATATATTTTTTTAGATATTTACACCAAAAACATCCATTTTCTATTTATAAATATAAAAGAAGCGTACGACGCAATATCATAAATTCATCGGTTTAATGATGTATTAGATGATACGTATTTATTCAATCCTGTGACAAAGATAAAAATTATCACAAGCAGATAGTTTTTTACGCTACACTTATTTCGTATTGAATATACGTACTAAATACAACATTGTGCGAGTGTTATAATATTTTCTTTATCAAGATAAGGATACACAATGAAAATTTTAAAAGCCCAGCCAGAAGATGTTAAAAAAATCCTTCCTTTATATCTTGGATACCGCAAATTTTATGAGGTCAGCGAATCTAAAGAAGCTGCTGAAGAATTTCTGACAAACCGTATTACGCTCGGTGAATCAGTCATCTACTATGTAGAAGATAATGGAAAAGCCGTAGGCTTTACTCAGCTTTATCCGCTGTTCTGCTCACTAGAAATGAAACGAATCTGGTTACTTTATGATTTGTATGTAGCGCCAGAGGCAAGAAAACACGGTGTTGCTAAACAACTCATTGAACGTGCTGATCAGTTAGCAAAAGAAACAAACTCTGCTTTCATTATGCTTAGTACTGCCACTGATAATACAAAAGCACAGGCACTCTACGAAAGTAACGGGTATGTCCGCGACGAAGCATTCTACGTTTATAATAAATTAGTTTAATAAAAATAATCTGGGGCTTCTGCGTATTAATAATGAATGGAGCCCCAACCCCTCCTTCTAATCTAAACATCTACCACGCTAATCATAAAACACATTAATTAATCTTGATTTAAAATTCTATTTTATTTTATAGATTGATTGTTATTTTTAAATTTTAAAAACTATTTTCTATACTGTAAATAACATTTCCACCACTGGTGATAAAATTGACATAAAAGAATTAATATATAATAAAATACATATACTTCAATAGATTAAATTCTGGCACAGCCATTGCTATATCCATTAGGACATTACCTAACCTAATGAGGCAACGAAGTATGGAACTGCGCGACAAAGGCTATAACACTAAAATCATCCATGCAGGACAGCATCCCGATGCAACAACCGGTGCGCTAGCCACCCCTATTTTTCAGACTTCTACATTCGTATTCGAAAACGCTAAACAAGGCGCCGCTAGGTTTGCCCTTGAGGAACCCGGATATATCTACACACGCCTTGGAAACCCAACGCAAACGGCTCTTGAGGAAAAAATTGCCATGTTAGAGGGAGGCGAAGCTGCGCTTGCCACCGCATCAGGGATGGCCGCTATTTCATCAACGCTGCTAACACTATGCGGACAAGGCGATCATATCGTTGCTTCTGAGGCAATATATGGTTGTACCCATGCGTTGTTATCGCACAGCATGCCTAAATTCGGGATAGAAGTTACTTTTGTCGATGCTGCCAATATAGAGAACATCAAAGCAGCAATAAAACCGAATACCAAAGTGATTTATATTGAAACTCCTGCCAATCCTACCTTATCCATTATCGATATCGAGCAAAGCGCCAAACTCGCTCATGCAAACGATGCATTATTAGTCGTCGATAACACGTTTATGTCACCCTATTGTCAAAACCCACTTAAATTTGGCGCAGATATCGTAGTTCACAGCGTGACTAAATATATTAATGGGCACGGCGATGTAATTGGTGGCGTGATCGTAGGCGACCAAGAATTCATCAATCAGGCGCGCTTTGTCGGCGTTAAAGATATAACAGGTGGCTGCATCAGTCCTTTCAACGCGTGGCTCACGCTACGTGGATTAAAAACATTGGCCGTGCGCATGGAGCGCCATTGTCAGAATGCCATGCAGGTGGCAAAATTTTTATCCTCGCATTCTGCCGTCACAAAGGTTTATTATCCCGGCCTGCCAGAACACCCAAACTATGAATTGGGCAAAAAACAGATGTCGAATTTTGGCGCTGTGATTAGCTTTGAAATCAAAGGGGGCGTTGAAGCGGGGCAAACAGTGATGGACTCCGTTGAGCTATGCCTGCTTGCAGTCAGCCTTGGCGATACTGAAACCTTGATTCAGCATCCAGCCTCTATGACGCATTCACCTATGTTACCAGAGGAAAGAATGAAAGCCGGTATTACCGATGGCCTAATAAGAATATCTGTAGGACTTGAAGATCCTGAAGATATCATCGCTGACCTCGAACAAGCCTTTAATAAGGCGATTTATTAACCTTTACTCATTTGTCCTCTAAGCAGCCACTGCCCCACACGATAGGGAAAACTTTCATCATGCCGTGGCTGCACATAGGGGAAACAGCCGAGTGCGCACATATAAAACAGATAGGCACCCGCTGCAATTTTGACTCTCTCGATTATTCAGACAGGAGTAACTCATGTCGACCATTGCTTCCCTAAGTGAAACAAAGCGGCAATACAAAAGCGTTCCTCTCACGGCCTATGACATTGGCTGGATATTACTGTGCATCGGCATGGCTATTGGGGCTGGAACCGTATTAGTTCCAGTACAAATCGGTTTGAAAGGTATTTGGGTATTTATTGTCGCATTTTTAATCGCCTACCCTGCTACTTACATGCTACAGAATCTTTATATGAAAACGCTCTCAGAGAGCGATATCTGTGAAGACTACTCCAACATTATCACCCAGTACCTTGGCAAAAACTGGGGCATAGCTCTGGGGATCATCTATTTCATCATGCTGGTCCACGGCATGTTTATCTATTCTATTTCAGTTATTTACGATAGTGCTTCATATTTAAAAACGTTTGGGGTAACGGATCAGATTCTGTCTAACTCTGCTGTATATAAACTCATCGTTTTTATGGTGCTAGTGTTTATTGCTTCTCGCGGTGAACGCTTGTTATTTAAAATATCAGGGCCGATGGTTGTCATAAAAGTGGGCATTATTATCCTACTCGGCTTAGTGATGATCCCTCACTGGGATTTGAATAATATTACCGCATTCCCTGAAATGGGTGTTTTTTGTCGAGACGTGTTGTTAACGGCTCCTTTTGCTTTCTTCTCTGCTGTGTTTGTACAAATCTTAAATCCAATGAACATTGCCTATAGAAAAAGAGAGAAGGATAAGCAGCTTGCCACTTATAAAGCCATCCGCGTACATCGCATTTCCTATATTATCCTTATTAGTATAATAATATTCTTTTCATTCTCTTTTACCTTCTCAATGAGCCACGAGCAGGCCGTAGAAGCCTTTAACTTGAATATTTCTGCTCTCGCCATGGCAGCAAAGGTTATCCCCGGAACGCTTGTCCACGTGATGACAACGCTGCTAAATATCTTCGCAGTATTAACAGCGTTCTTGGGTATCTATTTAGGTTTTCAAGAAGCCGTTAAAGGTATTTTAGTTAATATCATCCAACGGTTCATTCCAGAAGATAGAATCAACCATAAAGCGCTTGGGCTAGGCGTTTATATTTTTATTGTTCTGCTACTGTTTGCTTGGGTTTCTCTTGGTTTCTCCGTGGTGATCTTCTTCCATATCGGCAGCCCACTCTACGGCATCGTATCATGTTTAATCCCGTGTTATCTTGTCTATAAAGTTAAAAAACTACATAAATTCAAAGGAGTGCAAACATGGTGTGTGTTAGC
Organism: Hafnia sp. CBA7124; assembly: GCF_002355555.1. NCBI lineage: Bacteria > Pseudomonadati > Pseudomonadota > Gammaproteobacteria > Enterobacterales > Hafniaceae > Hafnia > Hafnia sp. CBA7124. Next base: position 1,109,800 of record NZ_AP017469.1, on the reverse strand, counting down.
GTTTGGCATACTGCTGGTCATATCACCTTTCCTTAAATTTTTCGAATAGCGGTTAGTCCATTCCAAAAATATCTCAGTATTGTGATGTCCGGCGGGTACCAAATCACTCGCCGGACAATCTGCAATTGCTCAACGACCAAACATTGTTACCATAGTCGCCATACATTTGACTCTGGTGGTTATCATGCTTACCGTTGGGTGGAATATAAAAACTATCGATCGCACAGCTATGATTGCTGATGTGATTAGTGAATTCAGAAACATGGATGTTTATATTGATTCAATGCACGTATCATCTTGTGAAATTTTCATTCGCTTTAGCATTCCCTCGGAAAAAAAACTTCAATACTTACTAGGTAATTTACTGATAAATAATGACATTTTAAGCATATATCCTGCTAATGGCGAACCGGCTACATCACCCTCTTCGCACTTTGCCCACATTGTTATTTCAAACTACGGCGTTATTAATGACTTTAACTCTAGCGCAGAAAAAGTGTTCAGCTTATTACGCCATGAAATGATTGGCAGAAATATATCTGCACTGATTGATTGGGAAGAAGTTAAAGATTTTCGCTGTGGGAAAGTCAGCACTAAAGAAATAGAAAACAAGATCACCGGGGAGATAATTAGCTGCACTATCCGCCCTGTATTACACAATAACAAAATTACGGGTGCCAATATTATTCTTGGTACGGCCAAGAATACATCTCTAATACATACACCCAAGAGTAAAAAGCTATCCTCTGATTTCGATGAACTCATCTACGCAAGCCCTATCATGGCTGACTGCTTAGCCGCAGCACGCAAAATAGCGCAAAGTAAATACACCGTCCTGATTCGGGGCGAAACAGGTACAGGCAAGGAGCTCATTGCACGATCTATTCACGACTCCAGCGAACGGCGGAACAATGCTTTTGAAGCGATAAACTGCGCAGCAATTCCTGAATCTTTAGTTGAAAGCGAACTGTTCGGCTACGAATACGGTGCTTTTAGCGGTGCACTTAAAGGCGGCAAGATGGGCTTGTTTGAAAGTGCCAATCACGGCACTGTTTTTCTTGATGAATTTGGTGAGCTTTCTCTTTCCCTTCAAAGCAAGCTACTACGAGTGCTGCAAGACGGAATGATTAAGCGCGTGGGAGGACTCAAGACACAGCATGTGAATGTGAGAGTGATCGTAGCCACCAACCAAAATCTAGAACACCTGATTGAACAGAAGCTGTTTCGCGAAGATCTCTATTATCGTGTCAATATTCTGCCTATCGTCATCCCGCCACTTAGAGATCGCAAAGAAGATATTCTTCCACTCGTCAGTTATTTTTTCCAAAAATACAGCCAAGAACTGGATAAAAAACTAACGCTGTTGCCCAGCGCTCTCGCCACGCTAACTGCGTACTCATGGCCAGGCAACGTACGTGAATTAAAGAATATCCTACTTAGAACCATGCTATTAGCAGAGAAACAAGAAATCGCGGGTACTGATATCCCACTGCCTGAAAATAAGCATCTAGAAGAACATATACACAATGGCAGCATTAAGGCGATGATAGAAAAACAAGAGCGCGACATTATTAGGAAATATCTTGTTTCGCTGGGTTCTGCGAGGAAGGTCGCAAGCCAAGTGGGGCTATCACACACCACGGTGCTCAATAAAATTAAGCAATATCATTTAGAGCATTTGCTGTCTCGCAACAAAAAATAGCTTCTTCGGAATTCATATGTTTTTTATTATAGTTATGTTTTATATGGATAAAATTCCTTTCCCCTTCAACTTAGGCTCCCAACATTTGCAGAATGAATTACTCTTATAACAATGGGGATATGAGTAATTTATTCACAACCAGAACTAAGCTCCCCAACTACCACAGCATCCAATTAAATATTATTATATCGCGAAGATGTTTATTATCACCATTTTATTTCGGCAGTCTGGTTTGCATTAAAATAATAATTGGTTAGCACCTCAAAGATTGGAAAGTTGACACTAGCAACTTTAAACCTTGATGATTCACCATAGAATATTCGTAAAGTTTATCTTTCCACGTCATTATCCTATATCTCTTCTCCTCCGTATCCGAAATAAAAAAATAACGTTAGAATAGAAAATATTACGGATATACACAGAAAGGATGCCCTAGTGATACTACTCTCAGCCTATAACGCCCCTTTTCTCTTTGCACTCGCGTTCATCATTTCACTTGGTGTATTAGAAATTCTATCGTTGTTAATAGGCGCTAGCGCATTTAGTCATATAGATTCCTCCATAGGAACTCATCTTGATCTCGCCACTGGGGATAACCTGTTAGTGCAGGCGCTGAGCTGGTTGCACATTGGCAAACTTCCGCTATTGGTTACGCTCGTTTTACTGCTGGGTAGCTTTGCTATTATTGGCATCAGCGGGCAATATTTAATGATTAGCCTGCTTCAAACACCGCTATCAGCAGGGTTAATGGCTCTGATTTCATTTGTACTATCGTTGCCTACTTTACATTTCATAGGGCGATGGCTCGCCCCATATCTCCCAAAAGATGAATCCTTTGCTGTGTCAGAAGATAGTTTTATTGGTTCAATGGCTCTCGTGACTCAATCAGCAGGCCAGCCAGGGATGTCAGCCGAATGCAAATTTATCGATGCCTACGGACAATCCCATTATTTTTTGATCGAACCAGAAAACTCAGACGTTATTTTTACCCGAGGAGAACGCGTACTCATTATTGCCCAAATATCGGCAGCGCGATTTTTAGCAAGTAAAAACCCTTGGCCTAATTTGCTGTAAACCTATATTACTTAATGATATCAAAAGGAAATATTATGTTTGAAATGGATAACATCCCTTATTGGGGATTTGTTTCATTTGGTGTATTAATCGTATTGTTGGTTATCGGGATTATTTTTTCTCGGCTCTATGAGCGCGCTTCAGCAGAGCAATCTTTTGTTAGAACCGGTTTAGGGGGGCTGAAAGTTGTCATGAGCGGAGGAGCTATCGTACTCCCTATATTTCATGAGCTTATTCACATCAATATGAATACCCTCAAGCTGGAAGTCAGTCGCTCTATGAAAGACAGCCTGATCACCAAAGATCGTATGCGAGTCGATGTGGTCGTCGCATTCTTTGTACGTGTAAAACCAACCATTGAAGGCATCGCAACCGCGGCACAGACGTTAGGACAAAGAACGCTGTCACCGGAAGATCTGCGCATCCTTATTGAAGACAAATTTGTAGATGCGCTGCGTGCAACGGCATCACAAATGACCATGCATGACCTCCAAGACACCCGTGAACACTTCGTTCAAGGTGTGCAAAATACGGTCGCTGAAGATTTAACTAAGAACGGCCTTGAGCTGGAAAGCGTTTCATTAACCAACTTTAACCAAACCTCAAAGGAGTTCTTCGATCCTAACAATGCGTTTGATGCTGAGGGCCTAACCAAGCTCACTCAGGAAACCGAACGCCGCCGCCGCGAACGTAATGAAGTTGAACAAGATATAGAAGTTGCCGTACGTGAAAAGAACCGCGATGCCATGTCACGTAAGCTAGAAATTGAGCAGCAAGAATCATTCATGACCTTTGACCAAGAGCAGCAGGTTAAAACCCGTAGCGCTGAGCAAAGCGCTAATATTGCCGTATTCGAGGCTGAACGTCGTCGAGAAGCGGAGCAGAGCCGTATTAGTACCGAACGCCAGATTCAGGAAGCAGAAATCGCACGAGAACAGGCTGTACGCACTCGCAAAGTTGAAGCTGAACGTGAAATTAGAATAAAAGAAATTGAACAACAACAAGTTACCGAAATTGCTGCACAGGACAAAGATATTGCTATTGCCAGTAAATCAGAACAGCAATCTCAAGCTCAGGCAAGAGCAAACGATGCATTAGCCGAGGCAGTACGAGCCGAAGAGCATGTGGTGACAACTAGAGAAACGGCCGAGGCAGATCGTGCCAAGCAGGTTGCGCTAATCGTTGCTAAACAATCAGCAGAAACTGAAGCCGTACAGCTAACGCTAAAAGCTCAAGCCGAGAAGGAAGCGGCAGAGCTGCAAGCATCCGCCATCATTAAACTTGCTGAAGCAACATTGAAAAAAGGACTTGCTGAAGCTGAAGCTCAGAGGGCGTTAAATGATGCGGTTAATATACTGTCTGATAATCAGACCAGCTTAAAATTCAAACTGGCGCTATTACAGTCCTTGCCTAGCATCATTGAAAAATCCGTTGAGCCAATGAAATCTATCGACGGAATCAAAATAATCCAGGTTGACGGTTTAAACCGTAATGGTCCAGCTACAGCCGGTAGTTCGTCAGAACCAAACAGCAATGGCGGCAGCGGCAATCTCGCGGAACAAGCCATGACGGCCGCGTTATCCTACCGTACACATGCGCCGATTGTAGACTCCTTGCTCAAAGAAGTCGGCCTTTCGGGTGGTTCATTAGCTGCGCTCACCGCGGCATTACCCAACACGCTTGGTCATGCAGATCTGACGGCGACTGAACATCCAGTACAAGAAAATATATCGGTTGTTGGCAACGAAAACGCTCCGCTACCTGCTTAAGCTATTTTCTGCACACCGAGGCCGTGCCACGTGCTTATCAGTAGCATATTGAGAAAAGAGTCTGATACGGCCTAAACTGAATTCGAGTAACCCATTGGCCTTACGCAGGTTTGAAAAAACTTGCTAGGGCTTTTAGGTGAACGTTAGAACAAACCACTAATTTGGGACACCCGCCGCCACACCATGCAGAATGGATAAATGAAAGGACTAAAAACGACGATAGGAATTTTGTTAACTTAGCTTACAGTTTGACTAGTGATTGAGAATTAAATGCGAGGATTACTTATAACTTATTGATTTTAATGGTACGCCCTACAGGATTCGAACCTGTGACCTACGGCTTAGAAGGCCGTTGCTCTATCCAACTGAGCTAAGGGCGCACTGAGACGGTAGAGCTGTTGCTCTCTGTCGGGTCGTGCAGCGGATTTGGATTATACGGTCAGCACGGTTTGAGTCAATGTCTTTTGTCCGTTTGATCATCCACTTGGTTATTTTATGGTTATTCTTTGCCTGACAGCACGCTTTGCATCTGACACAATAGAAGCCCTCCCCCGCTTGAACAATATTGATGGATTTCGTCACTGATGGCAGCAAAGATTATTGATGGTAAAACGATTGCGCAGCAGGTTAGAAGCGAGATGGCTGTGCGCGTAGAACAACGTTTGGCTGAGGGGAAACGCGCCCCTGGGCTGGCAGTAATATTAGTAGGCGAAAACCCTGCCTCGCAGATTTACGTCGGCAGCAAACGCCGCGCATGTGAAGAAGTCGGTATCATCTCAAAATCTTACGATCTGCCGATTTCCACCAGCGAAGAGCAGCTATTAAGTTTGATCGATGACCTCAACGCCGATAACACTATCGACGGTATTCTGGTTCAGCTTCCGCTGCCTGCCGGTATTGACAACGTGAAAGTGCTGGAAAGAATCAGCCCAGATAAAGACGTCGATGGCTTCCATCCTTATAACGTTGGTCGTTTATGCCAGCGTTCACCAAAGCTCCGCCCATGCACTCCTCGCGGCATTATCACTATGCTAGAACGCTGCGAAATCAACACCTATGGCTTGAATGCAGTGGTCGTTGGTGCATCGAATATTGTGGGTCGTCCTATGGGACTTGAGCTGCTGTTAGCCGGTTGCACCACCACCATTACTCATCGCTTTACCAAGGATTTGCAAAAGCACGTTGAAAATGCCGATTTGGTCGTGGTTGCAGTGGGTAAACCAGGCTTTATTCCCGGTGCATGGATCAAACCAGGCGCCGTGGTGATCGATGTAGGGATCAATCGTTTAGCCAGTGGGAAAGTCGTTGGCGACGTTGAGTTTGATGTAGCCGTTGAGCGCGCGGGTTGGATCACGCCGGTACCGGGTGGCGTTGGACCAATGACCGTAGCAACGCTGATTCAAAATACCCTGCAAGCCTGCGAAGAGTTTCACGATATTTAAGCAGCAAACCACTCTCAATATAAGCCAGTCATTGACTGGCTTTATTCATTTATAGCGGTTGACCACGCGGCAAGATAATTCTTAGTCTCACCTCATTTCCTTGTAGATATACGATTCCAGCCTATAGTTAGTTATTACACATCAGCGATTGAGTCGTGAACTCGTTAATCTCAGTTGTTCCATTAACGTTCATAAACATCATGCCGTTCAATCACCTATCTCGGAGAATATCCAACTCGTCTTCGTCAACATGATCTATACCGATAAGGAGCCATCATGCCATACCAGACAATCAACCCTTATACCGACAAACTCATCAAAGAATATCCGCAGCACGACGATAAATATGTCGAATCCGCTTTAGCAACCGCGCACAAACTCTATAAATCAGACTGGGCACAAGGCGATATATCTCAACGTCTTAACGTTCTTAGCAAGCTGTCTGAGCTATTTACCCAACACGAGGAAGAACTGGCAAAAACGATCAGCCAAGAAATGGGTAAACTGATTGAACAGAGCCGTGGGGAAGTTAAGATTTGCGCCGCAATCGCCCAATATTATGCAGATAACGCTAAAGCGTTCCTCAAACCGGTCAAATACCCTTCATCACTCGGTGACGCATGGGTTGAACATCATCCCATTGGCATCATCATGGCCGTTGAGCCTTGGAATTTCCCGTTCTACCAGCTTATGCGTGTATTAGCCCCGAATATGGCCGTTGGTAACAGCGTGATGGTGAAACACGCTAGCATCGTCCCCCACTGCGCAGAAACCTTCGAACGGATGGTCTCTCAGGCTGGTGCCCCTAAAGGTGCCTATACCAATCTGTTCATCTCTCAGGATCAAGTTGCCAGCATTATCGATGACGATCGTGTCAGCGGCGTTGCGCTTACCGGTTCCGAACAAGCGGGTAGCGTGGTGGCTGCACAGGCGGCCAAGAACCTTAAAAAATCCACCATGGAACTTGGTGGGAATGACGTATTTGTGGTTCTTGATGATTGCGACCTCGACAAGGCGATAAAAGTAGGCGCTCAGGCTCGCCTGCAAAATGCGGGTCAGGTGTGTACCGCTGCCAAACGCTTTATTATTCATGAAAAGATTGCTGATAAGTTTCTTGCTGGTTTTACCAAAGAGCTGGAATCTGTAAAAATGGGCGATCCACTCGATCCGAGCACTACATTGGGGCCGTTGTCGTCTAAAAGCGCATTGCAGAACTTGGTTAAGCAGGTTGATAAAGCAGTCAAAAACGGCGCAAAAGCCACGTTAGGCGGCAAGACGGTGGATAAACAAGGCTATTTCTATCCACCAACAATCCTCACCGATATTAAGCGTGATAACCCAGCCTATTTCGAAGAGTTCTTTGGCCCAGTCGCCATGGTATTCGTTGTGAAGAGTGACGATGAAGCCATCAGCTTGGCGAACGATTCACACTACGGGCTGGGTGGTGCCATCTTCACAGGCAACATTGAACGCGGCAAAAAAATGGCCTCACGCATTGAGACCGGCATGGTATTTATCAATACCTTGAGCGGTACTGCGCCAGAACTGCCGTTTGGTGGTGTAAAACGTTCAGGCTATGGTCACGAGCTAGCCGATCTTGGGATTAAAGAGTTCACGAACCAAAAACTGGTGGTTGTGGCTTAACTTATTCTTGGGGTTAGTTCTCTGCGGGTGTGCAACGCACCCGCACTTCGTAGATTAGCTATGCGCCATCGCGCGCAAACTGGCATAATAGCGTATTGCCCGCCGTATATTGATAGTCATATATTGGCTGTATGATGGCTACGGCATCTCGAACGAATCACTCCCAAAGAATAAAGAGATAACACCATGGAAATCTTCCATCTGGAAAACCATCCGCACGTTGAACTGTGCGATCTGCTGAAACTACAAGGCTGGAATGACAGCGGCGCGGCGGCAAAAAACGCCATTGCTGACGGCTATGTGAAAGTTGATGGGAAGATCGAAACCCGCAAACGCTGCAAAATTCTTGACGGCCAGACGGTGACTTATAACGGTCAGAGCGTGCAGGTCAAAGCGTAACTTCTATTATGCTTGATATGAAAAAGCCGGCGGATAAGCCGGCTTTTTTATTGGGTAAATCTAACGCCTTACTTACGACGCCAAGTCGTCCCCTGCGGGCCGTCTTCGAGCACAATGCCTAGCTCATTCAGTTGATCGCGCGCCGAATCGGCCATCGCCCAATCTTTTGCCGCACGAGCATCGTTACGCTGCTTGATCAACGCTTCAATTTTGGCCACATCACCATCGTCACCTTGCGCACCGCTTTGCAAGAATACTTCAGGATCTTGCTCCAGCAGGCCAAGGATTTTCGCTAGCTTACGTAGCTCTGCCGCCATGGCATTAGCCAGCGCCATATCTTCTGATTTCAGGCGATTAACTTCACGCGCCAAATCAAACAGCGCAGAATACGCTTCTGGCGTGTTGAAATCGTCATCCATCGCTTCACGAAAACGGGCTTCAAAGACCTTGCCACCGGCTGGCTCAGCGTGAGGATCGGTGCCACGCAGCGCGGTATACAGACGTTCCAAAGCAGAACGTGCTTGCTTCAGGTTCTCTTCGCTATAGTTCAGTTGGCTACGATAGTGCCCTGACATCAGGAAGTAACGCACGGTTTCAGCATCATAGTGCTGCAACACATCACGAATAGTGAAGAAGTTGCCCAGCGATTTCGACATCTTCTCGCGGTCAATCATCACCATACCGGAGTGCATCCAGTAGTTCACATAGGGACCGTCGTGTGCACAGCTTGATTGCGCAATTTCATTCTCGTGGTGCGGGAACATCAGGTCAGAACCACCACCGTGAATATCGAAATGTGCACCCAACTGTTTGCAGTTCATGGCTGAACATTCAATATGCCATCCAGGACGACCAGGGCCCCAAGGAGACTCCCAGTTTGGCTCACCCGGTTTCGACATTTTCCACAGTACGAAGTCCATCGGATTGCGTTTCACGTCGGCAATTTCAACGCGAGCGCCTGCCTGCAGCTGATCCAGATCCTGTCGAGACAGCAAGCCATAGTCCGGATCGGTATCAACAGCAAACATCACATCGCCGTTGCTGGCAACGTAAGCGTGGCCGCGCTCAATCAGCAATTCTACGATTTCAATAATCTCAGGAATATGGTGCGTCGCACGTGGCTCAAGATCGGGACGCGCGATATTCAGCGAGTCGAAATCTTTGTGCATTTCCGCCAGCATACGCTCGGTCAACTGCTCGCAGGTTTCGCCATTCTCCACCGCACGCTTGATGATTTTGTCATCTACGTCCGTCACGTTGCGCACATATTTAAGGTTGTAGCCTAAATAGCGTAGATAACGCGCCACCACATCAAAAGAAACGAATGTACGGCCATGACCGATGTGACACAGATCGTAAATGGTTACCCCACACACATACATACCGACTTCACCGGCGTGAATAGGTTTGAATTCCTCTTTTTGACGACTGAGTGTGTTAAAAATCTTTAGCATCGGGGCATCCGTGATGTTTGACATAATATTAGGTGTATTGAACCGCGAAGAAAGGCCGTTTGCAAGAATAACCCCTATTTTCACCCGTTTGGGTACCGATTTCCTGTGTTCTTCTTTGTGCTCTTTCACGTTTTCGATTTTCACAGAGTTTTGCAGCCCAAGGGGTATTTCCGTTATCGTAGTGATGTACCGTTAAGAAAGGCGATACGCTAACTGCGACAAAAGGGTGTCAGCGCCCTGCGCATCGGCTACAATCGCATTCTTTCGTCCTCTACATCAAAAAAACAGGATTATTGATATGGTTACTTTCCACACCAACCACGGTGACATCGTCATCAAAACTTTTGACGACAAAGCACCGGCTACCGTTGCCAACTTCCTGGAATATTGCCGTGAAGGTTTCTACGACAACACCATCTTCCACCGTGTTATCAACAGCTTCATGATTCAGGGCGGCGGCTTCGAACCTGGCATGAAACAAAAAGAAACCAAAGCTCCGATCAAAAACGAAGCGAACAACGGTTTGAAAAACACCCGTGGCACGCTAGCAATGGCGCGTACCAACGACCCACATTCAGCAACTGCGCAGTTCTTCATTAACGTGGTTGATAACGATTTCCTGAACTTCCGTTCAGAACGTCCAGACGGTTGGGGCTATGCCGTCTTTGCCGAAGTCGTTGAAGGCTTAGACGTAGTAGACAAAATCAAAGCAGTCTCTACTGGCCGTAGCGGCATGCACCAAGATGTTCCACGTGAAGACGTGATCATCAAAAGCGTCACCGTAAGCGAATAATCGCTTTCTTGATGCGTACGCTATTTATTGCAGATTTGCATCTTAGCGAACAGGAACCGGCGATTACCGCCGGTTTTCTGCGTTTTTTACAGCGCGATGCCTATCAGGCTGAGGCTTTGTATATTCTCGGTGACTTTTTTGAATACTGGATTGGCGACGACGATCCACAACTGCTGCACCGTGAAATCGCCGAAGCACTACGCGATCTAACGGCTTCTGGCGTACCGTGCTATTTCATTCACGGCAACCGTGATTTCTTGATAGGTAAACGTTTCGCGCAGGAATGCGGTATGACGTTACTTCCTCAAGAAACATTGTTAACACTTTATGGACACCGCATTCTCATCATGCACGGTGATACGCTGTGTATCGACGATAAAGACTACCAGCGCTACCGCCGTAAAGTGCACAATCCGCTTATTCAAACGTTGTTCTTATGGCTACCTCTGCGTACACGCTTAAATATCGCGGCCAAAATGCGCGATCGCAGCCAGATGACCAACGGTGATAAATCTGACGCCATCATGGACGTCAATCCACATGCGGTTATAGAAGCGTTAGAGAGAAATCAGGCCGAGTGGCTGATTCATGGGCATACTCACCGCCCAGCGATTCATGATATCTCCATGCCGGACGGTAAGCTTGCAAAACGGGCCGTACTGGGCGCATGGCACTATCAAGGATCGATGATAAGCGTTACGCCCGCAGGTATTGAACTGATTGAGTTCCCTTTCTAAAAGCGCCTCAAACTGACGCTAGTATTCGTTGCCCACGACGCGGCTACGATAGCTTTCCCAATCAAAATTAACCCATAAACTGTTACCTAAGCTCATGCGATCCATCACGCGTTCGCCGAGCAACGTATTCATGCTCTGCACATTTAGGTTAGACAGCATACCGGTTGGTCGTTTAGACGATGAGCGACGGTCGACAATTTGATTGATGATCACTTTTTCATAGCGAGATTCGGTCTGTACGCCAATTTCATCAATAACCAGCAAATCCACCGCGCTAAGATCCTCTAACAGGCGTTCTTCGGTGGTATCACTGTTGCCACTGAACGTCCCCTTCATGCTTGACATCAAATCCGCCACGGTGACAATTAGCACTGACTTATTGCGTAAAATCAGATCGTTGCCAATGGCCGCGGCCAGATGGTTTTTTCCTGTGCCGGGCTTACCAGAAAACACAAAGCTTGCGATATTACCGTCAAATTCAGCAGCATATTGGCGAGCACGCTCCAACGCGATGCGCTGCCCTTCGCACTCCACACGATAATTATCAAAAGAACAGTTCATATGCAGGGGGCGAATGCCAGAGCGCTTGAAAACGCGCTGCATTTTCATTGCCTGATTCTCACGCGAAATGGCTTCTGAGCGTTTACGCCCTTCTTCTTCCTGCCAAACACGCCATTCCTCAGCGTTGGTAAACTTTGGCTCAACGTGAGCAGGCATCATTTTCTTCAATCTCTGCATCAGGTTCATGCTAGCGGCGTCTTTCATCATTAACCTCTGAAACCTTTAGGGATGGAATAATCTTGTTCGCCTATGTCATTGATATCGCGTTTTGGCTGACCACCGTTGCTCATGCGATTTTGCTGCACGCTGCGTGCGAGTTTCTGCTGCCATTGCACATGATGGAAGGCTTTCCCCTCCGCCTGCCAATAGGCAACAAAGGAGGCCAATTCGGTTGGAGTCACCGGTGAGGTCAAAATGCACCCCCACATTGCCGCCATGCGCAAAAAGTCAGCGTCGGGCTGCCATCCAGCGTACATCACAAATTTGCCTAACGGCGTTGGAATATTCTGTGCGACAGGCGCGGCAACGTCATGGCTAAAATCATCATTAAACAGAGATTCTTCAAGAGTGACATCTGAATTTGCGCGGCCAGCCGCTTCCTCAATGGCCAACAGCTCAGCCATTCTCTCAGGCGTCACGGCGTAAAAAATTGGCATGTTGTTATCGAGCACAGTCATTACTCCGCGATCGCCGGATTTTAATGCCGTCGCTGGATCGCGGCTAAATGAATCTAAGCTCGTAATGGAGGAGGCCAAAATTTTGACAGACATGTTTTCTTTTTACTCTGATGAAGTGTGAACTGATAAAGCTAACAATGGTGCATACCGCCCAAATACCCTGCACCCTAGGCATTTTTAGCCCAGAGCAATCTGGCGATATATTACCAGTCCATACAGTATAAATCAGTCTTATATCGAACGAGAGAAGGAATGAACCCACCAGCGGATGAGAAAACGTGGAATACCTGATGCTTAACAGGGAGGTTAAGCAGTTGTGTGCTCAAACTCAGAAGCAGGATGAGAGTAAACCACCACACGATCTCGCCCGCTTTTTTTAGCTTGATACATAGCTGAATCGGCTCGAGATATGCTCTCATCTACGCTGAGGTGATGATCGGTTATGGTGTACACGCCAACGCTAACGGTAACTTTTTCCGGCCCCGCATGCACGTGGACCTCTTTTGACACACGATTGCGGATATTCTCAGCAATTTTTGACGCTAACTTTGAGTTTAACCCTTTGAGAATAATGGCAAACTCCTCGCCACCATAGCGCGCGACCACATCCGTTTTACGCACCGATGCCACCATCGTATCAGCAACACGCCGAATTACTTTATCGCCAACGGGGTGACCATAGCCATCGTTAATACTTTTAAAGTGGTCAATATCAATAAAAAACAGTGAAATCGGTGATTCTTTCGACGCTCTTTTAATTCGGCTAGCTAATTTATTGTCGAAATAACGCCGATCATATAAATGAGTAAGAGAGTCACGGATAGAATTCTCATAGGATTCAAGATAATCTTCCAACCCTTTTTGATAAAGCTTGTAGATGTCATAAATGAACGCCAGAACAACAAACAGCGTAGCCAGTACCTCAAACAAATGAGAACCATACCAAGCCAATGAGGTAACGTATTCGCTGCGCCACATTAGCAAGATGCTACCAAGGAAAGCCAAACAACTGAGACTCAGGCTGAACCAGAACCCATTAACTAATTTAGTAAAGAAAACTACTGTGAATGTCGTTATTACCCAAATAATGATTAAGGCGCTACCAATATGAGAACTCCACAGGCGGCGATAGTTAAGTTCATCTGTTTCAATTATCGGCAACTGTAAGATGTTGTTATGGTTTATAATAACAACAGCAAAGCCAATTGCTATCAATATAACTGCAGCACAGCTCGTTATCACATTACTCTTATTAACGTAATTACATCTCCCTTTTATATAGAAAAGCACAGAGAGTAAAAACAATACCGCCATTGAAAAACTACGAATAACGAAATCAACGGCTAAAGCATTTGCGCTTTCATTAATATTAGATTCTGATATTAAAACACCTGGATATATAAAAAGACTATTAGCAAGAAATAAACTCGATAATCCATAAGCGCTTGCTATCGTAAGTAGATGCAAATGTGTATTTTTAAAATGAAATCGTATCAATATAATAATAGTTAAAAACAGATGTAAAACAAAGACAATAGCAGTAGAAACGGGGAAAAAGGATCGTAGAACATCAACCCGATGAGCGCCAAAACGGATAAAAAAAGCGAATAAACAAAACAATAATAAAAAGGAAGCCACGCTCAAAAAATGGCCCTTACCCAGAAATGATATTTTCTCTCTTTCTAACATAGCGAACATCCTGTTCTCTAACCGCTATTAAGCTTAGGTTATATTTGTCATGTTAATTTAATTTACTTATTGATATATATATCATTATACAAACAGACATTCAATGAATTAAACTAATCGTTACAAATTACAGCCACATTATTAATGAAACATATAGCATCATTATTATAGATCGAATTCTTATATATCTTAAAATTAATAAATAACACTGTTGTTTGGCTAGCTAGCCAATTAAAACAAGATTAACAATCTGTTCAATATCTCCGTATTATTATCCACTAAAACTCAATCAAGCCATTATAACAATATACCTCAGGATTATAATCAATACAAAAAAGACAGCATTACGTACTTAATGTTGATGCTCTTAATGCCATGAACGATGCCAAAACTCACCGCCGACGACGCCACGCAACCGTTTTCGTCACTATAAACACGTGATATACTTCGCGCCTCTTTACTTGCTCAGCGGTGCTGAGTTACCAAAGTTAGTTCGTTAAACAGGAGCTTGCCATCAATGTCAGCCAATGTTGTTCCGGCTAACCTATCCGAGGCAAAAATTGCCATCGTGATGGGTTCCAAAAGCGATTGGGCCACCATGCAGTTTGCCGCCGAAGTTTTGACCCAGCTTGATGTTAAGTTCCATGTAGAAGTGGTTTCCGCTCATCGAACTCCTGACAAACTCTTTAGCTTTGCCGAACAGGCCAGCGAACGGGGGTTTGACGTTATTATCGCCGGTGCCGGTGGCGCAGCTCATCTGCCTGGCATGCTGGCGGCCAAGACATTAGTTCCTGTACTCGGCGTACCCGTGCAAAGCGCAGCGCTTAGCGGCGTAGACAGCCTCTATTCCATCGTGCAAATGCCCCGCGGTATTCCTGTTGGGACATTGGCTATTGGCAAAGCCGGCGCTGCAAACGCAGGATTATTGGCTGCACAAATTTTAGCGCTACATGATCCGATGCTCGCGCGTCGCATGGCTGCATGGCGTCAGGCGCAAACAGATGAAGTGCTGGCGCATCCCGATCCACGGGAGGAAGCATGAAGCCCGTTTGTGTTTTAGGAAATGGCCAACTTGGTCGCATGCTACGTCAGGCGGGTGAACCGCTGGGGATCACCGTTTTTCCTGTCGGACTCGACGTTGATCCTGAAGCCGTTCCTTGGCAGCAGGGTGTTATAACGGCCGAAATTGAACGCTGGCCAGAAACCCCGCTGACCCGAGAATTAGCTCGCCACAATGGTTTTGTTAACCGCGATATTTTTCCACGTCTAGCCGATCGTTTAACGCAAAAGCAGCTGCTGGATGAGCTGAACTTAGCCACCGCACCGTGGCAGCTATTAGCCTCAGCACGCGAATGGCCGGAAGTATTTGCCAATATTGGCCAATTCGCGATAGTGAAGCGCCGTACCGGCGGCTACGACGGTCGTGGTCAATGGCGAATTCGCCCCGGTGATGAGTCTGAATTACCGACAGATGCTTACGGTGAATGTATCGTTGAACAAGGCATCAACTTTTCAGGCGAAGTGTCATTAGTGGGCGCACGAGCCTATGATGGCCGTTGTGTATTCTATCCGTTAGCACACAACCTACATGAAGATGGCATTCTGCGAACTAGTGTCGCCCTTCCTCAACCAAATACCCAGCTCCAGCAGCAAGCAGAGCAGATGCTCAGCGCTATCATGAATGAACTTGGTTACGTCGGCGTGATGGCGATGGAGTGCTTCGTGGTGGATGACGGTTTACTGATTAACGAGCTTGCGCCGCGCGTTCATAACAGCGGCCACTGGACGCAGAATGGTGCATCGATAAGCCAGTTTGAATTGCACCTACGCGCTATTCTGGATTTGCCACTCCCAACACCTGTAGTCAGTACACCGTCAGTCATGGTTAATTTGATTGGCACCGACTTGAACTATGAGTGGATGGCGCAACCGTTAGTACATCTTCATTGGTACGATAAAGAAGTACGTCCAGGGCGCAAGGTCGGCCATCTCAATTTGAATGACGTTAACGCTTCACTTCTCGCCGCTGCGTTAAATGATCTTACGCCTCAGCTATCGGCGGAATATCACAGTGGACTACGTTGGGCGCAGCAAAAACTTCTCGCCTAATTCTGGTCATCAAAAACGGAGCCCAGAGGCTCCGTTTTTACTTCATGCGATGAACTAAGTATATATTACCCTTAATGGCACTGAATTCTCACGTCTCATTATTTGTGTAGTGCGCGCAGAATAGATAACCACACGATCGCGCCCCTCTTGCTTGGCTTGATACATTGCCTCGTCAGCACGTGCAACGCATTGCTCGGCGGTAAGTTCATTATCCATCACGGTATAAATACCAATACTGATAGTGATTCTTTCGGGAACATCCTGTCCGAACGGCGAGTCCTGATGATGGCAAATTTTAACACGTATTTTCTCTGCAATTTCTAACGCATCATCTCGGCTAACACCATCGAGCATCACCGAAAACTCCTCGCCACCAATCCGCGCCGCAATATCTGTCTTACGTATTGAATCCTGCAAAGTTTTTGCCACGTATTGAATGACGCGGTCACCGGTTATATGTCCGTAAATATCGTTAATCCGTTTGAAATGGTCAATATCTGCCACCAGCAGTGTAATCGGCGCATTTTTTGATGTGCTCTTCATACGATTAACTAAAGAATCATAGTAATAACTGCGATTATATAAACGTGTCATCGGATCACGGATAGAATTATTATAGGAAATCTTATAATCAATACGCGCTTTTTGATAAAGCTTAAAAATATCAAATAAGAAAGCCAGCATAACAACAAACGTGGCAAGCACTTCAAAAAGATGAGCGCCATACCATGCCAGAGACGTCAAATATTCGCTGCCGCTAAGCAGCATCGTGCTCCCTAAAAAAGCCATACAGCTAAGGCTCAGACTTGCCCAAAAGTTATTCTTCACACCGGCAAACCACATCACCGCACAGGTAGTTCCGCCCCAGAGTAACACCAGATAGAGCCCAACGGATGAGTTCCAAAACTGCTGATAAGAAAGGCTTCCCTCATCAACAATCGGCAGGCTTAAAACTGAGCTATGGCTAGAAACAAAATAGGCGGTAGACAGCAGAATAATCGTCAGGCACGCGCACAGAGCCGTAACTGAAACCATATTAATAAATCGGTTATTCCATAAACGATAAACGACTAAAGACAGAAGAAAAAATATCGCCATGCTGGCACTACGAAAGATAAAATAGATGGCCAAATCATTAGCGTTAGTACCAATCCCACCTTCAGTAAAAATAACTCCCGGATAACTAAGCAGTTTACTCATAAGGTAAAGAGAAGAGATACCATAAGCGAATGCAAGCACAACCAAATAAAGGTGTTTTCTATCAACACTAAATTTCATCAGCATAAACAATGCTAACAAAAAATTCAGAATAAGCGTTACTGACGTGGAAACAGGGAATAATGCTTCTAATGCGGGAAGTCGGATATAGCCAAACATTCTGAATAGAACAAAAAGCACAACCAATAATATAATTGAAAAAATTACAAACTTATTTATCTTGATAGATCCAGTATTAACCTCAGATCTTTTCATATTTAAATTCCTTTTAAATATTAACCACTCGTCCATATATCCTATAAAAATCTCATAAGCTGATATTACTTATGAACTGCATCACATGCAATTATTCGCACCAAAAACATATACTTTTACCGAATAAACGAGCTAACACATCGGGATTTATATAGCTATTAGCCCACGAAGCGGGGATTAATAAAGCAATTAATTGAATAATATATCAATGAGCACGCCGATAACGGCGTGCTCATATTCGTTATCGCTTAAGCAAACGAGCACCTAAGAAACCACCGCACAATGAAAGCAACAGCGCTCCACTAATAGGAACTAAAGCCCACATTAAGTAATTCGGCTGCCACGCAAAATCAAACACCTGCCGCTGTAGCAACCACAATGCCACTTCAGCACCCGCCGCTGCCGCAATACCAGACACCAATCCTAATAAGGCAAATTCGCTCCACAGTGTACGACGCAGTAAACGCATGCCCGCACCCAGTGTGCGATAAACCCTGAGCTCCTGCCGGCGTTGCTGCATGCCCACCTGCACCTGCGCCATGAGTAGCAATACGCCGCAGATAATCACCAGAATGACCATCACTTCTAATGCGCGGCTTACCTGCTGTAATACCTGACTCGCCTGTTGCAATATTGCGCCAATATCAAGCAGGCTCAGCGTTGGAAATTGCCGATTAAGCTGAGTCAGTAACTGTTCACTGCCCACATAACGGAAGCTGGTTAGCCACGTTTGCGGCTGGCCATCCAAGGCATGTGGAGGGAAAATGAAGTAAAAGTTTGGCCGCAGGCTTTCCCAATCAACTTTACGTAGACTCGTGATTTTGGCGCTAAAGTTTTGCGTATCGCCACTAAACGTCACCTCATCACCGATCCCCAAACCAAGACGTTCGGCAATTCCCTGCTCGATGGAAACCTCGCCGGTCTTCGGTGGCCAATATCCCGCCGTTAACGGATTATGCTCAGGTAACTTATCTTGCCACGTCAGATTCAGCTCACGGTTAACCGCTTCGCCCCCCGGCGCATCTTCAGCGATTAACTTTGTCGCTTCATGCCCGTTAATTTCCGTTAAACGCACGCGCACCACGGGATAAAATGTACGCGCCTCAACCTGATGTTGCTCAAGGAAGTGTTTTACCAATGGAACCTGCTGCTCCGTCATGTTCATCAGAAAATAGTTCGGGCTGTCCGGCGGTAATTGCTGCTGCCAACGATCGAGCAAATCCCCGCGCAACACAAGCAGCAGAGCCAATAGCATGAACGACAGTGAGAACGCCGCCAACTGACTGATTGTCGCCGCAGGTTGGCGCAATAAGCGGTTAACCGCTAAACGTAACGCCAAATTCTTAAGCGTGAGCCTACGCAGCACAACTAATCCCCCCCAGCCCACCACGCTGAGCAGAAACGCCAGTGCCACCATGCCCAGCAGCAGTGACCACAGCAGCGTGCTAAGCCCAACTAACGATATCAACCCCGCAACTAAAATCAGCGCCGTGATGGGCAGGTAGTAACGCAGCGGCCACACCACGCGAAACGCATCGCTACGCAGCACGCGTAACGGTTGTGTGGCGATTAGTTGGCGGTAAGGCCTTAACCCAACCACCAGCGAAATCAGAACCATGCCCCCTAGCGCCCAAACCCAAGGCCAGCCTCCCGCAGCGGGAAGGGCAGCCGGTAATACAGGGGCCAACAAGCGGATCAATAACGCTTCAAACAAGAGCCCTAGCGCGCTTCCCGCAACGCCAGATACCAGCAGCAAGGCCAACCATTGTCCCGCAATTAAGCGCAGCAGCGTTTTACGCCCGGCACCGAGCGTTTTTAGGATCGCCACCAGTTCATAGCGGCTTCGGCAATAATGGTTCATCGCAACGGTGACCGCCGCCACCGCAAGTAAAAGTGTGAGTAACGCGGATAACAGCAAAAATTGCTGCGAGCGCTGCAATGATTTACCCAGCGTCCCGCCCGACTCCTCCAGCCCAAACAGCTTTTGGTCAGGCTTCAGCTGTGGCGTGAGATACTGCGTAAACCGTTCGATAGCATCAGCGGGGCCTGCAAACATGTAGCGATAGCTCAGGCGACTGCCCGGTTGCACCGCGCCCGTTTTATCAACATCAGCGAGGTTGATAAGAATTCTTGGTGCGGTTTGAAACGGGTTAAACCCGTTATCAGGTTCCTGCACCACCACGCCCGCCACTTTTAGCGTTGCGTCTCCCACATCTAAGCTATCCCCCACTTTAAGGTTTAACAGCGAGAGCAAACGAGAGGCGACCAGTACTTCACCCGGCTCAGGACGTAATCCGGCAGGTTGCGTAATTAGCTCACCGTATAGCGGATAAAGCGTGTCGGTTGCCTTTACATCCGCCAACTGCGGTCTATCTCCAGCAAACGTCATAGTGGTAAACGAAAGCTGGCGGCTTACACTCAACCCATCGTGCTGAGCCTGCGTTAGCCATTGCTCATCGGCAGGATGCGCGCTGCGCAGAACTTTATCACCGGCCAGAAAATCGCGGCTTTGCTGACTCAGCCCGCGCTCCATTCGGTCACTGATACTTCCCAGTGCCAACACGCAGGCCACTGCCAACGTTAAAGCCATCCAAACAATCAATAACGAAGGCGATTTCCACTCGCGCCAAAACCAACGCAGAATCATGCTTCCTCCTGCAATACGCCTTCAACCAAGCGCATACGACGCTGGCATCTTGCTGCCAACTGAGGATCGTGAGTCACCAAAATCAAAGTGGTATCAAAATCAGTATTCAGGGAAAACAGAAGATCGGCGATGCGATCGCCGGTGTGACGATCGAGATTACCGGTTGGCTCATCGGCAAAGAGAACTTTGGGACGCCCGCTGAACGCACGCGCCAACGCCACGCGCTGCTGTTCTCCCCCTGAAAGCTGCGCCGGTAGATGATTCAAACGCTTGCCCAGCCCAAGCTGCTCTAGCAGCTGCACCGCCTGTTGACGGCTTTGACGATCGCTATCACCGCGCAGCAGCGCCGGGAGTTGAACGTTCTCCAACGCCGTCAGCGTGGGCACCAACATGAAAGACTGAAACACAAAGCCAACGTCACGTGCACGCAGCGCCGCCCGTTGTTCCTCGTCCATTTGATCTAAACGCTGGCCTAAAAGGGAAACCTCTCCGCTAGTTCCATCATCTAAACCGGCTAAAATCCCCAGCAGCGTTGATTTACCTGACCCCGACTCGCCAATCAACGCTAATGTTTGCGCAGGTTTGACAACCAGCTCAACTCCGGTAAGGATGGAAAGCTGACTATCACCTTGACCGACCTCTTTGGCTAAATGATGAACTTCAAGAACATTTTCCGTTGGCATATCCCTTTCCTTCTTCTTTTCAGCCTGTTATGTGGGCGGGCAATGGCCGCTGATACATTATTAATATTAGGCGACAGCCTTAGCGCAGGCTATCGGTTACCGATTGCCGATTCATGGGCCACCCGTCTTGCGCAGCAATGGCAAAAAACAACGCCGACGGTTTCCGTGGTGAATGGTAGCATCAGCGGTGATACTGCCGATCAAGGTCTTGCTCGGCTCCCCGCGTTGTTGAAACAACATCAGCCGCGCTGGGTATTGATCGAACTCGGCGCTAACGATGGGCTAAGAGGCTTTGCTCCAGCCGATATTGAAACGGCCTTAGGAAAAATAATTACTCAGGTACAGCAGGCGAAAGCACAGCCACTGCTGATGCAAATTCAGCTACCACCTAACTATGGCCGCCGCTACACCGAAGCCTTTGCGGCTATTTATCCTAAACTCGCAAAACAACATCAAATACCGCTTATTCCATTCTATATGGAACAGGTGGCGCTAAAACCTGAGTGGATGCAGCAGGACGGATTACACCCAAACGGCGAAGCACAGCCGTTTATTGCACAATGGATGAGCGAACAGCTCCACCCGTTGCTGACGAATCCCCATCAGTAATGTTTTAATTAAACATCTTTAACGCCGTGCCAACAGGTTTATATAGGTAAAGTTATGCAAAAAGCCATCCTTATCACCGGCTGCTCCAGCGGAATTGGACTTACCGCAGCGCAGGATCTCCGCAATCGGGGATATCGCGTGTTAGCCGCTTGTCGCAAGCCGCAGGACGTTGAGGTGATGCGCGATCTGGGCATGGAAGGTATTGAGCTGGATTTGGACGACAGCGAGAGCGTGGAACGCGCCGCGGCCGAAGTGATTCGTATCACTGAAGGACGCCTGTATGCGCTGTTTAACAACGGCGGCTTTGGCCTCTACGGCCCGCTTAACACCATCAGCCGAGCCGAATTAGAACGGCAGTTTGCCACTAACCTTTTTGGCACCCACCAGCTCACCCAACTTTTATTACCCATTATGCTGCCACACGGCGAAGGCCGAATTATTCAAACCAGCTCGGTAATGGGACTCGTCGCCACGCCGGGACGTGGTGCTTATGCCGCGAGTAAATTTGCGCTTGAAGGTTGGTCTGATGCACTGCGGATGGAACTACACGGCAGCGGCATCCATGTTTCACTGATTGAACCAGGCCCGATAAATACCCGCTTCACCAGCAATGTGCATCAAATGGAAAAAGATAAGCCAGTGACCAATCCAGGTATTGCAGAGCGCTTTACGCTCACGCCTGATGCCATTCTGCCTAAGCTACATCATGCCTTAGAAAGCAAAAGACCCAAGCTTCGTTATCCGGTCACGCTGGTCGCGCACGCGCTAACCGTGCTGCGCCGTATTTTGCCAGGACGGTTACTCGACAAAGTTCTGCGTGGAAATTAACAGCTTGGCATTGCAAACGGCCAGATAAGCCCCATATCGTTTTTATATGTTTAAGCGTCTGAGAGAACAAAAGAATGCTAAATAATTCCGTGATCAACGTTACCGAAGCCAACCTACATCAGACGCTAGAGCAGTCTGCGTCTATTCCAGTGCTGTTCTACTTCTGGTCTGAACGCAGCCAGCATTGCCTCCAGCTCAACCCGATTCTCGACAAACTCGCGTCAGAATACGCAGGCCAGTTCGTGCTGGCTAAAGTAGACTGCGACGCAGAGCAAATGGTGGCCTCACAGTTTGGTCTGCGTGCCATCCCAACGGTTTATCTCTTTAAAGATGGCCAGCCTGTGGATGGCTTCCAAGGGCCACAGTCTGAAGAATTTATCCGCGAACTGTTAGGCCGCTTCTTGCCAAAAGAAGAAGAGCTGAAAGCCGCACAGGCAGCTGAATTCATTGCCGAAGGCAAAATGGCCGAAGCCTTGCCGTTGCTGAAAGAAGCGCGCGCGTTGGATTCTAAACGCAGCGACATCGCGTTGATGCTAGCCGAAGTACAGATCGCGCTCAACCGCAGCGATGAAGCAGAAACCGTGTTGGCAACCATCCCAATGCAGGATCAGGACTCTCGCTATCAAGGACTCGTGGCGCAAATCGAATTACTGAAACAAGCCGCCGATACCCCTGAAATTCAGCTGCTGCAAAAACAGGTAGACGCTGAGCCTGAAAATGCGGTCATTGCCGCTCAGCTGGCTTTACAGCTGCATCAGGTTGGACGCAACGAAGAGGCCCTTGAACTGCTGATGGTTCATCTACGCAAAGATCTGACCGCCGCCGACGGCGCTGCGCGTAAAACCCTGATGGACATTCTTGCCGCATTGGGGAATGGTGATGCATTGGCGTCTAAGTATCGGAAACAACTGTATTCGTTGTTGTATTAATCAATAGCTATTCATTCTCGATACTAATGCCGCTGATATTAAATTAGCGGCATTTCATAATAAAATCTGATATATACAATTTTTTAAATAACTACGACTCATTCCTAAAAAGCATCTCAAAAAATAAAGATTGATCGAAATCAATATATTAGCCTCATCTAAGAAAAAATATGATTACCCTCGCTTGATAATAGACAACCTTAATCTATCATTTTTAGTGATAGTTTAAGGCCGATGATAAACATCGTTTTCCCCGGCTATCACCAACTCTATTTTCATTAAAAACAGTTTGTCTCTGATATTAACAAGAGAGGATAAATCATGGGTAAAAGTCCAAGTATTGAAGAAATGGAAAAAAAAGATAAAAAAAGCCGTGAATATTTAGATGAAATAGCCAACGAATTAACTAATAAACTCGGTAATACCTACGCAACATTAGAAAAAGAAGCTGAAAATTTCTATCAAAAAGAACATGAAAAACCTTGGTCTAGCGATCTTTATATTACGGGTAAACAATTTGATTACCAATCTGTGCAAGAATGGTCGCTCGCATCTGTATCTGCCATTATTAATAAAATATCCGCTGCGGTTATTGGCACCGTTGATGGAAAAGTAGAAAATCTGCCAGCAGGAACTGATGCAGGAGATAAAGCACAGGATATTAATAAAAAGTACGACATGAACAAGGATAAGCGATTATTAATTGCGACTAACTGCTTTAACCTGCTGGCCGGTATCGTTGGATCGTTCGGCAATGCCACCTCGATTACCGTGAAACACGGTACTAAGTCAGATCCTATTGGTGGTGGGCTACGAATTTTCGGCTCCGTCGGAACCCAAACCTTCCAGCGTTCCTCTTTCTTCAATAACGAGAAAATCGCAACCTACCAGTTTGCTTATATTGTGAGATTCTCCGTTGAAGAGTTTGAACTGCAGGCGAAAATTGCGCTTATAGATCAGTACCAAAACACGTTAAACGTGACAAAATTTGCCTCAGATAAAAATGACCAACAGTTCTTTGAGGATAAAATCACCTATGAACAGTGGTCAGTCATGTCTGCTAAATTTGAAAAGGTTATGGAAGATGTATTAAAGAAAATACGAGAACTCGATCCAAAAAAAGAAAGAGGAACACAATTGGCCAAAGAATTCATTTCTCAAAATGGTCTATACAGAATATTTTACTCCAGCAACAAACATCTACTCGAAGCAATAAAACGCAGAGAGGCGGGGTTGTTAAAGATATAATTAAAAAAATATTTATTCCTGTTCAAATTCATACCCACAGCAATTAAATATTATAGGAAAATCCTTATGCCTAATTATTATCGGCTTGGGAATAGAACCCCAGCTAATTTTACGCCACGTATTGCCGATACCGTAGGGCCCGGCGCGGGGCTCTCCATGGCAAATACGGCTCCAGCAGTAAGGGCGCAGGTTATTGACTCAGCCTTAACTCAGGTGACCCAAATTATTAATACACCTACTCCAGGAAACCCACAGCATTATTCAATTTTGCCAAATCCCAATGTAGGGCAGGATTTGCTAGATTGGGCCGCAACCCGAGAGGCTCTGCTCGCCGATAATACATGGACGAATCCTCTTATCGGGCCCTACACTACGGACGTCAACACGGCACGTACAGGCCAAGTTAACTAGGGGAAGATTTATGGATCTCATCAAAAAAATGTGCGGTTCATTTGATTTCACAACGATTTCTTCTGAACTCTATGCACTTATTCCACAGGATAAAACGGACGTAGAAACAGCCAAAAAAGCGGTGGACTACGGCTATCCCGGTGTTGCCCCTATTCTGCCGGTGCTCATCTACTGGCTACAGGATCTTAACTGGCCGGTAGCGCAGGAGTTAACGCCGTTTTTAGCCAAAATTGGTGCCCCGCTAAAACAGCCAGTACTTGATGTGCTAAAAACTCAAGACTCAATTTGGAAATATTGGGTCGTCAGTGAATTAGTCGATACAACCGACCTACAACTGGCCAAAGCCATCGCCCCTGAGCTACAGCATTTGAAACTCAAAACGGCGGCGAGCGTCGACGAGGATGATATTAGCGTCAATTCAGCTATTGACGCGATTTTGCATAAACTCCAAACGCAACGCCCTTAGTTCCATCTGATATAGAGGTGGCGAAATTCAGTGTGTTTTTCGTCGCCTTTCTCTATTGTCTTTTCATTGATTCACTCCCCCACCTGTGATCCCCTTCCCAATTCTTATACAACCAGCCCTGTCGCTATCGCCTAAAATCCTTCACAATTAAGAAATTAATTCGTTGTTTTATCTACAAATACTTTTCTTCTCCACGTCCTTATTCCTTTAAATCACGCGTATAAAATCTATTTGCATATACTTGTCTATACAAGTATATGTTAATCAATAACAGCTTTTGTTAAACACTAGTTAACTAGTAAATCCTGATATCTGAACTGATAACGCGAAAGGAAAATAAAAGTGACTCTTCCAAACCGACTGCGTGAAATCGACATCCGCGCCCCGCGTGGTACTCAACTCAATGCCAAAAGCTGGCAGACCGAAGCGCCGTTGCGCATGCTGATGAATAATCTCGATCCTGAAGTGGCAGAAAACCCTCATGAATTAGTGGTTTATGGCGGCATCGGGCGCGCAGCACGCAACTGGGAGTGCTACGACAAAATCGTTGAAACACTGAAAAATTTAAACGACGACGAAACTCTGCTGGTGCAATCTGGCAAACCCGTTGGCGTATTCAAAACCCACAGCAATGCACCGCGCGTATTGATTGCTAACTCCAATCTGGTACCACACTGGGCAACGTGGGAACACTTCAATGAGCTCGATGCCAAAGGCTTGGCTATGTACGGCCAAATGACCGCGGGCAGCTGGATTTACATCGGTAGCCAAGGCATCGTTCAGGGTACCTATGAAACGTTTGTGGAAGCAGGCCGCCAACATTACAACGGCGATCTGACCGGTCGTTGGGTTCTGACCGCAGGCTTAGGCGGCATGGGTGGCGCTCAGCCGTTAGCCGCAACCATGGCTGGGCTGACCTCATTAAACATCGAATGCCAGCAAAGCCGTATCGATTTTCGTCTGAAAACGGGCTACGTCGACGAACAGGCAACCGATCTGGATGACGCGCTGGCACGTATCAAACGTTATACCGACGCAGGCAAAGCTATCTCTATTGCTCTGTGCGGCAATGCGGCAGAAATTCTGCCTGAATTAGTTCGTCGCGGCGTACGCCCAGACATGGTAACTGACCAAACCAGCGCGCACGACCCACTCAATGGCTATTTACCGAAAGGCTGGACGTGGGAAACGTATCGCGAGCGAGCGCTGGCCGAGCCTGCATTCGTGGTGAATGCCGCTAAAGAGTCAATGGCTGAGCACGTTGAAGCCATGCTAGCGTTCCAAAAGATGGGCATTCCTACCTTTGACTACGGCAACAACATCCGCCAGATGGCCAAAGAGATGGGCGTGACTCACGCTTTCGATTTCCCTGGTTTTGTCCCTGCTTATATTCGCCCACTGTTCTGCCGTGGCGTAGGTCCGTTCCGCTGGGCGGCATTGTCAGGCGATCCTGAAGATATCTTCAAAACCGATGCCATGGTTAAAGAACTTATTCCTGACGATGAACACCTGCATCACTGGCTGGATATGGCGCGTGAGCGCATTCATTTCCAAGGGCTGCCAGCGCGTATTTGCTGGGTTGGTTTAGGCCAGCGCGCTAAGTTAGGTTTAGCTTTCAATGAAATGGTACGCAGCGGCGCCCTGTCTGCCCCTATTGTGATAGGTCGCGACCACTTAGACTCAGGCTCGGTTGCCAGCCCAAACCGCGAAACAGAATCCATGCAAGATGGATCGGACGCCGTATCCGACTGGCCACTGCTGAACGCATTATTAAACACCGCCAGCGGAGCAACATGGGTTTCACTGCATCACGGCGGCGGCGTGGGAATGGGCTTCTCTCAGCACTCTGGCATGGTTATCGTGTGTGATGGCACCGATGAAGCCGCTGAACGCATCGCCCGCGTACTGCACAACGATCCCGCCACCGGCGTGATGCGTCATGCGGATGCTGGCTATGAGATCGCCATTGAATGCGCACACGAGCAGGGATTAAACCTGCCAATGATTACCTCCGCTCAGGGGAAAAAATAATGTACGAATTAATGCTTCAGCCAGGAAAAATTACCCTTAGCCAGTTGCGTGAAATCTATCATCATCCGGTGCATATTCAACTGCACAGCAGCGCGCGTGAGCCAATTCGTCAAAGCGTAGCCTGCGTTGAGCGTATCGTGGCCGAAGGCCGTACCGCCTACGGCATCAACACCGGTTTTGGCCTGCTAGCTTCAACACGTATTGAAACCTGCGATCTAGAAAACCTTCAGCGCTCCATCGTACTTTCACATGCGGCGGGTGTAGGCAGCGCTAACGATGACGCGATCGTACGCTTAATCATGGTGATGAAAATCAATAGCCTAGCGCGTGGCTTCTCGGGGATTCGTGAAGAAGTGCTGGATGCTTTGATTGCCTTGGTGAATGCCGAAGTGTATCCACATATTCCGGTAAAAGGCTCAGTCGGCGCCTCTGGAGATTTAGCCCCGCTGGCACATATGAGTCTGGTGCTGCTGGGTGAAGGCCAGGCACGCTATCAAGGGGAATGGCTACCCGCCACACAGGCGCTGGAGAAAGCCGGTTTAAAACCTATTCAACTGGCAGCCAAAGAAGGGTTGGCGCTACTTAATGGCACACAGGTTTCGACTGCCTATGCGCTACGTGGCCTTTTCGACGCAGAAGATATGTATGCCTCTGCGTTGGTGTGCGGCGGTTTAACCGTTGAAGCCGTGCTGGGTTCACGCAGCCCGTTTGACGCCCGTATTCACGACGTGCGTGGGCAAATTGGCCAAATCGACAGCGCCGCAGCCTACCGCCATCTGCTCGGTGAACGCAGCGAAGTGTCGGATTCCCATCACAACTGCGGAAAAGTGCAAGACCCCTACTCCTTGCGCTGCCAGCCACAGGTGATGGGAGCTTGCTTAACGCAAATCCGTCAGGCCGCTGCGGTGCTAGAAATTGAAGCTAACGCGGTTTCCGATAACCCGCTGGTCTTCGCTGAACAAAATGACGTGGTCTCTGGCGGCAACTTCCACGCCGAGCCAGTAGCCATGGCGGCGGATAATCTGGCGCTGGCGTTGGCTGAAATTGGTGCGCTGTCTGAACGCCGAACCTCGCTGATGATGGATAAGCATATGTCACAGCTGCCGCCATTCTTGGTGAACAACGGCGGCGTTAACTCTGGCTTTATGATTGCTCAGGTCACTGCGGCCGCGCTAGCCAGCGAAAACAAAGCCCTCGCGCATCCTTCCAGCGTTGATAGTTTACCGACTTCCGCTAATCAGGAAGACCATGTTTCGATGGCACCGGCAGCGGGGCGTCGACTCTGGGAAATGGCAGAAAACGTGCGTGGGATTCTGGCTATTGAATGGCTTTCTGCCTGCCAAGGGTTAGATTTCCGCAACGGTTTAAAAACCAGTCCACGGTTAGAACAAGCACGTCAGCTGTTACGCGAAAGCGTGGCTTATTACGACAAGGATCGTTTCTTCGCCCCCGACATTGAAGCCGCCAGCCAGCTATTAGGTTCCGGTCAGCTCAAAGCGCTCATTCCTAGCGCGCTGCTGCCTAGCCAAGCCTAAGTCCTCTCTCATTATCTGCAAAAAGTAAGAGCACGCGGGGTATATATTCTATACCCTGCGTCGGTAATCTGTACCTGCCGACCAATATGACGGGATAAAACATGCAAAATAATAATGAAACATCGCCCCTGCAACCACACAACACCTCGCACCTCAAACGCGGTCTGAACGCACGCCACATTCGTTTTCTGGCCTTAGGATCTGCCATCGGCACCGGTCTGTTTTACGGCTCTGCGGGCGCGATACAACTCGCCGGCCCCGCGGTTTTATTAGCCTACTTAGTGGGCGGGCTCGCTGTTTTCATGGTGATGCGCGCGCTGGGGGAAATGGCGGTACATCAGCCGGTATCCGGCTCTTTCGGTCACTATGCCAGCCGCTATCTTGGCCCCTTAGCCGGTTTCATCACCGGTTGGACATATACTTTTGAAATGGTGATTGTCGGCATGGCTGATGTCACGGCCTTCGGCATCTATATGGGGCTCTGGTTCCCCGATGTTTCCCAATGGATTTGGGTGCTCAGCATCGTGTGCTTTATCGGCGCGTTAAACCTGTGCAGCGTTAAAGTATTTGGCGAAATGGAGTTTTGGCTCTCGCTGATTAAAGTGGTCGCGATTATCGCCATGATCGTCGGCGGCGGCGCCATTATGATGTTTGGTTTCGGTCAGCATGAACAGGCAACGGGTTTTAGTAATCTGTGGCAGCATGGCGGATTTATGCCAAACGGCATTACCGGCGTCATCGCTTCGCTGGCTGTGGTGATGTTTGCCTTTGGTGGGATAGAAATTATCGGCGTAACGGCGAGCGAAGCCCGCGATCCGGCCAAGGTAATCCCTAAAGCCATCAACACGGTTCCAGTGCGTATTTTGCTGTTTTATGTCCTTACGCTGATGGTATTAATGGCGATTTATCCGTGGAACAGCATTGGTCAGCATGGCAGCCCGTTCGTTGAAATCTTTAAAAGTCTGGGTATCAGTTCTGCCGCTCACGTCCTCAACGTAGTGGTCATCACCGCGGCAATATCGGCCATCAACAGCGACATTTTTGGCGCTGGTCGCATGATGTATGGCATGGCAAAAGATGGGCAAGCGCCTCAGTGCTTTACCAAATTAACCGCGGGCGGCGTGCCATGGATGACGGTTCTGGTGATGGCGATTGCACTGCTCACGGGCGTGGTGTTGAACTATCTGATTCCAGAAAAAGTCTTCTTGATTATTGCCTCTATCGCTACCTTTGCCACCGTGTGGGTATGGCTGATGATCCTGCTTTCTCAGGTTGCTATGCGCCGCCAGATGAGCAAAGAAGAAGTCGCCACGCTGAAATTTCCCGTACCGTTCTGGCCGTTAGCGCCAGCGTTAACCATCATCTTCATGGCCTTCGTTATTGCGCTGCTCGGATATTTTGAAGACAGCCGAGTTGCTCTCGCCGTAGGTGTGGTGTGGATGGCGCTGCTGACGTTGGCATGGTGGATTTGGGTGAGAAAACCGAAAGGTCAATCTGTGAATGGTTTTAATGCTGAAACTGAGGCGGATGTGTAGCTCATCAGCTAATACCTCCACCTAGCCTCCCCCTTCGCAGGGGGAGGAGCAGCTCGAGATTCTGTTCAACATAGCTGACCCCCTCCCAGCCTCCCCCTTCGCAGGGGAGGAGCAGAGCGAGTTAATGCAGGCATCACTAATCGGTTCCCTCCCCTGCCAAGGGGAGGGTTAGGGTGGGGTCTGTCTAAAGAACTTTACTCAAAAATGCTGCCGTGCGTGGATTCTTTGGCGCGGTGAAAATCTGCTCCGGCGTCCCCTCTTCCTGAATAATACCTTGATCGATAAATACCACACGGTCGGCAACCTCACGGGCAAAGCCCATTTCATGAGTCACGATCACCATCGTCATTCCTTCCAGCGCCAGCTTCTTCATCACTTCCAACACTTCCCCAACCAGCTCAGGATCAAGCGCAGACGTCGGCTCATCAAAAAGAATAATCGAGGGATCCATCGCCATAGAACGTGCTATTGCCACGCGCTGCTGCTGCCCGCCAGATAAACTAGCAGGCCATGCATCAATTTTGTCGAGCAAGCCCACCTTATCTAGCAAAACCTCAGCGCGCTTGAGCGCATCGGCACGCGACATACCTTTCACCGACATCGGTGCCATAATCAGATTGTCTAACACCGTCATATGGGGGAACAGATTAAAACGCTGAAACACCATGCCAACGCTTTCGCGCATTTTATTTAAATTTGTTTTAGGGTTATGAACGTCAAAACCATTAACCGACACTTCGCCGCCGTCTGGTTTTTCTAGAGCATTGAGGCAGCGTAAAAATGTACTTTTCCCCGATCCCGACGGGCCAATAATGCAAACCACTTCCTGCGGCTTGATATCGCAAGAGATCCCACGCAGTACGTGCGTTTCACCAAATTGCTTCTGCAAATTATCAACGTGAATCACTTTTGCTCAACCTCTTTTCCATATGTTGCACCAGCAGCGACAGGATGAACGTTAGCATCCAGTAAATCACTGAAATCGTTAGGTAGGGTTCCCAGTAAGTCGCATATGCGCCAGACACGGTACGTGCAGCGTACGCAAGATCGGCCAAGCCAATAGCGGAAGCCAGTGAAGAGTCTTTAACGATAGCAATCGCGTTATTTCCTAACGGCGGGAGTATCCGGCGAAACGCCTGCGGCAAAATCACTTTGCGCATGGTTTTACCCCAGCTCATGCCGAGTGCGCGCGAAGCCTCCATTTGGCCGTGATCGATAGATTGAATACCCGCACGGAAAATTTCGGACACATAAGCGCCAGCATTAAGCGTAATCGCCACAATACACGAGAGGAATGCGCCATAGTCTGAGCGCAGCATACGGGCAAAATCTACGGACATCAGCCCGCTCGTCACCAAAACACCGTCGCGCGGGTTTATCAACAGAGGAACAAGGGCAAAATGCACCACCATAATCTGTACAAACAACGGTGTGCCGCGGAAAGCGCTCACGTAGACACGGACAGGCCATTGTACAAAATAACGCAACACGAAGCGCCACGGGCCATTTTCAGCCTTAGCCATTCTTCCTAAGCCTAAGGTTAATCCCCAAAGCGTGCCTAAAATCACACAGATAATGGTGCATTTAATGGTCATCCACGCGCCTTCAGCAAACAGCGGGGCATATTCCTGAATGATTTCCCAACGGAATCCGGTCATACAACTTTCCTGTTTATTACATTTTTTTCTATTTATGACAGCAAGTTATAACAGCTATACCGGTTGCGCCCAGTCCATAAGCGCAACCCACAGCGTTTACTTTTCAGGCAGCGTTGGAACGTTCGCGTCAAACCATTGGGTATAAATCTTGGCATAGGTCCCGTCGGCCACAATTTTCTTCAGGCCGGCATTAATTTTTCCGAGTAATTCTTGGTTGCCTTTTGCCACGGCGATACCAAAGTACTGGCGTTCAAATTTGCTATCCGGTACCAGTTTGAATTCTTTCTCTGGATGGTTTTTGATGTAGTACTTCACCACGCCCACATCGCCAACCGCCGCGCCTAGACCATCCTCATACAGCTCTTGCAGCATCAGCGGCGTATTGTCGAAACGCTTAATATCAGTGCTGTTTTTGCCTAGCACTTCAGACACCACAATATCGCCGGTGCTAGAGTTCACCACGCCAACCTTCTGCCCTTTCAGCGCATTAACCGAATCTACTTTTGAGCCATTCGGTACCACGATAGATTGTTCGGCAGGGAAATAAGGCGCGGAGAAGTCGACCATCTGCTGGCGCTTATCGGTAATGGTAATGCCTGAAATAATAATGTCGCGATCGCCTGAGTTTAGCGTGGCGAAAATGCCTTCCCACGGCGTATTGACTAGTTTGATATCAAACCCTTCAGCCTTTGCAACCGCTTTGATGATATCGATATCAAAACCTTCCAATTGCTTCTGGCTATTTTCAAACTCAAATGGACGGTAGGTACCACCAGAGCCCACAACGTAGGTTTGTTGTGCAGCAAAAGAGCTCCCCATCATTGCAGCCATAAAACAGCCAGCCAAAACCATTTTCTTCAACATGTCTTTTCCCCTGACGTAAGATATTTTATTTATGCAGTTTTAATGCATAAAAATACACAACAAAGCATACCAACTCAATACCATTGCGAATAAAATTTTACTCCCAGCATAAAAATTCAATCTAACGTCACAATTAAGCATCAGTTGTTGCAGGGACTCATAATTCTAGTGAGAGATCTTATAAAGATACGCAAAGACTATTTTTTATACGGAATTAGATGGCATAAAAGAGAGGAGAAACGGCGGTGATAAAGACATAACTTTACGCTTTATCGAACACGTTGAGATATCGATTACAAAATAAGCAGAGTTTTTGTGGCATAGTACTTCTAGGTTTTGACAAAAAGGAGTGCATATGTTCCCAGAGTATCGAGATCTTATCTCAAGACTGAAAACAGAAGACGTCCGTTTTGCCACGCTCTTTCATGAGCACAACCAGTTGGAT
This sequence comes from Hafnia sp. CBA7124, assembly GCF_002355555.1. Lineage (NCBI taxonomy): Bacteria > Pseudomonadati > Pseudomonadota > Gammaproteobacteria > Enterobacterales > Hafniaceae > Hafnia > Hafnia sp. CBA7124. The sequence continues at coordinate 1,076,388 of NZ_AP017469.1, read as the reverse complement.
CACACGATCCGAAGGGCTGAAAACCGGCCAGGAGCCCCGTTTGATGAACAAATTGCAGGATTGAAACGAGAGAAGCTTAGATTGAAAGACGAGCTTTATAAAATCCTGCGATCGTATGAAGATGAAGCAACAACCTGATAGTTAGTCGTGTTGTTTTCTTCTGCATACAAAATACCGAATAAAAAAAACCCGCTCATGAGCGGGTTTTTTAATGAAGTCGTTTTTAATTAAAAAAACGTGCTCAGTAACGAATTACTGACCTTTAACTTCTTTCAGACCGTTGAATGGTGCTGGGGTGCCTTGTGCAGCCAGAGCTTCTTCGATACGAATCAGCTGGTTGTATTTAGCAACACGGTCAGAACGGCTCATAGAACCAGTTTTGATTTGGCCTGCAGCAGTACCAACAGCCAGGTCAGCGATGGTAGCATCTTCAGTTTCACCTGAACGGTGAGAGATAACTGCAGTGTAACCAGCGTCTTTAGCCATTTTGATTGCAGCCAGAGTTTCGGTCAGAGAACCGATCTGGTTGAATTTAATCAGGATGGAGTTAACGATACCTTTTTCGATACCTTCTTTCAGGATCTTGGTATTGGTTACGAACAGATCGTCACCGACCAGCTGGATTTTGTCGCCCAGTACTTTAGTCTGGTATGCGAAGCCATCCCAGTCAGATTCGTCCAGACCGTCTTCGATAGAAACGATTGGGTAATCTTTGGTCAGGTTTTCCAGGAAGTGGGTGAATTCTTCAGAGGTGAACGCTTTGTTGCCTTCGCCAGCCAGAACGTATTTACCGTCTTTGTAGAATTCAGATGCAGCACAGTCCATAGCCAGAGTAACGTCTTTACCCAGCTCGTAGCCTGCTGCTTTAACCGCTTCAGCAATAACAGCCAGCGCTTCTGCGTTAGAACCCAGGTTTGGCGCGTAGCCACCTTCGTCACCAACAGCAGTGTTCATACCTTTAGACTTCAGAACTTTAGCCAGGTTGTGGAACACTTCAGAACCGATGCGAACCGCTTCTTTCAGAGTTTTAGCGCCAACAGGCTGGATCATGAACTCTTGGATATCAACGTTGTTGTCGGCATGTTCGCCGCCGTTGATGATGTTCATCATAGGCAGAGGCATAGAATATTTGCCTGGAGTGCCGTTCAGTTCAGCGATGTGCGCATACAGCGGCAGGCCTTTAGAGGCAGCAGCAGCTTTAGCAGCAGCCAGAGAAACAGCCAGAATAGCGTTAGCGCCAAACTTGGATTTGTTTTCTGTACCATCAAGATCGATCATGATCTTATCGATGTTAGCCTGGTCTTTCGCATCTTTACCCATAACCGCCTGAGCGATTGGGCCGTTTACAGCGGCAACGGCTTTCAGTACGCCTTTACCCATGAAACGGGATTTGTCACCGTCACGCAGTTCCAGCGCTTCACGGGAACCCGTTGAAGCACCTGATGGTGCAGCAGCCATACCGACAAAGCCGCCTTCCAGATGAACTTCAGCTTCTACAGTTGGGTTTCCGCGTGAGTCGATGATTTCGCGACCAATGACTTTAACGATTTTGGACATTAGGTTTTCCTCGATACAAGTTAAACTAAAAACTCCAGACGACAGGCGCGAAACCGATGCTTCGCGCCTACCAGTATATTCACTTATTTTGCCTGACGCTTCTGGTACTCACCGGCCGCTTTCACAAAACCAGCGAACAACGGATGTCCATCACGCGGCGTAGAAGTAAACTCTGGGTGGAACTGAGAGGCGACAAACCATGGGTGGTTTGGCAGCTCAATGATTTCCACCAGCTTGTTATCCGCAGAACGGCCGGTCACACGCAGACCCGCAGCTTCAATCTGTTTCAACAGCATGTTGTTTACTTCATAGCGATGGCGATGACGTTCAACGATAGTGGGTGAACCGTACATCTGACGAACCAAACTTCCGTCGGCCAGATTACATTGTTGTCCACCTAAACGCATCGTGCCACCTAGGTCGCTTTCTTCTGTACGTACTTCTACGTTGCCTTCTTCGTCACGCCATTCTGAAATCAGCGCAACCACTGGATATTTGCAGTCTGGTACAAACTCGGTTGAGTTCGCATCAGCCATGCCTGCCACGTTACGGGCAAACTCCATCAGAGCAACCTGCATACCCAAGCAAATGCCCAGATATGGAATATTATTTTCACGCGCATAGCGTGCGGTAGCGATTTTGCCTTCGATACCACGGTAGCCAAAGCCGCCCGGTACCAAGATCGCATCCAAACCTTTCAGCAGTTCAACGCCTTTGGTCTCTACGTCTTGCGAATCGATAAGCTTGATGTTCACGGTAACGCGATTTTTCAGGCCGCCGTGCTTCAATGCTTCAATAACAGACTTATAGGCATCCGGTAATTCGATGTATTTACCGACCATACCGATGGTCACTTCACCACCAGGATTGGCTTCTTCGTAAATCACCTGTTCCCATTCTGCCAGATTTGCTTCAGGACAGTTTAAGCTGAATCGTTTACAAATGTAATCATCAAGTCCCTGAGATTTCAAGAGGCCTGGGATTTTATAAATAGAATCAACGTCTTTCAGAGAAATAACTGCTTTCTCAGGAACATTACAGAATAGCGCAATTTTTGCGCGCTCATTCGCAGGAACAGCACGATCTGAACGACAAATCAGCACATCAGGCTGAATACCGATAGACAGAAGCTCTTTTACAGAGTGCTGAGTAGGCTTAGTTTTCACTTCGCCAGCCGCCGCCAGATACGGCACCAAAGTCAGGTGCATATACATGGTGTGCTCGCGACCCACTTCTACCGCCATTTGGCGAATAGCTTCGAGGAATGGCAAGGATTCGATATCACCGACGGTACCGCCGATCTCAACCAGAACCACATCGTGACCTTCGCCACCTTCAAGGATGCGTTCTTTGATTGCATTAGTGATATGAGGAATAACCTGAACGGTCGCGCCCAGATAATCGCCACGACGCTCTTTACGCAGCACGTCGGAATAGATACGGCCGGTGGTAAAGTTATTGCGACGGGACATTTTGGTACGGATGAAACGCTCGTAATGACCTAAATCCAGATCGGTTTCTGCGCCGTCTTCGGTGACGAAAACTTCCCCGTGCTGGATAGGGCTCATCGTGCCCGGATCGACGTTGATGTACGGATCCAGTTTCATCATGCTTACGTTGAGGCCACGGGCTTCAAGAATAGCCGCCAGGGAGGCTGCGGCAATGCCTTTACCCAGAGAGGATACAACCCCGCCGGTCACAAAAATATAATTAGTTGTCATGCTGAACCTGAGAGTTAGGTTTAAAGACGATGGAAGAACCAAGACGGGACAGTAGTATACCCGAACCTTTCATTTGCCACAAACGATCTCAACGCCTAAGTCACATTTGTTTAGGATAAAAGGTATGACTAAATTCATTTAAGCTTTAAATTACAACTGGATAAAAATTTCATTGGTAAAAAAAACCTGTAAACCAACGATAGGCGGTGAAATTTGTTAAAACATACGACAACTCTCGTTATCGCTTCCATCGATGAATCATGAGTGACATGCATTAAGCTCTAGCGCCAAATATCTTTTAATTTCAAAACAGCACGTTCGATGGCGCTCTCACTCACTCCCGCAAACCCCAGAATAAGACCGTAGTGGTTAGCGTTCTCCTCCGACTCCGGCAGCCATAACGAACTTAAGGGGGTTATCTCAATGCCCGCACTCATGGCCTGCGCCACCAGCGTTTGTTCGCGTTCAAAATTGGGTAACCGGATGGTTACGTGTAAACCCGATGCCACCTCCGGCATTGAACCTATATGGCTAAGGTGCTGACACCATGACTTTAGCAACGCATCGCGCCGTAGCTGACCAGCCCTGCGCATCCGGCGAATATGCGGCTGAAAGTGACCCTCGGCAATAAAATCAGCCATCACCCGCTGATCGTTGATCGGCGGCTGACGGCTTGCCATCGTGCGCAATAGTGTGAGCTGTGATACCAACTGTGGCGGTGCCACCATGTAGCCCAAACGTAATCCGGGGTACATGACTTTAGAAAATGAACCGATATAAATCACGCGGTTACTTTGATCAAGTGCAGCCAATGGCATCAACGGGGTGCCGCTATAACGATACTCACCGTCATAATCATCCTCTAAAATCCATGCTTCTCGCTCTATTGCCCAATTCAGCAGTTCTAATCGACGGGGCAATGACATGGTGACCCCCGTTGGATATTGGCAAGAGGGGCATACATAGGCCATTTTAGCTTTAGGGATCTGCGCGAGCTGATGCGTTAGTAGCCCATCGTCATCAACGCCTACGGCGTTAATGTGCACCCCTAAACATGAGAATGCCCCGGCAGCAGCCCAATAGCAGGGGTTTTCCATCACAACTTCATCTTCAGCCCTCAACAACATCGCCGCAGACACCATGATGGCTTGCTGTGCCCCAAGTGTGACTAGAATTTGTGCAGGATCGCACGCCAATCCGCGTGCACTACGCAAATAGTGGGCAATCAATTCTCGAAGCTGTATATCACCGGCAGGATCGCCATACCCCATATGCTGAATCGGTTCTCTACGCCAAAAACGGTTCTGTAAACGTGACCAAATTTCAAAGGGAAACAAATCCAGCGCCGGTAACCCAATACGAAAGGCTGAAGGCAAACCGTCATGCACGATATGACGGTTAAATTGCTGTGCAATCGGCAGACGGAGCCCTGCATGAAGTGGCGGGTTTAAGGGCGGTGATGGTTGGGCCTGCCCCCGAGTGCCACTGCCTGCTAAAGTGATATAGGTACCATCGCCCACTCGGGTTTCAAGAAATCCATCAGCAAACAGTCGTTCATAGGCATTCATCACGGTATTGCGCGAAACGCCTAGCATCTTCGCTAACTCCCTCGTTGCCGGTAGCTTACTACCGCCACATAGCGGCTCACTGGCAATAAGCTCTCGTAACAACAGATACAACTGCTGGCTGCGTTTTCGTCCTGCCTCAAGTTTTATTCCTGTGAGCTGAAGCTGCAAATACGCGGATGAGTTTGACAACAAATTGGCACCTTAAAATCACACCATTTTGGCTCTTTTATACAACCAATAAGCCTCCTAGCATAGCCAAATTAAATTTGCCTATGCTTTGGTTAAAACAAAGGGCAGATCCGATTAGCTCAATATTTAAAGGCCAATATCTGATGACAAACCAAACCGTAATATACGCAGCAAAAAAAATTATCACGATGTGCCCTTCTCAACCCGAAGCCTCACACGTTGCCGTTCGTGATGGAAAAATTTTAGCCGTCGGCACATTGGAAGAGCTGGAAGGCTGGGGCGAATACACGCTCGATAACACCTTTGCGAATAAAATTGTGATGCCAGGGCTTATTGAGGCCCACTCCCACGCCACCGGCGGCGGTATGTGGCAATTCCCTTATGTTGGATATTACGATCGCCCTGACTATACGGGAAAAATCTGGCAAGGATGCCGGTCGTTCGACGAAGTGGTCACCGCGTTACAGGCCATCGAACGCACCATGACCGATCCCCATGCGCCGCTGATCGCTTGGGGCGTAGATCCCATTTATTTTGGCAGCGAGAAACTTGGCCGTCAGCATCTGGATAAAGTCTCCACCACCCGTCCAGTTGCAGTGATCCACATGAGCATCCATTTGATGGGGGCCAACACCTGTGCTCTGCATGACTGTGGAATTTTTGATGACAGCGCCATTGAAGGCGTAGTCAAAAATGAAGATGGCACATTGCATGGTGAGCTCGTAGAGTTCGCGGCGATGGGGCCGATTCTCGACAAATATGGCTTCTGGGATGCACTTACCACTGAACAAGCGATCCGTAATTTTGGTCAAGAAGCTTTCCGTGCTGGTTGCACCAGCGCAGCAGACATGGGACTAACCGATTTCAGCAATCCAGAACTCACCGCGAACTACATTCGTATGACGCGGGAAAACAGTTTCCCTGTTCGCTTGCTAGTCGCTTATGGCCCTCCGTTTGTGAAAAAGCCGTTTGTTGAGGCCATTGAGTTCGCTTCAGATGTAATGAAACACGGCCATGAAAAAATGCTCTTCGGTCCAATGAAAATCTTTTTAGATGGCTCTATTCAAGGTGGCTCTGGCCGTATGTTATCACCCGGCTATTACAAAACGGGACATAACGGCGCTTGGAACGCCACGCCACAAGTTGTTGAACAACAGGTCTATGAGATTATGTCTCGTGGTTATCAGGTTCATTGCCATTGTAACGGTGACGAAGCGTCTGAAGCCTTCATTCAGGCAGTCGAAAAAACGCTTAACCGGATCCCTGCAGCCAATCACCGAGCCACCATGCAGCACGCTCAGATGCTGCGAGAGGATCAGTTTAAACGCATCAAAAGTCTGGGCATGTGCGTGAATTTTTTCAGTAACCATATCTACTATTGGGGCGACCAGCATTACGCAAAAACCATGGGACCAGAACGCGCCAACCGCATGGACGCCTGTGGTAGCGCCGTACGTCACGGCATTCCATTTGCCTTCCACAGCGACTGTGGTATCACACCAATTAACCCACTATTTACCGGCTGGTGTGCCGTCAACCGCGTTACTGCCAGCGGTAGAGTGCTGGGCGAAAAAGAGAAAATCAGCGTCGCTGAGGCTCTACATGCCATGACAGTCGGTGCGGCCTATACGATGAAAGTCGACCATCTCATCGGCAGCATCGAATGCGGGAAATACGCCGACTTCACGATCCTTGAACAAGACCCACTCGCTATTGAACCGATGAAGCTTAAAGACATTGGGATTTGGGGAACCGTACTGGGCGGGCGCTTACAGCCAATTCAAAACTAAGCAATACGCGGTCTTTCTTACCTTTTTCACCTCATACCGGCCTGCACAGCAGGCTGGCTAACGGCTTGCGCCCTAAATTTACCTTTAAAGGTTATAACTATGTCCTCAATCGCAACACCCGCGGTTGCCAACGCTGCTGATTCATCAACGACCATCAAATGGCTACCACTGCTGGTTTTATGCCTAGCTCAGCTCTCAACATCTGGCGACAACGCCACACTGAGCATCGCCACGGGTGCATTGGTTAAAGATCTTCACGCATCAATGGATCTCATCAACATAGCCAACGCCATGTATTCATTAGCCGCCGGTTCACTCATGGTGGCCGCAGGGATGATTGGTCTTATCATTGGGTGGAAAAAGACCTTCCGTATCGGTTGTTCATTGCTCTTTTTAGCTGAACTCACCGCCTTTTTCTCTCCTAATATGGAAGTCTTCACCTACGGAGCTCGCCTACTCTCCGGCGTTGGTGGCAGTTTCATGATCCCCTCAGTTTTAGGACTTATCGCGAGCAATTATAAAGGTTCACAGCAGGCCGTTGCCTTTGGTGCAATCGGTGCTGCCAGCGGAGTCTCTTTTGCAGCCGGCCCCATTATCTGTGGTTTATTAGTCGATCACATGGGCTGGCGTACCGCATTCGCCGCCATTGCTGGCTTATGCATTGTTATCTTTGCTGGCTCATTTTTAGTTCCTACACCAGCCAAACCAGAGCGTAAGGTAAAATTCGATGCGTTAGGCGTGCTACTTACCGTTGTTGGGTTGTTTAGCGTGATCCTCGGCTTCCTAAAAGTGTCAAGTTGGGGACTGTTTACACCATTCAATGCGCCGTTCACCGTTGCAGGCCTGAGCCCTGCGCCGTTCTTAGTATTATTCGGGCTGGTTGTGTTAGCCGTTATGCTGAAATGGGAACGCTATCGCGAAGCAAAAGTGGGAAGCGCACTGATACCGATGTCATTTTTAGCTACCCCACAGGTACGTAACGGTTTATACCTCACCGCGTTTATCTTTTTGGCCTATGGCTCTGGCATCTTTGTCACCGTCAGTTTTGTGCAGGTGGTTGCAGGACTCAACGGTATTCAAACCGGATTAATGATTTTACCTTTCGCTCTCGGCGTCGTCTTTTTCTCTCTTGGCCTACCGGTCATCTACAAAAATGCCAATCCTAAACGTCTCTGTCAGGCCGCATTATTAATCGGCACGCTAGGTTCTATTTTATGTATTTTTGGGTTCCAGCCCTCTGATTATTCAACAATCGTACCTGTCGGTATGTGCTTGATTGGTATCAGCATGGGCACCATTTCCGCCTATTCAAGCTATATCGTAACCAGTGGTCTTCCTCCACGTGATGCCCAACAATCGGGTGGCGTACAAGCAACGTCACGTAACGTTGGGCAAGCTATCGGCGTTGCCGTTTGTGGCATGGTGATGCTCACCACCGTCACCATGGCCGTTCAAGGGGCCGCGCGTAGCGACGATCATTTATCCATCGATACTCGCACCAAAGTCTCTGAAATCACCGTAATTCCCTACCTAAGCGATAATGCTTTTACCAAGCTAATGTTAGATCACGGAATTACACAGGGGGATGTTCCGGCGCTCAGCGAGGTTTACAAAACTGCGCGTCTGAACGCGACTCGAGCAGGCATGGTCGCGACAGCCATAATGACGTTGCTGTTTTTATTCGGCACACGCAACCTCCCTACTCGGACAAAGGGCAACCAGCCGGATGGGCAAACTGATGATAAGAAAAAGAAACAGGCAGCACGCTAATAATCTTTAGCCGTTGTTTGCCTCGTTAACGCACACCTCTGCAAGGAGGTGTGCGTTTTGGTATTTTCCGCACCGGAGAATTTTCATGTTAAAAACAGCCCCGATCAACACACGCGGTATTTGGCTGCCACTTATCGTGCTCTGTATGGCACAATTTCTGGCCTCTGCCGATAACGTCACGCTCAGTATTGCCACACACGCCTTAATGCACGATCTTGGCGCATCAATGGCGCAAGTTAGTGCGGCTAACACCATGTATCCGCTAATTGCAGGCACCTTTATGATTGCAGGTGGTATGCTGGGCGGTGTTCTCGGCTGGCGCAGAACATTCCGTATTGGATGCGCAATTTATTTATTAGGCGAACTGTGCGCCACACTTGCCCCCTCTATTTCGTTCTTTATCTGGGCAGCGCGCATTCTGGCAGGAATTGGGGGGAGTTTTATGATCCCTTCCGTCTTCGGCCTAATCACTGGACTCTATCAAGGGCGCGATCGCGCGATGGCCTTTGGGGCGCTCGGTGCAGCCAGTGGCGTTTCCTTTGCTTTAGGGCCGATTATTTGCGGTATGCTACTGGATACACTCGGCTGGCGCTGGGCATTTTCCGTGATGGGAGGGCTGCTCGTCATTATTCTGCTGCTTTCTGCACTTATTGATGAACCAGCCAAAAGCAACCAGCCATTACATTTTGATTTTCCTGCTTTTATTCTCTCAACCATCGGCTTATTTTTAGTCATCTTTGGCATTTTGCAAATCTCTAACTGGGGGCTATTTGCACCTTTTAATCCGCCTTTCACACTGTTTGGTTTAAGCCCTGCCCTATTTTTAGTTTTGGCAGGTGTTCTGGTCTTAATCATAATGCTACGTTGGGAAAAAACGCACGAAGCCCGCACCGGTAGCGCACTCATTCCACATGCTTTTTTACATACCCCACAGGTGCGTGCCGGTCTCTATCTCACCGCTTATATCTTTTTTGCCTACAGCTCAGGAATTTTTGTGGTAGTGAGTTTTGCTCAGGTGGTTAGCGGGTTAACGGCGATTCAAACCGGCCTACTCATAGTGCCGTTTGCTATTTGCCTTGCTGGATTTTCTTTAGGATTGCCACTTTTCATCCACCAGCGTAATGCACGTAGGCAGTGCAGAGTTGGGCTAATTCTCGGCATTATAGGCGCAGCGGTTACCGCCGCCGGTATTGGAGTGCATAGTTTTAACAGATCATTGATTATTGTCGGGCTTTGTTTTATCGGTTCCAGCATGGGAGTGATTGCAGCCAACGCGCCATATTTGGTCACCAGTGCATTACCGGAAAAAGAGGCTCGCCAGTCAGGCGGAATTCAGTCTGCCGCCCGTGATATTGGTCAAGCGCTTGGTGTAGCGTTGGTGAGTACGGTCATGCTTACTACGCTTACGTTTAGCATGAAACACCGCATCGCGGACATCACCGTCACACCTCAGACCCGCATTACCATACAAAATATGACCGTGTTTCCCTATCTCAGCGATCAAGGATTCAGCAACCTGTTAGTGCAGTCTGGAGCAACCAAACAAGACTTACCCACTATCACCAAGCTTTACCAACAATCTCGAGCCCGTGTTAGCCAAGCAGGTCTACTGGCTATGGCACTAATGACGTTGCTGTTTCTACTAGGCACACGAGGAATTTTGCAACCAGATGGTAAAAAATAGAGTGGCGAGGAATTATCTACCTGTACAGCAGTGAGCTTCGTCCATCCGGGATAGAGCCGTTGTTTAAATTTCTAAGCTGCCTGTACGGCAGTGAACATGAGACAAGGCGAAATCCTTGGCCTAGCATGTTTCTAAGCTGCCTGTACGGCAGTGAACGCTCTTTAACAATAAGATTCCTACCTGAATCATTTCTAAGCTGCCTGTACGGCAGTGAACTTAACTTCTGGAAGATTGGCGCACCGACCAAATTTCTAAGCTGCCTGTACGGCAGTGAACTGCTGGATTTTATGACTAGCTGAGTGAAAATAAAGCGATTTCGCGCAATAAATTCAAAATACCCTTTTTCTGCGCGTTATTCTCAGCCTGTTTAAAATCAATCAGTTACTAGTAGGCAGAAAAAAAAGGCTAACGCAGCACGTCAGCCCTTTTCACTTTAACCAACGCGATTTTGACTATTTACCTTCAGCCTTTTTCACCTGCTGCCAATGCGCTTCCATTTCGTCAAGCGTGGCTTCTTCCATGGTTTTGCCCGAGGCGCGCACTGCATCTTCTACTGCACGGAAACGACGTTCAAATTTGCGGTTGGCTGCCTGTAGGGCGTTTTCAGCTTTATGGCCTAAGTGACGCGATAAATTCACCGTTGCAAACAGCAGATCGCCAATTTCTTCGCCTAGCTTTTCCTCATCCACCACCGCCTGCTGCGCTTCATCCATCACTTCGTCGATCTCCTCATACACCTTGCCTAATACGGGGCCAAGCGTATCCCAATCAAATCCCACTGCCGCGCAACGTTTTTGGATTTTATAGGCCTTCATCAGCGCAGGTAGCGCATTTGGAATATCGTCCATCGATGAACTGAGATCTTTTTCAGCACGTTCCTGCGCCTTACGCTGTTCCCAGCGAGCTAGCGATGCTTCGGCGCTTTCGGTATGTTCGGCAGCAAAGACATGCGGATGGCGGCGTTCTAACTTATCGCTGATGGCATTACACACATCGTCAAAGTTAAACAGCCCTTGTTCCTGCCCCATCTGTGCATAAAACACTACCTGAAATAACAGGTCGCCCAGCTCTTCGCGTAAGTCACTAAAATCTTCACGCTGAATCGCGTCAAGCACCTCATAAGTTTCTTCCAGCGTATAGGGCGCAATCGTGGCAAAAGTCTGCTTCTGATCCCACGGGCAGCCGCGTTCTGGGTCGCGCAGGGTTTGCATGATGGTCAGCAGGCGTTGCATCGGGGAGGAAGTCATAGTGCAGCTCTCAGGTATAAAAAATAACCGCCGCAGAATGCGGCGGTTTCTGTGCTGACTATCTTACGGATTTAAGCGGCAGGGATAAAGTCACCGTTTTGGCGCGCCACCAGCGTCAGAATGCTGTATAGCGCCACCGGTTGCTGATGCTGATTGAGCACCTGCACATCCCATACCACCACACCATGCGGTTTATCTTCAGCGGTTTTCTGGGCTTTTTTGATTTTTTTCTTGCAGGTTAAGCGCACCTGAATGGTATCGCCGATTTTCACCGGCTCAATAAAGCGCAGGTTTTCCATGCCGTAGTTAGCAATCACCGGCCCTACGCCCGGATCGACAAACAGGCCTGCCGCCGCTGACACCACAAAATAACCATGCGCCACGCGCTCACCAAACAAGGATTCCGCCGCGCCAATTTTATCCATGTGGGCATAGAAATGGTCACCGCTCAGGCAGCCAAAATTCACAATATCCGCTTCGGTGATCGTGCGTCGAGCGGTCAGCAGGCTTTCACCAATCGCCAGCTGTTCGAAATATTTTCGGAATGGATGGACCTGCTCTTCCACCACGTCTGCGCCACGCACCCATTCACGGCCAATCGCCGCCAACATGGTTGGGCTTCCCTGAATCGCGGTGCGCTGCATGTAGTGTTTGACCGCACGTAAGCCACCCAGCTCTTCCCCTCCACCGGCTCGCCCTGGGCCTCCATGTACCAGCATGGGCAACGGTGAACCATGGCCGGTGGATTCTGCGGCCGCATGGCGATCCAAAATCAGCATACGCCCATGAGCACATGCCGTTGCGCGGATAATTTTCGCCGCCGTCTGCTCATCCGCAGTCACCAACGATCCGGCTAAACTTCCCTGCCCCAGCAACGCTAACTCAACCGCTTGCTCAGCGTTTTGATACGGCATCAGCGTAGCCACGGGGCCGAAGGCTTCGGTGCCATGCACGGCCTGATGCGTGAAAGGGTCGGCACAGTAAAGCAGCGTCGGAGGGTAAAATGCACCGTTTTCAGCACCGCTTCCGATTAATTGCAGCGCCGAAAGCGAGCCACCGCACAAAGGTTCACAGCCGTTGCGCAGCAGATAATCGACTTTTTGCTGCACGTCATCACGCTGTTCAAGATTGACCAATGCGCCCATACGTACATCGGGGTGCGCAGGATCGCCCACCGTGACACCGCCCAAACGTTTAAGCAACGCTTGCTGAACGGCGTCCATCTGCGCTGCGGGCACAATGACACGACGAATAGCGGTACACTTTTGCCCCGCTTTTGTGGTCATTTCTCGCACCACTTCTTTAATGAAAATCGCGAATTCAGGCATCTCTGGCGTGACATCTTCGCCTAAAATGCAACAGTTGAGCGAGTCGGCTTCCATGGTGAAGGCGATGGATTTTTGTAATAAGCGGGGATGTGAACGCAGCTTCTGGCCGGTTTGGGCAGAACCGGTGCAAGTTACCGCATCCTGATAGTCCAAGTGCTCAAAGATATCGCCGACGCCGCCGCAGATGAGCTGCAACGCCCCTTCAGGCACCAGTCCACTCTCAATAATCAGTTTAACCATCGCCTGAGTGAGCTGTGCCGACGCCGTAGCCGGTTTGATAATTGCAGGCATTCCCGCCAGCCACGTTGGTGCTAGTTTTTCCAACATTCCCCAGCAAGGAAAGTTAAACGCGTTGATGTGCAGCGCCACGCCGGGACGAGACGTTATGACATGACGGGCGGCAAACTGTGATTGCTTGGAGAGAGGAATTAATTCGTCTTCGGGCCAAAGGGTATCGTCGGGAAGCTCGCGCCCAGCCAAGCCCGCATAGGCAAACAGCGTCGCAATACCGCCTTCAATATCCACCCAACCATCACCCCGCGTAGCTCCGGTTTCAGCCGAAATCTGATACAGCGATTCTTTGTGAGCCAGCAGGTGCTTGGCTACCGCTTTCATCATTTGCGCTCGCTGTTGGAAGGTCATCGCAGCCAACGCTTTGCCGCCGTGCTGGCGCGCATAGTCCAAGCTTTCAGCCAACGGTAAGCCATCAGAACACACCTGATACAGCGCTTCACCGCTCACAGCATGGTGGATCGCTCGCTCTTTGCCCTGCCCATATGCCCAGACACCTGAAATATAACTGGTTAACTGCTGCATCCTATCCTCCAAGCTTCACTTTGTGACTAAATATTTACTCAAGGTGTATCACATTATTTTAGTTACCCGCCACTCATTAATTTAACAAAATAGAAACACATCGCATTTTAAAAAAGCACTCGTTGATATAGACAAACCTTTACAAGAAATCAATTCATTGTTTTTAAACAATTAAAAATAAAACCCTGTGACCTGTACGACAAATGCGCACAATAGGTGTTTGATCTTTTTGTTATCAGAATGTAGCTTTTGAGTTATTGAAAGTGACTCACAATTTAAATTAAAACTTAAAATATCCGAATCATTAAGTGAGGAAGCAATGACCCAAAACGCTCAACATCAGGCGCTCTTCGAGGCAAAAATTGCCGCAGATACGTCGATAGAAGCCAAAGACTGGATGCCAGATGCCTATCGGCAAAACCTCATCCGTCAAATTGGTCAGCATGCGCATTCAGAAGTCATCGGGATGCTGCCAGAAGCCAACTGGATCACTCGAGCCCCCAGCCTACGCCGTAAAGCCGTGCTGCTGGCGAAAGTGCAGGATGAAGCAGGACATGGTTTGTATCTGTATAGCGCTGCGGAAACGCTGGGCTGTTCACGCCAAGACATCTACCAAAAGATGCTCGACGGCAAAATGAAATACTCCTCGATCTTCAATTACCCAACCCCGAGCTGGGCTGACGTGGGCGTCATCGGCTGGCTGGTTGACGGTGCCGCTATCGTTAACCAAGTGGCTTTGTGCCGTGCCTCCTATGGCCCCTACGCTCGCGCCATGATCAAAGTCTGTAAGGAAGAAAGCTTCCATCAGCGTCAAGGCTATGAGGCCGTTACGGTACTGGCCAACGGCACCGCCGAGCAACGCGCCATGCTGCAAGACTCTATCAACCGTTTCTGGTGGCCGGTGCTGATGATGTTCGGCCCTAACGACAGCGATTCCCCACACAGCGCGCAAAGCATGGCTTGGAAAATCAAACGCCATAGCAACGATGAGCTGCGCCAGAAATTTGTTGATAACACGGTGCCGCAGTTAGAAGCGCTTGGCATGACTGCGCCTGACAAAGATTTGGCATGGGACGAAGCCATCGGACATTACCGCTTTGGTGAAATCGACTGGAGTGAGTTTTATCAAGTTCTCAAAGGCCAAGGCCTCTGTAACCACGAGCGTCTGAGTGCTAAACGCCGCGCTTGGGAAGAAGGCAGTTGGGTACGCGATGCCGCAATGGCCCACGCAGAAAAATCTGCCACCAACGCCACCGCGGCATAAACAAGGAAATCCATATGACTCAAGCACACTGGCCACTTTACGAAGTTTTTATTCGTAGCAAACAAGGATTAGCCCACCGCCACGTTGGCAGCCTGCATGCCGCAGACGACCAAATGGCGTTGGAAAACGCGCGCGATGCATACACCCGCCGCAACGAAGGCTGTTCAATCTGGGTGGTGAAATCGGAGCATTTAGTGGCATCGCAGCCGGAAGATCGCGCCGCATTCTTTGATCCGTCTGACGATAAGGTCTACCGCCATCCGACGTTTTACACCATTCCTGACGGCATCAAGAACATGTGAGGCAGCTGATGACAACGTTAAATCAAGACCTCATCCAATACGTACTACGCCAAGCCGATACGCCGCTCATTTTAGCCCAGCGCCTATGTGCATGGTGCGGCCATGCGCCAGAGCTAGAAATCGACCTCGCGCTCTCAAATATCGGGTTGGATCTGCTCGGCCAGGCACGCAATTTCTACAGCTATGCCGCCGAATTATCCGGTGAGCTATCCGGTGAGAACGTCGACGAAGATAGTTTGGCATTTGGGCGCGACGATCTGGCGTTCTGCAACCTGCTTTTAGCTGAACAGCCAAACGGCGGCTTCAACGACACTTTGGTGCGCCAATTTTTCCTCGATACCTATCATTTTCTGCTGCATCAAGGCTTAAGCCAAAGCAGCGATCCACAGCTTGCCGCTATCGGTGCCAAATCACTGAAAGAGGCTGAATACCACCTACGTTTCAGCCGTGGCTGGATGATCCGCCTCGGTGACGGCACCGAACTGAGCCAGAAAAAAATGCAGCAGGCGATCAACGATCTGTGGCGTTTCACCGGCGAACTGTTCCACAGCGACGACGTGGAACGTCGTCTCGCTGAGCAAGGCATCGCCGTCAATCCTGAAAGCCTTCAGGCACCGTGGCTGCAAATCGTACAGCAAGTTCTGCAAGAAGCCACGTTACAGCTTCCTGAAGGAGAGGCCTACCGCCACGGCGGAAAACAAGGCAAACACACGGAACATCTTGGATTCATGCTGGCCGAAATGCAGTTTTTACAGCGCGCTTATCCGGGCTGTCGCTGGTAACGCGGCAACGGGGAACAGGAGAAGATCATGGAACAACGTCAACCACTCAATAGCCTGTTAACGCCAGAGATCCATCAGATCTGGCAGTGCCTGCACGAGATTAGCGATCCTGAATTGCCGGTACTCTCGATCACCGATCTTGGCATGGTGCGCGGCGTTGCCCCTCTGAAAAACGGCTGGCTGGTCACGTTTACCCCCACCTATTCCGGCTGCCCCGCAACGGAGTTTCTCATCGATGCGATTCAAACCACGCTAACCACCGCTGGCTTTTCCCCGATCAAGGTTGAAATTCGGCTCAGTCCGGCATGGACAACCGACTGGATAAATGCCGAGGCCAAAAAGCGCCTGCGTGAATACGGCGTTGCGCCTCCGCAAGGGCTGGCCTGTGAAAAGCCGCTCTCCTCCGGCGCGGTACAGTGCCCGCAATGCGGCAGCCATGAAACTCAGAAGATCAGCGAATTTGGCTCCACCGCCTGTAAAGCGTTGTACCGCTGCAAGCAGTGTCTTGAGCCTTTCGATTACTTCAAATGCATTTAAGAGGTCGCGAGAAAAATGACCGTATTTCACCGTTTAAGTATTGCCGCCATTGAGCGGGAAACCCCAGAGGCCGTGGCGATCACGCTGCGAGTGCCCGACGAGTTAAAAACGCATTACCGTTATAAGCCGGGGCAGCATCTCACGCTCAAGGCCAACGTTAACGGCGAAGAACTGCGTCGCTGTTACTCTATTTGCAGCTCACCACAGGATGGCGTGCTCCAGATTGGCGTGAAAGCTATCCATCAAGGGCGTTTTTCTTCTTTCGTCAATCAGCAGCTCAACGTGGGCGATGCGCTAGAAGTAATGTTGCCACAGGGGCGCTTTGGCTATCAGCCTACTGGCGAACGCCAAGGCAACTATCTGGCTATCGCGGCAGGTTCGGGCATCACCCCGATGCTCTCGATCATTAAAACCACGCTGCTTTTGGAGCCAAAAAGCGAATTCACCCTGATCTACGGTAACCGTACCAGCCGCTCCATCATGTTTAAAGAAGCGCTGTGCGATCTCAAAAACCGCTTCCCACAGCGTTTACAAATTCTCTATTTGTTTAGCCAAGAAAGCTTGGACAGTCCGCTGCTTAATGGTCGTATCGACAGCGAACGTTTAAACCTGATGGGCAAATCACTGCTGGATTTCACCACGTTCGATCAAGCGTTTATCTGCGGCCCTGAAAGCATGATGGACGATGCCCACACCACGCTCGAAGCTGCTGGAATGGCGGCGGAAAATATTCACAGTGAACGCTTTAACACCGCCGGTATCAGCGTTCGCCCTGCGAATATGACCGAACGAGAGCAAACCATGGTGGAAATCCAGTTGGATGGCCGCCGCGTGAATATCGCCATGAGCGCACAGGATGACAGCATTCTGGACGCGGCGCTGCGCCAAGGTGCCGATTTACCCTATGCCTGCAAAGGCGGCGTATGCGCTACCTGCAAATGCAAACTCAAATCTGGCGAAGTGGAAATGGGGGTGAATTACAGCCTTGAACCCGACCAGCTCGCAGCCGGTTATATCCTCAGTTGCCAGTCGTGGCCGAAAGGCGACGGCGTAGTGCTCGACTTCGACGTCTAAGGAAATCCCATGAGCAACGACTGGATTTTACGCCACCAGCAACAGCGGGTTTTAACCCTAACGCTTAATCGTCCTGATGTACGTAACGCCCTGAGCACCGCCTGTTTAGAGCTGTTAGTCAGTCATTTAGAAAATGCCGATAGCGATGACAGCATTGGTGCCGTGGTGATCACCGGCTCCTCGCGCTGCTTTGCCGCCGGTGCCGATTTACGCGAACTCCAGCAACAAAAAGTAGCAGACGCCATTATCGACCGTCGCCCACAGGTATGGCAGCGCTTCAATGCCATCAGCAAACCGATTATCGCCGCCGTCAATGGCTACGCGCTTGGCGCTGGCTGTGAGCTAGCGCTGGCCTGCGACATCGTGGTGAGCGGTGAAAATGCGCGCTTCGGGCTGCCTGAGATCACCCTAGGGTTGATACCCGGCGCCGGAGGTACCCAACGTTTGCTGCGCAGCGTCGGGAAATCTCTTGCCTCGCAGATGGTGCTGACCGGTAAGCCAATTAACGCGCAACAGGCGCGCGATGCACAACTCATCAGCGAAATCTGCGTTACCGAACTGACGCTGGAACGCGCCCAGCAAATTGCCACACGCATTAGCCAGCAATCACCGCTCGCACTGCGTGCGGCCAAATCGGCACTTAAGGCTGCGCAGGAAACCACGCTTTCACAGGGATTAAATCTGGAGCGCCAGCATTTTGTCTCATTGGCGGGGACTGACGATCGCGCAGAAGGCATCGCCGCCTTTTTTGAAAAACGTTCACCTGAATTTAAAGGACGCTAATCCTATGACTTCCTCTGATGAAAACATGGTACTTACCCACATTGAGGCTGGCGTTCTGACTATCACGCTCAATCGCCCCGACCGCTTAAACAGCTTCAATGACGAAATGCACCGTCAGCTTAGCGAAGCATTAAAAATTGCCGAACGCGATGAGGCCGTACGCTGCATTCTGTTCACCGGTGCCGGACGGGGTTTCTGTGCCGGACAAGATCTGAACGATCGTAACGTCAGCGTTGAGCAAGCGGCTCCCGATCTGGGGCTGTCCGTGGAGCGTTTCTATAATCCGCTGATCCGCCGTATGACCGCCCTGCCAAAGCCGATCGTTTGCGCAGTGAACGGCGTTGCCGCCGGTGCCGGTGCCGCCATTGCTTTAGCCTGTGACATTGTGATCGCCAGCGCTAACGCCAGTTTTATTCAGTCATTTTGCCGTTTAGGTCTGGTGCCAGACTCCGGCGGCAGCTGGTTCTTACCCCGCTTAGCCGGCCATGCGCGCGCCATGGGAATGGCGTTGTTGGGCGATAAGATCAGCGCTCAGCAAGCGTTGGAATGGGGCATGATTTGGCAAGTTGTTGAACCCGAAATGCTCGCTGCACGCACACAAGAACTCGCTCAGCACCTCGCAACCCAGCCAACCTATGGCTTGGGATTAATTAAAAAAGCGATGTACAGCGCTGCCACCAACACGCTCGATCAACAGTTGGATCTTGAACGCGATCTACAACGCCTCGGCGGCCGTAGCGAAGACTACCGCGAAGGCGTGAGTGCGTTCTTCCAGAAACGTCAGCCTGAATTTAAGGGGAAATAACCATGTCCTCTCCTTTGCTACAAGGCTCGGTTGGCGTGATTGGCGCAGGAACAATGGGTATTGGCATTGCTCAGGTTGCCGCCAGCGCAGGCCATCATGTGATGCTGTTTGACGTTAACGCCGAAGCTTCGTCGCGTGCGTTAAGCGCTTTACATCAACACCTGCAACAGCGCGTGGACGCAGGTAAAGCAGATGCTGATACCACGCAACAGCTTTTAGCGCGTATTCAAATTGTCACCGCGCTCACCGAGCTGGCTTCTTGTGCTTTAGTGATCGAAGCGATCGCCGAGCGTTTAGAGATCAAACAGAGCCTGTTTCGCGATCTGGAAGCGATTTGTTCGCCACAAACGCTGTTTGCCAGCAACACCTCTTCGCTATCAATTACCGCCATTGCCAGCGCGCTGAAACATCCGCAGCGTATGGCTGGATTACATTTTTTCAATCCCGCGCCGGTGATGAAGCTGGTCGAAATTGTACGTGGTTTGGAAACCGATGCGGATACCCTCAATGCGCTACGAGAATTGGCCGTGGCATGGAAAAAACAGCCTGTGGTTTGTCGTTCGACGCCTGGCTTTATCGTTAACCGCGTTGCGCGTCCTTTCTATGCGGAAACCCTGCGGGCGTTAGAAGAACAGATAGCGACACCGGCCACGCTGGATGCCGTGCTGCGTGATGCGGGCGGCTTTGCGATGGGGCCCTTGCAGCTAACCGATTTAATTGGCCACGACGTGAACTATGCGGTAACGGAATCGGTGTTTCATGCCTTCGGCTCCGATCCGCGCTTTCAGCCCTCATTGGTGCAGAAAGAGCTGGTGGAAGCTGGGCATTTAGGGCGTAAAAGCGACCGTGGTTTTTACCGCTACCCGAGCGACGTTCAGCCTGTTATCGCTGAGTTTGCACCGATTGAAACTGGCGCAATGCCGCAACGAATTAGCGCGCATGGGCGCTGGTCAGCGCTGCCTGAATTTGCTGCGCTGTTGCAACAAAATGGGATCGCGATTGAAGAACGCAAAGAGAGTACCGAATCGTCCCCTTTTTTGCGCCTCGATGAAGTTACATTTATGTTAAGCAATGGTGAATTATCTTCGCAAATTGCCGTAGAGACGAGAACGCCCGTGGTTCAGTTCGATCTTTCAGTGAATCATCAACAGGCTTCAGCCATCGCTATTAGCGCGGCCAGCGGTAATAGCACGGCGCAAACGGCGTTAGTGATTCGCTTCCTGCAATCCTTAGGCAAAAACGTCATTGTTCTTCCTGATTATCCCGCGTTGTTAACCCTGCGTACGGTTGCCATGTTGTGCAACGAAGCGCTCGACGTGGTGAATAAAGGGATCGCCAGCGTCGAAGATATCGATTTGGCGATGCGTCTGGGAGTGAATTATCCCGTAGGCCCCTTAGCCTGGGGCAACCAGCTTGGCTGGCAGCATATTCTCACCACGCTCGAAAACCTTAATCACTTCTATGCCGATACCCGCTATCGCCCAGCGCCGCTATTGCGCCAACTGGCGGCTGGCTATGTGTCGCTTGCCACTCAGGAGCACCATTGATGAACGCCTCATCGCCGACTCATCTAGCACAACGCTGCGCCGAACAGATGTTTGCTCAAGATACCTGCGCGCAATCCATGGGGATGACCATCGACCGCGTTGATAGCGGCTTCGCTCAGGTCAGCATGACTATCGCCCCCAACATGCTTAACGGGCACCAAACCTGTCACGGCGGGCAACTTTTCAGCCTCGCCGATACGGCGTTTGCCTATGCCTGCAACAGCCAAGGATTAGCCGCCGTGGCTTCTGGCTGCTCTATTGATTTTATCCGCCCCGGATTTAGCGGCGATCGTCTAACCGCCTGTGCCGAAGTGCGCCATCAAGGCAAGAAAACCGGCCTATACGACGTTGAGATCACTAACCAAGATGGCAAAACCGTCGCGTGGTTCCGTGGCCGTGCGCATCGTCTTGGTCATCCCCTTTTAGAACAGCAAGGAGAGCAGCCATGAATCACGCTTTTATCTGCGACGGCGTTCGCACCCCTATTGGCCGCTATGCCGGTGCATTAGCCAGCCTGCGTGCCGATGATTTGGCGGCTATTCCATTGCAAGCCTTGATCGCTCGCTACCCCGCGTTGGACTGGGAACGCGTCGATGACGTGATCCTCGGCTGCGCCAATCAGGCGGGAGAAGACAACCGTAACGTAGCCCGTATGGCGGCGTTATTGGCGGGATTACCACAAACCGTTTCTGGCACCACCATCAATCGCCTGTGCGGGTCTGGTTTAGACGCTCTGGCCTTTGCTGCTCGCAGCATTAAAGCCGGTGACGCTCAGCTGATGTTGGCCGGCGGCGCGGAATCCATGACGCGCGCTCCGCTGGTGATGGGTAAAGCCGACAGCGCCTTCAGCCGTCAGGCACAAATATTCGATACCACCATCGGCTGGCGCTTTGTTAATCCGCTCATGCAAGGGGCTTTTGGCACCGATTCCATGCCGGAAACCGCCGAAAACGTAGCCGCTCAGTTCAATATCAGCCGCGCCGATCAAGATGCCTTTGCACTGCGCAGCCAACAGCGTACCGCGAAAGCGCAGGCTTCAGGCGTGTTAGGGCAAGAAATTGTTCCGGTAGTGTTGAAAGGTAAAAAAGGAGCGGAAATCCGCGTGACGCAGGATGAGCATCCTCGTCCAGAAACCACGCTGGAGCAATTGCAAAACCTGAAAACGCCGTTCCGTATGCCGGGCAGCGTGACAGCCGGAAATGCCTCGGGCGTTAACGACGGCGCCGCCGCACTGATTGTGGCATCCGAAGCACTGGCTATCACGCAGGGACTGACACCAAGAGCACGCATTGTCGCCACCGCCACCTGCGGCGTTGAACCACGCATTATGGGGATCGGCCCGCTTCCGGCAACGCGCAAAGTGCTGGAACTGGCCGGTTTAAGCCTGAACCAAATGGACGTTATTGAACTTAACGAAGCCTTTGCGGCGCAGTCTCTGGCCGTGATGCGTCAGCTTGGCCTTCCTGACGATGCCGAACACGTGAACCCAAACGGCGGTGCCATTGCACTCGGTCATCCGCTTGGCATGAGCGGTGCACGTTTGGCCTTGGCAGCCACTTTTGAACTGGAACGGCGCGGCGGGCGCTACGCACTTTGCACCATGTGCATCGGCGTAGGGCAAGGCATCGCCATGATTATCGAGCGTGTCTGATCCCTCCGCCTCTGCCCCTACAAATCAGAGCCTGTGAGCGCGATTCAAATACTAAGAAAA
This sequence comes from Hafnia sp. CBA7124, assembly GCF_002355555.1. Classification (NCBI taxonomy): domain Bacteria; kingdom Pseudomonadati; phylum Pseudomonadota; class Gammaproteobacteria; order Enterobacterales; family Hafniaceae; genus Hafnia; species Hafnia sp. CBA7124. Next base: position 1,053,913 of record NZ_AP017469.1, on the reverse strand, counting down.
ATATTATCAGGAATGGCAAACATGACTAAAACATTACCGCACATTGACCCGATTGAATTCGCCTCATGTGATGAAATTCAGGCATTGCAGCTAGAGCGTATGAAGTGGACGCTGCATCACGCCTATAACAACGTGCCGATGTACAAACGCAAATTCGATGCGGCTGGCGTTCATCCTGATGACTTTAAGCAACTGAGCGATATTGCGAAATTCCCCTATACCACCAAGCAGGATCTGCGCGACAACTACCCTTTCGACACCTTCGCAGTGCCGATGGAACAGGTGGTTCGCGTGCATGCGTCATCGGGAACGACCGGTCGCCCAACGGTAGTCGGTTATACCCAGCAGGATATCGATAACTGGGCGGATATTGTGGCACGCTGTTTGCGTTCCGCAGGAGCAACGGCCAAAGATAAAATTCATGTGGCCTACGGTTATGGGCTATTCACCGGAGGTTTAGGCGCGCATTACGGCGCTGAGCGACTCGGCGCAACCGTCATCCCGATGTCCGGCGGACAAACGGAAAAACAGGCGCAGCTCATTCTCGACTTCAAACCCGATGTCATCATGGTGACGCCTTCTTATTGCCTGACGCTGATTGACGAGCTCGAGCGCAAAATGGGCGGTGATGCCCGCGGTTGTTCACTGCGCTTGGGCGTATTCGGCGCGGAGCCTTGGACCGATTCTCTGCGTAGCGAAATCGAAACCCGTATGGGGATTAAAGCGCTAGATATTTATGGACTGTCTGAAGTGATGGGCCCTGGTGTAGCGATGGAGTGCGCCGAATATGCCGACGGCCCAACAATCTGGGAAGATCATTTCTATCCTGAGATCATTCATCCCGATAGCTGCCATGTGCTGCCAGACGATGAAGCGGGAGAGTTGGTTTTCACCACCCTAACCAAAGAGGCGATGCCGGTGATCCGCTATCGCACCCGCGATCTTACCCGCTTGCTGCCGGGATCGGCACGCAATATGCGTCGCATGGATAAGATCACCGGCCGATCTGACGATATGTTAATTATTCGCGGCGTAAACGTGTTCCCTTCTCAGCTTGAAGAACAAATTATGAAGTTCCGCGAGCTGTCGCCGCACTACCAGCTGGAAGTCACGCGCAAAGGCAATTTGGATAACCTGTCGGTCAAAGTTGAACTGAAAGAGCCTAACGTTCTGAACCACGACCAGCGCTGTGATATCTGCCATCAGTTGCGCCACCATATTAAATCGATGGTCGGCGTGAGCACTCAGGTCAGCATCGTCAACTGCGGTGATATTCCGCGCTCAGAGGGCAAAGCCGTTCGCGTGGTGGATTGTCGGGAGCGGTAAACCCTGCCCCACCTAGCCCTCCCCTTATCAGGGGAGGGAACCGTTCTGCGCTGTTTGGAAGATCCCACAACTTTTCATCCGGTTATGCTACTGTGATGACACACTAAAAACTGACCGGTGAAGAATAATGGAACACAAAATTGACGACTTTATTCGTCATGCGCTGGATGCCCAGCCGATCAGCGGTACGTCACTGATTATCTCGTTGTATGGCGATGCACTCAGCCATCGTGGCGGTGAAGTTTGGTTAGGTAGCCTGAGTGCGCTGCTTGAGCCGCTTGGGTTTGGCGATCGTTTTGTCCGTACCTCCATTTTTCGGCTGCAAAAAGAGGGATGGCTGGACGTCATAAAATTAGGTCGTCGCAGCTACTATCGCGTCACCGAGCGCGGCATGAATCAGTTTCGTCATGCAGAAAGCAAAATCTATCTCAGCGAACAGCCTGAATGGGATGGGCAGTGGGATTTGTTGTTGCTCGAAATGGCGAGTAAAGCAGAGCGAGTCCGATTGAAGAAAGCACTTAGCTGGCTTGGTTTTGGTCAAATGAACAGTTCGCTGATGGCGGCTCCCGCACGCGAACAGAACGACGTTCCCGCCATGCTAAGCGAGTTGAACGCCAGCGAATCAGTGATCTATTTCCGTGCGGACTATCCTTACAACCGCTCGGAGCAGAGCTTGAAAGAGCTAGTTTCTACCAGTTGGTCCCTGAATGAAGTTGCAGAGTATTATCATGAGTTTATCGCCTCGTTTCGCCCGCTCATGACGCTGCTGCGTGATACACCAGAAGGAGAACTCACCCCTGAGCGCTGCTTTCAACTGCGTTTACTGTTGATCCACTACTATCGCCGCGTGGTTTTGAAAGATCCGCTGTTGCCCGATGCGCTTTTGCCGAACCAGTGGGAAGGACAGATCGCCCGTAATCTGTGTATCAATATTTACCAACGCATCGATCATGCCGCCACGCGCTATGTGAGTGAGAAAACAGAAACCACCATCGGTGAACTCCCCCAGCCAGCGGTCGCCTACTATCGGCGCTTTGGCGGATTACCCCGAGAAAGCCCTACACCTTAAGGAGACTTAACGATGCCCGTGTATCAGATTGATGGCTTAACCCCCGTAGTCGACAGCAGTAGTTTCGTTCATCCTACCGCGGTTTTAATTGGCGATGTGATTATCGGCAAACGCGTATATATCGGGCCCAACGCCAGCTTGCGCGGCGACTTTGGCCGCATCGTGGTGCAAGACGGCGCAAACATTCAAGATAACTGCGTCATGCATGGGTTCCCACAGCAGGATACCGTGGTAGAAATCGATGGGCATATCGGCCACGGTGCCATTTTGCACGGCTGCCGCATTCGTCGTAATGCGCTCGTTGGCATGAATGCCGTGGTGATGGATGGCGCAGACATCGGTGAAAACACCATTATTGGCGCAGCAGCTTTTGTGAAAGCCGCCGCAAAATTTGACGCAAATAAGCTGGTGGTTGGCAGCCCCGCCCGCGTGGTACGCGAGCTCAGTGAACAAGAATTGAGTTGGAAACGCGCAGGCACCCGCGAATATCAAGAGTTGGTTATCCGCTGCAAAGAAACGCTGCGTGAAGTTGAGCCACTGCGTGAAGAGGAAACGGGCCGCAAGAGGCTGAGTTTCAATGAGGATATTGTGCCGAAAGGGCAGATTTGAGATTGACTCAGTAACAGCATAATGACGGTGCAAGGTTTCGTTCGCCTATTCCTGTTGGAGTTCTTAGCGTCCGAAACCCGTCACCTAAGCCAACGAAACATTTCATCTCACGGCTTTGGCACATCTTATGGCGAGGATTAGGGTAAGACCTTCCCGATATCCGGCCACTCGCTGAGCGGCATTGGCCGAGCAAAGTAATACCCCTGTGCTTTTTGGCTGCCCATTGCCTGTAGTTTGTCGGCCACTTCCGCAGTTTCAACCCCTTCGGCCACCAATGGAACATTAAAACCGTGGGATAGTCGGATCACCGCCGACACAATCGATTCGTTGCGGCTATCGGTAAGGACATCGCTAACGAAGTCTTTATCGATTTTTAAGGTATCAAACTCAAGCTTATGCAGATAAGAGAGACTTGAGAAACCTGAACCAAAATCATCAATAGCAACAGAAACACCCCCGCGGCGGATAGTGCTAATAGTTTCCATTAGGATCTCAGTTTCTTTCATCATGCTCGTTTCAGTAATTTCAATCGAGATGTTGTGCGGCGCAATATTATGCCGAGCCAGCGTAGCAAAAAGACTGTGCGCAAAATCTTGCTGCATGAGCTGTACTAGTGAAATATTCACATGCAGTTTAAAGTTGCTTGGCCATTCACCGCTGGAGAGTTTTTCACTCAGTTGCATACAGGCGTTATCTAAAACCCACGCACCGAGAGGAACAATAAAGCCGGTATCTTCCGCGAGAGGAATAAAGTGATCGGGCCCCACCATGCCGAGTTCTGCATTGCGCCAACGAATTAAGCATTCAGCGCCGGTAATATTACGCGTAGCCAAATTCACAATCGGTTGGAATACCAAGAAGAACTCGTTCAGCGCTAGCGCACTCTTTAGATGGCGTAGCATATTAATATTGAGGATTTCCTCGGCGCGAATATCTGAGTGATACAGCATGCTGTAACCGTTGCCTTTGCTGCAGGCAAATTTGAGCGCAATATAAGCATCCATAATACTGTCATTGAGCGTGCTCGGATTGATAACGTCATGCACAAAGCCGGTATTTCCCGCATATACCTGCCCATCCGCATCATGCTCTACATCTAATCCTCTGAAGAAACGCTCAAATTTATGTTGCTCTGCTAAGCAGAATTCCTGCGTTTTTACGCCCGGATAGCAAATAATAAACCGCTCTTCGGCATCCCGCGCAAGCCATGTCCCAGCGGGCAAAATTGCCTGTAAGTCTTGAATAAAACGTGAAACAAAATCTCTGCCGTAGCTGCGCCCTAAACTGCTGGTGATGGCATTAAAATTACTTAAAGCGACAATCGCGAGCAATCCAATCGTATAACCACCCTGCTCTTCATGACATTCTCGGAACTTACCCAGCAATCCTCTGCGCGTCAGGAGTTGAGTGTCTTCATCAATATTGAGCTGATTTTCTAGCTTTAGGAACATGCCTTCCAGCTCATCCGACATTTGTGCAAAGGCGGTATTCAGCACCCTAATTTCAGAAAATTGAGCCTGATGATTAAGACTTGGTTTCCATTTTCGGCGGGCAATCATCGGCGCTTGTCGCGCAATATCTAATATCGGGTTCGTTACCATCGAGAGTAATTTCACCGCGATCAACGAACCCAGTGCAAATATAATGACCGAAAGGATAATCGTAATAATACGATTACTCAGCAAATCACCGGTTAAATCGTCCTGAGCTGACAGCACAACAATGCGCCAGCCGGGTAAATTAAGATCGTTTCCTACCGGCATGACCTTACCAAAGTACATAGAGCTGCCAGATTGAATGCGCTCAACTTCGCTAGGGTTATTTTGCAGGATTTTAACCGTCGATTTTATTAAAGGATCGGTGCTGTCCATGACTGAACCCAGCCCGCCACCGTCCTGATCGGCAATGCCAAATGAGAGATCGGAAATGAGATAATCATCTTTAGAAGACGCAATGATCTGATTAGAACCGTTCACAATAAAAATGACGTTGTTTTCATTTTTTGTCAGTTCCATCAGGTAGCGACTAAATCGGCTTAAACGCAGATCGCTTGAGATCACGCCAATGTAGCGATTTTTTTTGTCATAAACGGGAGAGCTAAAAGAGATGCTGATGCCGCTATCTGAGTTAAAGTCTCGGTAGGCTTTGGTCCATGAAGATTTTTTGCTTTCATCAACATAACGGAACCAGGGACGTTGGCTAACGTCGTAGTTTTCAATGCTTTCTCGTGGTTTTTCATCCTGAGAAAGTCCATTGTAGTAATTCAGCCGACCCTGTGTGGCACGCGACTTCAGGATGAGATATTCTTTATCCGTAATGTTATTCCGACCGACGCCGATATAGTGGCCATCCCTCGTACCAAGCGCCACCATGCTTAAATACTTGTCACCCGAAAAAATTCGTCCCATGGTTTGCAGCAAAATTTCTTTTATATACGGCATTTGATCGCTGGTTTCACTAAAATCCATGGCTTTCAGTGATGTGGCTACGGCGGCATTCGACTGCTTGGGCACATTGATATAGTGCTCCAGCATACTTTTTACCGTTTCCCCTTTAGACGTAATGACCTTTTCGCTCATCCGATTCAGCGCATGGTTCTCTTGCTGAAACTGGAGATAAAGAATAAAGATGACAATAAACGTGGTAAAAAACACGAATACCGACAGAACAATCGTCTTGAGAGAGTAGCTCTCTATAAATGCCAATTTATTTTTTTTCATACGAACTAGTGCTCAGAAGGTGAACTGTTTCTTACCGCGACTCTTCGACTCGTATAAGTTAACATCTGCCAGTTTCATTGTCGTGGAAATATCATTATCGAACTTCGCGACGCCAATTGAAACGGTCATTTTTGCCGTCACGCTCTCAGAAATATAGAGTTTCTCATCATTAATATCATGCAAAATTTGCTCAGTAACATGCTTGGCATCCTGTAAGGTGGCATTAAACAAAAAGACCACAAACTCATCGCCTCCCATGCGAACAACAATGTCACTCGCCTTGATATTTCCCTGCATAATCTTCGTGCATTTGTACAAAGCTTCATCACCAATATCATGACCATAGCTATCATTGATTTGTTTAAAGTGGTCGATATCGATAGCAAGAACATAGTCTAAACCAGCACGTTTTTTAATCTTAGGAATATATCGGCGATTATAGGCTTTGGTCAAAAAATCCATATAGTAGTCTTTATTCATCTTATCAAAGATATCTATATAGTAGAGTCCATGTAGCGTGCGGATAACGGCAATAAGAAAGGGGATTAAGATCAGCAGTATTAACTGCCAATGAAACGTATATTTTATTTCCTCTAACGACTCTTCAATAATCGCTCTGAAGTTTTGGGTATTCGACGGTAATACCATGGTCCCCGAATCACCATGCCTAGCATTGATAACCCGGTTAAATAATTCGTTTGACGCCGTTTCTTCACTTTCTTTTAACCCTTTAGGGATTGAAAAGTTGTGTAGCAAATTAATATAGTTTGAATAACTCCACTGTAAAGCTTGTAATTGGCTATCTTTGAGCCGCTCATTCGTTTTTCGATTATCTATATTATAAAACGTAGACGCGGAGAGAGAGAGAAAGTCGCTGCGGGCGCTGGAAAGTTTAAGCAAAAATTCCATCTGCTTAACGGTTGTTTCAGTTTTGTAATAAAAAAGTGTAAAACAGGCAGCACTGATAACGAACAATATTACCGTTATTACGTCCTGACGCTGGCTTAGCAACCGGAAAAAAAGATTATTTGAGCTCATAAGCCAAACCAGAATTTTCTCATGAGTAGATTATTCTCTTTAGGATTATTGTCTGAAAGGCACAACTGAGGCGTATACTCAGTGAATATTTCGTTGATAATAAGTCAGATGTAAATAATTATCCAGAGATGCATCGCGAGACTCATAAAATGAGCGCCACCATGAAAAGAAAATCATGATTGATAACGAGAAAGAAAACGGTAACACGCTGATAAATAAAAATTAAAAATATAATTAGAAATCAGATTACATATTAATAGTTAAATCTAATTTAATAGGATTTTTATTAGAAATAGAATTATCTTAATATAAATAGAGGTGACGAATAGCGCCACCTCTATTTTTAGCTAGTTATTTTTCTGCTTTTCCACCGTGCAATCGGCGCGCATCGATAACATCGGGTAACTGATTTAATTTTGCCAGCACACGTCCAAGCACCTGCAGATTATAAATCTCGATATCCATATCAATCGTTGCCAACTGTTTTTTGGTATCGCTACGGCTGGCCACGCCCAGCACGTTAACCTTCTCATTGGCGAGAATGGTGGTGATATCACGTAGCAGACCACTACGATCGTTAGCCATCACGCGAACCACCAGCGAATAGCCACTGGAGTAGCTTTCGCCCCATACCGCGTCAATGATACGTTCAGGCGCATGAGAGCGTAATTCATTTAGCTGATCGCAGTCAGAGCGGTGAATTGAAATACCGCGCCCCTGAGTGATAAAACCGATAATTTCATCGCCAGGGATCGGCTGGCAGCAGCGCGCAATGTGGTGCATTAAATTACCAACGCCTTCCACTACAACACGACCGCTGCTCTTATCACTACGTGACTGAGATTGGCCTTTTTGCGTGAGCTGTTTTAGCGCTTCCCGATCGGCTTCTTCCGCACTTGGCTTATTCGTTTTGCCCTGTAGGAAGTTAACCATTTGGTTAACGCGAATATCGCCACCGCCTATCGCCGCCAGAACCTCATCCATTGAATTGACGTTATAACGCGGGATCAGAAGCTTCTCCGCTTCTTTCAGGCTGATATCCAAGCGCTCAAGTTCATCATCGAGAATTTGGCGACCAGCAAGGATATTTTTGTCCTTATCTTGCTTGCGGAACCAGTTATGGATTTTGGCGCGTCCACGGCTGGTTGTCACATAACCAAGGTTCGGGTTCAGCCAATCGCGGCTTGGGTTCGGCTGCTTCTGGGTGATAATTTCAACCTGATCGCCCATCTGTAGCTGATAAGTGAACGGCACGATGCGGCCACCAATTTTGGCACCGATGCAGCGATGACCTACGTCGCTGTGAATATGGTAAGCAAAGTCGAGCGGCGTTGAGCCCGCAGGCAGATCCACGACGTCGCCTTTTGGCGTAAACACATAAACGCGATCGTCAAATACCTGACTGCGTACCTCATCCAGCATCTCCCCGGAATCAGCCATCTCTTCTTGCCATGCAATCAGTTTACGCAGCCATGCAATTCGGCCTTCATAGCCAGAGCGGCCCGCCGCCTGCGGCCCTTCTTTATATTTCCAGTGCGCCGCAACGCCCAGCTCAGCATCTTCATGCATCTGGCGTGTACGGATCTGAATCTCAAGCGTTTTACCGCGCGGGCCTAAAACGACGGTATGAATCGACTGATAACCATTAGGTTTCGGGTTAGCCACATAGTCGTCAAATTCATTAGGCAAATGACGATAGTGAGTGTGCACTATCCCCAGCGCCGCGTAGCAATCCTGCAAGCGCTCCACCACGATGCGTACTGCACGGACATCAAATAGCTCATCAAACGCCAATGCCTTTTTCTGCATTTTGCGCCAGATGCTGTAGATGTGTTTTGGTCGACCATAAATTTCGGCTTTGACACCTTCTTTGGCCATTTCCTTGCGCAGCGCTTCAACAAAATCATCGATAAACTGCTCACGATCGATACGGCGTTCATGCAACAGTTTGGCAATCTTTTTATATTCATCTGGATGCAGGTAACGGAAGCAGAAATCTTCTAGCTCCCATTTTAGCTGTCCAATACCCAGACGATTTGCCAACGGCGCATAGATGTTGAAACACTCTTTGGCCGCCAATACGCGTTCTTCTTCCGGCGCATCTTTGACCTCGCGTAGATGAGCAATACGCTCAGCCAACTTTATTACCACGCAGCGGAAATCTTCAACCATCGCCAGCAGCATGCGGCGGATATTATCCACCTGCTCGGAGGCGCCGGAGTCATTTTGGGTGGCTTTTAACGCGCGGATAGCATCCATTTCCAGCACGCCATGCACCAGATTGGTGATCTCTTTACCAAAATCTTCTTCGACGGTTTCACGGTCGATGACCTTGGCTTCCACCAGCGGAAACAGCAGCGCAGTGCGCATACTGTCGTTGTCCATGCTGAGCGTGGAGAGAATTTCCACCATTTCAACGCCGCGCCACAGTAACAAAGCCGCGTCAGGATGGTTAAGTGTTTTTTGCTGACAATAACGCCAAGTTGCAGAGAGACGCTCACACGACTGCTGGTTCGACAGATTCAGGCTCTTCACCCACTCATCGAGGGCAAATTCACCAGCCGTATTTAGATGGGCACTTCTTACCGCAACCATATCCTCTCCCTTTTACTCATCAACTTTGAGCCGTACTACGACGCAACAAACAACGCCATCGACTCTAAATGCCCCGTGTGGGGAAACATATCTAGCATTCGCACACGCGCCATTTGGTAACCCGCGGCGATTAAAATCTGACTGTCACGCGCCAGCGTGGTGGGATTACAGGAAACATAAACCACCTTCTGCGGTGCCAGTTTAACAATGTGGTCCATGACGCCTGCGGCGCCGGCTCGCGCTGGATCTAACAACACTTTATCAAACCCAAGTTTAGCCCATGGCTGCAGAGTCACATCCTCCTCCAAGTTGTGCTGGAAGAACTCGACGTTATTCAATGCATTAATCTGGGCATTATACAGACCATTTGCCACCAGCGTAGCAACACCTTCAACGCCGACCACCTGTTTTGCGCGTTTTGCTAACGGTAATGTGAAGTTGCCCATACCGCAAAACAGATCTAACACGCGATCGGTCGATTCTACTTCTAGCCACTCCAACGCCTGCGCAACCATCTGTTGATTCACGGCGTCGTTGACCTGAATAAAATCTCTTGGGCTAAAAAATAATCGCAGCCCATCGACCTGATAAAACGGTGCGTCATCGCACAGCTTAACCAGTTCGTCGTCATTACCTTGCAGGTAGAGCATAACGCGATGCTGCGCACTAAAATTGTGCAATCGGGCCAAATCTTGTTCTTTCAACGGATCAAGATGGCGCAATACCAACACGGGGCCATTATCGGCTAACACCAGCTCGGCATGGCCTAAACGGCGAGCGGCCTTCATTTCGGCCAGACATTCATGCAGCGGTTGCAAAAGCGATGCCAGCGCGGGCGCTAATACAGGGCACGCTTTAATAGGCACTAAATCATTAGAACCTGACTTGCGAAACCCCATCACCAGCTGCTGTTGTTTCGGCTGGAACTGCAATCCTAAACGCGCACGCCGACGGTAGCCGTATTCTGGCCCGCTAATAACGGATTCTGGTATGATATCCAAACCTGTTTCACGATTGATCAGGCGCTGGAGAGAAGCCGATTTACTGCGCTGTTGCAGAGGCTCACTGGCATGTTGCTGTTGGCAGCCGCCACAGGTGCCAAAATGTGGGCAGCGTGGCGCGACACGCTCTGGACTGCGAGTGAGTAAACGCTTCACTTTGGCGCGAGCGAACTGCTTTTTATCTTCGGTTAACGTGACTTCGGCTTGCTCATCTGGCAATAGGCCAGAAGTAAAGATAGCTTTACCATTGTGGCGCGCAACACCCTGACCAAAAGGATCAAGGTCGGTTGCCGTCACAGTTATGGTTTGTCGGGTCGCCACACGGCGTCCCGGAGAGTAAAATTGAGCCATGTTTTATCGATTTGTTGTTGGTTTTAGCTTTCGCTAATAATGATATCTGCCACCAATTCTCCCACATTGGACCCACATGACCAAATACAGCCTGCGTGCGCGCATGATGGTACTGATTTTAGCCCCCACTTTATTGATTGGTTTGCTGCTCAGTACCTTCTTCGTTGTTCATAGATACAATGAGTTACAAGCCCAATTGGTGGATTCCGGAGCCAGTATCATTGAGCCGCTTGCCGTGGCGAGCGAATACGGTATGACCTTCCGTAGCCGTGAAGCCGTGCGACAGTTGATTGGCCTGCTGCATCGCCGTCATTCTGATATCGTGCGTTCCATCGCCGTTTTCGACGATAATAACGATCTGTTCGTCACCTCGAATTATCACCACAACTATTCGCTGCTACAGCTCCCTAAAGGGGTGCCGATGCCTAACGACCTGATGCTTTCCAAGCATGGGGATTCGTTAATCCTGCGCACACCGATCATCTCAGAAGACCGATTTATCGATGCAACCAACGACGAAAATCCACACCTTGGCTATATCGCGGTTGAATTGGATCTGCGTTCGGTGCGATTACAGCAATACAAGGAAGTGTTCGTTGCGACGTTGCTGTTGATTATCTGCATGTGTATTGCGTTGCTGTTTGCCTACCGGCTGATGCGCGATGTCACAGGGCCTATCCGCAACATGGTTAACACCGTCGACCGTATCCGTCGCGGGCAGCTCGACAGCCGCGTAGAAGGCCATATGCTGGGTGAGCTGGATATGCTCAAAAACGGTATTAATTCGATGGCAATGTCTCTGACGGCCTATCACGAAGAGATGCAGCAAAATATCGATCAGGCCACTTCAGACCTGCGTGAAACGCTCGAGCAGATGGAGATCCAAAACGTCGAGTTAGATTTAGCTAAAAAACGTGCTCAGGAAGCTGCGCGAATTAAATCCGAGTTTTTGGCCAATATGTCGCATGAGCTGCGTACGCCGCTCAATGGCGTCATCGGCTTTACTCGACAAGTGCTGAAAACACCGCTTAACGCTACCCAAAGTGACTACTTGCAGACCATTGAACGTTCGGCAAATAATCTTCTGACCATCATCAACGATGTGCTTGATTTCTCGAAGCTTGAAGCAGGCAAACTGGTACTGGAACATATTCCTTTCCTGCTGCGTGAAACCATCGATGAAGTCACCGTTCTGCTTGCTCCTAGCGCACACGAAAAAGGCATTGAGCTTACTCTGAATATTCGTAACGACGTTCCCGAACATGTGATCGGCGACCCGATGCGGATACAGCAAGTCCTCACTAACCTGTTAGGTAATGCGATTAAATTCACCGAGAAAGGGAATATTGATATTCGCATTGAGCTGCGTAGCACCACCCCACATCAGGTGGAGCTTGAAGTGTTGGTGCACGACACCGGTATTGGTATCTCAGAACGCCAGCAATCGCAGCTGTTCCAAGCATTCCGACAGGCAGATGCCAGTATCTCTCGCCGTCATGGCGGCACTGGATTGGGCTTGGTCATCACCCAGAAACTGGTGAATGAAATGGGTGGAGATATTAGTTTCCATAGCCAGCCGAACAAAGGTTCGACATTCTGGTTCCATATTCAACTTGAGCTCAACCATAACGCACCGGCAAGCCACTTCCCGATGCAGCGTTTAGCCGGGCAAAAACTGCTTTATGTCGAGTCAAACCCCGTTGCGGCACAATGCACGCTGGACTTGCTTCAGGCAACGCCGTTGGAAGTGAGCTACAGCCCACTTCTGGCTCAGGTTATTCCTGACTCTCACTACGATATCCTGTTGGTGGGGCTACCGGTTAACTTTACCTATGACGATGCACAGGGCCGCGATAAGCTGAAAACCGCGTTGTCCTTAGCCAACCGCGTGATCCTTGCTATGCCGAGCCACAAGCTGCTCTATAGCGATGAACTGAAAGAACAAGGAGTACGCAGTTGTTTAGCCAAACCGCTGACTAGCAATCGTCTGCTGCCTATTTTGCTGGATAATAGCCTGCCGAAGCGTGCGCCGGTGGTGATTGAGCATAAGGTTGAACGCCTACCGCTGAACGTCATGGCGGTTGATGATAATCCGGCCAACCTGAAGCTGATTGGCGCGCTGTTAGGTGAGCTGGTCGAACAAATTATTCTGTGTCATAGCGGTGAAGAAGCGATTGCTCAAGCTAAGGAGCATCGTTTAGACATCATCCTCATGGATATTCAAATGCCAGAAATGGACGGCATTCGTACCAGTGAATTAATCCGCAAAATTCCACGCTATGTTGATACGCCAATCATCGCCGTAACGGCACATGCCATTAACGGTGAACGTGAGCGCCTACTCCGCGCGGGGATGGATGACTATCTCGCTAAACCCATCGACGAAAATATGCTGCGCCAGCTTCTAGCGCGTTACTATCGTGCCCCTAATGAGACTAATTCACCAGCCGCAGCCGCATCACTTGAAACCGATAGCGATCTGACGCTCGATTGGGACATGGCGCTGCGACAAGCGGCCAATAAAGAAGATCTGGCGCGGGATTTACTACAGATGCTGCTGGAATTCCTTCCACAGGTCAAAACACAGGTGGAAGCGGCTCTCGAAGGCAATCAGGATCCGGCTATCGTAGATATTATTCACAAGCTTCACGGTAGCTGCAGTTACAGTGGTCTTCCACGGTTGAAACGTCTGTGCCGTTATATCGAGCAACAACTGCGCCATGAGATTGCGGTGGGCGATTTAGAGCCGGAGTGGATGGAGTTACTCGACGAAATTGAAAACGTGGAGAAAGCCGCACAGGAGAAACTGAACGGCTAGCATTGTTGGGCGCTCAATCACGCGCAGAACGGTGATTGAGCGTTAGTTATCTCGCTATTTTTTACCCTTCAACAATTACGGTCGCACAGGCATAGCGGCGTTCATCAGCCAGAGAAACGTGAATCGACGTAATCCCCATTTCCTGCGCCAGCTCGGCGGCTCGCCCGTGTAAACGCAGTACCGGCTTGCCCAGCGAATCGTTGTAAACTTCAAACTGAGCAAAGGCCAGCCCGTTACGAATACCGGTGCCAAATGCCTTAGCCGCAGCCTCTTTCACCGCAAAACGCTTGGCTAAATAACGAATTTTCTGCTGGTGAGCGCAGTATTGCTCCCATTCAGCGGGCGCCAATACGCGTTTCGCCATTTGATCGCCACTGCGCTCGACTACGGCCTCAATGCGAGAAATTTCGACGATATCAGTGCCCAATCCTAGAACAGCCATTAGCGACGCGCTTCCAACATCAGCTGTTTCATAGCACTCACGGCCTCAGGTAAACCGCTCATCACCGCACGACCAATGATGCTGTGGCCAATATTCAGCTCATGCATTTCAGGCAATGCCGCAATCGGCAGGACGTTATGATAGGTCAAACCGTGGCCCGCATTGACTTTCAAACCGCGCTCGTTGGCAAAACGCGCGGCTTGGGCAATTCTTTCAAATTCCGCCTGTCGTTTTAGTTCACATTCTGCATCGGCATAAGCACCGGTGTGAATTTCAATATAGGGCGCGCCAACGCTAACAGCGGCTTCAATCTGACGCTGGTCGGGATCGATAAACAGCGATACCAAAATACCCGCCTGAGTTAAGCGCTCCACGGCAACCGTCATTTTGTCCGACTGGCCCGCAACGTCTAACCCGCCTTCGGTAGTCACTTCTTGGCGCTTTTCAGGCACTAAACAACAAAAATGCGGCTTCAATTCACAGGCGATATCGATCATCTCATCGGTAACCGCCATTTCCAGATTCATACGCGTCTGAATAGTTTGGCGCAGCAAACGCACATCGCGATCGGTAATGTGACGACGATCTTCGCGCAGATGCACGGTGATCCCATCGGCGCCAGCCTGCTCTGCAATAAATGCCGCTTGAACAGGGTCTGGGTACTGGGTGCCACGCGCATTGCGCAGGGTTGCGATATGATCAATGTTGACGCCCAACAGTAAATCAGCCATGACAAATCCTCTTAAGAAAACGTTTAAGTCAGAGATTACAGACAGAATAAGGCTTAGTTCGCATCAGTGTACACCGAACTTAGCGGGATAGGGTCAGACAGAATTATTGCGATGTAGGGGACAGTGAGATTTCAAGCAGATGCAGGTTTGACTGGGCGTTTTCCGACAAACTGACGGAACAGCTCACGGCTTTTTAGCGGTTTTCCACCTAAATAGGGTTTCAGCGCCATACGCGTAAAACGTTTAGCCGCACGCAGCGTGAGGGGATCAGGGAATCTACGTTCAGCTAACGCTTTTAAATCGCGGCCGGTAAAGCTGAGCTGATCGACCAGCAGACTGGCGATAAAGCCTTTCTCTTCACGGTAGCGATAGGTCATCTCATCAGAGACCGGTTCGCCGCTGCCCGCGCAGTGCAGAAAATCGATGCCATAGCCAAGATTGCCCAGCAAAGCGAGTTCGAATTCACGCAGCGTATGTTCAGGAGAGCCGACGGTCGCCGCCAGATTTTGTAAACAGTTGAGGTAATCGAAGAATAACGAAGAGTAGTTGGTTTCCTGCTCAAGCACGCGGGAAACCAGCTCATTGACATACAGACCGCTATAGAGCGAAATGCCCGTCAGCGGTAGCCCTAATGAAACAGGCTCAGCATTACGTAGGGTTTTAACTTCCCCTTTACCGCCCCAGCGAACCAGCAGCGGCGTGAAAGGTTGTAACGCACCTTTGAGACTTGAGCGTTTGCTGCGTGCGCCTTTTGCCAACAGACGTACACGCCCGTGCCCTTCAGTGAACAGGTCTAACAGAAGACTGGTTTCACTGTAGGGACGCCCATGTAACACAAATGCGCGTTGCCAACCTTCCATAGGCGCGATCTCTTAGAGATCTTCACCATAACCCAAGCTGCGCAGCGCACGTTCGTCGTCTGCCCAACCGGATTTAACCTTAACCCACAGCTCAAGATGGACTTTAGCTTCAAACATGGCTTCCATGTCTTGGCGAGCTTCGATACCAATTGTCTTGATTTTGCTGCCTTTATTACCTATAACCATTTTCTTCTGGCCTTCACGCTCAACCAGAATCAGACCGTTAATATCGTAACCACCGCGTTCGTTAGAAACGAAGCGTTCAATTTCAACGGTAACGGAATACGGCAGCTCTTCGCCCAAGAAACGCATCAGTTTTTCACGGATGATTTCAGACGCCATAAAGCGCTGTGAGCGGTCAGTAATGTATTCTTCTGGGAAGTGATGGATCGCTTCCGGCAGTTTTTTACGCACAATACTGGCGATGGTATCTACGTTCGTTCCCTTCTCCGCAGAGATTGGAACCACGTCCATAAAGTTCATTTGTTCGCTGAGGAACTGGATATGTGGCAGCAAAGCCGCTTTATCCTGAACGTTATCGACTTTGTTGATCGCTAAGATAACCGGCGCTTTCAAATCACGCAGTTTATTCACGACCATTTCGTCATCGGCGGTCCAGTGTGTCCCTTCAACAACGAAAATTACCAGCTCAACGTCACCGATTGAGCTGCTGGCTGCGCGGTTCATCAAACGGTTGATAGCGCGTTTTTCTTCAATATGCAACCCGGGGGTGTCCACGTAGATGGCCTGATATGGCCCTTCCGTGTGAATACCCATGATGCGGTGGCGGGTCGTTTGTGGCTTACGCGAGGTGATCGAAATCTTCTGCCCCAGTAATTGGTTCAGCAATGTCGATTTGCCAACGTTAGGACGTCCAACGATGGCAATAAATCCGCAATAAGTTGTTTCTTCGCTCATTCAAGCTCCAGCTGTTTCAGCGCTTGTTCAGCCGCTGCCTGCTCGGCCTTGCGACGACTTGAGCCAATACCGATAACCGGTTCGCTCAGGCCGCTGACCTGACAGTGAATAGTAAATTCTTGATCGTGTGCTTCACCGCGAACCTGCACCACCAAATAAGATGGCAGTGGCAGATGGCGTCCCTGCAAGAACTCTTGCAGACGCGTTTTCGGGTCTTTTTGCTTATCACCTGGACTTATCTCGTCCAAGCGTGAGCGGTACCAATCAAGGATCAGTCGTTCAATCGTTTGGATATCACTATCCAGGAAAATGCCGCCAATTAACGCTTCTACGGTGTCAGCTAAAATAGATTCACGGCGGAAACCACCACTTTTTAGCTCACCCGGCCCAAGACGTAGGCACTCCCCCAAATCAAATTCTCGTGCCATTTCTGCCAGCGTATTTCCACGTACTAAAGTAGCACGCATGCGGCTCATGTCGCCCTCATCAACCCGCGGGAAGCGGTGATACAGCGCATTGGCAATAACGAAACTAAGAATTGAGTCGCCCAGAAACTCAAGACGTTCATTGTGTTTGCTGCTGGCACTGCGATGAGTCAATGCCTGCAATAACAGCTCCTGCTGTTGAAAAGTATAGCCCAGCTTCTTTTGAAGCCGGTTAGTTACGATGGGATTCATGAGATACCAAATAGATCTAGAATGCGTCAAAAACCGCAGCATACGGAACAGGCCTGCTTGCCATTAGCCAATCCAAAGCTGTTTCGTTTGCAGTGGCTTCCAGATCGGAAGCCAACTTTTTATCGCTCGAAGGGGTATTCTACAACGACTGAAAATATAATGCTGCGGTAATATGCCTTATTCGCTGAAGTTGCCTAGCTATTAATGCAACGGAAATAAGTTTAGGCACATATTTTAATGCTGGTGAAAACGTCACACAGATTTCACGCTGTAGGAAGATCCCCACAGCGTGAATAACGAGCAGAAAATCAGTGGATGCCACCAATACGATTCAGGCGAACGCCGGTCGGCCATTGCCCTTCTTGTTTTTCAAAGCTCATCCAGATTGCCGTTGCTTTACCTACGAGATTTTGCTCAGGAACAAAGCCCCAATAACGGCTATCGGCGCTGTTATCACGGTTGTCGCCCATCATGAAGTAATGGCCTTCAGGCACCACCCATACGCCCTGTGGTTGACCCGGCTGGCGATAGTAACGCGACATCATGTCCTGCGCTTGAGGCACGGTCAGAATCCGATGGGTAACGGTACCCAGCGTTTCTTTGCGCTCGCTCATGCGGTATCCATCATCCACGTTTTGATCTAATGGAATCTGGAAAAAGCCGCTGCTCGCTTCGCCATTACCCATTTGGCCAAAGGTCTGCACCCACTCGCTTGGCTCAGCCGCGCTGTAGGTAATTGGCAATAACTTATCGCAGTTCTGCCCTGTTTGGCAGGCTGGGTAAACCGTAACTTCTTTACTGTATGGGTCGTAAGTGACTTTATCACCCGGTAAACCAATGGCGCGTTTGATATAGTCCAAACGTGGATCCAGCGGATATTTAAATACCACGATATCGCCGCGTTTAGGATGCCCGGTTGGAATAATCGTGTGCTGTGCTACAGGCTCTTTAATTCCATAGGCAAACTTTTCTACCAGAATGAAATCGCCGATCAACAGCGTCGGCATCATTGAACCTGATGGGATCTGGAAAGGCTCATAAATAAATGAGCGGATAATCAGAACCAGTGCCAAAACAGGGAAAACGGATACGCAGGTTTCAATCCAACCTGACGTTTTCACCGCGTCTTTGGCGGTCTGCTTATCTAAACCGTCAACCGTTTGGGCATTAATCGCCTCGATCTTTGCTCGACGCGCCGGTGCTAACTTAAAGCGGTCGATACACCAAATAACCCCAGTAACCAACGTTGCGATAACCAGAATTAGAGCAAACATATTGGCCATGCCAATAACTCCTTAAATAACCCCGTGATTTCAACTTTAACGAGAACGAGGTTGAAATCTATTTGGGCATAAGCCTCTCAATGATAACGGCACCTCAATCGGTGCCGCTCATCATAGAACTTTAGTCTTTACCTACGTGCAGAATGGCCAAGAAGGCTTCCTGCGGCAGTTCGACGTTGCCGACCTGCTTCATACGTTTCTTACCGTCTTTCTGCTTCTGCAGCAGTTTTTTCTTACGGCTCACGTCGCCGCCGTAACACTTAGCAAGAACGTTTTTACGCAGCTGCTTAACCGTTGAACGCGCAATAATCTGGTTGCCAATAGCCGCTTGAATCGCAATATCAAACTGCTGGCGCGGGATCAGTTCTTTCATCTTCTCAACCAGCTCACGACCACGATACTGCGCGTTGTCGCGATGGGTGATTAGCGCCAGCGCATCCACACGTTCGTTGTTGATCAAGACGTCAACGCGAACCATGTCAGACTGCTGGAAACGTTTGAAGCTGTAATCCAGCGACGCATAACCACGCGATGTAGATTTGAGGCGGTCGAAGAAATCGAGCACCACTTCTGCCATCGGTATTTCATAGGTTAATGCAACCTGATTGCCGTGATAAACCATATTAGTCTGAACACCACGCTTCTCGATACAAAGCGTTATAACGTTACCAAGATACTCTTGTGGTAACAGCATATGACATTCAGCAATCGGCTCACGCAACTCTTCGATATTGTTGATTGGCGGCAATTTAGATGGACTATCAACAAAAATCTCTTCACCACCGGTGGTTTGGATCTGGTACACAACCGTTGGTGCCGTTGTGATCAAGTCTAGATCGTATTCACGCTCCAGACGCTCCTGAATGATCTCCATGTGCAATAAGCCCAAGAAACCACAGCGGAAGCCGAAGCCCAGCGCGGTAGATGTTTCTGGCTCATAGAACAGGGACGCATCATTCAGGCTTAATTTGCCCAACGCATCGCGGAAAGCTTCATAGTCATCAGAGCTTACAGGGAACAGGCCTGCGTAAACCTGAGGTTTTACTTTTTTGAAGCCCGGCAAAGATTTTTCGGCTGGGTTACGTGCCAGCGTCAAGGTATCGCCTACGGGTGCGCCGTGGATATCTTTAATCGCACATACCAACCAGCCTACTTCGCCGCAGTTAAGTACGTCACGGTCGATCTGCTTCGGTGTGAAGATACCAAGACGGTCAGCGTTATAGGTCTGACCGGTGCTCATTACCTTAACTTTCTCGCCTTTGCGCAGTGAACCGTTTTTAATACGGATCAAAGAAACTACGCCCAGATAGTTATCGAACCATGAGTCGATAATCAGCGCCTGTAATGGGCCATCTGGATCACCTTCCGGTGCAGGGATATCGCGAACCAGACGTTCAAGCACTTCAGGAACGCCAACGCCGGTTTTTGCTGAGCAACGCACAGCATCCATCGCGTCAATGCCGACGATATCTTCAATTTCCTGAGCAGCACGATCGGGATCGGCCGCTGGCAGGTCAATTTTGTTCAGAACAGGAACCACTTCCAGATCCATTTCCATGGCTGTATAGCAGTTAGCTAGCGTCTGGGCTTCAACGCCCTGACCTGCGTCAACCACCAGCAATGCACCTTCACACGCCGCCAGAGAACGAGAAACCTCATAAGAGAAGTCAACGTGTCCTGGAGTATCGATGAAGTTCAGCTGATAAGTTTCCCCATCCTGTGCTTTATAGTCGAGCGTTACGCTCTGCGCTTTAATAGTGATGCCGCGCTCACGTTCTAGATCCATAGAATCCAGAACTTGCGCTGCCATTTCACGGTCAGTCAAACCGCCACAAATCTGAATAATACGGTCAGACAGTGTCGACTTACCGTGGTCAATATGTGCGATAATGGAGAAATTTCGTATACGCTTCATTATTAAGATATTTTGCCTGATGATTTCTAGATTACTCGCCTAAGGACACACTGATGGGTTCAAAGCGATGGTTTAACGTTTGGCGGTAATTTGCCAGATTCGATGCATTCTACACATCGAACCCAGTAAAACCTAGATATTCGTGGGGGTGCGGATCATGGATGGAGGCAAACCGACCTGCAAAACGATCGGCTGGTAATCTTGCCGGTCACTTAGCTTTTTCGCCTTAAATCGCGCAAACATGAAACCAGCAGCAGCGCCAACCAATGCGCCTAACGCAGCCCATGCATCAGAATGCATCAATGACTGCCCCACACCACCGCCGACGATGAGTCCAAGCAGCGGCGTGAGGTAGACTAGCACCGCAGAACGCAGAAGATTGGCTTCAGTAATGCCAATCTCGACCCTTTGGCCAGGCTCTAACGGTTGAGCAATTTCAACTTGAAGCTGATGCTGCGACTGAGGATTGATTTTATTCAACACCGCCGTACCGCAGGTATTTTTCGCCCCGCAAGAACCACAACCTGAGCGCTGTTCACAGTTTAGCGTAGCGATGCCCTGTTGCCAGGATGCCACCGTTGCCCATTCGCGCATCATGATTTACGACCATTGAGCGTAATGCTGTTTGCAACACGTTTAGCCGTTGACGGAGGTAATTCACCGACGACGGTAATATCAGTATTGTTACGCGTTTCGGTGTGAATGGTGCGACGCCCTTGGCGCAAGAATTGCTCGCTCACCGCAGCACCCGCAGCGGCACTGCTGATATTGACAGAGAAACTGAACAACCCATCGCTATACAAGCGTGATTCCACCGGTTCGGTGAGTGATGGCAGGGTACGGCGACTGCGTGAAACCTCTTTGAAACCCTGCGGCAGCCAAGATGCTTGCCAACTGAAGTTAACCTTATCCGTTGCCGGTAATTTCAGCAAAGGTGGCAGCGTGAGCTGAGCTAAGCTCGCCATCGCTGTACTGACCTGATCGCCAACCGTGAAGGAAATTACGCGGAACTGCTCTAACGTTTCGCCATCGCGATCTAACAAGTCGACCCGCAAAGGCAATTTCGAACTTTCATCAATCCATACGATATAGCTAAAGCGCAAACCGTCACGCGACACAATACGAATCACCTCGCACGGGCGATCGGCAACGCGGGTTCTACCAACGGAGATGAAATTGTAATACTGACTCAGCTGTTTGATGTCGGAGAAAATTATCGATGGCAATGCATCAACAATGTGATCGCCGTTGAGCGTAAATGGCTCAAGTCCAGGCTCAAAATAGCTGATTTCATTGCCACGCAGTAAAACTTCACGGCGCGGACCATCCATCTGCAAGAGCTGGGATAACAACTGATTATTATAAATGGCATGACGATAGCGTAACGACTCAATCCCCTGCTTGGTGATATTGATATACGCTAACTCATAACTGAGTGACTGACTGGCACCGTTCATTTGTTGCAACATCGCCTCAGACGAATCTTGCGCTGAGGCGATGTTAGAAACAAATAGGCTACCAGCGAATACGCTGATGGCGAACCAAAGTTGCTTCATTACTGCTGCTGAGTTCCTAATGACAGAGTTCCTGGCACCTGAACTGACGCCTGAGTATTACCATTGTCCATTTGCAACTGTTCAGTGTGCAGACGGCGTTGCAGTTCATAATCCTGCAAAATCGCATTAATGCGTTTACGCTGCTGCTGAACCTGCTGCTGTCCATTGGCGTTGCTGCTCTCATTCGGAACACCAAAACTCACCGGAGAAGCTTGGCCGCCCATCGGTAGCGTGTTGAATGCCGGAGCATCTGAATCACTTGCACCACCGACTGGCTGATTATACTGCTGCACACCAACCAGCACGGCGAGAGAAACACAGGCCGCAATACCGATTTGTGTGATTTGGCTGGCCCAAGGACGAACCTTGCTCCAGAAAGGCATATCTTTCCAGCTATGTGGCTGAGGCTGGGATTCGGGAATTGCATTGGGAACCAAGCGAACTGGTTCATCATCAAGCGCCGCGGCAATGCGATCGGAGATATCAAAATCAATCGCGTCGCTCACGTCACCGCGCAGGGTGTCACGTATCAGGTGATAGCTCTTCCACGTTTGTTGAAGCGCATCGTCTTTACCCAGTGAACCAAGCAGTTCACTGTCCAGCACTTCACCATCCATCAGAGCCGAAAGTTGTTCTTTCTGCATGCCTAAATACCCTTCCTGTGCCCGCATAATTAACGCTGTATCAGCGGTTGAACTTTATTATCGATCGCTTCCCTCGCCCGGAAAATACGAGAACGTACCGTTCCAACCGGACAATCCATAATGGCCGCTATCTCTTCGTAGCTTAAACCATCCAATTCTCTGAGGGTGATTGCCATACGCAAATCCTCAGGAAGAGACTCTATGGTTCGGAAAACAATCTGCTTCAGTTCATCTGACAACATTAAGTTCTCAGGGTTCGAAATTTCTTTCAATGCACCCGCACTTTCGAAGTTTTCTGCCTCACTAGCATCAACATCGCTTGATGGCGGACGCCGCCCCTGAGCAACCAGGTAATTTTTTGCTGTGTTTACAGCAATACGATAAAGCCAGGTGTAAAAAGCACTCTCGCCGCGGAAAGATTCCAACGCACGATAGGCTTTGATAAACGATTCCTGCACAACATCAGGAACATCGCCTGATGGCACGTAGCGGGATACGAGACTCGCAACTTTATGCTGATAGCGAACTACCAGTAAGTTAAAAGCCTTCTTATCTCCTTTCTGGACTCGCTCGACCAGCACCTGATCCGTTAACTGCTCGCTCATCCGAGGTAATCTCTCCTCAAATCTCTCTCCACGCATGAAAAAATAGTACTGCCAGTTGTCTCAATCGATCCTGAGCAAGCACTAGCTTAGAGTTCATACGTACTAAAAAGTTCCGTACGATGCTGTTTTTATATTCGTTGTTCATTAACCGTGCATTTACACGTTGGCATAGGCTAACATGATTTTCACTTTTCAGCTGCACACACCACAACCTATGCAATCAAATTCTGAGCATTTCAACGATGTATTGATTATCGGTAGCGGAGCTGCCGGACTTTCACTCGCCTTACGTCTTGCCGATCACTGCAAAGTGACCGTTTTAAGTAAAGGTCCCTTTAATGAGGGTGCTACGTTTTATGCCCAAGGCGGTATCGCCGCGGTTTTTGATGAAACCGACAGCATCGAATCTCACGTGCAGGATACACTGATTGCCGGTGCTGGGCTGTGTGATCCTTCAGCGGTTGAATTTATTGCTCGTAACGCAAAAGATTGCGTGCAGTGGCTCATCGATCAAGGCGTTCTATTTGATACCGAAATGAGCCCCGCAGGCGAATCTCGCTACCATCTAACCCGCGAAGGTGGTCATAGCCATCGGCGGATCCTACATAGCGCAGATGCAACGGGTAAAGAAGTCGAGACAACTTTAGTACAGAAAGCAAATGCACACCCTAACATCCGCGTTTGCGAGCGGTACAACGCCGTCGACCTGATTACGTCCAAAAAAATTGGCTTGCCGGGCACCCAACGCGTGGTAGGTGCCTATGTATGGAACCGTGAACTCGAACGCGTTGAAACTCTGCGCGCTCGCACCGTGGTATTAGCTACCGGCGGGGCGGCAAAAGTTTATCAGTACACCACAAACCCTGATATCTCTTCCGGCGACGGCATTGCTATGGCGTGGCGCGCTGGATGTCGTATTGCCAATCTAGAGTTTAACCAATTCCACCCCACCTGCTTGTACCATCCGCAGGCAAGAAACTTTCTCTTAACCGAAGCCTTGCGTGGCGAAGGTGCATTCCTCAAACGCCCTGACGGCTCGCGGTTTATGCCGGACTTTGACGAACGCGGCGAACTTGCGCCGCGTGATATCGTCGCTCGCGCCATTGACCACGAAATGAAGCGCCTTGGCGCAGACTGTATGTATTTGGATATTAGCCATAAACCGGCAGATTTCATCATGCAGCACTTCCCGATGATCTATGAAAAACTGATGGATTTGGGTTTAGATCTCACCAAAGAGCCGATCCCTATCGTTCCTGCCGCACACTACACCTGCGGCGGCGTGATGGTCGATCATCAAGGAAGGACTGATTTAGAAGGGTTGTATGCCATCGGTGAAGTCAGCTACACCGGCCTGCACGGAGCCAACCGAATGGCGTCTAACTCACTGTTAGAATGCGTGGTATATGCATGGTCGGCATCGCAAGATATTCTGCAACGCCTACCACAAACCAGCCTCGCACCACGTCTACCAGAATGGGATGACAGCCGAGTTTACAACTCAGATGAGCGCGTAGTGATCCAGCATAACTGGCACGAACTGCGTTTATTTATGTGGGATTACGTGGGCATTGTGCGTACCACCAAACGTTTGGAACGTGCGCTGCGCCGCATCCAAATGCTTCAGCAAGAAATCGACGAGTACTACGCCAACTTCCGCATTTCTAACAACTTGTTAGAGCTGAGAAACTTGGTGCAAGTTGCTGAGCTCATTGTACGCTGCGCCATGGAACGCAAAGAAAGCCGCGGCCTGCATTACACGCTGGATTATCCAGACCTTTTAGAGAATCCGCAGCCAACGATTTTGCAGCCTTAGCAAATCATCAACGTTAGCTGCAATACAGTAGAAACTAAAAAGGCCTTATTGGGAAATGCTGGCAACTTAAGCATGATTTTAGGGGAAGTACACCGATGGGGTCGTAGCAGCTTTAGCTGCCGGAGCGCCCCGCGGTGTGCTAGCCCCGTGTATCTCGATCTCATAAACGATCTGCATTACCCCTATTGGGCCTTTTTCATATCATCACACTCAGAAAAAAAGATAAAACGCGTTGGTTAATTCGCGGAAATCGTCCGAGTAAGCATTGCTCTCATCACGAATAACCAATCGGTCTGACTGCAGTGACGCGGGCTCCACGCCAAACAACATCAGAGCACGGTGAGGTGCTCTATTAGCAAACTCCGCAACTTCCGTATGCCGCAATAAAAACCATCCCTCGCCTGCCGCTAGTTGCATAAAATCAGCACTGATATCGCAAGGCAAAACCACCGCCATTTTTCCTTTATTGGAAGCTAGCGCGCGCGCATGTTTGAGCAACGTTTGATGACTAAGCTCAGAAGTATAACGGGCAGTGCCTCGGCTCGGGTTTCGACATTCTACGCCGGGCTGATAATAAGGTGGGTTGGTGATAATCAGGTCATAACGTGAAGAGGTTTGTGCTGCAAACGACTGCAATGCGCAATGATGCAGCGCCACTCTGCCCGCCCATGGCGACAGCGCGAAATTTTCCGTCGCCTGCAACGCGGCATTATCATCGAGTTCAACCGCATCAATTTGCACTGAATCTGTGGTACGCTGCGCCAACATTAACGCTAAAAGGCCGCTACCGCTGCCGATATCCAGTATCTTTCCAGTGATATCGCTGACATCTGCCCATGCGCCCAACAAAATACTGTCTGTACCAACCTTCATCTCACAGCGATCGTGAGCAACAAAAAATTGCTTAAATGTGAATCCGTTACGACGTAATGGCGCTGATTCTGATGGGCATTGAACCACGGTAACTCCTTATTTTTGGCCGCATAGCATAAAATATCCGCATAAATTCGCCAAGGTTGGATCGGAGTAAACATGCTAATTCCCCCGCTTTAATGGGTGAACATCTGCTCCAACCCGTCTATAATCGGCGCCCCAAGTAGAGGTAGACCATGACAGCAAGCAATTTTTCCGAACTCGAACTCGATGAACGCCTACTCGACGCATTGCGCGATAAAGGCTATGACCGCCCGACAGCTATCCAAGCTGCCGCCATTCCTCCGGCAATGGACGGTCGCGACGTTCTGGGCTCCGCGCCTACCGGAACCGGGAAAACCGTCGCCTATTTGCTGCCAGTGTTGCAGCACCTGCTCGACTTCCCGCGCAAGAAATCCGGCCCACCGCGCATTTTGGTGTTGACCCCAACGCGTGAACTGGCAATGCAGGTTGCCGAGCAAGCCATTGAATTGGCAAAACACACAAATTTAGACATTGCGACCATCACCGGTGGCGTTGCCTATATGAACCACGCTGAAGTATTCAGCGAAAATCAGGACATCGTGGTAGCAACCACCGGTCGTCTGCTGCAATACATCAAAGAAGAAAACTTCGATTGCCGCGCGGTTGAAACCCTGATCCTTGATGAAGCAGACCGCATGCTAGACATGGGCTTTGCACAAGATATCGAAACTATCGCAGCAGAAACTCGCTGGCGCAAACAAACCATGCTGTTCTCGGCAACGCTGGAAGGCGATGCGATTAAAGAGTTCTCTGAGCGTCTGTTGCAGGAGCCGGTTGAAATTGAAGCCGACCCATCGCGCCGCGAACGTAAAAAGATCCAGCAATGGTACTACCGTGCCGATACCCTTGAGCATAAGACCAAGCTGCTGTGTCATCTGCTAAAAGAGCCCGAAGTCACCAAATCCGTGATCTTCGTACGTAAGCGTGAACGTGTTCATGAGCTGGTAAGCTGGCTACGCGAAGCCGGCATCAACTCCTGCTACCTAGAAGGTGAAATGGTACAGGCCAAACGTAACGAAGCCATGAAGCGTATGCTCGATGGTCGCGTAAACGTTCTGGTTGCCACCGACGTTGCCGCGCGAGGCTTGGATATCCCTGATATCAGCCACGTGTTCAACTTCGACATGCCGCGCACCGCAGATACCTATCTGCACCGTATTGGCCGTACTGGCCGTGCGGGTCGCAAAGGCATTGCGATTTCTTTAGTTGAAGCGCACGACCATTTGCTGTTAGGCAAAATCAGTCGCTACGTTGAAGAGCAGATTAAGTCACGCGTCGTTGACGATCTTCGCCCGACAACCAAAACGCCTAGCGAAAAGAACAAAGGTAAGCCTTCTAAAAAGACGCTGCTCAAGCGCCAAGAGAAAAAGGCTGAAGAGAAGAAAGATAAAAAGGTAAAAGTGCGCCATCGCGACAGCAAAAATGTCGGGAAACGCCGTAAGTCTAAAGAAGCTGAACAGTCGACCAAGACCGAAGAATAAATCAGCACACCGACAAAAAAACCGCCTTTATCGGCGGTTTTTTTTCGTCTTAAGCTTAGAGAATATCCTGCTCATATAAAAAAGCACGCAGCATTATGATATTTCCATTTTTCATTTCAGGCGCTTAACTTATTTGTCGCTATATAATACTAACACCATGAAATAGAATGATAATAATACCAATTATGAGATTGCTACTCATGATGATATTTTGCACGGCTAAGCAAAAATCGCTTCGCTATCAGACGTAAAAAAGGAGCCGATAGGCTCCTTTTTGCTATTTCTTTATGCCTTTAGCCTAAACTTACAGGCTTTCGGTAAAGGTACGAGCAATAACGTCACGCTGCTGTTCTGGAGTCAGTGAGTTGAAACGCACTGCATAGCCAGACACACGAATAGTCAGCTGTGGATATTTTTCTGGGTGCTTAACAGCATCTTCCAGAGTTTCACGGCGCAGAACGTTAACGTTCAGATGCTGACCGCCTTCCACACGTACAGTTGGTTTGATGTCCAAAGGTACTTCGCGATATTCAATTTTTCCCAGTTCGCTTACTGCAACGATCTGGTCTTCTGCGTAGCCTGCTTTTGCACATACACAACGTGCTTCGTTTTTATCTGTATCGAGCAGCCAGAAAGAGTTCATCAGGTCTGCATTATCAGCTTTAGTGATCTGAATACCTTGAATCATTTGTTGCCTCCGTCAATAGAGCAAAAAAATCTGGGATTAATTTCTTAGTTTACGGCCTTAACTTCGGCCATTTGGTAAAACCAATGTTGTCTTGATGTTTTATATACCAGTATAGAGTGGGGTTTTCTTTGATTTAAATCAATTTTTTAAAGGTGTCAATTTTACCAATTTGGGCAAATTTATGTTTTACATCAAATTTACCCCTCTAGAGAGGCTTTTTCTATTTTTGTAAATTTTCAAAAAAAATTTAATTTACGCACAAAAAAACATCACTTTTGACTGTTTTCTGAAATGGCTAAATTTTCATCATGGTTTAAATTCATCACCTGAAACGGTAAGCTACGACAAAATAATTTCCGTATAAACAAAGAGGAAGTGCAGATGACTTCTCCACAAAACTGGCACGACGTCATCGGTGCCGAGAAAGAAAAACCCTACTTTCACGACACGCTCGCTTTTGTCGCCGCAGAGCGCCTAGCCGGTAAGACCATTTATCCACCGCAGAAAGACGTGTTTAATGCCTTCCGTTTTACGGAATTTAACGATGTAAAAGTCGTGATCTTAGGCCAAGACCCCTATCACGGCCCCAATCAGGCTCACGGTCTCTCCTTCTCGGTGCGTCCTGGCATCCCTGCGCCGCCTTCGCTAATGAATATGTATAAAGAGCTCAAAACCGATATCGAAGGTTTCGAGATTCCTCAACACGGCTATCTAAAAAGCTGGGCTGAACAAGGGGTTTTACTGCTTAATACGGTATTAACCGTTGAACGCGGCCAAGCGCATTCACACGCGAAGCTCGGCTGGGAAACGTTCACCGACAAAGTGGTCGCCGCGCTAAATGAACATCGCTCAGGGATTGTCTTCCTGCTATGGGGCGCACACGCGCAAAAGAAAGGCAGCATTATTGATACCCAGCGCCATCGCGTCTTAAAAGCCCCGCACCCTTCGCCACTGTCGGCCCATCGCGGCTTTTTAGGCTGCCATCACTTCTCACAAACCAATCAATTGTTGATTGAACAAGGTTTCGCGCCTATTGATTGGCAGCCACGTTTGCCAGAGAGCGGCAGCGAAGAGTAAGTTTCAGGCGAAAAAAAACCAGTCAATCGACTGGTTTTTTATTTTCGGAAAAGACGTCAGGATCACGCTTTCGCTTTAGATACCGCAACCATCGCTGGACGAATCAAACGACCGTTCAAGGTATAACCTTTCTGCATAACCATCATGACGTGGTTAGGCTCGTGTTGTTCAGACTCCATTAGCGTCATCGCCTGATGCACTTCTGGATTAAACGGAACGTTCACTTCACCCACCTGCTCTACGCCAAATTTACGCACCACATCCAGCATGGATTTCAGCGTTAATTCGATACCTTCAATCATAGAGGTCAGTTCTGGGTTAGATTTATCAGCCAGATCCAGCGCACGCTCCAGATTATCAATCACTGGCAGCAGTTCGTTAGAGAACTTTTCTAAAGCGAACTTATGCGCTTTTTCAACGTCTTGCTCAGCACGACGGCGAATATTATCCGCTTCTGCGCGGGCACGCATGACAGAATCACGCTCACGCTGAGCGGCTTCCTGCAACTGAGCTTCTAATTCGGCAATACGCTCATCGCGCGTATCAACGACGTCCGCCGCATCGACCTGAGCCTGTTCGTGCTGCTCTTGTCCGTTTTCCATTTCTTGTGAGGCTTGCTCATTCGACATGTTCTGTTCTTTACTACTCATGAAATTCTCCGCGGTTTGGCATTAATCTCGCTACTTGGCTTATTATGGGGATGAAAGCTGGCGATTCAAGAGAACCGCGCATAATGAGAGCCATTAAATTGCGCTCGGTAGGAAAACCACCGTATGAATAAAAAATTTGAATGTATCGGTCTGGTCGGTCACCCGCGTCATCCTGCCGCGCTGGCCACGCACGAAATGCTATTTCACTGGCTTGTCAGCAAAGGCTATCCGGTGATCGTTGAGCATCAAATTGCGCACGATCTAAAACTTGAAAACGCCGAAACAGGCAGCTTGGCGGATATAGGCCAAAAAGCCGATCTCGCCGTTGTGGTTGGCGGCGATGGAAATATGCTCGGTGCAGCCCGCATTCTGGCGCGTTATGATATCAAAGTGATTGGCGTAAACCGTGGAAATCTTGGTTTTCTTACCGACTTAGATCCCGACAATGCCAAACAACAGCTCTCAGACGTTCTCGACGGCGAATATTTTAGCGAACAACGTTTTTTACTTGAAGTGCAAGTTTGCCGCGAGCAACAACAAAGACGCATGAGCACCGCCATCAATGAAGTGGTTTTGCATCCAGGCAAAGTCGCGCATATGATTGAATTTGAAGTTTATATCAATGAAAACTTTGCATTCTCTCAGCGTTCTGATGGACTGATTATCTCTACGCCGACGGGCTCTACCGCATATTCATTGTCTGCTGGAGGGCCTATTCTGACGCCAACACTGGATGCCATTGCGTTGGTTCCCATGTTCCCACATACCCTCTCAGCTCGCCCGCTGGTTATTGATAGCAACAGCAAAATTCACTTACGGTTTAGCCATTTCAGCAACGACCTAGAAATCAGCTGCGACAGCCAGATTGCGCTACCGATCCAGCAAGGTGAAGAGGTCATGATTCAGCGAAGTCAATTCCACCTGAACCTTATTCATCCAAAAGACTACAACTATTTCAATACATTAAGCACGAAACTAGGATGGTCGAAAAAACTTTTCTGAACAGAATAATTTTTTGCGTTAGCTACTTTACTGTATAAAAAACCAGTTTATACTGTAGTTAAATACAGTTATGTGATTCCGTACAGGGGAATTTCGAATGCTGACGCAGCTGACCATTTCTAACTTTGCTATTGTTCGTGAACTTGAAATTGACTTCCAGCGTGGAATGACTGCCATCACCGGCGAAACAGGCGCGGGTAAGTCGATTGCTATTGATGCGCTAGGTTTATGCCTTGGAGGGCGCTCAGAGGCCGCTATGGTGCGTTTAAACACGCCTAGAGCCGATATTTGCGCACGCTTCTCTCTGGCAGATACGCCGTCAGCACGACAGTGGCTTGAACAAAATCAGCTAGATGACAGCAATGAATGCCTGCTACGACGCGTTATCAGCGCCGACGGGCGTTCCCGCGGATTTATCAATGGCACCGCGGTTCCTCTTTCACAGCTACGCGAACTTGGCCAACATCTGATTCAGATTCATGGCCAGCATGCGCATCAGTTGCTGCTCAAGTCCGAGCACCAAAAACACCTGCTCGATGCCTATAGCAACCAATCTGAGCTATTAGCAGAAATGCAAGCCGCCTATCGCCAATGGCATCACAGCTGCCGTCTGCTGGCTCACCATCAAAAGCAGGTTGCCGAACGTGAGTCGCGCAAACAGCTACTGCAATATCAGCTCAAGGAACTCAATGAGTTTGCTCCCCAGCCCGGAGAGTATGAGCAGATCGATGAGGAGTATAAGCGCCAAGCCAATAGCGGTCAGCTTCAGACCATCAGCCAGCGCGCATTAAACATGCTGTCTGATGCCGACGATGGCAATATTCTCAGCCTGCTGCACAGCGCAAAACAAAACGTGTCTGAGCTGATTAGCTACGACAGCCAGTTTTCGCCTCTGCTAGATATGCTGGAAGAAGCTTCAATTCAAATATCTGAAGCCAGCAATGAACTGCGCCATTACGGCGATACGATTGATATGGATCCTGCTCGGCTTTATGAGTTAGAACAGCGGATATCCCGCCAAATTGCGCTGGCGCGTAAACACCATGTTACGCCAGAAGAACTGCCTCAGTTTTATCAACAGCTTTTGGACGAGCAGCAGTCACTTAGCCAACAGGAGAGCGATCAAGAACAGTTGGCTGAGAACGTACACAAACATCATGAGTACGCGCTTTCGCTCGCCCAGCAGTTGCACCAACAGCGGGTGAATTTCGCTCAAGAGCTTTCTCAGCTCATTACACACAGCATGCATGAACTCTCTATGCCTCATGGACAGTTTGCAATTGATGTTAATTTCATGCCAGAAGCACTCACCGCAGATGGCGCAGACCGCATTGAATTTAGCGTAACCACCAACCCTGGCCAACCACTCCAAGCATTAGCTAAAGTGGCTTCTGGTGGTGAACTCTCACGTATTGCGTTAGCGATTCAGGTCATCACCGCCCAGAAAATGGATACGCCTGCGCTTATCTTTGACGAAGTGGATGTGGGGATCAGTGGGCCAACTGCCGCTATCGTTGGAAAAATGCTGCGCCAGCTTGGCGAATCAACGCAGGTCATGTGTGTCACCCACTTACCTCAGGTCGCCGGATGTGGGCACCAGCATTTTTATGTCAGCAAGCACACCGATGGTTCTGAAACTGAAACAACGATGCAATCATTGGATAAAAAAGCCCGTTTGCAAGAGCTGGCGCGGCTGTTAGGGGGAAGTGAAGTGACGCGCAACACGCTGGCAAATGCAAAAGAGCTACTTGCCGCATAAAAAACATCAACTTTTTTTGATTCCTGAGGTCATATTGGGGTCTGTTGAGGTTTCCAACTGTTGCAAGGTCGATTATCATCGGCAACCTATGTCCAAAAGGAATGAGATTACTATGCGTTGTAAAATGCTGACTGCCGCTGCTGTGGTTATGGTTACGCTAACCGCAGGCTGTTCAACCTTTGAAAAAGTGGTATACCGTCCTGACATCAATCAGGGAAACTACCTGACTGCTGCTGACGTAGCCAAAATTCACAGAGGGATGACGCAGCAACAAGTCGCCTACACGCTAGGTACACCAATGCTGCAAGATCCGTTTGGAACCAGCACATGGTTCTACGTGTTCCGCCAACAGCCAGGGCATGAGGCCGTGTCTCAAGAGACGCTGACCCTAACCTTTGATGGCAGTGGTCTTCTGACCGGAATTGAAAACACCAAGAAGCTTCCTGAAAGTAAAGAAGACTGATCAGCGCCGTGAATACGGCTGGTGTAAGATACCCTTAAAAAATAAGGCGCATACGCGCCTTATTTTTTTGCTCTTTCAGCCCGTAAACGGCGTAGCTCTTTAGGGTCTGCAAGCAATGGACGATAGATCTCTACCCTATCACCTTCATGCACCTTATCTGATAATTTGACCGCGCGGCTGTAAATCCCAACCTTGTTTTTCGTTAGGTCAATTTCAGTACGCAATGCTAACAAGCCAGATTGTTGAATCGCCTGCTCGACGTTGGCACCTTCAGATAACTTAATGCGACGAAGATATTGGCGCTCAGGCAAGGCATACACCACCTCCACATTGATATCAGGCACTGTAGACCTCTTTTGCTCGTGAAGTAAAAGCCTGAACCATATTCCCCGCTAGCTCTTTAAACACCTTACCAAACGCCAGCTCAACCAGCTTATTCGTAAACTCAAAGTCGAGATGCAGCTCAACTTTACACGCATCATCACTTAACGGGATAAAATGCCAGCCACCCAGTAACTTACGGAATGGTCCATCGACAAGCTGCATTTTAATGCTACTGCTATCAGCCAACGTATTATGAGTCGTAAACGTTTTGCTTATCCCTGCTTTTGAGACATCAACAGCAGCTGTCATCGAGTTTGGCCCTGATTCTAAAACACGACTTCCGACACAACCGGGTAAAAACGCCGGATAGGCAGAAACATCGTTGACCAATTGGTACATTTGCTTGGCGCTAAAAGGCACCAAAGCAGAACGGCTAATCTGTGGCATATCAATTCCTGAGTAACATAAAACGCACAAATAATACCATTTATCTGTGGACAGAGAGAAACGCGTTAAGCACACTGAGCTAATGTATTAAAAAACAACGACAGCTTAGGGTGAAAGGATGTTCATCCCATGACTGGTTCAGTATAATGGCAGCACTATGACAAAGAAAAAAGCACACAAACCCGGTTCAGCAACGATTGCTATGAACAAACGCGCTCGCCACGAATACTTCATCGAAGAAGAGATCGAGGCGGGGTTGGCGCTGCAAGGCTGGGAAGTTAAGTCGCTACGCGCAGGTAAAGCTAATATCGCCGATAGCTACGTAACTTTCCGCGACGGCGAAGCATACCTCTTTGGCGCAACTATTCAGCCACTTAATGTGGCATCTACGCACGTGGTATGCGACCCAACACGTACTCGCAAACTGCTACTGAAAAAGCGTGAATTAGAAACGCTGTTCGGAAAAGTTAGCCGAGATGGTTTTACCGTTGTCGCGCTGTCTCTTTACTGGAAGAATGCTTGGTCCAAAGTCAAAATTGGGCTCGCAAAAGGTAAAAAAGAGCACGACAAACGCGATGACATTAAAGATCGTGAGTGGAAATTAGACAAAGCACGTATTATGAAGAACTCCAACCGCTAAGCTACTGGCTTTACGGATATATTTTCTGATATAATGCACGATAGTACTTGGGGCTGATTCTGGATTCGACGGGATTTGCGAAGCCCAAGGAGCATGCCGAGGGGCGGTTTGCCTCGTAAAAAGCCGCAAAAAAATAGTCGCAAACGACGAAAACTACGCACTAGCAGCTTAATAACCTGCTCAGAGCCCTCTCTCCCTAGCCTCCGCTCTTAGGACGGGGATCAAGAGAGGTCAAAACCAAAAGAGATCGTGTGGATACCTTGCTTGGGGTTGAAGCATTAAATCTAATCAAGCTAGTTTATTAGTAGCGTGTCTGTCCGCAGCTGGTAGGCGAATGTAAAGACTAGACTAAGCATGTAGTGCCGACGGTGTAGTAATTTCGGACGGGGGTTCAAATCCCCCCAGCTCCACCAAATTCTCCATCGGTGATTACCAGAGTCATCCGATGAAGTCCTAGAAGCCCGCATGGCGCAAGCCCTGCGGGCTTTTTTGTTCCTTCAATTTGTACGATGCTGTTTGTGCGCTACAGCCCACACTTTTACTCAAATTAATAATCTTACATAATCAATGGAAGAAAGTGACTCTCTTAGTTCGATTGCTCCTGCAATACCTCGATAGCTAATGTATTACCCGCATAATCTGGCTCTATGCAATCCAACTCAAAAGTGGCAGCTTTACAACTAAAGATAAGGTGTTGAAGCCATACATCAGCATCAACACCGCAAATATCTAGCCCTTCGTTTTCTTATGCTTATACAGCAATTCATCAGCTTTAATTTGCGCATCGCTCAACGTATCACCGGATTTCATCTGGTAGCAGCCATATGAAAAATTAACAATAGCATCTGTATCAATCACTTTTAATTTCTGTTTAATTAAGTCAATAGTAATAAAAGCACGCTCTACATCGCAATCGATAAGAATAATACAGAACTCATCACCGCCGAGCCTAATACCATAATCACTCTTTCTTATAGAGGTTTGTATCGCGTCTCCTAATAAAGTGATTGCCTTATCCCCCATGTGATGACCTAAAGTATCATTGATGGTTTTTAATTTATCGCAATCAAGAGCAATAATAGTGACTGGAGTATTTTTTTCAGTCAACGACTTTAAACGAGCATCCAGAGTCTGTGTCAGTATCTTTCTATTATATAATCCCGTCATAGAATCAGTTATGTTTTCCAAAGACAAAACTTCATTTTTTGATATCTGGTATTTTAAATACTTACAGATGGAATACGTTATAAGCACATATAAAATAAAAAGAAATAAGTTGTTTAAAATAAAATATTGAACATCTAATTTAAGATGGACAGTATAATATCGAGTAATATCCTTGTCGTAGTTTAAAATACTAAATAATTGCTTATCTGGTTGATTGAAATTAATTTCTTCGGCTGAATTTCTATCTATAACTGAAAGCGTGAGATATTTCCATAGGAAAGGACGATCAAATGTATAAAATGCCTTTGCTAGCTCATTGATACTCACATCAGTCAAAATTATACCTTTAAGATTCCCACCAAAAAACAACGGCGTGATCATGCTAATTATTTTTTCACCGGTATAACCGTCATCATATATATGTGAAGTAACACTTTGCCCATCATGCAAACTCCTCAATGCTTCATCATCGATTTTAATGCTTCTGGCATTGCTATCTACATCAATAAACTTTCCATTATATCGCAACCAATTATTGAATGCGTATCGAGAGCTATCGACTAACTTATTAATGTATATATATTGGTTTTCAAAATCAATATAGTATCTAATGCTATCTTGCACTTTCCAATGGTAATTAGAAAAACTGTACTCTTGAGAGATTGCTTCTTCTTGACTATTAAACTTCGCAAGATATTTTATATCTCTAGCCCAATCTTCGCAGGATGAATTTTTAGTTTGTAGCGTTCCAGCTAGTTTAGGATATTTATGCCCAGTCAAATTCAAACCATAAATATCATTTACGCTCTCCATACGGTTACAGATACTCAGCACACTTGAATCTGATTTTTTATTTTTATATTCAGAAATTGAAAATGATTTTATTAAATTAAGTGCTATTCTTTGATTTATATATTCTTCAGCAAAGATAGCAGAACGGCCTTTATCTACCGTGTAACCTAGATAATTTCTTAAGCCTTGGTAGTCATTCCACAAAAAGAATGCCAGAACCATCGTTGTTAATGACATAGTAATAAAAACTCCCTTTTTATAACTTTTTGTCAGCAACATATTAAAACCCCTTAAGATTATTCTACAAACAATGCAATTTTGCACAGACTAATAGTCATGTACAATATATTAGCAATGATAAGAAATTTAATCTCTCTAATAGTGAAATTGTTATATTAGCATAGCGTTTTCTTTTGTCTGTGATGGCTAAATAATCACAATCGTAACGAGACTATACTTATAGCATGCAAATTATTATTCTTTTTTCATTGGGGTTTATTGCCCTGATTATTTTCAAACCCTTTAAATATAATTAAATATGCTGAGGTTAACGCTCACATTTTGAATAAAGAACACAACTAAAATTAGGTTCACCATTTATCTTCACGATGCTATTCATTGTAATTCTTACTATTTCCTCTTGAAATACGAATGAAAAAGGTTAGTGTAGATATGTTAACTTACGCTTCGAACGATAGATATTTTCTGTCTTTGCACTTCTAGGAAGGTTCCTTTGCCCAGCCCCACGTTAAAACAGCGCAGCCTCGCCCTCTTTGTTTTCTTTTTCTTACCTGGCGTATCAATGGCGTCATGGGTGACCCGAACTCCCGCAATACGCGACAAACTTGGCGCATCGACCGCAGAGATGGGGCTTGTTCTTTTTGGTCTGTCGATTGGGTCAATGGCTGGAATTCTCTGTTCTGGTTATTTAGTGCAGCGCTTTAGCACTAAACCCGTTATTGCTGCAGGCACGGGTTTAGTGATCGCCGGTATTTTACTGGTTGCCCTCGGGGCATTTTTCTCATCTGCGATCACCGTTTCATCTGGGTTATGTTTATTTGGAGCAGGTATGGGCTCTGCTGAAATAGCCATTAACGTTGAGGGCGCCGATGTAGAACGCATATCACATCGCCCCCTCCTTCCTATGCTGCATGGCTGTTTTAGCTTAGGGACACTGGTTGGCGCAGGGGTTGGTAATGGGCTTACCTCGGTAAATTTCCCCATACAGTGGCATCTTTTATTAATTGGTGTTATTTGCGTTCCGGCAACATTGTGGGCACTAAAATCCGTACCTAAGGGGAATGGCCTACGTCCAGTAGAACATGCGCAGAATGGCAACCAGCCTACACAGGCTAAAACAACTGTTTGGCGAGATAAGCGTCTGTTGCTTATTGGCTTAATTGTCCTTGCAATGGCTCTTGCCGAAGGCTCAGCCAACGACTGGTTACCGTTATTAATGGTAGACGGTCATGGATTCAGCCCTACATCAGGCTCGTTAATCTATACAGGCTTTGCCTTAGGAATGACCATTGGGCGCTTCTGCGGGGGATATTTCCTGCGTCGATTTGGCCGCGTTAATGTCGTTCGGGGCAGCGCCATCTTCGGCGTTATCGGCTTAGGGTTAATTATTTTTGCTGAAAATACATTTCTAGTCAGCGCTTCAGTTTTATTTTGGGGCGTAGGAGCTTCACTCGGCTTCCCTCTTACGTTGTCGGCCGCCAGTGACACTGGGCCAAATCCAGCTGCTCGCGTTAGTGCCGTGGCAACCACCGGTTATATTGCATTTTTGGTTGGGCCTCCAATGCTAGGTTTTTTAGGTGAGCATTGGGGATTGCGCTCCGCCATGATCGTGGTGTTGGCGTTAGTCGCTTTTGCAATTTGGTTAGCACCTGCCGTTGGCGAACCGCCAAAATCTGACGCCTAGTATACCGACATCTCACCCATCAATTTCTGGCGGGTGAGAACTTAATTCCATTATATTTATTACATTACACGTCAGATCCAATCTGTTTGGAACCACCTTCTCATTTCTCATTTTCTTCGTTTGTTGTGTTCCTTTAACGCTATATGCTCAACATCAAGCCTATATCTCGCGTTGGCAACTCGATTCTACTCAGACTCAAATAACGAAACTAAGCCCTCTGGCATACTCAGGAGTGAGTCATGAAAGACTCGACCATACAGATCCTACAAAACAACATGTCATGCCTGCATCAGGTAATTAGTACTAATACCCAAAACGGGCTCCACGGTAATTTACTCGATGTACTGGCACTAAGTTTTAATCTGTTAAATATGAGCAACAATGAATTAATCCAGCTAAAACAGCAACAAGATGCGCTTTCATGCCATTCAGTGGGTTTAGTGATTCAGCAGTGTAGTGCCCTATTGTGGATGGTGCTCGAATATGCCAGCGCTCAGATGGAACAATCTAGCGTGGATAAATTAGCCGATATATATCTACATACGCATTATCTTGCGCGGTCAATATCCGGCACTCCGTGCCCATCATAAGCAAGGCTCCAGTCACTCAGTGGCTGGAGCCTTTTGGTGAATCTGCCTCTATATTTTTATTCGTGGGATTTATAAAAACAGCGCCCAAATAAAACAAACAATAAAGAGCAGTAAAGCAGCAGCAGGAACCCAAAAAGCCTGATCGTAAGTTTTCATTACGTTTTTCCTTAAACTCATTTATTTCACCATGCCTTGATGAACATTCAATCTCTGCGGTAGCAGATAGTTATGAATAAATCTTACAGAGACATAGCCAATAACTAACGTCGCAATCACTGCTTCTACCGTCGCCATCATATGCAGTTGTCGCGCATACTCCACCGCTTGCGGGTAGCTGCCCACGAGGTTTGCCATTTTATAAAGTGCGGTAGCGCCAATCGCCATAGGGAACGTAAAAGCGGCGTAGCCTGGGCTAAACGGCAAGCGCATTAGGCGGAAGAAAGCACAATAAATAACCATGGTCATCAACAGTGCGATACCAAGCAACACCGCACAAATCAGCATTGAAGGCTCTTTGACAACGCTCAGATAGCCCGCTAATGACAAACTGGCCGGTGCCGCCATAATGGCAATCGTTGGTTTTGCTGCATCAGGCACTTCATCGCGAAACATGAAGCGGTAGATCATCATTGGCAGCATCAGCACATAACTCACCATCCCAATTGCCAATAAAATCAGTGCAAACTCAGTGTAGGCCTCACTTGGGCAAGTCACATCTGCCACAATAATGCCCACTGGCGGCACAAACCAGCTAGGAACTAGATGATGCAGCTTAGGTTCTTTCGCACGGTGATAAATAAAAAGCGACAGCGAGACCAGATGAACAATAACAGCCCCCAGCCAAAGCATCTGGCCCGCCGTCGGCATAAAGTTACCCAGCGCCTTAGAAACCACCATTGCAGCCATTGCAAAGGTAGGAACAATGCTTCCCACCACCGGATGTTTAAGATCTTGAGTCAGCGTATCGGGATGAAAAATAAAACGAATAGCGAGAATGGCAAGCAGTAGCCCAGCAATCAATGCGCCCACGTTTTGTCCCACACCGTGAAGCGGCAAAGCATTCTCTAAACACCATCCCAAACTAGCGATCCCCAGCGCTAAACCCGCTACGGGAGTTGGTAATCCGCGAACCTTATGATGTAGGTATCTCAACATGTCATCACCTCGATTTTTTTCATTCTTCTGCGGTAAAAACTATAGCCATCCGCTATCATTTAAAAAATCGAGTTATTTTTTACATTAGGTTTAGAGAAACTAAACGATGAATATTACCTTCAAACAACTTTCCGTCTTTGTCGCCATCGTCCGCAGCGGCAGCATGACGCTCGCCGCAGAAACTCTGTTTATGACAAAAGGAGCCATTTCACAGACATTGGCTGAATTAGAGAGTCAGCTAGGAGTACGGCTCTTTGATCGTCAACATGCACGCTTATATATCAATCATGAAGGGCAAAAGTTACTGCCTGTCGCCGACGAACTTTTGTCTCGAATGCAGGGGGTTGAACAATTATTCGGAGAGAATAGCCAAGATACCCAGCTCAAGGTGGGATGTACTAAGACTATCGGCAGCTATCTTCTGCCTGACATGCTGAAGGGGTTTAAAGAACATCAAGGGTGGTTGCCACAATGCACTATCGCCAACACGCAAAAAATCAGCACTATGGTCAGCCATTTTGAAATTGATGTGGCGTTACTGGAAGGACCCGCTAGCGAACCCAACCTTATTTGCGAGCCGTGGTTAGAAGATGAAATGGTCATTATCGCCGGTAAAAATCATCCGCTCGCCAAGCAAGAAACGGTTTCATATCAGGTACTGAGTCAAGAGCGCTGGCTGCTACGCGAGCAAGGCTCCAGCAGCCGTGCCTTTTTTGATAATCAATTGGCACTACATTTAAGCAATCCACAAATCGCTCTTTCACTGAACGCTTTTGACGCCATTCTTTCTTGCGTTGCTCATCACTTAGGCATCACTTTTATTTCAAAGCGCATGCTACACAGTTCATTTTATACGGGGCATTTTGTGCAATTACATACCGAGCAGCGGTTTATGCGGAAGTTCACACTCTGCTACCACAAAAGTAAGTTTATCTCGCCTACATTAGCAAGCTGGCTAAGCTTCAGCCGCTTATGGTCTCACTCCTAACTAGCTTGGCTTGTCATATTTAAATCACGACAGATCAGCACAAATGATCATAACAAACTGTTTTTAAATGAAAATATTTCCAAAAGAGAGAAACTTGGGCATCGGAGTGCTTTAATAGGTTTTTATGCTATTTTGTAAGAACAAATCAGGCTATTTGGTCGCAAAATAAATATCAGATCATCCATACGATAAATTACCTCGCATTTTATTTCACGCCATAAAGTTAGTTTTTACCGGCATATGAATACGTTACCCTTACTGCGCTCAATATATCTCCCAACGTCATTTGAGCAGAGCTAAGCGCAGGAGATAAATCCCGTTTTATGTGGTAACGAGTTAATAAAATGAAAATACGCCTTTGCGACGTAAAATTATTTCTTCTGGGAGTTTTGCTCTCGATTAATGGCTCTGCATTTGCAGCTTTAGCCCCGGTGAGTGGCGGTCAGGCAAAAGATGACTCCAAAAGCACGCTATACATTCGCGGTAATATATTTGAACCCGCCGCCTGTAAAATTAACCAAAACAATAATCTCGATGTGGACTTCAAACGCATCGCACTGAAAAAAATTGACGGCGTTGCTTTCGCCAGCGTAACTCCTGTCGATATTGTATGCAGCATTACCACGGGAGCAACCGTGCAGCTAGAATTTCAGGGCACATCATCAGGTAAAAGCAACTACCTGACCACAACCCTCGATAATCTTGCCATTGCCCTCTCAGACGATGCGACAGGCAAAAATATCGATCTGAATACGTTCTTTACCATTCAGAAAACGCAGACTATTCAATTACGCGCGGTGCCAATAAAAATATCTGATGCGGTGGAATTAAAAGAAGGCGAATTCAAAGCCACATCCACGCTGATTACACGCTATCTCTAACAGGTGATAAATGAAACACGCTTTATTTTCAAAACTTGATGCAAAACGCCTGCTACCACTCGCGGGATTATTGTTCGCATCGTTTCATGCTTCTGCTTTTGACTGCGTTGAAAACGGCACCGGCGTTGTTGACAAGCCGGCTATCGATATTGGCGAATTAGCTATCCCCGCTAACGTTCCCGATAAAACCAAAGTATGGGAGTCTAATCCCATCACTGTGACGGCTTATTGCGATAACAACACGAAAAGTAACTTTCAAGACTTCGTGACCTTCTATTTTAATCCTAAATCAAAATCTTTAGGTCAAGGATTAAAGCTAGGCGTAACCTACGAAGGAAAAGATCTTGAACAAAATGGCCAAGGATTGCAGGTGCCTGGCGGCGGCCCAGTCTATAAAAAAGGGTCAGGTACACCAACGTTTAAAGTCGTTACCGTTACCTTTCGCCTCTATATTCGTGTTGATGGAAAACCGCCAGCGTCAGGTCACTATCAAGGAGCCGATGAGTTTGTTGTCTTTCAGCTCGATGGCTCAAGTGGGATCAATTTTCGCCCAGATGCAAAAAACCTTAAGTATTCACTCTCAGGTTTAACCGGAACACGTTTTTTAAGCTGCGGCGCGCAAATAAAACTCTATCCAGAAAATCAGAATCTCGATTTTGGTGATATTGACCGAACAACGCTCAGCAGCGGTGGCATACTCTCAAAAGAATTCAGCGTAAAAGCAGTGAAGGAAGGCGGATGTCTAGAAGACTTCTCCTTAACCTCTGAGTTCTCAACAACTGAAACCCTGCTAGATAGCACACATATTAATTTAAATAACGGCGTAAAACTCAGTTTCACGGATCAAGATAGCAAAGCCGTCGAGTTCAATAAATATACTAACTTCGGCAGTATGAAAGGTATTACTGAGTTGAGTAAAAACTACAAAGCCAGTATTTCAGTGATACCAGGACAAACGATCAAAGCAGGGCCTTTCGTGGCAACGACGATCGTTAAAGTCAATTACTATTAACTTCATTTAGAAAAATCCTAATATCCTATTTTACTAAATGATATTTTTAGATTAATAAGTAGAAACGCAGACGAGGTTCCCC
Organism: Hafnia sp. CBA7124; assembly: GCF_002355555.1. Taxonomy (NCBI): domain Bacteria; kingdom Pseudomonadati; phylum Pseudomonadota; class Gammaproteobacteria; order Enterobacterales; family Hafniaceae; genus Hafnia; species Hafnia sp. CBA7124. Next base: position 1,010,860 of record NZ_AP017469.1, on the reverse strand, counting down.
TCATCTGCGCTATTATTAAAACATATATTAAATTCATCTGCTGATTATTAGGATTTTTCCATTGCAAAATGCCGCAAAAATACTCCGTACATAAATATGTTCGGAGAAATGGAAATGCGACAGTCTACCCGCTAAAGGAATAAGTGCAAAAGTTAATAATCAACGATGGGGTCTAGCTCTAAATTAGCGGGTTGGAATACACCAGCGTAGAGAATTGCTACGACCAGCTCCTCCTTGATAGCAATTTACCTTGCCTTCACCGACAAGCTGCAATAGCCAGTGACGTGTAACATAAATGCTTTCACCACTTTCTTCTGCAACCTCTCTGGTTTTTGGCCAACATGATTCAGGTAGATAAGGGTCTGTACTGCGAGTTTCCCCCATTCTAATTGAACATATTTTACCCAAATTCATGTAGATTCTTTCTTTCTTCGTTAATTTATCCATTTCCAACTCCATTGACTCGTTATCGTTGAACGTTATGTGTCTTTGTTGTTGCTACCGCATGTGCGGCAATTCTACCGTCCCTGGCGGATACTTCTCTCATCGAGGATGAGGGTCCAAACTCAATTCCATTAAAGCGCGACAGTATGAATTAATTCCTCTTGCAAACGACGTTTATTATTCAACTCAATCGCCGGTGTGTTTAAATAAAAAAGGCGGCGACGGCCAGAGACATAAGTGAGTCTCTCTTCGTAAAGTTTCATCAAAGCCAAAAGCTCGGCATCGCTATTCAAATTAAATTTATGCATAACAGAGCGTTTGTGACTGCTGATGGTTTTAATATTTAATGAAAGTATCCATGCAATGCGTTCAACGCTAAAACCTAGGCATATATAGCGCACCACCTTCTCTTCCTGAGGAGAAAAATAAAGCGCTTGGCATTCTTGGCAGTTGCGTACTCTTTCTTCCCCAAGTTGTGCATGCTTCCACGCCTGTAACAGCTTGAGACTCAACGAATTCAAAGTCTCTTTGCGGCTGATAAACAGCACATTTTTCAAACAATCAGGTAGCCGTGACAACGGTGGCTGCGCTGCTTCACTGCATACACCAACCAACAACGAATTTGCTTTTCGATGTAATAACTCATGGTGACAAACTTGAGCACCACCATTTTGGAATATCTTTACTACAATATCGGAAGCAACCAAGTTCTCTTGACTGGTTTCGAGTAATTCAAGCGTTCCATAATCACTTGAAGCAAAGTTTTTCTTTATAAAATGCCACAGTCCTTCACGGTAAAAGGCATTATCATCATCAATCAAAACTCTAATCATCTTGTCACCCGGAAGCTTATTATTGGATTATTGTTTCTGGCCAAAGATAGCCTTGTAAATGGCTAGCACCTGAGCGAGCAGCAATATCCCTATGCTGTAAAGTTTCAATACCTTCAATTAATACGTTAGATGTTATTTGATAACACCTTTTAACTAGTTGCTTGAGCTCGAGTGGTGAAAACTGAGTACGCCAAAAGGCGTACTTATCAATTTTGATACCATCAAAGCAAAAATTAAGCTCACACACCGTAGATAATAATGGTTCATCAAGATCGTCTAGCCAAACGGCTATATGGCGTTCACGCAATCGCTCAAGATTATTGACTAACTGTGCTTTGTCTACATCATTCAGCCCAACTAAATTCTCTGGGTCCTGTAGTTCAATTACTAATTTTTGTTCTGGAGATATCTGAATTTTATTTTCTAACTCCGAGCCCAACAGATCGCGAACAGATAAATTTATAAAATAATGGTATCCCGCAGGATTACTCGCCACCTGTTTAACCTGTTGGTTGAAAATCGAAATTAATATACTTTCTGGCGCATGCTGAAAGTAATATTCAGAATCAACATCCTCGGTAAAATAGCTAAGCACTTCATACCCAATAATCGAGTCTGTTTTCAATTCAACGATAGGCTGAAGTTTAATTCCTGCTGGCGACTGATGGTCAAACATAGTCATTCCACCTCCCTTGACGTAATGGCTATCGAGTTTTGAAAACGGGGATCATGAGAAAATATTAGGCTAGCCTCATGGCGCTGTTTTTCTGCCTCATCTGCTTTATTGCTAAAACTCAATATGGCAATACGATAGGCATATACATTTTTATCAACATGGTGTGAAAGATATTGCTGCGACCACGTGATATAGCTCTGTAATATTTTAGGGTCACGGCTGACGTTATATTGCAAAAGCTGGTTCACCTGACGATCATATTCAATGCGTTCTTGAAATATCCAAGGCTGCCAAAACTGTTGCTCTAATCGAGGGAAATCAATATTTACCTGTCTTAGCTGTAGCTGTTCCGCTTTAGTCAACAGTACTTGGGTTTGTAATGTTGAAAGCATGATTCCAAGACCGCCACACGCCCCGGCTAGGGATACGGCTCGAATGGTCCCCGCAATCTTGGGTTTCGTTACCACACGCGGCTTAGAAAGCGCCGAATCCGTTAGGCTCAGCAACAGTAAGAAAATCAGCCAGTGCCCTGTGGACATATAAAACGGATATTCCAACTGGGTATGCACCGCGAAAGGCAACATCAGAAGCCATAGCGTAAATAGGCTTTTATCCGTTCGCCGCCAAGCCAATACCATTAAGCGAAAATAGGCGGTAGACAGAAAAATATATCCAGCCAGTGCAGCAACACCGCCCTCAACCCAGCCAAACAACAGCTCGTTATGTGGGTGGGTAATAACGCCCATTCCGGTTATCGGTGGCGTCATGCCAAGGGCGAAATGGGCAAAGCTGTACTCGAAACTGCCATACCCCCACCCAAGAATCGGATGGTTCATAATCATCGCCAGAGTAATCTGTAAGATTTTCCAACGTTCCAGATTTGAGCCATCATGAGAGACGGGGATAACCAGCTCAGCGCCGACTAACAGCGTATAACCAAGCAAAATACCGCTGATGATTAAGCCGACAAATGCAGTCGTCCGACGTGGCTGATTCCTTACGCGTAATAAAAAGTTAATCAGCACAACGGCTATCGCACCGATATAGCCGGCACGCGACTGAAGCAAAACGAGCATCGCGGGCAACAAAACCAACGCAGCCAACTGCTGTAGATGTATTAGACGATGAACAACTGAACTTACTTTGCTTCTGATGTTCAGCGGTTGGGGCAAATAAAGCAGATGCAACGAGCAGGCCAGCCCCGTGGCCATAAACGAAGCCATCACATTGACCTGACGAAACACGCCAGTTGGCCTAACGCCCTCATCACCGAGCGCCATCAAACCTGAGAGTGGAGGCAGCAGAGTGAGCTGAATAAACCCGATGACGCTCTGCACCAACGTCGCAAACAGCAAGAAATTAAGCAGCAAGATGCGCCAGCGAGAGCTAAAGCGGCATTGCAATAAGGTGAAATAAAAAATTAGCCCTGCCACTACACCAGCCATTTGCAGAAGAGCCTCTTTCAGCCATTTTTCTGATGTATAAAATAGAGGAAGTAACAGCAATAAAATGCCGATAACAATTAAATTAGATGTGGTTGTCGTAATAATGGATTGATGGCGATTAAGCAGCCAATAGGCAAGAACAGATAGCGCAATAAACACCCAAGCAACAATATTTCCCGGCACTCGCAATCCGCTTCCGCCCATACTTGGAATAAAGACGTGCATCGCCAATGCTAAGTAAATTAGCAGCATGACTGAAATGGCTTTTCGGTTAATTACTTGCATTCTTTACTCTTAATAACGCTTTACGCTATATCGATTGGAAACACCTTTCGATAAATATATCGACTAGGGATATTCAAGATGAAATTCTACCGTAGTATTAAAGTCCCCTTCTGTAATGCTGTGGTCGGCAATACTTTTTGGTGAGGCCTGTAAAAATGCAGCAAACTTAAAGGAATTAGCGCCTTGAGTCAGGCTGTACTTAGCCGACCCCGTATTCAGAGGGATAAGCGTGGATGGGTTTTGAACATCACCAGATATCGACTCTATGCCGATTGCCAAACCTTTAACCTGAGCACTTTTTAAAGAAAGATATCCTTTTTGATCGCCATCTTCTGCGCCAATAAAAGACACCAGCACCGTTTTCGAAATTGAAACGTCACAATTTTTAAGACCAATGCTGAAAGGTTTAGAGTCAGAGCGACCTGCTAAATAAAATGTCTTAATCGCAGTAACACCAAAATCAACACTCTGCCCATCAGAGTTTATGTCAACCTCACAAGGTTCACTGACGACTTCACCATGAAAGTTAATATCTATCGTTGCCCATGAAGTGCTTGAAAATAGCGCTAAACATAGCAAGGCTAAAAACTTCATATTTATTTTCCTCAGCATAACTACGAGCGCATATTTCTGATTAAAATGCTTTACTGGTACGAAATATTTAAATTAACCGTGGTATGAAATTCACCTTCGATCAGTTCTTCAGGAATTCGCTCCAGCATGGCATGCATCACTAAATCCATATTTCCTTGAGACATGATCAACGGTTCGCTATGTTCGCCGGGGATCAACTGACGATGTTTGTCATCTTCCAATCGCAAACCAACCCCTCGTGCTGAGCCAAATATCTTCATCAGATATTTATTATTGTCACTCTCCACACCATTCACGGTGATATAGGAAACCAACTGTCCGGGAAGATAGGTGATATTGCCGCCGTGCATATTGTCTCGCGGTGAGTTCCCCACTACGCCGCAGTCCTTCAGTCGGATATGCACTGCTACGGGATCGGTTCGATTTCCCACCCGATTCAAACTCACACGAGAAATCGTTCCTAAATTCACCGATTGTTCTTTCGATTCCATTTCCAGTACGCAGGTCGGTTCCGTTAATGCGCCCTGTACTAGGAGCTCGCCATGCATACCAAAAACATCCCAGCCATCAATGTCTTCTGCATTAGCCAACCGCAGATCCACCGCGGTGATACTCCCTGAAAACAGGAAGAGCCACAGCGTTGTGCGAGCAAACTTTAGACATGAAGTACGCATAGCATTCACCACTAGCCTTGGTTGGCAACGGCACGGCACTCGCTACCATTACAGGTAAATTTCAGTTCAGGGCGACCGCCAAAATCGTTGATATAGGTGACATATGGCGTGGCATAAACTGGGGAAACCGCCTTAAGAGTCGATTTTGGCGGTACCATCACAGGACGAAAATCATTTGCCGAATCCGACTTCGCCTGTCCAGATATACCAATCACGGTGAGGTAATAAGGCGTTGGGTTGTGAATCTGATATCCATCACCGACTTTCGTCAGCACCACTTTTTCCTGCCAAATCACATCTGAATCGATCGCGATCGGCGCTGGTCGATAAAACAGTTTGATCTTGGTTTGCAACGCAATCTGCATCACGTTTTGTTTAGTACTACGCGGCGGGATTTCGCGTACGTTGAAATAGAATACGGACTCGCGATCCTGTGGAAGTTTGGCAACCCCAGCCATAGCATTGATTCGGATCTGGCTCTTAGCACCAGGTTCAACGCGTTGAACAGGCGGCACAACCACCAGCGGGTCGGTGATCTTCTGGCCATTGCTATCTTCCAACCATGACTGTGCCAAATAAGGCAACTGAGTATTATCGTTGCGAATATTCAGACTGATCGATTTTTGGCTACCGTCAAAAATAGCGCGAGTACGATCGAGAGCAATGGCTGCATCAGCTGCCTGAGCAGCCAGTAACAAGACGAAGCCTAATGATAAAGTTTGTTTTAATTTCATAATGTTATTGCTCTTCATGGATGTTATCTGTCGATTCTAAAGCAGCGCTATCTTTCGCTACCGTGGATGTTTGGCTTTGCGCTACCGCATGGCACGGCAAAAGCAGTTGCTCCTGATCTCGCAAGGTTTTAGGAATGGATATCGCGCACTGTGCTGCGCCATCCCATAACACGTCGAGTGACTCCCCGCCCTGTAGGCCGGTTAACCAGGCTATGCCGCCATCACCTACGATCGCCAATTCCTTGCCTTCACTATTTCTTATGCTGGCGCCAAACGGTGGGTGGCTCCCATCTGCCAGTGCCAGTACCGCCAGCGCTTTCGCACCTTTGATTACGCCAAATTTACGGTAACCAATTGCCCCGTCAGTCAGCGCTGAGTCCACTACTGAGCGGCTAGAATCCACGTCGTCGGCCATTTTGGTTAAATCAATGCTGGTTGAATTACGGTAATAGCTGTTCATATCCGTAATCACCCCAATGCCGTAACCGTTGGTATGCACGCGGCCACCGTTAATCGGAACGCCACCAACGCCTTCGGTATCCACCATCAAACGCGTACCTCCGCTGATCCCGCCCGAATGTAACGCCGCACCTTTCGCCGTAATCGTGGCGCCACCCTGCATCGTCATCCCCGCCGAGCTATAGTTGCCCTGCGAATAGGCGGCGTTGGCGCTCATATCAGCGAAATCGCCGCGATGGCTGTAGTAGCCATTAAATTGTGTACGGGTGCTCTCATCGCCGCCGCTGCTTATCCCTGTTGATACTCGGTAGTTATTGTTGTTATCAACACGGTCGTAATAGCTCACGTTCTGGCTATATCGATTGTTGCTGTACTGGCCGTCATAGCCTATTGATGCGGAGTTCCCCATCGGAATAGATAGGCTCACAAACACCGCATCATCGTTGCGTTCGTTAATCTTGCTGCGCGTGGCTGAAACGTTGAGAGACACATTTTTCAGTGAAAATAGGCTCACATACGTGCTTCCAGACAGGCTATACCGGTCATCCGTTGGCTGATCCCAATAAGTCTGATGGCTATAGCTGAAGTAAAAACTCAGTCCCACTTCGGAGAAGTTTTTGTTCGCCGTGATGGTATAAAGCTCTTTATCGTGGCCTGAGTTTTCCTCGTGATAGCGCGCATCCAAGAATTCGCCCATCGACATATAGTCACGCTCGGAGAAGCGATAGCCCGCAAAGGTCACTTCACTATCGTACTCATCAAAACGTTTGGAATAGCTCAGACGCCATGACTTCCCTTGACGTTTCTCTTCTCCGGGTAAGCGAGCAAAAGACTGCGTTACGTCAGCAGAAACAGCACCGAGCAAGAACAAGTCGCGCCCAATACCCATCGACGCCGAGTTGTAATCACCTGCAAGAATGCTACCGCCATACAAAGACCAACTATTGGCAATCCCCCATGAAAACTCACCGGTTGCAAAAGTTGGGCCTTGTATATGATGTTCGTAGGTTGACGGACGCCCCATCGCAAACTTATAGCGCACCATTCCGGGGCGGGTCAGATAAGGGATCGTCGCGGTATCAACCTGAAATGTTTGAACCGTCCCATCCTGCTCCTCAACCTTTACGTCAAGCTTGCCGGTCACTGCGCTACTCAAATCTTGAATACGAAATGGACCCGATGGCACCGTGGTTTCGTACAGCACACGTCCTTGCTGAGTCACCACAACCTTGGCGTTCGTTTTAGCAATCCCTGAAACCTCCGGTGCATAGCCACGCAACGCAGGAGGCAGCATTCGGTCATCGCTGCTTAAAGACATCCCGGTATAGCGCCAAGAGTCGAAAATACTGGATGAGAGATAGTTCTCCCCCACCGATAGCGTTGAACGTAGCGCTGGCAGCGCGCGATACATATAAACGCGGCTCCAATCCATATTGTGCTGGCTGCTCTGTGATGAGCCTGAAGCACGGCTATAGCTGCCCTGATAGTCACCACGCAAACGCCAAGCACCTGCGTTAGCTCCCACGGTTCCGCTTATGCTGGCATTTTGGCTATTGCTACCTTCATTAGGGCGACTCATCGAGGCATTCAGGTTGTAGTCCAGCAGCAAACCGGGGATGCCTTCATCCCAACGTGACGATGGAACCCAGTTCGGATCGCTGTACTCGATCCATGCCTGTGGAACAGAAAGCTGCAAACTTGAGTTCGATAAATCGCCACGAACCGTTGTGCCATCCAACTGACTGAAATCCGCACACTCCCCTTGATGCCAGTAGGTCACTTTATTTAAGGCGGCAGGTTTCAATCCCAATTCACTGACTATTTGCGGTGAAACGCAGGCTTCGCTGCTGTCTGCCTCGTTATCACGCGGGTAGTAATTAAAGGGATACTCACCCACGTTTTGATCATTTACTCTCAGCGCTAACTGATACAGACCAGGCAAGATATAGTTGGCTTTTGAGAAACGAGAAAAGTCGATATTTGCCTTATCTGCGGTATCTAGCATATCCGTATTAAATTCCACGGCCTTGCTGGACATACTGGTGCTAGCCAATGCAAACGCCATGGCCAAACTGATTTTATTGATATGGAATGTAGACATTACCGTCTCTATTATTTTCTAGCCCAGATGTACCAAACAAAAACAGTTCTTACAGAAAACCATTCACCAAATGTGCGCATAACATGAAGATAAAAATCTGCCTGAAATTCGTTTTTATGCGCAAACTCCCCTTACCCAATATGAGGTAACGATGAGGAGAGTAATTATTTTTCTATAAAATCTTTTTTTATAAATATTCCACTTTGAATTTCACAATAACGCTGTAACTCCCAGCGCGTAATTCGTGCTTATTTCGCTGAATCGCCAGCTTATAATTCAAATCCATCGACCCCACATTTAGCGGAATATCCGGTAAGGCTTTCCCCGGCACAATAGTATTGCCAGCCTCATCTTTTAGTATCAGACCAATCCCGCTGGCCTCTCCATGAATACTGAGTAAATTGGCAGTATCATCTCTCACCCCATCAAACGTGAGATGCACACTTTTAAAGTCAGGACGCAAATTATCCTGAGAAGTCAGTTCACAGTTTTCCAATTTGATGACAAATGCTTTTTCAGGACCTTGCCCAGTACGTGCAAGCTCGCTAACGGGCAGAGTACCCAAATCAATAACCTGCTCTAATGATCCAGAAGATATGCTGCATGCGGTTGCCACTAAGGTGCCACCCATTCTGACGCGCCCTTGCTGAACATCCATAGCTCCCGCCGTTGTTACAACTAAAGCCATAAAGGCACAGAGCGTACGGACCACCATGCTATCTCTCCTGCTAAACCACTCTCTGGAAATAAGGGCGTTGTCATCAACGCCCTCATCCATGACCACAACATAATTTTTAAATAATCTTTCCTGTAATCAAGCACTCAGCATTCTCAGTACGGTTACAGTTCCAATCATTCAAGAACAATTAGTTGTAAGTAATCACGAAGTCAGTCTGGCTGGTGAAATCACCTGCGGTGATTGCAGAACCTGAAGCACCTGTTGCCTGCACATAAGCAGCAAAGTCAAGTGAGTTATCGCCTTGAATCAAGGTTTTAACTTCAGTTTCTTTACCCAGTTCGAAGTCTTTACCGTTAGCATCGGTAATACCAACACCCACGCCTGATGCTGTGCTGCTGACAATACCTAACAGGTTGCTTGAACCCTTAGCGCTAGTACCGTTGAAAGTAATAGAAGCTTTAGGTGCAGCACCGCCGCTTACGTCACAACCAGTCAGCTTGATGTGGAAATCAGATGGAGTTGATTTAGCACCGTCTTTCAAGGCCTTAATTGCAATAGAACCCAGATCGATAGTCTGATCGCTGTTATTAGGCGCAATTGAACATGCAGCATCAACAATAGAACCGTTGAATTTAATAACACCGTTACCGCCTACTGTGCCTGCTGCATTAGCCGCCGCAGACGCAATACCCATAGTCATAACCAATGCCACAGCTAATTTATTCATTTTCATTTTTGTTTCCATAATTTAGATAATAAGAGATCCTTCGCCAGTAAAGGCGAAAATATCCATAATGTATTTATTCCCTGTGAAATTTTAATTTGTGGTTTTCAGATAAATATATTTATTAATTTATCTTATGCAAACAGGAGATTAAGCCATAACACCAGTTAAAAATTTCACTTCCCAGATAAAAATTGTGTAATCCGTACTCATATCTGGCTCCGGAAATAATAATTCCGACATTGTCATAAAAAAACAAAAATTTACACTAATAGGTTAATACGACAGTTTCACCTAAATAGGATAATTCCTATGACTTATGCGAGCTACTTTGTCGCACATTCAAAAGTTGCGATATATAATCTTTTAAAGAAAGATATTATAAAAAGTTAAATTTTATAAAGTGTAAAAATCCGGTGTTTAAAGCTAAAAACCACCGTTTTTGATCAAATCAAAAACAATAATTAAACATAAATGCAACAATGAGAGATGAAATACATATGTGGCAATAGGATTAATACCAAATAATAAATTTTATTGTTTTTAATAAACGCGCCTAATTCTGCAAATAGTTTTTTCACTTCCCGAAAAATACATTGATTTTCCTGCCAATTAGGCCTATTCGCGCTAGTAGCATGATTATTATTTTATTGAAATATATCTCTCAGGATTTGAGATGTTATAACAAAAACAATGTTGTGAAATGATGATGGAGCGGTAAGAAATTTACGAAGGGAAAGTGCGGCAGAGCCCCTGTACCAGAGGGATACAGGGGAAAGTGAATGCTGAAAGGAGCGTTAAGCAGGAAGAACTATGTTGCTATCCGCCAAGCTGCCAATCTCGTTATAGGCCGCACATGCGGCGTCTACGATATGCATGGCAACAGCGGCGCCGCTGCCTTCGCCCAAACGCATTTCTAGCTGAAGATAAGGTTCAAGTTTCAGCTGCTCTAACGCAATACGAGCGCCTTTTTCTGCAGAAAAGTGAGAAGGGATCAGATAATCGTGAACCTGCGGTGCAATCTGGCAAGCAACCAGCGCCGAAGCGTAGGAGAGGAAGCCATCGAGTACCACCGGAAGCCCCGCTGCCGCAGCACCTAACATCAGCCCTGTCATACCCACCAAATCGAAGCCTCCAACTTTAGCTAACACATCAATTCCATCGTCTGCGTTTGGCTGATTGCAGGCAATAGCGCGGCGCACTACGCTAACTTTGTGCTGAAGTTGGTCGCTCGGGAAATTGGCTCCAATGCCGACGACGCGTTCCGGGTCATTATTCGTCATCACGCTAACAATCGCAGCGGCAGGGGTGGTATTCGCTATTCCCAATTCGCCGACACCGAGCAAGCGCACGCCACTCTCTGCCTGTTGCATCGCCAGCATTGCCGATTTAACTAATAGAGTTTCTGCCTGCTCACGGTTCATCGCGGCAGTTTGAGCAATGTTTCCGCACCCTCGCCCCATACGCATATCAACCGCGCCAGGAATCGGATCGCAGTCAATGCCCGCGTCAACAATCACCACCTCAGCACCGGCATGTTTTGCCAATACGCAAACGCCCGTCACGCCATGTACCATATTCTGGGCTTGAATCGCCGTTACCGCGCGTGGAGAAACCGCCACGCCTTCTTCAAAAACGCCATGATCTGCCGCCATCACAATAATTTTCTTCTGCTCTACATTCACCGCATCTTCACCGAAAATACCGGCTAGCTGCACGGCTAGCTGTTCCAGACGCCCCAAGCTGCCTGTTGGCTTTAACAGACCATCGAGTTTTATCTGGGCTTTACGCATCGCGTCTTGGTTCAGTGGTTTAATCTGAGCAATGATTTGTTCTAATGTTTGCATGGTTGTCTCTGTTGAAATGTAAACGACCGGAGTTATCAGCCTTTTATTTTTACTTCAATCCCTGATATGACGAGGTAAACCTGCTGCGCCTGGGCAGCCAGCCGTTGATTGACGCGCCCAGCAATATCCCTAAAACGTCGCGCAAGCAGGTTATCTGGCACAATGCCCATCCCAAGTTCGTTGGTAACGATATAAACGGGAATATCACTTTGGCTACATGCCAATATCAGCGCATCGATTTGCTGGTGTATGCCTTGCTCAAGTGCGGTGAAATCCATCTCTTCAGCGGCCACGTTACCCGCCTGTTCAAACAGCAAATTGGTGATCATCGTCGTGATGCACTCAAGCATAATGGCGTTACAGCCTTCGCCTTTCTCGCTCACAACGGCGTCAAGATCGCGATAGCCTTCGTGTGTTATCCACTGTACCGGACGCGTTTGCCTATGGATCTCAACCCGCTGAGCCATCTCGTCATCGGTTATCACCGAAGTCGCGATATATAGCACCCTTTCGCCGCGTTGAGCGGCCAGTTTTTCCGCCAGCGTGCTTTTCCCACTGCGCGCCCCGCCGGTAATCAAAATCATCATTGGCCCACCTGTTCAGCAACGTGTTCACGCATAAGGCGATACACAGCGTCGATATCAATATTCTGGCGCATTGCCGCGGCCAGCAGATCAAACTGTTGATTCCTAAAAGCCTGATACTGGAACGCTTCTCCCACGAGCGGCGCTAAACCTTTGCGTTCTCGCAGCGCGTTCAACAAACTACGCGTGAAGTCGTCTGAATCAAAAATGCCGTGAATGTAAGTACCAGCTACTGAACCATCGGGGCTAATCGCCCCCTCACATTGATTGATTTCTTCGCCGTTACGTTGCTGCAATAACGTCAATGGTGACGCCTGCTCACCGAGCTCGGTGTGCCCCATATGGATTTCATAGCCCGCTAACGCATGGTCTTGGCAGGCAGCAAAAATACCGCTTAACACAGGCTGAACCTTTCCAATGACACGGGTAGTCATTTTTTGGTGCGAAAATTTAGTTTCACAATCCAACAGCCCAAGCCCTGCCATCTGGTCAACGCCGGATTCCACGCCATCAACAATATGCCGTCCTAACATCTGAAAACCACCACAGATGCCCAGCACCGGCGTGCCTTGCTGATGCGCGAGCAAGATTTGATGTGTCAGGCCGCTATCGTGTAAATAGCTGAGATCGCTCAAGGTGTTTTTACTACCGGGTAAAATCAACAAATCGGGTGCGCCCAGTTCATCACGATGCGTGACATAGCGCAGCCGCACATCTGACTGTGCATTGAGCGCATTAAAATCGGTGAAGTTAGATATATACGGCGTTTGGATCACCGCGATATCCAATACATTCTCATTTTGCTGACGATATTTGCCTTTTTGCAGCGCAACGCCGTCTTCATCTTCCAACTGCACATCGATCCACGGCATCACACCGATCACAGGCACGTGAGTCAGCTCTTCTATCTGGCGCAAACCTGAGGTTAATAAGCTCACATCACCGCGGAATTTATTAATAATGACGCCTTTTACCCGCGCCCGTTCATCAGGTTCCAGCAAGGCCAAGGTGCCATAGATGGAGGCGAACACCCCGCCACGGTCGATATCGGCCACTAGAATAACGGGAACATCCACTTTCTCGGCCATCCCCATATTCACAATATCGCGATCGCGCAGATTGATTTCCGCTGGGCTGCCCGCGCCTTCCAGCACCATGATATCCACTTCATCCGCAAGACTTTGATAGACCTGGGCAATCTGCTCCAGCAGTTGTGGTTTGAATTCGTGATAGGTCACCGCGTCCATCTGATCGGCTACTTTCCCCATCAGCACCACCTGCGCACGGCAGTCGCTGGTTGGCTTGAGCAAAACCGGATTCATACGCACATCGGGTTCGATGCCCGCCGCTTCGGCCTGAAAAATCTGTGCTCGGCCCATCTCGCCGCCATCAGCGGTAATCCCTGAATTCAGCGCCATATTTTGAGATTTGAACGGTGCTATACGATAACCGTCTTGATGGAAAATACGACACAGTCCAGCAACCAGAACACTTTTACCTACGTCCGATGCGGTGCCTTGCACCATGATGGATAAACCCATGATATCTTCCTATTTAACCTGTTCTGGCATGAATTCCGGCTTGAAAGCAAACAGCTCATGCTCGGTTTTAAACAACGGCAATCCCAGCTGCTGATGCATTTTCACCAGCCATGGTTGAACTAATCCCGCGCGTTGTAGCATCTCGCGCTGTAGGAAAACCTCGTTCTCGCGCCCCTCACTCAGCAGTTTTCCCTGCGCGAGAACATACAGGTAATCGCAAACTTCATAAATCAAATCAATATCGTGACTGGAGATCACCACGCGTTTACCCTGATCCACAATCTTCTGAATAATATGAATCATCTGCTGACGGCCTGAAGGGTCAAGTCCGGCGGTCGGTTCATCCAACAGCAGATAATCCGCATTCATCACCAAAGCGCCTGCAATCGCCACGCGTTTTTTCTGCCCGTGACTTAAATACTGCACCGGTTTATGGCGAAAACTGAGCGCGTCCACCAGCGTTAGAGCCTGCTCGGTGCGATGACGAATGGTGTCTTCATCAACGCCAAGATTACGCAGGCTGAAGGCAATATCGCTGTCAATATCGGTATAAAAAATTTGCTGGTCGGGCTCTTGGAAAACCATCGCCACCTGCTGGCGCAGTGCGCGAAGGCTACGTTTGTCGTAGCTCAGTTTTTCTCCCTGCCACATCACGCAGCCCTGATGTGGCTGCAATATTCCCAGCAGATTCATAAACAACGTAGATTTCCCACAGCCGTTGGCACCTAATAAACCGGTTACCTGACCGCGATTAAAATCCAGCGAGAGATCGTGCAGCACGCTCTCCCCGTCCTGATACTGAAAACTGAGATGCTGAGTGGCGAGTCCAGAAGTGCTCACAGATGAAAATCTCCGTTGTACAATTTAACTTCTAACGCGATGCTCATCTGCTTATGACGCTCCATCACGCGCGCCAGCAGCATGCCGACTAACATCGACAACGAACGGTAGCCCGTGCGCAACGAAACATAGCCAAACCGCAGTGACTGAGCGCGATGAATAGCAGCGGCTTCCTCAATAAAAATGAAGATAAAGCGGTAGGTCAGCAGCACTTGTTCAATCAATACCAGCGGAAGATGGCTGCGCTTGAGCAGGCGCACCCACTGGCTGAAAGGCGTGGTTAGTACGAAGAGGTACGTCGCCGATAACGCCGCCAAGCTGCGACACAGCGTATTCATCCCCGTGATTAATCCACTGCGCTCAACGCCCAAGGCCAAATGGCCGATGTGAACGCTATACAACAGCGTATCCGCCTGCCACGAGAACGACAGCACCACGCCCATTAGCCCAGTGAACAAAAATGCCAACGGCACCGCCAGCCAGCGGAGATAACGCCGTACCCCCACACGCAATAAATAACAGGTGAGCCCGGCGCAAAACAGCAGCACGCACAGTTGGATCCACGGGGAACCCAACAGTGCGGTCAGCAATAAAACCAGATACAAGGCAAACTTATGCTCTGGTTTTTTTTGGCTCCAGCGGCTGCCGTAAGAAAGCTTATCAATCTCCAGCATGAACGGTGCGACGCCCTCGGTAATAGCCCAAGATATAGAAAATCACCGCAGCACCGAAGGAGCCTTGCAGCGTGAACAACAGGCTTTCTATTTCACCGCTTGCAGGTTCATACAGCGGCTCAAACCACGGTTTATAGCTAGGTGCCATTTGAGCAATCACGCCTTCGGCCTGATCGTCTGAACCGCCATATTCGCCGCCGTGATTAATGAAGAAAGGCAAAACGGCCAAAGCAATCACCAGAAAGATCAAAATCAGCGTTTTTTTCATTTTAAAGGCTCCTTGCAGCAATCAGTTGGCGCTTGCATAGTTGGTCATAAATCAGCACGGTTAACAGCCCTTCAGCAATAGCGATAGGCACCTGCGTCAGGCAGAAAATGGCCATAAATTTGGTTACCGATGCCATAACGCCTAGTTGAGGATCGGGGAAAGCCAATCCCAACTGTACCGACGTCACAAAATAGGTCACTAAATCGGCTAGTGCCGCGCACAGGAACACCGCTACATCACGTCGCATTCCTGCTCGAGTCGCTAATTTCCATACCACGTAGCCCGCCATCGGCCCAATAACCGCCATCGACATTCCATTCGCACCTAGCGTGGTCAAACCGCCGTGCGCCAAGAACAGGGCTTGGAATAGCAAAACAATAGCGCCGAGCACCGAAACCACCCACGGGCCAAACAAAATCACGGCTAAACCCACGCCGGTTGGATGCGAACAGCTGCCTGTTACCGAAGGAATTTTTAGCGCCGACAGCACAAAAATGAAGGCCGCACATAACGCCAGCAGAACTTTTTTATCGCTGTCATCGCGTACGATGGCTTTAAGACGCGTTGCCCCAATCACTAAACAAGGCAAAAACATCAGCCACCATGCCAAGGCCCAGAAAGGCGGTAAAAAGCCTTCCATGATATGCATAGCAAATGCTTCTTGTGGCGCGAGCGTCAGCAGAACCGCCAGCGCCATGCCGTAGAGCGGGAGTTGTTGGAGGTTTTTCATTTATGCCCCTTATTTACGTTTATAACCCCCTCCCAACCTCCCCCTTCGCAGGGGGAGGAGCAGATCACCGAACGGCTCCCTCCCCTGCGAAGGGGAGGGCTGGGGTGGGGTAAATTAAAATTCAGCTTGCCCGATTCACCAAAATCGTCGAAAAGTACGGCAGCTTGGTGTCTTCGTGGATCTCATCGAGATGATGGAAACATTGCTCATTCGGCAGCGATGCTTCAGCCATCAAAATTGCATGGTCGAGCAATCCCAGACGACGCAGCATTTCGCGTATCTGAATAACTCGGCCATACACTTTCATCATCACCACGCATTCATGGTTAAGCAGCGCTTGTTCAAGCTCCTCTTCAGGTGCAGTACAGGCCACCACCGCCATAGACTGCTGCTCCATCGCCAAAGGAAACTGGGCGCGGGCGGCAATGCAGGCAAACGAGGTCACGCCGGGTATAATTTCGATATCCACGTATCCGCGTAGGCGTTCCAGCAAAAACACCCATGTGCTGAACAGCATGGCGTCACCCAGCGTAATAAAACCGACCTGAAGCCCTTGCTCTGCGTCCGTTTGCATCTCCTGCGCAACGGCGTCCCATGCGGTGCTTTTTTCTCCTTGATCGGCGCTCATCGGGAAATGGCGCTCTTTGATATCGAGCGTAGGAGATAAAAATTCACGCACGATAGACAGCGCAAGACTATCGCCTCCCTTGCGCCCCGCGGGGGCATACAGCACATCCAGTTCACCGAGTTGCCGCGCGGCACGAACGGTAATCAAATCGCTGCTGCCCGGGCCGGTGGCAATCGCCCACACTTTTCCCTTTTTCACATCGCTCATCAGGCCGCCTCCTCTGCTTGGTGTAAAACATCGTGTAAGTGCTCAACAAACATTTGTTGGATAAGTGGATTTTCGCCCAGCCCTTGCAGCCACGGCGTGGCTTCAATGCCGGCCTGAGCGAGCTGGGTTTTCCACGAATCTTCATCGTCAGAGGCCATATCGTTAATGGCGTGATCGCCTGCCACCAGCATTAGCGGCATCAAATGCACACGGCGCACATTTTGTTGCTGTAAACGCGTCACCACATGGTGAATCTCGGGATAGCTCTCTACGGCTCCTACCATCGCGGGGATCTGGTGGATCATCAGCATATGATCGAGGCAGGCGTAAGCGGCAAAGGCATGATGCGTCGCGCCATGGCCCATAAACACCACGCGCTCATCGTCGGCTAAAGCTGGCATCTGTGACTTCATGGCCGCGATCAGTTGCTCAAAATCGTCATGGCTACTCAGTAACGGCACGCCGATACGCAGCCGTTTAAACATCCCTGCATGAGCGCGAACCTGAGTCACAACCTTTTCATATTCATCGCCGTTGATGATGTGCAATGACTGGATGACAACGTCCTGATAACCCTGTTCAGCCAAACGCTGCAGCGCCTGATTTGGGTTATCGATTTGCATTCCATCTCGCTTCGCTAACTTGCGAATAATCATCTCGGACGTGAAGGCGCGAAACGCATCACGATCGGGACAGGATTCCGCTAAACGACGCTCGCAGGCATCAATGGTTTTCGCTCGCGTCTCGTGATAGCTGGTACCAAAACTGATAATTAAAATGGCTTTTTTCATAGGTATTGGCTCTTTTTATTTTGTAACCAGTCGGCTAGATAGGGTTCAAGTTCAGCCAGAGAACTCACTCGAATCTGCCCTTCAGCCATAGGTTCTGAAGGACGACAAATCACGATGCAGGGAATATTCAGCGCCAAACAAGGGACGACTTTTTGCTGATATCCCCCTTCTGCACCAGACTCTTTGGTGATCACCACGTCAGCCTGACAATGCTGATAAGTTGCCTGATTCATCTCGGCGCTAAACGGCCCCTTCAGCGCCAGCACGTTATCTACGCCCAGCCCTAAATCCTGACACTGCAACAGGACGTCCGGCGTCGGTAATACGCGCGCAAAAAGGGTTTTGCCCGCCAGCAAACGCACAAAGTCAGCCAGCTGTTTACTCCCAGTGGTCAATAGCACCCGCTCACCTAAACGATGTGCAACCACGCAGGCCTCTTCCACGCTCGCCACTTTGTGCAGCAAAGGATGTTCTAAAGCATCAATTTCGCTAGGGCGTAAATAGCGCAACAGCGCAATGTTCTGAGTGGCGCAGGCGTGTGCGATATTGGCGCTTAACACGCCTGCGTAAGGATGTGAGGCATCAATAACCTGCGTAACCCGGCGCGCTCGCAGCCATTCGCTCATCTGCGCGGCATCCATACGCCCAACGATAATTTCACCGTTGATATTTCCCGCCAGTTCGCGCCCCGCATCGGTTGCAACCGAGAGGCTGTAACTCAGCCCCACCTCATCAAGACGCTGACAAATATGGCGCGCATCTGACGTACCGCCAAAAATGTGCAGAGTGGGTTTGCTTGCCGTTGTGGCCATATTGGCTTCGGGCGCATTGCTGCTAGAAATATCGTTATAAAACATAGCCGCGCGGCGTAATCATCAAGCCGTCCTGACAGTAGGTGGTTTTATTGCCGACAATCACCAGACTGGTCATATCGACATTTTCAAAGTCCATCTCACCGAAGGTGGTTAGCCATTTCTCCTGCTTTTTGCGCCCCGCCGCTTTGACCACGCCCACCGGCGTGCTGGCGGCGGTGTAAGGACGCATCAGGTCGAAGGCGCGAGCAAGGTGGTCAGCGCGGCCACGGCTGCGCGGATTGTAGAAACAGATAACAAAATCGGCCTGCGCAGCGGCAATCACGCGTTGTTCAATCACCGGCCACGGGGTAAGCAGATCGCTCAGGCTGATATGACAAAAATCGTGCATCAGCGGCGCACCCAGCAACGATGCCGCCGCGGTACTGGCGGTTACGCCAGCGATCAGCTTGACTTCAACGTCCAGCTTTTGCTTGGTCACCAGCTCAAGGATCAGTCCCGCCATGCCATAAATGCCCGCATCACCACTGCTGATCAAGGCAACTTTTTTGCCTTGTACGGCAAGATTCAACGCTTCCTGACAGCGCTCAATCTCTTTACACATACCCGTTTTGATCACCTCTTTATCGGTGGTCAGGGCTTTTACCAAGTGGGTGTAAGTTTTGTAGCCCACGATAATATCTGCGTCACGAATAGCTTCGATGGCTTCCAGCGTCATCATGGACTGACTACCTGGACCAATGCCGATTACATATAACATCAGAGAGTTTCCTGAAGGGTTAGAGCCAAAGTAAGGGTGACTCCCTGCTCTCGCAGCGTCTCCCCAATGATTTTTCCGCCGCCGTACTCTTCGAGCAGCAGACATGCAGCAGGTTGAGATACGCAGCCCACGCCGACGGTTTGACGCACAAAATTCGAACACGGGAAGCGATGTTCATGCACACGCAGCGCTTCGGGCGTAAACACATAGAAAGGAACGCGATAGCAATGCGCCAGCTGTTGTAGCGCGGCTTCATCCTGTTTCAACGTAATGCTACCGATGGCGCGTAGCGCGAGTGGATCGATATGCAGCTCGGCAAATTTCTGCAATAGCAGCGGATGCAACGTGGCAAACGGCGTATCTCTTCGACAGCCCACGCCCAATACCACACGTTTAGGCACCAGTTGGTAAACCGGGATCGCCGTTGGTGGCAGATCCGAGTGATAGCTAATGCATACCAGCACAGAAAGATCGGGCAATGAATGAAGATCGGCTACGGGAATAAATCCACGTTGATCGTACTCGGTGAGTTGCACATTAACGCGCGGATCAAGCCATAGCCCGACGCGATCGCCGCTCACCAGCATTTGGTTCACGCTCTTCACCGCATGTCGAAAATCCGCGATCTCCGCATCGAGCTTCTGCGCTAAAAGATCCAGCGCCGCAACACCGTTTACGTCGGTTGAGGTGGTGATCACCGGATCGGCGTTAATTAACTCGGCGATCTGCTGAGTGAGCCGATTCGCGCCGCCCATATGCCCTGAAAGCAAACTGATCGCATGCTCGCCGCGCTCATCAAGCACCACCACCGCAGGATCGGTTAGCTTGTCCTGTAACAGCGGCGCGATCACCCGCACCACGATCCCCGTTGCGCCGATCACCACCAGTGCATCAAAGCGTTTGAACGCCTGCGCCATCGTTTCGGCAAAGGATCCGCTAAACGCGGTGAAACCGGGCTGGAGCAATTTTTCGCTGGTAAAGCATTCGCTGATGGTGGATAGCTGTGGCAGCAAAGGACGCAGGCGCTGTGCCAGGCGAACGCCGCCCGGCGTCAGGCAAAACAACGCCAGCGATTCCACCTTCATCGGCTCAGGCCTGACGGTATTCATGGCTAAAGCCTGCGTCATACAGCTTGGAGTAGTGATATTCATCACCAAGGAACGCGCCCACCAGAATTAGCGCCGTTTTTCGAATACCTGCGTTGCGCACTAAGGGCGCAATGGTTTCCAAGGTGCCGCGTACCGTTTGGTGATCTGGCCAAGTTGCTTTGTAGACCACCGCCACCGGCGTGGTTGCCGGATAGCCGCCGCTCAGCAGGCGCTCAACAACATCACCAATATCTTGTACCGAAAGGAAAATCGCCATCGACGTTTGGTGCGCGGCGAAGGATTCTAATGACTCACGCTCAGGCGTTGGCGTGCGTCCGGACATGCGGGTGATCACCAGACTTTGAGAAACCTCAGGCACCGTATATTCCACACCCAGCTGTGAAGCGGCTCCTAAGAACGAGCTCACACCCGGCACCGAGCTAAAACCAATACCCAGCTTGCCCAGCTCTTCGCCTTGCTCACGGATAGATCCGTACAACGACAGATCGCCGGTTTGTAACCGCACCACCAGTTTTCCGGCACGAATGCCCTGTTCCATCAGTTCGATAATCTGCTGGAGGTTTAGCCCTGCGCTATCGTGGCATTCTGCCTGCGGTTTGCAGTAATTCAGCAGATCGTGATTAATCAGCGATCCCGCAAAAATCACCACATCAGCCTGCGATAAAATTCGATGGCCTTTCAGCGTAATAAGCTCAGGATCGCCCGGCCCTGCACCGATGAAATAGACCTGTGCGCGATCGATAGACTCAGCCATGCGTTTGCTCCTTACGGCAGGAAATCAGATAAGTAGGATTGTTAGGTTTGAAATAGTGACCGCTGCCCAGCGCGGTAAGGCGAGAGATCTGAATCAGGCTACTTTCCAGTTCAACTACCGCTCGGTTTTGCAGTTGATTGAACGCCTGCTGATAGTTTTCCAGCAGAATAAAATTCATCACTAGGCTGCCGCCGTCGTTAAGTAATGCCAGCGCCCAATCAATGATGTCGGGGAGATTGCCACCGCTGCCGCCGATAAATACCGCATCGGCGCGCACGTCTAACGCCAGTGGCGCATCCGCAGCTACAATATCAATATTCTGGCAGCCAAAATGGCGGCAGTTTTCCTCAATCAGCGCCAGTGCCGCAGGATTGCGCTCGATGGCGGTGATATGCAGATCGGGATAGCGGAGAGCGGCCTCCAAAGAGACGCTTCCTGTTCCTGCCCCAACGTCAATCAGACGTTTAGCCGTTCGCAGATTAAGCCGCTCTAATGCCGAAAGGCGCACTTCTTCTTTAGTCATCGGCACTTTATGGCCGCGTAGAAACAGATCATCTTTCATTGAGGATCGCCACCACGTTCATTGCGTAAGCCTGCTGTACCTGCTGAGGAGGCAAAATGTGAATGCATTCATCGGGATAAGAGAGGTTTTCGCCAATCACCAGCGTCCGTTTTGCCCCACGACGCAGAATTTGCTGGGCGATTTGATACGGCCCCATGTGGTGGTCAGTCACCATCGCTACTTTTTCGTGCTGCAAAACAAAATCAAAATCAGGCTGCTTGCCGTGACAGCTGGTGATGTAGATATCGTTCATATCCACGGCGATGCGCGAGAACAGATACTGTATTGAGCTAATGCCCGACACGATATTGAGTTTTTCCCGCGGAAGATCTTGTATCAAGCGTTTGCCAATGCCGTACAGCATCGGTTCACCCGAAGCGAGAACCACGATATTGCGATCAGCGTTATTCTGTAGCCACAGCGCCATCTGAGTCAGATCGCTGCCGATGGCCAGTTTCTCACCATGAAATTCGTGGTAGGCACTTAAATGACGTGACCAGCCCACCAGAACGTCAGCCTGTGAAATTAATCTTTTTGCCAGCGGCGTGATGTAATCCTGATGCCCCGGCCCCATGCCAACAACGTGAATCATGAAGACTCCTTTTCGCAGAGAATTTCTTGGGAAATTTCGGTACGTAAATCGGCAACAATGTCGTTAACTGGGCGATTACTGCCGAGCACAATATTGTCGAATGAAAACAGCACCGCATCGCATTGCAGCGGCTGTACCGCAAAGCGCAGCATTTGATTGATACGCGCGCAGATTGCCTGCGCGATATCGTTATACACAGCCTGCAAACCGTGCTGTTCTATCAGCTCCATCGCGGCTTCCGTAGTGCTGCATTCAAACACCGCTTGCAGTAATTCACGCGGAGCGCCCATCAGCGCAAGCCGCGTGACCAGCGTTTCCATGCGACCATCGGCAATATGGCTATGGGTATGAAAAATGCCGGCAGCCACTTTGATAAGTTTCCCTAAGTGCCCCACCAACACCACGCGGCGAAAACCGAGACGCTGAGTTTCTTGCAGCATGTAGCCGACAAAATTACTCATGGTGACTACGCGGTCACCGTTTAACTGCATCTGTTCTTGTACAAAGCGTTCACCATGATTACCCGGAACGAGGATCACGCTGGTCATCCCCTGAGCGCGCTTCATTTCAAGCTCTAAAGCCAGCGAACGTTTCCAGCTCTCTTCAGACATCGGGGTCACAATGCCGGTGGTGCCGATAATCGAGATCCCACCTAAAATACCGAGCCGCCCGTTGTAGGTTTTTTGCGCCCGCTCTTCACCTTCTGGAGCAAAAATAACAATCTCAGCGCCGCGTTCAGGCCCGATCACTTCACGCACCGCTTCTTCAATGGTATGCAGCGGCGTGCGGTTAATGGCTGAACTTCCCACCGGCAAACCAATGCCTTTACGCGTTACGGTGCCGACGCCTTCACCGCCGACAATGCTAATGCTGCCGCTGTCGTTGAGCGCTACCTGAGCAAAAATCAGCATTCCATGCGTGGCATCCACGTCGTCACCGCCGTCTTTACGAATCGCTGCGCTGGCCTGCTGACCGCAAATCAAAGGTTGCTCAACGTTTAACCGCAGCGTAACGCCCGAAGGTGTAACGATAGAAATCTGATTGATCACCTGCTGGCGCAGCACCATCAGCGCAGCGACTTTCGCCGCCGCGGTGGCACAAGAACCGGTGGTGTAGCCCTTACGATAGCTTTTGCCGTTATGCCATAACGTATCCAGTCCGGTGTCGCTCATTGCGCATCTCGCATGTGGTATAAAATGGCGTTAACAATAGCCGCGGCAATATTGCTGCCGCCCTTGCGCCCTAAGGCTGCAATGCCCGGCAAATCGCTTTCTGCCAGCGCTTGTTTGGATTCGGCTGCGCCAACAAAACCGACCGGAACACCAATGACCGCAGTAGGCGTCATCACGCCTTGTTGATGCAGTTCTAATAAGCGGAATAACGCGGTGGGGGCATTGCCAAACACAAACAGCTTTTCCCCCTGCTCCTGCGCCGCGAGATCCACCGCCGCCATCGAGCGGGTAATCCCCTGAGACTTAGCGATTGCGACCGCGCGCGGATCCGAGATATAGCACTGCCATTGGCATCCTAACTGCTCAAGCTGGGTTTTATTGATGCCGGAAAGCGCCATGGTGGTGTCGGTGTAGATCGTGCAGCCACGACGCAGAGCCTGTGTAATACGGGATAAAACATCTGGCGAGAAATGCAGGATATCCAGCCATTCAAAGTCAGCGCTGGTATGAATTGCGCGTTTAATGATTTTTTCTTGCAGCTCATCGGCAAAACGGTAATCAGGGCGCTCGTCGGCGATAATCTGAGAAATGATCTCAAAGCTGTGCTGCTCAATGTTCTGGGGATTCTTGTTGTAGTTCATTGTTCATCCTGTGTGGTTGATCCAGCGTGACTTTCATACCTCTATCTTTTGCATTACCCCCTCCCAACCTCCCCCTTCTCAGGGGGAGGGGCATAACGGCGCCTCCATCGGCTTCCCTGTATCTCCTTTAAAAAGCCGGCTTGCCTTTATCTCTTGGCAAACGCAACGCCGAGCGATTCCCTCCCCTGCCAAGGGGAGGGTTGGGAGGGGGTCAAATTGGTCAGGTCAAAACACCACTGCCCATCTGGCGAATGCAAAAAGCGCCAACGCCAGCGCGGACGCCGTCATCATGAGTCGAATACTGAGGCGAATATCTTGAATGCTAATCTCGCGCTCTTCGTCGCCAATCCACGGTTTCTCAACCCATTCACCGAAGTATTTATTCGGCCCACCGAGGCGAACACCGAGCGCACCAGCCACGGTGGCTTCAGACCACGCGCAGTTGGGGCTTTTATGCAGATAACGATCGCGCCAGCCGATTTTGAGTGCCTGTTTGCTGTTAAGGCACAGCATGCGAGCGGCAACGCTCAGCAGCAGCCAGCTCAAACGCGCTGGAATCAGATTGGCAAGATCGTCCATTCGCGCCGAAACACAGCCGATAGCACGATATTTTTCCGTCCGATAGCCAACCATTGAATCAAGGGTATTCACCGCTTTGTAGGCCACCATCAGCGGCACGCCGCCGATGAAAAGAAAGAAAAGCGGCGCAATCACGCCATCCACGCTGTTCTCCGCCACCGTTTCAACCACCGCTCGGGTAATCTGCGGGCGATCGAGCTCAGACGTGTCGCGCCCAACTATGTATGAAAGCTGACGGCGGCACTCTTCAAGCGATCCATTTTGCAGAGCGACGTATACCCCCATAGCTGCATCACTTAGGCAGCGCCCCGCTAATAGCGTGTAAATAATCCACACCTGCGCCAGCCAGTTGAGCCATGGATTTAGCTGTGACAAAAGCTCAAGCAGTGCGTAGGTCGTCCCCCAGCACACGCCGACCACAATCAGCCATAAAAACGCCCCGCCGACGTACAGCGCACCTTCGGTGCGGCAAAGCGAGCGGATACCTTTCTGAACCCAAGTGATAAAATTACCGATCCAACGCACCGGATGCGGCCACGTTGGCGGATCGCCCAAGCGCAGATCCAAGAGATAGGCCACCAGACAAGCAGAGAAACTGATCACAACGCTCGCCCTCTCTTTAGCCAATGGCTTAGCATTTCTGGGTGCTGGTAAAAATGAAGATGGAGGTAACTGGCGAGGGTATTTCCCATTTGATATCCCCCCTGCCAACGCTGTTGCGTTACGCCGTCGCGTTGTTTTTCAAACTGGAAAACAGGCGGGAAATCGGTATGAAAATCTGAATAATGGAACTCATGACCGCGAAGGGTTTCTCCTTCTGCCGCCAGTAACGTGTCATGCACCGCGGTGGCTTGGCAGTAACCAAAACGCTTTAAACGCCCTTCCATGCGGCTTTCTCCGGGGAAAATCCCGGTCATCGCGTACGTGTTTCCAGACTGATCTTTTAACGTCGTGCCCAAATACATCAGGCCGCCGCACTCGGCATAAATAGCTACGCCACGCTGATGCGCATCACGCAGCGACTGACGCATGCTGCTGTTTTTCGCCAGCGTTTCTCCGTATAACTCGGGATAACCGCCGCCGATATAGACCATCTGGCACGCAGGCAGCGCCTCATCGCGCAGGGGGCTGAAGCGCACAATGTGGATGCCGAGCTGTTCAAGCAGCTGTAAATTATCGGGATAGTAAAAGTGGAAAGCTTCGTCGTCGGCGAGCGCAAGGGTTAGGCCTCTCCCAGATTCTGGCGCAGGTAACGTAGGCGCACAGGCATTCGGCGCGGGTTGTACGTCGCTCAACGACAACAAACGATCGAGGTCGATATGTTGTTCAAGGCTATCCGCCAAGGTGTCCCATATCGCATCCATGTCCTGCTGTTCATGAGCGGTAATCAAGCCGAGATGGCGTTCAGGCAAACTCACGCTGGGTAGAGTAGGCATTCGCCCGAGTACGGGAATTTTAGTGTAAGTTTCAATAGCTTGTTTCAGCAGTTGGTAGTGCGTTTCGCTATTGACGCGATTCACAATGACACCCGCAATACGCACCGCCGGATCAAAATGACAAAATCCCATCACGGTGGCTGCCGCTGACGTTGAAACGGCTTTACCGTCGATCACCAAAATAACCGGACAGCCAATCTGCTTGGCCATACCGGCGCTGCTGCAATAGTTGGGGTCGGTGCCATAGCCATCGTATAGCCCCATCACGCCTTCAATCACGGCCACATCGGCGGCTTGAGCATGTTGGTTATAGAGCCAATTTAAAGTGGGCTGAGGCAGCATGAAGGCATCGAGGTTACGCGACGCAACGCCAGAAACGGCGCTGTGCCAGCCGGTATCGATATAGTCGGGGCCCACTTTGTAGGGTTGCACTTGTAAACCGCGTCGCGTTAGCGCTCGGAGCAGCCCAAGTGTTAGCGTTGTTTTACCGCATCCGCTACCGGTTCCACCAATAAGAAATGCCTTCATTCATCCGCCTGCCAAACAAAAAAGCCCGTCCTTGCGGGCGGGCTTTGCGTTGTCATAGCAGATCGATGCACGGCAGCAAAAGCGCAGCATGCAGGGAAAGAATGACAACTCGCTTCCCACCGAAGGAGCTGAAATAGATGTTGATATCCCAATATTGGGTTTTACAGGCTGGTCTTCTGGCTTAGCGTCATCCTTACCCACACCTTCCCGATGTTCATCAGTGGCGTCTTGTGGGTTCGTCGGCATCACAGCAGCGGGGGCTGCGGAGGAATTGTATTTGCACAATACGCACCTCCTTCCTGACGCCCTTACGGCGCGTCAAAAACCTGTATTTATACTTTTCTATAAATGATCTGGGTACATAAGTTAAAGCATTCATCACAGATATACCCATTGTGAGATCAACAAAAGCCTAGAATGGAGTGTGAATGAGTTAACATATCTCAACTTTTTAGGGACCAGTGAGAATACCTATGGCCATCAGCAGTCAGCACGGCGGCAACGTGCTAGAAACCGCGCTTACTCTGGGCGTTTCTCCGCACGACATCATTGATTTCAGCGCCAACATCAATCCGCTCGGCATGCCCGAGTCGCTCAAGCACGCCATCATCGAGCAAATGTCGGTGGCTGAAAAATATCCCGATGTGGAGTATCGAAAGCTACACGCGGCGCTAGCTCAGCACCATGGTTGCCCAGAGTCTTGGGTGATGGCAGGCAATGGCGAAACCGAGTTGATCTTTGCTTTAATTAACCAACTGCAACCCGCCAAAGCGCTGCTATTAACGCCCGGTTTTGCCGAGTATCGCCGTGCGCTAACGCGGATAAACTGCGACATCGTTGATTATGCGTTGCATGAGGACGACGGATTTCAGCCTGATACCCGTATTCTTGATGCACTGACGCCCGATCTCGATTGCCTATTTTTATGCACTCCCAATAATCCCACCGGATTGCTGCCGGATAAAAACCTGCTTTTAGCTATCGCCGATCGCTGCCGCACGCTGAATATTGCTCTAATACTTGATGAAGCCTTTCTGGATTTCGTCCCTACGGAAACCGGCTTTATTCCTTTATTAGCGCAGTATCCTCAGCTGTATGTGCTGCGCTCATTGACCAAGTTTTTCGCTATTCCGGGATTACGATTAGGCTATTTAGTTAGCGCCAATGCGGAGTTAGTGACGCAAATGAAGCAGCAACGAGAGCCTTGGACGATCAATGCTTTTGCCGCGCTGGCGGGCGAAATTATCTTGCAGGACACCGATTACATTGAAGCAACCCATCGCTGGCTGGCACAGGAACAACCTCGGGTGTTCTCCGCGCTAGCGGCATTGCCACGGCTGAAAGTATGGCGTCCCGTCGCTAACTATATCTTTATACGCTGTACCGACAGCCAGCTCGCATTGCAGCAGGCGCTATTGAAACACCATATTTTGATCCGACACTGCGCCAACTATCCGGGGCTAAACGCCGACTATTATCGTGTGGCGATTAAAAGCCCGCAGGACAACGATCGCCTGCTTGCCGCCCTAACACAGATTCTGCATCATGGCTGAAGCACGCTGTCCCGCCTCGTGCGGTGAGTTAATTCAAGGCTGGATCCAAGGCGGCGAAAAGCTGGTCTCTTGCCCGGTCAATTGGTTTAGCACGGTGGCAGTGAGCGATGGAACGCCGTTGCCCACCGAGCGCGCGCGCATGCGCTTGGTATTGCGCGCGGTTTTACGGCATTTATCGTTGCCCTCTTCGCTTGAAGCCGGGTTGCGCATTGAGTTTGAATCCTCTATTCCGGTTGCAAAAGGGATGGCCAGCAGCACGGCAGACATCGCCGCCTGTGCAATCGCGACCGCACGTCACTTCGGTATGCAACTGACTGAAAAAGAATTAGCGTCGCTGTGCGTTGGCATTGAACCGACCGACAGCACGATTTTTCAAGCGCCGACGCTGTTCGATCATCAACAGGCACTGACGCAAACGCCGCTACACGAGCGATGCCCAGAATGGGACATGCTGTTGTTGGAAAGCCCTGATTGTTTGCGCACCGAAGACTATCATCGTCGCCCACGCCAAGCGCTGTTGCAGGAATATGCACCGCAGTTGAAACGGGCGCATCGGTTGCTCACCGAAGGAATGCGAGAAAACAACCGCCATAAAATTGGCGCAGCCACCACGCTAAGCGCCCAAGCCAGTCAGGCCTTGCTGCCCAAACCGGCATTTAATGACATTGTAGAAATTGTTGAGCAGCACGGTTTATTCGGCTTGAACGTCGCACACAGCGGCAGCGTGGTAGGTTTGTTGCTCGATACGCACCTTCATGACCCAGAAAAAATAATTCACGCGATGCGCGTGAAAAATATTCTTGTTTTTTATCCGCATGTTAGGCTGCTGCATACCACCTTAGGGGGCGTACGCTGAGCGGCATAAATGCCAAAAGCGTACACATTCACGTACATGATAGGCAATAATTGTCATACATATAAAACTCTAATTTTGTGAGGATGATCTATACTGACTCGGTACTAAACAGTTACTAGACGGCAATTTGTGAATCTATCAAGACCTTTAGGAGATGATAAAGATGAGCACACCAAAACTGGAAAAAAGCAAAGTCGGTGACGCAAAAAAACGTCAGTTCACTCCTCTAGCCACCCCAAGTGATTTGGGCGCTGAGGCCACCAAAGACATTAGCGGTGCAATGAACGCCATCCTTGCTGATATCTATGCGCTTTATTTAAAAACTAAAAACTTCCACTGGCACATGAGCGGTCCGCACTTCCGTGACTATCATCTGCTGTTGGACGAACAAGGCGCAGAGCTATTCGCAATGACCGATGAAATTGCTGAACGTGTGCGTAAAGTCGGTGGCATGACCCTGCACTCTATCGGTCAGATTTCTAAAATGCAGCGCATTAAAGATAACAACGCCGAGTATGTTGAGCCGCTGGATATGCTGGCTGAACTGTGTGAAGACAACAAGCTGCTGGCCGCTGAACTGCGTGCGGCGCATGTGGTATGTAGTGAGCATAATGATGTTTCAACCACCAGCCTGATTGAAAACTGGGTCGATCAAACCGAACGCCGCGTGTGGTTCCTGTTTGAAGCTTGCCGCCAATCACAAACTTCTGGTCACTAGTTTTTCCTTTTGATAAACGCGAAAGCAGACCTTTGGGTCTGCTTTTTTATTTTCAGCACCTCTAATTCCGCTATAGTTACGGTTTACCTCCTACTCATTACCACTGTCTGTAGACCAGAGACTTGTTATGCACGGCGTTCCAGCCCAATTTATCGATGACCGAGATCGCGCCCAGTTTAAACACTTCGCCCATTTGCCCGGCGTTGAGGTGTATCGCGCGCATATTGAACATCATGAATTTGAGCCGCATACGCATGAAGCCTATGGTATTGGCGCGATTGAGTATGGTGCCGAGCGTTTTCGCTATCGCGGTGTGAACCACGTTGCGCCAGCGGACTCGTTGGTATTGATGAACCCAGACGAACTACATACCGGCCAATCAGGTACCGAAGGTGGCTGGCGCTACCGCATGATTTATCTCACACCCGAAATTTTGTCTGAGGTGAGCGGCGAATCTGGCTGGTGGTTTAACGACGCGGTAAATCATCATCCTCAGTTGGCCCGAACTACCACTTCGCTGATAAATGCCCTGTGGCAAAACGATGAACCCCTCGCGCAATCCAGTTTGCTGAGTGAACTGCTGACATTAACGCGCCATTGGGCCAAGGCACCACAAACGCTGAAACTTGATGCTCCGCAGCGCTTTACCTCGGTAAAAGAGTATCTTCGCGCCCATTTAGATCGGCGTATGACGTTGCCCGAATTGGCGCAGTTGGTCGATCTTAGCCCCTATCATTTTTTGCGTCAGTTTAAGGCGCAGTACCATGTCACGCCGCAGCAAATGCTGATGGCGTATCGGCTCTATGAGGCTAAAAATTTGTTAACCCGAGGCTTACCGCCCGCACAGGTCGCCGCCGCCGTTGGCCTCACCGATCAAGCTCATCTTACCCGCGCTTTTAACCGCTTTTACGGCGTCACGCCCGCTCGTTATCAAAAACAGGTACGTTAATTTTTCAACTGTTTTTACCTAAACAGCAATCTGCTACAAGACGCTTTCCTCTTCGCCTTCTAGACTTGCTGCATAATCCCTTTGAAGAGTTAAGAAAGATGTTAATAGGCGTGCTATACGCGCTGACCGCAGGGCTGATGTGGGGACTGATTTTCGTGGGGCCGCTCATCGTGCCGGAATACCCTGCCAGTTTGCAATCCGTCGGTCGCTATCTGGCTTTTGGCCTGATTGCGCTGCCGCTGGCGTGGCACGATCGCCATCGTCTACGTCAGTTGGTACGCAACGATTGGATTGAAGCCCTTAAGCTCACCATCGTGGGGAATTTCATCTATTACCTGTGCTTAGCCAGCGCGATCCAACGCACGGGCGCACCGGTCAGCACCATGATTATTGGCACCTTACCGGTGGTGATTTCCGTAAGCGCAAACCTGAAATATAGCCATCGGGACGGAAAATTATCGTGGCGTCTCCTAGCCCCCTCGCTGCTATTGATTGCTTTAGGATTGGGATGCGTCAACGTGGCGGAACTACAGAGCGCGCACGCACCCACTGATATGTTCCGTTACGTCACCGGTTTGATCTTGGCCTTCATCGGCGTGGTGTGCTGGACCTGGTATCCAATGCGTAACGCAAGCTGGCTACGCACGCATCCCGATAAAAGCCCGACTACATGGGCCACCGCACAGGGATTAGTAACGCTGCCGCTGGCGGTAGTGGGATATTTGCTGGTTTGGGGGCACTCCGCCATAACCGCCGATGATTTCCCTATGCCATTTGGCCCACGTCCGGCGGTATTTATTGGCCTGATGCTCACCATCGGTTTGCTGTGCTCATGGCTGGGAACGCTGTGTTGGAATCAAGCTAGCCAACGCCTGCCAACCGCTAAAGTCGGGCCGTTGATCGTTTTTGAAACCCTCGCAGGTCTGAGCTATGCCTTTATCTGGCGACACGAATGGCCACCGCTGCTGACGCTGGCCGGTGTGGTGTGCTTGGTCATCGGCGTGATGAGCGCCATGAAAGTAAAACCCACGCCGGTGGTGATCGTTCCGTTGCAAACGTCAGATAATAGTCAGTAAATCATTTAATAAAGGTATTTAAATGATGCTCTCACTAAAATTTTTGAAATAATCTAGTCCGGATAAATTTAGGGGAAGTTTATTCCCCTAAGCCTCCCTCCTTTAAATTCTATAATGTGACATCAGTTACATATTCTATCTTTATTTCGCACTTACTAATTATAAATTAGTGAACCAGATCAAATTCCCACAAGTTAATATGATGCTCAATGTATAGGGCATTTTTTGTTATCGATAGTATTCGTCATAGCTTTCTCGGATGATTAATATCATTACAACTCCTAGCTTTTAAGTAAGGCTAATTTTATGACCATAGTCGCTATAGATAATATGGATACGCATTCAGATCCCGATGCCTATTTCTTCGAGGAACTCACTTTTATAGAAAGTTCCTTTCAACATCAAAATGATTACTTTGACTCTATATTTCTATCATTGAAAAATCGTGGCTATGTGCGCGATTCTTTTTTATCTGCTATTAAACAGCGGGAGAAACTATATCCCACAGCACTTCCTACCCACCCCTATGTCGTTGCTTTACCACATACTGATACTGAGCATGTGATAAGACCATTTATTTGCGTAACACGCTTACATCATGAAATTGCGTGGCATGAAATGGCAAATGACGATAACGAGCTTGAAGCCAAGTTCATCTTTCTACTAGGATTTATAGATAAAAATCATCACATCACACTATTACAAACGCTCATGGAGTGCCTCAGTGATGAAGACTTTATTCAAAAAATGAATCAAGCACCAACACCAGCCTCTTTAGTAAAACTGCTTAAATCAGCCATTACAATTAATAACGAGGAAAATATAAAATGAAAAAAATCATTGTCGCTTGCGGAAGTGGCGTAGCAACATCACAAACGGTGGCAAGCAAAGTTTCACGGCTACTAAAAGAGAAAAATCTTAGTGATATTAACGTCGAAGTCATTGACCTTAAATCTCTAGATACACATATCAAGGATAGTCTTGCGTATGTTGCCATTACAAAAGTAGATAAGGAGTATCCCATCCCCGTTATTAACGGCATTGCATTTCTTACCGGCATTGGAATGGAGGTCGAGTTACAAAAAATAATTAACGCATGTAAATAATCATATTGATAAATGAAATTTCTTGCTAACAAAAATCAGCGAAAGAAATAAATGATAGGATTGATTAAAAAATAAAGTAACGGAGTAAAGCGATGAACTTTCTCAGTACAATTATAAATTATATTCTAGCTTTAGGTGCACCAGTTTTCGTTCCTCTCATTATGCTAATTGCGGGCTTAATCGTTCGCATGAAGTTTAAAGATGCAGCATCAGCGGCTATCACCCTCGGCGTAGCTTTCGTCGGCATGAGTATGCTTATTAGCTTTATGGTTGGAGCTATTGGTGTTGCGGCTCAAACGATGATGAAACGTACAGGGCTTGAGTTAAGCATCATTGATGGCGGTTGGACGACCATGGCAAATATCTCATGGGCATGGCCCTATGCTTTTGCCATGTTCCCGTTACAGGTAGGGGTCAATATCCTGATGCTTATGGGCAACAAAACCAACACGTTTAATGCTGACCTCTGGAACGTTTGGGGAAAAATATTCACTGCGTTCATTGTGATTAGCGTGACCACACCAATATTTGGTCGTGGTTGGAGCTTGGCACTGGCATTTATTATTGCCGCATTCCAAATTGTCATGGAACTGAATGCTGGTGATATTCATCAGCATCGAATAGAAAAGCTGACCGGTATCCCCAGTGTAACCTGTACCCATCGGATGGTTTTTTTTGGTGCCATCTATTATCCCTTCGACCTACTGCTACGCAAAATCCCAGTATTAAATAAGCCGATGGATGCGGCTGCTTTACGCCAGAAGGTGGGCGTATTTGCTGAAAACCATACTATTGGTTTTCTCCTAGGTATCATGTTTGGAATTATCGCCGGATACAGTCTTGCAGCAACATTAATGCTCGGGGTACAAGCAGCTACTGCTTTAATGTTATTCCCTATGATTTCGAAGCTATTCATGCAAGCTCTTTCTCCAATCTCCGAAGCGATTAGTACCTACATGAATAACAAATTTTCAGGTAGAAAACTGTTTATCGGTATTGATTGGCCGTTTATGGGGGGGGCAAGCGAAATTTGGTTTGCAGTCATTGTAGCTATCCCATTAACCCTTGTCTGGGCCGTTATTCTACCCGGAAATAAGATACTGCCTTTTGCCGGGATTATTAATATTGCCTTGATTGTACCCGCTTATCTGGTTACCAAAGGCAATACTTTACGTATGGTTATCCTCAGTATTATTGGCATTCCATTCTTCCTATTTGTTGGCACTCAGTTTGCGCCAATGATTACAGAACTAGGACTTGCGACTAAAGCTATTAACATTCCTGCAGGACAGTTAATCTCCAATAGTTCCATTGATGGCCCTGTTTTTACTTATGCATTCTCGTTTTTATTCAAATTCTTGCAAGGAAGTTTTATTCCACTGCTGTTAGCGGTGTTCTGGGCATGTAGTTACTTTTTCTATGCGCAAGAATTAAGAAAAGAAACAGCTCAAGAAACAACAAGCATTGAAGTAAATCAGGTACCAGAGGCGTAACGGCTAAAAAGACAGAGCGCTGGTGTCACCTTTAACATACGAGGATCTTGCATATGGCTGTAGATAAACGAGTCTTCACCGTACTTGATGCGATTGTGAGCGATCCTAGTATCACGGGTGTAGCGCTTGAGTCTGAATTTAATTTAACGCGCAAGCAATTAAGCTACACTATTAAAAAAATTAATGATTACCTTGAATCAAACCATTTTGAAACTATCACTCGATTAAAAACAGGAAAACTTCATGTTCCCAAACACGTTATAGAAAACTTTCGTCATCAAGAAGACATCATATTTAATAATCGCTATCTTTTCGCAGAAGAAGAGCGCGGGAAATTAATTATTTTCTTTTTGCTAACTAGAGAAGAACGTTTATCTTTATTACATCTTACTTCAGCACTTAACGTTAGCCAAAACACCATTATTAACGATATCAAGAAAATAAAATCAAGTGTTAGCCAGTATAGCTTGAAAATTCGCTATAACCGTGAACAAGGGTATCACGTTGCGGGTGAGGAAATTAAAAAACGCTATCTTCTTCTCAGTACATTGCGTAGCATTCTCATGCTCCCTATAGCTAAAAGCATTATTTCGCAATATAACAACGTTATCTCTGAACACATTGAACAGGTTGGTAATTTTTTCAGCGAGATTGAAAAATGCTTAAAAATTCAATTTACCGATCAACAACTACAAGAGCTAATCTATTTTATTTGTTTTATCCAACATCGTATAAATCATGGAAAAACAGTAGAATTCCTTCCTGATACCTACAGTGAAATCACCCATGGTCGTGATTTCAAGATTATGCAAAACATTATTCACAAAATGGGAATAATTCAATATAACGAACATATATTTCTGACTGCAATTATTCAAAGCTCAAATATTCAAACAATTTCGGATAAATATTTTCATTTGGATACGCTACTACTTGAAAGTGTAGTTGTGGTAGTTGATAACTTTGAAAAAATTAGCTGTATTACTATCAAAGAAAAGAGTGAGTTAATCGAGAAGATCTATCAACACTGGAAACCTGCTTATTATCGCATCCGCTATCATCTGACTAACATCAATGCCAATAGCGTGTATGATTTAGTTGCGAAAGAGTTTAATCATCTTCATGAGATGGTACGTCGCGCAGTGTTGCCATTTGAAAAAATATTACACTGCGAAGTACCCAATGAGGAAGTTGCTTTCTTAACCGTTTTATTTGGCGGCTGGCTCACACGAGAAGGGCTTATTAATCAAATCAAAACGCAAAAAACAGCAATTGTCGTTAGCGAAAATAGTGCAACTGTCTCAACTTATCTTTATTTAACATTGCAGGTTTTATTGCCAGAGCTGCATTTTATCGAAATGATGTCACGCAGAGAGTTTGAAAAATACTCCCGCCATTATGATATCGTTTTCTCCACGACTTTCGTTAAGACGGATAAAATATTATTCGTCGTGAATCCTGCGATTAACAGCTTTCATAAAAATACATTTCGTCATCAAGTCATTAGTTCACTACAAGGTGTAGATCCACATATTATCCAAGTAGAGGAATTACTATTGATACTTGAAAAATATGGCAACATCCATGATAGAAGTGGCTTACAAAAAGAGCTAACCAGCTATATTTACGACGAAAGCAGTTCAGAATGTCAGCCGCATTCTTTAACCACTGAAACTCCGTCACTGAGTGAACTATTGTGCAATGAACACCTTTATTTTCAAGATATAAATACTTTGTCTTGGGAGCAATCCATTGCCAAGGCAGCAGCTCCGTTGCTAGCTGAACAACTGCTTGAAACCCGTTACATCACCACTATGATTGATAAAATCTCTATTGAACAACCATATATCATGTTGGCCGAGGGGCTCATTATTGCTCATGCAGGCGTGGATGATGGCGTAAATAAAATCTGTATGTCCCTGCTACGCTTACCAGAAAAAATTAATATTGCCGGTTATATGCAAGCCGACATTATTATTGTTCTTGCTACCAATAACCCACAAAAACACCTAAAAGCACTAGCACAACTTAACGAATTTCTTGAATTTAATGATGGCGGAGAAAAGATCCGCAATTCGGGAAACAAAGAAGCGTTACTGCAGCATCTTTCTGTGTATTGTTAATATACATCACACTGCGTGGCATTTACTTATTGCCACTATCTCCGTCATTCTGACTATAGGATATATATCATGTTAGAAGTTCAGAAAAAACAAGTGGTAGAAATGGCCAAAATGGCCCAACAATGGGGTTTATGTAAACATAAAGCAGGAAACTCTAGCGTACGAGATAAAGAAAAAGGATATATTCTCGTCACCCCGACAACGATTGATAAATCTGTACTCACGCCACGAGACATTGTTGTTATGGATATTAATGCCAACGTTATTGAAAGTGAATCAGGCCTTCGCCCTACTAGCGAATGCCTAATGCATATTGAGATCTATAAAGCTCGTCAAGATGTATTTGCCATATCACATACTCATTCAATTTTTGCGACTTCATTTGCAGTACTGAATAAACCGATCCCAGCAATCGTATACGAATGTGCAATTTTAAATTTAAAAGATGGCATTATTCCTGTTGCACCTTATGGCAGACCCGGAACGCCTGCACTTTCCACCAGCGTTATCGAGCCCATTTTACGTGCAGATGCGATCTTAATGGAAAAACACGGTGTTATTGGGGTAGACAAAGAACCGTATGAGGCCGTATTAAAGTCGGCTTACATCGAGGAAATGGCTGAAATATATTACCATGCATTACAGATCAACGGTGGTAAAGAGCCAGAAAGTTTCCCTCCTCATGAGTTACAGAGTTGGGCTTATCCTAAAGAAATCAAATTCTAATTAATTACTTTATTTCAATAAATTACTCCCAGCCAACACCAGGTCGGCATTAGCCTGCGCTCTATTCTATTGCGCAGGCTACTTAATATCACAATAGCAGTTATTGTTTTAACTCCATTGAGAAACAATATGAAAAAATTTATTAATTCACCAGAAGACTTTATTCCCGAAGTATTAAATGGAATTTATCTCGCTCACGCCGGAAAGTTTAATTTTGTTAATAACGATCTGCATTGCTTAGTCTCTACCGATAAACATCTAGGCAAAGTCGCCATCGTTACCGGTGGAGGCTCTGGACATTTACCCCTTTTTCTTGGCTATGTAGGAAAAGGTATGCTTGACGGTTGTGGTGTTGGCGATGTTTTCCAATCTCCTAGTCCTGAGCAAATTTTATCAATCACGCAGGCCGTCGATTCAGGCGCAGGCGTACTCTATCTGTATGGCAACTATAACGGTGATATTTTCAATTTTGATATGGCTGCAGAAATGGCTGAGTTCGAAAGTAATATCGTCACGGCCACCGTTATCGCTGGCGATGATATTGCTTGCCCACCGGCATCAACTGGTGAACCAAGCCGTCGCCGTGGCGTTGCGGGCATCTTTTTTGCGTATAAATGTGCCGGTGCCGCTGCCGCACAAATGTTAGATTTAGCCAACGTCCAGCGTATTGCGCAAAAAGCCTGCAATAACATTAGAACCATCGGCGTTGGACTTTCTCCCTGTATTGTTCCTCGCATAGGCAAGCCAAGTTTTCATATTGGCAATGATGAAATGGAAATTGGCATTGGTATTCACGGCGAAAGCGGTATTCGTCGTGGAGAGAAACTACCAGCTAACAACATTGTTGATGAACTAATGGGTAACCTGCTTGCAGACTACCCGCTACATGCCGGTGATGAAGTAGCCATCCTGATCAATGGACTCGGCGCAACACCTCTAGAAGAGCTTTATTTAGTCTATGGAAGAGCCAATCAAACACTGAAAGATGCTGGAATAAAAGTATTCAAAACCTATGTTGGCGAATATGCCACTGCAATGGAAATGGCCGGGTTATCGATCAGTTTAATGCGCTTAGATGATGAACTGAAACAGCTGTTGGTACATGAAGCCAATACGCCTATGTTTAAGCAATTTCAGGGGGAATAGATAATATGAACCTGACAGCCAGCCAGCTTAAATTACTATTTGCTCAATGGGCGGATATTATGTCGGCCCAAAAAGAAAAGTTGATTGAAATGGATAGCATAGTCGGTGATGGAGATCTCGGCCTCACCATGAGCGATGGCTTCGGCGCCGCCTATCATGCTGTATCTCGCAGCGACGAAACTGATATTGGGAAGTTTTTCTATCTCGCGGGAAAAACTATGTCCTCCGCAGTCCCCTCCACTATGGGAACCTTAATGGCTTCAGGTCTTATTGAGGTAGGCAAAAAATTTAAAGGAAAAACTCTACTCAAAAGCGAGGATTTTGGCCGCTTATTTCAAGCCTTTTACGACGGTGTGCAAAATCGCGGTAAAGCTCAACTTGGCGAGAAGACGTTTCTTGATGGTCTGTTTCCCGCAATAAGCGTACTTAACAAACAAGATGCAAAGGCACAGAGTTGGGGGGCTATTGCTCAATTCGCTTATGAAGAAGCAAAACTAGGCGTACAAAACACTACCACGCTGGTAGCAAAACATGGGCGCGCCGCAACGCACGGGGAACGGTCGCGGTCGCTGCTTGATCCTGGTGCCTATGTTGCCCAACTGTTAGTCAGCGGGTATTGCATGTTTGCGAATAATTTTTTAGCCCAAGACTGACGATAAAGAGGGTTTTTTCATGCTAAAAGAAACTGTCACCGTGGGTAATCAAACCGGTATTCATGCCCGTCCCGCTGGGGTTCTTGCTAAAGCTGTAGGGAATTTCCAATCACGTATTGAGCTGGTTTATAACGGAAAAACGATCAAAGCAAAAAGCATCATGGGGATTCTAGGCGCAGGGATTAAGGGTCGCGCTCAGGTCGAAATTATCTGTGAAGGACAAGATGAAGAGTGTGCTATGCGGGAGTTAAAGCAGCTTTTTGCACGTGGTTTTGGGTTTGATTAATCAAACAGCTAGCGGCTACACCGTGTGGCCGCTAGCTGATAATATAATTAGCCCACCTCATTCTCGGCATATTGCGCCATAAATCGTAGGATAAGTGCCATAGAGACAGCCCCCGGATCGCAATGCCCTATTGCTCTATCTCCCAAATTTTTTGCCCTTCCAAAGGATGCCACCATCATTTTAGTTCTTTCAGCTCCTTGGTCTGCGGCCTCGGCACAACGGGTTAGCGCTTCGCTC
Organism: Hafnia sp. CBA7124; assembly: GCF_002355555.1. Lineage (NCBI taxonomy): Bacteria > Pseudomonadati > Pseudomonadota > Gammaproteobacteria > Enterobacterales > Hafniaceae > Hafnia > Hafnia sp. CBA7124. The sequence goes on along the minus strand of NZ_AP017469.1, from coordinate 971,235 downwards.
AACGATAAAGACTGCGCTGAGTTTGCAACTCCTGCGGCTGCAGCTAACGCATCGACCATCGTTTTATCTCCAGGCTTCGCACCTCCACGCGCATGCACCGCAAGCCATCCTTGATTCAACCAACGTGCTAACGACACAGAGCTAAATTCGGTTTCGCCAGCTAAGCTTTTACCTCCTGCGCGAAATAGTGTGCCAAACACTGCACCAGAGGCTCCTCCCATAGACGTCATTAGCGTAGTCCCCATCTGAATCCAACATTCCCCAACGTTTAGTGGCTGAAAAGTTTGGTCATTAATGAGTTTAACCAGCGCCGAAAAACCTCGTTTCATGCCTATACCATGATCGCCGTCGCCAATCGCTTGATCTAATTCAGTCAGCATGGGTTCACACGCAATCATCTGGTGTGCGGTTGATAACATCATTTGCTTTAACTGCGAGGTATTCATTTTATTTACTCCAACCTAACGTAGAATGCGGCATGTCGTAGAGCGACTGTAGTTCATCATCAAGCAACATTAGACTGATAGAAAAACCAGACATTTCCAGCGATGTACAAAAATGGCCAATGACTACGTCGTGGGTTTCTAAACCACGAGCGTCCAGCGCCATCCCTACTCTGCGGCCGATCACCAATAATTCTGTATTACTGAGCGCCCCCAAATTATTCACGGCTACACACAGGCGATCACCTACTTGAAAAGCTCTGTCCTTGCATAAGCGTTCAATCATGACGTCTACAATCTCATCTGCCGTCGTCAATTTTTGGCGGTAGAGTCCCGGCTCACCATGGATGCCAATACCGACTTCGATTTCGTCGTCACCCAGAATAAAATTAAATGAATCAGATTGCGGCAACGCGCAACCATTTAAAGCGACGCCAATAGTGCAGGTATTAAAGTTCGCCTTTACCACTACGTCTTGCAATTGGGAGAGATCATATTTTTTATATTGTGCCGCCGCGCCAGCAATTTTATATAAAAACATAATGCCACCGACGCCACGCCGATCCGATATTCGATCTAAAGGTGCAGAGGCAATATCATCGGTTGCTTTCACAGTGCGCGTTTCAATACCCTCATCCGCTAATATTTCTGCTGCAATATCAAAATTCATACTGTCACCAGAATAATTCCCATAAAGGAAGAGCACACCATTATTCTTATGTGTTGCTTTAGCTACCGCGATAATTTGATCGGGTGAAGGAGAAGTAAAAACTTCCCCTAATGCACAGCCATCAATGCCCCCAGCGCCGATGAATCCAGCGAAGGTAGGTTCATGACCACTTCCTCCGCCGCTGATGATAACCACCTGTTCTGGATTAATACCTTGACGATAAACAGCCGAAAACTCATCGATAGAAATCATTTCCCCTTGGTAAGCATAAACTATTCCCTGCATAATTTCATGGCGTAAATCTTCAGGGTTATTCAATATTTTTTTGGGGTTTCGCATATTATTATCCGCTCTATAAATTAATGTTTACATAAAGAATCTTCTAGCATAAAGACCAATAGCTATTTTCATTCTATTTAATACATTTTTATTGAGCCACTACCATTAATGACAATTAATATCCTACCCATGGCGCATTATTGTTACGTCAACTTTTTCGTATATAAGCTATTTTTGATATAGTCTGAAGCAGTATTACTCAAAAGCTATTCCCTCTATTCTATACTCTATATGATATCTGCATCTTTCTGAACAGAGCTTCCATGATTTAGTTAAAGTTGATAACACCGGCGGTAATTATTTCTCATAAAATGTCGAGCAGAATGTAAAATCCACCTAAAACCCATTACCGCCTCTAAACATTAGCCTGACTTACTTTTAACTTTAAAAATAAATTAAACATTAAAATACAAACAGTTAAAAGAAAAACCCTCATCAAGAATTCTCACCCACCATCAATTCCAACAGTTATATTAATTCTTCGGAAAAACGCCCCCACTCTTAAAAATTAAGTTATCGAATAAGCAGGGATAACTTAATGATTTTCAGCGCTGGATGGGCATGGATTGAATTGAAGAAATACAGGTCTGTGATATGCATGGAAAGCAGCAGGATCCTCACATCGACATCGCTGAATGGATAGCCAACGCCTCAACCAGTAGCTCGCGTCTTTATGCCGTTCTGGCTAGCACCAACGGTGCAGCAGGATTAAAAGCCTATTACAAGCTCGACGGGCGGCGTACCCCCGATGGGTTGTATGCAGGTACGCCTTATGCCAACTGGTATCCCGTGATGCCCATGCTGGTTGAGCTTTCACCCTACAGCGCTTTTTTATCATGGGTTAAAAATCAGGCTGAACCGGGTTGGGGCTGGTTAGCGCTTTCTCCTTTGCCTGAAGAAACCATCGTGCAGCACATGGCCAGCCTGACGCAGGTGTTCATGCCGAATGGCCAAGCGGTATTTTTTCGCTACTGGGACGAACGTTATTTTCGCCTGCATCTTGAATTTTTAGGCGACGACTGGCGCTACGTGTTACCGGTTTTTTCCAACTACTGGGTGGCGGGAAAAGCCTTTACCTTCACGCTGCCCTCAGATTACCCACTGCGTTCCTCTCCATGGTGGCACGTACCCCAGCCTTTGCTCAACCAGATACTCGCTGAAAATCCAGCGCCATTGGTGCACAACCTTATGCAGTTGCTGCGTGAAAACCATCCTGAAATACACAGCGCAATGCCGGAGTCACTGCTGCGCCGCAAAGCCGAACAGCTATGCCGTTACAGCGATCTGCATTCAGGACAAATCGACCAGTTAATGGCCGCGCTATTAGCTTCATTGACCTCTTAACTACATGCTTTGATTGATTTCACGGACGATACACATGGACTTACTTGCTGAATACGTTGCCAGTATCGATGAAGAACTGGCGATGTTTAAAAATAATACGCTCATCACGCAGGATTATCGTGAATGCGTCACTAAGTGGGCAAAAGAGAGCGCGATTTCAGGCGCGTTCGGCGGCCCAACGCTCGAAATGGAGCGCGTTATTAGCATTAACGGCACCAGCACGACCGCTTCACAAAATGATTCTGAATCTCTCAGCGCCGCCATCGTTTGTCCAAAAAATCGCAAAATCACCGTGGTGATCAAACATGAATCTACGCTGGATTTACCGATCCCCGATGTCAACGTTGAGCTGTTTCACAACGCAACATTCAGCCCCGATAGCAAAGTTGGTGCCAAGAAAACAGATGCCAACGGCAAGGCCGAATTTGACAATCTCACACCAGGAGAAAGGTATTACGCCCGAGCCCTCGACGATAGCCTTGAAGCACATAATAAAGAACTGCTGGCCGCCTATGACGTGCTGTCACAGGATATCTTTGCTCAGCTATCCGCCTCGTGGGCCAGCGAAAAACCGCAATGGACGCTAAGCGCCATCGCGACATCGATAGCTGAAGCTTTTGCGACGGGTTTATGCAGCAGCGTGACCGATTTGTGGGACGACACCAAAGTGGCCTACAACATCATTTCCGATCCTGTCGCCAGCGCCGAAGCTCTCGGCCAAAAAGCCAGCGGCGTCATGGCCTGTATCGGAAACATCGGCATGCCGGATATCAACGGTATCTTGAACGGCAGCAAAGATCTCGCTCGCGATCTTATGGCCTTCTTTAACGATGAAGCGGCACTTTATCTGTTTGCCCGTGCCGCGATGCTACGCCTTCGAATGTTTCCTTTCGGCGATTTGCTCTCCTCTATTGCGGGCATGATTGGCGATATTCTTTCCGGAATTATTTTTGGTGCCTTGCTGTCTATGGTCGCCGCTCCGGTAGGTGCCCTATTTTTAGCCTCCAAACTTGGGAAGCTGGTTTCTAAGGGCATAAAACTCGTTCAAGAGGTATGGAACGCGCTGAATAAAATCCTTTCCTCTATTTTCGAGCTGGTGGGCAAGTTTTTCTCACCCTCACGCAAAAAAAACCATATTCGCCAAACCAACGCCAAACTGGGCGCAGATAAAGAAACTCATCTTGGCCCTAATGACAGCACTGAACTTCAAACCGAGCAAAAAACGCATAATGCTCCTTCGGAAGATAACAACGACACCCCATCGGATAACACCACCTGCACAGAGAGCAACGGCTGCCCCGTTTCCATGGTTAACGGTGAGGAACTTCTCAGGCTAGAAGATGCTTCGTTGCTCGGCATCCACCCTTTCAGCTTTGTTCGCCAGTACCGTAGCAGTTCTGTTGAGTGTGATTCAGTATTCGGCTATGGCTGGAGCCACAGCCTACAACATAGCGTTCGATTTACCGATGAGCACATTATTTGGCTAAACCACGAAAACCTAACAACCACCCTGCCGCTTCCCGACCAACACATCCCTAGCGGCGTTAACCCCCTAGGCAAAGCGGCCGTTTGGCTGGGCAGCAGCGACGATGAATATTTATTGTCCTGCGCTGCGTTAGAGGGCTGGGTGATGCACGTTAAGCGTGCAGCCAACGGTGAAAATGGACTAATAACGGGTTTTTCTAACCAGCAACAGCACCTGAATCTGCACTACGAAAATGGGCTGCCAACGCGATTAGATAATCCGGCAGGTACAGCGTTGCAGCTTCGCTATAGCAAAACGCCGCACGGTATGCGACTGACCAGCGTGGTACGCGTACACAACTGCCATGCGCTGATGCCCGACACGGGACATAAATATTTCGTCCATATGCGCTATGAGTACGATACCAATGGGCAGCTTTGTGCCGCGATTAATGCAGCGGGTGAAACTGAACGCTACGCCTACCGCGACGATTACCTATTTACCCTACGACAGTTAGCTGGCGGCGCAGAGTTTTATTGGGAATGGGACGGGCGAGGGAAATCGGCGCGAGCAATACGCCATTGGAGTAATCTGCCCAATCTCGACCGCCGCTATCAATGGGATGTTCAAAACGGCTGCGTCACGGTCTGTTATGAAGACGGCAGCCAAGAAGTTTGGCAGCACGATATCCGTACTGCGCGTTTGCTCAAAAGCATCAGCGCTGATGGCGGCACCACGGAGAATCACTACGGGCCTCAGGGCGAGTTACTGAGCACCACTGACCCACTCGGGCAGCAAACGCAATACAGCTATAACCGCGACAATCAAGTCATCGCCGAGCATCTGCCGGATGGACAGTGGCTCCGCTACCGTTATTCTCGCGGACGTCGAATTGAAAAAATCCATGTAAGCGCCGATGGTTTGGCCAAACACCGTGAGCACTGGCGCTATGACCAGCACGGCAATGTGAGTCATTACATTGATGCTGAAGGGCATACCACCCAGTACCTATGGTCACAGGAAGGCGCCTTAACCCGAATTCATTTTCCTGATGATAGCTATGAAGCTTTTAGCGTTAACGCGCTAGGTCAGGTATTTGAGCATACCGCGCGCGATGGGGTCGTCACTCATTATCGTTACGATGAGCAAGGTCGGTTAGTTTTTCAGGGCGAACGCCCGCCGCAGGCGTCAGACTCGAACTTGTCGCCTAACGCCACGCAGTTTGCTTGGGATAACGCTGACAGGCTGGTGGCTATTCGCTGGCCCAACGGGCAGATTAAACGCTGGCAATACAACGCCTACAATCAAATCACACTCGAACAAGACGAGCTGGGCAATCAAACTCGGTTTGAGTATCTGCCCCACTCCACTCTGCTCAAACATATCATCTACGCAAATGGCACCAGCGAAGAATATCGCTATGACAATATTCATGGACAGGTCAGCGACATTATTAACGCCCGTCACGAGCGCTATCACATTGACTACACGCCAGGCGGACTCGTCAGTCAGGAGCAAACCTTTGACGGGCGGCGTTTATGCTGGGAATACGACGCCAGCGGCAGCGTCACCAAGCGCACTGAATATGGCGATAGCCTGCGTGACGACACCGCATTAGTCACCACCTATCAACGGGATGTCGCCGGTCGGCTCAGCAGCAAAACTACGCCAGATGGCGTCACCGTGACCTACGGCTACGATGGTTTTGGGCGCCTCAATCTGGCCGACGATACGGCGTGGCCGCTGGCTTGGCAATATGATAAATGCGGGCGACTCACGCAGGAGCACCAGTGTTTTGCCAGCCAGCATTATGCGTATGGCGCCGCTGGCAATCTCACCCAGATGCGTCTGCCAGACGGCCAACAGCTCGATTTTCTGCACCATAACGGGCGCACTATCCGTATCGACCTCGACGGGCAATTACTCACCGAACACGGCTGGCGCAACGGACAGGAAATCACCCGCCGCCACGGTGAGCTGGTGAGTCAGTTTATTCATGACCCATTGCAACGCCTGCAACGTCAGCAGGTACAACGTCAGGGCGAGCCTAACCTGCTAGTGCAGCGCGATTACACTTACGACGCCGTCGGCAATCTCGCCAGCATCACCGACCAACACAAAGGCAGCAAAACCTTCAACCACGACGTGCGCGGGCGCTTCACGCAGGAAACCTATCGCCCGACACCGGCGCTACTTCAAGCGGGCTACGCGGGTCACAACGAAATATTTGCCCCGGATGCGACCCATAACGTGTTGGGTGCTTCGGCTTCACCGGAGCTTCAGGCGCTGAAACGCACTACCGGTAACCGGCTAACGCTGCTCGGTAGCCATCACTATCGCTACGATGAATACGGCAATTGTATTCAAGACAGTTATGGTTCTGACCAATACGCCGTGCGCCATTATCGTTGGGACGGTGAGCATCGGCTGGTTGGTTTTCGTGAAACCCGCCACGGCAATGAAATAACGTCGTTTACCTACGACTATGATTGCTTTGGCAGACGCGTCCGCAAACACAATGTGCTCACGGGCGAAAGCCGGCTGTTCTTCTGGCAGGACGACCGCCTCATTTCTGAGTGTGATGAAAAACTCGCCTGTCCCGGCGGGCATCCCAGCGCATTCGGCCCCGAGCCGCACACCGATGCCACGAATTGCCGCAGCTACGTCTATGAACCCAACGGCAACAGCTTTCGCCCGCTAGCGATGCTCGGCGGACGCGGCAAAAACACCAAAGTGTTTTACTACATTAACGACCACCTCGGCACGCCGCAGGAGCTCGTTTCCCCCAGCGGCGAAATAGTGTGGAGCGCGGTGTACCACGCCTACGGACAACAGTCCTTCACCCTCGTCAACCACATCCCGCAGCCACTGCGTTTTCAGGGGCAATATCACGACGAAGAAAGCGGGTTGTCTTACAACCGCTATCGCTATTATGATGTCTCTGCCCTGCGGTATTTATCGCCAGACCCCATAGGTTTAGCCGGCGGCGTTAATGCCTACGCCTATGTGCCAAGCCCGCTGAGCTGGGTGGATCCGTTGGGGTTGAGTGGGTGTCCGGAGACTGACGAATCCGGTATAAAATTAAGAAGAAAACAAAGAGCTCTGGAAAAAGCTCAAAAAACATCAGTTAGAACTAAGACTTTGCCTGATGGACGAATTCGATACTATGATGCAGAGGTTCCTGCTAGAACCGAAGGACCGACGAGAGGCCGGTCTCACGTTACAGAATGGGATCCATCAACAGGAAATGTAACCGTTTGGGAGGAGACATACGACCATTCAGGCCGAGTAAATAGAGTCCATCCAAAAATGAAAAACGGCGAAATTTTAGACTTACCTCATTACCCGCCCACTAAAGCAGATATAGATGCAGGCAAAGTAACTTTGTTAGGAAGAGCAATAAAATTGGTGATGAAAAAATGAACCAACTTAGGAAAGATTTTATTGCTGGATTAAGCGAAAGAATCCGTCACAGCTATACCCCATCTATTGTTGCAAGATATGCGTTAGAGTTTTATCTCGATCATGATGTTGTAGATAGTAAGCTAGAGTATGTAATTAATTATCTTAGGGGCATTGATGCAGGACCACAGTTTGAGCTAAGTAAAAAAGAAGTTATTCATTTTATTGAAAATGAATTAACTGATTAAATCGAAGAATTGAAGATTTTCTTCCATTCACGTTTCAAGCCCAAGAAAATAAAGTATTTATTAGCATATACATAAATAATAACCATATAATACATAATAATAATCCATAAATAATTATAGACTTAACTAAAAGTTATTGAAAGGACACAAACCGACAAGCTGAAGGAAAATTTTGAGGCACTGATGAAGACATAAAATCCCAAACTTCAGATAATAAATGGTATCCATTAACTGAAGCAGATATGCCTCATACTACCGACGCTGTCACATGGTGGAATCAAACAGGCAGACATTAAGGAGAGCGATCTGAAGAAGTAAGGAAATGGATGCTTGACTCAAATAACTATGTGCTTGATCACAACTCAATAAACCGCTCAGCTGGCGCTAAATTGAGACAAGTTTACTTATCTGTAATTGTTAAATTAGGAATAAAAAACAAATGACAATACCTTACGAAATGATTGTAAAGCGGATTGAAAAAGGAAACAGTCTTCATGAGCAGGGTAAAAATAAAGAGTCTCTCGATATCTATTTTTCCGTCTTAGATGATCTTCGTAACTCTTATGAGAATATTTATGATATTGATGAAACTCGATGGTTAATAAGATGCATTTATAATGTTTATTTTTCTTTGAAGGATTATATTTCTGCAGAAAAATGGGCTAAGGAAGTATTTAACTGTAAAATTCCTTACAAAGCAACATCAGAATTAATTTAGGGAAAGTATATGTTGAACTTGGCCTAGAGAATGAGGCAATGGAGCAATTTAAAAAAGCCTATCAAAAGGGAAAGATAAGGGCATTTCAAGGCTTTGATAATAAATACCTACAGTTTTACTTGTCTCATAAAAAGTAAAAATATTTTCAATATCAATAGAGTAACTTATCAGAGAAGATAACCATGCCAATATATCTTTGATTGGAAAGGTAACTCATAAATGACGTCCATTAAAATTGAGTGTTTCTTCTCGTCACATGATGAGAAGAAGAAACTTATCATTCTAAATAAAATTAAAAAAATCATCACAGAAAATTATGAAAAAATTACCCATGATGATAACCAGTATAGCTTTGTTATAAAAAAACTGATACCCAATGGCAATATATTATTTTTAATGCAATACAAATTTGCCAAGAGATAGGATACCAATGGATATTAACTGGAGATATAGAACATGAATATAATGCTTGGTCTAATCATCCGAAAACCACAGGAATTAAGGCAATAAATGTGGTTGTTGAGCACGCTTATTAAAATACCGATATTGTTCGAATACAAATATCACCTAGTTACTCAGCAGGGACGGCCAAGCTAAATGTACTCACAGGCAAAAATCTTGAGTTCTGCAGGCCATCTTCATCTATGGTACGAGCTGCGAGCTTATCCACCCTAGCAGTTTGATATCTTCAATTACATTATTTTTAAGAAAATGCCCCACAAACGTTACTCAACGTTTTTAAGAACGACATCTATGACGTGATTATTTTGCGGCAGCGTTTTTTGCCATTATGATGTCACTCACTTTTCTTGATAGGGCTTTCCATGATTTGGTTAATGCTGGCAACGCTGGTGGTGGTATTTATTGTCGGCTTTCGGGTGTTGAACTCGGATGCGCGGCGCGCATCTCAGGCTCTGACGAAGCGATTAAACATTGAGCCGGTGTATGTTGAGTCGATGCTGAGTCAAATGGGTAAAACGGCGGGTGGTGAATTTATCAGCTATCTGTTGCAGGATAATGAGTCGCATATGGGCAATGCCGCTGGCGTGTTGCTTATCTACCAGACATTTATCGTTGATGAATCTGACGAGAGCTTAACGTTTTGGCGTTCGGTTTTGCGCAAAGCCCATCTGCCCACTGAAATTACCCATAAACACGTACGCTTGGCCCTAACATTTTTGCGCGAACTTGAACCAGACCCTAATGAGATGGCGGCCTATCGTCTGCGTTACAACGCGAGATTTACGGCATTATCTACAGACGGCGGTGCAGCCAATAGCAATGTCTACTATATGGATGGTTCGTCGGATCACGACTAGTTCGATGCCAACCTCTGAATACTTCGCCCTAAGCTCATCACTGCGAGGGTGCATAGTTATTTCTGCTATGTATCCTCAGCTGTATATATACAATGCACATAAATTAGCCTGCGAATAGTTATTTTTCATTTTAATTATCCGCGGGACTATCATGCATGTATACAGTCTGATAATGTGATCGCCTTAACGATTCATACGTTTGTAGTGTCTCTAATCCAATCAAATAACGACTCAAAAATGCAAACTCATACTTCTGTTGAACAAGCCGCAGAGCCTGTTGCCACGCCGTCGACATTTAAAGAAGGCATCGTAGATAGCCTGCCTATTGTGATTGGTTACTTTCCCGTCGCCTTTGCTTTCGGTTTAACCGCGGTAAAACTCGGGTTCTCTCCGCTCGAGAGCATTTTCTTTTCCAGCGTTATCTATGCCGGTGCCAGCCAATTTGTGATCACCGCATTGCTCAGCGCGGGAATGTCGTTATGGGTTTCAGCACTCACTGTGATGGCGATGGATATTCGCCATATTCTATATGGCCCGTCGCTACGCCATCGAATCATCACCCAAATGAGTCCAGGGAAAACCGCGCTCTGGGCATTTGGCCTAACTGATGAAGTGTTTGCCGCCGCAACCAGCAAACTCATGCGTGATAACCGCCAGTGGAGCGAAAACTGGATGATCGGCATTGCGCTTTGCTCATGGCTCTCATGGGTAGTTGGCACCGCTGTGGGCGCAGTTTTCGGCAATGGTCCGCTGAAAGCCTATCCAGCTATAGAAGCGTCACTTACCTTTATGTTGCCCGCGCTCTTTTTGAGCTTCTTGTTGGCTTCTTTTAAGCGTCAGCAGAGTTTTACGGTAGTTGCATCCATCGCAGCGTCTTTGGCCGCGCTGCTTATTTTTTCAATACCTGCCTCCATTTTGGCCGGTATCGCGGCTGGTTGCATCGCCTCATTGTTTAGCCCTAAACCACAGTCACTCCCAGAGGTTTGCGATGATAAATAATTTCTCCTTCAGCAGCCTCGCGATGGACTCAACGGTGATCACCATTAGCTTAGTGGTGGGTGGTGCGAACTTTCTCTTTCGTTACTTACCACTCCGACTGGGACGTGCACGCAAAAGCGATGCTGCTAAACAAGGTATTGTCGCCCTTCTTTTAGATAATATTGGCATCGCCTCAATTTGTGCGTTGCTGGTGGTTTCTAGCACACCCGAGATCTTAGCCCAACATGAGCGGCTGATTCCTACCCTGTGCGGTTTTCTTGCCCTTGGGCTGTGCTTCTACCGCTCACAAAGCATCATCATGTCAACGTTGTCCGGCGCAGTCACCTTTGGGCTGGTTTTTAAGATGATGATGATGTTTACCTGATTCCGACTAAGTGATATTAACCAGTCAAACTATTTTTATGGATAATGTTTCTAACAGCAATTAATAACAATTACTGCTAATTATTTATGTGTTAGATTATTTACATTATTAATCCCTGTAGTTACTATACCGCCCGAAACTAATGAGGTTATGCCCATGTCAAGTTCTATGACTCATATTGAGGAAATGCTGAAGCAACGCGCGCTCCGTCAAAAAGACTTCCCTTATCAAGAAATTTTATTGACGCGCCTGTGTATGCACATGCAAAGCAAATTGTTGGAAAATCGCAACAAAATGCTAAAAGAACAAGGGATTAACGAAACACTGTTCATGGCTCTGATCACGCTGGATGCGCAAGAGAGCAAAAGTATTCAGCCATCTGAACTGAGCGCGGCGTTAGGCTCATCACGTACCAATGCGACTCGCATTGCCGATGAGTTAGAAAAACGCGGCTGGATCGAACGTAAAGAAAGTGACAGCGATCGCCGTTGCCTGCATTTACACCTAACCGAAGCCGGTGAGGCGTTCCTCGGGGAAATTATTCCTCCGCAGCACAAATGCCTGCATTTCTTATGGTCTACTCTGAGTGCGGACGAGCAACAACAGCTCGAAACCCTAACGCGCAAGCTGCTGGGTCGCATCGAAGAAATGGAACAATCTGGCCTAACGCAGTAATCGCGCGCGCCATCTCAATCGTCAGGTATTAACCATGCAATTCCCTATTCGTAGGCAAATGACTGTGCTCGCTACGATGCTTCTGCTTGCTGGCTGCGCATCAACTAATAATATTGAACCGCAGTCTTCACTGCTGAACTCACAGCAATTGCAGTTATCCACGCCGACGAACACCGTCAAAGCGGTGAGTATTAACTGGTGGACGGCAGCCAACGACACACAGCTTAATGCGTTGATGAACGACGCCCTGAAAAATGCGCCGACGTTGAAACAGGCGGCGGCGCGCGCGCGTGAAGCCGAGAACGCAGTAGGCATGGCGAACTCGGCCAACGGCCCTAATTTGGATTTAACCGCCAATAGCCGCCGCGATCGGTTCTCCAAGAACACGATCCAGCCTCTGGCGCCTAACGTACCGAATCCACAGCCGCTGTATGAAACCACCAATAATTTGGGCTTAAGCTTTAGCTATGAGTTTGACTGGTGGGGAAAATATCGCAATCAGGTGAATGCCGCAAAAGCTCAGGTGAATGCTGCTCACGCAGAGCAACAGCAAACGGCGTTATCCCTGACATCTGCCATTGCGTCTGCGTATTATCAGTTGCAAAGTGACTATGCGATGCAGGATTTGCTCAATAAGCAGATCCAATCCTATCAAGCATTGGCTGAAATCAATGAGCAACAATACAACGCGGGCGTCATCGGCATTGAAGTGTGGCAACAGTCGCAGGCACAGGTAGATATCAATCGCCAGCTCGTGACACAAATCCAAACGCAGATTGATTTGCTGTCTCATCAAATTGCTGCGTTGACAGGAAAAAGCGCCGCCGGAAAATCTAACCTCCAGCGCGTTGCTTTGCCAGATAGCAATCTGCTCACTCCACCGACTGAGTTAACCATCGATCTGCTAGGTCAACGTCCTGATATCACGGCTCAGCGTGAGTTAGTCGAATCGTATGAGCAAAGCGTTCAGGCGGCGCGTAAAGACTTCTATCCGAGCGTATCCATCAGTGGTTTTGCCGGTTTTACCACCGCCAACTTCAAAGGCACCAATCCCACATTGCTTGAGGCCGCGAGTAAAGCATGGAATTTAGCGCCAGCGATTTCGCTGCCAATATTCCACGCAGGTGCACTGCAGAGCAAATTGGGTGAAGAATCAGCGCTATACGATCAGGCGGTAGAATCTTATAACCAGACTATCCTTAGTGCAGTTCAAGATGCGGCTGATGCGATTACACAGCAACAAAGCGCAAACCAAATGTATCAGCAGGCACAGGACGCTTCGCAGTCTACGGGACAGGTTTACCGTGTTGCGCAGGCTCAGTACCAAAGCGGGCTGACAGGACGTCTTCCTATGCTCAACAGCGAAACTCAACTGTTACAACAGCAACAGGCAGAATTGAATGCCAAAAATAATCTGTTGCAGGCAAAAATTGGACTTATTCGTTCACTTGGCGGCGGCTACCAAGCCCCAGCCGTGAATTCAAAAGCATAATATTTTAGTAAGGCGGAGATACACATGAGCGAAAGCGTGGCAGCTCAAACCACTCAGCAGCAACCTTCAAACAAAAAAAGACAGCGTAAAACGTGGCTCACGATTTTGACCGTCATTTTTGTTGTTATTGGCATTGCCTATTTGGCTTATTGGTTTCTCGTTCTGCGTCATCATCAGGAAACTGACGATGCGTATGTCACCGGTAATCAGGTGCAGATCAGTGCACAGGTTTCCGGCAGCGTAACCAAGGTTTATTTCGACGGAACCGATCTGGTGAAAGCCGGTGATATTCTGGTTACGCTCGATCGTACCGATGCTGAACAGGCGTATGAAAAAGCCAAAACCGCGCTGGCAAACAGCGTTCGTCAAACCCACCAGCTGATTATTAATAGCAAGCAGTATCAAGCTAACATTCAGCTGCGTAAAACCGAGCTGAATAAAGCGACCGATGACTATAAACGCCGTCAGGTTTTAGGCAGCGTTAACGCCATTGGCCGTGAAGAACTGCAACACGCGCAAGACGCCGTTGAAAGTGCGAAAGCCGCATTAGACGTTGCCGTTCAGCAATACAACGCTAATCAGGCGTTGATTCTGAATACGCCGCTAGAAAAACAGCCGGCCATTCAACAGGCAGCAGCACAGGTTCGTGATGCATGGCTGGCACTGGAACGTACTCAGATTCGCAGCCCGATTACCGGCTATGTATCACGCCGCAGTGTTCAAGTGGGCGCTCAAATCACGCCGAGCACCCCACTGATGGCAGTGGTGCCGGATAACCAACTGTGGATTGATGCCAACTTTAAAGAAACCCAGTTAGCCGGTATGCGTATTGGCCAACCAGCAACCGTCGTGAGTGACATGTACGGTGACGACGTAGTTTATAAAGGTAAAGTCGTCGGCTTGGATATGGGGACTGGCAGCGCGTTCTCTCTGTTACCTGCCCAGAATGCCACCGGCAACTGGATCAAAGTGGTTCAGCGCTTGCCTGTACGTATTGAGCTTGATGCGAAACAGATTGCAGAGCATCCGCTACGTATCGGTTTGTCTACGCTGGTGACGGTTGATACCGCAAATGCCGACGGTTTAGTGTTGGCAAATACCGTACGTAAAACGCCTGCATACGAAAGTAATGTCCTGACGTTGAATCTGGATCCGGTGAATCAAGTGATTGCCGAGATCATTCAGGCTAACGCAAGCTAAAAACGGCAGAGGTTAACGTGCAACAAAAACCGCTTGAGGGCGCACGGCTTGCATGGATGACGGTGGCGCTAGCAATGGCCACCTTTATGCAGGTTCTGGACTCGACGATTGCCAACGTGGCGATCCCGACGATCTCCGGGAACCTAGGTGCATCTAACTCGCAGGGAACCTGGGTGATCACATCATTCGGGGTGGCAAACGCCATCTCGATTCCGATCACTGGCTGGCTAGCAAAACGCTTCGGGGAAGTTCGCCTATTCCTGTGGTCGACGATCCTGTTTGCCGCCGCGTCTTGGCTATGTGGGATCTCCTCTAGTCTGGAAATGCTGATCTTCTTCCGCGTTTTGCAGGGGATTGTCGCAGGCCCGCTGATCCCGCTGTCACAAAGTCTCTTGCTCAGTAACTACCCGCCAGCGAAGCGAAGTATGGCGTTGGCGATGTGGTCCATGACCGTGATCGTCGCGCCGATATGTGGACCGATTTTGGGTGGTTATATCAGTGATAACTATCACTGGGGCTGGATCTTCTTTATCAACGTCCCTCTAGGGATTGCCGTTGCGCTGGTCGCAATGTCTACGTTGAAAGGACGTGAAACCAAAACCGAGATCAAACCTATCGATACGGTGGGTCTAGTACTTCTGGCGCTTGGCGTGGGCTGTTTGCAGGTCATGCTGGATAAAGGTAAAGAGCTCGATTGGTTCAACTCCACCGAGATCATCGTGCTGACGGTTGTCGCCGTGGTAGCGCTGTGCTTCTTGCTGGTCTGGGAGCTTACCGATGACCATCCGGTCGTCGATCTGTCGCTCTTTAAGATGCGAAACTTTACCATCGGCGTGCTGTGTATCAGCTTGGCCTATATGCTCTACTTTGGCGCCATCGTTTTGCTGCCTCAGCTACTGCAAGAGGTCTATGGGTATACCGCAACGTGGGCCGGTTTGGCATCTGCACCCGTCGGTTTGATTCCGGTACTGCTTTCGCCAATCATTGGTAAGTTTGCGCCGAAACTAGATATGCGTCGCCTAGTGACGTTCAGCTTCATTATGTATGCAGTGTGCTTCTACTGGCGTGCTTATACCTTCGAACCCGGCATGGACTTTGGCGCATCCGCGTGGCCGCAGTTTATTCAGGGCTTCGCCGTGGCGTGCTTCTTTATGCCACTGACCACCATCAGCCTTTCTGGTCTTCCACCAGAACGTTTGGCGGCGGCCTCGAGCCTGAGTAACTTCTGTCGTACGCTGGCAGGTTCTATCGGAACATCGATAACCACGACGCTATGGACGCGCCGCGAAGCGCTGCACCATTCACAGCTGACGGAATCGGTGAACCCCTATAATCCAATAGCGCAGCAGACATACAGTGAATTGGAAAAGCTGGGCATGAGCAGCAAGCAAGCGTCAGCCTACTTGGCAAATGAAATTACCGCGCAAGGTCTGATTATTTCGGCCAACGAGATATTCTGGATTTCTGCGGGCGTATTCCTCGCCCTGCTAGTGCTAATTTGGTTTGCTCGCCCACCATTCTCAACCGCCGGTGGCGGTGGTGGCGCGCACTAAAACACCAACGCTCGATTTCAGATATAAAAAAGCCGCCCTTAGGCGGCTTTTTCTTGCATACTTTTTAGCGATTACTGCATCAGCAAATACAGTGAGTTATCACCACGTTGGATGTTCAATGCCAGAACCGGTGGCTTGGAATCCATAATTTTACGCAGTTCACCCAAGTTAGCGACTGGCTGCTGGTTCACGCCCAGAATGATGTCACCTTTCTGCAAACCAACACGTGCCGCCGTTGAACCCTTCTGCACGTTATCAACCTTAACGCCTTTGACGTTACCGGTGGTCACGTTACTCAACTCAGCACCTTCAATACCGGCAAAAACATTGCTTGATGCCACTTGGCTTTGTTGGCTCTGCTCTAAGGTTACGTCAACCGTGATTGGTTTACCGTCACGGATCAAGCCCAGTTTCAGCTTGCTGCCTACTGGCATAGTCCCGATTTCAGCACGGAACGAAGCGAAGCTGGAAATCGCTTTACCGTTCAGAGAAACCACCACGTCACCGGCTTTAATACCTGCTTTCGCCGCAGAAGACTTCGGCAACACTTGGCTAATGAATGCGCCACGCTGTGCATCTACTTTCATGGCCTTAGCCAATTCAGAGTTCAGCTCGGTGCCCATAATCCCCAGTTCGCCACGTTTCACTTGACCAAACTCGACCATCTGACCGGTGAGATTTTTCACCATGTTGCTTGGAATGGCGAAACCAATACCGATGTTGCCGCCGTCCGGTGCCAGAATCGCGGTGTTAATCCCGATCAGTTCACCGTTTAGATTTACCAGCGCGCCGCCGGAGTTACCACGGTTAATCGCCGCATCCGTCTGGATAAAGTTCTCGTAGTTTTCGACATTCAGGCCACTGCGTCCTAACGCAGAAACGATACCTGAAGTGACGGTTTCACCTAAACCATAGGGGTTACCAATGGCCACGGTGTAATCACCCACGCGCAGTGCATCAGAGTCGGCCATTTTAATCGCCGTCAGGTTTTTCGCGTCTTTCAACTGGATCAACGCAATATCTGTACGTGGATCGGTGCCGATCACTTTCGCATCATATTTGCGTCCATCGCTCAATTGAACTTGGATGGAGTCTGCGTTTTCTACAACGTGGTTATTCGTCGCAACGTAACCTTTGGCTGCATCAATAATGACGCCAGAACCCAAGGCTTTGAATTTTTCTTTCGATGGGCCGTTGGCGCCGCCGCCCTGACACATCGGTGAACCGCTAAATGGCGATCCTTCCTGACAGAAAGGAGAATTATCGCCAAAGAATTGCTGGAACTGCTGTGGCATACGCGCGTTGTTATTCACCGTCGCGCTACCTTCCACATTGATGCTCACCACGGATGGCATCACCTTCTCCAGCATGGGTGCCAGACTAGGTAGCTGCTGGCTAGTCGCAGCCGATGCCGTTTCAGCCGCGCTGGCTGACATCGGGCTTAACGCCATTCCCAAACTCAATGCTACTGCACTCAATACTAAAGTGGATTTTTTCATAGAACTTTTTTCTCTTGTATTATCAACGATAAATAATGTGAGGAACACATAACGTCATTCATGATGCTCTTATCTATAACGTAGGTCTGATTTGAGCATTTTCAACGTGTCCCAACTAATCTGTTTACTTAATCTGATCACTGGCAAATAAGCCGTGATATTTGTGCATATTAAGAGTCGGATAAAACAATGAAGTTCCCTTTGCATGAGTCAAGGAAGCGTAAAAAATTATGGCGCGTCTTTACAAAACTCGACTTTATTCATCATCTTTATTATTCCGCGGCCATTAAGCGGCGGTACTCATCATAGGCATAAAGATCGGTCATGCCGCTGATATAATCTTGGATTAAACGGGCCCGATAATAATACTCGCGAACTTCGCGTTGCTCGTTAGACAGATGTTTAATCTGTTTAACGGCCTCACGATAAGCGGCAAGGTGCTTCCCTGAAAGCTTATGAAATAGGCGAGTTTCGATAGGAAATTTTTTATGTTTATTATCTTCAACGAGTTTCGCAAAGTCGTCCATTGGCATATCAAGCAGGTCACTGTAAATATCTAATAGCCCAGTGATAACGCGATATCCCTGCAGCTCAAGCTGTTCAACTTCGTGATGATTAAACACATAGCTACGCGCAACATTTTTAAACACGTCAAGCAGGCGGTTTTCTTGCCCTTCATCGTCAATCAGCGGCTCATTAAAAGCGCCTTCAACGATTGACTCGAGATGATGACAGAACCGGTCAGCGGCATGCGGCACCAGTACTTTAATGACATTCACTCTCAAATACATAAAGAACGCTTCTGAGCGCCCCACTTTTTGCATCCGGCAATATGCGTCGTCCACAATCGTGGCGAAGAGTTCGCCTTCTCCATTTTTATTCCATTCGGTCTTGAGATAGTCATACAGTTGGTCTACGGTAAAAATGTTCTTTTCTACCGCATCTTCTAAATCCGCAACGCAATAGGAAATATCATCCGCCGCTTCCATTATATAAGTCAGCGGAAAACGGTGATATTCCTGAATATTTACTTTTCGTTGTAAGGTATGGATGAAGCTTTCTTCTGCCCAATAATAACCAGGCTTTTTCATCAAGTAACTATATTGCTTTGGTTTCTCACCAGTCCAATAGGCTGGGCGAGTATATTTAAAAACACAGGCAATTTGCGCGTAGGTTAAATTTAGTCTCAATAAGGTATGAATAAGTCGTATTGCCTGTGCATTACCTTCAAAATTGCATAAATCAATTCTAACTTTGCCACGTAAAATATTCAGGTCAGTATCAACCGCGTTACGACGCAACACGGCAACTTGGCACTGTAATTCATCATCTGAAAAACCTTGGCCTTCCGCGATAACACCTAAACGCCGGCTAAACCAATCGTTAATAGCTGATTCTCCAAAATGGCCAAACGGTGGATTACCGATATCATGCATCAGGCACGCCATTTCAACGATGCTCTCAAAAGAATCAAGATACAGCGCTAAACCGAGTTCGTTTATGCGGTCTGTTTTTTTCAGATGATGAATCACTTCTTTGGCAATATGCCTCCCAACCTGCTGCACTTCCATCGAATGTGTCAGGCGGCTCCGCACGGCGGCGTTTCGTTCCAGAGGAAATACCTGTGTTTTCTGCTGTAGCCTGCGAATCGCGGCTGAGTTGATAATGCGCCCACGATCGCTTTCAAAACGTCGTGCTATTTCATATCCGTCGTCAAGCTCTTGGCTATCCGCGCTATAAAACCGCTGATAGCAAAATTTAGCACCTAGATTAATATCCATTTTGCATCCTTTTCCAAGTCCTCAAACAACAGACAAAAAATAACCAATAAAAGAATACGCTAACAGTAATGTACTGAAAATTCATCCTTTGTGCGCCACAACCCTTGCATTAGCAGCCGATTCACAGCCAAAAGCACTTTTTACCTCCTCATGATAGACTAGGGCAGGTCTTTGAATGGCTTAAGCTTGAATAATTAACGAGCATTAACTCACAATTTTGCAGGTATTATCATGAAAGTAGGCATCATTGGTGCAATGGAGCAAGAAGTTGCTGTGCTGCGCGATCGCATTGAGAATCGTCAAACCCTGCAGCGCGCAGGCTGTGAAATCTACACGGGCACCCTTGGTGGTGTTGAAATCGCTTTACTCAAATCTGGGATTGGTAAAGTCTCAGCCGCGATGGGTACGACCTTGCTGCTGGAGCATTGCCGTCCAGACGTGGTGATAAACACGGGTTCTGCCGGTGGTTTGGCAAGCACGCTGAAAGTGGGTGATATCGTCGTTTCTGACGAAGTTCGCTATCACGATGCCGATGTGACTGCTTTTGGCTATGAACCAGGCCAGATGGCTGGCTGCCCTGCGGCATTTGTCGCAGACGCCAACCTGATTGCGCTGGCAGAGCGCTGCATCACCGCGCTGAATCTGAATGCGGTTCGCGGCTTAATTTGTAGTGGCGATGCTTTCATTAACGGCGCTGAACCTCTGGCTCGCATTCGTGCAACCTTCCCAAACGTTGCTGCCGTTGAGATGGAAGCGGCTGCGGTTGCTCATGTTTGTCATGCATTCAATACACCGTTTGTGGTTGTGCGCGCTATTTCTGACGTAGCGGATAAAGAATCTCACCTGAGCTTTGATGAGTTCTTAGTGGTTGCGGCTCAGCAATCTTCACTGATGGTCGAAGCGATGTTGCAGGAATTTGCTAAACACGCCTGAGAAAAGATGAGACCCCATAAATGAAACTGAAACAGCCTGTCTCACGCCTGCTTGGCGCTCTTTGGCTGCTGCTGTGTCTGCCGCTCTCTGCGGCAGACCGCGTCATTAGCCTATCGCCACACACTACTGAAATGGCCTATGCCGCAGGACTGGGCGATAAGATGGTCGCGGCCAGCCTTTATTCTGATTACCCTCCTGCTGCAAAAAAGCTCGAAAAAGTGGCCTCATGGCAAGGGATAAACCTCGAACGTATTCTCGCGCTGAAGCCTGATTTAATTCTGGCATGGCGCGGAGGAAACCCTCAGCGCGTGCTCGATCAGTTAGCCGGATTCAATATCCCCATCTTTTATTCCGATCCTAAAAGCATTGATGGGATTGCCGACGATCTCGATCGCTTAGCCTCTTATAGCCCAACACCTCAGGTTGCTCATGATGCGGCAAACCATTTTCGTGACGAGGTGAAAATGCTACGTGAGAAGTATCAACGCCCAACTGCAACTCGCGTACTGATGCAGTTTGGCACTCAGCCGCTTTTCACGACGTCTAAAGCCACTATCCAGAGCGATTTGTTATCGCTGTGCGGTGCCACCAATATTTTTGCCGACAGTCCAGTACCTTGGCCTCAGGTGAGCCGCGAGCAAGTGATCGTCCGTAAACCACAGGTCATTGTGGTCAGTGGTTCGCAAGAGCAAATAGAAACGGTGAAGCAGTTTTGGCAGCCACAGCTAAACGTTCCCGTTATCGCCATCAACGAAGATTGGCTAAACCGCAGTGGCCCGCGCATTATTCTGGCGGCTCAGTCCCTGTGCGAACAATTAGTTAATCTCACGCCTAAAACCGCACTGTAGCTAAAAACACTTTTCTTTAGCCATTGAAGAAAAGTGTTTAATTCTGTATCCCCCCATAGAAAGTGTTCAAAATTCAATGTATCTTATTGCATCACAACAAATAAAATAACCAATTAAAACAATAAGTTAATTATATAATCACTCACTCACTGATTTGACAGTTGTCATACATTGCAGAGAAACAAACAGGGGAACCAACCATGCTGGTATATTGGCTGGATATTCTAGGCACCGCGGTATTTGCTATCTCAGGCGTTTTATTGGCAGGCAAGCTGAGAATGGACCCGTTCGGCGTGCTGGTTTTAGGCGTTGTTACCGCCGTTGGCGGCGGAACTATTCGTGATATGGCACTCGACCACGGGCCTGTTTTTTGGGTCAAAGATCCTACCGATCTCGTTGTGGCGATGGTGACCTGCCTCGCAACTATCGTATTGGTGCGGCAACCCCGTCGTTTACCAAGCTGGATCCTGCCGGTGTTAGATGCTGTTGGTTTAGCCGTATTTGTGGGTATCGGTGTCAACAAAGCATTTGCCGGTGGCGCTGGCCCGCTGATCGCAGTTTGTATGGGAGTTATTACCGGCGTGGGCGGTGGCATGATCCGCGATGTTCTCGCCCGTGAAATCCCGATGATTCTACGCACTGAAATTTATGCAACGGCCTGTATTATTGGCGGTATTGTTCACGTTACCGCTTATGCAACCTTCGGAATGGATCTGCAAAATGCCATGATGCTAGGCATGTTCGTGACGTTAGCTATTCGCCTTGCTGCCATTCGTTGGCATTTGAAACTCCCTACGTTTACTCTAGACAGCTAAATAATTTTCTAGGAGCAGCATCCTGCCGCTCCTATCCATTCACTTTATTGAATCTATTTCTCTTCAAGCGCTAGGAAATAAAGTCCTCTCTCTGTGGTGTAAACACATCGATCAGCGTTCCCGCCTCTACGCATACACAGCCATGCATAACATCCGGCTTTTTATAGAGTGTATCTCCCGCGCTTACCCGATGGGTTTCATCCCCAATCGTAAAATTGAAAATACCTGATTTTACGTAGGTACTCTGCTCATGTGGATGATTATGCAAAGGACCAATCGCGCCTGCTTGAAAGCAAACCTCCACCATCATCATCGTGCCACCGTGAGCGAGAACCTTTCGAGTAACACCTTCACCTGCTGGCTCAACGGCAATATTTTGGTAAAAGAAGAACATGGTTTATTCCTTTCGATATAGGCTTTTGATAAATATATTCGCCATCGTTCAAGCAACGTTTTCTTAGTGCACAAGACCAAACGTATATTTAATGAAAGCAGATAAAATCGTGAAATCAGGGTCAGCGAAAGTCACCCCTGTAGCACCCAAATAGCTGAATAACGGTAAAACCAGTGCGGGAAGGAAACACAGCAATAAGCCGTTAACGAAGCTGGCAATGATTGCGCCTCTTAAACCACCGGTGGCATTACCAAATATGGCTGCAGTGCCTCCGCAGGTAAAACTGGCAAGAATTCCCGGCACAATAATCGGTAATCCAAGCGATGGGAAAATTGCGATGCAGCAAAGTTCAGCAAAGAAGCTCACTAAAAACCCAATCAATACCGCATTAGGCGACTTATCAAAAAGAACCATGGGATCAACGGCTGGAATTGAACCGGGGGCAATAGTTTGGGAAATCCCCTTAAACGCAGGAACAATTTCTTCGGCAAATAACACCACGCCCTTTTTAGCGATAAATAGCCCACCAGCAAAGACCGCTGATTTTTCCAGTAACCAAACGAGGTAAGGCTTCTTTTCCATAATGCTGGCTAAATATTCATTGCTGGAGAATAAGGAGGAAACACCAAGGAGGCAAAACATGGTAAGAAACGTTGCTACGTCTGCGTTTTTCAAAAAGCTAAATTTGTCGCTGACATTAACGTGCTCAACGTTAACCGAAGTGTTACCAAACCATTTACCTAAGAAAGAAGCAATAAGGTAAGAACTGGATGCCGCGTGGGCGATACAATAATCATTATGGCCGATAATTTTTCGGCTAAACCTAGACAGAATCGTTGGGAATACGGCCATGTAGACGCCAATCACAACAGAGCCAAACACTATGGAAAATAATTCACTGTAGCCTAACCCCACCAACGCAGCCGTCACCGAAAAAGCCATAAAGACAATAAGATGCAATGACAGATAGATAGATTTAAACCGTGTATATCGCGCCAGCAAAATATTAATTATCATGGCAAAAAACAAGATAATTGCCGCAGGCCGGCCTAGCCGATCAATAGTCAGCGCCATGATCGCTTCGTTGCTGGGAACTACGCCTCTCAAGCCAAATGCATGGGTAAACAGATCGCTGAACATGGTCAATACGCCACCCAGTATTCCGCCCCCTGTTTTAATCAGAACAAAGCCTAAAAAGGCTAAAACAGTTCCTTTTATAATGGTGGTCAACTTTGCCTTTTGCAGGCAAAGCCCACAGAAAGCGATAAAAGCTATAATGATCGATGGTGTTCCAAAAACTTTTAATAAATAGTCCATGAGAAACCTTATTTTTATATTAAGTTTGAAAATCACATTCAGTAAAAAACAGCAACACTCATCCCCTCATGAAATAGTTAATTTAATGAGAAACATTCTTTTGTATAAAAAACAGGTTATTAAATATATTAATTTAATTCGTAAAAAGAACTTTTAATACTTTCTACGGTTATTTAGTTAAATAGCCCCTAACCATTTTCACATGGCATAAAATTTATAAATTTGGCTAATCTATCTAATACCAAATGTAAAAAGGAAACTGAACAAATAGGTTTATCGACTCATGCTACTTCCCATTAATATCTATAAAAATGAACAGGCGTTTCAAGTAGAGAGGTATTTTATCAAAAAGGAACAATGATTTTGTGACGCCGATAACTAAACCTGCGTTTCAAAAATAATAAAACCAATTTAAAAAGATTTTTGATAATGGCCATTTGCAGCATAGCGCGGCGGCAGTACGCCCTATCTTCGACTAAACTTTCTGTTGCGGATTACTTGAGGAATACATCTATGCAATTAAGTACTTATCTTTTTTTCGACGGAAACGCTGAAGAAGCGATTGTGTTCTATACTCAAGCACTAGGCGCAGAGGTATTATTCAAAATGCGTTTTGGTGAAGCGCCGGTCGATGATTCCCAATGCGCAACCACGCCACCGTTCCCTGCCGATAAAATTATGCACGCTTCGCTTAAAATCGGAGACGGTTTGCTTATGCTGAGCGATGGCAACATGTGCGAGGAAGAGAAAAAGCACGGCGGCTATGCCGTTAGTCTGCACTCAAATGATTTAACACAGGGGAAAATTTGGTTTGAACGATTATCGGAAGGGGCAGCGGTGACAATGCCTTTTCAGGAAACCTTTTGGGCTTTAGGGTTTGGGATGCTAACCGATAAATTCGGTATTCCCTGGATGGTGAACGTAGAAAAAGCGATGGGATAGAGGGTTCTGAAAAACAAAAAAGCCCGCGATCAACACGGGCTTTTTTACTGGTTAGGTTAACGCTTAAACACTGAAAGAGGAGCCGCAGCCGCAGGTCGATTTCGCATTTGGGTTGGTTACGATGAAACGAGAGCCTTCCAAACCTTCGGTATAATCGACTGAACCGCCAACCAGATATTGCAGGCTCATCGGATCGACTACCAGCATAACGCCTTGCTTCTCAATGGTCATGTCACCGTCGTTCACCTTATCGTCAAAGGTAAAGCCGTACTGGAAGCCACTACAGCCCCCGCCAGTGATATAGACACGCAGCTTCAGATCCGGGTTTTCTTCGTCTGCGATCAGTACTTTAACTTTATTAGCTGCAGCTTCGGTAAACTGCAACGGCAGAGCCATATCTTCACTCATTTCTCACTCCCAAACTCTGCTTTTCACAGAATGTTTCTACACAACATGGAGACACGTACATGCAGGTATCGTCAGAAAGCCATGTTGATTTATGCGGTCATTATCTAATACCTGACTAATTCGTTCAAGTATTGCTCGTCGGTAACGATGCCTTTTCCGCTTCTTGCTGAGCTGCCTGCTCCTGGGCCTGCTTTTGAGCCAGCTCCTGACGCTTGAGCGTTCTTTCTAAGATGCAAGAGTACAGCGGTTTTCCACCTAAAAACTGGGCCAATAGTGTAGCGCCAAGACAGGTAATGATCATCGGTAAAATGAGCTGATAGTTATCAGTCATTTCTAGAACCAGCACAATACCTGTAAGCGGAGCCCTGACGGTGGCGGCAAATAACGCGCCCATTCCGGCAATAGCGAACGTGCCGGCCTCAATGCCGTATTGCGGAAACAGATGTGCACTTGCCATCCCAAATGCCGTTCCCAGCAACGTTCCCAAAGCTAACATCGGCGCAAAAATACCACCAGGCGCACCGGAACCAAAGCACAGCAGTGTAGTGACTACGCGGGCAATAAAGATAAATAGCAACATGCCCATCGTGTAATTTCCAGCAGCAGCAATTGGGATGAGATTAAAACCGCCGCCCGCAGCTTCTTGCTGAATCAATCCAAGTACACCGCACAGCCCGCCTAAAACGCCGCCGATCAGAACCAGTTTGCGCCAATCGCCGCCGTGTAAACGCTGGAACATATCCTGAACACGGAACACGCCACGGTTAAACATCACCCCAACAACGCCAAAAACCATACCGAGCAGCAGATACAGCCACAGTGTATTGATGCCAACGTTGCCCAGCTTGCCCACTTCAATCACCGTGCGTTCACCGTTGAAAAAACGGAATACCACGCAGGACATAATAACGCCAATAAAGACCGCTTTGATTGAAATCAGACTATAGCGGAACTGCGGACGCATCTCCTCAATCACAAATAAGATACCCGCTAGCGGTGCATTAAACGCGGCGGTTAACCCCGCAGCCGCACCGGTTGCCAGAAGACTATGCCGTGCCTCCGTGCTGCGAGCACGAAACAGGTCAAACACCATTTGACCAAGGTTTCCCCCCATCTGCACGGTGGGACCTTCACGCCCTAGCACCATGCCAGCACCAAGCGTTCCCAAACCACCAAAAAACTTCACGGGGATCACTCGCCACCAGCGTACAGGACGTAAATTTTCTAACGCCCCTTCAATTTCGGGAATGCCTGAGCCGCCAGCCTCTGGAGCAAAACGACGCACCAAATAATAGCCAAACATCGCTAACAGCGCGGAGCCAATAAACGCCATCGGCCAAA
Source organism: Hafnia sp. CBA7124 (assembly GCF_002355555.1). Lineage (NCBI taxonomy): Bacteria > Pseudomonadati > Pseudomonadota > Gammaproteobacteria > Enterobacterales > Hafniaceae > Hafnia > Hafnia sp. CBA7124. The sequence continues at coordinate 944,726 of NZ_AP017469.1, read as the reverse complement.
CAATAATCCAGTAATCAGCGACATGGGCCAATCCACCCAATCGCTGCTGTTGCACCCAATCAACGCTTTTTTCAAACGCTACGCCGATGAGACCCGCAAGAGTCCCGACCACCGCGGCCATCAATAAGATGGCCACTGGGGTTTTATCGCGGCGTAAAATTTGCAGCATCACGTCACTACGACGCAAACGCGTGGCAGACGGCAGAGAAGTTTGTTGTTCTTGCTGTGTCATAATCAGTCAACTAAAGGTGTGGTTGATAAGTAATACAAATGAAAGAGGCGTTATTCTACATGGCAAATGCCGCTAAGTCCCCTTTGCGAGTGAGAGATTGCTACTCCATAAGGATAGCGTTTATATCCACGTTGATACGATTGAATTATGTTCAACGCCTAACCTAACGTTTTTCTTCATTTCATCTCAGTGGCGACTTCTTTAGAATAGAAGCGACTTTTTACATTCAGCACAGGTCAGGAGCCGATTTATGAGTAAGTCTGAAAGTCTGTACGCTCAGGCAAAAGAGCTAATTCCGGGTGGCGTTAACTCCCCGGTTCGCGCCTTCACCGGCGTTGGTGGTGTGCCTTTATTTATTGAGCGCGCAGATGGCGCTTACCTGTACGATGCCGATGGCAAAGCCTACATTGATTACGTTGGCTCATGGGGCCCAATGGTTCTCGGCCATAACCACCCTGCGATTCGCGAAGCCGTGCTAGAGGCCGTTGGCCGTGGCTTGAGCTTTGGCGCACCAACCGAAATGGAAGTCAAAATGGCCGAACTGGTCACCACGCTGGTGCCAAGCATGGACATGGTGCGTATGGTGAACTCAGGGACAGAAGCCACCATGAGCGCTATCCGTCTTGCTCGTGGCTTTACCGGTCGCGATAAGATCATCAAGTTTGAAGGTTGCTACCACGGCCACGCCGATCATCTGCTGGTGAAAGCGGGCTCGGGCGCCCTCACCTTAGGCCAGCCAAACTCTCCGGGCGTTCCGGCTGACTTTGCTAAACATACGCTGACCTGCACCTATAACGATATCGAGTCCGTTTTACAGGCATTTAAGCAATACCCTGACGATATCGCCTGCATCATCGTTGAACCGGTGGCAGGAAACATGAACTGTATTCCTCCACAACCTGAATTCCTGCCAGGCTTACGTGAGCTGTGCGATCAATACGGTGCGTTACTGATCATTGATGAAGTGATGACAGGCTTCCGAGTTGCGCTGGCTGGCGCTCAGGATTATTACGGCGTGACGCCGGACTTAACCTGCTTAGGCAAAATCATCGGCGGCGGTATGCCCGTTGGCGCATTCGGCGGTCGCCGTGACGTGATGGAAGCGCTAGCACCCACCGGTCCTGTTTATCAAGCCGGTACGCTCTCAGGTAACCCTGTCGCGATGGCTGCGGGCTTCGCCTGCCTCAACGAGATCTCTCAGCCGGGTATCTACCCACAACTGACCGAACTCACCGACAATTTAGCTTCCGGCCTGTTAGATGCAGCGCAGAAAGAAGGCATTCCACTTGTTGTGAATCACGTGGGCGGCATGTTTGGGATCTTCTTCACCGATCAGGAAACCGTCACCTGCTATCAGGATGTGACGCGTTGCGACGTTGAAAGATTCAAGCAGTTCTTCCATTTGATGCTGGAAGAAGGCGTGTACTTCGCTCCATCTGCTTTTGAAGCAGGCTTTATGTCGCTAGCACACTCTCAGGAAGATATTCAAAAAACCATCGACGCAGCACGTCGTTGTTTTGTGAAGATGAAAAAATAGTTTTTATCTCACGTACGCCGCGGTGCGGCGTACGGTTTTCACTAAATATCGCTTAATTAATTACGAGTTTGGATCCAGAACGCATGGATAAGCCCCGGAATATAACCCAGCAGCGTTAAGATAATATTTAGCAGAAAAGCACCGCCAATCCCTTTGTCTAACAACACCCCTAGCGGTGGCAATATAATGGTGAAAACAATTCGCCAAAATCCCATCTCACTCTCCTTAAATTGTGTTAATGAATCCCCATCATCTTGATGAGACACAACATTAAGCATAGACCGTCATCCGCAACTTGGTAAAAACTCAGATAATTAGCCATAAATCCCACCGTATGCAGGCGTTTTTTCATCGGCAGGAAGGCTTTCTCACGGGAATAACACACCATCTGGCAATGTACAGACCTGATACACAATCGCCATTGACAGCACCTTAAGAAAATGGTTGTATCGTACAACTTAATTTAGAGGCCAGTATAAATGAGCAATGCAACACCCATCATTGAAGAAATACGCGTAGCTTCACGGCAAATGGTACGAGAGCTCGGCTTTATGCGTAGCACACTCGCCGCAACGGAATACTCCCCATCAGTAGTTCATACGTTACTTGAAGTAGAACATCGTGGGTCGATGACTGCAGCGGAGTTAGTACAGATCTTAGGGCTTGAGAAGTCTAGCGTCAGCCGTATGTTAGCGAAACTTGTCAGCGCCGGTGAGCTAGAAGAATGTCCATCTGCCAAAGATGCCAGAATTAAGCAACTGAGCCTCAGTGCACAAGGCCGGGAAACGGTGGAAAGAATTAATCATTACGCTAACGAGCTCGTCATCGCTGCATTAAAAAAAATGAATCCACATCAGCAAAATGCAGCCTCACAGGGGCTTATGATCTATGCCAATGCGCTACAAGCCTGCCGCGAAAATAACGAAATGAGCACTCAAAACAATCTACACATTGTTTCTGGCTATCATCCCGGAATGATTGGCCGCATCGCTGAAATGCACGGCAGTTATTATGCTAGGGAGCACAATTTCGGTAGTTTTTTTGAGGCAAGAGTTGCAACAGAATTAGCTGAATTCTCCGGACGTTTAGACAATGAGTGTAATCAAATTTGGCTGGCTATGTTGAACGGGCGTATTGTCGGCTCGGTCGCAATCGACGGTGAAGATCTTGGCAACGGCGAGGCTCATCTGCGGTGGTTCATCCTTGACGATGGCTGCCGAGGCAACGGAGCTGGCAGAAAGTTAATCGCAGAAGCGATGAAGTTTTGCGATAAGAGAGGATTTTCTGCGGTTCAACTATGGACGTTTAATAAACTGACCGCAGCGAGAAGTTTATACGAATCATTTGGTTTTAAACTAACGAAAGAGTGGGAAGGAGATCAATGGGGAAGCAGCATCGTAGAACAGCAGTTTACACGCAAGATTTAATCATTGTCCCGTAACCCTTCAAATAAAACAGGGTTACGGGAATAACTTGAGCTTTTAGAAATAACGTAGACTTACTGGCATTCGCCAGACGTTAAATTATTCCCACTCAATAGTCGCCGGTGGTTTGCCGGAGATGTCATACACCACGCGGGAAATACCGTTAACTTCATTGATGATGCGATTAGAAACGCGCCCCAGGAAATCGTATGGCAGATGTGCCCAATGCGCGGTCATGAAGTCGATAGTTTCTACCGCACGCAGAGAGACAACCCAATCGTATTTACGACCATCGCCCATCACGCCAACGGAACGAACCGGCAGGAACACGGTGAATGCCTGACTCACTTTGTTATACAGGTCCGCTTTGTGCAGTTCTTCGATGAAGATAGCATCAGCACGACGCAGCAGATCGCAGTACTCTTTCTTCACTTCACCCAGCACACGAACGCCTAAACCAGGGCCAGGGAACGGATGACGATACAGCATATCGTATGGCAGACCCAGTTCCAGACCGATCTTACGCACTTCATCTTTAAAGAGTTCTTTCAGCGGTTCAACCAGACCCAGCTTCATCTCTTTTGGCAGGCCGCCCACGTTATGGTGAGACTTAATCACGTGCGCTTTGCCAGTTGCTGATGCCGCAGACTCGATCACGTCTGGGTAGATAGTACCCTGTGCCAACCACTTAACGCCCGGCTGTTTACACGCTTCTTCATCAAAGACTTCAACGAATACGCGGCCGATAGTTTTACGTTTAGCCTCTGGATCGTTAATGCCAGAAAGCGCGCTTAGGAAGCGTTCTTCTGCCTTAACGTGGATGATATTCAGGCCGAATTTATCGCCGAACATCTCCATCACCTGCTCGCCTTCGTTCAAGCGCAGTAGACCATTATCAACGAATACGCAGGTCAAACGCTTACCGATAGCACGATGCAGCAGCAGCGCGGTCACAGAAGAGTCAACGCCGCCAGACAGGCCCAGAATAACTTCATCTTCGCCCACTTGCTCACGCAGACGCACTACCGCATCTTCGATGATCGTGGCTGGTGTCCACAGAGCTTCACAGCCGCAGATGTCCAGAATGAAACGCTCCAGCATGCGCTGGCCCTGATGGGTATGAGTCACTTCAGGATGGAACTGAACGCCATAGAAACGCTTTTCGTCGTTCGCCATAATAGCGTACGGGCAGGTTTCAGTGCTGGCAACGGTAACGAAATCAGAAGGGATCGCGGTAACTTTATCGCCATGGCTCATCCAAACGTCCAGCACTGGGGTGCCGTCTTTTGTCAGAGAGTCTTTGATATCGTCAAACATTTTACTGTGCGCGGTCACTTCAACCTGCGCATAGCCAAATTCACGTTCGTTTGAGCTTTCTACATGGCCACCCAGTTGCATCGCCATGGTCTGCATGCCGTAGCACACGCCAAAAACAGGCACACCGGCAGTGAAGACATATTCTGGAGCACGTGGGCTGTTGTTCTCAGTCGTGCTTTCAGGGCCACCGGACAGAATAATACCGCTTGGGTTGAACTCACGGATCTGCTCTTCGGTGACATCCCATGCCCACAGCTCGCAATATACGCCGATCTCACGTACGCGGCGTGCCAGAAGCTGAGTGTATTGGGAGCCGAAATCCAGAATCAGAATGCGATGCTTATGAATATTATGAGTCATGTAAGGCCTTGTTTAGAAAAATAAATAGCCAAAAAAAACGAAAATAGGTCACTGAATATTCAGCGGCGAGAATCGGCTTTGCGTCCTCGCCACCTGTAAAGATATTACGAACCCATGCGGTAGTTCGGTGACTCTTTGGTGATGGTCACATCGTGAACGTGGCTTTCTTGAATCCCTGCGCCGCTGATGCGAACAAACTCAGCTTTGGTACGCAGTTCATCAATGGTTGCACAGCCGGTCAAACCCATGCATGAGCGCAGACCGCCCATTTGCTGATGGATAATTGCTTTCAGGTGACCTTTGTAAGCTACGCGGCCTTCGATACCTTCAGGAACCAGTTTGTCGGCAGCGTTATCGCTCTGGAAGTAACGGTCAGAAGAACCTTTAGACATCGCGCCCAGTGATCCCATACCGCGATATGATTTGAATGAACGGCCTTGATACAGTTCGATCTCACCCGGAGATTCTTCAGTACCAGCCAGCATACCACCCACCATGACGCAGCTTGCGCCAGCGGCCAGTGCTTTGGCGATATCACCGGAGAAGCGGATACCGCCATCGGCGATAACAGGAATACCGGTACCTTCCAGCGCTTCAACGGCGTCAGAAACGGCGGTGATCTGTGGAACACCAACGCCGGTAACAATACGTGTAGTACAAATAGAACCAGGACCGATACCTACTTTAACCGCGTTCACACCGGCTTCAGCCAATGCTCTTGCGCCCGCAGCCGTAGCCACGTTGCCGCCGATAATTTGCAGGTCAGGGAATTTAGCGCGAGTTTCGCGAATGCGCTGTAACACGCCTTCAGAATGGCCATGGGAAGAGTCGATCAGCAGTACGTCAACGCCGGCTTCAACCAGCGCGGCAATGCGCTCTTCGTTGCCTGCACCCGCGCCTACCGCAGCACCTACGCGCAGACGGCCATGCTCGTCTTTACACGCGTTAGGCTTGCGCTCTGCTTTCTGGAAGTCTTTAACGGTGATCATGCCGCACAGGTGGAAGTTTTCATCAACAACCAGCGCTTTTTCCACACGTTTTTCGTGCATGCGCTGCAGAACAACTTCGCGAGCCTCACCTTCTTTCACGGTAACCAAACGCTCTTTCGGCGTCATTACCGCAGTCACTGGCTGCTCCAAATCGGTAACAAAACGCACGTCACGACCGGTGATGATACCCACCAGCTCCAGATCGTCAGTGACAACCGGATAACCCGCAAAGCCATTACGCTCGGTCAGCTCTTTCACTTCGCGCAGAGTAGTGGTTGGCGTCACAGTTTGAGGATCTTTTACCACGCCGCTTTCATGTTTTTTGACGCGACGAACTTCTTCAGCCTGACGCTCAATAGACATGTTTTTGTGGATGAAACCAATACCGCCTTCCTGTGCCAACGCGATCGCGAGGCGCGCTTCGGTAACGGTATCCATTGCCGCAGACAGCATTGGGATATTCATACGAATGGATGAAGTCAGCTGAGTGCTAAGATCGGCAGTGTTTGGCAGAACGGTAGAATGGGCAGGAACTAGGAGAACGTCATCAAACGTTAGGGCTTCTTTTACGATACGTAGCATGGGCAATATCTCACCAGGGTGGTAAATCAAATAGATTTAATATTGCCGCGGCATTATACAGGCCGAAAACGGTTGCCTCCAGTACTTTTTACAAAAAAGTCTTGCGAAGGTCATTCAAGCATGTAGTATCGACTGATTAACACCTTGATTTAGAGTTTGATCTACGTCACATGTCACTGCCATCTTCCCCACCAATTTTTACCGTTAGCCGGTTAAATCAGACCGTCCGTCAGCTGTTAGAAATGGAAATGGGGCAGATCTGGTTATCAGGCGAAATCTCCAACTTATCTCAGCCTTCATCGGGCCATTGGTACTTCACGCTTAAAGACGATCGTGCTCAGGTTCGCTGCGCGATGTTCCGTAATAGCAACCGCCGTGTCACTTTCCGCCCGCAAAACGGTCAGCAGATTTTGATGCGTGCCACCATTACGCTGTACGAACCTCGCGGTGATTACCAACTGATTGCTGAAAGTATGCAGCCAGCCGGTGATGGTTTGCTGCAACAGCAGTTTGAGCAGTTGAAGCAACGCTTGCAGGAAGAGGGGCTGTTTGATCCTGCCCACAAAAAACCATTACCGTCGCCAGCCCACTGCGTTGGCGTTGTGACTTCATCAAGCGGTGCCGCGCTGCACGATATCCTTAACGTATTAAAACGACGGGATCCGTCTCTGCCAGTGGTCATTTATCCAACCGCGGTACAAGGCGCCGATGCACCGATGCAAATTGTGCGCGCCATTGAATTAGCCAACCAGCGTAAAGAGTGTGATGTACTGATTGTCGGCCGTGGCGGTGGCTCGCTTGAGGATTTATGGAGCTTTAACGATGAGCGCGTGGCGCAGGCTATTTTTGCCAGCCTTATCCCTATCGTCAGCGCCGTTGGTCATGAAACCGATGTCACTATCGCTGATTTCGTCGGCGATCTGCGCGCACCAACGCCGTCCGCGGCAGCAGAGTTAGTCAGCCGAAATCAAACCGAGCTCATGCGCCAAATGCTTTCACAGCAGCAGCGCATGGAAATGGCGATGGATTATTATCTCGCCCGTCATCAGCAGCGTTTTACTCGTCTGAATCATCGTTTACAGCAGCAGCACCCGCAGCTGCGTCTGGCTCGTCAGCACACATTGCTGATTAAGCTACGTCGCCGTTTGGACGAAGCCGTGCAAACACGCCTGCGCTTGGCGGAACGCCAGCAAGAGCGCACCAGCCAACGCCTTAATCAACAGCAGCCCTCTGCGCGTATTCAGCGCCATCAACAGCGCATCGAGCAGCTCCACAACCGGCTGGAATTACTCGTCCAACGCCAGCTTAGCGGCAATCGTGAACACTTTGGCGCATTGTGTTCGCAGTTAGAAGGCGTTAGCCCACTCGCCACGCTGGCACGTGGGTTTAGCGTGACGCAGCCACCCAGCGGCGGTGTGCTGAAAAGCATTAAGCAGGTAGCTCATGGCGATCTGTTAAAAACCCGAGTACAAGACGGGTGGGTAGAAAGCACGGTGACTTCAACCGCAGCGCTGCCTAAAAAACGTAGTGCAAAATATAACTCATAAGCCTAATAGTGAGTTCTGTGATATAGGTCACTTCGCATAATAAAAGCGGTGGCCTGAATCCTGTTTATACCCACTTTCGTTATTCTGTCATCCCTTCCTTGCTTTATAGATAAAAACAACGCATTTAAATTTCACTTTGCTTTTGATTGGTTATGAATCGAAAGCAAAATGGCGTGAAATCGACGCAAAATAAAACTGTGATCCTCAGTGCATTCTATAAACACCCGCTTTGTTTTAATTCCTCACAGCCCATTAAGGCTATTAGGGGATCATCATATTTATTAAACATCTCCTAGTTCACAGATAAAACATTATCACCATTCGTTTCTAACAATGGCGGTTTATTATCATTACCTGTTTATTGGGAGTGCCCACATGTCGGACACAAAGTCTTTTAAGTCAAGGTTATGGGAATTTTTTCAAAGTCTAGGAAAGACTTTTATGTTTCCCGTTTCTTTATTAGCTTTTATGGGTTTGTTATTAGGCGTTGGAAGTTCAATTACGAGCCCCTCCACCATCAAAAGCTTTCCATTCCTAGGCAATGAATTAGTACAGCTAACGTTTGGATTCGTTGCTACCGTCGGCGGGTTCGCTTTCACTTACTTACCGATTATGTTTGCAATGGCCATTCCATTAGGTCTTGCTAAACGTAATAAAGCTATTGGCGCATTCTCTGGTTTTGTTGGCTATATGATAATGAACCTTTCAATTAATTATTATCTTATGAGTAGCCATCAACTTGCCGACGCAGCACATATGAAACAGGCTGGACAAGCCATGGTATTAGGCATTCAGTCGCTTGAAATGGGGGTTCTCGGAGGAATTGTCGTTGGGGTTATTACCTATTTCCTACATGAACGTTTTCAAGATACGCAGCTCCATGATGCCTTTGCATTTTTTAGCGGCATCCGCTTTGTCCCTATTATTACGGCACTAACGCTCTCTATCGTTGGGCTAATTATTCCATTTTTGTGGGAATATGTTGCCATCGGCATCACTGCCATTGGGCGATTAATTCAGAGCACTAACGTCTTTGGCCCATTCTTATATGGCGTCGGCGTTCTATTATTAAAGCCTTTTGGTTTACACCATATATTATTAGCAATGGTAAGATTCACACCGGCAGGTGGTACTGAATTTGTTGGCGGACAAGAAATATCAGGTGCCCTTAATATTTTCTATGCTGAACTAAAGGCCGGCTTGCCCTTTAGTCCACATGTGACAGCGTTTCTTTCTCAAGGCTTTATGCCAACCTTTATCTTTGGCTTACCTGCCGTTGCTTATGCTATTTATCGTACCGCAAAGCCAGAAAACCGACCAATTATAAAAGGGCTTTTGCTTTCTGGTGTTTTGGTTTCTGTCGTCACAGGAATATCAGAGCCAATTGAGTTCTTATTCTTATTTATTGCACCTTTCTTATATGTTTTCCACGTTATCATGTCGGGTTTAGCGCTGATGGTTATGGCACTGTTAGGTGTAACTATAGGGAATACTGACGGTGGAATATTAGACTTATTAATATTTGGTATCATGCAAGGCACAGCAACAAAATGGTATCTCATATTCCCAGTCGGTATTATTTGGTTTGCCGTTTATTTCTTTGTATTCCGTTGGTACATCCTCAAGCACGATATTAAAACACCAGGCAGAGAAGATGATGATATCAGCGTAGCTGAGAAAGTAGAGCAGAAAGCCAAAAACAATAAAGGTTCGAAATACGATCCTGAATTAATTCTCTCTGCGTTAGGTGGCAAGGACAATATCGATTCTTTAGATAACTGCATCACTCGCTTGCGCTTAGTAGTAAAAGATATGGCGCTTATCAACAAAGATATACTAAAGAAAGCGGGTGCACTTGCTGTCGTGGTCCTAGATAACCACAGCCTACAGGTTATTATCGGGCCTCAGGTACAAAGCGTAAAAACCGGCATTGAAGCATTAATCTAGCCCAAGGGAACCGTATGTATAATTTTGATGAGATTATCGATCGTAGCGTTGATAAATGCCGCAAGTGGGATTATGACTACGTCTGCTCACGCTTTGGGGCTGTGCCAAAAGATTTTATTCCCATGTGGATTGCTGACATGGATTTTAAATCCCCTCCGGAGGTCATCACAGGACTGCGCCAAATCGTGGAGCATGGTACTTTCGGCTATACCTATTGCTTTGATGAGTTCTATCAGGCCGTCATCAATTTTCAAGCTAAGCAGCATAATGCTGATATTGCACGGGAATGGATCACGCTGACCTATGGTACGGTCTCAACTCTGCATTACACCATTCAGGCATTCTGCAACGCAGGCGATGCCATTCTCATGAACACGCCGGTGTACGATCCTTTCGCATTGGCGGCAGAGCGCCAAAAAGTACGCGTCATAGCTAATCCTTTGGTCGCCGTCAATCAGCGCTATCAACTCGATTTTGAAAAATTAGAGCAGCAGATAAAAGAGCATCAGCCAAAACTTTACCTATTTTGCTCACCGCACAACCCATCGGGAAGAATTTGGACGGCGGCGGAGATCCGTCGAGTCTCTGAGCTTTGCCAAAAGTATCAGGTGATTTTAGTTATTGATGAAGTTCACGCTGAACATATTCTGCATGGTACGTTTATCAATGCATTAAATGAAGGTTGTGCGCATGCAGACAACCTTATTCTGCTTACCTCGCCCAATAAGGCCTTTAATCTCGGCGGGCTTAAGACTTCCTATAGCATTATTCCCAACGAACAATTGCGTGCACGTTTTCGTCAGCAGTTAGAGAAAAACTCGATTACCTCGCCGAATATGTTCGGGGTATGGGGATTAATTTATGCCTATACGCAAGGATTAGATTGGCTGAAAGCGTTGAATACCTACTTAGCTGAAAACGAACGCTATCTCTATGAGTTTATAAGTGAGCGCCTACCAACATTAAAGATGATGCGCACCGAATCATCGTATCTCGCCTGGATTGACGTTAGCGCAACAGGGATGAATGCCTATGACTTCACTCATCAACTGGCTCATGAAACCGGCGTAGTTGTCGAAGATGGCACCCACTATGTACAAAACGGTGAACACTATATCCGCATTAATTTTGGCACGCCGAAAGCGCTTATTGAACAAGCGATGGCTCGTCTGGAAGACTTTGTCCAAAGGCACAGCGCGTAGGTAACCGTATTAAGAATACGTAAAACTAGGCGCACGGATGCGCCTATGTTTGATATTTACTCTTTAACCACGTAGCTAAACACCACGCGCTTTTTAGAAATCATTCCATGGCCGTTCGGACAAAAATAATCAACGGCACCACAGGCTTTTAATTCCTGAAGGGACTTGCCGCAATCTGGGCAATCGGCATGTTGCTGGTAAGTTTGCTGACAATGCGGGCAATAATAATCACCCTGCTGCCACACCATTTCATGCTGACACTTCGGACAAAACACATCCATTTTAACCTCCTAAATAACCCCCCAGCCGCGTAGAAAATAAAGTCCCAGCGCCGTGGTGAAAAAAGATCCTACGGTAGTAATCGCAATAATATTCGCCGCTAGGGTCGCGTTTCCACCCATCGCTCGCGTCATCACGTAACTAGCTGCGGCGGTTGGCGTAGAGGTGAACAAGAAAATAACCCCCAATGTCACACCGCGAAATCCGAACAACCAGCCGCCCAACGTCATAAGCACCGGAACGGCAATTAACTTAGCCGCACTAGAATAGCCCGCCACGTTAGAAGAGCTAAACATAGCATGCCAATCGATACTGGCTCCGGTGCACAGCAGCGCCAACGGTAGCGCCATCGCTGAAATATATTTCCCAGTCGAGGATAAGACTTCTGGAACCGGTAGTTTGGTCAGCGAATAGCATAGGCCAAGAACAATGCCGATGATCAGCGGGTTAGTGAGCACCCCGCGTAAAATCTTACCCCAGCTGATTTTCTGCTGGCCGTCCGAACTCAATGTTCGGGTCAACGTCACCACGGAAAGCACGTTAAACAAGATCACCGTTACAGCCATATACATCGACCCAACGGCAACGCCTTCGCTGCCATAGGCGCTAGCGCAATAGGCCAGACCCACGATGGCGGTGTTTGCACGAAAGCCCCCCTGAACGAAAATACCTCGCTCACGCGGCTCGTTTACCAATTTAAGCGCAACTAATTCCAGCAGCAAGAAGCTCACCACCGTTGCCACGCCCCCATAAACAACAAAAGCTAAATTATTGCCGAGCGTCGAATGATTGGTAGCTATGCTGAAAAAGAGTAAACAAGGAAGTGAGAGATTGAAAACCAGACGGGTAGCACCATCGCAGAAAGCATCATCCAATAGACGAAACCTACGCAGCACAACGCCCAGTAGCAGCATCAATAAATTGGGCACCGTAACACCAAAGGCAAAACTCCACGTCTCCCACGACATACTCAAATCCTTGTTGGCGCTGAAAAAATAGTTTGCAGACGAAGAGAATACACTGAAACTTCACGGCGCTACCATAAAAAAATGGGGCGCATATTCTGCGCCCCACCATAACATTGCGTATTTGCTATACGTTATTTGCTCTTTTTAATATGAGCAAGCAGACGTTTACGTTTACGCAGCTGAGTTGGATTCAGCATGTTACGTTTACCCGCATACGGGTTGTCGCCTTCTTTAAACTGAATGCGAATAGGTGTTCCCATCACTTTAAGTGAACGACGGAAGTAGTTCATCAGGTAACGCTTGTAAGAATCCGCAAGGTCTTTCACCTGATTACCGTGGATCACCACAATCGGCGGGTTATAACCTCCGGCATGGGCATATTTCAGTTTTACACGACGACCACGAACTAACGGCGGCTGATGGTCTTCCTGCGCCATGTTCATGATACGCGTTAGTAAGGATGTACTTACACGGCGAGTTGCACAGTCATAGGCTTCTTGGATGGATTCAAACAGATTGCCCACACCGCTGCCGTGTAATGCAGAGATAAAGTGAATTCGCGCAAAGTCTACAAAGCCTAAACGCAGATCCAGCATCTCTTTAACCTGAGTTTTGACGTCTTCAGACAGGCCATCCCACTTGTTGACCACAATTACCAGTGAGCGCCCACTATTCAGGATAAAGCCTAATAGCGACAAGTCTTGGTCTGAAATACCTTCACGAGCGTCAATCACCAGCAACGCAACGTTAGAGTCTTCAATCGCCTGCAACGTTTTGATGACGGAGAATTTCTCAACCGTATCGGTCACTTTCCCACGCTTACGCACCCCAGCGGTATCAATCAGCACGTATTCGCGCTCATCACGTACCATTGGGATATAAATGCTGTCACGCGTTGTTCCCGGCATGTCGTAAACCACAACACGATCTTCGCCCAGAATGCGGTTGGTTAGTGTGGACTTACCGACGTTCGGACGCCCAACGATAGCAATCTTGATAGGCAGATCTTGAGGATTGAAGTCATCTTCTTCCTCTTCAGCCATCTCATCGGCTTCATCCGCTTCAAGCTCTGCCCAGTAGGCCGCATTAGCTTCTTCTTCCGTCAGCTCACGCTCAGGCTCTGGAGCTTCAACGAACGGGATCAGCGCTTCTTCAATCAGCTGAGCGACGCCACGGCCATGGGAGGCGGCAATTGGATAAACTTCGCCAAAGCCTAATGAGTAAAAATCGCCGATGGCAACGTCAGGATCGATACCATCAGTTTTGTTAGCAACTAAGAAAGTGGCTTTTTCACGGCTACGCAGATGCTGGGCAATGCCTTCATCAGCAGGCATTAAACCCGCACGAGCATCAACCATAAACAGCACGATATCCGCTTCTTCAATCGCCATTAACGATTGTTCGGCCATATGCGTTTCAACGCCATTTTCAGTGCCATCAATACCACCGGTGTCGATGATAATGAATTCATTCCCATTAACTTCAGCACGGCCGTATTTACGGTCACGGGTCAACCCTGGGAAATCCGCAACCAACGCATCACGAGTGTGCGTTAAGCGGTTAAATAAGGTGGATTTACCCACATTCGGGCGCCCGACCAGCGCGACGACAGGTATCATTGTTGAAGCCTCTATTACTTAATTTAATTCCAAATACGCGGGGAACATTCACTCCCGAGCAAGGACTTTTCAGAAGACGAAACGGCCCCTGAGGTGATCAGGAGCCGTTCCCAGACGGCTAATTCGCCGCCCTAAATAATTGTTTTATTAGCGAGTAAATGCGTAAACTTTACCGCCACGAGCCTGAATAATCAGCTTATCGCTGGCTACCAGAGGCGCGCTTAGCAGACCAGAACTGTCTACTTCTTGCTGAGCGACAAAACGTCCATCATCGGTATTCAGCCAGTGCAGATAGCCTTCGCTATCACCCACAACCAAATAGCCGTTATACAGCGCAGGCGCGGTCAGATTACGGTGCAATAAATCGCTTTGTTTCCACAGAGAAACACCGCCATCGGTGCTTAATGCCGCAACGCGATCGTCTTGGTCAACCACATAGATACGGCCAGCATCAACGATGAAATCGTTCACTGAACCCATCTCGCGTTTCCATTGGATTTGTCCAGAACGCAGATCCAGCGCCGCCAAGTTACCGTTATAACCCAGAGAGTATACAACACCATCGACTACGACAGGGGTAGTATCCACGTCATTTAAGCGGTCGATTTCGGTTGACCCCATAGGCTGAGCAACACGCTGCTGCCAAATCATTTGGCCTTGCTGCATCATGATTGCGCTAACGCGACCATTATCACCGCCAACGATGGCTGCACCAAATGCCGTAGCAGGTGCTGACTCACCGCGTAAGGTCAGAGAAGGCATATCAAGGTTAACGGTCCACTTAATGGAACCATCAGCTTCATCTAACGCCTGCAGCATACCGTTAGCGGTATGGATTAATACCAGACCATCGCTAATCACTGGGCGAGAAATAGCTTCACCAGCCACCGTCGTTTTCCACGCTTCGGCACCGTCTTCAGTGCTCAGCGCATAAACAACAGCACGTTCTGAACCAACAAAGACTTTTCCGCCAGATACCGCTAAACCACCAGACAACAGAGCCGTTTTATGCGAGAACCAGCCATCTTTCTCAGCCAAGTTCACAGACCAAACAACGTCGCCGCTATCCGCGTCCATGGCTTTTACAACGCCCATGCGGTCAGCCGCGTAAATGCGGTTATCTTGCCAAGTTGGACGCAGGTGGGAATAGAATTCGCCCACACCATCGCCTACTGACGTGCTCCACACCTTGTTCGGTGTGAATTGGTTTTCAACTTTTGGCAACGGTGACATGGTGACCACATCAGTTTCACTGCTGAACCACGAGCATCCGCTCAAAAACGTCACAGACAGCAATCCGACCAAGAGCGTTTTACGCAATTGCATTGATTATCCCCTTAGTTGGATAAATTGTTCAGTTTCATGCGCAGTAAACCCTGCAATGACTGGGAAGCATCAGAGGCTAAGCCTTTGCTGTATGCTTCACGGGCGCCTTTTACGTCGCCTTTCTTAACCAGTACATCGCCGCGAATATCCTGCGCCATAGCAACCCAGCCGGTCGCTTTAATTAAATCCAATGTTTTGAGTGCGTCGTCCAGCTTATTTTCCTGTAGCTGTACACGAGCTAAACGCAAATCAATCAGGGATTTCAGATTTTCGTCTTTCGTTTGACCTTGGGCCCAAGCCAGCTGCTGTTCAGCTTTGGCAAAGTTCTTCTGGTCAACTTCATGTTGCGCTAACTGCAAGGCAGCCAAAACACCATAGTTGTTAGCATTTTTTTCAATAAACTTTTCAGCCAGCGCCACGCCATCAGCTTTACCGCCGGTCAGCGCTTCACTTGCTTGCTGATATGACTGGGATGCGCCGGTCATTTCTGCCTGCTGATGATTCTGCCAGTAACGCCAACCGAGCAGTGCACCAATCCCAATGACAACACCAATAGCCAACGCCTTACCGTTTTCGATAAAGAAGCGGCGCAGGGCATCAACTTGTTCGTTCTCTGTGCTATAGACTTCCACTGTTCTCTACTCCTTACGCCAACATTGATGCCAGGAACGCCGCAACGTCGTCCTGAGCAAGAGTTTGCTGATCGCCACTTTGCAGATTCTTAACATTCACCTGACCCGCATTCATTTCATTTTCGCCTAATACCAGTGCAACGCGAGCGCCCCACTTATCAGCACGAGCGAACTGCTTCTTAAAGTTGCCGCCGCCATAGTTAGTCATCAGTTTGACCTGTGGATACGCATCGCGAATCTTTTCTGCCAAACGCATGGCAGCGCTTTGCGTACCTTCACCAGAGGAAATCAGATAAACATCAACGGCGCGCTGAGGCTGGAAATCAGGATTTACCGCCTGAACCAACAGAACCAGACGCTCTAAGCCCATGGCAAAACCAACCGCTGGCGTTGCATGACCACCAAGCTGAGCAACCAAGCCATCATAGCGGCCACCGGCACAAACCGTACCTTGCGCGCCTAAGCTATTCGTCACCCATTCAAATACGGTACGGTTGTAATAATCCAGACCGCGAACCAAACGCTCATTGACGGTATACGCAATGCCCGCTTCATCCAGCAATTTGCACAGGCCAGCAAAATGCTCGCGAGACTCTTCGTCCAGATACTCTGACAGACGCGGAGCATCGTTGAGCAATGCCTGTACGTCTGGATTTTTAGAGTCCAGAACGCGCAGCGGGTTGCTATACATACGACGCTTACAGTCTTCGTCCAGCTTATCTTTGAACTGTTCCAGATAGGCCACCAGCGCATCACGATAGTTAGCGCGAGCTTCCAGAGAACCGATTGAGTTCAACTCCAGAGCAACGTGCTCAGAGATCCCCAGCGCACGCCACCAACGAGCCGTCAGCAGAATAAGTTCTGCGTCTACGTCAGGGCCATTTAGGCCAAAGACTTCGGCGCCCAGTTGATGGAACTGACGATAGCGACCTTTTTGCGGACGTTCATGACGGAACATCGGACCGATGTACCATAAACGTTGTTCTTGATTGTACAGCAGACCATGTTCGATACCGGCGCGCACACAGCCAGCCGTCCCTTCAGGACGCAGCGTCAGGCTGTCACCATTACGGTCATCGAAGGTGTACATCTCTTTTTCAACGACGTCGGTCACTTCACCGATCGCACGTTTGAATAACGGGGTCTGCTCTACAATCGGCAAACGGATTTCGCTGTAACCGTAGCTGGTCAGGACTTGTTTGAGCGCAGCTTCAATCGGCTGCCAAAGCGCCGTATCTTCCGGCAGGTAGTCGTTCATGCCACGAATAGCTTGGATATTCTTCGCCACGTCAATTCTCTATACTATGTAATTCAAAAAATGACCCCGATTATGGAGGATTGAAGCAATCTCATCAATCGGGAGCATTGTTTATTCAAAGCAAATGAGATTACAGGCCGCCTAAAGCGACCTGCTATTCAGTTACTTCTCGTCGATCTGGCTGACTTCGATGCGCTTGTTAACATCCAGCATCGATGCTTTGGCGCGGATCTTAGCCTCTAGCTGATCGATCATCTGTTCGTTATCAAAACGCTCTTTTTGACGCACACCGTCTTCATAGAAGCCGCTCTTATTATGTCCGCCTGTCACGCCAATCGTTGAAACCAAGGCTTCGCCTGGACCATTCACCACACAGCCAATAATGGATACATCCATTGGTGTGATAATGTCTTCTAAACGCTGCTCTAGGGCATTTACCGTACCAATAACGTCAAATTCTTGCCGTGAACAGGTCGGGCAAGCGATAAAGTTAATCCCACGCGAACGAATACGCAGCGATTTAAGAATATCAAAGCCCACCTTCACTTCTTCAACAGGATCTGCCGCCAACGAAATACGCAGCGTATCGCCAATCCCTTCGGCCAGCAGCATGCCTAAGCCCACCGCAGATTTAACCGAGCCGCTACGCGCGCCGCCTGCTTCGGTGATCCCGAGATGCAGAGGCTGATCGATACGTGACGCCAACAGGCGATAAGACTGCACCGCGAGGAATACGTCTGACGCTTTTACGCTGACTTTAAACTGATCGAAATTAAGACGATCAAGAATATCGACATGACGCATCGCTGACTCCAGCAATGCTTCAGGCGTGGGTTCGCCGTACTTCTCTTGGATATCTTTTTCCAGCGATCCGCCGTTAATTCCTATACGGATGGGGATATTTTTATCACGAGCACAGTCAACAACTGAGCGAATACGTGATTCATTGCCGATGTTGCCTGGATTAATACGCAGACAATCAACGCCATACTCAGCAACTTGCAGCGCAATGCGGTAGTCGAAATGAATATCGGCCACCAGCGGCACTGAAACCTGCTGCTTAATGAGTTTGAATGCTTCAGCAGCATCCATAGTCGGAACTGACACACGTACAATATCTACGCCAACACGTTCGAGTGCGCGTATTTGTTTTACCGTGGCATCAACATCCGTTGTCTTGGTGTTGGTCATCGACTGTACGGCAATCGGTGCACCATCACCGATAGGCACATTACCGACATAAATGCGGGTCGATTTTCTCCGCTTAATGGGTGACTCATTATGCATATTAATTCTCCATGAATGCCGTACTATCAATTGAAGCACGCATATTCTGCTTCCAACATTTAACCGGCAATCAGGTAAACAAAGTACTTATACTGCTAACGCTGCACAAAACAAACCGCCTTGTCCCTGCTTAATGCAGAATGTCAGAGCGGTTCATTTTGTTTCTACAGCGCGCTGCGCTCACCATAAGCGACTCTATCGAATCACTCAGCATTCAACGTCAAACGAGCAACCTGACTTGATTTAATAAAACGGCTCAAATCAACGGGCTTACCTTGATACGTAATATCCACGGCGGCTGGTGCACCAATTTTCAGCTTATACGGTGCCGTACCGGCTAAATCCAATGAAGCACCAGATTTTTGCATTCCGCTGAATAGCGTTTTACCCGTTGCGTCTTTAACTTCTAACCAGCAATCAGCTTTAAATTTCATCACTAAGTTGTTGGATGCTGACGCAGCAGAATCAACGGTCGCCCCTGCGGTTGGTAAAGTTGCACCATTCACAGTGGAGGTGGCATCAACCGGAGCCTGACTCGGAGCAACAACGGTATTATTGCTTTGGTTTGGCTGGGTTTGAGCCGTTGCGGCTGGCACGGTAGCGGCATCAGTAGGTGCCGCGGCCGCTTGACCATTGTCTGCCGTGGTCACTGAAGAATCTGGCGGTGTACCGACAGACTCTTGAGTATCCGCAGATTGCGCAGCTTCATCAGAACCATTAGCCGATTCTGACGGTTGTAACTGACCATTTTTTGCCAGCTGAGCAGAAGACTCATCCGCCATTGTCGCAATATCTTCTTGTTGAGCTTTGTGATTTTCCCACCACCAAGAACCGGTGATGCCAATAACCACAAATACCACCAACCAGGTAAACATCATCAGCCAACCATCGCGCTTTTTGCGTTTTTTACCCAGTGAGAAGCTTTGCATCGGCGCAACTTTTGCCGCCTTCAACGGCGCCTGCTTTTCTAACAGCGGCGTTAATTCGTCTTCCGGGATGTGGACCAGTTTTGCATAGGAACGAATATATCCACGCAAAAACGTTGAGGCCAAATCAGCCGGAGCCTTGTCTTCTTCAATATCGCGAACCGTTGAAACTTTCAGACACAGACGTTCTGCAACAGCCTGCTGTGTAAGTTCTAACTTTTCGCGCCCTTGGCGCAGGCGTTCGCCTGTAGTCAATGGAGCTGTTTGATCTTGGGGGGCTTCAGTATTCATTCGCTAGGAACTGCTGGTACTGTTGAGATTGTGGAAAATTTCGCGCCAGTTGTTTGCCATAACGCTCTAAGTTCGTTTGGCGCCCATCTAACGCAGCGAAGCGGATTTGTAACCATAAGCTATTGGCACTCGCCGGTAGAATATGATTGTAAACATCCAACATTACTCGCGCATCTCCGCGCTTCCCTTGGTCAAATTCTCGGATAGCTTCCGCAATTAGCGAAACTCCCTTATCCGGATCGCTCTTTAAAGCGCGACTAAATAATTTTCGCGCTTCGTCAGTCTGTCCTGCTTTTAGAAAACAATAACCTGCATTTTCGAAGCTATCTGCAACCTGACCGTAATCAGGAAGATTTGCAGCTGAACTAAACTGTTGTTGTGCCGCTACATACTGCCCTAAACTACACAGAAACGCACCGTAATTATTCATCACAGTGCCATTCTGTGGCGCTAAATTCATCGCTGTTTGATAACTTTTCTGCGCAGCATTGTTATCGCCTGCGCGCTGCTGGTAAAGCGCCATGCCAAGCTGGGTTCGGTAATCGTCTGGAGCCGCATCTCGCGCCTTTTCCAGATTTTGTTGGGCGGCTTTTAAGTCGCCCTGATTCAAGTATTCCAACCCAAGTTCGAGCCTACTCTGCGACGCCGCAGCCATCTGCTCTCCTTCAGGTTTAGAACTTGAACAGCCCACCAACAAACTCGTCGTTAGTAGCCCTATTACCCATCCCATTTTTAGCTTCATTGCTTTTACCCCGTTATCCTTTCCGCTGAATCATCAAAAAATCTGACCAACAATGCTAGGGAAATCACTAATATGCATGCACTCTGCGTCAGACCTCGCGAACCGTGATAGGTTCACCGGCCATTTTTTTCTTAATCGTACGTTTGGTGCGGTCAATAACATCACCAGCCAACTGCCCACAGGCCGCATCAATATCATCGCCACGCGTTTTACGCACAATTACGGTAAAGCCGTATTCCATCAGAACCTTAGAAAAACGATCCACGCGGCTGTTTGAGCTACGTCCGTAAGGTGCACCTGGGAACGGGTTCCATGGGATCAAGTTAATCTTACATGGCGTATCTTTCAGACACTCTGCCAACTGATGTGCGTGATCCATGCCATCATTAATATGATCCAACATCACGTACTCAACCGTGACACGTCCTTGGTTGGCATTAGATTTCTCTAAGTAGCGGCGTACAGCCCCAAGGAAAGTTTCGATATTGTATTTACGGTTGATAGGCACAATTTCGTTACGAATTTCATCCGTCGGCGCATGCAGAGAGATGGCAAGCGCTACGTCGATCATATCACCCAGTTTTTCCAGCGCAGGAACAACCCCTGATGTTGACAGGGTGACACGGCGCTTAGACAGGCCAAACCCAAAGTCGTCCAGCATGATATTCATGGCTGGAACAACGTTATTCAGGTTCAGTAAAGGCTCGCCCATTCCCATCATCACCACGTTGGTGATCGGGCGCTGGCCGGTAACTTTATGAGCGCCGATAATCTTAGCTGCACGCCATACCTGACCGATAATTTCAGATACACGCAGGTTACGGTTAAAACCCTGCTGGGCGGTAGAGCAGAATTTACATTCTAGCGCACAACCCACCTGCGAAGAGACGCACAGCGTAGCGCGATCGTCTTCTGGGATATAAACCGTTTCTACCCGTTGGTCGCCCACCTGAATCGCCCATTTAATAGTGCCATCAGTTGAACGTTGCTCTTCTGCCACTTCTGGCGCACGAATTTCAGCGATTTCTTTGAGCTTGTTACGCAACACCTTATTGATGTCGGTCATCTCATCAAAATTATCGCAGCAATAGTGATACATCCATTTCATCACCTGATCGGCGCGGAACGGTTTCTCACCTAGCTTGGCGAAGAACTCGCGCAGTTGTTGGCGATCAAGATCGAGAAGGTTAATTTTTTCCGACGGATTGGCCGGGGCAGGTTGCACAATATCAACCTGCGCAGCATTTACAGGTGCGCTAATTTCAGACAAGTTTGACTCGACGACAATAGATTCAGATATAGCATCTGAATTGGATGAATGGGGGGTAGTTGTTGGATCTTCAGACATGCGTATAGACATACTAAACTCTGGCCTCGTTGTTACACTTTGCGGCACGGTATTAAAGTGACTGACCCGACAAGCGTAGTGCCTGTTGGCGACAGATACAAACCCAGTTTGCATCTCATTCAGTCTTGCTCTGTACAACACATTAAAAACACTTATTAAATAAAGCGGTTAGCAATGTGTCTAAAAAAATGTCCCTGAGGATAATCACTCAGGGCGCGGTATTGTACTCGGTCTCTCATCGGTATGCTATGCCATTAGACCTAGCTTTATGAATGAATTCCCGATTTGCGTGATCGATTAACGAGTGCGCGGACAAACTTCATTGTTTGCAAAGAAATAGGCGATTTCGCGCTCAGCAGACTCTAATGAATCAGAACCATGAGCAGCGTTTTCAGTCAGACTATCCGCATAGTCAGCACGCAACGTGCCAGCTAAAGCATTTTCAGGATTAGTCGCGCCCATGATTTCGCGATTACGGCGAACCGCATCTTTGCCTTCCAGAACCTGAACCATGATTGGGCCAGAAGTCATGAAATCCACTAGACCGTCAAAGAACGGACGACCTTTGTGTTCGGCGTAGAAACCTTCCGCCTGTTCACGAGTCAGATGAACCATTTTTGCCGCAACAATTTTCAGGCCTGCTGCTTCAAAACGAGAATAAATAGCGCCGATAACATTTTTAGCCACCGCATTCGGTTTTACGATGGAGAAGGTACGTTCTACTGTCATTTAAACCTCTGTCTAACTTCCAATGAGAGCCGTTATTTCCACTAGACCTTGGTATAACACCAATGATTATAGGGATACTTTTTATGAGTTTACGAGCAGTAAGAGGCAGATGGAATATTTTTAGAGCACTAACCATTTGAATGAAAGGATTATTCTCTTATTTCACACCTCGAAAGCCGAACCCCGGCCGTGAATCGCCGCCGATTATAGATGGGCGGCTAATATTTGCCTATTGAAATGAGATAAAAATGTTAAGGAAATATTACTTTTTTGATTTGAAGCACAGTGCGAATTTACTCCACCTGAAAATCAGCGCTAGTCAGCTGGCCGCCGTCGTCCATAACCGTTAGCTGATATCGTCCTGCACGCGTAAAGCTATAGGCAAACTGTGGTGCCTGAGAAACCAGTTCTCCGTTTAAGAACCACCAGCGTTCCCCTATTCCCCCTTGCGTCGTTAAGCGCAAATCGATGCGAGTTTTCCCCGGCGGACGGCGCAGAATCGAACCATTATTGAGCCCAATTAAAATGAGTGGTGCAGAAACTGTCTCGACCGGTGGCGGACAAGTTTGGCTTGCCATAGGCAAACGGTGGGATCTTTTTTCGGCCTCTGGGAGCCAAGGCTCTAGCGGCAACGGCCATAGCGCGAGCTTTTTCTCAACCGCTCCCACACATTCAGGGGCAACACGCTCGCCTTTATCGTTTAACCATTGACGCAGCCAAATTCCCTGACTGCTTTCCTGCCCTGGGGCAACGAGCGTAGGCGGAATAGTGCCATCCAGTATCCATGCGGAGCGGCGTTGGCGACAGTTGGTATCCTGCGCGCTTAGCGACTGACCGCCGGGCCAGCAGATCACCGCACTGGAAACCGAGCGCGGCCGAGGGTCTATCGGCCATCCATTGCCACGCAGGCGTGGATTATTCAGCAGCAAATTATTGAGCTGAAACAGCAGCGGTATCGCCGTCGCATAGCCAAATTGCCCAGCAACTGGAGTACCGTCTGGACGTCCAACCCACACACCAATGGTGTAACGCGCGTTCACGCCGACGGCCCATGCATCACGATAGCCAAAACTGGTTCCCGTCTTCCATGCCAGCGGAACCACCGCAGACAGGGAATCATCCGGTTCAGGCCTTGCCTGCCCTGCCAGCGTACGGCGGATAATCCACGCAGCCCCCGGAGACATCAGCGGCCGATTATGAATTTTTTGCGTGGGTACAAAACGCAAATCTGCACTTTGTCCATGCCGCGCTAGCGCACTGTAGGCAGAAACCAGCTGATCTAACCTAATGCCCGCGCCGCCTAAAATGAGTGATAAGTTAGGCTCAGCATAAGCGGGAAAACGTAACGTTAGCCCTGCATTGCGCAGCTCGGCGGTAAATCGCTTTGGGCCATAGGCTTCCATCAGCTGTACCGCGGGGAGATTCAACGAACGCGTGAGTGCTTCACTTGCCGCCACGGCGCCATGAAATCCCGTATCAAAATTTCCCGGCCGATAATCGCCAAAACGGCGCGGCACGTCCTGCAACAAAGATTCGTTGTGGATAATCCCATCATCCAGCGCAAGCCCATACAAAAAAGGCTTGAGAGTGGAACCGGGAGAACGCCACGCGCTCACCATATCCACATAGCCAAAGCGCGAGCGGTCGGCAAAATTCAGCGATCCTAAGTAGGCTTTCACCTGCATATCCGTGTGATCAACAATCAGCACGCCTACTGATGTTTTCGCCGGCAGACGTGAAAGCCATCCCTGCGCTAACGTTTCAAGCTGCCGCTGTAGAGCTGCATCGATAGTTGTTTCAATGACATCCTGATGTGGATAGGTTTGCACCATGCGCCGTGCTAACAGTGGCGCTGTCTGCGGCATTTGTCGTGAAGCTAACCAAACTGGCTCTTGCTTAACATCATCCGCCTGCTGTTTTGTCCATACTTGATACTGCACCAAACGGTCTAGCACCTTGTTGCGCGCCGCCTGCGCGCGCTCTGGGTAACGATCTGGACGTAAACGGCTTGGCGCCTGAGGTAACACAGCCAGCAAGGCGGCTTCTCCACGAGTAAGCTCATCAGGCGGCTTACCTAAATAGGCCCAACTTGCCGCACCGATGCCTTGTAGCGTGCCACCAAAGGGCGCACGATTAAGATAGAGTTCAAGGATTTGAGTCTTGGAGAGATGCCATTCTAACTGTGCGGTGCGCCAGATTTGACGCACTTTTCCACCAAAGGTGCGAGGATGGGGATCGAGTAAACGCGCAACCTGCATCGACAGGGTGCTTCCACCGGAAATAATCTCACCGTGACTAAGGTCTTGCCAAGCCGCTCGCGCAATAGCAAAAGGGTTAATGCCAGGGTGTTTATAGAACCAGCGATCTTCGTAAGTTAACAATGCCTGAAGATAATACGGCGACACTTGCTTGATCGTAATAGGGTAGCGCCATACCCCCTGCCCATCAGCAAAACGCCACAGCGGCGAGCCGTCCTCAGCAACAACAACCCTCGCCACTTGTACGTCACTCAGTGGTAGCGGCCAGACCTTATCAGCCAGCCACAACCCACTACAAATCAACAGCGCAAGCAGTGCGATTATCACGCACCACTTGCGTAAGCGTTTTAGTGACATCCTCAATCAGCTATCACTGAGCGATACTCACAGTTGCAGGCGTTTCCCCAACGGCGCGCCACTGCGGGATATACATTGATTCAACCTGCGGCGCAGGCAGTTGATATTTACCCGGCGTTACCGCTCTTGCCAGATACAGCAGAGTCGTATGCTGACCAGACTGAATATCCACCGCGGCCACATAACGATCGTCTCGGAACTCTTGATGTTTGAGCGTGGTCTGACGTGATGCATCGAGCAACGAAGTCACCTCAGTTGCTGCATCATCCAAGCTTGCGCTCGCATCATTCAGATTTTGGTTTTCCAGCTCAACGCCTGCGGGCAACAGATCAACCACCAGCGCATCCGGCACATGCTCTGACGCCCACACATCCAGATGAACCAAAATTAGCTGCCCACTTTTCAGCTGCGCCAAATCAACCGGCTTGCCATCTAATCCTAAGAAATCACGTTTAATATTGAGAATATTGCTCATTGGCTGTGGCGCGCTATTTGGATAACCCACCACGTCAAAACGCGGATATAACGTGGACTCGCCTTGGTTATTAATCACCAAACCATTAGAGAGCCAAGATTCATCATAGCTTTTGACCTGAGCTTGCTCGCCATAGGCTAAATCGACACCTTTAGCCGATGAAATCACCGCTTTCCATGCGCTTTCCGGCTGGCCGATAAAACCTTTGCCTGCCATAAATACCGCATTCTGTTCTTGGGTCGAAAGGTATTCGGTGGTCGTTAATCGATCCGACAATGAAAGTAAGCGCTGTTCCTGCGTTTTTGGATCGAGGTTAAACTCTTCCATCAGCGCTAGAATCATCGCGTCATCGCGCACTGGGCTACCGTAGTCTTCCAGCCAATAGTTCGTTGCCGAGCGCTGCAATGCCAAACCTTGCTTGAGCACTTCTTCGCTGCGCGGTGTATCTCCCATCAGCTTAAGCGCAATGCCTAGCTGAACGAGAGGTAAACCGGACTCAGCCTGAGTACGACGCTCATACAGCTGGCGCAAAGCACCTAATGGTGCCTGTTTTTGCTGTGCTAAAACGAGCCCTGCATAAGCCTGCACCGCAAAACGCGTCGCATCTGGACGTGCGCTGCTGTTAACATCGATTTGATTGCGATCCTGGAGATAACGCAATAGCGCGGCATCCGCCTGTTTCAACCCGTCATCCTGTACGGCAAAACCGCGTTCACGCGCACGATGCAAGAAATCGGTAACATAAGCAGTTAACCAATACTCTTCTGGTCCATCGCTGCTCCACAGCGCAAAGCTGCCGTTATAGCGCTGCATACCCAGCAGACGGGTAATTCCTGTTTCAATATTCTGTCGGCGAATGTCATCCGGAGAGGTTTTGATACCTAGCTGCGCCAACTGCTGTTGATTGGTATACAGCGATGGGAACAGGCCGCTGGTAGTTTGCTCCAGACAGCCGTACGGATAGGCATACAGTGCACGTACGTAACGCGCAATATTCAGCGGTGGTCGGCTAGTCAGTAGTAGTGATGCTTCTGGCGCAACGAGGCCTGAAAGTTGCTCAGGATCTACATGCCAGTTTTCACCAGGTTTAATAATGCTCGCCAAATGGCGAGTTTGAGCAGGGTATGCCGGACGTACACCGATTTTCCAGCTATGTTCATAATCACTGACTTGTTCGCCCGGTAGCTGCATTCCGACGATACGGATCGCAACGTTACCGTCCCCAAATCCATCTTTTGCGCTAACAGGAATAGTGATCGTTTTACGCTGTCCATTTTCGAGTTCAACCGTTTGGCTATTGTCGCCACTCAGGCTGATAAGGCCCGACGTGGTGAGTGCCACACCCAACGTTTGCGGATGCCCAGACAGATTCGTGACGTCCAGCGCCAGCTGGCTGCTATCGCCACCCGCTAAGAAGCGTGGTGTTTGTAGCTCTGCGATAACCGGTGCTGCGACCGTCATTTTACGTTCGGTGCTACCAAAATTTTGCCCATTCCACGCTTGAGCCATGAGTCTTAGCTCACCGTTAAAATCTGGCACTGGAAGCTGAAGCGTCCCGTTGCCATTTTCATCCAGCGTGATGCGTTGCAGCTGCTGCGCGACGATATTCACTTCCGTTGGGGGTTTCTTGCCCCCGCGTGACAGCGCATCTTCATCTTCGCCATCGCCACCAAAGCGCAGCGTTGCTAAACGCCCAGAGCCTTCGATAAGCTGCCCATAAACATCATACTGATCCGCGCCGTAGCGTTTACGACCTAAGAAGGCGTCGTAAGGATCGGGCGTTTTGAAATCAGTAATACTCAAAACGCCGGTGTCCACGGCAGAAAGTAACACAGTCACTTCTTTTTGTTTCTCGCCCCCCGCCCCAGCAACGTTGACCTGAACCGGCACTGTCTGGTTTGGTCTGATTTTCTCTTGTGCTGTCAGCGTCACTTTCAGCTTACGCGCTTCTTCATTGAGAGGAATATGTAATAAGCCTACCGCGCGTTTTGGCGTTACCTGCTTGTCTTTCTCACCGGGACGAACCACCAGCGCGTTGAAATAGAGATCGTGACGACGCCATTCTTGATTGAGCGGAACCTCTACCGTGGTACCAGCTTCTGGTACATCAATTTCCTGCCACCATAAAGGCCCTTCGCCAGACTCCAGCATCAGGTATCCCTTGCCAGCGGTTGGCGCGTTGATGGTCACTTTCACTTTTTCGCCGGGCTGATAATTAGGTTTATCCAGCTTCAGCTTCACTTGATCGGGGCGCACGGCTCCCGTGCCGTCAGTATTATCCTGCCAACGATATCCAGCCCAGAATCGAACGCTGTTGATCAGGCCGTTGGTTGGATCTTTAACTTCAAGACGGTAAGAACCCCATTCGACGGGGAAACTCACTTTCGCACTGCCGTCAGCCGCAATATTTAGCGTTTGCTCGCCGACGGGCAGATCTTTTTGATCGTATTGAGACTGCCAGCCAGCGCCCTCAGACCACTGCCAGTAATAATCGCGACGCTCCTGGATCAGCGTGGCTTTCAGCCCCTGTTTAGCGAGGCGTTTCCCCAGCGGATCGGTATAGATCACATCAAAAGCAGCATCGCTATTTTCATCAACCATCGGCTGCTTACGGTAGCTATTGGTTTGATAATCATAAATATCTTGTTGCCCGAATAGCGGGCGGATCGCTGACAGCTGCTTGGCTGGCCAAATATCCTGCTCGCTACGTCGAGTCACCGGACGGCCACCAGACTCTAAAAGACTCGCTTGGAAAATCAGACGCACAGGAGATTTAACATCGGCCCACTGACTTTCCGTTTCAATGTTTGCCGTTCCCTGCTCATCGAGCGTGGTATCGACTTCATCTAAGGAGCGCTTTAGATTTTCTTCCGTGGCCGAACCAAAGCTGTAACCCGGTAATTCGGTCACCGCTTCACGCAACGGACGTAAATAAAGCTGCCCTTGAAGACGGTTCATGGCCGCCGGAGCTCCATATAAATAGCGTCCTGACACATTGAAACTGGCGCTCTGCTGCATCTCAATTGGAGATGCGCTTTCCGGTTTGATTTCCAATGCCATGCGCTCAGGCATGAAGTCTTCAACATTAATCGCGTAGTAGCGCGGCTGGTTGTCGCCAAGATTGAAACGTAGCGACCATTTGCCCGTCGCCGCATTTTCAGGCAGCGCATAACGATATTGATATAACCCATTTGCCGGCTTCCAAACGAAGCTTGATGCCACGCTATCGTCTGGACGCAACACATCGACTTTTATCGGCTGCTCAGGCAAAGGCTGCCCATCGGCATCGCGCAACAGAGCATTCACGATCACCGTTTCACCAGGGCGATAAAGATCGCGTGGGCCAAAAGCAAATAGCTGCTTGCTGAAGCCTTCTGGGCCACCAATATCAAACTCACTGAGGTCGAGCGCTGGCTGCGTCAGATCGATAATACTGGTCTGCCCGTTTTGGTTCGCCAGTAACAGCTTCGCTTTTGGCGATTTGCTTAGCTGTGCATGCCCCTGCGCATCGGTTTTACCTTCCGTTAGCACACGCCCTTTTTCATCTAACACCTGCAATGCCACATCAGACATCGCACCACCGCCCGCTAAGGCCTGAGTGAAGACATCCATTCGTTCGTGATAGCTGTGCAGTGAAACACCGATATCGCTCAGGGTTAGCAGCGTAGCCGGATTACTGTAACTGTAACGCCCCGCTTGCTGCATAACGGCCAGATAAACTCCGCTCTCTTGCAGAGGTTTGATATCGCTAAGCGGAAGCTGAAGCTTTTCACGCGTATTGCGCTGAGGATTGAGATCAAAGCGACCGCTGTAGACCAAATCCGCCATTTTTAGCAGTTCATCAGACCGCCATGACTCTACCGATTGGCCGTAGCCCCACTCGGATAAAAACGCAGGTAACGACGCAGGCTTAATGCGATAAAAATTGACGTCTACGCTGTTTACGTTAAGCGCCATCACCGGCAAACCCGCAGCCACTTTACCGGGCAATAACGAACCGCGGCTAGCAAATCCAACGCTTGGCTGAATATCTTTGGTGGCAATTTTTTTCTGTGTTTCTATACCTAACGTTGCGCCATTAAGCGCCACTAAGGAGGGATCAATCGTGAGGAGTAATTTGCGTTTAGGCTCCAGATGACGCAACCGCAGTTCGCGCAGATTATCTGAAAGCTCCCATGCTCCGTCGATTTTACCTTTTTCGGTATCCACTAAGTGAACGCTATCGGCAAATTTTTGCTTAGGATCTAAGGGAATGGAAAAGGTGAGTACAAGGGCGGCTGCGCCATCAAGCTGTAGCTCAGAGGCATCGAGTAAAGTGAGCGTTTTACCCTGCGATTGTTTCGCCATTTGCGCCAAGTCGGTGTCACTCAACGCTTTCTTTTGCGTGGCGACAGCGGCGGGATCCGCTGTGGTAGTGGTTTTCACATCGCTATTATCACAGGCAGAAAGTGCAGTAATAAGCGCTGCCACGAGTACACTACGGCGCAACATGCGGACAGAGCGGCAGCTTTGTGACTGAGATGATCCTTGGCGCATAACATTTTCCATTTTTAATCCGAATAACACTATTATCCGTGACAAACAATGAAAGTGAAATGGCGAAACCTTAATTCGGATTATGCTAGGCCTAAAATGACAAAGAGAGCCTTGCGGCTCTCAACATTATTGGATGATTAGGCTGTTCCGCTGGAAGGAATGCTGTTGCGTAGCCAACTGCCCCAGCGTCGCTGATAAAACGGCTGGGTATGCGTTTTCAAATAATGACTTACCGCATCCCCTTTTTCATCGGTGACGAGGCAAAGATCTACCGGCTCATCTTCTGGTGCGGTTTCACTCGCCAAGCTGCCGGTTTCCTGAATGAGCAAGTCGATCTCTTCATCAGTGCCATCAATTTCTAACCCAATCAATAAATTAGGTTTTTCATCAATCGCCTGATCCTGAAATATCGCTAAATAGGCATTACGTACAATCTTACGTTGGGTAAATAGCGTGGTTAACGCATCTACCATAGCAGACGGATATTCTTCAGGCTGGCCAAGCAAAATTTTACTTCCGCCATCAACCACTTGCTCCATCGGCTGTGCCATACCGCCCGTTTGCAGCAGCATCGCCACTTCCTGCGCGTAGAAAGCTTTGCCATATTCACATTTTGGATTCAAAAACAGCTGAGCGCCTTTGGTCATCGCAAACAGATCGCGAACCGGTAACGCCATAAACGGCTGTTCTTCGTCTTCTACTGCCTGCTGCAACATCTTCAACGATGAGAAAAACGGGATCGTCGAGAGTCCGTCTTGCATTTCCCAATGCTGTACATTCAGCTCACCGTTAGGCGCAATGATAAGCTCGCCTTTATCCTGAACGCCGCTTTCAGCCAAAATATAAACGGTAGAATCCAGCAGCGTGCGGTAAAACAGAGTGCGGTAAGCGGGATCTTTTACCGCCTTTTCCAAGCTTTTTTCGAGCTGCTCTTCTGGGGTGTCATGGTGGTGATCGTGGTGATGAGAACTCATCGGGTGCTCCAAAATCGATATGTAATGACCCCACCCTAGCCCTCCCCTTCGCAGGGGAGGGAACAGAATTGATGCACAATATAAATTTGTGCTCGGACGGCCCCTCCCCCTGAGAAGGGGGAGGCTGGGTGGGGGTCAGTCGTTCATAATTACGCTTTCGCTTTTTCCAGCAGTAAATTAGCCAGCGCACGCACGCCTAAACCGGTTGCGCCCGCAGCCCACTGATCGACGGCGCTTTTGCGATAGGTAGCCGAGCAGTCAATATGCAGCCAGCCTTGACGGTATTCTTTAACGAAATAAGACAAGAACGCCGCAGCGGTGCTTGCGCCTGCGCCATATGCCGCACCAGCAACGTTATTGAGCTCCGCAAAGTTGGATGGCAGTTGGCTGCGGTGGAATTCAGCCAGCGGCAAGCGCCAGAAAGCTTCATTCTCTTGCTCAGCGCTTTGCAGCATGTCGGCAGCCAACGCGTCATCAAAGCTAAACAGGGCATGGTAATCGTTGCCTAGCGCCGTTTTAGCCGCGCCGGTCAACGTTGCACAGTCAATGATCATCGCCGCATTTTGCTCGGAAGCATCAATCAGGCCGTCAGCCAAAACTAAACGCCCTTCCGCGTCGGTATTCATAATCTCAACGGTTTTACCGTTGCGATAGGTAATGATATCACCCAATTTGAACGCATTGCCGCTAACTAAATTATCCGCGCAGCAAAGATAAAGTTTTACGCGCTGATTCAAACCACGAGAAACCGCCAGCGCCAACGCTCCGGTGACCGTAGCCGCACCACCCATGTCTGATTTCATGGAGTCCATGAAGGCACTTTGCTTCATGCTGTAACCGCCGGAGTCAAAGGTGATGCCTTTGCCCACCAAGCAGGCTAGAACAGGGGCGTCAGGATTTCCTGTTGGGTTATAATCCAGAGCCAGCAGCACAGGAGAACGCTCCGAGCCGCGACCCACCGTGTGCAACCCCATGTAGCCTTGCTCGCGCAGATCTTCACCTTTAGTGATACGGTAGCTCACATTGTCACAGGCAACGCTGCACATCAGATCAACCGCGCGCTGTGCCAACTGAGATGGCCCCACTTCTTCGGCTGGCGCATTGATCGTATCACGCACCCAGTCGACGATCTTCAAGCGACGATCTAATTCAGCGCGATCGGATTCGCTCAGATCGGGCCACTGTACTTGACGCGATCCTTTTGGCCCACGATAACCCTGCCAAAAAGCCCAGCATTTTTCCAAGTCCCAACCTTCACCCGCGAGATGAACCTGTTTGATACCTTGTCCATCAAGCTTGCGCGCAGCGCGCTGAACGGCAACAAGTTCACCATTACCGTTCAGATGAATAACCATCCCTTCGCTGCCGGAACTCAGCAGCGCTTTTTCGCCCCAGCGTGCATCGGCTGGCTGATGGGATAGGCTTACGGGCATAAATTCGGTCGACATAAATCTTCTCCTGATATACCCAGCGTATTTGCAGCAACACATCGCTAAGTCGCTGGTCAAGTAAACGCGGGTATCTTTATTAATCGTTAGTTTTTCAGTGAAATTGATTTGCGATTAGCGTGTTCTATCAATATCTAGACTGTAGTAAAAGGGCCGCCTTTACAGGCAGCCCTTTAATTTTTACTCTGCTTCATCTAACCAGACTAGCAGGATAGCTTCCAGAATTTTTTCGTTCGATTTTGTAGGGTCATCGTCGAAATCTTCTAAATCGCAAATCCATTGGTGCATATCGGTGAAGCGCACGGTTTTAGGATCGATATCCGGAAACGCATCATACAGCGCTTCGCCAATCTCGCGGCTGTCTTGCCACTTCAGACCCATAATATTCTCCCAAACAAGCGTTATCGCCTATTTTTAATGCTCGCGAGCGTGGTTAACGGTATAACGCGGGATCTCGACAACCAGATCCTGATCCGCCACTTTTGCCTGACAGCTCAGACGGCTTTCCGGCTCTAAGCCCCACGCCTTATCCAGCATGTCGTCTTCCAGCTCACTGCTTTCATCCAGCGAGTCAAAACCTTCGCGAACGATGCAGTGGCAGGTTGTGCATGCGCAAGATTTTTCGCAGGCATGTTCAATTTCGATTCCGTTACGTAGAGCAACGTCGAGAATCGTTTCGCCTTCCTGAGCTTCAAGAACTGCGCCTTCAGGGCAGTGCTCCTGATTAGGAAGAAATACGATTTTTGGCATTTTTAAACCTCATCCACAGAATGACCAGCCAGCGCTCGGCGAACAGATGCATCCATCCGGCGCGCAGCAAATTCTTGCGTTTGTGCATCAAGCACTTTAATCGCAGCTTCAATATCTCCGGCAACATCACCCGCAGCGGCCTGCTCTAGTGCAGTTACGGCCTGTTTAATGTTGCTCAGCTCTGACTCACTTAGCAGCGCAGAATCTTCTGCCAAGGCACCGGTCAGGCTCTCAAGCACGCGTGCCGCTTCAACTTTTTGTTCTGCCAGCATGCGCGCGCTGATATCCCCACTGGCATTAGCCATGGAGTCTTTAATCATGGTGATGATTTCGTCATCGCTCAAACCATAAGAAGGCTTGACCTGAATCGACGACTGAACGCCGGTGGATTTCTCCATCGCGGTAACGCTCAGCAGACCATCGGCATCAACTTGGAATGTCACACGGATATGTGCGCCACCCGCAGGCATTGCCGGAATGCCACGCAGTGTGAAACGCGCGAGAGAGCGGTTGTCTTGCACCAACTCACGCTCGCCCTGTACAACGTGGATCATCATGGCATTTTGGCCATCTTTGAAAGTGGTGAATTCTTGCGCACGCGCCACTGGAATGGTGGTATTACGCGGGATTACCTTCTCAACCAAACCGCCCATGGTTTCTAAACCAAGCGACAGTGGGATCACATCTAACAGCAACATTTCTGAGTCGGGCTTATTACCCACCAGAATATCGGCCTGAATAGCTGCGCCAATCGCTACTACGCGATCGGGGTCGATAGAGGTCAACGGCGTACGGCCAAAGAACTCCCCGACCAGCTCACGAACCAACGGAACGCGCGTTGAACCGCCAACCATAACCACTTCAATCACTTCATCCGCGGTAACGCCTGCATCTTTCAGCGCGCGACGGCATGACAGCAAAGTACGTTTTACCAACGTGCCAATCAGTTCATCAAACTGTTCACGGGTAACACAGCCTTTCCAACCCGCAACTTCAACGTCGACTTTTTCAGCATCGCTGAGTGCGATCTTGGCTTCCACCGCCACATCAAGGAACTGGCGCTGAATACGCGCATCGCTGCGATCGGCATAGCCAGATTGTTCGCGTAGGAAATCGGCTAACAGGTGATCGAAATCATCGCCGCCCAGCGCGGAATCGCCGCCGGTTGCCAGCACTTCAAATACGCCACGGCTTAGGCGCAAGATAGAAATATCGAAGGTGCCGCCGCCCAAATCGTAGACTGCAATAACGCCTTCTTGGCCGGAGTCTAGGCCATAGGCAATCGCTGCCGCCGTGGGTTCATTGAGCAAACGCAACACGTGTAGACCGGCTAAACGCGCAGCATCTTTGGTTCCCTGACGCTGAGCATCATCAAAATAGGCTGGAACGGTGATGACCACGCCATCAAGCTCGCCTTCCAAGGTCACTTTGGCGCGCTCGGCCAACGCTTTTAAGATCTCGGCAGAGACTTGGATAGGGTTAACCGAGCCCCCTGCAGTGATCATCATCGGCAAACCATTGTCGCTCGCTTCAAACTGATACGGCATATGCGGATAGCGTGCCTGAACATCTGTCAAAGAGCGTCCCATAAGACGTTTAGCGGAACTGATGGTATTAACCGGATCTTGCGCTGCCTGCTGGCGAGCATCGTAGCCAACCACAATGTCATCTTTCAGATAATGAACGACAGAAGGCAGCAAATGACGGCCCTGCGCATCGGCCAGAGTTTCTGCTTGGCCGCTGCGCACGGTCGCCACCAATGAATTGGTAGTACCTAAATCGATACCCGCCGCTAAACGGCGTTGATGCGGAGCAGCACTCAGCCCCGGCTCACTAATTTGCAATAAAGCCATCTTGAGCTTCCGTTAAACAAGATTTGTTAGAACAATTTCTGTGTGAAAACAGCCATTGAATCAACGCAATCAAAAATCGGTTATAGGCCCAGCAGTTTTTCTTCGAGTTGTTCCACTTGCTGCTGTAGCTTGTCGAGAAAACGTAGCTTACGCACGGTGTCTGCGGCTGATTCCCACTGCTGTTGATCCAGCTCGGAAAGCATTTGCGCACTGCGCGTTTTGGTCATTTTAGCGATCCGCGCAGAAAAGGCCATCAGCGCCTCTTCGGGATCGGCATGCCGCGCAATACCATCCAGCTCTTCACGCAGTTCAAGTTGCTCCATCAGGAACGACGTATCGCGCATAGTGTGCTGTTCATTGCCTAAGTCAAACCCTTGTAACAACAGCATATACTCTGCGCGCTTAAGGGGATGTTTTAACGTTTGGTAGGCATCATTGATGGTGGCAGCTTGTTGAATAGCCTGCATGCGCTCGCGTTCAGGTTTAGACGCATAGCGATCGGGATGGAATTGGCGCTGCAATTCCTGATAGCGTGAAGCAAGAAGGCTGCCGTCCACTGGGTAGCGAACCGGCAGCCCGAATAATGTGAAGTAATCCATGCCGTGCTCTGATGTTAGTCTGTGGATGAGGTATCCCAAAATACCTCATATACCCTAAATAATTCGAGTTGCAGGAAGACGGCAAGTTTGTGGAACCCTAGAAATTGGCTAGGATAAACAAACGTAGCCAACACACATGCGGCTCGTATTATGGCGGATATACAAAACGTTGCGATACGTCAGCAGCCCAGCCAATCAGACGTTAAAGCTTTCGCCGCAGCCGCACTCGCTAGTCATGTTTGGGTTGTTGAATTTGAAGCCTTCGTTCAAGCCTTCTTTCACGAAGTCCAGCTGAGTACCGTCAAGATACGCCAAGCTTTTACCATCAACGATCACTCTTACGCCTTTGTCTTCAAACACCACATCATCTTCGTTAGGTGCATCAACAAATTCCAGTACATACGCCATTCCCGAACAGCCAGAAGTTCTCACTCCCAGACGTAAGCCATACCCTTTACCGCGGTTAGCCAAAAATGTCTGTACGCGCTGTGCGGCAGCGTCGCTCATGCTAATAGACATACAACAACCTCAATTCTTATTAAGCGTTTCTCTGATAACGGCTACTGGCGATTCAATCTTAAATCGCCAGTCCTGAAACCCACTGAAAAACGTCTACAGATTACTTAGCGGAATGCTTGGTTTTATAATCAGCAATCGCCGCTTTAATGGCATCTTCAGCCAGAATCGAACAGTGAATCTTCACCGGAGGCAGCGCCAGTTCTTCAGCGATATCAGTATTCTTGATAGCCTGAGCCTGATCCAAAGATTTGCCTTTTACCCATTCGGTAACCAGTGAACTTGATGCGATCGCTGAACCACAGCCATAAGTCTTAAAGCGGGCGTCTTCAATGATACCCTCATTGTTGACTTTAATCTGCAACTTCATCACGTCGCCACACGCTGGTGCGCCGACCATACCGCTACCAATGCTCGGGTCTTCGTTGTCGAAGGAACCGACGTTGCGCGGGTTTTCATAATGATCAATAACTTTGTCGCTGTAAGCCATAACGTTACTCCTTAAATTTGAATCCTGAGATTAATGAGCAGCCCACTCAATGGTGCTGATGTCTACGCCCTGCTTGAACATATCCCACAGCGGAGACAGGTCACGCAGACGGCCAATAGACTTACGAACCAGAGCAATGGCGTAGTCGATCTCTTCTTCCGTGGTAAAGCGACCCAATGAGAAACGAATTGAGCTGTGTGCTAACTCATCGTTCATTCCCAAAGCACGCAGCACGTATGACGGCTCCAAACTCGCAGAAGTACAGGCAGAACCAGAAGACACGGCCAGATCTTTCAGAGCCATAATCAGCGATTCGCCTTCGACGTAATTAAAGCTTACGTTCAGGATATTCGGTGCACCGTGCTCTAAAGAGCCGTTCAGGTACACTTCTTCAAGATCTTTCAGGCCATCCCACAGACGGTCACGCAGCGCGCGCAGACGTGGAACTTCGGTAGCCATTTCTTCTTTAGCGATACGGTAAGCTTCACCCATACCGACGATCTGATGAACAGGCAACGTGCCTGAACGCATACCACGTTCATGACCACCGCCGTGCATCTGTGCTTCGATACGAATGCGCGGTTTGCGGCGAACGTATAGCGCACCAATCCCTTTCGGACCATAAATTTTGTGGGCGGAGAAGGACATCAAATCGACTTTCAATTTGCTCAAATCGATCGGAAGTTTGCCAACGCTTTGCGTCGCATCAACGTGGAAGATGATGCCACGGCTACGGCACAGTTCACCGATAGCTTCGATGTCCTGAATCACGCCGATTTCATTGTTCACATGCATGATAGAAACCACGATGGTATCTTCACGCATGGCGGCTTCCAGCTCTTTAAGATCGATAATACCGTTACGCTGCGGTGCCAGATAGGTCACTTCAAAGCCTTCACGTTCTAACTGACGGCAGGTGTCCAGCACAGCTTTGTGTTCGGTTTTGCTGGTGATAATGTGCTTGCCTTTTTTCTGATAGAAATTGGCAGCGCCCTTAATCGCCAGGTTGTCAGATTCGGTTGCACCGGAGGTAAAGACGATCTCACGCGGATCGGCACCGACCAGTTCAGCAATGTTGTTACGTGCGATATCTACCGCTTCTTCCGCCTGCCACCCGAAACGGTGGGAACGCGAAGCCGGGTTACCGAAAGTACCGTCCAAGGTTAAAAACTGCATCATCTTCTCAGCTACGCGCGGATCGGCTGGCGTAGTGGCTGAATAGTCTAGATAAATCGGTAATTTCATTCTCTTGCTCCGTACATCACTTCCAAATTAGTACATTTAAAGAAAGTGTTATGACTCGTCGTCGCAGCTGCTTATGCGCGCAGATTCACGTTAATCGTGTCCTGACGACCGTTAGTATTAGCACCACGACGCGTATCGGAATTCTGGCGATCGGCAACATCCAGCACTTCTTGGTTATTCACCAATTCAGCCAGAGTGATGTTATTCAGAAAACCGCTGATACGCTCACTCAGGTCACGCCATAGCGTGTGCGTCAAACAACGGGTTCCACCCTGACAACCTTCTTTACCCTGACAGCGCGTTGCATCAACAGATTCATCAACGGCAGTGATCACGGTACCTACGGCGATTTCGGCTGCATCTTTACCCAGCAAATAACCACCGCCTGGCCCACGCACGCTGGAAACTAATCCATTTTTGCGCAGACGTGAAAATAATTGTTCCAAATAAGAGAGCGAGATGCCCTGACGTTCGGAAATATCTGCCAGTGGAACTGGCCCTTCCTGGGAGTGCAATGCTACATCAAGCATAGCTGTAACAGCGTAACGGCCTTTGGATGTCAGTCTCATGGCAAATAGTAACCTTTAAGAAAAAAGATGAAACACGCTTACTTATCGAACGTGTTAATTTTCTCATTCCTGAGTAAAACAGTCAACTATTTAACCTAGTAATTCACTCAACTATTACATCTTGTTAAAAAAACGTTACCACTGGAACAACAATCCCTGTTTACTATCAGCATCTTACTCATCGAAATACCTGTGTATTTTACTATGATATTCCGACGAAAGCAGTCATGAATTAGTGCTTTCCGTGCTCTTGCTTCTCAATTGAAGCCAAAATACCGCGCAAAATGTTCAATTCTTGCGCTTCAGGACGCGCACGCGTAAACAATCGACGCAAACGGCTCATGATATTTCCAGGATGCGTTGGGCGAATGAAGCCTGTCGCATGCAACGTTTCTTCTAGATGAGCGTAGAAACGTTCGAGATCGTCCACCAACGGATATGGCTCTTCTTCGGCTACCGGCTGGTGAGCGGCAATACGATCCAGATGTGCTACGCGAATTTCATACGCGATGATCTGCACCGCCATGGCTAAATTCAGAGAGCTATATTCTGGGTTAGCTGGGATGGCGACATGATAATGACACTTTTGCAGCTCATCATTGGTCAAGCCCACGCGCTCACGACCAAACACAATCGCGACTGGCGCATGTTCAGATTCCATCGCGCTGCGCTGGCCACATTCACGTGGCTCTAGCATTGGCCACGGCAGTGAACGCGAACGGGCGCTCGTTCCAACCACCAAGCTACAACCGGCAATTGCTTCATCGAAAGTATCTACGATAGTGGCATTACCAATCACATCGCTGGCACCCGCAGATAAGGCAATAGCCTGAGAATCTGGCTTGACCAGTGGATTAACGAGATAGAGGTTGGTTAACCCCATGGTTTTCATAGCTCGTGCAGTCGAACCCATGTTTCCGGTATGGGAAGTCTCCACCAGCACAATACGAATGTTGTCCAGCATGCTAACTCTGATTTGGTTTGGATAATCGCGATATCTTAACATAAAGCGTCTATTGATCGTTTCTATTGATTTAATCCGTTTCTGATAGAATTCTCATTATTGGCTTTTCGTTGGCCTAGCAAAACGCCCCATCGCGATAGTTCTGCCAAATATAAAGAAGAAACGAATTGAAATCAGGCGTGGCTGTTTAATTCGCAGCCTGCTATACTGCGCGCCGTTTCCTGTTCTTTAACATCCCGTGGAAGATACCCATGCATCCGATGCTGAATATCGCCATACGCGCTGCGCGTAAGGCTGGTAACCTGATTGCCAAAAATTACGAAACTCCTGACGCTGTTGAAACTACACAGAAAGGCAGCAACGATTTCGTGACCAACGTTGACCGTGACGCTGAACACCTGATCATTGAGACTATCCGTAAGTCTTACCCTAAGCACACGATTATCAGCGAAGAACGCGGTGAATTGGTCGGTGAAGATCACGACATTCAATGGGTAGTTGATCCACTGGATGGCACTGCAAACTTCATCAAACGTCTTCCACACTTCGCGGTATCTATCGCTGTACGCATCAAAGGCCGTACAGAAGTTGCTGTGGTCTATGACCCAATGCGTAACGAACTGTTCACTGCAACCCGCGGTCAGGGTGCACAGCTGAACGGCTATCGTCTGCGCGGCACAACCGCTAAAGATTTAGACGGCACCATTCTGGCGACCGGCTTCCCGTTCAAAGTTAAACAACACGCACCTGCTTATATTGCGATCCTTGGCAAGCTGTTTACCCAGTGTGCAGACTTCCGTCGCACCGGCTCTGCAGCGCTTGATCTGGCCTATGTTGCCGCTGGTCGCGTTGACGGTTTCTTTGAGATCGGCCTGAAGCCTTGGGATTTTGCCGGTGGCGAATTGCTGGTTCGTGAAGCGGGCGGTCTGGTAACCGACTTTGTTGGCGGCCACAACTACCTGAGCTCTGGCAACATCATCGCGGGTAACCCTCGCGTAGTGAAAGCCATTCTGGCCAATGTCCGTGACGAACTGAGCGAAGCGTTGAAGCGTTAAGACTTCCGCTCGTTGAGTAAAAAAACCGCCCTTTCGGGCGGTTTTTTCATTTTAGCGACTTGCCAGACAGGTTAACCATCACCGAGACGGAATTATTGGAAATACTCCAACTCCCCTTTCCCTGCGATAGTAACGAGCCAGAAACAATAAGCAGGATACAAACGTACCGTTTCATTGTGCGATCCATGCAAAGACCGCGTCACAGCAACACCACCGGAGATCCTGCCGTGAAAACAAGCACTGTGATGCGCTTGTATTAACGATCAGCGGATTTCCTTTCCTTCGATCCGGCGCCTGCTTGCAAGGCAGCGAAAAGGGCCGTTAGGAATCATACTCCGTAATTAATCGTTTATTAAACATGACGTTTTTATCAAAACAACAAAAAACATTTACATTAAAAACGCCCACTAGGCTCCATAGTCTCTTTGACTTCCAGCGCAGGATAGGTTAAAAATAAACCACTGTGATGCGCTTGTTTATCTCGGTAATTTTACTACCGTACATTACCTCGATAATGAGACTTCGCCAGAAAGGCCGCTAACCTAACTGGCACAAAAAAACCGTCTTAAAGACGGTTTTTTTGTTTTTATCATGATGCTTTAACGACCAAAAATTCTACCACTGCCCATCCCTACTGGAATTGCGCTTTGATACATCAGCAAACCAATAACAATAAGCAACGCACCGCCGATAAACATCAGCACTAATCCCCAATATGGGCTAAAGCTACGACCTCGTTCAACCGACCAGCGAACAACAATCTGTCGCGCTATATGAACCAAAAGCGCAATTCCGCTGATCGTTAATGCCGTCCCCGCCGCCATCGCCATCGCCGCTAAAATGCCCCAACTGTAAACGCCGATCACTTTGGAAAATAACAGCACCAAGATAGCCCCTGAGCATGGTCGCATTCCCATCGCGGCAACAACTGCAAACTGCGTTTTCCAGGTCGTCGCCGCCGCAATCTCGCCATCACTCGCCACATGTTTATGCCCACAACCACAGTTAGCCGAGTGCCGGTGCTCTTGATGAGTTTTCTGATTCAACGGTTTAATCGCTGAAATCTGCAAGGGAGTCGAAGACGTCCGGCGCCTAAGCGCCAAGACCTTCCTCAAAGCACGCCAACAGAGAACCGCACCTAAGACCACAACCAGCAGATAGCTGGCTTTCTCTAGCCAGAAACTACTTTGATGCAGATAGCGCGTCGAAAGTTGTAAAACACCTAACACTCCCGAAACAAGAGCTATCGCGACCAGACCTTGTAGCAACGAAGCGGCTAATGTCAGGCGTACGCTGCTGCGTAATCGAGATGGGTTAGTGGCTAAATAAGTCGTTATCACGACTTTGCCATGCCCCGGCCCCAGAGCATGCAGGACGCCATAGGCAAAACTTAGCGCAACTAGGGTTAAACCAGCCTGTTTGGAATTATTCCCAACCTCCTGCAGAAGCTGGGACATCGATTGATGCAATGATTTTTGCCATTCGATCGCGACAAAAAGCCATTCGTTCCAGTGAACAGCACCATACGTTACCCCTGAAATCAGCAGCAGTGCTGCTATAGCCAAAGGCACGTAGCGCCATCGTGTCGGTTTTTTGCGGGTTGTCGGCATGATCAATGACATGTGATCTCCACGCGCTGCGCAAACTGCTTCCCTAGCTCCATGTCTTCGTCAGGAGCATCTGCTTTATCAAGATTCTGCGCATAGGCTTGCAACGACGTATCTGGTTTAGGCGTTATCAATGCTAATTTACACCTTGCCTGAACATCGACAGGCAGAGTGATGGAAGCCGCATCGGCATAGGTCATATCAACGTAATAAGTGGGATCGTAAGTCAGCACGGAAAAATCGGCGTTCAAAGGCTGTGGTTTTGCCAGCAACATTTCAAATGACAAAATAGCGTTATTACCATCGCGGCTGAGATGATATTCACGAGGACGATCGAGGAATTTGACCTTTTTGCCATCATGGTAGAATTCAGTAAAGTAGTGCTGACCAATTACGTTTGCCATCACTTCTGCAGCTAGCTGTTTCCAGATTTCCGACCCGTTCGCCGCATTGCCCGCATCGTAAAGCAAGTCAGCCGATGTAAGCGGATCCATCGTCCACGTCATGTTCATTCCGATCAGTTGGTTATTGTTCACCACAAACGCATTTTTCATTTCAATAAAACTGTGCGGGTGTGCAAACCCCGAGCGAGAAAAAATGAGCCCGATGATCGTGATTAACCAACCAGACCAGCGTAGAAATCGCTGTTTTTTAATCTCAAAATGCAACATAAACGTCCTGTTTAATCCTTAGCAACAGCCGCAAAACGCGGCGGGTAATCAAATTCATTCATTTCTGTATCACAAAAATACAAAAACATGGCACACCAGCACGGCGCCTTTGCACAACTTTGCTATTCTTAGCCAACAAAACATGTTCATTCACTGACCGAAACTAAAGAGATATGAATATGAGTTTAGACACACCTCTGGTGCCTGAGCTCTCAGCACAGCAAAGGCACTGTAATCTTGTGCTATTGCTTTTCACACCGACAACCCCGCTGCATCTGGCCACCATTGGCCGGATTAATCGCGTTTTGCCCGCACAAGCCGAATTAGATATTCACAGCGTGGCGCAGGAAATCATGCGTTTTCATGCACTGCGTGTGATCTTCCATCCTAAACAAGGCTATCGGCTACAAGGCTCGGCTTACGATCAGCGACTTTGTTTGCTGCATTGGTTAAGGCGCTCTCAGCGGCTTGTTCCCAACAGTATTGAAACTATTTTTGTGCCCCGCATCAATGAAAGCCCGGCGGGTATTACTACAGCGCATTTTTCGCAGCAAATCATCGATGTGCTTACGCAGGCCGAAGCCACTTTGCAGCGTATTTTTAGCGACCAACATCGCGATCTTATTCAGTCTTTTTTACACTACAGTCATTACCAAAGACAAACGACACCGCTCCCTGTCTTTCCAGCACATCTAAAACGCTGGCTGCAAGCCAAAGAAGAATACGGTGTGGCGAAAAATCTATGCCATGCCGCCTATGGGCAATTGCCTGATCCGGCGCTGGAGCTTGAATCAGAATTTACCACGCTGTTATTAACGCAGCTTAAAACCTACCGCTATTTACCCCAGATTTACCCAGAAGATCGGCGTTTGATGGATGAGATCGAGTTTGCTATTCAGCAAATAGAAAATGCCACCCACGTGACATTTAGCCATCGAGAACAGCTTTGTACTCAGCTGTTTGCCCATATGGGGCCCGCGATTGAACGATGCTTATTTGGCCTAAAAATCAGTAATCTGCTATTGGATGAAATCGAACTGCTTTATCCCGGTTTGATGAATATGACTCAACAGGCCGTTCATCATATTGAACTCGAGTACCATATTCATTTTCCACCTGAAGAGCTGTGCCTAATCGCCGTGAGTTTTGGTGCATGGTTGATACAGGAAGGCGTACTGGCAGACAAATAGACGGTTATCAGAGACAAAAAAGCCCGCTTTCAAAGCGGGCTTTTTACATCAAGCAAAAAGATTATGCGTAAACCGGCAGGCGTGCGCAAATATCCAATACTTTTTGTTTAGTACGTTCGATGGTGGCTTCGTCGTTGATGTTATCCAACACGTCACACATCCAGCCAGCCAGTTCACGCGCGTCAGCTTCTTTAAAGCCACGGCGGGTAATAGCCGGAGTACCCACACGAACACCTGAAGTCACAAACGGGCTCTTCGGATCGTTAGGCACGCTGTTTTTGTTCACGGTGATATTTGCACGGCCCAACGCGGCGTCAGCATCTTTACCGGTGATATTTTTATCAACCAGATCCAGCAGGAACAGGTGGTTTTCAGTACCGCCGGAAACCACTTTGTAGCCACGGTTCAAGAATACTTCGACCATCGCTTTGGCGTTTTTAGCAACCAGCTGTTGGTAAGCCTTAAACTCGGGTTCCATCGCTTCTTTCAGAGCAACGGCTTTACCCGCAATCACGTGCATCAGAGGGCCACCCTGTGCGCCAGGGAATACCGCTGAGTTCAGCTTTTTATACATCTCTTCGCTGCCACCGTTGGCCAAAATCAGGCCGCCACGCGGGCCAGCCAAGGTTTTGTGCGTCGTGGTCGTCACAACATGCGCATGAGGAACAGGGTTTGGATAAACACCCGCAGCCACTAAACCAGCCACGTGAGCCATATCAACAAACAGATAAGCGCCGATGCGGTCAGCAATTTCGCGCATTTTCGCCCAGTCAA
Organism: Hafnia sp. CBA7124; assembly: GCF_002355555.1. NCBI lineage: Bacteria > Pseudomonadati > Pseudomonadota > Gammaproteobacteria > Enterobacterales > Hafniaceae > Hafnia > Hafnia sp. CBA7124. The sequence continues at coordinate 899,853 of NZ_AP017469.1, read as the reverse complement.
CCACGCCAGAGTAAGCAGAGAAACCACCGATGATCATTTTCGGCTGGTGCTTTTCAGCTTGGGCGGCCAAGTCGTTATAGTCGATATGACCGCTTTCATCGATACCGTAAGGAACGATGTTGTACAGTTTGCCGGAGAAGTTAACCGGAGAACCGTGAGTTAAATGGCCGCCGTGCGCTAAGTTCATACCCAGCACGGTATCACCTGGCTGTAACAGCGCAGTGTATACGGCAAAGTTTGCCTGAGAACCGGAGTGCGGCTGTACGTTGGCATAATCAGCGCCAAATAGCTCTTTTGCACGATCGATGGCCAGCTGTTCAACAACATCAACGTATTCGCAACCGCCGTAGTAACGCTTGCCTGGGTAACCTTCAGCATATTTGTTGGTCAGCTGAGAGCCCTGAGCCTGCATAACACGCGGGCTGGTATAGTTTTCTGATGCGATAAGCTCAATGTGCTCTTCCTGACGCACGACTTCCTGCTCCATTGCCTGCCACAGCTCGGCATCGTAATCGGCAATGTTCATTTCACGCTTTAACATCCGCTTCTCCTGACTCAGCTAACCTGAATTGTCTATTCGCTATTGTTCAATAAAAACACACCCCGTAAGGCGACTGCCCACAGTGTAATATGTTTTCACCTTGTTACGATAGACCCTAGACCATGTTTTTACGCAAACGTTTGGCTTGGCGCTGCATAAGGCTTTAATACTGCACATGGAGACGTATGCCAGCAGGAGTTTTCTTCAAATGTGATATGCAACAATTTCACCTTGGTGAAACAAAAGCGATAAAAGCGCTATGTAAATAACATCAGCACAACAAAAATAGGGATTTACAGCTCAAAGAAAAATCTGTAAGTTGCATTTAAAATACATCAATTAAAACACCTGCAACAACGAGGACATTTTTATGTTGGATAGCCAAACCATCGCCACCGTTAAATCCACTATTCCACTATTAGCGGCTACGGGGCCAAAGCTCACTGCGCACTTTTACGATCGGATGTTTGAGCACAATCCCGAGCTAAAAGAGATTTTTAATATGAGTAACCAGCGCAATGGCGATCAGCGTGAAGCGCTGTTTAACGCGATTTGTGCTTACGCCACTAATATTGAAAATCTAGCCGCGCTGCTGCCCGCCGTTGAACGCATTGCCCAGAAGCACGCCAGCTTTAATATTAAGCCAGAACAATATCAGATCGTCGGTCATCACCTGCTGAAAACTCTAGAAGAAATGTTTAATCCGGGTGACGAAGTTATAGAGGCGTGGGGCAAAGCCTATGGGGTTTTGGCCGATGTCTTTATCCAGCGTGAATCCCAGATTTACCAGCAAAGTGAAACCACTGAGGGCGGCTGGCGTGAACTTCGACCTTTCAAAATCCTCAAGAAAGAGAAGCAAAGCGACTTAATCACCAGCTTCATTTTGGTGCCTGAAGATGGCAGCCGCGTAGCCGATTTCCAGCCGGGTCAATATTTGGCTGTTTATATTCGCCACCCAAGCCTGCCGCATCAGGAAATTCGTCAATATTCTCTGACCAATGAGCCAAACGGCGAATACTATCGTATTGCCGTGAAACGTGAAGGTCAGGGGCAAGTCTCGAATTTTATGCATGATATCGCGCAAGAAGGCGACGTGATCCAAATCGCGCCTCCGCACGGTGATTTCTTCTTAGAAGTAAAAGAAAACACGCCTGTTGCATTGATTTCTGGCGGCGTCGGCCAAACGCCAATGCTCGGCATGCTGCGCACCTTACAGGCTCGCGGCCATCAGGGCGAGATTCAGTGGCTACACGCAGCAGAAAACAGCAAGGTTCGTGCCTTTGCTGATGAAGTGAATACTATTATCTCCGCAATGCCTCAGGCTCAAAGCCACGTTTGGCTGCAAGAAACCAGCGCTGACGATCGCATTGATATCGATTTCAACTATCAGGGATTGATGGATATCACCCCGCTCGCTGATAAATTGAATAACCCAGAAATGCACTACTACTTCTGTGGCCCAGTTGGATTTATGCAGCATGTCGCCAAGCAGCTACAAGCATTAGGCGTCGATGCCGACCGTATGCACTATGAGTGTTTTGGGCCACATAAGGTGGTGTGAGTTTTTTGCATCATCGAGTAATGATGTGATTATGTGATCACGGTGTAAGGTTTCGACCGCCTATCAGCACCGGTATTCACATACAAACTAAGTCGAAGGCGTCCGATAAGGGTGGGCCAGAGCGCCCACCCTTAACCCGCGCTCTTTTATCCGCAATGCCATCTCCGCGCCGGGTCGGCATGCGCCATCCATGGCGCCTCCTCCCCTAGTGGAAACTTCCTGTTTCCACTGCTCTAACTGCCAAGACTTAAACAATTAAAAAAATAAAAATGTCTTTTGTCTTTAGTCTTTTGTCTTTTGTCTTTTGTCTTTTCAAGTTGAAAGAATGCATTTTAGAGCCGCCAGCAGGGATGCTGGTGGCAGGTTGAGGGCGTACAGGATGTACGCTCCGAAACCGGTCGGCCAAACGGCTCGGTAAAAAGCGCGAGAGTCGAGAGGTTGCGCGCTGGCAACCTCTCGTCGGACGCCTACGCCAGTGGTTTCATAGAGAGCTATTTGCTAACGGGCGGACGAAAACCTTCACTGCTCTGACATAAAAAAGAAAGCAGTAACCGATCAGTCTTTCACCTCCACCCTCATCCCCATCTCCGTCATCTCCCCTTTTCCCAACAACACCAGCCCCGGTTGTCCATCCATATTGTGGGCATCGACAGGATGGCTTTGCGGTTCAAGGCAGATAAACGGTTCATCAGGCATTTGAAACAGCATCAGGTAGGACGCAGAGCTGCGTAACGATATCGTCGGCTGATTCGGCGTCGCTAAATGTGCCACACCGTTCCATCCCGAATAGCCGTGATTCATCCACGCATTATCCGGCACTTTAGTGCGGGTGAAATCCAGCGCCGCTGGCACATTGCCCTGCCATGCTAAAGGCAAATGCAGTTCGCCCTCCGGCCAATAGCCGGAAGAGAAAAACTGAATTTGTGTCCGCGGGGTTTTCACAAAAAAAGGATGAAAACCTACCCCATACAGCATGGGTTCTGCGCCACAGTGACGTAACGTGAGATGCGCGCTAAGTCCCTCGTCCGTGAGCCGATAAACCAAACTCGCCGAATAATCAAAACCACAGCTATGCTGCACACGCAGCCCGAGGGATATATGTGTGCAGCTCAAATCTTGCAGCTGCCAGCGCTGTAGCCAGCCATCTCCGTGTAAAAAGAATTGGTTATCCAAGGCGCTGTCTGGCAGCCAAATTTCACGTCCGGCTAAGCAAAAGCGATTATCCCGCACTCGGTTTGCCAAAGGTAACATGGGAAACAACGCGCTTTCGCCCGGATGCCATCCCGCATCCTGCTGATAAGGGCGTAGAATGGCCGCACCACTCCCCACGTCGTCAAAACTTAAGATTGCCGCTGACTGTGGAGTCACCCGCAGCCGAAACCGCGGGTTTGAGAGGGTATAAATATCCATCATGCTTGTTTCACGCTGGGTTCAACGGGTTTGGTGCTGCCCGCCAGTTGATGTTCTAGCGCTTCAAGGGTAACGCCTTTGGTTTCAGGCACGCTGCGTAATACAAACACAAACCCGAGCGCACAGATAATGCCGTAAAGTAGGAAGCTTCCCGATGCCCCTAAATTCGCATTTAACAGCGGGAAAGTGTAAGTCAGTAAGAAACAGGCAATCCACAGCGCTAGAGTCCCGACTGACATCGCCATACCACGCACGCGGTTAGGGAAGATTTCAGACAGCAATACCCACGTGACCGGTGCAAGGGTCAGGGCGTAAATCGCAATCGCGGCAAGCACCAGCAACAAAACCGGTAACCCCATAATGCCCAGCGCATAGGCACCGGCAATCAGCACGTAAATAATGGTTAGGCCAGCCGCTCCCAGCAGCATTAATTTGCGACGCCCCAGCTTATCCACCAGCGGTAAAGCGATGATGGTGAAGATCAGGTTAATCAGCCCCGTCGCCACTATCGATTTAAGCGTGCTGTTGATATCAAAACCGGCCGACGCAAAGATCTCCTGCGCATAGTTAAAGATCACGTTGATCCCACACCATTGCTGGAAAACCGCCAGTACGATCCCAATCACGATAATGGGCCTGACGCGTGGATTCAGGAGTTCACTTGCCGCCACTTTTTGCGTATTTTCACCGAGCGTTGCACGAATATCCGCCATCGTTTCTCGCGCATATTCTGCACTACCAATACGTCGCAGCATGCGCTCCGCTTTGTCTTGTTTACCTGCTTTCGCCAACCAGCGCGGGGAATCGGGTACTAAGAACATCAGGAGTAAAAACAGCACCGCCGGAAGCAACTCAGCGCCAAACATCCAGCGCCAGCCAACTTGTCCATTCCAGCTTTGCACGATGTCCTGCATGGTTGCCGAGCTGGCAACGGGTTCAGCGATCATCAGGTTAACCAACTGAGCGGCCAAAACGCCAATAACGATGGTCAGCTGGTTAATGGCTACAAATTTTCCCCGTTTTTCAGCCGGACTTACCTCAGCGATATACATTGGGCTCAGCGCTGAAGCAAGACCAATGCCAACGCCGCCAACGATGCGGTAAAACACGAACCAGTCAAAGTGCGTTGCTACCGCCGTTCCCCACGCAGAGGCAGAGAATAGAATGGCTGATATGATCAGCGGCAGCTTGCGACCAAAACGATCGGCGCACCAGCCAGAAATCAGGGCACCAAAAACACAGCCCGCCAATGCGGAGCTCATCGCCCATCCTGACTGAGCCGGATCGGTGATCCCAAAATAGGCTTCATAGAAGGGTTTGGCACCGCCAATCACTACCCAGTCATAGCCAAAAAGTAATCCGCCACAGGCAGCGACCAGACATATCATCCAGACGTAAGACATATTGAGATGGTTCTGCGTGTTTTTCATTTTTTCACCTTATTTTAACCTTGTAGGATAGAGGCTTACGCAGTCATGAAAATGTGGGCCACAACCGTGGCCCGTTGTGGCTTAGTGATTAAAAATGCCGTGTTGTACTGCTAGACGTAACAAATGCGCTTTATCATGAGCAGGATTACGTTTTAACAACTCATCGGTGAGGTGTATAAAGCTCACTTCATCGCCCAGCCCTAAATGCCCCAATGCTTCAACCCACAAGCAGTGTTGGCTATGCTGCTCCTGCGCCGATGCATCCAGCACAATCAGATCGGGCAGAGAAACAGCAAAGAAATCAGGTTCAGATAAATCATGCCTATGCTGCTTGGCCCAATCGATCATGGATTGGAACTGCTGCTGAGCCTGCTCTCTTTCACCTAAACGCGCGGCTGCCATCGCTTGGTAAAACAGATAATCAACCGGCTGATCGTTGTAGTAGCGCCCGGCACTCAGCGCAGAACCGCCCTGAAGTGCGTGTTGTAACGCAGATTGAGACTGCTCTTTTTCGCCCATTTTCTCGGCGCAGATAGCCATTAAGAACCAAATATCATTGTCACTTTGTCCGACCAAACGCCCCTCACCGAGATTGGAGGGATAGCTGAGCGACTGACGTAGCACGTCATAGGCTTCGGCGTAATGACGCTCCTGCATCAAAGCCAGCGCACGGCGCTGATGGTTAATCAAAAATTGCCCCGTGACTTTGCCTTCACCGCCTTCCCATGGGTGGAATTGTCGACGCCACAGAATTTCAGCGGCCGCATCTACTTTGTGATGAATGTGATAGAGGCTGAGCAGTTCGGCGGTGAGATCGTCGCGTTTAAGCGCCACATCACGGCGATCGTCCAACAATTTCAGGCGCTGTGCGGTTGGAACCGCCGTTAGTTTTTGCAGATAGCTGAATTCAAACAGCAAACGTGGATTTTCAGGCTCAAGGTCCAGCGCGCGCTGGAAATACTCTGCGGCTTGATCCAAATTGCCCTGCTTGTTAAACGCATAAATCCCCAGCACGCGGTGTAGCGCAGCAAAATCTGGTAGCTGCCGTAACGCAAACAGCCAACAAGATTCGGCGCGGGCATAGCTACGCTTGCTGTAGAAGAAACAGCCCAGTAGATATTGAGCAAACCCGTATTGAGGGAGGCGTTGCAGAACCGCAATATCATCTAAGGTGTTAGGGAAGCGGACTTTAAGCGCAAAGTTTTCACGCGCTAGCTGCAAACAGTGGCTTCGCTCGCTTGCGTCCTGAGTTAATGCCGCACGATACAGCAGCGGGAGCGATTCTTGATTGTTCAGAAGCTTTAGGAGCACTAAGGCCTCTTTTTCTCGGCCTAATCCCATCAACCATCCTGCTAATACGCAGGCGTTCACTCCTCGCGCTCCCGCAACCTGAGTCAATGCACTCGCGTCACCGTTTAAAACAGACTGCGCATAAAGCAGGACATAGCTCAGCGGATAGTGAGCCAGCTGGGAAGCGACATATTCCAGCGCCTGTTGGCGCTCTCCCAACTGCTGTAAAACCAGCGCTTTCAGCCCCATGGCTAAATTGTTTGCAGCGTTGAAGTTCAGGCTCTGATTGATAAACGTCAGGGCTTGTTCCGCGTCGCCTTTGCGTAACGCTAAGCGTGCCAGAGCATAAAACGCCGCATCACGGCAATTTCCACTCCACGTGGCTTTGAAATAGTCATCATAGGCTTCGGTTTCTTGTCCTAGTTTTTCACGAGCAGAACCCAGCAGCATGCTTGCTTGACCGCACTGCGGATTTTTATTCCAGCGCTGCGCGCGTTGCAGAGCGGTATTGGCATAGCTTGCCGCTTGCTCAAAATCAGCACGGTTAAACTCCAGCGTTGCCAGCGCAACGTTGCAGCGATAATCGAGAGGATCGATATCCAATGCACGGCGGTAATAATCAAAGGCAGAACGGCTGGCGTGGAGATATTGCTCAAGGTGTTGGCCGATAAAATAGAGCTCGTCGGTATTGGTGATTTGCTCTGGTTTTTGCGGTGCGGTCGCCGCTTGAGGCAGCGGGGTTTCTGCAGGAATGTGCTCGAGATAGCTGATAATTTCGCGGCCATCGCGATCCACCAGCGAAAGCGTTAAACGCTGTGGCGAACGATCGGGCAACGCGTGCAGCCATGCTTGCGCCGGTTGAAGAGAAATCGGCTGGCGGAAAATTTCTTCGCCTTCGCCTTTCACCACCAGCGACACCTCATTCAGCGGAGCAATGGCGTATAGCCCAAGCTGTAATGCTCCGTTAGTACGTTCTAGCTTAATCGCGGCCTGCGTGTTGGCATTCTGTAGGGTTCCGAGCTGGCTGTATGGCAAAAAGTTCTGCACAAACACCTTCTCTTCGTAAGGCGCAAGCCAGGTGAAGTCCGGCTGGTTATCGGTGAATACGCCCGTCATCAGCTCAATGTAAGGGCCGTTGTGATCGGTTAAGTTGCGATCCCACGCAAGCCCAAAATCACAGTTGCCCCACGTCCACTGTTTTTTGCCTGGAGAAACGTGGTGATCGGCAATATGCAGCAGGCCGCCTTGCTCGCCATGATGGTATGCGCCAACAAAATCATAATCTGACTTATCCGCCATATATGACGTTGGCACGGGAATATTCTTGTAGCGGGAAATATCAACGCCAGCGGAGTAATCCACTTTGTAGTAGGTGCCGGTGGCAATAGGGAAAGCCGAAACATCACGCTTGCCGTGATCATATACCGCCGTGACATCGGGCGGGAACACGCTTTGATGATCGTCGCCGCCTTTCACCGCGGGATTGGCCCACCACAGGAAATGACGCGGCGTAGCGTTGCCGTTGAAAACTTTGCCCTTAATTTCGATCAACGCTTTTTGTGGATACAGCGTAAAACCGGTCATGACCTGCAAACCGCGCATCGGCTCAACTTCCCCCAGCCAAACCGTTTTGCTGCCGTCATCCTGCTGGCTAATCGTCACATCCACCGGCATAAACGTCGTTGGGCGGTGGTGCTGCGGCCAGTTAAATTCAATTCCGCCGGAGATCCACGGCCCAACCAATCCCACCAGCGCGGGCTTAATCACTTCGTTGTAGTAGACAAAATCACGTTGCATCACTTTGTCGTAGGCACGATGAATTCGCCCTCCCAGCTCGGGCAGCAACATGACGCGAATAAAATCGTTTTCTAGCCATACGGCCTGATATTCGCGATCTTCACACTCACCGGTTAACGTATCGATGACGCCATAGGGATAAACCGCGCCAGACGATCCTTGGTAAACCCGCTTTTCTAAAAACATCGGGTTGGGATCTTCCGCTCCGGTGCGATAGGTCGGTAAGGTCACTCTTTCTTGCCAAACTTTGACATCGCCGTACATTTCCGCATCTCCAGTAAAAAAATGACAGTGAACTGATGTATGTTTGCAGTGTATGTGAGCGATTCTTTTCCGTTGTGAGCAACGCTCACGCAATACAGTTAACGGAGTTAAGTGAAATGTTTGATCTGGGATTGAATAATCAGCGGGTGCGCCATCTCAACAAGCGGATACTGCTGGCGTTGATCTATCGCTATAAGCACGCCAGCAAATCAATGCTGGCACAGCACACGGGGCTATCGATTCCGGCGATTGGCAAAATACTGGAAGAACTGCTTGATGAAGGAAAAATAGAGCATTCAGATCGCATGCTCAGCAACCGTGGATTAAGCGGTGGGAGCTATCAAATCCCGGCCGGTAATGCTCTTATTCTATGCATGAACGTAACGCCAAACTGTATTGAGAGCCAGCTGGTTAACAGCCAAATTTTGCCCTTAGGTGAATATCAATTTACGGTCGTTTCAGCTCCTCATCCTCAAGACCTGCTGACAGCCATCGAGCAGGTCTATTATCAGCAGAGAAAGCTTTACCCACAGCGCACGATCCAGTTAGCACTGGCCATTCACGGTCAGGTCGATCCTGTCACCGGCGTTTCACAAAATATGCCGCAGGCACCGTGGAAAGAGCATATTGAGATGAAGTATCTGTTGGAAGAAAAGCTGAAAACGCGCGTTTTACTCGACAATGACTGCGTAATGCTGGCGTTGGCGGAGAAATGGCAAAATACGGACAATCAGCAGGATTTTTGCGTCATCAACGTGGATTATGGGATCGGTTCGTCATTTGTGATTAACCAGCAGATTTATCGCGGCAGCCTATACGGCAGCGGACAAATTGGGCATACCATCGTGAATCCCGACGGCGTGGCCTGCGACTGTGGCCGCTACGGCTGCTTAGAAACCGTCGCCTCACTTTCTGCGCTAAAAAAACGTGCGCGCATTTGGCTAAAATCTCAGCCACACAGCAGTATTCAAACCGATTGGGATTCACTCAGCAGTAAACAGCTTATCGAGCGTTACCATCAAGGCGATATTCAAGTGCAATCATGGGTGGATAGCGCGGCAAGCGCCATTGGCCTAAGCCTGTATAACTTCCTAAATATTTTGAATATCAACCGGATCTATTTCTACGGTCGCAGCTGTGGGTTTGGCGATCGTTGGCTCAGTGCCATTATGCGCCAAACGGGGTTTAATCCTTTTGATCCCGCCGATCCGAATATGACAAACGCCACGCGTATTGGCTTTGGTCAACTGACTCGGCCACAGCAAATTATGGGAATTGGCTATTTGTATGCGGAGAAGGCGCTGGAGGGAGTTTGAGCGTCTGCGCTAGTTTAATTTTTTTTACCAAATCGGTTCCCTCCCCTTCAAAGGGGAGGGTTATCGCGCATTAGGCCAATACTACTTCTTAATTTCAGCCCGCACTTTACCTACCTGTTCAGCCGTCACAGGTGCCGCTTTATTTCCCCAACTGCCACGCAGGTAACTCATTAAATCAGCGGCCTCTTGGTCATTCAGCGCCCAACCATAGCCCGGCATTCCATAAGACATATGCTGTTGTGTGACCGGCGTTTGTGCGCCGTCCAACACCACGCGGATAAGCGTTTGCGGATTATCCGCATTCACCGTGAGATTCCCTGCCAGACGCGGGATGGTGAAATCAACGCCCTCGCCTTTCGGGGTATGGCAGGTGGAACAATAGCGGGCATAAGTTTGAGCGCCAGATAGCATCGCACCCGCCGCTGGTTTAGTTGGTTTCGTATCACTCGGCAACGCTTCCAAGCTGAGCAGATAAGTGGCAATGCCGTTTAAATCGCTGTCTGTCAGATATTGCGAGCTGTGCGTAACCACTTCACCCATTGGGCCACTGAGCGCGGCATGACGGCTGCGGCCGGTCTTGAGCAGTGCCACTAAATCATCTTTGCTGACGTTTAGACCGCGCAAAGAAGGCGCATACCAACCATCCAGCTCTGCACCGTTCAAGAAACGCAGCTCGGCCTGATCCATACCCTGTTCCTGCATCGCCCAACCGCGCGGCGTATGGCAGGCGCCACAATGCCCAGCGCCTTGAACCAAATAAGCACCGCGATTCCATTCATCGCCTTTTTCCGTCTGCGGCTGGTAGATACCCTCTTGTAAGAACAATGAATTCCAGATGCCTAAAGGCCAACGCATAGAGAGCGGCCATGGAATATCGCTCTTTTTATTTTCAACCGCCTGCGGCTTCACTTCGGTCATCAGGTAGTCATACAGCGCCCGCATATCTTCAGGCGTCATTTTGGCATAAGAGGTGTACGGCATGGCGGGGTAAAGATGATGACCATCTTTTGCCACGCCCTTACGCATCGCTTTGTCAAAATCATCAAAGCTGTAGCTACCAATGCCGTATTTTTTGTCTGGCGTAATATTGGTGGCATAAATATCGCCCAACGGCGTTGCGAAGCGCATCCCCCCCGCCAGCGCTTGTCCTTCGGGAGAGGTATGGCAGGCCGAGCAGTCGCCCGCTTTGGCCACGTATTCACCGGCCGACATTGCACTTGCGCCCGCGCTGGTGGCTAACAACGTTAAAATCAGTAACGGTTTCATGCGCTCTCCTTGTTCATCGCGGTTAGCTCATTCACCGCTCTCCACGCCTGATCAACCGCAGAGTTGGCGTATGGGCTCCAATCTGAATCCGAGTTGGCGATGGTGATGCGCCCTATCGGCTGGCGTGCGGTATGAATAATTTGCTCGGCTTCTTTTTCATCATCGAACAACCCGTTCAAGAAATAAGAGTAGCCGTGCGACCAGCGGTTAACCGTAATGGCTTGAATATCACGCTGATGGTCGAAGCCTGCCTCGCCGAACATGCCCTGTAGCTGCTCGCGGATCATTTTTTCATGCACTTCAAACGGCGTGCCTAAGAGCAACGCACGTCCTTTACGCGACTGTTCACGCGGGCTTAGACCGCTGCCCGGCAGCGTGGGGACATACACCATATGCAGCCCGATCGGTTGGTTAGGATCGCGTGGATGCTGGTAGCCGCCCATGTTGACCGGATAATCTAGCTTCACGCGGCTATAAGGCGCGGCGGGAGAATAGATTTCATGCACCCCAAGTTTTACGAATGGCTGCCAGTTGCGGATCACCACTTTCGAATACACCAGCGGCGATTTCACGTTTTCTTTCAGCGCAGCGGCCTGCGTTTCAGGCATTTCCGGTACGAGATATGGGATCATCATGTTGTATCCCGCCATCACCACCTGCCCGGCACGAACACGATGCAGTTTGTCCCCCGTCAGATACGTCACGTCCACGGCAGGTTTGCCCTGCTCATTCACGTTCGCGACATGGACACCGGTGCTGTTTAAACGCAGCCGAACGGGAGAATCTGGTTTATCTAACTGGCTGTAATCAAACTTCGCTAACACGATACTTTCCATCGTGTCTCCGGGTGCAACGGCTGGAATTAAATGACGTACCATCAGGCGAGCTAAACCCGCATTGCCATCTGGGAAGTGGAAAATATAGGGCTCGTCGAGATCGGCCAATGACTCGGCGTCTAGCGGAGGCAAATTCATGCCATCTAGCCCAGGCAATGCGCAAATACGGGCATCGCTGCATGATGTGGCGTCAATGCCAACCGCTTGGAAATCGTTGGTGCGCTGCTGGAAATAGCGGATCGCCATTTCGCTGAGGCCCACTTTTTCTCGTAAAAATTGGCTGTAGCTATGGCTGTCTAACCAAGCCACTTTTTCATCGGTATTGAGTTCAGGCAGATAATCTTTTTGTTCCGTGTGTAGCGCGATCAGCGCCTGACGATCGGATTCGGCTAGCGGGAAATCACTGATGAACGCGGTGATGTCTCGGCCGTTTAAGCGGTCAGGGGCAATATCATCGGCAACCGCTCGTCCGGGATCGCCGTTAACAATTTTATCAACGCCAAAGTTTTTGCGATCGAAATAGACGCCACGGCTCAGTTTCATATCAGGATAGAAATTCTGATCGAAATCTTTCGCCATCTGTTCAATATCAACGTTGAGAGTTTTCAGCAACCCCATTGCGACGGGGCTAAAGTTAGTGCGCGGCGATTGGAAAGATTCACTGCCGCCGTAGCCGAGTATCGTTTTGCCTTCAACGTTGAATTCGTTGCGCTTGGCGTGCCCGCCAAAATCATCATGGTTATCGAGCAACAGAATGCGCTGCTTTTTGCCATGCAGCTGTTGCCAAAAACAGGCCGCCGCTAAGCCGCTGATCCCCGCACCGACTACCACCAGATCAAACCGATCTTCAATCGGCGCGCTTTTAGGATCGAAATGTTTGCCTTCACGCCCCAGTAAATGAGCCGCTTCAAACGATCCCGGATGGTTGCCGCGTAAACCAGTCAAGGTCGGCGGATAGTAAAGGCTTTGGGTTAAAGCCTGAGGAGATGCTCGAAGTGCCTGCCACGGTGTTAATCCCGCTGCAATGGTAATTGCCATCCCATTGAGAAAGTCACGTCTTGTGATGCTCATAATGCTTCCCAGTTTTATTTTAAGATTTGAAATCGAAGGAAAATCACAATTATTTTACATGATGACAACGTATAGGTCAGCCACCAAATATTCTCAGGTTAAATATTGATATGACCTCACCCGGCCCTCCCCTTCGTAGGAGAGGGCGCAGAGTAACGTTTAGGATGAATTCAGCGCTTAAACAATATCTCCCCAAAAGCGGAAGACATGAAGGGGGAAACTGATTACCCGTGATTAATCATCACATGGCGTACCACGGTGTAATCCTCTAGGCCAAACATCGACATATCCTTGCCGTAGCCTGAGAGTTTTTGCCCACCGTGTGGCATTTCACTCACCAGCATAAAGTGGGTATTCACCCATGTGCAGCCGTATTGCAAGCGTGCGCTCATGCGGTGAGCACGGCCCACATCACGCGTCCATACGGAGGAGGCTAAGCCATAGTTGGAGTCATTCGCCCAACCCAAGACCTGCGCTTCATCGTCAAACGGTGTGATAGTGATGACCGGCCCAAATACTTCTTTTTGCACGATTTCGTCGTCTTGTTTGGCGCCCGCTAAAATGGTTGGCTGAAAATAGAAACCAGGGCCATTGACGCGCGAACCACCGGTAGCCACCGTGATATGCGGCAGCGCTTTGGCGCGTTCAACAAAACCTTCTACGCGTTGCAGGTGCTGCTCGGTGATTAATGGCCCCAGCTCGGTGCTTTCATCGCCGGGGTTCCCCATATCAAGCGTAGAAACCGTCTGCGCTAGCGCATCCACCACTTTTTGATAGATTGATTTCTGCACATACAAGCGACAAGCCGCTGTACAGTCTTGACCGGCGTTATAGAAACCAAAAATGCGAATGCCTTCGACCACTTTTTCCACATCGGCATCATCAAACACGATAACCGGCGCTTTGCCGCCCAACTCCATGTGTGTGCGTTTAATGGTAGACGCCGTGTGCTCAATAATATGCGCGCCCGTGCCGATAGAGCCGGTGAGGGAAACCATGCGCACTTTTGGGTGGCCTGTTAGCACGTCACCTACGTCTTTACCCAAACCGAACAGAACGTTAACGACGCCCGCTGGGAACAAATCGGCCAGCGTTTGGCACAGGTGGAAAGCGGTCAGCGGCGTTTGTTCCGATGGTTTCAGCACCACGGTATTGCCTGCCGCCAGCGCGGGTGCTAATTTCCACGCCGCCATCATCAACGGGTAGTTCCACGGTGCGATCGACGCGATCACGCCAACCGGATCGCGGCGGATCATCGAGGTGTGATCCGGCAGATACTCACCGGCAACGGGGCCGCTTAAGCAGCGGGTCGCACCGGCAAAGAAGCGGAATACGTCGGCAATCGCAGGGATCTCATCTTCCAATACGCGCTGATAGGGCTTACCGCAGTTTTGTGATTCCAGCTTCGCCAGCACTTCGCCCTGCTGCTCAATCACATCCGCGACCTGCAACAGCAGCGCGGCACGCTCCTTCGGCGTCGTTTGTCCCCATTCGGTGAACGCTTTGTCTGCCGCATTCACCGCCTCCTCAACCTGCGCGGCACTTGCCTGTGCAATATGTGCAATAACCTCCCCCGTGGCGGGATTGTACACAGGCAGTGCAGAACCTTGACCTTCGACCAAACGCCCGTTAATCAGCAGTTGTGTATGCATTGTTTTATCCTTCATTAAGAGAGGTGGCAGCGCAGTGCTGCCGGTTGTTAGTGAATCACTTAGCAATCTGAGCACCCTTTTCCCCCACCCAACCTCCCCCTTCTCAGGGGGAGGAGCAGACCTAGCTCGTAATAATCACCGTGAAAAGCTCGGCTCACTCCCCTGCCAAGGGGAGGGTTGGGGGGGCATGCATCTTTTATTTACCCGCCCCTTCGACATCTTCTGAGCTTTTCGTCAGGTAATACGCGCCTAAGATTGGGATCGCCGTCAGGCACATCACGCACAGCGCAACCACGTTCGTCACAGGTACATCACGCGGGCGGTTAAGCTGATTTAGCAGCCACAGCGGCAAGGTGCGCTCATGGCCTGCGGTGAAGGTGGTGACGATAATTTCATCAAATGACAGAGCGAACGCCAGCATTCCGCCCGCCAGCATGGCGGATGCCAGACTCGGTAGCATCACGTGACGGAAGGTTTGCCAGCCATCCGCGCCCAGATCCATTGAGGCTTCAATCAAGCTGTGTGACGTGCGGCGGAAACGGGCAATGACGTTATTGAATACAATCACCACGCAGAAAGTGGCGTGACCAATCACAATCGTCATCACCCCCGGTTCCATGTTGAGCGTTTTAAACGCCGAGAGCAGCGCAATACCTGTGACGATGCCGGGTAACGCAATCGGTAACAGGATCAGAAAGCTGATGGTCTGCTTACCAAAAAACTCGCGGCGATACAGCGCAGCCGCCGCCAACGTGCCAAGAATGAGCGCGATGGTGGTTGCCATTGCGGCGATTTGCACCGAGAGCCATAGGGCATCCCAAACATCCTGCCGCCCCGCTGCAACCTCAAACCAGTGCAGAGTGAAGCCTTTTGGCGGGAAGCTGAACGCCGAGTCCTCGGTGTTAAAGGCATAGGCGGCAATAATTAAAATCGGGAAGTGTAAAAACACTAACCCACCCCACGCGGCGATTTTGAGTCCCCACGGTGCAGCGTTGAGATCAGAGCGCATCGAAAGCCCCCAAACGTTTCACGATGGTTAGATAGATAGCAATCAGCACGATAGGCACCAGCGTAAAGGCCGCGGCCATCGGCATATTGCCAATCGCCCCTTGCTGGGCATAGACCATGCTACCGATGAAGTAACCGGGAGGCCCCACCAGCTGTGGCACAATGAAATCACCTAGCGTGAGGGAGAAGGTAAAAATCGATCCTGCGGCAATGCCAGGAATCGCCAAGGGCAGCACGATATGACGGAAGGTTTGAACCGGACGCGCACCGAGATCCGCTGAGGCTTGTAACAGCGTTGGCGGCAAGCGCTCCAGCGCAGCCTGAATCGGCAAAATCATGAACGGCAGCCAGATGTAAACAAACACCATGAAGCGCCCAAGGCCTGACGTTGACAGCGTACTGCCGCCAATATCTGGGATCCCCAGCACCCACGCCAGCACCGGCTCTAATCCCATGTAGTGCAGGAACCATTGCGCAACACCGTCTTTCGCTAACAGCAGCGTCCACGCATACACTTTGACGATATAGCTGGCCCACATCGGCATCATAATGGCGATGTAGAAGAAGGCTTTGCTACGGCCGCTGGTGTAACGTGCCATGTAGTACGCGATGGGAAACGCCAGCAATCCACAGGCCAGAGAAACCAGAATCGCCATCGTTAGCGTGCGCACAATGATGTCGTAATTCGATGGGTTGAACAGCGCCTTGAGGTTGTCGAGCGTGAAATCCGGCGTTACCGTCATGGTGAAATCATCAAAGGTATATGCCCCCTGCCACAGCAAGGTGAACAATGACCCTAGATAAATCACTCCAAACCACAGCAGCGGCGGCGTGAGTAACAGCAGTAAATAGAGCGTCGGGCGGCGGTATAAAAACGTTGAGAACCGGCGCGCCGGACGGTTACGAACTTCGGTGTAGTCCATGCCCATCTCCATCTCAGCGATCTCCCGCCAGCGCCACCATCGCATTCCTTTCCCAGCACAGGCGAACCGGTTCACCGGTATTCCGCACCGGCTGTAAAAGCTGCTCTTGCGTATTGCCCTGACTCACGAACAAACGCACACCGTTGTCGATCATCACTTCGTAGCGCGTTGCAGCCCCTTGGTAATGGACGTCGCGTAAAACGCCCTGAACGTGGATCTCTTCTGGCTTCGCCACATCACGCGCAAAACGAATGTGTTCTGGGCGGATCGAGAAGATCCCCGGCTGCCCGAGCAGAGTTTCTGCCGATGGGCCACGAATAACGTTTGAAGTGCCGACGAATTCGGCAACGAAGGCCGTTTCCGGCTGCATATAAAGCTTCTGCGGCGTATCGACCTGTTCAATCCGTCCTTTACTAAATACCGCCACGCGATCGGACATCGACAGCGCTTCGCTTTGATCGTGGGTGACAAAAATGAAGGTGATCCCCAGTTGACGTTGGAGCTTTTTCAGCTCGGTTTGCATCTGCTCACGCAGTTTGAGATCGAGCGCGCCAAGCGGTTCATCCAGCAGCAAAACGCGTGGACGGTTCACCAGCGCACGCGCCAAAGCCACACGCTGACGCTGACCACCGGAGAGTTGGGAAGGTTTACGCTCACCATAATCGGCCAGCGCAACACTATTAAGCGCTTCACGAGCACGGCTCAGGCGATCATTTTTAGCGACGCCTTTCACCATCAGCCCGTAGGCAATATTCTCCAGCACGCTCATATGGGGAAATAGCGCGTAATCCTGAAATACGGTGTTCACATCACGCTGGTAAGGCGGCAGCCCAGCAGCCTCTTGACCTTGGATACGAATAGAACCGCTGGTTGGCTGCTCAAAGCCCGCAATCAAACGCAAACAGGTGGTTTTTCCCGAACCTGAAGGCCCGAGCAGAGAGAAAAACTCCCCCTCTTTAATCGTCAACGAAACGCGATCGACCGCATGAACGTCGCCGTAGAGTTTGGATACATCAATTAATTCAACAGAGCCGCTCATTTTTATGATCTCCGACAAAACTTTAACAGCGTCCCCCTCCCAGCCTCCCCCTTAACAGGGGGAGGAGCACATCGAACGCGCATATAAATACCGCGCGATTCGGTGACCTTCGTTAAGAAGGTTTCAGAAGAGATAACAATGAATTACCTGCCACCCATGATGGCGATATAGTCCTGCGTCCAACGGCTATACGGCACACACTGGCCTTGACTTTCACACTTGGCCTGCGGTGTTTTCCAGAAGGCAATTTTGTCGAAGAATTTATATCCGTTCGCTTCGCAACCGTTGCCACCTAATAAAGTGCTGGCTTTACAGCCTTCCGGTACGGCTGGCAGAGATCCAAACCATGCGGCGACGTCACCTTGAACTTTTGGTGTGAGCTGCCAGTTCATCCACTTGTAGGCGCAGGTCAGATGCTTAGCCTGTGCATGAACCATGGTGGTGTCCGCCCAGCCTGTCGCGCCCTCTTTCGGGAATACCGCATTGATTGGCTGGCCTTCGTTTTTCAGGCCGTTAGCTTGGAATGGCCATGAACTACCGGCAGCGACACCTTCGTTTTTGAAGTCGCTCATCTGTACGGAAGCATCGTGCCAATAACGGTGAATCAACGGATGTTGAGTGCGAAGTAAACCGAGCACCGCCTGATACTGGGTTTCGTTCAGCTCATACGGATCTTTGATCCCTAGCTCAGGCTTGGCGGTTTTTAAGTAGAGCGCGGCATCGGCGATATAGATTGGGCCGTCATAGGCCTGTACACGCCCTTTGTTGCTTTTACCATCAGGCAGATTTTGTGGTTCGAAGATCACGCCCCACGTGTCAGGCGCTTTTGGGAAGACTTTGGTGTTGTACATCAGCAGGTTTGGCCCCCACTGATACGGGGTGCCGTACACTTCGCCTTTAACGGTGTACCACGGGCCGTTAACCATTCGAGGATCGAGGTTTTTCCAGTTCGGAATTAAAGCAGGATTGATCGGCTGAACGCGTTTGCCATAAATCAGGCGCAATGAGGCATCGCCGGACGCGGTGACCAAGTCATAGCCGCCTTTGGCCATCAGGCTAACCATTTCATCGGAGGTGGCTGCCGTTTTGATATTAACTTTGCAGCCGGTGTCTTTTTCAAACTGGGTCACC
The DNA here is from genome assembly GCF_002355555.1 of Hafnia sp. CBA7124. Lineage (NCBI taxonomy): Bacteria > Pseudomonadati > Pseudomonadota > Gammaproteobacteria > Enterobacterales > Hafniaceae > Hafnia > Hafnia sp. CBA7124. The sequence continues at coordinate 881,318 of NZ_AP017469.1, read as the reverse complement.
CAGTCATAGTTTTTATCGCTTTGACCACGTTCGATATAACCTGGCCATGTAATGATATCGAGCTGCCCTTCAGCCGAGCCGAGCTTTTGCGGTAGTCCATCGGCCTGAGCGGTTGCAATCCCACCCAGTCCGCTGATACAGAGCGCCGAAAGCGCCGTGATAACTGTATTTTTCATTGCTATCCCCTGTCTGTGTCGTGTTGCTATTTAGTGCGGCAGATGGACTGCCTGCATTGTTATGTCATCATTTGATTCGTGCTTAAAACTGCGTTTTTACTTTCGCCATGATGTGACGCACAACGCTGTAATCCTGCAAAGCATCACCGGATAAATCCTTGCCATAGCCAGAGCGCTTGAGGCCTCCGTGCGGCATTTCACTCACCAATGTGAAGTGGGTATTGATCCACGTGGTTCCGTACTGAAGCTGCGCCGCAAGCTGCCAGGCTCGATCGATATTTTTGGTCCAAACCGAAGACGCGAGGCCGTATTCAGATTCATTCGCCCACTGCAACGCCTGTTCCAATGAGTCAACCGGCGTAATACTGACGACGGGGCCAAAAACCTCACGCTGCACAATTTCATCCTGCTGCTGACAGCCTGCGAGGATCGTGGGTGGGTAGAAAAAACCGGGGCCGGAATGCATCTGCGCACCGGTGATGCGTTCGATGTGCGGATGGCCCAGCGCCCGCTCAACAAAACTCGCCACGCGGTCGCGCTGTCTGGCGCTAATAAGAGGCCCCATTTCATTTTCGCTATCGTTGCTGCGCGCATAGCGTAAAGAGCGGGCTGCATGGCCAAGAGACTCCACCAGCGCGTCATAAATTTTGCGGTCGGCGTAAACACGGCAAGCCGCTGTACAATCCTGCCCGGCGTTATAGAAGCCGTAACGGCGTACTCCCGCGACCACCTCATCTAAATCGGCGTCATCGCATACGATCACCGGCGCTTTTCCGCCCAGTTCCAAATGCGTGCGTTTTACGTTCTTAACCGCCGCTTGCATGATTTTCTGCCCGGTCACAATGTCGCCGGTAAGGGAAACCATGCGTACCAGCGGATGATTCACCAGATAATTACCCACGGTTTCGCCGCGCCCATAAACGACGTTAATCACGCCAGTAGGAATGATGGTGCGCAATAAAGGGATCAGCGCCAGTGTGGAAAGTGGTGTGTGTTCGGAGGGTTTGAAAACTACGGTATTGCCCGCGGCTAACGCAGGAGCCATTTTCCATGCTGCCATCATCAAGGGGTAATTCCATGGTGCAATGGACGCCACCACGCCGATCGCATCACGGCGGATCATCGAAGTATGACCTTCCAGATATTCCCCTCCTAGCTGCCCATGCTGGCAGCGTATGGCTCCAGCGAAATAGCGAAAGGTATCAATAGCGGCGGGAATATCGTCTGAAAGAGCCTGATGGTAGGGTTTGCCACAGTTGAGTGATTCAAGCTCGGCAAACATAGTGGCGTGGCGTTCAATCACATCGGCAATCGCCAATAATACGGCAGCGCGTCGAGCCGGAATGGTACGAGACCATGATGGAAAAGCGCGTTGTGCAGACTCAACGGCATCGGAAACCTGCTGGGCAGACGCTTCGGCGAGCAACAACAAAACCTCACCGCTGGCCGGATTGAGCAATTGCTCTTCTGGGCCTTCTCCTGCGACCAGCAGACCATCAATGAATTGCTGTGTGTTAAGTCCTTGCGTCGCGCTGCTCATGCTGCGTTCCTCTAGGGCAAAATCGACATTACTAAAATGTCATTTATTTGTAATTAAAATGTAAATTAATTAATTTTAGCCTAGAGCAGCCGCTAGCCAGCGGCAAATACGAAATTATGAACGCTGCATTCGATTATTTAGATACCTGAATCTTTATAGGGATATAGAGATGTTATAGCTTGCGAGCCCCACCATTCTCGCGAGCAATTTGCAGAAACGGGGTGACGAGTTCTGGTCTTGCGCTGCCGCGCCGCCACGCTAATCCCACATCCAACGGTTCTGGCGTATCGACCAGCGTGCGGGCTTCAATCATATTTCCCTCAAGCGACCACGGGCGATAGGCCATATCAGGAAGCAAAGCGACACCAATTCCTGCCGCAACCAAGCTACGAACGGCTTCGGTGGATGCGGTGCGCATAGCAATAGTTGGCGTCAGTTTGGCTTTCTCCCAGATACGGCGTAGATGGCTGCCCATCTCATCGGTGTTGAGCTGAATGAGCGGTTCTTTCACCACGTCGGCCAGACGAATGCTGTCGTTTTCCAGCAACGGATGCAGCGGCGGGAGCCATAAGCGATACGGCGAGTGCATCAGCACTTCGGTTTGCAGCGCATCTCGGTCTTCGAGGTTCGATAAAATAAGCACCCCGATATCAATCTCGCCGTTGACCAATAAGTGTTCGATATAGGGGCGTTCATCTTCAACCAGTTGGGTGGTGACATTAGGATAAGCCGCACGAAAGCGCGTAAGCATATCCACCAGAAAGTAGCCGGCGACAAGGCTGGTCACGCCAATTTTTAACGTCCCGCTGAGATTCTCACACCCCAGCTCCAGGCTGCGCTTGGCATTTTCAACCGTGGCGAGAATTAAATATGACTGACGTAGAAATTGATGTCCTTGGTGGGTGAGCTCCATTCCCTTCGCGTGGCGCTTAAATAATACGGCGCCAATCTCCTGTTCCAGCAACTGAATTGCCTGAGTTAGCGAGGACTGAGAAACAAAAACCGTCTGCGCCGCCGCAGAAATCGAGCCGGTTTCGGCAACGGCAATAAAATGGCGAAGCTGGCGTAAGGTCATCATGGGGAGATCATCCGTTTGTGCTGATGATCAAAGTGTAGACAGGAAAAACATCTCGTTCGGTTTTATGTCAAAAGTATGACGACGTTCGGATTTTCCGAATTCATATTTCTACTTGGGCGGGGAAAATACGGTGAGCGGGAAATATTAAAATTGCGGAGCGCTAAATAGACGAAAGCCCTGAGTCATTGCTGACTCAGGGCTTCTGAATGTGGCGGAACGGACGGGGCTCGAACCCGCGACCCCCTGCGTGACAGGCAGGTATTCTAACCAACTGAACTACCGCTCCGCGTTGTTCCTTGTGGGAACGATGCGGATAATACGGATACCGCTCTGAGTCGTCAACTGTTTTTCTAACAAAGAATTTCAACTGAGCGCTTTTTCATCTTTTTGGCTATTTTTCAACAAATTCCGCGTAAAAAACTACTCAGCTTCAGCACGCCATAAACAGCTGCCACCCTTCTTTTGCACCAAATCAAGCCGATGCTCATGCTCAGCTAATTCATCCGCATTGGCTCTCACCACTTTTAGCGCATGCGCTTTACGGATTATCTTTTGAACTTCGCCTGTCGGCCTCGCCTTCTCGCCTTCGCTTTCCATGGAAAATGTGAGCGACGTTTGCCCGCCCGTCATCGTTAAATAGACGTCGGCCAGTATTTGGGAGTCAAGCAGTGCGCCGTGCAGGGTTCGCTTGGTGTTATCTATTTCGTAGCGATTGCATAAGGCATCCAAACTGTTGCGCTTGCCGGGGAACAAGCGGCGCGCCATCACCAAGCTATCGGTGATCTTACAGAAGGTTTCCGTCTTCGGAATATCGCGATTGAGCTTACGGAACTCGTAGTCCATAAACCCGATATCAAACGGTGCATTATGAATAACCAGCTCAGCACCGCGGATGAACTCCAGAAACTCATCGGCGATATCAGCGAAAGTCGGTTTATCCAACAGGAAATCGTCGCTGATACCGTGAACACCATAAGCCTCTGGATCGACTAAGCGATCGGGCTTGATGTAAACATGGAAGTTACGCCCCGTTAAACGACGGTTGATGACCTCAACCGCACCAATTTCAATGATTCTATGTCCTTCGTAGTGAACCCCCAGCTTATTCATACCGGTGGTTTCTGTATCGAGGACGATCTGTCGAGTTATTCCTGTGCTCATAATGTCACTTTATGTCAGACTTACGGTTTTGACTGCGGAGTAGTCTACCAGAGATGCTAAAACAGGTTGAGATTTTCACCGATGGTTCGTGCCTAGGCAACCCCGGCCCCGGTGGCTACGGTGCCATATTGCGTTACAAGCAACACGAAAAGACCCTAAGCGCAGGGTATTACCTAACCACCAACAACCGCATGGAGTTGATGGCGGCCATTGTGGCCCTGGAAACGCTGAAGGATCCCTGCGAAGTGGTGTTGTGCAGCGATAGTCAATACGTTCGCCAAGGCATCACGCAGTGGATCCATAACTGGAAAAAGCGCGGCTGGAAAACAGCGGATAAAAAGCCGGTTAAAAATGTCGATTTATGGCAACGCCTCGACCTCGCGATTCAATCGCATAAAATTGAATGGGTGTGGATCAAGGGCCATGCCGGTCATGTGGAGAATGAGCGCTGCGATGAACTAGCGCGTACAGCCGCAGGCTCGCCCGACAGAGATGACACCGGCTATCAGCCTGACAACAAATAAAGCCAGATGTAGGGCAACCGTTAGTCAGATCGTTTGCTGAAGCTCTTCGTCGCGCCAACGGTTCCACGCCAGCTCGCACGTAGGCTTCTCTCTCGAAGGGCGGTCGGCGTGAGAGGAACGGTTCTTTTACGCGCCACGATAATGCTTAGGCAACCCAATACGGGTAAATGTTTGCCAAGGAATAAGCCACCGCGACGGTTCCACGGTAAAATTTGGCTGCGATTCTCATACAAAACTTCATAGTTTAGGAGTTGCAGCCAGTCTTTCATTCGCATCATGCTAAACATTCGGCTGCTATAAGGCAGTCGGTTACGCAGTTTAGGAACCAGTTTACCTAGGCCAACCAGGCTGGTGGGGTTAAACCCAGTTAGAATAAGCCAGCCGTCATCCACGAGCACACGATCAACTTCGCGTAAAATTCGATGAGGATCGCTGGCAAAGCTTAAGCTATGCGCAAGCAGACATGCATCAACGGATTTAGCGGCAAAAGGTAAACAGCATGGGTCGGCGATTACCTGTAGGTTATCGCCTTTCATCCCTACGCTGACCTGATGAGATATACCGCATTTTTCGGTAGCGAGCTGAGAGCTCAGCGTGCCGATTTTAAGAAGATGATAACCAAATAGCTTCGGCCACCAAGGCGCAAGCTGCTGCTCTAATGCGGCACGGTAATACTCTCCCCAAGGGATCTCACTCCACGACAACGGAGGAGAAATCATTCGTGTTATCTGTGCTGGTTTCATCCGTTCACCTATATAGGGGGAATCCCCCAATGGAGAGCTATCGATTATGAATCTTATCAGTATCCCTGCAATGCAAGATAACTACATTTGGCTGCTCGCCAACGATCAACAAGAATGTTTGATCGTCGATCCCGGCGTTGCGGCACCGGCTTTACACTACCTGACGGAAAATAAGCTTACTCCTAAAGCCATCCTACTCACGCATCATCATAATGACCACGTAGGCGGCGTGGGCGAGATCTTGCTGCACTATCCGGATATTCCCGTATATGGGCCACACGAAACGGCCAATAAAGGCTGCACGCAGCAAGTTCGTGGACACGATGAAATTACCGTATTAGGTATGACTTTCAGCGTGTTGGATGTTCCTGGGCATACTCTCGGACATATTGCTTACTATGCCACTCCCTATCTATTTTGTGGAGACACCTTATTTTCAGCGGGTTGCGGACGTATTTTTGAAGGTACGCCTGAGCAAATGTATGCCTCTTTACAGCTCATTGCGCAACTTCCTGATAACACCTTAATTTGTTGCGCTCATGAATATACTGAGTCAAATCTTAGGTTTGCAAGATACGTTTTACCAGAAAACAAAGAGATTGAAACATATCAGAAACAAGTTCACGAGTTACGGTTAAAACACCAACCTAGCGTGCCTTCTTTACTCAAAATTGAGAAGGAAATTAATCCTTTTTTACGTTGTTATGATAATGATTTACAACGAAATTTAGGATTCGAAAATCAACCAATTAAGACTTGGCAAGTTTTTGCCCGCCTACGCGACATGAAAGACAGCTTCTAAAGCTTTTTGTTGTGTTTTGAGGCTAGGCAAAGTATTATTGCTCGTCTTTTAATCACCAGTAGACACACACATGAAGGCTAAAGCAATTATCTTTGCCTCTATGTTGCTGGCCGGGTGCCAAGGCGTAAACCATCACGCTAATGAGCCCGAACAGTATGCACAGAGTTTGTCTTCAGTCAGTCGAAGTGAAGCAGGACAGCCCTCAAGGGACGCTCGAGCGACCTCCGCGCGATGGCTCAACGATAGTAGTAGTGACATTGCGCAGAAAGATTTGTGGGGCTTCATTAGTGACGATCTGAAGATGAAGGTTCCGGACAATAGCCGGATCCGCGAACAAAAAAATAAATTTTTAAGAAATAAGAGCTATCTCCACGATGTAACATTACGGGCAGAGCCGTATATGTACTGGATAGTCGAGCAGATTAAGCAACGTAAAATGCCGATGGAACTGGTACTACTACCCATAGTGGAGAGCGCTTTTAACCCACACGCAACGTCATCCGCTAACGCCGCAGGGCTTTGGCAGATAGTTCCTCAGACGGGGCGCAATTACGGGTTGAAACAGAACCAGTGGTATGACGGTCGACGTGATGTTGCCGCCTCTACCACCGCCGCATTGGATATGATGCAGCGAATGAACCGCATGTTTGGCGGTGACTGGTTATTGACGGTGGCTGCATTCAATAGCGGTGAAGGCCGTGTGATGCAGGCAGTCAAAGCGAATAAGCGTAAAGGTTTGCCGACTGATTTTTGGTCATTGTCATTGCCACGCGAAACATCTATCTATGTTCCCAAGATGCTAGCACTGAGCGATCTGATCAAAAATAATAAACGTTATGGCATTAAACTGCCGCAGTCTAACGACCAACGTGCGCTGGCAAAAGTTGATGTAGGGCAACAGATTCAGTTGACACAGGCCGCAGAAATGGCGGGCATGTCTCTGACGAAGATTAAGGCATTTAATCCTGGTTACAAAAAGAATGTAACCGCACCAAATGGCCCGCACTACATCATGGTGCCAAAAGCACATGTTGAGCAGTTTAAAGATTCACTGGCCGAAGGCGAGATTGCAGCAATCCAGCCCAATGCGCAGTTAGCCTCAACGAACACCTCGTCTAAAGCGAAAGTTTCAGGCTATAAAGTTCGTTCGGGCGATACGATATCTGCAATTGCTAAGCGTTTAAATATCAGTCAGAAAGAGTTGTTGAGCATGAATAATCTGCGCAGCAACAGCAAACTGAAAGCCGGTCAGACATTGCAGGTGGCGAATAACGCCAGCACGTCGATCGCTGATAACAGCAGCATTACTTACAAGGTACGTAAAGGCGACTCACTGGCCAGCATTGCAAAACGTCATGGTGTAAACATCAATGATGTAATGCGTTGGAACAGCGTCATTACGAAAGCGAGTCAAATCCAGCCGGGCGATATGCTAACGCTGTATGTAAGAGACTCAGCTAACTCCAATAGCTAATGCTCGTAAGCAGAATCAGTTAAACGCAAAAAGCGCCGCAAGGCGCTTTTTTTATAGCTGGATTTTAAGTTACGATTTAGTCAGGTTTAAAATCGACCAATAGCGGGTTATGGTCAGATGCCTGTGTAACTAACACCGATGCCTCAACAACACCCAGGCCACGATAGAAAACAAAATCTAGAGGTCGTCCAAAGGCTGTCCGGCGACGATCGTTGGTAAAGTTGACCTCCTGTAGCTCCATCCCACTCGCAAACCTCTGCAGCGCGTTGATGCGCTGTTTGCTCCAAGCGTTAAAATCTCCGGCCATGATCACAGGGCCTTTATGTAGCGCTATCTGTTCGCCAATCGGATCGAGCTGCTTGCTATATACGTCCACACCCAAGCTAAAATTCACCGCATGGATATTCACAACCATTAATAACCGTCCGTCAAACAACGGATAAACGGTGACTAGCGCAGATTTTGACAATCGAATTAACGGTTCTTTTTCTCGCAGTGGACAGCAATAAACCGGGTGTGCAGCGGCCAAAGTCATCACGCCAGAAGGGTGCTGCGGAAACGAAAAAGCAGGAACCTGATCGGCGGTAAGATAATTGCTTGTCGCAAATTTGACTAATTCAGGCGTAGTTTGCGCCTCTTGCAAGAGAACAAGCTGCGAGCTTTTTCCATATTCTTTTAACACTGACAGCCAGTCTGAACGCTGCTGCTTAAAGATATTCCACACCATAATGCGTAGAACATTATCTGTTGGAAGAGATTGAGTAACGGGCAACGTTTGCCCCAGCTCATTCATTGCGCCGGGGAATACTCGCTCAGCAGGAAGACCCGCCACATACCTCATGGCATAATTTTTTTTCCGCACTTTCGCCGCCTGTTAGTGAAAACACATTCAATCATTTCAACAATCGTTCGAGAATTATACGCCTTCCACAACGACATCAAAAACAATCTAAAGCACTTAACTTGTTATAGGGACTAATGCTGGGAAAAACAACTGTGGTGGGGGTAATGGCGAGTAAAGCTAGGTAAGTTAGGCATGAATTAGCAGCAGTTTTAGCGCTAATCTGAAGTTTTCAAAACGGAAATACAAAAAAGCCTGCTATTGCTAGCAGGCTTTTTGCAAATAAGTGGCGGAACGGACGGGGCTCGAACCCGCGACCCCCTGCGTGACAGGCAGGTATTCTAACCAACTGAACTACCGCTCCACCGATTCTTTCTCTCACATCAGCATTCGTCTGATGTCAGTTTGTTCCTGCTATTTTCCGTGTCAGGGAAAAGGAACGAATTTAAAGCCTGGCAGTTCCCTACTCTCGCATGGGGAGACCCCACACTACCATCGGCGCTACGGCGTTTCACTTCTGAGTTCGGCATGGGGTCAGGTGGGACCACCGCGCTATCGCCGCCAGGCATATTCTGTTATTTGCACCGCTTTCTGTATTTCTACAGCTAGCCATACAAACCAATCTGTTCAACAAGCCTACTCTTTGTGTTTTCGCGTCTCTGCGTCTTAAAACACCTTCGGTGTTGTAAGGTTAAGCCTCACGGATCATTAGTACTGGTTAGCTCAACGTATCGCTACGCTTACACACCCAGCCTATCAACGTCTTAGTCTTAAACGTTCCTTTAGGAGACTCAAGGTCTCAGGGAAGACTCATCTCGAGGCAAGTTTCGCGCTTAGATGCTTTCAGCGCTTATCTTTTCCGCATTTAGCTACCGGGCAATGCCATTGGCATGACAACCCGAACACCAGTGATGCGTCCACTCCGGTCCTCTCGTACTAGGAGCAGCCCCTCTCAATCTTCCAACGCCCACGGCAGATAGGGACCGAACTGTCTCACGACGTTCTAAACCCAGCTCGCGTACCACTTTAAATGGCGAACAGCCATACCCTTGGGACCTACTTCAGCCCCAGGATGTGATGAGCCGACATCGAGGTGCCAAACACCGCCGTCGATATGAACTCTTGGGCGGTATCAGCCTGTTATCCCCGGAGTACCTTTTATCCGTTGAGCGATGGCCCTTCCATTCAGAACCACCGGATCACTATGACCTACTTTCGTACCTGCTCGAGCCGTCACTCTCGCAGTCAAGCTAGCTTATGCCATTGCACTAACCTCACGATGTCCGACCGTGATTAGCTAACCTTCGTGCTCCTCCGTTACTCTTTAGGAGGAGACCGCCCCAGTCAAACTACCCACCAGACACTGTCCTCAATCCCGATTAGGGACCGGAGTTAGAACATCAAACATTAAAGGGTGGTATTTCAAGGTTGGCTCCACGCAGACTGGCGTCCACGCTTCAAAGCCTCCCACCTATCCTACACATCAAGGCTCAATGTTCAGTGTCAAGCTATAGTAAAGGTTCACGGGGTCTTTCCGTCTTGCCGCGGGTACACTGCATCTTCACAGCGAGTTCAATTTCACTGAGTCTCGGGTGGAGACAGCCTGGCCATCATTACGCCATTCGTGCAGGTCGGAACTTACCCGACAAGGAATTTCGCTACCTTAGGACCGTTATAGTTACGGCCGCCGTTTACTGGGGCTTCGATCAAGAGCTTCGCCTTGCGGCTGACCCCATCAATTAACCTTCCAGCACCGGGCAGGCGTCACACCGTATACGTCCACTTTCGTGTTTGCACAGTGCTGTGTTTTTATTAAACAGTTGCAGCCAGCTGGTATCTTCGACTGGCTTCAGCTCCATCCGCAAGGGACTTCACCTACGCGCCAGCGTGCCTTCTCCCGAAGTTACGGCACCATTTTGCCTAGTTCCTTCACCCGAGTTCTCTCAAGCGCCTTGGTATTCTCTACCTGACCACCTGTGTCGGTTTGGGGTACGATTCAATGTTACCTAGAGCTTAGAGGCTTTTCCTGGAAGCTTGGCATCAACTACTTCATCACCGTAGTGACTCGTCATCACGCCTCAGGGTTAATAAAAGCGCGGATTTACCAACGCTTTCCCCCTACACGCTTAAACCGGGACAACCGTCGCCCGGATAGCCTAGCCTTCTCCGTCCCCCCTTCGCAGTAACACCGAGTACAGGAATATTAACCTGTTTCCCATCGACTACGCCTTTCGGCCTCGCCTTAGGGGTCGACTCACCCTGCCCCGATTAACGTTGGACAGGAACCCTTGGTCTTCCGGCGAGCGGGTTTTTCACCCGCTTTATCGTTACTTATGTCAGCATTCGCACTTCTGATACCTCCAGCAACCCTCACGAGCCACCTTCAACGGCTTACAGAACGCTCCCCTACCCAACAACACCTAAGTGTCGCTGCCGCAGCTTCGGTGCATAGTTTAGCCCCGTTACATCTTCCGCGCAGGCCGACTCGACCAGTGAGCTATTACGCTTTCTTTAAATGATGGCTGCTTCTAAGCCAACATCCTGGCTGTCTATGCCTTCCCACATCGTTTCCCACTTAACTATGACTTTGGGACCTTAGCTGGCGGTCTGGGTTGTTTCCCTCTTCACGACGGACGTTAGCACCCGCCGTGTGTCTCCCGTGATAACATTCTTCGGTATTCGTAGTTTGCATCGAGTTGGTAAGTCGGGATGACCCCCTAGTCGAAACAGTGCTCTACCCCCGAAGATGAGTTCACGAGGCGCTACCTAAATAGCTTTCGGGGAGAACCAGCTATCTCCCGGTTTGATTGGCCTTTCACCCCCAGCCACAAGTCATCCGCTAATTTTTCAACATTAGTCGGTTCGGTCCTCCAGTTAGTGTTACCCAACCTTCAACCTGCCCATGGCTAGATCACCGGGTTTCGGGTCTATACCTTGCAACTTGACGCCCAGTTAAGACTCGGTTTCCCTACGGCTCCCCTATTCGGTTAACCTTGCTACAAAATATAAGTCGCTGACCCATTATACAAAAGGTACGCAGTCACCCCATAAAGAGGCTCCCACTGCTTGTACGTACACGGTTTCAGGTTCTATTTCACTCCCCTCGCCGGGGTTCTTTTCGCCTTTCCCTCACGGTACTGGTTCACTATCGGTCAGTCAGGAGTATTTAGCCTTGGAGGATGGTCCCCCCATATTCAGACAGGATGTCACGTGTCCCGCCCTACTCATCGAACTCACAACGTATGCATTTTCAAGTACGGGGCTATCACCCTGTATCGCCGGACTTTCCAGACCGTTCCTCTGACACATACGCTGATTAAGGTTCTGGGCTGCTCCCCGTTCGCTCGCCGCTACTAGGGGAATCTCGGTTGATTTCTTTTCCTCAGGGTACTTAGATGTTTCAGTTCCCCTGGTTCGCTTCGTTAAGCTATGTATTCACTTAACGATAGTGCAACGAATTGCACTGGGTTTCCCCATTCGGAAATCGTCGGCTATAACGCTTCATATCAGCTTACCGACGCTTATCGCAGATTAGCACGTCCTTCATCGCCTCTGACTGCCTAGGCATCCACCGTGTACGCTTAGTCACTTAACCTCACAACCCGAAGGTGTCTCTTTAGTGAACGCGGTTACGAACCGGTTCAAGACAGCATTCAAGATTGCAAAAAATTGAGAGACTGCTTAATACAAACTGTGTCAGTGTGTCTCACAGTTGCTTAAGCTTTCAAATTTCAGCTTGTTCCAGATTGTTAAAGAGCAATATCTTAAACACGACTCGTTAGAATCATCTTTAAGATTTTTCGTTCATTAGAACGGGTGATAATGTCTTTCACTCATTATCGGAATGGCGTCCCCAAGGGGATTCGAACCCCTGTTACAGCCGTGAAAGGGCAGTGTCCTAGGCCTCTAGACGATGGGGACACGAAAATACCGACAAAGCTTTCGCCTTCTCGTTTCGTATCAGCATGAGTCTTAAAACTCACAACATCAACAGGTGCTCTTGCTCATTAATTTCATCAGACAATCTGTGTGGACACTGCACTTAACGCTATCTTTAGGTAAGGAGGTGATCCAACCGCAGGTTCCCCTACGGTTACCTTGTTACGACTTCACCCCAGTCATGAATCACAAAGTGGTAAGCGCCCTCCCGAAGGTTAAGCTACCTACTTCTTTTGCAACCCACTCCCATGGTGTGACGGGCGGTGTGTACAAGGCCCGGGAACGTATTCACCGTAGCATTCTGATCTACGATTACTAGCGATTCCGACTTCATGGAGTCGAGTTGCAGACTCCAATCCGGACTACGACATACTTTATGAGGTCCGCTTGCTCTCGCGAGTTCGCTTCTCTTTGTATATGCCATTGTAGCACGTGTGTAGCCCTACTCGTAAGGGCCATGATGACTTGACGTCATCCCCACCTTCCTCCGGTTTATCACCGGCAGTCTCCTTTGAGTTCCCACCATTACGTGCTGGCAACAAAGGATAAGGGTTGCGCTCGTTGCGGGACTTAACCCAACATTTCACAACACGAGCTGACGACAGCCATGCAGCACCTGTCTCAGAGTTCCCGAAGGCACTAAGCTATCTCTAGCAAATTCTCTGGATGTCAAGAGTAGGTAAGGTTCTTCGCGTTGCATCGAATTAAACCACATGCTCCACCGCTTGTGCGGGCCCCCGTCAATTCATTTGAGTTTTAACCTTGCGGCCGTACTCCCCAGGCGGTCGACTTAACGCGTTAGCTCCGGAAGCCACGCCTCAAGGGCACAACCTCCAAGTCGACATCGTTTACAGCGTGGACTACCAGGGTATCTAATCCTGTTTGCTCCCCACGCTTTCGCACCTGAGCGTCAGTCTTTGTCCAGGGGGCCGCCTTCGCCACCGGTATTCCTCCAGATCTCTACGCATTTCACCGCTACACCTGGAATTCTACCCCCCTCTACAAGACTCTAGCTGACCAGTTTCAAATGCAGTTCCCAAGTTAAGCTCGGGGATTTCACATCTGACTTAATCAACCGCCTGCGTGCGCTTTACGCCCAGTAATTCCGATTAACGCTTGCACCCTCCGTATTACCGCGGCTGCTGGCACGGAGTTAGCCGGTGCTTCTTCTGCGAGTAACGTCAATCACTGCGGTTATTAACCACAATGCCTTCCTCCTCGCTGAAAGTACTTTACAACCCGAAGGCCTTCTTCATACACGCGGCATGGCTGCATCAGGCTTGCGCCCATTGTGCAATATTCCCCACTGCTGCCTCCCGTAGGAGTCTGGACCGTGTCTCAGTTCCAGTGTGGCTGGTCATCCTCTCAGACCAGCTAGAGATCGTCGCCTAGGTGAGCCATTACCCCACCTACTAGCTAATCCCATCTGGGCACATCTGATGGCGTGAGGCCCGAAGGTCCCCCACTTTGGTCCGAAGACGTCATGCGGTATTAGCTACCGTTTCCAGTAGTTATCCCCCTCCATCAGGCAGTTTCCCAGACATTACTCACCCGTCCGCCGCTCGTCACCCAGAGAGCAAGCTCTCTTGTGCTACCGCTCGACTTGCATGTGTTAGGCCTGCCGCCAGCGTTCAATCTGAGCCATGATCAAACTCTTCAATTAAAAGCTTGATTTGCTTCAACAAGTGAAGCGATGCTCGAAAATTAACTTTCGTAATAATTCACTAAATGAATTACTGCTTGGTCACTCTTCAAGACTTTAATATTTTATCGTCCGAGGACGTTAGATATTGTCTTGTGAGTGCCCACACAGATTGTCTGATAAATTGTTAAAGAGCAGCGAATTGCGAACATTCGTTCCAGCAACTCGGGAGGTGCATATTACGCTTTCCTCCTGAAGAGTCAAGCTTTTTTCTTTTCAGAAATTCGCATTACTGCGAGGCTTTTCTCTTCCTCACCGAGCGACGTTTGCGTCGTTGTTCCCAGTCAGTGGTGGCACATTATAGGGACTTCTGAACGGCTGACAACCCCTAATTTAAAAAAACTTTTCAACCGCGCAAGTTTTAATCAAAAATTCAATTAATGGATGAATTTCATTCATTACCTGCTTTTATATTCATCAAGCATAAAAAAGGCAGCCAATTGGCTGCCTTTTTATCTTTCTTTCTATATCGCTATCAGAGCCTTTAGAACGCTTCTATTACCTATTATTGCTTGGCAACGATTTGTTCATCAGCAACATCTAGCGTGATGTCTTTGCCCGGAATCAGTTTTCCAGACAAAATTTGCTGGGCCAGCGGGTTTTCGATTTCCTGCTGGATAGCGCGTTTCAATGGACGAGCCCCATAGACCGGGTCGAAGCCCGCTTTTGAAAGCTGTTCCAATGCCGCATCGGTGATGGTTACGCTGTAGCCTTTCTCTTCGAGACGTTGGTACAGACGCTCCAACTGAATCCGCGCAATCGCCTTGATGTTTTTCTGATCTAATGGATGGAACACAACGGTTTCATCTATACGGTTAATAAACTCAGGGCGGAAGTGATGTGATACCACGCTCATCACCAACTCTTTCATTTCACCATAATCGAGTTGACCGAAACGATCCTGAATCAAATCAGAGCCAAGGTTTGAGGTCATAATGACCACGGTGTTACGGAAATCAACCGTTCTGCCCTGTCCATCCGTCAATCGTCCATCATCTAATACCTGCAGCAAGATGTTGAATACATCCGGATGTGCTTTTTCCACTTCATCTAGCAAGATGACAGAATAAGGACGGCGGCGTACGGCTTCAGTTAGGTAACCACCTTCTTCATAACCGACATATCCTGGAGGCGCACCCACTAAACGTGACACGGAGTGTTTTTCCATAAACTCAGACATGTCGATACGCACCATTGCGTCATCGCTGTCGAACAAGAAGTTTGCTAACGCTTTGCACAGCTCTGTTTTACCTACCCCGGTTGGCCCTAAGAATAGGAAAGAACCAATTGGGCGGTTTGGATCAGACAACCCAGCACGGCTACGACGAATCGCATTCGACACTGCTTCTACCGCTTCATTCTGGCCGATAACACGTTCATGCAGATCGTCTTCCATACGCAGCAATTTCGCACGCTCGCTTTCTAACATGCGTGATACTGGAATACCGGTCCAACGCGCCAGCACTTCTGCAATCTCAACATCGGTGACTTTATTGCGCAGCAGCTTCATCGTCTTACCTTCAGACTGCGTCGCCGCTTCTAATTGTTTTTCCAAACCAGGCAACTTGCCGTATTGGATTTCAGACATCTTGGCTAAATCACCGACACGGCGAGCCTGCTCAAGCGCAATCTTAGCCTGCTCGATTTCAGCTTTGATATTCTGCGTACCGCTGAGCGAAGCCTTCTCAGCTTTCCACTCTTCTTCCAGCTCAGAATATTCACGCTCTTTATGCTCTAACTCTTCGTTGAGCATTTCCAAGCGCTTTTTACTTGCTTCATCAGATTCTTTATTCAGCGCCTGCTGTTCAAGCTTGAGCTGAATAATACGGCGTTCTAAGCGATCCAACGATTCTGGCTTAGAGTCCATCTGCATACGAATGCTTGATGCGGCCTCATCGATAAGGTCAATCGCTTTATCGGGCAGCTGACGATCCGCAATATAGCGATGCGACAAATTCGCGGCTGCAACAATCGCAGGGTCAGTAATCTGCACGTGGTGATGCAGCTCGTAGCGCTCTTTCAGTCCACGCAAAATAGCAATGGTGTCTTCTACCGTTGGCTCTGCTACGAATACTTTTTGGAAACGACGCTCAAGCGCAGCATCTTTCTCTATATATTGGCGGTATTCATCCAGCGTAGTCGCACCAACGCAATGCAACTCACCACGGGCTAATGCAGGTTTAAGCATGTTGCCCGCATCCATTGCGCCGTCGCCTTTGCCCGCGCCAACCATGGTGTGCAATTCATCAATAAACAGAATGACGTTGCCTTCCTGTTTCGATAGATCGCTTAATACGGCTTTCAGTCGCTCTTCAAATTCACCACGGAATTTAGCACCCGCGATCAATGAGCCCATATCTAAGGAGAGAACGCGTTTGTTCTTCAGCCCTTCAGGGACTTCACCGTTAATAATCCGCTGCGCTAAACCTTCAACGATAGCTGTCTTACCGACCCCAGGCTCACCGATGAGAACAGGGTTATTTTTGGTACGGCGCTGCAATACCTGAATAGTACGGCGAATTTCTTCATCACGGCCGATCACTGGGTCGAGTTTGCCTTGTTCGGCACGCTCGGTCAGATCGACGGTGTATTTTTTCAATGCCTGACGTTGGTCTTCGGCATTTGCATCATCCACTTTCTCACCTCCACGCATTTGCTCAATGGCGGTACTGACTTTCTGAACGTTGGCACCTGCGGCTTTCAAGATATCGCCTAAATTGCCGCGATCTTCCAACACGGCAAGAACAAACAGCTCAGACGAAATAAAAGTGTCATTACGTTTTTGTGCCAGCTTATCGCACAGGTTCAGAACACGAATCAGTTCGTTCGATGGCTGAACATCCCCACCGGCGCCTTCAACCTGCGGTAAACGAGAGATAGCTTGTTCAAGCTCCTGACGTAAACTCGCGGTATTAACACCAGCAGAGGTTAATAATGGTCGAACCGTGCCCCCATCCTGATTGAGCAACGCGCTCATCAGATGTACCGGCTCTATAAATTGGTTATCACGCCCAAGTGCGAGTGACTGGGCGTCAGCGAGGGCAAGCTGGAACTTACTTGTTAAGCGATCCAGACGCATAATTCCTCCAAGACGTATCAAAGTTTCTACTGAAGAATAAGTAAGGTCTACTCAACACTTTTCAAGGTCAATTAGCACGAAAATGACTACTTTTTGTTATGAGTCAAGTGGCAAACATTAGGTACAGTTTTTGGAAAGGAAACTAAATGAATAACAAAAGCCTTAAAAAATAAGGCTATCGAAACCAAATCAACGCAGCCATTCGCCCGGTAACGGGCTCGCGACGATAAGAAAAGAAACGCGATTTATCGCTGACGGTGCAGAGATCGCCACCTGTGATCGTCTGAACACCAGCACGACGCAAGCGTAAATGAGCCAACTGATAAATATCAGCTAAATATTTTTCGCCATGCTGAGTAAAAGCCTGTTCCGCATCGGCGTCTTGCTCAATGAACTTTTCGCGAACCTCGCCCCCAACTTCAAAAGCAGTCGGGCCAATCGCAGGACCAAACCAAGCAAGAATATCTTCTGGAGACGAATCAAAGCATGCCAGCGTTTGCTCCAATACGCCGTCGCATAAACCGCGCCAGCCAGCATGCGCAGCGGCAACTTCTGTTCCCTGACGATTACAAAAGAGAACAGGCAGGCAGTCAGCGGTCATTACCGCACAAACCTGCCCAGCGATATTAGTATAAGAGGCATCGGCCTGATTATCAGCGCGATCGCTATTCTTATCTAAACGCAAAACGCGAGTGCCATGTACTTGCTCTAACCAAAATGGTTCCGTTGGCGCAACGATAATCTCCTTCAACCGGCGGCGGTTCTCTGCCACAACAGTGACATCATCACCCACGTGCGTCCCCAGATTTAAAGCATCATAGGGATGAACGCTAACCCCACCCTTTCGGGTGGTGTTAAATGCAACAACGTTGTTTGGTGCTGGCCACAAAGGTGTGATCAACACACTCATAGCCAATCCATTTCGTCTTTGAACTCTTCAGTATCGGCCTGCAATGCTGAAATCAAATCAACCATATCCTGAGGCAATGGCGCGTGCCATTCCATCTGAATACCGCTGATAGGATGGTATAAACGCAGCATCGTTGCGTGCAGTGCCTGACGATCAAAGCCACGCAAAATGGTAATAAACTCTTCCGAAGCACCTTTTGGTGGACGTGGACGGCCACCATATAACGGATCGCCTACCAGCGGATGGCTAATATGCGACATATGCACGCGGATCTGGTGAGTACGGCCGGTTTCCAAGCGTAAACGCAGACGTGTATGAGCACGGAAATGCTCCATAATGCGGTAATGCGTCACCGCAGGTTTCCCCATCGGGTGAACGGCCATGTGAGTACGTTTGGTTGGATGACGTGAAATCGGCTCTTCCACCGTTCCGCCCGCCGTCATCGTACCAATCGCCACCGCTTCATATTCACGCGTAATTTCACGTGCCTGTAGTGCCTCAACCAAACGCGTCTGAGCAGGAACGGTTTTAGCCACCACCATCAGACCCGTAGTATCTTTATCCAAACGATGAACAATACCCGCACGCGGTACGTCTACAATTTCAGGGTAGTAATACAGTAAAGCGTTTAGGATTGTGCCATCAGGATTACCGGCTCCTGGATGAACAACTAAGTCACGCGGTTTATTGATCACCAAAATATCGCTATCTTCATAAACGATATCTAATGGAATATTCTGCGGTTCCCAGCGAGCTTCTTCCTCAATTAGCGCATCAATGGCAATTTCTTCGCCACCGAGCACTTTTTCTTTTGGCTTGTTGATAATTTTCCCGTTAACCTTGACGCGATCGTCAAGGATCCACTCTTTTATACGAGATCGTGAATAATCAGGGAACAATTCGGCCAAAGCCTGATCTAAACGATGACCAAGCTGTGATTCCGTCACCGTTGCGGTTAGTTCTACTTGTTGTGCCATATGGGTTTCTTTCGTTAACGTTGGGTTTTCTCGGCGTTGCCGTTTAAAATAATGTGCTATTGTAGCTGGTCTTTGTCGGGAGCTTAACGGAGAGTCTCCCGGAACAACACAAAAAGGGTAATCAAAACGTCATGACGCGTATGAAATATCTGGTGGCTGCCGCCACGTTGAGCCTGGCGCTGGCAGGTTGCTCCAGTTCCAAAGATGCGGTACCTGATAATCCGCCTTCAGAAATTTATGCTACCGCTCAGCAAAAGTTGCAGGACGGTAACTTTAAAGCCGCTATTACGCAACTGGAAGCGTTAGACAACCGCTATCCGTTCGGGCCTTATTCTCAGCAGGTTCAGTTGGATCTGATCTACGCCTATTACAAATCAGCTGATTTGCCAATGGCTCAGGCGTCTATCGACCGCTTCATGCGTTTGAATCCAACACATCCTAATATTGATTATGTCCTGTACATGCGCGGCCTAACTGATATGGCTTTGGATGACAGTGCACTTCAGGGATTCTTCGGTGTTGACCGTTCTGACCGCGATCCGGAGCATGCCCGTCAGGCATTCCGTGATTTTAGCCAGCTGGTACAGCGCTATCCAAATAGTCAGTACAGCGCAGATGCCACCAAACGCCTTGTCTACCTGAAAGACCGTTTGGCAAAATATGAGCTGTCCGTTGCACAATACTACACCAAACGCGGTGCTTACGTCGCTGTTGTTAACCGTGTAGAGATGATGCTGCGTAACTATCCTGATACTCAGGCAACGCGTGATGCATTACCGTTGATGGAAAATGCGTACAAACAGATGAACCTGACCGCACAGGCCGACAAAGTCGCCAAAATTATTGCTGATAACTCAGCAAAAGCGTAACAGCTCATCCTGTTAAACAGCAAAAAGGCAGCCATTGGCTGCCTTTTTTGTATTTGGTCTGCAGGGGTGAAAACGTCGGCGCTCAATAATGTAATTTTTAGGCCGTAGCAAAGCCGGAGCTTAGCCGTTTTTTCTGTCCCGATTTCCCCACTATGCTTGTTCTTCCGGTCTGACTCAAGCCCTAAATCGCCATGTCTTATTAAAAATCACAAATCGACTTATCTTTGCAAAAAGTGACAAAAATTCGTGATTTTAGTCTCACACTTTCTTGAAAACGGCGTTATTCTAAAATTACCAAGACGGAAAAGACTGAGAGGTATGTATATGACAATTAGTATCACCAGTAAGCAAATGGAAATCACCACTGCCATTCGTCAACATGTCGAGGACCGTCTAAGTAAACTGGAAAAATGGCAAACGCATCTGATCAATCCGCATATCATTTTGTCTAAAGAGCCAAAATTGTATGTTGCCGATGCCACGATTAATACGCCTAACGGACAGTTGATTGCCAGCGCAAAACATGAAGACATGTATGCCGCCATCAACGAACTGATTGCTAAACTCGAACGTCAACTCAATAAAGTACAACATAAAGGTGAAGCGCGTCGCGCAAGTACCAGTGTCAAAGAAGCTAACCTAGAAGAGGCCGACTTAGCAGAGGAAGACGTAGAATAAATCCCTCCCCCAGTTACTCATCGACTAAACGCGCCAGGAGGCGCGTTTTTTGTTGACAGGCCAAAAGTAACACAGGTAAGTTAAGTTCTGATTTTACTCTCATCGCTAACCACTACGACAGGCGTTTTACATGACTCAATCTTTGTTTCTCTTCGCATTCTTTTTTACCTTCCCCTGATTGGGAGGCGTTTTTCCGTATAAAGAAAGCATGCGAAGAAAAACAAAAAAGCCTCCCAATCGGGGGGCTTTTTTCATTTCCACGCTTACAAACTCAACTTCAATACACGATAAGAAAGGCTCGATATGACAACAGATAACCCATTACTGGCATTACGTGAGCGGATCAGCGCCGTCGATAGCAAATTACTGGCGCTATTGAGCGAACGCCGTGAGCTCGCCGAAGCCGTCGCTCGAGCTAAACAAAAAAGCCATCGTCCGATTCGAGATAAAGAGCGCGAGCGAGAGCTCTTGAACTCTCTGACCGAACAAGGAAAAGCACTTAATCTTGATGGTCACTATATCACTCGTTTATTCCAGCTCATCATCGAAGACTCCGTCTTAACCCAGCAGGCACTGCTCCAACATCAATACAATCACACCACCCAAAAGTCTGCTCGTATCGCTTTCCTCGGGCCAAAGGGTTCTTACTCCCACCTCGCCGCTCGCCAATATGCCGCGCGTCATTTCGAACAGCTGATTGAGTGTGGATGCCATCGTTTTCAGGATATCTTCAATCATGTTGAAACTGGTCAAGCCGACTTTGCCGTGTTGCCGATTGAAAATACCAGCTCAGGCTCAATCAACGACGTTTACGACCTGCTGCAACACACCAGTCTGTCTATCGTTGGTGAGCTCACCATTCCTATCGATCATTGCGTGCTAGTCAGCGGTGAGACACGCCTCAGTGATATTCAAACGGTTTACAGCCATCCTCAGCCATTCCAGCAATGCAGCCAGTTCCTTAATGCCTATCCTCAGTGGAAAATTGAATACTGTGAAAGCACCGCTGCGGCAATGGAGAAAGTTGCTGCGCTCAACTCACCGCATGCAGCTGCACTTGGCAGTGAAGCTGGTGGCTCGCTTTATGGCCTGCAACCACTGGAACAAAATCTGGCAAACCAGCAACAAAATATCACGCGTTTTATCGTTCTCGCGCGTAAGGCCATTGATGTCACCTCTCAGGTTCCAGCAAAAACCACGCTGATTATGGCGACGGGGCAGCAATCAGGTGCGTTGGTAGAAGCGCTGTTAGTCTTTCGTGAGCACAATATTGTTATCACGAAATTGGAGTCTCGCCCGATCAACGGTAACCCTTGGGAAGAGATGTTCTATCTGGATGTACAGGCCAATGCCAATGATGCGGCAATGAAAGCCGCGCTGAAAGATTTGCAAGCAATCACTCGTTCACTGAAAACACTCGGGTGCTACCCAAGTGAAAATATCGTTCCCGTTTGATCCCCTGTATAAAACACAAAAGCCTGCATAAGCAGGCTTTTGATATCTAAATGGCTACGTGACTATTTCCGGCTATCGTTGGCCTGACGTAATAACGCTCGGCTTTCCGCTTGGAAATGCTGAGCATGATCGCCAAACCAGTGCTCCACTTTCTTGAAGCTATCAATAAACGCCGCTTTGTCGTGGCTCTCAAGCAAGGCGATAGCCTCACCAAATCGCTGGTAGTAACGTTTAATCAGCGCCAAATTGTTCTCTGATGACATGATGATGTCTGCATAGAGTTGCGGATCCTGCGCAAACAGCCGCCCAACCATCACCAGTTCTAAACGATAAATCGGAGACGAAAGCGCCAACAGCTGTTCAAGCTGAACATTCTCTTCTGCCAAATGTAAGCCATAAGCAAAAGTCGCAAAGTGACGCAACGCCTGGATGAACGCCATATTCTGATCGTGCTCAACGGCACTGATACGATGGAGTCTCGCCCCCCAAACCTGCAGCTGCTCTAACAGCCATTGGTAAGCTTCCGGCTGGCGGCCATCACAATAAACCACCACCTGCTTTGCCAAACTGCCCACGTCAGGCCCAAACATCGGGTGCAAACCTAATACAGGGCCACGATGTGCAGCGAGCATGGCCTGCAACGGTTTATTTTTAACCGATGCCAGATCCACTAATAAGCAGTCGGCAGGAAGCTTTGGTAAGCGCGCAATCGCCTGCTCGGTAAGATGGATTGGCACACTCACGATAACCATGCCTGCATCTGCGCATAGCACTTCAGCTTTCGGCCAGTCATCTTGTTCCAGAATGCGTACTTCATAGCCAGAGAGTTGCAGCATTTTCTCGAAGAGACGCCCCATCTGGCCTCGGCCTCCAACAATGACTACGGGACGTAAATCTGGCTTTAAACTTTTAAAGCCTTTGTCGTTTTCACTGGAGTAAGACTCACGCATTACGCGCCGTAGGACATCTTCAATCAGATCGGGTGGCACACCTAACAGCTCAGCTTCTTTACGGCGAGATGCCAGCATTGATGCTTCACGTTCAGGAACATAAATCGGTAAACCATAGCGGCTTTTTACTTCTCCCACTTCGGCTACCAGTTGTAGACGGCGCGCTAATAAATCCAGCAATGCCTTATCAACTTCATCGATTTGATCCCGCAATGCGGTTAGTTCCGCCACCATGATGCTTATTCTCCTGCGCTACGGTTGCGTAGCGTTGCGCCTAGTTTTTGATGCATACCACGCAGCAGCGTATCCGTTGTTCCCCAATCAATGCAGGCATCTGTTACCGAAACACCGTATTTCATTTCACTGCGTGGCTGCTCTGAACTTTGGTTACCTTCAAAGATATTACTTTCTAGCATAACACCAATAATAGACTGATTTCCGGCACTAATTTGCTCAATAACTGATTCAGCTACCGCCGATTGGCGGCGGAAGTCTTTATTTGAATTGCCATGGCTACAGTCGATCATCAGCGCAGGGCGTAATCCTGCTTTTTGCATTTGGATCTCGCACTCTGCCACATGCTCCGCAGAGTAGTTTGGCGTTTTACCACCGCGCAAAATGACATGGCCATGTGGGTTACCCTGAGTTTGCAGTAAACAAACCTGTCCTGATTGGTTGATCCCAACAAAACGGTGCGCCATAGAAGCCGCTTTCATTGCATTGATAGCGGTTCCCAAGCTACCGTCGGTACCATTTTTAAAGCCAACCGGCATCGACAGCCCAGAGGCCATTTCGCGGTGTGTTTGTGATTCCGTGGTGCGGGCACCAATCGCCGACCAGCTAAATAGGTCGCCTAAAAACTGTGGTGAGTTAGGGTCTAATGCTTCAGTTGCCAATGGCAGCCCCATTTCAACCAAGTTCAAGAGCAGTTCGCGTGCTTTGATAAAACCAGCTTCAACGTCAAACGAGCCGTCCATGTGAGGATCGTTAATCAAGCCTTTCCAGCCCACAGTCGTTCTTGGTTTTTCAAAGTACACGCGCATCACGATGTACAGCTGGTCACGCAACTCAGCTGAGATGGACTGCAAACGACGGGCATAATCAAGAGCAGCATCAGTATCATGAATAGAACAAGGGCCACAAACAACCAACAGACGATGATCTTTACCTTCCAAAATATTCGCAATGTCCTGACGAGAAGCCGCGATCTGTTCTTGCAGCAGTGAACTCAGTGGAAAGCGATTTTTTAATTCTTCTGGCGTGATCAGTATTTGTTCGTCGCTAATGTGCACGTTATTTAATGCGTCTTTTTGCATAATCATGATAGTACCTGCCCTTAATTGAGTGATGACGCTCGTGATGATTTGAATCTTTACTGCTTGCGTGAGTGCGTCTGAGAAACACCATATCATGCCATGTAAAGTTTTCAACCCATTAGTGTAAAGAAATAATTACCGTAAACTTTACACTACACTTCTCAACAAAATTTGAGGCAACGCCCAGTTTTGCTATTGCCCTGAAGGCCGATGGTTTAAGCATGATAAAATGGCGGTTACATCATGGAGGACACATGCTTAAAGTCATCATTGTTGACGACGAACAACCCGCGCGCGACGAGCTTAATGAGCTATTAACCAAACACGCCAGTATTGAGGTGATAGCCCAGTGCAGCAACGCGCTGGAAGCGATTCCGGCTATTCATAAACTCCAGCCGGATGTGATCTTTCTTGATATCCAAATGCCACGCATTAGCGGCTTGGAATTGGTCTCTATGCTCGATCCCGATACCATGCCGTACATCGTTTTTGTTACCGCGTTTGATGAGTACGCTATTCAGGCATTTGAAAAACACGCCTTCGATTATCTGCTTAAGCCAATTGATAACAGCCGTTTGAGCAAGACGCTGGAACGCTTGCAAAAAGGCATTAATGTAAAACAAAATTTACAGCCATTTAGTGAACCCCAACTTAAGCACATTCCCTGCCACGGATTAAACCGCATCTTCCTGCTCAAGCTCGATGAAGTTGAATACCTCTCATCCGAGCTTAGTGGTATCCACGTTGTAGGGATCCACCAAAGCGGATATACGCAACTCACGCTCAAAACGCTGGAAGAAAAAACGCCCTTTGTTCGCTGCCATCGTCAATACATGGTCAATGCGGATCGCCTCAGCGAAATTCAGCTTTTGGATAATGGCTCCGCCGAAGTGATAACCCACACGGGAAAAAGAATTCCAGTCAGCCGCCGCTATCTGAAAAACTTAAAAGAACGCTTGGGAATTACGTAATAAATACACTTTACTATAAAGACGGTCTATTTCATTTTCCCCAAATCATTCTCCCAATGAAGGTGCGTGATGTTAAGAAATCATATCTTTATTTTGTGTCTTGCCCTTTCAGCCTGTACGCAGTATCCGGGTGGCGTGGATAAAGGCTCAATGTGGTTTAACGCCGGTTTTGAAGATGCTAGCACGGGGAAAGTCGTGCGCGATAATGACGCGTTGACGGAATGGTATGGAAACCCTGACGTTGAGCGGGCCGCCTATTTAGACGGTTACAACCATGGTGCACATCAGCTGTGCCAATCTTTCGCTATTGAACAGTGGGGAGCACAAGGAAAGCCTTTCCCTGCCAGCTGTGATAGCGCCGTAAATATTGCGGAATTACGTCTTAGATGGCAGCAAGGGATAAATAAAACGCTGCCACGATAGTAGGAAACAATAAAAAGCAACACGCTAGAATAGATATATATCAGTATGTTTATTTAGATCAATTTTATTTGAAATTGCTTCACTGGTTTTTATAAACAGAGATCTCATTCGCAGATTAGCACATAAAGCTCATAGATATTAACCCTAGTACTTTTGGGTTAATTTTTAAAAGGGAACTTATGATAACGCTACAATTTGCGATAATTATTCTTTGTTTATTACTGGGGACGCGCTACGGCGGGATGGGACTCGGTCTCATCAGTGGGATTGGACTCTTCTGTTTAACCTTTATTTTCGGCCTTGAACCCGGTAAACCACCGGTTGAAGTTATTCTAACCATCCTTGCCGTCATCGGTTGCGCTTCTGTACTACAAACCGCAGGTGGCCTGAACGTGATGATGCAGTTTGCAGAACGGTTGCTGCGCAAACATCCACAGCACATCACGATTTTAGCGCCATTAACAACATGGACGCTGACTTTCCTCTGCGGTACCGGCCACGTGGTTTACACCATGTTCCCGATCATCTCCGATATCGCCTTAAAGAAAGGTATTCGCCCAGAACGCCCGATGGCCGTGGCCTCGGTCGCATCACAAATGGCAATCACCGCATCACCGGTCTCTGTCGCCGTTGTCTCCCTCGTCTCCATTTTGGGTGCTGCTCACGGAATTGGCCACGCCTATAGCATTCTAGAAATCTTGGCAATTTCCGTTCCTGCCTCGCTGTGTGGCGTTATTGTGGCTGCCCTGTGGAGTCTACGTCGTGGTAAAGATTTGGATAAAGATCCTGAATTTCAGGCAAAAATCAGCGATCCCAAACAGCGTGAGTTTATCTATGGCAACAGCGAAACCTTGCTGAACCAGAAATTCGACAAACGCGCCTACTGGTCTACATGGATCTTTTTCGCCGCAATCTTAGTGGTGGTTCTACTGGGGGCATTCTCTGAATTACGTCCATCCTATGAAATTAAAGGCGTAATGAAGCCATTGTCGATGAATCTGGTTATCCAGATGATGATGCTCATCGCTGGGGCCATCATCTTAATGGCTTGCAAGGTGAAACCTGCCGATATCTCAAGCGGTGCCGTATTTAAAGCCGGTATGGTTGCCATCTTCTCAGTATTCGGTGTGGCATGGATGAGCGATACGTTCTTCCAAGCACACATGCAGGACCTTAAGCTTGTTCTCGAGGATGTGGTGAAGTCCCAACCATGGACTTATGCCCTGGTGCTGTTCTTAGTTTCTAAGCTCGTCAACAGCCAAGCAGCGGCGTTAACCGCCATTGCACCAATGGGTCTGCAACTTGGTGTCGATCCGAAGATGCTCATTGCCTTCTTTCCAGCGGCTTATGGCTACTTTGTTTTACCGACCTACCCAAGCGACTTAGCCTGTATTGGATTCGACCGTTCCGGCACCACCAAAATCGGTAAATTCATCATCAACCATAGCTTTATCCTGCCTGGCTTTATTGGCGTAATCACCTCCTGTATCGTTGGCTATGTGCTCGTCACATCCTTCATGTAGTTTTCGGCTAACCGGTATTTGCCACAGTAAATACCGGTTCCTCCACAGGCTATTGCTCGCATATAAATAAAGAGCATAACCTGCTGGCGAAAATACAAAAAATAAGCTAAATGAACCCATTCTGAGCCAGCAGACGACCCGCTATAATGTGACGCTTGTCAACTTTGGCATTATCTCGTTACTGGAACCATCATGCTTTCTACACGCGCATACCGCGCAATGCCCCTGTGCCTGTCTATCTTGTCTGCTTTAACTAGCTCCGCTGCTTTTGCTGATACCTCGCTATTCACCGCGATGGATGATCCAACAACGGCGAAGAAGAGTTTCGACGGTAATGTTCAAGCGGGTTATAACTCTCAATCAGGAAACTCTGAGAGCTCGAACCTGCTGGCTAACACCACAATGACTTGGTTTAATCCCGAAACAGCCTATAGCCTGTGGGGAACAGCAAATAACACTAAATCAGGCGACACTCGTTCTTCAGAGAAATATCAGGCAGGTGCTCGTTCACGTTATAACCTTAGCCCTGACAACTATATTTTTGGTCAAGGTAGTTGGATTAACGACCGCTATGCTGGCTATGATTCCCGCTCAACGGGAACCTTAGGTTACGGCCGTCAAGTGCTGGCAACGCCAGCGCAAAACCTGCGCGTAGAGTTTGGTCCGGGTGTTCGTCACGACGAATATCATGGCGGTGGGCGTGAGACTCAGGCATTAGCCTATGCGGCAGGCAACTACGCTTACCAGCTCACCAAAAATACGCAGTTCACGCAGGGTGTTTCTGTTATGGCCAACGATGACACCACGGTCAACTCGGAAACCGCACTAAACGTTGGGATCAATGACGACTTCTCTCTGCGTCTTTCATACAACGTGGTGTACAACACCGAGCCTCCGGCCAGTGCGCCAAAGAAAACCGACACGTCGACAGCGATTACCCTGCGATACAATCTGTAAAAATAACTGTGTGACTCAATAGAAAAAGCCCGCTTAGCAGCGGGCTTTTTTGTGCCATTTAATCATGCGATAACAGCCATAAAAAAAGGGGCTAGCGCAATGCTAACCCCTTTAAAACTAATAACGTTTGGATGTTGCTTACGCTTTAGCGCCCAGACGCTCTTTGATACGAGCTGATTTACCGGTACGCTCACGCAGGTAGTACAGTTTAGCTTTACGAACGGCACCACGACGTTTAACAGTAATGCTGTCGATTACTGGTGAATGAGTCTGGAATACACGCTCAACACCTTCGCCGTTAGAAATCTTACGAACAGTGAATGCAGAGTGCAGACCGCGGTTACGGATTGCAATAACCACGCCCTCGAATGCCTGCAGACGTTTTTTAGAACCTTCAACGACCCATACCTTAACTTCCAGAGAATCACCTGGACGGAATGCAGGTACGTCTTGCTTCATCTGCTCTTGTTCGATCTGTTTAATAATGTTGCTCATAATATGTCTCTTACCCTAGGTAAACTGATATATCGGGTCGTTCAGCCTTGATAAACAAGTCGCTTAAACGTTCCCTTCATGGTCTTGCTGTTCTAGACGATATTCCTTGCGGAACTCGGCTAACAGCTTCGCTTGCTCGTCAGTCAGAGCTAGGCTTTCTAGAAGTTCAGGTCTTCTAAGCCAGGTACGGCCCAGCGACTGCTTCAAGCGCCAGCGACGAATCTCTGCATGATTTCCCGACAGTAAAACCGGCGGTACCTCCATGCCTTCTAACACTTCAGGGCGTGTAAAGTGCGGACAATCCAGCAGTCCGTCGGCAAATGAATCTTCTTCTGCTGAAGCTTGATGACCCAAAACTCCCGGAATAAACCGTGAGACAGAATCAATCAGCGTCATAGCAGGAAGCTCACCGCCGCTAAGTACGTAATCTCCGATTGACCATTCTTCATCAATTTCGGTTTGGATTACACGCTCATCTATACCTTCATACCGACCACAAACCAGAATTAACTTCTCGTTTGTGGCCAGCTCGCAAACACCTTGCTGGTCAAGTTTGCGACCCTGCGGCGAGAGATAAATCACTTTCGCCCCTTCGCCTGCCGCTGCTTTTGCAGCGTGGATAGCTTCCCGTAAAGGTTGCACCATCATCAACATCCCCGGACCACCGCCATAAGGACGGTCATCAACGGTGCGATGCCGATCGTGCGTGAAGTCTCGTGGACTCCAGCACTGCACGCTTAGCAGGCCATTCTTAACAGCCCGGCTAGTTACCCCGTAATCAGTGATTGCGCGGAACATCTCAGGAAATAAGCTAACTATACCGATCCACATAACTCAATCCACATAGCGCCATACCCTTTCAACAACGGATGCTACACGCCTTCCAATAATTGGAGGTTAAAAACCAGGATCCCAATCTACTTCAACAATGCGAGTAGTGAGATCGACTTTCTTGATTACCTGCCCGTCGAGGAACGGAATCAACCGCTCCTTGATACCGAATGCATCTTTCAGGTTTGCCTTAACGACCATAACGTCATTAGAACCGGTTTCCATCATATCGATGATTTTACCCAGCTCGTATCCAGCGATGGTGACTACCTGGCAGCCCATAAGGTCTTTCCAGTAATAATCGCCATCTTCTAGCTCTGGCAATTGCGACTCTTCCACTACGATCTCACGATTCGTTAGCGCATTCGCCGCATCTCGGTCATCAACACCTTTGATTTTGATAACCAAATCCTGATTGTGGCGCTTCCAGCTTTCTAGCTCGACATGCTGCCACTGACCAGCCTGCTGGATAAACCATGGCTGATATTCAAAAATGCTTTCGGCGTCTTCGGTGGATGAAAACACTCTGAGCCAACCGCGAATACCATATGAAGAACCCAGTTTCCCGAGTACCACGGGATTAGTAAGTTGTTTGCTCATTGTGACCACCGCAACGGATTAAGCAGCTTTCTTAGCTTCTTTGATCAGCGCAGAAACGCGATCAGAAACAGTAGCGCCCAAACCAACCCAGTGGTTTACGCGATCCAGATCCAGACGCAGAGATTCTGCCTGACCTGCTGCCAGCGGGTTGAAGAAACCAACACGCTCGATGAAACGGCCGTCACGTGCATTACGGCTGTCAGTTACTACTACTTGATAGAACGGACGCTTTTTAGCGCCGCCACGAGCTAAACGAATTGTTACCATAACATCCTCATTAGTTAATAGAACACCAGACCCCATCGAGGAACGGAGTCCGGTGTCTGTTGTTCTTAACGAACATAAAAGCCCGAAAATTTTACTCACTTTGGCGCGAAAAGCAACCGAAAGCGTACTTACGCCCCGGTTGCAGTTGCTAAAATAGGCAAAAGGAGGGATTAACGACCAGGGAATCCGGGTGGCATCATACCTTTCATGCCACGCATCATTTTCGACAAGCCGCCTTTCTTCATCTTCTTCATCATACGCTGCATTTCATCAAATTGTTTAAGTAAACGGTTGACGTCCTGCACTTGCATACCAGAACCCTGCGCGATACGACGTTTAC
Organism: Hafnia sp. CBA7124; assembly: GCF_002355555.1. NCBI lineage: Bacteria > Pseudomonadati > Pseudomonadota > Gammaproteobacteria > Enterobacterales > Hafniaceae > Hafnia > Hafnia sp. CBA7124. The sequence goes on along the minus strand of NZ_AP017469.1, from coordinate 850,697 downwards.
GCGAGCCCTTGATAATTTCTGGGTTGGCACGCTCTTTCAGCGTCATGGAGCTAATAATCGCTTCCATACGCACCAAGAGTTTGTCATCCATCTGAGATTTAACGTTTTCTGGTAGTTGCCCCATGCCTGGCATTTTTGCCAGCATTGAGGTCATCCCACCCATGTTACGCATTTGCTTAAGCTGATCCATAAAGTCGGTGAGATCGAAGCCATCACCTTTCTTCAGTTTCTGTGCCAGCTTCTCGGCCTGCGCACGGTCAACTTTGCTCTCAATATCTTCGATAAGCGACAGAACGTCACCCATACCAAGAATACGAGAAGCCACACGGTCTGGGTAGAACGGTTCCAGCGCTTCGGTCTTTTCACCCACGCCCAAGAACTTGATCGGTTTACCCGTGATATGGCGAATAGATAAAGCCGCACCACCGCGCGCATCACCATCGACCTTTGTCAGCACCACGCCGGTTAACGGCAGCGCTTCATTAAAGGCTTTGGCGGTGTTCGCCGCATCCTGACCGGTCATGGCATCAACAACAAACAGCGTTTCAACCGGATTAATCGCGGCATGAACCTGTTTGATCTCGTCCATCATCGCTTCGTCAACGTGTAAACGACCCGCGGTATCGACGATCAGAACATCATAAAATTTCTGCTTAGCATGCTGTAAAGCACGGCTAACAATCTCGATTGGCTTCTCTTTAACATCGGACGGGAAGAAATCGATGCTCACTTGCTGAGCCAAGGTTTCTAGCTGTTTAATCGCCGCTGGGCGATAAACGTCGGCAGAAACCACCAACACTTTCTTCTTATGTTTCTCTTTAAGAAACTTACCGAGTTTACCCACGCTGGTTGTTTTACCCGCGCCTTGCAAACCTGCCATCAACACAACAGCAGGCGGCTGTGCGGCGAGATTCAGCTCGGTGTTCACTTCGCCCATGGCGTTCGTCAGTTCGTTTTTAACGATTTTGACGAACTCTTGCCCTGGGGTCAGACTTTTGTTCACTTCGTGCCCTACGGCACTTTCTTTAACACGATTGATGAAGTCACGGACTACCGGCAGCGCAACGTCCGCTTCCAGTAATGCCATGCGTACTTCACGCAATGTGTCTTTGATATTTTCTTCGGTCAGCCGCCCGCGGCCGCTGATGTTGCGCAATGAGCGCGACAATCGATCGCTTAAATTTTCAAACATTGTTTCTGCTCAACGTTAAGACTGGCCGTCAAGGCGACGACGTAGATGGCGGCGAGTATAACACGAAGATGGCACCTTTCTCCTCCTTGCTGCGCGGATTGGTTGGAGCGTGACGCGGCTAACGCTATACTGGCCTCATAATTCACTCTGATAATGCCAAATTCACCATGCCTGCATTTGCCATATTGGCCATGATTTCCTACTTACTCAGCCTCGGCTTAATCATTCCGAGTCTGGTACAAAACAACCGAGCCTATCGCCGCTTGGCGCTTTTGTTCGCCGCTATTGCGCTCATCAGCCACGCCGTTGCACTACAGGCTCGCGTTTTTGATGTCACCACCGGACAAAATCTTAGCTTACTGAACATTGGTTCGATCGTAAGCCTGATGATCTGTTTTGTGATGACTGTTGTCGCCTCACGTGACCGTGGCTGGTTTTTACTGCCGATTGTATACAGTTTTGCCTTGATTAATCTTGGGCTCGCCAGCTTCGTTCCAGGGGAGTTCATCACCCATCTAGAAACGACGCCGTCTCTGATGATTCACATTGGTCTGGCGCTGTTCTCTTACGCAACGCTGATCATTGCTGCGCTCTATGCCCTACAGCTTGCGCTGCTCGACTATCTGCTGAAAAACAAAAAACTCACCTTTACCGCCGATATGCCACCGTTGATGAGCATCGAACGCAAAATGTTTCATATTACGCAGGTCGGTGTTGTGCTACTCACACTCACCCTGTGCACTGGCATGTTGTACATGGATAACTTATTCAGCAAAGAAAACGTGCATAAAGCCGTACTGTCGATTTTGGCATGGTTTGTCTATGTTTTATTACTGTGGGGGCACTTCCGCGAAGGCTGGCGTGGACGCCGCGTCGTATGGTTCAGCTTGCTGGGCGCATTTTTACTGACGATGGCTTATTTTGGCAGCCGTCTTCTTCAGGAAGTCATGGTAAACTAACTCCCCTCCCTTTTTCGCTCACCCCGTGATACCACGGGGTGAACCGTTCAATCGTTATAAGGAACACCTCCTTGGAGCACGTCTCTACGGGTACACTGATTACCATTCTGGTAATTATGGTCATTGTCTCAGCCTATTTTTCTGCTTCAGAAACAGGGATGATGACACTCAACCGCTACCGCCTCCGCCATCTCTCCAAGCAGGGATCACGTTCCGCTCGTCGTGTTGAAAAACTACTTAAACATCCCGATCGCCTCATCAGTTTGGTGCTCATCGGCAACAACCTCGTCAATATTTTGGCCTCAGCCTTAGCAACTATTGTCGGTATCCGTTTGTATGGAAACGCAGGCGTAGCTATTGCAACCGGCGTTCTGACCTTCGTGGTGTTAGTGTTTGCCGAAGTGCTGCCAAAAACGTTTGCCGCGCTCAATCCCGAAAGAGTCGCTTTCCCAAGCAGTGTGTTATTGCTGCCGCTGCAAAAAATCATGATGCCGTTAGTTTGGTTTCTAAACGGCATTACACGCATTCTGCTGCGCATGTTTGGGATCCGAGCCACAGCGCATCCAAGCGATGCAGTGAGTAAAGATGAACTTCGGTCTATCGTGAACGAATCCAATTCACAGATTTCACGTCGTAATCAGGACATGCTGATTTCAGTTTTGGATCTTGAAAAAGTGACCGTCGACGACATTATGGTGCCGCGCAATGAAATCGTCGGTATTGATATCAATGATGACTGGAAATCAATCCTGCGCCAGCTGACGCATTCACCACACGGACGCATCGTCTTATACCGCGGCTCACTTGATGATTCGATTGGCATGCTGCGTGTGCGCGAAGCCTACCGCCTGATGATTGAAAAGAAAGAGTTCAATAAAGAGAACTTACTGCGTGCCGCTGACGAAATTTATTACATTCCAGAAAGTACTCATCTCAGCGTTCAACTGCTCAAATTCCAGCGTAACAAAGAAAAAATGGGCATCGTGGTGGATGAATACGGTGATATCAAAGGATTAGTTTCCGTTGAAGATATCCTCGAGGAAATTGTCGGCGACTTCACTACGTCGATGTCCCCCTCTTTGGCTGAAGAGGTTATGCCGCAAAGTGATGGCTCTGTGCTTGTCGATGGAACCGCCAATATTCGTGAGCTCAATAAGGCATTCAACTGGACGCTTCCAGCAGATGGTCCTCGCACCATGAACGGCATGCTGCTTGAAGAATTAGAAGATATTCCACTACCAGGCGCTCACGTCAACATTGGCCAATATCATATCCAAATCCTTGATGTGCAAGACAATATGATTAAACAGGTTCGCGTTTCGTCAGTGGCGCGTAAGAAAACCAATGAGGACAGCGAGCGCTATAGCTCGTAGCCCAATTCCCCCATTAAAAAAGGCGCATTCAGCGCCTTTTTTGTGTCTTGCGTTTAGAGAAAACGAGACTAGATATGCAGCTCGGCCAGTTTTTCTTTAGGCAGGGCGAGATCGTCGTTGTGGTTAACCCCAACACCTTTCTTTAGGATATGGCGAGCAATCTCATGCGCTTCCTGCAATGAGTGCATGGAATAGGTTCCGCACTGGTATTCATTAAGTTCAGGAATTTTACGCTGGTCAGTCACCTTCAGCACATCTTCCATAGCCGCTTTCCACGCATTAGCCACGCGAGACTCTTCAGGCGTACCAATCAAGCTCATGTAGAACCCGGTACGGCAGCCCATTGGAGAAATATCGATAATCTCCACGCCGTTACCGTTTAGATGATCGCGCATGAAACCGGCAAATAGATGTTCAAGAGTATGGATACCGCGCTCGGGCAAGATCTCTTGGTTCGGGTGACAAAAACGCAAATCGAAGACCGTGATGTTGTCGCCATGCGGGGTTTTCATATTTTTTGCTACACGCACCGCAGGCGCCGCCATACGCGTATGGTCTACAGTGAAGCTATCCAGTAGTGGCATTTCGTCACCTCCTCATAAAAAAAATGAATTTTTTTTCGGTTTTATGAAACCTTTTCTAACTCAGCGAGTCTGAATATATGAAAGACGCGCATTTGTTATCATCATCCCTGCTACAGAGATGCTATTTTGGCCACAGGTATTGTGGCCTTTTTCTTTTCTAGCGCCCAGCGTGTAAGTGCAGATACTCCTCAAACCCCATAGCACCCGGCATTGAATCCTGAGTTTCCATAGCGGCCTGACGTTTAATCGACGCTTCCACCTGCTGCTGCAACTGTTCTTCGGTTAATACTTCCAATGGCTCTGAGCTCAACTGTTCGCGATAACGTTCTGACAATTCACGACCAAATCCACCCACACCTTTTTCTTTCATCTGCTCCAGTACCTGAGCAGAATAGGTCAATGAAGCATCTTCGAAACAGGCTACCAGCTTAGTGCAAACCTGCTGATATTGCTTATTCCCATTGATACTATCTAATACTTCAGCAACGCGCTGCAAATCAGCAAACAACTCTTTACCGACTTTCGCAAGCGGCTGGCGCTCGGTATCACAGCCAATACCAATAGTTTGGCCAGGCTTACGCCCTTCAAGGATCACGCGATTCCAGTTTTTACGCGTACACAGCAGTTCATCACTGCTCATTTCAGGCGCATCAGCCAGTACACACCAAATCAAGAAAAGATCCAAGAAGCGTGACTGCTCAGCATTCACGCCGATAGCCGTAAATGGATTGATATCCAGAGAGCGCACTTCTATATATTCAATTCCGCCACGCAACAGCGCATCGGACGGTGACTCATCGCCTTTAGTCACTCGTTTTGGACGAATCGGCGCGTAGAGTTCATTTTCGATCTGCAAAACATTGGCATTGAGCTGGCGATAATGACCATCCACCTTCACACCAAGCTTAGCAAACTCAGGTGATGGCGTATGAATCGCTTTTTTCAACGCGGTGACATAATCAGGCAGGTTGTTGAACGTGATACCTAAATCGTTCTGCGATTTGTTGGTATAACCTAAATCACTCAAACGCAGCGAGGTTGCATAAGGCAGATATAGCATATGCCCATCACGCTCGAATGGAATATTGGTTTCACGACCGTTCAAGAACGATGAACAAATTGCCGGTGAGGCACCAAACAGATACGGGATCACCCAGCCAAAGCGATAATAGTTACGGATCAGGCGGAAATAGCCCGCGGAGATCTGCTCTTTACCACTTTCTGCATCTTCAACGCCAGCCCATGCGCGCCAAAAATCAATGGGCAGCGAGAAGTTATAGTGCACGCCAGAAATGGTTTGCATCAGCGCACCGTAGCGATTCTTCAAACCTTCGCGGTACAACGTTTTAAATCGACCAACGTTTGATGACCCATACTGTGCCAGTACAATATCTTCTTCTTTATTGATAAAGCACGGCATACTCATTGGCCACATACGCTCTGAGCCTAAATTACGCGCTACATAGCGATGAATATCCGTTAAGAAGGAAAGCATATGATCGATGCTGGGATCGACTGGAGTAATAAACTCCAGCAAAGACTCGGCAAAGTCAGTGGTTATCCAAGGATGAGTCAACGCTTTACCCAATATTTCTGGGTGACCAGAAGCGGCCAATTGGCCTTCAGGCGTTACACGAAGCGTTTCACGCTCAATTCCGCGTCGAATTCCGTTAAGGGCATCTGGATGCGACTCCAGCCAAGTCAGTGCTTTAGATACGTCCGGGATCAAGTCGACCTCCCGCTAATCAAATAATAACTGCCAGCATTCATGTTCTGCCGCTGAGCGTTTCCACTCTCGCTTATGACCACCATGACATACCCTGCAGCGTCAGCCATGCTAACACCACATAACGCACCGCTTTCCCGATACTGAGATAAAGCGCTACGGGTACCCACGGCATTCGCAGCCAACCTGCTAACACACAGAGTAAATCACCAATGATGGGCACCCAACTGAGCAACAATGTTACCGCGCCATAGCGTTGTAACCAGCGTAACGACAGCTGTAACCCCCGCTGCGGTTTCATGTCCGACAGCAGACGACCAATGATGACATTTGTTAATCCGCCCAGAATATTGCCAACAATCGCTGTCAGCACTAACCACCACGGAGAAACCTGCCCCGCTAACAGCAAGGCAGTTAAAACAATTTCTGAATTTCCCGGCAATAACGTCGCGCTAGTGAAACTACTGGCAAACATAGCGCCTAATGTCAGGAGAGAACTCATTACAACTTACGCACGTCAACCCACGCCATATTGGCGCTCTGAGCAGCTTGAATGCCAAAATCAGCATCTTCAAACACAACACAATCTTTAGGCGCTACGCCGATAAGCTCCGCGCAGCGTAAGAATGTATCTGGTTCTGGCTTATGCCGCTTAACATCATCGGCACCGACAATCGCTTGAAAACAATCACGCAATCCCAAATGGCGCAACAATGCATCTGCCATCCGGTGTTCACTTCCGGTTCCCACTGCCATCGGCCTTTTGCCTTTATAGGCTCGTACCACATCGATCAACGGAAGCGGCGTTACGCTATCCAGTAACATGGCTTCTACCGCAGCCGTTTTCAATGCAGCAAGATGATGTGGATCCATATCCGCTTGGTTATTTTCTATAATAACTTGGGCAATACGCCAAGTTGGGGAGCCATTCAGTGCCACCATCGCATGTTCGTCGTAAGTCATTCCATATTGGGAAAGCACCTGCCGCCAAGCCAGACGATGCGTAGGCTCGGTATCGAGTAAAGTGCCGTCCATATCAAAAATCAGTCCTTGAAAGCGATCGTACATTGATTGCAGCTCCGTAACGATGGTGAATATATGGAAGGTTACTTTAACGCAAAGCTATTACGTTGTCGCTCTGAGAGTTTCAGGGGGAATTAATTGAAAAGACAATGGATATGAGGAAAAATTCTGCCGAAAAATACTATGCACGGTGGATTTTAGATAAAAAAAAACCCCGTCAATGACGAGGTCTTAAGATGACATATCTGGGAGGTTATTCGGCGCAAGCGCCTCACTCTCTTAGTGTCATCAGTCTCTCTGACTATCATACGACAAGGTATGTTACCTCAGAGAAACCAAATATGGTGCACCCAGGAAGATGACTCAACGCGAACGTTTCGCCCTACGGGCCGTTGCTAAAGCAACGTTATCATCGTTTGTGCTACCGGCAACACTTAATCACTATGCAATTCAGCATTCGCGGTAAGTATTGTGAAATATGGTGCACCCAGGAAGATTCGAACTTCCGACCGCTCGGTTCGTAGCCGAGTACTCTATCCAGCTGAGCTATGGGTGCACAGGATACTGCTGATATTGCGACGCTGATAAATTTCTAGCACCACAATCAATAATGGTGCACCCAGGAAGATGACTCAACGCAAGCGTTTCGCCCTACGGGCCGTTGCTAAAGCAACGTTATCTTCCTTTGTGCTACCGGCAATACTTAGTCACTATGCAATTCTGCATTCGCCGTAAACATTGTGAAATATGGTGCACCCAGGAAGATTCGAACTTCCGACCGCTCGGTTCGTAGCCGAGTACTCTATCCAGCTGAGCTATGGGTGCACAGGATACTGCTGATATCGTAATGCTGATAAACCTAGCATCACAATCAATAATGGTGCACCCAGGAAGATTCGAACTTCCGACCGCTCGGTTCGTAGCCGAGTACTCTATCCAGCTGAGCTATGGGTGCACAGGATACTACTGATATCGTGACGCTGGTAAATCACTGCATCACAACAAAATATGGTGCACCCAGGAAGATTCGAACTTCCGACCGCTCGGTTCGTAGCCGAGTACTCTATCCAGCTGAGCTATGGGTGCAAAATGGCGGTGAGGCGGGGATTCGAACCCCGGATGCAGCTTTTGACCGCATACTCCCTTAGCAGGGGAGCGCCTTCAGCCTCTCGGCCACCTCACCTTACGCATATCTTTCGATGCGTGCTGACTAACTTTGTTTAAGCTCATCGGCACTGCGTGGCGCACATATTACTTTCTGGGGTTTATAAGTCAAACATTTTTTCGAGACTCTGATTCGTTTGTGTAAAACACAGACAAAAAGCGCGATTTTAAGGCAAGCTGTTGATTTAATAATCACGAAATCGGCATGTAGTGTGGCTAAAATCTAAAAATAGATAAGCAGAAAAAACGGAAAGAAGCAGCTAGGAAAGAGATAAAACGAAAGAAAGTCGAAAAATGAGGGTATAGCGAAGGGAGTTTAGAGTGCGAATGATCCGTTTAGCGTTAGCGCCCCGCAATAATACGAGGCGCTACACTAGGATTAGTAAGTCGTCTGTTGAGACTTTTCGGCCTGAATACGTTGGTAAATCTCTTCACGATGGACAGAAACCTCTTTCGGAGCATTTACACCGATGCGAACTTGGTTTCCTTTAACACCTAATACAGTGACCGTTACCTCATCACCAATCATGAGGGTTTCACCCACTCGACGAGTCAAAATTAGCATTCTTTGCTCCTTGAAAGATTAATTAGAGTCGGGTCTCTCAGCTTCCCCCGCCATTATCCATCATCTATTGTGAAAACGTAACCTATAACAAGTTCATAATGTGTAAGCAGATTAGGCTGGTCCACACTGTATGTACAAGTTTAGTCCAAAAGGTATACACCGTAGTAATTTTTATAACAAGTACGTTAACTAAAAAACAAAAAACGCCATACCTGACAATAAGATATGACGTTTGTTTTTTGAACTATCTTAAATTACAGCTTATCTGCAACCCAAGCTTCAACACCAGCCAGCGCCTGAGGTAATGCCGCGGCATCGCTACCACCCGCCATCGCCATGTCAGGACGTCCACCGCCTTTACCGCCAACCTGCTGAGCAACCATACCAATCAGCTCGCCCGCTTTCACTTTGCCAGTGAGGTCTTTGGTGACACCAGCAACTAAGCTGACTTTACCCTCAGCGGTCGTTGCCAGAACCACGACGCCAGAGCCAAGCTGATTCTTCAGCTCATCAACCATCGTGCGCAGCATTTTGGCTTCTACGTTATCCAGATGGCTTACCAGAAGCTTCACGCCTTTCACATCAACGGCTTTGCTGGAAAGTGATGCACTCTCCTGAGCAGCCTGCTGATCTTTAAGCTGTTGCAGCTCTTTTTCCAACTGGCGAGTTTTATCCATAACGGCACGGATTTTATCCGCAACGCTATGAGCATCACTCTTCACTAACGATGCAGCTTCACGTAAAGCGTCAGCGTCCTGATGCATAACCGCAATCGCACCTTCGCCTGTTACGGCTTCGATACGACGCACGCCAGCCGCGGTGCCCGCTTCAGAAGTGATACGGAACAAACCGATATCCCCAGTCTGACGCGCATGCGTACCGCCACACAGCTCGGTGGAGAAATCACCCATGCTTAATACACGAACGCTTTCATCGTATTTCTCACCAAACAATGCCATCGCGCCTTTCGCTTTTGCTTCATCGAGATCCATGATGTTGGTCTCGATTGGCAGATTGCGGCGAACCTGAGCGTTGACGATATCTTCAACCTGACGAATCTGTTCAGGTTTCATAGCTTCAAAATGAGAGAAATCGAAACGCAGGTTACGATCGCTCACCAATGAGCCTTTCTGGGAAACATGATCGCCCAGCACCTGACGCAAAGCAGCATGCAGTAAGTGCGTTGCAGAGTGGTTCAAACGAATACGGCTACGACGAGCTTCATCAATCGTCGCCTCAACGCTGCCACCCACCTTCAATGAACCCTGTGCTACTTTCCCCTGATGTCCAATCGCTTGGCCATACTTCTGAGTATCGGTTACAACAAAGCTCACGCCTTGCGCTGTCAGCTCGCCTTTATCGCCGACCTGACCGCCGGATTCAGCATAGAATGGGGTTTCGTTTAGAATAACCACACCTTCTTCGCCAGCGTTCAGAACGTCAACCGCCTGACCGTCACGGAACAATGCCGTCACGCTTGAACGCTGCTGGTTATGATCATAACCAGAGAACTTAGAGGCACCATCAACACGGATCATGCTGTTATAGTCTGCACCGAAGCCGCTAGATTCACGCGCACGACGGCGCTGCTCTTCCATTGCACGTTCAAAGCCAATCTCATCGACTTTCAAATTACGCTCACGGCAAACGTCAGCGGTCAAATCCAGTGGGAAACCGTAGGTATCGTACAGACGGAAAGCCGTATCACCATCCAGCGTATCGCCGGTCAGTTTTGATAGCTCATCATCCAACAACGCTAAACCGCGTTCTAGCGTACGAGCAAACTGTTCTTCTTCAGTTTTCAAAACCTGTTCAACCATCGACTGTTGGCGTTTCAGCTCATCAGCGGCGGAGCCCATCACATCAATCAGTGGGGCAACCAGCTTATAGAAGAAGGTCTCTTTTGCCCCCACCATATTTCCGTGGCGCACAGCACGACGGATAATACGACGCAGAACATAGCCACGGCCTTCGTTAGAAGGCAGTACGCCGTCAGAAACCAAGAACGCACAAGAACGAATATGGTCGGCAATAACACGCAGTGACTTGCTAGACAGATCGGTTGCACCGGTTACTTTTGCCGTTTCGGCAATCAGCGTGCGGAACAGGTCGATGTCATAGTTGGAATTCACGTGTTGCAGAACGGCCGCAATACGCTCCAATCCCATACCGGTATCAACAGATGGTTTTGGCAACGGCAGCATGGTGCCATCAGACTGACGGTTGAACTGCATGAAGACGATGTTCCAGATCTCAATATAGCGATCGCCATCTTCTTCAGCGCTTCCTGGAGGGCCACCCCAGATGTGGTCACCGTGATCGTAGAAAATCTCGGTGCATGGACCACAAGGACCGGTATCCCCCATTTGCCAGAAGTTATCTGAAGCAAAAGGAGCGCCCTTGTTGTCGCCAATGCGAATAATACGTTCGCGTGGCACGCCAACTTCGTCAGCCCAAATATTGAAGGCTTCATCGTCGGTTTCGTACACGGTCACCCACAGTTTTTCTTTTGGCAGGTTGAACCAGTTTTCACCGGTCAACAGCTCCCATGCAAACTGGATAGCGTCGTGCTTGAAATAGTCACCGAAGCTGAAGTTACCCAGCATTTCGAAAAATGTATGGTGACGTGCGGTATAACCGACGTTTTCTAAATCGTTATGTTTACCACCTGCACGCACACAACGTTGAGACGTTGTTGCACGGCTGTAGTTGCGTTTATCGATGCCGAGGAAAACATCCTTGAATTGGTTCATACCCGCATTGGTGAATAACAACGTAGGGTCGTTATTCGGAACCAGAGAACTACTCTCTACGATCTGGTGTCCTTTGCTATGGTAGAAATCGAGAAACGCTTGACGGATCTCAGCGGTACTCTTGCTCATAATTGTCCCGGAGTCAGGCTAAAAGAACTGTAGTGAACAGACCCTCTCGCAATTGACTGCAAGTCGGCCGCGCACAAACATAAAGTGGGAATAAGATAAATTTTCTTCACTGGGAAGTAAAATCCCGCGTGCATTCAATCCGACAAATTGGAGAAAACAGCGTAAATTTCTTCCTGAAAGAAGCCTCGGTACAATAAAAATCGCTGCACCTTCGCTTTTTCTTTCCATTCTTGGGGGAGAGTTTGACCAAACTTACGATGCGCAGTTTGTTTTGCTAATGCACTCCAATCAATATCTGACGACGCAAAAGCGTCATGGATAAGATCGCGAGCAATACCTTTCATGCCTAATTCTTGCTGAATTCGCTGTACGCCATAGCCTTTTTGGCTGCGCATCACGAGATATCGCTCAGCAAACCGACGATCGTCTAGCCAGTTATGCTCATGGCAATAAGCGATGGCTTGTTCAACGTCCTCTTCAGAAACGTCTTGCGCCGCAAGTTTGCGGCGCAATTCAGTTTCGCTGTGATCGCGTTGAGCAAGTAACCGCATCGCCCGATTCAGTGTTTCAGTCACTCAGTCGTTCCTCGAGGCGGTACTCTATACCCGCATTGCGGGTATATTCTCCAGCACGGCGCGTGATTACGCGTCGTCTTCCAACAGCTCTTCATCAGCTGAAGGCTTATGGTTTGCGTTCTCTGCGGCTGCGTGGCTCAACAACATTTCACGCAGTTTGGTATCTAACTCGGCACGAATAGCCGGGTTTTCCTGCAAGTATTTCATGGAGTTTGATTTACCCTGACCAATCTTGTCGCCGTTATAGGCATACCAAGCACCGGATTTATCAACCAGCTTATGCTTAACACCCAGATCGATCAGTTCGCTTTCTTTAGAAATACCCGCGCCGTAAAGGATCTGGAATTCAGCCTGACGGAATGGAGGTGCAACTTTGTTTTTAACCACTTTCACGCGTGTTTCGTTACCGACAACTTCATCGCCATCTTTAATCGCGCCGATACGACGGATATCTAAGCGAACAGAAGAGTAGAACTTCAGCGCATTCCCACCGGTGGTGGTTTCTGGGTTACCAAACATGACGCCGATTTTCATACGGATCTGGTTGATAAAGATAACCAAGCAGTTCGCGTTCTTGATATTAGCGGTCAGTTTACGCAGCGCCTGAGACATCAGACGCGCTTGCAAGCCGACATGGGAATCGCCCATCTCGCCTTCAATTTCTGCTTTTGGCGTCAGTGCAGCAACGGAGTCCACAACGATAACGTCAACCGCGCCTGAACGCACCAGAGCATCACAAATTTCTAATGCCTGTTCGCCGGTATCTGGCTGAGAGATCAGCAAATCATCAACCTGCACACCTAACTTACCGGCGTAGATTGGGTCCAGCGCATGCTCAGCATCGATGAACGCACAAGTTTTGCCCGCAGCCTGTGCACTGGCAATAACCGACAGCGTCAGCGTAGTTTTACCGGAAGATTCTGGCCCGAAGATTTCAACCACACGGCCCATCGGCAAACCACCAATGCCCAGAGCAACGTCCAGACTCAGAGAACCTGTAGATACAGAATCAATATCCAACGTCTGGGTATCACCAAGACGCATAATGGAACCTTTACCGAACTGCTTTTCAATCTGGCCTAACGCAGCGGCTAGAGCCCTTTGTTTGTTCTCGTCCATCTGTTACTCCATGCATAGCGAACCTGAAATTGGTGTTGATTATACTGTATAGTCATACAGTATCAAGTATGTTCAGAGAAATTTTTCAATTAGAACACACAGAGCAAATTCTGCCGCCAGTTGGCGTACCTGAAGACGCCCGCCAGGGAAATATTGACGAATAGAATATGTACGTCCATCTTTAGCCGCAAAACCAAACCACACGGTACCAGCAGGTTTAGCTGCCGAACCGCCGTCTGGCCCCGCAATGCCGCTAACTGAAACCGCAAAATCTGCGCTTGCAGCCCGGAGTGCGCCCTGTGCCATTTCATTCACAACGGCTTCACTGACGGCGCCATATAATCGCAACGATTCCAGAGTAACCCCCAGCATTTCATGCTTGGCCTGATTACTGTATGTCACATAACCGCGTTCAAAATAAGCGGAGCTCCCACTGATATCAGTAATCACTTTGGCGATTAATCCCCCCGTGCAAGATTCCGCACAGGTTAACGTGGCGCCTTTTTCCTTTAGGCGAGCTCCCAACGTCGCGCTCAATTCAAGTAACACATCATCCGTCATGTATTCTTCCTATGTACGGTGAGAATCGGCTTTTGATGTTAGCACTTTCTTTTAGATGATGTGCTCTGATATGTCGCCGTCGAAAATCAGAAATGCGAAATGGATTCCAAGATAATAAAAAATGCTCATCACTATGAGCAACATTGGGCTGCAACGTTGTGGTGGTGCTGGTAGATCTCTGGGATAGATTTAGAAAATAGACGTTTATTAGATAAATCGAGGGAGAGAGGATGACGACTGCTATATAGCATAGTAACGCCTCCCTATTGCAGGGAGGCGATAAGATGAAAGCTAGTTATTCTGGAACACGCTGCCTTGGCGAGCAGCCTGACCAACGGCTTCACCTAGCTGCCACACCGCCATCGCATAGTGGGTACTATGGTTGTAGCGGGTAATCGTGTAGAAATTCGGTAGACCGTACCAATATTGGTAGCCAGTGCCCATATCAAGACGCAACAGGCTCGCCTGTTGGTATCCATCTAGCGAACTTTGAGGGCTTAGACCAGCTTCTGCCAGCGCAGTAATGGAGTAGTTAGTTTTAAAGCCATTTTCAAGCGTTGGAGCTTGCCCATTGGCCGGTACCGCCACTTTTTTACCTGATTGCCAACCGTGCGCCTTAAAGTAATTAGCCACGCTGCCGATGGCATCTTCAGGATCCCACAAGTTGATATGACCGTCGCCGTTGAAATCAACCGCATAGCTCTTAAATGAGGACGGCATAAATTGACCATACCCCATCGCCCCTGCAAATGACCCCTTCAGGTTCAACGGATCGTCGCCCTCTTCACGCGCCATTAATAAAAAGGTTTCTAACTCACCAGAGAAATATTCAGCACGGCGCGGATAGGCGAACGACAGAGTTGCCAAGGCGTCAATAATGCGGGTTTTCCCCATGACGCGTCCCCAGCGGGTTTCAACGCCAATAATGCCCACTATAATTTCTGGTGGCACACCGTATACCTGCTGAGCACGCTGCAAGGCATTCTGATATTGATTCCAGAACACAACCCCATTTTGTACGTTATCAGGAGTAATAAACTTGCCGCGATAGCGCAGCCAAGCACCGTTAGGCCCCGCAGGCGGGCGCGTAGTCGGTGCTTGTCTATCCATCAATTTGAGCACGTAATCCAAACGTTTGGTCTGCGCCAACACATCGTGCAACTGCTGACGATCAAAGCCATGCTCGCTGACCATTTTGTCTACAAAACGATTCATCGCGGGATCGTAGGCAAAATCCCCCATCTGCACTTGGCCCGAGTGGGAAGGATCCAGTAAAAAACCGCCCTTGGCCGTTTGTGGCGTAGTTTCAGTCACGTCGTTAGAGGGTTTTGGCTTGCTGCTACAGGCAGATAGCAAGACAACAATAGGCAGGAGCGCAGCTAGATAACGCATCGAATATCCATCGCAATGCAAGAAAAAGTGACCGATATGTTAGCGCGTTGTCTAGGGAGTGAAAACTGGAATCTCATCCAGCGATACTAAACAGACGTAAAACATAGACCACCATAATTAATGTTTTTTATACCCTCTCACGCCTGAACATAAGACCTCACAAAATATAATTAACATTGAGAAAAATCTTATTTTTCAAAACAGTACAGAACAATAAACTGATTTAACGCTTATTTACGAAATGCTATACCATTAAATCCTTCAGTTATATATTATTTCCATTGATAATAGATATAAGCTATAAATGACCTACGCTCATCCATGGAACGGAGGACTTATAGCCACTATGAAAACATCTAATTATTTACTTAACGGTTGGCTACGCCAGTAAAATCAATTTATTCATAAGAATATAGCCAATTTCCTGCTGTGCTCATGCGCGGTACGATTTTTTACACACTAATTACCACCACTATGAAGCTGTTCACTGGCAATCGGGGGATGCCATTAGTCGGTGTTAACGAGGTGAATATGTTAGATGACATAAGTTATAAAATTAATGACCTAATTTTATTTACACCAGCCACCAGCGCTTTATCTTTTGTGAAACAACCGGATATTGAGCCCATTCTTATATCCAATATCACTAAGCGACTATTATTACTGCTACTTACTCACCAAGGTGAAGTCGTTAGTAGAAATCTACTATTTCAGAAGGTATGGGATAATTATGGTTTAATATCCAGCGATAGTAATTTAAATCAATGCGTTAGCAAGTTACGTCGTTTAATAAAAAGCATGGGGCTAGATGAAGAGTTCATCACAACCGCGCCTAAAATGGGTTTTATGCTGCGTAGCGAAATACAAATTGAAGCAGAGAAGTGTGAGCAAGATGAAAATAATTCTCAGCAAGAACCGTCAATTGCTGAGAGAACGCATAGTCCTCCAGTTCAACCAATAGAAACATCCAGTTTACAAAAAAAAATCAGCGGCAGGCGCAAAAAATGGCTGTTATTGGTAGGCATCGCGCTAGTCGTTGTAATTCTTATTGCGACGTTATCCATTTACTATCTATCCATAAGTAAAGAAATTTACATTGGTAAAGTCGGTGAGTGCAAAACGTTTATTGCGGATAACTCCCTCTATAGCCCTATCACCGAGGATGCTCGCAATAACATATTGGAATTCCTAAAGGCAAAAGATGTTAGTTGCAAACCTGACGACTATATTTTGGTCAATCGAAGCAATAGAGTAAGCAGCTATATTTCTGACATATCGAGAATCTTTGTTGTTAAATGCAAAATTTTGCGTGAAAACAAAATAGAAATATGTGAAAGCATCACTAATGAAAGGTCCCTTTAGATAAATTAAGTTATCTTTAACTTTTCCAATGCCCGTAATTCCTTCGGGCATTTTTATTCCTACGACCGTCACCACTTAAAAAGCTAAATTCACATTAAAAGGCTTATCACATCAAGTTCCCGTCAATTAACCCCCACAACAAAACAAAACTTAAAACTTAATAAAGATTAATATAAATAAACAACAAGAATAAAAAACTGTAATAACACATATTGACAGTTTAAAATTCCAATTAATTTTTATTGAGTTAGGATGAAGACATAAAACTAAGGGTTATTGATGATTCTACTTACACGGATGGTTTCTCTGGTTAGAGGCATTCCTGAATGGAAGAAGAAGGGAGAATAATTATGAAGCAAGTACGCCCGTTAAAAATATCAATGCTTGCCAGCTGTATTTCAGCTGCGCTGATTGCCTTTTCTATTCCAGCCTATTCGCTGCCGGTCTCATCGTTACCAGACGACATTCGAGCAAAAATCCCCAACGCAGCAAACACAGAATATAATGCCGTCGCGGGCAGCCCTAACTACGTCTATATCTGGGCTAATGAACCCGTGAGAGTCTATGGCGATGACGTGACGCTAAATGGCCCCGGAGGCGAAGCTTTCAAACACACTGTCATGATCAACAATAATACTCAGACAGGTGCCAGCATCGGGGTTATTTTTGGCGATAATTTCACGGCAACTTCTGACGGTACCGACTACGACACCATCCGTACTCACGGTAATGCGAGCACACCTGATAACCCTATGTTCGTCATTATTGGCGATAACGCCAAAATTTATGCCAAAGGGTCATCTGGCGACGCTATCAACACTGGCTATACATCCTATAGTTTTACAAACGGCACTGGCGGGCTTGGTTCAGCGAATGTTTATGTGGGCAAAAATGCGCATATTGAAACATGGGGTCGCTCTGGGCACGGAATATCCGTATCAGCCTTTAGAGACGGAACGCTTGCCGCAAACAACGTAACCGTTGGCGATGGTGCAACAATCATCAGCCATGGCGATAGTTCCAACGCTATCCGTACCGCTCAATCAGGATCCAGCATTAAAATCGGCAATGATGCTCAACTTAGCACCTTCGGCAGCAGCGCTTACTCTGCTTATGCGACATCATCCAGCCAAATAGAATTAGGTAAAAATGCCCTACTCAGTACCGAAGGCACCTCGGCTCACGCACTTTATGCTACCAGCTCAGCAAAAATTCTGGTTGATGACGGCATGACCATTACGACTATAGGGAGTAAAGCATCTGGCATTTATAGTTTCAATAAGGGCGAAGTGACAGGTGGCAGCAATAATACAATTACAACAAGCAATACTGATGCCTACGGTATCTATAGCTATTACGATGGCAACGTAGCGTTAGGCCAGACCAACATCATAACCTCAGGCAATGCGGCCTATGGTATCTATGCATATTCAGGTAAAGCCGCTATAGGTGGTGCGTCATCTATCATTACAAACGGTGATGGCGCACACGGTGTATATGCACGTTTATATAATGCTCGATATACATCACCAGAGGTGACGCTGGGCGATGGCTCGTCTATTCAGGTGAATAGCGCCAATGCAACTCACGGAATTTACAGCACGACAGCTGGCCTCGTCACTTTAGAGGGCGGGCTCAATGTGGCCACCGCAGGTCGTCAAACTGACGGTAGCTACGCACTCTATGCAGCCGGAGGCACCATCGATGGCTCCACCGGCGGTAAATATAATATTGACGGTGACATCAACGCAGAAGGCACGGGCAGCCTTATCGATTTGAACCTAACCGACGGTTCAGTTTGGAACGGTGCAGCCTATCAAAGCAGCCTCGGTGAAAGCCGCGTAGCACTGACCAATGCCTCATGGAATATGGACGGCGACTCCTCGGTGAGTGCGCTCACGCTAAATACAGGCAGCCAAATCAACTTTGCCCACAGCGATGCAGATCCAACATTCAAAACTTTAACCGTCACGGGCAACTACCACGGCGATGGCGGCCTATTGGTTATGAATACCCAGTTAGGCGATGATAACTCCCCGACCGACAAACTCATTGTTACCGGTGATACCACTGGCTCCACTTATGTTGCGGTGAATAACGCGGGCGGCATAGGCGCACTGACCACCAACGGGATTAAACTCATTGAAGTTCAAGGTGATTCTAGCGGCCAATTCGTTCAGCAAGGGCGTATTGTCGCAGGCCTGTATGACTATTATTTACAGCGTGGTGATTCGTCTTACACGCCGCCAACCGCTTATGATCCAACGCAGTCAGCGCTAAATGACTGGTATTTGATTTCCAAACTTCCGCCTGAAGAGCCTGAGCCTCCGGTCGTTGAACCACCTGAAGAGCCTGAGCCTCCGGTCGTTGAACCGCCTGAAGAGCCTGAGCCTCCGGTTGTTGAACCGCCTGAAGAGCCTGAGCCTCCGGTTGTTGAACCACCTGAAGAGCCTGAGCCTCCGGTCGTTGAACCACCTGAAGAGCCTGAGCCTCCGGTTGTTGAACCGCCTGAAGAGCCTGAGCCTCCGGTTGTTGAACCACCTGAAGAGCCTGAGCCTCCGGTCGTTGAACCGCCTGAAGAGCCTGAGCCTCCGGTTGTTGAACCGCCTGAAGAGCCTGAGCCTCCGGTTGTTGAACCACCTGAAGAGCCCGAGCCTCCGGTTGTTGAACCACCTGAAGAGCCCGAGCCTCCGGTTGTTGAACCACCTGAAGAGCCCGAGCCTCCGGTTGTTGAACCGCCTGAAGAGCCCGAGCCTCCGGTTGTTGAACCGCCTGAAGAGCCCGAGCCTCCGGTTGTTGAACCGCCTGAAGAGCCCGAGCCTCCGGTTGTTGACCCTAAAGAACCTGAACCACCGGTAGTCCCCAACAAGCCGAAAGATCTGGTCGTACGCCCTGAGGCGGGTAGCTACATTGCTAACCATGCAGCAGGAAATACTTTATTCACGACCCGATTGCACGATCGCTTAGGGGAAACCCAATATACCGACGTATTAACCGGTGAAGAAAAAGTGACCAGCATGTGGCTACGCCAGATCGGTGGGCGTAATAACTTTAAAGACAGCAGTGGGCAATTGAAAACCAGCACCAACCGCTACGTTATGCAATTAGGCGGTGATATCGCGCAGTGGAGTACGGATGGTTTGGATCGTTGGCACCTTGGCCTGATGGCTGGCTATGCCAACGCGAAAAGTCATACCCACTCGAATAAATCACGCCATGACTCGCGTTCAAGCATTGATGGCTATTCCGTCGGCGCTTACGGTACTTGGTATAACAACGATGCAGATAAGACAGGACTCTATGTTGATACCTGGTTGCTGTACAACTGGTTTAAAAACTCGGTAAACGGTGATGATTTACCATCAGAATCCTATGATTCTAGCGGTTTCACCGGATCTGTGGAAAGTGGATATACCTTCAAAGTGCGTGAAAGCGAACGCCGCAAAGTGTTTATTCAGCCTAAAGCACTGCTAACGTGGATGGGTGTCAAAGCGGATCGTCACATTGAAAGAAACGGCACCCGAGTAGACAGCACGGGCAACAACAATCTGCAAACCCGACTTGGCGTTCGGGCCTATATGCAGGGCAATGCAACGCAGGATGACAATAAAGATCGTACTTTCGAACCCTTCGCTGAGGTTAACTGGATCCATAATACCCAGCGGTTCGGCGTAGAGATGAATAATGTCAAACTGTCCCAAGACGGTGCACGCAACATTGGTGAGGTCAAAGTCGGTATTGAAGGGCAATTCAGTCAACGCACCAGCGGCTGGATAAATATTGCCCAGCAAATTGGCGATGCCGGCTATAACGATACGTCTGGGATGTTAGGGATTAAATATAGCTTCTAAGCCTTGTTCCTAAGTCCCTAGTTGAAGACACAGCCCACCTGTATGGTGGGCTTTTTTTATCTGTAAACCAGCACACCTATTGCATACCAAACTTGCGAAGCACTTCCAGATATTAACTATGTCAGTTTGCAGATCCCTACGTTAGTATAGTGCCCTAAAAAATCGTTCTGGATGACTGCTTCTCCAAACGATTTCGTGATGCTTAAACAGAATCTAAAAAATCACGACAATCTTAAAATTCAATATATTAGATATAGAAATTCTATGAGCGACATGACAAACCTAGACTCACACACCCCCATGATGCAGCAGTACTTAAAACTGAAAGCACAGCATCCTGATATCCTGCTGTTCTATCGCATGGGTGACTTCTACGAGCTATTTTATGATGATGCCAAACGCGCCTCTCAGCTCATGGATATTTCGCTAACTAAGCGCGGTGCCTCTGCCGGAGAGCCGATTCCCATGGCCGGTATTCCGCATCATGCCGTTGAAAACTATCTCGCAAAGCTGGTACAGCTAGGTGAATCCGTCGCTATTTGTGAACAAATTGGCGATCCGGCAACCACCAAAGGGCCTGTCGAACGCAAAGTGGTTCGTATCGTCACGCCGGGTACCATCAGCGATGAAGCGCTGCTTAAAGAGCGTCAGGATAACCTACTAGCCGCAATCTGGCAGGATGCGCGCGGCTTTGGCTTTGCGACTCTCGATATTAGCTCTGGCCGTTTTCGCGTTGCCGAACCAGCCGATCTCGAAACCATGGCCGCAGAACTCCAGCGTACTAATCCGGCAGAGCTGCTTTACCCCGAAGATTTTGGCTCTATGCCGTTGATTGAAAACCGCCGTGGCCTGCGTCGCCGTCCGCTTTGGGAATTTGAGTTAGACACCGCTCGGCAACAGCTGAACCTCCAGTTTGGTACCCGCGATCTCAATGGCTTCGGCGTAGAGCAATCTACACAGGCGCTGCGTGCGGCTGGCTGTTTGCTGCAATATGTGAAGGATACGCAGCGAACCACGCTGCCTCACATTCGTGGTATTACCATCGAGCGCCAGCAAGACGGCATTATTATGGATGCCGCTACCCGCCGAAATTTAGAGCTCACACAGAACCTATCGGGCGGGGTTGAAAATACGCTGGCCGCTATTTTGGATTGCACCGTCACACCAATGGGCAGCCGTATGCTCAAACGCTGGGTGCATATGCCGAGCCGCGATCACAAAGCGCTCAATAATCGTCAACAGGCTATCGAAGCCCTTCAGCCTCTGGTTGAAGATCTTCAACCGCTACTGCGTCAGGTCGGCGATCTTGAGCGAATTCTTGCGCGTTTAGCTCTGCGTACCGCTCGCCCACGTGACCTTGCGCGCATGCGCTATGCATTCCAGCAGCTACCTGAAATTCAGGCACTCATCGGCGACCATGCTACGCCTCACATTGCGACGCTGGCGAAAAATTCCGGTCAGTTTGATGAGCTGAAAGAATTGCTGGAAAGAGCGGTGGTAGAAACGCCTCCCGTTCTGGTTCGCGACGGTGGGGTCATCGCGCCGGGCTACAATGAAGAGCTAGACGAATGGCGCGCGCTAGCCGATGGAGCTACCGACTATCTCGATCGTTTAGAAATTCGCGAACGCGAAAAACTCGGTTTAGACACCTTGAAAGTTGGTTTCAACGGCGTGCATGGCTATTACATTCAGGTCAGCCGTGGCCAAAGCCATTTAGTCCCGATTCACTATGTCCGTCGCCAGACCTTAAAAAATGCAGAACGCTATATCATCCCTGAATTAAAAGAGTATGAAGACAAAGTTCTGACATCAAAAAGCAAAGCATTGGCGCTAGAAAAGCGTCTCTATGAAGAACTGTTCGACATGCTGTTACCGCATCTGGCCGATCTACAGCAAAGCGCCAACGCGCTGGCCGAACTGGATGTGTTGAGCAATTTGGCCGAACGCGCTGAAACGCTAAACTATGTCCGTCCAGAGCTCAGCGATAAGCCCGGAATTAAAATTGTTGGCGGACGCCATCCCGTCGTTGAGCAAGTGCTCAAAGAACCTTTCATTGCTAACCCGCTGTCACTTTCCCCACAGCGCCGCATGCTAGTGATCACTGGCCCGAATATGGGCGGTAAAAGCACCTATATGCGTCAAGCCGCGCTCATTGTGCTGATGGCGCACATTGGTAGTTTTGTTCCCGCAGAAAAAGCCGTGATTGGGCCTGTCGACCGTATATTCACCCGCGTGGGCGCAGCCGACGATTTGGCCTCTGGCCGTTCCACCTTCATGGTTGAGATGACCGAAACCGCCAATATCTTGCATAACGCCACGGAAAACAGTCTGGTGCTGATGGATGAAATTGGTCGCGGGACATCAACCTATGACGGCTTATCGCTGGCATGGGCCTGTGCCGAGAATCTTGCCAGCCGCATCAAGGCCATGACGTTATTCGCCACGCATTACTTCGAATTAACCACGCTGCCCGAAAAACTGGAAGGCGTGTACAACGTCCATCTCGATGCCCTTGAGCATGGTGACACCATTGCCTTTATGCACAGCGTACAAGATGGCGCGGCCAGTAAAAGCTATGGCCTTGCGGTTGCCGCACTGGCGGGCGTTCCTCGGGATGTCATTAAGCGTGCAAGACAAAAACTCAAAGAGCTGGAAACCTTGTCATCGCAAACCGGCAATAGCCAAATTGACGGATCACAGCTTCAGCTTCTGGCTGAACCTGAAGCCTCTCCTGCCGTAGAAGCTCTGGAAACGCTCGATCCCGATACACTTACGCCGCGGCAGGCATTGGATTGGCTCTATCGCCTAAAAGGCATGGTTTAAACTCTAAACTTGAAGCATAAAAAAAGGTGAAGCCGCAAAGCTTCACCTTTTTATTTTATGCATTATCGAAAGTCTTATTCGCGGAATAGAGCCTCAATGCTCAATCCCTGTCCTTGCAGAATTTCACGCAGACGACGCAAGCCTTCAACTTGGATTTGACGCACACGCTCACGGGTTAAACCGATCTCGCGCCCCACATCTTCCAAGGTAGCGGCTTCATAACCCAGCAGACCAAAACGACGCGCCAAAACTTCACGTTGTTTCGCGTTAAGCTCAAACAGCCACTTAACAATACTCTGCTTCATGTCATCGCTTTGCGTGGTATCTTCCGGGCCACTTTCATTCTCATCGGTGAGAATATCCAGTAAGGCCTTCTCTGAATCGCCCCCCAGCGGAGTGTCCACTGAAGTAATACGCTCGTTTAAGCGCAGCATACGGCTAACGTCAGTGACCGGACGATCTAACTGCTCAGCAATCTCTTCCGCGCTCGGTTCATGATCCAGTTTGTGTGAAAGCTCACGTGCGGTTCGCAGATAAACGTTCAACTCTTTGACAATATGAATCGGCAAACGGATCGTACGCGTCTGATTCATGATAGCCCGCTCAATCGTTTGGCGGATCCACCACGTTGCATAGGTAGAGAAACGGAAGCCACGCTCTGGGTCGAACTTCTCGACGGCACGGATTAAACCTAAATTGCCTTCTTCGATCAGATCTAACAGCGCAAGGCCGCGATTGCTATAGCGACGGGCGATTTTAACCACCAGACGCAGGTTACTTTCAATCATTCTACGACGAGACGCTTCGTCTCCGCGTAACGCTCGTCGTGCAAAAAAGACTTCTTCTTCTGCGGTTAGCAGCGGAGAGTAACCGATTTCGCCCAAGTAAAGCTGAGTAGCATCAAGTACGCGTTGTGAAACGGCTTGTGCCATCAGTTCATCGGATGAATCAACCTCGGTGGGTTCTTCAACGAGCACCTTCTCGTCAAACGCTTCTTCCCCGTTCTCATCGAAGTCTACTTCTTCATTTAACTCGTTAACTTTCAGCGTATTCTGGCTCATAGCTGTACCCTACCCGTGATATTGCGGGCAGAATACAGCGATTCTGCCCCGACTATCGCTGCGGCAAGTAGCGCAGCGGGTTTACGGATTTCCCCTTGTAACGAATTTCAAAGTGCAATCTTACTGAGCTGGTTCCGGTGCTCCCCATGGTTGCAATTTTTTGACCCGCCTTAACCTCTTGTTGTTCCCGGACCAGCATCGTGTCGTTATGGGCATAGGCGCTCAGGTAGTCATCATTATGTTTAATGATGATCAGATTTCCGTAACCACGCAGCGCGTTGCCGGCGTATACCACACGACCATCAGCCGTGGCGACCACCGACTGGCCGCGTGAACCCGCAATATCGACGCCTTTATTTCCACCTTCGGCAGAAGAGAAGTTATCGATAATTTTACCGTCAGTAGGCCAGCGCCAGGTTCCAACTGGAGCACTGCTGCTTACGCTACTGGCTGACGAGCTCGGAACTGTTGCTGCAGCAGTCGTTGTCGCCGCTGTAGCCGTAGATGCAGGCAACATTTTGCCAACATTCTGTTTACCCGAATTATCAGAATACGCTGTGGTTGATTGAGAATCAACACCTGTGCTCTTAATTTGACCACTTGATGGTTGCGTAGGGACTCCGCTGGTTCCATCATTAGCAGCAAGCATTCCACCGCTGTTGCTGTTGGCGTCTAATTTGATTGTTTGGCCAACATTGAGGCTGTACGGCGCAGGAATGTTGTTTTTCTCTGCAAGATCGCGGAAGTCATTTCCTGAGATCCAAGCGATATAAAAAAGTGTATCGCCGCGTTTTACGGTATAAGTGCCGCCGTTATAGCTTCCCTTCGGAATATTCTGATAGCTACGATTGTATACAATGCGTCCGCCGTCACCGGACTGGGCCATGCTGGTATTTCCACCATTTGACAGCATACGGCCATTGCCGCCGCCATTTACCGAACTTATCGGCGCAGAACTATTATCTGACGAACAACCAGCTAACCATAACGTAATCAAAGTACACGCCGCTACCTGGCGCCACTTCATCATCGGGCTTCCCATGCTCATGCTTCCCCCATGACAGCAAAATCAGCGATATCCAACATATTCAGTCTCTTATCCGTCTGAATTACCGATAGCCACAGCCTCAAGTAACCAGAACTTTACGCGCTCTGAACCCGCTAGCCCAACCATTGGGTTAGCGAAGAAATACAAAACAAGACAAAAAATCAGGCAAGGTCACGATCAAAAGCCTCACCTGCTGCATTTAGTTTCCAATCATATACGGCAATAAGTAATGAATTGGACACTAAAAACAGAGTGCGGGTCAAATGCGAATCAATAAGAAAAATCGTTATGTAGATTTAACATAGCAGATATGTTCTCGATTACTCGCCTTGATGCACAAAACATAGCCGATGCCCGACGATAAAAAATAGGGGGCATGGCTGAAAAAATCAGGCTAACTCACCCTGAACGAGTGGCACAAATCTCACGGGTTCAATCGACTCAACGGAGAAATCATTTCCACGCCGCTGAACACAGCGTAGCTGCTGAGTTTTATCAAATTCACCTACTGGCAGGACCAAGCGTCCACCATCGGCTAACTGTGTTAGCAATGCCTCAGGGATTTCCGGCGGCGCAGCGGTAACAATAATTGCGTCAAATGGCCCGCGCGATGCCCATCCTTGCCAACCGTCACCGTGGCGGGTGGACACATTGTGTAAATCCAGCTGCTTAAGGCGTCTTTTAGCCTGCCACTGAAGGCTTTTAATCCGTTCAACCGAGAATACGTGATGTACGAGATGTGCCAGTACCGCGGTTTGGTAGCCAGAACCGGTGCCAATTTCTAGCACCTTAGACTCTGGCCCAACGCGGAGCAACTCCGTCATACGCGCAACCATATAGGGTTGAGAGATAGTTTGGCCTAAGCCTATCGGTAAGGCCGTATTGTCGTAGGCCTTGTGAGACATGGCCTCATCAATGAATTTTTCACGCGGAACTTCAGCCATGGCTTTCAGCACCCGCTCATCACCGATCCCTTGCTGCATCAACTGCTGCAATAAGGTCAGCACACGTCTATCTACCATTCCTCACCGACCTTAGTCTGTTCAAGCCACGAAGAAAGCAAATCCTGCGCGTGATACGCCGTTAAGTCCACCTGCAACGGCGTAATAGATACGTAACCTTGCTCGACGGCGGCAAAATCAGTATCAGGCCCTGCATCGTGTTTCGCGCCCGGAGGCCCAATCCAGTACAGATCGCGGCCACGTGGATCATGCTGATGAATCACCTTATCAGCCGGATGCCGGCTACCACAGCGCGTCACTTTAATGCCTTTAATCTGTGACAAAGGCAAATCAGGTACGTTCACATTGAGAATGCGCCCCGTGCGTAAAGGGTGCGCGGCCAATGCCTTTAGCAGGCGACATGTCACCTGAGCCGCCGTATCATAATGCTGGAAACCATCAAGTGAAACCGCCAGCGCAGGAAAACCTAAGTGTCTCCCTTCCATTGCTGCAGCCACGGTTCCCGAGTAAATCACATCGTCACCCAGATTAGGCCCCGCATTGATACCCGATACGACAATTTCTGGATGAGGCCGCATTAAAGCATTCACGCCCAGATAAACGCAGTCGGTCGGCGTACCGTCGATCACGCTAATATCACCGTTCGCCAAAGTATCAATACGAAGCGGCGACTCGAGCGTTAATGAATTTGAAGAAGCGCTGCGATTACGATTGGGGGCAACGACCTGCACCTGAGCAAACTCACGCAGCGCTGCCGCCAACGTTTGCAGGCCCGGAGCCATCACGCCGTCATCGTTACTCAGCAAGATCCGCATTAGGGTTTTCCTGATTAAATAACTCACGCACGATGCTGGTAGCAAAGCTGCCTGCTGGAAGCGCAAACTCAACTTCTACCGTAGCATCGTCCCACCAAGACCAGCTCATCTCCTGCGGTTTGACCAGCATAGCTCGACGCGCAGATTCCACGCGCTCACGCTTAACCAGCGCCAGTAAATCGCCATATTCGGCAATCGCCTGTTGCTCAAACTCTGCGGCTAAATCACGCGTACCCAAATCGTTATCGCCCGGCAACGCTGCCGTAATCTGTAGCTCACCGCTGTCTGTTCGCTGCTGTAGACTATCTAGCTCTTCGGCATTCGCCACAAACCAACTACCACGACCTGTTAACTGCATGGCATCGCCCAGCATCACCTGACGCTGAGAGCCCTGTTCCAAACGCTTATTAGCGATCTGGTTAAACATCGCACTACGGGCTGCAGACAGATAAAAGCTACGTTTAGGTCGCTCTCTAACCTGAATTTCATTACGCGACCATTTTGCGGCCTGAACCAGATTGTTACCACCGCGGCCAAAGCGCTGCGCGCCAAAATAGTTTGGAGCACCTTCCGATGCAATGGCCTGCAAACGCTGCTCGACATCATCGCGATCGGTAATATGGCGCAGCACCAAGCGGAACGTATTGCCTTTCAACGTTCCAATGCGCAACTTACGTAAATGGCGCGCACTGCGCACCACTTGGCAGCCTTCCAAGATGAACTGACTCAAATCCGGTGATTCTTTACCCGGCAGATGTAGGCAGAACCACTGCTCGGTAACAGCATGACGGTCTTTTAGGCCAGCATAACTCACTGAACGCTGTGGAATTTTGGCAAAGCGAGCCAAATTGTCCGCAACAAACTGCGTGTTACAACCTTCCTTACGAATGCGCACCAGCAGATGCTCACCTTCGCCGTCGGGCTCAAACCCCAAATCTTCCGAAACAAAGAAGTCTTCTGGGAACGCTTTTAAAACCCCCGTTCCACGTGGGCGCCCGTGCAAATAATGAAGTGCATCAAAATCCACGCGTTACTCCTTAATCAACAGTGCAACAGCTTCACAGGCAATGCCTTCACCGCGGCCGGTAAAACCCAATTTCTCTGTGGTCGTCGCTTTAACGTTGACGTCATCCATATGGCACTCTAAATCTTCCGCCAAATTCACACGCATCTGCGGGATATGCGGCGCCATCTTTGGAGCCTGAGCAATAATCGTAATATCAAGATTACCCAAACGGTATCCTTTCGCGCGAATACGGCGATACGCCTCACGCAGAAGCTCACGGCTATCCGCACCTTTAAACGCAGGATCGGTATCGGGGAAAAGTTTACCAATGTCGCCCAGCGCAGCGGCGCCAAGCAGCGCGTCAGTAGCCGCATGCAAGGCAACGTCACCGTCTGAATGCGCCAGCAAACCAAATTCGTAAGGGATACGCACGCCGCCAATGATCAGAGGGCCTTCGCCACCAAATTTATGAACATCAAAACCGTGGCCAATTCTCATCAAGCATTCTCCTTTGGAGGCAGTGTGGTAATGAAATAAAACATCGTAGAGTTATCGCAAGTGCAAAAAACCCACGTACCAAACAATTAAGTACGCTGGGATAAATAAAACTCAGCCAAAGCAAAATCCTCTGGCCTTGTGACTTTGATATTATCAGAACGGCCAGACACCAACAGTGGATGATAACCACAATATTCCAACGCCGATGCCTCATCTGTCACGTTAGCGCCTTCATTGAGCGCACGTTCCAGACACATCATGAGCAATTCGCGGGGGAAAAACTGAGGGGTCAGCGCATGCCACAGCGCCTCACGATCGACCGTGTGCGCAATCGCGCAACCAGCGCCCGCTTCTGCGCGCTTCATGGTGTCACGCACCGGCGCGGCAAGAATACCGCCGACTTTAGAGGTATGGCGCAATGCCAACAGCTGGCTGAGATCTTCTTGGTGTAAACATGGGCGAGCAGCGTCATGTACCAATACCCATGCGGCATCCGTCGCCGCTTTCAAACCGGCAAAAACCGAATCTGCGCGTTGGGCGCCGCCAAAGACAACCTGAATGCGGGGATCGTTGGCTAACGGCAGATCGTTAAAATAGCCATCGTCGGGGCTGATAGAAACAATCACCCGCTCAACCTCGGCATGACATAGTAACGCCGCGATCGAATGCTCAAGGATCGTTTTTCCCGCAATGGTCAAATACTGCTTAGGGAAGGCCGAACGCATTCGGCTGCCAACGCCTGCCGCCGGTACAACGGCAACAATGGGGAGGAGTGTAGACACGTCAGGATCACTCATACTTATCAGTTTGTTCTTATCAAGATTATTGTAATGAAGATCATGGATATGACGTTAGGTCCAATGACATAACTAAACTAACGGACATGATGAGTGAACGAAAAACGATGTTCGAGGCTAGTTTCGTGCCGTAGACGATGAGAACGAAGGCGTTGGAGAAGACTGAGTTGCTCCACCATTATGCTTTGCCTGTTCTGGAACCAGACGATAAAACGTTTCGCCAGGCTTTATCATACCAAGTTCGTTGCGTGCGCGTTCCTCAATGGCTTCTTGCCCGCCATTTAGATCGTCGATTTCTGCAAAGAGTTGATCGTTACGAGATTTCAGCTTGCCATTATTAGCCTGCTGACTCGCAACATCTTCTTTTACGCGCACATAATCATGGATACCATTCTTGCCGATCCACAATGAATATTGCAGCCAGCCCAACAGTATCAATAATAATAGCGTTAGTTTACCCATTCACGCCCCCTGAAAAACCGCACAATCATCCCACAACTTTTAGTGAGACTCCACACTCAAGGGAAAATTACTGCGTTATACAGATTTCTCTTTATCAGATCCGTATAAGAAGAACTCATCACCGTGAATAGTTTAGGATTATTCATAAGCAATAGTTGGAAAATAAAACAAAATAATTACAAGCCACCGCGAATTAAGCCACCCAGCCCACGCCTTTCCATAAAAGCAGCGGTGAGATGACGAACTTCAGTCGACATTTGATTTTCCAGAACTCGCTGAACTAAAAAGCGCGCATCTTCCAGCTCAATCGTTCGCAGCAGATATTTTATGCGAGGAACGCTGTGACCATTCATGCTGAGGTTTCGATAGCCCATACCGATCAATAACAGCGCGCCCATAGGATCACCCGCCATTTCACCACATACGCTAATCGGTAAATTCAGACGATCACACTCATTAACCACTTGGTTGAGTACGCGCAACATAGCCGGATGCAGGCTGTCATAGAGCGATGCTACCCGCGTATTATTACGGTCAACCGCCAGCAAATATTGGGTTAAATCGTTGGTGCCCACAGAGATGAAATCTACGCGCTCGGCCAAAAACGGCAGCAAGAAAATCAGTGAGGGAACTTCAAGCATGACGCCAATACGCGGCTTCGGCAGCGCATAGCCAATCATCTCTTCCACTTCGCGACCTGCTCGCTCAATCAGGCGTTTTGCCTCATCCACTTCGCTCAGACTGGTGACCATCGGCAGCAAAATATTTAAATTGCCGCTGGCCGCGTTAGCACGCAGCATCGCACGGACCTGAACCAAGAAGATCTCTGGCTGATCGAGCGTGATCCTAATCCCGCGCCATCCAAGGCTTGGATTCTCTTCGCTGATCGGCATATAGGGCAGCTGTTTATCCGCACCAATATCCAGCGTGCGTAGCGTTACGGGCTTATTGGGATTGATTTGCAGCATCCCTTGATATTGCGCAACCTGCTCTTCTTCCGATGGGAAACCGCTTTGCAACATGAACGGTATTTCAGTGCGGTATAAGCCAACCCCATCAACACGGCTATCTTGGCGTTGCTCATGCTCCGCGCTCAAACCGGCGTTGAGCATAACCTGCACGCGTTCACCGCTTTTGAGCTGCGCGGGTTTTTCGGCGTCGTCTTCCGCCATTTTGCTGAGCGCGATCTCTTCACTCACCAAGCGCTGATATTCATGCACCAACACAGGATCCGGTGCCACCAACACCTCACCGCGATAGCCATCAACAATCAGCTGACGCTCATGCAATAACGCAGGCTGTATATCAGCCCCCATCACCGTCGGCACGCCCATGGCGCGTACCAGAATGGCGGCATGTGAGTTTGCCGCGCCGTCACGTACCACCACGCCAAGCATCCGCTCCTGCGGAACCTCAGCTAAAAGCGTCGCGGTGAGTTCATCGGCAACCAGAATAAAACGCTCTGGCCATTGGTTAATGCCGGTCGCGTTATCATCGAGATGGAAAAGCAAACGTTGCCCAAGCGCACGCAAATCACTGGCGCGCTCGCGCATATAAGGATCTTGCAAGCTGGCAAACTGTTCGGCGAAACGCTCAATCACCTGTTTGACTGCCCATTCAGCGACGGATCCTGCGTCGATCTCATTCATGAGCTCGCGTTTAAGCCGCGCGTCATTGATCAGATGCGAATAGAGATCGAAGATGGCCGCGCTATCTTTCTGCGAGTTAGCCGTAAAACGTTTGCTGAAGCGACGAAATTCTGCCGCCGCCTCTTCCAAGGCCTGCGTCAAACGCTCGCGTTCACTAACGCTGTCTAGGGTTGAAGCTTGATAGACATGTTCAAGCGAAGGTTGGCTGACATCCATCCAGCCTTCACCCACGGCAATTCCGGGAGAGGCTGCGATCGCACGGATCCTGCTCTGTCGCAGCTTGCCAAACAAACCGTTGAGCTGAGTCTGAGAAAGGATCCCGGCTAACTGAGTCGCCAATGTTACCAAAAACGACTCTTCGGTTTCATTAAATTGGCGGGATTCACGCTGCTGTACGGCCAGAACGCCGAGCAGCTGACGGCGATAAATCATCGGCACGCCGAGAAAAGCGCGGTAGCGCTCCTCTTTTACCTTAGGAACATATTTGAAGCTGGGATGGCTCGGTGCGTCAGCCAAGTTAATTGGCTCGGCTAAACGCCCCACTAACCCAACGATGCCTTCGTCAAAAGCGAGCGTCACCACACGTCCGCGTGGCTTTTTCAAACCACGCGTCGCCATCAGGTAATAACATTGACGATCGTTATCAGCCAAATAGATCGAACAAACTTCCGTATCCATTGCCTGACACGTCTCATCAACCAGCACTTCCAATGCATCAGTCAGACTGGTGGCCGCAGCCACCTTCTCAACGATTTCCCGCAAACGCGTGAGCATGATTAAAGCCACTTAACCTCTTTTACGGCGATAAGCAGGAGATGATGGGCGCGTCGTTGGCGGCAACACTTCCTGTAATGGCATGACCACGGGCGAAAATTCTTTCATCACCCGACGATATACATCGCGTTTAAATGAGACAACCTGACGCACTGGATACCAAAAACTGACCCAGCGCCAGCCATCAAATTCAGGCGTACTACTTCTCTGCATGTTGATTTCTGACTCATTGCACATCAGTTGCAATAAGAACCAACGCTGCTTCTGGCCGATACAAACCGGCTTTGTATCCCAACGCACCAAACGTTTAGGTAATTTATAGCGTAACCAGTTACGGGTTGATGCAAGAATTTTAACGTCCTTTCGCCCCAGCCCCACTTCCTCAAACAGTTCGCGGTACATCGCCTGTTCGGCGGTTTCTCCAGGATTAATTCCCCCTTGAGGAAACTGCCAAGAGTTCTGACCAAAGCGACGGGCCCAAAGTACTTGCCCCTGCCGATTACAGATTACGATACCCACGTTCGGGCGGTAGCCATCATCATCGATCACTGGACTACCTCAATAGCAAATTCGCAAGATAGGCTGATTGTTTCACACTCCCCTGTGGTGGTAAACCACCGCATTAAATCGGGTAAAAAACGGATAACATTGGGATAACTCACAGATTCATCCATAGTTATAAACATTGTTTGCTCCCCAACACCGTTTTTATTCACTTTTTCTGTGGATATATTTGTGTAGAACTTCAGGGGAAAGGGTGTAAACCTTTGGATAGCTCAAAACAACTCGTTTTACATATCCTGACATTAATCTTATATATCAGTTAAATAGGTAGAAACAATCATATCACCAATAAGCAAAAATGTGACCTATGCACGGTTTGGATCTTAGCTTGTTCAAAGATCGTCCAATGGCGATTTTATCCACAGCTTATTCGCCAAACTTGCACACTGAGACGGCAATTTCCCAAAAAACCCCCTACGTCAAGCCTGTAAATCAAACCAGTGATCGGTAAATAAATGGGTTATCCCAAAAATCTGTGGATAAATAGGTGTAAGATCCTGTTCATTGTCGGTGTCTAGTCTTGCACAACAAATTTTTGAAATTGCGGCATAAAAGAAAATTTCGATAATTTCTTTTATGAATCATGG
This sequence comes from Hafnia sp. CBA7124, assembly GCF_002355555.1. NCBI lineage: Bacteria > Pseudomonadati > Pseudomonadota > Gammaproteobacteria > Enterobacterales > Hafniaceae > Hafnia > Hafnia sp. CBA7124. The sequence goes on along the minus strand of NZ_AP017469.1, from coordinate 817,323 downwards.
TATTATTCCCTGCTCGGTGCAAATAACTCGGCATCAAATTTTACTCACAGCGTGCAGTTCATTTTTTAACCAAATCGTGAGTTCTATTAAAATTAGTGAAATTTCAACGATGACGACACCTCAACTCCCCACCACCACGCCTGAAAATGTGCAACAACTGTTAAATCGCGCCCAGTCACTGGCCGGTTATACATTGGGTGAACTCGCGGCTAGAGCGAATATCGCTATTCCACGCGATTTGAAGCGAGATAAGGGTTGGGTTGGCATGCTGTTAGAGTTATATCTCGGTGCCAGCGCGGGTAGTAAGCCTGAGCAAGACTTTCCCGAGATAGGCGTTGAGCTCAAAACCATCCCCATCGACAGCCGCGGAAAACCATTAGAAACCACCTTCGTTTGCGTAGCGCCCTTAACGGGAAACAGCGGCGTAACGTGGGAATCAAGCCATGTTCGTCACAAACTGCAGCGCGTTCTGTGGGTCCCCGTTGAAGGCGAACGGCAAATTCCACTGGAACAGCGACGGGTAGGCAGCCCGCTGTTGTGGACACCCAACGAAGAGGAAAACGAACAGCTTAAGCGCGATTGGGAAGAACTGATGGATATGATTGTGTTGGGTAAAGTGGAGCGCATTACCGCCCGCCACGGTGAAGTGCTACAAATCAGACCTAAAGCGGCCAACAGCCGTGCGTTGACCGAAGCCACTGGTGAACATGGGGAACCCATACTCACGCTCCCTCGAGGTTTTTACCTCAAGAAAAACTTCACCGCAGCCCTGCTCGCACGCCACTTTCTGCTATAACGCCAAACTCGCTTAAGCATTTCAGTACGTTCATAGGATCCCTGAACGGTCAAGAAAGCGTATAATCTTCGTTTATCGTTTATTTAGGTAGTACTGAGTCATGTTTGAATGGATTGTGGATCCCAATGCCTGGTTAGCGCTCGGCACGCTGACTATTCTAGAAATCGTCCTTGGCATTGATAACATTATTTTCTTATCTCTGGTTGTCGCCAAACTTCCTAAAGCACAGCAAAACAAAGCCCGCCGCATCGGCCTGCTGGCGGCCATGGGGATGCGTTTATGCTTGTTAGCTTCCATTGCGTGGGTTGTTCGCTTAACGCACCCACTCTTTAGCGCATTCGGCCATGCCGTTTCCACGCGCGATCTCATTTTGCTGTTGGGTGGTTTGTTCCTGATTTATAAAGCGATAAAAGAGATCCACGAAACCATTGAGGGCGGTGGCGAAGACATTACCACCAACGTCCATTCGTTTTTAGGTGCCATCGTGCAAATCATGCTGCTGGATATTATCTTCAGCTTGGATTCGGTAATTACCGCCGTCGGCCTTTCAGATCATCTCTTTATTATGATGGCTGCGGTGGTGATTGCAGTAGGCGTGATGATGTTTGCCGCTCGGCCAATCGGCGAATTTGTCGCCCGCCACCCATCGGTAAAAATGCTGGCACTATCCTTCCTAATACTGGTTGGCTTTACCCTGATTCTGGAAAGCTTCGGCATACATGTACCAAAAGGCTACATTTACTTTGCGATGTTCTTCTCGATGACGGTTGAAGCGCTGAATTTGCTGCGTAGCAAAAAAGAAAAAAGCACCGATTAACATCAGATTATTCATACACAAATAAAAAAGGAGAACTCTCGTTCTCCTTTTTTATTAACCTATCTGAGCACAGTCTTTCTTATCCATCACAAAGATATGTTCGAGCTGCTCAACGTGATATACGTACATGATTTTCATATTGTAATGGCGAATTCCTTTCTCTTTGCAGTGTGCAATAAAATCATCTTTGGCATGTTTGGCTAAAGTGCTTTCAATCGGCTCATCCGATGGCGGAATAACACGGAAAACAAACACCAGCGTTTTCCCTTCCAACCTGACCCGACGCAGCTTAAACATGCTGTCTGAAGTATCAGCTTGCGGAGTCGTATCCACATAGCGTTTCAGCATTTCACGGCGATATTCAATCCACTGCAGCGGATCTTCTTTTTTCTTTTCAATCCAACGAAACGCATACCCGCTGCTCAGTAAAGCCGCCAGTAATGCAATAAAACACAGTAACCCAACTGGTTTGCATCTACGCTGCGCCAGCCACAGCGGTCGTTCGATACCACGATAGAATTGGGTATTCGCAACAACACCGAATAAAAAGAATAACGAAAACAATGTCGATATAACGAGATTAAACGTCGTGCCATCAATAAATAAATACAGCAGCATGGCGTGAAAAGCAGCGAATAATATCCAACTGCAGACCGTTGGATATTTAAACATGCCGAGGAGTAAAAGAAGTGTTGCAGGGCCATACACCAGACAAGCGACGCGGTAGGCATTTTCATGCATGCTTTCCGGATACACCAATACCGTTAGTAAGGTAATAAATACGACACTTGCTGCAGCCATTATCCCGCAAAGTCGATAAAAACGGAGATGCTCTCCAACTTCATTTTCAATAAGGGATTGTTTATCTGCTGGACTATTTTCTTTCATAAGATAACGCGCAATACATACTGCCTATGAAAATACTTATAGCCAAAACATAACATGCAATAAGGTATTACCGCAGAGTTACTTTATCTAAACGCCATCTATTTTTTAGGAGGCGTGCCAAGAAGCACCCACCTCCCCACCGTTAAATATGGGCGGAACCCCACCCAATGACCAATGCTATTCCTTATATAATAAGTATAAACAGCTACTTAATTCCCATCGCATTACGCATGGTAAAGAACAGATCGGTTTGATCGGTCAAGCCAACCACGTTACCCGCATGTGGCCCATAGGCTGCGACACGAAGCTGAGTTCCCGTATGTTCCTGTGAGTCACCTTCAGAATTGCCGTAGCTAATCGCCATCACCGCACCATCTTTGGTCGTTAACGCCTGAGTCAGCCCCGGCGCTTTACTATCGGGTGCAATAATCTGGCTGGAATGGGCATGGTCTGCGGTCACAATCACCAAGGTATTGCCCTCTTTGCGCGCAAATTCTAATGCTTTTTGTACCGCTTCATCTAAGTCAACGGTCTCACCGAATTGCCCACAGGGATTAGCAGCATGATCTTGTTTATCGATCGACGCCCCTTCTACCTGCAAGAAGAAACCTTTTGGATTTTTATCTAACAACGAAATCGCTTTTTCTGTCATCTGCGCCAGCGTCGGCGTAGAAGCGCTGCGTTCAGGATTAACGCTACAGGTTACCGGCGCGCCATCCAGATTCCCGTGATAGGTCGCTTTTGGCCCCTGCCAGCGTACCGGCATGTTGCCTTCAGAAAAGAGCCCCAGAACCGGCTTTTGCTGGTCAGCAATGCTCAGTTTGTTTAACTCATCCAGATTCGTGACCACCTGGTAGCCAAGCCCTTCGGCCTGCTGCATCAGCGTTTTGCCTTTCCAATCGCCTGAATTTGCCGTTTCAGAGAAAGTTTTGGCCCCACCGCCCAGCGTCACGTCGGCGCGGGTCTTTAAAAGCTGCTCGGTAATAGAGCCTTCACCGCCATTTTCCAACGCATTCCCTGGGCACAGTTCTAGCGTTTTGCTTGGGCCATAGCATTTCCGTGAGGTTACATGAGATGCCTGTGCCGCAGGCGTGGCATCCTGCAACTCTGCCGTTGAGACGTTGCCCGTGGCTTTTCCCGCTGCTTTCGCCATCTCTAATAGGGTGCGATGAGACTTACCGTTCACGTCTACGCCCAGAGCCCCATTGTAGGTTTTCACTCCGGTGCTCCACGCGGTCGCAGAAGCCGCAGAGTCTGTGACATAGTCTGGTTTATGGCTTTTCTTATCCAAAGAGTAATGCGTGTATTGCCCCGTCAGCGGCAAGGCATCAATTCCTTTAAATTGGCCGCCAGCGCCTTCGGCATAGTTACGCGCAGAGGTAATTTCAGAATCCCCCATACCGTCGCCAATCAGCAAAATGACATTTTTAGCCGTTTTATTACTTAAAGAAGCAATGAGTGCGGTCGTTTGATCCTGCGTCATGCGTCGTGCACCACCAAACTGGGTGATATCCCCTTGGGCTGCTCGCGCCGTTAAATCAGCGACAGCCGGATTAGCGGCCTGCACCGGTGGCATTAACATCATCAGGCTTAACATCGACAACGAAAAAATTTTATTAGAGGCCACTTCACTATCTCCTTGTAAATAAATACTCTGCATATACGCGTCGCGCTTCAAGATGCAGGCAGTATAAGAAGGCTTAGTGAAGGTTTTGTGACGGAGTTGTTCTAGAAATATGACAATGTGGCGTAATCTCGAAATATCGAGGTAAATATATACCCAAAATAATTGGAGTTGGAGTTGGAGTTGCTTCAAGTATGAAGGGTATAGGCCCATATAATCTTGCTAAAGTAGTAGCAGAAATAAAATGAGGATGACGTTCCATCCTCTAAGAACACGTTCCATACATGAAGGATGCTCAGCTATGCAATATCACCGCATTCCACACAGCTCGCTGGAAGTTAGCGAACTGGGCTTAGGAACCATGACGTTCGGGGAACAAAACAGCGAAGCTGATGCCCACGCACAACTCGATCTGGCGATTGCCAGCGGAATTAACCTGATTGATACCGCAGAAATGTATCCGGTGCCGCCTCGCCCAGAAACTCAAGGTCTGACCGAGTCCTATATTGGCAGTTGGCTAGCCAAACGAGGCAACCGTGAGAAAATTGTGCTGGCGACGAAAATCACCGGGCCTGTGCGCAACAACGACAGCGGTATTCGTCCTGAACAAGCTCTCGATCGTAAAAATATACGCGCCGCGCTGGATGCCAGCTTAAAGCGGCTCAATACCGATTATGTCGATCTTTACCAACTGCATTGGCCTCAGCGGCCAACCAACTGTTTCGGTCAGCTGGGTTACCGCTATACCGAACAGAAGCCCGCAGTCACGATCTTAGAAACCTTAGAAGCACTGTCTGAGCAAGTTCGTGCAGGTAAAATTCGCTATATCGGGGTTTCTAATGAAACGCCTTGGGGCGTCATGCGTTACCTACAGCTGGCAGAAAAACACGATCTGCCGCGTATCGTTTCCATCCAAAACCCCTACAGTTTGCTCAATCGCAGCTTTGAAGTGGGATTAGCGGAAATCAGCCAATATGAAGGCGTTGAGCTGCTGGCCTATTCTTGCTTAGGCTTCGGCACCTTAAGCGGAAAATACCTCAACGGGGCAAAACCCGCCACGGCGCGTAACACCCTGTTTAGCCGTTTCACTCGCTACACCAGCAAGCAAACCGAAGGTGCCGTTGCTGAATATGTGGCACTAGCGAAAAAACATGGGTTAGATCCCGCGCAGATGGCATTGGCGTTTGTGCGTCAGCAGCCATTTGTGTCCAGCACTTTGCTGGGCGCAACCACGCTGGAACAGTTGAAGAGTAATATTGAAAGCAGAAATTTGGTGCTCAACGAAGATGTGCTGAAGGCTATTGATGAGATTCATAGCCGCTTTACTTATCCGGCACCATAAGTGCTAAAACGGCCCTCCCTTTACCGGGAGGGCACTTAAAACCATTTAAATTTTGCGTTTTCTACGCACCACGTCCCATCCCCAGACGCCCGCGATTGCCAAGGCAAAGACCACGCCGAAGCCCACACCGATCCCCACCACAGGGACACCGATTTTCACCACCAGCGAATACAACCCTAGCATCAGCAGCATGGCGGTGTTTTCACCTAGATTCTGTACCGCGATAGCATTACCCGCGCCTACGCTGTGCCTTCCACGCTCTTGCAGCAACGCATTTAGCGGCACCACAAAGAAGCCGCCGCAAATCCCCACCAGCACTAACAGGGCATAAGAAACCGATGGGCTGCTTTGCATTGCAAACCACGCCACCACAACGCCAATCAAAACGCCCACAGGCAGACAGCGTTTCACCGTGCTAAGCGTAACAAGTTTCGCCGCAGCCGCTGCGCCAATCACAATCCCGACCGCCACCATCGCGTTCAGCAAGGTTGGTGTGGTGTTATCCGTGATATTCAGCACCACTGGCACCCACAGCACGAGCAGGAAACGCAGCGTAACACCGGCTCCCCAAAATAGGCTGGTGCCAATCAGCGAAAAACGTGCTTCCTGATTATTCCATAACACCCGACACGCATTGCCGAAAATCGACACCATACGGGCAGGATTCCATGACTGCGCGGGATGCGCCGCTTTTAGTTTCGGTATGAACCAATTAGCCGCCACCGCTGCGCCATAAACCAATACGCATAGTGCCAATGCCGCGATCACATTGAGATCCGCCATCATACCGCCCGCCACCGATCCAATCAGGATCGCCGCGATCGTGGAGGCCTCCATCAATCCGTTGGCTTTCACCAACTGATCGCCGCTGGTGATCTCGCCGAGAATACCGTATTTCGCCGGAGAGTAAGCCGCTGCGCCAATGCCCACGAGGGTATATCCCAAGAACGGATTAAAACCAAAACAGATAACCAGCGCCCCCAGCAGTTTCAGCGCATTGGCGACCATCATGACTCGGCCTTTGGAGAAACTGTCGGCAAACTGCCCCACGAACGGGGCAAGAATGATATAGGTCGCCACAAACGCCATCTGTAAAACCGGCTGGCTCCAATCGGGATAGAGCTGCTGTTTGATCACCGCAAGCGTGGCAAACAACAACGCATTATCACCAAACGCCGAGAAAAACTGCGCCAGGATCACCGCCTTCATGCTGCGGTTTAACAGCGGCGCTGTCGGACTTACTGCATCACTCATGCTGTTTCTCCGGTTGCGGTCTCTTTGTTTTCGGCCATTTGGCGTAGGGTAACGAAATCAATTTTCCCGCTCCCTAACACCGGCAATGGTTTAAGGAAACGAATATCGCGTGGCACGGCAAGCTCTGGTACACCGCTTTCACGCGCCTGTTTTAACAAGCGATCACGGCTTAATTCAGCATCGGTCGTAAACAACACCAGCGCTTCGCCTTTACTGCTGTCACTACGCGACGACGCTGCATGTTCATGATCGGGAGACACTTTTAAGGCCAGCTGCTCCACGCTTTCCAGCGATACCATTTCGCCCGCTAACTTCGCAAAACGCTTAACGCGCCCGCGGATAACGCAATAGCCTCTATCGTCTAACGTGACCACATCACCGGTGTCATACCAGCCCGCTTCCATCACGCCGTCAGCATTTTCCGCCTGTGGAACTTCCAGCACGCCAGGATTCTCGACTCGCAGATAGCCTTTCATGATATTTGGCCCGCGTAGCTGTAAACGCCCGCCTTGCTCTATGCCAGTAATCTTCATTAAGCGCGCTTCCATCGATGGCAAAATTCGGCCAACGCTGCCGACCTTCGTCGACATTGGTACGTTAATCGCCACCACTGGCGCACATTCGGTCACGCCATAGCCTTCCAGAATACGAATGCCAAATTTGTCCTGCCAAACCTGCGCCGTATGTGGCGATAGTTTCTCAGCGCCAGCCACCACGTAACGCAAGCGAGCAAAATCATAAGGATGAGCAAAACGCGCGTAGTTCCCCAAGAAGGTTGAGGTACCAAACAGCACGGTACAGTTACGATCGTAGACCAGTTCCGGCACTACGCGATAATGCAAAGGACTTGGATAGAGGAAAACGCGGCTGCCGGTCATCAACGGCGTGAACAAGCCAACGGTCAAACCAAAGGCATGGAACAGCGGTAAGGCCGACATAAAACGGTCCGCAGGCGTAAAATCAGCCACGGTACGAATTTGCTCAACGTTAGCCATCAGGCTAGCGTGGGAATGCACCACGCCTTTTGGATAACCTTCAGAGCCTGAGGTAAACAGGATCAGCGCGGCATCATCCGGCTTTTGGGGAAGCATCGCGCGTTCAGGCCGCAGCAAATGTTTGATAATCCAAATTTTATCATCGCGCGTTACGGTATCTTTCAGATCTTCCAGATAGACCCAGTTAGCCTCGGTCACCTGCTCGGGCAAATGCGTCAGCTTGCCTTTTTCTAAAAACTGGCGCGACGTCACGATGGTTTTGATGTTAGCAGCCAACATGGCATTCTTCACGCCGTTAACGCCCGCGGTGTAGTTCAACAATGCGGGAACGCGGTTACGCATGGTGGCACCAATAATCGCGGCGGCGGTAATCGTTGCGTTCGGCAACAACATCCCCACGTGCTCACCTTCCGTGGTGAATCGCTCGAGAATACGGCTTACCCCTAGTGATTTTTTTAATAGCGTACGGTAGCTATCTTCTTTAAAAGAGATGTCTTCGATAATCGGTTTGGAAGCGCCGTAACGGGTCATTGCCGCCAGCAGCCCCTGATATAAAGTATGCTGCGGCTGAGAATCCATCCGCGCCTTCATCATGATATCATGCAGATGCTCACCGGCTAACAAACGACGGTCGCGCGCACGCGGTGCTTCGGGCATGGCCAAATGCGTTGGCGGCAAAATATGAATACTGATCTGAGGGAACCAGCGGATTTTAAACAGCCCGCGTAGGCGACCAAACGGCGTAAACTCTGCGCCTTCAATTCGAACGGGAATAATCGCCGCACCTGATCGCGCCGCCACAAACGCGGCACCATCATAAATCTTCATCATCGAGCCGGTCACGGTGATACGTCCCTCAGGGAAAATCACCACCGGACGTCCCTGCTCAACCAAACGGATCAGATGTTTAATCGCCATCGGCTTAGTAGGATCGAGCGCCACAATATCCACATACTTGCTGATAAAACGCATGTACCGGCTATCAGCAATCGAGCTATAAACGGCAAATACAGGCCTAATGGGCAAATAAAGCGCCATTAAAACGCCGTCTAAAAATGAGACATGATTGGGCGTTATGAGCAATTTTTCATGCTTGAAAGAGTGCTCAAGACCGGTAATTTTTATGCGGAATATCAAGCGAAACAAAGCGTGGAAAAAACGGAAAATCATGACATCTCCCTATGTTCAAAGGTTATACGCAATAAATATCACGCATATTTTCGTTGAGCATACTAAAGCCCTGATATTTTTTCAGGAAACAGATAAGAAATAATCATATTTTAAGAGTATGTAACGCACGATAAGAAGTTACGGCAGGATTGAGGCAAAAAAAAACCTACGCATCCGCGTAGGTCGGTGTAATTTATTGGCTCAGTAGCAAATGCACTGAAAAACCCACCAATCAATACCTCTGGGACGGCTAATGTAGAAGACATTCGGCTGCATCACTATGCATTTATCGCAAGATAACCATTCAAAATGCAACGATATGTAAAATACCTTTCAAACCCGAAACACCTCAGGGAAATACAGGGAAAAGTGGAGAACGCTGCCAACACAGCAGCAGATCCAAATACGCCAAACTTCCCCAAAGAATTTGGAGTTGCGGCAAGGCGGCAAGAGAGTGAAGCCCGATGAGCTTACATAAGTAAGTGATTCGGGTGAACGAACGCTGCCAACACAGCAGCAGCTCCAAATACGCAGGGGAAACAAAAAAAAACCTACGCATCCGCGTAGGTCGGTGTAAACATTGGCTTCAGTCACAAATGTACTGAAATCGCACCAATCAATACCTCTGGGACATTTAGGTTAAAACGTCGTTCCATTCGCTACCAGCTGGGAATCGCAACATTCGTGAGCAAAATGTAACTAGCGGTGTTATTTCTGTCGTTCTGAGACATATCCCTAGAAACCGATATCGCACGGGACTTGCGGCGGCGGGGGTTTTCCGCAACACTGGCGTGTAACCGCTTCCCCACACTGTATTTTTGGATAATCCCATGGCTACCATAAAGGATGTTGCCAAACTCGCGGGTGTTTCCGTAGCCACGGTTTCTCGCGTTATCAATAATTCACCTAAAGCCAGCGACAGCTCACGCAATGCCGTGATATCTGCCATGGAACAGTTGCAATATCATCCCAATGCCAATGCCCGCGCGCTGGCTCAGCAATCGACTGAAACGATTGGCTTAATTGTATCTGACGTTTCTGACCCCTTTTTTGGCGCGATGGTCAAAGCGGTTGAGCAGGTCGCCTATGCCACCGGTAACTTTTTATTGATTGGTAACGGTTACCACAACGCCGATAAAGAACGTCAGGCGATTGAGCAATTGATCCGACATCGCTGTGCGGCGCTGGTGGTTCACGCCAAGATGATCCCAGACGAAGAGCTGGCGCATCTCATGAAGCAAATTCCGGGAATGGTATTGATCAACCGTACATTACCGGGATTCGAAACGCGCTGTGTGGCTCTGGATGACCGTTACGGTGCTTGGCTCGCTACGCGTCACTTGATCCAGCAAGGGCACAAAAACATCGCCTGCATCTGTTCAAACCACCCTATCTCCGATGCGCACGATCGCCTACAGGGATATTTAGACGCATTGCACGAACATCATATTCCGGTTGACGACAGGCTGATCGCCTACGGTTCACCGGATGAAATCGGTGGCGAACAGGCGATGACTGAGCTGCTTGGCCACGGAAAAGCCGTGACTGCAGTGACCTGCTATAACGATCCTATGGCGGCTGGCGCGCTATCCGTGCTAAGCGACAACAGCATCGACGTTCCAGGGCAAATTTCGTTAATAGGGTTTGATGACGTGCTGATATCACGCTATCTACGTCCACGTTTAACCACGATCCGTTATCCCGTGGTCGCCATGGCGACGCAGGCAGCAGAACTGGCGCTGGCATTATCAACATCATCGCCGCTGCCAGAAACCACGAATATGTTCAGCCCCACGCTAGTATGTCGTCACTCGGTCTCTACACCGCGTTCGGTATGATAGACTCAAGGTTTTGCGAATAATGCAGAGAACGTATTCATGATTACCATGCTGGATGTATCGCGACAGGCTGGCGTCTCCAAGGCCACTGTTTCCCGAGTATTAAATAATACCGGTCAGGTTAAAGAGAGCACCCGTATTGCGGTATTTAAAGCGGTCGAAGAGTTGGGCTATCGCCCCAATCTACTGGCGCAAGCATTGGCGAATCAGACCTCCAATACCATTGGTTTAGTCATCTCTAACTTTGATGGCCCCTACTTTGGCCGACTGCTGCGCCAAGCTGCCCAGCTTATTGAAGCCAGCGGTAAACACATGATTGTTACCGATGGTCACGACACACCTGAAGGCGAACTTGAAGCCGTTCGTCTACTGATTGATCGTCGTTGCGATGCCATCATTCTCTATACGCGTTTTATGGAAGAGCCTGCGCTTATGCAGTTAATCAGTCAGCACCCCGCGCTGATGGTGATTAACCGCAACCTTCCTCAGGCTCGCGAGCGTTGTGTGGTTTTCGAACAACAGCAAGCCGCCAGCGAAGTCGTTAACTATCTGATTGCTGGCGGCCATCACGATATCGCCTGTATCACGGCCCCCATCAATACCCCAACGGGGCAGTCACGCTTAGCAGGCTATCGAGAAGCTTTAGAGCAAAACCACATCGCCTATCGTGATAATTTTGTTGCCTTTAGCGATAGCAGCATCGCAGGCGGATACCACGCCTGCCGCGAGCTTCTCGAAAAGAACCCATCCTTTACCGCCCTTTTCGCCTGCAATGATGATATGGCGATCGGTGCTCTGCGTGCACTCCATCAGGCGGGGAAACGCGTTCCTGATGATGTTTCTCTGTTTGGGTTTGATGACGAACCTAGTGCGGAATATTTACAGCCATCGCTTTCCACGGTGTATTTACCTATCGATAAAATGATTTCCACCGCGATTGAGCAAGCGCTGCGCTTGAGCAATGGCGAAATCGTTGAGCCGGTAGAACCGTTTGTGGGAGAGTTGAAGGTGAGGGAGTCGGTCATTAACCGCAAATAACGTGTACTACCCCCTCCCAACCTCCCCCTTCGCAGGGGGAGGGGTCGATCGAGATTCTTACAGACACCACTGAACAGTTCCCTCCCCTGCCAAGGGGAAAATATCCCAACCCAACCTCCCCCTTCACAGGGGAAGGGGTCGATCGAGATTCTTACAGACACCACTGAACAGTTCCCTCCCCTGCCAAGGGGAGGGTTAGGGTGGGGTCATTACCCAAAGATACCGAATCGATAGTAGAGTAAGCCCTTCGACACTAATGTCGAACCCTCCTCCAAGTGTCGACAGCGACACACTTCCGACACACAAAAATCGCAATAGAACACTTCACATCAAATTGAAAAATAACAATTAAATTTGAAATAAAGCCTACTGGCACGTTTTGTGCTTAACAAGGAGGAATTTTACTTTTTGTAGTCTGAACCAGAGGACTGAACATGAACCGCTTTGTTATTGCGGATCCCCGATTATGTATCGGGTGCAACACCTGTATGGCCGCGTGCTCTGAAGAGCATAAGACTTATGGCCTGCAGACTGAGCCGCGTCTGGTGGTGGTTAAAGACAATCACGATTCTGTGCCTGTTATGTGCCATCACTGTGAAGACGCGCCATGCGCACAGGTTTGCCCGGTCAATGCGATTACCCATACCGACGACGCCATTCAGCTGAATGAAAGCCTATGCGTGAGCTGCAAGCTGTGCGGTATTGCCTGCCCATTCGGTGCTATCACCATGAACGGCAGCAAGCCTTTGCACATTCCAGCCAACAGCAATACGCCAAAAGCCTTGCCCGCACCGCCAAACAAGCGCGGCATCAGCCCATTCTTAGATTGGTATCCCGGTATTCGTAGCATCGCAGTGAAATGCGATTTATGTCAGTTCAGCGAACAAGGGCCTGCCTGCGTTCGTGCCTGCCCTACTCACGCCATCATGCTAGTTGATGATAACCAACTGTCTCAGGCGAGCGCGGCCAAACGCCAAAACGCGATGGACGCAATGGATGCCGATTTGATGATGTTTAGCTCATTCTCAGAGGGGTCCGACGCACAATGAATACCGTTGAATTATTGAGTTTCGCGCTCAGCATTTATCTCATTTCAGCCATTCTGGCGTTGCTATTAGGTGCAACAGGTTCAGGCTGGATTGGCGCTCGCGTTGCAGCGCTAGGTGCATTGGTCGCGGGCGTTGCAGGAACCTGGAGTGCTTGCCAAGGGCTGGCGTTTACGCCTGAAATCGTTAGCGCTAACCTGTTTAATCACACGCCGGTGCTGTTCAGCACGCTCAACAGCCTCATGCTGCTGCTGACCTCAGCGGTGAGCCTGCTGTGCGGCATTTATGCGTTTAGCTATCTCAAGGGTTATGCCCCGAAGAAAGCCGCACTGATTGGTTGCTTAATGAACCTGTTGAGCGCGGCTATCAGCCTGTTAGTGCTAACCGATAACGCCGTTATGTTTGTTGCACTGTTAGAACTGATGACGCTGTTCACCGCGTTGCTGGTGTGGCAGTCGCAGGATGCCAAAGCGCGTAAGGCAGCAAGCTTATATTGGCTGATGTCGCGTTTAGGCACTGTGCTTATCATTGCCGCATTTTGGATTATTTACTGTCATAGCGGCACCTTGGCGTTAAGCGAATTCCATCTGGCAAGCCTGAGCCGTGGCTTAGCTTCATGGGTCTTTGTGCTGGGCTTACTGGGCTTTGGCATCGTTTCTGGTTTAGTACCGCTTCACGGTTGGATCCCACAGGTTCACTCTAGCGCACCAAGCCATGCCGCTACGCTGATTTCTTCCGTGATGCTGAAAGTCGGTCTGTTTGGTTTGCTGAAACTGAGCATCGACTGGCTGGGCATGCCGCAGCTGTGGTGGGGCGCCGCATTGATGATCGTCGGTGCGTTAACCGCTTTTATCGGTGGTTTGTACGCGCTGATGGAGCACGATATCAAGCGCCTGTTGGCTTATCACACCGTAGAAAACATCGGCATTATTCTGCTGGGTCTTTCCGCCTGTGTGCTCGGCTTAGCGCTGGGTAAACCTACGTTGGCGGTACTCGGTTTGATGGCTGGCCTGTTCCATATGGTTAACCACACGTTGTTTAAAGGCGTGCTGTTCCTCGGTGCCGGAGCGGTTATCCGCAGCACAGGCGCGAAAGATATCGAGAAACTGGGCGGCGTTGCTCGCCGTATGCCGTTAACCGCAACGGCGATGTTAATTGGTCTGATGTCGATGGCGGCACTTCCCCCGCTTAATGGCTTCGTCAGCGAATGGTTTACCTACCAATCCCTATTCTCGCTGAGCCACTCTTCTGCGGTGAGCATGCGAATTATCGCTCCGCTGGTAATGGTAGTTCTGGCCATCACCGGTGCACTCGCCGTGATGTGCGTAGCGAAAATCTTCGGCGTAACGTTCCTAGGCGCACCACGCAGTGAAGGTGCAGCCAATGCTGGCTGCGCACCCGCTTCCATGCTTTTCTCTCCGGTATTGCTAGCGATTGGCTGTTTGGCATTTGGTATCGGCGCACCTTGGGTTCTGCCATATATGCTGCAAATGGCGGCAGGCTCTCTGGGCTTGATGCTCGATCCGCATCAAATGACACAGGGCGCGGTGATGATTTCTGGCACCACCAATACCACTCTGCTTTCAACACCGATGATCGCCATTTTGATGCTGGCCTTCCCGATTCTGCCAATGCTGCTCGTGGGTATGTACAAAAACTCACGCCTGCCACGCCGTAGCCACGGTGATGCATGGGCCTGTGGTTATGGGCACGAAGCGGAAATGGTGGTTACGGCAACCGGCTTCGCTCAGCCTTTGCGCGTGATGTTTGCTCCGATCTATCGCCTACGTAAAGTTTGCAACCCCGCGCCTGTGTTCGGTGGTCTGCTGCGTGACGGTGCAATGCGCGTTTATCCAGCGTTAGCGGTGATTGAACTCGCCCTGCTGCTAGTGGCGATTTTCGCCTGAGGAGAATGACATGAGTTCGCTTTCTATCCTTGCGCTGGCGTTGATTCAGGCTTTAGCCCTGTTGGCGCTGGCTCCGTTATTTAGCGGAATTTCCCGCGTGCTGCGTGCCAAAATTCACAGCCGCAGCGGCCCTGATATTTTTCAGGATTACCGCGATATTTTTAAACTGTTTAGACGACAAAATATTTCTCCAGCGGCTTCAGGCGTGTTCTTCCAGATGATGCCTTATGTGATGGTTGGCACCATGCTCACCATCGCGACGGCCCTGCCGATTGTCACCGTCATCAGTCCGCTATCACCGATTGGTGATTTGATTACCGTGGTGTATCTGTTTGCCGTTGCGCGTTTCTTCTTTGCGATTGCAGGCTTAGACACCGGAAGCACCTTCACCGGTATCGGCGCTAGCCGTGAATCCATGCTGGGCATCTTAGTTGAACCGATTCTCATGCTAGGCCTTTGGGTTGCCGCGCTATTAGCAGGTTCAACGAATCTGGGCGTGATGAGTTTCCACGTACTGAACTGGGACGTGAATTCCTCACTGGCTCTGGTACTGGCACTTCTGGCCTGTGCATTTGCCACCTTTATCGAAATGGGCAAACTGCCCTTCGATATGGCCGAAGCCGAACAAGAATTGCAGGAAGGTCCGTTGACCGAATATTCCGGTTCGGCGTTTGCCGTGCTGAAATTAGGCATCAGCCTTAAGCAGTTAGTTGTTCTGCAACTCTTCATCGGCGTTTTTGTCCCTTGGGGTCAAATGGCCACTTTCAGCGCGGGTGCTTTGGTTCTGGCGATCGTGGTTGCCTTTATCAAACTGCTGGTTGGGATTGCCCTTATCGCCCTGTTTGAAAACAGCGTTGCCCGTTTGCGCTTCCTGAAAACGTCTTACACCACTTGGGCCGGTTTCGGTCTGGCGGTAATGGCGTTCTTATCATGGTTAATTGCGTGAGGCCGGTTATGACAACCTTCACTCACCTACTCACTATTTCACCCTCTCAGCTTACGGGGCATCACGGTTTATGAATCAGCAAAAAACAGGTCAACATTACATTCAGGAACTGCGTCAGCAGTTCCCTTCAGCGATTCTGGACGAAAGCTGGCAGACAGACACTCAGGCAACCATCACCATTAAAACCAATATGTTGCCGGAAGTGGTTGAGTTTCTGTATTACAAACAAGGCGGTTGGTTATCGGTTCTGTTCGGCAATGACGAACGTCCACTGTGCGGCAGCTATGCGGTGTACTACGTGCTCTCCATGGAAACCGGCACCAAATGTTGGATCACCGTAAAAGCGCTGGTCGATGAAAGAACGCTAGAGTTCCCGTCTGTTACCCCTCGCGTACCGGCTGCCGTTTGGGGCGAACGCGAAGTGCGTGATATGTACGGTTTAATCCCCGTTGGATTACCTGATGAGCGCCGTCTGGTGCTGCCAGATGATTGGCCAGATGAGCTGTATCCGCTGCGCAAAGACTCGATGGACTATCGTCAGCGTCCGGCGCCAACCACTGACGTTGAAACCTATCCGTTCATCAACGAAAGCAAAAGTGGTAAAATTGTCCCTATCGGGCCACTGCACATCACCTCTGACGAACCGGGTCATTTCCGCTTGTTCGTTGACGGTGAAGATATCGTAGATGCCGATTATCGTCTTTTCTACGTCCATCGCGGCATGGAAAAGCTGGCCGAAACCCGCATGGGTTATAACGAAGTGACCTTCCTATCTGACCGTGTTTGCGGCATCTGTGGCTTTGCACACAGCACCGCGTACACCTCTTCAGTAGAAAACGCGATGGGCATTCAGGTTCCTGAGCGTGCACAGGCTATTCGTTCTATTCTGCTGGAAGTCGAACGTTTACACAGCCATCTGCTGAACCTCGGTTTATCGTGCCACTTCGTCGGCTTTGACTCTGGCTTTATGCAGTTCTTCCGCGTACGTGAAAAATCCATGAAAATGGCTGAAATCCTCACCGGCGCGCGTAAAACCTACGGTCTGAATCTGATCGGCGGCATCCGCCGCGATCTGCTGAAAGACGACATGATCCAAACCCGCAAGCTGGCCGCTGAAATGCGTGCCGAAGTGAAAACGCTGGTTGATATCCTGTTCAGCACGCCAAATATGGAACAGCGCACCGTCGGCGTGGGTCGTTTAGATCCACAAATCGCACGCGATTTCAGCAACGTCGGTCCAATGATCCGCGCCAGCGGTCATGCCCGTGATACCCGCGTGGATCACCCATTTGCGGGTTACGATCTGCTGCCAATGGAAATCCACACGGAAACCGGCTGCGACGTGATTTCTCGCGTCAAAGTTCGCGTGAATGAAGTCTTCACCGCGCTGAATATGATCGACTTCGGTTTAGATAATTTGCCGGGCGGCCCGCTGGCCGTTGAAGGCTTCACCTATATTCCAAACCGTTTCGCACTGGGCTTCTCTGAAGCGCCACGCGGCGATGATATTCACTGGTCGATGACCGGTGATAACCAGAAACTCTACCGCTGGCGCTGTCGTGCGGCCACCTACTCTAACTGGCCAACGCTGCGCTACATGCTGCGAGGCAACACGGTATCCGATGCACCATTAATCATCGGTAGCCTTGACCCTTGCTACTCCTGTACCGACCGCGTAACGCTGGTCGACGTGCGTAAACGCAAGTCCGTTACCGTACCGTACAAAGAAATCGAGCGCTATGGTCTGGAACGCAAAGACTCACCGCTGAAGTAAGGTCAGGAGAATACCCATGCTGAAATTATTAAAAACGGCGTTTAAGCATCGCAATGCGACGGTGGCTTATCCTGCCAAGCCAATGCAGGTTGATCCGAACTTTCGCGGTAAGCCTGAATACAATCCAGAGCAGTGCATCGCCTGTGGCGCATGCACGGCCGCTTGTCCGGCCAATGCGTTAACCATGGAAACCGATGCGCGTGAAGGTACGCGCACTTGGGCATTACATCTTGGCCGCTGCATTTTCTGCGCACGCTGTGAAGAAGTGTGCCCAACCGCGGCGATCAAGCTGTCACAAGAGTTTGAAATGGCGGTATGGAACAAAAGCGATCTGTTCCAAACCGCAGAGTTCAAAGTCTGCAACTGCGTGGAATGTGGCGCACCTTACGCGGCACAAAAAGAGATCGACTATGCCATGGCATTACTGATTCAGGCGGGCAATTTAACGGAAGAGCAGGCCGAAGAGCGCCGCTCGCAGTTTGAAACCTGCCCCAACTGTAAACGTAAAAACAACATTACCCACTCAGCGCGTATCACGCTGGGACGTCACCTGACACAGGAGGCGGCACAATGAGCCAAATCATTACTCAACAGCCAGCCAACGGCTCACCGATTATCGGACCACGCGACGCCAACGGTTTACCAGTACCTATCACCGTCGATGAGCAGATTGCGAAACTCAAAAGCACGCTGCTGAAAGATATTCGTCGCTCAGCCTACGTTTACCGCGTGGACTGCGGCGGTTGTAACGGCTGCGAAATCGAAATCTTCTCTGCGCTAACGCCGTTATTTGATACCGAACGCTTTGGGATCAAAGTCGTTCCGTCTCCGCGTCATGCTGACATTCTGCTGTTTACCGGTGCGGTGACCCGTTCAATGCGTATTCCTGCGATCCGTGCGTATGAATCCGCACCGGATCCAAAAATCGTGATCTCCTACGGCGCCTGCGGTTGCAGCGGTGGGATCTTCCACGATTTATACTGCGTTTGGGGCGGCACGGACAAAATTGTGCCGGTGGACGTTTACATTCCTGGTTGCCCACCAACTCCTGCTGCCACCATTTATGGTTTTGCCATGGCGCTGGGTTTGCTCGATCAAAAACTGAAAGGCGAACACCACCAGCAAGCTGAAGATGAGCAGGCCGCTATCTTGCATCCGGCGATCCCACAACAGCTACGCGTTATGATCGATCGTGAAGCACGCCGTATGTCCGGTTATCGCTATGGCCGCCAGATCGCCGATAAATTTATGGATCTTCTTGCCCAGCAAAACGATCTCACCGTTGAAGCACGCGTGGCGCAGTTTTTAGCACACGAAAATGATCCTCGCCTAACCGAGATCATCTCTCGCCTACAGGCGGTGTGCCATGATGCTGCTCGCGGAGGCAATTTCTAATGACTGACCACGCCCGTAATCAGCCTTATCACGAACAAGATCCGATGGTGGTGTTCTACTCCCTGAGCCGTAAGTTCGTGCAAAAAAAGGAAGATGAGGACAGAACTCCGCAGGAAGCGAAAGAAGTTATCTATTACAGCCTCGCGATTGGCCATCACCTCGGGGTGATCGACTGCCTGAAAACCTGTTTGGAATGTCCGCTGACGGGGTATCGGGCGTGGGTAGCCAAGCTGCCGGAAGAAAGTACGGCACGCCGCAAACTGGAAGGGCTTCCTCGCTATGGCGAAATCTGTATCGACAGTACGCACACGCATTTGCTGGCCTGCGCTTTAGATAAAGCGCGTCCGCAGATGAATGAGCAAGAACAGACATGGACAGACGCACTGATCGCTGCGCTGCAGATGATCGAAAATGAACCCGCAATCTATCTGATGGTGAAAAGACGCGATGGCTAGTTTTTTAGAAGAGAGTGCTCACCCCGTTAAGAATTTATTGTTATGCGTTGGCAACAGCATGATGGGTGACGATGGCGCTGGGCCGTTGTTAGCCGAAAAGGTCACCGACCATCCGATAGCCGGTTGGGCCGTCATCGACGGAGGCACGTCGCCGGAAAGCTACTCCCACGCGATCCGCGAGATGAAACCAGAGCGTTTGATCATCGTTGATGCCACCGAAATGGGATTAGAACCCGGCGAAATCCGCATCATCGATGAAAAAGATATTGCCGAGCTGTTTATCGTCACCACCCATAATCTGCCGCTGAGCTATTTGATCGAGCAACTGCGTGAAGATGTACCGGATATCACCTTTGTGGGTATTCAGCCCGCCATCGTCGCGTTTTATGCCCCGATGATGCAACCGGTGAAAGACGCCGTCGAAACAGTCTATCAGCGTCTGAATAACTGGGGCGATCAGGGCGGATTTGAACTGCTGGTGGCCTACGAGGATGAGTTTGGGGTGAGTAGCCAGAGCTGATTTTCATTTCCACAAATTCCCTCCCTTTCCTGAACACTTCACGTGATCTGCCCTCCCCCGCCAAGGGGGAGACTGGGAGGGAGTATCTCACTTCGACAAAACTGTCGAACTCGTCACCGCTTTGATGATGTCGATCAGCACTCACCTCCCTCCTGAGCCCTTATAGTTCAACGTATTAGCCATCACCCGCAAGGGGTACAAAACTGGCACAGTACATGCATATAAAAAGATGAATAAACATTAAATAACGCTCGGCTTGCTGAGCGGTATGTATACGAGCCGGATTGTGTCCCTTCCGGCCGCATAAAATAGGAGCAATGTTGATGAAGAAAGTCATCACGGTCTGCCCTTATTGCGCATCAGGTTGCAAAATCAATCTGGTGGTCGATAACGGTAGAATCATTCGCGCTGAGGGTGCGAATGGCGTGACGAACCAAGGCGAGCTGTGCCTGAAAGGGTATTACGGCTGGGATTTTATCCACGATACTAAAATCCTGACTCCGCGCTTGAAGTCACCAATGATCCGCCGTGAACGCGGTGGAAAGCTAGAAAACGTCTCATGGGAAGAAGCGATTGAATTCGCAAGCTCCCGCCTGCTGGCTGTAAAAGAAAAATACGGCCCAGATGCCATCATGACCACCGGTTCTTCCCGCGGTCCTGGTAATGAAACTAACTATGTGATGCAAAAATTTGCTCGCGCAACCATCGGTACTAACAATATCGACTGTTGCGCGCGCGTCTGACACGGCCCTTCGGTTGCAGGTCTGCAGCGATCGGTCGGTAACGGCGCCATGAGTAACTCAATCGTTGAGATTGAAGATACCCAATGCATTTTTGTCTTCGGTTATAACGCCGCAGACTCCCACCCTATCGTGGCTCGCCGTATTATTAAGGCGAAAGCGAAAGGGGCTAAAATTATTGTTTGCGACCCGCGTTTCATCGAAACCGCGCGCATCGCCGACATTCATGTTCCGCTTAAAAACGGTTCTAACATCGCATTGCTGAATGCGCTGGCTCACGTCATCATTGAAGAAAATCTTCACGACCGTGAATTCATCCAACAGCATACCGAAGAGTTTGAAACCTTCCGCGTTCTGGTCTTGCCGTATACGCCAGAATCTGTTGAAGAAATCACCGGTATCAGTGCGCAGATGATCCGTGAAACCGCACGCATGTATGCCAAGGCACCAACGGCAACCATTCTGTGGGGCATGGGCGTTACCCAGTTCTATCAGGGTGTCGAAACCGTTCGTACGCTTACCAGCCTGGCGCTGCTGACCGGCAACTTAGGTAAAGCACACGTGGGCGTAGGTCCTGTTCGTGGTCAAAACAACGTTCAGGGCGCTTGTGATATGGGTGCGCTGCCAAATACTTATCCGGGCTATCAGTATGTCACTGATGAAGCCGCCCGTGAGAAGTTTGCCAAGGCGTGGGGCGTTCCTTCCCTGCCAGCCCATATCGGCCATGCGCTGAGCGAAGTGCCGCATAACATCGACCACGGTCTGATCAAAGCGCACTACGTCATGGGTGAAGATCCCTTACAGACCGAGCCGGATCTGGCGACGATCCGTCGTACCTTTGAGAAGCTGGATATTCTGATCGTTCAGGATATCTTCATGACCAAAACCGCCGCCATTGCAGACGTCGTATTCCCTGCAACGTCGTGGGGTGAGCATGAAGGTGTTTACACCGCAGCCGACCGCGGTTTCCAGCGATTCTACAAAGCCGTAGAGCCTGTGGGTGATGTTAAACGCGACTGGGAGATCATTAGCCTGATGTCCACCGCGATGGGTTACCCAATGCACTACAACAACACGCAGGAAATCTGGGACGAACTTCGCGAGCTGTGCCCGATCTACTACGGCGCGACCTATGAAAAAATGGCCGATCTGGCCTACATTCAATGGCCATGCCCAACGCTCGAAAGCCCAGGAACGTCTTACCTGTATGAAGGCGGTAATTTCGATACCCCTAACGGTAAGGGTCAGTTCTATACCTGTGAATGGCGTCCGCCGATTGATAAAGTCAGCGACGAATTCCCAATGGTATTGGCGACCGTGCGTGAAGTTGGCCACTACAGCTGCCGCTCGATGACCGGTAACTGTAAGGCACTGGCTGCACTGGCAGACGAACCAGGCTTTATCCAAATCAATACTGAAGATGCCGCACGCTTTGGCATTCGCGATCAGGAACTGGTTTGGGTTCGTTCACGTCAGGGTAAAGTCATTACCCGCGCCAACGTGAGCAACCGTCCAAACAAAGGTGCGGTCTATATGACGTATCAATGGTGGATCGGTGCCTGTAACGAACTGGTTGCTGAAAACCTGAGTCCAATTACCAAAACGCCAGAGTACAAATACTGTGCCGTTGCGGTAGATGCCATTAAGGATCAGGAAGACGCCGAGCAGTACGTCGTTCGCGAATACGACAATATCAAACGTCGTCTGCGAGAAACCGCGGAAGGTTAGAGGCAGGTCGTTAAATATAAATGCCCCGTATTGTTTTCAGCAATGCGGGGCATTTTTATCATCTTGGATTCTCATTTTAAGAACGCTAACGTCCATGAGTTCAGAGACCTAAAGTCGTAATCCCACCTTTTTATCAAATCAACACGTCCATTATCACCGCCAAGATCAACGAGTGAGATCTCCATTCCAACGATAATGTTGCCAATGTCGTGTCGCGCAAATTATTCGACACTTATGTCGAATCCCCCTGTCGAGCGGGCAATTCAGCGTGCAATTTTTAGCTTTCAAAAAATAAGATTAGAAAGCAACCCACTAATTTAAAACAAAAAAACACCCATAGAAATACAGTTGGCATGATGTGTGCTTACTAGTACCGATAAGCAATCTGAGCATAGGCAGGTTCTTTCTGCCTCACTAAATATAATGAGAAATCAGGAGTTAATTGATGAACCGGTTCGTCATTGCAGATCCTAAAAAATGTATCGGCTGCCGCACCTGTGAAGTCGCCTGCGTCATGGCTCACCGTGAAGACAGCGAACTTCACAACCTGTCCAAAGACAACTTCACCCCGCGCATTCACGTCATTAAAGGGGAAAACGTCAGTACAGCGATCCTGTGTCGCCAGTGCGAAGATGCCCCTTGTGCCAACGTCTGCCCGAATGGTGCCATTACTCGCCAAAAAGACTTCATCTATGTGTCACAGGAAAAATGTATCGGCTGCAAAACCTGCGTGGTGGCTTGCCCATACGGCACCATGGAAGTGGTCACTTCTCCGGTCGTTCGTCAAAATGGCGCCTCTGCCATGATGGTTTCGTCTAAGGCCGAAGCCAACAAATGCGACCTGTGCCATACCCGCGCTAATGGCCCTGCGTGCGTTGAAACCTGTCCCACCAATGCATTGAAGCTTATTGACCGCAATGCCATGCAAGACATGATCAATGAAAAACGCCGCCGTGCTGCGCTCGATACCACAATCGATTTCATGTTCTAACGGTTTCACATTTTAACGCTTTCATCTCATGCAGTTTTAAATCCTATTGATTGAAGTTGCCGTTGACTGGCTGCAGCTTCAAAACCAAAAGGCTTGATTAACAACCATTCATTATCCCCGGTTCGGGGTAAGGTCTCGTTATGAATTCACCTACAGTGAATAACTCAATCGTTGTCAATAATCTCGACGTTGTGAAAAGTAAAGTCGTCACCGTCTGCCCCTACTGCGGCGCAGGATGCAAAATCAGCCTCTGTGTTGAAAACGGTAAAATAGTTCGTGCCGAAGGCGCAAACGGCGTCACCAATCAGGGTGAGCTTTGTCTGAAGGGCTATTTTGGCTGGGATTTTCTCAACGATACAAAACTGCTAACGCCGCGCTTGAATGAGCCAATGATCCGCCGAGAAAAAGGTGGAAAATTTGAAGTCGTCTCTTGGGATGAAGCCATCAGCTATACCGCGCAGCGCCTAAAAGAAATCAAACAAAAATATGGCGCGAAGTCGATCATGCATACCGGCTCCTCACGCGGAACAGGTAATGAAACCAACTATGTGATGCAGAAGTTTGCTCGTGCCGTTACCGGCAATAACAACGTTGACTGCTGTGCGCGAGTCTGCCACGGCCCGTCGGTTGCTGGCTTGCAGCAAACGCTGGGCAACGGCGCCATGAGCAACTCCATCACCGATATCGAAAACTCCAAATGCCTGCTGGTCTTTGGCTATAACTGCGCAGATTCCCACCCTATCGTGGCGCGTCGCGTGATTAAGGCCAAAGAAAAAGGTGCCAAAATCATCGTTTGCGATCCACGCAAAATAGAAACGGCGCGCATTGCCGATCAGCATCTGCAAATGAACAACGGCACCAATATGGCGCTGGTGAATGCCTTTGCTCACGTCCTGATTGAAGAAAATCTTTACGACAAAAGCTATGTGGCTAATTTCACCGAAGGCTTCGAGGAGTATCGCCAAATCGTTGCCGACTACAGCCCAGAAGCCGTCGAAAAACTGGTTGGCGTTCCCGCCGAAGATATTCGCCAAGCTATGCGCACCTACGCAGCGGCACCTTCCGCCACCATTATGTGGGGGATGGGCGTCACTCAGTTTGGACAAGCCGTTGACGTGGTGAAAGGCCTATCCGGTTTAGCGTTACTGACCGGCAATCTCGGCCGTCCTGACGTGGGCGTTGGCCCTGTACGTGGTCAAAACAACGTACAAGGGGCCTGTGATATGGGCGTATTGCCTAACGAATTCCCGGGCTATCAGTCGGTGACAAACCCAGAAATTCGCGCCAAATTTGCCAAAGCGTGGGGCATCAATGTGGACGATATGGACCCTAATATCGGCTATCGCATTACTGAAGTGCCGCACTTAGCCCTTGAAGGCAAAGTCAAAGCCTACTACATCATGGGCGAAGATCCCCTGCAAACCGAAGCCGACTTAGGTCTGGTGCGCAAAGGCTTTGACGCCTTAGAGTTTGTGGTGGTGCAAGACATCTTCATGACCAAAACCGCTGAGCAGGCCGACGTTATTTTACCGGCTACCAGCTGGGGCGAACACGGCGGGATCTTCTCCTGTGCCGACCGCGGATTCCAACGTTTCGGAAAAGCCATCGAGCCGAAAGGCAACGTTAAACGTGACTGGGAAATTATCAGTCTGCTGGCCACAGAGATGGGCTACCCGATGCATTACAACAGCAACGAAGAGATCTGGGATGAACTGCGCGAGCTGTGCCCGCTGTATTACGGCGCAACCTACGAGAAAATTGGGGAAATGGGACACGTACAGTGGCCATGCCCAACGCTCGATCACCCCGGCACGCCTTATTTGTATAAAGACAACCATTTCGATACCCCAACAGGAAAAGGTCAACTGTTCGCAACCGCGTGGCGCGCTCCGGCCGAGATCCCTGACGAAGAGTTCCCTCTGGTACTGTGTACCGTGCGTGAAGTAGGCCATTACTCATGTCGCTCCATGACCGGTAACTGTGCCGCGCTGCAAACATTGGCCGATGAACCGGGCTTTGTGCAGATGCATCCTGAAGACGCTCAGCGTATGGGAATTTGCGATCAGCAAATCCTATGGGTGGAATCTCGCCGTGGCAAAGTGATCTCGCGCTGTAACTACAACGAACGCATCAATAAAGGTGCCGTTTACATGACGTATCAGTGGTGGATTGGCGCGTGCAACGAGCTAACTCAGGATAATCTGGACCCCGTATCTAAAACGCCAGAAACCAAATACTGTGCGGTACGCGTTGAGCCTATCATCGATCAGGATTGGGCGGAGAATTACGCCTCTCAGACCTATAACGAAATGAAATCGCGCCTGCGTCATCATGTTGAAGACGCTGAACGCATGATGGTTCGTGCTTAATTTTTAGCTCTTTTACTATCACCTCTCTCTTTATGGGAGAGGTGATAAAGAAAATACTCGCTTTACTAATCCTTTTTGCACACACGCTGCCCCACATCAAAGATGTTTATCGTTTAAATACGGAAAATAGTCATCTTTGATATGACGTAGTCTTCAGGAGCCACCTTGAGTCACAACGCAATCTTGCTGAGAGTAAAAGGCAAAGTCCAAGGTGTTGGTTTTCGTCCGTTCGTCTGGCAACTGGCTCAACGACTTAAGCTGCAAGGCGAAGTGAGTAATGATGCCCAAGGCGTATTAATCGCCCTACGTTTACCCGCAGATATCGCACACTTCTGTCACCTTTTACGTCAGGAATGCCCACCGCTGGCGCGCATTGACACGATCAGCAAACAAGAATGGCTCGGCGGTGATCTGCCTCATGAGTTCTGCATTATTGAAAGCGGTCAGGGTCAAATGGACACCCAAATTGTGCCCGATGCCGCCACCTGCCCAGAATGTCTGCGCGAGATGAACGATCCGGCCAACCGCCGTTTTGGCTATCCGTTTATTAACTGCACCCACTGCGGGCCACGATTTACCATTATTCAGCGTATGCCATACGATCGCCCTTTCACCGCGATGGCAGTTTTTCCGCTGTGTCCGACCTGCGATCAGGAATACCGAAATCCCGCTAACCGGCGCTTTCATGCCCAGCCGACGGCCTGTGCCGCCTGCGGCCCCCATCTGTGGAGCTGTAATAGCGCTGGTGGGCAGCCTTTTATGGGTGCCCATGCGTGGAAGGAAGTGATCGACGTACTGCTTAACGGCGGCATTGCAGCCATTAAAGGCATCGGCGGATTCCATCTGGCCTGCGATGCATCCAACCCACACGCGGTACAACTTCTGCGCCAGCGTAAGCACCGACCAGCCAAGCCTTTAGCCGTCATGTTACCCAATGAAAGCTGGGTGCGTGCCTATTGCCGAGATAACGTTGCAGACGACTTACTCAAGCTGCTGAGCAGCCCTGCCGCCCCCATTGTGTTGCTGCAAAAATCTACCTTGGTATTAGATGACATTGCGCCGCAATTGGATGAGGTTGGCGTCATGCTGCCGTCGAACCCCGTGCATCATTTATTGATGCAAAAAATGGGGCGTCCCTTAGTGATGACATCGGGCAATGCCAATGGTTTACCTCCCGCATTGAGCAACTCACAGGCGCTACACGATCTGGCCGATATCGCAGATATTTGGCTGCTGCATAACCGAGATATCATCCAACGCGTTGATGATTCAGTGATTCGTTGGCAACCACACGGTAGCGAAATGCTCCGCCGCTCACGAGGCTATGTACCTGATGCTATTGATTTACCAGAGAGTTTCCAATCGTTGCCTGCCGTAGCCGCTGTCGGTGGCGATCTGAAAAATACGTTTTGTCTGTTAAAAGGCAATCGGGCCGTACTCAGCCAGCACCTCGGTGATTTAAGCGACGAACGCGTACAGCAGCAGTTCAACCAAACATGGAAATTGCTGCACCAAATCTATCAGTTTAGTTCAGAAGCGATCGCCTGTGATATGCATCCGGCCTATGTCAGCACCCAGTTTGCTCTGCAACAGGCGCAAGAACTGAACCTTGAATGTTTACCCATTCAGCATCATCACGCGCATCTTGCAGCCTGCATGGTTGAGCATGGTATTCCTTTAGATACGCCGCCGCTGATTGGGCTGGCGCTTGATGGTATTGGTTTTGGCGCAGATAACACCCTTTGGGGCGGTGAGTGTTTACGGGTGGATTATCGCCAAATGCAGCGCTTGGGCGGATTACCCGCCGTTGCACTTGCAGGTGGTGATTTGGCCGCTCGTCAACCGTGGCGAAACCTGCTGGCACAGTTGCTACGTTTTGTTCCCAACTGGCAAAGCTACCCTGAAGCCAAATTTATTCTTTCTCACCCTTGGCAAGTTTTGCAGCGGGCGATTGAACGCGGACTCAATAGCCCACTGGCGTCTTCCACAGGAAGATTATTTGACGCGGCGGCCGCGGCATTAGGCATTTGCCCTGAAGCAATCAGCTTTGAAGGTGAAGCCGCCTGTCGATTAGAAGCCTTAGCCCAGCAGGCTCAGGAACGGCACCCGCCGGTATCATTGCCGCTGGATGCACACAATAATCTCGATATGGCCGCTTTCTGGCAACAGTGGCTCCGTTGGCAGGCCACACCGGAAGATCGCGCCTATGCATTTCATTATGCATTGGCTCACGGGCTCGCAGACTTAGTGCGGGTTCACGCAAACGTAGAAAACTGCCGCACGATCGTGATGGCTGGCGGAGTCTTACATAACCGCTTGTTACGCCAACTGTTACAGCAAAATTTGGCTGAATTCACGCTGTTACTGCCGCAAGCATTACCCGCTGGAGATGGTGCTCTGGCGTTAGGACAGGCGGTCATTGCCGCCGCTCAGCGATGGGATGCGAGGGCGATCGCAAAGGCGTAAATGTTGCGCCATCACTATGCTATCAATCAGCCATCTAATGACGGTAATCAAGGTGCCACGGTGTGTATTCACCGAGGATATGCCCGCCATAAAAAATAAGATAACCACTATGCATGAACTAACCCTATGCCAGAGCGCATTTGACATCATCGAACAGCAGGCTCAAGCCAACAACGTGAAGCGCGTAACCGGTGTATGGCTGGAGATTGGCGCACTCTCATGTATTGAAGAGAGCGCCGTACATTTTTGCTTTGAAATCGTCTGCCGTGGCAGCGTGGCCGAGGGATGTGCGCTGCACATCACCACCCAACCAGCTCAAGCCTGGTGCTGGGATTGTAGTCAGGCCATTACCGTATCAGCGCATGACGCAGGATGCCCACATTGCCAGAGCCATAATCTGCGCGTGGACAGCGGCGACAGCATGCAAATCAAACAAATCGAAATCGAATAGTTTTCGGGAGAGAATTTATGTGTACTACTTGCGGTTGCGCGGCTGGCGAACAGCGCATTGAAGGCGACGATCATCACGATCACAACCATCATCATGAGCACGGGCACCATCACGACCATCACCATGGTCATGAACACGGGCATGATCACAGCCACGAACATGGTCATCATGAGCATGAGCACGCTCATCACCATGGGCATCAACATCAGCACGCGCAGGATGAACACCCTCAGACCGTCGTCGTGCACCACCATTATCATCACACCGGCGACGTACATCATCATCACTATAACTACGTACTTGCCTCTGATGCTGAACTGCATCTTCACGACCACAAGCATAAACACAAGAATAAGAGCAAAAATAAGCACGCAGAAAAGCGCCTAGAAAAGCATCTCGATAAACACGACGAAAAATTTACGCCAGAACAGCAAGATAACGATCTGCACTACGGTAAAGGCGAGGCAGGTAGCCATGCGCCCGGCATGACCCAACGCCGTATGCTGCAAATTGAGCAAGACGTTCTCGGCAAAAATAACCATCTGGCCGAGCACAACCGTGAGCATTTTACCCAGCAGCATATTGCCGCACTGAATTTGGTCTCAA
This sequence comes from Hafnia sp. CBA7124, assembly GCF_002355555.1. Taxonomy (NCBI): domain Bacteria; kingdom Pseudomonadati; phylum Pseudomonadota; class Gammaproteobacteria; order Enterobacterales; family Hafniaceae; genus Hafnia; species Hafnia sp. CBA7124. The sequence goes on along the minus strand of NZ_AP017469.1, from coordinate 788,167 downwards.
GCCCTGGCTCAGGCAAAACAACGCTGCTAACGGAAACCCTCAAGCGCATTGCCGATCAATACAGTTGCGCCGTGATTGAAGGCGATCAGCAAACGACCAATGACGCAGAGCGTATTCGCGCAACCGGCGTTCCGGCTATTCAGGTGAACACCGGTAAAGGCTGCCACTTGGATGCACAAATGGTGCACGACGCGATGCATCGCCTGAATCTACCAGACCGCAGCCTGCTGTTTATTGAGAACGTTGGGAACTTGGTGTGTCCAGCTAGCTTCGATCTTGGCGAACGTCATAAAGTTGCCGTGCTGTCCGTTACCGAAGGCGAAGACAAACCGCTGAAATATCCGCATATGTTCGCGGCCTCTTCACTGATGATTATTAATAAAATCGATCTGCTGCCGTATCTGCACTTTGACGTTGAAGCCTGCATTGCCAATGCAAAACGCGTTAATCCACAGATCACCGTTATCCAACTTTCCGCCACCAGCGGTGAAGGAATGGATGCTTGGCTTGCATGGTTGGAGACAAACGTATGTGCTTAGGAATTCCAGGTCAGGTCGTTGCCGTTGGCGATGATATTCATCAAATGGCCATGGTTGACGTGTGTGGCGTGAAGCGCGAAGTCAATATCGCGCTGGTCTGTGAAGGCTCACCTCAAGAGATGCTTGGGCAGTGGGTGCTGGTTCACGTTGGTTTTGCCATGAGCATTCTCGATGAAGCCGAAGCCAAAGATACGCTGGATGCGTTAATGGCCATGCAAGAAGTTGAAGAGGACGTGGGCTATTTCCTGCGTAACGGCGAACCCGCTCCTCAGGTCAGTGAAAAGTAAGGTGGTATGAGATATGCAGTTTGTTGATGAGTTCCGCGATCCTGAGCTAGCGAAAAAGCTGGTTCAGCGGATTACAGAACGGGTTCGAACCTTACCTTCACACTGCAAACTTCCTCTTCAACTGATGGAAGTTTGTGGCGGACATACTCACGCTATTTTCAAATTTGGCTTAGATCAGTTGCTGCCACCGGAGATCGAGTTTGTTCACGGTCCCGGATGCCCCGTTTGTGTTCTGCCAATGGGCCGCATTGACGAGTGTGTCGAAATTGCCAGCCAGCCGGACGTGATTTTTTGTACCTTTGGCGATGCCATGCGCGTCCCTGGGCGCCACGGTTCTCTGCTGGATGCCAAACGCAAAGGCGCTGACGTTCGCATCGTTTATTCCCCGTTGGATTCCCTTGCGCTGGCGCAGCAGAATCCAGACAAAGAAGTGGTGTTCTTCGGCCTTGGTTTTGAAACCACGATGCCAAGCACCGCGGTCACTTTGCAACAGGCAAAAGCGCTGGGTTTAAAAAACTTCTCGGTTTTCTGCCAGCACATTACGATCACGCCTACGCTGCGCAGCCTATTGCAGCAGCCGGATGTACGCATCGACGGCTTCCTCGCACCCGGCCATGTCAGCATGGTCATTGGCGCTCATCCCTATGAGTTTATCTGCGAAGATTTCCATAAGCCTTTGGTTATCACCGGCTTTGAGCCGCTCGATATTTTGCAAGCGCTGGACATGCTGGTGGCGCAAATTGCCGAAGAACGCTGTAGCGTAGAGAATCAATACCGCCGCATCGTTCCCGATCACGGCAACGCAATCGCGCAGAAGGTCTTGGATGAAGTATTCGTTACCAAAGAAAGCAGCGAATGGCGCGGTTTAGGCGAAATAGCCCATTCCGGCGTAGGCTTAAGCCCTGCGTATGCTCAGTTTGATGCTGAATTACGCTTCCATCCGCAAGAGCAGAAAGTCGCCGATGATCCCAGAGCGCGCTGCGGCGATGTACTTACCGGTCGCTGCAAACCGGCCGAATGTCCTCTGTTTGGCGTTGGCTGTAATCCGCAAAACGCATTTGGTGCGCTGATGGTTTCTTCTGAAGGAGCCTGTGCGGCGTTCTATCAATATCGTCGTGGGCTTGAATAAGAGAAGGTACGAAGAATGAGTGAATGGTCTAAAGATGATGTGATAACGATGGCGCATGGCAGCGGTGGCCGTGCGATGCAGCAACTGCTTGATACGCTGTTTTTGCCCCTGTTTAGCAATCCCGCTTTAGATGAACGTGAAGATCAGGCGCGTTTGCCGCTAAGTGTTTTCAACCAGCACGGCGATCGCTTGGCCTTCACCACCGATAGCTACGTGATCGATCCAATATTTTTCCCCGGTGGCGATATTGGCAAGCTGGCCGTATGCGGTACCGCCAACGATCTGGCGGTAAGTGGCGCTCAGCCAAAATATCTCTCCTGTGGCTTTATTCTTGAAGAAGGGTTACCGCTGGTCGATCTGGAGAAGATCGTGCGTAGCATGGCGGCGACTGCGCGTGCGGCAAATATTCAGATTGTCACTGGCGATACCAAAGTGGTTCAGCGCGGCGCGGCGGATAAGATCTTTATCAACACTGCCGGTATCGGCGCGATCCCGAACGATATTCACTGGGGAACGTCTGAGATCCAGCCCGGTGACAAACTGATCGTCAGCGGCACACTCGGCGATCACGGTGCCACGATCCTAAATCTGCGCGAGCAGTTAGGGCTTGAGGCTGAGCTCACCAGTGATTGCGCGGTACTGGCTCCGCTGATTGCGCCGCTGCGTAATATCCCTGGCGTTCGAGCACTGCGTGATGCAACTCGCGGTGGCGTGACCGCCATTATGCATGAGTTCGCTAATGCGAGCGGCTGCGGCATCGATGTTATCGAGCAATTACTGCCGGTAAAAAGCGCGGTGCGCGGTATCTGTGAACTCTTAGGGTTAGAGCCGCTGAATTTTGCTAACGAAGGAAAGCTGGTGATAGCCGTTGCGCCAGAGGCTGAACAAGCGGTGCTTGATAGCTTACATCTGCATCCATTGGGTGTGGACGCTGCAACGATTGGCGTGGTGACTGAAGGGAAACAAGTGCGCCTAACCGGAATGTATGGCACCTCTCGTCTGCTAGATTTACCGCATAGTGAGCCGCTGCCAAGAATTTGTTGAGATTCGTGATTGTCCCCCTCCCAACCTCCCCCTTCTCAGGGGGAGGAGCCGATCGAGCTCAGAATTAATATCGAAAACTAAGCTGCTCCCTCCCCTGCAAAGGGGAGGTTTGGAGGGGTTAACCTCCCATTAGCCGATCGAGCGCTGAATTAATATCGAAATCTACACAGCCCCCTTCCCTGCAAAGGGGAGGTGTGGAGGGGTTAACCTCCCATTAGCCGATCGAGCTCAGAATTAATATCGAAATCTACACAGCCCCCTTCCCTGCAAAGGGGAGGTGTGGAGGGGTTAACCTCCCATTAGCCGATCGAGCGCTGAATTAATATCGAACACTAAGCTGCTCCCTCCCCTGCGAAGGGGAGGGTTGGGGTGGGGTAACTCTCTCCTCAGTAAAAGAAGAGAGGTATTAATCACTGAGCGCCTAACTTTCCTACCAGTAATTCTCGTACCGGCTGGTTAGTATTCATCGCTTGATACAAGGTTTCATACAGATCGTGGATTTTATCCAGATAGTGTTCCAACACGGCATCCATCGAACGGTTGTTAACCTTGCCATCAATCTGACCATTCTCATCGATGGTTGAATGGCTAATTTCCACAAAATGATCTTCGCCCTGCTCATCGTTCATGCGCAGGCCATACTGGATCTTTTTGCTGTAAAACTCATCTGCCAGCTTCACTTCAACCATAAAGTGATCAAACACCGTGAAGTTAACGCTGTCACCATCACCGCAGCTGAACTCATGAAAAATCTTCAGCTTGGAAGAGGTTGCGGCTTTGATCAGGCTGCTTTTATACAGAGCCCATTGCGCCATTAATTTTTCATTTTTGTCATGGATATAAAGCGACTTTTCGGTTAATTCGCTGACCTTCATACTTCTTTGCCTCGCTCCACATTGTGGGTTGGAGTGTGTTACCTAGGGCATCGCCCCACTGATTGTTTGACGCTCAATCAGGCCGACATTCGGCAGCGTTGAGCGTTTCAATCACTACAAAAGCATAATCCGTGCCAATAAATAAAATAATTAAATAACCAATGTTATTCAGATAATTACGGGAATTAATCATTCAAAGTGACAAGATAAACAGGCGGGATGGTTCTGGCGAGTGATGACGTTTCGACACTTGTGTCGACACTATGACACGGGCGAAAACACTGAGTTTTCGCCCGTAAGAAGAGAGGTTTTAGTCCTTCGCAGAAATGCCCAAGCGCTGCATGCGCGAAATCAGCGTGGTGCGTTTTAGTCCAAGCCGTGCCGCTGCACCTCGAGGGCCAGCCACAATCCCGTTAGATTCGCGCAGTGCTGCTAAAATACGTTCGCGCTCGCTGGATTCACCGCCCTGTGCGGGCGCGTGTGGCGCTTTTCCCGCAGCCGGTGTCACAGGCCATGAAGAAGGCGTCGCTTGTGCAGGCTTATGCACTAACGGCGGTGACAGGTGGTATTGCAGCTCATTGAGTTGCAAGTTTAATACCGGTCCGCGCGTTAAGATAACGGCGCGCTCGATGATATTTTCCAGTTCGCGGATATTACCCGGCCACGGTAAATCGCACAGCATCCGGATGGTTTCCGTAGGAATACTATCGATGGTGCGATTCATACGTTTAGCAATTTTGCGCGTAAAGAATTTCACCAGCAGCGGAATATCTTCAGGGCGTTCACGCAGCGGTGGGATCACGATCGGAAAAACATTAAGGCGATAATAAAGATCGCTGCGATATTCACGATCCAGCACCATCTGTTTCAGATCGCGATTGGTCGCGGCAATCAGGCGTACATCAACCGGAATAATTTTATTTCCGCCGAGTCGCTCAATTTCTCGCTCTTGTAATACGCGCAGCAATTTCGGCTGAAGCTCAAGCGGGATATCACCCACCTCATCCAAAAATAGCGAGCTCTTATTCGCCAGCTCAAAACGCCCCATTCGCTGTGAGGTTGCGCCGGTATAAGCGCCCTTCTCATGACCGAATAAATCACTTTCCATCAGGCCGCTGGGGATCGCCGCGCAGTTCATCTTAACCATGCGCTTTTGATTGCGCGTGCTGAGGTTATGAATTGCCTGAGCGATCAATTCCTTACCTGTGCCTGTTTCGCCAAGAATCAACACGCTACAGTCGCTCGACGCCACCATTTCAACCTGTTCCAACACGCTTTTAATCGCTGCGCTTTGGCCAACGATTTCACCAAAGTCACTGTCTTGGCGAATTTGTTCGGTTAAATATCGATTCTCGTGCACCAAGCTATCTTTTAGGCGCGATATTTCACCGTAAGCCAGCGCGTTATCTACCGCGATGGCGATACGTGCCGCAATTTGGCGCAGCAGCTTAAGATTATTATCACTGAATATCGCGGGCTGGCACTGCGCTAGCTTCAGAACGCCCAACACTTTATTACCAAAGACCAGAGGCAGTTGGCAGATGGTCTGATGACCAAACGCAAGCATTTGCGCTAGCTGGCGATCCTGCGGAGCGAGGCGCGTGGAGTCCTGCAAATCCATCAGCAACATCTCTTCGCTTTGCACCACCTGTTGGGCAAGAGAACCTTCCAACGGCAGATATTTTTGCTCACGCAGCACCGGCTTTCCACTTTGGTAGCAGGCGACATAGGCTTTAAAGCGATCTTCCTGCTCATCAAAAACGGACAGGCCGATATAGTCGATCCCGAAGAAACGATGGATCTCTTTGGAAACCTCTCCAGCCAGCCCATCAAGATCAAGCTTAGACGTCACGGCATTCGTGACATCCACCAAGATGCGGTAGTGATCGCGCTCGCGGCGCAGGCTCTCTTCCTCAAGCTGAACATGTTCACGCTCAAGAATATTTTCTAATACGCTAGCAACCACTTCGGCCAACGGCTGCGCCAGCGCCAGTTCGCTTTCGCTGAACTGCTGATCGCCGTGTTTAATAAATTCAATACCGCCTAATCTTTGGCGCGGCGTGGTCAGCGGCAGCTGATAATAGACGTTTAAATCACGGTACTGAGCGAGTTCAGACACCTGTGGAAATTGCTGAACAAATACATCGCGTCGGCAACAAATAGGCTGCTGATCGGCCCAGACTTTTCCCCCTGGCCCTTCCGCTAACAACACGTCATTAGAGCACCGCATTTGTTTGCTTTCAGGGTCATAACCGTAGTGAGTAATACGATTATGCAAAGGATCAAGACGCAAAATATTCACGCGATCAAAACGAATAACGGAAAATGACAAGCCGTGAAGAGCCCGCATCAGCTCAAAAAGCGTGCGCTGCGCAAGCAGCGTTTGTGTAGCCTGATGCAGCATATCCTGCCAGACCGGATTCATTCTGGTTGAAGACTGTATTTTGACGGTATTCATAACTGAAGATGATGCGCGTGAAATGATTAGGACCGTTATTCTACGGGAAGCGAAGGTCGGATAGATATGATCTAAACGGTTAAATATGGCAATTAATGCTAATGATATCAGAGTAAATAATAACTATTATTCTTTAAACATGTGCGTCAACAAATTGCTAACGCTCATGAAACTTCTTAGCACTATACCCGAGTAATACAAGTTGCTTGAAGTATGACGAGGACAAGTTTACATAATTTCTAAAGCGAGTAACTCTTCAATCGTCTGACGGCGGCGAATTAAACGTGGCTGATTGTTTTCAAATAACACCTCAGGCAATAGCGGACGGCTATTATAATTTGAAGACATCGATGCACCGTAAGCGCCGGTATCATGGAACACTAAATAGTCTCCGACCTGTGCCGCTGGAAGCGCACGCGTTTCCACTTCCCCCCCGCCTTTTGCGTAAATACGTCGCCGGACTCACAAAGAGGGCCGCCAATAACAGATTCAATCAGCGGTTGTTCGCTCACATCACGCCCGTCTGCTGGCATGAGAGAAATATGGTGATAGCTGCCATACATAGCTGGGCGCATCAGGTCATTAAAACCGGCATCAACCAGAACAAAATGACGGCTGCCCATATTTTTAACCGAACGAACCTGCGCCACTAAAACGCCGGACTCCGCCACTAAATAGCGCCCTGGCTCAATCTCAAGATGTATTGGATGACCAAGATGGCGTGCGATACGTTCGCGAGCGTCGTTCCACAGCGCATAGTAGTTCGACACATTGATAGATTCATCGCCCTGCTGATAAGGGATAGATAAGCCGCCACCCGCTGAAATAGCCTGAATGTCGTGGCCGAGTTCGATCACTTGGCGCGCCATGGTGTCACAAACCTGTGCCAGATGCTGGTAATCCACGCCCGAGCCGATATGCATGTGCAAACCAATCAGCTGCAAATCATAACGCTTGATCAGCGCGAGCGCCTGCGGCAGCTCTTCGAACCAGATTCCGTGTTTGCTGTTCTCGCCGCCCGTATTGGTTTTCTGGCTATGGCCGTGACCAAACCCCGGATTCACACGCAGCCACACCGGATGACCCGGCGAGCGCTCCCCCAGTTGGGTAAGCATGTCGGCTGAACCGGCATTAACCGGAATATTCAGTTCAACAACGCGCGCTAGAGTGGCTTCGTCTAACACATCAGCGGTAAAGACGATTTGGCTTGGATTTCCACCCGGCTGAAAACCAGCCATCAGCGCACGTTCAATTTCACCTAATGAAACCGCATCAACCTTGACGCCTTGTTCATGCATCAAACGTAAAATATGAATATTAGAACAGGCTTTCTGCGCAAAGCGGATCACATCAAATTCACGCAGTTTTTCAATCTGTTGCTTAATAATATCGCCGTCATAAGCCCATACGGGGCAGCCAAAGCGCTGCGGTAGCGCCATCAGATTATCGATATTCAGCGCGGTAGTGTGATCATTTAGGGAACGTGGCATGAGATCCTCTTTGCGGTCAGTCTATTTTTTATGTTGCTTGATGTTGTTCTCCGATTATTGCCACTGCCCATGCCTTAAATAAAATATCTATTTAGGGTAAGTCTATTCATTTATGATATAGGCCGTTCATCTTTGGAGCCCGCTGACCATGCCGCTAACTACGCCGCTGTCTATGCCTGCCATTTCCCTGCGCCAAATCGAAATTTTTCACGCCGTAATGACCACGGGGAATTTGACCGAGGCCGCAGCGCTGCTCAACACATCACAACCCACGGTAAGCCGCGAGCTGGCTCGGTTTGAGAAACTGCTGCAAATGCCGTTGTTTGATCGGGTGCGCGGTCGCCTAAGACCCACTGCGCAAGGGCTTCAACTGTTTGAAGAAGTACAACGCTCCTACTACGGCATCGAGCGTATCGTTGATGCCGCCAAACATATTCGCCAGTTCCAACAAGCACAGCTTTCCGTCGCGTGCCTGCCCGCATTCTCACAGTCGCTGTTACCGAATGTTTGCCGCACGTTTTTGAGTGAACACCAAGACGTGAGTTTGAACGTGATCCCACAGGAGTCTCCTCTATTAGAAGAGTGGCTCTCTGCCCAACGCTATGACCTTGGCCTGACCGAAAACACCTACACGCCGCCCGGTACCGAGCGCCAGACTCTAGCCACGTTCAACGAAGTTTGCGTTCTCCCCAGCGGGCATTCTTTACTCGGCAAAGCTCGTCTGGCACCAAAGGACTTTGAAAACCAGCGCTACATCAGCCTTTCACCTAACGATAGCTACCGTCAGACGCTTGATGCACTGTTTCACCGCGAACAGGTAAACCGCCAAATGGTGGTAGAGACGCACAGCGCCGCATCCATTTGTGCGATGGTTCGCCAAGGCGTGGGTATTTCTATTGTGAATCCATTGACCGCACTCGATTTCGTTGGGCAAGGCGTTGAAATCCGTGCTTTTAGCATTGAGGTTCCTTTCACCGTGAGCTTAATTCTTCCCAAGCATCGCCCGTCATCCGTGTTGGTAAGCGCGTTTATTCGCCATCTTGAAGGCTACATTGCCGAGGTGTGCCAACGCCTCGCTAAACCATCGCGCTGACGCTAAGAATAATCGGTTTTCTCTAGCCACTTTCCCTCTTTGACTATACTGAAAACAGCGACAACGCCGATTTCACCTGATAGTAAGGAGCTCAAATGGCAGGTAAACCACCCTATCCAAGACATGCAGACATTGTAGAAGTAAGAAAAGGTACGCAGGGCGCAACGGAAATTTGGTATGAATTACGAGCAGACCATCCGCGCCCCAATACGCTGATTAGCGAGCACCCAACACACCAAGAAGCGTTAGACGCTAAGCGTCGCTATGAAGATGAAAAGAAAAGATAATATGTTTGTGTTTACACATAAAAAAACTCAGCCAATAGGCTGAGTTTTTTTATGTCATCGTCGGCAATAACACCGTTATTTCGTTAACGCGATAATACCCAACGTTAAACCCGCAACCGCTGCGGCCCCACCGGCAATGGCACCAGCCGTTTCCCAGTTATCCTGAGTCGTGCCCTTCATGCACGTATCGGTATGCACCAAACGACCTTGAGAATCATAGACCGGTACGCAAGGTGAGTTGGTCGCACATCCGGCGAGCAGCGCCGCAACCAACGCTACACCAATTAATTTTTTCATGATATGCCTCGATGAGCGAATGCTCTAAATCTCTATGCTGACGGATAAGACAGTATCACCAGCAAAGATATAAAGTGATGATGAATAATTGCAAAGTATTTGGATTGTAAAGAGTGTGTGGGAAAGCACTTAAATAAGGAGAAACTATGTTGTTGAACCGTTGTTTGAACACCTTTTTAAAGGGCTTATTTAGCAACGAGCTAGAAATCCGCACAATGATGTTCATCTATAGGGTGAACTTCAGCGCTACCCTATAGGATTATCCATACGCTCTTTAGCTTGATTTAGCGCAGCACTCACGGCTGGCGGCCAAAGCCAAGAGTTTAAGGCTGGCAGAATAGTAGTCTTCGTTAGACTCTAATGATTCCGAAACTTGCCACATATCTCCGGTGGCTAAATATCTCACAGCGCGCATTCCTGGCGACAGCGGATATTCCGCCACCACGTGAGTGCCTATATCAACCCATGCAGGCGTATTTGCAGCCGGCAGCGTTCCCCAGTAGTCGGTAAATATCGTGTTTTGCGGCAGCTTCTTGCTATACCAGTTGAGGTATAGCGGAATACGCACCGCATCGTAGCTGAAGCGGGCGGGCCATCCTTCCGCCGGAGATAGTTTTCCGTCCTTTTGCATTGCTACCCAATCCGTTGGTAATCGATATTCGCCAAAACGCATATCGGCTAACAGCACTAATCCATCGTCGATTAATGTTTTCCATTGCTGGCTATGTGAGTAGTGATAGAAATCGTTCCACGCAGGGAAGATAAAATACGATGGATTAAGGTTGATATAGTTTGGGTGTTTAAAACCATCAACGCCCGGCAGCATAACGTGTTTATCAGACCACGTAACGATAGCGGAACGTAATAATGAACGCTGGATGTTTTCAGACGCCAGTAAATAATCGTGATTATTCCAATGCTGCCCCGCACGTAATAACGCCCAGCCAATCAGAACGTCACCATCGGTCGCATCATTACGATCGCTTACCTGATGCTTTTGCGGATCATAGCGCCAAGAAAATAAGCTATTATCCTGGCGCTGCAAATGAGATTTAGTCCAATTCCATAGCTGGTCAAAGGTTTCTTTATCATCATAAACATCCGCTAAAATCATTCCATATCCCTGACCTTCAGAATGACTAATTTGATTGTTGCCATTATCAACAACGCGCCCTTCCGGCAAAATAAAATGCTGTTTATATTCGCTCCAGCCCAAGCTTTCAGCCTGCGTTTGCCACGTTATTAAACACAGCAATAATAGACTAACTCTCGTCCAGTTAATTCTCTTCATTATTCTTTATCCTTATATTGGCACCTGAAATTTAAAGCGTTTTCACCGCCATACGTTAGAAAGGTGACAAATTCGCTCATGGCACCCTGAGTTTGCATCCACGTTGTCCAACATCCTTCAAGCACAGCGGAGAAACCGGCCAGCCACAGCTCGGGATCGTCAGCTTCAGTGGCATAGGGCCACGCTTGATGGCGTAAATTAATACCCTGTTCATCGGCATCAATATTCACGATGCCCCAGCCGAAGTGACTCAATACCGCATTGGCACCGTCTTCAAGCTCACCCAGTGTCTGCACGTCGCCAAGCGGAAATCGGCGCGCGAGATTCTCGCCAATCATATGCAGAAAAGCCCTGCCATCTTCGCTTTCCGCAGTTTGTAATATGCCGGAGAAAAACAATGCGCTCAGATCCTGCCACCCCGCCACGTACTGCTGTTGGCGATGATATTTTCTCAGCACCGGATTTATGGTCAGATTAGTCATCGTGTTAATTGTCCAGAAGATATTTAAAGTAGAGTTGAGCCGTTGCTTCCGAATATTCACCCACAGTGTCATAACCAACCTGACCACCCACGGATAATTGCGGGCTAAACTTATAATTACCTTGCAGCTTGGTGTTATAACTTACGCCAGTACTATTCTTAGCCGCATAATGTGATTCTCTGCCATAGCCCTCATCCACCAGCCAATCGAGATTATTTTGCCAATCTGGGCGCGTAGGGAAATAATCACTTTGCTTCTGTGAATAAGATTGATAGCCAACGGAACCCGATAATTTATAGTCCCAGTTCCCTGCATTTCGGCTGTATTCAATTGGAAGTGAAATACTGATGTAATCCTGTGGACTAAAATAACCACCTTGACCAAAACTGAAATTACTTAAGTTTTTGGAGAAATTCATATAGTCAGCGTTAACGCCGACTTTGAGTTCACGGTCGTCTAAATGCAGCGGACGGAAGTAGATCCCCGCGTTGCCAATGACCGCACTATTATCAGCGACGTTGTTACCTTGATACTGATAATAGGACGCGCCACCATAGGCACCGGCCTGTCCATCGTCATAGCTTAGGCTTACGCCGCCACCGGTCTTCGTGACCGCACCCCAAGATTTTCCGCTGTATTTATCCTTTGCCCCAACGTAAGACAGCAGACTATCAGTCACCGCTCGACGTTCAACGTTCATCGTCATCTGCGTGTTGCCCGCAATGGTAGGCGACCAACGCAGCCCACCTAATAGACGGTTGGAATCTTGCCCCAACGGCGTCGTTCCGATATCCGCCTGATAGTTGTCGCCCGACAACGAAAGTGCTATTTCAGCCCCGCTGCGTCGCTGTGAACCAGTGGAGTTAGCGGTGAAATCATCTGGCCCATATTGCTTAGGTTGAATGATCTGTTGTTGAGCCAAATTGTAGGCATCTTGCGCATCGGTTTCTTCGCGCATCGCAATTTCACAGGAGGCTGATGTTGGATCCTGACAGGCTTTAATTCTGGCCGCAGACTTATCCGCCAAGGCTTTCCGTGCAGCATTCGCGGCGTCGACCGACTCTCCTGACGCTTTGAGTGATTCCTGCGTAGCTTTCCACGCGGCCGTAGCCTGCTGTAAAGCACCGGTACCAAAGCGGTTATTTGACTGCCCTGATGAGCTTCCAGCATTGAGCATCACCGGAGTCACTGAGAATTTAAGCCGAGACTCCCAGAACGGTACCGTTGAAAAGGCCAGCGAAGTTTTCGTTTCAGTCAATGCACCTAATCCACTTTCGCCATCGCGGCTACGCAGGCTGACCGCAGACTCCGTCCAAGAGGCCAACTTTTCGCGCATTTCATCCAGCAGTTTGCTGACCTGCACAATAGTTTGCGTGGACTTCACCGCTCCTTGCCCATTTGCAGAGAAAGACGTCCGAACCTGCCGCTGCCACGGCAGTTGACCGTCATCTCTGAAAGCATCACTAACGGGAGTTTCATCCACAAATGGATTATCGGCTATTGGCAAACCGTTTATCGTAGCGTTCGAACCGTGAGTACCGTCGGAGAGCCCTTGCAGCTGGCTTTTAGCCTTGCGCAGCAAGGCGAGCGCGGTGCGAGAATCCCCGTTGCTGCGCGCAACTCTGGCCGCTAGCAGCAGATGTTCTGGCGTATTATCGTCGGGCAGTTGGCTGAACAACTGCGTGGCCTGCTGCTTATCACCTTCGGCTAAGGCTAGATTGATAGCACCAATTCGAGCCTCTTTGTTTTGGCTATTTCGTCCCAAAATATGCTGGTAGATCTGGCGAGATTCATTGAACATTTTGCCCGATTGGTAAACGCGAGCCATCGCCAACATCAATCCGGTGTTATTTGGATCGTCATGAAGTTTCACGATCAGCAGATCCCATGCGCGAGAATATTGCCCCTCTTCACGCAGACGATCGACTTCCCTGATGGTGGTTCCTGACTTCAGGCGCTCGATATCGGTCGCAGAACTGCGCGACAACACCAGCGGATTAGACATCCACGCATCCGCTTCTTGGGTTAATCCAGCCTTATTCAGCACGTCAATTTGCTGAGCATAGTCACCCGCCGAGCCTTTTACCCCTAACCGCATATTGCGTTGAACTACGCTAACGGCCTGTTTTGTCTGTCCAGTTTGATAAAGACTCGCAGCCAGATGTCCTGCATCCGAAGGCGAGCTGATATCAAGCTGGCTCAACGGCAGTAACAAAGCGGCTGCGCCAGCGTTGTCGCCCTGAGCCAGTCGTGAATCGGCCTGAGCCAAATCCTGATTGAACGCCGCGCGTCGACGTAGTGCTTTGATGTCCGCGTTCCAGTGATTGCGCGGTATCCGGTCGATTTGGCTTATCGCGCTATCCCAGTGCTGGTTTTCAGCCTGATAGAGCGCGAAAACATAAATCCCGTCGTTGGTTTGGCTCTGAAGCGCCGGCGCGAGAACTTGTTCAGCCTGTGCCGCATCGCCTTGTTTTTTCAGCGCTCTAGCCAGATCGAGACGAACCCACACGTTCATTGGCTGTTTAGCCATCGCCTGACGAAGTAGACGTTCTGCCTGCAAAGTATCCCCTGCCTGCATCGCACGGGTTGCTTCGTGGCGTAATGGATCTACGCTTACCGGCCCCTGCTCGGCTAGCTGATGCTGGAATGAAGCCGGCATTGATTTCATCAGTTCAAGCGCTTCATCAGACTTATTTTCTGCTTTCAGCACGTAGTAGAGCGATTTCTGAATATCAGGCGTCGAGGCACCGGCGCTCAGCGCCCGATATGCCTGCTCGGCTCCCGCTAAATCGCCTTTACGGCGCAAAATGTCGGCGCGAAAAAGCGCCACCGCCATTTTCTCATCGCCGCTGCTGCTTAAAAGCGGTTCGCTGGCCGCCAATGCTCCGTTCCAATCTGACTGGCGAGCCAGATCTTTAGCCGCATCTAACTTGAGATAAAACTGGGACTTATTGGCCAAATCTTGCCATTTGGCGCTATCTGCCCCTTTTTCCGCCGCCGCGCGATTGAGATAATCCAGCGCCTGAGCAAATTTGCCCTGACGCATAGCGATAATCCCCAATCCTCCGATCGCATTGCTGTTATGTGGATCTTCATCAAGCACGCGCTGAAACTCCGCGCTGGCGTCTTTTAAATCGCCTTTATTAACGGTGTCAAAACCGCTGGCAACTTGATTACCGGTGACATTATTAGAGAAATGTTGAGCAAGCTCCACGTCATCAGGATGCCCTTGCTGATAGGCCTCATACAGCTCACGATCCGCCGCTTTGGGGTGTAACCACAGCAGCGCCTGACGCAAGGCTTTATCCGCTTCGGGCGACGAAGCCCCTAACGAACTCAGGATAGCTATCCCGTCCCGACGGCTTGACTCTTGATAGGTCAGGATCTGCCCTAATGCCAGCGCGGTTTTCCTGTCGTTCGGTGCGTTTTGATACCTTTGTTGCAGCGCCTGAATAGCCTCTTCGCGACGTTCTGGAATAGCTGCCAACGTCTGATAATATTCATTTTCCAGCGAAGATACCGGCATCCCCTCTTTGAAGAGCGCCTCATAAGCCGCTGCCGCACCGGTAGGATTTCCACTGCGGGCCAAACGTCTGGCATCTTCTAACTTGGTAGGCGCGATTTTCATTGCGGTGGTTTCACCATCCAGATCCTGTAACCGCCCGCTGTCTGGACTCACCTGCTGAAGCTGCTGCTTCCATTTCGATGATTCAGTTTTATTCCCTTGCTGCAGTGAATAAAGTGCCAGCAAATACAATGCTTCAGCGTTATTTGGATCGACGCTGAGGACTTTTTTCAACACGCTTTTGGCATCGTCAGGATGCCCGCGCTCATGCCAATACTGCGCCTGATTAAATAATTGGCTGAGAACAGCACTGTTCTCTCCACCGGCCGCTGAAGCTAACCAAGGCAAGGATAATAAGCATATCCCCGTCAATCCCAGTCGCTGTAAGGGCAATCTGGCTTTATTGTTTTTCATAATGATTCCGTCAGATATTACATTCGCGGGTGATGCCCTAGCGGCGGTGTCCAATAAAATTCTTCAGACGTTGTTCAGCCTGATTTTTGAGATAGGCGTATGCCAGTAGCCCCATAGCGCCTGCTAACAAGGCACAAATCAGCCCCAACACCACAATGTGCTGGTTGGCATACCAGATAATTTGCAG
Source organism: Hafnia sp. CBA7124 (assembly GCF_002355555.1). Classification (NCBI taxonomy): domain Bacteria; kingdom Pseudomonadati; phylum Pseudomonadota; class Gammaproteobacteria; order Enterobacterales; family Hafniaceae; genus Hafnia; species Hafnia sp. CBA7124. The sequence continues at coordinate 772,729 of NZ_AP017469.1, read as the reverse complement.
ATACCACGGCATTTGCCCCGAGACATAGTGAGGGCCAACGGTCCAACTGTGGACGCCATCGGTTTTGTCGATAATCGCAATATCGCCGCGAATGCCAGCATTGATGGTTGGGTTACGTAGATCGGCTGGAAGCAGCGCTAACTGTTCGTCCTGCGTAGCGGTCGCAATGACCACGCTGCGCGCCTTATCCCACGGTGATTGATAGCTAATAAAGCCGCGCCACTCTCCTGCGTATGAAAGATAACGGTTTGCGCTTTTGCCATCGCGCCCCCAATCTCCTTTTAAGAAGGCCAGCGCCTGCTGCCAGTAATTTATTGGGCGTAATAGAAGCTGTCCTTCTTGAGTTTCAAACGGACTTTTCGCTAGCAATGTCTGTAACAGAGAGCGCTGGCTCATGGTGGCAACTACCAGCAGATCCTTGCCTTTGAGCAAACGGGGATTTTGATGCAGAACTTTGTCGCCGAGGTAAATCTGCATGCCGTGGGTCGTTACACCGGTCGCGTTACCGCTACGCGCCATGAGCGTCATCAGCGTGCTTATTTCAGTTTCTTGCGGATGTTCGGCGAGCAAAACAGCGGTCTGGGCTAAATCTGCCTGACGAGAGAAAGGAAAACTGGCACCGATGAAATAAGACAGATTAGGCAATTCGCTAAAATGCCAGGTATGGCTAAGATCGATGGTCGAATCAGGGCTAATAAAGCTTTTAATTGTGTTGTCACTTAATACCTGACACGGTGCATCTGGCTTCGGTTTTACCGAGAACCAAAACTCAAACTGATTATCGCCATAGATTTGATATGGCTGGATATGCAGCGTTTTTTGCTCCTGACGCGAATAGCCTCCCAAGGTATGCCATAGGGTTTCTATGGCCCCCGATTTATTCACCGGTAGCGTTCGCAGAAAGTGGCCGTTGAGAGATATGCCCAGCAGTGAGTGCGCTTCATCAAGCCACTCATTCGACGGGAAGTGATAGCCCATCGAAATGGGTATCGTGCTTCCTTCCCACATGAAAAGATCGGGCGCGGCGCGAAATGCCACACGAATGTTTTCATGGTTTATGCCACGAACCACCAGTTTGCTGTCGTCCTTCATCAGGCTACTCAGCGTTACTGGACGCTCGGTATTCACCCAGCGAGGCGCATCATAAGGCACACGTGCGGGAATTTTATGTTGGGCAATCTTTTCCAACAGAGCCCCTGCTGGCAACGTGTTGTGAGTCAGCGCGTAGGCGGCGCTCAAAAACTCATTTTTATTGTGCCCACTCACGACCAACAGTTTAGACACGGGATTGTTTGGATTATCGGTAATCCACAGTGACGCGCCCGCATGTTCTGGGATAGTAAAATCACCGATAGTGGCGCCTGCATGCGCAAATACAATGGAGCTACTTTCAGGCAAGCGTCCTAACGACACCGGAATATCAACGCCTTTATAATCAGCATGATAGCCAAGATAGCCGCTGACTACCGCAGCAGCAGTGAGAGCATCAGCGTCAGGTGTCGCAGTAAATACCATCCCAACTTGGCTGCGGCCCATCTCATAGGTGTCAAGAAACGGCCAAGGAAACCGAGACAAGGTGGGCGCAATATTTAAGCGCAGTCCCTCATAATCGATCTGGCTATCGGGCATCACCTGTAGTTGATAACGTACATCACTTTTACTTCGCACTGCAACGCCTTACTGTTGTCCAACGTGATGCTGAGATTATTCACGGAAACCAGCATCGGAGCCGGTATTTCAAGATTAAAGCTGTTGATATCATCCACGGCCTGACTCAGCGGCAGTTGCCCCATATCTTGGCCATTCAGCATCAGATTTAAATAGTGCTGACCATCGACTAACTCATTGGACACTTTAATTTTCAGCAGCAGGTGAGCGCTGGTGATAACCCTGTCACCGGGTAAAGTGAACGTGAAGCCGCTTTGTGTCTGATGCCCATCGATTTTCAATCCATCAATAATGCCCGCATCACGCAATGATAACGTTCCATGGATTTTGGTTTGTTCTAACGCCTTTGCCGCCTCGGCTGACGGCTCTGCCTCTGTCTCTTCTACGCCTTCTGGAGCCGACGGCTCATCTGGCGTAGCCAACTGCTCATCCGGCGTAGCCAATGCAGCAGGCTGGCTGTCGGCGATAACCGGTGATGCTTCCAGCTCCGGCTTATTCTCCGGCGCAGTTTCCGCAGGGCGAGGCAAGGATAGCGCCAAAAATGAATCATTTTCCGAAGCAGATAGTTCAGACGTGAGCGGCTGAGCAAAGGCATTCAGCGCAAAGAAGCTGCTGATAATTACTAATAATCTCAGGCGATTCTGTGAATGTCGCATAGCGGCCATTGAAATCATCATGCCGACACCTCTGAATGACCCTGTTGTTTTGTCATTTGTGGCTTCGTCGCGTGCTGTTTAGCCAGCTCTTTTTCCGCCCGTTTACGCTGGCGACCACGCCAGAAAATGCCCCACAGGCGAGCAGCGCTGCTGATCACCCCTTTCATAGAGTGCGATAGTCGATCCGGCGCGTGTGGCGTTTCCAACCACGCATCGGCACGAGCCAAGACAACGCGCACCAGCTCTCGGCGCTTATGCAAACCAACATCACCAAATTGCAGACGCAGGCTGTGGTCATTACTGAAGACTTTCACCGCAGGAATACAAACTTCAGAATTATTCAGCAGAAGTTCAACTGCCTCGACATCGTGGTCTTTTAACGCTGGCGACGGGTTCACCAACTGAACGCCGCCCATGGAGAGATCGCGGGTTTCAGTTCTGATGCTGGCACCATTGGAAAAATGCACCACGGCGGGGATCTTGATATCGATACGAATGCTTTTGCGTACCTGTTTGGATTCGTTGGCGACCGCAATCGATGCTAATAGGATCAACAAGCTATAAATAGCCCATGCCACGTTCAGCAGCAGCACATAGGGTTCAATACCCAGCGATTTGAGGGAGAAAAACCGCGCTAAACCAGCAATGACACCGCAGAAAACCAGCACCGCAGTTATGATATGCGGCATCACGATATGCTTATCAAAGTATTCCTGATCCAGCGTATCGCCTTTGTCCGTCACGTTAAACTTGCCGCGACGTGGTGAAATCAGCGTAAGCAGCGTGGGAATAACCAAGTGGAAACACATCACGGTTTCATACACTTCGCCCCAGAAGGAGAAGCGATAACGCCCGTTCAAGCGAGAGTTAAGCACGGTTGCCATCACCAAATGAGGTAATGAATAGGCGAAGATCATGCTGGCAGAAGAGGCAATAATGTTCTGATTTAGCAATAAATACGCCAGTGGTGCAGTGAGGAAAGCGATACGCGGCAAACCATACTGGAAATGCAGAATGGCGTTGAGATAGCACAACCGCTGTTGCCATTTAAGTCCACGACCAAACAGCGGGTTATCTAAACGCAGGATTTGCGTCATCCCTCGTGCCCAGCGCGTTCTTTGAATAACATGCAGAGTTAATCGCTCAGTAGCCAAACCGGCAGACAAGCGCAATCCAAGGAAGGCAGAACCCCAGCCCAAACGCTGCATTTTCAGTGCGGTATGCGCATCCTCAGTAACGGTTTCAACCGCAAACCCACCGATTTCTTCAAGCGCTTCACGGCGGATAACCGCACAAGAACCACAGAAAAACGTCGCATTCCAATTGTCATTGCCCTTTTGCACGGGGCCATAAAACAGCATCCCTTCGTTAGGAGCATCGTTGGCGGCAGGCAGATTCCGTTCAAACGGATCTTTAGAATAGAAATAGTGCGGCGTTTGAATCAGAGCCAGTTTTTTATCTCGCAGAAAACTTCCCACTGTCGCTTGTAAGAAGCCGCGCGTTGCTACGTGATCGCAGTCAAAAATGCAGATTAATTCGCCGTGGGTTTTCGCCATGGCTTTATTCAGATTCCCCGCTTTCGCGTGAGCATTATCAGAACGCGTGATGTAGCCAACGTTGGCTTCGGCGGCGAAAACCGCAAATTCGCTGCGTTTGCCGTCGTCGAGAATATAAATTTTGAGCTTATCCGCTGGGTAATCAATACATTGGGCAGCCAGCACCGTATCGCGCACAATATCGAGGCTTTCATTGTAGGTAGGAACATAGACATCTACCGTTGGCCATAGCGACATATCGTCTGGTAACGGCTCAATTTGACGCTCTAAAGGCCAAATGGTTTGCATGTAGCCGAGCACCATAATCAGCCAGGCATAAATCTCAGCAACAAAAAGCCCCCATCCGAGCACGGCCTCAATCCAAGAATTAAACGACAAGGTTGAAGTCGCCCGCCAGTAGATATACCGCGTTGCCATCAGTAGAGATAACACCACTAACGTGGTGGAGATTTTCTTATTCTGGCTACGCCCTAAAATAAACAGCACACCGATCATCATTAGGCCAAAGATAAACTGCTTATGCGCAGACATCGGCGTAAAAATGATAAGAACGGATATAGGTAACAGTATCAGCAATGATAATAGTGAAATCAGAGTGCGTTTCATGGGCGATTACCGGTCAATTTCAACATGGCACCGTTCTCACCCACGGTGATATCTAGCAGTGCAGAGATTTTTTGTTCAATTGAATCAATATCGAACAGCGCCGCCGATGAAGGACGATATTCCCGCAGTTGTTTTTGACTGGTTAGCGCAGCGGAAACAGAGCTATCACGATGAATATTGCCAAGCAGCCTATCGCTTAAGGTTTGCTTGAAATAAATTTCAATATCATGGCTCATTTCATAACGAGAATCGGTCTGGTTAAGCACATAGTATTGGCTACCATTTTTATTCAGCGGCATATCTAGAAAACGATTATCTTCAAGCTTACTTAACAGCGCGGGAGATATTCCATCAGGCTGAAGCATAACAATATGCATATCGACTAAGGGTTGTATTTGGCGCAGTGCCATATGCGGCCCGCTCGGCATATCCACGATTACCACTAAACCAGGAAATAGGTTTAATTTTTCTAAGCCACGTACGACTAAAGCAGGATCTTGATGAAGCAGAAATTCAAAATGATTATGCTGTTGAAACGTTGCATCACCATAAGGCAATAAATATAAATTCGTGCCGACTTTATGAATATATTGAGTCCAGTCTGGCTCATTGCCAATATTGGACACAAACCCCTGAACAACACCATCGCCGATATTAAAATGCAGTAACAATGAATTCTGCACATTAAGATCAATCAGTAAAACCTTATTTCCTCGGTGAGCATAGGCACTTGCCAAATTGACTGCCAAACTCGAACGACCGCTTCCGCCCTGAGGAGAACAAATACAAATCATTGGCATGATGCAATCCTATCGAAGAGTGTTTTAAGTGATAATTCACGCTGTTCATCAGCACGAACAGTATGATTTGAGATTTTCTTAGCGCGTGAATTAAAAAGCGCTTCAAAACGCTGCTTTTTATCCTCACCGAATTCAGGGGTTATATATTGAGATGAAATAACAGGCTGACGAGCAGTGTTCTCTGAGATAAAGTGCGGCCTCTCCTCAAACTGAGAAGGTATTCCGTTATCCGTATGCTCTCCAGCGGAGATAGAAACTTTTGCCGTTGGAGTCGGTGTCGAATACGTTTTAATTTTAGTTGTATTCGTTTTCTCTTTAATCGTCGATTTAGCCGTTACATCTGAAAAATCAGACAGGCCAACGGTTGAAATAATAGAAGAGTGAAATTCACTCTCATTTTTTAATTTTTCAATAATAGCCCACGGGGTCAGTAAATTTTCTACATTATATTCAGATAATACTTTGTAGTTACTTAACCCCGTTTTTTCCTTAAAGCCTTTGATATCATCCAAGCTTTTCATCAATAAACCTCAAAATAATCATGTTAGAAAAACAGCAAAATGAAGATGTTCGCCATTAATAAACACAGAGAACGATGAGCTTTATCACATGGCTAGCCATCACGAAGGATGGCAGCTCGCGCCGGACGGCTCTGCGTGAAAATCGCTCAAGCAATAGACTAGTTGCGCTCGGTTAAAAATAGAATATTTTCATTAAAATCAGAAAAACAAAGAATAAAAATCCACGGCTTATGGCATTTATAGATTTTTAGTTCACTACTCTGACATTGAAAAATTCAAAGGATGCATATGAACCCGCTGAAAATCTCAGGTCTAGGCAAATTTACTGGTTAGCCACGCATGAAATAGTGGGCCAATATCAGGATGAGCCATTGCGCTTTCAACAAATGTTTGGGCATATCCCAGTTTATTTCCGCAATCATAGTAGCTCCCCACCATGGCGTAAGCGGCAACTGGTTGTGATTCCATTAACGTACTGATTGCATCTGTTAACTGAACTTCACCACCGGCACCACACGGCGTACTGGCTAATATTGGCCAAATTTCAGGGGGGAGAATATAACGCCCTACAATCGATAAGTTAGAAGGCGCACTATCTCTAGCTGGTTTCTCAACTACCCGTTTAATAAGAACGCTTTCGCCTGGATTAGCTTCAACGCCTTGACAATCAACAATGCCATAATTAGAGACATCCTCTTCGGGTACAGGGGAAACCATTACTTGGCTAATAGACGTGCTTTCATAGCGCTGTATCATCGAGGCTAAATTATTGCTTTTATTTTCCACGCCATGAAGATTATCCATAATGACATCCGGTAATAACACCGCAAATGGTTGCTCCCCCACTAATGATTGGGCGCACAGTACCGCATGACCTAATCCTTGTGCTGCGCCTTGCCTTACCAAAACAATAGAAACATCAGCAGGACAAATTGCTCTAACTTCATCAAGCAATTGATGTTTATTTTTAGAGTCCAATGTCGATTCAAGCTCAAAATTTTTATCAAAATGGTTTTCAATTGCATTTTTTGAACTATGCGTAACTAAAATAATTTCTTTAATTCCAGCAGCAACACATTCATCAACAATTAATTGAATTAACGGTCGATCAACTAAAGGTAACATTTCTTTAGGAATTGCCTTGGTTGCTGGGAGCATACGCGTCCCTAATCCAGCCACAGGGATAATGACTTTTTTAATTACGCTCACTGTATACCTCAAAAATGAATATTTGTTTAAGATAAAAACCGGGTCAAGAATAACGATAATAAAACACCATCATAAAATTAATGATGATTGAGTAACGCATCTGGCCACTGGTCAAACGGTACAGGACGTGAGAAATAGTATCCCTGAGCTTTCTCACAGCCCATAGTTTGCAGCTTATCCGCAACCTCTTTGGTCTCAACGCCTTCGGCGATAAGCGGCACATTAAACCCTTTAGCCAGCAATATCACAGCCGAAATAATGGATTCATTTTTCTTGTTATTCAGCACATCCATAACGAAATTACGGTCTATTTTTAACGCATCAAACTCAAGCTTGTGTAGATAAGACAGGCTTGAGAAACCTGAGCCAAAATCATCAATAGAAACACTCACGCCCGCAGTACGCAAAACAGCCAAGGTCGATTTAAGCAGTTCGTCGCCCTTAATCATGCTTGTCTCGGTAATTTCGATACAGATATTACGTGGCGACAATCCAGCTTTTTCGATAGTTGTCAGAATATATTCACAAAAATCGGGCTGGGCCAGTTCAATAATAGAAACGTTAATATGTAGCTTGAAGTTGCTAGAGCAAAAGTTATGTGCAATGCGCGATGCCAGCTCCTGGCATGCCTCGGCGATAATCCATCGCCCCAGTTGAATGATAAAACCAGACTCTTCCGCAACCTGAATAAACTGATCGGGCCTAACCATTCCTAATGCGGGATTTTCCCAACGAATCAAGCACTCAGCTTCTCTTACTTCTGGATCACCTAACGTAATAATCGGCTGATAAACAAGGTAAAGTTCGTTATTGGGGATGGCGCCATACAGATGGTTCAATATGTTAATGTTTTTCAGTGCGAGCTCACGTAAAGAATCGTCATAGACTCGCGCATTCCCATTTTCTTGATGAAGAGCAGCCTGCTGTGCAATATTTGCGCTGATAATCAATGTTTCGAGCAGATCGCCTTCGGCGCAGGAAACAATGCCAACGTACCCCATGAATACGTGCATGCTATTCACATACTCGCTCTCGGCTGCCTGCATAAGGTTCATTAACCGATGAATATTTTCACTGATATCTTTCTCGCTGGAACCTGGGCAACAAATAATTAAACGCTCAATAGAATCGCGCGCCACGATGGCGTTACTTGGGAAATATTGATAAAGAAAGTTAATAAATGACTCGAGATAGCTAATGGCATAGCCATTGCCAAGGTTGTTTATCATCGTCTGTAGATTACTGAGCGTAACCACACCGACTACGCCACGGAACGATGAAGATATTATTTTATGTTCGGCCAGCAACCCTTTACGGGTGAGCAGCCCAGTTTCGCTATCGATATTAATTTGATTTTCTAGGCGTGCAAAAGCCGTATCCAGATCGCCTGCCATTCTATTGAGTGCGTTATCGAGCGTCGTTATCTCTTTAAATGACCAGCTGTAGTTTCTGTCAATTTTTCGTCTTAAGGCGATATCAGGTGCCTGTTCAGCAATTTTACGTAACGGGTTAACAACAACAGAAAGAATACGATGTGATAAAAAACAGCCTAATAACAATACAATTCCAGCGATCAGCAATGTCATATCACGATATTTAGACAGCTTACCGGTTAACTCATTCTCTGAAACCAGCACCACCATTTTCCAGCCTTTTAGGTTGAGCGAATCTCCAACCTGAATAACCTTGCTGAAATAACGAGTACCGGAGATATCAATCCGATTAATACTGGTATTGTTATCGCGAACATATTGAGCCGTGGCTTTAACCACCGCCTCTGAACTGTCTTTTACATTCGGAAGGTCGGCTCCACTTTGCTCGGCTAAGCCTTGGCTCCGTTTCCCCTGAAGCAACTCTGGCGCTGAAGCGGCAATAATCTGTTCTTTATCATTAACCAGATAGATTAGGCTATGTTCTGTCGCTGTCAGATTGGCTAAAAATCGGTTAAGACGGCTCAAGCGCAAATCGCTTGAAATAACACCGATATAATGACCGTGTTTATCTGAAACGGGAGAGCTAAAGGAAATGCTTACCCCTGATTCTGAATTAACATCTCGGTATGCATTGCTCCACATAGAACGTCGAGAGGCATTAACAGCACTAAACCAAGGTCGGCCAAAAAGATTATAATCATCAACGCTATAGAGCACTGGACTCTCACTGGTTCCATCTTTATAGAACAGCAATTTATTGTGAGTCTCATGATTCTTTTTAATTTGGAACGTCCAGTTCGTCTCAAGATCGCGTCCAAATCCAATGTAATTCCCTTGAACGCTACCAAAGGCGATTGAGCTAAGCAGAGACTCTTTGGAGAAAGTCTGAGTCATCACTTTATACAAATAACCTTCGATCTGCTGGAAAGTGAGATCCCAGTTATCAGTATCTAGCGTTTTGATAAAAATGGCTGCAATAGAGTTTGCTTGCTGAGGAATATGAATATAGTAATTAAGCGCATTACTTACGGCCTCACCGCGAGTATCAATAATGCGCTCACTCATAACATTCAACGTCTCATTTTCACGATAGAATTGAATGTACATGACACTCAAAATCATAATTAATGAAAAGATGAAGAAGACAATAAAAATAGCGGTTCTCAGCGAGAGTCTAATTTTATTCAGGATCATTTTTACTTATCTCCTCCGAACGAAATCGTATTTTTTCCTTTCTTCTTCGACTTATACAGATTTTGGTCCGCAATATTCATCGCCAATTCGACATTCCCATGACATTTAGCCATGCCAATAGAGAGTGATGGCGTAAATGTTCCGCCATCAGGCAATTCAAGCGCCTGTTCGTTAATGGTATCTAGCAAACGTTGAGCTGCTCTTTGTGCGCCAACTTCGTCGGTTTTAAACAAGAAGATTGAAAACTCATCGCCGCCCATGCGAACCACGATATCGTGATCGCGAAGATGCTCTTTCATGCGATAGGTACATTGCTGCAAGACCGTATCACCAAATGCGTGGCCCCAAGTATCATTAACCGTTTTAAAGTTATCCACATCAATGGCCAAAATATAGCAAATACCCTCAGTTTCACGAATGCGTGGCAAATAGCGACGGTTATAGACACCCGTGAGTGGGTCAATCATGTAGTTACCACGCAGCTTGCGCAGAGAATAAAAATAGTAGATTGATTGAATGCAACGCAACAGCGCCATCAGCGTTGGGATCAAAATAAGAATGATCAATTGTCGGTTATACGTTGCTTTGGTTTGGTCTAATAAGTTCTTTGCCAACTCAGGAAAGCGATTATTATCAATAGCAATATCATGATAAATTTGACGAGCATCCTGATCGCGTGCTTTGAGATAAATATTCTCTGCAAAATGCTCTTCTTCAAACTTTACTGCATCCGAAATTTTTGAGTTAAAAATATCACTGACATAGGTTTTATAAATCCCAGCGACATTTTTTTGATATGACTCATCTTTTTCTACACGTGAATAAATGATATCGTTTATTTTAGTCAAATATTCAGACTTCATGATTGAAATACTGAGAACGCCCTCTAGGTCTGAGTTCATTTTATCAATTTTGTAGTAGAACATAACAAAACAGATCAAACTCACTACCAGCGAAGCTATAGTGATGAAATGATGAAAGTTGGTTGAACGTGTAGAAATGTCGTCACTGAGCTTCATAGGCGCTTATTCAAATACCATGGAAAATCGATTGTCATTAGGGTTCAGCATCCCTCCGTGGCGGCGTACTAAAATGCGTAGCGGCTAATACTGTTTCGTCATCCAATGGATATATGTATCCTTTGCGTTGGCCGCATTCCGGCATCCGTTCACAAAGAAAGACACAGTATTTCCTAGCTGACAAAAGAATAGCAGCCAAGACCTCCAATGGTAATTTATACTTAAAATCACGCAAAACTCAGAGTAAAAATAAACAAAAAAGCTTAACTTATAGGTTTTTATCTCGCGTTTTTGTATTGATGTAACTTTATACAAAAACAAACCTTGATGTAAGATGGCGAATCTCGAATGGAAACAGCAAGAGTGAATGTGGAAAAGCATACTGCCAGTAGTCAGATGAATGGCTATTGATAACCAAGGCCGCCCACAGATAGGAAAACAAAGAATTAAAACCTATACATTAAGCTCCAGACAGACAATGTTATCAAATAAATTAGTTTTATAGTTATAAACACCGACATAAAGCCAAGCATGTTAGCATAAATACTACAAACCAAATCAGACATTAAGACCTAAGAATAATCCGTATGGAAAATGTTATTACCAACAATAGTTTTCTACGTTTAGCCTTAGAGGAGATCATCATTTTCACCTCTGCTGAACTCAAGGAGAAGAAAATAGCAATTATTGATATTGATATTAATGATACCTACGGTGTCAATTTGTCATCAATAAAAAGTGCCGACAAATGTATTATCCTTTGTGCTAAAAAAGTATTTTTACTCTTGAGACTATTTACTGAATGCATCAATGGAAATGTATTTTGGGTTGATAAAAATGATTCTATCGACAAGATAAAGTATCGATTATCTAGTCTAATTCATTCACGACTGTCTGATAACACATCGATTAGATCGGCGACTTACCTCACGAGCATGGAGTCAAAAATCCTATATTTCACAATGCATGGAATGACGAATATTCAAAGCGCAAAAATACTTAAAACTGGGGCGAAAATAATTAGTTCACATAAGCGAAACATTATGATCAAAGTAGGTGCGAAAAGTAAACAAGAGTTGTATTACCTTGCAAAGCCGATATACACAGGCGGTCTATTCAAATAATAAATATACAATTAAATTCTGAAGTCGAGTAGCGGATAAGGAGATCATCGTTTCATTCATAATCAAAACTTATACTAAAAAATCATCTTCATCTGGATTTTATTAAATGGATGATGTTCTTTTGCATCTAAATCGTTCACTACCTCGCTATTTAAAATAATAGGATGTGCAGTGCATACAGATACAACGCATGAAAAATCCGAAAATATGTAAAGATGAGGCTATTACATTTAAAAACATTGCTCGTTTTTGTGAAATAAAACACAATTAACCCTATAAAAATCGCGTAAATATTTACAACTAAAACGGATGTAGGATAGAACGATGCCAAAGGATTTCTCTTCCCCTCTCTTCTTTTATGCGACACATAATATCTGCCTCAGTGAAGCCATAAATGCTTTGCTGGCGCACTGAATAGCCTTCGAGGATAAGTGGATTTAAATTATTTGGCAGGAGCCATAACGTGACCTTATACGACATTAAACCTAAGTTTCAGAATCTATTAAGACCCATGGTTGTCAAACTCCACGCTGGGGGGGTGACGGCCAATCAGGTCACGCTACTGGCCATGCTGACGTCCGTATTTCTAGGCGGATTGCTGATGTATTTCCCTACACCAATTTTATATATTTCGCTGCCGTTTTATTTATTCTTTCGCATGGCGCTAAACGCTATCGACGGCATGCTGGCCAGAGAGTTTAAGCAGCAATCAACGCTCGGTGCCATTTTGAATGAAGTTGGCGACATTATTTCCGATGCTGCGCTCTACCTTGCTTTCGCTTTTTTAACCGGCATCGCGCCTTGGCTGGTGATACTCGTGGTACTGCTTTCCTGGCTCACCGAGTTTTGTGGTGTCATCGCCCAAACATTAACAGGGATCCGGAACTACCGCGGTCCACTCGGCAAAAGCGATCGAGCGTTTGTGCTTGGTGCATTAGGTCTATTTATTGCGCTCTGGCCTCAGTATGTCAGCGTTGCCAATATCATATTTGGTATTGCGGCACTGTTACTTGCGTGGACCTGCATTAACCGCTGCCGCAGTGCTTTGGAGGCGAAAAATGCCTGATACCATGTACACGCTATATTATTGCCTAGGCGGGATCTTCAGCGTTTTACTACTGGCGACTATGATTATCTTCGCCTTAAAAAAACTCCGTCCACAGCGCGATTGGTTGGAGTTACAACAACGCATCAATAGTTGGTGGGTAATCATTTGCCTATTTTCACTCGCGATGTTGTCACCCAAATGGCTGGCGCTGACTTTCTTCGGTTTTATCAGTTTTCTGTCATTAAAAGAGTACCTGACGCTAGCCCCAACGCGACGTTCAGACAGCGTGCCATTGCTATGGATGTACGCCGCAATTCCTCTGCAATATATCTGGATAGGCATGTCGTGGTACGGAATGTTCATTATCTTCATTCCTATTTATGTATTTTTATTCCTGCCGGCTCGCATGGTTATCGTCGGCGATACCAAAGGATTCTTACATTCTGCGTCGGTCATGCACTGGGGCATGATGACCACGGTTTTTGCATTGAGTCACGTTGCCTTTCTGCTAACGCTGCCCGGCATTAATGCCAATGCGGGGGCTTTGCTGGTTATTTTCTTAGTCGCAACGACAGAGCTTAACGATATTGCCCAGTATCTGTGGGGCAAATCACTGGGCAAAATTAAGGTTACGCCTAAAGTCAGCCCAAATAAAACGCTGGCCGGATTAATCGGCGGAGTCATGACCACCACTCTGCTAGCAGCGATTTTTGGCCCACTTCTTACGCCAATGGATTGGCACCATTCATTGGCGGCAGGTGTCATTATTGGCCTAAGTGGATTCTGCGGTGACGTGGTGATGTCAGCGATTAAACGAGACTTCGGCGTGAAAGACTCCGGCAAACTGCTGCCCGGGCACGGCGGTATTCTCGATCGCATGGACTCGCTGATTTATACCGCACCGCTGTTCTTCCATTTTTATTATTACTTTTACGTTTAAGGAACACTCATGAACCGCATGCTGCGCTGGATTTTTACGCTATGCGTTGCCTATCCCGTGGTTTGGATTTGGCTCGGTGTTCGTGTCTCTAACCGTAAAAAATTACCGATAGATGGCCCAGCGATTATCGTAGCGAATCACAATAGCCATCTCGACGTGCTGACACTATTCACCCTATTTCCGCTCTCAACGTTGGTCAACGTGCAGCCCGTCGCAGCGGCAGATTACTTTTTGAAAAACAAGTTGATTAGTTGGTTTGCACTGAAGGTGATCGGCATCATCCCTGTTTATCGTGGAGCCCATCAGACCAACCCGTTACAAGCCTGCGTTGATGCATTAAATGAAAAGAAAATTGTGATTATTTTTCCCGAGGGCACACGCGGAGAGCCGGGTAAATTTTCAGAAATAAAATCCGGCATCTGGCATTTGAGCCAGCAATGCCCTGAAGTTCCCATTATTCCTGTCTATATGCACGGCCTTGACCGTTCGATGGGAAAAGGCCAAAAGATTCCGGTGCCTTTCTTTATCGACATCTTTATTGATGACGCCTTGTTTTATGACGCGGACAAAATCACATTTAAGAGATCGCTATTAAATCGTTTTGTCGCTTTACAGCAGGTTGCTACAAGGAAAACAGCATGAGTCATGAAACACTTTCAATATCCTAATAAATATGGATTTATCGAGTAAAAGTTGAAATGAGTGGACTACAGGGGGATGGAGAGATTTGGAGCGGGCGAAGGGAATCGAACCCTCGTATAGAGCTTGGGAAGCTCTCGTTCTACCATTGAACTACGCCCGCATCAATGTGGCGATCATTATAGTCCCTTCTGGCACACCATCAAGCAGATTAAAACCCTAAGTGACGAATAATTAAGCAGTTAGACCGTTGGGCGATCACAATATAGGAAATCAATTCAAAAAAAATCCCCACGGTTTTAATACCAGTGGGGATTTTTATTTGGTATGCGGCAGGCTCGCTACCGCTTACAAACTTATTTGATTGGACGCATTGCTGGGAACAGGATCACGTCACGGATGGTATGGCTGTTGGTGAACAGCATCATCATACGGTCGATACCAATACCCAGACCTGCGGTTGGTGGCAAACCGTGTTCCAGAGAAGTCACATAGTCTTCATCGTAGAACATCGCTTCGTCATCACCTTCGTCTTTCGCACGAACCTGATCCTGGAAGCGTTCAGCCTGATCTTCCGCATCGTTAAGCTCGGAGAAGCCGTTACCAATTTCACGGCCGCCGATGAAGAACTCGAAGCGGTCAGTGATGAACGGGTTATCATCGTTACGACGAGCCAGCGGAGAAACCTCTGCTGGATATTCGGTGATGAAGGTTGGCTGAATCAGGTTTTTCTCTGCGGTTTCGTCAAAGATTTCACACTGAATACGGCCTAGGCCCCAGCTCTTCTCGATCTTAATGCCCAGAGATTCTGCGATTTTGATCGCTTTATCCAAGTCATCCAAATCTTCCATTTTAATGTCTGGACGATAGTGGTTGATGGACTCTTTCATGGTCATTTTGATGAAAGGTTTGCCGAAGTCAAAAGTCTGGTCGCCGTACTGAACAATGCTGCTGCCCAGAACTTCCTGAGTCAGAGTACGGAACAGATCTTCGGTCAGAACGATCAGGTCTTTGTAATCCGCGTAAGCCATATAGAGTTCCATCATGGTGAACTCTGGGTTGTGACGCGGAGAAACGCCTTCGTTACGGAAGTTACGGTTGATTTCGAATACGCGTTCGAAGCCACCCACAACCAGACGTTTCAGGTACAGTTCTGGCGCGATACGCAGATACATATCGATATCCAGCGCATTGTGGTGAGTGATGAATGGACGTGCAGAAGCACCACCAGGGATCACTTGCATCATAGGAGTTTCCACTTCCATGAAGCCTTTGTTCACCATAAAGCTACGGATAGCAGCCAGAGTTTTAGAACGAATCCGGAAAGTCTCGCGAGACTCTTCGTTTGCGATCAGATCAAGATAACGCTGACGATAGCGAGTTTCCTGATCGGACAGACCGTGGAATTTGTCTGGCAGCGGGCGCAGTGCCTTAGTCAGCAGACGAATTTCGGTACAATGGATAGACAATTCACCCGTCTGAGTGCGGAATACTTTACCGCGCGCACCAATGATGTCACCCAAGTCCCATTTTTTGAACTGGTCGTTGTACAGGCCTTCTGGCAGATCGTCACGTGCAACATACAGCTGGATGCGACCACCCATATCCTGCAGAGTAACGAAGGCAGCTTTACCCATAATACGGCGGGTCATCATACGACCAGCAACAGAAACCTCGATGTTCAGATCTTCGAGTTCTGCTTTATCCTTTTCGTCGTACAGGCTATGCAACTTGTCCGAAGTAGCATCACGGCGGAAATCGTTAGGGAATGCGATCCCTTCCTTGCGCAGCGCGGCCAATTTTTCACGGCGAGACTGCATTTCGTTGTTAAGATCAAGAGCCTGATCGGCACCTTGTGATTGTTGTTCAGACATATTGTTTCCTCATAACCCGGCTTTCAAGCTTGCCTCAATGAATCTATCCAGGTCGCCATCTAACACGGCCTGTGTATTACGCGTTTCAACGCCAGTACGTAAATCCTTAATGCGAGAGTCATCCAGAACGTAAGAACGGATTTGGCTCCCCCAACCGATGTCAGACTTGTTGTCTTCCATCACTTGTTTCTCAGCATTTTTCTTCTGCATTTCGTATTCGTACAGCTTAGCTTTCAGCTGACGCATTGCCTGATCTTTGTTCTTATGCTGAGAACGGTCATTCTGACACTGGGTCACAATGTTGGTCGGAATATGGGTAATACGTACTGCGGATTCCGTACGGTTAACGTGCTGACCACCGGCACCAGAGGCGCGGTATACGTCAATACGCAAATCGGCTGGATTGATCTCGATATCAATATCGTCATCCACTTCTGGGTACACAAACGCAGAGCTAAATGACGTATGACGACGACCACCAGAGTCAAACGGGCTTTTACGTACCAGGCGATGAACGCCAGTTTCAGTACGCAGCCAGCCGTAAGCATATTCACCGGAGATTTTTACGGTCGCAGATTTCAGACCGGCTACTTCGCCGTCTGATTCTTCAATAATTTCGGTTTTGAAACCTTTGGCTTCCGCCCAGCGCAGGAACATACGCAGCAACATGCTTGCCCAGTCCTGTGCTTCTGTCCCGCCAGAACCGGCCTGAATGTCGATATAACAATCAGCGCTGTCGTACTCACCTGAGAACATACGACGGAATTCTAACTGAGCCAGTTTGGCGTCTAACTGATCCAGCTCAACGACGGCCTCATTGAAGGTCTCTTCGTCGTCGGCTTCGATAGCCAGCTCCAGCAATCCGGATACATCATCCAGACCCTGAGTCATTTGATTGATGGTATTAACGATTTCTTCTAACGAGGAACGTTCTTTGCCCAGCGCCTGTGCGCGTTCTGGCTCATTCCATACGTCGGGCTGCTCGAGCTCGGCGTTAACTTCTTCTAGCCGTTCTTTCTTGGCATCATAGTCAAAGATACCCCCTCAGAACTTCTGTCCGGTCAGACAGGTCCTGGATACGGCTTTTTACCGGATTAATTTCAAACATATTTTCTTATATCTTTCGTTAAGTGTTCAGCGACGGAACCATGTCATTCCTCTAAAGGAATTCCTAAACCGTCATAAAGAGACGATAAAAATAGCGTTAAGGCAGCGTAATGAACTAAAAAACTGCTTACGCCTAGCTTTCGACTCTATCAAAATGTCCTTACAGAATATAGCAACTCACACCTATAAATGGCAGTCATTCCGCGATTTTCAAGCTCTATTGCTGCAATTTCCGGCGAGGAACGACGCGATTAAAATGTATGGCTTATTGCAGGCTCGCTGTTATTACTTCTTCTTATAAAAGAGCGACGTCTCACTACACTTAATCATCTGAGGAGTATAACGAGAACAAAAAGGGGCAGCTTGTGCTACCCCTCATACATTACATGGATTTTTGTTCGAGTGCGTCAGCGCGGCCAAAGGTGCTGAATCATCAGCTGTACACTTCGGTTGCCACGATATTCGTTAATGTCCAGCTTAAATGCCAGCTCCACTTCACGTACGCTCGGATCTGGCCACAGCGCGGTATCCACGTTAAAAGCGATACCATCTAGCAACGGGCCGCCACCCACAGGCTCAACCATCAGCTTCAGGTGACGTTCACCCACCAGCCTCTGCTGCAAGATTTTGAACTTGCCGTCGAAGGTAGGATCAGGAAACGCCTGCCCCCATGGCCCTGCATCGCGCAGCAACTCTGCGGTTGGCAGCGAAAGCTCATCCATCGCCAGTTCACCGTCAGACCAGATCACGCCTTCAAGCTGAGATGCATCCAGCCATTCGCCGACCAGTTCAGCAAAACGCTGACGGAACTCATCAAAGCGCGATTCTTCTAATGACAATCCGGCCGCCATCGCGTGACCGCCAAACTTCATGATCAAACCGGGGTTTTGCGAATCAATACGCTCCAGCGCATCGCGCATGTGCAAACCGTGAATGGAACGACCAGAGCCTTTCAGAATGCCATCGCCCGCAGGAGCAAAAGCAATCACCGGGCGGTAAAAGCGCTCTTTGATGCGTGAAGCGAGAATGCCCACCACGCCTTGGTGCCATTCAGGATGATACAGCGCCAAACCGTACGGCATTTCAACCGTAGTGCGTTCCAGCTCGCTGCAAATCTGCAATGCCTCAACCTGCATGCCCTGCTCTATCTCACGGCGCGTCACGTTCAAACTATCCAGATCGCTGGCAAGCTCGCGCGCTTTTGGCATCTCATCACAGAGTAATAGCTCAACGCCAACCGACATGTTGTCCAAGCGCCCTGCGGCGTTAAGACGTGGACCAAGCGCAAAACCTAAATCGCTTGCGACCAACTGACGAGCATCACGATTGGCAATTTCCAACAACGCACGGATCCCAACGCGACATTTACCCGCGCGGATACGATTAAGCCCCTGATGCACCAAAATTCGGTTATTGGCATCCAGCGCCACAACGTCTGCCACCGTGCCTAGCGCCACTAAATCGAGCAGGTCAGCCAGATTCGGCGCGGCGATCCCGTGTTGTTCAAACCAGCCGTGTTCATTCAGATGCTTGCGCAGCGCTAACATCAGATAGAACGCCACGCCAACACCGGCCAACGACTTCGACGGGAAACCACAGTCGTTAAGATTCGGGTTAACCATCGCATCAGCGGCGGGTAAAGTTTCCCCCGGCAGATGGTGATCGGTAACCAGTACTTTGATCCCACGAGCATGCGCATTATCAACGCCTGCGTGAGACGATATACCGTTATCGACGGTCATGATCAGCTCCGCGCCCATAGCAGCAGCCTGCTCAACCACTTCAGGGCTTAGCCCGTAGCCATCTTCAAAACGGTTCGGTACCAGATACTGAACGTTTGCCGCCCCCATGCTGCGCAATGCCAACATGGAAAGCGCGGTGCTGGTTGCGCCATCGGCATCAAAATCGCCGACGATAACAATACGTTGATGCTCAGACAGTGCCTGATGAAGGAGCTCGACTGCGCGATCGATGCCCGATAACGTCTGGTATGAGAGTAAACCTTTAACCCCACGCTCCAGCTCTTGCATGCTAACAATGCCACGGTTGGCATAGACGCGGCGCAATAGCGGATGGAGATCGTCAGGAAGTTCATGATTTTCCACCGCCTCTCGGCGGCGGAGCTGTGTTGATACGATCAAACCAATTAACCTTTAGCCTTGCTCATGGCTGCCTGCGCATCCAACATCGCCAACATCTCTTTCGGTCCCTGATAGCCAGGGATCACGGTGCCATCGTTCAGCACAATGGCAGGAGTTCCCTGCACGCCAAACTGCACGCCGAGCTCATAATGTTTTTTGATATCAACATTACAGGTTGCTGGCTGAGTCGCTTCACCGCTCAATGCCGCATCAAATGCCTTGCGACGATCGGCCATGCACCAGATTGACTGCATATCTCTTTCCGCTTGAGAGCTTAAACCCTGACGCGGGAATGCCAGATAACGCACGGTGATACCCAGATCGTTATACTCTTTCATCTGCGAATGAAGTTTGTGGCAGTAGCCACAGGTGATGTCGGTAAAGACCGTAATCACATGTTTTTCTTTTGGTGCTTTGTAGACAATCATCTCAGGCACCAGCTTTTGCAGACGTCCAACCAGAATCTGGTTAGTCACGTTAACTGGCACCGCGCCGCTGACGTCATACATCGGCCCTTGCAGAATGTGCTTACCATCGCTGGTCACGTAAAGCACGCCGTTGTCGGTAAATACCGTTTGCAAACCGGCAACCGGAGAAGGCTGAATCTCGGCTTTCTGTACGCCCAATGTTTTCAGCGACTGCTGGATTTCAGCATCACCTGCATGTGCTGCGCCAGTGACTGAAGCCGCCAGCAAAGACAGCCAAATTAAACCTTTCTTCATTGCGTAATCCTTGTATTTCCCTGCGCCTTACGCACGGGGATGATGCTGTTGATGTAGCTGCTTCAGTCGTTCAGTAGCTACATGCGTATAAATTTGGGTTGTGGACAGATCGCTATGTCCTAACAACATTTGTACGACACGCAAATCTGCCCCATGGTTCAGCAAATGGGTGGCAAAAGCGTGCCTGAGCACATGCGGAGACAAACGCGAGCTATCGATGCCCGCCAGTACCGCATAATGCTTAATGCGATGCCAAAACGTTTGGCGCGTCATCTGTTGGGCACGATTACTGGGAAACAGCACGTCTATCGTTTGCCCATTCAGCAGCCATGGTCGACCATATTCCAGATAATACTCAATCCAGTAAACCGCCTCTTCTCCCAGCGGAACCAGCCGTTCTTTATTACCTTTACCAATAACGCGCACCACGCCCTGACGCAAGCTAACATCGGCCTGCGTCAGCCCCACCAGTTCAGAAACGCGGAGTCCGGTGGCATAAAGCACTTCAAGCATCGCCTTATCACGCAGTTCTATTGGGTTCTCAACGCTTGGTGTTTGCAGCAGCGTATCAACCTGCTCTTCGGTGAGATCTTTCGGCAGTCGCTGCGGTAGCTTTGGCGACGATAATAACGTCGTCGGATCGTCGCTGCGCATTTTTTCACGATAGAAATACTGAAATAAACGACGCATGGCGCTAAGTAAACGGGCAGAGCTGGTCGCTTTATAGCCGCCATCGACGCGTTCAGCTAAGAAACTTTGCAGATCAGAAACCTGAGCCTGTAATAAATCAGAATGATGATGCGCCAGCCATTCAGCCAACGACCGTAAATCTAAACGATAAGAGGCCAGCGTATTTTCGGCTAAGTTGCGCTCTAACCACAGCGCATCTAAAAATTGTTCTATCAGTGCCTGATCTTGCTCGTGCACCGGCGACTCCATTGATAAAGACTCAAACCAAGGTTTAGTGTGCATTATGCCTGACACGGATTCAAATCTGATACACTCTGGTGTTATGTATTTGTAACCCGACGGCAGCAACTTCCCTGCACCCTTTACATTACCGCAGCGTTCGCTACCTTCGTTCACCCTGATTGCCGCCTAGTCGCAGCTCGAATGTTTTTAGGTATTACTATGAAGATAGGTCTTTTTTACGGCTCCAGCACTTGCTATACCGAAATGGCCGCTGAAAAAATTCGCGATATTCTCGGCGCCGAGTTAGTCGATTTACATAACATCAAAGACGTTCCCATCCAGCGCATGGAGGATTACGACATTCTGATCCTCGGTATTCCAACCTGGGACTTTGGTGAGATTCAAGAGGACTGGGAAGCCGTCTGGGACGCACTGCCAAGCTTGAATCTACAAAATAAAATCATCGCCATGTATGGCATGGGTGATCAACTTGGTTATGGCGAATGGTTCCTCGATGCACTGGGTATGCTTCACGATCGTTTACTGCCGCTAGGCGTGCAGTTTGTCGGCTATTGGCCAACAGAAGGCTACGAGTTTACTAGCCCTAAACCGGTGATTGACGATGGCAAGCTGTTCGTTGGCTTGGCTCTCGACGAAGCGAATCAATACGATTTAAGCGACAAGCGCCTAGAACAATGGTGCGAACAGATCATGCTGGAGATCGCTGAATTGCTGTAATGCGATGCTTATTGCACACATTGCATAGAAAGAAACAAAAATGCCCGATGGAAACCTCGGGCACTATTCACTAATCACTCTGGTCACTAATCACTCTGGTGGGTTTGCATCAAAGTGCGGCGCAAATGGCACCACGCCTCTGGCGTCAAACTGTCTGCCGCAATCCATAAACGCTTTTTCGTTCCCTGCGGCTTCACACTTCTCAAGGGTAGCAATGCGCCAAAATCACTGATCCAAGGCGTCTTACATAACTCCCATTCGTTCTGTTGCCATTGAATATGGTTATCAGCTAGAAAGCTAAACTCTCCCTGAATCTTAGCGATCTGCTTTTGGCTGCGGATACATTCAAACACAACTAAAGTCAGCAACACCAACCAATAAAAACTATAGTTTTCCGGCCAGGGTGCTAGCAAAATCAACAAAATCAGAATGCCATGCGTAACTAACAACAAGAGTTGCGTTCGCCATGACACTCGTACATCACAACGCCATTGGTCCACGATCTTTGTTTCGCGTTTGAATAAGTTTAACCATATGCGCTAATTCAGGATCCTTGGGTGAACCGTGGTTCATGAGCCAATTAAAAAGATCGGGATCGTCGCACTCAAGTAAGCGTACAAATGTCTGTTTGTCTGCATCGCTCAGTGAATCATACTCATGTTCGAAAAACGGCATAATGGAGATATCCAGCTCACGCATACCGCGGCGACAGGCCCAATGAATGCGTGATTTATTTCCTATATCCATGATTTACTCACTCCTGATCAGTTAAACCTTATTCTTATAAGATAATCTCGTAAGACACCCCGTAGCTCACTGGGTTCCCAGCCGATACGAGATACGCGACTCCATTTTAGCGCGAATCTAGCGAAGATTTAGAAAATAGGTTCACAAACTGACATATTTATTAGTGCATTATGTACCAGACCGTGCGTTAAACCTCGGCAAATATAAGGTTTAAAGAAAAACTCGGAATTCTCCTCCCTCTTTGCCGTCTTAGTCCCACATATTTATCTCTGCGTGTGAGCATTTATACCAATAGCCCAATATTTCCATTTGCAATCCTACCCACCTCTCTTAACATGGTTGGATTCCATTTCGGGATTGCATCAGTAGGGAACCATCATGACTTTGAACTCTCTTTTCGCGCCACGCCAACCGGTAGCCTCTAACCATCTGCCCTTAACAATAATGTTGCTCAACGATTGGCAGTTGGTAAACGTGACAGGGCCTGACGCTAGCAAATATTTGCAGGGCCAGCTCACCGTAGACGTTGCAGCACTCACTGAGCATGAACACACCCTCTGCGGGCATTGTGACGCGAAGGGAAAAATGTGGAGCGATCTGCGTTTATTCCATCGAGCAGAAGGCTTCTCTTATTTGGTACGCCGCAGCGTGGCAGAAAACCAAATCACCGAATTGAAAAAATACGCTGTGTTTTCCAAACTCACTATCAGTGCCGACAATGATGCGGTGATCCTCGGCGTTGCTGGCTTTAAAGCAGACGCGGCACTTGCAGCCTATTTCCCGCAGTTGCCTGATGCCAACACACCGGCGGTGACGCATGAAGACACCACGCTACTCTATTTATCTCAGCCGGAAGCACGCTATTTGCTGATAACCTCTTTATCTACCGCTGAAATGCTCGCAGACAAGCTGCGTGACAGTGCACAGTTTAACGACGGTCAGCAGTGGGTTGAGCTTGAAATCGAAGCGGGCCAGCCGGTTATTGACGTCGCTAATAGCGGTCAGTTTATTCCACAGGCCACGAATCTTCAGGCGCTGAATGGCATCTGCTTTAAAAAAGGCTGCTACACCGGCCAAGAAATGGTGGCTCGTGCTAAATATCGCGGTGCCAACAAGCGAGCGCTTTATTGGCTGCAAGGCTCAGCCAGTCGCGTACCGCAGGCAGGTGAAGATTTAGAACTCAAGTTAGGCGAAAACTGGCGACGTACCGGAACGGTATTAGCCGCCGTTCAACTTAACGACGGCAGCCTCAACGTTCAGGTCGTGCTCAATAACGATTTAGAAACCGATAGCGTTCTACGCGTTCGTGACGATGAAGGCAGCATGCTAACGATTCAACCACTGCCATATTCGTTGGTGGAAGGGTAATTCATCCCATTGCTTGACCCCAGCCCTCCCCTTCGAAGGGGAGGGGGCCGAACGGTTCTCGGTATTAATTTCGCACTCGATATGCTCCTCCCCCTGCTAAGGGGGAGGCTGGGAGGGGGTCTGCCAAACTAAAAGCACTTACCCCATTTCACCCACGCGCATATTTCGCCGCAGCCAAAAACAGCTCATGTTCGGGGCGAATGCCGGTATACAACACGAACTGCTCAACCGCCTGAATAGCAAAAACTTCAGCGCCGCTAATCACCGTTTTCCCCTGAGTCTTGGCATAACGAATCATCGGCGTTTCTGATGGCAAAGCAACAACATCAAAAATCACCTTCGCACGGTCGATCTCATCTTCGCTAAAGGCAAGCGTGTCGGCATCGACTCCCCCGCTCATGCCAATTGGCGTTGCGTTGATCAACACATCGGCTTCCACGCCCTGCATTTCCGATCGCCACTCATAGCCATACAGCGAAGCCAGCTGCTGTCCGGTTTTTTCATTCTTGGCAACAATATAGCCTTGTTTAAAGCCAGCGTCTTTTAACGCACAGGCCACGGCCTTCGCCATTCCACCGCTACCACGCAGGGCAAAGACTTGTTCAGGAGAAACGGCATACTGCGCCAAAAGCTGGGCAATCGCTAAATAGTCGGTGTTATACGCTTTGAGATAGCCATCGGTATTCACAATGGTGTTAACTGAATCAATGGCGTTAGCAGATGCATCCATCTCATCCACCAGCGAGATAACATCCTCTTTAAACGGCATCGAGATCGCGCAACCACGGATCCCCAACGCACGTACACCGCCAATAGCCGCTTTGATATCTTTGGTCGTAAAGGCCTTGTAGAGATAGTCCAGATCGAGCGCATCATAAAGATAATTATGAAAACGTGTGCCGAAGTTGCTCGGACGCGCCGCCAGCGACATACATACCTGAGTATCTTTATTGAGATGTTTAGTCATAGAACCTCTTCGCCAAAAAATGAATCCAGAAAAGCCGCAGAGTGACACCTGCGTTTGCCACTATCATGGACTAAAACAAACAGGGTGAAAATGGCTGAATTTGCTGTTAAAAGTTCCTCTTTTAATCCGCTATCAGGCTGGGCCCAAATGCAAAAAAGGAGCCATTAGGCTCCTTTCGTATAGGCATCAACTCGGTGAAACTTAGAAGTTGTAACCCGCAACCAGGTAGTAACCCCAGCCAGTAGATTTCACGTCAAAGTTACCTTTGCCGAAGTTCAGCTCAGTACCATCCTGCCATTGTCCGCCGTTATGGAAATAACGTGCAACGAAGGAGTAGTGCCAGTGATCGTAGTTCAGTGCCAAAATGTGGCTAGAAGCGATAGAGTTGCTGGTACGAGTACGCATGCCATTCAGGTCGCTATGGCCAGAATCTTTACCTAAGTCAGAACCCCAGTCAAAGTTGGTGAAGCCGATGTAGCTCAGCTTACCGCCCAATACTTCGGTGATTGGCACGAAGTATTTAACTTTGAAACGGTAGCCGTCCCATTCGTTTTCGTTGGCCGCATCGTAGTTTTGCCACTGGTATTTGGCATACACGTTCATCGACAGGCTCATTGGCAAGCCGGTATCAATGTCGGTACCCAGACCCATATACCAAGTGCTCTGACGGTTATCGCTGTTACGTCCCATATCGTAGATATAGTTATTCGCGAAGTACCACTCTTTGAACGGGCCGAAGCTCAGATCGGTGCCGGTCAGCTTATCAATAGAGAAGCGTGGCTCAATTTCCATGAACAGAGGAGAACCGTGGTTCCAGATACCGCGAGAGGTGCTGTCACCGCCGAAGAACATTGGCGCATCCACATAACCGTAGAAGTCGAACCAATCTTTCTTAGCAAAAGCTTCGTACTCAAGGTAAGTATCGTCTCTCAGTTGTGGTCCGAAGCGCGTATGGGCGCTGCCCACCACGTTAACGCTTTGATGCCACCAGTCAGAAAGATATTCGCTGTTGTTGTCTGCTGCTACAGCAGTAACGCTGCTTGAAAGTGCAAGCACGGTGCCTGCAGCTAAAATTATTTTTTTCATAATATTGCTACTTACCTTAAGCAAAATTCCCTGCCAGGGAAAAGACCCATGTAAACATCACCACAAATAGCCATCAAATGATCAACAACCCACCTTTCTGGCCGTGCGTATTATAGAAATTATTGCTCACAAAAATCTGTGATCTCTGAATACATTCTTAAATACGTAATCGATTGCGTTCACGTTTGCGATGAAAAAATTCGGAGGGATTCTACAATCTTTGCGGCAATAATCAAATTTAAAACCAAGTCATTATTATAAGAATTGCCCTGAAAGGCTTATTCCATCAGGCATTCGGGGAGAAACACTCACGTTTTTTGTGTCTGGATGAAAGGTTGCGCAACTTACAAAAGGAAAAAATTGACGAAACTTTGCTGCTGTTACAATGTCGCAGACCAACAAATGTTTGAATGCTAATAAATCAATCATTATTTTGTGAAAATCATGACAAACGTTCTGATGTACTATAATTCCTAAAGCCAACCCATTCGCTCTAAAGTCATATAAATATCTGATAAACAAAAGCAAAGTAATTCATGTCGTAATTAGCGCAATTATATTTGAGCTTACACGTGTACACTGGAATAATTCTCAGATAACCTAGCTCTAGTTTTAAGCAATAGCATGATTTCCATTGTTCAACAGAGGTAGTGCCGCACTATGGCAAAGGCAAACATTGTTCAGCAGGGATATTCACTGGCAGAGGAAGTTGCCAACAGCATCAGCCACGGAATTGGTTTTATTCTAGGGATCGTCGGTCTGGTTTTATTGTTGGTTCAAGCCATTGGTACCGGTGCCGATGCGACAGCCATTGCCAGCTACAGCCTTTACGGCGGTAGCATGATTTTGCTGTTTCTTGCATCCACGCTCTATCACGCGATTTCGCATCAGAACGTTAAACGCTGGCTGAAGGTGTTTGACCACTGCGCCATCTATTTATTGATCGCCGGTACCTATACCCCATTCCTGCTGGTTGGATTAGATTCCACCTTAGCCAAATGGTTGATGGGGGTCATCTGGGGAATTGCGCTGTTTGGTATTTTGTTCAAACTCGCGTTTGCCCATCGTTTTGAAGTGCTTTCACTTATCACCTACCTCACAATGGGATGGCTGTCATTAATTGTTATCTATCAGTTGGCCACCAAGCTGGCATGGGGCGGTGTAACCTTATTGGCCGTAGGTGGGATTGTTTATACGCTTGGCGTAATTTTCTACGTCAGTAAACGAATTCCGTACAACCACGCCATCTGGCATGCGTTTGTGCTGGGCGGATGCGCTTGTCATTTTTTTGCGATTTATTTGTATGTGTAGATCGAAGGGGGAAGGTTTCGTTCGCCTATATCTATGCAGTCCTAGTGAAAGGTTTCGTTCGCCCTTTATAACGGCAATCACATATAGCTAGAGTCGAAGGCGACCGATGAGGGGCGCCAGCGCGCGCCCCTTCAATCCTCGCGCTTTTATCCGAGACGCCATCTCCGCGCCGGGTCGGCATGCGCCATCCTTGGCGCCTCCTCCCCTAACGCTAACATCCTGTTAGCGTTGCTCTTTCTCCCAAGACATAAACAAATATAATCTTTTGAATTTGACCTTTTCCGGCACGTTACCGGACAGCCGAGTGAATCATGCAGGTTAGGATTCGCCGACAGGGACGTCGGCGAAAGAACGGAGGAGCCAGGATGGCGATTGCCGTTCGTTCCGTTAAGACCGGAATGATGAAATGAGGGCACCCGCGTAGCGGGCTGGAAGGGGGGGGCAAGCCGGGTTGTTAGGGGGCGGCAACTGGCCCCCTAACACGGACGCCCGCACGATGCATATGCAAGACTCGGTCTTCTGGGCGGACGTAATATGCACCATACCCAAAGGACGTTCACACAGTACAAAGGTAAAATTGCGGACATAACATCCACCAATGTTTAAACTTTATTCTCCGCTACCTTCCCACCCACATACTTACTCATCTTAATCACTATCGGCGACAGCAAAATCAGCGCCACGAGGTTTGGCAATACCATCAATCCGTTGAACATATCTGCCATATTCCACACCAGTTCAACTTTGAAGAACGAGGCAATGAAGATGAAGGCAATCACCACCAGTTGATAGGCACGTACCGCACGTTGGGAATTGAATAGATAACGAATATTCATTTCACCATAGTAGTACCAGCCAACAATCGTTGAGAAAGCAAAGAAGAACAGCGAAACCGAAATAAACAGGCTGCCAAAATAGCCATAAACATAGGTATACGCCTGCTGAGTCACCGCAATGCCTTGTCCGGTGAAGACACCAAGGAAGTTGGTCTGGGTTTTACCACCCAGCTCCCACATGCTCATACCCGATGTGATAATCGCCAATGCGGTTAGCGTGACGATAACGCACACCACAAACACGCCCATCATCGCGATATAGCCCTGTTGTTCTGGACGCTCAACCTTAGCCACAGCGTGAGCATGCGGCGTTGAGCCCATCCCTGCTTCGTTGGAAAACAGACCGCGAGCGATACCAAAACGCATCGCCTGCTGAATCGCAATCCCTGCACCACCGCCCAATACCGCCGTTGGATTAAAGGCCGCCACAAAAATCGACTTAAACGCCGGTAAAATATAGTGGGCGTTGTGCACCAAAATAACCAAGGTTCCCAGCAGATAAAACACCGCTTTAATCGGCACCACTTTCTCAGTGAATGAGGCGATGCTGCTAATCCCCCCCATAATCACTACGCCGGTGATCACCGCCAAAACAATACCAATCACCCAGCCCGGTACACCCAGAGAGCTATTAAACGCCGCCGCGATAGAGTTGGACTGCACCATATTGCCGATAAAACCCAGCGCAATAATCACCAACACGGAGAAAATACAGGCCAGCCATTTACAGTTCAGCCCTTTCTCAATGTAATACGCAGGGCCACCGACCACTTGGCCGTTTTTATCTTTTGATCTGAATTTTTGCGCCAACATCGCTTCCGCGTAAATCGTCGCCATTCCCAGAAACGAGGAAACCCACATCCAGAAAATCGCACCGGGGCCACCCGCGATAATCGCCGTTGCGGGGCCAGCCAGATTGCCGGTGCCGACCTGTCCAGCAATAGCCGTTGCAACCGCCTGAAATGAACTCATACCCTGCTTGTCAGCCTTCGCGCCTGACAAAGAAATACCGCCGAACAACGCCTTAAAACCAGAGCCAAAATGACGGATCTGAATGAAACCCAAACGCAGCGTGTAGTAAATACCTGTTCCACACAGGAGGAAAATCAGCAGTTCATCCCAAAGCAGGCCGTTTACCTGATTAACTAACTGAGCAATGAATTCCATAATGCCTTACCTGTTTTTATGCCAGTGCGTGTGTGGTCACACGTCATGGTTGTTGTTTTAAGCCAATAGTTCACCCGTAGCCTGTATAAGCACCAAGGTGGGTTGCCATAATGAAAAATGCAGATGTATCAACAAATAAGGCCAGATAGGCCCCGTTGATCGCGTCTTAAAAAGGGGAACATTTCACGGTGAGAACTCTATCACACTTTTGTCGCCATACTTGCCCAGAAACCGACCATTAGTAACATGAGTAAAAATGATGATTAGCGTAAGTAATAGGATGAAATAACAATGTAATTATTTAATATTTATCACTTTTTACATTACCACTCAGCCAAGCTTTAATTGTGGTTATTGGGTTTTGTCATTAGAAAATCTCACCCAAAATTAATGAAAAAAAGTAAGGCTTAAAGATATTCCTGAACGGGATAAATAAAAAAAGCCCCATCAAGCAAACGATGAGGCCGAAACCGAAGAGATGTTATGTCAGACAGCCTTCGGGGTAGGTGAAATAACAATAATAAATCTTAAAATAGTTCGCTCATATTCAGT
Organism: Hafnia sp. CBA7124; assembly: GCF_002355555.1. Classification (NCBI taxonomy): domain Bacteria; kingdom Pseudomonadati; phylum Pseudomonadota; class Gammaproteobacteria; order Enterobacterales; family Hafniaceae; genus Hafnia; species Hafnia sp. CBA7124. The sequence goes on along the minus strand of NZ_AP017469.1, from coordinate 742,788 downwards.
TGGCTCATCAGCAGCGCGTTATCGCTGTAATCAACTGGCACGGCGACAACCGCTGGCCCCTGTACGTCCATCGCTGCACGCAACGTGCTTTCCAATGTTTCTGAAGACGTCACGGCAAATCCTTTGGCACCAAACGCTTCCGCGTAGGCTTTAAAGTCAATCGGGCCAAATTTAACCCCCGACGTACGGTGGTATTTTTTGTCCTCTTGGATAGCAACCATATTGTATTCTTCATCTACCCATATGATATGCAACAGATTCACGCCTAGGCGCACCGCCGTTTCCAATTCCATACTGGACTGCATAAAACCGCCATCGCCGGAAACCGACACCACTTTACGGCTCGGGTCGACCAACGCGGCACCAATCGCCCACGGTAACGCAACCCCCATCGTCTGCTGTCCGTTTGAAATCAGCACCTGACGCGCACGGAAGCTGTATAAATAGCGGGCGATCCAAATATGGAAGCTGCCCATATCGACGCACAGCGTCACGTCACTATTCACGATATCCTGCATGGCTCTGACCAAACGCAGCGGATGAATGGCAAACTGGGTTAAGCTTCTTCCTTTCTGCGCTAAAAGATCGCGCTGCTGACGGCGCTCTTCTAAAATCGCCACCGCGTCGCTGCTTAAATCAAGCGCGGCATGAATATGTTCAGACAGCAGATCTAACGTCTCTGCGATATCCCCTACCAGCTCAATATCCGGCTGATAATCGCTATCGGTTTCGGCAGGCATAATGTCGATATGAACCAAATCGGCATCATCGTTATTCCACTGCGCTGGCTCATATTCAATCGGGCTATAGCCAATGGTTATGACCAAATCAGCGTTACGCAATAGGCGGTCACCGGCCTGATTATTGAAGAGTCCTACGCGCCCAGCAAAACGATGGAAGTGAGCCTGATCGATAACCCCAGCGGCTTGGTAAGTGCTGGTGACCGGCAGCCCACTTTTATGCAATAAGCGGCGAATAGCGTCCGCGTTACGCGGCTGGCTTGCCATCAAGCCAAGCAAAATCACCGGATTTTTCGCTTTTTCCAGCCGACGAGCCACCTGCACGATGCTTTCAAAAGGAGCCGCACCCAGAGTAGGATGCTGTGTTGTTAACACCCTGCTGTTGACCGGCTCATTGAGAATATCCATCGGCAAGCTGATAAAACTGGCTCCGGGGCGTCCAAACTCGGCGGCCCGAAAGCCGTTCGCCAATACTTCAGACAATGCCGACGCCGAAGTCACCTCGGCGGAATATTTGGTTACCGGACGGAACATCGTCACGGTATCCATCGTCTGATGTACCTGTTTTAAATGATCGGCACGTTTCACCGCCCCGCCCAGCGCAACCAAAGGGTCGCCTTCTGAGGTCGCCGTCGCTACGCCGGTAATTAAATTGGAGCACCCTGGCCCCGATGTCACTAAGGCAACACCGGCTTTGCCGGTTAAACGCCCAACCGCTCCCGCCATAAATGCCGCGTTGGCTTCATGGCGAACGGCAATGGTTTCAATGCTGGAATCAACCAGCGAGTTAAACACCCTATCAATTTTCGCACCAGGGATACCAAATACGTGTTTAACCCCCTGAGCTTCTAGCTGAGCGACGATCAAATCAGCCCCGCACTGCCATGCTTTATTGCTATCAGACTTTTTCATGGAACCACACTCCTCGCAGCCAAAAAGGCTTAACTTTCAACGGAACGAATCGCCGTATCTAAATTTGCAGGGCACAAATCGGCCTGCATAAAATCATCATCATGTGGGAAATCGATCAGTAATTTATCGATAGAGCCAAAGGTCAAAACGCCACTTTCCACTTGATAATCAAGAATATGGCCGCCGCAGTCGCGCTCCGCAGTGATGAAGTGTTCGTGATATCCCGCAACGTTGATACCTTGCATGTAGTTAGGCGTCAGAAAACCAATCAACACCCCTTCGCGATGTTCAATGTGGTATGTCGGCTGAGCCTCAATGGCTTCCTGCATTGGTTTGTAAGGGCGGTGCTGCTCCGGCACGGTACGCGTTTCTACGTTACGGAAAATCCCGTCAATGCGCAGCGCGCAGAAGGCGTTTTGGCTGGTAAGCATTTTGTCGATAACCTGATGGATCTCATCGCGGCTATGCAAACGGTTGATGCGGTATTCTTCGGTCGGTTGGAAAAAGGTCATCACCGCAAAAGGCGTTTTCTGTTCAGGTTTAGCGCGGCGGGCGCTACCATCACCGCGCAGCTGGAAAATATTGCGGTTAAACGCAATCATCTCGCCATCAAGATGGTTAAAAGTACCTAAGCCAAAGTCTCCATGCTGGAGCAAATCGGCCATCGTAGTCTCCCCTTCGTAAACCCCGCTTAATAGCGCACTCATTAGAGAAGTTTGATAAATGACGCGTTCTGGGTGTGCACGTTGCAGCTGCATAGCCGTTTTTGCGATGTCTGCCACGCATGAACAGTCAGAAGGATGTGATTTCATGAGGTGATCCAGTTTTTCAATTATTAGCGTTATTAACTAAAGGTTGACTCCTTTCAGCAATGAGTTCCAATATGATGTTGTGTTCACTTTGAGACGTTTTTGATATGGAACTACGCCATTTACGCTATTTCGTCGCGGTGGCTCAAACAGGTCACTTTACGCGCGCAGCCGAACAGCTAGGGATCTCACAGCCCCCGCTCAGCCAGCAAATTCAAAGGCTTGAACATGAAGTTGGCACCCCACTGATTAAGCGTTTAACACGCGGGATTGAGCTCACCGAAACAGGAAGAACGCTCTACAAAGACGCCTGTGAAATCATCAAACTCACCGATGCCGCGCTTGAGCGAGCACGCAACGTCGCCCGAGGCATTAGCGGCACGGTCAATATCGGCTTCGCCTGCTCCACGGCGTTCAACCCAGCGGTTTTTTCTTTGCTGCATAGCTTTAGAGAAAACTACCCGATGATGCATCTTCAGCCGCAGGAGAAAGAGATGTCCGGTTTGATGAATGCATTAGAAGAGGGAAATATTGATTTCGCGTTTATCCGCCTGCCGTGCGAACGCAGCAAAGATTTTATGTGTCGCGTCATCGACACCGAAGAGATGATGGTGGCACTCCCACGCCAGCATCCACTTAGCCGTAACGGCGCGGTTTCATTGTTCGATCTCAAAGATGAATCGCTGATCACTTTTCCACGCGAGGTCGCCCCCAGCCTGTATGACCAAACGATCCATGCCTGTGAAGTCGCCGGATTCTCGCCCAACCTAGGCCAGCAGTCGCCTCAGCTGACCTCGGCGATCAGCATGGTGGGCGGTGGTTTTGGCATGGCCATCGTGCCTGACTCGTTAAGCAAAATTGACGAAAAAAACGTGGTGTGTTTGAAGCTCAAAGACACTCGACTAACCAGCGATATTGCCATTGCGTGGCGTCGCGGTGACAGCAGCCATATTATTTTGCATTTACTGAATTTGCTGTAACGCTTACTCCCATCATAAACGTCCATAAAAAAACCGCCCTGACGCGATATTAACGTCAGAGCGGTTTTGATTGGGCAGCCTATCTAAATGCTATTCATATTCAGAGATTGGCACACAAGAGCAGAATAAATTACGGTCGCCGTAAACATCATCCAGACGTTTTACGGTTGGCCAGTATTTATTCTCACGTGTTGATTCCGTTGGGAATACGGCCAGTTCACGAGAATAAGCGTGCTCCCAGTGATTAACCAGTTCCGCCTGAATATGTGGCGCATTCACCAGCGGGTTATCCGCTAGCGTCCATTCACCGCTGCTCACGCGTTCAATTTCAGCACGGATTGCCAGCATCGCATCGATAAAGCGATCCAACTCGGCTTTGCTTTCAGATTCTGTTGGCTCAACCATCAACGTACCCGCAACAGGGAACGACATGGTTGGGGCATGGAAACCGAAGTCGATCAAACGCTTAGCAATATCCATTTCGCTAATGCCGGTTTGTTCTTTCAGCGGGCGAATATCCAAAATACATTCATGCGCAACGCGACCATCACGGCCTGCGTACAGAATCGGATACGCTGATTTCAAGCGCGTAGCAATATAGTTGGCATTCAGGATAGCGGTCTGGCTGGCTTTCTTCAGCCCTTCAGCGCCCATCATACGGATGTACATCCAGCTAATTGGCAGAATGGAGGCACTACCAAACGGGGCCGCAGAAACCGCGCCTTTCTGGGTGGTTAAACCATCAATTTGCACCACGGTGTGCCCCGGTACAAACGGAGCCAAATGCGATTTCACACCGATTGGGCCCATACCCGGTCCGCCACCGCCGTGCGGGATGCAGAACGTTTTATGTAAGTTGAGGTGAGACACATCGGCGCCAATATAGCCCGGTGTGGTGATCCCAACCTGCGCATTCATGTTCGCACCGTCGAGGTAAACCTGTCCGCCGAACTGATGCACGATCTGACACACTTCGCGGATAGTTTCTTCATACACGCCGTGCGTTGATGGGTAAGTCACCATGATACAAGAGAGCTCTTCGCCCGCCTGTTCGGCTTTTGCACGCAGATCGTGCAGATCGATATTGCCAGAATCATCACAGGCCACCACCACCACGCTCATCCCCGCCATCTGCGCTGAAGCAGGGTTAGTGCCATGCGCTGAGCTTGGAATTAAGCAAATATGGCGCGCAGCGTCGTTGCGGCTTTCGTGGTAGCGACGAATGGCCAGCAGACCCGCGTATTCGCCCTGTGCACCAGAGTTCGGCTGCATGCAGACGGCATCATAACCGGTTAGCTGAACCAGCCATTGCGACAGCTGGGAAATCATCATCTGATAACCCATAGCCTGCTCTGGTGGGCAGAACGGATGCAGCTCAGCAAATTCAGGCCACGTAATTGGGATCATTTCCGCAGCAGCATTCAGCTTCATGGTGCAAGAGCCCAATGGGATCATGGCCTGATTCAATGCCAAATCTTTACGTTCCAAGCGATGCATGTAGCGCATCATCTCGGTTTCGCTGTGATAGCGGTTAAATACAGGATGCGTCAAAATCGGGTCAGTACGCAGCATGTGGGCAGGAATGCTACCAACGCTATCTTCTGCAACCAGCGCATCCAGCGTGTCGATATCCAGCCCGTGGTTATCGCCCAGCAGAATAGCAAACAGTGCTGCAACGTCTTCGCGGCTGGTCGCTTCATCCAGAGAAATCCCCACTGCGCCCGGAATATCGCTGCGTAGGTTAAAACCAAAGCTCAGCGCGCGCGCCAACACTTCAGCCTTGTCTTTCACGGCTACCGTGAGGGTATCAAACCAGCTATGGTTGCGAACGGTCACATCTTTTTGCTTCAGACCCGCAGCCAAAATATCAGTCAAACGATGAATGCGATCGGCAATGCGTTTCAGGCCAACGGGGCCATGATAGACCGCATACAGGCTGGCAATATTTGCCAACAAGACTTGAGAAGTACAGATATTGGAGTTCGCTTTCTCACGGCGGATGTGCTGCTCACGCGTTTGCATCGCCATACGCAATGCAGTATTGCCCGCGGCATCGCGAGAAACCCCAATAATACGCCCCGGCATAGAGCGCTTAAACTCATCACGACAGCCAAAGAATGCCGCGTGTGGACCACCGTAGCCCATGGGTACGCCAAAACGTTGCGCAGAACCAAATACAACGTCAGCACCCAATTTACCCGGCGCGGCCAGCAGCACCAGAGCCATCGGATCGGCGGCAACACAGGTAATCACCTTACGGCTTTTCAGCTCATTCATCAGATCGGTGTAGTCGTGCAGCTCGCCGTAGGTCCCCACCTGTTGCAGCAATACGCCAAACACGTCCTGATGATCGAGCACTTTATCTGCATCATCGACGATCACATCAAAGCCAAAGGTTTCAGCGCGAGTACGCACCACGTCCAGCGTTTGCGGATGAACATCGGCTGCCACAAAGAAACGATTCGCATCTTTCAGCTTGCTAGCACGCTTCGCCAAGGCCATGGCTTCCGCCGCGGCGGTGGCTTCATCCAACAAGGACGCCGACGCTAATTCAAGACCGGTGAGATCCTGCGTCAATTGCTGGAAGTTCAGCAACGCCTCAAGGCGACCTTGGGAAACTTCCGGCTGATATGGCGTATAAGCGGTATACCAGCCCGGATTTTCCAGCATATTGCGCTGGATAACCGGCGGCATTAAAACACCGTGATAGCCCATACCAATAAAGGATTTGTAACGCTGATTCTGACCCGCAATGGCTTTCAGCTCAGCCAACGCCTGATGTTCCGTTACGGCATCACCGACCGCTGGCGGAGTAGGTAACTGAATATCGGAAGGAACGATCTGCTCGATCAGTTCATGCAAAGAGCGTGCGCCAACGGTTTCCAGCATTTGCTGTTGCTGTTGGGCAGACGGACCGATATGGCGAGCGATAAAGGATTCGCTGTTTTCGAGCTGGCTGAGAGTCTGGGTCATGAGTGACTGATTCCTAAATGTACATACAAAAGAAATGCTGATTTGACACAACTAAATGCGGCACGAACTCACTTTCTCCCCGCTCAGAGCGCGGGGAAAAAGGATGAAGCACGATCAAGCGCGGCTGCGCCCAACACCATTCACCACGCAGGCATTAATCTTCGATAGAAGATTCGTAGGCTGCGGCATCCAGCAAACCAGCAATTTGCGCTTCGTCTGTTGCTTTGATGCGGAACAGCCAGCCTTCGGAGTACGGCGCGCTGTTGACCAGCTCTGGTGCACCTTCTAGCTCATCGTTGATAGCAACGATTTCGCCGCTGATTGGGGCATAAATATCGGAAGCCGCTTTCACAGACTCGGCCACCGCACAGTCATCGCCCGCATCGAAAGATGTGCCGACTTCTGGCAGATCGATAAAGACCATATCGCCCAGCAGTTCCTGTGCATGCTCGGTGATACCAACGCTATACACCCCTTCGCCTTCTGCACGAACCCATTCGTGAGATGCGGTATATTTCAATTCAGTAGGCACGTTGCTCATCGACATCCTCTCTTAAATGTTTGTTAAATTTTACTTTATAAGTCTGATTCAATTGGCGTAGCGAGCGTAGCCTAGTTAATCAGGCTTTTACCGTTGCGCACAAAACCGGGCTTCACGACACGCACTGGCATTTCACGGTTACGGATCTGCACGATAGCTTCTTCGCCAATCCCTGCAGGCACGCGGGCCAATGCAATACTGACACCTAAGGTTGGTGAGAAGGAACCACTGGTGATCACACCTTCTTGAAGATTTCCGTTGGCATCGGTGAAACGCACCGGCAGCTCATTGCGCAGCACGCCTTTTTCGGTCATCACCAAACCAACCAGTTTTTCGGTACCGTTCTCACGCTGCTGCTCTAATGCTTCGCGGCCGATAAAGTCACGATCTTCCGGCGCCCAAGCAATGGTCCAGCCCATATTGGCGGCTAACGGCGAAACGCCTTCATCCATTTCCTGACCATATAAGTTCATGCCAGCTTCTAAACGCAGAGTGTCACGCGCGCCCAAACCACACGGTTTAACGCCCGCTTTCACCAACTTCTGCCAGAATTCTGCCGCTTCGCCGATTGGCAAAGCAATTTCATAGCCGTTTTCGCCGGTGTAGCCCGTTGTCGCAATAAAGTAGTCGCCAGCCTGCACGCCGAAGAACGGTTTCATACCGCTGATCGCTTGTTTTTGTGCATCAGTAAACAGCGTTGCGGCACGTTCTTGCGCCTGTGGGCCTTGCACCGCAATCAGTGCTAGATCGTCGCGCACGGTGATTTCAACGTGATAGGGCTCGGCATGCTCGGTGATCCACGCCAAATCTTTTTCTCGCGTGGCAGAGTTAACCACCAAGCGGAAATATTCTTCTTCAAGGAAATAAACGATCAGGTCATCGATAACGCCCGCAGAGGCGTTCAACATGCCGGTATAGAGCGCTTTGCCCGGCACCGTCAGTTTTGCCACATCGTTAGCGAGGAGGTAGCGCAGGAACTCACGCGTGCGCGGCCCACGAAGATCGACAATGGTCATGTGTGACACATCAAACATGCCCGCATCCTGACGCACCGCGTGGTGCTCATCGAGTTGAGAACCGTAGTGCAGTGGCATCATCCAGCCGTGAAAATCAACCATACGCGCGCCGCAGGCGACGTGTTGATCGAAGAGTGGAGTCTGTTTGGCCATCTTAACCCTCTTTTCCTGAACGTTTGTCATCCGGTACAAGCCATCCGCTATAGAGTCCCGGGCGCGCTAATAAGATATTTTTTGCCTAAAAATGTTGATGTGCTCCCTAAAGCTGAACACCTGTAAACATCGCTACGCAAACGATACCCTACCTCAGACGTTATCACCGATATCAGCGATTAACCATAAGTTAAAATAAGACCAGACTTTATCGATAGTGAAATTTAGAGAAGGGATAATGCAGAAGTTTCATCTACAAAACTGCGTCGAATGGCACAAAATTAACATTTTCACTGCAACTGCATTGCAGTTATATAACGTATATCGCAATTTTATTAGGGAAAATAGCGGATGTTAAATTTCCATGCATGAGAAAAACTAATTCAAAACCAGTGGCAACATTAGAATATTTCAAATCGGCTGGAGGGATAACCAGAAAGGACAAAAAGGAGGGAGCGGCTAACATAAATACATAGCTAGCCGCGAGGCACTGTTTTTACAGACTCTATTTTTGCAAACTTTCAGGCAAATCCGCTAGGCCCATGGCATGACGAACTAAGCGCGGCTTAAGCCCTGGGAGATTATCAGCCAGCGCCATGCCGACATCGCGCAGCAGTTTCTTGGCTGGATTATCACCGTCAAACAACTGGCGGAAACCTTGCATCGCCGTCAGCATCACCGCAGCGCTGTGTTTGCGGGTGCGCTCATAGCGGCGCAGATACATATAGCGGCCGATATCTTTGCCCTGACGCTGTAGACGTTTGATTTCAGAAGCCAATTCAGCCGCGTCCATAAAGCCGAGGTTCACGCCCTGTCCCGCCAATGGATGAATGGTATGCGCCGCATCCCCCACCAGCGCGAGTCGGTGCGCGGCAAAGCTGCGAGCATAACGCCCAACCAGAGGATGTGACTGTCGAGCGCTGACGACTTCGCACAGACCAAGACGCGTATCAAACGCAACGGCCAACTCACGGTTGAAATCAGACTCAGGCAAAGCCTCTAAGCGCTGAGCCTCTTCCGGAGAAACGGACCACACGATGGAGCATAAATGCGTATCTTCCAGCGGCAAGAAAGCTAAGATGCCGTTTGGTCGAAAAATCTGACGCGCGCAGCCTTCGTGGGGCAATTCGGTTTTGATGGTAGCCACCAACGCATGGTGTCCATAATCCCAAAACGTCAGTGGAATATCAGCATGCTGACGCAGCCATGAATGCGCACCATCGGCACCAATCACCAAACGAGCCGTAAGCATCTGCCCATTATCCAGCGTGATGAAGGCTTCATTTTCGCCCCACGCCACCTGTTTAAGTGTCGCTGGTGCAATCATCGTGACCTCGGACTGACGGCCCACTTTATTCCACAGCGCCAACTGAATAACTCGGTTTTCAATGATATGGCCAAGATGGGTATGCCCATATTCTTGGGCACGAAACGCAATACGCCCAAAGCTGTCGCTTTCCCACACTTCCATACCCTGATAGGCACTCGCTCTCAGGGCGAGGATATCTTGCCAAACGCCTAAATGTTGTAGCAAACGCTCGCTGGCAGCATTAATGGCAGAAACACGCAGCGCGGGTTCAGGCGTCAACTCAGTGAGCTCGGGGATACGGCTTTCAATCACCGCAATGCGCAGCCCGCTGCCTTGAAGCGCCGCCGCCGTTGCCAACCCCACCATGCCACCACCGGCAATAACCACATCAAAAGATTGCATTGTGATTCTCTGTTCCTGTTAATGAATCCTATTCCTTCAATCACTCAGGCAACTTAAACAGCGCTGAGCACGACAGGAATAAACTTAGCGCTCTACCCAGCCAAGGGTGCGCCGAGCCAGCGTTTCACGCAGCGGAGGAACCAACTCCATCGCCATTAAACCAAGATTACGCCCAACAACTAACGGTGCCAGACGATTAGCAAATAGATGAATCAGGCCATCGGTCACACCGATTGTGGCCTGCTGATCGGGTTCTCGGCGCTGTTGATATTGGCTTAATATTTGATAGCTGCCGATATCATTGCCCTGCTGTTCCGCTTGGGCAATGATTTCCGCCAAAGACATGACGTCACGAAGCCCAAGATTAAACCCCTGCCCCGCGATAGGATGTAGCGTTTGTGCGGCGTTGCCCACCAGCGCAAGACGATGGCTAATATGTTGCTGGGCAGACGTTAAGCGCAACGGATAGCTATGACGTTTACCCGCTTTCACCATCGTACCTAAACGCCAGCCAAAAGCCTGCTGCAGCTGATGTAAAAACTCAGCATCACTCCAGCTATCGATCTTCGCCTGATCTTCAGCCGCATGGCACCACACCAGCGAGCAGCGGCCTTCACTCATCGGTAACATTGCCAACGGGCCGTTGCGAGTGAAACGTTCAAACGCTTTACCCTGATGCGGTAAGGAGGTCGTGACGTTGGCGATAACCGCTATCTGACCATAATCTTCGCTGCGCCAGTCAACGTTGCAGTGCTGTGCTAACGCCGATGATGAACCATCTGCCGCTACCAGTAACTCACCAGAAAGACGAGTACCGTTATCCAGCGTGATAGCGGCGCTGTGCTGTTGACGCTCGACGCTGACCACTTTTGCCGGACAGTGCAAGGTGACGCCCGGCGCTTTTTCTAACAGCGTAAACAGCCGCGCCCCCGCCTGATGAAGCTCTATAACCTGACCTAAATATGGGATCTGGTAGTCCGATGCCTCAAGCCCTACAAAACCGGCATGTCCCTGATCGCTGACGTGAACACGTTCTATCGGTGTTCCACACGCTTTCAGCGCGGGCCACACACCAATTCGCGCTAATTGCTGACAGGTGCCGTAGGCTAACGCAATGGCTCGCGCGTCAAATCCCGGATGTTTGCGGCTGTCTGGCGAAACCGCCTCAACAACCTCAACCTGAACGCGTCCTGCGCTCAACGCGGAAACCGCTAACGCCAGCGTAGCGCCCGCCATGCCTCCGCCTACAATGATCATTTTCATGCCGTGTATCGTTCCTCAGCTAGCGGCCTTTGCCTGTGCCATCAGCGCTTCAATATCGTCAGCATGCTTAACCACATCTTTGGTCAGCACCTCAAAGCCATTCTCGGTGATGAGAATATCGTCTTCAATACGGATGCCAATGCCGCGATACTCCGCCGGAACGTCAGCATCTGGCGCGATGTATAACCCCGGTTCGCATGTAAGCACCATGCCCGTTTCTAGTACGCGCTCGCGAGCAGAAGAACCATAATCACCGACGTCATGCACATCCAAACCTAACCAGTGGCTCAAACCATGCATGAAGAACTGACGATGTGCCTGATCGGCAATTAGCTGATCTACTTCGCCCTTCATCACGCCTAATTTAACTAACCCTTCAACCATCACGCGCACCGCTGCGTCGTTAGCTTCACGGATACTGCGGCCTGGGCCAAAGATTTCAAACGCTTTATCCATCGAGGCCAGCACCAGATCGTAAATCTCACGCTGAGGCTGAGTAAATTTGCCATTAACCGGGAAGGTTCGCGTGATATCACCGGCATAGCCTTTATATTCACAGCCCGCATCAATTAACACCAACTCGCCGTCTTTGAGCTCGCTTTCGTTTTCGGTGTAATGCAGGATGCAGCCGTTTTCGCCGCCGCCAACGATGGTGTTGTAGGAAGGATAACGCGCCCCATGACGGGTAAACTCATGCAGAATTTCCCCTTCAAGCTGATACTCAAACATACCGGGACGGCATTTCTCCATGGCACGAATATGCCCCAGCGCGGTGATTTCACCCGCGCGTCGCATCGCGGCAATTTCTTCCTGCGATTTAAACAGGCGCATTTCATGCACCCAAGGACGCCAATCGATAAGCGTAGCCGGTGCGCGGAAATTCTGGCGCATGCCGCGGCGTAGTTTCTCTAGCGCAGCAAACGTAACTTGATCTGCAAATTCATATTGCCCCTGAGCGTGGTAAACCACGTCTAGGCCGTTCAACAACAGGTGCAGTTGCTCTTCAATATCGCCATAAGGCAGGGCGCGATCGACACCGAGTTTAGCCGGTGCGGCTTCTTGCCCTAAACGACGTCCAAACCAAATCTCGGCGGTTAAGTCACGCACGCGATTAAACAGCACGCTGTGGTTGTGAGTTTCATCGCTCTTAATCAGGATCAGCAAGGCTTCAGGCTCGTTAAAGCCGGTCAGATACCAGAAGTCGCTGTTCTGGCGATAAGGGTATTCACTGTCGGCACTGCGGGTGCATTCTGGCGCAGCAAAAAAGAGCGCGGCACTACCGGGTGCCATCTGTGCCAAAACAGCCTGACGACGACGTTGAAATTCTTGCTGGGTCATGACCTTCTCCTGAAATCGGCAATTGCGGGCATGTAGCGTGGCGAACTCAGAAATGAGCAGCCAACACAGATGCGGCTTCAAGTATGAAGGATATAGACTATCATGCAGAGTGCGTAATGGGATAAGCAAGATCAATCAGGCGGTAGGAGTTCCGCCTGATTTCATCGTTGCGCTAGGCGTGATATTTATTAGTGCAGAGTGGGTTTTTGCATTTCAGCCGCGTTTGGCTTTTCCTGTGAGAATTCGCTGTGGCATAGCATCGCTGCCATACGCACGTATTCCGCAACTTCCTCCAGAGATTGTTCCAGCTCTTCCTGATCTTCGTCTTCTTCGTAGCCTAACTGAGCAATGCTACGCAGATCGTCGATAACCTCGCCGACTTCGCCTTTGATCTGGCCAAGATTTTTTTGCATCATTCCCAGACCTAGCAGGAAATGGTTCACCCAGCCGGAAAGCGCATCAGCACGATCAAACACGGTGACATCATCGCTATCTGGTAAAAGCAGTTGGAAGCCAAAACCGTCATCTTCTAACGCATCACGAGTGTGCTGATAAGTTGCCTGAAGCGGCTGTGCGAGCGTTTGCGAAAATGCTTCGCCCTCGTTGGTTAGATCGTGGATCATCGTGCGCCAATTATCGTTCTGATTGCCGCCACACAGTATCCCGCTGATCAAGCCATGCATTTCAGCGGGAGTTAATCCAACGCCTTGCTGCTGCAAAGCCTGAGTAAAAACAGAATATTCGGGTACAGTAATCTCAATTGACATACGTTTTGGTCATCGTTGGCAGATAAAGTTCGTGTTATGCTACCATCAAGATCAGTCGCTATACCAGAAAAGGGCACGCTATAAGGCTTGTCATACCCAAAGTCATTGAAGTTGCATTCACATTTGCGGCTTTCGCAACAATGGGAATGTGCAAAAGGCTTGTATCTGCATAGCGAGGTATATATAGTTGGCGCCCGATTTAGTGACCCTCGCGGTTTTGAAACTGGCGCAAAATCTAGGCAGGAAGGTGGTATGTCTGCACAACCGGTAGATATTCAAATTTTTGGTCGTTCGTTAAGAGTTAATTGCCCGCCAGAACAACAAGAAGCGTTGAATCAGGCTGCAGAGGATCTTAATCAGCGGTTGCAAGATCTCAAAGTTCGCACTAGAGTCACCAATACGGAGCAACTGGTTTTCATCGCGGCATTAAACGTATGTCACGAACTGGCGCAAGAACGCTTGAAAACTCGCGATTATGCTTCCAATATGGAACAAAGAATTCGCATGTTGCAGCAGACCATCGAACAAGCTCTGCTGGAACAAGGTCGCATCACTGATCGTCAGGGTGCGCAGTTCGAATAAGTGTGACTTATAGTTGTAACATGTTGATTGGCAAACGATTTTTAAAGAAAGTCGTATCATTTTAAGAAAAATGTGATAAGCTAATTAACAGTAAAGGATACAAAATTTCTCTGAGGTGTTCGTGTGCGGGCCAGTCCCCTGAGCCGATATTTAATACCTCAAGAATGCGGCGGATCCGTAATCGGTGAGCACGCTCGGTCTCCGAGAAGCCTTAAGATTGCGTCGTTGCGTTCACCTTGAACCATGGGTTCAAGGGTTACAGCCTGCTGCGGCACCTCGGAGATTCCCTTACACCAAACATCCTTAAACGGGTGTGTCATGTCCAATAACCATTCTCTCAGCATTTCTTCTCCAAATTCGGATCAATCCCGCTCGGATATTCGCCGTTCAGTTCGTCAATTACGTAAAAATCTTAGCGATGATTTCCAACATCATGCAGCACAAGACATTGCTACACGCGTAATGGAACTACCGCAAATTCAAAACGCACGCACCGTTTCCCTATTTCTCTCTTTCGACGGCGAGCTCAATACCAGACCGCTGATTGAACGTCTTTGGCAGGCGGGAAAATCAGTTTATCTTCCGGTTCTCCATCCCTTCAGCCGCGGTAACTTACTGTTTTTACGCTATAGCGCTGAAAGCGAAATGGTTCTGAATCATTTTGGCATTGAAGAGCCACGCCTTAACGTACAGCAGGTATTACCGATATCTCGGCTAGATATCATTTTTACCCCGCTGGTTGCGTTTGACGCCACAGGGCAAAGATTAGGCATGGGGGGCGGATTCTATGACCGAACCTTGCAGGATTGGGAAAGTGCCTACGCGCAACAATGCGGCCCGTACCCAATAGGATTGGCGCATGACTGCCAGAGAGTCGATGCGTTACCGGTACAAGAGTGGGACGTTCCACTGCCAGAAATCATCACGCCGAGCACTCACTACCGCTGGTAAGATGACAAAATGCCCCAATAAAAACGGCAGCCATTAGGCTGCCATTTTTGTTAGTGCGAAGAACATCGCGCTTAGAGATTAGTACAGCAAGCGGGCGCGAATCGTTCCCGTAATTTCTTTCATGCGCAGCAATGCCGCTTCCGCACGTTCAGTCTCGGTTTCGATATCAATAACGACATAGCCGATCTGAGCATTGGTTTGCAGATACTGCGCGGCAATGTTGACGCCCTCTTCCGCAAAAATCTGGTTAATCTGCGTCAGTACGCCAGGACGGTTTTCATGAATATGCAGCAGACGGCTGACATTTTCTTCATGCATCGGCAGAGAAACTTCAGGGAAATTCACCGCTGACAATGAAGAACCATTATCAGAATATTTCGTGAGTTTACCCGCGACTTCAGCACCGATATTTTCCTGTGCTTCCTGCGTTGAACCGCCAATATGCGGCGTTAGCAAGACGTTATCGAACTCACACAGCGGCGAATTAAACGGATCGCTGTTGGTCGCTGGCTCCGTTGGGAACACGTCGATGGCCGCACCCGATAAATGCTTGGAAGATAACGCGTTGCACAGAGCAGGAATATCCACCACGGTGCCGCGTGATGCGTTGATAAGAATAGCTCCAGGCTTCATAAGCGCCAACTCTTCGGCACCAATCATATCTTTGGTGGAACGCGTTTCAGGCACATGCAATGTCACGACATCGCTCATGTTGAGCAAATCAGAGAGATGACGGACCTGCTGCGCATTCCCCAATGGCAGTTTGTTCTCGATATCATAGAAGAAGACGTTCATACCAATGCCTTCAGCCAAAATACCCAGCTGGGTTCCGATATGGCCGTAACCAATAATGCCCAGTTTTTTACCACGCGCTTCAAAACAGCCCACGGCCTGTTTATTCCATTCACCGCGATGCGCACAGGCATTGGCCGTTGGAATGCCGCGTAACAGCAGCAACAGCTCGCCCAGCACCATTTCGGCTACCGAACGTGTATTAGAGAACGGCGCATTAAATACTGGAATGCCGCGTTTTGCCGCCGCGGTAAGATCGACCTGATTGGTACCAATGCAGAAACAGCCTACGGCAATCAATTTTTCAGCCGCAGCGAAGATATCTTCGGTCAGGTGGGTTCGGGAACGAATTCCAACGAAATGAGCATCACGAATGGATGCCTTCATCGATTCAGAGTCCAGCGCACCTTTATGATATTCGATGTTGGTGTAACCCGCTGCACGTAGATTGTCGACGGTGCTTTGATGAACCCCTTCAACTAAAAGGAACTTAATCCTGTCTTTCTCCAAAGATACTTTTGCCATGACCCGACCCTAACCCCTGTTAATTCGAACCTTAGTGTGGCCGCAACGGAAAGCAAAACTCCTGCGGCATGCAGCCAACATAACAAATATTACGCATCCAGCAAGCCAACCGATTGCCTACAAGGGGGTGAGCAACGGGTTGAAAACGTTAAAAGTTGGCGAAAAATGCTACTGCTTTTAATCGTGACAGCGTGAAAGTATCGTCAAGCGCAAATATGTGACATATGTCACCGAATTTAGGGGGTGTGATAAATAAATGGAATTCTATGTTTAAAACGAAGTTAACAAAGAGGGAGGAATAAGATAAAAATCGCAAGGTGCTGCACATAAAAAAACAGCCCCGAAGATTCGGAGCTGCTGATTCATCATGGCGAATAATTTAAGCCGTAATGGTTTTCACGCCGTCAGCCGAGCCAACCAGCGCAACGTCCGCGCCACGATTTGCGAACAAGCCAACGGTGACCACACCGGCAATACCGTTAATCTGTTTTTCTAACGCAATCGCATCCATAATTTTCAGATTATGCACGTCTAAAATCACGTTGCCGTTATCCGTTAGAACGCCTTGGCGATATTCAGGCTGGCCGCCTAATTTCACCAACTCACGCGCAACGTAGGAGCGTGCCATCGGGATCACTTCTACAGGCAGCGGGAAGTTACCCAGAATATCTACCTGTTTAGAAGAATCGACGATGCAAATAAATTTCTTCGCCACGGCCGCCACGATCTTCTCGCGAGTCAGTGCCGCTCCGCCGCCTTTGATCATCTGCATGTGACCGTTGATTTCATCCGCACCATCAACATAAATATCTAACGAATCGACTTCGTTAAGATCGAAAACGGTAATGCCCAAACTTTTCAGTTTCTCAGTGGAAGCATCAGAGCTTGAAACCGCGCCCTCGATTTGCCCTTTCATGGTGCCCAGCGCATCAATAAAATGCGCGGCGGTTGAGCCCGTGCCCACACCCACGATGGTGCCCGGTTTTACATACTTGAGCGCTTCCCAACCCACTGCTTTTTTCAGTTCATCTTGAGTCATTACCGAATCCTATGGACTATGCTACGAAAACGTGTGCGTATTATAGAGCAACTGCCCATAAATGGCGTGTCACAGGGCGGCTTTTTCGCCTTAAGCGATCACCTTTTCCATGACAAGAGTGTATTTTCTCCTCTTGAAGGGGAAAAAATGTGGCATATTGCAGTTATTAAGATATAAAAATCATAAGAGCAGGGGACGAAGAACAACATGAAACGCCCGGACTACCGGACTTTGCAAGCACTGGATGCGGTAATACGCGAACGTGGCTTTGAGCGTGCGGCACAAAAACTCTGTATAACTCAGTCAGCGGTTTCTCAGCGAATCAAGCAGTTAGAAAACCTGTTCGGTCAGCCTCTGCTGGTTCGTACCGTCCCCCCTCGCCCAACGGAACAGGGGCAGCGTTTGCTGGCTTTGTTGCATCAAGTTGAATTGCTTGAAGAGGAGTGGCTAGGCAACGATAGCAGCACCGATGGCCCACTGTTGCTCTCTCTCGCCGTCAACGCCGATAGTTTGGCAACTTGGCTGCTGCCCGCCTTAAAACCGGTGCTGGCGGATTCACCGCTGCGCTTGAACCTTCAGGTTGAAGATGAAACCCGAACTCAGGAACGACTCCGTCGTGGTGAAGTGGTCGGCGCGGTGAGTATCCAGCCACAGCCATTACCTAGCTGTTTAGTCGACCGCCTTGGTGCGCTCGATTACCTATTTGTGGCGTCACCGACTTTTGCTGCACGTTACTTCCCAAATGGCGTGAACCGTTCTTCATTGCTGAAAGCGCCAGCCGTCGCCTTTGACCACTTAGACGATATGCACCAAGCTTTCCTACAACAGAACTTTGATCTACCGCCGGGCAGCGTACCGTGTCATATCGTTAATTCATCTGAAGCCTTTGTACAACTGGCATTGCAGGGAACCACCTGCTGTATGATCCCGCATCTTCAGATCGAAAAAGAGCTAAAAGAAGGCTCGCTGATAAACTTAACCCCCGGCATGGTTCAGCGCCGTATGTTGTATTGGCACCGCTTCGCACCAGAAAGCCGCATGATGCGTCGAGTCACCGATGCGCTGCTTTCTCACGGGCACAACGTACTGCGCCAAGATTAAGCCCTTCATAATTGGTATAAAAACCATAAAAAAAGCACACCTTCCGGTGTGCTTTTTTGCTCTCTCGGCAGACGTTATTTATTCAGGCTGAAGACCACATCAACCTGATCGTCAAACTGGATCGTTTGCTGTTCATAGGTCTGTGCAGCCGATGCTTTTGGCATTGAATCAGCTGCCATATACATGCGGCTTACTGGGGCTGGCTGGTAGTTGGATACGTGATATTGAATGCTGTATACCGGACCAAGCACCACACCAAAGCCTTTGGCCAGAGACTGAGCCTGACTCACGGCATTTTTAATCGCTTCCTGACGTGCCTGTTCACGATAAGCTTCAGGCTTGGCAACGCCTAACTCAACAGAACGAATCTCATTGAGGTTAGCTTTCAATGCACCATCCAATAAACCATTCAGCTTATCCAACTGGCGCAGAGTGACTTGCACGCGGCGATCGGCACGATAGCCTTTTAGCTCGCTTTTGCCGTCTTTCAGATAATCGTACTCTGGCTGAGTGCTTAAGTTAGCCGCACTGATGTCTTTTTTCTCAATACCGTTGGTATTCAGAAAATCAAAATATTTTGCCACACGCTGATCGACCTGCGTCTTAGCGCTCGCCGCATCTTTCGCTGAAGCGGTCACTTGGAAAGTCAGCGTCGCAATATCAGGAGTTGCGTCTACGCTTGATGTTCCAGAGGTCACTAGATGTGGTCCTTCTGGCATTTCAGCCGCCTGAGACAGCGCTGGCAACGCGCTTAATCCCATCACTGCAACCATCGCTAAGGCTTTTAGCTTCATGGTGTCTCCTTGTAGACATACTCGATGTTTAGTGGTTTCAACGGCCAGTGTCTGGCGCTGAAAGATGAACAACATCCTGAACTAAAAAAGACGCTAACGCATTAGGAACAATCCAGAATTTTATCTATCAACTGCCAACAACACCTTACAAATGTAGCCCATTTCTTGCCAGTTGCAGGGCAATAACCCACATCACACAGGCAACAAGAAGATTAATCACCCGCTGAGCTTTAGGCGTACTTAGCCATGGCGCTAACCACGCGGCGAGCAGTGCCAACGAAAAGAACCAAATCGCAGAAGCACTTACGGCGCCAAAAGCAAACCAACTGCGGGCGTCTGCTGCAAGCTGTCCACCTAAGCTTCCTAACACGACGAACGTATCTAAATAAACATGTGGGTTAAGCCATGTCACGGCCAGCATGGTTACTACAATCCGCCAGCGGCTCTGCTGCACCACGTCAGCCCCTGCTTGAATCCCCTCTTTTGCCATAGCTGCACGAAAAGCACCCCAGCCATACCACAGTAAAAATGCTACCCCACCCCAAGTCACTAGCATCAACAGCAGAGGGGACTGACTCAATAAAGCGCTGCCACCAAAAATACCGCCACAGATTAAAACGATATCGCTCAATGCGCATAAGCAAGCAATCATCAGATGATACTGACGACGGATCCCCTGACTCAAAACAAATGTGTTTTGTGGGCCCAGCGGCAAAATCATGGCTGCGCTCAAGGCAAAGCCCTGTAAGAAAACAGAAAACATGGGAAATTCCTCGAAAATATAGCTGTGTCCCAAAGAGAGGATGGGCCGGAATGGCAGCGATATTACGCCGAGATGTTAAGAAGAGGAAATGGATGATTCTTATCGGGGATTAGAACGGCTAATACTGGTGAAATAAAATTTGCCCCCTCTCAACCTTATCCTTTGCAGGAAACGGATTAGAGGAGGCTAAGACTGAGGATTACTCCTGTTCAGCCTTGCGCACAGCGGCTTGATACAGATGAACATCCATCTGCGGGAATGGAATTCCAATATTATTGGCATCCAAACCACGTTTGAAGTTTTCCATCAGATCAAAATAGACCGGCCAGTAATTAGCATTTGTCGTCCAAGTACGCACCACGAAATTCAGCGATGAAGCGGCCATTTCATTTAAACGAATGGTCACACCTTGGTCATGCATAATACGTTTATCAGCGGCAACAATATCGCCTAATACTTTTTTGACCAGATCGATATCTGCATCGTAGGCCACACCAACGGTAATATCTACGCGGCGGTTTGGCTCACGAGAATAGTTGATAATATTGCCAGCAATGATTTTCCCATTAGGTACCACGATAGTTTTATTATCCGAAGTCAGCATGGTTGTAGAGAAAATCTGAACATCCTTCACGGTACCGGAAACACCACCCAGATCGACGAACTCTCCCGTGCGGAATGGGCGGAACAGAACCAACAGCACACCAGCAGCAAAGTTAGAGAGCGATCCTTGTAGCGCCAAACCAACGGCTAAACCTGCGGCACCAATCACCGCAATAACGGAAGCCGTTTGCACGCCAATGCGACCTAATGCGGCGATAATAGTAAACGCCAAAATGCCGTAACGAACGAGTGCTGAAAGGAAATGAGCGACGGTAAGGTCAACGCCGCGCGCTTTCATCACGCGGGTAATCGTGCCAGACACTATTTTGGCAATAATCGAACCGACAATGAAAATAACAATCGCAGCAACAATATTGACTGCATACTGAATTAGTAAGTCCTGATTTTTTACTAACCAGTTTCCGGCACTATTAATGCCATCGACAACGTTCAGGTCTTTCATAAACCATCCTTCCTTTAACAAATCAAAAGTAGCGCAATATGCTCAATTTATGCCGTTTTGTACGGCATGTTTGTGTAAGGTTAACGGACAATGCGTTATACGCCAACTAATCAAAGACCAAATAGCAAAATTGGGATTAGTCGAAATGGCCATTACGGATAGTTTAGTGGTAATAAAAACACAAAAAAAAACACCCCAACGAGAACGCTAGGGTGTTTTATTCAGCCATCACGCTAATCAAATTAGCGTGATGCAACAAGCATTACAGAACGTCTTTGCAGTTCAGTTCGTCAAATGCCAGTTCCAGACGAGCAATCATGCTAGTCTGAGCAGCACGCAACCAAACGCGTGGATCGTAGAATTTCTTGTTAGGTTTGTCTGCGCCTTCTGGGTTACCCAGCTGGCCCTGCAGATAGCCTTCGTTTTTCTTGTAGTAGTTCAGAATACCTTCCCATGTTGCCCACTGGGTATCGGTATCGATATTCATTTTAACTACGCCGTAGCTGACCGCTTCTTTGATTTCTGCTGCAGTAGAACCAGAACCACCGTGGAATACGAAGTTCAGGCTGTTGTGTGGCAGGTTGTGTTTCTTAGAAACGTATTCCTGAGAGTTGTGCAAGATTTTTGGCGTCAGCTGTACGTTACCTGGCTTGTATACACCGTGTACGTTACCGAAAGAGGCAGCGATAGTGAAACGTGGGCTGATTGCGTTCAGTTTAGTGTACGCGTAATCAACGTCTTCTGGCTGAGTGTACAGCGCAGAGCTATCCATATGGCTGTTATCAACGCCATCTTCTTCACCACCGGTGCAGCCCAGTTCAATTTCCAGCGTCATGCCGATTTTAGACATGCGGGTCAGATACTTGGAGCAGATTTCGATGTTTTCTTCCAAAGACTCTTCAGACAGGTCGATCATGTGAGAAGAGAACAGTGGTTTGCCAGTAGCGGCGAAGTGTTTTTCACCCGCGTCCAACAGGCCGTCTAACCATGGCAGCAGTTTTTTCGCGCAGTGGTCAGTATGCAGGATCACTGGAACACCGTAGTGTTCAGCCATCTGATGTACATGATGCGCACCAGAGATAGCACCCAGGATTGCAGCACCCTGAGGAACGTCGGTTTTCACGCCTTTACCAGCGATAAATGCAGCACCGCCGTTTGAGAACTGAACGATAACCGGAGCACGTACTTTAGAAGCCGCTTCCATTACCGCATTGATTGAGTCTGTACCAACACAGTTAACTGCAGGCAATGCGAAATTGTTTTCTTTAGCGATCTGGAAAACTTTCTGAACATCATCACCAGTGATGACACCCGGTTTAACAAAATCAAAAATTTTAGACATGTTACGTCGTCCTGTTTCGTGGGCCGTAAGTAAAAAATAAATCGTTTTCAGCTACTTGCTACACGCTTATCACGAATATCGTCATAGAGCGCCGTGTATCCAAATAGATAGAACAACGGGAGGCTCGGCCTCCCGTTACGGTTCATTACTGCTTAGCACGTTCTTCCAGCATCACTACCGCTGGCAATTTTTTGCCTTCAACGAATTCTAAGAATGCGCCGCCGCCAGTAGAGATGTAGGAAATTTTGTCTGCGATACCGAACAGATCGATAGCCGCCAGAGTATCACCGCCGCCTGCGATAGAGAATGCTTCACTATCAGCGATTGCTTGAGCAACGATCTCGGTGCCTTTGCGGAAGTTAGGGAACTCGAACACGCCGACTGGGCCGTTCCACAGAATGGTTTTCGCATTCTTCAGAATTTCAGCCAGCTGATGTGCAGAAGCATCACCCAGATCCAGAATCTGCTCGTCATCTTTAATGTCGTTTACAGATTTCAGCGTTGCAGCCGCAGTTTCAGAGAACTCGGTAGCAACACGGACGTCGGTAGGTACTGGGATATTACAGGTAGTCAGCAGTTTTTTAGCTTCATCAACCAGATCGGCTTCGTACAGTGATTTACCTACGTTGTGGCCTTGAGCAGCAACGAAGGTGTTCGCGATACCACCACCAACAATCAGCTGGTCAGCGATTTTAGACAGAGAGTCCAGAACGGTCAGTTTGGTAGAAACTTTTGAACCACCAACGATAGCAACCATTGGGCGTGCTGGGTTACCCAGCGCTTTGCCCAGTGCTTCCAGCTCTGCAGACAGCAGAGGACCCGCACATGCGATAGGTGCAAATTTACCTACGCCGTGGGTTGAAGCCTGTGCACGGTGTGCAGTACCGAATGCGTCCATGACGTAAACGTCACACAGCGCAGCGTATTTTTTAGACAGGGTTTCGTCGTCTTTCTTTTCGCCTTTGTTGAAGCGAACGTTTTCCAGAACAACCAGTTCACCTTCTGCAACGTCAACACCGTCCAGATAGTCTTTAGCCAGACGAACTGGAGACTTCAGGTGGTCTTTCAGATAGTTAACAACCGGCAGCAGAGAGTACTCTTCGTTGTATTCGCCTTCGGTAGGACGACCCAGATGGGAAGTAACCATTACACGAGCGCCCTGCTTCAGAGCAGCTTCGATAGTTGGCAGCGATGCACGGATACGCGCATCAGAAGTCACTTTGCCTTCTTTAACTGGAACGTTCAGATCTGAACGGATCAGGACACGTTTACCAGCCAAATCCAAATCGGTCATCTTAATTACAGACATGGTGAACCCTCTCGTTGATTCTCTTAAAGTTGCTTGACCGTCACAGCTGCACAGGCTGCTGTGCCGTACTGGAAACCGCTTGGAACATTGCCAGCGTCGTATCTAACATACGATTGGCAAAACCCCATTCGTTGTCACACCAGACCAACGTTTTTATCAAGTGTTGACCGCTGACGCGCGTCTGCGTGCCATCAACAATGGCACTGTGCGGGTCATGATTAAAATCGGTCGAAACCAGTGGTAATTCTGTATAGTCAACTATACCACGAAATGAGGTGCTTGCTGCCTTTTGCAGTAGGTGGTTGACATCACTCACCTTTACTGCGGCCTGCACGCTGACGCTCAAATCGATTGCCGTCACGTTAATCGTCGGCACTCGCACTGAAATCGCCTCAAAGCGATCGCAGAACTTAGGAAAAATGCGGGTGATACCAGCCGCTAACTTCGTGTCGACGGGAATTATAGACTGGCTGGCGGCACGCGTCCGACGCAGGTCGGAATGGTACGCATCTATCACCGGCTGATCGTTCATTGATGAGTGAATCGTGGTAACGGTACCCGATTCAATCCCAAACGCATCATCGAGCAATTTAATGATAGGGATAATGCAGTTAGTCGTGCAGGATGCGTTAGACACAATGTGGTGTTCTGGCTGCAATTCCTGCTGGTTCACACCGTAGACTACGGTCGCATCAAGATCGTGACTGCCTGGATGGGAGAACAAAACTTTTTTGGCCCCCGCCATAATATGAGCTTCACCATCGGCTCGACTGCCATAAACACCACTACAGTCGAGTACGATATCCACACCCAGTTCACGCCACGGTAAATCTGCAATCTGCTTCTCATGCAGCAGACGAATTGTGTCATCGCCTACCCACATCGTATCCCGTTCCTGACGGACATCCCAAGCAAAGCGCCCATGACTGGAATCGTATTTCAATAAATGAGCCATGCCTTCCGCATTTGCCAATTCATTTATCGCTACCACGGACATCTCTACTCTACGGCCAGATTCGTATAACGCGCGTAATACGCTGCGCCCGATTCGGCCAAAACCGTTTATTGCGATGCGAATAGTCATATCACTCCCTGCGCCAAACGCAGTTTAAAACGAAAGTTTTAAGGCAAGAGCATAGAGTAATCCAGCATCGAAAACGATGGAAATCCCGCTGTCACATAATCTCGATAATTGATGTTTCATCAATCAACTGAAACGCTTCAGCCAAGAATAAACCAAAGGCTCAATAAAAGAAATAACCTCAATAAAATGGGCGTTATGCCTCGCTTTCTTTCGCTTAAAATGTGCTATAGCTCACAATTTATGGGCATTAAAGCCCATCGTTAAGCATAAAAAAACGGGACTGCCCTGCGGCAATCCCGTTTTTATCAGCGATAACTACCGAATTATTTCAGCAGCGCTTTCGCTTTAGCGACAACGTTGTCTACAGTGAAGCCAAACTCTTTGAACAGCAGCTCAGCTGGCGCAGATTCGCCGAAGGTCGTCATACCGACCACGGTACCGTTCAGACCAACATACTTGTACCAGAAGTCAGCGATACCGGCTTCAACAGCAACGCGAGCGCTCACTGCCGCTGGCAGTACGGACTCACGGTATGCAGCGTCTTGCTTGTCGAAGACTTCAGTTGCCGGCATTGAAACGACGCGAACCTTACGACCTTCTGCGGTCAGCTGATCTGCGGCGTTCACAGCCAGTTCAACTTCAGAACCGGTCGCAATGAAAATAAGCTCTGGCTGACCAGCGCAATCTTTCAGGATGTAACCACCGCGAGAGATGTTAGCCACCTGCTCTGGAGTACGATCCATCTGTGCCAGATTCTGACGCGAGAAGATCAGCGCAGATGGGCCATCGTTACGCTGAATAGCGAACTGCCATGCAACCGCAGATTCAACCTGGTCACATGGACGCCATGTGTTCATGTTTGGTGTCACACGCAGGCTAGCCATCTGCTCAACCGGCTGGTGAGTTGGGCCATCTTCGCCCAGACCGATAGAGTCATGGGTATAAACGAAGATATTACGGATTTTCATCAGCGCTGCCATGCGAACGGCGTTGCGTGCATACTCCATAAACATCAGGAAGGTAGCGCCGTATGGCAGGAAACCGCCGTGCAGAGCAATACCGTTCATGATGGCTGACATACCGAATTCACGTACACCGTAATGGATGTAGTTACCGGCCAGATCTTCGTTCAGTGGCTTAGAACCAGACCACATAGTCAGGTTGCTTGGTGCCAGGTCAGCAGAACCACCTAGGAATTCAGGCAGAACTTTACCGAAAGCTTCCAGCGCGTTTTGAGACGCTTTACGGCTTGCGATTTTCGCTGGATTAGCTTGCAGGTGATCGATGAATTTCTTGGATTCTTCAGCCCAGTTAGCTGGCAGTTCACCGCTTACGCGACGTTTGAACTCAGCGGCCAGTTCAGGGAATGCAGCCTGATAGGCAGCAAATTTCTTATCCCAAGCGCTTTCTTTTGCTTTGCCGGCTTCTTTAGCATCCCACTGAGAATAGATTTCCTGAGGGATTTCAAACGGAGCGTAGTTCCAGCCCAGTGCTTTACGGGTTGCTTCAATTTCAGCGGCACCCAGTGGTGCACCGTGAGCTTCATGAGAACCGGCTTTGTTCGGTGAACCGAAACCGATGGTAGTTTTGCACATCAGCAGAGATGGCTTATCGGTTACTTTACGTGCGTCTTCGATAGCCGCTTTGATTGCGTCGCTGTTGTGACCATCTACGCCACGGATAACGTGCCAGCCGTAAGCTTCAAAACGCTCAGCGGTGTTATCGGTGAACCAGCCTTCAACGTGACCATCGATAGAAATACCGTTGTCATCATAGAACGCGGTCAGTTTACCCAGCTTCAAGGTGCCTGCCAGAGAGCAAACCTCGTGAGAAATGCCTTCCATCATGCAGCCATCACCCAAGAATGCATAGGTGTGGTGATTCACGATATCGTGACCAGGACGGTTAAACTGCGCGGCCAAAGTACGTTCAGCAATTGCCATACCCACCGCATTCGCGATGCCCTGACCCAGTGGGCCAGTGGTGGTTTCTACGCCTGGGGTATAACCGTATTCTGGGTGACCTGGAGTTTTAGAGTGCAACTGACGGAAATTTTCCAGCTCGGTGATTGGCAGGTCATAGCCAGTGAGGTGCAGCAGGCTATAAATCAACATAGAGCCATGGCCGTTAGAAAGCACAAAGCGGTCACGATCGGCCCAATTTGGATTGGTCGGGTTGTGATTCATGTAATCGCGCCACAGGACTTCCGCGATATCAGCCATACCCATAGGGGCACCTGGGTGACCAGAATTGGCTTTCTGCACAGCGTCCATACTGAGTGCACGGATCGCATTGGCAAGCTCTTTACGAGAGGACATGTTCTACTCCAAGTCGGATTTAAAGAAACAGGGTTCGGGGTATTTTCTCAGACTACGTATGAAAACAGCAATCCCTAAGGCTAAATGAGTCGATGATGTCTCATTATATTTCTCTTAATAGCAGATTAATCCGCTTTCATACGGGGTCTGTATAGACAGAATACATACTCAATGACAGCCTAATTGGCGCTGAATACACTACCACAGATCGTCATTCAATCTCTGGAAAGACTGCACCCAAGGAAAATAACATGAACAAAATAACACTTCCTCTTATTGCTCTAACAGCCTCTGCCTTCCTCAGCGGCTGTCAAAACATGAATACTGAAGGACTGATGCAGTCTGGCGCGCAGGCCTTTCAGGCCGCAACGCTTTCTGATGCACAGGTCAAAGCCCTAAGTGAACAGTCTTGTGCGGAAATGGACAGCAAGAACCAAATTGCCCCTGCGGATAGCACCTATGCCAAACGTCTGGCGACCATTTCAAAAGCACTGGGCAGCGATATCAATGGTACCCCAGTCAACTATAAAGTCTACGTGACGAAAGATGTCAACGCATGGGCAATGGCTAACGGCTGCGTGCGTGTCTACAGCGGACTTATGGACATGATGAATGACAACGAAGTCGAAGGCGTACTTGGGCATGAAATGGGCCACGTTGCATTAGGCCATTCGCGTAAAGCGATGCAGGTGGCTTATGCCACCACGGCTGCACGTACCGCCATTGCCGCCAGCAGCGGTATCGGCGCGCAGCTATCCCAATCACAGCTCGCAGATCTGGGAGAAAAACTGGTGAATTCGCAGTTCTCACAAAAACAAGAAAGCGAAGCCGACGACTACTCTTTCGATCTGCTTAAAAAGCGCGGAATCAACCCGATTGGGCTAGCCACCAGCTTCGACAAACTGGCCTCTCAGGAAGCAGGGCGTCAGAGCAGCATGTTTGACGACCACCCATCTTCTCAGGCTCGTGCCCAGCACATTCGCGATCGCATCGCCGCAGAGCAGTAATAAACTCAGGCTCCGATATCATTTCGGAGCCATTTTCACTTCGTTCCCGCCCACAAAATTGCTTCTATTTTAATCGTAAATTAACTACTTCCAGCTTCTGCCTAATGATAGTCTCAGCCGATTTTACTGTATAAAAATCATACAATTAACCTATCATTTGTCAACGGAAGATAAAGATAATGAACATTAAAACGCTTATCGCGATAGCCATCGCATCGGCCACATTAACCGGCTGTGAGAATATTAATACCCAAATGGCCGCGCAGTCTGGCGTGCAAGCGATTCAGGCCGCAACGCTCAGCGATGCCGATGCCAGATCCCTCGCCAATCAATCCTGCAAAGAATTGGATAGCCAAAGCCAAATCGCCAGCAGCAAAAGCAAATATACCAAGCGCTTAAACAAAATTGCGAAGGCGATGGGTAACAACATCAACGGGCTGCCGGTTAACTACAAGGTGTACATGACCGATGACATCAACGCGTTCGCAATGGCAAACGGCTGCATCCGCGTATACAGCAGCCTGATGGACATGATGACTGACGATGAAATCGAAGGCGTGTTAGGTCATGAAATGGGGCACGTGGCACTCGGCCACAGCCTGAAAGCCATGAAGGTCGCTTATGGCACCATCGCGGCAAGAACGGCGGTAGCCTCCACCGGCGGCGTGGCCGCCGAGCTATCACAAACGCAGTTAGCCGATCTGGGCGAAGCGCTGATCAACTCGCAGTTCTCACAGCATCAGGAATCTGAAGCCGACGACTTCTCTTATGATTTCCTGAAAAAGCACAAGCTGAACACGCTGGGGTTGGCCACCAGCTTTGAGAAACTGGCTGAGCTCGACGGTGGCCGCAAAGGCAGCATGTTCGATTCACACCCACCATCAACTGAGCGCGCACAGCATATCCGCGATCGTATCGCAGCAGACAAATAAGATCTGACGCATAAAAAAACCGCAGCTTTTCTTTGGCTGCGGTTTTTATTTAACGATTCTAACCAAACAAATTAGTCGTCGGCTTTCTCGCCTTTCGCCTCTTTGGCTTCGATTTCACGATACCAGCGTGGGTGATGCTTACGCGCCCAGCGACGGCTGACTTTACCTTCCACCATGCCTTTGATCGATCCCTTAACCCAGAAGGCCATATACATATGGATCAGGATCGCGTGGATCAGCACGATAGCCGCAGCCGCATGGATCAGCAGCGAATAGCGCACCATTTCTATCGGGAAGTGCTGGGCAAAATACGGACGCCAGATAATGATGCCGGTGACCAGCAACACGAAAATCAGGCTCATGATGCTCCAGAACATCATTTTCTGACCGGCGTTATATTTACCCACATCGGCAACTTCGTGTTCATTACCTTTAAGCACTTCAACGATGTTCACCACCCACGGCACGTCTTCACGTTCAGGAATGTTGTGCTTCACAAAACGGAAGAACATGAACATCAGCGCCACAAAAATCAGCACGCCAAAGAATGGGTGCATGATGCGCCCCATCTGCGGTGTACCAAACGTTTGTGTCAGCCACTGCAACGTTGGAAAGAACAGCGCGATGCCAGATAGCGAAACCAAGAAGAAACAAATTACCACCGTCCAATGACAGGCACGGTCGATGAATTTGGTACGAACGATCATTTTACTTTTACTCATGATGGTTCCCCTTCTCGTCATCACCTTCTTCTTCGTCGCTCACCTCTTTGTTCGGGCCTACGCCAATGTAGTGATAAATCAAACCGGCAAAGGTCGCGATAAATCCCGCTACCGACAGCGGCTTCAACACCCCTTTCCACAAACCAACCGCCATATCGATCTTCGGATCTTTCGGCAGGTTGTGATAAAGCTCTGGCTTATCCGCATGATGCAGAACATACATCACGTGAGTGCCGCCAACGCCTTCGGGGTTATAAATACCCGCATGCTCAAAGCCACGTTTTTTCAGCTTCTCAACGCGCTCGCTCGCCACTTCCAGCATCTCTTTCTTGCTGCCGAAATGAATCGCACCGGTCGGACACGTTTTCACACAGGCCGGTTCTTGTCCCACGCTCACGCGGTCAACGCACAGTGTGCATTTGTACACACGGTTGTCGTCCGGATTTAAGCGAGGAATATTGAACGGACAGCCTGCGATGCAGTAGCCACAGCCGATACAGTGTTCAGACTGGAAATCGACGATGCCGTTTGCATACTGAATGATTGCACCTGCCGACGGGCATGCCTTCAGGCAGCCCGGATCGGTACAGTGCATGCAGCCATCCTTACGGATGAGCCACTCCAGCTTGCCGTTTTGCTCGACTTCCGAGAAACGCATCAGCGTCCAAGATTTAGCGCTCAAATCGGCAGGGTTATCGTAAACCCCAACGCAGTGCCCTACCTCGTCACGAATGTCGTTCCACTCAGAACAGGCTACCTGACAGGCTTTGCAGCCAATACAGGTAGACACGTCGATAAGCTTAGCCACTTCTTCTTTGTAGTCGCGAGCCTGCGGCGGCGGCGTTAAGGCATTAGTCGCCGAACGCTTGATAATGTCTTGTGATTGCATGGACATAAGTTCGGCTCCTTACACCTTTTCCACGTTAACTAAAAACGCCTTGTACTCTGGCGTTTGCGAGTTAGCGTCGCCAACGAACGGAGTCAGGGTGTTGGCGATAAAGCCTTTGCGCGCCACGCCTTCAAAGCCCCAGTGAATAGGAATACCCACGGTATCCACTTCCTGACCATTGACCTGCAAGGTACGCAGACGGCGAGTCACCACCGCTTTCGCTTTGATAAAGCCGCGTTTGCTGCTGACTTTCACCGTATCACCGTGCTCAATGCCCTTCGCTTTCGCCAAACCTTCGCTGATCTCCACGAACTGTTCAGGCTGAACGATGGCGTTAAGACGCGCATGCTTCGTCCACGTGTGGAAATGCTCGGTCAGACGATACGTGGTACCGACGTAAGGGAACTCAGTCTTGTTACCCATACGTTTGGCATCCGCCTCATACAAACGCGCCGCCGGATTGGAGATAACGTTTGGATGCAGTGGGTTGGTACCCAACGGTGTTTCAAACGGCTCGTAGTGCTCAGGGAATGGCCCTTCCGCCATCTTGTCGATGGCAAACAGACGACCCAAGCCTTCCGGCTGCATGATAAACGGCCCGACGCCGCTGCCCGGTGCGGCGGTGTTGTAGTCTGGAATATCGTTTCCGACCCACTTACTGCCATTCCATTCGATCAGCATGCGCTTAGGATCCCACGGTTTACCCATTGGATCTGCCGACGCACGGTTATAAATAATGCGGCGGTTCAGCGGCCATGCCCAAGCCCAGCCCAGCGTGTTACCTAAGCCTGACGGATCGCTGTTATCACGATTCGCCATCTGGTTGCCCTTGCTGGTCCAGCTACCGGCATAAATCCAGCAGGCGCTTGCCGTGGTGCCGTCATCGCGTAGATGAGAAAAGGTATCCAGCAACTGGCCTTTCTTGGCTAACAACGTGCCGTTAGCGTCGTACAAATCGGCCAACGCATAACCGTTGTTCTCTTTCGCCACTTCTTCAGATTCAGGATGATCTGGCTGCTCATAGCCCCAGCCCATTTTCAGTAACGGCTCAACGCCTTTACCGCCTTCATTCTGGTACATGGTGCGTAGACGGTGGTACAGACCGGCAAGAATTTCGCCGTCGTTACGCGCTTCACCTGGGGCGTCGGCGCCTTTCCAGTGCCATTGCAGCCAACGGCCTGAGTTTGCAATCGAACCATCTTCTTCTGCGAAGCAGGTTGAAGGTAGACGGAAGACTTCAGTCTGGATCGATGCAGTATCAACCTCGTTCATCTCACC
Organism: Hafnia sp. CBA7124; assembly: GCF_002355555.1. Lineage (NCBI taxonomy): Bacteria > Pseudomonadati > Pseudomonadota > Gammaproteobacteria > Enterobacterales > Hafniaceae > Hafnia > Hafnia sp. CBA7124. The sequence goes on along the minus strand of NZ_AP017469.1, from coordinate 711,091 downwards.
GTGGTTTTGCCAGAAGTTTGACGTTTCTGTCACCAACGGATCGATAATCACCAGATATTTCAGCTTAGAAAGCGACTCAACGACCTTATTCTTATCTGGGAACGACGCCACTGGGTTAAAGCCTTGGCAGATATAGCCGGTGACTTTGCCCTGATCCATCATCTGGAAGTACTTCATCACGTCGTAGGATTGATCCCACTTCGGCAGCCAATCAAAGCCCCAGTTATTTTCTTTCTGCGCATCGTCACCATAGAAAGCCTTCATCAAGCTGACGAAGAATTTCGGATAGTTACCCCAATAGTTAACCTGACCCGGCAGCGTCGCTTTTGGCGTATTGGCTGCCAGATAAGTTTCTAGATTGGTGTGTTTTTCTGATGGCAGCGTCAAATAGCCCGGCAGGCTGGTAGACAGCAAACCAAGATCGGTAAGACCCTGAATATTAGAGTGACCACGTAAGGCGTTAACACCGCCACCGGCCATCCCCATATTGCCTAACAGCAGCTGGATCATCGCCATAGTACGGATGTTCTGCGCACCCACGGTGTGCTGAGTCCAACCCAATGCATACAGGAACGTCGTTGTACGATCGGCTGCGCTGGTTGACGCTAAGACTTCGCAGACTTTCAGGAAATCCGCCTGCGGCGTACCACAGATGTTTTCCACCACGTCTGGCGTATAGCGACTCACGTGCGCTTTCAGCAGATTCCACACACAGCGCGGGTGCTGCAAAGTGTCATCGCGTTTGGCATAGCCATTTTCGTCGAACTGATAGTTCCACGTAGTTTTGTCGTACTGACGTTTAGATTCGTCATAGCCGCTGAACAAACCGTCTTCAAACGTAAAATCATCACGCACCAGCAGGCTGGCGTTAGTGTAGTTTTTAACGTATTCAGCGTTAATTTTGTTGTTAGAAATCAGGTACAGCAAAACGCCCGACAAGAAGGTAATGTCGGTACCAGAGCGGATCGGCGCATAAATATCCGCGACCGAAGCGGTGCGGGTAAAGCGCGGATCGACCACAATCAGCGTGGCGTCATTGTTGTTTTTGGCTTCCATCGCCCAGCGGAATCCGACCGGATGCGCTTCAGCGGCGTTGCCACCCATCACCATAACTACGTTGGCGTTTTTGATATCAACCCAGTGGTTGGTCATCGCACCGCGACCAAATGTTGGAGCAAGACTTGCTACCGTTGGTCCGTGTCAGACGCGCGCTTGGTTATCAACCGCCAACATGCCCAGTGAACGGGCGAATTTTTGCGTGAGCATACCGGTTTCATTGCTGGCCGCAGAGGCGCACAACATACCGGTTGAAAGCCAGCGGTTAACCGTGACGCCTTCGGCGTTTGTCGTTTCAAAATTCTTATCACGGTCGTTTTTCATCAGCTTGGCGATGCGCTCAAAAGCATCGTCCCAGCTAATGCGCTGCCATTTATCAGAGCCTGGCGCACGGTATTCAGGGTAACGCAGACGATTTTCACTGTGGATATAATCCAGCAGGCCAGCACCTTTCGGGCAAAGTGCGCCACGGTTTACCGGATGATCCGGGTCCCCTTCAATGTGAAAAATCGTTGATTTCGCGTTCTTGGCACCATCGCCAAGGCTATACATCAATAACCCACAGCCAACAGAACAATAGGTACAGGAGTTACGGGTTTCTTTTGCACGCAGCAACTTATAGTTACGTGACTCCGCCAGCGCCATAGTAGGAGTAAATCCTAAAACTGCCGCTGTTGTACCAGCCATCCCGCCGGCGCAGATTCTAAAAAACTGTCTGCGACTGACGTCCATTGCCATCCTCATTGCTTCAATGATGTTTTTGTCAGCGGCAAACTAACAGTTACAACCCTGCTCATATTGAGTCAAATCAAAAAATAGAACTATTCACTCAATATTTACCCCTTAATAAGTAGAAAGGGTAACGTTTCGTTAACTCCAGTGGCACACAGAATAAGGATTTGTAGGATTTATCTGCAATCAGATAGTCATTCAAAAAATTAGATTAAAAAAGGGATTATTGATGTAAATATATTAAGAGGAATAACAAAATAAATAGATATAACATCCATAAGTGGGTAAACGGGCTCTCTTAAGTTTGAAAAATCCTGTTGACACATTTTTTATCCCACACCTCCAACGTTTTACCCAACCTTTATAACGATCGCCTTATTCTGGTTTTATCGCATGAGTATCCATGCCGATGAGGCGAAAACGATGTGCAAAATTATTACGCTGCAGCCCATGCATTATTCCCAAATGCTTTGCCAACAGTCTCACAGGGTGGGTGAATCGGTTTTTGCCTCCACCAGCCGCCCAATCAGTATGAAAATCCAATTGTTGTTGGCAAAAAAAATTAGCCATCCATAACGAAAAAAGGCGGCCCAAAGGCCGCCTTGATATCAGTAAAACGCGAAGATTATTCGCCTTTTTTATCTGCCTGAATATAGAGCATTTCCAGCGCCAGCGTTGCAGCTGCCAGCGCGGTGATTTCAGATTGATCGTAAGCCGGAGCGACTTCCACCACGTCCATACCGACGATATTAAGATCCTTCAGACCACGCACCAGTTTGAGCGCACGGTCAGAAGTCAGTCCGCCAATAACAGGAGTACCAGTACCTGGCGCAAAAGCAGGATCCAAGCAGTCGATATCAAAGGTCAGATAGACCGGCATATCGCCGACGATCTGTTTGATCTGTGCTAACACATCATCCACGCCACGATCGTTCACCTGCGCGGCATCCAACACGGTAAAACCATTATCGTGATCGAATTCAGTACGAATACCGATCTGTACCGAGTGGTTTGGATCGATCAGGCCTTCATTAGGCGCATGGAAGAACATCGTGCCATGGTCAAATTTGCTGCCGTTAGCATAGGTGTCGGTATGTGCATCAAAATGCACCAGCGCCATTTTGCCAAAATGCTTCGCATGCGCACGCAGCAAAGGCAGAGTCACAAAGTGGTCACCGCCGAAGGTCAAACAACGCTTACCGGATTCCAGCAGCTTTTCGGTATGAGCCTGCAAAGAGTCACTCATATCCTGCGCGTCACCGAAATTAAATACTACGTCGCCACAGTCAACCACGTTTAAGCGATCGCGCAGATCGAAGTTCCATGGCCAGCGGTTGCCTTCCCACGCCAGATTAGTGGAGACCTGACGAATTGCCGCTGGGCCATGACGCCCACCAGCACGACCTGAAGTCGCCATATCGAAAGGTACACCGGTGATAACCCAATCAGCATCGCTGTCGTATGGCTGGAAGTTCAGCGGAAAACGCAGGAAGCCAAAGGCGTTAGAAACCAGTGAGTTATCGGGTTTATTGCCCAGGGTGCTCATAATCAATCCTCGTAAAAGGCCGCAGTTATCGCTGGCCGAAGTCAAAGTACCGATGAAAAAAAAATCCCTTCCGCGTCGTTAGCCCGACGAGAAAGGGATTTATTGTTCGCTTTAAAAGCTGCTGTAGACGATTATCGCCGTAAAATTTCGACTCTTCAAGAGCAGGATAAAATCATTGTTTTTTCTTTATAAAAACAATGTATTACTATAAATTATGCTGGCTTTATCAGAAGTTAATTTAATAATAATCATAGGTTATTGTCACAAGCCCGATTCATTACTGTCTATTAATGGTGCTCTATATGGATATGGAAACAGCAGATTTTATTACCGTCAAAGCTCTCGTCGATCTATTTATAAAACAAGAACACATTATAAATCGGTTAGATATGATTAAAAATCAAAGCATTAACGATTGGGAAAAATGGCTTCAGCTTGAATTAGAGTTTTTTATGCGCCAGCATGAATCGATCGCGAATGTAGAAAGAGAAGTCCCTTATCTCTGCGATCGACGTTCTGCCCCAGATCGATTTACCATGTTTGTTGACCTGAAATTCAGAAAAAAAAGAGCACGCTTAGACTCATACATTTTTCTAGAATTAAAATGCTCACGAAGCCCAACTGCGCTGATTAACAACATGGAAAAAGACATTGAGAAACTAAGCTGTATGAGGGCGTCAGGCGATGATGGGCGCTCTTTTTGGTGTGTAGGTTTTTATACCAATACAAGTGAGCGAAGCGCGACAACCATTAAAAAGCGCCTAGGCGATTATTACTATAAACATCATGAAAGTATTCCTCTCCAAAAGGGAGAAATTGGCTACGTAATAATGTAATTATCGTGAGAATGCCCGAATGCGTGTTTACCATCCGGGCATAAAAGAGCTTACTGGCTCACGATATCCAGAAACCGTTTTATCTCTACCAGTTGCTCTGGATTGTATCGACAGGTTCCCACTTCAATTTTGGGTTTGTTACGCCCGTGGAAATCACTGCCGCAGGTCACATAAGCCCCCTGCTCCAAGGCAAAATCATATAAGCGCTGCGCCAGTTCATCATCATGGTAGCTGGAGAACACTTCAATTCCCGCCACGCCAGATTCCAGCATCAGCTCAAGTATCGCCTCATGTTCTTCTTTCACATTGGCCCCGATATGCGCAATAACGGGAATGCCACAGTTGTCACGGATCAAATCCGCCATCTCTTCCAGAGCCGGATAGGTCACTGGCTGATAGCAGGCTTTACCTGGGCCGAAAAAATCCCAGTAAAAGTTGATTAATGGCATATCGGCGCGCGCACCACCGGAGCGGTACGGCAGCAATAGTGGATTATTGGCATTACGCTCATCTTCAAGAATAGCCTCGCCCATTTGCTCTTCCTGAGGCAAACGGCCATTCGCCAGCCGCGCTAAATGCTCGTCGTCAATAAAGAAACCGAACTCGCGTAGCTTCGCCAACTTCACGGGCACCAGCTCACGCTGAATATCGTTGAAGTTTTCATGCACCTGCGTGAAATCATCCGATGGCGTAAAGCCATAGCCGAGCAAATGAAAGTTACGTCCTTGGAAGGTACAGTCGATTTCAATGCCAGAAATGATATTCAGCGCATCACTTCGCCACTTCTCAGATTCAGCAAACGAAAACGCCGAATTGTGATCGGTTATCGCCAGCGTGGTAACGCCTTCACGAACGCAGCGAGCAATCAGTTCTGCAACCGGATAATCTGCGTCATCACTATGATGCGAGTGCATATGCAGGTCGACTTTTTCCATGTGAATACTCCCATTCTTCAGATCGGTATAATTTCTCACTATACATCAGCCACAAAAAAGGGTGCCGAAGCACCCTTACACTTTGTGATCTCGATGTCTGTTAGATCAACCGATCACTCATCTTCAAGATAGGTATACCCGTAGAGACCAGACTCAAATTCATCCAAGAACTGGGTTTGTAGCTCAGCGTCGAGATCCGTTTTGCGGACCTGATCGCGGAAGCGGGTCAACAATACTTCAGGATCGAGCTGAACATATTCCAGCATCTCGGCAACCGTATTGCCTTCGTCCGAGTCTTGCACTTCAACGCTGCCGTCTTCAAAGACAAAGACGTCCACCGAAGCCGTATCCCCGAACAGGTTGTGCATGTTGCCCAGAATCTCTTGATAGGCACCGACCATGAAGAAGCCAATCAACGGCGGATTTTCTGGATCGTACTGCGGCATCGGCATCGTCGTTGCGATCCCATCGCCGTCGATGTAGTGATCGATGGCACCATCTGAGTCACAGGTAATATCCAGCAACACCGCACGACGCTCAGGCGCCTGATCCAAACCGCTCAACGGCAGAACGGGGAACAGCTGATCGATCCCCCACGCATCAGGCATCGACTGGAACAGCGAGAAGTTCACATACAGCTTGTCAGCCATACGCTCCTGCAGTTCATCAATGATCGGACGGTGTGCGCGATTGCTTGGATCAAGATGTTCTTGGATCTGGCTACAGATCGTCAGATATTGCTGCTCAGCCCATGCACGCTGGGTTAAATCTAAAATACCGTGCGCATACTGGCTGTGCACGTCGTTCAGATCGAGCTGGCTATCGTGCAGCCATTCACGCAATGAACGTTTGGTATCAGAATCCTGCATCTCTTCCCATGTAGACCACAGGCTTTGCAGCGCACGAGGCGCATCTTCAGCCGGAGCCACAGGCGCGTGGAATTCATTACGTTCAACGCCAATCACATTAGAAACCAGCACCGTATGATGCGCCGTTACCGCACGACCGGACTCCGTGATCACCGTTGGGTGCGGCAAACCGTGTTCATTACAGGCATCACCGATACCCCAAATGACGTTATTCGCGTATTCGTTCAGGCCATAGTTCACCGAGCAATCAGACTGAGAACGTGTTCCTTCGTAGTCCACGCCCAAACCGCCGCCAACGTCAAAGCACTGGATATTCACGCCTAGCTTATGTAACTCAACGTAGAAACGTGCAGATTCGCGCACGCCGGTGGCGATATCGCGAATGTTTGCTAACTGAGAACCTAAATGGAAATGCAGCAGTTGCAGGCTATCCAAACGACCCGCTTCACGCAGGGTTTCAACCAGTTGCAATACTTGCGTTGCCGCCAAGCCAAATTTAGATTTCTCACCGCCGCTCGACTGCCATTTACCGGAGCCTTGCGAAGATAAGCGCGCACGCACGCCAAGGCGGGGCACCACGTTCAGGCGCTCGGCTTCTTCCATCACCAGCTTGATTTCAGACATCTTCTCGATAACCAGATACACCTTGTGACCCAGTTTTTCGCCGATCAATGCCAAACGGATGTATTCACGATCTTTATAGCCGTTACACACAATCACGGAACGCGTCATACCAGCATGAGCCAGCACCGCCATCAACTCCGCTTTCGAACCTGCTTCTAAACCTAAGGGCTCGCCGGAATTCACTAACGACTCAATGACGCGACGATGCTGGTTTACCTTAATTGGATAAACCAAGAAGTAGCCGCCTTCATAGCCGAAAGATTCACGCGCACGCTTAAACGCCGCGTTAATTGAACGCAGGCGATGTTGCAGGATCTGCGGGAAACAGAACAGCGCAGGCAAACGCTGGTTGCTCTCTTTTTGCAGCTTCTCTACCAGTTGCGTCAGATCGACGCGCGCTTCTGGGACGTCGGGATCGGGACAAACTGAAATATGACCCAACTCGTTGACGTCATAATAGTTGCCACCCCAGTAGGCGACGTTATAAGTACTCAGCATTTTGCTGGCATTACGATCATTCATGGCAACCTCCTGCATAGAACGCAATTGATGATGTCCGGCCGCTTCCTGCGGACGTTGGCGAAGTTCGTTAGACATGACGAACTCCTTGTGCACTGTCGTGGCAAATAATGGAATTATTCACAGCACGGTTATTCACTATCGCAGCAACATCTGCGCTTAACAACCCACACGCCGGGATTTTTGGCGTGACCACAAAGCTCAGCACCGGACAAAATGCCGGACTGATATAAGTATAAGAGCAAAACACGTCGCTAACTCCGTGGGTCGGGGAGTGCATTCTTGAATGCAGGATAAACCCCAATGAAAATTCGCCTGCGCGTTGTTTGGTAGTCATACCACGCTGCAGGTTACCCTTGTTCAGTCATCAGTTACCGCTATCGGCGTAAGAATCCTGAGTCGCGCCCCATCTTCACCAAAGTGGTGAATAACATCGGGAAAATGCGAGAAATGCAGATAAATAGGAAGGAAGGCGCAAAGCGCGGAACAGCGGAGCGCCATCAAGACGCAGAATATTGCCGGAAGCAATAGTGTGGAACGCGACCGTTGTCGCTGAGATATTCGTGCGGATCATTACCTGAACCACCTCCATGCCTGCGGCTAAAATAACGCGCAGATCCAAAAAGTTAACAGTGTGTTGAGACTGACAGTATGAGCAACAACTCATACCCTCCTCGGCCGGAAGTGAGACACATAGCCGCCCCTTATCACTTGTATTTTCAGCAAGTTATCTAAAAATTACTGCTGTTAACACATTTTAGCGATTCGGTTAAAGCGTCATGCACCGGTAAGCCGCGCGCAGTTTATACAATCAACAGCTCGAAATTGCAAAATGAAATTTTGCTAAAAACTGTTTCTGTGCGTTTACGCAGGTGTAAAAGAACGGGCTGTATAGAAAAAAATACTTGTTTGCGGACATAAAGTGACAAAAAGACTAGAAAACTACGACGGGTCTGTCTTAAAATAGCCGTCCAGATGTTAATCCATCTATACTTATTGACTGATAAACTGCTGAACGGCTTTGCCTGAGGGGCGTTGCAGGATGCATCAGGCACCAGAGCTAGCCACAAGCTAGATACTGATGTACATACCCCAGCATTACGCAGTGACTCTAAACCCGTCTTTTAAAGGTAAAGAACACCATGGCTAAACACCTTTTCACATCTGAATCAGTGTCCGAAGGACATCCTGATAAGATTGCAGACCAAATTTCTGACGCCGTGCTTGATGCGATCCTCGAGCAGGATCCAAAAGCGCGCGTTGCATGCGAAACCTATGTCAAAACCGGCATGGTGCTGGTTGGTGGTGAAATCACCACTAATGCATGGGTAGACATTGAAGAACTGACCCGTAAAACCGTGGCTGAAATCGGTTATGTAAGTTCTGATATGGGCTTTGATGCTAACTCTTGCGCCGTTCTGAGCGCTATCGGCAAACAATCTCCAGACATCAACCAAGGCGTTGACCGTACCGATCCTTTAGAACAAGGTGCTGGCGACCAAGGTATTATGTTTGGTTACGCGACCAACGAAACCGACGTATTGATGCCTGCGCCAATTACCTATGCTCATCGCTTGATGGAGCGTCAGGCTCAAGTGCGTAAAAACGGCACTCTGCCATGGCTGCGTCCGGATGCCAAAAGTCAGGTCACTTTCCTGTACGACGACGGCAAAATTGCGGGCATCGACGCCGTAGTTCTTTCTACTCAGCACGCAGACACCATCAGCCTGCCTGATTTGAAAGAAGCGGTAATGGAAGAAATCATCAAGCCGGTTCTGCCGCCAGAATGGTTGTCTGCTAATACCAAATACTTCATCAACCCAACAGGCCGTTTCGTTATCGGTGGCCCAATGGGCGACTGTGGTTTGACTGGTCGTAAAATCATCGTTGATACCTACGGCGGCGCAGCACGTCACGGCGGCGGTGCATTCTCCGGTAAAGATCCTTCAAAAGTTGACCGTTCAGCGGCATACGCTGCTCGTTACGTAGCAAAAAATATCGTTGCTGCGGGTCTGGCGGATCGCTGTGAGATTCAGGTTTCTTACGCAATTGGTATCGCTGAACCAACTTCAATCATGATTGAAACCTTTGGCACCGAGAAAATCTCTACCGAGCAGCTGACCTTGCTGGTACGTGAATTCTTCGACCTGCGCCCATACGGTTTGATTCAGATGCTGGATCTGATCCAACCAATCTACCGTGAAACCGCAGCCTATGGTCACTTTGGCCGTGAGCACTTCCCTTGGGAAAAAACCGATAAAGCCGCACTTCTGCGTGAAGCCGCTGGCCTGAAATAAGGTTAACCCCAACTAAAAAAGCAGGCCTTTGTGCCTGCTTTTTTATTGTCTAAAAATTGACTCATCGATATTACCGCTCAAATGAAAGCGATTACATTAAATTCATACTTAAACTAAAAATACGTTTAATGATTAAAAAATACCCATATAAACCAATATAGTACCACTCTGTTTTATGGATTAAATTGTTTTAAAACCAATAAATTAGCCACGCAACACTGTAAGTAAATCCATAACCTTGTGACTACTCGCTTTCCGTATGAATGCCACATTAGTGTAAACGATTACATTTATGTGATCGAGAGCACTTACATTAGCGCCATAGATTCTTAACATGATAAGCATACAAACGAGTTTCTTTTCGGAGGCAGTATGAGTACTACCGTGAGTACACAATCGGTTCGCAAGACCCGTTCAAATGCCAGTCTAACGTTCTTTGTCTGCTTTTTAGCTGCGCTGGCAGGCTTACTGTTCGGGCTGGATATTGGTGTTATCGCTGGTGCTTTGCCATTTATCAGCGAGACGTTTCAAATCACCAGCTCTCAACAAGAATGGGTTGTGAGCTCTATGATGTTTGGTGCGGCAGTCGGCGCAGTGGGTAGCGGCTGGTTGAACTTCCGCATTGGCCGTAAATACAGCTTGATGATTGGCGCAATCCTGTTTGTGGTTGGCTCCCTGTTTTCTGCCTTCGCACCTGATGTTGAAATTCTGATCCTTTCGCGCGTACTGCTGGGATTAGCGGTAGGTATCGCATCTTATACGGCTCCGATTTATCTTTCTGAAATTGCACCAGAAAAGATTCGCGGCAGTATGATTTCAATGTACCAGTTGATGATCACCATCGGTATTTTGGCCGCTTATCTTTCTGACACCGCTTTCAGCTACACCGGCGCATGGCGCTGGATGCTGGGTGTCATCACTATTCCAGCTATTCTGCTATTGATAGGTGTGTTCTTCCTGCCAGATAGCCCACGCTGGTTAGCCGCACGCGGCAGCGATGAAAAAGCCCGCCGTGTATTAGAAAAACTGCGTGATACCAGTGAACAAGCCAAAAGTGAACTGGATGAAATTCGTGAAAGTCTGAAAGTGAAACAAAGCGGCTGGGCATTGTTTATTAACAATAAAAACTTCCGCCGTGCCGTTTATCTTGGCGTGTTGTTACAGGTGATGCAGCAGTTCACCGGTATGAACGTCATTATGTATTACGCACCAAAAATCTTCGACTTAGCGGGCTTTGCCAGCACCTCACAGCAGATGTGGGGCACGGTTATCGTGGGTCTGGTGAACGTATTAGCCACCTTTATCGCCATCGGTTTAGTTGACCGCTGGGGTCGTAAGCCAACCTTGATTCTCGGTTTTATCGTGATGGCTTTAGGTATGGGCACCTTAGGTACCATGATGAACATCGGTATCAGCTCCGTGTTTGCTCAGTACTTTGCCGTTATCATGCTGCTAATCTTCATCGTCGGTTTTGCCATGAGCGCCGGTCCACTGATTTGGGTGCTGTGTTCTGAAATTCAGCCGCTGAAAGGCCGTGATTTTGGTATCACATGTTCAACCGCCACCAACTGGATTGCCAACATGATCGTCGGGGCAACCTTCCTGACCATGCTGAACTCTCTGGGTAGCGCACATACCTTCTGGGTCTATGCCGGTCTGAACGTTATCTTCATCTTCATTACGTTAGCGCTGATCCCTGAGACTAAGAATATCTCTCTGGAACACATTGAACGTAATCTGATGCAGGGCAAACCACTACGTAAGATTGGGTCTAAGTAATTTAAATTGATGTAACACAAATACAAACAAGGCGGCCAGTGTGTCGCCTTGTTCGTATTTATATTAGAACAGTGAAAGGTTTCGTACGCCGGTTAGCTTTTATGTTTCCATGAAACCGCTGATGTAGGCGTCCGAGAAGAGGTTGCCAGCGCGCAACCTCTTCACTCTCGCGCTTTTTACCGAGTCGTTTGCCCGACCGGTTTCGGAGCGCACATCCTGTACGCCCTCAACCTGCCACCAGCATCCCTGCTGGCGGCTCTAAAATGCACTCTTTAAACATAAAAAAGACAAAAGACATTTTTGTCTTCTTATCTTTTTATTTTATCTCTCTATTTTTCTTTTAATTGTTTAAGTCTTGGTTGGGAGAGCCGCCGGTACAGGGATGTACCGGCGGAGTTTGGGGCGCCCTGGATGGGCGATACCAAACCGGAGCGGAGATGGCGTCTCGGATAAAAGCGCGAGGATTGAAGGGGCGCGCGCTGGCGCCCCTCATCGGTCGCCTTCTACCCAGTTTGTATGTGAATACAGCAGCGGATAGGCGAACGAAACCTTGCACTATCGCCACATAGACGAGAGGCGAACGAAACCTATCACCATCGCCACATAAACGAGAGGCGAACAAAACCTTACACCATCACCGAATATAAAAAAGGCCCCTATTCAGGAGCCTTTAAACGTATTCCAGCTATCCGCTATTACTTAGCAGCAGCTTCTTCCGCATCGCCCAGCAGAACGGATTCCAGCGCGATTTCAATCATGTCGTTGAACGTAGTCTGGCGTTCTTCAGCAGTGGTCTGCTCGTGGGTACGAATGTGGTCAGACACGGTGCAAATAGTCAGCGCTTTCGCACCAAATTCAGCGGCAACGCCGTAGATACCCGCAGCTTCCATTTCCACACCCAGAATGCCGTACTTATCCATCACGTCAAACATAGACGGGTCTGGCGTGTAGAACAGGTCAGCAGAGAAGATGTTACCTACGCGTGCATTGATACCTTTGGCTTTCGCTGCGTCAGATGCGTTACGCACCATGTCGAAGTCTGCAATCGCTGCATAGTCGTGGTCTTTGAAACGCAGACGGTTAACTTTAGAGTCAGTACATGCCCCCATGCCGATAACCACGTCACGCAGTTTAACGTCCATGCGCACTGCGCCACATGAACCCACGCGGATGATTTTTTTCACGCCAAAATCAGTGATCAGCTCTTTCGCATAGATAGAACATGATGGGATACCCATGCCGTGACCCATAACGGAGATCTTACGACCCTTATAAGTACCGGTGAAGCCCAGCATGCCGCGCACGCTGTTTACCTGACGGACGTCTTGCAGGAAAGTTTCAGCAATGTGTTTTGCGCGCAGCGGATCGCCCGGCATCAACACAACGTCTGCAAAATCACCCATCTCGGCATTAATATGCGGCGTAGCCATAATTCGTATCCTTTTGGTATGTAAGTCTAAATATCAAGCTAACTATGAAATGAAACGCCACCCGACTCATCAAAGCCGGGTGGCGCTCAGAAATTAAAACATCACTTTACCGTAATCCATCGGAGACAGACCAAAGTAGTTTGCTACGGTTTGGCCAATATCTGCGAAGGTTTCACGATGGCCCAACGAGCCCGGTTTCACTTTAGGGCCGTAAACCAGAACAGGGATGTGTTCACGGGTATGGTCGGAGCCTTCCCATGTTGGGTCACAGCCGTGGTCAGCGGTGAAGATAATGATATCGTCATCTTTCACCAATTTCAGCATTTCTGGCAGACGACGGTCAAACAGCTCAAGCGCGGCAGCATAACCTGCGACGTCACGACGGTGGCCGTAAGAGGAGTCGAAATCAACAAAGTTGGTAAACACAATGGTGTTATTGCCCGCTTTTTCCATCTCGATAAGCGTTGCATCAAACAGCGCATCAATACCGGTCGCTTTCACTTTCTGCGTAATCCCGACGTTAGCGTAGATATCAGCAATTTTACCGATAGAAACCACTTCACCGCCCTTCTCATCAACCAACTTTTTCAGCATGGTTGGTGCCGGTGGCTCAACCGCTAAGTCATGACGGTTGCCGGTACGTTTGAACTCGCCAGGTTTGTCGCCTACGAATGGACGCGCAATCACACGGCCAATGTTGTAACCACCTTTAGTCAGCTCTTCACGTGCGATTTCACACAGCTCATACAGACGATCCAGCCCAAAGGTTTCTTCGTGGCAAGCAATCTGGAATACGGAGTCAGCAGAGGTATAGAAAATCGGTTTGCCGGTTTTCATGTGCTCTTCACCCAACTGATCCAAAATCACAGTACCAGAAGAGTGGCAGTTGCCCAGATAGCCCGGCAGATTGCCGCGCTTAACCAGAATATCTAACAGTTCCTGTGGGAAGCTGTTTTCATGATCGGAGAAATAGCCCCAATCGAACAGAACAGGAACACCCGCAATTTCCCAGTGACCAGACGGCGTATCTTTACCGGAAGAGAGCTCACTCGCATAGCCATACGCGCCGATGATCTCAGCGTTTTTATCCAAGCCCTGTGGAAAACGGCCGGTTGATTCTTCAGCAGCTTTACCTAAACCTAAACGGCTCAGGTTAGGCAGGGTCAGCGGGCCTTTGCGACCAATATCTGCTTCGCCGCGCGCGCAGGCGTCAGCAATATGACCTAGCGTATCGGAACCCACATCGCCAAAGCGTTCAGCATCTTCACTCGCACCGATACCAAATGAGTCTAATACCATGATAAATGTACGTTTCATCTTACTCTCCTGCGCTTTAGCGCTGTGACCAAAGAGCCGATGCAAACTTGGCGACTCTCTGGTTTTAATTCTAAGGCTGGTTTAACCAACACCCGTTAAGTATGGCGTTTACTCAGTGATACGGCGATAAACTACCGGATTTTCTGCCGGAGCTTTGTCACCCAACACAATTGCGCTGCGTACTGCACGAGCAGCCTGTTGCCAATCTTCTTCATTGGACGCATGCACAATCGCCAATGGACGCTGCGCATCCACGCTGTCGCCCAAACGAACCATATCAGTTAAACCGACGCTGTAATCGATGCTGTCGGTCGCACGGCGACGCCCGCCGCCCAGTCCAACCACTGACATACCCAGTTCGCGGGTATCCATAGCAGTAATAATACCACTGTGTTCAGCAAAGACCGGCTTGCTTAATGTAGCCTGCGGTAAGTAGCTATCGTAGCGCTCAACAAAATCAGCTGGGCCACCTTGTGCTGCCACCATGCGGCCAAAGATCTCTGCCGCTTTACCGTTATCCAATACCGCCTGCAGTTTATTGCGTGCGTCCTGTTGATCTGCGGCCAAATTACCAGAAATCAACATCTCGGCACACAAAGCCATCGTCACTTCAAACAAACGCGGGTTGCGGTATTCACCCGTCAGGAACTGTACAGACTCGCGAACTTCAACGGCGTTACCGGCGCTTGACGCCAGAACCTGATTCATATCAGTCAGTAACGCGGTTGTTTTGCAGCCTGCGCCGTTAGCTACGCCAACGATAGACTGCGCCAGCGCTTCGGAGAGCTCGAAAGTAGGCATGAAGGCACCGGAGCCGACTTTCACGTCCATCACTAACGCATCCAGTCCTTCAGCCAATTTCTTAGCTAAAATAGACGCGGTGATCAGCGGAATGGAGTCAACGGTCGCGGTAATGTCACGCGTCGCGTAGAAACGTTTATCTGCCGGTGCCAAAGAGTTGGTCTGGCCGATAATAGCCACACCCACTTCAGAAATAATTTTACGGAAACGCGCATCGTCAGGGAAAATGTCAAATCCTGGGATCGCTTCCAGCTTATCCAGCGTACCGCCGGTATGGCCTAAACCACGGCCAGAAATCATCGGAACATAACCACCGCATGCCGCCACCATTGGGCCAAGCATCAATGAAGTCACGTCACCCACGCCGCCGGTGGAGTGTTTATCCACAATCGGGCCGTTTAGATTCAATGATTTCCAGTCCAGAACCGTACCGGAATCTCGCATTGCCATGGTGAGGGCAACGCGTTCAGGCATGATCATATCGTGGAAAAAGATGGTCATCGCCAATGCGGCAATCTGACCTTCAGAGACGGTATTGTCACGAATACCGTTGATGAAAAAACGAATTTCTTCCTCGCTGAGCGCGTGGCCATCACGTTTTTTACGAATAATTTCTTGTGCTAGGAACAAGGTTGTATCCCCCTGCTGATTATATCCTTAGAACTTAGAGCGCATGCTCAAGACATTGGATATGTGTGTAGGTTAAAGAGGTATGTTCTGCGGAACGCCCCGCCCCTTCCTGCTTGAAGTTGCCGCTACGTTGGCTATGTTTGCCGCCTTGATGCAACGTCAATCATTTTGGGTATCGAACAAATAATTTAAATAAAACAATAAGTATCACCGCGACGAAACCGCCGCGGCGACAAACAGTTAGACAAAAACTGAATTAGTAAGCGCTGCCGGTGCCTTTAGCATCGTAGCCCAGCGTTTTCAGCAGGCTTGCCAACAGGCTGGAAGCACCAAAACGGAAGTGACGCGAATCAGCCCAGTCATCACCCAGCAAACGACCCGCCAGAGCCAGATATTCTGCAGCATCTTCAGCGGTACGAACGCCACCAGCAGGCTTGAAGCCAACGGTTTTGGCTACGCCCATATCACGGATCACGGTCATCATAATCTCTGCGCTTTCCAGCGTGGCGTTAACTGGTACTTTACCGGTAGAGGTTTTGATAAAGTCAGCACCCGCTTTGATAGAGATTTCAGATGCTTTACGGATAAGCGCAGCGTCTTTCAGCTCGCCAGTTTCGATGATCACTTTCAGCAATACGCCAGCTTCGTTACAGGCATCTTTGCAGACTTTAACCATGTCGAAACCAACCTGCTCGTTGCCCGCCATCAGCGCGCGGTATGGGAATACCACGTCAACTTCGTCGGCGCCGTAAGCGATAGCCGCTTTGGTTTCTGCCAGTGCAATAGCGATATCATCATTGCCGTGCGGGAAGTTAGTCACGGTAGCGATATGAATTTCAGGAGTGCCCTGCTCGCGCAAAGTTTTACGCGCAATTGGGATGAAACGTGGATAGATGCAAACTGCTGCGGTGTTACCAGCTGGGCTTTTTGCCTGATGGCACAGAGCGATCACTTTTTCGTCGGTGTCGTCTTCGTTCAGGGTGGTCAAATCCATCAACTGTAACGCACGTTTTGCAGCAACTTTTAAATCAGTCATTTTACTCTCCAACTGGGCTGAACTGGCTTTGCCTAGATTCAGACACAATGATTTAGGGCTCGGAGGCTTCACAGTTCACGATAAACGCGAAAGCCTTGAAGGTATCCCAATACGTTGGCGAGCGGACTTGGTTCCTTGAAGATTCTGTTCCGTCATTCTGACCGGAAAGCAACTGAGATCCATCTCACCGCATGTGGCCCTTCATGGTCAACATCATATGTTACTATTTGAACACAAACCCTCCGTCACATTTGTGCTCATCGTCACAGTAGATGAAAAACCAACTGTAACAACTCGAGATTATATGTGATTAACATCACGAAATAACCTCTTATATGGATGAAAAACGCATTACCTTCTCATGGCCTATATCAGGATCAATAGATCGCTGGCTTATCCTCTTTAGAATGACGATAAAACAGCACTATTGCCCGCGGAGAGGCGTTATGACGAATTCCACCGATACTTCTGTACTACCTGCTTTCCTACAGCGCTGCCAGCAAATTGCGACCAGCGAAACGCTGTCTCCAGAGCAAAAACGTCACTTTTTGGCTCTAGAGGCCGAGAACGCTCTACCGTATCCCAATCTACCACCAGAAGCCCGTCAGGCACTGGATGAGAACGTCATTTGCGATATGTTTGAAGGACATGCGCCGTACAAACCACGCTACGTTCTGCCGGATTACGTCAAGTTTTTGTCACAGGGCTCCGAATATCTGGAACTGGAACCAGCGCAGGATTTTGACGACGCACTCAATATGCTGTGCATCCTGTACCACCATGTCCCTTCCGTTACCTCTATGCCGGTATTTCTCGGCCATTTAGACAGCCTACTGCTGCCTTATGTTGGAATTCTAACAGAAAACGAATTATATATCCGCATAAAACGTTTCTGGCGTTACCTGGATCGCACTTTGCCAGATGCTTTTATGCATGCCAACATTGGGCCGAACGATAACCTACTGACTCGCCTGATTTTACGCGTAGACGCCGAGCTAAAGCAGGTTGCACCTAACCTCACGTTTATCTACGATCCACAAATTACACCTGAATCTTTGTTACTTCAGGCGGCCAAAAACATTTGTGAATGCAGTAAGCCTCACATCGCCAACGGCCCTGTGCATGATAATATTTTCACAAAAGGCGGCTACGGTATCGTCAGCTGTTACAATTCTCTGCCACTTGCCGGCGGCGGAAACACGCTAGTTCGTATTAATTTGAAGCAGATTGCGTTACGCAGCGAGTCTTCACAGGACTTCTTTACCCGCCAGCTACCGTATTATTGTCGCCAGCAAATTAATATTATTGATGCTCGAACCGACTTCCTCTACAACCAATCGCATTTCTTTGAGCAAAGCTTCTTGGTAAAAGAAGGTTTAATCGATCCTCAGCGCTTTGTGCCTATGTTTGGGATTTATGCGTTAGCGGAAGCGGTGAATATTTTGCAGGAGAAAGACGGTTTACCGGGTGTTTACGGCGAAAGCGAACAGGCGAATCAGCTTGGCTATCGTATCAGTGAACAACTGGCCGAGTTTGTGGCACAAACGCCGGTTAAACACGGCTGGAAACAGCGTGCCATGCTGCATGCCCAATCGGGTATTAGCTCTGACATTGGCACCACGCCGGGCGCTCGAATTCCTTACGGCACAGAACCCGATCCCGTTACCCATTTGATGACCGTGGCCCCTCACCATGCGCATTACACATCGGGCATCAGCGACATCTTAACGCTGGAAGAAACCATCAAGCGCAATCCTGAAGCCATGATGCAGCTTTGCCTCGGTGGTTTTGCCGCCGGTATGCGTGAGTTTTCCGCCAACGTCTGCGGTAACGATTTGGTTCGTATCACCGGCTACATGGTGCGTCTGTCTGATATTGAAAAATTCAATGTGGAAGGCTCACGACTAAATACCACGTGGTTAGGAGAGGAAGCGGCCAAGAATACCGGGATCATGCAACGCCAGCCACGAGTGATTAGCCATGAGCAATCGATGCGCTTCGGTAAGTAAGATTTTACCGTTCTCCTGCGTCGATGGGCCAGGCAGTCGCTTGGCCATTTTTCTGCAAGGGTGCAATCTAAACTGTAAGAATTGCCACAATCCTTACACGATTGGTCTTTGTGACCACTGCGGCGACTGTGTAGAGACCTGCCCTCATCAGGCATTACGTCTGGAAGATGGGCGTGTGCGTTGGGATGAGAAAGCCTGTCAGCAATGCGATACCTGCCTGCAAACCTGCACACGCCAATCCAGCCCAATGGTGCAGCGCTACAGCGTAGATTCTCTTTTGGCACAGGTAAAACGCAATGCGCTGTTTATCAATGGCATCACGGTTAGCGGCGGTGAGGCAACGCTGCAACTGCCGTTTTTATGTGACTTCTTCACCGCGATTAAATCCACGCCAGCGCTCAAGCATTTAACCTGCCTAATCGACAGTAACGGTGAATTATCCACGACTGGCTGGGAGAAAATCGCACCATGGATGGACGGTGCCATGATTGATCTTAAAGCGTGGGGCAGCGAATGCCACATAGCGTTGACGGGGCGAGATAATCAAAGGGTCAAACAAAGCATTCAGTGGTTGGCAAAACATGACAAGCTCAGCGAGCTGCGCCTGCTGGTGATCCCACAGCATAGCGATCACCTGCAACATATTGATGAATTAGCGCAGTTTATTACCACGCTCGGTGATATTCCTGTACGCCTCAACGCCTTTCATCATCATGGTGTTCGCGGTGATGCACAAGCATGGCAAAGTGCCACAAAAGAAGATATTGAAACGCTTGCCACCGCGCTTGCCCAGCGTGGCGTAAAGCAAATTATCCGCCCTGCGCTGTATTTATGAGAAATCAAAAAGCCCTGCTTGTGCATAACGCCGTTCGTTTAAGAGATCGAGATACACGGGGCTAGCACACCGCGGGGCGGTTAAGGAACACATCCCTGTGTTCCTCCCAGAGGGCCAACGCTAAAGCGTTGTTCAACTTTGCTCCAAGCAAAGTTGTCGGCAGCTAAAGCTGCTACGACCCCATCGGTGTACTTCCCCTAAAATCACACTTAAGTGAAAGGTGTTACTGCTTTTGCAGGGCTTTTTTTAACGCTTATCGCGGCCGTGCGGAGCATCAAGATCTTGCCTTGGCCCGATCGAAATAATGCCCGTTGGGTTGATGGTTTTATGGCTGCGATAATAATGATTACGGATGTGTTCCAAATTGACCGTCTCTTTAATACCCGGCATCTGATAGATATCACGCAGGAATCCATACAGATTCGGATAGTCACTGACCCGCTGCCAATCGCATTTAAAATGCGTCACGTATACTGGGTCAAAACGCACTAACGTCGTCCACAAACGAAGATCGGCCTCGGTTAAACGCTCACCGGTTAAGTAACGCTGACGGGCAAGAATGTTTTCCAGCTTATTTAATGAGGCAAATACCGCGCTAACGGCTTCATCATAGGCCTCTTGCGACGTCGCAAACCCTGCTTTATAGACGCCATTATTAACGGTGTCATAAACCCAACTATTGAGCTCATCAATCTCAGCACGCAATTCCGACGGATAAAAATCACCCGGCTTTGCGCCCAAATCATCAAACGCCGTATTAAACATACGAATGATATCTGAAGATTCATTGCTGACGATGGTTTGAGTTTGTTTATCCCACAGTACAGGGACAGTGACGCGTCCGGTATAGTGCGGGTCGGCCTGTAGATAAAGCTGGTAGAGAAAATCATGGTGATAGAGTTCGTCACCGGTCGCGGCAGCAAAGGAGCGCTCAAACGTCCAACCATTTTCCAGCATCAGCGGACTGACCACGGAAACAGGTATCAGCGTTTCCAGCCCCTTGAGCTTGCGGACTAACAACGTGCGATGTGCCCACGGACAGGCCAAAGAGACATAAAGATGGTAGCGATCTTTTTCTGCCTTAAATCCCGGTTCATTATTTGGGCCAGCAGATCCATCAGAAGTGACCCAGTTACGGAATTGCGCGTTTGAACGCTTAAAACGTCCACCGGTAGATTTGGTGTCATACCAGATATCTTGCCAGATACCGTCAACGAGTTGTCCCATAAATCCTCCTGATTGTGCCCCATCATTTGCAGGGAAGTGACTTTATACCAAAGCATAAAGGGGCGTGTTCGCCCCTTTACTATCTCACTATAGCCCTTTTTACTCTAAATCATTCGAGCTGTAGAAAGGTAAGTCATTACCATTTTTTGTTCAGTAAACGGTCGATGCTGAATGCGCCTGGGCCTGCAACGGCCAGAACCAAGTAGCCACCAGCGATAGTCAGGTTTTTCATGAACATCAGTTGGTTAACACCATCTGCAAAGTTCGAATGGAACAGGAACGCGGTCAGAATCGTGAAGCCTGCGGTAAACAGTGCGGTAGTGCGAGTCAGTAAACCGAACAGAACGGCTAAACCACCACCCAGCTCCAACAGAATCGTCAGCGGCAACAGTGCGCCCGGAACGCCCATGGCTTCCATGTATTGCTGTGTGCCAGCGTAGCCAGTCACTTTGCCCCAACCCGCTGAAATAAACAGGATTGGCATCAGGATACGGGCGGCCAGCAGTGCGATATTTTCTAATTTGTTGCTCATTTTCATGCTCCAGACAATTTGATGTTGCCGCTTATGCAGCGCTATTCGGTGTGAGGCGTGCAATCCATGTGGCGTTAGCCATATTGTGGAGCGCGTTTCTCTCGATGGGCTAATACTAGGACAAAGCATGAAGGAGTGTTAGCGAGTAAAATTGCTGGAATTCTTCAAAAAAACTGAAGTCAAAAAGTTATAAGAAAATAATCAAATACAATAAGTTAAAAGATAGCACGCGAGTGATTTCGCAAGTTATTACTTTTAATTTAGATAAATGCGCAGGATTTTTGTGGGGTTTTTATAGGTCTGAAGAGAGCGGAATTTAGTTAGACTTTTGAGTAAAACGCTTTGCGTACTACTTTAACAACGCCCCATACGCTGAATGCACGACGCGTCCAGCGAGCAGTTTTAGCCGGATGACGAGCGCCATATAGCGCCAGTAGGCTTGAGCCTAGCAGCATAAATTTGCGTAACCGCATCACGGCCGAAACACGGTGGTCGAATTTCGCCGTGAGCTGTAACCATGTACGACGCTCACCAGCTAAATCAAGACGTTGCTGCTGAACCTGACGCAGCAGACGCGCTTTCTCTAAGGCGAGTTCTTGACGATTACGGCTCACTTGCGATCCTCTTCCAGTAACTCTCGGTCAATTTCTAGCTGGTGCCGAGTGGCTCCTAACAACGTTGATCTTCGAGCTTTGGTGATAGTCCAAATTGCCCCAATTAATGCTAGACCCAGTAAAACTGCGGTGGTGATCCCCAAAGCCATCAAGCGATAGGCCGGATCAATTGCCCAGAAAAGCAGAACCAGCAACGTCATCAAACCAAATGCCGTAAACAGCAGCGTAATGCCTGCCATCATCAGCAATTGAATAACGTTAGCCTTTTCCTCTTCCAGCTCCACCACGGCCAAACGCAGCCGAGTTTCCACCATGCCAACAATAATGGTGACAATGCGCTGAGCGGTACTCAGAACCCCGCGAGCGGGGCCCTGAGAAGTGGTGTTATCAGCAGGCATTAGCGGCGAGCCAATAGAACGCCTAGCACCACACCGACCGCTGCGCCGATGCCAACGCCAGTCCAAGGATTGTCATGAACATAGCTATCTGCACGATCTGCGATCTCTTTGGTTTGTGCAGCCACTTTCTCACCGGCCGCGTTCAAGCGCGCACGGCTACCTTGCAACGCGCTTTCAGCTTTCGCGCGGATTTTTTCCAGCTCGGCCTTCGGCTTGTCGGTAGAAGAATTCAGAACCTCTTCTAAGGTATCGGCGAGGGACTTCAGTTCGGCACGTAATTGCTCGGAAGTTGAATCGTTAGCCATTCCTAGACTCCTTAACTTTACTGATATGGTCTTTTAACATAGCGAGCTTTTTCCATGAGCGCAAAGGTAATTGCCACATATCCTTCTGTATCTGCCGTTTTTGGTATGAAAAAACTCGGCATTTTACTGACGTTAATTACTGCCCTAACGCCTGCTGCGCCTCTTTCAACTCGTCTTGAGCTTCGACCAGTTTTTTCTCTTTTTTACTGATTTTGTCAGTTTTTCCGGTTTGCTGAGCTTCGCTGAGTTCTTGCTGACGTTCAGCAACTTTCTGCTGTTTTTCTTTTACGTCCTTTTGCAGATCGGCACGTAGCCCAGCTTCAGTGCAGTTGCTTTTCACTTCACTAAGCGCCTTCTGCAAACCGGCAACGCGATGTGTGTTGTTGTGCTGTTGGGCGTATTGGATCTGCTCTTCAATGCTTTGCTGCTTGCTCGCGCAGGTCACCGCCGCCGCATTAGCGGCCGCGCTCATCATGCCCAAAGAAGCAACGGTCACAGCTAAAAGTACGGTTTTTTTGAATGTCATGAAAAGTCCTTATTGAGTTTAAAAGTGCCCCACTCCGGGGACATATGTCTTTGTATCATTGAAACAAGCCTTGGGTTCGATACGCATAACCTCGTCACTGGAGTGCGCCCGACCGTTATAACTATAACCTGCAATTATTAACGATTACTTATCACTATCATTAAATAATAGGTGCTTTGCAGTCAAAAATGGGAGCCGATAATCGAAAAATCAGACAATCCTTAAAAACAAAAACAGAGCCATAAGGCTCTGTTTTTAATGTTTAGCTGCTAAGTCTCGGTTGCCTGGGAGGATCCTTGACGTCACTTTCGGCTGACTGGAATAGCGTGCGCCGATGCGTTTTAGACGCAATGCTATAGCCACGCGGCAGCACCGTCTGCAACACGTGCATTGCCTCATCCTGCTGTTCAGGCTTAGCTAAATGAACCAGCAAGCCGTTTCCATCTGGCGTGATGCTTTTAATGCTGATGCCGTGCTCATCGAGTTTCTGATAGACAAAAAAACCATCGGGCGTCGCTAAACCAGACTGCGTCGCGCTGATTTGCAGCGTGGTTTCTTTGTGCACCAAATGTGGCACAACCCACCATGCAAATGCAGCGACGATCAATACCAAAAGCAGTAAAGCACGCTTCCATCCAAGCCGCTGAATAAGTAGCAGAGTCACGTTATTTCCTTTGCTCAGGCTGTGTCGTTGTATGTTTTTTACGCCATAACACGACCAATGAGCCCACCAATCCCACCACCAGAAGTACCAGCGGAAGCATCATCAGTAGGAACATCAGCTGGTCTTCGTAACGCAGGAACAGCGGGGTTTTGCCCAGCACATAGCCTAGCGTTGTCAAAATAATGACCCACAGGAAACCGCTCATCCAGTTAAAGAACTGGAAGCGAGTGCTGCTTAAACCAGAAAGACCCGCGATCAGCGGCAACAGCGTACGCACGAAAGCAAGAAAACGCCCAACCAGCAGCGCCGAAAGGCCGTGCTTATGGAACAGATGATGCGAGCGCTGATGATAATGCGCAGGAAGATGAGAAAGCCACTTTTGCACCAGTCTGGTATTCCCCAACCATCGTCCTTGGATATATCCCACCCAGCAGCCGAGGCTGGCCGCAGTGGTCAAAACACAGATGGTCATGCCAAAGCCCATGGTGCCTTTAGCAATCAGCACGCCGACGAGGATCAGCAAACTATCGCCCGGTAAAAAGGCCGCCGGCAGCAAACCATTTTCCAGAAATAAAATCACAAACAAAATGCCGTAAATCGTCCACACCAGCGATGGGTTCGCCAGTGTTTCATAGTCCTGTTGCCACAGGGCATGTATCAATTCGTTAATCATATCCATCGAGTATTCCTAACTGAAAATTCGGAAGGTCCATCCGCCAGCTCATCTCATGGACGTCACAAAGGACGATGGAGTCAGGGAGCTAGCTAAAGTTAACCAACGTGCGCTTGGCATCCGGTTGGTCATACGTCAGCTTGCCTCTGTATAGAATATTACTCTCTTTCCAGCCACCCAGCCGATTTTGATGCGGGGGAAGCTGTAATGTTCGTAATAGAGCAAGAGAAACGCTCTCGCCGCTATATTGTCGAGAAGCTTCAAAATAGGGAATTTCCGCGCGCAGCGGTAGAGGAGCATCCGGTAACTTAGGCAGCATTCGCCCTTGTTCTGAACCTGTTTGCATATGGAGGCGCAGTAGCGCCGCCAGCTTCCGCGCATTCGATTTACGAGAAAGATATTGCGCTGGTTCATCTGACGGTTGCATGACCGACATGGACAAACTATCTGTGAATATTTCGCCTAAATCGCTATCTGCTTTAACAACGTAGGCTGGAATAGCATAGTGATTCGCATTGTGCGAATGCCAAGCCGTTTGCTTGCCAGAGGCCACACTGACCCAGCATAACAACAGTAACATAACGGTGGCAGACGAAAGACGCTTCAATATTTTGTTGCTTCCAGACATATGCAGAAAAAAGTCGGCTAACTGTAGCAAAATCACCGTCTAGGAAACAGCAGAAAATACGCATTTATCGCGACGAATTGAGCGATATAGGTGCTTATTTGCCTCTGGTTTCCGCGAGGTTCAAGAAAAGAAAACCAGAAGGGAAAAAAGTAGGTATTAGTATGATCAATGAACTATGCCGTGTTTACCTATTTGTTCTCAATAAATCTACGTTCTCAATAAACACGGCTAGACAGACTGATACTGATTAACCGGGCATAGAGCCACGGCTCAGCAGCGCATAGCCTGCAGCAACCGCAATCATGCACAGCACCAGATTCAAAATAACGTTCATGGCTGCCCGCAGCCAGAATCCTTGAGTAAACAGCGCCAAGGTATCAAACGAGAACGTAGAAAAAGTGGTTAACGCCCCCAGAAAACCAACCGCAATCAGTGGACGCCAATGAGGAGAAATTAGCGTGCCAGTATTTAGCGCCGCAACCAATAACCCCATGATAAAGCACCCCACAACGTTCACCGTCAGCGTGGCGTAAGGAAATGAATTCCCAAACCAACCGTTGAACCAGTTGGTGATTTGAAAACGGGTAATAGCTCCCACGGCGCCACCAAAGGCAACAATCAGTAGTGTTAGGCCATAGCTCATGGCGTGCTCCTTGATAATAACAAGCATGTTATAGATGAAGACTGTCAGCAGAGGCGATTTGATTAACCACAGGGAGAGGATTTCAGCCCGGCAGCCAAGCGCTATCGCTCTGAATAAACAGAGAAATAAAACTCAAACTTCTGCCAGGCGTCATCAGCGAAAAGAGAGAACTCTTTTGGCGGTTTTTAGTTGCCGAGAATTGAGCAACCAACGGTGGAGCACCATCACCGATTGAATTATAGATTAAGCCAACGATTCTTTACAACGCACAATCACTTAGGTGAAATCATTTGGCGTTGGTTACGCCGTCCAAATGCACCACGGGGTTTTCGGCAAACAGATAGCGATCGACGTTAAACTCGAAGTCATCGGTGGTCGCTTGGAAAAGCATTTGCTTCGTATTTTCCAAATGTTGCCACATCGCCACTTTCGCGCCGTAGGGATCTTTACGCATCAACGCTTTGAGGATCTTGTCGTGGTCTTCACACCAGCTTTCGATCGACACATCGTCGATATGTTCATGAAGCTTTAACCAATACGGATTATGGATACGCTGGCTCCACATTTGCTCGACGATAGTTGCCATGGCCGAGTTCTGCGTCGCTAAAGCGACCTGTACGTGAAATTTCAAATCCCATTCAGAATCACGGAAACGATCTTCCTGACGCGCATGTTCCTGAATTTCCATCAGCGCCACAATATCCTGCTTGGTGACCTGAGTGGCCGCAAACTCGGCAATATTACTTTCAATCAGCTGGCGTGCTTGCAGCAGTTCAAACGGCCCTGCGCTCGCAAACTGAATATTGCGATTAGGCTGAACCAGCGTTTTTGGCTGATTGCTGATGACATGGATGCCCGAACCTTTACGCACCTCAACATAGCCCTCAACCTCCAGCATGATGATAGCCTCGCGAACCACGGTGCGGCTCACGTTCATCTCTTCGGCGATATAACGCTCGGCTGGCAGTTTCTCACCCACAGGGTAAACGCCTGATTCGACGCGCTGTTTCAGCTCTGCGGCTAACTGTTGGTACAGTCTTCTGGGTTCTGTGAATTCCATTTATGGTGCTCTATTAAGGTTAAGAGTGGGCAAAGGCTGTGATACATGCAGATTTAAATCTGTTATACCACTTTTCCAATATGGGCACCAGAGAGCCCAACGCTCTGGTGATAGGGAAAAATGCAGATAAAAAAATCCGCCGATAAACGGCGGATTTTAAGGATACGGTCGATAAGCTAAACCGTTAGTACATCAAATAAATTACACCGTTGCTTTCTGATGACCCGATGCAGCCTCAACTTCTTCCGCCGTACGGTTTTGCAGCACCGTCCAGATGACTAGTGCGCCCAGCAGGTCGAAGACCGCTAATGCTGCGAACAGCGGGCTAAAGCCAATGGTATCTGCCAATGCCCCGACGACTAGAGCAAACATGGTACTCGCGGTCCATGCGGCCATCCCGGTCAAGCCGTTGGCCGTCGCCACTTCATTACGCCCAAAGACGTCGGAAGATAGCGTGATCAAAGCGCCAGACAGAGACTGGTGAGCAAAACCACCGACACACAGCAGAGCGATTGCCGCATAAGGGCTGGTGAACAAGCCAATCATGCCAGGGCCAATCATCAGAACCGCCCCCATGGTGACAACTAACTTACGCGAAACAATCAGGTTTACTTTGAAATATTTCTGGAACAGCGGAGGCAAATAGCCGCCCAGCACGCAACCAACGTCAGCAAACAGCATTGGCATCCAAGCAAACATCGCAATTTCTTTCAGGTTGAAGCCGTAAGCTTTAAACATGAATAGCGGGATCCAGGCGTTGAAAGTCCCCCACGCAGGCTCAGCCAGAAAACGTGGCAGGGCAATACCCCAGAACTGGCGGTTACGCAGAATTTCCCATGCAGACATACGCTTAGCGTTGTTGGTTTGGTGATGTGCTTCCTGACCATTCAGGATGTAATCACGCTCTTCATCAGACAGTTTTTTCTGGTCTTTCGGGTGTTTGTAGAAGATTAACCAGCAGATTGCCCAAATCAGGCTGAGTGCACCGGTAATAATGAAGGCCATTTCCCAGCTGTGTGCCACGATAGCCCATACCACTAATGGAGGCGCGATCATCCCACCAATCGATGAACCTACGTTAAAGTAGCCAACGGCAATAGAACGCTCTTTCGCCGGGAACCATTCGGAAGAGGCTTTCAGCCCAGCAGGGATCATCGCGGCTTCAGCCATACCCACCGCACCACGTGCGATAGCCAAACCACCCCAGCTACTGGCTAATGCGGTCCCCATACAGAATACCGCCCACAGGATGGCAAACAGTGCATAACCCACCTTCGTTCCCAGCACATCAAGCACGTAGCCCGCAACAGGCTGCATGATGGTATAACACGCAGAATACGCAGCAATAATATAAGAGTATTGCTGGGTGGTGATATGCATGGTGTCTTGTAAGGTCGGCGCAGCAACGGCAATGGCGTTACGAGTTAAGTAACCTAATACAGTCCCCACGGTAACCAAGGCTATCATGTACCAGCGTAAGCCTTTAATTTTACGCATTTAAACTCTCTCCCAGTATATCCCGTAACCTTCAAGCGACATCAGCATTGGCCGACTTCCGACACCTTGAAATTGTTTGGGCTTAGAACTCTGCCTTGTGGAACGCCTTTGGCGATGTGTGCAAGGCTGCAATGAACCGCGCTTGTGACTGCGCCGCGTAATAACTCTCCATATTGAAACGGTGATAGCGTTACGTGTGAGGTACGCATCTACCTTATTCATCTGCGCTGTGGTTCTAAAACTACGGCTCTAGATGGAAAGTTCGGACGTTCCTGTTCCGACTTTGAATTGGTTTTCTGGTGCTTGGTAAATAGATATTGGTCAAACCACTGCTCATGATTGGTTAGGGCAATACTCATTTCGCAGCGGTGGCTAAGATAACTTGTCATACAGATTTAAAAGTTGAGAGCCATCACAAAAACCATTTTTGGATTAAGGAATAATAAACACACACTTTAGCCACGCAGAAAAGTGGCTTCATAAGCGAAAGTGCTGAGTAATTATTCTGTTTTGTCGCTTTCATTAGGCTAATCGCGGAAAAAGTTCTGGACGAGCGCCATAATTGGTGTGATAACTTTAGCCGCAAAAGAATAGCTCACCGAAGCGTTACGCTCCTGAGGAACCCGATTATGTCGCAGTTTTTAACCGAAGATTTCTTGCTTGATACCGAGTTTGCGCGCCGTCTGTACCACGGGTACGCGGCTGAACAGCCAATTTTTGACTATCACTGTCATCTCCCTCCTGAGCAAATTGCACAGGATTATCGGTTTAAAAACCTGTATGACATCTGGTTGAAAGGCGACCACTACAAATGGCGTGCGATGCGCACCAACGGCGTTGCCGAACGCCTGTGCACCGGTGACGCAAGCGATCGTGAGAAGTTCCAAGCATGGGCTGAAACCGTTCCTCATACCATTGGTAACCCGCTTTATCACTGGACACACCTAGAATTGCGTCGCCCATTTGGCATTACCGGCACCCTGCTCTCTGGCGCAACGGCAGACGACATTTGGAATCGCTGTAATGCGCTGCTAGAGCGCGAAGAATTCAGCGCTCGCGGCATCATGAAGCAAATGAATGTCAAAATGGTTGGGACGACGGACGATCCTATTGACGATCTGAGCCACCATAAAATCATCGCGGAAGACAGCAGCTTTGACGTCAAAGTGCTACCGAGCTGGCGTCCAGATAAAGCATTTAACATTGATGCCGCGATCTTCCCAGAATATATGCAAAAACTGAGCGCCGCGGCTGACGTTGATATCCGTAAGTTCAGCGATGTCTGCGATGCGCTTAAAATCCGGATGGACCACTTTGCCGCACATGGCTGCAAGGTGTCTGACCACGCACTTGATGTGGTTATGTACGGCGAAGCCGACGAAACCACATTGAACGGCATTCTGACCCGCCGCCTAGAAGGCAAAATGCCAACTGAGCAAGAAGTTGCCCAGTTTAAAACGGCCGTACTGCTGTTCTTGGGTGCCGAATACCATAAGCGCGGTTGGGTGCAGCAATACCACATTGGCGCACTGCGTAATAACAACTCTCGCATGTTTGAAACCGTTGGCCCTGATATCGGTTTTGACTCTATCCATGACGCGCCGGTGGCCTTTGCTCTTTCTCGCTTGCTCGATGCGCAAAGCCGCTCTAGTGGCCTAGCCAAAACCATTATCTATTGCCTGAATCCACGCGATAACGAAGTCATCGGCACCATGGTTGGTAACTTCCAAGGCGAAGGCATGGCGGGGAAAATGCAGTTCGGTTCTGGCTGGTGGTTCAACGATCAGAAAGACGGTATGCAACGCCAGATGACTCAACTCGCCCAGTTGGGTTTGCTGAGCCGCTTTGTTGGCATGCTCACCGATAGCCGCAGCTTCCTGTCTTACACCCGTCATGAATATTTCCGTCGCATTCTGTGCCAAATGATTGGACGTTGGGTGGCCGATGGTGAAGCACCGGCAGATATCGAATTGCTGGGTAATATGGTGAAAAACATCTGCTTCGATAATGCCAAAAACTATTTTGCGATTGAGTTGTAATTATCCTAGGGCGGTTTAGCCGCCCCTTTTTTTTCTATACCCACAATAAATCGAGTTGCAGGAAGGCGGCAACGCAGTGAATCCCTAGGAGCTTACTTGAGTAAGTGACTAGGGTGAGCGAGGAAAGCCAACGCAAATGCAACTTGAAGTATGAAGGGTATAACACCCAACGCTTGTTCCTTTTATATGTTGAAGGCCGCCAAATCGCGGCCCCTCTGAGGTAGATCCAGAATGCAAACTCTTAATCGTCGTGATTTTCCCGGCCGCCAGCACCCAGACAAAGTGATTCAGTTTGGTGAAGGCAATTTCCTACGTGCGTTTGTAGACTGGCAGTTGGATCTGCTGAATGAGCATACCGATTTGAATGCGGGCGTGGTGGTTGTACGCCCACTAAACAGCGATTTCCCGCCGTCACTCAGTACGCAAGATGGTTTGTTTACCACCATTATTCGTGGTTTAAACGAACAAGGCGAAGCCGTTCGTGAGTCTCGCATTATTCGCAGCGTGAACCGCGAAATCAATATGTATCAGGACTTTGATGCTTATTTGGCACTGGCGCATGATGCCAACATCCGCTTTGTGTTTTCGAACACCACCGAAGCAGGCATCAGCTATGTCGCCGAAGATAAGCTGACCGATACCCCACCAGCCAGCTTCCCAGCCAAGCTGACACGCTTACTGTACGAGCGTTTTTGCCATTTCGACGGCGCAGCCGATAAAGGTTGGGTATTGCTGCCATGCGAGTTAATCGACTACAACGGTGAAGCGCTGCGCGAACTGGTGTTGCGCTACGCTCAGCAGTGGGATTTACCGTCAGCATTCATTCAGTGGTTAGAGCAAAGCAACACGTTCTGCTCAACGTTGGTAGACCGCATCGTGACCGGATATCCGCGCGACGAAGTCGAAGCATTGACGAACGAGCTGGGCTATCAAGACGCATTTTTAGATACCGCAGAACACTTTTACCTGTTTGTCATCCAAGGCCCACAGTCACTGGCACAGGAACTTCGTTTAGATGCCTTTGCCAAGGATCATAAACCGCTAAACATTCGCATCGTGGATGACATCAAGCCCTATAAAGAGCGCAAAGTAGCAATCCTGAACGGCGCTCACACCGCATTGGTTCCAGTGGCATTCTTAGCCGGACTTAACACCGTGGGCGAAAGCATGAACGACGCTCAGATAACCGAGTTCGTCGAGAAAGCGATTAGCCAAGAAATCGTACCGGTGCTCGATCTGCCTGCCAATGAACTGAAATCATTTGCTGACGCAGTGCTAAGCCGTTTCCGTAACCCGTTCATTCAGCATCAGTTGTTATCCATTGCGTTAAACGGTATGACGAAATACCGCACCCGCATTCTGCCTCAGGTGCTGGCTTACCAGCAGCAAACGGGCAAACTGCCACAGCGTTTATGCTTTGCACTTGCCGCGTTGATCGCGTTCTACCGTGGCGAGCGCGATGGCGAAACCTATCCATTGCAAGATGATGCGCATTGGCTCGAGCGTTATCACTCTGGCTGGAGCGCAGTAAAAGCAGGCGGTGAAAGTCTGGAAAGCTTCGTGCAAAAAATCCTGAGCGACGCCGATCACTGGGGACAAGATCTTAACCAGATCCCTGAAATGACCCAAACCATCACCGGATACTTGCAGCAAATTGAACAGCACGGTATGCGTTCTGCCGTTTCATCATTATCCGTTACTGCCTGAGCTGAATTGAATTATGCAAAATATGCCAAGCGTTATTAAAATTCATCCACTGGATAATGTCGCCGTTGCCCTACGCGATCTCAACGCGGGTGAAACCCTTAGCGTGGAATCACAGCCCATTCATCTGCTGAGCGACATTGTTCGTGGGCACAAATTTGCCCTCACGCCGTTAGCATCGGGTGAGATGATTGTGAAATATGGCTTGCCCATCGGCCATGCCTTAACGGCGATTGCCGCGGGTGAACATATTCATTCGCAAAATGCGAAAACCAACCTCAACGATCTGGATCAGTACCAATACCAGCCAGATTTTGCCGATCTTCCCGCGCAGATGGCCGATCGTGACGTACAGATCTACCGCCGTCAAAACGGCGATGTAGGGATCCGCAATGAACTTTGGATCTTGCCTACCGTTGGCTGCGTTAACGGGATGGCTCGACAGATGCTAACCCGCTTTTTGAAAGAAACCGGCGATGCAGAAGGCATCGACGGCGCTTATTTGTTTACTCATCCATTTGGTTGCTCACAGTTGGGCGACGACCACATCAATACCCGCACCATGCTACAAAACATGGTGCGCCACCCTAACGCCGGAGCTGTCCTGGTGGTTGGGTTGGGCTGTGAGAATAACCAAATTGCGGCTTTCCGTGACACGCTGGGTGAATACGATGCCAGCCGCGTGCATTTCATGGTATGTCAGCAACAGGATGACGAAGTTGAAGCCGGCATCGAACATCTGCATCAGCTTTATCAAGTGATGCGCAACGATCGCCGTGAAGCGGGCAAACTCAGCGAGTTGAAATTTGGCTTAGAGTGCGGGGGATCTGATGGCTTATCCGGCATTACCGCTAATCCGCTGCTGGGCCGTTTCTCCGATTATGTGATCGCCAACGGCGGCACCAGCGTTCTCACTGAAGTACCTGAAATGTTTGGCGCTGAGCGTATTCTGATGAGCCGTTGCCGCGATGAATCAACGTTCGAAAAGACCGTCGACATGGTTAATAACTTCAAACAATACTTCATCGAACACAACCAGCCTATTTATGAAAACCCGTCTCCGGGCAACAAAGCAGGCGGTATCACCACGCTGGAAGAGAAATCCTTAGGCTGTACACAAAAAGCAGGACAGAGTCAGGTTATCGACGTGCTGCGCTATGGCGAAAGGTTAAAAACGCCGGGGCTGAATCTGCTAAGTGCACCGGGCAACGATGCGGTTGCCACTAGCGCGCTGGCCGGAGCCGGATGCCATATGGTGCTGTTTAGCACCGGTCGCGGTACGCCATACGGCGGCTTCGTTCCAACCGTGAAGCTGGCGACCAATACCGAAATCGCCACCAAAAAACCGCACTGGATCGACTTCGATGCGGGTCAGTTGTTGCACGGTAAAACCATGGATCAGCTATTGGCTTCATTCATCGATATGATCGTCAATATTGCCAATGGTCATCAGACGCGTAACGAAATTAATGAATTCCGTGAGCTGGCCATTTTTAAGAGCGGTGTAACGCTGTAAAGCCGTAGTCACGTCGCTCGCAAAAACGGCGTTCGTATGAGCGCCGTTTTTCTATCTGAAGCGGCATGAAGAAGGAATTAAAGGGAGTTAGATATGCACAGCTACGAGTGGTTTGCGCAGGGCGTAGGGGTTTTTGCTTTTCTGGTGGGTATCACCACTTTTTTCAATCGCAATGAGCTGCGCTTCAAATACCAACTCTCTATTTATTCAGCCATTATTGGTCTGCATTTTTTCCTGATGGGTGCGCATTCAGCCGCCGCTGCCGCCGAACTTAATGCCATTCGTACCGTGATATCTACTCGTACACGCAGCAATTGGGTGATGTTTATTTTTATTGCCCTCACGCTGGGATTTGGCGGCTATAGCCTACAGCACGCAATGGAGCTGCTGCCAATTATCGGCACCGTTGCCAGTACTTGGGCGCTCTTTCGAACCAAAGGATTAACCACGCGCTGCGTCATGTGGTGTTCCACGGCTTGCTGGGTCACACATAATATTTGGCTGGGCTCGATTGGCGGTTCACTGATTGAAGGGAGTTTTTTGCTGATGAACGGCTTCAATATTATCCGTTTTCGCCGCATGCAGCTGCGCGGTATCGATCCGTTTAAAGTCGAAGGTAAGGCTTAGTTACTGGGGGAATTAAAACCTCCAGCCCGACAAGCGGGCTGGAGATTGAGTAAAACCATTACAGCGCGAGGAAGAACCCGGCGATTGTGGCGCTCATCAGGTTTGATAACGTTCCTGCGGCCACCGCTTTCAGACCGAAGCGGGCGATATCATGACGACGCGTAGGTGCCATGCTTCCCAAACCTCCGAGCAGAATAGCCACCGAGGAGAGGTTCGCAAACCCGCATAGTGCAAAGGAGATAATCGCTTTGGTATGGTCGGAGAGAACCTGTAAGCCCGCAGCGGCAACTTCCGCATCCGCTTTGAGATATTCACCAAAGTTCATGAATGCCACAAATTCATTCACGATAATCTTCTGACCAATGAAAGAACCCGCAATCTGGGATTCGCTCCACGGCACACCAATCAGATAAGCAATCGGCGAGAACACCCAACCTAAGATCAATTCCAGCGAAAGCTGCGGATAGTCGAACCAGCCACCGATACCGCCCAGCATACCGTTAACAAGCGCAATCAACGCGATAAACGCCAACAGCATCGCGCCCACGTTCAACGCCAACTGCATACCAGACGCCGCCCCCGCCGCCGCCGCATCAATCACGTTGGCCGGACGATCTTCTTCAGCAATCAGCGCCGCTGCGTCAGTTTTGTCGTGGGTTTTTTCTGTTTCAGGCACAATCAGCTTGGCAAAGAGTAAGCCGCCCGGAGCCGCCATAAATGACGCTGCAATCAGATACTCCAACGGCACGCCCATTTGCGCATAACCTGCCAATACCGAACCCGCCACCGAAGCTAAACCGCCACACATCACGGCAAACAGCTCAGACTGCGTCATGGTGGAAATATATGGGCGAACCACCAGCGGTGCTTCAGTCTGACCCACAAAGATATTTGCAGTTGCAGACAGTGATTCTGTGCGAGAAGTGCCCAACAGTTTCTGCAAGCCGCCGCCGAGTAAACGGATAACGATTTGCATGATGCCGAGGTAATACAGCACGGCAATTAATGAAGAGAAGAAAACAATAACGGGCAAAACACGCAGTGCGAATACAAACCCGCCACCGCCGAAGACTTCAAACATTTTGTCAGACACCAACCCGCCAAAAATAAATGAAATCCCTTCATTTCCGTAGGCAATCACGTTGGCGACGCCGGAAGACATGGCACCCAACACATCCCGCCCAGTGGGGACATAAAGCACGAACGCGCCGATAACGACCTGAATAAGAAATGCGCCAATCACGGTGCGTAGGTTGATAGCACGACGATTGCTCGAAAGTAGCACGGCAATCAGAATGAGTACCGCCATCCCTACCACGCTCATAATAAGTTGCATGGAATAGTCCCTGTAACGCGTTAGATTTTTTGATTGAGTATCGACGAAAGATTCACATTGCCGATGGCGGCGATTATACCGAGGAGAGAAGAATTATTGGTCAGCGCTGTCACAGTTTTATACAACCTGAAGCATCCAAAATCATTAAAATGAGACATCCATCACATCAATAAAAATGAATAATTCAGCTGCATTTAGAATAGTTAGCAATGAATCTAAAACTACGCGGAAATACCGAATAATCTATCAGTATTTACCAATATGGCCTCAGCAATCACTGCGGGAGATTCGGGCCTGAGCTGGCATAGCGTTTCGAAGACCTGACGCACACGTTCAGGGCGGTTGGGCTGGCCTTGATAACCCGCCAATGGCATGTCGGGCGCATCGGTTTCCAGCAGTAATGCACTTAATGGCAATTGGGCAATCACCTGCCGCGTTTTCTGCGCTCGTTCGTAGGTTATCGTGCCACCAACGCCAATAAAATAGCCTAACTTGATGAAAGCCTGTGCCTGAGAAAGGCTGCCAGAAAAACCGTGCACAACGCCACATCGCGGCACCGCTGCGTTTCTCAACTCACGAGCCAACTGATCGTGGGAGCGACGCGAATGCAGGATCACCGGTAAATCATATTGCTTCGCCAGTTTTAGCTGGGCTTTTAGCAACGTGATTTGTCGCTCAAGCTGTGGATCGTCCATAAACAAATCAAGGCCAATCTCACCGATGGCCACCAGCTTATTGGGTTTCTGCGCCAATGCTTGCACCAGAACATCAATATCATGCTCATGATGCTGGGCAATATACAGCGGATGAAGACCTAACGCGGCGTACAACATCGGGTAACGGTTAGCTAGTTCAAGAACTTGCTGAAAGCGCTGTGCGCTGATGGTTGGAACGATGATGCTACGCACTCCCTGTGCGTAGGCTAGCTCAAGGCTTTCGGACTCATTACCGCTAAAGGGCGGGAAATCAAAGTGACAGTGAGTATCAACGAACTGCGCATCAGTCATAGGTTCTGTCACGTCGAACTGTCCTGCGAAGACGGTTTATCTGCTTTTTTTGCAGTACTCGGATCAATGGTGGTTTGCCGAGCACTTTTATCCAGTTGCACGCTGTCAGGTAATATCAGGGACTTCTCCGCCACCATATTGGTTTGCGGTTCCGGCAGAACAATGCCATTTTTAGCCGCCGAATGCGTTGCCGCCACAATCGGCATTTCAGGAGAAATAGTATCTGATGGCTGTAGTAGGCGACGAGAGAACGCTCGTTTGTCTACATTAGGCTGATCTTCTCGTGGCAATAGCCAATGCCCAACCGTAGCTAAGAAATAGCGACCGCAGCGGCGTCCGAGATGATAATCCGCATTTAAGGCAGCAATTTTGCTCCCTAGCGCATGGCTCGCCAGCGGTTTGGGTGGATAGATTTCAAACACCCTAACCTTACCCGGCGGTTTCTCAATGAAGCGCTGAATGCGACGGTAGCTTTTCTCATGGTACTTCATCATTTTGACCATCTGCTGCAGGCTACTTTCACCCAGCAGAGCTTCCATTCGACGCATCCATTTGGGCGTGTAGAACATTTGCGATGGCACGGTACGTATCACCACAATGGTATCGGCTCCGCGTCGATGGGCTTCGCGCACCGGGATTGCATCGCTGATCCCACCGTCTTGGTAACTCACACCGTCGAGCTCCACGCCCCAGCGATAGAATCCTGGGATGGCGCTGCTGGCTTTGATCACATCGAGCCAATTTTTACGCTGCGCAGGAAAATAGGTAGGAGCGAAATCTTCAGTGCGGCTGGCACACATCAATAACTGGCGGCCATCGACTAAATGTTGTTCCGCATAATCCATCGCTAACGGCAGGTCGTTCGCGGTAGCTTCAATTAACCAATCAAGATCGATTAAGTGCCCACCACGGACAAAACGTAGCGGATTAAAAAAATCAATTGAAGTGGTGTAGCGCGTGATGACGCGTCGTGCGTAGCCCGGTTGGCCACAGACAAAAGCGGAAAGGTTTTGTGCCCCAGCAGAAGTGCCGAGATAGAGATCGAAGGGGTTGAAGCGCGCGCGCAAAAATTCATCCAGCACGCCAGCGGTAAAAATACCGCGCTGACCGCCGCCTTCACATACCAGCGCAATTTTACCCGGCTGGTAGGGTTTGTACGCTAGCGGCTCTATATTGCCCAGCGTAATCGGTATTCTGTATCCCAACCATCCATCCTCAATGAGTCTTCACATCCTCCGAGGATACCCTGTCTTGCGCAATTCCGTAATCCTCTTGCAGCAATCCAAGGAGGCAATCATTGTTGCCAGCAAGCCATTCGCCGTCACTGCCAAGCCATTCAGCCAGAGTAGACCTGACTTGACCGCGAATCTGTTTCCACTTACCGACAACAATGTCACCGTTCATATTTACAAACCTTTTGTGCTTTCCATTCAAAATGGATGGCGGATTTGGTGTTGATACCCCCATCGCTCATGTCTAATGTCCTAACAATGAGCGCTAAAGGTATCCTTACCTAAGGACGACGACGCCCTGTAAATAGGCTGACCAAGAACAGAATAATACCCACTACGAACACCACTTTAGCTGCCCATGCCGCTGTACCGGCCAGACCACCAAAACCTAATGCTGCAGCGATTAATGCAATGATTAAAAAGATAATTCCCCAACGAAACATATGCTCTCCTTACCTTGCCTAAAATAAAAATGAAGTGTCGACCAACGACGCTCTTCTCTTTGTTTCTAAAAGGTCTTTGTTTCTCATAGGTAATCACACCGAACGCCCCACGCCGTGGTTCGTCCGGGGAAAGCAGATTACTGTTTTACCGTCAGATCATTTTTAACGCTTTTTACACCTTCCACCGCGCTAGCAACACTTTCAGCACGATCGGATTCAGCTTTGGTTTTCACCGTACCGGAAAGCTGTACCAAGCCATTTTCGGTTTCCACTTTCACATTACGTGATGGGACGATGTCATCAGCCAGTAATTTCGCTTTTACTTCGCTAGTGATCGCCGTGTCGCTGGCGTATCCGCTAACGCTGGCCTTGGTGCTGTCTTTCACGTGCAGTTTATCGCTCACGGATTTAACGCCTTCAACACCTTTCGCCAGAGTCACTGCGCGTTCTGCCTGATCTTGTGAAGAGACAAAACCGTTCAGGGTAACGACACCTTTGTTGGTATTTACAGAGATATCGTTGCTTTTGATATCTTTGGCATCAACCAATGCACTTTTAACTTTAGCGGTAATCCCGCTATCGTCCATGTAACCATCAACTTTCTTCATGGAGCTATCGATTTTCGCACCGGTAGAGTCAGCCGCGCTTTGTGCTTTCTGCATTAAGGTTTCTTCTGCCATAGCACTACCGCTAACCAGTACAGAACCTAAAACAATTGCCATCATTGAACGTGCAAACTTGGTATTTTTCATCGATTTCTTCCTTTTGATTTCAGTAACGGCTTAACGCCGTGGGCCGTATTTCTTTCAGCCCTTAATCACATCGTCTCATCGGAGACTCGCTGTGCTAATGCTTAAAAACGTAGCCTATCGTTCACCATCGGCTCAGCAAGAAGCAGTTAAAACCAGCAATTAACAAACAAACGATTAACAAATCACAGTATGAAAATACGTCTTGTAGACCACACCATCATCCATTTTTCAAACTATCAATCGTTAGTCTGCTGATTTAAAATCAATACGTTATGCTTCTCGCTTTACCTTGGTGAAGCACTCGACTGTAAAACTAATCTAATCAAATCGATTAATTCTCGGTGTCATGCGCTACTGGATTAACTATAGCCCAGTAACAAAAAAATGCAGTTTAGATCACAATAACCGGCGTTTTTTTGTGCAAAAAAGCGGCTTATTAAGACGATTCTGCGAATTTTGGGTATAAAAAAACCGCACAGGAGTGCGGTTTATCAGCAAATTCAGCAGAAAAATTACACGAACAAAACGATTAATGCTCGCGAGTTTTGCGGAATTTCACTTCAGGGTAGCGTTCGCTAGCCAGATTAAGGTTGACCATCGTTGGCGCAATATAGGCTAAATTATCACCGCCATCTAACGCTAAGTTCAGCTCGTTCTTACGTTTAAACTCTTCGAATTTCTTCACGTCATCGCACTCAACCCAACGAGCGGTTGATACGTTAACGGATTCGTAGATAGCTTCAACGTTATATTCGCTTTTCAGACGTGCTACCACCACTTCAAACTGCAGCACACCGACCGCACCCACAATCAGATCGTTGTTGTGAATTGGACGGAACACCTGCACCGCGCCCTCTTCAGACAGCTGAACCAAGCCTTTCAGCAGCTGTTTCTGTTTCAGCGGATCGCGCAGACGAATGCGACGGAACAGCTCTGGCGCAAAGTTCGGAATACCGGTGAACTTCATATCTTCACCCTGAGTGAAGGTATCACCAATCTGAATCGTGCCGTGGTTATGCAAACCGATGATGTCGCCCGCATAGGCTTCTTCAAGGTGTGAGCGGTCACCAGCCATAAAGGTCAGTGCGTCAGAGATCACCACGTCTTTGCCCGTGCGGACCTGACGCAGTTTCATGCTTTTTTCATAACGGCCAGACACCACGCGCATAAAGGCTACGCGGTCACGGTGTTTTGGGTCCATATTGGCCTGAATTTTAAACACGAAACCGGTGAACTTCTCTTCATCAGCACTGACCACGCGGGTATCGGTTTTGCGTGGCATTGGCGCAGGAGCCCAATCCACCAAGCCATCAAGCATGTGGTCAACACCGAAGTTACCCAGAGCCGTACCGAAGAAGACAGGGGTCAATTCACCATTAAGGAAATCGTCCTTATCAAACTCCGCGGCAGCGCCTTTTACCAACTCCAGTTCACCACGCAGCTGATCTGCTAGATCTTCGCCAACGGCAGCATCCAGATCTGGGTTGTCCAAACCTTTAACGATGCGGACTTCCTGAATGGTGTGGCCTTTACCTGTTTGATACAGATATGTTTCGTCTTTATACAGGTGATAAACACCCTTAAACGATTTACCACAGCCGATTGGCCACGTGATTGGCGCGCACACAATACGCAGCTCGTTTTCGACTTCGTCCAGCAACTCCATCGGATCGCGAATTTCGCGGTCAACTTTGTTCATGAAGGTCAAGATCGGCGTATCACGCAGGCGCGTAACTTCCATGAGCTTACGGGTACGATCTTCGACGCCTTTTGCCGCATCGATAACCATCAAGCAGCAGTCAACGGCGGTCAGGGTACGATAGGTATCTTCAGAGAAGTCTTCGTGCCCTGGGGTATCGAGCAGGTTTACCAAACAATCGTGGTAAGGGAACTGCATCACCGAGGTGGTAATCGAAATACCACGTTGTTTTTCCATCTCCATCCAGTCAGATTTAGCATGCTGGTTAGAGCCGCGCCCTTTTACCGTACCCGCGGTCTGAATAGCCTGTCCGAATAACAGAACTTTTTCAGTGATCGTGGTTTTACCGGCATCGGGGTGAGAAATAATTGCGAAAGTGCGGCGTTTAGCCACTTCGCGAGCGTATTCACTAGGAGACATGTTTTTACGTTCTATCGTTAGCCACCCTGCGCCAACGCCCGTAATTCAGGCGATTTATTGTTACGCAAAGCGGGAATAAAAAGGGTTATAACCTAAATAATTCGAGTTGCAGGAAGGCGGCAAGTTTGTGAATCCCTAGGAGCATAGATAACTATGTGACTAGGGTGAACAAACGTAGCCAACGCACATGCGGCTCGAAGTATGACGGGTATAGCGGGCTATTTTCCCTGATTTAGTCAGGTTAGACAATCAATCGTTTTTTAAGCGCTAAGGCACAGCGATGCGGAAGTCGGAAGAGAGGCTCGCCCAATGGTTTTTTAATACGATTTTATGTTCCTCCTTCATTGGCAATTCTTCGAGCATAGAAGGCCAAATTTGCCGTGCTGTTGAAATAGCATCTTGCAAATGAACCGCAATGGCGGGCCAAGCAATTTGAACGCGCTCAGTCCAGCGTTCAAAGGTCGATAGTTCAATGTGTTGCCAGCGTTTTTCTTTTGCCATATTTAAGGCAACGCTGTCCTCACCTGCAACGTAAGGTAACGTCGTCACAATATCATAGGCCGGAGATAGCCGACCATTTAAAGTATCGCGGTAGATCATCGTCCAGTTTTTTAAATGAGCATCGCCGTTGGCCAGCAAAATATTCGCCAGCAGACGACGGGCCATTTGCTGTACATCAGCCAAACCACCTGCACCAAACCGGTACATCAAGGCAGCCACCATTTCATAGTTATAGCGACCATACTTTTCATGTGGATAGACACCCAATATCTGTGCAAAATCCTCGGTGTGTATTCTGCCCGTTTCACCGCGATCAAACCGGCGAATGGCATATGCATAGCGTTCATCCGGTAGATTGATCTTGGGTAAATTATCTAGCTGAGACAGTTCGACTAATTTAATTTCTGGGATCTCAACGCCAATCGCCTTTGCCAGCGTCATCGCCGTAAATTCATTCTCCGGTACGTGGGCATGAATCGTTGAAGGCGTTTTGATAATCCAGCTATCGCCATCGGTGTCTGCACTGACATTAAAGCGGTTGTCTCGGCTTTGAGCGGAAAATTTCATCTGCACACCGGCCAAAGAAAACTTATCCGCCTGATGGCGAAGCTCAATCTGAACCGCTTCTAAGCGTTCACCACGAGCAGACAACGCCCATGCAGGAATATCACCCAACGTGAGAGGTTTAGCGATAAGCGCACCGGGCAAATTACCACCGGTATAAGCAAGTAGCGGAAACTCGGCGTCATGGTGCAACTTTAACGTTCGCGTCATTAAGTCTCGTAACGCCCCTTCAGAAAGGAGGTTAGACAGCACCGGCGGCAATCTCATGCTCGCCCTGAGCGGTAACTGTAAATAGTGAGGATTGATGACTTGTTGTAACGTAAGAATAGGACGAACCGAGGGTGGCAACGCGGCATATTCAGGATCAAAGGTCAGAATATTATGACTGCTCGCATAATGTGTCAGAACCCCAACCCGTTGTTGGTTGAGATACAACGCTAATGCCTGAACGGACTCCGTTTGCCTCATCACCGCTAGTCCTCTAATTTACGCAGAATATCTTGCAAATCCTCATTCTGAGGCTGAGTTTGCGCCTCCGAAGCCGTTGGTTTCAAGCTGACAGCGAGCAACTCGTCCACCGCAATAACTTTATCCCGCGGTACCAGCATCAGCTCCAAATCCATCCCTTCCAGCACCCTAAGTAGAGTCGACAAGCGTGGATCGCCCCCCGCTTCAATACGCTGGTATTGCTGCTGTGACATGCCAATTTTCATCAGCATATCTTTTTGATTGAGATCGAGCTGTTGCCGGCGCAGTTTAAGCTGGCTGGGTAGCTCAGAGAGGTGTTTCATGGCGATAAACTCAGCGTAAGACAATAACAACAGATTAGTTGTTAATCATGCCATTAACAACTAATGAATTGTTTTTCACGCCGAATACAACTTAACAGTTGTAATTACAGCAAATAACAACAAAATCGTTGTTTTGCAGATCAGCCCAGCGGTAACGCCATAATACGGGCGTCTTCGCGGCCATCGGCGGTTGGGTAATAATTGCGGCGTATTGAAACTTCGTTAAAGCCAAGCGACTCATAAAGCGCTATCGCGGCGCGGTTAGAGTCTCGGACCTCTAACCACAATGTCACGATGCCTTTTTCCTCAAGCCCTACAATTAACGCGTCCAGTAATTCACGCCCAAGCCCCTTGCGTTGGAACTCTGGAGCAACGGCGATGTTGAACAGTGTGGCTTCATCAAGCACCACCTGCGTAATCGCAAAAGCGGCGAGTTTTCCGTCGCACTCTAATTTTAGATTGTAATAACGCTCCCCATGATTGCTGAGGAACGTTTTTTCCGTCCACGGAAACGCGTGGCTGGCACATTCGATGTCAAAAGCCGCTTTAAAATCAGCCTCGGTGAGAGGTGAGATCTCACCCTTTAGGGAAGAAATGTTGTTCATCATGACAAATTTGCTGCCATAGCGCGCGTTTGGCGCCTGAGTTATGGTAAAGCGCACTGAGCGCCGGAGAATGCAGCGTGGCGCTTGCGCGTTCGGTAGCCGGAGGATCGCCTAGCCACCAAACATAATATTCTGCACCATCATTAAGCATGGCGTACTGTTCTGGCGTGAGAATAACCGCCTGATCCGGCGTAAGCATCAATGCCTTGAGAACGTCGCACAACA
Organism: Hafnia sp. CBA7124; assembly: GCF_002355555.1. Taxonomy (NCBI): domain Bacteria; kingdom Pseudomonadati; phylum Pseudomonadota; class Gammaproteobacteria; order Enterobacterales; family Hafniaceae; genus Hafnia; species Hafnia sp. CBA7124. The sequence goes on along the minus strand of NZ_AP017469.1, from coordinate 667,612 downwards.
AAACGTCGTCGGGAGAAATCGGCTCCGCAGAAACAATTAACAAGCGGGTCGAGCTAGGTACACTCACCGCAATCTCGCCATGCAGCGCCGTTGGACGCCGCAGCACCCACTGAGTAATACCAAGCTGCTGTAAAAGAAGGTCGCGTCGGGTGGCCATACTGTCCTGCTAAAGTGTCAAAGAGACGTTAAAGAAACGATATTGCCGCGTATTCTAGCAAAGCTAGCGAACCCGCGTCATTAAAGCTCAATCTCCTTGTTGCACGAAGCGGCGCGGTGTTGGCTGCAACTCCACGTAGTTTGGGTATATACTGCGCGGCTAGTTAACCTAAGGAAACACGTTTAATGTCATTATTTACCCCTGCCAGCGAAGTCATTCTGCGCCACAGCGAGGAATTCGAATCACGCCGAGTCCTCTTTGCAGGCGATTTACAAGATACCCTGCCAGCACAGTTTGAAGCGGCAGAGGTTCGTGTTCACACCAATCAGTATCATCATTGGCAGCAGTTGAGCCGCACGATGGCAGAGCGCTGCCAGTTTGGGTTGACGGCTGATGCAGAACTGGTTGCCGATTGCGACACCCTGATTTACTACTGGCCCAAGAGCAAGCAAGAAGCACAGTTCCAGTTGCAAAACCTGTTCTCTTTGCTGCCGGTTGGCACTGAATTGTTTATCGTCGGCGAAAACCGCGCGGGCGTGCGTAGCGCCGAAGGTGTTATCGAAGCGTTTGGCCCGCTGAATAAAATCGACAGCGCGCGCCGCTGTGGTTTGTATCACGGTCGTTTAGAAAAGCAGAGTGATTTCAAGCTCGAAGACTGGTGGGAAAACTATCAGACAGGCAGCCTGACTATCGCCACCTTACCGGGTGTATTTAGCCGCGACGGGCTGGATGTCGGCAGCCATCTGCTGCTGTCTTCGCTTGAACCACACATGAAAGGCAAAGTTCTAGACGTCGGCTGTGGTGCAGGCGTGCTGTCTGCCGCAATGGCAAAAATGTCACCGAAAATTAAGCTGACGCTAAGCGATGTCAGCGCTGCTGCGCTTGAATCTAGCCGTGCAACGCTTGCCGCCAACGATATTCAGGGCGAAGTGATTGCCAGCAATGTCTATTCCGACATTACCGGACGCTTTGACATGATCATTTCGAACCCACCGTTCCATGACGGCATGCAAACCAGCTTAACCGCTGCAGAAACGCTGATCCGCGGCGCAGCTAAACAGCTGCAAATTGGTGGTGAACTGCGTATCGTGGCTAACGCCTTCCTGCCTTATCCGCAGCTGTTGGACGATGTTTTTGGCGCTCACGAAGTGCTGGCGCAGACCGGTCGTTTCAAAGTGTATTCAGCACGCTTAGGCCGTGCTGCGATGGCCAAGAAAAAACGTTAATTTCTGCTTTTAGCTGGTAAACCTCGGTTTACCAGCGCCCCACTGACTTTTCTGCATGCCGTGCTATTGATCACGATAATTCATTGTCCTATCGTGATTTACAAAATAAATGCCCACATTTTCAGCAAACGCGCATCAAACAAGCATTGATGGGGAAATAAGTGTTGACGTAACCGCGAAAATCTCTAGAATTCGCCTCCGTGGTTATGTTGCTGCAAGGCGACGTAAACGGTATGCGAAGGTGGCGGAATTGGTAGACGCGCTAGCTTCAGGTGTTAGTGTCCTTACGGACGTGAGGGTTCAAGTCCCTCTCTTCGCACCAAATAACCACGATGATTTATGCTTCACAGCATCTTGCGAAGGTGGCGGAATTGGTAGACGCGCTAGCTTCAGGTGTTAGTGTTCTTACGGACGTGAGGGTTCAAGTCCCTCTCTTCGCACCAAGCTGGTGAGCATAGTCAAACTGCAGTACAGAAAAGTAATCTGATGTGCGAAGGTGGCGGAATTGGTAGACGCGCTAGCTTCAGGTGTTAGTGTTCTTACGGACGTGAGGGTTCAAGTCCCTCTCTTCGCACCAACAGATTGTTTCTTCTTCCTCAGCGAGTCTTCTTAAAATCCCTCTATTTTACTATTCGCTTTCAATTTAAATAATTTCTCGCTCGTATACCCGCATATTAAATCCCAAAGTAATTGTAATTTAATGAAATTGTCGCTAACCCTCCCGCCAGAGCCAGCCCTGATGGAAGCAGCACATAGTTGCGCAGACGTGGATTAAACAGCATCGCCAACGTGACCAACATGGCCAGCACCATCATGCCTTTTAAAAAAGATAGATTCAGATTGGAAACAATCAGCATGGGCAGCACTAACGTCGGCAAGCTTATCCCCCAAATCCCGCTAAGAGATTTGCAGACCCATAAACTTATCCCCCACACCACCAGAAACGCCATCGCAGCAATCAGCATAATCCGCACCATAAATGATAATAATTCCCAATATCATATACTGAGTCATAAACCGTTTCACCCATGAATTATGTATGTGTAAAGGCATTAAATCGGCAGGACACGCAAAGGCACTGTACGATATTCACTCAAAAAAAGGCGATATAACCCACATTGATTACAAGCGCATGACATCTTAGATCAAAGCTGTTAGTTTTATCGCCACATCAGACATCCCTAAGAAAATTCTTGTCTAACAGCTAACATATTACTGCCATTTTCTATTTTTATTTTGAGCGATATTGACAGTCACGAGCCTTATTTAATGAACGCAAAAAACTACGACGACCTATTAAATAGCAAAAGCCATATGACATTCTTGCTATTTATCCTGTTAAATGGTGCTACATCGTTTTATGCGCTGCTCAATCCATTACAGACAGATCCGCCGTATACGTTTGCAGGCATTGGCGTTTTTGTCTTTTGCCTATTCTCGTCCATATCATTGATATGGCATCGCGACAAATATCTGCTGAAGCTCAACGTTGCTTCTCTATTGCTAGGATTGCTATGGTCGTTTCATATAGCAGCTAAATATCAGCATGTTGACGCCAACAGCCATGAGTTTTTATTGATCAATCTGTTCAGCATATTTTTTATTGCAGCCGTCGCGCTTTCTGACAACTTATTAGCGTTTTGCCTTAATGCCGTTCCCGTCGCAATAACCGTTATTGTGTTGGAAGATTTCCACAATATGACGCGTATTTTATTCGTTCTCACATTACCGATCATTGCGTTGTCATTGCATCACGCAATGACGCGGCGGCGTGAGGCATTTACACGCAGACTAGTCACTCAGTTGGAGCAAGACAGAGCGCGATTCAGCGATCTCAGCATGATTGATCCCCTTACCACGCTGCTTAACCGCCGTGGCCTCGAGTTTCAATTCCATCATATGGGCAGCGATTGTGACACTGAGCATAAACACTTTGTTGTCATGTTAGATATTGATTTCTTTAAACTCTATAACGATCACTACGGGCATCAATACGGTGATATAGCATTAAAAAGTATTGCTCAAATTATCAAAGAAGCCGTTCGTACTAGAGATTTAGCCATTCGTTATGGCGGTGAAGAGTTTTTACTTATTTTACGCGATGCGTCTGAAAGTCTCGCGATACAAATATGTGAGCATATTCGTTTGCATGTAGAACAGTTGGCGTTAATCAATGAATACCAGCCAAATGGAAGCAACGTGGTAACAATTTCAGCGGGGCTTTCAGAGATGCATGGCAATAATTTAGAAAATGCCATAACGCGTGCCGATCAAGCGCTGTACATATCAAAACAGAAAGGTCGTAATAGAGTTTTATTGCAAAAAGAAACCTAATTTCTTTTTATAATCTGCTAGATAGGAAAATAATTTCTATCTAGCTAAGCACAACCTATTCGTAGATATGTTGATTAAAAGATAAATTATTAAAAAAAATATAGTCCCGTAACGTAACTCACCGTCCTTTACTTGCCGACATTGTGGCGTCAACGATGTTTATGCTGGTCATTTAGCTTAGCCATCACCACCAGTTTTCAATTTTCACCTAAATGAGCGCTATGACACATTTCGTTCAACCACCATCTTGCGATTGATAATAGTTATCAGTACTATTGCGTTTTGATACTTGATCTCTAGGGTGTTGTGGTGAAGATAACTGCGCTGACTGAATTTGATGCCTACTTTCCAGCCGTCTTTCCTGCTTTTCCGCCAGAAGCGGAAGAGCTCACTGCGCTTTTTAGCCAGCACTACCCTCATTTTCTCACCACGTTCTTGATCGATGAATCAGCAGCTAGCCACGATTTATCTGCTATGCAATGGTCAACGGCAGAAACCTACGCCAAGCTCATGGCAAACTATCAGCAAGAACACTACGCTGAATACCCTGATAAAACGCCGGAAGCCAAACCGTTAGAATCCCTGTGGGCGCAGTGGTATTTTGGGTTATTGGTGCCGCCAATGATGCTGTTGCTACTTCAGCAATCAGCCCCTCTCGATCCACATATTCGGCAGTTCAAAGTTCGCTTCCATGAAAGTGGACGCCCTGAGGCATTTATCTATTATCCGCAGTTAATAGCCGGTGACGCCCGTAACAGCACTCCTCTACAGCGTATGGTGTCCTTAGTTGAGCGTCATCTGATTCCAGCAGTAAACGCCATTGCGCGCCAAGGCGTTTTAAACGCTAAGCTGATGTGGAGCAATATTGGCTATGTGATGCATTGGTATTTAGGAGAATTACGTCCCCTGATTGGTGATGTGCTTTTCTCGCAGCTCGAACAGGCTCTCTTTTTCTCCGCCTCTTTCCCCGACGGCCAAGACAACCCACTCTATCGCACCGTACTGATGCGTAACGGTACTATTCAGCGCCGAACCTGCTGCCAACGCTATAAGCTGCCTAAGATGAAAGAGTGCGGTGATTGTCCGCTCACGCTGGGTTAAAAAGCGGAGTCAACTTAAAACATTCTTATCTATTACTACTAAATCAAGTAATAGCTTTCTTGATCGGCGTCAGAAGAATTCCCCCTTCATTACGTATCCTTATGCGACTTAAAAACAAAGGATATGTTTTCAATGAACTGGTATATCAAAGTATTAAAAAATTACGCCACCTTCAGTGGCCGGGCTCGGCGCAAAGAGTATTGGATGTTTGCACTTATCCAGGGCACCGTTTGGGCCATACTGTATGTTCTGATGCTCACATCTGATAGCTCACTGATTGCTGGTATCTTCATTGTATTTGTACTTGCGACTCTTGTTCCTAGTTTGGCTGTCGTCGTAAGAAGATTGCATGACATCGAGCGCTCAGGATGGTTTTATTTCATTAGCTTTATTCCCGTTGTCGGCCCGATCATTTTGCTAGTCTGGTCTTGCAAAGCAGGGACCACGGGCGCCAACCGTTATGGCGCAGACCCAAAAGCTGAGCAACCTGCTGGCATCATTCAATAAGATCTCCTCGCCGCTAACCCACCCATCGGTGGGTTAGACTGCCTTATATATAAATAGAATTAATACCTTACCTGTTAATAACCATTACTCGATTAATTTCATTGAGTTATTTATGGTTATTCTTAAATTACTCTCATGAATTCGTGACGTAGATCACAAAGAAAAATAGTTTCCCCTCCTCTGCTTGAATAAAAGCTACCAAAGCTAACGAGAATAATTATCATTCTGTATCGCATTTGATATAGCGATGTCATTGACTGGTTAACATCCGGCGATGACCAGATTGCTCACAATTAATTATTAGATCTTCGTGCTTTTTCAAGCAGGGATAATTAGATGAAATACAAAGCGTTTATTAACTCTTCGTTGAAAGCGGCGTTGCCAATCGGTTGTTTGGTATTCCCTTTGAGCGTCTTCGCAGATACAGCAACAAATACCGCAGCAGCAGACGATGCAGACAAAATCGTTGTCAGCGCCAAATCCAGCCTCCCACCGCTGGGAAGCTACGAAAATACCGGCACAAAATCCGATCTGACCGCGCAAGATACTCCGCAAACTATCAACACCGTTGAAGGCCAAGAACTCGACGAGCGCGGCATCAGCTCACTAAACGAAGCGCTGCGCTACGTATCGGGTGTAACCACTGAAAACCGTGGTGGCGCCATCACACGTTTTGATGAATTCACCATTCGTGGATTCAAAAACAGCGAAAACTATCTCGACGGCCTACAACTGCCTTACAACGAATGGAACATTCAAGGCCAAGTTGATACCTACATGCTCGATCGTATCGAAGTCATGAAAGGCCCCGCATCAGTTTTATACGGTAACGCCTCACCAGGCGGTATCGTCAACATGATCAGTAAAAAACCACAGAAAAACCAAAATACCGACGTAGAATTTGATACCGGCAGCGATAATCGTCGCGAAGGGAAAATCGATTCAACCGGACAAATTGGCGATAGCGACGTCAGCTACCGCTTTGTGGGCTTAGCCGGTGCCGTTGATGGGCAGGCCGAAGGCTCCAAAGATGAGCGCTATCTGTTAGCGCCTTCTCTGCGTTGGGATATCGACGATAACAATAGCCTGTTGCTACAAGCCTTCTTCCAGAACGATCCTAATGCCGGCGTTTATACCTCTCTGCCAGGCGAAGGCACCTTCAAGTATTCTCCTTATGGCAAACTGCCGACTGACGTTTATCTGGGCGATCACAATTGGGAAGCCTATAAGCGTAAACAAGAATCTGTCGGCTACCAGTTCGATCACCGCTTCAGCGATGAGTGGTCTTTCACGCAGAAAGCTCGCTTTATGCATATCACGGCCTATCAGGAAAACACCTACAGCACCGGTCTTGCTGATGATGGCCGCACTCTCGGTCGTCGTATGTACATGACCGATGAGAGCATGGATTCCTTCAACATTGATAACCAGATTGCCGGTAAATTTGATACCGCGTTCCTGCGCCACAATGTGTTGCTGGGCTTCGATTACCAGTGGCAGAACAACAAAACCGAGTATCAGGATGCCGCTGCGCCAAGCATCGATATCTTCGATCGCAATAACCACGAAATTAACCGCGGCAATATTGCCTGGGATCCGTCACTGGCCACCAACGTGCGCTATTCAATGCACCAGAACGGCTACTACTGGCAGGACTCTATCGATCTCGACAAGCTGACCATCTTGGCCGGTGGTCGTTATGACCAATACGAGAAGCGCACCTACGGCCTGCAATACGGTGCCAATACAGATGAAACTTTCTCTCAAAGCAAGTACACCCAGCGCTATGGCGCGATGTACCACTTTGAAAACGGCATCTCCCCGTACGTTGCTTACTCAGAAGGCTTTGAGCCTTTAGCTGGGCGTAACAAAAGCGGTGGCTCTTACAAACCAGAAACCAGCAAGATGTGGGAAGGTGGGGTGAAATTTGCCACACCAAGCCAGAACACCATCTTCACGGCCGCTGTGTTTGATATCAAAAAAGAGAATGCGCTGACCTCTAACCCGAACGGCGTTGATCCCTACGAGAAGTATCAAAGTGGCGAAATCGAGTCGAAAGGCTACGAGTTTGAACTGCGCACTTCCCCGCTGGAAAACCTGCTGTTGACGGCGAACTACGCTTATACCGACGTGAAGATTACCGAAGATGCTAACAAAGCGTTGATCGGCAACCGTCCGGTACAAACGGCTAAAGACAACGCTAGCGCATGGGCTAACTACACCATTGACGATACCTTCCTGCGCGGGCTCACCGTCGGTGCCGGTATCCGTTACATCGGTCGTATGGAAGCTAACCAGAGTAATACTGAGCAGTTGCCAGCCGTTACGCTGTATGACATGGCTGCGTCATATGAGTTAGGTAACCTAACGCCTGCGCTGGATAACGCCACGCTGAAAATGGCGGTGAATAACATCACTGACAAGCGCTACGTCGCAAGCTGCTACGACAGCAATAACTGCTGGTTCGGTGCAGAGCGCTCCGTGGTGGTTGGCGTGAAATATTCCTTCTAAGTACCTCTAAAAAATAGGGATGCCGGGCATTTCGGCATCCCTGAATAAAAACACCTTTTAAATTAATTTATTGGCGATTTAGCGCCAGATTCACAACCCGTATCCGCCATCTAGAAATCTGGATAAATGCTGAGCATCGAATTTGTACTCCTCGTAATAATCTAAGGTAAGATCTATGACCCAGTTCTCCTTATCCTCTCAGCAGCAGGCTGCGACACAACCTTATGATTTTATCGCCATTGGTATTGGGCCATTTAATCTTGGGTTAGCATGCCTCACGCAGCCGCTGTCGCAGGTAAACGCGCTGTTTCTTGACCAAAATTCAGGCTTTGACTGGCACCCTGGCATGATGCTGGAAAGCGCTCATCTGCAAACGCCGTTTATGGCCGATCTGGTGACGCTGGCAGATCCAACGCACCCACTGAGTTTCCTGAACTACATAAAACAACAGGGACGTCTGTACTCGTTTTATATTCGCGAAAGCTTCTTTTTGATGCGCAAAGAGTACAACCAGTATTGCCGTTGGGCGACAGAGCGCCTGAGCAACCTGCGATTCAATACCAAAGTTGAGCGCGTGGAGTTCGATCAGGATAGCCGCTGTTATCAGGTGCATTGCAGCGATACCCGCAACGGTAAGAAGTTAAAGTTTGAAACGCGCCATCTGGTGCTTGGCACTGGCCCTTCGCCGGTTATCCCTGAGTGCTGCCAGCCCTTTGCCGAACGTATGGTGCATTCCGGCCAGTATTTGCATCACAAGGAAGAGCTTCAAACCCGCCGTTCTATAACGGTGGTAGGCAGCGGGCAAAGCGCGGCAGAAATTTACTACGACCTCCTCTCCGAGATTGATAAGTATGGCTATCAGCTAAACTGGGTCACTCGCGCGCCGCGCTTCTTCCCGCTGGAGTACACCAAGCTAACGCTGGAAATGACATCGCCGGAGTATGTGGACTACTTCCACCAGTTGCCCGCAGAAAAGCGTGACCAGCTTAATATGCAAAGCCAGCAGCTTTACAAAGGCATCAACAGCAGCCTGATTAACGACATTTTTGATCTGCTATACATCAAACGCTTGGACGGTCATGTGAATACCCGCTTATTCACCAATACCGCCCTGACCGGCGTACAAAATACCGCTAACCATAAAACCTTGAATCTGGCGCTGCATCAGCATGAACAGGATCAACACTTCGCCATCGACAGCGAGGCAGTGATCCTGTGCACCGGATATCGCCACCAGCCGCCTGCATTTTTACAACCGATCCATGATCGGATCGCGTGGGATGAAAAAGGCCGTTACGACGTTGCCCGCAACTACTCAATCGATACACAGCACCAAGAGATCTTCGTGCAAAACGCCGAGCTGCATACTCACGGTTTCGTCACTCCCGATCTTGGTATGGCCTGCTACCGCAACTCATGGATCCTGCGTGAGATCACCGGAACCGAACACTACCCAATTGAAGAACAAATTGCGTTCCAACAGTTTGCCGCCCCGCAAACCGGAGATTTGCTATGAGTTATATATTTAAGCATCAGGTGGAAAACGTGGGTGATTTTGCCCTACGTCCGCTGGATGCGGTTCAAGATGCCGAGCTGCTGCATAGCTGGGTTAGCCAACCTTACGCACGCTATTGGGGAATGATGGAGCAAAGCGTTGAACAGGTACGGGATTTCTATCTCGATCTGCTTAAGCATCATCCCGATGGTGCATTCATCGGTGTGTATCAAGGCAAACCGACGTTTCTATTGGAACGCTATCAGGCGATTCACGATCCGGTTGGCCAATGCTATCCGGCACAAAACAGTGACTATGGTATGCACATTTTGGTCGCGCCAGCAGACAAACCGGTCAACGGTTTTACCTGGGCCGTATTCCAAACCATTGTGGCATTCATGTTTAGCGATGAGCGCGTTGCTCGCATTGTGGTCGAACCCGATGTGCGTAATGAGAAAATCCATCGTCTGAACAAACGCGCTGGCTTCGTCTATCAACATCAAATCGAACTCGCGAACAAAACCGCATGGCTAGCGTTCTGCGATCGCGAGCAGCACGCTGCTGCACTGCGCCATGATGCACAATTCCATTCTGTTTCCCGTCAGGAGACCCACGCATGACCACTCATACTCAGTTTTCTCATTTGCCTGTGGCAGAACAAAACCGTCACGTTATCGCTCACCTGACCCCCGAACTGTGGAGTAAAGCCAACCGTCTACACGTGCGCAAGGCGATTGCCGAATTTGCACATGAGCGTCTATTTACGCCTGAATGCGTTAGCCAGCCAACGTCAGCCGATGAAATGGCAGATTACCAACTGGCTGCACCACAGGACGAAGTGATCTATCACTTCCGCGCACGTCGCCTAGCCTTGGAACACTGGGCCATTGATGCTGACTCTATTCAAAAAACACAAAATGGCGTTGAGCAAGAGCTGGACTCGCTTCGCTTTATCATTGAATTCAAAGACGTGCTGGGCATTCCACAGGAAATGCTGCCCACCTATATGGAAGAAATCACCAGCACCTTATACAGCAGCGCCTTTAAACATCTGCGCGAAGGAGTTTTGATTGAGCATCTGCTCGAGGCTGATTTCCAAACGCTAGAAGGCGCCATGATGGAAGGCCACCCTGCGTTTGTGGCAAACAATGGTCGTATTGGTTTTGATGCGTTTGATTATCAGGCCTATGCGCCAGAAGCCGCAGCGCCAATCAACTTTGTTTGGCTTGCGGCACACAAAAGCAAAGCACATTTTGCCAGCATCGATGAACTAAGTTACCAACAGCTACTGGAAGAAGAGCTCACGCCAAGCATCGTTGACGGTTTCACTCAGCAATTGATCGCTCAGGATCTTGATCCGAATAATTATATCTTTATGCCTGTGCATCCGTGGCAATGGCAAAATAAGCTGACAGGGATCTTCGCCCCCGACATTGCCAAGCGTGAACTGGTTTATCTGGGCATTGGCGATGATAACTATCAGGCTCAACAGTCCATCCGCACCTTCTTCAATACCAGTCATCCGCGCAAACGCTATGTAAAAACTGCGCTATCGATCCTCAATATGGGCTTTATGCGCGGCCTGTCTCCGTACTATATGGCGACAACGCCGGGCATCAACGAATGGCTGGCCGAGCTTATCGAAAACGACAGCTGCCTGCGTGATTATGGTTTCCGTATGCTGCGCGAAGTGGCGACCATCGGCTATCGTAATCACTATTACGAAAGCGCGGTGAGCGGCGATACGCCATACAAAAAAATGATGGCTGCGCTGTGGCGCGAAAGCCCGCTGGCGCTGATTCAGTCGAACCAGCGTGTTATGACGATGGCGGCGCTATTGCATCAGGATCGCGATGGCAATGCGTTGCTACCAGCCATGATTCAGGCTTCTGGCTTAGAGACCGGCGAATGGTTGAAACGCTATCTGCAAAGCTATCTCAGCCCGCTGCTGCACTGCTTATACACCTACGATCTGGCCTTCATGCCACACGGTGAAAACCTGATCCTCGTGCTGGAAAACCATACCCCGGTGCATGTCTTTATGAAAGATATCGCCGAAGAGATCGTGGTGATGGATCCCGATGCCGATTTGCCAGAAAAAGCCAAACGCGTTGCGGTATTCGTACCCGACGAGCTTAAAATCCTGTCGATCTTTACCGATGTGTTCGACGGTTTCTTCCGCTTTATGGCTGCGATTCTGCATGAGCAGGGAAATTACCCACAGGAGAAATTCTGGCAGCGCGTGACCGAATGCGTGACGGATTATCAGCGAGCGCATCCTGAGCTGGCCGAACGTTTCGAGCGCTACGATATGTTCAGCCCTGCCTTCACGCACTCTTGTTTGAATCGCCTCCAATTGGCTAACAATCGCCAGATGATCAACCTCAGCGATCCATCACAAAATCTGAAATTTGCGGGCCAGTTGGATAACCCATTGGTGACTTTTAAATAGCGCTCGACGTGACTGGCGCTGACACAAAAAGATAGACGGGTTTATCGCAGGGTGCGGTTATATAACGCATCCTACGCTCCCCCGAAAATCAGAATTGAACGACTATAGCCCCTGCCGTTTCTTTTTCACTGGGAACGCAGGGGCAAACTCTTTACATAAACCGAGTAATCACCCGACATGTCATCCTATATTGCTGCTTCTAAGCTAACTCGCCGTGCCGTGCTGTTTCCGCTCGCACTGGTGTTATTCGAGTTCGCAACCTACATCGCCCACGACATGATCCAACCGGGCATGATTCATGTGGTGCGTGATTTCAATGCCGATGTGAGCTGGGTTCCAACCTCATTAACCGCGTATTTATTCGGTGGCATGATGCTGCAATGGCTGCTTGGGCCACTCTCTGACCGCGTTGGCCGCCGCCCGGTGATGCTGACCGGCGTGATGCTGTTTGTTGCCGCCTGTATCGCTACGCTATTCACCAACAGCATTGAACAATTTATTCTGATGCGCTTTATCCAAGGTATCAGCCTCTGTTTTATCGGCGCCGTGGGATATGCCGCCGTGCAAGAAGCCTTCGATCAAACGCTCAGTATCAAGCTGATGGCATTAATGGCCAACGTGGCCTTGATAGCGCCATTGATTGGCCCGCTGGCCGGTGCGGCATTTATTCAATTCGCACCGTGGAAAAGCATGTTTGCCGTATTTGCCTTAGTGGCATTTATTGCATGGCTCGGTCTATGGAAAGCGATGCCGGAAACCGCGCAGTCGCAGGGCGAAAAATTACGCTTAACCTCCCTGCTGGCAGATTATCGACAGGTATTTGGCAATCTGCGTTTTGTCTGTGGTGCGGCATCAATCGGTTTTTCGGCCCTGCCGCTGTTGGCGTGGGTCGCGATTTCTCCGGTGATACTGATCGATGGTGAAGGGCTGACGCCAGTGGCATATGGCTGGTTGCAGGTGCCTATTTTTGTTGCCCTTATCATGGGCAATTTAGTGCTGGCACGCATCGCAGGAAAGATGTCGATTGAAAAACCGCTGTGGCTCGGCGCACCGCCGATCATTACCGGTCTGGCACTGGCCACCTTTGGCACACTGTTTACCCCGCATGCTTACCTTTGGACCATTGCCGGTTTAAGCCTTTACGCCTTCGGCACAGGGCTAATTAACGCAGGATTATATCGCCTCACGCTGTTTGCCAGCGATATGCGCAAAGGCACCGTTGCCGCCGCTCTCGGTATGACCACCATTGGCATTTATGCCTTGGGCATCGAAATCGCAAAACGTATTTATCTCTGGCAGGGAAGTGGGATCTTTAATTTGTATGGATTAATCAGCGGGCTGCTTTGGTTGGCTCTGATGTGGGTGTTTTTGAAGAAGAAGGCCAGTCGCTAACTTCCGCATACTGACCCTATCGTAATCCTCCCCTTCGCAGGGGAGGAATTTCGTTTGCGGGTACTATCCCACGACGACTGATAGCATACTCAGCGACGCCATCACAATGCCGTCCACCGGCACAGAAATCGGCTCTTCACCGTTCCATGCGCCAAGCACATATAACAGCGGCAGGAAGTGCTCCGGCGATGGGTTAGATAATTCAGCGCCTTCATGCTGCATAAAGTTAACCAGTGGATGGTTTTCGCCTTTATGTGCCAGATTCTCACGCACAAAATTATCAAAACTGAATGCCCACGGATAAGGTTCCGCTTCGCCCTGCCACTTAACCATTCGCAGGTTATGTACCACGTTTCCGCTCGCGACAATCATCACGCCTTCATCGCGCAAGGCGGCGAGTTTCTTGCCTAGTTCATAGTGATAAGCCGCGGGTTGAGTACCATCAATACTCAGTTGGATCACCGGAATATCGGCATCTGGATACATTTTGATCAAAACGCCCCAAGTACCGTGATCCAAACCCCATTCGCTGGTATCCAAATGCACCATTTCTGGCGCCAGTAATTCCTGTACTCGACGAGCGAGTTCAGGCGAACCCGGCGCTGGATATTGCGTATCGAACAGGGCCTGTGGGAATCCACCAAAATCATGGATCGTCCGCGGCTGTTCCATCGCCGTGACAAACGTACCACGGGTGTACCAATGCGCAGAAACAGCAACAATCGCTTTCGGACGCGGCAACGTTTTACCTAACTCGCGCCAAGCCGTGGTGTAGTCATTTTCTTCCAGCACGTTCATCGGGCTACCGTGACCGAGAAATAGCGCAGGCATACGAGAGGTAGTCATAACATTATCCTTTTCTGAGTCTGGCGGAGAGCATCGCCTCCGAATGGTTATACATTACTCAGATTTATCTCGATCGTCTGCCGGATAACCATGATGATGATTGTCAGTAAATTTGAATATCAGACCCAGAGGGGTTGAGTTATTAGAGTCATCGGTAATAACTTTGTATTCGCTATTTACTTAAAGATAGGTTAAAACAATAATAGGAATCATTATCAACAAGGAGGCGCTATGTCAGTTCCACTTATTCTGACTTTGCTAGCTGGCGGTGCCACATTTGTCGGCGCGTTATTAGCCATTATCGGACAGAAACCCTCCAACCGGGTTTTAGCGTTTGCGCTTGGCTTTGCCGCAGGGATTATGCTGCTGATTTCTTTGATGGAAATGTTACCCGCCGCGCTGGATACCCAAGGCATGTCACCGATGCTTGGCTATGGCATGTTTATCATTGGTCTGGTGGGCTATTTCATGTTGGACAGAATGTTGCCGCACCAGCATGCACACGACCTGATGGATGCGCCTAAGGCAGGGAAAACACGCAACCTGCGCCGTACAGCCATGCTGCTAACGCTCGGCATTAGCCTGCATAACTTTCCAGAAGGCATTGCCACCTTTGTCACCGCCAGCTCCGACCTTGAATTAGGCATGGGTATTGCGCTCGCGGTTGCCATTCACAATATTCCTGAAGGCTTAGCGGTTGCTGGGCCGGTCTATGCCGCCACGGGCTCAAAAACTAAGGCGCTATGGTGGGCCAGCATTTCGGGCTTCGCCGAAATTTTAGGTGGGTTACTGGCATTCTTTTTGCTGGGGCCGGCCATATCTCCGGTGTTAATGGCCTCAATCATGGCAATGGTAGCGGGTATCATGGTGGCGCTATCGGTAGACGAACTGATGCCGTTGGCCAAAGAGATTGATCCGCAGAATAACCCAAGCTATGGCGTGCTGTGCGGTATGACGGTGATGGGATTTAGCCTGACGCTGTTACAAAGCAGCCCGCTCGGTTAAGACTCTCCCATCTCCAAATAGCAAAAAGGACAGCCTAGGCTGTCCTTTTTCGTGCAGAGCTAAAAATCAGCTCGCGATTTTTTCTTGAGACTGGCGGTAAGCCACCAAATCATCGATGGTCACGACTGGCATGTTATGTTTGTTAGCAAACACAATCACTTCTGGCGCACGTGCCATAGTACCGTCGTCATTGGTCAGTTCACACAGTACGCCCGCAGAACGGAATCCCGCTAAAGTCACCAGATCGATAGTTGCTTCAGTATGACCACGACGAGTCAGAACGCCGCCG
Source organism: Hafnia sp. CBA7124 (assembly GCF_002355555.1). Lineage (NCBI taxonomy): Bacteria > Pseudomonadati > Pseudomonadota > Gammaproteobacteria > Enterobacterales > Hafniaceae > Hafnia > Hafnia sp. CBA7124. The sequence continues at coordinate 652,297 of NZ_AP017469.1, read as the reverse complement.
TTTTGAGCGCGCAGCGGGAACACGTGACCAGGGCGATGCAGGTCAGAAGGCTTAGCGCCTTCAGCGCTTGCGGCACGCACGGTAGTCAAACGGTCTTTGGCAGAAACGCCGGTCGTCACGCCTTCAGCGGCTTCGATAGTCACGGTGAATGCGGTGCCGTAATGGCTGGTGTTGTTGCTGACCATCATCGGCAGATCTAACTGCAAACGACGCTCTTCGGTGATGCACAGGCAAACAATGCCGCTACCGTGACGGATGGTCAGCGCCATCTGTTCTTCAGTCATGGTTTCAGCAGGGAAAATCATGTCGCCTTCGTTTTCACGATTTTCATCGTCAAGCACCATAACGCCGCGGCCTTCACGCAATGCAGCCAGCGCACGTTCAACACGTTCCATCGGAGTACCGAAATCGGAAAGTAAAGTCTGATTCATGGTAAAAAAACCTCATTAATTATATGGATTACCAGAATCAGGGCAGCTTTGAGGAGTGGCAAACGTAAGCCTACGGCTAACGCGCCTAATAACGCGAGTGGGACAAACCCAACAGGTATCGTTACTCTCTCCCATCCGGACTCTAACCGTCGGCTCCGGAATTACACCGGATCTGCTGTCCTTACACCTTGCGGCATAAGCGCTCGCGGGCTTTTTATGCTGCGCTTGCCGTGAAAGACATGCGTTATGCATAAATTTACCGCCGGTGGGGACTTCCACCCCGCCCTGAGAATAAGCAGGTCAACTATAACGCTAATGATTAGTTTGGGCAATCGTCATTCCAGATTATCCAAGAGCGATCACAGAGGTTTATCCATTCGCCAACTCGCATTACACTATGCAGCTATAGCTCTGCTATTGTGCATCAGCTCAATATCATCGTCATTCGTTCTGATAGTGGTTCTTAAGCCCTAACGCATGACCATAACGACCAAGGAACACGCCATGATTGACCCGAAGAAAATTGAACAGATTGCCCGTCAGGTGCATGAATCCATGCCAAAAGGACTGCGCGAGTTCGGGGATGATGTCGAGAAAAAAATCCGCCAAATCCTGCAGGCACAATTTAATCGCATGGATTTAGTGAATCGCGAAGAGTTTGACGTACAAACGCAGGTTTTGCTGCGCACGCGTGAAAAGCTGGCGATGATGGAACAGCGCTTAGCTGCGTTAGAAGAAAAACTGGCAGCAAGCGAAGCAACCGCGACAAAAGACGCTGAATAAGCGAGTCGAGCATAAACGCAAAAACGGAAGCCATCGGCTTCCGTTTTTATTGCTGCTTAGCTCGATAGCTAATGGGAGTTTACTCCGTTTTCCATCGCACGCCGAGGTAACAGTGCCCATAGTGCGGCTAGCATTACGATCGCATAAATACTTTTCCAGCCAACCATATAGAGCAATAACAAACACAATACGCTGCCTATGGCCGCCATCAGACGTGAACGTCCTTTCAGTAGACGGCAACCCGCCAGCATACACAGCAGATAGATCATGATAAAAATGCCGTTGGCGTAAATAATCAGTTCATCCAACGCCACACCTAGTGCATAAATGCCCACCGCGCACAGTAAACAGCAGCCAAGTACAACATTCAGCGCGTTGACCGGTGCCTGACGCAGTGAAAGCTGCGCCAAACGGCTTTGTGGTTTCAGCTGCGCCTGTGACCAAACCAGCCGAGCAAAGCTTTGGGTGTAAATATTAAGGCTAGCAAAACAGGCCAGATAGCCAATAATACAGGCGATCCATAGCGCTTTTTGACCAAATAGCTGTACGACGATCCCCGGCAGTGATGCCGCTGCGGCTTTTTCCGCACCGAAGGCATTGAAATGCAAAACCGCGACCGTACAACCCCAGTACACCACGCCTGCCAGCAGCAAGCCGATCATCAATGCACGAGGAAAATCACGTTCGGGATCTTTAAACTCAGAGGCCAGATGGGCAAAAGCTTCTAATCCGACAAAGCACCAAAACATCACGGCCAATGCAGAAAAGAGGTTCTGAGGGCTGACATCTGCTGGAGTCGGGAATGGAATTTCCGCCGGTGATATTCCGCCGCGCCACCAAATGGCCGCAACCAAAGCCACCACCAGTCCGGCGATCAACGTCTGTAAGTTCGCGCTGGAACCTGCTCCGCGGGTGCCCAAAAACCACACCACCATCAGCGTGCCGATTTCCACCAGCAGCAACTCCCAGCCATGCCAGCCAAACATAGCCTGCCAAAAACCCGCCGCAATTTGCAGCGCCGCAGGTAAACCAACGGGGATAACGGAAAGAAACAGCCAACCGGTCACTCGCGCCATATGCGGCCCAAATGCCATACCGACAAAATGAGCGGCACCGCCCGCACTTGGGAAGTGACGCCCTAGCGCAGCGAAACCAATCGCGATCGGAAACACGAGGATAATAAGAATCGGCCATGCCCACAGGCTATCATTGCCGGCCACCAGCGCCGCTAATGCAGGCACAGCAAAGACGCCCGTGCCTAACAGCGATGTAGATAACAATCCTATTCCCTGAGCCAGCCCTAGCTCTTGCTTTAATCCGCTCACAATATGTTCCGCTTAGCGTTCATCGGGGGATTATTCGTGGCCCTGACGAATTGTTTTAATGATGTTGGTGGTTGAACAACCATCTTCAAAATTCAGCACACGCACTTCACCACCAGCAGCGATCACTTCTTTCCCACCTGCAATATCTTCAGGCTTGTAGTCACCGCCTTTAACCAACAGATCAGGCAATACCTCAGAAATAATGCGCTGCGGCGTATCTTCTTCAAATGAGATAACCCAATCCACGGCTTCTAGCGCAGCCAGTACGATCATACGCTGTGCTAACGCATTGACCGGACGCTCTTCACCCTTCAAGCGTTTGGTTGATGCATCGCTGTTTACCGCAACGATTAGTCGATCGCCTAATTTGCGTGCGTTAGCCAAATAAGAAACATGTCCCGCATGCAGAATGTCAAAAACGCCGTTAGTCATCACGACTTTTTCGCCACGCTGACGAGCATTCGCAACGGCGGCTTTTAACTCTTCTTGGCTCATCACGCCAAAGCCCGTTTCGCTGCGCCCACGAATGGCGTTTTCCAGCTCGATAGGTGAAACGGTAGACGTTCCCAGTTTGCCCACCACCACGCCCGCGCCCGCATTGGCTAAGAAGCAAGCCTCTTCCAATGACGTTCCCGCGGCGATTGCCGTTGCCAGAACACCAATCACCGTATCGCCAGCACCGGTCACGTCATACACTTCTTGCGCCTGCGTCGGCATATGCAACGGTGGCTGGTCGTGCTGCAACAAGGTCATGCCCTGCTCAGAACGCGTAACTAGCAGCGCTGTGAGATCAAATTCACGCATCAATTGCAAACCACGCTCAACCAATTCTTCATCGGTTTTACAACGGCCTACCACGGCTTCGAACTCAGACAGATTTGGCGTTAGCAGCGTTGCACCTCGGTAGCGTTCAAAATCGGTACCTTTAGGATCGATCAGCACAGGAACGTTCGCCGCACGTGCTAATTGAATCATCTGTTGGACCGAATTTAATGCCCCTTTGGCATAATCGGATAAAATTAACGCGCCCAGTTTTGGCAATGCGTGCTGAATTCTTTCAAAAATTGGCTGAGGATCAATGCTGCTGAAGCCCTCTTCAAAGTCGAGACGAATCAGCTGCTGATTACGCGATAAAACACGCAGTTTAGTGATCGTTGGATGCGTCGGCACGGACACGAAATCGCATTTAACGTTAACTTCGCCCAACTTGGCACTTAGCGCTCTTGCTGCGTCATCGATACCGGTTAAACCTACCAAACGAGCATTCGCGCCAAGCGACGCAATGTTCATTGCCACGTTGGCCGCCCCGCCAGGACGCTCCTCAACGGTATCCACTTTAACCACCGGTACCGGTGCTTCAGGTGAAATACGGCTAGTAGGTCCATACCAGTAGCGATCTAACATGACGTCACCCACAACCAGAACGTTGGCATGACGGAAATCAGGTAGGGTTACTTTCATCCCCGGACTCCAAAAAAGACTAAGATTGTGCGCGATATTATCACACCCAGCGCTATTTCTATTACACCCTTCTTACGGGTTGTAGCTGCTCGCTGACTGCAACTCCACGTAATTTATGTATACAATAGAACCTTAATTCATTCAGCGAGGTTCTGATTTCCCCGTTATGGCTGACAATCATGTTTACCCGAAATTCGAGCGCGAATTACTGCACCCACGTTACTGGTTAACTTGGTTGGGGCTGGGAGTACTCTACATTTTAGTGCTTCTGCCCTATCCATGGCTGTATAAATTTGGAACGTGGTTAGGTAGAACTGCGATGAAATTTATGAAACGCCGGGTAAAAATTTCTTTACGCAATTTAGAGCTTTGCTTCCCCGAAATGAGTGAAGCTGAGCGTAGAGCAAAAGTTGCCAAAAATTTTGAGTCCGTTGGTATGGGGCTCATTGAAACCGGTATGGCTTGGTTTTGGCCAACTTGGCGCATTAATCGCTGGTGCAAAGCTGAAGGCTTAGAAAACATCGCTAAAGCTCAGCAGGAAGGCAAAGGCGTATTGCTAATTGGTTTGCACTTCCTAACGCTAGAGCTGGGCGCACGTATTTTTGGCGTTCATAATCCTGGCGTCGGTGTTTACCGTCCTAACGACAACAAAGTTGTGGACTGGATGCAAACCTGGGGACGTCTGCGTTCCAATAAATATATGCTCGACCGCAAAGACGTTAAAGGCATGATCCGCGCGCTCAAGGAAGGTGAGATCGTCTGGTACGCGCCCGATCACGATTACGGCCCACGTAGCAGCGTTTTTGTGCCTTTGTTTGCCGTTGAGCAAGCGGCCACCACAACGGGCACTTACATTCTGGCTCGCATGGGAAAACCGGCCATTATTCCGTTTAACGCGGTTCGAGCGGAAGATGGGAGCGGCTATACCATGGTGATTCAGCCACGGTTAGAAGATTTCCCATTGGAAAACGAAACCGTCGCGGCTATCGCTATGAATAAAGTCGTCGAACAAGAAATCTTACGCGCGCCAACACAATACATGTGGATGCATCGCCGCTTTAAGACGCGCCCCAAAGGCATGCCATCTCGCTACTAGCGCAGAGCAATCACGTTTATTGCTCTAAATGGATTTCAAGGACAGGGTTTCAGGGACGAAACCACTAATAGCCAAATATCAGAAAATCCATCGCTCCCACGATATCGTCTCGGCAATACCCCAAGTCGTCGACCTGTTCCCCTAGCTGCGACAACGTAACTCCAGCCATCTGTGGCGTCATCAGTAACACCTCATGTTCTTCAATCTTAAAGCTCAGGATCAGTCGCTCTTGTTCAGCCAACGATGATGTGGTTTTTAGCCCTAATGGAATAACCATTCGGGTCGCCAGCGATGACAAGAAATCGTGCTGAACATCCAGAAGATACGGAAAACGTTTTGCAGAAGCCCGATCTCGGTTTTTGTAGACGGCAAACTGGCTCATCAAAAAGACCTCAGGCCATCACTGAATACACCGTTCTCTTCAACATCTTGATTATAGGTAGCAATGCTTTGTTGATGGCTATCAAGCCACTGTCGCTGCCCCTCTGCGATAACAACCTGCTGCAAAGCCTCTTCCATCACGGCAGATAAATTGATGTTAAGTGCTTTAGCCTGCTGAATCAGTCCCTGATCGATGCTCACATTCACCGCCTTTTTACTTCCCGTTAAAAGTGTTCTACGTTTCATCATGAAACTCCATGCGCATAATTTATGCGCATTATAGAACAACAAAAAGAGAAACGGTTGAAATTTGCGCACAGCTTCGCAAAGATTTTATTCTCTACCCCAACCACGTCGCCCAACTACGGCGCACCTGTTCACGCTCAGCAACGAATGCATCCAGCCCGACGGCACCCGACTGCTCTTGCAAAGCTAAATGGTGGATCGCATCACGCATCGTCACATAGGCCTGCGTCAGCGCCGCCGCTTCTGCCTCCGGCATGATGTTGTAGTTCGCCATCAGCTCAAATATACGTACGTTGTCTGACCAACGCGTGAGGCGTGGTTCCTGTGAGGCATAGTTAAGCACCAGATATTGAGCGATAAATTCAATATCCGTAATGCCGCCCTCATCGGCTTTAATATCAAACTGGTCGCGATGCTTGCCGCCCAGATGCTGGCGCATTTTTTCCCGCATTTCACGGACTTCAGTCTTTAAGGTGTTCGTTTCTCTGGAACGACACAAAATCTCATGGCGAATCGCATCAAACTGCTGATGAATCTGCACGTCACCATAAACAGGGCGGGCACGTACCAAGGCCTGATGTTCCCACGTCCACGCTTCGTTTCGCTGGTACTCGCCAAAGGAATCGACGGTACTCACCAGCATGCCTGAAGCCCCTGAAGGGCGAAGACGAGCATCTACCTCATACAAAATTCCTGATGACGTACGCGTGCTAAACAGATGCATAATGCGCTGCGCCAAGCGCAGATAGAACTGGCGACCATCAATGCTACGCTCGCCGCTGGTCATCACATCAGACGGGCAATCGAGCAAGAAAACAAGATCGAGATCGGAGCTATAACCTAACTCCCAACCGCCCAATTTTCCGTAGCCGAGTACCGCAAACCCTCGCCCTTCACGCCCTTGCAGATGCGTCGGCTGACCATAACGCCCAACCATATGTGTCCACGCCTGCTGCACCACCGCATCAATCATCGCCTCGGCAAGATAGGTGAGATGATCGCTGACTTTCATCACCGGCAACGCCCCTGAAATATCGCTGGCAGCAATTCGCAACTGATGAGCATGTTTAAACTGTCTCAGCGCCTCAAGATTCTGCTCTTCATCATCGGCGGGAACCCGCATCAAATATTGGCGCAGCTCATCACGATAGGCATCTTGAGGAACGGGCTGATACAAGGTGTTTGGATCGAGTAGTTCATCCAGCAGCAGCGGGTAACGTGCCAGCTGCGTCGCCACCATCGGCGAAGCCGCGCATAGGCGAATCAGTTGGCTCAGCGCCGCACGATACTCCACCAGCAGCTCCAGATACGTGGTGCGCGTGACGATGTTGAGCAATAGCGGAGTTAGACGTTGGAGCACGCGTACAGCGTCTTCTCTAGCACACACTTCACCAAGTAGCGCTGGCATCAGTTGGCCGAGTACTTCACGGCCACGCGGCCCGATGGTGCGTTTATCCACATCGCTGCGGAAATCGTTGATACAACGCAGCAATAGCTGACGTGACTCGCTCTCTAACTGTGGCGTGAAGGGGTCTAGATCGCGCTCATCCAGCAAATCTTGCCACAGAGCGGCAAATTGCTCGCGCGGTGCTTCCGCACTTTCTTCTTCGCTCTCATCATCGCCAATTAATTCGTTAAAAATAGCCCTCACAGCCAACATCTTTTGCTCTAGCTGCGCCATCAGCTGTGCCCAATCCGCAGCGCCCATTCCCCAAGCTAAGCGAGCCTGATTCAGTTCGTCGTTGGGCAGCGTTTGGGTTTGTTCGTCATTGATAGCCTGAAGGAGATTTTCCAACCGGCGTAAAAACAGATAACTTTCAGTGAGATCTACAACCTGCTCGGTCTTGAGTAAACCAAGCTGACCAATCGCCAACAGTGAAGGCTGGAGCGCACGCTGCTGTAAAGACGGCTCACGCCCACCGCGAATCAGTTGGAAAACCTGCGTGATAAACTCAATTTCGCGGATACCACCAGCACCCAGCTTAATATTATCTTTCAGACCTCTGCGGCGAACTTCACGGGCAATCATGCCTTTCATATTGCGCAGCGACTGAATAACGCTGAAATCAATATAACGGCGGAATACGAACGGGCGCAGCGTACGGCGTAGCTCTTGACTATAGGCGTCTTCATTGCCGCCCATCAGACGCGCTTTGACCATCGCATAACGCTCCCAATCTCGTCCTTGTTCTTGGTAGTAATCCTCAAGTGCGGCAAAGCTCAGCACTAACGGGCCACTGTCTCCAAACGGACGCAGGCGCATATCAACACGATAAACAAACCCGTCCACCGTGGGCTGATCGAGTGCTTTGATCAAGCGCTGGCCTAAGCGGGTGAAAAACTGGGCATTGTCTAACTCACGCCTTCCACCTTGCGTCACTCCACTTTCTGGATAGGCAAAAATCAGATCGATATCCGACGAAAAGTTCAGTTCACCGCCGCCCAATTTCCCCATACCTAAAATCAACAAGGGCTGCGGCTCACCTTGCGCGTTGCACGGCGTACCCCATTCTGCACAGCAGGTTTGATATAAACGATCGCGCGCGGTAATAATCAGCGTTTCAGCCAGTTCGCTTAGTTGGCGCAGCGTATCACCGGTTTCACAGCGTTTGAGTGATTGCATCCATGAAATTCGCGACAGCATATGACGCCGAAACAGCCGCAGCACACGCATCAAACTCACTTCATCATCAGCGTCGATTAATTGTTCATCCAACCAATGAGCATAATTTTTCCACTCATCAGGCTGGGGGGGAGTGTCATGCAGTTGCTGCCACCATTCGGGGTGCGCGATAAAGTTTTCACTCATGAAATCGCTTAGCGCCAGCGCGCTGCGATCTTCAAAAGAGGAAATCACCAAACGCTCCGAGATTTGCGCGGCCTGAGCGTCAAGCAAAGGGGGAAGCACGCGAGAAGCAGACTCAGACATAAACACTCCCTGAATAAACGTCTATTTGCAGACGAAACCGATGATGTAATGAGTTCTTCTATCTCCTCCCTAGCCTCAGGGAGGAGAGCCAACTAACCTATTCAGCTAGTCGTTGACGGAAGGTTTTTGAGTACCATTTAACCAGAATGTAGGCTGATCCATTGCATGCTTACGTGTGGATTCAATGTAGGCATCTTGCTTCTGAATAATCGCCTGCTGCAGCGTGTGCCAGCCAGATAAATACTCTGCTACAGCTTCTTCAGGATAGGCCCCTGAAAGTACATGGAACAGCAGCAGCTGACGAACCAAACGGACATATTTATCCTGATATTCGCCGCCGTGCTGCACATGTTCGAAGGCTTCTTTCAATTCCGCACCGGTACGCCCCAGCATGATATCGGCGAAGCGCTTGAACGATCCATTCAGCTTAGTTAGCGTTTTATCTGTCACGAAAGAACGCCATTCTGCGCTGGCTATCCAGCGAGTAAGCGCTAACTGGGTATTCAGATACAGCGGGCTAAAGCAGACTTTTTTAGCATCGAGACGCGGCGTTGCCAACTGTTCTTCTAGCTCGGTGAGACCCGCTCGCAGCGCGGTGCTCGCCTTACGCGGTACCAAACCGCCAAATAACACAAAAATCTGGCGCAGCAGCTCAATGGCCTCAAGCACGGTTTTCTGGGCTTTACGGTCACCGTGCAGCCAAACTTCTTCATTCGCCTGCCAGTGACGCAGCGCAAAGGTAAAGGCATCGGTCATGCCCTGTTCAACGTTAGCCTTTGGCGCAACTTTGAGTATGCCCAACGGAACGATCTCGCGATCCGGATTGCCTTTTGCCAAGTGATAACCACGTGCGGCTTTGCTCAAGCTGCCTAAGCGAAGACCGCCTTCAGCCGTGAGTTCTTGAGCAAAAGAGAGCAAATCCTCTCGGCTGCCCGATTTCAGCTCCAGTTCAATTTCATATAAAGGCTCGCTGAGTTCACCGGCTTTTACTTCGCCCTGATCCAGCGCCACCTCAATCTCACTTGAACGGTAAGTAACCACCCACTTTTCTCGTGCGAAATGCGTGCTAAACACCGGTGAAAGTGCGGCTTGAAGCGCCTGAAGATCACAGCCTTCTGGCCATACTTCCGCAGGAAGCAAATGAATGTCTAATTCAGCGGCCTTGAGGTCAACGTTAAATTCAGGGCGTTGATGCAGCCCTCCCACGGTTTTCCCCGCGGTTTTAAGCGTCATTTCGTAACGATCGCCGTATCCGCGAATGCGCAAGCCCATGTCATAACTACGCAAGGTGTTATCGGCGGTTTCATAATAAATATTGGTGAGTTTTTGCGCCGCAGTATGAACATTTGGCCACGGAGCCAAACGCTGAGAAAGTTGTTCCGCTACTTCTGGAGTAGCGATGAATTTTAGTTCGATTTCGACGTTCATAGCTTCGGTCATAATTGGTTCACATTAAGGTTTTACCGAACTATATCAATAAGTTCAGGCTGAAATACAAAAATAGTGTGCAACATAAAACACATCAGTTAACATGCGCACCCTTCTGACAACTTTTGCGCAGAAAACCATCAAAAGGTGCATGAGTGATGCCAGTAAATACTATATTAGGATTGTTTGCCAAGTCTCCCCTGAAACCACTTCAGGAACATGCCAGCAGCGTGCACCAATGTTGCTCGCTGCTCGTCCCTTTCTTTCAAGCCACGGCTCAACAACAGTGGGAAAACGCACAACATCTTCGTGAACAGATTTCCATGCTGGAAAAACAGGCTGATGCGCTGAAACGAGAAATTCGCCTCAAGCTACCACGCGGGCTGTTTTTACCGGTTGATAGAACCGATATGCTCGATCTCGTGACTCAGCAAGATCGTTTGGCTAATCGCGCTAAAGATATTGCTGGACGCGTCATCGGCCGCCATCTCATGGTACCGGAATCAATGCAAACCGACTTCATGGTTTATTTGCAACGCTGCCTAGATGCTACCACGCAGGCCAACAAAGTGATCCACGAACTGGACGAACTGTTAGAAACCGGCTTCCGCGGGCGCGAAGCGTCGCTGGTTGAACAAATGGTGATGGAGTTAGATCACATTGAAGATGATACCGACCATCAACAAATCTTGCTGCGTCAGGCGTTGTTGGCACTCGAGCCACAGTATAACCCTATCGATGTGATGTGCCTGTATCAGGTCATGGAATGGATCGGCAGCCTTGCCGATGAATCACTGCGCGTGGGGTCTCGCCTTGAGCTTATGTTAGCTCGCACGTAGTCATGGGTCTCTCATTGTTAATTTTAATCTTTTGATATTTTGGACTAGCACAAATGGCAATTATTGCTGACCACGGCACTTTGCTGATCTTCATTGCGGCATTTTTCGGCCTGTTGATGGCGATTGGTATTGGGGCTAATGACGTTGCCAACGCAATGGGCACCTCCGTTGGCGCTCGCGCAATCACCGTCCGTCAGGCGATCATTATCGCCATGATCTTTGAGTTTGCCGGTGCCTATCTGGCCGGAGGAGAAGTTACGCAGACTATCCGCAACGGCATCATTGATACCAGCGCGTTCAGCGCGCAGCCAGACGTGCTGATTTTCGGCATGATGGCATCTCTGCTGGCGGCTGGGATTTGGCTTATTGTCGCCTCGATGATGGGCTGGCCAGTGTCAACCACACACTCCATCATTGGCGCTATTATTGGCTTCGCCTGTGTCTCCGTTGGGCCAGATGCCGTGGAATGGAGCGGCGTCAAAGGTATCGTGGGCAGTTGGATTATTACCCCGCTGATTTCCGGCGTGGTGGCTTACGGTATTTTCCTCAGCGCCCAGCGCTTAATTTTTAATACCGATAATCCTTTCGCCAATGCACGCCGCTATGGCCCGATTTATATGTTTTTGACCTCATTGGTTATTTTACTGGTCACTATCAAAAAAGGGCTTAAACACGTTGGGCTATACCTGACCAACGGCGAAACATGGATTATCTCGATTGCGCTATCCCTGTTAGTGATGATCGGCGGTTATTTTTACCTATCGCGTAAATCATTCACCGATAACGCCGATGAAGAAGACCATTTCCGTGGCGTAGAGAAAGTCTTCAGCTTACTGATGGTGATTACCGCCTGTGCGATGGCGTTTGCCCATGGTTCTAACGATGTCGCCAACGCGATTGGCCCATTGTCGGCCATCGTAGCCATTGTGCACGACCCCTTAGCGCTCGCCTCCACGTCACCTATCGTCTGGTGGATATTACCTCTAGGCGGAGTGGGCATCGTGGTTGGGCTGGCATTAATGGGGCGACGCGTAATGGAAACCGTGGGCAGCGGCATCACCGATCTTACCCCAAGCCGAGGCTTTGCCGCTCAGTTTGCGACTGCGTCTACCGTTGTGATTGCCTCAGGAACAGGATTACCTATCTCCACCACGCAAACGCTGGTGGGTGCAGTGTTAGGCGTGGGGTTCGCCCGTGGTATTGCGGCATTAAATCTTAACGTGGTACGCAACATTGTCGCTTCGTGGATTGTTACCCTGCCAGCAGGGGCTGGGCTATCTATCGTGCTGTTTTATATTTTGCAGGCACTGTTTGGCTAATTCGTGCTTTTCGTCAAACCGTCGATGAAAGCCAAATAAATAGATGAAACTTCTGGCCTGATAAGCAATTATCAGGCCTATTAATTTTTAGCCATGCATTCCAAAAGGTGTAACGACCCGCGTTAGAAGTCAGATAGTTCCCATTTCGGATTTTTCATTGCGTCGCCACACTGTTCCCCGTACTATTTTGTCTCTTCACCCACTTAAAAATGAAAATCAGATGCATAAATTTCGCTTAGTTTGTTTAACACTACTCGCCACCTGCTTCACGCTAAATGCTCACGCTGAAGAGAAGCGTTACATTTCCGATGAGCTGAATACTTACGTCCATAGCGGCCCAGGTAATCAGTATCGTATCGTTGGAACATTAAATGCGGGTGAAGAAGTTGAACTACTGAGCGTTAACGCGGACAACAAATATGGTCAGGTGCGCGATGCCAAAGGCCGTACCGTGTGGTTGCCAATGGAGCAGTTGAGCACCGAGCCAAGCTTACGTAGCCGCGTACCAGAATTAGAGCAGCAGGTAAAAACGCTGACTGACAAACTGACTAATATCGATAACAGCTGGAACCAGCGCACCGCTGAAATGCAGCAAAAAGTGGCCAACAGCGACAGCACCATCGACAGTCTAAAATCAGAAAATCAAAAGCTGAAAGAACAGCTCTCCAGCGCACAGAAAAGCGTTAGCGCCATCAACACTCAGTTAGATGATAAAAAGCGCGGCATCATTATGCAGTGGTTCTTATACGGCGGCGGCGTTGCCGGTGGCGGCTTGCTGCTAGGCTTGCTGTTGCCTCGTTTAATTCCACGACGCAAAAAAGATCGTTGGATGAACTAATCTTAGAAAACGCCGCTTGCGGCGTTTTTTTATTTCAGTGCACGGCGCGTTTGTCGTAACCTGTTTGTCATAACCTATAGTTAACAAATCATCTTATCCGAATAACTGTGTCATGCCTTCCCTCCTCGGATTATCCGATCACGAAGAATGTGGAAGGCGTCTGTGAGGAAGTGAGTTTGAAGATTTTTTTGGTCGGCGGAGCCGTACGCGATAAGCGACTGAATTTACCCGTTTATGACCGTGATTGGGTCATCGAAGGTGCAACACCTGAAGAATTAACGGCACAAGGTTTTCAGCAGGTTGGCAAAGATTTCCCTGTTTTTCTGCACCCAAAATCCCGCGAAGAATACGCACTCGCACGCACCGAGCGTAAATCAGGCCACGGCTATACCGGTTTCGTTACCTATTTCGCACCCGACGTAACCCTAGAGCAAGATTTGTTGCGCCGCGATCTTACCATCAATGCAATGGCTGAAAGCGCTGATGGAACACTCATCGATCCTTACGGTGGCCTAAACGATCTTAATAACAAGGTTCTACGCCACGTATCAGACGCATTTCACGAAGATCCGCTGCGCGTCTTGCGCGTTGCACGCTTTGCGGCTCGCTTTGCTCATTTGGGCTTTCACGTCGCACCAGAAACAATGGCTTTGATGGCGCAGATGACGGCAGATAATGAGCTACAAAACCTGACGCCTGAGCGAGTTTGGCGCGAAACAGAAAAAGCGTTGATCACACAGAGCCCACAGGTTTATTTCCAAGTGCTGCGTGACTGCGGTGCGTTAGCCGTATTGTTCCCTGAAATCGACAATCTGTTTGGCGTACCGGCCCCCGAAAAATGGCACCCAGAAATTGATACGGGGATTCACACGCTGATGGCATTAGCTATCGCCGCCAAACTTACCGACGAGATTGACGTGCGGTTTGCCACGCTAACGCATGATTTAGGCAAGGGGTTAACGCCGCCAGAATATTGGCCGCATCACCATGGTCATGGCCCTGCGGGTGTGAAATTGGTTGAAGCACTTTGCCAACGTTTACGCGTACCCAACGCCATTCGTGAACTGGCAAAAATCGTCGCTGAATATCACGATCTGATCCATACCGTGGAGAAATTGCGGCCCGTCACGCTGCTTAAATTATTTGATTCTATTGACGTTTGGCGCAAGCCACAGCGTTTGGAACAAATGATTATGTCGAGCGAAGCCGATGCCCGTGGGCGTACTGGATTTGAAAATAATCCCTATCCTCAAGGCGATTATCTACGAGCGGCCTGTAAAGTGGCAGAAAGCGTATCTGTTCGTGAGGTTGTCGATGCTGGTTTCAAAGGGCCTCAAATCCGTGAGGAGCTGCAACAGCGCCGCTTAAATGCGCTCAAAGAGTGGAAGCAGGACGTCTCTCCACAGGAAGAAAACCGCGATTAACGCCCACAAAAAAGGCCTCGGTAAAAACCGTAGGCCTTTCTTCGTTGCTCAGCGCACTTTTTACAGGAATACCATGTAAACCACTGCGGCAACAATAAAGCGGTAAATCGCGAAGGGAACAAAAGAGATCCGTTTAATCACGCTCAAGAACGTTTTAATCGCAATTAATGCCACAATAAACGCCGTAACAAAACCAACCGCAAACATCGGTAAGTCAGCCATAGACAGGAACGGCAGGCTCTTATACAGCTCTAACGCGGTGGCACCCATCATCATTGGCACCGCCAAAATGAATGAGAACTCAGACGCGGCAAAGCGGCTCACGCCCATCAACATCCCGCCTGAAATGGTCGCACCAGAGCGAGAGAATCCCGGCCAAAGAGCCAAACACTGAAAACAGCCGATCATAAATGCCTGACGATAGGTAATATCATCTAACCCAACCGCGCGAGGCTGCTTTGGTTTAAGCCATTCAGCTGCCAGCAGTAGGAAACCACCGACGACCAGCGCATACACAACGGTTCGCGGCGCAAACAGGTTTTTTATCGCATCGTGGAACACCAGCCCCAAGACTACCGCAGGGATCATCGCAAGCAGGATATGGCCTAATGTCAGGTGCCCTTGGGTTTTTCCCTCATGCACCGGAGGCTGACCAAAATGAATGCCAATCAAACCAAACAGGCGACGCCAGAACATCACGACAACCGCTAAAATCGAGCCTAGTTGGATAATAACTTCAAAGGTCTTCGCCTTATCACCTTCAAATCCAAGCCAGTGTCCGATGATAATCATATGCCCCGTCGACGATACCGGCAGAAACTCTGTAACACCTTCAACAACCCCAAGAATAAACGCATTGATCAGCAAATGCAGATCCATAAAAGTACTACCCTTTTCAAAAGCGTTACGCACGCAAAAAAGTGACGCAAGAGCGTCACTTATGAAGTATGACTGTGACTAGGCTAATTCAATAAAGTTTCGCCAATATGACATTAAAATCTCATTGAGCTAATGGATTAAACACGCTTTCCACGTTCAATCTGCACGCCGACACTTTTCGCATGCGCCACCGCACCAGGTTTACTGACTCTGATGCGAACCCAAGGGCTGTTAAATTTATCCATCAACATCATCGCCACTTCTTCAGCCACGCGTTCAACCAGCGCAAACTGGTTAGGCTCAACATGCTTGATGATCGCGTCGCTCACGTCGGCATAGCTAAGACAGTCTGCCACATCATCGCTCAACGCCGCTTTACGGTTATCCCACGCCAGCTCTACGTCGAATACTAGCTTCTGACGAATGGTTTGTTCCCAGTCATAAACACCGATTGTGGTGATGACGGTTAATTCTTCAATAAATACGATGTCCATCACGTGATTCTCTGTTTTTGCCTTTGGTTGGATACCACTTCTGTTTGAATGTGCGTATTATCCACAGATATGGTTGTTAAAACGACCTTTGCCCTTTATACCCTTTTATATCTTTTGATATATACCCTAAATCATTCGAGTTCAGAAAACGGCAAGCGAAGAGTATAGACATCGCAACGGTAACTTGAAGGGTGATAGGGACAAAACAACAGAAGACGGAGCTGAGTTATGAGTGCGACTGCGTTAGGCATGATTATTCTCGCGTATTTGTGCGGCTCCATTTCCAGCGCCATTGTGGTCTGCCGTATCGCAGGCTTGCCCGATCCTCGTGAGAACGGCTCTGGAAATCCGGGAGCCACCAATGTGTTACGCATTGGCGGTAAAGCCGCTGCCGCCGCGGTACTGATTTTTGATGTGCTTAAAGGCATGTTGCCAGTCTGGCTCGCCTATAAGTTCGATGTTGCCCCGCTCTATCTCGGGCTAACCGCTATTGCGGCCTGCTTGGGCCACATCTATCCGGTGTTCTTCCATTTTCGTGGCGGAAAAGGCGTGGCGACGGCGTTCGGTGCCATCGCGCCAATTGGCTGGGATCTCACCGGCCTAATGACGGTGACATGGCTACTGACCGTTGTGCTGAGCGGATACTCCTCATTAGGCGCCATCGTCAGCGCACTGGTTGCTCCGTTTTACGTATGGTGGTTCAAACCGCAGTTTACGTTCCCAGTAGCAATGCTTTCCTGCTTAATTTTGATGCGTCACCACGACAATATTCAGCGCCTGTGGCGCGGGCAAGAAACTAAGATCTGGAAAAAACTTAAGCACCGCAAGAAAGCCGCTAACACAGCGGCAGAAGAAATTCAGGAAGAAAAACCGAGCAACAAATAGCAAAATGGCGACCCGAAGGTCGCCATTTTATGTTTATTTTTTGGCATTACACCGCAGGTAATTCAGCCAAAGGCCAGCGCGGGCGAACCGAGACACTTAAATCCGCGTTCACGCCGCTTTTCAAACGTACCAAACCCGCGTAAGCGATCATCGCCCCGTTGTCGGTGCAAAACTCAGGGCGCGCATAAAAGACTTCGCCACCGCGTTTTTTCATCATCTCAGCCAAGCGAGCACGCAAAGTACGGTTAGCGCTC
The DNA here is from genome assembly GCF_002355555.1 of Hafnia sp. CBA7124. Lineage (NCBI taxonomy): Bacteria > Pseudomonadati > Pseudomonadota > Gammaproteobacteria > Enterobacterales > Hafniaceae > Hafnia > Hafnia sp. CBA7124. Next base: position 635,285 of record NZ_AP017469.1, on the reverse strand, counting down.
ACGCCCCCCGCCATAACCAAACGCTTGAAACCGGTTTGCTCTAAGGCGCGTTTACACTTAATTGCCAACGTATCCACCACGGCGTCTTCAAATGCACGGGCAATATCGGCACGGGTTTGATCATCAGATTCGTTGTTACGAGTCGTATTTGCCGCAAATGTTTTCAGGCCAGAGAAGCTGAAATCAAGTCCAGGGCGATCGGTCATGGGACGCGGGAAAACAAAGCGTCCTGCTTCGCCCTGCTGGGCCATTTTCGACAACATCGGGCCGCCAGGATAGTCTAACCCTAGAAGTTTGGCTGTTTTATCAAATGCTTCGCCAGCTGCGTCGTCAATGGATTCGCCCAGCAATTCATACTGGCCCATCCCGGTAACGCTAATCAGCTGGGTATGGCCACCTGAAACTAACAGCGCAACGAAAGGAAACTCGGGCGGATTATCTTCCAGCATCGGCGCCAGCAAATGGCCTTCCATATGATGAACAGGAACCGCAGGTAAATCCCACGCAAAAGCCAACGCACGCCCAACGGTTGCACCCACCAATAAAGCCCCAACGAGACCAGGACCTGCGGTATAGGCTACGCCATCGAGATCTTTTGCCGTTAAATTAGCTTCTTTTAATGCGGCCTGAATCAGGGGAATTGTTTTGCGCACATGGTCGCGAGATGCCAGTTCAGGGACAACGCCACCGTAATCAGCATGTAGTTTTATCTGGCTATACAACTGGTTAGCCAAAATACCTTGTTCATCGTCATAAATGGCGATACCGGTTTCATCACAGGATGTTTCGATGCCCAGAATGCGCATGGCGGCTCCAACAACTTTTCTCCAACAACTAAGGTGGCGCATAATAGCACAATTCAGCTATACTGTTCCGCTTTCGTGCTGTGGCAAATTAACCGACTAAAAACCACCTGCTATCCTTGGTGTAACAACTTGATAGTCAGAATCCTGTGGACATTAGCGCATCATTGCTTTACAAAGCGGTGCTGTTCGGATTAAAATTCCGCACCATTTTTGAACAGCTGACACTAGGTCAGCGAAAAGACCGATTTATATCGAGGTGAGAGGCACATGCCGGTAATTAAAGTACGTGAAAACGAGCCGTTCGACGTAGCTCTGCGTCGCTTCAAACGTTCATGCGAAAAAGCGGGCGTTTTAGCTGAAGTTCGTCGTCGTGAATTCTATGAAAAACCGACTACCGAACGTAAACGCGCAAAAGCGTCTGCAGTAAAACGTCACGCCAAGAAACTGGCTCGCGAAAACGCACGTCGCACCCGTCTGTACTAGTTTGTTCGGGGTGAAAGCCCCAACAAATGGTCCACAGACCATGTTGTTGTCTGTCGGAGTAGTGTTTTAAGTAGCTCTATTTTGATGTGCAGTAACATACGAAGGCCGTGCCTTCCGAAAGGAATGCGCGGCTTGTTCTCGTTTATAGGCTGAAAAATTGTCAACGCTGCTGGCGGTTTTTGCAGTCGCGCAAACAGACTAAATGTAAGGGCTTATGGCAGGACGAATCCCACGTGTATTCATAAATGACTTGCTAGCTCGGACCGATATTGTCGATCTGGTCGATGCGCGTGTGAAGTTAAAAAAGCAGGGCAAGAACTATCATGCCTGCTGTCCATTCCATAACGAGAAAACCCCTTCATTCACCGTGAACGCGGACAAACAGTTTTACCACTGCTTTGGCTGTGGGGCCCATGGTAACGCCATCGACTTCTTGATGAACTACGACAGACTTGAGTTTGTTGAGAGCGTTGAAGAGTTGGCGACTATGGCAGGTTTGGAAATTCCTTACGAAGCAGGAACCGGTCCAAGCCAGATTGAGCGTCACCAGCGTCAAAATCTGTATCAGCTGATGGATAGCCTGAGTACTTTTTATCAGCAGGCTTTACGTCAACCCAGCAGCCAATCAGCGCAGCAATATTTAATGCAGCGCGGACTGAGCCAAGAAATCATCGACCATTTTGCTATCGGCTATGCACCGCCGGGCTGGGATAACGCGCTCAAACGCTTTGGACGCGATCTCGCAAGCCGCACAGCGCTTAATGATGCCGGTATGCTGGTTAATAATGACAATGGTCGCACGTACGACCGCTTCCGCGATCGCGTGATGTTCCCTATCCGCGATAGGCGTGGACGCGTTATTGCTTTCGGTGGCCGTATATTGGGCGATGGTACGCCAAAATACTTAAACTCCCCCGAAACAGATATTTTCCATAAAGGCCGCCAGCTTTTCGGCCTGTATGAAGCACAGCAACGCCATCCAGAATTGGCTAAATTGCTGGTCGTTGAAGGTTATATGGATGTGGTGGCACTCGCGCAGTTTGGCATTGATTATGCCGTCGCTTCGCTGGGAACCTCAACCACATCCGAGCACATTCAACTGATGTTCCGCACCACGGATACCGTGGTGTGCTGCTACGACGGCGATAACGCCGGACGTGAAGCCGCATGGCGAGCGCTGGAAACCGCGCTGCCGTTTTTATCCGATGGTCGGCAGTTGAAGTTTATGTTCCTGCCCGATGGTGAAGACCCGGATACGCTGGTGCGCAAAGAAGGCACCGCAGCGTTTGAGCAGCGCATTGAACAGGCCCAGCCGCTGTCAGCATTCCTATTTGATACGCTGATGCCACAGGTCGATTTGAGTACTCCCGATGGGCGTACTAAGCTGAGTGCTTTAGCCTTACCGCTGATTGGACAGATCCCAGGTGAAACCCTAAGGTTGTACCTACGGCAGTTTTTAGGTCAGAAGTTAGGCATTCTCGATGATAGTCAGCTTGATAAGCTGCTACCACGACAGGCCGAGTCAGCAAATAGTTACCAGCAGCCTCAGCTAAAACGCACGACTATGCGTATACTTATAGGATTACTGGTACAAAATCCATCATTGGCGGCTGAAGTCCCTACGCTTGAAGGTTTAAGGGAACATCAACTGCCTGGATTGCCATTATTTATAGAATTGGTTGAAACCTGCCTAGCGCAGCCTGGGTTAACAACGGGTCAGTTGATTGAGCTATATCGTGATAATAAATATGCCCAACAGCTTGAAACTTTAGCAACCTGGAACCACATGGTTATTGAGGACATGGTTCACCAAACGTTCGTCGATACATTGGGCAGTCTGTATGACTCCATGCTCGAGCAACGTCAGGAAGAACTTATCGCGTTGGATCGAACCCAAGGCTTAAACGCCGATCAACGACGAGAACTATGGGCACTCAACCAAGCATTGGCAAAAAAGAGTTAATCACCAAAATTACCTATTTATTTTAATCGTACCACCCAGTATGAACGCGGAATGGCAAACACTTCCCAAACCGACAACACATTAGGTTAACGATTAAAAACTGAATTACGGCTTGAGTGCCGATGAAAAGCGGGGACAAGCCCCCGTATAATGCCGCAATACCGGGGAGCGGCGCGCAATGAAAAAAACCCGTGTCAGTTATTGTTGGCGGTTCTGCTGCCCAACACCGATTTAAACTCTGAAGTGTGGATACCGTCTTATGGAGCAAAACCCGCAGTCACAGCTAAAACTTCTTGTTACCAAGGGCAAGGAGCAAGGCTACCTGACCTATGCTGAGGTCAATGACCATCTGCCGGAAGATATCGTCGACTCCGACCAGATCGAAGACATCATCCAGATGATTAATGACATGGGTATTCAGGTGATGGAAGAAGCACCTGACGCCGATGATTTGATGCTGGCAGAAAACATTGCTGACGAAGATGCTGCCGAAGCCGCTGTGCAGGTATTATCAAGCGTAGAATCCGAGATCGGCCGCACGACTGACCCCGTCCGCATGTATATGCGTGAAATGGGTACCGTTGAACTTCTGACCCGTGAAGGCGAAATCGACATCGCTAAACGTATCGAAGACGGTATCAATCAGGTTCAGTGCTCTGTTGCCGAGTACCCAGAAGCAATTACTTATCTGCTTGAACAGTATGACCGTGTAGAGGCAGAAGAAGCACGTCTGTCCGATATCATTACCGGTTTTGTCGACCCTAACGCAGAAGAAGATCTGGCGCCAACCGCGACCAACGTCGGTTCTGAACTCTCTTCAGAAGATCTGAATGACGACGATGAAGAAGAAGACGAAGACGACGACAGCGAAGATGACAACAGCATCGACCCTGAACTGGCGCGTCAGAAATTCTCTGAACTGCGTGAGCAGTATGAAAAAACACGTGTAGCGATCAAAACTCATGGCCGCAGCCACGCGAAAGCAGCAGAAGAGATCCTGAATCTTTCTGAAGTTTTCAAACAGTTCCGTTTAGTGCCGAAGCAGTTTGACTATCTGGTCAACAACATGCGCCAGATGATGGATCGCGTTCGTACGCAAGAACGTCTGATCATGAAGCTGTGTGTTGAACAGAGCAAAATGCCGAAGAAAAACTTCATCACCCTGTTCACCGGCAACGAAACCAACACCACTTGGTTTGAAGCAGCGCTGGCTATGGCTAAGCCATGGGGCGAGAAGCTAAAAGACGTACGTGAAGACGTTGAACGTAGCCTGCAAAAACTGCATCAGATCGAAGAAGAAACCGGTCTGACCATCGAGCAGGTTAAAGACATCAACCGTCGTATGTCTATCGGCGAAGCTAAAGCACGCCGTGCGAAGAAAGAGATGGTTGAGGCGAACTTACGTCTGGTTATTTCTATCGCGAAGAAATACACCAACCGTGGCCTCCAGTTCCTGGACCTGATCCAGGAAGGTAACATCGGTCTGATGAAAGCGGTTGATAAGTTTGAATATCGCCGTGGTTATAAGTTCTCCACCTACGCAACATGGTGGATCCGTCAGGCGATTACCCGTTCTATCGCGGACCAGGCACGTACCATCCGTATCCCGGTACATATGATTGAGACGATTAACAAACTCAACCGTATTTCCCGTCAGATGCTGCAAGAGATGGGCCGTGAGCCGACGCCGGAAGAACTGGCTGAACGCATGATGATGCCAGAAGACAAGATCCGCAAAGTGCTGAAAATTGCAAAAGAGCCGATCTCAATGGAAACCCCAATCGGTGATGATGAAGATTCACATCTGGGCGACTTCATTGAAGATACCACGCTTGAATTGCCGCTGGACTCTGCAACCTCCGAGAGCCTACGTTCTGCAACGCGTGACGTTCTGTCTGGCCTGACCGCGCGTGAAGCGAAAGTCCTGCGTATGCGTTTCGGTATCGATATGAATACTGACCATACTCTGGAAGAAGTGGGTAAACAGTTTGACGTTACTCGTGAACGTATTCGTCAGATCGAAGCGAAGGCACTGCGCAAACTGCGCCACCCAAGCCGTTCTGAAGTATTACGCAGCTTCTTGGACGATTAATTTCTTCCACATCGCGTGAAACACAAAAACCCGCCTCGTGCGGGTTTTTTATTGCATCAACATCATCACTTATCGACCAAGTGCATCATTGAGAACCCGATAGCTCGCCACCAGTTCATCAACGGTGATACGGCTCAGCCCACTCGGGTTTGGCAGCACCCAAATTTGAGTTTTCCCAATCACCTTCTCTTGCCGCCCCCACTCCACCTTTCGAACGCCAAATGCCTGCGTGTACGCCTGCTTGCCGAGGATAGCGATAGATTGCGGCTGATAGCGCAGGATCTTCTCCTCAAGCGCGTCACCGCCTGCACGTAGCTCTGCGCGCGTCACTTCCGCGGCCGTGACGGTTGGACGAGAAACCAGTGCAGTGATACCACAGCCGGTATCCAACAGATGCTGCTCATCCTGCGGAGCCAGCTGCCGCTGGGTGAATCCAGCCAGATGAATAACTTTCCAGAAGCGATTTGTCGGATTAGCAAAATGAAAACCCTGATGCGCCGAACTTAATCCCGGGTTGATCCCACAAAAAATGACACGAAGGTCGGGAGCTATAATGTCCTGAAGCATCTGTCTCACATCCTATTCAATTAACGAATGACTAAGATCTTACAGAAATTACAACGATCTAGCCATGCTCAAAAAAGCCGCAACCACCACAAAGCTACTGGATCTCATGCCCGCTTTTACTCTATAATCCCCGCCACTCGGCCCCTTAGCTCAGTGGTTAGAGCAGGCGACTCATAATCGCTTGGTCGCTGGTTCAAGTCCAGCAGGGGCCACCAAATTTTAGCTTTAGATTCAGTCATTTAGGCCACTTCCTGCGAAGTGGCTTTTTTGTATCTGGATAAAGTGTCGCAAAAGTGTCTCTTCAGCTATTTCCTTCGCGCCATTCTTGCAAAATTTCCTGAGTACTTTTCACTCTGACATCATTTCCAGGAATAATAAGGTTTTCCCATACTTCGTTATAATGCTGAATCAGCTGCTCTGCTTTTAACGGGCCACGATTGGCTGTGGTGTGAGCATCGGCGGCAACAGTCACTTTATATCCGTTGCTCGCCGCAATTTTTATCGTCGTATCCACGCAGTAGTCGGTCGCACAGCCGCAAATTGTGATCTGCACTGCTTTGATTTTGGCGAGCTCATCAGCCAGCGAGGTTTGATAGAAAGCGTCACAGGCCGTCTTTTCGACATAAAGGCTATTTTCGGGCTGGTTTAGCTCGGGCAATAACGTCCATTCCGGGCTGTTTTCCGGCATCTCGTTTTCTTGATGGCGTATGAAAATCACACGGTCTGCCGCTTGTGATAGTTGGTTTATCCTCTCCACTCGGCCTGATCTATCAAAGCGTGGATTTACAAAAACACCATTTTGCATATCAATAACTAATAAAACACGCAGCATAAAGATTCCTAAGTTAGCAAAGGCTAGAGGAATAGAGAGTTTGCCGCATAACGCGGCTTAAAGCCCAGAAGGAAAAATTAGCTTACTGCCGATGACAATTATCGGCAGTAAAAATAGATTAAACATTACAGATTACGCGCAACCTCATAGGCATCCCAAATGGCATACATAATATTGCTCACACGCTTAGCATCGCCTAGAAGATAACAGTCTAATCCGTCATCCTTTATTTCATTCCACAGACGATTCTCGCTATGATACCCCACAGCATAAACAACGGTATCAACCTCAAAATGCTGCTTTACACCTAACTTCTCAGTAATTATGCCTGTAGGCACAATCTCGGAGACCTGAGTTTGGCAATGGATCTCAACTTGCTCGTGACGCAGCAAATCGGTCAACATATCAGCATTCATTACGGGTAGCGCATTACCACCTAAAATATTAGCGCTAGCTTCAATCAATACCACCTGTCGCCCCAACCGTTTGAGCCATAGTCCCAATTCGGCCCCCACCAATCCGGCACCAATTATTGCCACACGCGCCCCGGCTAATTCAGTGTTCATTAATACATCACTAGCGGCATAGGTTGGGATATTTTCACATCCTTTGATTGAGGGAACGATCGGATTTGCCCCAGTAGCGATGATGATGGCATCAGCCTGAATAGAAAGGAGTTCACTGCGTGTTACTTTATGATTAAAGTGAATTTCTACACCAGCATTTAGCAGCGTTTGCTGATACCAACGCAATAAATCATGATCATCAGATTTAAAAGGAGGCATTCCTCCAGGAATAACAACGCCCCCCAGAGCGCTATTTTGCTCATACAGATCAACGCGATGGCCACGTAAAGCAGCCACACGAGCGGCCTCCATCCCCGCAATACCGCCGCCAGCAACGATAATATGCTTGCGTTTAAGAGCCGGAGTAATGCTATAAATCGCCTCACGACCACAGGCTGGATTAACCGCACAGCTAAGACGACCACCTCGGGCAAATCGTCCCATGCACCCTTCATGGCAGGAAAGACACGGACGAATATCCTCAGTGCGATTAAGACGAACTTTATTTGGTAACTCAGGATCGGCTAGCAGCGGACGCCCCAACCCCACCATATCGCAATCACCGTTGAGCAAAGCCTCACGCGCCAGCGCATCGTCATCCATTCGACCAGCGACGATGACCGGTACTTTGATTGCCTGTTTGAGCAAGCGCGAAAACTCAAGATAGATACCCTTCTTGCCGAAGTACATGGGCGGATGGTTCCAATACCACGAGTCATAGGTTCCAACATCCACATCCAACGCGTCATAACCAGCATCGACTAATAATTTAGCAGCCTGTAACCCCTCTTCGATATCGCGGCCCTTTTCCTCAAATGTCTCACTAGGTACTGCACCTTGCCGATGATCTTTAATGAAACTTTTCAGGCTAAAACGCAGCGCTACGGGAAAATTTTCACCGCAGGCAGCTTTGATTGCTTTAACAATTTCTATTGGGAATTTTAGCCGTGCGGCGAGGCTGCCGCCAAATTCATCCTGTCGCTGGTTATAGAAGGCGATAGTAAACTGATCTAATAGGTAACCTTCATGCACGGCATGGATCTCTACACCATCAAAGCCGCTTTGTTGCGCGATTTTGGCGCTTTGCACAAAGCCTTCAATAAACTGATAAATCTCACTTCTTGCCAACGCACGGTGCTGAATTTCTGGCTGCCAGCGATTCGACATAGGAGATGGTGCGACAGGGTTGGTAGCCACCGATGATTTGCCTGAATAGCCAAATCCTGCCGTTAATTGGAGGAAAATCTTGCTGCCCCATGCGTGCACCCGCTCTGTCATCTCAATAGCACTGTATGAAAAAGCATTGGGGTTCAACGTCGGTAACGGCATGTGGCCTGGCGTAATCCCTTCAATGTGGGGGGCAACATCACACAGTCCAGTAATAATTAAACCTACCCCACCTTTAGCCCTTTCCACAAAATACTCTACCGCGCTTTGGCTAAAAGCACCTTGTGCATCAGCATGGCCCACATTTCCCATAGGGGCCATCACATAGCGATTTTTCATTTCGACATTTTTGATAGTAATGGACTCAAACAGCGGATCTAAATTCGACATTAGTTAGCTTCCTATTAATTATATAGATTTACCAAACTGGTATACCCATATTAAAAATAGGTTTATTGCGTTTTAATGCTCATTTTTAAGCCATATAAATGCAAAGAGAAGCAAACACAGCGCCCCTCATTATCCAAACTAAGTCACGCTTCTCAGCTTTCCACCAGCACAATGTTGCGGTAAATCACAGTTCATTAACATATTACTTTCAAAGCCCCACAGAGAGACTAGATTTAAAAAACTCATCCGACCAGAAAACTGCTGCTTCAGCCTGTGCTAACAAGGAAAGCCCGAATGAATCAATACTCTCATCTGCTCGCACCACTAGATCTCGGGTTTACTACCTTAAAAAATCGCGTCCTGATGGGTTCGATGCACACAGGACTCGAAGAACATCCTGACGGCAGCAGGCGTTTAGCTGAATTTTACGCGGAACGCGCGCGGGCCGGAGTTGGCTTAATTGTGACGGGAGGCATCGCGCCAAATCAGCATGGCGTGGTGCATGCTGGCGCTTCCGTATTGGATCACGAAAACCAGATCCCGCATCATAAAATCATTACCCGCGCGGTACATCAGGCCGGTGGAAAAATAGCGCTGCAAATTCTGCATACGGGGCGCTACAGCTATCAACCGCAGCCTCACGCGCCTTCGGCTATACAGGCCCCGATCAACCCTTATCCGCCGATAGAAATGACCGAAGACATGATTCAGCAAACGCTGTCTGATTTCGCTCAGTGCGCTCGCTTGGCGCAGCACGCAGGGTACGACGGCGTTGAAATCATGGGCTCTGAGGGCTATTTGATTAACCAGTTTCTTGCCGCCAGAACTAACCAGCGCGACGACGATTGGGGCGGCGATTTCATGCGCCGCATGCGTTTTGCCGTGGAGTGTGTGCGCCGCGTGCGTGCCGCCGTTGGGCAAGAATTCATTATCATTTATCGCCTATCGATGCTGGATCTCGTCGAGGAAGGCTCTGATTGGAAAGAAATTGAACAATTGGCGATTCAGGTGGAACACGCCGGAGCCACGCTTATCAATACCGGTATTGGCTGGCATGAAGCGCGCATTCCTACTATCGCCACCATGGTGCCACGCGCCGGATTTAGCTGGGTTACACGTCGTTTGATGGGCAAGGTTTCAATTCCTCTCATCACCACCAATAGAATTAATCACCCCGACGTTGCCGAGGCCGTGCTGGCGGACGGATGCGCCGATATGGTGTCTATGGCGCGCCCATTTTTGGCCGATCCGGCATTTGTGCAAAAAACGGCCAGCGGCCGCGTCGATGAAATCAATGTTTGTATCGGCTGTAATCAGGCCTGTCTTGATCAAATCTTCGAGCACAAACTCACATCATGTCTGGTCAACCCACGCGCCTGCCATGAAACCGAGCTCGTGATGACCGCCGCAGAAAAACCTAAACGCCTCGCCGTGGTGGGCGCTGGCCCTGCCGGTTTAGCATTCGCGACCACCGCGGCACAGCGAGGCCACCACGTCACGCTGTTTGAGGCGGATAATCAGATTGGTGGTCAGTTTAATATCGCCAAGCAGATCCCCGGCAAAGAAGAGTTTCATGAAACGCTACGCTATTTTAAGCGCTTGTTGATTATCCATAATATCCAACAGCGGCTAGGTCAGCGCGTTGAGGCTCAAGACCTCACCGAGTTCGATGAAGTTATTTTGGCGACGGGGATTATTCCGCGCTATTTAGATTTACCCGGTAGCGATATGCCTCACGTGCTGAGCTATGCGCAGGTTTTGCGCGACAAACTTCCGGTTAGTAAACGCGTGGCCATTATTGGCGCTGGCGGCATTGGTTTTGATACCGCCGAATACCTCAGCCAATACGGTCAGTCCACCAGCCTAAACAGCGTCGCCTTTGCCGAAGAATGGGGCATCGATCTACAGTTAAAACAACGTGGAGGACTAGCCGCAGCCGGAATGCATTTCCCGCATAGCCCACGCAAAATCTATTTACTGCAGCGTAAAACCAGCAAAGTGGGTGAAGGACTGGGAAAAACAACCGGATGGATACATCGTGCGAGTTTGCAAAAACGCGGCGTGACGATGATAAACGGAGCCCATTATCATCATATTGATGAGCAAGGCTTGCATCTGATGCGCGATGGGCAAATTGAATGTCTGCCGGTAGACAACATCGTTATTTGTGCAGGGCAAGAATCTCAGCAGGCATTGCTGGCGCCATTGCAGAAGATGGGCAAAACCGTACATTTGATTGGCGGCGCTGATATCGCACGCGAGCTGGATGCTCGACGCGCGATAGACCAAGGAACCCGACTCGCGCTGGCCATCTAAACGCATTCATGCGTCATCCTCACTTCCGCGAGGATGACGCATGCCAAGCACCTTGGAATTTGAATCTTATTTCACTTTAGTGATCTGTTTGACGTCCAACTCAACCGAGTTCCAGTCTTTATCAATTTTCCCCTGCAATTCCACGGTATCTTTCGGGGTGATGGTCTGCCCGTTCCAACGCTTATGGTCGATATCTACGTTCATGGTGCCGGTTGCATCACGGAACGTGTAGTGCTCGCCACCAATACGCTGCTCGATGTTCCCGCGCAGGGTAACCCAAGTATCATCGCTCATGGTTTTGGCTTTCTCGACCGTCATCGCGCCTGCATTGGGACCATTGAATCCACCGGCAGCTTGCGTCTGCGTCGTTTGAGCTGCGGGAGCATTAGGGTCAGAAAAACCACCGTTTTGGGCCAACACAGGAGCACTGCAAACGGCAAGAATGGCGACTAGAGCGGCTAATTTTTTCATTATTTTTCTCTCTCTTAATGGGATTAATGTCAGCATCAACAGTGAGCTGTTTTTGCTCTTCGGAATGCATTACACCAAAGAGTTCTTAACAAGATCTTAAGCTCGTAGTTTAACCAACTTTATTTTTTAAAACTGCCTACGACGCTGGATCCGCACGGTATTACGCTGTACAAAGCCCTTGCCAAATAGTTAGATAAAACCATACAGCACAGCATAAAGGACGCAGTTATGCGGGTATTACTCATTGAAGATGACAAACTGATCGGCGACGGCATTAAAGCCGGTTTGATTAAAATGGGGTTCAGCGTTGACTGGTTCACCGAAGGGAAACAGGGGCTCAGCGCGTTGGACTCTGCTCCCTACGACGCCGTCGTGCTCGACCTGAGCCTACCCGGTATGGATGGGCTCGATATTCTGCGCACGTGGCGTCAAAACGGCCATGATGAACCAGTGCTAATCCTTACCGCTCGCGATGCGCTAGAACAGCGCGTGGCCGGTTTGCAGCAAGGGGCGGATGACTATCTGTGTAAGCCGTTTGCGCTCATTGAAGTCGCCGCACGTTTGCAGGCGCTCATCCGCCGCCGTCATGGGCAGGTGCAAACAACGTTGGATCACGGCTCGGTTTCACTCGATCCCATCAATCTTACCGTGACCTATAACGACGAACCGATATACCTGAAACCAAAAGAGTTTGCGTTGCTGGAACTGTTATTGCGCAATGAAGGTCGCGTGCTGCCTCGCCCGCTGATCGAAGAGAAAATCTATAACTGGGACGATGATGTATCCAGCAATGCCATCGAGGTGCATATCCATCATTTGCGAAAAAAATTCGGCAGTAGCTTTATCCGCACCGTCCATGGCATCGGCTATACGCTAGGGGAAGCGTCATGAAGGCGCTAACGCTTAGCCTGAGACTGCGGCTCATTTTAGGTTTCATTGTGCTTATCGTCATCACGTGGGCCTGCGCCAGCGCATTAGCGTGGAATCAAACCCGCGATACCGTTGATGAACTCTTTGATACCCAGCAAATGCTGTTCGCCAAGCGTCTAACAGCGCTTAATATTGGCGATCTGACGGTTAAAAGCCCTCAACTACCGCGTAGTAAAAAAATGGTGCGCCACAGCCACGGCGACTTAGATGACGACGCGCTGGCCTTCGCTATTTTTACCGTAGAAGGAAAAATGGTGCTGAACGATGGCGATAACGGCCCCGATTTACAGTATCACTATCGACGCGACGGCTTTACCGAAGGAACATTACAAGGTGATAAAGATCTCTGGCGTTTAGTATGGCTAACCACGCCTGATGGGAAGTACCGCGTGGTAGTTGGTCAAGAGTGGGATTATCGCCAAGAGATGGCCATCGACATTGTGAAGGCTCAGCTTTTGCCGTGGTTAATCGCATTACCGATCATGGTGTTACTGCTGATTTGGCTCGTCACTCGTGAATTAGCCCCAATGAAAAGGTTAGCCAAACGCCTGTATCAGCGCCGCCCCGATGACGAAACGCCGCTCCCGCTGGACGCGATTCCTAGCGAAGTGAAACCGCTGGTTGAAGCGCTTAACAGCCTCTTCACCCGTACCGGAGATATGCTGGTGCGCGAACGTCGTTTTACCTCCGATGCAGCGCATGAGCTGCGCAGCCCACTCGCGGCGCTCAAGGTACAAACCGAAGTCGCACAGCTCGCGCAAGACGACGCCGAAATGCGCGAGCACGCATTAACCAACCTCACGGAAGGCATAGACCGCGCCACTCGCCTTGTGGATCAGTTGCTGACGCTTTCGCGGCTGGATTCGCTATCTGGCTTGGACGATGTGCATGACATTGCTCTGCAAGACGTTCTACAAACCGGCGTGATGGACCATTACCACAAAGCGAGAACCAGCGGCGTAGAGCTGATGCTGGATATTCGCCAAACGCCACCGCCTCGACGAGCACAGCCGCTTTTACTCGCCTTGTTGGTGCGTAATCTGTTGGATAACGCGATTCGATACAGCCCACGCGGCAGCACCGTCACCATTACCTTAGATGCCCACAGTTTTAGTGTGGAAGACAACGGCCCTGGCGTTAGCCCTGAATATTTAAAACGCATTGGCGAGCGCTTCTTCCGTCCACCGGGACAAGAAAAAACCGGCAGCGGTTTAGGCCTTTCTATCGTGCAACGCATCGCCACGCTGCATGGCATGACCACGCATTTTAGCGATGGAGAAAATGGGGGATTTAGAGTGGAAGTCAGATGGTAACAAGATCGATGTAAGACCCCCTCCCAGCCTCCTCCTTCATAAGGGGAGGAGCATACGGCATTCCACGTTATCGCCACACTGCATCTACCAAAGCAAAAGTTGATGGCAATTTATCTGGCAACACCGTTCAGCCCCCTCCCCTGTGAGGGGGAGGGCCGGGGTGGGGGCAGAGCTCCAAAGGGGTCCATTAAGCGATGCTTACACCCACCCTTTCGCTCTAAACGATTTCAGCACGCTGACAAACACCTGCATTTCCTGCGGGGTGCCTAAAGTTAAGCGATTCCAGCCCACCGCCGGTGGAAATTCACGGCCAACGTAGATATTTTGCTGCTTCATACGATCCTGATAGGTTTTCACATCGCCGTTCACTTTATGGAAGATAAAGTTTGCCTGCGACGGTACATATTCCAAATTCAACTCATCAAGCATTGATGTCACGATCTGGCGCGACAGATCGATTGATTTGCGACTCATGGCAACAAAAGTTTTGTCTTTCAATGAAGCCAACGCCGCTACCGCTCCGGCGGTGTTGGTGTTATCCAATGAAACAAAGTTTTCCACCTGAGCAATGACTTCAGGTGCCGCGATACCGTAACCAATACGTAACCCCGCCAAAGCGAAGATTTTGGAAAAGGTGCGGGTCACGATTAGGTTTTTTTGCCCGCTTTGTACCAAACCGATGGCGCTTTTAAATGCCGAGTCGTTAACAAACTCGGCATAGGCCTCATCGACAATAAAAAATGTGTCAGCTGGCGCGCTTTTTATCCAGCTATCCATGGTAGCGGCTGGCGTAATCGTAGCGGTTGGGTTATTTGGGTTGCACAGGTAGACAATGGATTTACCCGCAAAACCGGCTGCTTTTGCCTGCATAGTCGCCAGATCAAACTCAAGTTTCGCGTTCAGCGGGACTTTGACAATTTCAGCACCCAGCGGTTTAGCGTAAAGCTCCGCATAGTTAAAGGTCGGATCGGGAACGATCACCTGCACTTTTTTCTGCTGCTGTTGAGCCTGCAAGACAATCGCCTGAACCGCGGCTTGGATCGTCTCCGATGAGCCATTGCCCAAAGTAATATTTTCACTCTTCAGGCCGAAGTGTGCTGCTATCTGTTCAATCAGCTCGGCGCGTGCCGCATCAGGGTAACGAAATGCGGTCGGCAAACAATCAACAATCGCTTGTTTGGCATGCGCAGACATCCCCAATGAGTTTTCATTGAAATTTAATAGCAGCGGATTTTTTTCAGTCGGAAACGAAATAACGGCAGCGTTTGCCGGAGTGGCCGCCTGCGCGCGATTAATCAAACCGCTGAGCGTTAACCCACCGAGAATAGCACCTGAAGATTTAAGAAGAGTACGACGATCCATGGCAAAGTCCCTGTCAGCAACATTAATTATTTTAAGAAGCGTTATTTTGACCAGCCGCGAAACGGCTGTAGGACTGAGCATAACCGAGAAAAAGTGCACAACACAATATGTTATGCACTTTTTATGACTATAAATTCAAATATAGCGAATTTAACTAACGACGCGGAGGGAGTTTAGTCGCTTTTAAAACCACAAATTTTTTGTTGGTTTCAATGGTGGTGCAGTTGCCAAACAAACGCTTCAGTTTGTGGAAGTAATCCAGATGACGGTTGCCCACAATATACAGCGTACCGTGAATTTTCAGGCAACGTTTCGCCCCAACGAACATATCCCACGCGACCTGATCGGTAATGGAATGCTGCTGATGGAACGGAGGATTACACAGCACCGCGTTTAGGCTGCCGCCGTCTACGCCAGAGAAACCGTTGCCGACGCGGAACGCACAGCGATCCATATCCTGCGGACGGTTAACTTCAACGTTCATCTGCGCTGAGGCAACGGCCATGTATGACTCATCACAAAACAGCATATCTGCGTTTGGATTCAGCTCGAGCGCCTTCAGGCCAATAACGCCGTTACCACAGCCCAGATCCGCAATCGAACCTTCGATATCTTTCGGCAAATGCTCAAGGAAGAAACGAGCGCCGATATCTAAGTTGCTACGGGAGAAGACCGATGCATGGTTATGCATCTGGTAAGGTTCGTCAGTGCCGCAGAGATCCAGAGGCCAAACGGTTGTTGGCTGCGCAGGCGCGGGGCTACGTTCGGCCACTTGGCAGTGGATCAAACGGGCTTTTTTCCATGCCAGCGAAGTATGGGTATCACCCAGAATAGTTTCGAACAGCTGCAGCGTTGAGGTGTGAATATCACGCGCTTTTGCCGCCGCAACAATTACGGTATCTGGCGCAACCACGTCACGCAGCGCACGCAACTGGTGTTCCAACAATGCCAACGCTTTTGGCACTTTGATTAGCACCAAAGCAGGTGCCTGTGGCAGGGGCGCAAGGCTATCAAGCAAGGTGACCGTGTCGTCATCCATGCCGTTCAGGCCAAGATTATGACGCGTTGCCAACTGGCTAACATAAGAGTCACTCACGCTGTATAACTGCTGACCATGCAGTGCACAAGCCAACGCGCCAAAGGCATCGTTGAACACAATCACCGGACGACCTTCTGCCTGCGACAGATCGAAACTCTGCAACAGATATTCATCGGCGGCTTCCCACGCCTGAAGCGTTGGATCATCAGACTGCTGTGGGTAGCGTTCTAGCTCAAGGCCATTTTCTTCAAAAAAACCGGAGATCGGTTCGAGTTGGCTCATCGCCCCTCCAAAATCTATCCGCTTGATTAAGCGGCAGAATAAAATAAATTATCGTGCAGATGTGACGGTCTTAACCGCCCGAGCACCGTGCTCAAGAATTGTTATGTCACGCGCATGACGTACAATAGTCCGCTATTGTACCTGAAGGAATTGAATATGACGTCTTTGACTTATCTGGCCGGCTATCCTGAACATCTGCAAACGCAGGTTCGCCAACTGCTCGACCAGCAACGTCTGGGGACTGTTTTATTGCAGCGTTACCCGCAGCCACACCAGCTCACCACCGATCGCGCACTCTATCAATACACTACCGATCTCAAAAATCAGTATCTGCGTAATGCGCCGCAAATTAATAAAGTGGGCTACGACAGCAAAATTCAGGTTCTCAAACATGCATTAGGGCTACATACCGCCATTTCGCGCGTGCAGGGTAGCAAGTTAAAAGCAAAAGCTGAAATCCGTGTTGCGACCGTCTTCAAAAATGCGCCCGAGGCTTTTCTGCGTATGATCGTCGTTCACGAGCTGGCGCACCTGCGCGAGAAAGAACACAACAAAGCATTTTACAACCTGTGCTGCCATATGGAACCCGCTTACCACCAGCTTGAGTTCGATACCCGCATGTATCTCACGCATTTAGAACTGGTTGGCGCGCTGTATTAATTTGCCCAGCGTCGCCGAATTAATCCAAGAAATGCTACTCTGTGAAAAATCTTATTTTCCCAATCGGAGACGCCCATGATTCGCTTTGCCGTTATTGGAACCAACTGGATTACCCAGAGCTTTATCGACGCCGCGCATGCCACGGGGAAAATGCAGCTGACCGCTGTGTATTCACGTCATTTAGCGCAGGCATACGCTTTTGGCGAGCCAAATAAAGCCCAGTATTTTTTCGATTCGCTCGACGATCTCGGCAATTGTGCTCAGGTTGACGCGGTTTATATTGCCAGCCCAAACTCTTTCCACTATCCACATACGTTGGCGATGTTGCAGCATAAAAAGCATGTCATCTGTGAGAAGCCGTTAGCGTCCAACGTGCATGAAGTCGAAAGTATGATCGCCTGCGCACATGAGAATCAGGTCGTGCTGTTTGAAGCGTTTAAAACCGCCTACCTGCCTAACTTCTCAGCGATCCAACAGGCGCTGCCGCGCTTGGGGAAACTGCGCAAGGTGTTCCTGAACTACTGCCAATATTCCTCTCGCTACCAGCGTTATTTAGACGGCGAAAACCCAAATACCTTTAATCCTGCGTTTTCAAACGGTTCGATTATGGACATTGGCTACTATTGCTTGGCCAGCGCAGTCTCTCTGTTTGGCGAACCGGACAGCCTTAACGCCAGCGCCACGCTGTTAGATTCCGGTGTGGATGCCCATGGGCACGTCAGCATGAACTACGCAGGTCACGGCGCTGGCGAGGGATTCGACGTGGTTCTTTTCCACTCCAAGGTCAGCAATTCAGATATCCCAAGCGAGATTCAGGGTGAAGATGGCACGTTAGTTATCGAAAAAATATCTGAATGCCAGAAAGTGACATTTACACCGCGCGGTGGTCAGCCTGAAGTTATCAGCCAAACCCAGCAAGAAAACACCATGTATTACGAGGCGGAAGTGTTTGCCAAACTGGTGCAATATCAAAGCATTGATCATGCGGGGATCAACGTATCGCGCAGCACGGCGAAGATCCTAACGCAGGTGCGCGCGCTGACCGGGGTTGAATTCCCGGCCGATGCCGCGATTCCACCTGAAACCGTGGTTGTGCCGAATACTCGCGGGTAATGAAAAAAGGCCTCTAGTATTAGAGGCCTTTTGACTAACGAATAGGTTTAACCTGCTGAATTTGAGCTTTCGCCACGCGTTTACCGCCGAAACTTAATACCGCTAACGCCAGCACGATTAACACAACACCACCCCCTTCAATCACCCCCGGATTTTCACCCAGCAGCCACCAAGAGAACAACACGCCACACACTGGTACCGCTAAGGTGCTCAGGCCTGCAATGCCCGCCGGTAAGTTCTTCAACACGAATAGCCATAGCGTCCACGCCAGCGCTGTGGCCAAAATGGCACTGTACGACAATGCGAAATAGACATACGGATCCCACACAATTGGGCGCTCGGGAACCAGCCACGCAATCACGCTCATAATGATCGCGCCGTACACCATTTGCCATGTGGTCAGCGACAGCAAATCTACCTTAGGATGAC
This sequence comes from Hafnia sp. CBA7124, assembly GCF_002355555.1. Classification (NCBI taxonomy): domain Bacteria; kingdom Pseudomonadati; phylum Pseudomonadota; class Gammaproteobacteria; order Enterobacterales; family Hafniaceae; genus Hafnia; species Hafnia sp. CBA7124. Next base: position 616,504 of record NZ_AP017469.1, on the reverse strand, counting down.
GTTGGTACAGGCGTTTAGCGACAATAGCGCTCGCCCCCCAGCTTATGCCGGAAAGAATGGCCAGCACTGCGCTTTTCAATGACTCACCCGTCAGCTTCCACGGCTGTAAGACTAAACAAAGCCCAATCGCCGCCACCACAATGGCCAGATACTGTACGCGACGCATTCTCTCACCCAAGAACAGTGCCGCCATGATCACCACCCAAAACGGCATAGTGTAAGTTAGTATGGCGACCTTACCGGCCCCGCCGCTGATCAACGCCCACTGAGCCAGTCCAACCATGCCACAAGTTTGCAGCACAGCGATAGCCAGCGTGTAAGCAAAAGGCGTTGGCTTCATCCCGCGACCACGCAGTTTTAACACCACCAACAGTAATAAGGCTCCGAACACACAACGCAGCGCGGTAAAATCAAAGGCGCCGATATACAGCGTGACCTGCTTCATCGCGATCCAGCTATAACTCCAGATCAGCGTTAACAACACCAATCCCCCAAACGCCAACGGATCGGCTTTTCCTGCTACGGCCATTTTGATGTCCTAATTATTATCAATCGTGCTTATTATCACGTCATTTATTGGCTTCATACTTGGATCTCCAAAACAAAAACGCAATAGCCTTTTTAATACCACAAGATGGCTATACCCTAAAAATCAGTGTGGGATAAGAGGAAATACTATGTAATACGATGAATTTATAGGAAATACTACTTCTCTTCATATTTGAAAGTTAAGAGAGAGTTTAATGATAATGCACACAATTTGAATCTCATTGAAGATAAAATACACGTTCATTTATTCGGCTGCCTATTTGTGTGCCAGAGAGCGCCCCAATGTCCCTACGACTATGTTTTATCCTTTTCTTATTTACTTCTCCACTTTATGCAAGTTGCCATAATGATGTGATAGATGCGGCAGCAAACGCGAGTTATGTACATAAAATTCAACAGGTAACCGCCTCTGACCGCGTTTATCTTTATTCAGCCCCGAATGTGCAGTGTCGTCTAAATACGTTCTTGGTTAATGGCGATCCCGTTCAGGTATTCCGTGAGGCTACAGAATACCGAGATCCCCATTCTACTCGCCACTCAGTCCCCCAGCAGTACAACTACATCAGTTTCCGTGATGCACAGGGCTTATTCGTTACAGGCTGGGTACAAGCTAGCCAATTATTAGATGTTACTTCTCCACTCAACGCCCCCACCGGTTGCCAAAAACAATCTGATATCGCATTTCAAGGACAAGAAGCCCTGCATGTCTCGCATGAAAAAAATCATTATCAGGTTTCTGGAGCAAGGCATGCGTGGTTTTACTCTGCCCCTTCGCCTGAGTGTATCAACAAGAAAATATTTGTTATTCCAGGAGACCGAGTTTCAGTTCAACGTCAGATAACAAAAAGTGGGTTTTCATACGCGACTTACTATGCTCAAAATCGCCAAATTATCCAAGGATGGCTCAAAACCGACCAGCTTGTAGCTAAAAACTCGGGCGATCAATTTCGCGATAACGTTGATACAGATTCAGCGGCTAAAGCAGCTAGAATTTTATCCCTTTTTATGAACCTTCAAGGTCAGTGCCATTTTTACGAAAGCACCGAAGATAGCGATAAAGACGACACTTTTGATTTTCCTATTCGCGAAGATCACCAAAGCGAGGGCTGTATAGGGGCCGGCGATCCGGAAACTGCACCTGTTGTTGGGAGACTTTACATTAATAAAAAAACAGCGCGTGTTTACATCGACGACCCCGAGGACGACGACAAAAGAATAGAAGTTGAGTATTAATTAATATCAGCCCAGTCGTACCGGTTTATTTCACGCGATCTATATTTCACAACGGCATTAGAAAAATGTGTGAAAAGCGTCTAATTTGAAAGCTTCAATTAATTTGAAAATATCCAACGGCGGCGGTATTCAGGAGATTCTATGGCGGAGTTTAAGGCAAAACCCTTAGTCATTTTACAAACCGGTGATGCACCGGATGTTATTCGCCATCAGCACGGCGGTTTTACCGATATGTTTTTGCAGCAGGGCGATATTAATCCGTCCAGCGTAGTGATTGTGAATCTTCCTGCAGGCGAACAACTGCTTAGCCCTGAACATTATCGCGGTGCGGTGATTACCGGTTCAGCAGCGATGGTGACCGAACTATTGCCGTGGAGTGAATACGCTGCGATGTGGCTACGCGACGCCATCGGTATGGGGCTACCTATTTTCGGAGCCTGCTATGGTCATCAGCTATTAGCTCACGCGCTCGGCGGCGAGGTGGGTTATCATCCTGAAGGGCTGGAAATTGGTACATTGGAAATCGAGCTGTTGCCAGAAGCTCAACAAGATCCGGCACTGCAAAACTATCCGCCGCGCTTCTATGCCAATCTTATACATTCACAATCTGTGCTTCGTTTGCCCGAAGGCGCGGTTGCTTTAGCCCGCTCACAGCAAGATCCGCATCAAATCATCCGCTATCGCGATAACGTGATCAGCACGCAGTTCCATCCTGAATTTAACGGGCCGGTGATGCATTGCTACATGAGTTGGATCGCTGAGCTAGAACCCCAGCATCAGGCTAAATACCTCGATATTCAACGCCGTACTAGCAATACTCCGGTCAGCCAATCATTGCTGCGCGAATTTGTTCACGGTTTATAAATTTAAACGAGCCATGGTTTACAGCATGTAAAATCATGGCTCAAGTTTTCCCTTTGCTAATCCACGCCAAACATTGACCTTTGAAATATTTTGCATTATTTTCTTACATGCAAAGGGGAGTAACTTCATTGCTGGTTAATCGTCATTACGGTGCGTGCTGCGTACCCGGTTGCCAGGCAACGCATTTTGGCTTTAGGCTAAAATGTATCTAAGCGCCCTGCTTAGATGTATACCAGAGTCATTGAGCGCGGTGAATACCGCGGTTGCATGATGCGCTGGTATCGAGTTGTAAGTGAGACCTTGCCGGAAGGCGAGGTGCGCTTAAAACTCAGACAAGAGTCGTCGCTGTCGTCCTCCGTCATCGTGATTTTTGTATTTAATGAGTGTTACGAAGGATACTCCCATGATCAATTCCATTGGCTCTCCCCTGCTCTGGGGTAGTTTTGCCGTCATCGTCGTCATTATGCTCGCCGTCGATCTGCTGTTGCAGGGGCGTCGCGGTGCCACCACCATGACGCTGCGCCAAGCCGCCATCTGGTCGCTCGTATGGGTCAGCTTATCCCTCTTGTTCAACGCAGGTCTGTGGTGGTATCTCAGCGAAACCATGGGGCGCGTCGTTGCCGACAAACAGGCGCTGGCGTTCTTAACCGGTTATCTCATTGAGAAAGCGCTGGCCGTCGACAACGTGTTCGTTTGGCTGATGCTCTTCAGCTACTTCTCAGTACCGCCGAACCTGCAACGCCGCGTACTGGTTTACGGTGTGTTAGGCGCGATTGTGCTACGTACCATTATGATTTTCGCCGGTAGCTGGTTAGTCACCCAGTTCCAGTGGATCCTGTACGTATTCGGTGCTTTCTTGCTGTTTACCGGTGTGAAAATGGCCTTGGCGAAGGATGACGACGGCGATATTGGCGACAAACCGCTGGTGCGCTGGATCCGTAGCCATTTGCGCATGACCGACAAGATTGAAAATGAGCACTTCTTTACTCGCAGAAACGGCGTGTTGTTCGCCACGCCGCTGCTGTTGGTGCTGATTCTGGTTGAGCTTAGCGATGTTATCTTTGCCGTAGATAGCATCCCCGCGATCTTCGCGGTCACCACCGATCCGTTCTTGGTATTAACGTCTAACCTGTTTGCGATTTTGGGTCTGCGTGCGATGTACTTCTTGCTGGCGGGCGTGGCAGAACGTTTCTCAATGCTGAAATATGGTCTGTCGGTGATTCTGGTGTTTATCGGCTTCAAGATGCTGATTATGGATCTATACCACATCCCAATCGCAGTATCGTTAAGCGTAGTGGCTGGAATTTTAGTGCTGACGCTGGTGATTAACGTCTTTGTTAACCGCCGCAACGACCGTTTGAAATCACAAAGTGAATAACCGTTAAACGGAATGCCCCGGATTTTCCGGGGCATTTTTTTGCTTAGAGCCGTTAACTTCTGCGCCTTGCAGACCAAGCCACCGCAAAGATAATCAGCAAGCCACCTGAAACCATTCTCAGGCTTGGTACTTCATGGAACAACGCCCATGCAATCAGAATGGCGTACACCGGTTCTAGCGCAATAATCATCGCGGCCATACGCGCTTTCAGCGCTTGTAAACTACTGATAAACAAACTGTATGCTAATCCCGTGCAAATCAGCCCCAAGCAGGCAATCCACATCCAGTCCATCGCACTGACCAGCGGCAGTTCATGATAGGTAAACGGAAACAACAGCACGATAACGGCAAGGTTTTGCCACCAGCAGACCTGAGTGCCGTTCACGCTGGACGCCGAATGCCGATTCGCCAACGCCAGAATTGCATATATTAGGCCGGATAAAATGCCCCACAGCAGCCCTTCCGTTGCGCTGTTCTCGAAGTTGAAGCTCGGCGTCACCAATACCAGTCCTATAGTCACCAGCAGAATTAACACATATTCCGCCGACGACAGCTTCTCTCGATACAGCAGCCCTTCCAGAATCGCCACAAAGGCGGGGAAACAGGCAAAACCTAGCGTACCGACCGCAACCCCGCCCACTTTCACCGCGATGAAAAACGTCACCCAGTGCGCGCACAGCAGCGCACCACAGGCGCACAAACGCCCCACGCCGCGAGCATCAAGCTCACGCCACGGTAGGCGTTTTAGTTTTATCAATAACAGCGACATGGCCGCTAGCGCGAAAATCGCACGGCCAAAAACCAAGACGGCGGCACTGCTGGCAATGAGTTTGCCAAAGATACCTGAAATGCCAAATAGCACGGTAGCCCCGTGCATCAGCCATAGCGCACGGCGACGATCCATGCTCACTCCTCAAAAAATCGCTGAAGGATCAGCGGTTCATAAACAGCTTAGGGATCTCGCGCAGGAGCCAAGATTTTGCCTCGCCCATGCTGTCGCGACGCCACGCCATAATAATATCGGTTTCATGACTGTATTCGGCGCTCACCACCCGCAGGCGACCTTCGGCAACATCCTGTTCGACCAACGGATAAGGCATAGTCGCAACGCCCAACCCATCGATAAGCGCCTGACGTTTATCCGCAATGGTACTCACGGTCAAACGCTGTTGCTTATCAAGCAGTTGAACCGTCAACACGGGCCGCTCACGTGCGGTATCCGCCACGGCGATGCCACGATATTTCACCCGAACGGCGTCGGATAAAGGCTCTGGCTCTAAATGAATAGGATGATCAGGAGCGGCAACATAAACGCTCATCACCTTATAGAGCTTACGCACGTTGATCTCAGACGAAGAACGAAAATGCATATCGGGTGCAATCACGATATCCGCACGCCCTTGCTCAAGACGTTCCCATGCCCCCGCTAAAACTTCAGTCATGAGAGACAATTGCGTATTGGCTTTTTTCGAAAGCTTATCCACCAGCGGGAAAAGCTGCGTGGCAGGTACCAAGGCTTCGCATACCACCGTAATGTGCGTTTCCCAACCGCGCGACAGCGCTTCGGCATCTGTCGTCAGCTTATCGGCCGCTTCAAGAAGAATGCGCCCACGTTCGAGCAACATACGCCCCACATTGGTAAATTTCGTACGATGACCAGAACGGTCAAACAACACCACATCCAGCTCTTCTTCCAGCTTTTGCATGGTGTAGCTTAAAGCTGAAGGCACTCGGCCTAATTCGTCTGCCGCCGCTGCAAAACTTCCACGACGATCGATGGCATCCATGACCCGCAATGCTTCCAATGTCAGCGCGCGATCTTTACTCATAGCATCCTTCTATTCAGGAAATTTGAATATGGCGACCAGATTAACTGGCTAACAATCTCACGTCCAGACGCTTACCATGGTTATATCGATTATTAAGAGCCTTGAGCGCCATGATTACACAACGAAAAGCCCAAAACTGCGGACACGCTGACTATGGTTGGCTCAAGTCCCGCTATACATTCTCCTTCGGCCACTATTTTGACCCTAAGCTGATGGGATATGCGTCACTGCGCGTTCTCAATCAGGACGTACTGGCACCCGGTGCGTCATTACAGCCACGCACCTTCCCGCGCGTCGACGTATTGAACATTATTCTTGATGGTGACGTGGAGTACCGCGACAGCGAAGGCAGCCATACACAAGCCCACACCGGTGATGTGGTGTTACTCGCCACGCAGGGAAACATCAGCTACAGCGAACATAATCTCAATAGTGATAAACCGCTTACCCGCATGCAGCTATGGCTAAACGTCTGCCCAGAAAGGGAAAACGACGAGATCCAGCGCCTCACGCTGGTGGAAGAGCCTTATCGCTTGCTCGCTTCGCCCGAAGGCGACGACGGCAGCCTACAACTACGCCAGCAGGTGTGGATCCATCATTTGGATCTTAAACCGGGTGAGCAGCACACGTTACATTTACATGGATCGCGCGCCTACGTGCAGTCGATCCACGGAAGCTACAAAACCCAGGATAGCGCCGAGCTGTTGGCCTGCGGCGACGGTGCCTTTATCAATGATGAAGAAAGCCTAACCCTCACCGCCGTCACACCGCTGCGCGCGCTGGTGATTGATTTGCCGGTGTGATTTTGAATTCCCTCTTGGTTAAAAGAGGGAATTTCGTCGCCACCGCGTGTGTTTCCAGATACTCCCTCCCCAGTAATGTCGCGATGACCACCAGTGCTTTTTACTGGAGCGACTAGAACTATTCCAAGATAATTGGGAAAAATTATTTTCTGGCCCCCACCAAATTTTCACTTCATCGTTTGGCAGCAAAAGAACATGCAAATACACTGCTCCCAGTTTACGTTCTGGCAATAATACTGTTTTATGTCGAATTTCTTCTTTAATTCCCTGAACCCGCTGATCTTGATACACACCAAAAACCCAATTAACCTCGACGAGCCTTTGTTTATCCCAATAACAACAAGCGCCCATTGATTGCATATCCTTACCCGATGAATCAATGACATTCACTTTAACTAATGGTCGATCCACATCAGTGTTGTTTTGAATATCGACTGTGATCTCGGTAAAACCGATCCATAAGATTACCCACAGCACATAAACGACTGGAAGAGGGACAACTAAAATCCACAGGACACGCCAAAACCAATGCCCCCAAACTTCATAACTCCGCGCTAGGGTTGCATCAAATTGTTCTAGCAGTCTAAAAAAACGCATCTCAATTCTGCTGTTCCATCAATGAGTATTTCATCGTCGCTGATGTATTAAGTACAAATCAACATAATGAGAAATTAAGATAAACTTAATAATTCATGTCATTACAGTCTCTGGTTATTCCGATTGTTATCTGAATAATATGCCAAACTTACCGCTAATATCTGATTCTTAGCAGTGGAGAATCATCATAAGGATAATGATATGAATAATAAAAACAGATGCATCAAGAAAGACTATAAACTTATTATTTCTATCATCTTCTTCATATTATTTATTTTTTATATCTCATGGGTATCCAGAATTTCAAACAACACCATCCTTATAAAACCAAATTCTGAAACTAAACTATCTTTTATTATCATAGGCATTATGGCTACAGCAGCGGCTATCAGCGCCGCGAGACTAGCGTCTGCACCTCGTACCAGAAATGACTGTATTTTTATCTCAAGTATGTTTATCGCTGGCGGGTTAGTAGGGTTAACCTTATCGCTGAATGCGTTTGATGCTTACGTTTATCTATTTCCTGATAAAACAATTTCCTATACCAGCGATTATGATGTTTCGATTCCAGGCCCTTACAGGGGAAGATATCGCTGCGAGGCTGGCGTATGGCTGAAAGACATTTCTACTTCACGCTGGATCGAGCTTTGTTCTTCAAAAGAAGAGCTGAAAATCGGTAATAAACGGCAGCAAGGAATGGATGCGGTGTGGGTTACTGCACGAGTGAATCGCGTAGGCAGTTATATTGTTGATTACCAATTTATTTTCAAATAACCGCTACAGATTCCTCACTACTCGCATCATTTATGAATAGGTTATTCACGTATTCTCTCCCTGACTACACTCCATTAACCATCCCCTCACCGCCTGCAAACAACTCTTGTTGCATTTAGAAAAACGACCTCGCTCTCGGTTTGTATAACGTTTCTACCGAAAATAAAAATCTTTGCGCTATGTCAAACTACTGCGCTTTAACTCAAATCAAATACCATATATAGTGTGTCTCACTTTAGAACATACCCATATGTAGTAGTTATCCACAAAACATCCACAAGACTGCGTCAAGCCTTATGGCACGCGGATTGTGGCTGTGGATAACACACAAAAAGGGAAAAAGGAGCGACGCGGTGAAACCAATAGTGATTAAACGGGACGGTTGTCAGGTACCATTTGACGAACAGCGAATCAAGGAAGCTGTGGTGCGTGCTGCCCGAGCGGCAGGCGTTGATGATACTGATTATTGTGCAACCGTCGCCCGCGTAGTCGCTATGCAGATGGCCGATCTCGAGCGTGTTGATATCCATGTGATTCAAAACGCAGTAGAAAACCAGCTGATGGCAGGCAACTATAAGCAGCTTGCGCGTGCATACATTGAGTATCGTCACGACCGTGACGTATCTCGTGAACAACGTGGCCGTCTTAATCAGGAAATCCGTGGCCTGGTTGAGCAAAGCAATGCCGCTTTGCTGAACGAAAACGCTAACAAAGACAGTAAAGTCATCCCAACCCAGCGCGATCTGTTGGCGGGTATCGTGGCAAAACACTACGCGACGCAGCACATTCTGCCGCGCGACGTGGTGCTTGCGCATGAGCGCGGTGAAATTCACTACCACGATCTGGATTACTCTCCGTTCTTCCCAATGTTTAACTGCATGCTGATTGACCTTAAAGGCATGCTGACTAACGGCTTTAAGATGGGTAACGCAGAAATTGAGCGTCCTAAATCTATCTCAACCGCAACCGCTGTGACCGCGCAGATTATCGCTCAGGTCGCCAGCCATATTTATGGCGGCACCACGATAAATCGTATTGACGAAGTTCTGGCACCGTTTGTGACTGCAAGCTTCGAAAAACACCGTAAGACCGCTGAAGAATGGAATATTCCAGACGCAGAAGGATATGCAAAAACGCGCACCGAAAAAGAGTGCTACGACGCCTTCCAATCTTTGGAATACGAAGTCAACACGCTGCATACCGCTAACGGTCAAACCCCGTTTGTCACCTTCGGCTTTGGCTTGGGAACCAGCTGGGAGTCTCGTCTTATCCAGCAATCTATCCTGAAAAACCGTATCGCAGGCTTAGGTAAAAACCGTAAAACTGCCGTATTCCCTAAACTGGTCTTCGCCATTCGCGATGGCCTGAACCACAAGTTTGGCGACGCTAACTACGATATCAAACAGTTGGCGCTAGAGTGTGCTAGCAAGCGTATGTACCCAGATATTCTTAACTATGATCAAGTGGTTAAAGTTACCGGCTCGTTCAAAACACCAATGGGCTGCCGTAGCTTCTTGGGTGTGTATGAAGAAAATGGTGAGATGATCCACGAAGGGCGTAACAACCTCGGCGTCATTAGCCTAAACCTGCCGCGTATCGCTTTAGAAGCTAAAGGTGACGAAGCTGCATTTTGGAAATTACTGGACGAACGTTTAGAGCTTTCTAAGAAAGCATTAATGACGCGTATTGCTCGTCTGGAAGGTATCAAAGCACGCGTTGCACCTATCCTCTATATGGAAGGTGCATGTGGTGTTCGCCTGAAAGCCGACGACAATATTGCTGATATTTTCAAAAATGGCCGTGCGTCAATTTCACTGGGCTATATCGGTATTCATGAAACGATGAATGCGCTGTTTGGCAACCAAACTCACGTCTTCGACGATGAAACCCTGCGTGCGAAAGCCGTAGCGATTGTTGCACGTTTACAGCAGGCAACCGACAGCTGGAAAGAAGAAACCGGCTACGGCTTCAGCTTATACAGCACGCCAAGCGAAAACCTGTGTGACCGCTTCTGCCGCTTGGATACCGCTGAATTTGGCGTTGTACCGGGCGTGACCGATAAAGGTTATTACACCAACAGCTTCCACTTGGACGTTGAGAAAAAAGTTAACCCATACGACAAGCTGGATTTCGAAGCGCCATACCCGCCATTGGCGAGCGGCGGCTTCATTTGCTACGGCGAATATCCAAACTTACAGCACAACCTGAAAGCGCTGGAAGACGTCTGGGATTATAGCTATAGCCGTGTCCCTTACTACGGCACAAATACGCCAATTGATGAGTGCTACGAGTGCGGTTTCACCGGTGAGTTTGAGTGTACCAGCAAAGGCTTTACCTGCCCGAAATGTGGTAATCACGATTCGGCTAAGGTCTCCGTGATCCGCCGCGTCTGTGGCTATCTGGGTAGCCCTGATGCTCGTCCGTTCAACGCCGGTAAGCAAGAAGAAGTTAAACGCCGCGTTAAGCATTTGAACAACGGGCAGATTGGTTAAATACAACGAATGACCCCACCCTAGCCCTCCCCTTAGCAGGGGTGGGAACCGTTCGGAGCGGATGGATAAAAACGCGATCCGCTCCTCCCCCTGCCAAGGGGGAGGCTGGGAGGGGGCTTACCTCCGCATTTCTTATAGATAAGCAGATATGAATTTCCATCAATATTACCCCGTAGACGTCGTCAACGGGCCGGGTACGCGCTGCACGTTATTCGTTGCCGGTTGTGTGCATGAATGCCCCGGTTGCTATAACAAAAGCACATGGCGCCTGAATTCCGGCATGCCGTTTACGCAAGAAATGGAAGATCAGATCATTGCCGATCTGAATGACTCGCGCATCCCACGTCAGGGTTTATCTCTTTCCGGTGGCGATCCGCTGCATCCGCAAAATGTGCCGTTTATTCTGAAGCTCGTACAACGCGTGCGTGCGGAATGTGAAGGCAAGGATATCTGGGTTTGGACAGGCTATAAGCTTGACGAACTGAGCGATGCACAGCGTGAAGTGGTAGATTTAATCAACGTACTCATCGACGGAAAATTTGTGCAAGATCTCAAGGATCCGATGCTCATCTGGCGCGGCAGTGCGAATCAGGTTATTCACAAGCTGCGCTGAGCGCATCATTCAGCCGCTCATCAAAAGCATGCGGCACAATCACCGAAGGCACCCGTGATCCTACGGATACCTTCGATGTTATCCATTTCCCCTTAAAGCCAACGAGCAGGCAATACGCGGTACAGAATGCACCGCTCAGCGCGGCTCAACGACACTATTTTTTCAATCTGCTTTGTATCCCTTCTCTATATGGCTGTCATCCTAACGCCTTCAACTATTCATATTTCTGCAACATATAAATAACCATTTTGTCATTTTCAATCGGCACCATGAGCGCAACTTAATTTGACCACCTCACTAAAGAGGGTTACGCCATGTCGATTATTCGAGTTACCAACCTCAGTAAAACATTCGCCGGTCAGCAGGCGCTGCACAGCGTTGGCATGGAAGTTCAACAAGGACAGATGGTGGCCTTGCTCGGCCCTTCTGGCTCAGGAAAATCCACGCTGCTTCGCCATCTAAGCGGACTTATCACCGGCGACCGCCATGATGACTCCCATATCGAATTATTAGGCCGCACCATTCAAAAGCAGGGACGTCTCGCGGCAGATATTCGCCGTAGCCGCAGCGATATTGGCTATATCTTTCAGCAATTCAATTTAGTGAATCGCCTGACGGTTCTCGAAAATGTGCTCATTGGTGCGCTAGGCGCAACGCCATTTTGGCGCACCTGTTGCGGTTGGTTCACTCAAGAACAAAAACAGCAGGCCATGCAGGCTCTCACTCGCGTGAGCATGGCCTCCTTCGCCCACCAGCGTGTATCCACGCTTTCCGGTGGCCAGCAGCAGCGTGTTGCCATTGCGCGTGCGCTGATGCAAAAAGCCAAAGTTATTCTCGCCGATGAACCCATCGCGTCACTGGATCCTGAGTCCGCCCGCATCGTGATGGAAACCCTGCTCGATATTAATCAAAAAGACGGCATCACCGTGGTGGTCACTCTGCATCAGGTGGATTACGCCCTGCGCTATTGCCAACGCGTCATAGCGCTGCGTCAGGGACATGTTTTCTACGACGGTGAGAGCGCGCATTTAGCACGCGAGCAAATTGAACATCTCTATCGCGGCGTAAACCGCGTCAACGTATCAACCACTGAAACCGAAGCCGTTGCGGCTTAATTCGAACCTTCAACATGCTCATAGGGAGTCATCACATGACTTACAAAACGGTAGCCGCGCTGGCTTTCACCAGCATGTTCAGCGTCTGTACCCTGCTTGGCACTGCACACGCTGAAGAACAGGCTCCGGCGCTCAACTTCGGCATTATTTCGACGGAATCACAACAAAACCTAAAACCGCAGTGGGACCCGTTCCTCAAGGATATGGAGAAAAAGCTGGGTATGAAGGTCAATGCCTTCTTCGCCCCAGACTATGCAGGCATCATCCAAGGCATGCGCTTTAATAAAGTCGATATCGCGTGGTATGGCAACCTCTCGGCGATGGAAGCCGTGGATCGCGCCAACGGACAAGTCTTTGCGCAAACCGTGGCTGCAGATGGTTCACCTGGTTACTGGAGCGTGCTGATCGTGAATAAAGACAGCCCGATCAACAACGTTCAAGAAATGCTGGCTAAGAAGAAGGATCTTACCTTCGGCAACGGCGATCCTAACTCTACCTCCGGTTATTTAGTCCCTGGCTATTACGTTTTCGCTAAGAACAATACCGCCGCTAGCGACTTTAAACGCACCGTGAACGCTAACCATGAAACCAACGCGCTCGCCGTGGCGAACAAACAGGTTGACGTAGCGACCAACAATACCGAAAACCTCGATCGTCTGAAGATCACGGCTCCGGAGAAATTCAAAGATCTGAAAGTGATCTGGAAATCACCGTTGATCCCCGGCGACCCGATCGTATGGCGTAAAAACTTGCCAGAAGATGCCAAACAAAAGATCTACGGCTTCTTTATGAATTACGGCAAAACGCCGGAAGAACAACAGGTTCTAAAAGGCTTGAGCTGGGCACCGTTCCGCCCATCCAGCGATCTTCAACTGGTTCCCATCCGCCAGCTCTCACTGTTTAAGCAAACTCAGACGATCAAAGCCAACGAAGGTTTAAGCCCAACCGACAAAGCCACAAAAACCGCGGCGCTACAGGCTCAAATGGACGATCTCGATCGTCTGAGTTCGGCGCTAAACGCCATGAACAGTTTGAAAACAGCCACTCAGTAATTTGGCCTTCGCCTCCTAGCTCTGCATGCAGCAAAGCTGAGCTAGGAGAAAAGCGATACCAAATTGGAGATACAGATGCAAACCACTCAATCCACCGCAGCCCTAGTGCCCGAGCAAAAGCGTAGCTGGTTTAGCCTTTTCACCGGTGCCATTCTACTTGCGGTTCTCGCTTGGTCTTGGCATGGCGCGGAAATGGCTCCGCTCACGCTGTTTCGTGATGCTGGCAATATGGCGACCTTTGCCGCTGATTTCTTCCCGCCCGATTTTAGCCAATGGCAGCAATATCTTGGCGAAATGCTGGTAACGCTCCAAATCGCCGTTTGGGGAACCGCGCTTTCCATAGTGCTATCTATTCCACTAGGGCTGATGAGCGCCGAAAACCTCGTGCCGTGGTGGATCTACCAACCGACCCGCCGACTGATGGACGCCTGCCGCGCCATTAACGAAATGGTATTCGCCATGCTGTTTGTGGTGGCCGTTGGTCTTGGCCCATTTGCTGGCGTGCTGGCGCTATTTATTCATACCACCGGCGTTTTGGCGAAGCTGTTTTCAGAAGCGGTCGAGGCCATCGAGCCGGGCCCCATTGAGGGCGTCAAAGCCACCGGTGCCAACAAGCTGGAAGAGATCATCTACGGCGTTCTTCCTCAGGTTATGCCGCTGTGGATCTCTTATTCACTCTACCGTTTTGAATCCAACGTTCGCTCCGCCACCGTGGTGGGCATGGTGGGTGCCGGTGGTATCGGCGTCACCCTGTGGGAAGCCATCCGCGGATTTCAGTTCCAGCAAACCTGCGCGCTGATGGTGTTCATCATCGTCACGGTCAGCCTGCTGGATTTCATGTCTCAGCGTCTACGCAAGCACTTCATCTGATTAAAGAGGCTTTGTTTGTTATGCACTTATCTAGACATCCGACCAGCTTCCCCACCCGCTATCAAGAGATTGCGGCGTTATTGGAACAAGACCTACGCCAACATTACCAGTGCGGAGACTATCTTCCCGCAGAGCATCAGCTCGCTGAACGTTATGAGGTGAATCGCCACACTCTGCGCCGCGCCATTGATGAATTAGTCGTTCGAGGCTGGGTGCAACGTCGTCAAGGCGTAGGCGTTTTAGTGTTGATGCGCCCGTTTGATTATCCGCTGCACTCACAGGCTCGCTTTAGTCAAAACCTATTGGAACAGGGTAGCCATCCCACCAGCGAGCGGTTGATCTCGGTGCTCCGCCCTACGGTTAGCCATATTGCCGATGCGTTAGGGATGGAAGAAGGCCAACAGGTTATTCATTTGCGCACCCTGCGCCGTGTAAACGGCGTGCCGGTATGCGTTATTGACCATTTCCTACCGGATCTCAGTTGGTGGAGCACGTTGCAAAACTTCACCAGCGGTTCGCTGCACGGTTATATCCAACAGCATCTTGGACGTGAACTCAGCCGCACTCAAACCCGCATTAGCGCACGCCGCGCACAGGCCAAAGAGAGCCGACTGTTAGAAATCGCCACCCACGCACCGCTGATGTGTGTTCGTACCTTAAATCACTGTGAAGGCCAGTCACAGCCTGCGGAGTATTCCGTTAGCCTGACGCGTGCCGACATGATCGAACTGACCATGGAGCACTAAATGGACGCCACACCGTCTCACTCTCATTTTTCAATCGCTGAGCGCCAACGCTGGATGGCAACGCTGGCACACAGCCAGCCCGACGACCTTAAACCGCTGTGGGATGCCCTGCATCTCAATGCACTTGAGTGGAAAAATATTCGCCCCGCAGAAACGGGCCTCACCCAAATACAGGCGCGTACCGGCGGAAGCGGCCAGCGCTTTTTCCTCGGCGACGCCACGCTCACTCGCGCAGTCATTCAGCTCAGCAGCGGCACCTATGGCTACAGCTATCAGCTTGGCCGCGACAAATCTCACGCCGAGCGCTGCGCGTTAATCGACGCCCTGCTGCAAGAGCGCGAGCACAACATAACTTTGCTGGAAAACCTGATTAACCCACTCGCCGCACTGCAACAAGAACGACACCAGCAGCGCGCCCAAGAAATTGCAGCTAGCCGAGTAGACTTCTTCACTCTGGTTCGCGGAGATAACTAATGACGTTAATGACCGCTTTTACATTGCCCGTGCATGATGCACAAAACCATTTTCGCCGCCTGCTGAAAGCCATGAGCGAACCCGGCGTGATCGTGAATTTAAATAACACGCCAGAAGGCTGGCTACCGCTCAACAGCGCCACCACCAGCGTACTGTTAACCCTGAGTGACCAAGATACGCCAGTATGGTTCCCTCCCGAGCTAAGCTCGGAAACCGCGCAGCAAAATCTGCGCTTTCATACCGGCGCTCCGCTGGCCATTGAACCTTCACTGGCCGCCTTTACGGTCGTGAATGAACAGGTTACCGCTGAACAACTGACTGATTTCGCACAAGGTGAAGATGTATCACCGGAAACCAGCGCCACGGTGATTGTGCAGGTAAAAAGCCTCAGCGGTGGCCACATGTTGCGCCTCACCGGCCCCGGCATTTTAGAAGAGCGCATGATTGCGCCCCAGATTTCAGACGTCGTGCTCAACGCCTTAACCGAACGTTCGCACAGCTTCCCGCTGGGCTGCGATTTCGTCTTTACCTGCGGCGAACGTCTGCTTGCCATTCCGCGCACCACGCTCGTGGAGGTGTTCGATGTACGTAGCCGTTAAAGGGGGCGAAAAAGCCATCGCCGCCGCCCACCGTTTGCAAGAACAGAAGCGCCGCGGATCGTCTCAGCTCAATGAACTCAGCGTTGATCAAATCGATCAGCAACTTACGTTAGCCGTCGATCGCGTGATGACCGAAGGCGGGATCTACGATAGACAACTTGCCGCGCTGGCGATCAAACAGGCCAGCGGCGATCTGGTCGAAGCCATCTTTTTACTGCGTGCCTATCGCACTACCCTACCGCGTCTGGCGGTCAGCGATGCCTTGGACACGCAGGATATGCGTTTAGAGCGCCGCATTTCGGCAGTGTATAAAGACCTGCCCGGTGGCCAAGTGCTCGGCCCCACCTATGACTACACCCATCGGCTGTTAGATTTCACGCTGTTAGCCAACGGCGAAACGCCGGAAATCAACCGCGATGAAGCGATGAACGAATCGCATAGCCCGCACGTCTTCAACATGTTGGCACAGCAAGGGCTGGCACGCGCGGAACACGACAACGGCGCTGAACCCGACGACATCACCCGCACACCGCCGGTTTATCCCTGCTCTCGCTCTTCGCGTTTACAGCAGTTGGTGCGTGGCGACGAGGGCTATCTGCTGGCGCTGGGCTACTCCACTCAACGCGGCTATGGGCGTAACCATCCGTTTGCGGGAGAAATTCGCAGCGGCTATGTCAGCCTGAGTATTACGCCTGAAGAGCTGGGTTTTTCCGTTGATATTGGCGAGCTGTTGCTGACCGAATGCGAAATGGTCAACGGCTTTGTTGCCCAACCCGATGATGCCCCGCATTTCACGCGCGGCTACGGCTTGGTGTTTGGCATGAGCGAGCGCAAAGCGATGGCGATGGCGCTGGTCGATCGCGCCCTTCAGGCACCCGATTACCAAGAGCAGATCAACGGCCCCGCTCAAGACGAAGAGTTCGTGCTGGCGCATGCCGATAGCGTAGAAGCCGCCGGTTTTGTCTCCCACCTTAAATTACCGCACTACGTTGATTTTCAAGCCGAGCTGGAATTACTCCACCGTTTACAACAGGAATTCAATGACCGTCAGGAGAATGCACATGACTAACGTGCTAACCGGTTACTGCTTAGCGGGCTATAACTACGGCTATCTCGATGAGCAGACCAAACGCATGATCCGCCGCGCGATCCTCAAAGCCGTGGCGATCCCCGGCTATCAGGTGCCTTTTGGCGGACGAGAAATGCCGATGCCCTATGGCTGGGGAACCGGCGGAATTCAGCTCACCGCCAGCGTGATTGGTGAAGCCGATACCTTAAAAGTGATCGATCAGGGCGCAGACGACACCACCAATGCGGTATCAATTCGCCGTTTCTTCCAGCGCGTTACCGGCGTTAACACCACCGAAGTGACCGCCGACGCTACGCTTATTCAAACTCGCCACCGCATACCTGAAACGCCGCTACGCCAAGATCAAATTATTATCTATCAAGTTCCCATGCCTGAGCCGCTGCGTTTCATTGAGCCACGTGAAACCGAAACGCGAAAAATGCATGCGCTGGAGGAATATGGCGTTATGCAGGTGAAACTGTATGAGGACATCGCACGCTTCGGCCACATTGCAACTACCTATGATTACCCCGTGAAGGTGAATCATCGCTATGTGATGGCTCCCTCCCCCATCCCAAAATTTGATAATCCCAAGATGAACATGATGCCCGCGCTTCAGCTATTTGGTGCCGGACGCGAAAAACGGATCTACGCCGTACCCCCGTTCACCAAAGTGGAAAGCCTCGACTTCGACGATCATCCGTTCAGCGTGCAGCAATGGGATCAGCCCTGCGCGATTTGCGGATCGCAGCACAGCTATTTGGATGAAGTGGTGCTCGACGATCAAGGCTCCAGAATGTTCGTCTGCTCCGACACCGATTTTTGCCGCCAGCACAGCGAGGCCAACGCGCAATGAACGCCACAGACTCGATCTTCTCAGCGCCAGCCGACGATCTGCCGCTGCTTTCCGTGAACAATCTGACCCACCTGTATGCGCCGGGCAAAGGCTTTAGCGATGTCTCTTTCGATCTCTATCCGGGCGAAGTGTTGGGGATCGTCGGAGAGTCGGGATCCGGTAAAACAACGCTGCTGAAATCCATCTCTGCGCGTCTCACCCCGCAGCAGGGAGAGATTCGCTATTTGAGCGCCCAAGGCGTTCAGGATTTATACGCTATGAGCGAAAGCGACCGCCGTCGCCTGCTGCGCACCGAATGGGGCGTGGTGCATCAGCATCCGCTCGACGGGCTACGCCCGCACGTTTCAGCCGGTGGCAATATCGGCGAACGCTTAATGGCCGTAGGGCAACGTCATTACGGCAATATTCGTGCCGAAGCCATGCGTTGGCTGGAAGACGTGGAGATCCCAGCCACGCGTATTGACGATCTACCCACCACGTTTTCAGGCGGTATGCAGCAACGCCTGCAAATAGCGCGCAATTTGGTGACTCATCCGCGCGTTGTGTTTATGGATGAACCCACCGGCGGGCTTGATGTTTCAGTCCAGGCACGCCTGCTCGATCTGCTGCGCACTTTGGTGGTCGAGCTTCAGTTAGCCGTAGTGATCGTGACCCATGATCTCGGCGTTGCTCGCCTGCTGGCGCATCGTTTGCTGGTGATGAAGCAAGGCAAAGTGGTTGAGAGCGGGCTGACGGATCGCGTATTAGACGATCCTCATCATCCGTATACCCAGTTGTTGGTTTCTTCCGTTTTACAAAACTGAGCGAAAATCATGACCATAACAACACGCTTGCGCGTAGAAAATCTGAGTAAAACCTTTGTGCTGCATCACCAAAACAGTATTCGTCTGCCGGTACTTTCAGACGCGTCATTGGAAGTGAACGCCGGTGAATGCGTGGTGTTGCACGGTCATTCAGGCAGCGGCAAATCAACGCTGTTGCGATCGCTTTATGCTAACTATCTGCCCGATGAAGGCAGCATCTGGGTACAACATCAGGGTGAATGGCTGGATATGGTGCAAGCCCCAGCAAGGCAGATCCTCGCCGTACGTCGCCAAACGATCGGCTGGGTCAGCCAGTTTCTACGCGTGATCCCACGCATTAGCGCATTAGACGTGGTGATGCAGCCGATGCTTGAACTGGGCTACGAACGTCAGGCCTGCGAACAAAAAGCGGCGGCGTTGTTAACCCATCTCAACGTTCCCCAACGCCTCTGGCATTTGGCACCTTCCACTTTTTCCGGCGGCGAGCAGCAGCGCGTGAATATCGCCCGTGGGTTCGTGGTTGATTATCCCATTTTGTTGCTCGATGAACCTACAGCGTCGCTCGATACCACCAATAGCGCCGCGGTGGTGAGTTTGATCGATCAAGCCAAAGCACGTGGTGCCGCTATCGTCGGGATCTTCCATGATGAAGCCGTGCGCGACCATGTTGCAGATCGTCTGCATGTGATGACTGAATAGCGGAGCAAAACCATGATCGTGAACAATGTAAAACTGGTGCTGGAAAATGAAGTGGTGGCAGGTTCGCTTGAGGTTCAAGACGGCGTGATCCGCGCCTTTGCCGATAGCGATAGCCGTTTGCCCGAAGCCATAGACGGCCACGGCGGCTGGCTGCTGCCCGGTTTAATTGAGCTACATACCGATAATTTGGACAAGTTTTTCACTCCGCGTCCCAAAGTCAGCTGGCCTGCGCATTCTGCCATGAGCAGCCACGATGCGCTGATGATTGCCAGCGGGATCACCACGGTGCTTGATGCCGTAGCCTTAGGTGACGTGCGCGACGGCGGCGATCGCTTAGATAATCTGGAAAAAATGATCAACGCGGTGATCGACAGCCAGCAGCGCGGCGTCAATCGCGCTGAACATCGCCTACACTTGCGCTGCGAGTTACCCCATCACAGCACGCTTCCTCTGTTTCAACAACTGGTGGAGAAACGCGGCGTGTCTCTGGTTTCATTGATGGATCACTCTCCCGGACAGCGCCAATTCGTCAACCCGCAGAAATATCGCGAATACTTTCAGGGCAAATACCATCTCAGCGATGAGCAGATGGATGCCTATGAACGTGAACAGTTGGAAAATGCTGAGCGCTGGTCACAGCCTAATCGGCACGCCATCGCTGAACTCTGCCGCACGCGCGGTATTGCGCTCGCCAGCCATGATGATGCCACCGAAGCACATGCCGATGAATCACATCAGTTAGGCAGCGTGATTGCCGAATTCCCCACCACGGTAGAGGCGGCACATGCATCACATCAGCGCGGCTTGCAGGTGATGATGGGTGCCCCCAATATTGTGCGTGGCGGCTCGCATTCCGGCAACGTTGCGGCTCATGAATTGGCTTCGCTCGGCGTCTTGGACATTCTGTCCTCCGACTATTATCCCGCTAGCCTGTTGGATGCCGCGTTTTGCGTCGCCGCCAGCGAGCACAATACGTTTACGCTGCCTCAGGCGATGTCATTAGTGACGCGCAATCCGGCGAAAGCGCTGGGATTATCCGATCGCGGCGTGCTTGCGGAAGGCAAAAGAGCGGATTTGGTATTAGCTCAACGCCACGGCGAGCATATTCATGTGAATCACGTCTGGCGTGAAGGGATACGGGTGTTCTAATGGCAAAATTAATTTATCTGGTTGGCGCATCGGGCTCAGGTAAAGACAGTTTGCTTCAGGCGTTACGCGAGCAGCAAACTGCTCCGCTGCTCGTCGCCCATCGCTACATTACCCGAGCCTGCCATGCAGGCTCGGAAAACCACATTGAGCTCAGTGAGAACGAGTTTATACAGCGGCGCAGCCAAGGACTTTTTGCGCTGCACTGGCAGGCTAATCAGCATTATTATGGCTTGGGTATAGAAATAGATCAGTGGCTGGCTCAAGGGATTAACGTGGTGGTCAACGGTTCTCGCGCCCATCTGCCTATCGCCCGTGAACGCTACGGTGATCGAATGCAGGCCGTATGTTTGCAAGTTTCTCAAGCCACCTTGCGCCAGCGATTATTAACGCGTGGGCGCGAAACACCGCTGCAAATAGAGCAGCGTTTGCAACGTGCACAGGATTATCAATTACCGGAAAGCGCACGCTGCGACTATCTGAATAATAATGATGATTTGCAGCATACGTTGCGGGAGTTTTTGCGCCTCGTAGAGCGCACTATTGCTGTTTCCGTTTAATTTTTTGTTTCACCATCACGTAGAGGTTCTGTATGCCAGAGACGACTTCTCCCCATATCATTTTACGCCCCGCCACCGCGCTGGATGAAAACACGGTGTATCACCTGATGTGTGAACTTGAGCAATGTGAGTTTGACCGCCTCGCATTTGCCAAAGGCTATGCGCTCAATTTGGCCAATCCAAATATGCATTATGCGCTAGCCACACAGGACGGCGAGGTACTGGGATTTATTAGCCTTCATCTGCAATATCATCTGCATCACGTCAACTGGATTGCCGAAATTCAGGAGCTGATCATTACGCCGCAGGCGCGTGGCGCTGGCGTGGGTAAACGGCTGTTGCGTTGGGCGGAAGATACGGCACGTGAATTAGGGGCGGAGCAGACCGAGCTGTCTACCCGCGCAACGCGTTATGACGCGCATCGTTTTTATCAGCGTGAAGGCTATCTTCACACTCACTTTCGCTTCGTCAAACCGCTGTCGGATCAGTAACGATGTCCAAGCTTACTCTCACATTTTTAGGCACCGGCGGAGCACAGCAGGTACCCGCTTTTGGCTGTCATTGCATTGTCTGTCAGCGCGCCCGAGAGCAGCCGCAATATCGGCGAAAATCCTGTAGCGCCATGCTGGAATATAACGGCAGCCGAACGCTGATTGACGCAGGTTTGCACGATCTCACCGAACAGTTTACACCTGAGCAAATTAGCCAGTTTTTGCTAACGCATTACCATATGGACCATGTTCAGGGATTATTTCCGCTGCGCTGGGGTGTGGGTGATAGCATTCCCGTCTATGGGCCGCCGGATGAAATGGGCTGCGACGATCTGTTTAAGCATCCCGGCATACTTGATTTCAACCATACGCTCACGGCGTTTGAAACCATCCAACTGCAAGGATTAAGTATCACCCCGCTTCCGCTCAACCATTCAAAACTCACTTTTGGTTATCTATTCGCAACGCCTCATCATCGAATAGCCTACCTGACAGATACCGCAGGCTTGCCCGAAGCTAGCGCAGAGTTTTTATGCCAGCAACCACCTGAAATCATGATTATCGACTGTAGCCATGAGCCACGCCCAAGCACGCCGAAAAACCACAGCGATCTCAATACGGTAATAGCGTTAAAACAGCAGATAGGCTGCGAGAAAATTTGGTTGACCCACATTAGCCATCAGTTTGATGCGTGGATGCTGGAAAATTCGCTTCCCGAAGGTATTGAAGCGGCCAGAGATGGATTAGCGCTGACCGCAGATGAGAGTGGCAACTATTGAGAATATTTTTGAATCTGTTCTGACTCGATGATCTGCAAGCGATAAGGCGCTGGGTTACGTGCAGATTTCAGCATCGCCATCGCTACGGCTGAAGCTTCCACGGCTTTCCATTTCTCTGGCAACAACTTAAAGATGGGTTCTGAAATTTGCTCTAACAATCGTGGTTTTGGCCTGTCGCCTTGTAACATTGACGGACGCACTATCGTGAGATGCTGCCACGCTTGCAGCTCTAACGCCTTCTCCATTTCCCCTTTCGTGCGGCTATAGAGGAACGAAGACTGTGGATTCGCGCCAAGCGCACTCACCACTGAATAATGCTGGCAGCCATTTTTTAGCGCAACCGACCCACACTCAACCACCAGCGTATAATCTACATAGCGAAATGCGGCATCGCTGCCAGCATCTTTGCGCGTAGTACCCAAGCAACAAAATGCAATATCAATAGGGGTCGTCCATGTTGCCATCGTCGCGCACAGATCGTCTGCAACCGGATTCACCAGTTTTTCTGACGGCGGTAAGGGCTTACGCGTTGGGGCATAGATCTTGCTGATGCCCGGATCCTGTTCTAGAAGTTTAAGTAATTCACTTCCGACTAAACCCGTTGCGCCTAACAATAAAATTTTCATCCGTTTTCCTCCCTGTCTTGAGTATAACGCGAGAAAAGCGACAGGTAAGGACTTCAAGCAATTAGTTTCAGTGATATATATCTAACTTTTCCGTCGTCATAATGATTATGTCGCCGTTATTCCTGCGCAGGGGTTCGCTCCCAGCGAATTTTCTTCGCAAAGCCTAGTTTGTTGTCCGTCATTTTTATCTGGTTGAGCGAAAGCTGCCAAATAGGCGCTGACATTAAACGAGCGGCGGGGAAGTGTTGAAAATAGCGGCTACGCGCCAAACGCTCATTTTCATCTTCTAATATCACCGCCTCGCCAGAAAATTGCAGGCCACGGATCAGCGCAATGGTTTTGGTTTGATGCGCGATGGTTCCCGCGACCCGAGGATTTTTAAGCAATATTCCACCGTGACGGGTGCGCGTTTCCGTCATGAAATAGAGCGCCATACGCTCTTCATCAAAGACGTAGAAACAGTTGGCACACCACATTTCCCCCTCCCAACAGGTTCCAAGCGTTAACACATGCTGGGCATGCAGGAAGCGGCAAATATGCTCTTTATCAGTCGTCATGGGTGGGTCTCACAGGCCGTGATGGATAAGGGTATAATGTCATGAAACGGCTAACCGATTAAATCCTAATGACTACCGAACCGCATGAAACCCGCTGGTATCTCTATCTCATACGCACCGCATCAGGCGCGCTTTATACCGGTATTACCACCGACGTGGAACGCCGCTATCAGCAACATCAGAATGGTACAGGCGCGAAGGCGTTACGTGGCAAGGGGCCATTACAGTTAGCATTTTCATGCTTAGTGGGTGAGAGGGGGCAAGCTCTGCGGTTGGAATATCGAATTAAACAACTGAATAAAGCACAGAAAGAGAAATTGGTGACGGAAAGACCAGAATTACTCGAGGAATGGTTTGGGATAGCGTAAATAAACAAGAAAGTTTATTAATGCAGGAAAAAATATGCGGCTCCCCTTTGGCAATTGACTGTTGCTCTAGCGGTGGAGCCGTAAAAAACGGCTGGTTTTTCTTTATAGCGCCCTGGTGAGGCGAAATCAGCATCTTCAGACAGAGCGCCACAAACAGCGAAGGTTACGAGGCACGTCGTTATTTATTTAACTCTGTCACATTCAATATAAACACTGAGCATCAATCCGTGAACGGGTGAAAACCACCCTTGAAACACTTTAATAAAAGTGATACTAAAATTGGTTTAGCTCAATTCTTTTAATTACAACCCTAATTATTTACACGCAAAGGTATCTTTCACCATGAACATCAATATTACGGATGCGCCAAACCCGCAGGATGAAGAGTATGTCATTGACAGTCTCTGGGCGCACAATAGCAAAACCGAAGCCGTCGATATTCATCCGCTATTTTTAACCATCACCGACGATGCAGGGAAAATCGTTGCGGGTTTGGTGGCAAGAACTTGGTGGGGCGGACTTGAAGTTCAATATCTGTGGGTCAGCGACGAATACCGTAAAAGTGGATATGGTCGCCAACTGATGGAAAATGCTGAAAAAGAGGCGCTAAAGCGCGGTTGCCACATGGCTTATGTCGATACTTTCGATTTCCAAGCCAGAGGTTTTTATGAAAAATTAGGCTATCGTGTATATGGTGATTTAGGCGGGTATGCCCACAGATTTACTCGGCACTATCTAGCAAAAGAACTCTAATACATTCTTGAGCGGAGAGGTTGTCATGGATTTGCCCGACAAAAATAATGACATTTATTTCAAGGGCCTGATTGCCATGATGGAACACTTGAGTGAACCGTGGGGCATCAAAGATCTGCACTCTCGCCATGTCTATATGAATCAGGCAGCTTATCTCTATACCAATATCCCCCTTAATTTCGATATCGAAGGTAAAAGGGACGATGAATTCCCCGCCCATTGGGCTGAGCTCTCTCCTGAATTTATAGAGCACGATAAAAGAACTGAAGAATCTCAGGATCGCGTCACAGTAATAGAAACACATTACTGGTACGGGAAAGAATTTCTCATGCCTTATATCAGTGAAAAATTGCCTATTTTTAATGAGAAAAAAGAATTAATCGGTGTGATGTGGAACGCCAAACCGCTTAATAGCCTATCTCCGTTCAAATATATAAACCAACAGAAACCCAGCATCCTCACCACTGAAATTAATAATACAACGTTCACTCGTTCAGAATTAGACGTTATATTTTTAATGTTGCAACGACGCTCGGTTAAAGAAATCGCAAAAATATATAACATCAGCACCAAAACAATAGAAAACAGAATATACACCATTTACCAAAAATCTGATGTCCATACGCAGCAACAATTTGAGGAGTTTTGCAAAGTTGCGCACTTGGATAATTATATTCCCGACCGGTTAGTGGCAAAAGGGATTCAGTTTATCTAAACAACAAGGGTATACCTTATCGTGATCAAAATTGAAGATTATCCATTGAGCAGAGTGCCACAGGATAAAAGGGTTTCATTTTTAAGCGTCGCTATCGTTCATATGGGTATGTTGACCGCACTAGATCAGTTCATGCTGGGCGCGGTATTGGGTAATTCCATGTCGCTAACGGATGCATTTACGGCCATCTTGATCGGCAGCGTCATATTTGGCGTTGTCACCTATGGCTTGGGTTTAGCGGGAATGCGCGAAGGGATATCCGGCAGCCTGTTGGCGCGCTGGTGTGGTTTTGGTCGTTTGGGCTCAGTGCTGATCGGCGTGGTAGTCGCCGTCAGTTTGCTCGGCTGGTTTGGGATCCAAAATGCCATTTTTGCCAAATCCTTGGACTTTGCTCTCGGCCACAAGCTGGGCTTTGGCTGGGCCGCCGCCCTATCCGGCAGCTTCCTCACCATATTGGTCGCATTTGGTTTCAAAGCTTTGCGCATTGCAGCCAGAATCGCCGTGCCGATGTTTATTCTGCTGGTCGCCTATATATCCTTTCATGTTTTATCTGGGCATAATTTGCCTGAAATCATGCAACTGGCACCGCACGGTGAACCGCTATCTATCAGCGCCGGTATTACTATCGTCGTGGGTGGCGCGATTGTCGCCAGCCTGATGACGCCCGATTTAACGCGTTACTCTAAAAACAAAAAGCATGTGTTGGGCGTCACTATCGCCACCATCGTTGCTGGTGAGTTTATCATCAATGGGTTGGCGATTCTGATTGCCAAAACCTTAGGCACCGCGGACGTAGTGACGATCATGGCACAAGCCGCGGGCGGTGCGGGTCTACTGGTCGTCGTGTTCTCAACGTTAAGAGTTAACGATCTCAACCTCTACTCGTCTTCACTCGGCATCGTGAATGCGGTCGAAGGACTGACCGGCAAGAAGCTGAAATACATCTCTACCACATTGGTCATTGGTGTATTAGGCACCACGCTTTCCGTGCTGGGTATTCTGGATCGCTTTGTTGATTTCCTGACCGTGCTGGGCGTAGTTTTCCCACCGATTATCGGCATTATGCTGGTGGACTATTTTATCCTGCGTTCTCATCGCCATATTTTGGATAAGACTCGAGCTGAAGGAAAACTGCCGGATGACAGCCAAACACCGGTTATTGGTTGGGCGGCTATTATCGCCAGTATTGTCGGGAGTGTTGTGGGGTTGGTTACCGAGTGGGGTATTCCAACGATCAATTCGTTGCTTGCCGCCAGCTTGATATATTGGCTGTTTAAAGTTGCGGTCAATCGCAATCAAAAAACCGTTGAGACAGAAGCCGCCTAGTTTTGCCTTATAAACTCTGGATACTCCCTGAAAATGGGGAGCATCCAGAGGTTTCAAACTCAGCCGCGTCCAAACGGGGCTGAATACTCAACCACCCCTTTGCAGTTTTCCATTTCACCATCGGCTAATGGGTAAACCTGAAACGACGCTTCAGTGCCCGGAAGTCTGCTACGCAAGCCATGTTCTGCGGCATTCTGAAAACCAAAACGGCTGAAATAGGCCGGTTCACCGAGCACGACAACGGCGGAATAACCAAATTCATTCAGGGAGTCTAACCCTTCATAAATGATTTTTTCTGCCAGCCCCTGACGACGGTGAGCTTCATCCACCACCACCGGAGCAAGGCCTACGCATTGGCGGTCTTCACCATCAACATAAACCGGGCTGAAAGCCGCGTATCCAACCACGCCGCCCTCTTCATCGGTAGCAACAACGCCTAGCGTTAGCAGCCCATCCTCACGCAGACGATGTACAAGCTCCGCTTCTTCACTGGTTGGGAACGCGTTGCGTAGCAGCTGATCGATACCAGCAGCATCAACAGGAATTTCAACGCGAATTAGCATGGTGAAACCTCTTGGGTAGCGGGCGGTGATGCTTCTTTCATACCTGCATCAACAAATTCAGCCAACTGTAACAGACCAAAACGCAGCGGCTTAGGCATGGCATCTAAATCTATCGCATCCATCAAGTTTTTGACATATAAGCCAAGCTCAGTATCCCCTTCAATACGTAAGCGGCGTTGGAAAAATAGCGTATCAGGATCTTCTTTACGTGCCGCAATCAGAATCAAATCGTTGGCATCTGCGCTGAAGCTGACATCAGCCTCTTGATGCTGGCTGACCTGTAGTTTGCCTTGGTTAACGGTGACAAACCACTTTAAGCCAAGATCGCGTACTTCGACCTTCAGCCAACGATCTTCCAGAAATTCAAGCTCATCATCCTCAAGCGCCTGACGAAATTGCCAGCCCAGCAGTTGTTCCAGCACCTGTCGTTGTAAAGCAAACGGCGTGAATTTTAACGGGACGCTTAAAAACGCCGGGCCTTGACGCACTAAACGTGCTCGTAATTTTTCCAACACTGGAATAACTCCTTTTGATACGGGTGCGGGTATTTTGCCACATTAACAGCGCAAGACAGCGCGCTATATCAACAAAACGAACCCTTATTAGTTTGGCACGCATAGAGCGCGAAAATAATTTGGGTAAAGAATAACCGCCATGTTGCTGCTGTCAACACGCGAGAAACTGCCTCAAATCAAAACGGCTGATGAATGGGTTATCTAGAATGATCGCCATTAAAATTATCACTCAGGGTTCAACCGATCACCTGTTGTCATTAATTGCCACTCATCGCTAACGTGGCTTGTTCAGGAATGATATATGGAGTTGCTTTGCCCCGCCGGAAATTTACCTGCCCTGAAGGCAGCGATCGATAACGGCGCAGACGCCGTTTATATCGGTTTAAAAGATGATACCAATGCACGGCATTTCGCTGGCTTGAACTTCACCGAGAAAAAACTTCAGGAAGCCGTTAGCTATGTGCACCGCCACAACCGCAAATTGCACATCGCGATTAACACCTTTGCCCACCCTAACGGCTATGCCCGCTGGGAACGTGCCGTAGATATGGCCGCACAGCTGGGAGCCGATGCGCTGATTTTAGCCGATCTCGCTATGCTCGAATATGCCGCCGAGCGCTATCCGCACGTGGAACGTCACGTGTCCGTTCAGGCTTCGGCAACCAATGATGAAGCCATCCGTTTCTATAAACAGCACTTTGACGTGTCGCGTGTGGTACTACCGCGCGTGCTGTCGATCCATCAGGTGAAACAGCTGGCACGCACCAGCGAAGTTCCGCTGGAAGTCTTTGCTTTTGGCAGCCTGTGCATTATGGCCGAAGGGCGCTGTTACCTGTCGTCCTATCTCACCGGCGAGTCACCTAACACCGTTGGAGCCTGCTCTCCAGCTCGCTATGTGCGCTGGCAGCAAACCCCTCAAGGTATGGAATCACGCCTGAATGACGTGCTTATCGATCGCTATGAAGATGGCGAGAACGCCGGTTATCCAACGCTGTGTAAGGGCCGTTATATGGTTGATGGCGAGAAATATCATGCGCTTGAAGAGCCTACTAGTCTGAATACCCTTGAGCTTCTGCCTGATTTACTGGGTGCAAATATTGCCTCGGTGAAAATTGAAGGCCGTCAGCGTAGCCCTGCCTATGTAAGCCAAGTGGCGAAAGTATGGCGTCAGGCCATCGATCGCTGCCAGAAAGACCCAGAAGGCTATAAAGCCGAGCAAAGCTGGATGGATAGCCTTGGCGCAATGGCCGAAGGAACTCAAACCACATTGGGTGCCTATCACCGGAAATGGCAGTAAGGAGCTGAAAGCATGAAATATTCTCTAGGAGCCGTGCTCTATTACTGGCCAAAAGCCGAAATTGAACGTTTTTACCAAGCCGCGACGCAAAGCGAAGCCGATATTATCTATCTCGGTGAAACCGTGTGTTCGAAGCGTCGTGAAATGAAAGTGGCTGATTGGCTGGACGTCGCCAAACAGGTGGCACAGTCGGGCAAACAGGTTGTTATCTCAACGCTTGCGTTATTGCAGGCACCTTCCGAGCTTAATGAGCTGAAACGCTATGTTGAAAACGGTGATTTCCTGATTGAAGCCAACGATCTGGGCACGGTAAACATGGCCGCCGAACGCAAATTACCGTTTGTGGCGGGACATGCGCTGAACTGCTACAACGCCGTCACGCTGCGCTTATTACACAAACAGGGCATGATGCGTTGGTGTATGCCGGTTGAGCTTTCTCACGACTGGCTTAAAAACGTGATGGCACAGTGCGAAGATCTGGGCATCCGCAATAAGTTTGAAGTGGAGGTGCTGAGCTATGGCCATCTACCTCTAGCCTATTCTGCCCGTTGCTTTACCGCGCGTTCGGAAGATTTGCCTAAAGATCAGTGTGAAACTTGCTGCATCAAATACCCTCAAGGTCGCCGCGTGTTATCGCAAGAAAATCAGCAGGTTTTCGTGCTTAACGGCATTCAGACCCAAAGCGGATATTGTTATAACCTCGGTAATAACCAGCTAGAAATGCAGGGATTGGTCGACATCGTGCGTCTATCGCCAGAGAGTATGGATACGCTCAGCGTGCTGAGCCAGTTCCGCGCTAATGAACGAGGCACTCAACCATTAACGTTGGAAAATCGTGCCGACTGTAACGGCTATTGGCAGCGCGTTGCTGGGCTCGAACTGGTTCAGTAACCCTCTGTTTATCAGCAAAAATGGGAGCCAAGGCTCCCATTTTTATACTAGCCATGCTCACTCACTGTTATGAAGCTTTTTTAGCCATGATCTCGATAATCTGCGTATCTGTTTGCTGCATCGAGTGGCAGGCTAATGCGCAGAGATTCGCAATCGAGCGGTCTACATCATCGGTCACGATGCCTTCATTGCCCGTTACACAGCTGTTGTCCAGCGCCATCAGCACGGCTTTATAGGCAGCTGACACGCTGGTTGA
The DNA here is from genome assembly GCF_002355555.1 of Hafnia sp. CBA7124. NCBI lineage: Bacteria > Pseudomonadati > Pseudomonadota > Gammaproteobacteria > Enterobacterales > Hafniaceae > Hafnia > Hafnia sp. CBA7124. The sequence goes on along the minus strand of NZ_AP017469.1, from coordinate 586,246 downwards.
TACTTTCATCGCACAACTATTCGATGCGCCATCACAAATCATGCCGCTCACGTCACCAATCATGCTGCTAATTGCCATGGCTACCGTTTCATAGCGCCCTTCAATCAACCATGCGATCCCCGCCGCCGCCCCCATTGATGCCGTGGTTGCGGCACAAAGCGCTGACAGCGTTGGCAGTTGGCTATGGATATAGATTGCCGTGAGATGTGACAGCATTAACGCACGCGTTAGCTGCTCTTCGCTAGCACCGAGGTACTCAGCCACCACCACCACTGGCATAGTGGCCGCAATGCCCTGATTACCCGATCCTGAATTACTCATGGCCGGCATTACCGCGCCGCCCATGCGCGCATCAGAAGCCGAAGAAGTACGGATCATGATATCGGTGAGTAAATCACGCGCTAATAAGCCGCGTTCACGCTGGCGCTGTAGCGTCGCGCCGATATGCAAGCCATATTGGTTGCTGAGGCCCTCTAGCGACAGCGCCTTATTCAGCGTGGCGGCTTCCAGAATAAAATGGATGCGCTCCAACGGCACGTTAATCGCAAAATCAAATACCTGCTTTAGCGATGCTTTTTTCAGGCAATAACCTTCTTGGCAAAGCGCTTCGTCGCTGTTCTCTGCGCTATGGCAAGCATCAAACAGCACCTCACCGTTTTTGGCAATTTTGATCACATTGGTATGGCCATCGGCAATCGTGACACAGACTGACTCCGTTGGGCCAAACACCGTGACCTGAGAGAATAGAATGTGCTCGCACGGTTGTTGGATACCCACGGTAACGGCACCGCTCGCCAGAAGCGACTTCCCTGCCGCTATAGACTCTGGCGTTGCATGTTTGAGCACTTCCAACCCTGCGTTGGCATCACCACCGATTGCCCCTACAGCCGCGGCAATCGGCAGCCCAACCATCCCCGTACCTGGCACGGTAACGCCCATACCATTTTTCATCAGATTAGGCGAAACGCGTGCTTCGATACGTTCAACGGATTCAGGAAGATATGAAGCGGCAACGGCGGCAGCCAGTGCTAAAGAGACTGGCTCTGTACAGCCTACCGCGGGCTTAACTTCTTGCTGTACCGCGCGAATAAACTCATTCCATAATTCATCGCGTGATTCGGTACACAACAGATTTTCGCTTTCATACTTGCTCATAATTCAGACCTTAATAACAAGACTACAAAAATATTCAGTTTTAATTTATTAGGAGAAGGCTAGGAATGGAGAAACACATAACAGCAGCCCAGTAATGATAATAATGGTCAGCGAAGTGCCTTTATATTTATGCAAAGCAGGTACTTTGTAGACCAAATAAGCAGGAATTAAGCAGCCCACCATCCCAAATATCGGACTACAGATGGAAGTAAAACTTAATACTGGCGCGTTAAGAATGATGGCACTCCAAGCCAATAGAATGGCGAACAACATAATTCCATTCTGAACCCATTTTTCATTGATCTTTTCGGCAGGCATACGACGACGCAGAATGTTCATCACAATACCCTGCGTTGCCTCACGGAAGCCTAAGTAGACGCCAAAGAAAGCGGTCATTACGGCAAAGATATTCAGAATAACGCTGACTACCGTTGCCCAACTCCCAGGAAAGAATTGCGCGGCAATGGCGAGAGCCGATATGTTTTGCTCGTAGGCTTTAACCGCTTCGTCGTGGCCCATCGCCAAGGTGAAAGAGACTGCATAAAAGAATACCGTGACGAATAGAACACCAAAGGCAATGTTCATTGCTCGCAGCGCTTTATGGCGAGCAACCTCGCGTGATTTTTCTTTAGAGCGGTAAGAAATCACCATCGGGCTAAGAGTTTGAATAAACAGAATAGACGTTAGAGTAAACGGCAACGTGATGATGGCATTTTTGATCAGCAACCCCATCGGCGGTAACGCTCCTGCATTGTACAGATGCCACATACCCACCATCGAGACACCTAACGCGGCCACTACTAAAAGCTTTGTCAGAACCATAAAACTGGAGAGCTTAAATAATAGCTTTTCACCACGAGATGAAATGGCAACCAAAATACAAATCAGCACCAGTCCATAAAATGGGTTTTCAGAAAGAAGCCCGTCCGTCACACCAAAAGTATGTAAATAGGATGCACTATCATTAGTAATCGCCGTTGAATAAACGAACATCCAAATAACCAACATGACGAAATATAATGCGCCTAATAAAATACCCCAGTTTTTGCCCAAGTATCCGCTGATTACACTCGGATAGTCTTTACACTCTGGAGATTCAGCTAAGGTATTAATGAATAAACGCTGGAATAAATACATCGCAGGGTAACCAATAATGGAAGAGAGTAAGAAAACCCATAATCCCATTAGCCCCACCTGAACCGGTAAAAAGACAATACCGGCGCCAATTGCCATGCCGATACTCATAATGATCCAACCGGCGTCCGTGCTATCAAACTTGATGGCCTCACGCCATTCGCTTTCGGACATGCCTCCACGACTATTGGCAGAAAGATCGTTCACAACGATACTGCTATTCTCTGATGCTGTTTCCATAATAATTCTCGCTCGCCATATCCCGTCATACTTCAAACTGCATTATTGCTAAGTGCGATAGTTCACTACCGTCTCGACGCAGTTCTCAATATTTTGGGTATTTTTATGTGTAGGTTTTATTTTCTTTTTAATGTACAGACGTAATATGCAGGCTTTTTATTATGCAGAAATGATACGCCGGCCAAGGGAGAATATTTTTTCAACTACGTCCCCCATAATGGCAGTTTGTGAGAAAAATATTCTCCCAAAAGAGAATAAAACTAAAAATTTAACTCTAAAAATACGGTTTTATAAAAGCACTGACCTGAATGCAAATATGAAAAATCCTAATTATATGAATAATATGGAAATTTCATTTTATGCGTCATAACCAAAGATGTAACGCCTTAACGGCATAGGAAATTTTTGTGATATACAGCAAGTTGGCGGGAGTGGAAAAACAAAGAACAAAGCCCTACTAATATGATGGTTATCACACAATAAACGATAAGAACTCTCGCATCAGTCGTTTGCTCTGTAGTTTGTTGAATAAATGAAAACAGTTGGAATATTAAACTAGATTTTCTGAATAAGCGATTCAGGCTTTGATTTTGACTCAAACTCCCCCATTGAAATAGCACGCTAATCCACAACCAGCTATTGATTAATTATCACATATGATTAACATCAACCTAAAACCAGACCGATTGGTCTATTAATAGGAATAATGTTATGACTTCTCGTTCCGTACCCTTTTCAGTTCTCGACCTGTCTCCAATCCCTACAGGGGCAACAGCTCGTGATGCATTTCATCGTTCGCTGAGTCTGGCCCAGCATGCTGAGAACTGGGGTTTTCATCGCTACTGGCTAGCTGAGCATCACAACATGACCGGCATCGCGAGCGCCGCTACGTCAGTGCTGATTGGTTATATCGCTGGCGGAACCAAAACCATTCGCGTTGGTTCAGGCGGCGTGATGCTCCCCAACCATGCCCCGCTGGTGATTGCCGAACAGTTTGGCACGCTCGAGTCTCTCTATCCGGGGCGTATTGATTTGGGGTTAGGCCGTGCCCCAGGTTCCGACCAGAGAACCATGATGGCTCTACGTCGCAGCCTTCACGGAGAAATTGATGATTTCCCTCAAGACGTGCTCGAACTACAGCGCTACTTTGATGAAGTGATCGAGGGTCAGCATGTACAAGCCGTTCCTGGGCAAGGTTTGCACATTCCTATCTGGTTGTTGGGCTCAAGCCTTTACAGCGCGCAGCTGGCCGCGAAGCTCGGATTACCCTTTGCCTTCGCCTCACACTTCGCCCCCGATATGCTGCATCAGGCATTAGCGCTTTACCGTAGTCAGTTCCAACCATCGGCGACGTTAGCTAAGCCATACGCGATTGTCTGCATCAACGTGGTCGCCGCCGATAGCGAACGTGACGCACGCTTCCTGTTTACCTCAATGCAGCAGCAGTTTATTAATCTTCGTCGTGGCAAACCGGGGCCTTTACCTGCTCCAGTACAAGATATCTCCGGCTATTGGAGCGGCGGTGAGCAGTACGGCGTTGAACAGGCGCTTAGAATGTCTGTGGTGGGCGATCCCACTCAGGTGAAGAGCGGATTGGAAGCGTTACTACGAGAGACTCAGGCGGATGAAATTATGGTTAACGGGCAGATTTTTGACCATCAGGCGCGTCTGAGATCTTTTGAGATTGTTGCCGACATCAAACCCCATCTGAGCATTCCTGAACTGATTGGCTAAGGCACCTAATGCGCCTTAGCCAGCGCAGGTTTATCGCTGAATGAGATAGCGGATGGTTGGGCCATCTTGTTGGATGTCGAGCACAGTGTAACCGTGATTCTTGGCATCCAGCGGGATGTTATTAATAGACTGAGGGCAATCGCTCACCACTTCTAAAATCTCACCTGGCTTCAGATTGGGCATCGCTTCTAATGTGGCGACCGCAGGGTACGGACACGGCTCACCAACCATATCTAAACGATAGTCTGGAATAATCTCTGCGTGTTTCATGCGATCTCCTTAACAGCGTTGTTCACCTGAGTTTTAGTGCGAAAGAAACGTTTTTCCCATGCTACAACCAACAAAAATGCCGCCAGCAGCATAAGGTAAGTCACCAGCAATCCACCCAGCGGGCCAAAGGTTTGCAGCAGATTCACTTTGTCGTATGACGTTGCTAAAGATGGCGCCAAATCGTCCCAGTAATAAGCCAAAATGGTTGCGCCCAAAATATTACCAAAACCAACCCACCAGAAATGTACCTGCCCTTCAACCGCACGATACATCCAGCCAGTTTCACAGCCGCCAGCCAGTACAATACCGAAGCCAAACAGTAGACCACCCAGTACCGCATTTGGTCCTGCCCACATAATTTTTGGTGGCAGCCCCATTTGCACATAGCTGAAAATACCGATAGCGCTCACCGCCATACCAATGATGATAGCCTTGGCCATATGAGTGCGGCCAGTGATCCATAAATCGCGGAATGCTGAGGTAAAGCAAATTTGAGCACGTTCGATCAGCAAACCAAAACCTACACCAAATAGCATGGCTAAGCCTAGCTTAGGCGCATTCATCGCGGTTAAACCACCCCAAAGGATCACCGCCAAGAAAATGATCATGCCTAAACGAAAACGACGTTTAGCCTGAGCCGGTTTCTGCGTTAGCGGAGACGCCGCGCTGACTTTCTGTAATTTAACCGGAATGCGGAACATTGGTAGCAACGTGAAACGAGCACCGAAATAGGAACCCACCGCCGTTGCTAATGCAAAGAACCATGCATGAAGAGAGAACTGAGGAATTCCGGTAAAGAACGCCGCAAGGTTACAGCCCATCGCTAAACGTGCGCCAAAACCAGCGATCATGCCACCCAACACAGCCTGAAAGATACGGATACGATGCTGTGGCATACGCAGTTTGACGTTATTAGCCCACAGCGCGGCAGCGAAACAGCCACCGAACATGCCGATAACCATCATGCCATCAATGCGATCCAGCGGTGAGCCCTCAAGCCCAATCACTTTAAAATAACCCCATTGCTCAGGATGAGCGCCGAATAGCTGTAATACATGCCCGCCCCAGCGGGTAAATTCCCCTGTCACAGCCCAGAACGTGCCGGTGATGCCAAAGTAGTAAGTCGATAAAACACCCGCGGCAATAACCGCAGGGAGCGGTGCCCAGAATTTTATGAGGTATTGCTGTTTGAAGTTTAACCAAGACATGAAGTATCCCCTTGTTATTGCAGCCCCCGACCGGGGAACTGTCTTGAGGTTGTCACCCTCAATCGCCAAGCATGATACGCCGATAAAACGTATTTCAAAGGCAAGAAACAAACTTATGGAAATAACCACACAGAAAGCGGCCAGATAGAGAAAATCAGATAAGTAAAAAGCAAAAAAAAAAGCCAACCCGAAGGTTGGCTTAATATGCTCTAGTTTAGAACAGCGCGATTATGCGTCGTTGCTAGTCGGAGTACGACGACGTGGCGGCTGTGCTGCATCATCACGACGTGGGCCGCGTGGTGCTGCGCTACGATCGCTGTTACCACGACGGTCATCACGGCGAGGTGCGCCATCACGTCCACCGAAGTTACGACGCTCACCACCTTCACGGCCACCACCGAAGTTACGGCCACCGCGATCGCCTGCTGGGCGTTCACGACGTGGTTCGCGTGCCGGAGCATCACCCATCAGCTGCATGTTCAGCGGCTTGTTGAGGATACGGGTACGGGTGAAATGAGACAGCAGATCACCTGGCATACCTTTAGGCAACTCGATGGTTGAGTGGGAAGCAAACAGCTTGATGTTACCAATGTAACGGCTGCTGATATCACCTTCGTTAGCGATAGCGCCAACGATATGACGAACTTCAACACCATCATCACGGCCAACTTCAATACGATACAGTTCCATATCGCCGGCTTCACGACGTTCACGACGTGGAGCAGCGCCTTCGCGTGCTTCACGTGGCTCACGATCGCCACGACGAGCGAAACGGTCACCTCCGCGTTCGTTACGATCGTCACGGTCACGGAATTCGCGACGTGGACGACGTTCCATAACTGGATCTGGTGGCAGGATCAGAGGACGTTCGCCCTGTGCCATTTTCAGCAATGCTGCGGCCAGAGTTTCCATATCCAGCTCATCTTCCGGCTGCAGTTTAGTCAGCAGATCGCGGTATTTGTCCAGATCGCTGCTTTCCAGTTGCTGCTGAACTTTAGCGGCAAACTTAGCCAGACGACGTTGACCCAGCAATTCTGCATTCGGGATTTCAACTTCTGGAATAGTCAGCTTCATGATGCGTTCAATGTTGCGCAGCAGACGACGTTCGCGGTTCTCAACGAACAGCAATGCGCGACCAGCACGGCCAGCACGACCGGTACGGCCGATACGGTGAACGTAAGACTCAGAGTCCATCGGGATGTCATAGTTAACAACCAGACTGATACGGTCAACGTCCAGACCACGTGCAGCAACGTCAGTTGCAATCAGGATATCCAAACGACCGTCTTTCAGACGCTCCAAAGTCTGCTCACGCAGAGCCTGATTCATATCGCCGTTCAATGCAGCACTGCTGTAACCGCTACGTTCCAACGCTTCTGCAACTTCCAGAGTGGCATTTTTGGTACGTACGAAGATGATTGCAGCATCAAAATCTTCAGCTTCAAGGAAACGAACCAGCGCTTCGTTTTTACGCATACCGAACACAGTCCAGTAGCTCTGGCTGATGTCTGGACGTGTAGTGATGCTTGACTGAATGCGTACTTCCTGTGGCTCTTTCATGAAGCGACGGGTAATACGACGAATAGCTTCTGGCATAGTTGCAGAGAACAGCGCCGTTTGGTGCTGTGCTGGGATCTGCGCCATGATGGTTTCAACGTCTTCGATGAAGCCCATACGCAGCATTTCATCCGCTTCGTCCAGAACCAAACCGCTCAGGTTAGACAGGTTCAGGGTGCCACGTTTCAGGTGGTCAAGCAGACGACCAGGAGTACCCACAACAATTTGTGGCCCCTGACGCAGAGCGCGCAGCTGTACGTCGTAGCGTTGGCCACCGTACAGAGCAACAACGTTTACGCCGTTCATGTGTTTAGCGAAGTCAGCCATCGCTTCAGAAACCTGAACTGCCAGCTCACGAGTTGGAGCCAGAACCAGCACCTGTGGTGCTTTCAGGCTTGGATCAATATTGTGCAGCAGCGGTAAAGAGAACGCCGCTGTTTTACCGGAACCGGTCTGAGCCATACCCAGAACGTCACGGCCATTTAAAAGGTGAGGAATACATTCCGCCTGGATAGGAGACGGTTTTTCGTAGCCCAGATCGGTCAGGGCTTGGATAATTGGTGCAGCTAACCCTAGGTCAGCAAAAGAAGTTTCGAACTCAGCCATGTACACGTGCCTCATTGATGGCGGCCAGTCTACATAACTCGTCTAGAAAATGGACAATGATTTTCATTGAAAAGTGTGAACCGGCTCAAATTAGATTAAATAACGAACAAAAAGCCCTCACCTCAAGGAGGTGATAAAGCAATTAAAAAAGTATAGGCGTAGTTGTTCGTCAGCTATTGCTGGTCCGATTCTGATAGGTCGTCTTGCTCTTGGCCCAAAAGCGCCAATTCCAACAGTGCATAGCGGTGCTCAACAAAGTTATGTACGTTGTTGGCAACCGTCAGTTTGAACAGCGCAGAGGCACTGCTCTTGTCCCCCAGACTCAGGTAATATTTACCTAAATAGAAGTCAGTTTCACTGAGATGCTCAGCGAGCGAAGTGTTATCCGTTGCATCTTCCTGTAAGCGTGTCATCAATGTTTTCTGATTGATGGTGCCCAGGTAGAATTCGACAATATTCCATCCCCATTGATTCCTGTTCGCCTTGTTATATCGCTGTTCCAGCGAGGCAGTGGCTTTCTTTGGATCGATTTCACGTTCCACAAGGTAAAGCCATAACGAACGGAATGGATCATTGGGATCGTCTTGATAAAACGCCTGCAGATCATCCTGCGCTAACGGGTATCGACCACCATAATACAGTGCGATGCCTCGGTTTAAACGCGCGTAGTTGTAAGTTGGATCAAGCTCTAGTACAGAATCAAACGCTTCATAGGCGGCATCAAAATTGCCAGCCTGCGTTAAGTAAATCCCCAGATAGTTAAAAACTTCTGGCATATCAGGACGAATAGCCAGCGCTTGCGAAAAATCGTTACGCGCTAAAGCTCTCAGTCCTAGACTATCATACAGTACTCCGCGCTCATATAAAAGCTGTGCGCGTTCATCATCTGTCAATGCACGGCTGGCAAGGATTTGTTCCATGCGCGCCAGCATGACTTCCTGTTGCAGCGAAGGCTGTAACGGAATTGCTAGTACTTCGTCTTTACGCCAATCAAGGTTGCTGCATCCTGCCAGCAGAATTGCTGTCGCAACGTAACACCAGCGCAAGATAGGCTTCATTTCCCAACTCCCGAAGACCAACATCGGATTGATTTCCTATCATCCATATAAGCAAATACATCCTGTATTTGCGTAACAAACGGCTTCCCACCTATGCAGGAAGCCGTAATACTGAACGGTTTGTTATTCAGCAGCTGGAGCAGCGGCCTGTTCTGGCGCGCTTGCTTCTTTGATGCTCAGGCGGACGCGACCCTGACGGTCAACTTCCAGTACCTTAACAGGAACATCCTGACCCATCTGCAGATAGTCGGTTACTTTCTCAACACGCTTGTCAGCGATCTGAGAAATATGTACCAGACCTTCTTTACCGCCACCGATAGCAACGAATGCACCGAAATCAACGATACGGGTTACTTTACCCTGATAGATACGGCCAACTTCGATTTCAGCAGTAATTTCTTCGATGCGACGAATAGCATGTTTCGCTTTTTCGTTGTCGGTTGCTGCAATTTTAATCGTGCCATCGTCTTCGATTTCGATAGTCGTGCCAGTTTCGTCAGTCAGTGCACGAATAACAGAACCACCTTTACCGATGACATCTTTGATCTTCTCAGGATTGATCTTGATGGTATGGATACGTGGAGCGAATTCAGATATATCGCCACGCGGCGCGTTAATCGCCTGTTCCATTACACCCAGAATGTGCAGACGTGCACCTTTAGCCTGATTCAGAGCCACCTGCATGATTTCGCGGGTGATGCCTTCGATTTTAATATCCATCTGCAGTGCAGTGATACCTTCGCGGCTACCTGCAACTTTGAAGTCCATGTCGCCCAGATGATCTTCGTCACCCAGAATATCAGACAGAACGACGAAGTTTTCATCTTCTTTAACCAGACCCATAGCGATACCAGCAACGGCAGCTTTGATCGGTACACCTGCGTCCATCAGTGCCAGTGAAGCACCGCAAACAGAGGCCATAGAAGAAGAACCGTTAGATTCGGTGATTTCTGAAACCACACGAACGGTGTACGGGAATTCGTCTTGCTTAGGCATTACTGCCAGCACGCCGCGCTTCGCCAAACGACCGTGACCAATTTCACGACGCTTAGGTGAGCCCATCATGCCAGTTTCCCCTACGGAGTACGGAGGGAAGTTATAGTGTAGCAGGAAGCGGTCAGTCTGCTCGCCGGTCAGGCCATCAATGTTCTGAGCATCACGTTCTGTACCCAGAGTTGCGGTAACCAGAGCCTGAGTTTCACCACGAGTGAACAGTGCAGAACCATGGGTGCGAGGCAGTACGCCAGTGCGAACGTCCAGACCACGGATCATGTCTTTTTCACGGCCATCGATACGTGGCTCGCCACGCAGCACACGGCTACGTACGACATTTTTTTCCAGTGAACCCAGAACATCAGCGATTTCGCCAGCGCTCAGAGATTCGTCTTCAGCCTGCAGAGCAGCGATAACGTCAGCTTTGATTTGATCAACCTGAGCGTAACGAGCCTGTTTTTCAGTGATGTGGTATGCATCGCCGATACGGGTTTCAGCCAGAGCAGCAACGCGCGCGTGCAGCGCTTCGTTAACAGCGGGAGCAGTCCATTCCCAACGTGGTTTACCAGCTTCAGCAACCAGCGCCTTGATGTTTTCAATAACAACCTGCTGCTGATCGTGACCGAATACAACGGCACCCAGCATCTGGTCTTCGCTCAGCAGTTGAGCTTCAGATTCAACCATCAGTACTGCGCCTTCGGTACCTGCAACAACCAGATCCAGCTTGCTTTCTTGCAGCTCATCTGTTGTTGGGTTCAGCACATACTGGTCGTTGATGTAACCAACGCGGGCTGCACCGATTGGGCCATTGAATGGAATACCAGACAGGCTCAGGGCAGCAGAAGCACCGATCATCGCAACGATGTCTGGGCTAACCTGCGGGTTTACAGAAACAACGGTAGCAACTACCTGAACTTCATTCAGGAAGCCTTCTGGGAACAGTGGGCGAACTGGGCGGTCAATCAGACGCGCAATCAGAGTTTCGCCTTCACCAGGACGGCCTTCACGACGGAAGAAACCACCTGGGAAACGACCAGCAGCGTAAGTACGCTCCTGATAGTTAACGGTCAGAGGGAAGAAGCTCTGGCCTTCTTTAGCTTTTTTAGCACCAACAACGGTAACGAATACCGCGGTATCATCCATGGTAACCATTACAGCAGCAGTGGCTTGACGAGCCATCATGCCAGTTTCCAGCGTTACGGTATTCTGACCGTATTGGAATTTGCGAACGATAGGATTCAGCAAAGTATTTTCCTTATCTTTATAAGTTTAATGGCGTCATCAAAACACCATCACGCTTTTGCCTTCGATCACTTCGTTGCATTCTCGCGACTAATGGAAATCACTGGTCATCCAGAGACTTGCATTAGCCGCGCGAACATCTGCAAAAAGGATCGTCACTCGGCATGCGTTATCAGCAACAGTCTAACCGACTCTAGTTTTAACGCTTACTTCTTTAACAACAACGATTTTAACAACCGAATTTGAGTTAACTACAATACATTAACCTGATTTGCGATTGCTTCCTAGAAGAAAGGGGCCAATCTAGGCCCCTTTACTTCTGAAAATCGTTTGGACTAGCGACGCAGACCCAGACGTTCGATCAGGCTGGTGTAGCGAGCTACATCTTTACGCTTCAGGTAATCCAGCAGCTTACGACGCTGAGAAACCATACGCAGCAGACCACGACGGCTGTGGTGATCTTTTTTGTGTTCAGCGAAGTGACCTTGCAGGTGGTTGATCTGTGCAGTTAACAGAGCAACCTGAACTTCGGTGGAACCGCTGTCGTTAGCGTCACGACCGAAGTCAGCAACGATTTGAGCTTTAGCTTCAACACTTAGAGACATTATAGAACTCCAAATTCATAAAACGATTAAAAAGGCGGGCGCCGATCTCTAATTCAGCTGCCCAATACATAAGCCGCGCTATTCTACTCTGAGCGCAATAAGATCGCAACAAAGCACCTTATCGAGCTCAGTGCACCTTACTCTTCAGGAACGCGCTCTTCTACTACTAGGCGACGTGGGGCCAAGCGTCCTTGGTCATCCACTTCGCCAACGCCGATAAATCGACGTTTCTCACCCACATTGATGCGCACCATACCTTCAGCAGGCAAACCTTGCACCTGCACCGGTTGTCCTTGAAGAACATAGGCGGCAACCACATCGGTTAGATTGATTTCCGGCAAATGAGATGCAGCGGTATCCATCGGCAGCAGCAGCGGATCGAGAACCGTTCTCGGTTCAACGCCAGCCTCTTCAGCAGCGGCAACCATTTGCTGCAATTGCTCCAGAGAAACCATGCGCTCCGACGGATAATTAGAAACCTGCACACGACGCAAATAGATGACGTGTGCGCCACAGCCTAAAACCTCACCCAAGTCATCAATGATGGTTCGGATGTAAGTACCTTTCGAGCAGTGGATTTCTAACTCTAACTCATCGCCTTCCCAGCGAATAAACTGCAGTTCATACACCGTAATGTCGCGAGCTTCGCGTGGGACATCAATGCCCTGACGCGCATACTCATACAGAGGCTTACCTTGGTGTTTAAGCGCAGAGTACATCGATGGGATTTGTTGGCTATCACCACGAAACTGCTCCAGCGCCGCATCCAGTTGTTCCTGAGTAAATTCCACAGGACGTTCCTGAACCACTTCACCATCGGCATCCGAGGTATTTGTTCTTTGCCCTAAACGCGCAATCACGCGGTAGCGTTTATCGGCATCCAGCAAGAACTGAGAAAATTTGGTCGACTCACCTAAGCAAATAGGCAGCATACCGGTTGCTAAAGGATCTAGCGCACCGGTATGGCCTGCTTTGTTGGCGTTATAGATGCGTTTTACTTTCTGCAAAACGTCATTTGAGGATAGACCTTGGTGTTTGTCTAATAACAGAACGCCGTTAATATCACGGCCGCGACGGCGAGGTCGTGACATTATTCCTCCTCAGAGTTACCTGAAGTATCACCTGACGCTGAGCGACGCTCTTCGTCATTTTTCACAACGCTGGTCACCAAGTTAGACATACGCATACCTTCAACCAAAGAGTTGTCGTATGCAAAAGTCAGTTCAGGCACAACACGCAAACGCATTGCTTTACCAATCAACATGCGGATAAAGCCAGAAGCTTCATGCAACGCTTTAAGACCGACTCGAACCGCGTTTGGATCGTTATCATTCAAGAAAGTGACAAACACTTTGGCATAAGCCAGATCGCGGGATACTTCAACGCCAGATACCGTCACCATACCGATGCGTGGATCTTTAACTTCACGTTGCAAAATGATCGCAATCTCTTTCTGCATCTCTTGAGATACACGCTGAGTACGGCTGAATTCTTTTGCCATTTTGGATTCCTCCCAGACGAATTGGGGGGCATTAAGCCCCCCAAAGATATTATAAGCTGAGCGCTTACCTAATTACTCAATGGTACGCTTAACTTCGATGATTTCGAATACTTCAATCATATCGCCAGTGCGAACGTCGTTGTAGTTCTTAACACCGATACCACATTCCATGCCGTTACGGACTTCGTTAACGTCATCTTTGAAGCGGCGCAGAGATTCCAGCTCGCCTTCATAGATAACCACGTTGTCACGCAGAACGCGGATTGGGTTGTGACGTTTAACGACACCTTCAGTAACCATACAGCCTGCGATAGCACCGAACTTAGGTGATTTGAACACGTCACGAACTTCGGCCAAGCCGATGATTTCTTGACGATATTCAGGCGCCAACATACCGCTCATCGCCTGCTTAACTTCGTCAATCAGGTTATAGATGACGGAGTAGTAACGCAGATCCAAGCTTTCAGTTTCAATCACGCGACGCGCAGAAGCATCGGCACGGACGTTGAAGCCAAGGATGATAGCGTTAGATGCAGCGGCCAGCGTCGCATCAGTTTCAGTGATGCCGCCCACGCCGGAGCCAACAATTTTCACTTTCACTTCATCGGTAGACAGGCCTAACAATGCATCGGAAATCGCTTCGCAAGAACCCTGTACGTCAGATTTCAGTACGATGTTCAGTTCAGAAACTTCACCTTCGCTCATGTTCGCAAACATGTTTTCCAGTTTAGATTTCTGCTGACGAGCCAGTTTAACTTCGCGGAATTTACCCTGACGATACAGAGCAACTTCACGGGCTTTTTTCTCGTCACGAACAACGGTCGCTTCGTCACCGGCAGCAGGAACGCTGGACAGACCCAGAATTTCTACAGGGATAGAAGGACCGGCTGAGGTCACTTCGCGGCCCATTTCGTCGCGCATCGCACGCACACGGCCATACTCGAAGCCGCACAGAACGATATCGCCTTTATTCAGCGTACCTTCTTGAACCAGAACAGTTGCAACCGGACCACGACCTTTATCCAGGAAGGATTCGATAACAACGCCGCTCGCCATACCGCTGCGAACTGCTTTCAATTCCAGAACTTCTGCCTGCAACAGGATTGCGTCTAGCAGATCATCAATACCGGTACCCGCTTTAGCAGATACTGGGATGAACTGAGACTCGCCGCCCCACTCTTCTGGCATTACGCCGTACTGGGACAGTTCGTTTTTAACGCGATCCATATCCGCTTCAGGCTTATCGATTTTGTTCACAGCAACAACAACCGGCACTTTTGCCGCTTTAGCATGCTGGATTGCTTCGATAGTCTGTGGCATTACGCCATCGTCGGCAGCAACAACCAGAACAACGATGTCTGTAGCCTGAGCACCACGAGCACGCATAGAAGTAAATGCGGCGTGACCTGGGGTATCCAGGAAGGTGATCATACCGTTGTCGGTTTCTACGTGGTAAGCACCGATGTGCTGAGTAATACCACCTGCTTCGCCCGATGCCACTTTCGTGGAGCGGATGTAGTCCAGCAGGGAAGTTTTACCGTGGTCAACGTGGCCCATGATGGTTACAACTGGAGCACGCGGCTCAGCGGCTGCACCGGTATCACGGTCGCTCATTACGGCTTCTTCCAGCTCGTTTTCACGACGCAGGATAACTTTATGGCCCATTTCTTCAGCAACCATCTGAGCAGTTTCCTGATCGATGACCTGATTGATGGTAGCCATAGCGCCCATCTTCATCATTGCTTTGATGACCTGGGAGCCTTTAACAGCCATTTTGTTAGCCAGTTCTGCAACGGTAATGGTTTCGCCAATGATGACGTCACGGTTAACCGCTTGAGCAGGCTTGTTGAAGCCTTGCTGCAGAGTGCTTGGTTTACGTTTGCCTTTACCACCACGAGTCTGAGCACGCGCTTCTTCACGATCGGCTTTAGATTCAGACAGTTTATTGCCTTTCTTCTGCTTAGTCGCTTTGGTTGCGGTACGTGCACGAGCGCGGCCAGCTTCAACCTGACGGTCGTTTTCATCTTCTGCTTCACGAGCATGATGAGAAGTGGTTACGTGGTAGTCAGAAGTATCTTCTGCGGTCTCTGCTTCTGGCGCTTTGCCTTCGTTAGCTTCAGCCATTTTGCGAGCTTCTTCAGAAACACGCTTAGCGTCTTCTTCAAGCTTACGCAGTGCTTCTTCTTCAGCTTTGCGTTTCAGTGCAGCAGCTTCGGCTTCACGGCGCGCTTTCTCAGCATGCGCAGCTTTGGTTTTTTCGTCGGTATTTTGATTCGTCACTTTTTCACTTTCCGCTGCGCCACGCTTAGCTTTATCAGCGGCCTCACGTTTGGCTTGCTCTTCCAGGTTACGTTTCGCCTGATCTTCAGCAATACGCTTCGCTTTTTCTTCTGCTTCACGTTTTGCTTTCTCTTCAGTCTCACGACGAGCCTGCTCTTCCGCTTCACGCTGTGCCTGTGCTTCTGCTTCAGCCTGTTCAGCTGCCGCATCGCCTTTTACATAAGTGCGCTTTTTGCGGACCTCAATTTGCACGGCTTTGCTTTTTCCGCCGGTGCTTGGAACATTCAATGTGCTGCGTGTTTTACGCTGCAGCGTCAGTTTACCTGATGCGCTGCCATGCTCACGATTTAAATGAGCTAATAATGTTTCTCTTTCCTGTGGGCTCACAGAATCATTTTCTGACTTCTTAATCCCTGCATCAGCTAACTGCTGTACCAGGCGATCAACGGAAGTCTGTATCTCTGCTGCCAGTGATTTTACGGTTACTTCTGTCATGCTGTTCCTTCCCGCTACAGTTCATTATTCACTATCGCCAAACCAGCAAATATTACGCGCAGCCATAATCAGCTCGCCGGCCTTTTCACTATTCAGGCCTTCAATATCTGCCAGATCGTCGATGCCCTGCTCGGCAAGATCTTCCAGCGTACAAACCCCACGAGCGGCCATTTTAAAGGCGATACCACGGTCTAAACCTTCCAGACCCAACAGGTCGTCGGCTGGCTTTTGGTCACCCAGGCTTTCTTCCTGAGCCAAAGCCAGAGTGGTTAACGCATTTTTTGCGCGCTCGCGCAAAGCGTCTACCGTATCTTCATCCAGACCGTCAATGGCCAACAGCTCCTGTTCAGGAACGTAAGCCAGTTCTTCCAGAGTAGAGAAGCCTTCTTCAACCAATAGGGTTGCGAAGTCTTCGTCAATATCGAGATATTTGGTGAATGTATCGATAGCTGCGTGAGCTTCGGCCTGATGTTTAGCCTGAAGATCATCAACGGTCATTACGTTCAGTTCCCAGCCGCTCAGTTGAGCTGCCAGACGAACGTTTTGGCCATTACGCCCAATTGCCTGAGCCAGATTGCTTGCTTCAACCGCGATGTCCATTGTGTGTTTATCTTCATCCACAACAATAGAAGCCACGTCGGCTGGCGCCATAGCATTGATAACGAACTGTGCTGGATTATCATCCCACAATACGATGTCGATACGTTCGCCACCCAGTTCGCTAGAAACGGCCTGAACACGCGCACCGCGCATACCCACACACGCCCCTACCGGGTCAATACGTTTATCGTTGGTTTTCACCGCGATTTTCGCACGGGAACCCGGATCGCGGGCTGCGGCTTTAATCTCGATGACTTCTTCGCCGATTTCCGGCACTTCAATGCGGAACAGCTCGATCAGCATTTCTGGACGTGAACGGCTCACAAACAGCTGAGCGCCACGTGCTTCTGGACGCACGTCATACAGCACACCGCGGATACGGTCACCCGGACGGAAGTTTTCACGCGGAAGCATGTCTTCACGGCCAATAACGGCTTCGGCATTGCTGCCCAGATCTAATGAGATGTTGTCGCGATTTACTTTTTTAACCACGCCGGTGACGATCTCACCTTGGTGCTGACGGAATGCATCAACCACCATCGCGCGTTCAGCTTCACGTACTTTTTGTACGATAACCTGTTTTGCGGTTTGAGTCGTAATACGGTCGAAGGTGACAGATTCGATCTGGTCTTCGACATACTCACCCAGCTGTAACGCTGGATCTTCAAACTGAGCCGCATCAAGAGTAATTTCGCGGGTTGGTTGAGTAACTTCATCAACGATAACCCAGCGACGGAAAGTATCGAAATCGCCAGTTTTGCGATCGATGCAAACACGAACGTCGATTTCTTGTTCGTATTTTTTCTTGGTGGCAGTCGCCAGTGCAGTTTCCAGTGCTTCAAAAATTTTTTCGCGAGGAAGCGATTTTTCGTTGGAAACTGCCTCAACAACAGCCAGAATTTCTTTGTTCATCCTAGTGGCCTCATCCAAACTTTAAAAGTGGGGTACCAGGTTCGCTTTCTGGATGTTGCTCAGCGCGAACACTTCGTCTTTTCCATCTACAGTAACCGTGATCATCTCGCCTTCGACAGCTTTAATAATACCCTGCCATTTGCGACGATTCTGCACCGCCATACGCAATACCAAAGAAACTTCTTCGCCCATAAAACGGACGTAGTGTTCAGCGGTAAACATCGGACGATCAAGGCCAGGAGATGAAACTTCCAGGTTATATGCAACCGTAATTGGATCTTCGACGTCAAGAACGGCACTGACCTGGTGGCTGACATCAGCACAATCATCAACATTGATCCCTTCGTCACTATCAATATAGATGCGTAGCGTTGAATGGTGACTGCGGATGAACTCAATACCAACCAATTCGAAGCCTAATGCCTCAACCGGCGCCGAAATCATCTCTGTCAATTTTTGCTCTAATGTGGACAAGCCCACCCCCAAGACATAAAAAAAGGGCTAAATAGCCCAGTGATTCTGTTGTCAGATAACAAAAAACCCCGAAAAATCGGGGCTTTATGCAACTGGACCCTATATACTGCCGAACGAATTCAGTGCCGCTTTCTGACAATATTTTTTTCAAAACACCCGTTTGAGTCGTTGGCTGAACGTAAACAGTATATTTGAAAAAAGATACTTTAGGAAAGTGGTTGCGGGGGCCGGATTTGAACCGACGACCTTCGGGTTATGAGCCCGACGAGCTACCAGGCTGCTCCACCCCGCGTCCGAATCGTGGCGAATACTACTCTAATAACGTTGAAAAAACAAGTTATCAAGGATTGGTACCGAGGACGGGACTTGAACCCGTAAGCCCTATTGGGCACTACCACCTCAAGGTAGCGTGTCTACCAATTCCACCACCTCGGCATTACGAAAGTGATAAGCCGTATTCAAAACTTATCACCTTTTACTTCAGTCTCTAAAAGATAGCTTTTAAAAACTTTACTGCTAAATTCTGTACTTCTTGGTTACTGCTGGCTTCAAGCTAGTGCGATTAGTGAGGAATATCGCTACTTGGGGTTACCGGAGCTGCTGGTGCAGCAGGTTGCTCAGTTTTCACTGGCGCACCCAGATTTTCCCACTCACTACCTTTCTTGCCTTGCTGACCGCTCAGGTTACCCAGAACCAGACTCAGTACGAAGAACAACGTCGCGAGGACAGCTGTTGTACGGGTCATGAAGTTACCAGAGCCGTTGGAACCGAACAAAGTTGCAGATGCGCCAGCGCCGAATGAAGCGCCCATATCAGCACCTTTACCTTGCTGCAGCATAACCATGGCAACTAAGCCAATTGATACCAGCAGGAAAATTACTAAAAGAGCTTCATACATAGTCGTACCTGTTTCCTTGCGGGATTTCCGCAGCCAAAAGCTTCAACCATTAAAGCAGACAAAAATAAGTCTACTGAAGCGGGTGTGAATACTACCCAATGCCGCCAAGCCGTGCAAGAGCAATTTATGATGTGTAGCGCGATTGCAGAAAAAACCAGCAAAACATCAAGATTCGCTGGTTTTTCATCACATAACTACACTGACAAACATGCTGACAAAATTGCTCGGCAGTTAGTTAACCTGCGGCTTTCACGGCGTCAGCGATGCGGTTAGCCATTTCTGTCACTTGCGCATCATCTTCGCCTTCCACCATCACACGAATCAACGGTTCGGTACCTGATTTACGTAACAGCACGCGTCCACGGCCATTAAGCTGCGCTTCGACCTCTGCCGTCACCGCTTTTACGCTGTCCGTTTGCAGTGGATCGTGATTCCCCGCAAAACGCACGTTGACCAGAACCTGTGGTAATAACTTCATGCCGCTGCACAGATCGTGCAAGGTCATATGGTTACGCACGATAGCAGCCAACACTTGCAGACCGGCCACAATGCCGTCACCGGTGGTTGTTTTGTCGAGAATAATCACATGACCTGAGTTTTCAGCGCCTAAGCGCCAGCCTTTCGCGGCCATCATTTCCAGTACGTAACGGTCACCAACTTTCGCGCGTGCAAATGGTATCCCTAGCTGTTTCAGTGCCAGTTCTAAGCCCATATTGCTCATCAGGGTGCCTACCGCCCCGCCACGCAGATTACCCTGACGCAGGTTTTCACGCGCGGTAAGATAAAGGATCTGGTCCCCGTCAACTTTATGGCCTAAATGGTCAACCATCATGACACGGTCACCATCGCCATCAAATGCCAAACCGACATCGGCTTTCTCGGCGAGAACACGCGCCTGAAGCTGGCGTACGTCAGTTGCGCCACACTCTTTGTTGATGTTCATACCATCAGGCTCACAGCCGATGGCAATCACCGTTGCACCAAGCTCACGCAGCACGCTAGGCGCGATGTGATAAGTCGCACCGTTGGCACAATCGACAACAATTTTAAGGCCGCTCAGGCTTAATTCCGTTGGGAAAGTACTCTTACAGAATTCGATATAACGACCAGCGGCATCGACGATACGGTTTGCTTTACCCAGCTCAGCCGATTCCACGCAGGTCAATGGCTTTTCCATTTCGGCTTCAATCGCTTCTTCGACTTCATCTGGCAACTTAGTGCCGTCGATTGAGAAGAATTTAATCCCATTATCGTAATAAGGGTTGTGCGACGCAGAGATAACAATACCGGCTTCAGCACGGAAAGTACGCGTGAGATAAGCGACAGCAGGCGTTGGCATTGGCCCGGTGAAGGACGCCGATAAGCCCGCCGCAGCCAGACCCGCTTCTAAAGCAGACTCCAGCATATAACCAGAAATACGGGTATCTTTACCGATGATAATTTTACGCGAACCGTGACGCGCTAAAACCTTACCCGCAGCCCAGCCGAGCTTTAACACAAAATCAGGAGTAATCGGGCAGTCACCCACTTTTCCGCGAATCCCGTCCGTACCAAAATATTTGCGCTCGCTCATAAATCTTTATCCCTTCGCTGAAAGTGTAGCTTCGACGACACGCATCGCCTCAACCGTCTCTTTAACATCATGAACCCGAATAATATGGGCTCCTTGCATTGCGGCAATCACTGCACATGCCACACTTCCCGTCACGCGTTGTGTTGGACCAACTTTAAGAAGCTGGCCAATCATTGATTTACGAGACATACCGACCAGAAGCGGTAAACCAAAATGATGGAAATGCGCTAGGTGAGCCAGAAGTTGGTAATTATGCTCCAGATTCTTGCCAAAACCAAAACCGGGATCAATCAATAGGCGGCTTTTATCAATGCCTGCCGAGGTGCATCGTTCAATTTGTGATGTCAGATAGCTATCTACTTCGGCAACCACGTCGGTATAGACAGGTTTATGCTGCATGGTTTTGGGCTCGCCCTGCATATGCATCAAGCATACCGGTAAACCCGATTGTGCTGCCGCTTCTAACGCGCCGGGCTCACTCAAAGAGCGAATATCATTGATCAACGTCGCGCCCGCCTGTGCGCTGGCGGTAATCACGTCGGCTTTTGACGTATCTACCGAAATCCAAACGTCGAAATAGCGAGCAATCAGCTCAACGATGGGCACCACACGTTCAAGTTCTTCTTCGGTGCTCACCTCTGCGGCACCAGGGCGAGTCGATTCACCGCCCACGTCAATAATGGTTGCACCTGCGCTGATCATCGCTTCCGCATGGCGCAAAGCGGCATCCAATCCATTATGTTTGCCGCCGTCGGAAAATGAATCCGGCGTGACATTCAGAATCCCCATCACTTGAGGGTAAGTAAGGTCCAGAGTTAACCCTTGCGCTTTCAGCTGCATGCAGTCTCCATATATCATTTTTATTTTTGAGGTGGGTATTTGAACGCAAAAAAAAACCCCGAGCAAGTCGGGGTTTGTCTGTCAGCACGCGATATTGGCTACATCAGCCAGCGCGATTACTTCTCGCCGGTGTTGCCAGTTGTGATGTTGTCATCAGAAGATGGCGTATTCAGCTGTTCTTCCGCTGGCTTATTCACTGGAGCTTGAGGAGCGCCACCGTTGTCTGAACGGTTATTTTGCTCTTCTTCCCAGCCAGCCGGTGGGCGAACTTCGCGGCGAGCCATTAGATCATCAACCTGTGGAGCATCGATAGTTTCATATTTCATCAATGCATCTTTCATCGCATGCATGATATCCATATTGTCTTCCAGCAACTGGCGCGTGCGCGCATAGTTACGCTCAATCAATGCTTTCACTTCTTGGTCAATGATGCGTGCAGTTTCGTCAGACATGTGTTTTGTCTTAGAAACCGAACGACCTAAGAACACTTCACCTTCTTCTTCCGCATACAGCAATGGACCCAGTTTTTCTGAGAAGCCCCATTGGGTCACCATGTTACGAGCGATTGTGGTCGCCTGTTTGATGTCCTGTGATGCGCCAGTAGAAACATTTTCAACGCCGTAAATCAGTTCTTCAGCCAAACGACCACCGTAGGCAACGGAAATCATACTTTCCAGCTTCTGACGGCTGTAGCTGATAGCGTCGCCCTGTGGCAGGAAGAAGGTCACACCTAACGCACGACCGCGCGGAATAATAGTGACTTTGTGTACCGGGTCATGTTCAGGAACCAGACGACCGATGATCGCATGGCCTGCTTCATGATACGCGGTAGATTCTTTCTGCTCTTCGGTCATGACCATAGAACGACGCTCTGCGCCCATCATGATCTTATCTTTGGCTTTTTCAAACTCAACCATCGATACAACGCGTTTGTTAGTACGGGCAGCAAACAAGGCAGCTTCGTTAACTAAGTTAGCCAAATCAGCACCGGAGAAGCCTGGCGTACCACGTGCAATAACAGATGCATCAATGTCTGTTGCCAATGGCACGCGACGCATATGAACTTTCAGGATCTGCTCACGACCACGTACGTCTGGCAAACCAACCACAACCTGACGGTCGAAACGGCCTGGACGCAGCAGCGCAGGGTCCAGTACG
Source organism: Hafnia sp. CBA7124 (assembly GCF_002355555.1). Classification (NCBI taxonomy): domain Bacteria; kingdom Pseudomonadati; phylum Pseudomonadota; class Gammaproteobacteria; order Enterobacterales; family Hafniaceae; genus Hafnia; species Hafnia sp. CBA7124. The sequence continues at coordinate 563,713 of NZ_AP017469.1, read as the reverse complement.
TCTGGGCGGTTAGTTGCGGCAATAACGATGATACCTTCGTTACCTTCAAAACCATCCATCTCAACCAGCATCTGGTTCAGGGTTTGTTCACGTTCATCGTGACCACCGCCTAAACCCGCACCACGTTGACGGCCTACGGCGTCAATTTCATCGATGAAGATGATACATGGGGCTGCTTTCTTCGCCTGTTCAAACATGTCACGGACACGGGATGCACCCACACCGACGAACATTTCAACAAAGTCAGAACCGGAAATAGTAAAGAACGGAACTTTAGCTTCACCCGCGATGGCTTTAGCCAGCAAGGTTTTACCTGTACCTGGAGGACCAACCATCAAGATGCCTTTCGGGATCTTACCGCCCAGTTTCTGGAAACGGCTTGGGTCACGCAGGTATTCCACTAATTCGGCAACTTCTTCTTTTGCTTCGTCACAACCGGCGACGTCTGCAAAAGTGGTTTTGATCTGATCTTCGGTCAGCATGCGAGCTTTGCTCTTACCGAACGACATGGCACCTTTGCCACCGCCGCCCTGCATCTGACGCATAAAGAAGATCCAGACCCCAATAAGCAATAGCATTGGGAACCAAGAAATGAAGATTGAAGCCAGCAAGCTTGGCTCTTCCGGCGGTTCACCAACCACTTTTACATTCTTCGTTAACAGAGAATCCAACAGCTTAGGATCGTTAACTGGAATGTAGGTGGTGTATTTGCCGCTGTCTTTCTTGATTACGTTAATTTCACGTCCATTAATACGGACCTCACGTACCTGATCCTGATTAACCTCAGTTAGGAACGTAGAGTAATCCACCCTACGGCTGTTCGATTCGCTGGGCCCAAAGCTCTGGAACACAGACATCAGCACTACTGCGATGACCAGCCAGAGGATTAGGTTTTTCGCCATGTCACTCAAGGGATTAACCTCATATTACAACTGTGTTAACAATAAGCATCAGGGTACTATAGTTTCCGCCCTGTCGCTACGATGTATACTTCCCGCGAACGTGCTCGGGATGCATCAGGCTTACGAATCTTAACCTTCGTAAACAGGGAGCGGATCTGCGTAAGGTACTCATCAAAGCCCTCTCCCTGGAACACTTTCACCAAAAAACTACCGCCAGGAGCTAAAACATCCTTGGCCATTTCCAGCGCTAATTCAACCAGATACATTGAGCGCGGAATATCTACCGACGGCGTACCACTCATGTTGGGAGCCATATCCGACATCACAACCTGTACTTTATCCTCGCCCACGCGTTCGGTCAGCGCTTTGAGAACTAATTCATCACGAAAATCGCCCTGAAGGAAATCGACACCAACGATAGGATCCATAGGCAGAATATCGCAGGCAATCACTCGCCCGCTGTTTCCGATTTGTGTGACCACATACTGTGACCACCCTCCCGGCGCAGCACCCAAGTCGACAACGGTCATCCCTGGTTTAAACAGTTTGTCAGTGCTTTGTATTTCATCAAGTTTAAACCAAGCACGAGAACGAAGTCCCTTTTTCTGCGCCTGAATGACATATTTGTCACTAAAGTGTTCGTGCATCCAGCGGTTTGAGCTGGCGGAACGTTTTTTACCCATCTGATATTAACTCTCTAAACAACAGTTTCATCCACTCAGTTGCTTCGGAGTGTCCATGACAATGTAAGACCGATTTGGTGATACACTGGAGATGGCGGTAGAATGTACCGTTTTCAATCCCAACCTAAGCAAAAAAGACGATGAATCTGAATAACAAGCAAAAACAGCACCTAAAAAGCTTGGCCCATCCGCTCAAACCTGTTGTGCAATTAGGCAACAATGGTTTGACTGAAGGTGTTCTCGCTGAAATTGAACAGGCGCTAACGCATCATGAACTCATCAAGGTGAAAATTGCCGCTGAAGAGCGCGAAACCAAAACCTTGATTGCTGACGCCATCGTCCGAGAAACTGGTGCGTGTCAAGTGCAGCTGATCGGTAACGTATTAGTCATTTACCGCCCAAGCCAAGAACGCAAGATCAGTTTACCGCGTTAATACCTTTTCGTATAAAGAAAAGATATAGCACAAACTGAGATGCTTTCTCACCCTAATAGAAAGGCCGCATTGCGGCCTTTTTCTTATCTTTACAAAACTTATTGCCGATTGTACAAACTCTCAGCAACATCAAGAAAAATCAGATGTATTCGACCTTCAAAATTTCGAATTCAACTTCGCCACCAGGAGTTTTGATCACCACAATATCCCCCTGTTCTTTGCCGATAAGACCACGTGCAATCGGTGAGTTTACCGAGATGCGGTTATGTTTAAAATCAGCCTCATCATCGCCAACAATCGAATAAGTCAGCTTATCTTCAGTGTCGAGGTTCTCAACGCTTACCGTACAACCAAAAATCACACGGCCAGTATTTGGAATTTTAGTAACATCAATCACGTTAGCGTTTGAAAGCTTCGCTTCGATTTCCTGAATGCGGCCTTCACAGAAACCTTGCTGTTCACGAGCTGCGTGGTATTCGGCGTTCTCTTTCAAGTCACCATGCTCGCGCGCATCGGCGATGTCGGCAATGATTTGCGGACGGCGAGTACCTTTCAAATACTCTAACTCTTCACGCAGTTTTTCTGCGCCACGCAACGTCATAGGAATCTGGTTCATAATTTAGTCACCTTAAATCTATTCTGCTTAAGTCGCCCTCATCCTGACGCCATCGATGGATGGCCGGAAGCGATCGGCTGAAGGTTCGAAAATGCGCCCTCAGACCTTGGCGTTGAATAAAAAAATATTAACTCGGGGTCAAAAAACCCAAGTTAAAATCGATTTTGCATTTTGACGGCTATTTTAACGTAGAGTTCAGCAAGTATCATCGTTTACTTTAACCCTAGATGCACCGTAGTATGACAGGCACGTTACTCTGTAGTTATCCCGGGATTATGCAATTTTCACGAATTATCAGTGGATTGGCTTGTGCCTTAGCTTTTAGTACTCAAGCTGCGCCCGTCCAAGATTACACCCAATATTTGCCAGATGGCGCTAACTTAGCCCTTTTGGTGCAAAAAATAGGCTCCCCGACCCCTGCCATTGATTTTCATGGGCAGCAAATGGCGTTGCCTGCTAGTACGCAAAAAGTCATCACTGCACTAGCGGCACTGCTTCAGCTCGGGCCTGACTATCGCTTTTCAACCAACATGGAAACCCGTGGTTCTATTAGCGACGGAAAGCTAAAAGGCGACTTAATCGTTCGCTTTGGCGGTGATCCAACGCTGCGGCGCCAGCATATCCGCAATATGGTGACGGCGCTGAAAAAACAGGGCATCAATGAAATTACGGGGGATATTTTGATCGATACCTCCGTGTTTGCCAGCCATGACAAAGCGCCCGGATGGCCATGGAATGACATGACCCAGTGCTTTAGTGCACCACCTGCGGCAGCTATTGTCGATCGCAACTGTTTCTCGATTTCACTTTATAGCGCGCCGAAAGCCGGTGATACCGCGTTTATCCGCGTCGCGTCGTATTATCCCGTACATATGTTTAGCGAAGTGCGCACCTTGGCCAAAGGCTCCCCTGACGCGCAATACTGCGAGCTGGACGTAGTGCCGGGAGAGCTAAACCGCTTTACCGTTACGGGTTGCCTGACTCAGCGTTCTGAGCCACTACCGCTGGCGTTTGCGGTTCAAGATGGCGCAAGCTACGCCGGTGCTATTGTGAAAGATGAGCTTCGTCAGTCTGAAATCCAAATTGATGGCAACCTGCGCCGCCAAACTACGCCTAACGCTGCTGCGACTATTTTGGCTCAGACCCAATCAGCCCCGCTGAGCAGCTTGCTGCATACGATGCTGAAAAAATCTGACAACATGATTGCCGATACCGTCTTCCGCACTATCGGCCATGAACGCTTAGGCGTTCCGGGCACATGGCGTGCGGGCGCCGACTCTGTTCGGCAGATCCTGCGTCAGAAAGCGGGGATCAATTTGGGCAATACTATTTTGGTCGATGGCTCTGGATTATCTCGCCACAATCTGATTTCACCCGCGACCATGATGCAAGTTCTGCAATATATTGCGCAAAACGATCAGCAGCTAAACATTATCTCAATGCTGCCTTTGGCAGGCCACGACGGAACCTTACAGTACCGCGGCGGTCTTCATGAAGCAGGGGTCGATGGGAAAGTCTCAGCGAAAACCGGCTCTCTGCAAGGGGTATATAATTTAGCTGGCTTTATTACGACGGCAAGCGGTCAGCGAATGGCATTCGTCCAATATCTTTCGGGTTATGCTGTTCCACCACAGGATCAAAAAATCCGCCGTGCACCGCTGGTTCGCTTTGAAAGTCGACTCTATAGGGATATATACCAAAACAATTAGTGATATCTAAATAACAGGCTATTTGAAGCTAAGTGCTATGAAAATACTGATTGTTGAAGATGACGAACTTATCCAGCAGGGGCTTGCAAAAGCCCTCGCTAACGAAAGTTACGCCTGTGATTGTGCCGCTACAGCGGCGCAAGCTAAAAGTTTGGTACAAGTTGGACAATATAGCTTAATCATTCTTGATCTTGGATTGCCCGATCAAGACGGTGCGTCACTGCTCCGCCAATGGCGACGCAGCGGCGTAGATGTACCGGTTCTCATACTCACCGCGCGCGATGCTATTGAAGATCGCGTTGGTGGTTTAGACGCCGGCGCTGATGATTATTTGGTAAAACCATTCGCTCTGGTTGAGCTACAGGCCCGTGTTCGCGCATTAATTCGTCGTTTTCAGGGCCATAGCGATAATCTGTTGCAGGTTGAGAACATTATTCTCAACCTTTCAACCCAGCAGGTGACTTTCGAAGGTCAGCAAATTGAGCTCACCCCTAAAGAGTTTGCTCTATTATCTCGCCTCATGATGCGCGCTGGCCAAACGGTCAATCGCGAGATCTTACAGCAGGATCTTTATTCTTGGCAGGATGATTTAAGTTCAAACACGCTAGAAGTCCATATCCACAATCTTCGCCGCAAGCTGGGTAAAGAACGCATTAAAACAGTTCGCAGCGTGGGCTATCGGTTGGAAAGCCAATTATGATCAGCATGCGGCGCAGTCTATTAATCATGCTGGCGCTGATTTTGCTGGTCACTCAACTTGCAAGCGCACTTTGGCTTTGGCATGAAAGCCGCGAGCAAATCGGTTTTCTGGTCAACGAAACGCTCAGCGCCAAAGCACGTGACTCACATGTGGAAAAAGAGATCCGTGAGGCGATTGCTTCACTGCTGGTTCCCTCGCTGGTTATGATGTCTTTCACGTTAATTCTATCTGCTATTGCTATTAGTTGGATAATCCGCCCGCTTAATAAGCTGCAGCGGAGACTCGATAAACGCTCTGCAGACAATCTCACGCCGATCATTATTGATAGCAATATGCAAGAGATTGCGGCGGTTACCGGAACGTTGAATCAGCTATTTGCCCGCCTTAGCCATACCATTCAGCAAGAACGCTTATTTACCGCTGACGCGGCGCATGAGTTACGCACACCGTTAGCCGGTATTCGTTTGCATCTAGAGTTGATAGAGCAAGGCGGTGTGCCTGAAGCTCGCGCTTTAGTGACTCGCATCGACCAGCTCATGCACACCGTTGAGCAGTTACTGATGCTGTCACGCGCGGGGCAAAATTTTGCCAGCGGTCATTATCAAACCATCGATCTGGCGCAAGATGTCATTCCGCCGCTCAAGAGCGAACTCACCGAAATGTTGGCATTACGGCATCAAACCTTAGAGATCGACACGCCAGAGCCTGCACAGGTTCTTGGTGACGCCGTGCTGATACGCTTGATGCTACGTAATCTTGTTGAGAACGCCCATCGTTACAGCCCTGAACATTCGACCATTCGAATCAAAACAGTCAGCAATGAAAAAGGCGTTGAACTCAAAGTTATCGATCAGGGGTGTGGAATTGATGAATCTAAGGCTGGCGAGCTAACACAGGCATTTCGTCGTATGGATCAGCGCTACGGCGGCAGTGGGCTAGGCTTAAATATTGTGATTAGAATCGTTCAGTTGCATCAAGGAAAACTGACGCTCAAAAACGTTGAAACCGGCACAGGGCTCATCGCGAACTGCTGGTTACCCCATGACATTCTAGCTCGCTAGTATTAGATTTCGTGCATGAAAAAGGCTGCCATTGGCAGCCTTTTGCTTAACAAGCAGACTAAGCAGGATTACTTCTGATAAATGATTTCGACGCCTTCGTCGTCATCTTCATCCCAATCATCATCCCAGTCTTCGTCGGCTTCGGCTTCAGCCTGTTCCAACTGTTCGCGATGATAGTCATCCCACATGAACTCGGCTTTCTTGGCTTTTTCTTTCTCTTCTTCCACTTCAGCATCGCGTGGCTGTGTATCCAGGAAGTGCATAACATCCCAGCACAGCGCGTTAACGCCTTCACGGTTAGCCGCAGAAATCAGATAGTGCTTGTCTTCCCAGCCCAGAGCGTCTGCAATCGCCTGTGCGCGTTGTTTAGCTTCTTCAGGATCAAGGATGTCGATCTTGTTGAAAACTAACCAGCGTGGCTTTTGGGACAGTTTTTCGCTGTATTGGCCCAGCTCGTTGATGATCACTTTCGCGTTCTCGATAGGATCGCTTTCATCGATAGGTGCTAAGTCAATCAGGTGCAACAACACGCGGCAACGTTCCAAATGCTTGAGGAATCGAATCCCCAAACCAGCGCCTTCAGAAGCCCCTTCAATCAGACCGGGGATATCCGCAACCACAAAGCTTTTTTCGTGGTCCATGCGCACAACGCCAAGGCTTGGAACCAGCGTGGTAAATGGATAGTCGGCGACTTTCGGTTTTGCCGCAGAAACGGCGCGAATGAACGTGGATTTACCCGCATTCGGTAAGCCCAGCATGCCCACATCGGCCAGCAGCAACAGTTCTAATTTCAGATCGCGCTTGTCACCTTTGGTCCCCATCGTCTTTTGACGTGGAGCACGGTTTACGGATGATTTGAAACGGGTGTTACCCAATCCATGCCAACCGCCTTTACCGACCATCAGCTTCTGACCGTGACGAGTCATATCGCCAAGGACTTCACCGGTATCTAAATCGACAACGCGCGTCCCGACTGGAACTTTGACCGTAATATCATTACCGCGCTTACCAGTACAGTCACGGCTTTGGCCGTTCTGACCACGTTCTGCACGGAAAGATTTTTCAAAACGATAGTCAATCAGGGTATTCAGGTTTTCATCGGCCAGCAGATAAACATCGCCGCCGTCACCGCCATCGCCGCCGTCTGGGCCGCCACGCGGAATATATTTTTCACGACGGAAGCTGACGCAGCCATTGCCGCCATCACCGGCTTCGATGTGAATCGCTGCTTCATCTACAAATTTCATTTACTGTCTCCGTAAATCATTTACCGGGCTGCTTAAGCTGAGCAACCTAGCTGTGTAAGCTGTTAGCTAGTTTTGTTCGGCCCGACGCGGCCACCAACGGTGACCCACCGCGGAAAACATTGCTCCGGCTACCACCACAAGTGCTCCGATGTACCCCACCGCATTTAACGAAGGAGGAAGGAACATATCTGGCCATACCAAAGCTAACAAGTCAGAGAACATCAGGGTAAACAGCGGGGTTAACGTCACCACCGCACTGACCTGAGCTGCCTGCCAGCGCGCCATAGCTTCTGCTAGCGCGCCATAACCAATCAACGTGTTGGCACCACAAAATATGAGGCAGGCTAACTGCCAGCCATCCAGCTGAAAAATAACCGCCGGCTTCGCCAACGGAAATAAACATATCGCACATAAAGTGTACAACAGCCAAAGGATCTGTTGTGAAGCTAATCGCCGTAACAGCACTTTCTGAGCGACACCATAGCTTACCCAAACGGTCGCAGCACCCACGCCGAGAATAACGCCCAGCGTATAAGCCGTAAGTTGGGTAAATATTTCTTTCAGACTGACGTTAAAAAACAACAGCAGCCCGCTAATCAACATACATGCACCAATCACCTGAGTGATGCGCATCTTCTCTTTCAAAATCAGAACACTGGCGAACATCATCCCAACGGGAGATAGCTGGCCTATGACCTGTGATGCAGTAGGACTTAAATACTGCAACGAACTGCTGAACAGAACGAAGTTACCCAGTAAGCCGCAGGTCGCAATAATGAGCAGAACCAGCCAACGTCGATGCTTAAAAACACGCATCGGCGGCAGTTGCTTACGTGAGTAAAGAATGAAAAACAATCCAACTGAAGCGATCAAGAAGCGATACCAGACAATGGTGTAAGGTTCCATTACCTGTAAAACCTGCTTCATGGCGATTGGCAACGCGCCCCAGAAAACCGCCGTAGTGAGAGCAAGACATATACCCACTTTGACGTTCTGATTGCTTTCCATACTCAGCATCCTTGGCCTGATTTGGCCCTAAACGTAAAAAAGCCCCGCAAGATTATTGCGGGGCCTTACATCTATTTAGACGCGAAAAACTTATTCAGCAACGATGCTGATGAACTTACGGTTTTTCGGGCCTTTAACTTCGAACTTGACTTTACCGTCAGCCAAAGCAAACAGAGTGTGGTCACGGCCGCAACCTACGTTGTTGCCAGCGTGGAATTTAGTACCACGTTGACGAACGATGATGCTACCTGCCAATACTGCTTCGCCGCCAAAGCGTTTTACGCCCAGACGTTTAGCTTCTGAATCGCGACCGTTACGAGTCGAGCCGCCAGCCTTTTTATGTGCCATTAATCTGCTCTCCTAGAATTAAGCGCTGATACCAGTGATCTTAACATCAGTGAACCACTGACGGTGACCCTGCTGCTTACGATGATGCTTACGACGACGGAACTTAACGATAGTTACTTTCTCGCCACGACCGTGAGCAACGATTTCAGCCTTAACTTTGCCACCAGAAACAAATGGAACGCCAATCTTGATGTCTTCGCCATTGGCGACCATCAGGATCTGGTCAAACTCAACAGTTTCACCAGTTGCGATGTCCAGCTTTTCCAGGCGAATAGTCTGACCTTCGCTTACTCGGTGTTGTTTACCACCACTTTGGAAAACCGCGTACATATAAACTCCGCATTTCCGCACGCATGGTTCGTTGCCCAATACGCGCTATAAATATTCACAATAGGGCGCGAATTCTACGCAAAAATCATTCAGAAGACAAGGGTAGAATCAGGAGAAAAGAAGAAAAAAAACACAGTTCTCTTCGCGCCGTTTATCTAATACGTTTTTCAAGTACAATCATACTATAGTTGGTGGCTTGTGACAGCCTGCATGCGGGCTTTCGCCTGGCGGAAAATGGAAACACAGTTGAATTAATACAATGAACCTAGAACAAATTACTGAGTTAACCGCGCAGGACATGGCGGATGTAAACGCAACAATTCTTCAGCAACTAAACTCTGAAGTTAGTCTAATCAACCAGTTAGGCTACTACATTATCAGCGGTGGAGGTAAACGGATTCGCCCGATGATCGCAGTATTGTCGGCTAGAGCATTAAATTACGAAGGGGATAAACACATCACCGTCGCGGCGTTAATTGAATTTATTCATACCGCAACGCTGCTGCACGACGATGTGGTCGATGAATCCGATATGCGACGTGGCAAAGCTACGGCAAATGCGGCTTTCGGTAATGCTGCCAGCGTTTTAGTTGGTGATTTTATCTATACCCGTTCGTTCCAGATGATGACAAGCCTACAGTCTTTGCGCGTTTTGGAGCTGATGTCCGAGGCAACTAACGTTATTGCTGAAGGTGAAGTTTTACAGTTGATGAACGTTAACGATCCGAACATCACTGAAGAAAACTACATGCGCGTTATCTACAGCAAAACGGCTCGTTTGTTTGAGGCGGCAGCGCAATCTTCGGCGATCCTTGCTGGAGCCACGCACGAACAGGAAATCGCCTTGCAAGACTATGGGCGCTATCTTGGCACCGCATTCCAATTGATCGACGATCTCTTGGATTACGATGCAGACGGGAAAACACTGGGTAAAAATACCGGTGATGACCTGAATGAAGGAAAGCCGACATTGCCTCTGCTACATGCGATGAAGCATGGCACACCGGAGCGTTCTGCGATGATCCGTAAAGCCATCGAAGAAGGCAATGGACGCCATTTGCTTGAGCCTGTGCTGGAAACAATGCACGAAGTGGGTTCACTCACGTATACCCGCCAACGTGCAGAAGAAGAAGCCGATAAAGCGATTTTAGCGCTACAAGCATTGCCAGAATCAAGCTACAAAGAGGCACTGATTGGGCTCGCTAATATGGCGGTAGATAGAAAATTCTAATTTTCTTTTTTTAGAAACAAAAGGAAGAGCCGAAAGGCTCTTTTTTTATGTAAAATCTTTATTAAACATAATAATAGAATAAATATAACGAGTTTCTTATTATTGAAATAATTGGAAATTAATTGAAATTTAAAGAGTGTTTTTAGATAGTAGCAATACACGCAAACCCTATTTCTCTCCCCTGTTTATGTGTCATTGCAAAGGAATGAATTATGGCAGAGAGTCAATGCCTAGAAGATTGGCATCATGCAGATATTATTGCTGCATTACATAAAAGAAATATTACGCTCAGTGGGTTATCAAGAGCCTCAGGGCTCTCAAGTACCACGCTATCGAATGCCTTGACTCGCCCTTGGCCAAAAGGTGAGTTAATTATTGCTCACGCCTTAGGGATACACCCTTCTGAAATATGGCCAAGTCGCTATTTTGATATCAGTACGCATCAACTGATTGATAGACAGCGGCTCATGCGCCAACGCAAACCAAAAAAAATAAAACCGCCAGCAATCAAAGCCGGCGGTTAAATTCAGATGGAACAGGTAAACGGGTGTATTGACCACCCGTATTCCATCAACAATTATTTGTTAACGAAGGTTTCGCCCAGTTCGATATCTTTATGCAGAACATCTAACATACCTTCCAGCGCTTTTTGTTCAAAGGCGCTCAAAGTACCAATAGATTTGCGTTCAACAATGCCTTCTTTACCCAGCAGCAATGGCTGTGCGAAGAAACGAGCATATTTGCCATCACCTTCAACGTAAGCACATTCCACAACGTTGCTTTCGCCCTGCATAGCGCGGACCAGAGACAAACCGAAACGTGCCGCAGCTTGGCCCATAGACAGCGTTGCTGACCCGCCACCGGCTTTAGCTTCAACAACCTCGGTCCCCGCGTTTTGAATACGTTTGGTCAGATCGGCAACTTCCTGCTCAGTGAAGCTCACACCAGGGATCTGAGACAGCAGTGGCAAAATAGTCACGCCAGAGTGGCCGCCAATAACAGGCACTTCAACTTCTGCCGGATTTTTGCCTTTCAGTTCACCAACAAAAGTATTTGAACGGATAACGTCCAGAGTGGAAATACCGAACAGTTTATCTTTGTTATAAACACCGGCTTTCTTCAGCACTTCTGCTGCGATAGCTACCGTGGTGTTCACTGGGTTAGTGATGATGCCTACACAAGCTTTAGGACACGTGCTAGCAACCTGCTCAATCAGATTACGTACGATACCGGCGTTCACATTAAACAGGTCGGAGCGATCCATACCCGGTTTACGAGCAACACCCGCAGAAATCAATACGATATCCGCGCCTTCCAAAGCAGGGCGCGCATCTTCACCGCTGAAACCTTTGATTTTAACGGCTGTTGGGATGTGGCTGAGATCGACGGCGACACCTGGGGTGACTGGCGCAATATCATAAAGGGAGAGTTCTGAACCTGAAGGAAGCTGAGTTTTGAGAAGAAGGGCTAAAGCCTGACCAATACCGCCGGCTGCGCCGAGAACTGCAACTTTCATTCTATACTCCTTGATTTATCTTTAATTTAAGAGTGCCGTGAATGCATTACCGCGCACCTTAGTCCATCATGTCTTAAAAAACAATCTGTTAACACAAAGATTGGGATATGACGCACTAATTCCATGTCCTACTGCAAGGTTTATAATAAAAAATAGCTTATGCATGAAAGATATAGGGCCACAGAGTAGGAATTCGTTGCGCACTTATCACAGCTCATTACCCAGCCATTACATTACACCCTTCTTTTACATCACAACAACATCATTTTAATAACAATCTATTTACGAATGCCGATGACATAACCAAAGTTCCCGCTAACATATTCATTTTATGGGCAAGGTGGTAAAATCATCCCCTTGCCGGTTTGAACTCTATAGTGACCGACTTAACGTTTTCCGCACTTAAATTGCATAAAAATTCATTATTACGCATAATAATGTTCTCTATTTCTATTCCTACGGTGAAGAATGCGAACTCCAACAAAACAAGAAGACTTGATCAAGGCATTCAAGGCGCTGCTCAAAGAAGAGAAATTCAGTTCTCAGGGTGAGATCGTGCAGGCTCTGCAAGATGAAGGCTTTGAGAATATCAACCAATCCAAAGTATCTCGTATGCTGACCAAATTTGGTGCCGTCCGTACACGAAATGCCAAAATGGAGATGGTGTACTGCCTGCCAGCAGAACTTGGCGTTCCGACTACGAGCAGCCCGTTGAAGAATCTGGTTCTCGACGTGGATTACAACGAATCCGTTGTCGTTATCCATACCAGCCCAGGCGCAGCGCAATTAATTGCACGCCTATTGGATTCATTAGGCAAATCAGAAGGGATTTTGGGAACTATCGCAGGTGACGACACAATTTTCACCACGCCTGCAAAAGGGTTCTCCGTTGAGCAGCTGCACGACGCTATTTTGTCGCTGTTTGATCAAGAACTGTAATCCTGTTCTCAGGCCTGATATCTGTCAGGCCTATGATTGTCCCCGTCCGCCCTCCTTAAAGTTGCCGTACTCTTTTCCGCTTAATTACACAACTCATACAGCATGATTCGCTACTTCAAATAGCATTAATGGTCAATCAGTCCTATATCCATATTCCTGCCGGTCACAAACGCTACGGACCGCACATTTTGCAACATGATGTTACTTTATTGATTTAATTAGACTTTAGTCTTAAAAGTGTGTTTTTTGCGCTGTTTTTATTCCATTTAGATCTATTCATCAAAACAATACCAAACAAATAAACCTAACAAACCATTAGCTCGCTATTAATTTTTCGAGTTACTAGGTGTACACTTGTTTTCGTGATTTGAATCACAGTTCAAAACTAAATAAAACAATATCTGAGGGATACATCATGAAAATTAAAACTACTGTTGCAACTCTAGCCGTTCTTTCTTCTCTTTCTTTCGGCGCATTCGCTGCTCAGTTGGTTGATAACGCACAGGCATCAAAAATGCAGCCTGTTGGCACCATCAGCGTAAGCGGCGTAAGCGCAGCTCCTTCTGATATCAGAGCGGCTCTGTCAGCTAAAGCTGATGCGCAAGGCGCAACAGCTTACCGCGTAGTTGAAGCCCGCAACGAAGGCTCATTCCACGCAACTGCTGAAATCTACAAATAAAATACGGATTCACCTGCTTTGCGGAGCACAAACTCCGTAAATGAATCGCTAAAGTTAAACCGCAGTGACCAAAAGAATATCGTCATTGAATCTAAGATCGAAGTACTGCGGCAGAATGAAAAATAGGAAAATAATCATGAAAATCAAAACTACCGTTGCTGCTTTAAGTCTTCTTTCTATGGTTTCTTTTGGTGCTTTTGCTGCGCAATCCATCAGCGCACAGCAGGCTTCCTCTATGCAATCCATTGGCACTATAACCATCAGTGGTATCGATGGTTCGCCTTCAGATATCAAAGCACAGCTGTCCGATAAAGCTGACGCCAAAGGCGCTACCGCATTCCATATCGTTGAAGCTCATTTGGATGGCAACTACCACGCCACCGCTGAGATTTACCGTTAATTATTAAGATGTTTCATCATAAGGCTGGCGCTTCCTGTGTCTAACCCGATTCAGCCAGCTAACACTCTCGTCTAACCCGACGAACCCCATTGCCTCCGCTTGCGGAGGCTTTTTTTTATCAAAATATCAGGCACAAAAAAGCCGTGGACTAAGCCACGGCTGATTCATTAGAGCGGCAACTTACTGTTGCTCAGCAATCTCTTGCTTGTGCTCAAGTGCTTTCAACAATTTGCTATGGATCCCTTCAAAGCCACCGTTGCTCATCACCAAAATATAATCGCCAGGCTGCGCTGTTTTAGCGATCATATCTACCAGAACATCAACGTCGGCGCTCCAGTGAGCCGGCTGAACACAAGCCTCTGCCACTTCAGTGACCAGCCACGGAATGTGATGTGGCTGGAATAAGAAGACCTCATCCGCACGGCCAAGCGCCGGGGCTAGGTCATTCTTAGATACGCCCATTTTCATAGTATTAGAGCGCGGTTCCAACACAGCAAGAATGCGTGCGGTTCCACCGACTTTGCTGCGTAAAGCCGCCAGCGTTGCCAAAATAGCCGTAGGATGGTGTGCAAAATCATCGTAAACCTTCACGCCAAAGGCTTCGCCACGAAGCTCTAAACGACGACGGGCATTGATAAAGCTTCCCAAGGCACGGCAAGCATCGACAGGCAACACGCCAACATGACGGGCAGCGGCAATCGCCATCAAGCCGTTATGCATATTGTGCTCACCCACTAAGCCCCAGCTAACCTCTCCCACGACTTCACCATCCAGCAAAACTTCGTAATGGCTAGCATCTGGATTGAGTTTACGCGCGTTCCACGTTCCCTCTTCACCACTAAGCTCTTGCTCACTCCAGCAACCCATCCCCATAACCTGTTTCAGATTGGCATCGTTGCTCGGCAAAATAATACGGCCTTTGCCCGGTACCAAACGAACTAGATGATGGAACTGTTTCTGGATCGCTTTAAGATCGTCGAAAATATCCGCATGATCAAACTCAAGATTATTGAGGATCAACGTACGCGGGCAGTAGTGCACAAACTTGGATCGTTTATCAAAGAAGGCACAATCGTACTCATCGGCCTCGATCACAAAGAATGGGCTGTTGCCCATACGAGCGGAAACGTCAAAGTTTCCAGGAACGCCACCAATCACAAAGCCTGGCTCATAGCCGCACTCTTCCAAGATCCAAGTGACCATCCCTGCCGTTGTGGTTTTGCCGTGGGTACCTGCAACCGCAATCACCCAACGATGGCGTAGAACTTCATCATGCAGCCACTGTGGACCAGAAACGTATGGGATCCCCTGCTCCAGAATAACTTCCACGCAAGGGTTGCCACGCGTCATTGCGTTACCAATGATCACCAAATCAGGTGCAGGATCTAAATGGGAAGGATCATAACCTTCCATCAATGTGATCCCTTCTTTTTCAAGCAGCGTGCTCATCGGAGGATAAACATTGGCATCAGAACCCGTCACTTCATGTCCTAACGTCCGAGCCAGCAAAGCAAGGCCGCCCATAAATGTGCCGCAGATTCCAAGAATATGAATGCGCATATCGTTTCCAGTTGATTACATCGAGTCAGTTCACATTCTAACGCTGTGAACGGCTTAGGCGAAATGGAATTACCTAGGAATCACTTTATACATTGGCTAGAATAGCTGCGAAAACGTTGGCGGTTTGTAAATAAATCGCTACTCCTTCGCAGAATCAGGGAATGTGTCATGAAAACTTTAGGCGAGTTTATCGTCGAAAAGCAGCAAGATTTTCCACACGCTACTGGCGAACTAACCGCTCTCCTCTCCGCAATTAAACTGGGTGCCAAAATTATCCACCGCGATATCAACAAAGCGGGTTTAGTGGATATTCTCGGTGCAAGTGGTGCGGAAAACGTGCAGGGTGAGGTTCAGATGAAACTGGATCTCTATGCCAATGAAAAACTCAAAGCCGCTTTAAAAGCGCGTGGAGAGGTGGCGGGTATCGCATCGGAAGAAGAAGACGATATTGTTATTTTTGAGGGCGATCGCGCCAACAACGGTAAATATGTCGTTTTAATGGATCCGTTAGACGGTTCTTCCAACATCGACGTTAACGTGTCGGTCGGTACGATTTTCTCTATCTATCGCCGCATTACGCCAATTGGGCAGCCGGTTACCGAAGAAGATTTCCTGCAGCCGGGAAATTGTCAGGTTGCCGCTGGTTATGTGGTTTATGGCTCTTCAACGATGCTGGTATACACCACCGGCAACGGAGTTCACGCCTTTACCTATGACCCATCGCTGGGCGTATTCTGCCTGTCACATGAACGCGTGCGTTTCCCTGAAAAAGGCAATATGTACTCCATCAACGAAGGGAACTACATCAAATTCCCTCTCGGCGTGAAGAAATACATTAAGTATTGCCAAGAACAAGACGAAGCGACTCATCGCCCTTATACCTCACGCTATATTGGTTCTTTGGTTGCCGATTTCCATCGTAACCTGCTCAAGGGCGGTATCTATATTTACCCAAGCACCGCAAGCCATCCTTCTGGCAAACTGCGTTTGCTGTATGAATGCAACCCTATGGCATTCTTAGCCGAACAAGCGGGCGGTAAAGCGACCGACGGTTTCCGTCGTATTCTGGATATTGCACCGGAAAAACTGCATCAGCGTGCACCTTTCTTCGTTGGCACCAGTTCTATGGTAGAAGACGCTGAACGCTTCATGAGCGATTTCCCAGACGCCTAATCCTGCCTCCCGGTAAATTTCAAGCGTGAGGCGACAAGCCGAACGCTTGAAAGATGTCGGGCAGACTGTTCATTTGTGGAGTGACCGCTATAATAGCCGTCACTCCATTTCTGGTTTGATTAAAGGAAACCGACATGAGCTTGATTAACGTCCCTGCTGGCAAAGACATGCCAGAAGACATCTACGTAGTTATCGAAATTCCAGCTAACGCTGATCCAATCAAATATGAAGTAGACAAAGAAACAGGCTGCCTGTTCGTAGACCGTTTTATGTCTACCGCGATGTTCTACCCATGCAACTACGGTTACATCAACCACACTCTGTCTCTGGACGGTGATCCGGTTGACGTTCTGGTCCCAACTCCGTACCCACTGCAGCCAGGTTCAGTCATTCGTTGCCGCCCAGTTGGCGTGCTGAAAATGACTGACGAAGCCGGTGAAGATGCGAAGCTGGTTGCTGTTCCACACAGCAAAATGACCAAAGAATACGATCACGTCAAAGATGTGAACGATCTGCCTGAACTGCTGCGTGCCCAAATCTCCCACTTCTTTGAACATTACAAAGATCTGGAAAAAGGCAAGTGGGTTAAAGTTGAAGGTTGGGATAACGCTGAAGCCGCTAAAGCTGAAATCGTTGCCTCTTTCGAGCGCGCTAAAAACAAATAATTGTTTTCACGTGCACGAAAAAAAACACCGCCATTGGCGGTGTTTTTTTATGTTTTACTGTCAGACAAGCAGCGTGTTATTCGCCACATTCCTGATCGCGTTTCAACCAGTCGCCGCATTTGATTCGTGGCAAACTGTCTACCGAGTACAGATAGATATATATCCACGCACTGCCAAATGGCGTTTGAATCAGCTCTCTACGGTAATCCTTGCTGTTGCTTTTCAGCTCATCCAGCTCGGCTAAAATGGAAGAGTTAATGCGATAGACTTCGCAAAATACCTTTCCATCGCCCGGAACTACCGCCGGAAAATGGCCGAGATCGTACATCTCATACCCTTCGAGCTCACATTCACCCAGCAACATGGCGTTAGTCATCCAATGACTATTGCCCTGCTTACGACGTAGACTTCCATATACAATAATTCGCATCACTCAAACTCAAACTGATAGAGCAAATCGAGTGCCTGATCGAGTCCAGACACCGCTTCCAGATATAATTTTGGCATTAGGCGATAGCGTAACGTTAGCGTCGCCAACGAATCAAATATCCCAACACCATATTTTACCTGTAATCCTGGTAGTACATAACCACTCACAACAACCTGTGAGCTGTCTCCAACGCCCTGAGCGTCCAGAGATAAATTACTCACGCCAAAGGTTTCGCCGATTTTACCCACCAGCTTACCACTTTGCGCCACACCCATGCCGATCAGCATTGATGTCATGGCATTACTGTCCGTTCCCGAACTTTCTAATCCTTGCCCACGCAGCAAATAAGACAGCGCCATCTGCTGTGACATGGCAGGATCTGAGAATACTTCTAGTTTCGGCTGATCAGCAAGTCCTGTTACACGTACCCCTGCTGTCACGTCATCTTCCGTGGCATCAGGGTTACGAATTGCCTCAATATTCAGCAATGGCTGCTCTGGTGGCCCAGAGAAGATCAATTCACCTTTGCGGATAAGCAAATCTTGCCCATACGCGGCAAAACGACCTTCAGGAATATTAACCTGACCATTTAAGCCAAGACCATGTTCGTCTTGAACCATCTTCAGATCGCCCTGCAATTTCGCTTTCAGACCAAAAGCATCCAAGCGAACGTTAGGGCCAATGTGAATATTCAAATTGCTGTTAATCGGAATCGATGCCGACGCTGGCGTTATCGGCTGGCGTTGGTTGTTCAGCATCACCTCATCAGACGATACCGACACCGCGCTTTCAGGCAGCTCTTGTACCGTGATTCGCGCCCAAGGAATACCCACCGAGCCGTTTAAAGCAAACATCTTCGGCGTCGCTTCAAACACAATATCCGGTGACACATCCAAACGCACCATCGGCGGAACAGTTACGCGAACGCGATCTCCTTTCACTGCAATCTGCGCACGCCATGCATCAATCACACGCCAATCCGCATTACCCGTCAGGTTAAGCTGCCCACGCGAGGTTTTGATCACCCCTTGCAGCGCCGAGCTCATCCCCGCAAAGTTAACCGCCAGATTACCTTCCGTGATATCAAACGGCATAAACTGCCCATCGATATCGACTTTATCCAGTGCCATACGTCCGAAGATCTGCGGCTGCTGGGCGTTTCCGCCTAAGCGTAATGCGGCGTTCAGCATCCCTTGTGCTTTTTCTCCAGACATCAGCGCGGGGTTCAACATCGCCAGCGAGATGCTTTTGATATTCACGTTACCCGACAGATTCCTACGCCCCTGAGGATCGGCAATCTGAACGTTTCCATCAAGCTGGCCATTGCCAGCAATTTTTATCAGCCAATCAAGCTGAGCACGACCATGATTAAGCGCCGCATTCAGGTTCAACGTGTCAAAAGCAATAGGCAGTTGGTTCCCCTGAACGGCCTGTTCCACCTTAACCCCTTTACCAATAAGCGAAACTTTCGCCTCTGGCAACGCCTGACCTTCCTTCCAGCTCACGTCCGCGCGCCCGGTAAATACCCCATTCAATGCGGTATCTGGCCCTAAGAACGGTTTAATCATGGCTAAATCGAAACGGTTTAATACCACGCTAGCATTACCGCTCGCGCCTGCTTCAATCGTTTTAGGAACACAGACCTCAGCGTTCGGGTTTAACCAGCAATGCGGGCCAACGCTGACTTTTTGCTGCTGATTAAGATAATCGAGCGCAATAGGTCGGGTTAAGCGCCATTCGCCAACCGGAGTATCAAAGCGCGTATCGTTTAAGGTCCCCTGCCAGCGCTCAGTAGTGCGATCGAAACTGCCTTTCAGCGCCAACTGACCGGAAAGCGGATCGCCGTTAATTTTCAACTGCAGCTGGTGCTGTTTCTCGCTGCCTTTGGCATCCAGCGTTAACAGACTTATCAGGAAATCATCCTGTTTCAGTTGCTCAACGCGCGCATTCAGATTGCCTTCAATCTGCTCGCCAGAACGAATATCGCCGTCCAGCTTCACTCGCTTGATGGTTAGCGTCTGCCACTGCAAACCAGACGCCGTGAGATCGGCCAATACCTGCGGCGCTTTAAGATCGCCACGCAGTTTCAACGTGCCTTTCGCCGTACCCGCTAACCCCGGTAAATTACCATCAAGGCGAGGCGCATCAATAACGGCATCCAGCGCCCACTTATCAGACAACTCGCCGGTGATATCAATCTTGTTGCGGCCTAGGCCAATGTGCATCTGCGGAATTTTCCACTGACCTGCCTGATTTCCGGTCAGATTCCCACGAACATCGACCTGATTTTGCTTCACGTTACCATCGAGCTGAAGCACCGGAACGCGTAGCTGCCAGTTTCCACCGTATAAACTGCCCTGCGTTTCAATATTGCCGTTCAGTTTAGCCGGCCATTCAGGCCACTGTTTCGCCGTATTGATACCATCAAGCGTAAGCTTACTCTTCCAGCTAATCGCTTTGCTCCAGTCTACTAAGGCTGAAAGATCGGTGTTCCCCTGCAAAGCAGCGACACGCAGACGAGTTAAATTAAATTGCTGATCCGTCCCTTTACCATCAAGGGTAATTTTAGCCGCTGGAATTTCATTACCACTAACATCGGTTCGTAATGACAGCGCATAGGCTTTGCCGCTGCCGTTTAAGCGCAGACGAATATTTTTCGCCTGATACTCTGGCGTCCCCACCAAAGGCCACTGCACGCCGGGGCTTTCCAGCGTCAAGGCTAACGGTAAGCCCGCCGTGGCTAACTGCGTTTCTGCCGCTAACGTCGCTTTTAACGGGCCAGATAAATTAGCATCCAGCGTTAATACATCTCGCAGATCGCCTTTGATACCGAGCTTCAGTTTTTCGCCTTTAACCGGATCAACGTTCAAATCTGCGTTTAAGCGGAAATCCATCGGCCATCGATCGCTCAGCGTCGCCTGACCATGCATGGATACATTGCCCTGCGGTGAACGAACCTCCAGCGTATGCAAACGCAGCGCGCTATCTTTGGTAACAGCCCTCACCAGCAACGAATTCACCACAATATCGCTATCGCCGGTGATACGTAATTGCTCACCAGAAATCCGCTTCACGGTCAGATCCAACGGCAAACGCAGTTCTGGTAAATCAGGCAGCAATGGTTTAGCAAACAGCTCTGCAAGCATCTCGCCTAATGGCTTCTCAATAGCGGCTTTTTCCGCCTCAGCCTGTGCATCTTTCTGAGCTTCAGCTTTTGCCTGCTCAGGCTTGGCAACCTGCTTCACCACCTGCTCTGCAGCATCAGAAGCGGCCTGCTTGGCGCTATCGGCGGCGGCATCCATGGCGGCCTGAGTTACCGGCTTATCTTTAACAGCCACCGCAACCACCTGATCCTGAACCGGCGTTGCAGGCGTTTTCGGCAATGCCACCAGCAGAGACTTGATGTTGGTTGGCAACAACGTTAAGCCACGATCTCGCCATTCAGCACCGGTGCGAAACTCTTCCAAAGAAATAGCAGTGTCATCGACCGTGACGTGAACGTTATTGATACGCAGCAAACGGATCGCCACGGGATAAGGCGCTTTCAGTTCGGTCAGCGGTTCACTGGTGGTTTCTGGCGTAGGCTCAGAAGGCGCCAACTCTTGCGTGTTAATAGCAACGTCAATCTGATTGGCCGTTAGGGCATTCAGGCACAGTTCGCTTTTTTTCAAGCAGCCGATATCCACCGCTAGATGAAGCTCACCGGCTTTCACTTTCACACCGGGCATTTGGTAGGAAACGCCGGTTAACGTTAGATTACGCCACCCGCCGGTTACGCCCGCGATATCAAGCCCCGGCACCCAACGCGCCGCGCTGTTGATAACAAAATGAAGCCCCGGCGTGCTGATCACGGTGCCAATCAGGCCAACCACCAGCAATACGAGCACCAACAAAAAGATCAGGCTGAATTTGATTACGCGTCTCATAGTTCAGGCCCCAATCCGATGTAAAACTGCAAATCATGGTTATCTTTATCACCAACCGGTACCGCAAAATCGAGCTTGATTGGCCCAACCGGTGATTCCCAGCGCACGCCAACACCCGCGCCGGTATAAAAATTACTGCGTTTGATATCGTTCACCGCTTCACCAGAGTCAACAAAGGTGGCACCCCACCATTTCCCAGTGACGTTATATTGATATTCCAATGAACCCGTAGCGAGTTTGGAAGCACCGGTTAACTTGCCTGAGCTATCTTCCGGTGAAATAGATTTGTATTTATATCCGCGAATACTGCGGTCGCCACCGGCGAAGAAGCGCAGGTTTGGCGGCACTTTTTCGAAGTTATTGGTTTCAATCCATCCCACGTTACCGCGTACCACAAAGCGATGTTTTTCTGCTAACGTGCGGATCCACACCTGCTGAGCCTGCACTACGGCGAAGTCAACGTCAGAGCCCCACGTGGTATCGGATACATCAAATGAATAGCGCTGGCTATCGCCCCATACCGGCATGAGTCCACCGCGAGAGCGGGTGCGATTGAGCATAATGCCCGGATACAACAGCATGGTGTCGTTCGACACCTCACCCTGCGTAAAGTGGTTAAGGCTCCAACGCAGGTTAACCGAACGCTGCCAGCCACTCGACAGATCCCAATATCTCGCCACGTTCAGCGTGGTGGTATCTTCTTCGGTATCATTGAGATCGGTACGCTTGAAACCGCCCTGCAATAGGTAATATTGCTCAATCGGGTTCTTTAGCAGCGGAATTTTGTAGCTGAAATCTGCGGTTTGTTCTGGTGCAGAAAGGTTAAGCGAGGTTTCGAAACTGTGCCCATACGAGTTAACCCAAGGACGTTTCCACGTCGCCTGTACGCGCGGCCCCACGTCGGTAGCATAACCACCGCCGAGCTCAACGGTATTCCGCACTTTAGGAGAAACCACCGCGTCTAGCGGCAGCTCTTTATCGGCGGTTGCCTGTTTAAAATCAGGCGATACCACCACCGAGTTGAACCAGTTGGTGGCGGATAAACGACGGCTAAACTCAGCCAACTGCTCAGAAGTGTAATATTCACCCTGTTTGAAAGGCACCAAGTGCTGCAAATACTCTTCTCGAATCTGCGAGCCTTCAAACGTCACATCGCCAAAGCGGTAGCGTTTGCCGCTATCAAAATCGATATCCCAAAATGCTTTGCGCTCATCCTCGATAACACCAAGCTGATGCACCGGCATCGTGGCGTCGAAGTAGCCTCTGCGCACCGCAATAGAGGTCAGGGAATTCTTGAAACTATCGTAAGTGCCGTGATTAAGCACGGTGCCAATTTTAGGCTCACCGGTTTTCAGCAGATCTTTATAAGCAGAGTCATCTTTAGCCTGCCCTAAAATTTTCACGTCAACGCCCGCAATCAATACGGGTTCACCGGCCTTCACTTTCGCAATCAGCAAGGGTCTTTCAGGTGGTTTTTTATCTTGATAATCAAATTCAATGGTTGGCTGATAATAGCCAAGCGCTTTCAGCCCCCGCCGAATAGACTCATCAACTCGGGCGCGAAAACGGCCATCGTTGCTGACTTCATCATTTTCGATGGTGGAAAGACTGGCTCGTACGTTCTGTTCGAGCGACCCGCTTAAACCTTCAACTTTTAAGCGAACTTGCGCTGCATTGGCCAAGGGGGATGCCAAAAAAAGGCATATAAAGCCAAAGAGACGAAATCGTGGCACGCGAACTCCTGAAGTTTACCCTACCCGTAAAACATTCCGTCTGTCAGGGGGAACTGCTATCCGACGGAATTCAAAAATGTGCATGTGCACCAGTTTGCAATGCCATTAGTAACATGGTTGCAATAATTAGGCATATTGTGCGCAAAGTAAGTATGAGATACAACTAATGACCGAATTGATCTAAATAAAGTAATCACTAAAGTTATGTATATAGTAGCTGAGTGATACATAAATCTAAGACAGGAGCCTCCTGTGGCTAACGCAAATCATAATATTCAACCACTTACGGCAGAGCATGCTCTCCCTGGCCGCAATACCCCAATGCCTATTGCTAAAACACACGCGGTGAACGGAAATTCTATGACCGAGGTTCCTGAAGGAATGGAAACCGCCATTTTCGCAATGGGATGCTTCTGGGGTGTAGAGCGTCTGTTCTGGCAACAGCCTGGCATCTACAGTACGGCGGCAGGATATAGCGGTGGCTTCACCCCCAATCCAACCTATCGCGAAGTGTGTTCTGGCCAAACGGGCCATGCGGAAGCCGTGCGCATTGTGTTTGATCCAAAAATCATCAGCTACGAAAAATTACTTGAGCTGTTTTGGGAAAATCACGATCCCGCTCAGGGCGATCGTCAGGGAAATGACATTGGCAGCCAATATCGTTCTGCAATCTACGTGCTTACACCACAGCAGCAGGCTGAAGCGCTGACCAGCGAAGCTCGCTTTCAGAAAGCGATGAAGGAAGCCAACGACTCGCGCGAAATCACCACCGAAATTAGCGCGGCCAAACCGTTCTACTATGCAGAAGATGAGCACCAACAATATCTGTATAAAAACCCGCATGGCTACTGTGGTCTGGGTGGCATTGGGGTATGTCTGCCGCCACAGCTTTAATATTGTCGAGAGCCCGCTTCACGATTAAAATTGGCTAATAGCAATGGCTTATGAAGAAGTGAGCACCTTTTAATCTCTAGCTGGTTTCTCATGGCTGCTGCTATACTAGACGCGGGTCACAGAAATGTGGCCTCGTTAATAGTAGTTAGTACGCGGCATAGTGCGCAAAAACTAGCCGTTTTTTGTTAAACTCCCATTAATCACTGCCCTTCACTATTCCCCGGAGCACTCCGGTCGAAGCGGATAAATTATGTTAAACAGTATTTTACTGATCCTGATATTGATCGCGATAAGCGCCTTTTTTTCCATCTCGGAAATTTCACTGGCCGCCTCTCGCAAAATGAAATTGAAAACAATGGCTGATGAAGGCGATATCAACGCTTCTCGTGTCATTGCGCTCCAAGAACAGCCTGGTTACTTCTTTACCGTGGTACAAATTGGGCTAAATGCCGTCGCTATCCTCGGTGGTATCGTCGGTGACGCCGCATTCTCCCCAACCTTCCGGATTCTGTTTGACCGCTTTATGTCACCAGAAATCTCCGAACAGGTCAGCTTTATCTGTTCATTCGTGTTGGTCACCAGCTGCTTTATTTTGTTTGCCGACCTCACACCGAAACGCATCGGTATGATCGCCCCTGAAACGGTCGCCGTCCGGATCGTCAACCCGATGCGCTTCTGCCTGTTGGTATTCAGACCTTTGGTATGGTTCTTCAACGGCCTTGCCAACATGATCTTCCGCTTATTTAAGCTGCCAATGGTACGTAAAGACGATATTACTTCTGATGATATCTACGCCGTCGTTGAAGCCGGTGCATTAGCGGGCGTACTGCGTAAACAAGAACACGAAATCATCGAGAACGTCTTTGAACTGGAATCTCGTACGGTTCCTTCTTCTATGACGCCGCGTGAAAGCATCATCTACTTCGATTTGAGCGAAAGCGAAGAAAGCATCAAAGAAAAAGTCTCTACTCATCCGCACTCTAAGTTTTTAGTGTGTGATGGGGCAATCGATCACGTGGTGGGCTACGTTGACTCCAAAGATTTGCTGAACCGCGTATTGGGCAATCAAAGCCTCGTGCTAAGCAGCGGCGTGCAAATTCGCAACGTGTTAATCATTCCAGATACGCTGACGTTATCGGAAGGGTTAGAGAGTTTTAAAACCGCCGGTGAAGACTTCGCTATTATTCTGAACGAATATGCGTTGGTGGTGGGTATCATCACGCTTAACGACGTAATGACCACGCTGATGGGCGATCTGGTTGGCCAAGGCCAAGAAGAACAGATTATCGCTCGCGATGAAAACTCGTGGCTGGTTGAAGGCGTTACGCCAATTGATGATGTGATGCGCGTGCTGGATATTGAAGAGTTTCCGCAGAACAGCAACTATGAAACCATTGGCGGCTTCATGATGTATATGCTGCGCAAAATTCCAAAACGCACCGACTACGTCAAATACGCGGGCTATAAGTTTGAAGTTGTTGATATCGACAGCTACAAAATCGATCAGCTGCTGGTGACTCGCTTGGCTGAACGCCCAGCGCCGATCATTCCCGATGCGGCTGGTGATTTAGAAAAAGCGAAAGAAGCCAATACCTAAGCTCAGCGCTTCAAACTGCATGATAGAAACACAAACGGCCCGCAAGGGCCGTTACCATTTTCCTACTTTCTAGTCTATCTGCTCTAGCTTATTAACAACACAGCAGGGAGCTCTTCCCAATCTGCCTATGCCATTTCAGCCTGCAGTCGTGTGACTTGACGATTAATCTCAGACATGGCGCTGAGGTGGCGTTTGTCTCGCACTTTCGGGGGAAGAACCTTCCCCATGTCGAACTCGAAAGCGCCGACATCCTTGATATATAACCGTCCACGAAACAGGGTTTTTACATACTTGGCGACAAGAAGCGGATTGTAGCGTTGGAAGATTTTCATTGTTGTGTTTACCTCCCGGTAATGACATGCGGCAGGGTATAAAAATTCAATCAGCCAAAACGGCTGCACGGCCCCTATCCGCGTAATGGAGTATAAATATAGACTGCTTTCACAACTTTGGGTTCCCATAAAGCGGCATTTTTCACTATATTTACCTCAGCTGACAGAATGGTATGCAAAAAGTCATACCCAGTATGAAATAATCGCGCAAAAAATGGGGTTTTAGCCTTACAGAATAAAACTTTCGATCACACTTCAAAACAGGACAGACCTCCGATCACAATCTATGCTTTTGACACGATCGTTCTGACTGTTTATTTAGGGAGCCTGCATGAAACTACAAAAACACTACCTACTTCCGTTGCTGCTGCTATCGATGTCAGTTTCGGCACATAATTTTCAGCAAGATCAGCGCGTCGCGCCCGTGGGTATCAGCGACCGTGGAGAGCTGAACTATCAGAATAATGAGTTTAGTTACAAAAACTGGAACAGTGCCCAGTTGGGAGGAAAAGTACGAGTCATTCAGCATATCGCTGGACGTACTTCTGCCAAGGACATGAACGATCCATTAATTGAAGCCATCAAGAAAGCCGGTTTACCACACGATAAATATCAAACCACCACCATCGTGAATACCGATGACGCCATTATTGGTACAGGGCCATTCGTACGCAGCAGCATTGAAGGCAGCAAGAAGGAGTTCCCTTGGTCGCAATTTATCGTTGACGATACAGGCGCGGCGAAAAAAGCATGGGACTTACAGCCAAAAGGATCGGCGATCGTCGTTCTGGACAAGCAAGGCAACGTAAAATTTGCGAAAGATGGCGCGCTAACGCCGCAGGAAGTACAGCAGGTTATGGGCCTGCTGCATCAGCTGTTAGGTTCTTAAAAGCCTAAAAGAGAGAAACACGGAACCCCGGATTCAGGAAGGATTCTGCCGGGGTATAATCCAGCGTTTTCCCCTGCCAATCGTGGATCTGCGCACCCGCGGCAAGCGCAACCGCATGCCCCGCCGCCGTATCCCAAACGTTAGTCGGCCCGAAGCGTGGATAGAGTTGAGCTTTCCCCTCTGCCACTAAGCAGAATTTCAGCGAAGAGCCTACGGCAACCGTTTGATGCTCACCCAACTGAGCCAAATAGTCTCTTAACTCTTCGTCGGCATGGGAACGGCTAACTACTACCAGTGGTGGATTAGCATTGCTGACGTGGATTTGCTCGCGCACGCCTTGCTCTTCTTTCCAAGCTTTACCGCGCTCCGCACAATACAAAACATCGTTAACCGGCGCATAAACCACCCCCATCACAGGGACGCCGTTTTCGATCAGGGCAATATTTACCGTGAACTCACCGTTGCGGCTAATAAACTCCTTGGTACCATCTAACGGATCCACCAGCCAATAGCGCTGCCAATGCTGGCGGATCGCCCACGATGGCGGATCTTCTTCAGACAGCAAAGGGATCTCTGGCGTCAGTTTCGCTAAGCCGTCGCGGATCACTTGATGCGCCGCCAGATCTGCCGCAGTGACTGGAGAGTCGTCAGATTTATGCTCTACGTTAAGAGGTTTATCGTCTTGATAGACGACCATTATTGCCTCTCCGGCCTCGCGCGCCAGTCGGGAAATTTGTTCTAACATACCTACCTCTTTAAACAATGATATCGTTTAGAAGACTAGTTTTTTTTGTGTTGAATAGCCATCTTTTGGTGGGTATAGCGGAGTGTTTCGCACTTCTAGAAAAACAGAGTGATGATTAACCTATCTGATATTTATGTAATCGCGATGTAAGGTTTCGACCGCCTTTCAGTAACAGCATTCACATACAAACTAAGTGAAGGCGTCCGAGTCGGGTGCGCCAGCGCGCGCACCCAACACCCGCGCGCTTTTATCCGAGACGCCATCTCCGCTCCGGTTTGGTATCGCCCATCCCGGGCGCCCCAAACTCCACCGGTACATCCCTGTACCGGTGGCTCGTTCTACGAAAATCTAAGTTTTAAAAAATTAAAGATAGGTATTTTTAATTTGGTTTTTTTAGTTAGATGAAATGCATTTTAGAGCCGCCAGCAGGGATGCTGGTGGCAGGTTGAGGGCGTACAGGATGTACGCTCCGAAACCGGTCGGCCAAACGGCTCAGTAAAAAGCGCGAGAGTCGAGAGGTTGCGCGCTGGCAACCTCACTCGGACGCCTACGCCAGCGGTTTCATAGAAACGCAGTTGCTCACGGGCGGACGAAATTTTTCATCACTCTCACATAAAATATTCTAGATGTAAGCCGCTGGTTGAGCCACCACTCCCCCATCTGTGAACTCCCCCACGGACGCCTTCTCCTTTATCTGGCAGAGTTCACACTTCTGGAAATACCTTCATCGTAGTTACATGTTTAATTGCGATGCTTGTCATAAATACACTCATGGAGATCACCATGTCCGCTCGCCCCCTTTCTTATTCTCTGTTGGCCCTGCTTATTGCCAGTTCTGCGCAGGCTGCAACCGTTGATTTACGCATACTCGAAACCAGCGACCTGCACAGCAATATGATGGATTTCGACTATTACAAAGATAAGCCCACTGAAAAGTTTGGCCTAGTGCGCACCGCAAGCCTCATCAACGATGCTCGCCATGAAGCCACCAACAGCGTTTTAGTCGATAACGGCGATCTGATCCAAGGCAGTCCATTGGGTGATTACATGGCTGCCAAGGGATTGAAAGACGGCGAAATACATCCCGTTTATAAAGCGATGAACACGCTGGATTACACGGTAGGCAACATCGGTAACCATGAGTTTAACTATGGCTTGGATTATCTGAAGAAAGCGCAGGCTGGCGCGAAATTTCCCTATATCAATGCCAACGTGGTCGATGCCAAAACCGGTAAACCGATTTGGAAGCCTTACCTGATCGCCGAAAAGCAGGTCAAAGATCGCGATGGAAAAATGCATACGCTTCGCATCGGTTACATTGGTTTTGTGCCTCCACAAATCATGACGTGGGATAAGTCCAATCTAGCGGGCAAAGTGAAGGTAAATGACATCACTGAAACGGCCCGTCGATATGTACCGCAGATGAAGAAAGAAGGCGCCGATCTGATTGTTGCCATCCCACACTCTGGCCTATCCAGCCTGCCTTATCAGGTGATGGCTGAAAACTCGGTTTACTATCTGAGCCAAGTGCCGGATATCAACGCCATTATGTTCGGTCATTCACACGCGGTTTTCCCGAGCAAGGATTTTTCCGATATCAAAGGCGTTGATATTGATAAAGGCACCTTGAACGGTATCCCTGCCGTAATGCCAGGGCAATGGGGAGATCATTTGGGTCTGGTCGATCTAGTCATTAATAACGATCAAGGCAGTTGGAAAGTCGAAGAGGCTACCGCGCAGGCGCGTCCAATTTACGATCTCGCTAATAAAAAATCATTGGCGGCTGAAGACGCGACCTTAGTTAAGGTGCTGAAAGACGATCACAAAGGTACCCGCGATTTCGTCAGCCAGCCTATCGGCAAATCCAACGGTAACATGTACAGCTATCTGGCGCTGATCCAAGACGATCCTACGGTACAGATCGTAAATAACGCACAGCGTGCCTACGTTGAACACTATATCCAAGGCGATCCGGATCTGGCCGATATTC
Organism: Hafnia sp. CBA7124; assembly: GCF_002355555.1. NCBI lineage: Bacteria > Pseudomonadati > Pseudomonadota > Gammaproteobacteria > Enterobacterales > Hafniaceae > Hafnia > Hafnia sp. CBA7124. The sequence goes on along the minus strand of NZ_AP017469.1, from coordinate 533,976 downwards.
CCGTGCTATCTGCCGCTGCACCGTTTAAGGTTGGCGGGCGTAAAAACGATCCGGCCAGCTATGTGGAAGTTGAAAAAGGCCAGCTCACCTTCCGCAATGCCGCCGATCTTTACCTGTATCCAAATACGTTGGTGGTCGTCAAAGCCAGCGGCGCGGATGTGAAAGAGTGGCTGGAGTGCTCTGTTGGGCAGTACAACCAGATTGATGTAAACAGCAGCAAGCCTCAGGAGTTGATTAACTGGGACGGCTTCCGTACCTACAATTTCGACATCATTGACGGCGTCAATTATCAGGTTGATGTTAGCCAGCCTGCGCGCTATGACGGCGAATGTGCGCTGATAAATCCTAAATCTGAGCGTATTAAGGGGCTCACATTCAACGGCAAACCGATTGATCCTAAAGCCCAATTCTTGATTGCGACCAACAACTACCGCGCCTACGGTGGCAAGTTCGCAGGAACCGGTGATAAGCATATTGCGTTTGCTTCACCTGATGAAAACCGCGCCGTACTTGCCGACTATATTCGTACCGAAACCAAAAAGCATGGCGCAGTCACTCCACAGGTGGATAACAACTGGCGACTCGCGCCAATTCACAGCAAAACGCCGCTGGATATTCGCTTTGAAACTTCACCGAGTGAAAAAGCGAGCAAATTCATTTCTGAACATGCCCAGTATCCGCTCATCAGCAAAGGCCAAGATAATCTAGGTTTTGCGCTGTATCAGATTGATCTACAGAAATAATACTAATCCCCCCGCTGATTAGCAGTGGGGGGATTCTTTATAAACCAATCAGATACCCAATTCATCAGCGGCAAATCTCGCGATGCTCATGCGGCTAGCAACATAATCCAACTCATTATCTTCTAGAAACCAAGCCGCCGATAAGCCCGCGTAGGCCATAATCCACATCAGCAATCTTTGCCTATCTAAGTTTGCTGCCTGCGTCACCACGGCGAACTGGCGCAAAAAACGCTCGCGCCGTGTACACGTTGAAAGCTCAGGATTACAAAATAAGTTGGCATAATCATAACCACGCTCACCGAATAAGCCTTTGGGGTCAATTGCCAACCATCCACGCTCACCAAAATCTAAAATATTTCCATGGTGTATATCGCCGTGCAATACCACTTCGTCTTGTGGGCTAGACAACAACGTTTCGGCAACCGAACAACACAATGACATTAGTGAACCATGAGACACAGCCTGCCGTAATGCGTTAAAACGCTGATGCAGTGCCTCCAGCGAAGGTGTCATTTCTTCACGGCAAGTATGTAGTTGAGTGACGACACGGCAAATAACCTGGCTCGCTTCATCATCTTGGCTATGTTTAGCCATATGCAGCAGATTTTTGGCTCCGCACGCACGCTCCATCAGCAAGGCTTCGTTATGATGAGCAACAACCTTCGCAGCACCATTGCCATTCCACCATTGCATTAAATCGGCACCACGGCGCTCCTCTTCAACCAGAGCAAGTTTCAGCATTAATGGAATGCCATCGCATAAAACTGGCAATAGCTGGCTGCTACGAGTCTGTATCGGCGCACCATCAGCCTGTAAATTCCACCGAGTTAACCAATGGGAAAACATCGTCTTTCCTCACTTTTTATTTCTTTGATTATCGCAAATGACTCAACAACCCCCAAAGAGTTATGGCTTAAATTATAAATTGCATTTAAAATGCACCTTATAAAATATAGGCATCCTGAGGAACATAACTATGGCACTACGCGATCTATCATTAGGCGAGCTGGCAATCACCATTCCACGTGCAACGCGTCTTTTCCGTCAGCATGATATGGACTTCTGCTGTGGGGGCAAACAAACGTTATTGCGCGTAGCCACCAAAAAGAATCTGAATGTGGATGAACTAGAAGCGCAACTGGAAGCCCTTAAGAGCGAGCCAAACAACGCCACCGCGCACGACTGGCGTACAACGCCGTTGGCTGAGATCACACCGTTTATTGTTAAGCGCTATCACGATCGCCATCGTGAACAACTGCCGGAGCTGATCCTCATGGCGGAAAAAGTAGAACGTGTACATGCCGACAAACCAACCTGCCCAAAAGGTTTGGGTAAACAGCTGAACTTAATCTATCAAGACCTCAGCCAGCACATGATGAAAGAAGAACGTATTCTCTTCCCGCTGATTGAACAAGGGATGGGCGCACAGGCTGGCGGTCCGATTTCAGTAATGGAAAGCGAACATGACGACGCCGGTGAACAGCTTGAAGTCATCAAGTTCTTGACCAACAATGTCGTTCCACCTGAAGGTGCCTGTAATACTTGGCAAGCTTTGTATGCTGGAATCAACGAATTCATCAATGATTTGATGGAGCACATCAGTTTAGAAAATAACTTACTCTTCCCACGCGCGCTGCGCGGCGAATAAGAAACCTATCGCTCTAGAACGTAAAAAAGCCGGCATACGCCGGCTTTCGCATTGATTAACGTTAACGCTAACCCGAATTACAGGATTTCTAGCAGTTCAACGTCAAATACCAAAGCGCTGTACGGAGGGATAGAAGCACCCGCGCCACGTTCGCCATAAGCTAAGTTATGAGGAATATACAGCTGCCATTTTGAACCGACTGGCATCATGGTCAATGCTTCGATCCAACCTGGGATCACGCCATTCACTGGGAATTCAGCTGGCTGGCCACGTTCAACGGAGCTATCAAATACGGTGCCATCAACCAGACGACCGGTATAGTGGACGCGAACCTGATCCTGACGAGCTGGAATAGTCCCTTCACCTTTTTCCAACACTTTGAACTGCAGGCCAGATTCAGTTACGGTAACATCATCATTCTTAGCGTTTTCTTCCAAGAATTTCTGACCCGCTTCAGCCAAGCCTTTTTGCTGTTCGCGACGCACGGCATCAGCACGTTCGTGGATTTCACGCAGCGCACGATGAACGGCTTCTACAGGAACCGCCGGAGCATTCCCTTCCATCGCGTCGCGCAGGCCTGCCAACAGCGCTTCAGGCTGCAAACCTTCCAAACCAGACTCATTCAGTTGCTGGCCAACTTGCAGACCAATACCATAACTTGCTTGCGCTTCTATACTGTCAAAAGAAGGGGTCGGCATGGTGTTTCCTTTAATCTTTAAAATGTAGAAGACGAAGCATAGCAGTGCAGGAGCCTAGGGTAAAATCTTGCGTCCAGAAGGATGACTTTTATCTAGGAAAAAGAAACAATAACACTTCATTTACTTGGTAAGATAAAGACAGGTTATTGCTCCTAGGTGATAGATACCATTTTTCAGAGTATTAACCTGTCATCTAGCGTCGATTTTCTCTACGCTTACGACTAAGGCACCATCAAGAGAGGTCATCATGGGCAGAATCACGCCCAGGAGAAGAAGCAGGCGGGTATATCAGCCCGTTTTGCGTACATGGCTCAACCTACGTCAGCGGATCTCACCGGAACCGCAGGATCAGGAAACGGAGCATCCTATGTCTGCTAGTACGTCTGCCAAGCTGCTGGATAAGCTGAAGGTAGTTAAACAGCACCTCTACAATGTGTGGCATATGCCCGATCGTTTCGATTGGATGGAGCCGCTACCGGCTTTCCACCGCCGCTGGGTGATTGTCGCCACAGTGGTACTTTTGCTGTCTCTTCTCTGGCCTTATTCTGATCCACAAGATGCTCGCTATTCGCCTGAACAACCGCAGGAAAACGAAGTGCCTTTACAGGCTGGGATGCAAAATAACGATGCCCCACCGCCGCCGCGCGTAGCGCCAACGAATCAAACCGCCGCAAATGGCTGGCAGGAATATCATATTCAAGCGGGTCAAACCCTAGCGCAGCTATTCCGCGATAACCAACTGGATGTGAACGATGTCTTTGCCATGGCGCAGGTTGAGGGTAACGATAAACCCCTCAGTAACCTGAAAGCTGGGCAAGAAGTTGAAATCCAGCACAACGCGCAAGGTCAGGTCATTGCACTCAAAATTGAAACCATTACTAACGAACAAATCGAGTTCCGCCGCGAATCTGACGGCAGTTTTCGCCGAGTTCGCTAAGCACTAATCTGCTGTAACAGATATTCACGCAGTACAATCGCCTGATTGTGCTGCTCATCTCGGCTGCCATAGAGCAGCGTCAGTGATTCATCGCGCTTTAACAGCTCAACTAATTCTTCACAGGCTTGATTATCCTTCAATTCTGCTCGATATCGCTCACCAAACTCTTGCCAAGACACGCGCTGCTCATGAAAAGCATGACGTAGCTCATTGCTGGGCGCAACGGCCTTAAGCCACTGCACGCCTTCTAGGCGGACTTTGGAGAGACCACGCGGCCATAAACGGTCGGTGAGGAAGGTATTAGCAGGATACGGGGCATGGACGTCGTAGACGCGGGCGATGTTGATGGTGGCAGGCATAAGAGTCTCCTCGACAGAACTTATGCTAGTTTACGCCGTTTTTCGCGATAACCCGAGATTCTGGCGAGAATAGAATGCAAAACGCCGGCACAAGGCCGGCGCTTTGACGAGTTACATCGTTAACAGCTTTTCAGCTATTACTCAGCAACTACAACGACATTCAGCTGTGCGAATACGTCGCTGTGTACCTGGAAGTGAACTTCGTGATCACCCAGAGTACGCAGAACGCCATTCGGCAGGCGAACTTCGCTTTTCGCTACCTGAACACCGGCTGCAGTAACTGCATCAGCGATGTCGCGAGTACCGATTGAACCAAACAGTTTGCCTTCGTCGCCCGCTTTAGAAGCGAGGGTTACAGCACCCAGTTCGTTGATCTTAGCAGCACGAGCTTCAGCAGCTGCCAGAACGTCAGCCAGTTTGGCTTCCAGTTCAGCACGGCGTGCTTCGAAGAACTCGATGTTTTTCTTAGTTGCAGGAACAGCTTTGCCCTGTGGAACCAAGAAGTTACGTGCGTAACCTGCTTTAACGTTAACCTGATCACCCAGGCTACCCAGGTTTGCTACTTTATCAAGCAGAATAACTTGCATTACCTTATCCTCTTAAAGTCGTTAATGGACAGCAGCCGATTACTGATGACGATCAGTATATGGCAGCAGAGAAAGGTAACGTGCGCGCTTGATAGCACGAGCCAGCTGACGCTGGTACTTCGCACGGGTACCGGTGATACGGCTAGGTACAATCTTACCGCTTTCGGTGATGTAGTTTTTCAGCGTAGCGATGTCTTTATAGTCAATCTCTTGAACGCCTTCCGCGGTGAAACGGCAGAACTTGCGACGACGGAAATAACGTGCCATATGGCTAGTCTCCAGAATCTATCAATTCAATCTGCTCGGCATGTAACACTAACTTGGTCAAACCATTGCGGCCTTGATGGCTACTAATGAAACCTTGAACCGTTAGCATACTGCCGACCGTTAATCTGTGGGTAGTTGCTTGAAATGCTTGTCCGCTGACAATCACGGGCATTCTGCACCATGCTTGTCTGCTAAGTCCGGCTTCCTGCTGTATCGATCTGTGCTCAAGCACAAACTGACAGTGCGGGATTCCAGAAGGACTGACCTTTCGAATGGGAACTTTGCACACTGTGCCAGTCAGAACCAGACGATTTGAGGTCATTGCAGCAATTACTCTTCAGAATCCCCAGCATCAGCATCATCAGCGGTTTCGTTAGCGAAGTCTTCGCGGCGATCGCCACGACGTTCGTCTTTCGCTTTAACCATTGGTGAAGCTTCAGTTACCGCGTTTTTAGTACGCATAACCATGCTACGGATAACGGCGTCGTTGAAGCGGAAGTTAGTTTCCAGCTCATCGATCGCTTCCTGCGGAGCTTCAACGTTCAGCAGAACGTAGTGGGCTTTATGCAGTTTGTTGATCGGGTAAGCCAGCTGACGGCGGCCCCAGTCTTCCAGACGGTGAATCTGACCAGCAGCGTTAGTGATGGTTGCACTGTAACGCTCGATCATGCCCGGAACCTGTTCGCTCTGGTCAGGATGGACCATAAAAACGATTTCGTAATGACGCATCGAATTGCTCCTTACGGATTATTCAGCCTCCTGATAGGGTCAGCCGCGGCCCATGGAGGCAAGGAACGTGTTTGTGTGCGGCTGAAAAATGACGCGTAATCATACTTGCGCAGGGTAGGAAACTCAAGGTAATTGGCGAAATTATTATCGGGGGGAAGATCAGAAAAAGAATAGTGCCGATATTTGCCTCTCGAAGGCCGCCAGCAAGGCGTAAGCATTTATCGTCAAAGATATTCAGTTTTTTTGAGTCTAAACAGCAAAAAATGTAGCTATCAATTGAATGAATGAAGACTAAACTATTCATATCGGCAACGGATAATGCTGTTTACCCAATAAATCGCCAATCTAGAAGTTATTCAACCTAAATCAACAACATTGAGGAGAATCCGATGAAATCTATCATCGCCCTCGTGACGACATTAACCCTGTTTGCCGCCACCAACGCACTCGCTGCCACTGAAATCACCGGTCGTCAGGCCAATAACCTGATCGCCAATGAATATGCAGTGATTAGCGTAAACCATGATGTCCAGAACGTGCAGGAAGCCTTGCCTCAGCTGCAACAAGAAGCCACGGCGCAAGGTGCAAAATACTATCAGGTGATTGTGATGCATGAACCTGAAAGCAACGGACAAATGCACGTGAGTGCAGCCCTGTTCCGCTAAAACCAATGCAACACCAGAGAGCAACGCAACAACCTAAAATAGTTCAATAAAAGGTTGAGACAATCCTGCCAAAGACCAAACAATAACAACGAGATATATCGCTACGTTGCCCTGTATGACACCCATCATACGGGGCTTTTTTCGCTTAAAGATGGCGAGAAAAGAACTGAACACCCACATCTAATGCCGACACCGTGATTTTATGACCAATCGCCGGCTCAGTTTCGAAGCGAACCTGCGCCAGCAAATTCTGCTCGCCCAAATCACGAATCAAACGCCGACTCTCTTCGGCAGGAACGAGGTCATCAGCCAACCCATGCCAAACCAGCAAAGGCTTATCGGCCAGTTTCTCCAACCGATCAACGACTTGATAATCTGCCAAGAACGCCAAATCTGTGGTCAGTTGCTGACGAGACTCGGGGGTTTGAGCCTCAAAAGGCGGGAAAAGCGTGGGTGCCAGCGAAAGATAATAGCCCGATCCCATAAACGATGCGGCGGCTTGGATCCACGGATAGCGCACCTTCGCTCCCAGCGTGGTCATTCCACCCAATGATGCACCACATACGCCAACGCGATTGTCTAAAATAAGACCTTCTCGTTGATAATGCTGATAAATGGCCGGCAGTTCATCGATATTGGATTTTAAAATATCCCAGAAATGGGCTAAACGGAACGCGCTGTCGCCGTTAAAACGAGCGCCGTGCAAATTAGCTTCAGGCAAGATGGTACGAAAACCCGCTTTAGCAAACACATAGCCAAAGTAGGAATACACCTCTTTCGATGAGGTAAATCCATGATAGAAAAAGATGGTGGGTAACGGTTGCCCCTGCTTTCCAGCCGGAGCCGCATGTAACACCGGAATCCCTTCGATCACTTCATCAAACATCTCAACCATTTTCTTATCACTCCGCAAGCAACGCATTAATGGCAAATAATGAGCTGTCGCTCAACGAGAAACAATCACTTCTGGTTCTATCTTATGGCGCTGTCAGGAATTACGTTTCGCCTGCTGGTCAATTCCGCACCATGCAGGATACAATTGAATAACTTGCCTACCTTTAACAGGCCATCCCATGAAAAATATAAAGCTTTCTTTTGTACTCGTAATGACGCTGTTTTTGACCGCCTGCGGCGTCATGAACAGCAAGCCAGTGCCACCACCTACACCGGGAGCACATGCACAAGAAGTTCGCCGTGACCAAACAAGCGGATTAGATCGCATGAGAACCATCAGCGCACAGGTTTATGGTAGCCCAATGAATGCTCAGGAAGTTATTCAAAAACAAGCTGATGAAGCTGGTGCAACCTATTACTACGTTATTATGGTCGATGAAACTGGCGTACCAGGCCAGTGGTATGCCCAGGCCATTTTATACAAGTAAGTTTGTGGGCTTTATTTAACAAATCCTATACGCCTCAGTAAAAGTCTACGCGCTCTGTCTCATTATCAGGCAAAGCTCGTGGACTTTTTTTTATTATCACGCTGTTATAAATACGTTAATACAACTGAACAATTTTATCTGGACGATGAAATATGCGTAAGGAGTTCGCCGATGAACAGGTCCCCAGTGCTCACCACGTTATTACTATCCATTGGTTTAATTAGCGCATCCGCTCAATCCGCTGAAAACGTTAATGCCGATCTCACTACCGGGCTTAATCAGGTCGGTATTATTTCAATGCGCGATATTGTGGGAGAACCCCACGACGTAGAGCGGATTATTGCGCTAAAGGCCGATGAACAAGGCGCAAGCTACTATCGAATTCTGACGATGGATGAAAATACGCCGCAGCACACATGGCACGTTACCGCGGCGTTGTATAGCTGAGCTAGCTCGCTAACCCCATTGCCCGTTGTAAAAGTGTCTCTTGGGTTTTGTTATTGATGATGCTACCCCCATCATAGGCGAAATAGTGTTGGCACCACGCTTGAGCAATATCAGCCGGAGCAAAACGTAAAAGCTGAGCCGCCGCATTCAGATTAAACAACTCATCGCAAAGGATCCTCGCTTCAGTCTCATTGGGTTTCTGTAAACGTTTCGCTAAAGTCCGCCACGCCTTATCAAATAACGCACTTTGCCCTTTCACGTCAGCCAACTCTAAGTTAAGCATCTCTTCCATATGTGGGTTTTTACGCCATACACGTAATACGTCTAAACACATGATATTGCCAGAGCCTTCCCAGATACTGTTTACCGGAGCCTCACGGTATAAACGCGGCAGCTCGCTCTCTTCGCAATAGCCAATTCCCCCTAACGCTTCCATGGCCTCTGCGACAAAAGGAGCGCCCTGCTTACAGATTGAATACTTAACGGCTGGCGTCATTAAGCGAGCAAACAATTTCTCACCCTGCACATGCGGCATTTCCCAACTTCGACAAAGACGAAACAGCAGCGATATTTGTCCTTCAAGTCGCAGCGCCATTTTGGCTAACACCTGCCGCATCAGCGGCTGCTCAGCGAGCGGTTTACCAAATGCTTGACGCTGCAACGCATGGAAAAACGCCACGGTAAACGCCCTTCTCATCAATCCATGGCTGCCCAGTGCGCAATCAAAGCGCGTTGAGCTTCCCATCTGTAATATCAGGCGCACCCCCTCGCCTTCATCGCCTAGCAGCCAGCCCGTCGCATCCTGAAACTCAACTTCTGCGCTCGCATTTGAACGATTACCCAGTTTCTCTTTCAGCCTTTCGATACGGATCGCGTTGCGTGTGCTATCAGGCAGGATACGAGGAACAAAAAAACAAGATAGCCCACCGCTGGCCTGCGCCAAAATTAGGTGCGCATCGCTTTGCGGAACCGAGAAAAACCATTTGTGCCCCACCAGCCGATAAGGCTGACCATTCCCACGACCTTCTAACGGTGTTGCCTGTGTCGTATTAGTAAGCACATCCGAGCCGCCCTGTTTTTCCGTCATTCCCATGCCGATGAGCAGCCCTTTTTTCTGTTCTATGGGCAACGAGTGCGGATCATAACGGTCAGACAGCAACCCCGTTAACCATCCACTCATTGCGGTAGGCAGCGTTTTTTGCAGCAGCGGAATCGCGCCAAAGGTCATAGTGATTGGACAAAGCGTACCGGCCTCAACTTGGCTATGTAGCAGAAAACGAGCGGCGCGGGCCGCGAATGCCCCTGCCGGTGCATCTGTTTGCCAAGGCAAATTATGCACCCGATTTTCAGTTAAGCCCTGCATCAACATATGCCAAGCGGGATGAAACCGTACGTCATCGATACGCCGCCCAGCCGCATCGTAGCGCAACAGCTCAGGAGGATTGGTGTTTGCCATCCGGCCAAGTTCAAGCGACTCTGCCGAACCTAGCTGTAAGCCGACCGCACTTAGCAGCGCAGAATCCCAGCCCGCTAGCTCTCGTTCAACGGCCTCTTGGAGCGGAATATCAGAAAGATAGAGATTACTGTTACTCAGAGGGTGCGGTTGATTAAAAACCGTATGTGTTTGCCACGTCATATCCAGTGTCCCTTGCGGCCCCCGTTAACCGGGTTAAGTCACTAAGTATGATCGTTTAGGCTGATTTTGCTGGAGGGCAGTTCACAAAAGAGAAAGGGCGGCCTAAGCCACCCTTTGTAACGCATGCATGTTCAGTTAGGCGATATCACGCAGGCTTATGAACGTTGGCGCACGGCCTCAAACAGGCAAATACCGGTCGCGACAGAAACATTCAGAGAAGAAACGCTGCCCGCCATCGGGATGCTGATCAGCTCATCGCAATGTTCGCGGGTCAAGCGGCGCATACCGTCGCCCTCTGCGCCCATCACCAGCGCCATTGGGCCAGTCATTTTGCTTTGATAAAGATTGTGGTCAGCCTCACCCGCAGTACCGACGATCCATACATTTTGCTCTTGCAGGAAACGCATGGTACGCGCAAGGTTTGTAACGCGGATCAACGGCACAGTTTCCGCTGCGCCACAGGCCACTTTTTTCGCTGTGGCATTCAACTGAGCAGAACGATCGCGCGGAACGATCACAGCATGAACACCCGCTGCATCGGCGCTACGTAAGCAAGCACCCAGGTTGTGCGGATCGGTTACGCCGTCGAGAATCAATAGGAAAGGAGGCTGTTCCAGATTTTCCAGCAGCGCGGGCAAATCATTTTCCTGATACTGACGTCCTTCGCGCACGCGGGCAATAATCCCCTGATGCACCGCACCTTCAACCTTCTCATCCAGCCACTGACGGTTTGCAACTTGAATCACAATGCCCATCTGCTCAAGTTCAGCAATCAGCGGCATCAGACGACGGTCTTCGCGACCTTTCATCACAAAGACTTCAAGAAAACGCTGTGGATCGCGCTCAAGCAATGCCTGAACCGCGTGAATACCGTAAATCATTTCGCTCATAATTTTATAACGCTATAACGTCAGCCGCCTGAGTCTTCGCTTTCGCACAGACCCAGGCGGGAATGAAATCAAAGGCAGCTGATGCTCGCGCTGCCTGTTATTTAAATCAGACTATCGGTTGGTAATGCCATTCCCCTAAGCCTGATATTAGGGGAAGGACACCGATGGGGTCGTAGCGGCGCAAGCCGCCGGAGCGCCCCACGGTGTACTAGCCCCGGGTATCTCGGGCATCTAAACAATCAACACTTGACCATCACTCGGCGGCTTTTTTACCGGCACGTTTGGCCTTGGTGGCCGCAGCGATTTTCTTGGTCTTCGCCGAAACTTTTTTAGCTTTTGGCTTAACGGTTGTCTGATCGTGATCTTTGGCATTTTTAGCTGGTTTTGCAGGTTTGCCAGATTTATCAATTTTCACTGATTTTTCTTTTTTACCTGCACCGGCTTTGCCTGCTCGCACTGGCTTGCCATTTTTATCTTTACGGAATGCACTATCCGGTTCGAAATTGGCCGGCATCTTACCACCGCGACGCTGTCCACGAGAAGGTGCTTTATCTTCTCTGAGGGTACGCTTCGTGCGTTCTTTCTCGGTTTTGCCTGCGCCACGCGGGGTACGAGTGCTAGAAAGAAGAACAAAATCAATCTTACGCTCGTCCATATGTACCGCGTCTACGCGGATTTCAACTTTGTCGCCTAAGCGATAAGTTTGACCGGAAGATTCGCCAATCAGACGCTGACCCACGTTATCGAAGCGATAATAATCGTTGTCCAACGCAGAAACATGCACCAAGCCGTCAATAAACAGATCGTCTAAGCGCACGAAGAAACCAAAACCGGTCACGCTAGAGATAATCCCGGTAAAGGTTTCACCCACGTGATCCTGCATAAAGTCGCATTTCAGCCAGTCTGCAACGTTACGCGTGGCTTCATCTGCGCGGCGCTCGGTCATCGAGCAATGCTCGCCCAGCTGCAACATCTGCTCTTCGTTATAGTGCCAACCGCCGGTTTTCGTCCAACCCGCATGGTCGCCGCCGTGCTCTTTCGCCAGCAGGTACTTGATCGCACGATGCAGGCTCAGGTCAGGGTAACGGCGAATCGGAGACGTAAAGTGCGCATAGGCTGATAACGCCAAACCGAAGTGACCGCGGTTTTCTGGATCGTAGACCGCCTGTTTCATGGAGCGCAGCAGCATCGTTTGCAGCATTTCATGGTCAGGACGATCCGCGATTTCATCCATGAGATCGGCGTAATCTTTCGGCTCAGGCTTCATACCGCCGCCCAGCGTTAAACCTAATTCACCCAGCACGCTGCGCAGGGAGGTCAAGTGGTCATCGCTTGGACGGTCATGGATTCGGTACAGCGCAGGCTCTTCGTTCTTCTCAACAAAACGCGCTGCCGCGATGTTGGCCAGAATCATACATTCTTCGATCAGCTTGTGCGCATCGTTACGTACCGTTGGCTCAATGCGTTCGATACGGCGCTCAGCGTTGAAGATAAATTTGGCTTCTTCGGTCTCAAATGCAATACCGCCACGCACTTCACGCGCGTGATCCAGCACTTTGTAGAGGCTATGCAGCTCTTCCAAAGGCTTAACCAATGGACGATAGTGCTCACGCAGCTCTTCGTCACCGGCCAAAATATGAGCTACTTTGGTGTAGGTTAAACGTGCGTGGGAACTCATCACCGCTTCGTAGAATTTGAAGGATGTCAGGCGACCCGTTGCAGAAACGGTCATTTCGCACACCATGCACAGGCGATCGACCTGTGGGTTGAGCGAACACAGCCCGTTAGAGAGCACTTCCGGCAGCATAGGAACGACCTGTGATGGGAAGTACACTGAGTTACCACGGCTACGCGCTTCGTGATCCAGCGCGGTATTTGGGCGAACGTAGTAACTTACGTCGGCAATCGCCACCCACAAGCGCCAGCCACCACCACGTTTTTTCTCACAATAGACGGCATCATCAAAGTCACGCGCGTCTTCGCCATCAATGGTAACCAGCGGCAAATCACGCAGATCAACTCGGCCTTTCTTAGCCGCTTCAGGAACTTGCTCGCTTAAATCAGCAACCTGCTTTTCAACCTGCTCGGGCCAAGTGTGCGGAATTTCATGCGTACGCAGAGCGATATCCACCGCCATGCTGGTACCCATGTTATCACCCAATACTTCGACAATTTTCCCCACGGCCTTAGTGCGACGCGTTGGACGTTGAGTGAGCTCAACCACAACCACGTATCCCATACGGGCACCGGCAATAGATTCTGGTGGGATCAAAATATCAAAGCTTAAACGGCTGTCGTCTGGCACCACAAAACCAACGCCTGCGTCGGTAAAGTAGCGACCCACGATTTGGCTCTGTTTCGGTTCAAGAACACGTACGATGCGCGCTTCACGACGCCCTTTACGATCGGTGCCAACGACTTGCGCCAGCACGACGTCGCCGTGAATACACAGCTTCATCTGTTCTGAAGAGAGGTAAAGATCGTCGCGGTCTTTACTTCCTTCAATGCGAATGAAACCGTAGCCATCACGATGGCCAATTACGGTTCCCTTCTTCAAATCGAGACGCTCTGGCAGCGCATAGCACTGGCGTCGGGTGAAGATGAGCTGTCCGTCGCGTTCCATCGCTCTCAGACGGCGTCGCAGCGCTTCTAAATCTTCTTCACTAGTCAGATTTAGTTCACGCGCGATCTCCTCACGGCTAACGGGCGTGGTGTGCTGCGACAGATGCGTCAGGATAAACTCGCGGCTTGGGATCGGTGAGGCGTATTTCTCTGCTTCGCGTTCCTGGAAAGGATCTTGTGACATTGCGGTTCCTCCGTAGTCATCAGCAATTGCCGCTGGATTGATTATTCAACCAGCAACAACTTATAAAGCGGTGAGTTTTCTTCAATTAAATCGGCCAAAGTACATTGATCCAACTCGGCCAGAAAAGCCTGCGTGGCTCTTTGCAAAACTTGCTTCAAGCGGCAGGCTGTCGTGATATGGCAAAACTCGTGAGAGCAGTTAACTAGCGTTAAGGGCTCAAGCTCTCTTACCACGTCACCAATACGAATATCTTTCGCTGGTCGTCCCAAGCGAATGCCACCGTTCTTACCTCGAACGGCAGTCACAAAGCCAGCACGGCTCAACTGATTAATAATTTTAACCATGTGGTTACGAGAGACGCCATAGACATCAGTTACCTGCGTGATATTGGTCATCTGATCGGCAGGCAGGGATGCCATGTAAATCAGCGCCCGTAACCCAAAATCAGTAAAACTTGTTAACTGCACGGCTACCTCTAAGTCTAGCTTGGCGTTATCTCGCGATAACTGAGTATAAAAATAGAATATAAAACGAGATATCAATACTGGGAATTCATCCCAAAAATAGATCTATCTATTTGGATAATAAACCAGCCACGGCAAAAGCCACTAGCGATTTAGCAAGAAGAGTACGTTTATCGGGGATATTTGGTGTTTCGACTTGCGGATTTCAAGCGTGGAGGTAACGCCCTAAAGTAATAAACCGGGCAAAGCCCGGTTCATCAAGAGACAACACAATGCAAACTATTACGCGTCGAACGGGTCGCGCAGGATCATAGTCTCTTCACGGTCAGGGCCAGTAGAAATGATATCAACTGGAACACCTGTCACTTCTTCTACACGCTTGATGTAGTTCAGTGCAGCCTGTGGCAATTTGCTGTGATCTTTAACGCCAAAGGTGGTTTCTTTCCAACCTGGCATAACTTCGTAGATTGGCTCGATGCCTTCCCAGCCTTCTGCGGCCAGCGGAGTGGTGTCAATTTCACGACCATCCGGCATACGATAACCTACACAGATCTTCACTTCGTCTAAGCCATCCAGCACGTCCAGTTTGGTCATGCAGAAGCCAGACAGAGAGTTCAGCTCTACGGCACGGCGAACAGCAACAGCGTCCAACCAGCCAGTACGACGACGACGACCGGTAGTTGCACCGAATTCATTGCCTTTAGTACACAGGAACTCACCCACTTCATCAAACAGCTCAGTTGGGAATGGACCTGCACCTACGCGAGTAGAGTAAGCTTTCACAATACCCAGTACGTAGTCTACACAGCGTGGACCCACGCCAGAACCGGTAGCAACACCGCCTGCGGTGGTGTTAGAAGAAGTCACATACGGATAGGTGCCGTGGTCAATATCCAGCAACGTACCCTGTGCGCCTTCGAACATCACAAACTCACCTTTCTTGTGAGCTTTGTTCAGCAGATCGGCAACGTCAACCACCATTGCAGTGATGATGTCGGCAACAGCCATAACTTCATCCAGCACGGTTTGGTAGTCAACTGCTTCAACTTTGTAGTAATTAACCAGTTGGAAATTATGGTATTCCATAATTTCTTTCAGCTTAACTGCAAAGGTTTCTTTGTTGAACAGATCGCCAACGCGCAGACCGCGACGAGCGACTTTATCTTCATACGCAGGACCGATACCACGACCTGTTGTACCGATAGCCTTCGCACCGCGTGCTTTTTCGCGCGCGTTATCCAATGCCACGTGATATGGCAGGATCAGAGGACAAGCTTCGGAGAGTAACAGACGTTCGCGAACAGGGATGCCACGGGCTTCCAGTTCGGTCATTTCACGCATCAGAGCGTCAGGTGCTAATACCACACCGTTTGCAATAATGCTGGTTACGTTTTCGCGCAGAATTCCTGACGGAATCAAATGAAGAACGGTTTTTTCACCGTTAATGACTAGTGTATGACCTGCATTGTGACCGCCCTGGTAGCGCACAACATACTTGGCCCTTTCGGTTAATAGGTCTACGACCTTGCCCTTACCTTCGTCACCCCATTGGGTGCCTAGTACGACGACATTCTTACCCATTTCACTATCACCACGTTGTTAAAAATGGATTCTACCATCACATTTCGGAGCTTTCAGCACTTTTCAGCACACGATTGCGCAAAAAATCCGAAGATGTTTAGCCCCCCATACGGCTACGCAACATGTAGTAGATAACTAACCCTGCAACCACTAGACCGCCGCCATAACGACGTAAAACTCCGTCAGGTAATTGAGCCATCGTTGCAATCATGCGCCGCCAAACTCGTGGAAAAAGCATTGGTCCGAGTCCTTCGACGATCAAAACCAACCCTAATGCCATCCAAATTGTAGAGTTCATATTTCCCTCAGGCTGTCGACAAAATCAAAAAACAAACAAAAAAAAGGCCCGCGACTAAACGGGCCTTTCTAATCGAGTGTCAAAAACGCGCTTTATTCAGAACGTTTTCTCTAGCAAAGATTATTTAGCAGTTGCATTACCGTTTGGTGATTTCATGTATTTGAAGAAATCACTGTCTGGACGCAGAACCATCACATCTTGGCCATCTTTGAAGCTATTTTCGTAAGCTTTTAGGCTACGAATGAAGGCGAAGAAGTCTGGATCTTGGCTAAATGCATCGGCAAACAGCTTGGCAGTTACCGCATCACCTTCACCGCGAGTAATACGTCCCTGACGCTCAGCTTCAGCCAGTGTACGCGTTACTTCATAGTCAGCAGTCGCACGCAGCTTCTCGGCTTCTTCCTGACCTTGTGAACGGTGACGACGTGCTACGGCTTCACGCTCTGCACGCATACGCTTGTAGATCGCGTCAGAAACTTCGGCTGGCAGGTTGATTTGCTTGATACGAACGTCAACCACTTCGATACCCAGAGCAGCCATGCTGTTCGGGTTTACCGCTGGTTGTTTACCGCTAGTTTCACGCTCAACACGTGCTGCTGCGCTCGCAATAGCATCATCTGCATCGCTTGCGGTGGCATCATCTACCGTACCGGTGTTCAGTGCATCACGTACGTCTTCCATCAGCTTACCGCGGGAATCCGTTACGATATCTTTAATATCCAGACGACCGATTTCAGAA
Source organism: Hafnia sp. CBA7124 (assembly GCF_002355555.1). Classification (NCBI taxonomy): domain Bacteria; kingdom Pseudomonadati; phylum Pseudomonadota; class Gammaproteobacteria; order Enterobacterales; family Hafniaceae; genus Hafnia; species Hafnia sp. CBA7124. The sequence continues at coordinate 517,100 of NZ_AP017469.1, read as the reverse complement.
CGCAGACGGTCACTGAATTTACGCTTCAACAGCACTTCGGCCTGAGAAACATCGCCACCGCCGGTTGCCAGGTAGTAACGACTGAAATCGCTGATGCGCCACTTGATATAAGAGTCAACAATCAGGTCTTTTTTCTCTTTGGTCACGAAACGGTCAGCTTGGTTATCCATAGTCTGGATACGCGCATCCAGCATTTTGACAGATTCAATGAACGGTATTTTGAGATGCAGGCCAGGTGCGTACACCAAGGGCTTGTTCTCATCATCACGCAGAACCTTGCCAAAACGCAGTACGATGCCGCGCTGGCCTTCAGTCACCACAAACAGTGATGCGTACAATACCACCAGGATAACAATGAGAACGAGTAATAGAGACTTACGCATTAGTTATTCTCTCCCTGACGATTGGTATCGTTACGCTGAGCATTCGCCCGGCGCTGGTCCATCACGCTGCTGCTACTTGAATCTGCATTACTGGACGACTTGGTTGCCGCAGGCGTTGGGTCTAAACGAATCAGGCTAGTATCCTGACTGCCAGATTTCGCCGCTGCGTCAGTTTTGCCACCGCGCATCAGCTGATCCAAAGGCAGAACCATCAGGTTATTGCTCTTATCATCAACCAATACTTTACGGGTGCTACCCAATACGCGCTCCATGGTTTCCAGATACATACGTTCACGCGTAATTTGCGGAGACGCTTTGTATTCAGGCAACAGGCGAGCGAAACGACCGACTTCACCCTGCGCTTCCAGAACGGTACGATCTTTGTAAGCACGCGCATCTTCAAGGATACGTTGTGCCTGACCGTTCGCACGAGGCTGAACTTCGTTGGCATAAGCTTCAGCTTCACGAATGTATTGCTGTTCGTTTTCACGCGCGGCAATCGCATCATCAAATGCAGCTTTAACTTCTTCTGGCGGACGCGCTGTCTGGAAGTTTACGTCCAGCAGGGTGATCCCCATTTTGTAAGGCTTGATGGTTTCTTCCAGCACTTTCTGGGTATCCGTACGAATAATAGTACGGCCTTCGGTGAGGATTTTATCCATTGAGTATTTACCAATAACCGCACGCAGCGCGCTGTCAGTTGCCTGACGCAGGCTGTCATCCGCATTGGTTACGTTGAACAAGTACTCTTCTGGATTGGTTACACGGTACTGCACGTTCATCTCAACGCGTACCACGTTCTCATCCGAAGTCAGCATCACGCCGGACGCTGCCAGTTCACGCACAGATTCCACGTTAACCGGAGTCACTTCATCAACAAAAGTCGGTTTCCAGTTCAAACCTGGCTGTACCAGATGACTGAATTTACCAAAACGTGTCACGACGCCACGTTCGGCTTCTTTAATGGTATAGAAACCACTTGCTGCCCAGATGACAACCACAGCGGCAATAGCAAGGCCAACCACTTTGCCACCCATAGGTGCGCGTGGATTGCCTGAATTGCTAGAGCCCGTGCCTTTACCGCCCAGTCCACCCAGCTTTTTGCTCAGTTTACGGAAGATATCATCCAGATCCGGAGGCCCCTGATCGCGGCCACCTTTATTATTGTTGTTTCCGCCGGAGTTGCCGCCATTATTACTGCCGCCTCCCCACGGGTCGCGGTCCTGTCCGTTATTACCGGGCTGATTCCACGCCATGTTTCGCTCCATTCTTCAATGATTGGTGTTCTTCAGACTCATTTGAGTAGGTGATATTAACCAAGTGTTACTAAATAATATACTTTAGTAATTCTTGTTCACGTTTACAAAGTCGATGCCACTCCACAATTGGGAGCCGGATATGTAATCCAATACTGCCATCTTCCTCAATCCACTCTTTCTCTATTGCCTGAAGCTGGTAAAAACGGCTACGTAAACGTCCTGCCTCAGGCGGCAATCGCAGCTCGTAGCTTGCAATTTCTCCGCTCAAGCGCTCTGTTAACGCTTGGAACAATAAATCAATTCCCACCCCGGTTTGCGCAGAAACCCAAACCCGAATAGGTAAATTCTCATCGTTCCGATCGATACGCGGTTCGAACTCATCCAGCATATCAATTTTGTTCATCACAAGCAGTACAGGAATTTCATCTGCTTCAATTTCTGCTAATACAGTATTCACTGCATCAATATTCTCATCAACACGAGCATCAGATGCATCAATTATGTGCAATAAAAGTGATGCCTGACGGGTTTCTTGCAGCGTTGCCTTAAACGCAGCCACCAAATCGTGGGGCAGATGGCGAATAAACCCAACTGTATCGGCGAGAACGGTGGTGCCAACATCAACCACGTCAATACGACGTAGCGTCGGATCAAGCGTAGCAAACAGTTGGTCAGCAGCATACACATCTGCTTTGGTTATGTGGTTAAACAGCGTTGATTTTCCGGCGTTGGTGTAACCCACCAGTGACACCGTTGGAACATCCGCACGGCTACGCGCACGGCGACCTTGGTCGCGCTGTTTTTCAACGCGTTCAAGACGAGACAAAATCAGGCTAATGCGATCGCGCAGCAAACGACGGTCTGTTTCAAGCTGGGTTTCGCCCGGACCACGTAAGCCGATCCCACCTTTTTGACGTTCAAGGTGAGTCCAGCCACGCACTAAGCGCGTAGCTAAATGGCGTAGCTGAGCGAGTTCAACCTGCAACTTACCTTCATGGGTACGTGCACGCTGAGCAAAAATGTCGAGGATCAGACCCGTGCGATCAATCACGCGGCACTGGCATAATTTTTCCAGATTGCGTTCTTGGGCTGCGGATAATGCGTGATCAAAAAGAACGACGGAGGCACCGGTTTCTTGAACCGCCTGGGCGATTTCTTCGGCTTTGCCTTCGCCAACAAAATACTTTGGATGCGGGGCCTTGCGGCTGCCGGTAACAACGCGTAATGCTTCTACGCCCGCGGAGGAGACTAAGGACTCAAACTCTCTGAGATCTTCAATATCTCTTTCTTGGGAGAAATAGACGTGAACCAATACGGCCTGCTCGCCGGCTTCGTAACGGTCAAACAAACGTAAAACCTCTCAAGCGGATAGGACCGATGAGAACGGAGAGCATCAATGACAAACGATCATTAACACCCTCCGACTGAGATAACGAACGATGCGGCTTATTCAGCGTCATCGCTGTCCTGAGACGACGGTGAAGACGCCTGATTGCTACCGTGGTAGTTGCTGCTGCCGCCAGTTCCCGGATTATTGCTATGATGAGAAACCGGACGAGACGGAACAACGGTAGAAATTGCGTGCTTATAAACCATCTGGCTAACTGTGTTTTTCAACAGAATGACAAACTGATCGAAAGACTCAATCTGGCCTTGCAGCTTAATACCATTCACCAAATAGATCGAAACTGGGACTCGTTCGCGACGCAGTGCGTTCAGGAACGGGTCTTGTAAAGATTGCCCCTTAGCCATTCTATCTTTTCCTTATTTGCTAGTTGTTTGTTGTATGTTACTAAGAGTCCAACGACTCCAATCAAAATAAACTGCGTAAAAATTTGCGCACTGAGTACTTTACTCAAAATAATCCCAGCAACAGACCGTATGTTCGTGAGCCCCCAGAAGCATAGATAGCCCTGTTATTCACAGGTAACTATGTAATTACGGCGAACAAACACAGACCATGCGTCTGCAACGTGAAACATAATGAGTATATGGTGCATGAATCTCCCTGATTCAAGTACCCATCGGCCTAATTACGGCCCAATCACCTCAATTGTACACAATCAATCAAGCGATGCACGAACAACATGTGCCACACTTTCCAGAGCCTGCAACGGTTCATCACTATCTAACCAATGCACAGACTCCCAACCGCGCAACCAAGTCATCTGACGTTTTGCCAACTGGCGTGTTGCACAAATTCCACGGTAAACCATTTCATCGTAGTCTATTTCGCCCTCCAGATATGACCACATCTGGCGGTAGCCCACGCAGCGCACAGAAGGTAAGTCTGTGTGCAAATCACCACGTTCGAACAAGGCTCTGGCTTCAGCTTCAAAACCCGCGGCCATCATCTGCTCAAAACGCAGGGCAATTCGCTGGTGTAACTGCTCACGCGTTGCAGGTGCAATCGCAAACTGTTGCACATTGTAGGGTAGCGTTTCGCCTGAAATTTTAGTCAGTTCAGTTAAAGTTTTACCCGAAATAAGAAAAACTTCCAGTGCGCGACTCAGTCTCTGTGGATCATTTGGATGAATCCTAGCCGCAGAAACAGGATCAACCTGCTGTAACTGACGATGTAACGCCTCCCAACCCAGCTCTTGTGCCTGTTTTTCTATCTGGGCTCTAACCTCTGGATCCGCAGCAGGTAAAGGCGAAAGCCCTTCCAGCAATGCTTTAAAGTAAAGCATGGTTCCACCGACTAGGAGGGGGATTTTCCCTTCAGCGGTAATAGCCGCCATTTCACGCAGTGCATCGGCGCGAAAATCTGCCGCAGAGTAACTTTCCGCCGGATCACGGATATCGATCAGCCGGTGCGGAGCCTGAGCGAGTTCTTCAGCCGTTGGTTTCGCTGTACCAATATCCATTCCACGGTAGATTAGAGCAGAATCAACGCTAATAAGTTCAACTGGAAAGCGCTGGCGCAACGACATGGCAAGGGCCGTTTTCCCAGACGCCGTCGGCCCCATAATAAAAATGGCGGGAGGAAGAGAATTATTGGCGTTAATCATAAAATATTTTATTCAGCTCTTAATCAATGGGACTGTAACGAAACCAGCGCTGGCGTTAAATCTACGGGCTGCAATAGCGCAGAAGGCGGCGACTTTACCAGCACAGGGCAAAGCCGTTCAACCTCGGCTAACAATTGGATGGCTTGGGAAACGCTCCATTGTTCACGCTCTGTCACTAATTGACCGGCTAGCCATTTACTTATCACCGCTGATTCCGCCTCTGGCGTGGCCGCTAAGAAGGCAAGAAATGCAGGGATAAGCTGCGGTAGATTCTGGTGACGTAACGGCAGCGGTACGGCCCGTAACGTGGCTCGCTGACGCTCCAAGATAAGATCAATGCCCAGATTCTTTAACGTTTCCGCGCCGCTTTGCGCGCCTTTGATTTCTTCGGTACTGAGCGTGAGCTTAACCGGAATCAACAGCGGCTGTGGGCGTAAACCTTCTGCACTTGGTAATAGCTGCACCTGACGCAGCTCGATTTCAGCGACGTTTAAATTTAATAAGGCCACGCCGTGCTGGCGTTCTAGCAGCGCATAATGGCGCTCACAGATCGTCAGAACGCGTCCAAAACTATTCTCACCGTGTTGCAACGTCGCGCAAGCAGGCTGCGGGAACATCTCTTTCTTACGGCTATTTTCCGCAGAGAGAACGTCTTGCTGTTGCACCACCTGCGGCTGAGGCATCCGTTTTTCCGGCACCTGCATCAAACGCTGGTATAGCTGCCCTTCCTGTTTTTGATAGCCGTCACCCGCAGAAAAGTGACGATTTTCACTCGGTGCTCGCTTCTCAGAAGCAGAACCGTGCGAGGTTGATTTTCCGTATGCCGGTGAGGGTTCACGCATCGGGGTTTTACTAAACTGGTTAACGCCTGCCGCGACGCGGTTTTCCGGCTCCCAACGCGGCGTTTCTTCCGCTTCAGCCACCACCTCGGGCAAAGAGGGCTGTTCGGCCTGTTGCAATACCGAAATCACCGCCTGATAGATAAAATCATGCACTAAACGCGCCTGATGAAAACGCACTTCATGCTTGGCTGGATGCACGTTGACGTCAACCTGATGCGGGTCAACGGTCAAATAGAGAACATAGGCTGGTTGCTGGTCATCTTTCAGCTGATCTTGATAGGCTTGGCGGATAGCATGGGTAATCAATTTATCGCGCATCATACGGCCATTAACATAGCTGTACTGCATCTCGGTTAGCTGACGCGAACCCACCGGATCGGCAACCCAGCCATGAATGGCTAAATCACCGTGCTCCCATTTTATTTCCAGCGCATGCTGAATAAATGCAGTACCGCAGATCGATCCTAGACGGCGCTCTTTTTGCCCATCCTCTTTGACCGCACGGTATTGGCGCATCATTTTACCGTTGTGATGCAGTTGAATCGTTACGTCAAATCGAGCCAAAGCAATGCGGCGCACCACTTCGTCAATATGGCCAAACTCCGTCTTCTCGGTACGCATAAATTTGCGCCGTGCTGGCGTGTTGTAGAACAAATCCAAGACTTCAACGGTTGTGCCTATCGGATGAGCGGCAGGTTTCACCGTTACCGCCATATCACGCCCTTCGGCGTAGGCCTGCCATGCTTCGCTTTGCTCGGCGGTACGCGACGTCATGGTTAAGCGCGAGACCGAACTGACGCTCGCCAGCGCTTCACCACGAAATCCGAGGCTCATGATGGCCTCAAGATCGTCAAGTGAGGTAATTTTACTCGTGGCATGGCGCGCTAACGCCAAGGCCAATTCGTCTTTGTTAATCCCACAGCCGTTATCTCGGATGCGGATCAGCTTGGCGCCGCCGCGTTCGATCTCAATATCGATCCGCGTGGCTCCCGCATCTAAACTGTTCTCCACCAGCTCTTTAACCACCGATGCAGGGCGCTCCACCACTTCGCCCGCGGCGATTTGGTTGGCAAGCTGCGGAGGTAAAACCTGAATCGGCATACGTTTTCCTTGGTTAGAGAACCTTAAATAACAAAGAGTGGAATCAAAGCTTACGCCTGTGGGATCACCAGCGTTTGTCCAATCTGGACTTCACCTGATTTCATCTTATTAGCCTGCTGGATTTTGCTCATGCTCACACCATAGCTAGCGGCGATTTTTGTCAACGTATCGCCACGTTTTACCGTATGAGTCACACGCTTGGCTTTGGCGCTTGCCGTTTTGCTCACCGCTGTTTTGTTCGACGACGGGGATACTGCTGTAGCGGCTACGCGATTCCCCGCGGGGACTTTCAGCTTTTGCCCAACCCAAACGCCTTCTTTCTTCAGGCTATTTTGCTGCATCAGCTTGGTCATGGTCGTTCCGTAGCGATTAGCTATGCCCAGCAAGGTTTCCCCACGCTTCACCACGTGGATCTGCGTCGCGCCAGAACTCACGCTGCTCGCTGAGAAACTGCTCTCACTCGCGCCACGGCTTGCTATTGGTGTTTTGCTAGAGCTACCGGCCGACACGAAGCTCTGCGGCCGGTTTTCGACCTTTGGGCCATTTTGCAACGGATGCGAAAGGAAATAGCTCCGCACCCCCTTATAAATAGCCTGCGCGATTTTCTCTTGATAGGCAGCGCTGCCCAGCAAGCGTTCTTCGCCAGCATTACTAATAAAGCCCGTTTCTACCAGCAGAGACGGAATATCCGGCGAGCGTAGAACGCCTAGACTTGCGTGTTCAGGGCGACGTTTATGCAGATTACCAATGGACTGCATCTGACGAATCACCTGCACCGCGACGTCATAACCAACGCGCTGGGAATGGCCGAATTGCAGATCGAGAACCGCTTGGCTAAGGTATTTATCGTCGCCGCTATTAGCTAACACATCACCCGCACCACCCAGCAACTCTGACTGTTTCTCGTGTTGCTCCAGCCATCCCGCCATTTCACTGTTAGCACGACGGTTTGACAACACCCATACAGATGAACCTGTCGCACTGCGATTTGGTGCCGCATCCGCATGAATTGAAATCAACAGATTGGCCTGTTGCTTACGCGCCACATCGGAACGCCCCATGACAGAAATAAAATAATCGCCGGTGCGGGTTAATACCGGCTTAAACATCGGGTCGTCATCCATTAAATTCTGTAAACGCTTAGCAATAGCTAACGTTACGTTCTTCTCGCGCAGACCATTACCGCCAATCGCGCCGGGATCTTGCCCACCGTGTCCGGCATCGATCGCCACCACCACCTGCGAACCATCAGATCGCGAACTACGGCGCGAAACAGGAACGGCTGGCGTTTCAGTGGTGGTGACCACCGTTGGCTTAGTTGGATTAAACGGGTTTCCACCGTTTGATGGCGCAGGGGCCGGCGCTACGCTTCTCGTCGAACTATGAGAGGTCGTACGCGGTTGATTAAACACCGGTTTGGGCGCCGCGACAGGGGCATCATATTTCAGCGTAAAAACAACCATCTGCCCTTGATTAGAGGCACTCACCTTGGCTTTACGCGTCACATCAAAAATCAGTTGAACGTTATTATCACCCGCAATACTCCCCGCCCGAATTTGGCTCAGCATATTCTCACCGCTGAACGTCATAGGCAGGCCGCTGGTGATTTTTTTAGTTTCAGAAATATTAACCAGCACCCGATTTGAACTGGGCTGGGAAGAAAAAGTATAGGAGGGCGTTCCGTTAAAGCTCAGCGTTACGCGCGCTTCGTTTTTGCCGTTTGAAACCTGAATATTGGTCAGCTGCGCCGCACTGAGCACGCCAGAGAACAGCAACCCTAACAATCCTAGCCACGTTACCGTACAGATTCGCTTCCACATGCGCATCATCGACTACCCTTGTTGCCCGTTCAATCGTGCCAAAATCGACTGGCCATGTGGCGTATGAGCGTCAATCGACGCTTCTCGGCCCTCGCCCTGATAAGCCATATGCAGGCTCAGATCTGGATTTGGTAAAAAGCCTTCACCCTGCTGCGGCCATTCCACCAAACAGATGGCATTCTCATCAAAATAGTCGCGGATCCCCATAAACTCGAGTTCTTCAGGATCGGCCAAGCGGTATAAATCGAAGTGATAGACGTTCATCGGCGTTAACGCATAGGGTTCAACCAAAGTGTAGGTTGGGCTCTTAACATTGCCCTTATGGCCCAACGCCTGTAAAAAACCACGGCTAAAGGTGGTTTTGCCCGCACCTAAATCACCATATAAGTAAATAACGGTCGCACTATCACAGGCGTTCGCCAGTGAAGTACCCAATGCGATGGTTGCCGTTTCATCCGGCAAAGAAAGTACGATGTTTTTCATAATAGTTATTTCTTACTGGTTCTTTATTAAGGTTTTTCTTTAGGATCAGCGTGTTCGATAACAGTTTGCTAGGGCAATACGTCAGACTCTTAAGCCATCTTAGGGTTCACATAATGACGAATAACGGCAAAAAGATCTGTCGCTAACATGCCTCGCTCACCAAACTCTTCCGCAATTTCATCAGCCGCCGCACCGTGTACCACACATCCTGAACAGGCAGCATCATACAGCGGAAGCTTTTGTGCCAGCAAACCACCGATAATACCAGACAAAACGTCTCCCATCCCGCCGGTTCCCATTCCAGGATTCCCCACGTCCGCGACGGATACCTTTTTTTCGCTGGCAATCAGCGTTCCGGCACCTTTTAGCACCACCACTCCGCCATATTTTTGCTGAAGTTTTTTTACCGCCTTTATTCTATCTAGTTCAATCTCAGCCACACTGCAATTTAGTAGCCTTGCCGCCTCGCCAGGATGCGGTGTCAAAATGCGCTGCGGATTCACGCTCGGTGACTCTGCCAATAAATTCAGCGCATCAGCATCCCACAGCATCGGTTTGTCGAAACGCTGAACTTGCTGCACAGCTTGGCGCGCCCACGCCGTTTGACCTAAGCCGGGGCCAATCACAATCACGTCAGCCCAATCAAGCGCGGCCTCAAGCGAGGCTTTGGTTAACGCCTGCACCATCATCTCAGGGCACGACGTCAGCAATGGCGCAATATGCTCAATGTGAGTAAGTACTCGCACTAACCCAGCACCGCTACGCAGCGCGGCCTCACCCGCCATTCGGATAGCGCCAGCCATACCGTAATCGCCACCGATCAGCACGAGACGACCATTATCGCCTTTATGCGAACAAGGGCGTCGAGGATGCAGCCACGTATTCAGCAGGCTGGCATCAAGTCGCGCAATCGGCGCATTCTGCTTTTTGAGCCAGTGAGATAGCCCCAGCTCGTCACAATGTAATGTGCCGACCACATCGCGGGCATATCCGGTGAGCTGCCCAGGTTTGCAGGCAATAAACGTTTGAGTGTGCTGCGCCTGAATAACAGCGCCATCGGCATGGCCGGTATCGGCGTTCAGACCAGAGGGAATATCAAGAGAGAGTATCGGGGCAGGATGCTGATTTGCCGCTTGAATCAATGACGCATACGGCTCACGCGGTGCCGCACGTAAACCAATGCCGAGCAAGCCATCAATAATCAGTTCAATATCACCAGCAAATTCCGTGTTAACGCCCTGAATCTCGCCACCGGTGCGTATCCATGCATCCCGTGCCTGCTGCGCCTCCGGCGGTAACGGCCCATTATGCTCAACCGCAACCAACGTGACCTGAATGCCTAATTGCCGCGCTAGACGCGCTACGACATAGCCATCACCACCATTATTGCCATGACCGCACAACACTAACCAGCGGCGAGTGGTGGGATAAAATTGCCGCGCACGATGGAAAGTCGCCTGTCCCGCACGTTCCATTAGCTGATACAAAGACAATCCCAGCTCAGATACCGCTCGCTGCTCAAGCTCACGGACGTTATCCGCAGGATAAACAGAATATGGTAAACTGGAGTTGAAATGTTTCTGAAAATGGCCCGTCATGACACACCCCCTCGATCTCAATCAGTTAGCCCAACATATCAAGCAATGGGGGCAATCGCTAGGATTCCAGCAGGTTGGAATATGTGATACCGACCTTTCGGTTGAAGAGCCGCGCCTGCAGGCATGGCTGGATAAGCAGTATCACGGTGAGATGGAGTGGATGGCGCGCCACGGCATGATGCGAGCCAGACCGCACGAATTACATCCCGGCACCCTGCGGGTTATCAGCGTGCGCATGAACTATCTTCCAGCAAACGCGTCTTTTGCTAAAACACTCAAAAATCCACAGCTAGGCTATGTGAGCCGCTACGCCCTTGGGCGGGATTATCACAAACTGCTACGTAATCGACTTAAGCGTTTAGGCGATATGATCCAAGAGTATTGCGTTGGTATAGACGTTAACTCTCGCCCATTTGTGGACTCCGCCCCCATTTTAGAACGCCCACTAGCCGCTAAAGCCGGAATTGGCTGGGTTGGTAAACACTCACTTATTTTAAACAAAGAGGCCGGTTCCTGGTTCTTTTTAGGTGAACTATTACTCGATCTCCCACTCCCTATTGATAAGCCCCAAGACGAGCAATGCGGCCGCTGCGTGGCCTGTATCACCACGTGTCCAACCGGCGCAATTGTTGAGCCTTATGTCGTGGATGCCCGCCGCTGTATTTCCTATCTCACCATCGAGCTAGAAAGCGCCATACCGGAAGAGTTCCGGCCGCTGATGGGCAACAGAATCTATGGATGTGATGACTGCCAGATGATCTGCCCGTGGAATCGTTTTTCTCAGCTAACAGAAGAAGGTGATTTTAGCCCGCGCCAAAATCTGCACACGCCTGAATTGATCGCGCTGTTTCAGTGGGATGAAAAGACTTTCCTAAAAATCACCGAGGGTTCAGCCATTCGTCGCATTGGGCATCTACGCTGGCTGCGTAATATTAGCGTCGCTTTGGGTAATGCTCCCTACGACGCACAGATTATTCCTCTGCTGCAATCAAGAAGGGGATTGTCTGAAGTTTTAGATGAACATATCGAATGGGCGGTTAAACAGCAGCAAGAAAAACGTAGTGAAAACGTAATAGAAATTCAGACCAGCCAACAGAAACGGCTTATTAGAGCCATTGAGAAAGGCCTACCGAGAGACGCATGACCGACTGGGAATATCATGTTTATCAGCGTTAAATTTTGTTGCCCTTCGCCTGTGCATAAAAATAAATTTAGTTTGTGATTCAACAGCAAGACAAAGTGCAAGTGATCCATATGTCATTTTTAACATTAAATTAATTCAGTTAAATCAAAAAGTTAATTTAATGGTCTTGTGCTGGTTCTAGGAAGGTATGAGAAAGATATGCTGGCTAGCCTGTGGATAACTCTGTTCATGAAAATCATACTGATTATGACAAATAGAGAAACTGCCCACATGAGGCATCGCTGAATTTAGAATTATTTAAGAAGAAAATTGGAGCGGGAAACGAGACTCGAACTCGCGACCCCGACCTTGGCAAGGTCGTGCTCTACCAACTGAGCTATTCCCGCATTTGACGCTTTAGCATCGACACCTTACTACTGGGTCAGTAATAACGGCGTTAGAAATTGGAGCGGGAAACGAGACTCGAACTCGCGACCCCGACCTTGGCAAGGTCGTGCTCTACCAACTGAGCTATTCCCGCAACTTGGTATAGGTACTGCTTTTTTACTTTCAGCCGCCTAAGCGACCTTCTAAATTTGGAGCGGGAAACGAGACTCGAACTCGCGACCCCGACCTTGGCAAGGTCGTGCTCTACCAACTGAGCTATTCCCGCATTGTCGTGCATTTTCGTATCAAACACTGATTAAAACGATATCCGAAGAACTCGTAATTCCGTGTCGGTACGGGGAGCGCATTATACGAGAATTTCTTTCCCCTGCAAGCCCCTAACAAGAAAATTTTTTAAATTTCGTTCGTTTGCCGATAAAAACGGCAACAAGGGCGAATTATCGACAACATCCGGATAAAAAACAACTATTGCGTTAAATATCGGTGGTTCGCAGCGTAAATACCGCGATGAAGATCCGCTAGAAATCCTCATCGCAGCGTATTAACGCTTCAAAATGCTAACGCTTAAAGCTTGATAAAGTTTTCACGGTAATAAGCCAACTCGGCTACGGATTCGCGGATGTCATCCAAGGCTTGATGCGTGCCCTGCTTTTTAAAACCAGGTAAAATCTCTGGTTTCCAGCGACGCGCCAATTCTTTTAGCGTACTCACGTCCAGATAGCGGTAGTGGAAATACTTTTCCAACTCAGGCATATATCGGAACAGGAAGCGACGATCCTGCCCAACGCTATTACCGCAGATTGGAGAAACGCCCTCAGGCACCCACTGCTGTAGGAACTCAATGGTTTTCTGCGCCGCGGTTGCGTCATCGATAGTGCTGGCTTTGACACGATCAACTAAGCCGCTGCCGGTATGGGTGCGCACGTTCCACTCATCCATCAGCGCCAGCTGCTCATCCGATTGGTGTACCGCAATCACCGGCCCTTCCGCCAGAATATTCAAATTGGCATCGGTCACCAACGTCGCAATCTCAATGATGCGATCGACTTCGGGATCGAGCCCCGTCATTTCTAAATCGATCCAGATTAAATTTGTTTCACTTCCACTCATTGCGGCCTCGGCTCTTCTTCTTCATCAATAGCGTGTATCATAGTCTTTTTGGCGACAACGAGCGATGGTCGTCAACTTCAGATTCGTTTTTGATATGGGTTTGTATGCCCGCCGAGCCTGGCGCTGCATCAAACTAACGTCGAGTTCGTTCAAACAAATGAGTGAGGCGCAGTGAGTAAGAACAAACTATCGAAAGGCCAACAACGCCGTGTTCAGGCAAACCATCAGCGTCGCCTGACCAAAACTGATAATAGACCAGAACTGGATGACTCCCTGTTTGGCGAGCCACAAGAAGGGATTGTTGTCAGCCGGTTCGGCAAACATGCCGACGTTGAAGCCGCCGATGGCACTCAGCATCGCTGTAATATCCGTCGAACCATTCGTTCACTGGTTACCGGCGATCGCGTGGTGTGGCGTTCTGGCGCACAGCCGGGCGTAAAAGGCATTGTGGAAGCCGTGCATGAACGCACCTCAATGCTAACTCGTCCTGATTTCTATGACGGCCTAAAACCGATTGCCGCCAACATCGACCAAATCGTTATTGTGTCGGCCATTTTGCCCGAGCTGTCGCTGAATATTATCGACCGTTATCTGGTCGCCTGTGAAACGTTGGAAATTGAGCCATTGATTGTGCTCAACAAAATCGATTTGCTGGATGAAGAAGGCCGTAAATTTGTCGAAGAAGCGATGGATATCTATCGCCATATTGGCTATCGCGTACTGATGGTATCGAGCCACTCGCAGGAAGGTATCGCTGAACTACAGAATGCGCTCACCGATCGCATCAGTATTTTTGCCGGCCAGTCCGGCGTGGGAAAATCGAGCCTGCTCAATGCCCTACTGCCAGAACTCAACCCTATCTTGGTCGGTGCAGTTTCTGATAACTCAGGCTTAGGTCAGCACACCACCACGGCGGCACGTCTTTATCACTTCCCACAGGGTGGTGATATTATCGACTCCCCAGGGATCCGCGAGTTTGGCCTATGGCATCTCGATCCAGAGCAGGTTACGTTGGGCTTCATTGAATTCCGTAAATACCTCGGTGGCTGCAAATTCCGCGACTGCAAGCACGACAACGATCCGGGCTGTGCGCTGCGTGAAGCCGCAGAAAACGGCGAAATTGCCGAAGAGCGCTATGATAACTATCACCGCATTTTAGAAAGTATGTCGCAGGTAAAAACGCGTAAAAATTTCTTTAATGAAGATTAGAATTTTCTGATTATTGAATGATTTATCAAATAATTGTGGTCGTATCACGTTAGTACATCTCTCGCGATGCGGCCTCAAATATTGATAATATATACGGGCGTGCCTATCTGGTGCGGCCTCAATGTGACCTAAGTCACCGCAAAAGCATCACGGTTTTGCTTTAGTGGCATGTTATCCACCACGCTTTGGAAGGTGGAAAATCAGCATGCGAAGTGTTAAAAAGCAGACCAATTTATTGAGAATTTATTCCGACGGCGCAGATTTTTATTTCAGCGTCCCTCGGAAACTGACCCATTGGAAGAGGCTAACGTGCTCGATAGCATTAAAATTAAACTTCAATATTTACTGCCTAAACAAGGCCTGACTCGTCTTGCTGGTTGGGGCGCGAACAAAAAGGCTGGATGGCTGACTCAAGCGGTTATCAAAGCTTTCGTTGCCTATTACAAAGTAAATATGAAAGAAGCGCTCTATCCGAACCCTGAGCACTACAAAACATTTAATGAATTCTTTGTTCGCCCACTGCGCAGCGGTGTGCGTCCGGTCGCCGACCACGCAGACGGGCTGGTTTTACCTGCCGATGGCGCAATCAGCCAATTAGGCAAAATCGAACAGGGTAAAATCTTGCAGGCCAAAGGCCATGACTACTCTTTAGAAGCCCTGTTAGCGGGCAACTATTTGTTAGCCGAAGAGTTCAAAGATGGTCATTTTGCCACGACCTACCTGTCGCCACGTGATTACCACCGTGTGCATATGCCTTGTAACGGCGTTTTGCGTGAAATGATCTACGTTCCTGGCGATCTGTTCTCAGTAAATCCGCTTACCGCCGCTAACGTTCCTAATCTGTTCGCACGCAACGAGCGTCTAATTTGCATTTTTGACACAGATTTCGGCCCAATGGCGCAGATTTTAGTTGGCGCAACCATTGTCGGCAGCATCGAGACCGTTTGGTCTGGTACGGTTAACGTGACTCGCGAAGGCATTATTCAGCGTTGGACTTATCCAACAGCGGGTAATGAAGGCGCAGTAGTGCTGAAAAAAGGCGAAGAAATGGGTCGCTTCAAACTTGGCTCTACGGTTATCAACCTGTTTGCCGCCAACCGTATCGAATTTACCGCCACCCTAGCCAGCGGAGCCAAAACGCTCATGGGGGCTGAATTTGCTCACAGCGTTAATGCCGTTGCACCAGTAGAAACCGTGATCGTCGAAGACACCAGAGAGCAGACCGAAACACCTGCCGCAGAGTAAAACGCGTAGTGGCAAGCCACAATTGATGTGGGCTTGCCATCTTTCCCGCCTTTATTCTTTAGTTTATATACCCAAAATAATTCAAGTCGCATTGAGGCGGCGACGCAGTGAATCCCTAGGAGTTTACATAAGTAAATGGCTGGGGTGAGCGAGGAAAGCCAACAAAGATGCCACTTGAAGTATGACGGGTATAAAGAATTAATCCGAGAAACGTTCGTAAAAAGAAAGGAAGAGTTATGCGCCTGATTACCAAATTGTTGATAACCGGGTTACTGATGTTATCCCTTCCACTTAGTGCGAACGCCGCACTGAATGAGCAACAGCTCGCCCAAGAACTCAAACAAGCCGAATCCAATAAAAATACCCCCAATCAGGCTGAACTGGTTGAGGCGCTTCAGAGCGCACTTAACTGGATCAATGAGAGTAAAGAGTCTGCTCAACGTACTCAGCAATATCAGAAATCCATCAGCGATTTCCCCAAACTCACGCGCGAACTCCGCCAGCAGCTCAGCGATGAAAGCACTCCTCCGCTGCCCGCGGCATCCATACCGGCTAGCGACGCAGAACAACAAATTCTGCAAATTAGCAGCCAATTACTCGAAGTTTCACGCCAGCTACAGCAAGAACTTGACCGTTCGCGTGCCATCAGTGATTCGTTAAGTCAGGTTCCTCTCAAGCAGGCCACTGCCCGCAAGGACTTAACCGAGGCCGAACGCCGTCTGCAAAATCTGGTCGTCACCAGTACCCCTTTGGCGCAAGCGCAATCAAACCAGCTACAGGCCGAGGTCGCAGCGCGTAAAGCGTTGGTCGACGAATTAGAGTTGGAACAGCTTTCTGCCAATAACCGTCAGGAATTGGCACGTTTACAGGCAGATGTACTCCGCAAGCGCCATGAGCGCCTCGATCTTCAGTTACAGGATTTACGTAACTCGCTGAATACTCAACGGCAACGTGAAGCCGAACAAGCCTTAGAACGAACTCAGCAATTAGTTGAACAAAGCGGGGATTTGCCCAAATCAATTTCCGAACAGCTGAAAATCAACCAGGAACTGTCTCGCGCATTAAATGAGCAAGCGGCGCGCATGGATGATATTGCCAACCAACAGCGAACCGCCGCAGCGCAAACCATTCAGGTACGTCAGGCTCTAAGCACCATTCGTGAACAGGCCCAATGGCTAGGAGTTTCCACCGCGTTGGGGGAAACGCTACGTGCACAGGTTGCACGCTTGCCTGATATGCCTAAACCGCAGCAGCTCGATGGCGATATGGCCAAACTACGTGTGCAGCGTTTATCCTTTGAAAACCTGCTCAACAAAATTGAACCAGCCGCCGACTATAAGCAAAACGATGGTAAGCCTTTAACGGCTTCGCAGCAGCGGTTGTTACAGCCCCAGCTTAAAACACAGCGCGAGTTACTGAACTCACTGCTTTCCGGCTGTGATTCGCAAATCCTAGAATTAACCAAGCTTAAAGTCGCCAACACCCAGCTTATTGATGCGCTGACCGAAATTAAAGACGCCACCCACCGCTATCTTTTCTGGGCGGCGGACGTTGATCCTCTCAGCGTGAGTGCACCGCTCGACGTGATTCAGAGCCTCAACCGCCTGCTGTCGCTGGATACGCTTTCTCAGCTTAGCCAAGCGTTTCTCATGATGATCACCACCAAAGAAACGCTGTTGCCGCTGTTTGGTGCCCTGCTACTGGTTGGCTTCAGTTTTTATTCTCGCCGCCATTATCAGGCCTTTATGGAGCGCGCCAGCAGCAAGGTCGGTAAGGTGACCCAAGACCATATTTCGCTCACGCTGCGCACGGTGTTCTGGTCAATTCTCGTGGCGTTGCCGCTGCCGGTGCTGTGGGCGGCGTTAGGTTATGGATTACAAAATGCATGGCCCTACCCGATGGCCGTTGCTATTGGTGATGGCGTAACGGCCGCGCTGCCAGTGCTGTGGGCATTTATGATCAGCGCCGCATTTGCTCATCCAAACGGGTTGTTCATTGCGCATTTCCGTTGGGAAGAACAACAGGTTAAGCGCGCAATGCGCTACTACCTCATGTCAATTTGGTTAATCGTGCCGCTGCTGATGGCGCTTGTCACCTTCGATAATCTCGACGATCGCGCCTTTGCAGGCTCGCTGGGGCGCGCCTGTTTCATCATGCTGTGTGTGGCGCTCAGCCTACTAACCACCAGCCTGAAGCGGGCAGGAATTCCGCTTTACCTCAACAAACAGGGCGACGGCGAAAACCTGATCAACCACGCGCTATGGTGGATTTTGCTGTGTGCACCGCTGGTAGCCGCTTTCGCTTCCCTGCTGGGCTACTTCAACACGGCGCAAATTTTATTAGCGCGTTTAGAGAGCTCAGTGGCCATCTGGTTCATCTTGCTGGTGGTGTATTACATCATTCGCCGTTGGATGTTGATTCAGCGCCGCCGTATTGCCTTTGAGCGAGCCAAACAGCGCCGCGCAGAGCGTTTAGAAAAGCGTACCAAGGGTGAAGAGGACTCGACTCCGCACAGTGTTGAAGGAAGTCAGGACATTGAAGAGCCAGTGGTCGATCTCGACGCTATCAGCGCTCAATCGCTTCGTTTGGTTCGTTCGATTCTTACCATGATTGCGCTGGTCTCGCTGATCTGGCTGTGGTCTGAACTGCATTCAGCCTTCGCGTTTTTGGAAAACATTCGTCTGTGGGATGTAACCAGCTCATCGCAGGGGGTTGAAAGCCTGCAGCCTATTACGCTCGGGGCAGTGCTGATCGCGATATTAGTCATGATCGTCACGGTGCAGCTCGTCAAGAATCTGCCCGCGCTGCTGGAGCTTGGGTTGCTGCAACATCTTGATCTAACGCCAGGTACCGGATACGCCATTACCACCATCACCAAATACCTGTTGTTGTTGATTGGCGGCCTGATTGGTTTCTCAATGCTGGGCATTGAGTGGGCAAAATTACAATGGTTGGTCGCCGCGCTGACCTTGGGTTTGGGCTTCGGTTTACAGGAGATCGTTGCTAACTTTGCCTCCGGCTTGATCATCCTGTTTGAAAAACCGATCCGCATCGGTGATACCGTGACCATCCGCGATCTCACAGGATCCGTGACCAAAATCAATACGCGCGCCACCACGATTTCAGATTGGGACCGCAAAGAGATCATTGTGCCCAACAAGGCTTTCATCACCGAGCAGTTTATCAACTGGTCGCTAAGCGATGCCGTCACCCGCGTAGTGCTAACTGTGCCTGCCGAGGCAACAGCCAGTAGCCAAGAGGTTACAGACGTTCTGCTTGAAGCAGCATCAAAATGCTCGCTAGTGCTCGATACACCTGCGCCAGAGGCTTATCTGGTGGATATACAGCAAGGGATCCAGATTTTCGAGCTGCGTATTTATGCCGCTGAAATGGCGCACCGTATGCCACTGCGTCATGAGATCCATCAGTTGATCTTGGCTGGCTTCCAGCAGCACGATCTGAAGCTGCCGTTCCCACCGTTCCAAGTGAGCACTGATACATTGCGACAGGCGCGGGGAAGTATGAGAAGAACGTTTACGACTGGGGGATTATAGTTTTTATGGCTCGCGCAGTGAAAAACTCCATCTGTCGTTTATGCCATGGCGGTGTAAGGTTTCGTTCGCCTATCCGCTACGGTATTCACATACAAACTGCGTAGCAGGCGACCGATGAGGGGCGCCAGCGCGCGCCCCTTCAATCCTCGCGCTTTTATCCGAGACGCCATCTTCGCTACGGTTTGGTATCGCCCATCCCGGGCGCCCCAAACTCCACCGGTACATCCCTGTACCGGTGGCTCTCACTACCAAGACTTAAACGATTAAAAGATAAGAAAGAAGAGATAATAAAATCTTTGTCTTTTTTATGTTTAAAGAATGCGATTTAGAGCCGCCAGCAGGGATGCTGGTGGCAGGTTGAGGGCGCACAGGACGTGCGCTCCGAGACCGGTCGGCCAAACGACTCGGTGAAAGCGCGAGAGTGAAGAGGTTGCGCGCTGGCAACCTCTTCTCGGACGCCTACGTCTGCGGTTTCATGGAAACACAACTGCTCACGGGCGGACGAAACCTTTCACCGTTCTAACAAAGAAAATATGACATTCTGCCTCAGCCAAAAATGACCTACGCCCTATCCACCGGAAACGCAATCACTTCACTTAACCGTTCTGCTTTTAGCGCCAGCATGATCAATCGATCAACGCCAAGTGCGACACCCGAGCAATCCGGCAAACCGTGCTCTAGTGCCGCCAGCAGATTCTCATCCAGTGGATGCTCTGGCAGACCCATTGCGGCGCGTTTACGGTTATCTTGCTCAAAACGCATACGCTGCTCGCGAGCATCCGTTAACTCATGGAAACCATTCGCCAGTTCGATGCCTTTGTAATAGACCTCAAAGCGCTCTGCCACACGGTGATCTTCGGTGCTGATTTGCGCTAATGAAGCCTGAGAGGCTGGGAAGTGGTACACAAACGTTGGCTTATCACGGCCAATATTTGGCTCAACGCCAAAGGTAAACAGCAGCTGTAGCAGCGTATCGCGATCTTCTTCTTGGTCGGCTACGTTGCTCAGATCGAGCTTCGCCGCCACTTCGCGCAGCTGTACTTTGTCGGCAGAAAGCGGGTCCATATCTAAATGACGAATAAACGCCTGCTGGTAGGAAAGCGTTTCGGCGCTGTCGCATTCCAATACCTGTTGCAGAAGATCGTCGACCTCATTCATTAAACGGTACATGTCGTAGTGTGGGCGATACCACTCCAGCATGCTGAATTCAGGATTATGATGTCGGCCTGACTCTTCATTGCGGAAGCTTTTACCGAGCTGATAAATCGGCCCACTGCCCGCCGCTAACAGGCGCTTCATGTGATATTCCGGGCTGGTCATCATGTATAGCGTCATGCCCTGCGCCGCACCGGGGCCCACAAAATGGGTTTGGAATGGCACAAGATGAATGTCCGTTACCGTTGCCTGGCTCATTGCCGGCGTGTCAACTTCAAGAACACCACGGTCCGAGAAGAATCGACGAATGGTGGACACGATTGTCGCGCGCTTCAACAAATTGGCGATAGGGGCACTTGGCTGCCAGCTTGCCGTTTCGCTCATGATAATTACTCCGCTATAAAACAGGATGTGCAGTCTACCCGCATCATCGCAGGCAGACAAACCATTGGCGCTCACTGAGTGAGCTAATAACCACACAGCAAAACTATTGGCTGCTCTATATTCTTTAAAAAGAACATAAAATACATAAAAACCACGAGAACAGACAGAAATAGCGCTGATATCACATTTTTGTACTACGGTTAGTAGGGAAAACAGCAAAACAATCGATCACATCAAGTTTCTACTACTTCGTTTTAGGTATAATTTTATCACTTGAACTTATAAATCTTAGCCATTCCCGATGCGCACTAAAGAGAGCAACTGTTTGAATATCTGCTACTACTTCTCTTAGTGCGACATTTGGAATGGTTATTCATTTTAATTGATATTGACAATTGATCACCCGGAGGAATGCAGTGCAAACCTTTAACGCAGACCTTGCCATCGTCGGGGCAGGGGGTGCTGGTTTACGTGCAGCAATTGCAGCAGCGGAAGCCAACCCTCAACTGAAGATCGCGCTTATCTCTAAAGTATATCCAATGCGTAGCCACACTGTGGCCGCAGAAGGCGGATCAGCAGCCGTTACTCAGGCTCACGACTCATACGACTACCATTTCAACGATACCGTTGCTGGTGGTGACTGGCTTTGTGAACAGGATGTGGTCGATCATTTCGTCCATAACTGTCCTCGCGAAATGGCTCAGCTTGAGCAATGGGGTTGCCCTTGGAGCCGTAAACCTGACGGTTCCGTTAACGTTCGCCGTTTTGGCGGGATGAAGATTGAGCGTACATGGTTCGCCGCGGATAAAACCGGCTTCCATATGCTGCACACTCTTTTCCAAACTTCTTTAAAATATCCACAGATTCAGCGCTTTGATGAGCACTTCGTTCTCGACATTTTGGTCGACGAAGGCAAAGCACGCGGCCTTGTTGCCATGAATATGATGGAAGGTACTCTGGTTCAGATCCGTGCAAACGCCGTGGTTATGGCAACAGGCGGCGCAGGCCGTGTGTATCGCTACAACACCAATGGCGGCATCGTTACCGGCGACGGTATGGGCATGGCGTTAGATCACGGTATTCCTTTACGTGATATGGAATTTGTTCAGTATCACCCAACCGGCCTGCCGGGCTCAGGGATCCTGATGACTGAAGGCTGTCGTGGTGAAGGTGGTATTCTGGTCAACAAAGATGGCTATCGCTATCTGCAAGACTACGGAATGGGCCCTGAAACCCCGCTCGGCGAACCAAAAAACAAATACATGGAACTGGGTCCACGCGACAAAGTTTCTCAGGCATTCTGGCACGAATGGCGCGCTGGCCGCACCATCTCTACTCCGCGCGGCGATGTGGTCTATCTGGACCTGCGTCATCTGGGCGAGAAAAAACTGCTGGAGCGTCTGCCGTTCATCTGTGAGCTATCTAAAGCTTACGTGGGCGTCGATCCAGTTAAAGAGCCGATCCCCGTTCGTCCAACCGCACACTACACCATGGGTGGTATTGAAACCAACCAGAACTGCGAAACCCGTATTCAGGGTCTCTTCGCCGTGGGTGAATGTTCTTCTGTTGGTCTGCACGGTGCAAACCGTCTGGGTTCTAACTCTCTGGCAGAGCTGGTGGTATTTGGCCGCGTTGCGGGCGAACACGCGGTTCAGCGCTCACAGGAAGCCACCCCGGCTAACGGCAGCGCGCTAGATGCACAGGCAAAAGACGTTGAAGCACGTCTGCACGCACTGGCTAATCAGGAAGGTACTGAAAGCTGGGCGAAAATCCGTGACGAGATGGGCATGTCAATGGAAGAAGGCTGTGGTATCTACCGTACGACTGACCTGATGCAGAAAACCGTTGATAAATTGGCCGAGCTGAAAGAACGTTTCAAACGCGTCAAAATCACTGATAACTCTAGCGTCTTCAATACCGACCTGCTGTACACCATCGAATTGGGTCACGGCCTGAACGTGGCTGAATGTATGGCTCATGCGGCAATCAATCGTAAAGAATCCCGTGGCGCACATCAGCGTCTGGATGAAGGTTGCACCGAGCGTGATGACGTTAACTTCCTGAAGCACACTCTGACATTCAAAAATGCCGACGGCCTCGCGCCACGCATTGAATACAGCGACGTGAAAATTACCAAACTGCAACCAGCAAAACGTGTATACGGTGCTGAAGCAGAAGCTCAGGATGCAAAGAATAAGGAGCAAGCGAATGGCTGAGATGAAAATCTTGAAAATGGAAGTCATGCGCTATAACCCAGAACAGGATGCCGAGCCGCATTTCGTGACGTATGACGTCCCGTATGACGAAACGACTTCCCTGCTGGATGCGTTAGGCTACATCAAAGATAATCTGGCTGCCGACCTGTCTTACCGCTGGTCTTGCCGTATGGCAATCTGTGGTTCTTGCGGCATGATGGTTGACCGCGTGCCTAAGCTGGCGTGTAAAACCTTCCTGCGTGACTACCCAACCGGTATGCGCGTTGAAGCGTTAGGCAACTTCCCAGTAGAACGCGATCTGGTGGTCGATATGACTCACTTTATCGAAAGTCTGGAAGCCATTAAGCCATACATCATCGGTAACAACCGTAAACCAGAAGACGGCACCAACCTGCAGACCCCAGCTCAGATGGAAAAATACCATCAGTTCTCCGGCTGCATTAACTGTGGTCTGTGCTACGCAGCCTGCCCACAGTTTGGTCTGAACCCTGAGTTCATCGGCCCAGCCGCTATCACTCTGGCACACCGTTACAATCTGGATACCCGTGACCACGGGAAGAAAGAGCGTATGCCTGTTCTGAACTCCGATAACGGCGTTTGGACTTGTACCTTCGTCGGTTATTGCTCAGAAGTTTGTCCAAAACACGTCGACCCAGCCGCTGCTATCCAGCAAGGCAAAGTTGAAAGTGCGAAAGACTTCATGATCGCGATGCTGAAACCGCAATAAGGGAGGATGAATCAATGACGACTTCAACTAAACGCAAACCTTATGTGCGCGGTATGCAGGCTAACTGGTGGCAGAAGCTCGGTTTCTACAAGTTCTATATGCTGCGTGAGAGCTCTGCTCTGGGCAACGTATGGTTCAGCATCGTGCTGATTTATGGAATTTTCTCCATGAAAGATGGCGCTGCTGGCTGGGAAAGCTTTGTCGCTTTCTTGCAGAACCCACTGGTGCTGATCCTGAACATCATCTCATTGCTTCTGGCTGCACTTCATACCAAAACCTGGTTTGAACTTGCTCCAAAAGCGGCCAATATCGTGGTTGGTGACACGAAAATGGGCCCTGGTCCGGTGATCAAAGCCCTTTGGGTGGTGACCATCATTGCGACTGTGGTCATTTTGGCCGTTACCCTGCTATAACCGTAAAGGAGAACATTGTGGATAATAAAGTATACAAACGTTCTGACGAGCCGGTTTTCTGGGGGCTATTTGGTGCAGGCGGCATGTGGGGTGCAATCATTGCGCCCGTCGTAATTCTGATCGTTGGCATCATGCTGCCTCTGGGCTGGTTCCCAGATGCCCTGACTTTCGAACGTGCGCTGAGCTTCAGCCAGAGCTTCATTGGCCGTATTTTCTGGCTACTGATGATCATTCTGCCGCTGTGGTGTGGTTTGCACCGTTTGCATCACATGATGCATGACCTGAAAATCCACGTACCTGCCGGTAAGTGGGTGTTCTACGGTTTAGCAGCGATTCTGAGCGTAGTTGCGCTGATCGGCGTATTCACGCTGTAATGAGTCACTTCGCTGTATAAAAGCCTCCTCCGGGAGGCTTTTTTATTAGTTAGATTCCCGCTATCAGGTCTACACTTTAACGGTATCCGTTTGAAAAGGAGCCGTTATGCCTGTTTGGTCTCGCATTGCCGCTGTGATTACAGCGCTGCTCTCCGTTGGCTGTAGCACTAAGCCGCCACCTGACGTCACCGTCGTCAGCGACTTTCAACTGCCCCGCTATCTTGGCAACTGGTATGAAATTGCCCGCCTCAATCATCCCTTTGAACAGGGGTTAGATCACGTCACAGCCCACTACAGCATGCGGGAAGACGGTGGTGTAAAGGTCGTTAATCGTGGATTCAACACTGAAAAACACCAATGGAAGGAGAGCATCGGCAAAGCTTATTTCGTTCAGTCGCCGAATATTGCTTCGCTCAAAGTGTCTTTCTTCGGCCCATTCTATGGTGGTTACAACGTGATTGAGTTGGATAGCGAGTATCGCTACGCGCTGATTTGCGGACCCAATAAGGACTACCTATGGATACTGGCGCGTACACCGACATTGGATGACAACGTGAAGCAAAAGTTGCTGGCAACCGCCCAACGCTATGGATTTAAAACTCAGGATTTAATTTGGGTGAACCAATCGCGTATCGATATGAGCCCGCCTCATTAGAGGCGAGCTATAACGCGAGCGAGGCTAAGATTATTGGCTACTGAATTTCAAACCCAGTATTCCGATAACGATCAGACACAGGCTGATAATTCTTGGCAGGCTCGCAGATTCCCCTAGCAGTACAATCCCCATAATGGCCGCCCCTACGGCACCAATTCCCGTCCACACGGCATAAGCGGTGCCTGCCGGTAAGGTTTTCATCGCATGCGCCAGCAGCACCATACTCACCACCATGGCTGCGATAGTAATAATGCTCGGCGTTAAACGAGAAAAACCATGGGTGTATTTTAGGCCAATTGCCCAAACAACTTCCAAGAGACCAGCGACCATCAGAATGATCCAAGACATGCGATTTATCCACAACGATGGGGTCGTCCCCGAATTAGGATACGTACACAGGTCGTCCTGCGCAGTTTTTTGAATGATAAAGCGACGTTAGGATACGATGGTTTTGAGAAAAAGTTAAGAAGAGGAAATATCAGGGCGTAGGCAACAAGACAACGCCCTAGCGTATGGCAAATAAAAGCTACTGTGCGGCGCGCTGAATCGCCTGACCACCGGCTTCTACGTCTTCACCCGCACCGCGAGTCGTATTACAGCCAGCCAAAGCGGCAAGAACTAACAGAGAACATACTAATGCGATGCTTTTCTTAATCATTGCTATCTTCCTTATCTGCAGTTTTAAAAGTAATGCCTTTTAAGCGTAGACAAGAAATCAGCAGTAAGCGAAAAAACATCACCGCTCTTAATTAATTAGCTCGCAACCCGTGAAATCGCGCCACCGAGATGCTGAACATCCTCGCCGAATCCGCGGGCGGTGTTACAACCGCTCAAAGTCGCTAACGCACTCACCATCAATGCCAACACAACGATTTTCTTTATCATATTTATCTGGGTTCCTCATGCGAGCCTTTTGGGTAAAAAAAAACCGCGTTATACGCGGCTTTTTTAAAACAAATTAGCTTTCTTCGCAATTACTTAACGCGAGAAACATATTCGCCAGAACGGGTGTCAACTTTGATCACTTCGCCGATCTGTACGAACAATGGAACTTTAACCACTGCG
The DNA here is from genome assembly GCF_002355555.1 of Hafnia sp. CBA7124. Taxonomy (NCBI): domain Bacteria; kingdom Pseudomonadati; phylum Pseudomonadota; class Gammaproteobacteria; order Enterobacterales; family Hafniaceae; genus Hafnia; species Hafnia sp. CBA7124. The sequence continues at coordinate 490,965 of NZ_AP017469.1, read as the reverse complement.
CCAGTGCTCAGGGTTGCAGGTTTACCGCCGGTACCTGCGGTATCACCTTTCAGACCTGGATCGGTATCAACGATTTCCAGCTCTACGAAGTTTGGAGGAGTCACCTGAATTGGACGGCCGTTCCACAGAGTTACGATACACTCTGCCTGATCCAGCATCCATTTAGCGTTATCGCCGATAGCTTTCTCATCAGCAGCCAGCTGCTCGAAGGTTTCGTTGTTCATGAAATGATAGAACTCACCGTCGTTGTACAGGTAAGTCAGGTTCAAGTCGACAACGTCCGCGCCTTCTGCGGAGTCAGTAGATTTAAAGGTTTTTTCAACACGGGTGCCGGTCAGCAGGCGACGCATTTTAACGCGAGCAAAGGCTTGGCCTTTACCTGGTTTAACGAACTCGCTGCTTTCTACTGCATAAGGCTCGCCCTCGAACATGATTTTAAGACCGGGACGGAAATCGTTGCTAGAATAAGTCGCCATAAAGGCCCTCTGAATTATTTATAACTGGTAGCTTAGCCAAAAAAATGGCACATATTGTAACTCAAAATACGCAGTCTAGAGAAGATTGGCTGCAACAACTTGCCGATGTTATTACTGAACCGGCAGAATTGCTTGAATATTTAGCACTTTCTGACAGCCCTGAATGGCAAAAAGGCCACGATGCGCGGCGTCTTTTCGCCCTGCGGGTTCCTTATGCCTTCGCTCGGCGCATGAAAAAAGGCGACCCGAACGATCCGCTCCTCCTTCAGGTCATGACGTCCGCCAACGAATTTATCGCCACACCGGGCTACTCAACCGATCCGTTGGAAGAACAAGACGACGCCATCGCCGTGCCAGGGCTGCTGCATAAATATATTAACCGAGCGCTGCTGTTGGTCAAAGGCGGCTGTGCGGTTAACTGTCGTTATTGCTTCCGCCGTCACTTTCCCTATCAGGATAATCAGGGAAATAAAGCCAACTGGCGTCACGCCCTAGATTATATTCGCCAACAGCCAGAACTGGATGAAATCATTTTCTCCGGCGGCGATCCGTTGATGGCGAAAGATCACGAGCTGGCTTGGTTACTCGACGAGATCGAAACCATCCCACATATTAAACGGCTGCGCATCCATAGCCGCTTGCCGGTGGTGATCCCAGCTCGCATCACCGAAGCGCTGACCCAACGTTTCTCTCAGTCACGCTTACAGATTCTGCTGGTGACTCACGTTAATCATGCCAATGAAATTGACTCAGAGTTTTGTGATGCCATGACGCGCCTCAAACGCGCCAACGTCACACTTCTCAATCAAGGCGTTTTGCTGCGCGGCGTAAATGATAATGCCGATACGTTGGCTAATCTCAGCAATGCGCTGTTTGATGCGGGAATTATGCCTTATTACCTGCATGTCCTCGATCGAGTGCAGGGTGCGGCGCATTTTATGGTGCCAGATGATGAAGCACGGTTGATCATGCGTGAACTGATGACGAAAGTGTCAGGCTATATGGTGCCGAAACTCACCCGTGAAATCGGCGGTGAGCCAAGCAAAACAACCATTGATTTAGGCTTGCGCCAGCGCTGATCTGAAGTCTGCCCTCCCCTGTAAAGAGGAGGGCTAGCAGAAGACAATGAGATAAAACCGTTACAAAAACAGCTCTAGCAACGAATTCAAAAACAGTTTTCCGTGCTCGGTAATCTGCCAATACTCATCGGTTTCTACGATATAATTCTGTGCCAGTGCTTCATCAAGCTGAGCACGAATAACCTCTTCGCCAAGCCCTGTGTACAATTGGAATTCTGCACGCGGCGTAGGCTCAAGCAATCTAAAGCGGTTCATAAAGAACTCGAACGGACGATCGTCATTCTCCACTTCATGCTGTTTATCGAGGTAGCGCCCTTGCATATAACCGCGCGGATGACGTGTTTTGGCCGTGCGCAAAATACGTCCATCTTCAAACGTTACCTTACCGTGTGCTCCGCAGCCAATCCCAAGATAGTCACCAAAGCGCCAGTAGTTCAAATTATGCTGGCACTGATAACCAGGCTTGGCATAGGCCGAGGTTTCATATTGCTGATACCCCGCTGCGCGTAGCAGTTCATCACCGCGCTGGAAAATGTCCCATAGTGCGTCGTCATCCGGTAATTTTGGCGGACGCGAACCAAACAGCGTATTCGGCTCAATGGTGAGTTGATACCACGACAAATGCGGCGGGTTCAGTTCAATCGCCTGACGCAAATCATCAAGCGCCTCTTCCAATGACTGATCTGGCAAACCATGCATCAAATCGAGATTAAAACTGCGTAACCCTAGACCTTGCGCCAGATGTGCCGCGCGCTTGGCCTCTTCTGGCCCGTGGATCCGTCCTAATCGCGTTAACTTCTCCGCGCTAAAGCTTTGCACACCAATCGAAATACGATTGATACCGGCTCGCTGATAGGCGCTAAAGCGATCGGCTTCAACGGTGCCGGGATTCGCCTCCATGGTCACTTCCGCATCTGCCGCAACCGGTAAACGCGCGCGCACGCCATCCATTAGACGCTGCATACCTTCGGCGCTTAGCAGGCTTGGCGTTCCACCACCGATAAAAATGGTGCCAATTTCACGCCCTGAGGTAAGCGCCACATCAGCATCTAAATCAGCCAGCAAATGGTCGACATATTCCGTTGAAGGAATATCGCCTTTTTGAGCGTGAGAATTAAAATCGCAGTATGGGCATTTCTGCACACACCACGGGATATGGATGTAGAGGCTAAGCGGGGGCAACTTAAGCATTACGCATCGCTTCCAACAGCAGCTTCAAAGCTTTACCACGATGCGAAACCGCAATTTTCTGCTCTTTACTGAGCTGCGCCGCGGAACAGCCTAACTCAGGAACGTTGAAAATAGGGTCGTAGCCGAAACCACCGTCGCCTGATGGAGCAAAACTGATTTCACCCGCCCAGCTGCCGTGACATACCAGCGGCGTAGGATCTTCGGCATGGCGCAAATAAACTAATACGCAGTGGAATTGCGCCTGACGTTGGCCTTCGGGAACATCTTTCAGCGCCACCAGCAGTTTCTCGAGATTCTGACGGTCGCTGGCATCTTCGCCCGCATAACGCGCGGAATAGATCCCTGGAGCTCCGCCCAAAACATCCACGGCTAAACCGGAATCGTCGGCTATCGCAGGTAACCCCGTGATCTGCGCAGCGTGGCGAGCTTTTAGAATCGCGTTCTCAATAAATGTCAGACCCGTTTCTTCCGCAGAGTCCACGCCCAATTCAGTTTGCGCCACAACGTCTAAGCCAAAGTCGGCCAGCAAGCTTGCCAACTCACGAACTTTGCCTGCATTTCCCGTCGCCAATACCACTTTTTGCATGATAAATCCTATATATAGCACCGGCAGGCTAACGCCTGCCGGTAGAAAAATAATTATTCAGGGGAGCACAATGCAGAGATCACATCAGGGATTTGTTGAGGCTGGTTAATGCGAACCTGCTTATGCCGGCCCAACTCCCCTTTCTCAATCATCACCTGACTTTTAGCGACCCGAAACTGTTTGGCGATAAATTTTTGCAGATGAGCATTAGCCTGACCATCTACCGGCGGTGCGGTAATGGCGACTTTTAGCTCTTCACCATGTAGCCCAACAATCTGGTCACGGCTGGCTTTAGGCTGAATATAAAGGCGTAAAACCAGCGCATCATTCTCAAACTTTATTGCATCTGTACTCATTCCACTCACAGCAAGAACCAGAGCTGCCCCAGAAGATCCATGCCGAGATAATTCAGCATGTACAGCACCAAGATCACGACCATGGCTGAAAAATCTAAGCCGCCCATCGCAGGAAGAAAACGACGTATCGGCGACATCAACGGCTCAGTCAGCTGCATCAAAACATAATCCATTGGGCTGCGGCCTTGGCTGATCCAGCTCATGATAGAACGGATGATAATTACCCAGAACACCAAATAACCCGCAGATTTAATAACGGAAATCAGACCAAATAGCAGGTTGTACGGGCTAAGCGAGATCTCTCCGCTTTGGATCAACAGCAACAACGGATATTTAATCGTCATCAGCAAAAATGCCACCAGCAGCGAAGACGAATCAATCGGCCCCAGTGAAGGGATTACGCGACGCAGCGGCCCTACAATTGGCTGAGTCACTTTCACAATAAACTGCGACAGTGGATTATAAAAATCAGTGCGTGCCCATTGCATCCAGATCCGCAGCAATAAAATCATGACGTAAAGGTCAATGACAGTTTTGACCAAGAAAGTCAGTGTTAGCATGAAAAACCCTTTATCCGTTAAATGGTAAGGTAAGTAAGAAAATTAAAATAATCAGTCTATAAACTGATAATTATTATGAAGTTGTACCGTAATCACGGGCACCAAAAATCGCGGTACCGATGCGAACCAGCGTACTGCCTGCGGTAATCGCAGCCGCCATATCATGGGTCATCCCCATCGATAGCGTATCAATATGCGGATACTGCGTTTTAAGAGCCAAAAACGCCTGTTCCATTTGGTCAAACACCGTTTTTTGCTTCGCAGGGTCTTCTTCTGGCGCTGGAATGGCCATCAAACCACGCAGGCGAAGATTTGGCATTTCAGCGACCTGCGCCGCTAACGCATCAAGTTCGCTCAGCTCAATACCTGATTTGCTGCTTTCGTCACTAATATTTATTTGGATCAGCACGTTTAACGGCGCGCATTCGGCTGGGCGCTGTTCATTCAGGCGCTGAGCAATTTTCACACGATCGATGGTATGGATCCAATCAAAATGCTCTGCAACTAAGCGGCTTTTATTAGATTGCAGTGGGCCAATAAAGTGCCACTCCAGCTCTGCTCCGTGAGGCGTCTGTGCAAAATGCTGGATCTTGCTCACCCCTTCCTGCACGTAGTTTTCACCGAAGGCCCGTTGCCCTGCGGCAATCGCTTCTTCGATGGCGCTCACAGGCTTAGTTTTACTGACTGCAAGTAACGTAACTTCTTCTGGAGACCTGCCGCAATCCTGAGCCGCAGCGCTAATACGGCTCCTGACGGCCTCTAAATTTTGTTGGATAGTGCTATTCATAATTTTTGGCTCAGGAGGTTAAATGGATTTTTGTGATTTATTGGCTCGTAGTGTAAAGCAAAACGCATCAGATCTGCATCTTTGCACTGGATATCCGCCCATTCTTCGTATCGACGGCTCACTGCAAACAATAGAAGCTGAGCCGATAACATCGCGCCAGATTGACTCTTGGCTTGCGATGCATCTGCCCACCGAGGCCGATACCCTATGGCGACAGCATCATCAGGTCGATTTCGCCTTAAACCTACATGGGGGCATCCGGCTCAGAGTCAATGCTTTCCAGCAATTACATGGCCCCTCTCTGGCCCTGCGCATTATTCCAAACACGATCCCGACGCTGCATGATTTATCTGCGCCAGCGGCACTCCCCCATCTCCTTGAGGTTGGCTCAGGACTCATCTTGGTTTGTGGTGCAACCGGCAGCGGCAAATCCACAACGCTTGCCGCCATGCTGAACCATATAAACCACCATCAGCCATGGCACGTTATTACGCTTGAAGATCCTTTGGAGTTTATTCATATCCCGCAGCAATCGCTTATCCAGCAGCGTGAAATTGGCGCTCATGTTCCCAGCTTTAACCAAGCGCTACGCGCCGCGTTGCGAGAGGATCCCGATGTCATTTTACTGGGTGAATTACGCGATGCGGAATCCATTCGTTTAGCCCTCACGGCAGCAGAAACGGGCCATCTCGTATTAGCGACGCTACACACGCGAGGTGCCGCGCAAGCGGTAGAACGGCTGATTGATGTCTTTCCTGCCGAAGAGAAAAATTTTGTACGCACGCAAATCGCAGGCAGCCTGCAAGCGGTGCTGGCACAGCAGCTTTTGCCCAAACAGGGCGGAGGAAGAGTTGCCGCGTTTGAGTTTCTGCTCAATACTCCGGCCGTCAGTAACTTAATCCGTGAAGAAAAAGCGCACCAGATCGCCACCGTCCTACAAACGGGACAACGGCAAGGAATGCTAAGTTTTGAGCAGGATATTGCTCGACTAAACGCACAAGGAATACTTGGGAGGATAAAAAATGACCATAACCACTAACCTGCTCACTAAGGTCAATGTACAATATAGCTGTACATTGTCACTTTCCGGTCAGGAGATTTTTATGCGCAATATCACCTACTCAGCGGCTCGAGCCACTTTAGCCTCAGTCATGGATCAAACGATTCAGGACTGCACGCCCATACTTATCACCCGTCAAAATGGTGAAGACTGCGTTTTAATGTCTAGCAAAGAGTATTCCAGCCTCATGGAAACCGCTTATTTAATGCGCTCGCCCTCGAATGCTGAACACCTGCTTAAATCATTGGCACAAGCTAGCGCCAAGGCTCTAGAAAAGAAGGTGCTGGATGAATAAATTCTTCACGGATGAGTCTTGGGCCGATTATGTTTTCTGGCAGGAAAATGACAAACGTTTTATTAAACGTATCAATGAATTGATTAAAGAAATTGAAAGGGCCCCATTCACAGGAATTGGCAAACCAGAGCCTTTAAAACATCATCTATCGGGTTATTGGTCACGCAGAATTAATGAAGAACACCGGCTCATTTATCGGGTAGAACAAGACAGGATGATCATCCTGTCTTGCCGCTATCATTATTAGTCAGCTCACCCTGCCTGCTGATCAAACCAACTTTCCAAGATAATCACCGCAGAGGCAGCGTCGACGCTACCTTTATCCAATGCACGATAGCCGCCACCGGCAAAAAGATGCGAGCGCGCTTCGACGGTACTCAAGCGTTCATCGTGCAAAGCAATTTGCACACCGAAACGACCGTGAATGCGATTAGCAAATTTTCGCGCCTGAGCGGTAACCGGTTGTTCCGTGCCGTCCATATTGAGAGGTAGCCCAACCACCACGAGATCGGGCTGCCACTCCTTTAAAATTTTTTCAATTTTTGTCCAGTCAGGTGAGCCTTCATTCGCCTTAAATGAAGCCAGTGGCCGCGCCGTACCTGTAATCTCTTGTCCAATCGCAGCACCGATACTTTTAGTGCCAAAATCGAAAGCGATAATTGTTCTGTTACCCATTACGCGTGTCCTGCTGAAGTGGCCATATTGCGAATATCAACGCCCAGTTTTTTAGCCGCGCTAACCCAGCGTTCTGAAATTGGCGTATGGAATAGGATGTGAGCATCGGCTTCAACGGTGAGCCACGCATTATCCAGCAGCTCTTGTTCCAACTGCCCTGCTTCCCAGCTGCAATATCCCAAGGAAACCAAAATATCTTTTGGCTGTGCTTGAGTTCCCAACGTTTCAAGCACGTCGCGAGACGTTGTCATCATGCATTCAGCGGAAATCGCGACGCTGGAGCCGAAATTTGTCTGTGGGGTATGCAGCACAAAACCACGATCTTCTGCCAATGGGCCACCGTACATAACCGGTTTATCCAACCGAATTTTCTCGTCTCTTGGCTCGGGTGTGATTTTTAGCTTTTCCAATAGGGATCCCAGAGTGAGCTGTTCCAGTGGTTTATTGATGACTAAACCCATCGCGCCGTCTTTATTGTGCTCACACACATAAATAACGGAACGTTTGAATCGGCTGTCCTGCATAGAAGGCATAGCTATAAGAAAATGATGCGCTAAATTCATCGTCGTGGCTTCAACTCGCTGTATTTGTTTATGTGTTCACTAAAGTGTATTCAGTGAATATACCCGCCGCCCTTTGAGGTGCAGGGGTATAGTGATTTCATCCTGAAATTTCAGTATGCGAATTTTTGGGCTGGATGTCACGGGAGATAACCCCTACCTGCAAGCACGATCAAACATATATCGCTCAAGCAGGTCGGGGGTAAAAAATTACTTCTTACCAATACGCTTTTCAATCGCATCCATCAACATGCCGGTCACGGACACATCAGGGAATGCGGCTTCAATCTCACGCGCACAGGTCGGACTCGTGACGTTAATTTCAGTCAGGCGATCGCCGATAATGTCTAAACCAACAAAGATGAGGCCTTTCTCTTTCAGCACTGGCGCCACTTTACGCGCAATCGCCCAATCGCTTTCGGTCAATGGACGCGCTTCACCGCGTCCTCCGGCGGCCAAGTTGCCACGGGTTTCACCGCTTTTTGGAATACGCGCCAAGCAGTAAGGAACCGGCTCGCCGTCCACCACCAGCACACGCTTGTCACCGTCTTTGATCGCGGGAAGGAAATTCTGTGCCATGCAGAAACGGCTGCTGTGTTCGGTCAGCGTTTCAATAATCACAGACAGATTCGGATCTTCTGCTTTTACGCGGAAAATCGATGCGCCGCCCATGCCATCGAGCGGTTTCAGAATAATGTCACCGTGCTTAGCGTAAAATTCACGAATGTGCTCCGCTTTGCGCGTGACCAAGGTATCCGGCGTTAAATCGGCAAACCATGCGGTGAATAGCTTTTCGTTACAGTCACGCAGGCTCTGTGGCTTGTTGACGATCAGGGTGCCTTTATCTTCTGCGCGCTCAAGGATGTAAGTGGCATAAATAAACTCGGTATCAAACGGAGGATCTTTACGCATCAAAATGACGTCGAGATCGGACAGCGCAATATCCTGTTCGCCGTGGAACTCATACCAGCCTGCTTTATCTTCTTTCACGCTCAGTAATTGAGTGCGCGCACGCCCTTCACCCACATACATGTAAAGATCGTTCATTTCCATGTAGTGCAGTTCGTAGCCACGGCGCTGCGCTTCGAGCAGCATCGCAAAGCTGGTGTCTTTTTTGATATTGATGGAAGAAATCGGGTCCATCACAATGCCAAGCTTAATCATTCTTTTCTCCTAGCCTAAATCGCCAAAGCGAACCTGAAGTGCGGTTATGGCTGTCAGCGCGGTGGTCTCTGTGCGTAATACACGAGGTCCTAACAGAATATCAGTAAATTGGTAGCCTGCGGTCATGGCAATTTCATCGGCGGATAATCCCCCTTCTGGGCCAATCAGCAAACGTACGCGTTCAACGGGCAGCGGTAATGTGTTGATACTCGCATTGGCACGCGGATGCAAATTCAGCTTCAGAGAATCATCCTGTTCGGCGCACCACTGTTCTAACAGCATCGTTGGGCGAACTTCAGGGATCACATTCCGCCCACACTGCTCGCAGGCAGCAATCGCAATTTTTTGCCACTGCCCCAATTTCTTAGCCATGCGTTCAGCATCTAACTTAACGCCACAGCGTTCAGAAATCAGCGGAGTAATAATACTCGCACCGAGCTCAATGGATTTTTGAATAGTAAATTCCATCTTTTCACCACGTGAAATCACCTGCCCCAAATGCAAATACAGCGGCGACTCACGATCGTCGATTACACCAGCCTGTACGCTCACCCGAACGTTTTTCTTGCTGGCCGAAATAATATGCGCGGTAAAAATCTGGTTACTACCATCAAATAGCTGGATCTCATGCCCTTCGCTCATGCGCAGAACTCGCCCAACGTGATTCGCAGCATCTTCGCTAAGATCAATTTCGCAAGGCGCATCAAGGCGTTCAGGGTGATAAATACGAGGAATACGCATGAAGTAGATCATCCTTATGAATGATGAGATAAGCGCCGCAGCGCGGCGCTGTAAAAAATATAGGTGGGATTATAAAGGTTGGAGTGGGAACAATGCCAATCTTCACGACAAGCGGCAAACACTCAGCCTTTGAAAGCCTCGCAGGCCTGCTGAACATAAGGATTATGGTTGCCCTGCATGTTGGCAATCCGCCGATCGCGCGTGCACTCCCACTCGGTGACAGGATATTGGCGGTTCCAGACGTCAAACAGCTGGGTTTGCTGTTTAGACAAACGAATGCTGTATCGATCGCGCATATAGAAATAGGTTCTAGCAATGGCCCCACGGGCACGAGCAGGTGGCTCTGCCTGTTTGTTTTTGAAATCAACTTTCATCGGGCATTGCCCGTACTGTCCTTCGCCACCGCGCCATTGGCTATACATGAAGTTATTACGATCGCCGTTCACTTCCCCCACTGCGGGCTGCAAGTTATGCAGATCGGTTTCAATCTTCACATATTGCGGTATTTTGGCGCAGTTTTTACGCCCGCCGTCCTGCCAGCACTGCATTTGGTGGCCAAACTGCCACGCGGGCATCACGTGCTCCCACTCAATACGTGAGGCGCGATTCTGATTTTTACGCGCCTGATATCCGCAACTTTCCAGATTGGGGATACCCTTCTTTCCTTGCCACTCAATTTGGCAGCCGCAGTAGAAGGAGCCCGGAGCATCCTGATTTACTTTAACCGCAGCCGCTTTGGCCTGAGTGAAATTATTGATTTTTTGCGCCTGTCCTAAAAATGGACAAGCCAGAAGTACTGAAAACGTCAGCGCGTATGAAATTTTGCGAAGCATATTCCAAAAACAACATAGATACGGAAAAGGCCGCAGGGTAGACAATCCGCCTTGGCCACGCAAACATTGATGGAATTAAATTGTTAATAAATGAGGATTTGAGTGCTTATTAAACACTTTGAGAAATTTTTAATGTTCCGAAATTGCGCCGGGGCTGAAACTTAGTAACTGTCCACACTGGCGACAGCGGTATTCAGATTCTTTACGCATCACTTTATTATGGCGGCGCACGGTCAGTTGGTGGAGTTGGCAACCACAGCGATAGGGATACGTTTTCCCACTCACCGTCTCTACGCCAAACTTATGTGTCCGACGCGGTTCAATACCGAGAACATGCCCCATCATCCACTGCCATTCACGGCCATGAGGGGCAACCTTACCAAACTGCTTATAGACCAAGAGATGTGCCAGTTCATGGGGCACAACTTCATCAATGAATTCCTGCCCGTTCTCAAGGAGCAACACAGGATTTAGGCGGATTTCCCAATCTTGCAACCACGCAGTTCCCGCCGTGGTGCCGCGCTGTTGATAGCTGATTTTGGGCTCAGGATATTGAGTTTTAAGCTGTGCGTTAGCCTGCGCTAAAGCATTGCGCAAACACTGCATAACGGCCTGTTGCTGAGCAATCGGGATTCGTCGAGAGATAGGAGAACGTTGTGTCATGCCGATAGGATAATCAGAGAGAGACACACTCGCAACTTTGATTCATTAAGTGGAATGGCTTAAGAAAAAAGCAACGCTAGCCGCTTATAGCGCTAACTCATCAACGGAGTTAAACACTAGAGAGTAGTTCAGCACTCATTTCCTATGAATCCACGTTCAATATAAATCTCCAAATTAGCTATTAATATAACCTTAGAGAATTCATCACAATGAAATTGTATTAACTTTCTTATGCCCATGTTATAGCTATTGAGCATTATTTATTTTCGATGCCTGTGCATTTTTTTGGTAAAAATGAGAAACGCGTAAATTACATTCATCCGTTGAAATACTTGGCATTGAAAATGATTGACTATCTTTAGCATATCGCTCGCAAATAGTAGAGACATCGCCAGCTAAATCATTTGAAAACTTTTTTAGCACCTCCGAACTATTGTTCTTATGCTGACTAAAGTTATCAAATGAAAAAGTTTCTGGATGATTATTTATTACGCTATAGATGGAATATATTTCTACAGATCTCTTTCCCGATAGAGCTTTGCTCATTAACATGTTCTCGTCCATGCCTTTAGACCACTTAAAGATAGCTTTTCCTCCATTATCAAATTGTTTTTTATCACGGCTCAATAATGCAGAGAATATTTTCCCCGCTTCGGTCTGATAAAAATCTACAGGAAGAACAGCGCTAGCATTCAAAGAAATGCTAGCCAACAGCAAAAACATGACAAAATCCTTCTTCATTTTCCCTCCTAGATATCTTAATAAAATTAAGATCATATCAGTAACATCAGCCAATTTTTTTTAATGTTAAAGCGCATGCAGATCAACGTATAGTAGGCATGGCATCATATTAGTTATGTCCATGCCTATAATGTCTATTGTCGTGATGGTCGTCATGATGGTCGTCGTGATAATAATCATCACTATAGCCGTTACTGCTATCATCAGAATCACTCACTGCTATCGCGGCCACAACCCCCACAATAAGAACCAGAGCCCCTAAGGTTTTAAAATCCTCACTGGTAAAATTTGCACATCCAACAAATGATAATGAAAGAATACCTACCAGAAAATTCCTTAATACTTTTGACATACAATCACCTATACATCCATGTCATTCTGACTATTAAAATTAAACCTCAACTAAAATTCAATTAAGCTATATTTAAACCTAACAATCGCATTATAATTCTACACCTTAAATAAAAAAAATTGACAGCACTATTATGCTCTCTGGTGAAGGAAAATAATTTTATATAAGTCAATACCATTCCATTCACTAAATTGAAGTATCCTTTATTCATCCCAAAGGAGAGACAGAGAAAGCTAGGAGCACGCTCTACAAACACCTACTGCTACGCTATTTGAAGTTATATACATTAGTCAATTTTAATTAATAAAAATACTTTATCATTCCGATTGAATTTAATAATTAACTAAAATGTTATTTTAACGCTCATAAACAAGTTCCGCACATTTAATAATTGCTATATTTATCATAATGATAAAAAATAATTCCACAAACCCCATATTTATTCTGCCATTATTCCACACATATGTTAGTGGCATATATCATAATGATTTTTATAAATAAAAAATTAACATCAAAAAAAGTAGCCATTACTGCAAAATATGAATTATTACCTATACTTATTTTCGTGGTGAGTATTGCTAAGCAATTGACGCAATAAGATTACGTCTATTGGTCGAGCTTAATAATTATTATGGGAGTGGCAGTTTATGGCATCTGCAAAGAAAATTGGCCTCATTGCCTGCACCGGTGTTGTTGCCGGTAATATGATGGGAAGCGGGATCGCATTGCTTCCCGCTAACCTTGCAAGCTTAGGTTCTATCGCAATTATAGGTTGGGTTGTTGCGCTGATCGGTGCAATTTCATTGGCTTACGTTTATGCCCGACTCGCAACCAAAAACCCGCAAGAAGGTGGTCCTATCGCCTACGCGGGTGAAATCGGGCCTGCCTTCGGTTTCCAAACCGGGGTGCTCTATTACCATGCTAACTGGATTGGTAACCTCGCTATCGGCATTACCGCCGTTTCTTACCTTTCTACCTTTTTCCCAATGTTTAACAACCCGATTCCGGCGGGGATCGCCTGTATCGCTATTGTTTGGATCTTTACCTTCGTCAATATGCTCGGCGGCGCTTGGGTCAGCCGCTTAACCACTATTGGCTTAGTGTTAGTGCTTATTCCCGTTATCGGTACCGGTGTTGCAGGTTGGTATTGGTTTGATATGGGAACCTATCAGGCGAACTGGAATACTTCGGGAGGCACCGATTATCATGCCGTCATTAAAAGTATTCTGTTATGTCTGTGGGCCTTTATCGGCGTTGAATCTGCCGCGGTAAGTACCGGTATGGTGGAAAATCCAAAACGTAACGTGCCTATCGCGACTATGCTAGGGACGTTCCTTGCCGGTATCGTTTATATCGCCGCGACTCAGGTTATTGCCGGTATGTACCCAGCCTCGCAGATGGCGGCATCAGGCGCTCCGTTTGCGATCAGTGCTTCCACCATGGTGGGTAGCTGGGCAGGGCCGGTAGTCTCTGCATTTACCGCGTTCGCCTGTTTAACGTCTTTAGGCTCATGGATGATGTTGGTCGGTCAGGCAGGTGCTCGCGCCGCGCATGACGGCAACTTCCCGAAAGTCTACGGTGAAATGGATAAAGACGGCATTCCAAGAAAAGGCCTGTTCTTAGCCGCGATTAAGATGACGGTATTGATGGTGCTGATTACGGTGATGAACGCCAGCGGCGGTAAAGCATCGGATCTGTTCGGTGAGTTAACGGGGATTGCCGTGTTGTTAACTATGCTGCCGTACTTCTACTCTTGTATCGACCTGATCCGTTTTGACGGTGCAAACCTGAAAAACATTCTCAGCTTGATCGCTTCCGTACTGGGCTGTGTATTCTGCTTTATCGCCCTGATGGGGGCCAACTCCTTCGAATTGGCGGGAACCTTCATTATCAGCCTGATCATCCTGATGTTCTACTCTCGTAAGATGGGTAGAAACCAAGAGAAATTAACCACACCGACGGATAGTCAGTCTTAATCCACTCAACTATTAACACGCAAGTTGGTAACAGCACACAGCACAGAGGATAAATTTTCGCCTCTGTGCTAATAACCCAGCCCACAGAAGTCTGGAGAGTTTTGCATGAATATCATTGCCATCATGAACGATTTAAGCGCTTATTTTAAGGAAGAACCCCTGCGCGAGCTGCATCAAGAGTTAGAGAAGGAAGGCTTCCGCATTGCTTATCCCAAAGACCGCAACGATCTGCTGAAGCTGATTGAAAACAACTCCCGTCTGTGTGGCGTCATTTTCGACTGGGATAAATATAACCTCGAACTCAGCGCTGAAATCAGCGAGCTCAACAAACTGCTGCCCATTTATGCCTTCGCCAACACCTATTCGACGCTTGACGTTAACATGAGCGATCTGCGTCTTAACGTTCGCTTCTTTGAATATGCACTAGGCAGCGCGCAAGACATTGCCACCAAGATCCGCCAAAGCACCGATCAGTATATTGATACCATTCTGCCACCGCTGACCAAGGCGCTGTTCAAATACGTCAAAGAAGAGAAATACACGTTCTGTACGCCGGGGCATATGGGCGGAACGGCGTTCGATAAAAGCCCTGTCGGTAGCCTGTTCTATGATTTCTTCGGTGAAAACACCATGCGTTCGGATATCTCGATTTCCGTATCTGAACTCGGATCGCTGCTCGATCATAGCGGCCCACACCGTGACGCTGAAGAGTATATTGCGCGCACGTTTAACGCCGATCGCAGCTATATCGTAACCAACGGAACATCTACGGCGAATAAAATTGTCGGCATGTATTCATCTCCTGCCGGTGCCACTATTCTGATCGACCGAAACTGCCATAAATCATTGACCCATTTGATGATGATGAGCAACGTTGTCCCCGTCTATCTGCGTCCAACCCGTAACGCCTACGGTATTTTAGGCGGGATACCGCAAAGCGAATTCACCCGCGCTAGCATCGAAGAGAAAGTGAAAAATACGCCCAATGCCACATGGCCCGTGCATGCGGTAGTCACTAACTCCACCTATGACGGTCTGTTCTACAACACCGAATACATCAAAAACACGCTCGATGTTAAGTCGATTCACTTCGATTCGGCGTGGGTGCCTTACACCAATTTCCATCCGATTTACCAAGGCAAAGCAGGGATGAGCGGTGAACGTGTGCCGGGGAAAATCATCTACGAGACTCAGTCCACCCACAAACTGCTGGCGGCATTCTCGCAGGCATCGATGATCCACGTGAAAGGTGAGATCAACGAAGAAACCTTCAATGAAGCCTATATGATGCATACCTCAACATCACCGCATTACGGGATCGTTGCGTCGACGGAAACCGCAGCGGCCATGATGAAGGGCAACGCCGGAAAGCGTTTAATTAACGGTTCAATTGAACGAGCGATCCGTTTCCGTAAAGAGATCCGCCGCTTACGCACAGAATCTGATGGCTGGTTCTTTGACGTATGGCAGCCGGATAACATTGACGAGGTTGCTTGCTGGCCACTCAATCCACGTAATGAATGGCATGGATTCCCGAACATCGACAACGATCATATGTATCTGGATCCGATCAAAGTCACTCTGCTGACCCCAGGTTTAAGTCCAAATGGTACTCTGGAAGAGGAAGGGATACCGGCGTCGATCGTGTCGAAATATCTGGATGAGCACGGCATCATCGTGGAAAAAACCGGGCCATATAACCTGCTCTTCCTGTTTAGTATCGGGATCGATAAAACCAAGGCGTTGAGCTTGTTGCGGGCATTAACCGATTTCAAACGCGTGTATGACCTCAACCTACGCGTGAAAAACGTGTTGCCATCGCTCTACAACGAAGCGCCTGATTTCTATAAAGAGATGCGAATTCAGGAGTTAGCTCAGGGTATTCATGCTCTGGTGAAACACCACAATCTACCAGACCTGATGTATCGTGCATTCGAGGTATTACCAAAGCTGGTAATGACGCCGCATGATGCGTTCCAAGAAGAAGTGCGTGGCAATATTGAGCCATGTGCCTTGGATGATATGTTAGGGAAAGTCAGCGCCAACATGATCCTACCGTATCCTCCGGGTGTTCCGGTGGTTATGCCGGGAGAAATGCTCACCAAGGAGAGCCGCCCAGTTCTGAGCTTCTTGCAGATGCTTTGTGAAATTGGCGCACACTATCCGGGCTTTGAAACGGATATTCACGGCGTTCATCGTGATGGTGCAACGGGTAAATACATGGTCGTGGTGCTGAAACAAGGCGCAGATGAACCGGGTGATAAACCGAGTGATACGGTGAAGAAAGCGCCGGGTAAAAAACCATCAGCGGCGAAGAAGTCATAACGGCGAGAAGTTACAGGTAACGCTTATCTCCTGAATGATGGGTTCTTGTCATGATGGGGATAAAGCGGGTGCCTGAGAGCCAACCATGCATGAAAACAATTTGAGAAGACTGGGAAGGTTAGGCGCCATCCCAGTCTGATTTTGCCGTTACATATTACCGTTACAACGCGTGCTTATCTTCGTAGTTTAAGAACGCGGCAACCTCTGTTTTTCCCTGCTTAATTCGTAGCTCACACAGCGAACCACGTACCATCCAGGTAAAGATCAATAGCGTAAAACACATCACTATTAATCCGTAAAGCAACAGCTTACGCGACATCAAAGCCTCCAATTGCATTGCTGCATTGAAGAGGCTATCCTCACATTGCTTGGATGTGGTTAGGATTGCCTCAGGTTAATGAAAATTGACCTGGGGCTTTTACTTTCTACCTCACCACACATTTCATGCTTCAGGCAAAAAGCCTCAAGCACCCGCCGTGATTCTATCCAAACAATGCTTAGCTATCGCGCGTATATTGCCGTTACATCAGAGTTACGCGAATAACTGCAAAACGCTTCGCAGATATCCCACGGCAGGTAGTCAAACTCAGTCCACAATCACATGCGGATAGTAACGCGACAGATCTTGCGTGATCAGGCTACGATCTTCACGAATGCCCATCCCCGCAGGCTGATCGTTCACCAGCCAACTGCCGATCAGCACATAGCTGTCGCCAAACTTTGGTAGCGGGTGGAACTGCTGAATGATCATCCCTTCTTCACCGTAAGGGCCATCCACGCTTGCCACTTCTTTACCGTTTTCTACGATGCGGATATTCGCGCCTTCGCGAGAAAACAACGGTTTAACCACGTAGTGATCGAGCTCTGGCTGGTTACCATCGGCAAAATAGGCTGGCAGCAAGTTTGGATGATTAGGGAACATCTCCCATAGCATCGGCAGCAACGCTTTGTTAGAAATGATGCTTTTCCATGCGGGTTCTAACCAACGCACACCGGCATCTTCCAACTTGGTAGAGAAAATCTCACGCAGCATGAACTCCCACGGATACAGTTTGAACAGGTTGCTAATCACCTGATCCTGCGTATCCGTGAACTGGCCACGTTCGCCCAAGCCAATGTCTTCAATAAACACAAACTCGGTGGCTAAACCGGCTTCATGAGCGCAATCTTGCAGATACTGAACGGTACCACGATCTTCTTCGGTATCCTGACAGCACGCCATGTGCAACAAACCAAAACCATGCGCTTCTCTCAGCTCGGTAAAGCGTTCGATAAGCTTCTCTTGCAGGCTATTAAACTGGTCTGCATCCTGCGGAAGTTTTCCAGATGCGATTTGATCTTCAAGCCAAATCCATTGGAAGAACGCAGACTCATACAGCGACGTCGGCGTATCTGCATTATTTTCCAACAGCTTAGCTGGATTCACGCCGTCATAGGCCAAATCCAGACGAGAATACAGAGAAGGCTGCTGGGTGCGCCAAGAGCTACGAACAAACTCCCAAACGTGTTTAGGGATTTGGAATTTCGTCATCAGCTCATCGCTGGCGATAACCTTCTCAACCACCTTCAAACACATCTGATGCAGTTCAGCCGTGGTCTCTTCTAGCTCTTCAACCTGTGCCATGCTGAACTGATAAAAAGCATCTTCACACCAGTAAGGTTCGCCATACATGGTATGAAATTGGAAACCGTATTCGGTGGCCTTTTCGCGCCAGTCCGGGCGCTCACTAATAGGTACACGTTTCATGCTTAGCCACCCATGCTGCGGGTGCCGGATTTGCTTCCGGTCGCGGCATTGCTACGCTGCATAGTGCTCTGTTTAGCCACGCTCTCACCGAAGCCACCGCGGGTTACGGTTGAGGTCGTTGCTGGTTTTGGAGCCATTGCCGTTTTCGGTACATTCATGGTACGGCCACCGGCGGTTGCAGGGCCGTAGCTTTTGCCGGTCGCATCCACAAATTTACCATTAGCAGGGCTTGCGGCTGATTTAGAGCTAAACAGTGGCTGTTGGTTGTATGCACCACCGCCCATCATTCGGCCCATCATGTAACCTGCCATCAAAGGCATCCAGAAGCTGCCGCTCTGCTGAGGCTGAGCCTGCGCTTCGCCATTAGTGCCCGGAGCCATACCGGCCTGAGCTGGGGCCTGAGTACATTGGCCTTCGCCAAACTCGGCAATACAGTCTTCACGCGACGCATATTTCGGCGCGGTTTTTTCCGCTTCTTTCAGCGCATTTTGATATGACTCTTTGCACTGAGCGCTCATTGAAGGATTCGCGTTGCTACAGTCGTCTGCGTTTTGATACAGAGATACGGTTTCATCCGTTTTCTCACAGCCTGCCAGCATGAACACGGCGCTTACGGCAATAGCCACTGGCGCAAAACGCCAGCTTTTGCGGAAAGCATCGCGGTTAATATTCTTGGTCCGTTTCATTGGTGAATTTCCTCTTATTTCACAGGCTTGCTTAGGTTATATCCCAATTAGTTGGAGCGGCGTCAAAGCGGCAAATCCCGACGAACTTACACCAGTAAGTCATTCGGATGAGCGAAAGCAACCAACGCAGAAGCAGCTTCAAATAAGAAGGGTATACAAAAATTGTGCCTATGTGTCCCAGTTACCCGTTAGCATAGGTTAAAGCTGCTTAAATTTAAAGCGTAACAGCCTATTCATACGGTGATTTACACAGCCAGAAAGAGGAATGTGCGACAGGTCTCTCTTTCACCTCTTCACGCTCTTTTTGCGTTTCGCTTTGAAACAAACAGACTGCCATATCGTTTCAAAATGGAACGTAAACCCGCTTTGTTTTTTGTCTTTTTTTTCGCCGTATAGTCATCTACAGAGAAATAACAGCACCAATAAATGTCCCGCTTCCGAAATTTGGAAGTTATGCGCTTAGGTTTTAATCCAATTGCTTAGTGATTTATTGAGGAGCTTTATTATGTTGAAAGTCATTCAGTCTCCATCCAAATACATTCAAGGTGCCAACGCACTGCAATCAATCGGTCAGTACGCAAAAATGTTAGCCAATAACTACTTTGTTATCGCTGATGATTTTGTGATGAAACTTGCAGGCGATACCGTTGGCAGCAGCTTAAAACAGCACGATGTTGAGGGCCACTTCGCCCTGTTTGGCGGCGAATGTAGCCATAAAGAAATCAATCGCCTGATTGAAGAACTGAAAAAACACGGCTGCCAAGGCGTGATTGGTATCGGCGGTGGGAAAACGCTAGATACCGCCAAAGCCATCGCGTTTTATCAAAAACTTCCTGTTCTGGTTGTGCCAACCATCGCCTCTACCGATGCGCCAACCAGTGCCCTTTCCGTCATCTATAGTGAAGAAGGCGAGTTTGAAGAGTATCTGATGTATCCAACCAACCCAGATATGGTTGTGATGGACACCGCCATCATTGCCAAAGCGCCGGTGCGCTTACTGGTTGCGGGTATGGGCGACGCACTCTCTACCTATTTCGAAGCTCAAGCCTGTTACGACGCACACGCTGTCAGCATGGCTGGCGGTGAATCAACGCTCGCGGCCGTGACATTGGCTCGCCTGTGCTACGAAACCCTGCTTGAAGAAGGCTACAAAGCGAAGCTGGCCGTTGAAGCTGGAGTGGCGACCACCGCAGTAGAACGCATCGTTGAAGCCAACACTTACCTGAGCGGCATCGGCTTTGAAAGCTCCGGTTTAGCAGCGGCGCATGCAATCCATAACGGCTTCACCGTTTTGGAAGAGTGCCACCACCTATATCACGGTGAAAAAGTCGCTTTCGGTACTTTGACTCAGCTCGTACTGCAAAACAGCAGCAGTGAGCAGATCGAAACCGTGCTCGATTTCTGTTTACAGGTCGGCCTGCCTGTCACGCTCAAAGAAATGGGCGTTAAGGCCGACGATAAGTTAGAAGAAAAAATCATGGCGGTAGCCAAAGCCAGCTGCGCCGAAGGTGAAACTATTCACAACATGCCGTTCAAAGTCACTCCAGAACAAGTGTTCGCTGCCATCTTGGCCGCCGACCGTTTGGGTCAGGCGTGGTTGAAATAAACCGTAGATACTTTTAGTCGCCCCCAACCTCCTGTTTCTTAAAAACGAGGGAGGTTGGGATAAGGCACATCAAACATGGATCTCACCGGAGCCTTTTTAATGAAAAAGCTAATCAACCAAGTCGAAACCGTATTACACGAACAAATTCTCGGATTAGTTGAAGCCCACCCCGAATTAACGCTTCACCAAGAACCCGTATTTGTCACCCGCGCCGACGCCCCCGTGGCTGGCAAAGTCGGTATCCTTTCCGGCGGTGGTAGCGGCCATGAACCTATGCACTGCGGTTTTATCGGCGAAGGTATGCTCGACGGCGCGTGTCCGGGCGAGATTTTCACATCGCCAACGCCGGATCAGATGTATGAATGCGGCCAAGCCATCGACGGTGGCAAAGGCGTGCTGATGATCATCAAAAACTACACCGGCGACGTTTTAAATTTTGAAACCGCGGCAGAACTGCTGCATGACAGCGGCACTCAGGTCGGCACAATTTTGGTCGATGACGATGTGGCAGTAAAAGACAGTTTATATACCGCCGGTCGCCGCGGTGTTGCCAACACGGTACTGATTGAAAAGCTACTTGGCGCAGCCGCTGCTCGCGGTGATTCACTCGATCAGCTCGTTGAATTGGGGCATAAACTCAACAACGAAGGCCATTCGATTGGCATCGCGCTTCAGGCCTGTACCGTTCCTGCGGCAGGAAAACCGTCCTTTACCCTGCCCGATAACGTGATGGAATTTGGTGTGGGTATCCACGGCGAACCCGGCATTGAACGCCGTGAATTTACCACGCTCAATCAAACCGTCGATGAGATGTTTGCCACTCTGCTCGCCCATGGTAAATATCAGCGCACGCTGCGTTCTTGGGATCGCAACGCAGGTGAATGGAAAGAACAAACGCAATCCAAACAGCCGCTGCAAAAAGGCGATCGCGTCATCGCTTTGGTCAATAATCTAGGCGCAACGCCGCTTTCCGAACTGTATGGCGTTTATCATCGCCTTCAGCATTGCTGCGCAGAATTAGGCCTCACTATCGAGCGTAAATTAATCGGCTCTTACTGCACCTCACTCGATATGCAGGGTATTTCAATCACGCTGCTAAAAGTTGACCAAGAAACGCTGTCTCTTTGGGATGCACCCGTCAATACACCGGCTTTACGTTGGGGAATGTAATATGTCACTGACTAAACAACAGATCGTTAACTGGCTCATGCGCTGCGGCGATGTATTTGCCGAACAGAAAGATTTTCTCACCCAGCTCGATACCGAAATCGGCGACGCCGACCACGGTCTAAACATGAACCGAGGTTTTAATAAAGTCGTCGAAAAGCTGCCTTCATTCGCCGATAAAGACATTGGTTTCATCCTGAAAAACACAGGCATGACGCTACTTTCCAGCGTAGGAGGAGCCAGCGGCCCGCTATTCGGCACCTTCTTTATTCGTGCATCGCAAAGCACCGCCGCCAAACAAAGCCTGTCGCTTATCGAACTCACTCAAATGCTGAAAGAAGGCGTGGAAGGCGTGGTTAGCCGCGGCAAAGCAGAACCGAATGACAAAACTATGTGTGACGTTTGGTGGCCTGTCGTGGCATCACTTGAAGCCTCGAGCCAAAAAGATCTGCCGGTGCCACAGGCGCTAGATTTGGCCGTTGAAGCTGCTCGCCAAGGATTGGAAAGCACCATCACCATGCAGGCCCGTAAAGGTCGTGCCAGCTATTTGGGCGAGCGCAGTATTGGCCATCAAGATCCGGGCGCAACCTCTGCGTGGTTGATGATGCAAACCTTAGCAGCCGTCACCCACTAGCTGCCGTTTCGTTCAATGCACTAGGAATAAATTATGGTCAACATCGTTGTAGTATCTCACAGCGCAAAACTGGCTGATGGCGTAGCAGAACTCGCCGCCCAAATGATTCAGAACGGCTGCCGCTTAGCTGTTGCCGCTGGGGTGGACGATCCCGATCATCCGATAGGCACTGACGCGATTAAAGTCATGCAGGCGATCGAAGAGGTATTCGATCCCTCTGGCGTGTTGATTATGATGGATCTCGGCAGTGCATTACTCAGCGCTGAAACGGCGCTGGAACTGCTTGATCCTGAAATGAGCGCGCACGTTAAAGCTTGTTCCGCCCCCCTCGTCGAAGGTACGTTAGCCGCAGTCGTTGCGGCGTCGACGGGAGCTTCACTAGAAGCTGTCGAACGCGAAGCTCAATCGGCGCTCCAAGCCAAAAAAGCCCAGCTCGGTGAGCAAGAACCCACTCATGCCCCAGCGCCTAATCAGGCTGCTTCGCTATCTTGCGACGACCAGGGCGTCAATTGGAACGTGTTAAATCCAAATGGATTACATGTTCGTCCCGCCGCTAAGCTCGCTAACGCCTTAGCCTCTTTTGATGCCGAACTGGTGCTGTATAAGATCGATGACGTAAAAGGAAATCGCCATGCCGATCCGCGCAGCCTTAACCAACTGGCGTTATTACAGGTGCGGAAAGGCGATGAAATCCGCCTAGTCGCCAAAGGTACGCAGGCAAAAGAAGCATTAGCAGCGTTTCAACAGTTGGCGCAGACAAACTTTGGCGAAATTATTACATCCGATATCAGCGGCGGTCTAACACTACAAGGCAAATCAGTGATGGATACGCAGGTTAGCGCCCCCGCATTTGTCCTGCCCACACAGGATATCGATGTACCCAATCATCCAATTTTGTCGGATCGCGTGGAGATCGAGCAGCAGCGGCTACGTCAAGCCATTGCTAAAACGTTGCAGGATCTTAATCGCCTTGCGGATCGCACTAATCAGCTGCTCGGCAAACAGCACGCGGGGATCTTCGGCGCGCACAGCATGCTCATCGACGATCCCGACTTGCAACACTCCGCCTTTGATCGCATTGCGAGTCAGCTATGCAGCGCCGAAACAGCTTGGCAGACTGAGCTAACCGAGATGGCGGATGCATACCGAGAATTAGACGACGAATACCTGCAAGCGCGTGAATTGGACATTCGGGATATTTTACAGCGCACGTTGCTCCATCTGGCGGGCGAAACCCAGGAAATACAGAACCCGAGCGTACCGTCCATTATATTAGCGCGTGAACTGATGCCTTCAGATGCCATTATGCTCGACCGCCGCTTGGTTCTGGGCATCGTACTCACCCAAGGCAACGCCCTGTCCCATGCCGCTATTTTAGCGAATGCTATGGGTATTCCAATGATTGTTGGCGTGGGCGATAGCTTGAAACAAGCGCAGGAAGGACAAAAAATAACCTTGAATGCAGCACGCGGGGAAGTGATTTTAGGTTGTTAGTATTTACCTCGCCCAAAATGGGGGGAGTTAAAGCAAGAGAAATTCAAGCTGACTCATTTCCTATTTTGGGACCTATCCTGCTAGTACGTTTAACAATGAATTACCGTACTATTTACTGCTCAATCTGAACTGTTCTCCTCGTGGAGCAAAGGGTAAACGCCGCCCTTCGGGTAACAACCATGCATGCTCCATCGAGATATTTATTCGATCTTCACAAAAGCCATCGGTGATGATCAATACCGGTCCGATAATAGGAAACTCACCGTGCTTTGAGAGCCTAGTAAGCATGTCGATGCCGGGCTGTAAGATAGTGCCACCTCTTCCTTGGAGGGTAAAACGGTAAAGCAATTGCTCCGGTTCAACCCAACCACGATCATAGGCCTGAGCGTCGCAACAAATTAAGCGTACCATTGAAACATCATGCGCTAGCGAATAACTGGCAATAGCCCCTAGCGCTTTTCCTAGTAGCTGTGGATCCATCGACCCTGAAGTATCAAGTACTACGCCAAAGACCCGCGAAACTCGCTGTTCCTCCGACGGCTTAGCCAATGAAGGTCGGGGGATTTTAGGCGTTGCAGATTGGCGTCGAGAAGGATGCGCATAGCTGCGATGACGCTCCGGTGGTGGAAAATGTTCATCAAACCATTCAGCAAGACGAACATCCCATGGAATTGGCGGCTGAGAAAGACTGCGGATTTCTTCAATTAACCCAACGGGCAACGTTCCACGCGATGAGCCATATAAACACCGCTCTAATCCCTGATTTAGGGCTCTTCGACACCATGCCTCAGCATTCGTAAAAATCATGCCATCATCTTCCCCAAGTATATCGCCTTCCCCAATGTTCCCCCGTAAGGTAATCAGCTTGCGGGTACGCCGCATATCCTGCGCGAGGCTGTCATAAATTTCTTCACTAGAGGAGTTCGTAAACTGGGCATCATGCAACAGGCCAACCGGAGGTGGAGTTCCAACCTGCATTTCAATAAGCCAACCGTTGATGGAAAAATCACAGGCAACATTCCACAGCAGCGGGTCGCGTCCCCGCCGACGTGAGGCGTGATTCAAGCCAGCATGAAGTACTTCATGAGCGAAAACAAACAGGCACTCTGATTGATTAAGCCCAGCGGCAGGGTTCATCCAAATTTTGTGTGCACCCACATCTATCGCCGCTATGCGGATATCATATTGACCGCATAAAGAGATATCTTCCTCAATATCAAAACTCGCAGCCAACGCACCTAATAACGGATAATAATCCATCAACTGACGGCGAGCTTTTTGCGCCACGCTCAGAGCCTTCGGACGCGCGTCTGTAGAGATATGACCGCCTGCAATTTCCAATGCCTGCTGGACGCTTTGAGTGATCCCTTGAACAAAAACGCCTTTCCAGTCTGCCGGCTGGTTCCAGCCCCAAGTACGCGGCTTAGCGTCAAACTGGCAAAACCACGAATCAAGACCACCACACCAAATACGGTGCCATTGATTAAGCGATTCGGGATAGCCTTCAGTTATCCATTCACGAAATACTACCTCTGCATCATTGCTTAGCTGCTCAGGGAAGGGCCAACTTTGCAATTCCTCCGGTAAAGGGCCAATTTTTAACTCATTACAGAATTTATTCACCACGCTCAGCGCAGCGAGCTCCCAAACCATTTGTGGTGAACGTTGACGTATTAAACCAAACCCCAACATTACCAATGCTTGAGCAATCATTCTGGCCCATTGCGTTGCAGTGGCATGGCGCTTCGGGTTCAGCCAGAGATCGCCATTTGGTGAAATCACCAGCCATGCCTTTGAAGAAACATATCGCCCGTCATAATCAAAATTACAGTCTATTTTTTCCCACATTGGGCTAAATAAGCGGTGGCGACTTATCTGGCTGATACCTTCCTGACAAGCTTCCAACGCGGGATTGTGGTGTGATTTAGCTTTACTCATCAGCGAACAGCCAGTCGTGGGAGGTCACGAGCCACTTCAAGCAAAAACCACGCAGGAAGCTTACGGCCTTGGTCATCTTCCCCCATCACAGACTGAGCAATTTCAACGCTGATACGTGCCAGAGATTTCAGCCGATCTTTGGCTTGCATCGCAAGCTGCTTGTGTTCCGCTTTTAGGTTATTTTCATCAGTTGGCAGCTCTTTATACAAATGGGTGCGGAAAGAGTGGGCCAGAAAATAGAGAATATCGCGATCGCTTGGCTCTTCAGGCCAGAGAGCATCACCTTTAATAATGGATATTACGGTAAACTTCTGGCGAATTTGTTTGATAAAACCTTTAAAGCCTCCAGCGTGTGTTGGAGAGAGAAGGCCATAAATCAACGCCTCTAGCATTTCATCACTAATATTCTCGCCAAAGGAGTGCAATGCATCAGACAGCATGTGCCAACTGCGTGGCGTAGAGAATGGCTCTTCATGCTTTGGCGGTTCATTCCACAACTGATCGGGGCGTAGTTGAATATATTCGACCACCCAAGGATGAATACCAGATTCGTTAATCGCCCAATTTAACCACTCTCTGTGATCGGCACGCAGATGGATATGCACCATTCGGTTAATTAAAGCGGAAGGCATCGGTTTTACAATCGCAGCATCTTTAGCTCGATTGCCCGCCCCAATAACAATGGTACCCACCGGCAAACAATATTCCCCTACGCGTTGCTCAAGGATCAGTGAGTAAAAGGCTTTCTGAATTTCATGTGAAGAGGCGTTGAGTTCATCAAGAAATAGAACAAACGGTTCACTGCGTACAATATTAGCAGGGGGGAAGAAACGAGAGCACTGCCCGTCAATTTGTGGGATCCCCATCAGATCTTCCGGCGCTAACTGGCTGCCCAGTAGAGAAACACATTCCATGCCAACTTCATGGGCAAATCGTTGAACTAAGGCGCTTTTACCGATTCCCGGAGCCCCCCATAAAAATACGGGTCGGGTGGTAGCTACATTGAGAAGAAAATCGAACGCCTGCATGGGTGAAAGTTGAATAGCTGAAAGCATGTCGTCCCATCCTTGAAAGTAAAGTTACCTCTATTTTTCTCTCACCATAATAAGTTAATTATTAGCCAGCAGACAGCGAGAAACCTGTGATAAATAGCCATATGGATAGATTAAATGCCTTACCCATTACCGCGATATATCAAGCTTCTGCAAACAATATCTAAGTAGAATCATAAGGCGAGTATTACCAATAAACCGTCAATACTCACGTTACTCGTATCATTGTTTCAAGATAGGAATGTCCAATACGACAGCTTAACCACCTACACAAATTCAAGCCAATAAAAAAACCGAAGTATTTATCTTCGGTTTTTTGTGTTTCAACACCCATCGATCAATTAGGGCATTTATACACTTGGCCGCTCATCTTGCTGTCTAGCGGTGCAAAGCTAGACCAGAAGTTCTCGCTTGGGCTCACTGCGCCGTAGATAACGTTGCCCCCCATGGCTGCGGCTTTATTACGTAAATCATTTGCTGCGCCGCGCATAGAGCTAGACTCTCCGCCCTGACCAGACATCCAGTTGCTTTGAGAACCCGTTACTTCGCCCAACAACTGGCATTCAGTGCCTGGCTTGGTATCGGTGAATTTAATTTGCTGACCTGCGGTGTCCAGCTGCGTCGTCGAGCTACAGCCAGCCAACAGCATCACTGCTGTCAGGCCCAATAAACCTTTAATCCGCATCTTCTTCCCCATTGATGTGTAGAAAGTCACGTCCGAATATTACCAGAATCAGGAAATTACGCTTATAAAAAAACAAAACCCCCGCCGAAGCGAGGGTTTTATTTAGAACGTTAGGATGGCTATGCCATAACCCGTGTCACTGGTTGCCGATTCAAAAACACAACGGCCTCAGCGACAAAGGAAATTACATCATGCCGCCCATGCCGCCCATTCCGCCCATACCACCAGCGGCACCCATATCTGCTTTATCATCACGCAGATCGGTAACCATGCATTCGGTAGTAATCATCAGGCCAGCGATAGACGCTGCGTACTGCAGAGCAGAACGAGTTACTTTGGTTGGATCCAAGATACCCATTTCGATCATATCGCCGTACTCTTCAGAGTAAGCGTTATAACCGTAGCTGCCTTCGCCCGCTTTCACGTTGTTGGCGATAACAGAGGCTTCTTCACCGGCGTTGATAACGATCTGACGCAGAGGTGCTTCCATTGCGCGCAGCGCAACTTTGATACCCACGTTCTGGTCTTCGTTAGCGCCTTTCAGGCCAGCGATTTTGCCAGCAACACGGATCAGGGCAACACCACCACCAGCAACCACGCCTTCTTCTACCGCTGCGCGAGTTGCGTGCAGGGCGTCTTCTACGCGTGCTTTCTTCTCTTTCATTTCAACTTCGGTAGCAGCACCAACTTTGATAACTGCAACGCCGCCAGCCAGTTTAGCTACGCGCTCTTGCAGTTTTTCACGGTCGTAGTCAGAAGTTGCATCTTCGATCTGCTTACGGATCTGACCAACACGGCCCTGAATCGCAGCTTCGTCACCGATACCATCGATGATGATAGTGGTGTCTTTGTTGATAACGATACGTTTAGCCTGACCCAGATCTTCCAGCGTTGCTTTTTCCAGCTCCATACCGATTTCTTCAGAAATCACGGTACCGCCAGTCAGCGTTGCGATGTCTTGCAGCATAGCTTTACGACGGTCGCCGAAGCCTGGAGCTTTAACCGCAGCCACTTTCACGATGCCACGCATGGTGTTAACCACCAACGTTGCCAACGCTTCGCCTTCAACGTCTTCAGCGATGATCAGCAGTGGTTTACCTGCTTTAGCAACGGCTTCCAGCACTGGCAGCATTTCGCGGATGTTGGAGATTTTTTTGTCAGCCAGCAGGATGAACGGGCTTTCCAGTTCGATAGAACCCGTTTCTGGCTTGTTGATGAAGTATGGAGACAGGTAGCCACGATCGAACTGCATACCTTCAACCACGTCCAGCTCGTCTTGCAGACCGGTGCCTTCTTCAACGGTGATAACGCCTTCTTTGCCAACTTTTTCCATCGCTTCAGCGATCAGTTTACCCACGGTTTCGTCGGAGTTAGCAGAGATAGTACCTACCTGAGCGATTGCAGTGGAATCAGAGCAAGGCACAGACAGTTTTTTCAGTTCTTCAACCGCAGCAACGACAGCTTTGTCGATACCGCGTTTCAGATCCATTGGGTTCATGCCAGCAGCAACGGCTTTCAGACCTTCGTTAACGATAGCCTGAGCCAGTACGGTTGCGGTGGTAGTACCGTCACCTGCAGCGTCGTTCGCTTTAGAGGCAACTTCTTTAACCATCTGTGCACCCATGTTTTCGAACTTGTCTTCCAGTTCGATTTCACGAGCAACAGACACGCCATCTTTAGTGATGGTCGGCGCACCGAAAGATTTATCCAGAACGACGTTACGGCCTTTAGGGCCCAGGGTCACTTTCACTGCGTCTGCCAGTACGTTCACGCCGCGAAGCATTTTCACACGCGCGTCGCTACCAAATTTTACGTCTTTAGCTGCCATTGTTCTTTCCTTTAAACTTATTCAGTTAAGAAGATTATGCGTTGTCAAAAGAAGCGATTATTACGCTTCGACTACAGCCAGGATGTCGCTTTCGGACATGATCAACACTTCTTCATTGTCGATCTTCTCTGCTTTCACGCCGTAACCATCGTTGAAAATAACGATGTCGCCAACTTTAACGTCCAGCGGCTTCACTTCGCCATTTTCCAAAATGCGACCTTTACCGACAGCGACGATTTCGCCACGGGTAGATTTACCTGCAGCGGAGCCGGTCAGAACGATGCCGCCAGCTGATTTGGACTCGACTTCTTTACGCTTGACGATTACACGGTCATGCAATGGGCGAATATTCATTGATAGCTCTCCTTTGAGAAGGTCCATATCGTTTAGGGTTGAACGCCGAAGCCAGAGGAACACCCTCCGCTCTCGGACTCGTGGTTACCAGATTGGGGCAACCAACAACCCCTTCAAGGGGGGATAAGTAAAAAATTTGTGTTTTTCTTCAACCTCTGCGAGGCAGAGCCAATAAAAGAAAAGGCGCGGCCGAAATGTGCCACGCCTTTGCTAAGAATGAAACACTAATACGCTTATTTGTCGTCTTTGTATCTATCGTCTTTATGATCGAGACGATTATCTAGCGGCGGACGGTTCTCATCTTTGCGTTCAAACTCACCGTCAAAGGTGTTCCCACCTTGAGATCCACCAAAATCACCGCCCCCGAAACTGCCGCCGGAGCGAGAAAAACTGAAATACGGTAATAGTTTAAGCGTTAGATGCTTTTGTACCGGAGGCAAAATTAGCAGCAGGCCTAAAAAGTCGGTGAAAAAACCGGGCAGGATGAGCAAAAAGCCCGCCATCACCAACGAAACGCTTTTCACCATTTCTGCGGCTGGACTTTCCCCCATCGCCATCTTCTGCTGCATCTGCATCAGCGTTTTCATTCCCTGATGACGAACGAGCGAAGCCCCGAGGCAAGAAGTCAGGACCACGAGCAACAATGTCAGGGCAACCCCAAGCACTGCGGCGACCTTAATAAAAATAGATATTTCTATATAAACAAACAGAAATACCAACATGAGCGGTAACCAGCGCAACATCCTTCTCCTAAATTGCAGTGCTTTCTAATGATAAGTATTGCATTAAAGAACAACTGAGATAGTTAAAATTTAACAGCATATATGTCTAAAAACAGTCTATATATGACAAGTGGTGGCATTTTATACGTTTTCAACCCTATAACTCTTGTGGGTTATTTTCTTTATCTGTGAGAGTAATCACAGATATGTAAACACCTGAAACTTGAAGCGCCATATAGTGATCTGGGTTCATGCTTTTCCACGCCAGCAGCATATGATCAGCCACAGAACAGAGAGGACGGATGATCCTTTCGAATTTGAAAATCTAAACGATATAAATTCATTAGCAAGTTTACTATTCGGCATCAATTAAAGAAGGTTCTTATGTCAAACAACATTCGTATTGAAGAAGACCTGTTAGGCACCCGTGAAGTTCCAGCAGACGCTTATTATGGTGTTCACACTCTGCGAGCAATTGAAAACTTTTATATCAGCAACAACAAAATCAGCGATATCCCTGAATTTGTTCGCGGCATGGTTATGGTAAAAAAAGCTGCTGCTCTCGCCAATAAAGAGTTACACACCATTCCGCGCAAAATTGCCGATACTATTATTCTTGCTTGTGACGAAGTATTGAACAACGGCAAATGCATGGATCAATTCCCTGTAGACGTATA
This sequence comes from Hafnia sp. CBA7124, assembly GCF_002355555.1. Lineage (NCBI taxonomy): Bacteria > Pseudomonadati > Pseudomonadota > Gammaproteobacteria > Enterobacterales > Hafniaceae > Hafnia > Hafnia sp. CBA7124. The sequence goes on along the minus strand of NZ_AP017469.1, from coordinate 459,955 downwards.
TCAGGGTGGTGCAGGTACTTCCGTTAATATGAACACCAACGAAGTTCTGGCAAACATCGGTCTGGAACTGATGGGTCACCAGAAAGGTGAATATCAATACCTGAACCCGAACGATCACCTGAACAAATGCCAGTCTACCAACGATGCTTACCCTACCGGTTTCCGTATCGCGGTGTACTCTTCCATCATGAAACTGCTGGATGCAATCAACCAGCTGCGCGAAGGCTTCGATCGTAAAGCCAAAGAATTCGAAAACATTCTGAAAATGGGCCGTACCCAATTGCAGGATGCGGTACCTATGACTCTGGGTCAGGAATTCAAAGCCTACAGCGTATTGCTGAAAGAAGAAGTTAAGAACCTGCAACGCACCTCTGAGCTGCTGCTGGAAGTTAACTTGGGCGCGACCGCTATCGGTACTGGTCTGAATACGCCAGAAGGCTACTCTCAGTTAGCTGTGCAGAAACTGTCTGAAGTTAGCGGCCTGCAATGCTCTGTTGCAGAAGACCTGATCGAAGCAACCTCTGACTGCGGCGCATACGTGATGGTTCACGGTGCTCTGAAACGTCTGGCGGTTAAACTGTCTAAAATCTGTAACGACCTGCGTTTGCTGTCTTCTGGCCCACGTACCGGTTTGAACGAAATCAACCTGCCAGAACTGCAGGCTGGTTCTTCAATCATGCCAGCTAAAGTGAACCCAGTGGTTCCTGAAGTGGTTAACCAACTGTGCTTCAAAGTCATCGGTAACGACACCACCGTCACCATGGCTGCTGAAGCAGGCCAGCTGCAGTTGAACGTTATGGAACCGGTAATTGGTCAGGCGATGTTTGAATCCATCTCTATCCTGACTAACGGTTGCTACAACCTGCTGGAAAAATGCATCAACGGCATTACCGCAAACAAAGAAGTTTGTGAAAGCTATGTATTTAACTCTATCGGTATCGTAACTTACCTGAATCCGTTTATCGGCCACCACAACGGTGATATCGTTGGTAAAATCTGTGCCGAAACAGGTAAAAACGTGCGTGAAGTTGTTCTGGAACGCGGTCTGCTGACCGAAGCGGAACTGGACGACATCTTCTCTGTAGAGAACCTGATGCACCCTGCTTATAAAGCAAAACGTTATACTGACGAAAGCGAACAATAATAAAGTTCGCTAGTCGATATCAGGCACGTCTGTCCCCATGGTCAGCCGTGCCTTTTTATTGCGACCAACATACTTAAAACAAGAATTACACCCGATGTCATTGTGTTGCAGTGAATGATAAGTAAAGAAATTCTGAGTCGCCTACGTGCGTATGAGCCTCAGAATATACGCTTAATCCACGCGGCAGCTTCAAGGGCAAAAGGAATATTATCGTTACATCTTGAGGAGAAACACTATGTTAGTTTTGGAGCTGGTGATCGTACTGCTCGCCATATTCTTAGGTGCCAGACTGGGGGGCATAGGAATAGGGTTTGCCGGTGGTTTAGGAGTTTTAGTCCTTGCCATGATCGGTGTTAAGCCAGGCAATATTCCATTCGACGTTATTTCAATTATCATGGCTGTTATCGCCGCAATCTCTGCAATGCAGGTTGCCGGTGGTATGGATTATTTAGTTCATCAAACTGAAAAACTTCTGCGTAAGAATCCAAAATACATCACGATCCTTGCACCGATTGTGACCTATTTTCTGACCATCTTTGCAGGTACCGGTAATATTTCTCTGTCTGCACTGCCAGTTATCGCTGAAGTGGCTAAAGAGCAAGGCATCAAGCCATGCCGTCCACTGTCTACCGCCGTTGTTTCTGCTCAGATTGCAATTACTGCGTCTCCAATTTCAGCCGCAGTAGTTTATATGTCTTCTGTGATGGAAGGCCACGGCATCAGCTATATTCATCTGCTGATGGTTGTTATTCCATCCACTTTCTTAGCTGTATTGGTGATGTCACTCATCGTATCTTGGTGCTTTGACTCCAAACTGTCTGACGATCCTGTTTACCAGAAACGTCTGGCTGAAGGCCTGATTGAACTGCGTGGCGACAAGCAAGTGGTTATCAAACCTCGTGCCAAAAGCTCTGTATGGTTGTTCCTGCTGGGCGTTGTATGCGTCGTTTGCTATGCAATTATCAACAGCCCAAGCCTCGGTTTGGTTGAAAAACCACTGATGAACACCACCAACGCGATTCTGATCATCATGCTGAGCGTCGCAACGCTGACCACTATCCTGTGCCGCGTTGAAACTGACAGCATTCTGAACTCCAGCACCTTCAAAGCAGGTATGAGCGCATGTATCTGTATTCTGGGTGTGGCTTGGTTGGGCGATACTTTCGTTCAGGCAAACCTTGATTGGATCAAAGAAACTGCGGGTACCGTCATTCAGTCTCACCCTTGGCTGCTAGCGGTTATCTTCTTCTTCGCATCTGCCCTGCTGTATTCTCAGGCAGCAACAGCGAAAGCCCTGATGCCAATGGCACTGGCGCTGAACGTTTCTCCTCTGACCGCAGTCGCATCTTTCGCCGCGGTTTCTGGTCTGTTCATTCTGCCTACCTACCCAACTCTGGTTGCGGCGGTGCAGATGGATGACACCGGTACAACTCGTATCGGTAAACTGGTCTTTAACCATCCGTTCTTCATCCCAGGCACTATCGGCGTGGCGCTGTCTGTTATCTTCGGCTTCGTGCTGGGAAGCATTATGCTCTAAGCCTTTCTCGCGCTGAGTACAAAAAGGACGCTTCGGCGTCCTTTTCTTATTCTGATCACGCTATTTCTGCGTTGCTGACAATTTTCACTCACACAAGGTATAGTGTTGATTCAAAATCATCCACGGCGAGGTTTAGATCAGATGTCAGAGACTGAAAAGCCACTACCCGATAACGTTACCGATGCCATCGTTGTGCTGTGTACGGCGCCCGACGAAGCCTGTGCTCAGCAGTTGGCTTCGCTCGCATTGAGTGAAAAACTCGCGGCCTGCGTCACGCTGCTACCCGGCGCATCTTCCATGTACTATTGGGAAGGCAAGCTGGAGCAGGAATACGAAGTCCAGATGATTTTGAAAAGCGAACGCTCACATCAGGAAGCTCTGCTTAGCTTTCTGAAACAGCATCATCCATACCAAACCCCTGAACTTTTAGTTTTACCGGTTCACGCGGGAGATAAAGATTACCTGTCATGGCTCAACGCTTCTTTACGCTAGTTTTTCTGTTTATCTGTACTCTGCTTCCGGCACAGGCATCGCTATTCTCTAGCAAAACGCAGTTTGTGCCGGTCGATCAGGCTTTCACATTCGATTTCAAGCAGCAAGATCATAAGCTCGACCTAAACTGGCAAATCAAACCGGGGTACTATCTCTATCGCCAGCAGATAAAAATAGAGCCTCATCAGGCTACAATCGCGCCGTTTACGCTGCCTGAAGGCCTCGATCACCATGATGAGTTTTACGGCAAAACGGCTATTTTTAAAAACGACCTAACGCTCAATCTGCGTCTACAAAACGCCGCTCAAAATGCCACGTTGGTTGTTACCTATCAGGGCTGCGCTGAGGCGGGCTTTTGCTATCCGCCGGAAACCAAAACTATCCCCTTAGATTCCGTTAATGCGCAAGCCATCACCGATGCGGTTCAAGATACAGCGCCTAACACAGAGTCGGCTCCTGCACTGCCGTTCTCGCCGCTTTGGGCGCTTCTCATTGGGATAGGCATTGCCTTTACGCCCTGCATCTTGCCGATGTATCCGCTGATATCTGCCATTATTCTTGGGCAGGATCGCCAGCAAAGCTATCGCCGAATTTTTGTATTGTCGCTCGTTTATGTACAAGGCATGGCGGTGACTTACACGCTGCTGGGGATGGTGGTCGCCGCCGCTGGATTGCAGTTCCAAGCCGCGTTCCAGCACCCCTATGTATTGATTGGGCTATCGATTTTATTCGTGTTGCTGGCGCTGTCGATGTTTGGCCTGTTTACCTTACAGCTACCTTCTTCAGTTCAGACGCGCCTCACGCTCTGGAGCAACCAGCAACGCAGCGGTTCGCTGATTGGCGTATTCGTCATGGGCGCACTAGCAGGTCTAATATGTTCACCCTGCACCACCGCACCGCTCAGCGCGATTCTGTTGTACATTGCACAAAGCGGTAATATGGCCGCTGGCGGCGGCACGCTATACCTTTATGCGCTGGGAATGGGCATCCCGCTGATCCTCGTAACCACTTTCGGCAACCGCCTGTTACCACGTAGCGGGCCATGGATGCAGTACGTCAAAGAGGCGTTTGGATTTGTAATCCTCGCGCTGCCGGTATTCTTACTGGAGCGTATTCTGGGTGACGAATGGGGATTACGCCTCTGGTCGCTGTTAGGCGTTGCCTTCTTCGGATGGGCGTTCGCACTGAGCCTGAAGTCTTCTCATCGCCTAGCGCGCATCATGCAAATTGTGATGCTAGGTCTGGCGCTGGTTTGTTCACGGCCATTGCAAGATTGGGCATTTGGAAATGCATCACAAGCAACCATTGCTCATCTGCCGTTCCAAAAAGTGAATACCATTGCTGAGCTGGATCATGCCCTACAACAGGCTAAAGCAGAGAACAAATCTGTTATGTTAGACCTGTATGCTGACTGGTGTGTGGCCTGTAAAGAGTTTGAAAAATACACCTTCAGCGATCCAACGGTGCGTCAGCAACTTGCGGATACGGTGCTGTTACAGGCTGACGTCACGGCGAACAGCGCGGAACATGCCGCGCTGCTCAAGCATTTAAACGTATTAGGTCTGCCAACCATTTTGTTCTACAACACGCAGGCACAAGAACAACCACAACTGCGCGTCACCGGTTTTATGAACGCAAAGGAATTCACAGCGCATTTGCACAATCGCTAACCATCAACGACACTGAGGATCCGATCGTGAAAGATCCGCACATAAGACAGGAGGATCACGTGCAACGAGAACTCGTGCTCAGCCAGGTACTTGGCCTGCTGGAACAACAAGGACTAGCAACCACAACCTTGGATAAGCTGGCTCCCCAGCTCGATATTTCAAAGGAAGAGCTAATTCGTTTTTGGCCGGATCGTGAAGCCCTGCTTTATGACAGTCTGCGCTACCACGCACAGCAGATAGACACATGGCGCCGCCAGCTGCTGCTGGATGAAACCCTTTCAGCTCGGGATAAAATCTTGGCGCGTTACCACGTGTTGGCCGAGTATGTGCAGCAACAGCGCTATCCCGGCTGCCTGTTTATCGCCGCCTGCAGTTTTTTCCCTGAAGACGATCATCCAATCCACCTGCTTGCCGAGCAGCAGAAAACCGCCTCTTACGAGTTCACGCTTGCTCTGTTGCAAGACATCGACATGGACGATCCTGAAATGGTCGCTCATCAGATGGAGCTAGTTTTGGAAGGCTGCTTAAGCCGTTTGCTGGTAAAACGCCAACTGCAAGATGTGGAAACTGCACGTCGCTTAGCCGAAGATATTCTGCAAATTGCGCGCTGCCGCCGAAATGGTGCCTTAGGCTAAAGCTGAGTATTTATTACAATATCGATGAATAAACCACCCCAAAGGGTGGTTTATCGAAGGTAGGAAATAGAAAGTGTTAATTAACTCATCGAGAGATTAATTGGCACCCACTAAAGAAACGCTGTCGGTAATAATCCCCTCTTCAGCCCCTTTCAGAGCCAAGTTCGCTTCATAGTATTTACCCTCTTTCAGCAGCTGTTGTGCTTTCTTAACCGCCTGCTGGGTTTGTTTCAGCGGCATCAGATATTGAGTTTCCGTTACACCAACGCCAGCCAAACGCAGTTCTTCCATTGCGCCTTTGTGATCACCTTTCTTGAATTTAGCATTAGCGCTATCAATGGCTTTTTGTTTTTCAGGCGTTGCCACAAAATCCTCAGCCAAAGAAATAGAAGCATTAATAACTACGTAGTTATCACCAGTCAGCGGAGTTTTCTTATCGGCCTTAATAAAATCTTTCCAGTTGGTGCTGTCATCAGATAATAGGGTTTGCGCCTGATCGACTAATTTTTGCGCCACATCTGGGTATCCGCGGAATAAAGAGACGCGAGCATATTGCACATCACGCATGGCGTTAAAGCCCTGTTGAGCTACCTTAGCAACTTCTTTCGCCTGCTGGGCAGTTAACACATTAGAGCTCACGGTGGTCGTTGCCGCTGGAGCAGTGGTTGCGCCATCAGCAGCCCAAGTAAAAGTAGACATCATGGCAAGAGAAAGTGCGGTTGCAGTAAGAATACGTTTCATAATTAATATACCTGCTTTAATTTATATTATTCGGCTATGAGGCCAATCCATTAAATTGGAAAACCTCTCAATCACAGTGCTTAAGTTATATATTCAGCATGAATTATGTCAATACACAGAAATTAAACGCACTCGCTGTAAAACACCAATAACGTTTCAAGGAAAAAATAGTTTACATCCAATGAACTCTGTTTAACCTTCATTACAATAGATTAATATTCATTCAGGATTTAATTAAAATTTAATTAATAACCATATGTTTAATATGAACTATTTTAAAATCACCAACAACAAACCACAAACTAGCGAAATATAAAAATCAGATATACAATAAATAAACCCACTCTAAATAAAATCTATTAAAAGCAATTTATGAGCTAAAATTGACATTGTATTTTTAAACCTATCGACAACAACTCTCGTGTCACATCTAAGAGTGATATTTGTAATATTATGTGATCTTAATAATAGAACTAGCAAACATTGATAAGGCGTCTGATTAAGAAGTGATAGGTCAACGCCAGCAAATTTGAGCCGTATCGACGAATCTCTCTTGAAGAAAGAACGGCAACGTCTTCAAGGCAGCATAAATTTCATGCAAAAAACCCAAAATGCCCAAACATTAGGCAACTAAACAAAGGAATGAAGAAATTACGTTGACGCCAAGCCGCAGATCCAGTTTAATACGCCTCGTTGCCCGGATAGCTCAGTCGGTAGAGCAGGGGATTGAAAATCCCCGTGTCCTTGGTTCGATTCCGAGTCCGGGCACCACTATTTAAAGAAACCAGCCTACGGGCTGGTTTTTTGCTTTCTGACATACGGACTCTTCATCGAACTCCGTTCGATTATTCGCCGCTGGCGGCTCACCCTGCGGGCCAACGGCAAAGCCGTTGTTCAAACGCCTTCGGCGTTAGTCCGAGTCCGGGCACCACTATTTAAAGAAACCAGCCTACGGGCTGGTTTTTTGCTTTCTAGCGTACGGACTCTTCATCGAACTCCGTTCGATTATTCGCCGCTAGCGGCTCCCCCTACGGGCCAACGGCAAAGCCGTTGTTCAAACGCCTTCGGCGTTAGTCCGAGTCCGGGCACCACTATTTAAAGAAACCAGCCTAAGGGCTGGTTTTTTGCTTTCTAGCATACGGACTCTTCATCGAACTCCGTTCGATTATTCGCCGCTGGCGGCTTACCCTGCGGGCCAACGGCAAAGCCGTTGTTCAAACGCCTTCGGCGTTAGTCCGAGTCCGGGCACCACTATTTAAAGAAACCAGCCCAAGGGCTGGTTTTTTGCTTTCTGGCATACGGACTCTTCATCAAACTCCGTTCGATTATTCGCCGCTAGCGGCTCACCCTACGGACCAACGGCAGAGCCGTTGTTCAAACGCCTTTGGGGTTGTTACCTATCGCTCTTCCTTTTCATACTTATTTAGATATGAGGAATGGCAAGCCTGCATTGGTTAGTGGTGACATGGTTTTCTTTATCCGCATGGAGCATCATTCCGAACAAATTTTGCTTACAGAGATAATAGAACAGGGGCTGGTATAGCTTAACAGGGGAATGAAATTATCGTATTTTCAACACTGCGGTTGTGACGATAAGTTGGCTTACTTAAACCTATCTGGCTGGCATCTAAGCAGAATTTCAATCCCGCGCCTGATGAGCCTCAAGATTCAGCAAGCCCCAGTATTTACAACAGAATGTTGCTTATCCTACATGTTAGGTCCCAATGGGTTTGAACCAGAAATTATGCTTCAAATATCAAGGGAGTTTACGTGCATAGCTTTAATTGTAAAAGCTCCCATATCATATGAAATGGAAATCATACAGTTTCTGTATCGCCCCCAAGGATAAGCATGGGTAAAATAATTTAAAATAGCTAATCAAACTCTGAATAAATGAGATCTATAATTTCCGGGACGATCTTTACTCTACATAAATGATAAAGATCGTGCCCAGTGATAACAGTCAACGCAAATTAAATATTTTGTTAACTACTACGTTGTTAAAAAGAAAAAATAATTTAGACATAAGTAAATACCAATGTAAAATCCACGATGACCGTACCTGTAGTCGCTGCGCCCACTCCATTATTGCGTATTCTTGCCTTAAAACTCTCTGATGCTGAATTTGTAGCAGCAGAAATATTTACGATACTACCCATCGAATTCGGGACCGCTGGTTTGTCTCCCCCACCATTACCTGTATCACGGATTTCAGCATTCACATTTGTTGCTGTACCGATATTAGCCCAATACGTATCCATACCAGCGGCACTATTATCCGCTCCAGTCGCCGTATACGAGATTGATATTTGTGAGATACCATGAGAACAGTCTGTAAAATCAATTTTAAAAGGCTCATAATCTGAAGCGCTTCCCGTTGTTGCAAGTGTAGTTGCGTCAATATCAGGAAGCACAACATTGAGACTACTTGCAGCTATTGAACAACCTTCTGAAACCACTTGCCCAGATATATTGATAGTGGCATCTGCCGCCATAACATGACTGGACATTGCAGCGATAGATAAACAAAGCAATACCTGCGCAGAGATTTTTTTCATTGAAAAATTCATAAATCCTAGTCCTTTATTAATACGCTATAACCGTTATTATTTTGTACAAGTGACAACCTAGCCACCGGATACCGCTATTCTAAAGAATAGCTTTAAAATAATTTATCGCGTTGATTTTTATAATCAAACACGGCAACTATGATTAATCTAAAAACACAACCTACCGATGTTTATTATATCAGCTGGTAATTTTTAAATAATCTAAAAAGTTAGTTCAGAGATAACATAAATCTCATTAATGAAATATATAATGTTATTTATATTTAATTAAACAAACCATACATGCCATTAATTTTTCCTTACTCATATTATTGTGAACTATAATTCTTATCTAAATATAATTAATGAAGTAGTATTCATAAATGCACCTCATATGAATATCAGGAAAAGCGGTTACTCATATGTCATCGTCAAATAAGCCACTGCACTGACCTTACCCATGGTCACTTTTTCATGAGTCTGATACATACGCGTCGCCAGTTCAATATTCTCAGTGGTTGATGATGACTCCTTGAATAACGATTTCTCACCAAACACTACGGCAGCGCCTTCTGCATAACTCAGCTGCACCCCCAACCCTGTTGCGCTGTTATCTTGTGTAAGTAATTGAATCACTCCTGCTACATTTGCAGGATCCTGGGTTGCATCAATCGTTGTGGATATTTTGGTGCCTGCATAACAATTTAGTGGGATCTTAAAATGACTCCAGGCACTGGCTGACCCAACACCAGTAAAAGTAGTGTCATTTACATTACCAAGATCAACATTGACTGAAGATTGAACCGTACACCCGACTAAATTAACCACAAAACGGGTATTACTTAATGAAACCTGATTGGTCACCAGATCACCATATTGGGTACTAGCCAATGGATTTGGGAACACAGTGCTACCACTGGCATAGTTACCCGTGCTCCAAAACTGAATTTTATATTCCGAAGCAGGGGAATATTGCTTTTGATCACCCTGTATCATGACTGATTGGCTTTTCCGTGGGTATTCTAACACCCTGTCTGATGATACTTCATGACTGTTAGAATAGAATACTTTCACCCCGATACCAGGAATTCCGGTATCATAAATAGAGTCTCCAACGGCAGACAACGTCATATTGTTCATATATCCACCTTGCACGGAAAAAGTCTTGCTACTGTCGCCAGCAAGCCCGCACGTTATTGCTGTAGATCCCCCATTGAGCCAGCCCGAATCCCATAAAAGAGTCTTAACCGGCATACCCGCACGGATATTGATAACAGGCGCCAAAGCAAGGGTGGATATGTTCATTGCATATCCAGAATCGAACTTACACGTTGCCTCATTACCCTGCGCATAGGATGCTTTAACAGATAATACTGATGTGAGCAGCACGGCTGAGGTGAATAAAAAATATCTTGATTTCAAAATATCAGCTCCCTGTTTAGAGTATTTTTTTCTCGACCGTCGTCGGGCTACCTGAATCCGTGATAGCCTGCCACGTTACAATCCTAGTATTATCTTCATCTTTTGGTAGGCTGAACGTTACAGAGCTTTTCGGAGCCACCATTGTCGCTTCTTTTATATCCCTATCATTTACCTTAAATTTGTAGAAGGTAATATAAAAATCTGTAGGGTTGGTCACTTTAATTTCAGAACCATCTGCGTTAAAAATGATTTTTTTATAAGCCTCATCTGGACTGCCTGCTAAATTTTCCGGCCGATAGAATAATTTTAATCGAGATTTAACAATTAACTGCAAGCTATCTTTAGTAGTTTTGTTATCAGTACTTGGAATAGATTTAATATCTAACCAAAATTGAGACTCCCGATCCTTAGGTAAATTATCACGAGTTTTAATAATTCTTAAAGAATGCTCCTCATTACCCTCTAAGCGAAACAATGGAGGGATGATAATAAACGATGGCTTGCTACCTGGATTTGGTTCCACCCAGGACTGAACAAGATATATATTCGCTGCATCGGTATTTTTTATGGGCAATGCAGCTTCATTAGCACTAGAGTTATAAATAACTCTAGTGCTACCTATCTGTACATCGGCCATGACTAAAACTGGTGCCAGAGTCAGTGAACTTGCCAATAGAAAACTAATGTATTTTTTCATAACTCCAGCGTTTATTCATTTACTTTAACAAGAGAGGTATTTCATTCATTTTCACACCAAAATGTTCTATGAAAATGATACCTTCGATGATAGCCACTTTACCCACTATCATCGCCCCGTTACTTAATGGTGACCTAATATTTATCTACGTAATAACAAACATTATATCTAACGTAATTAGAAATATTTAATCTGAACTCTGCTAGGTAAATATAAGACATCATAATTTACCCTGCAACTTAACTACTTGTAACCAAAGGCCAACTCCATTAAGCTCGAGACGCTACCGGAAATGGCTTTGCCCTGAGGTGATATCATCCTACCTTTTAGAACCATTTTAGCCTGCTGCTGTGAATCTACGGCCATATTACGCACTGAACCATTGCTTATGCGCGAGCCTGTATCATCTGCAACCTCAATAGCCACATGTTTACTGCTGCCTGTATTTTTAAAATAAACCGGATAATCAGGATCCTGCCCCCCTGAGAAATACACGACGACTTCAGTCGTCGTGGCTGGACACTCTGTCAAATTCAGTGAGAACTGCGACCACGCTGAGAAACTCCCCGCACTCTGCAGGCGTTCACTTAGCACCTCACCGAGGTCAACATTTCCATTCACAGTGTCCGGAGCAATGGTGCATGAAGGCGCTACCACTTTGCCACTGATATTCAGTTCACTGTCACCGTTACTTTCTGCTAAAGCCGCCAGCGGAATATTGAAATTAAATAAAGCAGCAGAGTAGAGTAAAATGAATACGATACTTTTTGTGTTCATGACTCTTCTCTTTTGGCTATTTTATTTATAAGAAAAGTTTATTGAAATAGCCGTACTGACATCACCAGCTCCTATTGTTGTGCTACTGGAAGAGTTTATCATACGTGCAACCACAGCAAACGATGCCTGACCGTTCTCAATGGCAAGGTCTCGTATCATTGAACCATTTTTCAATAGTTCACGGTCACCAGTACCTTCTGTATATCTGTCAAACTCAACATCCATAGCCGCTGCATCACCAGCGTTGCCGGACGTGTTTTTATAATAACTGCTATTTTGTGTGGATGGAGTACCACTGAACGTTGCGCTGACCGATGTAGTAGTCTCAGGGCAACCAATAAGTTTTATTACAAGTGGAAGCGTGTACTCCGAAGCTTTGTTAAGACTAGGATTATTAAGGTACGACGCTGTCATCACCCCCAAATTTATATCTGAACTTGTAGTGTCAACTGTACAAGGTGAGGCAGTGATATTGCTAGTTATTCTTACAATTGAATCTGCATTTGCTGATTGAAATATAACACTTTGCAGAGCAATAGCGGTTAGTGCATAAATCGCTTTTTTGTTCATATCTTACTTTCCTTGCGTGATATATATAGCCAAATTTACTGTTATTCATATCATTAACGATGATGTGAATAATTTTAAAAGACAGAAACCTATTGTTAATCAGGCAAACATTTCGCCTGTAATGTCATGAGTGTTTCTTCAGCAGCCTGCTTTTCATTAACCTGATAATGAACAATACAGTGCTCATCTGCTCCTTTGCCCCATTGCGCCTTAAGTGAGCCTTTGGCTGGTAAACCACTCAAATAAGCTTCACCATCTTCACCCACAATCCCTGCACTGGTTGCGTCTAACAGAGAAACAGTTGTACCAAATGGCACTGGTTTACCTGAAGGACGCATCATCATCATCATCATGCGATACCCCACATGAGTGGTGAATTTGGCGCGAACGACAGCCCCTCGGGTTGGGATAACATCTCTAACACTTTCATCGATTTCGACGTTTTTACCCAAACTAGTCGTATCCAATGAGACATTGTTGTGCCGATATGCTGTGATATAAGGCAATACGGCATAACCCTCATCGTCTGTTCTAACGCCGTTTTTATTCTTAACTTTAGTATCCCCCGCACCAGGCGCGGCAACCAAAGCGACGGTCTCCCCAAGCGGCTCGGAAAAGGTTATCCCATCACTATGGGTAATAATTCCGCCCTGCAAACCGTAATTAAGACGGCGCGAATCTTTGGTATAGCTGTAACCCACGTTTGAGTTACCGTATTTGCCCTGATAGCTCAGCGAGGTATTGCCGCTATAACCCTGCCCCTGATTGCCAACCCCTTGGCTAATGTTATAAGTAAGGTTGCGATCTTCAAGCAACGTACCGCTTAGACTGGTCTGCCGTTGGACTCTGCCATCACTATCACTGGTGCTGTTATAGCTTACCGATGCAGACGACAGCCATTTATCCAATGGAATCGATACGTTTAGCGAAAACTGCCTGTCTCGTTCTTCTTCTGTTATATAGTTGTCACTAACCGCAATGTTATAAGAAATGCCCTTCCAGTCATTGTTATAACCCCATTGTAAAGTCTGCTCTTTCGCCGAATCGTCCCAATAATCTTGTACGCTGGCGGAAAAAAATAAAGACCCCCAATTTTCTGGTAATGTTTGGTTAATAGAACCTTCAACACGGCTGCGCTTGTGAGTGCGAACATCGTACTCTGACAAGGTGTTGTCATCATCGTTAAGGTCGACTGACTCCTGCAAAGTATAGAAACCACTGGTTGAATAGCGATATCCCATCAAACGCAGATCGGTGCCGCTATCAGCAAAAGTTTTTGCATACAAAAATCGGTATGACTGTCCTTTGGAGACGCCTGAATCTGTCAAATCGGTTTTTGCCTGCGTAATATCGATAGAGACGGCCCCCAAATCTCCCAAGTTTTGCCCAATCCCTGCTGCGGCAGCCATATAATTTTCACTGGCCTGCACACCGCCATAAACTGTTGCCCCATGGCTCAAACCTTGTATCAGCGTAAACTGACCAAAATTAGGCTTAGATTGGCTATAACCACTCCGATATTGGCCAGCGGTCAGACTGTATTTTGTGTGACCTTCACGCTGCAGCATCGGTACCGACGCATAAGGCTGTATGAAAGTCTGCTGGCTACCATCCTGCTCTTTAATCACTACGGTTAAGTCGCCGCTACCCGCACTCGGATAAAGGTCATTAATCTCAAATGCGCCAGGTGAAACATAACTCTGGTAGATGGTGTATCCATTCTGAGTAATTGTGACCTGCGCATTGGTCTTCGCGATACCACGAACAATAGGCGCAAAACCTTGCTGACTATCCGGTAACATATCGTCATCAGATGCAATTTGAATACCCCGAAATTGCGAGCTATCAAAAATATCCGCTGAAGAGTAATTATCCCCTAAAATTAACTGGGATTTAATAGAAATAATACTACGTTGCAAATAAGTATTGATATTCTGCCATTCACGAACACCATTATTATCATTCCAGGCAGAATAGTTACGTAAACGCCAAGCCCCTAAATTCAGTCCGCTTCGTAAGTTGAGATAATAGCTATCATCCTTGGAATTATCTCCACTACTCGTTCCATTCGCACCAGTGAAATTATAATCAATCAGAGCAGCTGTAATACCATCATCCCAAAACTTAGGATCGACATATCCCCTAGCGGAGTGGGACATAAGCGCCTGAGGAATACTCAGGTTTAGCCTCTGCTTATTAAAATCGAAATCCGCTTTTGCTGCAGGTATTGACTGCAGAATATTGGTGCAAGCACCTTCGACCGCAGGGCTATTTACTTTAGCTTTTGCGTTATCAACCTGTTCAGCAGCAGATTTATCTTCACTGTTTTTGTTAAAGGCCTCGATAGCATCCGTTCTTAGACCATATCCTTTTAAGTCTTCTAGTGTAAGACAAGGAATTAACCCCGTTATTTCTTCATTATTCTTCGTTCCATTCTTACCTTTGCCTGAAGTACTTTTATCGGCAATAAACTCAACTTCTCGATGATCCGCAAGTTCATCATTGATATAAATATCAACGATGTATTTTCCTGGTAATTGACCACCAGTTGGGGACGAGAAAACAGATAGATCAATAGCAGTACCATCACCACCCATTTTTTCCAAAAAGGCTGGGTTAAAACTTGAGTCAGCAAAACAATTTGAAGATAAAAAAATGAGTGCTACTGCGCTCGGCTTAAAATATCTATTTAGTTCCATTAATAAAGGGCAGTTCGATACGGGCTCGCTCTTTTTAGATATTTTTACTGCTTGCATTTTTCTCTCTGCCAGCGAAATCAGTGACTACCGACAATTAATGGATTTCTGATGTGATCGGATTGGTTAGTCCGCCGAAATCGGTAATTGCGCGATAGGTTACATTGCCGATACCCCCACTACCTGCAGGCAGGGTGTAATGGGCTTCATCTTTAGGTAAAACCAAATTTACGCCAGGTATATCTTTACCTGCAATTTTCACCTCACCGAGGCTCACAGAATAAGCAGACGGATTTTTAACAATTAATTCATTGCCCTGATGTACCCACTGTAGCTGTGCTGGTGCATCTTCCGCTTTTCCAACTAATCCAGAGGGACGATAGAACATTTTTATGCGGGTAGTAATAGCCAGCTGTAATACGTTCTGAGGCCCATTTTCTGCAGGCATTGGTGGAATAGATTTTACATTTACCCAATAGACGGATTCACGGTCTGAGGGCACCTCACCTGCTGTTTTTACAATGCGAAGCATGTTTTCATTTTTAGCATTCAATCTGAACAGCGGCGGAGTAATGGCAAAAGGTACTTTCTTATTACCATTTTTGTCATCAACCCAAGATTGAATCAAAAAATACTGCTCCGTATTTTTATTATTTACGGTAAGGGAAGCTTCTTTATTATTGGCATTGTAAACTACACGAGTGGCACCTAAAGATATGCCGCCAGCAGCAAATACGGAATGTGAAGCAGCTATTAATGAAATAGCTGCTACTAATTTATTAATTTTCATAATAGTCTCTCTGGATTCCCGGCATCATTAATTAATGACACCGGTTAAATTCATACTTATTTATAAGCTATTTGGAAATCAGCCTGAGCATTGGCATGACCAGAGACAACAGGCACCTTAGTTGCTTTATAACGAGCTTTAAAATACAAAATGTTTTGACCATTGACCAGACTCATATCGCTGCTTGCCTTATTCATAGACACGATAGCTCCAGACTGATCGGTAATTTCAATACCTACGCCTTTTGCTGCACCAGCTTCACCACCGACCGCCAACAAATCAGTATCAATATCATCGGAGGTACCACGGAAAGTCACGTTGGCATTTTTCAATGTTGTTGTGTTGCACTCTTCCAAATCAATATTGAAGTCTTTAAATGCTGAAGTATCTTTTGCTTGCACAAAGGTAGATGACTGTACCTCGCCCAGCGGAACATCTTGATATTGAGTATCGCGGCTAACCACACACGGGCTTTCAACAATAGAACCAGTAAAGTTAATGGTTCCATCTTTTGCCATAGAACATTGGCTGAAAGCAGCGAGAGAAAGCGCAAGACACAAAACAGACTTATTTAAGCTCATGAATTTTTCCTTAATCTATAAATATGACATCCACTCATTTGGATGTTTTTGGGCAAAAAGCTAGCGTGCTGAGTACAAACATTGATTTTTTTAATCAATAAAAAATTAGTCTCACACCGCAGAAAGCATGTTAGTGATTTTTTTTAAAATGTCATGTTTAAAATAAACGAGATATGAATCAGGAAGGAAAAAGTCAGCTAACCAATTGTTTTAATTGACTCAATATAGATTAAGCCCTGCTAAATTCTAAGTATAGCCAAATTAAATTAAGCTCTATTTAATTTTGAATTAAAAAAAACTAAATGACATTTTATTTTAAATTGAATTAAATAATGCGTATCTTTAAATTTAATAACTTCATTATATTAAAGCACCATGAAATAAAAATCATTTTTATATATAAATTTACAATTAAATAAAACAACACTCAGCGTTCTTAAAAACCATCATGGTGTAGGGATGAGAATGTCACACGGCGGCATTTATCATTGGGAATGAGAACGTTATCAGCAAAATTGGCCGTTAACATACCCACGCGTATTGTGCTAAGCGAGATGCGCGCCATCCATCAGGCAGCACGCAGTGGCATTGGCTTGGCCTTTATTTCTGAATGGCTCATCAGGGAAGATCTCGCCAGTGGAAAATGAGTCAGCGTTCTCGATGAGTGGTGTCCCTATTTTGATGGGCTAAGGCTCTATTATCCCGGCCGCCGTCATCCGCCTGCCGAACTCAAAGCACTCATCGAGCTAATTCTAGAAATACGTGATAGAAAAACTGCCGCTTAATCAGCTATCCCCATCATTTCACGCACGATAACCGCCAGTTTTTGCACCGCTTTTTCGCTTTTGTCTGTCCATTCATGAGAGACATTAAAGCGAAAATAGTTGGTGTACTGATTGCTGGCAGAAAACATCTGGCCGGGGGCGATGCTAATCCTTTCATTCAGCGCTCGATGGTATAGCTCGGTCGCATTCACATTGATAGGTAGCTCGACCCACAGAAAATAGCCACCGTGTGAGTAATTAATATTCACGCCCTGCGGAAGATGTGCGCGCAGTGACTGCCATGCCGCATATTTTCGCTGCTCCATCACTCGGCGCAGACGCCGCAAATGACTGTCATAACTGCGAGTGGCTAAATAGTTTGCCAGCGCCAGCTGCATCGGTGCGCTGGTCGAAAGCGTGCTCATTAGCTGCAACTGCTGGATTTTTCTCGCCATATTTCCCGCCGCCACCCAGCCAACACGAAATCCGGCCACTAAGCTTTTCGAGAACGAAGAGCAATGCATGGTCATTCCCGTCTCATCAAAGGCTTTGGCCGGAAGCGGTTTTTCGCCGCCGGCATACAGCTCGCCATAAACGTCGTCTTCAATCAAATACACGTTATGCCGCTGTAAGAGCGCCACCAGCTGCTGTTTTTTCTCAACCGAAAGCGTGCAGCCTAACGGATTTTGGATATTGGTCATCAACCAGCACGCGCGTACCGGATAAGTCTTTAGCGCCTCTTCTAACGCCGCTAAATCAATGCCGAATTCGGGATGTGCCGCAATTGAAAGAGCCTTTAGCCGCAGGCGTTCCAGCGCCTGCAATGCACCGTAAAAACACGGATTTTCTACAATTACCCAGTCGCCCGGCTGCGTAACGGCCTGTAAACTCAGGTTCAGCGATTCTAATGCGCCCGCGGTAATAACGATCTCCTCAGGATCAATGCGAATGCCCTGCATGGCATAGCGTTTCGCGAGGATCTTACGCAGATCCTCATTGCCCGGCGGCAAATTATCCGTGGCGCTTAGCGTGGTCATCGCCCGCGCCACCGTGGTCAACGATTTACTAATTTGTTGGCGAGGAAACAGGGTTGGGTCGGGATACGCGGAGCCAAAAGGCACAATGGCGGGATCGCGGCTGGCCTGCAATACATCGAAAATAAACGCGTTGATGCCAACTTCTTCGGCACGCTGCACGGGTTCATGCGTAGGCGATGGGGCTAAAAACTTCGCCTGCGGCGCAACATAATAGCCCGACTGAGGACGGGAAACGATCCACCCTTGGCTCTCTAGAATTTGGTAGGCGTGCATCACCGTCATCAGGCTCAAACCAGAGTGCAAAACCTGCTCACGCAGCGACGGCAGCTTATCGCCAACTTGCCAAATTTCAGCGGTGATCTGCCCGCGAATGCGTTTTACCAAGTCTTCATATTTTGCCACTGCGCTCTCCGATAGGGTGTCGTCGCCATGATCCAAATCAAACTGTTATACATTAAAACAACATTTCTGTTTCTGTCATATCTATTTTACAGCCCGTAAGATCCCTTTCATCGTTCCGGCCCTGATCGCTCCGGCACTCCGTTTCTCACGCCTGCAATTTACCGCGCAGAACTTTATGTCAGTACGAGGCTGTCCATGTTCGGATTAGACGCATTCCATCTCGCCAGGATCCAGTTTGCTTTTACGGTATCCTTTCACATTATTTTCCCTGCCATCACTATAGGGCTAGCCAGCTTTTTGGCGGTGCTAGAAGGTTTATGGCTCAAAACGCGTAACCCAGATTACCGCACGCTCTATCACTTTTGGGCGAAAGTGTTCGCCGTCAATTTCGGCATGGGTGTGGTTTCCGGCTTAGTGATGGCTTATCAGTTTGGCACCAACTGGAGCGGATTCTCCCAATTTGCGGGCAGTATTACCGGCCCGTTGCTCACCTATGAAGTGCTCACCGCATTTTTCCTTGAAGCCGGATTTCTTGGTGTCATGCTGTTTGGCTGGAACAAAGTGGGCAAAGAGCTGCACTTTTTTGCCACCTGCATGGTGGCGCTCGGCACGCTGATGTCGACATTCTGGATCTTGGCGTCCAACAGTTGGATGCATACCCCACAGGGCTATGAAATCGTGAACGGTCAGGTGGTTCCGGTTGATTGGCTAGCGGTGATCTTCAACCCTTCGTTCCCCTATCGCCTGCTGCATATGACCACCGCCGCTTTCCTGAGCAGCGCTTTTTTTGTCGGAGCGTCTGCGGCGTGGCATCTACTGCGTGGAAACGACACGCCTGCCACGCGCAAAATGCTTTCAATGGCGCTCTGGATGGCACTGATTGTCGCCCCGCTTCAGGCCTTTATTGGCGACATGCACGGCCTCAACACCCTTAAATATCAGCCAGCAAAAATCGCCGCGATCGAAGGTCACTGGGAGAATAAACCCGGCGAAGCAACGCCGCTGATTCTGTTCGGGCTGCCCGACATGGAGCGCGAAGAAACGCGCTTTAAAATGGAAGTGCCCTATCTTGGCAGCCTGATCCTAACGCACAGTCTTGATAAGCAAGTACCTGCATTAACCGAATTTGCCAAACAGGATCGTCCAAACTCACCGCTGGTGTTCTGGTCATTTCGCATTATGGCAGGTCTCGGCATGTTGATGATTTTGCTAGATGCTATCGGTTTATGGCTACGTTATCGGCAGCGTCTGTACACATCGCGCCCTTTCCTGCATTTCGTGTTCTGGATGGGGCCTTCGGGGCTGATCGCCATTTTAGCGGGTTGGATAACCACCGAAGTGGGCCGCCAGCCGTGGATTGTGCATGGCCTGATGCGCACTAAAGATGCCGTATCTGCCCATGGCGACCTGCATATGAGCATCAGTTTGCTGACATTCTTCGTGGTCTACGGCGCGGTTTTTGGCGTGGGTTATGCCTATATGATGCGGCTGATCCGCAAAGGCCCTGAACCGATTATTCCAGAAGCGCATAGCAAAGCGTTACCTACCGCCGCCGGACGCATTGCCGCTAAGCCCTCTCATCAGCAGGAGACTCACTAATGGGTATCGATCTGCCGCTCATTTGGTTCGCCATCATTATTTTCGCCACCCTGATGTATATCGTGATGGATGGCTTCGATTTAGGCATTGGCATGTTGCTGCCCGTCACCCGTGATATGCAAGAGCGCGACATGATGGTCAACACCGTCGCCCCCGTGTGGGACGGCAACGAAACGTGGCTAGTGCTCGGCGGCGCGGCGCTGTTTGGCGCCTTTCCTCTAGCCTACGCGGTGATTGTTGATGCGTTATCGATTCCTCTCACGCTGATGCTGATCGCGCTGATTTTCCGCGGCGTTGCCTTTGAGTTTCGCTTCAAAGCGCTGCCTAATCATCGCGGGTTCTGGGACAAGGCTTTTATCGTTGGCTCAGGCTGCGCCACGTTTATGCAAGGTATCGTAGTCGGCGCCGTGATTAACGGTTTTCCCGTGTCGGAGCGAACCTTTGTCGGGGGTGCATTTGATTGGCTTACCCCGTTTAACCTGTTCTGCGGTATCGGCCTGATGTGCGCCTATGCGCTGCTGGGCAGCACGTGGCTCATCATGAAAACCAGCCATCATCTGCAAAATAAAATGTATCGCATTACGCACCCTTTACTGCTGGCTCTGCTGATTATTATTGCCATCATCAGCATTTGGACTCCGCTGGCGCACGGCGCCATTGCCGAGCGTTGGTTTAGCTGGCCAAACATCGTGTTCCTTTTACCGGTTCCCGTGCTGACGCTCGTGTGCGCCGGAGTGATTTGGCGCGGAACGCGCCACGGCGATCACTACTTGCCGTTTATGATGACCCTATTGTTGGTTTTCCTCGGCTTTAGCGGGCTAGGGATCAGTATCTGGCCGCATATCATTCCGCCTTCTATCGATATCTGGCAGGCAGCGGCACCGCCGCAAAGTCTCGGATTTATGCTGGTTGGTGCCTTGTTCATCATCCCAATTATTTTGGTTTACACCTTCTGGAGCTATTACGTTTTTCGCGGAAAAATCAGCGCCGACGAAGGCTATCACTGAGTAGATGAGGTAAAACATGACAACGATTGAAGCGCAAACGCCCCGCTCTCCGTTATGGAAACGCATGCTGTGGCTAGCGGCTATCTGGGCGGGAAGCGTGTTGGCGCTGGGCTGTGTCTCAATGCTATTCCGTTTATTAATGACGGCCGCTGGGCTGAAGTCACATTGAGCGCCATTAACCACACAAAAATGATAGAATTATGTTATCAAGCTGTAACATCAATACAGGTGACCGACCATGAGCGAAATTGAACGCATCCTTAAAGAAGAAATCGACAGGGTGAATAAAGCCGAACACCGCGATAATCGCCCGCGCTTTAGCATCAGCTTTATAAAAAAACATCCTGGGCTATTCGTGGGTATGTATCTGGCCTATGCGGCTACGTTGGCGGTGATGTTGCAGTCAGAAACGCTGGCAGACGTAACATGGGTGATGACGCTGCTGTTTGTGGGGTTGAACCTGTTCTTCTTTTTTGACGTCAATCCACGCTATCACTACGACGATATCGACGTTCTGGATCTGCGCGTATGCTTCAACGGCGAATGGTATAACACGCGAATGGTGCCGGACGCGCTGGTCGACAGCATTCTGCAATCCTCTCAGGTAGATGAATCACGCAAGCAGAAGCTACGCGCCATTATGCAGCGAAAATCTGAACTGTCGTTCTACGATATTTTTGCCGTGGGGCAGAATCGATCGCCGGTTTGATCCCCTCTCAATAAATGCCCCCACCCCAGCCCTCCCCTCGCAGGGGAGGGAGCAGACCTGTTCTCGATATTATTCAAGCGCTCGATCGGCTCCTCCCCCTGAGAAGGGGGAGGCTGGGAGGGGGTAAACTCAACTCAACAAACAATGATGATCCGGTTTCATCGGGATCGGTTTCTCATCATCTTCAATCATTTCCCGCAGATTGATCTCTATCGTGGCAGAAATCGCATTAAGCGGCAGATCGTTTGGCGCCATGCCAAAGGGATCTTCCAGTTCTTCAGCCAGTGAATCCAACGAGATAAAGGTATAGGAAATAAATACCGACACCAGCGGCGTGAGATAGTGTAAATCCGACACCAAGGCAAACGGCAGCAACGCGCAGAACAGATACACAGTGCGATGCACAATCAGGCTATAGGCAAACGGGATCGGCGTATTGGAGATACGTTCGCAGCCGCCAAGAATAGAAGAAAGATGATTCAAGTTGCTGTCTATCGAATGAAAACTGATGTCGCTAATCCGCCCCAATCGGCGCTGTTCACCTAACCACATCCCCATTTTCAACAACAGCGTATTACAAGGAGAGTGACTATTGAGCACCGAATTACGCTCCGATGGCGCCAGCAGCCGGTCTACATCAATACGCATATCAGTTTTACGCAGTTGATGCTTTAAGCAGTAGGTGAACGCAATCAGCAACGAAGTGAAATAGCGTGCCTGTTCTGCTGGATCCGGCATCAGGCTTTTCACTTCCCTTAGCAGCGAACGTTCGGTGATCAGCAAATTCCCCCACAGCAGACGCGCCTCGGTAAAACGCGCATAGCTGGCGTTATTACGAAAACCGAGAAAGATCGCAATGGCAACGCCCAGCAGGCTGAACGGAGCCAACGTCAGATTCACATCCAACATTTCATGCCACAGATAACAAACCACAGCGATGCAGGCAAAACCAAAATTTAAGCTTAAGCGGAAGAGAATTTTAGGTAACACGGAGCCATGCCACACAAATAGGCGGCGAAACCAATGTTGTTGGGGTCTAACAATCATAATTAAGGTGTTTTGTGACGGATGGAGAAAAACCTGCGGCAGAACTTTTAGAAACGGTATTCATTAAAAACAATGTTCACTAAAACAATGTTCGTTAAAAACGGCTTTCGTCAAAATCAGACAGGGACTGACGATCTCGGAATCGATCGACGCGCTAGTGTATGCCTGCATTTTCACTGCTTCAAGCGGTGATACGCCTAGCGAGAATTATCTGATTAAATTCACGCCGAATCCGCTTTATTCCCGCGAATTTCCCCAGCGTTGATGCTTGTTTTCCTCCAGAGTGTTAGGCTGTGCCCTGCTTTTTTTAGCAACTCACATAGAAACAAAAAACCGCAACAATAAGGATAGGTTTCATGGAGACATTCAAAGCACAGACTCCGGCTGAAGAATATGGCGTGGGCATCACCCGCCGTAGCGGAGTTATCAGCAACGGCAAACCTGCCGCTGAGTTAACGTTTGAGTCTGGTGCTTTTAGCCAGCTACGCAAGCAGATGCAAGGTAACACCACGCGCGTGGTTAGCGGAGAGTTTGAATTTACCGTTGGCGCAGAGACGCATCTGCTCATCGCCGGTGAATCCGTCAATATTCCCGTTAACATAATCAGTGGATGCTTCTGCCTTTCCACCGGAGTTTTGGTGGAAACGCCGCTCTAAAACGGCCCTCCCAGTGAATTAATATGAGAAAATTGTGATCCACATCAATTGTGGATCACCCTAAATTACCCTCTTTTACCCCGTTTTTCGTTCATTCATTCCTGCTTTAATGCATTTCATTCCTGCACTCAGGCTATTCATTCCCAGAATGGATCGCTGCCCTAGAGATAGCCTTAACATACTCACAGTTAATAAATATTTATCTGGAGCAGCATCATGAATATGACTGGCATGCAAAATTACAATCGCACCCGCTGGCTCACGCTGGTTGGCACCATCATTACTCAGTTCGCTCTGGGTTCCGTTTATACCTGGAGCCTGTTCAACGGCCCTCTGTCTGAAAAATTAGATGAACCCATCAGCCGCGTGGCCTTTTCCTTTGGTCTGCTGAGCCTCGCACTTGCGGTGGCCTCTTCCGTTGCAGGTAAATTGCAGGACCGTTTCGGCGTACGCAACGTCACTATCGCCGCTGGTGTGGTATTAGCGCTGGGGTTCTTCTTAACCGCGCACTCTAACAACCTGATCATGCTGTATCTCAGCGCCGGTATCTTGGTCGGCCTTGCCGATGGTGCTGGTTACCTGATGACGCTTTCTAACTGCGTAAAATGGTTCCCAGAGCGTAAAGGCATGATTTCAGCCTGTGCTATTGGTGCCTACGGTTTAGGTAGCCTTGGTTTCAAATATATCGATACCAGCCTGCTGGCCACTTATGGCTTGGAAAACACCTTCATGATTTGGGGTGGCTTGGCCATGGTGATGGTGATGGCTGGAGCAATGCTAATGAAAGATGCGCCAAAACAAGAAGTTGCTGCATCGAATGCGCAAGGTGAAAGCACCGCGCAGGATTACACACTGGCAGAAGCCGTGCGTCAGCCACAATATTGGATGCTAGCACTGATGTTCCTGACCGCCTGCATGAGTGGTCTGTATGTGATTGGTGTGGCGAAAGATATCGGTGAAGGCATGGTTCATTTGCCTGCCATGACCGCCGCCAGCGCCGTAACCGTGATTGCCATTGCTAACCTGAGTGGCCGCTTGGTGCTGGGCATTCTGTCTGACAAAATGGCACGTATTCGCGTTATCTCTCTGGCTCAGGTCATTTCCCTCATCGGTATGGGGACACTGCTGTTCGTTCCTTTGAATGAAGGTCTGTTCTTTGCTTCCGTTGCCTGTATCGCATTCAGCTTCGGCGGCACGATTACCGTATATCCATCGCTGGTCAGTGACTTCTTTGGCTTAAACAACCTGACTAAAAACTACGGCCTGCTGTATCTGGGCTTTGGTATCGGCAGCATCATTGGTTCCATCATCGCGTCAATGTTCGGCGGCTTCATCGTGACCTTCTCGGTGATTATGACTCTGCTGGTGATTTCGCTGGTACTGTCCGCAACCATCCGCATGCCAGGACACCGTGAAGAGCACAATCAGCTAGCCCACGTATAAATCTAGTTTTGAAGTAACACCTGCACTAAGCCACCGCCTGCGGTGGCTTTTTTCTTTTTACATTCCCTACCACTGGCAGCATTGCTTTCCATCTTTAATTAGACCGATTTCTGACATTCTTTGCGCCCATAGCACACTTGTCGTATGACTATAATAAGCCAGAGATTTAACTACCGAACGCAACCTCGAAAATGGAGAGTCATCATGTTAAATATCGATCGTAAAAGTTTGCTCGGTTTGGACGGAAACTTTCTTAAAAAACAGCGTACCTTGCTGTTAGTTATCTCCTTTCTGCTGCTCTTGGGTGGGATTTTCTGCCTGATTAACCCCTTTGCTTCCGGCGCAGCATTAAGCGCCATTGTGGGCACGCTGTTTATGCTCAGCGGTATCGGTTTGATTATCGGGATGATTGCCAACCGCACGCGTAATTTCTGGCCGATGGTGGCGGGCATTCTGATGGGCGTCGCATACATCATTATGGGCTACGTATTTATCACCAATCCGATGGTGGGGATTTTCACCATGTCGGTGATCTTAGCGACCCTCTTTGCCCTCGGCGGTATTATTCGTTTGAGCGCTGGTTACAAACTGCGTGGCGTTAGCGGAGGATGGCTACAAATCATCATTGGGATTTTAGACTTGGCGATTGCCGCCATGTTTATCACCGCCGGGCCAGCCATGTCAGTCACACTGGTCACCACTATCGTTGGGATTGAGATGCTGTTTAGCTCTTTCAGCTGTTTCCAAATCGCGGGGATGTTTAAGCGAGAGGCTTAATTTTGAAATATAGGTGAAAGGTTTCTTCCGCCTATAACACCAAGATGCTTTTTGCTTAGGCCTTGGCAGGACGAGCCGCCGAGACAGGGATGTCTCGGCGGAGTTTGGGGCGCCCCGGATGGGCGATACCAAACCGGAGCGAAAATGGCATCTCGGATAAAAGCGCGCGAGTTAAGAGGCCGCCTGCACATATGTCTTATGGAAGTGCATGAGCTAATTGGCGTCCGAAATATTTCACTTAAGCCTTCACTTACCTCAGCATACAAACCTTCACATTGCCGCCAGATACAGCGCCTCGATCTCTGCGATTTTCGCCTGGCGCGGATTCCCTCCGGTACAAACGTCGTCAAACGCGGCCTGCGCCAGCTCTGCGATATCTTCCTCACGCACGCCAACTTCTTTTAGCGAAGCGGGAATCCCCACATCACGATTCAGTGCCTCTACGGCTTGAATTGCCGCTTCTCGCGCCTGTTCCAGCGTGGCATGAGCCACATCTGCCCCCATTGCACGTGCAATCTGACGGTATTTTTCACCGGTGTATGCGGCGTTATAACGCATGACATGAGGCAGTAAAATCGCGTTGGCTACGCCGTGCGGGGTGTTATAAAACGCGCCTAGCGGATGGGCCATACCGTGTACCAAGCCTAATCCCACGTTAGAGAACCCCATCCCCGCCACATATTGTCCTAGCGCCATATCTTCAACGGCCTCTGGCAGACCGGCAACCGAGCTACGCAGCGAGCGAGCAATGATTTCAATCGCTTTCAAATGCAGCGTATCGGTAAGCTCCCATGCGCCGCGCGTGATAAATCCCTCAATCGCATGGGTAAGCGCATCCACACCCGTTGCCGCTTTCAAACTGGCAGGCATGCCGTCCATCATATCGGCGTCGATAAAGGCCACCAGCGGAATATCGTGAGGATCGACACAAACAAACTTCCGGCGATTCTCCTCATCGGTGATCACGTAGTTAATGGTCACTTCAGCCGCTGTTCCTGCCGTGGTTGGGATCGCCAAAATCGGCACGCTTGGGCTATGAGTTGGCGCAACGCCTTCCAAACTGCGCACATCCTCAAACTCAGGGTTGGCGCTGATGATCCCAATGGCTTTGCAGGTATCCTGCGGTGAACCGCCGCCAATGGCGATCAGATAATCAGCGCCACTCTCGTTAAACGTTGCCAGCCCACGCTGCACAACAGCGATAGTAGGATTAGGCACCACGCGATCAAAAATCTGATATTCCAATCCGGCGGCATCGAGTTTAGCGGTCACCTTTTCCACCACGCCACAGGCAACTAACTGAGCGTCGGTTACGATCAGCGCTTTACCATAACCACGGCGTAAAACCTCTGGCACTAATTCGTTCACCGCGCCACGGCCAAAAAACGATGTTTCATTCAAAATCATTCGATTTGTCATAATGAAAACCCTTTAGTGAGAAATATTGTCGCCGCGCTACTCTTCCACACGCAGGCCGTAAGTCTTGAATTTCTCCAATACAATGGCGATTTCTTCATCAGACAAGACCGGTACCGGATCCACGATTGGCAACGTTGCCAGATAAAGCTCGGCTAAAACTTCAACTTCGTGGGCCAGCCATAAAGCCTTTTGTAAATTGGCTTCGCAGGCAATCATGCCGTGATGCTGTAACAGCGTGGCTTTACGATTTTTCAGCGCAACGGCAACATGCTCGGAAAGTTGTTTGGTACCAAACGTCGCATAAGGCGCGCAGGGAATGGTGCTGCCACCGGCGGCGGCAATCATGTAATGAATGGCTGGGATTGGCCGATTCAGAATAGAAACCGCCGTGCAGTTCACGGCATGGTTGTGCACCACCGCGTTGGCTTCTGGACGCGTTTGATACGCAATCTGATGGAAGCGCCATTCACTTGAGGGCACTTTCCCCTCCTCGTGTTTCCCATGCTGATCGATATAAACAATATGTGACTCGGTCAAATTCTCATAAGGGATGCCCGTTGGGGTAATCAGCATTCCATCGCGGTAGCGCACGCTGACATTACCCGCAGTCCCCTGATTTAAGCCCAGACGTGTCATTTCCAAGCAGGTATGAATTATTTCGCGAGCTAATGAGTCTCTTTCCATTTGTTGCCTCTCTGATTATTGATGGAATCAGTCATTTAAAAATAACGGTGTTGGTAACTGTCATATTTATCCTGTAGAGAACAACAATAAAAAACCTGATTAAAATATGTGACACAGCTCAATAGAATTACATCACCGCCATATAAAAAGCCCACAAATAGAAAAACAAAAATGTCCGTTTAATTTTCATTAAATAAAAACGGGCAAATCTATAAAAATAAACAGAGAACTGACCGTTTAAATTAAAAACAAAATAATCGGGCATTCTATTTGTGTTTTTTATGTCTTATTTGATTAAAACGGGCATGTTTTTTGATTTATTAAAGTGACTACCTTCACATTTCCACCCCCAATAATATTGAATGTGACTGAACTCATACTTTTAGTGCTTTTTTGTTTTAAGAATAGCTTCACTTACCGCATAAACGGCATGATTGCACCCCGCCTCCGATTGAACGGAGAGTGCCTGAACGTGTTGCTGCGGAAGAAGAACAGATTTATGCCAAAAATAATTGGAGTTGCTTCTAGGCGGCAAGAGAGTCAATCCCGATGAGCTGACTTTAGCCAGTGATTCAGGTCACCAAGCCTAGCCAACGCAGAAGCAGCTTCAAGTATGAAGGGTATACACAATATCTCTGTATGACCTAACGAGGGCGCTATGGGAAACGTTTCAATCCAGTCAGAAAACTACCGCGTTGCCAGTCATGAGCGCAAAGGGAATTATTTAATTCCATTTGCATTATTATGTTCACTTTTCTTTTTATGGGCTGTCGCTAACAACCTAAATGATATTTTACTGCCTCAGTTTCAGCAGGCATTTACCTTAACTAACTTTCAAGCTGGGCTGATACAGTCAGCATTTTACTTTGGTTACTTCCTAATCCCTATTCCTGCCGGAATATTAATGAAAAAACTTAGTTACAAGGCAGGGATTATTACTGGGTTATTATTTTATGCCATTGGCGCCGCACTGTTTTGGCCTGCCGCCGAGGGAATGAATTATACCTTATTTCTTATTGGCTTATTTATCATAGCCGCGGGACTTGGCTGTTTGGAAACGGCGGCTAATCCTTTTGTTACCGTATTAGGGCCAGAGGAATCAGGACATTTCAGAATTAATCTAGCCCAAACCTTTAATTCATTTGGTGCCATTATTGCCGTCGTCTTTGGTCAGGGGCTGATTTTATCTCATGTTCCTCATCAGCCAGCCGAAGTGTTAAGCCAAATGGCGCCAGAGCAGCTCGCGGCCTATAACCACAGCTTGGTGCTGGCGGTTCAGTCGCCCTACATGATGATCGTGGCCATTGTACTGTTTGTCGCCTTGCTGATTGCCTTCACTAAATTCCCAACCATTCAAAGTGATGCGCATAGCGGTGACAAAGGCGGTTCCCTGCTGGCTTCGGTATCACGTCTGCTACGTATCCGGCATTGGCGCTGGGCCGTATTAGCGCAGTTCTGCTATGTCGGTGCTCAAACCGCCTGCTGGAGCTATCTGATCCGTTACGCCATTGAGGAGCTTCCAGGCACAACGCCAGGATTCGCCGCCAATTATCTCACTGCCACCATGGTGTGCTTCTTCATCGGGCGTTTTAGCGGAACGTGGCTTATCCGTCACTATGCGCCGCACAAGGTTTTAGCCATCTATGCCTTTATTTCCATGCTGTTATGCATCATTTCCGCAGCGGCCGGCGGCCACGTTGGCCTTATCGCGCTAACGCTGTGCAGCATGTTTATGTCTATCCAATATCCAACCATTTTCTCCTTAGGGATTAAGGGATTAGACCAAGACACCAAATACGGTTCATCCATTATTGTTATGACCATTATCGGCGGCGGCATTGTCACACCGGTCATGGGATTTGTTAGCGATGCGGCGGGCAACATTCCAACCGCAGAACTGATCCCGGCGCTGTGCTTCGCCATCATTTTCATCTTTGCCAAGTTCAGATCAAACATCATGCCGCGCGCAACGGCTTAAGCAATTCAACCTTAAGAAAGACAACCTACCGATTAACGTGAGGAAAATAAGAATGAATAGCCAACACCAGACCCTACAAAACCTGCCCAAAATTGGTATCCGCCCAGTCATTGATGGCCGCCGCATGGGTGTACGCGAGTCCCTTGAAGAACAAACCATGAATATGGCGAAAGCCACCGCGCAGCTATTAAGCGAGCAGCTGCATCACGCCTGTGGCGCTGCAGTAGAGTGCGTGATTGCCGATGGCTGTATAGCGGGCATGGCGGAGTCTGCCGCCTGTGAAGATAAATTCAGCCGCCAGAATGTGGGATTAACCATCACCGTCACCCCTTGCTGGTGCTACGGCAGCGAAACCATCGACATGGACCCAATGCGCCCAAAAGCCATCTGGGGCTTTAACGGCACCGAACGCCCTGGCGCGGTGTATCTGGCAGCCGCGCTGGCGGCACATAGCCAAAAGGGCATCCCTGCGTTTTCTATTTATGGCCACGATGTGCAAGACGGTGGCGATGACAGCATTCCAGCAGACGTAGAGGAAAAACTTCTACGCTTTGCGCGCGCTGGTTTAGCCGTCGCTAGCATGAAAGGCAAAAGTTATATGTCGCTGGGCGGCGTCTCAATGGGGATTGCCGGCTCCATCGTTGATCATAACTTCTTTGAATCTTGGCTCGGTATGAAAGTGCAGTCGGTGGATATGACCGAACTACGCCGCCGTATCGATCAGAAGATTTACGATGCCGAAGAGCTTGAACTCGCGCTTTCGTGGGCGGATAACAATTTCCGCTTTGGGCCTGACCTTAATGCCGAACAATATCGTCGTTCGCCAGAAAGCAGCCGAGCGGTATTACGCGAAAGCTTGCTGATGGCCATGTGCATTCGCGACATGATGCAGGGCAACGAAAAACTGGCTCAGCAAGGATTCGTCGAGGAATCACTAGGCTATAACGCGATTGCAGCAGGCTTCCAAGGCCAGCGTCACTGGACCGATCAATACCCTAATGGCGATACCGCAGAAGCGTTGCTCAATAGCTCGTTCGACTGGAACGGCGTGCGTAAACCGTTTGTGGTAGCCACTGAAAACGACAGCCTCAACGGCGTTGCGATGCTGTTTGGCCACATGCTCACCGGCACCGCACAGGTATTCGCCGACGTTCGTACCTACTGGTCACCTGAAGCGGTAAAACGCGTCACCGGAAGTGACCTCACCGGTCATGCCAAAGACGGCATCATCCATCTGATTAACTCCGGCTCTGCGGCGCTAGATGGCTCATGCCGTCAGCTTGACGCGCAGGGCAATCCAACCATGAAACCGCATTGGCAAATCAGCCAGAAAGAAGCGGATGCCTGCCTGCAAGCAACCGAATGGTGCCCTGCGATCCACGAGTATTTCCGTGGCGGCGGCTATTCATCTCGATTCCTAACCCGCGGCGGCGTTCCTTTCACCATGTCCCGCGTCAATATCATCAAAGGCATTGGGCCAGTATTGCAGATCGCAGAAGGTTGGAGCGTTGAGCTGCCTAAAGACGTACATGACACGTTAGATAAGCGCACCAACGAAACATGGCCAACCACATGGTTTGCCCCACGCTTAACCGGCAAAGGGCCGTTTACCGATGTGTACTCTGTGATGGCGAACTGGGGTGCTAACCACGGCGTGCTGACCATTGGTCACGTAGGTGCAGATCTGATTACGCTGGCATCGATGCTGCGTATTCCAGTGTGTATGCATAACGTGGAAGACGGCGAAATCTACCGTCCATCGTCATGGGCCGCGCACGGCATGGATACCGAAGGACAGGATTATCGTGCCTGCCAAAACTACGGGCCTTTGTATAAAAAATAATGCGCGGAGTGACCCCCTCCCAGCCTCCCCCTTCACAGGGGGAGGAGCATACCGAGTTCGGTTTATGTCACTTAACGGCAGGGAATTCGCCCCCTCCCAGCCTCCCCCTTCACAAGGGGAGGAGCATACCGAGTTCGGCTTGCGTCACTGAACGGCAGGGAATTCACACCCTTCCGGCCTCCCCCTTCACAAGGGGAGGAGCATACCGAGTTCGGCTTGCGTCACTGAACGGCTCCCTCCCCTGACAAGGGGAGGGTTGGGGTGGGGTAAACCTGTTTATATTTATTCACTAGGAGCCACCATGAACCATGATGTGGTGATCATTTTAGACTGCGGTGCCACCAATATTCGCGCTATAGCGATAGACGCCAAAGGCATTGTGGTCGCTAAGGCGTCCACCGCCAATGCGAGCCAGCCCGCCGCAGAAAATGACCAATGGCATATCTGGTCATTAGATGACATTTTGCAGCGCTTTGCCGATTGCTGTCAGCAGCTCATGCCACAGCTAAACGGCTACCACATTCATGCGCTGAGCGTGACCACCTTTGGCGTTGACGGTGCGCTGGTCGATAAAAACGGCGAATTACTCTATCCGGTGATTAGCTGGAAGTGTCCGCGAACGGCGGCGATTATGGAGAAAATCGATCGCTATATTACGCCCGGCGAACTACAAACCATTTCCGGTATCGGTCAATTTAGCTTTAATACTTTGTATAAGCTGATCTGGCTAAAAGAAAATCGGCC
Source organism: Hafnia sp. CBA7124 (assembly GCF_002355555.1). NCBI lineage: Bacteria > Pseudomonadati > Pseudomonadota > Gammaproteobacteria > Enterobacterales > Hafniaceae > Hafnia > Hafnia sp. CBA7124. Next base: position 427,545 of record NZ_AP017469.1, on the reverse strand, counting down.
TGAATTATTAGAACAAGCGCATTCTTGGCTGTTTATTTCGTCGCTGATTAATCACCGTCTGACCGGCGAATTTACTACCGATCGCACTATGGCTGGCACCAGCCAGCTACTCGACGTGCGCCAAGAAACCTTTAGCCAGACTATTTTACAACGCACTGGTCTTCCCTCTTCGCTCTTCCCGCGCATGGTCGCCGCAGGGGAGCATGTTGGCAATTTATTACCGAAAATGGCCGCGCGTCTTGGCATTCCCGTAGGCACTCCGGTGATTTCCGCCGGTCATGATACCCAGTTTGCCCTGTTTGGCTCCGGTGCCGAACTCGATCAGCCCGTGTTGTCATCCGGTACATGGGAAATTCTGATGGTTCGCACACCACAGGTGAATACGTCGCTGCTGCCGCGTTTTGCCGGTTCGACCTGCGAACTTGATAGCTGCCAAGGCCTGTTCAACCCCGGTCTTCAGTGGCTAGCGTCCGGCGTGTTGGAAAGAGTGCGCCAGCTTTATTGGCCTAACGAAAAAATCCCCGATGCCTACGCCCAAATGATTACCGAAGCTGACGCCATTCGCCCCGGCGCGGAAGGCCTGCGCATGAACTGCCAACTGCTTGATAACCACGCTCAGGCGGGTTGGCGCGGCATGCGTTTGCACACCGAGCGTGGGCATTTCTACCGCTCCGCTCTCGAAGGACTTTCTTGGCAACTACAGCAAAATCTCGCAGTGCTAGAAAACATTGGGGGGTTTGCTTCTAAGGAATTACTGCTGGTTGGCGGCGGCAGCCGAAACATGCTGTGGAATCAGATTAAAGCCGATGTTTTAAATCTTCCGGTCAAAGTGCTGCACGATGCAGAAACCACCGTGTTAGGCGCTGCGATGTTCGCTTGGAGCGGTGTGGGTTACTACGATTCGCCAGAACAGGCTCGCCAGCAGGTGAATTATCGCTATCAATCTTATTATCCCGGCGAGCAAAGCGAGATCTATCAATCTCTTGCCCACGAAAATAATCTGCTTAAGGAAGGAGTATAAAATGCTGAAAAATATCTCTGCGCTGATCTCACCTCAATTGCTCAAGACCTTGGCAGAAATGGGACACGGCGATGAAATCATTTTTTCCGATGCGCATTTTCCCGCTCATAGTATGGGGCCGAAAGTCATTCGAGCCGATGGGCTGCGCGTCAGCGATTTACTGGCCGCCATCATCCCGCTGTTTGAACTCGATAGCTACGCCCCGCCGTTGGTCATGATGGCTGCGGTTGAAGGCGATACGCTGGATGCCAGCGTGGAGCAGCGCTATTTGCAGGCATTATCGAGCCCCGATCGCCGCGATCTGTCGGTCACTCGTATCGATCGCTTTGCCTTTTACGAACGAGCCCAAAAGGCCTTTGCGATCGTCATCACAGGCGAGACGGCTAAATACGGGAATATACTGTTAAAAAAAGGGGTGACGCCTTAATCTCTTGCTCTGGATTTAACCATGCGCCAGCCATTAGGCAAGAACTCGGCGCATGGTTTTTCGTGAGAGGAGAGCCATCGTGAAAACAGATCGCCATCAGGCCATCGTACAACTCATCCGACAGCATGAAACCCTGACCACTGAAGATCTTGCCGAACTGCTGCACGTTAGCAAGGAGACGATCCGACGCGATCTTAATACGCTACAGGCGCAAGGTAAGATCATCCGCCAACACGGCCGCGCCAAAAGCATCAAGCGCGATACGCAAGACAACGGCGATCCCTTCAGCGCTCGCTTGAAAAGCCACTTCACCAGCAAAGCCGACATCGCGCGCCAAACGCTTCCATGGATCGATGCGGGAATGACGATTGCCCTTGATGCCAGCTCAACCTGCTGGTATTTGGCGAAACAATTACCTGATATTGATATCACCGTGTTCACCAACAGCGTGCGCATTTGCCAAGAACTGTCGAAACGAGAGCATATCCAGCTCATCAGCTCCGGCGGCCTGCTACAGCGTAAATATGCGTGCTATGTCAATCCAGCCATCCTTTCACAGCTCAAAGAACTCGAAATCGATCTCTTTATCTTCTCGTGTGAAGGCATTGATAGAGAAGGTATTTTATGGGATTCCAACAGCTATAACGCTGAATTCAAATCGCTGCTGCTTAAGCGTGCACTACAATCTTTATTACTGATAGATAAAAGCAAAATGAATCGCACCAGTGAAATAAAGATTGGTGGCATTAGCGATGTGGTGCAGGTGATAACGAACTTAGAAATGCCGGAAACTGACGCTTTGTCGGAAGCTGAAGATGAGGGTACCAGCCGTTAGTATGAAGTCTTACTTAAGCACGGATTAATCCAAAAATGCATGCGAACACTTGCCGGATAGGCATTATCTCCCTAGAGTTACGCCACTTTATGGCTTATCTGACAGGATTTTTAGGTATAACGCATTGGCTAAAACTATCCAACGAGAACACTATCTAGACTATATCCGCGCTACGCTCATGCTGTTGGGGATACCTTTTCATGTTTCGCTGGTCTATTCAGCCCACCATTGGGTGGTGAATAGCACGCCAGAAAGCCTGACTCTCAGCTTATTTAATGATTTCATCCACGCCTTTCGTATGCAGGTCTTCTTTGTTATTTCAGGCTATTTTTCCTGCATGCTGTATCAGCGATACCCGCTAAAAAAATGGCTGAACGTTCGCCTAACGCGATTATTGATCCCGATGGCAACCGCGATGGTGCTGATCACGCTGCCCCAGTTCTGGTATATCCTGCATCACACTTCGGGGATCGGCGATTGGGATCAGGCTAATGTGTGGCAAAAAGCCAATATTTGCGTGTGGTATCTGGTTTCACACCTTTGGTTTTTACTCACGCTAAGTTTGCTTACCGTCATCAGCGCGCCACTGCTCAACGCTATCGTGAATCGAGGGCTTTGGAGCAAAGTACCAACCCACATGTTATTGCCAATTTTCATCGCATTAGGCGTTGTTTTTGCCGTTCTACACAAGCTTTGCGCGACCTTCATGCCTGAGATTACCGGCTCGGCGTTATTTAACTTTTTAGTGGTGAATACGTTGATGTATTTCCCGTTTTATTTGCTCGGTGCCGTGGCATTCGTGCACATAAAACATAAAGAAAATATTACGCGGGTGTCATTCAGCGACGGTCTGATTGCTGCGGCGTCGGTGGGATTATATCTATTGAATGAAAACACACAGGTCTTCGCACCGCTTCAGCTCAGCGTGCAGTTTTGCCTGATTTTCATCATTGGTCTGACGATGACTAAAGTCGTACTTACGCTGGGTCATCGCCTGTTAAATCGCGAGTCGCGCGGCGTGACCTACTTTGTTGGCGCATCGCTGTTTATCTATCTGGTGCATCATCCACTGACGATTATCTACGGCAGCCTGATGGAAACCGCACATCCGAACCCATTTATTGGATTCATTATTGGCGTCACGCTGGTGGTATTAGGATCGTTAGCGCTGTATGAGATACATCGCCGCGTGCCTCTGTTGCGCTACCTGTTTTCGGGTAAACCGCAGAAACCTGTCGTAAATTCACTGAAATGATGAAATTTGCCAGCCGCTTGGGCTGGCAAATTATTGTCTCACTTACGCCTTTGGCAGCTCTTTAATCAGCGCCTGACGCTGGTTGTCGAGCGTAGTAATGCGCGTACAAACGTCTTTCCCGAAAGCTTTGAAGTCATCATCCTGCTTGCTCCACTCGGTACGGATCGCCTGCTGTAACCCACCCAGATTGCCCATGATGGCCTGTAACGGGTTATCGGACTTGGTGGCATTCGCAGCCTGTTTCAGCCCCATCTCATTGATGCTGTCTTGCAGAACACCACCCATGGTCTGGTTGACTAAATTCTGGCCTTCCTGCTCAACTTTAGAAATGGCTTGATGATGGAAGGTATACCCATCGCTGCGCTTTTCTAGAATTTTTTGCATCTGCTCTTTGAGCTGAGAATCCAGTTTGGTCAGGCGGTTACGGATATTGCTGTCGCTACCCACCTGCTCAACGATCACTTTATCCAGCGAAACACGAGCCTTTTCTAAACGCTGCTGAGCCCCCTGATCGATCCACGGAAAATCAGTACGAATACCCGATTGCAGATTTACCGCCTGCTGTTGCGCTTTAGCACTGAGCGCTACGGCTTTGCCATCGCGGGTCATATTGCCGTTTTTATCAATGGTGAGATTTCCGCTGGCACCCACAATCTGTACCTGCTGCGGATTAATGATGATGTCATCCTGCGGTTTAACGTTACATTCCCATGCCGCCTGTGCCTGCCACGCGGTTAGCATCAGCAGAGATAACCCTAATTTACGAATCATGCGTTCTTTCTCTCCTAAAAAATCGAGCGGCCAATGCGCTGAGCCAAGATCTCAAGCGCGGCGGTTCCCGCCAGTGAGTTACCAGAGGCATCCAGTTCCGGACACCAAACTGCGATACTCATTTCATGTGGAACAACGGCGATAATGCCACCGCCCACGCCTGACTTGCCGGGCATTCCGACACGATAGGCAAATTCGCCAGCGCCATCATACATACCGCTAGTGACCATCATGGCATTAATCTGGCGGTTCTGCCGCTCATTGATGAGAGGCTCATCCAGCGCAGGTGAATGCCCGTTATTGGCAAGATAGACAAAAGTGCGCGCCAGTTCCATACAACTCATTCTTAAAGCGCAGTAATGGAAGTAGGTTTGCAGCACCGTAATCACGTCATTTTCGAAGTTGCCAAACGACTTCATCAGATAAGCAATAGCCGCATTTCGATCTGAATGTTCAAACTCAGAGCGCGCAACGCGTGCGTCATATACGATATCCGGCTCGCCGGACAGCGCCCGCACCACTTCCAGCATACGCTGCTTAGGTGCGCTCAGACGCGACTGGAGCATATCGCACACCACCAGCGCACCTGCGTTAATAAAAGGGTTGCGCGGCTTCCCCTGCTCCAGCTCAAGCTGCAACAGCGAGTTAAACGGCTGACCAGACGGCTCTTTACCGACCCGCGCCCAAATATCCGATTCCGCATAGCGGCTCAGCGCTACGGTCAAGCTCAATACTTTAGAAATCGACTGAATAGAAAAGCGCTCGTCTGCGTCACCGGCCTGATAGGTTTCGCCATCGACGGTACACACGGCGATCCCCAGCTTATTCGCAGGCACTTCAGCCAAAGCCGGAATATAGTCCGCCACTTTGCCCTGCCCGATCAAAGGGCGTACCTGAGCCAGAATATCTTCCAGCAGTTGATTACTCAGCTTAGTCGCCACACGCTACTCCACAATGTATCCAAAATACGTTCATAACGGGCGGGAGGATAAAGCAAATGCGCCGGAACGGAAAGGAGTAGCAGAGAGATAACGTGGATACAAAATAACTTTGCGAACAGCATTCCATAACCTGTGGTTCTCACTAGAAGATTAAAATAATCAGGGCTAGATTGCGCAAATTATCGCTATGGACAGAGAGTAAATTACATGGAATTTCTAGCGCTAAAACAGGGGGACTTCACCCTGCATCTATGCCATTTCAGCATCCATAATCAACCGTTTACCTGTTTGTTTTCTTTGGTAGATCTTGATGATGACAGTTACTTGATATTTAGATCTGAGGAGGTTGGTTTTTTATTGCAAGAACCTAGCTATGACGTCAAATTCGATCGCCAAGATAACTTCGAATCTGGTCATTTTTATGCCTCTCCGGTTTCACAAATAACGCGCTTTGGTTATCGAGAACTATTGATGCTTGGCGAGATTCTTACTCAAATTATTGAACAGCATTATCAAACATTTAATGCTAAATCCTATTTTGCCAACGCTGAAAATTTACGCTTAAAACATTTCTACGATAGGCTTGTAAGCAGAAGCGAAAATAGGTTAAATTTTGAACTCAGCAACAATATTGGCCCCGGAGAACTCGGTTATGCTTTCAAGACCCCCTGTTTCAGAACTCAAAAAAATGACGGTGCGTGAACGAAAGATTTTAGGTATGCAACTTGCCAAACAAGCCTTCGATTTGGCAGTCAAAAACGATAAAATTGTGCGGATACCCTTCGCAAAACAATAAAAAACCCGCCGAAGCGGGTTTTTTTATACCTGTGGAAATCAATCCCACCAAACATCAAACAGATCGCTCACGACAACATTTTTCATGCCGTGTGCTTCTAGCCAGTCTTTAACCAGCTTCTGATGTTCTTCGGTGCACTGACCGATCTGCTGCAGGCAAATCAGACCTTCCCATGCCAGATAGCCACTGCCATCAAATGCCAGACCGTTTGGCTCAATCGCTTCATCGATGAATTTATCAACGGTAGTGTCGATAATGTCGATACCGGTGCCTTCTTCAAAGTTCCAGCTTACGCTGAAACCCAATTCCTGAAACTCATCGATATGCATCTTTTTACGCAAACGACGGCTGCGGTTTTTAGCCATTATTCTACCCTCTCAAACATCAAATCCCAGTTGCCATGCCCCAAACGCTGACCACGCAGTTCAAACTTCGTTAATGGACGCGAGTCCGGCCGAGGGACGTATGTATTATCGCTGGACAGGTTTTTGTAACCTGGTGCGTTGTTCATCACTTCCAGCATATGCTCAGCGTAGTTTTCCCAGTCAGTTGCCATATGGAAAACGCCGCCGATTTTTAATTTGCTCTTAATCTGCTGTGCAAACGGAGCTTGTACGATACGGCGCTTATGATGGCGCGCCTTATGCCATGGATCGGGGAAGAATAGCTGAACCATTGCCAGCGAACTCTCCGGGATCATCTCTTCCAGTACTTCAATCGCATCATGGCACATCACGCGTAAGTTAGTGATGCCCGCTTCATGAGCTGCGGCCAAACATGCACCCACGCCTGGCGAATGCACTTCGATGCCGAGGAAGTTTTTCTCAGGATGCTGCTGCGCCATGGTAACCAACGACGCGCCCATACCAAAGCCGATTTCAAGCACGGTAGGCGCTTCACGGCCAAACAAAGCCACCAGATCCAGCGGCTGTGGCTGAAAATCTACGCCCATCACCGGCCAGAAGTTATCCAGCGCAAACTGCTGCCCTTTGGTCAGACGCCCTTGGCGGCGAACAAAACTGCGGATACGGCGCATAACGCGGCCGTTCTCATCAAATTCCGGTGATACAACGTCATTCATAGTGGTGCTTCATCTGCCTGAATGTGGATGTTTAACATAAAGTGAGCGCGCATTATGCAAAATTGGCCCGTTTTAACAAGTTTTGATTTTAACAGCTACTGGCAAGCTCTAGTCAGAAACTTTCATTAATTAGCGTTAATCGTTGAATAAAACGCGTATTAATCATCGTTATCACATCACCCTTTTAGGTATAACCAGCTCTCTGCGGATAACAGGAAATCGCCTATTCGCATCCGCTTGAGAAAGATCCGGTTTACAGCAGGTAGGCTCTGTGCTGCAATCGCTGCCTATTTTTATCGGCCTCGCTTTCTTAACCAGCGCGGCCTAATGGGAACTCTTCACGCTTATGATGCTGGCGCAACAGTTCGCGCAGTCGGTGCTAACTTGGTACGACCGCTACGGACGCAAAACTTTGCCGTGGCAAAGTCCAAAAACACCTTATCAAGTATGGCTTTCAGAAGTCATGTTGCAACAAACGCAGGTTGCGACCGTGATCCCCTATTTTCTGCGCTTTATGGAAAAATTCCCTGACGTGCGAGCGCTCGCCGCTGCGCCTCAGGATGAAGTTTTGCACCTGTGGACCGGCCTCGGCTACTACGCCCGTGGGCGTAATCTACATAAAGCCGCGCAAACCATCGTTGAAAAGCACGGCGGTGAATTCCCAACCTCTTTTGAAGAGGTCTGCGCGCTGCCCGGCGTTGGACGTTCTACCGCGGGCGCTATTCTCTCTTTATCGCTTGGCCAGCATTACCCTATTTTAGACGGAAACGTAAAACGCGTATTGGCCCGCTGCTATGCGGTTGACGGTTGGCCGGGCAAAAAAGAGGTTGAAAACCGTCTGTGGCAAATCAGTGAAGAAGTCACTCCGGCCAAAGGCGTCAGCCAATTTAATCAGGCGATGATGGATTTAGGCGCGATAGTTTGCACGCGCAGCAAACCAAAATGCGAACTGTGCCCGCTGAGCAGCGGATGCATGGCTTACGCCAACAACAGTTGGAGCCAGTATCCGGGTAAGAAACCGAAGCAGACTATTCCCGAACGAACCGGCTATTTCTTAATGATGCAAATAGGCGATAAGGTCTGGCTGGAACAGCGTCCTAACGTTGGGCTATGGGGTGGCTTGTACTGCTTCCCACAGTTTGCCAGCGAAGACGAATTACGTCTGCACGTTGAGTCTTTGGGCATAGGTCAGCCAAAGCTTCATCAGCTAACCTCATTTCGCCATACCTTTAGCCATTTTCATTTAGATATCGTGCCAATTTGGTTTGATATAACACAGCACAGCCACTGCATGGATGAAGGAACTGGACTCTGGTATAACTTAGCCCAGCCACCGTCTGTCGGTCTGGCAGCCCCCGTGGAACGTTTATTGCAGCAGCTGGTAAAAGAGCCTGTTGCTAAGTGAGAGCTATGACTTTCAATAAACTGAACCAGGCTCACCACATGAGGAATAATCATGAGTAGAACGATTTTTTGTACATTTCTGAATCAAGAAGCCGAAGGGCAGGATTTCCAGCTATATCCCGGTGAACTGGGTAAGCGGATCTATAACGAAATCTCTAAAGAAGCGTGGTCGCAGTGGATGTCGAAACAAACCATGCTCATCAACGAGAAAAAGCTCAACATGATGAATCCTGACGACCGAAAACTGCTGGAACAGGAAATGGTGAAGTTCCTGTTTGAAGGCCACGACGTGCATATCGAAGGTTACACGCCGCCAAGTCAGTAAGCTTATTAATGAGTATATTGCGGGTTTAATCATGTTAAGCCCGCGATTTGAGACCCATTTTTCATCCAATATGGCTGTGAAGATGAAGAAAGTTTTAGCATTGATCCTGATCGCACCCTTGCTGATCTCTTGTTCTGGAAAGAAAAATACTCAGGACAGCGAAGCCTTTGTTAAAGATACCAATGGTTTCGATATTTTGATGGGACAGTTTGCCCATAACATTGAAAACATTTGGGGCATTAACGAGGTACTGATTGCGGGTCCAAAAGACTACGTAAAATATACCGGTCAATACCTGACACGTAGCCATATCAACTTTGATTCCGGCCAGATCACCATCGAAACCATCTCACCAACCGATCCCGCAGCCAGTTTAAAACAGGCGATCGTGAGCACTTTGCTGATGGGTGACGATCCGGGGTCTATCGATCTCTATTCTGATGTGAACGATATTCAGATCAGTAAAGAACCCTTCCTGTATGGGCAGGTGCTAGATAACACCGGGCAGCCTATTCGCTGGCAGGGGCGCGCCAGTAACTTTGCCGACTATCTGATCCAGCATAAGCTGATGAAACGGACGTCTGGCCTGCACGTGATTTACTCCGTAACCATTCAACTGGTGCCTAACCACTTGGATAAGCGTGCGCATAAATATCTTGGCATGGTGCGCAAAGCCTCTGAAAAATATGGCGTTGATGAGTCATTGATTCTGGCTATTATGCAAACAGAATCCAGCTTTAACCCGTATGCGGTAAGCGGATCGGATGCGCTCGGTCTGATGCAGGTGGTTCAGCACACGGCGGGTAAAGACGTATTCGTGCAGAAAGGGAAATGGGGCACGCCAAGCCGTAGCTATCTGTTTGATCCAGAAAACAATATCGATACAGGTACTGCCTATCTGGCGATTTTGCAGAACAACTATTTGGGTGGTATTCAGAACCCAACTTCACGCCGCTATGCCGTTATTACCGCCTATAACGGCGGTGCCGGTAGCGTGCTGCGCGTGTTCTCCAGCGACCGTAACCGCGCGGTAAGTATCATCAACCAGCTAACGCCGGGTGATGTGTACGAAACGCTAACCAATAAGCACCCATCGGGCGAATCTCGTCGTTATCTATACAAAGTGAACAACGCCCAGAAGAGCTATCGTCGCGGGAAGTAGGTTTTTGCATTAATCCTATCCAGCCTCCCCCTTCGCTGGGGGAGGCTCCGGCCGAGTTATCTATTGAACGCCGAACGGTTACCTTTTCTGCTTAGGAGAGGTTAGGGTTAAATGTGGGAAATGCTATAACTGGAAATTAATCATGATGATGGTGGTGATGCCCTTCCCCATCTTCATGCTGATGTTCATACTCTTCGCCCGGCACAACCAGCAGTTTGCCGTAGCGAACGCCTCGTTCGGCAATCACCTTCTCGGCTAATCCTTTCACTTTTCCCGTCGCGCCTTTCAGCAAGGAAACTTCTAGGCAACTGCCGTGATCGAGATGCACATGCAGGCTTGCAAGGGAGAGATCGTGGTGATCGTGGAAGCTTTTCGTCAGGCGCTTAGAAAGCTCACGCGCTTCATGATCGTAAACGTAAAACAGCGCAGCCACACAGTTGCTGGTTTCATCGTTCGACGTTGGCGTTGCCGTGGCTTGCAGCCCTGCTCGAGCCAAATCACGGATCGCCTCTGAGCGGTTTTGGTAATTACGTTCTTTGATGATGGCATCAATTTCTGCCATCAAATCGTCGTCCAATGAAAGAGTGACTCGTTGCATAAAGTTAATTCCTGAAGCCGTGTAATTCTTCAGAGTATGACATTGTTCCTATGCTGAAAAAAACGACCTCGGTCAGCTAATCCATCAACTCCAGTGGGCCACCTTTCTCTAACGCGAGCAGATAGGCGGGTCTGGCATGCAAACGCTTCAATAAACCACGCGCATGAGGGGCTTTATCTAAACCAGTACGGATATTCATCGCCTCGAGTGGGAAACTCATTTGTATATCAGCCAGACTAAAATGATCGCCAGCAAACCAGTTATTTTTGCTCAGATGATTTTCAATAAAACGAAGATGCGTCGCCAGTTGCTGATCGAGATAACCGCGCTGCACGCCTTTGCCGAGCAGGCTTCCAATTGGGCGAATCAGCCACGGAACCGGCGCTTTTCCCAAACGATTAAAAATCAGCTTCATCACCAATAACGGCATTAACGATCCTTCGGCATAATGCAGCCAGTATCGGTATTGCATGCGCTCTGGTTTTTCTTGTGGCTTTAGCAGCGCCGAATGGTCATAGGTCTCTTGAAGATATTCAAGAATGGCGGCTGATTCCGCAATGGTCCACTCTCCATCAGTCAGAACCGGCGCTTTGCCCAGAGGATGAATTTTCTTCAGCGATTCAGGTGCCAACATAGTTACTGGGTCGCGTTGGTATTGCTCAATCTGATAGGGCAACCCAAGCTCCTCTAGGGTCCAAAGCACACGGTGGGAACGCGAATTGTTAAGATGATGAACCGTAATCATTGGCTAACTCCGCTGGCTGATGTTTTCTAACTATAGACAGCAGTGACAAAATCACACAGAAGATTACGCGCATGAGAAAAAACAAAGAGAGCCACTGATGGGCTCTCTTCATGGGGTAAAACAAGTGTTTAATAAGCTTGATTAAAAACCACTATTAAACATTTTTGTCCTGCATTTCAAAGCGTGGAGAAATAAGACCGTACAGCGTCCATCCTAAGAAGGTCACAATCGCACCGTACATCATGGCTTCTTCGCCAGATGAATAAAGCGCATAGAAGCTATACATCGCACCGATAAACGCGATGATATTCGCCATACGCGCCTTGCTAGGATTAACCTTCGCCACTTTCTGGATAATAACCAACGCCGCCATTGAAAGGATGTACGGAATAATGTTGGTCACCACCGCTAAGTTAACCAACACGTTAAACTGTTTGTTCAACGACGGACTGATGGTCATTAAAGACAGCACGGTCTGGATGATCACGATAACGATCATGCCTTTTACCGGTGCTTCAGCTTTGGTTAATTTAGAGAAAACTTTAGGGAAATAACCTTCATCCGCAGAAGACTTAAATACCTGCGCGATGGTGAACTGCCAACCCAGCAATGAACCTACGCAGGACATAATCATCAGAGCCATGATGATCTTACCCACGCCCGGGGTGAACATTTGGGCAAACGCTAAACCAAACGGCGCGGTTGAGTTAGCCAAATCCATGTTTGGCACAATACCGGCAATCACGTTGGTAGAAACAATATAGATAACCGCTGCGCCTAACGTCCCGCCTAGTACGGCAATGGGAACGTTACGTTCTGGGTTATCAACAACGTCGGTATTCGCACAGGCTGATTCTAAGCCCAAGAATGCCCACAGCGTCATGGCAATAGAAGAACCAACGGCCTCAAATACAGGTAAATGATGCGGGTTCCATGATTGCACGTACATGGTTGGGCTAAACCAGAACCAACCGATAATGGAAATCCCAACCACAGGGATGATTACACCCCAAACGGTCACGCCGCTAATACGGCCAGTGATGCGCGCGCCACCGAAGTTAGCAATAGTCGCCAACCACAGCACGCCGATAGTCGCGATGCAAATGCCCAGAGGGGTAAGGTTCGCTCCCATTAATTCGGTACCGTAACCTACGGCCGAAATGGCGATTGCCACGTTAGCAATCAGCAAAGATACACCGTAGGTGTAATTCGCCATAAAGTTACCGGATTTGCCGAAAGCATATTCCGCATATCCGCCCATACCGCCTGATTTACGGCTAAACATCCCGCATTTAGCAAACGCATAGGCCAAGGCCATCGACCCTAACGCGGTCACCAGCCATGAAACGATGGAAAGCGTACCCACTTCCGCTAATTTGGTCGGCAACATGATGATCCCTGACCCCATCATGTTAACCGCTGTCAAAATTGTGAGCTGAACGACGCCCATTTTGTTACTGCTTTTAGACGTACTCATAAACAATCTCTCTTATGAAATCTATTGGCGGAGAGCTGGAAACGTCGCAGCTCCCCGCTGTTTCTTTTATCGGAAAATCAGTTTCGGCCAGTACCCCTGCCGAGAAAAGATTTCTAATTTATTGTTTAATAACATAACCATAAGCACGTTTACGTCCATCCTCATCCTGTTGGATATAGACACCCTGTAATTCAGGTGCGAACCCTGGCAGCAGGTTAATGCCCTCTTCCAATGCCAAGAAGTAACGCTGTACAGAACCGCCCCAGATTTCACCTGGGACGACGCACAGAACACCTGGAGGATAAGGAAGTGCACCTTCAGCGGCGATGCGGCCTTCAACCTGATTCAGCGCAACCAGTTCAACGTTGCCACGGACAAACTCGATATTTGCCTGCTGTGGATTCATCACCACTTTCGGGAAGTGAGCTTTACGGAACATCTCTTTTTGCAGCTGTTTCACGTTATGGCTGACATACAGGTCATGCATTTCCTGACACAGCTGACGGATGGTGTAACCCTGATAACGTTCTTCGTAGTTTTTGTAGATGGATGGCAACACTTCTGACAGTGGCGCATCTTCTTCTAACAAGCGTTCAAAACGAGCGATTTGCGCGACAAGATGCTGCATCTTCGCCATATCTTCCGCAGGCGTCATCAGGAACAGGATTGAGTTCAGGTCACATTTTTCAGGGACAATGCCATTCTCACGCAGGAAGTTGGCAAGGATAGTCGCTGGAACACCAAACTTATCGTATTCACCGGTTTGCACGTTGATACCCGGCGTGGTCAGCATCAGTTTGCATGGGTCTACAAAGTACTGATGTTCTGCATAGCCTTCAAATGAGTGCCAGCGTTCGCCAGGGATGAAGTCGAAGAAGCGCAGATCGTTAGCCATTTCTTCGGTATCAAAATCTTCCCATTTACGGCCATCGATGGTTGCAGGAACGAACGGACGAATGTGTTTGCAGAGTTTTAACAACAGCTTACGTGTTTCGATACCGACTTTAACGCAGTCCATCCACATGCGTTTTCCGCTTTCGCCTTCATGCATCTTGGCGTTCACATCAAGCGCAGCAAACAATGGATAGAATGGGCTGGTTGACGCATGCATCATGAAAGCATTGTTCATGCGTTTATGATTTACATAGCGATCTTGGCCTTTGATATGTTTATCTTTTTTGTGGATCTGTGAAGTCTGAGAGAAACCAGCCTGTTGTTTATGAACGGACTGAGTCACCAAAATACCAGGATCGTTTTCATTCAGCTCTAACAGCAGAGGAGAACAATCATTCATCATTGGAATGAACTGTTCGTAGCCTACCCATGCAGAGTCAAACAGGATGTAGTCACACAGATGACCAATTTTATCAACGACTTGGCGGGCGTTATAGATAGTACCGTCGTAGGTACCTAACTGAATAACCGCTAAACGGAATGGGCGTTTTTCTGAAGAGCGTTCTGGAGCCACTTCACGCACTAAATCACGCAGGTATTTCTCTTCAAAACAATGGGAATCAATACCACCGATAAAGCCAAACGGGTTACGCGCAGTTTCCAAATATACCGGTGTTGCGCCCGCCTGAATTAACGCACCGTGGTGGTTAGATTTATGGTTGTTACGGTCAAATAACACTAAATCGCCCGGAGCCAACAACGCATTCAGCACCACTTTGTTCGAAGAAGAAGTCCCGTTTAAGACGAAGTAAGTTTTATCGGCGTTAAAGACTTTGGCCGCATGCATCTGCGCGGTGCAAGGAGCGCCTTCATGGATAAGCAGGTCACCCATTGATACGTCAGCGTTACACAGGTCAGAACGGAATAATGTTTCACCAAAGTAATCAAAGAACTGACGGCCTGCAGGGTGGCGACGGAAGAACTGGCCGCCTTGATGTCCTGGGCAGTCAAATGCGGCGTTACCTTGCTGCACATATTCAACGAGGCTACCAAAGAAAGGAGGTAAAACGTCTTTCTCATATTTAACCGCAGCGGCCTCGAGCTGTTTACCGTAGAAATCAACGTTGCCATCGCACAGCTCAAACACGCCAGTAACACGCGGCAGCACTTCTGCTGGTAATTCTTCTTCGCAGCAAACGGCCACAAAAACAGGAATACCGAAGCCTGTTTGCTCAATCGTATCCAGCGTGCCTGAAACCGCATCTTCCACAGAAATAACGGCAGCGGATACATCAGTAAAGTTAGTATTATTAATATCTACAGTTTCACGTTCAGTACTAAAGCATTCAGAGGTGTTGGTATTAACTGCTATTTTTAATTTTTCCATTTTATTTATGGTCTCTTATTTTATTAATAGTCATTAATTTAGGGTAAAGCAAAGCCGTCAGATATTCCCCTTAGGGATCCGAAGCGTCATTATTTTTTAAAGGCAATATTACCCTGCAATAATTCAGGTTATTGAATTACTGGAATAGGTAGATAAATGCCAGGTGGCTAAGCCACCAGATTGGCGCATGAGTTGATTGGGATAGTCAAAATCTGCTTACCGAATTATGGATAAAACTAGACTATTCAGCTAGATACTAGATTCACCAACAAATGAGATCGGGCAAGCATGACGATCCGCAACAACGGACGCCGTAGGAGGGGGGATTATTTAGAGTTGAAAAGGTGAAAGTCAAAGCAGCTACGATGGGCCATCATCATCAGATGAGTGACGCGTCGGATATGCGGCATAGCTTTATTGTTATTTTCCATTTCCTATTTCCTCTTTATGTGGAAACCGAGGACATTGTAACCTGTGCGATTATGTAAACCGTGATATTTATCACTATTACGAGGTATATAATAAATAAAAAAATATTATTGTCCAGCCTTGAATGCATATTTAAGCATCGCTAATAGTTAGTAATATGTAACGAATTCCTTTTATCTGTATTATTAAAATAAATCCTATCATTAAAGGAATTCGGCAACATTGAATTTTTTAGCTTATACAAATAATGCGGTTTTATTATAAATTGATAAGTAATTGTAAAAAATATGTTTTGTAATTAACTTCCTCAAAATGTTTGATATGACTTTTTAAGTCAAAAAAGTGCTTAAAAATTCATCTTATGAATTGAGATTACAAGGCATATAATTTTAAGCCATGGTATTTGTCTGCCAAGATCCGCGTCTCATCGCCAGTAATGCGTCATTATTGAGCGCTTAAACCATGAAAGTGATAAATTTATTGACGCGGCGCCGCTGATACGGTTTAATGCGCCCCGTTGCCCGGATAGCTCAGTCGGTAGAGCAGGGGATTGAAAATCCCCGTGTCCTTGGTTCGATTCCGAGTCCGGGCACCACTATTTAAAGAAACCAGCCTACGGGCTGGTTTTTTGCTTTCTAGCGTACGGACTCTTCATCGAACTTCGTTCGATTATTCGCCGCCAGCGGCTCACCCTACGGGCCAACGGCAAAGCCGTTGTTCAAACGCCTTCGGCGTTAGTCCGAGTCCGGGCACCACTATTTAAAGAAACCAGCCTACGGGCTGGTTTTTTGCTTTCTAGCATACGGACTCTTCATCGAACTCCGTTCGATTATTCGCCGCCAGCGGCTCACCCTACGGGCCAACGGCAAAGCCGTTGTTCAAACGCCTTCGGCGTTAGTCCGAGTCCGGATATCTCTAGAATATAAAAAACCCGCCAATGGCGGGTTTTTTATCTAAACTAAATCGCGTTATTTCTCACAATGTTTGCTGGCTCAGCACCGCATCATCTTCATTCGCGGTTATAGCCTTAGCGCCAGCTGCATAGCGCTGTAAGTTACGGGAAACGGCATCGGTAACGCCTTCACGCAGCGCTTCGCGCTTACGGAACGCAGAACGATGCTGGCTTTTTACCGTTTCAATATCGCGCTCTGGCTCGCTTTTAGGTAAGCAGTACCATCCTTGCCTATTTAACTCGCCACCACACTCAAGCCAAAAATTATCGTAGCTCGATTTCAAATGTTGGCTTTTGATATGTGCTTTATTCGCCACACCAGCGATGGTTGAAATATGAAAATGCTGTGCCAACGCATATAGCGCCGAAATAAGCAGGTTTTTAGGACGCATACCATGCATCAGCTTAGTCATGCTTTTAACAATTTCTGCGCCGTTTTCAGTGTTCGGCCCCTGCAATCCTGAGAGATAAAGCTCACCTTTCGGCCCAAAAGAAAACGTCAGGCCATAAACATCTTCTTGATTCTCATTAAACAGGTATAAGCCAAGATCCCCTTCACGCGTGAATCTGGAGCGCATGAGTTTCAGCTGAGCAATATCACCGCTCTTAAGCTCGATATCAGCCAGAACAATACCGTCGTTATCTGCTGAATAGAGTATTTCTAGCGCTTTACGTGAAAAAGCATGTTCAATGACATCCAGCGTTTTCATCGCAGTACGTAGTTTCTGTTTACCAGACCACTTGCGATTGAGGTACTTGTTTACGGGTCTTTTGATGAAAGGATGCGAAATAGTATTCGTTACAGGATTCAACAATTGAGCACTGTAATATTCATTACACATCTTTTTATATTTGATGTACTCAAACGTTGGCATTGCAGCAATGCGACAACCAAGCTTAACGGAATCATAGCCTGTATTTAGTGAACGCCAGAGCCCACTCTGGTGCCGCCATTTTTTGAAAAAGCTCATATTGGCCCCAACAAATTAGTGATAGTTAGAGATCTCAGCGGTATAAACCAGACAGATGGGAAAAACCGAGATGAATTTGGTTACAAGTTTGAGCTATGAAAATTCAACAGAATATAAACGAAAAGAGGTTTACCCGCGTATGGCGCCAATACAGCGGGAAGATAATGAAACAATCCCTTACTGCAGATGAAAATATCGAAACATTCTGCGGTGATTATTATTTCACCTAGTAGAAAGGAAAAGCTTAAGGTTCATCCGTGAACCTATTCGGATTATGCTGCAAGCGCCTCTACGATTCTCCTCAGCTGCATTTCTTGCTGCTGGCTAAGCTCAAGAGCCGCAGAATATCCTTGGTTTTGGATAATCATCTCGCTTAAGCCCACCAGCCAATCGTAAATATAAAAACCTGTATTGTTCGATGGTGCCGCCGAAAGCTTAGTTAAGCGTTGGGATTTACCCCACCCCGCCGCGTTCATGGCTGGCGGTTTTGCAAATATCTTTTGCCCACGGTTCACACGGCTATCCGGCTTTTTCGCTTCCGCTACGTTTTGGAAGCCTAGCCACGCCACAAAATTACCTAACACGCCGAGCACACGGGACACTTGTCGGTCGGCCAGCATCTGATTATCCACCCCAGCCAGCTCGGTATTAAATAACGTTTGCGACAGCGAACGCGGGATCTCCATACGGACGCTGGCCGTAATAAGCTCTTGCAAGAGAAGCTCTAGCTCCGGTTTTGCAACGCCAAGTAACGTTAATAGCGCGCCGTTTTCAGATAAATTGCGTAGATGGTTCACCCAATATTGATAGGCCTGCGTGGCAAAATTGCCCTCGGGTAACGCCTGCTGCTCTATCGCGCTCGGCTCGGACACCAGGTCTGCCACCAAATCAATATTCATTTCAATACCAAACGGATCGCCATTCATAATCGGTAATGCATTTTCGCCACTGTTCATCGCTGATTCAGTGACAAACCGCTGCTGTAGCCGTTGTTGTAAATAAAGGCGTCGAAGCTCATCACGGGTTGGTAGCAGGCGTTCCAGAAGTTCTCCATGCACACCGGTGCGCGTTTGCAGGGTTTTCAACAGAATCTGTGCAATACGCTGTTTTTCTTGCTCTTCTTGTTGCTCGCTTAATAACAGCCAATTTCCTAACAAATTCTCAGCCAGCTCTCGGCGCAGCGCCTCTAACTTCATCGTTAGCTGCCTCAAGGTTGCGTCACTGTTTGCCTCGGTGGCTAAGTAGTCCACCATCCGGCGCACACCGCTTTTATCCGTAACCAGCATTGATCCCCAGCTATCACCGGGTAAACCGACATGGCGCTGCACGGCCTCATCGTAATTTTTACCCTGTGTGACCCGTTGGTCGAAGGCGGTAAGTGCCCAAATCAGCGTCGGCTTACGATGTTCGGCATCACTGCGCATAGCTTTTGCCCAATGAGCCAAAACTTTGCCCGCGCTATGAGTCTGAGATCGCGCCGTTGCCGCCGTACATACCATTAATGCTGCAATTTGCTGATTATCGGCATAGCGTTCTAGCAGCCCGTAAACCTTGGCCTGCTGCAAAACATGAAGCAGTGAGCATGAGGGTTCGAATTCGCTTTCAAGTGACTGCCCTAAGCCGGGGATATCCAGCACGTCCATCTGCTGAAACTGAGCCTCACGTGGCGTACCTGCCAGCGGCAGCGTTATCTCACGCGCCAGCATCGATAGCTCAGAAATGGACAGCTCAACCGGCTTCATGGTTTTCCCCTTCACCAGCGGGCAAACCTGCACGCTGAAATCGAGCGGCGAATTAGCGTTGCTTAGCACATCAACGCTGAGTAGACCTTCCGTCGGCAGCTGCATATCATCCACCAGAACGCTGAGCGGAGCAGCTACGCGCTCAACGCTGGATAAGCGCTGCAAGATATGCCCCAAACCAACGTACGCTGCGGTCAGTTCTTCCTGCTCAGACCATAATAACGAGAACAGGCGAGCGCGATTATCCACGCTCAAATACGGCGCGAGCCGCACCGCCGAAGGCCAAAAGTAGCGATCCAAAGTTTTACCGCGTGCGCCAATACGGCGATTCACCGCATCCCATAGCGCAACCGCATCGTCCTCGCTAAATCCGGCTACAGGCTCAGGCAAACATAGCGCCGACAAGGCGGAAAGGTGATCGGCAATGAACTCCTCGTCACGCTCTTGATCAGCCTCGTCGGATGAAAAATCATGAATAAAAGCATCAACCATGACTTTCGCCAGCTCATACTCAGCCAGCATGGCGATCTCGATCGGGAAATCATGGTTATTGATTCCGGCTCGATGAGTGAATCTGGTGACCACACCACAGGCCTGATTACCTGGATTGATATGGCTATCAAAATCCAGCGTGCGTCCAGCCAAATTCAAGGCTAATTGGCCAGACTCATCCGCCGCAAGCGCACTAATCAGATAGGATTTTCCCGCCTGTGACAGGCCAAAAAAACCGATGCTTGGAAAATGCTGCGGTAGCTCTTGCATCGACACTGCCTGATACCGGCAGCGATGCAGTTTTACACGTAGGCTATCAGCCTCAATATCTAATCTCGGTGAGTGCTGACGCGTGCTCTCTAGCCAATCAAGGGCGAGATCGACATGCTGCGTGATAACCTGAAGCTGGTTATTAATTTGTTTTGAATTCAATGGTTTCATTGGCTAAATACGCTCCCACTGTCGATCCAATAATGGGTGCTATCCGATAAAGTGTTCAGTTTTAGTTTTAAGTGATGCAAAGGAACAGGCGTGCCGTCATCCAGCGTCACCTCAGCCAGCTTGAAGCGTTCCGGCCCTTGTTCTGGGCTTTCCGCTTCGGTCGCTAACCTCACGTTCAGCACGCTCTCGCCCGCCACTTTGCGCGCCAGCTGTTGATCAGCAATAGATAAGCGATATAGCGGCGACGCAGGCCAACGATCGTTGTCGAGCTGGCGGAACCCCAAACACACGGGGCCACGCATTTGGAATGAACCTTCGCTTGGTAGCTCAAAATCAGGATTATCGAGATCGATATCGCTATAGCAAACGTCGCTGGTCATCAATGACTGGTTACCATCCAGCGTGCCGAGATAGCACACCGTCGAGTAGGGCTGGAAATCTCCGGCTTTGCAGTTGAACGTTGCCAAGCGCAAATTCACCGCCAGCAAGCAGAGCATCGCCCCCACCGCGGCGGTAGATTTCGGGTTATCAATGCGCCCGCGCTTATTAAATGGATACCATTCACTGGTGTGATATCCATCAAGCGGCAAAATGCGGTTGATCGGCAAAGGCTGCAAATGGCGGAATAGCGCCTGAATGCCTGGGAATCGCGAAGGGCGCCCTGTCAGAAGCAACACATCGCAGGAATACAGCGCCACCACTTCACACAGCGAGCGCAGATGCTGCGTGATGCGCATGCGCGGGGACAGAAACTCCGCGTGGAGTTTGCTTAGCTTGAGGATCAGCGGAACCTGCAAAATATCAAAAGGTACCGCATCAGCAGGCTGAGCTCGCTGTACGTCATTATTAATATATTCCTGCACTTTAACCGTTGGCACTTGGGACAAAAGCTCGCCAAAGGTCGCATCAATTTCAGCAGCGGCATCCAACGGGTCGTAACGTTCGTAGGACTCAAGAATAGCGCGCCCAATCGGGCTAAATACCTGCAACGTCGCCTGCTGGCGTAGCGCAGAAATACTGCCATCACCAAATAGCTTGTTCATCAGCTCATCACTGTCGGCAACGCCCGCCTTTCGGCATGCGTTCTGCAAGGCAGGCAGCACATATAAGCGAATGACATCTAACAAAATATCGTCGCCTGCTAGCTTGAAGCCCTCACGGAAGAGCAAACGCGGAATAATTTTGACGTTGCTGCCAGCCCCATCGTCTAAACGGTACTGGGTAATCGCTAAGTCGGTGGTGCCGCCGCCGATATCAATCGACGCAATACGCAGCGTTTTTCCGGCAACTTCACCTTCCGCCAGCTCGCGGTCAGTTCGTGCCTGACTGGCAAAAAACTCTTCGCTACAGCCGCCAAAATTGACCTGAGTTTCGTTATACAGATACACCATCTGCCCACAGGTCGCTTCGTCCCATTCCATCTGCACGTCAGGCACCGGCACCGTGCTTTCAGCCCGATCGGCTTCGCTGGAGAAATCATGGTCAGCCGGATGCCAGCTCATACTTTTCCACACCAAACCAATGGCTTGATACATACGGCGGCGGAAGATTTCGCGCTCAGGTTTTGGCATGGCAGAAGGCAAGGTCAAAATAATGCTGCGCAGCTGACGAGGCGCTGAGGAATGCGTCATTTTCAGGCGTTGGGCAACGCTGTTTATCTGCATTAGTGCCTGCGCCAATAGCTCAGACAACATAAACGTCATCAGTGAGCTGCGGCTGTAGTGCGCTGAAAATACCGGTAAACGCTCATCTAATGGCTGGTCGTAGAGCGGCTGTCCCTGATCGTTTAACAAAAACGTCAGTGGAAGCGCGGTTGCAGACGGCTCTTGCTGGGCTTGGTTCAGCGTATTAAAGCGCCAACCATGTAGATACTCTTCTTCATCCCATAGATAGCGACGTGGGCTTGAAAGCCCCGTTGAACCTTCGGTGCCCATTCGCTGCAACGCCATGCGGCTGGCCTCTCGGCCAACGCGCACAATCGACGGCCAGACGAACGCCTGTTCGCGCCCGCTTTCTACGGAAAAATTACGCTTACCAAACTCGGCCTGTGAAAACTCGACGCGGCTATCAAACAGCTCGTTATACACATAATGTGGCTGGCTGAGGTCACGCAGGTTCAGCTCGTAGGTTTGTTTCAGACCATTGAGCTCATCAAGGTGGTCTTCTACCAAAATGCCGCAGGTGTGGGAGTTCCCAACATCCATAATCAAATCAACATGAACGGTGGGTTCTTGCAGCGTACTAGTATTGAGCTTAACGGTAGGCACATTGAGCTGTTTGCCGAGCAGATACAGGATATTCAAGTAGTGCGCCTGATACTCAAACTCGCGTAGCGCGGTTTGGATGCCGACAGAATGCCGATCCTCCTGCTGTATCGCTTGTTGAGTGAAAACCTCACGCAGCCAGCCATCCACCCAAGTCAGGTCGAGGAATTCAGCCAGTTCTTCGCTGCGATAGGCCAGAGCGAAACCCGCGCCGCTTTTGACATCATTTTCACTCGGTTGCAGGGATTCATTATTGTGGCCATCGGCTGAAATAGCCGTATCAAACGCCATGCATACGCGATAGGTATTCCCATCACGATCGGGCTTATCTAGCGCTATAACCTGCATTCGCGCCCAGTTGTCAGGCCCACCTAAAAACGTACGCGGAGGATTAAAACGGAAAAAAGGCAACGGCAGCCAGATCCCATTCAGCAATTGAAGCGACTGCTCCAACGAAATGCTCGATTCGGGCTTGACCCGTTCTGGCGGCGTGCCAGCTGGCGCGGGCAGCCAATAAGTATCGCTTTCAGCATTGTGCAGTAAACGCAGCAGGGGTCCATTCGCCGTTTGGCGTACAAATTTACCGGGGAGCTCCGCCGTGAAATTGGGCTTGAGGGCAAAATCCAAAAACTGAATGCCGCTGTTCTGAATGAGCGCAACCTGATGCTTGTAATCGGTGATGGTGGCTAACATGGTTTTATTCATCCATTTTTACTGAGATGACTTGCTGATGCGCGTCATATTGATTGGCAAGATAGTGTCGGCGTCATAGCGCCCATTGCAGTCGGCCACGCCGTTTTCACCCGACTTACAAATCAACTGTGGGATTTTGTAACGCGAGCCATCGCTGCATTTGGCCTTGGCGCGGCTATCGACGACTAAACTTCCCGAGCTCATAAGCCCCACGGTGACACTGGCATTACAGCTGATACCATCACCATGGATGATTTTCACGCTGCCTTTGCTGTTTTTAATCTGATAAACCAAGCTCGGAGGCTTACCAAGGCGCGGAGTTTTAATGTCCAGACTGGCGCGCCATTTGCCATTCATAAAACGCGTCGAACCTAATTTCACCGCCTCAGCGGGCATCACCAACGCGTCTGCGGATACCGCTGTTTTTTGTACTTCGACAGGCTTCACCTCAGGCGTTTTTACCACTTCAACCACCGGCGTTGGTGTTGGTGCAGCTATATGCGCAACGGGTAAATGCGTTTTTGGTGCAGCGGCACGGGATGACAGAGCGCGTTTTTCATTCTCAGGGGCGGATTTCTTTACCGCCTCAGAGGATTTCACCACCGGTTTCGGCGCATCGTTTTTGGCTCGAATTTGGAAGAAAAGAATTCCCAGCACCACCAGCGCCAGCGGTAACCACCACAGCTGGCGCCACTCTCTGCGGCGTACCACTTTGCTAGGTTCCGTTGCTGCTGTATCGCTATTCTGCGGTGCTTGTTCGGTTGGTTTTGGTGTGGGGATGGCGAGAGGTTTCGGTATTTCAGTGGCTATATTTTTACTTGGCGCAGCGTCGCCCTGCGCGGCTCTCAGGCAATCAAAAGCATCGGATCTGGATTTTTTATCCAGATTCACAAAGCCCCAAAAAGTGAGCACGGGTTTGCCATCCACCAAGAAAACATGATTCGCACCAGGAAACTGCATGGCTTTCGCTAGCAAAATACCGAACAGGCGCAAAGCCGATTTCTCTGACTGTTGGGCTTTCTGGCTGAGTTCATTCACCGTTTGCTGGCAATGTTCCAACTGGCTCAGCGCAGAGGCGCGCTCTTCATCGCTCGCAGCGATCCACGAGGTTATTTTCCCTGAGATGGGCGCGTACCAATCAATGCGATCGCCGCCTTCATTAGGCTGTGGGATCGCCAACATATCGGCGATACTTTGCTGATGACGCAGGCGTAGCGTTTCTCTTAGCTGTAGCGCTGAAGCGTAAACAGGCTGGCCGTTTTCGCCCAACGCGAGAAAATCATCCAAGCTGCCGCTGCGTAATAATTGTTTTGCCACGAAATAACCCTTTGATAGACGTCTGACTACAACCGCTACTTTATGGTGTTCTCTAGGCAATCAAACGGTCAAAAAAGTGGCTAAAATGATGAGTACTAAGCCAATCAATTCACGTAGTTGTGCTTTACTTTAGTCATTCTAGGCAAGCTGTATCCTTCTTCTCGCTGCTCCCCGCCCTTCGTATCATCTTGGTATTCATCTATTTACGAACATTGATTACCCTGCATATATATTTATTTGAAATTAAAATAATAATTCAAAGACCTAAAACACCTACACAATTTAAATTTAATGACTTTAATTGTGAAATATTTGTTTATTTAAGTATAAAGTTTAACCAACTTAAGCCGACAATCATTCTTAGCTCACTCTCTCTTTTCGCTACGCTTCAAGCACACGTTAAGGATTGTCCGGATGCGCAATAACCAACCAATTACCCAACAAGAATACACGTTAGCAGACGACGCGACGCTGATGTCGACAACCGATCCCAATAGCTACATCACCTATGCGAATGTCAGCTTTATCGAAGCGAGTGGTTTCACCGCCGAAGATATCATTAAGCAACCCCATAACGTCGTTCGCCATCCGGATATGCCGCCGCAGGTTTTTGCAGATATGTGGGCAACGCTAAAACAGGGCGAGCCTTGGACAGGATTGGTTAAAAACCGCCGTAAAAACGGGGGGTTTTATTGGGTGCGCGCCAACGCAGTACCGGTTGTGCGTGGAGGGAAAACCGTCGGATTTATGTCAGTCCGCACTAAAGCCTCTAACGAAGAAATAGCAAAAGCTAGCCAGCTTTATGAGCAGATGAATCAGAATAAACTCGGCAGCCGACGAGTGCATAAAGGATTGTTATTACGCTCGGGTTTTTGGCGCTGGACATCCATCATGAAAACGATGCCCTTACGTTGGAGAATTCGCACCGCGCTGTTTGCCCTACTCCCGCTTTCCATTGCAACGGTGAGTGCCTTGAATGTCGAACATCTGGCGCTAGGCATTTTCTCTGCGGCCATGGCGCTGTTTCTTATCCTGATATCGGCATGGCTGGAATCACAAATATCTCGCCCACTAGAACGGGTATGCCAACAGGCATTGCGGGTCGCCACTGGCGCGAGCCATAACGTGGAGCATATGAATCGCGTTGATGAAATTGGTGTAACGCTACGCGCTATTGGTCAATTAGGGCTGATGTTCCGTTGGCTTGTTAATGACGTGAGTGGGCAGGTGATCAACGTGCGCAGCGCCAGCGACGAACTGGCGCAGGGCAATATCGACCTCAGCGCCCGCACTAAGCAAACCGCGGCAAACGTGCAGCAAACGGCGTCAACCATGACGCAAATGACGATTACGGTGCAAAACAACACGGAAACGGCAGCCAAAGCCGATCAACTATCCATTTCCGCGAGCAGCGCGGCTACTAACGGCGGTCAGGTAATGGAAACCGTGATCGCCACCATGGATGAAATCGCCAGCAGCACCAAAAAAATCGCCTCTATCACCAGCCTTATCGACAGCATTGCTTTTCAAACCAATATATTGGCGCTCAACGCAGCGGTCGAAGCCGCACGAGCCGGAGAAGATGGCAAAGGTTTTGCCGTGGTCGCAGGAGAAGTGCGTAACTTAGCCCAACGCAGCGCAAGCGCCGCGAGCGAAATCAAAAGCCTGATCGAAGCCAGCGCGGAGAAAGTCCAAAGCGGCACAAATCAGGTTCATACGGCCGGAAGTACCATGCGGGATATTGTTGAACAGGTGAGAAATGTCACCGATCTTATTGCGCAGATTAGCGCTGCGACCTCAGAACAGAGTACCGGACTCAATGAAGTCAGCCGAGCCATTGATGAGCTTGATCGCATCACCCATCAAAATGCGGTTTTAGTACAAGAAGGCGCGGAAGCATCAGCCAAGGTAAAACAGCAGGCCATGTGGCTCGTCGATGCAGTGACCGTATTTAGATAGCAGTCCACTTTATCCCCATCCGGCCGAATCGCAAGGCGGGATGGGCGAACCATCTTCCGCACTTTAAATTAATCTTAGATCTATTCATTTCTGAAATCTGCGCCATATAGGCTATGCTCCACTCAGAGCTAGGCAAAAGCACTATTTCGTACGTAAAAATCATCCACAGATGAAATTATTGGCCATTGAAGGCCGCTTCAATATCAATCAGGAGAACGGTTTGTCCGATATCCCCGCAACGCCCCAGTGCAGCCGACGATTTACCCCGCAAAGGATTATTAATATCTGTTTTTTTGCTGTCTTCATTTTTACATCGTTGCTTTTCTGGCGTCAGGGGCAAGTGCTGAACAACGGCTATCAGGCAAGCCAATTAAACCGGCTGGAAAACGTGAGCGCGCAGCTTGGAAGCCGTATGCAGTTTCGTTTGGATAACCTGCTTTTCTTACGTAATTACATGCGCTATATGCTTTCTCAGCCCATCATGCCGGAGCAAAAACGACTGCTTGAAGCTGAAATGGCCACGTTGCGTGTGCAGGATATTTGGCAAACAGGTCACAGCCATTCGGCATCTCCACCGCTCAATGGGATCGGTGACAGTCAAATTGGTCTACTCCCCTCAAGCGACCGTCCGAATAACGATTTGTGGCTAACAGAAATCAATGCCGCCATGCGTCTCAAAGCGTTACTGCCGCTCACCAATCTTAACCAAGCATTACAGCCGCGTATTTACTATATCTCGCGTTCAGGCTTCTATTTGTCTTCAACGCCACCACGGGACAAGTCACTGATTTCAGGGCTGTATACGCATATGTTGGCGCGACCTTACTTCCCGATGGCGGCTCCAGAGGCTAATCCGCACCGAAAAGCATTTTGGAGCCGCATGTTTGACAATCAGCAAGATGGAATGCTGATCAGCGCAACTGCGCCTGTCGATTATGGCGATCGTTGGTGGGGGATCTTGGGAATTGATTTCTCGATTAAAAGATTCAATTACTATCTTCAAGAGGCACTTCCTTCCCATCCGCACAGTGTTTTTATGTTGTATGACAGTCACTTTGAGCCGATCACATCTTCCGATACCAACTGGTATCGCGGTAAATACTTTTCTGAGGCACAGAGGCTCTCGCTACAAAAAGCCGTATTAAAGCAAAGCGAAGGGACAACCCGTATCGGCACCAGCTTTGTGACGTTTACCCGTATGGAAAATCCGAATATCACCTTGATTAGTCTGCAATCCTTGCGCCAAGGCTTACAGGACCAGTATGGCCGCATCAGCCTGACGTTAGTTGCCCTGTGGTGTCTCTTTGTTATCACCCTGATTGGCACCCATTACGTGATATCACGGCTAGTGCGCAATATGGAAACCTTACAGAATCGGCTGAGCTGGCGCGCGGAACACGATCCGTTAACTGAACTGCTTAACCGTCGTGGTTTCTTTGATAAAGCCGAAGAGATAACGCGCAAAGGTCAGTGCTACGGGCGTTCCATGGCTATCATTCAGGTTGATTTAGATAAGTTTAAGAATATCAATGATGTCTATGGCCATCATGTTGGCGATCTGGCGCTTAAACATGCCGCAGACACAATGACATCGATGCTACGCAAGCAGGACATCATTGGCCGCATTGGCGGTGAGGAGTTCTGCATCATGCTGCCAAACACCGTGCTTTCTGAGGCGGTGGCGATTGCCGAACGTATTCATACACAGTTTAATCGCCAAAATCTGATGCTTTCTGATGGCAGAACCGTAGAGGTCACTGCATCAATGGGCGTTTCTGCCTGTTCTGGAACGACGGGTTGCAGCATAGAAAGCCTACAGTCGCAGGCCGATAAACGCCTGTATAGAGCGAAAACGGCAGGGCGTAACCAAGTTTGTGCCAGCGATATGGATGCATAACCTGTCAACGATACGGCTGTAAAAGTGACCCCGATCACATTTTGTATCTGCATGAATTATATAAATATTCGTGCAGATTTATTTTCATTTCAAGAAACTTCTTAGCTAAGGATATATTTAAACTAAATCCTATTTAACGAATATTTATTCTTTAAACGAAAAAAAATGTTATTTATCGTCATATTCCAAAATAATAAAAATAAGTAAATTTCTAAACCTACTTTCTATACATAAATTTACTCATTACATGAAAGAATAAGAGACGTTTATTTTAAGCTCATAGCGAAATTACGATGATTAAATATCAATCGCTTGTAAACGTTATAAATAAGACTATTCCTACTAAAAGTGGATTTTCTCTAAACAAAAACTAAACAAACTTACACAAAAAACACTACCCTTTGATTTTATTAGTAAAAAAATAATTCAATTTTCGTACAGGGATCGCTATTATTATCTAGCGTCTTCATTTTTGTGACAACTGTCACATGATGATATAGTTTCACAAGTAAAATACTTATTAAGTTGGAATCTATCATGAAAAAATTAACTAGCCTGGCCGTAATTATCGGCTTAGCAACTTCTGTTTCTGCTTTTGCTGCTAACTCTGAAAACACTGGCTATTATGCCGGTGCTAAACTGGGTACCAGCCTGGAGCAAATCCACGGTCAGAAATCTGCAACTGGCAGCAGCGTACCGCGTGACACCAAACAAGCTGGCACCGCTGGCCTGGTATTCGGTTATAACTTCCAGAATGAATTCAACCTGCCAATTCGTGCAGAATTAGATTATTCATTCCGTGATACTACTGATACCGATCACTTCATCAAAGCTGACAACACTCGTACTCACAACCGTGTACGTCTGCAGACCGCTATGCTGAACGGTTACTACGACATCAATACCGACACTGCTTTCACTCCATACATCAGTGCTGGTATCGGTTACGCTAACGTAAACCTGAAAAACACTCAGGATGGTGCAAGCCACACTGGTAACGGTGATAACTTCGCATGGAGCGTTGGTACTGGCGTTTCTTACGCTATCAACAACCACATGGATCTGGATCTGGGCTACAAATACCTGGACGCTGGCGATGCAACTGCACAAGCTTCCAAAGTTAAAGTGGCTACCCACGATTTCACCGCTGGTGTTAACTACTACTTCTAAGACCTTTTCTTCTAAGCTTTATGCTTAGAGAATGTCTGATAAGTATGAGTCATAAAAAACCCGCCAATGGCGGGTTTTTTTCGTTTGAATTTTACGTTTGAATTTTATGTTTGAAAATAAAGGGGCTTTAATTCACGCCGCGCAGCGCCATCATCTGACGTAGGTGAGCAAACACGTTCCCCACCCGCAAACCATTGTGTTCAAATTCACTGGTGATCCACGTTTCCACGTTGCCAATATGCTTGGCCGTTTCCAGCGATAAACCAACATCTACATACATGTCATTGTAATAAACCGCCGCAACCACTGGCACCGTATTGGCAGCCAAGCGCTCCGCGTCGTACAACGGTTGCCATTCCGAACGCTGCGCCAACTGGTGAACTGCATCGCGGAGCGGTCGTAAACACTGCATTTCATCAAACATCCACGGATAGATCATCTCGCCCGTTAACAACAGCGGGCGGCAATCGGATTGAAACTCAGGCAGCGTGTCATGCACGCGCTGCGCTGCCCAGTGGGTCGCCCCACTATGATTATCAGCATAAATACTTTCATGCAGAACAGCGTACAGAGGATGCTCGGTGAAGCCGGTGAGATGCATCACCTGCGACAAGAACGTATCGCTCAGCTCACCTTCATGATTAAAGGCTTCATCAAACAGCCACAGCAAATTCTCATAGCCTTCACTCATACCTAACTGAATACCCAGCGTTTGCAAACGCTGTACGGTGAGGATATCGCCATCGGGCAGATACACATCCTGCTCGTTTAGCACGTCCGCAATCCGGTTGATTTGCTGCTGCATGTGGGGATAGCGCGAGAAGAAAATCTGATTCTTTTCTTTCAGCTTCTGATAGGTGCGCTGATACAGCTGCTCGGCATCGGGTTTAATTGAGGGTAGACCACCGGTGATATAACAGGCATCAAGCCCTTCTGGGGCCTGAGATAAATAAGTCAGGGTGATAAAGCCACCAAAACTCTGCCCTAAGGTGCTCCATTTACGGCCACCAAACTGCGTTTTTCTCAGATGCTCAGCATCTGCCACAATAGAATCAGCGCGGAAATAGCTGAGATAGTCAGCGGTTTGATCCACGTCCATATTGCGGATCACGCTCGATTCGATCCTGCTGCTCTGCCCCGTGCCGCGTTGATCAAGCAAGATCACGCGAAAGCTTTTCAGCGCCTCGCCTAACCATCCGCCTTTACTGGTTGGTCGCGGCGATTTCCCGCCAGGGCCGCCTTGTAAGAACAGCAAACATGGTAAATCTTCTGCCGCTTTGCCGCCCTCTGATAACTCACGTGCAAAAACCGTAATACGGCGCGGATCATTTTCATCAGACCAGTTCAGCGGTACCGATACACGATGCTCACGCACCCACATACCGGCTAACAGATATTCCTTTTCAATCATGGCAGACCACTCCTGCGGCAAAATTCATTTTTATCGCTCAACGATGCTCAAGCCACCTTCGCGGTAGCGCGTCATTTGCTCACTCGGCGTATTACCGAAGAAACGTTTATATTCACGGCTAAACTGCGAAGCGCTCTCATAACCCACGCGAATGGCCGCGGTGCTGGCTTTTAGCCCGTCATGCAACATCATCATTCGCGCCTTATGCAAGCGGAAGGATTTGATATATTGCAGCGGAGAGGTAGCCGTAACGGCTTTGAAATTATGATGAAACGCAGAAACGCTCATATTCACTTCCTGCGCCAGCAAATCAACGTTTAGGCTATCTGAGTACTGTTGTTCAATCAGGCGTAGCGCCTTAGCGATCTGACTGAAGTGGCTGTGACGGTTAGCTAACGCCTGTAGCGCTTCGCCACCGTCTCCACACAGCGCGTGGAACAGCATTTCGCGCACAATTTGCGGTCCTAATACACGTGCCTGTAATGGATTAGCCATTGCATCGACCAAGCGTTCGGTGGCACAAAACATCGACTCATCCAAAGATACCGATTTCACACCGCTCGACTGACAGCGCTGCTTGGCGGCCAAACCGTCACCGATATCCATTAAGAGATCCTGCAACATGCTGGTGTTTACCCGCACTGATAAACCGATCAGCGGCTCATCTGGAGTGGCAAACGTCTCGCATTCGCAGGGTAATGGCAGCGTCATCAGCAGATAATTAGTGGGATCGTAGCGAAACACCTGCTCGCCGAGATAGCCCACTTTATGCCCTTGTAACACAATGATAATACAAGGCTCATACATCACCGGCGTACGCGGTTGATGCTGATTAGCATAGATTATTTTTACATTCTCAATCGGTGACGCACTCACTCCAGGCTGAACCACCTGACGGCTTAGCTGCTGTGCAAGCTGTGTCCACCGCTCATCGATTAACATTGACCAATCCCCGCCGAACCAAATAAAGTGCAATGAATGATGCCAAATACATCTCTATTTCTACAGTTGATTGTAGAAATAGGCAAGTCATCAACAGAAATGAGCATTGAGCCATACGCTCATTACGCCCAGAATAGCATTCAGAAAATGCAATGGCGTCGACGGCCAAAGCATAACGAATCAAAATAAACACTGAGGCAAATTTCAATGCAAAATTTCACACTCCACACCCCAACTAAAGTTCTGTTCGGCGAAGGCCAAATCGCTAACCTACGCAATGAAGTGCCCGAAAATGCACGCATCCTGATCACCTACGGCGGCGGCAGCGTAAAACGCACCGGCGTTTTGGATCAGGTTCACGCAGCGCTGAAAGGTTTACACGTATTTGAATTCGGTGGCATCGAGCCAAACCCATCTTACGAAACGCTGATGAAATGCGTCGAAGTGGTTCACAACGAGAAAATCGATTTCCTGCTGGCTGTCGGCGGCGGTTCCGTTATTGATGGCACCAAGTTCATTGCCGCAGCGGCAAACTACGTCGGTGAGCCTTGGGACATTCTTGAAACCTACGGCAGCAAAATCACCAGCGCCATCCCATTGGCAGCGGTGTTAACCCTGCCTGCGACCGGTTCTGAAATGAACAAGGGCGCGGTTATCACTCGCCGTGCGACAGGAGATAAACGTGCATTCCAGTCTCCATTCGTGATGCCTCAGTTCGCTATCCTAGATCCGGTTGTAACCTACACCCTGCCAGCGCATCAGGTGGCAAACGGCGTAGTGGATGCGTTTGTGCATACCGTTGAGCAATATCTGACTTACCCGGTTGACGCTAAAGTTCAAGATCGTTTCGCAGAAGGTCTGCTTTTGACCCTGATCGAAGAAGGCCCACGTGCGCTAGCCGAACCGGAAAACTATGATGTTCGTGCCAACATTATGTGGAGTGCCACTATGGCGCTGAACGGCCTGATCGGTGCTGGTGTACCACAGGACTGGGCAACGCATATGCTGGGTCATGAACTGACTGCGATGCACGGTATGGATCACGCACAGACCTTAGCCGTGGTACTGCCTTCTCTGCTGCAAGCAAAACGCCAACAGAAACACGCTAAGCTGCTGCAATACGCAGAGCGCGTATGGAATATTCGTGAAGGTAATGAAGAACAGCGCATTGATGCCGCGATTGCTGCTACGCGTAAATTCTTCGAAGAAATGGGCATTAAAACGTATCTGAAAGATTACGGCGTTGATGCCAGCTCCATCCCAGGCCTGCTGGCAAAACTGGAAGAGCACGGCATGACTGCGCTGGGCGAAAACAGTGATATCACGCTAGAAGATAGCCGTAAGATTTACGAAGCGTCGCTGTAAAAATAACTGAAAGACTGACCCCACCCCAGTCCTCCCCTTCGCAGGGGAGGGAGCAGACTGGTTTCCAATGAAAAACTCGTTCGACTCTTTCTTAGTAAGAAGGAAGCAAACCGACTTCCAATGAGAAACTCGATCGGCTCCTCCCCCTGACAAGGGGGAGGTTGGGAGGGGCCAGCCTAGCAGTTATTCGCCGACATACTCCATCGTCACACGTGGAGTTAGCTTGGTAATCAATTCGTAAGCACTGATCCCCGTATAGCTAGCAATCTTCTCAACCGGTAGTTCAGCGCTCCACAGCACCACTTCATCGCCCACTTTATCTTTGGCTTCAGGGCCTAAATCGACTGAAATCATATCCATAGATACGCGGCCAACAATCGGTACTTCACGGCCGTTCAGCAACACAGGCGTTCCCGACGGCGCACTGCGTGGATAACCATCGCCATAACCAATCGCGACCACGCCTAAACGCGTATCACGCTGGCTGACCCAAGTTCCGTTATAACCAACAGGCTCACCGGCCTTGTGCTCGCGCACCGCAATCAGGCTAGATTTTAGCGTCATCACCGGCTGTAAACCGTAGTGATCGGCATAGGGCTCCGCTAAAGGCGATACGCCATACAGGATAATCCCAGGACGAACCATGTCGCGATGCGACTGAGGCCACAGCAGAATACCGCCGGAAGCCGCAATGGATTGCAAGCCCGGCTTACCCGTAGCGAATGCATCGAAACAGGCCAGTTGAGCTTCAGTCATTCCCGTTTCAGGCTCATCCGCACGGCTAAAGTGGCTCATGATATTCACGGGCTGCTCCACGTTGCGACAGTTGGAAAGACGCTGATAGAAAGCTTCCGCCTGCTCTGGACGCACGCCCAAACGGTGCATGCCCGTGTCGAGTTTCATCCAGACCTTAATCGGGCGCTCTAAATCGGCCTCTTCTAAAGCCTGCAATTGCTCATCGCTATGAATGGCCGTCTCGATATTGTTGGCGACTAAAACCGGCAAATCATCGGCAGAGAAAAAACCTTCCAGCATCAGGATAGGTTTTACGATACCGCCTGAACGCAGTTTCAGCGCTTCACCGATACGCGCTACGCCATAGCAGTCTGCATCTTTTAACGTTTTGGCAGTTTCTAAAAGCCCGTGCCCGTAAGCATTGGCTTTTACAACGGCTATCAGTCGGCTGTGCGGCGCAAATTGACGAATTTGCTGAAAGTTGTGTCGCAGAGCGCGGCGATCAATGACTGCGGTTGCCGCTTTCATTTCTATTCCTTCCCGATTTCTCAAATGAGTTAATAAATACACCTACTTCTGAACGCGCTTAGAGCTGCTGCTCGTTCAATTATTCGTCATCGTACTGCGGGCCTGCGTAGTTGTCGAAACGTGAGAACTGGCCGTTAAAGGTTAAGCGAACCGTACCGATTGGGCCGTTACGCTGTTTACCCAAAATAATCTCCGCAATGCCTTTTAAATCACTATTCTCGTGATAGACCTCGTCACGATAGATAAACATGATCAAGTCGGCATCCTGCTCAATTGAGCCCGATTCACGCAGGTCAGAGTTAACTGGGCGTTTATCAGCACGCTGCTCCAAGGAGCGGTTAAGCTGAGACAGCGCCACGACCGGAACCTGCAACTCTTTCGCTAACGCTTTGAGTGAACGCGAAATTTCTGCGATTTCCAAGGTACGGTTATCTGACAAAGACGGAACCCGCATCAACTGTAGGTAGTCGATCATGATTAGGCTAAGGCCGTCATGCTCGCGGAAAATACGGCGTGCGCGTGAACGCACTTCCGTTGGGGTTAGGCCGGAGGAATCATCGATATACATGTTCCGTTTTTCCAGCAGAATCCCCATGGTGCTTGAAATTCGCGCCCAATCTTCATCATCTAGCTGACCGGTACGAATTTTGGTTTGGTCGACGCGAGCCAAGGAAGCCAGCATACGCATCATGATCTGTTCGCCGGGCATTTCCAGACTGAAAATTAGCACCGGTTTATCCTGCGTCATCGCGGCATTTTCACACAGGTTCATCGCAAAGGTGGTTTTCCCCATCGATGGACGTGCTGCCACGATAATTAAATCAGAGCGCTGCAAACCAGCGGTTTTCTTGTTCAGATCCTGATAGCCGGTATCAACGCCAGTCACACCATCATGTGGCGTCTGATAGAGCTGCTCAATTCGCGCGACCGTCTGTTCAAGAATACGATCGACACTTTTTGGCCCTTCGTCTTTATTGGCACGATTCTCAGCAATTTGGAATACGCGAGACTCGGCCAGATCCAGCAAATCTTCGCTGCTGCGGCCTTGCGGATCGTAGCCCGCATCGGCGATCTCGTTGGCTACCGAGATCATATCGCGAACTACCGCACGTTCACGCACGATATCCGCATAAGCGCCGATGTTTGCCGCGCTTGGGGTGTTTTTCGACAGCTCGGCTAGATATGCAAATCCGCCCACCGACTCTAATTCACCGCGCTGCTCCAATGATTCAGACAGCGTGATCAGGTCGATAGGCTTGCTCATTTCTAGCAAGCGCTGCATTTCAGTAAAGATGAGGCGGTGTGGACGACTGTAGAAATCGTTGGCGACGACACGTTCTGCCACGTTATCCCAGCGTTCGTTGTCCAGCATCAACCCGCCCAACACGGACTGTTCCGCTTCCAGCGAATGTGGTGGTAGCTTGAGCCCCTCCATCTGCCTGTCGCGCGGGGTCTCGTTTGATTTGTTGGTGGGTTTATTTCCTGCCATAGTGGGAATGCTTTACCTGTTAATGAAAGACGCGTCAGTATACCTGAATGTGCCCGATTTTCGATTATAACAATGACACTATGCATCTGAGGAAAGACGATGGCAAAACGTATCCAGTTTAACGCCCACGGCGGGCCAGAAGTTCTTGAATATGTAGAGTTTACGCCAAAAGATCCCGCGGCTGGCGAAGTACAAATCAGCAATAAAGCAATCGGAATCAACTACATTGACACCTATATTCGTGGCGGACTGTACCCAGTGCCCCAGTTTCCGTCAGGTCTAGGAACCGAAGCGGCTGGCGTCGTGACAAAAGTGGGCGCAGGCGTAACCAGCATTGAAGTGGGTGACCGCGTGGTTTATGCGCAAAGCTCGCTCGGCGCCTACAGCACCGTTCATAACGTGCCAGCCGAGAAGGTTGCGCTGCTTCCCGAAGCCATTAGTTTTGAACAAGGTGCCGCCGCTTTCTTAAAAGGCCTGACCGTGCACTATTTGCTGCGTCAAACCTATGAAATCAGAGCGGGTGAAATCTTCTTATTCCATGCCGCAGCCGGTGGCGTCGGCCAAATCGCCTGCCAGTGGGCAAAAGCGCTCGGCGCCAAACTGATTGGCACCGTAGGCTCCGATGCCAAAGCAGAGCGCGCCAAACAGGCGGGGGCATGGGCAACCATTAATTATCAAACCGAAGACATTGCCCAACGCGTGTCCGAGCTGACTCAAGGTGAAAAAGTCAGCGTCGTGTACGACTCGGTGGGGAAAAGCACTTGGCTGGCCTCACTCGATAGCCTGAAAAAACGCGGCCTGATGGTGAGCTTCGGCAACGCTTCAGGCCCCGTTACCGGCGTGGATTTGGGAATTTTAAACCAGAAAGGTTCGTTGTATGTCACGCGCCCTTCTCTCAACGGCTACATCAACAGCCATCAGGATTTACTCAGCGCTAGTCACGAACTCTTTTCGCTGATCGCCAGCGGCGCGATTAACGTGGATGTACCCGATGCGCAGAAATTTGCTTTAGCGGATGCCAAAAAAGCGCACGAAACCCTGCAAAGTCGCGGAACACAGGGATCGAGTTTATTGATACCAGAGTAATAGCCCTCCTTAGTAAATAAAGAAGGGCAATCGGCCCCTCCCCCTGCGAAGGGGGAGGCTGGGAGGGGGTTACAACTCAACGATTAATAATAACGCCTCGTCTGTGGCTTCTGCATGGAGCGATAGATCCACACCACCACAATAGCCAAAGCAATCCACGGCAGCAGTTTAAAGACCATCACAAACAGGCCACCAAACAGCATGAACAGTGTGGCAACGGCCACGGCGGCGATAATGCCGAGAATTGAAATTCCGGTCACCATCAGCATGACAAAAAAGCCAAGAATAAAGAGGACTTCCAACATGGTGATCTCCTGAGTGAAATACAACGGTGATACCGTCGACTACTCAGTGATTTACAAGAATCATGCCAAGAATAGAAATTACGTAACTATATGATTTTAAAAGATAGCGCTGCAGCTTATGCAACAGCGCCTGATGAGTTTTACTAAATTTTAGTTTTATTCACCACGTGACTGGCTAACAAATTGCAAAGCAGCTTCAACCACTTCAACGCCTGCTCCCGCCTTGTGCGCATTTTCACTCAGATGACGACGCCATTGGCGAGCGCCGGGGATGCTCTGGAATATACCGAGGATATGACGCGTTATATGGCCCAGATAGGTTCCATTAGCCAATTCACGTTCAATATACGGATACAAAGAACGTACAACATCAATGCTGTTTGGCACTTCGGCAGAAGGATCAAATAACTCGCGATCGACATGCGCTAAAATGCTTGGGCTTTGATAGGCTTCGCGCCCCATCATCACGCCATCTAAATGCTGCAGATGTATTTTGGCTTCTTCCAGCGTTTTAATGCCGCCGTTGATGGCGATATTTAAATGAGGAAAATCGCGTTTTAACTGATAGACACGCTCATAATCGAGCGGCGGGATTTCACGGTTTTCTTTCGGACTTAAGCCAGAGAGCCATGCTTTGCGCGCATGAACTGTAAAGCTATTGCATTCGCCTTTGCCTGAAACTATGCCGATAAAATCGCACAAAAATTGATAGCTATCCTGATCGTCAATGCCAATACGCGTTTTCACGGTAACAGGAATAGAAACCACGTCACGCATCGCTTTAATGCCGTCGGCAACCAGCTGGGCTTCGCCCATCAGGCAAGCCCCAAAACGACCATTTTGAACGCGATCTGAAGGACAGCCTACGTTGAGGTTAATCTCATCGTAGCCACGCTGCTCAGCCAAACGCGCACAATGCGCCAGAGCTTCAGGATCGCTTCCTCCCAGCTGCAACGCCAACGGATGCTCTTCTTCGCTATAAGCCAGATAGTCACCTTTGCCGTGAATAATGGCACCCGTCGTCACCATCTCGGTATATAAAAGGGTCTGTTTAGTCAGCTTGCGATGAAAATAGCGGCAATGGCGATCGGTCCAATCCAGCATCGGCGCAACAGAAAAGCGGCTCTGGCTGAATGGCATAGCAGAAGAAGGATTATTGGCGTTTTGGGTCATTATTCTCAGGATTTCAGTCAGTTTGAATCAGATACGGCGCCTAGAAAAAACAGCATCGCCGTGGGTATTAGGCAAGTATACCGTGAATTTGAGCTGAACCCACAGACTTCCGCGCTCATGCCAAGCGGCCAGAGGCTCAAGCACTCTGCTTTAGAAAACGTGAGATACCTGATTTTTCGGCAGAACTGAGATACTCTTACAGCCATTAGCGACTGTGGCTAGCGTTACCCTGTGTGTAAACTAATCCATACACATGTGATCTGGTTCACAGATTTACTTGATTATTGACTTAGACCAACCGGTCTACTATAGTAACTCACATGAACAAAACGACGAGCACGACCAACAGCACCTGCGAACACATCTTAGATGTGGGTGAAGAATTGATTTTAAACCTTGGCTTTACGGCGATGGGTTTAAATGAGCTTCTGGCTACCGCAGGGGTACCAAAAGGTTCGTTCTACCATTACTTCAAATCTAAAGAGAAGTTTGGTGAAGCTATGCTTACCCGTTATTTCAGCGATTACGTAATAATGCTGAAAGAGAAGTTTTCGGATGGGCAAAAGACACAGCGTCAGCATTTGTTAGATTATTTCTCACATTGGATGACGCAAAGCTGTGAAACGGTATGCCACAGTAAGTGCTTAGTCGTAAAACTGGCAGGTGAAGTCAGTGATTTATCAGAGGTCATGCGTGAAGCATTAGATTCTGGTATCACACGCGTCATCGCCCAGTTGCAGTCGAGTATCGAGTCTGGCGTTGAAGAAGGGTCGCTGGTGATTGAAGAATCCCCCGAACTACTCGCAGATTCACTATACTCTTTATGGTTAGGCGCAGCGTTACGGGCTAAGGTCAACAGATCTGATGCACCGTTTGTTTCAGCCATGCAGCGTACGGAACGCTTGCTGAAGCCCGGCACCATTTAAAGAGACAATCGCAGCACAATGAATGCCTGCGTGAAAACGTTTGGCATTATTTTTTACCCTTTAACTAGACGACTGGTCTATTAAATCAGTATCTAGATCACATATTTAGCGAGATGACACCATGAAAACTATTACTTTGACCGTACTAATGACTCTAGCCCTTGCGGGTTCTGCTTTTGCACAAAGCTTTTCTGATATGACCGCAAGTGAACAGCGCGCAACCGTTGTCAATCATCTGAACAACGGTAGTGCTCAAGCTCATCAAATTACTATCAATAAATAATCGGCATTGCCCAGTGCCATACAGAACTGAATTTGTTATTAAATCCTGCAAAGTAGGTCAGTGAGCCACCACCGAGTGCCCTGACCTACTGCAAAAAATTTAAAGAAGAGAAAATCATGAAAACTTCAATTTTACTGTCTGCTATCGTTGCTCTTACTCTAACTGGTTCAGCTTTTGCTCAATCATTTTCTGACCTCAGCCCAGCAGAACAAAGTACCTTAGCGTACTCAAACCGTAACGGCTCTGCTTACGCTCATCAGATGATGGCTAAACAAAAACTGCATGAAGCCGGTATCGCGAGTTCTACCGTCCACGGTAGCGCAACATTTTCACAGCTAAGTGCACAAGATCAACGCGCAACTGTTATCAATAATCTGAATAACGGCGACGCCTATGCGCATCAGTCTGAAATCAAATAACAGATTGAATATTTGCCACTGCAGCCTTAAGTAAAAGCGGGCTGACGGGAATCCCCTGTCAGCCCGTTTTATTTTGGGTTTTAAGCAAACACTGCTAACAAAATGTAGCTTGAAGTATGACGAGTATAACTATGTTAAAATAACGGCACCCTATTGGCTTGGCCGGAAGCAAAACATCATGACCACAACCTCGTTAGAGCGACTGCTCGCACAGGCAGAAGAGATTTGTCTGCAACGCAATGTTCGACTGACTCCGCAAAGAATGGAGGTGTTGCGTCTGATGGCCTGCCAGAAAGGCACTATCAGTGCTTATGATTTACTGGATTTGCTACGTGTTTCTGAGCCACAGGCTAAGCCGCCGACCATTTATCGCGCTCTCGACTTTTTGCTAGAACAAGGCTTCATCCACAAAGTGGAGTCCACCAATAGCTACGTAATGTGTCATCACATCGAAGAGCCTAGCCATACGTCTGCATTATTTATTTGCCATCGCTGTGGGCAGGTGACTGAGCAAACAACGCAGGATGTGCAGGAACATTTAGAAAAGCTCGCCGCGCTGACGGGGTTCTCACTGCAGCATAGCGTGGTAGAAGCGCATGGTTTATGTCGAGACTGTGGGAAAATTGAGTCTTGCGATAATCGTGATACATGTCATCACGATCATTCCGAACCAAAAAAGAAAAAATAGCGTTTAAATAACGCATAAAAAAGAGCCGCATCTGCGGCTCTCTTTTTAATCATCTGCAATCAATATCAGCAGTGGCACATTATTAATAAAGGAATATCAATAATGGAGTATTTCCCGTTTTAATATTCGTATCCGTTCTTTATTTATAATGCGTATTTGCAGAGTGATTATTTAGGCAAGCAAGTTTAAATATCACCAACGATATTTATTATGATCTTCCCACGCTTTAACTTCTTTTTCAGCGGCTTCTTTCTGATAGCCGTAGCGTTCCTGGATTTTACCTACCAGCTGATCGCGTTTCCCTTCGATTACGGTAAGATCATCGTCGGTTAACTTGCCCCATTTTTCTTTCACTGTGCCTTTAAACTGCTTCCAGTTACCGCTCGCTTGATCTTTATTCATAATAACTCCGTATCACTTATGTAATGGAATATATTCCCCACACATCTGTACTAGATTGAATTAATCACAATTGCGATGTGAGGCATCAGTTAACGTTCACCATTAAGACTAGCGGATACTGAGCATAAAAATATTTTCAGCTAGATAATCGATAATATTTAATAAAAAATCTTCGCAAAAAGGCATAAAAGCAGAGAAAAAACAGGGAATAAGCGGAGAATAATTTTTATCAGTTAGAATGTAAGCAAATATTAATAGCGCGCCATTTTAGGGCAATGCGAAAACTATCGGAATTATCACATTGCCCTCATTGCTTAACGCTATAACAACCTAATTTAATTCAACATTATTGACAGGGAACCAAGTTCTCTCCCGCCAATGACGTCGCCAGACAATCCATAATGAAAGTCCGCGCAACGATAAAAATACCGCTAAAGCCAGCCATAAACCGTGATTACCCAGCCAAGGGAGCGTGAACAGTGTTAAACCATACCCCGCAGCGGCAACGGCCATGCTATTGCGCATTTCAGCACCGCGCGTCGCACCGATAAACATGCCATCCAGCAGGTAACACCATACGCCCAGCAGTGGTAAAACAATTTGCCATGGCAGATAGTGTAATGCCAACGATTGTACTTCTGGCAACGAGGTTAATATCTGGATGATTTGTTGGCCAAATACGGCATATAACATGGCAAAAAATACCGCCACAATACCCGCCTGCCGACAGGCAGAATGCCAAATTTTCTGCAGTTTACGACCGTCGCGTGCACCATAGGCCTGCCCTGAATGGGCTTCCACTGCATAAGCAAAACCATCTAGCGCGTAGGCGGTAAA
Organism: Hafnia sp. CBA7124; assembly: GCF_002355555.1. Taxonomy (NCBI): domain Bacteria; kingdom Pseudomonadati; phylum Pseudomonadota; class Gammaproteobacteria; order Enterobacterales; family Hafniaceae; genus Hafnia; species Hafnia sp. CBA7124. The sequence continues at coordinate 385,510 of NZ_AP017469.1, read as the reverse complement.
CGTCAGCAAATTCATCAGTACCGCATTCACCGCCACCACTTCACTTCCCATTCTGGCACCCAGAATCGTCAGCGATGAAAAGCATAATTGCAGCAACAAAGAACGCAGCATGATATCGCGATTTAACGCCAACAGACGGCGAAGGTTCCCACGCCACGCATTACGGAAATATTCCAGATGCAGACCGCGCAGTTTCATCACGTGCCAAATCAGACCGAGCCCCAATAAAAAGGTCGCATAGTCGGCAATCACCGTGGCACTTGCTGCACCAGGCACCTTCCAGCCCAACCCAACAACAAACCACAGGTCCAGCGTGATGTTAATAACGTTGCCCACAACCAGCAATATAACCGGCGCACGGGCATATTGAACGCCTAACAGCCAGCCAAGAATAACAAGGTTTGCCAGCGTCGCAGGAGCACCAAGCCAGCGAATCTGCATAAATAGACGAGCCTGCTCCAGCACATCCTCATGACCGCCAACAATTCGCAGCACGCCGTTAATCAAAGGCTGCCGCAGCGCAATAATAGCGAACCCTGCCAGCAACGCTAAGAGCATCGGCTGCACCAACGCACGAGCCAGCGCCGTTTTGTCCCCTGCACCGAATGCTTGCGCAGTCAGTCCCGTCGTGCTCATGCGCAAAAACAGCAGCAGCATAAATAAGAATGACGTCGCCATCGCGCCAACGGCTACGCCACCAAGATAAACAGGGCTATCCAAGTGCCCAATCACCGCGGTATCGACTAGCCCTAATAGCGGAACAGAGATATTCGAAAGGATCATCGGTAGTGCGAGGATCCACAGCGCCTTATCGGTTGGTGTAAGCATTTTCATTTTTTTGAATTCATTCCAGATGAGCTATCCGTTATCTCAACACAAAGAGGCTGCAGTCATGAACAAATATGCCGCATAAAAAAGCCCCAATTAAGGGGCTTAATCTATCGGTGTGATGTCAAACACAACAGGCGAAGTTTTAGATCCAGTCGCCGTTGCGAATAACGCCTACCGCTAAACCTTCGATCGTGAAGTTTTGCTCACGCAGGTCAACAACGATAGGCTCGAAGTCGCTGTTTTCTGGCAACAGCTGAACAATATTGCCTTGTTTTTTCAGACGTTTAACCGTCACCTCATCTTCGATACGCGCAACCACAACCTGGCCATTACGCACATCCTGAGTTTTATGCACGGCCAGCAAATCACCGTCTAAAATGCCGATATCGCGCATCGACATGCCGTTAACGCGTAGTAAGAAATCTGCATTTGGCTTAAACAAAGCAGGATCCACTTGATAATGGCCTTCAATATGTTCTTGCGCTAACAGGGGCTCACCGGCTGCCACGCGGCCAATTAAAGGCAGGCCCGTTTCATCTTCCATCAAAAGACGAATACCACGAGAAGCGCCGGAAACGATCTCGATAACGCCCTTACGCTGCAACGCTTTTAAATGTTCTTCTGCCGCATTAGGAGAGCGGAATCCCAAGCGCTGAGCAATTTCAGCGCGGGTTGGCGGCATGCCAGTTTGTTCAATATGGTCACGAATCAGATCGTAGACTTCCTGCTGTCTGGCTGTAAGTGCTTTCATTCCACCACCTGTTTGTTTATACAGTTTTGCTGTGAGTATATACAGGTAGCGACCATTTTGAAACCGTGAAATACATAAAGATTGAGCCGTAGCGCATCTGATCGGCATTAAGCATGTGTTTTTTGTATTTTCAGCCAGCTACCCATCAATAATCAGCCCATTCATCAGCCATTTTTGGCCGTTTCTGGCGCTCTATAGGTTCGCTGTGGGCGGCCAACTTTTCCATACACAATTTCAGCCATAATCAGATGGCGGCCCGCGCAAAACTCTAAGTAGCGCCGTGCCGTTGTTCGGCTTAGCTTAAGCTCTTGTGCAACGGTTTCAGCGGTATGACGCGCATCCGGATCGGCAAATAACTTCTGCACCTTATCTAAGGTCAACGCATCAATGCCAACTGGCAACTCTTCTTTCTGCTCGCCACGTGCATAGGCATTGAACATATCATCAATCTGACGCTGGCTGGCGCTATCGCTGTTAGCAAGCATCCGCTTGCGTACATGGTAGCGCTCAAGCGTTTGCCCCAAGCGCTCGTAGGCAATCGGCTTCACTAAATAGTCGAATACGCCGCACCGCACCGCCTCTGACACCGTATCCATATCACTTGCCGCGGTGGTGAATACCACACCACCAGGGAAACGCGCCTGAGTTAATTCGTGCAATAGCGTGATGCCTTTGCCATCGGGCAAATAGTTATCCAGCAAGATCAAATCGGGTTTGAATCGCTCAATCATCATTCTGGCCTGAGCAAGATTTCCCGCCAACCATACCTGACCACAGCCGTGGAAATGGCGAATAAACTCCGCATGCATCTCTGCGAGCGGAGTCTCGTCTTCAACAATCAGAATCGTTATTGGTTGTGTCATAAGTCTTTTTCACTTTCGGAATAAATACGGAAAATAAAGTTCCACAAGGTTCATTGTCTTCTAACGTAATCACACCACCACAGCGGCCAACGTAGCTGGCAATCAGATACAGTCCGATGCCATGCTCACCGGCGTCTTCTGTTTTGGTGCTTACCCCTTGCTCAAAAATAGCCTCACGTAAAGACTCAGGAACGCCACATCCTTGATCGGCTACTTCCACGATCACATCCTCGCCCTCGTCGCTAAGGTACAGCTCGACGGTTTTATTACCCTGCGAATTCTTCAGGCTAGCATCAAAAGCATTGTCGAGTAGATTACCCACGATAGCCGCAAACTCAGTGCTATCAAGACCCTCAGGCAACTGACGTAGCTGGCTGCCTTCAACCAAATTAAACGTCAGCCCCAGCTCACGAGCGCGCTGCGCTTTGCCAAAAAGCAGCCCTGCAACCTGACGATCGTCAAAAGAACCTCTTAAACTATCAATCAGCTGCTGCTGCGCCTGTGACTCACCTTTTACCATTGCCAACGCACGATCATATTCTTTCATTTGTAACAGTCCGTTGAGCGTCGACATCCAGTTAAGATGCTCATGGCGCAACGTGCGCAGGCTTTCAACATACTGTTTTATCTGCGTGAGCTGGGCGTTAAGCGTGCTAATTTCGTCTTTGCTACGGAAACTAATAATGGCACCCAATAGCTCATCGCCGAAATGTATGGCCGCACGGTTAGCAATGACGCTCAAGCCATTAAACGTGCAAATCACATCCTGCCGCTTTTCTTCAATCTGTTCCGTGAAAAAGCCCGCAGGATCAACAACCTCTTCAATAGGTTTTCCCAGCCATTGTCTTCCCGGCGAGCTTAACCCAAGCATTTTGCGCGCATTTCGGTTGATCGCAGTAATCAAGCCATCGGGATCGACCGCAATAAGTCCCTCATACACGGAGCCAAACAGCGCATCTTGCTGGCGAACCACGCGTGCTATTTGGCGCGGTTCCATTCCTAACATTTGCCGACGAATATGCGAGGCAAACATCCACGATAGCAACATCAAGATAATCAGAATCAGGACAAACACGCCCGCTAAAGGCAGTAAAAAATCTAGCCGCCAGCTATCTATTTTGCTGACCAAATAGCCCAGTGAAACAACGCCAATAATTTTGCCCTGCTCATCAAAAATCGGCGTTTTCGCGCGCATTGCCATACCGATAGAGCCTTTACCGGTAATGAAATAACTTTCTCCACGCTCCAGTGCACCGGGTTTGCTCCACTGCATTGGAAGGCCAATCTTGGCCGGATTAGGATGATATAAGCGGATAGAATTTTTATCCCCGATAACAACATAGTCAAAATCCGAACCGGTACCTAATTTATTGGCGATGATAGCAAGACGTTTGGTATCTCTATTTTTCACCGCCGTGACAACACTATCAATTGAAGCAATGATTTTGGCCTGATTCATAGCCATATCACGGACATGATTACTGAGATAATCTTCAAAAGAGGCGGATAAATATTTCCCCAGCGCGGCAACCAATAATGTTGAGACTAGAAGTAATAAAAGAAATATTCGTAAAGGAAATGCGATGCGGCTAAAAAACCTAAACTCTTTAACATTTGGTTTGCCAAACATCGATATTTCCTCTTTTTTACGATGAAAAGATGGGCTAGCATCAGGGAAATGTAATGAATATGTTTCCTTACTTTCTACCCACTATGGATTAGATCGTTGCAGATTCTACGGATTAAATCAATTAAACAAATAAAAACCACGTTATTTATGCAAATAAAAATAATTAAGGAAATAAAAACCATTAAGTCTATTTAATTCTGATAACTCTTTGTGAAATAGGTCAAGATTTCCCGCCTTAATACTCCTTACGATCACTCCGTCAACGCAAAAATATATACGAATAAGATTAAAGCGTTGCGCCGAGCAATTGAAAATAAAACGTTATTAATATGCAACAAATCACAACAATTGTGATCCTACTGCACGCATGCGGCAAGCAACAGGAAACTCTATGTTTGGTAATACCGTATTTTCTCAGGTTAAGCGTTCGGAAAATAAGAAGATCGCTGTCATCGCTCATTTTCTTCGAGAAAATGGCCTGAGCATTGATTCCACGGTGGAAGTATTTATAACCGTCACCCGTGATGACCAGCTAATCGCCTGCGGTGGGATAGCGGGGAATATTATTAAATGTGTTGCTATCAGTGAATCTGTTCGCGGTGAAGGGCTTGCGCTCACCCTCGCCACAGAATTAATTAATCTGGCGTATGAAAAACACTGCACTCATTTATTTATATACACAAAAACCCAAAACGAAGCGTTATTCAAGCAGTGCGGATTTTATACCGTCACCAGCGTACCGAACGTCATGGTGCTGATGGAAAACAGCGCCACACGTATTCAGCGCTACGCTAGCTATCTCACTACGCTGCGCCACGACGGCAATAAAATTGGCAGCATCGTTATGAATGCCAACCCGTTTACCAACGGGCACCGTTATCTGGTTCAGCAGGCGGCGGCGCAATGCGACTGGCTGCACCTGTTTTTGGTCAAAGAGGATACTTCGCGCTTCCCTTATGAAGATCGCCTCGAATTGGTGCGTGCCGGTACCTCTGATATTAAGAACTTAACGGTACACCGCGGCTCGGAATACATCATTTCCCGCGCGACGTTCCCTTGTTACTTCATCAAAGAACAGGGCGTCGTGGACGATTGTTACACCGAGATCGACCTTAAAATTTTTCGTCAGTATTTGGCTCCGGCCTTGGGGATCACCCATCGCTTCGTCGGTACCGAACCGTACTGTCAGGTGACAGCCAAATACAACCGTGACATGCGCCACTGGCTGGAGACTCCGTCTCTACCCGCACCACCGATTGAACTGGTGGAAATTGAGCGTTTGCAATACCACGACACCGCGATCTCCGCCTCGTGGGTACGCAAACTGCTGGTGCAAAAAGATCTTCCGGCCATCGCGCCTTTAGTGCCTGAAGCGACCCGCGCTTATTTACAACGCCTGCTCGTTCCTCGCTCAGAAAACGTGACGGACCGGCCACAGGAATCCGCATTAGTAACAGGTGAAAAATGAAAATAACCCAAGCAGCCGTCGCTGGCACTTTGGAGTCTAGCGATGTGATGGTGCGAATAGCGCCTATCGACACACCCGAGATTGATCTGCAAATCAGCAGCAGCGTTGAGAAACAGTTCGGCGACGCGATCCGCGCTACCGTTATGGAAATCCTCACACGCCATGATATCAGCGGCGTTCAGCTCGTTGTTGACGACAAAGGTGCTCTAGATTGCATCCTGCGCGCCCGTTTGGAAACTCTGCTGGTACGTGCCAGCGATGTGAAAAACCTGCCTTGGGAGGAACGCGCATGACTTCTCGTATCGCTCAAGAGCGTAAATCTCGCACTCGCCGCAGCATGCTGTTTGTACCAGGCGCAAACGCAGCAATGGTCAGCAACTCCTTTATCTATCACGCCGATGCACTGATGTTTGACCTCGAAGACTCCGTGGTTCTGCGCGAAAAAGATGCCGCTCGTCGTCTGGTTTATCACGCATTGCAGCATCCGCTGTACCAAGACATCGAAACCATCGTGCGCGTCAACGCGCTAGATTCTGAATATGGCGTAGCTGATTTAGAAGCCGTGGTTCGCGGTGGCGCAGACATCGTACGTCTGCCAAAAACAGATACCGCTCAAGACGTCATTGATATCGAAAACGAAATTGCCCGTATTGAAGCCGAATGTGGTCGCGAAGTCGGCAGCACTGGTCTTCTGGCAGCGATTGAATCCGCTCAGGGCATTACTCAAGCGGTGGCGATTGCTCACGCGTCTCCACGTTTAATCGGTATCGCTCTGGGTGCAGAAGACTACGTGCGTAATTTGCGCACCGAACGTTCACCTGAAGGCGTTGAGCTGCTATTCGCTCGCTGCTCAATTCTGCAAGCCGCTCGTTCCGCAGGCATTCAGGCTTTCGATACCGTCTATTCCGATGCCAACAATGAAGAAGGCTTCCTGCGCGAAGCTGCGCATATCAAACAGCTGGGCTTTGACGGTAAGTCATTGATCAACCCACGCCAAATTGAGTTATTGCACAACCTTTACGCCCCAACTCAAAAGGAAGTCAATCACGCGAAACTCGTCGTTGAAGCAGCAGAAGCTTCTGCACGTGAAGGGCGTGGCGTTGTTTCACTGAACGGCAAAATGGTTGATAGCCCAGTGATTGAGCGCGCCCGTTTGGTTCTGTCTCGTGCAGAACTGTCTGGCATCCGTGAAGAATAAGGCGAAAAAAAATGACTCAGAAAAAAGAACTTCTTCAACGACAGGAACGCGTTTCGGCCTATACCCGCCAAACTGAAAGCGCGCTGCCAAGCTATAAAAACGTTTCAAAATTAAATCTGCAGGCGCAAAAGCCTCGCGATAAAAAATTATGCAGTACGCTGGAAGAGGCGATTCGCCGCTCAGGTCTGCATGATGGCATGACCATCTCTTTCCACCACGCATTCCGCGGTGGCGATCTGACCATCAATCTAGTGATGGCCACTATCGCGCAGATGGGCTTCAAGAATCTTACGCTGGCATCTAGCTCACTGAGCGACTGCCATGCACCGCTGGTAGACCATATCCGTAACGGCGTTGTCAGCCGTATCTATACCTCTGGACTGCGTGGCCCATTAGCGGAAGAAATCTCCCGTGGTCTGCTGGAAGAACCGGTACAGATCCACTCCCACGGTGGCCGCGTACATTTGGTTAAAAGCGGCGAGCTAAATATCGATGTGGCTTTCCTTGGGGTTCCTGCCTGTGATCCGTTCGGTAATGCTAACGGCTACACCGGCAAAGCCTGCTGCGGTTCTCTTGGCTATGCCAAAGTCGATGCCGAAAATGCCAAACAAGTGGTTCTTCTGACCGAAGCGCTGCTGCCATACCCGCACAACCCAGCCAGCATCATGCAGGATCAGGTCGATTTGATCGTGCAAATCGAGCAGGTCGGTGATGCCGATAAGATCGGTGCAGATGCAACCCGCATGACGTCTAATCCACGCGAACTGTTGATCGCTCGCAGCGCGGCAGACGTAGTGGTCAACTCTGGCTACTTCAAAGAAGGTTTCTCGCTGCAAACCGGTACCGGTGGTGCATCGCTGGCGGTGACCCGCTTCCTCGAAGACAAAATGCGTAGCCGCGATATTCATGCTGGCTTTGCGTTAGGCGGCATTACGTCCACCATCGTTGATCTGCACGAGAAAGGCTTCATCAAGAAGCTGCTGGATGTACAAAGCTTCGACCGTGCAGCCGCAGAGTCTTTGGCGCGTAACCCGAACCACATCGAAATCAGCGCTAACCAGTATGCAAACTGGGGCTCAAAAGGCGCTTCCGTTGATCGCTTAGACGTGGTGGTGCTGAGTGCGCTGGAAGTGGACACTCACTTCAATGTGAACGTGTTAACCGGTTCTGACGGTGTTTTACGCGGTGCTTCCGGTGGCCACTGTGACACTGCGGTCGCAGCTGCGCTGTCCATCATCGTTGCACCGTTGGTGCGTGGCCGCATTCCAACGCTGGTTGATGAAGTCACCACCTGCGTCACTCCAGGCTCAAGCGTCGATATTCTGGTTACTGACCACGGTATTGCCGTTAACCCTGCGCGCCCAGAGCTGGCTGACCGCCTGAAAGCCGCTGGCTTGAAAGTGGTTTCCATTGAATGGCTGCGTGAACGTGCGCAAATCCTTACCGGACAACCTCGTGCGATCGAATTCACTGACCGTGTTATCGCCGTTGTGCGCTATCGCGATGGTTCCGTGATCGACGTCGTTCGTCAGGTTAAGGAATAAACCATGTTTTACCTGCTCCCAACTTTGGCGACCAGCCACACCGTTACATTGCCGGAACTGCTATTCAGCCGTGAATGCAGGCAGTCTCGGCAGGCGGAGTGGCTGGCGCGCCATACCTCAACGCTGATCTCGTTTACCGTGGTCTCGCCCGGGCCGATTAAAGATAGCGTGATGACACGCAAAATCTTTAATCACGGTTTGAAAGCGCTGTGCCAACGCGTTGAACAATCAGGTTGGGAATTGAAGGAGCAGGCTTCTTTTGCGTTGGCGACCGGCCCTGAAGGGCTGCTCGCCATCGACGCACCGGCACGCGTGGTTAAAGAAGCCATGATCGCACTCGAACAAGAACATGTGCTTGGGCGTTTATGGGATATCGACGTATTGAATCCGCTAGGAAAAATTCTCTCTCGCCGTGACTTTTTATTACCTAGCCGAACCTGTTTGCTGTGCCAACGCGAAGCGGCCGTATGCGCACGCGAAAGAGCACACGCAATTCCCGATCTGATCACCCGCATGGAGGCATTACTGCATGATGCCGATAACGCAGCAGCCGTCTGATTCCACCGCTACCGATGAGCATTTCGTCGCCCATTGCAGCGAGCTTGCTTACCGTGCCATGTTGGCTGAGGTCAATCTCACGCCAAAGCCGGGCTTGGTCGATAGAAATAACTGCGGCGCGCATAAAGATATGGCGCTGGAAGATTTTCACCGTAGCGCATTGGCTATCCGCCAATGGTTACCACGTTTTATCGAATTTGGTGCCTGTAGCGCCAATCTTGCTGAAGCAGACGTGCTCACCGGGCTACGTCCCATTGGCATCGCCTGCGAAACTGATATGTTCCGCGCAACTTTTGGCGTGAATACACATAAAGGCAGCATTTTTTCTTTGGGGTTATTGTGCGCGGCTATCGGGCGTTTGCATCAAAGAAAAAGCGCTATCACACCTGCACTAATTTGTAGCACCGCCGCCGCTTTTTGCCGTGGGCTGACCGAACGTGAACTGCAAAATAACCATAACAATCAACAAAAAACGGCAGGACAACGGCTTTATCGGCAACTCGGCCTCACCGGCGCTCGCGGCGAAGCCGAGGCGGGCTATCCATTAGTTATTCAGCTCGCTCTGCCACACTATCAGGCTCGCCTCGCGCAGGGCACCGACCCTGAACTTGCTTTGCTCGATACGCTGTTAGTGCTGATGGCACATAACGGCGATACCAACGTAGCCTCACGCGGAGGCCAAACCGGCCTCAGTTGGCTGCAACAGCGCGCTAAGGCATTGCTGCGTCAGGGTGGCATTCGCCAGCCCTCCGATCTCAAGCACCTCCATGATTTCGACCAGGAATGCATTCAACGCAACCTCAGCGCTGGCGGCTGCGCCGACTTGCTGATTATTACCTGGTTTTTGGCTCAAATTTCGCACTTCAATTATTCACATTAAACTTTAAAAATTCCTTCTTGGAGAATCAGTTATGTCTGTTTCAAAAGATAAGATATGGAAATTAGTAGCACCGCTGCTGGTTATGGCAGTGATGCTACTTATTCCTGTTCCTGATGGTATGCCTCCGCAGGCATGGCACTATTTCGCCGTGTTTGTGGCTATGATCGTTGGGATGATTTTGGAGCCTATCCCTGCTACGGCAATCAGTTTTATCGCCGTCACTATCTGCGTTATTGGCAGCAACTATCTGCTGTTTGATGCAAAAGAGCTGGCCGATCCGGCTTTTGATGCGGGCAAACAAGCCCTGAAATGGGGTCTAGCTGGATTCTCCAGCACCACCGTGTGGTTGGTGTTTGGCGCATTCATTTTTGCTCTGGGTTATGAAGTCACCGGTCTAGGCCGTCGTATTGCGCTGTTCATGGTTAAGTTCATGGGTAAGCGAACACTTACTCTTGGTTATGCCATTGTTATCATTGATATCATGTTGGCTCCGTTCACGCCGTCTAACACTGCGCGTACCGGTGGTACCGTATTCCCAGTTATTAAGAACCTGCCACCGCTGTTCAAGTCATTCCCTAACGATCCGTCATCGCGTCGTATCGGTGGTTATTTGATGTGGATGATGGTGATCAGTACCAGTCTGAGTTCTTCTATGTTCGTGACCGGCGCTGCGCCAAACGTCTTGGGCTTGGAATTCGTGAGTAAAATCGCGGGCATTCAGATTAGCTGGCTGCAGTGGTTCCTGAGCTTCCTGCCAGTGGGCCTTATCCTGCTGATCGTGGCTCCATGGTTATCTTATGTGCTGTATAAACCAGAAGTTACGCACAGCGAAGAAGTCTCTGAGTGGGCCGGTGGCGCATTAAAAGAGATGGGACGCTTAACCAGTAAAGAGATCACCCTGATTGGTTTAGTACTGCTGAGCTTGGGTTTGTGGGTCTTCGGCGGCGATTTCATCGATGCCACTGCGGTTGGTCTGTTGGCGGTGTCATTGATGTTGGCCTTGCACGTTGTGCCTTGGAAAGACATCACGAAGTACAACAGCGCATGGAATACGTTGGTAAACCTCGCCACGTTAGTGGTTATGGCGAACGGTTTGACTCGTTCAGGCTTTATCGACTGGTTTGCTAACACCATGAGTACGCATCTGGAAGGCTTCTCGCCAAATGCGACCGTGATTGTACTGGTATTGGTGTTCTACTTCGCTCACTACCTGTTTGCCAGCCTGTCTGCACATACCGCTACCATGCTGCCTGTGATTTTAGCCGTAGGTAAAGGTATCCCAGGCGTGCCTATGGAACACCTGTGTATTCTGCTGGTACTGTCTATCGGTATCATGGGCTGCTTAACCCCATATGCGACGGGCCCTGGGGTTATCATCTACGGCTGTGGATATGTGAAATCCAAAGACTACTGGCGCTTGGGTGCTATCTTCGGTGTGATTTACATTTCCCTGCTGCTGCTGGTAGGTTGGCCGATTCTGGCTCTGTGGAGCTAAACCGCTCTGCTTGTCCTGCTAGATAATATTAAGGCCACCCAAGGGTGGCCTTAATGCATTATGAATGTAAGCACATACTCACATTACATATAGTGTCCCCACAGGATGCTGACCCAAATAAAAGCAGACAACCACAGGGCAACAAATACTGCGGCAGAGCCCATATCTTTCGCGCGTCCGGAGAGCTCGTGGAACTCAGACCCGATACGGTCAACAACGGCCTCAATCGCGCTGTTAACGATTTCTAAGATCACCACCAGCGTAACGCAGCCTATCAGCAAGATACGTTCAACAATAGAGACATCCAGCCATGCAGCAATCACCACGGCCACAATCATCAGCATCAATTCTTGGCGGAATGCAGCCTCGTGTTTCCACGCCGCTTTCAATCCCTTCACCGAGTAACCAGCGGCTTTAACAATTCGAGTCAATCCGGTAGTGCTATTCATTTTAATTCCATCAAAATTTAGAAGTCTTATGTGATTTTAGCGACTTCTCATTCACTCATCACCACAGATCTCAAACCGTGTTTCTGGTATCCTTGCGGCGAATGGCTAACAAGAGGCTTTCTGTTTTATGTCAGGTTGGCGTAAATTTTACTATAAGTTATTGAATCTACCGCTGAAGCTACTGGTTAAAAGCAAGGTAATCCCTTCTGAACCGGTGGCAGAGCTACGTTTAGACACCACCCGCCCGGTGTTGTATGTCTTACCTTATAACTCAAAAGCGGATTTATTGACCTTCCGAGATCGCTGTTTGGCTCAGGACCTGCCTGATCCACTCGACGATAACGAAATTGACGGCACTATATTGCCACGCTACGTCTTCATTGACGATGGCCCGCGCGTATTCCGTTATTACGCGCCGAAGCAAGAATCCGTCAAGCTGTTCCATGACTATCTGGATCTGCACCGCAATAACCCGTCACTGGATATCCAAATGATCCCGGTGTCGGTTATGTTTGGGCGCTCTCCGGGTCGTGAAGGCCACAGCGGAGCCCCACAGCTGCGTTTGCTTAACGGTATCCAAAAATTCTTTGCCGTTATCTGGCTAGGTCGTGACAGCTTCGTGCGTTTCTCTAACGTCGTTTCACTGCGTTATATGGCAGACGAGCACGGCACAGACCAAACTATCGCCCAGAAACTCGCACGCGTAGCGCGCATGCACTTCTCCCGTCAGCGCTTAGCCGCTGTGGGGCCAAGCCTGCCCGATCGCCAAGCGCTGTTTAATAAACTGCTCTCATCCAAAGCGATTGAGAAAGCGGTTGAGGACGAGGCGCGTACCAAAAAAATCTCCCGTGAAAAAGCCCAGCAAAATGCGGTTGCTTTGATGGAAGAAGTCGCAGCCAATTTCACCTACGAAGCGGTACGTTTATCCGATCGTGTGCTGAGCTGGACATGGAACCGTTTGTACCAAGGTATCAACGTCCATAACGCCGAGCGCGTGCGTAAATTAGCGCAGGACGGCCATGAGATTGTTTATGTTCCCTGCCACCGCAGCCACATGGACTATCTGCTGTTGTCCTACGTGCTTTATCATCAAGGCTTGGTGCCGCCGCACATCGCTGCCGGTATCAACCTGAACTTCTGGCCAGCCGGTCCGATTTTCCGCCGTTTAGGTGCGTTCTTTATTCGTCGTACCTTCAAAGGGAATAAGCTTTATTCCACCGTATTCCGTGAATACTTAGGCGAGTTGTTCAGCCGTGGTTATTCGGTTGAATACTTTATGGAAGGCGGCCGTTCACGTACGGGCCGTTTGCTTGAGCCTAAAACGGGTACGCTGGCCATGACCATTCAGGCCATGCTGCGCGGTGGTAAGCGCCCAATCACGCTGGTTCCGGTGTATATCGGCTACGAACACGTGATGGAAGTGGCTACCTACGCCAAAGAGCTGCGCGGTGCCACCAAAGAGAAAGAGAGCCTGATTCAGATGGTTCGCGGGCTGCGTAAGCTACGCAATCTGGGACAGGGTTACGTAAACTTTGGTGAGCCGATCCCGATCAACAACTGGCTGAATCAGCACGTTCCTGAATGGCGCGAATCTATCGACCCAATCGAAGCGCAGCGCCCAAGCTGGTTAACACCAACGGTTAACGCTATCGCCAATACCGTGATGGTGAACATTAATAAATCGGCTGCCGCTAACGCGATGAACCTCTGTTCAACCGCACTGTTGGCTTCTCGTCAGCGTGCGCTGACGCGTGAGCAACTGTTAGAACAGCTAGACTGCTATCTGCAGCTGTTGCGTAATGCGCCTTATGCCGAAGATGCCACCACGCCGAACCAAACCGCCGAAGAGCTGCTGAAACATGCGCTTCAGATGGATAAGTTTGAAGTGGAAAAAGACAACATCGGCGAGCTCATCATACTGCCACGTGAACAGGCAGTATTGATGACGTATTACCGCAACAACATTCAGCATATGTTGGTGCTGCCGTCGCTAATTGCCAATATGGTGATGAACCATAACAGCATCTCGCGTTCAGAGCTGCTGCGTCAGGTGGATTTACTCTACCCAATGCTGAAGGAAGAGCTGTTCTTACATAATGAGCGCAGCAACTTACCGCAGGTGCTTGAACCGATTATTACCGAGCTGTGCCGCCAGCAATTGATTTGTGCGAAGGGCGACGAGCTGGTGATGAATCCAGGCCGTATCCGCACGTTGCAGCTTTTGGCTGCTGGCGTTCGTGAAACCCTGCAACGTTATGCCATCACCTTCTCTCTGCTTAGCGCGAACCCAAGTATCAGCCGTGGTGCGCTGGAAAAAGAGAGCCGTATTATGGCGCAGCGTTTGTCGGTTCTGCACGGCATCAACGCCCCTGAATTCTTCGATAAAGCGGTGTTTGCTACCTTGGTGGGAACCTTGCGTTCCGAAGGCTACATCAACGACGTTGGTGATGCGATCCCTGAACACACCATGGAAATCTATAGCCTGCTGGTCGCGATGATAACGCCAGAGATTAAGCTGACCATTGAAAGCGTTAGCGCGCCTGAGATGGAAACCTTGCCTCCGGCCGAAGACGATAGCGACAAGAGCGAATAACGTCTCGTTAATCTCTCTTGAGTAAATAAGAAAAGGCGCCGATTGGCGCCTTTTCTATAGGTGAGAACTTGTGCTTTCAGACCCTAATGTCAGATCCAAATTGAAAGCGCAATGCCGATAAACAACACCAGTCCCGCATAGTTGTTATTCAAGAAAGCTTGGAAGCAAGGCATACGCTCACGCAGTGCAATCAGCTTCTGTTGGTGAATAAACAGCGCCCCAGCCAGTAAAACGCCCCAGTAATAAGCGCCGCTCAGCTGGTTTAAATAACCAATCCACACCATCAACAACAGCGTCGCCAGCTGTAGCAATCCAATAATTAGCTTATCGAAGCGGCCAAACAGAATCGCCGTAGACTTGATACCAATGCGGAGATCGTCGTCCCTATCCACCATCGCATACTGGGTGTCATAAGCTACCGTCCAGCAAATATTCGCCAGAAACAGCAACCAGCAACTTAGCGGCAAACTTTCGCTTACGGCGGCATACGCCATCGGGATTGACCATCCAAACGCCATACCCAGCACAACCTGTGGCAAATGGGTAAAGCGTTTCATAAAGGGATAGACCCAAGCCAGCGCAAGAGCCGCAACCGATAGCCAAATCGTCATGGCGTTAAGCGTTAACACCAGCCCAAAAGAAACCAACACCAGTGCCACAAACAGAATCTTGCTTTCTTTCTCCGTCACTGCGCCACTTGGCAGTGGGCGATGCGCCGTGCGCTTAACATGACCGTCTACACGACGATCGGCAAAGTCATTAACCACACATCCGGCGGCACGCATGAAAAAGACACCCAGCGTAAATACCACCAGCAGCTTTAGGCTCGGAATTTGACCGCCCGCTAGCCACAACGCCCAATAGGTGGGCCAAAGCAACAGCAGCGAACCAATCGGTTTATCAATTCTCATCAGGCGACAATAGGCCTGCCATTTGGTTTGAGTCACGAATCCCTCCAGTCATTCATTCCAATGATGACGACATCACAATTCATTATTAACACCATACAACGGAGACTCAGACAAAAAAAGTTCGGTTAACAACAAAGGTTTACCCGACAAACGTAAACGGCTGCGCCGTGCCCACAGTTCTCCTTGAGAACCCACCTGAATAAAATCACGCGTAAGCTCCGCAGCGCTGAACAGATAGCGCCCAAGCGGAACTGTACCTAGCGTCAACAAGGAGACCTCTTCCCCAGTCAGAGATGTTTCGGGGATCAGCGTCCGGCCAAACAACCACGGCACATTATCACCACACAGCAAAACTTCGCGTAGCCAAAAGCGCTCACAGTTTGGAAGCAGCATGGCTTCTTCGCCTAACGATTGAGCCGTGATAAAACCTTCGCGCCGTGGAACGATAGTGACTTTGTCGCAGTAGCGCTCAAAACGCGCGGTCATGGATTGGCACTCGCCCAGCCAACTATGCTGCTGCGCAGTCAAATCAACTTCATGAATGGGGTGCCAATGAGTAACGTCCAACGACGGATGACAGTCAGTCATTCCGGTGACTCCAAAACAGAATTTAGCGCCGACCCTCGCCCACGCTGAAAATGGGAGGTTCATTGTAACTCAGATTACCCGACGTAGGCAGAGCAGTAGCAATAGATGATCAATTTGGTAACAAGGAAGGAAAATACAAAACAAAAAAAGGTGCCCCGAAGGGCACCCAGTCAAAGAGCCAGCTTCCACAGCGCGGGTTTAACCCTTGCCTTTCACGCTGTGAATAAAGGTTTCACGGGCAGTGGTTGAACCAAGTTGTTCAGCTTCATTCATCAATTTCAATGCCTTATCAATATCTCCGCCTTTCACTGCATCACGGATACCTTTATTGAAATATTCGTCGGTATCTTTGAGCATTGGCTGAGCCGGTTTTGACGGCGCGGTAGCAACCGGTGCCGCTGCAGCGCCTACCACTACGGGCTGCTCTTTGGGTGCCATCGGCAAGATCCCGCCGATCATCACGTTGCCGGTATTCTGTTCTGCCTTCACCTTGATCTTGATCGTGCCCGTAGACTGATGGATCGCGATCGGATCAGGAATATTTGGCACCGCATTTCCTACACCAGCCGCATAGGCTTTCGCGGGATCAACCATTTGGGTCGTTTTGGCTAAATCCTGCGACGTGGTGTAGATCACCATATAGATCTGTTTTTGCCCTAGCGCAGGAGTCAATTTCAGTGTGCCTTCCAGACGATCGCCGCTCATCACACCCGGTTGTTGATAGCTAAAATAGCTGCTTGGGTAAAATGCCGCAGGCCGCATATTTTCATCTAAAACCATTACGCTTGGGGCATAGACCCTTTTGCCTTCCACCAAGCTGCTGATGGTAATTTCAAGTGAACCCCGATCGGCCGGTAATGCAAAAGCCCCTACCGCCCCTTGGATATCACCGACATGCAACTGCGCGCTGCTGCTGGTTAAGTTTGCCGTTTTCGTTACTGGAGGAACCAATGGCTCCCAAGGTAGCTGGTGTAACGTATTAGCAGGGATCGCCGGTGCCGTGGCAACATTCGCCGGTTGGATGGTGCCATCCGCCTGAACGCTAAGCGGCATTACGCTGAACATCGCCAAGGCTACGCTCAACGCGATGGTATTCTTTTTCATGACAGCTTTGATTTTATTATTCATTTTGCTTTTCATTATGAACCACCTTAGAGACAGCTCGGCCGCTATGGCAAGAAAGCAGCCGAGCTCAATCAAACGCGGCGGGATCGCCCCGCCGCCGTCAAACAACCGTTACCACCAAACTTCCATCTGCGCGCCGAAGGTGACTTCATCGTCATTTCCGCGGCTGAATTTGTGAGTGCTGTTATCGTTGTATGCAACACCATCGCTGTATCCGGTGTCGGTGTTGGTTGCATAGCCCCATTTCTCATCCCATTTCGCGTAGGTTGCGAACAGACGAATTGCTGGGCGTGACCAGATGCTGTCGCCAGCCTGCCACTGCTGCGCCAACGTCACTTTGTACTGGTTGTTGTTATCGCCAGTGCGCTGTGATTTCACATTGTCATAGCCGAACTCCATCAAGGTGCTCATGATTGGCGTCCATTTGTACATTGGGCGAATACCTGCGGTGTACCATGTAGTACCGTTTTTATCGTCGCGATCGATATCCTGATACATACCCACGTACATCAACGCCCACTTGTCATTGAAGTCGATACCGCCGTGATCCAGAACGCGGATCATGTGACCGTTGTTGTTGACACTAGAGCCTTCAGAATGACCTGAATTGTTTGAGGTCATAGAGTCTGTCGCGTACTGAACGACAAATTTGTTAAAGCCGCTGTAGATAGCCTGAGTATGTTCCGCGGTCAGCATGACGCCGTCTTTCGAGGCATCTTTGGCACGATGATAACCATCGGTTAGGTTAGAACGACCATAGTCAAAACCTAATTCCAGCGTACCGCCTGGGTTGGTTTCCAAACCGGCTAAACGCACGTCGTAGACGTCGTTGGCGGTGTCTTTAACTAAATCTCGCTGCTGTTGGGAGCTGAAGCTGTTTGAACCGCCGGTTTCGGTGTTACGGGTTGCGGCGATAGAGAGTTTACCGAAGCCCAGATCGATGTTTTCTAAACCTGCACCCGGACCTGAAATATCCCAGTAGTAGAAGTCGATCATATGAACGTCATGACGTTGATAGAAACGCTTACCCGCCCACAGCGTAGAGCCCGGAGCCCATTCGATGACGTTTTTAGCCTGAATATTGGCTTCACGGAAGGCAGGATCTGTCGCTTCCCAGTCATTGGTCTGCTGCACGGAGTACGCTACGTTGGTGTCAAAGTAGAAGCTCTTATCGCCGTCTTTCCATAGCTCTTGGCCCAGCTTCAATTCCGCATAAGTTTCACATTCGTTACCCAAACGGTATTTACTTTGAGCTCCCGTCGCTTTGAAACACTGCTGTTCACCGCCGCTTGCGGTCCAGCCGATACCGGAACGTGCGTAACCGTGGAAATCTACAGCCAGTGCCTGTGTTGACAGCACCGCACTCGCAACAGCCAGTGCTAAAGGTACCTTGCGCAAAGTCATCATCATTCTCCTGAAGGGGTTGCCTGACGGCATAAAGTTATAAGTGTTCTTTGTTCAACGTATGGTCTAACGTATTGTTAACTAACATCTCTCTAACCCAGAGCTAGACACCCAGCTCCTTATGCAGCCGTCGGCAAGCGACACCATCTTCTCGGAACAGATGACAGCGTTCAGGTGGCAGGCCAATGGCAAATTTTGCGCCTTCATCTACCAGCACCACATCGTTCTGGCGGTAAACAAGGTTTTGACGAATCGCGGGGATCTGAATATGAATTTGGGTTTCGTTGCCTAACTGCTCAACAACCTGAACATCCCCTTCCAAGGTGACTTCAGCATCATGGCTCGGCAGCAAATGCTCAGGACGGATCCCCAGCGAGAGGTTGCTGCCAACCTGCACATCCGTGCCTTCAACCGGCAGCCATACTAATTGGCGGTTAGGTAATTCAATCTGAACTCGCTGCGGTTCTGCGGCGGTCACTTTGACGGGTAGGAAATTCATTTTTGGCGAGCCGATAAAGCCCGCAACAAAACGGTTAGCCGGATAGTGGTAAAGTTCCAGCGGCTTGCCGATCTGCGCGACGCTACCGCCATCCAGCACCACAATTTTGTCGGCCAACGTCATGGCTTCGACCTGATCGTGGGTAACATAAATCATGGTGCGCTCTAGGCGCTTATGTAGACGGGAAATCTCAATACGCATTTGCACACGCAAAGCGGCGTCTAGGTTTGATAACGGTTCATCAAGCAGGAATACGTCGGGCTCAGCCACCAGCGTTCGGCCAATCGCAACTCGCTGACGCTGACCGCCGGATAACGCCTTAGGGCGGCGATCGAGCAAATGCGCCAGCTGTAGCACTTCAGAAACCTGATTCACCCGCTGGGTAATCTCTGCTTTTTTAGTGCCAGCGAGTTTGAGACCAAACGACATATTGTCGGCAACGGACAGATGCGGATACAGAGCATAAGACTGAAAAACCATGCCAATACCGCGCTCAGCGGGCGGCACTTCATTCATGCGCTTGCCTGCAATAAGTAGCTCACCGGAAGTGATATCTTCTAAACCCGCAATCATGCGCAGCAGTGTCGACTTACCACAGCCAGACGGCCCAACAAAAACCACAAACTCGCCGTCTTGGATTTCAAGGTTAACGTCTTTAGAAATGACGACGTCTCCGTAAGCCTTATATACGTTTCGCAGTGCTACGCTCGCCATGCGTTACTCCTGTCTGTCACTAATGAGGTCCACTAACGCGACATCTCAGCGGGCCTAATCCTTAGCCTCGCCGTTCAGCAGATGCGCCTTATCGATTGCTGCCGATAGTGCGCGTTAAGCAAAGAAGCGTAATCATCCGTAACAAAGTTTTTCATGGGGGAGGAGATAGGAGGATGAGAGAAAATAGCGTGCGGTGAAAAGTTCATACCTTTCAGTGAATTCGTGATCCTGCTTGCAAAAATAACCCTGTGATTTTGTGTCTACATCCACAGAATAGGCGGTAGTGTTAAGTAGATCACAAGAAACCCCCTTGGGGCGTAGAAGGGGGGAGGATGAGAAGCAATCTCGTGTAAAGGAGTATGGCACTGCATCAGAAATCCCCTACAAGCAGGGGCTAACAACGATTCGTACTCTACGGCTTATCTGAACCGCTTCGGCTTCCATGCTCGGTGGTACAGACATCAACTCATACCTCGACAGAAACAGAACAAGAAGGATTGGATAATGACTAAGAAATCAGGCATCAGAACCCTCGCCCTTTCGGCACTGGCGACACTGGTTCTCTCCTCTTCCGCGTTCGCTAAAATTGAAGAAGGCAAACTGGTTATCTGGATTAACGGCGATAAAGGCTATAACGGCCTGGCCGAAGTCGGTAAAAAGTTTGAGAAAGAAACCGGTATCAAAGTGCTGATTGAGCATCCAGACAAGCTGGAAGAAAAATTCCCGCAGGTCGCGGCTACCGGCGATGGCCCTGATATCATTTTTTGGGCTCATGACCGTTTCGGGGGTTATGCGCAGTCTGGCCTGTTGGCTGAAATCCATCCTTCTAAAGCCTTCCAAGAGAAGCTTTATCCATTCACGTGGGACGCCGTTCGTTTTAACGGCAAACTGATTGCTTACCCAGTGGCCGTTGAAGCGCTGTCGCTGATTTACAACAAAGACCTTCTGCCAGAGCCGCCAAAAACGTGGGAAGAAATTCCGGCACTAGACAAAGAGCTGCGCGCTAAAGGCAAAAGCGCCATCATGTGGAATCTACAAGAACCGTACTTCACATGGCCAATCATCGCAGCCGACGGCGGCTATGCCTTCAAATATGATAACGGCACCTACAACATCAAAGATGTGGGCGTGAATAATGCTGGCTCTCAGGCTGGCCTACAGTTCATCGTTGATTTGGTGAAAAACAAGCATATCAATGCAGATACCGATTACTCCATCGCTGAAGCCGCGTTCAATAAGGGGCAAACCGCGATGACCATTAACGGCCCTTGGGCGTGGTCAAACATCGATAAGAGCAACATCAACTATGGCGTTGCCCTGCTGCCAACCTTCAAAGGCCACCCATCCAAACCGTTTGTTGGCGTACTCAGCGCAGGCATCAATGCCGCTAGCCCGAATAAAGAGCTGGCCACCGAGTTCTTGGAAAACTACCTGATGACCAATGCCGGTCTGGAGCAGGTTAATAAAGATAAACCACTGGGCGCGGTTGCACTGAAGTCCTACCAAGAAACGCTGGAAAAAGATCCGAAAATCGCCGCCACCATGCAAAACGCCCAAAAAGGCGAAATCATGCCAAACATCCCGCAGATGAGCGCCTTCTGGTACGCCGAGCGCAGCGCCATTATCAACGCGGTAAATGGTCGTCAGAGTGTGAAAGAAGCCTTAACCGGCGCAGAACAACGTATCGCCAAATAAGTTCATCAGTAAATGACTCCACCCTAACCCTCCTCTTCACTGAGGAGGGGTTTGCTCAGCGATCTCGGTATGGGCTGGATAGGGTCTGAACATCGAAATTTAAGTTGTCCGTAACCGCCTCCGGCGTAAGAGAAATGAGGGAGAGTTTGATGTCGTTATCCCATACAGAATATCCAATCGCGAAGCCGGATAAATGGTGGCAGAGTGACATACTAAAATGGATCGTTATCGCCGCCATGTGCCTGTTTACGGGCTATCTCACCATTGTGATGTACGCACAGGGCGAGTACCTGTTTGCCATGCTGACGCTGGTTTTGCTTGGGTCAGGACTCTACATTTTTGCCAATCGCAAAGCCTATGCGTGGCGCTATGTCTATCCGGGCCTTGCGGGAATGGGGTTATTCGTACTCTTTCCCCTTATCTGCACCATCGCCATCGCATTCACCAATTACAGCAGCACTAACCAGCTCACCTTTGAACGCGCACAGTCGGTGTTAATGCAGCGTCAATTCACCACGGGTAAAACTTACGGCTTTGGCCTTTACCCCGTAGGCGATCGGTGGCGCTTACAGCTAGCCAATCCCGAAAACGATCGGCTTTACATCTCAGATCCTTTTAGCTTCAGCGCTCAAGAACAGCGCTTAACCATGAAACCAGAAAGCGTCGAACAGACGGGCGATCGCGCTACGCTGCGGGTGATTACTCAAAACCGTCAGGCCTTAAATAACATCGTGGCAGTTTTGCCCGAAAGCAGTGAATTGCGCATGAGTTCCCTGCGTCAGTTCGCCGGAACCAGCCCGCTATATACTCTTGAGCAAGACGGTGAAACCCTCAAAAACAATCAAACGGGCACCGTCTATCGTCCGAATACCGACGTAGGATTCTATCAAGCGGTGAATGCACAAGGGCAATGGGAAAATGAACAGCTCAGCCCTGGATTCACCGTTTCTATTGGCTGGAAAAACTTTTTACGCGTGGTACAGGATGAAGGTATCCGCCAGCCGTTCGTCAGCATCTTTATCTGGACCATTATCTTCTCGGTCTTAACCGTGGTGTTCACCGTTGCCGTCGGCATGGTGCTGGCATGTGTGGTTCAGTGGGAAGCGTTAAAAGGTAAGGCGCTGTATCGCGTGATGCTCATTCTGCCTTATGCCGTACCGTCGTTTATTTCCATACTGATCTTTAAGGGGTTGTTCAACCAAAGCTTCGGTGAAATCAACATGATGCTCAGCCATCTGTTCGGTATTAAACCCGCTTGGTTTAGCGATCCGCTCACCGCCAAAAGCATGATTCTGATCGTCAATACCTGGCTCGGCTATCCGTACATGATGATCTTGTGCATGGGCTTGCTCAAAGCCATTCCAGACGATTTGTACGAAGCCTCGGCGATGGACGGCGCTGGCCCAATGCAGAACTTTTTCCGCATCACGCTGCCATTGCTGATCAAGCCGTTAACACCGCTGATGATTGCCAGTTTTGCCTTCAATTTTAATAACTTTGTTTTGATACAGCTATTAACCAACGGCGGTCCAGATATGCTCGGGACCTCTACACCGGCAGGCTATACCGATTTGCTGGTGAGCTATACCTATCGCATCGCGTTTGAAGGCGGCGGTGGACAAGACTTTGGTTTAGCGGCAGCGATTGCCACACTGATTTTCCTGTTGGTTGGCGCGTTGGCGATACTGAATCTGAAAGCCAGCAAAATGAATTTCGACTAAGGAGAGGGACCACA
Source organism: Hafnia sp. CBA7124 (assembly GCF_002355555.1). Lineage (NCBI taxonomy): Bacteria > Pseudomonadati > Pseudomonadota > Gammaproteobacteria > Enterobacterales > Hafniaceae > Hafnia > Hafnia sp. CBA7124. The sequence continues at coordinate 362,579 of NZ_AP017469.1, read as the reverse complement.
ACATGGCTATGGTTCAACCGAAATCCCAGCGTTTACGCCTGCTGTTTACACATCTGATGCTGCTGGCTTTTATCTGTACCATCATGTTTCCGCTGCTGATGGTCATCGCTATCTCGCTGCGCTCTGGTAACTTTGCGACCGGCAGCCTTATTCCCGAGAATATTTCTTGGGAACACTGGCAGTTGGCGTTGGGAATGAGCGTGACTAACGCAGATGGCAGCGTCACTCCGCCACCGTTCCCGGTTCTTTTATGGCTATGGAACTCGATTAAAATCGCCGTGGTTACGGCAATAGGCATTGTGACGCTTTCCACCACTTGTGCTTATGCTTTTGCGCGCATGAAATTCAAAGGCAAAAGCTCGCTGCTGAAAGGCATGCTGATATTCCAAATGTTCCCAGCCGTGCTGTCGCTAGTGGCGCTGTATGCGCTCTTTGATCGTATCGGCCAGTATGTGCCGTTCCTGGGTCTTAATACCCACGGCGGCGTAATTTTCGCTTATATGGGTGGGATTGCGTTGCATGTTTGGACGATTAAGGGCTATTTCGAAACTATCGATAACTCGTTAGAAGAGGCCGCAGCTCTTGATGGCGCTACACCTTGGCAGGCTTTCCGCTTGGTGCTTTTACCGTTGTCGGTACCTATTTTGGCGGTGGTCTTCATCTTGTCATTTATTGCCGCAATTACCGAAGTGCCGGTGGCGTCTCTGCTCTTGCGCGATGTGAATAGCTATACGTTGGCCGTCGGCATGCAGCAATACCTTAATCCGCAAAACTATCTGTGGGGTGACTTTGCCGCTGCGGCGGTGCTGTCTGCTATTCCAATTACTGCCGTATTCTTGCTAGCTCAGCGCTGGCTGGTGGGCGGACTCACGTCCGGCGGTGTGAAAGGGTAATGCGTTAAAACCTGTGTCTTTGTTGTGCCATTGCAGTTATTCGATCCCGTTATCGCTAAAGCGATAACGACTTTGGCGGCCTATTGGCCGCCTTTTCTTTTCGCCTTATTCTCGTTTGAGCTTTTCTGTATTCGCTAAAAATAGCGCCACCACAAGAACCAAAATGGCCGCCGAATAAATCAGCGTATCGGCTGGATTTTTGTGGTCGACAATAATCAAACGGATGATTGCGGTAATACCGATGTAGATAAAATAACGTAAGGGAAAGTGATATCCCGACTGAAAATACTTCACGATAAGCGCAATGAACTCGAAGTAAAGGAAGTAGATAACAATCCCTTCAATGAGCAGATATGAGGATGCGGTTTCGCTGGCGTTAAACAGCACCGTTCCTAGCGTGAAGGTTTCTTTCGCTAAGAACACCACTAAAATCACGGCCAGCATTAACAGACCAGCATTCAAAATCCACTGCAAAATCTTCGCGATAGCGCTCGCTTGTTTGGTTCCTGGCATCGATGTTCCTCTGTGCCGTTAATCATTTTATGTGATCAAGTTAACAAAATGGCTATTTTGTCGTCTATCCCCAAACCAAAATAAATCTGTAAATCCTCAGATAGAAACTTAACGGCCCTCACATTTCGCGACATTTTTTTGCTAATCGTTTTACTATGTCGTCCGGCCAACCTTCGCCTGATCGCGAATGATTACTGCAGCTTATGCCAGGGTGTTCTAACGATTGAGAAATAAAATAATATGAAAATACTACGTCATTATGGTTTTACTATTTGCTTGCTGCTAGGGATTATCCTCGGCGGGCTATCCGGTATCGTTTTCGGAGAAAAGGCCGCAATTGTGCAGCCGATCGGGGATCTTTTCCTTAATCTGATGTTTGTCGTCATTGTGCCGCTGGTGTTTCTCAGCATTTCGTCTTCTATCGCTGAAATGAAACAGATGGCGCGTCTGGGCAAGATTATGGGAACGGTTTTTGCCGTATTTCTAAGCACCGCGCTCATTGCCGCCGTTATCGCCTTCATCGGTACCCAGATTTATAACCCATTCCAAAACGTCGACGTCAGTACGCTGATTGCACATTTGCCACCTGCGCCGGATTCACACGGCAAAAGCCTCGGTGAAATCATCGTAAATACCTTTACCGTGCCTGATTTCCTGCAGCTGTTTACCAAATCTAGCCTGCTGCCGCTGATCGTGTTCTCCGTGTTGTTAGGATTAGCTACCTCGATGTCAGGGGAAAAAGGTCAGCCAATCGCCAACTTTCTGACCTCAGGCACCGTCGTTATTCTTCGCATGGTGAAAATCATCATGTACGCCGCACCGGTTGGCTTAGGCTGCTACTTTGCCGCTACGGTTGGTCATTTAGGGCCGCAGATTATCAATGGCTATCTGAATGCTTTCCTGCTTTACCTCATCCTGACCGTGATCTACTTTTTTGGTGCAAACACGCTGTATGCCTTTGTTGCAGGTGGAAAACTGGGCGTTAAAGTCTTTTGGTCTAACGTACTGACGCCAGCGATTACCGCCGTCGCCACCTCATCCAGCGCTGCCTGTATTCCAGCAAACCTGATTGCGACTAAAAAGATGGGCGTCCCCCATGATATCGCCGAAACCGTCATCCCTTTGGGTGCCAACACGCATAAAGATGGCTCGGTAATCGGCGGCATCATCAAAATCGTATTCCTCTTTACGCTATTCCATAAAGATATGAGCGATCCGATGAATATCGCGGCCATCATCAGCGTCGCATTCCTCGTCGGTGCCGTCATGGGCGCGATCCCAAGCGGCGGGATGACCGGTGAATTGATGATCTGCTCGGTGTTTGGTTTCTCACCTGAGTTAGTCGGCACCATCATGATTATCAGCACCATCATCGACGTTCCCGCAACGCTGTTGAATTCCACAGGAAATACCGTCTGCGCCATGATGGTGACGCGATTTGTGGAAGGGAAGGATTGGTTGAAGCGCAAAGCCTGTATGCAAGGTTAAATACCCTGCGATACGCTTCGCAAAGCTAGCGAAACGCCGTGGAAGTCCCCCTCTGAACAAGGGATAACGCCCATCTTTGGACGTTACTTATTTAGAGGGATTTTCCATGGCATTAGATAAAAAGCTTCAGATGTTACAGCAACATTTCGATTCACTCGCACAACGCACTGATTCTGATGGTATCGAGTTTTGGTTCGCGCGCGACCTTCAGCCTCATCTGGGCTATGCCCGTTGGGAAAACTTCCAAACCGCCATCATCAGATCCATTGAAGCCTGCCGTTTATCTGGCTTCAAAGAACTCGACCATTTTCGTGGCGTCACGAAAATGGTTCTGCTGGGCAGCGGCGCGGAACGGGCGGTTGAAGACCTTATTCTGACACGTTACGCCTGCTATCTGATTGCTCAGAATGGCGATCCACGTAAGCCGGAAATTGCCTTTGCTCAGAGTTACTTTGCCGTACAAACTCGCAAACAAGAGCTTATCGAAGATCGTATGCGCTTATACGAACGCTTAGAGGCAAGAGATCGATTGAAAGAGTCAGAGAAGGCGCTGTCGCAGAATATTTATGAGCGCGGTATTGATGATGCCGGTTTCTCTCGCATTCGCTCTCGAGGTGACGCCGCACTATTTGGTGGGCATACCACTCAAGATATGAAAGACCGGTACGGAATTGTGAAAAACCGCCCATTAGCCGATTTTCTTCCCACTCTGACTATTGCCGCTAAAAATCTAGCGACCGAGATGACCAATTATAACGTGCAGCAAATTGACCTTCACGGTGAGCAGCCCATCACGTCAGAGCACGAACAAAATAATATCAGCGTGCGGGACATGTTGGGATCAAGGCATATAAAACCAGAGGAATTGCCTGCTGAAGAGGATCTTAAGAAACTCCAGCGCCGAGTCAAAGCTCAGGACAAAAAGCTAGGCTCAAAGGGATTACAAACACCCGTCACTAAAAAATAGAGACCATTTTCGTGGCGCCACGAAAATGGTCTAGCTCACCCAACAAAAACGCCACCATTAAGGGTGGCGTTTTTTATGTTTTAACTTAAAGAGTTAACCAACTATGCGCGCCAGTTTTTAAAGCGGTTAATCAACGCATTGGTTGAACTATCGTGGCTATTTACCTCTTCACTACCACTCAACTCAGGCAAGATACGGTTCGCAAGTTGTTTACCGAGTTCTACGCCCCATTGGTCAAAGGTGAAGATATTCAGAATTGCGCCCTGAGTGAAGATTTTGTGTTCGTACAAGGCGATTAACAGGCCCAAGCTGTATGGCGTGATTTCACGCAGCAGAATGGAGTTCGTTGGGCGGTTACCTTCAAACACCTTAAACGGTACGATGTGCGCCACTTCTGCCGCGGTTTTACCGGCTTTCGCAAACTCTTCTTCCACTTCTTCACGTGATTTACCGAACGCAAGCGCTTCAGTTTGAGCAAAGAAGTTAGACAGCAGTTTGCTGTGGTGATCGCCTAACGCATTGTGGCTAATCGCCGGAGCAATAAAGTCACAAGGAACCAGTTTAGTTCCCTGATGAATCAGCTGATAGAACGCATGCTGGCCGTTCGTACCGGGTTCACCCCAAATGATTGGGCCAGTCTGGTAAGAAACTGGGTTACCGTTACGATCCACATATTTACCGTTAGATTCCATATTTCCTTGTTGGAAATAAGCTGGGAAACGGTGCATATATTGGTCATATGGAAGAATCGCTTCGGTTTCTGCACCGAAGAAATTGTTATACCAGATGCCAATTAGGGCGAGCTGTACCGGCAGATTTTTTTCGATTGGCGTATTGGCAAAATGTTGGTCCATGGCATGAGCGCCGCTCAACAGTTGTTCGAAATTATCGAAACCAATGCTTAAGGCAATAGACAGACCGATGGCAGACCACAGCGAGTAACGACCGCCGACCCAGTCCCAGAACTCAAACATGTTGGCGGTATCAATACCAAATTCACCCACCGCTTTGCCATTGGTAGAAAGCGCGGCAAAATGCTTCGCCACGTGTGCTTCATCACCGGCCGACTTCAGGAACCAATCACGCGCGCTGTGGGCGTTCGTCATGGTTTCTTGTGTCGTGAATGTTTTAGACGCAACAAGGAACAGCGTGGTTTCTGGGTTTAAGGTTTTCAACGTTTCGGCAATATGGGTACCATCGACGTTAGAAACAAAGTGCATTCCCAGATGGTTTTTGTATGGTTTCAGCGCTTCGGTCACCATGTATGGGCCTAAGTCTGAACCACCGATACCAATGTTCACCACGTCAGTAATAGTTTTACCGGTATAGCCTTTCCACTCACCGCCAATAACGCGTTCGCAGAACTGTTTCATCTTAGCCAGCACCGCATTCACTTCAGGCATAACATCTTTGCCATCCACGATAATTGGCGTGTTGCTGCGGTTACGCAGAGCAATATGCAGAACGGCACGGTCTTCGGTACGGTTAATCTTTTCGCCCGCAAACATGGAGGCAATCGCCCCCTGCAAATCCGTTTCTTTGGCTAATGCCTGCAGCTTTTCGAGGGTCTCTGTGGTGATGCGGTTTTTAGAGAAATCGACCAGCATCTGGTCATCAAAGGTAGCAGAGAACTTAGAGAAGCGGTCGGCATCTTGAGCGAACAGATCGCGCATCTGCACAGATTTCATTTGCTCGAAATGCTGCTGCAGCGCATGCCAGGCAGCGGTTTGACTAGGATTGATATTTTTCATAGCGACGCCTTTATGCTTGAGAATAAAAGAAAGTTTGTTCTTCAGACATGTGTTCTTCTGAACATAGAGACTAACAAGCAACCAAACCCGGCGTTTCCATGAAAACTGGAATGACGACGAGCAGGTACTGAGTCATCTTTTCCCAACGATTTACCAAATTGTATCCTTTTCCCCTCGGGTTGCGATCACTTTTGTTGCGATAGTTGAAAACTGTTAACCCCTTTTGCCACCTGATACTGACTCCTTTCAGCCAAACACCTACGCCCCGCCATATTGTTGCTAAACTGTCATGATAACCAACTGTTTTTGTTAATCGTTTCTAAGGTTTATATTATGGAGCTATCAACCCCCTTAATGCTGGTGATTATCGGCATTAGTTCACTCGCGGCTCAGTGGTTAGCTTGGCGGCTACGAATCCCTGCAATTTTACCGTTGCTTATCATGGGTATAGCACTTGGTCCGCTCGCACATGTGGTCAATCCGGATGATCTCTTTGGCGAACTGCTTTTTCCACTCGTCTCTCTCTCAGTCGCTATCATCTTATTTGAAGGTTCGCTAACGCTACGCTTTGAGGAAATTCGCGGGCTTGGCGGCGTTGTTCGCAATTTGGTCAGCATCGGTATGCTCGTGACCTTCGCCATCATTTCCGTTTCATGTTGGTGGCTGCTCGGCTTTTCCGCTGAGCTCTCTGCGCTAGTGGGAGCGGTGACGGTTGTGACGGGGCCAACCGTCATTGCACCGCTAATGCGCGTGGTTCGCCCCAAGGCAAGTATAAACCGCGTATTGAGATGGGAAGGGATTGTCATTGATCCTGTCGGCGCTATTTTCACCGTACTGGTATTTGAGTTTATCGTTCTGCACCAGAATTCCGAGGCATGGACTCACCTGTTTGTCACCTTTGGCAAAACAGTGGTGCTCGGCCTACTGATTGGCGCACTATTTGGCTACGTGCTCGGCGTAGCCTTACGCAAGGTGTGGATCCCTCGCTATCTGCAAAATCTGGCCGTATTAGCGGTTATGCTCAGTGCTTTTGGGTTTTCAAACGCGGTTGCAGAAGAATCCGGCTTATTGGCCGTTACCGTCATGGGGATTTGGCTGGCCAACATGCGTGACGTCGATATCAGCGACATTCTGGCGTTTAAAGAAGAGCTTTCGGCCATTTTAATTTCAGCGCTGTTTATCATTTTGGCGGCGCGTCTTGATGTCGATGCGCTTTGGAATATGGGATGGCCGCTGGTCATCGTGTTGCTGATTGTGCAGTTTATTGCTCGCCCGCTGTGTATCGCCGTTTCAACCGCAGGTTCATCGTTGAAGTGGCGGGAAAAAGCGCTGCTGTCTTGGATTGCACCACGCGGGATTGTCGCCGCCGCCGTGAGTTCTTTGTTTGCGCTAACGCTACAACGAATGAATTACCCTGAAGCAGATAAACTCGTCACGGTGGTTTTTGCGGTCATTATTGGTACGGTGGTGCTGCAAAGCCTCACCAGCTCACGTCTGGCGCGTTGGTTAGGCGTTCAACAACAAAAGCCGCGAGGCGTACTGATTATCGGGGCCAACAGCGTTGCACGTGCGGTCGCACAGGCGCTAATTAAGCTGAAAATTCCGGTGATGGTGACAGACAGCAGTTGGGAATACTATCGTCAGGCACGTATGGACGGCATTCCCGCCTATTACGGTCACGCTTACTCTGAACACGCAGAAAACTATCTCGATCTCAGCGATACGGCTCAGGTGCTGGCCCTATCACCAAACCGGCATCAAAACGCGCTTGCGGTTTATCACTTCGGGCACATTTTTGGCGAACGAAAAGTGTTTTCCATTCGTTCCAGCGCACAACTCAAAGGCCGCAGCAACGGCGAAAGCAGCCGTTTCCGTCGCCATGAGATTTTGTTTAATCGCGAAGCGACCTATTCACGCCTGAGTACCTTGCTAGGTAAAGGTGCTGTGATTAAGGCGACCAAACTTAACGAAAATTTTGGCTGGGTCGAATATCTGGAAAAACATCAGGGAGTGATCCCTCTGTTCGCTCAAAAAGAAGATGGTTCTTTACAACCGGTGAATGAAAATAGCGTTCCAGCGATGCCATGTACGCTGGTTGCCTTGGTTCAGGGCGATTCGCTCACCACGCCAAACTAACATTTTATTAGCATGGCTTATCAGCTCACCGGTAGGCCATGCGCACGGCTAATAACAGAGTCATTCGCTATTAAATTATATTATTCAAGAAGATATAACTTAACATTCGCCGTTGTAACTTATTCCCGTTCAAATTGAAAATCGCTCATGTTAATGACATTGACATAACTTCAATAAGTCGCTATTTCTAAAAACCTACTTGTACATCACGTGTACAAGCCAGAAGAGGCGCGTTGCTCAGGTAGCGTATCAGAGGAGCCGGTTTCCATTGACGATACGCGAGGGGGTGTGACGCCGAGGCGCAGCAGCCCACCGGAGAAACTGCTACGTCGGCTACAAGGGCTGAATCCCTTGGGCTGTCACCTCGATTCTCTGTATTCCGGGGGATCGGCAAGGTGAGGCGCTTCTGGGTGTATCGTAGCTTTAATCCCTACGTCTGCTCCCGTATACCGCTCTCTCCTTGTGCCAAGGTAATGGAATTTTTAGCCCGATTAAGTGAATTAACGCGGGCTTCCCTGACACGAGGCTTACATGAAAAATACCATCGTCGCAAAATTTGGCGGCACCAGCGTGGCTAACGCTGACGCGATGCAAAACAGTGCCAATATTGTTCTTTCCAATCCGAACGTGCGCGTGGTGGTGTTATCTGCCTCTGCGGGCGTCACCAATTTACTGGTAGAACTGGCTGACGGCTGCGATCAGGAGAAGCGTCATTACGTCATCGACGAAATACGTCGCATTCAGTACAACATCCTCGATACGTTGCATCAGCCAAACGTGCTGCGCGATGAAATTGACCGCATGCTGGAAAATATCACCATGCTGTCAGAAGCCGCTGCGCTGGCTACCTCGCCAGCCTTGACCGACGAATTAGTTAGCCATGGTGAACTGATGTCCACCCTGCTGTTCGTCGAGCTCCTTCGCCAGCGTGACGTCAATGCCGAATGGTTTGATGTACGTAAAATCATGCGTACTAACGATCGCTTTGGCCGCGCAGAACCAGACACCCATGCGCTGTACGAATTAGCACAACAGCAGTTGGTGCCACGGACACAAGAAGCGATCATCATTACTCAAGGTTTTATCGGTAGCGAAGCCAAAGGCCGTACAACCACCCTTGGCCGCGGTGGCAGCGACTATACCGCAGCACTGCTTGGTGAAGCGCTGAATGCCGCACGCGTTGATATCTGGACGGATGTTCCGGGTATCTACACTACCGACCCACGCATCGTGCCCGCCGCTCGCCGTATCAGCGAAATCGGTTTTTCTGAAGCGGCGGAGATGGCGACTTTCGGCGCTAAAGTTTTACATCCGGCAACCTTATTGCCTGCGGTGCGTAGCGATATCCCTGTCTTCGTCGGCTCCAGCAAAGATCCTTCTGCTGGCGGAACTTTAGTGTGCAACAAAACAGAACAGCCACCGCTGTTTCGCGCTCTTGCACTGCGCCGCAAGCAAACCTTGATGACGCTGCACAGCCTAAACATGCTTCACGCCCGAGGCTTCTTGGCTGAAGTATTCGGCATTCTGGCGCGTCACAATATTTCCGTGGACTTAATCACCACATCTGAAGTCAGCATTGCGCTAACGCTGGATACCACCGGTTCTTGCACCAGCGGAGCAAGCTTATTAACCACATCGCTATTAACCGAACTGTCTTCTCTATGCCGCGTAGAAGTGGAAGAGAATCTGGCGCTGGTAGCATTGATTGGTAACAAACTCTCCTCAGCCTGTGGGGTTGGCAAAGAGGTGTTTGGCGTCATGGAGCCGTTCAATATTCGCATGATTTGCTACGGTGCCAGCAGCCATAACCTTTGCTTCCTCGTTCCCGGCGAAAATGCCGAGCATGTCGTGCGCGCACTCCACAGCAACCTCTTCGAGTAACCTCTCTCCGCCGCTCCGGCCTTCCCGCCGCGCTCTGCGGCGGGGACATTAGATATCCGTTCCACATGCTAAAAAAATAACGAATAACACACATCACAACACCATAAAAAAGGCCTAATTATGCTGGCAACGTTCACTCGTCTATTTCCTCTGTGGGCAGTTCTGCTGTCCATCACAGCTTATTTCACGCCAACTACCTTTACCGGTATTGGTCCCTACGTAAGCCCCTTGTTAATGCTCATCATGTTTACGATGGGTGTGACGCTAAAAATTGATGATTTCAAACGCGTTCTCTCTCGCCCTGCGCCTGTTGCTGCAGGGATTTTCCTGCATTATCTGGTGATGCCACTCGCCGCATTCTTGCTTGCCAAAGCTTTCCATATGTCACCAGATCTCTCAGCAGGCATGGTACTCGTCGGCAGCGTGGCCAGCGGCACCGCGTCCAATGTCATGATCTATCTGGCTCGTGGAGATGTTGCGCTTTCCGTGACCATTTCATCGTTCTCAACGCTCGTCGGCGTTTTCGCTACCCCGTTGCTTACACGCTTATATGTCGATGCCACCATCAGCGTGGATATCATGGGAATGCTCATCAGCATCTTACAAATCGTGGTTATTCCGATTGCCGCAGGCTTAGCCATTCACCATATGTTTAGCAAGTTGGTCGCACGCGTCGAGCCTTATCTACCGGCTCTTTCGATGCTTTGCATTTTAGCCATCATCAGCGCCGTGGTTGCGGGTAGTCAAAGCCACATCGCATCTGTCGGGTTAATGGTTATTGTTGCGGTTATTTTGCATAACGGGATCGGCTTACTCAGTGGCTATTGGGGTGGACGCCTGTTCGGCTTCGATGAATCTACCTGTCGCACGTTGGCGATTGAAGTCGGTATGCAAAACTCTGGTTTAGCCGCCACGTTAGGGAAAATCTACTTCTCTCCGCTGGCTGCGTTACCCGGCGCTTTGTTCTCTGTTTGGCACAACCTGTCTGGTTCCCTATTGGCTGGATACTGGCAGGGACGTCCGACGGGGGATGAAAAGGAGAGCAGAAAAGAGGCACCATCAGAAAGTTGAGTACCCTGTCCGGCACATTGCCGTACAGCCGAATGAGTCATGTAGGTTAGGATTCGCCGACAGGGATGTCGGCGAAAGAACGGAGGAGCCAGGATGGCGATTGCCGTTCGTTCCGTTAAGACCGAAATGGCGAATGAGGGGACCTGCGTAGCAGGCTGGAAGGTGGTGCCAAGCCGGGTTGTTAGGGGGCGGTGATTGGCCCCCTAACACGAACGCTGATGCGATACCCAAATAGGTCTCAGAGCCAAACAGCGTTCGTAATATTACACCGCTCTTGACTGATAAAACCTAAATTAACCATTAATCCGCATCATACCCAAGATTAGGCGCCAACCAGCGCTCAACCTCGCTAACCGGCATTCCCTTACGCTGAGCATAGTCTTCAACCTGATCGCGTTGGATCTGCGCAACGGCAAAATATTTGCTCTCCGGATGACTGAAATACCAGCCAGATACCGACGCTCCCGGCCACATCGCATAGGATTCCGTTAGCTTCATGCCAACGCTATTTTCTGCGTCGAGTAGCGTCCAAATTGCTGCTTTTTCAGTATGTTCAGGGCAGGCAGGATAGCCCGGCGCAGGGCGTATTCCTTGATAGTTTTCACGGATCAGCTCTTCGTTACTGAGATTTTCATTGGCCGCATAGCCCCAATGCACCTTACGTACTTTTTCATGCAGATATTCGGCAAAGGCCTCAGCCAAACGATCCGAAAGCGCTTTCACCATGATTTTATTGTAATCATCGTGCTGCGCTTCATACGCATCGGCTAGCGTATCTTCTTCGAGCCCACCAGTTACCGCGAAAGCACCAATGTAATCGGCTTTGCCGCTGGATTTAGGCGCCACGAAATCAGCCAAGCAGTAGTTGGCAAAATCCGTTTTTTCCGTTTGCTGACGCAGATGATGTCCCGTCACCAACAGCTCGTCGCGGAACTCATTGCTATAAATTTCAACGTCATCACCCACGCGGTTAGCCGGGAATAGGCCATAAACCCCACGCGGATTTAACTTACCGCTACTAGCCAAATCATCCAGCATGGCGTTGGCATCGGCAAATACGCGTTTGGCTTCTTCACCCACCACCTCATCTTCCAAGATACGCGGGTATTTTCCTGCCAGCGACCACGTCATAAAGAACGGTGTCCAATCAATATAATTGCGCAGCACGTCGATGCTGGCCGTTACCTGATGTACACCCAAACGATGTGGAACAGGCGGCGTATAATCCGTCCAGTCCAGTGACATCGCGTTTTCGCGCGCGGCTTCCAGCGTCACCGGAGGCGTGCGTGGTTTCTTTCGTGCATGCTGAATACGCACGGTTTCATACTCTTTACGGGTACGAGCAATAAAATCAGGCTTTTGCGTTGGCGACAGCAGCGCCGCTACCACGCCAACGGTGCGTGACGCGTTCGAAACGTAGGTCGTTGGGCCGCTATAGTTCTGCTCTATTTTGACCGCCGTATGCGCCTTCGACGTGGTTGCTCCACCAATCAGCAGCGGTAGATCGAAACCTTGGCGCTCCATCTCTTTGGCAACGTACACCATTTCATCCAGCGAAGGGGTGATAAGGCCCGACAGCCCGATGATATCAACGTTTTGCTCACGGGCCGTTTTTAGAATTTTATCGCAAGGCACCATCACACCAAGATCGATGATCTCGTAGTTGTTACACTGCAAAACGACGCCAACGATATTCTTACCAATGTCATGCACGTCGCCTTTAACGGTCGCCAACAGCACTTTTCCGGCCGATGTGCCTTTCTCTTTGCTCGCCTCAATGAACGGTTCGAGGTAGGCCACGGCCTGCTTCATGACGCGTGCGGATTTAACCACCTGCGGCAAGAACATTTTGCCGTCACCAAACAGATCGCCGACCACGTTCATCCCGTCCATCAGCGGACCTTCGATCACCTCAATAGGGCGATCGGCCTCAAGACGAGCCTCTTCGGTATCTAATTCAATAAATTCGGTAATGCCTTTAACCAGCGAGTATTCCAGCCGTTTTTTCACCGGCCAGCCGCGCCATTCGGCCTGCGGTTTGGTGCTATCGTCGTCGCTTTTACTACCCCGATATTTTTCAGCCAGATCCAGCAAACGTTCGGTGCCATCTTCACGACGATTGAGGATCACATCTTCTACCGCATCGCGCAGATCCGCCGGAAGATCGTCGTAGATCGCCAATTGCCCAGCGTTCACGATCCCCATGTCCATGCCGTTGCGGATCGCGTAATACAAGAACACGGCGTGAATAGCTTCACGAACCGGATCGTTACCGCGGAAAGAGAATGAAACGTTGGAGACACCGCCAGAAATCAGCGCGTGCGGCAGTTCAGCTTTGATATCCGCGCAGGCTTCAATAAAGTCGACGGCATAGTTGTTATGCTCTTCAATCCCAGTCGCAACCGCGAAAATATTAGGATCAAAAATGATATCTTCTGGTGGGAAACAGACGGTTTCAGTCAGCAATTTATAAGCACGACGGCAAATTTCAATCTTACGCTCGCGCGTATCCGCCTGCCCAACTTCATCAAACGCCATCACCACCATCGCCGCGCCGTAGCGGCGAACTTTGCGTGCATGCTCGATGAATTTTTCCTCGCCCTCTTTCATTGAGATCGAGTTAACGATACCTTTGCCCTGAATACATTTAAGTCCTTTCTCGATCACCTCCCACTTAGAGGAATCGATCATAATCGGCACACGGGCGATATCCGGCTCACCGGCGATCAGGCTAAGGAAACGCACCATCGCCGCTTCAGCATCAAGCATCCCTTCATCCATATTGATGTCGATGATCTGCGCGCCGCTTTCAACCTGCTGTAGCGCAACTTCCAGCGCCTCAGCGTATTTATCTTCTTTAATCAGTCTTTTAAACTTTGCCGATCCCGTAACGTTAGTACGCTCACCCACGTTAACAAACAGCGTATTGGCATCAATGGTCAGCGGTTCTAACCCCGCTAAACGACAGGCGACGGGAATATCGGGCAACACGCGTGGTTTCACGCCTTCAACGGCCTGACTGATCGCCGCAATGTGCGCCGGTGTGGTACCACAGCAGCCGCCCACGATGTTTAGAAACCCAGCCTGTGCCCACTCTGAAATGTGCTCAGCCATCTCTTGCGGGCCAAGATCGTATTCACCAAAGGCGTTAGGTAAACCCGCATTCGGATGCGCGGTGACGTAGCATTCTGCGATACGCGAAAGTTCGGCCACATATTGGCGAAGTTCATCTGGACCTAAGGCGCAGTTGAGGCCAAAAGTCAGCGGTTTAACGTGGCGCAACGAGTTGTAAAACGCTTCGGTGGTTTGACCTGACAGAGTACGTCCTGAAGCATCAGTAATGGTGCCGGAGATCATCACCGGCAGCTCGATTCCCATGGCTTCAAATTCGGTTTCTACCGCATAGATCGCGGCTTTAGCATTCAACGTATCAAAGATGGTTTCGATCATGATCAGATCGACCCCGCCTTCCACTAACGCATGCGTTGATTCCCGATAGGCTTCAACTAACTGATCAAACGAAATATTACGAAATGCGGGATCGTTAACATCAGGAGAAATGGAGGCGGTACGGTTGGTCGGGCCAAGCACCCCAGCAACGTAGCGCGGTTTGTCTGGTGTACGCGCTGTCCACTCATCGGCACATGCCCGTGCCAAACGCGCGGCTTCATAGTTTATTTCCGCCGACAGGGATTCCATGTGGTAATCCGCCATCGCAATGCGCGTTGAGTTGAAAGTGTTGGTTTCCAAAATATCAGCGCCAGCTTCGAGATACTCATAATGTATCGCGCTAATAATGTCCGGCTGAGTGAGAACCAATAAGTCGTTATTGCCTTTTAGATCGCTTTGCCAATCGGCAAAGCGTTCGCCTCGGAAATCCTCTTCGGTTAACCGATAGCCCTGAATCATGGTTCCCATACCGCCATCCAGCACCAAAATCCTTTGGGAAAGCTGATGGCGTAATCTTTCAACGATTGTGCTCACTGTTGCTCCTAGTCTTTCATTTACCCTGATATCACCCGTCTTTTCGTGCAGGTTTTTTATTCAAAAAAGTGACGTTTCCTCATCCTAACATAGGTTTCAGTTCTGTTGGCGGAGGCGATCTTGAGACTTTTTCAGGTGACTTTTGCGTGCAGCCTCTGACTTTGAACACATCGGAGCAGTTAAAAACCACGATCGCATCCATAATGTCGAAAACGAAAATAGATTCCATTTTTATAACATTTTTTTAATACGAATTTGTTCAATAAAAATAATTATTTATGACTGTCTCAGGAGAGCACTAAAATGGCGACTACCGTGCCCGTAAAACGTGGTAAGAAACCACGTACCGCAACGCCAGCCACCACTCCCGCAGCCACCGGACAGGTTCAATCCTTACAGCGTGGATTGAGATTGTTGGAATTAATTGCCGAAGCACACGGCAGCGTGGCGCTCACCGATTTAGCCCAGCAAGCGGGTTTGCCCAACTCTACGACACACCGCCTTTTGAGCACCATGCAGCAGCAAGGATTCGTCCAGCAAGTCGGCGATCTTGGCCTGTGGACCATTGCCTCACACGCTTTCTTCGTGGGAAGTAGTTTTTTGCAGAGCCGCAACCTGCTGGCCATTGTCCATCCGATTCTGCGCCGCTTAATGGAAGACTCTGGCGAAACCGTGAATCTGGCCGTGCTCGATGTAAGCGATTTTCAGGCGGTGATTATCGATCAGGTACAGTGTACCCAGCTGATGCGCATGTCTGCGCCGATTGGCGGCAAACTGCCGATGCATGCCTCTGGTGCAGGGAAGGCGTTTTTGTCGACGGTCAGTGATACTCATTTGGTTGAATTACTGCATAAAAAGGGTTTGCACAGCTACACGCCGCACACCCGCAGCAATCCCAATAGCCTGAAAGAAGAGCTGGCCCATATTCGTAAACAGGGATTTTCTTTTGACGATGAAGAACATGCTCTCGGCCTGCGCTGTATTGCCGCCTGTATCTATGATGAGCATCAGGAAGCCTTTGCCGCTATTTCTATTTCTGGCCCCGTTTCTCGTATCACCGACGATCGCGTGATCGAAATTGGTGCCTTAGTGATTAAAGCAGCGAAAGAAGTCACGCTAGCTTATGGCGGCAGACATTCGTAATGTCCGTGGGCTCCCCTCTGGGAGCCCAATCGACAGACTATACTTTTTCAATTTCCACTAAATTGGTGTGCTGAGGATTGCCTTTCGCCAACGGCGACGGGCGCATCGTGGTGAGGGTATTGATACAGCCACCGTGATCGACTTTATCACCCGTCATATCTGCCTGATGCCAAGCGCCCTGCCCCATAGCGCTAACGCCCGGCATAATTCGCGGCGTCACTTTCGCGTTAATCACCACCGTGCCACGCTTGTTGAACACACGAACTTTATCACCGTTTTGAATACCTCGTTTCTCGGCATCAATCGGGTTAATCCATACCTCTTGTCTGCAAGCGGCCTGCAACACGTCAATGTTGCCGTAAGTTGAGTGAGTACGTGCCTTGTAATGGAAACCAAACATTTGCAGCGGATAGGTTTGGCGCAAAGCATCGTCCCAGCCTTCAAACGTTGAGGCATAAACGGGTAAAGCGCTGATGGTTTCGTCTTTATCCAAATGCCATGTGGCGGCGATCTCAGCCAATCGTTCAGAATAGATTTCAATTTTTCCAGACGGCGTTTTTAGCGGGTTGGCATCGGGATCTTCACGGAATTTTTTATATGCAACGAAGTGGCCATTTGGATCTTTTCGTTTATAGATCCCCTGCTGGCGCAGCGTTTCATAATCAGGTAATAACGGATCGCGTGCCTGCATTTTGGCATACAGATAGTGCAGCCAATCAGACTGTGTACGCCCTTCGGTAAACGCCTGTTCTACGTCTGGCCCAAGCCGTTTGGCAATCTCAGACATCATTTCATAAATGCCTTTGCGCTCGAATTTTGCGCGAGTTGCTGGCTGACTAAAAATCAGATACCCCATATTGCCCGCATAATCGTTTGGCACAATATCTTCTTGCTCGGTGGTCATAAGATCAGGCAATAAAATATCGGCGTACTTAGCCGAGGAGGTCATGAAGTTTTCAATCACCACAATCTTTTCGCACAGCGAATCGTCCTGCAAGATCTCATGGGTCTGATTGATATCAGAATGCTGATTAACGAGCGTATTACCGGCATAGTTCCAGATGAACTTGATCGGAACATCCAGCTTATCTTTGCCCCGCACGCCGTCGCGCAGCGCCGTCATCTCAGGCCCACGGCGAATAGCATCAGTCCACGTAAATACGGAAATCGAAGTTTTCACCGGATTTGTTAGCACCGGCATCAGCTCAATGGTGATGAGATAGGTCGATTCACGTGCTCCGCTGTTACCGCCGTTAATTCCTACGTTGCCGGTTAAGATCGGCAGCATCGCAATGGCACGCGCGGTTTCTTCGCCGTTGGCCTGACGCTGTGGCCCCCATCCCTGACAGATATAAGCAGGCTTAGCGGTGCCAATCTCCCGTGCCAGTTTGATAATACGATCGGCTGGAATACCGGTAATACGCGATGCCCACTCAGGCGTTTTCTCAATACCATCAGGCCCTTGACCAAGAATATAGGCTTTATAATGCCCGTTTCTCGGAGCGCTCTCGGGCAGGGTATGCTCGTCATAGCCGACACAGTAGCGATCTAAAAAGGGCTGATCGACTAAGTTTTCGCTGATCAAGACATGCGCAATGCCGCCTACCAATGCGGCGTCGGTGCCCGGACGGATCGGGACCCATTGATCTTCGCGACCCGCGGCGGTATCGGTATAGCGCGGATCGATGACGATCATTTTGGCATTAGATATCTCTCGCGCCTGTTCGAGATGGTAGGTGATCCCACCCCCGCTCATCCGCGTCTCCGCCGGATTATTGCCAAACATCACCACCAGCTTGGAATTCACGATATCCGAGGTGCTGTTGCCGTCGTTGCTGCCGTAGGTGTATGGCATTGCGGCTGAAATTTGCGCGGTGCTGTAGCTGCCATAATGGCTGAGATATCCGCCGTAGCAGTTCATCAAACGCCCGATAATCGAGGCATAGGGCGACGAGCGCGTCACGTTACCGCCGATAACACCGGTGGCATAGTTCTGATAAACCGCCTCATTACCATATTTTTCAACGGTGTATTTCAGGCTTCGGGCGATTTCATCATAGGCCTCATCCCAAGTGATACGCTTGAATTTCCCTTCCCCACGTTTACCAACGCGTTTCATCGGGTATTTCAAACGCTCAGGGTGATTCATACGGCGACGGATAGAGCGCCCGCGCAGACAGGCACGAACCTGATGATCGCCATATTTATCTAAGCCGGTGTTATCTGTTTCAACCCAATAGACTTCATCGTCACGCGTATGTAGGCGAAGCGCGCAGCGGCTACCGCAGTTTACCGAGCACATCCCCCACGTCACTTTATCAGCAGCAGTGTTCTGCAATTCTTGTGCATGAACCGCTCGGCTAAAGGGCAGGTTTAATGCCCCCGTCGCCAGTGCAAATCCGCCTAAGGCACTTCCTTTAACCAAGGCTCGGCGCGTAATTGATATCCCTTCGTGATGCGTTTTTTCTTTATTATTCATTTTGATAATCCTTTTCCGTTCGATTGCTCAATCGGTTATAGCTATCAAATTAAATGCACGGGCAGCTTGGGATTTATCAAAGAGTTGATGTTTTTTGCAGCGAGAAAAGCAGAAGTGTGAAGCGAGATTGATTTGCAAAAATTGGCCCCTCCCACGTAAGAGAGGGGCATTACATTATTGAGCGGCGTTAACCACCAATTGTCCAACGCTGCCGCGGGTCGCAAGTTCTAGTGTTTGGCTGTAGTAGATGAACGGGAAATGCTCCGATGAAGCCTGAGGGAAATAGACCATCAGAGAAACTTCACCATCAACCCAAACGGTGTCTTTCCAGCCGCGATCTTCTACCATCGGCGGCGCATTATTGACGCTTTTCACCAAGAATTTGGCACCTTGAATATAGAAGGCCTGTGGCGTATCGGCGCGAACCGTCCAGCGTTCCCACGTTCCCTGCTGCGCCTGAATATCGGTACGATGCAGATCCCACGTTGCACCGTTGATGCCCGGCTGCGAGGCGCTGCCTAAGTTAATGCTGCGTGTATTAACGACGCTGCCTTCCATCATGTCATCAGCCAACAAGCGCGTTGGCAAGTTGTCAGTGACCAACGGCAACAGCCCCGTAGGACGCAGCGTCAATACCGTGGTCGACACCAAGATAGACGAAGGTTCGAACAGGCCGCGCAGACGATCCATAATCCCTGCGGCAACGCCTGCGGTGATGGAAACCTCCTCGCCTTTCGACATGTCCACCAACACTTCTCGGCGTTCGCCCGGAGCAAGCGTCAGGCTGCTGGCAATAACTGGCGCAGGCATATAGCCCTGATCGCTGGCAATGACGCTGAACGGACGGTTATCACTCATCGTTAACGTATAACGACGAGCATTAGACGCGTTCAACAAGCGCAAACGTACCCAACCACGAGAAACTTCAACAAACGGCTCTTGCACGCCGTTTACTAGCAGCGTGTCACCATAAAAACCACCCGATGACGGCGCTTCATACTCTGGCGTACCAAAATTATCTAAGCGTTTATCTTGGATAATGATAGGGAAATCATCGACGCCATAATGATTCGGCAACGGAAGATTTTTGCTGTTTTCATCTTCGACCAGCCACATTCCCGCTAAGCCGTTATAAACATGCTCAGCCATGTGCCCTGGCGTATTAGCGTGATACCACAGCGTGGCGGCAGACTGGCGAATAGGCAGTACCGGCGACCAATCAACGCTAGGTGACATTAAACGCGCCGCGCCACCGCTTAACGCACCAGGAACCTGTAATCCGCTGATTTCCATCGAAACAGGATCGGGTAGGCGGTTGCTGTAAATCAGCTTAACGTCATCACCACTATAAACGCGCACGGTCGGGCCAAGATAAAGTCCATTAATACCCCACGCGCTAGCCTTACGGCCGCTCATAAAAGCCCAATGTGAGCGCTGCAGCGTCAGAAAGAGCGGCTGACCGCGTTTGGATTCCAGTAGAGGAGGAATGGGCAGCGAAACTTGCGATCCACTCGCATGCGCCCTCAGAGGCAATGCACCTGCACACAGTGCCAGACCCGAAGTCTGAATAAACCGACGTCGACTGAGTGACATAACTTCTCCATGAATTTGCTATGCAAACTGAAATTCCAAAGGGGGAATTCAGCATCAACGATTGAATTCAACCGTTCAAATAAGAAACCTGCCAAACGCTGGCAGGCCTAATTTATCGTATTTTATGATCAGGACTTCGCTTCACGCATTTGAGCTTCACGCGCAGCCACTTCTGCGTTTAGCTCATTGATTTTAGCTTCCATCAATGCATGGCAGTGAGCCGAAAGTTCACGCACCTGATCTTTGCCGTACTGAGTCACATCAATTGGCGGCAGCATTTCAACAATTACCAAACCATTATTCCAACGGTTTAGTTTTACTTTATCGTGAGTATTCGACGCGCAGACCGGAATAATAGGCACTCCAGCAGCAATAGCGGCATGGAAAGCACCGGTTTTGAACGGCATCAAACCACGACCACGGCTACGAGTACCTTCTGGGAACATCCAGAAAGAGATGGTTTTAGTACGGAACTGATTCACCACCTGTGCAATTGTATTATGTGCTTTGGTGCGGTTAGCACGGTCAATCAGCAGGTTGCCCGTCAACCAATAGAGTAGTCCAAAGAACGGAACCCAAATCAGGCTTTTCTTGCCAACGGTAACCGTATTGGTCTGCACGGCATTCGATATGGTGACCATATCGTAGTTGTTTTGATGGTTAGCAATATAAATGGAGTTGCCGTAGTTCTTTGCTTCTGCAGGAATACGCGTTTCCACTTTCAAACCAAACAGCGGTGACAAACGGCCAAACATGTGGCCAAACGTCGCCACGTGGCGTGGATTGCGTGGGCTAAATAAGCAATAAATACAACCAAAGATGCAGGCCAAAATACAGTACAGCGTGACCAGCACAATGCGAATGATGGATAACATAACAACCTCGTAAACATTTAGCCGGAGTTAGTATACCGACTTAGCTGCAAAACACACCGGAGATTACTGGGCGGCAGCGTCAAAAACCCATAGGAACACAAACAAAGAAAGCACTATACAAGAACGAGCATGATTTCGAGCGCCTGCCAGTATGACCAATCTATGCAACTATCATGTAGGCTCCCGAGAAAAGGTTGCTAGCGCGCAACCTCTTCACTCTCGCGCTTTTTCCGAGATGGTATCTTCGCTCCGGTTTGGGATGGTACATCCTGTACCACCCAAACTCCGACGTGACGTCCTGTCACGTCGGCTCGACCAGCCAAAATATAACGCTTAAAAGCCGAATACTTACTCTTCGCTATCGCCCGGCCCTACTTTGAGCTGCTCTGGCATTTCCACATCCACGCGTTCGATCCGTTGCAGGCCACGCGGTAACAGCGTGCCTTTACGTCCACGTTCAGCGCGGAATTTCTGCAATTCCTGTGGTTTCATGACCAGTTTACGCTTGCCAACATGCACCGTGATTGACGTTTGTGGTGGCAATACAAACAGCCATGCCAGTTTATCCTCACCCGATGCGGCCTGCGCGGAAGGAATGGACACAATCTTGTTGCCCTTACCTTTCGATAGCTGTGGCAGATCGTTGACAGGGAACATCAACATACGACCGGCCTGAGTGATCGCCAGCAGCATGTCATCTGGCCCGTTAATTTCCAACGGAGGCAGCGCTTTAGCATTTTCAGGCAACGTAATCATAGCCTTACCTGCACGATTACGCGCAACCAAATCATTGAAGGTACATACGAAGCCGTAACCGGCATCCGACGCCATCAACAGTTTTTGGTCATCAGCGGCCATCAGCACTTGCTCAATGGTGGCGCCCGGCGGCGGCGTTAATTTACCGGTTAACGGTTCGCCCTGCCCACGCGCGGATGGCAACGTGGTTGGATCAAGCGCATAGCTGCGCCCCGTGGAATCGATAAACACCACCGGCTGATTGCTCTTCCCACGTGCAGCGGCGCGGAAGCTATCACCCGCTTTGTAACTTAATCCCGTAGGATCGATATCATGGCCTTTGGCACTACGCACCCAACCACCTTCTGACAGAACAATCGTCACCGGCTCAGATGGAATAAAGTCGTGCTCACTCATGGCTTTCGCTTCTTCACGCTCTTGCAGCGGAGAACGACGATCGTCGCCATACGCCTGTGCATCAGCCTGAATTTCTTTTTTAATCAGCGTATTCAGCTTACGTTCAGAAGCCAGCAATGCCTGCAGGTGATCGCGCTCTTTGGCTAATTCGTCCTGCTCACCGCGAATTTTCACCTCTTCCAACTTGGCAAGGTGACGCAGTTTTAATTCCAGAATCGCTTCGGCCTGCGTTTCTGAAATCGCGAAGCGTTCAATCAGCTTCGGCTTAGGTTCATCCTCAGTACGAATGATGTGGATCACTTCATCGATATTGAGGAACGCCACCAGCAAACCTTCCAGAATGTGCAGGCGTTTCAGTACTTTTTCCAAACGGTAGTTTAAGCGACGGCGCACGGTATCACGGCGATACGCTAGCCATTCGGTCAGAATTTCGAGCAGGTTTTTGACCGCTGGACGATTGTCCAAACCGATCATGTTCATATTGATACGGTAGCTTTTTTCCAGATCGGTGGTAGCGAACAGGTGTGTCATCACCTGATCCATATCCACGCGGTTGGAACGCGGCACAATCACCAAGCGAGTTGGGTTTTCGTGATCGGATTCATCACGTAAGTCCTCAACCATCGGCAATTTCTTCGCACGCATCTGGCTGGCGATTTGCTCCAGCACCTTAGCGCCTGAAGTCTGGTGCGGCAGTGCACTGATCACCACTTCACCGTCTTCTTTTTTCCAGATCGCACGCATGCGTACTGAACCACGTCCGGTGCGATAGATCTTACGGATCTCCTCGCGCGGCGTAATGATTTCAGCTTCCGTTGGATAGTCAGGGCCTTGAACATGTTCAAGAATATCGTCCAACGTCAGGTTTGGTTTGTCGATCAAATCAACCAGCGCAGCGGCCAGCTCACGCACGTTGTGCGGAGGAATATCCGTTGCCATACCCACGGCAATACCCGTGGTGCCATTCAGCAGAATGTTTGGCAAACGCGCAGGCAGCGTTTTAGGCTCCTGCAGCGTACCATCAAAGTTTGGCGTGTAATCAACCGTTCCTTGACCCAGCTCACCCAGCAGCACTTCGGCGTATTTAGACAGGCGAGATTCGGTGTAACGCATGGCGGCAAACGACTTCGGATCGTCCGGTGCCCCCCAGTTTCCCTGACCGTCAACCAGCGGATAACGATAGGAGAACGGCTGAGCCATCAAAACCATGGCTTCATAACAGGCGCTGTCGCCGTGCGGATGGTATTTACCCAGCACGTCACCGACGGTACGCGCTGATTTTTTAAATTTGGCGCTGTTGTTTAAGCCCAGCTCTGACATCGCATATACGATACGACGCTGTACCGGTTTTAATCCATCACCGATAAAAGGTAACGCCCTGTCCATGATGACGTACATGGAGTAGTTGAGATAGGCGTTCTCTGTAAATGTGTGCAGCGCTTGGCGCTCGCTGCCGTCATGGATCAGATCGCTCATTAATAATCCTCTGGCCGCCGCCCTAACTGAATATATAAAACAGTCCGCAGCGGGACTTCACGACTGTCTTGGTCTGTACATACTCTAAATAATTCACGTAGCCAACGCACATGCAACTTGAAGTATGACGGGCATAATTGCCCGCGATAGTAACTCATCTTTTATAGAACTGTCACAGGGATATAGGATCGCCCCGCTATCCACCATGCAATGCGATACCTCACAAAACCGATCTTCATCACAGACGGTCACATTTTTTTTCTGCACTCTAACAAACATCATAACGTTCGAATGTTTGGGGATAAATCATGCAACCCTCTTTGCTCTTGGATGAAACACAATGGTCGCAGGACGGCGGCCTATTAACGCTACAGTCCATTTGCAGCCAACCACGCCTATGGCACGAAGGTTTTCATACGGTTGAACAGCACTGCGCCGCCATTGAGCACTTCTGGCAGCAGGTGGGCGATGAGCCACGCAATATCATTTTATGCGGCGCAGGTTCATCTCTGAGCGCAGCACGAGTCGCGGCGCAATGGCTGCGGCAGCAGACTGGGCGCGACATTCAGGTACTCGCCAGCACCGATATCGTAGTAAAGCCTGAACTCTACTTAACCAATCGACCAACGCTGCTGGTTTCTGTCACCAGTTCAGGCAGCACGCCTGAAAGCGTGGCAGTTTTTGAACACGCCGAGCGACTCATTGATGACTGCTATCATTTGATCATCGCGAACGACCCGCAGGGTGAACTGCCTAAGCGTAGTCAACAGCATGCCAAAACGCTTTATATTCCAGCGCCTAACGGAACCAAAAATGGTTCTTTCGCGGCAGCATCCGAATTCACACTGCCCATCTGGTATCTGCTACTGATTTTTCTGCCGCAGCACTGGGATATTGCCCAACGCGCGTTAAAGGTTTATCAACACGGCGCGGATTATTTTCTTACCCAGCAGGCAGAAAAAATTGCTGAAATTGCCCAGCGTGATGCACCCGTCGTGGTAAGCCTCGGCTCGTCCTCTCTACAATTTATCGCCGCCGATGCCAGCCTAAAATTATTGGAGATGTGTAACGGCAAACAGGCAACCGACGATTTCTCAACGCTGGCGTTTCGTCATGGTCCTAAACTTATTGTGAACCAGCCCGTAACGGTGGTGTGTTATCTATCGCCGGATCAACAGATTCTACGTTACGATCTGGATATGGCCGCCGAGCTCAAAGCCCAGCGCCATCAGGCTGGCAAAATCATCGGAATTTATGCTGAAGCCGATCCCCGCGTTGCTCAAGCCTGCGATGAGTATCTGCACTTTGATGCCGCAGAGTTAACCCAACTGCCTGAAGTCTTTAGTGGTCTGTTGTATGTTATGTTTGCTCAATTATTAGGTCTGATGCGCGCGCGTCAGCTGGGCGTCACACCCGACCTGCCGTCGAACGATGGCAAAGTTGCCAAGGTGTGCAAAGTGACTCTTTACAGGCAGGATTAATGCATAACGAACTCGAACAAGCAGCCCCGCTTTATTTACACATTGCTAAAGATCTACGGGAACGTATCGAAGCGGGAGAATTCCCGCTGGATACTCTGCTACCGCCAGAGCCTGTACTGTGCCAGCAATATCAATGCGGGCGAGTGACGCTACGTACCGCGGTCGAAATGCTGGCTCAGCGTGGCTATCTGACCAAAAAACAAGGTCGAGGCACTCTTGTCACTACACCAGCTTGGCTGGCGGACAATACGCTCCCCATTGGCTTTAGCGAGAAGATGGCTCAGGCAGGTTTAACACATCACACTCAGGTACTGCGCTGTGAATCGATTAGCCCTAGCGTAAAACAGGCAGAAAAACTGGGGCTGGGCGCTACCGACGCAGTGATGTGCCTTGAGCGGTTACGCTTTGTCGAACAACAGCCTGCGTTATATGAAATCACGTTGTTGCCCGCTGAACGCTTTACTCAACTGGATCGCCATCACGTCGAGCAGAATGGCCTTTACCACACCTTAGCCCGCGATTTTAACCTGCTGAGTATGCAAGCGCAGGACGACTATCGCCCGTGCATCGCACCACAGCAGGTAGCGACACTATTGAAGCTTAATCCGCAGCAGCCCTGCATCGAAATATCTCGACTCGCCACCAGCCACGGCATCCCTTTTGAACTGACACTAAGCTATACCAACACCGAGCACTATCCTTTGAGCTTCAGATATTTACGGGGCTAGCTTAGTGAATATTGCACGGCTGCAAGATTCACGTACTTTTCTTGCAGCCGTGAAACAATTCAATAGCATCATGTAGCCTTCAGGTGTTTTCCACGCCGTAGACTGATTACGTCCCTTTTTCTGCCCACCCCTAATGCCTCAACAGGCGTGCAGAGAAAGGGAAGCGATCATTCTTTGGCAAGGAGATACATCATGGCTAATCCAAACATCCTTCTATTACGCATCGACAATCGTCTAGTTCACGGACAAGTTGGCGTTGCTTGGTCTTCTTCACTTGGCGCTAACCTACTGTTAGTGGCCGATGATGGCGTTGCACAGGATCCGTTACAGCAACAAATTATGTCTATGACCGCAGAATCCATGGGCATCGGCATTCGCTTTTTCTCCCTGCAAAAAACCATCGACATTATTGGCAAAGCGTCTGCCGCGCAGAAAATTTTCATCGTTTGTCGTACACCACAGGAAGCGCGCTTTTTAGTCGAAGGTGGCGTACCTATCAAGAGCGTTAACGTCGGCAATATGCATTTTGTTGAAGGGAAACGCGCGATCACTAAAAAAGTTTACGTTGACGATCAAGACCTGGATAACCTCCGTGCGATTCAAGCCGCAGGCGTTGACGTTTTCATTCAAGACACCCCCAGCGACAGCAAACATAGCATCGACTGATACTGCATAAGCGTTGGCAACTTCGTGTAATCCATCGAGATAGGACACATCATGCATGAAATAACTTTAATGCAAGGCATGGGGCTCGCGGTTATGGCCCTGATTGTCGGCATCGATTTCTGGCTTGAAGCGTTATACATCTTCCGTCCACTGATCGTCTGTACCCTCACCGGCGCCATCTTAGGCGATATTCAAACCGGCCTGATCACCGGCGCATTAACCGAACTGGCCTTTACCGGGCTGACACCGATTGGCGGCACACAGCCTCCCAATCCGGTACTGGCGGGGATTATGACCACGGTTATCGCTCACAGCACCGGCGTGGATGCCAAAACCGCTATCGGGCTAGGGCTGCCGTTTAGCTTCCTGATGCAGTACATCATTCTGTTCTACTATTCGGCGTTTTCATTTTTCATGCAAAAAGCCGATCGCTATGCCGAAGAAGGAAACACCCGTTCGCTGGGCCGCTTAAATCTGCTCATGACCAGCATCGTGGCAGTCACCTACGCGGCGGTAACATTCCTATGTGCCTACGTCTCTCAAGGGGCGATGCAAACCTTAGTGCAATCCATGCCAGCATGGCTCACCCACGGCTTTGAAGTCGCGGGCGGCGTATTGCCAGCGGTAGGTTTTGGCTTACTGCTCAAAGTGATGATGAAGACGCCGTTCATTCCTTTCTTCATCGTTGGCTTCCTGTTTGTCACCTTTATTCCGGTGCAAAACCTGTTGCCGGTAGCGGTACTTGGCGCAGCCTTTGCGGTGTATGAATACTTTAATGAGCAGAAAAAAGCGGCCGTAGCGGCGGTGAAAGCGGAGGATATGGAAGATGGCATCTGAAATCGTCAAAACAGAAAATACGTCGGTGCAAACTTCTACCGGTGAACAGAATCCCCCGAAAGCCGTTATCACGCGTGGAGATATCACTCGGTTAGGTTTTCGCTCCGCGCTGCTGCAGTCGGGTTTTAACTATGAGCGTATGCAAGCAACGGGGTTTGCCAGTGCGCAGTCTCCGCTGCTGAAAAAGATATACGCCAATGATAAAGGCGCACTCAGTGCGTCGATGAAAGACAATTTAGAATTTATTAACACCAACACCAACGCAGCCGGATTCCTAATGGGACTCCTGATTTCTCTCGAGGAACGACACGAAAGCCGCGACCTGATTAAAGGTCTGAAGGTCGCGTTGTTCGGGCCTCTGGCAGGGATCGGCGATGCCATCTTCTGGTTCACGTTACTGCCGATCGTCGCTGGGGTGTGCGCGTCTTTCGCCAGCCAAGGAAGTATTTTGGGGCCACTGATTTTCTTCGTGGTGTATCTGGCGCTGTTCCTGCTACGCGTGGTGTGGACACATCTGGGCTATTCGCTAGGTGTGAAAGCCATCGATAAGCTGCGCTCGAGTTCAGGTGCTATCTCTCGTGCGGCGACCATTTTAGGGGTAACCGTGGTCGGCGGATTGATCGCCTCGTATGTGCATCTTACCGTCACGGCCAAAGTTGCGGTCACCGCCGGACATGAGGTTTCAATTCAGGAAGCTTTCTTCGACAAAGTGTTCCCTAACCTGTTACCGCTCGGATACACGCTGTTGATGTACTACCTTCTGCGCGCCAAAAAGGTGAGTCCGGTAACGCTTATTCTGGTCACCTTTGTCCTCTCCATTGCCCTTTCATGGTTGGGTGTTCTGTAATCTTAATAGCGCGGGACACCGCGCTTTTTCAACAAGAGATAAGAGATGATTAGCCTTATTATCACCGGACATGGGCATTTCGCCAGCGGCCTGTTTAGCGCCGTTGAACAGGTTATCGGCCCACAGGAACAGTGCATCGCCGTCGATTTCCCACCTGAAATGAGCACCCAGCAGTTGGATGAAAAACTGACTCAGGCGCTCACCTCACTCCCTCAACAAGATGGGGTATTGTTTTTCACGGATTTGCTCGGCGGATCGCCGTTTCGCAGCTCGGTCCTGTTAAGCCAAACCCTAGAGCATAGCGACGTTGTGGCAGGTACCAACATGCAAATGTTGGCTGAAATGTTGATGGAACGCGACGATATTTCGAGTATAGAAACGTTTGTCACTCAGGCTCTGGCCTGTGGTCAACAAGGCATGTTGAGTTTCAAACAAAAACAGCGGGAAACAACACCAAGCCTTTCCAGCGACGAAGACGGTATCTAACTTCTCACAATGCGCTCGCCGCACGAACGGCGGCGAGCACTGTCTGCGTTTAACCCTTCACCGCCATCAACGCGGTATTAAGCTGCATCACTGCCTGCTCAGGCGTTTGATTCGGATGGGTAAAAAAATCATTCAGCACGCGGAAAAACACCTCTTTAGTTTGCACATCCGCCGCCATCGAATGCGCCATGCTAGGTAACAAACGATCTGACTTTTCCGCCGCTTTAAAGGCTCTTGCCGCTTTTTGCGCACAAACGTCAAAAGTGCTCATATCAATATCGTTACGTACCGGAATCGAACCTTTGAGCTGGTTAAAACGCCGCTGAAAGTCGGGATCCATCAACACATCAGCCAAATGGCGCTGAGCCTCTACCGCCGTGGAGTTTCCGTTCTGCTGTAGGATCGCAAAGCTGTCGGTGCCATAGATAAAATATCCTTCGGTTCCCGGCGTTGCCACACACAGAAAGTCTTTGCCCGGCACCGCGCCCATTTGCATCAGTTCGCCTTTGGCCCAATCCCCCATAATCATCATCGCGGCTTTGCCGTTATACAACAGCTCTGCCGATTCGTGCCAAGGACGACCGGCAGATTTCGGGTCGATATCATCATGTAACTGACGAAAACGCTGTAGCACGCGGATCATGCGATCGCTGGTGATCGCTTTACTATCAAGCTTTTCAAACACATCGCGATAAAACTGCCCGCCTTCCAGACCCAGCAAGATATTTTCAAATAGCGTGGCGTCTTGCCATGCCTGACCACCGTGCGCTAACGGGATATATCCCGCGGCCTTGAGTTTGTCGGCTACCGCAAAGAACTCATCCCACGTGGTAGGAATTGGCTGATTGAGCGCCTTAAACGGCTTAGGGTTAATCCACAGCCAATTGATTCGATGGTTATTTACCGGCACCGCGACGTATTCGCCATGATATTGGGTGATCTGTCGAATCAACGGCGGCAGTACGCGATCCCACGTTTCCGTTTGCTCTTTGGTATAGGGACTAGACAGAAAACCAAGCGCAGACCATTCCTGAATAAATTTGCCCTCCATCAGCGCCGCCGTGGGGGGATTACCCGCAATCATACGCGTTTGCAGCACACTATAGGCACTCTCACCGCCGCCGCCTTTCACCGTGAAATCCTGCCATGTGTCCCCTTTTGCCGCTAATGCCTGCTTAAGTAAATTTAGCGCGGCACTTTCGCTTTCTGACGTCCAGTAATGCAGCACTTCAACCGTTGCTGCGAAACAGTTCATGCTTAACGCCAGCACACTGCTGGCGAGTAGTGTTCTTTTCACGGCAGGCTCTCCCTTTACTGGCTGAATTTTTACGCCGTTATAAATAACGTCTGAGGCGCAATACCGCGATCAAACCACCGCATGGGTGGTTATACAGCGTAATATCACCGCCATGTGCACGGGCGATCCCCCGAGCAATGGCTAATCCCAACCCGCTTCCCTGTCTGTCGCTATGTAAGCGGTAGTAAGGCTTAAACACATTCTCAAGCTGCGCCTGCGGGATGCCTGGCCCATAATCACGGAAACTCAGCGTCATATGTTCAGCATAGTTTTCCACGCTAATCTCAAGCCTATCGCCGTACTTCAAACCGTTATCCACCAGATTGTTAATGCAGCGCTTGAGCGCCAGTGGGCGACCAAACAGATATTGTGGCGTTCCCCGTAGGCTAACGTTGGTGTGCGCGTCCATCAGTTGAGCGAGCAGATGGCGTAGGTCAATGCGCTCCATATTCTCGTGAATATCGGTATCTTTCATGCTTTGCAGCGCGCCTTTGACCATCATTTCCAGATCGAGAAGATCCTGTTCAAGCTTGTGTTCCAACGGAGGATCGTCGAGCATTTCGATACGCAGCCGCAGGCGAGTGAGCGGCGTTTTTAAATCGTGGCTGATTGCCGTAAATAAGATTTCGCGGTTGTGTAAATAGGCGCGCAGTCGATCCTGCATTTGGTTAAAGGCTCGAGTCGCACTCACTAATTCGGCGCTACCTTCCTCCGGCAAAGGCTGGCTATCAAGTTGAGTATTCAACTGGTGCGCGCCCTGAGCTAAACGCGCCAGTGGGCGTAATTCACGACGGATTAACCAGCCACCAAACAGTGCCACCAGCAGCATACTGCACAGCGTGAAACCTACCTGTCGAGAGCCCAACAGTGGCACATCCAACTGGTCATACGGTGGAGGAAGCGGCGCAGCAATAAACAGCCATTCATCTTTATTGAGGGCGAGTTGAAGTGCGAGTACCGGCTCATCGCCGCGCGACGTCACCAAACCAAACCGTGCCCAGCCGGGCGGTAAATCCACCATCAGCACGCCAGCGTTGAAAACACGTAGTCGATTCGCGGCCGTGAGCGAGATAACAGCTTGCAGCCGATCGCCCTGCTGACTACGGACTTCGCTTTGAGCCAGTTCCAGCACCCGCTGCGCGTTGTTGCTATTGGCAATCGGCTGCTGTGGTAGCGGATGGTTATTTATCGAGATAAAAAATTGGGAGCCGCCTAGCTCAAGCTGCTGCTGAAGCACCAGATGACGATAGTTGCGTGGTAGTGATGACATGAAATTGTAGGTAGACAGCATGCTCTGCGTCAGGCTGCGAACAGTACTTTCCAGACCGGCGTTATTACGCACGCTATATTGCCGATACCAAAAAATCCCTGAGATAATTTCCGCTAATAACAACGCGCACACCAGCATGCATAACATGCGGCTCATCAAAGAATGCGGCCATAAACGTTGATACCAACGCAACGCTTTTGGCGTGGGATCAAACCGCCTGAACTCAGTATTCACGGCTGACATCGCAGCACAGCATATAGCCCTGATTTCTTACCGTTCGCAGCAAACGTCGGTCAGTATCATGCAGGCGCTGACGTAGCCGACTTATCTGTACGTCAATGCCACGTTCTAACGGATTATTCTCGCGACGGCGGGTGATCTCAGAGATCTGATCGCGATCGAGGATCTGGTTGGGATAGCGCAAGAAAAGTGCCAGTAACGCAAATTCGATTCCCGAAAGGATCTCTTCGACGCCCTGCGCATTGATCAATTCACGGCGCAAAAGATCGAGCTTCCAACCGTTAAAACAGAGATAACGCGCTTCTGCCGTTGGGCTTTGCACGATCTGATTACGCCGTAATAGGGCCTTAACACGTGCTAATAATTCGCGCGCGCTAAACGGTTTAGCGAGATAATCATCAGCGCCTAACTCCAGCCCAATCACTTTATCCGTTTCATCAGAGGCGGCGGTCAGCATAATAATTGGTACCGAAGAGGTGTTTCTGACCATGCGACACAACGTGAATCCGTCCATTCCCGGCATCATAACGTCGAGAATGATGAGATCGACCGCCTGTTGCTGAAGCGTTTGCATGAGTTTTTCACCGTCCGGTAACGCAATCACGCTAAACCCCGCGCGGGTGAAATACTCCGTCAGTAAAGAACGGATTTCAGCATCATCATCAATCAACAACAGCGAATACGGCGACATCATCAGCAAGGCTCCAAACGGCTCTTAAATAGCACCACTCATAATACGCGTAGACCGAATACATCTTATTCAATCCACGAATAAATGGGATGGCTGTCACATTCGCCAAGCATAAAAAAACGGGCCGCCAAGGCGACCCGTTATCAGGATGATAGACGTAAGGACTAAACGTCCAAATCGGCCATATCACCTTTTTCCTGCAACCAGTTACGACGGTCTTCGGAACGTTTTTTCGCCAGCAGCATATCCATCACCGCCATCGTCTGCGCGATGTCGGTATCATCAATGGTGAGTTGCACCAAACGGCGCGTATTCGGATCCAGCGTAGTCTCACGCAGTTGGAGTGGGTTCATTTCACCCAGTCCTTTGAATCGCTGTACGTTCGGCTTACCTTTCTTGCGCTTAAGCTGTTCCAGTACGCCCGCTTTCTCTTCTTCGTCCAGCGCGTAGTAAACTTCTTTGCCCAAATCGATACGGAACAACGGTGGCATCGCAACATACACATGTCCGCCGCGCACCAAGGCTTGGAAGTGGCGTACAAACAGCGCACACAGCAGCGTGGCGATGTGTAAGCCGTCGGAGTCAGCATCCGCTAAAATACAAATTTTGCCGTAGCGTAGTTGGCTAAGATCGTCACTATCAGGGTCGATACCAATGGCAACGGAAATATCATGTACTTCCTGAGAGGCCAGCACTTCGTCAGAAGAGACTTCCCACGTGTTTAGGATTTTACCTTTCAGCGGCATGATTGCCTGATATTCACGGTCACGCGCCTGCTTGGCTGAACCGCCTGCGGAATCCCCTTCCACCAAGAAGAGCTCGGTGCGGGAAAGATCCTGTGCGGTACAGTCGGCTAATTTACCCGGCAGCGCGGGTCCGCTGGTCAGCTTTTTACGCACAACCTTCTTCGCCGCACGCATACGGCGTTGAGCGCTAGAAATTGCCAGCTCAGCCAGCTGTTCTGCCACCTGTACGTTTTGGTTAAGCCAAACGCTGAAAGCATCCTTAACAATGGCAGAAACAAAAGCCGCACACTGACGCGAAGACAGGCGTTCTTTGGTTTGTCCTGCAAACTGCGGATCCTGCATTTTCACCGAAAGCACATAAGCACAGCGCTCCCAGATATCATCGGCCGATAGCTTCACGCCGCGTGGCAGCAGATTGCGGAATTCGCAGAATTCACGCATCGCATCCAGCAACCCCTGGCGCAGCCCGTTCACATGCGTACCGCCTTGCATGGTTGGGATCAGGTTAACGTAGCTTTCGGTTAACAGCTCGCCGCCTTCAGGCAGCCATAACAGCGCCCAATCAACGGCTTCAGTATCGCCGGAGAAAGAACCGGTGAACGCCTGTTCTGGCAGCGTAATCAGACCGTTAACGGCTTCCATCAGGTAGTCGGTTAGACCATCCTGATAGCACCAGCGCTGCTCGGTGTTATTCAATTTGTCTTTAAAGACGATTTCTACGCCTGGACACAATACCGCTTTCGCTTTCAGCAGATGGTTAAGGCGAGAAACAGAGAATCTTGGGCTGTCGAAGAACTTTTCATCAGGCCAGAAATGCACACTGGTACCCGTATTACGTTTACCGCAGGTGCCGGTAACATGCAGGTCTTCGACTTTATCGCCGTTCTCGAACGCCATTTGGTACACCTGTCCGTCGCGACGAACGGTGACCTCAACGCGCTTAGAGAGTGCGTTAACTACTGAGATACCTACGCCGTGCAGGCCGCCGGAAAACTGGTAGTTTTTATTCGAGAATTTACCGCCCGCATGCAAACGACACAGGATCAGTTCAATGGCAGGAACACCCTCTTCTGGGTGAATATCCACCGGCATACCGCGCCCGTCGTCAATCACTTCAAGAGATTGATCGGGATATAAAATGACCTCAACGCGAGATGCGTGGCCAGCCAGCGCCTCATCGACACTGTTATCTATGACTTCCTGACCCAAATGGTTTGGGCGTGTGGTATCGGTGTACATACCCGGACGACGGCGCACGGGTTCTAGGCCGCTGAGAACTTCAATAGAGTCAGCGTTATAGCTGGATTGAGTCATGGTATGAATCGTATAAGTCGTTAGTTAGCGTCGACCAAACGGCACACATTGGTGTGTCGTTCAGTGGTGATAGACGTACCACGCAGAATTACTCGGTGGTCAGCCCTAAAAAATCGACGATCTGCGGGAAGAATCGCTCGAAACCAACAAAGCTGTGTGAGCCTTCAGGCTCAATGGTCTGACGGCATAAGGCGTAGTAAGCCACAGCTTGTCGATAGTCCAGAACTTCGTCACCGGTTTGCTGTAATAACCAGAGGAGATCTGGCGATTCCAATGGGTCAACCTGCATGACTTTCAGATCGTAAACGTGGCGAGACTCTAACACATATTGTTGGCCGGTGTAGGGATTCTCGTTTTGCCCTAAAAAATCGATGAGCAGTTCATACGGCTTCACCGCAGGGTTTACAACGACCGCTGGCAAGGTAAAGCATTGTGACAGCCACGTCGCGTAATAGCCGCCTAAAGAAGAGCCCACTATGCCCAACGGACGCCCCGCACGCGACATCACAATCTCCTCCAGCATCTCCGCCGCATCAGAAGGATAAGGCGGAAGTTGAGGGATTAACATAGTGATTTCAGGGTGGTGAACGGCAAGCCACTGCTTAAATGCGGTGGCCTTGGCGGAGCGAGGAGAACTGTTAAAACCGTGGAGATATAAAAGCGTGGGCATCATTAATAGCCGTCAGAGTCGAGATCCGGTCTGAATTCTGTACCTTCTAAGCGGTGCAGTTCAGTCGTGAGCGTCCCATCTGGATGCAAATCCAGATAACGCCAGCCGGGCGATAGAGTATCAATCGTGAAGTTGGTGCATAAAGGTTTGAACTGAATACAGGTCGACGGCGTAGCTAACAAACGACGCCCCTGCCATTCGAGATCCAAATCCTGATGAATATGTCCGCACAGCAAGGTTTTCGCCAGTGGGTGATGTTGCAGAATCTCCCCTAGCATATGCGCATTACGCAAGCTGTGCTGATCGAGCCATGTGCAGCCCGAAGGCAGCGGATGGTGATGGAGTAAAATCAACGAATGGCGCGCGGGATACAGCGAAAGAGTACGATCCAACCATTCAAGTTGATACTCGCTAAGCTCACCGTGGGGAACACCAAAAACTTGGCTATCAAGCAGGATAATCTGCCAGTGATCGCCCAACAGCATATGCTTAGCTGGACTCACGCCCGCATCTGCTAACGTATCGACCATCGCGGGTTGGAAATCATGATTGCCCGGCAGCCACAGACAGGTTTTATTCAGCGTAGCGATACCTTTTGCAAAATGCTGGTATGCCGCCACAGAGTGATCCTGCGCCAAATCTCCCGTTGCGACAACGATGTCATACGGACGGGATTGGGCATGGATCGCCTCTAGCACTGCGTGGTAGCTGCGGTAAGTATTGACGCCCAATAACGTCTCATGCTCACCCGCAAACAAATGCGTGTCTGTGATTTGTAAAATCCTAACCGGAGCCCCACGTGCTACGGTTAGTTGAAACAGGCTTTCCAAATGGTGTCCTTTGTGACTTTAGTCTGCCAAGAATCTGTAAAAATAATCATTGCGCTGGTTGTTAGGGCTCAGTGCAGCAAAACAGGCTCTAATATACGGGAATTGCCATAACACCGTGCGTCAGGCAATGGTGCAACCAATCCGCAAGAAACTGGTTAATTTGATGCTTTTCGTCGCGCTGATGCAACTTTTTATTCGGATAATCATAACGTGCTTTGAACCGAGAGATCTGCTGGCTTGCACACACTTCCGCAACCATGGCGTCATGATACAGACGCACGCTCATCGAAGGTAAGCCCCAAGCGCCCGGTGCTGGCTCCGTCTGAGTAATTTCAGCCATTGATGTATAGCGCGTCGATTCGATAATTTTTATCAGGTAACACGCGCCGTTGACCTGATATCCCTGCGATTCACCCACTTCATCCTTGCGCGGTAATAAACGACGCAATTGCGCATAATTAGTCTCGCACAGTCTCATCATTAGAGGAAAGTCTGGGGAATAACGCTTCATCATATTTAAGAATTCCACTCGCGGCGAAGCGACTCATGGTGCAACGCCAGCCACTGTAATGCAATAACCGATGCGGCATTGTCGATCACACCCTCTTCTACCCAGCGATACGCTTGCTCACGGCTGACCACATGCACGCGAATATCTTCATGCTCTTCAGGCAGACCGTGAATACCCGATGCCTTTGCTGCGTCAATCTCACCGACCATAATTGACAAGCGCTCGCTGGTGCCGCCGGGGCTCGCCAAATAGCTCAGCACAGGCTTACAGCGTTGGACGTGGATCCCCGCTTCTTCCTGCGCCTCGCGGCGTGCGACATCTTCCACCGACTCACCGGGTTCAATCATTCCGGCCACCATTTCAAGCAACCACGGCGTTTCACTGGAGTCATATGCCGGAATACGGATTTGCTCCACCAGCACCACTTCATCGCGTTTTGGATCGTAAGGAAGTAGCACCGCCGCATGGCCGCGTTCAAAAACTTCACGCACAACTTCACCGCTCATGCTGCCATCAAACAGACGATGCCGAAAACGATAGCGCTCTAGCGAAAAAAAGCCGCGGTAGAGTGATTCCCGTGCAATAATTTCAACATCATTTTGACCAAATGTGACGGGTGATGGTTTATTTTCGCTCATACGGCTAAATTCCTAAATGTAGTGTGATTATTAGCATGGATATTATTGATTTAAGGTCAAACTGAAAATACTCAATCACTTTACCTTTTATTTAGGTAAATTAAGGGGGATGGCACGTAAAGCCACGCTCCTTAAGATACGGTCTCTGTTAGAATCGGCGGCTATATGACTTTAGTCAGCGTTACAATAGCAACTTTGCTGCACAACAAGGAATGCAAATGAAGAAACTGCTCCCCCTTCTTATTGGCCTGAGCCTTGGTGGCTTTACCACGTTAAGCCATGCAGAAAACCTGCTGCAGGTATATCAGCAAGCCAAGGAAAGCAACCCAGATCTGCGTAAAGCTGCGGCAGATCGTGATGTGGCTTTTGAGAAGATTAATGAATCCCGCAGCCCGCTGTTACCTCAGCTCGGCTTGGGCGCAGATTACACCTATACCAATGGGATGCGTGATAACGACGGCTTGAACTCCAATAATTACGGCGCGTCGCTACAGCTGACCCAAACCATTTTTGATATGTCTAAATGGCGTCAGCTCTCTTTGACTGAAAAACAGGCGGGTATTCAAGACGTCTCTTATCAGTCTTCAGAACAGACTTTGATGCTGAACTCTGCGACTGCTTACTTCAACGTATTACGTGCGATTGACGCGTTGTCTTACATTGAAGCAAACAAAGAAGCGATTTATCGTCAGTTAGACCAAACCACCCAGCGTTTTAACGTAGGTCTGGTTGCTATCACCGACGTGCAGAACGCCCGCGCTCAATACGATCTCGTGTTAGCTAACGAAGTCACCGCGCGCAACGATCTGGATAACTCTCTGGAAGCACTGCGTCAGATTACCGGTCAGTACTACGGCCAACTGGATTCTCTGAACGTTGATCGCTTCACCACCACCAAGCCAGATAACGTCAACAGCCTGCTGCAAGAAGCTGAAAAACGTAACCTGTCATTATTGAGTGCTCGTTTGAGCCAAGACTTGGCGCGTGAACAGATTAAATACGCACAGACAGGTTATATGCCAACACTGGATCTGACCGCATCTTCTGGCGTTAGCAATACTGACTATAACAGTATGACCAATGCACAGAAGCAACAAAGCGGTGGCGGAAGCAGTTATCAGGGCCAGAACACCATTGGTTTGCAGTTTAATCTGCCGTTGTACTCTGGCGGAGCGACTAACTCTCAGGTTCAACAAGCGCAATACAACTTTGTTGGCGCCAGTGAATCTCTGGAAAGCGCACACCGCAGCGTAGTACAAAACGTTCGTTCTTCCTTTAACAACATCTCCGCGTCTATCAGCGGCGTTGAAGCTTATCGTCAGGCTGTAATTTCTGCGCAAAGCTCTTTGGAAGCAACCGAAGCAGGTTATCAGGTGGGGACTCGTACCATCGTTGACGTGCTGAACGCGACCACTACGCTGTACAGCGCCAAAGAAAGCCTGTCTAACGCACGTTATGATTATCTGATCAGCCAGCTCAATATTAAATATGCATTGGGTACGCTGAACCAGAACGATCTAATGGCCTTAAACGGCGGTCTGACCAAGCCTGTTTCTACCACGCCGGACATCATTGCTCCGCAGGGTAAAACTCAAGCAGAGCAGGTTAACAGCGATTACAACACAACCGCTTCAGCCCCAGTGGCTCAACCGGCTTCAGCATCAACCACAACATCTAGCAGCAGCAAAGGTAAGAACCCTTTCCGCCACTAATGTTAGACGTTTGATGTTGTTAATCAGAAGGGCGGATTTCCGCCCTTCTGTTTTTTTGTACCATAAGCCCCTGCGAGCATCTAGCTCACGGAATTTATTCCCCTTTCTCGCTTTAATAGCTGCATATCTTTAATTGATGGATTTTATTAGTGCAGCCAGATACTTCTCTCGACCGTTGGATCTATTTCTTCTCTCACGGCAATCTGCCAGAGACAATGCGTCCTGCACAGCCCATTTATCAATCGTGGATCCGCTGCCAAAAGCTGATGCAGCCGATGCCGTGGAAAATGCCACATCGTGCCGCAGGCGCAACGTTACGCTCGATTTGCCAACGTAAAAACGACCTGCTGGTTTTGGGACAAGCGGCGTTAGAAGACGCCTACGAATATATGGAGTCTCGTCCCTGCGTTTTGCAGATCCTAGACGAAAGCG
Source organism: Hafnia sp. CBA7124 (assembly GCF_002355555.1). NCBI lineage: Bacteria > Pseudomonadati > Pseudomonadota > Gammaproteobacteria > Enterobacterales > Hafniaceae > Hafnia > Hafnia sp. CBA7124. The sequence goes on along the minus strand of NZ_AP017469.1, from coordinate 323,781 downwards.
GCTGTTTGCTTTGGCAATGTGGGCATATAAAAACACGCACGGCTCTCGCTGAGCTTGGATTTGATATCGGCAGCTATTGGGCTGAAGGGCACATCGGCACCAATGCGCCCGCCTTAGCAATGCGTGACGGAAACCCGGTGCAGGTTCACGGTGACGAACATTTTAAGCAAGCCTTACGTGCGTGGCACTGCTGCGCAACGCCGGTCTACGACAACAGCGGGCGGCAAAGAGCGGTGATTGTCATCGCATGCCTGAATCATGACTATGCCGCCAGCGATTTGCCTTTAACACTGGCGATTGCCCGTGAGATCGGCAACTCACTGCACACCGATGCGCTGCTCTCCGAAACCAATCGCCACCTTAACGAACTGTATGCTTTGTTAGACGGCGTGGAAGACGGCGTTTTAGCGTGGGATCACAACGGCTGCCTGCAATATCTTAACCATCGTGCCGCTGGCATATTGCTCTTGGATGAGCAAAACAGCCTCGGCCGCCCACTTCCTTCATTGATCACGCTGCCTTCTCTACTTCAACACGCCATTGAGCAACGCCTTCCGCTCAATCATGTCGAGATGACGTTTGAAAGCCGTAAGCAGTTCATCGCAACGTTGATAACCTTGAAGCCCGTACCCGATGGCGAGCACTGTGGATTCATTGCATTGCTGCATCCGCTGGATCAGCTACGACGCTTGGTGAATCATCAGCTCGGCAAAGTCAGTCAAACCTTTGATCAAATGCCTGCGGCATCGTTAGATATGCGACGGTTACTGCGATATGGTCGTCAGGCCGCACGAGGCCAGCACCCTATTTTGCTGCAGGGGGAAGAAGGCGTCGGTAAAGAGCTGTTAGCGCAGGCGATTCATAATGCCAGCGAACGGGCAAACGGCTCATACATCGCTATAAACTGCCAAACGCTGGTTGAAGGTCAATTTGCCAAAGAGCTGCTCGGCAGCGATGCCACCGAAACCGACTCGGGTTTACCCAGCAAATTTGAGCTGGCAAACGGCGGTACTCTCTATCTCGAGCAAATTGAATATTTGCCACCTGAAATGCAGTCAGCGCTGCTACAAATCATCAAAACCGGCGTGCTCATGCGACAGAACTCCAGCCGCGTGATTCCGGTCGACGTTCGGATCATTGCGGCAACCGGCGCTAATTTACCACTGCTGGTGAAACAGGGGCGTTTTCGTCGTCAGCTGTTTTATACGCTGCAATCTTTCGAACTTCAGATCCCACCGCTTCGCCAGCGACAATCCGATATTCCTCTGCTGGTGACTCATCATCTGAATACGTTAGGCCAGCACTTTCATTGTCGTTATCACGTCGATGAAGCCGTGCTATTACAGCTACGTGATTACCCTTGGCCGGGGAACGATCAGGAATTAAAGGGCGTGGTTGAGCGCGCCGCAATGATTTGCCAGCATAACCACATCCGCATGGCCGATTTACCTGAGCATTTGATGACGGAAAAGTTGGCGGTTGAGCCAGAAAGCCCATTACTCATGCCGGTGATGTCATTGCAAGACGCCGAGCGTCAGGCAATTATCCGGGCCGCTCATGCCGCACAGGGGAAGCCACATGATATGGCGAGAATGCTGGGGATTGGGCGCACTACGTTATGGCGCAAGCTGAAACAATATCAGTTGGAGATGGAACAGTTTAAGAATGAGTGATGTGGTTCAGGTTAAGAACCACACCCAACCTCCCCCTTTGCAGGGGGAGGGGTAGGTCAACTATAGCGTTTAAACTTGCTCAGCTTTCACCAGCATATTTGCTTCATAAGCCTTGGCTTTCTTACGATCGAACTGATGTTCCCATTTGGCAATGACCAGAACCGCTAAGGCATTACCCACCACGTTTAACGCTGTACGTGCCATATCTAAAATACGGTCAACACCGGCAATAAACGCCAAGCCTTCTAGCGGGATACCCACGCTGCCCAACGTAGCCAATAGCACCACAAATGAAACACCAGGCACACCAGCAATACCTTTAGAGGTGACCATCAGCGTCAGGACTAATACGATCTCTTGGCCAATAGACAAATCAATACCGTACAGCTGAGCAATGAAAATAGCCGCAATACTTTGATAAAGCGTAGAGCCATCCAAATTAAACGAGTAACCGGTTGGTACCACAAAACTAGTGATAGATTTTGGTGCGCCGTAGGCTTCCATCTTCTCAATAATTCGCGGCAATACCGTTTCAGAACTGGCGGTGGAATAAGCCAAAATTAGCTCATCTTTGAGGATCTTAATTAACGTCCAGATGCTGAGCTTACACAGCTTGGCGACCGATCCCAAAACGACTAATGCGAAGAAGATAATCGCAAAGTAAACCAGCACAACCAGCTTGGCGAGCGGTACTAAAGACGCAAAACCAAAGTTGGCTACGGTCACGGAAATCAGGCCAAATACCCCGATAGGCGCGTAACGCATAATCATATGGGTTACTTTAAACATGCTTTCCGAAACGGCTTTAAACACCTTCAGCAGTGGCTCTTTGGTCTCTTTTGGCAACGAAGATAAGCCCAGACCAAACAACACTGAAAAGAAGATGATCGGCAAAATATCGCCTTTGGCCATCGATGCAAACAGGTTAGAAGGGATCAGCGCCAGAATGGTCGAAACCAAACTATGCGAACCACTTTGCACCTGTTCAGTAGTCTTTTCGTATTGCGAAATGTCGACGGTGGCTAGCGTTGACATATCAATGCCGTGCCCCGGTTGGAAGACGTTTGCCAGCGTAATCCCCACGATAATCGCCACCGTGGTGATCACTTCAAAGTAAATAATGGTTTTAAGACCGATACGGCCCAGCTTTTTGGCGTCACCAACGCCGGCGATACCCACGATAAGCGTTGAAATCACTATCGGGATAACAATCATCTTGATCAAACGAATAAAGATATCACCAGCAGGGCTCAGAATATTATTCACCAGCCAAACGCGAGACTCTTCCTGATTGTGCAAAACAGCGCCAACAATAATACCCAAAATTAATGCAGCGACGATTTGCCAAGCGAGCGTAAACTTAAATTTTTTCATTCCCGAAAATGTTCCTCAATTATAATAGAGCCTACTCAGCTTCTTATATTTATCTGCAGATGTAGTTTTATAGTCTAAAGGATTTACCTCGTTCCTATCACGACCTGTCCAACCGTGACCTATATTCTGTACCATTTTGCACGGGCTTTCCGCAAGCCAATATTGAATCGGAATGTACGCTGAAACCGTGCCCAGATAGGCTTCTTTCAAAATAGAACTACAAATAACCATTTGTTATAAAAGAAAATATTAAGGTGATAAAACACAAAACACGCGTGTATATTTGTGCGATTAATTATGCATGCATTTTGGTATAATTTTGAGCTGAAACGAATAATTAGTCGTTGGATAGTGAGATATTATGCACCATGATGGTGCATGCGTAGATATATTCCTACTTCATTATCTTTATGATGGTGAAAAAATAATCTCGTTGTGTTCTATTTTCTATTCTCTGATTATTCTAATAATAGGTTTTTCTCTTTATTTTCTTATGAGCCGATTATTAGCAGATATATTGTTACTCCACGTAATTTCATTCATTTTCTTATAATTTAATCTCACTCAATTTATCCATCTTGGATGAGCAAATACTAAGCCCACTCTTCTCGTTATTGCCTTGCTAGATATCAATATTTTTATTGCGTGATCAATCGCGCAAAAAAGACACAAATAGAGCGCGCAAAACAGATTTAACCTTATATTGACATAATATTAACATCCGCAAGGAGGATAACGATGAGCCAGATCCATAAACATTCGATTCCTGCAAACATTGCAGAACATACCCTGATTAATCCACAGATGTACCGTGAACTCTATCAACGCTCGGTTAGCGACCCCGAAGGCTTTTGGGCCGAATACGGAAAAATTGTTGATTGGATGAAGCCCTATAGCAAAGTAAAAAATACTTCATTCGATCCCGGTCATGTCAGCATTCGCTGGTTTGAAGACGGCACCTTGAACTTGGCAGCGAACTGCCTCGATCGCCACTTAGAAGAGCGTGGAAACCAAACGGCGATCATCTGGGAAGGTGATAACCCACAGGAAAGCAAAACCGTTACCTATCGCGAACTGCATCACGATGTCTGTCGTTTCGGCAACGTGCTGAAAAAGCTTGGCGTGAAAAAAGGCGATGTAGTCGCTATCTATATGCCAATGGTGGTTGAAGCAGCGGTGGCGATGCTGGCCTGCGCACGTATCGGCGCCATTCATTCTGTCATTTTTGGTGGTTTCTCTCCCGAAGCCGTTGCGGGACGTATTATCGATTCCAATTCAAAAGTGGTGATTACCGCTGATGAAGGACTGCGCGCTGGGCGCCCTATTCCGCTAAAGAAAAACGTCGATGACGCACTGAAAAACCCAAATGTTAAAAGCGTTGAGCACGTGGTGGTCTTCAAACGCACGGGCAAACAGGGCGAATGGAATGCAGGGCGCGATCTCTGGTGGCATGACCTAATTGAGCAGGTCGATGCTAATTGTCCAGCCGAAGAAATGAATGCTGAAGATCCGCTATTCATTCTATATACCTCAGGTTCAACCGGTAAGCCTAAGGGCGTGCTGCATACCACCGGTGGCTATTTGGTTTATGCCGCAACCACGTTCAAATATGTCTTTGACTATCATCCTGGCGATATCTATTGGTGCACCGCCGACGTGGGTTGGGTTACAGGCCATAGCTATCTGCTGTACGGCCCACTCGCCAACGGTGCAATTACGCTGATGTTTGAAGGTGTGCCTAACTATCCTGGCGTAAACCGCTTATCGCAAGTCGTGGATAAGCATCAGGTAAACATTCTATACACCGCACCGACGGCTATTCGTGCATTGATGGCAGAAGGTGACAAAGCGACCGAAGGTACGCAGCGCACCTCTTTACGCATCATGGGTTCGGTGGGCGAACCTATCAACCCAGAAGCATGGGAATGGTACTTCAACAAAATCGGTAATGGTAAGTGCCCAATTATGGACACTTGGTGGCAGACCGAAACCGGTGGCTTCATGATCACACCGTTGCCGGGAGCCACCGAGCTTAAAGCAGGTTCTGCAACGCTGCCTTTCTTTGGTGTACAACCTGCCTTGGTGGATAACAGCGGCGTCCCACAGGAAGGTGCCTGCGAAGGCAATCTGGTGATGGTTGATTCATGGCCGGGTCAGGCTCGCACATTATTCGGCGATCACGACCGCTATGAGCAAACCTACTTCTCTACCTTTAAGGGCATGTATTTTAGCGGTGACGGCGCACGTCGCGATGAAGACGGGTACTACTGGATCACCGGACGTGTCGATGACGTTCTTAACGTTTCAGGACACCGTTTGGGAACGGCTGAAATCGAGTCTGCGCTTGTCTCTCATCCAAAGATCGCAGAGGCCGCAGTGGTCGGCGTTCCGCATAACATTAAAGGACAGGCGATCTACGCTTACATCACGCTCAATCACGGGGAAGAGCCAACGCCAGAGCTCTATACCGAAGTACGCAACTGGGTGCGTAAAGAGATTGGCCCGATAGCCACACCGGATATTTTGCACTGGACCGATGCACTACCTAAAACCCGTTCAGGGAAAATTATGCGCCGCATTCTGCGTAAGATTGCAGCCGGTGATACCAGCAATTTGGGGGATACCTCAACGCTGGCCGATCCGGGCGTTGTCGAGAAGTTGTTAGAAGAAAAACAATCAATGGAAGTTTCATCTTAATTAGTCGTATGACCTGTCGCCGCCTGAGCGCGGCAATGAGTTGACTTCATGGGCATACCCCCTCAAAAGGTTATGCCCACGGGGCAGCTTTTATTCAATCAATGCCTTACTAGGAGTCGCTCTGATGAATGATGCCATTTATCAAAGGATTGAAAATAACCCGCGCTTCAAGGAACTGGTGCAAAAACGTGAAAGATTCGCTTGGACGCTTTCATGGATAATGATGATCCTGTATTTCGGCTTTATTCTCCTCATCGCTTTTGCGCCCGGTTGGCTAGGGACACCGATATCCGAAGGTTCTAGCGTAACGCGCGGGATCCCCATCGGCATTGGCTTGATTGTGGTTTCTTTCCTATTAACGGGCGTCTATGTTATTCGGGCAAACGGCGAGTTTGATCGTCTCAACCACCAAATACTGCTGGAGGTTGAGCAATGAAATCTCGCCTTTTAACCTTGTTATCTCTGGCGGTGCTGCCTTTCTCCAGCTATGCCGCCGATGCCATTACTGGCGCAGTTGAAAGACAACCGTTAAACATTCAAGCCATCGTCATGTTTGTCATATTCGTTGGCGCGACGCTTTACATCACCTATTGGGCCTCCAAACGCACTCGTTCGCGTAAGGATTATTACACCGCGGGTGGCAATATTACCGGTCTACAAAATGGTCTCGCCATGGCGGGGGACTTCATGTCAGCCGCATCGTTCTTAGGGATTTCCGCACTGGTTTATACCTCTGGCTATGACGGACTGATTTACTCTTTGGGCTTTTTGGTTGGCTGGCCAATCATGCTGTTTCTGGTTGCAGAGCGCCTGCGTAATTTAGGCCGTTATACCTTTGCCGATGTGGCTTCGTATCGTCTTAAACAAAAACCGATTCGAACGCTCTCAGCCTGCGGATCGTTAGTGGTCGTTGCCTTGTATTTGATTGCGCAGATGGTGGGCGCAGGAAAGCTTATCGAGCTACTGTTTGGCTTGAATTACCATGTTGCCGTCATTTTAGTCGGTGTACTTATGGTGATGTATGTACTCTTTGGCGGCATGCTGGCAACCACATGGGTACAAATCATTAAGGCCGTGCTGCTGCTGGCTGGCGCATCGTTCATGGCTATCATGGTAATGAAGTCTGTCGGTTTCAGCTTCAACACCTTGTTCAATCAAGCGATGGAAGTTAATCCCAAAGGCCCTGCGATTATGCGCCCCGGTGGATTAGTTTCAGATCCCATCAGCGCATTGTCTCTCGGCTTAGCTTTGATGTTTGGTACCGCAGGTTTGCCTCATATTCTGATGCGCTTCTTTACCGTTAGTGATGCGAAAGAAGCACGTAAGAGCGTGTTCTATGCCACCGGTTTTATGGGGTACTTCTATTTCCTAACCTTCATCATCGGTTTTGGCGCTATCGTACTCGTTGGTTCAAACCCTGCCTTTAAAGATGCCGCGGGCGCACTAATCGGCGGTACCAACATGGCAGCGGTTCACTTAGCCGATGCAGTTGGAGGAAGTTTCTTCCTTGGCTTCATCTCTGCCGTCGCCTTCGCCACTATTCTTGCGGTGGTCGCAGGACTAACGCTCGCCGGGGCATCGGCGGTATCTCACGACCTGTATGCCAACGTATTTAAGCAAGGCAAAGCAACAGAGCGTGATGAGCTAAAGGTATCGAAAATCACCGTTTTAGTTCTTGGGCTTGTCGCTATTGGTTTAGGTATTTTGTTCGAAAATCAAAACATCGCCTTCATGGTCGGCTTAGCATTCTCTATTGCCGCCAGCTGTAACTTCCCAATACTGATTCTCTCTATGTACTGGTCAAAGTTAACAACAAGAGGGGCGATGGTCGGTGGTTGGTTAGGTCTGTTGACCGCGGTGATACTGATGATTTTAGGCCCAACAATTTGGGTTAAAGTCCTCGGTCATGCTGCGCCAATCTACCCATATGAATATCCGGCGCTATTCTCAATGGCCGCTGCTTTTATTGGCACATGGCTATTTTCTATCACGGATAATTCAGCAGCCGCAGTGCAAGAACGCGGACGTTTCTACTCACAGTTTGTGCGCTCGCAAACAGGAGTTGGGATCTCACAGGGAACGTCTCACTAATTCCTAAGTCTAGAAACACAAAAAGCCATCCTTTGGGATGGCTTTTTTATAATGTTTTCATACAAGCTTTGAATAGAAAATTCTCAAATTTCCCATAGCAAAAAACCCCAGTCTTTCGACTGAGGTTCTTTCGATGACGTTTGACCGTTCCCTACAATACTCGTCTCATCCTGAGACTCGCCCTTCGGGCCAACGCTGCGCGTTGTTCAAAATCGTTCCCGACGATTTTGTCGCATGATACGCCCCTGCGGGCCGTTCCATGCTCAAGTCGATAATTATCAAATTATATAAAGCAAAAAACCCCAGTCTTTCGACTGAGGTTCTTTACTTTATTTAAAGTCTGGCAGTTCCCTACTCTCGCATGGGGAGACCCCACACTACCATCGGCGCTACGGCGTTTCACTTCTGAGTTCGGCATGGGGTCAGGTGGGACCACCGCGCTGTTGCCGCCAGACAAATTCTTTTTAAGCCGAACATTAACCACTAATTAGAGTGGTGCTGATACCCAGAGTCGAACTGGGGACCTCACCCTTACCAAGGGTGCGCTCTACCAACTGAGCCATATCAGCACAACTAATTTGGAGCCTGGCAGTTCCCTACTCTCGCATGGGGAGACCCCACACTACCATCGGCGCTACGGCGTTTCACTTCTGAGTTCGGCATGGGGTCAGGTGGGACCACCGCGCTATCGCCGCCAGGCATATTCTGTTAATTAACCCGTGCTCCGTATCTCTACAGCTCACCAGCTAATCCAATCTGTTCAACAAGCCTACTCTTTGTGTTTCGCGTCTCTGCGTCTTAAAACACCTTCGGTGTTGTAAGGTTAAGCCTCACGGATCATTAGTACTGGTTAGCTCAACGTATCGCTACGCTTACACACCCAGCCTATCAACGTCTTAGTCTTAAACGTTCCTTTAGGAGACTCAAGGTCTCAGGGAAGACTCATCTCGAGGCAAGTTTCGCGCTTAGATGCTTTCAGCGCTTATCTTTTCCGCATTTAGCTACCGGGCAATGCCATTGGCATGACAACCCGAACACCAGTGATGCGTCCACTCCGGTCCTCTCGTACTAGGAGCAGCCCCTCTCAATCTTCCAACGCCCACGGCAGATAGGGACCGAACTGTCTCACGACGTTCTAAACCCAGCTCGCGTACCACTTTAAATGGCGAACAGCCATACCCTTGGGACCTACTTCAGCCCCAGGATGTGATGAGCCGACATCGAGGTGCCAAACACCGCCGTCGATATGAACTCTTGGGCGGTATCAGCCTGTTATCCCCGGAGTACCTTTTATCCGTTGAGCGATGGCCCTTCCATTCAGAACCACCGGATCACTATGACCTACTTTCGTACCTGCTCGAGCCGTCACTCTCGCAGTCAAGCTAGCTTATGCCATTGCACTAACCTCACGATGTCCGACCGTGATTAGCTAACCTTCGTGCTCCTCCGTTACTCTTTAGGAGGAGACCGCCCCAGTCAAACTACCCACCAGACACTGTCCTCAATCCCGATTAGGGACCGGAGTTAGAACATCAAACATTAAAGGGTGGTATTTCAAGGTTGGCTCCACGCAGACTGGCGTCCACGCTTCAAAGCCTCCCACCTATCCTACACATCAAGGCTCAATGTTCAGTGTCAAGCTATAGTAAAGGTTCACGGGGTCTTTCCGTCTTGCCGCGGGTACACTGCATCTTCACAGCGAGTTCAATTTCACTGAGTCTCGGGTGGAGACAGCCTGGCCATCATTACGCCATTCGTGCAGGTCGGAACTTACCCGACAAGGAATTTCGCTACCTTAGGACCGTTATAGTTACGGCCGCCGTTTACTGGGGCTTCGATCAAGAGCTTCGCCTTGCGGCTGACCCCATCAATTAACCTTCCAGCACCGGGCAGGCGTCACACCGTATACGTCCACTTTCGTGTTTGCACAGTGCTGTGTTTTTATTAAACAGTTGCAGCCAGCTGGTATCTTCGACTGGCTTCAGCTCCATCCGCAAGGGACTTCACCTACGCGCCAGCGTGCCTTCTCCCGAAGTTACGGCACCATTTTGCCTAGTTCCTTCACCCGAGTTCTCTCAAGCGCCTTGGTATTCTCTACCTGACCACCTGTGTCGGTTTGGGGTACGATTCAATGTTACCTAGAGCTTAGAGGCTTTTCCTGGAAGCTTGGCATCAACTACTTCATCACCGTAGTGACTCGTCATCACGCCTCAGGGTTAATAAAAGCGCGGATTTACCAACGCTTTCCCCCTACACGCTTAAACCGGGACAACCGTCGCCCGGATAGCCTAGCCTTCTCCGTCCCCCCTTCGCAGTAACACCGAGTACAGGAATATTAACCTGTTTCCCATCGACTACGCCTTTCGGCCTCGCCTTAGGGGTCGACTCACCCTGCCCCGATTAACGTTGGACAGGAACCCTTGGTCTTCCGGCGAGCGGGTTTTTCACCCGCTTTATCGTTACTTATGTCAGCATTCGCACTTCTGATACCTCCAGCAACCCTCACAGGCCACCTTCAACGGCTTACAGAACGCTCCCCTACCCAACAACACCTAAGTGTCGCTGCCGCAGCTTCGGTGCATAGTTTAGCCCCGTTACATCTTCCGCGCAGGCCGACTCGACCAGTGAGCTATTACGCTTTCTTTAAATGATGGCTGCTTCTAAGCCAACATCCTGGCTGTCTATGCCTTCCCACATCGTTTCCCACTTAACTATGACTTTGGGACCTTAGCTGGCGGTCTGGGTTGTTTCCCTCTTCACGACGGACGTTAGCACCCGCCGTGTGTCTCCCGTGATAACATTCTTCGGTATTCGTAGTTTGCATCGAGTTGGTAAGTCGGGATGACCCCCTAGTCGAAACAGTGCTCTACCCCCGAAGATGAGTTCACGAGGCGCTACCTAAATAGCTTTCGGGGAGAACCAGCTATCTCCCGGTTTGATTGGCCTTTCACCCCCAGCCACAAGTCATCCGCTAATTTTTCAACATTAGTCGGTTCGGTCCTCCAGTTAGTGTTACCCAACCTTCAACCTGCCCATGGCTAGATCACCGGGTTTCGGGTCTATACCTTGCAACTTGACGCCCAGTTAAGACTCGGTTTCCCTACGGCTCCCCTATTCGGTTAACCTTGCTACAAAATATAAGTCGCTGACCCATTATACAAAAGGTACGCAGTCACCCCATAAAGAGGCTCCCACTGCTTGTACGTACACGGTTTCAGGTTCTATTTCACTCCCCTCGCCGGGGTTCTTTTCGCCTTTCCCTCACGGTACTGGTTCACTATCGGTCAGTCAGGAGTATTTAGCCTTGGAGGATGGTCCCCCCATATTCAGACAGGATGTCACGTGTCCCGCCCTACTCATCGAACTCACAACATATGCATTTTCAAGTACGGGGCTATCACCCTGTATCGCCGGACTTTCCAGACCGTTCCTCTGACACATACGCTGATTAAGGTTCTGGGCTGCTCCCCGTTCGCTCGCCGCTACTAGGGGAATCTCGGTTGATTTCTTTTCCTCAGGGTACTTAGATGTTTCAGTTCCCCTGGTTCGCTTCGTTAAGCTATGTATTCACTTAACGATAGTGCAACGAATTGCACTGGGTTTCCCCATTCGGAAATCGTCGGTTATAACGCTTCATATCAGCTTACCGACGCTTATCGCAGATTAGCACGTCCTTCATCGCCTCTGACTGCCTAGGCATCCACCGTGTACGCTTAGTCACTTAACCTCACAACCCGAAGGTGTCTCTTTAGTGAACGCGGTTACGAACCGGTTCAAGACAACATTCAAGATTGCAAAAAATTGAGAGACTGCTTAATACAAACTGTGTCAGTGTGTCTCACAGTTGCTTAAGCTTTCAAATTTCAGCTTGTTCCAGATTGTTAAAGAGCAATATCTTAAACACGACTCGTTAGAATCATCTTTAAGATTTTTCGTTCATTAGAACGGGTGATAATGTCTTTCACTCATTATCGGAATGGCGTCCCCAAGGGGATTCGAACCCCTGTTACAGCCGTGAAAGGGCAGTGTCCTAGGCCTCTAGACGATGGGGACACGAAAATACCGACAAAGCTTTCGCCTTCTCGTTTCGTATCAGCATGAGTCTTAAAACTCACAACATCAACAGGTGCTCTTGCTCATTAATTTCATCAGACAATCTGTGTGGACACTGCACTTAACGCTATCTTTAGGTAAGGAGGTGATCCAACCGCAGGTTCCCCTACGGTTACCTTGTTACGACTTCACCCCAGTCATGAATCACAAAGTGGTAAGCGCCCTCCCGAAGGTTAAGCTACCTACTTCTTTTGCAACCCACTCCCATGGTGTGACGGGCGGTGTGTACAAGGCCCGGGAACGTATTCACCGTAGCATTCTGATCTACGATTACTAGCGATTCCGACTTCATGGAGTCGAGTTGCAGACTCCAATCCGGACTACGACATACTTTATGAGGTCCGCTTGCTCTCGCGAGTTCGCTTCTCTTTGTATATGCCATTGTAGCACGTGTGTAGCCCTACTCGTAAGGGCCATGATGACTTGACGTCATCCCCACCTTCCTCCGGTTTATCACCGGCAGTCTCCTTTGAGTTCCCACCATTACGTGCTGGCAACAAAGGATAAGGGTTGCGCTCGTTGCGGGACTTAACCCAACATTTCACAACACGAGCTGACGACAGCCATGCAGCACCTGTCTCAGAGTTCCCGAAGGCACTAAGCTATCTCTAGCAAATTCTCTGGATGTCAAGAGTAGGTAAGGTTCTTCGCGTTGCATCGAATTAAACCACATGCTCCACCGCTTGTGCGGGCCCCCGTCAATTCATTTGAGTTTTAACCTTGCGGCCGTACTCCCCAGGCGGTCGACTTAACGCGTTAGCTCCGGAAGCCACGCCTCAAGGGCACAACCTCCAAGTCGACATCGTTTACAGCGTGGACTACCAGGGTATCTAATCCTGTTTGCTCCCCACGCTTTCGCACCTGAGCGTCAGTCTTTGTCCAGGGGGCCGCCTTCGCCACCGGTATTCCTCCAGATCTCTACGCATTTCACCGCTACACCTGGAATTCTACCCCCCTCTACAAGACTCTAGCTGACCAGTTTCAAATGCAGTTCCCAAGTTAAGCTCGGGGATTTCACATCTGACTTAATCAACCGCCTGCGTGCGCTTTACGCCCAGTAATTCCGATTAACGCTTGCACCCTCCGTATTACCGCGGCTGCTGGCACGGAGTTAGCCGGTGCTTCTTCTGCGAGTAACGTCAATCACTGTGGTTATTAACCACAATGCCTTCCTCCTCGCTGAAAGTACTTTACAACCCGAAGGCCTTCTTCATACACGCGGCATGGCTGCATCAGGCTTGCGCCCATTGTGCAATATTCCCCACTGCTGCCTCCCGTAGGAGTCTGGACCGTGTCTCAGTTCCAGTGTGGCTGGTCATCCTCTCAGACCAGCTAGAGATCGTCGCCTAGGTGAGCCATTACCCCACCTACTAGCTAATCCCATCTGGGCACATCTGATGGCGTGAGGCCCGAAGGTCCCCCACTTTGGTCCGAAGACGTCATGCGGTATTAGCTACCGTTTCCAGTAGTTATCCCCCTCCATCAGGCAGTTTCCCAGACATTACTCACCCGTCCGCCGCTCGTCACCCAGAGAGCAAGCTCTCTTGTGCTACCGCTCGACTTGCATGTGTTAGGCCTGCCGCCAGCGTTCAATCTGAGCCATGATCAAACTCTTCAATTAAAAGCTTGATTTGCTTCAACAAGTGAAGCGATGCTCGAAAATTAACTTTCGTAATAATTCAACTAATGAATTACTGCTTGGTCACTCTTCAAGACTTTAATATTTTATCGTCCGAGGACGTTAGATATTGTCTTGTGAGTGCCCACACAGATTGTCTGATAAATTGTTAAAGAGCAGTGAGTTAGGAGGCTAAGCTTGCTAACTCGAGGTGGCGTATAATACGCTTTCCTCTTTCAGAGTCAACCCTAAATTTCAGGATTTTTTCTCTTGCGATTTCTTATCGAAACCGCCGATACGGTGTGAAGTGATTCACATGTTCCGTGTCGATGGAGGCGCATTATAGGGAGTTCTCGCGGGCTGACAACCCTTAATTTTCATTAAATTGATCGTTTGCTGCATTCCACAGCAAAACCCCGCTTTATACCCATTTGTGCACAAACTTATCCACAGAACGATATTGGTGACAAATTTGACGAGCATCACGCAAACGTTTTCGTTACAATCTGGATGCGCTAAAATCTTTCGACCTCTTCCAACGAAGGGGCGTTATTTGAATAAAACGGGCATACCGTATTCACATAACGCTCTTTATATTGCGATTCCATAGCCGAGGGATATAACTACCATGCATTCCAGTTCACAAAACACGAGCTCAGCTTCCGTTTACCGTCCGATTCGCCGTGCGCTGCTCAGCGTATCTGATAAAGCCGGTATTGTTGAGTTTGCTCAGGCGCTCAGTTCGCGTGGCGTTGAGCTGCTTTCAACCGGCGGCACTGCTCGCCTGTTAGCGGAAGCAGGTTTACCCGTGACCGAGGTTTCTGATTACACCGGATTCCCCGAAATGATGGATGGCCGAGTGAAGACTTTGCATCCTAAAGTGCATGGCGGAATTCTTGGTCGTCGCGGCCAAGACGATGACATTATGTCTCACCACGATATTAAGCCTATCGATATGGTTGTTGTGAATCTTTATCCCTTCGCTCAAACCGTAGCTCGCCCAGATTGCTCTTTAGCCGACGCCGTTGAGAATATCGATATCGGTGGACCCACCATGGTGCGCTCGGCAGCCAAGAATCATAAAGACGTTGCGATTGTGGTTAACAATAGTGACTTCGATGCCATCATTAATGAGATGGATAGCAATGAGGGTTCTTTAACCCACGCGACGCGTTTCGATTTGGCCATTAAGGCTTTCGAGCACACCGCTGCATACGATGGCATGATCGCAAATTACTTTGGAACGATGGTTCCTCCTTATTATGGCAATACCGAAGAACCTTCTGGCCGCTTCCCTCGCACGCTGAATCTTAGCTATATAAAGAAACAAGATATGCGCTACGGAGAAAACAGCCATCAGGATGCTGCCTTCTATATAGAAGAGAATGTGACTGAAGCATCTGTTGCAACCGCCAATCAGCTTCAGGGCAAAGCGCTTTCTTACAACAACATTGCTGATACCGATGCAGCGTTGGAGTGTGTGAAAGAGTTTAGTGAGCCAGCTTGTGTGATCGTGAAGCATGCTAACCCATGTGGCGTTGCCATTGGTGGTTCTATTTTAGATGCCTACGAGCGCGCTTATAAAACTGACCCAACCTCTGCCTTTGGCGGCATCATTGCCTTTAACCGTGAGCTCGATGCCGAAACCGCTCAGGCGATTATTAGCCGTCAGTTTGTCGAAGTCATTATTGCCCCACACATCAGCGAACCTGCGCTTGAGCTGCTGGCAGCCAAACAAAACGTGCGTGTCTTAGCCTGTGGTGAATGGGATGCTCGCCAAAATGGATTAGATTTCAAACGCGTTAACGGCGGCTTACTGGTTCAGGACCGCGATTTAGGCATGGTCAAAGAATCCGACCTGCGCGTCGTCACCACTCGCCAACCAACCGAACAGGAAATGCGTGATGCGCTGTTTTGCTGGAAAGTAGCCAAATTTGTGAAATCCAACGCTATCGTTTATGCCCGAGACAAAATGACCATCGGCATTGGTGCTGGCCAGATGAGCCGCGTGTACTCTGCCAAAATCGCCGGCATCAAAGCCGCCGATGAAGGATTAGAAGTCGCGGGTTCCGTGATGGCATCAGATGCGTTCTTCCCATTCCGCGACGGTATTGATGCTGCTGCATCCGTCGGCATCACCTGCGTTATTCAGCCAGGGGGCTCCATTCGTGATGATGAAGTCATCGCCGCTGCGAATGAGCACGGGATCGCCATGATCTTCACGGATATGCGTCATTTCCGTCATTAATCATTTTTATCTTTATTAATCTCTTCTGTTTTTCGTGCGCCTGCGGGCGCACCTTTTGAGGTGAGCGCATGAATATCCTGATTATCGGTAACGGCGGCCGTGAGCACGCACTAGCATGGAAAGCGGCTCAATCGCCGTTAGCAGATAAAGTCTACGTAGCCCCAGGTAATGCGGGGACTGCGCTGGAGCCAGCCCTAGAAAACGTCGATATCTCAGCAACCGATATCAACGCGCTTTTGGCATTTGCCCAAAGCCATGATATTGGCCTGACAATTGTTGGCCCTGAAGCGCCGCTGGTGATTGGCGTCGTGGATGCGTTCCAAGCGGCGGGGCTGAAAATTTTCGGCCCATCACAGGCAGCCGCTCAGTTAGAAGGCTCAAAAGCCTTCACCAAAGATTTCTTGGCTCGTCATCGTATTCCCACAGCCCAGTATCGTAACTTTACCGATGTCGAACCCGCCATTAGCTATATCCGTAGCCAAGGCGCACCTATCGTTATCAAGGCCGACGGTCTGGCCGCAGGCAAAGGCGTAATTGTTGCGATGACGCTCGAAGAAGCCGAGGCCGCGGTTCACGATATGTTGGCAGGCAACGCATTTGGTGACGCAGGCCATCGCATCGTCGTTGAAGAGTTCCTCGACGGCGAAGAAGCGAGCTTTATCGTCATGGTTGACGGAAAGAACGTGCTACCAATGGCCACCAGCCAAGATCATAAACGGGTCGGCGATGGCGACACTGGGCCAAATACCGGCGGCATGGGTGCATATTCACCGGCACCGGTGGTCACCGATGAAATTCACCAGCGCGTTATGGATGAGGTGATCTGGCCAACGGTGCACGGCATGGCGAAAGAGGGTAACCCGTACTCTGGTTTTCTTTACGCAGGCCTGATGATTTCAGCCCAAGGCGAGCCAAAAGTTATCGAGTTTAACTGTCGATTTGGCGACCCTGAAACTCAGCCTATCATGCTACGCATGAAATCAGACTTGGTAGAGCTTTGCCTAGCCGGTGCTGAGGGTAAATTAAACGAGAAAGAGTCACTGTGGGATGAACGTGACGCGCTAGGCGTCGTGATCGCTGCAGGAGGATATCCTGGAAATTATAGAACCGGTGATGTCATTCATGGCCTGCCGTCGGTTTCAGCAGAGGACGAGAAAGTTTTCCATGCTGGCACCCAAATGCAGGGCAACGATGTGGTGACTCATGGCGGGCGCGTATTGTGCGTCACTGCCCTAGGACATGGAATCGAGCAAGCACAGAAAAATGCGTATCAGCTCGCAAAACAGGTCGGCTGGAAAGAGAGTTTCTATCGTCAGGATATTGGCTATCGGGCTATCGGGCGCGGTCGTTAATAATCCCCAGACCGAGGATCATCACGGTGGTTCTCGGTTTTCTTTACAGCGTATCTACCGTCGGTTCCCAACTGCAAAAATCTTCATTGGCTGCCAGTAATAGCTGGCGGCCTTCTGGCGCATCAAGCCATGCGATCCCGAGAGGCTGAGACGAACGTGCGGCTCGGCTTTCGATCCAATTCAACTGCCACGCTTCTAGCTTCAGAGATTGAGTTTCCCCCGCGCAGCTCGTGAACTGACCATTCTGCCAACGGCCTTGGATGAGGTGAACTTTACCGACTCGCAGTGCTTCTGAGACTTCAACCATATGGCGGGACTGGTATTGGCTGCGGGCGATATCGTCAGACGTGAGTAGCTGTCGCTGATTGCCAATTTGGCGCTGCATAAAGCTGATTTCGCCCTTCTCATCTAACCGAAGCTCAAGAACGTTTTGCTCATTGCCCTGCACAGTTTGCCGTACTAGGTTCAATTTGCCATCTTGATAGGCGTAGTAGCTGATTACCGTGCCTTTCCCTTCTAAGGGGCTATAGACACTCATAATTGCCTGCGGCTGATGCTGAGGATCGTCTTTACGCCAAATGCGCATCATGCCTTGATCGGCGATATAGCCAGTTGCCGTAAAACGAGGGGAGGGGTTTTGCGAACTGCAACCAGAGAGCGTCACAGCAAGCCCTGCCGCGATCAGTAATGCCGCTACAGGTTTACAGATGAACAAAAGGGGCGTCAACGCCCCCCTGTTTACTTCTTTCACAAACAGGCTGTGAATCACGCGGTCTTATTTAACTGCGTCTTTCAGAGCTTTACCAGAAACGAACGCTGGTACGTTTGCTGCTGCAATTTTGATTTCCATACCAGTCTGCGGGTTGCGGCCAGTGCGCTCGTTACGATGATTCACTTTAAAAGTACCGAAACCAACCAATTGTACTGCATCACCGTCTTTCAGAGACTCGGTAATCGCTGCCAGAGTAGATTCCAGAGCTGCCTTAGCCTGAGTTTTAGACAGGTCAGCTTTTTCTGCGATTACATCAATCAGTTGAGTCTTGTTCATAAGTTATCCTTACAGTGTGTTTATCGTTTGCAAAGCATCGAGTGCGACGGATATGCCGATTGACAGCACTCTCCTGCATACACGCACCGATAGCCACTTTTTTTACGCCCCCCAAATGTAGAACAACCGGGGTACGAATGTGAAGCCTTAAGGGACGACAAATCAGGTGTTAAATCACGTTTTGCCGTCTTATTGCGCTAAATTTACACCGATATTACTGACACCTGCTTCACGCAGGTCAGATCTTAATCCTTTGATGAGCTCTAAATCGCGCTCCTCGCATTCAACGAGCAGGCGGAAAATCTCCCATTGGATGTCTAACTCATCTTGCATTGCCGGTAATTCTTTCAACTCTTCATCGGTCATTTCACGACCGGCCTGAGTCATTTCCAGCATGCCGACGGTACGCAGTGATGTTTCACTGACTGTAATCGCATGTTCTAGCATCTCACCGCTTAAACGGGAGTGCACAGCTTCACCCAACGCAATACAAGCGTCAATCGCAGGGTAAACGCCGTAAATATCATAGTCGTCAGCTGACGGAATTGCCTCTTCCAGTTTCTCTAACTGGTTGTCGAAATTCACTTTAGCGTCTTTTACCGTCAATGTTTCCCAAATTAGATCCAGAATTCGGCGGTAAACCATAGGATCGCCAAATCCGGTTTGCAGGCAAAATGCCTGATAATTTGGGTACATACGTTCACACAAACTGGCGATGAACGTAAGATGTTGCCAGCTTTCCAGCTTTTCTAGCCGTTTGTGAATCGGGTTACGCAGCATGCTAAGTCTCTTAGAGAAAAGTAAGTCTCTGAAAAATAATTCCGGCGCAGTGTAACTGAAAAATCAAGAGATCCCTATATCTACACGCGATTATCAGAATCTTGGAGTAACCAGCGTTGAAAAGCTGGTCGATTAGAGGCGATGGCATCTGCCCAACGCGTGGGTTCAGGTAAGCGATAGCCTCGCATACAGCTTTGAATAAAAGATAAAGCCGTAGGCAAACTGATACGATGCCCCGTTGATATAAACAACGGGTTACAGCGTGCTTTACTGCGCCAAACCCAACCAATTTGCTCTTGTTTGTCATTCAGCGGCTGCAAGGCACCCACGGCATTATCTAAAGGGGCAAACTGGCCGCACAGGCGGCTTTTAGCAACGCCGATAGTGGGAACATCCGCAAGCAAGCCAAAATGGCTAGCAACGCCTAAGCGACGCGGATGTGCAATTCCCTGTCCATCGACCACCACCAACTGTGGCCGGTGTTGTAGCATACCCCACGCCTTGAGCAGCGCAGGATATTCACGAAACGAAAGAAAACCAGGGATATACGGCATTTGAGTTTCGATACGTGCTATCTGGTATTCCACCAGCTCAAGGGAGGGATAACGTAACACTGCGATAGCCGCTCGCGTAACTTCGCCCCCTTGCTCAAAACCCACATCAGCACCGGCGATAAGCGTCGGTTGTTCAAACCCTAGATCGTCGATACGAACAATCTGGCTCGCTTTTTCCACCTGCTCTTCGCGCAGTGCTTGCATATCCATGCTTTAAGTCCTATCGATGATACTTAGCTGAAAGCCGATGGACAGCCTCAACAAAGGTTCCTGCATTTTCTGGCGGCACATCCTGATGGATACCGTGACCAAGATTGAATACGTGCCCAGTGCCCTCTCCGAAACCGTCTAGGATAGTCGAGACTTCCTGCTCAATTCGAGCCGCAGGCGCATACAGAATGGAAGGATCCATATTGCCTTGCAGCGCGACTTTGTCACCGACACGGCGACGAGCATCGGCGATATCCGTGCTCCAGTCTAAACCTAACGCGTCACAGCCGGTTTCAGCCATAGCTTCCAGCCACTGACCACCACCTTTGGTGAATAACGTCACGGGAACACGACGACCGTCATGTTCACGGATCAGCCCATCAACGATTTTATGCATGTAGTGTAGCGAGAACAGGCGATAGTCACGGCCTGTCAGCACGCCGCCCCATGTATCAAAAATCATGACTGACTGAGCGCCAGCGCGGATCTGCGCATTGAGGTACAAAATCACGCTATCGGCCAGTTTATCCAGCAGCAGATGCAGCGTTGCTGGTTCGGCATACATCATCTTTTTAATTTTGGTGAAAGCTTTGCTGCTGCCGCCTTCCACCATATAGGTCGCGAGCGTCCACGGGCTTCCAGAGAAACCAATCAGTGGAACCTGTCCATCCAGATTTTTACGGATGGTGCGTACCGCATTCATCACATACCCCAATTCATCTTCAGGATCGGGAATGGGCAGTTTTTCTACATCGGCTTTACAGGTAATCGGTGATGAGAAACGAGGGCCTTCACCCGTTTCAAAATAGAGTCCAAGCCCCATCGCATCAGGAATAGTCAAAATGTCTGAAAACAGAATTGCCGCATCTAGCGCATAACGGCGCAGCGGTTGAAGTGTGACTTCACAGGCTAACTCAGCATTTTTGCACAAAGACATAAAATCACCGGCCTGAGCACGGGTGGCTTTATATTCTGGCAAATAACGTCCGGCCTGACGCATCATCCATACCGGTGTTATGTCTACAGGCTGGCGCAATAGTGCGCGCAGGTAGCGGTCGTTCTTCAGTTCAGTCATCCTTTGGCTCCCTAAATAATCTCATCGCATTGTAGCATGCGTTATTCGCCTTCTGTGTCTTCTCGACAAAGTGCTACGGTATCTTCAATTAAACGCCGCGCTACCGTGCCTGCTGGCGGCAGCTGAGGTAGATTGTCATAGCGATACCAACCCGCATTCAATAACTCTTTTGGATCGTGCTGAAGTTCTCCGCCTGCATAATCCGCCATAAAGGCCACCATCAATGAGTGCGGGAACGGCCACGGCTGAGAAGCAACGTAGCGCAGGTTTTTAATTTGAACGCGACTCTCTTCCATAATTTCACGTGCGGCAGCTTGCTCAAGCGTTTCGCCCACCTCAACAAAACCCGCCAATACGGTGTGTATACCGTTCCGGTGACGCTTATGTTGCGCCAACAGGATCTCATCGCCGCGACGAATAGCCACGATAATGCACGGCGCAATTTGCGGATAATAACGCTGGCGGCAGTTAGGGCACATACTTGCCCACTCTGAGCGACTGGAGTACATCTCATGTCCACAATAACCACAAAACGTATGCGAACGGAAAAACTCGGCCAGTTGAACACCACGGCCAACGAGCTGGAAAAGGCCGCGATCAACGTCAATCAGTTGGCGAACTGACACCATATCTTGCCGACGCGCCTCTTCTATCAACCACATGGGATGTCCTTCCCACTCGCCAATTTGGTGCGCCGATTTGGTGCTGAGTTGCCATTGCAGGGCAGAACCAAAAGGCAGATCGCCACGGGGTAGCCAGACCTTACCTTCATGACTAATTACCCACCAGCCGGTGTCATCATCTTTTAACTGTTGTTCCATATCTTTGACATTAAACCTCTGCTAATCTGGCATTCGATTGTTGCTAATTTGTAACATTTACCTCATGGAGTTGAATATATGCTCAACCGTCTCGAACATCTGACTCAACGCGTAGGTGGTAGTAATGAATTAATCGACCAATGGTTGCAAGCCCGCAAGCAACTGCTCGTGGCCTATTGTGCACTGGTTGGTATTAAACCAAATAAAGAAAAGCATACCCCGCTCAATGAAAAAGCGCTGGAGAACTTCTGCCACAATCTGGTTGATTACCTCTCAGCCGGCCATTTCCATGTTTACGATCGTATCGTAGAACTGGTTGGCGGCGATGACAGCCCACACATGGCGGTAACAAAAAAAATCTATCCTGCGCTACACGATAATACCAAGCTGATTATGGCGTTCCACGATCGCTTTACCGATGATGAACTGAGCGAAGAAGAGTGCTTAGCTCTTCATGACGCCCTTTCACACATTGGGGAAACGCTAGCCGCCCGTTTTGCCTTAGAAGACAACCTGATCCAAATTGCCTATGACATCTGGCAAGCCAATACGCCTGCTGCGGATAATGATGATTCATTGGCGCGCCCAGCATAACGCCTGAAAGTAGCATAGACATTACAGCTTAGTTAACAGCTTGCAGTTTTGTGCTCCCGCTCCTACACTGGGCACTCTTGTCGGAGTGCCTAGTGAGCGGGATCCTTTCCCACTTCAGGCTGAGACCGTTAATTCGGGATCCGCGGAACCTGATCGGGCTAATACCCGCGAAGGGAACAAGAGTAATCCTTTGCACCCACCAGCATTTATCTATCGCTGATGGGGTGCCTGCTATCTATTACTCCCTCCGAGCTCCAGACAAGCAATTCTCCAACTTGATTTTTAATCATTGTTAAACCAGAACACTGGTAGGAATTTGCTATGTCTATGAATAAAAAAGAAACTATCCAAGCTCCACTTTCTCGCCGTGAACAACGCGCGCAGGCTCAGGCCTTTATCGATCATCTACGCGGTGAAGCCTACCCTAACTCCCAACGCATCTACCTAACCGGCTCGCGTGAGGATATTCGCGTGCCGATGCGCGAGATCCAGCTTAGTCCAACGCTGCTTGGCGGCAGCAAAGATAACCCACAGTATGAGCCCAACGAGCCGATCCCGGTTTACGATACTGCAGGCCCCTATGGCGATCCCAATGCCGATTTAGACGTGCGTAATGGCCTAAAGCCGCTGCGCCATCCATGGATTGCCGAACGAGGTGATACCGAGTCGTTGGATCAGCTGAGCTCAGCCTATACCCAACAGCGCTTAGCCGATGACGGGCTCGATCATTTACGCTTCGACAATCTGCCACAGCCACGTCGCGCTAAAACTGGCAAATGTGTAACACAGCTTCATTACGCACGTCAGGGGATCATCACGCCAGAAATGGAATTCATCGCTATCCGTGAAAACATGGGCCGCGAACGTATCCGTGGCGATGTACTGCGTCAGCAACATCCTGGGCAAAATTTTGGCGCACTGCTGCCAAAAGATATCACGGCCGAATTTGTCCGCAGTGAAGTGGCCGCCGGACGCGCCATTATCCCTTCGAATATCAATCACCCTGAATCAGAGCCGATGATTATTGGGCGTAATTTCTTGGTGAAGGTGAATGCGAATATCGGTAACTCCGCCGTTACCTCTTCGATTGAAGAAGAAGTGGAAAAACTGGTGTGGTCTACCCGTTGGGGAGCGGATACCGTGATGGATTTGTCCACCGGCCGCTATATTCATGAAACGCGAGAGTGGATTTTACGCAACAGCCCAGTGCCCATCGGCACCGTTCCAATCTATCAAGCATTGGAAAAAGTGAACGGTATTGCCGAAAACCTCAACTGGGAAATCTTCCGCGATACGCTACTAGAACAGGCAGAACAAGGCGTTGACTATTTTACTATTCACGCCGGTGTACTGTTACGCTACGTTCCAATGACGGCTAAGCGCCTAACCGGGATCGTCTCCCGTGGCGGTTCGATTATGGCCAAATGGTGCCTTTCACATCATAAAGAAAACTTCCTCTTCGAGCGCTTCCGTGAAATTTGCCAAATCTGTGCAGCCTATGATGTGTCGCTCTCATTGGGCGATGGATTGCGTCCGGGCTCGATTCAAGATGCTAACGATGAAGCTCAGTTTGCAGAACTCCATACGCTCGGCGAGCTCACCAAGATTGCATGGGAATATGATGTTCAGGTCATGATCGAAGGCCCTGGGCATGTGCCAATGCAGATGATCCGCCGCAACATGACCGAAGAGCTAGAGCACTGCCACGAAGCACCGTTTTATACGCTGGGGCCACTGACAACGGATATTGCTCCAGGTTATGACCATTTCACCTCAGGCATCGGCGCCGCCATGATTGGCTGGTTCGGTTGTGCCATGCTCTGCTACGTCACCCCGAAAGAGCACTTAGGATTACCCAACAAAGAAGACGTCAAACAAGGCCTCATCACTTACAAGATCGCAGCGCATGCCGCCGATCTTGCCAAAGGGCATCCGGGCGCTCAGATCCGCGATAACGCCATGTCAAAAGCCCGCTTTGAATTCCGTTGGGAAGATCAGTTCAATCTGGCACTCGATCCGCATACGGCAAGAGCCTATCACGACGAAACGCTGCCGCAAGAATCAGGCAAAGTGGCACATTTTTGCTCCATGTGTGGGCCAAAATTCTGCTCAATGAAGATCTCTCAGGAAGTGCGTGACTATGCCGCAAAACAGGAAGAGTTAGCCCAACCGGTTGAAGTGGGTATGGCACAGATGTCTGAAGCCTTTCGTGCGAAAGGTAGCGAGATCTATCACACCGCCAGCAACCTACAAACGGAGAAAAGCTAATGGCTTTACTAACCTTCCCAGCAACCGAACAACGCCTTGGTCTTTATCCCGTTGTCGATAGCGTTGAATGGATTGAGCACCTGCTTAAGGCAGGCGTGCGCACGATCCAGTTGCGAATCAAAGATCTACCAGAACAGGCGGTAGAGTCTGATATTGCTCACGCCATTGCCTTAGGCCGACACTACCAGGCACGTTTATTTATTAATGATTATTGGCAGCTCGCCATTAAACATCGTGCTTACGGCGTCCACCTAGGCCAAGAAGATCTGGATATCGCCGATCTTCAAGCGATCAGCAACGCGCAGCTTCGTCTAGGACTTTCCACACATGACGATGCCGAAATGGATCGTGCTCTGTCTTATCGCCCCTCATATATCGCATTAGGCCATATATTCCCCACCCAAACCAAAGTGATGCCGTCTGCGCCACAGGGACTTATCGATCTCAAACGGCAGGTTGCTCGTATTCCTGATTACTCCACCGTCGCCATCGGCGGGATCAGTATCGATCGCGTTCCCGCTGTGCTGGAATGTGGTGTCGGCAGCATTGCCGTAGTCAGCGCCATTACGCAGGCGCCGGACTGGCTGGCCGCTACCGATACTTTGCTACAGCTCATAGAGAATCGGAGAGCCAACGATGCTTAGCGATCACGATTTTATGCGCTATAGCCGCCAACTGTTGCTCGAAGAAATTGGCTCTCAGGGGCAGGAAAATCTCAGCGCTGCTAGCGTCTTAATTGTTGGATTGGGTGGATTAGGCGCTCCGGCAGCCTTGTATTTGGCGGCTGCGGGCGTTGGTAAGATCCTGCTCGCCGACGACGATCGTCTGCATATCAGCAATCTCCAGCGCCAGATCCTATATACCACCCGCGATCTGGAGCAATACAAAGCAGAGACGGCGAAGCAACGCCTACAGGCGCTAAATCCTCAGGTGGAGTTCATCACCCTATCTGAACGCTTAGCCGGTGACGCTCTTCGGGAAGCTGTGGCACAGGTCGATTTAATCCTCGACTGTAGCGACAACATGCCTACGCGTCAGGCGGTAAATTCTGCCTGCGTTTCCCAAAATAAACCGTTGATCAGCGGCAGTGCCGTGGGGTTTGGCGGGCAACTGATGGTCATTGAACCACCGTTTGCACAGGGCTGTTATCGATGCCTATGGCCAGATGACGTGGAGCCTCAGCGCAATTGCCGTAATGCTGGCGTACTTGGCCCAGTTGTTGGCGTGATCGGAACGTTACAAGCCCTAGAAGCCATCAAGATGCTCGCCGGTATGCCTTCTGCTTTAGCTGGAAAACTGCGGCTATTCGATGGGCGTCAGCAAAGCTGGCGTACGTTTGGCCTGAAACGCGCTCCTGCCTGCCCAGTATGCGGAGCACATAGCGTATGAAGATCACCGTCAACGATGAAAAAATAACGCTCGATACTCCCACCAGCGTCGAGAACTTACTGACACAACTAGGCCGACACCAGCAAGGCACTGCGCTTGCGCTTAATCAAACAATTCTCCCCCGCGAGCACTGGGCAACACAGCAGCTTGCCGAAGGAGATGACGTTGTGGTGTTCCAAGCTATTGCTGGAGGTTGAGATGTTACAGATTGCAGATAAAACGTTTTCTTCACGCCTTTTCACCGGAACTGGAAAGTTTTCTTCGGCGGAGAAAATGCTCGCAGCGCTGAATGAGTCTGGCTCTCAGCTCATTACGATGGCAATGAAACGCGTTGATCTTAAAAGTGGCAACGACGCCATTCTTGCTCCACTGCGTCAGCTTAATGCCAGCCTGCTGCCCAATACTTCAGGGGCAAAAACTGCCGAAGAGGCCGTATTTGCGGCCAAACTGGCTCGCGAGGCACTAGGAACTCACTGGGTGAAACTTGAAATTCATCCCGACGTTCGCTACCTGCTGCCAGATCCGATAGAAACCCTCAAAGCGGCAGAAATATTAGTGAAAGCGGGTTTTGTTGTTCTACCGTATTGCGGTGCCGATCCTGTGCTGTGTAAACGTTTAGAAGAAGTAGGCTGTGCCGCCGTCATGCCGCTTGGCGCACCGATTGGCTCTAATCAGGGAATTATTACCCGAGAGTTTCTACAAATCATTATTGAGCAAGCGAAGGTCCCAGTGGTTGTCGATGCTGGGATCGGTGCCCCTAGCCATGCCAGTGCAGCGATGGAACTGGGCGCAGACGCCGTTTTGGTTAACACCGCTATCGCTGTTGCTCGTGATCCCGTGGCGATGGCAAAAGCTTTTAGACTCGCCGTTGAGGCTGGACGGATTGCCTACCAAAGCGGTTTGGGGTCTCCAAGCCATCATGCCAGCGCCACCAGCCCACTGACCGGGTTTTTGCGTTCATCGAAACAGGAGGTTTAGATTGTGGAAACCTTCACACAACGCTGGCAACAGCTGAACTGGGATGATATCGGGCTAAGAATCAATGCAAAAACTAATGCCGATGTTGAACGTGCATTAATGGCCGCGCGGCCCAATCGCGAAGATATGTTGGCTCTGCTATCACCGGCTGCGGCTGGCTATCTCGAGCCTATGGCATACAAAGCACAGCAGCTTACACGCCAACGCTTCGGCAACACGGTAGGGTTTTACGTTCCCCTTTATCTCTCAAATCTGTGCGCTAACGATTGTACCTATTGCGGCTTCTCCATGAGTAACCGCCTTAAGCGCAAAACGCTGGATGGGGCTGAGATAGAACGTGAATGTGAAGCTATTCGCGCTATGGGGTTTGACAGTCTTTTGTTAGTCACCGGCGAGCATCAGGCAAAAGTCGGGATGGATTATTTTCGCCAACATTTACCTAAAATCCGGCGTCATTTCAGTTCGCTAATGATGGAAGTTCAGCCATTAGCACAGGAAGAATACGCAGAGCTCAAAACGCTAGGGTTAGATGGCGTGATGGTCTATCAAGAAACCTATCATCCCTCGGTCTATGCTCAACATCACTTAAAAGGAAATAAGCAGGATTTCTTTTGGCGACTTGAAACTCCCGATCGTTTAGGCAAAGCAGGGATCGACAAGATCGGGATAGGTGCACTGATTGGGTTATCGGATAATTGGCGAACCGACTGTTTTATGGTTGCAGAGCATTTAACGTGGCTTCAGCAAACTTATTGGCAGAGCCGATACTCCATTTCGTTCCCGCGCTTACGCCCTTGTACCGGTGGTATCGAACCGGCATCAATTATGGATGAAGCACAGCTGGTGCAAACCATCTGTGCATTTCGTATTTTTGCCCCCGAGATCGAGCTCTCCCTCTCCACGCGCGAATCTCCTGAATTCAGAGATAACGTCGTACCATTGGCTATCAACAACGTCAGCGCATTTTCAAAAACTCAGCCCGGAGGCTATGCCGATAATCATCCAGAGCTCGAACAGTTCACGCCTCACGACGGACGAACTCCCGCTCAGGTGGCAACATCGCTAGTTTCATCAGGGCTACAGCCGGTATGGAAAGACTGGGATGGATATTTGGGAAGAACGCCGCAGTTTTAAAGGCAACACTGCAACTAAAGACGTTTCTGAATAGCGTATATTCCAGTTTAAAAAACATCGGGTAGCAATAGAAATTAGGCAACATAAAGTACATCCGCTGATGCAGTCTAAGGCATTAGTCAGAGCTCATTCATCCCTCTAAGCTCTGCTGACCAAAACAGGCTAACCGAGTCTCCGAAGCTCGGTTAGCCTGCCTCGTTTAAAGATATTTTCTAAATTTCAGACATAAAAAAACCGCTCCGAAGAGCGGTTTTTATTAGGCACGAATCAACGATTACTCGTCGTCGCCACGCATGCTTGCGTTCAGCAGCTCTGCCAAGTTAGCAGTAGCTTCTTCCGCACTCACCTGTGGAGCAACAGGAGCTTCGCCCTGAGCTTTACGGCGAGCACGATCCTGATGATAAGCGTAACCTGTACCGGCTGGGATCAGACGACCCACGATTACGTTTTCTTTCAGACCGCGCAGTTCATCACGCTTACCAGCAACGGCAGCTTCGGTCAGAACGCGAGTTGTTTCCTGGAACGAAGCCGCAGAGATGAAGGACTCAGTCGCCAGAGAAGCTTTGGTGATACCCAGCAGGTCACGGCTGTATGTTGCCGCAATCTTGCCGTTCGCTTCCAACTCACGGTTCGCGATTTTAACGCGAGAGAACTCAACCTGTTCGCCTTCCAGGAACTCAGAGCTACCAGCGCTATCGATGGTTGCTTTACGCAGCATCTGACGCACGATGACTTCGATGTGTTTATCGTTAATCTTAACGCCTTGCAGACGGTAAACGTCCTGCACTTCGTTGGTGATGTAACGAGTCACAGCATGAACGCCACGCAGACGCAGGATGTCATGCGGAGATTCTGGACCATCGGAAACCACGTCACCACGTTCTACACGTTCGCCTTCGAACACGTTCAGCTGACGCCATTTCGGAATCATCTCTTCGTACGGTTCGCTACCATCCAGCGGAGTAATTACCAGACGACGTTTACCTTTGGTTTCTTTACCGAAGGAAATGACACCCGTAATTTCTGCCAAGATCGCAGGTTCTTTCGGACGACGTGCTTCGAACAGGTCAGCAACGCGTGGCAGACCACCGGTAATATCCTTGGTACCGCCGGATTCCTGAGGAATACGCGCCAAGGTGTCACCCGCATGGATCTGAGTACCATCTTCCAACTGAACGATCGCTTTACCTGGCAGGAAGTATTGAGCAGCCATATCGGTGCCTGGGATCAATACATCGTCGCCTTTAGCGTCAACGATTTTCAGTGCTGGACGCAGATCTTTACCGCTACCGGTACGCTCTGCAGAATCCAGAACAACCAGAGAAGACAAACCGGTCAGTTCGTCGGTCTGGCGGGTAATGGTCTGAGTATCGATGATGTCAGTGAAACGGATGAAACCGCTAACTTCTGAAACAACCGGCATGGTATGCGGGTCCCAGTTAGCTACAGTTTCGCCGCCGTTGACTTCAGCGCCATCGCCTTTAGCCATAACAGAGCCGTAAGGCACTTTATAGCTTTCTTTAGTACGGCCGAATTCGTCGATCAGTTTCAGCTCGGTATTACGCGAGGTAATAACCAGCTTCTTATCGCTATTCAGAACGAACTTAGCGTTGTTCAGTTTCAGATGACCTTTGTTTTTCACCTGAATGCTGGACTCTGCCGCCGCACGAGATGCCGCACCACCGATGTGGAACGTACGCATCGTCAGCTGTGTACCCGGTTCACCGATGGACTGTGCCGCGATAACCCCGATTGCCTCACCCTTGTTGATGATGTGGCCACGAGCCAAGTCACGACCGTAGCAGTGTGCACACACACCGAAGTCGGTTTCACAGCTAACAACGGAACGAACCTTGATGATGTCAACGGAGTGTTCTTCTAACAGATCACACCATTTTTCATTCAGCAGGGTGTTACGTGGAACCAGAATATCTGCGGTGCCTGGCTTCAGAACTTCTTCAGCCGTCACACGACCCAATACGCGATCGCGCAGTGGCTCTTTAACGTCACCACCTTCGATAACCGGAGTCATCACGATGCCGTTGTGGGTACCACAGTCATCTTCGATAACGACCAAGTCTTGCGCTACGTCTACCAGACGACGAGTCAGGTAACCGGAGTTCGCAGTTTTCAGTGCGGTATCCGCCAAGCCTTTACGAGCACCGTGAGTAGAGATGAAGTACTGGAGTACGTTCAGACCTTCACGGAAGTTCGCGGTGATTGGCGTTTCGATGATGGAGCCATCTGGCTTAGCCATCAGACCACGCATACCGGCCAGCTGACGAATCTGCGCAGCAGAACCACGAGCACCGGAGTCGGCCATCATAAAGATACTGTTGAAGGAAACCTGACGCTCTTCTTCACCCTTGCTGTTAATAACCAGTTCGGTAGACAGGTTTTCCATCATCGCTTTAGCAACACGTTCGTTGGCCGCAGCCCAAATATCGATGACTTTGTTGTAACGTTCGCCCGCTGTAACCAGACCAGACTGGAACTGTTCCTGAATCTCAGCAACTTCTGCTTCGGCTTCAGAAATGATTTCCACTTTCTTCTCTGGAATAACCATATCATCGATACCAACGGAAGCACCTGAACGCGCAGCGTAGGCAAAACCGGTGTACATGATTTGGTCAGCAAAAATAACGGTCGGTTTCAAGCCCAGGATGCGGTAACAAGTGTTCAGCATCTTGGAGATCGCTTTTTTACCCAACGGCTGGTTAACGATGCTGTATGGCAGGCCCTGAGGCACAATCATCCACAGAATCGCACGACCAACGGTGGTGTCGATCAAACCGGTACTTGTTACCCATTCGCCTTCTGCATTTTTCTCGGTTTGCGTAATACGCACTTTAACGCGAGCGTGCAGAGAAGCCAGACCAGCGCGATAAATACGCTCTGCTTCTTTAGGGCCACTCAGAACCATGCCTTCGCCTTTAGCGTTAACACAGTCACGAGTCATGTAATACAGCCCCAATACAACGTCCTGAGAAGGAACGATGATTGGCTCGCCGTTCGCAGGTGACAGGATGTTGTTGGTAGACATCATCAACGCACGCGCTTCCAGCTGGGCTTCCAGCGTCAACGGTACGTGAACAGCCATCTGGTCACCATCGAAGTCGGCGTTATATGCCGCACAAACCAGCGGGTGAAGCTGAATAGCTTTACCTTCGATCAGTAACGGTTCAAATGCCTGGATACCCAAACGGTGCAGTGTTGGTGCACGGTTCAGCATCACTGGGTGTTCGCGGATAACTTCGTCCAGGATATCCCAAACGACAGCTTCTTCGCGCTCAACCATTTTCTTCGCAGCTTTAATGGTGGTAGCAAGACCACGCAGTTCCAGCTTGCCGTAGATGAACGGCTTGAACAGCTCCAACGCCATTTTTTTAGGCAGACCGCACTGATGCAGACGCAGGTATGGACCTACGGTGATTACAGAACGACCGGAGTAGTCAACACGTTTACCCAACAGGTTCTGACGGAAACGACCCTGCTTACCTTTGATCATATCGGCCAAAGATTTCAGAGGACGTTTGTTTGAACCGGTGATCGCACGGCCGCGACGACCGTTATCCAACAGGGCGTCAACCGCTTCCTGAAGCATACGTTTTTCGTTGCGTACGATGATGTCCGGCGCAGCCAGATCCAGCAGACGTTTCAGACGGTTGTTACGGTTAATGACGCGACGATACAGATCGTTCAGGTCAGAAGTCGCAAAACGACCGCCGTCCAGCGGTACCAATGGGCGCAGATCTGGCGGCAGAACCGGCAGAACGGTCAGGATCATCCACTCTGGTTTGTTACCAGACTGAACGAACGCTTCCAGCAGCTTGATACGCTTGGTCAGCTTTTTACGTTTGGTTTCGGAGTTGGTTTCGTTCAACTCTTCGCGCAGCTGTTCGCATTCAGCTTCCAGATCCATGTTTTTCAACAGGCCTTGGATAGCTTCAGCACCCATCTTCGCATCGAATTCGTCACCGAACTCTTCCAGAGCGTCCAGATACTGCTCTTCAGTCAGGATCTGACGACGTTCCAGATTGGTCATGCCGCCTTCGACAACGACATAAGACTCAAAATACAGAACGCGTTCAATATCACGCAGCGGCATGTCTAACAGCAAGCCGATACGGGATGGCAGTGATTTCAGGAACCAGATATGTGCAGTCGGAGAAGCCAGTTCGATATGGCCCATACGCTCACGACGTACTTTAGTCTGAGTAACTTCAACACCACATTTTTCGCAGATAACACCGCGGTGTTTCAAACGCTTGTACTTACCGCACAGGCATTCGTAATCTTTTACCGGCCCAAAGATACGGGCGCAGAAAAGGCCGTCACGTTCTGGTTTGAACGTACGGTAGTTAATGGTTTCCGGCTTCTTCACTTCGCCGAAAGACCAAGAACGGATCATGTCTGGCGAGGCCAGAGCAATTTTGATCGCGTCAAACTCTTCGGTCTTAGTTTGAGCTTTCAGAAACTTCAGTAAGTCTTTCACGGATTGGCTCCTGTCGGAGTTAGACCTGTTGGGCATTCGGATACCACCCAAATGCCCCTGTGACCAGTGCAACCACTGACTAAGCGCCCCGCTTTCACAGGGCGCTTAGCGGCTGGTGTTACTTGCAATTCGAATGAACGAATTACTCGTCTTCCAGCTCAATGTTAATACCGAGCGAGCGGATTTCTTTCAACAATACGTTGAAGGATTCCGGCATGCCTGGTTCCATACGGTGGTCGCCATCCACGATGTTTTTGTACATCTTGGTACGGCCGTTTACATCGTCGGACTTGACGGTCAGCATTTCCTGCAGCGTGTAGGCAGCGCCATACGCTTCCAGTGCCCATACTTCCATCTCACCGAAGCGCTGACCACCGAACTGAGCTTTACCACCCAGCGGCTGCTGAGTAACCAAGCTGTAAGAACCGGTAGAACGCGCATGCATTTTGTCATCAACCAAGTGGTTCAGTTTCAGCATATACATGTAGCCGACAGTAACCTGACGCTCAAACTGCTCGCCGGTACGGCCATCAAACAGCGTGATCTGACCAGAGGTAGGGATGCCACCTAATGTCAGAAGCTCTTTGATTTCTTTCTCTTTCGCACCATCGAAGACTGGTGTTGCGATTGGCAGACCTTTTTTCAGGTTCTCAGCCAGACGCATAACTTCGTCATCGGTAAAGGTGTTCAGATCAACGGTCTGACGCGTGTTATCGCCCAGATCGTAGGCTTTCTGAATGAACTCACGCAGCTTGGCCACTTCCTGCTGCTGCTTCAGCATGGCGTTAATTTTCTCACCAATACCTTTTGCAGCCATACCCAAGTGGGTTTCCAGGATCTGACCGATGTTCATACGTGATGGTACGCCCAGCGGGTTCAGTACGATGTCTACCGGAGTACCGTTTTCATCGTAAGGCATATCTTCGATCGGGTTGATCTTAGAGATAACACCTTTGTTACCGTGGCGGCCTGCCATCTTGTCACCAGGCTGGATCTGACGTTTAACAGCCAGATAAACCTTAACAATTTTCAGTACACCTGGAGCCAGATCGTCGCCCTGAGTGATCTTACGACGCTTAGCATCCAGTTTCTTCTCGAAATCAGATTTCAGTTCGTCGTACTGCTCAGCCAACTGCTCGAGCTGGTTCTGTTTAGCTTCATCAGCCAGACCCAGTTCTAACCAGCGGTCGCGTGGCAGCTTAGCCAATTTCTCAGCTTCAACACCACCAGATACCAGCACGTCATGGATACGGGCAAACAAGCCAGCTTCCAAGATCTGCAGTTCTTCAGTCAGGTCTTTCTTAGCCTGCTTCAGCTGCATCTCTTCGATTTCAAGCGCACGTTTGTCTTTTTCTACGCCGTCGCGAGTAAAGACCTGTACGTCGATAACGGTACCAGAAACGCTGTTTGGAACGCGCAGAGAAGAATCTTTAACATCAGATGCTTTCTCACCGAAGATCGCGCGCAGTAGTTTCTCTTCTGGAGTCAGCTGAGTTTCGCCTTTAGGCGTTACTTTACCAACCAGAATGTCACCACCTTTCACTTCTGCACCGATATAAACGATACCGGATTCATCCAGTTTAGAGAGCGCAGCTTCACCCACGTTAGGGATGTCAGCGGTGATCTCTTCAGGCCCCAGTTTGGTGTCACGAGACACACAGGCCAGTTCCTGGATGTGGATAGACGTGAAGCGGTCTTCCTGTACAACACGCTCAGACACCAAGATGGAGTCTTCGAAGTTGTAACCGTTCCATGGCATGAATGCCACGCGCATGTTCTGACCCAGAGCCAATTCACCCAGATCGGTAGACGGGCCGTCAGCCAGCACGTCGCCACGTTCAATTGGTTCGCCCAGATTGACACACGGCATCTGGCTGATGCAGGTGTTCTGGTTAGAACGGGTGTATTTGGTCAGGTTATAAATATCAATGCCTGCTTCGCCTGGGTACATCTCATCTTCGTTAACTTTGATAACGATACGAGAAGCATCCACGTACTGGATCACACCACCACGTTTAGCAACAGCGGTAACACCGGAGTCAACGGCTACAGCACGTTCCATACCGGTACCAACCAGCGGCTTATCAGCACGCAGAGTTGGAACGGCCTGACGTTGCATGTTCGCACCCATCAATGCACGGTTGGCGTCATCGTGTTCCAAGAACGGGATCAGGGAAGCACCGACAGAAACCACCTGCTGGGTGGAAACGTCCATGTAGTCAACCTGATCGCGGCTGAACAAACTTGATTCGCCTTTGCTACGGCAAGTAACCAGATCTTCTACAAAGCGGCCTTCGTCGTCCAAGTTGGAGTTCGCCTGAGCGATGACGTAGTTGCCTTCTTCGATAGCAGACAGGTAATGAATCTCATCAGTTACAATTCCATCACGAACGCGGCGGTATGGGGTTTCCAAGAAGCCGTATTCGTTAGTCTGTGCATAAACAGACAGGGAGTTGATCAGACCGATGTTTGGACCTTCAGGCGTTTCGATTGGACATACACGACCGTAGTGAGTCGGATGAACGTCTCGAACTTCAAAGCCTGCGCGCTCACGAGTCAAACCACCTGGGCCCAACGCGGAGATACGACGCTTATGCGTAATTTCTGACAGCGGGTTGTTTTGGTCCATGAACTGAGACAGCTGGCTGGAACCAAAGAACTCTTTAACGGCTGCAGAAATTGGCTTGGCGTTGATCATGTCCTGAGGCATCAGCATATCGAGGTCGCCCAAAGACAGACGCTCTTTAACTGCACGCTCAACACGTACCAGACCTACACGGAACTGGTTCTCAGCCATTTCGCCCACGGAACGGATACGACGGTTACCCAAGTGGTCGATATCGTCCACTTCGCCTTTACCGTTACGGATATCGATGAGTTTACGCATCACTTCAATGATGTCGTCTTTGCTCAGGATACCGGAGCCTTCAATCTCTTCACGCAGCAGAGAACGGTTGAACTTCATACGACCAACCGCAGACAGATCATAGCGGTCTTCGGAGAAGAACAGGTTCTCGAACAGGTTTTCAGCTGCTTCGCGTGTTGGTGGCTCACCAGGACGCATCATGCGATAGATTTCAACCAGCGCGCTTAAGCGGTCGCTAGTTGGATCGACGCGAATGGTCTCAGAAATATAAGCACCGTGATCCAAGTCGTTGGTGAACAGCGTTTCGATACGCTTGTAACCCGCTTGGCTCAGCTTAGCCAGCAGATCCAGTGACAGCTCCATGTTGGCTGCACAGATCAGCTCACCGGTATTTTCGTCGATGAAATCTTTAGCGACGACTTTACCAGCAATGTACTCAACTGGAACTTCGATCAGCGTAATGCCGTCTTTTTCCAATTGGCGAATGTGGCGTGCGGTAATACGGCGGCCTTTTTCAACATAGACCTTGCCGTCAGCTTCGATATCGAAGGACGCAGTTTCGCCACGCAGACGTTCTGGAACCAGCTCCATCTGCAGTTTATTGTCACGAATCTCGAAGACAACTTTGTCGAAGAACAGGTCAAGGATCTGCTCTGTCGTAAAGTTCAATGCGCGCAGAATAATGGTCGCAGGTAATTTACGGCGACGGTCAATACGCACAAACAGGTTGTCTTTCGGATCGAATTCGAAATCTAACCATGAACCACGGTAAGGGATGATACGTGCGTTATACAGCACTTTACCCGATGAATGGGTTTTACCCTTATCGCTGTCAAAGAACACGCCTGGGCTACGGTGTAACTGAGATACGATTACGCGCTCAGTACCGTTGATAACGAAAGTACCGTTATCAGTCATGAGTGGAATTTCACCCATGTAGACTTCTTGTTCTTTGATGTCTTTAACGGTGCCTTCCGGCGCCTCACGCTCGTAAATTACCAGACGCAGTTTAACGCGCAGCGGAGCGGAGTAAGTTACGCCACGGATCTGGCATTCTTTAACATCGAATACCGGCTCACCGAGACGATAGCTGACATACTGCAGCTCGGAATTACCACTGTAACTCTGGATTGGGAATACGGAACGGAATGCTGCTTCCAGGCCGTGTTGCCCTTCCGGATCTTGCTCGATAAATTTCTGGAACGAGTCAAGCTGGATAGAAAGGAGATAAGGTATGTCCAAAACTTGTGGACGCTTACCAAAATCCTTACGAATACGTTTTTTCTCGGTATAGGAGTAAACCATAGGGTTCCTCAGCTCGCTGATCAGTGACCCACTCTGTCCGTCCTAGTAGGACAGTTCATGCAACACCATTTTGTGACCGAAAGGCAGAAACACCTTTCGCAATACTTGTTTCTATCACTCTTAAACCATTTCGTTACGCTTTACTCCGGAACTCCCAAAGTGGAAAGCCGCAATATATTAAGTCGAAGATAGAAACAAGTATTGAGGGAATACTAGTGGCCAAACAGTGTGAAATACCACGAGCATCCTTTACAGCGCAAAAAGGCTGGTGACCAAAAAGTCACCAGCCATCAGCCTAATTGCTTAGGCTGCTACCAAAAGAGTTGGCTTATTTAACTTCAACTTCAGCGCCAGCTTCTTCCAGAGATTTTTTCAGGCCTTCAGCGTCATCTTTGCTAACGCCTTCTTTCAGTGTAGCTGGTGCAGATTCAACCAGATCTTTAGCTTCTTTCAAGCCCAGACCAGTTGCGCCACGTACAGCTTTGATCACTGCAACTTTGTTAGCGCCAACAGCTTTCAGAATAACGTCAAATTCAGTTTTTTCTTCAGCAGCTTCAGCTGGACCCGCAGCAACAGCTACAGCTGCAGCAGCAGAAACACCGAACTTCTCTTCCATCATGGAGATCAGTTCAACAACGTCCATTACAGACATTTCGGAAACTGCATTCAAGATATCGTCTTTAGAGATAGACATAAAAATTGTTCCTAAAATTCAGAAATAGATTATACGTAAGCAAACGCGTTAGAAAAGAAAGGCTGATTAAGCAGCTTCTTTCTGATCGCGCAGAGCAGCGAGAGTGCGAACCAATTTGCCTGCAGAGGCTTCTTTCATGGCTGCCATCAGGCGTGCGATTGCTTCTTCGTAAGTTGGCAGAGTTGCCAGGCGGTCGATCTGGGCCGCTGGAATCAACTCACCTTCAAAGGCTGCAGCTTTAACCTCAAATTTTGCATTCGCTTTCGCGAAATCTTTGAACAGACGAGCAGCAGCGCCCGGGTGTTCCATAGAAAATGCAACTAAGGTTGGACCAACAAACGTGTCTTTCAGGCATTCGAAAGGAGTGCCTTCAACGATGCGACGCATCAAGGTGTTGCGAACAACACGCATGTAAACGCCAGCTTCACGACCTGCTTTACGCAGTTCAGTCATCTTATCTACTGTTACGCCACGAGAGTCAGCAATAACAGCAGAGTGCGCGCCTTTGGCTACTTCGATGACTTCAGCAACAATCGCTTGTTTGTCTTGAAGATTTAATGCCATTAGCTTTAGCTCCTGGATTTTGGCCGGGGAGGATTCCCCGGAACTCACATCACCTAAAACCGAAAACGGTCTAGGCGTTAAATACGGTGAGCAGAATCCAGTAATCAAAAGATTTTTTAGGTTCTGTCACCGTCTACGCAGGACGATTAAGCATCTTTCGATGCACCTGCGGTCTTGGACGGAGGTCTG
Source organism: Hafnia sp. CBA7124 (assembly GCF_002355555.1). Classification (NCBI taxonomy): domain Bacteria; kingdom Pseudomonadati; phylum Pseudomonadota; class Gammaproteobacteria; order Enterobacterales; family Hafniaceae; genus Hafnia; species Hafnia sp. CBA7124. The sequence goes on along the minus strand of NZ_AP017469.1, from coordinate 285,651 downwards.
GATAAGGCCAGACTCCAACCGAAAATTCGTTCGCTTTATATTCATTAAAGAATGCGCGGGCGTCAGATTTTATACAAATCTCGCGCCCGCGTAAAGCGAAAACGCAATTAGCTATTCTCTGAGAGAATTAGTTAGCTACTGCGGTCAGGCTACCCTGTTCGATTGCTACGCCAGCACCCATGGTGGTGGACAGGCTGATTTTCTTGATGAAAACGCCTTTAGCAGTCGCAGGTTTAGCTTTCTTCAGAGCAACCAGCAGAGCTTCCAAGTTTTCTTTCAACTGGTTAGAGTCGAAATCAACTTTGCCGATGGTGCTGTGAATGATGCCGTTTTTGTCGTTACGATAACGAACCTGACCTGCTTTAGCATTCTTAACTGCTTCAGCAACGTTAGGAGTTACAGTACCAACTTTAGGGTTTGGCATCAGGCCGCGTGGGCCCAGAACCTGACCCAACTGGCCAACAACGCGCATTGCATCTGGAGATGCGATAACAACGTCGAAGTTCATTTCGCCTTTTTTGATCTGGTCAGCCAGATCTTCCATACCTACCAGTTCTGCGCCTGCAGCTTTAGCAGCTTCAGCGTTCGCACCCTGAGCAAATACAGCAACGCGTACTGAACGACCGGTGCCGTGTGGCAGAACGGTAGCACCACGTACGTTTTGGTCAGATTTACGAGCATCGATGCCAAGGTTGACAGCAACGTCAACGCTTTCAACGAATTTAGCAGTGGCCAGCTCTTTTAACAGAGCAACGGCTTCGGTGATGTCATATTGTTTAGTAACATCAACTTTGTCACGGATCACGCGCATGCGCTTGGTCAGCTTAGCCATTTCTTAGTCCTCCACTACCAGGCCCATGGAACGAGCAGTACCTTCGATGGAGCGAATCATCGCTTCAACGTCAGAACCAGTCATGTCCGCAGCTTTGGTTTCTGCGATTTCACGAACCTGAGCACTCGTTACTTTACCTACTTTGTCTTTGTTCGGCTTGCCAGAACCAGACTTGATACCAGCTGCTTTCTTCAGCAGTACTGCTGCTGGAGGAGTTTTGGTAACGAAGGTGAAAGAACGGTCAGAATAAACGGTAATAACAACAGGGATCGGCAGACCTTTTTCAACGCTGTCAGTCTTAGCATTGAACGCCTTACAGAATTCCATGATGTTAACGCCTTGCTGACCCAGAGCTGGACCAACTGGCGGACTTGGGTTTGCCATACCAGCTGCAACTTGCAGCTTAACGTAGGCTTGTACTTTCTTGGCCATGGTAAATATCCTCGATTGGGTGATAACGCCTCAAAAAGGCTCCCCGTTATTTGCAAAACGTTTACACGCGATACATTCGAAAATGTGGTGCGCATAAAAACAAAAGGCGCGAAATTGTAGTTCAATTTCGCGCCTCTGGCAATCAGCAATCATAGCGATCGCTTAATTATTTATCAGCCTTTTTCGACCTGGCTAAAGTCCAGTTCTACTGGGGTCGCACGACCAAAGATAGAAACAGAGACTTTCAGGCGGCTTTTTTCGTAGTCAACTTCTTCAACCACGCCGTTAAAGTCGGCAAATGGACCATCGCTGACGCGGACCATTTCGCCTGGCTCGAACAGAGTTTTCGGACGAGGCTTATCACCAACCTGCTGCAGACGGTTCATGATAGCATCAACTTCTTTGTCACTGATTGGAGCTGGACGATCAGAAGTTCCGCCGATGAAGCCCATCACACGCGGCACGCTACGCACTAAGTGCCAGCTGGCATCTTCCATTACCATCTGAACTAACACGTAACCAGGGAAAAATTTACGCTCGCTTTTGCGACGTTGCCCGCCACGGATTTCGACAACTTCTTCTGTCGGAACCATGACTTCACCGAACAACTCTTCCATGTTGTGCAGTTTAATGTGCTCGCGCAGCGATTGAGCTACACGGCCTTCAAAACCGGAAAACGCCTGAACGACGTACCAACGCTTTTTAGGGGCTTCAGACATCTTAGAACCTCAGGCCAGTAATAAACGAAACTAAACGGACCAGAATACCATCCAGCCCCCACAGAATCAGTGACATGACGGCGGTGACCGCAGCCACGATCAATGTTGTGTGCAACGTTTCCTGACGCGTTGGCCAGATGACCTTGCGCATTTCGGTACGCGCTTCACGGGCAAATGCCACGGTAGCCTTACCTTGAGTTGTCAATAATGCTACGGCACCAGCAATTGCGATAATCACGACTACAGCCATCGCGCGCAGTGGCAGACTCACATCACGGTAAAGGAAGTTACCTACGATGGCCACGATCAGCAGCACGGCGACAACCAGCCATTTTAGCGCTTGTAGGCCGCGCCCGCTCCCTTGAGCATCGGTATTCGCACTCATAAACCAACCTGTCACTAGATTGTGAAAAACAACTTCGCCCCGCAACGCGAGGCAAACCAAACCGAATGGGTATCTTACAAGAAACAAACGCGATAAGCGCGGTTACCTCTTCAAAGAAAGAGCAAGATCAGATAAATGATCCGCTATTCGGCACGATACGCCGTACTATCAGAGCCCATCTCACCTGTAATTATGACGCTAAAACTACTGATGAGATAGGTTCTAGTATCACTAGCGTAGAAAAAGGGCATCAAATGATGCCCTTTTATCGCGTGTCGCGTCAAATCTTATTCGATGACTTTAGCAACAACACCAGCACCAACGGTACGGCCGCCTTCGCGGATTGCGAAACGCAGACCATCATCCATTGCGATTGGGTGGATCAGGTTAACAGTCATTTGAATGTTATCACCTGGCATTACCATTTCCACGCCTTCTGGCAGTTCGATGGTACCGGTCACGTCAGTTGTACGGAAGTAGAACTGTGGACGGTAGCCTTTGAAGAACGGAGTATGACGGCCGCCTTCATCTTTGCTCAGAATATAAACTTCTGATTCGAACTTGGTGTGTGGCTTGATAGTGCCTGGCTTAGCCAGAACCTGACCACGTTCGATATCTTCACGCTTGATACCACGCAGCAGAACACCTACGTTCTCGCCTGCACGACCTTCGTCCAGCAGTTTACGGAACATTTCAACGCCGGTACAAGTTGATTTAACGGTATCTTTGATACCAACAATCTCAACTTCTTCACCAACTTTAACGATACCGCGCTCTACACGACCGGTAACAACTGTACCACGGCCAGAGATAGAGAATACGTCTTCGATTGGCAGCAGGAATGGCTTATCGATAGCACGTTCTGGCTGTGGAATATAAGAATCCAGAGTTTCAGCCAGTTCTACGATCTTAGCTTCCCACTCTGGTGCACCTTCCAGCGCTTTCAGAGCAGAACCACGGATGATTGGAGTATCATCGCCAGGGAAGTCGTACTGAGACAGAAGTTCACGAACTTCCATTTCTACCAGTTCCAGCAGCTCTTCATCATCAACCATGTCGCATTTGTTCAGGAACACGATGATGTAAGGAACGCCAACCTGACGACCCAGCAGGATGTGCTCACGAGTCTGAGGCATAGGGCCGTCAGTCGCAGCAACAACCAGGATCGCGCCGTCCATCTGCGCAGCACCGGTGATCATGTTTTTAACATAGTCGGCGTGGCCTGGGCAGTCTACGTGTGCGTAGTGGCGAGTCGGGGTGTCGTATTCAACGTGAGAAGTGTTGATGGTGATACCACGAGCTTTTTCTTCTGGTGCGTTATCGATCTGATCGAATGCACGAGCAGAACCACCGTAGGTTTTAGCCAGAACGGTAGTGATTGCAGCGGTCAGCGTTGTTTTACCATGGTCAACGTGGCCGATAGTACCGACGTTAACGTGCGGTTTTGTACGTTCAAACTTTTCTTTAGACATCGATTGTCCCTCTAAGACACGGATAAATCGGTGATATCACCACATCAACCAAGCAAATGATTTGTATGCACTAGCTGAATATTTTACAGAATGAAATCAGAGGAGGAGAAAAGAAGTGGTGCTGATACCCAGAGTCGAACTGGGGACCTCACCCTTACCAAGGGTGCGCTCTACCAACTGAGCCATATCAGCAATACTTGGAGCGGGCAGCGGGAATCGAACCCGCATCATCAGCTTGGAAGGCTGAGGTAATAGCCATTATACGATGCCCGCATCCTAGAACTCGGCTACCTGATTGTTCTGTAGAGTTTTGTATCGATGAAGTGAGATCTTCACTGATACATTTTGAGATGTAGGATTAAACCACACCTCAGGCCCTATCTCTAAGGCGAATAAATGGTGGTGGGGGAAGGATTCGAACCTTCGAAGTCTGAGACGGCAGATTTACAGTCTGCTCCCTTTGGCCGCTCGGGAACCCCACCACTTGGTGTTGCTTTTACTTGATGGTGCCGGCTACCGGAATCGAACTGGTGACCTACTGATTACAAGTCAGTTGCTCTACCAACTGAGCTAAGCCGGCATCAAGTGGGTCGCATTCTAGGTAGTGATCGTGCTCTATGCAACAAAAAAATTCAATTTTGCGCACCTTCGGTCAGAAAACAGTCAAAAACGTCTTTTAGACCGTTTAATTGCTCACAAAATAGCATGATTTTAGTCCCTACAAGCCGCCTCACATCATTCAACATCTCATGTTTCACAGCCACGGCGGCGTGTTCAAAAACATTGGTATTGATCACAATCACACTTTTCTGGTGCATTAATTTTATGCTTTCTGCACCAACGCAAAGCAAAAGCTACACTTATTAGGCTGACTCCCCCACGTAATTAGCAGTTCTGCAACTTGGCCTGCTCTTTGCTTATACCAAGTCATGACCCGTTCTGGAGGAATCGCCAATGAAAATTGTGCTGCTTAACGATGCCACATTACCAGTATACCGCAGTGAACTTGCTCTGCTTTTGACCGACGCGGTCGCTAACGGTGCCTCTTTGGGATATGACACACAGATTGATCATTATGATGCTGAATGCTACTTCCATAGCCTGCGGCCCCTGATTGCCAAAGGAGAGCTGTTATTATGGATAGCCCGTGATGAGCATCGTGTGATTGGTACAGTGCAGCTTTCTCTTTGCCAGAAGCCTAATGGCCGCAATCGGGCTGAAATTCAAAAACTCATGGTTCACAGCAGCGCACGCCGCTTAGGGGTTGCGCACCAGCTGATTATCACGCTTGAAAAGTCAGCGATGCAGGCACATCGAGGCTTACTCTATTTAGATACTCAAGCGGGATCGGCTGCTGAAGCTTTCTATCGAACGGAAGGTTATCGATGCATGGGGGAAATCCCTGACTATGCCTGTACACCCGACGGTCAATACCACCCTACCGCGATCTACTACAAACGCCTCTTCGCCGTTGTCCAACCTGCAAAAGCTAGCTGAGTTCTCCTAGCGGGGGCACATTTATTTTTAGCCTCCGCTTTTTTCCTTTCTTACATTCCCCTTATCTCTTGATCGCATTACAACCATTACGTAGATTGAGTCAAAGTTTTAAAAAAAAACACTACGGCCGTAGCGAAGCTGATTATAATGTGCAGCTCGTTATCCATCTGGAGTTGGCGTCTGTCGCCGTTCCCGACCCGCGCTAACAGGCAGAATTGGGCATATGAAGAAAGATCAATCTTTGGCGACACCGTATCTACAGTTTAGTCGCCAACAATGGGCTGCACTGCGTAACTCCGTTCCATTAACACTGACGGAAGAACAAATTGCTAATCTAAAGGGTATTAACGAAGATCTTTCGTTAGAAGAAGTTGCTCAAATCTATCTGCCACTTTCTCGCCTACTTAATTTCTATTTCAGCTCAAACGTTCGCCGCCAAGCCGTTCTCGAACAGTTTTTAGGCACTAACGGTCCGCGCATCCCGTATATTATTGGGATTGCGGGTAGCGTAGCTGTTGGGAAAAGCACGACGGCTCGCGTATTACAAGCTCTATTGAGCCGCTGGCCAGAGCACCGTAAAGTTGAACTACTGACAACTGATGGTTTCCTGCATCCGAATAAAGTGCTGCAAGAACGCGGTTTGATGAAGAAAAAAGGATTCCCGCAATCGTACGATATTCAAAATCTTGTGCGCTTTGTTTCTGAGATAAAATCCGGTGCACCGCGAGTGACGGCTCCGCAATATTCTCACCTGATCTACGACATTATCCCTGACAGCTGCAAAGTTATTGAGCAGCCAGATATTCTTATATTGGAAGGATTGAATGTTCTACAAAGCGGCATGGATTACCCACACGATCCACATCGTGTTTTCGTGTCTGACTTCGTAGATTTCTCAATTTATGTTGATGCACCGGAGGATTTACTACAAGGCTGGTATATCAATCGATTCTTGAAATTCCGCCAAGGTGCATTTTCCAACCCGGACTCATATTTCCACCACTACTCTCAGTTACCGGAATCGGAAGCTGTTGAAATAGCAACAAATTTATGGAAAGAGATCAACGGGCTAAACTTAACACAAAACATCCTACCGACGCGTGAACGCGCAAGTCTGATCATGACAAAGGGTGGAAACCACGCAGTTGAAAGCGTGCGTCTACGTAAATAACCCGTTGAGGTTAGCGAGAATAGGGCATCATTTTGATGCCCTTTTTGTTATGCGCCGCGCAGAGAAATTTCACCACCGATGAATGGTGTCACTTCACCTTCTCGGTCTAGAAGTAACGCTCCTTGAGCATCGATGCCGCGAGCGATCCCATAAATTTTTTGCTCACCAATCAGCAAATTAACCGGACGGTCAATAAAATTATCAAGCTCACGCCAGCGTTCGACAAACGGTGCCAAACCACGTGTTTCAAAATCAATCAAAGTATCTCGCAGCCGCTTCAATAACTGGGCAACTAGCTCATTACGATTGATTTTAACGCCAGCTTCCTGAAGATTAATCCACTGTTGATTGACTATCGAAGTATCTGGAGAGCGCATAGATAAATTGATGCCAGCGCCAATAACAATATTCGCTGCATCACCGGTTTTTCCCGTCAACTCGACGAGAATGCCCGCTAATTTCTTATCGTTGAGATAAAGATCGTTTGGCCACTTCACCTTCACATCCGGAGCACCAAGCTCGCGCAGCACTTCAGCCATCACGATCCCAATCACCAAACTTAAGCCCATCGCCGCTGCAGGTCCTTGCTCTAAACGCCAAAACATAGAGAGATACAGATTGGCACCAAAAGGTGAAAACCAGTGCCGACCACGACGTCCACGACCCGCTTGCTGATACTCAGCGACGCATGCATCACCAGAGCGCAGCTCGTGTATACGATCGAGTAGATACTGATTAGTAGAATCAACCACCGGGAGTACCGTCACTCCACCTTCGGGTAGTTGTTTCGTAATTTCTTGCTCATCAAGTAACTGCATCGGTGATGGCAGACTATAACCTTTTCCAGGAACCGTAAAAACATCGATTCCCCAGTCACGGATTGTCTGGATATGCTTATTGACGCCCGCTCGGCTCATTCCCATCAGCTCACCCAAGTATTCACCTGAATGAAACTCACCATCGGAGAGAATGTTGATTAAACGTAGGGGCACGCTGATATCTTTCATGACAAAACCTCAACCGCGTTAACTTCACCAGTAGCCGATATAAAACGAACCTCAGGTTCTAGCCACACATCAAATTTCTCTGCAACCCTGTTGCGTACAGCTTGCGCCAGCATAGCAACGTCAGCACTCGTAGCATGATCTTTATTAATTAAAACCAATGCCTGTTTCTGATGCACTGCGGCTCCGCCAACCTGAAACCCCTTAAGGTCACAGCGGTCGATAAGCCAACCCGCAGCGAGCTTCATATCGCCCGATGCTTGTGGGTACATAGGGGCATCAGGGAATATCATTTTAATCTGCGCCGCAACGGCTGCCGTCACAACCGGGTTTTTAAAGAAACTACCGGCATTACCCGTTTCGTGCGGGTCTGGCAGTTTGGTCTTACGCATATGACAAACTGAATCAAAGACCTGCTTCGGCGTTACCGTTTCACGAGGCAACTGGGCTAAGTCACCATAGTTCAGTACGGGCTGCCATAACTTATCTAAACGTAAACCAACAGCGATGATGGCGTAGCCATCACGATAGCTGTGCTTGAAAATGCTTTCCCGATAGCCAAACTGGCATTCATCAGCGGTTAAGCGAAAGACTTCATTCGTACGTAAATTCAATACATCGACGTAGTCACAAACTCTTTGGAATTCAATCCCATAAGCACCAATATTTTGAATAGGTGCAGAGCCCGCACATCCTGGGATCAACGCGAGGTTTTCAAGCCCAGACATGCCCTGTTCAAGTGAATACTTCACCAGCTCATGCCAATTCTCTCCAGCCCCCACATGAAGTCGCCAGCTATCACCGTCTTCCGTAATAGTGATACCTTTGATGCGATTAAGTAGTATGGTTCCAGAAAAGTCTTCTAAAAATAATACGTTACTACCCTCGCCTAAGATCAACACAGGATCATGCCGATCGACTGCTATGCGCCAGAATTCCGCTAAAGAATCCGGTGATGTGGCAACAATAATATCTTTGGCTTTGGCGTTGATTCCAAATGTAGTGAATTTGGTAAGCGATGTACGGCTATTAGACATGAAACAAGGATCTCATCCTGACTAAACTACGCTTAGTCTAACCGATCCTTCTTTGAATTTTTGGATAAATAGATGTGTAGCCAAAAGAGAATAAAAATGGCGGCATTATCTTATACCGCCGTTAATTGCAGCTCACTGCTAAAGTGCGTTTGCTACCTCAGTTAATTGTGCGGCTGTGCTCTCTAAACCTGCCCCCGATAAATACCAAAGATCAGGCGTCAGATAAACGATCTTTCCATTTTTAAAAGCCGATGTAGAACGCAGATTATCATCTTCAAATTTTGCTTTATCCAACGGCTTTGTGCCAATAGCCGCGCTGCGGTCCACAATGAAGATAATATTCGGATTTGCCTGGGCGATGTCGTGCGTTGTTAGCGGTACGCGCTTCTTATGACTATTATCTGATTTTGGCAAGATAACCTTTGCCTGTTTCATCCCTAATACATCAAAAACAATAGGCTGGTGAGTCACGCCAAAATTACCATTGTTATGTATCAACGTTAAAGCAGTAAGATTCTCCGGCGCTTTATCAGACTTTATAGACGCTATTTGATGAGATAAAGCCTCGATATAACGAGCAACGTCATCTTTTTTATCAAATATCTGGCCTAATAATTCCGCATTTGTCTTCACTGATGCAAAATATGTATTCTGATCAGTAGCTAAACTAATCGTTGGTGCGATAGCGGAAAGCGCATCATATGAATTGCCTTGACGGCCCGTAATAATAATCAAATCAGGCTGTAACAGTGCAATCGCATTTAAATCCGGGTCTTTCATTCCCCCAACTTCAGTCATTGAAGATGATACTTTGCCTTTTATATAGCTAGGTATTGATTTTGGCAAACCAACGACGTGGCTTGTCAGCCCTAGCTTTTCCAGTGAATCATAGGTACCAAAATCAAACAGAATGACACGTTGTGGGTTCTTATGGATTTGAGTGACGCCAGCAGCGTGTGTAATGCTCAATGTATCTGCTGTCGATGCAGTTACATGAGCGATCACAGCCTTTGTTGGCTCTTTTGCTACTGAACAATGGCTGGTAAATGACAAAATAGAGGAAATAATAACCAGAGAAATGTTTTTCATAATGCGCATCCAAGCGGAAATAAGAGATTCGCATTCTAGATAGAGCAGAAAATATGTCAATGCAATTGATAATTAATATCAATAATGAAGATGATTTATTCTTTTCAAATTTCCCATAGCAAAAAACCCCAGTCTTTCGACTGAGGTTCTTTCGATGACGTTTGACCGTTCCCTACAATACTCGTCTCATCCTGAGACTCGCCCTTCGGGCCAACGCTGCGCGTTGTTCAAAATCGTTCCCGACGATTTTGTCGCATGATACGCCCCTGCGGGCCGTTCCATGCTCAAGTCGGCAATTATCAAATTATATAAAGCAAAAAACCCCAGTCTTTCGACTGAGGTTCTTTACTTTAATTAAAGCCTGGCAGTTCCCTACTCTCGCATGGGGAGACCCCACACTACCATCGGCGCTACGGCGTTTCACTTCTGAGTTCGGCATGGGGTCAGGTGGGACCACCGCGCTATCGCCGCCAGGCATATTCTGTTAATTAACCCGTGCTCCGTATCTCTACAGCTCACCAGTCAATCCAATCTGTTCAACAAGCTTACTCTTTGTGTTTTCGCGTCTCTGCGTCTTAAAACACCTTCGGTGTTGTAAGGTTAAGCCTCACGGATCATTAGTACTGGTTAGCTCAACGTATCGCTACGCTTACACACCCAGCCTATCAACGTCTTAGTCTTAAACGTTCCTTTAGGAGACTCAAGGTCTCAGGGAAGACTCATCTCGAGGCAAGTTTCGCGCTTAGATGCTTTCAGCGCTTATCTTTTCCGCATTTAGCTACCGGGCAATGCCATTGGCATGACAACCCGAACACCAGTGATGCGTCCACTCCGGTCCTCTCGTACTAGGAGCAGCCCCTCTCAATCTTCCAACGCCCACGGCAGATAGGGACCGAACTGTCTCACGACGTTCTAAACCCAGCTCGCGTACCACTTTAAATGGCGAACAGCCATACCCTTGGGACCTACTTCAGCCCCAGGATGTGATGAGCCGACATCGAGGTGCCAAACACCGCCGTCGATATGAACTCTTGGGCGGTATCAGCCTGTTATCCCCGGAGTACCTTTTATCCGTTGAGCGATGGCCCTTCCATTCAGAACCACCGGATCACTATGACCTACTTTCGTACCTGCTCGAGCCGTCACTCTCGCAGTCAAGCTAGCTTATGCCATTGCACTAACCTCACGATGTCCGACCGTGATTAGCTAACCTTCGTGCTCCTCCGTTACTCTTTAGGAGGAGACCGCCCCAGTCAAACTACCCACCAGACACTGTCCTCAATCCCGATTAGGGACCGGAGTTAGAACATCAAACATTAAAGGGTGGTATTTCAAGGTTGGCTCCACGCAGACTGGCGTCCACGCTTCAAAGCCTCCCACCTATCCTACACATCAAGGCTCAATGTTCAGTGTCAAGCTATAGTAAAGGTTCACGGGGTCTTTCCGTCTTGCCGCGGGTACACTGCATCTTCACAGCGAGTTCAATTTCACTGAGTCTCGGGTGGAGACAGCCTGGCCATCATTACGCCATTCGTGCAGGTCGGAACTTACCCGACAAGGAATTTCGCTACCTTAGGACCGTTATAGTTACGGCCGCCGTTTACTGGGGCTTCGATCAAGAGCTTCGCCTTGCGGCTGACCCCATCAATTAACCTTCCAGCACCGGGCAGGCGTCACACCGTATACGTCCACTTTCGTGTTTGCACAGTGCTGTGTTTTTATTAAACAGTTGCAGCCAGCTGGTATCTTCGACTGGCTTCAGCTCCATCCGCAAGGGACTTCACCTACGCGCCAGCGTGCCTTCTCCCGAAGTTACGGCACCATTTTGCCTAGTTCCTTCACCCGAGTTCTCTCAAGCGCCTTGGTATTCTCTACCTGACCACCTGTGTCGGTTTGGGGTACGATTCAATGTTACCTAGAGCTTAGAGGCTTTTCCTGGAAGCTTGGCATCAACTACTTCATCACCGTAGTGACTCGTCATCACGCCTCAGGGTTAATAAAAGCGCGGATTTACCAACGCTTTCCCCCTACACGCTTAAACCGGGACAACCGTCGCCCGGATAGCCTAGCCTTCTCCGTCCCCCCTTCGCAGTAACACCGAGTACAGGAATATTAACCTGTTTCCCATCGACTACGCCTTTCGGCCTCGCCTTAGGGGTCGACTCACCCTGCCCCGATTAACGTTGGACAGGAACCCTTGGTCTTCCGGCGAGCGGGTTTTTCACCCGCTTTATCGTTACTTATGTCAGCATTCGCACTTCTGATACCTCCAGCAACCCTCACGAGCCACCTTCAACGGCTTACAGAACGCTCCCCTACCCAACAACACCTAAGTGTCGCTGCCGCAGCTTCGGTGCATAGTTTAGCCCCGTTACATCTTCCGCGCAGGCCGACTCGACCAGTGAGCTATTACGCTTTCTTTAAATGATGGCTGCTTCTAAGCCAACATCCTGGCTGTCTATGCCTTCCCACATCGTTTCCCACTTAACTATGACTTTGGGACCTTAGCTGGCGGTCTGGGTTGTTTCCCTCTTCACGACGGACGTTAGCACCCGCCGTGTGTCTCCCGTGATAACATTCTTCGGTATTCGTAGTTTGCATCGAGTTGGTAAGTCGGGATGACCCCCTAGTCGAAACAGTGCTCTACCCCCGAAGATGAGTTCACGAGGCGCTACCTAAATAGCTTTCGGGGAGAACCAGCTATCTCCCGGTTTGATTGGCCTTTCACCCCCAGCCACAAGTCATCCGCTAATTTTTCAACATTAGTCGGTTCGGTCCTCCAGTTAGTGTTACCCAACCTTCAACCTGCCCATGGCTAGATCACCGGGTTTCGGGTCTATACCTTGCAACTTGACGCCCAGTTAAGACTCGGTTTCCCTACGGCTCCCCTATTCGGTTAACCTTGCTACAAAATATAAGTCGCTGACCCATTATACAAAAGGTACGCAGTCACCCCATAAAGAGGCTCCCACTGCTTGTACGTACACGGTTTCAGGTTCTATTTCACTCCCCTCGCCGGGGTTCTTTTCGCCTTTCCCTCACGGTACTGGTTCACTATCGGTCAGTCAGGAGTATTTAGCCTTGGAGGATGGTCCCCCCATATTCAGACAGGATGTCACGTGTCCCGCCCTACTCATCGAACTCACAACATATGCATTTTCAAGTACGGGGCTATCACCCTGTATCGCCGGACTTTCCAGACCGTTCCTCTGACACATACGCTGATTAAGGTTCTGGGCTGCTCCCCGTTCGCTCGCCGCTACTAGGGGAATCTCGGTTGATTTCTTTTCCTCAGGGTACTTAGATGTTTCAGTTCCCCTGGTTCGCTTCGTTAAGCTATGTATTCACTTAACGATAGTGCAACGAATTGCACTGGGTTTCCCCATTCGGAAATCGTCGGTTATAACGCTTCATATCAGCTTACCGACGCTTATCGCAGATTAGCACGTCCTTCATCGCCTCTGACTGCCTAGGCATCCACCGTGTACGCTTAGTCACTTAACCTCACAACCCGAAGGTGTCTCTTTAGTGAACGCGGTTACGAACCGGTTCAAGACAGCATTCAAGATTGCAAAAAATTGAGAGACTGCTTAATACAAACTGTGTCAGTGTGTCTCACAGTTGCTTAAGCTTTCAAATTTCAGCTTGTTCCAGATTGTTAAAGAGCAATATCTTAAACACGACTCGTTAGAATCATCTTTAAGATTTTTCGTTCATTAGAACGGGTGATAATGTCTTTCACTCATTATCGGAATGGCGTCCCCAAGGGGATTCGAACCCCTGTTACAGCCGTGAAAGGGCAGTGTCCTAGGCCTCTAGACGATGGGGACACGAAAATACCGACAAAGCTTTCGCCTTCTCGTTTCGTATCAGCATGAGTCTTAAAACTCACAACATCAACAGGTGCTCTTGCTCATTAATTTCATCAGACAATCTGTGTGGACACTGCACTTAACGCTATCTTTAGGTAAGGAGGTGATCCAACCGCAGGTTCCCCTACGGTTACCTTGTTACGACTTCACCCCAGTCATGAATCACAAAGTGGTAAGCGCCCTCCCGAAGGTTAAGCTACCTACTTCTTTTGCAACCCACTCCCATGGTGTGACGGGCGGTGTGTACAAGGCCCGGGAACGTATTCACCGTAGCATTCTGATCTACGATTACTAGCGATTCCGACTTCATGGAGTCGAGTTGCAGACTCCAATCCGGACTACGACATACTTTATGAGGTCCGCTTGCTCTCGCGAGTTCGCTTCTCTTTGTATATGCCATTGTAGCACGTGTGTAGCCCTACTCGTAAGGGCCATGATGACTTGACGTCATCCCCACCTTCCTCCGGTTTATCACCGGCAGTCTCCTTTGAGTTCCCACCATTACGTGCTGGCAACAAAGGATAAGGGTTGCGCTCGTTGCGGGACTTAACCCAACATTTCACAACACGAGCTGACGACAGCCATGCAGCACCTGTCTCAGAGTTCCCGAAGGCACTAAGCTATCTCTAGCAAATTCTCTGGATGTCAAGAGTAGGTAAGGTTCTTCGCGTTGCATCGAATTAAACCACATGCTCCACCGCTTGTGCGGGCCCCCGTCAATTCATTTGAGTTTTAACCTTGCGGCCGTACTCCCCAGGCGGTCGACTTAACGCGTTAGCTCCGGAAGCCACGCCTCAAGGGCACAACCTCCAAGTCGACATCGTTTACAGCGTGGACTACCAGGGTATCTAATCCTGTTTGCTCCCCACGCTTTCGCACCTGAGCGTCAGTCTTTGTCCAGGGGGCCGCCTTCGCCACCGGTATTCCTCCAGATCTCTACGCATTTCACCGCTACACCTGGAATTCTACCCCCCTCTACAAGACTCTAGCTTGCCAGTTTCAAATGCAGTTCCCAAGTTAAGCTCGGGGATTTCACATCTGACTTAACAAACCGCCTGCGTGCGCTTTACGCCCAGTAATTCCGATTAACGCTTGCACCCTCCGTATTACCGCGGCTGCTGGCACGGAGTTAGCCGGTGCTTCTTCTGCGAGTAACGTCAATCACTGTGGTTATTAACCACAATGCCTTCCTCCTCGCTGAAAGTACTTTACAACCCGAAGGCCTTCTTCATACACGCGGCATGGCTGCATCAGGCTTGCGCCCATTGTGCAATATTCCCCACTGCTGCCTCCCGTAGGAGTCTGGACCGTGTCTCAGTTCCAGTGTGGCTGGTCATCCTCTCAGACCAGCTAGAGATCGTCGCCTAGGTGAGCCATTACCCCACCTACTAGCTAATCCCATCTGGGCACATCTGATGGCGTGAGGCCCGAAGGTCCCCCACTTTGGTCCGAAGACGTCATGCGGTATTAGCTACCGTTTCCAGTAGTTATCCCCCTCCATCAGGCAGTTTCCCAGACATTACTCACCCGTCCGCCGCTCGTCACCCAGAGAGCAAGCTCTCTTGTGCTACCGCTCGACTTGCATGTGTTAGGCCTGCCGCCAGCGTTCAATCTGAGCCATGATCAAACTCTTCAATTAAAAGCTTGATTTGCTTAAACAAGTTAAGCGATGCTCGAAAATTAACTTTCGTAATAATTCAACTAAATGAATTACTGCTTGGTCACTCTTCAAGACTTTAATATTTTATCGTCCGAGGACGTTAGATATTGCCTTGTGAGTGCCCACACAGATTGTCTGATAAATTGTTAAAGAGCAGCGAATTGCGAACATTCGTTCCAGCAACTCGGGAGGTGCATATTACGCTTTCCTCCTGAAGAGTCAAGCTTTTTTCTTTTCAGAAATTCGCATTACTGCGAGGCTTTTCTCTTCCTCACCGAGCGACGTTTGCGTCGTTGTTCCCGGTCAGTGGTGGCGCATTATAGGGACTTCTGAACGGCTGACAAGTGTTTATTTGAAAATAATTACTGAACGCGTAATTTATCAACAAAAGTTATGCTTTTTGATGATTATCGCACCATACCGCTGGTTAAACGGACAAATTCCTGTGCAAAGCGCCCTACATCCTGCCAATCCGTATATTCAACTTCTTTAGTCGTATCCGTTTCCCCACCGGTCATTTTCATAATAAGTTTGATCATGACCTTATCTAACCAACCATATCGTGGGTAACGCAGCGCTCCTGCAAACACCGAGCATTGTTTTGGCTGCCAAGGTGTCGCAAGCAAAAACTTGCGCGTATACGCATTGGTCTGTGGTGTTCTCTTCTCAGGCTTACGAGCAGTGAGGTTTACGGCAAAGAAAGCGCTCGGCATTGCATTTAGCTGTGCGGCGTTCGTTTTAGTGAACTGATATAGCGCACGTTGAAAGTGTCCGTAGCGAACCGATGCACCAATCACGACCGCCTGATAGTTCGCAAGATCGATATCCATCGAGATTGCCAAATCTTGCACATCACACATCGTCGTTTCAGATAAGGTTGAGGCTATATAAGAGGCGATAGCTTTTGTCTGTCCATCTCGGCTTGAATAAAGCACTAATGTTTTCTTCATGGCTTACGGCCTCTGGCATTATCCATAATTAATCGTGAATACTTTAATTACGCCAAAACGTTGGCGTAAACAGCACTAACAAGGTGAAGACTTCTAATCGACCAAACAGCATGGTGACGACCAGCACCCATTTAGCCGCATCATTCATCGAGGTGAAGTTATCTGCAACCACCCCTAATCCTGGTCCGAGGTTGTTCAAGGTTGCGACCACAGCAGCAAACGCAGAGAAATCATCAACCCCTGTCGCGATAATCGCAAGCATACTAATGATGAAGACTAATGCGTAGGCAGAGAAGAAACCCCATACCGCTTCAAGGATACGTTCCGGCAAGGCTCGGCTACCTAGCTTGATGGTATAGACCGCATTAGGATGCACCAGTCGCTTAAGTTCACGCGACCCCTGCAAGAACAGCAGCAGAATACGGATGACTTTCAGCCCCCCGCCCGTTGAACCCGCACAGCCGCCGATGAATGCGGAACATAATAGAAGCACAGGCAGAAATAACGGCCAGTGCGCAATGCTGTCAGTAGTAAACCCAGCAGTTGTCGCCATCGACACCACTTGGAAAAACGCCTGATTCACCGTTTGTAGTCCCGTTTGATAAACGTTATGCCACCATAGAACAAGGGTACATACCGCCACCAGCGTCAGCTGAACAAAAATGAACATACGGAATTCAGGATCGCGCCAATACACTTTCAAGCTTCGCCCGCTTAGGAGCGCAAAGTGCAAACTGAAGTTACAGCCGGAAATCAGTAGGAATACCGCAATGATGGTATTGATAGTAGGACTGTTGAAATAGCCTATGCTGGCATCGTGCGTTGAGAATCCGCCAATCGCGATAGTCGAGAAGCTATGAGAAATGGCGTCGAAAACATCCATCCCTGCCCCCCACAATGCCACCGCACACGCGACGGTCAGCAAAACATAGATGAACCATAATGTTTTAGCCGTTTCAGCAATACGTGGGCGCATCTTATTATCTTTTAGCGGCCCCGGCATTTCTGCACGATAGAGCTGCAATCCACCTACACCCAAAATAGGCAAAATGGCCACGGCCAAAACAATGATCCCCATACCGCCAAGCCACTGCAGCATCTGTCGATAGAATAAAATAGCCTTAGGGAGGTTATCTAAACCAACAAGAGTCGTTGCCCCTGTGGTTGTTAAACCGGAGAACGATTCAAAGAAGGCATCTGTCACGCTGAGGTTCGGACGTTCTGAAAACAGGAAAGGCAATGCCCCAACGCTGCCCAACACCGTCCAGAACAGCACAACAATCAAAAAACCTTCGCGCGGCTTTAACTCATGTTTTTGCTTACGCTGTGGCCACCACAGCAAAGTACCGATCGTTAGCGCAACAAAGAAAGTTTGAGTAAACGCCCGGCCTGCACCGTCACGATAAATCAGGGCAACAAGCCCCGGGATGATCATAGTTCCAGAGAACAATATGACGAGTAAACCGACGATGCGGATAATGGCACGAAAATGCATTCGGGCACGTTCCTTGCTCAATTAAAGAGTAATAAGTACAACAAAAAAGATAATGCGGGGGATTATTACGAAGTCTGATGTAATTGCAATGAGCCACGGCTCATGTTGCGTAACTTTTCAGCGACGTCTTCTACAACCAGCACTGGCAAACTCACCGTCAGCAGCACATCAACAGCATAATCACTCTGCAAGATCTCGCCCCCAGCCTGCGCTATAACGGCTTCAACTTGGGTCAATAATCCATAGTCACACTGCAAAGTATACTCAGCCTGTGGCACTTTACGCGCTACCGGCAAAAGTTTTAATGCTTGCTGAACACCACCCCCGTAGGCCTTAACCAAACCACCGGTTCCCAATCGGATGCCGCCATAATAACGTACGACGACCGCTGTAATCTCACCAATATGACTGCCCATCAGTTGAGCAAGCATGGGCTTTCCCGCCGTTCCCGACGGTTCTCCATCATCGGAAAAACCTAACTGTTGAGAATCATCCGGTGCACCAGCAACAAACGCCCAGCAATGATGACGCGCATCAGGATGCTCTGATTTCACCTGAGTGACAAAAGCTTTTGCCGCTTCACTACCCGTCGTATGTGCCAACAAGGTAATGAAGCGGCTTTTTTTGATTTCCTCGCTGAAGCTCAGCGCCTCAGCGGGAATAAGATAAGGCTGACTCATTAATCCAAATGCAGATCGCGCGTCATATTTTCCACGGATTTCTCATGGAAAATAACGTTATCTTCAATACGGATCCCGCCATAAGGACGGAAAGCGTCAATGCGGGCCCAATCAAAGTGCTGACTAAACTTCCCTTCTTTCCACGGCGCGAGCAGTGAATCAATGAAGTACAGGCCAGGTTCGATGGTCATCACCATTCCCGGCTCCATGATGCGCGTGCAGCGCAAGAACGGATACATTTCTGGCGCGGCCAGATGGGTACCATTTTCATCCTGCATAAAACCTGCAACATCATGAACCTGTAGCCCAAGCGGATGCCCCAAGCCATGCGGCAGGAATGGACATGTCAGCCCTTGTTCCACGGCGGCTTCTTCACTGATATCTTTTAGAATATGGTGTTTTTTGAGTAATTTTGCCAAACGCTGATGCATTTGCAGATGGTAATCCGTGTAGCGAACACCACATTTCAGTGTCGCGATCAGCGCCTGCTGCTCTTTGTTCATATCGCTGACCAAGGCTGCAAAATCGCTATCGCTTTTAGCCGCATAGGTACGCGTTAAATCAGCCGCATAGCCGTTATACTCCGCGCCCGCATCAAGCAAGAAGCTACGGACTTCAGAAGGCAACTTATGCTGAAGCGTGGTGTAGTGGAGAACCGCAGCGTGCTCATTCAGCGCCACGATATTGTCGTAAGGAACATCGGTATCACGATGTCCTGTTGCCGTCAGATAAGCCTGATTGATATCAAACTCACTCATACCTGACTGGAATGCTTCCAACGCCGCTTGATGCCCAACTACTGCCGTCTTTTGCGCTTCGCGCATACACGCTTGTTCATAGCCGGTTTTGTATGCGCGATGGTAGTGCAGATAATCCAGCACCGCCTGCGGATTAATATTTTCGGCTTTAATGCCCAGAGACTGTGCGCGCTGCGGCACATAGCCAATATAGGCAACACGCTCACGCGCACTTGGCAACAGCTGTGCAATGTCATCCGCTTTACGCAAAGCGGTCATTTCTACATGAGAAGTCCAAAACGCTTCTGGCAATGGTTCAACGCTATACCAGTAATCAACGGGAGAATAGAACCAAAGCTTCGGCTTATTCACACCGTCTACCCACAGCCAGCAATTAGGTACTTGAGTCACCGGCACCCAAGCTTTGAACTGAGGATTCACCTTAAACGGATAATCGCGATCGTCTAAGAACAACGATAGCAACTCACCAGAATGAATCAGTAATCCATCCAATTGACTACGCGCTAAAACCTCACGGGTGCGCTGCTGCAGCGTTTCCATGTGTTCAGAATACAACGAAGCTAGTGTTTCCATGTAAATGACCCTTTGCCCACAACGAATTTTTCCATCTTATCACAGCCCTCCTTAAAAACAGGAAGTTGGCAAAAATCCCATTCAACTCTCTGTGATCGAGTTTGCAAATGCGCAATGTTTTGTTTGCATTTTTTTAACATTAAAACCACACTTCAAAACATCTGGTCATACCAGATCAACTGCGCTGATTCAGGAGATCACGATGCTCTACCAAGGCGAAAACCTACATGTAAACTGGCTCGAAGACGGTATTGCCGAGCTGGTATTTGACGCTCCAGCCGCCATTAACAAGCTGGATACCAAAACTGTTGCCAGCTTAGGCGCAGCCCTAGACGTGCTTGAAAAACAGCCGCAGCTGCGGGGCCTATTGGTGCGTTCAACCAAAGCCGCTTTTATCGTTGGCGCAGATATCACCGAGTTTTTGTCTCTCTTTGCGGCTCCAGCAGAAAAACTCACGCAATGGCTCAACTTCGCCAATAGCGTATTTAACCGCTTAGAGGATTTACCCGTCCCCACCATTACCGCCACAAATGGCTATGCGCTGGGCGGAGGTTGCGAATGTGTATTAGCCACCGATTTCCGCATCGCTACACCGGACGTTCGCATTGGCCTGCCAGAAACTAAGCTGGGAATTATGCCTGGCTTCGGCGGGTCGGTTCGTTTGCCGCGCCTGCTCGGTGCGGATAGCGCACTGGAGATCATTGCCGCCGGTAAAGATATTGGCGCTGAACAAGCCCTCAAAGTCGGTTT
Organism: Hafnia sp. CBA7124; assembly: GCF_002355555.1. Lineage (NCBI taxonomy): Bacteria > Pseudomonadati > Pseudomonadota > Gammaproteobacteria > Enterobacterales > Hafniaceae > Hafnia > Hafnia sp. CBA7124. Next base: position 265,275 of record NZ_AP017469.1, on the reverse strand, counting down.
AGTCGACGCGGTGGTATCGCAAGATAAGCTGGTTAGTGGCGCACTCAAAATGTTGCACCAAGCCATCGATGGTCAACTGGATTGGAAAGCACAGCGCCAGCCAAAGCTGGAACCGCTAAAGCTCAGCCCGATTGAATCGCTGATGAGCTTCACCACGGCCAAAGGCATGGTGATGCAAACCGCAGGGAAACACTACCCTGCGCCAATCACCGCGGTGAAAACCATTGAAGCCGCCGCCGGTTTAAAACGTGCCGAAGCACTCAAGCTTGAAACCGCCAGCTTTGTGCCATTAACCCGCACCACCCAAGCTCGCGCTCTGGTTGGGATCTTCCTCAACGATCAGTTCGTGAAAGGCAAAGCCAAGAAACTTGCCCAGTCTGGACAAGTCCCTTCACAAGCCGTGGTGCTCGGTGCGGGTATTATGGGCGGCGGTATCGCCTATCAATCTGCGCTGAAAGGCACGCCGGTGTTAATGAAAGACATCAGTGAAAAATCGCTGCTGCTCGGTATGAATGAAGCCGGCAAACTCCTCAACAAACAGCTCGAACGAGGGAAAATCAATGGCCTGAAAATGGCGCAGATCCTCTCCACAATCCAACCAACGCTGAACTACGCGGGTATTGAGCAGGCGCAAATCGTGGTTGAGGCCGTAGTTGAAAATCCAAAAATTAAAGCTGCCGTCTTAGCGGAAGCAGAATCATTGATTAAACCAGACGCGGTGCTGGCTTCGAATACTTCCACCATCCCTATCGATCAGTTAGCCGCCTCGCTGCAACGTCCTGAAAACTTCTGCGGCATGCACTTCTTTAACCCAGTACATCGCATGCCATTGGTCGAGATCATTCGCGGGGCTAAAACCTCCGATCAAACAATTGGCACCGTTGTCGCTTATGCCACCAAAATGGGCAAAACGCCGATTGTGGTAAATGATTGCCCTGGCTTCTTCGTCAACCGCGTGCTGTTCCCTTACTTCGCCGGTTTTAGCCTGCTGTTACGCGACGGAGCTGATTTCCGCCAAGTTGATAAAGTGATGGAGAAACAGTTTGGCTGGCCTATGGGCCCGGCTTACCTGCTCGACGTCGTCGGCATCGACACAGCACATCATGCTCAAGCGGTGATGGCTCAAGGTTTCCCGCAGCGTATGGGTAAAAACTATCGCGATGCGGTGGACGTGATGTTTGATGCGCAGCGCTTTGGACAGAAAAACGGTGTGGGCTTCTATCGTTACGAGCAAGACAGCAAAGGCAAACCACGCAAAGTGCAGGATGAGCAAACTGCGACTCTGTTAGCAGAGGTTGCGCCATCTAACGCACAGTTCAGTGATGAAGAGATCATCGCTCGGATGATGATCCCGATGATCAACGAAGTTGTTCGCTGCTTCGAAGAGAAAATCGTGGCAAGTCCTGCAGAAGCAGATATGGCGCTGGTCTATGGCATTGGTTTCCCCCCGTTCCACGGCGGCGCATTCCGTTATCTAGACACCATCGGCACTACGCAATATGTCGAAATGGCCCAACGCTACCAGCATTTAGGTGAGCTATATCAGGTGCCAGCAGGCCTACGCGCCAAAGCAGAAACCAACGCGACCTATTATCCGGCGGCGGCGCCGATTGAGACCGACGCAACGATGGCCCCCAGCGCCACGCAACAGGATTAAGGAAGGAATCATGGAAAACCGTTCAATTGAAAACGTGGTGGTTATCGATGCCGTCCGCACGCCAATGGGTCGCTCAAAAGGCGGCGCATATCGTCAGGTTCGAGCTGAAGATCTCTCGGCACATCTGATGCGATCACTGCTCAGCCGCAACCCAAACGTCGATGCAAAAGAGATCGATGACATTTACTGGGGCTGTGTACAACAAACGCTGGAACAAGGCTTTAATATTGCACGCAACGCCGCGCTGCTGGCTGAACTGCCACATAGCGTACCGGCAACGACGGTTAACCGCCTGTGCGGTTCGTCGATGCAGGCGATTCACGATGCCGCTCGCGCCATTATGATCGGCGACGCACAGATTAGCCTAATTGGCGGCGTTGAACATATGGGCCACGTACCGATGAGCCACGGCGTTGATTTCCATCCAGGCCTAAGCCGCACCGTTGCTAAAGCGGCTGGCATGATGGGGCTGACCGCCGAAATGCTGGCGAAAATGCACAAAATCAGCCGCGAAATGCAGGATGAATTTGCCGCTCGCTCACATCAGCGCGCCTATGCCGCCACAACTTCTGGCGCATTTAAAAACGAGATCGTCCCTACCGCAGGTCACGACGCCGATGGCGTGTTGAAAATGCTGTTTAATGATGAAGTCATCCGCCCTGAAACCACCGTCGCTAGCTTGGCAGCGTTAAGGCCTGCCTTCGATCCGGTAAATGGTACCGTCACGGCAGGCACCTCCTCGGCACTTTCCGATGGAGCATCGGCCATGTTGTTGATGAGCGAGTCACGCGCCAAATCATTGGGCTTAAAACCACGTGCACGCATTCGTTCGATGGCCGTAGTGGGCTGCGATCCTTCCATTATGGGATACGGCCCTGTGCCTGCTACCCAGCTCGCCTTAAAGCGTGCAGGACTGAGTATTTCAGATATCGGACAGTTTGAATTGAACGAGGCGTTTGCGGCTCAGACCTTACCGTGTCTAAAAGATCTTGGGCTGCTGGATGTGTTGGATGAAAAGGTGAATCTTAACGGCGGCGCAATTGCCTTAGGTCACCCGCTCGGCTGTTCCGGCTCACGTATTTCAACTACGCTGCTGAATCTAATGGAGCGCCGTGACGTGCAGTTTGGTCTGGCAACCATGTGTATTGGATTAGGTCAGGGTATTGCGACCGTATTCGAGCGGGTTTAACCAGCTCTCTTGCCGCTTGAAGCATAACGGGTACAAAGTTTAGTTGCCGTACTTCCCGCCTGTCAGGGGCGGGTTTTTTATTTCTGGCAGAACACCCTCAGCTAGCAGCCGATACACTACTAGCAGAGGCGTTATATCAGATGAACGCAAACGCATCGCCAAACATATGCTCTGCTTTAGCTTCGCGCTCGGCGCAGAAACGCTCACGCGCAATCTTCGCCATTTCAAAACGCCCAGCGATATAGATGTCGTATTCTGCCAACGAACCGTAGTCTTGCAAAACCGCGCTCAAAACGGTGCCAGTTCGACCGTTCCAGCCCTCTTCTGGTTGTTCAACCACAGGAATAACTTTCAGCTGTGGATGCTTTTCTTGCAGCGCTTCTAGCTCGGCCAAATCGTAAAGGTACTTAGATTCACGGCCACCCCAATAAATCGCAATCTCACGATTAGGCTGCTGTGCCAGCGCCATCATTAAAATAGAGCGAGTGTAGGAGAATCCTGTACCACCGGCGATCAACACTAATGGACGATCACCCTCTTCACGCAGCCAAGCGTCGCCGTGAGGAATATCAACATTCACCACACGATCTTTCAGAATGCGATCCATCACCGCCATCGCATAGAGATTAATCTCTGAAGCGCCGATATGCAGTTCGATAAAATCCTTTTCCAATGGCGTTGAAGCCATAGAGAACGGACGCTTGTCACGCTCATCCATTTCGACCATCAAATACTGGCCCGCGCGAAACGAAACCGGTGCTTCCGGCACTAAGCGAACACGATAAACCGTATCGGTGATAGCCTCAACGGAAGTGACTTTACAGCTCAACGTTGTCATGTAGTTACTCTATCGGATAATGGGTTTTGCATAACCAGACAGCCGCCGTTAATTAGGCTTGCGGCTATTCTTAGCGTCAGTATGGTTATCTTCCAGAATTGCCAGTTCATCCCAGATGGCATCAATCCGCGTACGGACTTTTTCATCCATAACAATGGGGCGTCCCCATTCGCGTTGTGTTTCGCCCGGCCATTTGTTGGTGGCATCCAGTCCCATTTTGGAACCCAGCCCCGACACCGGTGAAGCGAAATCAAGATAATCTATCGGTGTATTTTCAATCATCACCGTATCACGCGCGGGATCCATTCGAGTAGTGATTGCCCAAATAACGTCGTTCCAATCTCGAGCATTGATATCGTCATCACAAACAATGACGAATTTGGTGTACATGAATTGGCGTAAAAACGACCAGACGCCCATCATTACGCGCTTGGCATGACCGGCGTACTGTTTCTTCATGGTAACGACCGCCATGCGATATGAACACCCTTCTGGCGGCAGATAAAAATCCACGATTTCTGGGAACTGCTTTTGCAGAATCGGCACGAAAACTTCGTTTAATGCCAGCCCCATCACCGCAGGTTCATCCGGTGGACGTCCCGTATAGGTCGAATGGTAAATAGGATCACGACGTTGGGTAATATGAGTCACGGTAAAGACAGGGAAATTATCGATTTCATTGTAATAACCCGTGTGGTCACCATAAGGTCCTTCTGGCGCCATTTCACCCGGCTCGATATAGCCTTCCAGCACGATTTCAGCACTGGCTGGCACTTCCAGATCGTTAGAAATACATTTAACGACTTCGCTCTTGTTGCCGCGCAATAGCCCAGCAAACGCATATTCAGAAAGCGTATCCGGCACCGGCGTCACCGCGCCGAGTATCGTCGCCGGATCGGCACCTAAAGCCACTGACACCGGGAAGCGTTCACCGGGATGTGCTTGGCACCACTCTTGGAAATCAAGCGCACCGCCACGATGAGATAGCCAGCGCATAATCACTTTATTCTTGCCCAAAACCTGCTGGCGATAGATACCAAGGTTCTGCCGCTCTTTATGCGGGCCTCGGGTCACCGTCAGCCCCCACGAAATCAGCGGGGCAGCGTCTTCAGGCCAGCAATGCATTACTGGAATACGCCCCAAATCAACATCATCACCCTGCCAAATAAGCTCTTGGCACGGTGCGGTGCTCAGCCGTTTCGTCGGCATGTTCAGAACCTGCTTAAACTGAGGCAGTTTATCAAACAGATCGCGGAACCCTTTTGGCGGCTCCGGTTCTTTTAAAAATGCCAACAGCTTACCGACTTCACGCAACGCGCTAACATCTTCCTGCCCCATTCCTAAGGCGACACGCTTTGCGGTGCCAAACAGGTTACACAGAACAGGAATGTCATACCCCTTCGGGTTTTCAAACAGCAACGCTGGGCCACCGGCACGCAAAGTGCGGTCAGCAATTTCTGTCATTTCCAGATAAGGATCGATTGGCTGGCTGATGCGTTTTAGCTCACCTCTCTGTTCCAGCAAAGAGAGGAATTCGCGCAAGTCACGGTATTTCATAGCTTTCTTATTGGGCTGGTGAAGAACCCATTATAAGCGTTCTTCACTCTGGTTGCTGCACTTTTGTTACAAGCAGGTAACTAATTGCTTTAATAAGCATTATCATTCGATTGGCTGCCAGCAACAAACGGTATGTCTTTACTTATGGGCAATTAACGGCAGCGAAAAGGCACCATCTCAGCCAGTGCTTGCGTATCAAAATACTCATGAGTTTCTTGGTTGTGGCGGAACACTTTGTAGCCCTGCGCTTTCACACTGTAGTATTCCAGCTCGTCGCCCGAGACATGCAGCAAGCTGCCTTCACGTAACGCAATCACATATTCACTTGGGTTCACCGCACAGAACTCAGCGATACGCTCGTCGCGCGTTTCGCCCATATGACCACTCAGGTGGGCATCGATATAGTGCGGGTTTATCTGAACAGGGAATAAGCCTAGCGCAGGCAGTACCACGCTATTGCGTACCGGCATATCGTTGGTGGTCCGAATGCTTGGCGTTGCCACGTTACAACCGGCACTCCAGCCGATGTAGGGGATCTCACGTTCACGTACCGCGCGCTGAATCGGCACAATCAGGCCATTCTCATGCAGCATTTGGTTCAGCAGCCACGTATTACCGCCGCTCACCAGGATACATTCAGCCTCTTCAATGGCTTTTACCGGATCGCCAAAATGATGCAGACTGGTAACTTGAATACCTAATGAGTTTTCTAATTCTGCGGCACGGGCGTCGTAATTACCGCGGATCACTGCATAAGGAACCAGTACAGCAGAACGTATCTTCTTACTTAGCAGCATGGACTGGATGGGCCCTTTTGCATAACCCAGCAATTCAGATTCACCGGAAACCTTACCGTTACTCAGTAAAAACAACTCCATGGAAATTTCTCCTGACATTGAGAATAATTTTATTGCGCTTTATCACGCCGAAACCACTCGTCATCTGGGTGGTTATATAGGGCGACATTTATAACTAATAATTATGGTCAACGCTGTGATCTTCTGCCTGAAGTGGCAAAAAATGTAAAACTTCGGCATAAGCAATAGGAAATACTCGCTATCAATACCTGAAACTGTCTATCAATCCGACCTTTTGCTATGCTCTAGGTAAGTCATTAAATTGTAGGTTGTTATGGAATCGTGGTATCTGCTGTATTGCAAAAGAGGTCAATTAGAGCGTGCGAAAGAACATCTGACGCGTCAGGAAATCCCTTGCTTTACTCCAATGATTACGTTGGAAAAGATCGTACGCGGTAAACGTACACAGGTGAAGGAACCTATGTTCCCTAACTACATGTTTATCGAGCTTGATCCCGAAAGAATTCACACCACCACGGTGCAATCTACGCGCGGGGTTAGCCATTTCGTTCGATTTGGATCTCTACCGGCCACTATTCCTTTTAAGGTTATCAAGCAGTTAATGACGGCCCCCCCCACTGAGCTCATTGATCCTGATACGCCAGCGCCCGGCGACACCGTTGTCATCACCAGCGGCGCATTTGAAGGTTTTGAAGCCATTTACAGCGAAGCCGATGGCGAAAAACGCGCCATTCTATTGCTTAACCTGCTTAATAAACCGGTTCAGCAAAGCGTTGAAAACACTGATTTCGAAAAGCGTTAAATAAAAAAACCGCCGTGAAATATCAACGGCGGTTCTTGTCTACTTCAAGCAATGATTAGCGATTCATTTCTGCATCGTGCAGCCACTGGGCAACACGCTTGGCGAAATAAGTCAGCACGCCGTCAGCGCCCGCACGTTTGAAGCAAATCAGAGATTCCATAATCGCCGGTTTTTCTTGCAGCCAGCCATTTTGGATGGCGGCCATATGCATCGCATACTCACCGGAAACCTGATAGGCAAAGGTCGGCACACCGAAGGTGTCTTTCACACGACGCACCATATCCAGATACGGCATACCCGGTTTTACCATCACCATATCAGCGCCTTCTTGCAGATCTTGAGCCACTTCCTGCAAGGCTTCATCGCTATTGGCAGGATCCATCTGATAGGTTTTCTTATTGCCCCCCTTCAGATTGCCAGAAGAGCCCAATGCATCACGGAATGGGCCGTAGTAGCAAGAAGCATACTTAGCGGAATACGCCATAATCTGAGTATTGACCATCTGCTGCGCTTCAAGCTGGTCGCGAATGGCGCCAATACGCCCATCCATCATATCGCTCGGAGCGATAATTTCAGCACCGGCTTCGGCATGAGAAAGCGCCTGACGCACTAAAATCTCTTTGGTGATATCGTTAATGACGTAGCCATCAGCGTCGATAATCCCATCCTGACCATGCGTAGTATAAGGATCTAACGCCACATCAGTCAGCAACCCCAGTTCAGGAACCGCATCTTTCAGCGCACGTACGGCGCGCTGCACCAACCCATCAGGGTTATAAGCTTCTTCAGCGTGCAGTGATTTTTTGTCTGTGCCAATAACCGGGAACAACGACAATACCGGTACGCCCAGTTTGGCAATCGCTTCTGCTTCTTTAACCAGCAGATCGATCGTCATACGGTGCACGCCCGGCATTGAGGAAACTTCTTCCTGATGATTCTTGCCTTCCATAACAAACACGGGGTAAATCAAATCGTCTACGGTCAGAACGTTTTCAGCCACTAAGCGACGGCTGAAATCATGGCGACGAACACGACGCAGACGACGGCCTGGGAAGGCCCCTGGAAATGCATAGCTCACGTTATTCTCCTTACTCATACCAGCCGAAAAAGTTGGCGGGCATTATTTTCAGTAACCTGCTTTAACCACTCCACATCCTGCTGACGCCAGCCAGCGACCTGTGAAACGATGTGCGGTAAGAAACAGGGTTCATTACGTCGCGATTTAGGTTTGTTTTCTAAGTCACGCGGCAGTAAATAGGGCGCGTCAGTTTCAAGCAATAGACGCTCAGTTGGGATCTCGGGCAGCATGGCACGCAGCTCAAGGCCACGTCGCTCATCACAAACCCATCCGGTGATGCCGATATAAAGCCCCAGATCCAAACATTCATGTAGCTCTTCACGGCTACCGGTAAAACAATGTACTACCGCGCCGGGTATTTTGGCTAACCATGGACGCAATAGAGAGATAAATTTTTCATGTGCCGACCGGCAATGCAAAAACAGCGGTTTGTTGAGCTCTGATGCCAACGCCAGCTGGGCGGTAAAAGCTCGCTCTTGTTCATCGGGAGTCGAAAAGTTGCGATCAAAATCAAGACCACATTCGCCAACGGCAACGACTTCTGGCAAAACAGCCAACGCGGCAATCTCCTCGGCGCATTGCTGATCCCATGAACTGGCATTGTGTGGATGAACACCGGCCGTTGCCCAGCAGTAATCTGGATACTCCTGCGCCATGGCGATAGCGCGTTTGCTCTCGTGCACGTCGGTACCGGTGACCAACATCGCACTCACCCCAGCCATACGTGCCCTCTCGACTACCCGAGGAACATCTTTGGCAAACTGACTGCTTGTTAAGTTAACACCAATATCCAGCATGAAAGCACTCCAAAAACCATGTAAAGAGGCCGCCCTTTCGGCGGCCTCTGGCACTTATTGTGTCAGCCCTGTTTTGGCTGCTCGTCGGTATCTTCTTCGCTTCCCTCATCCTCTTCATCACGAGAACGGCGTTTACCCACGTAGAACCGAGCGAAGAATACGCCGATTTCAAACAGGATACACATTGGGATCGCCAGCAGTGTTTGCGAGAACACGTCAGGCGGCGTGAGCAACATACCCACAACGAAGGCACCCACGATGACATATGGGCGTTTCTGTTTTAACTCCGCTGGCGTAGTTACTCCGCTCCAGCACAGTAAAATAATGGCTACCGGAACCTCAAACGACACGCCAAACGCCATAAAGAGCGCCATAACGAAATCGAGATAGTTATTGATATCCGTTGCGATTGTCACACCAATCGGTGCGGTTTTCGCAAAGAAACCAAACGCCAATGGGAACACGATAAAGTAGGCAAACGCCATACCTAAATAGAACAGGAACGAGCTTGAAACCAGCAATGGCATCAGCAGGCGGCGTTCATGCTTATAAAGGGCTGGAGCCACAAAAGCCCAAATCTGGTACAAAATCATCGGCGCAGAAACAAACACCGACACCATCATTGTCAGCTTAATCGGCGTAAAGAACGGCGATGCGACATCGGTGGCGATCATGCTAGCGCCCTGTGGCAGCTGCTTAATCAGCGGCGATGCAATCAGGTGGTAAATGTCGTTGGAAAAATAGACCAGCGCCAGAAATACCACCAGAATACAAATAATCGAATTTAAGAGTCGCTTACGTAGCTCGATTAAATGGCTAATCAGAGGCTGGGTATCATCAACGGCCATGCTTTAACGATCGCTTGTTGTAGAGTGAGAGGGAACAGGCTGCTCTGGAATTTTCACTGCTGGTTTTTCAGCATCAACCAAAGCGTCCTCTGTGGCTACCGGCTCAGCCGATGTTGCATTGGTTGCTTCCACCTTAACGGCTTCGGCACGCTTGCGTTCATCTTCTCTTAAGCCTGCATCGACTTCGTCGTGAAACGCTTCAGGGTCTGTCGCATCCGGTTTATGGATGGTTTCAGCAGCCTTTGCAACAGGCTCAGCAACCTGAGTCTGATAACTGCGCTTCATTGACTCTGCGGCTTCTTTTAGCTCATCCATTGAGGCTTTTAGTTCAGGGGTCAGATTCTGAAGACCAGCGCTTTCGGCTTTCTTCAAACTATCCTGCAACTCCTGAAGCTTTAACTCCTGCGACAGTTCGTTCTGAACAGAGGCCGCAAGAGATCGCAGCGCCCTGATCCATCCGGCAACCGTACGCACTGCAACAGGCAAACGTTCAGGGCCTAGTACAACTAGACCTATGACCATTACCAGCAGCAGCTCACCAAACCCGATGTCAAACACGGCTTACACCTGCTCTTTGTTCTGGCTCTTAGATTCTTCTTTCTTCACTTCAGGCTGCTGCTCGGACAGAGACTTAAAGTCTGCATCCTGCGGGGCCGCAGTGTTGTTTGTGTTAGCCGACGGTGGGGTTTTGTCTTCATCACCAATCGCCTTTTTAAAACCTTTAATTGACGCACCAAGATCGGAACCCAGAGTACGCAGCTTATTAGTACCAAACAGCAGTACTACGATCACTGCAATAATCAACAACTGCCAAATACTGATACCACCCATTTTAATCACCTCTATTGATAGGGGTTATTCGTGCGCCGCATTATACGGTAGTCACGCAGAAATATTGAACTACTAACCAATAACAATTAACCAAAAGTATGCGCTAGGAACGATGAATTACTCGTTTTGGGTATCTACTGGCGGGTATAACGCCATCCAGCAATCCAAGCGACACATCCGCCAGCAATAACCCAAACTGGCCAGACTGCAATTTTCGCGGCAACCAAAATCGTACCACTCAGTAATAGTGTAGCGCCAATCCCAAACAAATATCGTGAGCGTCCATGGCGATTACGTTGTTTATCAAGCTGCGTGAATAAACGGTCGACGCTCTGCTGCAAGGCTTTATGCTGTTGCAGACTGTCATAGAATAACTCTGGTAGCTCCGGCAGCTTTTCAGCCCAGAACGGCGCTTTCTCTTTCAAGGAACGAATAATCGCAGGTATCCCAACCTGATCGCGCAGCCATGTTTCCAAGAAAGGCTTAGCCGTCGTCCACAGATCTAGCTGCGGATAAAGCTGACGCCCCAGTCCTTCCACATACAGCAGCGTTTTTTGCAAGAGAACCAACTGTGGCTGCACTTCCATGTTGAAGCGCCGCGCAGTGTTGAACAGATTTAACAGCACATGACCAAACGAGATTTCAGCCAATGGCTTTTCGAAAATAGGTTCACACACCGTACGAATGGCAAACTCAAAATCTTCAATGTTGGTATCGCGCGGAACCCAGCCAGAATCAACGTGTAACTCAGCGACCTTACGATAATCACGATTGAAGAACGCAATAAAGTTTTCCGCCAGATAGCGTTTATCGTCTTTGTTTAAGCTGCCCACGATGCCACAGTCGATACCGATATACTGCGGATTTTCTGGGTGTTCATAGCTCACAAAAATGTTGCCGGGGTGCATATCCGCATGGAAGAAACTATCGCGGAAGACCTGAGTAAAGAAGACCTGAACGCCGCGCTCTGCCAACAGTTTCATATTGGTATTTTGCGCATGTAAAGCAGGCAAGTCAGACACCGGAATACCGTAGATTCTCTCCATCACCAACACATTTTCACGGCAGTAATCAGAGTAAATCTCGGGAACATACAGCATTGGGCTGTCTTCGAAATTACGACGAAGCTGAATGGCGTTCGCCGCTTCTCGCAGCAAGTTGAGCTCATCCAATAACGTTTTTTCGTATTCACGCACCACTTCGCGTGGGCGCAAACGACGGCCATCCGGCATCAGCTTCGGAACCCAGCCCGCAAAACGGTACATCAGGCGCACGTCAGCTTTGATAATGGGCAGAATATCGGGGCGAATCACTTTCAGCACGATTTCACGGCCGTTCTCTTTTAATTTTGCCGTATGAACCTGAGCGATAGAAGCCGAAGCCAGCGCATTTTGGTCGAAATCATCAAACCATTGCTCAAGCGGGCCGCCCATTGAATCTTCAATTTGCTTACGGGCCAGAGCACCATCAAAAGGTGCTACGCGATCCTGAAGCAGCGCCAGTTGATCGGCGATCATCGGCGGGAACAGATCGCGACGAGTCGACATCATCTGGCCAAACTTAATCCAAACCGGCCCTAACTCCTGTAATGCCAAACGCAGGCGTTCACCAAGAGGTTTGTCCTTGTGCTTGTTACGCATCCAAAACAGCAAATGCCTGCCCATGCGCAGCGGCAAAGTCATGCGCATTTTCGGGATCAGTTCATCGAGGCCGTATGTCAGGAACACACGCACAATCAAATAAAAGCGGCACAGTTCCGTTGGCGTCATACCTTGTCCTCAAGCTGAGAAAGTCGCTTATCCAGACTTTCCGTTTGACGATTGACGGCATCAACCTCTTCGTTAAACCACGCCGCTTCCAATGCACCCGGAGCCACACGCCACTCTTCGGTCATCGCTTGACCAATGTACTGCTGCTGACGTTTACAGCCCGTGGCAATAAAGCTGGCACCTTTACGTAAAAACTGGCTCATCCCTTGGGCAACAATATCGCCCGTGTACGGCGCTAACAGCTCAGCAGGATCCCATTCGGCTAAATCCAACAGACCGATGAACTGCTGTACCACCTGAATATCGCCTTCTACGTTTAAATCACCGGAACGAATAAGTGCAGTCAGTTGCTGACGATCGCGCAGTTCGGGCAATACGGATAGCCTCGTCGTGACGCTGCAATCCGTGTTGTCTTCCCATGCGCCTAAAACATCCACACGGCTCTCACTAAAGACCAAATAGATCGGCGAGTTTATTTCATTAACGAAAACACCCAGCACTTTACCTGTCAGGCGCTGACGAGCGCTGTTTAGCGCCCGATCGCGGTACAAAATTCGGTTGAGCGCCGTTTCAATCGCACCAGTCAATAATGGGTTTAGCAATGGGGTCAGCATAGCGATCCTTCAGTTAAAACTTGTAACCACGATGTAGAGCAACAATCCCACCGGTTAAGTTGAAATACGTGGTGTTTTCAAAACCAGCGTCATCCATCATGGATTTCAGCGTTTCTTGATCGGGGTGCATACGGATAGATTCTGCCAAATAGCGATAGCTTTCAGAATCATGCGCAACCAGCTCGCCGATTTTTGGCAGGATGTGGAATGAATAAGCATCATAGGCTTTATTCAGCGGCTCAAGTAGCGGCTTAGAGAACTCCAGCACCAGCAAGCGTCCACCCGGCTTCAACACGCGATACATCGAGCGCAGCGCTTTATCTTTATCGGTCACGTTACGCAGGCCAAAGGCAATGGTAATGCAGTCAAAATGGTTATCAGGGAACGGCAGCGCTTCAGCGTTGGCTTGAACGTAGTTGATATTGCCGATCACGCCCAGATTACGCAGTTTTTCGCGACCAATCTTCAACATGGAGTCGTTGATATCAGCCAGAACAACTTCGCCCTGCTCGCCTACAATGCGTGAAAATTTGGCCGCTAGATCGCCCGTACCACCGGCAAGATCAAGCACCTTTTGCCCACGACGTGCGCCGCTGCAATCAATGGTAAAACGCTTCCAAACCCGATGTATGCCAAATGACATGAGATCATTCATCAAGTCGTACTTTGCCGCAACGGAGTGGAATACCTGGGCAACTTTGCCTGCTTTTTCAGTGGTGGCGACGGTTTTGAAACCGAAATGAGTGGTTTCCGGCGTTTGATCTACCATTTTTTCTTAGCCTGCTTTTAATCTGATTGATTGTGAATCTACGCGATTAAGCGCTGTTCGGTGGTGCGAACAGTGCTCGGCCTAGTCGAAGCAAGGAGCAGTGTTAATCATCGAGTCCATTAGCGACTCTTATGGCAGGTTGCTGGGTAGCGTAATCCGCAGGTTCAGCAAACTCCTCATCTTCGGGTTCATTTTCCAGTCGGGCTTCTTCGGCAAGTGAAGGGCTAATTGGCCGTTTCACTTCCACTCCCAGAGTACGGAAACTCTCGACTTGCCCTATCAGATTACCACGGCCTTGCGCCAGTTTGTTCATTGCCTGACGATAACTTGCCTGTGATTTATCCAGACTCTGCCCAAGAGATTCCATATCATCGACGAACAAGCGCATTTTATCGTATAGCTTCGATGCACGATCGGCGATCTTCTGTGCATTTTGGCCTTGATGTTCATAGCGCCACAAATTGCTGATAGTACGCAACGCAACCAATAAGGTCGTCGGACTTACCAGCATGATGTTATGCCGCAATGCTTCGCTAATCAGTTCTGGCTCACGATCGATCGCTGCCAAAAATGCAGGCTCAACGGGGATAAACATCAAAACATAATCAAGCGAGCGCAATCCGGGGAGCTGCTGATAATCTTTACGCCCTAGCTGGCGAATATGGCCTTTAACCGAGGCGACATGTTCTTGCAGCGCGAGCTCTCGCACTGCATCATCCTCGGCATTAAAGTAGCGCTCATAAGCCACCAGCGACATCTTGGCATCAACCACCACGTCTTTACCCTGCGGAAGACGCACAATCACATCCGGCTGCATGCGGTTATTCACCCCAACCTGCACACTCACCTGCGTTTGATACTCATAGCCTTCACGCAGACCCGAGGCCTCTAAAACGCGGCTAAGTACCACCTCACCCCAGTTACCCTGCGTTTTGTTATCCCCTTTCAAGGCCTTAGTCAGGTTGACGGCCTCACGCGCCATTTGCGCATTCAACTGCTGGAGATTACGAATTTCATGCGCCAACGTGTGCCGCTCTCGCGATTCTTGTCCAAAACTCTCTTGAACCTGACGGCGAAAGCCATCGAGTTGTTCGCGCAACGGGCTCAGCAAGCCATTTAAGCTTTGCCGGTTCTGTTCTTCGACACGCTTTCCACTCTGCTCAAAAATACGGTTAGCGAGATTTTCGAATTGGGCACTCAGGCGCTGCTCGCTGTTAATCAGCAAGCGCTGCTTTTCTTCAGCCCCCAGTCGGGTTTCTTCCAAGCGAATCGTCACTTCGCGCAGTTCGGCTTCCTGCGCGCTATTAACTTCACGTAGAGCGCGAAGTTCTTGATTAAGTTGTTCATATTCATCACGCCAAATCGACTGTTGGTTTAACTTCTCCTGCGTCGCGGCATATTGGCTATATAACGTGCGTAGTTCTTGTTCTTTCTCTCGCACCTGTTGTTCTTGTTGCTGGCGTTGCTGAATCAGCGTCTGTTGCTCTTGCTGATACTGCGCAATTTCCTGCTGATGCAGGCGCAAATCGCCCTCCAGCGTCAATCGATGCTGTTGCATACGCAAACTTGCCAGTAACCAACCCAGCAGCAGGCCAACAACGCCGCCTGCTAAACCATAAAATATGCTGGAATCCACCCTGCCTCCGCCTTGATGACTTTTTCTGAACGTCACGGTAATAATATACTGTATGGATGTCCAGAGCGAGTAAGCAAAGTCTGCGAGGCTGCGCGCAAAGTGCAATGAAACGCAGCGAAACTCAGTCAAGCCAGCCGTTTAGCCATTGGATGCCAAAAGCGCCGGGAGCCAACATGGCAAATCCCCACAGGATGGCCGAGAGTAAATTGGCCAGTTGAAAATACCGCTTCGGCATCCCGCAAATCCCCGCTACCAGCGGAACAACAGCACGTAGTGGGCCAAAAAATCGGCCAATAAATACGCCCCACGTTCCCCAGCGTTCAAAGAATGCATGCCCGCGCACCATCAAATGCGGATGACGAGAAAGCGGCCACATATGCTCAACCTGATGCTGATAGCGATCGCCAAACCAGTATGAGACCCAATCCCCCATAAAGGCGCCGACGCTAGCAGCAATCCACAGCGGCCAGAATGCGATCCCGCTTTCGCCAACCAGCGCACCTAAGCCAAGCAAAATCACCGTTGCGGGTAATAACAGTGATAAAAATGCCAGCGACTCGCCGAAAGCTAAAAAGAAAACGATCGGAATGGCCCAATGTTCATGGTTGCGAACAAATTCAACCACAACCTGAATAATGCTATCTAACGTCACGGCATCGCTCTCTTGATAAGGGGTATTTTGGCAGGATACGGCATCAAAGCAGCGTTGTGGATTAACCAAAAATAAACGGCCGATAAATCGGCCGTTTAAGAGAGTAGTAAAACTTAATTATTTATGCTGTTGCGGTCGTCTGTTCAGCACGCAGTTCTTTTCCACGTACATCCCACAGTTCACGCCATTTACGCAGAGCAGAGATCAGGATAATCACACCCAATACCATCATGATGATTGAGATGGTGCCGTTGAAGATGTTGTAGCCTTTCGCCGCAGAGTTGAAATAGACGTTTTTAATCATCCAGTAACCGGCATAGTTTACGGTCACGAACAGATACGCTAACGGGATAACGCAGGTCAGCATATACACGCGCTTGGTCGCCAAACGCAGGATGATTGTTGCACCGATAATCAAACCAACGGAAGCCATCAGCTGGTTGGACACACCAAACAGCGCCCACACCGAGTTAATATCACCGGAGTTCAACAGATAGCCCCACAGCGCACAGGCGATGATAGAGCAGAAGATTGAACCTGGCAGCCAGTCAGTACGTTTCAGCGGAGCCCACAGGTCACCCAAGAAATCTTGCAGCAGGTAGCGTGCTACACGAGTACCAGAGTCAACCGCGGTCAGAATAAATACCGCTTCAAACATGATGACGAACTGGAAGAAGTAAGACGCCAAATTGCTAAACCATGGCACACGGATAAAGATATCCGTCATACCCACCGCCAACGTAACGGCACCACCGGTACGGCCATAGAGATCCAAACCAATCTCTTCGCTCAGTTTCGGCAAGTGAACCACTTCCATGCCTAACCCAGCCCACGCTTCCGCGCTGGAGTTAATCGCAAAGTAGTCTGCAGGATGCAGAGAGGTTGCAGCAATCAGCGCCATCACGCCGACCACACACTCTGCCAGCATCGCACCAAAACCAACTGGCAGGATATCGCTCCATTTGTCGATCTGTTTTGGCGTAGTGCCAGAACCGATAAACGCATGGAAACCAGAGATTGCGCCACAGGCGATGGTGATAGAGATGAACGGCCACACTGGACCAGCCAGAACCGGGCCACCGCCATGGATGAACTGAGTCACCGCAGGGAACTGGATTTCTGGGTTAATGAAGATAACGCCGATAACCAACGCGCCAAACACGCCGATTTTCATAAAGCTTGAAAGATAACCGCGTGGCGTCAACAGCATCCACACCGGTAACGCCGTTGCAAAGAAGGCATAGGCTGGCAACAACAGGCTTACG
Organism: Hafnia sp. CBA7124; assembly: GCF_002355555.1. NCBI lineage: Bacteria > Pseudomonadati > Pseudomonadota > Gammaproteobacteria > Enterobacterales > Hafniaceae > Hafnia > Hafnia sp. CBA7124. The sequence goes on along the minus strand of NZ_AP017469.1, from coordinate 248,155 downwards.
GTCGTCGCTTTAAACGTCAGCCACTCGCCAAAAGTCGTATTTTGAATATGTGGGCCGAAGAATACGCAGGCCATAATAGCCGCGATACCTACATAAGTTGCCCCCTTCATACTGCCGGTCACACGTTCCCATAGCCCCACGCCGATCGCGATAGGAATGGTCATGAATACAGCGAAAGTCCCCCAAGGGTTACGTTCCAGCGCATGCACCACCACCATCGACAAGCCTGCCATGGTAATCGTGATGATAAACAGCATGGCTAAACCGGTACACCAGCCCGCAATCGGCCCCAGTTCAGATTTAGCCACTTCAGATAGGGATTTACCCTGGTGTTTCATGGAAGCGAACAGCACCACGGTGTCATGCACTGCGCCGCCGACCACACAGCCAATCAGCAGCCAGAGGAAGCCCGGCAAATAGCCGAACTGTGCCGCCAGAACCGGACCAACCAAAGGTCCCGCCGCGGCGATAGCCGCAAAGTGACTACCAAAGTTAACCCATTTTTTGGTAGGTACGTAATCTTTCCCGTCTTCAAAGGTATGTGATGGAGTCACTTCGTTATCATCTGCACGCAGTACCTTTTTTACGAAAAAGATACCGTATAAACGGTAGCAGATCGTAAGGATACACAGCGTAGCAATAACGAATGTAATTGCGTGTTGCATAGTTATTATCTCCTGAGGATTTCTCAGGCGCTAACATACTGGAGGGCTATTTGTGGAGGGGGTTGAATTTGGTTAAGCGGCGCTTTGGTTACGTAAGCGGTATGAAAAATGGATTGAGTGGAGCCGAAAGGCTCCACTTGCTTTAAATATCGGAGATTTACGGCTCAAGGAACTGTTGCTGAAGTTGTGATCTCACCTGCATATTTAGCCCATACTCTTGTTCCAGCCAGCGATCAACCGTGCTGTATTTCTCTTTGATCGCATCCAACGCCGTCACCAAAAATTCCTCACGGGCAGACAGTACGTGAGAAAACTGCCCCAGCGCTTTTTCGTTCAATTTAATAGAGAGGTAATCCAGCATTTGGCTGCGGAATGGCGCTAGCGTGGTTTCGGTTAGCAGATAATCTTCCATCACCGTTGCTTCATCGGCGCCTAAAGCAAACAGCACCAACGCGGAGCCTACGCCCGTTCTATCTTTACCTACCGCACAGTGCTGCACAATCGCACCTTCCTCACCGCTTTGCAGCAATGTGCTTAACAGCTGATAAGCATGATTACTGAAGGGTAAACGGCGATAGAGCTCCAGCATAAATGCGTTCGCATCAAAAGATTCCAACGCTTCACTGGTGAGTTTCTCCAGATTGGCGTTCACCTCAGTGCTCAGCGGATTGGCTGGCAAGTTGATATAGCGCACCGCATCCCACAGCACATCAGGCTTATTAGAAACTTCATCGGCATCACGATAGTCGAGGATATTTTTAATCGGTACGTCTTGCAGGTAGCTCAAATCTTTGTCCGTTAGGCGGTCTAACGCGCCCGAACGGAACAACTTACCACGCTTAATCCGACGCCCATCGGCAGCCAGATAGCCGCCCATGTCACGGAAATTAACGCCGCCTTCCAATGGGGCCAAGGAGGGATGCAAAAAAATAGTCGCTGTCATCATGACCTCTTATTATTTTAGATTATCACTCCCACCTTATCAGATTCAGTGAAAAACGGTAAAACCCCGCCGCACTGAATCCCAAAAACCAGCTGATTAATCAGGCTTATTCACACCGCCATAGGTAGCAAACCATGCCAACATACGCTCCCAACCGTCTTTCGCCGCCTCAGCGTTGTAACTTGGGCGATAGTCGGCATAAAAGGCGTGGCCTGCCTGTGGATAAACAATAATCTCCGCCGTTGCGTTGGCTGCACGAAGCGATTGGCGCATGGTGTCCACCGTTTCTTGCGGAATACTGTCATCCAAACCACCATAAAGCCCTAACATCGGCGCGCTGAGCTCAGCGGCAATGTCTACAGGATGCTTAGGAGAGGTGAGCGTTTTGTCCCCAACAAAGCGTCCATACCACGCAACACCCGCTTTAAGCTGCGGATTATGCGCGCCATATAGCCACGTAATACGCCCGCCCCAGCAGAATCCAGTGATATACAAACGACTAGCATCACCACCGTGACGGGCCGCCCAATGCGCCGCGTGGTCTAAATCACCCAACACCTGTTTGTCTGGCACTTTGCTGACGAGGTTTTGAAATAGCGTTGGAATATCGGTGTAATCACTGGCTTCGCCCTGACGAAAATACAGCTCGGGCGCGATAGCCAAATAGCCCTGCTTGGCTAAACGGCGGCAAACATCTTGAATATGCTCATGCACACCGAATATTTCCTGCACGACCAACACAATCGGTAGCGGGCCATCGGCATGCAAGGGTTTAGCTAAATAAGCAGGAAGATCGTCTCCCTGAGAAGGGATCGTGGTAAATCCGGCATGCAAACCTTCGCTATCGGTATGAACGGTACTCTGAGCAATCGTGCCCGCAGCGGGGGAGAACGTGGATGGCGAGTTTACCAATGTGATGAGATCTTCAGTCTTCATGTAAAGCTCCCTGTCTGAATATATTGCAAGAATGTTAAGTATAAATAGCAATAATTTGTTTGCTTGAGAAGCAAACCCTCAATAATTGGCGTTACATCGCGACGATAAGCCAACGTAGCCAACGCCGATGCAACTTCATATATGACGGGTATAAACAATCTTCTGGAAAGCCAAGACAACACATTATCATCCACCAAATGCCCGCTTCGCTGGCGAACACAAAATAGGCATGCCACACTGTTGGCGGTGAAAAAAACGGCTAACTCGCCACTTTATGTGATTTTAATCACAATTATTTGTCGTTCTTGTTATTGTTTCTTCATACGTAGTGATTTGAGTCACGCATTTAGCCGATGAATTTCAGTAGAGTGCGTTTTTGTTCCTCCTTACAACTTATAGCAATGACAGAGGAGTCCGTATGTCTAAGTCTGATGTTTTCCACCTTGGCCTCGTAAAAAGCGATCTGAAAGGCGCAACCTTGGCTATCGTTCCTGGTGATCCTGAGCGCGTAGAAAAAATTGCCAATTTGATGGATAACCCAGTTAAGCTGGCCTCACATCGTGAATTCACGTCTTGGCGTGCAGAGCTAGACGGCAAATCTGTCATCGTTTGCTCAACCGGCATTGGCGGCCCATCAACGTCTATCGCCGTTGAAGAACTGGCACAGTTGGGTATTCGTACCTTCCTGCGCGTAGGCACCACTGGCGCAATTCAGCCGCACATCAACGTGGGCGATGTCCTGGTCACCACCGGTTCCGTACGTTTAGATGGTGCGAGCCTGCACTTTGCCCCAATGGAATTCCCAGCCGTTGCTGACTTTACCTGTACAACCGCTCTGGTAGACGCCGCTAAGGCCGTTGGCGCAACCACTCACATCGGCGTAACCGCCTCCTCTGACACCTTCTATCCTGGTCAAGAGCGCTACGACACATTCTCTGGCCGCGTAGTGAGCCGTTTCAAAGGCTCAATGAAAGAGTGGCAGGAAATGGGCGTGATGAACTTTGAGATGGAATCAGCGACTTTGCTGACCATGTGTGCAAGCCAAGGCCTGCGTGCAGGTATGGTTGCGGGCGTTATCGTTAACCGCACTCAGCAAGAAATTCCAAATGCAGAAACGATGAAGAAAACAGAATCTCACGCGGTGAAAATCGTCGTTGAGGCCGCTCGTCGCCTGCTGTAGTCAGTAGATTTCCAATTTGAAAGGGAGGCGTAGGCCTCCCTTTTTTGATCTAAAAATGACCATTCCACAACGTTGCTGGAATGCTGCTCGCATATTCTCACCAAAGTAGAAAATATCCTTTTTCATTGTTGGCCTTCACGCCTAATCTTCGCCACCAAGTTACTTTTCTAGGCTATCTCTACTCACATATTTTTAGTGCCGTGAACGATACGCTTATTGTTAGCTGCTCTATGGCTGAATCATATTTGTTCAAGTGTACATAGTACATCTACAGGTGTACTATTTACCTCCATAAAGGAACAGACTCCGTGAGTCACGCGCTTGAGTTTATCGAAACACCGATGTTTACGCGGCAAATCAAGCAGATTGCCACGGACGATGAATTAAAAGAGCTTCAAAAAGAACTGATTAGCTCTCCAAGCAAAGGCGACCTGATACAGAAAACAGGTGGCCTACGAAAGATTAGAATGGCGGCTGGCTCACAGGGAAAAAGCGGTAGTGCTCGTGTGATTTACTTTCTAGCGACTGAAGATATTATTTATCTGATCATGGCCTATCCCAAAAGCACCAAAGACAGCCTGACCGATACAGAAAAAGCAGAGCTAAAGAAGCTAACGAAATTGCTGAAAGATGAGGTGTGATATGAGCTTTTTTGACGACCTAAAAACATCTCTTGAGGAGGCTGTCGACATTAAAAATGGCCTTAAAAACCCAGCACGCGTTACCCGCTACGCTATCGCTGATGTAAAGGCGATCAGAGAGCAACTTAACGTTTCGCAAAGCGAAATGGCAAAAGCACTGGGAACCAGCGTCGATACCATCAAAAGCTGGGAAACAAAAAGACGTAACCCAACGGGTCTGGCTGCAAAAGTGTTAGCAACTATTCAGGCTAACCCCGCATTCTTCCGAGAACTTGCATCCCATTAGTCAGCGATATTTTTAACCATATCCTTTATTCGAAGCTAGCGATGGATTGGCGGAACGAGCCTAAAATTAAAGACTCACTCCGCCATTATGTCGTTAACAGAGCGACAAACAACCAAACGCCCCTTGCCAGTCCTGTTCAAATTTATCCACCGCCGCATCCACGGCTGGGGAAGCCAAAAATTGCTGTGCCACATCTAGCGGCAGCGTTATCGCTTCACAACCCGCTAATAAGCAATCCAAGGCCTGACGCGGTGTTTTAAAACTGGCTGCTAGCACTTTGGCGTGCGGAGCATGCATCTCTAACAGCGACTGAAGTTCCTGCACCGTTTTAATTCCATCACCACCCTGTGCATCAATGCGATTCACATAAGGTGCGACATAATCAGCGCCCGCCAGCGCAGCCAATAATCCTTGCGCAGCACTATAAACCGCAGTCCCCAGCGTTGGGATGCCTAATGTCTTCAGCTGCTTAATGGCCGCCAGACCTTCCTGCGTTACAGGGATCTTCACCACCAACCCAGAATTGCGCTCCGCAAGCTGTTTGGCCTCTAAAACCATCTGCTCAGCATTTCGCCCCATCACCTGCGCAAATAAAATGCCATTGCCACCGAGAGCCTCCCTAAGCTGCGGCAAAACCTCCCAAACCGGCTGGCCTCCTTTGGCGACAATGCTTGGGTTAGTTGTCACCCCTTGCAAGGGGAAAATACGAGCCAAACGTTTTACTTCTGCAATATCCGCGGTATCTAGATAGAGTTCCATAGCCTATTTCCTTAGATTAAATATCTAGCTCACGAGCCAGTAAATTAGCCACATCGGTTGCCTCTTTGGCTTCAACCAGCGCCGAGCGAAACTCTTCATGCATAATGCGACGCGCTAATCGAGAAAAAATGCGCATATGCTGATCGCCAGCGGCATGTTTGTTCAGCGTTAACATGATGATGTATTGGGCTTCCTCGTCTCCCCAAACTACAGGCTGTGGAAGCCGCGCAACGCTGATGGTGGACTGCTCAATATGCTCGGATTTGGTGTGTGGAATAGCGAAACCAAAACCCAAGCCGGTAGAAAACACCGCCTCTCTCGCCCACAGATCTGCTTCCAGCTTGCGTGGATAGCGGCAGCGCCCTGCCAACAAAAGGTTATCGGTCATACCTTTGATGACTTCTTCTTTGCTGCGCCAATCATTACTTAGCGAAATACAGTCTGCGCTAATCAACGGCGCGTCTTGCTGCGTCATCCTGAATTGCGCCAATAAATGCTCTACCTCTAAAGACGTGCGGCAGGCCATCGCTTGATTAAGTAACAAACGGCACTCTCGGCTATCTAGCTGTGCCAGACGCGCTTTGGTGGCAGGAATTGAAGGGGCACTCATGCTAATTTCATCAAGCCCTAACCCCAGTAAAAGCGGTAGAACAGAACCTTTGGCGCCAAGCTCACCACACAGCCCGATCCATTTACCCTGCCGATGTACTTCACGAACGGCATGATCCAGCGCACGCAAGAAGGCAGGATTTAGGCTGTTATAGTGTTTCGTCACTTTGGCATTATCGCGATCGACGGCGAGCAAATACTGGGTCAGGTCGTTGCTGCCAATACTAAAGAAATCAATTTCTTCGCAGCATTGATCGATGATAAACATCACCGACGGTACTTCTAGCATGATGCCAAGCTGGATCTTTTCATCGAAAGGGATCTGTTCTGCACGTAAGTTTTGCTTCACTTCAGCCAGTTGATCTTTCACCCATAAAATCTCTTCCATGGAAGAAATCATCGGGATCATTATCTTGAGCGAACCGTGCGCGGAGGCGCGCAGGATCGAGCGCAGTTGGGTATGGAATAGAGAGATAAATTCCTGATAAATACGCACGGCGCGATAGCCAAGGAACGGGTTATTTTCTGCCGGGATCTTAAGATACTCTACCGGCTTATCGCCCCCGATATCCATCGTTCGCACAATAATGCTACGCCCATTCGCTCCCTCTAACGCCTGGCAATAAATATTGTAAAGCTCATTTTCTGAAGGCGCATGCGCACGATCCATATACAGCATTTCGGTTCGGAACAACCCTACCGATTCGGCACCGTTACCAAACGCCGGTGCGGCCTCAATGGAATGGGCAATATTCGCGGCCACTTCCAAACGTACGCCGTCTGCACTGCGTCCTTGTGCCGAAAGATAGGTTTGCTGCTGTTCACGAATGCATGCCTGTACCTGCGCTTCCTGCTGATAATAGCGTTGTACTTCAGGCGACATCTCCAGCGCGATCAGCCCTAAGTCACCGTCAATCTGCACGTTTTGCTGCACATAATCTGCAAGAGCATTGGCGTCAACGCCAACCAACGTGGGGATATTGAATGAGCGCGCCAAAATAACCGTATGCGACGTACTACCACCGCTGTTCAACAGCAGCCCTTTCAATAGCGATTTATCCAGCTCTAAAAACTGACTTGGCGTCAGTTCATCCGCCATGCAAATGCTGTTTTGCTGTAGGGCTATTTGGGAAGGGAACCGTTGAGTCCCATAAATTTGCTGTAACAGCTGGAAGCACACATCGCGTACATCTAACGCGCGTTCTTGCAGATATTCACTGGCCGATGCGGCAAACTGCTGACAGAAATACTCACCGGCAGCCACGATAGCTTGAGCACAGCTAGCACCTTCAACAACCTGTTCTAAGAGCTTATTACGCAGAGAGTTATCACTTAATAACGAACGATGCGCCTCGAGAACCGCGCTGGCCGTTCCGCTATCATCCATCAATTGAAGTTCCAAAGACTTCAATAGGCGACTTAGCCCAGCGTCCAGCTCTCTTTGCTCTACTTCCACGCCGCGTGACGCTGGCAGCTCACCCAGACGATTAAAATCGATGCCAGACAAATGCACCAAAATGCCATTCGCAATCCCGCCGCAAACTGAACGCGCACGCACAATTTTAGGGTGCAGATTGGTTAAGGACTGCGGTAATTCTTCCTCCTGCGTTTGTGCTACCTGTGGCAAAGGCGCATCGCAGTGGGGGAATTCGTTCTTAATGAAGGAAGACAGGCGCTCGAGCGCCTGCTCGGCATCAGCGCCCTCCATCATGAGATGGCATTCATCGCCGTGCAAAGTATCGGTACCAATCAGCGCCAAAGCACTTTTGGCATTCCCTTTTCGTCCAGTGCGTAAATTAAGCCACTCAATATGCGCGGTGAACTGATTGCACAGCGTTTCGATATGGCTCGCCGGGCGGGCATGAACACCGTTCGGTAATTCACAGGTAAATTTCAGCACTTGCGACATGGCACACTCTCCTGAGCTAACGCTTGATAATGCTAGACAGGATAGAAGCAGTGCGACCTATGCGGATATGGGACAAAAATGCCAAACACTGGACAAATGTAATCACCCGTAAAAAGTGAGATGCCGCTCACATCGCAAATTAACGCTAGATTCTTCGATTCATTCACCATAAGTTTGCGCCCGATCTCATTTTCATCCACACCGTACAAATATCCAGTAAATGGCATTTTTCTCCACTGTCTGCCGAACTTTAGATTGCCTATTGTGGAGTCCAGTTTCGAGTCAGATCGGCCTTAATGGCTCATCCTATGCATTTACTCTCTGTACTGGAGAACGCGATGAAAGAGTTGGTTCAGATACTTAAAAATACCCGCCAGCACTTAATGACTGGCGTCTCACACATGATCCCTTTTGTCGTCGCCGGCGGCATCCTACTTGCCGTGTCCGTCATGTTGTACGGCAAAGGTGCCGTGCCCGACGCAGCGACCGATCCCAATTTAAAAAAGCTATTTGATATCGGCGTTGCTGGTCTGACATTGATGGTGCCCTTTCTGGCTGCCTATATTGGCTACTCCATCGCCGACCGTTCTGCGCTAGCTCCCTGCGCCATCGGTGCATGGGTAGGAAATTCATTTGGCGCGGGCTTTTTCGGGGCCATCATTGCTGGGATTATCGGCGGTATCATCGTGTTCTATCTCAAGAAGATCCCCGTTCCCAAGATCCTACGTTCGGTCATGCCTATCTTCGTTATTCCAATTATCGGCACTCTCCTGACTGCGGGGATCATGATGTGGGGATTAGGCGAGCCCGTTGGTGCGCTCACCTCAGGCCTGACCCATTGGTTACAAGGTATGCAGCAGGGAAGCATCGTCGTCCTTGCGGTCATCATGGGGCTCATGTTGGCTTTTGATATGGGTGGTCCCGTCAACAAAGTCGCCTACGCCTTCATGCTTATCTGCGTTGCTCAAGGCGTTTATAGCGTTGTGGCCATTGCCGCCGTCGCGATTGCCATTCCGCCTCTTGGGTTGGGTTTTGCCACCCTGATTGGCCGCAAATATTACAACACGGAAGAAAAAGAAGCGGGTAAAGCCGCGCTGCTCATGGGCTGCGTGGGCGTCACCGAAGGCGCTATACCTTTTGCCGCCGCCGACCCATTACGGGTAATCCCATCCATCATGATCGGCTCCGCCTGCGGTGCTGTGACCGCGGCATTGTTTGGAGCTCAGTGCTACGCCGGCTGGGGAGGACTTATCGTTCTGCCCGTCGTTGAAGGGAAACTGGGTTATATCGCCGCGTTGGCCGTTGGCATGGTGGTTACCGCGCTGTGCGTCAACTTATTGAAAAGTTTGGCAGCCAAAAAACAGGCCGTACAACTTGAGAATCAAGAAGACGATTTAGATCTGGATTTTGAAATCAATTAATTCTGTTTTGAGGACATCATTATGACAAAGATTATCGCTGTAACCGCTTGCCCATCAGGTGTTGCCCATACTTATATGGCGGCTGAAGCCTTAGAACGCGCGGCGAAAACCAAAGGCTGGGAATGCAAGGTTGAAACCCAAGGCTCCATCGGATTAGAAAACGAATTAACGGCCGAAGATGTTGCATCTGCAGATATGGTGATCTTAACCAAAGACATTGGCATCAAGTTCGAGGAAAGATTCCAAGGTAAAACCATCGTACGCGTCAACATCAGCGACGCGGTTAAACGTGCAGATGCCATCATGGGCAAAATAGAGTCCCATATTTCACAAATGGCCTAATTGCAGGAACCGATGTGGATTGTTAAATCCATAATCATTTTCCCCGCTGAATCCTCGGATCGGAGTCCACTATGACCGCTCGTATCGAACGCTTAAAAGCAGCGATGTTTGCTAACCCTAGAGAAATTTCACTGGAGCGAGCCTTGCTCTATACCGCAAGCCACCAGCAAACTGAGGGCGAGCCAACGATTTTGCGCCGAGCGAAAGCCACCGCATACATACTCGATCATGTTGAGATCTCTATCCGAGCCGATGAGTTAATTGCGGGTAACCGCACCGTTAAACCACGCGCAGGGATCATGTCTCCGGAGATGGATCCCTATTGGCTTCTCAAAGAGCTAGACCAATTTTCGACTCGCCCACAGGATCGCTTCGAGATCTCAGAGGCAGATAAAGCCATTTACCGTGACCAGCTATTCCCTTATTGGGAAAAGCGTTCAATGAAAGACTTTATCAATGGGCAGATGGACGATGAAGTTAAGACCGCAGTAAAAACGCAAATTTTCAGTATTAACCAAACCGATAAAGGGCAAGGGCACATCATCATTGACTACCCTCGTCTGCTGAAAAATGGCCTAGGCGCGCTGGTCAGCGAAATGCGCTTACTGATCGCCGAGCAACCTGATAACGCTTTTTATCAAGCTGCTTTTCTACTGCTAGAAGCCTCGCAGCGCCACATACTGCGTTATAGCGCGCTAGCGCAAGAAATGGCGTTGGCTTGCCCTGATGAGCATCGTCGCCAAGAACTCGTCACAATAGCAGAAGTATCCGGCATCATTTCCACTGAGCCTCCGCAGGATTTCTATCAGGCCTGTCAGCTGTTTTGGTATATGAACATCATCTTGCAATATGAGTCGAACGCCAGCTCCCTTTCGCTAGGGCGTTTTGACCAATATATGCTGCCCTTCTATCAATCGTCATTGAATCAAGGCGAAGACCCACTTTTCCTGCGCGAACTATTGGAATCACTGTGGATCAAATGCAACGATATCGTGCTACTACGCTCCACCTCAAGCGCACGCTATTTTGCTGGTTTTCCAACGGGTTATACCATCTTGCTGGGTGGCCTAACGGAAACAGGTCGCAGTGCGGTCAACATCTTGTCGTTTTTATGCCTAGACGCATACCAAAGCACTCAGCTTCCACAGCCCAACCTCGGCGTGCGTGTGAATGAATTAATCGACCGCCCTTTCCTGTTGAAAACTGCCGAAACTATTCGCATCGGCACGGGTATTCCCCAGATCTTCAACGATGAAGTCGTTGTCCCTGCATTTTTGAATCGGGGCGTTTCGCTAGAAGACGCACGAGATTATTCGGTGGTCGGCTGCGTAGAACTCTCTATTCCGGGCAAAACCTACGGCTTGCATGACATTGCCATGTTTAATCTACTCAAAGTCATGGAGATCGTTCTGCTTGAAAATGAAGGCAACGCTAATCTGCATTACGAAGATCTCTTGGAACAGATCCGCAACAAAATTTGCCACTACGTAAAATTGATGGCGCAAGGCAGTAATATCTGTGATATCGGCCACCGTGATTGGGCGCCGGTACCGCTGCTTTCATCCTTCATTAGTGATTGTCTCAGCAACGGCAAAGACATCACCGAAGGGGGAGCGCGCTACAATTTCTCGGGTGTGCAAGGCATCGGTATCGCAAACCTTAGTGATTCTCTGCATGCGTTGAAAGGCATGGTTTTCGATCAACAGCGACTTAGTTTTGATGAGCTGATTGCAACACTGAAGGCTAACTTTGCAACGCCAGAAGGTGAGAAAATTCGTGCCCGCCTTATCAATCGCTTTGAGAAGTACGGCAACGATATCGACGTGGTGGATAACATCAGCGCCGATCTACTGCGTTTTTACTGCAAAGAAGTTGAAACCTACCGCAACCCTCGAGGTGGGCAGTTCACACCGGGTTCCTATACTGTTTCAGCCCATGTTCCGCTCGGTGCGGTAGTTGGCGCAACGCCTGATGGGCGTTACTCAGGTGAACAACTGGCCGACGGCGGGCTATCGCCGATGCTCGGTCAAGATGCACAGGGGCCCACCGCCGTGCTCAAATCGGTAAGTAAATTGGATAACTATCTGCTTTCAAACGGTACATTGCTGAACGTGAAATTCACTCCGTCCACACTCGAAGGGCAAGCTGGGCTGAATAAACTCGCCGATTTTCTGGGTGCATTTACTAAGCTCAAGCTACAACATATTCAATTTAACGTGGTGAATACTGAGACATTACGTGCCGCACAGGAGAAACCACAAGATTACGCGGGGCTCGTAGTGCGTGTGGCTGGTTATAGCGCCTTCTTTGTTGAGCTGTCGAAGGAGATCCAAGATGACATCATTCGCCGTACGGCACATCAGCTCTAACCCGCCAACATCCGCTGGGCGCTTGCCCAGCAATATGGCGCGGATCTTTAATATCCAACGTTATTCGCTTAACGACGGCGGCGGGATCCGCACCGTCGTATTTTTCAAAGGCTGCCCGCACACCTGCCCGTGGTGCGCAAATCCTGAATCTATTTCTAACCAAATACACATCGTACGCCGCGAAGCCAAGTGCCTGCATTGCCAGCCGTGTCTGAATAATGCCGATGAGTGTCCGGCCGCTGCGATGGAGCGTATTGGGCGCGATATTTCGCTCGACGATCTTTTGAAAGAAGTGCTGAAAGACGACGTATTTTTCCGTTCGTCTGGAGGGGGCGTCACCCTCTCTGGCGGCGAGGTACTGATGCAAGCGCCTTTTGCCCTCCAACTTCTCACCCAGCTTAAACATTTAGGTATTAATACCGCTATAGAAACGGCAGGCGATACCAGCCTCACAACGTTTCTCGAACTGGCCAAGCAGTGTGATTCCATCCTGTTTGATCTAAAAATTATGGATGAGGAACGAGCGAAAAATCTGCTCAATATGCACCAACCACGTGTTTTACGTAATTTCACTCGGCTGATAGAAGAAGGAATACTACTTATACCACGTGTGCCGCTTATTCCCGGCTACACGCTGGACGTAGACAATTTTCAGGCCATATTAAAATTCTTGGCACCTTTTAAACTCCCCGAAATCCATTTACTGCCGTTTCATCAGTTTGGTGAGGCCAAATATCGTCTGCTCAATCGCCCTTATAAAATGAGCGACGTAGTAGCACCTAACGAGGCAGAGATCGAACCAATACGGCAACTGGCCATCAAGGCTGGATATCGTGTTATAACGGGCGGGTAATGAGTGTGCTTGCGAGGATACGAAAATGACCATCAAACTGGTTGCAGTCACCGGCTGCATTAGCGGCGTAGCTCATACCTATATGGCCGCAGAGCGATTGGAGAAAATCTGCCAACAAGAAAAATGGCAGGTAAAAATTGAAACTCAAGGGGCACTTGGTATCGAAAATCTGCTATCAGAGCACGACGTGGCCTCTGCGGATGTCGTGTTATTAATTGCCGATATAGAACTGGAAGGTGCCGAGCGCTTTACCCATTGCCGCTGCGTTCACAGCAGTATCAGCACATTTCTGCGCTTCCCGGAGCGCACATTAACAGCGGTGAAAAAGATCGTCACATCACCGCAGGAAACACACATCAACATTGCCTAGACAGAATATTCGCTAACCTGTTTTGCTACGCCTTATCCAATAACTGACTCCGATACTGGCGGCGATACTCCGAAGGAGAACGTTCGGTAGTTTTCCGAAACAGTCGACAAAAGTAGTTACTATCAACAAAGCCACACGCATGAGCGACTTCCTTTACTTTCATATCGTAGCGTTTCAGCAAATGCTTGGCCTGTTCAAGGCGCGTGTAGTTGAGATATTCATTAAAACCTACGCCTCCCGCTTTTTGGAATAGATGTGAAAGGTAATTAGGCGAAATATAAAATGCCTGCGCAACAGACTCGCGGGTTAACGGATCGCGATAAAATTCATCAACATGCTGACGCACCGCGTCAAACAACGCCTGACTACGTGATGCGGTCTGAACCTGGCTGCCGAGTAAATCTAAACAATGGCTGATCAATCCCTTCACGATGAAACGCGCCGTGTTTTGATCGCGCTGGTTCCACGTCAGTTCATTTAGCGCCTGCAATAGAAATGAGCCCACACGCGGGCCACGACGCGCCACATTTTGCTTACCCAAATCCTGATACTGCTCACCGTTCCAGCTTAGTAAACTAAACCCAAGCTGCTGCTTGCCGAACAAAATGCTCAACGTTGTCACCGGTGTACTCCATTCAGGGCTATTCCACCCTCCGGCCGGAACAAACAGGGCGTCGCCCGCTTGCAGAATATGTTCAGCCGAACCGCCTTGCACGTCCTCCCACCTCATTTTTTGCTGGCCTTCTAACACCAGTTCTAAGCGCGGGAAATTAACCTGATATGCCAGTTCCGGTGCAGGTTGCTGATTACCCGTAAAATACACCTGTCCTTGCCGCTCAGGCTGCTTTAACCACAACGTCAGCGCATGGGTAAGTTCTCTCATCAGCATTGCATCCTTGATATCAATAGGCTTGATTTGGTTTTTTTGAGAATAACACAGAGCTTTTAGCGCCAAGAGGTTCTTTGGTTTGACCTTTTCATCACATGGCACATTATGTTAATGCTTTGTTGCACTTTGTTTGGTTTTATATTGTTAAGGAATGGATAGACACGAATTCATTCCGTACAAACCCTCTTTCTTTGCTCATAACTAAAACACCCTATTCGGCAGGCCATCACATCGTGTGGTGGCCTCGTTATACGCAACAGCTCCATGACGGTTTGATTCATAGGTTTAGCTACGTACGGAGGCAAATTATGAGAAAAATCAGATACCATCACACCTTATTGGCTTCAGCGTTGCTGGTGTTTTCTGCGTCCAGTTTGGCGGAGCAGCTACCTAACTGCGAAAGCGTGGTACGTCAGGCCAACGAACAGCTCATGCATCAATCCTCAGCAACCATCAACGATACTCAGGGTTTGAGCTCTTTAATCCGCCAAATCAATCAGCACCAAGAGCTACCCGCCAGCTATGTCACCACCGATAAAGCAAAGCGATTTGGCTGGAGTGGAAATACACAAGAATCTATTTGGGCGAGTAATTTACTGTTAGAAAACAAAAGTATCGGTGGGGATGCCTATGATAAAAGCCCAAACAATGCCAACGAGCGCTGGTACAGTGCTGATGTCGATAGTCTGCGCGGATATCGCAGCGGTAAGCATTTAATTTATCAGCCAGCAAACGCAACTTACTATCTCACCACCAACGACGGCAGTTCCTTTGTCGCGATTCCTCAATGCCTGTAGCTGATGAGTCGGATGCCGCATTGCGCAGCATCCGAAACCAAAGATATTTTATCGATCGTTTATTAAACCGAGATACACGGGGCTATCGCAGGGCGGGGCGCTCCGGCAGCTAAAGCTGCTACGACCCCATCCCTACGATTCCCCTAAAATCAAACTTGAGTAAACATAATTAAACTCAAGCAACTAGCGTCCTATTAAGCCTCAAGCTCACGCAGACGCTGCGCCGCTTTAACCATGTTCGCCAATGACTGGCGCGTTTCTGGCCATGCACGCGTTTTCAAGCCACAGTCTGGGTTTACCCACAGACGCTCAGCCGGAATGTTTTGCGCGGCTTTACGTAAGAGATCTTCAATCCACTCAACGCTCGGCACATTTGGCGAATGGATGTCATACACGCCAGGGCCGATCTCGTTTGGATATTCGAACTCTTTAAACGCCTCCAGTAGATCCATATCAGAGCGAGAAGTCTCGATGGTAATGACATCGGCATCCAGTGCCGCGATAGAATCCATGATGTCATTGAACTCGCAGTAACACATATGCGTGTGGATCTGGGTGTCGTCTTGTGCAACGGCCGCATTCAGTCGGAAGGCGTCAACCGCCCACTCCAGATACGCCTGCCAATCAGAGCGACGCAGCGGCAAACCTTCACGCAGTGCAGGTTCATCGATCTGAATAATACCAATGCCTGCTTTTTCTAAATCTTCGACTTCGTCACGCAATGCCAACGCGATTTGCTTCGCAATGGTTTCACGCGTCACATCTTCACGCGGGAATGACCAGCAGAGGATCGTCACCGGTCCTGTCAGCATGCCTTTCACCGGTTTGTCCGTTAGCGACTGAGCATATTTCGCCCACTCAACGGTAATCGCTTCAGGGCGGCTAATATCACCAATAATAACCGGAGGTTTAACACAGCGGGAACCGTAGCTCTGCACCCAACCATTTTGAGTAAACACAAAGCCATCAAGATGCTCACCGAAGTATTCCACCATGTCATTACGTTCGGCTTCACCATGCACCAGCACGTCCAAACCTAAACGTTCCTGCTCGGCAATGGCCTGTTTGATATGTTCGCTGATGCCCGTGCGATAGTTGCTGCCATCAACGCGGCCTTGTTTGAAGTCTAAACGCAGGCCACGGATCTCCGTAGTTTGCGGGAATGAGCCGATAGTTGTTGTCGGCCATGCCGGTAAATTGAAACGCTTACGCTGGGCTTCTGCGCGCTGTTCATAAGGCTGGTTACGGGCGCTATCACGCGCTGTAATCGCCGCCAGACGTTGCTCTACCTGCGCGTTATGCACTCGGCGAGAGCTGCGACGCGCACGGATCGGTGCGCTGTAATCCGCTAACGCTTGCAGATTCTCTGCAACCGGTTCGTTAATTGCCTGAGTTAACAGCGCCAGCTCAGCACATTTTTGCAGAGCAAACGCAAACCAGCTTTTTACCTCTTCGTCCAAACGTGTTTCCACGCTCAAATCAATCGGGCTATGCAGCAGGGAACATGAAGAACCCACCCAAATTTGACGCTGAGTCACCAGCGGCTGAATACGCTCGAACCACTGGCTGACATCAGCGCGCCATACATTACGGCCATTAATCGCACCGACCGATAATAACCACTCCTGCGGCAGCGCATTATGCAAGGCGTTCAGGTCATCTTTGCCGTGCACTGCATCAACGTGCAGGCCTTGAACCGGTAACGAACGGATGGTTTCAAGGTTATGGCTGATCCCTTCGAAATAGGTGGTCAGCAGCAGTTTCACCTGCCCCGCCAACGCTTGATAGGCTGGCTGATAAGCATCGAGCCATTCCTGCGGTAATTCGAGCACCAGCGCAGGCTCATCAATTTGCACCCATTCAATACCGCGATCTGCCAGCGCTTTCAGAACCTGCTGGTAAACCGGCAAAATATCTTGCAGAAGGTCTAAGCGATCAAACTGTGCGCCTTTGACCTTACCGAGCCACAGATAGGTGATTGGCCCGAGCAGCACTGGCTTTACGTTATGACCCAACGCCAACGCTTCATCCACTTCTTCTAACAGCTGCGTCCACCCCAGAGAAAATTTCTGCCCCTGCGTGAATTCCGGAACCATGTAGTGATAGTTGGTGTTGAACCATTTGGTCATTTCAGCTGCCGCCGCAGGTTCGCCGCTTGGCGCACGTCCACGACCGATGCGGAAAAGCGTATCCAGATCGATTGAGCCGTCTGCATTTTGATGACGAGCCGGTACGTTGCCCAGCAACAGACTGGTGGTTAACACATGGTCATACCATGCAAAATCGCCGACCGGTAGTAAATCAACGCCCGCTTGCTGCTGCTGTTGCCAATGACGAGCACGCAGTTCTTTACCCACGGCCAGTAGTTCATCTTGAGAGATAGTGCCCGCCCAGTAACTTTCCTGTGCTTTTTTCAGTTCGCGACGCAGGCCGACACGCGGAAAACCTAAAGTGTGATTGATTACGCTCATTATTCTTACCCCATTATGTAGAGAGATATCACCGATATAGCCGCGTTCGGCGTCGGAATTATTGTGGCTATAAGCTGAATAATTCGGGTTGAAGACCGGCGAAAAACTTGTCAGTCCCTAGGAGGTAGATCGCGATGTCACTAGGGGTGAACAAGCTTAACCAACGCATCTGCAACTTGAATTATGATGTGTATAGCCATCTAGATGTTTACACATCCATAATCCACAGGTACTGTATATCGAACAAGCGCAAATTATTCACACTCAAGGTGAAAGACTCTCATGATCGAACTGAAACACTTAAGGACGCTACAGGCTCTGAGAAATACGGGCTCTCTAGCCGCTGCGGCAGCGCAGCTGCATCAAACGCAGTCCGCCCTTTCACATCAGTTCAGTGATTTAGAGGAACGCTTGGGCTATCGCTTATTTGTGCGTAAAAGTCAGCCGCTGCGTTTTACCGTGCAGGGTGAGATTATGTTGAGGTTGGCGGAGCAGGTTTTACCGCAGATCCAACAGGCGTTAAAAGCCTGTAACGAGCCACACCAAAGTGCGCTGCGCATCGCCATTGAATGTCATAGCTGTATCCAATGGCTTACCCCAGCGCTAGATAAATTCCGTGAGCATTGGCCGGATGTTTCCGTCGATTTTCACTCCGGCGTCACCTTCGATCCCCAGCCAGCGCTGCAACAGGGTGAACTGGATCTGGTCATGACGTCAGACATCTTGCCGCGCAGTCATTTGCATTACACGCCGATGTTTGACTATGAGGTTCGGTTGGTGCTTTCGCCCGACCATCCTTTGGCAAGCAAAGCTGAAATAACGCCGCAGGATTTAGCTGATGAAACGTTGCTGATTTATCCAGTGCAACGCCAACGCCTAGACGTATGGCGCCACTTCCTACAGCCAGCTGGCGTCACGCCTGCACTAAAAAGTGTAGATAACACGCTGTTGCTGATTCAAATGGTTGCGGCACGAATGGGCATCGCTGCGCTGCCGCATTGGGTGGTAGAGAATGTGGAACGCCAAGGCTTAGTCGTCACCAAGCCTCTCGGTGACGGTTTGTGGAGCCGTCTGTACTCTGCGGTTCGTGACGGTGAACAAAATCAGCCCGTTACCGAAGCATTTATTCAGTCCGCCCGCCGTCATGCCTGTGAGCATCTGCCATTCGTGCGTGATGCGCAGGTTTATCACGGCAAGATTACCCGTGATGCTTTATCTCACGACGAACAATCCATCGACGATGCACCCATAGAGAAAGCGCAATCACCGCGCCACCGGCAATCAGTCTGATCCAGTCCGGGTGCTGCTGCCAGATCGCCAGATTAACCAGCAGCCCCGCAGGGATCAGCACGTTATTCATGATGGCTAACGTACCGGCGTCCACCTGCGTTGCCCCATAGTTCCACATGAAGTAGCCCATACCGGAAGCCCCCACGCCCAGCCAGATCAAAATCCCCCACTGTAACCCCGTGGTGGGCATCATCTGGTGATGACCAAACAGCAGCCACGCCGGTAAAGCGATACAAAGTGCGCCTAAATAGAACCATGAAAACGCGTTGCGCTGCGGCATCGGGCTGATTTCCATCACGCGCTTATAACCCACCTGCCCTATCGCAAAGCAGATATTAGCGCCCTGAATGAGAGCAAAGCCGAGCAAAAATTGCGGGCTTAACGGGTTATAGCGAATAATCAGCGCCCCTAAAACCGCCAGCAACGCGCTGAATAAATATCCCCAGCGCAGCCGGTTTCCCTGCATCAGATCGTAGATCAACGTGACGTAAATTGGCGTCATGATGGTGAACAGCAGAACTTCTGGCACCGAAAGATACAAGAAGGACTGGTAGTAAAACAGATACATCACCCCGAGCTGGCAGGCACCGAGCGCCATATACAGCAAAGCCTGTTTGGCCTGTACCCCGCGCCAGCGCAAGAAGGGTAAAAAGACCAGCGCAGCAAGCGCGACTCGCACTAATACCGCAAACCAACCATCAACCTGACCGGCCAGATAAACGCCAATCAAGCTGAATGAAAATGCCCACAACACGGTGGTGAGAAGTAATAAAATCACGAAGTCTTATGCCCATTGCAGATTTAGGCAGTAATTCTACTCAAGGATGCGTATGAATGTTGGGCGAAGTAGGTTTACATCTGAATGATTTTCAGCCATCCGTTCAAGCGGATTTAATATAGTCGACAAAGGCACGCAAACCGCAGGTCATATACTGCCGACTCGGATAGTACAGCTGGAATCCTGGCCGCTCCGGTAACCACTCGTCGAGCACGGAAACCAACCGGCCACTTTCAAGATGAGACTTCACTTGGTCATAATACAAAAAGCCAATACCCGCCCCGAGCAAAGTGGCATCCAACATCGCATCTACGTCATCTAAAATAATATTGCCGTTAGGGGCGACCTCTAGCTTTCCTTCAGGCCCATAAAATTCCCAGTGATAAGGCCGGCCGCTGGGGAAACGGAAGATAACGCTCTGATGATCCACCAGCTCACGCGGATGAATAGGCTTTCCATGCTGGATGAAATAATCCGGCGTGGCGACCACGGCAAACTTAACCGGTGGGCCGATAGGAATGGCGATCATATCTTTTTCCACAATCGCACTTGGGCGAACCCCTGCGTCAAAAGCCTCACCCACGATATCAGCCAGTTTATCATCGGTGGTGATTTCTACTTTGATATCAGGATACTGGCGAGAAAAACCGACAACCAGCGGAATCAAAAACAGCTTGGCTGCCACACGAGCGGCATTAATTTTTAATGTCCCCATCGGCAAATCACGAAAGCAGTTCACTTCATCGATCATGGTATTGATTTCATCAAACGCGGGACGCATTCGATCGTACAAACTCTTACCGGCTTCGGTCAGCGCAACGCTGCGTGTGGTACGGTTGAATAGCCGGATTTTAAGCCGCTGCTCAAGCTGCTTAATCGCATGACTTATCGCCGAAGGTGATAAGCCAAGCTCATCTCCCGCCGCACGAAAGCTTTTATGCCGCGCAACAACGATGAACGGCGCAAAATCGGAAAAGTTCAGCCGCATTAGTGAAAATCCTTCATCAACCTATCCCAAATACTCACTTTTACAGAATTATCTTTCCCTCGTAAAGTGTCAGCCACACCTTAAGAGATTGAGATAACTCCATGAAATCAGAGAAAATGTATATTGTATGGGCGCATCCACGCGCTGATTCATTGACCGCACATATTGTTGAGGCCATGCAGAGCCAAGCCGCACGCCATGCTATCGACGTGACTACACTCGACCTTTACCGCCGAGGGTTTAATCCCGTGCTAGACGTTGAGGATGAGCCTGACTGGGAGAATCCAAACAAGCAATACTCACCCGACGTGCATCAGCTGTATAGCGAACTGGAAGGCCACGACACGCTGGTAGTCGTCTTTCCACTCTGGTGGTACAGCTATCCGGCCATGATTAAAGGGTATATGGATCGCGTTTGGAACCATGGACTGGCCTACGGAGGGAAAGGTTTTCCGGCGAGAAAAATTCGTTGGGTAGCGTTGGTTGGCGGCTCACAATCAGGCTTTGTGAAATACGGTTGGGAAAAAAATATCACCGATTTCCTCACCAGCTGTGGCAGCTACTTAGGCGTTGAGGACATTAAAATTACCTTCCTCTACAACACCATAGGCGTTGAAGAAGACATTGCCGATCGCGAAAGTCATTACCAATCGCTGTTCGCTATCGCTCGCGAAGTGATTGACGAAACAGCAAATTAATCGGCTAAACATTGCAAAAAAGGGACGCACACTTACGTCCCTTTCGCTACATCTCACTGCTATTTTTGCGCGCTCAAATCCACGGCATCCTCCACTCTGGCATGAAGCGCCAAGGCGGGAAAATCACGGAAAGTATAGTATTTGGCAGGCGCAGGCAGTTGCTTCATGGAACGACCGGGCCAGAGCTGAAGCTCTCCCAACGCTTGCATCTGCAAACCAGCCCATTCATGAGGAAGCTGTAGGCGCAGCGGCTTCGCCTGCTCACCCGGTACCGGCGTAGGAACGCGATCGTCTTCCGTTAGGTAATTACGCTTCAACACCAGAAATTTCTCCGGTACAGCGCGATGGCTATTCCACCAATTACCATCCAGCATATCGAATTGGAAACGCGTATCGCTGGCTTCAACCGCACCTAGACGATGCAACGCATCCGGCAAAACTGTCTGCATAGCCACATTAAACTGTTCTACCGAAGCCGTGTGTCCTTGCAAAATCAGCGACGTTGCCAAACGAGCACCGACTAAGTTCGAATAGAGATCTTCCGGTGAAAAAGCAGAAATTCCTTCTGAAAATCCGGGAACCGACTCAAAACCATACCACTGAGCAATTTCATGCCACGCGGCTACTTGGAATGCTAAGTAACTCGAGAGATAAGCGGCCAACGTAAAGCGCTCGGCTTCGTCCTGCGGAGGCGTGAATGCAAACAGCGTGATTTGGCGTTTCGCGAGTTCTTGGCTAAGTTCAATAGTTTGCGCCTGACCCAACTGCGGCCAAATATGGCTGAACAGATAGAGCGTCATATCCGCCGTATCACGCACATGCGCAATATCGATGAATCCACCCCGCGTGGTATACAGCAAACCATCTTGTTCGCTGCTGATCCCCATGAGATTGGCAACCGCACCAAACAGACTGTCGTTATAGTGGTGTTCCCCCAATGAATCAGCCTCTACCACGTTATTAAGCTGATAAAAGGGAACCGGGATCCCCAGCGCCTGTGCTTTTAAGTTATAGCCAAAAGCACAGCACGGGCGTAATCCATCGGGGGCAGAAAGCCGTTCAACCGTTGGCCACACACGCGTAGCGCTCTGCTGAGGCGCAGTTGATAGATCAGGCGTAATCGGCAATTTTACGTTCGCTGAGCAGGCAGATGTCAGCAAGATCAGACTCGATAGTCCATATTTGAGCACAATGTTCAAAATGCTTCCCCTACCTGAAAATAGAATCCCGTGCTGCCTTTACCGACGCCAAGATCGAGACGAACGTTCATACGCGGCTTAAATTCAAAACGATAGCCCACGCCCACCGAGGGCAGCCATGCGCTTTGGCCTAAATCTCGCGTATTTGGCCCCATGGTGCCCGTTCCCAGCCAGCCAACGACGCCATGACGCCAATCTAACTTGCGTCGATATTCGATTTGCGTGCTCACCACGTTTCGATCGCGATAACGTCCCTCATAATAACCACGCATCCGATTGTTGCTGCCCAACAACGGCAGCATATTCCATGGAACATCGCCCTGCGTGAAGCGGCCATCAACCTCCCATGCCAGCACATTTTTTTCATCCAATGCGTGGTAAAGCGCATAGCGGCTGTCCAAAGAGTCAAAGCGGGTATCACTGCCAAGCCCAGGAGCATAATAGGTATAGGTTAAATTCACCAACTGACCATGCTGGGGATTGGAAACAAAATCACGGGTGTCGTAGGTAAACGTTGCGCTAGCGCCCGAGCTCAGCACCGAAGTACCCGCTTTTTCGCGCTCTAGCGTTCCGCGATCTTTATCTTGAATTGATGCAGCATGGACGGAGGAAAATGACCAACCAAGGCCTAAATAGGTGTTCGGTGCAATTCGGTAGAGCAGATCGGGCTTAGCGCTGAATTCCTGCGAGGTGTATTTCTGTTTATCATCATCGTTGCGGCCAGCGCTAAATCCCGTCCCCCAGTAATAGGTCGGCATATCGTTGAGTGCGCCGCTGAGATAAAAGCGCCATGCGTCGTCAGCAAAAAAGCTGTAGTTCTCTAAACCTAAACCGAAAGCGCCGGTAGAACTGGCAAATCCGCTCAATGAGAGCGTTGAGTTCTGGCTAACGTGATCGTTTTTGTCCGGACGATACATGCCAACTATGGCCATACCGACGCCCAACCCTAACTCTGGCGTATAAAAAGGGCCCGGCATCACGCCCCAATCAATACCTTTATCAGGGTTAAACTGGTTGTCCGAACCGAGCCCTTTTAACCACCCATCCACCTGCTGACGCGATGGCAGGAGATCTCCTGCCTGTGCGAAAGAAGAAATGCTAAGGCAAACCACGAGCCAAAGCCCGCCAATACCCCGCATTAGAAGCGGTACTCACCGGAGACAAAGAAGCTATTACGTTCGGCAAAACCAATTTCAGTTAATACATTGAAGTTGCGGGTAATTTCATACTGTGCGCCAACCAATACGTTCCAAGGCGATTGCAGATGCTGTTTGACATCAAAGCGGCCTTTACCGTCAGGATCGGCGATGTTCATCAGACCAGCCAAATCGCCCGGCATATTGAGATCGGATAGGCTTCCTTTGAACTCCTGCTGAACGTCCTGATACATGCTTCCGACCCAGACATTTAGTTTGCTTGGTGCCATGTGCAAGGCATCAATCGCAGGGATAGTAAAACGATAGCCAACACGCGGAGACAGCGTGAAAGCGTCAATGCTGCCGTCTAAAATATCAAAACGAGTTTGCGTATAGTTCATATCAACCATCGCGAACCAGTCCTCATAACCTCCGACAAAAGTCGTACCAGCACCGTAGGTTGTGCCTTTAAATTTCAATTTGAAATCGAGATCTTGAAGTTGGCCGCTATCATGCATGCCTTTTACGACTTGGGCGATAATCCAGTCCATGCTGCCCATAGGGTATTTCGAAGGATCGGAATTAACCGACACTTTGGATAAAGAACTGCCTTTGGTATGACCCACAATCCCGTACACGTTCATGAATGGCAACAGCCACATATCCAATTTCAACGTATCGGTTTTACTTTTCTGGCGAGTCTTATCTACTTTTATATCGAATAAACTCGATGGAAGCTGGTAACTATCCCATCCCAACCCATTGAAATTAATGCTATCCACATTAATGTTCTGGCGGATATTCATATGGCTAACGCTGACACCAAACGGCAGCGGTAAATCATAGCCGAGTGCGCGCGCTTCATCTCCCCAAATAGGCAGGATAGAAGATTCTTTTTCAGGCGTCGCAGCAACCGGCGCTGATGATGTCGTCGTCGTGTGGGCATCACTTCCCATAAGAACCGGCGTTGCCGCCTGATCAATCATGGCCTGAGTCGAAGCCGGCGTAGCTGGTGTATCAGCAAAGGCTGAGGAGGAAATAATTGCAGCAGGAAGCAGCACAAACAGCGCAGAGTTTTTCATTTTTTATCAGATTTTAAGGATGAGAATATGCGTGGAAACTCAATAGAGATTCACCAAGAAAATAATTACGAGCGCGAGTATACCAATAAACTATGTGTGTATCGTAAGTCATAAAATGCGCATCGCGGCTAAAGTAGGCTTTAGCCGCGATCTATTTTCTAGTAATAACAGGGCGTTATTACGTTACTTCGACTTTCTTAATAATCTTAAAGCGTTAGCGGTAACCAAGGCTGTTGCACCAGAATCCGCCAAAACGGCCAACCATAACCCCGTCAATCCTAATAAGCTTGTCACCATAAAGACGGCCTTTAGCCCCAGCGCAATGGTGATATTTTGTCGAATATTGGCATGTGTCGCGCGCGACAGCGCAATGATTTCCGGCAATCCGGTGAGACGGTTATGCGTTAATGCTGCATCAGCGGTTTCAAGCGCCACATCAGATCCGCTGCCCATCGCAATCCCAATACTCGCCGCCTTCATAGCAGGCGCATCGTTAATACCGTCCCCGACCATCGCCGTATCCGCTTTTTGGCTGAGCGCCGTCAAAGCATCGACTTTATCGGCTGGCAGCAGGCCTGCGCGGAATTCAATGCCCAACTTACTGGCAATCGCAGCCGCTGCACGCGGGTTATCGCCGGTTAGCATCACACCGCTGATCCCCATTTTTTTCAGCTGTGCTAAGGCTTCTACGGCATCTGCACGTAAGGTGTCACTTAATGCAATAACACCAATGGGTTGCTGTGCCTGAATCACCACAACCACCGTCTTCCCCGCGCTCTCTAACGCGTGGATCTGCGCCAGTGCGTCTTCGCTCAAGGCATCCTGCGGCAGCTTAGTCGGTGCCATCACCTGAACCAGTGCGCCGTTCACCACGCCTTCAACCCCAACACCGGCCTTCGCCTGACGATCGTCGGCGGTGAGCATAACTAATTTTTTATCAGCAACATTACGGACAATCGCCTGCGCCAAAGGATGATGAGAGCCTACTTCAACCGCGGCGGCTAAGGTTAAAATCTGATCGGTCTGGGTATCCGACAGCGCAACCACGTCTGTTACCTGTGGTGTCCCCTGAGTCAGCGTACCGGTTTTGTCGAAAGCGATAGTGGTGACTCTTCCCAGCTGTTCCAGCGCAGCGCCGCCTTTAATTAATGCACCACGGCGAGTTGCGGCAGCCAAACCCGAGGTGATGGCTGCTGGAGTCGAAATAACCAACGCGCATGGGCAGCCAATGAGCAGCATGGTTAGGCCGCGATAAATCCAAGTATCCCAAGGCTGGGCAAATAACAGCGGCGGCACCAAAATCACCAACAGCGAGAACAACATAATTGCTGGCGTATAATAACGGCTGAAGCGATCGAGGAAACGCTCAATAGGTGCTCGACGTTCATCGGCCTCTTCAATCAGTTGAAGGATACGGTCAATCGCATTATTGCCCGGTTCCGATACCACGCGAAGCTGACAAACACGATCCACCACCAGCGAACCCGCAGCCACTTTCTCTCCGCTTTGGCGTTCAACCGGCACCGACTCACCGGTCAGAGCACTTTCATCAAAGCTAATGCCATCTGCCAACAATTCAGCATCCGCAGGCATACGTGCGCCCGGCGCAACTTCGATAATTTGTCCCGGCATCAACGACGACACCGCAACCGTTCTACGTTGCCCGTTTTCGACCACGACGGCATCTTCCGGCACCAGCGCCATAAGCGCCGTCACGCCTTTACGTGCGCGGCTCGCGGCGTAAGACTCTAAGAGTTCGCCGATCATGAACAGCAACAGCACCATCGCGGCTTCTTCGGTCGCACCAATAAAGAGTGCGCCAATTGCGGCAATACTCATTAAGGTTTCGATTGCGAACGGCGTACCGCTGCGCGTCAGGTTCCACGCTTGTCGAACCACCGGAGCCAAACCGACTAACGTAGTGGCAATAAATGCGATACGGCCTAATGCTGGACTAAGCTGTTCTATGCCATAGCTGACGATCATCATGACTACTAACGAGATCAACAGACCGTATTCTTTCCAAAAACCGTTTTCAGGCTGAGCTTTCGTACCACCCGCACCGAGTAACACAAAACCGGCTTTTTCCACCGCAGTCTGTACTTTTTGGCTAACGTCATGCCCTGCATCAACAACCAGTTTTTCAGTGGCAAACAGCACGGCGGCGCGTTCCACGCCGGGAATGCCACCTACCGCGGTTTCTATTTTTTTGGCACAGCTAGGGCAGTCCATACCGCGGATTTTCCAGCTAAAACGCTGACTGCCTATCGGAGGAGGAGTAAGAGGTGATGCCGAGGGGTGTTCGTCCTCATCATCGCAATCGTCGTGACAATGGCCGCCGCTACAGCAGCTATCCCCCTCAGAAGCCGAGCTAGCATGGTTATCTTGCGATGCGGGCTTATCAGAACAGCAACCATGTTGAGTTTTGCTATGGCTGTGACCACAGCCGCATGAAGAACTCGCATGGTTATGACTATGCTCGTGTGTAGGATTCGTTCCATGTGAATGGTGAATATGCTCAGACATGCTGACCTCCGTGAGGTTATCCGCTAAACGGAAAAGAGAAATAATCGAGATTTAATAGCAGTCTACACCTTGGAGTCCACTCCAGAGTCAAGGGTTTAAATGAGAAAAATTCTTGTTTTTCATACATGCTAAAAACCAATTTCTGGCCTTAAATGGAGATCTTGTTCTGATTTTTTGAACAGAGGGATGAGTTTTTTACGCTTTCATATTATCGGCTTAGGTCTAAACTAGATTTCAACAACAAGAGCCTGATTGGCTGGCTCATAGGAGATTTTGATTATGATTTATATCCGTAAAGCAAATGACCGTGGTCACGCAAATCATGGTTGGCTGGACAGCTGGCACTCATTTTCTTTCGCCGATTATTACGATCCAGACTTCATGGGTTTTTCCGCATTACGCGTCATTAACGACGACAAAATCGCGGCGGGTGAAGGTTTTCCAACCCATCCACATAAAGATATGGAAATCCTGACTTATGTAATGGAAGGGGCGGTTGCTCACCAAGACAGCATGGGCAATAAAGAACAGGTTAACGCCGGTGAGTTTCAGATCATGAGCGCCGGTACCGGTATTCGCCACTCTGAATTTAATGCTCATCAGGATCGCGATTTACATCTGTATCAAATTTGGATTATTCCAGATCAAAAAAACCTGACGCCTCGCTACGAGCAAAAAGCGTTTGATGTCCCACAGGGCCGCCAGTTGGTGCTTTCTCCTGATGCACGTGATGGCTCGCTGAAAGTATTCCAAGACATGACGCTGACCCGCTGGGCGCTGTTGAAAGATGAACAGAGCGTCTATCAGATGCAGGCCGATCGCCGCGTTTGGATTCAGGTGGTTAAAGGTAATGTTTCTATCAACGGCCAGCACGTCAGTACCGCAGACGGTGTGGCAATTTGGGACGAAGCAGCTATTTCGATCCATGCAGACGACAAAGTAGAAATTCTGCTGTTTGATTTGCCACCGGTGTGATTCAAACACCGTGGTAACAAATAAGAAATAACGTACAGGCCACTGATTGCAGTGGCCTTTTTTTTTATCGAGAAAATTAATTTTTTCTTAATTATCAATTAATTTTAATAAATCCCCATCAGGTTATAAATTAACCCGCATACGCATCCACACGTAAAGCTCGCTCCTGTGTTTTATGTTCATACTGGATACCGACACAAGCAGTGAAAGACATAGCGCAGTTTGAAATCGCCTAAAAATGGTTCATCGCAAACTATGTCAACATTCGACCTGACAGCAAGGTATATGTTTTCGCGATTGCACTGAGCTATTTATTTGCTCTTAACCAAAGCAACAATAGCTTTTTGGCGTCATGTATCTGGTCAACGGAAAATAGTGTAAGGACACTTCACGATGAAAAATGGATTGTATTTTTCGTGCCAAATTGGTGGGTTACCAGCGAATACTTTTGATGTAGCAGAGTTTCATTTAAACGAAAAACTCTCAGAGCTATTTGAGCTAACCCTAACGCTGGTTAGCCATAACGCGAACATTAATATTGATGACTTACTTCTTTTGCCTGCGTCATTAACAATAACAGTTAATGATATTAAGCAACGAACAATAACCGGTATCGTTGCCCGTGCTGAGCACGGAGATAGCGGATTTCGACGCACGTTTTATACATTAACGATTCGTCCCGAAATGTGGACGATGACGCTAAACCAAGAAAGCCGAATTTACCATCAGCGTTCGGTACCGCAAATTTTAACCGAGCTACTACAGCAAAATCAGATTCAAGCCTCCTGCGTTCAATTAAAAGACGCACATCAAACGCGTGAATTTGTGACTCAAAAAAGAGAGTCAGACTATCAATTTTTTTGCCGCCTTGCGTCTGAAGAAGGGGTGGTTTTTTGGTTCAACGCCGATGGAATGCAGTATAGCGATACTCATTTAGCGATGTCTGGTACCGATTTATTATTCTATAACCCACACCCTAAAACAGCTATGGATGGCGATATTATCCATAGCTTACGCTTTGGCGCCTCAATGCGCCCGGGCAAAACGGCGCATAAAGACCGCAACTACCACATCCCTGATTACTTCTTAGAGCATTCGGCCGAGACAGAAAATAGATCAAATACCCATACGGTTTTTGAAAGCTATGGCCGCTTTCAAAAAGATGCCGAAGCAGCGCCTATGGTGAAATATCGCCTTGAGGAACTTCGTTCAAACAGCCGAACTGGGCATGCGCAATCTAACTGCATCCGTTTGATGCCGGGCTACATGTTCAGGATCACTGAACATCCACTCCAAACCATGAACGATCTTTGGCAAGTAACGGCCATTGAACACCACGGCAAGATGCCTGAAGCGTTGGAAGAAGAAGATAATCATGGTGGCACCACACTAACCAATAGTTTCTGTTTTATGAGCGGAAAAGCAGACTGGCGGGCGCCCTTCATCTTCAAACCACAGGCTGATGGAGATGAAGTTGCCGAAGTTGTTGGCCCCAAAGGGGAAGAAATTTATGTAGACGCCGATGGTGCCGTTAAAGTGTTTTTCCATTGGAATCGTTACGACGATGAAGATGACAAAGCCTCATGCTGGGTTCGTGTTGCTCAGGGATGGAACGGTAATGGATTTGGCTTCCTCGCAACGCCTCGAATTGGCCAAGAGGTCATTGTTTCTTATCTCAATGGTGATATCGATCGTCCCATCATCACGGGATGTACCTACAACGGAAATAATCGTCCTCCGCTAAATTTGCCCGCAGAAAAAACAAAAACCACGTTTAAAACCAAAACACACAAAGGTGACGGCTTTAATGAGCTTCGTTTTGAGGATGAAGCAGGTCGTGAGGAGGTCTACATCCATGCCCAAAAAGACATGAATACTGACGTTCTCAATAACCGCAGCACTACCGTTGACGCCAATCATACCGAGCATGTGAAAAAGAATCAGGCCGTTACCGTTGATAAAAACCAGATAACAACGGTGAAAAAAAACCAGATTATTCATGTGCATAAAAATGAAATGGAAACGGTAAACATCGCTAAAAAAGAGACGATTGGCGTTGCCAAAATTCTCAGCGTGGGTTCCCTCTATCAAACCGTTGTTGGCGGCATTATGAACACCTCGGTCGCGCTGATTGAAGCACTGCAGGTTGGGGTCATGAAATCCCTTAGCGTGGGAAAAAACTATACCGCGAATATTGGAAAGAAAATGGCAGTCAGCGTCGGTGAGCGTAAAACCGAAAGCGCTGGCAAGGTATAGGTCTACTCTGCTGGTGAGCATCTGGAGCTTTCCTGCGGCGGCGCAAGAATTGTTCTGACCAAACAAGGAAATATCCACTTCATTGGAAACACCATTAATCTTCAGTCTTCGCTCGCCTTGAGCGGCGATTCGACGCTGATTAACTGGAATTGCGGAGCCACATTGTCGCCTCCAGAACTGCCTAAGGACAGCGATCCCGATGGTTTAGATGGCGTAATGGGTGGTGGTGGTGGTAGACCAGGATGCTACTAAATGCTGTCGATACTAAGGAAGGTATAACATGATCGGATTACCCGCAGCACGTCAAACAGACGAAACCACAATCGGCGGCCCTATCACGCAGGGCTCGTTAGGCGTGTTGATTGGCGCACCCAGCGGCGTGGCCTGTTCGACCTGCCCTGGGGGAATTAAAGTCGGTAAGCCCGTTAATCCGCTATTGGGCGCCAAAGTTCTCTCTGCTGAAACCGACTTTGCCTTACCGGCCGCCGTGCCTTTTATCCTGTCCCGCAGCTACAGCAGCTACCAAACCGATACCCCCGCCCCCGTGGGCCTACTTGGCCCCGGCTGGCAATTGCCCAGCGGCATCAGCCTGCTGGTGACTAAAACCGGTCTTATCCTCAACGACAACGGCGGACGCAGCCTGCATTTCAACACGCTGGCCGTCGGTGAGGCACATTTCAGCCGCAGCGAATCCCTATGGCTGGTGCGCGGCGGCTTGCTTGAGCGTGACAAAAACCATCCGCTAGCGATGCTCTGGCACACCCTACCCGAGTCGTGGCGCTTAAATTCACATCTGTATTTATGTACCGCCGACGCCCTCGGCCCGTGGTGGGTACTCGGTATTTCAGAAGACGAAGGCCGCACCGCACTCCCTGCGCCCTTATCAGCGCGGCGCTTTTTACGCGGCATGTGTGACCGTTTTGGGCAGGAATTACAGTACTTTTATGATGACACTGGCGTCATCACTGAGGTCGAGGACAGCGTGGGGCGGCGTTATCGGCTAGAGCACCAGCATATCGCCGAGGCGGTCTGTACGCAGCGCGGCGGCTGGGGGCGTGACAACGGCGTTCGCCTGTCGGCGGTGTATTTGGTGCATGACCCCGACTTTCCCGATGTGCCTGCCGACCCACTGGTGCGTTACGAATACACCCCCCGCGGTGAGCTGCAAACCGTGTATGACCGCAGCGGGCAAGCCATTCGTCAGTTTGCCTATCATCCCGAGTTACTCGGGCGCATGACCGCCCACCGTTATCTGGGTCGCCCCGTCAGCCAATATACTTACGACGCGCAGGGTCGCGCCGTGACCCAAAGCAACCCCAACGGGCTGGATTATCAGTTCGATTATGCCGCCGACAGCACCACGGTAACCGACAGTCTGGGCCGTCGTGAAACCTACTATTACACCGGCGAGAAAGGCCTTAAGCGGGTGATAAAACGCACCTACGCCAACGGCAGTGAAAGCCACAATGAGGTGGCGGGCTATCTGCTGATGGCGCAAACCGATGCGCTGGGGCGAAAAACGGCGTTCACCCACGATATTACCACCAGTCAGCTCACCAGCATTGTGTCCCCCGACGGCAACCGCACCCGCTTTGCCTATAATCTCCACGGCTTACTCACTCAAACGATACTGCCCGATGACCGTCGCCTCGTGCGCAGCTATGACGCGCTTGGCCGTCTGACCGCTGAAAGTGACGCCCTTAACCGCACCGTGCGCTATGCCTATGCCGACGACGCCAGCTCGCAGCCCTGTACGATGACCGATGCCGGCGGCGGGCAAAAATCCCTCACATGGACACGCAGCGGCCAGCTCTCTCGCTACACCGACTGCTCGGGCAACACCACCGAATACCGCTATGACCGCTGGGGGCAGCGTCGTGAGATTTGCCGCCCCGAAGGCCTCACGCAGCGTTATGAATACGATACCCGTGGCCGTCTGATAAGCACGGAAAATAACGCCGGTGAACGCACCCAGTATCACTACAATCTCGCGGGCGACTTAGTCACGCTGACCGAACCCGACGGCAGTCAAACCGTGATGACCTACGATGACAACGGCCGTCTGCTCACGCGCACACACGGCGGTGCCACCCAGCAGTTTGCCTATGACGCTGCCGACCGACTAATTACGCTCACCAATGAAAACGATGCCCAGATGCGCTTTAGCTATGACGTGATGGACCGACTGGTGGAAGAAGTGGGCTTTGACGGACGGGTTCAGCGCTACCGATACAACGCGGCTGGGGAATTAATAGAAAGCGACGATGCCGGCCTGATAACCCAGTGGCAGCATGATATTTTGGGGCGATTAGTGAGTCGCACCCACGCAGTGAGTCACGATGATGAAGGCAAAGAAAATACAGAAAACGAGATAACGCGTTGGGAATATAACCTCGACGGCCAACTGATGGCCGCGCACCACGTCAGTGAAGGTTACCCCGTCAGCGTACTGTTTGAACGCAATCTGTCCGGGCAAATTAACCAAGAGCAGCAGATTGTCTGCGCGCCCGACGGCAGCGTGTTGTGGCAACACCGCATTCAGCACCGTTATGATGCCAACAGCGCCCTGCTGTTCACCACGCCCGATGGACTGCCGACTCTGCACTGGCACACCTACGGCCCCGGCCATCTGCTCGGCGTGGCGCTCGGCGAGCAGAGCCTGCTGGAATTTGACCGCGATACCTTACACCGCGAGACTCAACGCCGCTTTGGCGAGAGTGTGCTGGAAACGAGCTATACCGAGGTCGGACGACTACACAGCCTCACGCTGAGCACGCCCAACGCCGACCCGCGCACACAGGAATATCGCTATACGCCGCGCGGTCAGCTAAGCGACATCGTCAGCCCGTTCGCATCACTGCATTATGAATATGACGCCGCCGGCCGCCTCATCCACGAGCGCAGCGCCCATCGCCACACCGACTATCACCTTGACCTTGCGGGTAACCGGCTCATCAACCGTTACATGCCCGAGGCCTTTATGGCCGACATGCGCCATCCGGGCAATCGCCTGAGCGAAGATGCGCATTTTTATTATCAGTACGATGCCCACGGCAACCTCAGCCAAAAAGTCAGCAAACACGACGCGGGCGAAGTGCATCACTACCGCTACGACCGCAGCCATCGGCTCATCAGCTACCTCTGTTATCAAGACGGTGAAGCCCTGCGCGGCGGCCGCTACTGCTACGACCCGCTGGGGCGACGCATCGGCAAACAGCTCATGCAGCGCAACCAGCCCAAGC
Organism: Hafnia sp. CBA7124; assembly: GCF_002355555.1. NCBI lineage: Bacteria > Pseudomonadati > Pseudomonadota > Gammaproteobacteria > Enterobacterales > Hafniaceae > Hafnia > Hafnia sp. CBA7124. Next base: position 214,545 of record NZ_AP017469.1, on the reverse strand, counting down.
ACATCAGCTGGTTCGGCTGGGATGGCGACAAACTGGTGCTCACCGAACGCGATGGCACCCGCATCCACACGGTCTATTTGCCCCACAGCTTTGTGCCCTTACTGCGTTTTGAAGGCGATAAGCCGCCGACAATCGCCCCACTGGCCGACAAACTTGAGCAGGAAGTGGGTATCACCCTGCCGCCCGATTTCAAGCACACCCTGCACCACATCGAGCTAGCGCTGCGCGCCAACCGCCTCAGCGAGGAACAACACGCGTGGCTCAATCAGATTCAGCTCAGCCCTGACTATCTGGTCACCCTGCTCGACCCGCTGCCGGATACGCCCTACGCCGCCCAGCTGTACGACTGCAACCACCTCGGCACGCCGCAGCAGCTTATCAACCTCAACGGCGATATCGACTGGTCCATCACGCTGGATGCTTGGGGCAATGCGCTCAGCGAAGAAAACCCGCATCAGCTGCACCAACCAATCAGAATGCAGGGCCAGCAATACGACGAAGAATCCGGCCTGCACTACAACCGCCATCGGTATTACGACCCGACGATAGGGCGGTATATTACTCAGGATCCGATTGGGTTGAGTGGAGGGATGAACGCGTATGCGTACCCGTTAAATCCGATATTGGCTATAGACCCCCAAGGATTAAATAGCGTAGATGTCATTGTGAATAATAATGGGATAGGCCATGTTGGCTTGCATATGGGAACAGGTGATAACGAGCTATTATATGATCCAGGCGGTTCTTTTGTTACCCCACAGGGAATACCTTCAGGGAGTGGGGGTACCTTCACTGGAAGTGATGCCAGTTTGAATGATTTTTTAAAATACCAGTATGCTGATGGCCCTGACGTCAGAGTATATAGTTTTGAAATAACCCCAGATGAAGATAAAAAGATTAGAACTGCTATAGATGAACAGGGTGGGTGCTCACCATTATATTGTGCATTATGCTCCAGTAATGTTTTAAATGGCATTGGTCCTTTTAAAAACTTGGGGGCGATACGTACGCCTTGGGGAATGAATGATGCTATGTCAAAAATCCGTTACCCCACGCCTAACTTGCCATTTGGATCATGGTTCATATCGCCAGCATTCTAGAGGCATTAATTATGAGAGCTATCTATTTATCATTATTCCCCTTCGCAATAATTAGCCATTTCTTTATTGCCAAAGCATATGTTTTTAAAATACTACACCAATATACTTACGATTATCTATTAATATTTTACATATCACTAATGCTTTTTTATTTTTTATTTTTTTCAAGAAGAACGTTCTTATTAGAGATTGCAGCTTATATTATTGCCCCTTATATTTCATCGGTAATAAGTTTTATATATATATCTATGCAAACTTCACCACAACTTATGATGAATAACCTTTTAGACAGCATAGCAATAGGTTTATCCCTACCATATATTGCATTATATGCTTGGCTTTTATCGATGATATTAATTACAGGGAAAGTTTTGTTATTCTACATTAATAAAATAACCAAATATTAATTTTTTGAATCCGAGAAATACAACTTCATCAAATAATAAAATGTTGCAAATAGAATATTTCCGTATTAAACATACTATTTTCAATCAACTTTTAAGTGGAATTAACTCACATATTTTATATAATTTTACTCTACGAACTTGTAAAAGTATAATACGCATGTCGGGTATCCATAGTTTAAACCTGTACACCTATCCGCTAAACACAGTCACAAATATAGATCCATTAGGACTGACGGTAGTTTTTAATGGTAATGAGGAACAAAAAAAAGCGATGAAAGACGCATATGAGTCGGTGAGAAAAACAAAACATGGAAAGGAAATGATAGATAAACTGGAATCATCGAACCATACCTATATATTTAGAGAGCCAAGAAAAGGTATGGAACATACGTGTTACGACCCTACTGAGTTTATTTTTTACATTGAGAAAGACTCAGACCATAGCTCATGCCAATCTCAAGGAAAAGATAAAGCATGTAAAATGACGCCAACTCCATTAAGCGTAGTTATTGCTCATGAAATGGGGCATGCAATGGGAGAAAAAGATGATGGCCCAGGCCATATGAATAATGTCAAAAAGTATGAGAACCCTGTTAGAAAAGAAATGGGAATTCCAGACAGGATGAAGTATTGATGAAAATAGTATTGGTATTTCTCTTCTACATTTACTCATCACATTGTGATGCGTAAATGTTTTATTACCGTATTCCATTTAGAATTAAAACATACACACCAATCACAATGGAAGTAATTAAAGAACTTGCATCAAAAAATGGAATGCAAAAAACATCATTAAAAAACAGTGAAAAAATATCATTAATACTAAGAAACCAAAAAGGTAACTGTTCTTTTTTTGACAAAAAAACATTCGTATATAGATCAAAAATGACAACCATGAATACTTTATAGATAACAACGGAATGCTTACCTTTAAAGACAAAAAAAACATAGATGTTCAGAAAACAAAATCAACGAAGATGCAATAGTTAATTTATTAAACGAAGGAAATATAGATAGATGGATGAGTAATGATTGATGTGGGAAATCAAAAATCCAGCGCACATTTTATGCAGATAAAAATAACATCTTACAATAAGTTTTACCCCCCCCAAAAAATGGAGACATAAACTAAAGCTGATTAGCAATGAAAAAATGGCCTCAGATGTAGCTGAATCTTATATTAAAAACATATACGGAAAAGATGTTTCAGAAAATGAAAAGCCATATTTAATAAAAGATGAAAATGAGTACTGGGTTGTATCTGGAAGTTTACATAAAAACATTGCTGGTGGTGTGTTCACAATAAAAATAAAAAAACGCACTGGGGAAATTAATACTTTTAGTCACGGAGAATAGAGGAATGACAAGTGATTTTCTGGTCGACAAGGTATAAAAATACAAGATAAAAATGACGAACTTACACTACAACGACACCCTGCTGCTCTAGCAACATGAAACTAGACACGATTGCAGCGATCTGGGGGCTAAACCGCATTCGGCCAGATTCTCGTCCCCCTGCCGAATAGCTGAGCACCGCTAAAATTATCTGACAAACATGAATTTGCCTAGAGGAAAAAAAAGTGAAAATAAATTCATTACTTTGTTATATGCTTTTTTCTCTAAACTTTCCTGCTACATCAGCAGATTATCCACCCATCATCCCCGTACACAAACAAGCTGAAATAACTTCAGAAAATACTGCTTTTGAATTTTACTTGTTATCTGAGAAAAAAATAAAGGCATATGAATTTGTTTGCCGAGATGGCGATTATTATAATGAATCAGACTTCGGTAATTTCTCGGGATTTTATCAGTGTAAATTGATACAAATCATAAAGAACGGTCGTTTGGGGGCCGATGTATTAGCCCCTGACATAAGCTGGCGATCATCGGTAACGCGTGCTCGTTTTGATGTGTCATCGATTATTGGAGGATGTAGAAATCATCCAGAATATGGACATGAACGAGTGTTTTTTGTTCAAGGAATGAAAGTCATTATTAACATCCACGATCTCAAACCCACTGCTGGCATGGTAAATCTCTTTGATAAATATAAATTCACTCTTGATGTGAACATAAATAACCACCCATCATCGAGTTCAGAATTCTCAGGGTATGAGAAAGAGATGTGTACAGCTGAATATGAAAGGATCGATCAATCAGGGAATTATGTTGATAAAGTAAAAATAATAAAACAAAAGGAGTAATACACAAGTTTTCTTAATACGGAGTGTAACTAACCCCAATCCGTGACCTACCCCACAGTTTTATCGCCATGAATGCTCATTCCTGAACCCCGCTCTCGCTTTGCTTCTTTCTTTATAGAAACCGGTTTCAAAAACCTATCCAATGAGGCTCTGCAAGTCGTCTTTTTGGCCTTTGGGAGCCGCAAAACGGCGAAAGCAGCCCTGATGCAAGGGCGAACAAATGGGCCAATGAACTGGCGAGAAATTCATAACAGGAGCATTTATGACACATTCATTTCCAACAGGATTTTGGTGGGGTAGCGCCAGTTCGGCACCGCAGACGGAAGGTAATACGCTTGGTGGCGGCAAAAGTGCTACCGTATGGGATCACTGGTTTGCCGAGCAGCCAAACCGTTTTCATCAGAACGTTGGTCCACAGGACACGTCAACGTTTTACCAGCACTGGCGCGAAGATATCGCGCTGTTAAAACGCGTTGGGCACAATAGCTTTCGCACCTCGATTTCATGGGCTCGGCTTATTCCTGAAGGTCGTGGGGCAGTCAATCCTGAAGCCGTCGCGTTTTATAATCAGGTGATTAATGAAATGCTCGCTCAGGGCATTACGCCGTTCATTAACCTTTTCCATTTTGATATGCCTATGGCGATGCAGCAGATCGGCGGCTGGGAAAATCGCGAAGTAGCAGATGCCTACGCGGAGTATGCCGAAACCTGTTTCCGCCTGTTTGGTGACCGCGTTAACCACTGGTTTACCTTCAATGAGCCGGTTGTTCCGGTGGAAGGCGGTTATCTATATGACTTCCATTACCCTAACGTGGTGGATTTCAAACGCGCGGCCACCGTGGCCTATCACACCATGATCGCGCATGCTCAGGCGGTGCAACGTTATCGCCAGCTGGATCAGGGCGGTGACATCGGCATCATTCTCAACCTCACGCCGTCATACCCTCGTTCTGAAAATCCTGCTGACGTGAAAGCGGCTAACATTGCCGATCTGATGTTTAATCGCAGCTTCCTAGACCCAGCGCTTTTAGGGAAATATCCCGATGAGTTAGTGGACTTGCTGAAATCTCATCATAAGCTACCGGAGTGCCGCAGCGGTGACCGTGAGCTATTGGCTCAAGGCGTCGTCTCACTTTTGGGCATCAATTACTATCAGCCACGGCGCATTAAATGCCGCGATAGCCTAGTTAATCCCGATAGTCCATTTATGCCTGAATGGTTCTTTGAAAACTATGAAATGCCAGGTCGTAAAATGAACCCTCATCGCGGATGGGAAATTTATGAGAAAGGCATTTACGACATTCTGACCAATCTACGTATTGAATACGGTAATCCGCGCTGCTTTATTTCTGAAAATGGCATGGGCGTGGAAAATGAGCAGCGTTTTATCGAAAACGAGCAAGTCCAAGACGACTATCGCATCGAATTTGTGCGTGAACATCTGCAATGGGTGCATAAAGCGATTCAGGAAGGCAGCCAATGTTTGGGTTATCACATGTGGACATTTATTGATAACTGGTCTTGGTGTAATGCCTACAAAAACCGCTACGGCTTTGTTCAGCTCGATCTCGCAACCCAAACCCGCAGCGTGAAAAAGAGCGGTGAATGGTTTGCACAGGTTTCGCGCGCGAATGGTTTTTAATGTGATTCCTCGCTAAGTCACTGACATTGTTTATTGAAATCGCAGCTAAACGGCTGCGATTTCAGTCCACATTTGTTTTATACGTCACATTGTTTTTTTGCTAAACTGTGTGCATCCGTCCGAACATTAGTTATTTCATTGAAAATGAAGAAAAAACGCCCTGTACTTCAAGATGTGGCAGATAAAGTTGGTGTGACAAAAATGACGGTAAGCCGTTATTTGCGCAACCCATCACAGGTCTCTGCTGCACTTCAAACGAAAATTGCAGTGGCGCTGGACGAACTGGGCTACATCCCTAACCGCGCACCGGATATTCTTTCCAACTCTACCAGCCGCGCCATTGGCGTACTGCTTCCTTCTCTGACCAACCAAGTTTTCGCCGATGTGATTCGCGGAATCGAAAGCGTCACCGACGCACATGGTTATCAAACCATGCTGGCGCACTATGGTTATCGGCCAGAAAAAGAAGAGGAGCGTTTGCTTTCTCTGCTCTCGTATAACGTTGATGGGCTGATCCTATCTGAAAGAAACCACACCGCGCGCACGCGTAAAATGATCGAAGTATCCGGTGTTCCGGTCGTCGAAATGATGGACTGCATTACGCCGTGCATTGATATCGCCGTTGGGTTCGACAATTTTGAAGCCGCTCGACAAATGACACAGGCCATTATCGACCGCGGGCATCGCAAAGTTGTTTACTTTGGCGCTCGTCAGGATGAACGTACCGTCATCAAACAGCAGGGCTATGAAGCGGCGATGAATCATGCCGGTTTGCAGCCACGTAGCGTCATGATACCGCGCGGCTCTTCTTATTCGGTGGGCAGTGAACTGTTGCGCGAAGCGCTAGATCGTTATCCTGATATGGACAGTATTTTCTGCACCAACGATGACTTAGCGGCCGGGGCGGCTTTCGAGTGCCAACGTTTAGGCCTACGTATTCCTCAAGATATGGCGATTGCCGGGTTCCACGGCCATGACATCGGTCAGGTAATGACGCCTAAATTAGCCAGCGTACTGACGCCACGTCAGCGTATGGGACAAATCGCAGCAGAACGGATGTTGTCTCGTCTGCGCGGTGAAGCCATTTCATCCCAGATGGTCGATGTCGGTTTCACGCTACTTTATGGTGGCAGCATCTAATTACCCAGCTGTCCCCCTCATATTAGTTAATCCCCGTTAGTAACTGAGAGTAACCTCACAGTTATTGAAGCTACTTTGTCACAAATCTTGCTAATTATTATCGCTGCTCAGACAATGTTACCCATAACAAGTTACCAGTAACATTGCATTTAGTGGATGGAAAACCGTCCCCTCTCTGGAGTAGAAATGAGCGATAAAAAACCACAACACCACGTTTTTATTCTGATGGGCGTATCTGGCAGCGGTAAATCTGCTGTAGCAACCTCCGTAGCCCAACAGCTCAACGCAGGTTTTCTGGATGGCGACTTCTTGCACCCGCGTGCCAATATCCAAAAAATGTCTGAAGGCCACGCGCTGAATGATGAAGACCGCACGCCATGGCTGAAAGCGGTTAATGACGCCATTTTCGCTATGCAACGAACGAACGATGTCTCTCTGATCGTTTGCTCCGCGCTTAAAAAGCGCTACCGCGACATGCTGCGCGACGGCAACAAAAACGTTTCCTTTATCTACCTGAAAGGCGATTTCGATCTTATTGAAAGCCGTCTGCTGGCACGTAAAGGCCACTTCTTTAAACCTCAGATGCTTGTTTCTCAATTTGAAGCGTTAGAAGAACCTACCAGCGTTGAGCAGGACGTTCACGCTGTCGACATCAGCCTCCCTCTGGACGGCGTTGTTGAAAACACAATTAAAACCATTAAATCTGTGATTTCTCAGGGGTCATAATGAGTACTTTTACTCTCGTATTTACCGCAGTAGGCTCGGTCTTACTGCTGCTGTTTTTGGTGATGAAAGCCCGTATGCATGCCTTCGTTGCTCTGATGCTGGTCTCTATCGGCGCGGGTATTTTTTCTGGCATGCCGCTGGATGATATTGCTAAAACCATGGAAAAAGGCATGGGAGGCACATTAGGCTTCCTCGCCATCGTGGTTGCGTTGGGTGCCATGTTCGGCAAAATCCTGCATGAAACCGGCGCGTTAGATCAGATAGCCGCTAAGTTGCTAGATAGCTTTGGTGAAAAACGTGCCCACTATGCGTTGGGTATCGCCGGTCTAGTGTGTGCGCTGCCGCTGTTCTTCGACGTAGCTATCGTATTGTTGATTGGCGTGGTGTTCGCCGTTGCCCGTCGTACCAATGGCAACGTTGTGAAACTGGCTATCCCACTGTTTGCCGGTGTTGCTGGCGCGGCGGCATTCTTGCTGCCAGGGCCAACACCGATGCTGCTGGCTTCCCAGATGGGCGCTGACTATGGCTGGATGATCCTGATTGGTCTGTGCGCAGCGATTCCAGGCATGATTTTAGCCGGTCCTCTGTTTGGTAACTTCATCAGCAAACACGTGACGCTGGATCTGCCTGAAGATATCCAAGAGCCAAGCTTGGATAAGAGCAAACTGCCTTCATTCGGTTTTAGTCTGGCGCTGGTTCTATTCCCGCTGGTTCTAGTTGGTATGAAAACCATCGGTGCACGCTTTGTTGAAACCGGCACTGAACTGCACAAATGGCTGGAATTTATCGGTCACCCATTCACGGCAATCCTGATCGCCTGTCTGGTGGCGATTTATGGTCTGGCAATCCGTCGTGGCATGAGCAAAGAGAAAGTGATGGAAGTGTGTTCTGCGGCAATTCAGCCAGCAGGTATCATTCTTCTGGTTACCGGTGCCGGTGGCGTATTCAAACAGATTCTGGTGGATTCCGGCGTTGGTCCAGCGTTAGGTAACTCTCTGATTGGTGCAGGACTGCCAATTGCGGTTGCCTGCTTCGTTCTAGCCGCTGCGGTGCGCGTGATTCAAGGTTCTGCTACCGTTGCCTGTTTAACCACCGTAGGTTTGGTTCTGCCGGTTATTGGCGAGCTGGGCTACAACGGCGCACAGATGGCAGCACTTTCCATCTGTATCGCGGGGGGTTCTATCGTACTGAGCCACGTTAACGACTCCGGCTTCTGGCTGTTCGGTAAATTTACCGGCGCAACCGAAGCACAAACCCTGAAAACCTGGTCCGTGATGGAAACCATCCTAGGCACCACGGGCGCAGTGGTTGGTATGATCTTCTTCGCTGTGATGTAATATTTGCGAATACAAAAAAGGCGGGCTAATGATTAATTAGCCCGCCTTTTTTTATGTTCACTGAAGATGATTACGAACGAGAGAAAATCAGGTGCAAACCAAAGCCGATAAACAAGACGCCTGCAACGCCATCAATCCACTTGGCTAAACGCTGATAACCACGACGCATCACCGGCAGCGCAAATACCGATGCCACAATACTGAACCAAACAAAGGTTTCCGCCACTATCATCACGAACAGGCCAACACGTTCTGGCGTACTCACATTGTCGCCGACAAACAGTGAGAACACAGAACCGAAATAAATGACCGCTTTTGGGTTCGACAGGTTAGTGAGAAAACCACGCAGGAACGTTTTTCCACGCGCAGGCAGCGTGATGCTAACTTCTTCGCCGCTGTCTAACTGGCCTTTCGCACGCGCAGATTTAAGGAGTTGATAGCCCATCCACGTCAGATATAAACCACCGCCCACGGTGATAATGCTATGCAGCCATGCCATTTTCATCAGCAGCAGATGGAGCCCCATCAGCGCAACTGCTGCCCAAATGACGATACCCAGTGTAATCCCCACTACGCCCTGCATTGCTTCAGAACGAGAGCGGCTGACCGCCGTTTGGGAAACAAAAAAGAAATCAGGTCCGGGAGCCATTAAAGCCACCAGATGAACCAATGCCACCGTCAAAAACAACATCATCGGAGTTAACTCTTATAATTAGGGGGGAAATTCATGCTACCACTAAGTCTGTGAATAATTAAGGCAGCGATCACACGGGTAGCATTAAACGAAAACAAGCGCCTTGCTCATTCTCATTAACCAGCATGATATCGCCACCGTGCAGCTGTAGCATTCGTTTCACAATCATCAACCCCAATCCCCCCGCGGACTGGCGCCGTGCGCCTGAGAGCAATGATGGGCGCTCAAACAGCCCCGGTTTCAGCTCCTCAGGAATACCTACGCCGCTGTCGGTCAGTTGAACCCAAATTTGCCCTTCCTGATGCCAAAGTTTCACCGCAATATTTCCCCCCTGCGGAGTATGGCGGATCGCGTTATCCAACAGATTGGTTAACACGCGCTCCATCATATAAATATCGGCGTTGACCAACGGTAAACCTTTGGCGATATCCGCAGTAAGCTTAATTTGGCGAGTTTCTGCCGCCAGCTCAAACTTCTGAAAAACATCCTGCAAAAGCTCGCTAAACGACATGCGTTCTTTCTGCGGTTTAACCGCGCCATATTCCAAGCGAGCTAACTCAAATAACTCCTGCGCTAGTCGCCCAACTTTAAGGCTTTGCGCCAAGGCGATATCCAGATAACGCTTACGATCCACCTCGCTTAAACTCGCCGACTTCACGGATAGCGTTTCGAGATAGCCATGCAAAGAGGTCAACGGCGTGCGCAAGTCGTGTGAAATATTGGCAATAAATTCACGCCGTTGCTGATCCTGTTCCGCCAAAGTTTTCCACTGCTCGGCAATGCGTCTAGCCATCAAAACAAATGCGCGTCTAAGCTGAGTCACTTCATCACTTTTCACATCAGCTTCAGGCACGCTTAGCGCCATAACCCGAGCGTAATCCAGCCCTTCCTGTTCAAGCTTACTCACCTGACGCGTAAGCTGACGCACCGGTTTCGTCACCCAGCGGAAAGCCAACCAACCGGCCAGTGAACCAAACAGCACAATCAATCCCATCGACCCTACAACGGTCCAAACCGTCGAGCCAATACGCGCATCATCGGTTAACCGAGCGTAATCCTCGCCCAGCAAAACAACGTATAAATAGCCTTCGGTTTTTCCCTCAACCTGTAGCGGCGCGACGCTAAATACCTTTTGCCCATCGACACTGCGCGGATCGTCGCCATAAACCGGCATACTTTGCCCCTGCATGAGCGCATTGATGGGCTGAAGGCTCACATCACGACGCTTAATTCGCCCTTCTGGCGCCGCATCACCAATGATGTGTCCTTGCTTATCAAGCAGATACACTTCCACACTCGGATTTACCGACATCAACTGATCGAACAGCTTTTTTACCGAGGCAGGATTTAGCCCCTGCTCACCGAGTAGCCGGTTATTATCCGTAATATGCTGAGCAAGATTAACGGACAAGCGCTGGATAACCTGCTGACTATATTGCGTATTACTGCGCACCTGAAGCCAACCCGATACCGCACAGCACGCGACCAGCAACAACGCAAACACCAGCGTTAAGCGCTGGGATAGACTTAATCGGTTCATTTAATTCCCCATACCTAACGCCGAAAATTTATAGCCAGAGCCCCAAACGGTCAGAATATGCTGCGGCTCGGAAGGATCGGCTTCAATTTTTATACGTAGCCGATTGATATGGGTGTTAACCGTGTGCTCATAACCATCGTGCTGGTAGCCCCAGACCTGATCGAGAAGCTGCAAACGAGAAAAAACTTTGTCTGGATTTTTAGCGAAAAAATACAGCAAATCAAATTCACGCGGCGTGAGATCGACAGGCTGTTGATCCTTCCAAACCGCTCGCGCAATAGGATCGATGACCAGATCCGCAATGTCCAAACGCCCTGCATCCATCTGTAAATTACGGCTCATCGCTTCCTGACGACGAAACAGCGCTTTAACGCGTGCGGCCAGCTCAATCATCGAAAACGGTTTGGCTAAATAGTCATCGGCACCTAGCTCTAATCCCAGAACCCGATGCACTTCGCTGGAGCGGGCGCTTATCATAATAATCGGTGTATAACGTGTCATGCTGCGAGCGCGACGGCAGATATCAAGCCCATCAATGCCCGGCAGCATCAGATCGAGAATGAGCGCATCCCAACCGCCCTGCTCCAACATCGCCATACCGGCAATGCCATCAGCCGCGTGCTCGATGTGGTAGCCCTCATCACGCAGATGCAACGCCAGTAAATCGGCAATATGCGAGTCATCTTCTACAATTAGAATTCGCTTCATTCCTTCCATCGCGTTCTGGCTCCAAGTGCATTTTTATAATTAGTCTACACAGGGTTTGTGCCCTGAGTTATCACAAATAATTTATAACTCTGTGAGGCTTTGCTGAACAAGTGAACGCAATACTGGCCCTGACCCCACTATCAATAAGGATCTGACCATGAGAAAAATTATTACGGTTGTGACGTGTAGCGCTTTACTGATGGGTAGCGGATTCGCTTTCGCCGCTGATACAACAAGTGCATCCGGCGATGGTATGCAGCAAGAGCCGCATAAAATGGATCACATGAGTAAAAAGCCGCAGGAAATGAAAAAGCAGCACTTGGACGCAATGCAAAAAGGCGAAGCGCCTAAACAAGATGAAATGAGCAAAGATCAGATGGATAAAAAACCGATCAAGCAAGGCGATACGCTGAAGAAAACGAGTTCAGGCTATTAATTTACGACTCGGTAATATTGGCTCCCTCGCCAGCGCCCCCTTAGCAGAGAAAGGGCCATTCGAGCTTCTTCGGTACTCACTGCACAGTTCCCTCCCCTGCGAAGGGGAGGGTTATTTACATGAAGAACTATTTCAGCGGCGTGTAAATATCAAAGCGGTGATTTTTAGTGGTAGTGGCAGCATGTGCAGGCACATCCGCCAGTGGCGGAGCATAATCAGGGCGTTTTACTACGATACGTTTCGTCGCCAGCGCACGCGCAGGAGCTAATAATGCATCGGCATCCAAGTCAGCACCCACCAGTGACTGGAACACACGCATCTCTTTCTTCACTAGCGCACTTTTCTGTTTATGCGGATACATCGGATCGAGATACACCACTTCTGGCGCAGGGCTAAGATCTTTCAACGCATCAATACTGGAGGCATGCAGCAAAGTCAGGCGCTCTTGCAGCCAGCCGCCGATTTCAGGATCTGCATAGCCACGTTGCAAACCATCATCAAGCAGTGCCGCCACCACGGGATGACGCTCCAACATGCGCACATGGCACCCGACCGATGCCAAGACATAGGCATCGCGCCCTAATCCTGCGGTCGCATCCACAACGCTCGGCACATAGCTGCCTTTGATACCCACGGCTTTTGCCACTGCTTCACCACGGCCGCCGCCAAACTTGCGGCGATGCGCCATGGCCCCGGCGACAAAATCGACAAAAATCGCGCCCAGCTTGGGTTCATCCAACTTGCGGAGTTCTAAATGCTCAGGCGTTAATACCAACGCCATTATCGCGTCAGGATCGTGAACCAATCCCCAGCGCTCGGCTAAATGAGATAAGGCGCCGCTGTCGGCGCCCTCTTCTAACACTAACTGAATACTCAACGCATTAGCCCTTGATACCGTAGTGACGCAGCATGGCATCAATTTTCGGCTCACGGCCACGGAAGTTTTTGAACAGGTTCATTGGCTCATCGGAACCACCCTGCGACAGGATGTTATCCAAGAACGCACGGCCGGTATCTACGTTGAAAATACCCTCTTCCTCGAAGCGAGAGAACGCATCAGCAGACAGCAGCTCTGCCCACAGATAACTGTAGTAACCCGCCGCATAGCCGCCAGCAAAGATATGGCTGAACGCATGTGGGAAACGGCCCCAGCTTGGCGACGGCATCACCGCCACTAACGCTTTAACTTCTTTCAGAGTATCGAGAATACGAGCGCCTTGCGCAGGATCGAACTCAGTATGCAGACGGAAATCAAACATCCCAAACTCGAGCTGACGCAGGATAAACAGCGCGGCCTGATAGTTTTTCGCCGCCAACATTTTATCCAGCATCTCCTGCGGAAGTGGCTCATTGGTCTGGTAATGACCCGAGATAAAGGCCAGCGCTTCCGGCTCCCAGCACCAGTTTTCCATAAACTGGCTTGGCAACTCGACGGCATCCCATGGCACACCGTTGATCCCTGAAACGCCTGCGGTTTCAATCGTGGTCAGCATATGATGTAGGCCATGACCGAACTCATGGAACAGCGTGGTCACTTCGTTATGTGTAAACAACGCAGGCTTGTCGCCGATTGGACGGTTAAAATTACAGGTCAGATAGGCAACTGGCTTCTGCAGGCTACCATCGGCACGACGCAGACGGCCTACACAGTCATCCATCCACGCACCGCCACGCTTATGCTCACGGGCATAAAGATCGAGATAGAAACTACCGCGCAGCTCGCCGGTCGCATCATAAAGCTCGAAGAAACGAACCTCTGGATTCCACACGTCAATATCATGACGCTCTTTCGCCGTGATACCGTAAATACGTTTCACCACCTCAAACAAACCGCTCAATACGCGCTGTTCAGGGAAGTAAGGGCGCAGCTGTTCATCGCTGATAGAGTACAGATGTTGTTTCTGTTTTTCGCTGTAGTAGGTGATATCCCACGCTTCCAGCTCGGTAACATCAAAGTGCTGGCGCGTAAACTCACGCAGTTCAGCCAGCTCTTGCGCACCTTGAGGACGAGCGCGTTCGGCTAGGTCATTCAGGAATGCCAGAACCTGCTGTGGGTTTTCTGCCATTTTGGTTGCCAATGATTTATCGGCATAGGATTTAAAGCCAAGCAGCTGAGCTAATTCGTGACGCAGTTGCAGAGTTTCAGCCATGATTTCGCTGTTATCCCACTGACCTGCGTTTGGCCCCTGATCGGATGCACGCGTGGTAAACGCCTGATACATCTCATGGCGCAGCTCGCGGTTGTCCGCATAGGTCATCACCGGCAGATAGCTTGGGATATCCAGCGTTAACAGCCAGCCTTCTTTCTCTTTGGATTCAGCCAGCGCCTTCGCGGCCGCGAGCGCACTTTCAGGCAGACCTGAAAGCTCTTTTTCATCAGTAATCAGCTTGCTCCAGCCCATGGTCGCATCCAATACGTTGTTGCTGAATGCAGAACCCAGTTCGGACAGGCGCGCCATAATTTCGCCATAGCGCTGCTGTTTTTCTTTCGGCAAACCAATGCCAGACAGCTCGAAATCACGCAGTGAGTTTTCCACCGCTTTCTTCTGCGGTTTGGTTAACGCAGCAAAACCCGCGCCGTCTTTCAGGCTACGGTAGGCCTGATACAGCCCTTCATGCTGACCTACCCAAGTGCCGTATTCAGACAACAATGGCAGGCACTGTTCGTAAGCTTCACGCAGCTCAGGGCTGTTTTGCACGGAATTCAAATGGCTGACAGGGGAAAAAATACGGCTCAGACGATCGTCAACCTCAGCCAGCGGCTGGCACAGATTATCCCAAGTAAATGGCGCATCTTGCGCGACCACGCGCTCCACTTCGGCACGACAATCTGCCAATGCGCTTTTCACCGCAGGAACGATGTCCTCAGGTTTGATTTTAGAGAATGGTGGCAGGTCGAACGGCGTCAGTAACGGATTGGTCATAAGAAAGCGTCCTATATAGTTTTGCCATTAACAACGAAGGCTAACGGTCTTGGCCGCATCAGTGCGGCGTATAAATCGACTTAACCAGCCCCCCAATTCGTCGGGCAACCGGTTTGAAAAGATTGTTTAGATCTAAGATGAGGTTAAGTGTAGCGAAAATCAATGGCTGGCGGGTTCAATCGCTTTGATAGATAATGCCATCCCAGAGCAGGAGAAGCCTCACATGTTAAGTTATCGCCACAGTTTTCACGCCGGCAATCACGCCGATGTCCTCAAACACACCGTTCAGAGTTTGATTATTGAATCGCTGAAAGAAAAGGATAAGCCTTTCCTTTATCTGGATACGCATTCCGGCGCGGGGCGTTATCAGCTCAGTGGTGAGCATGCAGAAAAAACCGGCGAATACCTCGAAGGTATCGCACGTATTTGGCAACGCGACGATGTTCCTGCCGAGCTTGAAGCCTACCTGAGCGCGGTAAAACACTTTAACCGTGGCGAACAACTGCGTTACTACCCAGGTTCACCATTGATTGCGCGCCAGCTGCTGCGCGATTTCGACAAAATCCATCTAACCGAACTGCACCCAACGGATTTCCCGCTGCTGCGCAATGAGTTTGCTAAAGACGAGCGCGCAAAAGTAATGAAAGCCGATGGCTATCAGCAGCTCAAATCACAGCTTCCTCCATTGTCACGCCGTGGCTTCGTGTTGATCGATCCGCCGTATGAGATGAAAACCGATTATCAAGACGTGGTGAAAGGTATTCAGGAAGGCTATAAGCGTTTTGCCACCGGCGTCTATGCGCTGTGGTATCCCGTGGTGCTGCGTCAGCAAATCAAACGCATGACTCGCGATCTGCAAGACACCAGTATTCGTCGCATTTTGCAAATCGAATTGGCGGTTCGCCCAGATAGCGATCAGCGCGGTATGACCGCTTCCGGCATGATTGTGATCAACCCGCCGTGGAAGCTAGAACAACAGATGCGCGACGTTCTGCCTTGGCTGCATAAAGTACTGGTACCCGAAGGTACTGGTCATGCCAAAGTTGAATGGATTGTGCCTGAATAATTGAAGTCACTGCTGTCTGTCTCCCTGAGCAACATTGAGGGAGACAGAGTTAGCGCGTAAAACTACTCATCATCGCCATCAACGTGTTCTCGGATCAGCGTCATAAACGGTGCACCAAAGCGATCCAGTTTACGCTGCCCCACGCCGTTAATGCTCAGCAATTCGCTGGCGCGAATCGGCATCTGCTCTGACATTTCTAGCAACGTAGCATCGTTAAATACCACGTATGGCGGGATATTCTCTTCGTCAGCAATCGCTTTGCGTAGCTTACGCAGCTTGGCAAACAGCTTACGGTCATAGTTTCCACCGTAGTTTTTGCTGGCATGGCTACTGCTGCTGCGTGATTTAAGATTGATGACGCGTGGCACGGCCAACTGAAGTGGAACTTCGCCGCGCAAAACAGGACGCGCCGATTCAGTCAGCTGCAACGCGGAATGCATCGCAATATTTTGCGTCACTAAGCCCAAATGAATAAGCTGGCGTAATACGCTGACCCAGTGTTCGGTCGTATGGTCACGCCCTAGGCCATAGACTTTCAGCTTGTCGTGACCAAACTCGCGAATACGGGTGTTATTCGCCCCACGCAGGATCTCAACAACATAACCGATACCAAACCGCTGACCAACCCGAGCAATCGCTGACAGCGCCTTTTGCGCGTCCTCTAGCCCATCGTAACGTTTTGGCGGATCGAGACAAATATCGCAGTTGCCGCAAGATTCTTGCCGTCCTTCGCCAAAGTAATTCAGCAGCACTAAACGACGGCAGGTTTGCGCCTCAGCGAAAGCGCTCATCGCGTTTAGCTTATGGCGTTCAATCTCTTTCTGCTGCCCTTCAGGTTTTTCTTCTAAACAACGGCGCAGCCAAGCCATATCAGCAGGGTCATAGAGCAGAACGGCTTCAGCGGGTAAACCATCGCGCCCAGCGCGACCGGTTTCCTGATAGTAAGCTTCGATATTACGTGGAATATCAAAGTGCACCACAAAACGCACGTTGGGCTTGTTAATGCCCATGCCGAACGCAACCGTTGCCACCACAATCTGCAGATCGTCGCGTTGAAATGCTTCCTGTACCGAAGAGCGATGTTCGTGATCGAGCCCTGCGTGATAAGCCCCAACGCTAAAGCCCCGACTTTGCAAACGCGCCGTGGTGTCTTCGACTTTGGCTCGGCTGTTACAGTAAATAATGCCCGATTTGCCGCGCTGTTCCTGTACGAAACGAATCAGTTGATCCAGCGGTTTAAATTTTTCGATGAGCGTGTAACGAATGTTTGGGCGGTCAAAACTGCTAACCTGAACCAGCGGATCGTTTAACGACAGCAAACGCTCGATGTCATTACGCGTGGCATCATCGGCGGTGGCCGTGAGCGCAATAACCGGAATCTCAGGGAAACGCTGCTTAATCAGACCTAGCGCGCTGTATTCAGGACGGAAATCATGGCCCCACTGTGAAATACAGTGGGCTTCATCTACCGCCAATAATGCAGGTCGCCAGTGCGGAAGCTGATCGAGAAAGTTATCCATCATCAGTCGTTCTGGGGCGATATAGAGAAGCTTTATCGCCCCACTGCGACAGCCAGCGTATACCTCTTGCTGCTGTTCACGGTTCTGCGTGGAGTTAAGACAGGCTGCGCTAACGCCGTTCGCCTGTAGCTGATCGACCTGATCTTTCATCAGGGAAATCAACGGAGAAACCACCAGCGTTAAGCCATCCATCACCAACGCAGGGATTTGATAACACAGAGACTTTCCGCCTCCGGTTGGCATCACAACCAGACAATCCCGTCCCGCGATCGCAGCATTGATGATAGTTTGCTGTCCAGGACGGAACTGCTGATACCCAAAAGTATCGCGCAAAACCTGCTCTGCCAGCATTTCTGCATTGATTACGGCTGCCGTTGCCACGCTGCTCCTCAACCAAAGGGGTGATAAATTAAGACCGGCGCTATTTTAGGCGTATGCACCGGTTTTGTCGTTAGCGGATATGCGTTGCGCGCAAATTACATGAAATCGTTGAGCATAATGCCCACGCCAAAACGGGTTTGATTGAAATTGTAATCAATCATTGATTCACCGTAGCCGCTATACAACTGCGTGTAGAAACGCAACGTTTTCGTCATCGGATAGCTCCATCCCAGCTCACCGCCGCCGTAACCGGTATTCCAGTTATAGTGGCCCTTCGCCGTAAAGACGCTTTCACCCCACTCATAGCCTATCTGGGCTTCGTAGTAACCCATATATTTGGTGATATCAGGGTTATCATCTTTGCTGCTGCTTTCGGGAATGCGATACCACGGTTTAATCTGCGCTTGGAAGTTGCCGTTTTGCGCCATTAAACGCGCATAGACGCGGTTCCAACTGCGCGACGTTGGATCAGAGCGTCCGTTAGACTGATGATTAAAGCCGGTTTCTATGTCGCGAAGCGTCCAATCACCTAACTGATAATCCGTTGCCCAGCCGACAAAAAGCTGTGGCTCATAGTTGGTTTCACGGAACGGAGAAGATGCGCTACGGTTGAAAGCCTGCCACCACGAGCGTTGCGTGTAAGACATCCCTAACACCGAGTTATCACCGGCAATTCCACGGATGATAGGGAACGCGAGGCTGAGCTGGAATTTAACTTCGTCTTTGCGTGCGTCATCAGCCCAAGAATAAGACTGAATGGCTTCTTTGTTTACATCGCTGGTTTCAGTATAAAGCAGGTAGTTCGTATCGTAAGGATAGAGCGTAAATGGGTTATCGTGTTCAACCAACATGTTCGCGATGATGCTGCCTTTCACCTGCGGCTTATCATGAACCTGCTTTATCGTTGCCTCTTCAGCCTGAACCGCAGCAGGAACCGCCAGCAGTCCCGCTAACATCATCCATCCCTTACGCATCGTTATTACCCCTAATAGTTACGCCATCAATGATTCAAAGGCGACATTCTACACGTTAGGGACTCTGCAGGAACGTTCATCATTCTTATTGGTGCTGGAACCAAACAATAATTAAGCATAATATCAACATAAAATTAACAATAATATTCATTATCCACCTGTAAGAAGAAGGACAGAACCATGTCAGCCACGCTCCTCACGCGCGAATCTGCTAGCGCCCTCATTAGCGAAATTTTCGTTTATCACATGCCATTTAATCGAGCGTTAGGGCTAGAGCTTCAGCGTTTCGAGGCAGACTATGCCGAGCTAGTTTTCGATTCCAAAGAAATGCTGGTCGGCAATGCTCATCAGAAAATTTTGCACGGCGGTGTTATCGCATCGGTATTGGATGTTTGCGCAGGCTTGGTGTGTGTGGGTTCAGCCCTATTGCGCCATGACGAAATCACACAGGAAGAGTTGCTGGCACGACTGTCTAAAATGGGCACAATCGATATGCGAGTGGACTATCTACGCCCCGGCCGTGGTGAACGTTTTGTGGCTAGCGGTAGCCTGCTCAGAGCGGGTAATAAAGTCGCGGTTGCACGCGTTGAACTTCATAACGAATCAAACCTACATATTGCTTCAGCCACTGCCACGTATATGGTCGGCTAGGTAGCATTTTTTACCAGATTTCTGTGAAATCTTGGGATAAGTTAGGCTTAATTGAATCATCTCTGTTACTACTATGAAACATTCCAGAAAAATACAGTAGACTCAGCGCCTATTCATTTTTTCGGAAGTGTTTCATGGATTCGCAACAAACTCGCCAAGGCATCTTGTTTGCTCTGGCAGCCTATTTTATTTGGGGTATCGCCCCTGCCTACTTTAAGCTGATCCAGCAGGTTCCGCCCACCGAGATCCTGACACATCGCGTGATCTGGTCATTCTTCTTTATGCTGATTTTGCTTTCGCTGACTAAAAATTGGTCCAAAGTAAGAGCTCTGGGCAAAACCCCCGGCAAGATTGGCCTTCTCGCGCTAAGCGCTTGTTTGATTGGCGGAAACTGGCTGTTGTTTATCTGGGCAGTGAATAATCACCATATGCTGGAAGCCAGCCTCGGATACTTCATCAACCCATTGGTTAACGTATTACTGGGCGTGGTTTTCCTCGGTGAACGCTTCCGACGGATGCAGTGGATTGCGCTGGCGCTGGCGGTCTGCGGGGTACTGATTCAGCTCTGGAAGTTTGGCTCGGTGCCGGTGATCTCACTTGGGCTGGCGTTTAGTTTTGCATTTTACGGACTGATTCGTAAGAAAATCGCGGTTGATGCTCAAACCGGCATGCTGATTGAAACCCTATGGTTACTGCCAATTGCGGCTATTTACCTGTTTGGCTTTGCCGACAGCGCAACCAGCCATTTGAGTGCAAATCCCATGTCGCTCAACCTGCTGTTGGTGGCCGCCGGCATTGTCACCACCATTCCATTGCTGTTCTTTACAGCCGCTGCAACACGCTTACGCCTTTCTACGCTGGGATTCTTCCAATACCTTGGCCCAACGTTGATGTTTATTCTGGCGATTACCTTCTACAACGAGCAAATGACGCAGGACAAACTGGTGGCGTTCGGTTTTATTTGGGCGGCACTGCTGTTGTTTATTATGGATGCGCTGTATACGCAGAGAAAATTGCGCAGCTAAAGCAGACTTTCCTCCCCTGCGATGGGGAGGAAAAGAAGAGACAGATTAAAGCCAGTTTTTGCGCTTGAAGTATAAATACGGCGCAAGCCCCGCCAGAATCATCAAACCAATCGCCCCCGGATAACCGAACGACCATTTCAGCTCAGGCATGAACTCAAAGTTCATCCCGTAGCTTGATGCCACCAGCGTTGGCGGCAGGAATACCACCGATACCACCGAGAAGATCTTGATGATGCGGTTCTGTTCAATGTTGATAAAGCCCATTGCCGCCTGCATCAGGAAGTTTACTTTCTGGAACAGCGATTCGTTATGCGGCAGCAGGGATTCGATATCTCGCAAGACTTCACGCGCCTGCTCCAACTGGCTGGCCGGTAAACGCGCCTTACGCACCAAGAAATTCAGTGCTCGCTGGGTATCCATCAAACATAAGCGAACCTTCCAACCGATATCTTCCAGTTCAGCCAGTGTCGAAAGGGCTTCATCATATTCGTCGCCCTGATGACCTTCCATAATCACGCGGCTGAGCTTTTCCAGATCGCTGTAGATGTTTTCGATTTCATCTGCCAGTTGTTCGATTTTGGTTTCGAACAGATCGAGTAACAGCTCATAGGCGTTTCCATCGGCCAGCATCTGGTTACGGGCGCGCATGCGATACAGCCGAAACGCCGGCAGTTCGCGCTCGCGTAGCGTATATAGGCGACCATCGCGGATGGTAAATGCCACGGTGGAGTTACCGGCATGATCTTCCGCATCTTCATAATAGAAGAAGGAGTGAATATGCAGGCCGTCTTCATCTTCGAAGAAACGTGCTGATGCTTCGATATCGTCCAGTTCTGGGCGAGTTGCCAGACTTTGACCTAGCTCATCTTGAACTCGTTGACGCTCATCTTCTTCAGGTTCGACTAAGTCGACCCACAGAGATGAAGTCAGATCTTCCGTGTCATCCAGCTCCAGACGGGATAAGCGGCTGTTGTCTAATCTAAATGCACTTAGCATGCTTTTAAACTCCGTTGCGGTGACATTAAGGATCACGCATGGAGCACAGGAAACAAACGAGGGGTAGCGTCACCCAGCTGTTTCAGACCATATCAGATCTGACTCATAGCGACGTATAGAGGTCGCTGACAACCACGAAGGCTATCAGCATAAGTGGATAGCCTTAGAAGTTGTACCCGCTAACGGGTTCATTGAGCCAGTATCTACTGGGTGTGTCCAAGGCGTATGTCCTCACAGATAATAGTGCGCGCATGTTACGCCGATACGAAAAAGCCTGTCAACTGGCGTTGTGACTAATTCCAGAACATTATTCACTCAGGATGTTTTATACCAAAACATTTATGGATTTTGCTTTCGACAACCATGCTGCAATCGGAAATGTAAGGTAAAAATTATATCTCTAGCTTGACCCATCTATTACCTTATAGCAATGCATTCACCCATTAGACTCCACTATTCCTAAAATCAGGCACACCCTATGAAACAAATCACGTTTGATGATCTGAAACAACAGAGCGCCGCTGCGGCCAGCGCACCTCGTTTACGCGCTCACCGCAATTTTCACCCAGAATTGAGCGATCCGGTGCAGCGTCTTGCCATCGCGATGGAGCCCGGAACTTACATCCGTCCACATCGCCATCCGCATACTTTCGAGCTTTTGCTGCCGCTGAGCGGCCGCTTTGTGATACTGAATTTTGACGAGCAAGGCGTGGTAAGTCGTCGCGTGGTACTCGGCGAAGAGTGTGTGGCTCTAGAGATGGATGCCGGAACCTGGCATTCGGTACTGTCACTGGATCACGGCGGCGTGATTTTTGAAGTTAAACATGGTGGCTATCAGCCCGTCACCGAGCAGGATTCCGCGCCTTGGGCCCCCGCAGAGGGCGAGGCTGGCACTCAGGAACTGATGGTGTGGTATTCGCAGGCACAAGTTGGGGATAAATATTCGATTGCCGAATAAGCGCCCAAACGCTCCCCCTGAAAAGGGGGAGATTGGAAAGAGGGACTCAATCAGGATTACATCGCCTCTAACTTGGCATAAGCCGCAACCAGCCACTTAATGCCTTCGCCCTGAAACGCAATCTGCAAGCGACTATGCTCACCGCTGCCTTCCAGATTGATCACCGTACCTTCACCAAACGTGGCGTGTTTCACCCGCTGACCGAGTTTGAAACCGCTGTCATTGGCGCTGATTGGGGTTCCCATACTGGCGTGTTTAACGGGGCGGGTAACGCTTGCCCGCAGGCGCACCTCTTCTACGCACTCTTCTGGTAATTCCCCAATAAAGCGAGATGGGCGGTGATAAACCTCTTTGCCATACAGACGGCGAGTTTCCGCATAGGTGATCGTCAGTTTTCGCATCGCTCGCGTCACCCCAACGTAGGCCAAGCGGCGTTCTTCTTCCAAACGACCGCCTTCATCCAGCGACATTTGGCTTGGGAACATCCCCTCTTCCATCCCCACGATAAACACCTGTGGGAATTCCAGACCTTTCGCCGAGTGCAACGTCATGAGCTGAACCGCGTCTTGATAAGCGTCTGCTTGCCCTTCACCGGCTTCAAGCGCCGCATGTGACAGGAATGCCTGCAGCGGCAGCAAGTCTTCGTCTTCATCCTCATAGCTGTACTGACGCGTAGCGGTCACCAGTTCTTCTAAGTTCTCAATACGCGTTTGGCCTTTTTCACCCTTTTCTTGCTCATACATCTGACGCAGACCCGAATCGCGCACCACGCGGTCTGTCTGTACATGCAGCGGCATATCAGCCGTATCACTGGCTAAGGCATCAATCAGCTCGATAAAGCGCTGTAGTGCGCCTGAGGCTCGCCCAGCAAACACTTTTTCTTGGATCAGCTCGTGTGTGGCCTGCCATAACGTCAGTTGACGATCGCGGGCGGCTTGGCGGATAACGTCCAGCGTACGATCACCAATACCGCGCGTTGGCGTGTTAACCACACGCTCATACGCCGCATCGTCATTACGGTTGGAAATCAGGCGTAAATACGCCAACGCATCTTTGATTTCCTGACGTTCGAAGAATCGTTGTCCACCGTAAATACGGTATGGCATCGCCACCTGTAACAGTGCCTCTTCCAATACACGCGATTGGGCGTTGCTACGATAAAGAATGGCGCAGTCGTTAAGAGAGCCGCCGTTGTCCTGCCACGCTTTAATCCGATTCACCACAAAACGTGATTCATCCAATTCATTAAACGCGCAGTAGAGCGAAATTTTTTCGCCGTCGCCGTCTTCGGTCCACAGCTTTTTACCCAAGCGCCCATCGTTATTTTCAATTAAGGCGTTGGCGGCTTTCAGTATATTGCTGGTTGAACGGTAGTTTTGTTCTAAGCGGATAGTCTCAGCACCGGGGAAATCATCCAGAAAACGTTGGATGTTCTCAACCTGAGCGCCACGCCAGCCATAGATCGACTGATCGTCATCGCCAACAATCATCACTTTGCCGCTATTGCCCGCCAACATCTGGATCCATGCGTACTGAATCCGGTTGGTATCTTGGAATTCGTCCACCAGAATATTGGTGAAACGTTCGCGATAGTGGTTGAGGATTTGAGGCTTGTTGAGCCAAAGCTCGTGAGCGCGTAATAGCAGCTCGGCAAAATCCACCAGCCCCGCACGGTCACAGGCTTCTTGATAGGCCTGATAGACGCGCAGCCATGTCTGTTCTACCGGATTTCCGTAGCTTTCAATGTGCTGAGGGCGCAGACCATCATCTTTTTTGTTGTTGATGTACCACATGCCTTGACGCGGCGGCCACTGTTTCTCATCCAGATTCAATGCCTTAACGATACGTTTAAGCAAACGTAGCTGGTCATCGCTATCAAGGATTTGGAAATCCTGCGGCAGATTGGCATCCAGATGGTGCGCACGCAGCAGGCGGTGCGCTAAACCGTGGAAAGTACCGATCCACATGCCGCCTTGGCTAGTGCCAATCAGATGTTCGATACGGTGGCGCATTTCCGCCGCGGCTTTGTTGGTAAAGGTGACGGCCATAATCGAAAACGGCGAACAGTTTTCTACCGACAGCAGCCACGCGATGCGATGCACCAATACGCGCGTCTTGCCGCTTCCGGCTCCAGCCAGCACCAGAAGATTACTGCGTGGCGCAGCAACGGCTTCGCGTTGTTTATCGTTAAGGCTGTTGAGCAGATCGGAAACGTCCATAGGCACCGTTTTAAAATGGGGAAACAGACGCGTCGCTAAACGCAATACGTCTTTTTCACTGGGAATTTATACAGATTATTGGAGATTATATCAGCGCGGTGAGCGAATCCAACCGTGAAATCTCAACGTGAGGTAACAAACGGCTATCTGAAGCGGTTGTTAGGCTGCGCTCACGGTCGTTGATCCAGCAGGCCTGCATGCCGCAGCGCACGGCTCCCGCCACGTCGGTGGTGAGGTCATCGCCCACATGCAGAATATTTCCGATGGGAACGTTTAAGCGCTGCTGAGCGGCACAATACATGTCGTTGTAAGGCTTAGCGCGTCCGTCAGGACCTGAGCGCAATATAAACGCAAAATAGTCCGCTAAACCAAATAGGTTCGGATCCGCATTACCGTTGGTAATTGCCGCTAACGGCGCTTTCTCCGCTAACGCTTGCAGCGTCTTATGCGTCGACTCCGGCACCGTGATTTGGCTACGCCAGTAGGCAAAGTTTTCCATCGCAGAATCTGCGCCAGCGCTAGCTTGGGCGTGGTTAAAACCGTTTCGCGTTAACGCCAGATGCACAGCCTGCCATCGCCAGGCGGTGACGTCGTGATAAATTTCAGGATTTTCAGCCCGCAGTTCAGCGCGCAGGCGTTGCCAGTCAATGCTTTGCCAATCGCGCAGCGGTTCAAAGTTTTGCTGCAAAAATGCCAGAGACTCTCGCTCGGTACGCATAATCACGGGGTGATTATCATAAAGCGTATCGTCCAGATCGAAGGTAAAAGCCCCGATCGCGTTGAGCGGGCGATAGAAATGAAGCGTCGAGCACATCAGGATTTTCCTCGTTTCGCGCGTGGATGCGCTGCATCATACACCTTCGCCAAATGTTGGAAATCGAGGTGGGTATAGATTTGAGTGGTGGTCAGATTCGCATGACCTAGCAGCTCTTGCACTGCACGCAGATCGCCACTGGATTCAAGCATATGCGTTGCAAAAGAGTGACGGAGCTTATGCGGGTTAATATGACTGGTGACGCCTTGTTTAACGCCCCATTCAGCAAAGCGCTTTTGCACGCTTCGCACCGAAATTCGCTTACCCAGCTTAGACACAAAAACAGCGTCATCTACCGGATCGTAAATCTCACGCAGTGGCAGCCACTGTTCCAGCCAATGAATGGCCGTACGTCCAATCGGCAGCTTTCGCTCTTTGCTCCCCTTCCCCATCACCCACACCTCGCCTGAGGCCATATTCATGTGGCGGCAGTCTAATCCCACCAGTTCGGAAAGACGCAGACCCGCGCCATACATCACTTCCAGCATGGTGCGATCGCGCACGGCAAGGGGATCGCTCGCATCTATGTCGAGCAGACGGTTTACGTCATCAACGTCGAGATTTTTGGGTAAGTGGCGAGCCTGTTTCGGTGCGCTAATGCCTTTCGCCGGATTAACCGACATCACGCCTTGGCTCACCTGCCAATCGATAAAGCTGCGTAGCGCCGACAAACGTAGGGCAAGGCTTGCAGCCTCAAGGCCTTTTCGCTTGCTACGCGCGGTTATCATACGCACTTGGGTTGCATCGAGTTGCCGCCAATCGCGTAAACCAGCGGGGGCAACAATCTCAATAATGGCAGTCAGCTGATGATGATAGCTTTCGATGGTATGCGGGCTGAGCTGACGCTCAACGCGCAAAAAGCGCAGGAATGCCTCAACCGGCAGTTCCAGCGCCTGAGTATCACTGCTCATTGGCGTTCAATCCAACGGCTGATTAGCCCCGGCATCAGCAATGCGAGCTGATCAAGCAACACGGTGCCTTGACCTTGCTGATAATGATGGCTATCGCGACTGCTGAAGATAATCAGACCTAAGTCACCAAACTCACCCATCAAAGAAAGCGCGACCGAGCCCACCATTTTCGCCTGAGGCAAAACCAGCAATAGCTCAGGGCCATTCAGAGTACCGAGATAGTGGTTTTGGTTCCCCAATCGTTGAATTCGCATCATTTCAAATTCATTGCGCGACAAAGCCAAATGCGCAAAGTCAGAAGGCGCATTCAGATACCATTTGTCGCTAAACAAACGAATATTGGCACCGGCGAGCCCAAGAGAACGCGCCCAGCGGTTAAATCGTTGGAGAAAATCAGCAAGGCTTTCTGCGCCCGCAAGATGCCCTTGGAGCTCTAGCAGGCGATTAAACAGAACTTCATTGGCGCTGGCCTGTTCCATCAGCAACGTGATCTCCTCTTCTAAATTGAAGATGTGCTGACGTTGTCGGTTCAGTTGCCATTCAACTAATGAAACGGCACCACGCACCGGATGAGGGATCTGCATCTGCTCAACATTGCGTGCATTACGAATGAAGAAGTCAGGATTCTGTTGCAGATACTCCATCACCTGCGCGTCACTTAGCGCCAGATTATCCAATACCCGATCTTCGATGTCGCTCATAGTTGTCTATCGCTCACTCATAAACGTATGAATTACAGGTGTATAAATCCATCATAAACGTGGGTCGCAGGGCCTGTCATAAATAGGGGGTTATCAGGCCCTTTCCAGCGAATGTGCAAACGCCCACCGGGAAGATCAACCTGAACGTTTTCATCCAGCAAACCTTGCTGGATCCCCACGGCAACCGCCGCACAGGCACCGCTGCCGCAGGCCTGAGTTTCACCTGCGCCGCGTTCATACACCCGTAGTTTGATCTGATTACGGTTAATGACCTGCATGAATCCTACGTTAACGCGTTCAGGGAAGCGTTCGTGGCTTTCAAGTACCGGACCGATGGTTTCCACCAGCGCCGTTTCAACATCATCAACCTGAAGCACGCAGTGGGGATTCCCCATCGATACCGCGCCGCACAGAATAGTATGTTCAGACGCACGCATGATATAGGTCTTTTCCGCTTTCACGGCTTTGAACGGGATCTTGGACGGCTCGAAAATCGGCTCGCCCATATTTACCGTGACCAGCTCGTCATCGCTGACCTTGAGCACCATCCGACCATTCTGCGTGCTTACGCGAATTTCACGTTTATTGGTTAACCCTTTCAAACGCACGAAACGAGCAAAACAGCGCGCGCCGTTACCACACTGCGCAACTTCGCTCCCATCGGCGTTGAAAATACGATAATGGAAATCTAAATCAGGATCGTAAGGCGGTTCAACGATCAGCATCTGATCAAAACCAACGCCGTTATGTCGATCGGATAGACGGCGGATAAGCTCCGGCGAGAAGTATACGTTTTGTGTAACAGCATCAACGACCATGAAATCGTTGCCTAAACCGTGCATTTTAGAGAACTGCATAACTACCTCTCACCCTACGCCTTAACTTCCGTGGTCACCGAACTAACATCCTGACAGTTCTCGCTATCGTGGATTATTGGCCTTGTTCTACACCGGCAATATTAGACGGTGTATTCGCGCCCTGATTTGCAGCAGGCGCGTTAGTTTGTGTATCTGGCTGGCTCTTCGACGCCGCTGGGGCATCAGCCGGAGGAAAGTATAAAGGCCCTTTCAAACCGCAACCAGCAAGGCCGAATAGGGAAATAGCCACCAAGGCCCAACGAAATTGTTTTTTCATGGTCATTACCATTTATTGTATTAATGCGTGTGAATCCTACCTATAAGCTCTCTATAATCGCAGTTGGACCCTGAAAAGCAATAGGAAATGATTATGAACGATACCGAGTTTCACCAGTTAGCAGATAAGCTGATGTTAAACATCGAAGAGGCCATTGACGCTTATGAAGGTGATGCCGACATCGACTATGAAACCAATGGCGGAGTGATGACGCTGACCTTCGAAAATGGCAGCAAAATCGTGATCAACCGTCAGGAGCCCTTGCATCAGGTATGGCTCGCCACTAAAGCAGGCGGTTACCACTTCAGCCTGCGTGATAATAGCTGGATTTGCGATCGCAGCGGAGAAGAGTTTTATGCTTTGCTGTCAACCGCATGCAGAGCGCAGTCTGGCGAAGAAGATGTGGTAATTTCGGCATAAGCCGAAACGCGAGCGGCATCAGCGCCCACTCCAACTCTCCGCTGAATAGGGAAGAATTGGAGTGGTGCTGTATTTACGATTAATGCAGCTGGAACTGCTGCTTAAGCGGCGTGCCGTCGTTGTCGTCATTGACGTTGCACTGTGGCAACACGTTGGTACGGAACGGCATCACCTGAGAACGTCCATCGGCATTTACGATCTGGTAGAACTGCGGCAGGTTAAAGTTGATAAAGCTTGAACCGTAGGTAAAGCGGTCATGCGATGACGAATAGAAACGGCTAACGTCGCGCACTAGCTCCTCTTTGCTGCCTTCACAGTGGTGATAAACTTCCACACGGTTGGTTTCATCCAGAATGTAGATGTTAAACCCATCGTTATCCCCATCTTCAAAGAAGAATTGGATTATCCCTTCGCTGGCGTAACCATCAACCACGGCGGGCAAATGTACCTGCTCGGTTTCTACCTGAATAGAAAGCCCATGCAGCTTGTTATTAGAAATGGCACCATAAAACTCAACCGCATTTTCCAATTTCTGCACCGATACGCTCAGACGTTCAAAGAACAGTCCCCACGTTTGCCCAGCGACGCGTACGGCTTTAAAGCGACCCGGCTCTAAACGAGTGCTAGACAAGCGAAGGTCAATACATTCAGAAACCAGCTGCTGTAGACGCGTGCGGATTAACCCGCGTAAATGCTGGCTGTAGCACAAGACCTCAACGGACTCCGGCGGAGCGGCATCCTGATGCATTTTGCCTAAGATCGTTTTCAGCGCTTCTAATACCGCCTGTTCACCGCTGAAATGTAGGGTACGCACCTCATTCCACGAGTTGCGATACAGTAGGTCGATACTGCCAACTAAGCATTGCTGCTGCTGACCAAAGCTAAAGACATCCAGCTTACGGAAATCAAAATGCACCACCTGATTGCGGAAGGCCGCCGTTGGATCATTTTCCAAGTTGACGATAATCGCCAAATGGCGGATTTCACACGGGCTGTATAACGCCTTCGGTGATGGCGCAGGCAAGCGAATCGGGAAATGCTGCGACACATCATGCACTAGGCCCTGAAGCTTATTGATATCGCACAGGTTGTTGTTGCTCTTGATGTGTAGCTTAGTGTCCGCCGTCAGCAATCCGTTGAAATAGGCCCACGCCACTAATTTGTTTAAGTAGCGGTTATATTCCAACGGCTGATGGCTAATGATGGTATCGATAGTCGGCGCTTGGTTATACAAGTACCAGCCGGTGCGGTTAGCGCGGCCAATCGGCACATGAATAAACGTTAAGTTCTTTTCTGATAAATCCGGTGAAATTTGCGGGTTTACCAGCGTCACTTTACCCGGCAACGCTTCAAACGCAGCGTAAAGCTTACGGGTCAATACCCCAATATCTTGCGGGCTAGCGCTGACGCTTAGGTTATTACGGCGCGCGAAGCGAATGAGGTTGCGATAGCTCTGCATCATCGCATCTAACAGTTCATTATGCGCTTCACGCACGCGTTCAATTTTCCAATTGGCGCGGTCATCAAGCACTTCGATACGCTCTTGACTCCAGCCCCAAGACTCAACCAGTTGGCTTAAAATTTCACGCCGCCAGCCAACGCAGGCGCGGCTACGCGATAATTTTTCACACACTTTGAGATAGAAACAACGGCGAGCCAGATCGAGACGCGCGGTATCATTGATTTGCTCAAGATAGTGCGTCACACGTTCCAGCATCATGCAGTAAGGATCGAGTCCGAACGAGACAATTTCGCCTTTATGTAAACGTTGTTTGATGGTGATCGCCAACAGTTCAGCGTTGGGGTATTCCCATGAGTAAGCTTCCAGCAACAACGTTTTCAAGACAGCTTTGTACGGCGAATCGATGCTTTTATAGAGCTGCCACAGGCTAGCGCCAAAGTATTCTTCGGCAGACAGCGAGCTTAGACCACCAAGATCGAGCCATTCGTTTGGCGTAAGCGCGCCCTGCGAGTACAGCGACATGACATATTCGTCGTAATGCGCTTCCTCTTCGCTTGGCACCATATTCCACAGAATACGTTTGCCCGCCAGACGCACCGCGGTGCGATAGAACTCATCAAGCAATAAGATATGCTGGGTAGACCCACAGTCTTCCCCACCCAGACTGCCGCTTTCGTTATGACGAAAACGGTTTTCATCGATGAGGAAGAAGCTCACTTCAACGCCCAGCGATGCAGCCCATTTCTCCAGCTGTGTACATTTTTGCTGTAATCGATTGCGCTCTTCGCCATCTAACCAAGATTGGTGGCAAACCCAAATATCCAGATCCGAACTACAGCTTTGCCCAATAGAAGAGGTGCTTCCCATTGAGTAAACGCCAGTGATCGGCAATTGGCCTGGGTGATCTGCCGCGATGGAACCCGGAGAACGAAGATCGATTTCATGTAAGTAGGTTTGCTGATTTTCATCAGGCGTGTAGAAACAAATGCCGTGGGGAACGTTACCATCAAGGTAACCCGGCATCAGCGGGTGGTGGTAATGCAATAGGGTTGGCAGCAGACTGTAAACCTGTTGAAAGGCCGGCCCCATGGCCGCTAAAGCGCGATCAACTCGAAGTTGATTTATCGCATCCAGTCTCTGTTTCAGTGTCTCGATGTAGAGGTACAAGACGTTTCGCCTGATTATTCCAGTGTCTGAGAGAAGCCTGTTTCCGTACCTTACCGTTTTTCTGGTAAGAAATGTTTTAATAAGAAATTGCTGGAAACGTGATCAATCTAACACCTTGCTGGTTGACCGTAAAGTATGTAAAGCCACACACTTATTGTTGCGCCTTTCTTGTCTTTGATCTTACCGACTATTTCATCCATTCTCCTTCCTGATTATTTTCCCGCCAAACAGCCATTAGGTTCCAGCGCTGCACGTTTGCGAACAAAATGATAGGATGAAGCATAGGATAAAAATGGATATTCACATGCTAGAAATAACCCCTCAGCCACATCAGATCCTCCGTATCGCCACCCGACAAAGCCCGCTGGCGTTATGGCAAGCCTATTATGTGCGCGATCATCTACAGGCCCATTGGCCGGATTTGACCGTGGAACTGGTGCCTATGGTGACGCGTGGTGACGTTTTATTAGATACACCACTGGCAAAAGTTGGTGGCAAAGGCCTGTTCGTCAAGGAGTTGGAGCTTGCTTTGCTGGACGGGCGCGCGGATATTGCCGTTCACTCAATGAAAGATGTGCCGGTCGCTTTTCCTGAAGGTTTGGGGCTTGTGACTATCTGCGAGCGCGAAGATCCACGCGATGCTTTTGTGTCACCGAAGTATGCTCGACTTGAAGATCTTCCTGAAGGCAGTATCGTCGGCACATCAAGCCTGCGCCGCCAGTGCCAGCTTAGAGAAATTCGTCCCGACCTGATCGTTCGCGATCTTCGTGGCAACGTGGGTACGCGATTAGCCAAACTGGATAACGGCGACTACGATGCCATTATTCTGGCCGCTGCCGGTTTAAAACGCTTAGAGCTTGAAGAGCGTATCCGCTATGCATTACCACCAGAACAATCCTTGCCAGCCGTAGGCCAAGGCGCCGTCGGCATCGAATGTCGATTGGACGATGCAAAAACCCAAGCCTTGCTCGCACCGTTAAACGATAGCGATACCGCGACTCGAGTTATCGCTGAACGCGCCATGAACACGCGTTTAGAGGGCGGCTGTCAGGTTCCTATCGGCAGCTATTCAGAGCTTAATGGCGACGAAATATGGCTACGAGCGTTGGTGGGCAAGCCTGATGGCACTCTGATTATTCGTGGCGAACGCCGTGGGCCACGCGCTCAGGCGGCTGAATTAGGTGTTTCGCTAGCAGAAGAACTGCTAGAGCGCGGCGCGCGTGAAATTTTAGACGACGTGTATCAAGGACAAACGCCACGATGAGTATCCTGGTAACTCGCCCATCACCTGCGGGTGAGGAATTAGTCAGTAGACTACGAACCCTAGGGCGAGCGGCCTATCATGCTCCATTAATCGATTTTACTCCGGGAACTGGCCTCGCTGCGCTACCAGACCTTCTGGCACAGCTTCAGCAAGGCGATTTAGTTTTTGTTCTATCGAAGCACGCAGTACGCTATGCGCATTCGTATCTACAACGATCCGCGATAGCATGGCCACGCGAACTCAACTATTTTGCCATTGGCCGCCCAACCGCGCTGCGTTTACATACGGCGACAGGTTTGCCGGTTGCCTACCCTCAACCTCCCGAAACGTCTGAATCTTTGCTATTGCTACCAGAACTGAGAAATATCGCGGGTAAGCAGGCATTAATTCTGCGCGGCAACGGTGGACGAGAGCTGTTGGCAGAAACATTGACCCAACGCGGCGTGAGCGTAACACTGTCAGAATGCTACCAACGTTGTGCTATCCACTATAATGGTGCAGAGCAAAGCGCACATTGGCGACGACAGGGCATTTCAACGCTGGTCGTGACAAGTGGCGAAATGCTGCAACAACTGTATGATTTAGTTCCTGATTACGATCGGCAAATGTGGTTTCTACATTGCCGCTTGATTGTGGTTAGCGAACGGTTGGCTACCCTCGCCCAGGAATTGGGCTGGAAAGACATTCAGGTAGCTGAAAGTGCTGATAATGACGCGCTGATCCGCGCGCTACAATAACTGACTATGGGAAGTGCCAAGATGACGGAACCGACAACCCCGCCTGAAAAGGTTGAGGAAACGAACACCGCGACTGAACACGAGATCCAGCCAGCATCTAATCTCAATAACAATACTTCTGGTGAGCAGGTCGCTAAAACTGTGAAAAAAGAATCCGCAAAAGGGCCGGTGCTCGGTGCTATCGCTATCGTTATAGCAATCGCTCTCGGCGCAGGCTTGTATTATCACGGCCATCAGCAAGCTCTGGCTCAACAAGCTGAAAACAATGAGCTCAGCGACCAACTGACCGCATTGCATACCGAACAGGCTCAAGAAAAGCTGCGCATTAATGCGTTAATCAACCAGCAAAACAAAGCGCTCAGCGTGACCGATCAGTTGCAAACCTCGCAGTCGCAGCAGCTAAAAGAGCTGGAAGCGAAAGTGGCCGCAATTTCCGGTAGTGATGCGAAAAACTGGCTGCTGGCTCAGGCTGACTTCCTCGTCAAGCTTGCGGGCCGCAAGCTGTGGAGCGATCAGGATGTGACGACCGCGGGCGCATTGTTGAAAAGCGCAGATGAAAGCTTGGCTGAAATGAATGACCCAAGCCTGATTGACGTTCGTCGCGCCATTACCGAAGACATTGCCTCGCTGGCCAGCGTTAGCCAAATTGACTTCGATGGCATTATTCTCAAGCTGAATCAGCTCTCAAACCAAGTTGACGATCTGCGTTTGGCAGATAACAACACCGACGAAGCGCCGATGGATGAAGACAATGGTGAAGTATCGAGCTCACTGACCGAATGGCGACAGAATCTGGTGAAAAGCTGGCATAACTTTATGTCGGAATTTATTACCGTGCGCCGTCGTGATAGCAGTGCCGAACCTTTGTTAGCCCCAAATCAGGACGTCTATCTACGCGAAAATATTCGTTCTCGCCTTCTGGTTGCCGCACAGGCTGTTCCTCGCCATCAAAACGAGGTTTATCAACAGTCGCTTGAAACTGTCTCAACGTGGGTACGTGCCTACTTCGACATGAACGACCCGACAACCAAAGCCTTCTTAAGCCAGTTGGATGAACTCAGCCAACAGTCCATCAATATGGATGTTCCTACAGAGCTGAAAAGCCAGCCGTTGTTGGAAAAGCTGATGCAAACCCGCGTGCGTAATTTGATGGCAACACCTTCTGTGCCAGCCGCAGCACCCGCAACGCAGGGGGAATAGACATGCTTAAAGTTTTATTGCTGTTTATTATCCTGATCGCAGGGATCGTTCTGGGGCCGATGTTTGCTGGTCATCAAGGCTATGTTCTTATCCAAACGGATACCTACAACATTGAAACCAGCGTCACATCGCTAGTGATCATGTTGATCCTGCTGATCGTTGTGCTTTTCGCGATTGAATGGGTGCTGCGCCGCGTATTCCGCACCGGTGCCCGCACTCGCGGTTGGTTTGTTGGCCGCAAGCGTACTCGCGCTCGCAAACAAACACGTGAAGGCTTAATGAAGTTAGCCGAGGGTGATTACACTCAGGTTGAAAAACTGCTTTCACGCAATGCGGATCACGCAGAACAGCCTGTCGTTAACTATTTACTGGCCGCAGAAGCCGCTCAGCAGCGCGGTGATGATCTACGCGTAAACCAGTATTTGGAACGCGCGTCAGAAGTTGCTGATAGCAACCAGCTGCCTGTTGATATTACCCGAGTACGTATTCAGTTGGCGCGTGGTGAAAATCATGCTGCCCGCCACGGCGTAGATGCACTGCTTAACGTAGCTCCGCGCCACCCCGAGGTTCTTCGTTTAGCCGAGCAGGCGTATGTTAAAACGCAGGCATATCAGTCATTGCTTGAGATCTTGCCGAGCTTGGCAAAAGCCAACGTGTATAACGATGAAGAGATCCAAAAGCTGCAACTTCAAGCTTACATTGGCCTAATGAACGAACGTATGGCCAACGGCGGTAGCCTCGAGCTGAAGAGTTGGTGGAATGACCAGAGCCGTAAAACACGCCATGAAACAGCGCTGCAGGTGGCCATGATTGAGCATCTTATTGAATGCAACGATCACGATACAGCTCAACAAATTCTAGTTGATGGTTTGAAGCGTAAGTTTGACGAACGTTTAGTGTTGTTGATGCCAAAACTGAAATCAGGTAATCCTGAGCAGTTAGAAAAACTGTTGAATCAGCAAATTAAGCAGCACGGCGCAAGCGCGCTGCTTAACAGCACTTTGGGTCAGCTCTTGATGCGTCATGGTGAATGGCAGCAGGCAAGCGATGCGTTTCGTGCCGCGCTGAAGCAGCGTCCTGACGCCTACGACTACGCGTGGCTGGCTGACGTACTTGATAAACTGCACCGCCCAGAAGAAGCGGCGCAGATGCGACGTGACGGATTGCTATTGACGCTTAAACAAGAGCAGCCTGCGAATCCATCCTAACAATTGCTTCACTTCTTAAAAGCCCGCTATGCGGGCTTTTTTATTGCTCTATTTTAGGCAAAAAAAAACACCTGCCAAAAGGCAAGTGCTTAAAAGGACAATCAGATCTTAGGACAACTGATTGGTGTCTCACTCAACGTTACGCCCGTAGCTTGATGAAGGGTCAAGACCACTATCATCAGAATCGGACAATAGACACCGTAAATTGGCTCTGCATCATTCGGAGGTTTATGAAGCTTTCGCAAGCATAAGGAGGTGAATGAGCATCTACGTGATAATTAATGCACATGGCGTGCCAAGTTTTTTCTATACGGAATTTAAACCGTATTTTTCCATGATTCGATAAGCCTGAGGCTTTAGGCGTGGCTACATTTTTATAGCACGTTGGGATTTCAGCGAATTTAACGCTCAGATCGTGGTTCTAAATAGTAGAACTCATATTCAGTCTATAAAATGTCGTCTAAAAACGACACCATTACCTTCATTATTATTTATTCAATTAAATTAATGAGTTATAAGTCTCAATTCAGAGACATCACATATGGCCTTTGTCGTGAATAGCCAACGAGTTAAAAATAGTCTCTTTAAATCAACAGGCTAAATAGAAATAAAACGATAGAGCTATCACTGAGTGGTTCATAGGACATGGTGCAAAAGAAGGAGATATTTTAGACGAAAAAAAACCCCGCATTGCGGGGTCTTTCTCAAGAGTGGTCGGCGAGAGAGGATTCGAACCTCCGACCCACTGGTCCCAAACCAGTTGCGCTACCAAGCTGCGCTACTCGCCGATACAATTCTTTTCACCGATAATGCCAACTTCACATTATGGTTTTCTAGCTGTCTGAAAAAGATTTCTTTGTAGGAAATCACTTTCATAAATTGGTCGGCGAGAGAGGATTCGAACCTCCGACCCACTGGTCCCAAACCAGTTGCGCTACCAAGCTGCGCTACTCGCCGATAACTCTTTAGACTACCAAGAGTTCGTACTGCTAAATGACCTCAGTCATTTTACTACTCACAGATTTACCAATTCTAGATTGGATGTGGTGCGAAGAGAGGGACTTGAACCCTCACGTCCGTAAGAACACTAACACCTGAAGCTAGCGCGTCTACCAATTCCGCCACCTTCGCAATGCCACTTAAATCTGGGGTGGCTAATGGGACTCGAACCCACGACAACTGGAATCACAATCCAGGGCTCTACCAACTGAGCTATAGCCACCATCAATTCTTCTAACGCGGTATCGTATTGTACTACATACTACCTCAATACCACCGCAGCTCTTGCACACAAAGCTCAATAAAAAGCTTTTTATAAAACTGGTGCGCCCGACAGGATTCGAACCTGAGACCTCTGCCTCCGGAGGGCAGCGCTCTATCCAGCTGAGCTACGGGCGCTTAGCGCCGTTGCGGGAACGGATATTACGGACTTGGTGCCATGCTGTCTAGTGCTTTTTGTCATAAATATTGCGTTTGATTAGACTTTGCGCATTCTGACGCAAAAGTCGACGCTTTACCCTACGACTTCTATCAAATCATCAGTGTTTATCCGCTATCGATGGATTTTCATCCATGACGTCACTGACGAATGAACATACCGCTGGCAGATAAAAGTGGCAACAATAAGGGGCTAAAAGCCCCTTTGATCTGCTGGCTATAGACGACCGCCATAGTAATACCCTAAAAACTTAAGCAGCTTCAGCTGACGGCGCCAACGTGTAGGCTGCGACAGCAAGCGGTAAAGCCACTCCAAGCCAAGCTCTCGCCAGACTTTAGGCGCTCGTTTAACGTGTCCAGTAAATACGTCGTAGGTTCCACCGACTCCCATATAAAGTGCATCGGGATAAACGTTACGACAGTCGCGCATTAGGATTTCCTGTTTAGGCGAGCCCATCGCGACGGTCACAATCTTTGCGCCACTCAAACGGATGCGCTCAAACAACGCCGCACGGTCTTCTGGTTTAAAGTAGCCATCTTGGCTACCCACGATATTTACGTTCCATTGCTGACGTAGCTTAGCTTCGGTTTCAGACAAAACCTCTGGTTTACCACCGATCAAGAATATCGGTATTTCACGTTCTCCCGCACGCTGCATTATGGCTTCCCACAAGTCAGCACCCGCTACGCGACTTAAATTCGCGTTTGGATATTTTCGGCGTATCGCACGAACCATGCTGATGCCATCGCAATATTTATACTCCGCCGCACCAATCAGGTCGCGCAAAGGCTTATCCACTTCAGCGGTCATGACCTTTTCAGCATTGATGGCAACCAAAGTACCAGTCTTCAGTTCACCGTCATCAAATAGGTGCTCAAGAAAGTGCGGCATATCACGGAAGCCCCAAAGCTCAATACCCCTGATGTCATATTTAGGAATGGGGTTTGTCGTCTGCATGTTCATTATCCTTGTAATACCTTTTCAACCGGAGCCGTAGCCCGTGGTGTACGATTCCGGCGTACGTGCTGTCGAATCAACCCAGCACTATCAAACAACCAATAAAGTAGTTTTGCCAGCAGTAGGCATAGCCCAAAGATCAGGCAGAAGAACACCACTCGCGAAACAAAGGAGTCCACACCCT
The DNA here is from genome assembly GCF_002355555.1 of Hafnia sp. CBA7124. Taxonomy (NCBI): domain Bacteria; kingdom Pseudomonadati; phylum Pseudomonadota; class Gammaproteobacteria; order Enterobacterales; family Hafniaceae; genus Hafnia; species Hafnia sp. CBA7124. Next base: position 176,297 of record NZ_AP017469.1, on the reverse strand, counting down.
CACGCGCCAGCACGATAATGTTAAATACCGCACCAAAACAAAATGCCTGCATCACTGCGGCTTTGTAGCGATTTGGTTCGCGCTTGCCCTTTTCATAGAGCCAATCAAACCACTTAATAATCATGCCCACTGCAACGGCACCCAACGGAATAAACGCAACACCGCCCATCACGACCAAAGAACCAATCAGCGTTGGCGAGATAGCCAGCCCGGAATGGTTGTTCAACACTTCCCAGGTGAAGTAGTTGGCGGTATTGAATACCTGATCGGGACGCCCCGGCCACATCCAACTTGGGATGAAAACATAGAAGTCACGGATGATCGGCGCCAACCCTTGGAATTCAATCTTGTCGTAATTCTGCAGCAGTAAGCCTAAGTTTTCCCACGGCGAGAATGTATCTCGCGTGAGGTATAAGAACGTATAAAACGCCTCATCGCCGCTAACGTTCATGCCATAGCGTTTAAGCGCAAGCCAGAACATACCGACGACGCCTAAAACCCCCGCAGCCACCAGCATCCACAGCGTGATCCAGCCGCGAACAATGCCGATAAATAAGAACAGCGCAAAAGCGATAATAATATTGGCGCGGGTTCCCCCCACAATCACGTAGGTCAGAATACCAAATGCTACCGTGCTCACTAAAAAGAACAGCCACGCACGCTGATCCTTCTTGAGAAAGTAAACCACCAGCATGGCGGGAATGAAGAAATAGAAGAAGCGCTTAAGCGCCACGCCCGATACATCGCTGGAGAAAATCTGGCTGTATGAATGCAGCTTGAATAGCAAGAAGCCGTTGTTCATAAAGAACACGCCAACGGTGCCAATCGCAATCAATGCCAGCAGAATCCATGTCAAATGCGCTTCGACACGGTTAACACTGAACATCGAACGTTCAACGTTAACCTTCTGTACCGGTCTTAGGCGGGTTTTATAGGTAACATAATAGATGGCATAAAATGCCGTTGCTGAAAGCTGGGCATAAAGCAGATATTCAACGGGAACAATCGTCACATCAAACCGGAATACCAGCATGCAGGTCAGTGGGAACCCAAAGTAAAACGTCAGCAAAAACAGCAATGAGAAGAAAACATTGAAGTTAAAACGTACGCGTCGAAACTCTTTGTAGGTCAAAAATAGAACGAAAACGACCGAGAAAAAGTAGACCAGCGAAAGCCCGCCTAATTGCGCTAGAGTCATACCTGCTCCCCTGCAGCAATGGCTAATGCTTGCTGCCAGCCATCAATATAGTTTGGATTAAAGAACGCAATTTGGCCCTTATCGACCCCGCTCATCTGCCTCTGTGCTTCACGCACCACGCTTGGGTCTAGCGAATCACCGTAAAACAAAACGGGTAAATGCTGCTCGGCCAGATCCTGCCAGAATGGATTCTGACGACTCAAAACAAACGGCACCCCAAACTGAATCAACAGGCACAAAGTCCCAATCCCCTGTTGGCGATTGAAAATGAAATAGCCCAAATCACAGCGACGTAAGATATTGAGATAATCATCAAAAGCCACCTGCTCAGTTAGGAGCTGTACATTCTCCGCAGGGAATAAACGCTCAGCCGCGTCTCTCACTTGAGCAATATAAGCATCATTATTCGCCGGATAGCCCAGTGGGATAATGATGTGGTTATGGTCACCAAACTGCTCTTTGATGGATTCCAACGCTTCAATATGACGATTCGTCCGATCGCCCGAGTTCCCCACTAAAATAGTCAGCGGGCCATCCGGTGATTTTGCTGGATTCTCCAGCGTCAACGCGGGATCCATACGCGTAGGGAAATAGAGCAAAGAGGCGGGTACACGAGGATGGCGCTGCTGGTAATGGATTAAATCACCACGCGTAGCAAATACGTGTCCAATTCGCCCTTGAGCCACTCGTCGTAGCAAATAGAAAAGGCGGAATTTCCAGCTGGTCGCATCCTCATACAGGTCTGCGCCCCAAACATGCCACGCCACCTGTGACGATTTGATTTTCCCCATCAGTATCGCAATCCACAGCGTGGGATTAAATTGGCCATGCAGGAAGAAACGCACCGAACGATCGGCTTGAGCTCGCTTAATGACCGCTTCAGCTAAGCTTTTTTTATCGGGCCAAACGGCAATATCGAGTTTATCAAACGCGCTAAAAGCCGATGCATCGCGTGCAGCAATCATAAAGTGTCGCGCCTGCCCCTCGGGCACACGTTCACTCAGAACGTCATTAAAGAAGCGCAGCACGGTAATATTATGGTGTGGGATATCCGATCCCAGAACGTGAATCAGTGTCGTCATGCCCGTCTACGATAAATCAAGAATACAGATGTGCAGAGCAGGAAATAGACGATGTAAGTCGCCATATATGCCTGAGCTGCCCCAAGAGCGCCATGCTGCGGGATCAGCCAATGCGAGAACCCGGTTAGCAAGATAAACTGGCTAACTTCGGTCATGACATAAAAACGCAGCGATGCTTTAGCAATCACTAAATAGCCAAAAACATAGGAACCGACTTTCAGTACATCGCCGACCAATTGCCAAGCAAAGAGATCGCGCATCGCCGTAAATTTATTTGAAAACAGCAACCAAATGGCAAAATCGCGCAGTAACCACACGGTAAAACTCGCTGCGGCCACCGCCGGTAATACAAACATAAGCGAGCGCGTAATTTCACGGCTGATCTCATGTTTACTCACCAAGCGCGACAGCGTCGGCAACAGATAAACGCTAAAGGAAGCCGTAATAAATTGCAGGTAGGCATCTGAAATACTGCTAACGCCTTGCCAAATCCCTACTTCATCCCAGCTATAGTACCGAGCAAGCAGATTTCGCATCATCACATAGGCCACCGGCAGCGTCACCGACGTGATGAGCGCCATGATAGTGAATTTGCCCAAATGACTCGCAATGGCTTTATCCCAGCCGAGACGAAAATAATTTAGCGGTATATGTTGGCGTTTAAATAGCATGAACGCCGCAGGGATCACCACGATGGCCGGAACCAGTGCCAGCCCAGCCAATGCGCCAGGATAGCCACCAAACGCATAGCAGAGATAGTACGCCACCACCCCCAGCAAACTACCGCCGATGATCGATAGCGCGTTGCCACGTGCATCACGGAAACCTTTTAGCACCGCCATGAAGAAGTTGGCGTAGGCAATCCCCATCTGGATAAACGCCACGGCGCGGACTATTGGTTGATAGTCTGCGTGCCCGAATAAACCTACGCTTATCGGTTCAGCCGCTATCAGGAACACCACCGCCAGTAGGGTCGAGAACCCTAAAATCATGCTGGAAGAAGTACCCATGACCGCTTTTAAACGATCTGGCTGCTGATGGTATTCCGCCACGTATTTGGTGATACCGTTAAAAATACCTGCACCAGACAGAACGCCCAAAACGGTCACCATCTGGCGGAAGTTCCCCGCCTGACCCACACCGCTGGGGCCAAAAGAGACCGCCAGCAGTTTTACGACCAACAGCCCTACCCCGATTTTTATCAGCGTAGAGCCTGCCGTCCAAAGAGATGCTTTTGCTAATGACATCAGCCGAAGAAACTCAGGATCGTGTTGATCACCGTACGTTGGTTAACGTCAGACATATTATAGAACAGCGGTAGACGGGCTAAACGCTCGCTCTCTTTGGTGGTGAAGTTATTCTCACCAGCAAAATGGCCAAAACGCTCGCCGGCCGGGCATTCATGCAGCGGAATATAGTGGAATACCGACATGATTTCGGCTTCTTTCAGATAGCTGATAAACGCCGAACGCTGTTCAATATCATTCAACTTAAGGTAAAACATGTGCGCATTTTGCTGGCAATCATCAGGTACGGATGGGAGCTCAACTTTGCCCTTTTTAGCTAACGGTAAAAACGCATCATAATAATTCTGCCAAAGCTGCAAACGGCGCTGATTGATCTTCTCAGCGGCTTCCAACTGAGCCCATAAATAAGCAGCCTGTAGGTCAGACATCAAATAGCTAGAGCCAATATCACGCCAGGTATATTTATCGACGAGGCCACGGAAGAACTGGCTACGATTGGTGCCTTTCTCGCGGATAATTTCAGCACGCTCAATCAGTGCAGGATCGTTAATCAGCGTCGCGCCGCCTTCGCCACCGGCGGTGTAGTTTTTGGTTTCATGGAAGCTAAAGCAACCAATATGACCAATGGAGCCCAGCGCTTTACCTTTGTAAGTCGACATCACACCCTGAGCAGCATCTTCCACTACAAACAGATTATATTTTTTCGCCAGCGCCATAATGGTGTCCATTTCACAGGCTACGCCTGCGTAGTGAACCGGCACAATCGCGCGCGTTTTATCCGTAATAGCGGCTTCAATTTTGGTTTCATCGATATTCATCGTATCTGGACGCAGATCGACAAACACGACCGTCGCACCACGCAGCACAAACGCGTTAGCCGTGGAAACAAAGGTAAAACTCGGCATGATGACTTCGTCGCCAGGCTGAATATCGAGCAGCAGCGCAGCCATTTCCAAAGAGGCGGTGCACGAAGGCGTCAGCAACACCTTAGCGCTGCCAAAGCGTTGTTCCATCCACTGCTGGCAACGGCGGGTAAAACCACCGTCACCGCACAGCTTGCCGCTGCTCATCGCAGCCTGCATATACTCAAGTTCGGTCCCTACCACTGGAGGAGCATTAAATGGAATCATGTGTTCACCTGTATAGCCAGTAGGCCGTGCTTTCAATCACGGCACCGCTGCGAATATAAAGCCGTAAAGCCGGAATATTGCCAATTTGCGTTGCAACATGCAGACGCGACAAGTTTTTATCCCGACACCAATTTTGTGCCAATAGCATTAATTGCCTGCCAACGCCAAGACCGCTACACTCTGACGCAACCGCCAGCAGACCAATTCTGGCCTCGCCATTATCAAGAGCTCGCAGGGTGACAAAACCCGCGGGTTTCATCTGTGCATTCAGAACTAGCAGGCATTGATGGTCAAAGGTGCCCAGCACGGCTTTTTCCACCCACTCGGCGTAAAAACGTGCGCTATCGTCTGCTTGATACCAAGGCGCCCGAAAGCGACTAAGCGCGAAAGCCTGAGCGGCCTGAGTCCGTAGCCAAGGAATATCCTCAGCAGACGCAATGCGACAAGAAGAGTCCATCGGCGGTGAATTAGCAGGTTCCGTGCCAAGTTGGGCTTTTTCTATAGGAAGAGAAAGATCAATTTCTCCCTCAACCAGACGAAAACCTAGATTTGCTAAGCCATCCGCCAGCGCGACTCGGTCTGCGGGAATTTTGGCCTGCACAATATCAAACGGCTGAAAATCAGCCGTTGTTAATATTGGAGCCGCCGTTGAAAAAGCTAACTTGGCGGTGCGGAGATGAAAATATTCACTCTCCCACGCCAAGGGTTCAATACTGGCGTGGACGCACATGTAATCGACCCATTAAGTTTTTGCCTTCCAATTTTCTTAAAGAAAACGTTATTGCAGACCCAAGCGCTCACCGGCGTAAGAGCCATCCTGCACGCGCTTCCACCATGACTCATTAGCCAGATACCATTGAACCGTTTTGCGAATGCCGCTTTCAAAGGTTTCTTGAGGTCGCCAGCCGAGCTCACGCTCAATTTTGGCGGCATCAATGGCGTAACGCATATCGTGCCCAGGGCGATCGGTCACATAGGTAATTAAATCAGCATAGTGCTCAACGCCTTCTGGTTTGCTAGGAACAAGTTCCTCCAGAAGAGCACAAACGGTTTTCACAACGTCGATATTTTTACGTTCGTTGTGACCACCGATATTATAAGTTTCGCCAATCGCACCTTCCGTAACCACTAAATACAGCGCACGCGCGTGATCTTCAACATACAGCCAATCACGGATCTGGGCTCCATTTCCATAAACCGGCAGCGGCTTGCCCGCTAATGCGTTGAGAATAATCAACGGGATTAGCTTCTCAGGGAAATGATATGGGCCATAGTTGTTTGAGCAGTTGGTCACAATGGTCGGGAAACCATAGGTCCGTAACCAAGCGCGGACTAGGTGATCGCTGGATGCTTTCGACGCCGAATATGGGCTGCTAGGTGCATATGGCGTGGTCTCAGTGAAGAAATCGTCGGTGCCATGCAGATCGCCATAAACTTCGTCGGTAGAAATATGATGGAAACGGAATGCGTCTTTACGCGATGCATCAAGCCCGTTCCAGTACTGACGGGCGGCCTCTAACATCGTATAAGTGCCAACGATGTTGGTTTCGATAAAATCAGCAGGGCCGTCAATTGAGCGATCGACGTGGCTTTCAGCAGCCAGATGCATAACATAATCAGGCTGATACTGGGCAAAAACGCGATCCAACTCATTGCGGTTACAAATATCAACCTGTTCAAACGAATAGCGCTCGTTATCGGCTACAGGCGTGAGGGATTCTAAATTGCCAGCATAGGTCAGCTTATCAACCACAACCACGCTGTTATTCGTATCTGCAATGATATGTCGTACAACGGCCGAACCGATGAATCCAGCGCCGCCGGTTACAAGAATGCGTTTCACTTCCATACCCCTTTGGTATCAACGATGTAAGTCTGAACAACTTGCTCAGCTGGGATTGCTTTAAACTGTTTATGATCAACCAGCATTACGATCACATCCGCATCACGTAACGCATCATCAATGGTAGCCAGCTCGGCATGACCAATCAGTTTTTTCGGCAACTGCTCAATATTTGGCTCGACGACCATCGTTTTACCCACGTGCCACTCGGAAATCATATGGGCAATTTCCATCGCCGGGCTTTCGCGTAAATCGTCAATATCAGGCTTAAAGGCCAATCCAAAGCAGGCAATTTTAACTTCAGCGGCGCGTTTGCCAGATTGAGCTAAACAATCAGCAACGGTGGCCTTAACGCGGTCAACCACCCATAGCGGTTTACCGTCGTTCACCAAACGTGCGGTATGGATTAAGCGCGCCTGCTGAGGGTTCTGAGAAACAATGAACCAAGGATCAACCGCAATGCAGTGTCCACCAACGCCTGGGCCAGGCTGCAAAATATTGACGCGTGGATGCCGGTTGGCAAGGGCAATTAAATCCCAAACGTTGATACCCTGAGTATCACAAATTAACGACAGTTCATTAGCGAAGGCAATATTCACATCGCGGAAGCTGTTTTCCGTTAATTTGCACATTTCAGCGGTGCGCGAATTCGTTACTACGCATTCACCTTCGAGGAATATCTTATAAAGCTCGCTGGCTCGTGCGGAACATTTTGGCGTCATTCCACCAATGACACGGTCATTCTGGATCAGCTCAACCATCACCTTACCCGGCAATACACGCTCAGGGCAGTAGGCAATATTCACATCTGCCGCTTCCCCAACTTGATGCGGGAAGGTTAAATCAGGGCGAGACTCAGCCAACCAAGCAACCATTTGTTCCGTGGCACCGACAGGTGAAGTAGACTCGAGAATAACCAAGTCGCCTTTTTTCAGCACTGGCGCAATAGATTTTGCCGCAGACTCAACGAAAACCATATCGGGTTCATGATCGCCTTTAAATGGCGTAGGAACCGCGATCAAAAAAGCGTCTGCCGCTTCCGGTTTGGTTACAGCACGTAGGAAGCCACCTTCAACGGCCTGCTTAACGACTTTGTCTAAATCTGGCTCCACAATGTGGATAGCGCCGCGATTAATGGTATCAACGGCGTGCTGGTTCACATCTACGCCAATCACTTTCTTCTGGCGTGAGGAAAATGCAGCGGCTGTTGGTAAACCAATGTATCCCAAGCCAATAACAGAGATAGTTTCAAAACTCATAACGTCACCTGATGATTTTTTAGGGCTTCAAGGATGCGCTGACAGGCATGTCCATCGCCATACGGGTTATGTGCACGGCTCATCGCATGATATTCCTCTTCATCCGTGAGAAGCCGGCTGACTTGTTCTAATATATCCTGAGTATCCGTCCCTACGAGGCGCACCGTTCCTGCATCCACCGCTTCTGGGCGTTCGGTCGTATCTCGCATCACCAACACGGGTTTACCCAGCGATGGAGCCTCTTCCTGAATACCACCAGAGTCTGTCAGGATCATATAGGCATGGTTCATGAGATAGACGAAAGGCAGGTAATCTTGTGGATCGATAAGAATCACGTTATCGATCCCACGTAGAATCCGATTAACAGGCTCGCTCACATTCGGATTTAAGTGCACGGGGTAAACGACTTGCACCTCAGGATGGGTGCGAGCAATCTCAGCCAAAGCGCTGCAAATACGTTCAAAACCGCCGCCAAAGCTTTCACGACGATGCCCAGTAACGAGAATCATCTTCTTGTTTTTATCTAAGAATGGATAACGTTGGTCGAGACTTTCTCTCAGCTCATCATCGCTAAACACACGGTCGCGCACCCAAATCAATGCATCAATAACGGTATTACCCGTTACGAAGATATTTTTATCGGAGATCGCTTCTCTAATCAGGTTCTGTTTGGACGTTTCCGTCGGCGCAAAGTGGAACATGGCCATATGGCCTGTCAACGTACGATTCGCCTCTTCTGGCCACGGCGAATACAGATTGCCGGTACGTAAACCAGCTTCAACGTGACCAACAGGAATACGCTGGTAAAAAGCGGCTAGGCTCGCGGCCATCGTGGTGGTGGTATCGCCGTGAACCAATACGATGTCAGGTTTAAACTCTTCTAATACCGGCTTCAAACCTTCAAGAATACGACAGGTTATTTCGCTTAACCCCTGACCCGGTTTCATAATATTAAGGTCATAGTCAGGTACGATACTAAATAGATGCAATACTTGATCTAACATCTCGCGATGCTGAGCGGTTACGCAAACTCTCGCTTCAAAGGCACTATCCTTGGCCAAAGCGTGAACCAGCGGTGCCATTTTTATGGCTTCAGGACGGGTTCCAAATACAGTCAATACTTTCACTGTAGATCTCTTTTTATCAGTAAATTACGACCATTAGCCGTAGTTTGGGCACCTTTCGGTGCCCAATAGGATGAATTCAGATAACTTGCGAACGGGTTCGCCTTACCAAGGCAAAACCAGCGCCAACCAACGCGCCAATCGCTCCCCACATCACCAACATAAATCCGCGGCGAGGACTATCGCGTTTAACCGGTTCTTCTGGAGTTCGTAGGTAGCGATAGGTTTGGAATTTGCCATCTAATGTAGGCCCAACATTCAGAGTATTTAGCATGGCACGATTTTGATCGTAATCGAGATCGTAGCTTGGCCCTGATGCCTGCAATGCCTCTAACCGAGCCTGCAACATTGGGCGCCCCAACATGAATAAGTCGGCCGCAGGAAGCTGCTCAGCAGGAGTATCAGTGCGTGAACTGCTGATCCCTTGCTGCTGCGCAATTTTCAAACCTTGCTCAAGCCCTTTCACTTCGCGTTGGTAAATAGCCGAAGCCACTTCTTCCTGACGTTTAACCTGAGCTTTGAGCGAAATGGTTCGAGCGGCCCACGCGCCTTGAATCTCTTCATTCAAGTGGCCCGCCGCTTGCTGGCTAGCAAAAGCAACATACTGACGCAGTAACTGATTCGCATCAGCCGCCGTTTCAGCAATCAACTTAACGCTGTCATTAGTTTTCTTCGCGTCATCACGCGGCAGGAAAATGATGTTATTGACCAGCTCATCCAATAACGCGGCATCGGCTTTGGCATCACCCTCTTTACGCTCTTGGTAATACTTGGTCTGTAGCCAGAAATCACGGCGAGTATCGTATGCGGCAAGTTGCATAATGAATTCATTATAGGCTTCATCTGCAATAGTTGGCTCTTGTGTTGCGTTAGCACCACTCCGCTGATCAAGGTTACGCAAAAACTGCTGCTGTGAATAATAGCCACCCAGCATGTTAACCGTTGGCCTATCGGTAATCGCAGTTGCGCTCCACTCTTGCTTCATCAGGAACGAAACCAGTATTGCTACGATAGCAAAGGCCGCGGCCATACCAATAATCCACGTTTTGCCCTGCCAAAGGGTGCGGAATAACCCGCGAATATCTAACTCGTTTTCAACGAGCATTTCGTTCTGATTCGACATTGTCTCAATACCCATCACTACATCAGGTTAAGCTTTTTTGCGCTGTGCTGCGTTACGAAGTCGTCGCTTCATACGCTTTATATAACGAGCGACACGCCACGCGCGTTTAATACAGTACCCGTACATGAAAAATGCAAGCAAGAATAATGCCAACATTCCCCATTCAGGCATAAACGGCAGCTTTTCTCCCAAAATACCAATTCCTGCTAAAAGTGCAGCGGCAACGGTAATGAGAGCGAAAGCCTGACGAGACGTAAAACCGGCACGCATAATTAAATGATGAATATGCTGGCGGTCTGGAGAGAAGGGGCTCATACCTTTGCGTAATCGGCGGTACATGATCGCAATCATATCCATCAGCGGGATCGCAATCATCCACAAAGCAGTCACTGGGTTCATCGGGTGGGATTTACCTTGTGTACTTTGCAGCAAGATCCAAATCACTGTAAAGCCAATCAAGGTGCTACCAGCATCACCCATAAATACTTTATACCGACGCCCTAAGAGACCGAGGTTTAACACGATATAAGGTAAAATCGCCGCAATAATGGCAAAGCACCACAGAGCCAGATCGCCTTGATGATCTTGGAAAAGCAAAATCCCCATCGCGCCAAAGGTCACGCAGGATAAGCCCCCCAGCAAACCATCAATCCCATCAACCATGTTGAATGCGTTGATCGCAGCCCACACGGCAAACAGCGTCACGACATAGCCAAATGGCCCAAGGTTTAATTCCCAAGGCCCTAGCACATGGCCAAGCGTCATGAGATACAACCCGCCATACACCATCATCGCCACAGCAATCAGCGCTTGAACCGTGGCTCGGAATTTCACGCTAATATCGAAGCGATCATCCAAAGCCCCGACAAACACTAAGATACCGGCACAAATTAGATAGAGTTTAGCGTGAGGTATGTAAGGCTGGAAAAAGAGGAAAGTAAAACAGATGCCCGCATAAACAGAAATACCACCGACCAAAGGAATTAACCCCTGATGGCGTTTGCGATAGTTAGGCTTATCAACTAATCCTACTTTTTTTGCGACTTTTCGAGCAAAAAACAAGAACGCAAATGAGAATAGGAAAATAAGGAAAAGGCTCATACTCATATCGAGTAAATTCACGGTTAACTGCTCTCTGTGTTTATTGCTAACAAAAGAATTAGTTTGCTAAACAATGCCATAAAATTTGGTATCGATGGATAGTACACCGTCACACATACAATTCCCATGTGATAACACATGAACTGCAAAGTTGACGTGATGCATCAAGCATTAAGCAGAACAGACGCCATCATCGCGGCGCTTAGTGTACTAACACCTATTTTAGTGAACAAGCGTATCCGTTAAATGAGAAAAACGCCATGTTATCTCTAACATGGCGTTTCCCCGAGTTATCTGAAAATTAAGAACGCTTCATCATATCGAAGAAATCGTCGTTCGTTTTCGTCATCGCAAGTTTATTAATGAGGAACTCCATCGCATCGATTTCGCCCATTGGGTGAATAATCTTGCGTAGGATCCACATTTTCTGCAGCTCTTCTGATGTAGTCAAAAGCTCTTCTTTACGTGTACCAGAGCGGTTGTAGTCGATCGCTGGGAAGACACGTTTTTCTGCAATTTTGCGAGAAAGATGCAGTTCCATGTTGCCGGTACCTTTAAATTCTTCATAGATAACTTCATCCATTTTAGAACCGGTATCGACCAGCGCGGTGGCGATAATGGTCAGGCTACCGCCCTCTTCCACGTTACGCGCAGCACCGAAGAAGCGTTTTGGACGGTGCAAGGCATTCGCATCCACACCACCGGTCAGTACTTTACCTGACGCAGGAACCACGGTGTTATAAGCACGAGCCAGACGAGTGATGGAGTCAAGCAGGATGATAACGTCTTTCTTATGCTCAACCAGACGCTTCGCCTTCTCGATAACCATTTCAGCAACCTGAACGTGGCGGGAAGCTGGTTCGTCAAAGGTCGAAGCAATAACTTCACCTTTAACCAAACGCTGCATTTCGGTTACTTCTTCAGGACGCTCATCAATCAGCAGAACCATCAACGTACAATCTGGATGATTGTAGGCAATGCTTTGTGCGATGTTTTGCAGCAGCATGGTTTTACCCGCTTTCGGCGGAGCCACGATAAGGCCACGCTGACCACGCCCAATAGGCGATGCCAGATCCAGCACGCGTGCAGTCAAATCTTCGGTAGAACCGTTGCCGCGTTCCATACGAAGACGAGAGTTTGCATGTAGAGGTGTAAGGTTTTCGAACAGGATTTTACTGCGGGCATTTTCAGGTTTGTCGTAGTTAACTTCGTTAACTTTCAACAGGGCAAAATAGCGTTCACCTTCTTTCGGTGGGCGGATTTTACCAGAAATAGTATCGCCAGTGCGAAGGTTGAAGCGACGGATTTGACTTGGAGAAACGTAGATATCATCAGGGCCAGCAAGGTAGGAACTATCACCAGAGCGGAGGAAACCAAATCCGTCCTGCAATATTTCTAGCACCCCGTCACCGAAGATGTCTTCGCCGCTTTTTGCATGTTGTTTCAGGATTGCAAAAATGATGTCCTGTTTACGCATACGGGCCAGATTCTCTAGGCCCATGTTTTCGCCAAGAGTAATTAGCTCTGAAACCGGCGTGTTCTTTAATTCGGTAAGATTCATAATGGTGGGTTCTTTAAACTCGGGGTATATCTCGAACGTATTGTGAATGGTATGACAGGGGTCATCCATGCCTGTTTGTGGACTTTCATAACACCCGATGTGGATTACAGCGCGGATAAATCGCACACATGAGAAAAGATTGCAGATCCAATTCGCGTGTACTCATTGATGATATGAAGGTGCCGTACGGTTTAAAACCTATGTTTTAGCTTGCTGCTCCCCAGCAGTGATGGCCGCAATACTTTGAAAAGGCCGCACTATGGGGTTAAAACACAGAGGTCTCAAAACAGAATAAAACTTAGATTCTAACTTTATGATTCAAACTACAGGTATGTACTGTATTGCAGTGTGATTAAACTTAACACGCTTATTCGCGGACGTCTAGCGGTCAGTCGCAAGAAAACGACTAACCGCTAAACAACATCATAAAGAACGCATTATGATGGTTACAGATTCGCGTCCAAGAACTCTTTCAATTGAGTCTTAGACAAAGCGCCGACCTTAGTCGCAGCCACTGCACCGTTTTTAAACAGTAACAGGGTTGGAATACCGCGGATGCCAAACTTCGGCGCCGTAGCCGGGTTTTCATCGATATTCAGCTTAGCAATGGTCAACTTACCTTCGTATTCAGTCGCGATTTCATCCAAAATCGGAGCAATCATCTTGCATGGACCGCACCATTCTGCCCAGAAATCAACCAGAATCGGGCCTTCAGCTTTCAATACATCGGTATCAAAGCTATTGTCACTCAGGTGAACAATTTTATCGCTCATGTTCTACTCCACAGGATTAAGTCTGCCTTTATTGGTATAATCTTAACCTACTAGACCGATCACCTTCCAATAAAGGGTTGACTTTATTTCAACGGATACGCGTTCGTAAAGCAATACTTTCGTGAACGTCTTTCGTGAACATAGCGTTAACTGTTATTCTACGACACTATGAGCAAAACACACTTAACTGAACAGAAGTTCGCCGACTTCGCCCTGCACCCTACGGTGGTCAAAGCCCTTGAATCTAAAGGCTTTCATAACTGCACGCCTATTCAGGCACTCGCATTACCCCTGACAGTGAACGGGCGTGATGTTGCAGGTCAGGCGCAAACAGGCACCGGTAAGACGCTGGCTTTTTTAGCGTCAACTTTCCATTATTTACTTACTCACCCTGCCGCAGAGAACCGTAAAACCAATCAGCCAAGAGCGCTGATTATGGCTCCGACACGTGAGTTAGCCGTTCAAATCCACTCCGATGCTGAAGCTTTAGCGCATGAAACTGGCCTGAAATTAGGCTTAGCTTACGGCGGTGACGGCTATGACAAACAGCTTAAAGTGCTCGAAAGCGGCGTTGATATCCTGATCGGCACCACCGGTCGTCTTATCGATTATGCGAAACAAGGTCATATCGACTTAGCCTGTATTCAGGTTGTGGTTCTTGATGAAGCTGACCGCATGTTCGATCTGGGCTTTATCAAAGATATCCGCTGGCTATTCCGTCGCATGCCTGCGACTAATCAGCGCCTCAATATGATGTTCTCTGCCACGCTGTCATACCGCGTGCGTGAGCTGGCTTTCGAGCACATGAACAACGCCGAATATATTGAAGTCGAGCCAGAACAAAAAACGGGTCACCGTATTAAAGAAGAGCTGTTCTATCCTTCTAATGAAGAAAAAATGCGTTTGCTGCAAACGCTAATAGAAGAAGAGTGGCCAGATCGTTGCATTATTTTCGCCAATACCAAACACCGCTGTGAAGACATCTGGGGCCACTTAGCCGCAGACGGACATCGCGTTGGTTTGCTGACCGGTGATGTAGCGCAGAAAAAACGCCTGCGTATTCTTGATGATTTCACCAAAGGCAATCTGGATATTCTGGTTGCGACCGACGTTGCGGCACGTGGGTTACATATTCCACTGGTTACACACGTCTTTAACTACGATTTACCTGATGACTGCGAAGACTACGTTCACCGCATTGGCCGTACAGGTCGCGCTGGCGAAAGCGGTTATTCCATCACGCTAGCGTGTGAAGAATATGTATTAAATTTACCGGCAATTGAAACCTACATTGAGCATTCAATTCCAGTAAGTAAGTACAACAGCGATGCATTGCTAACTGATTTACCTGCGCCGAAGCGATTAACTCGCCCTCGGAGTAACAACGGCCAACGCCGTAGCTCAGGCCCGCGCCGTAACAACGGTTCGATGCGTCAAAGCCGTAAACGTACGAGTTAATTATTTATGCGTAGCTCCGCCTCATTGTATGCCGCTATTGATCTTGGTTCTAACAGCTTTCATATGCTGGTTGTGCGTGAGGTGGCGGGAAGTATTCAGGTACTCGCCCGAATTAAGCGCAAAGTACGTTTAGCAGCGGGTTTAGACAGCGAGAATATGCTCTCTGACGAAGCGATGCAGCGTGGTTGGCAATGCCTACGTTTGTTCTCTGAACGTTTGCAGGATATTCCGCGTGAACAAATCAGGGTGGTCGCCACGGCGACGTTGCGTATTGCAAAAAATGCGCAGCAGTTCATCACCCAAGCAGAAGAAATCCTTGGTCGCCCAGTACAGGTGATCAGCGGAGAAGAAGAAGCTCGCCTGATTTACCAAGGCGTGGCGCATACCACCGGAGGGTCTGCACAACGCTTAGTTGTCGATATCGGCGGTGGCAGTACCGAGTTAGCTGCAGGCAAAGGCGCAACGGCGGATGTTCTTCACAGTTTACCCATGGGCTGTGTGACATGGCTTGAGCGCTTTTTCAGCGATCGTAATCTATCGCAGGAAAATTTTGACCTCGCGGGCTCTGCTGCGCGTGAAATGATTTTACCGATAGCCGATAGCCTAAAACAGCACGGCTGGCAGATTTGCGTCGGGGCGTCAGGTACCGTTCAAGCACTGCAAGAAATCATGGTAGCGCAGGGAATGGATGAACGTATCACGCTCAATAAGCTGATACAAATGCGTCAACGCGCAATCCAATGTGGCAAACTCGAAGAGCTTGAAATTGATGGGCTTACGCTAGAGCGTGCGCTGGTATTCCCGAGTGGCTTATCTATTCTGATTGCGATTTTTGAAACGTTAGATATCGAAAGTATGACGTTATCCGGCGGCGCACTCCGAGAGGGATTAGTCTATGGCATGCTGGATTTACCGGTAGAGCAAGATATTCGAGCTCGCACTATCCGTAATATTCAACGGCGTTACCAGCTTGATATTGAACAGGCAGAACGCGTTAGCCTATTAGCAGAAAGTTTTGTCCTGCAATTATCTAAAACGTGGCCTATTGATAGCCGCAGTGCAGAACTACTACACTGGGCATGTCTGCTGCATGAAGTTGGCTTAAGCGTTGATTTTAAACAGTCAACGCAGCACGCCGCTTATCTCATCCGCAACCTCGACTTACCGGGTTTCACTCCTGCGCAAAAGAAACTTCTGGCTGCCCTGCTACAAAACCAAACCGGCACGCTAGATATGCAGGTACTCAACCAGCAAAATGCTGTTCCACAGGATATTGCACACCGTCTATGTCGTATTCTACGCTTGGCGATCATCTTTGCCAGCCGTCGCCGCGACGACACAATGCCACTTTTGAACCTTAAGGCCGAAAGCGACACATTGCACCTCGACCTCCCCGCAGGTTGGCTACATGCCCATCCTCTGAGAGCCGAAAACCTGCATCAGGAAAGTTTGTGGCAAAGCTATGTGCATTGGACTCTGCTCGTGGAAGAGATTGAGTAAAATTATACGCACAAATACTGAGGCTCTTTAAGCTATCAAGCTTTGAGAGCCTCTATTTCAGACGAGATATCAACCCGTTCACACACAAGCCTATTCAATCTCAACAAGCTTATTCTTAATGAGAGTCAGCATTGAGGTTAGTTGCTCAATATTTTCGTTGGAAACATCACTAAAAATTCTATTCCAGCATTCATTAATTTTTGTATTAATGATGTTGTTTATGTTTTCACCCTTCGGCGTAATATCAAGATAAACTTGTCGCATATCAGACGCTGATTTTTGGCTCACCAACAATCCCTGTAGCTCTAATCGCCCAATCGAACGAGTTAAATTTTGGTGCATTGTTCCTAACAACTTTGCCAGCTCATTTTTTGAAATACTGCCACTCTTTGCTAGCTGATCAAGAATAATGCGATCCACAAAAGTCACTCCGAGCTCATTTAACGTTGGCTCAAGCAGCTGTTGCCATTGCGTATGGTTCTCACGCAGTAGGTCGGTCAATATGCCATAGTCTTTCCTCACATTATCTCCTATGCTCTCAGAAAGTAGAAAACAAAGCCGGTCATCATCAGCTTGGCACCAATACAGGCAAGAACCAAGTATGAAACTTTCTTAATTATATTCATAGTTGTTTCCCCAAGCCATTGGCAGATAGGCTCAGCGAAATGAAACATAACACCTAAAATGAATGCAATTGTTAGCGATGCGAAACTTACCGCCGCTCTATTTCCTGTTTCTGTTGTCATGCTGATAACAATAGAAATAGCCGCAGGCCCGGCAATAATCGGAAAGCAGAGTGGAACAATCGCTATATTTTTTAATGTATTATCAGAATCAGCACGACTATTTAGCCCATTCAAAGAGCCTATAAGGAGAGATAGACCACCCGCTAACTGTAGTGCGGCCATGTTAATGCCAAAAATACTAAAAATATGGATTCCAAACCAAACGAATACTAATAAGGTAATCGCGACAGCCAATGTTGTTTTTTTACCAATAGCTAAAATTTCACTGTTCGTCATGTGCCCAGTGTAAGAAATAAAAAGAGCAAACATGGTTAATGGATTAATTATAACAAGTAGCGAAGATAAACTATGAAAATAAGGAGAAAGCATTATACTTACCTTTTCATAAAATATGATAGTATGTTATATGTACATTAAAATAAAATAAATCCAACGTCAGCACATAACATACTGAGCATTATTTATGAATTGTGGTTATTTAAAATAAAAAGTAAAATATCTTATGCTAAATTTAATTAATTAAATTTTTAACAATGTCACCATTTTTAATCACCATTAGAACCTGATCTCTCTTGTCAGAGAAAACAGAAATATCTTCTAGTGGGTTATTTTCTAGAACAATAAGGTCTGCAAAAGCATGTGTATCTATAATGCCTAGTTTTCCTTTCATGTTAAGGATCTCCGCATTGACATAGGTTGCAGAATGCAGCGTATCAAATGCGCTTTCAACTTGGCTACGCAGTTTAAACTCATCATATTGAAAGTTTTGATAATCCCCTAATAAATCTGTCCCCAACCCAATTTTAACATTATATTTTCTTGCTAAATTAATAGAGTTAATTGCCTGGCTTTGCACTTCTTCTAATTTTTCAATAACAGAAGCAGGTATTCCTGAATCACTATCGTCTTTATTCATCATAAAGGCATTGTAAATAGACAGGGTAGGTACAAGATATGCTTTATTGTTAAACATCGCCTGCGCGGATTCAGCATCTAACAAATTGCCATGTTCAATCGTTTTCACACCAAGATTAACACAACGGATAATAGCCTGCGGCGTGTAGGCGTGAGCCATAACGTAGCTATGGAAGCGCGTCGCTTCGTCAACAATAGCGATAATTTCATCATCAGAATATTGTAAATTATCTATCTTATCCGTGGGTGATGAAATCCCTCCACCGGCCATCATTTTAATCTGTGATGCACCAATCCTAAACTGCTCTCGTGCCGCTTGACGCACGGCTGGAACACCATCACATATCACCGAAATAGAGGAGCCAGTGCAAAGGCTGCATGCGCAAGTCACCATCTCGCTTGAATTATGTCGATAGTCGCCGTGCCCTCCTGTCTGTGACAGGGCTCTACCGCTAATAAATAAGCGGGGAGATAATACTACGCCCTCTTCTACGGCTGTTTTAATACCAACATCAGCACCGCCAGCATCGCGCACTGAAGTGAATCCGCGATTGATCATGTCCTTAAGAAAATGAAAACTACGCGCATACATATAACCTGGGTATTCATAATCCTGATTTAGGTCAATTCGGCTAGCGGTAATATGAACGTGAGCATCAATAAGCCCAGGCATGACGTACTTTCCCTGCAGGTCAATAACCTGTGTATTTTTATCTATCACTTCTACGTCTTTGGTTATGCTCTGTATAAATCCTCCATCAATAATGATATCTCCTGATTTTATTTCATTGTTTTTTCCGTCAAAAATATTGGCATTCTTCAATAGAATTTTCATATTTATCTCGTAGGATTTTATTCATAAAATGATTAAGTTTATTTTCATGTTTTTTACCACGTAAAAAATCCTACTCTCACGACAAATAGAAAGCAATGCTTTGTATTTTATTTTTTCTTTTTGATTATAAACACGAGGCCCTCATCAAGAGGGAAGAGATGATACACAGAAGGTTTTATGCATGGAGATTATAGACCGCACACTAGGTCGCGCGGCCTACTAATGGTTTGCAGCGACGCTCAGCCGCCGTTTTTAGCCTTCTCCATCATCGCCCGGATATTCGCGATGCTGGCCTGCCCTTTTTGCATTCTTTCTTGTGGACTAACAACTTTGCGCTCGCTTTCCCACTTCAGATCGTCTTGCGGCAGTTCAAGCAAGAAGCGGCTCGGTTCTGGACGCACTAATTCGCCATATTGGCGACGTTCGCGGCACAGCGTGAACACCAGCTCCTTTTGCGCACGCGTAATGCCCACATAGGCTAAGCGGCGCTCCTCATCGACGTTGTCCTCATCGATGCTGCTCTGGTGTGGCAATAATCCTTCTTCCATCCCCACTAGATAAACGTATGGAAACTCAAGCCCTTTAGAGGCATGCAGCGTCATTAGCTGTACCTGATCGGCCTCATCTTCGCTTTCGCCACGCTCCATCATATCGCGCAGAGTAAAGCGAGTGACAACCTGAGTCAGCGTCATGGGTTCATCAATATCGCTACCATCCAGCATTTCTGTCATCCAGCTAAACAGCTGATTAACGTTTTTCATCCGCATTTCAGCGGCTTTCGGGCTGGGTGATGTCTCAAACAACCAGCTTTCATAATCAACGCCGTGAATAAGATCGCGCACCGCCGCGATAGGCTCACGTTCAGACAGTGTGGAGATTTCCTGCATCCAGTGGGTAAAGCGCTGTAGCGACTCTAAGCCTCGCCCGGTCAACGTTTGGCTTAGGCCAAAATCAAAGCTGGCACGGAACAAACTGATACCACGATGGTTAGCCCATTCACCGAGCTTTTGCAGCGTTGCAGGGCCAATCTCACGCCGTGGGGTATTCACAATGCGCAAAAATGCGCTGTCGTCGTCTGGATTGGTTAATACACGGAGATACGCCAGCAAATCTTTAATTTCTGGACGCGAGAAGAACGACGTGCCGCCAGAGATACGATATGGAATACGGTTTTGCATCAGCATCTTTTCAAACACGCGTGACTGATGGTTACCGCGATACAAAATCGCATAGTCGCTGTAGGAGGTTTTATTAATAAAGTGATGAGCGATTAGCTCACCCACCACGCGTTCAGCCTCGTGATCTTCATTATTCGCCGTAATAATTTTCAGCTCTTCGCCATAGCCGAGCTCAGAAAAAAGCCGCTTTTCAAAAACATGCGGATTATTGGCGATCAAAATATTGGCAGACTTCAAAATACGCTGAGATGAACGATAGTTCTGCTCCAGCTTTATCACCTGCAAAGCCGGAAAATCTTCTTTAAGCAGCACCAAGTTTTGTGGTCGAGCACCACGCCACGAGTAAATCGACTGATCGTCATCACCCACCACGGTAAAACGCGCACGGTTTCCCACCAGCAGTTTGACCAGCTCATACTGGCTGGTGTTGGTATCTTGATACTCATCCACCAGCAGATAACGAATGCGTTGCTGCCAGCGCTCGCGCACCTCTTCGTTGCTGCGCAGCAGCAGCGTTGGCAACAGGATTAGGTCATCAAAATCCAGCACGTTGCAGGCTTTTAGCTGCGCGTCATACAGCTGATAGCAGTGCACAAACAGCTTATCACGCTCAGAAAATGCATGAGCCGCTGCCTGTTTGGGATCGATCAGATCGTTTTTCCAATTTGAGATCGTCGAAATCAGCTGCTTGAGCAGATCTTTATCTTTCTCGATCCATTGTTCAGTCAAATCCGTCAGCAAAGCCAGCTGATCCTGATCGTCGAACAATGAAAAATTAGCCTTCATTCCCAAGGCTTTGTATTCACGTTTGATAATCTCCAATCCCAATGTATGGAAAGTAGAAATCATCAGACCGCGCGCTTCTTTACGCCCGAGCGTTTGCGCCACGCGCTCTTTCATTTCGCGAGCGGCTTTATTGGTAAACGTCACGGCGGCAATATGGCGTGCTTGATAGCCACATTCTCGGATCAGATGCGCAATTTTGTTGGTAATAACACGGGTCTTACCCGAACCGGCACCAGCCAGAACTAAACAAGGACCTGTAACAAATTCGACAGCCTGCTGCTGACCGGGATTTAAACGCATGGATGACTTAACCTGAATATGATGGCGACAAGATAACAACGAGTACGGGGCGAATTGTAGCAGAAACCCAGCGGTGAAATTACACTCCGCGCGTTGGTTCCACCTTCAATGCGTTATACACCGAAGCACGAGAAATCCCCAGCTCATCGGCCACGATTTTCGCCGCGCCTCGCAGTTGTAAAAGACCAGATGTCGCCAGATGACGAATCAATACCTTACGCTGTGGAGCTGAAAGTGCCCGCGGTTGGCTCGACATCGCTGCCGCATAATCTTCGATGGCACGCTTCACATCTTTCGAACCAAAACTACTGCGCAAACTTTCCTGCGTCGGTGCCTGTTCGCTATCTACTGACGTCAATTGCGACAACACGCGCTGAACGGAATCAAGCAGCGAAACATCCATATTCAGGCATAACGCAGCCACGTATTCGCCCTGGCTGTTACGCAAACCTATCGACGTACTTTTTGCCGGCCGACCATCTGGGAATCGATTACCGTAGTTTTGCACCACGTCTGGATACTGAGGATCGCGTATACGTGCCAGCCCCATTTCCGTTGATGGATCGCCGATTTTACGCCCTGAAAGGGGCTGTTCTATCGCCACAATGGAATGTAGAGGATTACAAAGATCGTGCAAAACGACTTCGCAGGTCGGGGCAAACATTTCACCTAATGCCTTAGCGATTTTGGCCCCTTCACGCAGCAATAACTGGTTTTCGCTTAAGGTTTCTATCGGGATTTCTTCATTATTTTTCATATAGCGCTTTCCTTTTTATTTTACTGATCGTATAAAATTATACAAAATGACAAAGCAAATTGCACCCCGAGGAGAAAATCATGCCCCTGTTACCCATGACAGTCAGCGCAGATGATGTGCGTGAGGCTGCAAATATCATTAAAGCAGCAGCGCACCGCACGCCGGTTCTGACCTCTACTCAAGCCAACGCTTTAACCGGCGCAAGCCTGTTTTTTAAGTGTGAAAACTACCAGCGTATTGGCGCATTTAAATTTCGCGGCGCTTATAACGCAATAAGCCATTTGACGCCGGAGCAGAAGAAAAACGGCGTTGTCGCATTCTCTTCAGGGAACCATGCTCAGGCGATGGCGTTAGCAGCTCGTGAGCTCAACGTTCCCGTGACTATCGTAATGCCACACGATGCCCCCGCGGCTAAACTCGCCGCCACACGCGGATACGGTGCCGAAGTCATTATTTACAATCGCCAAACCGAAGATCGTGAAGCGATCGCCGCCGATCTGGCAGCCAAGCGTGGTTTAAGTATTATCCCTCCCTACAACCATCCTCATGTTATTGCTGGCCAAGGTACCTCCGCGCTGGAATTATTCGAAGAGGTTGGCGAACTCGATTTCTTGTTCGTCTGTACCGGCGGCGGCGGGCTGCTTTCTGGATGTGCAATCGCCGCGAAGCATATGGCACCGAACTGCCGTATCTTTGGCGTTGAGCCTGAAGCCGGCAATGACGTGCAGCAATCGCTGCGTACGGGCGAACGCGTGAGTATTGCGGTTCCTAACACCATCGCCGATGGTGCGCAAACCCAATGCGTCGGTGAACTCACCTTCCCAATCATCCGTAATTTCGTTGAGGATATTCTTACCGTGAGCGATCAACAGCTATGCGATCAAATGCGTTTCTTCATGGAAAGAATGAAAATTGTCGTAGAACCAACAGGATGCTTGGCCGCTGCCGCCGCAATGAGTGGCGCCATTGATATTCGCGGTGCACGCGTGGGGATTATTGTCAGCGGAGGCAACGTGGATGCTGAGTCCTATGCTGACTTCCTTAAGCGCGGGAAAAACATACTATGAAAATTGTCCATTCAGATCGGTTACCCACACCCGGTGGACATTATTCACCCGCGATAATTTCAGGCAACAGCCTGTACATCTCTGGGCAGTTACCCATCTCGCTCACAAGCCCACAGCCACAGGGTAAATTAGCTGAACAGGCGCAGACCGTTTTTAACAATATTGACATCCTGTTAGAGACGACCGGAATTAATAAACAGCATCTGGTGAATGTGCAGGTCTATCTCAGTGATGTCGCATTGTGGCCAGAATTTAATCGACTTTATGCACAGTGGATAGGTGATCATCGCCCTGCTCGTACCGTCGTGCCATGTTCTGCGCTGCATTATGGAGCACTGCTAGAGATGAGCGCCATTGCGGAAATAGACCTAGGCTGAGTACACTAGGGAAAATTTCTCTAATGCCTTCATCTGGAGTATCCCCGATGGCTAAAAACGCGGCAGCATTGCATATCCTTGTAAAGGAAGAAAAACAGGCTCTGGATCTTCTTGAGCAGCTCAAAAACGGCGGCGATTTCGAGAAGCTGGCCAAGAAGCATTCAATCTGCCCGTCAGGCAAAAAAGGCGGTCATTTGGGTGAATTCCGTCAGGGCCAGATGGTTCCTGCGTTCGATAAAGTGGTGTTCTCCTGCCCGCTGCTAGAGCCTTATGGCCCGCTGCATACCCAGTTTGGCTACCACATCATCAAAGTGCTTTATCGTAGCTAGTTTAGATGTAAGCAATAAAAAAGGCGCCTAGGCGCCTTTTTTGCTATTTTTTTGCTATATCGCAAAATTAACCCGCAACGGCAATGCGCTTCATATCTTTCATGTAGCCACGCAGTTTATGGCCCACAGCTTCAATTGGATGATTGCGAATCGCTTCGTTCACATCGCGCAGTTGGGCATTATCCACCGCCGTTGTTGTTGTGCCAGCTGCTTTGCCTAAGTCGCCGGTTTGCAGAGAAGCCATGAATTTCTCTTTCAGCAAAGGCACTGCCGCGTTAGCAAACAGATAGTTACCGTATTCCGCAGTATCAGAGATAACCACGTTCATTTCATACAGACGTTTACGCGCAATGGTATTCGCGATCAGCGGCAGCTCGTGCAGCGATTCGTAATAAGCAGACTCTTCAATGATGCCGGAAGCCACCATGGTTTCAAACGCCAGCTCAACGCCTGCTTTTACCATCGCAATCATCAGAACGCCTTGGTCGAAGTAATCCTGCTCGGCAATTTTGCCTTCAAACTGCGGCGCAGTTTCAAACGCAGTTTTGCCGGTTTCTTCGCGCCAAGTCAGCAGTTTGATATCGTCTTCAGCCCAGTCAGCCATCATGCCACCCGAAAACGCGCCAGAAATGATGTCATCCATATGTTTTTGGAACAGCGGAGCCATAATTTCTTTCAGTTGCTCTGACAGTGCGTATGCGCGCAGCTTTGCAGGGTTAGATAAACGATCCATCATCAGCGTGATACCACCCTGTTTCAGCGCTTCGGTAATGGTTTCCCAGCCGAACTGAACCAGTTTTTCGGCATAAGCAGGTTCAGTACCGTCAGACACCAGCTTATCGAAGCACAGCAGTGAACCCGCTTGTAACATGCCACACAGAATAGTTTGCTCGCCCATCAGGTCAGATTTTACTTCTGCCACGAAAGAGGACTCCAGAACACCGGCACGATGACCACCCGTTGCCGCCGCCCACGCTTTGGCTATCGCCATGCCTTCGCCTTTCGGATCGTTTTCTGGGTGAACCGCAATCAGAGTCGGCACACCAAAGCCACGCTTATATTCTTCACGTACTTCGGTGCCCGGACACTTCGGTGCCACCATCACAACGGTGATGTCCTTACGAATTTGCTCGCCAACTTCAACAATGTTGAATCCATGCGAATAGCCCAACGCCGCACCGTCTTTCATCAAAGGCTGAACCGCTTTCACTACCGCAGAATGCTGTTTGTCAGGCGTCAGGTTAACCACCAGATCGGCCTGTGGGATCAATTCTTCGTAGGTACCTACTTTAAAGCCATTTTCAGTTGCTTTGCGCCATGACGCGCGCTTCTCAGCAATCGCCTCAGCACGCAATGCGTAGGCCACATCCAGACCAGAGTCACGCATGTTCAAACCTTGGTTCAAACCCTGCGCACCACAGCCAACGATCACCACTTTTTTACCTTTCAGGTATCCCGCTTCATCGGCAAATTCTTCGCGTCCCATAAAGCGACACTTACCCAGTTGCGCCAACTGCTGACGCAGGTTCAATGTGTTGAAATAATTAGCCATGGTTTGCTCCATTGTTTGGTTGTTTGACGTTGTGTTTTCGCTCAAAGGCGACGTCTGCAAGTTCATTATTTTTTACTTCCCCACCTGTCTATTGGGGAGGTTCTCATCGAGGAGAATGAATCCATCATATGATAGGATTTGTATTGCTTAAATTGATATATTACGAAGATGTCATTGCATTTTTTGCAACGTAATGAGCGGAAATCACCCATGGATCTTCGAGACTTAAAATTATTTCTTCATCTGGCTGACTCGCGCCATTTTAGCCGCACCGCACAGGCGGTGCATGTGAGTCCCTCAACGCTTTCTCGCCAGATACAACGGCTGGAAGATGAACTCGGGCAACCGCTCTTTCTACGCGATAACCGCGATGTACGCCTTACCAGCGCAGGCGAACAGCTCAAAACTTTTGCTCAGCAAACACTGTTGCAATATCAGCAGTTGCGTAACGCTCTCGGTCAAACGGGCCCTGCATTAACCGGTGAACTGCGTCTGTTCTGCTCGGTGACCGCGGCCTATAGCCATTTACCTTCTGTACTCGATCGCTTCCGAGCGTTGCATCCGCTGGTTGAAATCAAGCTCACAACCGGCGATGCCGCCGACGCCGTTAGCAAAATACAGTCAGACGAAGCCGATCTCGGCATCGCTGGCCGACCAGAAACGCTGCCCACCAGCATTGAGTTCACCAAAATTGGTGAAATACCGCTGCGCTTGATTGCACCCGCGCTTCCCTGTCATGTCCGCACGCTAGCGCTAGTCGAGCAGCCAGACTGGTCGCAAATTCCATTCATCTTGCCGGAACATGGCCCGTCGCGTCAGCGAATAGATCTCTGGTTTCGCAGACAGAAAATCAGCAATCCGCAGATTTACGCTACCGTTTCTGGTCATGAAGCGATTGTATCCATGGTCGCTCTTGGCTGTGGTATCGCCCTGTTACCCGACGTAGTTTTAGATAACAGTCCCGAATCTATTCGCGCACGTATTACCGAACTCGATCATGTGGCGATGGTGGCACCTTTTGAACTCGGCGTTTGTGTGCAGAAAAAACGCCTAGAGGAACCGCTCATTCATGCGTTCTGGCAGCTGTTATAGCCACCAGAACGCAATCGCCAATTAGCCTTTTAAGAAGAAACGAAACGCCGGATTATCGGTTTCATCGTGGCATTCATAGCCCAGTTCATGTAGGCGCGATTCGAAATTCGGATCGCTGTCTGCACGTTCAAACGCAGCAAGAACACGCCCAAAATCCGTACCATGGCTACGGTAGTGGAAAAGAGAAATATTCCAATGGGTACCTAAGGTGCTTAAAAACTTCAGCAATGCGCCCGGCGATTCAGGAAATTCAAAGCTATAAAGACGCTCTTGTAGCGGCTTAGACGGACGGCCTCCGACCATATAGCGCACGTGCAGCTTCGCCATTTCATCGTCGGAAAGGTCTACAACCTGATACCCACCGTCTTGCAGCAGCGTCAAAATTTCCTGGCGCTCTGCCAAACCACGCGTTAAGCGTACGCCAACAAAAATGCAGGCGTTATCCGCATCGGCGTAGCGGTAGTTAAACTCCGTTACCGCACGTCCACCCAACAGCTGACAGAATTTGAGGAAACTCCCCTGCTGCTCAGGAATGGTAACGGCCAACAGTGCTTCCCGCTGTTCACCTAATTCACAGCGCTCAGAGACATAACGTAAACCGTGGAAATTAAGATTCGCCCCAGACAGCACATGGGCCAAGCGTTCGCCCTGAATCTGATGCTGTTGAACATACTTTTTCAGCCCTGCCAGCGCCAAAGCACCAGAGGGTTCTGCAACCGCACGCACATCTTCGAAAAGATCTTTTACCGCAGCGCAGATCGCATCACTATCCACGGTGATCACGTCATCCAGATATTCACGACACAGACGGAAAGTCTCGTCACCGATGCGCTTAACGGCTACGCCTTCGGCAAATAATCCGACGCGGGCTAAATCCACCGGATGACCGGCATCCAGCGCGGCACGCAGACATGCAGAGTCTTCCGCTTCAACGCCGATCACTTTGATCTGTGGCATCAGCTGCTTGATCAGCACGGCCACGCCTGCGGCTAAACCGCCGCCGCCAACGGGGACAAATACGCGATCCAAATGGGCATCCTGCTGCAATAACTCCATGGCTAAAGTGCCTTGGCCAGCAATAACCGCAGGATGGTCAAAAGGAGGAACAAAAGTGAGGTTTCTGGTTTTGGCTAATTCAATGGCATAGGCTTTGGCTTCGTCAAAGTTCGCACCATACAGCACGGCTTCACCACCAAAACCTCGCACCGCATCTACTTTAATATCAGCGGTTGAAACCGGCATGACGATGGTAGATTTGATACCTAAACGCGAAGCAGAAAGCGCCACACCTTGTGCATGATTTCCCGCTGATGCCGTCACAACGCCGTGAGATTTTTGCTCTTCATCAAGGCCTGCGATCATCGCGTAGGCACCGCGCAGTTTAAAACTGTGTACGGGCTGGCGATCTTCGCGTTTCACTAAAATGGTATTGCCGACGCGTTCAGACAGTTTCGTCATAGTCTGCAACGGTGTGACCTGTGCAACCTCATAAACCGGCGCACGAAGCACCGCGCGTAGGTATTCAGCCCCGCCGGGCTGGCTGGGCAGCACTTCTTTTTGCATATTGGCTGAGGAAGTCATGATTAGCCCCCCAGCTTAGATTTATCGCGCACAGCGCCACGGTCAGCGCTGGTGGCCAACATCGCATAGGCTCGCAGCGCAAAGGATACCTGACGCTCACGCGCTTTCGGTGTCCATGCCGCATCGCCACGCGCCAGCTCTTGCTCACGACGATTCGCCAGTTCGCTTTCGGCAACGTCTAATTGAATACCGCGCTGTGGGATGTTGATGTCAATCATGTCGCCGTCTTGCACCAACGCGATGATGCCACCGCTCGCCGCCTCCGGCGAAACGTGCCCGATCGACAAACCCGATGTGCCACCAGAGAAACGACCATCGGTGATCAGCGCGCAGCTTTTACCCAACCCCATCGATTTGAGATAAGTGGTTGGATACAACATTTCTTGCATCCCAGGGCCGCCTTTTGGGCCTTCGTAGCGAATAACTACCACGTCACCCGCCACCACTTTACCGCCCAGAATAGCGTCTACCGCCGCATCTTGGCTTTCATATACTTTTGCTGGGCCACGGAAAATCAGGCTCTCTTTTTCCACACCGGCGGTTTTTACGATGCAGCCATCTTCCGCGATATTGCCATACAGCACGGCTAAGCCACCGTCTTGGCTATAGGCAAATTCACGGGTTCGGATACAGCCCTCTTGGCGGTCAGTATCCAGAGAATCCCAGCGGCATTCCTGCGAGAACGCTTTGGTGGTACGGACACCCGCAGGCCCTGCGGTATACATCTTTTTGACGCTTTCATCTTCTGTGACCATGACGTCATAGGCAGCCAGCGTTTCAGGCAGTGTCATCCCCAGAACGTTGTTCACTTCGCGATTTAACAGCCCCGCACGATCCAACTCACCCAAAATACCGATTACACCGCCTGCGCGATGCACATCCTCCATATGGTATTTCTGCGTACTTGGCGCCACTTTGCACAGATGAGGAACTTTACGCGACAGGCGATCAATGTCCGTCATGGTGAAATCAACTTCACCTTCCTGAGCCGAAGCCAACAGGTGCAGAACGGTATTGGTGGAGCCGCCCATAGCAATGTCTAACGTCATCGCATTCTCAAATGCCGCTTTGTTAGCGATATTGCGCGGCAGCACGCGGTCGTCATCTTGCTCATAGTAGCGCTTGGTCAGGTCCACAATGCGTTTGCCTGCATTCAGGAACAGATCTTTGCGGTCTGCATGGGTCGCCAGCAGAGAACCATTGCCCGGTTGGGATAGCCCTAACGCTTCGGTTAAACAGTTCATGGAGTTAGCGGTAAACATCCCAGAGCAGGAGCCGCAGGTTGGACACGCAGAGCGCTCAATTTGCTCGCTGTCTGCATCTGAAACGTTCGGGTTGGCACCCTGAATCATGGCATCCACCAGATCCAGTTTAATGATCTGATCAGATAATTTGGTTTTACCCGCTTCCATCGGGCCACCGGAAACAAAGATCACCGGAATATTCAAACGCAGAGATGCCATCAGCATCCCGGGGGTGATTTTGTCGCAGTTGGAAATACACACCATGGCATCAGCACAGTGCGCATTGACCATATATTCTACGGAGTCCGCAATGAGCTCACGGGAAGGCAGGGAATACAGCATCCCGCCGTGCCCCATGGCAATACCGTCATCCACCGCAATGGTATTGAATTCTTTGGCTACGCCGCCAGAAGCCTCGATCTGCTCTGCAACCAGTTTGCCCAGATCGCGCAGATGAACATGGCCCGGCACGAACTGGGTAAACGAGTTAACCACGGCAATAATCGGCTTACCGAAATCCGCGTCTGTCATTCCCGTTGCTCGCCATAATGCGCGAGCGCCCGCCATATTACGGCCATGTGTGGTTGTTGCGGAACGATACTTTGGCATGCTTAATTCACTCCAGCGTAAGCCTGTGTTCAGGCTTTTATCTATTTATGCGGGCGGGAACGAACCGCCCGACTTGTCCTCGTCCTACTTCAAGCTGCATGTGTGATGATTGTCTGCAACTCGACGTATTCCGAGGTTATTTTTTGGTAAATACCCTGTCTATCGCTTCAATTACTTCGCGTTGACTAAATCCAACCAGCCCCACTGATCTTCAGTTTTGCCAGTGAACAGGCCGAAGAACGCTTCTTGAATCTGTTTGGTGATTGGGCCACAGCGGCCAATACCCACCTGAATGCCGTCAACGCTACGTACCGGCGTAATTTCCGCTGCGGTACCAGACATAAAGACTTCGTCTGCCAGATACAGAGATTCACGTGACATCACCTGCTCACGAATTTCAAAACCGGCGTTTTTCGCCAGCTTGATGATCGCATCACGCGTAATACCCGGCAGTGCCGCCGACGTAAATGGCGGAGTGAAAATCACACCGTCTTTCACCATAAATAAGTTTTCACCTGCACCTTCAGACACATAACCATGAACATCCAGAGCAATACCTTCCTGATAGCCATGACGACGTGCTTCAGAACCCACCAGCAGAGAAGAAAGATAGTTACCACCGGCTTTTGCCGCCGTTGGGATCGTATTCGGCGCGGCGCGATTCCATGAAGAAACCTGTGCATCGATGCCCTGATCCAGCGCATCAGCACCCAGATAAGCGCCCCATGGGAATGCGGCGATAATCACATCGGTGTTGTAGCCTTCAGGTGGATTTACGCCCATACCCACATCACCCACGAAGACCAATGGACGAATATAGGCGCTGGTCAGATTGTTTTTGCGCAGAGTTTCGCGGCAAGCCTCCATCAGCTCATCGACGCTGTAGGAGACAGGCATACGGTAAATTTTGGCGGAGTCGCGCAGACGCTGCATATGTTCGCGGTGGCGGAAAACCGCAGGGCCGTTATTGGTGTCATAGCAGCGCACGCCTTCGAACACGGAAGTCCCGTAATGCAGCGCATGAGACATAACGTGCACTTTAGCCTCTGCCCATGGAACCATCTCGCCATTGAACCAAATGTAATCCGCTTTCTTCGTGGTCATTCTTTTTTCCTTGTTGCGTCTGATGCGCGATATTTAATTAATATTATTCGTTTCTAGTGCCAGCGTAGGCCGCTAACCGGCCGCTTGTTGGTGAGCCGCATGCGGCTGCACTTCAACGCAAGCAACATCCATCAATTTACTCAACTGCGATGAAAGCAGGTTGATTGGACGCTGGCTAGACACCGTTAGTTCAATGTTCACACTGTCTGAATCCAACATCTGAGCCATATTCATAGCACAAACTTGGAAGCCACGGTGACGGATAACGCGGAGTACCCGCTCTAAAACCTCTGGGCGGAAACGTGCCTGAATCGCCAATTGATGTTGCAAGGATGTTAACTGCATCATGATATTTTCTCCATCATAGATTCATTGCCTGCGCCCGGCGGAACTAAAGGCCAGACATTCTCTAATTCGTCGATGGAGACATGGAGCAGGTACGGACCTTCGCTGTTTAACAGCGCATCCAGTGCGGCGTCGACTTGATCTTTACGGGTAATACGCTGGCCTGCGATACCAAAAGCGCTGGCCAGCATTAAGAAATCAGGATTATCGGATAAGTTGGTTTCGCTATAGCGCCCGTCAAAAAACAGCTGCTGCCATTGACGTACCATGCCTAAGCGCTGGTTATCCAGCAGGACTATTTTTACCGGCAGTTTTTTACGTTTGATGGTGCCTAATTCCTGCACGTTCATCATGAAAGAGCCATCGCCTGAGACACAGATGACCATATCGTCTGGGCGCGCCATTTGCGCACCGACGGCCGCAGGGACGCCAAATCCCATGGTGCCTAAACCGCTCGAGGTGATGAAATTTTCTGGGCGAGTAAACTGCATATGCTGTGCAGTCCACATTTGGTGCTGGCCTACGTCGGTAGTTACAACCGCGCTGGCGGGTTTACGGTCAGATAACTGTTTCAGGAACAGCGGGGCATAAATAGCCTGACCGGGGTGATCGTAACGCCACGGGTGCTCGGCTTTCAGACCAATAACGTCATACTGCCATTCTCCGATGCTCAACGGCTGGCTCAGCGCTGGCAGCATATGATTTAAATCACCGCACAGCTCTATGTGTGCCTGACGCAGCTTGCTCATCTCAGCAGGGTCGATATCCATATGAATAACTTTGGCATGAGGTGCAAAAGCGTTCAGCTTGCCGGTCACCCGATCGTCAAAACGTGCCCCCACGGCAATCAGCAAATCGCATTGCTGCACCGCCAGATTAGCAGCCTTGGTGCCGTGCATGCCTAACATCCCTAAATAGCATGGATGTTTAGCATCTGGTGCTCCCAGGCCCTTTAACGTGGCTACAGTAGGAATGCCGGTTGCATTAACGAATTCGCGCAATGCAGGAACAGCCTGCGCCATCCCCACCCCACCGCCGGCATACAACATCGGTTTTTTAGCCTGAGCTAACAATTCACGCGCCTGCATTAAGCCGGTTTCACAGGCGGGCATGACTTCGGTAACGGCAGACAAATGCGCAGCCAACTCACCTTCGGCCAGTTGAATATCTTTAGGGATATCAATTAAGACCGGGCCCGGACGCCCCCCCATCGCAACGGCAAAAGCTTCAGCCATGATACCGGGCAAAGCATCCAGCGACTCAACTAAAAAGCTGTGCTTAGTACATGCCAATGACAGCCCTAAAACATCAATTTCTTGAAAAGCATCGGTACCAATCAGAGCAGAACCGACTTGGCCTGTGATGGCGACAACGGGAACAGAATCCAGCATGGCATCCGCTAAACCCGTAATCAGGTTGGTTGCACCCGGGCCTGAAGTTGCAATACACACTCCTGGTTTGCCCGTAGCGCGGGCATAACCAATGGCAGCGATCACCGCGCCTTGCTCATGGCGACACAGTAGGTGTTCCACACCACCGTCATACAACGCATCGTATACCGGCATGATTGCACCGCCAGGGTAGCCGAAAACTTTATCAACACCCTGTGCACGCAACGCTTGTACTACCCACTGTGCTCCATTCATAGCTTAATTCCCCGCCCTTTTACTGGGACAACAGGATTTTATTCTGTTAGCCATTTGCTGTTCCCCATCACTTTTTCATTGCGAAAAAAAACCCCCGGACCTTTCGGTGCGGGGGTTCTCGTTTGATTCAGGCCTGATTTTTAAGCCTTTCTTCGTCCAAGTGCTGCCCCGCACGGTGGGATAATAATCACCACCACACTAATCACGACGAGGCTGAGTACTTGGACGAGAGTTTTCATAAATAGTTTTTTCTGTTGCCTTCTGAGCTAATGCTTAAAGAGTTATCACAGTTCTTTGCCGTCTGACAATAATTTTTTTGCGTAACCAATAAGCAAAAACGGCTCAAATCGCGTCCAATATCATGATTTAACATCATTTTATTGAGGTTTCTTCGGCCGAAATTTTTCTCCCTAAAGAGGCGCCTTGAGTATCTCGACCAAAAGAAATCAGCACAATGATTGCCACTGCAACACTGCCCGCAATAATCGCCATTGCCAAACCATAGTTCTGCCCATGGCTTTCAGCAATCGTCGCCTGAAGCGTCGCGTTCACCGAAGCAATCAGGTTACCCAGTTGATATACAAACCCCGGTAACACCGCGCGTGTATTAGCGGGAACCAGCTCATTAAGGTAAGTAGGAATAACGCCCCAAGCCCCTTGCACCATGAACTGCATTAGGAATGCGCCAATGCCTAGCATGAGCGAGCCCCCAGAGAACGCCCACAGCGGGATAACAGGTAAGGCCAGCGCCGCCGCAATAATAATCGCCTTTTTACGGCCAATTTTTTCCGACAACACGCCAAAGAACACACCACCGATAATTGATGCGATATTGTAGCTAATAGCGATGATACTGACGGTTTTAGGATCGAAACCATGCTGAATTTTCAAAAACGCCGGATACATATCCTGAGTACCGTGGCTGAAGAAATTGAACGCAGCCATCAACAAAACGAGGTAAATACAAAGCTTCCAGTGGCTCTTCAAAACGGGGAGAAGCGCAGTGCTTTCTTTGCGCTCACGAGCAGCCAGCCAAACCGGTGATTCGGGTACTTTAAAGTAAATAAATGGCAATAAAATAATCGGGATAGCGCCAATCACAAACAGGCCACGCCAGCCGACAATTTCAAACAGTGAGCCGTATACCACCGCAGCCAGGAGATAGCCGAAGGGGTAACCTGCCTGAAATATTCCTGACATTAATCCACGTGAGCGGTCTGGTATGGTCTCCATTGCCAAAGATGATGCAACGCCCCAGATCCCCCCCATCGCCACGCCATACAGCACTCTGAGCACTAAGAACATGGTCAGAGATGGCGCTGCAGCGGAGAGCAACTCGAAGATCGAAAAGAAGAGGATATTGACCATCAAGATTGGCCGACGGCCGTACTTCTCGGCCGCTCGCCCAAACAGCAATGCACCGATAGGCCGCACGGCTAGCGTGAGCAAGATCGCCAACGTGACCTCTTCCATACCAACGTTAAACGCCTTGGCGATATCACTGAGTAAAAATACGAGGATGAAAAAATCGAAAGCATCGAGCGTCCAACTAAGAAAGCTCGCAATAGCAACGTTACGCTGCTGGCTTGACCAACCAAACATAATGAATTCCCTACCGTAGAGTATGAGGCGTTTTTATTAGCATTTTTATTAGTGACGACTGCACAGCCTGTTATTTGTTATGCAGAATGTCATTTTGTATTACTAATGTTAAATATAACCCTCTCGGCGGCAGGGCCAAAATAATTAGCATGCTATCTTTGTTAAATATTGTATGTGAAATGTTAATTTTTGTTGCCAGCACCAAACCTGGCTCGCAGTTTCAAGTCGACTACATTATGCAAGACACTGAAATGCTGGAATCAATAACACAAAGTCAGTATCTCGTTCTGACGCCACTCCGCTATTCGCCACATGATGCTCTTCAACATGGAGGTGACTATGTCAGTGGCGATGATTAATACCCGTGCAGCAATCGGCGTGCAGGCACCCGCCGTGAGCGTTGAAGCACACATCAGTACCGGACTTCCCGGTTTTACATTAGTAGGTTTGCCTGAGGCGACCGTGAAAGAGGCTAAAGACCGCGTAAGAAGCGCCATCATAAATTGCGGTTTTACTTTCCCGGCAAAACGTATCACGGTGAATTTGGCTCCCGCAGATCTTCCCAAAGAGGGCGGTCGCTACGATCTTCCCATTGCAATCGCCATTTTGATTGCTTCTGAGCAGCTTAGCGCGACTTCGGTGGAAGGATTAGAGTTACTCGGTGAATTGGGCCTTTCAGGCGCACTACGGCGCATTCAGGGCGCTATACCAGCAGCTATGGCCGCACAGCATCATCAGCGTAAATTAATCGCACCAGAGGAAAATGAGGAAGAGCTTGGCCTGCTTGGAGAACAACAGCCCCATCTCATTGCCAATCATCTTCTTCATGTTTGTGATTATCTCAGCGGTGAATCACCGCTTCTACCACCGAAGGTCTCTCAGCTATCCTCCCAATCTCCCAACACAAAGGATATGCGGGATATTATTGGGCAAGAACAGGCACGAAGAGCTTTAGAAATCGCCGCCACAGGCGGCCACAACTTATTGTTATTGGGGCCACCCGGCACAGGGAAAACTATGTTAGCCAGCCGCCTTAATAGCATATTGCCACCGTTAACCACCGAAGAGGCTTTAGAGAGTGCGGCTGTCGCTAGTTTGGTACATCAATCAACCACGGGGCAATCTTGTTACCAGCGGCCATTTAGAACCCCACATCACAGTGCTTCAATGGCAGCACTCATTGGAGGTGGGTCTTTGCCAAGACCCGGAGAGATTTCTCTGGCACATAACGGGGTATTATTTTTGGATGAACTGCCCGAGTTTGAACGGCGAGTGTTGGATGCTCTGCGCGAACCGCTTGAGTCTGGCGAAGCATGCATTTCTAGGGCACTGGCAAAAGTCACTTTCCCTGCAAGAGTACAATTAGTTGCTGCTATGAATCCAAGTCCGACAGGACATTACAAAGGCATTCATGCTCGTACACCACCACAGCAGATACTCAAATATCTATCCCGCTTATCAGGCCCATTTTTAGATCGTTTTGACCTCTCTATTGAAGTGCCATTGTTACCCGCAGGCGTTCTTAGCATTCAAAAACGCGTTGGAGAAAGCAGCGAGGTTATTCGCCAACGAGTCTGTTTAGCACGAGAAAAACAGTATCAGCGATCGGGAAAGCTCAACGCACACTTGGCAGGCAAAGAGATGGATAGCGTATGCTCACTATCTCAAGAAGATGCGGCATTTCTGGAACAAGCGCTAGAGAAGATGGGATTATCGGTTAGGGCTTGGCATCGAATACTAAAAGTTGCTCGTTCTATTGCAGATCTCGCACAAAGTGACAACATCAGCCGAATTCATATTGCAGAGGCACTCAGCTATCGCTCAATGGATCGTTTAATCCAACATCTCCATCAGGCACTGCAATAAAAAACGGGGCCAAAGGCCCCGAGTTTTTAGTCATCACTGTCAGTGTATTCTTCCACCGTATCCATCTGCGGTTTACCGCCGGACAAGGTGTGGAAACGCTTAGGACGACGAATGCGTGCAATATACTTCGACCAAATCTTCTCTGCTTCTGTCGCAGGCTGACGTTCGCCACGGCATACAGCAACAAAGAGTTGTTCTTCTTCAGTTTGTGGCTCACGAGTCCCTAAATCGAGCTCGTTAAACGCATAACCAAAACGCTCAAGAACCTGAGCTTCTTTAATTGTGAAATCGCCGTGACGTGAAAAACCACGAGGATAATGTTTATTGTCAAAAAAACGATGATTGGTGCTGAAGCTTTCCGCCATCTGACACACTCCTAAATTTTCTTATTGCTGTACCACTTATGGCGCGGAGTATTAGTTAGGCTTGACAACGTGTAAAACAAAACATTTAAATCATCATGATTAATATTTTTATTGGAGAGACCGTGGATAGCGAATTACTAAAAACCTTCTTAGAAGTGAGCAGAACAAGACACTTTGGCAAAGCCGCTGAAACGCTTTATCTAACACAATCAGCGGTTAGCTTCCGTATTCGTCAGCTTGAAACACAAGTTGGTGCCGATCTTTTCACTCGCCACCGCAATAATATCCAGCTAACCGAGGCAGGAGAACGTCTGGTTCCGTACGCAGAAAAACTGATGGAAACATGGCTATTGGCTAAAAAAGAAGTTCTCAAGAGCCGACAGCACAAAGAATTATCGATTGGTGCTCCAGCAATGATGTGGGAATCGCTGCTTATCTCATGGCTAGCAGGCGTCTATAAGCATAAACCTGAACTCTTGCTTGAAGCTCGTATTGGACAAAGACATACCCATGTTAGACAACTGCATGAACGCCATCTGGACCTACTGATAACAACAGAGATCCCAAAAATGGAGGAGCTATCAACAGAAAAAGTCGGCGAGTTCACACTGCAACTTCTTACATCCGCAGCAGAAGGAGCAGCCGATGACCTTCCCTATATTCGCTTAGAGTGGGGGGCGGATTTTGCCCGTTTTGATGAACAGCTTACTAGCAACAATAATCCCCCAATGTTAACGACCAGCTCAATCGCGCTTGCCGAACAGGTCATGACCCAAGCAGGAGGAAGAGCATTTTTCCCAGCTCATTGGCATCCGAATCACTTCCAAGTTGATAGCTCTCAGGAAGCCCTAACGCGGCCAATTTACGCCGTATGGCTCCACAACAGTGACAGGAAAGAGGAGATTAAGTATTTAACGCAATCGTTGATAAATTATCATCTAGCGCAGCCAAAGTAATTTTTGGCATTGTAGAGCGTCAATGTTGGGGGGTGATAGTATGAAATTGCCCCAACAACTTAGAACATTTAGGTAGGTATTTTGGAAAACCGCTGAAGGGTAAGTCTTAATTTTAATTTTTTTCTGCGCTAAAACGCAAAAAAGCCCTCCGCAAGCGGAAGGCTATTTGTATGGCAGGGGCGGAGAGACTCGAACTCGCGACACCCGGTTTTGGAGACCGGTGCTCTACCAACTGAGCTACGCCCCTAAAAAACGCTTACTATTATCCCCACGTTCAAGCAGGCATAACATAAATAAGTGGCGGAACGGACGGGGCTCGAACCCGCGACCCCCTGCGTGACAGGCAGGTATTCTAACCAACTGAACTACCGCTCCACCGATTCTTTCTCTCACATCAGCATTCGTCTGATGTCAGTTTGTTCCTGCTATTTTCCGTGTCAAAGGAAAAGGAACGAATTTAAAGCCTGGCAGTTCCCTACTCTCGCATGGGGAGACCCCACACTACCATCGGCGCTACGGCGTTTCACTTCTGAGTTCGGCATGGGGTCAGGTGGGACCACCGCGCTATCGCCGCCAGGCATATTCTGTTAATTAACCCGTGCTCCGTATTTCTACAGCTCACCAGTCAATCCAATCTGTTCAACAAGCTTACTCTTTGTGTTTTCGCGTCTCTGCGTCTTAAAACACCTTCGGTGTTGTAAGGTTAAGCCTCACGGATCATTAGTACTGGTTAGCTCAACGTATCGCTACGCTTACACACCCAGCCTATCAACGTCTTAGTCTTAAACGTTCCTTTAGGAGACTCAAGGTCTCAGGGAAGACTCATCTCGAGGCAAGTTTCGCGCTTAGATGCTTTCAGCGCTTATCTTTTCCGCATTTAGCTACCGGGCAATGCCATTGGCATGACAACCCGAACACCAGTGATGCGTCCACTCCGGTCCTCTCGTACTAGGAGCAGCCCCTCTCAATCTTCCAACGCCCACGGCAGATAGGGACCGAACTGTCTCACGACGTTCTAAACCCAGCTCGCGTACCACTTTAAATGGCGAACAGCCATACCCTTGGGACCTACTTCAGCCCCAGGATGTGATGAGCCGACATCGAGGTGCCAAACACCGCCGTCGATATGAACTCTTGGGCGGTATCAGCCTGTTATCCCCGGAGTACCTTTTATCCGTTGAGCGATGGCCCTTCCATTCAGAACCACCGGATCACTATGACCTACTTTCGTACCTGCTCGAGCCGTCACTCTCGCAGTCAAGCTAGCTTATGCCATTGCACTAACCTCACGATGTCCGACCGTGATTAGCTAACCTTCGTGCTCCTCCGTTACTCTTTAGGAGGAGACCGCCCCAGTCAAACTACCCACCAGACACTGTCCTCAATCCCGATTAGGGACCGGAGTTAGAACATCAAACATTAAAGGGTGGTATTTCAAGGTTGGCTCCACGCAGACTGGCGTCCACGCTTCAAAGCCTCCCACCTATCCTACACATCAAGGCTCAATGTTCAGTGTCAAGCTATAGTAAAGGTTCACGGGGTCTTTCCGTCTTGCCGCGGGTACACTGCATCTTCACAGCGAGTTCAATTTCACTGAGTCTCGGGTGGAGACAGCCTGGCCATCATTACGCCATTCGTGCAGGTCGGAACTTACCCGACAAGGAATTTCGCTACCTTAGGACCGTTATAGTTACGGCCGCCGTTTACTGGGGCTTCGATCAAGAGCTTCGCCTTGCGGCTGACCCCATCAATTAACCTTCCAGCACCGGGCAGGCGTCACACCGTATACGTCCACTTTCGTGTTTGCACAGTGCTGTGTTTTTATTAAACAGTTGCAGCCAGCTGGTATCTTCGACTGGCTTCAGCTCCATCCGCAAGGGACTTCACCTACGCGCCAGCGTGCCTTCTCCCGAAGTTACGGCACCATTTTGCCTAGTTCCTTCACCCGAGTTCTCTCAAGCGCCTTGGTATTCTCTACCTGACCACCTGTGTCGGTTTGGGGTACGATTCAATGTTACCTAGAGCTTAGAGGCTTTTCCTGGAAGCTTGGCATCAACTACTTCATCACCGTAGTGACTCGTCATCACGCCTCAGGGTTAATAAAAGCGCGGATTTACCAACGCTTTCCCCCTACACGCTTAAACCGGGACAACCGTCGCCCGGATAGCCTAGCCTTCTCCGTCCCCCCTTCGCAGTAACACCGAGTACAGGAATATTAACCTGTTTCCCATCGACTACGCCTTTCGGCCTCGCCTTAGGGGTCGACTCACCCTGCCCCGATTAACGTTGGACAGGAACCCTTGGTCTTCCGGCGAGCGGGTTTTTCACCCGCTTTATCGTTACTTATGTCAGCATTCGCACTTCTGATACCTCCAGCAACCCTCACGAGCCACCTTCAACGGCTTACAGAACGCTCCCCTACCCAACAACACCTAAGTGTCGCTGCCGCAGCTTCGGTGCATAGTTTAGCCCCGTTACATCTTCCGCGCAGGCCGACTCGACCAGTGAGCTATTACGCTTTCTTTAAATGATGGCTGCTTCTAAGCCAACATCCTGGCTGTCTATGCCTTCCCACATCGTTTCCCACTTAACTATGACTTTGGGACCTTAGCTGGCGGTCTGGGTTGTTTCCCTCTTCACGACGGACGTTAGCACCCGCCGTGTGTCTCCCGTGATAACATTCTTCGGTATTCGTAGTTTGCATCGAGTTGGTAAGTCGGGATGACCCCCTAGTCGAAACAGTGCTCTACCCCCGAAGATGAGTTCACGAGGCGCTACCTAAATAGCTTTCGGGGAGAACCAGCTATCTCCCGGTTTGATTGGCCTTTCACCCCCAGCCACAAGTCATCCGCTAATTTTTCAACATTAGTCGGTTCGGTCCTCCAGTTAGTGTTACCCAACCTTCAACCTGCCCATGGCTAGATCACCGGGTTTCGGGTCTATACCTTGCAACTTGACGCCCAGTTAAGACTCGGTTTCCCTACGGCTCCCCTATTCGGTTAACCTTGCTACAAAATATAAGTCGCTGACCCATTATACAAAAGGTACGCAGTCACCCCATAAAAGAGGCTCCCACTGCTTGTACGTACACGGTTTCAGGTTCTATTTCACTCCCCTCGCCGGGGTTCTTTTCGCCTTTCCCTCACGGTACTGGTTCACTATCGGTCAGTCAGGAGTATTTAGCCTTGGAGGATGGTCCCCCCATATTCAGACAGGATGTCACGTGTCCCGCCCTACTCATCGAACTCACAACGTATGCATTTTCAAGTACGGGGCTATCACCCTGTATCGCCGGACTTTCCAGACCGTTCCTCTGACACATACGCTGATTAAGGTTCTGGGCTGCTCCCCGTTCGCTCGCCGCTACTAGGGGAATCTCGGTTGATTTCTTTTCCTCAGGGTACTTAGATGTTTCAGTTCCCCTGGTTCGCTTCGTTAAGCTATGTATTCACTTAACGATAGTGCAACGAATTGCACTGGGTTTCCCCATTCGGAAATCGTCGGCTATAACGCTTCATATCAGCTTGCCGACGCTTATCGCAGATTAGCACGTCCTTCATCGCCTCTGACTGCCTAGGCATCCACCGTGTACGCTTAGTCACTTAACCTCACAACCCGAAGGTGTCTCTTTAGTGAACGCGGTTACGAACCGGTTCAAGACAGCATTCAAGATTGCAAAAAATTGAGAGACTGCTTAATGCAAACTGTGTCAGTGTGTCTCACAGTTGCTTAAGCTTTCAAATTTCAGCTTGTTCCAGATTGTTAAAGAGCAAAATACTTCGCAGCATACTGTTTCCAATACACTCTGAAGTATGTTTTTGAGACTGAATACTTATTATTTATCGCAAACAAAAGTAATGGTGGAGCTATGCGGGATCGAACCGCAGACCTCCTGCGTGCAAGGCAGGCGCTCTCCCAGCTGAGCTATAACCCCATACAGTCAACAGTTTACCTTTATACATTACCACTCATAGAAGAGTTTAATTCTTTCTCAGACAAGTCGGAGTCATGCGAAGTTTGCTATTGCAAACGATGCGTGACGACAACGCAGTATGAGTAAGAATTTGGTAGGCCTGAGTGGACTTGAACCACCGACCTCACCCTTATCAGGGGTGCGCTCTAACCACCTGAGCTACAAGCCTATATAAAGGTATTCTGCTCGTTATTCTTCATCAGACAATCTGTGTGGACACTGCACTTAACGCTATCTTTAGGTAAGGAGGTGATCCAACCGCAGGTTCCCCTACGGTTACCTTGTTACGACTTCACCCCAGTCATGAATCACAAAGTGGTAAGCGCCCTCCCGAAGGTTAAGCTACCTACTTCTTTTGCAACCCACTCCCATGGTGTGACGGGCGGTGTGTACAAGGCCCGGGAACGTATTCACCGTAGCATTCTGATCTACGATTACTAGCGATTCCGACTTCATGGAGTCGAGTTGCAGACTCCAATCCGGACTACGACATACTTTATGAGGTCCGCTTGCTCTCGCGAGTTCGCTTCTCTTTGTATATGCCATTGTAGCACGTGTGTAGCCCTACTCGTAAGGGCCATGATGACTTGACGTCATCCCCACCTTCCTCCGGTTTATCACCGGCAGTCTCCTTTGAGTTCCCACCATTACGTGCTGGCAACAAAGGATAAGGGTTGCGCTCGTTGCGGGACTTAACCCAACATTTCACAACACGAGCTGACGACAGCCATGCAGCACCTGTCTCAGAGTTCCCGAAGGCACTAAGCTATCTCTAGCAAATTCTCTGGATGTCAAGAGTAGGTAAGGTTCTTCGCGTTGCATCGAATTAAACCACATGCTCCACCGCTTGTGCGGGCCCCCGTCAATTCATTTGAGTTTTAACCTTGCGGCCGTACTCCCCAGGCGGTCGACTTAACGCGTTAGCTCCGGAAGCCACGCCTCAAGGGCACAACCTCCAAGTCGACATCGTTTACAGCGTGGACTACCAGGGTATCTAATCCTGTTTGCTCCCCACGCTTTCGCACCTGAGCGTCAGTCTTTGTCCAGGGGGCCGCCTTCGCCACCGGTATTCCTCCAGATCTCTACGCATTTCACCGCTACACCTGGAATTCTACCCCCCTCTACAAGACTCTAGCTGACCAGTTTCAAATGCAGTTCCCAAGTTAAGCTCGGGGATTTCACATCTGACTTAATCAACCGCCTGCGTGCGCTTTACGCCCAGTAATTCCGATTAACGCTTGCACCCTCCGTATTACCGCGGCTGCTGGCACGGAGTTAGCCGGTGCTTCTTCTGCGAGTAACGTCAATCACTGCGGTTATTAACCACAATGCCTTCCTCCTCGCTGAAAGTACTTTACAACCCGAAGGCCTTCTTCATACACGCGGCATGGCTGCATCAGGCTTGCGCCCATTGTGCAATATTCCCCACTGCTGCCTCCCGTAGGAGTCTGGACCGTGTCTCAGTTCCAGTGTGGCTGGTCATCCTCTCAGACCAGCTAGAGATCGTCGCCTAGGTGAGCCATTACCCCACCTACTAGCTA
The DNA here is from genome assembly GCF_002355555.1 of Hafnia sp. CBA7124. Lineage (NCBI taxonomy): Bacteria > Pseudomonadati > Pseudomonadota > Gammaproteobacteria > Enterobacterales > Hafniaceae > Hafnia > Hafnia sp. CBA7124. Next base: position 133,132 of record NZ_AP017469.1, on the reverse strand, counting down.
ATCCCATCTGGGCACATCTGATGGCGTGAGGCCCGAAGGTCCCCCACTTTGGTCCGAAGACATCATGCGGTATTAGCTACCGTTTCCAGTAGTTATCCCCCTCCATCAGGCAGTTTCCCAGACATTACTCACCCGTCCGCCGCTCGTCACCCAGAGAGCAAGCTCTCTTGTGCTACCGCTCGACTTGCATGTGTTAGGCCTGCCGCCAGCGTTCAATCTGAGCCATGATCAAACTCTTCAATTAAAAGCTTGATTTGCTTCAACAAGTGAAGCGATGCTCAAAAATTAACTTTCGTAATAATTCACTAAATGAATTACTGCTTGGTCACTCTTCAAGACTTTAATATTTTATCGTCCGAGGACGTTAGATATTGTCTTGTGAGTGCCCACACAGATTGTCTGATAAATTGTTAAAGAGCAGCGAATTGCGAACATTCGTTCCAGCAACTCGGGAGGTGCATATTACGCTTTCCTCCTGAAGAGTCAAGCTTTTTTCTTTTCAGAAATTCGCATTACTGCGGTGCTTTTCTCTTCCTCACCGAGCGACGCTTGCGTCGTTGTTCCCAGTCAGTGGTGGCGCATTATAGGGACTTCTGAACGGCTGACAACCCCTAATTTAAAAAAACTTTTCAACCGCGCAAGTTTTCACCAAAAACCACATGTTTGAGGATTAAATGCTCAATTCGCGTAGTTCTGAGAAGCCTAAACGATGCAATACAGGTAAAAGTGCGTCGGTATCGCTATTTGTTTCTGTTGCATAAGCCAAATCATTTTCAGCGCTCAGCACGTTTTCCTGATTAGCAATCAGCCAAGCGACACGACGGGCTATTGCGGCACCCGAATCAACTAAACGAGTCCCAGCGGGTAATACCGCTGCCAGCTCTTCGCGCAGCAAAGGAAAATGCGTACATCCCAGAACCACCGTATCTGGCGGTTCTGCCATCGACAGCCACGGGCGTAGTATCTTCTTTAGCACCGTATGATCAATCTCTTCGCCATGCAGTTTAGCTTCAGCCAATTCCACCAGCTCAGCAGAGCCCAGCATTTTGATGCTGCAGTCTTTCGCAAAACGCGCAATCAGGTCGTGAGTATATGAACGCTGCACAGTCGCTCTCGTCGCTAGCAAACCAACAATGCCGTTGCGCGTCAACTTTGCCGCTGGTTTTATCGCGGGCACAACCCCAACGATAGGGCAATTGAAGCGTTCGCGTAATGCAGGGAGCGTGATGGTGCTTGCGGTATTACAGGCGATGATAACAATAGAGAGAGGATGACGCTTTTGCACTTCGGCAACGGTTTTAACAACGCGGTCGATAATAAACGCTTCGTCTTTTTCCCCATAGGGGAATCCCTGATTGTCGAATGCATATATATAGTGGAGATCCGGAAGCAAATCACGGATCTCTTGATATACAGATAACCCACCCACGCCGGAGTCAAAAACCAGCGCAGTGGGTTTAGAAGTCGCTACATCATTAGAAGGTGTAGCTACCGGAGAGATAATATTCTCTCCCTGCGGTTTGGTAGCCATAAGCTGTTTCATAATCTTTATCTAACAGGTTGGCGATTCTACCACGAACTGTTAGATGAGATGTAACCGGATAAGAGGCTGAAATATCGACGGTGCTGTAGCTTGGCAATACCTGCTGCGTATTGTTGTATTTAGACGTGTTGTTATCGTAACGACGGCCATAATATTGATACGAGACATCCATATCGACATTAAACATGGTCCAGTCGAGCTGATATTTAGCCTGCCGTTTGGCACGACGCGCTAGTACTTCATCATTTTTATCATTACGCGGATCTAAATACTGCAAGGTGACCTGATGCGTGAAGATCCCTGTATCAATGCTGCCCGTCCACTCGACGCCTTTAATAGTGGCAGAATCGATGTTGTCATAGCTACCCGCATAGGTGACAGGATCGGAATAATAGGTAATCAGATTTTCAATTTTGTAATGATACGCAGACAGACGCCAATCAAGTGGTCCAGTCAATCCCTCTAAACCCGCTTCCCACTGCTTCGACTCTTCAGGTTTTAAATTAGGATTGGAATCAATGCCGAAACGCGTTGAACCAAATTGCTGTCCCAATGACGGAGCCAAGAATCCGGTGCCATAAGATAACGTGGCTCGATAGCCCGGCGTAAACTCCCAGCCTGCCGCCGTTTGCCAAGTACCGTGCCAGCCGAACTGCTCATCCTTATCTTCGCGACCAGAGGCCTCCAACGTCACATCACCCAGTTTTTGCTGACCACTTACATATAAACCGGAGTTATCACGTTTATAAGAATCTGACAGACTGGTATCAGAAGATCTCAGACGCTGCTGCTGCCAATCTACACCCGCACTAATCTGACCATGCTCTAGGCTATAGGTATTACCCCATTGAATATTGCGCTGGTCCATATCATCCAGCGTAGTGCCCTCGTGATAACGCCCGTACTCGCTACTGTAGTTATAAGCTTTTACTTTTTGATAGCTGCCCGTTAGTTGGGATGAATAAGCACCAGACAAATAGCGTAGACCCATATCGTAAGTGTGATTGTAGGTTTCACTTTCATTTGCGCTATAAGCTGGGCTATATGGAGGACTGCCAAGGTCATAGTCGCTGTTGTTGGTATACCCATAACCACGAGCAAAGCCAGAAAACTCGTTGTTAAACTGGTGGTCTATACCGCCCCAGAAAGTCTTGGTGCGATAGCCATCATCATCATGATCGGGTTCGTACGTTGAACCCGGCTGCACGTTAAATCCTTTAGTGCTCTCATACGACCCCGCCAACGTCACTTTAGTGTTATCACTAATTTTCTGACGCACGCTTCCATCGTACTGCTGGAATCCTTTGGAGCCGACGCCTGCAGTGATCTGCGCGCCTTCCTTATCGGTTTGCGTAATCACGTTGATAACGCCCCCCATCGCCCCCGAGCCATACACGGCAGAACGTGGGCCTCGAATATATTCAACGCGTTGAACCAGTGAAATTGGAATTTGATTGAAATCGGCCGTATTCGAGATCCCAGGACGAGCAACAGGAATGCCATCCACCAGCACGAGAACTTGGCTTGCGCTGGTCCCGCGGATATACATCGATGCACTCTGCCCCATGCCACCATTTTGGGCGATATCGACGCCGGGTAAACGCCGCATTACGTCATTGAGCGTTTTGGCCTGCCAGCGATCGATATCATCTCGAGTAACAATATCCGTAGGCGCGAGCACGGTGGAGACCGGTTGAGGAAAACGCGAGGCGGTGACGATGACATCGTCGTTAGTATTTGCGGATGATGATGAAGGTGTTTCGTTAGAATCTTGCGCCCAGCCAGAGAAAGCCGTGACAGACAAAGCCGCCATCAGCGCATTTTTTTTTATAGTCATAATAAGAGCATCCAAACTGAATTGGCAGGATGCCGCGAGCCGTGGCGTTAATTCGCGAAAACCACGTAAAGCGACGTGTACCGGCAGGTCTTCGGGCTTAGGATTTGTGCACCAACATTCATTGTTGTATGCACACCGGGCGATGACTTCCCATCTACAATGACAGTGTCAATATATCGCCGTGACTTCCCCATACCGCTGCGCGTCAGCTCCGGATTCACACCGGATTCCCTTTTCACTCTCCACTGGAGACCGGGCCGCCATGCTAAGTGAAAACGTATTCAGAAGTCTAGACTTCTATGATTCGGATGTAGAATAAGTCACAAAGCTGGACATCATCATTCCATCGCCTACAATCGCCCCTCTATTATTATGCTAACGAGAATTGCCATGACACCGAACACGCTGCCAACCGATCACTATGATGCCCAACTCACGGAAAAAGTTACCCGACTGGCCAACATGATGACCCCGTTTGCAGCACCGGAAATTGAGGCATTTCGCTCGCCAGCTAGCCACTACCGCATGCGCGCTGAATTCCGCGTTTGGCATGATGAAGACGATCTCTACCACATCATGTTCGATCAGCAGACCAAACAACGCATCCGCGTCGATCAGTTTCCTGCCGCGAGCGAGCTGATTAACCGGTTGATGAGCGTCATGATGGATGAGCTAAAGCCAAACCACGTTCTGCGCTTTAAATTGTTCCAAATTGACTATCTGTCGACCATGAACAATAAAGTGGTGGTTTCTCTTCTTTATCACCGCAAGCTGGATGATGAATGGAAAGTGGAGGCTGAAGCACTTCGCGATCGCCTGCGTGCACAAGGTTTTGACCTGCAGCTTATTGGCCGAGCAACCAAAACAAAAATCTGTTTCGATCACGACTATGTTGATGAATGCCTACCTGTTGCTGGCCGTGACATGATCTATCGTCAGGTTGAAAACAGCTTTACTCAGCCTAACGCGGCCGTAAACATTAAGATGCTTGAGTGGGCGCTTGACGTTACACAGGATTCCACAGGCGATCTGCTAGAGTTGTACTGCGGCAACGGCAACTTCTCCTTGGCACTTGCGCGTAACTTTAACCGCGTGCTCGCGACAGAAATTGCTAAACCTTCCGTTGCCGCTGCGCAGTTTAATATTGCCGCCAACCACATCGAGAATGTACAAATCATTCGCATGGCGGCAGAAGATTTTACTCAGGCGATGAACGGCGTGCGCGAGTTCAAACGTTTGGAAGGTATCGATCTCAAAGGTTATCAGTGCGAAACCATTTTCGTCGATCCGCCGCGTAGCGGCTTAGATGACGACACATTGCGCATGGTTCAGGCGTATCCGCGGATCCTCTATATCTCATGCAACCCTGAAACGCTCTGCGCAAACTTGGAGACGCTGAACGAAACACATCGGGTCACACGTTTGGCGCTGTTCGACCAGTTCCCGTATACCCATCATATGGAATGCGGCGTGTTGCTGGAAAAACGTGATTAAAAACGATTCAGATTAAAACGCAAAAAGGCAGCCAATGGCTGCCTTTTCTATTTGTATTGTCTATCAGCTCGGCTCAATCACTCAGGATCGTGGAAGTCTTTTCCGCTATCAACCTCAGCGTTCTTCTTAAACGCCTTGATACGGTAGGCAATCCAGAAAACCAACACAATACACAGGAGGGTTGGCATAAAGTTAGAACCAATTTCTGGATACTCAACGCGAACAATAGCGCTATACATCAGCAAACCAAGCAGAAAACACGAAGAGGAAAGCACCGGCATACCTTCAGGCATAGAACAGTTCAGGTAGCGCTGATGCAGGCAATACACTGATAAAATCAGAGCCAGCAGAGGAAATACCGAAAATGATACGGCTGAGCTAAACAGTGCGGCAAAAGATCCGCTGATAGAAAGCCCGGCAACCAATGACAGAACCAATGTTCCCACATCCAAACGACTTTTAATCATGACCAACCCTATGCTTTAAATTTATTCCTGAGCCTGCTGCTCTGCGTTTTCATGCATATGCGCGATGTGTGCCTTCTCCTGCTCACGACGGTACCAATAATAAGCGCCCTTGGAAATCATCCGCAACTGCAAAACAAGACGTTCTTCCAACAAACGACGGTGTTCCATATCAATATCTAACGCTTCGGCACCCGCGCTAAATACGATAGTCACCATCGCCTCAGCCTGTGCTTCAGTAAAACTGCGCGGCATGTGATTTTCAATTTCAAGGTAATCGGCAAGTTCCGCAATAAAGTGCTGAACCTCACGCTGCACCGCCGCACGGAACGCGGCGGAAGTACCGGAACGTTCCCGTAAAAGCAGGCGAAAAGCATTCGGATTATTGCCGATAAATTCCATAAAAGTTGCTACAGATGTGCGGATAACGCTGCCACCTTTGGCAATACGTTGACGAGCCTGACGCATTAACTGACGCAGCATCAGCCCACTTTCATCCACCATCGTTAACCCTAGCTCATCTACATCACGAAAATGGCGATAGAAAGAGGTTGGGGCAATACCAGCTTCACGGGATACTTCACGCAGGCTCAAACTCGCAAAGCTCCGCTCAGCGCTTAGCTGATTGAACGCCGCCTCGATCAGTGAACGACGAGTTCGTTCTTTTTGTTGCGCTCTGACACCCATATTAATATCCGGTTAAATGTAAGTTTCTTTATTCCACCGTCGGCTTTTTTTGATTCTGGCGCGGTAGTTCAGCGCCACTATATCAAACTTTACCCCAACCACGCTTCTATGACCTGTGACATGTATAGCTAGGATGACAAAAACAGGGTGCGAATTGCCACGAAAAGCGTAGGGATGATTGGGGATGCACGGTTATTATGTTAAGGTAACGTTGTATTTTTGTATAAGAAAGGCCTACCCTACATGCAACAGCACTATTCTTTTGATGCCATAGTGATTGGCTCAGGTCCCGGTGGTGAAGGCGCCGCCATGGGTCTGGTAAAACAGGGCGCGCGGGTTGCCGTTATAGAACGGCATTTTAGCGTTGGTGGCGGATGTACCCATTGGGGCACCATCCCTTCGAAAGCACTTCGCCACGCCGTTAGCCGCATAATTGAATTTAACCAAAATCCTCTCTACAGCGACAACTCCCGAATTCTTAAATCGACATTCCCTGATATTTTGCGTCATGCCGATAGCGTTATTAATCAGCAAACCCGCATGCGTCAGGGATTCTACGAGCGTAACCATTGCCAATTATTCTCCGGTGACGCCGAGTTTATCGATGCTAACACCCTCAGCGTTAGCTACCCAGACGGCACACGCGATACCTTAACCGCCGATAACATCATTATCGCCTGTGGTTCACGCCCGTATCATCCGTCTGGCGTCGATTTCAAGCATCCGCGCATTTACGACAGCGACTCCATTCTGCAACTTAACCACGAACCGCAGCACATCATCATTTATGGTGCTGGCGTTATCGGCTGCGAATATGCGTCGATTTTCCGTGGATTGAGCGTAAAAGTGGACTTAGTGAATACCCGCGATCGCTTGCTCGCATTTCTCGATCAAGAAATGTCAGATGCGCTCTCTTACCACTTCTGGAATAACGGCGTTGTTATCCGCCACAACGAAGAGTTCGAGCAGATTGAAGGCGTTGAAGATGGCGTCATCATGCATCTCAAATCCGGTAAAAAAGTGAAAGCCGATTGCCTGCTGTACGCCAATGGCCGTACAGGGAATACCGATGCGCTGAAACTGGAAAATGTCGGGCTTGAAGCCGATGGACGTGGCCTTCTGAAGGTCAATAGCATGTACCAAACGGCCATTTCACATATCTACGCCGTGGGTGACGTCATTGGCTATCCAAGTTTAGCCTCCGCGGCTTACGATCAAGGACGTATTGCTGCTCAGGCCATTATGCAAGGCGAAGCTAACGTACATCTGGTCGAAGATATTCCTACCGGTATTTACACCATTCCTGAAATCAGCTCCGTAGGTAAAACCGAGCAGGAACTGACAGCAATGAAGGTGCCATATGAGGTGGGCCGTGCACAGTTTAAACATCTGGCGCGCGCACAAATCGCAGGCATGAGCGTGGGAAGTTTGAAGATCTTATTCCATCGCGAAACCAAACAGATCCTAGGGATCCACTGCTTTGGCGAACGTGCGGCGGAGATCATTCATATCGGCCAAGCAATCATGGAACAGAAAGGAGAAGGTAATACCATCGAGTATTTCGTTAATACCACCTTCAACTATCCAACCATGGCTGAGGCCTATCGTGTGGCTGCGTTAAACGGGCTAAACCGCCTGTTTTAAAGCGTTGCACTGTTGCGCCATGACGCCCTGCATATGCTCGCGGATTGCTTCCGCGAGCTGTTCATAGCGCGCGCGCAGCGGAGAACCTGGGCGATAAACTAATGCGATAGTTCGCTTCGGTTCAGGCTTATAGCATTGCAGATAGCAAATGCCATCGCGTTCACGTTCAGGTGGAACCGCTAATGCTGGCAGCAAAGTAATACCGCTTCCCGCAGCAACCATGTTGCGCAGCGTTTCTAAGCTGGTTGCACGGAAATGCGTATCTTCATCTGCCCCTGCTTGGAAACAGAATCCCATCGCCTGATCGCGCAGACAATGCCCGTCTTCCAGCATTAACAAATGCTCGCCGGCCAGCTCAGACATCGCAATTTTATCTTTGTCTGCCAGAGGATGGCCGTTATACACCGCCAGCTTCATAGGCTCATCAAACAATGGCACTTCAATAAATGCCTCGGTTTCTTTGACCAATGCCAGAATCGCACAATCCAATTTGCCGCTATCAAGCTGCGCTAACAGTTGGTGGGTCTGTGCTTCATGCAAATACATTTCCAGCTTAGGGAAAGTCTTGTGCAGCGTTGGAATAATCTGTGGCAGTAAATAAGGCGCAACCGTTGGGATTAAGCCGATGTGCAGTGGGCCGGACATCGCCTCACCCTGCTGGCTAGCCATCTCTTTAAGTACTTTAACCTCACGCAGAACCGTACGTGCCTGATCGACAAGTAATAATCCTGCTTGGGTGAACAGTACCTTACGGCTGGTACGCTCCAGAAGCATCACACCCAACTCATCTTCCAGCTTACGGATTTGACCACTCAGCGTTGGTTGGCTGACGTGGCATGAGTCGGCAGCGCGACGAAAATGGCGATGTTCAGACAGCGCCACTAGGTATTCTAAATCTCGAATATTCATATTTATCCTCCGAGCCATGATAGCTCATGGCGATAAATAAGATAGCAATGAACGATTAGAACTATCAAGCCTAAGTGTGAATAATGTCCATCAACGAACGGCGACACGCCAACACCAGTAATTTTTAATCTAATAATTAAAGGGTTAATCCATGTTTACTAGCCAAGAAGGTAAGAAAATTCCACAGGTAACTTTCCACACCCGTCAGGGCGACCAGTGGATTGACGTGACTACCGATGACCTGTTCAAAGACAAAACCGTTATCGTGTTTTCTCTGCCGGGTGCATTCACCCCAACCTGTTCATCAAGCCATCTGCCGCGTTATAACGAGCTGGCTCCCGTGTTCCATGAAAAAGGCGTCGACAGCATTCTGTGCGTTTCCGTTAACGACACCTTCGTAATGAATGCATGGAAAGCTGACCAGAAAGCAGAGCACATCACTTTCGTTCCAGACGGCAACGGTGAATTTACCAAAGGCATGAACATGCTGGTCGAAAAAGCCGATCTCGGCTTTGGCCCACGCTCATGGCGCTATTCCATGCTGGTCCGTAACGGCGTGGTTGAAAAAATGTTTGTTGAACCTAACAAGCCAGGCGACCCGTTTGAAGTATCTGATGCAGATACCATGCTGAAATATTTAGCACCCGACTTCAAGGTGCAGGCTTCGGTTTCCCTGTTTACCAAACCAGGTTGCCCATACTGCGCTAAAGCCAAACAAATGCTGCAAGACCGCGGCATCCAGTATGAAGAGATCGTGCTGGGTAAAGACGCAACCACCGTGAGCCTGCGCGCTGTAACTGGCCGAGCGACTGTTCCACAGGTTTACATCGGTGGACAGCATATCGGTGGCAGCGATGACTTAGAAGTTTACCTGCAACAGGCATAATCACCTGCAAGTAGTCGTTATTATAAAAAAGTAAGCCAACATTTTGGCGGGCTCGTCCCGCCTTTTTTTCCGATTTCAGGAGATAGCTTCATGAAAGAACTCAATGTTGACGTGGCCGTTATCGGCGGCGGTACAGCAGGTCTAGGTGCCTATCGCGCAGCAAAACTCTCTACGCCAAGCGTTGTCATGATCGAGGGTGGCCCATTTGGCACAACCTGTGCTCGCGTTGGCTGTATGCCTTCCAAATTACTCATTGCCGCGGCAGAAGCCGTGCATCAAATCGAGCGCGCTCCCGGTTTTGGCATTCACCCTCAGGGTGAAATAAAAATTGATGGCCGCGAAGTCATGGCTCGCGTTAAACGCGAACGCGACCGCTTCGTGGGTTTTGTGATGGAAGGCGTCACCAGTATTCCTGACAACGACAAAATTCTCGGTTACGCCCGTTTTATCGATGACAATACCCTACAAGTTGACGATCACACCCGCATCGTGGCAAAACGCATCGTTATCGCCACCGGTTCTCGCCCAACATGGCCGGCACCGTGGAACGATCTCGGCGATCGCTTGATTATCAATGATGATGTATTTAACTGGGACGATCTGCCTGAATCTGTTGCGGTATTTGGCCCCGGCGTTATCGGTTTAGAGATCGGCCAAGCACTTCATCGTCTCGGCGTGAAAGTTAAAGTCTTTGGCGTCGGTGGTGCCGTAGGCCCTCTCACGGACAGCGATGTACGCGATTATGCTCGCCGCGCTTTAGGCGAAGAGTTTTATCTCGATCCCGATGTGAAAGTCGAGATCATGCAACGCGAAGGCGATCGCGTATTTATTCGCTATCAGGATTTAGACGGTAAGCCACAGGAAATCATGGTGGACTACGTGCTGGCGGCCACAGGTCGTCGTCCAAACGTTGATAATCTCGCCATCGAAAATACGTCGCTTGAGCTTGATGCACGCGGCGTTCCGGTCGCCGATCGACTGACCATGCAAACCAGCGTGCCGCATATTTTTATCGCCGGTGATGCAAGCAATCAGCTACCGCTGTTACACGAAGCCAGCGATCAGGCTCGAATTGCCGGTGATAATGCGGGTAGCTTCCCAGAAGTGAAGCCGGGATTACGCCGCAGTTCAATTTCGGTAGTGTTCTCCGATCCACAAATCGCCATGGTCGGTTCAACCTATCGTGAACTCAGCCAAAAATATGGTGCCTGTGGCTGCTTTGAGGTTGGCGAAGTCTCTTTCGAAAACCAAGGACGTTCTCGCGTCATGCTGCGTAACAAAGGCTTACTGCATGTTTATGGCGAACAAGGAACGGGCAAATTCCTTGGTGCTGAAATGATGGGGCCAGAAGTTGAACACATTGCACATCTGCTCGCATGGGCGCATCAACAAGGTATGACCGTCGATCAAATGCTGGATATGCCGTTCTATCATCCTGTAATAGAAGAAGGCCTGCGAACCGCATTGCGTGATTTACAAAGTAAGCTGCGCATCGGCGGCAGCGAGACCGAGCGCTGTATGCGCTGTCCGGGTGAATAACGTCGCAAATTTCGCTAAAAAACCGGGCATTGCCCGGTTTTTCATTGATACAACAACTCAACTAAAGCAGGCGCTGCTTTGCCTCGGCAATCGCCTGAGCGACCTGATGCGGAGAAACGCCACCTTTGGCGCTGCGTTTATCTAGGCAAGATTGCAGTGACAAAATAGGATAAACGTCATCGCCAATCACGCTGCTGAATTTTTGCAGTTCGCTGAGGCTCAATGCTTCCAACGCTTTACCCTGCTTAATCGCTCCCACCACAGCTTCACCCACAATATGGTGGGCTTCACGGAACGGAACACCTTTCGCGACGAGGTAATCGGCTAATTCTGTTGCGTTAGCATATCCCTGTTCTGCCGCCTCTTGGCAACGAGGGCGCTTCACCTGAATACCATCCAGCACCAGCGCCGCCATATGCAGGCAGTCCATCCACGTATCCAGTGCGTCGAATAGGCCTTCTTTATCTTCTTGCATATCTTTGTTGTAGGCCAACGGTAGGCCTTTCAACGTCATCATCATGCCGGTCAACGCGCCCTGCACACGACCACATTTACCGCGAATCAGTTCTAATGCATCGGGATTTTTCTTCTGTGGCATCAACGATGAGCCAGAAGTCACACGATCGGATAACTCTACAAAGTTCGCTTCACCGCTGTTGAAGAAGATCAGATCTTCCGCAAAGCGCGACAAATGCACCATACCAATGGACGCATTAGAAAGCAGTTCCAGCACGTGGTCGCGGTCAGAAACGCTATCCAAACTGTTGCGCGTTGCGCTGGCAAAACCTAGCCATTCCGCCAGCTGTTCACGATCGATTGGATAAGCCGTGCCCGCCAAAGCCCCACACCCAAGCGGACTGACATCCAAACGCTTCAACGTATCGTGCAAACGGCTTTCATCACGCGCCAACATTTCAGCATACGCCAAGCACCAGTGTGCAAAAGTCACCGGTTGAGCGCGTTGAAGATGGGTATAACCCGGCATCACCGCGTCCTGATTAGCTTCAGCCGTTACCACCAGCGCCTGCTGCAACTGCTGAACAGCCAGTAACAACTCACCGATCTCATTCTTGCACCAGAGTTTCAGATCCGTAGCAACCTGATCGTTACGGCTACGCCCCGTGTGTAGTTTTTTACCTAAATCACCGACTTTATTAATCAGCTGCGTCTCAACCCAGCTGTGAATATCTTCTGCATCGCTGGCCAAAATCGCCTCAGGGTTTGCCTGAACCTCTTCAAGCAAAACACCCAACGCGTTTTCCAGCTTCTGCTGTTCTTCAACCGTTAAAACATTCACGGTAACCAGCGCCTTCGACCATGCCACCGAGCCGGTAATATCCTGCTCAGCCAATCGGTAATCAAACCGCAGTGAGTCATTAAATTGCTTAAACCGCTGGTCTGCCGCCTGACTGAACCGCCCGCCCCATAGTGCCATGTGATGCTCCGTTAAATTTTAGTGTTCTACTCATTATTACCCCACCCCAACCCTCCCCTTCACAGGGGAGGGAGCTGTCCGCAATCGTTGCTCGATCGGCTCCTCCCCCTGTGAAGGGGGAGGTTGGGAGGGGGAAGGCCTGCTATTATTTCTTCTCGTTCAGCGCACGAATACGTGATGACAACGAGAACAAGCGAATAAAGCCGCCCGCATGGCTGTGATCGTAAACGTCATCTTCGCCGAAGGTAGCAAACTCTTCGTTATACAGGCTGTTGCCAGATTTTTTCTGGATCGCCGTTGCCTGTCCTTTATACAACTTAATCACGACTTCGCCATTAACATCTTTGGCGATGGAATCAGCGGCTGCCTGAATGGACTCACGCAGCGGCGCAAACCAGCGGCCATCGTATACAACATAGGACATTTCCTGACCAAGCTGCTCACGCCATTTAAAGCAATCACGATCCAGAACCAACTGCTCTACGCCGCGCAGAGCCGCCATCATAATGGTGCCCCCTGGGGTTTCGTAGCAGCCACGGGATTTGATCCCTACCAGACGGTTTTCCACGATATCAATACGGCCCACACCGTGTTTTGCACCCAACACGTTCAGCGCTTCTAAGCAGGCAAACGGGCTCATTTTTTTGCCGTTAACCGCCACTACTTCGCCGTTTTCAACACCAACGGTCACTAATTCAGACTCATTTGGTGCATCTTCCGGGGAATTGGTCCAGACCCAGCAATCTTGGTTCGAGGCATTCCATGGGCTTTCAAGCACGCCGCCCTCGGTGGAAATATGCCAAGCATTGGCATCACGGCTGTAGATTTTTTCCAACGATGCCGTGGTTGGGATATCGCGCACTTTCAGATAGTCCAGCAGCGCCTCACGCGAACGTAAATCCCACTCACGCCAAGGAGCAACAACTTTCAGTTGTGGAGCCAACGCGGTATAGGTGGTTTCGAAACGAACCTGATCGTTACCTTTACCGGTTGCACCGTGGCATAGCGCATCCGCACCGAGTTTCAGGGCGAGTTCAACCTGCGCTTTGGCAATCAGTGGACGCGCCATTGAGGTTCCCAGCAAATAGGTTCCTTCGTACAGCGCACCGGTTTTCAGCACAGGGTAAACATAATCTTTAATGAATTCTTCACGCAGATCGGCGATATAACAGGCTGAAGCACCAGAGCGCAGCGCTTTTTCTTCCACGCCAACCAAGTCTTCACGCTCTTGTCCAATATCTGCCACGAATGCAATAACCTCACAGTCGCCGTAGTTTTCTTTCAGCCAAGGAATGATTGCCGACGTATCCAAGCCGCCAGAGTAAGCCAGAACGATTTTGCTGATGCCTTGCGTTGCCATAGTCTTTTCCTTTATCTCAATAACTTAAAATTATTTAGTTAGATTAGGTCGTTATTACCCTAAATTGACGGGTAATTAATTCGCGAGAATTCTGGTGCCTACCGGCACGCCGTTAAACAATGCCGGAAGTTTCTCGGCATGGCGCCAGCTTGCAATATCAACCGGCCTTCCCAGAGACCGAGCGGCATCAAGCGCAGCGTTTACTTTTACAATCATTCCATCGGTAATAATGCCTTGAACGATCAGTTGCTCTGCTTTGGCAGCCGTCATTTCTTCTATACGCTGCCCTTTGCCATCCAGAATACCGCTAACGTCTGACAGCAAAATCAAATCCGCGCCTAAGGTTGCCGCCAATGCGGTAGCAGCCTGATCGGCATTCACATTCATCAATTCGCCTTCCGCGGTGATCCCAACCGAACTGATAATCGGCAGATAGCCCGTTGCTAACAGCGTCGTGACCAGCGCAGGTGAACCCGCTTTCGCTTTGCCCACATGACCGAGTTCTTCTGACAACTGGCTCACTTCAACCATATCGCCATCGCCCAATGACAAACCTACCGCTGCAATTTTGTGTTTCTTGGCACAGGCCAGCAGCGTTTTGTTTGCCGTACCGGCGAGCGCACCGGTGATAATGCCGATCTGATCGGCTGGCGTGACGCGCAGTCCGTTCTTCTTCACTACCGGCAAATTGAGCTGTTTCATCAAATCATCCACTAAACAGCCACCGCCATGAACAATCACCAGTGGTCGCTGATGGCTTTGGCGGTAAGCAACTAAAGCCTGAAACAAACGTTGCATCGCCTCTTCACTATCGAGCAGTACGCCACCTAACTTGATGATTAATGGATTATTCATAGCAGTCTCTTTTTAAAGTTAACGTTTGGTCGTTACAGCAATGATTGGGTTTCATTAAATCCAAAGCGAATATTCATGCATTGCACCGCCTGCGCCGCCGCGCCTTTCAGTAAGTTATCTTCGGCAGACACAATAATCAGATGCTCACCCTGCAGCGCAAAGCCGATGTCGCAGAACGGCGTTCCCGCCACGTTTTTTATCGCCGGAACGCCTTTGTCATAGACGCGAACCAACGGTTTTTCTGCATAGGCCTGCTGATAAGTAGCGCCGACCTGCTCAGCCGTTACACCCGCGGTTAATTTGCAGGTAATCGTGGCCAAAATACCGCGAGGGAAATTGCCTAAGTGCGGAGTGAAAATCACCGGCGTTCCTAAATGGGTCGCAATTTCAGGCTGATGGCGATGTGTAAAAATGCCATAAGGCTGCAAACTCACTTCGCAAAAACTGGTCGTCATACTGGCTTTACGCCCTGCACCACTGACACCGCTAACGGCGTTGATAACCGGCCATTGGTTTAAATCGAGCAGACCCGCATCAATCAGCGGCTTTAATGCCAGCTGTGACGCGGTGGGATAGCAGCCGGGAACGGCCACCAGTTGAGCCTGTTTAATATCTTCAGCACGCCACTCCGCCAATCCGTAAACCGCTTTGTCGAGCCAGTCGGCATGCTGGTGAGTAAATCCATAATAATCTTGGTAAAAACTGGCCTGATTCACCCGATAAGCACCGGAAAGATCAAACACCACGCAGCCCATCTGCAAAAACTGAGGGGCTAGGTCATGACTAACTTCATGCGCCGTAGCAAGAAAAACCACATCAACATCTTTTGCCATTGCCGCCACATCGCTCATCGGCAATAACGGTAAATCAACAATGCCTTTCAACTGAGGATGCAAATCAGAAAGCAATTTTCCCGCATCTGCACTTTGCGCTGAAACCGTTAAACCGGTTATGTTCATATGAGGATGGCGCTGCAGATAAGCGGCGAGTTCCGCGCCGGTATAACCGCTGGCTCCTACAATTAACCCGTTTAACGTAGACATGTATCGATTCCACCTTCTTAGTTTTTATGAAAGATTGTTGATCGGAAAAATTACATTTGGCGCTGCTCATCATAACTTTTACGGTTTCATTCGGCGAGCGCTTATTGTATTTTTATTCATAAATAATGCATGAATATTGATACTATCCTAACGAAAGGCTGTCAACAGTGAATATGAAATTACCGCCATTTATTGAGCTGTACCGTGCCCTGATCGCCACTCCATCCATTAGTGCAACGGACAGCGCGCTCGATCAAAGCAATGAAACATTAATCAACTTACTCGCAGGCTGGTTTAGCGATCTTGGTTTTCGGGTTGAAGTGCAGGCCGTGCCACATACGCGTAACAAATTTAATCTCCTCGCCAGTTATGGCGAGGGAAGTGGCGGGCTGATGCTGGCGGGCCATACGGATACCGTGCCGTTTGATGATGGGCGCTGGACGCGCGATCCTTTCACGCTTACCGAGCACGACAATAAGCTTTACGGACTCGGCACCGCAGACATGAAAGGCTTTTTCGCTTTTATTCTGGATACGCTGCGCGATGTGGATTTGAGCCAGCTCAGCAAGCCACTTTATATTTTGGCTACCGCCGATGAAGAAACCACCATGGCTGGGGCGCGTTATTTCGCCGCAACGACGCACCTTCGCCCCGATTGCGCCATCATCGGTGAGCCAACCTCACTCAAACCCGTGCGTGCGCACAAAGGACACTTATCAGAAGCGATCCGCATCACAGGACAATCCGGCCACTCCAGCGATCCCTCGCGCGGCGTAAACGCAATCGAACTGATGCATGATTCCATCGGCCATCTGCTGACGCTGCGTAACACGCTAAAAGATCGCTTCCACCACGATGCTTTTACCATTCCATATCCAACCATGAACCTTGGTCATATTCACGGCGGCGATGCCCCTAACCGAATCTGCGCCTGCTGCGAATTGCATATGGATATTCGTCCGTTACCGGGCATGACGCTTAACGATATTGACGAGTTACTCAATCAGGCACTTGCTCCAGTCAGTGAAAAATGGCCGGGCCGTTTAACCATTGAACACCTGCATGTGCCGATCCCAGGATACGAATGCCCTGTCCATGCCCCGCTGGTGCAGGTTATCGAGGGATTATTAGGCGAGCGTGCGGAAGTGGTGAACTATTGCACCGAAGCGCCATTTATTCAGGAAGTTTGTCCTACACTAGTCTTAGGGCCCGGCTCAATCGATCAAGCCCACCAGCCCGATGAGTACTTAGCAACGTCGTTCATCCAGCCCACGCGTGATTTGATCGGCCAAGTGGTTAGACATTTTTGTAGATAATCGATGAATTACCGATCCGCGCTTTAATGAATTATTCGCAGTGAAAACGGCGGTGATATCACCCTATCGCCGCCGTTTGCAACGTAACTGTTATTAGAAACGTTAATTCCCGTCACCGTGTAATTAAATTTCAGTTAAATCACCAAATTCATGTCGTTTAGCAATAAATTGTGACAATTGACGTAGACAATGGAACGTGGCTTTATAAAAGAGGCGGTCTACGCCTTTCGGGTGAAAGAAATTTACATATTGGAGGGGTCAGGGGTCTTATGAACGAACAATATTCGGCAATGCGAAGTAACGTCAGTATGCTAGGGAAGCTGCTCGGCGACACCATCAAAGAAGCGCTGGGCGAGAATATCCTAGACCGCGTTGAGACTATCCGTAAATTATCAAAATCCTCACGTGCGGGTAACGATGCAAGCCGTCAGGAACTGTTAACGACGCTACAAAACTTGTCGAATGATGAGCTGTTGCCGGTTGCCCGCGCCTTTAGCCAATTCCTGAGTCTGACAAATACCGCCGAGCAATATCACAGCATTTCCCCTCATGGCGAAGCGGCAAGTAACCCTGAAGTGATGGCTCAACTTTTCACCCGTTTGAAAAACAACAATCTCAGCGATGAGCAGATCAAAAAAGCCGTAGACGACCTCTCCATTGAGTTAGTCCTCACCGCTCATCCTACTGAAATCACCCGCCGTACCCTGATTCATAAACTGGTTGAGGTTAACAACTGCCTTAGCCAGCTCGATCACAGCGATTTAGCCGACTACGAACGCAATCAAATCATGCGTCGTCTGCGCCAGCTGGTTGCTCAATCATGGCATACCGATGAAATTCGTAAAAATCGCCCATCCCCAATTGATGAAGCTAAATGGGGATATGCCGTGGTGGAAAACAGCCTGTGGGAAGGGGTTCCTGCATTCTTACGCGAGTTTAACGAACAGCTAGAAAACTCATTGGGTTACCAACTACCGGTTGAAGCTGTGCCCGTGCGTTTCACCGCATGGATGGGCGGCGACCGTGACGGTAATCCGAACGTGACCGCAGACATCACGCGCCATGCTTTACTGTTAAGCCGTTGGAAAGCCACAGACCTGTTCCTGCGTGATATCGCCGTGCTGGTTTCTGAACTGTCGATGACAGAATGCACGCCAGAACTGCGCGCTCTGGCTGGGGGTGATGAGGTTCAAGAGCCATACCGTGAGCTGATGAAAAAACTGCGCACGCAGCTAACTGAAACTCAGGTTTATCTGGCCGCGAAAATCAAAGGCGAACGCGCGACGCGCCCAGACAATCTGCTGGTGAAAAACGAGCAGCTTTGGGAACCGTTGTACGCCTGTTACCAATCGCTCAAAGCCTGCGGCATGGGTATTATCGCCAATGGCCAGTTGCTGGACACGTTGCGCCGCGTTCACTGCTTCGGCGTGCCGCTCGTGCGCATGGATGTTCGTCAAGAAAGCACTCGCCACTCTGAAGCCTTAGCTGAGCTCACCCGTTATTTAGGCCTAGGCGACTATGAAAGCTGGTCAGAAGCTGACAAACAGGCCTTCTTGGTGCGTGAACTCAACTCTAAACGCCCACTGGTTCCACGCCAATGGGAGCCAAGCGCTGAAACTAAAGAAGTCTTTGATACCTGCCGCGTGATCGCGGAGGCACCTCAGGGCTCCATCGCCGCCTATGTGATTTCGATGGCGCGCACCCCTTCCGACGTTCTCGCTGTTCATCTGCTATTGAAAGAAGCGGGCTGCCCTTACGCGTTACCTGTTGCTCCGCTGTTTGAAACTCTGGATGACTTAAATAATGCCGAAGACGTGATGACTCAGCTGTTGAGCATCGATTGGTATCGCGGCTTTATTCAGGGTAAGCAGATGGTGATGATTGGCTACTCTGACTCAGCAAAAGATGCAGGCGTGATGGCAGCATCATGGGCGCAATATCGTGCTCAAGAAGCCTTGGTTAACGTGTGCGAAAAAGCGGGCGTGGCATTGACCCTGTTCCACGGTCGCGGTGGTTCAATCGGTCGCGGTGGTGCACCGGCTCATGCGGCTCTGCTTTCACAACCGCCGGGCAGCTTGAAAGGCGGTCTGCGTGTCACCGAGCAAGGCGAGATGATCCGCTTCAAACTCGGTTTACCACAGGTCACCATCAGCAGCCTATCGCTGTATACCAACGCGATTCTGGAAGCGAATCTGTTGCCACCGCCGGCACCAAAGCAGGAATGGCGCGATTTAATGGATGAGTTGTCAGACGTTTCCTGCGATATGTATCGTGGCTATGTACGTGAAAATAAGGACTTCGTGCCTTACTTCCGCTCTGCCACGCCTGAGCTTGAGCTTGGCAAACTGCCTTTAGGCTCTCGCCCTGCCAAACGTAAACCAAACGGCGGCGTAGAAAGCCTGCGCGCCATCCCATGGATCTTCGCTTGGACGCAAAACCGCTTAATGTTGCCAGCGTGGCTGGGTGCCGGTGCTGCGCTACAGGCCGCCGTCGATGAAGGAAAACAGTCAACGCTGGAAACCATGTGCCGCGACTGGCCGTTCTTCTCAACCCGCATTGGCATGCTAGAAATGGTGTTTGCGAAGTCAGATTTATGGCTGGCTGAATATTACGATCAGCGCTTGGTTGACGAAAAACTGTGGCCGCTAGGCAAACAGCTGCGCGATCAGCTCTCGAAAGATATCAAAGTGGTACTCACTATCGCCAATGACGATCACTTGATGGAGGATCTGCCATGGATCGCAGAGTCTATCGCGCTGCGCAATGTGTATACCGATCCTTTAAACGTACTGCAGGCTGAATTGCTGCACCGTTCACGCTCGTTGCCGGAGCCGGATGCTAACGTTGAACAAGCGCTGATGGTCACCATCGCAGGCGTTGCAGCCGGTATGCGCAATACAGGCTAATCTCTCCCTGACAATAGACGCGCTATCTCTTTAGGTAGCGCGTTTTTCTTCTAGCGCCCCCCTCAGATCTCTCAAGCCTTCGCCAAACAACTGTACGTAATACTTTCCTTCAATGAAAAATCACAATACATCACGAACTTTTATTAAAAATTAGCATCTATTGTTACGAAAAAATAATATTGCTAGTATCGTTCGGCTTTATTGCAGCGCTTACTCGTTGTTCATTAATTCCGAGACACATGTTTATTGCGGTTTACTTAATCCGTTAATAAAAACTAAGGTTCCTTTAAGGTTAGATGACTAACATCCCCGCGGTGATATTCTCTGATAGGCTGAAATAATATGATTTCATCTCCAAACGCAGATAAGGCATTCAGCTGGAAAGCGTTATTCTGGCTTCTCCTGTTCTTTTGGTTTTTCTCTACCGTTCTTCAGGCTGTTATCCTCGTAACGGGATACAGTGGCTCCAACGGCATTCGCGATTCATTGCTGTACAGTTCCCTTTGGCTAATTCCCGTATTTTTATTCCCAAATAAAACCCGCATTATTGCTGCGGTTATTGGCATTATTTTATGGGCAGCATCGCTGTGTTCTTTGGGTTATTACATCATCTATGGACAAGAGTTCTCCCAAAGCGTCCTGTTTGTGATGTTTGAATCGAATACCAGCGAAGCCGGAGAGTACTTCAGTCAATATTTCAGCCTTCATCTCGCTCTTCTATTGCTGGCTTATACCGTTGTTTGCGCGTTCTTATGGACTCGCGTACGCCCAGTATATATCCCATCATTCTGGCGTTATGTTATTCCAGCCGCGATCTTCTATGGCCTGATCGTTAATCCGCTGGCCTATAACATGGTGATTAAGAAACGTTCGTTTGTAGATTCCTTACCGAGTCTAACGTCACGTATGGAGCCCGCGGCTCCATGGCAAATGATCACCGGCTATTTCGAATATCGTAACCAGCTTGCAAGCCTACAGGCGCTGATGAAAGAAAACAGCGCGTTGCCTCCGCTTGCAAACCTTACCGATACCAGCGGTAACGCACCGCGTACTCTGGTTCTGGTGATTGGCGAATCAACTCAACGCGGCCATATGAGCCTGTACGGGTATCCGCGTGAGACCACGCCGCAGTTGGATGAAATCCATAAAACTGACAAGAACCTGACCGTGTTCAACGACGTGGTTACATCCCGTCCTTACACCATCGAGATCTTGCAGCAGGCTCTGACGTTCGCTAACGAGAAGAATCCAGATCTGTATCTCACCCAACCTTCATTGATGAACATGATGAAGCAGGCGGGTTACAAAACCTTCTGGATCACTAACCAGCAAACCATGACCAAGCGTAATACCATGCTAACCCTGTTCTCCCAGCAGACAGATAAGCAGTATTACCTGAACCAACAGCGTACACAGAGCGCTCGTCAGTACGACGGCGACGTGCTGAAGCCATTTAAAGAAGTGATGGCCGATCCTGCACCGAAGAAATTTATCGTGGTACATCTGCTGGGTACGCACATTAACTACAAATTCCGCTACCCAGAAGGATTTGATAAGTTTAATAACGCCGAAGGCGTGCCTCCAGGTTTAAGCCAAGATCAGATTGACTCTTATAACGAGTATGACAACGCTAACCTGTACAACGACTTCGTGGTTTCTAGCCTGATCAAAGATTACTCCGCAACGAACCCGAACGGTTTCCTGCTGTATTTCTCTGACCACGGTGAAGAAGTGTATGACACACCTCCACACAACATTCAGGGACGTAACGAGGCGGCACCAACGCGCCATATGTACAGCATCCCGTTCATTCTGTGGACATCACCAAGCTGGCAGCAAGCGCACCCGCGTGACTTTACTTCCATGACCAATCGTAAATACAGCAGCTCAGAGCTGATTCATACATGGTCTGACATGGCTGGTTTGAAATACGACCTGTTTAATCCAGAGAGAAGTTTGGTGAGTCCAAACTTTGTGGAAACAACACGTTGGATCGGCAACCCGTATGCGAAGAAAGGTCTGCACGATTACGACAAATTGCCGTATGGCGATCAGGTAGGTAATCAGTAGTAGGTCATCACTAAAAGTAAAAAGCCTCTTCTCGAAGAGGCTTTTTTATTTGTACGCCTATTTCACTGAATTTTAGGCAACAAAAAAGGCACCCTTAGGTGCCTTTTTCTTGAGCAAAAAGAATTACTTCTTAGTGCCTGGTACGCTGAAACGCTTGTTGAAGCGGTCAACACGACCACCGGTAGCAACATCACGCTGCTTGCCAGTATAGAACGGGTGGCAGTTACCACATACGTCCAGGTTCAGGTCGTGACCTGCGGTAGAATGAGTTTTAATCACGTTGCCGCAAGAGCAAGTTGCAGTGATTGCAACGTAGTTCGGGTGGATACCTTGTTTCATGGGATAACCTCAGTTAAGGCCGCGTCGCTATCCAGCCCTATTCCGCCAGACACCACGCGTGGTTGATAAATTTGGTTTGATAAAAAAGACTATCAAAGGCGGCGAATTATACAGAGATAAAACATCCACCGCAATCGAATTGCAAGTGGCTTTATTCATCTTCTATTACGACACGTAAAATCAGCGATATCAATTAAACTGATTCACTCCCCCCTCCCTGCATGTAAACTACGCATACATTTAGAAGCAGGATAAAACATGTCGGTCGCTCACGTAGCTTTACCCGTTCCATTGCCACGCACCTTTGATTACCTTCTGCCCGCAGGTGTGAAACCCGCCGTGGGTGTAAGGGTCAGTGTGCCTTTTGGACAGCGTAAAATGATCGGCATTATCACCGGCGTCAGCGAGCACAGCGAACTTCCGCTCGAAAATTTAAAGTCGATTCACCATATCATTGACGATGAATCGCTATTTTCCTCCCGCATGTGGCACATGCTGCGCTGGGCGGCAGACTATTATCACTACCCGATCGGCGAGGTTTTATTTCATGCGCTGCCGGTGATGCTACGTCAGGGGAAACCCGCCCAGCATGGGCAACTCTGGCAATGGGTGATCACGGAACAGGGCAAAGCGACCCTACCTGAAACACTCAAACGCGCCCCCAAGCAGCAGCAAGCGCTCGCCATGTTGTTGCAGCGGCCTCTGTATCGCCATCAGGTCGTTGAATGCGATCTCACCGATGCCGCACTACAAAGCATCAAAGCCAAAGGGCTGGCCGAGTTACGCGCTGAGTCGCCAGAGCTTCAAGACTGGCGTAAAAACTATGCGGTAAACGGTGAGCGCTTAAAGCTCAACACTGAACAAGCCACCGCCGTGGGCGCGATTCGTAGCGAAGACAACCAGTTCAGCGCATGGTTGCTGGCGGGCGTCACCGGCTCCGGCAAAACCGAAGTTTATTTAAGCGTCATCGAAAATATTCTCGCACAGGGCCGCCAAGCGCTGGTTTTAGTACCTGAGATAGGACTCACCCCGCAAACCATCGCCCGGTTTAGAGAACGGTTCAACGCCCCGGTAGATGTGCTTCATTCTGGTTTAAACGACAGTGAACGCCTCGCGGCTTGGCTGCGGGCGCGCAACGGTGAAAGCGCCATCGTTATCGGGACGCGCTCAGCGCTGTTTACGCCCTTTGCTCGCTTAGGCGTTATCATCATTGATGAAGAGCATGATAGTTCTTATAAGCAGCAGGAAGGCTGGCGCTACCACGCGCGTGATTTAGCCGTATTCCGCGCACATCAGGAAGATATCCCTATCGTGCTGGGTTCGGCTACACCCGCATTAGAAACATTGCATAACGTTGAGTTGGGTAAATACCGTCGTTTGCGGCTCACGCAGCGAGCGGGAAACGCAAAACCAGCCACCCAACACTTGCTCGATTTAAAAGGCCTGCCGCTAAAAGCCGGTCTTGCACAGCCCTTGCTGCAACGAATGAAACAACACGTTGACGCCGGTAATCAGGTGATTTTATTTTTAAACCGCCGAGGTTTTGCTCCAGCGCTACTGTGCCATGAATGTGGCTGGATTGCCGAATGTCAGCGCTGCGATCATTACTACACCCTGCATCAGCAGCAGCACCATTTGCGCTGCCATCATTGCGACAGCCAAAAGCCAATCCCGCGCCAGTGCCCACAGTGTGGCACCACCAATTTAGTGCCTGTTGGATTGGGAACGGAGCAATTAGAAACCGAGCTCGCGGCGCTTTTCCCTGACACGCCGATTACCCGCATTGACCGCGATACCACCAGCCGCAAAGGCGCATTAGAGCAACAATTGGCTGAAGTACACCGCGGTGGCGCTCGTATCTTGATCGGCACCCAAATGCTGGCGAAGGGCCATCACTTTCCTAACGTCACGCTGGTAGCTTTGCTTGACGTAGACGGCGCGCTGTTTTCCGCTGACTTCCACTCTGCCGAACGTTTTGCCCAACTTTATACGCAGGTATCGGGCCGCGCGGGCCGCGCGGGAAAACAGGGCGAAGTCATATTACAAACCCATCACCCAGAGCACCCTTTACTGCTGACACTGCTTAACCAAGGCTATGACGCGTTTGCCGAGCAGGCCTTAAAAGAGCGCAAAAGCGTATTTCTTCCCCCGTATACCAGCCACATCATGGTACGCGCCGACGATCACGATAACCAAAATGCACCCCAGTTTTTGCAACAATTAAGAAATCTATTAGAAGCCAGCCCGCTGCGTGATGAGTCATTCTGGATTCTAGGGCCGGTACCCGCGCTGCAACCCAAACGCGGAGGACGATTCCGCTGGCAGTTGCTGCTTCAACATCCGTCTCGTGCCCGTTTACAGAAAATTGTTAAAGGCACACTGCCACTGATTGGCACGTTGCCAACGGTGAAAAAAGTAAAATGGACAGTGGACGTTGACCCTACCGATAACTGATCTGCCTTGATGAGAAAGGCCATCAGACAGAGAGATAAAAATGATGATTTGCGATCCCGATCTAAAAAATCTATCTAGGTCACATTTCTCATGCAAATTAGGTAACAACAGCAGGGTGCATTCTGTTTAAAATGTGATCCATATGGTAATTCATGAACTGGTATGAGCATTCCAGACAATAAAATTTGGGATGACGCAAGGAAGCTGGTTTTCATTCAGTAAAACAGGACGAGCAACACTCGCCGCGTCGGCGTTTCGCCAGACGCAAGGAGAACAGCGTTGGAAGAGAAGCAAAGCATGTCTGCTGCCACCATGAAAGATGTGGCTGAACACGCCGGTGTCTCAACGGCCACCGTTTCACGAGCATTGATGAACCCCGAGAAAGTCTCTGCATCTACCCGCCAAAAAGTTGAACAGGCCGTATTAGCCGTTGGTTATTCTCCGCATGCGTTGGCCCGCAGCGCCAAGCGAAATGAATCGCGCACGATTCTGGTGATTGTGCCTGATATCTGCGATCCTTTTTTTGCCGAAGTGATCCAAGGCGTAGAACGCACCGCCGCTGAGCATGGGTATTTGGTTTTGCTAGGCGACTGCGCTCAGCAACAGCAGCAGGAAAAAACCTTCGTTAATCTTATTATCACTAAACAAATCGATGGCATGCTGCTGCTCGGCTCGAACGTTCCTTTTGATGCCAGCAAAGAAGAACAGAAAAATTTGCCACCGATGGTGATGGCCAACGAGTTCGCTCCCGAACTTGAACTTCCAACTGTCCATATCGATAACCTCACCGCAGCCTTTGAGGCCGTGCTCTATCTGCATGAGCTAGGTCATCATCGTATTGCCTGCATTGCAGGTCCTGAAAGTATGCCGCTGAGTAAATATCGCCTACGTGGCTATATTCAGGCATTGCGCCGCTGCGGTATCGCCGAAGAGAAAAGTTTTGTTGAGCGCGGCGACTTTACCTATGAGGCTGGCGCACAGGCTATGCATAATCTGATGTCCTTGCCACAGCCACCAACGGCGATTTTCTGCCATAGTGATGTGATGGCGATTGGCGCGCTTTCTCAAGCCAAGCGCATGGGATTACGCGTACCCGATGACGTTTCTCTGGTAGGTTTCGACGATATCAAGCAGGCGCAGTACTGCGATCCTCCACTGACCACCGTTTCTCAACCACGCTACCAAATTGGCCGAGAAGCGATGTTATTGCTGTTAGAACAGCTTCACAGTCGCTCTGTGGTGAGCGGTTCAAGACTGTTAGACAGCGAATTTATCGTCAGAGGAAGTACATCTGCGCCGAAACGCTAGTTAAATTGGGATGAGTTCAGTAACATGGCGCTCTTAATTCAAAATCACGATGTAGCGAAAAGACAGTGGCACAAAGAGACTATGTGAGCCGGGGCCGCTCATCAGGAGCGAAGCGCAAAACCAATACCCGGAAAAAGAAAAAATCATCTCGGGGTATCTCTAAAACCATGGTGGTTGTCGCCTTGGGGGTTTTAGTGACTTTCGCTGCCGGCCTTTATTTCCTGACTCACCATAAGCCAGACAGTGATGAACTGTTACCGACGCAGGCCAAACATGCGGGTAATGGTCTTCCTCCAAAACCGGAAGAGCGCTGGCGTTACATCAAAGAGCTTGAGAATCGTCAGGTTGGCGTTGCTACGCCTACAGATCCCACCAGTAGCGCAGCCACTGCACCTACGCAGCAGCCACAGCTGACCGCAGAACAGCGCCAGCTTCTCGACCAAATGCAGTCTGATATGCGTCAGCAGCCAACTCAGCTGTCTGAAGTGCCGTATAACGATCAAACGCAGATTGCACGTCGCGCGCCGCAAAATAGCCGGATGCCGGATCAAACCTATACCCAGCAACAGCCGGTCACGAGTTCGCAGCCACGCAATCCGTTCTCTCAGCAAAATACGGCACCTTCTCAGCCTCGCCAAACCACCACTGAACCGGCACGTCCTGTGCGCACAGCACCACCAGTGCAAGCGACTCAGCCACCGGTTCAGCAGCCGCACAAAGAAAAACCGGCTCCGGTGACAAGCGTGGCAGAGCAACCTGCACCAGCAAAAGAGACCAAAACAGAAAAAGCGGCTGAGAAAGCACCTGAAAAAGAAAACGCGCAGAAATGGATGGTGCAATGTGGTTCATTCCGCAGTACCGATCAGGCGGAATCAGTCAGAGCCCAGCTCGCCTTTGGCGGCGTAGAAAGCCGTATTACCGCTGGCGGTGGCTGGAATCGCGTTCTGTTAGGCCCATACACCAGCCGCGCTTCAGCAGACAAAATGCTGCAACGATTGAAGGGTGATGGGATGTCTGGCTGTATTGCCCTCTCCGTCGGGGGTTGAAAAGCAAAATATCCCCCCCATCTATCTGACAATGCCCCCACACAAAAGTGTGGGGTTCTTATTTCGTCAGCTACGGGGGTCTGCTCGTGACAACAATAGTAAGCGTACGCCGCAACGGTAAAGTGGTGATCGGTGGTGATGGTCAGGCGACCATGGGCAATACCGTGATGAAAGGTAATGTTCGTAAAGTGCGTCGTCTCTATAACGACCGCGTTATTGCCGGATTTGCTGGCGGCACCGCAGATGCCTTCACCCTGTTCGAACTCTTTGAACGTAAACTGGAACTGCATCAGGGACATTTGGTTAAAGCCGCCGTTGAGCTTGCCAAAGACTGGCGCACCGACCGCATGCTGCGCAAGCTCGAAGCGCTGCTGGCCGTCGCGGATGAAAACGCCTCCCTCATCATCACCGGCAACGGTGACGTTATTCAGCCTGAAAATGATTTAATCGCGATAGGTTCCGGCGGCCCTTATGCTCAGGCAGCCTCTCGCGCATTGCTAGAAAACACAGAACTGAGTGCCCGCGAAATCGTTGATAAAGCGCTGGGTATAGCTGGTGATATCTGCATCTACACCAATCAGTTCCACACCATTGAAGAATTAGACTCCAAAGCGTAAGGACTCCAAACATGTCTGAGATGACCCCACGCGAAATTGTCAGCGAACTCGACAGCTACATCATTGGCCAACACTCGGCAAAACGCGCCGTGGCAATTGCCCTGCGTAACCGCTGGCGTCGTATGCAGCTCAACGATGAGCTGCGTCATGAAGTGACACCAAAAAATATTCTGATGATCGGCCCAACCGGCGTCGGTAAAACCGAAATCGCCCGTCGTCTGGCTAAATTAGCCAACGCACCGTTCATCAAGGTTGAAGCCACCAAGTTCACCGAAGTGGGCTATGTGGGCAAAGAAGTTGACTCTATCATCCGTGATCTGACTGACTCCGCCATGAAAATGGTGCGCATGCAGTCCATCGAAAAGAACCGCTATCGCGCCGAAGAAATGGCCGAAGAGCGTATTCTGGACGTCTTGATCCCACCAGCAAAAAACAACTGGGGTCAGGCTGAGCAAAGCGCCGAGCCATCCGCTGCACGCCAGAGCTTCCGCAAGAAACTGCGTGAAGGTCAGCTCGATGATAAAGAAATCGAATTAGAATTAGCCGCTTCACCGGTTGGCGTTGAAATCATGGCACCTCCTGGCATGGAAGAAATGACCAACCAGCTGCAGTCCATGTTCCAAAATCTGGGCGGTCAAAAGCAGAAAGCGCGCAAAATCAAAATCAAAGAAGCGTTCAAGCTACTGATTGAAGAAGAAGCCGCAAAACTGGTTAATCCAGAAGAGCTGAAAGAGCAGGCGATTCACGCCGTTGAGCAAAACGGTATCGTATTTATCGATGAGATCGACAAAATCTGTAAACGCGGTGAATCCTCTGGCCCAGACGTTTCCCGCGAAGGCGTTCAGCGTGACCTGTTGCCTCTGATTGAAGGCTGCACCGTTTCCACCAAGCACGGCATGGTGAAAACCGATCACATTCTGTTTATTGCTTCTGGCGCATTCCAAGTATCTAGCCCATCGGATCTGATCCCAGAACTACAGGGCCGTCTGCCAATCCGCGTTGAGCTACAGGCGCTGACGACAGAAGACTTCGAACGTATCCTGACCGAGCCAAGTGCGTCCCTGACAGAACAGTATCAGGCGTTGATGGCCACCGAAGGCCTGACCATTAACTTCACCGCTGACGGCGTACGTCATATCGCTGAAGCGGCATGGCGAGTTAACGAAAGCGCAGAAAACATCGGTGCACGTCGCTTACACACCATTCTGGAACGTCTGGTCGAAGAAATTTCCTTCGAAGCCAGCGATATGAGCGGCCAAACAGTGACGATTGATGCGGAATATGTGCGTAATCATCTCGATGAGCTCGTTGCAGATGAAGATCTGAGCCGGTTTATCCTATAATTCGTTTTAAGAACCGTCCCTATCGGTTGTGGTAAAAGGGAGGCTTTGGCCTCCCTTTTTTACGTCTATACCCTAAAATATTGGCGTTACACGCCACGGCTAACACCGAGGCAGCATCACGTATAACGGGTATACAATATCCATTTGATAAAATATGGTAGATTACCGACCTTAACTGGAACCCTCACCCGAATATTTCACGATGGGATCCCCTGAGCGACTGAAGCGAATAATGAGTTCATCAACAACAATTAGCAGGCCACGCGCCTGGTTGGAAAGTTTGCGCCTGCGTACCTTGCCGCTGGCTTTGGCATCTATTGTCACCGGTTCTGCCATTGCAGCGTGGCAACATACCTTTAAGGTCGAAATTGCCCTGCTTGCGCTACTGACGGCGGCGATGCTGCAAATTCTCTCCAACCTCGCCAATGACTATGGCGATGCCGTGAAAGGAAGCGATACCGAAGAGCGCATCGGGCCATTGCGTGGTATGCAAAAAGGCGTGATTACCCAAGCGCAGATGAAGCGAGCGCTCGGCATTACCGTGGTGATCACCATTTTGTCCGGTATTGCACTCATTGCCGTCGCCTGCCAGAAGCCACAAGATATCATCGGATTTTTGGTTTTAGGTTTGATGGCCATCGTCGCCGCGATTACCTACACCGTAGGCACTCGTCCTTATGGCTATATGGGTTTGGGCGATATTTCCGTGCTGGTCTTCTTTGGCTGGCTCAGCGTAGCAGGCACCTATTATCTGCAGGCGGGGACTTTTGACAGCGTTGTCATGCTGCCAGCCACGGCCTGTGGTTTCTTAGCCACGGCGGTTTTGAATATCAATAACCTGCGCGATATCGAAAATGATGCGGTGAATGGCAAAAACACGCTGGCTGTACGTCTCGGGCCCATCAAAGCACGCGTCTACCACGTGGCTTTACTGATTGGCGCCGTGGTGTGCTTAGCCTTGTTCGCCTTGGTGAATCTCAAAAGCGCGTTTGGCTGGCTGTTCGTTCTCGCTATCCCCATGCTGTATAAGCATGGCCGCTACGTTTTCACACACCGCACGCCAGAAGCAATGCGACCGATGCTAGAAAACATGGTGAAAAGTGCCTTACTAGCCAACGTCTTATTCGCCATTGGCACCGTGCTCAGCTAATTCCCCTCTTTTCGCTGGCGCGCAAAACGTGCGCCAGCGCCGCGTTTAGTCATATTTAACAATTGGTGTTTTTGCAAACAACATGAATAAGGGGATATACTAGACCCCCCTGCGGCAAACAGACGTTAATCCTATGAAATACGATACTTCCGAACTATGCGACATTTATCATGAAGATGTGAATGTAGTAGAACCGTTGTTCTCCAACTTTGGTGGGCGTACTTCGTTTGGCGGGCAGATCACTACCGTGAAATGCTTTGAGGATAACGGCCTGCTCTATGAATTGCTGGAAGAAAACGGACGTGGACGCGTAATGGTCATCGACGGCGGCGGTTCTGTGCGCCGTGCTTTAATCAACGCGGAACTGGCTCGTCTTGCAGCTCAGAATGAGTGGGAAGGCATTGTGGTGTACGGTGCCGTTCGTCAGGTCGATGACCTTGAGGAACTGGATATCGGTATTCAAGCAATGGCGGCCATTCCTGCTGGCGCAGACGGAGAAGGCATCGGCGAAAGCGATATCCGCGTCAATTTCGGCGGCGTGACCTTCTTCTCTGGTGATCATCTGTATGCAGATAACACCGGTATTATTCTTTCCGAAGAACCGTTGGATCTTGAATAATCCATCGCTTCCTTTGTGAGAAAAGGCGCTCATTGAGCGCCTTTTTTATATCTTAACCATGAATAAAGACAGCTTAGTTAACTTCATCCATGCGGCCTAACAAAGAGCGCAGGCGCTCCTGCCATGCAGTTTGTTCTTCTTTAAGCTGTTCGTTTTCACGCACCAAAGACTCACGAGAGCCAGCGGCTTGCTGAACTTCTTGATTCAGTTGAGTGTTTTGTTCTTTCAGCTCTTCGATTTCCATCTGCAACAGCGTAATGGTATCAATCGCCTGCTGAACTTTTGCTTCCAATTTTTCAAATACTTCAAATGACATTCTTCTGTCCCCTTATCATAGCCAGGCGTACATCTGCTGTAGTGAGTGCGTTTCTTTAGCACCCACTGCGAAAATATAGTTGCGCCCATAAACACAACGGCTGCTGTCACCTCAAGGCGCGCAAGCCACTGCGCAATAAATTCGTTTCAACTCCGATTGTATGTACCCCATTCTCTACTGTCTAGCGCGATACTGAGGCAAAGTGCAGTCTGTAACAAATTCGCACCTTCTGCCTATCAGCAAATCCCTAAAAAAAGCATTTTTCTCTACGATGTTGTTTTCACAATTATTTTACAAAATCGTGTCACCATGATCTGTGTCAGTGGTCAGATCACAAAAAAATTTCGCTAAAAGAGCACTAAATGCGCGGCTTCACTCATTTTTATGACGAAGCACACACATTTTGATTTCGCTATTTCTCGTTTTTGCTCGTTAACGATAAATTTACAACAAGCCCAAAATAAATAGATAAGGGCTGAGCCTTACTCCCTACAATAATTCGTCGTTAGGACATCAAGTCATGAGCCAAACAGCTAGTTCAACGTTAAAAGGGCAATGCATCGCTGAGTTTCTTGGCACCGCGTTGCTGATATTTTTTGGATGTGGCTGCGTAGCCGCACTCAAGCTGGCGGGCGCAAGTTTTGGTCAGTGGGAAATAAGCGTCATTTGGGGCTTGGGTGTTGCCATGGCAATTTACCTTACCGCCGCCATTTCTGGTGCACACCTTAACCCTGCCGTGACCATCGCGTTATGGCTATTTGCCTGCTTCGATAAACGTAAGGTTGTGCCTTACATCATCGCGCAAATCGCAGGTGCATTTTGCGCGGCAGCGCTGGTGTATGGCTTATATCACAACCTGTTTGTCGATTTCGAACAAGCCAACCACATCGTGCGCGGCAGCGTAGCCAGCTTGGATCAGGCGGGCGTATTCTCAACTTACCCAAATCCACATATCTCGGTTGGACAAGCCTTCTTGGTTGAAACCGTGATTACCGCCATTCTGATGTGCTTGATCCTCGCTCTTACCGATGACGGCAACGGGATTCAGCGTGGGCCATTAGCGCCGCTGTTGATCGGTATCCTGATCGCAGTTATCGGTGCATCCATGGGTCCACTAACCGGATTTGCCCTAAATCCAGCCCGTGACTTTGGACCTAAA
The DNA here is from genome assembly GCF_002355555.1 of Hafnia sp. CBA7124. Taxonomy (NCBI): domain Bacteria; kingdom Pseudomonadati; phylum Pseudomonadota; class Gammaproteobacteria; order Enterobacterales; family Hafniaceae; genus Hafnia; species Hafnia sp. CBA7124. The sequence goes on along the minus strand of NZ_AP017469.1, from coordinate 100,793 downwards.
ATCTTTGCCTATGTGGCAGGCTGGGGTGAAGTGGCCTTTACGGGTGCCCGTGATATTCCATACTTCTTAGTACCTATCTTTGGCCCAATCGTCGGTGCATGTATTGGTGCCTTCGGTTACCGCTCATTGATTGGCCGCCACTTGCCATGTGATGTGTGCAAGTTAGAAGATGAGCCAGCAGCGAAACCCGAACAGCGTAAGGCTTAGTCATTCACCGGCGTAGGCGATATCTGCGCCGGTTTTCATCTCTTTGAGACACCATGTCGTTTTCAGTTCATCAACGCAGGATTAATGTTATGACGACCGAAAAAAAATACATCGTCGCGCTCGACCAAGGAACCACCAGCTCTCGTGCCGTGGTACTGGATCATGACGCTAATATCATCAGCGTCTCTCAGCGTGAATTTGAGCAAATCTATCCAAAAGCAGGATGGGTTGAACATGACCCAATGGAGATTTGGGCGACGCAAAGTTCTACTCTGGTCGAAGTTCTTGCGAAGGCAGATATTAGTTCAGATCAAATCGCCGGTATCGGTATCACCAACCAGCGTGAAACCACCATCGTGTGGGAAAAAGAAACCGGTAAGCCAATTTATAACGCTATCGTCTGGCAATGCCGCCGTACCGCTGACATTTGTGAAAAGCTGAAAAAAGCGGGCATGGAAGAGTACATTCGCCACAATACAGGCTTAGTGGTTGACCCGTATTTCTCCGGTACCAAAGTAAAATGGATTCTGGATCACGTTGAAGGTTCGCGTGAACGTGCGAAGCGCGGCGAACTGCTGTTCGGTACCGTGGATACGTGGCTGGTATGGAAAATGACTCAGGGGCGTGTTCACGTCACTGATTATACCAACGCCTCTCGTACCATGATGTTCAACATCCACACCCTTGAGTGGGATGAGCGCATGCTGGAAGCGCTGGATATCCCTCGCGAAATGCTGCCAACCGTACGCCCATCGTCAGAAATCTATGGTCAAACCAACATCGGTGGTAAAGGCGGGACACGTATTCCTATCGCGGGTATCGCGGGTGACCAGCAGGCAGCGCTTTATGGCCAACTGTGTGTCCAGGAAGGCATGGCGAAAAATACCTATGGCACCGGCTGCTTCCTCCTGATGAACACCGGCAAAGAAGCAGTTCCTTCTAAACACGGCCTGTTAACGACCATCGCCTGTGGCCCACGCGGTGAAGTTAACTATGCGCTGGAAGGTGCAGTATTTATCGGTGGTGCATCCATTCAGTGGCTGCGCGATGAGATGAAGCTTATCAACGATGCGGCCGACTCTGAGTACTTCGCTACGAAAGTCAAAGACAGCAACGGCGTGTACGTTGTTCCTGCCTTCACCGGTTTGGGCGCACCGTATTGGGACCCGTATGCACGTGGCGCGATCTTCGGTCTAACCCGTGGCGTCAATAGCAACCACATCATCCGTGCCACGTTGGAATCTATCGCCTATCAAACTCGTGATGTGCTAGACGCCATGCAGGCAGACTCAGGTACTCGTCTGAAAGCACTGCGTGTCGACGGTGGTGCCGTTGCCAACAACTTCCTGATGCAATTCCAGTCTGACATCCTTGGTACGCGTGTTGAACGCCCTGCGGTGCTAGAAGTGACCGCGTTGGGTGCTGCTTATCTGGCTGGCTTAGCCGTTGGTTTCTGGAGCGACCTGGAAGAGCTGCGCAGTAAAGCGACTATCGAACGTGAATTCCGTCCAAGCATTGAAACCGTGGAGCGTAACTACCGCTACAGCGGCTGGAAAAAAGCGGTGTCACGCGCTCAGGCGTGGGAAGAGCACGATTGATATTTATGTAAAGCTAAGGTGTAAGGTTTCGTTCGCCCGCTATCCGTTGTGTTTTTCTGCAACCACTGGCGTAGGCGACCGATGAGGGGCGCCAGCGCGCGCCCCTTCAATCCTCGCGCTTTTGTCCGAGACGCCATCTCCGCTCCGGTTTGGTATCGCCCATCCAGGGCGCCCCAAACTCCACCGGTACATCCCTGTACCGGCGGCTCTCTCTACCAAAACTTAAATAGTTAAAAAGACAAAAATGTCTTTTGCCTTTTATCTTTTGTCTTGTCCTGTTGAAAGAATGTATTTTAGAGCCGCCAGCAGGGATGCTGGTGGCAGGTTGAGGGCGCACAGGATGTGCGCTCCGAGACCGGTCGGCCAAACAGCTCGGTAAAAAGCGCGCGAGTTGAGAGCCCCCGCGCAACGGGGCTCTCATCGGACGCCTACGCCGCGGTTTCATGGAAACAAATTTGCTGACTGGCGGACGAAACCCTTCACCGCTCCAACATAGAGTAGAAGGTAGCCGCAATGAAGCCCCTGCAATCGTTTTCCAATCCCCCCACTCACCTTGTGCTAAAATCCCCTCCCGTCTTTATCCTTCAAACTTTCAGTAACCAATACGGATCTACAATGAAACGTGAATTAGCCATCGAGTTCTCCCGCGTCACAGAAGCCGCAGCACTGGCAGGTTATAAATGGTTAGGTCGTGGTGACAAAAATGCCGCCGACGGCGCTGCCGTAAATGCGATGCGCATTATGCTTAATCAGGTCGATATCGACGGGGAAATCGTCATCGGTGAAGGAGAGATCGATGAAGCGCCAATGTTATATATCGGCGAGCGTGTCGGTACTGGCAACGGCGATCAGGTTGATATCGCGGTAGATCCTATTGAAGGCACTCGCATGACGGCCATGGGGCAGTCAAATGCGCTCGCCGTGATGGCTGTCGGTGATAAGGGTACGTTTTTACGCGCGCCAGATATGTATATGGAAAAGTTAGTCGTAGGGCCTCAAGCTAAGGGGGTTATCGATTTAAATCGTCCATTGGCCGAAAACCTGCGTTTAGTAGCTGAAAAACTGGAAAAACCACTGCATGAACTGACCGTCATCACGCTGGCAAAACCTCGCCATGATGGCGTTATTTCGGAAATGCAGGCGATGGGCGTTAAAGTTTTTGCCATTCCTGACGGTGATGTTGCCGCCTCAATTCTGACCTGTATGCCTGAAAGCGAAGTCGATGTGATGTATGGCATCGGTGGTGCGCCTGAAGGCGTAGTATCAGCCGCCGTTATTCGTGCTCTGGATGGCGATATGCATGGCCGCCTGCTGGCACGCCACGACGTAAAAGGCGACACGCCTGAAAACCGTGCTTTAGGCGAGCAAGAGCTGAAGCGCTGTGCTGAAATGGGTATTGAAGCCGGTAAAGTGCTGCGTCTGGATGAAATGGCGCGTAACGATAACGTGGTGTTCTCCGCAACGGGGATCACGAAGGGCGATTTGCTGGAAGGGATTTATCGTAAAGGCAATATGGCGACAACGGAAACGCTGCTGGTTCGTGGTAAGTCGCGTACTATTCGCCGCATTCGCTCAACGCATTATCTGGACCGTAAAGATCCGAAGATCTGCGAATTGATTATCTAGTTTCAGTCGTTCAGCCTCCCATTCTCAAGGAGGCTGAACGATGTTAATTCAACGACTACGCCATATGCCCTTGCTGCTGCATTTTATGCGCCAGCGGCAGCCAGCAAAGCAGAATCATCACGCCCATTGCCGTCATTAACATGCCTAAACTGAATTGCCCCGTCTGAGGCAGCAGTGCTGAAAACCACGCCATCGCACCAGAACCTACGTTTTGCAATCCACCCACTAAAGCACCCGCAGCACCCGCCAAGAACGGGAATGGCTCCATAGCACCGGTGGTCGCCAGTGGGAACAGCATTCCAGCGCCAAAGAAGAACAAGGCAGCAGGCACAACCAGCGTCCAGATATTCATAATGCCGAACCAGCCTGGTATCCACATCATAAATCCGGCAACCAAACAGCTAATCACCGAATGCCACATCAACGTAGAGAAGCTTTTTCCCTGACGCCCTGCGTACCAAGCGCCGAAGAAGGCCGCAGGAATAGGCAGAATAAACAGAATACTAACGACAATGCCGCTAAGCCCTAATACGCCGCCCATTAAGACGCCGGAGCAGGCTTCAAATACAGCTACCCCGGCCAGTCCACCAACCAGCATAATCAGATAGCAACCAAACGAGCCGTTAGTCAGCAACATCTTGTAGCTGGCAAGCATGTTCTTACGCGGTGCGTTAGCTGGGCGAGTTTCTGGCAGAAAGCGATACATCGAAAACATAACGCAAACGCACAGCAGCAGTAGGAAGCCATAGCAAGCACGCCAGCCTAGTACCGAATCCAACATGCCGCCGATGACCGGTGCCAGCAGCGGGCTAACCAGAATACCCATGTTTAATAGGCTATTGGCATAACGCAGAGAAGGCCCTTCGTAAAGATCGCGGGGCATCGTTCGCGCCATTACGCCGGCAACACCCGTCCCCATTCCTTGCAAGGCACTCGCCATGATCAGCATGTCTAAATTGGTAGACAACAATGCCCACAAGGCACCAGCGATGAAAATCCCCATACCGAGCAGAATAACGGGGCGACGGCCCACCCGATCGGATATCGGGCCGTAGATCAACTGCGAGCCACCATAGGTCAGTAAATACGCCGCCATTACGCCCTGCACCGCACCGCTACGCACACCTAAATCGCGCGCCATATCGGCAATAGAAGGCACATAAATGGTTTGCGCCATCTGTCCAACGGCGACTAATAGAATCAACATCACTAACAGATGAAAATTTTCGAGCTTTCTCATTATCTTACGCTTGCCGACGCATTAAATTAGTATAATCGACCATTCACTTGGTGAAAGTCAGGAAGTTAAACCCATAGATCGGCGCATAATCTAACAGATTGGTTTAAATAAACGAGAGAGTAAGGTTCTTTATTCTGGTGTGATTTGGCATATAAAAGTACCCGACTCGTAAAGAAAAAGTTACAGCAACATGTTCTTTCTGCGACGAGATTAAAAATAGAGAATATTAATCATTTAATAGCGATTTATAAGTTATTAAACTATATACCCACTTTCCAAAAGGATTTGAGTCATGAAGACACCAGAACTGATTATGCTGCAGTTGAAGAGCCTAGGCCCTCAATCAGCCAAAATGCTCGCAGATAGAATTTCTATCACGACTATGGGCATTCGCCAGCATTTACAGCAGCTCGAGCAACGTGAGCTTGTCTGTTATGAAGAGGCCAGAACCAAGGTAGGTCGCCCAACGCGTTATTGGTCATTAACCACCAAGGGCCACGGCCAATTCCCAGATCGTCATCAAGATCTGTCACGCGTGTTACTTGGCGCCGCACAGCAATTATTTGGTGATGAAGGCGTCGACAAACTCATTAACGTGCGCGAAGACTCTCTCTTCCAGCGTTATACGACCGAGCTTGAAAAGCATCCCGAAGGTGAGGAGCGCTTTCAGGCCTTGGCTCGCCTGCGCCAAAACGACGGCTATATGGCCGAGTTGGAAGTCGAAGACGATGCCGTTGTCCTGATCGAAAACCACTGTCCGATTGGCGTTGCAGCCCATAACTGCGGTAACTTATGCAACTCAGAGCTGAGTTTATTGCATCGTCTTTTAGGGCCGAACTATGAAATCGACCGAGTCGAGCATATTATTTCCAACTCACGCCGCTGTGCATATCGCATTACACCTCGGGAGTTGTAACCATGGCAGAATGGGTAACGGGAACCATTACTCAAGTTCAACACTGGACAGATAATCTGTTCAGCATACAAGTGCAAGCACCGGTCAATGCCTTTAAGGCTGGCCAGTTTGCCAAACTCGGCTTGGATATCGACGGTGAGCGTGTGCAACGCGCTTACTCTTACGTCAACGCGCCGAGTGATAATAACTTAGAGTTTTATCTGGTGACCGTGCCTGATGGCAAGCTCAGCCCTCGCCTGCACAGCTTGCAGGCCGGAGATACTTTACAAGTGACTGAAGAGGCCGCAGGCTTCTTTGTTCTGGAAGAGGTGCCTGACTGTAATACGCTATGGATGCTCGCGACAGGGACCGCGCTGGGGCCTTATTTGTCAATTCTGCAGGAAGGCAAAGACCTAGAACGCTTTGAAAATATCGTTTTGGTTCATGCCGCTCGCTTGGCGCAAGACCTAAGCTATTTGCCGCTGATGCAACAACTTGAGCAGCGTTATAACGGTAAACTGCGGATTCAAACCGTAGTTAGCCGTGAGAACGCTGCGGGTTCACTGCAGGGGCGAGTTCCCGCACTAATTGAGGATGGCTCGCTGGAAGCCGCCGTCGGCCTGAAAATTGATGCCGATAACAGCCACATTATGTTATGCGGTAATCCGCAGATGGTGCGCGATACCCAGCAGGTACTGAAGGAAACGCGTGGAATGCGTAAGCATTTGCGCCGTAAACCAGGCCATATCACCAGCGAGCATTACTGGTAATAGCGCCACGATCGGGTGCCGGATAATTTGTTCGGCACTTTTTTTGCTTTAACGCCCTGCGTTCTTAAAATCGACAGGTGTAGGCTCTGGGCCAAAACGGTTATCACCTTCTGTTCCCACGAATGAGCCGCAGTCAATCAGCATCATCACACCAATCAGCGTAGGGACAAAACGCCCAACCCCCCACTGCCAGATCTCGGCCAACATGCTCCAATTCCCCGCAGCTAGCATCCATGCCAGTACCACTAAAAGCGCCCACCAACCTGACTTATTACGATCGTGCAAACGCTTCACCAGCACCGCAGCCGTTGGCCAAAGAGAAAATACCAAGCCAAATGCCGCCGTTTGTAGTGAAACCCAGCCGCTTCCTGCAATGGAAAAAATAATCACTAAAAGCAGCGCCCACAACCCCATCCAAATCCAGAAATCGCGCCGCCCGATCCGTCCGTTAAAAGAGAAACACCATTTTTGAATGGTCATTTTCCGACGTTACCTACGTAATTAAACCTAATGGCGGCAAAGTCTACCTTATCTCGATTGGCCATCGGGGAATTTTGCACACAATTTTGACAATCACCCTCCTAAAACGCTTTAATCAGGTATCAGGCGTGTGTATTACCAGCATTCAGAATAGTGGATTGGAAAATCAGACCAACAATGAAAAAAATGAGTTGCTACACATCCAACAACGTTTTCCTCTTACCGATGCTGCTTCTATGGGCCTCCACCATCAGCTTCTCAGCTCATGCAGCAGATGATAAGCATTCTCTGAGTGACGAACTCCCTGCGGCGCCTTATCTGCTCCCCAACGCACCTACCTTTGATTTAACGCTGGTTGAGTTCCGGTCTAAGTACAACATTGAAAATCCAACGCTCATCATCAATGAATACCGTGCCATCAGCGTTAAAAATGAAGAAACCGCGATTACCCGCGCGGCGAGCAAAATCAATGACGACCTCTACTCTTCCGTGGTGCTGGAAAAAGGCACCGGTAAGATTAAAAGCTTACAGATTACTTATATCCCCCCCGTTCCCGTAAAAGATGAAAAAGAGAGTGGTAAAGCTGAGGACAAGAAAACGGTTAAGCCGGACGACAAAGACAAAGCATCACGTGCGCTGGCTGTAAATTATATGGCCGCCATCATGCGTCATTTCTCGCCTACACTGTCCTTTGATCAATGCACCGCTAAGGTCTCCTCATTGTTGAATAAAGGGAAAGGCCAGCTCTATTTCGCCCAAAACGATGGGGCATTGCGCTATGTGGTGTCAGATAGCGCAGAAAAAGGTATTACTTTCGCTGTTGAACCGATTAAGCTGTCGTTATCAGATAATGCAACTTAGTCGCATCCTTTCGTATTTCATGATGGAAAACAAAACTTCTTAGTCGCGAGCTTTCTATACTGATTTACAGACAATGCCGTAAGGCAGACTTTTACGATTATGTGTTCCCGAATTGGAGAAATGAAAATGCGTCAACCATTAGTCATGGGCAACTGGAAACTCAACGGCAGCCACCACATGGTCAACGAACTGATCCTTGCGCTGCGTAACGAACTGAGCGAAGTGGCCAACTGTGACGTTGCTATCGCGCCACCAACTATCTATCTGGATCAGGCTGCACATACTCTGGCAGGTTCTCGTATCGCTCTGGGCGCGCAAGACGTTGGTATCAACGCATCTGGCGCATTCACTGGTGAAACCTCTGCTCAGATGCTGAAAGATGTTGGTGCTAAATACATCATTATCGGCCATTCAGAGCGTCGTACTTACCACAAAGAAAGCGACGAGTTCATTGCTGAGAAATTCGCAGCGGTTAAAGAAGCAGGTTTAATCCCTGTTCTGTGCATCGGTGAAACCGACGCAGAAAACGAAGCAGGTAAAACTCAGGAAGTTTGTGCGCGTCAGTTAGACGCCGTGCTGAAAACCATGGGCGCTCAGGTGTTCAAAGGTGCAGTCATCGCTTACGAACCAGTATGGGCAATCGGTACTGGCAAATCTGCAACGCCAGCACAGGCTCAGGCCGTTCACAAATTCATCCGTGATCATATCGCTAAACACAACGCTGAAGCCGCTGAAGAAGTGATCATTCAGTACGGTGGTTCTGTAAATGCCGCTAACGCTGCTGAGCTGTTCACCCAGCCAGACATCGATGGCGCGCTGGTTGGCGGTGCATCTCTGAAAGCTGACGCTTTCGCAGTTATTGTTAAAGCAGCAGCTGAAGCGAAAAAAGCCTAATCGCTTATTTATGCTTTAAATGCAAAAACCCCGGATCTCCGGGGTTTTTTTATATCTGATATTTTATCGCTGCGAGATTTGATCAAACTCGCCGCCGGTTGAAAAGTGCTCTTTTTGCGCTTTCTGCCAGCCACCAAAGACTTGGTCAACGGTAAACAGCTTCAACTGTGGGAACTGCTGGCTGTATTGTTTGGCAATGGCCTCGTCGCGCGGGCGGTAATAGTTCTTCGCCGCGATAGTTTGACCTTCCGGTGAATACAAATACTTCAGATATTCATCAGCAACCTGACGCGTACCGCGCTTATCGACCACTTTATCGACAACCGATACCGTTGGCTCTGCAAGAATAGAAACGCTTGGCGTTACAATTTCAAACTGATCTTTGCCCAGCTCATGCTGCGCCAGCAACGCTTCATTTTCCCATGCGATCAGCACATCACCGATACCTCGCTCAACAAAGGTATTGGTTGCGCCACGCGCGCCAGAATCCAGCACCTCTACATTTTTATACAACGCCTTCACGAACTCTTTCGCTTTCGCCTGATCGTTGTTGTTGTTTTGCAATGCATAACCCCATGCGCCTAAATAATTCCAGCGCGCGCCGCCTGAGGTTTTTGGGTTAGGCGTGATAATGGCAACGCCCGGCTTGATTAAATCATTCCAGTCGTGGATCTGTTTGGGATTGCCTTTACGTACCAAAAATACAATGGTCGAAGTGTAAGGTGCAGAGTTATCGGGTAGGCGTTTGATCCAGTTTTTATCAATGCGGCCGCGTTCAGCGATGGCGTCAACGTCATAAGCCAGCGCAAGCGTGACAACATCGGCTTCGATACCGTTGATGACCGAGGTCGCTTGTTTGCCGGAGCCGCCATGAGACTGCCTGATCGTCACGTTATCGCCCGTTTCTTGCTTATAGTGTTTGCTGAAAGCCTCGTTGTATTGTTGATAAAGCTCTCGCGTTGGATCGTAAGAAACGTTTAGCAACTGAATATCTTTTGCCAGTGCACCGGTAGCCACCAGCAGTAACGACAGCCCAATCCCGAATTTATGCATCACCGCTCTCCAAAACTTTGTCCCCAAGAAGTTAAGGTAGAGCCTGCCAGAAACCTGAGGAATCATTAAAGAATAAAAAAGATACAGTTATGCCTTCAGGGAATAATAAAAAGCGTTTTACTCAGGGGATTTATTCGTAGAGATAAGCAAAAAGCCCCAAGACGGGGCTTTTAGAATCAGATTCACTGTCTGTTTGTGAAACGATTAGTACAGCATTTTCGCAGTTTCTAACCAGTCACCTTTAAACGGACGCTTCATGTTTTCAACGGCGTCGATGATGTCATGGTGAACCAGTTTTTCGTTCTGAATACCGACGCAACGACCGCCATAGCCCTGCAGCAGCAGTTCAATGGAGTATGCACCCATACGGGAAGCCAAAATGCGGTCATAAGCAACCGGCGCACCACCGCGCTGGATGTGGCCCAGTACCGTTGCGCGAGTTTCGCGACCGGTTTCTTGCTCGATGTGTTTCGCCAACTCATCGATATCACAGATATGCTCGGTGATAGCCACAATCGCGTGTTTTTTACCCTTGATGATGCCCGCTTTGATTTCGTTAACCAGATCTTCGCGTTTGAACTCAACTTCTGGCAGAACGATGAACTCACAGCCACCGGCAATCGCCGCCGCCAGGGTCAAATCGCCACAGTAGCGGCCCATCACCTCAACGATAGAGATACGCTGGTGGGAAGAAGAGGTATCACGCAGACGGTCAATCGCTTCAACCACGGTTTCTAACGCGGTGAAGTAACCGATGGTGTAGTCGGTACCGGCTACGTCGTTATCAATCGTGCCCGGCAAACCAATGCAAGGGAAGCCCATTTCAGTGATGCGCTTCGCACCCATGTATGAACCATCACCACCGATAACAACCAATGCGTCTAAACCCACTTTACGCATGTTATCAACGGCTTTCTCACGGACTTTATCGTCACGGAATTCTGGGAAACGCGCAGAACCCAAGAAAGTACCACCGCGGTTAATCATGTCAGAAACGCTAGAGCGATCCAGCTGCTTCATTCGACCTTCGTACAAGCCAAGGTAGCCGTCCTCAATACCGTAGACTTCTAACCCTTTCGCTAACGCTGCACGTACAACACCACGGATCGCAGCGTTCATACCTGGAGCGTCACCGCCACTCGTCAATACACCGATTTTCTTGATCATGACTACCTCTGAGCTTGTAGATGCTATTCTTAAGAATTGTTTTCGCCATCGCGCTAAACGTTATTATATGTGGTACAGGACACAGGTATAAAAAATGAACGTTTATCGCTGCTACTGCTGAATATTATATCAAAGTTATCCAGCTGAATTGATTCAGGTCAGTCTAGTTTGTGGTAAAAAAATTCCCAAGCACTTAAAGAATAAATTTAGAAACCCACCACACTAATAACATTATTTCTTATAGTTTAGCCGTGATTAGAGCTCCCAATGCCCTTTTTGCCCATCAGGCACCACCGAACAGGGGTCTTGATGGATAATCACGTCTGAACCAGGGAAACGTCGCAAAATCGCCTGCTCAACTTGTTCAGCAATGCCATGAGCCTGAATTAAAGGCAGGTTATCGTCCATCTCAATATGTAACTGAATAAAACGAGTCGGCCCAGATTGACGGGTTCTTAGATCATGCACGCCGCTAACGCCCGGCCATGCGTGCACAATATCAATGATCGCTTGTCTTTCATCGTCGTCCAACGCCCGATCCAACAAAGACTGTACGGCTTCATATCCCATACGCAGCGCGCTATACAAGATATAAACCCCAATTCCCAGGGCAAATAGGGAGTCTGCGCGAGTAAAGCCATACCAGCTCAGCCCCAGAGAAATAAGGATCGCGCCGTTCATCATCACATCAGACTGATAATGGAGCATATCGGCACGCACTGCCTGACTACGCGTTTTACGCACTACCCAACGCTGGAAAGTGACCAGCACCATCGTACAGGCTAAAGCAATAATGGTGACTCCAATCCCTAGGCCGGGATCGGTCATCGGCTCTGGATTGATAAGGTGCTGGAACCCAGTAAGGAATAAAAACAACGCCGAACCAGAAATAAACATACTTTGAGCCAGCGCGGCCAGAGATTCGGCTTTACCGTGACCAAACGTGTGTTCTTCATCAGCCGGCTGAAGGGAATAGCGAACCACAAACAGGTTTGTCAGCGAGGCTGCGATATCAACCACAGAATCCACCAGCGACGCCAATAGGCTCACCGAGCCAGTATGCCACCAGGCAAGCGTTTTAATAATAAGGAGAGCGGTGGCAGTAACCGTGGCTCCCAGCGCAGCGGTTTTGACTAACCGTGCATACTGCTGGTCCATGAAAATTTCCTTTAACGATTAGGGCTGTTCAGTATAGCGAATTAATGACAAAAAAAAGCCTGTTGGAAAATGACGAGGTTCACGTCGGATTAGCATCATGCCATGTTACGTTTGGAAAGATATATCTGCTCGGCGACAGCTTGACCAACTCTCTCACTTCGATCATCTTAATTTGCCGCATCAATTGTTATCACCCAGACGGCCATATCCGCAAAATCGGCAACCACCGATATTTGAGCAGCTTTTAATCATACTGATTTACATGCCATTGAATGACGCAGCAACATGATGTGCTCTTCTATGAAATGAAATCGCCTGAGGCATAGATCATCATGGGCCATTTTCGCTCACCCGCATCAAGCCAGCAGTCAAAGAGTTCAACGTTAAACCAAGTTAAGCAAAGCCCTAAAACATGGTCATACAGCCTGCTTTTAGTCATCGTTGCAATTGTCATCCTTGGAGGCAATACGCTATCGGCCGTCTATCCGGCAGTCGCTGCATTCAGTACATTTATTTTCACTGTCGGCTTTTTCTATTTGCTTTCAGGCAGAGCCCTATTTGCCCTATCGATCAGTAGCCTTTTGGTTATCGTGCTGCAGTTTATTAACCAGTTAAAAGTCCACTATTACAAAGACCATTTAATGTTTCCTGACATCTATCTGGCTGCCGATCCCTCCAATACTGCCACGCTGCTGCATTACCCTTCAGCAGGGCTGGCCATATTCGGGTTGCTGGTATGGATAGTGGCCACGGTGGTTGTGACATGGCGTGCAGCCCAGCGCAAGACCAACGGTCGTGTATGGTGGTCCGGGGCAGGAATGATCGTTGTCGGTGGGGCATTGGTCGCGCTGTGTGTCACACAGTATCAGCACGTTTGGGCCACAACGCTTCCAGGGGGAACTGGCGTTGTTTCAAACCTTGTGATGTCAGCCAGTGAAGTTGACTATGAGCCTCCCACTTTTAGCGGCGAAACTGCCGAATATTTTAAACAACGAGCCGCTGCGTTAAATCTCCACGCCGCTAGCAACAGCCAACATCCAGATATCATCGTCTTGCTACAAGAGTCTACGGTCGATCCTCGACTCTATTCGGTACCCGATCCGAAAATGATACCAAGTCTCACCATGTTTGAGCATGGCGGTAACGTAAAAGCACATACGCCAATGCGCGTACAAACATTTGGTGGCGGTACGTGGCTATCTGAATTCGCCCTGTTAACCGGCTTACGCAGCGATGATTTTGGTGCCATGAAAAACTCCGTTTTCTATTCTGCTGTCGACCACGTCAATGACAGTTTATTTCAGCAGATGAAAAACAATGGTTATTACACCATCGTGCTTACACCATTTAATAAATCAGCCTATAACGCGGGCCATGCTTACCACGAGATGGGAATCGACCAAATCCTTCAGCCACAAGAACTGGGATATCCCGGTAAACTTGAGGATAACCTTTGGCACATCAGCACCGCCGACATGTTGAAATACGTCAAGCAAATCATGTCGAAAAAGACAGATAAACCGCTGTTTATATATGCGTTAACCATGTATGAACACGGTCCTTATGATGAAAAGCACAGCGACGATTATCATCTAGCAAACTACGTAAAAAATAGTGGTTCTGCTGGCGAGTTCAGCCACTATGTGGAAAAAATAAAGACCTCTGATGCCGCACTAGCGGATTTCTTCCACTTTGTTGATACACGCCAGAAACCGACCATTTTTATGCACTTTGGCGATCACCAGCCCGCTATTGATTGGGCCAATGGCTACACCACCACGCTGTCAGACCCGATGCATTTAACCCAATTTAGTCTGCGTGATAACACCAACTCGCCAGCCGTTACCGATTTAGGGCGAATGACGGATATTGCCTTCCTAGGGGGGATGGTTTTAGAACATGCCAATTTAAACGTTTCGCCGTTTTATCGCGCAAATATCGAAATGCGCCACCTTTGCAAAGGTGAACTCAACGACTGCGCCGACCAAAAACTCGTGGAGAGCTATAAGAACTATATCTACGGGGAACTACACGCGGCATCAAGACACAGCGCTCCATAACCCTCAAAAATTTAGACAAAAAAAACCCCACCGTAAGGTGGGGAAGACAGGGATGGTGTCTATGGCAAGGAAAAACAGGGTGCTACTCTTTCGTACCTAACTTCAGGGCTGAAGTATTCTGCATGGTCGCTACCTGCTGCTGCCAACTGGCAATACGTTGCTGGTAACGCTCATTTAACTGGGCCTTTTGCTCGGGAGTCAGCAGGTTGTACATCTGGTTGCGAATTTTCGCCATTTCAACCTGACGGTTTATACTCTCCTGAGCCATTTTTTCGGCTAACTGCCGCACTGCGGCTTCATCGAACTTTTCTGCCGTTACCAGATTATGCATGGCTTCAGCCTCCGCTATATCAACGCGGGGTAAATCGTGTCGCGCTAGTTGCATCAAATCGCGCATTTGTTGGCGCTGATGTTCGGTAAGATTCACACCGTCAAACATGCGGTTATGATCCATACTTTGATACAACATACCGTTTTGTTGAGTGCCATCGGCAAATGCTGCGGTAGAGGCCATCGCAAGCATCAAAGTCATGGCTAACGAGGTTACTTTACGCATCATCTACTCCTTTGCTTTGGCTCGCTTATGTGAATCAACGAGAATCAGTGTAACTCGGGGCCTGAAAACTAGCGTCAGTGCATGTAAAACTAAGTAAAGTCATGGAATAGCGGCACTTGTTGTCGTATTTTGCGTCAGGAGGTAAACACCTATGAATAAAATTTTACTGGTTGATGACGATCGCGAACTGACGTCACTGTTGCAAGAACTGCTTGATTTAGAAGGTTTTAGCGTCGTGGTAGCGCACGATGGCGAACAGGCTCTGGAACTTTTAGATTCCAGCATTGATTTATTATTGCTCGACGTAATGATGCCAAAGAAAAACGGTATCGATACTTTAAAAGAAGTGCGCCAGCATCATCAAACGCCGGTAATTATGCTCACGGCTCGCGGCAGCGAACTGGACCGCGTATTGGGTCTTGAGCTTGGTGCAGATGACTATCTGCCAAAACCATTTAACGATCGTGAACTGGTTGCGCGTATTCGTGCCATTCTGCGTCGCTCCAACTGGAACGAACAACAGCAAAGCAACGAAAGCAATGCGCCAACGCTGGAAGTGGATCACCTGCTGCTCAATCCTGGGCGTCAGGAAGCCAGCTTTGATGGGGAAACCTTAGAGCTCACCGGCACTGAATTTACCTTGCTCTACTTGCTGGCACAGCATTTGGGTCAGGTAGTGTCACGTGAACATTTAAGCCAAGAAGTGCTCGGCAAACGCCTAACACCTTTTGACCGCGCGATTGATATGCATATTTCCAACCTGCGCCGTAAGCTGCCAGAACGTAAAGATGGTCAGCCTTGGTTCAAAACGCTGCGTGGTCGCGGTTATCTGATGGTGTCTGTTTCATGATTAATAGCCTTACGGCACGTATCTTTGCCATTTTCTGGTTAACGCTGGCGTTAGTTCTAATGGTGGTGCTCATGCTGCCAAAGCTCGACTCGCGCCAGCTAACCTCATTACTGGACAGTGAACGCCGTCAAGGCATTATGCTGGAGCAGCACGTAGAAGCAGAGCTAGCTGTTGATCCGGCGAATGACTTGATGTGGTGGCGTCGTTTGTTCCGCGCCATTGATAAATGGTCACCTCCGGGTCAACGCCTTCTGCTGGTGACAAGCGAAGGGCGCGTTATTGGCGCTCAACGCAATGAAATGCAGATTGTACGTAACTTTATCGGCCAGTCTGATAACGCAGACCAGCCGAAAAAGAAAAAATATGGCCGACTTGAAATGCTCGGGCCATTCCCTATTCGTGATGGCGAAGATAACTATCAGCTCTATCTGGTTCGCCCAGCAAGCAGCCCTCAGTCTGATTTCATCAATCTGATGTTTGACCGACCGCTGTTGCTGCTACTTGTCACCATGCTTATCAGCTCACCATTGCTGCTTTGGCTCGCATGGAGCCTCGCAAGCCCCGCTCGTAAGCTTAAAAACGCCGCCGATGATGTTGCCAGCGGTAACCTTAAACAGCATCCAGAACTCGAGGCTGGCCCACAGGAATTCTTAGCCACAGGCGCCAGCTTTAACCAAATGGTTAGCGCGCTTGAGCGTATGGTTAATGCACAGCAGCGTTTGATCTCTGATATTTCGCATGAGCTAAGAACGCCGCTCACGCGCTTACAGCTTGCCACTGCGCTGATGCGTCGTCGCCACGGTGAATACAACGAGCTTTCACGCATTGAGATGGAGGCGCATCGCCTCGACAGCATGATTAACGACCTGTTGGCGTTATCACGCAATCAGCATAAAACCGAGCTAGAACGCGAACATTTGAAAGCCGATGAGCTTTGGGATGACGTGTTAGACAACGCGAAGTTTGAGGCTGAGCAGGTTGGGAAAACGTTAGAGATCATCAGCCCTCCGGGACCTTGGCCGTTATTTGGCAGCCATGCAGCTCTGGATAGCGCGGTTGAAAATATCGTGCGTAACGCGCTACGTTACTCTCACCATCAAATTGCGGTGACGTTTAGCTGCGACAATCAGGGCATCACTATCCATGTTGATGATGATGGTCCGGGCGTTGCTCCAGAAGATCGTGAGCAAATTTTCCGGCCGTTCTACCGCACCGATGAAGCGCGCGATCGCGAGTCAGGAGGAACCGGCTTGGGACTCGCCATTGTAGAAACCGTTGTTGAACAGCATAACGGCTGGGTGAAAGCCGAAGACAGCCCATTGGGTGGTTTACGCCTGACACTTTGGCTTCCGCTTTATACGCGATAAGTTTGGAGTATAATGCGCCCCCTGACCTTGGGGGCGCATTACATGCTTAATATCGTTTTATTTGAACCTGAAATCCCACCGAATACCGGCAATATCATCCGTCTTTGCGCCAATACTGGCTTTAGCTTGCACCTCATTGAGCCTTTAGGCTTCACATGGGATGACAAACGCTTACGCCGCGCAGGTTTGGACTATCACGAATTTGCTACGCTGAAGAAACACCATGACTATCAAGCATTTCTCGATAGCGAAAAACCAGAACGCCTGTTTGCATTGACCACTAAAGGGACCCCAGCGCACAGCGCTGTGAGCTATCAGGCCGGAGATTATTTGGTATTTGGCCCAGAAACACGTGGCCTACCCGCCTACATTTTGGATGCACTTCCTGCACAGCAGAAGATCCGCATCCCGATGCTTGCTAGCAGCCGCAGCATGAACCTGTCTAACGCAGTTTCAGTGGTGGTTTACGAAGCATGGCGCCAATTAGGCTACGAAGGTGCTTTGCTCAAAGAGTAAGTTTACTGTGATATGCGAGGCAGGCGAGTGTCTGCCCCGTAGAATGAAATGAACCTGCCGTTAAATTCCGTCGCCGAACTCAAAACCATCGTGTGAACCGTTAAACAACTGATCCATATCCATGGACGGTTTTTCACTTTCAGGACGCCCCACGATGCGCGCAGGCACACCCGCCGCCGTGGTATGAGCAGGAATAGGATGTAGAACCACTGAACCTGCACCAATCTTGGCTCCGCGACCCACTTCGATATTACCCAGAATTTTAGCACCCGCGCCGATCATAACGCCTTCACGAATCTTCGGATGACGATCGCCCCCTTCTTTACCCGTACCACCTAGCGTCACGGATTGCAGAATAGACACGTCGTTTTCAACCACGGCCGTTTCGCCGATCACAATACCCGTCGCATGATCGAGCATGATCCCACAACCAATTCGCGCCGCAGGATGAATATCAACGCCAAAAACAACCGAGATTTGATTTTGCAGGTAAATAGCCAGCGCTTTGCGATCTTGCGACCACAGCCAATGACCAATTCGGTAGGCCTGCAAGGCATGAAAACCTTTCAGGTAAAGCAATGGCGTGGAGTATTTATCTACCGCAGGATCTCGCTGGCGAACCGCGAGAATATCGCGTGCCGCGTAGTCGGTCATATTGGTGTCGGCGCGATACGCCTCTTCCACCACTTCGCGAATAGCAATCGCTGGCATAATGGCATTGGCCAGTTTATTCGCCAGAATATAGCTCAGTGCACTGCCCAAATTTTCATGCTTAAGGAGTGTTGCGTGATAGAAGCTAGCCAGCATCGGCTCACACTCGGCTAAACCACGCGCCTCGGTTTTGATGCATTGCCAGATTTGTTCTAGTTCTTCTATCGACATACAACACTCCCTTCAATCAATTTAATTGCTGCCGTTACTATATCAGCTATAGTTATAATTCAGACAACAATTAATCAGACCAGCCGTAGCATGGTCAAGCCTTGATGTTAAAAACTTGATCTCTAACGGCTAGTTTTTTCGTCTTTGCGTGCTCGGCCTAACAGCGTCAACGCCGCTTCACGAGCATCTTTATGGCAATAAAGCACCTGATAGATTTGCTCAGTGATCGGCATCTCCACACCAAAGCGTTGGGCCAAGGCCATCACTTCTTTGGTATTTCGATAGCCTTCAACCACTTGGCCAATCTTATCCTGCGCTTCCTGCACGCCAACGCCCTGCCCCAACATAATCCCAAAACGGCGGTTACGAGACTGGTTGTCAGTACAGGTCAGCACTAAGTCACCCAATCCAGACATCCCCATAAAGGTGGTTGGATCGGCACCCAGCGCAACACCAAGACGACTCATTTCGGTCAACCCACGCGTGATCAACGCAGTTCTGGCGTTAGCACCAAAGCCGATGCCGTCAGACATACCTGCGCCAATGGCAATCACGTTTTTTACCGCACCACCTAGCTGTACACCGATGAAATCAGGATTGCTATAAACACGGAAGCTTTTGCCGCAGTGTAATAGCTGCTGTAAATCGTCGGTGAACTGTGCGTCGGTAGATGACAGCGCAATTGCCGTAGGCAAGCCTGCCGCCAACTCTTTGGCAAACGTCGGGCCTGACAGCGTAGCTAAAGGAATATCAGGACCAAGCGCTTCACGAGCAACATCTTGTAGCAAACGACCTGTTTCTGCTTCTAATCCCTTGGTTGCCCAAACGATTCGTGAATCAGTACGCAGGAATGGCTTCAGTTGACGCAGCACTTCACCAAACACATGGCTCGGTACAACGACCAGCACATCACGGCTTGCAGCCATTGCCTTCGCAAGATCGGTTTCCAGCGTCAGCGTATCAGGGAAAGGAACATCAGGCAGAAATGCCTGATTACAGCGCGCGGCATCCAGTGCTTTGATATGTTTAGGGTCGTGACCCCATAACACCACTTGATGCCCATTACGCGCCAGCGTAATTGCCAAAGCGGTGCCGTACGAGCCAGCACCGATGACGGTCATTGAAGCCGTAGGGTTATTCATTAGGCATCCTGAGGCTGCGGTTCAGCACCTTCTGCGCCTTCAGCCTGCTGCAAATAATTCATGAACAGTGCGTCGAAGTTCACTGGAGCTAGGTTCAACTGTGGGAAAGTACCACGAGAAACCAGGCTAGTGATGCATTCGCGTGCATACGGGAACAGGATGTTCGGGCAATAAGCACCCAGACAATGCGCCATCTGAGTTCCTTCGATGCCAGAAATAGTGAAGATACCTGCCTGCTGAACTTCACACAGGAATGCAGTTTCTTCGCCCAAAGTTGCCGTTACCGTTACGCGCAGCACCACTTCAAACACGCCGTCAGCCAGTTGAGTGGATGCAGTGTCCAGATCCAGTTTAACTTCTGGCTGCCAATCTTTCTGGAATACAGCCGGCGCATTTGGAGCTTCGAAAGAGATATCTTTGGTGTAAACACGTTGGATCTGGAAAGACATCTCTGAGTTGTTTTGTTCTGACATAGCGTTAATACCTTTTAAGTTAATATCCATAAATGGGAATTATGGGGCGAATACCGCACGGATTACAGCAACGGGTCGAGGCCGCCTTTTGCATCCAGCGCGTGTAAATCGTCACAGCCACCAATGTGCTGCCCATCAATAAAAATCTGTGGCACGGTTGTACGACCACTGCGCTCAATCATTTCTTCACGCTTTTTCGGATCGTTATCAATAGCAATTTCATTAAACTGAGCGCCTTTTGACTGCAACAGCGCTTTCGCGCGATGACAGAAAGGACAGGTCGCTTTGGTATAGATCTCAATGTTTGCCATGATGAATTCCTTGCAGATTATTTGCCGCGAGCTAAAGGCAGATTTTCACCGCTCCAGCCTGCGATACCGTCTTTCAGCGTATACACGCGCTCAAAGCCCGCTTTCACTAAATGCTCACCCGATTCACGAGAGCTCATGCCATTGGCGCAAACCACGATAACTGGCTGAGTTTTATGTTTCTCTAACTCACCAAAGCTGCCATTTTTCAAGTCGCTAGGCGTTAGATTCAGAGAGTTTGCCAGATGACCCTTGCGAAAATCTTCGCGAGTACGGGTATCAACAACAACGGCATCTTCTTTGTTAATCAGAAGAGTGGCTTCACCACGAGTAATTTCTTTTACTTTGGAGAAACGGCTTTTAAAGGTGGTGACCAGCACTGCTACAAACAGAACAATCCACGCTACGCTAAGTATGGGATGGGCACTCACAAATTGCATAATCTCTTGCATTTGCATGGGGTGTAACTACTCCCGTCAGTTAAGGGATAAAATCAAAGAGTCAGAGTATACCTGCGCAGTGCGTCAATTACAGCCAGAAGACCTGTTACTAAAAACGAATCTGCGGCATAACCCGAAATTTTTTATGTTTCAGACAGGATTTACCTGCTTGAAACAAGGTACAGAAACGATCATTTGATCTTTCTGCGCTCAATTCACCACAGACTGTAGTAAAATTACACTACTTTGAGTGCAAATAGCCGTGTATGTTATTCGGCCTTTGCTTAGGCACCGCTCAGCGGGCGTGTGAGTGATTCCGTTTTAACCTAAACGGCTATTCACACTTGAACGTATTTTGAACTCAAACTTTGAACTTATAAAGAAACGAGGTTGTTGCAATGTCGAGCGCCAAAAAACCAATGGTACTGGTAATTCTAGACGGTTATGGTTACCGCGAAGAAACCCAAGATAACGCGATTCTTAACGCTAAACGTCCCGTTATGGATCGTCTGTGGAAAGAGTATCCGCACACCCTGATTTCTGCTTCCGGTTTGGACGTAGGTCTGCCTGACGGCCAGATGGGTAACTCTGAAGTTGGTCACGTAAACCTTGGCGCAGGCCGCATCGTTTATCAAGATCTGACCCGTCTGGACAAAGAAATCAAAGATGGCGACTTCTTTGCCAATGAAGTTTTGGTCGGTGCGGTTGATAAAGCCGTATCTCTGGGTAAAGCCGTTCACATCATGGGTCTGATGTCTCCGGGTGGCGTTCATAGCCACGAAGAACACATTCTTGCTATGGTCGAGTTGGCAGCCAAGCGTGGCGCAGAAGCTATCTACCTGCACGCATTCTTGGATGGACGCGACACCCCGCCGCGTAGTGCTGAAAATACACTGAAACGATTCACCGAGAAATTTGCCGAATTGGGCAAAGGCCGCATCGCGTCCATAGTTGGTCGCTACTACGCAATGGACCGAGATAACCGTTGGGACCGCGTTCAGTTAGCTTACGACCTGCTGACTGAAGCGAAAGGCGAATACACCGCAGAAAATGCGGTTGCAGGTCTTGAAGCGGCTTACGCTCGCGACGAAAACGACGAATTTGTTAAACCAACCGTTATCAAAGCGGCAGGTGAAGCTGATGCCTCCATGAACGACGGCGATGCGCTGATCTTCATGAACTTCCGTGCTGACCGTGCTCGCCAAATCACTCGCACCTTCGTTAACGCTGACTTTGACGGTTTCAAACGCAACAAAGTGGTTAACTTCAGCAACTTCGTGATGTTGACTGAATATGCGGCTGACATCAAAGCGGCTTGTGCTTATCCACCATCTTCACTGGCAAACACCTTCGGTGAATGGCTGATGAAGCATGACAAAACTCAGCTGCGTATTTCTGAAACAGAAAAATATGCTCACGTGACCTTCTTCTACAACGGTGGCGTGGAAGAGCCGTTCAAAGGCGAAGACCGCATCCTGATCAACTCGCCAAAAGTGGCGACTTACGATCTGCAGCCAGAAATGAGCTCTGCTGAACTGACCGAAAAACTGGTTGGCGCTATCAACAGCGGTAAATACGATGCGATTATCTGTAACTACCCTAACGGCGACATGGTTGGCCACACCGGTATTTACGATGCCGCAGTAAAAGCCGTTGAAACGCTGGATCACTGTGTCGGTCAGGTCGTCGAAGCCGTACAAAACGTAGGTGGCCAATTGCTGATCACTGCGGACCACGGTAACGCCGAGCTGATGCGCGATCAGGTGACAGGTGCTGCGTATACCGCTCACACGAACCTGCCAGTGCCATTAATCTACGTTGGCAAACCGGCTAAAGCCGTTGAAGGCGGAAAATTGTCTGACATCGCAGCGACCATGCTGACCATGATGGACATGGAAGTGCCTAAAGAGATGACTGGTAAGCCGCTGTTCATCGTGGAATAATCGATCCCCATGAGGGGAAAAGATCAATTTCACGAATCAAAGGTAGCCTTAGCGCTCAAAGCGGATAAAAACATCGGCGATAAACCCACCCGTTTATCGCCCACTCCCGCAGCGTTTCGCATGTTACCGATACTGTGTGCCAGCGTAATCTATGCTGGCGCATGGTTTTCCTCATTCCCCACTCAGGCCGCTGATGACAACAAGCAGCAGCTAAAATCTATTCAGCAAAACATTGCTGAAAAAGAAAAAGCCGTCAAACAACAGCAACAGCAACGCAGTTCGCTGCAAGATCAGCTTAAAGCGCAGGAAAAAATCATTGCTCAGGCGAGCCGTTCTCTTCGAGAAACGCAGTCTGAACTGGCAACGCTAAGTGCCAACGTTACCAAGCTGACCGCATCGATTAAAAAACTTCAGTCGCAAGAAAACAAACACCTGAAGCTGCTCGAGCATCAGCTCGATATGGCTTTTCGTTTAGGCAAACATACCGGTATTCAGGTTTTACTGAGCGGTGAAGAAAGCCAGCGCAGCGAGCGTATTTTGGCTTACTTTGGTTATCTTAATGAAGCACGCCAAAAAAATATCGATAAGCTAAACCAAACCCGCACCGACTTAGCCAGCGAAAAGAAAGAGCTGGAAGCAGCACAGAATCAGCAAAAAGCGATTCTGGTTACCCAGCAGCAAGCGCAGCAGCAACTGGAGTCAGCCCGAGCTCAGCGCCAAAAAACCCTCTCATCATTGGAAAGCTCACTGGCTAAAGATCAGCAACAACTCTCCGAAATGAAAGCGAACGAATCACGCTTGCGCGATCAGATCGCCAAGGCCGAGCGTGAAGCGAAAGCACGCGCCGAACGTGAGGCGCGCGAAGCCGCCAAGCTTCAAGCCCAAATGAAGGCTAAAGAAGAGCAGGCGAAGAAAAAAGGCACGACGTATAAATACAAACCAACGGAAAGCGAGCGTTCATTGATAGCGCGTACCGGTGGTTTAGGACGTGGCAATGGTCAGGCAATGTGGCCCGTTCGTGGCCGAACTATTCACAGTTTCGGCGAAACGCTACAGGGCGAACTTCGCTGGAAAGGGATGGTTATTGCCGCATCCGAAGGCAGTGAAGTGAAAGCCATCGCAGATGGTCGCGTACTGCTAGCCGATTGGCTGCAAGGTTATGGTCTGGTCGTTGTGGTTGAACACGGCAAAGGCGATATGAGTCTGTACGGCTATAACCAAAGCGCTTTGGTTAACGTCGGCGCACAGGTTCGTGCAGGACAGCCTATCGCACTGGTCGGTAATAGCGGTGGCCAAGGCCAACCTGCTCTTTACTTTGAAATCCGCCGCCAAGGCCAAGCCGTCAACCCACTACCGTGGCTTGGACGTTAGCCCCAAGAGCCCTCATTCACCCGCAGTTACCGCTCCTGCAACAACAAGGGAAAACACATTGCGCTTTTTCAATGCTGTCACCTCCGCACTTCTGATTTTTACCTGTAGCACGGTATCTGCCTATGCAGGAAAATTAGCTATCGTCATTGACGATTTCGGCTATCGCCCACAAGAAGAAAATAAAATCCTGCAAATGCCTTTGGCTATCTCCGTTGCCGTTTTGCCCACCGCACCTCATGCGCGTGAAATGGCAAACAAAGCGCATGCTCAGGGGCGCGAAATTCTGATCCACCTGCCAATGGCGCCAATTAGCAAACAACCGCTAGAGAAAGACACATTGCAGCCTTCAATGAGCGAGGCTGAAATCCAGCGCATCATCCGCCAATCCGTAAACGCTGTGCCTTATGCCGTTGGGATGAACAACCATATGGGCAGCCTGATGACGTCAAACCTGCAGGGCATGCAGAAAGTCATGCGCACACTGGAGCAGTATCATTTTCTTTATTTCCTCGACAGCATGACGATCGGCAATAGTCAGGTAACAAACGCCTCTGCCGGTACCGGGATTAAAGTCATTAAACGCAAAGTCTTTCTGGATGATTCTCAAAACGAAGCCGCTATCCGCCAACAGTTTAACCGCGCCATTCAAATTGCACGGAAAAGTGGGTCCGCAATAGCCATCGGCCATCCACACCCATCAACGGTACGCGTCTTACAACAAATGCTACCGTCGTTACCGGCAGATATTGTGTTGGTTCGCCCTAGCTCACTGCTTAATGGCGCTTCCGTACCAGATAAAAACCCGCTGCCAACACAGCAAAAACCACGTAACCCATTCCGTGGTGTTAAACAGTGCATCAGCAAAAAAGCACCAGAGAAGGTGTACGCCACCGCCATGTTTGATGTCATTGGCACCAGCGTAGCAAATTCAGCCCCGGTGAAATTCATACAGGCCCGCTGGCATTACTGGCTGTAATTGCGTCAGTATTAAATTAATTCATAATCCGGCATAATGTTGTGTTGCGGATTATGAATTAATTACCAAACCAAAATGTATAAAAAAACACCCTTTCTACTCTTCGGAAAAGAGTATTTACTGCTAATTATTAGCGTAATTATTTTCAGTATTATCAATATACTGATGGCTCCCAACATTCACATGTCTTACCGCATTGTGACGTTCACTCTATCGTTATTATTTCTTAAAGCGATTCGGTTAACGGCTTTGCGAATCATATTGGCCTTACCGCTTCTGTTTCTTTGTTCCGCGGATATTAGCCTTAGCCTTTACTCTTGGTTTACTTTCAAAACACCATTTAACGATGGCTTTGCTGCCAGTACGCTTGAAAGTAATCCGATTGAGATGCTTGCAATGCTTGGCGTCTATATTCGCTTTGTCATTATCTGCCTAGCATTGCTTGTTTTGTTTATTTTGGCGATCCGCCCTGCTCAGGGAAGAATGATCTCCAAAAAAACAACCGGAATTCTACTGATTGTTATCTGTGCGATTGCACTTATCTCCTCTTTTAAGTTCGTTCAAAAACGCCCCGTCAATGAAGGTGCAAAAGCAGAGCTCAAAGTTGCTGCCCGATTCACAACCTACATGCCTTTCTTTAACATGAGTTATTTCCTGACAGCCATACAGGAAAGCCAAATCTTGAAGAATATTAGTGGAGCAGCGCCGCACTATAGTCTTAGCGTTAAAGATACGGGTATTGATACCTATGTATTAATTATTGGTGAATCAGAGCGCGCTAAAAACATGAGCATTTATGGCTACCAAAAGCCAACTACGCCTCTGTTAGAAGCGCAAAAACCGTACTTAAAACTGTTTAACCAAGCGATTAGCGGCGTGCCATTTACATCCGTTGCTGTACCTATGGCGCTGAGTGCAGACAATATTCATAATCATAATCTTACAAACTATTCAGACAATATCATTAACCTCGCTAATCAAGCAGGTTTCCACACCATGTGGCTAAGTGCACAAACGGCTTTTGGCAACTATGGTTCTTCCGTTGCAGGCATTGCCATGAATGCCGAAGATAAGCTGTATATTAAAGGCTATGACAAAGAACTGCTGCCTCACCTAAAAACAGCATTACAGGCACCAGCGCATGATAAAAAACTTATCGTTCTGCACTTATATGGTAGCCATGAGCCAGCATGTAAAAGATACCCCGCGAACGAAACCGTATTTAATAAATCGAATGATATAGACGCCTGCTACGATAACTCCGTTCGATATACGGATAGTTTATTAGGCGAAGTATTTAGTTTATTGAAGCAAAATAAAGCTTCGGTGCTTTATTTCTCTGACCATGCGTTAGAGCGAGATCCAAGACAAAGTGCACCTTATTTCCACGGCGGTATTACACCCAGCCAAGAGGCTTATCATGTACCTATGTTTATATGGTATAGCCCAGCATTAGCGCGACAAGATAAAGATGAAACCGGGCAAGTTAACGCCGTTTTCTCAACCAGCTACAATGATATTCTCATCGCAACATGGCTAGGAGTTACCGATGCGCAGCGAGGGGCATTCGCCAATATTAACGCCGTCATTGATAAATTCGCAGGTGATTCCTCCGTTCTCGATAATCGCTACGAGAAATTGGATTATCACCAACTGAGAAAAACCGCTGAAGAGCCGCTATCTCACTAACAAAAAAAGCCCCGATCGGGGCTTTTACTCATATGAGGATCTTAATCCCAGCTCAGAACAACCTTGCCTGATTGGCCTGAACGCATAGCATCAAAGCCTTTTTGGAAATCATCGATACCAAACTGGTGAGTGATGATGGGGCTCAAATCCAAGCCTGATTGCAGCAACGCAGCCATCTTGTACCATGTTTCAAACATCTCGCGGCCATAAATGCCCTTGATAAACAGCCCTTTGAAAATCACCTGATTCCAATCAATGGCCATATCTGATGGCGGGATCCCCAGCATCGCAATTTTGCCACCGTGATTCATGGTACTGAGCATCGCACGGAACGCTGGCGGTGCTCCAGACATCTCCAAACCGACATCAAACCCTTCGGTCATACCCAGTTCATTCATCACATCCGTGAGATTTTCTTTACTCACATTCACTGCACGAGTCACACCCATTTTGCGAGCCAGATCCAGACGATATTCGTTCACGTCGGTAATCACGACATTACGCGCGCCAACGTGCTTGCACACCGCCGCCGCCATAATACCAATCGGCCCCGCGCCGGAAACTAAGACGTCTTCACCCACTAAATCGAATGAAAGCGCGGTATGAACAGCATTGCCAAACGGATCAAATATGGCCGCTAACTCATCAGGAATATTGTCTGGGATTTTAAACGCGTTAAATGCCGGAATAACTAAATACTCAGCAAATGCGCCGGTGCGGTTAACACCCACGCCCGTGGTATTTCGGCATAGATGCGTACGTCCGCCGCGACAATTACGGCAGTGACCGCAGGTAATATGCCCCTCACCAGAAACACGTTCACCAATCTTGTAGCCGGTGACTTCTTGCCCGATCGCAACAATCTCGCCCACGTATTCATGCCCAACGACCATCGGTACAGGAATCGTTTTTTGCGACCATTCATCCCAGTTGTAAATATGGACGTCAGTGCCACAAATCGCCGTTTTACGGATTTTAATCATGATATCGTTATGCCCAAGCTCTGGCTTAGGCACATCGGTCATCCAAATCCCTTCTTCCGCCTTCAGTTTTGACAATGCTTTCATAACGATGAGTTCCTTAGGCAATCACACCCAGCTGCTTGCCGATACGAATAAAGGCCGCGACTGCGCGTTCAATTTGTTCTGGTGTATGGTCAGCAGACATTTGGGTACGAATACGCGCCTGACCTTTAGGAACAACAGGGAAGAAGAATCCTGTTACATAGATGCCTTCTTTCAGCAATTCATTGGCAAATTCTTGCGCCAATTTTGCATCACCCAACATCACAGGGATAATGGCATGATCGGCACCCGCTAAAGTGAAGCCCGCCGCGCTCATTTTTTCACGGAATAAACGGGCGTTGCTCCACAGACGGTTGCGCAATTCATCACCATCAGCCAGTAACTCAAGCACTTTGATTGATGCAGCAACGATGGCAGGCGCCAAAGAGTTGGAGAACAGATAAGGACGCGAACGCTGGCGCAGCCATTCGATCACTTCTTTACGGCCCGCGGTATAGCCGCCGGATGCGCCGCCTAATGCTTTTCCTAAAGTACCGGTGATGATGTCTACACGCCCCATCACTTCACAGTATTCATGAGTGCCACGGCCATTTTCGCCAACGAAGCCAACCGCATGGGAATCATCAACCATCACCAACGCGCCATACTCATCGGCTAAATCGCACACCGATTTCAGATCGGCAATAACGCCATCCATTGAGAACACGCCGTCGGTCGCAATCATGATATGGCGAGCGCCATCGGCCTTCGCCATTTCTAACTGGGCACGCAATTCAGCCATATCGTTATTAGCATAGCGATAGCGCTTAGCCTTACACAAACGCACGCCATCAATAATCGAAGCATGGTTCAGTGCATCAGAAATAATGGCATCTTCAGGACCTAGCAGCGTTTCGAACAGCCCACCGTTAGCATCGAAGCAGGAAGAATATAAAATGGAGTCTTCCATGCCTAAAAAATCAGCCAGTCGTTGTTCTAGCTGTTTGTGGCTATCTTGCGTGCCACAGATAAAGCGCACCGATGCCATACCAAAACCATGAGAATCCATGCCTTCTTTCGCTGCTTGGATCAATGCAGGGTGGTTAGCCAAACCTAAGTAGTTGTTTGCACAGAAATTAATAACATGGCGGCCATCTGCAACCGCGATATCAGCCTGCTGTGCAGAAGTAATAATACGTTCATTTTTATACAGACCTTCGGAACGGGTCGTTTCTAATTGCTGGGTCAGTTGCTGGTAAAAATCCGCAGACATGGTGTTATCTCCTGGATGGGCAAGTTTGTGAAACATATTACTGTCTTGTTGCAAATGAAACGAGTTTGTAACTCACAGAATGTGAAAAATGCAGCAGATATCACGCTGTTTTCAGATTACGGGAAATAATTACTTTCAGTTATGAATTAGTCGCCATACACCACTCATGACAGTATGAGGCCTAATTTAGGGGCTTTTGATTCAGATTCATGCCCTATACGCTGAATGCTTAAGCATGAAATGCTATTATGAGGTCATATAACGTGGGGCGTTGTGCGCCACTGTTTCGTTTATTTAAAGGTAAATCTCATGATTATTGTAACCGGCGGCGCTGGCATGATCGGCAGCAACATCGTTAAAGCACTGAATAATAAAGGCTACAGCGACATTCTCGTGGTCGATAACCTTAAAGATGGCACTAAATTTGTTAATTTGGTCGATTTAGAAATTACCGACTACATGGATAAAGAAGACTTTATTGCCAGCGTTGTGGCGGGCGATGATTTCGGCGATATCGAAGCCGTTTTCCATGAAGGTGCATGCTCATCCACGACCGAATGGGATGGCAAGTATATGATGGATAACAACTATCAGTACTCCAAAGAGCTGCTGCATTTCTGTTTGGAACGCCAGATCCCATTCTTGTACGCATCTTCTGCCGCCACTTATGGCTTAACTGAACAATTCACTGAAGAACGCGAATTCGAAGGCCCATTAAACGTTTATGGCTACTCCAAATTCCTGTTCGATCAGTACGTTCGTCAGATCCTACCAGAGGCAGAATCTCAGATCTGTGGCTTCCGCTACTTCAACGTTTATGGTCCTCGTGAAGGTCATAAAGGCAGCATGGCAAGCGTTGCATTCCATCTGAATAACCAAATCAACAACGGCGAAGATCCAAAGCTGTTTGAAGGCAGCGATGACTTCAAACGTGACTTCATCTATGTAGGCGACGTTGCTGATGTGAACCTGTGGTTCTGGCAGAAAGGTGTCTCTGGCATCTTTAACTGCGGTACTGGCCGTGCTGAATCATTCCAAGCCGTCGCTGACGCGGTTGTTGCCTATCATCAGAAAGGCAGCATCAGCTACATTCCTTTCCCAGACAAACTAAAAGGCCGCTATCAGGGTTTCACCAAAGCTGATACCACCAAACTACGTGCGGCTGGCTATGACAAGCCGTTTAAAACCGTTGCTGAAGGCGTGAGCGAATATCTTGCGTGGCTGAATAACAAAGCCTAAACACGGCTCCACAACCGTAAGGAATGAAACACGGTATGAAAATACTGGTTATCGGCCCTTCATGGGTAGGCGATATGATGATGTCGCAAAGCTTGTATCGAACCCTGAAGGCCGAACATCCTGACGCTAAAATTGACGTGATGGCACCGAACTGGTGCCGTCCTTTGTTAGCGCGAATGCCAGAAGTTAACGAAGCGATCGCCATGCCCTTAGGGCATGGTTCTTTCGCGCTGGGCGAGCGCTACCACTTAGGCAAAAGCCTGCGTGATAAAGGCTATGATCGTGCCTACGTACTGCCAAACTCGTTTAAATCTGCGTTAATCCCTTTCTTTGCACGCATTCCGGCTAGAACAGGTTGGAAAGGTGAAATGCGCTATGGCTTGCTGACAGATGTCCGCCAGCTCGATAAAGCCGCATTCCCGTTAATGGTTGAACGGTATGTCGCATTGGCTTATCCGGCACAGCAGATAAAATCTGCCAAAGATTTGCCTCAACCACTGCTTTGGCCAGCACTCAGCGTCTCAGATGAAGAAATTGCTGAAACAGCGGCGGCGTTTAATCTGACAGACCACCGCCCAATTATTGGTTTCTGTCCTGGCGCTGAATTTGGCCCAGCGAAGAGATGGCCGCACTACCACTATGCCGCGTTAGCGCAAAAACTGATTGAACAAGGATATCAGGTGGCTCTATTTGGCTCAGCCAAAGACCACGAAGCCGGTGAAGAAATTTGCCAAGCGCTAACTGAAGACGCCCGCGAATATTGTTTGAATGTCGCAGGGCAAACAAACTTAGATCAAGCCGTGATATTAATTGCGGCATGTCAGGCGATTGTGACCAATGACTCCGGCCTAATGCACGTAGCCGCCGCGCTTGATAAACCATTAGTCGCGCTTTATGGCCCTAGCAGCCCAGATTTCACACCGCCGCTGTCAAACAAAGCTAAAGTTATCCGCCTGATTACGGGTTATCTCAAAATACGCAAAGGTGATGCAAATCAAGGCTATCACCAGAGCCTGATCGATATTCAGCCTGATGTTGTTATGCAAGCATTGAACGAGTTATTACCAAAGGATACCCAGCAGTAATGCATGTCTTGATTGTCAAAACCTCATCGATGGGCGATGTGCTGCACACGCTACCAGCACTGACAGATGCTATGCATGCCATTCCAGGTATTAAATTTGATTGGGTGGTAGAAGAAGGGTTCGCGCAGATACCAAGCTGGCATCCTGCGGTCGATCGCGTGATCCCAGTGGCTATCCGCCGCTGGAGGAAGAACTGGTTTGGCGCTAATACACGTCAAGAGCGCTGTGATTTCAAACGAGAAGTGCAGCGCCGCACCTATGATGCCGTCATTGATGCTCAGGGGCTGATAAAAAGCGCCGCGTTAATCACCCGTATAGCAAAAGGCCCGCGCCACGGACAAGACTGTCAAAGCGCTCGTGAACCCTTCGCCAGCTGGTTCTTCAATCATCGCTACAGCATTAATAAAAAAATGCATGCGGTCGAAAGAACACGTGAGTTATTTGCACTGAGCTTAGGCTACACAAAACCAGAAAGCAGAGGGGACTACGCTATCTCTCAGCGTTTCCTCAGCCATCTCCCAGCGGATAACGGCCAGTATTTCGTGTTCTTACATGCAACAACACGCGACGATAAGCACTGGCCAGAAGAACATTGGCGTGACCTTATTGCTCTGGTTGAGCCTACAGGTATGAAGATTAAATTACCTTGGGGGGCGGAACATGAGCACCAACGCGCTCAGCGCTTGGCTGAAGGTTTCAGTCATGTAGAGGTGCTGCCACGTTTATCGTTAGAACAGGTGGCGGAAGTATTGGCGGGGGCGAAGGCCGTTGTATCTGTCGATACTGGGTTAAGCCATCTCGCAGCCGCACTCGATCGACCAAATATTACGCTGTATGGTCCAACCGATCCGGGACTGATTGGAGGATATGGAGAAAATCAGGTGGCGTGTTGTTCTCAGGATAAATCATTAACTAATTTATCAGCTAATACTGTATATAGCGCTTTAGCTAAAATTTAATAAGAACGGTTTTATCTTCGGAGTATATATGAGCTCAGTACTACCAAATCAGAGAAGGAATATCGATTGGCAGTCTATATGGAATAGATCTATTGTATTTTTATTTATAGTAACCTATTTTTTTGATGGGGTAAGTCGATACAAACATGCAATTAGCTACGCTATATACATAACTGGATTAGTTTATATTGTTAAGCAGAGGAAAAAAATATTCAGCATTTTCAAGAATAACCTTTTCTTATCTTTAACTATCTTTTGCATCGCAATAATATATGCAATAGCAATTTCAGTAGAACCATCGCTAAGCCTAAAGCGTGCTCTAAATACAGTGTTTGAAAAAATGCTTCTGGTATCCGTGATGATTGCAGCTGTTCTTCACAAAGAAGACAACAGCAAAATAGCCACTATGCTAATAGCGGCTCTTATCACCACGCTGGTTATCCTAACCGGAACAGAGATTCATCAATATATTGAAGAGTACAAAATCGGTATTATGCCATTTACAAAAGCCGAACACCGCAGAATTTCAGATACTCTAATATTTATATTCCCTGCCATACTCACTTTATGGGTTATACCTAGCAAAAAGTACAAAATACTATTTTTCGTACTTGCAGCAATTTTCGCTATCCTCATGCTTGGTACACTGCAACGAGGAACTTGGCTATCATTAGCAGTTCCCGCATTGATTTGGGCACTGATTAAACGCGAATGGAAGCTACCTTTGATAGCACTAGTCGTGATTGGTTTCGGCCTATTTGCCGTTCATCAAAAAGATCCACAGCAGGTCAAAACGTTATTCTACAAACTGCAACAAACTGACAGTAGCGGCCGTTATGAAAATGGTACGCAGGGCGCAGCACTCGATCTTATCCTTGAAAATCCCATCAAAGGCTATGGCTTTGGTAACGATCTTTATCATCATGTTTATAATGAACGCTCTCCAAGCTACCCTGACTGGCGTTTTAAAAAATCTATCGGACCGCATAACTTGACGCTTTCCATCTGGTTTGCAGGCGGCATAATCGGGTTAGCATCACTTTATTATTTATTAGCATCAACATTAGTTTCGAGTATCAAAGGGTACCGTGAAAGCAATGGTCCTGCACAAGATGCATTCCTCATCTTGACGCTCATACTAATTGGTGACTTTGTTGTTAGAGGCGCTTTCGAAACGGTAAGAATTGAAAACATTGCGGTTATCATTGGTATTCTTCTCGCTTTACATGCGAAAAAATACTACATAAATAACTAAAAATAAAAGGGCCCAACTGGGCCCTTTTAACTTCTCATCGAGATCATATTTTCAATAGCATACTTGATAATGTCATCAGGAATATCTTCAACATTTCGCGTATCCGATAATACCTGAATAGCATGTTCGCTGTTTGGCCCCCAAGTTAAAGGCTGTGAATTAACCCGAGCTTTAGACATCGGATAAAAAGCTACGATAGGTTTATTAAATGCAGTAGCTGCATGAACTATCGATGTATCAACAGAAACAATGTAATCGACTTGCTTTACCAACGATGTCGCATGTATATACCGCGTAAACGGTGTTTTCTCTACACCATCTATCTCTATATCCTTAATTTCTGACTCAAGACCAGAAATAATTATTACTGGATTTGCGATCTTTTTCTTAATAAGATCGACAATCGAATTAATTTTAGCAGAGCTAAATTTTCGTGTTTTTAGCGCACCGAACGGATTTAGCAACACGGTTGTTTTTCCGTTAAAACGCTCTAGATATTTTTTCACCGTGTTATCGACATCCGAGGAGATCGGTAACTCATATGACATATCTATTTTATCAAGATCTATATCGGGATTTATTTTTTGTAAAATTGATTTAATTCTTTCAGATGTATGCCGATTTAATGATAGGTCTTCCGACAAACTAATATCATAAGTTTTATATTTTCCTTCCTTATTAAAACCTAGAATATGTTTGGGATTGATTACCTGCATCATCATGATACTTCGATAGCTATGCACTTCATTAAGTGGATCAATAATTAAATCATATTTTTTCTTTCTCAATTTTAGAGCGAGAAAAAACATATTAAAGAAATGTTCTTTACAGACGAATATATGTTTAATATTTTTATTTTCGCTTAGCAACTCAGCACATACATCACCCGTAACGACAGATACATCGAGGCCTAGTCGATGACACTCACGAAAAAGCGGAGTGAATATGATCATATCGCCAAGCTTATTATTATCTCTCATGATTAAAATGTTTTTTATTTTTTTCGTTTCAAAAACAGGCTTTTTAAAACGGAAAAACAAAACCATCATCATGAAAATTTTAAAGTCTTTAATAAAAACTTTCTTTCTTCTGTGAAAGGAACCTAATTTCACTGATGAGACTCCAATAAAATTCCAAACAAAATTAACTAAAACCACTTATTCTTTCATATTTAGATACGGGATTATTTTATAATCAATTGCCGTATTATTTGATAAGTTATATATTTCAATATCTTTGACGTTACTTTTCATAAATTGAAAGAATGGAAGTATTTTCCCTAAATCTCGACTTAGTTCGGAAGGCATAGATGACTCTCCATTCTTATCATAAAAGCGAGAGCACGAATCCACTAAATCTAACCCAGAGCATATGATTTTTGTATAACGTAAACTATAGGCGATTTGGATTGCAGCATATGCCACGGTATGACAAGAACAATATCCATCACTAATATCTAAACTAAATCCAACTAATCTTCTTCTTTTTGACATTGGCACATCAATTAAAATATTTTTATTTCTCAGTGACAAAATTTTGAATTTTATCTTTTTAAAAAAACCACCCTTCTCTCTTTTATAAAGCATTTTCATGATGTGACAATTTTCTTGCAGAAATTGCTTATCCTCTAAACTTGCTTTCTCAAACACATCACAATTAACTATAGTATGTTGGCTATTTTTAACAAAAAACTTAAAGTCATCGTTTCTTTGTAATAAAAATCTGTCATCCGTTAATACATAAATAAATGGTTTAATTTCATTTTCAATGAGATAACGAGCAGAGCCATTGACCGCTATGACATCTGATTTATTGAGTAATGAAATTGGTGTATTTACCGATGTTGGGCCTGAAAGAAAAATAACTGCATTTTCATGCATCTTCTCTTTCATCAACATATCTACATCATTTTTTGAAATGTATTGAGGATGATTCATAAAATTAACTCAGGCCTTACGTTTTTTAAACCCTAAAAACATTTTTATTTTTGCTTTAAATGATTTTATTTTTTGACGTAAAATGTTTTTATACACAACAGAATAATAAGCAAAATCATTAACAGCATTATCAATATTAAGATGTCTTTCCATATCAATTCTATCTTTGGCTTTCCGCTTTGCATTACACGCTTTGCCCGATAAATCGATAATTCTTATTCCATCTTGTGATAAAATAAAATTGCCTTTATGCGGATCACCAGAAACCATATTATGCTGATGTAACTCATTCATTTTAGCATGAATTTCAGTACGAATGCTTTCATTGAAATCTTCAACATCCGATAGTTCAATACCATCAACAAATTCAATTATCATGATAAATACGCTAGCGTAGTTAAATATTTTTTTCTCCGCTAACAGATAGAAATCATTCGGGAATGTAATTCCTTCATTTCTTACTCTATCAGTTTGAAGCAACAAATTCAGGTAGTAGTCACCTTTAACAAAAGACTTAAAAAAACGTTCAACTTTTTTTTCTTTTGGTGCGAAAACCTTGAATACAAATTTCCCATGGGGAGTATTAATCAATGAAACCTTGGTGTCTTCGATACTACGAAATACTTTTATGACATCAAGATCATTATTGAGGAAATCTCTGAATATCTTTTCGTAAATTTCATTATTGTCTTTAATATAGACTTTGAAATTTTTTATATTTTTACTAACTATCATGAAAATATCCGAATATTGATATTGAACTTCATCCAAACATTTTCTTTACAAAATACATAAAGTAAAAGTAGATGCCTTCAAAAGATTTATGCTGGTTAAATTTATGTTTAGCACAGTAGCGAAGCTGGCTACTACTCTGAGGCTTTATCAGCGATGTCATCCCCCAAGGGGAGTGCTTTTTCGCTTGATAAAACGGTGTCGCACTGGGGTATTGAGCCCATTCGTGCCAAGGCTTCGTTGGACCGATGTAGTGAATGAGTACCGTATTTTTGTCAACAGGGCTTTTACAATTCTTTTTTAGTTCATAATTTAAACTAAATTGTGTATTGTATTTCTTATCTAAGAACAGTACCCGCCCAGCTAAGATTATATTAAGCACATCTTGATCGTAATAAGTCAGTTTGCTTCTTATATTACTATCGTTTAATGACTTCATAGCCTGCATGCTAACATCAAGTGCTTGCCATTCAGCTAGGTCAATCACCAAGACACCCGTATTAAAATACCCTTTGGCGATCAGATCATTCCCTAACACCTCAGCACGTTGAAGCCACCACTTTTCATCACGCTCAGTAACTGCAGCAACCACAGCACCATTCAGAGGAAGATGAACAAGTTCTTGTATTGAACCATTGCATACAACATCAGAATCAATATATATAATGCGTTCTAACTTCCCGCTAAAATAATCAGCAATAATGAATCTAAAGTAAATAGCATATGTCCAAAGCTTATTTTCCGGCAGAGATTTTAAACTATCCGCATTAACGAGATAAATAGAGATGTTAGTTTTATATTGCTCGGCTAATGCTTTAAATTTTTCTCTATCGCTCTCAGAAAAAGAGTCGGTGAACACATGGAAATTAAATTTTAGCTCTGAATTATGGATAAGAAATGACGTGATTGATACTGCACAGCCAAACAAAAAATTTTTATCCGTACCGTAAGCAATATTCTGATATTGGCTGCTATCGTCAGGTTTATTACCAATATATGTTATGACGTCCTTGATGTACTGCTCTTCATGGAAAAACATAGTTTCTCACTTATCCTCTCAATACACTGAAAGATCGGTCATAGCGATTTGCGTATAGTACGTTCTTTAATTTTTTCAGACTTAGTAATCGCTTTTTCTAGCAATTCCCGCTCTTGCGTCAATGTTTGGCGCAACGGAGCATCAAAATAAATTTTAAGAAAATAAAGAATGTCTTTTTTACTCAGCCCAATATTGGAAGATGAGAAATATAAACCAATCAGATCTTTATCTCTCCAACGCTTCGGCACTTTGTCACGGATCTGCGATCGGTGTAAGTCGATAACCGATAATTTGAGCTGATTTTCATCGCCATCGAACGGCAAATGAAGTAAAAAATGGCAAATATAACAATCGCGATGATTTACCCCACCACGATGCATCTTCCTCACCATTGTTGCCAATCGCTTAATTAGCATACGCTTAATACGAAAATCAGGGGGGGTTTGCTTCCAATCAGCACAGTAATCTTCTAGGCTAATTGTGGGCGCCAAATCTTCAGTAATAATAAAAGATTTCCGCGTCAGCGGATTAGCTCCCGTTTGACCGAAGCCAATCCCTTTCATGGTATCAACGTCTAATTGGTACAAACGGTGAATCGCTTTCCACTCACGATCGGCACCCAATACAGGTATACGGAAAGAAATCAGATTTTTCAAAACTTCCTTTAGCGTAGTGCCATAGTGAATTTTAATAAAATATGATTTCTCTGCTAAAGAAAAACGAAGCGTTTTACGAGTCTCCAAAGCACGAAAAACCTCTCCTTGAAGCTTCTCTACTTCAACAAAAGGATCTTTTCCCTTCCACAATGTGGTTAAGGGCTCTTTTAACTCAATCATTTTTACCACCTAAAATGAGATCCGCCGCTCTTTCTGGCAAGCTATACAGATCTTCTTTATCCGCATACGCTTTAGCGTGTTCGGACCATGTTTCTCTTAGTTTTTTGTCATCTAGCCCGCGCGCTAAAACTTCATTTAACTGCGTTTGTTCGAATGGCTCAGAAATCACCACTCCACAATCAGCGCTAGCAACGTGATGAGCATAGCCACAAGTTTCTGTTGTAATAACCGGCAAGCCAGACGCAATCGCCTCAATTAAAACGATACCCGCTGACTCTTGATATGCAGGATGCATTAACACGTCCGCAGCAGCCATTAATTCAGGGATATCATCTCGGCCAGAGTAAAATTGAACCTGAGATAAAATATCCAATTTCGCGGCGAGTGCTTGATAACGCTTAGGCTTGTCTTGCCCTACAACAATTAACTTTGTCTTTACCTTAGTCGCCATTGGCAATGCAGCAATTGCACGCAACGTTCGATCAACGCCTTTGCGTTTAAAATCAGACCCCACCTGTAGCACTAACAATTCATCATCAGCAATAGCATTACGCTGACGAAAATCCTCGCGAATATTGGCTGCACGGTGATCATATTTTCTATCTAAAGATATTCCTGGCGGAACAATATGAAAACGCTCAGGCGCAGTTTGATAGTGCCTTTTGAAATCAGCAATTTGCTTGCCGGTCAGCATTAGCAACTCAGCGTGGCTTTCATTTGAAAATACCGCGCGCTCAAACTCGGCATAGTGCTTATAACGTGAAGTTAATCGGTAGAAAAATCCTTTTTCCTGTGCCACTTTTTCGGCATAACACACATCTGCGGCATAGTAATAATCGAGCCCCGGCATCTTGTTGAAGCCTACCACTATGTCGGCTGGATTGGTCTGCAGATCATGTGTTACCCAATCACTATATTCTTTATTTCGGCCATGGTTTGAATGTGAGCGAGTTGGCACTTGGATATATTCGAAATCTGCTGGACGTTCACCTTCCCAAGACATCGCATAAACACGGATATGATGCCCACGAGCTTGGCATGCCAGTGCAATACGTAGAAAGTCGCGCTGCAATCCACCAAACGGAAAATATTTATATAAACAGAACGCAATATTCATTATTCGCTATCCCT
The DNA here is from genome assembly GCF_002355555.1 of Hafnia sp. CBA7124. Classification (NCBI taxonomy): domain Bacteria; kingdom Pseudomonadati; phylum Pseudomonadota; class Gammaproteobacteria; order Enterobacterales; family Hafniaceae; genus Hafnia; species Hafnia sp. CBA7124. The sequence goes on along the minus strand of NZ_AP017469.1, from coordinate 61,781 downwards.
AGGAATGAGTTCATCTGAGCTAGCTTCCAAAAGCTTTTCTGTAGCCCCAATAACGTCGCTTGCAGGGATGCAGGATAAATACTTGCGATGGCGATCCAGATTGTCTCGCGTAGGCATTGGTTGGTAGTCACCCGCCCAAAACATAACGAAATTATCACTCCACGGACGCCAGAACCGGTGATCGGTGGCGCCAAATAAGCAAACAATTGGCGTTTTCAGTGCCGCAGCAATGTGCATCGGTGCAGAATCAACGCCAATAAACAGAGACGCATGATCAATCAGAGCCGCAAGCTCGGGGAACGATGTTTTACCGGCCAACGCTGTAACAGGCTTTATTTTGCAGTGCTCTTTAATTTTAGTTACGCAGGCAATATCAGAAGCGCTTGGCCCTGAGGTTAGCACCACGCTATACCCACGAGATTCCAATGAATCAATAACCTCTGAGAATTTTTCTTCATCCCAGCATTTAAACATCTGGCGAGCCGTTGGCTGAATGACAACATAATGCTGGCTATCTACACCGTTCTCAGAGAGCCGCTGCTGAATGGTATGCCAATGATCGGGCAGATAACTCATCTTTGTTTCAGTGATGATTTTTTGCAAACCCAGAGGAGCAAGAGTCGATAAATTACGCTCTACGATATGTGTACCTTTAGGTTCGACCGATTCACTAAAGCAGCTTGTCCAAAATATCGATTTACGGTGGTGAAACTGTAGCGAAATTTTATCTTTAGCCTGCAAGCATTTAACTAAAAAAGCGACTGGCCACTGGTCTGTCAGGTTAATCACTAAATCGTAATTATTCTTCCTCAGCAAACTAATCGTCTTCGCTACATTTTGTAGTTTTTCGAATGCTGATGTTTTTCTATTTTTGATCCCGTAGAGTGCATTAACCTCAGGGTTTTCCGAGAGAATTGGCATAGTGTCTTCATATAATAAGACATCGATTTTAGCATCTGGATAGTTGAGCTTTAGCGTACTGATGACTGGAGTTGTCAGCAGCATGTCTCCATGAAACCTAAGCTTGATGACGAGTATTCTTTTATATTGTTTATCCACTTGCCGCTCTTATCTATCGGGTTATAAGACGCTGTATGCGAAAACTCATGCATAAACGCGATCCGCGAATAGGCACGCTACCGCCCTTGGCTCTACAGCAACCAATTCACTGATAAAATCTTCTCTGTTTATATTTTGCTATTGTATCACTAGTTATTGCAGGTGCCGAATTCCTTATTTCTAACAAAAATTAATAAATCATTTAAAATCAAACTAATAAGAGAATTATCTATGACAAAAGAAAACGCGGCCCTGCAAAACATTATCTATCGAATTGATTTTATCAATTAATAATACAATCTTCATAAAACCACATTATTAACAATGAGTTGTAAGTGATTTCTCGGTTTTTCAGGTAGTTGAAGACCAAAAGTGATGGCTTTGCCTTAGTTAAATACTTAGAATCCCAACCAAGTTTACCTACCATACAAACCTCTTATGCTTCAAACGCTTTACACCATACTGCTTTACCTAATCCAGCCGCTCATTTGGATCAGATTGTGGATGCGTGGTCGTAAAGCTCCTGCCTATAGAAAGCGTTGGGCGGAGCGATATGGCTTTTGCTCAAACAAAATGCTTTCCGGTGGGATCATGTTGCACTCTGTTTCCGTAGGGGAAACGCTGGCGGCGATCCCGTTAGTTAGAGCCTTGCGCCATCGCTATCCAACGCTACCGATCACAGTAACCACGATGACGCCAACGGGCTCAGAGCGTGTGCAGTCAGCGTTTGGCAAGGACGTTCAGCATGTCTATTTGCCGTATGATCTACCAGGTTCCATTAATCGCTTTCTAGACCGCGTTAACCCGAAGCTAGTTCTCATCATGGAAACTGAACTGTGGCCAAACCTGATTACCGCGCTCAATAAACGCCAGATACCGCTAGTTATTGCCAACGCACGTTTGTCTGCCCGCTCGGCAAAAGGTTACGCAAAACTCGGTAGTTTTATTCGTGATATCTTGCGTCGTATCACGCTGATAGCCGCGCAAAACCAAGAAGACGGTGAACGCTTTATCTCCTTGGGTTTAAAACCATCCCAATTGGCCGTCACTGGCAGTCTAAAGTTCGATATTTCTGTCACGCCACAGCTCGCAGCTAAAGCGGTGACACTCCGACGCCAGTGGGCACCGCATCGTCAAGTTTGGATTGCAACCAGCACCCACGAAGGCGAAGAAGCCATTTTGATTGATGCTCACAAACAGCTGCTAGCGCATTTCCCTGAGCTGTTGCTTATTCTTGTCCCACGTCACCCTGAACGTTTCAACGACGCCATTAAGCTGACGCAGCAAGCAGACCTAAGCTACATCACTCGTTCATCTGGAGAAATTCCCTCAGCCAAAACTCAAGTCGTTATTGGCGATACGATGGGCGAATTAATGTTGCTATACGGTATCGCCGATCTTGCCTTTGTCGGCGGTAGCTTAGTCGAACGAGGCGGGCACAATCCGCTGGAGCCCGCGGCGCACGCAATCCCTGTGCTTATGGGCCCACATACCATCAACTTTAAAGACATCTGTGCCAGACTAGAACAGGCCGATGGTTTAATTACCGTGACAGATGCAGCGTCTTTGGTAAAAGAGATCACGACGCTGTTAACTGATGAAGACTACCGTAGCTACTATGGTCGCCACGCCGTCGAAGTGCTATATCAGAATCAGGGTGCATTACAGAAATTGTTACACCTGCTTGAACCTTATCTTCCCGTAAAGAACCATTGAGAGCGGTAACCATGGAAAAGCGCGCCATTTATCCCGGTACTTTTGATCCGATGACCAACGGTCATTTAGATTTAGTGACTCGTGCCGCTAACATGTTTGATCACGTTATTCTTGCGATTGCTGCTAGCCCAAGTAAAAAACCGATGTTCAGTCTCGAAGAACGTGTTGCCTTAGCGACTCAGGTGACAGCTCATCTGCCTAATGTGGAAGTTTTAGGGTTTAGCGAACTCATGGCGCATTTCGCTCAGCACCAAAATGCCAATATTTTGGTTCGTGGTCTCAGAGCTGTTTCTGATTTTGAATATGAAATGCAGCTCGCAAATATGAACCGCCATTTGATGCCGACATTAGAAAGCGTTTTTCTTATGCCTTCCAAAGAATGGTCGTTTATCTCATCCTCTCTGGTGAAAGAAGTCGCTCGCCACGGTGGCGATATCGCTCCTTTCGTGCCTGAGATCATTGCTCAGGCACTGAGTGAGAAACTTATCTAGATCCTACCTCTGGCAGCGTGGGCAAAAAAACGTCGTGCGCTGCCCATGCTTTCCGCTCAGTATTTTCTCGCCGCACACTCGGCATGCTTCCCCTGCGCGGCCATAGACCTGTAGTTCCTGCGCAAAATATCCCGGCTTACCATCGGACTGCAAAAAGTCTTTCAAAGTCGTACCACCCTGTTCAATCGAACGTAGTAGCACTGCTTTTATGGTTACCACCAGCACATCAGCATCTTTTTTCGTTAATGAACCGGCTGGCCGATCGGGGCTAATGCGTGCGGTAAACAATGATTCACTGGCATAAATATTTCCGACGCCCACTACCACCTTATTATCCATCAGCCACGCCTTTACGGCGGTCTTCTTATTACGTGACTTCTGATACAGGTAATCACCGTCAAACTCGTCACTGAGCGGCTCAGGGCCAAGATGAGCTAATACATTGGATGAGTCTAAATCTTTACACCACAGCCAAGCACCAAAGCGGCGCGGGTCGGTGTAACGCAGCATCATGCCACTCGACAAGATCATATCGACATGGTCATGTTTTTGAGGGGGTTCATCGGCGGGCAAGATACGAACGCTACCAGACATACCAAGATGAACAATAATCCATCCATCAGCTAACTCAATCAGCAAATACTTGGCACGACGCTGCACGCTAAGCACCGGCTTATCGCTTAATCGAAGCAGCTCATCAGAGACTGGCCATCGGAGTTTAGGTTGGCGAACCACAAGATGTTCGATTGAATGGCCGACTAAAAAAGGTTCGATCCCTCGGCGGCTAGTTTCTACTTCTGGTAGTTCTGGCATTTTACTCCCCAACTCAAAGGCATTTGCCATCTGCTGATGGCTACAATCACCATGTGGGGGCATTTTAGAATAAAAAAAACCCAGCCGAAGCTGGGTTTTCTTAAATCCACTAAAATTATTTAATTTTAGCTTCTTTGTAGATCACATGCTGACGTACAACCGGATCAAACTTTTTCAGTTCAAGTTTTTCTGGTTTGGTACGTTTGTTCTTGGTAGTGGTGTAGAAGTGACCAGTACCAGCAGACGAAACCAGCTTGATCTTCTCGCGAATACCTTTAGCCATGATTCAGTTCCTTAATACTTCTCACCGCGGGCGCGAATTTCGGCCAAGACCGTTTCGATACCCTTTTTATCAATAACACGCATACCTTTAGCAGATACACGCAGAGTTACAAAGCGCTTCTCGCCTTCAACCCAAAAGCGGTGTGAATGCAGGTTAGGCAGAAAACGGCGTTTGGTTGCGTTCATCGCGTGGGAACGGTTATTACCGGCCACCGGACGCTTGCCAGTAACTTGGCAGACTCGGGACATGTCTATTCTCCAAAAATCAAATCAGCTCGAGCTTCGTATAGGAAGTAGCCGCCTCGTCAGGCTTTAGAGCCCATCTCAGCAAACTTCACCGAGGAGACTCTGAGTCAGGTCGAAACCTGCTGAGATAGGCTCTTAACGCTACAACCAAGATTCTCAAAGGTGGCGTAGTATACGCTCTGAAGCGTAAGTGCTCAAGACCCGAACAGCAAAGATCCCAAAGGATCGCGAAAAAAAAGCTTAAAGCCACCCTCTTTCAGCAAAAGACACACTCTGGCCGTGACCGATCACCATATGATCTAGCACGCGGATATCCAATAATGCGCAAGCTTTCACCACTCTTTCTGTGAGCACACGATCTGCTGCACTGGGCTCTGCTATTCCGGACGGATGATTATGTGCGAGGATTAACGCAACGGCGTTTACCTTAAGCGCACCACGCACAATTTCGCGTGGATATACATCCACACAGTTTATAGTACCCGAAAACATCTCCTCAGAGCGAATTACGCGATGCTGGTTGTCTAAAAATAAAACAAAAAAGGCTTCTCGCTCATATCCAGAGAACACATTTTGCAAATATAGCGCCGTTAACTCGGGTCGATTGATGACACTTTGTTCAGTAAGCTGCCGATGCAAAAATCGTTTTGACAGTTCCATCACGGCCTGCAACTGTGCATATCGAGAGATACCAAGGCCCGGTTTCGAGCAAAAACTATCGTAATCGGCCTGCATCAGACTGTAAATTGAGCCAAACTCACGAATCAAATGTGATGACAGCGCCATCACATTAATCCCTTTCGTCCCTGTTCGTAAAAATATCGCCAGCAGTTCCTGATCGGATAACGATTCACGACCTAGGGATAATAATTTTTCTCTTGGGGCCAGCATTGAAGGCCAGTACGCTACCGCTACGCTCTCTTCCATGAAATAAAACTCACAAGATGGTTTTCAGCCATCATCTCAAGTTCAAAAATGGCGTCGAGTACCAAACGCCATCAATGCGAAGAAGTGCGCAAAAAACGATCGCAACGACTGCAACACATGTCATCTTCTCCGCTTATGGTAAAATCACGCTAATTTCTGCCTCGAATGGAACAACACCATGACTGCACTGACAGGCAAACGCATTGTATTAGGCATCAGCGGGGGCATCGCTGCATATAAATGCCCAGAAATAGTACGTCGACTGCGAGAACGTGGCGCAGAGGTTCGCGTGGTAATGACAAAAGGCGCTGAAGCCTTTATCACCCCGCTAACCTTACAAGCTGTTTCAGGCTACCCAGTATCGGATGACCTGCTTGATCCGGCAGCAGAGGCGTCGATGGGGCATATCGAGCTCGGCAAATGGGCTGATTTGGTCGTTATTGCACCGGCAACCGCTGATTTAATTGCGCGCATTGCCGTCGGAATGGCGAATGACCTTCTCAGCACCGTATGTTTAGCAACCGCTGCACCTATTGCAATTGCCCCAGCGATGAACCAGCAGATGTATCGCGCTGCGGCCACACAAGAGAATCTGAAAACGCTAGAGCGCCGAGGCTTACAACTCTGGGGGCCAGACAGCGGTAGCCAAGCCTGTGGCGATGTAGGTCCTGGCCGCATGCTCGACCCAATGGTGTTAGTCACTATGATTCAGGCGCATTTTGCTCAGCAGCAGGATCTCGCACAATACAGCATTCTTATCACTGCGGGGCCAACCCGTGAAGCCCTAGATCCTGTACGTTTCATCACTAACCATAGTTCAGGAAAAATGGGCTTTTCTATCGCAGCGGCTGCCGCAAAACGTGGCGCTAAAGTCACACTGGTGAGCGGGCCCGTGAATCAAAAAACACCTGAAGGTGTAGTGCGTATCGACGTAGAAAGCGCATTAGAAATGCAAACAGAGGTGCTTGCTCATGTTCCAGCACATCAAATTTTCATTTCTTGCGCTGCAGTGGCAGACTATCGCGCCGAGCAAATTTGCGACGAAAAAATAAAAAAACAGGGTGATGAAATCACGCTTAAGCTGGTGAAAAACCCTGATATTGTGGCCGGTGTTGCAGCCCTGACTGAGCATCGCCCCTATGTCGTAGGATTTGCCGCCGAAACCCAGAATGTGGAAGAATACGCCAAGCAAAAACTTGCACGTAAAAATCTGGATATGATTTGTGCGAACGATGTTTCCCAAGAAGGGCAAGGGTTTAACACCGATACCAATGCCTTACACCTTTTTTGGCCGCAGGGCGATAAGCAGCTGCCACTCAGCAATAAGTCCTTGTTGGGCCACTATTTAATTGACGAGATTGTCAGCCATTATGAAGAAAAAAATAGACGTTAAAATTTTAGATCCCCGCATCGGTGAACAATTCCCATTGCCAACCTATGCAACTCCAGGTTCTGCGGGTCTAGACCTACGCGCTTGTTTAGATGAAGCCGTCATTTTGGCACCGGGTGAAACCACTCTGTTACCAACCGGTCTGGCAATTCATATTGAAGATCCTAGTCTTGCGGCAATCATCCTGCCTCGCTCTGGTTTGGGCCACAAGCACGGGATCGTACTGGGGAATTTGGTCGGTTTGATCGATTCTGACTACCAAGGTCAGTTGATGGTTTCCGTATGGAACCGCGGTCAAACGACCTTTACCATCGAGCCGGGTGAACGAATTGCTCAGATGGTGCTAGTTCCTGTGGTACAGGCAGACTTCAATCTCGTCGAATCTTTCGACGCGAGCGAACGTGGTGCAGGTGGCTTTGGTCACTCAGGTCGCCAATAAGCCGTTTTACCACGCTACAAAAAACCAATAAGCCACCCTGAGGTGGCTAACTGTTTGGTGTGCCCGTTATCACCGCTTAGCAAGGATCTTGTCTGGCATGGCAGAAAAAGAAAATACGAAAAGGAACCGTCGCGAGGAAATCTTGCAGGCGCTGGCGCAAATGCTGGAATCCAGTGACGGTAGCCAACGCATTACTACTGCAAAACTTGCTGCGAACGTGGGTGTTTCAGAAGCTGCACTTTATCGCCATTTTCCTAGTAAAACGCGGATGTTTGATAGTCTTATCGAGTTTATCGAAGACAGTCTGATCACCCGCATTAACCTCATCTTGCAGGATGAAAAAGAAACCTTTAATAGGCTTCGTCTTATTCTGCTGTTGATTCTGGGATTTGCAGAACGCAACCCGGGGCTGACTCGTATTATGACCGGTCATGCCTTGATGTTTGAACAAGATCGCCTTCAAGGGCGCATCAATCAGCTATTTGAGCGTATTGAAGCCCAAATCCGACAGGTGCTCAAAGAGAGAAAGATCCGTGAGGGGCAAGGGTTTGTTCACGATGAAACGCTGCTTGCAGGGCAGCTTTTAGCCTTCTGTGAAGGCATGCTGTCGCGCTTTGTGCGTTCAGAGTTCCGCTACCGCCCAACGCAGGAATTCGATTTGCGCTGGCCGTTGTTAGCAAGCCAACTTCAATAGCTTAAAAGCATAAACACAAACGGCCACTCATCAGTGGCCGTTTTTCTTGGTCATTATCACTTAAACGCCGTACTGCTCACGATACGCTTTTACTGACGCCAAGGATTCAGCCATCTCCGGCTTCTCTTCCAAATAGCTGATCAAATCTTTCAGCGTAATAATTGAAATCACCTTACAGCCATAATCACGCTCAACTTCTTGAATCGCAGAAATATCGGCACGACCGCGCTCTTGGCGATCGAGCGAAATCAGCACTCCGGCTAACTTAGCATTGTGGGCCTGAATAATTTCCATTGATTCCCGAATTGCGGTGCCCGCAGTAATCACATCATCCACCAGCATGACTTTGCCCTGTAGTGGGCTACCTACCAATGTCCCGCCTTCACCGTGAGACTTAGCTTCTTTGCGATTAAAGCAATACGGTAAATCGCGGTCATGATGCTCTGCCAGCGCCACCGCCGTGGTGGTTGCAATAGGGATGCCTTTATAGGCTGGGCCAAACAGCAAATCAAAATCAATGCCGCTATCAACCAAAGCCTCGGCATAGAAACGCCCCAACAATGCCAGATCGCGTCCAGTATTAAACAGGCCAGCGTTAAAGAAATATGGGCTGGTACGGCCTGATTTCAGCGTAAATTCGCCAAACTTCAATACCTGCTTGCTTAGCGCGAACTCAATAAACTGGCGCTGATAGGCTTTCATGCGTGCATCTCCTTCATTGTCGGTAATTAAATAATTCACTCGTGGGTACAACCGTTTTTCTCATGCCAAATTGCAGGCATAAAAAAGGCGACTAACAAGTCGCCTAAAACAATTAATTTTCCAACGCCGCTTTCTGCGCTTGGATAATTTTCTCTATCCCGCCTCTGGCGAGTGCCAGTAGCTGGAGAAGTTCTTCATGGCTGAAAGGTTCGCCTTCTGCGGTGCCCTGCACCTCAATCATGCGGCCATCTTCCAACATCACAACGTTCATGTCCGTTTCTGCAGCAGAATCTTCAACATATTCCAGATCGCATACTGCCTGACTATCGACGATACCCACAGACACCGCGGCAACCATACCCTTCATCGGGTTGGCTTTCAGTTTACCGGCAGCGACTAATGCGTTCAGCGCATCAGCTAATGCCACGCAGGCACCGGTAATCGATGCAGTACGGGTACCACCGTCAGCTTGAATGACGTCGCAGTCCAGCGTAATGGTAAACTCACCCAGTTTTTTCAGGTCAACCGCAGCACGAAGAGAGCGCGCAATCAGACGCTGAATTTCCATGGTACGACCGCCCTGCTTACCTTTGGCCGCTTCGCGCGCCATACGGCTATGGGTGGATCGTGGCAACATGCCATACTCCGCCGTGACCCAACCCTGTCCCTGACCTTTTAGAAAGCGCGGAACTCCTTCCTCAACGGTGGCGTTGCACAACACTTTAGTTTCACCAAACTCCACCAGCACAGACCCTTCAGCGTGTTTAGTGTAATTACGGGTCAGTTTTAACGGGCGGATTTGTTCGGCAGTTCGGCCTTCTGGACGCATAAGCTTGTCTCCGGCTAGCATTCATATTTATTTCAATGTGGCTGCGCATTATACCCAAATTAATTTGAGTTGCAGCAAGCCCGCCAACGAAAGGCTATTGATAAAGACATCAGCCACCTCTTCTCATCAACCAAAAGCGATATGCCATGTTCGTGAGCTTATGCCTATCATGGCAGGCGGTGCGGGGCTATAATCCTGACATCATTCATTTTTACAGGTACGCAAAATGATCCGCAGCATGACAGCCTACGCCCGCCGTGAAATTAAAGGCAACTGGGGCAGCGCAGCTTGGGAGCTACGCTCCGTTAACCAGCGCTATCTTGAGACCTATATTCGCCTGCCGGAACAGTTCCGCAGCCTAGAGCCTGTGGTGCGTGAAAGACTGCGTACGCGTTTAACTCGCGGGAAAATCGAATGTAACCTGCGTTTTGAGCTCGACCCAAGCGCACAAAGCTCCATGATCCTGAACGAAAAACTGGCAAAGCAGCTGGTTGAAGCCGCGAACTGGGTCAAAATGCAAAGCGATGAGGGCGAAATTAATCCACTGGAAGTTCTGCGCTGGCCGGGCGTGATGTCTGCCGCCGAACAAGATCTGGACGTTATCAGCACCGAGCTGATGGCCGCACTGGAATCTGCAATTGATGACTTTATCGATGCCCGCGAACGTGAAGGTAATGCCCTAAAAGCGATGATCGAGCAGCGTTTGGAAGGTGTATCTGTTGAAGTGGCTAAAGTTCGCCAGCAGATGCCTGAAATCCTACAGTGGCAGCGTGAACGTTTGGTGAGCAAGCTAGAAGATGCTCAGGTTCAGTTGGAAAATAACCGTCTAGAACAAGAGCTGGTTCTGATGGCACAGCGTGTTGACGTTGCAGAAGAGCTGGATCGCCTCGAAGCGCACGTCAAAGAAACCTATGTCATTCTGAAGAAGAAAGAAGCCGTAGGCCGTCGTCTCGACTTTATGATGCAAGAATTCAATCGTGAATCGAATACTTTGGCTTCCAAGTCTATCAATGCAGACGTCACCGCATCCGCTATCGAACTGAAAGTATTGATCGAACAGATGCGCGAACAGATCCAAAACATCGAGTAACTTTCTGCTCAACCTCTACAAACAAAAGCCCGGTTCTACCATCGTAGAGCCGGGCTTTTTCATTTCTCATAAACAATCACTCTGTGGATTGTTCTTCTGCTTGGTTACTGCGATAAATCAATACCAGCGCTAAGGCTAAGCAAACTAAAGCGGCCATACGGCTGCTGGAAAAGCCGATTGCCTGATTGCCAAACCATCCAAACGTATCAATCATCATCCCCATCGATAGTTGCCCGCAAATCACCGCCACCGTTGCCGTCGCAACGCCAATTTTCGGTACCGATGCCACCATCACTAACATATAAAACATGCCAAACAATGCTCCGGCCAGTTGCCATTTAGGAACGGTAAGCAAAGTCTGAGAATGTGTGGGCTCAAAGAAGAAAATCAGCAATCCACTAAACACTGCACCAACGACAAACGTCAGTTGGCTGCTGCGTATCACACCCACGCTTTCACCTAGGCGGCCATTGATAGCGGCCTGCATGCTCAGAACAGCACCAGCCAAAACAACCAGCGCCAACATTATGATATGTCCCATTATTGTTACGCCCCCTCAGCTATAAGAATCAAAGCCGCTACAATGAGCGCTAATGCGAGTAGGCGCTGCACACCCACACGTTTACGCGAGATCCCAAACCAACCAAAATGATCGATTAATAAGCTTTTCGCGACCTGACCCGACAGAATGGCAATCATCGTCATGGCAACACCAATCACCGGCGTCGCCAGCGTCAACATAATGACGTAGAGAGGCCCTAGCAAACCGCCCGTCAGTTGCCAACGGGGAAGTGAGCTAAAAGAGCGCTGCTCTGTCGGCTTCCCGGTTAATAACGAGATAAGGAACAATAGAGCTGCGCCTACGCCAAATATGCTCAACGTCGCCCATAAATGCCCCACCTCCTCACCAAGTGGCCCAAGCAATCCGGCTTCAACCGAAAGCCCCATACCCGCCATAATGACCAATGGAATGTAGGCACCGTTCATTGAGCCTGAATGCGCTGTTTTACATCGCTCTGGCTGTGTCATCTATTACTCACTCCGCATCATTCAAACGATTCGCGAAAGCCGCTAAATCCGATGACTGGCATTATCAACCACCTTTATCTTTCGAAAAACAGCATGAGTCGCTAAACAGTTTTGCGAATTACGCACAGCATGGAGAGATTTGACTCGTCTTTCCTGAAACTCTACGGTGGAGATACACAGATAACCGGAACCTGCACTCAACCGGAAGACAATAACGAGGAGTAACGCATGAAGATCGCTTTTCTTGGATTGGGCTCTATGGGCCAGCCTATGGCGTATAACCTGCTAAAAGCAGGATATGAAATCGCGGTATGGAACCGTAGCCCAGCGGCAGCAGGCACTCTCGTTGACGATGGCGCAAGGCTTTGCCAACGCCCTGCGGATATCAAAGGAAGCGAAGTTGTTATTTCGATGCTAGCCGACGATGCGATTACCCATGATGTAATGATCGCTCAGGGCGCGTTAGATTCATTAACAGCAGGGGCGGTCTATATCAATATGGCTACGGTTTCTAATGACCTTACGCGTAAGATGGCAAGCTACTGCACAGAGAAAGGTATTCATTACATTGCAGCGCCGGTATTAGGGCGAGTCGACGTTGCGGCCGCAGGAAATTTAAATATTCTGGCAGCCGGAGAACCCGAGCAGCTCCGCCGCGTACAGCCTATATTCGATGTATTAGGACAAAAAACCTGGCACTTCGGCGATAATCCAGAACAGGCCAGCACGGTTAAACTCGCGGCAAACTTCATGCTGGCTACCGTCATTGAATCCGTTGGAGAATCCGCAGCATTGGTTAAAGCGCACGGCATTGAGCCTAAAGACTTTATCAATATGCTGACCAGTACGCTGTTTTCAGCTCCCGTATACAAAAACTATGGCGGCATGATCGCTGAAGAGCGCTATACCCCCGCAGGCTTCAAGCTAACGCTTGGTTTGAAAGACGTTCGCTTGGCACAACAGGCAGCCGAAGAGAAAAACGTACCCATGCCGTTCGCTAGCGTATTAAGAGATAACTTCATTGACGCCATCGCTCAAGGCGACGGTAATCTTGATTGGTCAGCTCTGGCCAATGTCTCCGCCCGTCGCAGTGGTTTAAAGTAGTTAAACGTAAAACCTTGATATCGTCATTGTGCCACCCCTCTCCGCCGTGGAGAGGGAATTCTCATGGTAGCCCACTAGCAAAACCTTTCACAAAAACGCACCATAGATAAAATATCTTTGCGGAATATGCACAGCATGCAAGCGTTCAATGAACTCAACATAAAAGCACTACGATTGTTTGTTGCCGTCCTCGATTACGGCAGTTTTTCGGAGGTTGCCCGCAAAGAAGGCGTTGCACCATCATCAATTTCACGCCAAATGCAGCTAATAGAACAAGCGCTTAATCAACAATTGTTGTACCGCCACACCCGCGCGGTGACCGCAACGGAAAGCGGTCGATTATTGGCAACATACGCTCGGCGAGTCCTTGAGCAACTCGAGGAAGCTGAGCAAGCGTTGCAGGAAAAGAAGCTCGAACCTGCGGGGCTTGTGCGCATCAATGCTCCGGTGGTGTTTGGTCGGCTGCATATTGCGCCCTATATTCCCGAGCTCTGCCAAAAATACCCCAAGCTTTGCGTTGAAATGGTGCAAACAGATAATTTTGTCGATCCGATGCAAGATGCATCTGACCTTCTGTTTCGTATCGGTATTTTGTCAGACTCCAATCTGCAAGGCAGAGTGCTAGCCCAACAAAACTATCGCATTGCCGCGAGTCCGGAATACTTACATCGCTTTGGGATCCCAACCACGCCTGAAGAATTAGAACATCATAACTGCATCGTATTTAAGGGTTTTGCTGGCGCGCAGAGATGGTTTTTCCACATGAATAATCAATGGGTTCCTTACAGTCTGCATGGTTCTCTGACCGGAAATAATGCCGATTCACTGCTAGATGCAGCGATCCAAGGTTTAGGGATCGTAGTATTGCCAACATGGCTATTAGGGGATGCATTACAAGACGGGCGTCTGGTGAGTTTGATGGAGAAATACCCTGTATCCACGAGGCTAGAGCCCCAGCAGCTAGCGGCTCTCTATCCGCAAAGCCGACGGCTTCCGCTTAAAGTACGTGTTGTCATTGATTTCTTTGTCCAGAAATTTGGAACCCCAGCTTATTGGGATAATGTTTGATTTTCGAATTATAAATTCTTATCTACTATTAATGTTTAAAATAAAATAAAGCCTATATATTCAGCATTAAGATAACTTTTTGGCATAGATATATTAATTCGAAACCTTATCCTTTAGAAAAACTCAGTCGAGATAGTCACCGCAAGTCACTACTCTGCATGCTCTATTATCTCATTTCAGCTCTAAAAGGTTGTTGGGTCATGTTACTGAGTATTCTTTATATTGTTGGGATCACTGCTGAAGCCATGACCGGCGCACTTGCCGCTGGCCGCCGTCAAATGGATATGTTTGGCGTTATTATCATTGCTTCTGCCACAGCCATTGGCGGCGGCTCTGTACGTGACATGCTGTTAGGCCACTATCCTTTGAGCTGGGTCAAACACCCTGAAAATATCGTTATTGTTGCCGTTGCCGCCATTGTTACAACGTGGGCTGCACCGTTAATGACGCATCTACGTAAACTCTTTTTAGTTTTAGATGCCGTTGGGCTCGTCGTGTTTTCGATTATCGGTGCTCAGGTCGCGTTAGAGATGGGACATGGACCGATCATCGCGTCTATCGCTGCCGTTGTCACCGGCGTCTTTGGTGGCGTCCTACGTGATCTCTTCTGTAATCGCATCCCGTTGGTGTTCCAAAAAGAGCTGTATGCAGGGATCTCTTTTGCCGCCGCGTGGCTCTATATGGGATTACTTTATTTCTCTATCCCGCAAGATCTCACCGTGATGATTACGCTATTTGCCGGCTTCACTGCGCGTTTACTGGCGCTACGCTTCCGCTTAGGGTTGCCGGTTTTTGACTATCAGCAACCCGATCACTAATAGAAAATTGATTAAAGGCAGCAACGCCCTGCTGCCTTAATCGCGCAACAACCTCAAGCCACTCTGTGTTATGCCAGATCCGCTGATATTGTTTTTCTTGAGCCGATGAAAAGTGGCAATCGATGCTTTCTAAGCCACAGCTGGCCAACGTATTTGGCATCCCCAACGCTTTCAGCCACGTTATTGTTGGCGCTGCTTTCACTTTTTCAAGCTCGCTGCTAAACGTACGAGCTCGATTTACGCCAACGCCCACCTTTCCGAAATCAGCCTCGCTCAGCCTAAAAATAGCATCCACGTCAGATAACAATCCATGCTGCGCCAACTCTCGCCAGTAAGCCTCTCCAATACCAGAAACACCCAAGGTTTGAACCATCCACACTACGCGTGCAACAAACTGCTGCTCGCAGTCTGGCGTGTAGTGCCAACAGCTTAAGGAATGGTATTTATTTTGGTCCGGCGCATTGATGATGACTCGGTCAGGGCTACGCCAAATCACCTTTTCTAAATGGGGAACGCCTTGCCCTGCCAACACCACCGAAATTTGATCATGAGGTTGAACATCCCACTGCCGCCAACGCATCACAGAACCTAAGCTCACACGGCTAACGCGTTTATCATCAACCATCACAGGTTCGATCAACAGGATGGCATTGATTCTCCCACTGCGCCCAATACTAAACTGCACGTCTTTAACTTCAGCAACTTGGGATTTCAGCGGATACTTCCAAGCCACGGCCCATCCCGGTGGTGACGGCTGCCACAACGATGAAGCGGGTTGTTGATCCATATGCAACACCACGCCATCGGTGACAAAAGGCAAAGCATGTTGATACCAATAGTCGCGCCAATGCTCAACGGCACCAATATCTGCCACCGCATGGGTATATTGCCCTGCCAGCGGGAACCCCAACCGCGTCAATGAGCTTAATCTTTGCCGCATATTATCCGCCCCGTCGGGGTATCCCCAGATGAAAACATCCAGCTGTGCGGCGGTGTCAGGAGGCAAAACCTTTAACCTCATCGCCCCTGCGACTTTTGCCCGAGCATTGATCCCACCGTCTCTTTTTTGTTGATGATCGGTCACCTTCAGGAACAGCTCCCCTTGCAACACAACATCGGCACTTTCATCAGTAATCTTTTTAGGAATGGCCGCAATCGCCATCGCGGCTTTGCTCCAATCTTGCCCCTTCAGACCATCGCCACGGCTGATCATATTGATTAAACGCCCACGCTGGTAATGCAGCGTAATTGCCACGCCATCAATTTTGGGCTGCACCCAAACACCTTTTTTACCCTGTAACCACGCCTGCACCGCAGCCGCATTTTCTAGCTTATTCAGCCCCGTATGTGCCACAGGATGGCGAAGTGTATTGCCTAAACTAGGCGGTTCAAGCGCCGCTTGGTTTAGATTTACCTGAGCAAAGCAGTGCTTCCATATTTTCAACCGCTGGGCCATTTGGTCATAGATTTCATCAGGTACGGCCGATGAGCCCTGTAGAAAATAGTCTTCATCCCACTTGGCGATCTGCTTTTGCAACGCATTGATCTCACTAGCTCCATGTTCGGCAGTCCACTGTGGACAAAGAGGCTGAGCCCAGCCTCGGCTAAAACCGGAAACAAACCATACGAGTAGCGCCATCCATATTTTCCATGCCATATGTCACCTCCTATTTGCGGCAATTAAAACGCAAGCAGGGCAGTATTCCAGCGGTCTTGCTAGCCTTTGCGAAACGGATTCATCAGAGATTTAATCGCCGACAAGAGGTTGCACTTTTTTTGCAAACAGGCTCGCAATGCGCAGAGATGACAAATAAATTCACGCCGTAGACTGAAAGTGGGCGCTGCATCACGGCGAGTAGCCGTGTATACTACGGGGAGTTGTATCTTTCTTTTGTTCTTTTAACACGAACGACATCAATAAGACCCACTATGGTTCAAGGCACGCTATATATTGTTTCCGCGCCAAGCGGGGCAGGAAAATCCAGCCTGATTCAGGCATTGCTGAAAACTCAGCCGTTGTACGATACGCAGGTTTCGATTTCGCACACCACTCGTGCTAAACGTCCTGGCGAAAATCACGGCGAGCATTACTTTTTCGTCTCTCATGACGAATTCCGCCAGATGATTGGGGAAGACGCCTTCCTTGAACATGCGGAAGTATTTGGCAACTATTACGGCACATCGCGTAAAGCGATTGAGCAGATTTTGTCGACCGGCGTGGATGTCTTCCTTGATATCGACTGGCAGGGCGCACAACAAATTCGTAAAAAAATGCCGCAGGCACGCAGCATTTTTATTCTGCCACCATCGAAAGATGAATTAGGTCGCCGCTTACGCGGTCGTGGTCAGGATAGCGAAGAAGTCATCGCCAAACGCATGGCGCAAGCCGTTGCTGAGATGACGCACTATGCCGAATATGATTACCTCATCGTGAATGATGATTTTGATTTGGCACTGTCCGATCTCAAAACCATTATCCGCGCTGAACGTCTGCGTTTAGGTCGCCAGAAAATGCGACATGACGCGTTAATAACCAAATTGTTGGCAGACTGAAGACTCTTTCAGTATCATGCCCAGTCATTTCTTCACCTGTGGAGTAGCACATTTATGGCACGCGTAACTGTTCAAGACGCTGTAGAGAAAATTGGTAACCGTTTTGACCTGGTGTTGGTCGCTGCTCGTCGGGCACGCCAAATGCAATCTGGCGGCAAAGATCCGTTAGTACCAGAAGAGAACGATAAGTACACCGTTATCGCCCTGCGCGAAATCGAAGAAGGTCTGATCAACAACCAGATCCTCGACGTACGTGAGCGCCAGGAACAGCAAGAGCAAGAAGCCGCAGAAATTCAAGCGGTGACTGCGATTGCTGAAGGCCGTCGTTAATTAACACGAAGAGCTGCCTTTGTATCTGTTTGAAAGCCTGAATCTGCTGATTCAAAAATACCTGCCAGAAGAGCAGATTAAGCGCCTTAAACAGGCATACCTTGTCGCGCGCGATGCGCACGAGGGACAGACACGCTCCAGCGGTGAGCCCTACATAACTCACCCGGTCGCGGTAGCCTGCATCCTTGCAGAAATGCGCCTCGACTATGAAACCTTGATGGCGGCGTTATTGCACGACGTCATTGAGGACACGCCCGCTACCTATCAAGATATGGAACAACTGTTTGGCAAAAGTGTTGCCGAACTGGTTGAGGGTGTGTCAAAGCTGGATAAGCTGAAATTCCGTGATAAGAAAGAAGCTCAGGCAGAAAACTTCCGCAAAATGATCATGGCGATGGTGCAGGACATCCGCGTGATCTTGATTAAACTCGCCGACCGCACGCACAACATGCGCACGCTGGGCTCTTTGCGCCCAGATAAACGTCGCCGCATTGCGCGAGAAACGCTAGAAATCTATAGCCCTCTGGCACATCGTTTAGGTATCCATCACCTAAAAACGGAGCTCGAAGAGCTGGGTTTTGAAGCCCTCTATCCAAACCGCTATCGCGTTATCAAAGAGGTGGTGAAAGCCGCTCGTGGTAATCGTAAAGAGATGATTCAGAAGATCCTTTCTGAGATTGAAGGTCGTCTCACCGAGGCGGGGATTGAGTGTCACGTCAACGGTCGAGAAAAACATCTGTACTCGATTTATCGCAAAATGCATCTCAAAGAGCAGCGTTTTCACTCCATTATGGACATCTACGCTTTCCGCGTGATCGTCAAGGATGTGGATACCTGCTACCGCGTTTTGGGTCAGGCGCACAGCTTATATAAGCCGCGCCCGGGCCGCGTTAAAGACTATATTGCCATTCCTAAAGCCAACGGATACCAATCGCTGCATACCTCGCTAATTGGCCCGCACGGTGTTCCTGTCGAAGTGCAAATTCGCACCGAAGACATGGACCAAATGGCAGAGATGGGTGTTGCTGCTCACTGGGCCTATAAAGAAGGTGAATCCAGCACCACGGCGCAAATCCGTGCACAACGCTGGATGCAAAGCCTGCTCGAACTGCAACAAAGCGCAGGTAGCTCCTTCGAGTTCATTGAGAGCGTTAAATCCGATCTGTTCCCAGACGAAATCTATGTGTTCACGCCGGAAGGTCGCATTGTCGAACTGCCAGCGGGAGCAACACCGGTCGATTTTGCTTACGCCGTACACACCGACATCGGCCATGCCTGCGTAGGTGCGCGCGTTGATAGACAGCCATATCCACTGTCTCAGGCGCTACACAGCGGGCAAAACGTTGAAATCATTACTGCACCAGGCGCTCGCCCAAATGCAGCTTGGCTGAATTTCGTCGTCAGCTCCAAAGCGCGCGCTAAAATCCGCCAGATGTTGAAAAACCTCAAGCGCGATGATTCAGTAAGCCTTGGCCGTCGTCTGTTAAATCACGCGCTCGGCAACGGACGTAAGCTGTCTGATCTGCCTCCAGAGAATATTCAGCGCGAATTGGATCGCATGAAACTTCATTCGATGGATGACCTATTGGCCGAAGTCGGCCTAGGCAATGCCATGAGCGTGGTGGTGGCGAAAAATCTGCTCGGCGATCCGCAGCAAAGCAGCTCCAGCTCTGGCCGTAAACTGCCAATCAAAGGCGCTGACGGCGTGCTGCTCACCTTTGCCAAATGTTGCCGTCCAATTCCCGGTGACCCGATTATTGCGCACGTGAGCCCGGGTAAAGGCCTGGTCATTCATCACGAGTCTTGCCGCAACATTCGTGGCTATCAAAAAGAGCCAGAGAAGTTTATGGCCGTGGAATGGGATAAAGACATCGAGCAGGAATTCATCGCTGAAATCAAAGTGGATATGTTTAACCATCAGGGCGCACTGGCGAATCTGACGGCTGCAATCAATGCCACCGCATCAAATATTCAAAGCATGAATACCGAAGAGAAAGATGGCCGGGTATACAGCGCCTTCATCCGCCTGACCACCCGCGATCGCGTCCATCTGGCGAATATCATGCGTAAAATTCGTATCATGCCGGATGTGATTAAAGTTAACCGCAACCGAAACTAATTCTATGACTCCTCAACGCTATGCGCGGATTTGTCAGATGCTTGCCACCCGACAGTCGGATCTTACCGTCTGCATGGAGCAAGTACACAAACCGCATAACGTTTCAGCCGTTATCCGCACGGCTGACGCCGTGGGTGTGCATCAGGTCCATGCCGTATGGCCAGGAAAAAGCATGCGCACCATGGTCTCTACTGCAGCAGGCAGCAACAGCTGGGTATCCGTAAAAACACATCCAGATATCTCTTCAGCGGTTTCGACGTTAAAGTCTGAAGGCATGCAAATTCTGGCAACGAATCTCTCCAGCACTGCCGTTGATTTCCGTGAAATAGACTACACGCGCCCGACCTGCATTTTGATGGGGCAAGAGAAACACGGGATCACGGCCGAAGCTCTCGCCTTGGCCGATCAAGACATTATCATTCCCATGATTGGTATGGTTCAGTCACTTAATGTTTCAGTGGCTTCGGCGCTCATTTTGTATGAAGCCCAGCGCCAGCGCCAAAACGCAGGCATGTACCAACGCGAACACAGCCCGCTGAGCGAAGAAGACCAACAGCGTTTACTGTGGGAAGGTGGATATCCCGTGTTGGCCAACGTTGCCAAACGCAAGAAGCTGCCGCGCCCACGTATCGATAACGAAGGGCAAATCGACGCCCCTCAAGCATGGTGGGATGCCATGCAGTCAACTAAAGGCTAACGATGAAAGGCCGCTTGCTGGATGCTATCGCATTAACTTCTTTAGCCGGCGTTGGCGCCAGCCAAGCAGGTAAACTCTCCAAAATTGGTCTGGAGAATATCCAAGACCTGCTGCTGCACCTGCCTTTGCGCTACGAAGACCGCACCCGCCTGTATGCTATCAACGATCTTCTACCCGGCATTTTTGCAACCGTAGAAGGCGAAGTGCTGCGCACCGATATAAGCTTTGGTCGCCGCCGCATGATGACCAGCCAGATAAGCGACGGCACCGGTATGCTGACGATGCGCTTCTTCAACTTTAACGCTGCGATGAAGAATAGTCTTTCTGTCGGTAAGCATGTTTTAGCCTACGGTGAAATCAAACGCGGTAATCTAGGCGCAGAAATTATCCATCCTGAATATAAAATTCAGGGTGAAACCGAGAACGTTGAGCTGCAAGAAGCCCTTACGCCGGTTTATCCCACTACCGAAGGCATTCGTCAGGCCACGCTGCGTAAGCTAACCGACCAAGCATTAGCCTTGCTCGATACGGTGCCCATCGCGGAACTATTGCCCGATGAACTGCGCCAAGGGTTAATGAGCCTGCCAGATGCATTGCGCATGCTGCATCGTCCACCGCCAAATATGCAGCTTGCCGATTTGGAGCATGGAAAACATCCTGCTCAGCGTCGTCTAATTTTAGAAGAACTGCTGGCTCATAACCTCAGCATGCTTGCGGTACGAGCCGGAGCGCAAAGCCATAAAGCGCTGCCGCTTTCTGCGGATGATCGTCTCAAAAACCAGATGCTGGCCTCTTTACCCTTTAAACCAACGGGTGCGCAAGAGCGCGTGGTGGCTGATATCGAAGCCGATATGGCGAAGCCCGTCCCTATGATGCGTTTGGTTCAAGGCGACGTGGGATCGGGTAAAACTTTGGTTGCCGCACTTGCCGCGCTGCGAACGATTGCCCATGGCAAACAGGTCGCTTTAATGGCACCGACCGAACTGCTTGCCGAGCAGCATGCCAATAACTTTCGTCAGTGGTTTGAACCGCTAGGATTGAAAGTGGGCTGGCTTGCAGGCAAGCAGAAGGGTAAAGCGCGTCAGACACAGATGGAAGCTATTGCCAGTGGCGAAGTCGATATGATCGTGGGCACACACGCCATTTTCCAAGATCAGGTGCAATTTTCTGGCTTGGCACTGGTTATCATTGATGAACAACATCGATTTGGCGTACATCAGCGTCTTGCCCTGTGGGAAAAAGGCGAAGAACAAGGTTTCCATCCGCATCAGCTAATCATGACCGCAACCCCGATACCGCGCACGCTGGCGATGACTGCCTACGCCGATCTTGATACGTCGGTTATTGATGAGCTTCCGCCTGGCAGAACGCCGGTGACCACCGTTGCTATTCCAGATTCACGCCGCGCCGATGTCATTGAACGCGTTAAAAATGCCTGTTTAAAAGAGGGTCGACAGGCTTATTGGGTCTGCACGCTGATTGAAGAATCAGAGATGCTGGAGGCTCAGGCCGCAGAGGCTACCGCAGAAGAGCTCAAACTGCTTCTGCCTGAAATTAAGGTCGCGTTAGTACATGGCCGCATGAAAGCAGCAGAAAAACAGGAAGTGATGCGGGCATTTAAGGCAGGTGAAACTCAGTTGCTGGTCGCCACTACCGTAATCGAAGTTGGCGTTGACGTGCCTAACGCCAGCCTGATGATCATTGAAAACCCTGAGCGATTGGGTTTGGCGCAGTTACATCAGCTGCGTGGCCGCGTCGGGCGCGGTGCCGTCGCATCACACTGTGTCCTGCTTTATAAAACACCTCTGAGCCAAACCGCGCAAAAACGTCTACAGGTATTACGTGATAGCAATGATGGCTTCGTGATTGCTCAACGAGACTTAGAAATTCGTGGCCCCGGTGAGCTATTAGGGACCAAACAGACCGGTAGCGCCGAATTTAAGGTAGCTGACTTGCTACGCGATCAGGCGCTTATCCCTGAAGTTCAGCGCATTGCACGCCATATTCATCAAAACTACCCAGAACATGCGCAGGCACTTATCGAGCGCTGGCTGCCTGAACGCAGCCGATATACCAACGCATAGTCTCGTGTACCTCCCCTTCTCCGGAACGGTTCCCTCCCCTGAGAAAGGGAGGGGTGGGGTCAGATCGTGATAATCGAAAACTACCCCATCACCGCAGGAAATACCGGCAGCATCAGGTACAGCTTGATCACAATCGCATTAACGATATCGATAAAGAACGCACCAACCATAGGTACTACCAGGAAAGCCAAATGCGACGGGCCGAAACGATCGGTAATCGCCTGCATGTTAGCAATCGCCGTTGGCGTTGCGCCTAAGCCAAAACCGCAATGGCCTGCGGCTAGCACCGCTGCATCATAGTTTTTGCCCATAATTCGATAGGTAACAAAAATAGCGTACAGCGCCATCACCAGCGTTTGAACCAGCAAAATGGCCAACATCGGCAGCGCCAGAGAAGCAAGTTCCCACAGTTTTAAGCTCATCAACGCCATAGCCAAGAACAGCGACAAACTCACGTTTCCGAGCACCGATACCGCACGCTCAAACACGCGATAGAAACCAACCGCATGCATCGTATTACTCAGTACAACCCCAACGAACAATACGCAGACAAACGTTGGCAGCTCGAACGTCGTCCCGCGGAGAAAATCAGCGATGACATGGCCTACGGTTAAACAGATCGCAATCAAAGCCAGCGTCTCAATTAACACCAGCGACGTGATCATACGGCCGCTATAGGGTTTTTCAAACGCGGTTGGGACTTCAGTATCGTCCGGCGTTCCGTTGGGCGTAGACGAATGCTTCACCAAGTAACGAGCCACTGGCCCGCCAATCAATCCACCAAGCACTAAACCAAAGGTGGCACATGCCATGGCCACTTCAGTCGCATTCTCAAACCCGTAGCGTTCGCTGAAAACTTTACTCCACGCCGCGCCCGTACCGTGTCCACCGGACAACGTAATGGAGCCCGCTAATAGCCCCATCAGAGGATCAAGCCCCAGCATTTTCGCCATGCCAATACCAATGGCGTTTTGTACCAGCAGTAACCCCACAACGACAAAAACAAAAATGCTTAACGCTTTGCCGCCTTTTTTCAAACTCGCTAAGTTTGCGTTAAGGCCGATGGTGGCAAAAAAGGCGAGCATCAACGGATCTTTGAGGGACATGTCAAAACTGACCTCAAAGCCCGTGGTTTGTTTAAGCAACAGGAAACCGAGCGCCACCAGCAAGCCGCCAGCAACGGGTTCAGGAATCGTGTATTTCGTTAGGAAAGGGATTTTTTGTACCATTTGGCGCCCGAGCAGAAGCACCAAGGTCGCCGCGACTAGCGTACCGTATACGTCCAGATGAATCATTTTATTACTCCATGTAATAATTGTATTTATTTCAAATAATTATAATTTTCTCTCTGTTATCTAAAAATGATAAACGCTTAATTAGAAAGCAAAACGTAACTCTTGGGCAAGTTTCTTTAGCAAAAAATGCGATCCAAAAGTCTCATCCTTTTTAGGTAAATTTATACGCAACCGATTGCTTTTGTGACAACTATCATTAAAATGCGTGCATTGTTGCTTCTGGAATATGGATTATGACCACGCCATCCACTGAGTTCGACCAAGTTCACTCTTCAATCGCGAAGCCTAGCGCTACCGCGCCAACCAAAAGTGAGCTGATATATCGTCTCGAAGACCGTCCACCTCTCCCGCAAACCCTTTTCGCTGCCTGCCAACATTTACTCGCCATGTTTGTGGCGGTTATTACGCCCGCACTACTGATTTGTCAGGCATTAGGTCTTCCAGCACAGGACACGCAACACATTATCAGCATGTCGCTATTTGCCTCAGGGCTGGCGTCTATCTTGCAAATTAAAACCTGGGGCCCTGTGGGTTCGGGTTTGTTGTCTATTCAGGGAACGAGCTTTAACTTTGTTAGCCCTCTGATTATGGGCGGAATGGCGTTGAAAAACGGCGGCGCTGATATCCCAACGATGATGGCAACGCTGTTTGGAACGCTAATGCTGGCTTCCTGCACCGAGATTATCCTGTCGCGTTTCTTGCACCTAGCACGCCGAATTATTACGCCATTAGTCTCTGGTGTGGTGGTCATGATCATCGGTTTATCGCTGATTCAGGTCGGCTTGGTTTCTATTGGCGGTGGCTACAGCGCCATGAACGATCACACCTTTGGTGCGCCGGGTAATTTGATGCTAGCCGGTTCAGTTCTGGTGGTCATTATTTTGCTTAACCGCCAGCGCAACCCTTATCTGCGTGTCTCTTCACTGGTGATCGCCATGGCCGTTGGCTACGCGTTGGCGTGGGCGATGGGGATGCTGCCAGACACCAGCAATATGGAAAAAACCACCTCGCTGCTGATGGTGCCAACGCCGCTCTATTATGGCTTGGGCATTGACTGGAATCTGCTGATCCCGCTGATGCTGGTCTTTATGGTGACGTCTTTAGAGACCATCGGCGATATTACGGCGACCTCTGACGTATCCGAGCAGCCCGTTTCTGGCCCGCTCTACATGAAGCGACTGAAGGGGGGCGTTCTCGCCAACGGGCTGAATTCGATGCTGTCGGCGGTATTTAATACCTTCCCTAACTCCTGCTTTGGCCAGAATAACGGTGTTATCCAGCTAACCGGTGTCGCAAGCCGCTATGTGGGCTTTGTGGTCGCCCTCATGCTGATTGTTTTAGGTCTGTTCCCTGCGGTGGCGGGTTTTGTACAGCACATCCCTGAGCCCGTTCTGGGAGGCGCTACCATCGTCATGTTCGGCACTATCGCAGCATCGGGCGTGCGTATTGTCTCGCGTGAACCATTAAACCGCCGCGCCATTATGATTATGGCGCTCTCTTTAGCCGTTGGTTTAGGGGTTTCTCAGCAGCCGTTGATTTTACAATTCGCGCCGGATTGGATGAAAACTCTGCTGTCTTCAGGCATTGCGGCTGGCGGTATTACTGCCATTGTCTTAAATCTGGTTTTCCCACACGAAGATTAAAACCGCATAAATGGCTGAAAAAGGTCGGATGTTTCTGCATTCGGCCTTTTTTATTGGTGTTTACATTTCATCCCTTGAGCCATCCTACTTAATACGGCATAAACTAAAGTACCTTTGGCCTGAAGGACTAATGCCGTGAAATTTATTGGAAAACTACTTTTAATCCTGCTCGCGATTATCATCGCGCTGGGTATTGTGGCTTATGTGATTGCACAAACCACATGGGGCGCCCGCCACATCAGCACTTGGGTGAATGAAAATACCCAATATCGATTGTCGCTTGGAAAAATACACCACGATATTCGCGATCCCGCTGAAATGACATTACACGATGTCACGCTCGCTAACGTTGGTCAGCCTCCTTTTCTACGCGCTGAAAAAATCAGTTTATCGCTCAGCGTACGCCAGCTAACCGAACCGAAAGATTTCGATAGCGTCACGCTCGAAAATGGATCGCTAACACTTTCAGCCACGGCTCAAACTGCACTGCCAATTCAGGCCCAGAGCCTGCGCATGCTCAATATGCAGGTGCAACAAAATGAGCCCCAACAAAAAATTAACGCGTCTCAGGTCAACGGCTATGTTTCACCGTGGCAGCCCGTCTCAGGGCAAATCTTTGGCAAGAACAACCAGTTTCAGTTCAGCGCAGGCAAACTAACGCTAAATGATATTCCTGCACAGAACGTGTTGATCCAAGGTAGTGATAAACAGGGTCAACTCACAATAATCAACGCTGGCGCTGAATTTGCCCAAGGCCAAGCCACCGGTGACGGCATACGCAAAGCCGATGGAACCTGGGTCATCAATAACTTACGCCTAAGTAATCTCCACTGGCAGACTAGCCAATCTCTAGACGCTTTCTTTGCGCCGCTGAAGCAACTTCCGGCAATCACGCTGGGAAAAATGAGTATTACCGACGCCAAGCTGGAAGGGGCTGGCTGGGCACTCAGTGATTTAGACGCAGAATTGAACGGTGTAACGTGGAACAACGGCAATTGGCAAAGTGATAAAGGGACTATCGCCTTTAATGCTAACGATATCATCGTGGGCAATGTGCACTTTGTTGAGCCTATCTTTAGCGCCGATCTTTCGAATGCGGGAGTGGCGATAAAACAGTTAAGCACTCGCTGGGAAGGCGGTTTGCTTAGAGCAAGCGGCAGCTGGTTGCGCAGTAACCAACAACTTACCCTCGATGAAATTACGCTCGTTGGCTTGGAATATACGCTACCGCAAAACTGGCGTGATATCTGGCAAGCACCGCTGCCGACTTGGCTAAACGATGTGATCGTCACCAAGTTCTCCAGCAGCCGAAATCTGATAGTCGATATCAACCCTGAGTTTCCTTTCCAAATCACCGCTCTGGATGGCTTTGGCAGCAACATTCGCTTAGTCCATAACCGCCTATTTGGGCTATGGGACGGTCAAGCA
Source organism: Hafnia sp. CBA7124 (assembly GCF_002355555.1). Classification (NCBI taxonomy): domain Bacteria; kingdom Pseudomonadati; phylum Pseudomonadota; class Gammaproteobacteria; order Enterobacterales; family Hafniaceae; genus Hafnia; species Hafnia sp. CBA7124. The sequence goes on along the minus strand of NZ_AP017469.1, from coordinate 34,935 downwards.
ACCTTCAACGCTAGCGGCGCAACGTTTAATAAGGTCGATCTGCAACGGCTTTCTATTAGTCTGAACGCAAACGACCAGCAAATTAGCGTCACTGAACTCAGCGCGTTATCACAAAAGGGAATTTTGGAAGCCACCGCGTCGCTCACGCAGTCTGGACGCCAGCTCAGCTTGGATCTTAAGGGGAAAGCAGTCCCTGCCGATCAACTAGTTGAATGGGGATGGCCAGCGTTGCCGATTAAAGGAGACGTCAATATGCAGCTAGGATTACAAGGCGTACTGACCGGTGATGCACCGCTTAAGCCTAGTGTAAATGCCACGTTAAGCGCGCAGAATGCGAGTGGGCAACAGGTTACGCAGAAGATGGTTAACGGCGTAGTAAACTAACATTCTAGCCCTCCCTGCACAGGGAGGGCTTTTGCAAAAAATTACTCGGCAATCTTCAGAGTGTTAATCACACCGTTGGCAATATTAGCCGCTTCCTGCTGATTTTCACCCGGCAGAGATACCTGCATGGTCATCAACTGATCGCCGGCTTTAGCCAGTACGATGCTGGAATAGGAAACTTGGCCTTTGGCCGTTTGCAGACTATTCACTTCCTGAGCTTGCTGCCCACTCACTTCAATGCTCTTATCGGAAAGCACGTTCAGGCTTGGATCACGAGATTTCTGTTGTTCAACCAAACGACCACTCAATGTGCTCAGGCTGTCTGCCGGTAACGGAGCCATAATCACAATGATCGCCTGCTGACCGCTCTTATTCGCGTAAACATGCATGCTGTTTGATTGAGAGCCTAGCTTACCGCTTTGGTCAGTTAAGCCAGCCGGCAGCGTAAAGGTCACTTTTCCATTGAGCAGGCTAATGTTCTCTCCGGCAGGTACGCTAGCTTCTACCGACGTAGATCCTTTGGCCGCAGAGGTGGTGTTATCAGTTGACTGGCCATCACACGCGGCAAGTCCTGCCACGAGCAACCCCACTCCCATAAACTTCACTAAATTACGCATGGTAATTCCTTCTATTGTCCTAACGTCTCGATTGACCAATAAACGTATCGCACCTTATCGGTGCACTAAATGCAAGTAACATATTGTAGCTTCGCTACTTATCATTGGTTCCGTGCGTCAGACACTTCACCAGTCGGACTCGGTTATCGGCTATGTTGTCAGCTACTTCTAGCTCAGATAACTGGTAGCCATTTTTTATGAGCATTATCAGCATAGCTGGAAAACAGTTTCTGGTTTTCACTTCAATACGCTGATACCCATGATTTAAAGCCCAATCTTCCTGTGTATGCAATAGGACTTGGGCTATTCCGTCGCGGCGAGAGTGAGGAAGTACACCACCTAACCAACTATAGAAAGTGGTGTCACTAAGCGCATAACCCAACTTAAAACCAACAGGTTTTTCATTTTTATAGGCGACCAATATACAAGTTTCTTTATTATTCAGTCGGTTAATTAAATCTTGCAGGCTATGTAACACGGAGAATTCGGGCAGTAAGTTATAAAGATGGTGAACATCTTCAACGGTGGCGTATTTGACGTTAATTGCGGGCATGACATCCTCCGAAGCTCAGGGACATCAGCATATACGATACCGAGAAAAAGCGCTTCTCGGCATCGCGATACGTTTTTTAATTCAGCTGTGGATGCGGATCTTGGCGATTAGCTGAGAGATACTTCAGAACCACGTTGAGCATAACGCCGTACATTGGCAGGAAGAAAATCAGGCTGATCAGCAATTTAAACGTGTAGTCTACCAGCGCGATCTCAACCCAGTTCGCGGCCATGAAGGGGTCTGTGCTGTGGTAAAACGCGATAAAGAAGAACGCCAAGGTATCGCTGATATTACCAAACAGCGTTGAAGCCGTCGGAGCTACCCACCACGCGCTACGCTGACGCAGGCGGTTAAAGACATGCACGTCAAGGATCTGCCCAAGAACATAGGCCATGAAACTTGCGGTCGCGATACGCGCCACCATCACATTAAACTCGCCCAACGCGGCAAAACCCTGCCACTCGCCCTGAAAGAACAGCGCTGAAATACAATATGAAATCAGCAGCGCAGGCGCCATAACTGCCAGAATAATTCGACGAGCCAAAGGCGCGCCAAACACACGGACGGTGAGGTCTGTTGCCAAGAAAATAAACGGGAAAGTAAATGCGCCCCACGTGGTGTGAAAACCGAAAATCGAGATCGGTAACTGCACCAAGTAGTTACTGGACGTAATAATCAGAACGTGAAAAACAGAAAGCCAGCAAAGGGCTTTCATCCGCTGTTGCGGAGTAAAATCAAACATATTTTGGCCTTTTTGGAGATTGGGGTGAGGGAACCCAATAAAAAATGTGTGTATCTGAGATGCGGCACGGATGATACCGCGATAATTTCCACATGCAATGGTTAATTTTAACGCAAACGTTCACGTCCCTTGCAGACTATTTTCCAGCAGGTAAACTAGGGGCGTTTTAAACTTCACTCAGCCGTAGCCCTTCGCCAGTACGATTGCGCAAATCGGCCTTCAGAGAAAAACCATGACCGACCTTTTCGCTAATCCCGATAAAACGCTGGATGCACTTGGGCTTCGCTGCCCTGAGCCTGTGATGATGGTGCGTAAAACCGTGCGCCATATGGATGATGGACAAACGCTGCTGATTATCGCGGATGATCCAGCAACCACCCGTGATATTCCGGGTTTCTGTCGTTTTATGGATCATCAACTGATCGCGCAAGAAACCGAGCAAGCACCCTATCGCTATTTGTTACGCAAAGGGACTCCCGCCTAATTAACGCAACGTGGAGCCCCGCACGATAAGCTCGCCCGGATATTTTTGCTCAACGGTAGGCTGTTCGTCGCCTTGAATGCGGTTCACTAATAGCTCAAGCGCAGCGTAGCCGATCTGATAGGTCGGCTGCTTAAGCGTGGTAATCCCCGCCCCTGCCAGCTCCGCCCACTCCAGTTCATCAAAGCCAAGCAAACCAATATCGCTGCCCCAATTAAGGCCTAAACGACGCAGGGAGCGAGCCACCTGAAGGGTTAGTGCACCGTTGGCAGACATTACGGCTTTACGCATACCACGATGCTGATGACAAAACTGGCTCAATGCCTGATCCAGAAGTTCACCTTTGTTAAGCACAACTTCGGCATGGCAGGCGATCAGCTCAGGGCATTCTGCCATCGTGTTTTGAAAAGCATGCAAACGCTCAAGCCGAGTATTAACCAACCCCAGTGGTTCACTTAAAAACATCACCGCTTCAAAACCCTGCTCAATTAAATGCCGAGTCGCTTCTGTGGCAGCGCGATGATTGTCTAATCCCACCATATCGCAGGAGAAGTCGGGTATTTTTCGATCAATCAGCACCATTGGCAGCAAAGACTGTTGTAGCTTGGATAACGCCTCTTCACGCATCCCCACCGCATTAACTACTAAACCCTCAACGCGATAGCTACTTAACAGCTCAAGGTAGTGCTGCTCCTGATTGATTTCGTTGTTGGTGTTACACACCAGCAACGTAAAACCTTGCACACGGCAGGCTTCTTCTACGCCGCGCAAAACATCTACAGAATAGGGATTGGTGATATCAGCGATAATCATGCCGATAAGGCGAGTTTGCCCGCCTTTTAAGCTGCGAGCCATCTGACTTGGGCGGTAATTAAGGCGTTGTATGGCTTGTTCGATGCGCTGTTTGAGATCGTCGGACAGCAGGTGTTGTTCGCCATTTAAATAGCGCGAAACGCTCGTTTTACCGGTTTTAGCGGCCTTAGCGACATCACTGATGGTGGCGCGGATTCCCTGACTGCTCACGACGTGTTCCTCTGAAATTCAACGGATAGGCAAATTTAGCATAACCACAGGGGAACTGATGAGATAAGGTTGAGGAAATAGCCTCCTCAGGCAAAGCAGGAGGCTAAAAGAAGAGATGAATTACATCGGGCTTAGTGTAATTTCAACACGACGGTTCTGAGCTTTGCCTTCTGTCGTGCTATTTGACGCGATTGGGTTTGCTGGGCCCATGCCCTGAGTACGAACGCGGCTGGCTTCAACGCCCTGAACAATCAGAGAACTTGCGACGCTGTCGGCACGCTGCTGAGAAAGACGCATATTCAGATCTTGGCTACCGGTACTATCGGTGTAGCCCACCACGTTAACCGCGGTCTTAGGATACTCTTTTAAAACCATTGCCACGCCGGTCAGGGTATTGGCACCGGCTGGTTTCAAGGTGCTGCTGCTGGAGTCGAAGGTGACATTATTTGGCATATTCAGCACAATGTTGTCGCCTTGACGCGTTACGCTCACGCCGGTACCACGCATTTTGTCACGCAGTTTTGACTCTTGAACGTCCATATAGTAACCGGCACCACCGCCTAACGCCGCGCCAGCTGCCGCACCAATTAGAGCGCCTTTGCCGCGATCGTGCTTAGAAGAGGACAGAACCCCCACGCCAGCACCAACCAGCGCACCTAAACCTGCGCCCACACCCGATTTCCCCGCTTCGGATTCACCGGTATAAGGGTTAGTTGTACAACCAGACAGCAGCAGCGCAGCGCATACTGCGCCAGCAATACAGAAACGGCTTTTACTCATTATGGAACCTCATCTTGCACAGAGCGTAATCGCTCAAGATATTTGCTGTAACAGGCCAGTAATCCACTGACCCAAAAAAAATCGTGCCCAAAACCGTGAATCGGGATCTACGGCGGTGGCATTTCAGCAAATTCCCATTAAAAAATAATGGTCACAATTCCTAAAATTCCAATAAATTAGACAAATACGCGCCAAATAGCAGGATTTGTTTAATCTTCAAGCCAAGCGCCAGGGGTTTTCTCCCACAACATTATTGCCGTTTGGTGCTGGGTGTCCTCATTGAACTGGGTATCTTGAGTCTGAAACCCCTCATGCTGATAAAAACGTAGTGCGCGGTGATTCTCCAGATACACCTCGAGCATCAGCTGTGGAAAAATCATCTTCACATGCATCATCAGCAACTGCCCAACACCTTTGCCGTGATAGCGTTTATCCACGAATAAAGCGCCAATAAACTGCTGCTCAAGCACGCTGATAAACCCTATGATTTCACCCTTATCTTCTGCCACCCACGTCAGCGCATTCGGTAAATAGGTATCACGCACCACGACTTCGCTTTCACGCCAATACTGCGCAGAAATAAACGGGTGCGCCTCGGTAGTGCTAACCAGCCACAACGCCATAATAGCCGGCATATCTTGTTTCACAGCAGGGCGGATCATGGCTTAGTGCTTCCCACAAAAGCAGGTTTTGACATGATCGTTCACCATGCCGCTGGCTTGCATAAAGGCATAACAGATCGTTGAGCCAATAAACTTAAAGCCTTTCTTCTTCAGCGCCTTGGACATCACATCAGAAATCTCGGTTTTTGCAGGCACGTTGGCGAGGGTTTCAGGACGGTTTAGCTGTGGCTTGCCTTCGGTAAACGACCATAAAAACTGAGAAAAATCCTCACCCTCCTGCTGCATTTTCATATAGGCACGGGCGTTAACTACGATGGCGTCTAATTTCAAGCGATGACGGATAAGGCCAGCGTCCTGCATCAGTGCATCAATATCCTCATCCGTCATCGCCGCCACCTTGCGCGGATCGAAGTGATGGAAAGCATTACGATAGTTTTCACGCTTCTTCAGCACGGTTATCCACGAAAGTCCCGCCTGTTGCCCCTCAAGACACAACAGTTCGAATAGATGAGCATCGTCGTAGACGGGCTGACCCCATTCATTATCGTGATAGCTGATATACAGGGGATCGGATGAGACCCAACCACAGCGAATTTTTTTATCTTCAAATGTCTGGCTCATAATCCTATTCCTTGTGAGAAACCCTTTGTGAATCATCGGGTTTTTTGTGCTGTTTACCGAGCAACAATGCCAACAACGTGAGAGACAACTATAACGTTTCGCGAAGCGTTGACTATTTATTTCAACCCACCTTGACGCAGTCGCAACCTCGTCAAATAGTTAAGAGTGCAGCATCACAAAATAATAACGAATAACGCCTCCCTTTTAATGGAGTGGCATCAATGATTAGACCTCTGGCATCGGTTTTTTTAGTGAGCTGCGCCCTGCTCTCACTACCTGCTTTGTCGTATGATTTAAAAGATGTTTTTGTGAATGACAATAGCTCGAGCGATATCGTTCCGCTCGATCGCGCTTCAACGTCCATTGAACCGGGGTTTTCAACGCATTGGGTGGGCAGCAACTCATTGGCCTCTGCGGCGTTAAACCCAACCACCCAACAGCAAGTGGGCTCTTTGGGCTGGCGGTTAGATTCCAATCTAGAATTGTTCACGCCCTATGCTGAAATCAGCTATCAGCGTTTATCAAGCAACGAGTCTTATAAACAGGTGGGAGAATTTAGCGCACCGCAAAACTTATTTAGCCGTGAGATCCCCAATCAAGAAGCGCACTGGGTTGATGTCACCGTGGGTGCCAATATCCCGCTAACCGATTATATAGCCGCATTTGCCGAGCTATCGCAGACCAATCGCCTCAACAATAGCGAGCAATTTATGTACAATATTGGCGTGAGCGCCAACTTTTAACTCGACCTTCACGGAGAATGTTCCCAGCCTTTGCCATGTTTTATGGCAAAATACACGCAAAATCCCCCCCATTGAGTCGGGATTCGGGCTGTATATCTTACGTTCAGGCGGTATACTGCAACATTCTATATAAATCCACTTGTATCGCGCGAACTCATCCAATATGCAAAAGTTTGATACCAAGACCTTTCAGGGGCTGATCCTGACTCTGCAGGACTATTGGGCGCGCCAAGGCTGCACCATTGTTCAACCACTGGACATGGAAGTTGGCGCTGGCACCTCACACCCAATGACCTGCCTGCGTGCACTCGGCCCAGAGCCGATGGCAACGGCCTACGTGCAACCATCCCGCCGTCCAACCGATGGCCGCTATGGCGAAAACCCTAACCGCTTGCAGCACTACTACCAGTTTCAGGTAGTCATCAAGCCATCACCAGAAAATATTCAGGAACTGTATCTGGGCTCATTGAAAGAGCTCGGTTTAGATCCGCTGGTGAACGACATTCGCTTCGTCGAAGATAACTGGGAAAACCCAACGCTGGGCGCATGGGGCTTAGGCTGGGAAGTGTGGCTTAACGGCATGGAAGTGACTCAGTTCACTTACTTCCAGCAGGTTGGCGGCTTGGAATGTAAGCCGGTAACCGGTGAGATCACCTACGGTCTGGAACGTTTGGCGATGTATATTCAGGGCGTAGACAGCGTTTACGATCTGGTCTGGAGCGACGGCCCTCTGGGTAAAACAACCTACGGCGACGTGTTCCATCAAAACGAAGTGGAACAGTCCACGTATAACTTTGAATACGCAGACGTCGATTTCCTGTTCTCCTGCTTCGAGCAGTATGAGAAAGAAGCCAAAATGTTGTTGGAGTTGGAAAAACCTCTGCCTCTGCCAGCGTATGAACGCATTCTGAAAGCCGCGCACAGCTTTAACTTGCTGGACGCGCGCAAGGCGATCTCGGTCACCGAACGCCAACGCTACATTCTGCGTATTCGTACCCTGACCAAAGCGGTCGCTGAAGCCTACTATGCCTCCCGTGAGGCGCTGGGCTTCCCAATGTGTAAAAAAAGCGACGATTCTAAATTAGAGAATATTTGAGGCAGCCATGACCCAACAAACTTTTCTGGTGGAAATCGGCACCGAAGAGCTGCCACCGAAAGCGCTACGCTCTCTGGCAGAATCTTTTGCAGCTAATTTTACCGCTGAACTAGATAACGCAGACCTCGCCCATGGCGAAGTGACTTGGTTCGCCGCACCGCGCCGCTTAGCATTGAAAGTCGCAGCGTTGCATGAATCTCAGCCCGATCGCGAAATTGAAAAACGTGGTCCAGCTATTGCTCAGGCATTCGATGCTGAAGGCAAACCAACCAAGGCTGCCGAAGGCTGGGCTCGTGGTTGTGGCATCACCGTCGATCAGGCTGAACGTCTGACCTCCGACAAAGGTGAATGGCTGTTGTTCCGCGCGCACCAAAAAGGTCAGAGCGCACAGCAACTGCTGCCAACGCTGGTAACCAATGCATTAGGCAAACTGCCAATTCCAAAACTGATGCGCTGGGGCGACAACGATACTCAATTTGTGCGTCCGGTTCATACCGTCACGCTGCTGCTGGGTAGCGAAGTGATCCCTGCTACCATTCTTGGCGTGCAGTCCGATCGCGTGATCCGTGGCCATCGTTTCATGGGCGAACAGCAGTTCACCATCGATAACGCCGAGCAATATCCGCAGATCTTGATGGAACGTGGCAAAGTCATCGCTGATTACGCCACGCGTAAAGCCATCATCAAACGTGACGCCGAGCTGGCTGCGCAGAAAATCGGCGGCATCGCTGATATGAGCGAAAGCCTGCTGGAAGAAGTGACTTCTCTGGTTGAATGGCCAGTAGTGTTAACCGCCAAGTTTGAAGAAAAATTCCTCGCCGTACCTGCTGAAGCGCTGGTTTACACCATGAAAGGTGACCAGAAATACTTCCCTGTGTATGACGCTGCCGGCAAACTGCTACCAAACTTTATCTTCGTCACCAACATCGAATCTAAAGACCCACAGCAGATTATCTCTGGTAACGAGAAAGTTGTTCGTCCACGTTTAGCCGATGCGGAGTTCTTCTTCAAGACCGACCGCAAACAGCGCTTGGAAGATAACCTGCCTCGTCTAGAAACCGTTCTGTTCCAGCAACAGCTGGGAACGCTGCGTGACAAAACCAACCGCATTGAAGCATTGTCCGGTTGGGTTGCAGAACAAATCGGCGCTGACGTTAATCTAGCGACCCGCGCAGGCCTGCTGTCCAAGTGTGATTTGATGACCAATATGGTCTTCGAATTCACCGATACACAGGGCGTTATGGGCATGCATTACGCACGCCACGACGGCGAAAACGAAGAAGTTGCCGTTGCCCTGAACGAACAGTACCAACCACGCTTCGCCGGTGATGCACTGCCAGACTCTCTGGTGGCATGTTCTGTCGCGATTGCCGATAAAATGGATACCCTCGCCGGTATCTTCGGCATCGGTCAGCATCCTAAAGGCGATAAAGACCCATTTGCTCTGCGCCGTGCTGCGTTGGGTGTATTGCGTATTATCGTTGAGAAAAAGCTGCCGCTGGATTTGGTCACGCTAACTGAAGAAGCCGCGCGCTTATACGGACAGAAGCTGACTAACGCGAACGTCGTTGATGACGTGGTGGAATTCATGCTGGGCCGTTTCCGCGCTTGGTATCAGGAAGAAGGCCACAGCGTTGACACTATTCAGGCTGTACTGGCTCGTCGTCCAACCAAACCAGCAGACTTTGATGCACGCGTGAAGGCAGTTTCACACTTCCGTACGCTGCCTGAAGCCGCTGCGCTGGCTGCTGCCAACAAGCGTGTTTCCAATATTCTGGCTAAATCAACCGAAGTACTGGGCGATCACGTTCATGCTTCTGTATTGAAAGAAGCAGCAGAAATCAAACTGGCAACCCATCTGGTTGTTCTGCGCGATAAGTTGGAACCGCTGTTTGCTGAAGGTCGCTACCAAGAAGCTTTATCAGAACTGGCTGCACTGCGTGAACCGGTAGATAACTTCTTCGAACAAGTGATGGTTATGGCTGACGATGAGCAAGTGCGCATCAACCGCCTGACTCTGCTGAGCAAGCTACGCGATTTGTTCCTACAGGTTGCGGATATTTCTGTTCTGCAGTAACCCCGAGAGTAAAATAAAGCCCGCCTTACGGCGGGTTTTTTACTTTCTGGCTGTTATCCCCAAATTATCAGGTTAAACTAACTTGATGAGTAGAATTTCAACAGAATGATATCGACCGATTTTTTTCGCGTGGTTACAGGAGTAATTACATGTCATTTGCAGTAACTAAACAGGCACAGCGTTGGTTGATGCCAATTTTCGCCGTCATTATGGCGTTTCAACTAGCTGGCTGTGGCGACAACGATAAAGAACAACGTAAAGCTTTCATCGACTATCTGCAAAATACCGTCATGCGTGGCAGCATCACCGTACCAACCCTGAGCGAAGACCAAAAGCAGAAACTCGGCAACTATGTCAGCGATTACGCGATCTTAGTAACGTTTTCACAGAATTTCAGCCGTTCGATGGATAGCAGCTTAAATCCGCTCTTTACCACTATCGATCAGATCCGTGTTCCTCAGGACTATCTGCTCAAACGCGACGATCTGCGTCAGGAAGCTGGTGCACTGAACCTGCTCGGCCAACAGATTCAAAGTGCCAAATCGACCGCAGACACTGCGCGTGCCGCACTTAAACAGCCTGATGATGTGAAAGCAGTTTATGACCAAGCCTTTGCGAAAGTCGTCACCGATCCGGCGAATGCCGTGATGCCAATCATTCCTATGGCGGCTAGCCTGTCACAGGATTTGATTCAGGTCGGTGATTTCCTGCAAAGCATTGGGACTCAGGCGCGCTTTGATAACCAAAGCATCCAGCTACAAACCCAGCAGCAGGTCGATCAATACAATCAGTTAATGACCTCAATTGCTGCCAAGCATCAAGAATTATTAAATGCGAAAAACCGCAGCGCGGCTATTTTCCAGAATTAATATTTAGGCAACACATTTACATCTCGTAGCCTGATTAAATAGCCGAAACACCCTGTCAGCCTTAGTGCTCACAGGGTGTTTTTCTTTAACGGAGGCAACGCTACTCCTTCGTTGCCCATCCAGCAAAAATCTGGATATGAGATATTGCTTCCAGCAACATCACCACCGATCGATATCATCTCCAAACATCATGCAATAACATGGAGTGAACCATGAATAAGCACCACCAGCCCTTCGAAGAAATTAAACAGGTAGATGAATCTGGGTCTGAATATTGGTCTGCAAGAGCACTGGCAAAGCTGCTGGATTACTCAGAATACCGGCATTTTATTCCTGTATTAGAGCGGGCAAAAGATGCATGTTTAAACAGTGGGCACAACGCTGGTGACCATTTCGAGGATGTCCTCGATATGGTCAAAATTGGCTCTGGAGCTCAACGAAAGTTAAAAGATATCGCCCTCTCCCGTTATGCCTGCTACCTCGTGGTTCAAAACGGCGATCCTAACAAACCCGTCATAGCGGCAGGTCAAACATACTTCGCACTTCAAACTCGACGCCAAGAATTAGCTGATGACGAAACTTTTAAGCGTTTACGAGAAGATGAAAAACGTTTGTTTCTGCGTAATGAATTAAAAGAACATAACAAACAACTCGTTGAAGCCGCTCAACAAGCCGGTGTTGCAACCACGATGGATTTTGCCATTTTCCAGAACCATGGATATAAAGGCCTCTACGGCGGGCTAGACCAAAATGCCATTCACCAGCGTAAAGAGCTCAAAAAGAGTCAAAAAATTCTCGATTTCATGGGTTCTACTGAATTAGCAGCCAACCTGTTTAGAGCAACACAAACAGAAGAAAAGCTACGTCGTGACCAGATAAAATCAAGGCAACAAGCCAATCAGACACATTTTAATGTGGGCCAAAAGGTTCGGAAAACCATTGAAGAACTAGGCGGCACCATGCCAGAAAACCTTCCTGTTCCTAAGCACAGCATCCAGCACATAGAATCCACCACTAAAAAACTGAGTAAAAAATAGCTTAGCAAAGCTAGCGCTGCAAACTTGCATGCACCTAGCTTCGTAAGCCACTAGATTGCGTAATGCTGGCTACTTAACCAGATTGTGTGGTTTTTTTATACCCAAAAAACACTACATGTAATTTTATAACGCGTTGGGTGAAAACCTGAGGTGTGTCGATGGCATGCTGATGGGATGCAAAATAACTTGTGAAGAGAATCACAATTTAAAAACAAAACCACTAACAACTTAAGTGATTTGCGTCACACAAAACCACCCATAACGGGCGATATTTTAACTTTGTAGCAGACTTTCAGCCTACTTATGTGATCAATATCACCATAAACACCCCAATAGAGGGGGAAATTACGAGATCAAGATCACAAATCCCCCACGGGGTACGCGAGATGAAAACGGCGTGATAGAGTCGATTTTGCATACAGAACGACAGGACGGTTTTTGGCGAAACCACCACAACTATTACGACGCGCAACATCTTAGCGCACCACGAGGGGTGTTTTATGTTATCACCAGATATCAAGGTCAAGGTACAGAATTTTGGCCGCTTCCTCAGCAATATGGTGATGCCCAATATCGGCGCATTCATCGCATGGGGTTTGATTACCGCTTTATTTATTCCTACCGGCTGGCTGCCAAATGAAACATTAGCCAAGCTGGTTGGCCCAATGATCAGCTATCTGCTGCCATTATTGATTGGTTATACCGGTGGCCGTTTAATCGGCGGTGAGCGCGGTGGCGTGGTGGGTGCAATTACCACCATGGGCGTGATTGTGGGCGCAGATATGCCCATGTTCATGGGCGCAATGATTGCAGGCCCATTAGGCGGCTGGGCAATCAAACACTTTGATCGCTGGGTTGACGGCAAAATCAAAAGCGGCTTTGAAATGTTGGTGAACAACTTCTCCGCGGGCATTATCGGCATGCTGCTGGCGATGCTGGCATTCATGGCGATTGGGCCGTTGGTAGAGTCGCTTTCAAAAATATTAGCGGCTGGCGTGAATATTATGGTGCAGAACAACCTGCTGCCATTAACGTCTATCTTCGTCGAACCCGCCAAGATTTTGTTCCTGAATAACGCCATCAACCACGGGATCTTCTCACCGTTAGGTATTCAGCAGGCAACAGAAACCGGCAAATCCATTTTCTTCCTGATTGAAGCAAACCCAGGTCCAGGACTAGGTGTTCTGCTGGCTTACATGTTCTTCGGCAAAGGCAGTGCAAAACAGTCCGCTGGCGGTGCCGCAATCATCCATTTCTTCGGTGGTATCCACGAAATCTATTTCCCATATGTGTTAATGAATCCACGTCTGATTCTGGCCGTGATTCTGGGTGGCATGACCGGCGTATTCACGCTGACCCTCTTTAACGCGGGCTTAGTTTCCCCTGCGTCTCCGGGTTCTATTTTTGCAGTGTTGCTAATGACACCAAAAGCATCTCTTATCGGCGTCGTGCTGTCGATTATGGCTTCAACGCTGGTTTCGTTCTTAACCTCTGCCATGTTGCTTAAACGCGCTCGCGTCGGTGATGAAGAAAGTAACGGCTTAGCGGAAGCCACTCGTCGCATGCAAGGCATGAAACAACAGTCTAAATCCGGTGGAAAAGTGACTGGAGTCGAACCTCAGCCAGCCATGCGTGCCACGCTTGATTTGTCTAAAGATTTACATCACGTGCGCAAAATTATCGTGGCCTGCGACGCCGGAATGGGCTCAAGCGCGATGGGCGCGGGAGTTCTACGTAAAAAGGTAAAAGACGCAGGGCTGAGCCATATTTCCGTAGTGAACTGCGCGATTAACAGCCTGCCTGAAGACGTTGATCTGGTGATCACTCATCAGGATTTAACCGAACGCGCGATGCGCCACGCACCACAGGCGATGCATATTTCATTAAGCAATTTCCTTGATAGCGGGCTGTATACCGATCTTACAACCCGTTTACTAGCGGCCAAACTGCCGCAGGCGGCAAACGACAACCGCTTGATCAACCAAACTATCATCGCCGCTAACGATGACTCATTTGAATCAACCGATCGCGAAGAGAATCTATTTAAGCTCAGCGCAGCCAACATCTTCCTGAACTTAACCGCCGACACCAAAGAGCAAGCCATTCGCTTTGCCGGTGAAATGCTGGTATCTGGCGGCTATGTCGAACCGGATTACATCGACGCCATGCTCGCCCGCGAAGCACTTACCTCAACTTATTTAGGAGAATCTATCGCCGTTCCGCACGGCACCGTAGAAGCCAAAGACCGCGTATTACGCACCGGGATCGTCATTTGCCAATACCCTCACGGCGTTCGATTCGGTGATGAACCAGACGATGTCGCTCGACTGGTTATCGGCATCGCTGCGCGTAATAACGAGCACATTCAGGTCATTGCCCGCTTAACCAACGCACTGGATGACGAAGGCGTAATCGAACGTCTGGCGCAAACCACCAGTGTTCAGGAGATCTTAGATCTTCTGTCTGGCGAACAAGCGGCATAAGGCAATTACACGGCGTTGTTCACCGCAGCCAGTCGGCCCTATAAAAGTGCCGTTGCTGTCGACGCCGTTCTTGGGGGCTCCCCCGCCCCCCTTTTTACGGATAGGTTTGAGGTCAAAAATATGAAAGCGATTCATTTTGGTGCAGGTAATATCGGTCGTGGCTTTATTGGTAAATTATTGGCAGATGCACAGGCGGAACTCACTTTTGCAGACGTAAACCAGCCGTTGGTCGATCAGCTTGCTCACCAGCAAAGCTATCAGGTCAACGTCGTGGGTGAAAATGCGCGCGTCGAACAGGTTAACCGCGTAAGCGCCATTCATAGCAACAGCGCTGATGCCATTCAACAAATTGCACAAGCAGATATCATCACCACCGCCGTTGGCCCGCAGGTTCTTAGTAAAATTGCCCATACGCTGGCGCAGGGATTAATGGCTCGTCACAGCAATGGTAACCAACAGCCCATGAATATCATTGCGTGCGAAAACATGGTGCGTGGCACTAGCCAGCTCAAGCAGCATGTCCTTGAGGCAATGCCCGTCGAGCTTCATGCTTGGGTAGAAGAGCACATCGGCTTTGTCGATTCTGCGGTAGACCGCATCGTGCCACCGAGCGCCGCAGCGAACGACGACCCGTTAGAGGTCACGGTTGAAACCTTCAGCGAGTGGATCGTTGATAGCACACAGTTCAAAGGCCAGTTACCGCAAATTTCAGGAATGGAGTCTACCGCTAACTTAATGGCTTACGTTGAGCGTAAACTCTTCACTCTTAACACCGGGCATGCAATCACTGCTTATCTGGGTCAGCTCGCAGGCTATCAAACCATTCGCGAGGCTATTCTCGATCCCGCCATTCGTACCGTGGTAAAAGGCGCGATGGAAGAAAGCGGAGCGGTACTCATCAAGCGCTACAGTTTTGATCCCCAGCAACATGCGGCCTATATCGAAAAAATTCTTGGCCGTTTTGAAAACCCTTACCTGCATGATGATGTCGAACGTGTTGGGCGCCAACCACTGCGTAAACTTAGCGCCGGCGATCGCCTGATCAAGCCGTTACGAGGAACGCTTGAATACGGTCTTACCAACCACAATTTAATCATCGGTATTGCCGCCGCCCTGAGCTACCGCAGTCATCAAGATCCTCAGGCGTTAGAAATGACAACGCTCCTTGACGAAATAGGCGTGAGCAACACCGTGGCGCAAGTTTGTGAGCTGGAAGATCAGCCAGAACTTGTCGCACAGATCGCTAATGTGTATAACGCCATGCAGCGCAAAGCATGATGTAACCCATATGGTTGGAGTTGCGGCGAAGCGGCAACTCCAAATGAGAAGGGTAAAATGAAATTAAATCGCGTGCGTAACAGTGCACAACCTGAAAGAGAAAGGGAACTTCCGAGTGTCGCCGCCCCAGAAAAGCAACGATATTCGGCAAGTGAAGCAACGACTATGGCAACCATGGAAGAATCTGACCTTTATAAAAGCCAGGCTTTTGAAAACCGCATTCTTGAGCGCCTAAACGCTCGACAAACGGTGGCGGGTTTTATTCAGGCCACCGTAGGGCTGCTCGCCGAAGCGGTAGATCTTTTGGTTCTTCAAGCCTTTCGTAAAGATGACTATGCGGTGAAATATGCGGTGGAGCCCCTACTGGAAGGAAGCGGTCCACTTGCTGATTTGCCCGTGCGGCTAAAGCTTATCTACGCGCTAGGCGTGATTAGCCGTGATGAATATGAAGACGTAGAGCTTCTACTCGCCCTCAACAACGAATTAAAGCATGAGAACAAAATCTATAGCTTCACCGATGATGAAATACTCGGGCCAATCAACATGCTACATAGCATGACCGCACTTCCTCCGCAGCCCACGCTTCATCTGCCCGAAGACGTTGTTGATGATCTGCTAGTGAATATGCAGGAGCAACGTTATCAACAAATGGTTCGTTCAACGCTGGTGCTCAGTATCACCGATTTAGTCACTCGTTTGTGCCATAAGAAAGCCTTCTAATCTCCCCAGTTTTCAAGACTGGGGCGTCTTCTTTTCAGCCAATCGCCACATTAACGCCGACAGCTGTTAAACTATCTCCTAATCCCTAAAAGTATTGATGACCGGAAGATATGTCATGAAAGAAAAAGCAGAAATTAAACGCCTGAGCGACAAGCTGGACGCACTGCGTCGTAAAGAAGCTGGCCTGCTGTTACAAGAGATTGATTCTGTAACGACGCACGCGCTAGATGAGAACCGCACCGAGCAAGAAAAATTGAGCGCAGAGATTGAGCGCCTGCGTGCCGTTCAAGCAAGCCATTTCAGCACCAAAGCACAGCAGCTTTTAAAGATGCCATTCAGCCGTGAAATCACCAAAAAAGAACAGGCTGATATGGGATCGTTGAAAAAGGCCGTACGTGGTATCGAGGTGGTTCATCCAATGACGGCGCTAGGCCGTGAAATGGGCTTGAAAGTGGTTACTGGCTACGCGAAAAAAGAGTTCTAATCTTTTACTCTTAGCTAAAACAAACCCCGCTATTGCGGGGTTTGTTTTATCACGCGGTTAACTACCGTTTACCGACGTAGCGTTTCTTCTTACCCGCATCTTCTTGATGTGCGCGTTCAACCTCTTCCGCAAGAATCTGCACCCCCTTCTCGATTTGATCCGGTTCAGGGACATAGTTCATGCGCATGCACTGATGCGTATGCGGCCACTCGTGCTCCAACCCAGGGAAGAAATAGTGCCCTGGCACCATCAATACGCCGCGCTGTTTCAGCCGCTGGTATAAAATCTCCGTGCTGATCGGCAGATCGATAAACCATAGCCACAGGAAAATCGCGCCCTCTGGTTTATGAATCAAACAGCGCTCTTCCGGTAAGTAGCGACGAATCACTTCGATCGTCTGCTCTACACGCTGGCGATAAAACGGTTTAATCACCTCGTTGGATAGACGCAGCAAATCACCACGCTCAATCATCTCAAGCGCAATAGCGGGACCAAGACTGCCCGGGGAAAGGCTGATAATCCCGTTCATGTTACTGATTGCGCTGATCACTTTTTCATCAGCAATCACGATGCCGCAGCGAGAACCCGGTAGCCCCAACTTCGACAGGCTCATGCACAGAATAATATTAGGGTTCCACAACGGATTCACATCAGAAAAGATAATTCCTGGGAACGGTAAACCGTAGGCGTTATCGATCAACAGCGGAATGTTGCGCTGCTGAGCTAAAGCATCAAGGCGAATAAGCTCTTCGTCGGTTAAAACATTCCCCGTTGGGTTAGTCGGACGAGAAACGCAAATCAGCCCGACGTCATCGCCAATATTGAGATGGTCAAAATCAACGTGATATTTAAACTGGCCTTCAGGCAATAGCTCGATAGTGGGTTTCGCTGAAACAAACAAATCTTCGTCTAACCCAGCATCGGCATAACCAATATATTCGGGTGCCAATGGGAACAAAACCCGACGACGAGAACCGTCAGAAAGACGCCCGGCATACAAATTGAATAAGTAGAAAAACGCGCTTTGACTGCCGTTTGTTAGTGCAATATTTTGTGCTTCTATTTGCCATCCAAACTCATCGCGCAGCATTTTGGCCAACGCCTGCAACAGCGCATCTTTACCCTGTGGGCCATCATAGTTGCACAACGCATCGGTGAGTTTGCCTTCATTCAACATATCCGCACAAAGTTGAGTGAAATAATCCGTCATCTGAGGGATTTTAGCCGGATTACCGCCGCCAAGCATTATGGCGCCCGGCGTACGCAGGCCATCATTCAGATCGTCCATCAAACGGGTGATCCCCGCGTAGCGGGTAAATTTGTCGCCAAATACAGAAAAAGTCATGATAGCAATCACAGGTAATTATTAGGAAAAGACAACCGACACCATACCTGCTACACCCTGTACGAACAACCCGCATAAAATTATCGGTTTTTTATATAATTCTACATAAAACGTAATATACAGAATAAAAAAAGGGCGCAGTTTCCTGCGCCAAAGAATGATTAGAGAGGGGTAGATCAGAGATGCTTATTAGTTACTGGTTTCAGCGTCACTTGCTGGGGTCTGGGCCTGCTCCAGTGCTGGAGTTGCTGTTTGCCCACCGATAGCAATACGCTGAGGCTGCAACGCTTCCGGTACATTACGCACCAGATCGATATTCAACAGCCCATTTTCAAACTTAGCGCCATCTACGGTGAGATGTTCAGCCAAGGTAAAGGTTAAGTCGAACGCCTTATAAACCAGCCCCTGATGTAAATACTCTACCGGTTTTTCCGGATGGGTTGGATTACCACGCACGGTTAAGCGCGGGCCTTCAACTTCAATATCCAGTTCGCTCTGCTTAAACCCGGCCAATGCCAGAGAGATGCGATAGTGGTTATCGTCACTTTTCTCGATGTTGTATGGAGGGAACCCTTGAGGCTCTAGTCCGCTTTGCATCGCATTGGCCAATTTATCGAAGCCAATCCACTGACGAAGTAATGGAGAAAGATCGTGATTACGCATATATAAACTCCTTCTAAGAAGCGAGATATTATTTACGGCTGCTTTATCAATGTATCACAGCCGACCATAAGCCCCCCGTAGGCAGGCTATTTAATTTGATCTTTAACAACTATTAGCTACAGTTAATTACTTAATTTCAATCTTACGTGGCTGCAATGTTTCTGGAACAATGCGCTCTAAATCGATATATAACAGCCCATTTTCCAAGTTGGCACCTTTAATTTGAATATGTTCAGCCAATTGGAATTTACGTTCAAAGTTACGCTCGGCGATACCTTGATATAAATAGGTGCGTTCTTTGTCTGATTGCTCATGAGAGCCTTTAACAATCAGCGTATTAGCTTGCGCAGTGATATCCAACTCATGCTCAGCAAAACCAGCAACCGCAATAGAAATGCGATAGTGATTGTCATCTACCAGCTCAACGTTGTAAGGAGGGTATCCCCCGTTAGACTGATTTTGACCTGACTCAATCAGGTTAAATAAACGGTCGAAGCCGATAGCAGAGCGATAAAGTGGAGATAAATCGTAGTTGCGCATAAAAATATGCCTCCTAATAAAATCAGCGAGGAAAAAATAATCTTCCATCATGGACAGACTATATAATCATTAAGCCAGAAACACCCTTACGGCATATTTCTCATCGGCCTGCTAATAAGATGGAGTCGGTGCGAAATTTTTCAAGCGTAAAAATTTAATTTTTATGAGAGCGCACGAATTGTTCAAATCACTGTCATAAACAGGCAAGATACAATCAGGTACACTATTTTTGTGAAGTGAGATAGCTGCCACAGAGCCAACGGATGGTTTTGCCAGTTTCTCGGCACAGATGCTATAACTCAACAACTCTGGCTTAAGCACAGTGCAGCCATTATTGGGATGGATTTATGAGACAACGGATTAGATGCTTGACGATAACTCTGCTTGCTGGCACCACGCTGCTTGCGGGAGGCTGTTCCAGCGTCATGACCCGTGTTGGACCGAGTCAGGGTTATTATTCTGGTGCCAAAAATGACATCAAAATGATCAAAGATGATGATACTGGTTGGGCGATGACACCGCTTCTTGCTCTGGATCTACCGTTTTCTGCCGTAGTGGATACGCTGCTATTGCCTTACGACTACTATCGTTCAGGCTCAAATCCAGAAGATGATTCTCCGCGTGCGCGCGTTTTGCGCGACGAGCAAACCAGCGGAGTCAACAATGTTGCCCCGAACTATACCGTTCAGGACAATGCCGCTCCGCATTATGAATAGAACTGAAATCATCCCCAAACAGAAAGCTTGGGCGTCATTATCCGTTTAAGTTCACCATAAAAATTTGTGGCCAGCCTGCAATCTCACGCATGAATGCAACGTGGTTTCCATCGGGGGAAACCACCACGGCCTCCGCGCACGGTGGTTGCTCTGAACGTATTGTTAGACGAGTGATTTCGCCTGAATGTACTTTGCATCGCACAACGCTATTATCCATCACGAAAAACAGCGACTCCCCATCAGGATGCCAACTCAATGCCGACTGCACGGAATGCTTCCCGTGCGTTATCTGCCGTGGCTCTCCACCATTAGGCGAAATAGTCCAAAGCTGAACCACACCCGCATCATCTTGCATCAGGAAAGCAATTTCGGCACCGTTTGGTGAAGAACGCAGCCAATGGCGTGGTGTCGTTGCAATTCCAGGGAAAATGCGCTGATGAGTGAAGGTAATTCGACGCTGATGTACGTTTGCAGGCGGCGCCGGCAACCTATCTACGGTGCCTTGCAATGGGTATTTTCCCGCCTGCGAATAGGCTGCGTTTTGCTCTGGCAGATCAACGATAAAGATCTCAGGAACTTTAGCGCCTTTATCACCAACGGTATCGCCGATAAAAGCCAAAGCCCAGCGCTGGCGGGTCCCGTCTGGCTTTAGATAGCCCTCATTACCAATCCATCCCTCTTCATAGGCACGAGAAATCTGGTCGCTTCCTACCTCAGGGTTAAGCGTAGTTTGGCTCACCAGAACACAAAAGTGGCTGCCGTCATATTCGCGTGGATGTTGTTTCGGCACATTAACCGCATGCAAAGGTATAGCAATACCCACATTACGCTGATCGAGCGCCACATCTTTTTCATGCATAACATGGTCGTTATAGGTAAAACTCAGACGAGTGGCATCTGGGCTAAACACATGGACATGCGTTCCACCGCGTAGGGCGCCTGCGGTATAAGGCTCGGTAATATCCATCGCATCAAGCGTTTCGGCCAATTCTCTGTCTGGCTCACTGACAATCACGCCGCGCCGATGATGGAAATCATAATGCCAGTGGGCATCTGGATGCTCTGGACCATGAATAAAAACGTAGCGTGTGGGTTGTTGAGGGCTTACCGTCACCACGCCAACATGTGCGCCATGCTGTGCGCGGTAAACGACTTCCACACGTCCATCATGAACATTCACACGCTCAATGCACAGCCCGGTAAAAGAGGCACCGCTAGGCCGTACATCGTATGCCAGCCACTCACTGTCTGGTGTCCAAATATTAATGTTGGTGAGCTGGTGCCCACGCGGATCAAATGTGAGTTGCTTTTCAGCATAGCGAGACATGATAGATTCCTTTAGCAAGGTAACGCATATCTCATTAGCATAAACTAAGCGGAGTTTTCGATCACTGAAGCCTACGGATGTATTCCTCGTTGAAATCATCTTTGTTCAACGGACGTGAGAACAAAAAGCCCTGAGCCAGCCTAACGCCATGTTTTAACATCAGTGATGTTTGTGCAAAAGTTTCAATACCTTCAGCAACCACGTCAGTATCAAGCGACTGTGCCTTATCAATCAATTTAAGCGTTTCATCCATCGCGCCTTTCTTGAAACAAGATCGATCGAGCTTTATGAAGTCTGTTTTTACCAGCTTCATTTTTTGCTCAGCTTCGTCAGCGCTGGTCACGTCATCCCAAGCCAGCAGAAAACCATATTCTTGTAGCTGAGCGGCATTATGTTGCCCATTGATATCGGGATGCCCCTGCGTTTCAGTCAGTTCAAGCATCACTCTATCAGCAGGAATTTTATATTTTTCAGCCAATTGGATAACGGTTTGTGCAAATCCTTGCTCATTAAGTTGCACAAGCGAAATATTGACGCTCAGGATATAGAGGAAATTATTGGGGATCAAAACTTCAGACATATATTTAAACGTCTGATCAATAACATAACTACCTAAACAAATTATGCCGCCATTCTCTTCTAGCTGATGAATAAATAAATTTGGCGCAACAATATTGCGACGATAAAAACCTCGAACTAAAACCTCTGCCCCTACACATTTAAAGCTAGAGAGATCGAAAACTGGCTGTAAGAAAATATCTACCGTTAGGTTAAGGCTATTTTCCATCACTTTTTTTATAACAAAATTTGCACTTTTTTCCATTGCGGGTTCCAGCCGAGTGTCCAATCTAGGTTAGAGGCGACACGTCGGCTGGAAAACTTAATGAAATAGCGCTATTTAGAAAAGTCTTATTAATGATGTGATTTGAATATCAGTCGATACGTTTCACATCCCCGACTAAGAATATGTATGAGAGAGCACCAATCAATGCCACAGAGGCAATGTAGGTTAACGAAGGTGCAAAACCATAATATTGAGCCAAATATCCCACCACCAATGGAACGGTAATGCCGCCTAAGCCGCCAATGAAATTAAACACACCTCCGGTAAGCCCAATTAACCGCATCGGTGCCAAAGATGAAATCAGCGACCACGTAATAGACGCAAATCCGTTGCCGAAGAATGCCACTGCCATCAGGATCATAATCCACATAGGGTCATTGGTATAATTCGCACCAATAATGCAGGTGGATAACAACAGGCCACAGATAATAGGAGTTTTGCGCGCAAAACCAATCGACTTACCGCTTTTCAGTAATTTATCCGCCACAATACCTGAAAGGATCACCCCAAAAAATGCAGCCATAAACGGCACCGTTGTCATAAAACCAGCGGTCAGCGCGGTAATATGCTTTTCTTGAGTGAGGTAATTCGGGAACCAGGTTAGGAAAAACCATAGCGTTGAGGCAATGGCGAACTGGCCAATATAAACCCCCACTAACTTGCGATGGAACACCAGCTTCCAGTCTGCCGTCGTTAAAGGCGCAGCCTCTTTTTTTCCTGTCGCAACGTCGCCATCAACCATGCCCCCACCGTTAGCAATATGGTTAATCTCGGCCTGATTGGCGAACTTACTTTTACGTGGAGCCTGATAGGCAAAGCGCCATATCAGAGCCCACAGAATACCAATTGCACCCGTCACGATAAATACCCAGTGCCAGCTGGTTTTCTCTTGTAACCAAATCAGCAAAGGGGTTAAAAACGCTAAACCCACAAATTGCCCAGACGTATAAAACCCTACCGCAGACGCACGCTCTTGCTCAGGGAACCAGCTAGTGACAATGCGGTTATTGGTTGGAAAAGCCGGAGCTTCAAACATGCCGGTTACCGCACGCAGGGTGATCAGCGATACCAGCCCGTTGGCAAAACCTTGGAATAAGGTTCCAATAGACCATCCCATAATAGCGATAAAATAGGTTGTCTTAGCTCCCATGCGATCGAGAAAGCGCCCGCCCGGTATTTGGCATAATGTGTATGTCCATGCAAACGCCGAGAAAATATATCCCATCTCTGATTTACTAATGCCAAACTCCGCTTGAATATGCGCAGAGGCAACGGCCAAATTAGCACGATCGACATAACAAATTACGACGGTAATAAAAATCATTAATAGCGTTAAATAACGCATTTTTGTAGGGACAGAAGACAGTGTTATATCACTCATATTCTTCTCACTTATAATATCGGAGTATATATATTTGAATGGCGTAATTATTTAACGCCGACTTTAGGCGTCACGATCCCCAGCGAGAAAGATACGCCATTTAATATTTATTATTTGTTTATATATTTAACGCCTACGAGCAGCCAATGAAATTGGAGTTGTATCAAGGCGGCAAGTGAGAGCATCCCGATGAGCTTACTCAAGTAAGTGATTCGGGTAAGCGAACGCAGCCAACACAGATACAAGTTCAATTACGAAGGCTGATCACCATTCGGCGATGGCGCCATCGGGATACCGCCAAACCGGATTATGCCAGTCAGGTGCATTTTTACTGCGTTCTCTCACCATTTCTTCATTAATTTCAACGCCAAGACCGGGCTTATTTAATGGATAAAAATGGCCATCAACCATATTGAAATCTTCTTTATTCACCACGTAATCAAGCAGTTCAGCACCTTGGTTATAGTGAATTCCCATGCTTTGTTCTTGTAGTACGGCATTACGAGCCACAAAATCCAAATGTAAGCAGGAAGCCAGCGCAATCGGGCCTAAAGGACAATGTGGCGCAAGCGCAACATCATAGGATTCAGCCATAGCGGCAATTTTGAAGCACTCGGTAATACCACCTGCATGAGAAAGATCGGGCTGTACAATTGCCAAACCGCCGTCAGCCAATACACGTTTAAAATCAAAGCGTGAATACATGCGCTCACCCGCGGCAATAGGGATATGTGTTTGAGCCGCAAGACGAGAGTAATATTCAGCTTGCTCAGCTAATACGGGCTCTTCGATAAACAGAGGGCGATAAGGCTCTAACTCTTTAATAAGGATTTTTGCCATCGGCGCATCAACGCGGCCATGAAAATCCAAACCAAACTCAATGCGATTGCCAAATTCTGCTCGGATTTCTGCCACAACTTCAACCGCGGCATCCACTTTGCGGGCGTTATCAATAATGCCCATTTCTTCACAGCCGTTGAGCTTAAAGGTATCAAATCCAGCCGCCGTGAGTTTTTTAATACCATCAATGACATCAGATGGCCGATCGCCACCAACCCAGCTATAGGCTTTAATTTTGTCACGAACTAATCCGCCAAGCAGTTGGTAAACCGGTGCGCCCAATGCTTTGCCTTTAATGTCCCATAGCGCCTGATCAATACCTGAAATAGCGCTCATTAAAATAGGGCCGCCGCGATAAAAGCTGCCACGGTAAAGCATTTGCCAAATATCATTAATGCGCGCGGGATCTTGCCCAATGATAAATTCACCTAGCTCGTGTACTGCGGCTTCAACGCTTTTCGCTTTGCCCTCAATAACGGGCTCACCCCAACCAACGATGCCTTCATCGGTTTCTATTTTTAAAAACATCCATCTTGGCGGTAAACGGTAGGTAGTTAATTTGGTAATTTTCATTGCGCTGCATCCTTATATGCTTTCACGAAAGCCTTCGCTTGCTGATGGGTTCGCTCTACGCTCTGCCCTGCACGGTACAAATCACTGCCTAAACCCGCACCAATGCAGCCTGCGTTAAGATATTCATGGAGGTTTTCCGGCGTCACGCCACCAACGGCAAATACAGGGATTTCGGCAGGAAGAACCGCCTTAAGCGCTTTCACATAATCAGGCCCAAATGCCGCCGAAGGAAAAATCTTCAACGCCTGAGCGCCTGCATCGATCGCATGAAACGCCTCTGTCGCCGTGGCGCATCCGCAACAGACCAACATCTGGCACTCAACCGCACGGCGAATAACGTCAGGCTCTGTGTTTGGCGTTACAACCAACTTGCTGTTCAACGTATGTAACCGCTCAACGTGTTCTGGTTTTAATACGGTGCCAGCGCCAATTAGCGCTTGGTGTCCAAACAGCGTCACCGCCAGTGCGATACTTTTTTCCCACTCCGGTGAATTTAGCGGGATCTCTATGGCATCAAATCCAGCGTCTAATAACGCGGTGATATGGGCTTCAACCTCTTGCGGCTTAATTCCGCGCAAGATGGCAATCAACGGCAGATTAGTAACCCAAGACATTTGCAACACTCCTTATCCCAGCCTGAAACGCCACATCCCCTTCGAGCGTTTGGTAATTAATACCGGCGAACGCCAGCGCCTGTGCATAGCGCTCGGTCAATTTTTGGCTACCGATCAGCGTAATATCATCGTGGGAGCACAATGCATAATCCTGCTGCATCTGGGCAACTTCGTTGCCAATTAATACGCCAGATAGCCAATCGCTTACCGTGTTTTTGTCTCTTCTTCCCAGCAGATGCGCAGCGCGTGTTTCAAATAAACAGCGCAAAATATTGGCATCATTGAATCCTGTCTCCATTCCCTCACGGAACGCCTTTGGAGAAGCCAATTGTTCACCAATACCCACGCCGATGAGGCCGTGCTGTAGCAGCAAATAATGCAGCTCGCCGGTAATCACTGTGCGGAAGTCATCAACGCAGTCACCCGATAGATGTACCCATTTACTGTGGGTGCCAGGCATAACATAGCGAGAGGATGCGTGCATTTGGTGCGCGCCGATAAGCTGTGTTTCCTCTCCCCGCATCACGTTGGCATTGTCAGAGCGATCGATGCATAGCCCCGGAATAATGTGGATGCTGGGCATATTCGGTGAGTGGACAGGGGTAAGATGATGCGCTATTTCACCCAGTGAAACAGGGCAAGGTAGATAAGGGACCGCTTGCCATCCTGCATTGCTCCCCACCATTCCAGCCATTAGCGTGGGTAGCTCGCCATATTCCTGAAACCAAGGCTGCATAAGGCGAGAAAAAACCTGCTGCGGAGTTTGCCCTTGCAAACGGGTTACGCCAGATTCTGAATTAAGAGAATCCATGCATAACCCTTGCTTATAAAGCCATGCACGGAGATTGGTTGATCCCCAATCAATCGCTATAAAACTTTCATTCATGTCTCATCCTTTAATCTCCTCGTCGAACTCGCAATCATTGCAAGCGCTGCCTGTTCTGCTGCATCCGCATTCTGATGACGAATTGCATCGTAAAGAGCCTGATGCTCGCGCAGCGTTATTGGCATATTGCCCTCATCAGGCATATACGTACGCTCAAAAACCGCCCGTTGTAGTGAGCTAATTGCTACATTTAACTGCTGTAAAACAGGGTTATGTACTGAGGACAATACGGCTTCGTGGAAGCGAATATCAGCCTCGTTAAATGCATTAAAATCTTGATGATGCTGGTTCATATCATTCAGCGCGGCCTCTATTGTCGCCAGTTCGCTGGAGGTCGCCCTTTCAGCAGCCCAGCGGGCAATAGCAGGTTCAACCAAATTACGCACCTCACTCAATGCACTAATCAGACGAGGGTCATAATCATTGGCAAGTACCCACTGCAGCACGTCAGTATCCAGGTAGTTCCATTGATTACGCGCAGCCACAAAAGCACCGCGATAGCGCTTCACCTCAACCAACCGTTTCGCCGTAAGCGCTCGCAGCACTTCGCGAATAATGTTGCGCGAGGTTTGGAACTCCTCACACATCTCAGCCTCTGACGGCAGAGATGAGCCAGGTACATACTTCCCACTGATAATCTGCTGACCAATCTCAGCAATAATGCGATCGGTTTTACTCAATTCAGTTTTGTTCATGATTTTCCACTTAGAGGCTCGTAACATTCCCCCTACTTTACCGTTAAGTGAGCAAAATAACTGCACTAATGCAGTACAAAACCAAAACGCTAACTCATAACCACCTCAAGATTGTAGTGTTAAATTATAATTTAGTACTACAATTTGGATCACAAAATAGACAATACAATTTCGTTTTACGCCGTGGCTAAAACCCCCTCACCACAAACGGAAATAATCGGGTGTTGATCAGTGAAGAAGAGATTAAACGGGCCATGAAGCTTATTGCCGTTACCGATCGCTGGATGATTGAAGGGGGCACAGGTGTTGATGAAATGAGCAGCTGAATATCAGGGCAAAAAAATTGCGGTTGTTATGCGCGGTAAAAACATCGTGTTGGATAATTATTTGAAGGCCGTAGCATAAAGCTTCCGTGAAAGGTTTCGAACGCCTATAGCACCAAGTATTACATCACCTCCGTGCAGGCGTCCGAGTTGGAGGGCCAATCGCCGCCCTCCAACACCTCGGCTTGGCACCACCTTCCAGCCCGCTCCGCGGGTTCCCTCATTTCATCATTACGGTTTAACGGAACGAACGGCAATCGCCATCCTGGCTCCTCCGTTCTTTCGCCGACATCCCTGTCGGCGAATCCTAACCTTCATGATTCATTCGGCTGTCAGGTAACGTGCCGAGAAGCTCAAAACCAACATTCTGCGGCTTAATTGTCATTGAAGGCTAAATAAGTATTTTATTTCCCCAATACAAACTTATTGATCGCTACAGCAACGCCATCTTCCTGATTCGTTGTGGTAACAAATTGGGCGGCGTCTTTAATTGCTGGCTCGGCGTTACCCATGGCAACACCCACGCCGGCGTATTCCACCATGGCTAGGTCATTGCCGTGATCGCCAATGCACATCACGTTTTCGCGTGGAATATTCAGATACTGCGCCAAACGAGCAATGCCTTTCCCTTTGTCTGCATCTTTGTTCAATACTTCGAGGAAATACGGACTGCTTTTCATCATGGTATAGCGTTCATACGCTTCCGGTGGAATGCGGGCAATCGCAGCATCAAGCACTTCAGGATGGTCGATCATCATCACTTTTGGGAAGCGAATGCTTTTATCCATTTCATCCGCTGGGCAGAAATGCAGAGGAATGCCGGTAATAAACGATTCATGAACGGTATATTTACTGACGTCACGGTTGGCGGTATACAGCTTGTGGTGATCGAGCGCGTGGAAATGTGAACCGACCTGACGCGATAGCGATTCGAGGTATAAATAGTCGGCATTATCAAGCAGGGTTTCAAATAAAGGTTCCCCGTTTTCGGCATGAACAATCAGACCACCATTGTTGCAGAGGCAGTAGCATCCGGCGGTATCCAACTCCAATTCACGCAGATATTGCTGTGCGCCGATAAATGGACGTCCGGTCGCTAACACCACATGCACGCCTTGCGCTTTGGCCGCCAAAATAGCCTGTTTCACCGCAGGAGCCACCATCCGATCGTTATTAAGCAGGGTTCCATCCAAATCTATGGCAATCAATTTAATCGACATCACATTTTCCCTTCGGGTCAGAATAATAGTGTAACGGTAATCAATCTAGGTCAGGTTGTCATTGCTTATGCGAGGCAAAAACGAGGAACAAAAGCATAAAAAAAGGGACGATAAATCGTCCCTTTTGTCGTTCTTCTGAAATTAGAAGTCGAGGTTTGCAGCGCGCAGCGCATTCTCTTCGATAAATGCACGGCGAGGTTCAACCGCATCGCCCATCAACGTAGTGAATAACTGGTCAGCAGCCACAGCGTCTTTCACGGTAACACGCAGCATACGACGGCTCTGCGGATCCATGGTGGTTTCCCACAGCTGTTCAGGGTTCATTTCACCCAAACCTTTGTAACGCTGGATAGCGAGGCCACGGCGGGACTCTTTCACCAACCATTCCAACGCCTGTTCGAAGCTGGTAATTGGCTGGCGACGTTCGCCACGCATAACAAACGCATCTTCTTCGATCAGACCACGCAACGTACCACCCAAGTTGCAAATGCGGCGATATTCCGCACCGTGAATGAATTCGAAGTCCAGAGGATAATCGGTATCAACCCCGTGAGTACGAATACGCAGCGACGGCTCAAACATCTGGCGCTCACGGTTTTCAGTCACAATCGCAGAGTAGGTGCTGCCGTGAACTTCTTTTTCGTTCAGCGTATTTACCAGTGATTCAATCCACTGCTGCACTTTAGCCTGATCGCCAAGATCGGCTTCTACCAGCGTTGGATGATAAATCAGCTGGTTCAGCAACGCCTTAGGATAACGGCGCTCCATACGACCAATCAGTTTTTGAACCTGATAGTGCTCGGTCACCAACTTCTCTAAATGCTCGTTAGACATCGCTGGCGCATCGGCATTGATGTGCAATTCAGCGCCATCCAAAGCGATAGAAAGCTGATACTGATCCATCGCGTCGTCATCTTTAATGTACTGTTCTTGCTTGCCTTTTTTCACTTTATACAGCGGAGGCTGAGCAATAAATACATGACCACGTTCGATAATTTCTGGCATCTGACGATAGAAGAAGGTCAATAGCAGCGTACGAATGTGCGAGCCATCGACGTCGGCATCGGTCATGATGATGATGCTGTGATAACGCAGCTTGTCAGGGTTATATTCGTCGCGACCGATACCACAACCCAGTGCGGTAATCAGCGTGGCAACTTCCTGAGAAGAAAGCATTTTGTCGAAACGCGCTTTCTCGACGTTCAGGATTTTACCTTTCAGCGGCAGAATCGCCTGATTCTTACGGTTACGCCCCTGTTTTGCAGAGCCGCCCGCAGAGTCCCCTTCCACTAAGTACAGTTCAGAGTGGGCAGGATCGCGTTCCTGACAGTCAGCCAGTTTGCCCGGCAGACCGGCTAAATCCAACGCACCTTTACGACGCGTCATTTCACGTGCTTTACGAGCCGCTTCACGCGCGCGCGCAGCATCAATAATTTTGCCCACAACGATTTTGGCATCGCCTGGGTTTTCTTGCAGGTACTCAGCCAGCAGTTCATTCATCTGCGTTTCAACGGCAGTTTTAACCTCAGAAGAAACCAGTTTGTCTTTGGTCTGAGATGAGAACTTAGGATCTGGAACCTTAACAGAAACCACCGCAATCAAACCTTCACGCGCATCGTCACCGGTGGCGCTAACTTTGGCTTTCTTGCTGTAGCCTTCTTTTTCCATATAGCTGTTTAGGGTTCGCGTCATCGCAGCACGGAAACCGGCCAGATGAGTACCACCATCACGCTGTGGAATGTTGTTGGTAAAGCAGTAGATGTTTTCCTGGAAACCATCGTTCCACTGAAGCGCAACTTCAACGCCGATATCATCCTTCACGGTTGAGAAATAGAACACGTTTGGATGGATCGGGGTTTTATTTTTATTCAGATACTCTACGAACGCTTTGATACCGCCTTCATAGTGGAAATGATCTTCACGGTTGTCACGTTTGTCGCGCAGACGAATAGACACGCCGGAGTTCAAGAAGGAGAGCTCACGCAGGCGCTTAGCCAGAATATCGTACTGGAATTCGGTATGGTTAGAGAATGTCTGCAGGCTTGGCCAGAAACGTACGGTGGTACCGGTAATTTCAGTATCACCAACCACTTTCAGCGGGAACTGGGGAACACCGTGCGCATAGGTCTGCTCGTGAACTTTACCTTCACGGCGAATAACCAATTCCAATTTTTCAGACAGGGCGTTAACTACGGAAACACCAACGCCGTGCAAACCACCGGAAACTTTATAAGAGTTATCATCGAACTTACCACCGGCGTGCAGCACGGTCATGATAACTTCGGCAGCAGACACACCTTCTTCTTCGTGTAGGCCAGTAGGAATACCACGGCCATCATCCTGAACCGACACTGAGTTGTCGCTATGAATGGTAACGATAATGTCTTTACAGTAGCCAGCGAGCGCCTCGTCAATCGCGTTGTCCACCACCTCGAATACCATATGGTGCAGACCGGTGCCGTCATCGGTATCACCGATGTACATGCCCGGGCGTTTACGCACGGCGTCCAGCCCTTTTAATACCTTGATACTTGAGGAGTCATAAGTATTTGACATCAGCCTTTCTCGCTCATTAAAAAACTGTGATTAAACCGCTATTTTACCCTGTTCCACGCGGAACATCTTGCCCTTTTCATCAACCATATCGGAGACCTGTTCTGCACTCACCGCACTCACAAAAACCTGTGCGCCAGTGGCTTTCAATCGGTCGGCTAATAAACGTCTGCGCCCCGTATCCAGCTCAGAAGCAAAATCATCGATAAGGTAAAGGCAACGGCGACCGCTGTGGCGGGTAAGATATTCACCCTGTGCCAAACGCAGCGCGCACATCAGTAACTTCAGTTGCCCACGCGACAGCAAATCCTCAACCGGTGTACCTTCTGCCCGGATGCGGAAATCTGCCTTGTGTGGACCAACCGCGGTATAGGTCAGAGCTCTATCGCGTTCGAATTGACGCTCTAGCAACTCTCCGTAATCGCTCTCTTTATCCCAGCCACGCTGGAAAGAAAACGTTAGTGCAAATTCAGGCAAGAACTGCGCGCATGTTGCGCTGATATCTTCAGCAATCGCCGCGCTGTATTGCGCTCGCAATTGGCTGATACGTTCTGCCAGCGGGATCAGTTCCTGATCCCATGGACGTAGTTGTCCATAGCGGGTTACCTGTCTTAACGCCGCATTGCGCTGCTTTAGCAGCCGCTTAAGGTTGCTCCAGGCAACAAAGAAACCGGGGTCGCTATGAAAGCAGCCCCAGTCGAGAAAAGCGCGCCGAAATTTTGGCCCGCCATTCAATAAGGTAAAACCTTCTGGCGTAATAAGCTGCATCGGCAACATCTGCGCCAGCTCCGCCACTTTATGACCATCGCTGCCATCAATACGCACTTTGCTATCACCGGCACGGCTTTTACTCAGCCCGACAGACAGCTCGCGTTCTGCACCAGTATCAATGCGACCATGTAGAACAAACTCATTCTGGTCGTGGCGGATCACTCTTCCCGCCTGCAAACTACGAAAAGCCCGCCCGTGCCCAAGCGTATAAATAGCCTCGAGCACGCTGGTTTTTCCGCTACCGTTGGCACCGACCAGAAAGTTGAATCCCTCAGCAGGAGAGAGATCCGCCGATTCAATATTGCGAAAATCGCGGATCGTTAGACGCGTTAAAGCCATCAAAAGCTATTCCGTGCAAAGCCAGCATTCGTATACCCTAAATAATTCGAGTTGCACGAAGGCGGCAACTGAGCAAATCCCCAGGAGCTTACACAAGTAAGTGACTGGGGTGAGCGAAGGCAGCCAACGCACGTGCAGCGCGAAGTATGACGGGTATGGTTATAAGCGCATTGGCATGACTACGTAGGCTGCTGACTGGCTCGCCGCGTCTTCAATCTGAACGCTAGATACGGAGTCAGTCAGTAACATATGCACGTCTTCACACTTGAGTGCGTTGAGGACATCCAGAACGTAACTAACGTTGAAACCAATTTCTAAATCGGTGCCTTCGTAATTCACATCCAGAATTTCTTCCGCTTCTTCCTGCTCTGGGTTATTCGCAGTAATTTTCAGCTGGTTATGGCTGACATAGAGGCGAACACCGCGGAATTTTTCATTCGATAAAATCGCCGCACGCGCAAATGCTTGCTTGAGTTCGTCACAGCCAGCTTTTAGCGTTTTGTCCGGGTTCTTCGGCAATACGCGGCGATAGTCAGGGAAACGGCCATCAACCAGCTTAGAGGTAAAGATGAAGTCACCCACGTGAGCACGAATGTTATTGCTGCCAATTTGCAGGCGCAGCGGTGTTTCACCACCGTCTAACAAACGAGACAGTTCCATCACGCCTTTACGCGGCACGATCACCGAATGACTTGGCAAACTCTGGCCAATAGGCATGGAGCAAACGGCAAGTCGATGTCCATCGGTCGCAACGGTACGCAGCTCTTCGCCTTCGGTCTCAAACAACATGCCGTTCAGGTAATAACGCACGTCCTGATGAGCCATTGAGAACTGCGTGGCTTCAATCAGCTTTTTCAGCGTTGCCTGAGGCAGAGTAAATTCCACCTCGCTCTGCCAATCATCGAGATTAGGGAAGTCAGCGGCAGGCAGCGTAGACAGCGAGAAGCGGCTACGTCCAGAGCGAACCAACATGCGGTCGCCATCCAATATCACGGTGATTTCCGCACCGTCTGGTAGGCCACGGCAAATATCAAAAAACTTACGCGCAGGAACCGTTGTCGCACCCGTCTCATGCTCTTGAGCAAGAGGAACACGGGCGATCATTTCCATTTCAAGGTCGGTGCCTGTCAGCAATAGATGGCCGTCTTCAACCTGCAGCAGCAGATTACCAAGAATAGGCAACGTTGGTCGGCCACCCAGCGGGCTGCTTACCTGTTGCAACGGCTTTAGCAGATGTTCACGTTCAACAATAAATTTCATATCGCTACGATGACTGTTATTTGATTAGGATGACAACGTTCTGATTAAATTAGAAAAATCTTCTTTGATGTCGTGGCTTTCTTCACGCAGCTGTTCAATCTTACGACAGGCATGCAAGACCGTAGTATGGTCACGACCACCAAATGCATCACCGATTTCCGGCAAGCTATGGTTGGTCAACTCTTTTGCCAGCGCCATCGCCATTTGGCGTGGGCGAGCAACCGAGCGGGAACGGCGTTTAGACAGTAAATCGGCCACCTTAATTTTATAATACTCAGCGACTGTCTTCTGAATATTATCGATAGTGACTAATTTTTCCTGCAAAGCGAGCAGATCGCGCAATGCTTCACGCACGAAATCGATGGTAATTGCGCGACCGGTAAAGTTGGCATTCGCAATGACGCGATTCAGTGCGCCTTCAAGTTCACGCACATTAGAGCGTAGACGCTTGGCGATGAAAAAGGCGACTTCACCCGGCAGGCGAATATCATTTTCATCGGCTTTTTTCATCAGAATAGCGACACGCGTTTCTAATTCAGGCGGCTCGATAGCGACGGTCAATCCCCAACCAAAGCGCGATTTCAGGCGATCTTCCACGCCATTGATCTCTTTTGGATAGCGGTCTGACGTCAGAATGATTTGCTGATTGCCTTCAAGCAGTGCGTTAAAGGTATGGAAGAACTCTTCCTGCGAGCGCTCTTTATTCGCAAAAAATTGAATATCATCAATAAGCAGAGCATCAACAGAACGATAGTAGCGTTTAAACTCTTCGATCGCGTTATTTTGCAGGGCCTTAACCATATCCTGAACGAAACGCTCAGAGTGCATATACACCACTTTGGCATTGGCTTTGCGCGCCATAATGCCATTTCCCACCGCGTGCAAAAGGTGAGTTTTACCTAAACCGGTGCCGCCATATAAAAACAGCGGGTTATAAGCGCCGCCAGGGTTATCAGCCACCTGACGCGCCGCCGCGCGGGCCAGTTGGTTAGACTTACCCTCAACAAAGTTATCGAACGTATGCTTAGGATTTACATTCGAGCGATAAGACAGTTCAGGCTGCGCCGGTGAGTTATCCCAGCTCGGACGCATAGGTGCAATACTGCGAGCCGCGGTCTGGATGACAGGCGCAGAAACGCTGGCCGTAACCGGGCTTTGTGCCGGAATGGCCATCGCAGGTTTGGTGCCAACTTCAAAACGTAAAACCGGCGCATCGCTGCCACAAAAATCATTCAACAATCCGTTGATGTTGTTGAGATATTTGTCACGAACCCAATCCAATACAAAACGGTTAGGAGCATACAGCGCCAGGGTGTTGTCACTCAGTTCCGCCTGTAAAGGACGGATCCACATACTAAATTCTGTGGCAGGTAACTCATCCTGCAATCGGGCAAGACACTGCTGCCAAAGCGAAAGTGACACGGCGGACTCCAC